>NZ_JAERQJ010000009.1 GCF_016735115.1 Aquimarina mytili | reverse complement strand
TAGAAGAAGGTAAAAATAAAATGAGTGTACTAAATGCTGTAAGAAACAAAATTATACACATCATTTTTGCTTTGATTAAAAATCAAACTTTTTATCAAAACCGCTTGAATTTGTCATAGAAATCGAATTGACGCTTTTTTGTAATATATTTCTTAAATGCACAACAAGTTTGATTAATAATTTTGAATGGCAAACCTAAAGCTAAATACAATGCTACGGTATGGGGATTATATCCCTTTTTGAGAAGGGGAAATTTCTGAATAGGGATTAGATTTGAGTGATGTGGAGTGAGGTTTTAAATTGAAAATGAAGTGGTTAGCTGGTATGGGATGTTTTTGTAATCATAAAATTTGTTTTTCTGAGAATATGGTTTCCCGTAATTAGGGGTTTTGTAGCGTTTTTTGTCATCCCGGACTTGATCCGGGATCCAGAATAGTATAATACGGATGTACTGAAATCTAAATTAATCACAAAAAAACAGTCACATCTTTTACTAATATGACTGTTTTTACTGTTTTGTACTATTTTTTACTCATATACGGTACTAGTTGCAAACTAGCACTAGCGACATACTACACTCGAGTGGGGCACCCGTCATAGACTAGCGCCAGCGAGGGGCTAGTTTGGGTACTTAAAGCAGACCTTACTCAAAAACTAGCACAATAAAAAAATCCACAGCAGTAATGCTGTGGATTTATCTATTTTTATATTCTTACTCTTATCCGACAATCTTTGACGGCACCCGAAAGGATTCGAGCGCTAGCTGGGAGTTTTGAAGTTGATTTTTTTTTAGTGGTATTGGCTATATAAAAATGAGTTTTGTCATCCCGGACCTGATCCGGGATCCACCACCTTACTCTTCGAAGTTTGCAACTTCGTTGAATGCACTATAAAAAAAACAGCATATCTTTTACAACATTACTGTTTTTAGGTATTAATTTATTTGACAAATTACGGCTACGAGGTTATAAACTTCGCAGAGCTGGGCCAATTAAGGAAATAATATCTCATACTCTAATAAATTATCATTATTAAATGATTTAAAAACATTTTGATTAAAACTTATTGATAATTGACCTGTTGCTAAATATTCTGCCTTTTCTTTTTTTAAATAGAAAAAACCGATTGATACACTATAATTATTACTAAAAAATATTTCTATTTGGTTTAAGAACTTTGTGAGTCCAAATAAATTAAATCCAGAGGCTTTCCAATAATAGGTCTTTATCTTTTTTATAAAGTAAGTTTCATTTTTCGAGTCTGAAATTAATTCTTTTTTGATTTTACAAATTTCTATATCTGCTTCACCAAATACGTGCGGTAACTCTTCAGTTTGTAAAATAATTTTGTCGCCATTTGCAAAAAATAATTCTATTTTTTCAGCAAATAATACTTTGTTGTATTCAAAAAAAGGATTAATAATTTCGTCATCAATCTTGAGTTCAATTAAACTAAATCTAATCGCACTTTCAAATATTTTTTGAATCTTTCTCATTAACTTAATATATCAAAACCAACCAAAAATTCTATTTTTTTTAAGCTGGGAAGGATTGGTAATTGGATTACCAGTAAATAATTGTCTATGATGTTTCCCAGCGCTAGAGCCTCCAAAATGATAATGCCAAAATTTTTGATTTATAGGAGTAGCGCCATTTGGTCTTAATGGCCAATTATGATAATCAAGTGCAGCTTGAAATCTATTGAATTTTTTCCCGAATAGATTAAATGGCTTATGATTAAAACCTATAACTCTTCTTCCAGTCATACCACCTGCATTCGCTCTAGACCAAATTGAAAAAGTAAATTTACCAATATTAAAATTACCAGAATGTCTTATAGGTAATCTTATTCCACCGGCAATTCCTGAACCAACTAAACCATATTCTGCACCTGCTCTATAAACTGACCCGACCCTTTCTCTCATGATTTCGGCATTGCCTCTTTTCATGTCAGATATTTTTACACTAACAAGTCTACTTTTAAGACTTCTATCTCTTCCAGGTAAATTATCTATACCTCCATATCGTGATATAATTTCTTGATCGTAATCATCTAAATTATTAAGAGTATATCCATCATAATCATAAGAAAATTTAAATCCTGCCTCATCACCACCGATATCTTGAGTAATGTAATATTCTTTATCGGGATTTGCTGCAACGAATTCACTATCAGTATTTCTTTGAATTTTTCCACCAAAACCACCTTTAAGATATGCCCATGCCGCACCCCACCAAGATTTCCATCCTCCATCAGAATCAATTCCATTAATAGGGTCATTCCCCATTCCTAGATAAGGAGAGCTATACTGACCATAAGGATCAGTGGTCAACCATCGTCCAATTCTACTATCCCATAATCTTAATTGAAAAGCTTCCTTTCCAGTTTCGGTATCTTTTTCTTGTCCTTGGTAGGCATAACGATACCCTTCAGCTCCGCTCAGGGTTCTTCCTGGCATTGGCATACCAAAAGGATAGTAGTCGGTAGCTGATGTAATTGCCAGTTCCTGTCCACTTGTCATTCTTCCTACGACAGCACGTACATTACCTAAGTGGTCTGTTAATTGATATAAACTATGGCCACCACTATTTTTATATCTTTTATAAACTCCTAATCTTTGTGCACCATAAATGGTATGCTCGGTAATACTAGGAGATGCACTTCCCCCACCAGAAACATTAGCATCAAATTTATTATATACAGCCATTGCCATACCTGCAGCATCTCGTACATAGAACGTGGTTGTTATAGAACTATTGGTAGGATTAAAGCTTTCCTTTCTAACTCTATGGTTTTTGTCGTTGTAAAAGAACTTCACCAAAGGTGTATTATCTTTATGCACCTCGGTCACCAATCCACTGGCATTGTAAAAGTAATCAATATTTTCTTCTTTATTTTTTACAAGTTGTCCTATCTCATTATACACATAATTATCAGGATTGATTTGAGTATCAATATCATCTGCGCCATCAACATCTCCTGCATCATCGGTCACTTGTTTTAACTGGTTGGGTTTTGTAGCATCATAATTATACGATAGCTTATCCATGGCATTACTACCGTTTTCGGTTTGCTTATTACGGGTTAAGGATTGAATATTCCCGTTGGCATCATAGGTGATACCCGATACATTATAATCGCCATCCCCTTGTACGGTACCATCTTTTGCAATGCTGGTAGTAAAGGTTAAACTACTGGTTGCCGTAACTTTAAATCCTGGTTGCATCTTTATGGATTGGGTAGCTTCAGCAGTTTCTGCAGCTGTGATTGTTTCACTTTTAACAAGGGTAAGAGGTATGTTAGGATCTACCTCATTTACCGTTTGGTTAAAGCTCGCTCCCGTTAACCAGTTGTTTTTATCATATGTATAATAATAGGTATCTGGTTTACTATTGTTTTGACCTTTGGTATTCCAAGTCATAGCTTTGATATTACCGTTATAATTGTTTATTCCTGGGCTGGTATTCGGAATAGGTTTTGGTGTATTGCTCCTGTTGTAATCTCCATTATAATAGTGAAGGTTCATCCCAAATAAGTCATTATTATTTCCTCCGGGATCATTTGCAGCGTTAAGATTAGGGTGATTGATACTTTTTAGGGCTCCGTTTAGGTTGTACACGTAGTCTATTTTTTGTAATCCTTCTGCCAGATTTAACTGTTTTAACCCACCGGTTTCGTAGTACTTATAAGTAGCATGCTCGGTAAAGGGCATATCACTATCGATAGCCGTTTCTACTTTGATCAAACTATAATCTTTAAGGTAATAGGTGTATCTATGGATAAACCGATCAGCCGCCTGGTATTTTTGATAAATCACCTGGGTTACCTGGCTCGTTATCGGATCATATTCATAATCAATAGTTTTGAAGCCTAGTTCGGCAATGTCTTGTACAACCCATTGTACTCGGCCATAGTTATCATAACTATAATAGCTAGTGGTATGATCATTGGAGGTTTTGGCTACATTACCTGCTAAGAAAGATGGATCTTTATAGTTCGCTGGCAATGCATTGATATCATCTTGTGTTACTGCATCATAGGCAGTGAATTGCTGTTCGGATAATGAACCTGGAAATCCTAAACCATCTGGATCTAGTGTTTCAAAGTTTATAGGTTTAAACCCTGTATAGACACCGCTTTCAACAGGCCTTCCTTTTTGATCATAGTTAGTATATGACATTTGATTGGTAGCACGTTGTTTACTATTTTGTGAGTATCGTATTTGTCCATCCTTGCGATATTTAAACCAGGCTTCACCTTCATCAGGACTTTTGGTATAAGTTAATTGCCCTAATGCATTGTATCTAAACTCGCTTTTTAGTTTGTTTAAGGGTTGGTATGATGATATTAAACGCCCAGCTTCATCGTATTCATTAAGACTATAATCGTAGTAATTTTCTGGGTAATTTATGGTATAATTACTTGTACTACCATCTACAATAGCGATTCTATAAAAACCACTTTCAAGGCTCTTAAAAGGAATTGTTATTAACTCCTCTGTTATTAAATCATATACATCAAATCTACTATCATTATTTAGAATCCACCCTTGAAAATCTCTAACATCAATTCCTTTTGTACCTACAGGGATATGTATATCTACATATCTTTGTTTACCAATGCGGACTACAGAAATTCTAGTACTTGTATTACCTTCTTCATTACCACTGCGGGCAGAAGCTAAAACTTTACCATCTGTATCCGTAAAAATTACGGTTTCTATACCATGAACGTCTCTGGTTATTGTTTTGAACACCTTATAGTTGTCATATTTTGTATCTCCAAAAGCGACAGATTGAGAGAGTTCTCGTCCTGCAGGCATAGAGAATACATAACCGTTTTTCCATTCGTTATCCATTTTATTGCCGCCTATGGTTTTTAAAGGGACTCCAGGATTTAGTTCACTATAAATAGTACGGGAGTAGGGGTAAGAGGTGATATCCTGGTAGGTTTCGCCACCATTTTCTGTGGTATTATTTTCGCTATAATACCAACCCAGTGAGTTTGGTTGAGTACCTACTATCGAAGGATTCTCTGGGTCTGTTTCAAAATCAGTTTCAGTGAATGTACTTCCGTTAGATTTTTTTATAAAATCTTTTCGATACAAAAAATCAGTGGGGATGTCTTGGTTGGTCGGTGCATTTAGGGTTTGCAATGCTGGTCTTCCTTGATTGTCATATAAAGTTTGTGTTGCCCAGGTCTTACCTGTTTTATAGTCTTTAGTTTGAGTTTGCACTGATTTTCCATAATCGTCAAAGTACGATTTGTTTTTAGCAATATCGGTTTCCGTCACATCGTAAGTGGTCACTTTTATCGTATTCCAGTATTCTGCTGTATTTGATCCAGCAGGAGGGCATCCGTTATTTGAACCATTTATACCTGGGCATAAATCATCATTATTTCTTACATATTGGGAAGAAGGTTTTGTACATCGCATGAGTATGTTACTGTTTTCACCAAAACCATCCCCATCGGTATCGATATACCAAGTGATTTCTAGCACGCTACTATCATTATCATCACAATCTGTTCGATTAGCAACGGTGACATAATGTGTTGTAGCAGTAGATGGATTGGTACAATGATACTCTGCTACAGAAGTGATACTAGCTTGTCCATCTTTATCATTATCAATATAATAAGCGGTTTTGTTGCCAATAGTACTATCGGTATCATCACAGTCATTATTATTATCTACAAAACCTATGGGTCGAGTGCAGTCAAGTGTTGATAACCCATTGGGATCTCCTAAACCATCGTTATCGGTATCAGCATACCATCTTTTAGGTCCTTTAATATCAGGATCGGTATCATCACAATCAGTATTATTAAATGTCCAACCTGGTGCTGGTCCACAACGATCCATAAAGACATTAGGATTACCATAAAAATCCCTATCACTATCTTGATAATAGCGTTCATATACAGGATTAGCCCCACAGTCGTCAATTGGTGTAATGATCTGACCAAATGAAATGGTCATAAAGCCAAATAAAAATATATATATAATGTAATTTTTCATTTATTCTATTTTTTGATGGAAATTAATTATTGAGGAACAATATCTATGGGATTGTCCGAGCAGGTTCTTAATCGATTTTTTTGTCTTTTTACATCTGCCTCGGTCTCTATATCTTTTACTTGACATTTTACATAGACTGTTTTATCACAATCTGTATATACTGTCTTCTCATTGTTACTCCCCCAAGCTCCAAATGAAGCGGTTTCTATTGCTAATGGACTATCACTTACAGCCCAACGGTATTGATATTTTCCACTACCACCATATCCATTGGCAATAGCTTTGGCACTATAGTAATCATAATTATCAAAGTATAATCCCAATTGTAAGGGAGGATAGGATTCTACGGGGTCAATTATTCCGTCACCATTCGTATCTATTTGGGCTACTTTTTTATAATTGTAGTTAATTTCTTTTGATTTTTTGAATCCTCCTGGTACTCCTGGAGCTGTAATAACTTCAAGATATGTTCTTACCAATCTTCCTGCCTGATCATATTCATATTTTGTAGCCAGGTTATTATCGCCGATGACATGAGATAATTCGTCCCATTGGTTATACACATAGCTGGTCATGCTAGAGGATAATGGGAGCAGTCTGAAATCATCTAAATCTGTAGCTCGATCAGAGGTTATACTAACGATTGCTTCATTTGTTAAAATATTGATATATCCATTTAATAGGACCCAATCACCCGCAATGATAGTTTCAGAACTTTTGAAATCGGTTACAAAAGGAAAGCTCGTGCCATTTTGTACCATTATGCTCACATTACTTTCTTGTCCTTTGCGTACCCATACCGAAACTTTGAATTTTGAGTTTTCATCGGTTCGTTCTGTATCTGCAGGAAGTTTTGCTTCGAATGCAGTTCCACTATTTATTCTGATTACATTATTGCCTGTGTGAGCATCTGGTACAGTAATTACATTTCCATAGGTTTTTACTTCTCCGTCTAAGTATACACCATTATTTCCATTATCATTTGCAATATATTCTGCACCGCTATAGTACATATCGGTATACTTGGCATTGGCAGTTGCAATTACTTTACTAGCATTATCTCCCATTTTTGTGGATGCTCTGTTTTTATTGATATCCATTGCTTCTAATGGTTTAGAATAGTGGTCATATAATGTGGTTGTTGATGTATTAATCCATTTGGTATTGGTTTGAGAGGTACCGGGAGTCCAATCAAATTCATCGTCGTTTCCAATGTAACCAACATAAGTTCCATCTGTATCCAGATCACCTTTCCATGCAAATGTTTTATGTTTACGCCAGATTTTAGAATTTCCTGTAGATGATGGTTCTATATCACCATCAAACTTAATATACTTCCAATCATTATTCCATGTCATAATGTTAGCCGCGATAGTTTTCCAGGTATTATCCTTTTTAATTTGGGTAAGTGTAGCAGCACTTTGAGTGAGCATGTTTTTATTAGAAGTATTATTTGCTTTTGAACCCATTCCGTATCCAGAACTTGGATTATATTGTGGAATGTCTTTAGCCAATATTTCTTTACTTCTAAATAGCTTTCCATCACTTTGTTGGTTCTCTACCAAAGTACTTTTTCCGGTCAGGTCATCAAACTCCTTGAACTCTGTATAATTGGAAAATCCTTGACTGTGATTCGTTGTCTTTTTTAGTACGGTAAGCTTGGTTTTTTTGGTAGATGTATTTAGGAAATACCTTTTCTTAATATCATTTGACACGTTGGTCTTTATAATTTTAAACGACTCTTCAAAAACTCCTTGTTTGTCATCAACCGTTCCATATTCATTTATGATTTTTGACATAACTTGATTCTTGGAATTGTAACGAGTGGTAGATATTAAAGTACCCAACTTAGATGTGTTATCGATAAGTTTATGTTTAGAAAAATTAATGTCTACAAATGCAGAATTGATGTATACATTTTCTTTCGAGTAGTCTTGTTGTTTATTCAACGATAAGAAATCATCTAGCTCAAAACCTTCTGGAGTATAACTTATGTCTTTAAATACATTAAATTTATAATCTGTATGACCTATTATGGATTCATTATTCGCATAATTAGATACTCTAACATTCTGATACATCACCTGAGGAGAAGGTAATTCTGTTATAAAATCTATATTTTTAGTATAATCTTCTGGAGCATAAATGGTTATCCCAGAACTCTCTCCTGTAGATGGATCATCATAATTATACGTTGATTTGTACTTTTTGACTCCATCTGTTATAGTTAATTCACTAACTCTTAAACCTCCATTGGTATTGGGTGTATTAGGTTTTCTATTTGAGAAAAAAGTATATTTAGAACGTGTACCGTTACTTGTTCCTCGTGGGTCGCCACAATTTTGAGAGTCAATTTTACCAAACCATTGACCATTGAGTTCTTCAACTTTTGTATAATGAACCCAGTTGATAGCATTACAATTTGCACCTCTTCTTACATAAGGACTATGATGAATTCTAGGAATTTTAAAAACGACTAGGTTACTTGCAACGGAAGATACTTCGCTATATTTAGCAACATCACCAATTCTATGTGATGTATTACCAGGAGGGTGTCTCCAGTATTGAACATCTATGAAAGCTTCTTTACCGGCTTCAAAATACTCCCGAAAATCTACTTTATCTACGACAATTGGATCATTGCGGAGAAAAACAAATTTATTACCAGTTGCATCATTAACGAATGCAAATTGCAAGAAGTTATTAAACACTCGATCTCCATTCACAATTTCCTTATGATAACTATCAGGCTCGTATTTGATATTGATATTACTTCCAATAGGAGTTTCTATGCTTTTTAAGCTCCATGCATCTGGATGACTCTTGTGAAATCCCCATGGATCAATCTGATCCTTGTCAAAGGTTATATGGGGTTTTTGATATTGAAATTTGTAAGGAGGTACTAGGTTTGTTCCTTTATGCCCCCCAAAAGCTAAAGATTTTAATGTAAGCCTTCCTTTGCCATTGGATGCATCAGAATTATGAGATCCTCTTGCTAAAGGGTAGGATTCATCATAATTAAAATCAATAATTTCTGTGGCTTTTTCTATTAAATCAAAACTTAATGCATCTATATCTTTGACATCTAATACATTTGAGTAAAATTCACCCTCCCAGTTTCTATAATGAACGGGTACGGTTTTTTCCAGGATTTTTCTTCCTGATGCCAATTCATATCCATCAAACCTCTCTTTAACCTCAATCTCTCCCATGTTTTTCGGAGATGATTCACCAGTATTTGTTTTTGAGATCCCTGAACTTGGTAGATCTTTATTATTTAATACTACAATTTTATTTAGTCTTAGAGACTTATGTTTTTTAGTTTTAAATTTATAACCATGAAAGGAAGTTCCATAATCAATACGTGTGTTATGGTGATAAAGGCTATAAATACCAGAAAGATAATCTCTACCATCGTTACCTTCTAAAAAAAGGCCGTGATGAATATCTTCTTTCCAGTCTAAATTATTAGAATTTCTCGGGATATTGATTATCGAAGATTTATCATCACTTCTATCTTCTTTTATGAACAATGCGGTGTGTGTACGTGTTTGTACCTTATCTAAATAATAGATATCTTTTACACCCCATGAATAAGATTTTGTCTTTTCAAATGCTGTTTCACCTGTTCTTGGGTTTCTCCAACTATAACCATCACTCCACTTTCCATAATCAAATGCAACCCAATATCCATAATCTGATTTATTTACTTTATTATCAAAATTAGTGTCTATGTAATCTGGACCGGTGATTGCTGTTAAAAGCCAGTGGGTAGCATAAGGTTCAAATTGCTGATTTTCTGTATAATTAAGATCAATGTTATACAGTATATCTGACTTTCTTGTTACTTGTTCTCTTTGATAAACCGGAATGGTATAATGATAGGTTTTTCCGTCTATAGCGGTTATTTTAAATGCTCCAATACCTTTTGATGGTGTCATTTTAGGATCATTTCGGTTAAGGTTTGAATTAGAGATAATTATATTAGGATTATTAATTATTTGTTCATTTGTAAACGTCTCTATATGTTTTCCTTTTTTTAATCGCCCATTACCAGAGTTATACATGTTCTTTCCGTTTAGCTCTGAAAGAATGTTGTTGTTTGTTGTTTCGTAGTTGAAAATTTCACTTGGATAGTTTAATAAATTAGTGTTCCAATTTCCGGTATCTAAACTTAAATACGATGAGTACTCATTTTGAAAATAGAAATGAATATCATTAAACGTGTTATCAATACTCTTTTTGAACTTTTTAGATGAAGAGGGATAGATATTTCTATTAAATGATCTATCACCAGATGTAGGGCTTATTGTAGTTTCCCTATTGTATAAATATCCTGGCTCTATAATTGCGGGTTTCATTAATCCGGCAATTCCTTGACCAGAGACACTATAATTATCATAACCAACAAATGAATAGTTTCCTCTAGCCAACTGGTATCCATGTTTTAATTGATTATACGATTCATAACTATCAAAATCTACTTTCCACTCGATTATGGAATCTTCCAAAACCTTATCCATATTTCCTGCATAAAGAGCACCTTGATTTATTGTATAATCGGCTTCAAACACCCATGATCTTCGCATAGAGTATGTTAGATTAAACCAATACATGTGTATTCCGATTCTTCTGGAAAAAACGTTAGCAGTCACCTCTCCACCAATAGAATTATTTAACCCAATTGTTGCTCCTGACACTTTTACTCCTAAACCTTGATTTGTGCTAAGAGAAATACCTGTACTCATTTGCCCCATACGTCTTTGTCCTGACTTAGATATTCCTACACCTGCACTTCCTGAAACATAAGTATTTCCATTTTCAAAGGATTGTGAAACTCCAATACCTGCATTAAAGCCTATTCCATTTTTAAGACCTCCCGAAAAACCAAGACCAATACTTGCTCCATTAGTGCCAATACTTCCATTGATTGAAAAAGGAGAATCCTCGCCTAGGCCAACAGATCCTTGTATTCCGAAATTGTTTTTGTATTCAGTTTCTCCATTAAAAGCTCTATTTTCAGAATATCCCATATAAACTCCAATTGATGCATAATCACCAATCCCTATGCTTAAACTTCCCCCATAGCTAGTATTCACACCCGAAGTAATAACACTATAGGTTTTTGCATTATACCAATCATCAGGTGATTTTGTGACACTTCTGTTTATCGCTCCTGGGTTTAGATTCCAACCTAATCCAACCCAAGATGCTTCTTGGTCCATAGCTATTCCACCATGGTACGATAGTGCAAGAGGATATCCTCCTTCTGGGGACGGTACATTAAGCAAGGGTAGTACATAAGACAGATCCCCAGTAAGTAAATTCACCATATCTGTAGCATCTACCGGTTCAAAGGAAGCGGCTTCAGGAGCCATAGGACCATTATTATTGGCCCATAACTGGTTATAAGGGATTAATGTTTGTAAAAATGTGAGCATAAAAAACATTGCAATAATGCGATGCGATGGTTTGGTTTTGGTTTTCATGAAACATGTTTGTTTTTATAAGTACTTCGACAACACTTCGACAAGCTCAGTGTGACATCTTAGTGTGACGATGGTTTTAAATTATATTTGTTCTCGATACAATCCTCCAGCCCGTGCTGAGCTTGTCGAAGCATCGGATCACTCGAACTGACGTTTCTTTTTACTTAAATTTCAGTTTTGGTTCGTTGTTTATCATATCTGTTGGGATCTTAAATTTTACCTCTCCGGTATAAAATCCCAAATCCTCTATGGTAATATTGAGATACTCTTCATTTTTTATATTCTGCTCTCTTGGGTACACAAACAGCATGGTAGTTGCCCCACTAATCCCATACATTCTGGGATAGATATAATCTGCCATCGCAATAGTATCTTTTTGTGGAGTATACAGGTGTACTTTCTGTTCCATACCAAAAGCCAACTCATTAACCATAGCACCAAATTGTTGTTTGTTGCCCGCTACATTACTCAATAATTCCTGGTTGTTTTTTGACATCGATAAGGTGAAATACAAATACTTGCCATATTGCTCTCGTAAACTGTCTACTGTAGACACCTCTTCTTGATCTGTTAATTCTTGATCGACTAACAAATCGGTAGGTTTATACAAAACTGAAAAATTTACTCCATTGACTATTTTAGTATGTAGATATCCATGCTCTGGTTGTTGGATATAACTCATCAACTCCTCTGAGGTATCAAAGGTTTTGGTGGAGCAGGATTGGATTATAAGTACCACAATAATGATTAAAGTAGCCTTTAATATTTGATATATTTCTGCCTTATTCATTTAGAATTAGCGTTTTGGTTTTGGATTCCAGCCTACGCTGGAATGACAGATTAATGAACTATTTCCCTTCGAATTCTGCATTAAGCTCTTCTAATACTTGTTCGGTGAGGTCTGAGGATGCTTCGCCATACATGATGGTACCATTACCGGTAGCACCAAAGATTACTTTGTATCCTTTTTTCTTACCATATTCTTTTACAAAATCATTGATATCATTAATTACTGTTTGAGTGATTTTTTTATCCTCTTCAACCAATTGTTTTTGTACCGCTTGTTGATAATTATTGATCTGTTGTTGTTTATTTGCCAACAATTCTTGCTTTAACTCTAGTTCCTTTTTTGACATTGAGCTACGTTCTTTTTCATAGGTCTTAAGCTCATCTTGCCAGTTCGCCACAAGACTATCGACATTAGACTTCATGGTTTTGGCTTTTTCATCAAATTCTGCTTTGACAATTGCCGTTCTTTTATAACCTTCTAATAGTTTGTTTACATCTACATACACCAAGTCTGATGACGATTGTAAAAAGAAAAATGATCCTACTGATGCCACTAGTGCTAATATGGCGATGGGTAATGCTAATTTGTTCATTGTTTAATTCTCTTGTTCGGGGTTAAATGACCAAGGTCTGGTATCCGAAATTTATTTTTATGTTCACCCTCATCCTAACCTTCTCCCTCAAGGGAGAAGGAACAAATTCGAGGTCGTTTAATTCTTTACTTTTTTAATAATAGCGCTTCGAGTTTTGCTAACCTGTTTTCAAACTCATTATTTTGGGTTTTAATTCTCATTAATTTTTGAATCTCTTCCGATTGCTTTGATAGTTTCTTTTCCTGAGCAATAGTGTAGAGGGTAAGCTCTTCTATTTTTTCAAGAAGCTTTTTATTCATTTCACCTAATTGGATCCCTTGCTCTTCAACTTCTTTTGCCGACGGGATGTTCACCAAATGGCCTTTTTCTTTGATATGTTTTTCTACTTGGCTTAGTGAAGGTAGGGTATAAGTGTCTTCAAATACATAATCAGGCCATCCTATAAGGTCAACAGTTACTTCTTGTGCATGGATATCACCGTTTACTGCAAGCTTGGCATCTGGAGTAGAGGTTCCGATACCAACGTTACCATTAGCTATTAAATCACCATTTACAAATGCCCCACCATTATTTACAACTAGCTTATATCCTTTATCTTGAAGATATAACCCATATTGTCCTATAACCATCCTAGCATCAGATGTAGGCATATGGATATAGGTGTTAAATTTGCCAGGCTCTGTTTCTGATCTATTTAATTTAAAGAAATGAGTTCCTTTGTGATCATCTAAATCTATCCAGGTATCTTTATTGTTAGAAACAAAATCATGTCTTAAGTTTTTCGATTGATCTGTGATTGCAAATGCAGTATATCCTGAGCCGGTATTGGTAGGATCAACAACAAACTCAAAAGTTCTTCTGTCCGTTTGATACTCACGACCTATCGAAACAGGAATCCATCCATTACTTCCCAAACTACTAGAATCGAAAGCACCTTTTAACGCATTTATTGTTCCTTCAATTGTTGAGTTTCCATTCACAGCCAACGATATACCGGTTGGGATATTCTTTGTGTTGATTCCTATTTGTTTACTAGAAAAATCTCCATAAAGTAATGGGGTGTCCGTTGGTGTATTTGCGATATATAGTTTATTGTTTCCTAGTTCATTGTACCCAGCATGAGATCCAATAAATACATTACTTCTACCACTTACATTATTAAGACCAGCATTTGCCCCTAAGTATACATTACCGCTACCGGTTTTAGTGTTTTTACCAGATCCATTTCCTAAAAAAGTGTTTAGGCCACCAGTTTCATGGTAGAAACCAGCATCTCTACCCACAAATACATTATTGGATCCTGTAGTATTGCTAACCCCAGACTGTACACCCAGAAATACATTGTGAGATCCAGTACTACTATTACGTCCTGCTTGAGATCCTAAAAATACATTCCAATTTCCATTTCTATTTTTAACTCCAGATTCAGTTCCAACAAATGTGTTTTCGGTCCCTACTGTATTACCTAATCCAGTAGAGTAGCCTATAAAAACATTATTAGAGGCAGAAAAATTTGAATACCCTGTACTACGGCCCAGAAATACATTTCTTCTACCGGTTTGATTAGAAAATCCAGAACTTCTTCCTACAAAAACATTGTCTTGTCCTGTTGTGTTTGTTTTCCCTGAGGAGGTACCTACAAAAACATTTTTAAAACCTGTTGTATTACTTTTTCCGGAAAATGTACCGATAAAAGTATTATCACTTGCAGTATTTACTGTTCCTGATTCATATCCAAAAAAGCTACTTTGCGCTCCTTGGGTACCAGCATTGTCCCCAAAAGTGGTAGTTTGTGCAAATATGAAGGAAGTAAATAACAAATATATCCCTAAACTATAATTGAATTTGTTTTTCATTTGGTTGGATGTTTGATCTGTATTATTAAAATTTGATTGTTTTCTTTTGAACTTGGCAAGTATAGTATCAATACTCAAAACAAAAGTTCTGGATCTTCATATTGTTGAAGATCCAGAACTTATTTTTTTAACTTTTTATATTGATTTGGCGTTTGACCTACAACTTTTTTGAAAGCTGTGTAGAAATTAGATTTGGAGGTAAATCCACATTCTAAACCTATAGATTCTATAGTGTAATTGTCATACTGCTGGTCTAAAAGCATTTTTTGTGAAGCTTCTACTCTTAACTCATTAATATAGTCGTTAAAACTTTTTTTTGCATGAACATTAATGAGTTGAGAGATGTAACCTTTACTCATATTAAAAAAAACGGCAATACTATTTAGGTTAATATCTGGTGATAAATATTTTTCTTCAGTAATAATGTATTCTCTTATTTTGGTAAATGTAGTTTCTCCCGCTTTTTTTGATGTTATTATATTCTTTTCTGATTTTTGGGAGTATTTTCTTGAAGGTGAATAATGGATAAACCAATGAGTGGCTATAGACAATATTATTAATACCGGGAAAATATAAATAGGCTCGTTAATGGTGGTCAAAATCCCTATAACTATACATGCTATTGCAAGAGAAAGAATTAATGTGATAGGTGTTTTTGATGTAGGTTTAGAATTGCTTTTAGAGCTATTTGATTTAGTATTTTGATTATGTAGTATTCTAAAACTTGGAAATATGTAATTATAAATAGTGGTGGATATTGTTAGTATTGCCAAAGGAATAAATACATATTTTTTCATCGTTGGAGTATTGATTTATTAATGGTTTGTTTATTAATTGATGCAATACAAAAAATACATAACAACTTTTTTCATCATCGTTATCCAATACTCCCAATTATAAAATTTCGAAAAGAACGTATATGCTTGTCAAAATTTTAAGATCCTAAGTCCGTTTTTAACTTTTTGTTGTATTTTGGCTTTTCATTATTAAACCCCAGAAAAGAGCGATCTCTTTTTGTATTTTTACGAGTGGATAGTACCGATATAACATATATTATTGAGTGTGCACAAAAAGGAGACGAGCTTCCGTTTACTACTTTTTTTGATCATACTTTTCAAAAATTAAAATCTAAATTGCTTTCACTTACTAAGTCTGTAGATGATTCTCAGGAGGTTTTTATTATATCGATGCAAAAATTTTGGGATCGTTTTGTTATTAATCAGGAAGAACCCCCTCATAATAGTATAGGATATATTTTTATGATGTGTAAGAACGCTTGGTTAATGCAAAAAAGAAACAAAGCCAATACTATGGTCTCAATAGAAGATATTTATGTAGATGAAAACGCAATGCAATCGGCCATGAAGTCTAGTGGGAGTGATAGTACTATTGTTAATGAAGATCACAAACTAATGAAGCACAGAGCATTAGTGGAAGCTCTTAATTCTTTGTCTTTAAAATGTAAGTCGCTTATCGAAAATGAGTTGGATAGTAATCAACAATTGAAGGATTTACAAGAAGAGTTTGGGTATAACAATTACCAGGCATTAGTACAAGCTAAGTATAATTGTAAAAAGAGATTGGTACGGAAGGTCTATGAAATCATAAGCAAGCAACAAGAAAATCAAAAGACAACGATGTGAGTGATATAGATAAAGATATTGAATTTATTGAAAGGTTTTTTAACCTTGAGCTTTCTGATGATGAATTATCAGTATTTGAGGCAAGAATAGATGTCGAACCAGAATTTGCCAGGAAACTGGATGCCTATAAAGAAAGTGTCGATTTGGTAGCGCAAAAGTATGCTTCAAGTACAGATAAAGATCGTATAAAGGATTGGCAAAAACTTATTGATGCTAAAAACAATTCTAGAGTAATTGGATTACCATGGAAATGGATAGGGGGAATAGCCGCTAGTTTGGTGTTGATTTTTTATGGCTGGCAATACAATAAAAATATGAATCAGCAGGATTTGGCCAATATTATTCAAGAATCCTGGGATAAAAAAATAGGACTCGATTATCGCATGATGAGAACTACAAATCGAGACTCATTACAACAAGTAATTGTAACTGCTTTTGATGCCTATGAAGCGCAAAAATATGATAAGGCAATCTCTATCTTAGAGGGATTCATATCAAATACGTTATATTATGAAGATGCGATGTTAATAAAAGGGTTATCTCAATATAAAGCTGGAAACGTTACTACAGCTTTACAAACCTTAGAAACACTTTCTGAATATCCTTCTGGCAAAAAAGCCAAATCAGCATTATGGTATCAAGGGTTGATCTATTTAGATCTTGGTGATAAAAAAGCAGCCAAAAAGTTCTTGTTGTTACCCAGTGATAAAAACGAAGAAATAAAGCTTAGAGAGTAGCTTGTTATATATTTAGTTATTACTGCTATCACTTTTATTAAAACCACTATGACCAAAAAAATAACATTGCTATCGGTAATCCTGTCATTTTTGGTAGTTTCAGTTTTTTCGCAAGCATCCAAAGATACTTTAGCATTACAATATTATAAAAAGGCAGATTCACTTTTAACAGTGAGAAAACATGAAGAATCTATAGCACTTTTTAAAAAAGCGTTACTTCTTTATCAGAAAGCTCAAACTTGGGAAAAAGTAGCGAGTTGTTATAACAAGATTTCTGAAAATCAATGGCGTGGTTTAGCTCTGGACGAATCAATACAATCCTCGAAAAAAGCTATTGAAATATGTTCAAAATACCTCTCTAAAGATCATATACAAGAGGCAAATGCTTACGATAACTTTGGTAGCTATTATCAAAATAATTCAAAATATAATGATGCATTAAAATACTTTAAAAGATCATTAGTTATTCGACAAAAAATATTACCCAAAGATGCCCAAATTGAAGTGGTGTATAATAATATTGGAAGTGCTTATGAAGACCTTGGCGAGCATAGTAAAGCATTAGAATATTTTAAAAAGTATATAGAGTTTTCGATTAAAAAATTAGGTAAGAATCATATTCGAGTTGCTTATGGTTATATCAATATCGGCACAATTTTTCGTGGGCTCAATCAAGATGATATTGCATTAAATTATTATCAAAAAGCATTACCTATTTGTATTAAGGAAAAAAATGAATATGTGTTAAGTGTCCTATACATAAATATGGGAGGCTCTTTCTTTGCGAATGAAGAATATGATAAGTCATTACTATATTATAAAAAAAGTTTAGATTTAAAACTTAGAATATATGGAGAAGACCATCCTACTTGTGGACGAATTTACAATAATCTAGGTCTTATTTTTGAATTTAAAGATGATCATGACAAGGCACTATATTATTATCGTAAAGCATTACAAATTTTTAAAACCGCATTTGGTGAAAATAATTACGGGGTAGCCGATATATATCATAATATCGCGGATATTTATATTCTTAAAAATGAGTTCAAAACTGCACTTACGTATCATGAAAAGGCTTTAGGTATTGTAACGAGCATTTTTGGAGAGAATAGCCCGAAAACCTCAGATTTTTATATAAGAATAGCAAAATTATATTTTAAACAAAATATGAATAGTAATGCATTATCGTATTACAATAGGGGATTAAGGGTTTTGCAAAATGTATATGGAGAATATCATCTTCTTACATCAGGTTTTTATAATGGTATGGCGATAACTTATGACAAACAAAAGGAGTATGCAAAAGCAATTTCCTATTTTAACAAAGCTATACTGGCAAATGCAAAGAATAATGATACAGTAATTACTCAAATTAATTTTGATTCTAATCGATTTTACGATTTACCATTACTGTTAGAAACTCTTCAAGGAAAAGCCAAGACTTTGCAATCACAATTTAAACAAGATAAAAATCAAAAGAACCTGGAGCAAAGTATTATTCTATACCAAAAAGCAGATGTTATAGTCAATGTTATTCGCCAATCCTTTCAAAATTATCAAGACAAGGTAACTTTTTCGAGAAAGGCCAAAGAGATGTATGCAAGCACAATAGGAGTCCATTTATTAAAGTACGAGTACACAAAAGACCAGTCTTCGTTATTCAAAGTTTTTTATAATATAGAGAAAAGTAAAGCCAATGTGTTGAAAGAGCTTTTAAACGAGTCTTATGCCAAAACCTATGCAGGTCTACCCAGTGAATTGTTAGAAACAGAAAAAATGTTAAAAACAAATCGGGCTTCATATATCTCCCGGATTAATGAAGAACAATTAAATAGCCTGATTGATACTGTAAAGATTGCCAAGTACGAAAACAAGTTATTCGACGTCAATAGAAAACAAGACTCATTAACAAAAATCCTAGAGAAGCAGTATCCAAAATATCATAAGCTCAAATACAAAACAGATGTAGTTTCAATTGCTGATATTCAAGAAAAGTTAGACGATAATACTACACTACTTGAGTTCTTTACCAACAATAGTACTACTTATGCTTTTACTATATCCAGAAATGGCATTGCTGTTAAAGAACTTACTACTTCCAACTTATTTAAAAAAGTAAGTGATCTTCATGAATCAATAATTTTGAAAGATATTGGTGGTTATAAGCAGTTTTCATATACCTTATACAATGAACTTATTGCTCCTATAAAAGATAAATTAATAGGAGAGGAGCTGATCATCATTCCTGATGGTTCTTTATGGCATCTTAATTTTGAATTATTACTTACTCAAAGTAATGAAAAAGAGGAAAGAAATATGCCATATCTGTTACGCGATTATGCGATTTCATATGCCAATTCTGCAAATCTATTGTTTGGCCCAGAACAAAAAATATCAAAATCATTAGAAGTTCGTAATGAATGTCTTGCTTTCTCATTTTCTGATAGCACTCAACTCGCCAATTCAAAAACTATGAGTTTGGCAACGCTTAGAGATGCTGGAGATGATCTTCCTGGAACCCGAAAAGAAATTAAAGCTATTTCTAATATTATCAACGGGCAATACTATTATGGAACAGAAGCTATAGAATCTAATTTTAAGCAAAATGCAAATCAATATAGTATTCTTCATTTGGCATTACATGGAGATGTAGATCATAAAAATCCACAAAATTCTAAGTTGTATTTTACAAAGAGTAAAGACACCATAGAAGATAATTTATTATATAGTCACGAACTTTTTGCATTAAATATCCCTGCCGAGTTGGCGGTGTTAAGTGCTTGTAATACTGGAACGGGTGCAATTGCCCAGGGAGAGGGGATTATGAGTATGGGTAACGCTTTTCAATATGCAGGCACTAAGAGTTTGCTGTTAAGTAGTTGGGAGGTATCTGATAAAAGTGCTCCAATACTTATTGAAAACTTCTATACTAATTTAGCAGAAGGGATGAACAAAGCCAAAGCATTACAAAAAGCTAAATTGGACTTTTTAAAGACCACTGATTTTGATCAGTTAGCTCCTTTTTATTGGGGTAGTTTTTATCTTCTAGGTAATGCAGATCCTATAGATATAAATCAACCTTTGTCTATCAATATGTTTTGGGGTATTCTGGGCGGTGTTTTAATCCTTCTTACTTTGGTTTTTATTTATTATAGAAAAAAAAGCCAGAATTTATAATCCTGGCTTTTTATGATTTTTACTTGAAAATCGGTTTTTATTTAATTTTTGAATCAAATCAAGATCTTTCTTGATTTTAATGATCACAATAATTAGTGTTGTCCGCTTGACAACCTTTTCCTTGTACACTAGTACCACAATTTTGACTAGCGGTATTTCCTCCTCCTCCTTTTATTAAGGACATTGAATTAAGCTTAGAAATCGTTTGTTTAGATAAAACTAATTTCAGATCTTTTTTCTGATTTTTCATGTTTTGAATTTTAGATTTTAAGAATATACCTGAACATTAAAGACACTCAGGAATTGTGTCTGTAATCTTTGATCACTTAGGTTACAAGTTATGATAAATATACATTTTTCAAATGAAAATATAAATGTAAGTCATTGGTTTTAAGGTTTTATGTAGAATATCCTATTTTGGAAATAAACTCTTATCTATATTCGGAATTACTTTTAAAGCATTTTTATAGTATAACTTTTTCAAAACTTCATCATCAAGGTCTAGTCCATACATTTTCCAAAAGGCATGATAGCGCTTATAATATGGAAAATACTCATCGCTGGATTCTAAAACTCTAAAATAGGTGTAATATTCTTGAGGATTCCAAGAGTCTTTACCAAACATTACGCGATCTTGATATTTGGTTAAAAAGACTTTGGCATTTCGGGGTTGTCGACCCAGCTCTGCAATCACAGCACCAATCTCGGTATACATATTGGGTATTTGATCCATTAACTCAGCAAGTTTTGCCAGATTATTGCCATACCAACCCAGATGTGCATTTATAAACGTAGTATTTTTATGTTTTCTGAAGATATTGTGCTGCTCTTGTATTATGGTTTCCCAGGATCCCGTTACCTTGGCCTCTCTTTTTCTACGAGATTTTAGTTTAAGCTCTAACCAACGTTCATTTTGATTATCATGAGGATCCCAGAACGATTTAGGATCTGCGGCATGAATAAGTACCGGGATACCTAACTCACCACATTTTTCCCAAACCGGACCAATACGTGGATCATCTATTTTGATGCGATTACCCTTACTGTCTTTATTATCCATGCCTTGACTTTTATAAATTTTGAGTCCATTGGCGCCTAATGCTACATCTTTTTCTATCTGTGCAATGGTTCTTTCTGTCCAGCCGGGTTCGTCAATACCAGTAAGGCGAATGTTTGTAAAGACAATAAAACGATTCGGATAATTGGTTTTTACATTCTGCAGAGATTTGGTAAGATGTTCATCAGATCCGCGCCCTCTCCCGGATAGATTTACCATTACTGCCATATTAAGTTTATCCATCTCGTTAACAAGGTCTTGCAGATTTTGAGTTGGCATTCTAAATTGGTGATTATGTACATCGATAAATGGAAATTTAGCTTTTTTGACTTCTGTTTCAGGAACTACTAGAGTAGAGGGAGGGTCATAATCTTCAAACTCCATTTTTTGAGCTATTATTGATGTGATTGATAAAACAAAAAGTAGAACAATACTGCTGTAGAATTTCATATTGGTATGCTTGATTTTGATTGTGAAGTAATAAATATAGAATAAAGGTTGTCTTTTTGAAGAAAGCTTAACAAGACTTTAAAATCTTATATCCCTTAAATAAAAACGGCTATAAGCTTCTAGGAGTATTCAAATCTCGATTATCGAATAAAAATTGCGTTAGGGATAGCAATGTAAATCCCGCAGCATTCTCTCTTCTAGTATCCAGAGCGGAGTCGAAGGATGCTAGAAGAGAGAATGCGAGGAATTGTAATGAATAGCCCGCCCGAACGCCCAACATAGAAAATCCCGTTACCAAATACTTTAGGTAACGGGATCTTAAACAACTAACCAACAACTAAATCTATATTTTAATCATCATCGTCATCATCATTGTCGTCATCATAATATTTTTTCTTTCTTTTTCTGTTTTTGTAATAGTGGTCATCATCATCATGATCCTGCCTTTTATATTTTGATTTCCAGTTTTGATTATAATAAGGATCATGGGTTACAGAACAACCGGTTACTCCACAATATCCACATCCATCATAATGAACATTTCCATCTACATATTTAATAACGCCATATCTGTTATAGTAAATCTGTAATCCTCCTACCCGAGACAGTAAACCTCTTCGATTGTATCTCATATAAACACCACCAATTCTTCGCACTTTATCATATCTGGTATAACTAATATAATTCGGTCCTACCTTCTTGAGTCTACCATAGTAATCATATTTAATACCTCTATTATTATAGTATGGTCTGTTATAATATCCATACGATCCTGGGGTATTGTATCGATTGTTGTTCCAATTGGCATGTCTGGATCTAACTCCTCTTTTAAGAATTTTAAAATCTATTTCCCCATTTGGATAGACAAAGAATTTTACACCACCCTCTACAAAGGTAATTGGCTGTTTGTGGTGATAGCGTTTTGCAACCCTATCATGGTGATCCGAGTGTTTGTGATCGGCTGCCTGTGCAGTTGTTCCTACGAGTAACAAAGCTGCAATAAAAAGTACCATTTTTTTCATAACTTAAATGTTTTCGGGTTTATGCCTACTCATTAGCTTTTCGGCTTCCGCTATTTGATTAGTACAGTTTCAAATGGCGTGCCAAAAATTTTTAAGTAATGAAAAATTCAGGTTAATTAATTGCTTTTCAAAAAGTTAATAATTTCCTGAGGATCCGCTCTTTCTTTATAATCTTCTACGATAAAATCATAAATGATTCTACCATTTTGATCAATAATATAGGTAGCGGCTATAGGAAGTTGTTGATTTATATTTCCGTTGCTTATTTCTAGATCTATTCCAAATCCATGATATATATGAATTAAATCATCGGGCAGAGTAAAAGCAAGGTTAAATGTTTTGGCTATAGTATTATCGATATCAGAAAGTACTTCAAAACTAAGGTTATTTTTTTCTGAAGTTGTTAAAGAGTTATCTGGAGTTTCGGGACTTATAGCCACGAGAGTAGCTCCAAGTTTTTCGAACTGTGGTAGTGCCTCTTGCAATGCCTTTAATTCTAAATTGCAATAGGGGCACCAGCCACCTCGGTAAAAGGAAAGGACAACTTTTTTATCCAGCAATAATTCTTGAACCGATATGTTTTTATTTGCCGCATTTGGAAGTGTTATCTCTGGAATATAATCTCCAGTTTTTAGAGCATTAGCAACAAGTTTTGCATTGCGAACGGCTTGTATTCCGTCATTCATTATTTTGTGAGTTGCTTCTGGGTATTTTGTGGCAGATTGTGCAGCTCTGGCTTTTAAATCAGTGGTAAGAGACATTTTTTTGGTTTTAAAAATTATATGTTCTTAGCCGAAACGATTAGTAGTACATTACATCCTGAAATATTAGAATAGTGTTAATATTTAAACTCGTCTAAGTACTATCTATGCAGTTTTTAAAGTTTTTCTTTCAAATATTGCCCGGTATAAGAATCTTTATTTTGGATAACTTCTTCTGGGGTGCCATAGGCAATGATGTTTCCTCCATTTTTACCACCTTCGAGACCCAGATCGATAATATAATCTGCGCATTTGACCAAGTCAAGATTATGTTCGATAACGAGTATTGAATGTCCTTTGTTTATTAACTCATTAAATGATTTCAGTAATTTTTTGATATCATGAAAATGTAACCCTGTGGTTGGTTCATCAAAAATAAAGAGGGCCTTATCTTTTGTATTTCCCTTGACTAAGAAAGAAGCAAGCTTAATTCGTTGAGCTTCACCACCAGATAGAGTAGAGGAACTCTGACCCAATTGTACATATCCCAATCCAACATCTTGCAAGGGTTGTAATTTCCTTTGAATTTTGGTTTGATTATGTTCTGTGAAAAAATCGATAGCATTATCGATTGTCATGGTGAGTATGTCATGGATGTTCTTATCATGAAAAGTAACTTCAAGCACATCTTTTTTGAAACGTTTTCCACCACAAGTTTCGCACTCAAGATGCACATCCGCCATGAATTGCATTTCGATAGTTACTTCGCCTTCGCCTTTACAAGTTTCACATCGGCCACCATCTACATTAAATGAGAAGTGCTTGGATTTATAGTTTCGTATACCCGATAATTTCTGGTTGGCAAATAGTGAACGAATATCATCATAGGCCTTTATATACGTTACAGGGTTTGAGCGAGATGATCTTCCGATAGGGTTTTGATCTATAAATTCTACATTTTTGATATTGCTATAGTTTCCTTTAAGCTCGGTAAATTGTCCAGCTTTTTCACCATATCCTCCTAATTGCTTTAGTACAGAAGGGTAGATAATTTTCTTAACTAACGTACTTTTACCGCTACCAGAAACACCGGTAATAGCAGTAAACACACCTAAAGGAACTTTTACATCAATATTATTGAGGTTATTTTCTCGGGCGCCAATAATTTCTAAATAATATTTTGACGTTCTTCTATTTTCCGGAACTTCAATCTCAAGTTGCCCATTAAGGTATTTTGCCGTTAGTGATTCTGCTCTTAGGATCTCGTTAAAATCACCGGTAGCTACTACATGACCTCCATAGGTTCCGGCTTCGGGTCCAATATCTATAATTTCATCGGCAGCTTTCATGATATCTTCGTCATGTTCTACTACGATTACAGTATTGCCCAGATCTCTTAGTGATTCTAGTACTTTGATTAACTTTTCGGTGTCTTTGGGATGTAGGCCTATACTTGGCTCGTCTAGTATATACATAGAGCCTACTAGGCTACTTCCTAATGATGTAGCAAGGTTGATACGTTGTGATTCTCCACCTGAAAGCGTGTTTGATCTTCTATTAAGTGTAAGATATTCTAATCCAACATTTTGTAGAAACTCTAGTCGGCTATTAATTTCTTTGAGAAGTCGTTTTGCTATTTTAGAATCATATTTATTGAGCGTAAGTCCTTTAAAAAAATCAGCAAGTTCATTTAAAGGCATCTCAACAAGATCTGTAAGGGTAGCGTCACCAACTTTCACATAATTTGCTTCTTGTCGTAATCGTTTTCCTTTGCAGGTATTGCATTTTGTTTTTCCGCGATAGCGCGAAAGCATTACACGATTTTGTATTTTATAGGCTTTGGCTTCTAATTCTTTAAAGAAGTCATTTATTCCTTCAAAAAAATCATTACCCGACCAAAGCAATTCTTTTTGCTCTTGTGATAGTTCGAAATAAGGTTTATGGATAGGAAAATCGAATTTGTATGCACTGTTTATTAATTGATCTTTGTACCAGCTCATGCTATCGCCTTTCCAAGGAAAAACGGCTCCTTCAAATACACTTAAAGCAGTATTTGGGATCACAAGATCTTCATCTATACCGATAACATCTCCATAACCTTCGCATTCTGGACATGCTCCATATGGGTTATTGAAACTGAATAGGTGTACATTGGGTTCGAGAAAAGTTAATCCATCCAATTCGAATTTGTTGCTAAACTGCCGCTGACTTTGATCACTTAGTTTTTCTATGATGCAAGTACCTTTACCCTCAAAAAAAGCAGAATCTACAGCATCTCCCAAGCGATTATAAAAATCTTCATCGTCTTTTTTTACAATTCGATCAACCACTAGATGAATAGTATCTTTTTCATTCACGGCAGCCTCTTCTATTCTATTGATGGTATCGTTAACCTTTACCCTGGCAAATCCCTGTTGTTGTAATACTTTTAGTTTCCCTTCTATAGTTCGGCCTTCTTCTATAAGAATAGGAGCAAGAAGTAATAGTTTTTCTCCTTCATCAAAGGATTTTACATATTCTATTACATCGGTAACTCTGTCTTTTTTGACCTGATTACCAGAAATAGGGGAGTATGTTTTTCCAATCCTTGCAAAAAGTAGTTTTAGATAATCATATATTTCTGTAGTAGTGCCTACCGTCGATCTTGGGTTAGTAGAGTTTACTTTTTGTTCTATAGCTATCGCAGGGGCTATACCTTTTATGTAATCTACCTTCGGTTTGTTTAAACGTCCCAAAAATTGTCTTGCATATGATGATAGACTCTCAACATACCTACGTTGACCTTCTGCGTACAAGGTATCAAAAGCCAAACTTGATTTTCCGGATCCCGATAGTCCGGTAATGACTACCAGTTTGTTACGTGGTATAATGGCATCTAAATCTTTCAGGTTGTGAAGTTTAGCACCTTTAATAATTATATTATGCTTAGGATCTATGCTAGTAATGTCTTGAATCATAGTAAATATGCGGTAAGAGCGCAAAGATAATGATTACCAAATAAGTATTATAACCTATTGATAATGAAAGTTTAGTTAAAAAAATTAACAGAAAATTCTTTGTTTTTAAATGATTGTTATTATCTTAGCCCCATTAATAAACCAAATTTAAAGAAACTGCCTATACGGAATACTTTTACTTTTTAAGTTTAACATAGCCCGAGCCCCAAGCTTGTTGGTACTAAAATAAGTAAACGTATGAAGGATTACACCCTAACAGACGCAGTTCTGGTTAATGACTACATCAAAGGTAACGAAGGTGCCTTATCTATTTTAATCGAAAGACATAAGCAACGTATTTATAGTTTTATCTATTCAAAAGTATTTGATAGAGATATATCTGAGGATATTTTTCAAGATACTTTTATTAAAGTAATTCGTACGCTTAAAAATGGTAAGTATAATGAAGAAGGAAAATTTCTTCCTTGGGTAATGCGTATAGCTCATAATTTGGTTATAGATCACTTTAGAAAAGGTAATCGTATGCCGAAATTTGAGGATAATGGAGAATTTAGTATTTTTTCTGTTATCAGCGATGGAAACCTTAATGCCGAAAGAAGAATCATTAAAGATCAAGTAGAAGAAGATTTACGTGCTTTAATACAAGAATTACCAGACGATCAAAAAGAAGTACTGGTAATGCGTATGTATAAGGATATGAGTTTCAAAGAAATATCCGATAAAACTGGTGTTAGTATTAATACTGCATTAGGAAGAATGAGATATGCTTTAATCAACTTGAGAAAGGTTATAGAAAAAAATAATATAGTTTTAACAAATTAATAACTGTTTTATGTAATAAAGTTTAATTTTTGCCGTTATTATTTTAAATAACCCTAATTTAAGATTATATAATATGGCAAAATTTTACTTTAAGCCTTCTGAAAAAGAAGAAACACAAAATTTAGTACCTAGAAGAAAAACAATAGATTTTCTTCTGAATTATTCAAAATCTTTAAACGTTATTGAGTATAACGATTTAAAATTTGAAACGATTTTAAACTAAAAACTAAACTAAAGCCTATTTTTTAATAGGCTTTTTTGTTTTATTGTACTCTTCTAAAACCGTTTTTCTACCTATCGTTTTCGTGATAATATCTTTATCCAAATTCCATCCGCGAGCCGGAGAATACTCTCTTCCGTACCATATGATTTGAAGATGAAGATCATTCCATAACTCTTTAGGAAACAAACGCTTCGCATCTTTTTCTGTTTGTGTTACATTTTTTCCATTACTAAACCCCCAACGATACATTAAACGATGGATATGTGTATCTACAGGAAAAGCAGGAACTCCAAAGGCTTGCGACATAACTACACTTGCGGTTTTGTGTCCGACAGCAGGTAGTTCCTCTAAAGCCTCAAAACTCTGGGGAACCTCACCATTATGTTTTTCTATTAAAATTTTTGATAACCCATGTATTCCCTTCGATTTCATTGGACTTAATCCAACTGGTTTTATGATTTCTCTGATTTCTTCTACAGATAATCTAATCATGGCATACGGATTATCTGCTCTTTCAAATAAAAGAGGGGTAATTTGATTCACCCTTACATCGGTGCTCTGAGCACTCATTAATACCGCTATAAGTAATGTGTATGGGTCTTTGTGGTCTAATGGTATGGGTATCTTTGGATATAGTTCTTGAAGTGTTTTTATAGTAAACTCTATCTTTTCCTGTTTGGTCATGCCTGTGTGCTTGTTTTGTGCTAAAGTATAAAATATTGAATTCTATATATATAAGAACAAACATTAAAATTTTGATAAAAAGTAATTAGATTGTAGTTTTTGTTTTAATTTTAACACCAAAGATTAAACAAAATAAAAAATGACAACATTAAAAGCAGGGGATAAAGCTCCTAATTTCTCAGCATTGGATCAAGATGGAAATACAATTACGCTTGATCAATATAAAGGAAAGAAACTTGTGGTTTTTTTCTATCCTAAGGCTAGCACACCTGGCTGTACTGCAGAGGCTTGTAATTTAAAAGATAACTATCATACTTTTCAGGCTCAGGGATATGAAATTTTGGGAGTAAGCGCTGATAGTGCAAAACGCCAGCAAAATTTTAAAAACAAGTTCGAATTGCCATACCCACTTTTGGCAGATGAGGACAAAAAAGTGATAGAAGCTTTTGGTGTTTGGGGGCCTAAAAAATTTATGGGTAGAGAGTATGATGGCATTCATCGTACTACATTTGTAATTGATGAAAAAGGCATTATTTCTGAAATAATTTTAAAGGTAAAAACTAAAGATCATAGTGCACAGATCTTATAATCTTTATCTTAAAGGTACCGTAAATATTATCAACTTGAGTGTAGTTAAAGGATAATCACTTTTATGATACGATATCCTTTAACTACATTCACGTTAATTTATAGTGTTTATTTAACTGCCTCTTCTGGAGTTTTATACCCGAAAAAGTTATTTTCCTTTATCATTTCAGGGATAAGATCGGGTAGTTGTTCTTCCCATCCAGATTCTCCATCCTGAATTTTCTGAAGTATTTTTCTAGAGAAAATATTCATTATCGTAGAATCGTAGTCCGTAATATCTACTAATTTACCATTGTATTTAAAGAACTTATATAATTCTTTCATACGTGGATGTACCTTAAGGTTATCACTGTTTGTAACCTCCCCGGTCTTATGATTATGCAGTGGATAAAGATATACTTTGAGATCTTTAAAGAATAGTTTTCCAAAGGCTTCAAGAATTCCTCCGCTTAAATGTCGATAGTATTTTTCATCAAAAATATCAACCAAGTTATTTACTCCCATGGCCAATGCCATGCGTTCTTTGGTATAATTAGAGAAGTATTCTACTACGCGATAATACTCTTTAAAGTTTGAAATCATTACCGTATGACCCAGAGAGCATAATAATCTCGCTCTTGCCATAAAGTCGGCTTCATCGATTTCACCTTCGGCTCTTAAATTGGATAAGGTAATCTCAAATATTACCACAGTCTTATCCTTATTGACCTTGTTTTCGTTTAGAAATATATTAAGTGACTTCTTATAGATATCTATATTAACCTTGGTTACAGGTCTAAAACTACCCCTTAGTGCCAATATATTTTTCTTATACAAAATTGCAGCTGGCAATATATTATTACCATCAGGACCAAACATTACAGCTTCGGTCATTCCGTTTTTAACAAGTTGTAAACTCATCAAGCGATTATCAACTTTGGTAAATCTTGGTCCAGAAAAATTAATGGTATCAATTTCTATCTGATCTTTATCCAGGTGGTCATATAGATATCGTAGTAATTTTTTAGGATTGTCATACTTGTAGTATGCTCCATATATAAGATTTACACCTAAAACCCCAAGGGTCATTTGTTGTAATCTAGCATCATTTTCATGAAAACGGATATGTAATGTGATTTCATTATAATCTTCGTTAGGCGTTGTTTGATATCGAATACCTACCCAACCATGTCCTTTATATTTTTTAGCAAAATCAATTGTTGCTACAGTATTGGCATAACTAAAAAATAGTTTGTTAGGATGTTTTTCTCTAGAAATTCTTTGTTCGACAAGGCCAACTTCATGCTTTAGCATTTTTTTTAACCTAGCTTCAGTGACATAGCGTTTATCATTTTCTATTCCGTAGATAGCATCACTAAAATCCTTATCATATGCACTCATCGCTTTTGCGATAGTACCAGAAGCACCACCCGCTCTAAAAAAATTACGAACGGTTTCCTGGCCAGCACCAATCTCTGCAAAAGTACCATAGATATTTTGATTCAAATTTATGCGTAATGCTTTACTCTTAATCGAAGGGACAGATTCAAATTCTTTATCTCCCATTATCGTGATAGGCATAGTAAAAAGGGCTTTTTTTGTTTATTGTAAAGGTACTAATACGATAATTATTAAAAAAATCAGAACGTAAATTTCTGCATTTTATACCTATCAATTGTAATAATTAGCATATTCATATATTTTTTGCCAAAAAAATATAATTACATTTGCTGTAGTCTGACAATTATGGAAGTAATATTTCTCGGTACTGGTACATCGCAAGGGATTCCTATTATTGGTAGTGATCACCCTGTATGTTTGAGTAATGACCCTAGAGATAAACGATTACGGGTATCGGTTCTTGTATCATGGGATGAGTATACTTATGTTGTGGATTGTGGACCGGATTTTAGGCAACAAATGCTATCCAATAATGTGTCTAGAATCGATGGTATCGTATTTACCCATGAACATGCAGATCATACTATGGGATTAGATGATATCCGACCTTTCTTTTTTAGACAAGGAGATATTCCAATCTATGCACATGAAAGGGTATTAAAGGCTCTAAAAACAAGGTTTGACTATATTTTTGCTTCTGAAAATAAATATCCTGGAGCCCCTAGCGTAATAGAAAATGAATTGAAAAATCAATCCTTTACCCTAGGTAATCTTGATGTGATGCCAATAAACACGATGCATAATAGGTTACAAGTATTTGGATTTAAATTTAAAGATTTTGCGTATTTGACCGATGTTAAAACTATAGAAGAACAGGAAAAGTCAAAATTGAAGGGCGTAAAAGTTTTGGTGGTTAATGCATTAAGAATAGAACCACATCATTCACATTTTAATTTAGAAGAAGCCTTAGAATTTATTAAAGAAATACAGCCAGAAAGAGCCTTTTTGACGCATATAAGTCATATGCTTGGATTTCATGCTGAAGTAGAGAAAGAATTACCTGCTAATGTCTTTATAGCATACGATAATTTAAAAATAACTATATAAAATATGAAGAGTAAGATTTTTTTATACCTATTTATCTTTACAGCATTATTTGTGCTTTTCCAGTTTATGAATGCTAAAAAAGCCCAAGAATCTTACGATGCTAAAATTGAAAACTTAAACAAAAGACTAAAAGAACAAGAATCTTCTAAAAAAGATGTAATAGATTCTCTTATCGAATCTAATATGGATCTAACGTATTTTACATTAGAAAGTAATGAAGATGCTGTAAGTTATTTTGAAGAAATGGGATATGATCCAAACAAATTGGCTTTAACAATTAGTGATAAAATCATAGGAGAGAATAAACCAGGAGCAGATAACCCAATAATACCTTATGTTGGGATGGAAGGTAATATGGCCATTAATAAAGTAAGACTACTAAATCACAAATGGATTATTGCTGATTTTACTGATGGGGTCTATTGGGGAGAACTTTTTATTACCTATGAAGTACGGAAAGATGGAGTGGTAGATTTTGAAGTTGAAAAATCATTCTTATATCCCAGGAATTAGGAAAATTAAATTTCTATGGAAAGCTTCGAAACTATGTTAACTGGGGGACATCCTAATTCTTTAGGAAAAACTATTGAAGTGGTTGATATTATTCTTGAAGATAAGAGTAAATTAGAAGAATTGTATCAATGCTACTTCAGTAATGATGAAGTTGTGCGACTAAGAACATCAAATGCTTTTAAACGTATTTGTAAAGAAGATAAATCTTGGTTAACACCTTATATTGATAAGTTTCTTGAGGAAATTTCAAAAATTGATCAGGCATCTACGCAATGGACAATTGCACAATTGTTTTTAGAGCTTACCGCACAAATGTCTACAGATCAAATTGGAAAAGCCAAAACAATTCTGAAGAAAAACCTTATTAATCATAATGATTGGATCGTTTTGAATACTACAATAAAGACATTAGCTTCTTGGAGCAAAAAAGATCCTGATTTAAAGAAGTGGATTAAACCTCATTTAGATAAGATAAGTATGGATTCTAGAAAATCGGTTTCTTCAACAGCTAAAAAAGCAATTCTTCAACTCTATAAATCATAAGAATCACTAAAGTGATTAAGATAGGGTTAGGTGTTTTATCATTTTGTAGATGCGCTATAGATGTACCCTATATCCAAACTATAACGTTATAGTGATATTTTGTGATTCTTGCGACATAGAATGGATTTTATTGAAAATTCAATAATTTTAATGGCCTGTGTGGTCCTATACTTTGATTCTATGTGGATTCAGTTATATTTGATTTCTTTACGATCAAAAGCTAAACTTATCATAAGATGAATATCAGATTTATTCCCTTTTTATTATGTATAACAATTGCAATTACAAGTATTTCTTGTAAAAAGAACTATGAAGGTCCATATCAAGGCTATAAGGCCTATGATTCATATGTTGAAGTTTATAAAGATGATGGTAAATATATTATTAAGCCGTATTCTGATAAAATCATTGAAACTAGTTTTATTCCCGAAGGAGAAACATTTAACTCAGAATCCCATGCCGTAGTTAAAAAGCCTAATACAATTAAAATGATTGTATTAGAGAATGACAGCACGTTGACGATAAACACTAACGGAATTGATGTTTCTATCAACAGGGAACCGTTCAAAATTTCATATTCTTATAAAGGAAAAGAGTTAATTTCAGAGAAAAATGGATATCAAAAAACAGATTCTACAGAAATTTTAGACTTTAATCTGGATAGCGATGAAGTAATCTATGGAGCAGGAGCTAGAGTAGTAGGAATGAATAGAAGAGGAAAAAGACTGCAGTTATATAATAGAGCACATTATGGGTATGAAACCCACTCTGAATTGATGAACTTTACCATGCCTTTGGTACTCTCTTCTAAAATATATGCCGTACATTTTGATAATACTCCTATTGGATTTTTGGATATCGATAGTAAGAAAGATAACTCATTAGCGTACGAAACAATTAATGGTAGAAAAACATATCAGGTAATTGCTGGAAATGATTGGAAAGATGTAATGAATGAATATACAGACCTTACTGGAAAACAACCATTACCACCACGTTGGGCTTTTGGTAATTTTGCCAGTCGTTTTGGATATCATTCTGAAAAAGAAACCAGAGCAACAGTAGACAAATTTATACAGGATAGCATACCTCTTGATGCCGTTATTTTAGATATATATTGGTTTGGCAAAGATATTAAGGGTCATATGGGTAACCTTGAGTTTTTAAATGATTCTTTTCCAACACCCAAGAAAATGATCAATGATTTTACTGCTAAAGGAGTAAAAACTGTACTGATTACTGAACCATTTGTACTTACAACCTCAAAAACGTGGGATGATGCTGTGAAGAAAGGCGTTTTGGGCAAAGATTCTATAGGAAATCCATTTACCTATGATTTTTATTTTGGAAATACAGGAATCATAGATATTTATGATCCAAAAGGAAAAGATTGGTTTTGGAATATTTATAAACAATACACCAAAGACTATGGAGTTGCAGGATGGTGGGGAGATCTTGGAGAACCCGAAGTACACCCTTCAGATCTGCAACATGCCACCGGTAGTGCTGATGAAGTACATAACATTTATGGACATGATTGGGCACGGTTAGTACAAGAAGGATATCAAAAAGATTTTCCTGATCAAAGACCATTTATCCTTATGAGAGCAGGATATTCTGGATCTCAACGATTCGGTATGATCCCTTGGTCGGGTGATGTGAGCAGAAGTTGGGGAGGATTGCAACCACAAACCGAAATTGCATTACAAATGGGAATGCAAGGAATGGGGTATATGCACTCTGATTTAGGTGGATTTGCTGGCGGAGAAACTTTTGATCCCGAATTGTACACACGTTGGTTACAATATGGTGTGTTTCAACCAATATTTAGGCCACATGCACAAGAACATATCGCACCAGAGCCTGTTTTTCATGATAAAAAGACCAAAGCATTAGCAAAGAAGAGTATAGAGCTTAGATATAGCTTACTACCTTATAACTATACCATAGCTTTTGATAATAATCAGACTGGATTACCTTTAATGCGTCCGTTGTTTTTTGAGGAGAAAAATAATAAAGAATTATACGAGGTTAGTTTCGCATATTTATGGGGAGACAATTTTTTGGTTTCACCTGTAGTAAAATCAGGAATAGCCTCAATGGATATACCTTTTCCCAAAGGTGCAAATTGGTATGATTTCTTTACAGATAAGAAGTATGAAGGCGGCGTATATAAAACAGTAGAAGTTGTTGAGGATTATATTCCGGTATTTGTAAAAGGAGGATCTTTTATCCCAATGGTAGAACCAGTTCAAACTACAGATGCGTATTCTACCAAAGATTTGACGTTACATTATTACCATGATCCTATTGTTGAATCTGGATCAGGAAAGTTATATGAAGATGATGGTAAAACACCTAATGCGTTTGAAAAAGGGAAATACGAAATATTAAAATTTAAGAGTAAAACTACGCCAGAGAAGCTTTCTATTGAGCTATCTGCGGATAAAGGTAAGGAGTATACTTCAAACAACAGAAATATTACTTTGGTAGTTCATAATGTAGAAACGACACCAAAATCTGTTGCAATAGGAGAGAAGTCTTCGTCTTTTGATTGGAATGAAAGTAAGAAAACTTTAGAAATTACTTTCGAATGGAACTCTAACAACGCGAAGAAGATAGTATTTGAGTTATAGTTTTGAATAAAATGGATTAAATTTATAGTGTAGACTGCAAAGTATGCAAAATGAAAAGAATCCATGTATTCGAATTTGAAGATCAAAAGTGGTTTCCATCTTTTTTACGGAATTATGGAACAGATTTTTTACAGTTTTTGTCGAATAAGACTAAAATGTATAAACCTGTTGTACCGCTTATCAAAGATGTCCTTCAGAAAAGCAATACAAATCAAATAATTGACCTTGGGTCTGGTGGAGGTGGTGGATTAATCTGGTTAAATACTGAATTAAAGAAGGATATTCCAGATTTAAAAATAATGCTCACAGATTATTATCCTAACATACAGGCTTTTGAACATACAAAAGAACAAGCCAAAAATTTTGAATATCGAGAAACACCCGTAGATGCAAGAAATGTCCCAGAAGAATTAAAAGGAGTAAGAACGCAATTTTTGTCTTTGCATCATTTTAAACCAGAAGATGCCAAAAAAATATTGCAAAATGCAGTCGATTCTAATACTTCGATAGCAATATTTGAAGCGCAAGAGCGGAGTATACCCAGTATTCTGGCTATGATATTTTCTCCTATAAGTGTACTTTTTATAACACCTTTTATCAAACCATTTACCATTGGTCGTATCCTCTTTACGTACTTTATACCCATTGTACCCATCTTTGTGCTTTGGGACGGAATTGTATCGTCATTAAGAACATATTCTGTAAAAGAAATGAACGAACTTATTGAACAAGTAGATCAAAAAGAAAATTTTGAATGGAAAACAGGAAAGATAAAATCTGGTCCTGGTGTTATATTATACCTGTTAGGGATTAAAAAAATAAATATAAATTAAAATGCATGGCTTTAATCTGATTTATATATTTATAAAGAAGCTTAATATGAAATGGATATCACGCTACGCATAGCAACAATTAATGATTTAGATCTTTTGGAGTATTGGGATAAACAACAACATGTTATTGATTCGGATCCGGATGAAGATTGGGATTGGGAAAATGAACTTTTGAAATTTCCTGAATGGAGAGAACAGCTTATAGCAGAACTCGACGGAAGACCTATTGGTTGTATACAAATAATAGATCCTGCAGAAGAAGAGTCGCATTATTGGGGAAACATACCTAGAAATTTACGTGCAATTGATATTTGGATTGGAGAAAAAGAAGATTTAGGAAAAGGCTATGGTTCAAAAATGATGGAAATGGCAGTAGATCGCTGCTTCAAAAACCCTGAAGTTGTATCTATTTTGATTGACCCTCTCGAATCTAATCATGATGCAATTAGGTTTTATGAGAATTTTGGATTTACATTTATAGAAAAGAGAAGTTTTAATAGTAGCGATTGTTTGGTATATCAGCTAAGTAGAAAGGATTGGAAAGAAAAAATAAGTAAAAATGAGTAGAGATGGAAAAAAATAAATCTGTAGATGAATTTATTGCAAAAAAAGGAAATTGGAGAAAGCAATTAGAGGTCATAAGGTCAATTATGCTATCTACTGATATGCAAGAAACTATAAAATGGGGTGTTCCCGTGTATACAGTAGATGGTAAAAATGTAGTCGGCATCGGAGCATTTAAATCTTATGTAGGGATTTGGTTTTATCAAGGTGTTTTTTTGAAAGACCATCACAAGAAATTAATAAATGCACAAGAAGGTAAAACCAAAGGCTTAAGGCAGTGGCGATTTACTTTGAAAGATGAAATAGATCAAAATTTAGTACTTCGCTATGTAGAAGAGGCAATTCAAAATCAAAAAGAAGGCAAAGAGATTAAACCAGAGAAATCAAAAGCACTTGAAATACCTTCGGAATTAAGCAGCGCTTTAACAGAAAATAATACATTAAAACAATCTTTTGAGCAGTTTACACCCTTTAAACAAAAAGAATTTATTGAATATATTGCTACTGCAAAACGTGAAGCTACCCGTTTGTCCAGAGTTGAAAAAATTATGCCGATGATTTTAAATGGCATAGGATTAAATGATAAGTATCGATAAAAAAAATAGTATAATTCTTAATATTTAACAAACCCTTGAAATCTATTTACCATAAATTTCAAAAGTTAATTAATATGCTGAGCACATTTAAAATTGGCTACAATACCATAGGTATTTACTACTAACTTACGCACTTATTTTTACTTGTATATTACTGTTTTTTAATTGATTTTAAGTAATATTTTAACTCTAAAAATTTTGCAATAATATATCCTCAAAAGAACTGCAGTAGATTTTATTTTTAGTAAATAATTAACAAATTAAATTACGTATTCTCAATTTTTTAGGTATGAAAGATGATACTTTGAGATAACATGTAATACCATCAAAATTAGTAAGTTAAAACCGTATTCTGGATACTATTTATGTGTTTAAGCTATTGTTTATTAAGGAATTACATTTTAAAAATTAACAAGGCGTTAACATGTCATTTAATTGCGTAAAACTACATTTTTAAGCTTACAAAACAATTAAATTTGTAAAAAATATTTGTACGATTTCTAACTAATATTTTAGAATGTCTACATCACCCCAATAAACCCAAAATAATGACAAAGCTTGAACATCACAAAGTTGTGAAGATTGAAGAGAATTCTTCTTTTGAAAATAGGCTTTTTACCCTATTTAAAAATGCAATTAGCGACGAAGTATCTCTTACAGATTTTAGAAAAATGTTTTCTAAACTGGAAAAGATGGACGTTTATATCATGAAAAAAAATGGTAAAGATATAGGTCTCGCTTATTTTATGTATTGTCAGGACCCAAACATTCCAAAAAATTTATACGTTAGACCGGGTATCGGAGTAATAGGAGAGGAGCGCGGTTCATATTTTCCAAAAAGTATCATTATGAATACCATGATTAAAACTAAGTTGAAAAACTTATCTAAAAAAGTGTACATGGTAAGCGTAACCATGAATCCAATAGTATATGTCGCGGCGTGTAAATATTGGCGATATGTATATCCAAAACCCACCCGTAGAAGTAGTGATAGCGTGATAAATGCAAAAAACAAAATTATAGACCTTTTTCATTTAAACGAGGTGAAAAAAGATGTTATAGAAATTTCTTTCTCATTACCTGAAATTGAGGAAACAAAAAAGAAATTTTCTCATTCGAATAAAAACAATGCTTATGTTAAGTATTTTGTTGACAGAATAAAGGATGAAGAATGCAATAGAGGAGTACTTACGATTATACCTATAAATTTTATCAACTTAATAGCTGTAGTAAGACGAAAAACTAATGACGATATCAAAAAGCTAATACACAAAGTACTAGATCAGAAAATTAAAAGAAGATTTAGTCCTGCGGGATAAGGATGTATATTAAGAATAAAAAAGCCTTATAAGTTCTTTAAGAACTTATAAGGCTTTTTCTTTTTTACTTGATCTCTATCCAAGAAACCTTGCCTTATTTTCCATATCTAATATTAATACAGGAAGTTAAGTGCAGTAATGTCATCTTCATTAAAAGGTCGATCACCTAAATCTGTACAAGATAACATCCAAGATGCAGCTTCAAGAGTAGCTCCTTCAGGAGTACCGGGTATAAGATTAGCACCAACATCACCTTCACCTTCGTTAACTGGATCTCCACCACAAGAAATACTTCTGTCAAAGAAATCTGTATGTCTAAAACCAATACAATGACCTAACTCATGAGCTACAATTGTTGCAATACCTTCAGTAGAGATACCAAAATTTGCATTTAACACTCCACTTAACGAAATGTCATCAAATGGATCACCTGCATCCGTAGGGAATCCCGCAGAACCTAAAATGCCAAAAAGTTCAAAGAAAAAGTTTAATCTTGTAATTTCAATATCGGCATTTCTTACACTGTTTACTCTTTCAAAAGTAATCTCTAGTTCCTCAGCGTTATAGCGATCAATAGCCATGTCTATTGCGGTAGAAGTAACAGCATCGAATCCGGCTCGCCCACCTTCTCTGGCAAATACAGTGATATTCCTACTTCCATTAGTAGCAACAAGGTTATTGGTGCTGTATTGTTTCTGAGAAATGGTAATACCATCACCTTTTTTACTCGGACTCATAATGTCTGCAAGTGGAAGATAAATGTCACCCTCTACAAGGTAGCCATTTTTAAATTCAATTGGGGGTTGATCTGTAACATTAAATCCTGAAGCTTTTAGCGCATTGAGTACCTCATCTGGTACATCTTGATTTATTGTTGATTCGGTGTCTTGTTGCTCACATGCAACAAAAAAAACACTCAATAATAGCATGAGTGCAATTAATGCATTGAATTTTTTCATGTTATAGTATATTTAAGTTGAAGTTTTACTTCTTAAATATAATTTAAAAATCAGATAAATTCAATTTCAAGTTATTAATTATGAGTATTTTAAGAGTTTTGTTTGTGTTGTCTATATCATAATTATTAATAAATAAGCTTAGTTCTAAATTCTAATATTATTTCTTAATCTGATATAAGAATGATAGATGAAGTTTAAAGGCAAATTCATTCTTAAAAACAGAGTTAAACTACACTAAAAATTAAATTCTTGAACAAAATACTCGCCATTACTTACTCGTATTTTCGCTTTTGAGGTAAAGGATGAAAAATCGAATAATTTTTTGATCACGGATTTGGATGATACAATTTTTGAAACCAAAGTATTTCCATACTCATCAACAATATCAATAACCACCTTTCTTTGTAATGAATTTAGTACATATAGTAAGACCTCTTTTTCTTTTTTAATGAAAATAGGCTTAAAAATTTCATTTGGATGTCCCTGGGCCATTGCTGTTTCTCCATCATATTTATATGTTGCCTCTATACTCTTGTATTTATTTTCAATACGTATTATAAACATATCTCCATTTAATTCATTTAAAGAAAATTTTTGTTGTAAAAGATCAGGTTTTTTTGCAGTTTCATTAAACAAAACTATGTTTGATCGATCTTTGATGATTAGCGAGGTTTCTATACTTTCAAAACCAAAATAATCAAGTGTTATATTCTTATTTTCTGAAGAAACTAATACTATGTTTTTAAAGCTATCGTTAGCAAAACTTACAGTATATAAAAAAACTACTAAAACTAAGGTTAAATGCGTTTTCATGATGAATAAATTTTATTGTTTTCATCAAATGTAGGGTAAGAGGTGATGCCATTTTGAGAAATAGGACGAGTGATATAAATCTGAATTCGGACAACTCTAAAGATATGTAATTGAGGATAAACTGCTTAGATTCCGGTTTTAATACATGTTTATATGCTAAGGGGTCGTTCGTCCTTTTTTTTTAAACCTTAGTCATGAAAATTGAACTCTTTAACGTCATAGATCATAATTAGTCGTAATATAGTAGTATGAATTGGTTGAAAACTTATAATACCTGGACACGAGAACGTATAGGTAGACATCTCCTATACTGGAGTTTTTGGAGTGTTTTATATATACTGACCAATTATTTTACAGTTTATGATAGAACAATTTGGCAATGCATTTGTCATGAATTATTAGTGCTTCCGATTAAAATGGGTTGTGCTTATTTTATTGCATATTTTTTAATGCCAAAATACTTGTATAAAAAGTTGTATCTTAAGTTTATAATAACCACAACGATAACGGCTGGTATCTTTGGTTGGATGTTATTATTGTTATATTTTGAGATCATTTATCCCACTATTTTGAGCAAAACTGGATATTATACTGATCATGCCAGTTTTATTTATAAGGGTATAGAACTAATATATATTACTTCTTTAGTGCTGGGGATAAAGTTTTTTCAGAACTTTTTACAAGAGCGCCAGCGTAATCAAACCCTATTACAAGAAAAAATAGAGGCTGAGTTACGCTTCTTAAAAAACCAAGTTCAGCCCCATTTTTTGTTTAATACCCTTAATAATATATATGGGATGGTATTGTCAAATAATAAAAGTGCGGGAGAATCCATTATCAAGCTTTCTGAAATATTGGGATATTTACTTTATGATAGCGATGTTGAACTGATTTTAATAGCTTCTGAGATTGATAATTTAGAAAATTTTATTGAGTTGGAACGACTGCGATATGATCGAAAATTAGATTTTACATATCAAAAGTCTGTGATCCCTTTTGATGTCTATATTTCTCCCTTAATTTTATTACCTTTTGTTGAAAATGCCTTCAAACATGGCCCCGCAAAAGAAGAAGGGAAATCTATAATAGATTTAAAAATAGAAATAGTAGAGGATACTTTAAATTTTACGATTAGAAATACATATAATGAATTGTCAATTGATAGTAATTTGAAGTCGGGTATTGGCTTGAAAAACATTACTAAGAGATTAAAATTGATTTATCCCGAAAGGCATGAATTACATATTGAAAGAGGAGAAATGTTTGAAGTGAATTTGAAAATCACATTATCTGAAAGTGTATGACTCAAAAAATCAACTGTATAATTATTGATGATGAAGAAATGGCTACGAAAGTTATAGCCAAGCACTTAGAAAACGTACCTGATTTTAAGATCGTCGGTATTTTTCATAGTGCCGTTGAAGCATTTTTAATGATAGATGATTTAGAAGTAGATGTGCTATTTTTGGATATTCAAATGCCTAAAATGACAGGGCTCTCTATGTTGAAGATGCTAAAAAAACAACCCTTAACTGTGCTTACCACGGCTCATCGCGAATATGCGATCGAAGGGTTTCAGTTAGAAGTGGTTGATTATTTACTAAAACCTATTGGTCTCAATAGGTTTCTTCAAACAATTGGACGTATAAAACGGTTAATTCATAAAGGTGATGAACAAATTAATACTAAAAAGAATGAAACTGAAATAGCTATAGAAACCCCAGAAGTATTAGATCATATTTTCGTAAAATCGGAAAGGGCTTTTGTAAAAATCGATTTCTCTACCATTTTGCAAATTGAAGCCATTAAAAACCACATAAAAATTGTTACAACAAAAGAAACTCATATAAGTCTTATGTCTGTTTCAGAATTTGAGATGAAGTTACCACCCAAGGATTTTATCCGCATTCATCGTTCGTATATTATTAACATTGCACAGGTAAAGCGTTTTGATAATAATAGTGTAACCAATGACAGTGGGGTGTTTCCAATTGGAAGGTCTTACAAAGAAATTGCAAGGGATTTACTAAACAAAAGGTTAATTAAATAAGTTACATTAGATTAAACTATTCAACCAATCTTTAAATTGATAAAAGTTCTGAGGAGCCACACCATGACCTACAGGAAATTCATTTAAACTAGTGTCAATCCCTATTTCAGCAAGGCGCTCAGGAGCTTTTCGTGCCCAATCTATGGGGATTACCTGATCAACACTTCCATGTGAGCAATAGATATTCAATTTTGAAAAATCATTAGCATCATATCCATTTTTAAGAATATCTTCATTGAGATATCCACTTAATGCAATTACATTCTTTACTTTTTCCGGATACGATAGTGCTACGGCATAACTTAAGATTGTTCCTTGACTAAATCCAAGTAATGTTACATTATTGGGATCCAGATCATATGCTTTTACAGCCTCATCTATAAAATAAGCAATTTTATCCCTAGATTTTATCGCTTGTTGATCATCGCTAAATTTTCCTTGTGCCGCATCAAAATAAATTGCATACCACGCATTGCCATAAGGCTGCATAGGATAAGGAGCTCTAACAGAAATTATAAATAGCTCTTCTTGTAGTTCTGTGGCAAATGAAAAAAGATCATTTTCGTCACTCCCGTAACCATGAAACATGAATAGAACAGGAGTATTTTCTTTTTTTATAGAGGGCTCTTTAATAATGTGATGTAAAGACAGTGATTTTGCTTGCATTCTTTTTAAAAATATATGATTTTGGTGGAATTACTTGATAAAACTAAACCAATTTTGAAATAAAGGTCCAAGGATGGGAACTGTTTTTTGTTCTTCTCGTATTGCCGTAATTAGACCAAATACCCACAGTACAATAATAAATATGTAAAACGCTGAGGAAATAGCCCATGAATCAAAAATACTAACTAAAGCACCCAAAATGTAAAACGAGATATTTACTCCTAATGCTTGCCTAATATGAAAACTGGCGAACATGTTCTTATTATCTTGATTCATAAAAAAAGCAACAATGGTACCTATAATTGTAATGTAAGCAACAATGGCCGCTGTTTTTCCTTGTTTTGCATAATCTGATTGCATGATTGATGTATTATTTTATTAACACTGACTTGTCGAAGTGTTCTGTTATTGTTATTAAAAAAGGCATAAACATGTTTAGCCCCTGTATATAAATTTACTTGAGTATTATTTTCCCATCTGACACGATACCAAACACATTACCTTTCACTGATTTTTGAAGAAAAGCGCTATTTTTTGATGATGAAAGTATATTATCTATAGTAAAAGTTGAATTTCCTTCTGGATTAAACAATGATAAATCTGCTGTACTGTTTATATCTATAGTGTCATTTTCGATCTCAAAAACTGATCGTCCTTTGGTAAGCATTGACACTGTTTTTTCAACTCCAAAGATAGTATTAAGTGTACCAAATGCACTTTCTAAACCAATAGTGCCATATTTTGCATTATCAAACTCTACATTTTTATGTTCAATATCCATAGGTTGGTGGTCGCTGGTCACCATATCAATAATGCCATCTTTTACTCCTTGTTGCAATGCATCAACATCTGTCTTAGTTCTTAATGGAGGCAGTACTTTATAATTTGAATCAAATCTTACCAATTCTGCATCAGTAAGTAGTAGATTGTGAATACTTGTACTACAGCTTATTTGTAAACCCTTGTTTTTGGCTTCTTTTATCAATGCTACTGATTTTGCTGTAGAAATCGTTGGAATATGTAGTTTACCACCCGTGTACTCTAATAGAAAAAGATCTCTTGCAACTTGTAGTTCTTCTGCAAGAGCTGGTATTCCTTTTAAACCTAATAGTGTACTTTGTTGTTCTTCATTTACCATTCCTTTACCAGCAATATGATTTTCTTGTGGAAACGATAAGACTAATCCATTAAAGTTTTGAGCGTAGAGAAGAGCAATTTTTAACAAGTTAGGGTTTTGTATTGATTTCTTATAATCCCCAAAAGCAATGGCACCAGCTTGTTTCATATCATACAGCTCTGCCATATCTACTCCCTCAGATTTCACGGTTAATGCTCCTATAGGATATAGTTTTACGGCACTATGTTGAGCTTTCCCTTTTAAGAACCCCACAGATGCACTAGTGTCTGTAATAGGAAGGGTATTTGGGTTTAGTGCTATGCCCGTAAAACCACTTTTGGAGGCTACCTCAAGGCCATGTTCAATGGTCTCTCTTTCTTCGTATCCAGGTTCTCCAAAACTTACACTGCTGTCAAACCATCCTCTAGAGACATGGAGGTTTTCTAATTGTATTTCTTTGCTATTATCTTTAGCTTTAATAGAAGTATTTATATCTGTAACAATGCCATTTTCGATCTGTATATCAACTGTTTTTTTATGAAAAGGTGATTTTGGATCTATTACTGTAGCAGCCTTTAGTAAGAAGTTCATTTCAGATATTTTAATAGTAGTATTTCGATTAATAGGAATATCAGGGCAAAAATAACAAACCATTTCCAAAGTTCATTAACACTAGTCTCTTCTTTTATTTGATCAAAAAGTGCTGTGATTGATTCGTTGACCTGATAACCTGCATTTGTAGTAAGATCATAATACAGTAAACTACTTTCAGAACTATTATAATTATAACTTATATGTTGTATTATAGCACCTTTTTTATCTTGTAGTTTATATATACCGGCTTTGGTAGGAACCTCTCCAGTAGTTATGCGCACTTTATTGGGATAATTTTGTTGTAACGGAATAATGCTTTCCTCATCTGAGACCAATGATAAAATACCATCTTGACCTAATGATATCGGTATATCATATGAATTTGTTTGGCCTATAGTATATGATATATCGGTGTGTTGTAAACTTTGTTTTCCAATATTGTATAGGGTAGGGACAATTAGTGGAGAGTTCTTAAAGTTAGAATTCTCATTGTTGATTGGCGCAGTAAATACATAGATACCATTAGTTTTATATAAAAATGGACTGTTATCTTCAAAAGACAATATCACATTTGTCGCATTGGCTTGATAGTAGCTATTTACTTTCGGATATTGAAAATTTACTACCCTTTTATCAAACACCCCTTTAAATAACGGATGAGAAAAATTTATACTTGTAATCTTTTTTTCCTGAGTGTTTTCTGCAAGTAAGGTAGTTCTAGAAAAACTATTGATAAATTGTTGGTACGAAACTAAATCTCCTTGTATAGCAGGAATAAAACAGACATTTCCACCCTGATTAATAAAAGGTTTTAAAGCATTAATCAATGATATTGGTATTTGTTTAACTTCATTAATCACAACCAAATTGGCATCACTAATATCATTATAATTAAGTGTTTCTATAGAATTACTAATTAATAAAAACTCATCTGATGTATAGATGTTTTTAATAAAATTATCACTAGCTTCATTTATAGCAACAACTTTTATTTTTTCAGGAGTATTAATAGTAAAGTATCTTGAATTATCAAAAGTAATTGCCGGATCTTCAATAATAATTCGCCCATTAATTTTTGTGTTTTCAGCTAGGCGAAACTCTGTATTAGTTTTACTGTTCTTAGGAATCGAAACTGAAGTCTTTCCAATTAATTGATCATCATTATACAATGCCACAGATACATTTTCAAGATTAGCTTCAGAATTACTCAAAATAACTTGAAGCATTAAGTCATTATTGGGGTTTCGTAGCAAATACAAGCTATCCAGAGCTATATTTTGCCTAGTAACTGGTTGTAATTGTACTAGGTTGGTTTTTGTATCTGTGTCTGTTGGTAATACAAATACATCCTCTTTTTGTTGAAAATCAGAAACCATAATAATACGCTTAATAGTTTCTGGAGATTTGCTAAGCAATTGTTTGGCTTTTAAGTATGCCGCATTATAAGGTAGTTGGTTAGAACTATAGTCTAACTGTAGCAACTCATTTTGAATATCCTTTTTGGTAATTTTAGTAAATGTTTCAGTATTCGTAAAAAGTGATATGGTTTCTTCTTCGGGTATGTCACTAAGAATTTCCTGAACTGCACGTTTCAAAAGAGGTCCTTTAGAACCTTTGGCTTGCATACTAAACGAATTATCAAGATATATAACAATTTCACTCTTCTTACCTACAATTTCATCTGAAGCTAAAAAGGGTTGAGAAAATGCTATGATTATAGCCGCTAATGCCAATAAACGAGCAAGAAGAGTAAGCCATTTCTTGAGTTTTGAACTTTTACGAGTTTGTATCGTAACCGCTTTTAAAAATTGAACATTGGTGAAAGCTACTTTTTGAAACTTTCGTAGTTGAAACAAATGAACCAGAATAGGAATGATTAGAGCAAAAAGTGCGTAGAGAAATTCGGGATGTTTAAACTGCATTCCTATTTAATGTTTGTGTAAATATAAGGTATATGAATTACGAAATACAAATTCTCAAATCAAAAATCTTATGTGTAAAACTACAATTTCTTTTATCACTATATGGGGCGTTTTTTGATCATACCCCCACGGGTATCATTAATACTGTGCATGATTACAAAAGCGTCAGGGTCAATTTTTTCAATTTCGGTATTAAGTTTACTAATTTCAAGTCGAGTTATTACTGTGTATATAATATCAATTTGATTCATACTCTTTCCATGGTTTCCATATCCTTGTTTACCTTGGTAAATAGTTATCCCTCGTCTCATTTTATGGGTTATCATTTCTATAATTTCATCATTTCGTTCAGAAATGATCGTTACTCCTGTATATTCTTCTATACCTTCGATTACAAAATCAAGGGTTTTTGATGCCGATAAATAGGTTAACATAGAATATAAGGCAGTTTCAACCGACAATAGATACGCGGCTGCCAAAAAAATAACAATGTTAATAATCGTTATAGCATCACCAACAGTGGTTCCTAATTTTCTGCTCATAAAAATAGCAAGGACTTCAGTCCCGTCAAGGACACCCCCACCACGAACAGAAAGCCCAATACCTGCCCCAAGAAAAAAACCTCCAAAAACAGATACTAATAGTTTATCCTGGGTTACTTCTGGAAAATCAAAAACAAAAAGGGTAATTGCAAGTGCAAGAATGGCAATAGTAGCCCGAATTGCGAACCTTTGTCCAATCACTTTAAGTCCAAGAAGTATAAATGGTATATTAATTAGCAAAATAAGAATATAAAGTGGGAGTGAGGTTATTTCTGAAATCAACAGAGAAATTCCGGTAACTCCACCATCTATAAACATATTTGGTAATAAAAAACTTTCAAGTCCAAAGGCAGCTGAGACTACTCCAAGTGCTATAAGAAGACTATCTTTAATAAGAGAAAAAATTGATACTCTTAGCTGAGTTGTTTGTTTATATACATCATATGATGTAAGGGTATTATTTCTCTTATAACTTTTTAAATTAAGCGTTGTTAAAAAATTGATAATTCTACGTTTCCGAGTGGGTTTCATTGATAATAGGGGATAACAACTAGTACATTGATTTATAAATGTGTGAAATACTGGTACGGATAAAGCTACATAAGGTTTTTGTTCTAAAAACTAACTTTAACAAACCTTTGGGCTATAAAAAAAGCGGAAGGTATACCTTCCGCTTTTTTTATTAAGAAATATATATCTTTTTAGAATATGTAGTATCCTACAGATATTTGGAATGCCTTATTTTTTCCGTCAAAACCATCTACAACATCTGTTAATCCAAAATTATAGCGTATTTGACCAAATACTGGCCCAAATTCGACACCTGCACCAACAGCCCCACTAATATCAAAGCTTTCTGACTCTAAAGTTGAGAAAAAAGCATTTTTAACACCATCATTTACTACAAAACCAAATTGTGGTCCAGCTTCAACACTAAAAATCTTAGCAAATTTGAGCTTAGCCAATACTGGAATGTTTAAGTAATCAACGTCAAAAATATCTGTACCCTGCGTAGAGTATAATAATTCTGGCTGTATAGCAAACGTATCGGCAAGTCCAAGTTGAAGAACCGCACCTATATGATATCCCGTTCTTGAATCAGGATCAACTCCAGCAACTTCAAAATCAACGTCGGCCAGGTTAAGTCCTCCCTTGAAACCAAACTTAACATTTTGTGCCTGAGAAGATAACGAAAAACTGATTACCGCAATAGCCAATAAAAAAAGCTTTTTCATAATTCTAAATTTAAGGTTTGTTTAATTCAAATATATAAAACTATTACCTTAATAAACGGTTAAACTTTATTTATATTCTGTTATTTTAACACACACTTTTGAAATAAAGATTATCGTATCTTCGCCTTATAATTAGAAATCTTACGCAAAATTGCAATACGAATTTACAATACAAGTTCCTCCAGAAGTTGCTGCCCATCAAGAAAAATTGAAAATAGGTGTAGCAAAAAAAAATGGTATCCCAATAGATGAAATTAGACATATACAGATTCTTAAACGTTCTATAGATGCCAGACAACGAGCTATTAAGATAAACTTAAAGATAAAAGTATTTGTACAGGAAGATTTCACAGATCAACCTATAAAACTACCAGATTACCCAAATGTTTCAAGTGCTTCAGAAGTTGTAATAATTGGAGCAGGTCCGGCAGGATTGTTTGCCGCGCTGCGTTGTATAGAACTTGGATATAAACCAATCGTTTTAGAACGTGGAAAAGATGTTAGAAACCGGCGACGGGATCTTAAAGCAATTAATAGAGATCATATCGTCAATGAAGATTCTAATTATTGTTTTGGAGAAGGTGGAGCAGGAACGTATAGCGATGGCAAGTTATATACGCGATCAAAGAAGAGGGGAGATGTACAGCGTATTTTAGAGCTTTTAGTAGGTTTTGGGGCTACAGATCAGATCTTGGTAGAAGCGCATCCGCACATAGGAACCAACAAATTGCCAGGAATTATAGCCGCTATTCGCGAAAAAATTATAGAAACAGGTGGAGAAATTCATTTTGAGACTCGTGTTATTGATTTGATCATCAAGAATTCTGAGATCAATGGAGTAACATTGCATAATAAGAGTACGATAGCAACTAATAAAGTAATATTGGCTACAGGCCATTCTGCCAGAGATATTTTTGAACTCCTTTATCAAAAGAAAATTGAAATTGAAGCAAAACCTTTTGCTTTGGGAGTGCGTGTAGAGCATTCTCAGCAATTGATAGACCAGATTCAATATAAATGCGATATCAGGAGCCCATATTTGCCACCATCACCATATAGTATTGTAAAACAAGTAGATGGTCGAGGGATATATTCTTTTTGCATGTGCCCGGGAGGCGTAATTGCACCTTGTGCAACAAGTCCTGGCGAGGTAGTTACTAATGGATGGTCACCTTCTAAAAGAGATCAACCTACTTCTAATAGTGGAATTGTTGTAGAACTGCGATTAGAAGATTTTAAACCTTTTGAAAAGTATGGTCCGCTATCGGGAATGCATTTTCAAAAAAGTATAGAACAACAAGCATGGCATATAGGAGGAGAAACTCAAAAGGTTCCAGCACAACGATTGGTTGATCTGGTAGATGAAAAAGTATCCACAAATCTTCCGCTAACATCCTATAAACCGGGTTTGACTTCTGCAGATATGAAAAGTGTATTTCCAGAGTTTATTCATAAAACATTGAAGTATGGCTTTAAGGAGTTTAATAAGAGCATGAAAGGCTATCTAACAAATGAAGCAGTTGTACATGCACCAGAATCTCGAACATCGTCGCCAGTTCGAATACCCCGAGATTGGAAAACATTAGAACATATTCAAATTAAAGGATTGTATCCCTGCGGAGAAGGAGCTGGATATGCTGGAGGAATAATTTCGGCTGCAATTGATGGTGAAAAATGTGCAGAAGCGTGCATAAAAACAATGAAGACCAAATAAAACTAAATTGGCTTCTGAATACAAAAATCAAATGTAGTCTGTACCTTTTCTTGAGAGGTTACGTTAATAGTTCCATTAAGCTTTTCAACCAGTTTTTTTACGGTTGATAATCCAATTCCATTACCCTTATTACCGTTTCTATCTACCATGTTTGCTGTTGTAAATAGGTCAAAAATGGTATCGATTTCATCCTTTGGAATGCCCATTCCATTATCAGTAATTTTGAAATAATAGAACTTTTCATCTTCGTTTGCCTCAATACAAATGACTATTTGATCTTTGTCATTATACTTGATGCTGTTCCCGATTAGATTGAAAAAAATTTGTTTTAAAGCTAATCGATTACACTCTAATATAGGGTTGTTTTCTGGATAATGTATAGTAAAATCAGGTTTTATACTTAATAATGCAACAATTTCTTTTAAGAAATCATTTAAATAAAACGTTTCCGGTTTATTATTAATTAAACTTTCACTTTCATAATGGCCCAGAACATCACTAATATAATTACTCATAGAAAATGAAGAAGTTTTGATATAATCAAAATACTCCATACTTTCTTTATCTAGTTTTCCGTTAAGGATTATTTTTAATAAATCCGTTGTAGAAATAATATTTGCTAATGGCATTTTCAGATCATGTGATATTACTCTGGCAAAATCTTTCAAAGATTCATTTCTTCTCTTTAGTTTACGTTGAAATTTTTCAAGATCATTATTTTTCTTATTGAGTTCAAAAAGAATAGTGACTTGATTGGCCAAGGATTTTAGCGATTCAAGTTGTCGTTCAGAAAGTTCTTTGGGCTTACTATCTATAACACATAGGGTTCCTAAGGCAAATCCATTTTTATCGACCAACGGTATACCTGCATAAAAAATCCCAATCTTATCTTTTTGAGTGAAAGGATTATCGCGAAAACGTTCATCTTTTCTGGCATCATTTACTATTAAAGGGTTTTCTGGATCGAGGATCGCATGAGCACAAAAAGAAAAATCTCTATGAGTTTCTGAAACCTTTAACCCCTGTTTGGACTTAAACCATTGCCTATCTTTATCAATAAGTGATATTAAAGCGATTTCAGTACCGCATATAAACGTTGCCAAACTCGTAATATCATCAAATTCTTTTTCATATTCTGTGTCCAAAATATTCAATGATTTTAAGGCTTGTAATCTAAATCTTTCGTTTGTTGGTATAGCAGCTGTTATCATTCTATTGCAAAGAATTGATTTGTGGATTATATCAATTCTTAATAAAATTAACAAAAAATTATCAAATACAGATTGCTAATTATCTTTAATATAGTGAATTATGGAATAACCGTAATATGTTTAAAATAAAACCATTATAAAAGTAGCCGCTATATGTTTTAAGTAAGAACGACATGATCTTATACAATACTGTGTATTGGTGTTTTTTTGGCTATTCATTTATATTTAACTATTACTTATCTATTATAGATCTTTGTCTTCAAGAGATTTTATAAAATCAATAATGTCGTTAATTTCTTGATCGGTCAAATTTAGTTTAACAGGTGGTAAGGTTTGTAATTTTTGATGAATACCAATTCCTGCTCCACCGCCGCGATTATAGAAATTCATAACCTCTTTCAGGGTATTGAAAACTCCGTTATGCATGTATGGACTTGTTATATTTGCATTTCGTACCGTAGACGTTTTAAAAAAGTGTTTTCTTTCTGGAGTTTTATACACGTAGTATCTTCCTAAATCACTACTTATTTTGGCATGTATAGTATCATTTTCTTCTGGCACTCCAATTAATTCAATCTCCGATTCTTTATAATCAGGAGGTACAGTGCCATTAAATACAGGAGCAAAATGGCAAGTTGCACATTTGGCTTTACCATTAAATAAATTGAAGCCATTAATTTCATTTTGTGTAAGTGATCTTTCTTTATTATTAATGTTTCGATCAAACTTTGAGTTAAAAGGTGTTAAGCTTCTAATATAACTAGCTATGGCATTCCTAATTTCTACATTTGTTATTCCTTTATTGGGATAAGATATAGAAAAGTCATGTATATACGTGCTATCATTGCGTACAGCTTTTTCTAAAGTTTCTAAATCCGAATGAAATTCATTTTTATTTTTTACTACAGCAATGATTTGGCCTTCAAGGCTTCCTGCTCTTTTGTCATAAAAGAATCCTTTTTGAAGCGCGGCATAGAGTAGTGTGGGTGCATTACGAGTTACTCCCTTGCTTACTTTCAATCCATCTGTAAATGCTTTGTTTGAATGATGACATGTAGCACAACTTATTTTTTTGCTCGAAGAAAGTCGGGCATCATTAAATAGTTTTTTCCCTAATTCTATTCTCTCTGGAGTAGTTTTTCCAGAATTTCTGTCTGAAAAATACGTTAAATTAAATGTATTGGATTCAAATAGAGAGGTTGCATCATTTTTTATAGCCAGCTCGAACGGAAAACGTACATTCCAATCGGCAACAATCTGGTTCCACAAATCTAGTTGTTTGTGTGTGTGGTTTTTAATAAAATGATATCGGTCAAAAGAATTAAAATCTCCATTTAAGTCTTCGATGGATTGATCTATTTCTATTTTCAAATCTTCATAAAGTGCTTTGTTTTCAAATTTATTTTCGAAAATTGACAGATAAGTTTTTAGACTTTGGTATACTATTTTAGATTCTTCTAATGAATTTTCCAGAACAGGAGAATCAAAGCCTGTAATTCCTGTGAGAGCAATTCTTATAAATGATTTTCTAAACAACCATAAGAAATGATAAGACTTTAGGTGACTAAAACTAATATTCTCTTTGATTAGTTTTAATCGGTTAGACACCAAATTCAAATGTTTTATTACGTTCAAAGAATCTAATTCTTCTGCGAAAATTTCTTCTTCTAAAACTTGATATCCACTAGGTTTTTTGATTTTAATGTCTGTAAAATCTTCTTCTTCAATTTTGGTAATATTAGGTTGATTTAGAAACCCATAATTTTCGGTGTCGAGAAAAGATAAAATAGGTTCGGTTTTTTTGAAATATTTACGAGATGTTACATAATACTCACAAACTTTATCCATATTAGCCGTTGCACTATCTAAAGACGCAATAGACATAGAAATATCCTTGATAAATTGCTCTTTCATTAGTGCATTCGATGGAACTCTTTTACTTTTTTCTACTTTATCCGAAGAACAAGAAGCAATTAAACTTAATATAATGAAGAGGCTTATCGCGAAATAAACCTCTTTAGTATTGATTGAAATTGAAATGATCATATATGCTTTACCTTTCTAATCCTTTTATTACATACAACATACTTCCTTCTTTGCGACTGTTGGCAATATCAGGATTAGCTGTTGGATCTGTAAATGGTGTACCATCCGCTCGTTCCCAACCATGATTTTGAGTTATCATAAGAAAAGTTTCATCTACTCCGATAGTTTCTGAAATATCAATCATACCAGTGATCTCCCAGATTCTATTTGCGGGACCGTATCCTTGGGCTTCGGCCTTGAGCTGATCACATTCTAATACCGTTTTTAATTCTCCGGTATTTAAGTTGTATTGATATAATCTAGAGTAGTGAGCCGCAGCTGGTTTAAAGTCCTGAATCCCGTTAGGGTCTTCTTGAATATATGCGTAGTTTTCGGTTACCAAAATGTTGTCTGGGCTATGAAAAGCTTCAGCAATACCACCTTCTTTATCACCATCAAGAATACAAATTATTTTACCAGGTTCTTGAGGGTTTTTTGGGTTAAGAATTACTTTATAGATTCTTCCGGAGCGCGTACCTTTTCCGATTAATCCTGGTTTATCTCTTCCTGTTACGGCAAAATAAACTTCCTGATTGTTTTTTCGGGCACCTCTTCTCCAATCGATATCTTCTAATCTAGAGAACCCCATTATGCGTTTTTCTTTAGCTTCGGCATCTAATAAATCAATCTCTCTTTCTTTTAATTCAACAAACTCCATATCATATGCGACTCCTTCTTCCATATCCATTTCATAAGTAACTCCTGGTGAAGTAACTTTTAGCCCATATAGTTTACCTCCTTCTAAATCACCATGTCGTCCAACATACATACCTAGTTGTCCAGATGGGATTTCATTGTTACTATTATCATCTCCAATAAAGACAACAGTTTTTCCTGAATATGCTCGTATACCCAGTGCGACAGCATTTTCTGTAGACCATTGACCCATGGCGGGTAACATTCTAGGAACTGAAGCTTCGGTTGCATCTCTATAGGGATCTGTTGCAAAAACACCTTTAGAGTTTCCTCCCCATTCTCCGCCAGAAAGATATAATGGACCAAAACCATGTACCGATGGAGTTATAAGGGAGCCAGAGCATTGAGCTGTGTTTGCTGTTGCTACGGCATTTAGAATGTGTTCCCCTTTTATGGGCTTGAAAGTTTCATCTAGCGTAATTCTAGCAACAGAATAATCTGCTTCAATATTATTAATTAGTGTAAAAGTCCCATCGTTATTTTTTAATAACCCTGCACCATCTGCCATAGATCCATATGTAAAATCTGGAATATAAGTATCTTCGGATGACAGTAAGTTGTAGATTTCTATATCAGAAAATTCAGGAGTTTTTTCTAATAGCACCGGGGAAACAGAATGGTTTTTCAATTCAATTTTTCCTGTTGGAGGTTTTACGGGACCTGTATAATCGTCAAGATCGCATGATGTAAACAGCAAAGCCGATGCAACTGCAGTAATTATAAAATGATTTTTCATGATTGGTGAGTTTTCGTTTTTTACAAATTTACTCCGAGAGGTGCCGTAATAACTTTATGAAGATGTTTTATGTTTATTAAAGAAATATCATCTTAATGTTTCGAATGTAAAGGAATTATTATTCTTTAGAATGAATCTAAGTGTCTTTAATTTTCTTGGTGAATTTATAATATCTCCATGATATAATAAATATTCCTATCTTCATCTAGGAAAGTAATTAGAAGTAGAAAAATAATGCCTATTATAAAAACTAAAGATTTAGAGATTATATTAGAAGAAGGAGAATATAATCAAGTACTAATTAAAGCTATGCAAGAAAATTTCTATCTATATATTATTGATAAGGAAGGAAACACACTCATGCATGGTGATTATAAAAATGAACGTAAAAGATATAGACACCCTGAACAAATATTGGAATGGTTAAAAAGAAAATTTAATATTTGTTATGTGGAAATCGATACCAAATTATGGGCTCCTCAATTAAAAAGAAAATAAATGCTAGAGAAATATAATAAGCGACATTTTTTTGGGGTTCTTAAATCAATTCTTATTGGACTGTTTTTATATACTTTGACTGGTCTACTCTTAGCATTTGTAATCGTTACTTTTTTTGGTAGTGATCATCCACATAGTATTGATGGTGTTTTATATTTTATTATACCAATATTTTATGGTATTACTGGGATTGGGATTGGTTTGATTTTTGCATTAATTCGATTACGGGACTTTTCTATGATTTGGGTAGTAAAAAAAATACTTCTAAGTTTAACTTTGATGGTTCTGGTCAGTATTCTATACTTTGTTTATATCTGATTTTAGAATTTTTCGAAAACTCCTAATCCGAATAAAGCATAGTCATATTTGACAGGATCAATAGGATCTAGTTTTCTTAGCTTTTCATCTAATTCTGATAAAGCTTTACCATCATTTTGTTTTCGTTTAAGTAATCCAAGTTTGCGTGCAACATTACCAGAATGAACATCTAATGGACAAGACAGTTGAGAAGGAGAGAGGTTCTTCCAAATCCCAAGATCAACACCAGCTTTAGAATCCCTCACCATCCACCTCAAAAACATGTTAATTCTTTTGGCGGCAGAATTTTTATACGGATCGCTTATATGCTTCTCTGTTCTAGTTAGATGAGGAAGTGAAAAAAATTCTTTCTTAAAGTGATGGATCGCATTTTGAAAATTATTTTCTGTACTAAACTGCGCATAAAAACTTTCCATATCACCATGATTGGTATAAATTTCTTTTAGTGCTATAATGAAGTATGACAGATCAATACTGTTAAACGTACGATGCACAAACCCTTCTAACCGTTCTAAGTCTGTTTTTGTATGATGCATAACAAAATCGTAAGGAGTATTTCCAAGAAGTCCCATCAATTTATGCGCATTGGTTAGAATACTTTTACGATTTCCCCAGGAAATTGTAGCTGTTAAAAAACCTGAGATTTCAATATCTTCTTTTTGTGTAAACAAATGGGGGATTTGTATGGGATCTGTTTCTATAAATTTTGGTTGTTCGTAAAAAGAAGCTTTTTCGTCAAGAAAGCCTTTGAGGTCTAGTATATCTAGTTTTTTCACTTGTTTTATCCAATTATTTTACCATCTACCATTACCAATTTTCGATCTGCCATGTCAGCTAATTCTTGATTATGAGTTACAATCACAAAAGTTTGTCCAAACTCATCTCTAAGTTTAAAAAACAATTTATGCAGATTTTCTGCAGCCTCGCTATCAAGGTTTCCAGAGGGTTCATCGGCAAAAATCACTTTTGGATTATTGATTAATGCTCTTGCAACAGCCACTCGCTGTTGTTCTCCTCCTGATAATTCATTTGGTTTATGGTCATATCGGTGCGAAAGCCCTAAGAAATCTAACAATTCTTTGGCTCTTTTTTCGGCTTTAGCTTTTGGTGTTTTCTTTATAAAAGCCGGAATACATACATTTTCTAAAGCGGTAAACTCTGGTAATAATTGATGAAACTGAAAAATAAATCCAAGTTGTTCATTTCTAAATTTTGAAAGCTGCTTTTGCGAAAGCTTATCAATGCTGGCCTCGTTTATTGTTAAAAGACTTTCATTAATTGTATTGGCTCGATCTAGTGTGCCTAAAATTTGTAACAATGTGGTTTTTCCGGCTCCCGATGCTCCTACAATAGAAACAATTTCCCCTTTTTTAATATGCAAATCTACACCCTTAAGAACGTGTAAATCACCATAATATTTATGGATGTTTTTTGCTTTGATCATGTATTTTTCAAGTTTATAAGCAGTGAAAATAGTCAATATCCAAAGAATCCCCAAGATATTGGTCTAAGTTTATATATCGAACTATAGGTGCTAATGAAACGTTAAAAAAGTATTGAGATTTTACTATATACGTATTTTAGTTCTATAAATACGGTTAAAAAATTGTAATGAAAGAAGATATTATAGAAGAGGCTATACTCGCCGGAGGTTGTTTTTGGTGTACAGAGGCTGTTTTTCAACGTCTAGAAGGCGTTAGTCAAGTAATTTCGGGATATACCGGGGGTACTATAAAAAATCCAGCCTACAGGGAGATTACAACCGGAAGAACAGGTCATGCTGAAGCAATTAAAATCAAATACAATCCTGGTTTGATTAGTTTTAAAGAGTTACTGGAGATTTTTTTTGCTACCCATGATCCAACCACATTAAATCAACAAGGAGCTGATCGAGGTACACAATATCGCAGTGCAATTTTTTATGCGAATGAAGAACAAAAAACGGTTGCAGAGGCTCTAATAGAAGAATTAGAAAAGCAGGACATATTTGATAGTCCCATTGTTACAGAAATTACAGAATTGGGACCTTTCTATAATGCTGAAGATTATCACCAAAATTATTATAATCAGAATAGTAGTCAAGGATATTGCCAGTTTGTCATTAATCCAAAGCTTAATAAATTATATACTACCTTTAAGGCTAAATTAAAAGAAGAATTACAGAATTAAGTGATATGCCATATAAAAACTTTGAAGAGTATAATATAAAGGTTACTGATGATGTTAGAGAGCATTTTGAATCTATACTTGGTGATCTAGGAGAGGATATAGAAAGAGAAGGAATACAAAAAACACCTGAACGCGCTGCTAAGGCTATGCTGTTTTTGACGCAAGGGTATCATCAAGATCCAGAACAGGTACTAAAAAGTGCCATGTTTAAAGAAGAATATGATGATATGGTAATAGTTAAGGATATTGAATTGTATTCTTTATGCGAGCATCATATGTTGCCATTCTTTGGTAAAGCCCATATCGCTTATATTCCTAATGGTCATATAGTTGGATTAAGTAAATTACCCAGAGTGGTAGACATTTTTGCACGACGATTGCAGGTTCAGGAGCGCCTTACTCATGATATCTTAGAATGTATAAATGATACTTTGAAACCAAAAGGAGTAGCGGTAGTTATTGAAGCTTCACATATGTGTATGATGATGCGTGGTGTACAAAAACAAAATTCGGTAACAACGACTTCAGGTTTTAGAGGACAATTTGAAAAAATTGAAACCAGAACGGAGTTTTTAAGATTGATTACGGCAGATTTGGGGTAACTTATTTTGGAACACTATTTGCTTTATTCGATACAAACCCCAAATAATTTAATATGGTAAATGATAAATATAAAAAACTTGGATTAAGCTTACTTTTTGACGGCCTAGGTATGGTAACGTATATTATACCCGGAGTTGGCGAATTTGGAGATGTTATATGGGCTCCTCTTGCCGGTTGGCTAATGACAAAGATGTATAAGGGTAATGTTGGTAAAGCTGCTGGTGTTTTTACATTGGTCGAAGAAGCATTACCAGGTTTTGATATTATACCCACTTTTACTATAATGTGGTTATATACTTATGTGTTCAAAAAAGAAACGGTAAAAGATATTATAGATGCAGATGTATCTTAATCCATAAAAAGACGTGAAAACCCCATTCTACTTAACATTTTCTTTTCAAAATTCCAGAAAAATTTGAATTGACCAAATAACCACCCTACGATAAGGAGCAGTATTTGGTATATTGGAAATACAAATAATATACGCGTGGGCCAGTATATCCAGCCGCTTGTAGTTTCACTATGAATTCCTAAAAAAGAAATCATAGGATCAGAAATTCTAGCCGCTGTTGATCCGGTAATTGCAAATACTATAAATATAGCAATAAGCTCCCAGCGATAGGTGACTTGCCACTTAGGTTCAAGAATATTGAAAAGCTTCAAGGTTATTGACACCAAAAGAACTGAGAAAAAACCGATTAGTGCAGAAAGCATACCAATATATGCAACATCTGTTTGACTAATTTCAATAAATGTCATGATTTTTTTGCTTATCAAATAAGAAGAAAACAGTACACTTAGTAATCCGAGTATCGGAAAGATTAATTGCCAGCTAGATTTTATTTCCCAGCGATCTTTGAATTTTTGCATGGCGCAAAAATACAATTAAAAACTATTCAAATCAAAACCTTCTCCCACGACTTACAAGAAAACGTTGCCTATACCGTTGTTCAAAAAACAAAAAATAATTATACAATAGATAATTTACCTCGTACCCATAATGAATATGAGGCTCGTAATTGATGTATTGAATATATAGGTTTGGATCGAAACGTATGGGTTGAGAGACTCTTTGATTATACTCAACTACATATTGTCTATTCCTGATTTCCAAAAAGGTTTCAGAATAGTAGCCTCTAGGTCTTTGTGTTACTAGCCATGCATTAAATCCGGGTTCTATAATAAGTATTTCATACTCAAGGCTATCATTAGCTATTCGTATCGTATCATTTTTATCATGATTAAAATACTGAGCAATATTTCTATCTTTTGTTGTTGCACAACTATAGAGTAATACTCCAAAGGTTACTATATAAAATACTTTTTTTATCATCCCAACAAGTAAAATACAAAAAAGCCGAAGAATCTTCTTCGGCTTTAACCATTATTTAGGATTGTAATTATTTTCCAAAAAGACCTCCAAGCAAACCGCCAAGGCCTCCTTTTTTGCTTCCGCTACCGCTTAATAACATACCTGCTACATCATCAAGAACACTACCATCACCATCGGCATCAAGAAAAGTTTCTATTAATGACTGTTGTTTTGATCCTTGCGGAGCTCCAGACATATTACCAAGTAAGCTAGCCAGTCCATTAGCATCACTTACATTATTTTGTGTAGCCTGTTTACCTAAAGCACCCATAAGAATTGGGGCAGCTACTTTTAATATTTCGGCAACAGAACCTGCATCTATTCCTGATTTTTGGCTCAAAGCACTCTCTACGGCAGGTTGTTTTCCTCCAAGAATATGTCCTAGAATTCCGGCACCATCATTGGTAACACTTTGATCTACACCACCTTCAAATAAACCTCCTAAATTATCCAAAATTCCTCCTGAATGCTTACTAGACAATGCATTTAATAACCCAGAAGCTCCTTCAGGAGTAGCAGCATTTCTTTGCATAGCTCCCATTAATACAGGCATGGCCATATTTAAAAGGCTTCCGGTTTTGTCAGCGGATTGCCCTGTTTGTGAGCTTACACCACTAATAATTTGTTTACCCATTGGGCTATTTAAAAGATCTAAAATTCCAGACATGATTTTTATTTTTTTAGTTAAAGGAACTTAAATTTACATCTTTTCTTTTTAAGAAATCCATATACCATAGTTTTATTTCATGAAAAAACAGATGAAATGTAATTTTTAAAGATTAAATGCAATTCCTGGATAATTTTGAACAAAAAAATACCGCCCTTGGATATAGAGCGGTATTACTTATTTTGTGAATAGTCTTTTATTTTAAAATACTAATAATTTGATCAGCAAGTTCTTGTCCAATACGATCTTGAGCCTCGCCGGTTGCTGCTCCAATATGCGGAGTCAATGATATTTTGTTATTCATTAATACTTTAATAGCAGGGCTGGGTTCGTTTTCAAATACATCTAGTCCTGCAAAACCTAATTTACCTGCTTCTAAAGCTTCAACTAATGCCACTTCGTCGATAACACCGCCTCGTGCAGCATTAATTAATCCTGCACCATCTTTCATTTGTTCTATTTCTGGTTTACCGATAACATATTCCTTTTGTGCAGGAACATGAAGAGTAAAGAAATCTGCATTTTTTAATACTTCTTCTTTAGAAACAGTCTTGATCTTAAAGTTTAGCGATTGACCATCAAAAAACTCTAACGGAATATCTACTTCTTCAATAAATGGATCATAAGCAATCACATTCATACCAACACCAATTGCAATTTTGGCAGTTGCTTGTCCAATACGACCAATACCAATAACACCTAATGTTTTTCCTCTTAGCTCAGTACCACCGCCATAGGCTTTCTTAAGATTCTTGAATTTACTATCACCTTCTAATGGCATATTACGGTTAGAATCATGTAAAAAACGTACACTACCATAAAGGTGAGCAAAAACCAATTCTGCAACGGATCCAGATGATGCTGCAGGGGTGTTTATTACACTCAAACCTTTTTCTCTTGCATATGCTACATCGATATTATCCATACCTACACCGCCACGACCAATGATTTTAAGCGATGGGCAGTTGTCGATAATATCAGTTCTTACTTTAGTTGCGCTTCGAACTAATAAAACTGATATTTCATTATCATTAATAAAATTCACTAATTGATCTTGAGCAACTGTTGTTGTTAATACTTCAAAACCTTCTTTCTCTAAAGCATCAATACCGCTTTGTGATACTCCGTCGTTTGCTAATACTTTCATTATTAAATTATAAGTTATTCATGTTAAGTTGTAACTAACCTTAACAATTTTGTTTATGCTTTTCTTTCTAAATCTCCCATTATATCTACAAGGGCAGCAACACTTTCTATAGTCATTGCATTGTACATGCTTGCTCTATATCCACCTACGCTTCGGTGACCATTTACTCCATTAATTCCTCCTTCTTTACACATGGTATCAAAGGTTTCTTTAAGATTTTCGTTAATTAAAGTAAATGTAGCATTCATATTTGAACGATCTTCTTTTGCTGCAAAACCTTTAAATAAAGGATTTACATCAATCTCAGAATAGATCAGTTTAGCTTTTTTCTCATTTAGCTCTTCCATAGCTGCAATACCGCCCAGGTTTTTAAGCCATCTTAAGGTCAGCATTGATGTATATACAGCAAAAACTGGAGGCGTATTAAACATACTTCCTTTACTAATATGTACTTGATAATCAAGCATAGAAGGAATTTGTCTATTTATTTTTCCTAAAATATCTTCTTTTACTACAACAAGAGTAGTACCTGCAGGGCCCATATTTTTTTGTGCTCCGGCATAGATTAAACTAAATTTAGAAAAATCCAATTGTCTTGAAAAGATATCACTACTCATATCACAAACCAATGGGATATTTGAAGTCGGGAAATCTTTGATTTGTGTTCCGAAAATGGTATTGTTACTTGTACAGTGTATATAATCTAAATCACCAGGCACTTCATAACCTTTTGGGATGTAGTTATAATTTGCATCTTTTGACGAGGCAATTTCTAACACTTCTCCAAATAACTTTGCTTCTTTAACAGCTTTATCACTCCAGCTTCCTGTGTTAATATATCCAGCTTTGGTTTGCAGCAGGTTATATGCTGTCATAAGAAATTGAGTACTGGCACCTCCTTGTAAGAAAAGGGCTTTATATCCTTTTCCTTCTAACCCGAGTAATTCTAGTGCCAGACTGCGAGCTTCTTCCATAATATCAACAAAATCTTTACTACGATGTGAGATTTCAATGACGGATAAACCAGAATCATTATAATCTAATATAGCTTGTGAAGCTTCTTTAAAAACTTCTTGTGGTAAAATACAGGGTCCAGCGCTAAAATTGTGCTTTTTCATCGGTAACTTTTATTGTTATTAAAATAGTAAAATTTGTATGCTCAATCGTATTCAGATATTGAATAGAAAAAACACCACAAAGGTGCTAATAATCTGATACAAATGTATTATCAAAATGATAAATTATTTAGTTAATTTTTGTCAAAAATTCAATTACATCAACTCCATCAGCATAATCTGAAAGTTCTGGCGATTGTGTTTGTCCAAAATCAACGTGACTCTCAGATATACCTCTACTCACCACACACTGAATTTTTTCATTATCCGCCTCGAGTTTTTCTAATAATTCTTCTTGAGATGTATATGTCTCATAAAACAATGTTGCTATTGGCGAGGCATAGCTCTGATCTTCTTTGAGCATTAAAAAACCATTTTCAAACAACTTAAAATTACTCATTAAATACACTGCTTTATTGTAATCATAGTTGTTCGCATATTTTGCGCTGGTGATGATATCATGGTAAGAATACATAGATTTAAAAAACAGATCAAAATCATATCCTACAGGAACCATTAATTTAGATACACTTCTACAGCCTAAACCAAAATATCTAAAGATATCTTCTCCTAAGTTAACCAGCTGTTCTTGAGTTTCATGGCCTGTAAGTACAGCTACAGAATTTCGGTTCTTCCTGATAATATGAGGTACCTTGCCAAAATAGTGCTCAAAATACCTTGCCGTATTATTACTTCCTGTGGCAATGACAGCATCAAAATCGGTAAATTTTTCTGTTGTAAATGATATGTGTTTTTCGAATTCAGAATCAATAGCTATTAAGTATGAAGCCAAAAATGGAAGTAATTGATTATCATTCGAAGATTGTTTTACCAATATTTTATGTCCAGAAATTAGTACCGAAAGAAAGTCATGAAACCCAACTAATGGAATATTTCCTGCCATAATAACACCAATAGTTTTTGGCATCACTTCATCAGATAACGAATATTTAGAAATCCATGTCGAAAGTTTTCGTTTTGTTAATGCCTTACCCCATTGAGTAAGAGAATACATAACATTTTCTTTGGTAAACCACCCATTGTAATGTTCTGCAGTTTCAATTTTATGAATCATTTTGTCAAAAAAATCATCATTTAGCTTAACTGTATTAACTTTCTCATAACCAGTAGATTTGAATTGATCAAGGAACTTACCTAATTCACAAAAAGCGTTAATTCGATTATTTAATAGCATTTCTTATTTGTTTATCACTAGTTTAGGAGTTATTTTTGTGTTGCAAATTTAGAATAAAAAAGAGCTATGGCAATTATAATAACAGATGAATGTATAAACTGTGGTGCTTGTGAGCCAGAATGTCCAAATACTGCAATTTATGAAGGTGCTGATGATTGGAGATATTCTGATGGTACAGATTTAGAAGGCGATGTAGTCCTGCCTGGAGGTAAAGCTGTAAATGCAGAAGAAGCTCAAGAACCTGTTAGTGATGAAATATATTATATCGTACCAGATAAATGTACAGAGTGTAAAGGATTTCATGAAGAACCACAATGTGCGGCAGTGTGTCCGGTAGATTGTTGTGTTCCTGATGAGGATGTTGTAGAGACCGAAGAGTTTTTATTAGAAAAGCAATCCTTTATGCATAAAGAATAATTTTGAACCATAAATTAGTATAAAAACCTGTCTGTAGACAGGTTTTTTTGTTGACATCATTTAAAATTTAGTATTTTCGTCACCATAACAACCTCAAGTCAATAAATAAACAAGTCATGAAAAAATTATTAATACTTATTTTTATTACAATCTCTTTTGCCTCATATGGACAATACCGATGGGAAGTTACTGGTGGTGCAACATTCTCCAAACTAAACCTTGACAACGTAGAAAGTAGTTCTGGTACTGGTTTTTATGTAAATGCAGGTTATGGTTATGTTATGGGGGTTAGAGCTAGAACGAGTATCGTTTTTTCTTTAGAAGTTTTGCAAAGGAAAAGTTCTTTAGATAATATAATACCTGGTGTTCCATTAGGAGAAGGCGTGTTTATAGATAATCCTGATGTAGAAGTTTTACAAATAGGTTTTAATCCAAAATTTAGATATTTAACAGGAGAAGGAAAAGATAGATTTAGAGGATTTATTAATGTAGGCCCTTCGTTTAGAGTAAATACCAATTTTGAAGTAGGAGGAGTAGAATTAGAAGACGAGGCTTATGAAAAATTAATCATTGGTGGAGTGTATGGTGTTGGATTTTCTCAAATGTTAGGCGAGATGTTTGATATCATGGTAGAAGTGGGAGCAATGAATGATTTTGTCGATAACCTCACAAACGTTGATAGTAAGTTTTTTGATGTCTATGCTAGAGTCGGACTACGATTTAGAATTTATGATGCAAGACGATAAAATTTAACAAACATATAGTATTGTGATCCTGCTTAGGCAGGATTTTTTTATGCAATTAATTCTAATTTTTTGTAAATTAGTTACTTACAAAGGGAATTGTAACATGCCAAATTGGGGATACATAGCACTAATTGTTCTTGCGTTTTATATTATCGCTAGTGTTGCCCTATACTATCTTCAAGAGTATTTTATTTTCAAACCTGAAAAACTAGATAAAGATTTTCAATTCCACTATAATAATCAGATTATTGAAGAATATAATCTGGAAACAAGGGATGGCGCTATTATTAATGGACTTCATTTTAAAGTTAAAAACCCAAAAGGGGTGGTTTTGTACCTTAAGGGAAACTCTAAAAGTATTAAAGGTTGGGGTAAGTTTGCTGTTGATTTTACCAGACATGGGTATGACGTATTAATGTTAGATTATCGTGGGTTTGGTAAAAGTACAGGTAGACGTTCTTTTAAGGCTATAAAAAGAGATCTTCAGTTTGTTTACAATAGGATTAAGGATAAAGTTGATGAAAAGTATATCATCTTGTATGGAAGATCAATGGGATCGGGTTTTGCTGCAAAATTGGCATCCATCAATAATCCCAAAATGTTAATTCTAGATGCACCGTATTATAGCTTAAGTAAAGTAGCTGCAAAATTTATTCCTTTCATGCCGGTATCCTTAATTATGCGGTATCCAATACCAACATACAAATGGCTTAAATATGTAAATTGCCCAATTCATATCATACATGGTACCCATGATAAACTAATTCCGTTTAAATCCAGTGTAAAGTTATCGAAAATCAGGCCTAAACTTACTCGTTTATATACTATCATTGGCGGAGGGCATAAAAATTTGAATAATTTTGAATCTTATCACAAAATGCTCGGAGAAATTATTAATTCTAGAGTAAAACGTTTAAACCTTTCAGATACAAGCATAGGAGTTATGCATTCATCAAAAAAAGTTAATGCATAAACTAAAAAAGATATTAGTTTTAGGTGTTCTATTTTACAGCATCATTATCTTAATACTCTATTTATTTCAGGAGAACATTCTTTTTCAACCAGAAGAGCTTGAGGATGACTATACGTTTACCTTTGATCATACCTTTAAAGAGTTTTTTTTAGAAACAGACCAAGGAGATTGTCTCAATGCAATTCATTTTACAAACATAAATCCTAAGGGAGTAATTCTATATTTTCATGGAAACAGGGGGAGTTTAAGGCGTTGGGGAGAAATCGTATTGTTTTTTGCCAAAAAAGAATACGATGTTATTATTATGGATTATCGAGGTTATGGAAAAAGCAAAGGAAGAATTACTGAAAAAAATTTATACAATGATGCTCAATTGTTTTATGAGTATACCCAAAACATGTATCCAGAAGATCAGATTACCATTTATGGTCGATCAATAGGAACAGGAATTGCTTCTAATGTGGCTTCAAATAATCATCCCTGCAATTTAGTATTAGAAACACCATATTACAATATTAAAGATATTGTAGAGAGTTGGCTTCCACATTTTCCGACAAATCTATTGTTGAGATACAAAATACCTTCTGCAACTTTTCTTCAGAAGGTAACTTGCGATATCACTATTTATCATGGAACAGATGATAGGGTAGTACCTTATAAATCAGGGGAAAGATTATTTAAAAGTATTCCTATTTCAAATAAAAGAATGATTACAATTGAAGAAGGTTCTCATAATAACCTTATTGAGTATGATCAGTATCGCAATACCATTGATATGGTACTTGAAAATAGTTTTTAAAACAAAAAAACATCTACTCAATAGAATAAATGCTTTTTGGTAATATCTGATATTTTTTGGAGAGCTTCCTTAAAAAATTAATAAGTATTTAAAGCATCTCTATACTCTCGTAAATCTGAAATATTCGTCTTATTGGTAAGACTCTTCATTAACGAAATCATATATTTAAGACTCTCAATAGGCTCTTTAGCATCAGTATTCTCTGGTAACTCTGAATCTTCATCTACAGGTTCATCATCTGGTATTGGAATAAGAAAAGAATCATTTTCTTCAATATGCTCATAGGTAAACCTTAGTACCTTTACTACCAAAGGAATTTGTTCTTCTAAGGCATATTCTCTTAATTTCTTAAGATCTTCTATCAAAGTGCTTTTATTAATGCCTGTTTTATCTAGATCTTCTAGAATTTGTTCAATTAACTTGATTGCTTTTTTATTTTCCAAAAGTGTATTATTAAATGGATGATGAAATATTGATCACTGCAAATTTAAATTTTTCTTGAATTATGCGATATCAATTTGCAATTATTTCTTCAGAATAATTTTATTAAATATTAAGTTACAATTATTTAACATTACGAATCGATTTAATTAATTACCTGTAAATCAATAATTTAAATGTAATTACTTGAATTAATGATACTAATCCTGCTAAAGTTTGAGGTAAAACCGTAACCACATATACTACAAACCTTTTTATCTTTGAAAAGTATTCCAATTACAATTTTTCCCTTACTTTTTTTGTTTTCCCCAACACTTACCTCCTTAATCCTAAGGAGGTAAGTTCTTCATGGGGGTAATGTAAAACTTATTTTTTTACTTTTTTAACTCTAATAAGGCTATTGGGTGATTCGAGTTAATGGTTGCAGTGTTTTGTGATACTTTGGTTTCGATACCCGAATAATGATCAACTAGAATCGCTCCTTCCGGGAAAACAGAATTAATTTGTATTGTTTTTTCTCCCTGTGGTAAATCAAGGCCAATTACGACTTTATCCGAAATTCCATTTTTGTTATAACTTCTAGAAAATACATAAGGAGACTTAGAAATTTGCTGATGTTTACCCGCTCCAACGGATGGGTGATGTTTTCTAAACGTACCTAGTTTTTGCCAATGCAATAGAGAAGTTTTGATCGTATCATTTTCAACAACATCCCAGTTCATATTAGATCTTAGAGTTGCATCTCCCTGGGTATCCTCAATTATAAGCGGTCTTGCCGTTTCATCTCCATAGTATATTTGTGATATACCAGGGGTTAACAAAAGCTTAGTAGCAGATTCATATTGTTTAGTACGATCTTTATCAAAAGGATCTCCGTCATCATGAGAACTGATATAGTTCATAACACTTTTGCCAACCAAATTGGTATGTAATATTTTGCTGTACTTGCTAAATAATGCTTCGTAATCATTTTTTGATGCATCATATTTAAACTGAAAGTTGATCATATTGTCAAACCCATTTGCAAAATAATCTACTTTGCGATCTCCAAAATCATAATATCTTTTTCCATCGATACCATAGCCATATAACTCTCCTAAAACATAAAAATCGTTATCATCTAATATTTTATCTGGGTTTTTCGACTTCCAATCTGCAAATGCTATTTTGGCTTGCTCGGCAAGTACGTTCCAGGCACCTTCTTCTACATGCTTTACAGTATCCACTCTATATCCATCAATTCCTAGTTCTCTAACGTAATCAGTTAACCACTTGATAATGTAATTTTTTGGAGATCTTTTTAATCCTGTTTTTGTAAAAAAGACATCCAATTCTGCCAATTCAATTTCTAATCTACCTTCGGATTTCCATTTATTGATCAAAACCTGGGGTAATTCTACATCTTCATTACTTTCGGTCTTAATATCTGGAAGATTCTTTACCAATGTACAAGTAACTGCAGTGGCATAGTCTTTATAGGTACATTGAGGAGATGTACGTACCCAAGAATCTGGCCAAACTGGATCCTTTTCTGTTACTGGTCCTGTGTGATTTAATACGACATCCATAAGTATACGAATACCATTTTTATGCGCAACATCAATTAACTCCTTTAGTTCCTTATAAGTACCATAATTTGGATCAATCTTAGTCCAATCTTTGGCCCAGTATCCATGAAATGCATATGTGTTTCCTGTGCCTTCATCAACACTTTCATGAATTTGTTCAACCACAGGATTAAACCATAGTGCATTAATACCAAGATCTTTAAAGTAACCCTCTTCAATTTTTTTGATAATTCCTCTAAAATCTCCTCCCTCAAATCCTCTTAATTTTCCGGTTTCTTTGGTTCGATTTAATAGTTCATCATTAGTCGTGTCTCCGTTATAAAATCGATCCGTCAAAAGAAAATATACATTGGCTCCTTCCCATATAAATGGAAGACCTTCTGAGGTTTTAGATTTAGTAGTGTTCTCTTGATCGGTTTGGGGTTGTTTAGTTTCTTCTTTTTTTGGCTCGCTTTTACATGAAATGGCTATAGCTAAAAGCAAAAAAATAAGTGGTGTTGTAAATCTCTTCATAATTTTTAGTGGTTTAAAATGCTAATCTATAAAAAGTCTCCTAAAAAATTAAGATTGATTAATTGCGAAATTCATAAAAATGTAGGTAGTACCTTACTTTTAAAAAGATGATCAAAAGGAAAGAAGCGTTTTTTATTTTTTTTTAGATCAAAATGCTGTTCCTTTGGATTTAAAATAGGGCAACATGAATAAACTTAGTGCATGGATATCTGCTGCACGTTTGCGTACATTACCATTATCAGTTTCAGGAATAATAGTTGGCTCGTCTATTGGTAATAGACTAAATATTGAAGAACTCATCACTTCAGGAGATTTGTCTATTGCTAGCTTCGGGTCTCCATATTTTTTTAAGACGAAAATATTTTGGTTGGCCATTGCCACTACCTTAGGACTTCAGATATTATCAAATTTTGCTAATGATTATGGAGATGGTGTAAAAGGAACCGATAATGAGGATAGAGTAGGTCCAGAAAGAGCATTACAAAGTGGAGCCATTTCTAAAAAGGAAATGCTAATAGGTATTGTGATTACAGCATTGATTTCTTTTGCATTGGCAATGATATTAATATATACTTCCTTTGGTGAAGAATATTTTTATTATACAATTATCTTTTCAGCATTAGGCCTTGCGGCTATAGCGGCGGCTATAAAGTATACTGTAGGTAAATCGGCTTATGGGTATAGAGGTATGGGAGATATTTTTGTTTTTGTGTTTTTTGGAATAGTAAGTGTAGTGGGGTGTTTTTTTCTGTATACTAAATTTATATATCCCCCCATTTTCTTACCAGCAATCACAATCGGATTACTAAGTGCCGCTGTACTTAATCTTAATAATATGCGAGATTATTACAGTGACAAAAAATCAAATAAGAATACTTTAGTTGTTAAAATGGGAATCATTAACGCCAGAAAGTATCACATTTTTTTAATTGTCATGGCAATGTTGTCTATGATATTCTTTATGTTGTTAGAATATCGAAACCCAAAAGACTTATTATTTGGAATAGCTTTTATTCCATTAATTATACATATCAAAAAAGTTGTAAAAACTGATAATACAGAATTATTAGATCCAGAACTTAAAAAGGTCGCTTTAACAACATTTTTGCTTTCTATTTTGTTTAGTCTGAGTCAGATTTTATAATTTTCTGATCAAATTAAAGTATTTCACACATGAAAATAACTTTTTACGGGCATAATTCCTTGTTACTCCAAATAAAGGAGGTAAAGGTTTTAATAGACCCTTTTATCTCAGGAAACCCGCTTTCAAAAGATAAAATAACAGTAGATACTATTGAAACGGATTATATTTTGCTTACGCATGCACATCAAGATCATGTTTTAGATGCAGAGGCTATTGCCAAAGCTAATAACGCAACAATAGTTTCTAATTATGAGATTGCAATGTATTATCAAAATAAGGGAATCGAAGTTCATCCTATGAATCATGGAGGTCATTGGGAGTTTGACTTCGGAAAAGTAAAATATGTAAATGCGATACACACCAGTAGTTTTGCAGATGGTACTTATGGGGGTCAACCTGGAGGATTTGTTATAGAGGGAGAGCACAAAACAATATATATTGCTGGTGATACGGCACTTACAATGGATATGAAATTGATTCCACTTCAGGTAAAACTTGATTTAGCAATTTTGCCAATTGGTGACAATTTTACAATGGGAATTGAAGATGCTATCCTTGCAAGTGATTTTGTTGAATGTGATAAAGTACTTGGGGTGCATTATGATACTTTTGGATATATCGAAATAGATCATAATGAGGCCAAACGCAAATTCTTTGAAAAAAATAAAGATCTAATGCTCTTAGGTATTGGAGAGAGCATAGAATTATAAATGAAAGCAACATACTTTAAACATATCCTAGAATTTAAAAGACCAAGTGGTACCTCTCGAGGAGTAATAAAAACTAAAGAAACTTGGTTTATAGTGATCTCTTCAGGAAATAAAAAAGGAATAGGAGAGTGTGGGATTTTAAGAACATTAAGTATCGATGATCGACCTGACTACGAAGAGAAACTGAAATGGACATGTAATAATATAACCTTAGGAGAAGAACAACTTTGGGATGCGCTAATAGAGTTTCCTAGTATACAGTTTGGTGTAGAGATGGCATTTAAATCTTTAGAAAGTGATTCGCCTTTTCTGTTATTTCCGTCACAATTTACAGAAGGTATAGCCAATATTCCTATTAATGGATTGATTTGGATGGGTGATAAGGCATTCATGAAGGAGCAAATCGCGGATAAGTTAAGCCAAGGATTTGATTGTATAAAAATGAAAATCGGCGCTATAGATTTTGAAGCCGAATTAGATTTGTTGACTTATATAAGATCTCAATTCTCTTCAGGAATAATTGAACTTAGAGTCGATGCTAATGGAGCGTTTATGCCAGTAGAGGCTTTGACGAAGTTGCAAAAACTATCTGAATATGAATTGCATAGTATAGAACAACCCATCAGACAAGGCCAATTAGAACAGATGTCAGAATTATGTCAAAAAACACCTCTGCCCATTGCGTTAGATGAAGAATTAATTGGTGTTTTTGATGTAACAGAAAAGAAAAGATTACTACAAACTATACAACCACAATATATTATACTAAAACCAAGTTTAATAGGTGGTTTTAAAGGCACTAAAGAATGGATAGATATTGCTGAATCCTTACAAATTGGATGGTGGATCACAAGCGCATTAGAGAGTAACATTGGGCTAAATGCAATTGCACAGTATACTTATACATTACAAAATAAAATGCCTCAGGGTTTAGGGACCGGAAGTTTGTATACAAACAACTTGGAATCACCATTAGAAGTTGAAAATGGAACTTTAATGTATAGACCTAATAAACCATGGAAAGTAAAATACTTAAATTAAATACCCCGCAGTACATATGTATATAGCACAAGGAAGACAAGGAAAATTAGGAATGTGGAAATATTTGCCAATCCCAATTTTATTTATGGGAGTAATGGGATTAAATTACTTGGTATTATTACTTATGAATGCAGATGTAACTGCAATTATAGAACAACAAATCCGAAGCAAAGGTAAAAATCAATTTTTTGCAGAGAGCATGATAATTTTTGTCTTTTTATTGGCTGGGTTGTTTTTTTGGGTGAAATACGTGCATAAACAAAGTATTTTATCACTAACAACCAGTAGAAATAAAATCGATTGGGGGCGGTTTTTCTTTACATTTTTCCTGATGGCTTCATTTATCATTATTTCTACGCTGATTGTTTATTTTACAAGCCCAGGAGATTATCAAATTAATTTTAAACCTGTACCTTTTTTAATTCTTGCGATTATAGCTATTGTTTTGATACCCATTCAGACAAGTTTTGAAGAATACATGTTTAGAGGGTATTTAATGCAAGGATTAGGATTAGCAGTGAAGAATAAATGGTTCCCTTTAATTTTGACCTCTGTACTTTTTGGAGTAATGCATGCTTCAAATCCTGAAGTAGAAAAAATAGGACCTATACTTATGATATATTATATCGGAACAGGGTTGTTTTTAGGAGTAATGACATTAATGGATGAAGGTTTAGAACTCTCTTTAGGCTTTCATGCTGCAAATAATTTAGTGACCGTACTTTTGGTAACCGCAGATTGGACAGCTCTTCAAACAGATTCTATATTTATTGATGTTTCTGATCCTGGTACGGGTAGCTACGAAATATTTATACCGATATTGATTATTTTTCCGTTGTTCCTTTTTATTCTTTCAAAAAAATACAAATGGACCGGATGGAAAGATAAGCTTTTTGGCCATATACCGGCTTCTTAGACTAAAGGTACAGATAACAAAAGAATAATGTACTCTTTACACATACGTAACCTATGGATATGTCAGAACATTGAAATTTGAACATGCAAACTATGAGTACATTTTACACTTCTGAAATACATGACAATTTTACCATAAATAAACATTCTCTCGATAGAGAAGATTTAAAGAGGATTGCTTATAATTTTATTAAAGAAGGCGAGGTTTATGAACAAGAAGTTGGTAATTTTTTAATGGATTGGTTAAATGAAAAGGATTATATCATTGTACAAACTTCTGGATCTACAGGAAAACCAAAAAAAATAAAAGTATTTAAGCAGCACATGGTCAATAGTGCTAAAGCGACCGGGAAATTTTTTAAAGCCAAAGAAGATACAACAGCATTATTATGTTTGCCGGCATGCTATATTGCTGGTAAAATGATGCTTGTTAGAGCCATGGTTCTAGGTTGGAAAATTGATTTAATCCCTCCAAAAACAAACCCTCTGGATACTGTGTACGAGCAATATGACTTTTGTGCTATGGTTCCCTTACAATTAGACAATTCTTTGAATAGGTTACATCTTATTAAAAAGTTAATCGTTGGAGGGGGGACGGTTTCAGAACATCTTAAAGAGCTGGTTCAAGGTTTAAAAACCAAAGTGTTTGAGACATATGGTATGACAGAAACCGTCTCACATATTGCTGCTAGAAGAATAAACCCAAAGAAAAAGGATAAAAAAGACATTGGATTTTTTCGGGCGTTACCCAATATCACATTAAGTACTGATGAAAGAAATTGTCTAATAATAAAAGCTCCTCAACTAAATAATGAAACCATTATCACCAATGATGTTGTAGAACTTAAAACATATAAAAAGTTTTTATGGAAAGGCCGTTATGACAATGTAATTAATAGTGGAGGAGTAAAGTTATATCCAGAAGAAATAGAAACAAAATTACAGTTACTGATAGATCATCGGTTTTTTATAAGTAGTTTACCTGATAATACGTTTGGAGATAAGTTGGTGTTAATAATAGAAAGTGATTTTGATAAAGTCGCTTATTTATCTCTTAAAGAGGCAATACATAATCTCAACATATTGAATAAATTTGAAATTCCGAAAAAAATATTCTTCATTCCTCAATTTATTGAAACCAATAACGGAAAGATCCAGCGTTCTATGACTTTAGACATTATTAAGAAAGAATATATGTGATTACTTTAGGAAGTAAATGATTGTTCTTCTTCTTTTATTTCATAGCAGAAAGTAGAAGTCTTTTTTTCATTTTTTGTACATTTAACATAATTGGAAACATACAGTCATTATTATTATGGGAAAACATACAGTCATTTTATTAGCATTTTTTTGTTTTACTTTCACTTTTGCAAAAGACTTACCTATTAAGGATATTAAAAGTGTTGCTATTTACTGGGATGCTTCACTTTCGCAAAAAGATAAGAAAATAGAGAAAGAGTTTGAGTTCTTAGATGCATATTTTAAGACTCATGCCAATCTTCAAGTTAAACTTGCTATTTTCAATACTGCAGTAATTGCTGAAGAAACCTTTGATGTTAAATCATCCAATTGGACAAAGTTGAAAGAAAAACTTAAGGATGTGGTTTATGATGGAGCTTCAGATTTCAGTTTAGTTAATACAGAAATTAGTGAAGAGATGTTACTTTTTTTTACTGATGGTAAAGGAAACTTTGGGAATTTCGAAGCAAGTCTCTATAGTCCAAGAATTATTACAATAAGTAGTAAGGCCGATATTGATAAAAAATTTCTTCATAATACTGCATTTTATAACCGTGGGTATTTTGTTAATCTGCTAGAATTTGATATTCCTTCTTCCATAAAAGCCATTACTGGTGAAGTTATCATGCCTAAGATGGAGTTTGTTACAGAAAAGAACCTGGATGCTAGCAAAAACTATGTTAGTGGAATCGTTGTAGGTAAAACTGATGGGCTATCAAATGTCAATATCACTGTGAATGATAAAAATAGAGGGACTATTACCGACGAAAATGGTAATTATAAGATTGCAGCAGAACCGGGAGATGTTCTTGTATTTAGCTCGTTAGACATGAAAAGTGCTGTTGTTGAAGTTGGAGATAAAGAGATTATCAATGTACAATTAACTGAACTTATAAATGAATTAGGTCCTGCAATAATCAAAACAAGAAAAGGAGAGGAAGAGGAGTTAATTAATAATGGCAATCAACTAGTAAATAAAAAAGCCTTGGGATATGCTGTTCAAAGTATTGATTCAGAAGATATTGGTGATGATAGGAATACATTAGGTAGAGCTATAGCGGGTAAGTTTTCTGGGGTATCAACAGGAAACGTAGATAATGCCAGCTTAACTATAATAAGAGGTATGAATTCGATTCTAGGTAATAATTTTGCTCTTTTTGTGGTAAATGGAATACCAGTACCCAGAAGTAGAATTGATGCTCAAGCGAATTATGATTTTATTAATCCAAATGATATCGCTGATGTTACCGTTTTAAAGGGGTATGCAGCTACAAACAGATTTGGTGCCCAAGGTAGAAATGGTGTTATTCTTATTACTACAAAAAATGCGGTTGCTAATTTTACATCCGCTGAAGAAAATAATCCAGATAAAACTGTTGAAATAGAATACAAACCCTATACCTCTTCGTTACAGGTGTCTCAAGAGAGTGATTCTAATTTTGTTTCAATGCTCAAGAAAAGCCCTGATGTAGAACAAGGATATTCCAAATATCTTGATTTGTTATCATCTAATGAAGATAATGTGAGCTTCTTTCTGGAGTGTTCTGACTATTTTTTTAGTAAAAACAAAAAAGATAAAGGAGTGAGGGTTCTTTCTAATCTAGCAGAATTATATTCCAAGGATATCTCGGTTCTTAAAATATTAGCTTTTCATTTAGAAAAACATAATTTGTATGATCAGGCAGAACTTGTTTATAAAAGAATCATTAATATTTCTCCTGCATTATCTCAGGCCTATTTAGATTTAGCCAATACATATTCTGCCGAGAAAAAATATAAGGAGTCTATAGAAATGTTTAAAAAAATCACTAATAATAAAATAAAGGAAATTCAAACCTTTGATGGTTTAAACAACCAGATTACTAATGATTTTAGAGGATTACTGAAAAAGCGAAACCAAAGTTGGAAAACTAACAATATAGATCAAAAATATTTTATTTGTCCGACATATCCCGTAAGAGTTGTAGTAGAATGGTCACATCCAGAAACGGAATTTAATTTTAGATTTGTAAATTCTAAAAAGCAATATTTTTCGGTTCCTCATAATCTAGAGGATAATAGAAATCGTATGCGCAAAGAAATTAAAGAAGGATTTACATCAGACGAATATATACTTTCTGATATCGAACCGGGGCGATGGTATTTGGATGTTGTTTTACCAGATGGATATAAGATGGATACAAAATACCCTAAAGTATTAAAAATAAAAGTGTTTACTAAGTTTGGTACTCTAAGCGAAAATGTAGAAACTCACTTAGTTAACCTGGATAGAATTTCCAAAAATAGAATCGTAACTTCTTTTACAATACAGTAAACTTCTTTTTATGAAAATAAGCTCTTTGATTATTGCACTGCTACTTTGCATCCATTTTAGCCATTCACAAATCCTACCGCAAAGGGAGAGGGCAGATATTATTGATATGGTATTAGAAGATCGTTTTAATAATCTTTTGCCACAATTAATGGATCGTACTGGATTTGATATGTGGGTTTTGATCTCTAGGGAATATAATGAAGACCCAGTGCTAAAAACAATGCTACCTTCAACATGGTTGAATGCAAGAAGAAGAACAATAATTGTTTTTTATAGAGATAAAACAAAAAATACAATAGAGAAGCTTGCGGTAGCGAGATATAATATTGGTAAGCAAATAGATTCTGCATGGGATAAAGAAAAACAACCTAATCAATGGAAAGCATTAGTGGATATTATTTCAACTAAAAATCCAGAAAAAATAGGACTCAATTATTCTAAAAATTTTGGTATTGTTGATGGTATTGTAAAAACGGATTATGATGAATTTATGGAGGTGTTACCTCAGGAGTTCAAACCAAAAATTACCTCTGCTGAAAAACTGGCCATTGCCTGGATAGAAACTCGTACACAACAGGAAATGGAGATTTATAAAGAACTTGTCGACGTAACGCATGCTATTATTGAAGAAGCTTTTAGTACATCTGTGATCAAACCCGGAACTACAACAACAGATGATGTGGTTTGGTGGTTAAGACAAAAAGTTACTGATATGGGACTTAAAACATGGTTTCATCCTACAGTAGATATACAGAGATCAGGCGAAGCATTGCAAAGTCATATTGTTTCGTTTTCAGACCGGCCAAAAGATAAAGTGATTAGACCAGGGGATTTAATTCATTGTGATTTTGGGATAACATACTTGCGATTAAATACCGATTGCCAGCAACATGCCTATATTCTTAAAAATGAAGAAACAATGCCTCCAGAATACTTGACAAAAGCTTTTGCTGATGGTAACCGGGTACAAGATATTTTTACCTCGAATTTTGAAACTGGTAAATCTGGAAATGAAATCTTGCTACAATCCTTAAAACAAGGTAGGGGTGAAGGCTTAAAACCGGCTATATATACGCACCCTTTAGGATTATATGGACATTCTTCGGGACCGACTATTGGAATGTGGGATTCGCAAGGAGGAGTACCGGGAACAGGTGATTATCCTCTATACGAAAATACCGTATATGCAATCGAACTAAATACTACGGTAACTATCCCTGAATGGAAAAAAGATGTTCGTATTATGCTTGAAGAAGCAGGCTTTTGGGGAGAGGATGGTTTTAGATATGTAAATGAAAGACAAACAGAGTTAATTACGATTCCGAAGAGATAGTATAGTGTTTTTTTCAAAAATTTAAAATCCCCCAAGGTAGAAACCTTGGGGGATTTATAATTAATCAATATGGTGATAGCAATTTCCAAAAGAGCATCTTCCTCCGCATAGCGATAGACAAGAATCACCATAATATGTGCCAGCTTTTATGGTTTGTTGTTCACTCTTTTTTAATTGATGCACCCCCTCTAAACTTAAAATGCTATTTAACATAATTCCTTTATTTTGTGTTACCTACTCTATCAAAGGCTTTTCGGTTTCCGCCTTTTATTATGATTTCTACAGTTTTATACTGTTAAGCAATTACAATCTCATATATTACAAGACATTGTATCTTTTATAAAACTTCGTTATAAAGTATCTAAGGGCATACGGGATTGCAATCATCTGGGTCAATTGGATCGGTATCACCTGGAGTATAAGGTCTTCTAACTGTTCTACCATCACCCCATTTTCTGGCGTCAGGATTAACAACCCATATACGTAGACCTCTACCGTTAAACTCGTTACGTTCTAAGGCCGAATTTAAGCGTAAAGTGATAACATCTTGTCCCTGTGAGTTAACATATTGCACGCGATTTGAACCTCTATATGTACCGATAATTGAAGTTCCGGTTTTAGTTCTAATATCTACATAAGCATTGGGTTCAAAATCGTTTCCTACAATCCAGATACAATAATTATCATCACAGCCTGCACCCGCACTACTTATAGTAGGTTGTCCGATTGGTACAATAATAGCTGAATTATAAAGCCCTAGATATAACGTTGAATAATTTGGTTCGCAAGTTGGGCTATTTGTATAATAAAGGATTTTGTACCCTGGTGGTATGGGATATCGCGAACAATGCAAGAATGCCGATGATTTTCTGAAGTCAAACCCATCAATGTCCTCTAGTATTTTTATATCCTCATTGTTTTCGATCAAAAGTTCATCTTGAAAAGCATCCTCCTCTTCGGTTTGACAACTTGTTATTACCAATAAGAAAACGGTCAATACCAATATTTCTATACGTTTTTTCATGTTTTGATTATAGTTTTAAAATGATTTGTGATTCTTGTCGACCAGAATTCTATGGTAAAACTATATGCAATTCATTGATTATAAAAAAGAAGAAAAGTCAGATTTATAAATCTGATGAAATAGGAAGGTATGTTAATTCCAATTTCAAAGATGTACAAAACCGTTTCAATCATAATTTGAAACGGTTTTTAAATTAAAAAAAACAGTACTTCTCTATTATTTTACTATTGTTCCTTGATATACCATATCGCCAACAGTAAGCGTATAAATATACATTCCTGTTGATAAATTATCATTGAAGTACGTTATGGTTTGATACGTATTGTTAGGAGATAAAACATAACCTTGCGTGGCTATATTCATTCCAAACCTATTATAAAGCTTAAGTACCACAAGAGGTGCAGCATCTTGACCTAGAAAGAAAGTAAAATTTACTTCGTCTTTAAAAGGATTTGGATAGGTTTTGATCGTATTAGGATGTACTTGAATTTCTGGAACTGTATAATTCAGATAATTATTAAAATCGCTACGCTCTCTAACATGATTATCTTCATCAACTATGATATACAATGTTTTACCTATGATTTTGGAGTAGGTTTCATAATCAATAAAAATTATACAACTTTTACTATTATTTTCACTAATAGGTCCAACAGTTTTTGTTTTAAGAAGCTTTAATTTATCTTCAATCTTAATATAAAACTTGACCTTTGATTTTTCATTGATATCATCTCTCCCTGTATTTCGTATATGCGCTTTAATTTGCACTTTACGTTGGATTCTGTCGATATTTGGGATTACAGTCTCTGCGTGGGTTATTTCTAAATCTCCAAGTTGTTCGGGATTATACACATTAAAAGATACATCTCTTTGATCTACTATAGTAGTATCTACTTCTGATAGGGATAAAGTAACGGTCTTTAATCCAGGAGTAACATCATAACTTAATAGATCTAACACCATAGTTCCTAGTAATATTCTATCATTATTTATAGTACGATCGTCAGGATCTGGTCTGGTAGGAGGAATAAGTATTGGGGTTAACGTTGTATTGATAATAGTAGATGATATATTAAATCTCTTTTCAGTAACACTCTGTCTAGGGTAAGTATTTTGATATAAGCCGTATACATTAAATTGTATTTTTCCCCAAATAAAAACGTGAAGGTCTTGAACCTGTGACTCATCAATTTCTATACGCCCTGTATGAGTATTAATAGTAACATCAATTATTTTTTCGAAATCACTTTCAGTTCCATGAGCGATAGAATGATTTATAAAAGTGATACAGAAAATTATGATTAAGAACTTTATTTTTCCAAACATAAAACTTTGTGCTTATTGGTTATTCAGTAAAAATACTCATTGCTTTATCTTAAATCGAAAATTATGAATTATGGAAGTTCAATTTTATAAAATTGACAGTCTTATCTCTATTTTTACAAGTAATTATGTGTTAATTTTGTTAGACTCATGAGTATCGGATACTACTTTTTTGATAAAATAAGAATGGCTTAAACCTGTTTGTTTTTTAAATGCTGAAGCAAAAGTATTCACACTCTTATATCCCAATTCTCCGGCAATGGCTTTGATCGTATATGATCTAAATGTGTGATTTGAGCTTAACCTTTCAATACAATATTTAATTCTTAATTCGTTGATATAATCATTAAATGATTGCTGTTTATATTCATTAATGATTTTCGACAAATAGGAAGTATTTGTTTCGATATCTTTTGCTGTACTATACAAGCTGCAATCTGAACTCAAATAAAAGGCTGTTTTTTCTAAATTTGATAATCGCTCTAACAGACTCTTTGCTTTTTTGTCTGTAATAAATTCGTTTTTTTGAACATTTATCGTTTTTGATGCATTTTCATGTATTCTCCCTTTTTGCAACTCTTCAAATAAACTTTTATTCTTTCTTTTAGTTTTGATAGTATAGAATGAAATAATTGCCGCAAAAACTAAAGTCAATAAAAATCCAATAGCGTAGAGAAGGTTTTTGGATAGTAAACTTTTATTTTTTTCTTCAAGACTTTCTAAATCCCGATCATATAATTTTTCTTGAGCATTTATATCATTCTGATAGAGAGAATCAACAATTTTATTATAGACTTTGGTATACTTAAATTGCAAATTAGTGTCTTGTAATTTTTCACCACATTGAATAGCTAAGGCATATGCTTCTTGTATTTTTTCTACTTCTGGATTCGTTTTTATATGCTGAAAATTTTGCTCTAATAAATCTCTAGCCTTGGCGTATTCAGTTTGATTATATAAACAAGTTGCGATATGAAGGTTTGCGGTAAATAGATCTGGATCATTATTCTTATTAAGTTTTATAATGTCTGCTTTGGCAATGTTCAGGTAAGAAAGTGCTTTAGAATATTTTTTTTTACCGATGTATGTTTCGCCTATATTAAGATTAAAATCAATGATATATTCTATTCGATTTAATTCTTCGGCATATTGTAAACCTTGATAATTGTATTTGAGTGCTTCATCATAGTTACCTAACTTATAGTAACAAACCCCTAAGCCTTGAATAATTGATAAATACTTGGTATTGTAATTGGCGTCTGAATTTTTGGAGGATTTTTCAAGCAATTTTAGTGCTTTTTGAAAAGATGCCAACGCTTTTTGAGTTTGATCAAGTCTAATCCTAATTTGCCCAATACTGACCAAATTATAAATTTGATAATTTTCAAGACTATATTGTTCGATAATTTTTTGAGCACGCAAATATCGATGTAACGAGTTTTTACGATCTCTCTTTTCCTGATATGCAGCGGCAACGAGATATAGTCCACTTAGCATATAATTCCCATTTCTAATATTTTCTGCAGATGTTATTGCGTTATTTCCATAATGAATGGCTTTATCAAATCTTTTATTGCGATATGCTATATTGCCTAAATAATAATTAGCGAAGAATTGTATTGAATAATTCTCTTTTTCTATGCCTCTATCCAAATAGAGCTTGTAGTAGCTTTCTGCTAATATCGTATTCGTATTTAGCGTTTTTATCAAGAAATTTTCAATAGAATCAGTATCCTTATTATTTACGATGAAGTTTTTGTCCCGTTCACTTTGTTGGAAGGAATATAAATGAAAACATAAAAAAAAAGAAAATATAAGTATGTAATGTTGGTGTGTCATTAGAGATTTTCAAATTAGGTTTCTTCCTGAGTATGTATTGATAAATAATAAAACCCCAATATATCAAAAAATAAAGTTTGATAATTGAGGTTTATTCATTTAAAATAATAAGAATAATCTCTTTTATAGAATTTAACTAAATCCTTCTGAATTTTTTATTATTGAAATACACGGGTTAGAAAATCTTAGATTCGTAATACGATTGCCATCACAATTCATACGTCTTTCGATATTAATTTTAAATATTGATTATTTTTTATCTAATTCCTGTTAGCTCATGATACCCTAGTAGCTTTCCTTTTTTTATTATAAGATTCTGATCGTATTACTACCGCATTGTCATGATACCATTCTTTACCGCTACCATTAATTTTAATGATTCCAAATTTGCTTTTAAAATCTAATGTTACTTTTTGACAATTAAATGCGCCTGCAGGAGTGGTAATGGTTTCTTCTGCAACAATTTTTCTATTAAAAATATCAAAAGTCATGGTGATTAATGTAAATCCTTGATTGTTGACTTTAATGTTTATGTGTCCATCATCTAATACATCACCAACTTTACTGTTTGTCGGGAACTCCAATACATCTCCATCTATTTCAAGACTAAAATTTTCTTGATGCTGTTCTGATAGTTTGTCCAAGCTAAAAAACCGAAGCATATCTACACTGAATAGTCCGTTATTGCAATTTGCTTTGTATTGCGTGCTAAAACTCTCTTTATTTTTTTTATCGAGTACTGTGGCTTCGATAATGGCGTCAATAGTATTACTGGTACCCGATATGTTAATAGTTTCATGTCTGGTGCTACCTTTCTTTTTCCCATTTTTAGAATAATCAGTATAATCTAAAATAGCCCCTTGTTTCATGAAAAGCACTGCCTTACATTCTTGAGCAATACCAATCATTGGCATAATTGATAGTAACGCAGTTACCAATATTGTTTTTAAACTTACTTTTTTTGTTTTCATATTTTGAATACTACAGTATGTACGTATTGTGTTTTAGTCAGCTTTTTGTTCAAGAGCCTTAAGATCCAATTCGTTTACTGACTTTTTTATTTTTTGCAAAGGCACATTATTCCCTTCTAAAGAAACGATAAACCGGTTTGCAATCATCAAGTCAATTTTAGAATCTTCACTGTCGTTGTATGTATCTTTTTCTTTTTCTTCGACAGCTTTGTATCCATTTAGGGTGATAGATTTTTTGTATCCAGTATCGGTCTGTTCTTCAAAATCTCTAGAAAACCCCAAACGGCTTAAGGAAATCATAGCACTTCCGGTTTCGCCAGCGCCATCAATGATAGATAGAGAAATCATGTCTCCATCTTCATTTTCATATTCAGCCTCTGCCATGGCTACATCTGCCATAAATTGATTGCCAACAGAAAACTTCTTTCTAGTAAAACCTACTAGACTTTCTGGTAATATAGCCTTTAATTCTTCATTGGATATAGGAGTCGCCTTTAAAAGTTTTTCTCCTTCTTCTTCAATTTCTTCGACTTCTTTTGCCAGTTTATTTAGATCAGAAACCCCGTCAATAATATCAAATAACCCAGGTTCTTTTTCTTTTTGTTTATCACTTCCGCAAGACATACATAAAGCGAGTGATAGCATAGCTATAATTGTTTTTTTCATTTTAATTTGTGTGAAAATTAGTTCTATGAACTAAAGTAAGTCAATTGATCGTTTGAATTTTGTAGAATGAGAATTTGAAGGTGTATTTCCAGAAAGTAACCCGTATAGATTAGAATTCACGAATTATAAATTCTCTATATACGTAATCAGCTTTTGTTTTCTACTCTGAGCTACCGGAATAGGATGTGATTGATCAAGAATAATTTGATCATTACGTTTATCAAATGATGAGATGTAGGTTAGATTGATCAAAAAGCTTTGATGTACACGAAAAAAGTTGTGTTCAGATAATTTTTCTTCGAACGATTTTAAGGATTTTGAAACTAATATTTCCTTCCCTGATGTTAGGAAGAATGTAGTATAGTTATTATCGGATTGGGCAAATAAAATATCCTCGGTTTTTATGATATGAATGGCATCTGCATTTTTAAGGACTATTTTTTTTGATGCAGTCTGATTAGAAAAGTTTTGGAGCAATGTTTTTAACTGAAGTTTGTAATTCTCCTTGTGAATATCCTGATCAACTTTTTGAAGCGCAGTAATCATTTCTTGTTCGTCATATGGCTTTAAAAGATAATCTAAAGCCGAAAACTTAAAAGCATCGATAGCATATTTTGCATACGAAGTAGTAAATATTATTTTGAAATCAATAGTGTCAAATAATGCCAAAAATTCAAATGCATTACCATCAGTAAGAAATACATCAAGAATCAAAAAATCTGGTTGAAGTTTTTTGACAGACACTGCAGCTTCTTTTATGGTATCTGAAGTCCCCAGAATATTTATATTACCATATTTCCTTATAAGTGATGACGCATAGTCAAGAGCTTGTGGGTCATCTTCTACAATAAAACAGGTAATTGCACTCATAACGTAAAGATAATATACATTTTTTAAGCTATTCTAAATCGTAACGTAACTTTTGTTCCAGAAGATGAAGAATCAACCGAAATATTACCTGTGAAGCCTTTTAAAGTTTTATTGAGATTTTTTATTTGTTCTTTGATAATCCCCATGCTCATTGATTTATGTAGCCTTTTTGAGTTCTCTTTTTTGGTCTCAAATCCTTTTCCATTATCTTTAATAATAACATGTAAATCGGCATCTTTCTTAAGATACGATATAGAAACCTTGCCATCTACAATATCTTTTAACCCATGAAGAATAGCATTTTCAACAAAGGGTTGTGTAATTAAAGAGGGGAGTTGATCAAAATCTTCATCTACGTTATCTTCAACATTAATATTGAAAGAAAAAGAATTATTGTGCGTAAGTTGCTGCAAATTAAGGTAAGATTCTAAAGCAAGTTTATCGTCTGCTACGCTAATAAAATTTTCGTTAGATTTTTCGAGAATCAGACGTATTAATTTTGAATAACTTGCCAAATAAGAACCAGATTTTTCTTTATCATTTTGATAAATAAAATTTTGAATGCTTTGCAATGCATTGAACAAAAAATGGGGGTTAAGTTGTGTTTTTCTAAGTTTTTGCTGCAACAAAATGGTATCTAATTGCTGTTTAGTTTTATAGCTTTTGAAACCAAAATACCCTAGAATCAAGAACAGTAATCCAAAGGCAACCAAGACAATCAGCAAATATTTTTGTTGAGAAATCGTCAACGCTTGTAACTCATTTTGGGTGTCCAAGATGTCAATTTGCTGCTGTTTTTTTTCTGATTCAAATTTTTCGGTCAGTTCTGCTACTTTTTCTTTTTGTTGAGCGTTGGTAATAGAATCTTTAAGTCTATCCTTAAGATCTGCATAATACATGGCTTTTTTATAATCATTTAAACCCGTATATGAATCTTTAAGGTTGTTATAAATATAAGACTTTAATAGTCCTTTGGCCCCAGGAAGGGCACTATCAAGATAGGTGATAGCTTTACGATATTCTTCTTTTTTGAGATAAGAATGTCCTAGGTTGTTATATGTTAGTCCTATAGTATATAAACTATTAAGTTCTTTTTTAAGTTCTATAGCTTTTTTACCATATATAATGGCCTTATCATATTCTGCTCCTTCTTCAGAATAATAATTGGAAAAATTACCGTAGATAACCGAAAGCACACGTTTTGAATTGTATTTTTTGGCTAATTCTTCGGCCTGGCTTGCGGTTTCTAGATACTTTTTAAATAGTTTTTGTTCATAATATATAGAACTTAAGTTTACTAAAATCTGCATCCGTATGGATTCGTTAAAATCACTTAATGGAAGTGCCTTTTCAAGGTAGGTAACCGCTTTGTCATAATACTTTAAACTGGCATTAATAGATCCAATATTAGTATATGCATTTACTAATAACCTTGGATTGCCAGCATTTTCAAGAATTTCTACAGCTTTAAGGTATAAGTTTAAAGCATTTTCGAAATCTTGTTTATAATACTGTATTGTCGCTAAATTTTGCCAGGTTTGTCCTTCAATATGCTTTGGAAGTACATTTTTTAAATTGTTCTGAAGCAATGAATCGGCTTCAGAAAATTTTTTCTTAAAAATAAGAATACTGCTTTTCTGTAAATGTGATTTTGCTAATAAAGTATCATTAGAAATCGATTTAGAAAGGAGTAAAGCTCTATTAATATAAAAAAGCGAGCTATCTATGTTTTTATGCAAAAACTCTTTCGAAAGCAATAAATATTGTTCTACTTCTTTAGGTTTTATAGTGTCAGATTGTGCAAATGCCCCACAGGAATTGCCAATAAACATACCTGCAAAAATGATATAGAATATTCTCATTTAATCCGTTTTATGCCTGTATCACACCTAGATTAAATTTCTTTTCGATAGGAGAGTGGTTTGCGGCTTCTATACCCATCGAGATTACATTTCTGGTTTCGAGAGGATCTATAATACCATCTGTCCAAATACGAGCCGCGGCATAATATGGCGATATTTGTTTGTCATACCTTGCTTTGATCCTATCGTATAAGGCTTTCTCGTCCTCTTCAGATAATGTTTCTCCTTTATTCTTAAGAGAAGCCGTTTCTATCTGTAGTAATACTTTTGCTGCTTGTGCACCACCCATAACCGCTAATTCGGCACTTGGCCAGGCATAAATCAACCTTGGATCATAGGCTTTACCACACATCGCATAATTACCTGCACCGTATGAATTGCCAATAACAATTGTAAATTTTGGAACAACACTATTACTAACGGCATTAACCATTTTTGCACCATCTTTTATAATACCCCCATGTTCACTTTTGCTACCCACCATAAATCCAGTTACATCTTGTAAAAAAACAAGTGGTATTTTCTTTTGATTGCAATTAGCTATAAATCGGGTTGCTTTATCAGCAGAATCCGAATAGATTACTCCGCCAAACTGCATTTCACCTTTTTTAGTTTTTACTATTTTACGTTGATTGGCTACAATTCCAACTGCCCATCCATCAATGCGTGCATATCCTGTAATAATACTTTGACCATAACCAGCTTTGTATTCTTCAAAATCAGAACCATCAACCAATCGTTTAATGATCTCCATCATATCGTATTGTTCATTCCTGGCTTTTGGTAGTATACCGTATATTTCTTCAGGATTTTCTTTTGGCTTAACAGGTTTGCTACGATTAAATCCAGCTTTATCAAAATCACCAATTTTTGACATGATGTTCTTGATGGTATCAAGCGCATCTTTGTCATCTTTAGCTTTGTAATCGGTTACTCCAGATATTTCACAATGAGTTGTTGCTCCACCAAGAGTTTCATTATCAATAGTTTCACCAATAGCCGCTTTTACTAAATAGCTTCCGGCCAGAAAAATACTTCCTGTCTTATCAACAATTAGAGCCTCGTCACTCATAATTGGTAAGTAAGCACCCCCAGCAACACAACTACCCATTACGGCAGATATTTGAGTGATCCCCATACTACTCATAACAGCGTTGTTACGAAAAATTCTTCCGAAGTGTTCTTTGTCAGGAAAAATTTCATCCTGCATAGGTAAGTATACACCGGCACTATCTACAAGATAGATGATTGGTAATTTATTTTCTATGGATAGTTCCTGAGCTCTTAGGTTTTTCTTTCCCGTAATAGGAAACCATGCACCAGCCTTTACGGTAGCATCATTAGCAACAATAATACATTGCTTATCACTTACATAACCAATTTTTACAACGACACCACCGCTAGGACAACCACCATGTTCTTGATACATATCTTCTCCTGCAAATGCGGCAATTTCTATCGATTTAGAATCCTTGTCAAGAAGGTAGTCTATTCTTTCTCTTGCCGTCATTTTGCCCTTATTATGGAGCTTTTCAATTCGTTTTTCTCCTCCTCCTAATTTTACTTTGGTTAGCTTCTGCTTTAGTTCAGAGACCAGAAGTTTATTATGATCTTCGTTTTTATTGAAGTTTATATCCATTTGTGTATTTGTGTGTATTGTTTGCACGAAAATACAAAAATCGGGTAGTTTATGGATAATTTGATGATGTAATAAACAATACTTTTTGTTTTGAAGTTAGTTCTTAATCTTTATAAGGTTCATAAACAATTTATATAAAATGTTGGTTTAGATTTTTTTTAAATTACTGTAAAACAATGGATAAAGTATTTTAGTTTTTTAAGAACGCCTTAAAATCCGTTTTTTTGACGATAAAATGCCGATATTTGTATCTAAATGTGTTTTTTTGAACATAATTAACCGTACTAAATAATAATTTATGGGAATGAATAAAAATACTGTGTTGGCTTGGGCTACATTTATAATGATCCTGGCTGGTTTAGGGTTAATAGCTTTAGGAGCATTTAGATATAGAGATGTTTCAGGTTGGGGATTTGCGGCTGTTGGATTAGGATTTCTAGCTAACGCATGGGTATTTAATGCTTTAAAAGGAAGAGTCTAACTCTTGTATAACAAATAAAAATAATTTAGGGGCTTATGTCAGACGATAAAAAGGTTATCTTTTCTATGTCGGGTGTTAGTAAAACTTACAAAAGTGCTAATACGCCGGTACTCAAAAATATTTATTTAAGCTTTTTTTATGGAGCCAAAATAGGAATTCTCGGACTCAATGGTTCGGGTAAATCTACATTGCTTAAGATTATCGCTGGAGTAGATAAAAACTATCAAGGTGATGTTGTTTTTGCTTCTGGATATAGTGTTGGTTTTTTAGAACAAGAACCAAAGTTGGATCCTGAAAAAACTGTATTAGAGGTTGTTAAAGAAGGTGTAGCAGAAACTGTAGCTGTTTTGGACGAGTATAATAAGATCAATGATATGTTTGGTTTACCTGAAGTCTATGAAAATCCTGATAAAATGCAGGAACTTATGGATAAACAAGCAAACTTGCAAGATCAGATTGATGCCAGCAATGCTTGGGAACTAGATACCAAACTTGAAATAGCAATGGATGCTTTACGAACTCCGGATTCTGATAAAAAGATAGGAGTTTTGTCTGGTGGTGAAAAAAGAAGAGTGGCGCTATGTCGTCTTTTATTACAAGAACCCGATGTTTTACTATTAGATGAACCTACCAACCACCTTGATGCAGAGTCAGTGCATTGGTTAGAACATCATTTACAACAATATAAGGGAACAGTGATCGCTGTTACACACGACCGTTATTTCTTAGATAATGTAGCGGGTTGGATATTAGAATTGGATAGAGGAGAAGGGATCCCTTGGAAAGGAAATTATTCTTCTTGGTTAGACCAAAAATCTAAGCGATTAGCACAAGAAAGCAAATCGGCCTCTAAACGTCAAAAAACTTTAGAACGAGAGTTAGAATGGGTGCGCCAAGGAGCCAAAGGAAGACAAACTAAACAAAAAGCGCGTTTAAAGAATTATGATAAACTATTAAATCAAGATCAAAAACAAGTAGACGAAAAGCTGGAGATTTATATCCCTAATGGTCCTAGATTAGGAACCAATGTTATTGAAGCTAATGGAGTAAGTAAAGCATATGGGGATAAATTGTTATATGAAGACTTAAATTTTAATCTTCCTCAAGCAGGTATAGTTGGAATAATCGGTCCAAATGGTGCTGGTAAGACTACAATTTTTAAAATGATCATGGGTGAGGAGCAAGCCGATAAAGGAAGTTTTACGGTTGGTGACACCTCAAAAATTGCCTATGTAGATCAAAGTCATAGCAATATTGATCCAGAAAAGACAATTTGGCAAAACTTTAGTGATGAGCAAGAGCTTATTATGATGGGTGGCCGACAAGTAAATTCCAGAGCATATTTAAGTCGATTTAATTTTAGTGGTAGCGAGCAAAACAAAAAAGTATCTACACTTTCAGGTGGTGAAAGAAACAGATTACATCTTGCAATGACCTTAAAAGAGGAAGGTAATGTATTACTTTTAGATGAGCCAACTAATGATTTAGATGTCAATACGTTACGGGCTCTGGAAGAAGGTCTTGAGAACTTTGCAGGATGTGCAGTGGTGATCTCTCACGATCGTTGGTTTTTAGATCGTATATGTACACATATTTTAGCATTCGAAGGAGATTCTCAGGTATATTTCTTTGAAGGAAGTTTCTCTGACTATGAAGAGAATAAGAAGAAACGTTTAGGAGGTGATTTAATGCCAAAACGTATTAAGTATAAGAAATTAGTGCGATAGTATAAGGTGTTAGTGTGTTTCGCTTAGTGTGATATTTAACCTGTTTTTTAATTTTCAGTTGCGATTACTCTAAATCTCATATGTCTATTTTATCAAAAACTATAAAAAATGCCATTAAGTAAAATTAAAGTAATAGCATTTGATGCAGATGATACCCTTTGGGTCAATGAAACAATATTTAGAAAGGCTGAAGAGGAGTTTTGCGACCTTTTAGATGATTATATGCCCAAAGAGGAGGCAAATAAGCTTCTTTTTGATGTAGAAATGCAAAACTTACCAATTTATGGGTATGGTATTAAACCTTTTACACTTTCTTTAATAGAAGCAGCGATCAAGATTTCAAATGGTAATATGAATATTGATCTTGTACAAAAACTAATTGCAAAGGGTAAGCAAATGCTTCAAGAACCTATAGAATTGATTGATGGTATTGATGATACTTTGAAAGAATTGTCAAAACGTTATCGTTTGGTAATGGCTACCAAAGGAGATTTACTGGATCAAGAACGTAAATTGATCAATTCTGGTTTAGAAAAATACTTTCATCATATTGAGATCGTATCTGATAAGACGGAAAAACAGTATAGTAAGCTTGTAAAACATTTGGATATTGCGAAAGAAGAATTTTTAATGGTGGGTAATTCCTTAAAATCAGATGTTATACCGGTTTTAAATATTGGAGCATATGCATTTCATATTCCTTTTCATACTACTTGGGCACACGAAGTTGTAAACGGAGAGATAACACATCCAAATTTTAGAAGCTTTACAAAAGCAAGCGAACTACTAGAGGTATTGTAATGAGAACCAAATTAGACTTAGATTCTTGGAATAGAAGAGAACATTTTGAGTTTTTTGGGAGCTTTGATGAACCATTTTTTGGGGTAACAACCACTGTAGATTTTACGAAAGGATATCAAAAGATAAAGGATTTAGGATATCCATATTTTCTTTTTTATTTATATAAATCATTATTAGCCGCAAATACAGTTGAAGCCTTTAAGTATCGCATAGAAGATAATGAGATATACGTGTATGATAAGATCCACGCATCGCCAACAATAGGAAGAGATGATCATACGTTCGGTTTTTCATTTATGGAGTTTCAAGAAGATTTTGAAACGTTTGTTTCAGAATCAAAAAAGGAGATAGAAGCAGTCAAAAAAAGCTCAGGTCTGCGTTATACAGATAACGCTAAACGAATAGATACAATTCATTATTCGTCCATACCATGGTATAATTTTACCGGTCTTACACATGCCCGACATTTTCAATTTGTAGATAGTGTTCCAAAGATTTCTTTTGGAAAATATACTAAAGTAGAAAATAAACTCAATCTACCCATTGCAGTCAACGTACATCATGGTTTGGCCGATGGTTACCACGTAGGAGTGTATTTAGAAGAATTCCAGCGATTATTAAATGAATAGTGGGTTATGAGTGGAGAAGCCGGTGCAATAGGGAATTCAACTTATTTACAAATTTATTATTCTTCTGGGATGACGGTAAGTCTCGCTATGCCACCAGATCCAGAAAGCGATTCACATTATATTTCAAATTACTTTAAAGAAGCGAATAAGCCTTTCGAAAATAAACTGAAAATGGTGCTTCCCAAATTAGATACCAGTATTGCGGCACTGATACAAGAGCATAACCTCCCTATAGTTCCATACGATACAAATGCAGATTATATTGAAGGTGTAATTATTGAAGATACTAATGAGCATAAAATCGATCAATTAGCCGAACAGCGGGCAAAAAATTGGTTTGTAAATACCAACAAGCCAAAAGCTTTTTTAAGTTTTTCTTTCTTCACTAAAGAATTTTCTAAAATAACATTATCGATTACAGTTGATAAAAGAATATTACGTTCTCAACTCCATAAATTAAGAGACGAAGTATTACTTGTTTTTGAATTATAATAATTTCAAATATCTATCAATTCTTTTACTTCACCCACTTGCATATTATTAAGATAAATATCACCAATTCTAACCCGAATTAATCTTAGGGTAGGATAACCGACGGCAGAAGTCATTTTGCGAATTTGTCTAAATTTGCCTTCTTTGAGAGTAATGGATACCCAGCTTGTGGGGCCATGTCTATCATCTCTTATTTTTCTTGATCGCTCTGGAAAATCTGGTATATTTTTTAATATCGCAGCTTTACATGGTGCTGTCTTATATTTCCTACCATCAAAACCGATCTCAATACCCTGACTAAGCTGGTTAATTGCATCGATAGTAATATTACCATCAACCTGGGCATAATATTCTTTTTCAATACCACCACTACATATATGATTACTTGTCTTACCATCTGTGGTTAACAATAATAACCCCTCAGATTTTTCGTCTAACCTACCAATAGCCATTGTTCCTAACGGAAAATCATATAATTCACCAAGAAGTTTCTTGGAATTTTGTTTTTGCCCATTGTTTACAAACTGACTCAGATATCCGTAAGGTTTATATATAGCAAAGTGTTTGTGAGTCATTTTCAGTATCAATTTCCATTTAAAAAGGGCAAATATATAATTAAGAAATAATATTATTTTAATTAGGGTACCAATCTAATTGTACTACCTCGATATTTGGGTTTTCTTTTGATACAATTTCTTTAAACTTTTGTACATCACTTAATCCTTCGGTGCCTCGGTAGTGATATGGATATACTTGTACGGGTTTAAACTCTAATACTGCATCAGCGGCACTTTCTACAGTCATGGTGTACGGTAAATTCATGCATATAAAGGCTTTATCTATATATTTTAATGCCCTCATCTCTGGTATATCTTCTGTATCGCCAGAAAAGTATATGCGTTCTTTTCCTAAAGTAATTACATAACCATTACCTCTTCCTTTTTCGTGAAATTTTAAAGCTTCTTCTCTAAGATTATACATGGGGATTGCTTCTATAGATATTCCTTGTATTTCTTTGGTTTCGCCATTATTAATAATCACTAATTTTTCGGTATAACTTGCAGGAAGTTTTTCGGCAACTGCTGGTGGCACCACAACTTCTGCTTTAGAAAGATTTAAGCTATCAAGGGTGTCAATATTCATATGGTCTCCATGAATATCGGTAATCAAAACAAGATCAGGTAGTTTTTTACCTTTAAAAGCTTTAGTGCCCCCTGTTGGGTCAATATAAATGGTTTTTTCTTTCCATTGTACTATGGCAGTCCCGTGGCCAATAGGATCTATAATAATATCACTTGCTGGTTTTTGAGGCTCTTTTGCGGGTACTACTTCAATTTCATTAGTATTCTCAGTATCTTCTTTTTTTTGTGATTTACAACTTATTAAGAGAAAACAAATTAGGATAATATTTAAGGGGGAAAGTTTCATATGAGATGATTTTATGTTTACTACTACGTGTAAAAGATAAGAATAATCAGGCAATAAGCGATAATCTGGCACTCATGATCTTAACCGAATACCTAATTGTCCAACCATAATTTAATGGCCATGGCAATCACCATAACAATTAGAAATATCTTTACAATACCATCTCCCTTTTTTACAGACCATCTGCTTGCTATCCACCCGCCAGAAGCATTACCTAAAGCAAGAATAAGTCCATATAAGTAATCTATTTGCTTGTTATACATGAAAATAGCTAGTGCTCCAATAGTATAAATAAAAACCACTAACACTTTTACTGCATTAGCTTTAACTAGTCCCATATAGTTTATAGAGGTTAATGCAAGAAGAATAAAAATACCGACTCCTGCTTGTATAAAACCACCATAGAAACCAATAAAGAAAAATGCAAGTATAGATAACCATAAATATTTCCCTTTTGTTCTCTCTACCAGGTCTTCAATTTTTACTTTTGGTTTAAATACCATAAAAAATACCACAACTACCATTACTATGGCTAAAATTTTATTAAAGGTTTCGCCTTTAATGTCTACAGCTATTTGAGCGCCAATTATTGATCCAACCAGAGCTGATACACCCAGAAAAACTCCAAACGAATTTGGTTTAATACCCTTACTTTTAAAACCAGCCACAGATGTGATACTTTGAATAAAAATACCGATTCGATTTGTGCCATTTGCAACGGCAGGTGGGAGTCCCATAAAAATTAACATGGGTAGTGTTAGTAATGAACCGCCGCCAGCCATAGTATTAATAACTCCCGCTATAAATCCTATAGCCGCCAATAGAAAAAGAAGTAATGTTTCGTTCATTACGATTTAAATAGTATTAATGTGATATCCTTTTTGCTCAAAAATAGGTAAATCATTAAAATAAACTGATCTAATCGAAATTCATTTGGCATAATTTGACAACTGTTGTAGATTTACGTAATCAACCAAAATAAAAAGACCGTTAAAGCAATACATAAAATATTCCCGTTTCTTCAAGTCTTCACAAATAAAGAGTATAATACTTCTATTTTGAAGTCTGATATAATTGCGGGTATAACCGTTGGGGTAGTCTTGATTCCGCAAGCGATTGCGTATGCCTTGCTTATGGGGGTTCCTCCAATTTATGGACTATACGCATGTTTGGTTCCGTTACTTCTCTACGCTTTTTTTGGAACTTCGAGGCAATTAAGTATTGGTCCCGTTGCGGTTACTGCTATTTTGGTCATGAGTGGTGTAAGTCAACTTGCAGATCCATTTACAGATAAATTCGTAGAACTTGTTTTGTTTTCTGGGGTTTTAATTGGTGTTTTGCAAATCATCATGAGTGTGCTTCGGATGGGGTTTTTGGTTAATTTGATTTCTCAACCTGTTATCTCTGGATTTATATCAGCTGCAGCCATCATTATAATTGTTTCTCAGTTAAAAGAAGGCTTAGGTTTAGATATTCCAAGATTTGCCCATACACATCAAACGATTTGGTATGCAATACGTCATTTGTTAGAGATAAACTGGCTTGCTTTTGGAATTTGTATGTTCTCTATTGCGGTTATTTTGATTTTGAAAAAGTGGAAACGTTCTTTTCCGGGAGCCCTTACAGTACTTGTAATTACTACAATTGCCGCCTATGCATTTGATCTGAATACAATGGGAGTGGCCATTATTAAGGATGTACCCAAAGGATTGCCCGTTTTTATGGTGCCTGAAATGAGCTATGATACTATGATGGCACTTATACCCTCGGTATTAACCGTTACTTTTATAGGATATGTTGGGAGTATAGGCATTGCTAAATCTTTAGAAATGAAGAATCGAGATCATATTATCCGGCCTAATCAAGAGTTATTTGCTTTAGGCATTGCCAAAGTAATTGGAGCTTTTTTTCAAGCTGTACCTTCATCAGGAAGCTATAGTAGATCGGCAATTAATGATGAAGCTGGAGGTAAAACTACGATGTCTTCTATTATTGCAGCCATTATGGTAATTTTATCTTTATTGTTTTTAACCTCATTCTTCTATTATATACCCAATGCAACTTTAGCCGCTATCATCTTGGTTTCTGTATTTGGTCTTATTAATTTTAGCGAAGCTAAGTACCTTTTCAAGCTGCGTAGGAGAGATTTTATTGTAATGATTATCACTTTTGTAGGTACACTGGCTTTTGGGGTAGAGAAAGGGATATTTATTGGAGTGATTTTATCTTTTATTTTCCTTCAGTATTATAGTTCAAGACCTCATATTGCTGAACTTGTAAATATTCCAGGAACCACGTATTATAGAAATATAAATAGATTTCCTGATGCTATGCAATCCCCTGATTATCTTATTATTCGTTTTGATAATCAATTATACTTTGGTAATTCTAGTTATTTTAAAGATACGATCCAGGAATATATTTCGGCCCGAGACCCTTTGCCAAAGTTTTTAATTTTAGATAATACAAATATGCATGATATTGATAGTACGGGGCTGCATGTTTTAGAAGATATATTTCAATATTTAGACGATTTAGAAATTCAACTACTAATGGTTGGTACCATAGGCCCTGTTAGAGATTTTTTAAAACGATCTGGTTTTACAGATAGGCTAGGGGTAGACCATTATTATCTTACGATTGATGATGCCGTGGGATATGCAGAAAACCGAACAGAACATCAAGAGGTACATACAGCCGCTGTACAATTTAATAAAAACAGAAGGTCATTTTTGGATTAGAATACTAAGAATATGTAGTAGCTAATATATCTGAACCTTACTCATCTTCATACAAATGTAGTTTTAACCCCATGCCGTAATTGGTATTGTTACTTTTGATCAGGTTATTGTTATCGCTATACTCTCTATCAAAACGTTGCCAGGTCCTGTTTTTAAAAAATATCCTTCGGGTAAAGGTTTTATACCCATTAATTTTATCGGTAAATGGCAATAATGGTCTAAATGTAGTAGGAACCTTTACAATGCCTTTACGGGTTTCGATCTCGCTATACTTTTTAGTTTGTTGTAGCTTACCATCTTTATCGGCGTACCCTAACACCTGAATAGAAATAAAAACTCCATCTTCTGGAATAAAGACTTTATAATCTGAAACGATCAGTTCAAAATTAGGTTTATCTTTATCTGTTACCTCAAAAATAATATCTTCATAGTACAATCTTTGGCCCGGATAGCCCTTCTCATTACTATAAAACTGCATCTTAAATACTGTAGAAAAAGATTGATTTTTAGTAGCATTTCTATTAGAAGATTCTACTTTTACGGGTAAATACACCGATGCGATCTTGGTCGATTTTTCAGTATTCTTAGGAAAAAAAACAGCGATTTCGGACTCTACCGTAGGAAGCCAGGATCTAAAGTAATCGTTATGAACCTGAGAAGCCAATTTTTTGGTTTTGTATTTCCTTTTTTTCTCTGCTGTAATATATACTTCTTTCAGCATGGCTACATCTTCAACCAAGAGAATCTTTTTTGGTAGAGATTTTGTGGATATGGCAAGCTCTTTATGCCCCATAGCAGATATGTACAAGGTGTCAATATCGGCATACCACTTCTTGGAAAATTGAAAATTACCATCTGCATCTGCAAAAGTACCGTTACCGTTGCCAAAAGAAATAGTAGCATACGAAATAGGCTTTTTTTGTACAGAATCCAGCACAGTGTATTGCTGTGAATAGGTAATTTGTGCTAAAAAAAGCAGTAGTAGGGGAAACAGCTTTTTCATAGTTGTTATTGGGGATTAAGAAAACTAAAGTAATAAATATTTTACAATGAAGCTATTATTATGCCAAAGAGACTAGAAATTGGTATTTCATGAAATCAAAACGAAGTAGGCGAGCTTCAACTTTTAAAATGTATCTTTGCTAACTTCATGAAAAAAGCCATATACTACATGCTCCTGAGCGCAGTTTGCTTTACTGCGATGAATTTATTTGTTAAGTATCTTGCTCATTTCGGCAGTGGGCAGTTAGTTTTGTTTAGAGCATTTGGTTCCTTATTTTTTACGATGAGTTATCTTTTGTGGCACAAAATTCCAATGCTGGGAAATCAAAAGAAACTCTTAGTGTATAGAGGTTTGGCGGGTGTAACCTCAATGGGGCTGTTTTTTATGTCGGTACATTATTTACCCATTGGTTCTGCAGTTTCATTACGATATCTTTCTCCAATTTTTGCAACAATTCTAGCGGTGTTTTTCTTAAGAGAGCAGGTAAAACCAGTACAATGGTTATTTTTCTTAATGGCATTTATTGGAGTGTTAATGATTAAAGGTTTTGATCCAAATATTAGCTCTATTGGTTTTCTTCTAATCCTTGGCTCAGCCTTTTTTAGTGGTATTGTATATGTACTTATCAATAAAATAGGGCAAGGAGATCATCCTGTTGTGATTGTAAATTATTTTATGTGGATTTCTTTGATTATAGGTGGTGTACTTTCTGTATTTGAGTGGACAACACCTAAAGGAGTAGAGTGGGTTTTGTTACTTAGTCTTGGGGTGTTTGGGTATTTTGGACAATTATTTATGACCAAAGCCTTTCAATCTCAAGCTACAAATAAGATTGTCTCTTTAAAATACGTAGAAGTGATCTTCACTATGATCGCTGGTGTTTTCTGGTTCTCTGATGTTTATCCATTATTAAGCCTTGTGGGTACTCTGTTAGTAATCACAGGTCTAATTCTAAATATTTGGTATAGAAGAAAATAAGGTTTTAAAGTATATGTATGTATACGATTCTGCTATGAAAAATCTTCTCTTAGATAATACATGATCTTTGCCTTATCGCTAAAACTCTTGATAGTAATAATATCACCAGTGAGTTTATTATAAATCACTTCAGCAAATAACATATCTACATAGAAAATACTATAATAGAAATCACGATTTTGATCATTTATAGTAAAGAGGTGAATTCCTCGATCCCAGATATCTTTATATTTATGTGTTAATTGTCGAGCGTTGAACTCTTGCTCAAGGGTAATTTTGTGCATAAGCTATCATTTTTACATTTGGGTTGGTCCTAAAGTACAGAAAAACCTTATCATTTGCAAATGAGCTCCTTAAAGGTGGTAGTGAACCAGAGTAATGGACTAATACATTTTGGTTTCTAACCAACGTAAATCCTTAGCAACTCCTTCTAAACCAGGGTACATTAATCGTTGATTAACTCCGTATTTAAAAAGTGTTTTCTTGATCGAAGCTTTAATTTTCTTCGGAATTACAACTTTCATGAGTTTATCATGGACAAATGCTTCCTCGGGCTGATGGTGTACTGTAAATAAACCTGCCTGATTCTGGATTCTTGCAGAAATATACGGTGGACGGTATTTATATACTTTATCCAGAGTATATGGATCTGTCTCATCCGGTTTTTGTATTGTAGAACAGCCCGAAAGCTTATATACTGCTCCATCGTTAACAGGAGTAGATTCTATGGCAAAATAGATTGCTATTAATGGATTATAGGTCCAATCGAGTAATCGAGTTGGTAATCCATAATGTTGCGCTATGGCCAGCCATTCTAATTCATTATTGGGTTTATGTTCTAGATAAGGAATAGAAGATTCCTTAAACAATTTTGTGAGTCTGGACTCTAAACGATTGATTGGTTTTCCTGTAGTTGATTCGCAACGGCCTAATGAAGTAATAAGCTCGTAACGAGTATTAGATACTCCACGATATACAAAGTTTTGCCCCGTTTTTTGACGCTCAAGAGCCTCTAAAAGCTCTTCAAAGGTTTTAATTGTAATAGTCTCCATAAGTTAGTCAGCTTAAATATATACTTTTTTGGAGAATACTACTTATTATAGTAGCTAAAGATTATACCAATAAAGAAAAAATGTACTTATTTGATACTAATTCAATCGATTAATTTCGATAATGCGATGCGTATTACTGGTATCACCATAAGAATCGCCATTAGTAGCGATAAAAACACGCCCTGTTGGCGAAACGGCTATATCCCTAATACGTCCAAAAGCATCTTCAAAAAAGGACTCTTCTTGCGTAACCATCGTTCCGTCGTTACTTAATGTAAGTGCAACAATTTTCCTATCCTTTAAAACGGTCATTACAAGTTTATTTGTCCATTGTGGAATACGATCACTGGTATAGTATACAAGATCTGAAGGCGCAATAGTTGGTGTCCAGTTCATAATGGATTCGGTTACTGGTGTTGTGGCTGCAAATGATTCTTCGGCGGGAGTGTCGATCAACCCTCGCACTTCTTGCCAACCATAGTTTGCACCAACGGATATAATATTAATTTCATCATCTGTATCTGGTCCATGTTCTGAACTATAGATACGACCTCCTGGCTGTATCGCTAACCCCTGTGGATTTCTGTGCCCTAAACTGTAGACAGTGCTTCCGGCTATAGGGTTGTCTGTTGGTATACTACCATCAAGATTGATTCTGAGTATTTTTCCCGCCAGAGAGTTCGAATTCTGGGATAAACTAGTGTTTCCGGCATCACCAGTAGACATATATAAATGACCCTCGGGCGTTATCAGAAGCCTACTGCCATTATGAATTCTATTGGCCGGGATTTGATCGATAAGTGTAGTCTCGTTCGATAATGTATTATTACTATATGTAAACTGTACCAATCGTTCCAGTAAGTTATTTCCGCTCAAATAGGTATAAACCACATATACCCGTGGAGTATTTATAAAATCGGGGTGAAGTGCCATACCAAGTAATCCGCTTTCTTGTTGTTGTGCAACATTATTTAGTGTGATCACTACTTGTTGCTCGCCAGTATCGGGGTTGATTCTACTAATTCTTCCATTACGCTCGGTTACCCAAAGAAAATTATCAGGCCCCCAAAGTAGCTCCCATGGTACACTTAGTGTATTAATCAGTGTGGTAGTAGCATCTGTTGGATTAGGAACAGGATCTGGATCGGGATTATTGATAGGTGCATTGTTATCATCTCCAGAACAACAAAAAAGAAGTGTAACCAATACTAGGACACTAACAGCTTTCAGTACTTTTTTCATATGCTAATGTTTTAATTAGTGAAACCCCTTATACTGATAACCTTTACTTTTTGAATTTATTTTATACGATCCTATTGAGTTCTAATGTAGTTAGAAAAAATTTCTTGAAATGCAATTATTGTTGTACTATCTTCTTTAGTAACTTTTCCTGCCTTATAAATTTGGTATGTACTACGTTCTTTATTATGTATACATCGAATACCATCTATAATTGCACCCTTATCATCTGTCTCAAAATATGCAATAATAGTAGGAGGGTTTTTATAGTTTTTTTCTGTAACGAACCCCTGATTTTCAATAATTGTTTCTGCAAGGGTATTAAACGCAGTATCATAATCTATTAATTTTGAAAAATCCAATGTATTAAAGATCTCTTCATTTATCCTGGCTTCTGTGGTGCTAACATTTTTATTGTCACTAATTTGATACGCTATTCCGCGTTCAATAGTATCTTCAATATATAAACGAACCAGGCTATTTTTTGGAAATTGTGTTGCAGAATGCGATACATTTTCTTGTTGAAACAGAACATTGTCTTGATGCCTCAGTTGTGCAATCCATCTTTCATTTTGTACAAATAATGCGACATGGTAGTCTTTTTCCTGTAGATTAGAGATTAAAATTGTATCCTTTTGTTTTTTGAAGGTGAGTCTATTATAATAATGTACAGCAAAAACATCGAGCATAAAATGCTCAAGCTCGCCGTTATTAAATTGTTTAGACAGAATTCCGTCTTTAATTAATGTAAGCTCGGAGCCATTATATATTTTTCCTTCTTTATATGTAGATTTTATGTTCAAAACAAACTCTGTAGCACTCATTTGTTCTAATATATCCATAGAATATTGATACTTCGGAATTCCTTTTTCGTAGAAATCAACTGTATAAAACTCACGATCTCCTTTTTTAAAATATCCTTCATAAGGTTTTCCATTCTTAAATACTCCTTGATATGAGTTTTGAGGTAGTTCTTTAATTTTAAACGAATTATCGTTAATTATAGAGTCTTTCATTTGTTGTGCAGTACTGTATTGATATAAAAGTGTAAAAAGTATACTGATCAATACTTTTTGTATGATGTTTTGCATAGAATTTAGAAAATAAGCTACAAATATGTTTTTGATTAGAATTCTTTTAGGGTTTTCAATACGTTAAAGTTAATAAAGTTATCCTGCTATACAAGGCAAAATTCCAGTAAGTACTTTTCAATCAAAACTTTATACGACATAATTTTAGTATAAATGACAAAATCATAAGTTTTTGACAACCTCTTATATAGATTTTCAAATATCTTTGCACCCAAATTAAAGAAATTTAAATCTAAATCATTGAAAATCTATTAATTACATCTACTTTGTTTGAATATGAGATTAAGAATAATCACATTCGTGCCAAATTTCAGGAGTAGTTAATGATTTGTGCCAAAAGTTCATTTTAACCCCTTAAAAATAACCTATTATGCAAAATTATCTAACATTTTTATTCATTTCAGTATTCCTTATTAGTTGTTCTCAAAACACATCTACAGAATCGAAAAGTGATTATGGTACTCCAAAAGAAGAAACACACGAGCATGAAACCCATGATGATTCTCATGCAGATACCCATAAAAAACCCAATCCTGTATTTATTTCTAACCATGTTAAAGTAGTTCATGATAAAAAGCAAGAAGTACCAGATGCACATGGTGGTTATGTTGTGGTAGGAAAAGAGTCTGTATACTACTGTCATATTCCAATGTTTTCTAACCCGAACCACCAGTATCAAATCATTGCCGAATTTGATCTTGGAGAAGATGTACAAAAGCGTCTTGTTTCGTTTTATGAAAAGAATAATGAGGCTCCATACTTTTTGGCAAATCTATCACAGTGGTCAAAAGTTGATGCCGAAAGCATGGTATTGGCAGATATGTTCTTGAATGAAAAAGGAGAGTATAACCAAGATGATAAGAAAGAATTGCGCTATGATATTTTCTATAACAATTTCCCCTGGGTAGATGGTGTAGAGCATTTGATCAATGATGGTCAGTTTATGGAAAAAGAAAAGGCAGTTACTCAAAGTAAAAAAGCGGTATTAGAAAACTTAATCGTATTTCATCATTACACACTTGATGATCACGCAATGTATCCTCCTAATTTAACCTATTATCTTTTCGGAAAAGGGGACGAAGCCTTTATTTCACATTATGTACTTAAGGGACCAAGTTTTCAGCATATTGTTAAACTAAAAGAAGTTCCTGCAGGGATTACTCCAGAAGAGCTACAAAAAGGAATGGTAATCACCTTTCCGGGTATGGCCATGTCTGAAACAAATTATATAGACAAAGCTCCTCTTACAGAACCTTCTTATGATGTAGTGATTAGTGGCAAAAAAGGTCTTCATAAAATTGACCTAGAAAAACATCTATGGTTTATTCATAGCAAAGAGCTAGAAACCCACTAGAAGTTACCCAATACTAAATATTGCATAAAATATAGTTAAGAACCGAGAAGCAATAACCTACAGAATGCCTCTCTATGTTCTTATTTCCCCCAAATCTTAAAACATAACAATGATAACAGAAACGTTACTCAATGGCAGTGTAGCACAGCCTAAACCTATCCAAAAAGATGATATCAATAAGACCGGTGCCTGGTTTTTAGGCTCTAAAGGAGAGAATGCAGATTGGTTTTCTAGAATGATTCTAGAGGCTATAGAAGCCAATACCGATGTTAGAAAATCTTATTTTCCAGAAGATCCTAATTTCATTACCCAAGAAGTAAAAGACTCGCCAGAATACCAGGATAGTCTTGCTACTTTAGAAAAAGAATACCATAAGTTATTGCAAGAACTTCAAAAGTCGGCACCTTTCTTTAGTATGCGAAGCGTAGGACATATGCTTTGGGATGTTAATATCCCAAGTATTTTAGGATATTTTTCGGCTTTGCTATATAATCAAAATAATGTCGCTGCAGAAACGTCTCCGGTAACCACTCTATTAGAAATGCAGGCTGGTAATGATCTGTGCGAGATGTTAGGATACAAAACCACTCCGATACAAGCACCAAATGATCAGGTATTACCTGTAGAAGAGGGGATCGTAGGCTGGGGGCATATCACTTGCGATGGTACAGTGGCTAACATAGAAGGGCTTTGGATGGCGCGTAACCTTAAATTCTATATTGTTGCTTTACAAAACGCTATCAAAAATGAAGAGAGTCTGGCAGCTCTGGCAACTTTAGAAATAAAAAATCTGGCAGGACAGAACAAGCGTATTATCGATCTTGATGCCTGGGAAGCTCTTAATATGCCCATCGATGAAGTATTGGCTATACCAACTATAATTGCCAATCATTATCCCGAAGTTACCATAGAAAATCTTGAAAAAACTACTGCTAAATATTCTGTACAAACCTTAGGGTTTTTTAATTTTTATCAGAAGTACCTTACGGGAATATCACAGGCCCCGGTGGCAATAACGCCAAATACACAACATTATTCTTGGCCTAAAGCTGCCGCATTATTAGGAATAGGAGAGCAGAACCTAAGAATTGTACCTAATGGTAAAACCACCCGAATGGATATAGAGAGGCTAGAGGAGATCCTGGCCGATTGTGCAGAAAACAAAATCCCATTGATTACTGCTGTGGCGATTATTGGTACTACACAGGAAGGTGCAGTTGATGATCTCGAAAAATTATTACAACTTAGAGACAAATACCGTAAAAAAGGATTAGAATTTACCATTCATGCTGATGCGGCATGGGGAGGGTATTTTCCATCTATGATTCGCAGTACCGATGGTTCTCAGGATTTTTCTAAATTGCCAATAAGTGATTATGTAGCGCGACAATACAAAGCACTAGCCCATACAGATTCTATTACAATTGATCCTCATAAAGCTGGATATGTACCGTATCCTGCAGGCGGGTTGTGCTATCGTAACTCTGCCATGCGTAACCTGGTATCTTTTAAAGCTCCTGTAGTTTTTCATGGAGGATTAGATCCAACAGTAGGAGTGTATGGAGTAGAAGGTTCTAAACCAGGAGCTGCCGCTGCATCTGTATATTTATCACATCGTGTAATCCCAACCAATCAGGATGGGTATGGTAAAATATTAAGTGATTGTACGTTTATTGCCAAAAAATTCTATGCCCAACTTGCTTGCCTGGATCTAGAGGATAATCCTTTTGTATGTATTCCACTAATCCAAACCCCAGCTGCAAAGCAAGGAAAAAGCCAACGTGAAGTAATCGATGAGCTGTTGTTTTTGAAAAGCCGCATTATTGATGTACCTAATCAAGAAATTATTGCAGACGAACCTGCCATGAGCCTATTAAGAAACATGGGGCAGGATCAAACCATTGTTACCTATATGTTTAATTTCAAAAATGCTGATGGTACCTTAAATACAGATCCTAAAAAAATGAGTGATCTTAATAATGAGCTTTATAATCGATTAAGTTTTCACCCTTGGCAGGACGATATCGAAAAAACGCCATTAATTGTAACGGCTTCAGAGTTTGATCCCAATAATTATTGTAAAAAGTTTATGACACACCTGTATCATAGAGCTGGATTATCTGAAATGCAAGACGTGCCTTTACATTTTATTATTTCAACGTTTATGAATCCGTGGATTTCATCAACTAATCAAGGCGAATTATTACATACGTATATCAGGGTGCTTAAAGAAACAGTAACCGATATTATTAATGAAAAGTATCGATAAATGATGCTGTACTATTTGAAATTATATTAAATAATAAATCCCCATTGTCCTACTAGATAATGAGGATATTGTATTTTCTAGGTATACGGGATGATTTTAATTAATCCCTTCAACCACTTTAACTGGTCGTACCTCGACACGCCAGATACCTTCTTCAAACCTGGGATCACGTTTCGCAATTTCTATGGCCTCGTCCAGATCTTTTGCTAATAGGTGATAATAGCCTGAGATAATTTCTTTAGTTTCATTATACGGTCCATCAACAATTTTCCCATTTTTATACGATAGGATTTTACCTTCCATCTCCAAGGGCTGTGCAGATTTCATTTTTCCTTCTTCCATTAATCCTTTAATATATCCACCAACCTTTTCGATATGTTGTTGTAGTTGTTCAGGAGAAAGATCAGCCTTTGGTTCTTCTTCACTTCTAATAAATAACATGAATTCTTTCATTATTTCTATAGTTTATGATTTATACCCCTACAACAATCAAATCTTTCAAATAGGGACAATGTTTTTTAATTTTTTTTCAATTAATTCGATATCCCTTGGGTTAGAACATAGTAAACGCGATTGTTTTAAGGATGCAATGGCTTTATCAGTGTTATTTTCTTGTTTATAAAACTCAGCTAGCGTGGCATGAAAAAGATAATGACTCGCGATATCAGAGTTTTGTTTTAATTGTGTCAGTGTTTTAATAGCCGCTTCATTTCCGTTAACTTTTGCTAAAGGAATAGCTCGGTTTAACCGCACCAATGGCGTATCCTGAAGCTGTAATAAACTATCATATAAAGCCAATATCTCTATCCAGTTTGTATCTTCAAAACTTGGAGCAATACAATGGTGAGCAGATATCGTGGCCAATATCTGGTATACAGAAGTAGTATTGTCTTTGGTGGTTTGATTGAGGTAATGAATCCCTCTATTTATCAATTTTGTATTCCATAGCATTCGATCCTGTTTATGCATTTCGATTAAATTACCAGAATCATTACGAGCTTCAAAACGAGCCACGTTTAAATACATTAGGGCCAATAACGAAGCCGTATTAGATTTATGAACAATATGCTGATTTGTATATAATAGTTCTGCAAGACGTATGGCTTCGAGGCAAAGATCGTATCGTACCACCTTATTTTGTTGCGATGGGCTATATCCTTCATTAAAAAGTAGGTATATGGTTTTTAAAACGATGTCTAAACTTTCAATGTTGTTTTTAGGAATCTCAAAAGAGATTTTGGCGTCTCTTAATTGTTTGCGCCCTCTTACCAATCGCTTATTAATAGTTTCTGAAGTTGTAAAAAAAGCATTGGCAATTTCGCTAATACTAAATCCGCATAAGATTTTTAGCATAAGGGTGATCTGAGAATTTTCGGAAATAGAAGGATGGCAGCATACAAACATCATTTTTAACTGTTCGTCATTAATCATATCCTCAGAAATATGAAAATCTTGAGGTTGATCTTGTGATATGTTATGTTTATGTTGGTCTTGATATTGTAATATATGTTTTTTACGCTTTAAAATATTGAGAGTATGGTTTTTGGCTGCAGTATATAGCCAGGCTTTCGGATTTTCAGGAATCCCATTTTGCTGCCAATGATCTACGGCTTTTAATAGCGTTTCTTGTACAATATCTTCGGCCGTTTGCACATTGTCTGTGCCGATATAACGGGTGACTACAGATACTATTTTTCCGTACTCATTTCTAAAGAAATGCTCGGTGAGTTCGTGAGTACCTTTAATGTTATATTTGTCCATATTTTGCTATACATTATGATCCTGCATTGATAGCTTCACTAAAATAGCATATTTTCTCTTTCATAATCATAAAGATAGCACCATTTCTTTGGTATAGATTGCATATTAATTAGTATCTTCATACTATTGTATATATTCCGAATAAAAGAAGTACTTCAAGGGGAAGATGATTCGGAGGGTTTATGTGAGTATGTTATGGGATATTTAGAAGATTCACCTTTTTATAATGATGCAATACAAGTAATGCGGTATCCGTATGCTACCTATTATTTGTTTGACACCTTTATGGTGGCCGAAATTGATGAGGGCATTGTATACACCTGGGATGATCATGCCGAACCCATTGTTGCAGAATTAAGCGAATTATACGATCAAAAGGGCGAAAGCCTGGTACTTATATCCAACCGTGTACACTCATACTCGGTAAAACCCAGTGATTGGATCAAGTTTTTTAAAAGCGATTATAAGTTACGGGGATATGGAATTGTAAGCTATACTCGTAAAGGTTTAATAACCTCTATGATAGAAAAACTCTTTATGCGAAACAGTTTTAAGAGCTTTGATAATCTCGAAGATGCTATTGCCTGGGCAAAAGAGCTCACTCAAAACCCAGATCTTACTTCAAAAAATGATAAGAGTGCTTAGGGGGTTCAGCCTTCAATCTATAATTCAATCATTTGAAGGGTGAGACCCTCGAATCCTTAGATTACTAGAAATAAAACGGACTTCGATATAGCTAAGGATGACGTAGGTTTTAAAAACCAAAAAATCGGTTCTGGTTCTCGATACACTTCTCCTTGCGTCGAAGCACTCGAACTGACGCTTTTATTAAGAAGTTCTTGAAACAAGCATATGAGGGCTTCGGCTTCGCTCAGCCCTCATCAACACTTTAAATTTTATAGATCTTCCGAACCCTGAGGAACCTGAGGCTCTCGAAGGGTCGAAGGGTGAGTATACCTCCAGGCTCAGCGGTTATTTTTCTTTTTTCTTACCCAACGAAACCTTATAATCATCTATACTTCCTTTGATCTTTAGATTAAGATATTTTATTTTTTCGTTAGGATCTACTTCTACAATCTCATCTTCTTGCTCCTCAGTAACAGCAGCATCCTTCTTGCTTCTAAATAATTTTTGCCAGGCAGCTTTTCGTACCGTTTTCCACGGAATACGTAAATAATAATCGATATTTTGATTGTTATCATGCGTACCCGACAATTCTATATGACCCAAGGTAGATTCGATGGTCATAGTAGGAATATTAATCTTCCCTTTCTTAATATTCAGGCTATTTTGCAAAGTGTCAAACCTAATGTTTTGCAGGTTTTTTTCTCCCATATAATCTGCAAGCGCCAGCATGGGGTCGTAATTCTTTAACCTACCATTCAACACTTTTACGTCCATTTCTATAGTAGATTGATCCAGATCTGGTACCATATCAGGGTATACTCTAATCTTCCCTTTAATTCTAGAGGTGAGTTTCCCTTGTAAATTTTCTGAAACCAGATGGTCTTGCCCAAAATTTTCGAATTTGAACAGCAATTTATCCAAATCCACATTATTCATAACCAAATCCGGTTGCATATAGATATGCTTTGGATCACTACCATTAAAATATCCATTTAATTGAATATTTCCTCCTGCCGCATCCATATGTAACGTATCTATATAAATATAATGGTCGGGTGTTGTTCTTAAATCTGCTTTGATATTTTGAAGATCTATTCTATGGTAAATGAAGTGAGCGATATCTGCCTTAAATTGCATATCTGTAAAGGGTAACTCATATAGATTGAAGGCCTCTGCATGTTCTTTTACATCTTCAGTTTTTGAAGCAACCGTTTCTGTTGATTTTGTCGGACTTAAATCGAAATTGAAAAGGGCATCAAAGTCGATATAATTAGCCTTTACTGAGAGATAATTATCTCTTTTCTTTATTTGTTGATCTTTACCCAGATAATAGTTTAAATCGAAATTGAAATTGGTGGTTCCTATTTCGCCATGAAAGCCTTTGATCATGATGTGTTCGTCTTCGTAATGTATGTTTCCTCTAAAATCATGAAAACGAAGCGGATGCAATTTCATTTTTGTGTCTAACTTATCTAAAGCCAGGTCGATAGAATGCAAAGCCGAATCTTTATAATGCATCCCAGCAGCAAAATGCAATGCTAAATCATCAAATTCTTCATGCCGATACTCTTCTGGAACATAATTTTCTCCTTTATACGAAAAGACATCTTCTAGCCTTAACTTCTTAGAAGTAAGATTGATATCTAAATCTACATCTCCGTTTAGTTCGGGTTGCATCCAAAAGGCATAATCATGTATGAGTCCATCAAAATGAAAATCACTATCATCTATATACCCCGTAAAATCTACTAGTTGCAAATCTTTATCATCGATTAATACATCGGCATGAAAATCATGTAGTTTATGCGGATAATGCTTCAGGTCTGCATATAAACTATCGATAAAAAATTCACCTTTGGGTAAGTATTTAGATTCTGTAAAATCTTTGGCAGAAGTTTTAAAAGAAAGTCCCAACTTTAGGTTTTTTATTTGTTCATCAACACCGGTTTGGGTAGTATCCTGTTTTGAAAAACGGGTTAATTGGGCAATATCTAAGGTATTAGAGGCAATATCCAAATGGGCCTCTACGGGGATGTTTGTATGATGTACAATGGCAGGCAAGTCTGAAAGAAAACCACTTATGGATAGATCCGAATTTCCCAATAACAACTCAAACTGGTTCAGTGTCGCTTCTTTGCCATTCATGACTACATGTACATTCAAATCGTGTAGGGGAGCAGGAAGTTTTTTGGCAACCAAACTCAAATCTTTTACAATCAACTCTGCAAAGTAGGCTTGATTGAGTTTTTGTAATGCTTTTTCGGGCTCATCAATATCAATAATATCGTGAAAATTCATTTTTAATGAAACTTCTCCAGAGGCATCTTGTACTTGCTCTAGTTCAAAAAATTCTGCAATAAAATCGAGATTGAAATTCGAGTTTACTTTCATTTCTACCTCTGGGGATTCAAAATTCTTTACAAAAATAGAACCTTCAAATTCTCCTTTTTCCAAAGAGGCTGTCATATCAGTTAGCGAAAACTCCATGGTACTGGCATCTCTATTAGCTCCATTCGTAAAATGACCTTTGAAGCCCATATTATCTATCTTTTTCTTTCTTTCGGTATTTTCTAAAAAAGCTTTTCCCGCTCCAAATTTGGCACTGATAAATGGTCTGTTTCCTTTGTTTGCTGGTCCATGGATACGAGCATTAAAATAGATTTCACCGGCGTTTTTATATTTCTCCAGCACAGGTATTACATCTGTAGGTGCAAATGCAATAAGCATATCAAAATTTGGTTTGGTCCCTTTGATATAAAAGTCAAGGTCGACATCATTCTTTGTATCTATAGCCCCTTCTAACTCAAAATCACCATTTTCCATAACAATACCCGAGGGCGATATATCGAGAATGCCTGTATATTCATTAAATTCTAAATCGGTATGAATTTCAAAATGTTTTTTTCGGATAAAGGTGGTATCACCATCTTTGATTACATTCAATTCAAGTTCTGTGTCTATATGCCCAGCGATGATACTATCCTTTAGGGTAAAACCACCTTTACCGGTGTATATAAATTTTTCGACATCGGTATTCGTGGCTTCATCTAAGGTGTGGATATCTAGATTTTTTAATTTAACCCTCTTTAAATGAATATTGGTAGTTGGAGTTTCCGTTTCAGCTGTGCTTGCTAAAGAGTTTTGAATATTTGTAGTATTATTTTCATGAATCACAATATTAAAAACACCTTCTTCTACTAATAAAGACTGAATATCATAATTTCCACTTACAATATCCCATAGGTTAAAGCCTATGTATATGTCTTTTACATCCATGATGATGGGTGCATTGTCTTCTTTGGTTTCAAAAATTTGCACATCATCAACTTTTATAGAAATGTACGGAAAGTTGCCAAAAAGAGATAGGTCACTTTTACCAACACGAATAAGGCCTTTGTGTTCTTGGTTTAGCGTTGCGATTTCCTCTTTAATAATTTCAGATTGGTAGCTCTGAATGTATAGCATTAGACCTCCTACTAATACAATTGGTACTAAGATTAGTAGTAATAAAATTCGTTTCCAGAATTTTTTATTCTTCAAAGTAGATGTTTTTAGGGTTAGAAAAGGAGTTTGGCTTTAAAAATAACGAATTCGTATGAAAAATCTTGTTTTGGAATAGGATTTAGTTTTTGGGTTGATTGTATACTCGGGCTTCGAGATTACGTACTTGGGGCTTCGAGAGCCTCAGCCCCCCTAATGACATTTTGGATTTTATTGATCTTCCGAACCCAGAGGACCCTGAGGCTCTCGAAGGGTCGAAGGGTTGAAGGGTGAGTATAATCCCAGTTCCGAAAAATGAAACTAGTAAACACTATCCTTGTTATGTATTAAAATAAAGGATAACCGATGACAGGATACATGTACATTTTAGAATGTAGTGATGGGAGCTATTACAATTTTAAAACCGTCAATTCGATTTCTATGACAAATTCAAGCGGTTTTGATAAAAAGTTTGATTTTTAATCAAAGCAAAAATGATGTGTATAATTTTGTTTCTTACAGCATTTAGTACACTCATTTTATTTTTACCTTCTTCTACTTTTC
>NZ_JAERQJ010000008.1 GCF_016735115.1 Aquimarina mytili | reverse complement strand
CAGTGAACCTTCCAGCTTCGCTTGTGAATGTCGATACCAATGTATAACTTAGGGCAAGCGGTAATTTGAGTATTCATATCTTTAATTTTTAGTTCATTTTAAAGATACTCGACTTACTGCTTTTTCATCGATGCTATAATCTATTGATTGTTCCATCTTTCAAAAAATATTCAGTACTTTTAATTCAAACTGGTTCCTACATCAAAATTCATCTGAATTTTTCATAGCGGAATCATACCCGAGCACCTTATGTACAAGCTAAAAAGACATGAACATTAACAAACTAAATTCAATATCGCTTTTCTTCATTGTCATTATTTCCGGACTTTTTCAGATTCATGCTCAAACAGAAAACGATGAATCACAAAGAGCTCATTTTGAAAAAATAGCGAACTACCTCACACAAGGAAGTGGAAAATGGACCGGTGAAAACAAAAAATATAATCCTGACAACCCAAAGTCTCCAAAAGCTTTTGGATTATGGTTTGAACGGCCAATAAAAAACCTATTAACCATTAAAATAGTTGCTTACCAAAAAGATAGTACGATAATTAGTTCACAAGGTATCTTTTCATGGCATCCAATCAAAAAGCAATTCATTCATGTGACTGCCGATCGTGGAGATGGCTTTTCAGAAGGGATTTCTGAATTTCCCAATGACTCAACATTTATATCTACTATGATCGTTTATCGTCCAAATGGAGCATTCTTTGATCATAAAGACGAAAATTTCATTGTAAGTGAAAACGTGCATAGGAATACTTCTTTTGGTAAAGATGAACAAGGAAACTGGATCGAGAAAGGAAGATGGACATGGACCCGAGATCCGGAAGAATAAACAACGACACTAATAACATGATGTATATGATCATAGTAGCTAAGTGATGAATCGATATGTTGTTTTTGGGCAAGCCAAAGCATTCGCAATAAAGAAAAGTTAGCAATTACTGTACTGAAAAACCAAAAAGTCGAGGTAACAATTTGTGCTGCTACGACACACATGTAAAACGTTATCCAATATTATAATGCCAATAATAAGAAGTAAATCTCAACCACATCAGACGCTAAAAGAATTCTATACTGAAAATAGTGATAAAGCCATAAACAATGTTATTGGTCCTAAAATGCTAAAATGGATTGATAGATTAAACTCTGAATTGCCTGATTTGGAAATATGGGGTCTTACAAGCCTTTACAGACTCGTTCTTATGTCTACAGAAACTTTTGAAGGTGAATAGGTCTGTGATAATTTTTGGATCAGAAAATAACTATAGAGTTGATTATTTAATGCCTAAGAAAGATGCTCCTTGGGAAAATGCTTACATCACTGGCACTACAATGGATTTTGAAAAAGCATTAAAAATGTCAATAATTGCAATCGAAAAATCAGGCGCATGGAGGGAAAAGGAAGACACCATATAACACCATATATGATGATAACAGCCAATTGATCAATTGAATGGTTTCTGTATTTTTCGAAATTAGGCAATGCTTACAGAAAATTGAAAATAGTAGTGGCACATGCTACACAAAACAAATTTTACAATATTACGTTTATATAGATAGTACAAATCAAAAATGTTGTATTATGCAAACGTTAAAAAAGTGGTTATTGCTAGGGCTTTTTTTAATAGCAATAATCGCATGTGGTGAAAAGAAGAAAGAAACTGAAACCACAATCGAAAAAGCGGAAACAAAAAACACCGCAGTAGTCACCAAAACGACTAAAAAGAAGACAGTGACTAAGCCATTGTCTAAAAAAGAACTTAGAAAAATAAAAAGAGAACTTAGAAAACGAGAACGCGAACAAAAAAGAAAGCAACGCGAGCTCGAAAATAACAAAAAGTAAACTGCCTTGGGGCGAAGCCTACGAGGTTGTAGGTTAGAAATAATTTTGATTTCGAGATAAGCCTTAGAGTAATTAAATCTCGATTATCAAGTAAAAGAAAAGGCTGGATTAATTATCCAGCCTTTTTTATACGCAGTATGTTATAACAGCTTGGTTATTTTTTCAGAACCTTTATTGTTTTATTAATCGTTCCGCTTTTGTCTGATACTCTAACGACATAAAAACCTCTTGAATACCCACCCATATCAACAGATACTTTAGATTGTCCAACATTTAATCGTATCGTCTGGTTATATACAGTTTGACCAGTTATGTTTGTCACAGAGATGTCTACATCATTACCAGAGAAGGCAGTAAAGTCAACAGAAAGATAACTTGTAACCGGATTAGGAGATACTGATACGCTAACCTCTTCTGGTCCAAATTTTTCGTTCATTAGCTCGCTTTCTAAAGCTGTTGGGTTTTCCGCATAGACTACAGCTTCTTTAGAAAGAATAGATTCTCCATTTTCTAAACATACAATAGCATCCAGATCATACCCATCTGCAAACCAAGGGAAAATGTTTTTATCACTAATATCAACAACCTTAATGTATTTTGCAGAGCGCAGGTTACCGGTTGCTAAGTCAAACTCGCCATCCTGGCATGTAGTTCCTAAAGAAACAAACTCTACACCATCTGTTGAAGCAAATACCTCAGCAGATTCTGGGAAATAATTACAAGGAATATTGTTAAAGAATCCTGTAGACTCGAACACTGCAAATTCATTAGTATCTGCATTGTCAAAAATTTCATTATTTAATTCGATAGTGATTGATCCTCCAAACCCTAAACTCACAAAGTTTAAAAATCTTCGTTCTCTAGGTGTTCCGATTGCTCGATCTGGATTGCTTCTATATCTTGATATTCTTCTTCCGTCCCTTCTTCTTCCTTGATCAAAAGAAACTACAGATGCTCCCTTACATTCGTTATCCACAAACTCAGGTTCTAATAAGAATCGTGCAGAAACCGGTAAGTGATCGGATGCAGTAAAAGCGTAGTCATTATCATATACTTCATAATGAACCGTAACAGAGTTTTCGATATAGGCTTCATTAAGCTCGTTGGTTACAGCAATATGATCGATCATATTTTCTCTAAACACAAAAGATCTAAATCCTGCTTCACTTAATGCCGATGATACAATGTTGTAATTAAGCGAATCATTAACATATTCCTGGAAACTAGATTCGGTTGAAGCTATGTCGGCAACAGTTTCGTCTACATCATCATTATAGTCTCCTAATAGAATAACTTTATTGTTTGCAAAATTAACGTCTAAAGAGTCTTTAAGTACCTCTACATCATACCTACGCATGTCGTATCTGTTTTGAGGATCACGACTACTATTTGCCCTAGCATGCAATGCTATAAGATCAATACGCTCTGTAACACCATTAATAGTTACGTCTGCGGTCATTAAAAAAGGCAATCTACCACTAGCAAAGAAACGTGACGTCTCGCTTGGATAATTAACAAGCGCAGAATCATCACCGCCATTATACAATGGATGAATAGAAGTAAACATTGCTCTGGTATTTACTACAGAAACAGTTTCGGTATTGTATATAAATCCTAATTTTTGGAAAGGCGGAGTACCTGTAGGATTTGAAAAAGCATCAGATAAGATATAGTCATACCCTGGCAATTGTGCTACCAGCTCAGCAAATAATGCATCATCTGCAATTTCTTCTACAGCATAGATATCAGCTTTTAATTTTCTAAGTACCGTAGCAGTGCTATCTCTTTGAATAGCATCAGACATTGGGTTTTGCCCAACAGGAGAGTTGTTTTCGTCTCCAAACCACTCTATATTCCATGCTACTACATCAAAAGTGTCTTCTTTAGGAAAACCTACAGTATCACCAGGAGGAATAAACTCAACTGCACACGGAATATCTTCAGATGCTCTAGGCAATAACTGGAAAGATTCTCTAAAACGCCCTACAACTCCAGTAACTTCTGGACATGTAACAGGCTGCGCTTTACCTACAACAGATGCTACATCATTGTCTACTCGCAATTGCCCTGTACCACTTGCATCGGTAAGTGTAAAATTAGAATTTCCGAATAAAAGATCACCAGGATTAGGGAAGGTTGTATTAAGCACACGCACCAATTCACCTGGATGATTACCAAGTTCTGCTAGCGTAATTTCTAGAGGAGTAATCGGGTTTTGCGGAAGACCGTTGTTTACTACATCAGCTACAGAGCTAATTTGTACTTGATCATTAAAAGCAGCTCTAACTCCAGTTATAGTAATAGAATCTCCAACTTTTAAAGTGGCATTTGCTTGTACCGATTCATCAAAAACAGCAATACCGCCCGTGGCATCCTGAATAAAAGCAGGGCCATTAAAAGCATCAGTTACTGTTAATACACCAGCAATAGTTACAGGCGTACCTTCGGCAGCGGCTCTCGCTTCGGCGATAGTGATTGGCTCTCCCGGAGTTACAATTACACCATCATTATCTGTACCGGGGGTAGGAGCCTTAGCAACATAAGAACTCGTGTTACGAGCACCACCCTGTCCATTTGGAACACGTTGTAAAGATTCTCCATCTTTACTTCCGTTTGCATCTTCGTTTAGTTGAGGTTGATCAGCATTTAATAATACTAATAATTCTAAGTCGTCCGCATCATTTGTATCATATACGATAGCATCAATTATGTTATCTGTAGTCACAGCTGTTCCGTTAGGGAAACTTGTAGCATCACCAAAATATAATACCACAGCATCAGCACCATTTTGGAAAGAGTTTCCTGGCACTACAAGATCAACATTGGCAACATCGGCATTACCAATAACAAAGTATCCTTCGGCATTAGTAGAAAAACCATCTAAATCAAAAGCATTGTAGCTTGTATTATTGCTTCCGTTATAATTTACTAATACGTATCCATCCAGAGGTGTATTTCCGGTTCCACCATCATATAATTCTACAAATTCTAAAGCATCAGAACCTTGAGTATCTGCATCCAATTCGTTAATAATAAGATTAACGATTTCTGTGGCATTTGTATTTGCAGCTCCTGGAGTTGCAATTGCTTGTGTATAGGTAGATGTATTTCTTAGTCCGCCAGATCCATTAGGGAAACGTTGCACAGAGTGGAAGTTCTTATCTCCCTTATCATCTTCATTTACTTGTGGTTCACCCGCATTTAATAACGCTAATAATTCTACATCATCGTTGTCATTAGTGTCATATACGATTGCATCTACAAGGTTATCTGTAGTTACTGCCGTTCCGTTAGGAAAACTAGCAGCGTCTGTCTTGTATAATGCTACGGCATCTGCTCCGTTTTGTAATCCATTTCCAGGAAAAACTATAGAAACATTAGCAACATCTGCATTACCAGCTACAAAATATCCATTAGCATTTGTGGTAAATCCAGTAAGATCATAAGTAGCATAGCTTTGATCGTTTGATCCGTTATAGAACACAAGAATATGTCCATCAAGAGCAGTATTTCCTACTCCACCATCAAATAATTCTACAAATTCTAAGACGTCTGACCCTTCAGTATCAGCGTCAATTTCATTGATAAGTAGTACAGCATCTTCTCCGCCAGTATCTTCGACAACTACATTTTCTCTATTAGGAGTGTTTACTGCTTCCCCTGGTTCTGCTACTGCAGCAGGAAAACTTGGTAAACCGCTTCCGTCAAAGTCGTTTCTTGTCCAGTCTGCAACTGCATCAGTGTCTACACCATTAGGAAATCTTGATGCACCACCAACGGTAAATGTACTTCCGTCAAAAGATTGTAATAAAGTAACGGTAGCATAGTTTTGATCTGTTGCACCACCATCATTAACTCCTATATCATCAATAATTTCTTCCCAGGGCGTGGTATCAAAAACGCCATTGTCATCTGCATCTAAGTCTTGTCCAAGAGTACCCGTAAAATTCTTAACTAAAAGCAAGGCTACGGTACCGTTTTCATATACATTACTACCAAAAGGTGTAGTAAAATATCCATTAACATCTGTTGTACCCAGTTGAATTACTTCATCAATTGTACCCGCAGAGTTACTATCACCATCGATTTCTAATATCCAATATTCGCTTAAGTCAGCTTCAACACCGGCTTTAATTTCTACAAATTCGTCGGTATCTGATCCAGAATGATTAAATACAAACTCGTTGATTAATGGAAGAACTACTGGAGTTCCAAAAAACTGATTAGTGTTTACCTGCCCATACGTATTAGCGAGTGCGGCTTCCCAAACGAAATCTGAAGCTGTAGTTCCTGTTCCAGACAACTGTAAAGAACTACCAACAGCAGAACTACTAGACTCTGATACCCCAATATCTGTACTGGTTAATCCTGATGCAGGCCCATCGGTTGCGGTAAAAGAACCTTCATAACTTAAAAACTGAACAACGGTATTGTTGTTGTCAACAAGGGCTATCCCATCTGGTCCGCCATTTTGCAAACCATTAGCAGCAAGAACGTTTACTACGGTTCCAAAACTGTTTTGTTGATCGGGAATACTTCCTGAAAGAGCGATCGTATTATACACCGAACCGTTTGATCCGTTATACAAAACAATACTCCAATTGGTAAGATCAGTTCCTGCCGATCCAGCGATTTCGACAGCTTCATCTACGTCGGCACCTGCATTATCATAATGTATTTCGTTGATAAAAACAGATTGCGCATTTCCATTTTGAGTCCCCATAAAACATGAAATGACAAATGGAATTAAAAGTAATTTTAATTTCATGACAATTAGTTTGTTTGTGTGATTTTTTGCGTAGCGCAAGGTATGGCATTAGAACGATTCTTGCACCCTAGTTATGTTAAAAAAATATTAACAAATTAACATTTTTGCTCAGAGCCCTTTATAAATCAGGGGTTTATAAGATTTGAAATTCTGAAGGATCTTATATTCTAGAAATAACCTCTCCAAAAAAGGGTAAAACAACCCCTGATAAATTGGGATTTTAAACTCTGTTATATTGATTATCAGAAGATTAAATTTGATGTATCAAAAATGATAAGAGCATTATCGCTATGATCATTTTTAGGGTATTGGATTAATTAAACTCACACATAAAAATGAAAAAACGGGGGAATTTTGGAGTTTTTTTTGGGGTTGTTTTGTGTCTTTTGTTAATAACATCATGCGAACAACCAGACGGAGAAGCAGAATTTATAAACACGAATGATAAAAAAGATTTTGTTCAGGATGATATTTTTATTGAAGAAAATGAATTTGAACTAACGAAACCAGTATTGCGTCTAAGTTATGATCCCAATTTGACTGAAGAAGAAGCTTCAACTAGATTTAATGAAGCAATAGTAGCATATAAACAGAAAAATGCCACTCAAAATAAGGGATTAAGTACAGAGTGGTTCTTCAGAATAGCAACACTAACAGGTGCTCAATCCAATAATGATACTGATGGCCAAGTGAGAGCTTCTGTATATTTTAATACAGATAAAGGATCACATGCCTCAAAAAATATTATTTTGGATTATCCGTCGATTGACGAGCGAGAATTGGGTCAATGGGATTACTATCTCTTTAAAACTTTTTTGCCCGGTGAAGCGGTAAAATGGGTACAGATTAGTTCCTCTGCAATTCGATTACAAGGAACCGATGAGTGGTTTGTAAAACAATTTCATACCTACATGGTCGCACAGGATCAAACGGCACCTGCTAATGGTGCAACCAACATATATACATTTCCTAATATTTTTCTTTATAGCCCTTGTGCTACTTGCTGGGATAGTTATCAGAAAAGGGGAGGCTATGGAAAATTGAAATTTTGAAGCAAAGGTGTTCACTATTATAATTGCTTTGTATTTCTGAAGATTCATCCTATCAATTGATATCTGTCCTTGATCAATTCAAAAAGGAGCTCTATCAATTCGCATCAAAAAACCGTAAGCGTTTGATTTAAATTTATTTAATAATTCACGCATATTAAATAATTTAAAGAAACTCTTAAAATGAAAACACGAAACCAATTAAAGAAAATTGTATTAGTAGCAATTTGTGCTATGATTTGCTTATCCTGCGAAAAACCGGAAGAGGCTTTGGAAATTAACAATATCCAAACCGAAGAAGTAATCACAAAGACGGTACGACCTTTTTTGCATATGAGCTTCGATGCAGATGTAAGCGAGGAAGAGGCCTCTAGAATGTTCAATGAAGCATTGCAAGAATATTACAGCAAAGAAATAGCTTTGGGAAAGATATCTACAAAAAATTGGACCTACAGAATAACAACCAGAACAGGAAATGGTAAATATGATGGCACTGACGGAGCTGTAAAGTCTACAGTTCGTTTTCGAACAAATACGGGTTGGCATTACTGGACAGTGTATTTAAACAATCCCGGTGATGATCGAGAAAAAGGGAAAACCGATTATTATGGTATTGACATTACATTTGATCAATCTTTGCGTTGGGTAGAATTAAGTTCAGCTTCAATTAGCTTAAAAGGAAAAGATAAATGGGCATTCAACAAGTTTAAGGTAGATATGACCAAACAAATGCAGCCTTTAAGTGCAAACAAATATTCCGGAAGTTCACTTTTAGAACCAGTCATTAATCCTATTGCAGCATTGGATAATAACTCTGCAAATGGTTGGGATACATGGGATTCTAGGTATGACGCTGCAAATAATGGTTACGGATGGGGTAGAATAGCCTTAAAGCAACCCAGTAATCCTCCGGGAGATGTAGGATCAAATTAAGAATAATTACATTCTAAAGGCTATGGTTGAGGTCATAGCCTTTAATTATTTAGTCTCAAACGCATATACACCGGAAAGTGATCACTATATCCGCCTAAATATTTTCTTCCTACATATGTTCTAAAGGGATTTCCTTTGTAGCGCCCTTTATAAATTTTTAAAAAGTCTTTGTCAAAAATAGAAGCGTCAGAGAAGCAGTGCTTTCCTTTTTCGTATTTATGAAAGTTATGACTAAAGATAATTTGGTCAAACAAATTCCATTGGCTTCTATAATTTGTAGTGCCGCGATATCTGGTAAGCAGTCGCTCCATAGGATTAAAAAGATCGTTTTGAACTAAGTGTTGTTTAACACTCTCACTATGGGGATCATCATTAAAGTCCCCCATGATAATAATCTTTGCATCTGTATTTTCTGAAGTAATCTGATCTATAATCTCGCGATTTTTTTGCGCTGCAGCTATACGTTTATAAGATGTTAATTCTGCTCCATCACGTCTGGATGGCCAATGGTTAACTAGAATATGAACCTCCTCACTATTTAGATACCCCGTAACCCACAAAATATCTCGGGTATAATCTCTTTCTCCATTATCATTGTCAACCAAAACCTGTATTTTTTCTGAATGGGTCACTTCAAAATATTGCTTTTGATATAAGAGCCCAACATCAATTCCTCGTTCATCAGGAGAGTCATAATGAACAATACCATAGTTTTTATTCTTTAAATGCTTAGAGTTAATTAGATCTTCAAGAACATTTTTGTTTTCTACCTCTGCAACACCAACCAATGTAGGAGCTTTGCCAGTTTTTGAAAATCCAATATTAGAAATGGCCGTGCCTAATTTGAAGATTTTTTTCTCATACCTTTTAAGGTTCCATGCTTTTTCAGAATCTGGTAAAAAGTCTTCATCTAATGTATAAGGGTCATCTTTGGTGTCAAATAGGTTTTCCAGATTATAAAAAGCTACCGTATACTGATCAGTGTTTTTTTTACGGAAATAATAGTTGTTGGCCATAGTATATTGTTTTTTATAAGAACCCTCTACGCTATTGGATGGTAAAGCATATAATTATTGTACTTTTGTACACCTGATTGAAGGCACAATATAATAAAATAAGATATAGAAGATAACCTTAATTAATGTTAGAACAGAAGGAAATAGCATACGAGAAAACGGTACTAATAGGAATCATAACCAAAAACCAGGACGAAGATAAATTAAACGAGTTTTTGGATGAATTAGAGTTTCTTACCTATACTGCAGGTGGTGAAGTAGTGAAGAGGTTTACGCAAAAAATGGATATTCCAAATTCCAAGACGTTTATAGGTACTGGAAAAATGGAAGAGGTTAGGATATATGTTGAAGAAAATGAAATAGGAACTGTTGTTTTTGATGATGAATTATCTCCGGGTCAGCTCCGAAATATAGAGCGAACTCTCAAGGCTAAGATTATCGACAGAACGAATTTGATTCTGGATATTTTTGCACAACGGGCACAAACCAGTTATGCCCGTACTCAAGTTGAGTTAGCACAATATCAATATTTATTGCCACGTCTTACAGGATTATGGACTCACCTCGAAAGACAACGTGGAGGTATCGGGATGCGTGGTCCCGGTGAAACCGAAATTGAGACTGACCGCCGTATTGTTAGAGATCGAATTTCTTTATTAAAAAAGAAATTACAAACTATCGATAAACAGATGGCTACTCAACGAGGCAATCGAGGTAAACTTGTGCGTGTAGCCTTAGTGGGGTATACCAATGTAGGAAAATCCACATTAATGAATGTCGTGGCAAAAAGCAAGGTCTTTGCAGAAAATAAGCTTTTTGCAACATTGGATACTACGGTACGAAAAGTGGTTATTGGCAACCTTCCGTTTTTACTTAGTGATACAGTGGGTTTTATAAGAAAATTACCTACACAGCTTGTAGAAAGTTTTAAAAGTACACTAGACGAAGTTAGAGAGGCAGATTTGTTATTACATGTAGTGGATATCTCTCATCCTCAATTCGAAGATCATATAGCCTCGGTGAACAAGATACTTGGAGAGATTGATTGTACAGATAAAAGAACCGTTATGGTTTTTAATAAAATTGATGCGTATCAACATGAAACTATAGAAGAAGATGATCTAACCACAGAAAAAACAGAAGCACATTATACGCTTGAAGAGTGGAAACACACCTGGATGAGTAGAATAGGAGATAATGCTTTGTTTATTTCGGCGATCAATAAAGGAAATATTGAAGAATTTAGGAAGAAAGTATATAAAGAAGTTAGAGATATTCATGTAACACGATTTCCGTATAACAATTTTTTATACCCCGAAATTGTAGAAGAATAAAACTAAAACTTATAATCTAGCCCAATACCCAAAACTTGTCGTATTTGAAAAGCACTTGTGGCATTATCATCATAAATGCTTTGAAATATAAAACTACTAGAGATATAACGATTAACCTGAAGATTAAGATTGAGGGTGTAGTCTAAATCAATATTAGCTGGATCTTCGATATAATTAGAATATAAATTTAAGATGTTTTCTACGGTAAAATTTTCGCTTACCGAAAACTTAATGTTCGCTGCAATCGCTCCACCAAATTCAAATCGTGTGCTTTCTCCGGCATCAACCCCAAAGTAATCACCATCTACATAGCCTTCAACATTAGTAAATTCTTTATCTACAAAAATCATACGTGATGTAACAGGCGCAATATTAACGGTAAGATCATCATTTTTTTTCCATAGAAATCCCGGACCGGCTTGTATAAATGCAGGAGAGAAAAAATGAGTTTCTTCTATGCGAATGGTTTCTTCTGTCTCAGGATCAACTTCAAAACGGAATCCTTTATCAAACTGAGATAAAAAATTAGCAAAAAATGAGTAATTCCAATTACTTTCTCCTATACGCTGCCCAATTCGACTATTAATTTCAATTCGATCATCTGTTTTTCTTACAAAATCTTCATCTTTTAAGAATGATAAACCATAATCTGCATTGATCTTGTTTTCCCAGGAAAAACTTTTTTTCTTGTAATTGAATTTATAATTTATAGAACTGTTACCGGATACATTTGAAGTACCACCACCTTGCCAATCAAAATTAAACGCAGATTGATTAAATAATAATGAGAAGGTTCCGCTTGTTCTCCAACCATCTTTTGGCTCTTCTTTTTTCTTGGGTTTTGGTTTTATCTCTTTAAGGAGTTCTTCGAGCACACCAATATTTATTTCTGCAGGAGTTTGTTTAATTAACCCTTTTATAGACGTTTTTAAAGCATTTTTTATTGAGTCTTTTTGGGGTTCACTTTTTTGGTCCTGAGCAAGAACTGTAGCCGTGAAGAAAAAGAAAAAAATAGCGATAAAAAAACTCTTCATGTAATCTTTATTGCAGAGGTAGAATACAAAGATAAGGCATGCCGTTTGCTTTGTCAAACAATAGAATGTTATAGGTCTAAGAATTATTATCTTCGTAAAAATCGTTTAAGTTAGATTTCGAAAAATGAATATAGAGCTGGTAAAAGCAAAAGAAACAGACAGAGATTTTTTACTTGACCTAAGAATCTCTAGTATGCAGGAGCATCTGCACACAGCAGGATTGTATTTATCTAATGAAGAACATAAGTCTAGAGTTGATGTTCATTTTGATGCTTCACAGATAATTTTAAAATCATCTCAAAGAATAGGTTTGCTAAAATCTTTGGAAACACAAGACAATATAGAAATACTACAACTTCAGATATTGCCTGAGTTTCAAGGAATGAGAATAGGAAAACACATCATTGACAACATAATTTCGAGAGCAAAACACGAAAGCAAAAAGGTTACTTTAAAGGTCTTAAAAGAAAATCCAGCAAAGCATCTTTATGAGCGGTTAGGTTTTAAGGTAACTGGAGAAGATCAACATGAATTTTATATGGAAGTCAGTTTTTTTGAAAATGGTTAAAATGAGATCTTGAATCAAAGCTCATCTTAACTTTGAAATAAAGATTAAAAATCGAATTTTATAGCAAGGGTTTTTATGATAAAGTTCAATATATTTGAATATGCTTACGATCCAGAACGTCTCTTTTGCTTACGAAACACAACTCGTGCTAAAAAATATTAGTTTCTCTATTAAAAAAGGGGAGCATATTGCTTTGATTGGTGCCAGTGGTTGCGGAAAAAGCACCTTGCTTAAAATCATTTATGGGCTTTTACAAGTTAACGAAGGAACCTTGTTTTGGGAAAAAGAAGAGCTTTTAGGACCGCTTTATAACCTGGTTCCGGGTCATGAAAACATGAAATACCTTTCTCAGGGTTTTGAGTTAGAACCGTATCGAAGTGTATCAGAAAATATTGGTCAATACTTATCTAATTTTGAGCCGAAAACAAAACAAAATCGAGTAGAAGAACTGCTTGAAATTGTAGAGATGATGGATTTTGCCAACACCAAAGTAGAAAACTTAAGTGGTGGACAAAAACAACGGGTTGCTTTAGCTAAAGCGCTTGCCAAAAGGCCAGAATTACTTTTGTTAGATGAGCCTTTTCATAATATTGATAATTTTAGGAGAAGTTCACTACGCAGAAATCTGTTTAGATATTTAAACCGAAACAATATTACAAGTATTACAGCTACACATGATAAAACGGATATATTGTCTTTTACTGATGAAACGATTGTGATCAAGCAAGGAGAGATTCTTACCAAAGAAGAGACAATCACTTTGTACAATGACCCACCTAATTATTATGTTGCTTCTCTTTTTGGTGAAGTAAATGAAATACAAACGTCTCTATTTACTGATTTAAGCGATGACTCTACAATGCTGGTCTATCCTCATGAATTAAAAGTAGATACAGCATCAAAACTAAAAGCTAGGGTTAAAAACGCTTATTTTAAAGGAAATCACTACTTGATTGAAGCGGTTTTTAACAATACGATTATCTTTTTTGAACATCATGCTAAACTGAAATCTCCAGAAACGATTGGAATTCGGGTTACCTCTGAAGCACTATCCAGAATAAAAGATAAGAATTAAGCAGTACAATTCATTTTTATGAACGCTTAAAAGTATGCTTATTGTATTCTTTTATAGCATAATGTATGCTTAATGTACCCTTTACTAACCACAAAACCTACGTTAGCGTAATACTATATTTTTAACTAATTCACTAATTATCAAAAGTAGAAGTATGAAATGTAAACCAATTACCCTAACACTATTCATTACTGTTTTTTCTATTAGCAGTATTTTTTCACAACAATGGAACCCACGACATCCTGGATGGACAGATAGTTTTGCGGCCCGAGGTTTTTGTTGGTGTAATTCCAGCAACTTTGATCATGGAATTGGCACTAAAACGGTAGCCATTAATGGTACTCCTTATAAGATTGTTGACATTTGTGATGAATTAAAGAAACACCCGTTGTATAGAGTGTTTCAAAATGGTGATGCTCCATATAATGACATACAATGTGGAAATGGACCTGCTAATGATGCTCCGGATGAAACAGGATGTCCGGGGCGAACAGATTTGGGACCATCAGGATGTAATCAGATTGGGCCAAAATGGGATATGAATTGGTTAAAAGGCAGACCAAGATTTGGCGGAGATACAGGTGGAGGTAATAATAATGGCCCTGACATATCTTTTAATAACCCACTAAATAATGCTTCTTATCAAGCTCCTGCGACTATCACAGTTGATGTGAAAGCTACAGATAATGATGGAGTAAGTAACGTAAGGCTTTATATCAATAATTCTTTCATTAGACAAGAAAACATAAGTCCTTATGAGTGGAACCAGAACAGTCAAGATGAAAAACTTAAGAATTTAGGTATAGGCACTTATACTCTCAAAGCACAAGCGACCGATAAAAAAGGAAATATAACTACTAAAACCATAAATATTATAGTAGATGATAATGGAGGAGGAAACAATGGTGGAAGTGTTACAATCAAAGGGCAAAGCATTAATAAATATATAAGCTCTGAAGGAGGATCCAGATCCATGAGAGCCAATCGCAATACAGCAGGAACCGGAGAACAATTTACAATACAATCTGCCGGTAACGGAACAGTTAGTTTAAAAGGTAATAATGGTAAATACGTAAGTTCAGAAAATGGAAATAAAGCGATGAATTGTAATCGTAATGCTGTAGGATCTTGGGAAAAATTCAGATTAGAACCTTTGGGAGGTGATTTGTATGCTATCAAAGGGAATAATAACAAGTATGTAAGTCATGAAAATGGTAGAGATATGGGGATTTTCTGTAATAGAAATGCAATCGGATCTTGGGAAAAATTTGCCATTAAAGGCCTTAATGTGAGTGATCTTAACTTACAAAACGTTACATCTTCTACAGCACAAAGTGTTAGTGTATACCCTAATCCAGTTATTAAAGGAAATAATGTTCGTGTTCAAGTTACAACACCTCAAGATGTTCTTTCTTCAATAGAAATTATGGATTTAAATGGGAAAAGTATTATTCAACGTAGTTTAGGTGTTTTAAGAGCAGGTACTATATCTATTCCTTTAGACAGCTTAAGAAGTTCTGTTAAAACAAATGGGCTGTATTTAGTAAAAATTACATTAGGAAAAAAGACCATTGTTAAACAAGTTATGATAGAATAATTAGATCATAATATATATTAAAAAGTAAAGTAGAAATAAAAAGATATTTCTACTTTACTTTTATTTTGATAGCACTCTATTCGTATTTGTTTAATTTCATCTCTTTTCCATCAAAAACGGCATACGTATAGTGCACAATCCAATCTCCTAAATTAGTATATCGAGAGTTTTCATTTAGCTCGATCTCCATAGGTAAATGGCGGTGTCCAAATACAAAATGATCTCTGTGTTTATCTTCAAGCTTTCTTTTGCAATATTGTACTAGCCATTCATTATCTTCTCCAAGAAAAGTAACATCTTCATCTCCCGATATCAATTTGTTTTTTACCGACAAGTATTGTGCAAGTTTCACTCCAAGATCAGGATGTAACCACCTGTAAAACCATTTTGCGACAGGGTTGGTAAATACTTTTTTCATGCGTTTATACCCTTTATCTCCAGGCCCAAGCCCATCTCCATGACCAATAAAAAAAGTAGTGGTATTAAAAGTAAATTCTTGAGGAGTATGATAAACAGGGATATTAAGTTCTTCTTCAAAATACCCATTCATCCAAAGATCATGATTGCCGACAAAATAATATACAGGAATGCCTGAATCTGTAATCTCGGCTAATTTCCCCAAAGTTCTTGTGAATCCTTTTGGGACTACCGTTTTATACTCGAACCAAAAATCAAAAAGATCTCCTAGCAAAAAAATAGCCGCGGCATCTTTTTTAACCTCATCGAGCCATCGTACAAACTTTTGTTCTCTGGGAAAACTCTTTTCTGCAGTTGGAGCACCCAAATGGTTATCGCTGGCAAAGTATATTTTTTTCCCTTCAGGAAGATTCATAGTTCTAATTTGGAAGTAAAGATAATAAAACAATACTACCCCTTAGGTCTTGAGTCATAAGGTTTATTGGTTATCTGAGGCATACCACTCTGCATAGGATGTCTCTGTTTCTTGAAGTTTTAAAGAGTGTAGCTCGATACTTTCAGGTAATCTTGCTTCGATTTTTTTGGCAAAGTCGATCACCATGTTTTCACTTGTTGGTTGATAATCAACTAAAATCACATTATGACCTCTTTCTTTAAGTTCTTTGGCCAGCTCTATATGAGGTGTGTTTTTATTAAACACAGTCGCATGATCAAAAACATCCTCGATGTCTTCTTTAACGATTTTTTTTAGGTCTCCAAAATCGATCACCATTCCTAGTTTTACATGTGAAGTATCTGTGATTGGAGAGCCAATAACGGTAACGCTTAATTTATAACTATGGCCATGTACATTTCTACATTTTCCATCATATCCATATAAGGCATGACCGGTTTCAAAAGAAAATTGCTTTGTGATACGTATTTTACTCATCCTCTGGGTTGTAATTTTTTGCAAAGTTACGGAAGATTACGCTCTATTCTTTAAATTTTTGTAATGCTTATTTTGAAGCTTTTTTAATGACCTTCTTTATGGCCTTATTAAGTTCTTTGATATGCTTAGGTTTTAAATTGTAAGCTAATCCGGTTTCATAATTTCTATAGATTACATCACCAGACTTAGAATTAACAATTTCTATAAATTTTTGAGAGTTGACTCGTACATAACGTAAATAATAAAATTCTTCGTTATTTAAGATTTTAGTATTTAAATCTTTGACAGAAATGAATTCATGAGTAAACTCGTAGTCAGCATATAGTTTTTCAGATTTACTTTCATCTTGCTCTTTATCAGACATTGTAAAAGCATTGTATTTTGTTTTGGTATAGTCAGGAATGTACAGGGTAGTCGAGCCTAAGTTTTTTAATTCAGGGAGTTCCTCGTCTTCATACATCCAGTATATCTTTTCATCGTTTAGTAGTTGACTTGTTTTCTGAAGATAATTTTTAAGCATCCCCGGTTGATAATTAAAAAATACGTCATCGTTCATCGTGGCCGCCATAATTTCTTCATTAGAAGACTTGATGGCTATTTTTATAAACTCATCCTTTGGAAACAATTCAAATCGAGCAAAGCTAATTTTATGCTTGTTAATTATTTTTCTTAATTTTTTTTCTTTTTTCCCCTCATTTTCGGCCAGTTTCTGTGTCAGTTCTTCATTTTGATACATAATCACCTCGAGGTACATATATAAATAATGAACCAAAGCCCCTGATTTTGTTGTCTTATCTACTCGATGACCTCTCAAAGTAGCTATAGAATACTCATCTTTCAAATAATCTCTCAGTTTAAACTCAGACACCGGAACTACTTCAAAAGGAGTAGCGGTCCAAGAAGCTTTTAAAATATCTTCGTACACCTCTTTTTCATATTGATTTGACAGAACGAATATGGTTTTGGTTTTTTTAAATTTTTCTATGTTTTCTTTTTTAAACTTTCCGGGTTTACCTATATGCTTGGGGCCAACTGATATTTGTGCATTACCTAAAACACTAAATGCAAGTGCAAGCACAAAAACAATTGTGTTTATTCTATTTAACCCTAATGATTGAGTGTTCATCTTTTGTATTATAATTTAAGTGTTTAACTATGTTTTGTTACAGGATAACAAGGTTTCTTACCCAATTGTTCATAAAACTTTAAATTGTTATCACCTAAGAGCGATCTAATTTTTGTGTTTATTTCTTAAACTTTGCTAATGCTTCTTTAGTAAAATCTGAAAGCACCAATTCTCCTGATATTGCAGCTCGTTCTATCAATACCTTATCCCAATGATCGGTTCCTTGCCATGTTGCTTTTTTCATTTGTTGCAAAGCAGCTGGGTTATAGCTTGCTAATTTTTCTGCAAAAAGCTGTGTTTCTTTATCGAGTTCTGCGATAGTATCAAAAACACGAGAAAACAGTCCTTTTTCTTTGGCCCAATACGCATTTTTCCATTGCGATGCGTCCCATGCTAGAGTTCCAAATGCGGCAAGACCAATTTTTCTAGATACAGCAGGCTCAATAACAAAGGGGCCAATACCAATGGTGAGTTCACTTAATTTAATAGAAGCGGCCTCGGTAGCCAAACAATAATCACATGCCGATGCTAAACCAACACCTCCACCTACAGTTTTGCCCTGTATACGCCCTATAATTGGTTTTTTACAGTTGCGCATAGCGTTAATAACATTGGCAAAGCCGGAAAAGAAATATGTACCTTCTTCAAGATTTGTTATTGCTACTAATTCGTCAAAAGAGGCTCCGGCACAAAAGGCACGTTCGCCTTCAGACTTCAATATAATAACATGTGCATCATTGTTTTTTGACAATTGATCAAAGGCTTTGGCCAACCGAGCTAATAACTCTGATGGAAAAGAATTACTGGCAGGGTGTCCAAATTCTATGGTTGCAATATTATTTTCGATATGAGTATATAAACTCCCGTTTGATCTTGTTGTCATTATAATTGCTTTTTCACATAAAAATAGACAATATCCTATTAACTATTTGTTTGAATGAGCTAATGTGTTGATATTCTGTTAAAAACTAATAATAACTACAAGATGAATTTTGCCTCTTTACCCCCAAACTTGGTTTATATTTAACACATGTTAGAACAATTCTTCGAAAAACACAGATTAAAAATAGGGGTGCTTTTAATGATTTTTTATACTGTATTATTTCTATTAATCAGTAGTTAGAAATAGGCGTATATCCTTATTCTATTCTCCTTTTAAGAAATCAGAAACGCTGCGTTTCTGAACTTTTATATTCTCTAAATATCTTCAAAATAACCTAAAGGGGGTAAGAAAATGGGCTATTGTATAACTGTACTAATAGGATCAGATTAGTAGTAGTACTATATCTTAAAAGAAATATACAATGGTAATACAGTTAGTTACAAGTAATGACGAAAGAAAAGAGCGTAAGGATCAATTATATTATTCTTCAGATTTTCTTAATAAAATTGCTCTTCCGGTAAGTGATGGTATTCTTTTTCTAACCACAGACGATATCATTTGCTTTGAAGCGGATGGGATGTACACCAAAGTACATTCAAAATCGAAAGGAGTAATTCTAATAAGCAAGCCACTTAAGCACTTTGACAGTTTAATGAAGAACAAACCTCTTTTTTTTCGTCCCCATCGCTCTTTTTTAATCAATTTAAACCATATCAAACAATTCATAAAAAAAGATGGAGCCTATATCATCATGGAAAATGAACTTACTGTCTCTATTTCAAAAGAAAAGCGTGAAAAGTTTCTAGAACTAATATATTAATACGACGACGATGTATTTGTCAGTCTTGATTAGGATCAAGACTACGGATATTAGAACTATTTTTTACAATTTTTAGATCCAAAATGTTAAATTCTGTTAAAAAATAGTATATTTGTACCTTTAAATCAGTGAGTTAGCAAATTGCTTGCTCCAGAGTTTCTCATTAATTCGCCCCAGTAATGCAGGAATACAAAGATATATATTACAATCATTTTTCTAAAAAACAAGGACCCTTACCTCCTCAGTTTAATAGAAATGAAAACTTCATGATGCGTTTTAAAACGCAATTGCCATATTATGGATACAATGAAAATAGTCTGACGATCATCTATTTTAAAGAAGGTGTAGGAGATCTGGTTGTAAAAGACAAAAAGGTAAAAGTTGATGGAAATAAGTTCATCGTCTCCAATCCAAGTTATGGTTGGGAGTATTTCAATAAAAGCGAAGACTATATTGATGTGCTTAGTTTTGCGGTTTCTGATGATCTTATTGCAAAATTTAACTTCTTTGCTTTTGCATCTGAAGAGCAATTGCTTAGTGTACCTCTGGAGAAAATAGAGCAAAAATCTTTTTTTATAGAAAAAATATACAACGCCGATCACTATCCTTCGGGCAGATTATTAAAACAAATACATCAACAAAGTCGTACTAGCAATTACGAATACCTTAACCCGCAAGAACTTACTATTGAGGTATTACAGGCCATTTATCAAGATCAATTTAGGGCATATCGCATGGCCGATCAAATTGCGGCCACCAAATCTTCTACAAAAATTGAAGTTTTAAAAAGGCTTCTGGTTGCTTATGAATATATTCACGATAACGTTGAACGTAAAATAACTATTGAAGACCTCTCGCAAGCTGCTGCATTATCAGAATATCATCTGTACAATTCATTCAAAAAGGTTTTTGGTAAAACTCCTCATCAATATGCAATTAGTCTAAAAATGAGAAGAGCTAAAGACTATATTGATACAGGCCATATTAATATCTCAGAAATTGCCGATATTTTGGACTTTCCTGATTTGGCATCGTTTAGCAAATTGTTCAAAAAAACATACGGTTGTTCGCCGGCTAATTATAAGGCAGCATAAAAATCATTTGCTGAATTGTTTTCTCATATTAGCATTAATAGCATGGTTTGGAATGGTTAAAGAGATTAAAAGGTCGATGTGGACTTTTATCTTTCTTTTAAATTATTAATAGATGCTTTACTTATATGTTGTTGATTCAAAACGCACCTATCTTGTTAAGGACTTTTGATATTCTTCTTTGTGTACAATTGAAAACCTAGACACTATCATAAACACTATGACCGATTTTGGGATGTGTTTCTATACTTCAAAAGAATTTTCTGAACGCACACATCGAGCTGCTAAAACATAATATTTATGTGATAAATCCACAATTCAGTTTAGCAACCCAAACCTCAATTTCATAAACTCTAATAGTCATTTCAAAAAGTGACTTGCTTCTTTATCGATATATAATATGAGCTTTATGTTCAATTTTCACAGAAATCAATCTAACATGAAGCAACTGATAGTAACCTTTATATTATTTTTTATTTTTTCAGTCGGAAAATCACAAGAAATACAACCACTTACATCTCCCGATGTTGCAGCGTTTATGAATGCTAACTATTTTCCCATGGATGAATACACCGGTAGAGCAAACATAACGATACCGATATATACCATTAATCTTGATGGCTTAGAAATACCCATTTCTCTTTCTTATAATACTGGTGGTGTAAAAGTAAACACGGCCTCCTCAAGAGTTGGGCTTAATTGGTCCTTAAATACCGGCGGCCTAATATCAAAACAAATTCTTGGTTTACCGGATCTGGCTTCCACATCTAAATATAATCAAGAAAGACAAATGAGAGTCTATTTGCAATATGGTTACTTAAGAGGGTTATTTCAGACATTACGTTGGGATGAATACAATGTTCCTATCCAAAATAAAGATACAGAAGCAGATTTATTTTACGTCGCTGCTCCAGGTCTAACCACCAAGTTTAACCATGCAGCAGGAAGAGGCAAGGCATTAGAGTTAACCAAAACGGGATCTGTTATCTATAGCCCTTTTCAGGATGAAGCTGGACGAGATGAAATAAAGCGCAATATTATAAACTTTAAAATAACTTCTCCCCAAGGTTTTATATATGACTTTAAAGATCGTGAGTATGATGCCGTTTTTTCTATTCCCTTAAAAGATGGAGATATGACGGATGATCTGGTTAATAGTCCTTGGAGCTCAAATCTCACTGAAGAAGAGTTGGTTGGTTATTTTGAGAGTGCTCCTTTTTATACCTCGTGGAAAAAATATATGAAACTAGACCCTTTTCCGACTATACATACTTCTTCTATTACCAGCCCTATAAGTAAAAGATCGGTTAAGTTTTATTATGTAGATGATTTTATTGTTGATAGCGAAAGGCGAATTGTTCGACAATACAAAAACGGAAGCAGGGTATCTCAAACCAACATACCTCATAGTTATCATAAACAAAAGGTTATTGATAAAATTGTTTTTCCAGAAGGGGAGGTCCTATTTTATTATTGTAATGATCAAAGACAAGATATACCCAGTGCACGCAGACTTAAAAAGATCGAAGTAAAAAACAATAACGGTAAGCTCATCAAAGGCGTTGTTTTTGAACACGATTATTTTAGGGGCGCAAGCAGCTGTAACGACCCTCAATGTTTACGCCTAAAACTACAAGAAATTAATTTTTTTGACGGGGATGGTAACGTGCTACCGGGCTATAGCTTTTCATATAATACCACTGCATTACCAAAACGTTATTCTAACAATCAGGATTTTACTGGCTATTATAATGGCAATCATAATGTACCTCTTACTAACTATATCCCTCGTATCTATTATAAAGCCGGTCAAAAAAAAGACTCATACCTCCCTTTTCCGTTTTCTGGTTATAGTGCTTTAGATGGTACTGTCTCGTTATTGCCAAACGTAACCTACGCCAAAGCAGGTGTCTTGAAAAGAATCACCTATCCCACAGGAGGAGCTATGACATTAGACTATGAGCTCAATTCATTTAGATTCAAAAATCAAGAAATTAAAGGCGGAGGACTTAGAGTTAAATCGCAAACTATGTATGATAGTGATGGGCAACAAAAACGAAAAACAAACTATACGTATAAACATGCGACAGCTACCTCAGGAAGAATCGCTGGCCTACCATGGTATATAGTAGATAGAGATTATGTTACAGACGAAGGTAAAAATGTAGTGGTCAACCAGGAGTCTTTATCCATGCCAACAACCAATGGATCTTTGGTTGGATATTTAAGCGTAAAAATTGAAGAAGAAGGTAATGGTTATATCTATAATGAATATTCTGATGTCGACAGATATCCTAATATTTATGATGAAAATTTTACCATTAGTGAAGGGATTAGATGTTGTGCCCCAACACCTCAAGACATCCAAAAAAAGATAAACGACGGGTTTTATCCGCTAATTTATCAAGATATGGATATCAAAAGAGGAAAGTTATTACACTCTTTTGTGTTTGATAATAATAATAAGCTGATACGACAAACTATTAATCAATATAGTCATAACATTTATGATGAAACAGCGGTTTGGTCTATCATTGGCGAAGCTGATATACGTAGCCGTTTTGATATTGGTGAAGGGCATCCCTATACCAAATTTACTTCTGATCTCTTATCTGAAAGCTATTTGCTTAACAGTACAAAAATCATAGAGCATCTGGAAGGTGGAAACGTAATAAACACGAGTTCATTTATATATGATACCGAACGCCCTTTGCTAAAAGAAAAAAAGACCGTTATCAATAATGCAAACACAAGTAAAGAAAAATACACATATCCTTTTGATAGCGAGGTAGACCCTGCATCTTCTACGGGTAAATTATCAGAATATAATATCCTTACACCGGTAGGAATAAAGTATTTTGAAAACGATGAGTTGTTAACCCAGGAGCATACAACATATAGCGACTTTGGAGATGGTAAACTTTTGCCCGCTCATACTACCATGTCAAAAGGAACGGGGCAGTTAGAAATAAAAGAGATATTTCATACGTATGACAAAAAAGGAAATATAGTTGAGCATTCAAGACCAAATGGGACCCCGATCTCAACGGTCTGGGGATACAACTATGAGCGAAAAATTGCTCAAGTTTTGGGTGCAACATATTCTGATATTTTGGCGGCATTAAATGTTGAGAATTTAGACTATTTACAGGCAATGTCTAATAGCGATTTAGACGTGGAGCTTAAAAAACTAAGGAATCAACTCCCCAATGCTCAAATACATACCTATTTATATCAACCTTTAGTGGGAATCGAAAAAGCTACTAACGAAAAAGAAATCACCACTACCTATGAATATGATGGATTTAATAGATTGATTAATGTAAAAGATGAATATGGAAATTTAATATCAGAGCAGGAATATAATTATAAAAGAAAACCAAATTTTACAGTAACCCCCGAGCCTCTCCAAGTTAAAATAGAAGTAAATAAAGAATGGAAATTGCCACGCCCCGGACTACCCACATCTTATATAATGTCGTTTACAGCTTTTGTAAAAGGAGGTAAAGGGAAATATAAATACGAGTGGCGAGGGTTAGATCCTGACCCAAGTGTAACAAGTTGGAAGTTTGGAAGCAATGATACATTTACAGCCAGAGCGGCATGTGAAAGGGTATCGGGTACTCTTAAAATCATGGATGGATCAGGAAATGTTATAGACAAAGAATTTAGTTTCAAGCACAGCATGGCAAAGCCTTGCGGTTCAGGAGGTGATGACTTTGACATTCCTTCCTGTTTTATCGCAGGTACTCAAATACAAATGACCGATCATACCACTAAAAATATTGAAGATGTAAATATTGGAGATCAAGTGCTTACCTACAATCTCGATACCAAAAAACTTGAGGCCGGCGAAGTGCAGAACATAGTATCTCCTACACATCATAAAATGGTAATTCTTGAATTTGAAAACGGTATCAAAAATACCAATACCTACGATCACCCGTATTATGTAAAAGGTAAAGGCTGGGCATCATACCAACCCAAAATGACCAAAAAGAACTATGATCTTGACGTAAAACAGATCGAACCTGGTGATATGGTGTTTTTATATCAATCTAAATCCAAAAGACTCAAAGAAATCAAATTAGTAAGCCATAAAGAAATAGAGAAAGAGGTTACTACTTATAACCTTGATAAGGTGAGTAAAAATCATAATTTCTTTGCTAATGGCATATTAGTACATAACAAATCTTCTTTTACTCAGAGCACACCTAAAAATTAATGTCACCATTATGAAAAAATTAATATCTATGTTATCCTTTGTTTTTCCATTGCTGTGCATTGGGCAAACATCTACAGAAAACTATATTAAAACGATAAGCTATCAAACACAAACATCTAATAAAAGATACATTGATGATTATACCACATATTTAGGCAGTTCGGATATTTTTTGGAGTCCATCAGGAACCCAGGGTGGTGCTAGTGGATCGATTAAACTAAAAGATGGTGTTTTAACCTTTAATTTTAGTGGATCTTGGTCTAAATCCAGTAGGTTAAGAATAGGTAAAATTAAGAAACTAAACACCAGTCCAGAAATTCTTCCGGATATGGAATTAGGACCTATTAAAAACAACGAGCAAAACGGTCAAGATACTGGATACTTTGCCAAGATAAGTAATGGCCATTTGGTATTCTATTCTCCAATTTATATCAATAGTGTTAACAACTTATTTACAGCTCAGCTGGAGGGAACAACCATTAACAATTATGAGACTTATTTTGGAAGTGATATACATGAATGTGTACAAGGCGGTAGTGGTAGTACTAGTGGAAGAGTATTGATAAAAAATAACAAGTTAAGTATAGTGTTCTCGGGATCCTGGTCAAATTGCGACCTAAAACTCGGAGAGATTGCCTATATAAATACAAGGCCTATTCGAGATATGGAGCTGGGAGTCATCAAAACTTCTGATGGTTTAAAAACAGCGTATCGTGCTAAAATTGAAAATAATTATTTGGTGTTTTATTATACCGGAACTCCAGGTTCAAACAGCATTAATATCGACGGTGTTGACACCCTTATTGAAACAAATATATCTGCCCCGATTATTTACAATCTGGGACTTAGTGGGTCAGAGATTATTGATTGTTCTAATGGCGGCGGCGGTGGCGCAAGTGGTGAACTCACCATACAACATAATAGAATTAAACTTAGGTTCAGTGGAGGCTGGTCTTCTACATGCAGTTTAAAACTGGGACAGATTAAACAGTTAAACGGCACACAATATCCAATACCCAATACTGTGCTAGGTGACATTACGGACAGAGATGGAAATATCACACCCTATGGTGCCAAAATCGAAAACAAATATTTGGTGTTTTATAAAAAGCCAATCATCCCAGACCCTCCAACTAATGCAAATGGAAACTTTAAGGTGAAAATTGGAATCACAGATGATGATAAAATAATTACCGTTGATTATGCTAATGGTTTAGGAAGTACCAAACAATCTATAGCAGTTAGATCAGGAGGAAACAAAGAAGATATTATATTACACAAAGCCTATGATCAGTTTGGAAGGCAAAATAAACAATATTTACCATTTGCTCATTCATCTTCTCGAAATGGGGCCTTCTATTCTAACTCTGTGGATCGAATTAATTCGTTTTACAACACGTCGAAGTATGAAAACACAACCAATCCATATACTGAAACCGTTTATGAGTCTTCTCCATTAAATCGAGTATTTGAAAAAGGGGCTCCAGGAACACCATGGAAAGTTAACAGAACTAAAGACACTGATCATACAACCAAAATTATTTATGCAACAAATAATGTCAATAGTGTGGTACATTTTAAAGTGACCTACCAAAGTGGAGACACTTCATTCAGTCCTACTCTAGAAAAAAATGGGTTTTATCCTGCTAGCGATTTATATAAGACGATAACCAAAAATGAAAACTGGCAACCAGGGCAACAATATCCCAAAAATAATACTATTGAGGAATTTACAGATAAGCGAGGGCATACCATTCTAACTCGTACATATAACAATAATATAGCTCATAATACCTACTATGTTTATGATAAATACGGAAATTTAACCTACGTCATTCCACCCAAAGTAATAATCACAGATGGGGTATCAAACAGTGAGCTTGCCGAATTATGTTATCAATATAAATATGACATTAAAAACAGATTAGTTGAGAAAAAGATACCTGGAAAAGGCTGGGAATATATTGTTTATAATAAACTTGATAAGCCTATTATGTTTCAGGACGCCAATCTAAGAGTCGAAAACAAGTGGTTATTTACTAAATACGATGCTTTTGGTAGAGTTGCCTACACGGGTATATTTCATCATGAGAAATCCGGAAGAGAATTTTGGCAAGACTTTTCAGAGAATTACAACATACAGCATGAAAGTAGAATTTATCCGGGAGTAGAAAGAAAAGGTACATTGATGTATTATACCTTAGTGGCTTTTCCTCAAGATTTTCTTGAGATCAATACCATAAATTATTATGATGATTATAATTTTGATTTATCTGGAGGAGATAATCCAAACACTATATATAGTCAGGTCGTAAGTAATAATCCTAAAACATTACCTACCGGAAGTAAAGTACGTGTTTTGGGGACCAAAGAGTGGATTACAACCGTAAATTATTATGATAATAAGGCAAGATTAATTTATAGTTATCAAAAAAATGACTACCTCAAAACTATTGATCACACTAGTTATAAAGTAGATTTTGCTGGTAAAATATTGGAGACCAAAACCTCTCATCAATTACACACATATCCGGCTCTGATTACTGTAGATAAGTTTACTTATGATCATATGAAGAGATTGATTTCACAAACTCAAAAAATCAATAATCAACCAGAGGAGTCTATTGTACAGAATGAATATGACGAATTAGGAAAATTAATTGCAAAAAAAGTGGGTAATAATCTTCAGGATGTTAGCTACAAATATAATATCAGGGGTTGGTTAACCCAAATTAATGATCCCGATACCCTGGGCGAAGATCTTTTTGCATATAAAATCAATTATAATGATCCCACGGGTACAACCACTCCTCTATATAATGGTAATATTTCGCAAAGTCAATGGAAAACGGCTAATGATAATGTAAAGAGGCAATATTCGTATACATACGATGCTTTAAACAGGATTACAAAAGGAACCCATAACACTGGAAAATATAATCTTACCGATGTAAATTACGACAAAAACGGTAACATTTTGAAGCTTACCCGCACTGGTTGGCAAAATGGAGTAAGTTTTGCTAATATGGATCGTTTACATTATACTTATGATCAAGGTAACAAATTGGTAAAGATAGTAGATACGGGTCATGATCAGTATGGTTTTAAAGATGGTAATACTACCGACATCGATTATCTACATGATGCCAATGGTAATATGGTCAAAGATCTAAACAAAGGTATTACCAGTATTACCTATAATCACCTTAATTTACCTGAAACTGTAACTATTGCAAATGGTGAAGGAACAGGAAAGATCACTTATATGTATAAAGCTACAGGGGAAAAACTGAAAAAAATTGTCACCCAAGGAGGTTCAGTAACCAATACCGAATATGCAGGAAATTATATTTATAAAAATGGTAGCCTCGAGTTTTTTAATCATCCTGAAGGATATATTGAGCCTAATACTACAGGCGGTTTTGATTATATATATCAATACAAAGACCATTTAGGCAATATTCGCCTAAGTTATAGTGACGATAACAACGATGGGACGGTTACCCAACAAGAAATTCGTAAAGAAAACAACTATTACCCCTTTGGCTTAAAACATAAAGGGTATAATAATACTGTGTCAGGGCGAGATCATCAGTATGGTTTTGGAGGCAAAGAAGAACAAAACGAGCTGGGCTTAGATTGGGTCGACATTACTGCTCGAAATTATGATCCTGCATTAGGACGTTGGATGAACTTAGATCCATTAGCAGAACAAATGCGCGGATATTCGCCTTATAATTATACATTTAATAATCCAATATTTTTCAGTGATCCCGATGGAAAGAAACCCCAACCATCAAATAATCCTATATATGTATACAGAGGAAGTCATGGGCAAATTAACATTAAATACTTTACTACAACAGAAAGAATAGCTGCTAATGTTTATAAAGAAATTGCGTTAAGCCGATTCGGTTGGGCTGGCGTAGTGGTTTCTGTTTATGATGCAGCTTCAAACTGGCGTAATCAGTCTGCTCTTGAAACCGCAGCCAAAGTTACGAGACCACCTGTTTCGAAAGCAACATCTGATTTTTTCAATTGGTTTGAAGAGGGGTATTATAATGATGGTTATCGCCCTCAAGGAACATGGCATTATAGCAAAGCCAATAAGTTCTTTTTACAACCTCTTACCAAAGGTTTGGGATATTCTGCAGTTGTTATGGAAGCATTGGATAGTAACCCAACCAGACAAGAAACACTGGCAATGTTTACAGTAGAATTAGTAAAAGGCTTTTCTAAAGGTAGAGCAACATCTGATATTACACATGAGTCTCTAGTATATACCAAAGGTTTATTTAAAGATATAAAAGAAGCACAAAGAGCTGTTGGCATCATATACAACGCTCTGGATATATATTTGCAAAATTTAGATCTAACAGATCCTGATGATACGGTTGACATTTATAATAATGTCATTGCGCCCAATGCAGAACAAATAGTTGGAGATTATATATCTAGCTTTTTTGCTTCTGATAATAGGGAATACCAAGGAAGAACAGGGCAGTTAAGATTACAAAGAGATATAGATAGATTTAATGAGGCAATAAACAGAACAAATTAATTTTTAAACCAGATAACGCATATTTATAATGAGCGTGTCATAATCATAAAAAACAGTTACAGTTAGTTATATATCTGTAACTGTTTTCTTTATGGTATTTCTCCTGTATAATACGTAAACCGAATCTTAACATATCTTAAGATTGTAATTTGTTAAGTTAGTTTTGTATTTCGAGCATATAAAAGGATTGTTGAGGTGAGAAAAAGATCCTGATTTCAAAATTAAATATCCCTTAAATATACTATGGATTATCCTGTTAAGGAACTGCCAATTGATTTAAAAGATCATTGTTGAGTAATTTGCAATTATTCTTTATCTAAACAAAGTTTTGATTCGCTTTAGAAACAGAAAAAAGAAGTTTAGAAAGTAAGAATAATGATTCAGAAGCTTAGATGGATTATGATTAGAAATAATAAGTACTTTGAAAATGAATCATTATAAATACTTAAAAACAAAAAACATGCTAAAAAACATTTTGAAAGTAACAGGAACACAACAACTAAACAAAAACGATCAGAAATCGATTAAAGGTGGATTTGGCAATTGGCCAACTACTGAAGAACAATGTCTACAATGTGGAGGTGAGTGGGGAGGTATTGCCTTTGGAACTGGCGGATTATGTTTATTGTCAAGAACTTCTCCTTGTGCATAAATGATATCGTTGGCATAGACGATTAGAATAAATAATAAAAGGCTGCCTACAATGGCGGTCTTTTATATTATTTGCCTTATGATTTAGAAACCCAAGAACCAGATTCAGCAATTAATATAAGTGTTCCAGAAATCGAAACACTAATTCTAACCTCTTTTTGTTCATTTTAGATTCATGATTCATCAACCCTAAATCAAGATGATTATGAAAAACCATGCCCTTTTATTACTTGTCTACACAGTATTCATATACTCTTGTGTCAAAGATGACATCCAGAAGCAAGTTGTTAAAAGTAATACCAAACAAATAACAGAATACGTTTTTCTAGCTTCAGAAAATGATGTGTTAAATGATGATTTGGTTGCTAATATTAATGAGGAAGAAAAACAAATTACGGTAACCGTTCCTTTTGGAACAGAACGTACTTCATTACAACCCAGTATTACGGTTTCCGAAAAATCTAAGATTACCCCCGATACCGGAGTTGCACAAGATTTTACAACTCCGGTTCTCTATAAAGTGGCAGCAGAAGATGGGTCTATACAAGAATATAATGTGGTAATTTCTGAAGCGCAAAAATCAGAGAAACGGATCATTTCTTTTGCATTTATGGCGAGTCAAAATAATGCCTTACAAGAAGACATTCTTGCAGTTATCAACGAATCCGAAAAAACGATACAAGCCATTGTGCCCTATGGCACTGCTGTAGATGCATTAACTCCCAAAATTTCGATTACACCCGGCACGACGATTACACCCGATGATACCTCGACACAAGATTTTAGTAATACCGTTAATTATACCGTTACTGCACAAGATAATTCTTCTCAAGCGTATACGGTAAATGTTGTAGTAGCTGGCAAAGAAATTTTAATATTTCCAAAAGCATTTCAGCGTATCGAGAACATCGAACCAGGAAGTAGTTTGATCCTACAACCAGGTATTCATGGAGAAATTGTATTCAAATATTGCAAAGGAACTAAAGATGGCCCAATAACTATTAAAAATGCTTCTACAGGAGATGTAGTTGTCAACCCGAGATATTATAGAGAACAAGGAAACAATGTTAGCTTTTCTTGGCGATTTATTGAGAGTGCATTTATTCATATCGAAGGAAACAATAATCCCGGTAAATGCCAGGGGATAGAGTTTAGAGAGATGCAAATTCATACGCATGAGTGGACCAATAGTATGCTAGTGGCTAATTGTAGATTTATTAAAGGATCCAGGGCTCCCAATGGCAATGGTGTGGCAAGCCTAAGTATTAAAGTTCCTTATTTGCAAATTGGTGAAAAGGATCCTGATCGATATGCCAATTTTGTACAAGAATATGCTATTGTAAGAAATTGTTATTTCGATGAACCTTCAAACGAGGCAATCTATATCGGTAATACCTACAATATTTATCACCTTACTAAAAATGTAGAAATTACCAATGTATACGTAAAAGATTCTGGCAGAGAATGTATTCAGGTGTCTAATGCGCTGCAGTACAAAGCATCTAATTTAACATTGATCGGTTCAGGTCTTAATAACGAAACCGGTGCGCAGATGAATATGTTTCAGGTAGGCAACTCGAGTGGTTCTTTAGAGAATTTTGTATTCGTTAATGCGGGAGAATATCCGATCATCATGTTTACCAAGGATTTTAAAATAAGAAATGGAGCTATTTATAATGCTCAAAAAGGTGGCATCTTTCTGGGTAAATTTGCAATACGATATCCCGATTCTACAATCCCGGATAATCCTGTAGAAATTTCTAATGTGGCCATTCAAAACGGAAAGACAGCTTTGGTTGAGGTCGCATCTGATGAGATGTCCATAGTGCTTAATAATAATTCTGTGAGCAACATGATTAATGAGCATTACATTCAAAATGGACTGAATACAAACCAGGTAAGTTCTACCAACTTTAGGCAAAACATTGCTATTCCATCTTTTCAAGACTTCAATAATTCATTTTTTGACACTTTAGGGTATAAAGAAGCCAACTGTGATTAATGTGTAACGCAACTTAATAGTTATCAGTTTTTGACAACCTACTGTATTTGTGTGTCTTATATTTTCGCGCTTTCAAAATTGATGCAAAATAAAAAAGAATTTTGGGGTAAGAAATTCAAGAGCATCGAACATAGTAGTAAACATAAACCCAAAATAAGTAAGAACACATGAAAAATTATTTAAAATTAGTTGTTGTATTTGCTTTAGCACTTGCTTCATGTAGTAAGGATGATGATGCTGTAATGATCATTGACAATGGAGGAGAAATTATTCTTAGTGATGAAAAGCAAATCACAGCGTTTAAATTTCTGGCTTCAGAAAATGCTTCCTTAGACATCGATGTTATTGCTATTGTCAACAATGAAACGAAAACGATAGCGGCTACGGTACCTGCTGAAAGCATAATTGATAACCTTAAACCTAATATTGAAATTTCAGAAAAAGCGATTGTTACACCAAATAATGAAACAGCACAAGATTTTTCAAATACGGTAACCTATACAGTTACTGCTGAAGATGGTACTACCCAAAAATATGAAGTAATAGTAACTGAAGATATTACTAACGAATTTATTGGAGGAGGAACAGCATTTCCTTTAGATCAAGCTAAAGCCTTTAAGGACACCCGAGGCACTAATACTGGGTTTGTGATATGGCTTTTTTCATCTGATGTTAATGTGGTTGGCCCCTTTACTATTGAAGGAAAAGGAGATGGAATATTTATAAACTTCATTAATGATCAGGGAGTGATTGAAGGAGAATATGATGTGGATTTTGATTCATTGAGTGGTGATGAAGACTTTCCACCCATCCTTCCTTTTGTTGATACAGATTTTGATAACCCTAGTGAGGGGATTGGCCCAACAAAAGCATTAGGAAAAATTTCCATTACTAAAAAAGGCGACCAATATATTATAAAAGCAGATGTGACCTATACATTTAGCAATGGTCTCACCGAAGAGTTGAAAGTTACGTATAAAGGAATATTACCAGTTTCTTGATTTAATATAGACATTAGGTTAAAAAAATAAATTAAAAAACCACCTAAACGGGTGGTTTTTGTTTTTAGAAGAAAACAGGAGCATTTGCCTGTATCTCCAGGTACTAATATTTCGAAAAGAAACCCAAGTGTTTTGCAGTTTTTCTTCAATAACTTTTTGATTATCAATAGATACATGTTGAAAAAAAGCAAAAGTCATTAGTTTTTGACAACCTATTGTTTAGGTATGTCTTATAGTTTTGCGCTTTCAAAATTCGCACAAAAAAATTAAATGCTTTAGGGGTAAGAAACTCAATAGAAGAGAACATAGTAGTAAACGTAAACCCAAAATAACTAAGAATTATGAATAACTATTTAAGATTTGTAGTACTATTTGTATTAGCACTTGCTTCTTGTAGTACAGATGATGATGCAGGAGGAGTTACCCTAAGCAATCAAAAACAGATTACAGAGTTTAATTTTTTGACATCAGAAAATGAAGACTTAGACATTGACATTATTGCTACCATTAACGAAGAAACAAAAAAAATCGAAGCTACATTTCCTTTTGGAAGCTCGGTTAAAAATTTAAAACCAAATATAACAGTTTCAGAAAAAGCGGGTATTACACCTAATATTGATGAAGAACAAGATTTTTCAGGCCCAGTTATCTATACGGTTATGGCCGAAGATGGCACCACTCAGGAATATGAAGTGGTAGTAACAGTTTTGCAAATGACAGAGCGCGATGCTTTGATAGCCATTTACAATGCAAATCCAAACAATACATTAGATTGGGATGTCTCGCAAAATGATATATCCAATTGGGAAGGAGTTACCGTAGAGGATGATAGAGTTGTAATTTTAGCTATGGTAGACAAGGGAATAGAAACCTTGCCACAAGAAATAGGAATTTTAATTCATCTTAAGGCTTTAGTACTACCAAACAATCAGATTTCTTCTATACCTGTTGAAATTAAAAGACTAAATCAACTTGAAACGCTAAGGCTAGAAAATAACGATTTGACAAATATCCCTTCAGAGATAGGTAACCTCTCTTCGCTTACATCTTTAAACTTAAGTTTTAATACTATCGAACTTATACCATTAGAGATAGGAAATTTGACCAACCTTAGTAAGTTATATATACATTTCAACAAATTATCTTCGATCCCTGTAGAGATAGGAAAGCTTATTAATTTGGAAGATTTCTTTTTAAATAATAATCTTATTGAATCAATACCTACAGAAATACAAGAACTTTCTAAAATTAGACTACTTGTCTTAAGAAATAATTTACTTACCGAAATTCCTGTAGAAATAGGAAACCTAAGCACACTTACAGAGCTTTATCTCGAAGAGAATTCATTGCGCATTATTCCTGTAGAAATAGGAAGCCTAACCAATCTTGAGGAGTTATATGTTTATGACAATAAGCTAGTTAGCTTGCCGAGTGAAATAGGAAACCTAACGTCATTAAGATTTCTTCATTTTTATGACAATTCAGAATTAAAAATAGTTCCTCAAAAGGTTTGTGATCTAGAAAACTCAGGAACAGAGATTAGAAAAGATGACACAGCTATCTGCAAAACCCCTTCAAAAGACTATTTAGCCCTAAAAGCTTTTTACGAGGCAAATCCGGGTCTACTTTCATGGAATATTCAGGATCAGGATATGAATGGTTGGGAGGGTGTACGCTTTAATCTCGAAAGAAAAGTAGTCGAATTGATTCTTCGTGATAAGCAACTTATTAAATTACCTAAAGAAATAGGTGAATTAACAGCACTAAAAGCATTGATTGTTGATGGGAATAATTTTGAAGAAATGCCTTCAGAAATTGGTAACCTTGTACTATTAGAAAGGTTATGGGTATCTCGAAATAAAATAACAAGCCTTCCTGTAACTATTGGTAATTTAACAAAATTAACAAGCTTTTTAGCATTTGACAACCGCATCACTAATTTACCTTCAGAAATTGGTAATCTTACATTGTTGGAAACCCTATGGATGCAACAAAACCAGATTACTACAATTCCTTCAGAAATTGGCGAACTTATAGCTTTAAACGACTTATTCTTAGGTGATAACCTAATAACTTCTGTTCCAAAAGAAATAGGAAACTTGAAAAACCTAACTTCGTTAGTGCTTGGTCAAAACCAGTTCACTTCGCTACCCTCGGAAATGGAAAACCTTACAAATTTGACGAGCCTTAGCCTAATAGGAAGCTCAAACAAACAAAAACTAAGCTCTATACCAGCTTTTGTTTTTAAATTAATCAAATTGAAGAGTTTATCCTTATCCAGAAACCTACTAACCTCAATTCCGACAGAAATTGGTAGTTTAATAAACCTGGAAGTTTTGTTATTATCTCAAAATAGTTTACCAACACTTCCAGCAGAAATAGGCAACTTAAATAGTCTTTTTACCTTAAACGTATCAAATAATCGCTTGACCTCAATTCCTGCAGAATTGGGAGATATTACAAGTCTTAACTTCTTAGAAATACGATTTAATCCACTTACAACGATACCCCAAGAAGTTTGTGATCTCGAAAATACGGGAACTACAATTAGAAAGGATGATAAAGCTATTTGTCGATAGTAACTACGATAATCTAAAAAATAACCCAAAAATAAATTAAAAATGAAAACAAGAAAATTACTAACCTCAATCGCAATTATTACAATAGTGTTATTTATGCAACCAAGTACTGCACAAGAAAAATATTTTGCAGGCAACCCGCACGATAAAGATCCCAAATGGAGAGAGCATAAAATAGGTTCGGCAGTAGTTACGGGCTGTTGTAATACTGATGAGTTTACCATAAATTATAATGTAGGTGATGTGCTTTCTGGACGTTATAAAGAGCTAGACAAATTAATAAGAAACTATCCCGAATTACCAAACTATTATGAAGCAGAGGGCAACGTGACAGAATTTGAATTTGTTGTCATCGAAGATGATGGAGATATTTTGGCATTTAATTACAAATCAGGATCACGAGAAACTCCCGAGGTAGAATCACTAATTATATTTAAAAAAGTAAAAGGAAAATCTTCGAAAAAAGAAGTAGAAGAAAAGAAAAAGTGGGTAAAAGAATTCTTTGAAACTAAAGTAAGAAAAGCTTGGGCAAATGAAAATAGTGAAGAGCTAAAGAAAGTATTCTTACCCAAACCTGGTAAAATGCAAACCTCTGTTCGCGCTAAAGAAATTATATCGGTATTAAATAATCGAGAAGGATATGATAATGATTATTACCATGCTGTGATTCTTTCTAACGATTGGAATATCGAACACCATAATTATACAGGTGCAATATTAGGTAGAACCGTAACAGCTCGTACCGTAAGAAAAGGAGCTGATGGGATATGTAGATACCACACTACAAAATTTATGCAAGAATATACTGGATCTGGGTATCAAAAGAACTTAAAATACTATAAGGCAACTAGGCTGACAAAAGGAGTGGCCGGAAATGGAAAAATTGCTTGCGAGAACGTAAAGTAAGTAATAAGTGAGTTAAGTTTTGTTAAAATACCGGATAACAAAGGGGTTAGGAGTTATTCGGTATTTTTTTGAAATAAAATAATCGCATAAACCTGATGATATAGAAAATTATAAGTTTTTGACAACACAAGCTATTGGTTTGCCGAGTATTTTTGTTTTTTTAAAAACCTTAGGGTAAGAAATTTGCGAATAAAACGAACAATTAAACAATAGCACTAATTATGAGAAACGCAAGATTATTTGGAATCATATTCTTAATTATTGGAGTAAGTATAAGCTGGTTTTATTTATCAACATTAAATGAAATTGGGACAACATTACGAATTCTAGCAATAGGACCTTTTATTGTTGGTGCAAGTATAGGCATGATTATAGTACCAGGATATACCCTTACACCAGACGAATGGAAAATAAAAGAACAACGTCTAAAACTAATTATGTCAAAAACAAAAACAACCTATAAAGCGATTTGGGTTGGTTTAGGAGTTGCAGGGATCATAATGGCTAGATCGGGGGTTTTTAACTCTTTCTTTATATAAGTTGATCGATTTTAAATTAAAAAAACAAGTAAATATGATAGGAGGAATTATTCTACTAACGATAGCATTAATAGCATGGTTCGGAATGGCTAAAAATGCTTCTGAAGAATCTGCAACTGGATTTGTAAGAATTTTCAAATCTATATTTGGAATGAAAGGGTATATCATCATGGCAAAATTCATTGCTATTCTTTTTTTACTTGCAGCATTGGCAGAATTTTATAAATATTTTACAGAGTAACTATTGCCTAAACATGGTGTTTTTATGATAATCAGAAAGGAGATGATTCAGATAAATGCCTGTTTATTCTTATATCGAATTTCTATTAATGAATGTGTAGTTGGGATACCGGGTAACAAAGGGGGAAATAGTTGCCCGGTATATTTTTAAAAACAATACTTATAAATACGTATCAATACGTATTTCATTGTAAATCAATCATATGTATATTTGAACTATGTTGAAAAAATATATAACAAAATATAAAGTAGAGATTGTGATTGGTACAATGTATCTGTTAACGCTTGTGGTGATTATAAAAATTTTAACCTTATGAAGATAAAGGGATATACTTATTCCTGAATTTTATAACCAAAGCTCCGCTACGTACTAGCATCCAAATGGTGATTGCTATCCATATACCATGTAGCCCCCAATCTAGGTAGCGTGAAATAAACAATGCGGGAAGAAACCCAAAAAACGTTGACCCTAAAAGTACATTTCGCAAATATCCGGTTTCACCCATTCCTTTAAATAACCCATCACCAACAAAAGCAACCGCATTAACTGGGAGTGTAATGACTACTAGATAGAAAAAACCAGAAAAAATCATAAGTACACTTTGATCTTTGGTAAATATTCGACCGAGAATTTCTGGTTGTATTAATGCAGCTATCCCCAAAATGATGGCTACAATAATCCCATATAATGATACTCTTTTTGCTAATTTTACCAGGTTCGTATAATCTTTAGCCCCTAGAAGTTTTCCTCCAAGGATATTGCCTGCACTGCCATAGCCATCTATAAAAAACGCTGAAAAGAGCCATAATTGCATAGCAATAGTGTGTGCAGCAACATAGTCTGTTCCGATTGCAGTAGCTTCACGAACTGCCATAATAATGGTTATATTAAGCGCTATGGATCGAATAAAAAGATTACCACTCATTATTAAAAAACGATTCATTTCTGGATGCCACGGTTTCCTTAATTTTAAGGATACATTTGTCTTTTTCAATAAGAATACGAAGGCTAAAATTGCCATTACAATTTGAGAAATAAGACTAGCCCAGGCTGCTCCTTCTAGATTCATTGGATCAATAACTCCCTTGATGCCATATACCAGAGCAAAATCTAACGCAACATTAATTCCTACACCTATTAATGCAACAACCATAGGCCAAAAGGTATTTTGCAACCCTCTAAAAATGCCAAAAACAGCAAATACGAAAAGAGATAAAGGAAATCCCCAAACTCTAATTTGATAATACGAAATACAATATTCTAATACAGTGCCTTCGGCATTGAGCAGTCTAAATATGGATTCTATAAACGGCACCGTGGTTAGTAAAATAATTAAACTTAGTCCCAAATTAAAGGTTATGGCTTGTGCAGGTAACGTTTTTACTTCTTCTAATTTTCCTGCTCCTAAATATTGCGAAATGATTGCCGAAATTGCACTTCGTGTTTGAGCCAAAATCCATATCAACATCGAAAGAAATGTTCCCACAATACCAACAGCCGCTAAAGATTCGGTTCCGTTAACCGGAATATTACCTACAACTGCTGTATCAGTGGCAGATAAAATTGGTTCTGCAATACCTGAAATAATAGCCGGTACTGCTAGTTTGTTTATGTTTTTAAAACTAATAACAGTACTCATATAAGTAGTTCGTAACAATAAAAAGGATCTTCACTTTGTTTAGGAAAATAAATTTCTCCTAATCGAGAATACCCTCGGGTTTCATAAAACTTTTGATTGCGCTTGTTTTGACTAAAAGTATCTAATCGTATTGACGCAAAACCATTCTTGATCGCATAACTTTCAGCATATTCCATTAGTTTTTGAGCACATCCTTGTCCCCAATATGTTGGATCTACTGCTAAGCGATGTATATATAGGTTATTTTTGTTTTTTGTAAGCCATTGCACAGGAGCATACTCTTCATCCATGATCTGAGTTAAGACTAAGATTCCTTTAATATTGACTTCCTCTAAGATATATAATTCTTGTAATTCGATATCCTTTTGAAAACGTTCTCGAGTAGGGTAATGCTCGTTCCACTGATAGATATTATTAGCTATCATTGCCTTGGCACAAGCTTTTGTTAACTTATGAATAGAATCCAGATCAGAAAATAGTGCTTTACGAATCATATTTTTTAGCAAATGCCAAAAATACTAACTTTATACCGCAGAATATATTGATTGATTGTATTCTACTTATTTTTTAGATAAACTTTAAGAAAAAAGAGTATTTTTGACACCCAAACAAAATGGGGATGTAGCTCAGCTGGCTAGAGTGCTTGACTGGCAGTCAAGAGGTCGTGGGTTCGAGTCCCATCTTCTCCACTAAAAAAAAGTCAACGTATATGTTGGCTTTTTTTGATTGTGACAAACATGTCTTTCTCTAAAAAGATGTTATATGTCTTGTTTTCTCCATTTAAAATACCCCCTAAGCATTAAAAGGAAATTTACAAAATGCATAAAGCCCAGAAACCATAAGTTTGTGAATGCACAAATAAGCATGGCTAAAAACTGCCCTATGGCCATTATCGAGTATCCTTTAAGGCTTTTTCTATTTAATAATTCAAAAGCAATGAGAATTAATATTGCCGATGTAATTTCAAGGATGGTTTTAGATAATTCCATTGAAAAATAATTTTCAAGATTGTATGTAAGTGTACATAAAATAAATCTAGAAAATGTAAACTCAAGTAGATTTTTCTTTGATGCAAGAAAAAATGTAAAAATAAAAAAGGAGTTTTTATGAGTTAGTTGTTTTATTAATATAAGCCGTTATTGAATATAAAGCATAAAAATGATATATAGTATGAGAAACGTGGTAAAAGATAGAATGTTATTAGGAGGAGTTTTTATTATATCTTATTGTATGTTTTTGACATATTTTTTACTACAGGAGTATATAACTCTTACTGTTTCTTGATATAGTATAATGATCTTGCCACAATACATTTTGTTTTGAAAAGAACCTCTTTGCAAAAGCGTTGTTTGTATTAGAGGTTTTTTATCCTTTAAATAAAGAATGTCCCTCAACTTAATAAAATAAGTCTCGTTCCCCAACGAGACTTTTTTTATTCTTTTAAAGATTTATTTAGATAGGTATGCTTATTTTGAATAAGATTTATGATTTCATCTCTACTGTTTACATGTAGTTTTTCATAAATATTTCTAACATGTCTTTTTACAGTATTTACACTTACGTATAATTCGTTGGCAATATTAGTGTAGCTTTTTCCCTTTGATAATACAATGAGGACATCATTTTCTCTTTCAGTAAGTTCATCAAATTTTTTTTCATAGAATGATGTTACTACTAATCTAGAGATTTGTGGACTCAAAGGAGCACCACCTTTAGAGAGTTGTTCTAATGCACTTAAGATTTCTTGATTACTATTATTTTTTAATAGAAACCCCAGGGCCCCAGATTTTAGTGTGTCAAAAACATAATTTGTATTTTTCTCACCGGTAACGACTAAGATTTTTGTTTTTGGATGTACTCTTTTGATTCGTTTTATACTTTCTATTCCACAAGTTCCTGGAGTATCTATATCAATTAAAACGATATCTGGGTCGAGCCTATTAATTTTATATAATGCAGATTTACAATGGTTAAAATCTTCTAAGACTCTAAATTGTGTAGAATTATTAATAATCTCTTTATGAGAATTTCGGGATATATCACAATTTTCAATAAGAACTACATTGGTCATTTTCTACATTTTTTAGGGATTAACATTTATGTTCTCTTTCTACCAATGTTCTGGCAGCACAAAATGTGACCCTTCAATTATATTTTTGTAGCATTAAAACTTTTGAGTGTTTTTTACGAATAAGAATAATGCAAAAAGACTCCCTATTCAGGGAGTCTTTCACATATGTATTTATTTATCTACTTTACAATAAATCGCAGTACTTGATTAGTATTATTTTTAGTTATGTTCATGAAATAAATACCAGATTTAAGCTTTTGAGTAAATCTTAAAACCTGGTTAGATTCAGGTTTTATTATTTGATTAGCTTCGATTAACCTACCAGTAGTATCATAAAGCTGATATTCAAAATTACTTTCTGCATTAACTATTGTGATGTAATCACCATTAGAAATAGTAGGGAATACAATTAAATGTTTTTCTGTTTCGGTTAAGTAAGTAAATAATTGCTTTGGCTCTTTGTTTTTAAATAGAGTTCCAGTCCTAACATTAGGATGAGTGTAGCAACTTGCGTTTAGTGGGGTGTATGGATCTTCAGTAGATTGACCTTTAACTATTTCAGTATACCCACGACAAATAAAATATGTAGCAGCCTCGCTTAGAATGGTATTTGGTAACTTTTCATTAGTATGTATAATTAATGCTCCACCAATACTTTTTACACCACCTAAGGCATATATGTCTAGAAGCTCTGAATTTCCGATTATTTTTAGGTCACCACCAACTTCTTTTAATTTCCATAACTTTTCGATATCGGTAATATCATCTCCACTTTGAATAATCAATGAGCCAGTGATTTTTTCAAAATTAAAAGACTCTACATCAGATTGTGTATCGATAATAAGGTCCCCGAAGTGCGTAGTTATATTTAAACAGTAATCAATTATTGCCAATTGAGAGCTTGAGATTGTACTATTATTCTCTATTGTGATAGTCCCATTAACCATAGAGTTATCTTGTAGTATAGGCATAATTGCACAAGGGTATTCTATAGCACGATTACCTCTAATCGTAAGATTACCTGCTATTGATAAGATATTTGCAAATCCTTCAAGGGTTTCTAATTTGTCATTAGCTGTAATTGTAATGTTTGCTGTTGCATTAGTGATATTTGCAAGCGCATTAATATTTAGAAGTTCATCATTGTTATTGATATAAATATCACCTCCTATAGAAGATACTCTTAAAAGGCCATCTAGATCTTCTAAGCCATTATTCTTATTAAGATATAATTCTCCTCCAATAGTTGTAATATTGGCAAAACTACTAATGTCAAATAGCATAGGATGGTTAGTAATACTCAATTTACCTCCTATAGTCGTTAGCTTATAGAAAGGACTTGGACTATTTGGGTCTAGGCTAACACCAGGAATATGTTCAATATTATCAATGCTAATACCAATACGAATAAGGTTAGGATTATCATATAACACAAAATCTCCACCTAATTCTGCAAGGTTATATAATCCATCCAGGTTTTCTAGATTTTGATTGTTCTTGATGGATAAATTCCCTGTTATTTTGGTAAGTGTTTCCAAATTACTTATATCCGTAATGTTACCTGGTGAACTTTCTTTAATTGTTAATGATCCATTAATTTCCTGATAAGTAAAGGCATTAATTTCTGACTGTGTACTAATTGTTAAATGACCATTGTACACAGTCTGTGCTTGGAGTAGATTGAGGCTAATCAATACTCCAAATAAAAAAAATACTTGTTTTTTCATTTTTCCGTTACGTTTTGTTTCCAATACAATGTCGTTAAACATAAAAATGTGACCCTTTTCCCGTGGTTTATTTTTTTATGCTCTAATGCCGGCAAAGATATACTTTTTGATAAACCTTTAACTTTCAGTTTATCAAATAAGTAAATGGACATGTATCAGTGTTTTTTAAATCGATTTTTTAGGAATAAAAAAGCTAGAGCAATTAATATACAAGCTAATAATACAAAGTATAGGTATGTTTTTTCATTCCCCAAGTCTATTGGGTTTGTATCACCAATCAAATAAAATCCTCCCCAAAAAAAGGGATCAGCTCGAAAAACGTTTGCGTCATTTAAATACTGAAGCTTGGCTTGTTGTAATGCTTTGGGTTTGGTCATACCTTGTTTAAGATTATCGTAAAAGTATTTCATCAGATCAGGTGTAGTTTCATCAGATACTGCCCAGTTGGTTAGCAATAAACTTTGGGTCCCGGCATATTGAAATGCCCTACCTAAACTCATGATACCTTCTCCTTTTGATATTTTGCCAGATCCCGTATTGCAGGCGCTTAAAACAGCTAGTTCTGCTGGGATGTTTAAAGCATATAATTCATGATTATAGAGATAATTATCTTCTATTGAATCTTTGATCTGCATGAAAAATAATTTTGAATTTTCGGGATTTTTATCATCTATCTCACCATGCAATGCTAGATGGACTAAGGCATAACGATTGACTTCGCTTTTAAAGTTTGATTCTATAGCTTCCTCTCCATAATAGTATTTTCCATTTATAATCTTAGAGATTGCTTCTATTTCTTTTCGGGTCCCTGGTAAATCATGAGTTGTACTTGGTATAACAGCATTAGAAATTGGGGTTTTACTTTTAGAGAATTGTGTATCCGAAAAAGAAAAGGCAAGACATTTTCTTTGAGTGGCACTTTTAGTGAATTGTTTACTAAAAAAGAGATTAGCAGAATTTGCGTAACTGATTACTTTATCTTTTAATAAGTATGGAATTTTTTTTGGATTGTTGGACTTCGTTTTTTGGGTAATTAACAAGTCAAAATTAAGATGCCACAAAAGCCCGTCGGGTACTATGATCATGTTATGAATATTACTTTCTATAGCAAAGGGATCGATTAATTTCTGATACAGTTCCGCGCCCATTCTTTTATAAGTAGTCAGGTCTTTAGAAAGAATAGCATTGCGAAATTGAATTATTTTATCTTCAAGATTGTCGATGATAATTTCTTTAATATAAAAATCATTTTTTGTGATTAGAAAGGCGTATATCACCTTATCTGTAACAAAATATTCAAGAAGTGCCGTGTCTGTTTCTAATTTTTTTTGAATGATTTGAATAGATACAATACTATTATCGTACTTAAGTTGATGATACTTTGGATAATCTTTCTCTAATATGTTTAATGTAGAATCAATTTTTTGAGTATTTGTAAACACTAAATTGGTATACCTATGTATTGCAGAATCGAGAGGTTTTTCTTTTGAATTTTCGGCTTGATATACTTTAGACTTATAGAAAGACAGTTGTGCATTAAGCTTTTCAATGATTTCTAATTTCTCTTCAGGAATATTTGCAAAACTTTGTGCTTTGATTTTTTTTAATTGTTCTTCGAGTAAACGGGCTTTATTTTTTTCTGAAAAGTAAAATGCGTCAGAAAGATAGTCGCGATTATTGGTTGTTTTATGTAATTCTAAAGCATTATCAATAGCATCGGTATAAATTTGGGATGACTTGGCTTGTCCTAAAAGTGTTTTATCTTCGACTAACAAAAAAGAGTTTCGGGTATGATCAATTAATGAATCACAAGACTTGAAACTTAAAAATGAAGCTTGAAGTATTTTTTGATCTTTTTTTTCTTTCCCCAAAAAATTAAGCGCTTTAGCTTTTCCATGAAATGCAACTAATAGGGTAGAGGGATTAATATAATCTTTAGATGAAGGATTTGAATAAATGGATGTATTATTAAAAATACGAGTACCGGCAATTACAGCGTTTTGATATTCTTGTATAGCATTTAGATATTGTTTCTTTTTAAAATAGATACGGGCCTTATCAATATAACACTCTGCAGTTTTTTGATTTTTACGGCCAAAACTTTTAATAGCAAGTTCAAGATGCTGGGTATAATAGTTTTCTGCAATATCATATTTGCCTTGTTCTTCATATAATTCCCCAAAATCTTGATTTAACTTAAATGTATTTCGATGCTCCTCCCCAAAAAGTTTTTTTCTTATCGTATACGATTTTTTATAATAATCGAATGCTAAATCGTAATTACCTTTTTGTAAAAATACGCCATATGCTATGTTTGATAAGACATTAGCAGTAGATAAGTCATTTTCACCATAGGTTTTTTCATAAATCTTTAAGGACTTTTGATAATTTTTATATGCAAGATCAAGTTCTTTTATTCTACTATATTGTGTTCCTATTCCATCGTAGAAAAAACCTAGAACCCCATCATTGTTATCATGAGTATCTTTGATAATGTTTAACCCTTTTTTAAAATATTGAAGTGCAAGATGATCTTCTCCAATATAACCATAGTTTGAGGCAAAATTATAATAGTATTCAGCAATGTAAGGGGTGTTTTCTCCATAAATTTCCTTGCTAAGTTGGATAGCTTTTTCATAATAAGGTTGTGCTTGATGATATAACCCATTTCTACTATATAAAATGGCTAAATTCAAATAAGTCCCATCAAGGTTATTCTCTTTTTTTAAGTCATACAATTTTTTGTTTATTTCGAGAGACTTTAGGTAATACTGCTTAGCTTCTTCAATAAACCCGAGATTATCATCGTACAAGATTCCTATATGTGTGCACAGATTAGCTGTTTTAATATCATTTGAACCTGCTTTTTTTTCTGTGATCGCAAGTGCCTCTTTATAAAACTGCAATGCATCCGTATGTTTATTTTGTTTTCTATATACTTTAGCAATATCCTTAATGGCGGTAGCTTCAAATAAACTACCCGCTTGCAATTTGTTTTTACAGGTTTGCAATGCCAAATTTGCGCTTTCTAATGATTTGTCAAGTTTTCCTAACCTATAAAAATTATACGAAATTTCATTAAGACTTTCTATATAACGTTTCCAAACTTCATTTGATTTAAATTCGTTTGCTGCAATTTCAAAAGCTACGATTGCCTCTTTATAATTTCCTTTAAGGTTAAGAGTATCACCTTTTACAAAATGTTGATGAGCTATAATAGTATCTGTTATCGATTGGGCCTGAGTTAAAACAGAGAACAACAAAAAAAATAGTACACTATGGTAAGGTGATATTTGTTTTTTCATTATCAAAAGTTGTTTGATTTTTTACATTTTGTAAAAAAGGTATTGTGTTTGTGGTGATCGAAGCTGTAAAAATAATATTGTTACTTTTATATCACCTGTTTTAAAAAATTAGAGGTCACAAATTATGATGAGCTGACATTAAATTATGAACGATAAGACACAAGATACTATTATTAATGCAATAATTAAGGGGGATGAAAAGACCTTAATGGCTATTTATGAAGAATGCTTGCCTCAAGTGACTAGTTATGTCATGAAAAATTCTGGGACCGAAGCTGATGCCAGAGATATATTTCAGGATGCTATGGTTTTTTTATATCAAAAATTAGAAGAAAACTCTTTAGAACTTAGTGGTACAGTTGGCGGGTATATATATGGAGTATGTAAAAATATGTGGAGGAATAAAATAAGGAAAAACAAAAAAATGGTTATAAGCGATGATATTATAAGCATCTCGGGTATTGATGAAACCGATATGCTCGAAGATATTTATGAAAATGAGAGAACAGCCATCTACCAAAAATATTTTTTAAAACTAGGAGAAACCTGTCAAGAAGTTCTTACCTTATTTTTTTCTGGAGTTAGTATGAAAGAAATAGCAGAGAAGAAAGGAACAACAGACACCTTTATCCGAAGAAAAAAATATAAATGTAAGAAACAGATCATAGAGATGATCAAAAAGGATTCTGCATATAATGAAATTAAAGCTCCATCCAAATAGATTATATAGTATGGAAAGCACACAAAAGATATTTGAACAAATAGAAGACTATTTAGCCGGCAAATTAGAAGGCAATGAATTAGAATCCTTTAAAAAGCTGCTTGAGATTGATCCTGAACTTCGGGAAGAGGTACGACTACACAAAGAATTAGGAAGGGCACTGAAAGATAAAAAGGCATTAGATTTTAGAAAAAAACTAATCAAACTCGAAGATAAAATTGATAAGAAAAAAGAAAGCCCAATACAAAAACCTTTTATTTCTCATTATTGGAAAATTGCAGCTTCTATTGCTATAATAATTGGTTTATTTACTTTCTTTTGGCAAATAGATCAAAAAGAGGATTTATATGCAACATATTATATTCCTTATCCTGTTGAGAATGCCAAAAGAGGAGAGGTAACTCATGAAGAATTTAAAACGATTGCTCAAAAATATAAAGAAGAAGAGTATAGTGACATTATTCCTGATTTAGAACAATTGATAACCCATCGCCCATATGACGAACAATTAAAGTTATTTTTAGGTAATTGTTATCTAAATACTGGCAAAACGAATAAAGCTATAGAACAATTTTTGAATATCAATCCACAAAACAGATATTACGAAGATGGTCTTTGGTATACAATTCTTGCTCATTTAAAATTAGAGCAAAATAAAGAAGCTATTCTTTTACTAAAAAAATTAATTGCGTATGATGGCGTTCATCAGGAGAATGCTATTATGTTGTTAGAAGATTTAGAGTAGAGAGTCAAAACTTTCATAGTTTCATTTGCCTATATACCTTATAGATTAGCCGCTTAAACTATACAAATAATTAAGTAGAGATATCCTATTTCTTTAATTCTTCGATGTTTTATAACTAGGAAAGGTACCTGTAAAGTTATATGAATAGGACATGGTTAAGACACCAGGCAATACCTGAGGAGACTTGTCTGGTATTTTTTTGAGTAATATCCGACACACTATGTTCGTTTATTGTTTTCATTTGTGATTTAGGTTTGAGATAAATCATCAAAAAACCACTCTTTTTAGAGTGGTTTTTTATTTGTAATTCATGTCGAATTGCAAATCTAAGCTATCTGGAATTTATTCTTTGTTATTTAATTAAGTTTCCCTTAGAGTCTCTCATTCTATTTCTAGATCTAAATGAACCGAAGGTTTTTAGTTTAAAACTCCTTGACTTTGACGGAGTAAAATTCGCAGCAGAATCCCAGACACCTTTATATAGAATAGATACATTTACAGTTGTTTCAATAGAAGCATTATAGACATATTTTAATGTTTCTTTTGATGATAGACTTGATGTGAAACTTTGTATTTGGGTATTTGTAAACTTTCCAGTTTTAGAAAGGTTTACAGGGCCAAGTTTAGGGTTTATGTTAGTTGAATTCTCATTTGTAGTTTCCCAGCTAAGTCTTCTTTCATAATTATCACCCGCAATAATGATATCGGCTAGATGTTCTGATCCGTTTTCAATTAATCTGTGATCAATACTAATTATAACATTTTCTGGTGTACCATGAAAATCATATAATTTCCCCGTAGCTAAAGCACCACCTCCTTCTGATTTTGATACGGATATTAGATTTACATAATCTCGTGCATCTCCTTCAACAAAATTGTATCCCCTAGAGGTATCACCGATATGTTTCCCTGTCATTTCTATTAGTTTATCGTCTATTCCTTCTCTTATTGCTTGACGATCAAAAGTAGCTGCAATAAAAGCATCAGATGGTAGTGGTAAAGTCTCACAATCTCCAGAAGGACATTTATCTTTATTTGAAATACTTTCATAATTTATATGGTAATACTCCGCAGTTTCTAAACTTTCACCATAACCACCAACAGGAGCCATCCCATCTGGATCCATAAAAAAGATGGGGTTATTAAAAGCATAGTTGTAAGGAGAGTGTCGACGCATTTGTTCTGCCAGAGGGTCTATGTTCATCCATCGGGCTAATGCAGGATTATAATTCCTAGCTGTAATGTCAATCCATTCTATTCCAAATTCATCTTGTTCTTCTTTACCACCAAAGCCAAATTTATGGTTACGCCCAGCTACTACATTGTTATACCCTTGGTGCTTTAACCCATAAGGGTAATAGTTGTTTTCTTCTTTTATTTCGGTTTGGGTAACGATACCGTCTTTATCGCTATCGGCATAACTTAGTCTTATATTATCTAAATGATCTCTGTATTGATAGGTATATTCATACTTCTCGACTCCAGTTGAGGTAATTGTAGGTTCTATGTATCCTTCAGGGTGGTTAAAAAACTGTAGTTTTCCGTTTTCATAAATAAAATTCCCAGCATAATTAGTGTATATATTCCCTACTGCTTTAAGTTGTTTTACTCCATTGGCACCATATACATAACTAATCATTTTACCATTTATAGTTACCTGGTAGGGTAGATTAAGATAGTTGTATTTGATATCAGTAATACCACTGTTACGGTCTATGATCATATTGCCGTTATCATCATATTCAAAATCATCATCATTGATATTAGTACCATCTTTAAAACCATAGGCTTTATTTCCATGATCGGTAACTTGCAATAATTTGTTACCAGAGTCATAACTATATGTTAGTTGATCCATATCGTTAAAAACACCTCCATTTTGCAAACCATTGCGTTGAAAACTTAAGATATTTCCCATTCTATCATAGGTAATACCACTTACTGTATATCTCCCTGTATTATCTACCGCTCCAGTAAGCCTGTTTAGAGCATCATAACTATAGGCGTAGTTTTTTAAACTATTATCAGTATTAGCGCTACGCCAGTATTGTTGACTAATGTTTCCGTTATAAAGTGCAGTACCGGTGGTAGGATTGTTATAGTGTAGTCGAAAACCAAAAAGATCAGCTCCTAAATTGTCAACATCATTGATCCCCTTTAACCATCCTCTTACGTTGTATTGATAATCTAGGTTTTGTAAGCCTTCAATTCCTATTGCAGTAGTTATTCCCTCTCCGACTTTCTTCTGAGTCAGTTGTCCGATAGCATCATAGGTATGTTGCGCAATAACTTCTTCTTCCTGATCATTCACCTTGTGGGTTTGTTTGATTACTCTACCCAGGTGATCATAAGTAAATTTTTCAATCGTAACAATAGGTACGTTACTACCCTTGGTATGTGTTGCTTTTGTTTCTACTACTTTACCCACAAAGTCCAGTTTCATTTCTGCAATATCCAGAGTTTGTAGGTAGTTGTTTTTAGTGGCACTCCATATTACTCTCCCTTTTTTATCATACCCAAATAATGTTGTGATCCATTTATTGGTGCCCAAAACCAACACTTTATTTCCTGTAGATAAGGTCTTGGTTTGTGTACTCACAGGTTCTCCATATACAGTAGTTGGTAGTGTAATCCCATCGGTATCAAAAACGTAATCATCATAATAGTTAATAGTATGTATGGCATCAAAACTACCTGGGTAAGCGTCTTTGGTATAGTAGATCGTAGTGCCTGCATACGTATTTGGTGTTGCAGTTTTGGTCACATATTGCTTACCAGTAGCATCGGCCAAAGTTTGTATTTCGGTTCTTGATTTGGCATTTCCTCGATCCATACCAGTATAAGCTACTCTACCATAAGCGTCATAGACGCTAAATAACCATTGCTTAGCTATTTTTAATCGTTTGTCCTGGCTCATAATGGGTTGATCTAGTTTGTTATATGCGATGCATTCCCAACCTTTTCCTGGTATTTTTTTCTCTACCAACCGGTTACGGCTGTCATATCGATATTGATAACATAACTCAGCTAGTTCGATATCGGATACGCCATTAGTAAAGTCCACTTTTGAAGGGATAGTATAAGTCAAATTTCCATAATAATCATATACATAATAGGTGTCGTGAGCGATTACCGCGCCATCAATTTTGGCATAGTTACGTTTTAGGAGTACTCGTTCATTCTTATCGGTAAACTCTTCAATGGTATTTAACTTTCCAGAGGTCCAGTTTTCATCTTTGGTTATGGTTTTGTACAATTCTCCGGAATTATAATTACCATCCAGTACCAAGGTAGGGGTATAATCAGAAGTTAATTCTACATGAAAGCGTCTTACTTCTTCGTCAATATTTGTGTCATAAATTGTTCGAATTTCATGACCGCTCCCTAATTTCCAATCTTCTCCTGGGGCTCCTTGCTTCAATACTCTGTTTAGTGGAGAGTTTTCGAATTCCATTTCAGTATAAGGATTAGCAGATGTTACATCTACAAAATCATCTGGAAACAGGTTGTAATAAAACATGCGTGTTTTTTCGTCTAGGTCGCCGGTTCTTAAACTGCCAATAGTACCATCGGTTTCAAATGGCAAGTACTCTCTAGATTTTCGCCCTAAAGCATCGTAAATAATGTGGGTTACGATGTCCTTTTTATTTGAAGATTGTCTAATTGCAATTCGCTGCTTAGCTCTTCCTAATCCATCAAAATAGGTAACTTGTTCAATAACATCTCGGCCTTCTATAACATCGATATCTGGATTTTTTACTTCTTTTTGAAAGCTTCTGCTGGAGACCGCATTTTCATTACTCAATACGGGCTGTTGTGCATGTGTATGTATACCTAGAATAAGGAATAATACTATAATATATTTTTTCATGATTTTTTCCTGTTAATTTTTGTATTGGTATGTGTTTTCGGTTAAGATGTTTTCTTCGGCATCTTTGGTATACTTCAGCCTATTGAAGTCATCATATTCATAATACATGGTATATCCTTTAGGATCAGCCATACTCGTTACGCCTACCAATACATCATAGGTTAAGGTAGTTACTTGTGCTTCTGGAAAAAGTGCATGTAACTCTTCCAATACATTACGCAGTATTTGTTCTTTGCAAATAGCCTCTTGGCAATTGTCATTATCTTCGTTAGAAGCTGTAATAGCATTTTCGATCGCTTCTAATTGTTCAGTTGTCATATCGGCATAACTGGCATTCACTAATTTCGCAATAGGTTGATTACCATTATACCCCCATATGTAAACGATATGCGTTCCATTTGTAAGAGCAACTTCTTTGGGGTTTCCATAACCATCATAATCTATAAATTGCATACGATCCTCGAGAGCACTATTTCCTTTGGCACTTTGTACAATTTCTGGTAAAATAGTACCGTTCCATTCCTTTAAAAGAGTACGTTGTGCAGTTTTAGAAAGAACTGCTCCTACCTGGTTTTTGGTTTCGGTAACGGTTTGGATAGGAGTAGCTATTCGATGAAGATCATTAGCTTTAAGTCTATTGATCAACTGGTACTCTTCTTGTGTAAAAGGATCATAACCTATTGCATCTGGTGTAGTAATATCTTCCGGGAAAAAGGTTCTGGAATGGATAAAGTTTCCATCACTACTTGTAGTTTCGGTTAAATTAGACTGATAATATCTATTATAATCATATCCATATTCTATGTGTTGTGTTATGGGTGTAACACCATCATACGACGTTGTGGTTGTGCTATGTAAATCTGAAGTACCTGCAGTAAAATAAAAGGTTTTAAAAATATTTGGGTCATCACCATCACCTGCAAATACCATTAAAGATTGTGTATGGTTTGTGCGAGTATTTTCATAAACTTCATCAGAAGTAGCATCAGGAGGTAATGGAGACATTATATAAGTTGGATTGGGTAAACCTCCATAATTATATTTATTTTCTATGGACTGTATAAGTGTATAGTCTTCGTTTTCTTTTTTAAAATGTTCTATTTTAACTGATTTGCCACGTATCCACTCATTATCCGTAGCTAAATGATATGGAGGTTTGTAGAATTTGCCGGTATCGGGCCAAATAGTAAAGGTATAAGCAGTTTTTCCCTCATCTCCATTTTCACCTATTAAGTACTCCGTTACATATTCATATCCTTCATGATTTCCTTGTTCATAAGTAAGCGGACTTCCGGGTCTTGCGAAATATCTATCTTGATAAATTGTTATTCCAAAAGGATTTACTTCAGTATGATTATAGTTTGTTAAAGAAAATATTTTTCCACTACTTTTTCCTGTTGGAAATTTATAATCATATTCTTTGATAATAGCATCGTCCTTACCATCATTTAAAACTATATGTTTGATTCGATTACCAGAAGCATAAATCTCTTTGTTTTGATCTATAATTTGTTCCTTCCATTTCAATGCCACTGCGAAGGTAGGGTCAAAACTATTCGGGTCTTCAATATCCTTGTTCTTTGGAGTAACTTTGATAGTATATTCTCCCGGTGGGATATTGATTTTATTTTTACCAATCAATAAAATATTGCTCCCAATTTGAATTTGATAAGCACAACTATTTGTAGATTGAGTAGAGTCGCATCCTTCGGGAGGAGTAATTGTTACAATAGACTCCATAGTACTCCAAAGTACATTGTTAGTGATTGTGAACGGCTCAGATTCATAATAGCTCCCATTATAAGTCATATTACTTTTAAGAAGTCCGGCATTTTTATCAACGGTTGGATTAGTAGCTTGAGTTAAGAGATTTTCAAAATAACTTGGAGGAATAGCCCTGTTAGCTTCATATTCATATTTGGCCGATCCGCCTGTGGGGTATTGTAACTTGGTCAATAATCCTGCCTGGCATTTTAAAGTATCCACGGATCTATCAATTTGGATATTAGCATAATTAAAATATGTTAGGAAATTACCATTGTTTTTCCCGTTATAATATCCCCAAGCATCTTGTGAATTTGAAAATCGGTTAGGTAATGATGCATCATTATTATAATAAAACCTATGAGGAGGCATACTGTTAAACCCATTTTTATCGTAGGTAGTTACAGATTGTAGAAAAAGACGTTTACTACTAGTTGGGTCAAGACTTGCAATTATGGGTAAAACATTGTTATCTGCAGGGCTATTGGTATAGTTATAATCTAATTGATAACGTTTAATTAGTTGATCATGATTATTAACAATCTCTATGTTGTCTAATGTATAAGCGCCCTTTAAATCCTGGCGCTCCGTTTCGGATTTAATAAACTTAACCTTTCCTTGATCAAATTCAATTTCTTTAATTTGATTTTGCGTCCCTTTAATTTTAGAGAAATAACTTGTAACTGCCCTAGTGCCTATTTCAAGTTCATCATAACTTCGTCTGAAGTATATCGGCGTTTCTGGTTCATATTTGAAAGCAACCGATCTTCCATTTGGGCTTATAATATCTAACAAATACCAGGCATTATAAGGAGCAAAACCATCTCCAGGTGTAGCGGCTAACCTTTCTGTATATGTATATTGCTCCTTTTTTTCTTCACTATCTCTAGCAATACGAGTATCGTCTTTTGAAACTCCAAAGTAAAATTTATAACCATTAGGCGCAGCAACCACCCAGCCTTTTATTTCTCCTACGCCACCGTTTGCCCATAAAGGTTCAATAGTAATATCAGAAAACCCTTGAATTATTGGTTTATGGGTGCGTTGATCAAAAGAAAATTTACCAGAATACCCCATAAAATTGAACATAAAAGTATCTGGGTATAGATCGACTTCTCCATTAATGTCTTTGGTATATACTTCTTGACGTGTGGCTTCTAAAGTAAAAAAAGTTTCGTAATAATCATGACGTAAAAAACCTATAGAATTATGGATATATTCATCAGGTGAACCTTTAGTCTGACGAGTAATTACTCCACCAGAATTCAAGGCCCATCCGATTCCTACGCGTGAAGCCATTTCTTCTACTCGAACACCTTTGGCGTGGTAACTTAAGCTAATAGGAATTTTTAAACCATCAAGATTAATTTCATATAGGGGTACGCCAATATTCGGTACTCCTGTATAATGAGATACAGGAATCGATACGTACTCTCCTAAAGATGTAGCCTCTGGAGTAGGAGGTAAAATTGTTGGTAATTCCTGTCCGTTTATGAATGTAGGATTTACTATGAATATAAAAACCATAAGTTTTAATACCCATAGAATACTAAGGTTGTTTTTCATTTGACTATGTTTTAGTGATTTTCGTTTATAAAACACTTCTACAGTGTTTACTACTTTGATTTAACCAAACAAAAATCACATATTTGAGGGAGTTCTTTTTCACCCGTTTAGGGTGATTTTTTAGGAGATAAATATTGATAGGATGTAGCAAAGTAAATGGTGAAAAAAATTATGTAACACTTTTTTCGGAATGAGATGATTTTCTGGATTAGCTATATGGGGTTGAGATAAAGATATTAGCTTCAAACAATTCTGTTACGGCTAGGGTGATCTCTTTACACAACATGCCAGTAGAATCAAGAGCATTTATAATAAAGTTATACCTGCTTAATATACTGATCTTATATATTCTCTTTTGGTCGTTTTTATCTCCAAAACGGTTTACAGCGTGTTGCATTACTACTTTTCAGGTGTCATCATACCCTTTAGGGGGTGCCAAAACGGCCAATAAGGCATTACTATACTACCAAAAGGACGTTCGAGACGGTGAATAGGGCGTTGTCATACTACCTATAGGGGTGTCGAGACGGGGGGTAGGGGGTGTCGAGACACCCTGTTAGGGGGTAGTTAACGGCCTATTGCCCGTTCAAAACGACCTGAAGGGCGTATAAGAACGGCCTGTAACCTGTTTATAAACATGTAAAGCCTGGAATACCCACAGGGGTTGGATTAGCTATATTTGATGCGCTGGTTTATAACGAGTGTTGGGCGGGTACAACACAAAAAAAACAACCCCCGGGTAACTACTCCCGGGGGTCTAAATTGAAACTTAGTAGTAGTATTTAACACAAACTCAACTTATACTAATTATGATTGTTTCAATTTTGTCGTTTGTTAATCTATTGGTTAGATTTAATGCCGCGAATATAAGTGGTATCTCTTTAATATTTTAGTGTTTTTTGAATCGTAATTCAGATTTAATAATGCCTTAATATCCTCGCAAAATCATTGTGTTTAACTCATTGAAAATCAAATTATACTTCATTTTTCGGGGAAATATTCGGTTTTTAACACCATATTCTCAGTGTGTTTGATCAAAAACCTACAATTTTTACATTATCATATTGTAAATTACTCAAAATTTATACCAAATAATAAGTGTTTAGTCATTTTATTTCATAAAAAAATCCCCAAGAACATGTTCTTGGGGATTAAATTGAAACAAATCAAAGGTTATACAAACTCAACTTAAATACAATATAACTGTGGCGTTTCAATATACTGTTGTAACTACTTATTTTGTTATTGTACGGTTACATTAAAATCTACTTCTATATCTGTTTCTCCACCGAAATCAGCTCTAGAATCTCCTGTTTTTGAAGTCGGTTCATGAATTAAAAAAGCTCTGATAACTCCGGTTGCGGCATCTCCTGCTGACCAATCTGTTGAAATATTAATGCCAACATTATTAGCATCAACCGTATCATCTGAAGCATTGTCAAATGTTAATCCACCTACCGTAGTTTCATAAAAGACAAAATGCTCATCTTTTTCGGCGATTACTTCTTCAGTAATATCTTCTACATCATTTGGGTTCGATTCATCTAAAAATTGAATTTTGATATTATATGAAGTGTTTGCTTTTAAGGTGATATCATCTTGACTGGATTCAGTCCACTCAAATTCTTGTGTGGTTGTAGTACCAGATTCAGTAACGCTTAATTTTACGGTTGTAATAGTTTCTTCTTCGTTAATTACTATTGGGTTATCATCATCATCACTACATGAAGCTAAAATAGAGACGATAAAAATGATGCTTAATAGTTTATGAATTCCTTTTTTCATTGCATTAAAATTTAAAATTTATATTAAGTGTAAAGTTTCTTCCGATATTATCTGCGTAAAAACGCTGTCTGTTTAAATAATCTCTATATGAGACATCAAATAGGTTTGTTATACTTGCTCCTACAACAAGGTCTTTGGGGTTCCATATTCCAAATGTGTATGATCCAGAAAGATCAAAAAGACTATACCCAGCGGGAGGCTCTGAAATAAGCACTAACTCTGTTACTTCTACATTGTTTCGAATGAAACTGGTCTCGAAATCATTATTTGGAAATCTATTTTGTTTTAATACAGAAGTATTGGTTAATCGAATATCCCAATTTTCTTTTTGATACGTAAGTTGTGATCTAAAATTAGGTGCAGGCATATTGATTAATGCTTCATTGGCTGTGGTATCCTGACCATAGATATATGAAAACCCGGTAGTAAATTTTAACGTTTCGGTGATGTCCAGACCGTAATCTACATCGATGCCATATAATAACGCATTGGTTTGTCGATACTCCCATATTGGGAAAGATCCTCTGATTGTAAAGTCTACGCCGGTTGGTTCGAGCAATATAAAATTATCAATAAGACTTAGGTAGGGAGAAACCTTTAATCTTCCTATACCAAAAATATTTTCATGCTCGCTGGCTAAAGAAAATTTCAATGCACTTTCTTGATCAAAATTCAAATCTCCTAATTCAATAATTGCCGCACTATGATGCAACCCATCACTAAACAGTTCTACAGGATTTGGAGCTCGATTAACATAAGAAGCGTTAAATAGAAGGGTATTTTGATTACCATAACTGTAATTGAGACCAACTGAAGCAGACACGCTATTATAATCAAAATTTGGATTTGTAAGCCATTGATCTCCTTCATCGGCAATAATGAGGTCTGCGAACTGTACATTATATGCCCGATCATCCCAAAATTCTTTTTCATAGAATTTTTTAGCATCTACATTTACAAAATCATATCGAATACCGGCATCAGCCGTAATGTGATCACTAATAGTAAACTCTGTAATGGCAAAAACTCCTGCACTTATTTTGTTGTAGTCTGGTATTAATCGTCTTACTCCTGTATCTGGATCTGGAGTATTGGTTTGATAGGCGAGTTGAAATCCAACATTCTTTTTAAAACTATCTTTGGCATCAAATAAAAAGGACCCTTCTAAACCATGGGTTAGGAGTTCTAAATCCAGACTTGGTTTGTCGCGATCATCTCCTCTTCTAATGTCAAATTCTTTTCTGTTATTGTATTGAAAGGAATATTGAAGATTTAATTTCCCAAGGTTTTTGAAACGATTATAAAATTTCAGTTTTACCAAATGATGTTGTGTTTCTTGTTTAGGAGCATTAATATCGTATGTAAAATCATTAATGACTAGTGGTACTTCACTATTTATTGCTCTAACCAGATCGCCGACATTACCAATGTGTGACGATCGTAATATACCTTGAGTGGCATTATAAAAACTATAATACCCTTCAAAACCATATAAAAAGTTGTTATATCCAAATGTGGTAGAGAAACTTTGTTCTCTATGCCCTGTATTGCTTAGAATATAATCCGGGGCTTCACTATCCCCGAAATATTTAACGGTTCCTTGTGCTTTGGCTCCCCAGCCATTTTTAAATCCGATATTAAGCGCAGAGTTTGTACTGCCTCCTTGGCCATTAGTACTTGCGGCTAATTGGGCATTTCCAAAAATGGTATCTCTTAAGCTGGTTAATTTGTTTTCTGCAATAATTACCCCGCCAATTGCATTTCCACCATATTGCAGAGCTCCAGCACCTTTAATGACTCGAATTTCATTAAAAGCGTTAATATCTATATTTGGAGCATGTTCTTCGCCCCATTCCTGATCCTCTTGTCGTACACCGTTATTTAAAATTACAATCCTACTACTATGTACTCCCTGGATTACAGGCTTAACAATTGTATTACCAGACGTTAAGGTATTAACCCCAGAAATTTCTTTTAATGCATCGCCTATAGAAAGGCTACTATACAATTCTAATTGTTTTCGATTCAACTTTTCTTCAACCTGACTGTTCGTTGCTTTATTCTTAGAAGAAGAAGCTATGTCTATTTGATCTAAATCTGTATAGTGATGCTCTAGATAAAAGTCTTGTGTATGTACTTTAGACACATCAATAGTAACCACTTGCGAATTACAATCTTCGTGTGAAATTGTAAATGCATATGATATAGCACATAAGTCATTTATGGTATAATTTCCCTCTGTGTCTGTAACAATCATTTGATTATTAAAAGTAATTTTTGCGCCTTTTAGGGCAACTCCATCATGAAAATCTATTACCTTTCCGGTAAGTGTCTTATTGCAATCTTGTGCTAATGAAAAAGTTACACCTAGAAGATACACTGTAATTAAAGTGAATCTTTTCATTGAAAATATTAATAATAAGGTAAAACTAGTATTATGGTTATATACTAGAGTTTTTAAGAGCAATTGGTAAACAAATACTTATTAGGCTGTAGGTGGCGCCTTATTTTGAAGAGAATAATTGATTTGAGAATCAAAATAGTTTTGCTCATAATTGCTTCGAACAATATCTGCAGGAATTACAATGATGCATGGAACCTCAATAACTTGTGTTCCTATAAATCCATCATTTTGTTTCTCTGATGAAAGAAGACATATCTGACAATCTGTATCGTCCGCAGTATCATGGCTTAACATGTGTATATCTGCCAGTTCTATAATACAGAACAAAGCAAGAAATACCAAAGCAATGATATGTCTATATGATTTCATGTGACAAATAAACGAAAAAAAACGTAGAAAATTATATCGCTGGTAATTCTTTAGTGTTAAAGTATTATAAAATCAATGGATTTTCGTGTGATAACCTCAAGATGTTTGGGTAACATTTGGGTTTCCCAAGGGTGTTTTGCTCCAAAAACATGATTTGCGTTTTCTACTAAAAACAGTTGACTCTCAGGATTCCATGCATGTAATTTTTTTCCTTCTTCAACATTAACAGCTAGATCATTAGTGCCATGAATAATTAGATGAGGGATGTTTATATTTTTTGCTGCCCGCGAAATAGTAAGTCGATCTTCATTTTCTATAAATGAAGTATAAAACTGGAAATAGTGCGGCATTTGTTGTTTAGTTCTTCCGTTTTCAACAAAATAAATACCTTCTCTTTTCCATTTTTCAAAAGCTTCTCCTTTAGGGAAACGATTTTTGTAATCTGAAACTCCTGCCCAGGATATAAGCTTAGTTATTCTATGGTCTTCAGATGCCTTGATAGTTACAATCCCACCACCACGAGAGTGGCCTATCAATGTAATATTTGAAGAATCGATTTCATTTTTGAATTCAAAACCTGAAGAAGTGATCCAATCTAGTATCGTATCGAGATCATCCAGTTCTTTGATATAAGAGTTGTTTCCGAAGGCTTCTAAATCAGGGAAATCTATGGGTTGATCCATGGTACCTCCGTTATGTGAAAAATTGAACTTTGAAAAGAAAAACCCAGCATTGACATATGCTTTTGCAACCAAGTCCCATGCTCCCCAATCTTTAAATCCTTTGTAGCCATGACAGAATATAACAACAGGCTTTTCTTTTTGATTCTCAAGATAAAAAACATCAGTTAGTATTGGTTTTTGATGTTTTCCTTGAATAGATATGTTTTTTTTACTGCTCATCATGATTATACTTCTTTTTCGGTAAATGGAATTTGGATGGCATAGATCTCAAGAATCAACTTTTTTAATTGCAAAAGATATTCATCAAATACTTCTTTGGTTATCTCGTGATTTGCCTTACCCCTTATAGATTCTTTTGTTCCGAATTTAATAAATCCTTCTTTGAGGTTTTTAAACGAAATTATACCTGCTTGAATGGACTCTGAAGTCTTACTTTGAGTATACTGCATATAGGCATATGCTAATACCTGAATAACTTTGCTGTATTTGTAATCTTCAGTAATAGTATCCCAATCCATTAAGACCACATCGTTTCTGGATACTCTTCCGGTTTTATAATCAATAATTCTTAATTGACCATCTAATTGGTCAATGCGATCAACTTTTCCTTTGATATAAACAGGAAAGTCCAACTCAGAAATCTGTATTTGAGCTTTAAGGTTGCTTTCTATAGCTAAAATCTTTAGCTGTGCACCGGTACTCAATAATTTTAGTTCAGATTTTAGAAAATTTTGGATGTACCTTTTAGCCACCTCAAAAATCAAAAGGTTTTTTCCTTGTGTAATATCAAGTTCTGAGTATTCCTTTTTAAATTGATATTTAATCTCTGATTCTACTTGATGTTGCATTTTTTTAATTGCATCGACGGTAAGAAAAGTATTTTCTAGTGGTGTATAGAAGGTTTCTAGTGCATTATGAATTACCGTTCCTAGTGTATTGGCCGCAATGGTTTCTTCTACTTCATCGGTTTCCTTAATTCCTAAAATGTAATTATAGTAGAAATCAATTGGGTTTCTTATATAGCGAGTCAATGCAGATGGAGATAATCCATGAGCTCCCAGCTCTTTTAGCTTTGATAAAATAGCTTCATTTTTTTTGACTTGAACAAGTTTGTTGGATAACCGAGGCACTTCAGTAGAAACCGTATATTTTTCTATAATATGATTAGGTCTTTTATCAATATCTAGCTGAAGTAGAAATCTACTTTTTTCTCCTCCTCCTACACCTTCGTTTTCAGTATTGTACACAAGATAGATTTGTTTTGCTCTTTGTATTAACCGATAAAAGTGATAGGTGTAAATAGCGTCTTTTTCTTTATAAGTGGGTAGGTTGTATGCCCTTTTTAGATCATAAGGGATAAAAGAATTTATGCTTTTTCCCGATGGTAACACTCCTTCGTTAACAGATGAGATAATTACGGTTTCAAAATCTAAACACCTGGATTCTAACATTCCCATAAGTTGTAATCCTCTAAAAGGTTCTCCAGAAAAATCTAAAGTCTCTGTTGTCAAAATATCTTTATATAGGCTATGTAATGTTGCTATAGTACTTAAATATTTATACGTGGTGTGTAGGGTAATAAGTTTGTTAAAAACAACATGAAAATGATATGCGTATTCTAGTTCTAATGCGTCTTTTTCTTTGTCTAGGCTTTGTTTTAGTAATTGTATTATTTTTTTGCAGTTGTTTAATGCTTTGGTGGTTTCTGTCCAAGATTCAAATATGAGTTTAAGAATTTCCTTTTCTTTCTCGTTGGCATGTTCTTGTAGTTTTTCTAAAGTCAAAAAGACTCTATTTTCTCTGGAAATTATGGCAATTATTTTTGTTGAAGTATGGCCAAGTAATCTATAAGAAGGAAGGCTGTTTAATATTTCTAATACCGATTTATAATACAACCCTTTTGGGTTTGGGTTTTTATGAAGATTAAATAGTAACTCGAAAAATGAGGATAGGGGTACTTCTTTTAGTGGTAACCCCATAGTAATGTTTAAAGAGTCTACGGTATCAGGCAGCGAATTTAGTACAGGTTGTAATAATGCCTCATCGGCGAGTACTAAAGCCGTTTTTTCCATTTCTGTTTGAGGAATGGATTTTAGGATTTTGCCTATAAACTTGGCCTGTCCCACATTTTTAGGAACTCCTATATGCTTTATGTTTTTTTGATCAGAAAAATTGTTTTTAATCCATTGAAATGGCTTGGTTTTATAATATTCCCATTGATTTTTGTAGGTTCTCAAGAATAATGATGCTTCATGATAGGTGTTTTCGATAAAGAATTGATCTGCATCCCAAAAAACTTCACCTATACCAGCTTTTAAAAGAGATTGAAAAATATATTGTTCGGCATTATTTAAGGCATTAAAACCCACTAAAACATGTTTCCGTTTTTCTGTTTGAATATAGGACTGAATATCGTCTGCCGCTTTCCGGTACAGTAATCCTTGATAACCTATTTTTTTCTTTAAAAGGTGGCTTTTAAAATTATTATAATATTCCAGTAGGCTTTCCCAGAATGTAATATAATTTTTGACTAATTCTGTTTTCTCTTTTTGTAAATACCAATGATTTAAATCTTGTATGCCTGATAGATATGCAAAAAATGATTTATGATCTATACAGTACCTATCGATCTCATTAAAATCATAAATCAGGGTTTGAGCCCAATTACTAAATGTCTCAAAATTTTCTTTTTCTAAATGAGGGTAAGTGTTTAGATAAGTTTCATAAAACTCGAACAGCGTTTGTATATTGTCTATTTGTTGTAATCCGGATATTGTAGTAATAAATTCTTCTATGCTAAGAATTTCGGGCACAAAAAATGTTTGATTAGGATAGATTTCTAAAAGCTCTTTTTTAAGAAAAAGCCCAGCTCTTTTGCTAGGAACCAGAAAAATTAGATCGCTAATGTTTTCTGCTCTATCGCGTAATTCAATTAATACCTCTTTTAGAAAAGTTTTCAAGTGTTTTAAATCTAATACATCACTAAGGTTTAAAAATACCGTTTTTAATGATTGTTTTACTTTCTAAAAATAAAAAACGTCCCGAGAATCTCGGGACGTTTTTACTATTTATTGTTGAGAGACGTTCTTATTCTTTCACTAAGTTAATCTCTACACGTCTGTTTTTAGCTCTACCAGCTCTAGTTTTGTTAGTAGCGATAGGTCTATCTTCTCCGTAACCAACAGCAGATAATCTAAATTGATCTACTCCGTTTTCTGTTAGGTAATTCTTAACAGCGTTAGCTCTAGAGTCAGATAATCTCTGGTTAAGTTTGTTACTACCAGCACTATCAGTATGACCTTCTACAGTAAACTTAGCAGTTGGGTACTCTTTTAAGATAGCGATGATATCCTGAAGAACTTTGTTAGATGCTTCTTTGATACTAGATTTACCAGAATCAAATAATACTTGAGCAGCATACTCGTTAAGAGTCTTTTGTACTTCTTCAGTTACTTCTGGACAACCATTGTTTGCAACAGTACCAGCAACATCAGGACAGTTATCATCTTTGTCTAATACACCGTCACCATCTTTATCTTGGTAAGGACATCCATTATTTTCAGCAGGACCTGCTTCATTTGGACATTCGTCTTTAGCGTCAGTGATTCCGTCACCGTCAGCATCAGGACAACCGTTAAGTGCAGGTAATCCAGCTACAGTAGGACACTCATCTTTAGGATCAGCAACACCGTCACCGTCAGTATCAGGACATCCGTTAAATTCTGCAAGACCAGCAGTATCAGGACAGTCATCTTTAGCATCAGTAATTCCATCACCATCAGTATCAGGACAACCGTTGAATTCTTTTAAACCAGGAACATCTGGACACTCATCGTCTTTGTCATATATACCATCACCATCTGTATCTTTACCTCCGAAAGCGAAAGTAAGTCCAGCTGAATGTTGGAAATGAGTAGGAGGGTAGTTGCTTACTTCGTAATCTTCGAATACATGCTTGTATGTTGTTTGAACATTAAGAGCAAGGTTTTCAGTAAACCAGTATTTAAGACCAAGAGCACCGTTTAGTGTTCCAGCTCCTACTTCATCAAGCCAAGTATATCCACCACCAATACCTAAAGATGGGTCAAGCTTACCTGACTTCAAAATGTTTTTAAAGCTATAGCTAATTAAACCATCTGCAGCATAGTAAGATAAGTCGTCTACGTTAACTTGAGTTCCATCAGGAAGCTCTCCTGCGTTCTCTATTTTGTTAACCGACCCAGAAACTGTAAAAGAAAATCCATCTCCAATATATCTACCTACAGATAATTGAGAAACTGATGGAAGAATGTTCCAGTGGTCATTAGCATTAAAAAATTCGTCGAAAATTTCACCCTGGTTAATAAGGTCTCCCCCAGTAGGGAAGATGTCAACGGCATTGATGCCGATAGAAACCGCCCAAGGATTGTTTTCATCTTGTGCATTCGCTGTACTAAGCCCTAGTACTAATAACGAAACCGCTAAAAATCTGCTAAGATGTTTCATATTCAATAATTTAATTTTTAAGTGTTAATTAGAGCAAATGTAATATGTTAAACATAACTGTCAAAGATAAATCTAATAAATTTTTCTTAACAAGCCAGTAAATATCGCTGTTTTCAGGGGTCTGACAAATTTTTCTTACAATTTTTTTCGCCCTTAAAAAGTGAAAATTTTAACGGTTTTGTTTAAAATTTATACTATTTATCTCAATAATTATGGTACAATTATAAGATAAAAATACCTTTTATCCTTAAATTTCTTTTAGTAATTATGAAAATGACATCTAATTTATACGTAATTTAAAGTGATTTTGTCATTAAAATATAGGAGTATTTTGTTTTCTACCTGATGTCCCATGTCTTTTAGAACTCTCGCATATTGTTCTATTTGAGCAGTGTGTGATGTACTACTACTACCTGTTTTATAGTCTATTATAGTGGTGCGATTGTCTTTGGAGATTACTATTCTATCGGGTCTAATTAATTTTCCATTTACAATAATGTCCCGTTCGTTATATACGGTATTTTCTACAGAAAAATATTGAGATAATTTTGGGTGCTCGACAAGTTTGATGATGTCGTTAAGAAGTATATTTTTTTCTGAGCTGGTGATTTCACCTTTATTATAAGCTTCTTCTATAACTGTGTGTACATCTTCATGAGTATATATAGAAGCCATAAGGTTATGCATTATATTTCCTTTTTCTATAGCATCTTTTTGTGTAGTATCCCATAACCTTCCAGAATTGGTTATGATATGAATATTGTATCTTCTTGATGAATCGTCAAACTGTTTAAGTTGAATTACATTGTTTCTAGTTGATGTATCCGATCTTATGATTTCTGGTTTTAAATCTTTGCCAAATGTATATTCAAGCTTTTCGGGATTCCAGTGACCTATATGTTCTAGATAGTTAATTAGTTTTCCTGAAAATTTATTCGGATTGACCGCACCTTTTGATGTTAATTCTAATTTGGATATAACGTATAATTGTTCGACAGCCCTCGTTAAAGCTACGTAAAGTAGATTAAATTTATCGAGTTCTAATTGGGCCTGCCTTTTTAGTACAATGTCATTGGCTTCTTTTCCGTAGTCAGATATCGCTTTAGAATAGTTTACAAAAACCTCATCAAATCCATTAAAACTTTCTTTATTTACAGGTAACCATGTTTTGGGTTCTATTTCTTCGTAGAGATCAATATTGGCATACGGATAAATTACACAAGGGAATTCTAGACCTTTAGCTTTGTGTATTGTAATAATCTGAATTGCTCCCTCTGCAGAAGGAGCTACAATACTTAACTTGTCTTTTTTGGTCTCCCAATACGAAAGAAATCCTAATATCCCTCCAGTGTGTTTTTGTGTATAGCCAAAGATTTCATCCAAAAAAAACTGAATGTACGCTGGTGCTTGATTAGCGAGTTTAAAACTACTAACAATATATTCTACCGCATCATAAAGTGGCTTTGTCGCCAGAAGATTGAGGTTAAAGTCAATATCGAAGTTCTTTAGCTCTAACGAAAAAGTTTTCTGGTCTGCAAATATCATTTTTTGTAAAAATGAATGTTGTTCAGAAATAGAAAATTGATCTACCAGAAAATGTAACATATTTGTTTTTGCCAGCAGATTATTTGGCTGTGCATACCATGTGATTAAATCTATGATGAAAACAACTTCAGGAGCTTTATTAATTAAAAGCGTTTCTGAAGAAATTATAGACAATCCTTTTTCACTTAGAAAATCTGCAATTACGGCACCTTCTTTTTGTTTTCTTACCAGAATACAAATTTCGTTAAGTAGATATCCCTTTTCTGTAAGAGCAATTATGTATTCATAAACTTTGTGGGGATAAATCTCATGTTCCTCGGCTACATTTTTAGCAGTAATAAACGAGATGTTTACATACCCATCTTTTTTTGAGTTTACTTCTTGTTTGTTTCCTAAACGATAGAGTTCTTGATGTTTTTGATTACTAAAATCATTGGCTAAAAAAGTAAAAAGATCATTATTGAACTGCACTATTTCTTCATGACTTCGATAATTTCTCGGCAGATTAAGCACTTCTTTTTGCTTCACCGAAAAAGGGTTGTGATCCAAAGAAAGATTAATGAATTGTTCTGCTTTTCCTCCTCGCCATCTATAAATTGCCTGTTTTGCATCTCCAACAATGGTGAGTTTTCCTCTTTTGCCAGTTAGCGTTTCCGTGGCTATTGCATTATCAATTAATGGAACTAGGTTTTTCCATTGCAGTTCAGAAGTGTCCTGAAATTCGTCGATAAAATAATCTCTGTACCGCTCTCCTAACCGTTCATATATAAAAGGTGCTGGTTGATCTTGAATAGCATTGCTGATAATGGTATTAAATTCGGATATTAATAAAATTCTTCTTTCCTTCTTAATATCTATTAGTTCTTTATTAATAGCATTAAGTATTGAGAGAGGTGTTAGGTTTTTTATTATATTTTGAAAAAATTGTATTTGTATTAATTCTTTTTTGGTACTTAAAAAGGCTTCTTCTATAGATGGTCTAATGTCTTCAATTATGTCCTTTTTATGATCCTCTAATGTTTTGTTGTAAAAAGCCGTGGTCTCTATTTCTTGCATCCATTTTGCTCTACTGAAGTCAATTTTGGATTCTCCGGTTGTTAACTTTTTAAAATGCTTGGTAATATAGCCTCCTTTAAAATCGCTATCGTCAAGACCTTTGTTATCAATTAGTTCAAGAATAGCTTTTGATCTTGACATAATTGTTATTTTATTTTGAGTGATTTTTTGCGAAATGGTAAGGTGTAGTTGCTTAAAGTCTTTTATGCTTCTATCTGATAGCTTATTGATCTGCTCTCTGTCATTTTCACTAAATAAAAGTTTTGCGACCTTATTAAGTTCTATGGTTACATCCCAGCTCTTATCTTCTTCTAGCTTACTAATTGCAAAATCGATAATGAGATTAGTAAGCTCTTCATCCAAACCAATTTTAGCCACCACAGCATCAACAGCTTCCTGTATTAATACTTCGGTATCCATTTCTATCTCAAAATTTACAGGAATTCCTAAATCATGGGCAAATGTTCTAATCACTCGATGTGTTAAGGTATCGATGGTAACAATATCAAATGCGGCATAATTATGTAAAACAGCATTTAGAATTCGTCGAGCCTTTAGTTTTAGCTTTGCCTCGGGTATTTTAGTCTCTTCAATTAATTCGTCTAGTATGTCTTGATATTTTAACGGAGTATTTGATGCACAAATGAAAACAAGGTTTTCTATTACTCTTGTTTTCATTTCGGCCACAGCTTTATTGGTAAAGGTTATGGCTAAAATATTTTTATAGCTGTCTTTAAATTCGGCCTCTAATAGGGTGATCAGGTATGCTTTTACAAGGGTGTATGTTTTTCCGGCTCCGGCGGCAGCATTGTATATAGTAAAAGCAGTATTGGCGTTCAAGTTCTTTTTTTTACTAAAATACTAAAAGCTGGCATTTTTAAGATACCTGTATATATAAATAAGGTAGGGAATAGAATATTTCAATAGTGATCTTGTTTTAATTAATTTATAACAATTATAAATTTTTATTCATCACTCTAATTGTTAAATTTGGTGTCATTTTCATTTTTTATTAATCAAATAAAGTAACATATGTCATTCGAATTACCAAAATTAAACTACGCTTTTGATGCGTTAGAACCTCATATAGATGCTCGCACCATGGAAATTCATCATGATAAACATCATGCTGGTTATACCAATAAACTAAATGCGGCTATAAACGGGACTGACCTAGAAGGCAAAACAATAGAAAACATTCTTATTAATCTTGATATGTCTAATACGGCCGTAAGAAATAATGGAGGTGGTTATTATAATCATAATTTGTTTTGGGAGGTTATGTCTCCTAATGGAGGTGGCAAACCTACAGGAGAGCTAGGAGACGCTATTAATGCTGCTTATGGTTCTTTTGATGCATTTAAAGAAGCTTTCTCTAGTGCGGCAGGAACAAGGTTCGGTTCTGGATGGGCATGGTTGTGTGTGCATCAGGGAGGAAAAGTAGAGGTTTGTTCTACACCCAACCAAGATAACCCACTAATGCCAAAGACAGGCTGCGGAGGAACTCCTATTTTAGCGTTAGACGTATGGGAGCACGCGTACTATTTAAACTATCAGAATCGTCGTCCGGATTATGTTGCAGCTTTCTTTAATGTAATTGATTGGAACGAAGTATCAAGCCGATACGCACAAGGAAAGTAAGCTATAGAATATACTTTCTTAAAAAAATAAAAGAGTCGCAAATAGCGACTCTTTTTTATATGTATATATTACGAATGTTTTAAAAATAAAAAAAGGTGGAAAGTCCACCTTTTTTTGCCCCAAATCTACCATGAACTTAACCTACTTATGCTATGGCTCTGCTAATATAAAGCGTTATTTCATTGTGAAAAAATGTTTTAGATGAACGGTCAAAATAATTGTTGAACTACACAAATTAACCTTTTTTAACAGCAAAATTTTTCCGCTTTTTTAGTATGCTCTTTCGTTTTTACCTTCAAAGAAGTTGATAAACGCTTTATTTACAACTCTGTTTCCTCCAGCAGTAGGGTAATCCCCTGTAAAATACCAATCTCCAAGGTTCTTAGGGCAGGCCTGGTGTAGGTTTTCTACGGTTTGATATATAATTTTTACCTCAGCTTTTACCGTTTTATCACTTAATAATTCAGCGATTTTATCACTTATTTCCTGGTCGCTAAAGCCGGCATAAATTTCTTTTACAAAGTTTTGTACTTCGGCATCAGCAATATTCTCTTGTGCTTTACATTTTTCATAAACCTGCTCAACCAAATCATAGTTTCCGTTTTCTTTCAAAAGTTCTAAAGCAGCTTTAAAAGCAACTAAACCTTCTAATCGGGCCATATCGATACCGTAACAATCAGGATATCGTATTTGTGGAGCTGAAGACACAATAACAATCTTTTTAGGTGTAAGTCTATCCATCATTTTGATGATACTCTTTTTTAAGGTAGTACCTCTAACAATACTATCATCAATAATAACGAGATTGTCTTCTGGTTTTACCACCCCATAAGTAACATCATAAACATGAGCAACCAAATCATCTCTACTACTGTCTTCAGTAATAAAAGTACGTAGCTTTGCATCTTTAATCGCAATTTTTTCAGTTCTTAATCTATAGGAAAGAATTTCTGAAAGACGTTCATCAGTTAAGCTTTCTTTTTCAGAAAGTATGGTTTCATTTTTTTGTTTGTTAAGCTCATCTTGAGCAGCTTCTACCATACCATAGAATGAGGTTTCTGCAGTATTTGGAATAAAAGAAAAAACGGTGTTCATGGCATCACGATTAATTTCTTCTAAAACCTGTGGCATTAGTAATCTACCTAAATTTTTTCTCTCTTCATAAATTTCTGCATCACTTCCTCTAGAAAAATATATCCTTTCAAAAGAACATGCTTTTCGCTCTAAGGGTTCTATGATTTTCTTTATAGAAGTCTCTCCGTTCTTTTTTACGATAATAGCTTTTCCGGGATCCAGCTCGATAACATCATCAAAAGGAACATTAAACACGGTTTGAATAACGGGTCTTTCTGATGCAACTACAACAACTTCATCATCTTTATAATAATATGCTGGTCTAATTCCTGCTGGGTCTCTCAATACAAAAGCGTCTCCATGTCCAAGCATACCTGCCATTGCATATCCACCATCCCAGTCTCGTGATGATTTTCTAAGGATTTTAGCAACATTAAGCCGTTCAACAATCTGCGGTGAGGCATCAATTTTATTAAACCCTTCTTTTTTCAGTTTTTTATACAGTTTTGCTACTTCAGAATCTAGGAAATGACCAATTTTTTCCATTACGGTAACTGTATCAACTTTATCTTTTGGATGCTGGCCTAATCGTACAAGATTGTCAAATAATACATCATTGTTGGTCATATTAAAATTACCCGCTACGATAAGATTACGATGCATCCAATTGTTTTGTCTTAAGAACGGGTGTACGCTTTCTACACTGTTTTTTCCGAATGTTCCATAACGCACATGGCCAAGAAGCACTTCTCCTATATACGGGATATTTTTTTTCTGAAGATCAACATCATCAGCATATTCTGGATGATTAACCAGCTCTTTGTTGATTCTGTCGTTAATTTGCGAGAATATATCTTGGATAGGTTGCGAGTCACTTGAGCGCACTCTGCTGATATATCGTTCTCCTGGGGGCGTGTCTAATTTAATGCTGGCAAAACCTGCTCCATCTTGCCCGCGATTGTGTTGTTTTTCCATCATTAGATACATTTTATTTACTCCATAAAATGCACTTCCGTATTTTTCTTTATAATACTCTAATGGTTTTAATAATCTAATAAATGCTATACCACATTCATGTTTTAAGGCATCACTCATTGTATTCCAAAAATTCTAAGTTCGTGTTGTTGTGTTGGGTAAACTATAATTAAAAAAGCCCTAAAACGTTATGTTTCAAGGCTAGATTTTATATTAAGACAATTCTATTTCAAATTGTGTCAATTCTTTAAACTGTTGAAGCCTCTTCTGTACTTCTTCCCTGCCGAGATTCTCCATGCGTTCTGTTCCGAACTTCTCTACACAAAAAGAAGCTAGATTTGAACCATGAATAATTGCATTTTTCATATTCTCAAAAGAAAGATCACCAGTCTTGGTCAAATAGCCGGCAAAACCTCCGGCAAAAGTATCTCCTGCACCTGTTGGGTCAAAAACTTCTTCTAATGGTAACGCCGGAGCAAAGAAAATTTGTCCATTATGAAACAATAATGCTCCGTGTTCTCCTTTTTTGATTACAACATATTTTGGTCCCATTTTTTCAATAGCTCTAGCTGCTTTTACTAATGAGTACTCTCCACTTAATTGTCGGGCCTCTTCATCATTAATAGTAATTACATCTACTTTAGCAATTACTTTACGAAGGTCTTCTATAAAAGCATCTTCCATCCAAAAATTCATGGTATCCAATATTGCCAATTTAGGTTTTGTAGACATTTGTTCTAAAACACTAAGTTGTACTAAAGGATGAAGATTACCAAGCATAACAATCTCTGCATCTTTATAATCATTAGGAACCACAGGATTAAAATTTGCTAATACATTAAGTTGCGTATCTAAGGTGTCTCTAGAGTTTAAGTCATTATGATATTTACCACTCCAGAAAAAAGTTTTCCCTCCTTCTACAATTTCTACTGCTGCCGTGTCAATATTTTTTTCTTGGAGCATTTTAAGGTAATCTTCTGGAAAATCATCTCCTACTACAGAAACAATTGAAGAAGAAATATTAAAATTTGCTGCTGAAAGACCAATATAAGTTGCTGCTCCACCTAATATTTTGTCTGTTTTTCCAAAAGGAGTTTCAATAGCATCAAAGGCTACAGTGCCTACAATAAGTAATTTACTCATAAAATAGCGTAATAATTTTTTTGCAAATATACGTTTTACTTTTAACTAGACCTGTCTGATTTTCAAAACCTGAGAGGTCTGAAAAGAAAAATTACTTTCTGCCAAAATCTGCGGGTATTTCTCCCCAGGCTTTGGTTTCCCATTTTACGATTTTGGTCGAGTAGGTATTTGTCTTAAGCCAGTCTATGGCGCGGTCTACTAATTCGAACATAGCTGCATTTTTGGCAGATCTTTTTAGTTTGGTCTTACAGGTTTTTTGTTTTACCCATCCTATCGCGATTTTAGAGTCTGAATAAATAATACGATCACTATTTTTCTTTTTGAGATATGCCAGGCCATGAACTAATGCTAAAAACTCTCCAATATTATTTGTGCCTTGGGCAAAGGGTCCTTGATGAAAAAGTTGTTTTTCGGTTTGTGTGTCAACGCCTCTATATTCCATTTTTCCAGGATTTCCGCTAGAGGCAGCATCTACAGCGATTGAATATAGGTTAGGCTCACCAATTTTTTTAAGTTGCTCGGCAGTAAGCGTTTTTTTTGGTTTACTCTTACCTTTATAATCTTCATAATCGCCATTATAGGCTTTTTTGGCCAATTCAAAAGAGTCAAAAGATTTATACTTTGCACCTGTATATCCATTAACAGCTGCTTTACAATCATTCCATTTGGTATAAATTCCTGGTCGGTGACCCTCCCAGACTACGTAAAACTTTTCTTTTTTAGCCATTCTTATTAATTGATTGTTTCTGGTTGATTGTTAATAGAAATTACGATGTTATATTTTGCGTTAAGGGTAGCAGTGGCATCCTTTTTATTAGGTAAGCTAAGGTTCTCGAAGCCTATCTAATAAAAAGATATAACGAATAACCTGCTCGAACGCCCTAACAAAAACTTTCCTACTCTTGTCTCAAATTCTCACATCTCATCTCTTAATCCCAATACCTTTTCTATAACGACTGGGAAATGTTTATATTCTAATTGATGCACGGCATTAGCAACATCTTCTGCAGAATGATCTTTGGTAACCGCTGTTTTAGCCTGAAAAATAATTGCACCTTCGTCATAATGTTCGTTTACATAATGAATAGTAATGCCGCTTTCTTTTTCTTTATTTCTCACGACTGCTTCATGAACATGGTGGCCATACATCCCTTTTCCTCCATATTTTGGTAATAATGCCGGATGAATATTTATTACTTTGTTAGGAAAGACATCAATAATTTTTTTTGGGAAGATCCATAAAAAGCCCGCAAGAACGATTAAATCTGGTTGCGCATCTTTTAAGACATTTAGAACGTCGTTGGTTTTATAAAATGACTCTTTGTCAAAGTGTAAAGCCTTTACTTTCAGGTTGTGAGCGCGTTTTAAAACTTTGGCACGCAGGTTGTTAGAGAACACATGTGTTACCTCGGCAACTTTGCGTTCTTGGAAGTACTTAATTATATTTTCGGCATTGGTACCAGAGCCGGAAGCAAAAATTATGATACGCTTCATAATAGAATAGAGTTGTTAATTAGAGAGCACAAAAAAAATAATTATTATTCGATTTTAGGCAGCAAAAAAGCCAATACTTCCCTATATTTGATAAAAACACAAATACATTTTAACGGGATTATGGGGTTTTAAAATAAAGTTTTTTATTTTTGCCTCCTAAATTAAAAATTAAAATTTAAAATTATGTCAGACATTGCATCAAGAGTAAAAGCGATAATCGTTGACAAATTAGGTGTAGACGAAAACGAGGTTGTAAACGAAGCTAGCTTCACAAACGACCTGGGAGCAGATTCGCTAGACACCGTAGAATTGATTATGGAATTCGAAAAAGAGTTCGATATTCAGATTCCAGATGATCAAGCTGAAAACATTGCAACAGTTGGTCAAGCAATATCTTATATTGAAGACGCAAAGTAATAACTTCACAACAAAGTATGAATCTTAAGCGAGTTGTAGTCACCGGACTAGGCGCATTAACGCCTATAGGTAACAATATTGATGAATATTGGAATGGATTAGTAAATGGTAAGAGTGGTTGCGCTCCTATCACTTATTTTGATACTGAGAATTTCAAGACTAAATTTGCTTGCGAAATCAAGAATTACATTTCTACAGACTATTTTGATAGAAAAGAAGCACGTAAACTCGATAAATTTGCGCAGTATGCTATTGTTTCTTCTGAAGAGGCAATTAAAGATGCTGCAATTGATCTTGAAAAGGTTGATAAATTTAGAGTTGGTGTAATCTGGGGAGCAGGTATTGGTGGATTAGAAACTTTTCAGGAAGAAGTAATTGGCTATGCCAACGGAAATGGAACCCCGCGTTTCAATCCATTCTTCATCCCAAAAATGATTGCCGATATTGCTCCAGGACATATTTCTATACGAAATGGTTTTATGGGCCCTAACTATACTACTGTTTCTGCTTGTGCCTCTTCGGCCAATGCAATGATAGATGCTTTAAACTATATTCGTTTAGGACATTGTGATATCATTGTAACTGGTGGAAGTGAAGCTGCAGTAACTATAGCTGGTATGGGAGGATTTAATGCCATGCATGCTTTATCTACAAGAAATGAAAGTCCAGAAACTGCCTCACGACCCTTTGATGCTACCAGAGATGGTTTTGTCCTTGGAGAAGGTGGTGGTGCTCTTATTCTTGAAGAGTATGAACATGCAAAAGCACGAGGCGCTAAAATCTATGCCGAAGTGGTTGGTGGCGGAATGTCTAGTGATGCATATCATATGACAGCGCCGCATCCAGATGGTATTGGTGTAGAACGTGTAATGCTTAATTGTTTAAGAGATGCAGGTGTAGAACCAGAACAAGTAGACGCTATAAACACTCACGGCACCTCCACACCTTTGGGAGATGTAGCAGAATTGAAAGCAATTACTAAGGTTTTTGGAGATCATGCACCGAACATCAACATTAATTCAACAAAATCTATGACAGGTCACTTACTTGGTGCTGCTGGTGCGATAGAAGCAATTGCCTCTATCTTAGCTATGCGACACAATACAGTGCCCCCGACAATCAATCACACTACTGTGGATGAAAATATAGATGCTTCGTTGAATTTGACCTTAAATAAAGCTCAAAAGCGCGATATTACTTATGCAATGAGTAATACTTTTGGTTTTGGAGGTCATAATGCTTGTGTATTATTCAAAAAATTAGACGAATAATGAATGTTATTCGAAACATATTAAATTCCCGCTCTGAAAAGGACGGGAATTTTTTTTCTAAAATTCAAAAAATTTTAGGGTTCAAGCCTAAAAATATTAAACCCTACGAGAAAGCATTTACGCACAGATCCCTTAATTTAAAAGATAAAAAAGGAAATGCAGTAAATTATGAAAGGTTAGAGTTTTTAGGAGATGCCATGCTTAGTAGTGTTATTGCTGCACATCTTTTTAAAGAAGTTCCAGAAGGAAATGAAGGATATCTGACCAAGATGAGAGCTAAAGTCGTGAGTAGAAAGCATCTTAATGAGCTTGGCAAAGACCTCAGACTAATTGAATTAGTAAGGACTAATATCCCTAAATCTCAATTTGGGATTAATATTCATGGAAACCTTTTTGAAGCACTAATAGGAGCGATATATCTAGATAGAGGTTTTATGTATTGCGAACGATTTATTCGCGAAGCTGTAATTGATCCTTATGTTGATATAGAAAGCCTTGAAGGACAAGTTATTAGCTACAAAAGTTTGCTAATAGAGTGGTGTCAAAAAGTGAAAAAGGTTTTTAACTACGAAATCTATGAGGATACGGGTAAAGATGAAATGAAACACTTTGCTGTAAAATTATGGATAGACGATAAAGTAGTCGCAAAGGCAAGAGCTACTTCTAAGAAAAAAGCAGAAGAAAAAGCTTCAAAAAGAGCGTACTTTGCTTTTCAATCCAAAATAAATACTCCCAAGGATTAGTTTTTTTCTACAAAAAGACTCAAAATATTTACTTCAATAAAAAACTATAAATTTTTATAGCTAAAAGATACTAACTCAATCGTTTTCGTGAAATATCTTTAGGTTTTATTAAAGTTGTTAGGTGATTTTATTTGTATATTTCGCGTTAATTCTGGGAAAAAAATTCTTAATGTGGCTATTCAGAAATTAGTTTTAGATACCCTTGATGATGATGATTATGAACTCATTGCCATTCATAGTTCAATAGCTTCGTATAGGTTAGCTTTTTTGCTTAACAAAAATTTGAATTTAAACCTTTTCAGAAAGAAAAAAGATATCAATTTTGAGTATGATGATATTACGGCAAGTTTTCCGCTGTATCAATATCATGATCATTTTCAATATAACACCTATAGTCTGTTAGGAAATAAATTTGGCACTAAAACGGTGCCTGAAAAACCTGTTTCTGAGGGATTATTTGTGAATACTGAAGATTCTTATACGGTAAAACACTTAATCCCTGAATTGAAAAAAGTGGATTATTTTTTAAAAATAGAGACAGAGGCATCAAATTTTTCAAGTAAGACATTACTAACCCAAATGCTTTCCATTTCTCAAATCATAACTGCATATTCTGTTGAATACGCAGTGTTAAAATCAAAGAACAACTTAATTTTTGAATAATGCCAAAACGTAAAAGAACCAAAATAGTTGCTACACTAGGCCCCGCAACAAGTAGCAAAGAAGTATTAAAGCAAATGCTTGATGCTGGTGTAAATGTGTTTAGAATAAACTTCTCTCATGCAGATTATAAAGACGTAGAAGAGCGTGTAAAAATCATTAGAGAACTTAGCGAAAAGCATGGATATAATGCGGCAATACTAGGAGATTTACAAGGGCCTAAATTAAGAGTGGGTGTTATGAAAGGAGATATTATCGTAAATGATGGCGATTTTATCAACTTTGTAACCGGAGAACCTTTTGAAGGAACTAAAGAGAAGGTGTACATGAACTATGAAAGCTTTCCAAAAGATGTTAAAGCAGGCGAGAGGATATTGCTGGATGATGGGAAGTTAATTTTTGAAGTTGTATCGTCAAACAATAAAGACACAGTTAAAGCTAAAGTAATCCAAGGAGGTCCTCTAAAGTCTAAAAAAGGAGTTAATCTGCCAAATACCAATATTTCATTACCGGCATTGACCGAAAAGGATATAAAAGATGCCATTTTTGCTTGTAAACAAGAGGTAGACTGGATTGCCTTATCTTTTGTACGTCATGCTCAGGATTTAATGGAGCTTCAGGATCTAATTAAAGAACATAGTGAGCACAAAATTCCTATTGTTGCCAAGATTGAAAAACCTGAAGGGGTAGAAAATATTGATAAAATTGTAGCGTATTGTGATGGGTTGATGGTAGCCAGAGGTGATTTAGGAGTAGAAATTCCTGCACAAGAAGTTCCTCTTATTCAGAAAAAATTAGTTCTTAGGGCTAAAACAGCGAGAATACCTGTTATTATCGCAACACAGATGATGGAAACGATGATTGATAGCCTTACACCAACAAGAGCAGAGGTAAATGATGTAGCTAATTCTGTTATGGACGGTGCAGATGCCGTAATGTTATCTGGTGAAACTTCTGTAGGTAAATATCCAGTGCAGGTTATTGAAACCATGTCAAAAATTATTAAAAGTGTTGAGAAATCAGAGTTAATTAATGTACCTCAGGATCCTCCACATATAAGAACCAATCGATTTATTACTAAATCTATTTGTTATCATGCCGCTCATATGGCTAATGATATTAATGCTAAGGCCATATGTACATTAACGAATAGTGGATATACGGCATTTCAAATTTCTGCATGGAGACCAGATGCGCACATTTTGGTGTTTACAAGTAATAAAAGAATCCTTTCTCAATTAAGCTTGCTTTGGGGGGTAAAAGCTTTTTATTATGATAAGTTTGTAAGCACAGATGAAACTGTAGAAGATATTAATGAAATTGCAATGAAGCGAGGGTTTGTTGGCCAGGGAGATATGCTAATTAATCTTGCTGCAATGCCAATTACAGCAAAAGGAATGGTAAATACTCTTCGAGTATCACAAATATAGTAGTGCATTGCAAAAGATATAAAGGACCTCTTATTTAAGAGGTCTTTTTTTATGTGCTTTGATTTAAAAATATCATCTCTAGATCTTCTATCGTAACAGGTTTTATAAGATAGTCTTTTACAGAGTTAATACTTCTAGCTCTTTCTTCGTCAATTGGGTTGATCGATGAGCTAACTACATATAGTGTAATTAGTTTCCCAAACTTATTTTTGATTTTGGTAAAATTCTCTAAGAACTCCCACCCATCCATTACGGGCATATTTAGGTCTAAAAAAATAATCTCTGGGATGGCATTTTTTTCTAAGTTGGTAAGTATTGCTTCAAAATAATTAAGTGCTTCTTTTCCATGCTTAAACACCATTAAATTTTGACAAAGGTTTTTTGTTTCAATAATCTTTTTTACAAGATTTACATACATGCTATCATCATCGATAATACATGCCAATCCAATTTTATGACTCATGTGCGGGGGATTTGTTTATTTTTTAAAACTCAATTGTAAATGTGGTTCCTTTATCTACTTCGCTTTCTACGGTAATTTTACCATTTAAAGACTCTACTTGATTTTTTGTCAAAAATAACCCTATGCCAACCGCGTCTTCATTGTAATGAAACGTTTTATACATTCCGAAGATCTTATCTTTAAATAATTTCATGTCAATTCCTCTTCCGTTATCAGAAACTATTAAATATTGATTACCATCTTTAACAGAGGTTTTTATCTGAATAACAGGATCTTTATCTGGGTGTTTATACTTAATGGCATTAGTAACTAAATTTAAGAGAATACTTTCTAGGTATGCCGGTATATAATTGATTTCGTCAAATTCTTTAAAATCGGTTTCGATTTTGGTTTTGCTCACAGAGATCATTTGTCCAATCCCATTGGTAACTAGACTTAAGGCATCTTTAAATTTTATTAGTTTTCTTTCTTGATGTCTATTGGTGTGAATCGTAACAATCTCATTAAGATGTTCTATCGTCATATTAAGGCTAGAAGATATTTGTTTGATTTCTTCTATTAATGCAATTTTTTCTTCGGGATTATCGATTCCTTCTATCAATTGAACTAATAAAGATAAATTACTGGTATGTGATCTTAAGTTATGAGATACAATATGAGCAAAATTGAATAGCCTTGAGTTTTGAGAGGCTATAATATCTAAAGACTTTTGAAGTTTTAATTCTTTTGTTTTTATATCATCTATATCCTGAAAAACTCCACGAATACCTATAATTTCTTTATTCTCATTATAAACAGGTTTACCAATCGCTCTAACCCAAATCACCCGATTATTTGCAGTAACCATTTTGATTTCAGTATTAAATGGAGCGCCAGTCATAGCACAGTTAAAAAAACAATCGGCAGCTTGTTGTCTGCAATCTTCTGTATAATATGTGGCAGAATTTTTTAATGAAGGAATGTAGTCATCAGGATATTCTAATATTCTTCTGGTCTCAAAATCCCAATAACTCTTTCTTTTCTGAAAATCTACATACCAGCTACCCGTTTCTGTCATTTGAGCAGTTTCTTTATAGTAAAAGTTATCTTTAGAGATATCTTGTTCGGGTTCTAATTTTATTTCGAAAAAAAAGATGAGATTAATATCAGATTTAATATTTACAGGCAATTCGTCGTTTGTAGCACATCTAAAAAGCTTATAATCGCCTTGTTTAGAAAGAATTTTTATATGTTGCTTAAAGTCTACAGAATTGCGCCTGTAATTAAGGAAGTTATCTCTAAATACATCTACATCATCTTTATGAAGCAGATGTTCTAAAAAATAATCAATAGTTGATTGTAGTTCTTCTTTAGTATATCCAATATTATCATAAAACTTTTGTGACCAAGTTTCTTTTTCTGGATTAGTACGCAACTCCCAATATCCTGCATTGAGATCTCGTATTACATTATCAAAAAGTTCATTCTGAAGCATTAAAAACCAATTATCCTAACAAGATAAGAATTTCCTAGTTATTTTCTTCAATTCTATCTAACCTGATTGATAGTGCTTTGGTAGAAATTTGAACTTCAACAAATGATAAAAAAAGTGAAATCATAAGACAAAATAAACTCACTCCAAATATGATATTAGCCCAATGATTTTGTTCTACATAAAGCAAAAACATGGTAACCACGCTCGTAAGAAAACTTAATATTGCTATAGCTTGCATGTTTCTAATCAACCATAATCTTTTTCTTAGGTTGGTAATTTGTAGCCTTATATTTTTAGATTTAGAATCCAAATATTCTTTATGTAGTTGTCTGATCAATGCCGCGATAGCCAGGTATCTTGCATTATAAGCCAGCATGGTCAATGAAATTGCAGGAAACAATAAAGCAGGAATACCCATGGTAAGTGTCATAATCAAATATTTTAAACTACTAATGTAACGTGAATAATGGATAAGAGCAAATACGTCTATTAGAGCAGTTTTTGGAAAAAAAATGTATCAATACGAATCTGTAACCGAAATTTTCTTACAAGATAACACAGTGATTTACTCAAGTTTAAATAATACTTTATCACGTACTTCTTTGTTCGATATTTCAATATAATATTTTCCTACGGGAAGGTAGTATTTTCCATTTTTTCTTTTTGACACCTCTTCATCGTCAAATTCTTTTTCTAAACTATTTTTACCTTTTTCAGCAATGGTAAGGTCGTATTTCACATAGTTAATCCCTTTATCTGCCTGAGTCGAAAATTCCTGAAGAACTTTGCCTCCTTCTGTCATGATTTTTATCGAAAATTCACCTTGGTTTTTACTATAGAATTTTATGATCGAAGAAGGTGTATAAGGTTCAAACCATTTGCTCCAGGAGACCCCCCATGTATCTGACCACTCTACAGAGGGCATTTCAAAGACATAAAGGTCTCTGTTCATGATTTCATTATTAAGAGATTGCAATGCCGCTATATTGGTTTTGTATATGCTTCTACCATGTGTACCTAATAGTAAATCATTTGCCTCTGGTTGGATTACTATATCATGAATAGCAACATTGGGTAAGTCTTTAGAAAATACTTGCCAGGTTTTTCCCCCATCCAAAGATAAATACGCACCATTATCCGTTCCTAAATACAATACATTTTGGTTAACAGGGTCTTCTTTAATAACATTTACTGGAGACAAGGGTAGTGTATTACCGATATTTTTCCAGTTTTGGCCATAATCATCACTAACATAAACATATGGTGTAAAGTCATCCCAACGATACCCATTTAATGTAATATATACTCTTTCTTTTTTGTGTGAGGAGGCAATTATTCTTGATACCCATAAATCTTTAGGCAACATATCCGAAATTTTGGCCCAACTTCCTCCAGAGTTTTGCGTTACATAGGCTAATCCATCATCACTACCGGTGTATAGCAATCCAAACTGAAATGGTGATTCTGAAATAGTAGTTATTGTACCGTATGCTACGTTTCCTTTTTTACCACCAGTAGTGAGATCTTTTGAGATTGGTGTCCAATCGTCACCTTGGTTCATAGAACGCATTAATTTGTTTCCTCCCATATATAAGATGTCTTGATTATGAGACGAGAGAAGTATTGGTGTTTGCCAGTTAAATCGATAGGGAGATTCTCCTAATTCATGTTTTGGTTGAATATTGGTTCTCTCGTTTACTGCTCGATCTAGCCTAAAGTAATTACCAAACTGGAAACCGGTATATACAATATCACTATTTCGATTATCAATTTGTATTTGCATTCCGTCGCCCCCCATAATACTTTCCCAGGGGTAATGACCACTTTGATGCCAAGAAACGTCTTCTATACTGGTATTAGCACCTACCCATACACCATTGTCCTGCAATCCCCCATATACATTATAAGGTGTTTCATTGTCTACATTAATAGCATAAAACTGCCCCACATTAGGTTGATTGGCTTTTATCCAATGTTCTCCATCATCATATGATATATTTACTCCCCCATCATTACCATTCACCAGATGATTTGGGTTTTTTGGATTGATCCATAACGCATGATGGTCTGCATGTACATTTTTTCCATTAATGCTTGAAAATGTTTTTCCTCCATCTTTAGACTTTAAAATAGGTACTCCAGAGATGTAGATATGATTTTTATTGCTAGGACTTACTTGTATCTGTGCAAAATAATATCCATAACTATAAAAAATATCGTCCAAATATTCTGAATGCGTTTTAACCCAGGATTTTCCGCCATCATTACTTTTATATACTTCGGCTCCAATTACTGGCGTGTCAAATAACATCGAATTTGCATCTTCTAGATATTTAGTTAAGTCTTGAGGTTTTACCGTTTTTCCTCTAACCATTTGCTTTACGTTATCTGCTCTATACTTTTCTTGAAAACCATTTGTTTTGAGAAACGCATTTAGTTTTTTGTCTTCGATTTTCAAAAAATTATCTACAGACATCGTTTTAAAATCTTCTTTGGTTAGCCTACCCGTATTGCTTTTATTGTTATTTTTCTTTCGCCTAAATTGATTGTCATGCACAGCATATATTGTGTTTTCATCATAAACCGCTAAGCCAATTCGACCAACTCCTTTCCCTGTTGGAAAACCACTTCCTTCAATAGAAATTTTCTGCCAGGTATTACCACCATCTATACTTTTATATATTGCAGATCCTGTACCACTACCTTCAAAATTCCAGGCCTTTCGATCTTTGTCCCAAGCAGCGGCATACATGACATTGAAATTGCCAGGAGCATAAGCCAGGTCTATAATTCCGGTGTTAGCATTAATAAACAAGGTTTTCGTCCACGTTTTTCCCCCGTCTGTAGTTTTATATATTCCACGTTCTTCGTTTGGAGAGTATAGATGCCCCGTTACTCCAACAACAACTTCATCGGGATTATTGGGATGGATTACTATTCTACCGATATGGTGCGAATCGATTAATCCTGTATTTTCCCATGTTTTTCCATTGTCTTTTGACTTTAGAATACCGATTCCGGCATAAGAAGATCTAGAAGAATTATTTTCTCCTGTTCCTACCCAGATGGTATTGTTTTTCCAATCCACAGCAATATCACCTACATTGATTGTTTCTGCAGCGTCCAAAATAGGTACAAAGGTTGTTCCATTATTTACGGTATGCCATACCCCTCCAGAGGCATATGCAACATAAAATTCTGTAGTGTTGTTGGAGTTTACATCTACATCCACTACACGTCCACTCATTACTGATGGACCAATATTTTCAAAAGAAACATGTTGCACTAACGATGATAATGTCATCTGTTGTTTTTGTCGTAAGCCTTGTTGAATAGCTTCAGCATTTGTTGCTGGTTGTTGAGAGAAAATTAGCGTTGAAATAAGTAAGAATAGTGGTAATGAGAAGCGTATTATCATTTTTGAAGAATATTTAGTGCGCTCAAAGTATATATTGTAATGCCAACCTCAAAATTTTTAGATATTGTTTAACAATACATCTTCGGGGCTTTAGTATTTTTGCGAAATCATCATTAATGGACTTAAAAGGTCTTAAAGATCTAAATATCTTTAATTAAACAACAAATTTTGTAATGAAATATCATCAAATAGATTCTGTACTCTTTATTAAGAACCGAAAAAACTTCGCTGCTCAAATGAAGCCTAATAGCATTGCTGTATTTAATAGTAATGATATTTACCCAATTAGTGCAGACAGCACAATGCCTTTTGAACAGCATCGAGATATTTTTTATCTAAGTGGTGTCGATCAGGAAGAGAGTGTTTTACTACTATTTCCAGATGCACCCAAAAAAGAACATCGGGAAATTTTATTCTTAAAAGAAACAAGCGAATTAATTGCAATTTGGGAAGGCGAAAAACTGACCAAAGAACGTGCGTTAGAAGTATCTGGAATCAAAACAGTATACTGGCTTCAGGATTTAGAGAAGATTTTTTTCGAAATTATGACACAGTGTGATACGGTATATGTAAATACAAATGAACATTATCGATCAAATGTAGAGACCGAAACAAGAGAAGATCGTTTTACCAAATGGTGGAAAAATAAGTATCCTGCACATAGTGTGGCTAAAAGTAACCCTATTCTTCAGCGTTTACGTTCTGTAAAGGATTCAATAGAAATTGACCTAATGCAAACGGCTTGCAATATTACCGAAAAAGGATTTCGTAGACTTTTAGATTTTGTAAAACCTGGGGTTTGGGAGTATAATATTGAAGCTGAGCTATTACATGAGTTTATTAATAATAGATCCAAAGGCTTTGCGTATACGCCCATTATTGCTAGTGGAAACAATGCCAATGTATTACACTATATAGAGAATAATCAGCAGTGTAAAGCAGGAGATTTACTTCTTATGGATGTAGCTGCAGAATATGCTAATTATTCTAGTGATCTTACTCGTACAATACCAGTATCTGGAACATATACAAAACGACAACGAGAAGTATATGATGCCGTTTTGCGAGTTAAAAACGAAGCCACCAAAATGTTGGTACCAGGAACCATATGGGCAGATTATCATGTTGAGGTTGGAAAAATTATGACTTCAGAATTGATAGGATTAGGGCTTATTGATAAAGCCGATGTGCAAAAAGAAAATCCTGATTGGCCGGCATATAAAAAATACTTTATGCACGGAACCTCTCATCACATAGGCTTAGACACTCATGATTATGGAATCCTAACCGAACCTATGCAAGCCAATATGGTTTTTACAGTAGAGCCAGGAATTTATATCCCAGATGAAGGCTTTGGAATTCGTTTAGAAGATGATGTAGTGATACAAGAAAAAGGAGAACCTTTTAATTTGATGGCAAATATTCCGATCGAAGCTGAAGAAATTGAAGAGTTGATGAATAAATAACATTCTTGACTAGTTATTTATTCCGAAATTTTGAGTATCCAGTTAATACTATAGATGCCAGTATTGTAATAATTCTAATAGAAAAGATGCTAAAACCCTTTTGTTTAATCATTTGTTTTTTCCTGAATATTTATTCTGTTTGCGGGCAAGGTGGGCTAAATAAAGATCTTTCTGTATATGATCAAGTTGTTGCTTCTGCGGGAGATAGTATTGCCAAGTATAAACAATTGTTGAGTGCATCACATCGAGCAGGAGATCTGGAGACGTTCAAAAATTATGGAGAAATTATACTCCGGATTGCCGAGACCAACAACTTAAAAGATGATCAAATTTCGGCATTGGTGTATTTGGCTATTTATTATCAACAAATAGATCAGTATGAGGAGTCTTTGTCCAAGTATCTGGAAGCAGAAAAAATGAGCACCACTCTTCCTAAAAACTCTTTTTCAAGAATTCTTGTTCAGGTCAATTTGGGAAATTTATACAATCATATTGAGAATTATGAAAAGGTAAAAACATCAATGAAAAAGGTCATAGAGTTGGCCGCTTATCAGCAAAATCCTGATAGCTTTATTATTTCAGCATATAACTCTCTTGGGACTGCAAACCTTAACCAGGGCAACTATTCTGAAGCTTTAGAATATATGTATAAAGTGAAGAATCTGGCAGAAAAAATGAACAGAAATGATAAAATCATTGGAGCTTTGATTAACATTTCTGAGTGTCAACGTTATTTAGGTCAATATGATCTGGCAATCGATAATAGCCAAAAAGCATTAGATAGAATTGATGAGAAAGAATCTGTTGAATTAGAAGCTTCAGCACTTGTGATAATGGGGATTTCTCAATATCTATTAAATCAGCCTATCCAAGCACTTCCAAACTTAAAAAAGGCAAGAAATATATCCACAGATGGTAATTTTCTGAATATTAAAATGGAATCGCATCAGTATCTAGCCAAAACGTATGAAGCATTGGATAGTTTAAAAAAATCTTTAGAAGAACAAAAAATATATATAAAAACACGAGAACAATATCTTAAAACGCTTTCTAAAGCTCAGCGATTGAGAGTAGAAAACGAATCTAAAACTAAATCCGCTATTATTACTGAGCAACAAAAGTCTATCATATTTCTGAGTAGAGAAAAGCAATTATACATATTTGCTGGAGTTGTTTTGATGATATTGTTAATTGTATCCTCTATCATTTATCGGAATAAGCGGAGAAAATTGGCTGAAGAGTCCTTACAGCTACAAGGCGATAAACTGCTATTAAAAAATGAAAATGAAGCCTTGAAAGACAAATTGAATGCATTGGCTCAAAAGATTCAAAAAAAAGAAACAGGTACACTAAAACCTAAAAAATCTTCACTAAATATTGAAGAGCAACAGAAATATATGGAGCTCATCCTGAATTATATGGAAGATGAAAAACCTTTTTTAGATCATGATGTTAAACAATCTGACATTGCAGATAACTTAAAGATGAGTGTACATCTTTTATCAGAAGTATTGAACGTTTGTTTTCAAAAAAACTTCAACAACTTCATTAATCTTTATCGCGTAGATACTGCAAAAAAGTTGATGAAAAACCCAAAATATGAAAATTACAAAATCCTGTCGATTGGTTATGAAGCAGGATTTCCTAGTAAAACATCGTTTAACAGGGTGTTTAAAAACCTGGTAGGGCTTACTCCTTCAGAATTTCAAAAACAACATTTTCCTGCTATAGATTAGAAAGTAGTTTTAAGTTCCAAATCATAATTTGAGTCTTTTTCGTTTATATTTCTTTTTATTTTTCGAACTCCAAAGAGTTTGTAATTAAACTGAAATATAAAATAATGAAAACACTAAAGATATTTTTGATTCTATTTTTAATACTTGCGTTTACTTTTGCAGGGCTATCTTTTCTTACTCTAAATTTTTTTGAGAAGGGCAGTAATGCTGCGGGTGGAGATTATCTTGGAGGATTCTGGATACTTGTTATGTTTATTGGAGTCTTTTTGATTTGTATGATTGCTTCGATAAGTATTGGTTCTATAGTCTTTTTGAAACATACATCTAATTTCATTCGATTTATAGTTGCTGCATTATTTTCAATACTTACAGTTTATTTTGTTTTGGTCTTTACATTTTTACCATCTATTCGGTTTTGGTAGTATTTGAATCCGGCTACTGCTTTTTAACAATTCAATTACACGTTCCAAATTATAATCTGGTACTCTTTTCTTACCATTCTCATCTACATTTGATTTTACTGTTTACAAACAAGTATAAAAAGTAAAACTTAGATTTTTTAATTATGAACTACATATTCATCAACGTTTTTTTAATAGTTATCACTTTATTATCATTTTCTTGTAGTCCTGAGGATGGAGTTAATGGAGAAGATGGAGTTGATGGAATTGATGGTACTAGTGGTCTTCCTAACGGAATAGGATTTCTAACATTAACTGGAGACATAACTAATGAAGATGCCGTAGAAATTATAGAACAAAGCGCAGGGATAGACACGCATACTTTACTTGTGAGTGGCACGACCAATCTTACTACTCTGAATATCGCTACGATTTCTACCCTAACAACATTAGAGGTTATAAATAATGAAAAACTAGAAAATCTTAGTTTACCGAACCTGGAATCTGTTTTGGATAACGTAAGTATTGAAAATAATAACGCACTGACCACAATTAGTTTCGAAAATCTGACTATTACCAGATCACTTAGTATTCAGGAAAATACTATGCTCACTTCGGTTAGTTTTCCTAATCTTAGTGATGGTTTACAAGGAATTTCATTTTCTCAAAATGAATCACTAGAAAACATTAGCTTTCCGCTAGTAAGAGCTATCAAAAATAGACTTTTTATTGGTGAGAATACAAATCTAGAACGCCTGGAGCTCGATAATCTAGAGACCATACGTTCTATGGTGATACGAAAAAACAAAAAGCTACCTAACATTGATTTTCCTAATCTTATAACTGCCGAAGGAATCACTATTAATGATAACGACATGATTAGTAATATTGCTTTTTCAAACCTGAACAATGTTACTGGTACTACGCTATCTATCAATGAAGACGTGTTAACAACCATAAACTTTGATCAACTCAATACGTTTTCTAGGCTTGCTATCAATTCTACAGCGTTATTAACCTCTGTAAACCTTTCTGCGGCTCAAGATTTTGATCAACTAGTATTAAATAGTCCTGGCAAACTCTCTACAGCAGCAATAGATCAAGTCATAACTGCATTAGTTCATATTACACCTGCCATTACAGAAGCTACAATTTTAATTCGTGGTACGGCATCTGCACAAGCCCTGATAGATGCAGATATATTAAGAACGGGCGGAAATGTGGTAACTATAACAGAATAATAGCTTGTTATCGGTATACATTGATAATTGATTTTAAAAACAAAACCTAGACTTTTTACTTATGAAACATATATGCTATAAAATTATTCTAATAATACTAGTAATGATAACTTTTTCTTGTAGTTCTGATGGTACAGATGGCATCAACGGTATTGATGGTACAGATGGTGCAGATGGTATACGTCGTGATGAGAATGGATCAGGGATTCTAATATTATCTGGCGATATCACCAATGAAGAGGCTGCAAGGATTGTAGAAGAAAATACTGGAGAAAACACACATACGATCATCGTGCGTAATACTACAAATTTAATCACACTAAATCTCCCTAAAGTTTTAACATTAGTTAAACTACAGGTTAACGGAAATCGAAATTTACAGGTAGTTACCATGCCTAATCTCAATACTACCTTCGAAGAATTATCAATTCAGTCAAACGCGTCGTTAGAAAGTATCAACTTTCCAAATTTAGATACTACTTATGGCTCATTAACAATAGCTTCAAACGAAGCATTAACTACTATAAATTGTACCAAGCTTATTGCAGTCAATACGCTAAATGTATATGGAAATACCTCATTAGAAAATTTAAGTTTTCCTGTACTAATTGAAGCCTCGAATCGGTTGTCTATTTCAAATCAAGAGAACTTAACTACTTTAGATTTACGCTCTTTAACATCAGCTAATTCAATAACAATTGTACGCAATGAAAGGCTAACCAGTATAGCTTTTGTGAATCTAACTAGTAGTAACTCTATTGAATTTTCTGAAAATCCTATGCTAACAACCCTACAGTTTAATGCCTTAGAAAACATTGTTACTACTATTTCTATCTCTAATAATAATGTACTAAACACCATTGCGTTTCCAAATTTAGAAACAGTAAATAGCGGAAACATAACGATTAGAGAAGATTTATTAGAGACAGTAGATTTTTCTAAACTTTCGACCTTCTCTTTTTTAAGTATAGATTCTAATGTTTTACTAAGCTCAGTTAATCTTTCTTCAATTCGAGATTTTACTCAATTAGATTTAGATAGTTCTGGCAGACTTTCGACTGCAGCAATAGATGGTCTGCTAACTCGATTGGTAAATATTGTTCCTGCAATTACCGAAAAAAGAATTTCAGTAACAGGTGTAGCATCTGCACAAGCGCAAACCCATGCAGAAACGTTAAGAAATACTGGTAATACTGTAACTATTTCTGAGTAATGTCTAAACAGCAGATGAATTAAAAAATAAAATCTTAATATTCAATTATGAAATATATAGTTCTTAGAATTTTTTTAATGACATTAGCAATAACAATCTTTTCTTGCAGTGATGGTGAGGATGGTATAGGTGGCGTAGATGGTATAAATGGCATAGATGGTCTTAATGCAGGATTAGAATTTTTGGTATTTGCAGGAGATATTACCGATGATGAAGCCGCAGCAATGATTGTAGAAGATTTTGGAGGCAATACTGCTGCTATTTTAGTCATTAATACTACAAACCTAACAAAATTAGAGTTCCCAGAAACGACAAACATGGTGAGACTAAAAGTAACCAATAATGAAAAACTACAAAGCATTAGTATACCAGGTATAACTGCGATAACAGAAGAAATTAATATTGCTTCAAATACAGCTTTGACAACTGTAAATCTTGATAGTCTCACTACAGTAGGTGACTTTTATTTATCTACAAATAATGCATTAACCACCATAAATATGAATGTGCTTGATAGGGTAAAAGAATTTGGAATAGAAAATAATCCTGCATTAGAACGGATTAGTTTACCTGCCCTTACAAAAGTAACTGAAGAGTTTAAAATAGAAAATAATGACAATTTATCAGCTTTGGATATTAGTGCTTTGACTACAGGAGATGAGCTTTCTGTTAGAAATAATGAAAAACTAAGTGATATTGATCTCTCTAATGTAATTTCTATAGAAGTTATATTGATAGGTAGCCCTGTGTTGGCCAATGTAAATCTAAATAACCTAACCACATTTTCTAATTTGAGTATTAGCTCTGAGGCGACCTTAGCTTCTATACAGCTTTCTTCGATTCAAGAGTTTACAAGAATACGGCTAAGCAGACTTTCTACAGAAGATATCGATACTATATTTAGGCAATTGGTGAGTATTACCCCAGCCATTACAGAAAATCAAATTATTGTAACAGGAACAGCATCAACACAAGCGCTTACATATGCAGAGACATTAAGAACAAATGGTAATACAGTTACTATAACGGATTAAGTCTTTTGTAGGCAGAGATTTAACTATAAATTACAAAGTCAAGATATGTGTGGATAACTATAAAAGAACATATTATTTAAGAACATGAATTTGAGTTAAAAACTAATTCTTGTCACTCTGGCAAAGTAATTCTTAAATCGATACGACGATATGTACGTGTTTCCTTTTTTCTTTTTGCCAAAAAAGTTGTACCACTCATCTGTCGGGATACAGGTGAAAAAATACAAAAATCACATTGGAGTACTGATATTAGTAAAACAGTAGAAGAAATGAAAAGAAAGTTAAAAGATCCAACCCCTGGGTATTGGATCTTTTGGGATATAACTTTCTTTATTCTTTTTGCTGTTTTATTGATTTTTATTCTGAAATTAAAAACAATAAAGGCTCTTTTATGACTCAAAATAGTTAAGAAAAGAAACTCATACTACAAAAACTGGGGGTTGGAGATTAGATAATAACGATGAGTAGGGTCTATAAAATACATGCAATAGATGATAAAAATGTGATTTTAATCGGAAGGAAGAATCCAGCCAAACCAGAAAATTATACTGAAGGCTTAACTAATGAAGAACACCCAAAAGATAGTTTTACGGGTACCAAACTGAAAATACTTAAATCTGTATTTGTTACAGGAATGATTTCAAATTCTGATATGATTTTAAGTGTTTTTGGATAATTAACTATTTTAATTACTCAATATTTTACAAGATCATATTGAGTTGATTGAAACACATAATTGTTTGAATTTTATATAGTTGAGAATATCATTATAAAGAATTAACCTTACCAAATACGATAATCGTAGTGTCGATACTGAGTGTGTAAGAGTCTTTGCTCAATTAAAAAATCTTTTTTTGCCTTGTATTTTAAATATGTATAGAATATTTCTATAGAATATTTCGTTACAAACAAAAAAAGATTTTTTGATTATGCAACGAATGAAAATTACTGCCGGTCATCAGCAAGCCATGCCTTATTTAGTAGTTAAAGAAGCAGAAGATTTTATTGATTTCATTAGGAAAATCTTTAATGCGCAAGAAATGATTCGTAATTTGGATGCTGACAAAAGAATACAACATTCTGAAATTAAAATTGGCGACAGTACCATTTTGCTTGCTGAAGCCTCAAAGCACTATCCTGCACATCCAGGATCAATGTATGTGTATGTAAATGATACCGATTTAACATATTATAATGCTTTAGATGCCGGAGCTACATCCTTAATGCAGCCTATGGATGAGGATAGTGGAGCCAGAGGAGCGGGTTTTAAAGATCCTTACGGAAACACATGGTGGATTGCTACGTTAAATTAACATTTCTTACTCCGGATACTAATCACATCCAAGATCGATTTGAGATTGACTATCGTTATTTGGGAAACAAAAACCAGAACCTATAGTGTCAGGAACATACCTGCTAAGATTTGGGTCTCTTAATGCGTTTTCTATAAATACAGTAATATCTTCAATCTCTCGTTCTGTTAAATTAATGGTTCCGAATTGAGATGCTAAGTTTTCTGCAGAGACTTCTTTAGATTGTGGGATTCCATTGTTTTTATAAGTTACCACATCTTTTATAGAGGTAAATGTTCCTCCATGTCCATAAAAGCCATTATCTACAATATTATACAGCGTTGGAGTTTTAAATTTGTAATCGTCATTCGGTTTTTTAGTAAAACCTCCTCTTCCTTTTTTTACGTTTTCAAAACCCGGAGTGTCTAAAACAATGGCTAATGCAGAATTGTCAAAATCTCCCATTCCAAAAGCATGAAAAGCTTTATCATTTAATGCAGGTCCTGTGTGACACTCATAACACTTTCCATTACCAAAAAAAGCGATAGCCCCTCTTTTTTCGATTTCATTCATAGCATTCAGATTTCCGTTTAACCACTTTTGCCATGGTGCTTGGTTCGCAAGCAGCGTTCTTTCATAAGCCGCAATGGCCAGTGCGGCATTTATTTTTGAATACCTTTCGTTGGTAGGGACATCAGCAAATGCAATGTCGAACATTTCTTTATAGCCATGGGTAGTAACAAAACTTTCATCAACTAATAACCTATGTACACCCTGACCCTTTAATGCCTGAACTTCTATACCTTCAAAACCTAGAAAATTCTCTGGGATATTATCCCAGTTGGCCTCTGTGTTTTCATTAGTACCCGTACCTCCAAATTGACCATTCCAAAGCATTACATCTTGGTATGCAACATTAAGTAGCGTAGGAGAGCGTAGGGGTTGAATATCGACAGAATCTATAGGTACTGCAGTGTAGATTGATCTGCCATTTCCATTAGACCCAAAACCTACTCCACATTCTCCTATACCTTGCCTTAATCCAGAACTAAATCCTGCACTGGCTTGATGACAAGATGCACATGAATAAGTGCCTTTCATTTCTTCCATTTTAGGGTTGCTGCCTAATGCCGTTTCGTGAAGCAGTAGTTTTCCTAAGGAAACTTTTGATTGTGTTATAGGATTTTTAGGGTCTTGAGGTATTTTGGAGTAATCATCACTACCTGGTAATATAAAATACGAAAGGCCTTTACCCCTAGAGTTATCAATGAGGAGGTTTTTCAACTCTTGATCCACAATAGAGGATATTGGAACATAATTATCATCATTGGCACAAGAAAGTAAAATAACAGATATTCCTAGCAGTATAACTATTCGCCTCATTCGTTTCTATTGGTTTGGTTGTTTTTAAAAGTGTGAATGTAATAAAAAGTGGAGCAATGAAAAAGGGGAAATCACCCCAAAAAATCAGTAAATCACCTTGTTTTTACTGCTAAAACAAAATTCATAAGAACCAGAGTAATTAACGAAGGGACTAACCAGGCCAAACTATAATGACCAAAAGGAAGAATGTCAAGAATAGGAATAACAAAATTCTTTAACCCTATTGATGCCAATAAATCTGGAATACTAAATAAGATCGTTATACTAACTACAGCTTTAAAAACCAAAGGAGGGGTAAAGCTGTCTGGTAAAACATTTAAAAGAATTAAAATGATGGTTATCGGGTAAATAAGCATTAACGCAGGCACAGCAACGTTAATGATATAATGTACATCAAACTGCCCCATTGTAACACCAAGAACACAGCCAATAATAGCAGTAATAAGATATACTTTTTGAGAATCTCCGAACACACCTTTCATAAAGTCGGCAGTACCTGTTACAATACCTACTGCAGTAGTAAAACAAGCTAATCCGACCAATATGCTTAAAAATATTTTTCCAATATTACCAAGAGTTTTCAAGCTTAAACCAGATAATAATTCTGTTCGACCCACATCACCTTCAAAATCACCACTAAATAATGCTCCGTTATAAATCATTCCTGCATAAATTATAAAAAGCCCAAGCCCAGCTACAATTCCTGATTTTATGATGAGGTTGCGATTTTTTTCAAAATTGTCCTCACCTTTAAGCCTTAGTGAAATTATAATTACTCCACCCACGACAACGGCTCCGATAGCATCAAAAGTTTGGTATCCTTCTAACAACCCGCTAATGACAGGTGTTTGAAAAGTTGAAGGACCAATAATGGGTGCGTCAGTAGAAAAAACACCTATACAAATAATACTAAGCACAACAATAAAAATGATAGGGGAAAGAAATTTTCCAAGAAGTCCCAAGATCTTAGATCGATTAACTACAAAAAGTAATACTAAAGCAAAGTAAACACTACTGGTTAACCATGAACTTGTGCCAAAAAATGGTTGTATCGCCATCTCATGAGTTACAGATGCCGTTCTAGGTGATGGCAATGTGATAGAAATAATATATACTAATAAACAATAGATAAGACTAAACCCAGGAGATACTTTTTTTGCAAAATCCAGCATTGTTCCCTGCAATCTTGCATGAGCAATAATTCCTAATAAAGGTATGATCACTGCAGAAATTATAAACCCTATGGTTACCATAAGCCAAGCATCACCTGCTTTTAAACCAAGAAGAGGTGGAAGCATAAGGTTTCCTGCACCAAAAAACATAGAAAATAATGCAAATCCAGCTACGAAAGTTTCTTTATTAAATTTCACACGTTTAAATTTTAGTAATTATCTGACAATGATTTAATAATGAAATTAAGAATGCATACAAACTGATATTGTATTCGCTCTCATATCAAGAAATTTTTTAGTTACTTCATAAAAAACACGCTAAAATTTCTGGATGTTCATTTCATTTAGTTAGGTTTATGTGCCTAAAAATAGAATTTCAAAATGATATTAGCATATAAAGGGATCAAAATAAATTATAATACTTTAGGAAAAGGAACTCCCATAGTTTTTTTGCATGGATTTTTAGAGAACTCTACAATGTGGGATGAAACAATGCATCTTCTCTCAAATCAATACTATTGCATTTCTATTGATTTATTGGGCCATGGCGATACAGAATGTTTGGGATACATTCATGCTATGGAAGATATGGCTATTGCTGTAAAGGCTGTTTTGAATCATTTAGAAATCCGTAATGTTACTTTAGTAGGTCACTCCATGGGCGGATATGCGGCATTGGCTTTTGTTGATCTTTTTCCTAGTTTAGTTTTAGGGCTAGCATTGCTTAATTCAACATCTTTTCCTGATACCAAAGAGCGAAAAGAAAATCGTACCAGAGCTATAGATATAGTTAAGAAAAACCCTAATGCATATACAAGTATGGCAATAGCAAATCTATTTGCCGAAGAAAACCGTTCAAAATTCGTTAAAGAAATAGCAGGGATTAAAAATCAAGCCGCAAAAACCTCATTACAAGGAATTATTTCTGCTTTAGAAGGAATGAAAATTCGAAAAGATCGAAGCCTTATTTTAAAACATCTTAAAATTCCCAAAGTAATCTTTGCAGGTAAGCAAGATCCTGTATTGGAGTATGTTCAAAATCTTAAAGAATCTGAATTATGCAAAACCAATCTAATTGCCTTTAATGGAGGTCATATGTCCTATATAGAAAATAAGAAAGAATTTCTATCAGAGTTACAAATATTCTTGGAAACGATTTCAATAGAATAATACAATTAAAGCAAAGGTAATGTAGATGAAATACACTTTTTTGGGTCTAAAGACTCATAAAAAAGGGTTTTACTTTCAAAAATAAGTAAAAAAGACAAATTTTTCTTACAAAAACATTGCTGATTGTAAAAAAAATATTATTATTGTATTGATAATGAACATTTAACACTCGTCTATGAACTAATACCCCAGAAAAAAATGAAAAAATCTACCCCGAATACTGCCTTTTCTTTCTCAAAAATCTATTGCTCTTTATTTGGTCATGATTACCTTCTTTCAAAAAATGTGACCCATCATATAAAAGAGTATACTTGTGCACATTGTGGAGAGCAAGCGACAACAAATAGTCGCGGCCGATTAGAAGTAATGACCCCTAAATTGAAAGAAATAAATAACGCCTTGGCTTTGGTACATGCAAAAAAAGTTGAAAGAAACAAAGCTAAAACTCAATTTCAGGCTGCATCATAATTATTCCTTAATTGGATTCCAGCCTTGAGCTTGTAATTGTATTTTTTCATTTGCCCTTGTAACTAATCCTATTCCACTTTTCTTATCGGTAATATGCCCTATTACAGTTAAATTAGGATTTGCTTTAATTTTTGGATAGTCTTCTTGCTTTATTGTAAATAACAACTCATAGTCCTCACCTCCATTTAGTGCAACTGTTGTGCTATTCAATTTAAATTCTTCACACACTGAAATTACTGCCGGATCTAGAGGTATTTTTTCTTCGTATAAGTTTACTCCAACATTAGATTGGGTGCATAGATGTATTACTTCAGAAGATAACCCATCACTAATATCAATCATACTCGTTGGCTTTACGTCAAGAGCTTTAAGCAGTTCAGGAATATCTTTTCTCGCTTCAGGCTTAAGTTGTCTTTCGATAAGATACGTATATTGATCAAGATCTGGTTGCGAATTTGGGTTTACTTCAAACACTTGTTTTTCTCTTTCTAAAATTTGTAATCCCATATAAGCTGCTCCCAAATCACCAGTAACTACCAGAAGGTCGTTCTCATTTGCCCCGTTTCGGTATACGAGATCTTCTTTGTTTGCATGTCCAATCGCAGTAATACTTATAATCAACCCCGTAGTAGAAGAAGTGGTGTCACCTCCAACGACATCAATATTATAAATCTTTGCTGCAGTCTCGATACCTGCATATAATTCTTCTAGTGCTTCTAACGGAAATCTATTAGACACCGCTATAGAAACAGTGATTTGACTTGCTGTAGCATTCATGGCATATACATCAGAAAGATTTACCATAACCGCCTTATAACCCAAATGTTTTAAAGGTACATATGCGAGATCAAAATGAACTCCTTCTATTAGTAAATCTGTGGTTAACACACACTTTTTATTCTTAAAATCTAAAACTGCAGCATCGTCTCCAATTCCGAAATCAGAAGTTTTTTGCTTAATTCCAAGGTTTTTGGTTAGATGATTTATAAGTCCAAATTCTCCTAATTCAGATATAGGTGTCTTCGATGTATTTTTATCTTCAATCATGTTGCAAAGGTAATTGATCGTAATCAATTGACCTTGCTTCTGGGCAGCATTATATGTTTTATAGCTTTTGTCTATTTGGATATATGTTAGATTAATGTTAGGTTTTGTGTATAAAATCTACTTATGTAGTATATTTGCATTTCATTTAGAATTAATCTATTTATAAAGAAGTATGATTAAGGTATCAGACATAGCTAAAAATAAGGTCGTCGAATTGATGAGCGAAGATGGATATAATGCCACTACCGATTATGTAAGGGTAGGTGTAAAAAGTGGAGGATGCTCTGGCTTATCTTATGACCTAAAGTTTGACAAAACGCAAGAAGAAGGAGATAAAGTCTTTGAAGATAATGGTGTAAAAATCATCGTCGATAAGAAAAGTTTCTTGTACCTCATTGGAACAACTTTAGAGTATTCGGGTGGTTTAAACGGTACTGGTTTTGTATTTAATAACCCCAACGCTAGTAGAACTTGTGGTTGCGGAGAAAGTTTTTCCCTTTAATTGATAAAAAAAGAGATCCTAAATTAACGTTTAGGGCACAGAAGATGGCATATACTGAAGACGATTTAAAGAAAGAGTTAGAGACCAAAGAGTATGAGTATGGATTTTATACCGATATCGAATCAGATACTTTTCCGGTAGGTCTTAATGAAGATATAGTTCGCGCAATTTCTAAGAAAAAAGAAGAGCCTGAATGGATGACAGAATGGCGATTAGAAGCTTTTCGCATCTGGGAACAGATGGAAGAACCTGAATGGGCAAATGTAAATTATGAAAAGCCTGATTTTCAAAACATTTCATATTATTCTGCGCCGAATAAAAAACCAAAATACAATAGTATTGATGAAGTAGATCCAGAGCTATTAGAAACTTTTGAAAAACTTGGAATTTCTTTGGAAGAACAAAAGAAATTGGCTGGAGTTGCAGTGGATATCGTAATGGATTCTGTTTCTGTAGCTACAACTTTTAAAGAAACACTAGCCGAGAAAGGAATTATTTTCTGCTCTATTTCTGAGGCCATTCAGGAACATCCGGAATTGGTTAAAAAATATATAGGTTCTGTAGTTCCACAGAAAGATAATTTTTATGCTGCATTAAATTCTGCAGTATTTAGCGACGGTTCTTTTTGTTATATTCCGAAAGGAGTACGCTGCCCGATGGAGCTTTCAACGTATTTTAGAATTAATCAAGCAGGTACAGGTCAGTTTGAGCGTACACTGGTAATTGCTGATCAAGGCAGTTATGTAAGTTATCTAGAAGGGTGTACTGCACCATCTCGTGATGAAAATCAATTGCATGCAGCAGTTGTAGAATTGATAGCGTTGGATGACGCAGAGATAAAATATTCTACAGTACAAAACTGGTATCCAGGTAATGCTGAAGGAAAAGGTGGAGTGTATAATTTTGTAACGAAACGTGGAATTTGTGAAACCAATGCTAAAATCTCCTGGACACAAGTAGAAACAGGATCCGCAGTAACTTGGAAATATCCTTCATGTGTGCTTAAAGGTGATCATTCTGTTGGAGAATTTTATTCAATTGCAGTGACTAATAATTTTCAGCAAGCAGATACAGGTACAAAAATGATACACCTGGGCAAAAACACCAAAAGTACTATCATTTCTAAAGGTATTTCTGCTGGGAAATCACAAAATAGCTATAGAGGATTGGTACAAATAAACAGTAGAGCAACTAATGCACGTAATTTTTCACAATGTGATTCGCTGTTAATGGGCAATGAATGCGGAGCTCATACGTTTCCTTATATAGAAGCAAAGAATAAAACTGCTCAAATAGAACATGAAGCTACAACAAGTAAAATAGGTGAAGATCAAATTTTTTACTGTAACCAACGCGGTATAGATACTGAAAAGGCTATTGCTTTAATTGTTAATGGTTTTAGTAAAGAAGTGTTGAATAAATTGCCTATGGAGTTTGCTGTTGAAGCCCAAAAACTTTTGGAAATTTCTCTTGAAGGTTCTGTTGGATAACTAAATAAACATCAAATCAACATTAATGAAACAACCACTTCTTCTCATTGCCCTAAGCCTTATACTTTTTTGTTGTAAAACCGAAAACAAAAACGATGACCCCAACCTAATTCGAGGTGAATTTATTCTTATTGATGATGCGGCGGTTATAAAAGGGAAAGACTTCATTTATGGAGTTGTAATTGACGAAATTACTCGCGAGTTAGCCAAGAAAGTATCCCCTTTGCAGCGGGAAGAATATGATATGGTTCCTGTAGTTATAAAAGGAATTATAAAACCTAATCCAGAACAAGGGTGGGAAGAAATCGTGGAAATAAAAGAAATCATAGGAGTTAGTGCACCGACATCTGAACTGCCCACTAAAATTAAGTCTTCAGATACCGAAGAAAACTCCGATGAAAATCAAAATAAAGAAAAAGAAGAATAATAGATAAATATATCTCAATACGTAGAGATAAAAGAATTGTGTAGCATGTTAGAAATAAAGGATTTACACGCTAGTGTAGAAGATAAAGAAATTCTAAAAGGTCTTAACTTAAATGTTAAAGCAGGAGAGATTCATGCTATAATGGGACCTAATGGAGCAGGTAAAAGTACATTAGCAAATATTATTGCAGGTAAAGAAGAGTATGAGGTTACAAGCGGAGGAATTCATCTAGATGGAGAAGATATAGAAGAATTGGCAGCAGAAGAACGCGCTCATAAAGGCGTTTTTCTTTCGTTTCAATATCCAGTTGAAATTCCAGGGGTAACGGTAACCAATTTCATGAAAACGGCTATCAACGAAACCAGAAAAGCGCAAGGTCTAGAAGAAATGCCTGCTAAGGATATGCTGAAAAAAATTCGTGAGAAATCAGAGCTTTTAGAGATTGATCGTAAATTCCTGTCCCGTTCACTGAATGAAGGATTTTCTGGAGGTGAAAAAAAGAGAAATGAAATCTTTCAGATGGCTATGATGGAGCCCAAATTGGCTATTCTGGATGAAACAGATTCTGGACTCGATATCGACGCCTTAAGAATTGTTGCTAATGGAGTAAATAAGCTAAAAGGCCAAGACAATGCTATTGTCGTTATTACACATTATCAAAGATTATTAGATTATATCGTTCCTGATTTTGTACATGTTTTATATGATGGTAAAATTGTGAAATCTGGGACCAAAGAACTAGCTCTTGAGTTAGAAGAAAAAGGATACGATTGGATTAAAGAAGAGATAAACGCATAAATTTTGGTTTATCGTTAATGATTGATTGTTTATCGAAACATAATATAATCAACGAACAACGATCAACAAATACCTAAGAAATGGAATTGAAAGATAAATTAATATCCTCTTTTTTGGCCTTTGAAAATACAGTTGATGTAGATGCTCCTGTACATGATATTAGAAGCCAGGCCATCAAAGTTTTTGAAGAAAAAGGTTTTCCTACCAAAAAAGAAGAAGCCTGGAAATATACTTCCCTAAATGCCGTCTTAAAGCATGATTATAGTATTTTTCCAAAAGAAGAAAATGCATTAGAATTTAAGGATATAAAAAAATTCTTTCTTCATGATTTAGACACTTATAAGATTGTTTTTATTGATGGTAAGTATTCATCTCACTTGTCTGAGACCACTCATGATAAGATGGATGTATGTCTTATGTCGTCTGCATTAAGTCATGATAAATACAAATCTTTAATAGACAATTATTTTAATAAAACGGCTCGTCAGGATGGACTTACCTCTTTGAATACAGCTTTTTCAAAAGAAGGAGCGTATATCTATATACCAAAAAACCGTCTTGCCGATAAGCCTATACAGATTATTCATTTTTCTACAGGAAAAGAATCAGCTCAGATGTTACAGCCACGTAACCTGATTATTGTAGAAGAAAATTCGCATGTGCAGATTATCGAACGCCATCAGAGTCTTACCGATAATCCAGTGTTGACAAACTCTGTTACCGAGATTTTTGTAGACAAGAGAGCGGTCGTAGATTATTACAAAATCCAGAATGATAACGAGCATGCTTCGCTTATCGATAATACTTATATACAACAACAAGCCCAAAGTGTAGCATCAGTTCATACTTTTGCCTTTGGAGGAAATGTAACAAGAAATAATTTAAATTTCTTTCAACAAGGAGAGGGTATAGACTCTATTTTGAATGGAATAACAATTATTGAAGGGAAACAACATGTTGATCACAACACACTTGTGCATCATACGGCCCCAAATTGTGAAAGCCATCAGGATTATAAAGGTATTTTTGATGAAAAGGCAACTGGCGTTTTTAATGGAAAAATCATTGTAAACAAAGAAGCGCAAAAAACAAATGCATTTCAGTCTAATAATAATATCCTGTTAAGTGACAAAGCTACTATTAACTCAAAACCTCAATTAGAAATTTTTGCTGATGATGTTAAGTGTTCTCATGGTTGTACTATTGGGCAGCTGGATGAAAATGCATTGTTTTATATGAGATCACGTGGTATTGGAGAGAAAGAAGCCAGAGCTTTGATGATGTATGCCTTTGCAAATAATGTATTAGAAAGTGTAAAAATACCACAGTTAAAAAGTAGAATTAATAAGCTTATAGCCAATAAACTTAATGTAAATATTGGTTTTGATCTATAAAAATAAATTTTAATCGTATAAAAACCTCTTCATATATTTGTTGAGGTTTTTTTATTTTATGCAGAAAACGAATACATATCATTATTTCCTTTTATTAATCTATGCATTTTTCTGCATCTTAATGTTCAGAATTACAGTACAATATTTCCCGATTAATTTTGATGTTGCGTTTCTGAGAATTAAGCAACAATACATTCATTTTGCACACTATAGAATTGCATTTTATACGCATGTTATCTTTTCAGTATTTTCGCTTTTTGCAGGGTTTACGCAATTTTCTAAAACAATAAGAACTAAATACACTAGAATACATCGAATTGCTGGTTGGATTTATTTGGTATCTATTTTAGTATTTGCAGCACCATCTGGATTGGTTATCGGGTATTATGCTAATGGCGGGTTTTGGTCTCAATTAGCCTTTTGTTTATTAGCTGTAGGTTGGTTTTGGTTTAGTTTACAAGCAATTTTAGCTTTGAGACAAAAAGAGTATCAAAAACATCAAATATTTATGATCAGAAGTTTTGCGCTAACATTATCTGCAATTACACTGCGCTTATGGAAATATTTAATTGTCTTAGTTTTTCAACCAAGACCGATGGATGTGTATCAAATTGTAGCCTGGCTCGGATGGGTATTAAATCTGATTATTGCCGAAATAATAATTTTAAAATATATAAAAAATAAAGCCTAGACTTTACCTAAAATCAATTAAAATGAAGAAAATAACGCTCTTTTTATCAATTATGCTACTTTTTTCGTGTAAACAAGAACCGAAGCAACAAGAAGTTTTAACCGAAGACCCACAAAAAGATGTGGCTTCTGATAAGAAAACTGAAAGTGAGGTCGTAGATAAGGATATCACTAATAATAGCTCAAATGATAATTTGTTAGGTTTTTATGTTGGCAGTTTTAATGCCACTGATTATGATTCTGATGATATTTATATGAAAAAAGGGTCATATCATAATAAAATCAATATTTCTGTTGATGCCATAAAAAATGACTCTTTATTTGGGCATTCCGTTGTAGCAGGTAATTCAAGGCTATTCAAAGGTACATTTGACAAAGAAACTCTTCAAGCTTTTGTTTCAGAACCAGGAAATGATAAGTATGATGGTGTTTTTGAGTTTACATTTGATCCAAAAAAGAAAATAATCAAAGGGATTTGGTTGGCTAATGATAAAAATTTGGCGGTTCCAAAAAGAAAATATAACCTTAATTTGAGAGTATATAAGTATGACCCTAATTTAAACCTGCATGACTACGAGTATGATAGTAATATTCCATTATATGATTCTCAAGACGAAAGAGATACAGGAAGTAAAATGGAAGCAATTGATGATGATCTAATAAGAAAACTTAATGCCTCTACACAAACATTAACCAATCAAGATATAGAAAACCTTAATAAAGGAGAATTAGAAGTACTTCGCAATCTTATTTATGCAAGGCATGGATATTCTTTTAAAAATAGAAAAATGCGATATTTTTTCGATACTCAAATTGATTGGTATATTCCTGTGTCCACAGATATTAGAAGTCAATTAACCAATTTGGAAAAGAAAAATATTGATCTTATTAAACGCTATGAGCAACACGCAGAACGATACTACGATTATTTTGGAAGGTAGTCAAGCATCCTAGATCTCATAGGTTCAATCCTATGAGATATTTTATTCTACAGCGCTAACCATCTCTTTTAAAAAGGTGTTAAAATCTACTCCTGCATCTCCGATCAACCCAAAACGCACAATGACCAAATTTTTTGAAGGGATAATAAATACGCGTTGGCCCTGATATCCATTTGCGGAGAACATATCTCTAGGCGCATCAGGATAAAAGCCTCCTGCATTTAACCAAAAATGACCACCATAATCACCTTCAGAAGTTGGACTTGGTGTCGTTACATAGTCTGTCCATTCAGGGTTAAAAATCTGTGTTCCGTTCCAGTTGCCCCTATGAAGATATAAAAGGCCAAACTTAGCCCAATCCCGGACTGTTGCCCAGGCATAAGAAGAGCCTACATAATTACCGGCAATATCAGTTTCTATTAGCATAGAATGCATTCCTATTTTGTCGATAAGTTCTCGATAGGGATAGTCAAGATATTCTTGATAACTAGAAAAATAGTTTCTTAAAATTCCAGATAACAAATTAGAAACCCCCGATGAGTAATACCAATACTCGTTTGGTTTGTATATTGCCTTTTTATGAATTTGAGCAGTAGTCATATCACTATCCAGATACAACATCTTTGTAGCATCAGAAATAGAACCATAATCTTCATCCCATTCTAAACCACAATTCATTTGTAATAGATTATGAATTGTGATGTCTCTTCTTTCATCATTTTGCCATTCCGCCACAGGGGCTTTATCTTTAATATTAATAGCGCCTTGCTTTTGTAGCACTCCATACACTGTGGCTAATACACTTTTGGTCATTGACCAACCGGGTAACTTGGAGTTTTTATCTAACCCATCTACATATTTTTCGGCAATAATTTGGTCTTTATACAACACCATAACCGCTCTTGTTTTCTTTATATTTTCGTTATTACTATCAAATATTGAAGCTACAGTGGTGTTTATCTTCTCATAATCTATAGTATTAAATACGGTATCTTTTTGTGATAGTTCTCCATAAGGATAAGGGAGGCCGGTTTTTGTTTTAATTCTGTTGGGAATAACTATAGGTTGACTTTGGTCAAAATCTTCATTGATTAGAACGCTACCTAGACCTTCTCTATACACCGCTTTTCTTTCCTTAAGGCCAAAAACAGAAGCAACCGATGTTTTTTCTTGCATGTTTACTTTATCGTCTGCTAGATTGACCGGAGCAAAATTGTTGTCCTTGGTGTCGGTAAATTCTACGCTTCTATTTCCGATGAAAACAGAAGAATTCATGTGTTTTGCAGAATAGCCCGTTAAAATGGTAAGCTTAGAATAGTTAAGACCTGCAATACCACAAATACTTATGATTAAAACTAAAAATGTAATTCCAAAAATCTTTTTAAATCGCATCATTTCCGTTAAGGTTAAATCATTCTAAAAATAAACAATCCTAATTAGAAATACTTAGTACTTTTGCAGAAAGAAATTACTATGCTTGATGTACATAAAATCAGAGAAGATTTTCCAATCCTTAAAAGAAAAGTAAATGGAAAACCTTTGGTCTATTTTGATAATGCCGCCACATCCCAAACTCCACAAGTTGTAATAGATACCATAGTGGATTATTATAGTAATTATAACGCCAATATTCATCGAGGTGTTCATACCTTATCTCAAGAAGCTACAGATGCTTATGAGGTCGCTCGTAAAACAATACAACAACATTTTAATGCGAAACATGCTCATGAGATTATTCTTACTTCGGGAACAACACATAGCATTAATATAGTAGCAACAGGATTTACTAATTTTCTTTCTAAAGGAGATGAGATTATTGTTTCTGCACTTGAGCATCACTCCAATATAGTACCTTGGCAAATGTTATGTGAGCGCACGGGTGCAGTTCTTAAGGTAATCCCAATGAATGAAGATGGAGAGTTGTTGATGGATGTCTATGATAGTTTACTGTGTGACAAAACCAAACTAGTTTTTACCAATCATATTTCTAATGCCTTGGGTACCATAAACCCTATTGAAGAAATTATAGAAAAAGCGCACAAAGTAGGTGCTGCAGTGCTTATAGATGGTGCTCAATCTTGTCCGCATATTAAACCAGATGTTCAGGCATTAGATGCTGACTTTTATGTAGCATCTGCGCACAAACTTTGTGGACCAACGGGTGTAGGACTGCTATACGGAAAAGAGGAGTGGCTCAATAAATTGCCTCCTTATCAAGGAGGTGGTGAAATGATCGAACAGGTTACCTTTGAGAAAACCACCTATGCCGGTCTCCCTCATAAGTTTGAAGCAGGAACGCCTAATATTTGTGGTGGTATTGCATTTGGTGCTGCTCTAGAGTATATGAATAACATTGGTTTTGATACTATTGCTTCTTACGAAAATGAACTTCTCGAATATGGAACAAAAAAATTATTGGAAATAGAGGGATTAAAAATCTATGGAACTTCTGAAAACAAGACTTCGGTAATTTCCTTTAATTTAGAAAATATCCACCCCTATGATGTAGGAACTATTGTAGATAAGTTAGGTATTGCTGTCCGCACGGGACATCATTGTGCTCAACCTATTATGGATTTTTATAAAATACCTGGAACGATACGGGCTTCTTTTTCATTTTATAATACTAAAGAAGAAATCGATGCCTTGGTAGAAGCTGTTAAAAAAGCAAAAATGATGTTATCGTAAGTTAATTTTTATAATTCTTATACAAGAAGTATACTTCTAGGTATGCGTAGAAATATTGAAGACTCTAATACAAATTAGGGTCTTTTTTTTATAAATTTTTCAAGAGTTTTTTAGAGTAATACAAATACCATGTGTTTTTGCATTGTTTCTCTTATACTATTATGAAAAAAAGTGGTTCACCAAAATATTTTTCAATAAACAACTAGTTGTCAGAGCCTTAAAAACCTGACATTTTAAGTCATTTATGACTAATATCTTAGGTAAAATGTTAAAAAAAATTAGATTATTCTTGCAAAAAAGCTTTTTTCAAAATAACTTTAACAGATTCAATTTAACCAAAAATAAATATATTATGAAAACAGTACTGTTAAGTATTCTGTCAGTTTTTTTTCTAGTTTGCAGCGGTATCGCTCAGGACTACGATGTAAGATCAAGCTCTAAAACCTTCAGAGATGCAGATAGACGTAATCGAAGAGTCAATGCCAGGATTTATTATCCTAACATTACTAGACAAAATCAAACTAATGTAGCCCAAGAATCTTTTCCTGTAGTTGTACTTGGTCATGGTTTTGTAATGGGCTCTGATGCCTATCAAAATTTTTATAATACTCTTGTATCCAGGGGGTATATTGTTGTTTTTGTAAACACAGAAGGGTCCTTTTTTGCCAATCATGAGGCGTATTCTAAAGATCTCGCATTTATGGTCGGGGCCATTCAGGCCGAAAACAATAACCAGAGTTCTGTTCTTTTTGGTATTGTAGACGATAAAACAGCCTTAATCGGTCATTCTATGGGAGGTGGAGCCGCTACAGTGGCGGCCTCTATGGTTGAGGTAGAAACACTAGTAACTTTTGCACCAGCCTTATTACGGTTTGACACGTTAACTCCGGCATCTATGGTTTCAGAAGATGCAATTGTATTTTCAGGAAGTGCGGATGGGGTAACTCCTCCAGACGAGCATCATATTCCTATTTATAACAACTTAGGTTCTGATTGTAAATATTTTATCAATATTACAGGAGGCGCACATTGTTATTATGCTAACAGTAATTTCTTTTGCGATTTTGGAGAAAATAGTTCTTCGGGGAACATTCAAATTACAAGAAGTCAGCAACAAGCCATCACATTTCAATTCTTAAACTCATGGTTTGATTATAAATTAAAAGGGAACCTTGATGCACAACAAACCTTCTTATTAGATATAGCAACCTCTGGAGATATCACTTCAGAAAATACTTGTGATAACCCATTAGTAACCTATGAACCGGCAGAAATTGAAGTTAAAACTTTTCCTAATCCTGCCAACAAAGTTCTAAATATTAAATTAGATAATCTTGCTCTGGATAAGATAGAGTTTTATAGTCAGAATGGTCAACTTATTAGAAGCTCAACCACCAATCAGATTAATGTTTCTGATTTGCGACCAGGTCACTATTTTGCAAAAGTATATGCAGAAGGAACTACAGTGACCAAAAAAGTAATGATCCAAAAATAGTAGTATTTACTAGTTGTGTTTGTATAATTGTTATTTAAGCTGAGGGAGTTTTATACTCCCTCTTTTTATTTGATATGAGTAGAGAAATCACTAAATTAGAGTATAAAAAACCGTGTTAATTGTTTGTTAATCAAACTGTTAAATTTTAGTGTTCGTTTCATGGAACGATGAAAAAAACCTTCTTTTTTGGCACATATTTAATACTCTTAAAAATGAAAAAGCTCGTAATTCCTGGTGTAATCCTTTTGTTATTTTTCTTAGTAGGTTGTCCGACGCAGCAAACAAACAATCCAGAATGCATGGATGTGGAAAAAGCTAAAACCATATATAAATCGTCAGATGGTGATGCTACAAAAAGGTGTAGTACTATGGAGGTTTTAGAACAACATATTGCTAAAAGCCCAAATCTAAAATCCAGAATGGAATCTATAGAAAAACAATGTGAAGCTTTTATTGCACTTAGAAAAAGTGGGAAAGCCAATGATTTGGATGTCATTACCATCCCAACAGTGGTGCATGTAATTTATAGCAAAAGCGAAGAAAATATTTGTAATCCACAAATTGTCTCGCAGATTAAAGTTTTAAACGAGGATTTTACAAAAACGAATACAGATATTGGCCAAGTTCCAGAAGAGTTCTCCAATTTATCTGCCAACATTAGGGTTCATTTTGAATTAGATACCATTATAAGAGTTTCATCTACCCGATCCGAATGGGGAACAAACGATCAAATGAAATTTTCCTCAAATGGTGGCTCTAATGCAATTGATTCTTCAACACATTTAAATATTTGGGTGTGTAATATCGGAGGAGGAGTTTTAGGATATGCACAATTTCCTGGGGATAATACGGCAACAGATGGAATAGTGATCTCACCACAGTTTTTTGGAACCGAGGGATCGGTTTCTGCACCTTTTAACCGAGGTAGAACCACAACACATGAAGTAGGGCATTGGCTTAATTTGAGACATATTTGGGGAGATGGTGACTGCTCTTTAGATGATTTTGTTGATGATACTCCAGTATCAGATGCTCCTAATTTTGGCTGTCCAACATATCCAACAGTACGTTGCAACTCTAATGATATTACAATGAATTATATGGATTATACCGATGATGCATGTATGTATATGTTTACACAAGGCCAAAAAGATAGAATGAGAGCCGTCTTTGCCAGTGGAGGGCCAAGAGAAAGTTTTCCGAAAGCAGCTGTTCAATAGTATCTTTATACTATAATTTTAACGAGGTAACATCAATATGAACAAACTTATTTTAATATTGAGTATGGTTGTTTTTTTTGCTTCTTGTCAAGAAACAAAAAGGATCTTCATTGCTAGCCACCTTGTAGATTGTGAGGGGATGGCTCCTCAAAAATGTATGTTGTATAAAGAAAACATAAGTAATGACTGGTTATATTTTTATGATACTATCGAAGGATTTGATTATGAAGAAGGGCATACGTATGAATTGGAAGTAATGGTAAGCCAAATTGAAAACCCGACAGAAGATGGCTCTTCATTAAAATATTCTTTAATTAAAGTTATTTCTAAAGAAAAAGAAAAATCAATAGGTCAAAATGTGACAATTAATGACTATGAATCTCAAGAAAATAGTCTAATAACTGTAGAATATCAAGCGCTCACCAGGGCTACCTTCTTTCAAATAAACATTAATAAAGATACTATTGAAAAGACTACAGATCGAAATCTTAAAAACATTGATTCAAGAAAGTGCTCAAAAAAAGATTGGGAAACTATTATTACTCTTACAGAAGCAATAGCCCTAGAAAAAATTAGCCAACTAAAGGCCCCTAGTGGCAAACGGCTTTTTGATGGTGCTGCCCATGCTCAATTAAAAATTATTTCAAAAAATAAAACATATACTTCTGCGAGTTTTGATCATGGTAATCCTCCTAAAGAAATAGAACAATTGGTTAAGACTATACTATCATTGTCAGAAAGTATTGAATAGCAATTATTCTTGTTGTATTTTTGTCCAAAATTTGTAGGTAATGACTATACAAGAAATTCAGGAAGAGATTGTTGATGAGTTTAGTATGTTTGACGATTGGATGCAGAGATACGAATATATGATCGAGTTAGGTAAATCACTTCCTCTTATAGAAGAAAAATATAAAACCGACAATAATATTATTAAGGGTTGTCAAAGTAAGGTATGGGTGCATGCAGAAATGAATGACGATAAAATTGAATTCACTGCAGATAGCGATGCAATTATAACCAAAGGTATTATAGCCATATTAATACGAGCTTTTTCTGGGCAACACCCAAAAGATATTATTGATGCCGATACAAGCTTTATTGATGAAATTGGATTAAAAGAACACTTGTCTCCTACACGAGCCAATGGTTTGGTTAGCATGATTAAGCAATTAAAAATGTATGCGATTGCCTACCAAACACAGTTAAATTAATTATTGTTGTTAGGCTGAGCCTATTAAAGTCGACTAAAAAAACGAATATGAGCGAAATAGCTATAGATACAAACGAACTGGGAGAAAAGATTGTAAGAGTTCTTAAAACTATTTATGATCCTGAAATCCCTGTAGATATATACGAGTTAGGATTAATTTATGATGTTTTTGTCAATGAAGATTTTGATGTAAAAATTCTAATGACACTTACATCGCCAAACTGCCCTGTAGCAGAATCATTACCAGAAGAGATTAGAGAAAAAGTGAAATCTCTGGATGCGGTAAATGATGTTGAAATGGAACTTACTTTTGATCCACCTTGGTCTCAGGATTTAATGAGTGAAGAAGCAAAATTAGAACTGGGAATGCTCTAATTTAAATTCATTATACAGAGATGGATAAAGAGCATTATAGTAAATTAGAAAAAATGTACTTGCAGGCAAATATCAATACCAAGATATTTGATACAACCACGGTAGATATTTCTGAAGGAATGGCCAATATAGGGCTAGAAATATCAGAAAAATATTTTCACGCTTTAGGCGCTAATCACGGGTCTGTATATTTTAAGCTATTAGATGATGCTGCGTTTTTTGCTGTAAACTCTATTGTTAAAGATGCTTTTGTGCTTACAACATCATTTAATATCAATATAACAAGACCTGCTAATACAGGTTTGATTACGGCCATTGGCAAAGTAAAATTTAAATCTAGAAATCTTTTTGTAGCAGAATCTACTTTGTATAATGAAAATGGTAAAGAAATAGCGTTTGGAACAGGAAACTTTGCAAAAAGTAAAATTGAATTATCAGAAAAAATAGGATACCGATAATGGCCGATGAAATTGTAAATAGAGTTGCGAATAATAAAAACCTGATTACTTTTGATTTAGAAGAGTACTACCCTGAAGGTGATCGTATTCTCTTTGATATAAAAAACTGGCTTTTTGAAGGGTTATTGTTGCGCGAAAAAGACTTTAGAAAACACGTAGTAGATCATGATTGGAGTCAATATAAGGATAAATATATTGCATTAACCTGTTCTACAGATGCGATAATACCAGGTTGGGCGTATCTTTTATTAACCAGTTCTGTGGCTTCATTTGCCAAAAAAGTAGTCGTAGGTACTTTGGATACTCTAGAAACGATTATCTACAATGAAATTATAAATGATCTTGATGTTTCTGTGTATCAGGATAAACTACTTATCATAAAAGGTTGTTCTAATAAGCCTGTTCCAGAAGGAGCCTACATTTCGTTGCTTCAGAAATTACAGCCAGTAGCAAAAAGTATAATGTATGGTGAGGCATGCTCTTCTGTTCCTCTATACAAAAGAAAATAAGTCCATTGATCTGTAAATGCTGCCGTTTATCGAAAAAAGCCGGCAATGCACCATGTTTTTAAGATAAAAAACGTTACTTAAAATATATTTGCCAACGAATAAATATGTACAATGATTATTTATTTTGGTTAAGTCATGCTAAATGAATTTTGAAACTCTATTAGCTACCCTACTCTTGACTGGGATAATAATCGATTAACTTACTTAAAACTATCTATCACATGAAAAACACACTTCTAGCTGTAGTGCTCTTGTTTAGTGCTACTATTATGTTCGCACAAGAAGAAGAAAAAAAAGAAGAGCCCCCAAAAGATGGGTGGACAAGGGCCGGAAACATTAACTTCTTATTTAACCAATCTGCTTTTAATGCAGAATGGCTTGGAGGAGGAACCTCAAACATTGCAGGTAATCTTTCCATTTCTTACGATTTCAATTACAGAAAAGGAAGTTTAACCTGGGACAACAAAATTCTAGCAGATTATGGATTAACCAAAATCAAAGATCAAGAGTTTACACGTAAAACTAACGATCGTTTTGAATTTAATTCACTTCTTGGTAAGCAAATAAAAGAAACAAACTGGTACTATTCATTTTTCTTAAACTTCAGAACACAATTTGCTCCCGGTTATGAGTTTGGAACTGATGATGAAGGAAATGAAATAAGAACAGAAATTACAGATCTTTTTTCTCCTGCATATCTACAGTTAGGACCAGGTATGCTATGGAAGAAAAGTGATAATTTAAAGGTAAACATTGCTCCGGCAACGGCTAGGTTTATATTTGTTGATGGAAATTTTACAGATCTGACAAACCCTGAAAACCTATTGGATGACAATCTTGAATATTTTGGTGTAGAAGCAAATGAAACTACTCGTTTTGAATTTGGTGCGGCGCTTAATGCTTATGCCAAATTTGACATCATGAAAAATGTATCTATGGAGAATATTCTAAGTCTGTATTCTAATTACTTAGAGGATCCACAAAATGTAGATCTTGATTATACAGCGAATATTGTAATGACTATTAATAAATATTTATCTACCAATTTAACTTTTCAAGCTATTTATGATGATAATGCTATTGGTGCATTTCAGGTCAGAGAAGTATTTGGACTTGGAGTAAATTATGGGTTTTAAGAGACCTAAAGACTGGTCATAATAACAAATTAATTAGTTATTAAACAAAAAGATCGTAAGCCTCTCAGGCTTACGATCTTTTTTATTTCTTTCTGGATATATATCTGGTTTATCCTTTTACGTCTTTGGTAACTTTCTCAGGTAGTACTTGATATCCCATGTTAAATAATGTAAAACCAAAAATATCAGCATATTGTTCTATGGTTTTACTAACGGGTGTTCCTGCGCCATGTCCGGCTTTTGTTTCTATTCGTATTAAGGTAGGGTTGTTTCCTGATTGTTTTGCTTGTAACTCGGCTGCAAACTTAAACGAATGGGCAGGAACTACTCTGTCATCATGATCCCCTGTAGTAACCAAAGTAGCTGGATACTGCACACCTTCTTTTACGTTATGCACAGGAGAATATCCATTTAAATACTCGAACATAGCTTTACTTTCTTCTGCAGTACCGTAATCATAAGCCCATCCCGCACCGGCAGTAAAAGTATGATAACGCAACATATCAAGAACCCCAACAGCAGGTAATGCTACTTTCATAAGATCTGGTCTCTGGGTCATGGTAGCACCAACTAATAATCCTCCGTTAGATCCACCTCGAATCGCAAGGTACTCACTAGAAGTATATTTATTTTCTATAAGATATTCTGCAGCAGCAATAAAATCATCAAATACATTTTGCTTTTGCATTTTTGTACCTGCATCATGCCATTTTTTTCCATATTCTCCTCCACCTCTTAGGTTTGGCACTGCATAAATTCCTCCTTGTTCCATCCACACAGCATTTGCTATGCTAAAAGAAGGAGTTAAACTGATATTGAAGCCTCCATATCCATATAAAATTGTTGGATTTTTTCCGTTTAATTCGACTCCTTTTTTGTAGGTAATAATCATTGGAACTTTGGTACCATCTTTTGAGGTATAGAATACTTGTTTACTTTCAAAATTCTCAGGATCAAAATCAATTTTTGGTTTACGATACAATTCTGAAGTCCCATTAGTGATGTTGTATTTATAAATACTTGTTGGCGTCTTGTAATTAGTAAAAGAATAATACAATTCTTTTTCTTCTTTTTTGGTTCCAAATCCATTTGCAGATCCTACGCCTGGTAACTCAACCTCACGAACAAGTTTACCATCATAATCATATTGTAATACTTTAGAAACGGCATCTACCATATATTCTGCAAAGAAATAACCACCTCCTTTATTCGGACTTAATACATTTTTTGTCTCAGGGATAAAGTCTTTCCAGTGTTGAGGACTAGGGTTTGATGCATCTACCGTTACTATTTTTTGATTTGGAGCATCTAAGTTTGTAACAATGTACAATGTAGAGGCAACATTATCTATAACATAACTATCACTATTTGTATGATCTAAAATTGTGACAAGCTTGCTATCGGGTTTTGTAAGATCTTTGATAAACAATTTGTTTCCAGATGTAGATGTACTTGCGCTAATGGTTAAATAATGACCATCATCGGTTACCCCTCCAAAAACATATCTGTGTTTTTCTTCTGGAGTTCCACCAAAAATGAGCTCATCCTCTTTTTGTGAAGTTCCTAATTTATGAAAATATACTTTGTGTTGATCTGTTTTGGCAGAAAGTTCGCTTCCTTTGGGTTTATCATAACTAGAATAATAAAAACCTTCATTACCCCTCCAAGACATACCTGAGAATTTTAAATCCACTATAGTATCACCTAAGATTTCGTTAGTTTCTGTGTTTTTAACAATCACTTTACGCCAATCACTACCTCCTTCAGAGATAGAATATGCTAGTAGTGTACCATCTTTAGAAAAACTCATGCTTCCAAGAGATGTAGTTCCATCTTTACTAAAAGTATTTGGATCTAGGAATACTTCTGGCTCATCTCCTTCATTTTTAAAACGATATACGACATATTGGTTCTGTAATCCATCATTTTTATAAAAATAGGTGTAATTTCCTTCTTTAAAGGGAGAACCTACTTTTTCATAGTTCCAAAGGTCTGATAAACGTTTTTTCAAATCGTTTCTGAAGGGAATCTTTTCTAAATAACCAAACGTGGTTTTGTTTTGAGTAGTAACCCAGTTTTCTGTTTCTTCACTTCGATCATCTTCTAACCATCGATAAGGGTCTTGGACTTTATTACCAAAATAAGTATCTATCGTATCTACTTTTTTAGTCTCAGGATAATTCAATTCAATATAATTTTTACTGGTTTGTTGTTTGGTGTCGTTCTTGCAAGCCATCATAAATGCGATAACAGATAGTACAAAGAATATTTTTTTCATGATTATTTTCATTAGAATACACAAATCTATCAAAAGAAGCAGGTTCAAATGCTAAAGAAATTATAAAAAAAGACTGCTCTGTAACATATCCTCAGAAGAAAAAACAGGTTTTCTTTGGTGTTCCTTTGGGGTATAGCAACACAAAATGTAGGATAAATTACCTAAGAGCAGTCAGATTTTTCTCTAAGAAACGATTTTTTTTTGTTTTAGAAAAGAGTTTTGTATTTATCCCAATATTTAAATATTAAGAAAATGTTTAAAAGAAAGACAAATGCTCCTGGGCCAATGTTTGCAGGGTCTAAAGTAAGATGAAACAAAATGATATTTATTGAGATTGGCGCTAATATCACTAGTGCAAAAGGTACAGCTTTGTTGATAACCAATAAAAGTCCGGCTATTACTTCAATGAGGCCTACAGTTTTCATGATATAACTCCCGGCTAATGCTCCAAATAATGCTCCGGCATCTGGATTTGCAAATTCGATAGCGGGTAAGAAATCGATAAATTTATTACTTCCAAAAACAATAAGAAGCAGACCTAATAGTATTCTAATTATTAATATTAATTTATTCATTTTTTCTATTTTTTTGTGATTAAATTGTTTAATTAGATGAGATAATGTCAAAAACCTTACAAAGCTGTTTTTACAACAGGATCTGTATAAAAACAGAAAAACCCTTGCTATTACATTAATAACAAGGGTTAATCAATTTTTGGTTGGTTATTTAGCCTATAAGCTCGTTCTCTACTAGATATTCTCCTATTTGCACAGCATTAGTCGCTGCTCCTTTACGCAGATTGTCTGCTACGATCCACATATTCAAAGCATTTTCTCTGGAGTGATCTCTTCTGATCCTTCCTACAAAAACATCATTTTTTCCTTCGGCATATATTGGCATTGGATATGTATTGGTGTCGGGATTATCTTGTACGGTAACGCCTGGAGTCTCGTTAAGAATTTTTCTTACATCATTCTCATCAAATTCATGAGCAAATTCAAGATTTACACTTTCACTATGTCCTCCCACCACAGGAATTCGAATTGCAGTAGCGGTTACCGCAATCGTGCGGTCATCTAAGATTTTTTGCGTCTCGTTTACCAATTTCATTTCTTCTTTGGTGTATCCGTTTTCTTGAAATACGTCGCAATGTGGTATTGCGTTGCGATGTATCGGATAAGGATAAGCCATTTCTCCTTTTTCTCCAGCATATTCATTTTCTAATTGTTGAACAGCTTTTACACCGGTTCCGGTGATGGATTGATAAGTAGAGATAATGGTACGCTTTATTTTATATTTATCATGAAGTGGCCCCAGTGCCATTACTAGTTGTATAGTAGAACAATTAGGGTTGGCAATAATTTTATCGTCTGCAGATAAAGCTTTTGCATTAATTTCTGGAACGACTAACTTTTTTGTAGGATCCATTCTCCATGCTGATGAATTGTCAATAACAGTTATTCCGGCTTCAGCAAATTTTGGAGCCCACTCTAAAGAGGTGTTTCCTCCAGCCGAGAATAATGCAACATCGGGTTTCATTTCTATTGCCGTAGAAAGCCCAACTACAGAAAATTGCTCACCCTTATATGTAATTTTTTTACCTACAGATCTTTCTGATGCTACAGGGATTAATTCGGTAACAGGAAAGTTTCTTTCCTCTAATACTTCTAACATTACGGTTCCTACCAAGCCGGTAGCACCAACAACAGCTACTTTCATTTATTTAATTTTTCCTTTTGGATTATACAAAAATCGTATAAACTCTTTTAAATTCCAGCAAAAGTGAGGAATATTTCTAATACCACCAGAATTTAAACAAAAATTATAAAAATTTATACTATTTGTTATATATGTAACAAAACGTAAAAAATAACCGCCCTATTAAGGACGGTTTAGGTTAGAATATGTAGTATAGCGGTAGCTATAGATTAACAATTCTAATGAGATTATTGTTTTTTAAGTAAATCTCTAATTTCTGCCAATAGTTCATTATCTGTTGGTCCGGCAGGTGCTGCAGGAGCCGCCTCCTCTTTTTTCTGTGTTCTTTCATAAGCTTTTAAAACCATAAAAATACAGAATCCAATAATTACGAAGTCGATAACAGTCTGTATAAAAGATCCATAGTTTATAGTTACAGGAGCAATAGCTTCTCCAGCTTCATTAACTGAAGCTTCTGTAAGTTGAAATTTAAGATCTGTAAAGTTCACTTTTCCTAGCAGAAGACCAATAGGTGGCATTAAAACATCATTGGTGAACGATGTTACAATTTTTCCAAAAGCTCCACCTACGATAACCGCAGTAGCAAGATTAACAATATCTCCTTTCAATAAGAAAGATTTAAAATCTTTAAGAAATCCCATACTATTTTTAAATTTAGATGATTAGTTTAGGTCTAATTTAACAAAAAAATAGCGACTAAACTAAAAATAGCCTGTGTGGATATTCCACAATTTTCGTTGAAAATCACTTATCATCGATAACAGTACGTTTTACTCTTGGGGATACAGCAGTTAGTAATTCGTATGAGATCGTTCCAGAATGTTCGGCAATATTCGCCGCGCTAGATTCTGATCCAAAAATAATCACTTCATCACCTTCTTTACAATCTATTGTTGTAATATCAACCATAATCATATCCATACAAACATTACCAAGAATATAAGCACGTTGGTTATGAATAATTACATACCCCTTTTTGTTGCCATATTGTCTGCCAATACCATCGGCATGTCCTATAGGAATAGTAGCCGTTTTTGTAGCTTCCGAAGCAATAAATGCTCTATTGTAGCCTAATGAATCCCCTGGCTGCATGTCATGAATTTGAGAAATCACAGATTTTAGTGACATTACTGGTTTGAGTTGTGTATCATATTTTGCCTCATTACCATAACCATATAATCCAATACCGGTACGTACCATGTCAAAATGGGCTTCAGGATAGTTAAAAATTCCAGAGGTATTCGATTGATGTAATATAGGTGTATAACCTAATTTGGCACTTACTTTATTAGCTATTTGTTTAAAACTATTAATCTGGTTTAAAGTGAATTCTCTTTCATTATAATCTTCACTAGCAGCAAGATGAGAAAGTAAGGAAACAACTTTTATAACATCTGTTGCACTTATTTGTTTTGTAATATAGTCCACATCACTTTCATCAAAACCAATACGGTTTAGCCCTGTATTAAATTTGACATGAATGGGATAGTGCTTCTTGCCATTTAATTTAGCGGTAACAAGAAATTCTTTAAGAACTCTGGCACTGTATACACTAGGCTCTAATTGATAGTCTATTAGTTTTTGAAAATTCACAGGTTGTGGATGCAGTACCAAAATCGGAGTTGTAATTCCTGCGTCTCGAAGTTGTATTCCTTCAGAAGTATAAGCTACTGCAAAATAATCTGCACCTATTTTTTCTAAATGTCGTGCAATTATTGCCGCATCACTACCGTATCCAGAAGCCTTTACTACGGCCAATACTTTAACCTCAGGGTCTAGCTTACTTTTTAAATGATTAAAATTATGAGTAAGGTGTGCAAGGTTAATTTCTAATATGGTTTCTGATGTTTTACTCATTAGATGTGTTAGAGTTTTTTGTAATCTCTTCGGGATCTTTAACTTCCATATCTTTAACCTTTTCTTTTAGTGTTGCTCTGTAATATGCTGCACGGCTTAAAGGTTCGTATTCTTCTGTTTCTCCTAATAAAACGAGATCGTCTTTTTTTGATTTTCTATAACTAAATTGAGCCAAATTACCCGTTCTCGTACAAACTGCATGTACTTTGGTAACATATTCTGCTGTTGCCATTAGTGCGGGCATGGGGCCAAAAGGATTTCCTTTAAAATCCATATCTAATCCAGCGACTATTACTCGTATTCCTTTATTGGCCAAATCATTACAAACGGCTACGATTTCATCATCAAAAAACTGAGCCTCATCTATTCCTACAACATCGCAGGTATCGGCCAGGATTCTAATATTTGCTGCCGCAGGAACCGGTGTAGAACGAATTTCATTAGCATCATGAGAAACCACCATTTCATCATCATATCTAACATCAATAGCGGGTTTAAATATTTCGACTTTTTGTTTTGCAAATTGTGCACGCTTTAATCTGCGTATAAGTTCTTCAGTTTTACCCGAAAACATAGAACCACAGATTACCTCTATCCAACCAAATTGCTCTTTATGATTTACCGTATTTTCGAGAAACATTTTGTATTTTTCAGAATAAATTAAAAGAAATCCCTTTACCTAACACTAGGATGGGGCAAATTTATTAAAAAACAAAAAGCAGTATTGTAAACGAATAAGAAAGTTATGAAGAAGAAATTAGAAGCCGAACTTATAAGTATTGCTCATCGAATATTACAAGGCATAGATAAATCAACATTGGCCCAGTTGCAAGAAGAGTCCAGGCTTGTTTATGAAAAACTAAGCATACTTAATTTTGTAGAATCTCATTTTGGAGGACCACAACCCACTATTGGCCAAGTTAGAACTGCTTTAGAAAATAAAGAATCTGACAAATTAAAAGAGGTAAAACAAAAAATTAAGGAGATTATTGAACCTAAATCAGAAGTTGTTGTTCAAGAACAACTAGAAATAGAGCAACCCGCCGCCCCTAAATTTAAAGAAGAGCAGAAGGAAGAAAAAAAGGAAGAACATAATGCAGATATTGAAAGTAAACCAGAGCTTATTATTGAGGGTATAAATGCCAGAGTTACCGAAGACCTTTTTGTCCCGGCTTCTTCTAACCCTGAAATCTTTGAAAAAACTGGAGAAGATGAAAAGCCAAAATCTCTGAATGATCAATTGCGCAGGGATATCCACATTGGATTGAATGATCGATTGGCTTTTATAAAGTATCTTTTTGAAGGAAGCGCTACAGATTATAATAGGGTGTTATCTCAATTGAACACCTTAAGAACTAAAAATGAAGCACAAGACTTTATTGCAACCATGGTTAAACCCGATTATCATAATTGGCAAGGTAAAGAAGAATATGAAGAACGTTTTATGGATATTGTAAGCAGTAAATTTGAACACTAAATATAAAATTCGAGCATATGAAAATTATTTATTGGATTGCTACAGGGTTGTTAACATTATTAATGTTATTCTCTGCAGGAATGTATCTTACTAAGCATGAAGAAATCTTGCAAACATTCGCGTCGTTTAATTATCCTGGGTATATTGTGTATCCTTTAGCGATATTAAAATTATCAGGAATCACAGTTATTTTATTGAATAAGTGGAAGAAATTAAAAGAGTGGGCTTATGCAGGTTTTTTCTTTAATTTTGTCTTGGCATTCTTTGCACATCAACAAGCTGGAGATGGTGAATGGGCTGGAGCTTTGGTTGCTTTAGTCTTACTATTAACATCATACTTTGTAGGCAAAAAAGTGAGGCCATAATAATTTTTTAAGAATTTTGATTACAATTTATTCTACCGAAAGCCATGCTTTCGGTTTTTACTATACTATATGTCTAAACTATACCTTGTTCCTACGCCGATTGGTAATCTTGATGATATGACTTTTAGAGCAATAAAAGTTCTAAAAGAGGTAGATCTGATCCTGGCCGAAGATACACGTACTAGTGGTAAATTATTGAAGCATTTTGAAATAACTACTTCTATGCAAAGTCATCATATGCATAACGAGCATAGAACAATTGATGGGATTATTCAAAAATTACAAAGAGGAGAGACCATTGCTTTGATAAGCGATGCAGGAACACCAGCAATAAGTGATCCTGGATTTTTACTTACCAGAGCCTGTGTGGAGCAAGATATACCAGTAGAATGCTTGCCAGGAGCAACAGCTTTTGTTCCTGCATTGGTAAATAGCGGTTTGCCTAATGATAAGTTTGTTTTTGAAGGATTTTTACCAGTCAAAAAAGGAAGACAAACCCGACTAAAATTTTTGGCTGAAGAAACAAGAACCATGATTTTTTATGAATCTCCACATAAACTTTTAAAAACACTAGGGAATGTTGTTGAATATTTTGGAACCGATCGCCAAGTTTCAGTGTCTAGAGAATTAAGCAAACTTTATGAAGAAACTATCAGAGGTACAGCTAGCGAAGTTTTGACCTACTTTGAAAAGAAACCGCCAAAAGGAGAGATTGTAATTATTGTAGAGGGTAAAAACAAATAACAGATGGATAAATTGCTTTCTGATATTAGAGCTTGCGAAGTGTGTAAAGTACATTTACCATTAGGTCCACGACCCGTGGTCTCTGCTCATCCCGAAGCCAAAATTATTATCATTGGTCAAGCTCCCGGAACAAAAGTTCATAATTCAGGAATTCCTTGGGATGATGCTAGTGGAAGGCAGCTTAGAAAATGGCTGGATATCACAGGTGATTTGTTTTATGACGAAACCAAAATAGCCATTGTGCCTATGGGATTTTGTTATCCCGGAAAAGGAAAAAGTGGAGATTTACCCCCAAGACCAGAATGTGCACCTTTATGGCACAATTCTTTATTTGATCAAATGCCATCTCTTGAATTGATTATTTTAATTGGACAATATGCCCAAAAGTATTATCTCAAACAATTGGCAAAAAAATCTTTGACAGAAACAGTCAAAACCTACCATGAGTATTTGCCAAAATATATACCACTACCACACCCATCTCCCAGAAATCGTTTTTGGCTTACAAAGAATCCTTGGTTCGAAGTCGATGTAGTACCCATTCTTCAACAAAAAGTGAGGGAGATTTTAGACTAAAAGATATCACTGTTGCTCATAATAAATTGGTTTAAATGCTGTTATTGAAAGTCTAAGCAACCTAAGAAAGCATTAATAAACGTTTTAAGAATTGAAACAGAAACCACTATTAGCCATTATAGGAATAAGTTTGCTTGTCTTTTTACTATGGCAACTTCCTTATTTTGGAATCATACAATACCCACTTTTATTATTGGGTACCTGGTTTCATGAGATGGGGCATGGGTTAACAGCTTTACTTCTGGGAGGAAAATTTTATTATTTAGAAATTTATGACAATGGCGGTGGTGTTGCTTATTCTAATGTATCCTTTAGTTATCTTGATTATCATATTGCCAGAGCAATTACTTCTGCCGGAGGATTATTGGGACCTGCAATATCTGGTGCGATACTTATTGCTTCGGCCAAAAACCGAATTACATCTAAAATCACCTTGTGGTTATTAATCGTGATTATGGTATTGTCATTATGTTTATGGATACACGCATTATTGGCATTGATTATTTTAAGTGTATTTGCGGCCATATTGTTTTTTATTGCGATTCTTAGAGTAAGAAAACTGGAAGCATTTACCCTTTTGTTTTTAGGAACCCAATGTGTACTAAGTACCTACCTTCAAATTGGATATTTATTTACAAAACAGTTTGAAAGAGATGGAAGAATTCAATATTCAGATACCCAAATGATTGCTGCCCATTTACCCGGAACTTATTGGATGTGGGCAGTATTAATTCTTTTGATTACCGTAATTCTACTATATAAAAGCTATAGGTTTTATTTAAAAAAATGATGATTAGGGTTTTCGTAGCTTTTTGATAATATTATTCTTTTTACAGTTTTATTACGCATGATCCATGCCTCAAAACTGGATACGTGGTAAATACGGGTTTGATACTGGTAATTACTGGTTAATTGCCTAGTTGTTAGTTATACAGGTGTTTTTTGGTTACCTTTAATAGTCAATAATTAACCTTTAAATACACACTAATGGAACACGCAATCACACAAAAAAAAGAAGTAGCGTTAGCTGATTTTGAGAAGAACAGAAAACGATGGTGCAAAGAAGATGTGTTAAAATTAACACAGCATTTTCATTGTTTTAATAAAACGACAGCACAATATGATAGATTGGTTCATTTTGAGATGTTAGATGTTGTTGGTTTTAATGAAATAAGAAAAAAAATTCAAACTATTAAGATTTATCTGGCCGTAGAGAAAAAAAACAAAAACAAGATTACATGCTGTCCTTATTTGTTAGTTAATGATGATACGGCATTTAAATTATCTCCTATTGCAGAAGAATATCCTCGTTTTGGAGATTCTCCAGTACCCAAAATTTTTAAAGAAATGGTCTGGAAGAATTGGTATGATGCAGAGATACACTTAATAGATGATCTTTTTCATTGTTGGGGTAAAAAAGATCAAAGTGATCCAGAATCAATAGTTCGAGTTGAATATTTTGAGTTTGATGATATTGCTCAAACTATAAAGGATTCAGAAGAAGACATACAAGCAATTACATTATATCCAGGTATAGATATGAATAAATTTGGGAACAAGGAAATGATTTCTTTTACTCCCGTATTAGGGATTAAGCCGAGATTATTTGATAGCGGTTTTGGAAGAGTTCGATTAACCGAACTAAACAATGATGAAACTTATGCAGAGTATTCAAGCCCTTGTCCACCAACATGTTCTCTATAATACACATTTAAATAAAGATGAGCAAAGAACTATTTTATACCTTAAGATTAATTTCATCTTTTATAATAGTAATACCAGTGGTATTAGCTGTATTTAAATTGAAGGCATTAAGCAAAGTACAGTTGAAACTATTATACTTGCTCATAGCAGTTTTTATAGTAGAATTTATTTCGAATATACTTTGGTACCAAAAAAAGAATAATCTACCCCTGTATCATGTTTATGCGGTTATAGAATTTTTATTGATTGCGAACATTTATAAATCAGTATTGTCTAGAACATTTTCGAAGCATTTTTTTAATGTTGTATGTGTGGGCTTTACAATTTTTGCCATCTTAAATACAATATTTTTTCAAAATCTATTCGCCTTTAATTCAAATGTGACCACGCTTTTGGGGTTACTCGTTATATTTTTGGCGTTAAGTTATTTCTATACTTTACTTAAGGAAGTGAAATATGCTTCGTTAGAGACTAACCCGATGTTTTGGATCAATTCTGGGTTTTTGATTTATTTTTCTAGTAATTTAATACTGTTTTTTATCAATAATAATTTGTTCAAAGGGATTACTGAAGCAAGTCATATGGTATGGGGGCTTCATGCGATAGTGAACATTGTACTAATTGTTTTTTATACCGTTGCTATATGGGTGAGTCCGAAGAAGCTATTACACTAAAGATTGTAATTATAGGTATGGTAGTCATCTTTTTACTATCTCTATCTGTGATTATATTCTTTATTATATATCAGCGTAGGTTGTTAGCGCAACAAAAGAAACATCAACAAGTTGAATCTGATTATCAAAAAGAGCTTTTAAAAACATCAATCGCTAGTCAAGAAGAAGAAAGAAACAGAATTGCAAAAGAACTGCATGATGATGTGGGTGCTATGCTAACGACAACCAAATTATATTTTGGGCAAATAACACCAGAAATCCCTTCTGATGAATTGCAAAACATCACTGAAAAAATGAGGAGCTTCTTAGATGATATGATTCATAATGTAAGAAGCATATCACAAGATTTAAGGCCTGTTGTATTAGAAAAACTCGGATTAGTTGAAGCAATACATAGCTTGGCACAAACTATTAATGATGCAGGAAAGATTAGCGTCCATTTTAAGAATAATACTACCAGAACAATTACTAAATCAAAAGAACTTAATATCTATCGTATTATTCAAGAGTTAATTACGAATACCTTAAAGCATGCAGATGCATCAAAAATTGATATTGAATTAAAAAATGAAGGCAACACGTTAATCATAGTTTTTGCAGATGATGGAAAAGGAATCGATCTACAAAAATTGGATTATGAAAAGGGAATTGGCCTAAAAAATATAGAAAGCAGATTGTCGATTCTGTCCGGAAAAATATTCTTTCTGGAAAGCGTTTCTGGAATAAAAATACAACTTGAGATTCCATAGAAATAACAGTAACAAATAAAACACCTTAATTATGGAAACTATAAAATTAGGGCTAATTGATGACCATAATTTATTTAGAGAAGGAATAAAATCACTACTCAATAAAATGCCGAATATCTCATTGGTTTTAGAGGCGGTTAGTGGTAAGGATTTATTAACTAAACTTAATACAGAGGTTCCTGATGTTATCCTGCTGGATTTAGAAATGGAAGATATGAATGGGGTGGATACTACTTTAAAACTACAAGAAATGTATCCTGATCTTAAAATTATCATTTTAACCATGCATAAAGAAGAAAGAATGATTTCTTATTTAATGGAAATAGGCGCAAACGGCTATTTATTAAAGGACACAAATCAAGTAGAGTTAGAAGAAGCTATTAGAGCAGTATACGATAAAGGTTTTTATTTTAATCCTTTCGTGTCTGAAGCATTGTTAAAAGGGTTGAAACATAAGGTGGCTAAACCTCCTGTAATAGGTAAAAATTATCATCTGACTTCTCGAGAATTAGAAGTGTTGGAACTTGTTACTCAAGAATTGACCACAGCAGAAATAGCAGAGAAACTTTTTTTAAGCGTAAGAACTATCGAGGGACATCGAAAAAACTTAATGGATAAGTTAGGAGTAAAAAATACGGCTGGATTAATTATCAAGGCTGTAAAGGAGAAAATTATCTCGGTTTGATACAATCTAGGTATTATATAAATCCTCACAGCTTTTGAAAAAGCTGTGAGGATTTATATTTATGCTCTATACGTAAAAAAACTAAACGTGTTTTCCTTTTTCCCAACCGTGTTTGCCCAGATACTGTTCACCCGATTCTATAGCACCTTCTTCTACGGTTGTACCCATAGAATCATTCCATCTGTTAAGATATCCAAACAAAGAAATCACCCCTAGCATTTCTACAATTTCGCCCTCATTCCAGTGCTTATAAAGCTCTTCTTTAATAGTCTCGTCAACTGCATTAGGGATAACTGATGCTGCAAGAGAAAAATCTAACGCGGCACGCTCTGCATCGCTAAAAGCAGGATGTGTTTTATACTCCCATATATTATCTAATTGCTCTTGTTCTGCACCATATCGTTCTGCTGCACGAATCGCGTGAGCCTGGCAATATCGGCATCCAGTCGCATTACTGCTTACCCATGCAATCATACGCTTTAAAGCCGAAGTTACTCGACCTTCATTAGCCATAACTGCTTTATTAAGATTGATAAATGCTTTAGAAATTGCAGGTCTTCTTTGCATAGTGAGTACCGAATTTGGACAAAAACCTAAAGTCTCATTAAAGAATTCTGCTAGTTCTTTGGTTTCAAGATCATGATCTGCTGATAATGGAGTAACTAATGGCATGTGTATGTGTAATTTTTGAGTTTAAACATGAAATTTTAGCTAAGCAAAATACAAAACTAATATCAAATCGAGAGTGGTCTTGATGTTTTTTGTACTTTGGATTTTTTAATATTGGAATATCGTATACGAATGAGATGGACACTAAAACCTAAAGCAAATAATACAACAATAAATCAGTTAGCTACATCACTTAATGTTGATCATGTAATTGCCGAGCTTTTGGTGCAAAGAGGTATTGAGACGTATGACCAGGCCAAAAAATTCTTTAGGCCTTCTTTAAATGATTTACATGATCCTTTTTTAATGAAAGATATGGATAAGGCAGTGTCTCGTATAGAAAAGGCAATTTCTGAAGGCGAAAACATTATGGTGTATGGAGATTATGATGTAGATGGTACTACTTCTGTGGCATTAATGTCTTCTTATCTTAAAACATATTCCTCACAAATTGCTACCTATATTCCTGATCGATATGATGAAGGGTATGGAGTTTCGTATACGGGTATTGATTATGCCGATGATAATGATATCAGCCTTATTATTGCACTGGATTGTGGAATTAAAGCCATAGAAAAAGTTACATACGCAAAATCAAAAGGGATAGATTTTATTATTTGTGATCATCACCGTCCAGGAGACGAGCTACCAAATGCTATTGCAGTTTTAGATCCAAAACGGGAAGATTGTGAATATCCTTATAAAGAATTATGTGGTTGCGGAGTAGGGTTTAAATTGATTCAAGGATTAGCCAGTAAGAATAATCAACCAATAGATGATCTGGTACCATATCTGGATTTAGTAGCCACGGCTATAGGAGCTGATATTGTGCCTGTAACAGGCGAAAATCGTGTATTGGCGTATTATGGACTGCAAGTTATTAATGAAAACCCCAGATTAGGTTTTAAAGCCATGTTATCCCAAGTCAAAAAGAGCATATTAACGATTACAGATGTTGTATTTATACTTGCTCCTAGAATTAATGCTGCCGGAAGAATGAAACATGGACTCCATGCCGTTAATCTGTTGGTAGAAGATAATTTTGAAACCGCACTGAGCTATGCTTCAGAAATTGAGACATATAATAGTGATAGAAAAGATGCAGACAAAAGTATAACTGAAGAAGCTCTAGAGCAAATACGAGATAATAAAGAAGAAGAACGATATACCACTGTTGTATATCAAGAAAATTGGCACAAAGGAGTTATTGGTATTGTAGCTTCAAGATTAACAGAAACCTATTATCGCCCAACATTGGTTTTTACAAGAAGTGGAGAAAAATTGGCAGCATCTGCTCGATCAGTCAAAGGTTTTGATGTGTATAATGCTTTAGATGCCTGTTCAGAATACATAGAACAATTTGGGGGGCATAAATATGCAGCGGGGTTAACCTTGAAAGAAGAGCAATATGAAGTGTTCAAACAAAAATTTGAAGAAGTAGTATCTACTACAATCGACAAGAAGTTACTTGTTCCTGAAATTACTGTCGATACTGAGATAGAATTGGAACAGATAACACCAAAGTTTTTTCGTATCCTAAAACAATTTGCTCCCTTTGGCCCAGGTAATATGTCACCGGTTTTTATGACCGAAGGTTTAACAGATACCGGATACGGAAAATGTGTAGGTGCAGATGAGAAACACCTAAAATGTGCAGTACAAAAAAATAATACTACAATTGGATCAATAGGTTTTGGACTAGGGCCTAAACATGATGTAATCAAGAATAAACAATACTTCAAGGCTGTATATTCTATAGATGAAAATGAATGGAATGGTACTGTATCCCTTCAATTGAAGTTGAAAGATATTATTTAACTTATTTTTATTTAGATTTATTATAAATAGTTTTATTTTTGACTCTCAAATGAGCTCAATATGAATGCTATTGATAAAATTTACAGTAATACGTTTGGTATATCCTTCTTTTGGAAAAGAGATACATGTAATTCGATGCCTAAGATTCAATTGGTTTTTAGAGACATTGGTTTTCTACTTACCCTAAACGAATTAAAGGATTTTTCTGATTCTTGTACCCTTACAATACAGTCTCAATGTTGTGCAGATTGTAAAGACCCGCAACACTGTAGGTCATTATTATTAAGAACACCATCAGATAAAATAGACCTAGCGGTTAGTAAGGATGAACTTTATCAGATTCAGGAATTGATAAATGAAACTATTTTTAAGGTAGAACTTAAACATTGGATTCAGGATGTATGCCTTAATTAAAAGAAATTAAAAGCCATTACTTACTCAAAAAGTCCAGAATTTTATATGAGATTTCTTTTGCTTTGGTTTCTTGTATAAAGTGTTTTTCATCTACAAAATGTATATCTTCTGGATTTATCTTTAAAGCTCTTGCCACCCTATTTTCTTGAGGAGGCCATTGTAGCATGGTATCATGAATACCCCATATCACTGAAACGGGAATATCTATATTTTTAAAAACATCAGAGTAATCAGGAAGTTCATTACATGTTTGACTAAAAAAGTAATACATCGCATCTGTTTTTCCTTCTAGTAAAGGAGTTTTATACCCTTCCACATCTAAAACATTTAGTGTATTTTCTTTAAGTCCTTCTTCGAATAATTTCTTTAACAGTGTATTTGTGGTTACACCATTACGATAGGCCCACATTGCAGTTTTTGCCATGCCTCCTGGTTTCATTCGTACAGGAGGATAAAACCCATCTTCATATATGATTGTGTTCAGCACAATTAGTTTTTCGATCTTATTTGGATTCTGCTTTATAAGTTCCCATGTCCATAAGCCTCCAGCATCATGCATGACGTGAGACCATTTCTCTATACCCAAACTTTCCATAAGTTGTAACAAACGTTTGGCATGATTTTCTGCATTGTAGAGTTCAAAACCTTCTGGAGAATCACTAGATCCATATCCCAACATATCCGGAACAATGACCCGATATCCTCTATCAACCAAAGGATCTATCATTTTGCGATATAACCATCCAGAGGTGGGCACCCCATGCAGTAACACGATAGCTGGCCCTTTTCCTTTATCAATATATTTTACTAAACCACCATCGGTTGGATATAACCGCTGATCTCCTCTAAAATCCTCATAAGTAATCTGGTTTTTTCGGATTTTTGTGTTTTGATAAGGTTTACACGAAAAAAGTAATACCCCAAAAAGAACTAGTACAAAAAACTTTTGCATGGTAAAGATGATTTATGAGTTGGCAATTTACTTAAAATCATTTTTGTATGCTATAGATCCAAGAATTTGATGATAAAAAGTATACAATAAAAAAACGGCTTTGGTATTAGCCAAAGCCATTTTATCCTATGTTGAACATATATTATTTTCTTTTGAAAATAGCCGTTTCCAATTGTGTTGCTCCACTTGCGTCCTCATAGGTTTCAGTGATTTTTAACTCATTAGAAGTAACTTCTATTTGCACTCCTTCATAATAAATATCGCCTTCTTCAAAGTTTTCTACGGTCGAGTTTATTAAATTTTCGTATTTATAATCTACTGCCGTAAATGTCTTTTTTTCTGAATTAAACGCCCAGTTTCCGTAGTATTTATCATTTGTAGTAGTGGCTTCGCTGTAATAAGTAGCTTCGCAATTTAATCTAGTGGTCTGAAAATCAAGATCACGTTGCTCTCTGTCAAAAGTTTCTACATAGGTACCATCTTGGTTAAGCATAAAAGTCCAGTTATCTTTTATCAATAACCTGTATAGAACATTAGGTAACTCTTGCTGATTATCACATATTATTGTCGTCGACTCATTATCTTCTGATGGTTCATATCTGTCAAAGATCCATTCTCCAACAAGAGCATCGTTCCCTCCCCATGCATTAATTTCTACACATACTTCTTCAATTACACTGATATTTCCTTGCGCATCATAGACACATATTGCATAGCAAAATTCTCCAGGCTCTAAAGATTCTGAAAAGTCTACATCAATTTCAAAAGTATTTTCTTCTACCATTTTAGCAGATATTCTTGCTTTTTTATTTGAAGAGTTAACATTTGCACTTCTGTTACCACCATCGGTATCAAAAGCCGCTTTAGGAATGTTATAATAATTTTCTGATGCATTTCCATTTGCATCTCTAAATTGAACATATGCTCCTTCTATTGCATCAGTAGATGAAAACTTAATGTTGAAACCATCATTTAAAATACCTATTCGATTATTTTCACCTACGCCAAAATTAAGAGTTCCAGTTGGTGATGGGGGTGTTCCTTGAATTGGATTAACTTCTGTTCCTTTACCGTCGATAAGTATTCCTGTATCAAGGTCGGCAACTGTGATTTCGTTGTCGGTTTCTCCTCCGAGGTTAGGAGTAGGAGCGTCATCGTCACTGCTACAAGAGGTAAAAAACAAAGTGGCAAGAAACAAGCTTGCAAATAGTAGATTTACTTTTTTCATTTAGGGACTTATTTTAAATTTATATTCTGATTTATATTTTGTTAATGAGTAGGCTTTTTAACAAAACGTTAGCAAATATAAAATAATTTTTTAAATCATTGTTAACGTACTGTTTTGATATGTATGTGTTTACCCCTAAATTGGATTGTATCATCTTTAGACTTTCCTAGTAGCAATTGACCAATAGGAGAATTCGTAGCTACGGCATAATAAGATTCATTGTTGATATCAATTTTACCTGCAGAAATACTAAGAAAATAGTTGTCTTGAGAGGTTGAAACCAAACTGCCCAACCGAACGGGCTCTGAAGAAGAAATATCAATTTTGCCAACGATATACTGTAATTTTTGCACCTCAGCAAGTTGTTTTCCGGCTTTTTCTCTTTCTAACTGAAGCATAGCTCTCCCGGTTTCATGTTTATCGCCAGCCGTACTCTTGGTTTCTGAGTTAAGAGATTCCTGGATATCTGTAATTGTATTTTGAATGCGTTGTAACCTTTGATCTATGTGATTTTTACATTGATTAAGTAACTCTTGCTTAATGTCCTCTATATTCATTTTGTTCTTTCTTGTCCAGCACCAAAGTACCGTAATTACGCATTTGTATAAAAATCCATTCCTTTCTTTTTTGGGTATACTCTGATGGTGGGGTGGCTAATAATTTTCTTGGATTTGGTAAAATAGCAGCAATGGCGGCAGCTTCATCTCGATTAAGGTTTGCCGCAGATTTGTTAAACCAAAACATGGCTGCAGCTTCGGCACCATAAATACCGTTACCCATTTCAATACTATTCAAATAGATTTCTAAAATACGTTCTTTGCTCCAAAAAGATTCAATAAGAAAGGTAAAGTAACTTTCTAATCCTTTGCGAATCCAACTACGATGAGGCCATAGAAATACATTTTTTGCAGTTTGTTGCGAGATTGTGCTTGCTCCACGAAGTCGCTTACCTGCTTTATGCTCTGCAAGCGCTTTTTCGATTGCTTTTTTATCAAAACCTTTATGTTCTATAAAATGCTGATCTTCGCTACAGATTACGGCTAATTGTAATTCTTTTGAAATCTTATTCAAGGGCACCCAATGATGCTGAATTGTATGTTTTTGTTTCGATTGAAGTTTCCGAATCCCCATTAAAGGCGTGACAGAAACATCTATCCATGCATAGCTTAGTACCCAAAGTGGGCTAAGTATCATAAAAGCTACAAAGCTTTTGAATAAAAAACGAAACATATTTTTCATAGTATACTACAGATAGATCTACAATAGATCTGCTAATTCTGTGCCAATTAAATTTCCTATGGCAACGCCCATTCCGCCTAAGCGTACTCCGCAAAACACAGAATTGGATAATTGTTTTACAATGGGTTTCTTCTGGTTGCCAACACCCATAATCCCACTCCATCGATGTTCAATTTCAAAATCAGTATCTGGTAAAATTACATCATGCAAAATTTCATTTAGCTTTTTTTGTACCAATTCGGTTTGTGTTAACTCTGTAGTTTCTTCGGTTTTAAAATCTAAATTCCTACCTCCGCCAAAAAGGATTCTTTGATCGATATTTCTGAAATAATAATATCCCTTGTCCAAGTGAAATGTACCTTTGATATGCAAGTTTTCAATAGGTTTGGTGATCAACACTTGTGCTCTTGCGGGTTTTACTTGCTGGATTCCTAATTTAGACGCAAAACCATTGGTTGCAATCAATACCTTACGAGAAGAAAACGTAAAATGATCGGTTTTTATTTCAACTTTGTTATTAAGATCATTAATTTCCTGAACGTTGCAATGATTTAAAATTGTAACTCCCAGTGATTGTACTTTGCTCAATAAGGCTTGCATCATTTTACCAGTATCAATCTGTCCTTCAAACTGATTTACAATATATTGAGGATGTATGTTTTTGAAGTTAAAAGTGTTTTTATTAACTGTAAAAACCTCACTATTAAAGACAGGTTTTAATAAGGTATTGATTTCTTCTCTTTTTGAAAGGCATTCTGAAAAGAGCTTAGTATCTTCTTGAGTAAAAAGTTCATACCCTCCGTATTGTAAGTAATCAATATTTTGATCTCCTAGATTCTGTCTTAATTGTTGAAGTCCTAAGTATCTTTTTCGTACCAAGTGCAATACTTCTTCTTCGGTGTGCGAGTTGAGGTCATCTAATATTTCTGATAAGCTTCCAAAACAGGCAAAACCAGCATTTTTGGTGCTCGCCCCGTTAGGTAATATTCCACGCTCTAGAATCAGGATTTTAGCAGTAGGGAATTTACTTTTTAATTGTATAGCGCATGTAAGTCCAACGATACCACTACCTATAATGGTAAAATCAACATGTGATAACCAAGTTTTATGTTCCCAATAACTTAAATTCATTTTTTGTAAAGATTCGTTTTCAACAAAAAAAGGTGTTGGTGTCTCTCAAATCTAAAACATATATACAAAAAAAGCCTCATTACTGAGGCTTAAGTTTATTCTTGTTTAATCTTCGGGATCTTCCATTTCAAAATCTTCCATGAATTTGGTGGTATAATTACCCGAAACATAATCTGGATGATCCATTAATTGTCTATGAAAAGGAACGGTCGTTTTTATTCCTTCAACAACAAATTCGTCTAGTGCTCTTTTCATTTTATTGATCGCTTCTTCACGAGTTTGCGCTGTAGTGATCAATTTAGCAATCATAGAGTCATAATTTGGTGGAATAATATAACCACTGTACACATGAGTATCTACTCGTACACCGTGTCCACCCGGAATATGTAAATTTGTTATTTTACCCGGTGAAGGTCTAAAATCTTTATAAGGATCTTCAGCATTGATTCTACATTCTATCGAATGTAACTGAGGGATATAGTTTTTACCAGAGATAGGCACACCGGCAGCAACTAATATTTGTTCTCTAATAAGGTCGTAGTCTACCACTTGTTCGGTAATTGGATGCTCTACCTGAATACGTGTATTCATTTCCATGAAGTAGAAGTTACGGTGTTTATCCACCAAAAACTCTACAGTACCTGCACCTTCATATTTAATATATTCTGCTGCTTTAACGGCAGCTTCACCCATTTTTTCTCTCAATTCATCGGTCATGAATGGAGAAGGGGTTTCTTCGGTTAATTTTTGGTGTCTACGTTGTACAGAGCAATCTCTTTCTGATAAATGACATGCCCTACCATTACTATCACCAACAACTTGAATTTCGATATGACGAGGCTCTTCGATAAGCTTTTCCATATACATATCATCATTACCAAAGGCGGCTTTACTTTCTTGTCTAGCAGATTCCCACGCATCTTGCAGGTCTTCTTCTTTCCAAACGGCACGCATACCTTTTCCACCACCACCTGCACTTGCTTTAAGCATTACTGGGTATCCGGTTTCTTTGGCTACTTTTAGACACGTTTTAAAATCTGGAATTACACCTTCACTTCCGGGTACACAAGGTACGCCAGCTTCAATCATTGTAGACTTTGCAGAGGCTTTGTCTCCCATTCTATCGATCATTTCTGCACTAGCACCAATAAATTTTATTTCATGCTCTTCACAGATTTTAGAAAACTTAGCATTTTCTGATAAGAAACCATAGCCTGGATGAATTGCATCTGCATTAGTAATCTCTGCAGCAGCAATTATATTTGCCATTTTAAGGTAGGATTCTGTACTAGGTGCTGGTCCGATACAAACAGCTTCATCAGCAAAACGTACATGCAGGCTTTCTGCATCTGCTGTAGAGTAGACAGCAACAGTTTTAATCCCCATTTCTTTGCAGGTTCTGATCACTCGCATGGCGATCTCACCTCTATTTGCAATTAGAATTTTTTTAAACATAACTTTTAAAAATTACAATATCCAAAAAACAAACTCCAATTTTCTCTTAGGTTTAATTGGACTTTGGGATTTGAAATTTTGAGATTAATTATGATGGGTCTACTAAGAAAAGTGGCTGATCAAATTCTACTGGAGAAGAATCATCAACTAATACTTTTACAATTTTACCAGAAACTTCACTTTCAATTTCGTTGAAAAGTTTCATTGCTTCGATAATACAAAGTACATCACCTTCTTTAATAGAGTCACCAACTTCTACAAATGTAGGTTTGTCTGGTGATGGTTTTCTGTATAAAGTTCCAATGATTGGAGACTTGATCGTTATGTATTTCGAATTGTCATCAGACGAAGGTGCTTCTGTAGCGGCTGGCGGTGCGGCTACTGGTGTAGCTGGTTGCACAGGAGCTGCTGCGGGTTGAGAAGGAACTACAGGACTGCCAACGGGGATTTGTTGTACAAATGTCGTTTCTTTACTATCATCTGATGTAGTTTTGATGGTGATTTTAACGTCATCCATCTCTAATTTTACTTCGCTAGCACCTGATTTGGCTACGAATTTAATTAAATTCTGAATTTCTTTTAAATCCATAATATTGGGTATTGTGTGTTTAGTTGTTTAGGAGTTGTAGGCCCATTTTAGATAAATAGAACCCCATGTAAAGCCTCCACCAAATGAGGCAAATACAATGTTATCTCCTTTTTTGAGTTGTTTTTCGTAATCGTGTAATAATAAAGGTAATGTGGCCGAAGTCGTATTACCATATCGTTGGATATTCATAAGAACTTTCTTCTCATCTAATCCCATTCTATTTGCTGTGGCGTCAATAATACGTTTATTGGCTTGATGAGCAATAAGCCAGTTTACATCGTCCCCAGTTAGATTGTTTCGTTCCATTATTTTTGTACTGGCATCAGCCATATTCGAAACTGCATATTTGAATACAGTTTTTCCGTCTTGTTGTACAAAATGTTGCTTTTTGGCCACAGTTTCTTCTGAAGCAGGCAAAATTGATCCTCCAGCTTCAATTTTTAAGAACTCTCTGCCTACACCGTCTGTACGAAGGTATTCGTCTTGTAATCCATAACCATCTTCATTAGGTTCAAAAAGGACTGCTCCACCACCATCTCCAAAAATGATACAGGTAGCTCGATCTGTATAATCAATTATAGAAGACATTTTATCGGCTCCAATAAGTAGTACTTTTTTATATCTTCCTGATTCTATATAGCTAGCTGCGGTAGACATTCCATATAAGAAACTAGAACATGCTGCTTGCAAATCGTATGAGAATGCATTAATGGCCCCTATTTTTGATGCTGCAAATGCTGCATTTGCTGCAACAGGAAGGTCCGGAGTTGCGGTTGCAAAAATCACCATATCGATCTCTTTGGGATCAAGATTTCTTTTGGCGATTAGGTCTTCTGCCGCTTTGATACCTAAAAAAGAGCTTCCTTGGCCTTCTTCTTTGAGTATTCTACGTTCTTTTATACCTGTACGAGTGGTAATCCATTCGTCGTTTGTGTCAACCATAGTTTCTAAAATCTGATTGGTTAACACATAGTCTGGCACATATGCGCCAACAGCTGTAATAGCGGCTGTGATTTTACTCATGTCTTAGTTTTAGTGTCGAGAACTATTTGTGCAAAAAATGCTTGAAAAGCCGTCGAAATTACTAAATTATATACAAATATGGCGCAAAATAACGGGATTTTGACACATATTCAACTAAAAACAAAAAAACTCTCACTTTTGTGAGAGTTTTATATGAAATTTTAACAGTGGGCTTACGCCACTTCTTCTGTATTATCGATAACGATTTGACCACGATAGTACAATTTACCTTCGTGCCAGTGCGCTCTGTGATACAAATGTGCTTCTCCTGTAGTAGGGTCAGTTGCTATTTGTGGTACAGTAGCTTTATAATGAGTTCTTCTTTTGTCTCTTCTGGTTTTCGATATTTTTCTCTTAGGATGTGCCATTGCTTAGCTATTATTTATCGTTTAATAAATTTTTTAATTTGTCCCAACGAGGATCTGTTTCCTCATTAGTGTTTTCTATTGTTTTGTCTTTTGGACTTAGTTCGTCTAATTTTTCGAGTATGTCTGATTCTAATGTTCCGTCTTCTACACCAGGATGAACTCTTTTATGAGGTATAGCCAAAACAATAAGCTCATAAATATATTGCTGAATGTTAACTTCATATTCTCCGTGAGGGAGTATTAGAAGCTCTTCGTTTTCATCATTATATTCATCTCCAAACTTAACTACCAGAAAAAATTCATTTTCAATAGGTAAGTCAAAAGGTTCATTAGTAAGATCGCAATTTACATTTACAGTTCCGGTAGCTTTAAAATGAAGTTCTAACATGGTTGTTTTCTTGTTAAACTCCAAATCTACGCGTAATGCAGATGCATTAAATTCGTCGTACTCAAAATGTTCAAAGAACGTATTATCAATGTCATACTCAAACTGGTGTATGCCTTGCTTCAGTCCAACAAAAGGAATAGTATACTCTTTAAGTTGTTTCATTTCATCATCAGTTTCAAGTGCCTACCAATTTGATAAAGGCGGGTGCAAAGATAATAAAAAATCGTAATTAAAGTGTTTTTGTAAATAAAATTATATCAGATTGTTAGTGAATTAGTAAGCGAGTGCATGAGTCTTTAGGTTTTTGGACTAAAGAACCCTATAATAAGTGGGTATTTGGAGGTTCTAAGTTTCATAATTTGAATTAAAAACTTAAATGTTGAAAAGTACTGTTCTCTCAAATACTCACGCCAAAACCCTAACTTACTTTTTTTGTGGTTTTCTGGGCTGCTTCTTTAATGGATTTTTGGTGATCTCTGCATATTGATTTCTGTTTTTAAAAATTTTTAATGCTGAAAAAACAGCTTCTTTAAAAGAACTAGAATCTGCTTGATTTTTTCCAGCAATTTCGAAAGCTGTTCCATGATCAGGAGAAGTACGTACTTTGGCAAGCCCCGCAGTATAATTCACTCCTTTTCCAAAAGATAAGGTCTTAAAAGGAATCAATCCTTGATCGTGGTATGAAGCCACAATAGCATCAAAGGCTTTATATGTATTTGATCCAAAAAAACTATCTGCTGCATATGGGCCATACACTAATTTGCCAGATTCATTAATTTTTTTGATGGTTGGTTTTAATATTTCTTCATCCTCTTTGCCTATAACTCCATTATCGCCACTATGTGGATTTATGCCTAATACTGCAATTTTTGGTTTTGATACTCCAAAATCTTGTTTTAAAGAATTGTATATCGTATTTACTTTTTCTTCTATTAACTCTGGTGTAATTGTATTTGCAATATCTTTTACGGCAACGTGATCTGTAAGTAATCCAACCTTAAGATTATCTGTGATCATAAACATGAGGCTGTTTCCTTCTAGTTCTTGATCAAGATAATCAGTGTGACCAGGAAACGCAAACTCGTCAGACTGGATACTACGCTTGTTAATAGGTGCAGTAATCAATATATTTATTTCATCATTTTTTAAGGCTTGAGTAGCCGCTTTGAGTGATTTTATGGCATAACCTCCAATTTTCGAATCTTCTTTTCCAAAATTAATATCTACAGGTTCTTTCCATACATTAAGAACATTGATTTTACCATCTAGGATCTGAGAAGTCTTATCGATTCCATGTAGATTACTCTTGATTTTATAGTGTTTTTTGAGAAAGGAAAGAATTTTTACAGAAGCAAAAATCACCGGGGTGCAAAAATCCAGCATACGTGAATCTTCAAAAGTTTTAAGAACTACCTCGCTTCCTATACCATTAAGATCTCCTATAGAAATTCCTACTCTTATTTTTTCTTCTTTCTTCATTATATAATGTCCTTTATCAGTATTTTTGAAATCTAATTCCGAAGGAATTAAAAAGATCACAAACGTTAAGACCACAAATTTAATTAAATAATTGGCATTTATGTTCACAGGAATCATCGAAGAATTAGGAACGATACTATCTTTAAAAACGGATAAGGAAAATCTGGATATTACCGTACGTGCAAATTTTACTTCAGAACTAAAGATTGATCAAAGTGTAGCACATAACGGTGTGTGTTTGACTGTGGTTTCTATTGAAGATGACACCTATACTGTGACTGCTATTAAAGAAACATTAGATAAGACAAATCTTAATGATCTTAAAGAGGGAAGTATTGTAAACCTTGAACGCGGAATGAAACTAGGGGATCGGTTAGATGGTCATATTGTGCAAGGACATGTGGATCAAACGGCGGTGTGTACGGCAATTTCTGAAGCTGACGGAAGTTGGTATTTTACCTTTAGTTATGATCCTGAATTGAACAATATTACTATAGAAAAAGGATCAATAACGGTTAATGGAGTAAGTTTAACAGTAGTAAATTCTAAAAAAAATGAATTTAGTGTAGCAATCATTCCTTTTACTTATGAGCATACCAACTTTAATACTTTTGAGGTGGGAACAGTAATTAATCTGGAGTTTGATGTTATCGGTAAATATGTAAAAAGAATTACCGAGTTAGGGTAATTATTTTTGACGCTCATATTTGGCATAAAACCAAAGTTTGGGAGATAAAGTTGTATCATCTCCTTTATAATACCCCCAACCTACGATTTCATAAAAATCATTTGAGACAGTTTCTTTAAAGTATTCGATTCTTTGTGAGGATTTTTCATTTCTTTCCCATATAATGGTATTTTTACCTTCGGTACTGCCTTGATGAATAACGGTTTCATCAGGTTTTTTTACAACGCACCACATGCGACCATCCTGAATTTTATTAACACCTTTGCTTGTGATTTTTTGCCTGGTATCCGGATAGATGTCAGTAATAGTAACGCTTTGAAAAAAAGGATTTTTCGAAGCATAAACCTGTGTTACATCGATACTGTTAATTTGTTTGAGCCCATCTTTTTGTACACTTGTCAAAGAAATATTCTTTAGATCTATCGTATTTTTTGGCACTTGTTTTTGATCTTCATAGATTAAGAAATTTCCTTTCCAAACACCATCTAAGATCTTATAAACATTGGCATATTGCTCATCTTGTTGTGAAGCACCAGGGATCTCTTCAATATTATCAATAGCAACCTTGTTCTGGCAACTGCTGTTTATCCAGAATAGACATAATACATATATCGATAATCGTTTCATTATATTAACGATTTATATGATATTCTAATCTTAAAAGAAGAAGAAAGTACCGAGGTGGGGTAGAGAAAGAAGTAGAATGGTAGTTATACCAATTCTACTTCATTAAATTTAAACAGTGAAACTCTGTTTCTTCCTATTTTTAAGAGCACTCCTCCTAAATCACTCAATGTAGAGCAGGATTCGAAATCCAATACTTTGCCAAAATATTGGCTTTTTGCATCAATTACTTTATACTGCATAATTTATGATTTGATTTGTATTTCCCAATTTTTCATTCTGGCTATTCTTTCCCCAAAAAACATACCAGAGTGTATCAAATTCTAAAGTAAATGTAATAGGCAAACTCTTTTTTTGAAAAAAAACTTATTAGGTTTTATTAACAAGAATATCAAAAAATAAGGTTTACTGGTCTGAAAATCATAGTATTGTGTAACCTTGTAACACCTGATAATATCAAGGTTTATCAACGAATTATTAGAGATATAACCTAACTGACATGATGTGTCTAGTTAAAAATACTCATATAAAAGAGTAAATTATTTTTTTGGAATATTTCCAAATTTTGTATCTTTGACTTGGAATATTTCCAATATTGTTGTCATTTTACTACTTGAAATTTTAAGAGTTTTTCACTTTTTGTTAAGTAAATTTTTAAAGTCATGGCATATGTTTTGCAAAATATAGAATACCTCAAGCAGTATTATGATGAAAAAAGTACCTAATGCAAATGAATCTTATGTTATGAGTGGTATAAACTATGAAATACAGAACCGAAAGCTACAGTCGTATAAGCATAGCTTTGATTATAATTTTTGTAAACGAAAGTATAACGAATATGCTTTGATGAAACTTGATGATTTTCGAGAATGCTTAAAAGACCCTCAAAAAATTGGCGAGATAGGTCATTTGTGCTCTTTTATCTTGTGGGTAAAAAATAAAGACAGACACGAGTATCGAGATAGCTTGGGCGATTATGGGCTTATTCATTTACTGTTTCATTGTTTAGAGAGTAAAGAAAACGCAAATCTGCATGCCGAATATATCCATATGTTGTTTAAAGAGGATATTAAGTTGGTTTAGTTTGGTGCAACATTAAGGTTTAATATATATTGATAGTTCCTTCTCCCAGAGGGAGAGGAAACTATAAATATTATGAATTATGTTTTCTTCTCTTTCTATACCAAAATACCCACAGAAGCAAAACTCCTAGAAGCCCTATTACCCAATACCACCAGGTATGATCACTAAAGGGTATCGGAGCGGTATCTCCAACCAAATAAAATCCACCCCAGTAAAAAGGATGGGTTCTATTGATATCTGCGGTTTTTAGATAGTCTAATTTGGCTTGTTGCAACGCTTTGGATTTACTCATCCCTTGTTTTAGGTTGGTATAAAAGTATTTCATCAACGCTGGAGTGGTTTGATCAGATACCTCCCAACTGGTTAAGAGTAAACTTTTGGTCCCTGCATATTGAAAGGCAGTACCTAAACTCATGATCCCTTCTCCTTTGGCGATTTTACCAGATCCTGTATTACAGGCGCTCAATACCGTAAGCTCTGCAGGAATATCCAAAGCAAAGAGCTCATGACCATAGAGCAGATTATCTTCTATAGTATCTTTGGTTTTGGTAAAATAGAGTTTAGAATTCTCTGGTCGTTCGTTATCTACCTCACCATGCAATGCCAGGTGAAGGATGTTGTATTGATTGGCATTTTTCTTAAAGTTAGCCTCTATGGCCTCTGATCCAAAATAATATTGACCATCGATAATCTCGGCAATGGCTTTGATCTCTTTACGCGTTCCTGGTAGATCATCACCTGCATCTCTAAGGGTAGCTAAACTCATCGATGTGGCATCTACAATGTTAGTACTATCGGTAAACGAAAAAGCCAAACATTCTTCTTGTTTTTTAGATGTTGGCGTGTCTTGACTACCAGAAAACAAGATATTTGCAGCGTTGGCATAACTTATAGCATAGTTATGAAGCAAATATGAAAAATCTACAGGATTATTTGCCTCTTCTTGTTGAGTAAGTAGTAACTCAAAATTAAGATGCCAAAGTGGACCATCGGGAATGATAATTAACTCATCTCCCACAAAGTGATCCACAATGGGAGCGATTAGTTCTTGATACAATTGATGCGCCGATGTTTTAAAATCGCCTACATGTTTTGAGGTGATAGCTTCTCTAAAAGTTTCTATTTTTTTAGTAAGATCAGTAGTTGTTAGCTCTTCTACGGCAATCTTGTTTTTAGTAATGGTAAAGGCATAGGTAATGCTATCGGATGTAAAAAACTCTACAACTGTGGTCTGCTCATTAAGTTGTTGTTGGAGCTCACCAACCGAAACTACATCATTTTTGTGCTTTAACTGATAGTATTTAGGATAGTTTTTTTCTAACACCTCGGTTAATGAATCTTGCCTACGATTAATCTCAAAGAGTTTGTTTTCGTATCGGGTGATTTTTGATGAATCCCCATCTTTTTCTGAATGTTCCTGGGTAAGCTTAGATTGATAAAAGGCTTTATTGATTCTTAGATCTTTTTCTAAGGCCACAAGATCGGTAGGCAAGCCTGTAAAGTTTTTGGCATTAGCATCGTTTAAAAGTTCTTTTAAGGTATTGGCTTTGCTTCTCTCGGTATAGTAAAAGGCTTTTGTAAGAGTTTTCTGATTATTTTCTATTTCATATAATAACAATTGTGCTTCAATTGCTCCTTGATATACTTCTTTAGCCTGTTTGGCAAAGCTTACTTTATCTTGATAGTTAGTAAAGCTTTGCCGGATGGTGTTAATTAAGGTATCTGCTTTTTGGTAGATCGCAATTGCCTTATTAAAATCAGTTATACTTTTACTTTGCTGATATAATTTTTTATGGGTATTGGCTTGGCCTTGAAGGGTAGTAAGAAATATCTTTTTATCAAAATATTGATCTTTTGTGTTAAGAAAAATATTGGCTTTAAGAGCCTTTTCATATTGGACTAGTGCTTTTTGATAGTCTTTTTGTATTAGAAATATTTCTGCAATATTAATATAGGATTGCGCAACAAATGAGCTATTTTCAGAAAATACTTTTTTTCGAATCTCCAATGATTTTTTAAAGTAATCTAATGCTTCATCATATAACCCCATTTCTTGTTTTAAAGCACCAATCTTCTCTAAAGATTCCGCAACTTCAAAATGGGCGTCATCAAACTTAATCGAATATATTTTTAACGCATTTTTATAAAACTGTAAAGCTTCATTATATTGTTTTCTGGCCCTAGATATATCTCCTATTTGATTATAAGAGAGTGCAATTCTTGGATGATTATCTCCATAATTACTTAGTTTGATACCCAAAGACTTTTTGTTATATGAAAGCGCTTTATCGTAGTCTTTTAATTCTTTATATGCCAAGGCTATGTTATAATTAATAACTCCAGTAATAACATGGCGTTCGCCAACTGATTGTAGAGCAACGTCCAAACCTTCATTGAAATATTGAAGGGCTTTCTGATAGGCACCCTTTCCAAGAAGTGTATTCCCAATCCCACTATATATAATACTTACCGTAGGATGTGTGCTTTTCTTTTCTAGAAATATTGTTAATGCCTTTTTATAATACTCAAATGCTTTTTCATAGTGACCTTTATGCTCAAAAACAAGACCTGTACTATAATATGTATTTGATACATTGATAGCCGTTTCACCAAGAGTCTTTGTGTATATAATTAATGCTTTTTCAAAATTAATAATCGAAAGTTCAAGTTTTCCAAGCCTTCTGTATAAATCGGCTAGCGTATAATATATACCTGCTACATACGCTTTGTTTTCTCCATCAATTTTAACTCCAATTATCAATGCTTTTTTCAAATAAGTTTCTGCTTCTCTATATTCAGATCCGTACATGTGCGCATAACCTAGATCTTCATATATAGAGGAGATCTTCGAATGATACTCTCCATAAACTTTCAGTCCTATTTCAATAGCTTTTTCGTATTGTTCTATTGCCTTTTTATATTTTCCAAGTCTTGAATAGGCAATACCTATTTGATGATAAGACTTAGAAGTGCTGGAATGATACTCTCCATGAACTTGTTTTCTTATTAGTAATGCCTTTCGATGATACTCTAAACTCTCGATATAATTTCCTTGGTCATATTTTAAGAACCCAATGTTTTCAAGGGATAATGCAATATTTTGATGGTTTTCGGGGAAAATCTTACTTCGAAGACTCAACGCCTTTTCAAAATAATTCAAAGCAGTATCAAAATCATACTTGTCCTGATGATAGTAACCGGTATTATCATAAGCACAAGCTTTTTCGTTATCGTTTTTTGGTAAATATCGCTTGGAGATTTTCAGGGCTTCATTAGCATTCTCAAATACTTTCTCAAGATTATCACCTTTTTTTCTGTAAGCATAAGAAATCTTATTATAACAACTTGCCACTTTTTCCCAAGCTGTAGCCTTTTCATAAATGGGTAATGCTTTTTCAAAGGATTCAATAGAACTTTTATACTTTCCTTCAATGAGTAAAGAATCCCCTTTCTTAAAATATTGAGAAGCCAATAATGTATCCGTTACTACTTGGGCATGAGATGAATTGATAAAAACCCCAATAAAAATAAGAGCTAACAGTGATATCGTTTTTTTTGTGTTCATAGGTTATGTAGTATTATAGAGACATTTTGTAACAATTCTCCTTTATAGTGTATAGCAAAGAAACTAAAAATGTTACTTTTATGGTGATATTAACACTTTACAAGGTAACAATCTTTTAAGAGCCTACATACACTTATGAGTAACATCGATGATCAAAACATTATAGAAGGTATTGTTGCCGGCGATGAGGCTGTGTTTAAAGCGTTTTATAAAAAAAATCGCAAGTATATACGACAGTATATCCTAAAAAATTCGGGTAATGAGGATGATGTCGAAGATGTTTTTCAGGATGCGTTTGTGTTTATATATCAAAAATTAAAAACAGGTTCTTTAGAGCTTCGATCACCGTTATCAACCTATTTTTATGGGGTGTCTAAGAATATTTGGAGAAATCGGTTGCGCAAAAACAGAAAACTAGTGGTTACAGAAGAAATCCCTGAGGATACCGAAATAATTGAAGCTTCTATCGTACAAGAAATAGAAGATAAAGAACGTGAGCATGTGTATCGCAAACACTTTGTTCATCTTAGCGATGCATGTCGCCAGGTGTTGCAATTGCTTTTTGAGGGCAAAAGCATGAAGCAGATCTCAGAGATCACAGGATATGCCGAAGGGTATACCCGAAAAAAGAAGTTTGAATGTAAAAAACACCTGATCGAAATGATCGAACAGGATCCAATATATCAGGAGTTAAAAGCAACCTCTGAAAATAAATAGGGCTTATGGAAAGAACACCAGAAATATTTGAAAAAATAGAAAGGTATCTTACTAATCAATTATCTCCTGAAGAGCTAATCGATTTTGAGAGAGAAGTTGCAAATACTCCAGAGCTACAAAAAGAAATAGAAACGCATAAGGCATTACACGACATCCTTAATGATCAAGAGGCCATAGAGGTTAAAGAAAAATTGATAAAAGTAAGCAAAGAGGTCAAAAAAGAGGAATCGTCTTTTGCAAGAAGTATATTTTCTTCGCCTTTAAGAATTGCTGCCACTATTGTTGTGCTCTTAGGTGTAGGCACCTTGGTGTGGAATACTTTGGATACTACAGATGAGCTAAGAGATTTATACGTAGCGCATTATACTCCTTTTCCGGCTGAGGATAATACTCGTGGAGAGATAAATACCGCTTTGCAAAATATTATGGATGATTATAACAAAGGGGCGTACGATAGTGTAGTTACTGCACTCGAAAAAAACACTAATCTTGTTGATCAAAAAGAACTGGAAGTATACCTGGGGGTGAGTTATTTGAATACTAATCAAGAACAAAAAGCAGTTCTTCAATTCGAAAATATTTCAGCAAATAGTAGATACTACGAAGCTTCTAGATGGTATCTGTCTTTGGCATATTTGAAATTAAAAAACACCAAAAAAACAACACAAATCCTCGAAGAAATCATTCAGTATAATGGCGTGTATAAAGATAATGCGGCACGACTTCTTAGAGCATTAAAAGAGTAAGGTTTTGTATAGGTAATACGAACACTTGCTCATTTTTTTACAAATTAGAGCTTCCATATTCTAATTGGAATTACACGATATTTTCAAAATTTTATAATACCTCACTACTGGCTATTTAATTTAACTTGGTTTTGATATGGAACCACAGTTATACATTCTTTTTCAAAAAAAAGCATCAATCGAAGTAACAACTATTTTTTTCCTGACATACACTTATGTACCCCACAAGTAATTATTGATGAATAGAAGTATTAAGTAAAGGAAAGAACTATGAATGTTATCATTAAACAAATTAAGCTTATTGAGCGAATCGATCGATTAATTAGAATGCAGGCTACAGGATCTCCAGATGAATTAGCCTACAGATTGGGCATCTCAAAAACCAAGCTGTATCGTATTATCAAAGTGATGAAACAATTAGATGCACCTATAGAATACGATTTTAGCATCCAAAGTTTTGTATATGAACAGGCAGTAGGGTTTACCATTGGTTTTTTTACAAGAGAATTACCTGCCAATGAAATGTTGATACGAAAGGCATGAGTATAACAGGATTATATGTGGATTTTTTTCAAAAAAATAATCTCAGTCCCGAAAAATGAAACTAGGATATTCTAATATTGCTGTATAATACTGAAAGCGTAGTATAGCTTTTGACATAGCTACCTTATGGGAAGATCCGCTTTTCTATCCGAGCATGGGTAGGACTTTGGCAAGGAAGAAAGGCGGATTATAAGGTGTAAATTACCCCTTATTCTTTCGGCAATTAGCTGATTTTTTGCAATTCCCAGAAATTCTCCTATACTTCGGTATAGGGGAATTTTAAATTTTAAAGATAGTATAAAAGAATGAACTGATCAGAACACATAATAATCGATGGGTTAGAAGAATACTATGTTTCTCAAAATCAATGAGTAGTATATAAAAGAGAAATTCTTTCTCTTTTATATAAATGAGATTCATTATTGACCATAATTTATTGGAGAAATTTGGATTAACCAATGTACGAAATCAGGGATGTAATTAGGAAACACAACATTTATTAAGAAAATTTTTGTGTCCGAAAAATAGAAGCATTACTAGTAAAAAAACAATTTTTACAGTAGTATTGACTAAAAAATTAACGAGGTATACAAAATGAAATTAGAAATACCATTTATTGAGCAAATATTCAAAGAACAATTAACTTTGAATTTCAAAATAACTTGGAGAGAAAATTTAGAAAGAAATAAGAAAAGACTTTTTTGGGCAATTCCATTTATTATAATTGGTTCAATAATGCTGTATGGTAATGACAATCTTGGGTTTATAAGTGTCGCTATAGGAATTCATTATGTATTTAACTTTTTTAATTACTATTTGTCTTACAAGAAGTCCAAAAAGAAATATTTTGATTTAGTAGCATCTGAAATAGATAATGAAAAAAGGGCTAACCAAAATGCTATTTGGAATTTTAATGAAGATCATTTTGGGATGAAGAACTATAAATACGAGGTTAAAATAAAATGGGGTGCATTTAAAAGTTATCGAATCATAAGTGACAATCTTTTTCTTGACCTTGACGTAGGAACTAACTTATCCTATATTCTAGGAGAAAAAGAAATTGGATTAGAAAAATATAATGAAGTCGTAGAATTTGTAAAACACAAAATTTCTTTAAAAATCAATTCGTAATACAAAATATTAAATGGAAAAAATAATAAATCAAGCTCATGATAAATACACTTTCATATACGCATTGTCAAGATTGTTTGAGAGAGCTTCGTATTACGGATTACGTTCATTATTGGTTCTTTATATGGTTGGAGAAAGCTTAAAAATGCCTACAGAAGAAGCTTTAAGTATTTATGGTTGGCTTACAGCTTCAATTGTTTTTTCACAAATCCTAGGAGCTTTGCTTGGCGACCTGGTTATTGGCAATAAAAAATCAATAATTATAGGTGGTATTTTGCAGGCCATAGGGGCTTTTAGTTTTTGCATACCTTCAACAACAGGATTATATATTGGAATTGTTCTTGTTGTTTTAGGTGGGGGATTATATACACCTAATATGATTTCTCATTTTGGGAAACTTTACCTAAACAAGACTAAACTCCTAGATTCTGGGTTTATAATATTTTATCTAGCTATTAATATTGGAGCCTTTATCGGCACTATTCTAATGGGATATTTTGGCGAAAAACTTTGGTGGAACTATGGATTTATAGTAGCTGGACTACTAATGTTGATTTCTATAATTCTTCTTCTAACTTCAAAGGAAATCGATAACACGCAAATAATAGAAAAGGATATTCATATTTCTCAAAAAATAATAGAAGTGTTAACGGCATTTATTCTTGTTGCATTGTTTTGGGCGGTTTACGAAATATCTGGTATGAGATTTTTTGATTTAGAGATAAAGTTTAGAGAAATTTCGACTTTGAATATCTCAAAAAGTCTTTGGTCATCCTTAAACTCAGTTTTTCTTATTCCAATAAGTATTATTGCAATCATTGTTTGGTCTCTTTTTTATAATACCCAGTTTATCAAACTGACAATTGGTTTTATATTGGGTGCTATTTCCTATGGATTGCTCTTTTTCATTCCAGAAACTCCTTCAGAACAACATCTTATTTTATATCTAGTTTCATTACTATTTTTAAGTATTTCAGAGATTCATATTGCACCAATAATACATTCAATATTAACTCAATATACTAACCCAAAATACCTGGCAATTGTTATCAGCCTTGTATTTATTCCTACCCGGTTTTTCTCTTACATAGTTGGAATATTTAATGATGATTTATATGACAATCCACTATTTTCTATAAAGCTTGGAATTATTATTATGAGTGTAACAAGTATTGCTTTAATTACTTATGTTTTCATAAATAAAAAATCATCCATAGTTCAACATCCAAGCAATTCATAGTTGTTTTAGGGAAATTACAATTAGATGAACTAAAACAAATAAATATGAATATTTCGCTTTATCACAAACAAATGGATTCATTATCGAAAGAGTTGAATATGGCGAATAAAGAAATATTGCAGCTTCAAATGATCATAACAGGTTTGAAGAAAAAAAAGATATTAATATTCAATTAGAAAATGGAGAAGAAGAGTATATAGGTGTCTCTTTTGATGATATTTGTAATAACTTGAAATGTAATCGTTTTGAATTAGAGAAAATTAGTTCTGAACTATATCAAAATAAGGAAATTGGTTATTATGATTATGATTTTAAGGGACTTTATATAGAAGAAAAAGGAGTTGCTTCATATTCAAATAAAAAATACTATTCTCTTTTCATAAATTGGATAACGGATTCTATTAAATTAGGAGTTCAAATATTTATTCCTGTTCTATCATTACTGATAGCATATATGGCATTATCCCTTAAGTTAAAGAATACCAATATTGAAAACGAAAGAAGAATAATACATCTAGAGAATAAACTTAAATATTTTGAAAAACAAGTAAAAGAGTTGGATGCCAGATTAGAAGCATCTCAAAATCCAATTAAGTTGAATTCGATAAGAAAAGATAAGACTACAGGAAGATTCAACTAAAAACATTAAACAGCCCGATAGCGCGGAAATCATTTCCTTGCGTAACAGTAAATCAAAAGTTCAATAAAACGATGGAAATGAATTATTATGATAGTAAATGTTTCTTAGGTGAAAATTTACTAGATTATAGAAATTTAAAAGATAATCCTCTATATGTTCATTTAAAAAAAGGGAAAAAAGATGAAGGGTATTACTTAGGAATGTATATAAATGAAGAACCTAACAAATTTTCTGAACAAGTAAATTGTCTTACATCTTATGTTAATGAGTTTAGAAATCACAATTGGTTTTTTGAATTTGGAATGTTGGAAGATTTTACAAAAAACGAGATAAAATATGTTTGTGATTGCTATTCGATTTTGTGCAATGTTCATCAATCTGATGTAGGAATTACAATTTGGTTATTGACATATATAAATGAAATAATAAGTGAATAAAGCACTACACGCAACAACTAAGCGTTCATATATGTGCGCTATGCACCATACGAACGCTTAGTTGTTGTATGCAGTTTTTAATATTGTATCAGTACTTGGAATTCATCATAGGATAATACCCATTCACCTTCAATATTTTCCCATTTTTCTTGGTAAATTTTGCCTTCACCAATATTCATACTCCATAGTGATGATAAAGTAGCGCTATTATCTGTCAATGCCTTAAACGTTGGGTTGTGGTATGTTAAGTTTTTAGCACCATCCGCTATTAATTTCGTCCAAAATCCTTCAATATGTTCCTGCCCGTTAATAGATGCAAATGGCACTGCATTCATTGTTGCATTTTCTAAATAGCCTTTACCACAAATACTTCCTTTTCCTAAGTTAAAACCATTAATCCAGGTTATAGAAGCTTCAATGATATTTTCTAAAACAATATGACTTGCAACTGGGTTTGTTGTGTTTTCTTGTGATGTTTTAAATTGCTCTAAAACTTGAAAATTATCATAAGTTAATAGCCATTGTCCTTCTTTTTTCTCCCATTTTTCTTGGTAGGTAACCCCTCTACCAACATTCATACTCCAATTTGCGGATAAAAATGCCGTTGTTTCATTAGCTACCTCTACACTTACATCTGTGTAAATTAAGTTGGTAGCACCAGATGCGATAAACGGTGTCCAGAATTCAGAAATTTCTTTTGTTCCTGTTTTTATGCCAAATGGCATTGCACTCATTACCGCTTTAGCATCATAACCTTTTACACAAACTTCGGCATTACCTTTGTTAAAATTGGCAATCCAATCTTTACTCGCTTTTATAACTTCTAAAGCTATTTTATGATGTGCTGTAGAGGTATGTTCTTGATAAGATTGTTGTGTTTTTTCTGGATTAGTGTCTTCCGGTTTTTGTGCGCAAGAGATAAAGCTTACCACTAATATCAATACTTTAATTATTCCTTTAATTCGTTTCATTTTTAAATGTTATTTAATTTCTTGATACAAAGAACGAACGATTAAAAGAAGTATACCTGTGACTTTTGTCACAACACTTTTTTTTCTAAAATTTTTATCTGCTTTTGCTTCAGACGAATTTTTTTATTCTTTTCCAATGTTTTTAAAAGTCTAGAGATAACTTCTCGCGTAGTACCTAATTCTCTGGCTAATTCTTGATGTGATTTTTTAACAATAGTGTTATTTGCTTTTGATATTAAATAATCGAACAAACGGTCTTTAAGTGGTTCAAATGCTAAATTTGAATACTGGTTAATGAGGTACAAATAACTTTCTCTAAATGTATTAGTGGTAAAATGATTCCAAGATTTGTATTTAAAATTCCAATTTCTAACAAATCTTACAGGAATATTAAGAATAGTACAATCTTCTTCTACAATGGCATTTACGGTACTTTTACAGTCTTCAAAACAAGCAGATAAAGATAGTGTGCAAGTTTCCATGGTGTTAAGGTAGTAAATCAAAATTTCTCTGTTTTCATTTTCTTGGTAAACTCTTACTTTTCCTTCTAAAACAATTTTTAAAACTTTTATATATTGATTGCTTTTAATGATAAAATCTCCCTTTTCGTGCTTTGTGATAGTAGCATTTTTTTGCAGTTCATCTATAAGCTCTTCTTCGGTAATTCTAATACCTTTTATAAAAGTATCTAACATTTTGGTTCTTTCAAATTGGCTACAACGTTTAATATATGTGTCGTAGCAGTGCAAAATGTTACTCTGTTTTCGACAAAACTGCGCATTGGTTGCTAACTTTTACTTTTTGCAAGCATTGCGCCTTACCAAAAATACAACAACCATTCGATTAATCACTTAGCTGCTATGGTCACATATATCGTGTTGTGGTGTCGTTTTTACTATTCAGCTTGAGTTTTTTTATTCCGAATAGGTTTTTTTCCAAACCCCCATACAAAATATAAGAAAACCAGAATGAAAATAATGATTTCAGAAACTTTTAATCCGTCACCAAAAAGATAAGAAACTCCAACATAAATTACTGTCAAAATGGCTACGGTTCGTAACGTCCAATTATTTCTTAAAACCTCAATTATTTTTTTCATTCAGTCAATTTTTGTTTAGTCAATTTTGTCAATTCCGTTTAATGCACCACAACAATGTTATAATAGCAATTACTATTATATTCTTTATAAAAGTACAGATATCAAACAAGAAAGCAAGATAATATTGTTTTGCTTTGGTAAAAAATGCCTCGAAGTGAACTCAAATAACTGATGGATAACTGACATTTTAAATCAAATCGCATCAAATTATAAGAGCTCCTAAAAACCAGAAAACTGCCCAATTCCTAAGAATTACGTGGTTTTGATGCTTTTTGTGACCGCGGAGGGATTAACTACGTTGGTCCCATTAAACTCACTTCTGCAAATACAGAACTAGCAAAACTACCACTTTACAGTTTTGATTATTTTAAAAAAAATAATCAAAATTATACAGAATAATACTTTGTGTTGTTTTGCTATCTACATAGTCAACATAAACTATATTAGGCTTACTTGTCTTTTTTGCAACGATTTGATCATATAGTACGTTCGGAAGATTGTCGTTTGCCTTTTTAGCTAATACAGCAATTATAGCCCCAGGAGGGCTCGCCGTTAGTGTCCATGATAGTAAGAAAAAGACTCCTTGTCCTAGACCACCATAATCTTTCCATTTATTCAACTGATCAGTACTCATTTTACTGTAATCGTTAGTATTACTGTAATGGTCATAAACAGTTAGGCCTGGTTGCGCAGAGTTGCCATCCTTATATCTAAACCGACCTGTTAATGGGTCAATATATTCGCTATAATTGAAAACCAAAATCATTTTTCCTCTTACATTGCCTAATTTACCTTTAGCTAGATTAATGTTTGAATTAGAGCTTTTATACATGAAAGTGCTATAGTTACTCAATAAGTCATTAATTTTTTGTTTGGTTACAGCAGGATTATGGTCTTTATAGCCTCTAATATGAGAAAACTTTAAGAATGCGGTTTCCGTAGGATTAGCTATTAAGAATTCTTTAGTCTGATCAAGAACAGAAACCAAACCTTGCCCATTACATCCCCAACCATCAGTACGGTGATAGGTAACCAATTCGTTATGATCATAATCAACACGGATATCAAAGTATCTTGAACCGTAAACAAGTTGCTGACCAATAGAACTACTCTGAGTTTGAACATAACCATTTCCTACTATGGGAGGGGCACAATGATGTAGTTCAGACATACCCGCATCATGACTGCCTGGCATCATGATACTATCAAGTTGAGTAGAATCACTTAATTTTCCCATCCAATTTTTTGTGTTGATAAGTGTTGTTGGGGTTACGCCAACACTACTTACATCATTACCACCTCTCAAAAAGGCAAAAGAAACCGAATCTCCATTGGAATTTATCCCTTGAGCCATTACTGTGTGTTTTTTAATATAAGAACAGTTTTGGCCACCAAACCACCAATTATTACTAACTCCGCTATGTCCCTGAGCAATTGCTATATTTGAAAAGGTAAATGTTTCCTGCCTTCTTCCAAGAATACCACCTGTTATAGTCAATTTGAGGGTACCAAGAAATGCAAAGTTCATTTTTCCTGCACCATGATTAAATGTGCTTTGTGAGTTTAGAATTCTATCGTCAAACCAATTTGCAACTCCCTCAGAACCTTTTCGACCTACGCTAAAGGTCATTTTACCATTACTACTACATGTAACTTGTAGTCCAGCATAAATACGTCTTTTTGGATCTTGACCACCAGTAACAGAAAAACTGTCTATTGTATATGATCCGTTGATTAATGCATACCCTGTATCCAAGCAGAAATACACATCGTTGTTTCTATATGTCATGATTTTTAAAATTAATTGTATGATTGCTAAATGAAGCATAACAATTTGACCCAAAGCAGTTTTATGCCCTTCGGGTTTTGTTTTGAAAGATTAATTTAGATGCACTATAGTCCAATTGAGGATATACTAACGTCAACACATACTATGTATTGACGTTAGTATATCTACCATAAAGTTTTTCTATGCTTAAAAAACATTTTTGGGTTCCTCAATAAGGCCGACATATTGTTTTTTAATATTCTTCTGCTGATAAGCATCTTTACCACTCCAGTTTTTATCCCAATTGTCACTGCTGAAAGTCCATGCTTTGAGTTTGTCTAATTGTTCATTGAGCACCTTTAGATTCTTATTAAAACCGCTCATGGATTTAATATTGGTACTCACTGACATCCCTTTCCATGGTACATTTTCTGAGGCAGAGAATGGAATTGGATACAGTTTGATATCGTTATCACTGAATAGTATTTTTTCCTCCACATCATACTCAAATGAAATGTACTTTATTCTTCCGGGCTTAGAGAATATAGCCTCACTATCAAAAACAGAACTCAACCCTCCCATTTCTGGACCAAAAGCCCAAATGTCTTTATCAGGAGTGATTAAGGGCAATACCTTATAAAAGCGACTAAAAGCCACATGGTTTTTACCATCAAAATCACAAGAATTTAGTTTATACTTTTGCCTGTCACCATCTTTTTCTGAAGGATTTCCTATGGTTTTGTTATTTTTAATTAACCCCATACCTAATTCACAATTTCTTAAAAAAGCAATCTCATTCCATAAGACATAAATATCCTTTGCAACTGGCCCTAGCGTTTCATATATCTCCTTGATTGTTTCTGTATCTCCTAAATTATTTTGCATATTTGCTGCGGCATTGGCAAAAGCATCTGCAATATCTAACGAGCGAACTCTTGGAAGCAATGAATCTTTCCGTCTAAACTCAACAATACCAGAAGAGTTAGCAATATAGTATAGCTTGCTTAAGGTCTGATAATCTTGTAACATCACCCTTTCTCGTACAGCCTTTTGCCCCTCTATATTATCGATACTATTGTAATAACCTTGCGCCATCCATGGAAATATATCGGCCCAGTTAGCAACCCATACCCCTAAAGGGACATAACCCGACGAATCAGATTTTTGTTCTTGTCTTAAGTTTTTTCGGACTAATGAAGACTTAGGCTTTGATTCTTTATCAAGAGGAAAAGTAAGTGTATCTATCTTATTTTCCTGTATAACCTTTCTAAAGGAACTAAGCTCTTTAGTATTGGCAGGCTTTTCTGATTCCCTTAAAAATTCATCTAAAGTAAGTTTTGGATTTGTCTTTTGGGCTTTATCAAAGGCAGATGCCATAGCCAGTGCTTTTAGGCCATTCAGATCTTTTATTTCTCCAACTTTACTAACAATATCATCGCTTGGTTCGGGTTTTTCAAAATCGGGAATTTCGGGTGCACCCTCAGAGATTTTCATATCAGGTGCTTTATCCATAACTTTTATCTCAGCCAATTCGCTAAATGATTTGTTCTCCACTTGATCAAACCATTTGTCAATTTGTGGAGAAAGGATAGCACCACTAACATAACTTGTACAATTCACATCAACCTTGGCTCCACTACTAGATTGGCTTCCATCGTATGTTGCTTTAACAGCAACAGAGGTGAATGGATTAACGTAGGAGAAGTTTGCTTGACCTCCATACTTCCACGAATCAGCTTCACTACTAGACGTCATCAACATTTTTACTCCTCCATACGCCCCCCAAGTAATCCCAACTACAATCCCATCTTCATATTCATAGGTGAATTTCTCTGATTTTTCTATCCATTCGCTAACGAGTTCTTTTAATCCCTTATATTTATAATCATCACTTGTCAATGCATGTTCTAACTCTACATCTAAGTTTGATGTTTCTGCTATTATGGCATTATAGGAGTCCAGTACTGATAATAAACTTTGTTGGCATCCCAATTTAAGGCTTGCCAGAAATTCGCTAGCAGTAAGTTCCTCAAAATTGATATACTCAATACCTCCTATCGAAATAGCATTGTAATTTACAGATACCGATTTACTACTTACTGCTGAGGATTCTCCAATATATGCAGATACTGATGATTTAAGTTTACTAACTCCCGAAACACCATAAGAACCAGATACTCCAAGTACCCCTTGATTCATCTCATCTGAATAGACGTAACTACTTTTTCCTGTCATCGATTTATAAGATTCCTGTTGAGAGATCATTGAATTAATGGGGTTACTTACAACACTCCCTTTAAATTCTCCTTCTTTGGAGGATATGATTGACCCAATAGTAACCCCGAATAAAGGATTACTCGTTTTTATTTTACTCATAATATATTTTTTTATAATTGTACTTAATGAAGCTACTTGTGCTAGCAACATTTATATGGTTTATGCATACGATACTTGGTTTTGGTTTACCTGATATCGTGATTTTTTCAGACATCTTTTTGTTCCTTATTCATCATAGTATATACAATCCAAAAGTGATATCTTGATCTTTTCCTGTAAAATCCCCTTTGATATCGTAGCCTATCGCATCAGATGGATCTGGTTTAACTCTATATGAACTGGTAGCACCTCCATAAGGATGATTATAGTGAAATTCAACAATGAATTCTTGTTTTTCATCCTCATAGGTTACTATTCCTTTTGGTCCAATCATTGCCCCACTCTTGGTTGAACAGTTCCAAGATCCTGTGGATTCTATTTCCCTAGGTGGGTTTGTGGTAAACTTACCGTGTTTTGCTTCGTAATCTTTCAATATTAACTTCCTATTAGTATTGTTATTTACTGTCATTTTTACTGGTCTTGCCATGGTGTTTTCTTTTAGGTTAAATTAAATTTTATATTCATTATTATTACTCATAGTACTTACATATAACTACCTTAGTTACTATATTTCTATTGCTCGAATTATTTTAAATTGTTTATTATACTATTTTAATTACAGTATCTTATCTATTACTATTCCACTAAAATTTTGATTACTTTTTTAATTGCTCCCATTTGGTTATAATTTAAAAATTGTTGCCTACTCTATTCAGTTCTCAGTGCCCCTGTAGGTTATTACGTAACTGGTAATATTCGTAATTAAATCGTAAGAACAATTCTTTTAAGACATTGTTTATTAAACACTTTCTTAGCAAATCATTTTATATCGTTGAAAACCTGTGAGTTAATTGCTACTAACATCTATATAAACTACTCTACTTATAAGGTTTGGATATACTAAAAAATATGCCACCTGGATACTTGTCATTTTGTTGGCAATAAGCTTGAAAATTTTAACCTCAGACGGTGTCAAATTTTTAATTCTATCACGCTCCTGATAAACGTTAGAAAATCGTTTATGTATTCTTTTCTTTATGCAAAGTATTTTGATTTTAGTGTTTATCTTTTCTTATTTTGTTGTTACAGCACAAATTTGGGACTAATTGAAAGACCTTGGAATGGATATTTGGCACTAATGCATGGACAATTTTCCAAAAACATAATTTTCAGTAGTGATTAAGTGACACTCTTACTCCAGTTTTTAACACTATGAACTCTGGACTACCTAACAATTTTAGGACAAAATTTTTAAGCCGCTTTGTTATTATTATTTATGTATTCCTGTTCTACTTCTAATAGAGTTCTATATCCCAATGCAGAATGTAATCTTTTAGTGTTATATCATTTGATATATTCTTCAATTACAAAATGGGCATTTAGAAAAGAATTTAACTTATAATGATAAATACATTCATATTTAAGGATTTTGAAGAAGGATTCAGCTACTGAATTATCCCAGCAATTTCCTTTTCAACTAATAGACTGTGTTATTTTTAAATTCTTATTAAATGATGAATGAGCAACATATACCATATGAACAAAGATTAAGTCACCCTGAAGACTTTAAAGTAAAATAGAGGTTTTATTCTAAAGATGAGGGATGGAGAGAATTACTCCCTTTTCAAGGAATACGTTCTGATTTTTGGTATGAACATGATAACCATGAAATGCAAGGAATCTTTATCATTTGGCCAGAGTTTGAGAATGCAACTGGTGACTTAATAGAATCTGGGGTTGTTTTAAGAGAAGGTAAAGCTAGAATGTGGATTGTAAATAAGGCACTTAGATCTTATCATCAAGAGAGAATAAAAGTTGGAACAAAAGGTTATTTTATAGAGGGAAACAAATCCAGGATTAAGGATGGATGATGTTTGTCAAAAATTTGGTTTCTCTAAAACAACATACTACAGAGCGCTGAAGTGGTTAGAGCATAGAAAAAACTAAAATTCTATACATCGATGAATTGGATTAAAGTGTTTGGAGTACTATTCATTATCCTTGGGATATTACTTTTCCTCTTAGGTGTTATGTTTAAAATATTGCATTGGCCAGGTCTATATGTATTGCTGTTTTCTGGGCCTGTAGTATTTATCTTAGGATTGACTCTACTTTCAATTAAGTCAAAGAAGTAATAAAACTATCAGGTTTTATTGTGGTGAGAGTAATTCAATAATCTTTTCCAAAGTATTATAAACTACTAAATCAGCCCGTTTTGACATGTATTAAACCGTAAAAAGTGGGCAAAAAGTGGGCGACGCTATTAAAAACAAAAAGAGTTACGAAATTTTGTTATCGTAACTCTTTGATAATTAAGGTGGTCCCACTTGGGCTCGAACCAAGGACCCCCTGATTATGAGTGACATGCCTTACAGATTTAAATGGTTTTATAAAAACGTAAACAGCTAATAATCAAAAGGTTTTAAATTTTGCCTAGTTCGTATAAAACCGTTTCAAATCGTTTGAATCCGAAAAAACCGAGCAAAAACCGAGCAAATTTTCTTTGTGATTTGATTGCATTCCAGTACTTTAGACTTTGTTAAAATATCGATATGGCTACACTTACTTTAATGCTGGATCAGCGTAATAAGAATGCAAAAAAATTTCCTTTAATCCTTAGAGTTAGACACAAGGGAATTCCTAAAAATATTCAACTTGGTTATAAACTTGATAGTAAACAATGGGATGGGGATAATAATCGAATTAAGTCATCATTTCCTAATTCAAGTAGAGCCAATTATAAGGTTAGTGAACGATTAGGAATTGCCTCAAAAGTAGTTTCCGATTACAATTCAACACTCAAAGACTTAGATGTGTACCAATTGGTTGAAATAATTAAAAAAGCTTTCATAAAAAATGAAGAAGAGAAATTTGGTATACTTCATAAAATAGCTCCACAAAAAAGTACATATCTAAATAAATACGGAACAGAAATAATAAAACGTTACCATGAAGCTGGTCGTTTCGGTATGGCAGATGCGATGAGAGGAGCAATAGATTTAGTCATAAAATATAATACCAACGAGGATATATTACTATCAGCCATTGATGAAATATTTCTTGAAGATCTTGAATCTTGGTATTTAAGTAAGAATAACAAGCCCATAAATAAGAAGAGCGATACGAGTAAAATTTCTTATAAGAAGAATACACTAAACGGGCTTGGTGTTAGGTTAAGATCAATACGAAGGATTTATAATCTAGCCATAAAAGATAACAGTACAGAACTTAAAACTGAAAATTATCCATTTGGTAAAGGTGGATATTCTATTAAACAACAGAGATCAAAGAAAAGGGCTGTCGATCTCGATGTGATAGAACAGATCAAGCATTTGGATACTCCTGAGGAATCACCCCTATGGCATCACAAAAATTATTTCCTAGTCTATTTCTACATGAGAGGGATGAACTTTATGGATATGGCCTATCTAAGGGTTGGAGCCATTAATAAAGGAAGATTAAAATATAAAAGACGTAAAACCAGAAGAGGAACCAATGTTAAGGAATTTGATATTCTTATTCCTAACGAAATTAAAGATATACTTAAGTATTACACTGCCGGAAAATCAAAAGAGGATTTAGTATTTCCTATACTAGCCGATGTAATGTATACCGAGTCTGAAGAAAGAATTCATGAAATCTACAAAAGCCGTCGTAAAAATCATAACCGTAGACTTAATACCATTGGTAAAAAGCTAAATTTGGATATAAGGTTAACAACTTATGTGGCCCGACATACTTTTGCAACTGCCGGATTATATAAAGGTGTTCCGAAATCACAGATAGGAGATATGCTTGGTCATACAAATTATTATACTACTGAAGCCTATTTTGCTGATTTTGAAAATGAAATTCTAGATAAAGCTGCTGAAAAGATTTTTGGGTAGAAAATTTATATCCCCAAATACTTATATCATTCTCCCCAATTTTGATTAACTAGTATTTCAATTGTGTCTCCTAACAACTCATTATACCCTTTTAGAGGTTGGTTAAAAAGACCAATGATAAACACATCCTTTTCAGGAATGTAGATATGAAAAGAGTTAAATCCACCATTAGATCCTGTATGATTGATCAAAGTAATTTCAGACGAGCTCATTTTATCTAGTGGTATTTTTTCTATATACCAGCTATAACCTACAAAAGGGTCCCATTTACTTTTCCAATTGTCCGGTTTCCATATGGTTCGGGATTGATCGGTTAGTTCTTTGTTAAGAAACACGTAGTTTTGTACTGCTTTTTCATAGTTTACCAATTCGTGCACTGTACTCCAAACACCGCAGTTACCAGAAGCAGCAAAAGTGGGTAATTCGCCATAATCTTCTTCTTGGTATTTTCCATCTTTAAAAACATAACCATGAGCAACACCTGAGCTTGGGTGCGCTCCATTAGTAATTGTACTACGGGTCATCCCCGAGGGTTCGAATATTTCTTTTTTGATAAAATCTTGCCAGGGTATTCCTGTAACCTGTTCAATAATTAAAGCCAGGCCATTATAAGCCGGGTTAGAATACCTAAAAGATTCTCCTGGTTCAAAATACAAGCTGTCTACAATTTTTAAAGGTGCAAAGTTTTGAGTGTCTTTGGCGGTTAAAAAGAACTCTCTGTTTTCTTTTACTTTACGTACATCAGGAATACCCGAAGTATGTGATAACCAATGTTTAATTTTTATTTTATTGGCAATCTCTGGGTGAGTAAAATCAGGAAAATACTTGGCAATAGAGTCTTCTATAGATAATCTACCTCTTTGTTGTAACAGTAAAATCCCATTAGCTACAAAGGTTTTAGAGATAGATCCGGTATTAAATAAAGTGTTTTCTGTAATTTTTTCTCCGGTTTTTATATCTGCCACTCCATAGCTTTGTAAAAATAGGGTACTATCTCTTTTTTTAACTAAAAGCACCCCACCAGGTTCATCGGTGTTGGGAAACTGTTGCGTGTATAAAGAATCGAGTTGAGTTTGTAAAACACTAGACTGGGATTGTTTCTGTTTTGGTGTGCATGAACCAACCAATAATATGATTAACAAACTTAAGATGTATAAAAGAGATAGTTTTTTCATAAAGAAGATTGGGTAAAGGTTATTTAAATTAAAAAGTTTTGACAAGCTATATACTAAATTTGTAGGGTAAAATCAATTCTTACTTAGTTTTGGACATTTTTTCGGCCAATAATAAGGCATTATACGCATTTACTACTTTACCTGATTTGGATAACGAGGAGAAAGGAACCATTTTTTTAGTATCATCATCTAGAATTATTTCTACATCAATATTATAAGAGATTCCTGATTTCATCAGGATTTCTTTTACTTGAGAAGCACTTAGATCAGGATAATGTGATCGTATAAGAGCTGCTATTCCTGATACAATTGGAGTAGCTGCTGAAGTGCCTCGACTATATCTATATTTATTGTTTGGAAGAGTCGTATAAACTTTATATCCCGGAGCAAATAAATCGACATTATTTTTACCGTGATTAGTTTTATAATAAATTAACCTTTTGTTCAAAGTATATGAGCTTGCCCCAATCATCATAAAATTATCACTTATCTCTGAGCCATCGGTATTAATATCATTGGGATAATAATTATGTTCTTTATCATCAAGATTAAGCCCACTGTTACCTGCCGAAGTTATAAAAAGTACATCTTTTTTTGCAGCATATTTAATAGCATCATTAACCCATTGCCTATTCATAGAAAACTGTTTCCCAGAACTCATATTGATAATTTTGGCGCCGTTATCTACAGCATAACGAATAGCCAAAGCAATATCTTTATCAAACTCGTCTCCATTTGCAGATATGCATAAGGGCATTATTTTCACTTCATTAAGTATTCCCTCATTTCCAAGTTTATTACCTCTTTTAGCCGCAATTATCCCCGCCATTAGTGTTCCGTGATATAATTTATCTAAATTACCAGAAACGTTATTATTTCCGTAATGAATATCATTAATATCATTAGGGTCATCACCAATGATTTCTCTTTCTTGATAATCAAAATCTAAGCTTTTATCAATTGATTCTTGTGTTTGCTCTAAGTAGCCCAAAAGTGTATTTTCAGTAAAACCTCTATTTATATAGCTAATAAGTGTTTTTTGATGCTTTTTGATTATAGTGTCTGTAGAATGTAAGGCAAGTAGTTGTTCTTTGGTAATACTATCAACAGCAAGATGTGCTTTTAGAATTTGTTGAGCTTTATTATACTTGTTTATAAAACCTTTCACATTTTCTAATTGCTGTAGTTTAGATTTTTTGGTTTCCCCTAACAATTTTAAAGCTTTTTGATAGGTTTCAAAATCTTTTATTTGGTTAGAAGTGATTCTATCTACTGTTTTATTATGGAATAAAACTTTAAACTTTCTAATCAATCTTATAAATTCATAATTAGAGTGAATAATATTTTCTCCATTAACATTTCCTATAAAATTCCATCCATTGATATCATCAATATACCCATTATGATCATCATCTATTCCATTTTCTGCAATCTCATTAGTGTTAACCCAGATTTGTTCCTTTAAATCTTCATGTGCAATATCTATTTCTGTATCTATAACCGCTACTATAATGGAATCCCCCTTTTTATCTTTTAGAAATTCTCTATATGCTTTTTCAAGGCTTATACCAGGGACAGTGTCTTCAAAAATATCTTTGTATTGCCATCCTTCAAACTCTTTGTCACTTAACTTCTCATTTTTTGCAAGTACTACAGAAATGGAATCATAGGGAATCATTTTTTCTTTGGATGTGGTACATCCTAAAAAGCACCAGTAGCTTATGAGTTGAATTAGAAATACTTTTTTCATGAATTATTGTTAATGAATAAAAAAGTAAACTAGAATTTTAAAAATAATAAATATGCTTTTTAATTAAAACCTAGCAGTATTTATTAGTCAATTTTGTTTTTAGGTAAAGTAATCTTTTTCTTTTCTTCTTCGGGAATTCTTTTTTTAAGCATTAAAATTTGTCCCAAATGGCTGGATTGATGCTCCATAACATGAAACCATGCCCAATGATTATTCATTATTGAACCTGGGCGTAATTGAGATAACCATTCATCATTACGTTTTGATAGTTCCTCAACTGTTTTTTTTCGTACTTCTTTATAAATATCTAAATAATGTGAAATAGGCTTTCCTTTAAACTCATCGCGAGCTTTATCTCCCAGACTTAGGCCAGTTTTCCATTTTGCTTTTTCTTCGTCATTAAATCCACGGTTTTCAAAAGTATAAACCTGGTAATATGCCTCAGCAGCTGCTAGATGCATGACTAATGCCCCAATTCTATTTGCTTTATCATCTAGCAAATGATCTGTTTGTCTTACATCTAGGCCTTGAACCGCACTTTCTACACGCCTACTTAAATTGTTCAACATTGATATCAGAGTTCCAATTTGAGGCGTAAAACCTTCTTCTGCATTTATCGTATTACTATTATTTTTAATTCCTTTCCCTTCTATCATCAGGCAAAAAGATTTATCTTCTTTATTCTTTACAGAGTATGCCGTAAATTCCTTAACATAAACTTTTTCATCCTTACTTATGCCTCTTTTCCAGCCGGGAATCATTTCATTATCAATTTGATTTTCGAATTGTGCATTGCTAAGCGCAAGCTTTTCGTATGTTCCTTTTTCATTTTGTATAAACAACTCAAAATCGTCAAAGTAGAATTTACCATTATTTAAGCATAATCCCCCAAAAGTGATTGTTTTCGAATGTTTGTCAATGGCACCCTCTATTACGTATTTTTTCCATTGGTTTGATGAGATAGGTCTATCCATCATATTATCAAAAAAACCATATTCGCCATTTGTATTATCTACTCTAACCCATAGCCCTGCAAATCCACCCTCAGTTTCTGTTTCTACTCTAACAGATGCCTGTAGTTTAAATTTGGTTTTTTTATTTGCTTTTACGCTTATCGATTGTGAAAACGAAGTCCAGTCCCGAGATACTTTTTTGGTTTGTGAAAATATAGAGAAATTAACGACACAGAGTAGTGTTATGGTTACAGCTTTAAAAAAATATAATGACATGTTATTGTTTAATGTATTAAAAGAGGTAGTCTTTTCATGAAAACAGCTGCAAATGATAGTATTATTTAGGCTGATAATCAGGATGACCAGTTTGCCAAAGAGCGAAAGATAATGCAGTAGCCATAGTTTCAAATTCCTTATCTTTAGTAAACTGAAGTCCATGTCCCGAATCGAATTCTGTTTTTAGTAAAATTGGATTATTAGAGCTGTTTGCCTTTTGAAGTCTAGTTGCAAATTTCATTGATTGCCATGGCGGTACACGAGTATCATTCATACCAGTTGTAATTAATGTCGCCGGATAATTCGTATTATCTTTAATATGATGGTATGCATCCATTGTTAGTAACCCTTTAAATTCTATAGAGTCTTTTACACTCCCAAATTCTTTAGCACTATTAGCACCATTAACACCATTCTCAAGCCGTATGGTATTAAGAATTCCTCTATCAATAATTACTGCAGAGTACAGATCAGGTCTTTCAGTCATTGCTCTACCAATCATAATTCCTCCTGCACTACCGCTCCAAGCCGCAACTTTACCTTTAGAAGTATATTTCTTATCAATAAGATATTCTGTACAGGCAATGAAATCTTTCCAACTATTTGATTTGGTAGTTTTAAAACCTCCTTTGTGCCAAGCATCTCCTTTTTCACCACCTCCACGCACATGTGCTACTGCATATATTCCACCTTCTCTGGCATAGAGTAAAAAAGGGTAATAAGAATTGGGAACCATAGAAGCCCCATATGCTCCATACCCCCTCATTAAAACTGGAGTGCTACCATCAAATTTAATCCCTTTTTTATAAACCAATGATAATGGTACTTCTTCACCGTCATGAGAAGCTACTGTAACTTCTTCAATCATAAGATCATCAAATGGATCTTTAAAACTATCCGTGAATAAATTATACTCATCTAAAGTATTCGTTTCAAAATTAAATAAATAACGTGTCGTTTTGCTCAGCCAACCCTTTATGGCAACTACTACACCGTTTCTTTTAGTACTTAAAGCAATATCTGCTGAAGGTTTGGGTAATTCAATTTCAGAATGTTCACCCTTGTACAATCTATAAAGTTTTGCCTGCACTCCATCAATTACTGTAGAGTAAATCAACCCATTTTTTGTTTCTACAAAGTTTTTAATAATTTCCCCCTTTTTTTCTTTAATTAAAACTTCAGGATTATCAAAATCTGAAGACATGATAGAAGTTTTACAAATCTTGAAGTTAGGAGAGTTTTTAGCAGTGAGATATGTAATACTATCCTGATTAATTAAGTACATTTTTATTTCATGCTCTTTCTTGAATAAAGGTTTCCAATTCCTCTCTGTATTATATAATTGTTCTAGGGAGATATAATAACTATCAAAATATGGTGTAGCCCCTCCTATAATACCTGAGACATACTTGTTATTTACATTATCAATTTCTAGGATAGGAAAATCTTCCGGTTTAATATTAACCTCAGGATTATTTTCTTTAGAAAGGACTTCTATGAAATCTTTAGGATCAGTCCCTAATCTATAAATCACAGCTTTTTTGTTTGGAATAGTATTTTTTGCATTTTGATTGGCGAAAGAAAAGTGAACGTAAGAAATAGAATTGTTATCAGGTAACCATTGAATCCCACCACCACCAGTAGGCTTACAATTATTAATTACACCCGATACAATAGTTTTAGTTTTCACATCGAGTATAATCATTTGTGAATATTCGTCTTCATCTTTATTTATACTTATTACTATTTTACTACCATCCCAACTTGGTTTAATATAATTAATTTGATATTCAGATTTTGATTCGGGTTGATACTTTTTAGGATCAAATAGCTCCGTTTCTTTACCTTTAATACTATTTCGATAGTAAAGCCTAGAAACATTTTCATTAGCATTTCTTTTAAGGTAAAATATTTGGTCATTATTAGTAATCTGTAGTTTAGATGTCACATAGTTTCTTTTATTATCATAAATTGCTTGTTTATCGATAAGATTTTGCCTGTTGGGAATACTATTTAATAGAAGATTAGTTTCGGTATTCTGCTTTTTTACCCAATCTAAAATGGAACTGTCACGTTCTACATATTCTAAATATCTATGTGGATCTTCAATTTTATGCCCAAAATAGACATCAACCGGAACATTTTGAGAAGTTAATTCACAACTTGATAAAACTAATAACAACAAAATGTAAAAAAGTTTGTTCATTCAAATATATTAAATCGTTATGGTGAATAAAAACTCCCTGCATTTCTATACAGGAAGTCAATATTATTAATTTTAGTCACAATTTTGTGAGTAAATAGTTCCTCCTGCAACATCACAATCCCCTGATCCATTTCCTCCTTTAACTTGGGTCATTTTTGTACTATTCAATTTTGTTACTTTAATCTTGTCTAAAGATAATTTTTTTGAACTCTGTTTTTTCATTTTTATGATTTTAATTTACTGGTGTAAAAGTAGATAATTAAACTATAATTTCACCAAAACTACCCTTAGAGTATGGTTAAATTTATAAATTTTAAACGTGATTAAATCGTTTTTTTTGACCTAAACTTACTGATTTTCAGAGTTTTTTATGAAATATGAGGGATGTTGTCCTGTTTTCTTATAAAAAGCACTAGAAAAGGATTGTATACTATTAAACCCTACCTCTTTCGCAATAGATTTTATAGTATAAAGTCGAAACTTATTATTAGTTTTTATTTGTTCAATACAATACTCTATTCTAAGATCATTAACATAATTTGCAAAATTTTTATTTTTATGGGTATTAATAATTTTAGACAAATAGGTGGAATTAGTTTTAAAACTTTTGGCAACTTTGGTCATAGTAAGATCACTTTTTAAAAACATATGTTCTTCTTCAAAACTCTTCAATTTCTTGATGATATCATCAGTAACTTCAGCTGCTATTTCAAGTTCTTTAATTTTAGGTTTGTTCAAACTTTTTGCTTCTATTTTAAGAAGGTTTTCATTATAATTCTTTTGATATTGTGCCTGTTTTCTTTTGTGAAAATAAATATAAAACAATGTTAGTAGTATAATAACACTTATTCCAATTAGAATAAGGTTATACTTTGATTTTTCATTTTTATTTTGAATCCCATCAATTAATAAGTTTTTTTCTTTTATTAATTTCGCAGTGTCATAATTCTTGATGATATCTATATTAAGTTTATTATGTTTTTTATTATGAATACTATCGAAACGAATTAGCTTCTGTAATAACCTAAGTTGATTGTTTTTATCATCAACAGTTTTGTAATGTTCTATTAATAAAGTAAATGCTTCTCTAACATTAGGAGAATAATTAGATACTTCCATGATCGAATCTACCTTTTTTAGATATACCAAAGCTTTATCTTGTTTTCCCATTGCATTTAAGCTTTTTCCAATCCATAAGTATGTAACGGCTTTACTTGAATTATTTTTTTTTGAAGACAGTAATTCATTCGCTTTTGACAGGCTGTCAATGGCAGTTTTAAAGTCTTTTCTTAGGTAGCTATTTATTCCATAAGTCACTAATATTTCTGGGTAATAATATTGCTTTTCACCATTAAGAGTTGCAGTAATTGCTTTTTTGACGTAAACATGTGCTGAATCAATATTATTAAGCCTGTTATAAGTACCAGATATTTTGAACAATGAAATTACATAATGAGGGCGAAATTTATCTAAAGTATCTTGTTTTTTTATAAATTCTAGATTGTCCAAATAGGTTTTTAATGCCTCTTCATTTTCTCCTATAGTATTTTTTAATAGTCCGATATTATGTTTTATAGCGACAACATTTTCAGAATCACTATGCGATTCTGCATGTTCAAGTCCCAATAGATAAGCATCCAAAGCTTCACTATATTGATTTTTTTCGTACAAAATAAGTCCCTTAAACAAATAACCTCTTGTAGGATATTTATAGTATTTTTTATTCTTGGTAATTGCTATGATTGAATCTGCGTATAATAATACTTGTTTTGGTTTGCGTATCTTCAAATTACAGAACAGATGATAACCATTGGCAATTTCAAACGTATCTATAAGTTTTTTAGCTTTTATTAAATATGCATTAGCATATGCCTTAGCAAGTATGGAATCGTTTCTATTGATGTAGAAGTTTTTTTCAATCTCTTTAAAAGTTTGTTTAGACAATGAATCAGATTTTTTTTCAATCCGGATAGATTCATTTATAAAATTATCTGATACATTAGACTCATTTTGCGAGAAAACACAGGAAAATACTGAACTTAAAATAGAAATAGTAAATACATAAGCAAGGTTATTCATTTTTATAGTAGGTAATAGTGCCAGGCTACTAACATCATTCTAAGAATGTGTGTTAGTTATTAAATTAATAATTTAGGGGTAAAAGATCATAATTATCTTTTCAAATATTTCAATTATTATAATCTAGCGGCTAAGATACAATTCAAAAATCAAAATATAAAATTAGTTAATTATCAGTAGGTTAGCGCCGATATTTTTATCAATAGATTTATAAATTTTACATTCAAAATTTATAAATTGAGGGATACTCCCCTTGCAAATCACTTGATACTTCCCATACTTTTGACCCAACAAAAACAAACAAATGGAAGCCTACCTACAACAACAAAAGCACCATTACTTTGCGACTATCTTGCAAGCACTGCATTTTAAAATGGATGCATTTATATATAATCTTGTGCATCATAGTCCATATGAGACATTACTGTATCGCTGGATGGTTAAGCTCTATAAAAAAGGCAAGACTAGCGAAGAAGCATTGCAGCTCATTTATAAAGCAAGAAATATAATATTACTCACCCCAACAACTGGCTTGTATAGCTATCCGATATGTACTTCTAAACCCCAAAGAAATATATCAAATCCCAACAAACCATCAACTAACAAATAACAGCCAGAAACCAACTACGTAAACCTTCCCCCATGATTGTAATCAATATTCAAAATTAATAACCATTAAAGGGAAAAAACTATGAACATCATTATCAAACAAATAGAACTCATACAACGCATCGACAGATTAATTCGTATGCAAGCCACGGGTCCTGCAGAGGATTTATCATATCGCCTCGGGGTTTCAAAAACGAAACTATATCGCACTATAAATGTAATGAAAGAACTGGATGCCCCTATCGTTTATGATTTTAAAGCACAAAGTTTTGTATATGAAAAAGCCGTAGGATTTAGAGTTGGTTTTTTTGATAAAAAACAAGTAAGTGCTTAAGCTAGACACACTGAGTAAAGATAGTAACTTCTATATGTAATTGCTTTTTTGATTCATCTAAAAAGCAACAACCCGTCTACAAACAATAATTAACAATATTAAATTTTAACATTTAGAAATCCCCCAGTATCGAAAAATGAAACTGGTATTGTCTAACATTGCACCAGGAAAACAAAAACAACAATCAAGTTCAGTCATGCAGAAATATTTATATTTTATTATTTTCATTTTATTAAAAACAGGACTATTTGCTCAGTTTCAAGCTGGAAGTGGCCCTATTGATATTCCTAATTTGTTTCCAGCTTCTCCCGAAGCATCAACACTAGGAAAATATGGGGATATCCCGGTAAATTTAAGTATAGGTACCATTAATCATTCAATACCTATCTATACCATTAAAGAAAATGGTTTTGAATTACCCATAAGTTTAAGTTACACATATACAGGGCTACTTGTTGATGAAATCCCAGGGATCACTGGGTTAGGGTGGTCATTAAATGCCGGTGGTATTATTACCCGACAGCTTAGAGGTAGACCCGATGAAGAACCTAATGGTTATATCGGAACCAATCAAATGGGTAAAAAATGGGTTATCCCATATGTAAACAATCAACTATCCTCAATAGATCAAAATACATTTAAAGAAAATGCAGCTTCAGGTATATGGGATACCCAACCAGATAAGTTTATGATCAGTGTAGGCAATGTTCAGGCTAGTTTTTACTTTGATGAAAACAAAAATGCAGTGATCAAACCCTATAAGCCGTATAACATTGAAGTAATCAACGATGATTTTAACCAGGGGATTAAAGTAACTGATGATAATGGGATACAGTATTTTTTTCAAGCTACGGAAATTACCAAAAGGATTCCTCCAATTGGGATCAATGATCTTCTCTCCACTCCTGTTACTGGCTATATTTCTAGCTGGAAACTAACTAAAATTGAACTCCCAAACCATAGAAGCATTCATCTTAATTACACTGGATATTATCATACACAAGAAACAATTTCACAAACGTATACGAAACCGATAGGATCAAGTGGATGTGCAAATAACTTAAGAAGTTCAAGAGCAAGATATAGCATATCTTCAAAAATCATAGAAAGTATCTCATTTTCTTTAGGTACAATAGAGTTTGCTACAACTCGACCAAATATTACCGAGCTCAACCAGTATCTCGCTAGCCTAGATAACATAAAGGTAAAAGACACTTTTGGCAAAGAAATTTTTAATTATAGCCTTCAATATGATAGTGCTACTAAAACCAAAAAGTTACTTACGGGAATCACTATTAATAATGATATCAGCAATCGCTACCAATTTGAATATAATGGAGCTGCATCAGATAATATTTTATTCTATAAGCAGGATTTTTGGGGATATGCTAATGCAAATAATACAGGAAAGTTAGTCAATATTGATGATCTTTATGGTCCAAGAAAACCTAGTTTTGAGGATTGTTCTAAAGGAGCATTGCAAAAAATCATTTATCCCACCAAAGGAAGTACAGAGTTTGAGTATGAACAAAACACCTATGATCCAGGAATCAATGGTGATGAATATGATGATTTTTATGATGTTGGTGATTCTCCTTGTGCAATCTCAAATAGTTTTTATGGTGCTGCTGCTTCAGCAACGGGGGGAGACGATTTTGGAGCAAATGAATTTACCATTACAGAAAATACTGCCGCCGAAATTACCATTTCTGTAACCAAAGCGGCTACTGCTGGTAGTGTTATTGCAAAAATTCATGAGAAAAACACTGCAGATGATGCGGAAACTGCTTGTCAATCAAGTAGTATAGGCGAATGTAATCGTAGTTATCCATGTTCAATAGCACAACTTAGCTACGGAGGAGGGTTTTTACAGCCAGGTCAAGAGCTTAAAAATAGTTTTACAAAAAAAGTGTATTTAAAAGCAGGGACCTATTCTCTTTCAGTATCAGTTAGAAATGCCGCTCCTGATGGTCATGTTGAGGGATCTGTTCGTGTAAATGTCAATAGAGGCAACGAAATTCCTGTACAAGCAAGATCAAGAGAAACGGGAGGAATCAGAATAAAAACGATTACAAGTTGCCCTGATACCGACCCAGCAAACTGCATTACTAAAGAATATAGTTATGAGACTGCTGATCATATTAGTCAAGGAGTTCTTTTTAGACGAAGAAATTTAACTACCTATGAGTACGGAACTACGTCTTCCGTATCTGGAGGTGTTCAAACTTGCGTGTTCAGAAGCTATTCAAGTTCTAGTAATATGCCGTTAGGGTATAATATGGGAAGCCATATTATTTATAAACAGGTTACAGAAAAATTTACATCAGCTAATGGTACCAATGGGACACGAAAATTAACTTTTGGTCATAACATACCAGAACCCCTTGTTTTTCCATTTCCAGCAAAAGATGATAATGCTTATAAAAATGGAAAAACTCTTAAAGAAGAAGTTGCTGATGCTAATGGTACAGTATTAAAAGAAACAGTAAATCACTATGATTTTGATGATAATCTCAACTATGCTGGTAGAGTGTATTCTGTAAAAGTAGGACAAACTGGATTTATCCCCACCGGTCCCGGAATCTATGCCGTGGATACAGAAATATTTGATGCAAGTCGTAATGTAGATCGATTGATTCAAACCTCAGTCACTGATCATTTAAATGGCTCTAGTATAAACACCCAGAATTTTTATCGATATAATAACCCACAGGGCCATCTTAAAGAACAAGAAACGATCAATAGTGATCTTGAGAAAACTATTACCAAGTATTTCTATGCTTACGATTTCAACACTGCTATAGCAAATAGTTTATCTGGTTTGAACAGGATTTCTTCACCCATACAAACCCAACTATTCGAAGATCAAAAACTGCTTAATACTCAAAACACCACATATAAAAACTGGGGGAATAACATCCTACTTCCTGAAGTGATCAAAACGGCAAAACAGACTGACCCTCAAGAACCCAGGTTAATGTATTATAATTACGATGATTTTGGTAATCCATTAGCGGTATCAAAAGAAGATGGTACGCATATCATTTATGTATGGGGATATCAGGATATCCACCCTATTGCTAAAATTGAAAATGCTACGTATACTGAAGTACAACCGTATGAGGCTGATCTGAAAGCAAAAGCTAATGCAGATAATGATAATTGTAGATCGGCTAACTGTAAAGAACAAATTCTAAAAGTGGCTTTGCAAGAATTACGAAATGGGTTACCCAAGGCAATGGTTACTACCTATACTTATGATCCTTTGATAGGAGTAACCAGTATCACAGACCCCAAAGGATATACGACTTATTACGAATATGATAACCTAAATCGTTTAATGCATATACGTGATGCCGAAGGTCATATCATTGATAAGTTTTATTATAACTATACCGATCAATTGTATACTCCTCTGCAAATAAGCATTGCTTCGAATCCATGGATGGAAACAGGAACCAATGTTGTTATTAAACCATCTATAGAGGGAGGGTCTGACAATTTTAGCTACCTCTGGAAGGTGACTAAACCGGGTAATGTGATTGAACACTACAGCACTAAAGATGTTAATCTACAGACGGGCAATACAACTGGGATGACAACCATAACCCTTACTGTAAAAGATAAGCTTACCGGAATAGAAAGAACGGCGGGTAAATCAATATCAGTGTATCATCCTTTAGCAGCAACAACCAATCACCCATCACAAGTAGATCTTTATACTACGGCAAGTTTTTCGGCAGCGCCTAATGGAGGATCAGGAAATTATAGCTACAGTTGGACCGTTAGAAATACCTTCACGAATCACAGTTTTACTTCTGCACAAAAGTCTTTTAGCAGAGCCATGGGGTGCTATTATTATGGTAATGTAGCTGTAACCTGTGTGATTACCGATAATGTCACTCAAAGGAGTAAAACGATCAATACTTCCTTAACGGTAGGAGAAATGAAGCCGCGTACCGCTACAATCCTTAAACATCCTGTAAGTCAGAATTCAACCTCAGAGACTTTTGATGTAAGTGCACGCCTTTCTGATGGATCTGGAAATTATAGCCGCCAATGGTATGTCAATGGTGTAAGACAAAGCGGTTCTTCTCCAAGGTTAAGAGTGTCTTGTAGTGGACCAAGATCTATAGAGGTAAAATGTGTTGTCACAGATAATTGTATTCGCCAAACGGCTACAGCAATTAGAACATTTACCGTTAATCCATCCTGGTGTTCTAGTGGAGGTGGTGGAGGTAATGGCGATGGTCCAAACCCAATTGATAATAGCGATAACTATAATCAATAAAGATAACACAAGATAATTCAAAGACATAAAACATACGATTTGATGAAAACAATAATCAATACATCTATATATATCATAGTAGTGCTAACAACCATTGTAGCCTCCTATGGGCAAGAGCTAGAGCTTTCTGATGGCCAAAACTATATGATGGCGGTTAAGGCACAACAACCTTTTGCCAACGTAACCGAGTTAGAAACGGCTCCACAAGAACAAAAGATTTATAATATCACCTATTATGATGGATTGGGGAGACCCATGCAACAAACGGCCATTAATGCTTCGCCTAATAGTAAAGATATTATTACTCATATTAAATATGATAGTTATGGTAGACAAACCAAGCAATATTTACCCTATGTAGCATCCAAAACATCAGGAAGCTATAGAGAAGTTAATGTGTCACACCATATCAATACCTACTATAAAAATAAGTATACTAATGATTTTCCTGGAATTACAGACATGAATCAGATCAATGCCTATAGCGAAAGTGTATATGAAGCCTCTCCTCTTAATCGTGTTAGAGAGCAAGGCGCACCGGGAAAAGCATGGAAGGCCAATGCAAGCAGTGATACTGATCATACCATCAAATTTGATTGGGGTACCAATAGCATCAATGAGGTGGTACATTTTGAAGTGACCTTTGAGAATGGTGATGCAAAAAAGCCACAACTCATCAAAAATGCTGCTAATTATACTGCAGGGAAACTATTTGTAACCATCACAAAAGATGAAAACTGGCAACCTGGTCAAACCTACCCTAATGATCATACTACTAAAGAGTATACAGACAAACTAGGTAGAATAGTTTTAAAACGTACTTATAATGAAGGAGTAGAACATGATACCTATTATGTGTATGATGACTTTGGAAATCTTACTTATGTACTACCACCCAAAGTAACTACTGACAATGGAGTATCGGTTAGCGAACTTGCCGAGCTATGTTATCAATACCACTACGACCACCGTAACCGTCTGATCGAAAAGAAAATCCCAGGTAAAGGCTGGGAGTATATTGTGTACAATAAATTGGATCAGCCGATAATGACTCAAGATGCCAATATGCGCAAAGAAAACTCTGGCAGGGCTAAAGATGAGTGGTTGTTTACTAAATATGATGCCTATGGTCGAGTAGCCTATACCGGTAAGATTACAGAAGATAAAGATAGAACGGCTCTACAAAACGAAGTGAATGCGTATACAGAAAACCTATGGGTAGAAAGGGCTAATGCCGCAAGTATTGGAAGTGTTACTATGTATTATACCGATGGAGGGTATCCTAAAGTAAGTACTGCTGAAGTATTAACTATAAACTATTATGATGATTATGGGTTTTTAGCTCATGAAGATGCTGTCTTTAATAACCCAACGATAGTGTATGGTGAACCGGTAAGTAACAACACAAAATCGTTATCCACAGGATCAAAAGTAAAAGTGTTAGGTACATCATATTGGACCACCACGGCTACCTATTACGATAAAAATGCCAGACCGATCTATATCGTCTCAAGCAATAAAGAGTTTTTAGAAACTACCGATATTATAGCAACCAAGCTAGATTTTGTAGGTAAAGTTTTAGAAACGACTACTACACATACCAAAGGGAGTTATACAACAATTAAAACGGTGGATACTTTTATCTATGATCATATAGGTCGATTACTTACCCAAACCCAAAAGATTAATGATCAACAAGAAGAACAAATTATAGCCAACACCTATGATGAATTAGGACAACTACAATCAAAAACCGTAGGAGGTGGGTTGCAAGATGTAGACTACCAATACAATATACGAGGGTGGCTCAAAGGCATTAATGATGTTAATAATCCGGGGGCTGATTTATTTTCTTTTAGATTGTATTATAATGATGTTGCAACAGCATACCTGGATAAAGCACTGTATAACGGTAATATAAGCCAGACGTATTGGCGTACAGCTAACCAAGACAATGCTTTAAAAGCGTATACCTACTCTTATGATGCTCTTAACCGTATTACCAAAGCAGAAAGTGGCAGTGGTCGTTATAATCTTTCTGGTGTTACCTATGATAAGATGGGGAATATCCTAACTCTGCAACGCACAGGTGCTATTGTAGAAAATATCAACCCTGCGGTAGGTGAGCATTTTGGGATAATGGATAACCTGGGGTATACCTATGACCATGGTAACAAACTAAAAAGCGTAGCCGATACAGGAAGTAAAGATTATGGTTTTAAAGACGGGGCCAATACCAATGATGATTTTGAGTATGATGCCAATGGCAATATGATCATCGATCAAAATAAAGGTATTACAGGGATTACCTACAACCACCTAAACCTACCCGAAATAGTTACCATCTCTAATAGCGAAGGTGCCGGAAATATTACCTATATTTACGACGCTACAGGAGCAAAATTAAAGAAGATCGCTCCTAGTGGAAGTTCTTTTACAGAAACGGAGTATGCGGGTGGATATGTCTATAAGAATGACCAACTTGAGTATTTTTCTATACCAGAAGGGTATGTGACTCCAAATGGAAGTTCTTACCGATACGTGTATCAATATAAAGATCACTTAGGAAATACTCGTTTAAGCTATACTAAGAATGATAATGGTAGTATAGAGATTGTTGAAGAGAGAAATTATTATCCTTTTGGACTGACTCATCTAGGCTATAATAACTTCGTATCTTCTTTAGGGAATTCTACAGCGCAATTATTAAGTTTTAGTGGTAAAGAAGAACAAAATGAGATTAGTTTAGGGTGGTTAGATTTTGGCGCGAGGAATTATAATTCCTCCATTGGTCGTTGGATGAATATTGATAATCTGAGTGAAGATTATATAGAATGGAGCCCTTATAATTATGCTCTTAACAATCCTATTTATTTTATAGACCCCGATGGAAATAGTGCAACAGATGTCTGGTCATATAATACTGATACAAATCAATTAGAGTGGGTAAGTGATGTTGGAGGAAGTGAAATTCAGTTTGTTGGTATTACTAATAATCAAGGAGAAAATTTAGGTTTAGCCTCTGTATCCGGAGATGATGTGTATGTAGCTGAACTCGAAAATAGTGTTTTTGTTTCAAGTTATGATGCCACTTCTGATATTCCCGAAGGGTATAATTCAGTATCGGGATATAGTTATACAGGTCTAGATTTGAAAAAAAGACATGAATTAAAAGGTTTAGGAGGAGTATTTTGGGGGTTAATACAAGAAGCAGAAACTAATGGACAAGCAGTTCCAATTCATAGTAAAACTGCCGTTGATCAATATGTTGAACAATGGGGAACTAATTCAGCTTTCTGGTTTGGGGCTAAGCATTATTTTATGCCAGAAGGAGGAGCTAGAGGAGTTGCTCAAAGAGGTTATAATGCGTTAAGAAAGCCGGGGCGTTCTTTAGAACAGGCCCTAGATGGTTCTAAATCATCAGCAAGAGGAGCTGTTAGAAATATGTTCAAAAGCAATATAAGCAAATCTCCTGCTTATCGAAGCATTTCAGGTAAGACTTCGTCTAAATCCGGCTCTATAAGTAAATCCGTTTCCGGAGGTAGTAGTCAGACAAATGCTAGTAAAATTAAGAATTCTTGGAATCAATTTTTAAATGCTAATAAAGGGAAGTATTCTGGTAAGAATTGGATACAAAGAGCTTCCAGAGATTATAAAGCATTAAAAAGTAGTACTCAACAATAAAATGACCGAATAATTAAAATATAGAAAGGATGCTTAGAAATAAGTGTCCTTTTTTTATTGAAAAGTAATGTAATCAATTAGCACTACCTTTACCAATTTGTTATTATTTTTAGCAGGTTTCCATTTAGGCATTAAGCTTACCAATTTTTCTACTTCCTTATCATGATTAACACTGATTGACTTAATTATTTTATGGCTATAAACATTACCATCGCAATCAATATATAATTTAAAATAAGTAGATTTATTTGGTATCTCAAAATCTTTAATTTTGAATTTTGAGTTATTTTTGTAAAACTTAAATAGTTTAGAATCTCCTCCCTTAAATATAGCTTTTTCATCTACCATATCATTATTATAAACTTGTTCTTTTTTTGTAGGTTTTATTAATAAAATCTCTTGTTCTTCATGAACTTGAGAATTACCAGTAAAATTAATTATTACACAAACTATAGTAAAAAGAAATGTTTTTTGCATGAGAAAGGTTATTTTCTAAATCTATTAAATATTTTGATTCTTTTTTTTTCTTCTAATAACCAGCTATAGTAAATAATTCCTGGGATCGATATTCCTACCGGTAATAAAAACATAGAGTAAATACCTCCTTTATCTATATACTGTATTAAGAAGTTAGCAATAATTATTGTACCAATAATCATACCAACCAATAAGATTAAATTTAAAATACTACCTTCTGCTATTACATCATTAGCAGAATAGTCATGAGTTTTTGAGCAATTATTACATTTAACTTTGATTAGATCTCCTTTTTCTTTTGCAAGTTCTACTCGGTCAGAAGCATAGCTATTAATTTTGTTAGGTTTAGAACAAGATTTACAATAAATTCTTAAAATCATTTATGCATTTGATTTAAGTTTTACATTTTTGATCAGTGCTCTTCCCTACCGGTTTGTGATTAGTGATGAGTAAGAGTCTGCAATATAACAAACCTGTTTCAAAAAATGAGTCTGGATAATTATATTTTTACTATGTTGTGGCTTTTATACTTCATTGAAATAGATTAATGCATATTTCGAAATATGATAATAATATTCCTGTTTACATAGTTTCTTTAATGAGATAGTTTTAATTAAATTAATCCTTTTTTATGTTTCTATGCCTACAATTTTTATTTATTCTTAAAGTCGTATTATGAAATTAATATTGATGTATTCAAAAAAAAATCATTACTCCCGAAAAATGAAACTAATACATTCTATTTTAGCTTTCTAAGAGCAGACATTTCACTAAAATGCTCATAAAGTCAAAATTAACAACATTGAAGAAAGAGCAACAAGCAGTATATAAAGTCTTGAGACAATGTATAGGAATGCAAAGGATAGATATTTTAGATCTATTATTAAAAATTGAGATGTTATTATCCTATACTTCTGGCACTTTAACTAGAAATGAGATTAAACATCTTATTGATATCGATAAAGATGTTAAAGAGGATTTAGATATACACTCGTTTACAGTCCTTCCTAATGGAAAATTTTGTCAGTGTATAGGTGCAAACGATTGGCTTTGTATTTACAAAGAACAAAAGAAAGGAATCTATAAATGGAAGATATTCGATACCTATTATTTTAAAATTGAGCACCCTTTCTCAAAAATTACAAAACTTACTAAAAAGAATTTGTTAGAAAACTTTCAAGGCACAAGTGAAGAGGTAGACATTAGAGATTTCCTAACAAAAAACAGAAGTATTAAAAAGAAGAAATTTATTAGAAAATTGCTAAAAGTAAATCTTCATAATACTAACAACTATTAAGCCTTAACCGAATTAAACATATGATGTGACTACTACATAAAAAGGGAAAAATTAATTTAAACACATCATTTATGGAACATATGAATGTATTCCACAGGATATTTCATGGGGATCTACATCCATTAACTAATCAAAAGACAAAAGAATATTATCTAACCTATCTTGAAAATAAAAAACATGATGAATTAGGGAGGTGTGATTTTAGAGATTTGAAGATGACCAACACTGGTACCATCACTTTAAAATTTTGGTATTACCAAAGTTTGTTCAATCATACTCTGCAAAATATTAAGTGGGACTTGCACAAAAAGTTATTCTCTCTAGATAAAAAAGTTGGGGATATAGATCATCTTATAAAAAATTACCAGAACTATGTTTTGAACTATATGAGAATTATAGAACAAAACTATTTATCAGCTGAAGATAGGAAATCAATATTTAAAATTTCTGAAGAAAAAACTAATACAGACATTTTTAAGATTTTATACAAAACATTAGATTCTATATTGCTTTTTTTAGAAGAAACTTTTCTTAAGTATATAGATAAATCTTTGGATATTCCATACCAACAAAGAATATGGTTTGCACATCAAAATCAGGATACAATAAATACTATACAAAGTAAAATCCACAGTCTCAAGGTTCCAAAAATTGTTAAAGATGAAATACACCAATTATTGTCCAAGATAAAAGATAACAGAATTTCAAATCTTACTTATGAATCCAAAGAATATTATTCAACCTTTATAAAAGTCTTAGATCATCTTTTTAACAAAGAAAAACTTCCTTCCAAAGAACAACTATATGAGGTGCTTATCAGTTTGGATTTTAATACGTTTAAGATTTTCTTTTTTATGACTGACGACATTAAAAACAAGGTTAAAAGCTTAAAAAATAATGAGGATAAACTAAAACTGTATCGAGAATACTTAAAAAAAGTCAAAACCATTGTAAACACTATCCCCTATCGATTAAATCCAGAACTGCCACCATTAAGAAAAAACCTTTTAGATTGGGTCACCGAAGAAATAGCTTTTTATGAAGAGCTTATAAAGTTTGATAAATCAAGAGTATTAGAAGAAACCTTCAATAACAGGAAACTTTTAAAGGTTTCGGTACCTGAAGTTTCTTTAATCACAAAATTGCTATATGAATCTAAAGTAATTGATGGTCCTAGAACTGAATTGTTTTCATTTCTCTCAAAGACTTTTAGAACAGAAAAAGCAGCTCTAATTTCATCAGAAAGCTTAAGTAACAATTATTATTCGGTAAGTGAAAGTTCAAAAAGGTCAGTAAAAAAGATACTCAAAGGAATGCTTCTTCAATTGGATCAAATGAAAGGAGAATTATAGTTATTTTTCTTTAAAAAGGTGTAAACAATTGTGATCATGTAAAAAAGCCAATAATTGCTGTAGCATTCGATACGAAAATCCATCCATTTCTAACAATTCGGACCCTTTGATTTCTAATAACTTTTCGAGTGTGTGAATGTTATGTTTTTGCATGAATGTTTTGATTTCTTTGGACAGGTTTAAATTTTCTATGGAATTTTTTAAAATAAGGGGTTGCATTAGGGTGATAATTATCAATGATTATATAGTTGTTTAGGATGACAATATACCATTATCTCCCTCAAATGTCGAATTTATTTTCAGTTTAATTCACTGCTTTTCAATTGATTAAAATTTAAACAAAGGGTTATAAACCCCTTTACCACTGTTTTAATATGGTCTTAATGATTCTCTTTGTCCCAAATAAGTTTTAATCGAGAAAAAGTGTCAGAAGATAAAAAGATAGATTGGTCTGGAATAGACAGAAATAACCTACCACATGGTGATTGGATTGTTTCTCATAAAGATTCCAAAAACAACATCATTTTAATATCTCGTGATGATTTTCTAGAACAGTTAGAAATTAGAGTTAACAATTAGGAATATGGAAATAATTGTATTTGAATCTGAAGCATATCTCAATTTACAACGAGAAATGTTACAAATGGTAAGAACTACCATACGTGAAGCTAAAGAAGAAGCATTAGCAAATATGGATCCCGCAAACGATTGGTTATCTCCCGAAGAGGCAAAAAGTTTATTAGGAATAAAAAGCAAAACAAAACTACAAGAACTACGAGATTTTGATGAGATTTTATACTCTAAAGCCGGTAAAGTTATTCGCTACTCTAAAACCAGTATACTCGAGTATCTAAATCGACACATTGTTAGGTAAACAACTGTAAACACTACTACTATGCTTACACTTGAGGAACAATTGGTATTTCTAGAAGCATCCTGCGATCAAAAAATCCAACTATTAGAACAAATTAGCGAACAATTCGGAGAAGTGAACAATGAAATTTTTACGACACAAATTGATCATACAATGTTCTGCTATGAATCTGTCCTTACTTCCATTCGAGAATTACAAAACATAAAAAGTAAATAGAAATGGAACTTACCCCCGTACAATTGAATTATGATTTTGGTAAACTGTTTAAGACAACAAAATCCTATATAGATAATTATAATAAAAATAATTTTGAATTAAAGAGCCGTATTAATGCAAATCATAGGGCAACCGCAGAACTGATTACACGATTGTATGCCAAACAATTAAATAAAGCTATATCCCGTGGAGACTCTTTTGAAGATGGGTTTCCAGGCTTTAAAACTTATAATCCTAGTTTAGCATCTTGTAAAGGATGTACAGTGAGAACTATAATTAATCATAAAGAACGATTAAAAGCTGCAGGGTTTATTATTAAAGAAGTTCATCATGGTAAAACAGGGATAGAATTATGGATTAATCCATTAATTTTTGATGAAAGAGTGAAAAAAATTCACCCATTAGTTCAAGAACATCAAGAACAAAAGAATAATAATAGTGATGTTAATTGTTTAATAAATGTTACTGGAACACTACAGGAACATCACAAGAACACGGAGGAAAGCTGGATTTCCAATTTCGATAATGCGAAAGCAAATGAGTTGGAACCGGCTTTTTTACAAGGACTGGTTAATAATTTTTGGAATTACGCTCGTTCAAAATTGTTCCCAGATGATATATTTTCTAAAGAAGAAGAATTAAAAGTACTGGAGAATATTACAACAACCATTTACAGAAATTTTGAGGTTAAAGGAAGTTACAAAGATTGGAAGGACTATCAGGACGGCTTGTATGAAAGGGTTGAGATGGTAAAACGATGGTTAGATCGAAATCCTTATCGATGGATCCCATCGGCTCATCTATATTTTCACCCACATAATAAGCGTAATAATTTTAAAAGTACATATCAATGGTTTTTAAAACAACAAAATCTCAAGCGAAATATCCGGAATCGAATACTTATACAAAAAGCGGAAAAAGAATGGTTGGATCATGATAAAGGAGAAGGTAAACATAAAGATAAAAGTCGTTTACAATTATTTCGTTTACAACTCAAACACCTTGAATCTTATAGAGATAAGACATTACTCAAAGTTTATGAAAACAGTTTACAAAGAATACTATCCAAAAAATTAACCCAATGATTCCTTCAAACCTATCCAGTGTAGCATTGTCCAAATGTATAGTTTATTTTAAAGATGGAAATTGTGGCACTTTTTATTCTTTAGATAAAAGTCATAGAAACGCAAGACCTAATAAGATTTTAGGATTAAAAAGGTTGGAAAAAATGCTTCTGCTACGCTTTAAAGGGAAGTGGGAAACGGCAATTATCTATGAAAACCAACCCAATGGTAGGGAAATTGCTAAATATAGGGATGGTGTTAGGTTATTTTAAGAGTCTTAGAATTATATACTATGTTTGTAAGCTAATTAGAAATAAAGGATATATATCTTTCGTATAATTATTGGGCAATATTGAAAATGCAACAGATACTAAAATTGTTCTTGGCACATTTAGTCATATTCATAATTTCAATCTTCGGATTGACATATTTTTATGAATATATTGAAGATGAAAGTCTTGAAATGTTTTACTCACTTTTCCACTTTATCATTGTTTTGATTTTATATCTGATGAGTGGTTATTTGTTGACAAACGGAATAGACAAGTTTCAAATTAAGAATTATTGCGCTATTGCATTTATAGGAATATTAATTTGGTTTTTGGCTTTTATAAATTCTCCCACGGACTTGGACTGGAAAAAAGGAAATGGAGGAATATTGTGGTTGTTATACAGAATATATATTAGTGGAATTGAAACTCCTTTTAATTTCAGTGACAATCTTTCTATTTGGAGTAAGAATTCTAATATTAATTTGGCAGTGCTTCTTATTTTATCAATTATTCCTTCGTCACTACAAGCATTAGGCGGATTTTTAAAAGTTTGGAAATAAAAGGAATATGTCTTTTTATGTAATTGTTATGTACAACGGAAATTCATGATTTTTTCGGGAAAACACCTCAGTTTCAATTTTTAAAACTGGGATGTTGTAATTTAGCAGCGGACTAAAAATATACATTACTAATAAAGGCTCCAGAAAATTAAAGCATGATTTCACTCAACATGATATGGCCAGCCATTTACGTTTATGACGAAATATGGCGTTTTTGGTTTTTAGTTTTTGCAACTATAACTATAGAAACCATTGCAATTAAGATGATTTTAAAGTACACCTGGACTAAATCATTTTTATCTTCAATAATTGGAAATTTAGTTTCAGGCCTAGTAGGTACCTTCGTAATGATGTGGGCAATGCTTTTCTGGCATCTAATTGCTGACAATTTTGTCCCAAATGCAACATTTGACATAATTAATTGGATCGCAACTTATATATTAATGTGTTTAGGAAGTGTTTTTATTGAAACTGTAACAGTAAGTCTGATTTTTAAGGATTCATTAAAACGATTATTTATTCCTCTTTTAGTAGGTAATTTAATGACATATGGATTTATAGCTTATACAAGGACTACTAAAACAAATAAAGACCCAGACGAAGCTAAAACAGAAGAAGTTTTTTATAAATCAATTCCAAATAGGTTTTTTCTTTTAGACAGCACGAGTTTAGATATTTACTCATCGAAGATCGATTTATCTTTAGATAAGAACGATCAAATTTTAAACGAGAATTATAATCTACAAATAAGATTTGACAAAGAAAATCCTAAACATTTTCAATTTGAACTTAGATATATAGATAATGAATATGCAGGTGGAATTCAAGATGGTTATAAAAGCATTAAGTTAAATGAATTAAGAGATACTATTAATGTGATATTAGAACAAAAGAACCCTAAAAAAGGTGTTGGATGGAAAGAACCAATAGTAACTGATACTATAAAATTTATTAGGGTTAGGTAACATTTTGCTCTATCATGACACGTATGTAGAGATAAATAAAGTAATAATGAAGAAAGACCATAAAGAAATATTAATAAAATCACTTCAGTTAATATCTCAGTTTAATGGCAATGTAGATTTAATTTCAAACGGTAGAGAGTTTGTTAAAATACATGAAAGAAATATTTTGACCCTTAAAGAAATTGCAAATGAACGGAACTCAACTTTTATGTCAAGTCTAATTGATAAATACCCTTCAATATTCGAAAATGAGATAGATCATTTCATCACAAAGGAAAAAAAAGAAACGAGTCTTATTAGTTTTGCCGCAGGTAAATTAATTGGTGGAATAGTTGATTTAATCAAAAATAAAGGTATTTCGACCAGAATGATAAAAAGTAAACTCGATGAAATAAAATTGCTAAATGAAAAGTTAAGCAAAATAGCAGAGGATCCAATTTATGAACAGCTATATAAGAAAACTAAGGAGTAAGAAGTTTTTATAAAGAACGGACTAAAAAAATCATCTCAAACATCTGAGTTTAGCCATAAATAAGAATATTAAGACACATCTATTTTGTGTAACTATTGTAGCCAATTAAGAAATGTATTCATACGAAACAATAAAAAATATAAGTTCAAGCTTGTATATCAACATAAAAAATGAATTAGATATACAAAATAGACTTGAAAATGCTGTTAATGAAATTCAGTCTCAAATTGCTAGAGATTTCAAAGGTTTATTTGGACATGAATTAATTTTGAAAGAGTTCCAGATACACGTAGATGACGAAAACTATAGACAAAGTTCTACCGGACTAATCTTAAATGAGGTAATTCTTGGTAATGAAAATTTTGAAATCACAGTTGAATGCTTAATTGATCACGGAAAAATTTGGGTTAAAGTGAAAGACGGAAAAGAAATTCCAGGCTTCAATCTAATCGTAAAAAGAATAGAAAGTGCTCAGAACTTTGAAGGACTAACTGAATTAAAAGAAATAAAGTAAAACTAGCTACTATAAATATATTAAAAGTTATTTATATCATGAAATCAATATCAATTATTCTACTTTCGCTAATGATTCTATCTTGTAATAAAAGAGAGGATAGAATCCAGATAATAGAAGATGAAAATCTAAATCAGAAACAAATTGATTCGATTATAGATGAATACAATTTTGAGTATTCAAGAGTTGTTTTCATTGATAGTATGGAAAAAGTTATCCTTCCGATTTCCACTCAGAACGCTCGTGATAAAAGTAGGTATAGTGCTAAATCCTATTACGCAGATAGCTATCCTAACTATTGGAATTTAATATTTTTTGACATAAAGAGCGGAAAAACCAAATTGCTCACTCAGAAAAAAACGAGAATTTTAGACTTTACTACAAATTTTAAAAATGTAGGCCCAATACTCAAAAAGAGTGTTTTATATAAGGCCGGAGATACGGATTATAATTTGGACAAAAAATTAACATATGTTGATCCTAATCAACTTTTCATCTCTGACATTGATGGAAATAATTTTTCTAGACTTAGTCCTATCAATGAAAATTTAATTGAATATGAAATAGTACCTAATACTGACAAAATAATTTTCAGAACCTTACGAGATTCAAATGGAAACAAGGAATTCGATGAAAAAGATGAAAAAATTTGGTATTTGATTGACCTATCAACAAAATCAAAAGCAGTCGAAATACTCAATCAGGAGAAAAGAAAAGAAATAGAAAATCTTTATTTTAAACAATGGTTGGTAAAAAACAACAAAGGATAACAATTTGTATATTACATAGAACATTATCTAACATTTAAAACAAACAAAATTGGGATTTAAAATTGGACTTTCATTATTTATGCTTTTCGGATTTTTCTTTTTTAGAAAAATCGGACCAATACTTGTTGGAAAGCTGAAAGAGTTTAATAAAAGAAGCAACACAGGATTGGTCGAAAAAGCACCATTCATTTTTAAATTTTTTACTTTGTTTTTTAAAGTGGCATCAATGATGTGTCAAATATACATCGTTATGATTTGGACTGGTTTTGTAACGATACCAGGTAAATAATAGTGGTACAAAAAAGGCGAAAAGTAAAATAGTAGTTTACCTTGTTATGGGTAAATCTTTAAAAGTTCACAAGTATGATCATGAAATTATTACGTAATTTATTAATAGTTCTTTTTTGTAACCATATTTGCGCCCAAGATTTAAAGATAGTAGATGCCAAAATTAGCAGGGAACTAGATTTTGGGCCTGAAATCCAAAAGGAATGGATCATAAGAGATAAAGCCATGAAAGATCTGGAAGAAAATATAAAATCCTGGGATCAACTTACTGAAATTGAACATTCAGTACTTAAAAAATGGGAGAAGTATATGATAGTATGTGGGATGTAATTGGGGGTGGATGTAGTTGGTATTGCGGAGCAGGCGGATATCAAGTTACTACATCTTCTAGATTATCTTCACAAGGAAATATTAGTTATGAACCAAAGAATTTAAAAGACTTTAGTTTTAAAACTGCTTGGGTAGAAGGAGTAAGCGGATATGGAATTGGTGAATATATTAAGTTCACCTTTAATCCTGAGCATCCAAGGTTAACAAAAATAATTTTAGTTAATGGGTATGTAAAGAGCAAAAAGGCTTGGGAAGATAATTCAAGAGCCAAAAAAATCAAAATGTACGTTAACCACATTCCTTACGCAATTGTTAATTTAAAAGACGTATATGCAGAACAATACTTTGAGGTAGATCCAATAGGGCATTCAGATAGAAAAAACTCCGAAGAACTTAAACAAAAGGACAAGTTCACTATCAAATTTGAGATATTGGATGTCTATAAGGGAAATAAGTACGACGATACAGCTATAACAGAAATATACTTTGATGGAATTGATGTTCATTAAATTAATACCTTATCTATGAAATAACGTATCGCGATTAAAACACATTTCTTATGAAGAATATTAGAATCACTTTAATCATTATTACCCTTGGGGTAATTTTTGGATGTAATCAATCCATTTCAAATAACTCGACTAGTTCATAAAATTATACGATTACAAATACAAAACATAAAGGAGGTGTGTACTTATCGGTTCTACCGGATGAATTGAACAAGTCAATGGATTCTTTTTTTAAAGAAACATCTACATGTATAGACGGTAAATCAGTTGATATTGTTTTACTTGATGTATTTAAAAATAAAACGAATTACGTTTGGTACGCATCAAATCGAAAAACAGCATCTTTTTTTAGATTTATATCTGATCTTGATCTTAAAAATGTTAGGTGTGAGAAAATTGAAAAATCGATTATTAAAAATGAATTAGAGTCATTAAAAAGTGAATAAAACTCAAACCCAAATACGCAAACTCATTAGTTACTGGTTACGTCACAAACCCGAGGATGAAAATATCATTTTAGACGAGTTTGGGTGGGCCAATATTAAAGACATATTGGCTGCACTAAAAGCAAACAATATACAGTCCACTCAAAATGATTTAATCGAATTAAGTAATAGTTTTAATAAAATAAGGTGGAAAATTGATGAGTTGAATCATAAAATCAAAGCTACCCATGGGCATTCTATATGTATATTACAAGAACTAGAATCACAAACTCCTCCGGAAGTTTTATATCATGGCACGGCAACAAAGTTTTTAGAAAGCATTATGGCCAATGGATTAAAATCTAAACAACGGCAGTATGTACATCTGTCTGAAGCAATTGATATGGCTAAAGATGTGGGAAGCAGGCATGGTAAACCGTTTATCATCGAAATTAATACTAAAAAACTCATTGAAGAAGGCTGGAAGTTTTATAAAACTGAACAGAATGTATGGTTAACTTCTGAAATTCCAACAGAATATCTAGATTTTGAACCTTGGGAATTTACAATTGATCAAGAAACAAAAGCTACTTTTCTGAATGAGTTTAAAAAAGAAATTGGAACTAAACACCAACTTTCAAACACAATAAAAGACCTAAAGTTGTTTGCAAAGTATGGACCTAGTGACGATTATTTGTTTAAAAATATCAAATCTGAAGAGTATTTTGTAGTTCACCTTACTTGGAGCGGAAAAAAGGAAAAAGAAGGTTGGCCGTCAATTGAGAGGTATGATAGCTTACAAGATTTTATTAATAAGCGATTAGTACCGAATCAGGCTGATTGGTATATATAGTTTTACATTTGTAGAAATTAGATTTTTTAATAATGTCGGCGAAACAACATTTCATTAATAAATTCAAAGAAAAAACGGATGATGATCTAATTTTCATTTTGAATAATGCAACGGATTATCAAGAGGAAGCCGTAAATGCTGCTCGGTTAATATTGGAAAATAGAAAATCTGAAGGAATACATGTAAAGCCTGAACCCTTTATAAAAACACTCGAATCAAAAAAGAGAAAACCCGTAAATAGATTAGATACGGATCCGTTCTTAAGAACATTAAGTTATCGAGATTTTTTGACTTCTTTCGCTCTTGGAATATTACTCCTTTCTGTTCATACGCTTTTTAGATATTATTCGGGAGAGGACTTTATAAAAAATAATTCCATATTCCTGTGGGGCTTTTCATTCATTCTATTATTATCTATAAATCATGCCTTTTATCGTTTTGAACATAAACGATCTAATAATCTAATAGGCAGGTTAATTCATGATGTTATATTTATCATAATGTACTTTATTTTATGGGGTATTTATACTTCAATAATAAATCTTGAAATTACCAGTACTATTACTACCGATGATATCCCTGCTATTATTTTTCTATCTTTTCTAATCCTACCAATAGAAGCTATTATTGGAATTGTTAAACGACTATTTAAACTTTTGAAATGCGAAATCCTTTAAAGATTAAAATCATCATCATTGGGGTTTCATTTAGCCTATTATTGTCGATAAATTTAGTGCAGAATAACTTTTATGCTAAGCCAACTTTAAAAAAATGGGATAAGTTGACATGGGACGATTTTAATGGTATCACACAACCATTTACAAAATTTGATGCAGCTATAAGTAGTGACATTGTATTAGAGTATAATGACTCTGATTCCTCTGTTATAGCATATGCAGTTCAAAATAATCAAAAATCCTGGAAAAAAAAGCAAGAAGAAATTTCAGATTATCTTTTAAATCATGAACAATATCATTTTAACATTGCAGAGATTTTTGCTAGAAAAATGAATGAATTCATAAAAAATAATCCTAATGAGGATTACTCATTTTATGATAAAAAGCTCTCTGAACTTAAAATCAAAGAAAGTAAAATGCAAAAACTATATGATAAAGAATCGAACCATAGTATTTCGAGTATTGATCAAAGTATTTGGGAATACAAAATTGATTCTTTATTACAATATTATTCAAATCAAACAGGTTTTGTAACGGATTTTTACTCCGGAGCCAAAGCATACTTCCCACAGACTCCAAAATTTGAAAAAGGAATAGATTCAATAAATGGCTATAGCTATAGATATTTTGCAATTGATAAATATAATATGGAATTAGCACTAGTTACTTTTCAATATTTAATTCCTGAATTTGAAGACCTAGAGGAAAGTATAAAACAATACTATACAGATAATGAATTGGAAATAAAATCATTTGAGAAAAATAATCTTGACAATGATATAAAACTTGTTATAGTTGCAGAAGATACCGTTCGTAATAGTATAACCAAAGATTTTTGGTTATCTACAAAAGATTATTTTTACAGGGCATCTGCTAGATATTTATCTAAATATAAAGACATAGTTAGGTATACCAAAATAGCAGATAATTTTATAAACACCTTCGAGGTAGTGAACACAGAAAAATATTGGACACAAAAATTTCAAAATACTAATTTGGATTATGAACATAGAAACCTAAATAACCCACAACCTAAAGATTGGGATTGCTTAGTGTATGGGGAAGAGGATCAATATGTTTTTTTTAAAGGTCCAGTATTTATGAAAAATGGTTCTCTTATCCTGATTCAGGATATTCCAGATAGTATGAATAATAAGATTAAATACAATTTCTTAAGATTAAATAATGATGTATTTCAATACAATAAGATAGATTCCACTGATCATTTTTTATATATACCATATCAAAAAATTCCTGAAAGAACATTTAATATAGAATTTGGATATGTGCCAGTCGAAGATAGTATTAAAGATTGTTATAAGTTTAATTATCAAACTATCGAAATCACTCCTCCACCCCAAAAGCCTTAAACACCATCCGCACCTCATAAGGATATAACAACTGCCTCCGCCCTGTATCCAATCCTTCAATTTCTTTAAGTTTTAATCTCAGGGTTTCACGGCTTATACCAAACTTTAAAGCGAGCTCTGCTTTACTCCAAAATCTCATTTTCATAGTACTATTTTAATTCGTTTTAGACTTTTATAACTTCAAGAACCAAATGTTTACCAGTTTTGTAAACTCGGCCCAGTAACCCCACTAAACTACAAGGATTTCAAGTAACAACCATAGCTAAAACAGGCTTATACAATCTCATTTGTTTGCTGTTTTCAAACCCTATTTCTTTGATATAAAACAAAGAATTATGTTCAAATGGATTGCCGGAGGATTGGCCGCATTTTTTTCGATACGATACTTATCCCGGTTACAACGGGCAAGTACTAATATCACCTCTCGTATAAGAGTGCGTATCCATAAGATCAATCTTACCGGGATCGAACTAAAAGCAGAAGTGCAATTACAAAATCCCAATCCGATATCCTTGAATATTCAACATCCATTTGTCAAAATTTTATTTAAAGATAAACTGTTGGGCAGTTCCACGATTGAAAACCAGGTTATTGAGATTCCCGAGAACAGCCAAAAGAATTTTGAATTACAGATTCAATCCGCAGGATGGCTGACACTCATCCAAATACTTGGAACTAAAGTAGTAAGCGATATTCGATCCGGAGCTCCTATTCAATTAAAGATTCAAACACAGGTAACCACAAGGGTCAATGGATTGCCTTATGAAAAAATGGATAACATCATAGTACAACTCTAATGCAGGCACAGGCAAAACGACATATCCGTTCGGGAGCGCAGTTTTCTCATTTGATCCCTCAACGTATCAGCAAGGATACGGTGGTTATAGGTTCCGGGAAAGCGCAGCTACAAGATACCCTGAACCTGATGAAAAAGATTATTCAGGAGACTAAGGAAGATACTGCGACACTTGCTATACACTTAAAAGGACATACTGTGAACGAGACCTGCAAGAATATCTGGCAGTTTGTCTATGGTCATATCCAATATACCATGGATAAAACCGGTATAGAGCAAGTACGTCGACCTTCCCGAACATGGGCTGATCGCAATAGCGGAGTGGATTGTGATTGTTATACGGTTTTTATCAGTAGTATCCTTTTTAATCTTGGAATCCCTTTTAAAATGAGAATTACCAAGTACGGAGGTAAAAAGCACTTTCAGCATGTATATCCTATTGTACCTATACCCGGAGGTCATATTACCATTGATTGTGTGACGGATAAATTCAATCACGAAGTCCCGTATTCCGAAAAGAAAGACATTGGGATTAACGATACCATAGATACTCAAGATATCACCGGGTTAAGTGGTGTTGATACGGCGGATATCAGCCTGGATGGTATAATCCAAGAACGTATTCCATTACGGAAGATGATTCCCAATAGGACGACAAGGATAAAATGTACACCAAGCTCCATATCTACTCAAGGAAAACGAAAGGTTGTAACCTCAGGAACTCTGGTATCTCCTTTTCGGTTTAAGGAACATCAAAATGCAAAAACGAGTACCTCTAAAAAAGATTTCAATTTACTGAATTACCTACTTATCTCGGTGATTTCCGTTTCTGCAGGAATTGGAGTCATCAAGCTATTGACCAAAAAAGCGCAAAGAGCGAAATACGTAAAAAAATAAATCGGGCTTATGACCCTTAAAAATAACACCTATGGAATTACACCGATTGGATGGCTTTGATGCCAGCGGACTAGATCATATGGAGATCACAGAAAGCCTATCCCTACAGGAACCTGATCTGATGCTAAAAGGCGTTAATGACGCCCCTGATATCGCTTATGAAATTTTAGATAAAGATGGTAATGTGATCTTATATGCCGATAGCGAAGAGAATATTTATGTGATCGATGGCTTGGGAGGTTTCTTTAAAAAGATTGGACGTGGATTAAAGAAGTTTACCCGAAAAGTAGGTAAGTATGTGATTAAACCTGTGGTCAGAACCTTAAATCGTTTTATTAATCCGGTGACCATCTTACTTCGTAATGGATTTTTACTGGCCATGAAGTCTGATATGATGAAGGTTGCCAGCCGACTTCGCTTTGGGTATCTCAGTACCACCCAGGCCAAGAAAATGGGAGTCGATATGCGCAAGTTTGGTAAGCTTCGAAAAGCGGTAGAAAAAGCAGAGAAAATTTATCGCGTGGCCGGAGGAAGAGGTAGAAACCTTAGAAAAGCTATTCTTACCGGAAAAGGGAACAGGGATCGCAAAGTACCATTAAGTGGTTTTACCATTGGAAGTATTGATGAGGAACCGATCTTTTATAGTGATCCTTTTGAAAAATTCGTGGTAGAATCAGATGTGGACACTTTTGAAGCATTTTTAAATAATGAAGGACACCTGGATGGATTAGGAGCAGTTGCTACCGGAACTGCAGTTGCTGCTGCCAGTGGCGCGGTTGCTAGTGTGGCTACGGTACTCAGCAAAATTGGAAACATTTTTGGAAAAGCCAACAAAGTAGTATCCCAGGTAAGCCAGGTCAAACAACAAGCACAAACCTTGTTTCAAAAACCAAGGAGATTTCCAAGACCTCCTGCGCCCCGACCTTTACCACAACCTCTACCACGTTCTATTCCAAGAACGAGCGTACGCCCTACCCGGATTTCAAGAGGACCTGCAAGGTCTGTGCCTGCAGTGATTTCAAGAAATAAACCGCTACCCGCTAAAACCAATACGACAACATCAGCTGAAAAGAAAAGCTGGATCGAACGGAATAAAACCCCGTTACTTATAGGAGCAGGTGTTTTGGTAGCTGGAAGTGCCATTGCCATAGCGGTAAAATCGAATACTAAGAAAGCTTCGAGACCAGTTTCCGGGGTTCCTAGAAAACGCCTCAAGCAAGGGAAGCAAAAAAATACAGGTAGAGATGCACTTGGACGATTTACTAAAGGACATACTGTAAAAAAGAAAAGAACAGTAAAACGAAAAGCCCCAGAAAAACTAATCCCCAAGGCTCTGCTATGATTTTAGTAATTGAAATTAGATCGTCAGATAATTCCAATACAAAATCTCCTTAATAAACAGGATAAATATAGTGCGCCGACAAGGCAAAGAAATGAACTAAACATTATTAAATAATTATGAAAACAAAAGCAAATGCAAAAGATAGTCTCCTGGAAGTAGGAAAACACCTGAGTACAGGAGTATTAGGAATGGTAGCTGGTTCTGCCGTAGGTAGGTATTCCCTCGCCCTTGGTGCGCTGACCATATTCGGGGGAGCCTACTACGGTAAAGATTGGATTACTTCGGCAGGAGTCGGAATGGCATTCTCCAATGGATTTGGAGGGAAGTCGAAAACCACCAATGGTATTGATGGTATCCAAGACAACCTGGAAGAAGCTAAAGACAGGGCAGTCAACTCTTTAAAGGCCATTGGTAAAAAACTATACCTTGATAAGCTATCGCCTTCCATGGCACAGAAACTTTCTCTAGGGAATTTAGAAGATCGTCCCCTGGTATTTATGGGGTCGGGTATGGTGGATGAAGGTGACTTTGATACCGATGAGATTGATGATGTGATCCAACGGATAGAAGCCGGAGAACCTATTCCCACAGCTGACATACAGGAAGATTTCACCCAGGGTGTGGACGGTGATATGGGGGCAATACATTTTGGAAACCTCGACATGACCGAATTACAAGGGTCAGAAGATATCACAGAACTCAACGCAGTAGCCTAAGTCGCAAGGCGACAGCTATAAATTATTAGAGTCGTTAGTACAAGGTATTGAGTTTTCAATACTACTGTAAAAGATATTCTAACTACTCATTACTAACTACTTAATACTAATAATACAATGAATACCATGAAAAAAAGTTCAAGAGCACAATTTTTAGAAATTGTCAATGCCCATATCTCCCTTAGAGACCAGGCAAAAAAGTACGATCCTGCTATGGTCAAGGTAGCTATGGATATTAAAGATGGAAGATTACAACTGGCCGATGCTGCCTATTACTCTATCAAGTTTGCAGGCAACAGGGCTAATATTGATATGTTCGAAACCCAGGATGCCAAGGAGATTGGGATCACAAACGTCACCCAATCCAAGTTACAGAAAGATAGATTGTTTTTATGCAACCGTATTATCCTGTTAGCAGCTGAGATTGATGGCGATCTGCCTGATAGTGATTCCCAACTAAAAAAAACGATCAAGCAAACCAACTTTGATAGTATCAAAAAGGTAGCAGGCCTACAAAATGGAGTCTTTTCCCTGGTGGCCAATAAAAAGACCATCATTGATGAGCGTCCGATGCAGGAATTTGTGACCGATAATAATCTGATGACCAATCTAGGAACCTACTACCTGGAGAGTCCACGATTTATTCGCGATGATGAGGAGTTTGAATTCAATATCGAATTGGGTGATGATGCCCCGGAGAAAACGTTGGTTAAGGTAGTTCTGGCAGGAACAGTGACCATTCCGGCATAATTCATTGGATGATGGAAAATAGTACCAAAGAAACGCGCGTAACCTTCTCTTTTAGGATTTCTGAGGCCAATAAGCTGATTACCGTAGATAACCTGGAGCTGCCTAAACACACCAAAATGGTCAAAGGGCTTCAGCTGATCTCGGATTATCCCGATAAGCTGTACTATAGGGGAAGTCAACGTATCGAGATTGGTGGCGAGGAACTCTTCCCCGACGGGTTTGATAGTAAGATCTTGATGTCTTCTTTAAGTGTTGCTCCTAAAGAACGATTCTTCGATTTAGGAGCGGTATTACCGGGAGACCTATCAGTGAAAGTGCGCTACCAGGATACTGATCATCCCAGTACGGATTTTGGAGAAGGATACAAGGTAAGCCTAATCATACTCATCCACGAAGCCGTATAGCGGTATTTAAAAATGGAAAAAATGAAATGTAAGATTGAGACATACAATAAAGAAGACGGTAAGAGTGTTATAGTTCGCAGGAAGTTTGTGCCTATACAATTTAAAATAACAAAGGAAAACCAATTTGTAAACGCCTCGGCCAAACTTCCTTTTACTACATCTAAAGTGATTGGAGTGCTTACCGTTAAAAAGGTAAACACCTGTAATAAAGCCCCCTTTGCTCCAAGATATTATACCGGAGTTACCGACAATCAAATACAAGATGCTTCTTTTTTAGAAACCAATCCGGGGGAAGAGTATGCCCAACCCTACCCGCCTGATCTTACATTCGATATTTTTTCTGATTTCAAGTGGTGGTACTTTGCACATCCTATCCTGGATCGAAAGCCGATGATCACCTTAAATGGGTTTGCTTTAGGAATAGCGCCCAAAACAATTACTATTAATTTGGAGGGGTATTGTGATCCGCAGGACTACTATCTCTGGAGCGGAATTCTTCCTCTGGAGGGAACCGGGCTATCGATCTCATTTACTGATTCCATATAAACGAATGAATTATGATACTAGGAACACTCACCCTTCATCAAAAAAGAGGGGTGTTTTATAAAGAGATACACATCGCTTGTGCAGATCAGTTTTCCAACATAGAAAACAACGAACTAAACGGTGATGTTGCTCTTTCAGATCAAAAGGCTCATGAAAGCTTCAGAGTAAATCCAGTAGATGAATCCGGAAATACGGATTATATCACAGCCACCTTTGAAGATGATGGAAAAGCCAACTATCCTTATGAGATTACAGTATGGGTTCTTATCGAAAGTCAATCCAGTCCATAATGGGCATTTGAAATCATACGAATCACGTGTGATAAAAGGATGGAGTATGTGTAGGAATAATGTAATATATCATGCTTTACGTGTGAGACAATAAAATATAAGAGGTGTTATGCAGGAAGAATTTGCAATACAATATGCCGATAGAAGGGCCAAAGAGAGAGGATACGATTCGTACCGAATTGTATATCGGGAATTTGTAATTCCTGCTGAAGGAATGCTCAAGTTTCACGCGAACAATGAACTCTGGCTCATCACCCATATCGGGTGGGGACTGATTGTAAAATCAGACTATGGCCGACATGAACATTGGTACACCCAGGGGATTGTAGAAAACTCTTATGAGCATGGGGATCATATCGAGATTCGAAATGCCAGGGATGAGCAGGCTACCATTCGTTTTTTACAGGTGATCTTAAAAACTAAAGATGATGGAAGTAAGACATAAAAAACCCGGATCTGTTCGATTAAACGACAGGCAATACCAGGAAATGGAACAACTAGGCTTTCACAGTGAGAGCGCCTATGTAAAATACAAAATGGGACAAGGGCAATCCAAGCTTGAGGTATTAAAATCACCTCCTGAAAATGTGGTAAGAACACTACCGGTGGTCAGTGAAAAAAGATCAAATTCCGGTATGATGGAAGACCAATTAACTATACAACGGTTATCTATGGAAAACCGAAAACTCCAGGAGAAACTCGAAGAGATGAGCAGGAGCAGCGAAGAAACCTTAAATGGGGTACATCATAAAGTACATTCCATGCTTCAAGAAGAATTGCAAAAAAGAGATCATGAAGAACTCAAAAAGTCTTTTACAGCCAGTAAAAAGAAGATAGAACAATTAGAAACAAGCCTTGAAAAAGCTAACAAAGAAACCGAAGCAAAACAGGAAGAGATCGAAGCTTTAGTTAAAAAATTAGGATTTGTAGAATTAGGCAAGGCCTTGCTTCCCGGAGCCATCTCTGGATTAGCCAAACAATACCCCAAACAGATGCATGGCATTGCAAGTACTCTGGGAAGCTTAGGCCTCAGTGCCACGGGCACAGCGGAAAATGAAATAAACCAGGACCAAGATCATTTATTACAAATTCTAAATTACTTAAGAGAACTATTTACAGAAGAACAATTTGGGCAGGTTATAGAGCTTATGATGCAGGTCGGAGAACAAATTAAAAACGATACTCACCTAATTCAAAAAATAGCTTATTACATAGATCAACTAAAAAATAATACCCCACACAGTGATAATGCTACAAAATAGCATAATACACCTTGATTCTTTAAAACTTAGAAACCTTAAAATAGTATGAATACACAAATCACCATAGGATTAGAAGTACAGGACAAAACAGAAGCACACCAGGTTAAAAAAGCTTTTGAGACGATGAACAAACATTTTGGTGCCAAAGGGATTATTCGAATGGAACAGCTATTCCTGAAAGATGCTTTTATCCGAAACCTAGTTAAAATGAAACTGGCATAGCCAGAGATTAATTGTAAAAAAAGAAACTATGGCATTACCCGCAGCAGCGCTTGCAATGCAAGCAATAAAAGACAAGCCAAAAGCAAGGATTACTTCTAAAGTGACCACGGTATTATTGACAGCGGGATTGGGATTAGGAGCTTTTTTTGGAGTACGGGCTTTGATTGGGAAGTTTAAGCGCAATAATCGGGAACGTCTGGCTTTACAAGAAGGCAATCCAGCCAGTTTTGCTACCCAGCTTAAAATGGCCTTTGAAAATGACAACGCCTTTGGATGGGGTACAGATGAAGAGATGGTATATCGCATATTGGAGCAAGTACCTTCAGCCTCTCTGATGAGAAAAGTGCTACGTGCATATAAAGATTTATATAAAAACAACCTTTCTGCTGATTTAAAAAGCGAACTATCCACACAGGAGTATGCCATTGCCCTGGAGATTATCAATTCAAAAACATAAGCTATGAAAACGCAAACACTCGCAAAGCGACAGATCAAAAATAAAAGTAGGAAAACCCAAAAAGATCAAAAGAAATATGTCATGTATGGCCTTGGGATTGCTGCTCTTATTGGTGGTGGATATCTTGCTTACAATTACTTTAGAAATCGAAGAGTCACTACTAGAGGTACAATAGATCCCATACCCCCAATAACCCCTGGAGATATTGTAACTACTCCTACACTTCCTGTGGCATCACCGAGCAGTTTTCCACTTCGAAAAGGAGCGCGAGGTTCCTTAGTGCAACTCTTACAAAATGCATTAGTGCAGAAAGGAGGACAGCCAGCACTCATCATTAAAGAGACCAGTTTTAGAAATGGCAAACCCGATGGGATATTTGGCACAGGAACCCTGCGTGCTCTGCGAGCTGCCGGATTCCCTTCAGTGATAACACAAAGTACGTTTACCTCACTGGTGGGCAAGAATACGAATGCCTCCTTTGGGAGTTGGGGAGCTGTTGCCAAAGAATTGATCGATGCAGCCAACAAACGAAATCTGTTTGGGGTTCTTATGGGACTTAAGAAGATAAGCTCTCCTAATCAATATAAACAGGTGAGTGTATTTTTTCAAAATGTAAGGATACTTGGAACTCGGGTAACCTCATTAGTCAATGCACTATTGAGTGTAGCGTTTAAATCCAAAGAACTGGAGAAGGTAAAAATAAGAGCAGAGTTTAGAAGAATGGGACTCAAACAAAATGCACGTGGGGTATGGTTTATTCCAAGTTTAGGTACTCTTAGAAATTTTGATCAAATGAATGATCAAATTGAACAGGAATGGAATCTGGCTATAGCAGAAAGGCCAACCTTACTCAAAGCTGAAGATGGATCCCTTATTGTTCCTGAACTAGTACCCAATACTGTAGTGGGTTATATTACTGGCATTCATGATGAAATGACACAAATTCTTACTCAATCGGGAGAGACCGTCTATGCGCCTACCAAGAACCTATCGTCAATGTAAACGTAAAATTGAAAAAATAAAAAATAATGAAGACAATAACCGAATGGATTAAAAAGACGCTTAACAAACTAAATCCACTGTGTGGATACTTTGTTATATGGAGAGAATTATCTTCATTGGCAGTAGGCCTTATTCTTTGGATTCATAGTGCGGTATTCCTGCGCTGGATCGATCCAACAGCAGGAATGTATGATGCAGGGGTATTCCAGGTCTATCTCTTTGCCATCATTGGGATCTTTATACTTCATGGGATTGTTCGTATCCTTATGAAACTTATCTGGCCCACTTCAGAACAGTATCTGGACCAATATTTTCGAGAAGACTTTAAAACCATAACCCCATGGCAAAAACTAAAACTATCCACCTCTATATTCTTTGCGTTTTTATTTGCAGTAGCCTTTTTAGCCAGGACACTGTAGATTCCTTAATCTCTAATAAGGAAACTTTAGAAGAAATGGAGCTAAGAAAATGTGTCAAAGAATTGTATGATTCCCAAGTGGGAGTGCGTGAAACTGGTGGAGATAATCAAGGAGCCCATGTAGCGATGTATTTGGCCAGCGTTGGGCTTGATCCGGGCTATGCGTGGTGTGCAGCTTTTGTAAGCTGGTGTTACCAAAACGCTGGGGTCAATGCCCCGGTAAGCGGCTGGGTTCCCAGCTATGCTTTAATGAGTAATCGTATTTATGAGCGAGGAAAATTTCTAAAGAAAAAGCCACAAACGGGCGATGTTTTTATGATCTGGTATCCTAACCTTAATCGACCGGCACATATTGGTTTTGTCGATCAATGGGGGGCGACATGGATTACCACTGTAGAAGGGAATACCAATACCAATGGATCACGGGAAGGTGATGGGGTATATAGAAAACGTCGATTAAAAAAACAGGTATGGGCAGTATCCAACTTCGTCGGGTCGGTAGGACCGACGACCAATTAAATAAGAATATTTTAATAATGCTTGCCAAGAGTTTACAAATATTACAAAGCAAAGGGTACGAAATTTACAGACAACCTTATAGGTTGAATATTGTTGGGTATAGAAGTCGTTTTGTTCGAAGTAATCAATTTGATGATGAGATTCATGTATTCTATACCAATGATCAGGGAAAATGGGTCTACCATATCTTTAAAGCTACTACGGATCCAGGACAGTATTGGTTAGAAAATCCAATACATCCACAAGGGACGGCATTTTTAAAGAAAGGCCAATATAAAGATGCCTATAGTGTAGGTCTGCATAGAGGAGTCTACCCTGCACTGATACAAAAAGCTCCGGTAACCATTATAAGGGATTATCAGCGCAGAGGATTGTTTAAATGGTTTGAGTCTGGAATTACAGATACCGGAAAGTTTGGAATTAATATTCATAGAGCAAGAAAACAAGGGATCACCAAAGTGATTGATGACTTTTCAGCAGGCTGTCTGGTATTTGCCAATGCTGAAGACTTTAATCGTTTTATGAATATGGCTAAGGAACATCGTCATCGTTACGGGAATTCTTACACGATAACTCTAGTGGATTTTAGGGATGAGCGTCGAAGACGATTTCGTTATATAGCCTGGGGAGTATTAGCCACTACAGGTGGGTTATTGTTACTGAATCGAATGAATTAGAACATGAAGCTATCGAAAAATACAAAAAAAGCAGGATTAGCATTAATAGGGAGTATGTTAGGGTTTATCGTTGCCAAAAAATACTCCCCAAAAGAAACTTATCCTTTTATTTTGATCGGTGGATTTATTGGAAACTGTCTCGGAGAAGAATTGATTAATGAAGAAACGTTTAAAAGAACTAATGATCATGAAGGAAACTAGATTACAACCTATTTATTTTGAAGGAGAACAACCGGTTAAGATTAAAGCCTATTACAAATATGAGTTGGCAGCATTATACAATATTTGCACTAAAACCTTCTCTTCCTGGATTCATATTTACCTTGAGGAATTAGAACAGTTTGGATATAAAAAAAGAACTAAGCTTCTTAGACCTGAAGTCGTACGTTTTTTGTTTGAGCGGCTGGGGGAGCCATAACTATTAATAATTATCTAAATAGCCTTGATGAAACAAATACATTAGGATACCAATAATTAATACTAATATTAAATGTGGAGTCAGCGTAGTTCCTCCAACTTTGCCTAATTTGGCTTCTGTTTCTCGTTCTGAAAGATTCGCGTTTATTACTCTTGAGATTTTTCTATCCGCTTCCAGTTGGTAGAACTTATTACCGAAAAGTCCTAAAACAGAAGCCCATATAACGCGGGAAATAATGTCTAACAAATTGTACGTTTGATCAGAGATTAAATAATTTTCGTAAAGCATCTCTTCAATAAAGGCTTGCAAATATAGAAAGTATTAATTCTTAAGATCATTAAGAACCAATCCGAAACGAATATTTAGAAATCCAATATCATTGTCTAAAAAACAATGATTATCTCACCTTTAAACGGTCTGGGAAAAACAACCAAAACACCAATTACATATTATGGAGGTAAGCAAGCATTAACTAAGCTTATTCTTTCTTTAATTCCCAAGCATAATTTGTATTGCGAACCTTTTGTTGGTGGTGGAGCAGTATTCTTTGCAAAGGAGCCTAGTGCTGTAGAAGTGATTAATGACCTCAATGGTAATGTGGTCAACTTTTACCAGGTATGTAAACAAGATTTTCCGAAACTTAATAAGTTAATCCAGGCCACACCCCATAGTCGAAAATTACATAAGGAAGCTGCAGAGATTCTTAGAAGGGATAAGGAAAAGGATAAAATAAAAAGAGCCTGGGCATTTTGGGTACAAACCAATATGAGTTTTTCTGCAAGAATATTTGGTGGCTATGCTTACGAGAGACAATCTAATGGAATTTCAAAAACAATTTTTAATAAAAAGCAGACATTTACCAAAGAGATATGTAATCGTCTGGATCTTGTCGATATAGAATGTAATGATGCTCTGAAGGTTATTGAGAGCCGCGACACTCCAGAAAGTTTCTTTTATATCGATCCACCCTATTTTAATTCTGATATGGGGCATTATAAAGGATATTCGGAACACGACTTTAAAGAACTATTGGAGGTTATAAGTAAAATCAAGGGAAAGTTTTTATTGAGCAGCTATCCCTCAGATATACTTGAGAAGTATAGAACGAAAAACAAATGGTTTCAACATTCTGTAGAAAAAAGGATAGCAGTAACGAAACAAACGAAAAAGAAGAAAACTGAAGTACTTACAGCAAATTATGATATCCAAAAAACAGTATCAAATCTATATGGTATTCCGGATTTAGAAAGAATTAGGATAAGATCAAGAGCCTTAAAACTACGTTTACAAAATTAGTTCTCATCCAGAACGAAACAGAACGATCCCGAAACCGGGAAAGCTACAGGTATTAGTATTGTTTTATGAAAAAACAAGCCATTTCATTTGAGAATTATAATCAAGAGATTATTCATATAAATGTTACACAACTCCCTAAAATTTTACAAGAAGGTCATCAATTTTTTATGGATGCCAGGGACTTTTATCAAAGTGAACCTATTATAAAAGAAACTATAGATATTTATCTAAAGAAACTGAATGCTCATCTACCTGAAGGGGTTGATATGGATACTTTACATGGGATTTCAGTAATCGAAATTGATTTTATAAAACGATTTCTGGATATGCATAGAACTATTCAAACCAGAGATGATTTGAAACGCTACATTTTTGATCTACAGAAAGCAATTTCTAAAAAAGAGATTAGTAGGGACTCACCGGTAGCAGATCATTTGATGCAAATTCAGGATAGATTGATTTTACAGCATAATAAGCTAATTCTAAAAGAAGAAATTAAAATTGTAATTAATAGAAAATGGCTAAGGCAGCTTAGAAAGATTGTTAAAACTTTATCCGGATTAAATGGCGTGAATTTAAAATTAGATATACGTCCTGTAGAAACAACATCATTATTTTCTCCTATGAATGAGCAATCTCAGGGAACCAATAAAAATACCTTTAGGCTTAATGGGGCTTTGGGAGAACTATTAGGTGACCTGGAGAAGTTTGAACTAGCAATAACTGTCGAAGGAGACCAAGGAGGCGGAAAAACAAGGTTTACCTACCAACTAGCAGATGCATTTGCGGAGATTGGGCATAAGATTGCTATTTTTTCTTTAGAAATAGGTAGTAGATCTGACCTGATTACTAGAATGAAAAAAGAGTACCTCCAACCGGAAAATCAACACCAGATTTTTATAGCAGACCAGTTACCTGAAGGATATAAAACGATTCAAGATGCTACCAAAAGTTTTGATGTAATCATTATTGATAGTTGGAACAAAACTGGGTTACCCTCGCAAGATTTTGATAAGCTCCGAAAAGAGAATCCCGATACCATTTTCATTGTGATTTTTCAACGTACTACTCAAAAGACAATCAGAGGAGGAACAGCTCCACTTTTTGATGCCGGTATTAATATCGAAGTGGTAAGAGCCGATGATTCCTTCAGAAATAACTATTCAGTTACTTCTAAAAACCGCTATGGGATTACAGGAATCAAATACAATATATTCAGTAAAGAAATTATGGGTGCTGTAGAGATAGCTTAAGAATCAATATTTGAAACGCAAGTGTAGAAATATGATGAATATCTTGGTGCCTTAGCAAAATTAAAAATAGATGTCATTATTAAACGTACCATAGTAGGTTTAACAATCAAGTCTGCCTGTAGTGAATAATTGGCTATAAAACAGTGAATACGTCTTAGAGATAAGCCTGTTTGAGCAGAATAGCTAGCTTCTCAAAAGGTTACTGACTGTACTTTTCATAAAGTGCTTATAAAAAGTGCTATTAGCTTTATGCGAGCCAAATTTACTTTTCCTTGAAATTGAGTGTGCGGAACAGTAGTTAATTCACTATTTTTATTGATAACATTGGTTTTCTTCATTAGAATAATAGATCGAATTATTATTATAACATGCTCAAAATTAATGCTTTACTGTAGCGTTTACAGAATTGAAACACTAATAATCAATGAGTTATTTTTTTCATCTGCTAAGGCAAAAGATAATATTCTGTAGCTCAAGTAGAATTTAAAAAAGTAAAAAGTTTTTATTAACTAAATAATGGATATGAAATTTATGTTCATCAATTCAGCTATGATATAAATCAGCGTTTTTTGTATTATTTTACGAAATATTAAATTTAATAAATATCTTGGCAAAACAAAATCAGAGAATAGAACTGAAGGGAAAGTTGTTGTTATAAAAAACTCTAACACTTTTATCACTATCGAGTTCTTGGTTGAGTAAAAACTACTGAAAATCAAATCTTAAGATCTATTGAGCTAATATTAAATGACTAAAGAACAACAAATAGAAGATGAATTAATCAGTAGATTAACTGATTTAAAATACACCTATCGTCCTGATATAAGAGACATAAATGCTCTAGAGCAAAATTTTCGAGCAAAATTTGAAGCTCTTAATAGAGTAAACTTAACAGATTCCGAATTTGATAAATTAAGAGAAGAAATTGTAAACCCTGATGTTTTCACTTCAGCTAACTATCTGCGAAAAACAAATACTTTTAATCGCGAAGATGGAACACCGTTACACTATACACTGGTAAACATCAAAGATTGGTGTAGAAATGACTTTGAAGTCATCAACCAACTTCGCATAAACACAATAAATAGCAATCATCGATATGATGTTATTATCCTTATTAATGGCGTTCCTGTTGTTCAAATAGAACTAAAAACCTTAGAAGTAAGTCCTAATAAGGCAATGCAACAAATTGTGGACTATAAAAATGACGCAGGAAACGGATATACCAACTCGTTAATGTGTTTTATGCAACTATTTATAGTCAGCAATAAATCGAAAACATTCTATTTTGCCAATAACAATAATGAGCACTTCGCTTTTAATGCAGATGAACAGTTTTTACCGGTGTATACATTAGCTAGTGAGGACAACAAAAAAATCAATCATTTAGACGACTTTACCGACAAGTTCTTGACCAAATGTACACTTGGCCAAATGATTAGTCGCTATATGGTTTTGGTTGCGAGTGAGCAAAAAATATTAGTGATGCGGCCTTATCAAATCTATGCGGTAAAAGCTATTGTAGATTGCATACACCAAAATAGAGGAAACGGATATATCTGGCACACCACAGGAAGTGGAAAAACATTAACTTCTTTTAAAGCATCTACGCTGTTAAAAGACAATCCTGATATCGAGAAATGCTTATTTGTTGTTGACAGAAAAGACCTTGACCGACAAACACGTCAAGAGTTCAATAAATTCCAAGAAGGTAGTGTTGAAGAAAACACGAATACTGCAACTTTGGTCAATCGTATGTTATCTACAGATTATGCAGATAAAGTTATTGTAACGACCATTCAAAAACTGGGTTTAGCATTAGATTCAAAAAACACTAAAAACTACAAAGAACGTCTAGAACCTCTAGCAGATAAACGTGTTATTTTCATTTTTGATGAATGTCATCGCTCACAGTTTGGAGAAAACCATAAAGCGATAAAAGACTTCTTTCCAAAAGCTCAACTTTTTGGATTTACTGGAACACCTATTTTTGAAGAAAACGCTACTTATAAAACCATTGAAGGACAACAAGCATCATATAAAACAACCGAAGACGTTTTTCAACAAGAATTGCATTCTTACACGATTACAAATGCGATAGAAGATAGAAATGTATTGCGTTTTCATATCGACTATTTTAAACCTGATGGCGTTGTTACTACAGGAAGTGATTTGCATAAACTAGCAGTTGTAAATGCTATAATCAACAAACACGACAAAGCAACACATCACAGACGTTTTAATAGTGTTTTGGCAACAGCTTCCATAAATGATGCGATTCAGTATTACGCACTATTTAAGGGCCTACAAACTGAGGAAATTAAAAAAAATGAAGAGTATCGCCCTTTAAATATTGCTTGCGTTTTTTCGCCACCAGCAGAAGGAGATAAAGACATTCAACAAATACAAGAAGATTTACCACAAGAAAAAGCGGATAACGAAGTAGAACCGAATAAAAAGAAAGAAGCGTTAACCAAGATTATTGAAGACTATAATTATCAATATGGTACAAATCACAGAATAAATGAGTTTGACGGGTATTATCAAGATGTTCAGCAACGCATAAAGTTTCAAAAATACCCATACAAAGATGTACCTCACAAAGACAAAATTGATGTGATGATCGTAGTAGATATGTTGTTGACTGGTTTCGATTCTAAATACCTAAACACATTATACGTAGATAAAAATTTAAAATATCACGGTTTAATTCAAGCCTTTTCTCGTACAAATCGTGTTATCAACGACACCAAACCTTATGGTAATATTTTAGATTTTAGACAACAGGAAGAAGCGGTTGATAAAGCAATGGTGCTTTTTTCTGGAGCTAATGTAGATAACCCGAAAGAAATTTGGGTGGTAGATGCCGCACCAAAAGTAATTGTAAAATACCAAGAAGCAGTTGCAAATCTAAAAGGCTTTATGGAGTCTAATGGTCTAGAATGCACACCATCTGAAGTGAGTAATCTAAAAGGAGATGAAGCGCGTGCACAGTTCATAAATACCTTTAAAGAAGTACAACGTTTAAAAACGCAACTAGACCAATATACAGACTTAGAAGACACACAAGCAGAATCCATTGAAGCATTATTGCCAACAGATGATTTCCGTTCTTTTAAAAGTAATTATTTAGATACCGCAAAACTTTTACGCGACATACAAAACAAGCCAGATGCACCAAAAGAAGTACAGCAATTAGATTTTGAGTTTGTACTGTTCTCTTCTGCAATTATAGATTATGATTACATTATCGGTTTAATAGCCAAATACACGCAAGACAAACCATCTAAACAAAAGATGACGCGTGTGCAGTTGATTAATCTATTAAGCTCTAGTGCCAACTTAATAGACGAGCGAGAAGATATTATTGCCTACATAAAAACCTTAGAAGTTGGTACAGGCTTAACTGAAAGCGACATACGTAAAGGTTATCAAACCTTTAAAGACGAAAAAGTAGAAAAAGAGTTAATAGACATAGCTATAAAACACGGATTGGAAATTGATAGTCTAAAAGCGTTTATAGATGAAATTATGAACCGAATGCTATTTGATGGCGAAAAACTCACAGATTTATTAGCACCATTAGAATTAGGATGGAAAGACCGTAGAGTGAAAGAATTGGCATTAATGGAAGACTTAGTGCCTCTATTAAATAAACTAGCCCAAGGGCGTGAAATAGCAGGATTGAATGCTTATGAATAACGAAAAACAGAAATTAGTTCCTGCATTTCGTTTTCCAGAATTCGAAAACGATAGGGAATGGAAAGCACTAACAATAGAGGATATTGCAAATGTAAATACTGGAGGTAAGGATACGCAAGACAAAATTAATAATGGAAAGTATCCATTTTTTGTTCGATCTCAAACAATTGAAAAAATAAATTCATTTTCTTTTGATGGAGAAGCTATACTAACATCAGGAGATGGCGTTGGTGTTGGAAAAATATATCATTACATAATAGGAAAATTTGATTATCACCAAAGAGTATATTGTTTATTTAATTTCAAAAATCAAGTATCTGGTAAATTTGTCTATTATTACTTTTCAGAGCATTTCTATCGTAGAGTTATGCAACTAAGTGCAAAAAATTCTGTTGATTCGGTAAGAAGAGCAATGATTACAGAAATGCCAATATATTTACCTAGCTTTTCTGAACAACAAAAAATAGTCAACTGCCTTTCTTCATTAGATGCTATATTAAAAGTAGAAATTGAAAAATTAGACCATTTAAAAGACCACAAAAAAGGATTATTACAACAGCTATTTCCTATCGAAGGTAAATCTAAGCCACAATTTCGTTTTCCGGAGTTTAAAAATGATAGAGACTGGGAAGTTTCAACTTTAAATAAAATTTCATCCTCAATTTTTGATGGAACTCACCAAACCCCAAAATATACTAAGAAAGGTATTCCTTTTTTTAGTGTCGAAAATCTTATAAGCGGTCGTAAGAACAAATATATATCAAGAGAGGATTATTTATATGAAACTCGTAACAATAAACCTGAATTTGGAGATGTCCTAATTACAAGAATAGGCAATATTGGAACACCAAAAGTTGTTGATTGGGAATACGAATTCAGCATTTACGTAACTCTAGCAGTTGTAAAAAAATCAGAGAAATTTGACTCTTATTATCTACAAGCTTATATCCAATCAAGCAGGTTTCAAAATGAAATACTAAGAAGGTCATTGTTGAAAGCTGCACCTTGTAAAATTAATATGGATGAACTAAGAAAATGTGAAGTATTGTTGCCTTCAAACAAAAAAGAGCAACAAAAAATAGCGAATTGTATTTCAACAGCAGATGAATTAATAGAATCACAAATCCATAAAATTAAAGCTTTAAAAAAACATAAAAAAGGTCTGATGCAACAGTTATTTCCAAATGTAAATAGTTTAGTAATATGAGTACGATAACCAACTTTAATACACTTACAGAGGTTGCTACTCATTTTCGCAAAGACCTCATAGGAGATAATCGTCCCGAAAAAAGATTGATACTTTTCTTTGCTCATAATGGTACTGGAAAAACAAGGTTGTCAATGGAGTTTAAAGAAATGGGTAAAACAGCTAACCCACCAAGAGACACACTATACTTCAACGCGTTTACAGAAGACCTTTTTGTATGGAATAATGACCTTGATAATGACAGAGATAGAGTTTTAACTTTTAATAAAGATTCTGCTTTTTTTGATGGATTACAGGAATTAGAAATGGAAACCAAAATTGGCTCACTTTTTCAGAATTATGTCAACCTGAGTTTTATAATTGATTATGATAATTATACCGTTGTTTTTTCTCGTAGTATCATAAATGAGGAAGGAAATGAAGAAACGATTGAGAACATTAAAATATCAAGAGGAGAAGAAAACCTATTTATTTGGTGCTTTTTTATTGCCATTTGTGAGGTAGCTATTGACCAAGTAAATAGCGAAGAAGATACAGGAGCTTACAATTGGGTAAAGTATATTTACATAGACGACCCAATTTCCTCACTTGATGAAAATAAAGCTGTTGCTGTGGCTTGCGATTTGGGTAATCTAATTAAAAGAGAGGATAATAAAATAAAAACAGTAGTATCAACACATCATAGTCTTTTCTTTAATGTAATGTTTAATGAACTAAGAAGAAAAGTAAAAAACAAAAGCTACTATTTGCATATTAAAGATTCTGAAAGTTATACACTTCAAGACACAGGAGATGTACCATTTTTTCATCATATCGCAATAATAAGTCAACTTAAACAAGTTGTTGCATCAGACAATATTTATACTCATCATTTTAATACATTAAGAAGTGTTTTGGAAAAAACCGCAAGTTTTTTCGGTTATGACAAGATTGACAAATGTATTTACGGATTAGATGACGAAGTGCTTTTTGAGCGAGCATTAAATCTATTTAGTCACGGAAAGTATTCAATATTTGACCCAAGAGAAATGGGAGCAGATAACAAAGATTTATTTAAAAGAATATTCAATGGATTTTTAGAGAAATATGAATTTTATTTACCTGAAATCTTTAACGAAGAAATTGAAACTGTACAAGAATGACAGCACAACAAAAACAAGAAGAATTAGGCAAAACCCTTTGGAAAATAGCCAATGAGCTTAGAGGAGCTATGAATGCGGATGATTTCCGTGACTATATGCTATCATTTCTCTTTTTACGTTATTTATCAGATAATTATGAGGCTTCTGTAAAAAAAGAATTAGGTCCTGATTATCCAACATTAGAGGAAAACGATAAACGTACACCACTTTCTATTTGGTATAAAGAAAATCCAGAATTCGTAATTGAGTTCGAGAAACAAATGCGCAGAAAAGTGCATTATGTCATTGAGCCAAATTATTTGTGGAGTAGTATTTCAGAACTTGCAAGAAGACAGCACGAAGATTTATTAAAAACACTTCAAAAAGGGTTTAAATACATAGAAAATGAATCTTTTGAAAGTGCTTTTAAAGGTTTGTTCTCAGAGATTAACCTAGATTCAGAAAAACTAGGAAAGAACTATGAAGCTAGAAATGAAAAGCTTTGTAAGATTATTACAAAAATCGCAGAAGGAATACAAGATTTTGATACAGATAGCGATACACTTGGAGATGCTTACGAATATCTAATTGGTCAATTTGCAGCAGGTTCAGGTAAAAAAGCAGGAGAGTTTTATACACCACAGCAATTATCTACTATTCTATCTGAAATAGTGACTTTAGATAGTCAAAATCCAAAAGCAGGTAAAAAGAAAAAAATTAATAAAGTACTCGATTTTGCTTGTGGTTCTGGCTCGTTGCTTTTAAACGTAAAGAACAAAATAGAAAACCAACCTGGTGGGGGGACTATAAATAGAATTTACGGACAAGAGAAAAATATAACTACCTACAACTTGGCTAGAATGAATATGCTTCTTCACGGAGTTAAAGATTCTGAATTTGAAATATTTCACGGTGATACTTTAAAAAACGACTGGGATATTTTAAACGAAATGAATCCAGCAAAGAAGTACGAGTTTGATGCCATTGTAGCCAATCCGCCTTTTAGTTTGCGTTGGGATGCATCGGAAACTATGAGCGAAGATTTTCGATTTAAAAATTATGGGTTGGCACCAAAATCAGCGGCAGATTTTGCATTTTTATTACACGGTTTTCATTTTTTAAGTGAAGAAGGAACAATGGCCATAATTTTACCTCACGGAGTTTTATTTAGAGGTGGTGCAGAATCTCGCATAAGAGAAAAACTGCTAAAAGACAATCATATTGACACCATAATTGGACTTCCATCAAACCTGTTTTTCTCAACAGGAATTCCTGTTTGTATATTGGTGTTGAAGAAATGTAAAAGAGAAGATGATGTATTATTTATAAATGCCAGTGAACATTACAAGAAAGAGAAACGTCAAAATATCTTACGTGATGGAGAAGGAACCGAAGAAGACCCAAATGATATTCTGAAAATAGTAGAAACCTACCAAAATCGTCCTGATAAAGTAGAACGATATGCTCGGAGAGTATCAATGAAAGAAATTGAAAAAAATGATTTCAATCTAAATATTTCGCGTTACATAAGTACAGCTAAACCAGAAGAAAAAATAGACCTGGAAAAGGTTAATGTTCAATTGAAAGACATCGAAAAAAGAGTGACAAAAGCCAGAGATAAACATAATGAATTTCTCAAAGGATTAGGTCTACCTTCTATTTAAGATCGTAATTTCTCTTAAAAAATAAAAGTTCAATTAAGCAATAATTGATGAACATTGAAAAAATATTAGAAAGTCCATGGTATACAATAAAAATGGATTTGGAAAGAATAAAAGATATTTTGAAAGAGGTTCCAAGAAAGCCAGGGCTTTATAATATATTAACTTCAACCCCAAAAGAAGTTTTGGAAGAAATTCATTTACGAAAAGATCCTAAACATTATAATATTTCGAATAAAATAAAAAACACAAACAAACTTCCAGAAAACTTAAGGATTAGACAAAAAGAAAACGATGAATATGTTGTATATAGTGGGCACTCGTATTGTCTAAGACAGAGAGCATCTGAGCATTTTAAAGGATCTAAGGGCACAGCCTGTTTAGCGATTTATCAATTAGAAGAATTAAAGGATTATGAATGGACTTTTCAATATTTAGATCTATCCAAGATACATAATTATGAAGACAGTAAATTGTTCAGGGTTTGTTTAGAACAATTCTATAGGACCAAAATAGGTTGGCCTATTTTATGTGACCAATAGCTCTATTATGAAAATGGAATAATCCGATTACTTATCGTCCTGAATTTAAGCCCAACACTTATTATTAAAATATTTATCGTGGTCAAAAACAAATGAGATAATGACAATAATCTTAAAAATAAATACAATTTTCAACTATGTCTGGCTACTAAAGATGAAATAGCAGCTCTTGTTGAATTTTTAGCCAAGAAAAATTGGCAAGATAGTCTTAAACACAAAAAACCATCGAGATCTAAGAAGGCTAAACTAGAGGTAGAAAATTTTATTAAAAAAGAACAACTTATTATCCGTGACTTGATGGGAAAGTAAGTATTTCTGTAGCATTATAAAAAGTTCGAGGTTTCAATTTTTGTCTATAACTATATCCACGAGCATGATAAAAAAATGCTTCTTTAACCTCTAGAATACTCAAAACCAAAAAAGGAATTGAGCTTCTAGAAAATGAAGATATCCTTTTTAATGTAAAAGGTTTACAAAACAGGAAGTATCATACATAAAAAGTGGGATCAGGCAGACATAGTAGACCCAAAAATGAATCTATTCAAAAAACTCTTGAAATTAAAAATAATATAAACGTAAACCCAGGATTAAGAATGGATGATGTTTGTCAAAAATTTGGGTTTTCTAAAACAACATACAACAGAGCGTTGAGGTGGTTAGAGCATAGAGAAAACTAAAATTCAAAACATCGATGAATTGGATTAAAGTGTTTGGAGTACCATTCATTATCCTTGGGATACTACTTTTCTTCTTAGGTGTTATGTTTAAAATATTGCATTGGCCAGGTCTGTATGTATTACTGTTTTCTGGACCTGTAGTATTTATATTAGGGTTGGCCCTACTTTCAATTACGTCAAAGAAGTGATAAAACTATCAGAATTTATTGTGAAAAGAAGAACTCAAGAATCTTTCCCTATACATCATAAACTATTGAATAAGCCTGTTTAGACCCGTATTAAACCATAAAAACCGAGCAAAAACCGAGCAAATTTTAGGTGATCTGTATAAAAACAAAAAGAGTTACGAAATTAATTTATCGTAACTCTTTGAAAATTAAGGTGGTCCCACTTGGGCTCGAACCAAGGACCCCCTGATTATGAGTCAGGTGCTCTAACCAGCTGAGCTATGGGACCTAAAACGGAGGGCAAATTTAAGGATTTGACATAAACACGCCAAACATTTCTTTCTATAATTTTAAATGTTCGACATTTTTCAAAACTAAAGCCCCTTTGTCTTACTGTTTTTAAGCAGTTATACCGCTTTAAAAAGGATCAAGAACGTTCTTGACATAGTTCTACTAACACTCCATTGGTACTTTTTGGATGTATAAAAGCAACAAGCTTATTATCGGCTCCCGGTTTTGGAGTTTTATTAATGAGTTGAAATCCTTCTTCTTCTAATCGGTCTAACTCCTTTTCAATATCAGTTACATCAAAAGCAATGTGATGAATCCCTTCTCCTTTTTTGGCAATAAATTTACCAATAGGACCTTCTTCATCGGTACTGGCCAGTAATTCTATTTTGCTCTCACCAACCTTAAAAAAAGAAGTGATTACAGCTTCACTTTTTACTTCTTCCTGTTTGTAAGGAGGTACCCCTAAAAGTTTTTCATATAAGGCATTGGCTTGATCTATATCTTTTACCGCAATACCCAGATGTTCTATTTTATTGATATGATTCATCTGTTCTTTTTTATTTTATGGTTTTTAATTGTCATACTTCGACTATGCCCAGTACAAGTATGGAATGTGCCATTGAACACTTCGGTTGGTAACAACTTGGTTGGGATGGCTCATTTCAGAATATACTTTTATCTCTATGTCGTAAAAGTACAATTAATATGTATTTTTGCATCATGGAAACAAACAGACAGAAAAAAATTGCAGGAGTATTACAACGCGATGTTGCAGATGTAATACAACAGGCATTACGTGAAGCTGGAGTACAAGGGATTTTAGTTTCTGTAACCAAAGTGAGCGTCACCACAGATTTATCGATAGGTAAAGTATATATGAGTGTGTTCCCGCATCAAGAGGGAGAGAAAGTATTAAAAGAAGTTAATGCTGTTAAATCTCAAATCAAACATCAGGTAGCACTGCGAACCAAAAATCAGTTGCGACGCATGCCAGAACTATCTTTTTTTATAGATGACTCTCTAGAGTATATTTCTAATATCGAAAAAGCGGTTAAAGGTGAAGAAAACCCGATTCAAAACCCAGATCTTCTCGAAAGGCGAAAAAAGAAATAAATAGTACTGGGACTTTTCTAAAATAGCTTAGGATAAAGCCAATTTCTGTTATCTTTATCACAAAATAAAGATTTGAACTTCTCATTATACATTGCTAAACGATATTTATTTTCTCCAGGAAGCAGTAATGCTATAAACATCATTACTGGGATAGCTGCTGCAGGAGTGGTGATTGGTGCAATGGCATTATTCATAGTGCTATCGGGATTTGCAGGGCTTAAGGATTTTAGTCTTCAGTTTTCGTCATATTTTGATCCTGACCTTAAAATTTTCCCGTCAAGCGGAAAAACATTTACTTTTGATGATGCACAAAAGAAAAAACTGAGCCAATTAGAAGGAGTCGCTCATTTTTCTGAAATTGTTGAAGAACGTGTTTTCTTGGAGTTTAGAGATAAGAAAAAAACGGCCTTTATCAAAGGTGTAGATACTAATTACAGTAATGTCATAAAAACGGATAGTATTTTAGCCTATGGTGATTGGATCAGTAATAATGATTTTCAGGTAGTTGCTGGTAATGGTATTAGCAGAGAACTCAGTATGGGTGTCGAGCAAACCTACACCAATTTGCTTAGTATTTATGTGGTAAAACCAGGCAAAGGACTCATCAATGACCCTTCTCAAGGGTTTAGGTCACAAAAAGCTGTAAATATTGGGATTTATAGTGTAAACGAAGAATTGGATCAAAAATACATTTTTGCTACAGTGGGTTTAGCACGTACTTTGCTAGAACTGCCCAAAGACAAAGTTACCCACGTAGAGTTAAAATTAGAGAAACAAGCCAATGAAACATCGGTTGTTCAAGAACTTCAATCTCTTTTTGATAATCAGGTAATCATAAAAAACAGGATACAGCTTAATGATACCTTGTATAAAATGCTAAACACCGAAAATCTGGTATCTTATCTCATTATTACATTGATTGCCATTATTGCTTTGTTTAATGTGGCAGGAGCAATTATTATGATGATTATAGATAAGAAAAGTAATGTAAAAACATTATATAATGTCGGAGCTTCTTTGCCCAATATTAGAAAAATATTTTTGTTTCAAGGCTCTCTTATGACGATACTAGGAGCTTTATTGGGGCTAGCATTAGGGTTTATTCTTATTGCGTTACAACAGCAATTTGGATTATTAATGATTACACCATCGTTACCATATCCGACACGCATCACAGCGGTTAGTTTTATTGTTGTTTTTCTTACGATTACGATTATAGGTTTTATCGCTTCATTATTGGCTTCTAGTAGAATTAACCAAAAATTGGTCGCATAATTATAGAGCTATGAAACAACTATTATGGAGTTTGTTTTGTAGTCCAGCTTTGGTTTTTTTAGAACTTGTTTCTTTTAAGTATACGTGTCAATACGAGGATGGCGGGCCACGTTTTTATGGTTTCCCTTTTATTTATAGAACCAGTAATGCCTGGGTCAATTCTTTATCAGGAGAGTTATATATATTAGGTTTTATAGGAAATATGCTTTTTTGGACCGTAATTCTATATATTCTATTATTGGGGATAAAGCGTTTAAACATTCCAATTAACCGATTGGCGTGCAGGATATGGGGTGTGTTTTTACTGCTGTTCGGGTTTTGTATTGTATTTAGTACAACAAGTATAGTTGATTGGAGATATCAATGGCAGCATGATTTCAAGATGGGTTATTATAGCGATGATATCATTTGCAACCAAGAGATACAATTCTTTTGGAACTAGCCTTGCATTAGAATTTTATACTATTTGTGCGTCCCCCTGCGCTACACTCCGGGTCGGGCTATACACGCTACACGGTAGCTAGTTTCTATCCCTCACGCTAATTCCTAATAATCAGTTTACACAAACTCAAATCCTGAGAATGTTGATAGTACTTCATCAAAAGCGGCAAAAACATCATCAGGATGATCGCTGGTTACCATTTTCATTCGATATTCTTTAAAATGCGGAATCCCCTTAAAATAGTTTGTATAGTGTCTACGTGTTTCAAATACACCAAGTTTTTCTCCTTTCCAATCTATAGCCATTTGCAAGTGTCTTCGTGCGGCAATTACGCGCTCTTCTATAGTTGGAGGAGGTAAATGCTCTCCTGTTTTAAAATAATGTTTTACTTCTTTAAAAAACCAGGGATATCCAATACTGGCACGTCCAATCATAGCACCATCTAATCCGTATTGATCTCGCATTTCCCTAGCGCGTTCGGGAGTGTCTACATCTCCATTTCCAAATACAGGAATATGCATTCTTGGATTATTTTTAACTTCGGCAATAGGCTTCCAGTCGGCATTACCTTTATACATTTGCGCTCGGGTACGACCATGTATAGCAATGGCCTTACAGCCTACATCTTGTAACCTCTCTGCTACTTCAACAATTTTAATTGAATCATGATCCCAGCCCAACCGGGTTTTTACAGTAACGGGCAATTTTGTGTGCTCTACCATAGCTTTGGTGAGCGATACCATAAGGTCAATATCTTTCAAGATCCCAGCTCCGGCACCTTTGCTCACTACTTTTTTTACCGGGCATCCAAAATTAATATCTATAATATCGGGCCCGGATGCTTCTACGATCTCAACAGATTTTAGCATCGAATCCAGGTTGGCACCAAAAATCTGTATTCCTACTGGGCGCTCTTTTTCGTAGATATCTAATTTCATCACACTTTTGGCAGCGTCACGAATCAATCCTTCACTAGAAATAAACTCAGTATACACTACATCGGCACCTTGTTCTTTACACAATGCTCTAAAGGGTGGGTCACTCACATCTTCCATGGGTGCAAGTAGCAACGGAAATTCTCCTACATCTATGTCTCCTATCTTAGCCAAAGCAATAAATTTTTGTCAAAAATACGAATTCTTTTAGACCTCACAGGTCTTGAAGACCTGCGAGGTCTGATTTATATAAAATAATATTGCTTTAAATAATGAGAAAGTAATGAGATAAACCTTCTAAAATCGATTATATTTGCAGACTAAATGATTTTGATTCAGTTGAATCGGAGGTAACGGGCAGGGATAGCAGCGACATCCTTTTTTATTTTTTTATCCTTCGAGAGCCTCAGGGTACAAAAAAATAAAAAAGATACAGCGGATAGCCCGGTTAAGCCCGCCAAAAAAAATAGAATGAAGAAGATTAGAAACTTTTGCATTATTGCACATATAGACCATGGTAAGAGTACACTGGCAGATCGATTATTAGATTTTACGGGATCAGTAACTGCAAGAGAAGCTCAGGCGCAACTGTTAGATAATATGGATTTGGAGCGCGAACGTGGGATTACGATTAAGAGTCATGCCATCCAGATGGAGTATACGTATAAAGGAGAGGAGTATATCCTTAATCTTATTGATACCCCGGGGCACGTTGATTTTTCATACGAAGTTTCTCGTTCTATTGCTGCCTGCGAAGGTGCATTACTAATTGTTGATGCTGCACAAAGTATACAGGCACAAACGATTTCTAATCTATATCTTGCCTTAGAGAATGACCTGGAGATTATTCCGGTTTTAAATAAAGTAGATTTACCGAGTGCTAATCCTGAAGAGGTAACTGATGATATCGTTGATCTTTTGGGCTGTGATCCGGGAGATGTGATTCCGGCCAGCGCAAAAACAGGGATTGGGATCGAAGAAATTCTTGAAGCAATTATCGAACGCATTCCTGCACCAGAAGGAAATCCTGATGAGCCATTACAAGCTTTGATTTTTGATTCGGTTTATAATCCGTTTAGAGGAGTTGAAACCTATTTTAGAGTAGTTAATGGTGAAATCAAAAAAGGGCAGCAAATTAAGTTTGTCGCTACAGGAAAGAACTATTTTGCAGATGAAATAGGTACACTTAAGCTAAATCAGGTATCAAAACAGGTGATTAAAACAGGTGACGTTGGATATTTGATTACAGGGATTAAGGATGCTCGAGAAGTAAAAGTTGGAGATACAGTTACCGATGCCAAAACGCCTACTCAAAACGCAATCGAAGGGTTTGAGGATGTAAAACCTATGGTATTTGCAGGGATTTATCCCGTAGATACCGAGGATTATGAAGAGCTTCGTGCTTCGATGGAAAAACTGCAGCTTAATGATGCTTCTTTGGTTTTTGTTCCAGAGAGTTCTGCAGCTTTAGGCTTTGGATTTCGATGTGGATTCTTAGGGATGCTACACATGGAGATCATACAAGAACGATTAGAGCGTGAGTTTAATATGACGGTGATTACAACGGTACCTAACGTATCCTATCACGCATTTACCAACAAAGCGCCAGATGATATTATTATTGTAAACAATCCATCTGATCTTCCGGATCCTTCAAAGATGAATAGGGTTGAAGAACCGTATATCAAGGCTTCGATAATTACCAAATCTGATTTTGTTGGACCAGTAATGTCATTATGTATTGAAAAACGTGGAGAAATTACAAATCAAACCTATTTAACTACTGAACGAGTAGAACTTACTTTTGATATGCCTTTGGCAGAGATTGTTTTTGATTTTTATGACCGTTTAAAAACAGTATCCAAAGGGTATGCTTCTTTTGACTATACACCTATTGGTATGCGTGCCTCTAAGCTCGTAAAAGTTGATGTACTGCTTAACGGGAACACAGTAGACGCTTTATCTGCACTGCTACACCAGGACAATGCATATGATATTGGTAAAAAGATGTGTGAAAAGCTAAAAGAATTAATCCCACGTCAGCAATTTGATATTCCGATTCAAGCTGCAATTGGTGCCAAAATTATTGCTCGAGAAACAGTAAAAGCATTGCGTAAAGATGTAACGGCTAAGTGTTATGGTGGAGATATATCTCGTAAGCGTAAATTACTTGAAAAGCAGAAAAAAGGTAAGAAACGTATGCGCCAGGTAGGTAACGTTGAAATTCCTCAGGAAGCATTTATGGCTGTACTGAAGTTGAATGATTAAGTTTACAGTAGATAATTGTACGTTGGCGGTTACTACTCAATGCGTATTATAAACTGCGTATTGATTTCTTAGCCTCAATCATTTTACGTAGCATATATTCTACCCCATTGTCATTATTGCTTTTGGTAGTATAATTGGCAGCAGCCTTTACATTTGGATGTGCATTTTGCATCGCAAAACTATAGGTGGCTCTACTCATCATTTCAAGATCATTATTATAATCTCCAAAAACCATAGTTTCTTCGGGGGATATATTATAACTGTTTTGTAATTGCTGTAATGCGTATCCTTTATTTGCTAAATTATGTGATAAATCCAACCAAATTTCTCCTGATACTTTAACTTTTAATCGATTTTCGAGATGTTTTAATGCAGGGTATAAGTATTTTTCTGATCCTTTTTGATTGCAAATCGCTATTTTGAGGTATTGATCATCTAGAACTTGAGATAAATCTTCAACAATATCATATCTTCCATAAAATTCTTCAAGCATATTTGTAAAATCTTGTCCGTAGTTTTCGATATATGCTTTTTTTCTGCCGCAAAGAATAACCTGCGAACCTTTAAGGTCTTTTGAAATTTCTAATAGTTCTAAATAGGTTTCGCGATCAATTTCAGTAGTTTGTAGCTCTTTGTCTTTATGCATGGTTAAGGCACCATTCTCTGCAATGACAATAATATCATCTTTAATGGCATCTAGCTTATGAATGATACTATAATATTGTCTTCCGCTTGCGGCCACAAAAGTGACGCCCAAATCCCTTAATTCATCAAATAAATAATAGAAAGATTGACTGACCTCTCCTCTAGAATTAAGGAGTGTGCCATCCATATCCGTAGCAATAAGTTTTATTTGAGATAAATCCATAACTATTTATTTAAAGTGAGTTCGATATAAGAAAATTACGTCAGTTTAAGTGTTGTTGCATTAGCAAAAATGTATCGAAAACAAGCAATTTTCTTACAAAACCCTAATTTCGATACAATTTTTCTTCATTTTATTTCGAAAAATTACTCAATTTGACAGATTTTGATCGATTAAAAATTATAACAAACTTAAGTTGTTTAAAAGTGTAAAGGTATAGTAGACAATAGAAATATGATGACAATAACTGTAAAATTTGTATTAAATTAGTTGATATCCTTTTTCCTTCCCTCCTTTTTTTGAAGGGAAACTTAACCAAATAAAAAAAGATTTCAACTTGCATTGGAATGACAAAGTGTATGCAATTCTTTCAAAAAGAAATACGATTATCTTCTTATAAAAGGGGTTTTCATTTGATAACCGATGAAGTGATGTCTTCAATTCCTGAAATTAAACAGATAACGATAGGTCAATTACAGGTGTTTATTAAGCATACTTCTGCGAGTCTTACGATCAATGAAAATGCAGACCCTACAGTACGACAAGATTTTGAAAGCCATATGAATATTATGGTTCCTGAAAATGCTTTGTATTATATACATACATATGAGGGGCCAGATGATATGCCGGCACATATCAAATCCTCGTTAATGGGTGCTTCTATCCAAATACCGATTACGAATGGAAAACTTAATCTAGGTACCTGGCAAGGTATCTATCTTTGCGAACATCGTGATTATGGTGGTGCTAGAAAACTAGTACTAACTGCTTATGGTACTTAATTTTAAACAACCTACGTTGTTCGCTACTTTTTTTTGATAGACATCCCCAAGAGTTCTTCTTTCTAGGTAGAGGGGAATAGCTTTTTAATACTAAGCATTAACTAAACCAATTTGCCCATGGAATGCGAGACAACATAAGGATCCATGCTATGGTATAAAAAATAGCAAGCATCTTAAATTTTGGTGTAGAAGTTAGTTTCTTTTTATGCTTAGAATATCCAATAGTAATAAAAACAATCATTAGAATCATTATCATCGGATGTTCTACATTATAGAGTCGTAAAGTAGCATCCTTCATTATTTCACCCATTTTATGAGTTCCAGAGAACCACACTACGAGAGGAGATATAAAGAAAATAACAAGTCCTATTAACAGTTGAATATGTGAAACAATAAGAGCAAATAAAGAAACTCTAAAGTCTTTAGGAGCATATTCTCGTTTGCTAAAAAATCCTGCAAGAGCATTGATTGTTGCTAAAGTTACAACGAGAAGTACCAGGTAAGCCCAGTATGAGTGAACGATTTGAATAGCTTCGTACATAGTGATGTGTTTGATTTTCTCAAAGGTAAGTATAATGAATAAAAAAACAATCAGGAATTCTTAATGTAAGTAGTATTCTAATTAAATTTAGAACTTTAAATTGTCTGAAAAAATCAAAAGATACAATACATGCATTTAGCGTATACCGAAGAATTAGAGAAACAGCTAGTAACGATACATTCAATTCTTAGAGATCACTACGCAGAGAATTCTGAGGTAGGAGTTTTGTCGGGTATTTCTGGGATTTCTCTTTTTCACTTCTATTATTCAAAATATTTAGAGACAGACGTTCATTTTGATACTGGAATTGAGGTGCTTAGCGAATCTGTACATCGTATTAATAATGGATATAATTTTCCGACATATTGTACGGGGATAGCTGGTGCAGGATGGGTGTTTGATCATTTAGTAGAGGAAGATTTTGTTGATTTGGATACTGATGAGTTATTATCTGATTTGGATGAATATCTTTATGGTATTATGATGTCCAATATAAAAGAAGGCAATTATGATTTTTTACACGGAGCGATAGGGTATGGATATTATTTTTTGAAGAGATATAGAAATACGAAATCTGATGTGCTTAAAGAACGATATGTGGAATACTTACTATCACTGGTTTCGGTGCTTGAACAAATATCTGAAAATGATAAAGAAGGAATCAAATGGCCTCAAGTAGTACATAAAAAAACAGAAGCTCAAGAATATAATTTTGGCTTATCACATGGTATATCGGGTATTATTAATTTTCTTTCTCGATTACATCAATATGAAGAATTTAAAAATGCTGTTGAAACGTTGCTCAAAGGAGGAACTGCATATTTAGTGCGTTTTGAAAACCCTGACAGTACCGCATTTTCATTATTTCCAAACAATGTAACCGATACAACAAGAGGTGTTGATAGTAGGTTAGCCTGGTGTTATGGTGATTTAGGTATTGGACTTTCTCTAAGGCTTGCTGCAAAAGCGCTAAAAGACGATGAACTATATCAAACATCTATTCGGGTTTTAAAGCATGCTACTCAAAGAAAAACTATAGAGCAATCTTTGGTTAAAGATGCTGGACTATGTCATGGGTCTTATGGTAATGCACAAATCTTTGGGAGATTATATCGTGAAACTAATGATGAAGTATTTAAAGAAGCTGCAACACATTGGATCGAACAAGGACTAGCGATGGCTACTTTTGAAGATGGGTATGCAGGTTATAAAGCCTGGCAAGGAAAAGAGAACGAATGGAAAAATGAAACCAATTTTTTAACCGGTGTGGCTGGAATTGGGTTAGCTATATTATTTTACCTTTCTGATGTTGAAGTAACTTGGGATGAGTGTTTAATGATAGGGTGATTTTCTTGAAAGTATTGAAATGTAACTTTTTCATTAAAAAGGGATTAGTATGCTTGTCGATTTGTTAAAAAAAACTTAATTTTGCGGTCCCTCAATCTATAAAACCTACTATTTGACCCCAAAATTACTCTATTTTGTTGCGATAAACTTATGCTGTCTTTTTGTATCCTATAGTCAAGATTTAGGGCAAATTGGTAAGGCTAAACTATTTGCTCTTTCTGGAGGTATTTCTGCAAATTCCGTGTATTATGAAGGTGAATCTAACAGAGAACCATTTACATATTTCGTAAATGGTAACGTTAATATAAATATTAGTGGGGTTTACAATATTCCGCTCTCTTTTTCATATTCTAATCAGGAATTTAATTATAGTAATCCATTTTCTTTTAATAGATTAAGTATCCATCCATCCTATAAATGGGTGACGACACATATAGGTGATGTTAATATGACCTTTTCTCCATATACATTAAGTGGTCATCAATTTACCGGTTTTGGTTTTGACTTAACTCCTGACAGCCCTTTTAAAATTAGTGCAATGTATGGGCGTCTACTGAAAGCTACAGAGTATAATCCTGATGAGCCAGATGCTATCGCTGCTTATGATAGGTACGGCTTTGGATTTAAGACATCATACCAGTTTGAAAAATGGTTACTTGGGATTACTTTTTTTAAGGCCGAAGACAAAGAAAACTCTATAGAAAATCCTTTTCCAACAGAACTCGAGCTTACTCCAAAAGATAATGCGGTACTAAGTTTTGAAACCAATATGTCATTGTTCGACAAAGCACAAATACACATAGAATATGCGTTATCCGGAGTAACAGAAGATACAAGACTCACCGATCAACGTTCTGAAAATGGACCTTTGTCATTTCTTTTAAATGAGAATATAAGTACGAATTACTATAACGCATTTAATGCTTCTTTAACATATCCTGCTGGTAACGGTACAGTTGGAGCTAGTTATGAACGTATTGATCCAGAGTATAGAACATTTGGAGCTTACTTTTTTAATAATGATTTAGAAAATATAACCGCAAACGCCAACCAAACAATTTTTAATAATAAGGTAAATATTGGTATTAATGTTGGTCTGCAAAGAGATAATCTTGATAAAACAAAATCTACCGAACTTCAAAGAATTGTAAGTGCTATAAATCTTAACTATAATGCATCAGAAAAATTAGGAATAAATGGGTCTTATTCCAATTTTCAGTCTTACACTAATATCAGAGATCAATTTGATTACATTAATCAGGTAAGCCAGTTTGATAACATAGATACACTTAATTATAGGCAGATTACTCAAAATGCAAATTTAGGGTTCAATTATACCATCAAAAAAACCGAAACTAGGCAGCATAGCACCAATTTGAATTTGGTCTATCAAAATTCTAAAAACCTGCAGGATGGCACAGAGCTCGAAGAAGGGACAAATAATTTTTACAATGGTACGGCAGGGTATACTATCGGATATCCTAAAAACGATCTAAATATTACACTGGCTGCTAATACCTCTTATAACATTATTGGAGAAAATGAGAGTTTAATTTTAGGGCCAACATTATCAATAGGTAAACAATTTTTTGATAAGAAATTGCGAACCAATTTTTCTAGCTCCTACAATACTAGCTATACTAATGGAGAACAAGAGAATAGTGTGTTTAATTTTAGATTAGGAGGGAATTATTTATGGCTAGATCATCATAACTTTAGTTTAAATTTGTTGTCCTTACTCAGAAATACTTCAGACGATAGTAATTCTGATTTTACCGCAACTTTTGGATACAGCTATAGTTTTGATGGCCTAAATTTCAAATCAAAGAAGAAGCGAGAGTTACTTGAACAAGAGACTCAGAAGAAAGCTAAAAACCATATTAGTTTTAGGTATAGAGATGTTACGTATAGTGGAGCTCCCGAACAGATTAATGAACAACTAAGTAATGTTTTTAATAGCACTCAGTTTAATGACATCCCAAATAACAAAAGGAATAATCTTACTAGGTTGTTATCCCTTGTAGAACAACAAAAAAAGAAACAAGAATATAAAGAAAGTGCACTCGTATTTCTTAAAGAGTTGTATAGCTATGAAGACTATCAAAAAGTATTCAATACGGCACTGTATAATGCTATTTTGAGAGTAAAGGGAGATATGAGATTTCTTGATTTTAAACTGGAAAGAAGTCTTGTAAAAACTAGAGTTAAGCTTGATAAAACTGTACAACAAAACCCTGAAAATAGTCCCGAAATTCAAGAAGTTAAAGCTCAACTTGAAGAAAGAAAGAAGAAGTTGGTAGGTCATCGATGGATGCAAAAAAGATTTAAAAAATTCCGGACAAAAGAAGAGGTAGAATTTGCGCAAGACTTTTTAAAAGAATTTAAAGCATTAATGGCACCAATGACATATCAAATGTATGATAAGGAAGATGATATTCAGAAAATTGAAATATATTTAGAAGGAGAGATTATCGATTTTTATTATAAAAAATCATTAGATCTCGTTGACCCAAACGTATTTGAACTTAGATACATAAACAAAAACTAAACCTGTTTATATGAAAAAACTATGGCTTTTTGTAACCCTGTGTTTTTATACTGCTTTGGCAGTATCACAGTCACAATCTTTCCCGGTTCAGGTAATCCCGCAAGCGATTCCTCCTGCACCAATTCTTTTTTCAGACTATGCAGATAATACTACCATAAATAGCCCGCTTAGAGTACAAATTATTCTCAATGATTTTACAATAAGCAATAGAGAGATACGACTAAAAACATATTTTGAAGGCAATGGTATTACGTTTCAGAGCAATGATAATGTATCAGGAGCACCTTCTTTATTTCTCGAAGGAGGTATCCCAACCATATTAACAAATGTAGAATTAGCACCTTATTTTCGTTTTGAAAATATTACTGGGATTTCTCCCAATGTATATGGGCAAACAATTCCAGAAGGGGTATATCAGTTCTGTTTTGAGGTATATGACGTGTTGACTGGTAGAAGGTTATCTAATCGAAGCTGTGTTACTACTGTCATTTTTAAAAATGACCCTCCATTTCTGGTTTCACCTTTGGATAAAACGAATATTCAGGAACAAAACCCTCAGAATATTGTTTTTCAATGGACTCCAAGGCATATTAATGTAACTAATGTGGAGTACGAATTAAGTATAGTAGAAATTTGGGATAATTATGTAGATCCTCAAACTGCATTTTTGAGCTCCCCTCCTGTTTTTCAAACCACTACAACGGCTACTACCTATGTTTATGGACCAGCAGATCCTTTGTTTTTACCTAATAAAAAATATGCTTGGCGCGTACAGGCAAAAGCAAAACGAGGTACAGAAGAAATAGGATTATTTAAAAACCAGGGATATAGCGAGATTTTCTCCTTTAGTTATGCTACTCCATGTGATAAACCGGTATCGGTTACTCATGAGAGTAAAGGAGCCCATCAGGTTAATATCGCTTGGGAAGACTTCACTACCGAGATTCCAAAATTTAAGGTTAGATATAGAAAGCAAGGGGACAATGGGGAGTGGTTTTATAGCCAAACTTCGGCAAATTGGATTACACTTTGGGATCTAAGATCTGAGACCACTTACGAATTTCAGATCCGTAAATTATGTTCAGTATCTGAAAGTGATTGGACAATCATAGACACCTTTACCACAGGAAACGAGCAAGACGAAACGGCGTTGTATAATTGTGGGATACCGCCAGATATTAACCTCGAAAATCAAAACCCATTACCCAGCATCGAAAAAGGAGAATCTTTTAAAGCAGGAGATTTTGATATAAAGATACTCGAAGTTAGCGGTGCCGAAGGAAGATTTACCGGCGAAGGGTATGTTACAATCCCATACCTTAGAAGTATAAAGGTTGGTGTGAAATTCACTAATATTTTGATCAATACCGATAAGCAATTGGCCGAAGGTATGGTCGTTACTTCTTATAATATTGATGCTGGTAATATCATAGATGTTGATGATGCTATAGATACGGTAAGTGATGTTGTTGAAGGCGTAGGAGAACTCTTTGAAGATGATAATGATCTCGATGAGATTAATATCAATTTTGATATTGAAAAAGAAGATATCAAGATTGTAGATAATAGAATAGTAATTACTAACCCAGAAACAGGAGATCAGTTCGATTACGCTATGGGTGATGATACCGTAATCACAGATGCCAGTGGTGATGTGTATCATGTAGATGAGCAAGGAAAAATTACCAAAGGAGGACAGAAAGACCCAGGCGGTATTGTAAATTCTAATAATGTTAATGGGGTATCTAATAATGGCGAAATAGAGTCATTAACCGCCAGAGGACTTGTCGTATACTTTAAAGACACTGGAAAATTTGGTTTTGACCAGGTGCCAGATTCACAAAAAGCTAAACTAACCGATCATTATCTGACTATTAAAGATGAGGCCGGGAAAGATTATACGCTAATTCATCAAGCAGTTCAAAAAGGAGATAGCACTATCGTTATTGCAGAGGTTAAACAACAAGGCAATGCCTATGAGCTTAACGATATTATCTTTAAAACCAAGCAGGGAGAAAAGTTAAACTCCAAGGTTGTTGGTGATAAAATAGAGGTTACCGTACAAGGGCATTACTCCTTCGAGAATGAGACTATTTATGTTGTAGTACCGTCAAAGACCGAAGAAAATAAACAGCTTACGGCAGGAGCATTTACATTATGGCACCTTACCGAAAGAACTGTTGATGTTGTTTTGGTCCCCGTTAATGGCGCATCTCTGCGTGCTAACGAGGTAAAACAGGTTGCCGATATATTTAAGAAAGGTGCCGCAAAACTCAATATCAAAGTTGGCGAAGCCTTTACTTTTGATAAAAATAGCTTAGGCGCCAATGGATTGGATGTAGGTGATAGCCCATGGCTTACTGCGTATAACGAAGAGCAGAAAAGTGTGATGGCCGCCTTTAAACAAGATCCAAAATCAAACTATAATAAAAACACCTATTATGTTTTTGTATTTAGTGATATAACGCCTTCCAGAAATATAGCAGGCTTTATGCCATTGCAGCGACAATATGGTTTTGTATTTGATAATACTATAACGGCTCCCGAAGAAGGAAAAGGTGACCTTACCAAGACTATTGCCCATGAGATTGGTCATGGGGTATTTGCATTACAACACCCATTTACAAAGTTAAAAACCGATGAAGGCCAAACCTCATGGTTAATGGATTATAGTGCTGGTAAGGATGATAATCTACTTAGCCATATGGATTGGGCACAAATACATAACCCCGATCTTAAGTTCTATATCTTCCAGGATGAAGAGGAGGGACAGAGTAGTGTAGCTAGTAGATCATATGATTTTGAAATACCTAAATCAATTGATGTGTTATATACCGAAGAAAAGCTCCCACTTAGCATTAAACCTTCGGACATCTCCATTCAGGTTTTTGACTATGAAGGGTTGTTAAGTAGTGAATTTGAAAGCTTTTTCGAGAAATTACGTATTGGCGATAAGTATAAGGTTCGGGTTTTTACTTATAATTCTCAAACTGAACTATTAAATGATATAGAATCTATAGTCCCTAAAGAAGATGAAATTATCCTGTTTATTCAGAAAAAAGGGGATAAATCATTAATTAAAATAAGTTTAGGTATAAAAGTTAACGCTGATTTATTAAAAAATGGTGTTACAAAAGAGGAGTTGTTCGAAATAATAAAAGATTCAACTTCTACGGAATTAAAACAATCTATAGTATTTAATGAGATAAAAGCCAACGTACTTTCTTATACACTTGTTAAAGAAGCGGAAGCTTATGATGGAAATATAATGGCATTAATAGCTATTAAATTATTGGACTGGGGAGTTGGTGGTATTGAAAACTTTAAAATACCTGAAAAACATTATAATTCAGATATTTTAGACTATTCTCCATTGTTTGGGCCTGATCCTATTGAGAATGCTTTTATGTGCGGGATATTTAATGGCTTGATAAGAGAAGCCAAAGCCATTCCTGAACTAGCTTCTATGCTTATCAAAATTTCTAATTCCGAGGAAAACCGAAAAAAGTTGAAAGAGGATATAGATAAGCTTATAGAAGCAGGAGTCCTAAATACAATATTACAAGGCTTAGCCCAAAGATATATGGGACAGTCTACTGCCATGGTTGGCTATAAAGCAGGAGAGGATGTTGTGGCTGTTGCAACTATTTTTGTTTCATTTACTTCAGTAACTAAAGCTGGTAAGGTTACCAGTATTATTAAGCTGGTGAACCCTCTACAAGGCGCGTTAGATTTATTTAAATTAGCATCTCGAACAGGACTGTCAATTAAAAAATCTGCTGGAACAATTATTCTTTATGCTGGTCTAAACATTAATAAGATTGTTGCAAAAATAGATGCTAAGAGCATTTATAGACAGATCAAATGGATAGATAAAGGGAATACTCTTGAAGTTATAGAAAATGTTCGGTATATTGATAATGCAGGTGAAGAAACTATAGGTTCATTAGCCATACTTAAAAATGGAGATGAAGTTGGGTTTAAGGTTAATAACTTAGGAGGTCTAATTGATGAGCTTTTTCCGACTATAAAAAACCACCCAGATTTTCAAGCGTTTAAAAAACTTTGTATTAATAACCCAAAAGTATCTGTTAAAATAGCAAGTAATGAGTGGGTTGAATTTGTAGCGAGGACGAAAAATTCTTTTGGAATAGGACGAAAAAGGAATATTGTAAAAATGGAATTTGATGGGAAGGAGTACTTAATAGCAAGTGGAAAAGGTTATAATGGTCAAATGATTGAAAGTGGTAAGTTTATTCCAGAAGATTTTGTTTTGGAATTAGAAAAAGGGCAACGGGTATTTACCCCTTCAATTTCGACGAGACATCTCGATACAGAATTAATAGGTTTAGAGTATTTTGCCAAGTTAAAAAATGCGGTTAAAGGAGTTAAATATCCAAAAATTAATGGTACGGTAAGATTAACAAGTGACCTCTGTCCTTGTCCATCTTGCTCATCTATTTTTCAACAATTTAGTGATATGTTTCCAAATGTTACCGTTGATATCACAACAACATCAAAATTACATTATTAAAATGGAAAAAAGTTATGTCTCTTTTTTGAATGATTATGCCAATGAAATTGGTGAAACTATTGGTTTAAGTATTGATAAGATTAATCAAATAGAAAAAGATTTTAATGTTAATTTACCTTTAGCATATAAGCAGTTCTTATTTAGTTTTGGAAGAAAATCTGGGTTTTTGTTGAACGGTTATTATATTGAATATCCAGAATTAATTCACAATAAGGGAGATGTTTTTCATGAGCTTAATTTTGATGATCGAAAAACACAAATTGAAAAACCAGAAATAAAAGATAGCTACTTTTTCTTTGCTCAATGGCAAGGTTATAATTTTTTCTTTTTTGATTGTTCTTTAAAAGAAGATAATCCTATAGTTTTTTTATTTGATACAAATAAAATTATAAAATATAAAGACAGTTTTACTGAATTCCTAAGGGATGAAGGTTTAAAGCCTTTGCTTGATAACTTGTCTTAAGCTAGTTTTTCATGTAGTGAATAATCTTGATTACTTATGAAAGTAGTAGTAATAAAACATAAAAACAACTCGCTTAACAAAGTCTTTGACTTAGCGGAAGAACTGTAAATCAAGCTTTGCATAATGGAGCAAAATGGGAAGATATTCAAATTCACACCATCGATATCCGACCAAATGGAAATGTTTCAGATGTGGTAAGATGTGTCGAGTGTCAGGATATTTTTAAAGGAATGCACGTAACAAGTGAATAGTTATGAATTTAGATTTTAGTAATATTTCAATTAGAGGAAGAGTAGCTTACGCTATAATTTGCTTAGAAAATGCGATAAGGTTTTATGAAAAAGAAAATCTTGATTGGTTGTATATTTTCAATTTATTATGGGCTTATACTAAAGATGAAGTTGGAAATTGGCACTATCCTATGGCTGAGTCTACTCCTAAATCAATTATGTTTGATGCTGATTACTCTTCAAAAGAAATGGAATATATAGATAGAGATGAATATGAAAAGTTGTCATTACTATATAAAAATTCAAATAATACAATAAATTATATTATAGATAAATTATTTGAAATAGGCACTCGTGATTTATACTCTTCTATTATAAATAATTCTCCAGACACATTAAAATATTTACAAGAAATCATAGATGTAATGGAAGAAAGAGGTATTACATTACCAAACATCAAGTTCTTTCAAAAATTTCCAATATCAGAAAATGAAGGTTGGGGCAGAAAATTTTTGAGAGAAGATATTTTCAATGAAAATATTGGCTAGAGTAATTAAAAGAAGTTATCATTTAAGACAATTAAGAGAAAGAACCATCAACCCAAAATAGTATGAAAAACTACTACCTACGTATACTAACCCTTCTACTACCTCTAATCACCTTAGCGGGGATTGATGGTGTTGATACAAATACCCCGGGTATTACCACTCCTTCAAAAGATAAGGACACGGTACTATCGTATACGGCAAATACAGAACATTTATCACAGCTACAACAGCAGCTACTGCTTAAAAAAGGGGTGTTGGGTGTTACCAATACAACAGCAAAACCAAATGTATCTCAAAAATTCAGGGCGTTTCCTAAACTAGATGCTGCACAACTAGAGCAGCAATCGTTTATGATTCCTCTTGCTAAAAGAGTACCAGAGTTTAATACAACCTATCTGGCAGAAAACTTTCCCCAGAATCCTAAAGTAGATAAGTTAAAAGCAAAAGCAAAAGCCGCTTTTGACGAAATAAAAAAACTGCAAAACTTTGCAGAGATCATTACAGGTAAAGAGTTGTTAGAGCTACCTGTAGGACTGAGCAAAAAAGATTCTACCTCGGGTAATAAGGTAGAACTAGCCATCACTGAGGTAAAGTTTTTACCTAAATATGCCGAGTTTAATGCCTGGGCAAAGTTAATTATACCCGTAAAAGGACCTAACGGAGAGCCTTCGCGGGAACTCTATTTTGGAGCAGAAGGGATTAAACTCTCACATGATGGTGCGATTATCGGGGATATGAAACTGGTATTATTGGGTGATCAGGCTATTCCGATTAATGGAGATAACTGGTTGCTAACGCTCAAAGGAGATGTCAACCTTAAAACAGGAACCTTTGGTGAAAAATCTTTTGTAGAATTTGATTGCTCGGGATTAAAAGAGATCTCACTAGAAGGAGACCTTCGTGTATCCCGTAATGTATTACTGCCAATTGATGACCAGGGTAATTATGTGTGCGGTACCAGTACCGACAATCAGTATGCAAAAGATAAAGAAGGCAATCTTTTGCAAGACGAAAATAAAAATAAGATTATAGATACAAACTGTTATGTAGGTACCTCGTTTAGCATCAAAGCAAAAGGTTGGAATGACCTATTACTCGAAGTATCTCTTCCAAAATTTGAAATCAACGGTTTCAAAGGGTGGGGATTTCATATCGAACAAGCGGTGTTGGACCTTAGTGATTCTCGTAATGCTGATAATCTGGTGTTTCCAAAGGAGTATCAGGATCTGTTTCCGTTAGAAGAGCAAAGTTTGTGGCGAGGGGTGTATGCTAAAGAAGTTAAGGTATGGTTACCACAAGGGATAGAACGAATTAAATCAGGAAAAAAGCGAGTTAGTTTTGGAGCGCAACACCTGGTGATCGATAGTTACGGAGTTTCAGGAGATTTTTATGCAAACAATATTTTAAGTCAAGATGAAGGAGCAGCAGGAAAATGGGGGTTTAGTATAGATTCTGTTGGAGTAACACTAGCAGTTAATGCCCTTAGAAGAGGTGCTATACGAGGAGATATTAAAGTACCCGTAATGAAAGATCCATTAGGATACGAGGGTTGGATAGCTCCAAAAGAATATGGCTTGAAAGTAACCCTAAAAGGAGAATACAATACCCCTGTTTTTCTGGGGCATATGCAATTAGAAAAAAACTCTAGTGTAGCCGTAAAAGTTAAAGATGATAAGGTATATCCATATGCTAATCTTACAGGTAGCCTTTCGATGGCTGGTAAGATAGATCAAGATGAAGGCACCGAAGCAGCTCCCGATTCATCACAAAAAGATAATAAAGGGTTTAGCATGCAAGGGATAACGTTTCAGGAGCTCGAACTACAAACCGAACCCGGAAAACGATTTATCCAGGCCAAGCAGTTTGGTTATGAGGGTGATATCAATTTAATGCTGTTTCCTGCTACTATAAGCGACTTACAAATGGTAAACCGCGGGCAAGACCAGGTAGGTTTAGCGTTTGACCTTAAGATCAACTTGGATAAGAATGGGTCTCATGCAACAACCAGTTTAGAGGTTCTCGGAAAATTACCCACAGATGCCCCAGTACATAAATGGAAATTCCATAAAGTAAAAGTTGGGGGCATAGAGATTGATTATGAAAAGAGTGGGTTTACACTAAAAGGTAGCTTAAAAGTCATGGAAGATGATCCTATCTATGGCAATGGATTCTCAGGAAGTCTCTCGGCATCATTCAAGAAGCTTAATTTTACTGCCAATGGTAAAGCCATGTTTGGAAGCAAAGATTTCAGATATTGGTTTGTAGATATTTGGACAGAACGAAATAATAATCCTGGTAAAAGTAAACTTTTGATTAACTCTTTTGTAGGAGGGTTATCAAACCGAATGAAAAAAGTAAGCGGTAATAGTAATGGGTTTACTCCATCTGATGCTGTATACGAACCCGACGAAAATACAGGTTTAGGACTACGCGCTGGTGTAGAGGTTGGTACCGTAAATGCCGATGCTTTTAGTGGCAAAGCATATCTTGAAATGGAATTCAATACCAGAGGAGGTCTGAATAGGATCGGCTTTATGGGAGAAGGATCATTCATGTCCAAGGGCAAGAAAGGGGCACTCACTCCTAAAAGAGCGCTTACCGGTATAGAAAAGAAAATCCAGGACTTTGCGACCAAAAATGCCAAAATAGTAGACCAGCTAAAGAAACATGGTAATTTTCTTGGATTGTCTAAAGAAGCCATTCCCCAAAGAGATATTGCATCTCAAGGTAAAATCGGAGTGTATGTTGGGATAGAAAAAGATTTTGTAAACAACACTTTTGATGGTGAGTTTGAGCTCTATATGAAAACTAAAGGTGTTCGTGGTGGTGGCCCAGACAATTTTGCCGGATTTGCTAAAATACATACAGGCCCTAAAGACTGGTATCTGCATGTGGGAACACCCCAACGTAGATTATCATTAGTATTTTCGATTGGTAAGAGTGTAGAGTTTGAGGTTGGGGGATATTTTATGACCGGAAACAAACTACCCAGCCAGCTGGATCCGCACCCAAGAGTAATTCAAATATTAGGAGATGATATCTTGGATAATAATAGAAAAGATAATCAACTTGATGCAGCTCGAGGTTTTGCCTTTGGATTGAGTTTTACGTATCGTCGTAATTATGAATATTTGGTCTTTTTTGCATCTCTCGAAGCCGGTGTTGGATTTGATGTAATGCATGGGTACTTCCCTAATGCGAAATGTCGAGGGCGTAGTGGTCCTGTTGGAAACGACGGTTGGTACTCGATGGGGCAAGTGTATGCGTATTTATATGGAGCCTTTGGAGTACATGTAGATCTTAGATTTATTAAAGGACGTTTCCTGATTGCAGAAGCTGGATTAGCAGCTATGCTTAGAGGGCAGTTTCCTAATCCTGCCTATTTTGAGGGATTTGTAGGGATGTATTTTAATATTCTTGGTGGATTGGTTAAAGGTAGAATGCGTCTTAAAATTGATATTGGAGAAGAATGTATATTAGAAAATGTAGGAGATGCGGTTGGGGTTCCGATCATCTCTGATGTTTCTCCGGCAGATGGTAATCAAAAGATTGATGTATTTACGGCGCCGCAGGCAGTATTTAATTATCCGGCAAATACAGAGTTTGTTGTTGATACCGACGAGGGAGTAAAAACATTTAGATTGCATCTTAAACAATTTACGCTAACTTCTGAAGGTAAGGAGATAGAAGGTACTTTAGAATGGAACGACACTAATGATGCTGTAACGTTCTTCCCACGAAAATCATTACCATCTCAAAAAAAGGTAACCGCCACGGTTGAGGTAAGTTTTGAACAAAAGATTTTTCAAACCTTTGTCACCCTTACCGAAAATGGAAAGCCTGTTACCGAGAAAAGAGAGGTTACTTTTACTACAGATAAAGCACCAGATCATATCCCATGGGGAAATATTGCGTATCTGTATCCAGTGCCAAAACAAAAGAATTTTCATCCAGAAGAATATACAACAGGGTATGTAAAGCTAAAACAAAATCAAGATTACTTATTTGATAATAGATTTGCCATAAAAGGAGAGTTTAGATCACAAACAGGAGTTATACGCCGTACTGATGCTTCTTATGATATGCAAAAAGCTATCGTATATTTTCCAATTCCTGAAACGGATCTAAAATCTGATCTGGAATTTAGATTACTCGCTTTTCCTGCAGGACAACAAGTGCCTACAGAGATTGTTGTTGAAGAAACCGATATTACTTACGATGATGAAGAAGGAGATACAAGTTGGTTTGATCCTGCAAGTGGAAGCACAGAAACAGTAAGTGCCAGTGGTACAGCAACAGTATCAAATAAAAAAGCTAGTAGTGCAAAAGTATCTAATGCAACACCTAAGTCAATTCTGGACTACACGTTTAAGACCAGTCAATATGCTACTTTCAAAGAAAAAGTACGAGACCTTAAGTTTACAAATCATGTAACCAATTTTATCTATGCAGATGTACATTCCATGTCGATAGAAGTGGCTAACTATGAAACTTTTGATGCTCCTGATATAGTAGGGAATAAGCATACCGATTCTAAGTCGTTGATATATGCTGAAGCACTATTAAAAGATAGTTATTATAAGAGGTTGGTAAACCCAATGATCTATAAAGAATATCCTTTGGATGGAAATATTATAATGGATCGCGATGAAAAAATATTAGGAGTGCCCCCGGTAAGATCGTTTTATTTAGGAAATGAATATTTGGCAAATTACAAAAAGAACCCTGATTCGTATTGGGTAAAAAATCGTATTCCATTTATATACAACCTTCCATATCAATATAAAAAGGATATGGTTTATCTTAGAAATAGAATTGTAAACCGATATGTAAATGGCAATACTATAAATAGAGCCATGTATGATAAATATGAATATTTGATTGAAACGCCTTTCCCGGCATTGCCTTTAGGAGATTTTAGAGCTCAATTGATATATAGAACTCCGGGGGATATCTATAAAAAAGGATATGAGATTAAATATAAGAATGATTAAAATGAATTTTGTCATTCCGTGCTTGACACGGAATCCAAAAGACAGAAGAATACTTAATGCTAGTAATGGATCCCTGCCTACGCAGGGATGACAAGAAAATGAATAATAAAAATAATAATATTGTCATTCTTGTGTAGGCAAGAATCCAAAACGAAGCAGAAAAGTATTGAATGAATAATAAAAGCACTGTCATTCCTGCGTAGGCAGGAAACCAAAGAAGAGTAAAAATGTTAAAACCAGAACATCAATATTATGTATATATCCTTACTAATAAAAAGAATGGAACGCTGTATGTTGGGATGTCAAATAATCTGGAAAGACGCATTTTTGAACATAAGAATAAACTCATCGAAGGGTTTACAAAAAAGTATGGTTTGGATAAGCTAGTGTATTTTGAAGTACATCCTTATGTAAACGATGCTATTATAAGAGAAAAAAGAATTAAAAAATGGAAAAGACAGTGGAAGATTAATTTAATCGAAGAAGATAATTTAGGTTGGAATGATTTAAGCCATGATTGGTTTGAGTAGTAGAGAAGAATTGTCATTCCTGCATAAGCAGGAATCCATAATAAAGTAAATATATTAAAATCACGATATAGAATAATCAATACGTTAGTGGATCCCTTTCTACAAAGGGATGACAAGGAAAATGAATAATAAAAAAACAGTGATTTTGTCATTCCTGCGTAGGCAGGAAACCAAAGAAGAGTAAAAATGTTAAAAATTAAAGACGAAATAATCAATGTGTTAGTGGATCCCTTTATAAAAAGGGATGACAGAACTAGAGCAATATATCCCAATGCTCCCTCTCCCTTGAGGGAGAGGGCTGGGGTGAGGGTGTTGTTCTTTCTACTGTTTATATCTACTCTTGCCACCGCTCAACAAGAGGCATCGGTACAAGTAGTAGTTCGTCCTTTACAGGATAAGGTAATGTTACGTTGGGCAGTAGATCAACCCAATGCCTGGAAAAAAGCAAACCAATACGGTTTCCTTGTAGAACGTATTACCATATCCAGAAATGGAGAGGCAGTACTTCCTAAAGAAAGCCAAATGCTAACCGCTACAGCACTAAAGCCTAAACCTTTAATGGAATGGGAGCCTCTTGCCAAAAAAGATCAAAATGCAGCCGTAATTGCACAGTCATTATATGGTGAAACTTTTGCCGTCGATGCTATGAATACGATGGAAAGCGTGGTGGCAATTAACAAAGAGCTTGAACAAAGATTTACTTTTGGTTTGGTGGCTGCAGAGCAAAGTTATGAAGCTGCACTATTTGCCGGCTGGGGTTTGATAGATACTGAAGCAAAAAAGGGAGAAAAATATCTTTACAAAGTGTCTGTTGCTATACCCCCAGAAGAATCCATAAAGATTAATGAAGGCTCTGTGTTTACAAGTTTGGATTTGTATGAAGAATTACCAAAACCCATTGGGTTGGCAGGAGATTTTGGGGACAGTAATGTTGTATTAAGTTGGAATTTTAATTTACTGCAAAGTATCTACACTAATTATATAGTAGAACGATCAGAGGATAAAATTAAGTACACGCCGTTAAGTGGGTCTCCGGTATTTAATGCGCAGCAACCAAAGGATGCACCATCATACTCACTATTTTATAACGATTCGATTCCAAATGATAAGATGTTTTACTATCGGGTAAAAGGTAAAACTACGTTTGGAGAAATGGGCCCACCATCTGATATTCTGGAAGGAAAAGCTGAAAAAGGATTGAATTTTCTTCCTCATATCTCTCAAAAACAGATACCCGATAACAATACCGTAATTTTGGATTGGAAGTTCCCAAAAGAAGCGAATGAGCTCATCACTGGGTTTGAACTAAGAAGAAGCAACAAAAATGATGGCCCTTTTACTACCGTTAAAGATGGTATTCTGCCTACTGCAAGAACAATAACGTATAAAGGATTAAAGCGAATAAACTATTTTGTGATCGTTGCCAAGGCAAAAAATGGGGCCGAAAGTGAATCGTTTCCTAGCATAGTACAACCTATAGATTCTATTCCGCCAAAGCCTCCTGTAGGATTAAGCGGAGTCATCGATACTACCGGAGTCGTACAATTATCCTGGACTCCTAATACCGAAGAAGACATGCTGGGATATCGCGTATATAGAGCCAATAATCCTAATGCAGAATTTACGCAGATCACACGTTCTGAAGTAAGAGATAATCAATATACCGATACAATTGCCGTCAAGAATATGAATAAAAAGATATACTATAAGATAACGGCAGAAGATCAACGCTATAATGCCTCTGATCTTTCTGAGATGCTCGCTATCGATAAACCAGATCTAACCCCTCCTTCGCCGGCGGTGATATCAAAATACGAAGTTACTAAAGAAGGAGTGCAGGTAGTATGGATCCCAAGTAGCAGTGATGATGTGATGGCTCATATAGTATATCGTAAGGATATGTCTGTAGCAGGCGGATTATGGGAAAATATTATAGAGAAAACAAATATAACTGATACCACGTATGTCGATAAAAGTGCTGAGCAAAACAAGGTGTATAGCTACACCGTAATGGCTAAGGATACATCGGGTTTAGAAAGTTCACCAGCGACTCCTATTGAAGTTACTATTGCTCCAAAAACTATTGAAGCAGAAGATATTAAGTTTTCTGGAGTAGCCAATAGAGAATTGCGATATATCCAATTATCATGGAAGGTAAAAAATGATGCTATTGCTGAATATCGTTTGTATCGTGGTGATGGGGATAAAAAATTACAACTGTTTAAAACCTTTGAGGGAACAAAGGATACCTATAAGGATACAGAGCTTGAAGCAGGATCAGAATATACCTATGGGTTACAAGTATTGGTAAAGGGAAGCACGCCATCAGTACTAAAAAAGATAACAGTGAAGTATTAAAAAAATAATATGTTGTCATTCCTGCGTGTCACATTGAGCTTGTCGAAATGCAGGCAGGAATCCATAATAAAGTAAATATGTTAAAATCACGATATAGAATAATCAATACATTAGTGGATCCCTTTCTACAAAGGGATGACAAGAACACGTGTATAGGCATAAGAACTGTCATTCCTGCGTGTCACATTGAGCTGGCAGGAATCCATTATAGTAGAATGATAAAGAGAAAACAAATATGGATCCCGTTCTACAACGGGATGACAAAATAAGAACAAGTAGAGTATAAATAAATTGTCATTCCTGCGTGTCACATTGAGCTTGTCGAAATGCAGGCAGGAATCTAAAACACAAATCAAAAATAAGTAAGGGCTAAAACAGGGAAAAAGTAAAAACATGAAAAGAATTTTTATTGTACTATGTATTGTATTGGGATATACGTATTCAGGTTTTAGCCAGAATAAGCTTTATGTCTTAAAAGATGAGACTGTCTATTGGGACGAAATTGATTATTATAATGAAAATGCAGATAGAGAGCGTTGGGGAGAGTTGATGTATGGAAAAGGTTATGCATACAATCAGGGCAAATATAACATTTCGGAAAATACCGTTGACCTTCGTGTTGGTTATCGATTTGGTTATAATGATGATGTCTCCGATGGATGCAGTGGAGTTTGTGGTGTTTTTGCATGGTTTTGTAATGAAAGAATTACCAGATCACTCTCTCCAATGCAGGAATTTAGAAATATTGATATTCCTGATGTGTGTCTTTATGTAAAATATCAAGCTATATTTCTACCTAAATTAGACATTGAGAACCCATCCCCGTGTCCAGAAGAAGGTAAATTGTTTAAAAAGTATAACAATCAAGTTGCAAGTAAACCAAATATAGCTTGGGAGTACAGAGATTTAGATAATCGATGGAAACCCATAACAAATCATAGAAATCGATTTCCTCTTAACTATACAGCCAAAGAAATTCTAGGTGCAAAAGCTGATGATTTTGTTAACAGAACATTGTTTTTAAGATATAAGGTCTCTGCCACCTTTACTAGTGATGTATTATATTCTGATCCGTATTCATTTGATGTCAAGGCCTGTTCACCGGGTTGGGTAAGTACTTCTCCTACTAATACCAGTTGTTATGGTGCTAATGACGGTAGTGCTCGATTAACATTTGACAATGATATCGCTTCAGGGTACCAGATGCGTTATTTTATTTACCAGGGAAATCCTGGTGATTTTACAGGTGATCCAGAGTCAGGTACGTTGCCCCAGGCATATACCGATCATCTTTTACCTTCGTTAACTAATAACGGTAATGATACGTATAGTGGTGCTACCCAACGTAATTTAGAACCGGGTAACTATTATATTGTTTACCAGGAGGTACGATTTAGTGGTACTTCAGTTACCGTCAAAAGCGGAGAGATTACGCCACGGTTTACTATTGATGGCCGTTCTCAGATTGTCACAGGGATAACAAATACGATTCAACCAGAATGTGTTGGTGCTAAGGGTATAGTAACACTTTCTTCTACAGGAGGCACTAACTTTGGTGCAGGCGTTTTAGAGTATAGTATTGCAGGAAGTGGAGATTGGCAATCATCCAATGTTTTTGATCAGTTGGATCAGGGTGTAGGATATCGTTTTCTCTCACGCCGTAGATTTGGTAGTACGATTTGCGAAGGCACCACTACAGGATTAGTAACCATTAATGAGATCACCAATTCGTTGGGCATTTTTGCACCGGGTACTAGTGTTACCAAACCGGCCTATAATCCAACTTCGGCCAGTGGTGCACTTATTGTATCGACCAGTAATGGTACAGGGCCATATACGTATATTCTTAAAGAATCAGGTACTAATACAGAAGTGAGTCGTAAAGAAAACATATCCACAGATTCAACAACGTTTATAGATCTATTGCCAGATGATTATATTGTCGAGGTAACAGATGCTATAGGTTGTAGTGTAGATACCGATGTATTAACGGTAAGTTCTCTTCCGGTGCCTCAATTAGGTACTCCTATTGTTACAGAGATTTTATGTATTAATGATGCCAATGGTAAAATAGAGATCGAAGTTACAAATGGTGCTTCGTACCGATGGTATAAAGTAGGTGAAGCAGCTCCAATACAAACAGGGAACATCGATCCGATGGCTACCGTTACGGTAAGTGCAGAGGGATTATCATGGGGAGAGTATCGATTAGAGGTGATCCCTGCAGGAGGAGACTTCTCAATCCCAGAAACGGTAATAAGTTCGGCTGTAATCCCATTAGCAAATCCAGCCGAAGTAGTTATTAGCAATCCGGTAGCTACCGATATGATTTGTTATGGCGATGCCAATGGTAAAATTACTCTGGATCTAAATGGGGGTACGAGTTATGAATATCAATTAGCAGGAACTACTACCTGGACCCCTATGATAGGTAATGAGATTCCAATTGTAACCGGAGGGTTTTATGATATTACTGTACGTAACCAAAATGAGTGTCTTTCTAATACACTGACTGATATTTTTGTGTATGAACCCGACGAGATAGAATTGTTTATTGACATCAAAGATGAGGTAACCAGTTTTGGAGGTAATGATGGTGCTATTTCGGTAACTATACAAGGCGGTACACCACCTTATAGTTATGAGTGGAGTGCTGACAATGGATTTGTTTCTTTTAGTGAAGATATTACCACATTAGAGGCCGGAGAATATATGCTGGTGGTCAGCGATGCAAATTCAACTACAGGAAGTATCAATGGATGTGTGTTAGTAACCAATTTTACCATTACTCAACCTGATATTATTGAAGAAACCATTACCGATCCTACCTGTTTTGAGGGCTGTGACGGATCTATCTCATTACTGGTAAATCAAGGGATAGGGACGTTTACCTATAGTTGGGATAATGGAATGACTGGTAGTAACATTACAGGTTTATGTGCTGGATTCTATACGGTTACCATAGACGGCTTACCTAATGGCACCCAACAACGTACATATGAGGTGGTTAACCCAGATGAGTTGATTATTCCTCTACCTGATACTAAAACGTTTTGTGTCAATCAAGAGCCTGTATTAGACGCTACCATAACAGGTCAAGGTCCTATTACATATCTGTGGAGCTCAGACAATGGATTTAGCAGTAGTACTGCTTTGGTAACACTCCCCAACACAGCAGCAACCTATACTGTAGTGGCTACCGATCAAAAGGGATGTGTAGCTACCCATAGTATAACTGTTGTGCTTAGTGAAGCCGAGATTGATGCCGAGTTTGGGGTGTCGAGCCAGGTATTTACGGGAGACGATGTGATATTGATTGATCTTAGTTACCCTCTACCCGATAGTATAGAATGGATTTTACCTAAAGAGGCAAATATAGAAAAGCAAGATCAGGATGAAGTGATCTTAACCTTTGACAAAGCCGGAGAGTATGAAGTTGGGCTGTTAACCAAGTTGGGAGATTGCGAAGAGATACAAATGAAAACGGTATTAGTCATTGATCAACAAACTAGTGTGGGTCCAGAGAGTCAGGAAGAAGATAGTGCAAAGAAGATCGAAGATTTTCTACCTTATCCTAATCCAAGTAGAGGTAAGTTTACGGTAGATATCACCCTGGGTGATATAGGTAAGGTAGATATCAAGGTATTTAGCTTAATCAGTAATCGTATGATGGCACAACAACAGCAGGATAGGCAATCTGAGTATAGTATCCCATTTGACCTGTCTGGACTGTCCACAGGAGTCTATGCCATTGTATTAGAAACTCCTTATGGAAGGGCGTTAAGAAAGATCGTTGTGGAGTAGTGTTTATTTGTCATTCCTGCCCTTCGTCTATCGCTCAGGATAAACTTTGGCAGGAAACCATTATAGAAAAAGGGTTAAGTGAAAACGAGAATGGATCCCTTTCTGCAAAGGGATGACAACATAGGAATAAGTATAATATAAAGAAGCTGTCATTCCGTGCTTGACACGGAATCCACATAACAAAAAGACCAAGTAGTATGTGTGGATCTCCGCCTACATTTCGACAAGCTCGCCCTGAGCTTGTCGAAGGGCTCAATGTGACACGCTGGGATGACAATTAGATGAGTAGTAAGAAAATAATAGAATAACAATAACCGTCATGGATCTAACAATATCCTAAAGGTGTATATCAATAGCCAACAGGTACATAACAATACACTTCGGATCTGTAACAATGTCAGTCTGATGCATTGCAATGCGTTTCCGGTACGTAACAATGTCAGTCAGGCGCGTAACAATGCACTTCAGGTAGATAACAACACCCTTACTTTGTGTAACAATGAAGATCAGATGGCTTACATTATACTTGTGGGGAGTAACAATACAAATGGGTTAGTTAACAATGATCGGTTCGAGTCGATTTTTTTGCAAGAAAATGAATAAAAATAGTATCAATAATAAGTTTCTTTCGATTTGAAAAATCACTATTCTCGATATACTTCTCCTAAAGTCGAAGCACTCGAATTGACGTGATTTTCTAATTTAAAAGCATAGTTAACGTGAATGCTGGATAAGAAATTTTCGTCAGTTTGAGTGCCAAATCTATGATTTGGTGTATCGAAAACAAGAAAATTTCGATTATCGAGTACACCCCAAACCCAAATTGTCGGAAACCTCTGCATCAAAAAGGGGTTTAATCCCCAGAAAATCATATGGTTATTTGCTGTAGGTTTGTGACTTCAAACTTTTAAAACTATAAATTCACACAAATGAATCAAGAAGAAGTAAAGTATTACCGAATGTTTATTGCAGTAAAAAACACTTTGGAAAACAACACCTCGATATGGAGTGGAAATCCAAAATTTGCTGAAACCAAAACCAATTTTGATAGCGAAGTAAAAGCGATTAGTCTTTTGGATAAAGAAGCTTCTCTAAATACTAAAGGACAAACTCGGGACAAAAACCAAATACGTTCTGCAGTAGAACAAAAAACGTTGATGTTATCTGGTGCGCTTACCGCTCATGCTGCACTTACACAAAATGAAACCTTAAAAGAAAAATTAATTACCAGTAAGTCTGGCCTGGAACGTCTTAAAGAAACCGAATTGGTTACCTATGCGGGTATCATGGCCGATACGATTGTACCTTTACAACAAACCTTTACCTCTGATTATGGAGTTACTGAGTCTGAAGTAGAAGATTTTCAGACCACCTTAGATGAATATGCTCCTTTGGTGGGGGTTACACGACAACGTCAGGCAAAGATTAATGCCTCCAAGAAAACATTGCGTGGACATGTAGATGAGGCCAATCGTTTATTACGGGAAATTATTGATCCGTTATTATTACGGTATAAATATATCAACGCAGAGTTTTACAACGAATATCAACAATCCAGAACAATTGTAGATTAATTAAAAAGATCTAAGGAGACAGTGGATACATAAAAGAAAAACCCTCATTCGATAATCATCGATGAGGGTTTTAACAATTTTATTCTAATTTGATTTAGAACTTATAACTTAATGAACCATTAAACGTTACACCGTTAGTAAATAAAGTTCCGAAATCATCAGTAGACTGCTGTCTTACTTCATCAAAAACATTATATACATTAGCTCTAAATACAAGTTTGCTTGTATCGAACTTAAAGTTATACGTTAACCCTACATCAGTAAGTGAGAATGGCTTTATTTTTCCAACATTCTTAGTTTGTAAACCTCTACTATCAGGATCATCTAAGTAGTGTTGTGCATAATAGTTGATGTTAGCATCAACAGAAAGTCCTTCGATTACATTTACTTTGGTACCAAGACCAGCAGTAAATTGAGGAGCTGTATCAACTTTTACTCCATTTAAGTCAAGACCGGCCTCAGAAGAGATTAACTCATTGGTGTCATCATTATATTCTTCTTTTGATATTTCACCATTAAATCTCCAAGAACCTCCAGAAATATATCCTTTTAAATCCATCCAGCTAGCCGCATTATATACAAATTCTGCTTCTGCTCCCATATGAATTTGATTAACACCTCTATCAAAGATATTAGTATTAGTATCATCATCTGGGTCATCTGGAGTTTGAACAGGATTAAGATCTACACGACCACTTGATAAGATAACTCGATTATCCCAATTGGTATAGTACGCATTAAAATTAATTTGTAAGGCATTCATCTTAAAACGATATCCTAATTCAACACCAGTAATATCTTCATTATCCACTTCTGGTTGAACAAAATCATTAGATGTTCTAATTGACTGGAATACATTATCTAAGAACGGTTGTCTTGAATAATATCCTGCATTCAAGTATAAAGTATGAGTATCTTCAATAGTATATCCAAATCCTCCCTTAAGGTTATATCCAATTTTATTTAGAAGATCAGATTCCTCATCATTAAAGAATCTCTCCTCTCTCTTAAAAGATTGGTTAGAAACTGCTCCCTGGAAGAATGCACTAAACTTATCTCCAGCATATTCTATCTGAGAAAAAGCTCCTTGATAGTTGATATTTTCTGAGTAGTCATATTCAACACGTTGATCTTCGTCTGCAAAGTTGAATAAAGCAGACCATGGATCAGAATCAAATGTTTCAGTAATTAAACCTCCATCTGCACGGTCGTTAGCCCAACCTTGTAGTCCATGAAAATCAGTAATTTGCCTAAAGTGATCTCCACGGTATAATCTAAAGTCTACTCCAACATTCCATGAGATTTTCTCTGTCAATTCTGTGTTAAAGTTAGAGATCAACCCATACCATTGGTGATTGTTTACAGAGTTTCTTCTTACATATCCTTCACGAGCTTCATTATCTCCTATACCTCCAGTTATTCCAGCATTTCGCTCTTCAATTGCACGAAAATCTACTTGCCCTCTTAAAGGCCCATCATCTCCGTCAGGATCATCAGTTCTTAAGGTTCTAGCACCTCTTGGTCCTATCGATCCTCCACGACCCCATGATGCATATAATACAGAAGATAATTCAGATTTATCACTAATAGTCCAGTCCCAGTTTAAATTGGCTACTGGTTTGTGGTAATAATTCCCTCTTTCTGTTTCAATGTTAGAAGTATACTGTCCATTACTACCTGCTGTTGGATTAAAATCTTCAGTGAATCCCCAATGTTGGTTATATCTCGGGTTGGCAGCAATGATTTCATCACTTTGAGACCATCTTTGCCCATGTTTTTGAGGAGCACCAGTAACTAAGAAATTAAATGTGTGCTCTTCGTTTGGCTTATATCCTGCAGCAAAAAAATATGTTTGTCCTTGTCCAAAAGTACCTTCAGCCCATTTTCTATGTGCTTGCCAGTAATCTACTAATACAGAAAAAGCCCATCCTTTATCATTCATTCCTGTATCATACGCCAACGTTCCTTTGGCATAACTATCGTTACCTCCTAAGAATCTAGCAAATCCACCTTTTTTTCTGTCGGCAGCTTTCATTACGATGTTTACCGTACCTCCTACAGAAGAGATAGCCAATTTAGAAGATCCTAAACCACGTTGTACCTGTACTGCATTAGCAATATCTGAAAGACCTGCCCAGTTAGACCAAAATACACGCCCATCTTCCTGAGAGTTGATAGGCTGACCGTTCAATAGGATGGCCGTATTAGTATCATCAAAACCTCTTACAAATAAAGCACCATCTCCAAAACCAGTTTGGTTAGAAACGAATACAGAAGGTGTACTTTTGATAATTTCTGGTAATTCAACATTACCAACTGCTTTTTCCTGAATTTCATTAGCTCTAATAGTAGACACTGCGATAGGTGTTTTTCTATCATCAGCTAAATCGATAACCCCTGTACCTACAATGATAATCTCTTCTAGAGAGTTATCCAGGTTTAATGTAATTGTACCTAGGTCCTGATCTCCGTTAGTCACATCATACTCGATGTTTTTAGATCCAAATCCTACATAAGAAATATTAATAGTTCCTGTAGGGCTATCTACTTTAAGAGAAAACTTACCATCAAAATCCGTAGATGATCCGTTAGAAGTTCGTAATTGAACTACGTTTGCTCCTGGTAATGGTGCATTTGATTCACCGTCGAATACTGTTCCTGTTACCACCCCTTGTGCATACGTTTCCCCAACGAATGCCATTAGGATTACAACAAATAAAAATGTAATCTTTTTCATTATAAATAATTGAGTTAATTAATCGCCGCAAAAGAACGAATCTTTCTGCAAACTAAGTTTACCTTAATGTTAAGAGTTTTTAACAAAAAAACCATCAATCAAAGGTAAGTATATTTCAAAGTGATGCTGGTTATCAGGCAATTGAAGATATTCACAAGTTATTAACTAAAGAAATGTTAATTATTGTGGCATAATTTTATGCAACATTGCTGTCAGAAAAGCGTCAGGAAATGAAAAAACCAGCCTAATAATCAGGCTGGTTCTAAATATTTATCTGTTTTAATTTACTTACTTAAATAGTGCTGTAGTAATTTTTGTGTTGAAGAATCATGTTCAGAAACTTGTGAATTGTTAATTTCTGTTAAGATTTTTGTAGCTAATTGTTTTCCTAATTCTACACCCCATTGATCATAGCTAAAGATATTCCACACCACACCTTGTACAAAAATACGTTGTTCATACATGGATACTAATGCACCCAAACTTTTTGGAGTTAGTTTGTCAATTAGAACTGTTGTTGTTGGTTTGTTTCCTTCAAAGATTTTAAAAGGCAGTAATTGTTTAAGCTTCTCTTGAGAAAGTTTTTTGGATGTTAATTCTTCTACAACTTCGGCCTCTGTTTTACCATTCATCAATGCTTCTGTTTGTGCAAAGAAATTTGCCATTAACTTATCTTGATGATCTTGATCTTCAAACAAAGAATGTTTAAAACCTATAAACTCTGCCGGAATCAATTTTGTGCCTTGATGAATTAACTGAAAGAAAGCGTGTTGAGCATTGGTACCGGGCTCACCCCAAATAATAGTTCCGGTTTGATATGCAACAGGGTTACCATTACGGTCTACACTTTTTCCATTACTCTCCATGATTCCTTGCTGTAAATATGCAGGTAATCTATGTAAGTATTGAGAATAAGGAATAATCGCTTCGCTTTCGGCTTCAAAGAAATTATTGTACCAAATGCTAAGCATTCCTAAAATAACAGGTATGTTATCTTCAAAAGAAGTATTTTTGAAATGCTCATCCATTTCATGTGCTCCTTCTAATAGAGCTTCAAAATTTTCATACCCTACAGAAAGACTAATAGACAATCCTACAGCACTCCAAAGTGAAAAACGTCCGCCTACCCAATCCCATAATGGAAAAATATTTTCTTCAGCAATCCCAAAATTAGTTACGTTAGGAATATTACTAGATACCGCTACAAAATGCTTGCTTACTGCTTCTTTTGAAGCGTGTTGTGTAAACCAGTTTCTTGCTGTAGTTGCATTAGATAATGTTTCTTGAGTAGAAAAAGTTTTAGAAACTACCACAAACAGGGTTGTTTCAGGATCTAATCCTTTTAAGTTTTGATGTACATGGTCTCCGTCTACATTAGAGATAAAGTGCACATTAAGATGATTTTTATAAAACTCTAAAGATTCTGTAATCATTGCTGGTCCAAGATCTGATCCGCCAATACCAATATTTACAATATCAGTAAATGCTTTACCAGTATATCCTTTTAAACTACCCGAAATAACCTGATCGCTAAATCCTTTTATTTTTTCTTTTACCGAATCAACTTCGGGGATTACATTTTTGCCTTCAATCTCTATTGTATGGCTTGAAGGAACCCTTAGTGCGGTATGTAGTACTGCTCTTTCTTCGGTTTCATTTATGATACTTCCTCCAAAATAGGATTGTATAGCTTCGTCAAGTTTTACTTCTTTGGCAAGGTCAAGTAATAATTTTTTAGTGGTTTTGTCTATTCTGTTTTTAGAATAGTCTACATAAAAATCTTTCCATTGGACAGAAAAAAGATGAGCTCGATTTTCATGGTTTTTAAAAAGATCTTTAAGATGCGTATCTTTTATATTCTCGTAATGAGATTTTAAGGCTTCCCAGGCTTTTGTGGTGGTTGGGTTAATAGTTGGTAATGACATAATATTATAAAATAGTTTCTTGTGGTTTAAATGGCACACTGTCTAAAGCAGTTCTTAAAGGTTCTATATGTTTATAAAATCCCGGCCTTAAGCTATCAGCTAAAGGTTTTGAGGCTGGTAGATCTTGCTTGAAAGGGTCAACTTCTTTTCCGTTTTTCCAGAATCTGTAGCATACATGTGGTCCGCTGGTATTACCGGTCATACCGATGTATCCTATAACATCACCCTGCCTTACAAATTGTCCAACTTTTACGGCTTGTCTGCTCATATGCAAATATTGGGTGTCATAAGTAGCATTATGTCTTATTTTTACATACTTGCCGTTACCTCCTTTACGTTCTGATTTTGTAACAATACCATCTGCAGTAGCTAATATGGGTGTCCCAATAGGAGCGGCAAAATCAGTACCTCTATGTGGTCTTATTTTATTGCCATAGTATTTAATTCTACGTCTGAGATTGTATCTAGAAGAAATCCTGCTAAATTTTACTGGAGCTCTCAAAAATGCCCTGCGTAAATTATTAGCTTCATCGTCAAAATAATCTATAGAGCCATTTATTGAATCGTCTACAAATCTAAATGCATATATCGGTTTACCTCTATGCTCAAAATAAGTTGCTTTTATTTGGTCAATTCCTGCAGGAATAGTATCGTCGATAAATTTTTCGGTATACATAACTTTAAATCTATCTCCAGCCTGAAGTCTGGTAAAATCTATGGTCCAGGCATATATGTCTGCCATGTTGTAGGCAACCAGAAAATTAAGGTCTAAATCATCAAAAGTTTGCATTAAACTACTATTGATGGTTCCAGAAGCAGTTTTTTCTACTAATTTTACTGGTTTTTTACGCTTTGTAGCTATAATACTATCTCTGAAATCAATTACTGTGTAATCAATTTTATTGTTTTGATATATAAATACCTGAGCTTTTTCTGTAGTATCTTTAGCTTTAAGAAGCATATAGGGTTTTCCTGCCATGATCCGTGCAACATTAAAAGTATCTTTGATTTTGTTTGTGATCTCAAATACTTTTGATCTGCTAATGCCATGAGTATCCATAATGGCTCCAAAACTATCTCCTGGTCGTATGGTATCATTGACTACACTAAAATGATCTAAGATATAACCAAATTTTTTGACCACAGGAGGTGTTTCTTCTTTAATCTCTTCAGGAACAACAACCTTTGCTTCTTTCTTTTCCTTTTGGCACGAAAATGCTACTACTGCTATAAGTAGCAAGTAACTTATTTGCTTCAACTGACGACTATTTTATTTTGTGGTATTAAACTGATGTGCAACCCATTGTTGGCCCCAATTTTCCTTCTCTTCTTCACTCCAAAGATTAGGAAAAAATGTAATCCTTTGAAAACTAGGTGGTAGAAATTTTTTCCAATTGGTCCCTCCAGTAGCTAAAACTTCACCCTTCTCTTTATTGAGATACCTATAGGCAGCACCCATATGCATTAATAACCAATTAATATTGACATTGGTGTCAAAAGTACGTAATGCTTCGATAAGGTGCACGTTATTTTGCTCTTTTTCTGGCAGATCGAGGTATTTATGGAATATAGTACTGCTTTTTACTTGATGAGCAATACGCATCATTCTTGGTGTATATCTATATTCGAATTGTTTTAAGGTAAGAGTTTTTTCTCCGGTTTTTAAATCCGTAGCACCAAATTTCCAGTATAAATGCTCGAACACCTCTTCAAGAGGATCTTGTTCAGAAAATTGTCCTCTTTCTTTAGGATTAACCAGGTTTGTTAGTGGAGTTGAATAAATTTCGATAAGTCGAAATTGAACCGATTGAAACCCACTAGCCGGAAGAAGAGACATTCTGTATTTTAAGAATTGTTCTCTGTCCATCCCTTTGATCATAACATCAAAAGAATTAATTAGCACTCTAAAATAACGATTAACGCGATGTAGTTTTTCTGTAAAAAACTTAGCGTTTTGTAATTTATCGTCTATGATTTGTTTTAGCTCATGTATGATAAGTTTAAAATAAAGCTCTGTGATCTGATGATAGGCTATAAAAATTTCTTCATCAGGAAAATGAGTCCTTGGTATTTGTAAACTGAGTAGGGTGTCTAGATGAATATAATCCCAATAGGTTAGATATCTATCATGAAGGAGACCGTCAAGGTATGATCCCAAATCTTGGCCCGAATTTTTAAATTTTCTTTCTAATTGCTGTATTTTTTCAGCAATTTCTGGTTTAATGGGTTGATTCATTTAATCTACTAGAATTTTAAAAGGATGTTTAAGGCCTTTAAAAGCATCTAAATCTGCTTTGATAGAGCCTACTAATATATCAGCTTTTATTCGTACTGGCATACGGTTGTCGTCATCGCTAACCCAAACCGTCATACTTTCTTCTTCTTTAAAGATTCTGTCTGCCATAACATATGGCCTAAATTTTAAACATGCAATTTTACCCATTTTAGTTCTAATAACCTCTCTTCCTAGAAATTTTAACTTAAAAGGGTAGTTTTCATTATCAAAAAACATATTTACATACTGCTCATCACCTTTTTTTAATGAAGATGTTTCTATAGTATTACGCAAATAATAAAAAGAAGACATCATATCCTGTACATTAGATTGAATGGGGAACTTCTGTTTTGTATTGTATTTTTTGTTAAATACTAACGCCTGACTTTTTTGATGATCAAAATTAATTTCTATGTCTTTGGTATGACCTCCTTCATTAATTTTACGAATAAACCTATAGGGCTTAACTTCGTTTTTGTCTATATAGGTTTCATAATAATCTTCAACCTTAAAAAATACGCTTAATAATCCAGAAGATTTTCCTGTACCAACTATATGATGAACAGGAATATCATTTATAGTATCATCTTTAACTTCTAGCGTTGCATAACTTGCAGTAAACAAGCCATAGTGTATTCTAAATCTAAACCATTCTCCAGAATCAAATGCTTTATGATTTTCTTGAGCAGAAACTGTAATTGACATACTCAATAGAAGTAATATTAAAATAGGCTTTTTCATAATTTAGGGCTTTACTAGCAATAGATAAACATATAATTTTCTATTTAATTACAATTTCTATTCCAAAAGTACTATTTAATGTAAAGAGATAAAAATGAAAGTGTTATCAATGTATTAAAATGTAAACAAAAAAAGAGAGCCACCACAGCTCTCTTTTTTACTTTTATTAACCAACTAAAAACTTAAATTATGAGAATAATTATTGTTTTAGATATAAGTGGTAACCACTCCACTCATATTTGCAAATATCAACTTTTTTTGAATAATTATCAATCGAAAACGTTTTTTTATTACGAAATTTAACAAAAACTTATAAAAATAATCACAATATTTCAATTTCTATAAGATATTAACATTCTTGATTAGAATATTCAAAAAAGTATAAAACACTTATTTTTAAAGAGTTCCTCTTTGCTCTTGTTCTCTTTCTATGGCTTCAAATAGTGCCTTGAAATTACCTTTTCCAAAAGATTGTGCTCCTTTACGTTGTATAATCTCAAAAAACATAGTTGGTCGATCTAATACGGGTTTGGTAAAAATTTGAAGAAGATAGCCTTCGTCGTCGCGATCAATTAAGATTCCTAATTCTTTAAGAGGGGCAAGATCTTCGTCGATTTCGCCTACTCTGTCTAATACGGTTTCGTAATAGCTGGCTGGAACTGTTAGAAATTCGACTCCTCTATTTTGAAGATCAGAAACGGTTTCAATAATATTATCTGTTGCCAATGCCATATGTTGTACACCAGCACCATTATAGAAGTCAATATATTCTTCAATCTGAGATTTTTTTCTTCCTTCTGCTGGTTCGTTTATTGGAAATTTAATACGCCCGTTACCATTGCTCATTACTTTACTCATTAGGGCAGTATACTCTGTAGAAATATCTTTATCATCAAAGGATACTAATTGAGCAAACCCCATAACTTTGGCATAGAACTCACACCATTTGTTCATTTCATTCCATCCTACATTTCCTACCATATGATCTATATATTTTAGTCCAGTAGTAGCCGTTTTATAAGGTTTATTCCAGGCCATGAATCCAGGTAAAAAAGCGCCATGATAATTCTTTCGTTCTACAAAAATGTGGACCGTTTCTCCATAGGTGTGGATTCCCGAAAAAACAACACTTCCGTGTTCATCTTTTTCAGTTTTTGGTTTCATATATGATTTGGCACCACGTTTTACAGTTTCTTCATAACTTTTAGTGGCGTCATCTACCCAAAGCGCAACTACTTTTACACCATCACCATGTGCATTAATATGCTTATTGATATCACCATCGGGTTGCAGCGGTGAAGTAAGTACTAATGTTATTTTATCTTGCCGAAGTACATAAGAAACACTGTCCTTACGCCCTGTTTCTAAACCCGCATATGCTATGGGTTCAAATCCCCATGCCGTTTGATAATAATAAGCTGCTTGTTTGGCATTGCCCACGTAAAGTTCTACATAATCGGTTCCTAAAAGCGGTAAAAAATCCTCTGCTTGTGGAACTACTTTTTCTAAATCTTGAGGTGTTATATTGGTTGACATATTTTTTTGTATTAGTTAATGTGTAATTAGAAAATGAGAGAATGTTTTCTCTGAATAAATTAGAATTAAATGAATCAAATCCTAATTACCACATAGCTCTTATATGGGGAGTTATGTCAGTTCTATAATTTAACATTTTTCCGATTATTTATTGATTTGACTGAAGACTTTATAATTCTATTTAAGATTTTATGCGCTCTTCTTAATCTTTTTATTAGAATGATATTGTCTTTAATATTTCTAATTGACTACTCTAACCATGATTTGTGATAATCATCGTCTGCTATTTTCATAGCTTCTTCGGTTACCATAAGGGGCTTGAAAGTGTCTACCATAACTGCTAGTTCATCAGTTTTGGTTTGACCTATACTTCTTTCTACAGCCCCTGGATGAGGCCCGTGTGGAATCCCTGCCGGGTGTAATGAAATATGACCGGCATCGATATCATTTCTACTCATAAAATCTCCATCAACATAATACAGTACTTCGTCACTATCTATATTGCTATGATTATAAGGTGCAGGTATAGCATCTGGATGATAATCGTATAGCCTAGGAACAAAAGAGCATACCACAAAAGCATCAGTTTCAAAAGTTTGATGCACTGGTGGCGGTTGATGCACTCTTCCAGTGATGGGCTCAAAATCATGAATCGAAAAAGCGTACGGAAAATTAAACCCATCATATCCAACAACATCAAAAGGATGCGTTGCATAGATCATATCAAAAACTTCATCCTGTTTTTTTACTTTGATCAAAAAATCGCCTTTTTCATCATTAGTTTCTAATTCATACGGGGCTCTTAGGTCTCTTTCGCAAAATGGAGAATGTTCAAGAAGCTGACCAAACCAGTTACGATATCTTTTAGGAGTGTATATTGGTCTCCGAGATTCAACAATAAACAAACGGTTATCTATAGTCTCAAAATCAAGTTTGTAAATAGTACCCCTGGGAATTAAGATATAATCACCATATTTAAAATCAAGATTTCCTAAATGGCTTCTAAATTTACCACTTCCTCGATGTACGAAAATTAGCTCATCGGCATCTGTGTTTTTATAAAAATAACTTGATGTTGATTCTTGTGGAGAAGATAAAATAATACTTACATCACTATTAGTAAGAACATTTTTTCTGCTTTGTAAATAATCTTTTTCAGGGCTAACTTTAAAACCATGAAAACGATATGATTTTATATTGTTTTTTATTGAAATCCTTGGGGCAACACTGTAGCTCCCTTTTATTTCCTTCACTTGAGTTGGTCTATGGCAATGGTACATATTGGTGGACATACCATCAAAGCCTATGGTTCCAAATAGTTGTTCGTAATAAAGACTGCCATCAGGTTTTTTAAAGATGGTATGGCGTTTAGGTGGTATTTCTCCTAGAGTATGATAAAAAGGCATGATGTTTTAGTATTTGATAGTAAACGATTATTTTCAATATAATAATGAAAGATAACCTGCCTTATTCTGGGTTACGCTTAATAAGATAGTGTAATAGTAATAATAAATCCTGCCAAAACAAGCTCATAATGATACAAATATCGGAAATATTTCCTTTACAAAAGATAAAGATACCAGAGAAAAGAATATAGATTTTAATGTCTTTTAAGGATATTAAATATAAAGGTGTCTTTTTTTGAATGGTTCCAGAAGATTTAAAACCAAAATCCAACACTAAAGTACCATGTGCTTTGGTCCAGTTCTGGAGAGAAAGAATATTTAATTTGTATTGGACCTGCAAAAGTGTCTAATCCATATCCAAGAGCATACCCAGAAAATTCTGGGGATTCAAACCATCTTCCTGTACTGAATAATTTATTGCCTACATTGGCAAAATTTGCCGAAGCATTTAAATGATTTTTTTTAAAGATTTCATAATCAAAAGTCACTGTAGTTTTGGCAAAACTTTGCCCAGTAATGCCTAAAAAATCATACCCATAAAATGGGATAAAATTATTAATGGTACGGGCTCCAAAACCACCAAGAAGAAAATCTAATGAGTTTAATGAAGCGTTTCCAATCTTGGTGCCGGCTTCAAAACTAACATTTAACGCCAGCCTATTTGATAATGGCGCAGCATATCCCAATTGTGTTTTGGCGATAGAAAACTCTTCAAAATCATTTGTGAAATCAGAAGAAAAAAGATACGTATGTATACCTCCTTCAAAAACTAATCCTTTGGTCGGAAAATATTTGTTGTCATAGGTGTCCAGTTTAAAATACCCAAAAGCACTCCAATAATCACTATTGTCAAATACAGTACCTGGAACGGCATTCTCATCTTGTCCAAACGTCTCAGAAATAATCCTAAGCCTTTTATATTCGGCTCCTAATCCCACCGAAAAGGTTTGGCTTAATAATGTTTCAGCATATACCTGAGCATTTAAATCTGTATAATCCACATCAATTGTATTAATATCAAGATCTGGGATTTCCCCAAATTGTCCGATAAAATCAAAATCTATGGCTTTTGTAAAGTTGGTATAACTGTATTTTAATCCAGTGCTCCAATAAAACCCTTTATCGATATAATAGTCTACGTTGTAGCGAATATTGTCTCCAAGAGCTGCTTCTGCAGATAGAACATCATTATTAAAGAATAAACTTTTCCTGGTAATATTTACCAAAGCAGCAGTCTGGTACAAATTATCATAATGTAATGCAAAGCGCAATAACATTTTATTATCACTTTCTTTTACATTAACGACTAACTCTTTTCCTTCATTTTTGTCTACTAATCGATGACTTACCCTATCAAAATTTCCTGTTGCTGATAGGTTGTTGATACCTTCATTTAACTTTTCATAGGTAGTAACTCTAGGGACTTTGAGTTTTAACTTACCTCTAATATAAGCTCTTGTATATCTAGTGTTTCCTGTAATCACTAGGCTGTTGATTAATAGTGTTTCGTCATTTTTAGGAATTCTGGGTCTAGGTTTTGAAGGTTTTTGGCGTCGGGCAATGTTTTTTAGTTTTTCATAATTAGCTTGGGCTGCTTTTTCTCCACTGGCAATAATTTCATCTGCTTTGTCAAAAGACATTACCGAGAATTCCATTATTTCAGGTTTGATATGAATATTGGTTTCAGGGATTTTATCTTTCATTGCATTGTAGGTTCTGAAATTGCTAATTTGCAATAGGATATTATCCACAGAGTTTAATTGATCTCCAGACATTAAGCTATCTTGTACGTCAATTCCAATTACAATTTCGGCACCTTTATCTCTAATTTCCTTTACAGGGAAATTGTTAGAAACCCCACCATCAGTCATTAAAACTCCGTTTAATTCTATTGGGCTAAATATAGAAGGTAGTGCCCCACTGGCAGCAACAGCTTCTGGTAAATATCCTTTGTCAAGAAGTATTTGTTTTCCTGTTTCAATATTCGTTGCAATACAGAAGAAAGGTATAGGTAGTTTTCCAAAATCGTTAATATCGTTAACATGTGAGGTGTAGCGAGAAAATTGATTATAAAAATTTTGCCCTTTTGATAATCCTTTAGGCAAACCAATTTTAAACTTATCAAAGGGAAGACTCACTGCATATTTTTCTGAGTCATCTCGCTCATAAAATGTTTTAGCGTCTCTGGGTAGTTGATCTTGTATAAAGGTGTCAAAATCTACAGATCTAAAAATAGAATCAAGTTCTTGCGCTCGATATCCAGAAGCGTACAAAGCACCTACAATAGCTCCCATGCTTGTTCCACCAATATAATCAATACGCACACCAGATTCTTCAATAATTTTTAAAGCGCCAATATGTGCCAGTCCTTTTGCGCCACCTCCACTTAATACTAAACCGACTTTTACATCTTCTGCAACAGGATTATCTTGAGGTTCTGTATCTTGTTTTTCTTGCGACCACATAGAAAACGAAACACAGAATATAAGTATAAGTGATACCCTGATCAAAATAGTCTTTATAATGTGTTTTATGGTCACAATTCGTCTTTTTTAGAAAGATAATAATTAAACACTTTGGTTGCGCGCGAATCTCCTATCACTTGAGCAAGCTCTTCTTTTGATGCTTCGCGTATTCTTTTTACAGATCTGAAGTTTTTTAATAATTCGATTACCGTTTTTTCTCCTATACCCGGAATAGAATCAAGCTCGGTATCTAATGCAGATTTACTTCTTTTTTGTCTATGAAAAGTAATTCCAAATCTATGGGCTTCATTTCGAAGGTGTTGTACTACTTTTAATGTTTCTGATTTTTTATCTAAATATAATGGGATCGAATCTCCCGGATAATAAATTTCTTCTAATCTTTTGGCAATACCTATAATTGTAATTTTGCCTCTTAAGTTAAGATCGTCCAGGGCTTTTAATCCCGATGAAAGTTGTCCTTTTCCACCATCGACAATGATAAGTTGAGGTAGGGGTTGTTCTTCATCTAATAAACGTTTATATCTTCTATATACTACTTCTTCCATAGAGGCAAAATCGTTTGGCCCTTCTACAGTTTTTATATTAAATTTTCTATATTCTTTTTTGCTGGGTTTACCATTTTTAAAAACCACACATGCGGCAACCGGATTGGTTCCTTGTATATTAGAATTGTCAAAACATTCTATATGCCTGGGTTCTTCTGGAAGCCTAAGATCTTTTTTCATTTGCGCCATCAAACGTTTTACATGACGATCAGGATCAATGATTTTAATTTGCTTAAAACGTTCTTGTCTGTAGTATTTTGCATTTCTTAAAGACAAGTCAATAATTTTCTTCTTATCACCTAATTGTGGGATAGTAATTTTTAATCCTTCGCCTACATTTACGTCAAAAGGAACGAATATTTCCTTAGACTTAGATCCAAAACGCTGGCGTATATCAATAATTGCTAATTCGAGAAGTTCTTTGTCTGATTCTTCTAACTTCTTTTTAATCTCGGCGGTATGAGATCTTATGATGGCCCCATAAGATAGTTGAAGAAAATTGACATATCCAAAAGATTCGTCTGTGATAATTGAAAACACATCTACATTACTTATTTTGGGGTTAACAACTGTAGATTTGGCCTGATAATTTTCTAAAACCTCAATTTTTTCTTTAATTCGTTGGGCATCTTCAAATTCCATTTTTTCTGCATGGGCAATCATTTGCTGCCTAAATCGATGTAAAGAATCTTTAAAATTACCTTTTACAATTTGGCGTATAGCTTCTAAGTTTTCATTGTATTCTTTTTCAGGCTGTAACCCTTCACATGGTCCTTTGCAATTGCCTAAATGGTATTCGAGACAAACTTTGTATTTACCATTGTCTATTTTTTCTTGAGACAGATCGTAATTACAAGTCCTAAGTTGATATAATCCTTTGATAAGATCTAATAAGGTGTTTACCGTTTTAAAACTTGTATACGGGCCGTAATATTCTGAACCATCCTTGATTAAATTTCTAGTAGGAAAAATTCTTGGGAAACGTTCTTTTTTGATACAAATCCAAGGATATGTTTTATCATCCTTTAACATCACATTAAACCTGGGTTGATGTTTTTTGATTAAATTATTTTCTAATAATAATGCATCGGTCTCGGTTTCAACAACGATATGTCGTATAGAATGGATTTTTTTTACGAGAACTTTAGTCTTGTAATTATCATGACTTTTAGTAAAATAGGAAGCTACTCTTTTTTTAAGATTTTTGGCTTTACCAATGTATAGCAGTTTATCATCTTTGTCGTAATACTGATATACCCCTGGGCTCGATGGCAATGTTTTAATTTGTATGTCTAAAGAAGCTTGTTGCATATTCTAATGGTAAAGTTAAGAGTTTACCGGAATCTGCGTACAAACTTATAAGATTTAAATTGTGTTAAATCTTGCTGATTGACTATTATAAGATTAAAAACTAGGTATACAATGCAATACATCTTGTTTTTTCTTACATTAGTAGTCCTATTTATCAATAATTTTTTGGAAAAAGAAAAGAAAATAATTGGCAGGACTGATAAAGCAGATTTTCCTCTTTTAGAATTGAAGGATATCGATGCGAAGATGGATACAGGCGCTTATACGTCATCAATCCATTGTGTTGATATTCGAGAAATGGATCAAACTTTGCAATGTAGTTTTTTGGATGCTACTCATCCAGAGTATAATGGCAAACGATTTACATTCAAAAATTATGATATTTCTGCCGTAAAAAGTAATACCGGCAAAGTAGAAGTGCGATATGCCATTCGAACTCAAATTACATTATTTGGCCAAACCTTTCCTATAACCTTAACGTTATCACCACGAGAAGATATGCGTTTTCCTGTGTTAATTGGTCGTAAATTTTTAAGTGGAAAATTTTTAGTTGACCCTCAATTAGAAAACCAGTCTTATAATCAAAAACTAGAATGAATATAAAAATCTTGTCGCGTAGTGCGAGTTTGTATTCTACTAATGCATTGGTTCAAGCTGCGGTAAAGCGCAAACATAATGTACAAGTAATAGATCCCCTTAATTGTGATATAGTTATCGAAAGACAAAAACCAGAGATCTATTATAGAGGTAGAAGACTAGATCATGTTGATGCTGTTATACCTCGAATTGGAGCTTCTACAACTTTTTATGGAACGGCTGTAGTAAGACAGTTTGAAATGATGAATGTGTTTACAACACTAACATCGCAAGCGCTAATACAATCCAGAGACAAACTAAGAAGTTTACAAATATTATCCAAGGCGGGGCTAGGACTTCCAAAAACCGTTTTTACGAATTATTCTAAAGACGTATCTGAGGTGATTTCTCATGTAGGTGGAGCTCCATTAATTATTAAATTGTTAGAAGGAACTCAAGGATTGGGCGTAGTATTGGCAGAGACCAAAACTGCTGCAGAATCTGTGTTGGAAGCTTTTAATGGGTTGCAAGCTCGTGTGATTGTACAAGAATATATTAAGGAAGCAAAAGGAGCAGATATACGGGTTTTAGTTGTAGATGGTGAAGTCGTAGGTGCTATGAAAAGACAAGGAAAAGAAGGAGAGTTTAGATCAAATTTACATAGAGGGGGGACTGCCAAAGTGATTAGATTAAGTAGACATGAAGAACAAGCCGCTATTCTAGCTGCAAAAGCGTTAAAAATGGGAGTAGCAGGAGTAGATATGTTGCAAAGTAATAGAGGGCCACTTATATTAGAAGTTAATTCTTCTCCAGGCTTAGAAGGTATAGAAAATGCTACTGGTAATGATATTGCAAAATCTATAATACGCTATATCGAAAGAAGTTTGTAAGACATTATGACAAAAACGAATGAAGAAAATATACTCAATATTCTTGGTAAAGAAGTTTTACCAGGAACAAGTGCTACCATAAATTTTAATATTGCTAAATTATATACATCTACAAAAGTAGAGATACCTATTATAATTGAAAGGTCATTAGAACCCGGCCCAACGGTACTTATTACTGCAGGAATTCATGGGGATGAAATTAATGGCGTAGAAGTAGTAAGACAGATTATAGCAAAAAAAATCAACAAACCTAAGAGAGGAAGTATTATTTGTATCCCAGTACTTAATGTATTCGGTTTCCTGAATATGGATCGATTTTTTCCTGATGGAAGAGATTTGAATAGGGTTTTTCCTGGGACTAAAAATGGTTCTTTAGCAAGTCGATTTGCACATCAATTCATTAATGAAATTCTTCCAGTAGCTGATTTTTGTTTGGATTTTCATACCGGAGGAGCTAGTCGTTTTAATGCTCCTCATATTAGAGTAGATCCTAAAAATGAAAAACTCGTAGCGTTTGCCAAAATATTTAATGCACCTTTTACTCTTTTATCCAAAAACCTTGAAGGATCATATCGTGCTACTTGTGCTAAAAAAGCCAAAGATATTTTATTATTTGAAGGAGGGAAATCTCAAAATAGTAGTAAAGAAATTGCAAGAGAAGGCGTGCAAGGTACAATGAGAATACTTCATCATTTAGAAATGCTGCATACAGATTTTACTGTGCCTATAGCTGATTCTCATAGTATTTTGATTAACAAAAGTGTATGGTTGCGCGCAAAATATAGTGGGTTACTTCATATTAAAATACCAGTAGGAAAACATGTCCAAAAAGATGAAATTCTGGCAACAATTACTGATCCATACGGTAAAATGAGACATGTGGTTAAAGCTCACAATGAGGGATATATTATTAATGCTAATGAATCTCCAATAGTATATAAAGGAGATGCTATTTTTAGGATTACTAAAGAACTAGTAAATGAATAAGAAAGAACTGCGCGAAAAATATAAAAAATTAAGAACACAGATAAGTGCTGAAGAACTGGATAACTCAAGTATAGATATTGCTAATCAATCACTTCAATTACCGATCTGGGAAAAATCATACTATCACATCTTTTTACCAATAGAAAAACAAAAAGAAATCAATACCGAGTATATTCTGCAAATACTACAAGGAAAAGATAAGAATGTAATTATACCTAAGAGTAATTTTGAAAACAATACCTTAGAACATATCTTACTAACAGATACTACAAAATTAAAAATAAACTCATGGGGTATTCCAGAGCCTACCGAAGGGATTTCTATTCCCGAAGACAAAATAGAAGTGGTTTTTGTCCCACTTTTAGCATTTGATTTGCAAGGAAACCGTATCGGTTATGGAAAAGGGTTTTATGACAAATTTTTAAGTAAATGTGACCCAGAAACTATAAAAATAGGACTTTCTCTTTTTCCTGCTGAAACCCAAATAAAAGAAGTTTTACCAACAGATATACGTTTAGACCTTTGTGTTACTCCGCGAGAAACACATCGTTTTAAGATTTAATTAACATTTTTTGTTTTCAAGGATACTTTGTTCTATATTAGGTACATATAATTTTTTACCCCCAAAATAATGTCCCAAAATATAGAAAGTGTTTGCATCATCGATGATGATAGTATTTATATAAATTTAGTTAGTAAAATTATTCAATTAAAGAGATTATCTCAATCGGTACTTGTCTTTAATAATGGAAAAGAAGCTTTGGATTTTTTTCATGAATCCATTCGCACAGATTTGGAAGTAGAAGTACCTCAAGTTATTTTTCTGGATATAAATATGCCTATAATGGATGGTTGGGAATTTCTAAAAGAATTTTCAAAAATCCGTAATGATATAAGCGATGTTATAGATCTTTATGTGGTAAGCTCTTCTATAGATACAAGAGATATTGACCGAGCTAAATCTATTGATGTTGTTTCTGATTATCTCGCTAAGCCTATAAAGTTAGACGATTTTGTAAGAGTATTAGGTTAGATTGCCTTTTGGAAAAGCTTTCTTGTTAAAAATGATTAGCAAGAATACACCAACACTTATCGCAGAATCAGCAATATTAAATACGGGATCAAAAAATGAAAAATGACTACCTCCCCAAATTGGTATCCACTCTGGTAGAATATCATCATAGAATGTAAATTGAATCATATCAACCACTTTGCCATAAAACAGGCTTTCATAGCCTCCATTTTCAGGTAAGAAACTTGCAACGTTGATATTTGTACTGGCATCAAAAAGAACTCCATACAATATAGAATCTATAATGTTTCCAAAAGCTCCTGCAAAGATTAACGCAATGCAAAATGTAAGTATTTTAGGACTATTCTTGCGTACAGAATCATATAGCCAATATCCAATTCCGGTAATAGCTACCAACCTAAAAAGAGTAAGAACTAATTTTCCATAGCTGCCCGGAAGTTCAAAACCCCATGCCATTCCTTTGTTTTCTACAAATACAATTCTAAACCAACTAAAAACAGGTAATTCTTCATGTAATGTGAAATGAGTTTTAATATAAACTTTAGTGATTTGGTCAATCAACAAAACTAAAATTATAACTAAAATGGATTTTTTTAAGGACATAAATATTGGTTTGCATTGGTCTTGAAAGCAACGACGGACAAAAATAGTATTTTATTTTGGTTTATATACACTCATACAGTTAGCTTGTAGAATTTTATGATGAGTAATACAATGTCTTTTTCCAAAAAAACCCTACAAGTTATAAACTCGTAGGGTCTTAAATAAATTATAGACGATTGTTAACTCTTAGCTCTGCATATTCTTAGCTTCAATGCTTAGTGTAGCATGAGGAACTAATTTTAATCTTTCGGGGTTAATTAATTTTCCGGTTACGCGGCAAATACCATAGGTTTTGTTTTCAATGCGTAATAGCGCATTTTTTAAATCGCGTACAAATTTCTCTTGTCGTATTGCAAGTTGTGTATTAGCTTCTTTAGACATAGTTTCGCTTCCTTCTTCAAAGGCCTTAAACGTTGGTGAAGTATCATCTGTACCATTGTTTCCGTCATTTTTGTAAGCACTTTGTAGCAATTCCAAATCTTTATTTGCTTTTTCCACTTTTTCAAGGATAATTTCCTTAAACTTCGCCAAATCGGCGTCACTGTACCTTACTTTTACATCTTCTGCCATATCTTAATGTTTTTTTATTATCAATTGGGTTGCAATGTCATCAAACGCAATTTCTGTGCCGTTTATTATGTCTTTTGCAAATTCAATTGTCTCGGTTAAGGTTTCGTTTTTGATGTAGGTTTCGTTAGTTGCAACAGCTTCTTGAACGGTTTCATTTTTCTGAAAAACGATTTCTATTTTATCAGTCACTTCAAATCCGCTATCCTTACGAATATTTTGGATTCTATTTACAAGTTCTCTGGCTATTCCCTCTTTTTTTAGCTCTGGAGTTATAGTAACATCTAATGCTACCGTTAATGAACCTGAATTCGCAACTAACCACCCCTCAATATCTTGAGAGCTGATCTCTACATCTTCGGTTTCTAATGTAATAATTTTATCATTAATTTCTACATCAAAACGCCCTGTTTGTTCAAGAATTTTAATAGTTTTTTGATCGAATTCTTGTATCTTATTGGCAATCAACTTCATATCTTTTCCAAAACGAGGGCCTAATGCTTTAAAATTAGGCTTAATTTGTTTTACTAAGATACCCGAAGCATCATCTATAAGCTCTATTTCTTTCACATTTACTTCACTTTTTACTAGTTCGGCAATGTCATTTATCTCATTTTTATCTGCATCATTAAGCACAGGAATCATTATTCGCTGTAGCGGTTGTCTAACTTTAATCTTTTCTTTTTGACGTAAAGAAAGGACTAAAGAAGAGATGGTTTGCGCTTTTTGCATCTTGTGCTCTAATACCTTATCCACAAAAGCTTCGTTATATTCTGGAAAATGCGCAAGATGTACACTTTCAAACGTTTCTTTTTTGGTGCCGGTTATCAAATCTTTATACAATCGATCCATAAAGAATGGTGCTACAGCTGCGCCTAATTTTGCAACGGTTAGCATACAAGTATATAACGTCTGATATGCAGATATTTTGTCTTGCTCATAATCACCTTTCCAGAATCTTCTTCTACTTAAACGTACAAACCAGTTACTTAGGTTTTCTTGTACGAAATCTGAAATAGCTCTGGTAGCCTTTGTTGGTTCGTAATCATTATAATATTCGTCTACATTTTTGATTAACGTATGTAGCTCACTTAGAATCCAACGATCTATCTCAGGGCGTTCAGCTAAATTGATGTCAGCTTCAGCATAAGTGAAGTTGTCAATATTTGCATAAAGCGTAAAGAATGAATATGTATTGTATAATGTGCCAAAAAATTTACGACGTACTTCTGCAATTCCTTCAGAATCAAACTTTAGATTATCCCAAGGATTCGCATTGCTGATCATATACCATCTAGTGGCATCAGGACCATAGGCTTTTAAGGTTTCAAATGGATCTACTGCATTACCTAATCTTTTGGACATTTTTTGTCCGTTTTTATCTAATACAAGGCCATTAGACACGACATTTTTATAGGCCACATCATCAAAAATCATGGTAGCAATAGCGTGTAGTGTATAGAACCACCCTCGTGTTTGATCTACTCCTTCTGCAATAAAATCTGCTTTGCGATCACCAGATTCAACTTTTTCTTTATTTTCGAAAGGATAGTGCCATTGTGCATATGGCATGGATCCAGAGTCAAACCATACATCGATAAGATCACTCTCACGTTTCATAGGTTTTCCTGTTGGAGAAACTAAAATAATTTTGTCGACCACATTTTTATGAAGGTCGATCTTATCATAGTTCTCCTCGCTCATATCACCAACAACAAAATCAGCAAAAATATCTGCTTCAAGCACTTTTGCCTCCAATGCCTTTTGCATTTCGGCTTTTAATTCTTCAACAGAACCAATAATAAGCTCTTCTTTACCGTCATCAGTTCTCCAGATAGGTAATGGGATGCCCCAAAAACGAGATCGAGATAAATTCCAGTCATTGGCATTTGCTAACCAATTACCAAAACGTCCCTCACCAGTTGCTTTTGGTTTCCAGTTAATACCCAGATTAAGTTCGTGCATACGATCTTTAAAATCCGTTACTTTAATAAACCATGAATCTAATGGGTAATACAATACTGGTTTGTCTGTACGCCAGCAGTTAGGATAGCTGTGTACATATTTTTCTACCTTAAAGGCTTTATTTTCTATCTTTAGTTTAATAGCAATTTCTACATCGACAGATTTTTCTGGAGCAGTGCCATCATCATAGTATTCATTCTTAACATATTTGCCGGCAAACTCTCCTACATGTTTTGTAAATCTACCTTGTAAATCAACCAGAGGGACTAAATTGTCATTTTCATCCTTAACTAACATTGCAGGTACTTCTGGTTTAGCCTGTTTGGCTACCATAGCATCATCCGCACCAAAGGTAGGTGCGGTATGTACAATCCCAGTACCATCTTCGGTGGTTACAAAATCCCCAGCAATAACTCTAAAAGCATTTTCCGGATTGTGATAGGGCTGAACAAAATCCAATAATTGCTCATAGCGAATGTCTACGAGATCTGCTCCTTTACATTCTTTAACGATGTAAAATGGAATTTTTTTGTCTCCTTCTTTGAATGCGCTTATTTCTTCTTCTGTTTCTACCTGCATAAACTTACCGGAAAATTGCTTTCCAACTAAGTTTTTGGCAAGAATAACATGTATAGGCTCAAAAGTGTATTGATTAAATGTTTTAACGAGAACATAGTCAATCTTTGGGCCCACAGTTAATGCTGTATTTGAAGGCAGTGTCCAAGGTGTTGTCGTCCAGGCAAGAAAATAGATATCACCCTTCACATCTTGCAAGAATGATGGTAGTGTTTCTTCTTTGGCTTTAAATTGGGCCACAACAGTAGTATCGGTTACATCCTGATATGTTCCGGGTTGATTAAGTTCGTGAGAACTTAGTCCTGTACCTGCTTTTGGAGAATATGGTTGGATAGTATATCCTTTATACAGCAATCCTTTTTTATAGATTTGTGATAGTAGCCACCATACACTTTCCATATATTTGGATTTGTAGGTAATATATGGATCTTCCATATCTACCCAGTATCCTATTTTTTGTGTAAGATCATTCCAGATATCGGTATAACGCATCACTGCTTTTTTACAAGCTTCGTTATATTCTTCAATGGTAATTTTTTTACCGATATCTTCTTTGGTAATTCCTAATTCTTTTTCAACTCCAAGTTCTACGGGCAGGCCATGCGTATCCCATCCTGCTTTACGTTTTACCTGGTATCCTTTTTGGGTTTTATAACGACAAAAAATATCCTTGATTGCACGAGCCATTACATGGTGAATCCCAGGTAGTCCATTTGCTGAAGGAGGTCCTTCAAAAAATACATATGGCGTTGCCCCATCACGCTCACTAACACTCTTTTCAAAAATGTTATTTTGTTGCCAATACTCTAGTATTTCGTCGGCTACTTTGGGTAAGTCAAGTCCTTTATATTCAGGAAACTTCGTGCTCATTTGATCGTTCTTTCTATTAAGTCTGCGAAAATAAGGATTTTCTAGAAAAAGAGAAGCCAAATTGAAGTGTGATATAAAATAAATGTGTGTTGAATCGGGTTTTTTAACAAAGTCTTTGATTTTTTCGTAAAAAAGTGTCAAAAATGTATCCAAAATCAACCAGAAATATTCTAGAAGACTTTGAATACATTGAACTATTTATGTACCCTTTTAAAAATCAACTACGATTCCGATACTAGGTATTATTTGTCCAGATTCTGTTTCGATCACCGCTAAACTTCGAGGTTGAAGAATGGTTCCGTTGGTATCTCTATTCAAACCATACTCCGTAGGTTGGGGTATTTCTTGCCCTAAGATATTCTGAACTTCGACAAAAATGTCCAGAGATAGGTTTTTGAAATTCCATTTCTTGTCTATTCGCAAATCAAGTTGACTAAAGATATCTAGTTTTTCTTCACCTAAACGATTATAATCCAAAATAACCTCGGGGTAATTGGCAAGCGTGCCGTCTAAATCTGTTGGTACAAAAGGCGTTTCTCCTGCAAAACGATATCGGGCACTTATTTCCCAATTTCGATTTAATTTATATCCTCCTGTAAATGAAACAAGATGGCGGCTATCCCATACCGAAGGGAGATATGTATCTCTATCAAAACTAGTAAATTCACTATAAAACCAAGTATAAGCAAATATGCCATAGAAGCTATTTGAAAGCTTTTGTTGAAATTGAAGTTCTGCTCCATAGCTTCGCCCTCTACCAACAGTCGCTACATCTTCACTTCCTAAGATCTCAAAATCCGCGCCTTTATTGGCAAGGGATACACCATCTAGAACTGAAACTGGATAATCCTCGTATCGCTTATAAAACCCTTCTAAAGAGATATTTGATGACGGACCAAAATAATGTTGTAAGCCGAGTACATAATGATCACTCACGGTGTAATCTACATCTTGGTTTACCAGAACATTATTGTTATCCCTAAATCCTAAAATAGTATAGGGTGGTAATTTGTAATATCTTCCTAAAGAACCATTTAATCTCCAGTTTTCTTTAAACTCATAAGAGAGAGAGAATCGCGGAGAAAATGTAGATAATAAATTGTCTTCTTCTGTGAAAGTGTCATCATCAACTCTAAAGCCAAAGGACAGGTCTAGTTTATCATTAAAAAATGATTTAGTCATATTTGCAAACAAACCGTATTTTACAAAATCAATTTCGGTATTAAAAATATTATTATCGGTTAGGTTTAGTGTTTCGTTGCTATAATCGGAATATTGAGTGTTAAAACCCGTAGTAAGCTTCCAATCACCAAAGAATTTTGTTAGTTGATATCGGAGTTTAGTTTCAGACTCAGTTGCATCATTTCTAAAAATGACTCCCGTTTCATTTTCGGGATCTTCATATCGTGTAAACTCATTAACTAAAGTGTTATTACTCACTGTTGTTTCCATAAAGCCGGATCCATCTTTGAAGCGTCGTTTCCATGATAGTCCAATTGCATTGGTACGTTGGTTTATGAAAGGAGCTTGTTCTAATTGTGCTTGCTGCTCTGCATCAAAATCCTCTGGTGCTTCTACCGAAAAATCATCGATAGACCCTAGGCCAATGAAGTTAATATCATTATATGCATCAATTTTATGGTTTATTTTGTATTGATAATCCCAATAATTAGGTCTAAAGGGAAGACCAATAACTTCAAATAAAAATTGAAGATAACTGCGCCTTGCCGATACCAGAAAAGTGGTTTTTGCCTCTTCGGCTTTACCTTTTCCGAGCGGCCCTTCTAGAGTAAGTGCTGCTTCACTGGCGCTAACACGAAAGTTACCACTAAAGTTTCGGTTGTTTCCTGTGCGTTGACTAAACTGTAATACTCCTGAAAGAGGATTGTCATATTGAGCTCCAAAGGCAGAAGTGGATAAGGTAACATTATCAATAAAAGATACGTTAATAAGTCCTACCGGTCCTCCTGCACTACCTTGTGTACTGAAGTGATTAATATTGGGCACTTCCATCCCATCCAGATAATAAACAGTTTCATTTGGAGCCCCACCGCGAATAATCAAATCGTTACGGAAACCTCCAATGGATGGAGACACTCCCGGAAGCGTTTGTGCAACTTGTACCACATCATTGTTGCTTCCTGGATATGTAGCAATTTCTACGGCCGATAAGGATTGTGTGGATAATGGAGTTTCTTTAGGTCTACTTATTTTATTTGCATTACTGATTACCACTTCATCCAGTGCTTCAGTAGATTCATTAAGTATAAAATTACTCGGTAATGTTCCTTTTGATCGTACAATAACATTAAATTTTGTTTGTGTTTCGAAACCGACATAACTAACAATTAGATTATAGGATCCTGGAGTTATATTCTCAATGCGATAGTTTCCATCAAAATCAGTTTGTGCACCTTTTTCTGTACCTTCAAGAAAAACTGAAGCTCCTAAAATAGGCTGACCAGTTTGATCTGTTACATTTCCAGACAATTCACCATATACTTGTGCATACAGATTTGAAACTAATAGTAAAGAAAGTACTAAAACAGTATTTTTGGTATTCATAATCATAGGTTTTTAATAGTTTAAGAGCATTCTTAAATAAATTGTTTAATTTTTTTGTGCAAATATTAAACAAAAAAGTATTTTATAATAGCATATTATTATAATTTAGTGTTAAATAATAGTTTTGATGAAGATTTACAAGTTAATAAAGCAGTTAATCGACCTCACAGGAGAGTTTGTAAAAGATAGAAAAGATCAAGATATACAGATGAAATCATTTGCAAATTGGTTGTCTAAGCGGTTGGATGAAACCGTTTCTACAGAGGAGTATGAGATAACTGGTCATAGTATTGAAGCAGAAATAGCTGCATATATTGGTAGAATGAGTAGGTATTCTAATTCATATATCAAATCTGCTTTGGTTGATTTACCATTTGCCACCGATATGGATTTTGCCTTTACAGCAATACTTCATCGATCGGGATCTATAGGAAAAACGGATTTGATCAGGAAAATGGCGTATGATAAGTCTTCTGGTATGGAAGTGATTAAGCGTTTACTTAAAAATAAGATTATCGAACAGTTTCCTAATCCCGATGACAAAAGAGGTAAATTATTGCGAGTAACCAAAATTGGAGAACAAAATGTTATAAAAGCATATTCAGAAGCGCATAAAGCAGCAAAAATGGTAAGTGGAAGTTTAACCCAAAGTGAACAGATAGCATTATTAAAGACTCTAAAAAAACTAGATGAGTTTCATCTACCAATATATATGGAAGATGAAAAAGACTTAAATGTAATCATGGAAAAATACCCTGTATAAAGGTTACCTAATTTATCTACAATTAGTTTTACTATTTTTAACCTATGAATTCGACTTTGAACATAGCACTTATTCAAGCTGATTTGGTTTGGGAAAACGCTCTTAAAAACCGAGAGGCTTTTACACAAAAAATTAATTCAATTTCTCACAAAGTTGACCTTATTGTTTTACCCGAGATGTTCAATACGGGATTCACTATGAATGCTGTTGAGGTTGCCGAAACTATGGAAGGAGAGACTTTGCAATGGTTAACGCAAATGTCTAATGATAAGAATTGTGCTATAGCAGGAAGCCTTATCATTAAAGAAGATAACTCATATTATAATCGTTTAATTTTTATGTTTCCTAACGGGACATATAAGAAGTATGATAAGCATCAATTGTTTACGTTGGCAAAAGAACAAGAGGTGTTTACAGCAGGTCAGGATGAAGTTATAGTCGACTATAAAGACTGGAAAATCAAACTGCAGGTTTGTTATGATCTCCGGTTTCCAGTATGGGCGAGAAATACTTCAGCGTATGATGTTTTGTTGTATGTTGCCAGTTGGCCAAAACCTAGAATAAATGCTTGGGATGTTTTACTAAAAGCTAGGGCAATTGAAAACATGTCTTATTGCATTGGTGTAAACCGAGTTGGCGTTGACGGAAAAGGATATGAATACAATGGTCATTCTGCAGTATATGATGTATTGGGCAACTCTGTTCTAAAGGAAAATCCTATAGAAACGGAAACCGTTCAATATATCACTTTAGAGAAGTCTCATATTTTAGAAATACGAAAAAAACTTCCGTTTTTGCAGGATGCAGATCAGTTTAAATTACTCTAGTATAAAGGTTTGTTTTATCTCCCAATTAGCTCTTACATCAATGGCTTCGGGGAAATAACGAACAACTTCTGGTTGAATTCCCTGTAAGAAATTACCAGTATCCCATTTGGCATTGTTGTTTGTATCAAAGATTACTCTAATTAGGTACTTTGCAGGATCAAGATAGTCAAAAGTTAATGTTTCTTGTTTTGTAGAAACTTGTTCTAAAATTACCTCTTCTTTTTCATTAGTTATTTGAACCAATACGGGATAAGACTCAACATTTTCCAATGTAAGAAAAATGGTTCCATAATCTGCCAATTTCTTAGTTCTAAAATTAAAGGATACTGTATCGTTAACATTGCCTACAAAATCCTTGATCGCTTCGGGTAAAAATGTTAAAGAATAAATATTTTGTTCTGCTTTTTCAAAGACAACCTTCGCCTCGTTTTTATATGTATCCACAGCAATTGAAAACGGGACAGCTATAGTATCTTTATCGGTGAGTGTAATTTGCTGTTCATTAATACTGTCTAATGGAGTACTTGCCGAAATAAGAACATTTTTATTAAGAGGTAGGGACGATCCATATACCGAAGAGAGTTTTAGCGAATCTTTGTACTGATCTTTAAATCTGGTAATCAAAGTATCTTGATATTTTGAATTAGTGACCTCAAAAATTAATGAATCAGCTTCGAAAAAGGGTCTGAACCAATAGTGAAGCGTATCTTTTTCTTTATCAGGAATTGTTCTGGTTTCAAAATTATCTGGTGCCTGGCTAAGCAACTTGATTTTCATACTGTCTGCATTTCCTTCAAACGGAAAAATAAATTCGTTTTTTGAGACTTGTTTTGGCTTTATAGCCTTAAAATCAAGAATTTCTTTAAACAAAGTAATATTAAAAACTTTGGCAGTATCTTCAGGTAAATTCACAATTTCTTCATAAAACCCAATCTTATCGAGTTTAGGTTCGTATGTATAATTGTTAGACGCATCTTGTAATGCTATAAGTTTAAATTTTCCTTCTTTTAAATTATAGAAATTAAAAGATGTAGAATCTAAAGTGTTAGTAACATAGCGCGGTACCTTGGTATAAATTAGAGAGTCAGAATACTCTTCGTCAATTTCATATAAAGCGACAGTTATATTAGGATCTGTCTTTTTTTGAAGGGCATCGGTTATGTTTCCTTTGATACTCAATGAATCAAGAAAATCACCTGTAGAGAATACATATCTAAAAAAAGGATTAGGATTTCCTTCATTGTTGTCGACAACACTTTCGCCAAAATTGATACTGTATGTAGTGTTTTCTAGTAAGGTATCTAAAAATTTAATCTTTATAAATTTATTGGCCCCTCCAAGTGGAGTAATAGTGGGCTTGGGATCCATTGGAGGTGATATGATAATTTGTTTTTGTGGATCTTTTAATGTGATATATTCATCAAAATAAATTCGAATCTCATCACTATTGAAATTTGTAGAGAAATCTGGTGGCGTAGCTTTAATAAACACTGGCGGAGTCTCATCCTTTGGCCCTCCGTTTATTGTTCCTTTTTTTGCACAACTAATTACAAGAACCAGTAGCATCAAAGTAACCAATACCATATTTAATTTTTTGCTCATATCTCTTTAGCCAATTTAAACCACAAAGAAACAACTATATTAAAAAACAAAAAAACGGAATAAGATTCTTGATTTTAATAACTACTGTTAATTGATGTTATATTATTGCGATCAAAAGTAAGAATTCTAACCTATTCTGTTATTGCCATAGTAGCAATACTAATTTTAATGCCCGGGATAGATTCTAATACTTGTACACAAGCCTCTATAGTAGCTCCGGTGGTCACAATATCATCAACTAACAAAATATGTTTGTTTATGAGCAAAGACTCGCTTTGTATACCAAATGTTTCAAAAGTATTGTCCCATCTACTTCCTTTTCCTCGTTTAGATTGTTTTTGAGAGTATGAAATTTTTTTTAGTACAGAATCTATATAAGTCGCATTTAGTTTTCGGGAGATTTCAATTCCAAACTTTTCTACTTGATTATACCCTCTTTCTCGAAGTCTTTTTTTATGTAGAGGTACAGGGATAATAATATCAACATATTGATAATTAGGCATTTGAGTTAGTTTTTCCCCTAACCATTTGCCCAATTCTTCTCCTATTTCTTCTCGCCCTCTATACTTTAGGTTATGAATTAAGTTTTGTACCCTTCCATTTTTCTCAAATACAAGTAAAGATGCAGCATTTTCAATTTTGATACGACCATAAAATACTTTTTCAATTTTTTTTGCGTTTACGTTATGAAAATTGCCCAAAGGGAGCTCATGTCGACAAGAAGTACATAGCAACCTTTCGTTCTTATGTAATGGACTGTCGCAGGCAGCACAGTATGTAGGATAAAATAAGTAGGCTAAGTCTCTTAGCATTTTATTAGGCAGATTAACATTAATTATTATATTTAGCGATTGAAAATAACCATCAAAAATTAGAAATTAAATATTATGACAGCTCAAAACAATAACTTAACCCTTAAAATCCTTATCGGTGTTCTAGGAGCACTGTTGCTTATCTTAGGGATATTTACGTATAAGTTTTACAACGAAGAGAAGCAAAATAAAGCAATTTTGCAACAAGAAAAAGATCTTATTGAAAGCGAATTAGGAGAATTGATCACAAAATATGACAATGCTATCGCGCTTAACGAAGTAATGGATGACCATTTACTTAAGGCAAAAGAGCGTATTGTTGTGTTATTAGATAGTGTAAAAGACAACGATGCTAATTTGGCTTTAATTTCTCGCTACAGAAGAGAAGTAGGAAAACTAAAAAGAGAGCGCGAAAGATTATTTAAACTTGCCGATAGTTTAACGACTGCAAATGCTCAATTAGCAACAGATCTAGATAGTACTTCTGTGGCATTAAATCAGAGAATTATCTTATCTGACTCTTTACAAACACAAAATGCACAACTTGCTGAAATCGTTGAAAGAGGATCTGCACTTACTGCAGCAAATATAAAAGCAGAAGGTGTACGTGTGCGTAATAGCGGTAAAATTTCAACATCTTCAAAAGCTAGTAAGGCAGAAAAAGTAAGAGTATGTTTTACGCTTTCGCCAAACAAGCTTACTGAAAAAGGAGATAAAGAACTTTTTGTACAGGTAATTAATCCAGAAAATAACCTTATCGGTGATAAAGTTTCTGTAAACTTTGATGATGCTGTACTTACGTATAGTGGTCGTAACAAAGTATTTTATGAAAATGAAGCTTTAGATGTATGTGTTCTTGTAGATGCAGCTGAAGGAGAATTAGTTAAAGGAAACTATGTAGTAAACCTTTTCTCTGGACCAAGAATGATTTCTAATACACAGTTTGAATTGAAATAATTCTTTTTATATAAAATTGAACCGTCATGTTTTAATTAATATGACGGTTTTTTTATGCTTTTATCAGAAATTACCTACTCTAACTATTAATTGACCAAATTCATTTCCAATTCATTTAAATTCAACTATTTTTGCGGGACCAATTTTAAAAATAGGTGTCTCAAGGATAAAGTGACATAGTATTTTTAAAAAAGAGAATAAATATAATGGCAAAGCAAGAAGATAAATTTAAAAAGGTTATAGCCCATGCCAAAGAGTATGGGTACATTTTTGGTTCTAGTGAAATTTATGACGGACTAAGTGCGGTATATGATTATGGTCAAAATGGAGTAGAACTTAAAAAGAATATACGAGAGTATTGGTGGAAAAGCATGGTAAACATGCATCAAAATATTGTAGGGCTAGACTCAGCAATATTTATGCATCCCACCACTTGGAAAGCCTCAGGGCATGTTGATGCATTTAATGATCCTCTTATTGATAATAAAGATTCTAAAAAAAGATATAGAGCCGATGTTTTAGTAGAGGATTTCAGAGAAAAAATCAATCAGAAAATTGAAAAGGATATTACCAAAGCTAAAAAACGTTTTGGCGATGCTTTTAATGAAGATGAGTTTAGAAGTACCAATGCTAATGTTGTTCGACGTCAAAAAGAAATTGACAGAATTACTGTAGAACTCACTAGAGTTCAAGAAGAAAATGATCTTGCAGGTTTTAAACAATTAATAGAAGATCTAGGAATAGGTTGCCCAGAAACAGGGTCTAAAAACTGGACCGATGTGCGTCAGTTTAATCTTATGTTTGGAACAAAATTAGGAGCTTCTGCAGACTCGGCTATGGATCTTTATTTACGACCAGAAACCGCTCAGGGGATTTTTGTAAACTTCCTTAATGTGCAGAAAACCGGACGTATGAAGATTCCTTTTGGGATTGCACAAACCGGAAAAGCATTTAGAAATGAAATTGTAGCTCGTCAATTTATTTTTAGAATGCGCGAATTTGAGCAAATGGAAATGCAATTTTTTGTTCGCCCTGGAGAAGAAATGAAGTGGTACGACTATTGGAAAGAAACCCGATTAAACTGGCACTTATCTCTAGGATTAGGGAAAGAAAAGTATCGTTTTCATGATCACGATAAATTGGCACATTATGCCAACGCTGCAGCAGATATAGAGTTTGATTTCCCATTTGGATTTAAAGAACTGGAAGGGATTCACTCTAGAACCGATTTTGATTTGAAAGCTCATGAAGAATATTCAGGTAAAAAATTACAATTCTTTGACCCAGAATTAAAAGAAAGTTATGTACCATATGTAGTAGAAACTTCTGTAGGATTAGACAGAATGTTCCTTGCTGTTTTTTCTTCAGCATTACAAGAAGAAGTTTTAGAAGATGGTAGTAGTCGAGTTGTACTTAAATTACCTGCAGTTGTAGCTCCAATAAAAGCAGCAATACTTCCACTAGTTAAAAAAGATGGCTTGCCAGAAGTTGCGCAACAAATTGTTGATGACCTAAAATGGAAGTTTAATGTTATCTATGATGAAAAAGATGCTATAGGAAGACGCTACAGAAGACAAGATGCTAATGGTACTCCATTTTGCATAACTGTAGACCATGATACGTTAAACGATCAAACAGTTACTATTAGAGATAGAGATACAATGGAACAAAAAAGAGTTCCTATTGCCGAATTAAAATCGCTTATTTCAGAAAAAACCGATGCAGAATATTGGTTGAAATAATCGCTTTGAATGAAGAGCATAAAATACAAAGCTGTCAAATCTTTTGGCAGCTTTTTTGCATGTATTACATAATTACTATTTGATCGTTATTCATGTTTTGAAGTTTAATCGTATTTTAGTCAAAAGTATAGGGTAACGCATATTATAAATTCCTGATTATGATGCCGAATAAGGTTTTAGTAATTGTCTTTTTATTTTCTGTTTTTATTGGTTTCTCTCAAAGAAAAGAAATCAATAAAGCTACATTGATTACTGAAGCTGCGTATATGCGAGAGGTAACCTCATTACTAGGAAAAAAATTAATTCCTGAAAAACCTCGCGAAGGGGGTAAAGAATATAGAAGAACAGATGGTAATAAACATATTCCTGGTAAAGGATTACCTCTAGGGATAGATCCTTTACTAGTACAACAAAAAAGTGCTCAAAACTTAAGAGCGGGTAAAGCACCATCTCAGGTTTTTGAAGTAAATTCAAGAGTAGAATCGCCTTCAGATCCTACAGGAGCAATTGGACCAAATCACTATCTAAGTGCAAAAAATTCTGCATTTGCAATACATGACAGAAATGGTGTTCCAATAGTTTCTTCAACTTCTTTAGCTAATATTTTTCCTGGCGAAACCGAAGGAGACCCCATAGTGTTTTACGATAATTTTGCCGATAGATTTGTGATTACAGAATTTAGCAGTACTCCAAATGGATTTTTAGTGGCAGTATCTCAAGGACCAGATCCAGTAAATGATGGTTGGTTTACCTATCGATTTAATACAGGTACTTTTCCTGATTATACCAAATTCTCTATCTGGTCAGATGGATATTATATTACAGCCAATAAAGATCAGTTTTCGCAAGAAACCAGCGAGGTGGTGTATGTTATTGAACGAGAAAAAATGTTGGCGGGTGAAGAGGATGTAAAAATGGTTGGTTTTCCGTTGCCAGGAGCAAAAATTGATAATTTTTATAGCCCAGCTTCATTTAATGCTACAGGTAAAGTATTGCCTCCTCCAGGGGATGCAAAAATTATTTATTACCAGGATGATGGATGGGCAGGTGTTCCTATTGGTGGGGATATCTTAAAATTATGGACTATTAATGTAGATTGGATTACTCCGAGTAATTCAACCATTGTTGAAGCCGAAGAATTAGCCGTAACTCCTTTTGATTCTACATTTGATGGTGGAGATTTTGGCAATCTACCACAACCGGGCACAGATGGCCAGGATATCGATGCGATACAAGGGGCTGTTATGTACGCCACCAATTACCGTAGGTTTTGTAGTTATAATACAGTTGTACTTAATTTTGTTATCGATATTGATGATAGAACAGATGGATCTGGTGGGGATATCGATAATGTTGCGGCGATACGCTGGTACGAGTTACGACAAAATGGTGACGGAGAACCATGGACAATATTTCAGGAAGGAACCTATACTTCACCTGATGGAAAAAGTGCCTGGTGCGCTAGTATGGCCATGGATGTTTTCGGAAATATAGGCATGGGCTACACCACGATGGGAACCATTGCAGATGGAGCAACGGCAGATAGCTTTGCTTCAATTCGATATACAGGTAGATTAGCAACAGATCCGTTAGGGACTATGACAATTGCTGAAGAAACCATTATAATAGGGACCGATGTGCAACGCAATAATGGAAAACGATATGGAGATTATGCACATCTTAGTATCGACCCTGTTGATGATGCTACTTTTTGGCATATTGCCGAATATTTTGAAGATACCGGAGATAATGCCAGAGATGTTGTAGGTGTTTTTAAAATTGCCAATGATGTAACCAATGATGTAGGTGTTGTTAGTATAGATAACCCTTTAAGCAAAATTTTTACGGCTACCGAAGAAATTGAAGTAACGATTCAAAACTTTGGAACTTCGACTCAAACTAATATTCCGGTAAGTTATTCGATTAATGGAGGTACTGCTGTCAACGAAGTTTTTGCGGGACCCATTAGCGCAGGAGAAACCATGTCTTTCATTTTTAGTACTCCAGCAGATCTTACACTAGATAATAACTTTGTGATAACAGCCGAAACAAATCTCGCCTCAGACAGCGTGCCCGAAAATGATTGTGCTACCATTGAGGTATCAGGTTTGCTTCAAAATGATGTAGGCGCAGTACGGTTAGTTTCTCCAGTAACCGGATCAGGAATTTCTTCTAATGAACCGATTACCATTACTATTCAGAATTTTGGAATAGCACCACAATCTAATATTCCTGTTTTTTATATCTTGGACAATGAAGGAACCATTAACGAGGTGTTTACGGGGACAATTGAGCCAGGAGAATCTGCCGAGTATACATTTAATACCACGGCAAATCTATTAGAATTTAAAACATATACCTTCGAGATAGGAACAGCATTAACTAGCGATGAAAATGCCGAAAATGATCGTATCATACTAGACATAGAACATCAATCGTGTTTTCCAACTTCAAATTGTAGATTGCAAGGTGATGGTATTACGTCATTTGAACTGACAAATATCTCTAATACCCCTATCCTTTGTAATTCGGGTTATGAAAATTTTACAAATTTGGTTATTAATCTAGATGGGCCTATTGGGTTATATAGAGTTACAGTTCAATCTGGGTTTGCCAGAGATGCAATAGAACAGATGTCACTCTGGATTGATTTTAACGATGATGGAATTTTTGGAGATACTGAACGATTATTGAGTAATGAAGTCATTAGAGAAGCAAATAAAGATCAGAGTTTTGTTTTTTCACTAGGAAGCAATGCCACTACCGGAACTCATCTTCTTAGGGTACGAGCGGGCGATACCCAAGAAAATACCCAAGAAGATCTTAATGATCCTTGTTTATCTATGCAATTTGGTACTACTCACGATTATACCGTAAATATTGGGGATAATCAACCTCCAATATTAGATTTGATCGTGGTTAATCGTCCAAACAGGCAGTTTTTGATTACGATGAGCGACCCTGGTGCAGAAGAACGCTTGAAGCTGAATGTTTTTACAATAACAGGCCAAATTATCGTTTCTAATTTCGTAGAAAAAAACGCTAATGGAAGATTTGTATACGAATTAGACATGTCTTATGCCAGTACTGGGATTTATTTTGTGCGTTTAGGCGATAAGAATGAAAAAAATAGATCTGCTAAGTTTATAGTGCAATAGCTTATTCCTTACGTGTACGAATTTCTAAAAGAGATACTGGTCGGGCATCATTACATCTACTCGGCATTCTAAGATTTGCATATTTTACCCATACCTGATCAGGAACTTCATCGGGGTTAAAAAAATCATTTAAATTAATAGGATCTAAATTGTCTTTATACGCCTCAACATTAAGGATAAAAGGACAACCTTCAGATTTGCTAGCGGTTAAAGTGCCTTTGCTAAATCCTTTTTCTATCATTTCTTTTGCAGGGATATTTTGAGCATCTGTTTTCGTTTCAGAAGTATCTGTAGCTCCTGCTTTTTGTGCAGAAGTACAATTAAGAGTACTTAATATAAGGATAAAGCAAGCGGTTTTAAGAAACATGTTTTTCATGATTTGTGATTGTTTACATTAAAGATCATAAAAATTTATCAAAATATGTTCAGATGAATTCAATATGTTTATTTTGTATATCATAACGACAGAATTGCAGTAAATCTTATTTTTACTAAAAAATTAAAAATCCAAAAGTTCATGAAAATCATCTCCTATAATGTAAACGGAATTCGAGCCGCATTAAACAAAGGTTTTATAGAATGGTTACAGCAAGCAGATCCTGATGTTATATGCCTTCAGGAAATAAAAGCAAACAAAGACCAATTGGATCTTAATGTGTTTGCAGAAGCCGGGTACTCGCATAACTATTGGTTTAGTGCCCAGAAAAAAGGGTATAGTGGTGTAGCAATTTTATCCAAAACGGCTCCAGATCATGTAGAATATGGTACCGGGATAGACTACATGGATTTTGAAGGGCGTAACCTAAGAGCTGATTTTAATGGAGTATCGGTAATGAGCTTATACTTACCCAGCGGCACCAATATGGATCGGTTAGAGCATAAATTAAAATATATGGCCGATTTTCAAGAGTATATAAATTCACTTAAACAGCAACATCCAAACCTGGTCATCTTGGGCGATTATAATATCTGTCATGAGGCTATAGATATTCATGATCCCGTGCGTAACAAAAACGTGTCTGGATTTTTGCCTGTAGAGCGAGAATGGATAGGCAATTTTATCAATAGCGGATTTATAGATTCGTTCAGGCATTTTAACAAAGATCCACATAATTATTCGTGGTGGAGCTATAGGGCTAATGCCAGAGCCAATAATAAAGGCTGGCGTTTGGATTATGGAATGGTATCAACGCCCTTGCAAGATAAATTAAAAAGAGCCGTTATTTTATCGGAAGCAAAACATAGTGATCATTGCCCGATTGTTGTTGAATTGGATGTGTAAGTGAACAATGAAATAAAAATATAATAAATCTAAACCGTTGTATATATTGAAAATATGGTAAAAAAAAGCGTCAGTTCGAGTGTTTTGTTTTCATGTCACCTCGAGCGAAGTTGAGAGCTCATGAAAACAAAATGTATCGAGAACAGCTTTTTTGATCCAAAACCCTATTCTCGATACACTTCTTCCTCTGGTCGAAGCACTCCTTTAGATTTGCATTTAAATTTTTTATATTTTAAAGAACGGAAAAGGTACACTATCTATACACTCTAAGTTTTTAAACTTATACATTCGATTCAGACCTTTTCCGTTCAGTTATAAACTCAAATAGAAATT
>NZ_JAERQJ010000007.1 GCF_016735115.1 Aquimarina mytili | reverse complement strand
CACAGTGAACCTTCCAGCTTCGCTTGTGAATGTCGATACCAATGTATAACTTAGGGCAAGCGGTAATTTGAGTATTCATATCTTTAATTTTTAGTTCATTTTAAAGATACTCGACTTACTGCTTTTTCATCGATGCTATAGTTCATGGCTAGTAAAGGCTTACATCCGAAATTCCTGCGGAATTTCTGCCTGGTTTTGTACTTGCTAAGTTAATCGCTAAATTCACACAACGAAACCATACATCAGACGTTACAAACGATAAAATGAAAACTTTGATAGAAACAGAAAGATTATTGTTAAGAGAAATTACCCTGGATGATAAAGAGGAAATGTTTCAGTTGCATTCTAATTCTGACGTACAAAAATATACGGGAGAACCTGTGGTTGAATCTATCGAAGAAATGGAACACGCAATACAGCAAAGAATTAACAACTATAAGAAGTATGGATATGGAAGATGGGCCACATTTATAAAAAATGGGATGCAATTTGTTGGTTGGGCTGGTTTAGCATATCTGCCAGAATTTGATGAAATTGATCTTGGTTATAGATTCTCGCCTAAATATTGGGGGATGGGTTTTGCAACAGAAGCATCTCATGCAATTTTGACATACGGATTTGACACACTCAAATTAAGACGGATAATAGCAATTGCCATGAAGGAAAATAAAGCTTCAATAAGAGTGATGGAAAAAGTTGGGATGGAATTTGACAAATTTGCGCCTTATAAACCTGGTGGTGAAGATGTTGTTTGGTATTGGTGCGACAAAAAGCTTATTGCAAAAAATACACGACATTAAAACAGGCGCTTACTCAAACAGTAGCAATAATTAAAATGATACATCCTCTACGACAACATATTGAAGAGATCATTAGCCTTACGGATGAAGAATTCGATTTTGTTCTAAGTCATTTTGAACAAATAAAAAAACGCAAGTATCAATATATTGTTCAAGAAGGAGAGTTTGTCAACAAAGAGTACTGGATAATTAAAGGTTGTTTGAAAAGTTATTTTATTGATGATAGCGGAAAAGAACATATTCTTCAGTTTGGAATGGAAAATTGGTGGATCACGGATTATGAAGCTTTTGTAAAACAAGTTAAATCTAAAACCTCTATCGATTGTATAGAAGATAGTGAATTGTTGTATATCACTTTTGAAAATCGAGAGAAACTTACTGCCCAAATGCATAAAATGGAACGTTTTTGGGCCAAAAAAAGTAAGATTGGTCGAATTGCCCTTCAAAACAGGGTTTTATCATTATTAAAAAATTCAGCAAGAGAACAGTATAATTTACTTCTCGAACAATACCCTCAACTCCTTCAACGAGTCCCAAAAAAGATGATTGCTGCCTATTTAGGTGTTTCTAGAGAAACACTAAGCCGATTAAATTCTTAGTTATTACTTCTCTTTTTCGATTACAAAAACCTATATAAAAGTGACATACATCACTCCATAATTGTGATTTACCTCCTATTAAACTGATACATAATCCCTGAACTTTGCATCATAATAATTCAAAAAAGATTAAAAATGAATGCACTAAAAATAGAGCAAAGCAGCAACATAGGAATGTTATTGCTTAGAAGCACCATCGGAATATTAATCCTATTCCATGGTATTGCAAACCTGAACTCCAATTATGCTTTTATCAAACAACTCCTTGAAGGGTATCAAATTCCAGATTTTCTAGCCTATGGGGTTTTTATCGGAGAAGTAATAGCACCTATCCTTATTATAATAGGGTATAAAACCAGACTGAATAGTTTGATCATTGCTTTTAATTTTTTGACAGCAATTGTACTCGCTCATAGTTCTGATATACTCTCACTTAACCAATTTGGTGGCTGGGGAATAGAACTACAGGCCCTTTATCTATTTGGAGCAACAACCCTATTCTTTATTGGAGCAGGGCGATACGCTGTGTCAATACATTCAAAATGGGATTAAATTAATAACTTTTAATGTAGAAAAATGCCATACGTTAATATTAAGATCACAGACGAAAAAGTGACAAGAGAAGAAAAACGCAGGTTAATTGAAGGAGTTACACAATTACTGGTAGATGTATTAAACAAAAATCCAAAAACAACCCATATCGTTATCGACGAAGTACCTACCGAAAATTGGGGAGTGAATGGAAAACTTTAAAGAACCTCTCGAGAAAGAATAGACTTAAAAAGAGATAGTGTTCAGATTGGAATTTCTACAATCTAAAATTCATATCCCAATTGATGGACAAGTTGTTGAATTTAAATGAAACTAGTTGACAATAAAGTGAATAAAATAGCGATTTGAGTTTTAATTTGAATCGCTATTTTAGGCTCTTCAAAGGATTTCCTTTCTCTTCAAGATACTTTTCTGCTATCAATCTTGCCCCGCTTATATTTAAATGATAAAAATCGCGATAAACGATTTGCCCATTGATTGCATAATCACATGCACCATCAGCGCACATAACATCGTTTAAATCTATAATAGTAACCGAAGGAAATCTTTTCTTGATCTCATGTACTATATATTTCTCTGGTCGTTCATAAAACGGAATTAATAAATCTTTCTTCAAAAATCGGGCTCCTATTTTGGCTTTATGCAATTTCATTTTATGTGCATTAGCTTCAGTTGTCATCCTTAAATGATCGATAATCACTACATTTTTTTTCAATGCTACCAACTCTTCTATAGACCTCAGTATTTGGTGATAATTCTCTGAATCAACCCTCATGGCCTCCCAAAAGGCTGCAATACAGATAACATCCTTTTTTTTGGCATACTCTAATCTCTTTTCGGCATAGTCATCACCAAACGTATCAGGAAAATCCAGATTGCGTAATAAGGGATAACCAGCTGCCGCGCTAACATCGAAGTACATATTTGCATCTTTTGCTAATACGTCAACAAAAAATGCTGAGTGATTGGCAAAAGAATCTCCTATCAAAATGCCATCTACTTCGTTTTTAATCATTCCTATAGAGCACTCATTATTACTACTGACACTGTGCTTATTGTAACAATTAGATCTTACTTCATCTGGAAAATTTACTTTTCTATTAAACTCTGTTAGATTTGGAAAACGATCAGGAAATCCATCTTTACCATCAATTACTCCATAAATCAAACCACCTATAAGTAAACTTGGTAAAAAGATATATAGCAATGTTTTGGAAAATGGGTACTTGAAGGTATACCTGAAAGGTTGTTCGACATATTTCCAAGAAAAATACGATAATACAATTGTAGCAACTATAATCAATAGAACAATTGGAACAGTGAGTCCAAAACCTAAATATTTTATAAATACGATTATTGGCCAATGCCACAAATACATAGAATATGATAGTAGCCCTAAAAATACGATACTCCGAAACTCTAATACTTTATTGATTACACCTTTTGCATCAATCTCTTTACCGGATAAAATCAATAACACAGCTCCTAAACAAGGCCAAAAGGCGTTTATACCTGGAAAAAGACTCTCTTTTGTCAACACTATTGAAGGGATAAAAACTAATAAAATTCCTAAAACAGAAATGATATGATGTATTGATTTTGTAAGTTTTGGAATTCGCTCCCAAAATATGGCCAAAGTCGCTCCCATCAAAACCTCGAAAAAACGAGCTGGTAATAAAAAATATGCCATAGACTTATTTTCTTCCGTCAAATAAATGGATAGAAAAACAGAGCCAATTAAAAGAGCCGTAACGACATATTCTCTACTATTTAGACGCAAAAAACGATGAAGGATTAACAGCAAAATAGGCCAAACCAAATAAAACTGCTCCTCAACAGATAATGACCATGTATGCAGCAAAGGCATAACCTCAGTATTCTTAGCAAAATAATCATTGCTAGCAGACCATAAATAGAAGTTATTCGTGCTCAGCATTGTATGCAAAACCGTTCGAGAATAGCTTTCAAAATCATTGGAAAATAAAAATAAATATGCCGGAATGGTGATCACTGCAATGATAAAAACCAAAACAGGAATAATCCTTCGTATCCTTCTTAAATAGAATTCTTTGAAAGAAAATGAATTATTAAGAATCTGCTTATTTATAGAACTCGTGATTAAATAACCCGAAATCACAAAGAATATATCAACACCCACATATCCCCCACTAAATAATGAAAAATCGACATGAAATAGAATCACTAAGAACACCGAAATTGCTCTTAAACCATCAATGTCAGGACGATAAGTAATAATTTTATTCACTTACTCTAAAAATATTATATTTTACATTTCATATACTTCAATCTTACACCATATAGTATAATGCCTAACAAAAATAACTTTGCTACAGTAATGAAAGCCTTAATGGGCAAAAATACTATTTTGCTTTATGATTAAGAATAAATAGGTTATTTCTTATTCAGAATGCAGTAAAAATGTATATCTACACTTCACCAGAAATATAGAACAAGTTAACTAGGTTCTAATAATTACATTCGTACTGTAACAATCCTATTTTGATTTTGTCTGTAGAAGTAAAGACGACATATTCAAATGAAAAAATTACACATTTTTTTAGTTATAACATTAGCCTTTATATCCTCTTGTAAGGAAAATTATCGTAAAGATTTATCTCAAAAAGAAACAAAAACCATCCAAAACTTAAACAACCAAAAAGTATCAATCGATTCAATTAATGCGTTTATAAAACGAAAGATGAAAGAGATGGATATTCCGGGGGTTTCTTATGCTATCATTAATAATGGGCAATTAGTTTTTCACAATACATTAGGGTACTCAAATTTGGAAACAAAAATACCAGTAAATAGTGAAACCATTTTTGAAGGAGCTTCAACTTCAAAACCTGTATTTGCCTCTTTGGTCATGTTATTAGTAGAAGATAAAAAATTGGATTTAGATACTCCACTGTACACCTATCTTGACGAAAATACTCGTAACAATTATAATCATGACCTCCGGTATCAAAAAATTACAGCAAGAATTGTGTTGTCACACACAACCGGTTTCCCAAATTGGCGTGGTAGCGGGGACTTAACCATATCTTTCGAACCTGGGACTGATTTTAGTTATTCTGGTGAAGGATATCAATTCTTAGTTAAAACTATTGAATCAATTTTACTAACAGATTACAAGGGTTTAGAAAATTATTTCCAGCAACGCATCGCGACCCCTTTAGGAATGATTCATACTAAATTTGTTCAAGATGATTATAATAGAAATCACAAAGCCTTTCCTCATTTTAGGGGCATAAAAAAAGAAAAGAATAATTGGATAGCCAAAGAATTCAATGCAGCCTCTGCTTTGCATACTGAGTCCCGGGAATTTTCAAAGTGGCTCATTGCCATCATGGAGAATAGTCTACTTTCTAAAAGTAGTACTGAAATCATGTTAATGGATCAAATTGAAGCTTCAAAGACACCAAGTCTCTTATCTGATGCGGGAGCTATGGCTTGGACTCTTGGGTTTGCAAAGTATAAAAATTCTGGCCATATAATTTATGGACATGAAGGAAATAATGATGGATTCAGTTGTTTGTTTCTCTTTGATAAGGATAAAAAATGGGCTATGATTCAATTCAATAATGCAAATGAAGCATACGATTTTGGGTACGATTTGTTCGGATATATTAATAAAGACAACTAGATTAAAAACCCTGTGTAGCTAATTGCGACCACATTTAATGATCTGAATTCATTATAATTTACTATCTTCAGATTACGTGTAACGTCATAATTGATTTGAAATGAACTATTTGAATAACATTATTCCTTTCATAAAGAAAAAAGTATAGTATAAAACATGAAATATAAACCCGAACACGGTTTCCCTTATTATATTGAACTCGTAAAAGACAAGGATTGTAGGTCATTATTTTCTTCGTTATCAACCGCTACATTTCTTGACTCCATTAATGAAGAAAAAGCAACATTTCGCTATGGTCCTGGTAAATGGAGTATAAAGCAAATAGTTGGGCATATAACCGATCACGAAAGAATAAAAATGTTTCGGGCATTTTTGTTAAGTAGAGGTGAATCAATTCAGTTATGGGGGTATGATCAAGAATTTTTGGTGAACAATAGCCGTTTTGATGATGTAACCATGCAGCAATTAGTACTTGATTATATAAACGTAAGGAAAGCCTCCATAAGTTTTATAGACATGTTATCAGAAAACCAATTAAAAATTAAAGGATTAGCTCAACAACATGAAATTACTCTTGAAGATTTCTTAAAGTCAATTATTGGGCATGAAATTCATCATATTGGGATCATTAATAAAAAGTATATGTCGGGAAATCATGAAAATTAAGACAGATATAAAAGAAATTGACAAAGAAGAAAACTAATTTTCACAATTATATAACATAAATCAGATTTTTGTTAGGTTAATGTTATAAAGCAAATGATGCTATTTTTTTAACTTTGGCACTAACTTAAATTTTATTATGCCAAAAACCAGTATTTTCAAGATTGTATTCTTGTTATTTTTAGTCAATTTCGCGAGTGCTCAAATTCAAAAAAACTCTCCTCTTTTTATAACGTTGAAAAAACAAGATAGTATTTTCTTTGAAAGAGGTTTCAATCGATGTGACCTCGAATATCTTGAAAAAATAATTGCCAAAGATCTTAAATTTTATCACGACCAAAGCGGTTTTCAAAACAAGAAACTATTTTTTGAAAATACCAGGAAATACATATGCCCAGATTCTGATAAAAAACCTATTAGAAAACTTCAGGAAGGAAGTCTAAAAGTGTTTCCTCTTTATAATAATGGAGAGCTATATGGGGCAATTCAAAAAGGGACGCATAACTTTTATATTAGAGAAAAAGGCAAGGATGATATATGGACAAGTACTGCTAAATTCACTTCCGTTTGGACAAAAAACAAAGAGGAATGGATTTTAAACGAAGTTTTAAGTTATGATCATCACAAACCTAATACTAAGAGTAAACAACTTAGTGCCATAAATCAATTACTTTCTGATAACAAAGTTCCTGCAATGGGAATAGGAATCCTTGAAAATGGAAAATTGACCAAAGTACAGGTTTACGGAAGTTTAGACGGAGAAAAAACAGCTCCCTATAACACTATCTTTAAAGTCGCTTCTTTGACCAAGCCCGTTTTTGCTTTTACAGTACTTACACTTATCGATAAGGGGCTTTTGGGGTTAGATGAACCATTATATCAGTATTGGATTGATCCAGATATCAAAAATGATGAAAGACACAAAAAACTGACTCCAAGGATAATTCTTTCTCACCAAACTGGATTTCCAAACTGGAGATATTTAAAGGAACCCAAAAAACTAGAATTTCAGTTCGATCCAGGAACAAAATATCAGTATTCAGGAGAAGGCTTTGAATATTTGAGGAAAGCCATAGAGCATAAGTTTAATAAAAAAATTGAAGAATTGACCAATGAGTATGTCTTTAAACCTGCAAAAATGACCGATACAAGATTCTGGTGGGATACAACTATGGATGAAACAAGATATGCACAAAACTTTGATAATAAAGGAAATAAAATTCCAACAAAAAAATACTATAAAGCTAATTCTGCGGCCAATCTCTTAACAACTGTTGAAGATTATGGACGTTTTATGGAGTATGTCATTAATGACACCTCGCTTTCAAAGAATATATTTGGTGAGATGATAAAACATCAAGTAAAACTTGAGGATAATTCTTATTTTGGATTGGGTTGGCAAATTTTGACAAACTTTAGTAAAAATGAATATGGTCTTATTCATACTGGAAAAGATCCAGGAGTTAGTACCTTGGCTATTATTTTTCCAAAATCGAAAAATGGGTACTTAATTTTCCTGAATGGAGATAATGTTGATAAAGTATATGAAAACATCTTAAGTAAAGAACTATATCTGGGACTTGAATTATGGAATATGCGCTAAAAACGATTCTGAATACAACGTATTAAAATACTTATCGATACATATCAATTTTTATATTGGCTGAAGTATGTATGCCTCCTTTATCATCGATAATAATACATTCAACTTTAGGTAATTGATTAACCCTATTTATACCGGTTTCTTTTCCCATAACAAATATCGAAGTTGCCAATGCGTCAGCCAATTCTGCTTTGGGTGCAAAAACAGAAACACTTATGATACCAAAAGAAGGATATCCCGTTCTTGGGTCTATGATATGACTATACCGTTTATCATTAAAAACCACAAATTTTTCGTAGTTACCTGAAGTAACAACAGCTCCTTCTTTTATTGGCAACAATGCAAAAGCTTTTGATTTATCTAACGGGTTTGTTATTGCTACTTTCCAATCAGATCCATTGGGTTGTTTGCCCCAGGTATTCATATCTCCTGAGGCATTGATAATTCCTGCAGAAACTCCTTTTTGCACCAATAATTTCTTAGCCATATCAGCTGCGTATCCTTTGCCAATAGCCCCAAATCCTATTTTCATGCCTGGATGTTTTAAAAAAACTGTATTCCTTTCTGTATTCAAAACAATATTTTCATATCCAACTTTTAAAACCGACTTTTTTATTGTTTCTTTTAACGGCATTGAGCTCATACTACCATCAAACTTCCAGATTTTATCCATAGATGCATAACTAATATCAAAAGCTCCATCTGTAAGTCTTGAAATTTTTAATGAGCGATTAATGATATCAAAAAGCTCTTGATCAACTTTGATTGGTCGTATACCTGCATTACGATTTATTTCTGAGGTTTGGGAATTTTCATCCCAGGAAGAAATTAACTTTTCGATCCTCCTGATTTCTTCAATTGCTAAATCAATATAGATATCGGTCTTACTATGATCACTGGCAACAACGGTGATTTCAAAACGACTCCCCATTAAAGTGAGAGCTCGTTTACATATTTCTTGCGAATACGAATGAACCGACAACAATATTACAATCGTGATTACAATATTTTTCATACTACAGTATAAGCTTTTCTTGTCAACAAATATAAGCTAATAAGATATGTATCATCCATACACGTCAAAACGTATTTAGTTTTTTACCAGTACTGCCTTTAATTGTCCGGCTGCATATAGACGTCTCATTTCTTTCTTATCAAATTTACCCACGCTGGTCTTTGGGATTTCATCTAAAAAAACATAGTACTCCGGAATTTGATATTTTGCAAAATCTTTTTCTAAAAACGCAATTAACTCTTCGGGGGTTACTTTTTGATCCTTATTACGTAAAACTACTCCTGCAAGCGGACGCTCAACCCATTTTTTATCTGGTATAGCAATTACAGCAGCTTCGGTGATATTACTATGGCCCATAATTGCTTTTTCTATAGCCACACTAGAGATCCACTCTCCTCCACTTTTTATAAGATCTTTTGTGCGATCAGTGATTTCCATATAGCCGTCTGCATCAATCGTACTTACGTCTCCTGTTTTAAACCATCCGTCATCCGTAAATTTTTCTCTGCTGGTAGTTTTATAATATGCATCAATAACCCAAGCACCTTTGACCTCGAGTTCTCCTACTGCGGTTCCATCTCTGGGAGCAATGTTTCCATCTTCTTGCATAACCCTAAGTTGTATTCCTGGAATTTCAATCCCTTGTTTTGCACGTATTTTTAGTTGTTCCTTGGCAGGTAAGCTTTTATGTTTAGGCTGAAGTCTTGATACACTCCCCAAAGGTGATGTTTCGGTCATACCCCAGGCATGTACTCCTTTTATACCAAAATCATTCTCAAAACCTTCTATCAAACTCTGTGGTAATGCAGATCCGCCTACCAGATACTCCTCTAGAGTTAATTCTTCTTTCGGAGGATTCTTTTTTAAGGCCTCGTATACCCCTAACCATATTGTCGGTACCCCGTTGGCTTTATTTATCTTTTCTCGCTCTAACATATGTATAATAGCGTCAGGTTGAAGGTTTGAAGATGGTAACACCATTGCCGCTCCTGCTAGTAAGCACATGTACGGAAAACCCCATGCCATAACATGAAATTGGGGCACAATCAAGAGTATCGTATCATTTACACTATAACACCCTGCATTAGGAGACATCACACTTAATGCATGTAAATATGTAGATCGGTGAGAATATAAAGCTCCTTTAGGTTGCCCCGTAGTACCACTCGTATAGCACATACCGCAAGCATCATTTTCTTCACTTTCTACCCATTGAAAATCATCGGATACTTCATCCAGTATATCTTCATAAGATATAGTATTCGGAAGTGTGGTCTCAAAATTGGCAGGTGCATTAATAATTACAAAATGTTCTACAGTCACCAATAAAGGTGCCATTTTCTCAATGGTCTTAACCAGAGAGGCATCTACAAAAATGATTTTATCCTCAGAATTATTGATAATAAATTCTATTTGTTGCTCTGACAACCTAATATTAATAGTATGACAAACAGCTCCAGCTCCTGGTATCCCATAATATAACTCAACATGTTGATAATGATTCCAGGCAAAAGTACCGATCATATCCCCGGGTTTTACTCCAAAAGTATTGACTAATGCATTTGATAATTTTTTACTTCGTTTATAAAGATCTGAAAAGCTATACTCATGCCTTTTTTTATTAGGTAAATGACTTATTATAGATTGATGCGGAAAAACACTATTGCCATATTCTAATATGGCATTAGTCGTAAGTTGGTAAGACATTATTTGTCCTTTCATGATGTGTGCGGTTTTAAGTTAGCAGTGTAATACGATAGCACTTAAATTTACAAAAATCAACTGTGAATTAGACTATTATCTTATCCAATAAAAATGAGATTCCTTAAAAACAAAAAACTTGTAATTCGTTTATTTTCAGTTAAAAAACAACCAACGTATTGGTATTACTCTTCTGTAAGAGGTGTTTTTTGTAATAAATCACTCAAACGTTTTCGCCTCACTGTAAACACTCTGGAAGAGCCTGATATTTTTGAAAACAAACACAATTACTAGCAATCAGCACATCTATATACCCAACTTAGCAATAAGCTTTTCTTTACACTTTATTTATAATTTGTTAATTTGACATACTTTTAACAAAAGTACAAGCTGTTAAAAACCCCATATGCAACTATTACCAATTAGCATAAAGACAGAAAATACAAGAGTATTTTTACTTCTGCTTTTTTTATCTATTTTTTCGGCTCAGGCGCAAGGAAAATGGAAAAAGGTCTCAGAGGTTATCAACTACTCTAATAATGATATTGGCAAAGCTGCGCCAAAAACTTTTGGGATCACACAAGACTCGAAAGGGTTAATGTATTTTGCAAATGAATATGGTTTACTCGAATTTACAGGTAATTCGTGGAACATTCTATTACAACCAAAGAATCGTTCACATATAAATTCGTTACTATCTTATGGCGGCAGAGTATATATGGGTAGTAATAATGAGATAGGGTATACTGCCAAAAACACCTTCGATCAGATATATTATATATCCTTAAATGACTTACTACCTGAAGACTGTAGTAACTTCTCGCAAGTGTGGGCAATTTTTGAAATTGAGAACACTATATATTTCTGCACCAACGAACAATTTATTAAGTATAACATTTCTGAAAATAGCATTGAATGCATTAATACCTCTAATGCAATTAAGCATGCTACAAAAATTAATAATAAACTTCATTTTGTAGATGATTCAAACACTATATATTCGCTTACCGATAACCGTATTAAACCAGTATATCCTGCTTCACTACTTTCCAAATATACAATTGAAAAAGTATTGCCATATGACAGAAACTCTTTACTGATTTTTACCTCTAAAAATGGAATACATCTATTAGAAAACAATGAAATGAAACTTTGGGGGAACCCGGAACATTTTGATTTTTCAACCATCAATATCACTTCTGGAATACTACTGGAAGAAAATATATATTGTATTGGCACCACAGATAGAGGAGTCTTGTTTCTGGATAAAAATGGAAACGTTTTACAAAATCTAAATAGAGATAATAAACTTCTAAGTAATACAGTATTAGATTTATATCTTGATGCATCTAAAAACTTATGGATAACGCTCGAAGGAAGTATTAGCTATGTAGAATTAAAATCACCTTTTTATACGTTATCAGAAGATGATGGAATTTATGGCACCACATACAATGTGCAAAAATATAAAGACACCTTGTATATAGCTACATCTGATGGTTTGTATTACAGCCAATGGCCACAGACTAATTATAATGATGTATTTAAGAAAATATCAGGAGTTAATGGACAAATCTGGACCTTATCAGTAATCGATCAACAATTATTTATAGGAGGGCATGACGGATCTTTCATTCTTCAAAATAATGAAGCAATCCCCATAAGCGACATTAATGGAGGGTGGAATTTTACAAAAATCCCCGGTAAAAAAGATCTAATACTTCAAGGAACATATAAAGGTTTATATGTATATCAAAAGGTTAATGGATCATGGAATCTAAAACATAAAATCAAAGGTTTTGATGAAACTTCCAGAGAAGTAGTTTTTGATACACCAAATTCTATTTGGGTATCACATGGGTATAAAGGTGTTTACCACCTAAATTTTAATTCTGATTATGACGAAGTGGTAGATCTGGCTTTATATGACCAAAAAAAAGGGTTTCCAGGAAATTTATTTATTAGTCTGCTAAACACAAATGATGAGCAGTTATTCGGTACTCAACTCGGAGTTTATCATTATGATAAAAAGACAGACTCCATGCTCGTAAATAGTAAATATACCAGCATATTAACCAACCATAACCTGGTGCGAAACCTAACTAATATATCAGAAAACAAAGTGCTTTTTATACAGGGATATGATAGAGAAGATGATATCGGAATTATAAATTTTTCTTCTAATGGAAATCATACATTAGAACGTGTTCCGTTTCAACGATTAAAAACACAACTCATCCCTGCTTTTGAAGAATTTGTCGTTTTCGACAATAATGATTTAGGTTTCACTTCTAAAAATGGATTAATCATCTATCGTCAAGATGTTAATCTAGACTACAATAAAGATTTCAATACATTATTGAGAAATGTTTCTGTTAAAGATTCAATAATTTATGGTAATGTTGATAATTATGTTACTGGTATTAGAAAAGACTCTATTAGCAAATCTATACCTTTTGGGTTAAACAAATTAAGTTTTTCTTTTGTTGCTCCATTTTATGAACATCCTGATCTGATTATATATCAAACCTATCTCGAAGGTCTTGATGAAAACTGGTCAGACTGGAGTGCCAAAACACAAAAAGAATATAATTTTCTACCTGCTGGAGATTATACTTTTAAGGTAAGAGCAAAAAATGTGTATCAAAAAATTGGAAATGAAGCTTCTTTCAAATTCAAAATCAATCCTCCATGGTATAAATCAATACCGATGTTTATTGTTTATGGTGCCTTATTACTTCTTTCCTTTTATACCTTTATCTGGATAAAAAATGAACAACGTAAAAAAAGTGTAGAAAAATTAAAAATTGCACATAAAAGGGAAATTGAAATTCAGAAAATAAAGTTTGAAGAGAAACGATTAAAAGCCAAAAATGAAAAAATAAAGAAAGACAATAAATTTCTTAAAGAAAATCTTGAATCCAGAAATAAAGAACTTGCATCATCTGCAATGCAAACTGTGCAAATTGATAATCAGTTATTACAACTAAAAAAATCTTTAGATGAGATTTATAACGAATCTGAAGGAAAAATTAGAAAACAACTTAGACAAACTATAAAGTTATTAGAAGATCAAATAAATGGCGATAGCAACTGGAAACATTTTGAAACTCATTTTAACCAAATTCATGACAATTCGCTAGAACGATTAAAAGAAAAGTATCCAGAACTGAGCCATCGAGAAATAAGACTATGCGCTTATCTAAAATTAAATCTATCCAGTAAAGAAATTGCCCCTTTAATGGGAATATCATATCGTGGGGTTGAATCATTACGTTTCAGAGTTAGAAAAAAAATGAACCTCGATACTTCTGTAAACCTTACGGACTACATCATTCGATTTTAAAGAGTTTATTTTATTAAATATATCCGTATCGCATCCCTAGAATGCCATTTGCGTAGTAAAACTGTAGTCTACTCGTATTTTCGGCGTACACGCATTGTAATATCTTTATTAAATGCCTTGTAATTTTGATTAATTACTAAAATATTTAGCAATTATGTATGCAATTGCTAACCTAAACTCACTAATCATGTTAATTACTAATAAGAGAAAAGATACATTTCTATTCTGCTGTGCATTTCTAATAGGATACTTCACCCTATTATCACAAAATACTATACCAGGCAAGTTTGCTCCAATTAATGGTAAAACCATGCTGATACTTGGTCAGGATCTGGGATCTGTTGCTGGTTATGTAAATAGTGGACGATTTCCCACTCCAGCCGGGGTAACCATGTATACTGATGTATATTCCATGGGTGGTTTAAATACTATTACTAACTATGGTGCTGGAGACATTGGTTGTCAAGCCGCATTAGATCGATACCCTAGTTCTGCATTGGCCATTGGTCTTTGGATGGTAGAAGAAGCAGATGGCCAAGGAGAAGATCATCCTAACGGATTAACCGAAATTGTTAATGGTCAGCATAATGATGAACTAGATAAATTCGCAGCGTTTGCAAATAGAAATGCTCCAAGACCTATTTATTTAAGAATTGGATATGAATTTGATGGTCCCTGGAATAATTATAATCCAAACAAATATCAAGCCGCGTATCGATATATCGTAAACTATCTGAATCAAAAACAAGTCACTAACGTGGCCTATGTCTGGCAATCTGCAACCTGGGGAGAAACTCCTCCTAATGGAATAGATAATTATTATCCCGGAGATCAATACGTAGATTATGTCGGGCTTTCGTTTTTCTTTTTTGATGAAAATTTTAATGGTAATAATCTCGATTATATCTTAAACTTTGCAAGAACCAAAAATAAACCTATCATGATGGCCGAAGTATCGGCACAATATCATGAATTTGATCAAGGAACTTTTCATCCTTTTGATAACCCGGGGTCACCTCTACAATTAGGAGGACAAGGTATTTGGAATCAATTTTTCAGAGATCAATTAATTCCTTTTGTAGATGACAATAGAGATGTTATACGAGCAATAGCATATATTAATGCCGACTGGCAATCGCAGCCACAATGGAAATGGCCCGATGCCAATAATGGTTTTTGGGGTGATACCAGGATAGAAACCAACAATACCATTGCAAATAACTGGAATTCGTATATCAATAATGGTAATTTCTTGCACGGTGGACCAAATTTATTAAGCGATCTAGGCATAACCGGTGGACCAACTCCATCATGTAATGACGGCATTCAAAATGGAAATGAAACCGGCGTAGATTGTGGTGGCACTTGCCCACCTTGCCAAACTCAACCTACATGCAATGATGGTATCCAAAATGGAAACGAAACTGGTATAGATTGTGGAGGTAGTTGTGCTCCATGTACCCCTGGAGGAGGAAATACAATTGTCAAAATAGAAGCTGAAACTGGTGCTCTTTCAGGACAAGCTCAATATTATAATGATGGTGCTGCAAGTAATAGTCAAGGGGTGGCCTATCTCGATGGTCTCGGCAATGGTTTTACTATTAATAATACTCCAAAAGCAAATAAAGTAGAATTTATATATGCCTCACAAAACTCAGGAAAAATCTCAGTAGTAGTTAATGGTCAGGATAAAGGAGACCTTAATTTTATATCTAACGGTGCCTGGGTAGGATCTTACATAAAGACGACTTTCGATGTTGTCGTCACCGCTGGAGATTCGTTTCAAGTGATTAATAATACAGGGGATAGCGCCCTAAATGTAGATTACCTCAATTTTATAAGCGAAAATAATGGAGGTGGTAATGAACCCTGTACCGGGGATGATATACCAAGTGCTACAGTAAATAAAACCGATGAGACCACTCAGGGAGCAAATGATGGTAGTATTACGTTTAACTTTTCTGATACCCCAGGAAGAACAAATATAGAGTTTAGTATAGATGGGGGAGCAACATATCCTTATAACGTACAAGATAATAGTGGATCTACCACGATATCCAATATATCCCCAGGAACATATGAACTATACACCAGGTGGGGTAATAATGAGTGTCCGCAAAGTCTTGGACAAATATCTATTAATTCTGGTAACGGAGACGGAGGGTCTGATTGCTCTGGAAACTGCCCTGGTGGATTTACTTTTTTTGCCTGCGGAAGATGTTGGGTAGATGAAGCTCAGGCGCAATCGGCAGGTTGCAATGAAACTTGTAATGACCCTAGTGAACCTACATGTAATGATGGTATTCAAAATGGAGATGAAACAGGAATAGATTGCGGAGGATCATGTCCTAACGATTGTGATACTGGAGGCGGATGTACCGATTGTATCAATTTTAACCAAACCGGTACTTCTTCTTTTTCTAACCAGGATAATGCCGCTAATATCGCCCTTCAGGATAACGGAACTACAGCTATTCTTACAGATAATACCTGGAGAAGAACCAATACTAAATATAATATCACTGCGAATACTGTATTAGAATTTGAATTCCAAAGCAATTCGCAAGGTGAAATACATGGAATAGGATTTGATAGCGACGAATCATTAACTTCTTCCCAGATTTTTCAGATATACGGAACTCAAAATTGGGGGAATCGCAATTTTGATTATACACCAAGTGGCTACACTTCTTTTAGTATTCCGGTAGGTGATTTTTATACAGGAAATGATATGTACCTCGTATTGGTAAATGATTTTGATAACGGATCAGGTAATACTAGTTATTTTCGAAATGTTAGGATTTTTGAGAACGGAACAACTCCCACCTGTAATGACGGTATCCAAAACGGTGATGAAACGGGAGTGGATTGTGGAGGAAGTTGTCAACCCTGTAACACAAGTACGTTAAGTGCAAAATTACTTCCTCCAAATGATAAAATTTTACTTACCATTGGGCAAGATCTTAAAACCATAAAAGATTATAATGATGGTGGAGTTCAAGATAGAGGATTTCCCGTTATGGGAGGAACGACTACCTATATTTCATTTTATAGTCTATTAGATTCTCAATTTCCTCAATATGGTGCTCTTGGAGAAACTGTAAGTGGAGGAGTAGCTACAAATGGTGATGGTTCTACTATAGATGTAGATTGGGGTGCAGGCCCCCTAAATGCAAGGAGTTCTATCCTAGCCTATCCAAATTCGAGTTTATCTATCGGATTAAGTATGACAGAAGGTGAAGCCACTGCAACGGGCATCAACTATTGGTGTCAAGGATGCCTGGTCCAGGTTGGACAAGGACAATGGGATAATCAAATTAAAAGATTAGCTTCATTTTGTAAACGATATGGTGATCGGGCAATATATTTAAGAATAGGATATGAATTTGATGGAAATTGGAATGTTGGGTATGAAAACAGGTCCAATTATATTGCTGCTTATAAACGTGTAGTTGATATAATGCGGGCAGAAGGTGTTACCAATGTAGCATATGTTTGGCAATCTAGTTCCTCTCCTATTGATGATGTTCTTGATATTCAATTTGGGGAAGGCAACTTTGGAAATATTGAAAGCTGGTACCCAGGTGATGATTATGTAGATTGGATGGGGTTATCATGGTTTGTAACTCCAGATGAAACCACATCGGTAGTACCGGGAATCCCTACTCAAAGGGAAAAAGCTAATGAGGTGCTGACGTTTGCAAGAAGTAAAAACAAACCCGTTTATGTTGCTGAATCTACCCCGCAAGGGTATGATTTGATCAACTTAGGAGATTGTAATATTTCAAATGTATGGGATGGTACAGCCGCTCAAGGTTGCGTAAACAAATCTGCCAACGGGCTTTGGGGAGAGTGGTTTGCCCCTTTCTTTGAATATATATACAACAATAGTGATATCATACGACAAGTACATTATATCAACGCCAATTGGGAAGACGACACTGCATTATTTGGACAAGGAAACAGGGCTAATGGATATTGGGGCCGTGCTGGGGTTCATGTCAACTCTACGATGGCTAATAACTGGAAAAATGAGATAGAAAAACCAATCTGGTTACATGGTAGTAGCAATCTTAACAATCAATTATTACAATCTCAATCAGTTTCAAATCGTCAATTAGGTAAAAGTTTTGACTCTACAACATCAATATTTCCAAACCCATCTGAAGGAGTGTTTGTTGTAAAAAGTGAAAACATTTCAAAAATATTAATTAGTGATTTAAACGGTAGATTGATAAAAAATATACCTTCAAAACCATCAGATCTCGAAGTAAGAGTTAATCTAAATGATGTAGAGAAAGGAATGTACTTGATTACTATTCTTAATACAAACAAATCTAAAATCACTAAACCACTAATCATAAATTAATCAAACTCAATTTACAAGGGGGATAGTCTTCTTGTGATACTAATTGCTTATAACAAAAGGGTTGATTCTTACAGAATCAACCCTTCATTATGTATTTTGGTTGGTTGTTAATTTATAGTACATTGCTAATCCCTATTTTCTTTTTTAAATACGGGACTATTTTTTCATAAGCGGGAACAAAAACTTTTGCTTTTATATTTTCAGAATCTTGAGAATAATATACCTTATTAACTTCATATCTAGAACGCCCTAGTAATTGATGCATATGAAGCATTTTAAAATCAATCACTTCTTTTATATTCTTCCCTAAATCTTTGCAACCAAAAATACCAGGAGTATTAGGAACCGAAATTAGTAACTCATTCAAAGCATGATCATCTATAGCCAAATCATGTAATATTTGTAGTAATACCTGTTCATATAAATCACCTGCCCCCAGACTCCAATTTGTCTTCGGTGGCTCTTCTTTTGCCAAAGTGCTTAACGAAAATGCTTCCTTGGTATCAATTCCCAACACCAAAAACAAATCATCTACAGTTTTACCAGACCCTCCATGATCTTCAATCACTTTTTCTAAACTAGTTTTTTCATTATCACTTAAGATACCATTAATCATATATTCATAACCCAATAATAATAATGCTTCTCTAGTTTGTTTATACTTTTTTGGATTCTCGTTTTTCATTCTTTTAAATACTCCTCTTGCAGTTGCAGTCCCCATAGCCATATTAGATATCAATAACTCAGCTCCAAAAGCATGATCTGCGATACGCCTAATACCCCCTGAGCTTAATTTTTGATCTGACCATTTTAAAAAATCGAATCGATCAGAATATGTCTTCCCATCAATAATTTCTCGCATTCTTAATACATGTTTATACGATAAAGCTTCGCCATTAGGACCAGCAGCTTCATTATCGCCAAAAACCCCCGGCCAATCCATATTGGTTCCCCAAACCGGTCTTGGTTTATCTCCATGACATCGAATACAGGATTCAGGACTTCTATGTAGTTTTGGCTCTTCTTCTGTAAAATCGAATTGAGAGAACTCCCATACGCCTGTTTCTTCATTAAGCTCTGCACAATCCAATAAATCATGCTTTGGGTCATCCGGTTTTGTACTAATATTCATTAAAAACCTTCCATCAGGCCCAAATAAAACAATCCTTGGAAATCGCAAATTCGATTGTCCTTCTCCTTTAGTATGTTCTACAAGAGAAAAATTATTTTGATAATGCGCTGGTAGTTGATTCAATAACTCTGGAATCGTGTTGATTTTATTTTTCTGAATAAACTCCAAAATTCCTTTGATTGTCATTTCGGGGTCTCCTGGTTTTGCTTGAGAATCCAAACTATTCAATGTTACAATAACATCATTAACCGTATTTGGGCACAATAATTTTCCGTTACGCTTGCCTCCTGTACTTACATACTTATCTGAAGATTGTACTATTGACTGTTTTTTTTCGTTTGTCACAGAGTTACAACTTAATACTATGATAAAGGTTAATCCCGAAATTATGCGACTAGATATTAACTTCATTAATCTTATTTTTTTAGCAAAAAAACAGAATTTTATATAAAAAAATAGGCTCAATATTGCGTTTTACACAAAATGCGTGGTAAAAGTGTATGGATTAGGAACTGTAAAAGTATTAGTAACTATCAACAGAACAGCATTTTTGACGAAATTAGCTCAAACGATTGAGTTCGTTAAAAAACAACATAAAGTATTAGGTAATACAACTTTATGTATCAACTAAATTTTGTAAGTAAACATTAAAATTGTAAGAAATGAAACATGTATTTAACTTAGTTATTTTTTCTATGTTACTATTAGTAGTAACAGTCGCTTGTGAAAGTGATGGATTCGATTCAGATGCTTCCGTCCCAAAAATTATAGATGCAACTGGCAAAGCGAGCTGCCCTAGCTCACACCCTTATGAAGCATGTGGAGCATGTTGGGTTGATGCTAACCAAGCACAATCTGGAGGTTGTAATGACACCGGAGGCAATAACGGTGGTGGCGATAACGGCGGCGGAGATAATGGTGGCGATCAAAACAATAATTGCCCTTCTTCTCACCCATACTCGGCTTGCGGGCAATGCTGGACAGATGCTAACCAGGCACAAGCAGGTGGTTGTAATGAAGATGGAAATGGTGGAGGAGATAACGGCGGTGGTAACGGCGATGGTAACGGTGACGGCGGAACACCATGTGGAGAATTTAATTATGATCCAAATAATACAGCCTGTGTAACTGTCGTTGCAAACGGAAGTGGATGTATGAACAGTGACGGCTTATTTGTAAGCTCTAAAGGAGTGGTAAGTAACCCTTGTAATACAAAAGAAGCTGTTTTAGATATTGAAAGAAATTTAGGTGTTAACATCGATGATCAATTTATCGCCCAAAGTGGTTATCAAGGAAATGTACCGTCTATTAATCCTACAATGACAAAAAGTGATTTCCTTATATATATGAAAGCCTTATTCATAAACATCAATATCAATGGTAAAACCGGTGATCAATTTGCCACAGAATTTGCTGATTTACTTGATACCAATAATGATGGTATTTTAACAAGAAATGAAGCTAGTCAGGCAAAAGGTTCTGACCCACGTCAAGTACTAAATCTTGAACCCATCTTTACCATAAATGGTGGACTTGCTACAGATGATGTACTAGCGTATGTAGGATTATATTTAGGTGATGGTGCATTAGATAAGTATGCAGGAGACTTGCCACAAATAGTTCAGGATAATATGGCTAATTTTACCAGAACATGGCAACCAGGTGTAAATGCGGCATCCAAAAGATATGATTCAAATAATTAAAAATTCCCCATGTTTAGATTCGCAACTTATTAGTTGTATATTGCCCTAAATGATAATAAGGGTTTGGTTATAAAACTACCAAACCCTTATTACTTTTATTGAAATTATTGCCATCTTTTGCATAAATCGAAGGCATATTATTTTTATGTAATGACTAAGAAGAAAAGAATAACTTTAAAAGATATAGCAAATGAGTTTAATGTCTCAATTGCTACAGTTTCTAAGGCTCTAAATGATAGTTATGAGATAAGTATTAAGACTAAAGCAAAGATTCAAGAGTATGCCAAGAAGCACCATTATAAACCTAATAGTATTGCACTAAACTTACAAAACAAGAAAACCAAAACTATTGGAGTTATTATTCCAAATATTTTAAATCATTTTTTCACCAAAGTATTCGTAGGTATTGAAAAAATTGCCACCGAAAAAGGATATAATCTTATCACGTGTATTTCTAATGAATCCTATGAAAAAGAGGTAAGCGCCATGGAGCTCCTCAAAAATTCTGCTCTAGACGGTTTTATTTTATCAATTGCTGAAGAAACACAAGTAAAACAAAATTTTAGTCACTTTCAAAACACCATTAATCAAGGTATTCCTATTATAATGTTTGATCGAGTAACTGATGAGATAGAATGCGATAAAGTTATTGTTAATGATAAAGATGGTGCATACAATGCTACGAATCATTTTATAGAAACAGGGTGTAAAAATATAGCCATTGTTTCTACTATTCATAATCTAAGTGTTGGAAAATTAAGGTTAGAAGGGTATAAAAAAGCACTTCTAGAAGCTAACTTGCCCATAGATGAATCCTTAATTCTGAAAGTAGATGAGTTTAATGATATAGATACCTTATTAAAAATACTTCTGGATTCTAGAAAAGTAGATGCCATGCTTTGTCTTGAAGAAGATTCTGCCGTAAGTACTCTAAGGATGGTACGTTCAAAAGGATATAAAGTTCCAGAAGATATCTCCATTATCGGATTTACTAATGGTGTTCTCCCAAGGCATGTTACACCTGCAATTACTACAATTAGCCAACATGGTATCTATTTGGGTGAAACGGCCACAAAAATGCTCATAGAGAAATTAGAAAATGAAAATTCTGAAACATCTCATACCACTAAAGTGATAAAAACGAACCTGATTGAACGAGAAACAACAAAACCTTTGCCCTACTAAATATCTTTTTTACTAAAACTGAAAACACTCCGATTTTCATAAAGCTCACCAGCTTTTATAAACGCGGATGGAAAATTATTGTGATTGGGAGCGTCAGGATAATTTTGAGTTTCAAAACAAACTGCCGGAAATTTATGATAAAAAGTTCCTTTTCTAAAATTCCAATCCGGAAACTCTTCTGGCGTATACATCACAACTGAAGGTTGATTCGTATGAACCTTCATTGTAATACCGCTTTCTTCGGCACTAATGATAATTTTTGGATCTTTTTCGGGATCAAAAATCAAAGTATCATCAATACTTCCTTTGGTTTTTAATACATTTAGTTTTTTGGGAATGCAAAAATCAAATTTTGTATCGACTATGGATTTATCAACCCCTGTAGGTAGTTGTTTAGCATCTACTTCTAAATAACGACTACAATGTAGTTGAAGTACATGATCGGTAATTGTGTTGTTTCCATTCAAATTATAATATGCATGATTAGTTAGATTAACTACAGTATCCTGATCCGAAATTGCCTGGTATGTAATCTTCAATTCATTATCATTGGTCAATTGATAGATTACCTTCACTCTAAGGTTACCAGGATATCCTTCTTCCAAATGTTCACTGAAATACGAAAGAGAGATGGATAATTCATCCTCATCAATATAATCAACCTCCCAAACTCGTTCATCAAAACCATTCTTTCCTCCATGTAAATGAACTCCCTTTTCATTATAGAGTATATAATTGTGATCGTTCACCCGTATTTTTCCGTTAGAAATTCTCCCTGCATATCTTCCTATTGAAGCCCCAAGGTATTTAGACACCTTGTTTCTTGACATATTGATATAGTCTTGTAGAGAATCCAAACCAACCACAACATTAGTCAGTTTACCATTTTTATCTGGGACTTCTAAGCTCATGATTGTGGCTGCAAAGTTGGTAATGCGTAATCTCGCACCATGATCATTCTTTATCGATAAGATCAGAAGCTCGTTTTGGTTATGAAAACCATATGATTTCTGTTTTATTCTTCTAGTTTTTGTCTTCAATTTCAAATTCTTTATTGAGCTTTGTTCCAAAGTTGATCATATAAGCATGGAGAAGATTTAATATACTTCGGATCTGAAGTAATTTTTCTCCAACGATTACTTATAGAATCACTAAGATGCAATCTTGCATCGATATTCTTAAACGTTGGATTATCATACCACATAGGATGCGAATCCCAGTGGCAATTTATATAATGAACCGCTTTTACTACATCCAGATTTTCATCTATAGTTTTAAAGAATGGTATAAACCATTTTTGCCAGGCTTCTTCCGCTTGCTCAGGGTTACTCAATTGTGTTTCAATGGTATTTCCGGTCGTTTTGGCATCAGGTGCCGAAATAGTAGGAGATGCTTCGGCAATAAATACGGGCTTTCCTTTTTTACGAGCAAATGCAATCATTTTTTGTTCTTCCCAGCGATTAAAAAAAGAAAATCCTAACCAATCTACATAGTCATCTCCAGGATACCAAGCTTCTAACTGTCCATCTTCGGGAGACATAAAACCCGTGGATTGCCATACAAAAGCGGTATTTGTAACCCCTTTGGCTCGAATCATATCGACCATTCTTTGGTACGCTTTTATTGTACTTTTTTGATCATAATGGTTCCATGGTTCACCGTCAAACTCATAAGCAATACGCAGGAAGACAGGTCTTCTACCAAGTGACAGTAAAAAATCAGCTAAAGCATTGATGTACTTATCATGGGTGCCATCGGCAACTTTTTCTTCATGATTTACAAATTGAAGTCCAATGGCCAGCGCCATATCCTTATAATCTTCGTCTGCCAATTGCAGGCTCACGTTATAGTCATTATCTCCCCAATCATGAGTATCATATATCCCATCGAGCCCTTCTTGTATTCTTCCAAAAGAGTTTTCTCCTGGATTTATATTAGTATACGTAGTCCAACCCGCTGGTCTGTCAAAATGATCGAGATAACCATCATTGTATTTTTCTAACCCACCTACTGCTTCTAATTCTTGCCCAACAAAAAGAAGCACTTTTCCCTCGTCGGGTTCAAACTTTGCAAGTTTTCTTTTCGGTATTACTTCTTTTTGGGTATTTGTTTCTTCATTTGCTTCTGGATCTTTATTCGTTTTCTGGTTGCATCCCCAAAATATACAGATACATAGTAGTGCAATAATCTTTTTGTACATAGCTGCTTTTTTTAATGTATTTCTTTATACTCAAACCAATCAAAATCGGCATGTTTCTTATTATATGATAAATCCTGACAACACATCCCGACAAACATTCCTGTAAATGCGGGTCTGTACCGTTCATCTCTTTCTCGCACATAGTCATCAGACAATATACTTGCATCTAATGTTTCTCCTATAGGATAGAAATTAGTTTCATCACTAATCCTGTAATAAAATTGAAGTTGATCATGATCCAAAACTCCTTTCAAAATAATCTTATCTTGCCCTGTTATATCTATTTCTTGTTGCTGTTCGGACATCTCAAAATGATCAGCTGAAATAATTCGAAGTAACTTCTTGGTTCCATTATAATTTGAAGTTACATGCAGATAGTGATAATACCCCGTATTGTAGTAAAAGACTAACCCAGCCATCTCTAATATATCACCAGGATCAAATTCTATCATGGTCGATGCTTCAGTTTTAAAATGTTGTACTCTTCTGGCGAGCATCGCTTGAGTATGAGTAGAAGTCAGGCTTTCTTTCCCTTTAAGCCTAAGAAAGCCTTTTCTTTCTTTAAGGCTTAACCAATTCTCATCTATAGGAATTCTTAACGTCTGAAAGTCGATTGATACTTCTTCGGTATTAAAATCATATCGTACTGAAGCATCTTCTAATGAAAACTCTTCTACTTCAGGTACAGGAACTTCTAATCGAGGTAATGTTGATTCACTCTTTAGATATGGCCAACCATCTTCTTTCCATACAATCTCTTCAATGGCCGTTTCACGCCCTAAAATACACCTACCTAGTTTTGATAAAGGCCTACCCACTAAAAACACAAAATACCATCTCCCATCCGAAGTTTCTACAAAATCGCCATGCCCCGATTTCTGAAGGTCATAAGACGGATCAGATGCACAAGTAATAATTGCTGTATTGGGGTGAAATTCATCATAAGGTCCTAATACCGATTTTGATCTTGCAATTGACGCGGCATGACCGTATTCTGTTCCACCCTCGGCAAGTAATAAGTAATAATATTCTTCTTTTTTAAAGATATGAGGACCTTCTGTACATCCCAAAGATGAGCCTGAATGTAAGTAATGTACCTCTCCTACCAGTTTCTTTTGTAGTGGATCATATTCTTGCAGTTCTATACCTCCAAAAAGTTTATTTTTTCGATGATCAACTAACATATTCAAGAAATACTTCTTCCCGTCATGATCATGAAACATGGAACCATCAAATCCTCTGGAACTCAAATACACGGGATCTGACCACTCCCCTGTAATATCATTAGTAGTTACCAGATAATTAGGAGTATCTTTCCAAACCCCATCAAATGATCTTACATTAGAATACACCAGATAAAAAATACCATTATCATAGGATAAGCACGGAGCCCAAACGCCACAAGAGTCTGGATTTCCTTTTAGATCCAATTGTGATAAACGATTTAATGGATGCGCAATAACTTTCCAGTTTTTAAGATCTTTAGAATGATGTATCTGCACTCCTGGAAACCACTCAAAAGTTGATGTGGCTATATAATAATCCTCTCCAACTCTTATGATTGAAGGATCAGGGTTAAAACCTCGTAATATGGGATTTTGTATTGTTGCGCTCATTAATTTAGAATCAAATCTTTTTCTAATTGTTCAAGTGATTTTCCTTTGGTTTCTGGCAATATCTTAAGCAAAACAAAGAATCCTATAAGTGCAATGGTTCCAAAAATCAGGAAGCTCATTGCATTTCCTAAAGTAGCTAGCTCCCATGGAAATATTTGTTGCACTATCCAACTTGCAAACGAATTGATAAAACCTATAAAACCTATCGCCAAACCTCTATATCTATTTGGGTACATTTCTGATAGCATTACCCACATTACCGGTCCTAACGAAAATGCAAAACAAGCTATAAATCCTAAAATACCTATTAATACTAATGTTGCATTCATATCTGTAGCAGCTTCTAATATCGCTCCTTCGTTTTTTGCGTACTCTTGAGAACCCAGGCTTTTTATCATTTCATTTTTAAAATCAACATCATTATCATATACCTTATTAGCAATTGGTAATAAACTTTGTTGATCAATATTCTGAATTTTCGCGATTTCGTCTTTGGTTAATTGGTACGTAGCTTGATTAAACCCATATGCACATAATAATAAACTAGCCGCTATACCTCCGATTCCAATTAAAAGTAAAGGTCTTCTTCCTAATTTATCAATCAAGAACATCGCAACAATAGTAAAGACTACTGTAGTAAAACTTAATAAAACACCAGATGCAAAGGCAGCATTGGTTCCTATTCCGGTTTGTTTAAAAATAGATGTAGCATAAAAATAAATAGCATTAATACCTGTAATTTGCTGCAATACCCCTATAATTAAACCAACGATTAATATAAAACGAATAGCTGGCTTAAATAACTCAGAAATTGAAGCGTTTTTATTACTTTTTTCTTTATTGATAGTATTGGCAATTGTTTCGGCTTCAATATTGGCAGTAGATTCTCCATGCAACCTAACCAATACATCTTTGGCCTCACTTTCTTTTCCTTTTACAAATAGCCACCGTGGACTTCTAGGAACAAAAAACAATAATATGAAATATAATAAGGCTGGTATTAACTCTACTCCCAACATCCATCTCCACACACTTTCATCAGTAAAAAAACTACCTTCAACATTATTTAAACCATTCAAATAGTTATTACAAAGAAATGCTCCGAAAAAACCCAATACTATATTTAACTGTTGTATTGAAACCAGTTTTCCCCTGTTTTTAGCGGTTGAGATTTCAGCAATATAGGTCGGAGCAAGTATCAAGGCGGCTCCAAAAGCTAATCCACCAATCATTCTGGCAATCCAAAGCATATGATATGATATGGCATATGCCGATAATAAAGCGGATAATGCATATAAAAATGCTACCATTAGCAGTATCTTTTTTCTTCCTATGATATCGCTTAACCTACCCGCTATGAGCATAGCAATCATTGCTGCAAAAGATGGACTGCTAACTGCCCAGCCTAGTTCACCAACATTCAAATCAAATTGTGGACCAGCATATTCCATAACTCCAGAGATAATTCCGGCATCAAAACCAAATAAAAATCCCCCCAGGGAAACTACGAATGCTATAAAAAGTGTTTTTCTCGACATATTATCTTTTAAAAATTCAATTCTTTTAATTTAATTCTTTCTCTGAAGGAAATTCAAGTCCTGTTTGCTCTCTTACCTTATCTACAATGCTAATAAGGTCGAGGCTATTTTGATGCGACCAAAGGCTACTCTCTATCCTTTTGTTCTCAATACATTGATGACATTCCTCTATCTCATATGTAAACCCTTTTCCTATTGTTGGATATTGATAATCAACCCTATGGTTATTTTTAATTAAGGTATAGGATTGTGTTTCATGCCAAATGGCGTTTAATAAAATTCTTCCTTCAGTTCCGCTAATAGTTGCTATCATATCAGATGGAGAAACAAAACTACTATGCAAAACTGCTTGTGCATTATGATAGTGTAATATCATTGAGGTTTGTTTATCTGCACCAGAATCATAAAAATTAGCAGATGCCAATATTTTTTCAGGCTTGCCTAAGATGCAATACGCCAGAAATAGGGGATATACTCCCATATCTAATAATGATCCTCCTCCGGTTTTTAAATCTATCATTCTTTCTTGAGGAATACCAACATTAAAAGCAAAATCTGCATTTATATAGTTCACCTCTCCGATATCTCCATTTTTAATTTTCTGTAGAGCTTCTCGTACGGAAGGGTTGAAACGCGTCCAGAAAGCTTCCATAAAAAATTTATTTGTTGCTCTGGACGTTTCTACCATTTTTAAAGCTTCATTAGAGTGTAATGCTATAGGTTTTTCGCAAAGCACATGTTTATTGTGTTCTAAAGATTTAATAGTTAGATGAGCATGCAAGTTATGTGGCGTGGCTATATATACAATATCAATATCTGGATCAGCAATTAACTCATCATAGGATCCATACGCTTTTTTTGCTTTATACTGATTCGCAAAACTTTCTGCTTTACTTATGGTTCGAGATGCCACAGCACTTAATTCTGCATTGGGTATTAGGGCGAGGTCTTTAACAAACTGATGTGCTATATTGCCCAGTCCAATGATTCCCCATTTTATTTCTTTATTTATTGCCATGAATCGATTTAACTTTTTACCATAAACGGGATATTACCACCTCCTGCCTTGCCGTTGTTATCATATACGTATACAAAAATTCTATATTCTCCTTCTTTTGGCGTAATGAATGTAAATTTACCTTCTTTATCTAAAACAACATCGACATATACTATAGGAGGTTCTAGTTCTTTTTCACCTCCTTGACTTCTTGTAACCACTTCTTTTGAAACTACCCATTTATACACCAAAGTATCTTTATCAGGTTCTGAAGCAAATACTTGTGCTGTATATTTTTGATTTGGTTTTAGATACACATTATCAGTTGCTTTTTTACCATCTAACCACAATGAATCAACTCTTGGCGCCTGGTTTTCGGGATGCTTTCCAGTCCATAATTTGGTTAGATTGTCTATGGTCTCTGTTTGACTTCCGTCTTTATGAAACATCCCGTACCAGGTTGGTGTACGTTCTTGTTTTTGCCCCCATTCGAAAGCAAATCCTCCTAAACATTTCCCCGAAGCATTATTTATCAATCCTTTTTGAATTCTTTCTAAAATACCATCTGCTTTAGGGCCACTAACTTCTTCAATTTCTCTGTTCCATGGTGTTTTTGGCATTTCCCAAAATCCCATCGGACCAAATTCGGTGATCATGTATGGTTTTTGAATTCCAGTACTTTTCATGCGTTCTTCTACATTTTCTAAATCGCCATATACCTGAACCGATACAATATCTATTTGTGGGCATCGCTCTAGGGCCACTTTTAGATGCTCATTGATTACTCCAGCAAAAGTCATCGTCACTGGATGGTTAGGGTCTTCTTTATGTATAAAATCCACTATATCTGCCATTGCATCATATACCTTTGGGTTTACAGGTCGTAACGTACCATTTTTGTTAAATAATAAATTTAATTCGTTACCAACTACCCAACACAAAACATTAGGGTGATTTTTATATCTTTTTACAATGGCTTTTACTTTTTTGAACTGCTGAGCAACTAGCTTTTTATCATTATAATCAAAACCATATAATTCTTTACCTATACTAATTCCCATAGCCACCATAAATCCATATTTTTTGGCAGCGGCCAATTCTTCTTCAGCATTTTTTACGGTCCAGGTTCTAAAAGCATTACCCCCTGCTTTGTACAAAGCTTCAAAATCATGACCATCAACATAATTAATGCCTACACCTTTTATTTCAAATTTTTCTGAGTTGACATAAAAATTATATTGTTCATCAACTTCTTTAACCTGAACTAATGAAGGCACATTATTACCTTTATTTTTCTGAGCTATCAAGGCTTTAGAAAAAAGAAGTGTGCAAATAAGAATTAAAATAATACTAGGTTTCATTGTTTAAATGCGTTCTTTTAATACTTCACTTGTTGAAAATTTATATAACATATTTCGATACACACATACATCAGTAATATCTTCTGGAGTTCCTTTAGGTACTGCTCTAAAATTAGATGAAATCCTATCTTTTTTTACTGGCATAACTCTATGCCAACAATGCCCATGCAAAAAGATAACTGTTCCTTTTTTTGGTCTTAATACTAATTGCCCTTCTAAATCTTCATTAGGGGTTCCTGAAGGTAACATTCCTGCCTTATGCGTTTTAGGGAAAATTACAATTTCTCCTCCGGTTTCTTCGGTGATATCGTGAGTATACACCAATCTATTAAGATTATATAGCTTTTTATCAACTGGTGAGCAATCCTGATGCCATGCTTGCCCTACACTTCCTGCTTTAGAAAACATCATCATACAATACAAGTTCTCCCATTCATCTTTTAAAATAAGATCAGTAATAGCATTAAAATGTTTGTCCTTATCAATGGTATCAAAGTACGGTTTTCCTTCTCTATATGGAAACCAAGGAATAACCTCAACTCCGGATTTAGAAATAAACTCATCAGTATGTTCCCAATCTGGACTAATTCCATAATGATCTAGTATTTTAGTGTTATACTCGTCCATTAATTTAGGATTAAAAAAGTTCTCGAAAACGACAAAACCATTTTCCCAAAACTCTTCTACAATCCAACTATAATCCATTTTTTCTAGTTTTATGGGTGTATTAAACTTCCATTAATTGAGCATCTTCTAAAAATTTCTTTAATCCATTATCAGTTAGCGGGTGTTTTAATAACCCTTCTATAGCCGAGAGTGGACCAGTCATAACATCTGCTCCTATTTTAGCACAATTTACTATATGCATTGTATGTCTTACTGATGCTGCAAGAATTTCTGTCTTAAAACCATAGTTATCATATACTCTTCTAATATCATCGATTAACACCAAACCATCTGTCGAAATATCATCTAATCTTCCTATAAATGGTGACACATAGGCTGCACCTGCCTTGGCGGCTAATAATGCCTGCCCTATAGAAAATACAAGAGTGCAATTCGTTTTAATTCCTTTATCCGAAAAATATTTTATGGCTTTTATTCCATCTTTTATCATCGGTATTTTTACTACTATTTGAGAATGTAATGCTGCTAATTCTTCTCCTTCTTTGACCATATCATCAAAAGAAGTACCGATCACTTCTGCAGAAACATCTCCATCAACCACTTCACAAATACTTCGGTAGTGATGCATTATGTTTTCTTTACCCGTTATTCCTTCTTTAGACATTAATGAAGGGTTGGTTGTTACTCCATCTAACACGCCAAGCGACTGTGCTTCTTTGATTTGATCTAAATTTGCTGTATCTATAAAAAATTTCATTTTCTATGGTTTTATCCTACAAAGTAGGATAGTATGGTTATTATTATGAGTATTAATAAAACAGACAGGACAATATCTGATAATGTGATACTCTCTTTATTCTCTAATTTATGTTCTTTGGTTAATGTTCCAAATGACAACCCAGCAATCGCAGCATAGTTTGGTGGATTTGTAAGTAAACTAACTGTAACGCATATGATTATTGAAAATACAAACATAAAAATTGCCATATGTGCAAAATTTATGGTTGCAAATTGATATATAATTCCCGATACGTTGTCTTTAAATATCTCTGCAGTAATTCGTAATGAAGCTACAACCAATCCAGAAAAAAGGGTAACTATTGCGGCTTTTGAGTTTACTCTTTTCCATAATACTCCTAATAAAAATACCGCAGTAATTGGAGGAGCAATATAGGATTGAACACTTTGCAAATATTGATATAAAACACCTCCTCCAATTTTTTGCATTATTGGAATCCATATAATCCCTAATACTACCATAATCACTGTCGCCATTTTACCGATATTGAGTAATCGTCTTTCTGGTGTATATGGTTTTAATTTTTTATAGATATCTATGGTAAAAATTGTTGAGCATGAGTTAAATACTGAAGCTAACGAGCTCATTAATGCTGCCATGAGTCCTCCAGCGACAAGTCCTTTAAGTCCCACAGGCAATAATGTTTTTACAAGTACGGGAAAAACCTCATCTGCTTTTTTATACGTTAATACTCCTTGTTTTGCCAAGGCGAATGCAATAATACCAGGAATAAGGAATATAAAAATGGGTAAAATTTTAAGATAGGCCCCAAATATTGCTCCACGTCTTCCTATTTTAATATTATTGGCTGCAAGAGTTCGCTGCACGATATATTGATCAGTACACCAATACCAAATCCCAACAATTGTTCCTCCAAAAAGTAAACCTGTCCATGGAAAATCGGGGTCACTCATTGGTCGCCACATATTAAAATGATTTGATCCAACAGTTTCTTTAAGTGTATCCCAACCACCGACTTCATGAAGGCCTAACACGGTAATAATTACAGAAGCAGCTATAAGAATAATGGTTTGTAGTGTTTCTGTATAGATTACAGCTTTCATACCACCAACAACAGTATAAATACCAGTAAAAACAACAATTCCAATAGCCCCATACCAAAATGGAATTCCAATTAATTCAGAAACTACTATCCCACCTGCATATATTGTTACAGAAACTTTGGTAATCACATATCCTACCAGTGAAAAAATTGATAAAAACCACCTGGATCTACTATCAAATCGTTTCTCTAGGAATTCAGGCATTGTAAAAACTTTACTTCGCATGTAAAATGGGAGAAACAACCAGCCTAACACCAAAACAATCCATGCATGCAGCTCATAGTGCGCCATAGGCATTCCAGATTCTGCACCTGTTCCTGCTAACCCAACTACATGTTCTGAACCAATATTGGAGGCAAAGATAGATGCGCCTATGACAAACCAACCGACATTTCTCCCCGCCAGGAAATAATCTTCTGTATTTTTATTTTTTTGAAGGATCACCCATATAGCAACACCAATTAATGCCAGAAAATATAATCCTAAGACAATCCAGTCTCCAAACTCTAATACTGATTTCATACCGTATTAGATATATTGGTTTATAATATTTTCAAACAACTCTTGCTTACCACTCTGAAGTTTTAGTTCTCCATTCTGGAGTGCAATATCGTAAAGCTTATTCAGATCAAGTTTTCCTTGTTCAAATGCTTTGCCGTTTCCAGAATCAAAAGAACTATATCTTTTTTCTCTAAGGTTTTCATAAGGAGAAGACGAAACAATTTTATCTGCAATTATAAGTGCTCGAGCAAATACATCTGCTCCACCAATATGAGCTAAAAACACATCTTCCATATCGGTAGAATTTCTTCTCACCTTGGCATCAAAATTCACTCCTCCTCCCTGAAGTCCACCAGCTTTCAAAAATACAAGCATAGCTTCTGTAACTTCAGCAATGTTATTAGGAAACTGATCAGTATCCCAACCATTTTGATAATCTCCTCTATTGGCATCTATACTACCTAGCATTCCTGCATCGGCTGCAACTTGGATTTCATGTTGAAATGTATGTTGTGCCAGTGTAGCATGGTTTACTTCTATATTAATTTTAAAATCTTTATCTAGTCCATGTTCTTTTAAAAATGCAATCGAGGTCGCGGTATCAAAATCATATTGATGCTTCATAGGTTCCATAGGTTTAGGCTCAATAAAGAAAGTACCTTTAAATCCTTGTCCTCTTGCATAATCACGGGCTGCAGATAAAAACGTAGCCATATGATCTAACTCTCTTTTCATGTCGGTATTAAGTAGGGACATATATCCTTCTCTTCCTCCCCAAAACACATAATTTTCACCATTTAAAGCAATGGTAGCATCTAAAGCCAGTTTTACTTGCCCACCAGCTCTTGCCAATACATTAAAATCCGGATTGGTTGCAGCACCATTCATATATCTGGGATTCGAAAAACAATTAGCAGTACCCCATAGAAGTTTTACTCCTGAGGCTTTCTGTTTTTCTTTGATATACTCTACGATGGTTGTTAATCTTTTCTCGGATTCTGAAAACGTTGCCGCTTCTCTTACTAAATCATAATCATGGAAACAGAAATAATCAAACCCCATCTTTGTAATGAATTCGAAAGCAGCATCAGCTTTTTCTTTTGCAGCTGCAATGGCATCTCGAGATTGATCCCATACATATTTTAATGTTCCTGGTCCAAATGGATCTGCTCCTGTACCGCAGAAGGTATGCCAATATGCAATCGCAAATTTAAAATGCTCTTTCATTGTTTTACCAGCTACTACTCTATTTGCATCATAATATTTGAATGCCATTGGGTTATCTGAAGCTGCGCCTTCAAACTTAATATCATCAATACCTTTAAAATATTCTTTATTTCCTAGTAAGGCCATGTATTTATTTTTTTAAAATTCTATTTAATTCTCTTTTCCAATTTTTATATGCTTCTTTATAATCGTCTTGATTCTGAAGAGGGTGGTACGTCATTACATGATCATTTTTGGTTATCATGGTACCAAAGTCTTTAAAAGTACCATCACTTAAACCGGCTGCTCTAGCTGCTCCAATAGCACCTGTTGTATTATAAATTTCTATTTCTTGATTGATTAGCGTAGCTACTGTATTTGAGAAAATTTCCGAACGAAACAGGTTATCATTTCCTGCACGGATTACTTTTATCTCTGTATTATCTTTTTTGAGGACTTCCATTCCGTAAACAAAAGAGAATGCAATTCCCTCGAGGGCAGCTCTAAAAATATGTGATCTTGTATGCTTATTTAAATTTAAATTACAAATGTGGGTTCCAATAGTTTGGTTATCAAACATTCGTTCAGCTCCGTTTCCAAAAGGTATTAGCTGTAGATTATTTGACCCCACCGCCACTTTTGAAGCATGCGAATTCATAGTTTGATAAGAATTAGTCTCCAGGTTAAGATTATTTTTTAACCATCTATATTGAATTCCTGCTCCATTAATACACAAAAGTTTTCCTATACTTGGTTGTTTAGTTGTATGATTAACGTGGGCAAAGTTATTTAGCTTTACTCCTTCTTTCGCAAAAAGGCTATCAGTTACAGCATAAATAACTCCAGATGTTCCTCCCGTTGCAGCAACTTCTCCAGGATTAAACACATTAAGTGACAACGCATTATTGGGTTGATCTCCCGCTCTATATAAAACTGGCACTCCTTTTTTAAGACCACTTTCATTTGCTCCTTTTTCAGATAGTGCGCATTGAAAAGAAAAAGTAGGTACTAATTCTGGTATTTGATTGGTATCAATATCATAGTACTCTAATAACCAGTTTGCAGGTTTATCTTTTTTAAAGTCCCATAATATTCCTTCTGAAAGACCTGATTTTGTGGTATTAATAACTCCGCTAAATTTATAAGCAATGTAATCTCCAGGTAACAAAAACTTGTGAACTCTATTGTAATTTTCTGGTTCGTTATCTCGTACCCACTTTAGTTTTGAAGCAGTAAAATTAGCAGGAGAATTTAGCAATGTACTCATACATTTATTTTCTCCTATTTGTCTAAAGGCTTCATTTCCTATTTCAACTGCTCTACTATCACACCAGATAATAGAATTTCGAATCAATTCTCCTTTGTCATCTAACAATACTAAGCCATGCATCTGATATGAAATTCCAATACCTTTTATCTGATCTGGACTAATTGCATTTTCTTTTAGTATGCGTTTAGAGGCTTTACAGACATTTTGCCACCAAAATTCTGGGTTTTGTTCTGCCCATTCTTTATGAATAGAGATAATATCCATTTCTTCTTCAGGCTCATTTACTGATGCAATAGATTTACCTGTTTGGGCATGAACCAAAGCGGCCTTTATTGAAGAACTTCCTATGTCAAATCCTATATAATACATGATGCAATTTTTGCTGTGATAAAAGTTGAATTTATTGTTCAGAAACAAAACTTCTATCTAAAGAATTATCGAAAACCTATCTTTATAGTTTTCGTAATTCGTTAAAACAATTTCTTAGTTAAGCTTGTAGGAAAGATTAGAAAAGGAGCTATTTCTAGAGAACAAGAGAAAAAACTCCCTTCCTAATTCTATCAAAAACTAGCTTGTAATTCAACTATTATTATGGGGTTTATTGTTATACTTTTTGGTATACCCTTATATAATCTACTATTAAAAAAGCGGGATAATCCGTCGCAATGGGGCGAATAGGTAAATTACCGCCTACAGAAAGATTCATAATTAGATAAAACTCATCATTAAAAGGGTATGGTTGTCCATTGGTTTGAGATGGCGTAATCGAATGATACTCTACATCATTTACTAGCCAAGTAATTTTATTTTCTTCCCAAACAATAGAAAACACATAGTATATTTTGTTATAATTTTCTTCCGGGGCTGGATATTCTTTAGAGTTAAATCTTCTACTATTAAAGTCGCTTCCGTAGTGTGCAGTACCGAAAACCTCTGTAGGATCTTCACCCAGATATTCCATTATATCTATTTCGCCACCATTTGGCCACCATTCTGCTGGGTTTGTAATTGTATAATTATGATTTAACAGCCATAACGCAACCCAAGATCCTGTTGCTGAAGGCATGCTAGCTCTTATATCTACTCTACCGTATTGAAACTCAAATTTATTATCTGTATTGATTCTTGACGAAGAATAGTTTGATCCTCCTTCGCTTCTGGCTGCTATAATCAAATTACCTTGTTCAAAAAACAAGTTCTCTTCACTATTTGTATAGGATTGCAATTCCTCGTTCCCCCATCCACAAAGGTTTGGGCAACCATCTCCTATATTAAAAGACCAGTTTTGCAGAGATAATTTCCCATCATTGAATTCATCACTCCAGACTAAACCATATCCCTCATATGAAGTAGGTGCATCAAAGCCTGATGTTGGAATAACAACTCCACTTGGACAATTATTACAGGTCCCACCTCCACAGTCTATACCCGTTTCATTTCCGTTTTGGATTCCATCTGTGCATGTAGCAGCTACTGGGTCTGGCCCACCAGAATCACTATCATCGCTAGATGAACAAGATACGGTCAAAAGTATTCCGAAAATAATGAAAAAATATATGTATGTTTTTCTTTTGATCATTGTTATAGCATTAGTATGAAGGGAGGAGAGTTTCTCCTCCCTTCTCAAATTATTTTTTTATTTAAAAGGTACAAAATCCTTAACAAAGAATTCTCCCGACTCTCCGTGACCACTTCCTCCTACACGTAACGTAAATACTGTATATGTTGTATTAGCTGGCAACAATGTTCCTGATCCTGCCGCTGCGGCACTAGAGCCATCAAACTCTAAAGTAACCCAGCTATCAAAATCTAAATTGGCTACTGTTTGTGAAATCACCGTCCAGCGATTAAAAAACTCTGGATTATCATCATGTAATATCAACTCTACTGTAGGTGTTAAAGATCCTGAAAAGTCATTTGTTGAAGGGATAAATACATCTATTTTAAACTTATTATATTCTGAAAAATCAATTACCGCATCTTGGGGTTGAAACTTTAAATCCTCAAAACCTCCAAAGGGGCCATTTTCTGGTCTAATTATTCTAGCGACTCCATCATTGGTACCTGCGGGATCTGCAACTCCATATGCGATATTAACTCCTTGACTGTAAGGGCTTCCATCTGCATTTGTAGTTCTGGGTTCTAAGTTTAAACCAGAAGAGGCATCACCAGCTTCAAACGTAAAGTATCTTGGTAATCCACTAGATGCTAAAGCATCAGCTCTAGGTGTACCTGGTAATACCAAACTAGTTGTTGGAAGAAAATCTTTAAGATAGAACGTTGCCGATTTTTGATGATTTGACCCTCCAATTCTAATCGCTATAGTATTATAAATTGTGGTTGCTGCCAATGCATCTCCACCATTAAAATCAACCCTAACCCATGAATCAAAATCTGCCGGATCTACTTCAGCATTTAAAACTGTCCATGTTTCCCAGAACATCGGATTAGTAGAATCTAATAATATGATCTCTACCATAGGCACTAAACTAGTATCATAGTCATTACTAGATGGCATGAAAACCTCTAAAGTGAATTTATTATATGATGAAAAATCTATAGTAGAAGAAAAAGTTTCGAATTTAAAATCTGAAAATCCGTCAGCAACATTTCCTTCGGGACGACTATACCTTCCTACTATCTCACCAGAACCGGCGGGATCAGCAATCCCGAAATCTAAGGTCACACTATTCTCGGCAGGCAGCCCTAAATTCAAAGAAGAATCTTCTAACTCGAATGTATGGAAATACGGTAATCCGGCATTTATCAATGCATCGAATCTTGGTGTAGCTTCAGGGCACGCATTATTACATGGCCCTCCACAATCTACACCTTCTTCGTCCTGGTTTTGTATACCATCAGAACAACTTGGACAAGCCGGTGTATTACTTCCGCCACAATCTATTCCTTGCTCATCAAGGTTTTGTATCCCATCTGAACTTGATGGTAAAATAGGTCCTAAATTAAATTCTGTGTCTTTAGTACAAGAGAAGATGACCACAAAAAGGCTTAACATCATTACAAGCACTCCCGCTTTTCTAAATGATTTTATATTACTTATATTTTTCATTTTCTATGCTTAAAATTATTAATAACCCTGGTTTTGTTCTAGCATTCCTTCAGGATAGGTGTCTATTTCTTGCTGAGGAATAGGCAACAATAAATCTCTAGGCATTCTAAAATCAGACTTACCAATAGCATTTAGTGCATCTTGAATAACTCCGCCTCCATCGGCTTTTTCCCAACGTACCAGATCTGTAAAACGATTCCATCCCTCTGTGGCTAATTCTCTTCTCCTTTCGTCTCTAACTCCTTGTTTAGAATATGACGGCGCAGCAGGGTTACCAGGGCCATATGCTCTTTCTACAACTTGATTAAAAGAGTTTGATCCGTTACCTCCGCCTCCCATAAGAGATGCTTCGGCATGTATTAATAATACATCAGCATATCGAATCACTTTTTCATTTAATGGAGACTGAAAATCCGTAAGTAAATCCTGTACTTCTTCAAAAGTTAAAAAATATTTTCTTGCTCCAGTATTTACTCCTATTGCATATCCAAAATCATTAGGAACAGGGTCCCAACCTATGGCTGCTAATCCGGGAGAATTCGTACTTTGTCCGGGCAATAAGAATGTAGCGGCTTTTCTTTGATCGCTATCATCAAAAAAGTCAACCAATTCTTGTCTTGGAATGAAATTATTAAATGAATTGTATCCTTCTAAGAAAGGGAAACTCCATTTCCACATTCCTGAACCTTCTTGAGATTGTGATCCATCATTGAAATCACCAGCAGATAAACCATCCACATAATTGATTTCAAAAACAGACTCTAGACCAAACTCATTAGTTTGAATAAAGTTATTTGAAAAACTTGATTCTAATCCATAAACTCCTTGATTAATTACTTGTTCGGCGGCATTAACTGCTTCTGACCATTTTTCCTGATACAGGTATACTTTTGCAAGCAAAGCATATGCCGCTCCAGAAGTAGCAGAACCTTGTATTCTTTCTCCACCTTTTAATGGTAATGTTTCTGAAGCATTTTTTAAATCAGCTTCAATAAAAGCATATACTTCAGTCTGAGATGATCTGGGTTTAAATTGCTCTTGATTTGCCGAAGTTATTGGCGTATCAAAAAGCGGAACACCACCAAAAAGGCGTACTAATTCGAAATAATAAAACCCTCTTAAAAACTTAGCCTCGGCTATAATTTGATCTTGTAATTCTGGGGTTTCAAAATTAGTAAACCCTTCAGCTAATTGAATTGTAAAATTAGCTCTTGCCACCCCTTGATACCATTTACTCCATACAGAAGCAACAGAAGCTAAAGTAGGTGTTATGGTACTAAATTGATCATACTGAGCGCCAATTGCCCAAAATGCGGCTGATTGAGAATGTAGATCATCTGCTCTTACACCTTGCTGCATTAAAGGAAACGTTTGGTTTCCTCCAACATTATGCCATTGCAATGCATCATAAGCAGCAGTAAGACTAGCTATAACATCATCTTCGGTATTAAATGCTGTATCGGCTACAATTTCTGTAATTGGAACTTTATCTAATAAATCATCAGAACAAGAAGGCATTAATACTACCCCGCTAAAAAACAATAGAAAAAATCGTTTTGTTCTTATTTTTAATATATGATTAAATACTTTCATTGTTTTTAAAAATTAAAATTAAAGCCTAGTAAAAAGTTACGGGATTGCGGAAAAAACCCTTGATCAATCCCTATATTCAATGGGCTACCTAAATTATTTTGTCCAATTTCTGGGTCTAATCCATCGTATTCTGTTAAAATAAATAAATTCTGACCCGAAACATAAACTCTCACAGCCTCAGCTCCTATTGACTTTGCAGCCGAATCTGGAATGGTATATCCCAGAGTTACATTTTTCAGCTTTACAAAAGAACCGTCTTTTACATGAAAATCAGATATTAGCTGCTCTCCGTTAGTACCTGTAGTTGCGGCAATATTTCGTGGAGTATCTGTTTGCGTGATATATGATGATGGTCTATTTGAACCTACAGCGTCGTATCGATTTGTAGCGTCAAAAATATCATTACCAGCCGTTCCTGACATAAATGCTGAAAAATCAAATCCTTTATAATTGAAGCCTAAATTCATACCATACGTAAAATCAGGATTCGGATTTCCGATAATAGTTCTGTCACCTGCATCTGGTGTTAGTTTATCATTGCCACTATTATCTAAATCTGCAAAGATTAGATTACCCGCTGCATCTCTACCTTCAACAACAAACCCATAGAAACTGGCTATTGGATCTCCAACTCTAGTTCTTGAGGCAAATCCTTGAAATTGTGGTTGTATTGCAGCGGAATCAATGAATGAAGTTTCTCCTAAACTTGTTACCTCATTTTCATTAAATCCAAGGTTCACATTTATATTCCAAGAAAATCCACTAGCATATGTATCTCTCCATGACACTATAAATTCAAAACCTTTATTTTCTATATCCCCGGTATTTTCTACAGAAGGTTGCAATCCTGAAGTTAAAGGAGTTGTTGCTTGTAATAGGATATCACTGGTTTCTTTTATATAATAGTCAGCAGTAAAACCAAGCTTATTATTAAATGCATTAATATCTAAACCTATATTGAGCTGAGAAATTTCTTCCCATTTTAAATCCGGATTAGATAATCCTGTTAATACAATTCCAGGTTGACCTGCATAGTTAACTTGGGTATTTACCGAAGATAAATAGGCTAATGGTCGTGGTGATCCATCATTACCACTAATACCCCAACTTCCTCTAATTTTTAACAGATTTATGTTATCGCTGTCCTGCAAAAATCGCTCTTCAGAGATTACCCAACCGGCAGATACAGCCGGAAACCAACCAGAACGATTATTAGATCCAAAATTAGAAGAGCTGTCATTTCTTAATACCGCACTTATCAAGTATTTCTCATTATAATTATAATCTATTTTACCGAAAAAAGATCGTAATCCTACATCTGTAGAAATGCCTGGAGTTATTACGACATCACTATTATCTTCTGACAATGCAAAATTAACACTATCAAAATCATTGACTAGGAAAAGTCCTGGATCTCGTACTACCGCTCCACCATCGAATCTATTTTCAACAACTTCATACCCTGCGAGCACACTTACATAATGATATTTTTGTGCGAGCTTTGCAAAAGAATATTCTCCGGTAACTCCATATTGTCGGTTTCTCGTTTTATTCAGTACTTCTTGATAAAATACATTGTTAGCAGTATCATATTCTTGAGCTTCTTGATCTATTAAAGGCAGAAAAGACCTGTTAAAAATAGAAGCGCTAAACACCCCATATGTTGCTTTAAATTTTAAATTATCTACTGGCTTCCAATCCAAAGAAGTAGAAAGGTTAAGAATATCTTGATCGGTTTGCGAGTCTAATAACGCAAGAGAAAACAATGGATTTTGTACTGCTCCGAGACTATTAATCGGCACTCCATTTGCTATTGGTGTGCTATTTTGTAACCCTGGATTAAAGAAATTACCTTGTTCATCAAATGCAGGGTAAATAGGAGGTAATGCATTGATAAAACTACTTAAACCAACACCGGCACCACCATTATTTTGCGATACATTAAAGCGCTCCTGATTCTGGTATTGTGCTACTACATTAAATCTAATACGATCTGTAATATCACCATCAAAGGCTCCTCTAATATTTCTTCTATTAAACTCTGCTTTGTTATCACCTCCAAGAATACCTTCTTGCCCAAAATAACCACCAGAGACTGCATAAGATACTTTTTCGCCTCCTCCCACTATTGAACCATAAATATCTTGAGTAGGTGCATCACTAAACAATACATCATACCAATCTGTATCTGGTAATGCTTCTCGCTCCGCATCTGTAAAAGCTCCTCTAAATCCAGCTGCTAAATCTGAACCTGCTGCGGCAACACCTTCGTTATAATACCGCACATACTCATCGCGGTTCATTAAATCTGGTTTGTTTGCTAAAGTTTGAATACCATAGTAACCACGAATTGAAATTTCCGGTTTTAAACTTCTTCTTTTACCACTTAAAGTTTCTATCAAAATTACTCCATTACCTCCCCTAGAACCATAAATAGCACTGGATGCTGCATCTTTAAGCACGGTTTGTGATTTGATATCATTCGGGTTTAAAAATGTTAGATTAGGAACCTGAACTCCATCTACGATATAGAGAGGATCAGAATTATTTGGTGTTCCTATTCCTCTTACTCTAACGGTTTGTGGTGATCCAGGTGATCCTGAGTTTTGTTGTACTACAACTCCTGGCACCGTTCCTTGCAATGCCGCTTCTGCTTGAGATATTGGCAACTGCTTTATGATATCTGGATCTACCGTCGCTATCGCCGTAGTTAGCGATTTCTTATTTTGAACCTGCCCATATCCCAAAATCACCACCTCACCAAGGGATTGAGCATCCGAACGTAAAGAGACATTAATTACTGTTTGACCGGAAACCGGAATTTCTTGAGTTTGGAAACCTATGTAACTAAAAACTAAAACTGCATCTCCAACGATATCATTGACTGTATAATTACCATCAAAATCTGTAGATGCTCCATTAGTCGTTCCTTTAACAATTACATTTACTCCCGGAACCGGAATTCCGTCTTCTCCAGTAACTATACCCGAAACACTTTGTGAATAAGTGTTACTTACCATCAAAACGATTCCAATAAAAAGAATCTTTAGTAAGTTATTTTTCATACTGACTGTTTTAAATTATTAATTGATTGTTTTTGCGAATTTCAATGGTTCTAAATTAAATTTTATGGTATTCCATTCAAAAAAAGCAGGGTATAACAGCAAGAAGTAGGCAACAAAAAAACAGTAATCAAACAAAAGAGTTTTTGTACAACAAAACATTTAACTAATTTATTATCAGCTATTTATAGTTAATAAAAAAAGACAAGCTTCTTTTTTCGCAAACGTTTAAGTAAATTATTGTTGTAATAAAACAATGAGAGTTAATAACATGCTAATTCCGGGTGAAGCATTAGATTCATCATTTCTCTTCCTTACTACATTTTTCAGTATCTTTAGTATATCTTCATATAATAACCTCTTAAATAATATTATCATGAAAATCACACAAATCATTAAGACAGCAATAATAAGTATGTTCCTGATATTCATAAGTTGTAATCAAAAAAAAGAAAATGATACCGAAGAAACAGTTAAAACAGAGAATACTTCTTCTATAGAAGAAACCAAACCCAAAGAAAAAGAAATCACTTATGATACAAATATACCTAAGACCATAATTAAGGCAATTGCCGAAGCTTCTGGCGGTTGGAATACCCTCTGGAATCTTAAAGATGTAGAATATACTTACGCTTATGAGCAAGCAGATGGAAAAAAAGATATATCTATAGAGCGTTATATTTTTGATGGGGAATATTCCTGGGGGAAATATACAACCCATCAGGTAAATGTTCTACCCGAAGGTAATCAACCTATCATACAAAATTATGCAAAAGGTAAAGCTTCAGTAAGCATTGATGGTAAAGAAATTACAGACGAAAAAATAATTGGAACTGCTGATTTCTTGCGACAAGTAAATTATTATTGGTTTATGATGAATTTTAAGATCGGTGATCCAGGAACTGCTTATGAATACTTAGGTCAAGAAGTTGTGGATGGAAAAACGTATGATAAAGTTACCGTTTCTTACGATTCACAAAAAACAGGGAAAGAAGCCAACGATGCTTACATTTTATATGTAAATCCTGAAACCAAATTAATTGATCAATTCTATTTTTCATTACCTGCCTGGGGGATCAATGATATCGTTTTACTTATGAAGGTAAAATACACTGAAATTGATGGTATACAAGTACCGACACATCGATACGCTTATATCCCCAATAATAAAGGAGAATATGCAGAGGAACCTTCTTTATCTGAAATTTCTACGGATGTAAAATTTAATAATGGGTTTAAACCAGATGATTTAAAAATTTAATCTGCTTCGACACATAACTTAAATCATACTAGTCATATCGAAGTTTTGGGGAATCCTCACCAAGCTTCGACATGCTAAATTTTAAAAACAATAGACTAAATTATGCCTAAGATTGCCTAATTTTTTCTTAATCTTTTTCATCCATTCTATCTTATTTCTTTCCAAAAACATGCTGTAAAATACTGACAAACAATAAACTATACAATTTTAACATATTTTAGCTTATTTAAGAAGATTTTGGGGAATACCCTATTGACTTAGTATAGAAAAGTCCATACATTGAAATTTGTTTCATTCATTAATCAAAAAATCATGTCCAAACAAATTCAAATTTCTTCTCAATTTGATTATAAAATTGAATTTTCCGATCCTCCAAAAATTAAATATGCTTCATTGTACGAGTTTTTTTCGTTAAAGATTTGGGGTAGTTTGCCAAGTCAGTTTCAACGGTTAATTTCAAAAATATATGCTAAGGTTTTTAATCTTAGAATTTCGAAGCATTTAATTAAACCATATTGTAAAATTCACTACAAAGAGGTTAATTATCTTGACCAATTTACTCCTCCATCTGGTAAAACCGAATATCATACTTTTCAAGATTTTTTTGTAAGACAATTTAAAGAACTTCCTAAGGTACATACAAGTCACGTCTGGCCCTGCGAAGGAGTGCTATGTGACATAGATCATGTGTCTAAAATTCAGAAAACCAATGTCAAAGGAGATATAAGATCCGTTCATCAAATCTTTGGTATAGACGAACGGCTTATTTGTAAAGATTATGTTTTTACTAATGTATTTTTGCATAATAAGAATTACCATAGAATACATGCTCCTATTGATGGTACTATTACTCGAGTTCAATATATTAAAGGAGATCTGGTTATTTTGCGCCCATGGTTTTATAAAAATAATCCTTCTATTCCAGCCTTTAGGAATGAACGCATAAATATAGACATTAAAGACAATCGTGACAGGACATGGCATTTATCTATCGTTGGTGGTCCTGCGGTAGGTACCATAGAGCTACCTAAAAAAATAATACTAGGTGCTAAGGTTTCTATACTGGATGAAATTGCTCTATTTTATCTAGGATCCACGTGTTGCATGATTTCTCCAGAAATGCCTAAACAGAATATCAAGAATAGTTTAGTCTATATGGGGGCAGAATATTGATTCTCTTATATCCTGAACGATTGCTAAAGGTTAAATGAATAAGTAATAATGGTGTAAAGCGAAAAGATGTTTGCTTAACTCATAATGAAAAAGAACTCTTAAGAATTTCAAAATATTTTTAAGTACTACTTTTTTTCAGATTAAAGGTTAACTGGATTAAGTGCCAAGCTATTAAATAGTTTGGCTTTTGTTGTAAAGAATTTATTTTGTACTTCGATCTCTTTTAATTTTGCATCAATGAGACTTTTTTCTCGAGAATTAATCAAAAACAAAGAACTCTCCCCAAAACTAAATTTGCGTTCTTCGGCTGCAAGCAAGGTATTATAATCATTAACAATATTAAATATCAGTTCATTCTGATTGATAAAAGATTCCAACTCTACATAAATAGCCATTACTTTATTTCTAATTTGCAATTGAGTGGTTTCTCGTTCAAACTGCGCATCTTGAACCTTATATTTCGCTAATTTTAAATCCCCTCGTTCTTTCCTTAGAAAAAGTGGAAATCTAAAAGAAATCCCACCTTTATACTCTGCTGTATTAAATGAGTTTCCAACATCTGGAGTTTCAGTCAAAAAGTTGTATTCCAAATCAATCTTGGGAAGCAACTTATTTGCTTTAAGTTTTCTATCTACCTCTAAGCCTTCAATCTTATAATTTAATGACCTTAACTTCGGATGATTTTCGATGGTAAAACTATCCAAGGGGTTTCCTTGAATCTCTAGGGTATTATCGATATCTTCTTCAACATTAATATCTGGAATCACATTGGACTGCAGTTCTACCGGAACATTATCTTCTAACCATAAAAAATTAGAAAGTTCTAATGCCGATTTCATTAATTTTACTTTCGCTTGTTCTAAATTTAAAGCCCTGTTCTGATAAGCGATCTTAGCTTCTACTGTATCTATAGCCGCTCTATCTCCTACATATGCACTCTTTTTGATTCCTTCGAATCGTATTTTAGCATTATCTAAGAAGTTATCATAAATTTCTTTTTCTTTATATGCCCTCAACCAATCAAAATACGCTAAAGAAGCATCATATAAGATTTGGTTCACTAAAAGATCTCTATCTGCTTTTGTTTGTTCTCTAAAAAATTTGGCCTTTCTTAAAGTAGCCATACGATTATTAATCAATAAACCCTGAGCTACCGAAACTGAAATTCCCGCATTAAAAAGTCCATCTTCTGGTACAAAATTTTGTGGATTCAAGAACTCCCCATCATTTTGTTCAAAACCACCTTTAAACTCTATTCCATACCAGGTAGGGATTTTAAATGTAGCATTTAATAAATCATAATATTCGGATCCTTTAAACTTTTTTCGATTATAATCTACCTCCATTTTAGGATCAAAACCACCTCTAGCTTTCATTAAGTTAGCTTGCCCAATATCTATATTTAATTGTGCTTGTTTTGCTACTGGATGATACTTTTTTACGTATCCCAAATACTCTTTAAAATTGAGCGTAGTTGTATCTGCCTCTTGAGCATAAAACACTGTCGCTAAAAACAAAAAGCCATACCAAAGATTTTTCTTCATTTTACTTCTTTTCAGATTTAGCAATATTTGTATTGGGTTGGTAATAATTAGGTGGAAATCCGTTGAGTTTTCGCCATAACTCAAACCAGATGGGTACATCTTCTAATAAAGCCATAGAATTTGCCCCAGAACCTACACGGATATCTTTTGGCCAATCATAATCATCAGGATCAGGTGCTATAAGCACCCTATATTTTCCGTTGTCACTTATAAAAGTTTCTATGGCTACAATTTTTCCTCCATACGTCCCATAAGACACATTAGGCCAACCACTAAATATGATTGCCGGCCAACCATCAAACTGTATTCTTACTTTTTCGTCAATATGAACTAATGGGAGATCTATAGGTCTTACAAAAGTCTCTACAGCAAGCTCATAATCTGAAGGCATAATATTGACCAACTTATCACCTTCTTTAAATGTTTCACCAACTCCTGAATACAATGCTTTATTAATATATCCGCTTTGGGGGGCTTTGATATAATACATATCATTGCGCATCTCATAATTGGTATATTCATTCTCTAACTTAGTTACTTGTGCTTCAGAATCGAATTGATTTGATTGCGCCGTAAATTTATCACTACGCGACTTTGCAATTTTGTCTGCATATTCGGCCTGGATACGATTCATCTCTATTTGTGCATTGATCACATTATTCTTACTAGCCAAAAGTTTGTTTTCCTGAGAGATTATTTTTGCTTGTGTCTCTTGCAATTTCAAACGCTTTTCTTCAACATCGGTTAATGCTTTTAATCCTTCTTTTTCTAATTGAACGATTCGATCATATTGACGCTGAGCAATATTGATATTGGTCTTGGCAGCTTCAAAATCAATACTGTCACTTTGTACTTTAAGTTTGGATTGTATTAACTTATTATTTGCCTGTTTTAATTTAAGTGCACGCTCATTGATTAATGCTCCGGCCTGGTTTTCTAGGGCTTTTACTTTTTCCTGATACGAGGTCACAGCCATGGACTTAGCTTTGATCTGCTGCCCTGTTCTTTCCACTAAATTGGGGTCGAAATATTCATTTTTCACTTCGGAAACGAAAAGTATGGTATCTCCTTTTTTTACGAAATCACCTTCTTGCACATACCATTTTTCTATCCTGCCCGGGATAGGTGACTGTATAGTTTGTGGGCGTTGATCGGGTTTCAAAGTTGTTAAAAACCCCTTACCTGATATATTTTGGGTCCAAGGTAGAAAAAGCACAATTATTGCCAGAACAGTAAACACTTTAAGAAAACGATTAAAGTATTTATAGTGCCTTTTATGAAAGACTTTTTGAACTGCTCTATACTCAGAAAGATCAATTGTCTTATTTAGCTTATTAGGTGAAATATTTAACATGCCCTATCTATTTTTCGCTTACTATTTTACCATTCTCGATGTTGATTATTCTACCGCATCGTTGGATCCATTTTTGGTTTTGACTTACAACAACCAAAGCCCAGGGGCTCGATGGGTCGGTAAGAAAATCCATTATTCTTGTTACTTCTTTTTCATCAAACTGATCCAGGGGATCTTTTAAAATTAAAAGGTTTGGTTTTCTAACGATGCTTCTGGCTAAAACTATTTTTTTGGATACACTATATGATATTTGTTTTCCTTCTGGGTATAATATTGTTTTTAATCCTTTAGGCTGTTCTTTTACGAATTGTGTTAATCCAACTTTTTCTAACGCCCAATACACATCTTCATGGGATATGGTTTCATCGCCAAAAGTTATATTTTCTAATAACGTACCTTCAAAAGGAGATTCTTCTGTTAATGATTGTCCTAAGTGTGCTCTGTAATAGTTTAGATTTACTCCTCTTAGTTCTACATCATTAACATAAATATTACCACGAGTGGGTTCAATTAAGCCCGCTATTAAACGAAGTAATGTTGTTTTACCAGAACCATTAGGCCCTTGAATCAATATGGTACAACTTGGAGTTATCGTAAGAGAAACATCATTTAATATTGTTTTTGTATTGCCTGGAGCGTTATAAGTGATATTCGATAATTCTACCGTATATTCTTCTTGATCGCGAAATGGCTTTTCTCCATCTTGAGGTTCAAGTTCTTTATCTACAACCTGCCCAAGTTTTTCCATAGAAGTTAATACATCATAAAAGGATTCTAATCCTACGATCAATTTCTCTACAGAACCAATAACTAATACAATAATAATCTCTGCCGCAACAAACTGACCTATATTCATTTCCTGATTGATTACTAGTATTCCTCCTATAATTAATAATCCCGCAGTTACTAATACCTTAAATCCAATCATTTGGATAAATTGTAAAATCAAAATCTTAAAATGACTTTCGCGAGCATCCAAATATTCGGTTACCAAAGCATCATTTTTGTCTAAAGCATGATTCGTTTTTCCGGAAAGTTTAAAACTAACAATAGTTCTAGCAACCTCTTGAATCCAATGCGCTACTTTATATTTACTTTTTGATTCTTTTAAACTAGTTTCTAAACCTCGTTGAGCCGTATACTTAAATACCACATAGATCAACCCTATCAACAACAGTCCATATATAATAAAGAAAGGGTGATAAAACGACAGTAGCATTAATCCAAAAATGATTTGTATTAGTGCGGCCGGAAAATCTATCAGGATTTTGGCTAATCCTTTTTGAGCCGTTAGCGTATCAAAAAAACGATTCGCCAACTCAGGCGGGTAATAATCCCGTAATTCGCTCATTTTAATTTTTGGAAAACGATACGAAAACTCAAAAGAAGCCCTTGTAAATATCTTTTGCTGTACATTTTCTATAATTCTGATCTGCATTAATTGTAACAACCCTACAAATGCAACACCTAACGTTACTAAAACCACTAAAACAATCCATGAAGTACTTATTTGAGCCCCTTGAATAAGGTTGATAATCGCCTGTATACCAAGTGGTAATGATAAATTTACCAATCCGGCGAATATTGCATAATAAAATGTTTGTAGAATATCTTTCTTATCTAATTGCAAAAGTCCTATTAGCCTTTGCCAAGCAGTCAATAAGTTTTTATCCATCTACATTTCCTTTTAAAGAGTTAAAGACCAATTCTGTAAAATATTTAGTTGGGGTATTTTCCATGGTGCAATCTGTTAAGGAAGAAAAGTGATCTTTCAGAAAATGTTGATGTAGCGCTCCTTCAATAATCGTACTGGCAAGACTTGATGGATACATATACGTTTTATCAACATCAATAATCATGTCTTTGATTCTTGCTACTAGTCTTTTATATATCGAGAAATAGCCTTCTTTGTTCTCTTTATCCACTTCTTTTGTAAGATAGGATTTAGAGTTTTCATTAACGACAATTTTACTCAGGAGCACCTCATTAATATGTGAGAACGATGAATCTTCTTCGATAGTTCTTGTAATAATTTCTATAGCCATTTTCAGTTTTTTCTTAGAGTCAGCAATACTGTTTGTTGAAAACACAAGCTGATATTCTAACCATCCCCAATACCATGATGTTAGATATAGTAAAAGCTTATGTTTATTTTCGAAATAACGATAAATAGAGCTCTCATTAGATCCAATTTGTACTCCTAACTTCTTAAATGTAAAACTTTCAAATCCCATTTGATCAATCATTAGAATGCTATTCTCTATAATTCGTTTACCAAGAGAAGATGATTCTGGATCCTTTAAATAAATTTTATCATTAATAGTGACTTTTAAATTTTGAAGTAAATATTTCATCTGTTAATTTTTATATTCTTGCATTAGCTTCCTTATGAAATTAGATAGTGCAAAAATAAAAGTATTACTATTAAACAATAATAGATTAACTTTTATTTAACCATCTCGATTTTACAAAACCATTTAAAATTGATAATTTTATAATATTATCGACCATATATAAACAATACAATAAAATAGTCATGAAAAAACTAATATTCATTACGTTATTATCATTTTTTAGCGCTCAAGGTCAGGAGAACATAAAGGACATAGTTGTAGGAGACATATTAACCGTAGGTGCACCTTCTGCGATGCATTACAAACACATCTATTTTCCGAAGACTAACTTTATTATCAAAAAGGGGGGCATCCCAAATTATAAAGCGTTGATCGGTAATCGTGTTATTGTTACCGGAGTAGATAAAAAAGACGGATACACTAAGATTTCTTTTAAAAAGGATGACGGGCGTAAGTTCTTTAATAGCATTACGATTGTAAACGCAAATCTTGAAGAAGCACTAAAAGAAAAAGAAATTCTGTTGGCAAAATAATAGCCTAAACAAAAAAACCATCCCGATTTCCGGGATGGTTAGTAAAAAGTTCAAAGTTTAATTTATTTTATCTCTTAATAAAGAGCGTTAAGAGCAGTAATATCTCCTTGACTAAATTCTCCATCTTCATTTCCATCAAAACAAGAAATCATGATTGAGTTAGAATCGATATTGCTACCACCCCATTGGTTACCACTTTGAGTTCCTGGGATTAATATAGCTCCTATACCTGCTGTTCCTTCGTTAGAACCATCGCACTTTCTTCTTGCATAATCTGTATGTCTAAAACCAACAGAATGTCCAATCTCGTGAGTCATTACGTGCTCTACAACATTAGTACTAAAAGAATCTGTACCAGCGTTAATTTGCACACGCTTAAAAGCTTGACCTCCTGATGGGAAACCAGCAGATCCACCTCCACCACCTCGGCCATTGTTATATACAACCATATCTCTATTGTTGAAATTACTCTGGAAAACAAGTGTTAAATTAAGTGATGTATTTAATCTGTTGTAATTGTTAACAGCCCATTGTAATGCTGTTCTCATTTTAGAAGTAAGTGCACAACAAGAACCAGTATACCCTACTACTCTAAAGCTACGATTAGATCCTGTAACCAGATTATTAGTTCTATACTGCTTGTTTATACCATCATCGCTGCTAAGAGCATAGTCACCTCTTTCTAAAGCTTCTATCGATAAAAGATAATCAGAAACCTCTATGGCTTGAAAATCTTTATCGCCAGGCAACATACCTTTGGCGGTAACTATTTTAGCTCCTCCATGATTTACTCCTGCTTTGTTAAGAGCTTCAATTTGTGATTTGGATAATTCTTCTTTTACTACTTCTTGTGTTTCTGTAGCAACGTCTTCTTTTTGACAAGATGTGGCAAAACCAGCCACAATAGCGCAAAGCGCCAATACTTTGATTTTTTTCATTTTAATAAGTTGAGTTTGTGTAGTTATTAAATCTAATAGAATTTTTTAAGTCCTATCAGATTACAATTATGTAAAAACTTTGAACTTTTTCAAAATTGCGGTTTGAAGATATGATATTTTTTCTTTAAAATACGTTAAATTTTTAAACTATTATTTGTAAATACGGTAAAACCGTAAGATTAATTTAATAAAAATAAGAAAATTCTAATTTCAAATTTTACTAAAAATCGATTAAATACATTATCAATTTGTCAGAAAATTCTTTTTCTAAACTTCTAAAATACTGACAAAATTACTATCTCATGCGGATTAAACTATTAACAAAGAAAACAAGAAAAAGAAAGTTTTTTCTTACAAATTATAAAATTTAGATTTTTTAGAAATTAAATACTGAAGAATTTTAAATATTTAACATCAATCTAGAATTTATACCATGATTTAACAAAAAATTGAATTCACAGTACTCATCGTGAATGTAAAAATAAGGCATAAAAAAAGCCTTTAAAAAGGCTTTTTTTTATTATTTCATATCTAATATTTAGACAATTTCAGCACTTAGACCTGCTTCAAGTATTTTAGAACACCTTGGCTCTAATTCTTTATAGGTCCCCGTTTTAACAGTGCATTTACCTTTATAATGCACTAACAAAGCGCATTGTTCTGCCTGCAAAGGCGTATGTTCACAGCTATATATCAATGTCTCAATCACATGATCAAAAGTATTTACATCATCATTATATAAAACAATTTCATTATTACTTTGATCGGCAGTTTTTTCAAGTACTTCTTCTAAAACTTTTTCTTGTGTACTCATGGGAACATTTTTTTTACAAATATAATAACTTTAAAATATTAAAATGATCTACATATGATTATTTCAAATCATAAAGCGCTGCAATCCAATTATTTCTATCAAAATTACGAACAAAGGATAGACCGTTACTTAGGCATTCTTCTGATATCATATCTAAATCTTCTGTATAAAATCCACTTAGAAATAACTTACCTCCCGGATTTAGACATTTTACATATGTTTTAATATCGTTCAGTAGGATATTACGATTAATATTCGCTATAATAATATCGTAATTTCTTCCGGATAACAATGAAGCATCACCTTCATATGTTGATATATGATGACAACCGTTTCGTTCTACATTTTCAATAGTATTAAGATAGCACCAATTATCTATATCAATTGCCTCTATAGGTTGTGCACCTTTCATTTCGGATAAAATTGCCAAAACACCAGTACCACAACCCATATCTAATACTTTTTTATGGGTCAGATCAGTTTTTAATAAATGCTGAATCATCATGTGTGTAGTTTCATGATGACCAGTACCAAATGACATTTTTGGTTCAATTACAATATCGTATTGAGTGTTGGGTTTATCATGAAAAGGAGCCCTAACACTACAAAGATCATCTACAATTATAGGATCAAAATTCTTTTCCCATTCTTTATTCCAATTAACTTGTTCAATTTCTTCAGAAGTAAATTGAATATCAAATTCATCAGAGTTTAATACATAAATATCATCTAAAATATTTTGTCGCCAATCTTCTTTTTGAATAAATGCATTGACTCCGTTTTCGGTTTCAACAAAACTTTCAAACCCAGCTTCTCCCAACTCTGCAATTAAGATTTCTGTAGCAGGTTGAATTGGAGAAACATTAAAATAGTACCCTAGATATTTTGTGCTCGACATATTTATTTTTTACTGTGCGACAAAGTTAGGCTTTTACATATAAAAAAAGCACTCCTATTTGGAATGCTTTTCAACATATATTTTATGTGATTCTAACGATTAAATGGCGTTTGCAATAGCCTCAAAACTGCTAGCATCTAGTGCCGCACCACCAATTAGTCCTCCATCAACATCAGGCTTAGCAAAAATCTCTTCAGCATTATTCGGTTTAACACTTCCTCCATATAGAATAGATACCTCATCGGCTATAGACGGAGTGAATGCATTTGCGATTGTATTGCGAATAAATGCATGCATCTCTTGTGCTTGATCAGGAGAAGCTGTTTCTCCTGTTCCGATTGCCCATACTGGTTCGTATGCAAGTACTATATTTTTCCAGTGTTCTTCTTTAATATGAAAAAGCACATTTTTTAATTGATTTTCTACAACAGAAAAATGACTATTACTCTTTCTATCTTGTAATTCTTCTCCAAAACAAAAGATAACCTTCATACCATGCTTTAAAGCCGTATTAACTTTATCTGCTAACAAAGCATCAGTCTCTCCAAAATATGCTCTTCGTTCACTATGTCCTAATATTACGGTCTCGACTCCAATATTTTTAAGCATATCTGCAGAAATCTCTCCTGTAAATGCACCATTATCTGCCTGATGCATATTTTGAGCTGCCACAGTAATAGAAGATCCTTTCAAATCTTGTGTCGCTTTATACAAATTTGTAAATGTAGGAGCTACTATTATATTTGCTTCTTTACTTGCTCCTAGTTTTGTCTTTAATTCTGAAAGTAAAACCTCTGTTTCTGAAAGGTTTTTATTCATTTTCCAGTTTCCTGCAACAATCTTTTTTCTCATTAATTTAAGTATTATATTTTGGTTAAAAAGTGTGGTTATTTATTATGCATTAGGTATTACACCCTCACTCTAGGGTCTAACCACCCATAAATAATATCGACAAATATATTGATTAGTATAAACATAGTTGCTATAACTAATACAGAACCCATAATTATAGGAAGATCTAATGTGTTCAATGCATCTACGATCTCTTTTCCTAAACCATTCCATCCAAAAATATATTCTACAAAAACTGCACCTGCTAACATAGAAGCAAACCACCCTGAAATTGCTGTAACAACAGGGTTTAATGCATTTTTGAGTGCATGTTTTCTAATAATCTGAAACATTGAAAGTCCTTTAGCTTTAGCCGTACGTATATAATCCTGACTTAATACCTCGAGTAAAGAGTTACGCATTAACTGTGTGACTACAGCTAATGGTCTAATTCCTAAGACTATTGCTGGCAACAATAAATTTTTCCATTGTATATAACTCCCCTCACCAAAATCATCAACTTCGTATAAGCTACCTGTCATATTTAGATTTGTATATTCATGCAAAATATAACCAAACAACCAGGCAAAAATAATTGCGCTAAAAAAAGAAGGAACGCTCATTCCTAGCGTACTAATTAATTGAATTAATTTATCTATCCACTGATCTTTAGACAATGCGCTTACGATCCCAAGTAAGATTCCTAAAAAAATTGCAATACAAATTGCAGATATCGCTAGTACTGCTGTATTTGGCAATGTTTCTTGGATCACTTCACTCACTTTTTTGCCGTTTTTCTGAAAAGACTCTCTTAAATATGGAAATTTAATCACCGTGGCCGTGTTACCAATATTAAACAAATGCATCGCTGTATATTTATCTCGATCTAAATAGGAAAAATCTTTTGGATTCAGACTATGAAACGAAATCGGAGAAAGATCGTTTAGATAAAACCTGTATTGTGTAGTTATAGGTTTATCAAAACCATATTTTCGCCTCACATTTTCTAATTGTTCTTCACTTTCATTTTGTCCTAGCATCATTTGAGCCGGATCACCAGGTAACAAGGTAAACAATAAAAAAATTACAGTTACAACACCTAATAATGTTACGATAGCATATCCTAATTTATTGAAGTACCACGACAGCATTAGTTATTAGATTTTTCTTTGAGTTTATCTGCTTTTTTTAGTGCTTCAACTTCAGCAAGAGTATATATTCTATATGGTGTACCTACAATGCGTTCACAATACTCTTCTACCGTTTCATTGAAACCTGCCTTTTTTCTTCTTTCATTAACTGTTTCTGGGTCTTTAATAGGCCAAATAAAACCTACTTTATCACCTCCATAGGTACTTTGAGTTCCATAAATTTGCTCCAAATTTTGTTTCATTAGATGCCTGTCTTCCATCATTGCAACGAATTTGAAATCAAGCTCTCCCTTTTCTGAAGCTTCTCTAATTAGCGGTAAATATGTTTCTATTTTATCAGAGTGATGTATAATCAACCAACCCACCATACTGGTTTGTTCTCCGACCATTGATTTTCCTGGATATCCATATTTTTCAAATACTTCTTCAACAAACGCGGTATTAGTACTGTCTACAATTTTTAATTCTTCTAAAGGTACACGTTGATTTCTTGCATTTTGATCTAGAATCATAACACTATCTAATTGCGCTTTTAGTCTCTCATTTATTTGAGGTTCTGGTTGTTCCACTTTTTCCAGAGGTGCTTTATGAGCATCGTTCCAATGGTACTTTTCAACTATTGTACCTTTATCTAATCGTACCACACCAGGATTAGATCTCAAAATTGTTTTTAGTGCAGTTTCATCTGTAGTATAAAAGTCAAATCCAAGACCAAATTGTTCTTTGATTCGAGATTTATCCTTTGGCGTAGATGCCGTAAGCCCAATTACCTCATACCCTTGTGACTTAGCTCTATCTGTCATTTCTTTAACTGCATTAAATCCTTCAGCTTCACTTTTTGATAAGTTATATGCTACAATAAGTATAAGATTCTCTTTTTGCAGAAACTCTGATGTATAATCAACATCATCTTTTGTTATTGCAAAGTCATGAATAGGCGGTTCATATCCTTCTTTTACGATTTCGGTTTCAACATTAATAAAGTCTCCCTTAATTTTTGGGTAGTCACCATTAGTCGTAACTATTTTTTCTTCGCCATCTATATTAAACTTCCAATGATAAGCAAATTCAGCTTTTGGTGCTCCTTCAGGAATTGCCATTCCTTTTTCTATATTTGTACCTATTTTATAAGCTCTAAAATCAAAAACCGGCAGGTGCATTAAAACATAATATGCAAACCCTAAACACGCTGTAAAACTTCCAAAAACTATCCATTTATGAGCAGCAACAGGACTGATAGGTGTAATATATTTTCTCCCGAAGAACAGCACTAAAATCAATATTAATAAGATAACATCTTTGGTAAACGACTCCCAGGGTGTCAATGGCAAAGCATCTCCAAAGCATCCACAATCTGTAACTTTATTAAAATATGCTGAATAAAAGGTAAGAAATGTAAAAAACACAATCATTGACAACAATGACCACACTGTAAATTTAGGTAAATACCCCAATATTAATGTGATCCCTAATATGACTTCAAAAATTACCAAAAAGACTGCTATTAATAGAGCAAATGGAATCAAAAACTCTAAATTAAGTACTCCTTCTCCAAAGTATTCCTGAAGTTTATATGAAAACCCTAATGGGTCATTTAATTTTATAAACCCTGAAAATAAAAAGAGCGCTGCTACAAATATTCTAGAGATAGTAACCAGTATTTTCATACTACAATAATTATGATTTTTAATTTATTTTGAGCAAGATAACAACTGTTCGAATCTTATTCGACCAGGTTTAACAGTATTTTAAATGTTATGAATCTGATTCTTCTAAATGAATCATTGCAAATATTGCATAATTAATCATATCCTGATAATTAGCATCTATGCCCTCACTCACCAGAGTTTTTCCTTTATTATCTTCAATTTGCTTTACCCGAAGCAACTTCTGAAGAATCAAATCTGTAAGCGAGCTTACTCTAAGGTCACGCCATGCTTCGCCATAATCATGATTCTTGTTCATCATTAATTCTTTAGTAATTTTTACATGCCTATCATATAGTTTTGTTGCCTGATCAACAGATAAATCAGGTTGTTCAGCAATTCCATTCTCGATTTGTATCAAGGCCATGATACTATAATTAATGATACCTATAAACTCTGAGGCTTCTCCTTCATCAACTTTTCTTACTTCATTTTCTTGCAGGCTACGAATACGCTGTGCTTTGATAAAAATTTGATCTGTCAACGAAGGGAGTCTAAGGATTCTCCATGCACTTCCATAATCTTTCATTTTTTTTATAAATAAGTCACGACATGTATGAATTATTGCATCATATTGTGTGGATGTATCTTGCATATAACTATTGAATTTTGCGTAAATTTCGCTTTAATATGGGAATTATACCAAATAAAAAACTAAAAAAACCAAATACTACCTAATGACAATCAACTGCAAAGGTTCTTTAATTGATCTATCCACTCCAAAAGTAATGGGAATTCTAAACCTTACTCCAGATTCATTTTATGATGGAGGTAAATACAAAAATGAATCCCAAATTTTAGCACAGACAGAAAAAATACTTAATGAAGGTGCAACATTTATTGATGTAGGCGCATATTCATCAAGACCCGGTGCAAAACATATATCTGAGCAGGAAGAACAAGAAAGAATTCTTCCTATAGTTGAACTGCTTATACAAACATTTCCTAACATCTTATTATCAATCGATACATTTAGAAGTGTAATTGCCAAAGAGTGTATTGCAGCAGGAGCTTCAATAATTAATGATATTTCTGCCGGAAATATGGATCAAAATATGATTCAATGTGTGGGAAAACTGAAAGTACCATATATAATGATGCACATGAGAGGAACACCCCAAACTATGAAATCAGAAGATCAATACAACAATATGATTCATGAAATAAATATTTATTTTGCTGAAAAAATCGCTGAAGCAAGAAAATATGGTATTAATGACATCATTATAGATCCAGGTTTTGGTTTTGCAAAAAATATTTCGCAAAATTTTGAACTTCTAAAAAATCTTGCACTATTGCAAGTGCATGATACGCCTATATTATCTGGAGTATCTAGAAAATCTATGATTTACAAAACCCTTGATGTTTTACCTGCAGATGCATTAAACGGAACGACAGTGTTAAATACAATTGCTCTACAAAATGGATCTTCTATCCTAAGAGTACACGATGTAAAAGAAGCTATAGAATGTATTAAGTTAACAGACTCTGTAAAATGATTGTGCTATTATTAACTCTTAATCGATAACAGAATTAATGTTACCACTTATTTTGAATGCGCTTTTCTAGCTTTTCAAAACAAAATCATTCTTCTAAAAAATTGGATCCCGCTCTACAGCGGGATTAGTGAAACCAATTATTTTGAATGCGCTTTTCTAGCTTTTCAAAACAAGGTTTCACTAATTTTTCTATTTTTACAAAAACTCCCGACACTTTGGATTTAATTAACCTTAGAATACTTGATGTACTAGATATTGTTCTAGTCGCTTTTTTGTTGTACTATATTTATAAGTTGGTTAAGGGAACAGCAGCTATCAATATTTTTATAGGGATCGTTATTATTTACCTGGTATGGAAACTTACTCAATTTCTTGCCATGGAAATGTTAAGTAGTGTACTAGGTGAGTTTATTGGCGTTGGAATGTTTGCTCTTATCGTAGTGTTTCAGCAAGAAATTAGAAAATTCTTGCTTATGATAGGCTCTACAAATTTTGGAAGACGACGCAAATTCTTGCGGCAACTAAAATTTATTAGAGATACTCCAGAGGATAGTGTAACCAACGTAAAAGCAATTGTTGAAGCTTGCAATAGCATGGGAAAAACAAATACTGGAGCGCTGATTGTTATCAAAAGAAATACTTCTCTTGATTTTGTAAAAACCTCAGGAGATTCTATGGACATTCTAATCAACACTCCTATTTTAGAAAGTGTTTTCTATAAAAACAGTCCACTTCATGATGGTGCCATGATAATTGAAGACAACCACATTGTAGCAACTCGTGTTATTTTACCTGTTACAAATAGCAATACTATGCCACTACGATTTGGTTTACGTCACAGAGCAGCAGTGGGTATTACCGAAAAAACTGACGCCTTAGCACTGGTAGTGAGTGAGGAAACCGGCAAGATCTCATATGTAAAAAACGGAGAGTTTAAAATATTTAAAACTCAGGAAGAACTAATAGAAATAATCAAACGAGACTTAGTATAATAACATTACTCTTCTACAGCCGTAGCGAACTGAACTTCATAAAGGTTTCGATAATATCCATCAGCGATCTCAAGAAGCTCATTATGATTACCTTGCTCAACAATTTTCCCTTGGTCCATAACAATAATTTTATCAGCATTTTTGATAGTTGCTAGTCGATGAGCAATTACTATTGAAGTTCTTCCTTTAGTAATTTTATCTGTCGCATCCTGAATTAATTCTTCACTATGAGAATCAATAGAGGATGTAGCTTCGTCCAGAACTAATATTCCTGGATTTGTAACATATGCCCTTAGAAAAGAAATCAATTGCCGTTGCCCAGAGGATAACATAACGCCTCTTTCTTTTACATTATAATGATATCCTTCTGGAAGACTCAATATAAACTCATGAATTCCAATTTCTTTGGCCGCTTGATGCACTTGTTCTTCTGAGATATCAGGATTGTTAAGCGTAATATTGTTTAAAATGGTATCTGCAAATAAAAACACATCCTGCAGTACTACCGCAATATGACTTCTCAAAGATTGTAATTCTATATCTTTAATATCGGTATCATCAATAGTTATTACACCGCTGTCAATCTCATAAAACCTACTCAATAGATTAATGATAGTCGATTTTCCAGCTCCAGTAGCACCAACAATTGCAATGGTTTCTCCTACATTAACATCCAGTGACACACCCTTTAACACCTCTTCTCCTTCTAAATAACTAAACCGAACATTATTGAACGAAATCTTACCATTCATATGTTCTACAGATATATTTCCTTTATTATCTATCTTAGAATCTGTATCCAATATGGCAAATACTCTATTAGCCGCTACCATACCCATTTGTAGTGTATTAAACTTATCAGCAATCTGGCGTAATGGTCTAAAAAGCATTTGAGACAATTCTATAAAAGCAATTACAACACCCAATGTTATAACATCGCCTTGTGCAGCTCTAAGCCCCCCAAACCAGACTATTAGTCCTATTGTAATTGAGCTTGACATTTCCGCTATTGGGAAAAATATAGAGTTATACCAAACTGTTTTAATCCAACCCTTTTTATGCTTTTCATTAATTTCTTTAAAATTAGTGTATTCTGTTTCTTCTCTAGTAAATAACTGAACGATCTTCATCCCTGTGATTCGCTCCTGTACAAAAGAATTTAGATTAGAAACCTGGGTTCTAACTTCTTCAAATGCTGCTTTCATTTTCTTTTGAAAAATTCTTGTAGCATATAATATTAAAGGAAGTACTGCTAAAACCAGTAATGTAAGCTGCCAACTTTGATATAGCATATATCCTAAAATCACGAGCATTTTTAACAGATCACTAATAATCATAAATAACCCCTGACTAAAAATACTAGCAATCGTCTCAATATCACTAACAGCTCTTGTTACCAATCTACCCACCGCCGATTGATCATAATACTGTTTTTTAAAACCAAGCATATGCTTAAAGAGAGTTACCCTGATATCACGAATCACCTCTTGACCTAGCCAATTTGCGAAATAAATGAATAAAAATTGTGAGATAACTTCTAGGAACAAAACTCCCAGCATCATGCTAATAAAATAAACTAGCAATTCACTATCCTTAGGAATAATAGTTCTATCAATTGCTTGTTGCAATAAATAAGGTCTTAAGACAGCAAACACTGATAAGAGAATAGCCGAAAACGCCACAAAATAAAAAGTCAGACGATAGGGGTTAGTATGTCTAATCAACCTTCTGAACAATTTAAAATCAAATGCTTTACCGCTCTTTTCTGCCATCTATGAAATGTATATAGTTTTTGGGTAATGTACCTCTGTTAAATATAATCCATGTGCTGGAACCGAATATCCTGCCTGACTGCGGTCCTCGCTTTTAATAATTTGTATTAAATCTTCTTTATTAAGTTTATGCTCTCCAATCTCAATAAGAGTTCCGACAATAGCTCTTACCATATTTCTTAGAAAACGATTAGCTGAAATATTAAAGATCAATTGATCATTATCTCTAACCCATATAGCTTTCGTTATCGTACAATTATACGTTTTTACATCGGTTTTGGACTTACTAAAGCATTTAAAATTAGTATAGTTTAACAGTAATTTAGCAGCCTCATTCATCAAATCAACATCCAATGGTTTTTTCAAATAATACGCAGTATTAATTTGAAAAGGGTCTTTTACAAAAGTAATATGATACTCATACGATCTACTATCAGCATCAAAACGAGCATGAGCATCACTTTTTACAGCATGTATTTTTCTAATTGCTATCTCTGCAGGTAAAATAGAATTAAGCTTATACTTTAATACATCCGACTCTATTTCTCGATCTAGATCAAAATGCGCCATGATTTGTCTGGCATGAACTCCTGTATCAGTGCGTCCAGCCCCAACAATGTCGGTTTTTATTCTTAACACAGTAGATAGAGAATCTTCTAAAACTTCCTGGATAGAAATTGCATTAGGTTGCCGCTGCCACCCATGGTATCGTGTCCCGTTGTAAGAAAGTTCTAAAAAATATCTCAAAGTATTCTATTTTTGTATTAAAGCAGAGCGCAAATATAGTTTTAAAAATATAGATATATATCACTATTTGAACTCTGTTTTCTTATAACCCTATAAATCATTTTTATACTTTTTTTGTGAAAAAAATTCTTCTACTCAGTGACACTCATAGTTATATAGATGATCGAATATTACATTATGTAAAAGAGGCTGATGAAGTATGGCATGCCGGAGACATTGGAGATCTTAAAGTTACCGATAGTATCGAAACTCTAAAACCCTTGAGAGCTGTTTATGGCAATATTGATAACGATAAAGCCAGGGCCACTTTTCCTTTACACCAACGATTTATTTGCGAAGGCGTCTCGGTATGGATCACGCATATCGGAGGATATCCCCCAAAATACAACATAAACACCCGTGATGAGATCAGAACCAATCCTCCTAAGCTATTTATCTGCGGACATTCACATATATTAAAGGTAATCCCCGATCATAAAAATGACTTATTACATATGAACCCTGGTGCTGCTGGCACTCATGGTTTTCACAAAATCAGAACCATGCTCAGGTTTACTTTAGATAAGGGTAAAATTGAAAACCTTGAAGTGATAGAATTAGGTAAAAAATAAAACCCGGAGTTGGCATGCTCCGGGTTTTAACGCACTAATACTACTAAGATGTTAGGTTTATCGTAATCGATCAACAGATTTTACGAGATTCTCATCCTTTTTAATGGCTTTGTTAGCCATCACTAATAAAACGATAGAAATAATAGGAATCAACATCCCAATACCTTTCTCAGAAATTTTAGTTTCTCCAGATACCGTTAGTGACCAATAAACAAATACTCCTAGTAAAATAAAGTTTAATATTATATTAATACGCCCCAATACAAATTGAAGCTTTCTGTTTTTAAATAAAAAAATAGCGATCAACGATAAAACAGCAGATCCCATAAACATACTTAAAAGAAAATTTTCTCCTAACGCATACAACTCTATCCCATTTTGATCCATTCCATATGGTAAATATATGCATAACACTCCAGAAACAACTGAGGCTAATAATAGGTATAAAGTTTGAATTCTTTGTAACATTACAATTTTTTCTTACAGAAAAGCAAAAATAAGAGTTTCTTTTTATAAATATGTGTAAAAAATCAAAAATAAAGTCGTATACTTGCAGCACAAAACGTGTAACCTTCTCAACTAAGGTTACTTACCTTCGAAATAAAATTTTCCTAGAATTCTTCTTTAGAAAATTTATACCAAAAACATAAATTATACAACAAATTTAAATGTTAGAGATTTCTGAATTAAAAGCAAAAAAGCTTCCTGAATTACAGGAAATTGCAAAAACCTTGAATGTACCAAAATTTCGCACCCTAAAGAAATTAGATTTGGTATACCAAATATTGGACCATCAAGCCGCAAATCCCAGCAAAGTAAAAGAAGCTATCAAAGAAGATTCTTCAGTTAAAGCTAAGGATGAATCTGAAAAGCCTAAAGCTAATCCTCGTCAAAGACGCCCAAGAACTCGCAAAACAGACGAGTCAAATCCTACAGATAAAGAAGCAAGAACATCCAAAGAAAACAAAAAAGAAACAGCTTCATTTACTCAAGAAGATAAAAGCCATAAAGGAAGTGGTGAAAGCAACAAACCACAACAGGCAAAAGAGGATAAAAGAGAAGATAAAAAAGACAACCGAAATAGAGGTGGTGATAAACCATCTCAAAACAAAAATAGAAACCCTAAGAAAGAAGGTGGAAATCGGGATAACGGAAACAGAGATAACAGAAATCGTTACAAAGAACCTGATTTTGAATTTGATGCCATCATAGAAAGTGAAGGAGTTCTGGATATTATGCAAGACGGATATGGTTTCTTGCGCTCTAGTGATTACAATTACCTTTCATCACCAGATGATATTTACGTTTCTCAATCACAGATTAGGCTTTTCGGTCTTAAAACAGGTGACACAGTATTAGGACAAGTACGACCTCCAAAAGAAGGTGAAAAATATTTTCCTCTTATAAAGGTAAATAAGATTAATGGACTTGACCCACAAGTAGTAAGAGATCGAGTTTCGTTTGAGCACTTGACCCCTTTATTTCCACAAGAAAAATTCAATATTGCAGAAAGACAAAGTACTATTTCGACTAGAATTATGGATCTTTTTGCTCCTATTGGTAAAGGACAACGTGGTATGATCGTATCACAACCCAAAACCGGTAAAACGATGCTACTTAAGGATGTTGCCAATGCAATTGCTGCAAATCATCCCGAAGTATACCAAATGATACTTCTTATAGACGAAAGACCAGAAGAAGTAACAGACATGCAGCGAAATGTTAAAGGAGAAGTTGTTGCTTCTACTTTTGATAAAGAAGCCAACGAGCATGTAAAAGTTGCTAATATAGTTCTTGAAAAAGCAAAGAGATTAGTAGAATGCGGTCATGATGTAGTAATATTACTAGATTCGATCACTCGTTTAGCAAGAGCATACAACACTGTTCAACCTGCAAGTGGTAAAATATTAAGTGGTGGTGTTGACGCCAATGCATTGCACAAACCTAAACGTTTCTTTGGAGCTGCACGTAATATTGAGAATGGAGGTTCACTTACAATAATTGCAACCGCATTGACTGAAACCGGATCAAAAATGGACGAGGTAATTTTTGAAGAATTTAAAGGTACTGGTAATATGGAGTTACAATTGGATCGTAAAATTTCGAACCGTAGAATCTTTCCAGCTATCGATCTCACTTCTTCAAGTACACGTCGAGATGATTTATTACTTGATGATGCAACAATTCAAAGAATGTGGGTAATGCGTAAATATCTAGCCGACATGAATCCTGTAGAAGCTATGGAGTTTATCAACGAACGTTTCAAGCAAACAAAAAACAATGATGAATTTCTAATTTCCATGAATGGATAATCAAAATCAATAATCTAATAAAAAAAGGCTGTCAATTTAGACAGCCTTTTTTTATTTACTCATTCTTTAAAAGTATTTATTTCCTTATTTTTAGTAGAAATACATTCTTTTTGAAAGTTTTAATAGAAAAAACTGACCAATTACAAAATTTTATATCATCATGAAAAGAATACCATATATAGTATTGACCATTACATTTTTAATGACTAGTTGTCAAAGCAACAGCCAACCAACAAAAAAAGATACCAAGCCAAACTTAGACCCTGTTCAAGTAGAAGCTGTTGACGGAATAGAGAGAGCTTATTTTGCAAGTGGTTGTTTTTGGTGCGTAGAAGCAATCTATGAAAGTGTAAAAGGTGTACAAGAATCGATATCAGGATACTCTGGCGGTCATACCGAAAACCCCACCTATGAAGCAAGCAATACCGGAAGAACTGGTCATGCCGAAGCTGTAGAAATATATTATGACCCAAAAATTGTATCCTTTGCAACTTTAGTCGATGTATATTTTGGATCTCAAAACCCAACACAGATAAATGGACAAGGACCAGACCATGGTTCGCAATACCGATCCATCATTTTCTACCAAAATGAAGAACAGAAAAAAATAATTGAAGAAAAGAAAGCTGCACTAGGTAAAAAAACAAACAGAAGGATCGCCGCAGAGGTTATGCCTTTTCAAAAATTCTGGAAAGGAGAAGGATATCATCAAGATTATGAGAAAAGAAATCCTAATAACGGATACATTAGAAATGTATCTATCCCAAGATTGAAGAGATTTCAATCAAAATTCCCTGAATTAATTAAAGAAAAACACTAAAAAAGTTACATTCTACTTTATACATAAAAATTAATAGTCATTTTTAATACCGGACCACTATATACGCTACACAAAAGCCCGGAATTTGCAAAACCGACTACAGGTAAAGAAAACAGGGATGAAATCGGTTGTAATACACAAAAAAATCGTTGAAAAACACAAAATCTTGAAAAAAAATTAATATTTTTATGCAAATAAAATGAAAACATGTTGTGTTTTTAATATTAAAACACTACTTTTGAATCTGATTTAATGGTTTTCTTTTCAGTATTTTAATCAAAAATATTGAAGTTTTACTAAAGAAAACTCTTTGTAAGATACTGAAAAACAGATCATTAACATCTAAATTGTTCTTTTAAATATTATGATTTTTTACTACAATAGTAATAATCAGAATTAGCGATAAAATTGACATGAAAATGTTTTTGGCATCCTTTTTGAAAAGCAATTTTTGACGGTAAATTAGAAATTTTGCAAAAAATTTTAATTAAAAACTTTAAGAATTAATAATATTGAATTTAAATTATAACCCAATCTACTTAAAAACAAGAGATATGAAGTCTATTTTTACATTTATTCTGCTTTTGGTGATTACTTTCTCTACTGCTCATGCTCAATCAGAGCAGTATCTAATGTCTGCACAGAAATTAGAAGTTCGAAGTGGTCCAGGTCTAAACTTTAACACAATCGCCGAAGTTCCTCAAGGAACTCAGGTATACGTAATCAGTTCTGGTTACGGAGATTGGAGTGCAATCCAGTTCAAAAAGATGAACGGTTTTGTACTTACAAATCTATTAACTGCAGATAGCAGAATTGCTGATGCAGAAGCAGCAGCAAAAGAAGCTGCAGCAAAAAGAGAAGCTGCTAAAGCGGCAGCACAAGCAGCAATTGCACAAGCACAAGCTGCAAAAAGAGCAGCAGAAGAAGCTGCAAGAAGAGCTATTGCAGACGCAGAGCGTTTACAAAGAGAAGCTGAAGCTAGTGCTGCAAAAGCAATTGCAGACGCTGAAGCTGCAAAAAAATCTAAAGATGCAGCCGCAAGAAGAGCTGCTCTAGAAGCTGAAGAAACAAGAAGAGCTGTAGAAGAAGCTAACAGAAGAGCTGCTAAAGGTAGTAGCTATGCTTCTACTCCTATAGAATCTACTACTCCTTCTTATGGTTCTAGTTCATCATCTAATACAAGTGCTCCTAAGTCAACTGCAATATCAGTTACTAGAGAGGATAAGTATTCTAGCTGGGAGAAAAAGACATATAAGTCTGGTGCTACTCCAAAATCTTTCAACTTTAAAGGTAAGTTTGATTACAAATTAGACAACTACCTAAAAATCAAAGTAGGTAAAAATACTGAGGTTGTTGTAAAAATGTACAAAATGGGTAAAACTGCATCTGACGATGAGTTAGTTCGTGTTACGTATATCAACAGCAGCACTACTCAATTTATCAGAAACGTACCTGAAGGTGAGTACTACTTAAAGATCGCTTACGGTAAAGACTGGAGAGAAACTGTTGAAAATGGTAAGAAATTTGGTACTTTTACTAAGAATGCCTTATATGAAAAAGCTCCTCAAGTGCTAGACTTTAATACTGTTAAAACTTCTAAAGGAATTAACGTACCATCGTATAACTTAACGCTAGATCTACAACCAAGTGCTGGTGGATATAGTACTGGTGGTGCCGATGATATTTCTGCTAAAGCATTTAACGAAAACTAGAATAAAAATAATACATACGATTTATAATCACCAAAATATAAATGTAACAAAAACGCTAGGACAGATGTCCTAGCCTTTTTGGTTTATGTATATCAAGGCCGTTTTGAACCCATAGGTTTATTTAAAAGGTCTTTACTACTAATAAAATACCCCTAGAAATTAATTTCTAGGGGTATTTTATTTCAAGAATATTATTTTGTTCGTTGTGTTGTATTTTATTTAGAACTGCTACGGTGTCTTTCTCTTGCTAATAATGTATTCTTAAGCAGCATAGCTATGGTCATTGGCCCCACTCCACCAGGTACTGGTGTAATAAACGATGCTTTCTTACTTACATTATCAAAATCTACATCCCCTACAATTTTATATCCTTTGGGTCTAGACTCATCTGTTACCCTGGTAATACCAACATCAATAACAACCGCATCATCTTTTACCATTTCGGCTTTCAGGAAATTAGGTACTCCTAGTGCAGAAATAACAATGTCGGCCTGAGAAATAATCTGGGTAATATTTTTGGTATGACTATGGGTTAATGTAACCGTAGAGTTACCGGGCCATCCTTTTCTACCCATCAATATACTCATAGGTCGCCCTACAATATGACTTCTACCTATAACTACGGTATGCTTCCCTTTAGTATCTACATTATATCGTTCTAATAATTCTAAAATACCAAAAGGAGTCGCCGGGATAAAAGTAGACATATCTAATGCCATTTTACCAAAATTCATTGGATGAAAACCATCTACATCTTTATCTGGATCAACAGCTAATAATACTTTTTGGGTATCAATTTGAGGAGGTAATGGCAACTGAACTATAAAACCATCAATATCATCGTTTTCATTAAGTTCTTTGATTTTTGCTAACAGTTCTATTTCACTAGTTGTACTTGGCATTTTTACCAAAGTAGATTCAAAACCTATGCGCTCGCAAGCTCTAACCTTGCTACCAACATACGTTAAACTAGCTCCGTCATTACCTACTAAAACTGCTGCTAAATGTGGTACTTTCTCACCACGTTCTTTCATTTTAAGAACTTCGGCAGCAATTTCATCTTTAATGTCGTTGCTTACTTTTTTTCCGTCTAATATTTCCATTCCCCCTAATTGTGCTTAATAAAAGTTTAAAATTTATGTGTTTGTTATCTCATTTTACCCATCATCTGCATCATTCTTTTACCGCCTCCGCCTTGCATCATCTTCATCATTTTACTCATTTGATCAAATTGTTTAAGCAGTTGGTTTACTTGTTGGATCGATGTTCCTGAACCTTTACCTATACGCTTTTTCCTACTTGCATTGATAATTTGCGGTTTTGCTCGCTCTGCAGGAGTCATAGAATGTATGATTGCTTCAATATGTTTAAAGGCATCATCGTCTATATCCATATTTTTCATCATTTTTCCTGCTCCAGGGATCATTCCGACAAGATCTTTCATATTACCCATCTTTTTGATCTGCTGAATTTGTTTCAAGAAATCATCAAAACCAAACTGATTCTTAGCAATTTTTTTCTGAAGTTTTCTAGCTTCTTCTTCATCAAATTGTTCTTGTGCACGCTCAACAAGAGAAACAACATCTCCCATCCCAAGTATACGATCGGCCATACGAGAAGGATAGAACACATCAATAGCTTCCATTTTTTCACCCGTACCGATAAACTTAATAGGCTTATTAACTACAGACTTAATTGATATCGCAGCACCACCTCGTGTATCTCCATCAAGTTTTGTAAGGATAACCCCATCAAAATTAAGCACATCGTTAAATGCCTTTGCTGTATTTACAGCATCCTGCCCAGTCATAGAATCTACTACAAACAAGGTTTCATCTGGAGTAACGGCTTTATGAATATTCGCAATTTCGGTCATCATCGCTTCATCAACTGCTAAACGACCAGCCGTATCGATAATCACTACATTATATCCATTTGCTTTTGCATGGGCTACACCTGCTTTGGCAATAGCTACAGGATCCTCATTTCCTCTATCACTAAAAACCTCTACATTAATCTGCTCACCAACTACATGCAACTGATCAATTGCCGCAGGTCTATATACATCACAAGCAACGAGTAATGGTTTCTTTGTTTTTTTATTTTTAAGAAAGTTAGCAAGTTTTCCTGAAAAAGTAGTTTTACCAGAACCTTGAAGACCAGACATTAAAATCACCGAAGGATTTCCAGACAAATTAACACCTGCTACATCTCCACCCATCAACTCGGTTAACTCATCTTTAACCAATTTCACCATCAATTGACCTGGCTTAAGGCTTTTTAATACATTTTGCCCTAATGCTTTTTCTTTTACTCTTGCCGTAAAATCTTTAGCGATTTTATAATTTACATCAGCATCAACTAATGCTCGTCGTACTTCCTTAAGTGTTTCGGCAACATTTATTTCGGTAATCTGACCATGCCCTTTTAAAACATGTAAGGCCTTATCTAACTTATCACTTAAATTATCAAACATATATTTCTTCTATTTTGAAAGTCTATCTTTTGCGATAGAGAAGTGCAAATTTAAGGATTTGTGATGTATAAATAAAGTATGGAATTACAGAATTAATCGAGATATGTATGATTTGAAGTAATGACAGAAAAAAGCGACTACAAAGAGATGTGATTTACACTCTTTATAGTCGCCATAAATATACATTTAGCTCTAAAAATACTAATGTAATAACGATGGTGGGATCAATACACCTTCTATAACATGTACGATACCATTTGAAGCTTCAACATTTGCCAAAGCAACTCTTATACTCTCATTCAAAATAACTTCTCCATCAAACATTTCGATAGTTACTTGCTCTCCTTGTAGCGTAGTTACGGTTTCTTTCGTTAATAAATCATCGGCATTAAACTTACCCGATGCTACATGATACAATAACACTTCTTTTAGCGCATCTCCACTCGGAATTGCATCCAAAGCATCGAAGGCAGCATTGGTTGGTGCGAAAACTGTGAAAGGTCCATCGCCGCTAAGTGCATCAACCAAATCTGCTGCCTGCAATGCGCCAACAAGAGTAGATAGTTCTGGAGTGTTTACCGCTATCTCTACTATGGATTGTAAATCTGCAGGAGGTAATAATACTCCTTCAATAACATGTATAATACCATTTGAAGCCGGAATATCGGCTATTGCCACTTTTATAGTCTCGTTAAGAAACACATTACCCTCTTCATCAGCTTGAATAGTAACTTCATCACCTTGTAATGTAGTAACGGTTTGTTTTTCCAGAAGATCTTCTGCCGTAAATTTACCGGAAGCCACATGATATAACAATACTTCTTTCAATGCATCTCCACTTGGGATTGCGTCCAAAGCATCGAAGGCTGCATTAGTCGGTGCGAAAACTGTAAAAGGCCCATCGCCACTAAGCGCATCAACCAAATCTGCTGCTTGAAGAGCACCAACCAGAGTTGATAGATCTGGCGTATTTACTGCTATTTCTACTATTGATGGTAAAGGTTGAAATGATGGCGGCAGTAAAACTGCATCAATTACCTGTAGTATTCCATTTGATCCTCCAATATTTGCAGAAAGTAGCTTAACCGTATCATTTATTACAATTTCATTATCGCTATTAAGACTAACTTTTACATCTTCTCCTTGCAGTGTAGTCACAATTTCTTGTGCAAGCAGTTCAGCTGTATTTAATCTACCACTAGCTACGTGATACAATAAAATATCTTTAAGTGTATCACCACTTGGGATTTCATCAAGAGCAGCAAAGGCTTCATCTGTAGGAGCGAATACTGTAAATGGTCCATCTCCAGATAAAGCGCCTACAAGATCGGTAGCTTGTAAGGCTCCCACCAAGGTGGTAAATCGACCATCTTCAACGGCTAACTCCACAATTGTTTTGTCTGGAAATGTAACCTCTGTTAATACTGCATTCCAGATTCCTCTACCAACTCCTCCTGATGTAAACAATCTAAAACTACCTTCTATATCTCCATTATCACCTACTCTACCAATACCAAAGATAAGATCTCTACCCGGTGGATTTATAATTAAATATACTTTACCATCGCTTACGATAGCCCCTCTTGCTCTTGCTTTAGTACCATCTGGCAACGTAAGATTACCTCTAACAATAGTAAAGCTAGCATGATATAATGTAAAATTAAGCTTTAGCTCCCCTGTTATTATAGCTCCGGCACCAGCACCAGTACTAACCTCTGCCGAAAAATCAAAAACTCTTTTTTCTCGGCTAATACCAAATGTTTTACTACTAGTCGTAGAAGCTTTACCTTCTTCTACAGTAAGTTCGCCTTCAATAATATTTTGGGTCATTTCTTCGATAGCGTCAAAACTTATGATTTTAGACTCTTCAAACTCCACAAACTCCTGTGCTTGTTGAGGTTGAAAACCATCATCATTTTGGCAAGCTACAAATAGGTTTGTTAAAATTAGGCACAAGACGGGTACCATTAATCTTTTGATTAGTGTTTTCATTGTAATAAATTTTAAAGTTAGTATGTTAAGATTTGTGAAGAAAACCCAGACCGTCTGTATTGTGAAAAGACGGTCGTGGGTTATAAAAATTTTATAAAACTGGTGGTAATAGCACACGGTCTATGGCATGAATTACGCCATTAGAAGCCTGAACATCAACAACAATAATATTACTAGCATTACCTTCATTTCCTCCTCCTTCTACAGTTGCTGGATCTGCGGTGATTGTAACATCAGCTCCATTAACCGTTTCAACGGCTCCAGCTACAGCAGCTAAGCCCGTAGATCTTACATTATTGTTCTCGATAACATGATATGTTAATACATTAGTTAATGCATTACCAGTAGGTAAGTCACCTAAAGCAGTAAATGCAGCATTAGTAGGAGCAAAAATAGTAAATGGTGCCGTTGGTGTTCCTGATCCATTTTCGGCTTGTAATGCTAATACCAAACTCGCATCTCCTAATGCCGTTGCCAGCGTAGAAAATGTTGGATCTGCAGTGGCAAATGTTGTTACATCTGGTAAAGTAATTACAGCATCAACAATATGGATCACACCATTAACGGCTCTTATATCTGCTGTAGTTACATCAGAAATCCCGTTAAAAGATACTCCATCATCAGTATTAATATAAATACTTAAATTAATTCCATTTGAAGGCATACCATATGAAGCTAGTGTGCTTCCATAGCTAGTTGATAAAGCGGTTGAAAGAAGACTTCCAGAAATTGCATGATTCAATAAAATTTGTTCTATTTCAGTTGATGATAATCCGGATACATCACCCAATGCAGTAAATGCAGCATTATCCGGAGCTAACAATGTCAAATCAGCTTCTTCATTTCCTAAAGTAGCTACTACTACATCATTACTATTTGTTGACGCTACTGATGCTAGAGATGATAAATTTGGGTCTAATGTCACAAAATCCAACATGGTTGGTATCCCAATAACCTTATCAATGGCATGTATTACTCCATTTGATCGATCTATGTCAGCAACTGTTACTCTGGAGGCTCCATTAATAGTTACAGCATCTCCGGTTTTATCAATGTACGAACTAAACTCTGCTAAATTGGTTTGATATCCCGTTGTAATTTGGCCCGAAGTTACTTCTGCCCCTAATACATGATTTAATAATACAGCTCTCAAATCTTCTACTGGAACATCAGTTAATGCAGCTCCGTTTAAGAATTCTTCAAAAGCAGCATTATCAGGTGCAAAAACAGTGAAACTTCCTTGTCCGGATAGAGTTGTAACTAAATCTGCTCTTTCTAAAGCTGCTAAAAGTGAGCTATAATCTGGATTTGCAGCTACAAAATCTGCTATAGTCTCTGATACTGGGGGAAAAGTTGTATCATCATCATCACTACACGAATACGTTGTGGCTACAAATACTGTAATCAATATTACTTTAAAGAAATTTTTAATTTTCATGGTTTTTAAATTTATTGTTTGATGATTAAACAATTCATAAAAGAAAACTCTAACCCTCAAAAATGACTTTAGCATTATTTTAACTTTTTGTTTAACAAAATCCAAACAATGGTTAAACAAAAAAAACCGCCAATCGGCGGTTAAAGTACGTTTATTTTCAGAGCATTAACCATCATTCTCATCGCATATTGAAGCTGCATCGATAATTTCGTTTAACAATTCAGTATTATGTTGTGCCGCTACACCGACACCATTGTGCAATACTAATTTTATAGGATAATTTATACTTATAGAAGTAGTTTCATTAATACCAGACATAAAATTGAACATTTGAGAATCATGACCAATCTCAATCGTTTCAAATCGATTTGAATTGCTATCAAATGTTGAAAGCAATATGGGATAAACAAAATCAATACACTCTATATCATCATCATTAGGTATACAATTATTTATAAAACCTTCAAGCTCTGTTATATTTTCAACTAGGTTTTCATGATGATTGGATTCAACAATAATTACAGGAAATTGAATTTCGACAATATCTGTTACAGAGATTCTTTGATAATCAGCAGAACTACTAATCAATACTTCTTCACCGTTAAGCAAAATGCGATACGGCAATTTGATACTAAAACAATGACCTTGATCTACAATATCGTCAAAAGAACCATCATGCGTGACTACGCTCTTCATTAGACTAGCTAATTGAGAGTTTCTAGGGATAGTATTATCAACATTGGGGTCGATAAGTTCTCTTTCCTCCTCTTGACAAGAAATGAACATTACGCCTATAGCAATAAAAAAAACTAGTATCCAATTCTTCATTTTCCTAACATTTTTTTCCATCATTATAATTTAAATAATAACAACATACTTCCACAAATTCCTACGCATCAATGTTATTTTTTTTAATTTTAACAAAAATACTAATAATGCCTAAAGACTTATTCAAGGATGTTTGTGAAGAAAAATTATTCGCAGGGCTTTTCAAGAAACATTCGCAAGAATTGCATGACTTCATATATTACAAATATGGAGAACATATTGATCCAAAAGACAAAGTACAGGAGGCGTTTATAAAACTATGGGATAATTGTAAAAAAATTTCGCTGCAGAAAGCTAAAAGCTTCTTGTTTACTGTGGCAAACAACCTATCCTTAAACCAGATTAAACACAATAAAGTAAAGCTAAAATTTCAACAAATCGACCATAATGATAGAACTAGTGAGGATCCAGAGTTTATTCTGCAAGAAAAAGAATACCTACTAAAATATCAAAAAGCCCTTTCTAATCTTACTGAAGCTCAACGAGTAGCTTTTCTTCTCAATCGGGTTGAGGGTAAAAAACATAAAGAAATTGCAAACTACCTTGGAATCTCAAGAAAAGCAGTAGAAAAAAGAATATATGGTGCTTTAGAAAAGCTAAGAAAAGACATTGATGGTTTATAAAACAAGCAACTTAATGTAAACTAGGGTAGGAATTTTTAATTGATAATTGTTATATATACAGAAATCTTGTTATGAAAAAGAAAGATCTCATTACAAAGTGGTTAGATCATGAACAGCTAACCCGCGAAGAATTAAAGGCGTTTAAGAATTTAGACGCCTATGATTCTTATGAAAAGATTTCTTCGAATGCCAAGAGTTTCAAAGCTCCAAAATATAACATTGAGGAAAATTTACAAGACCTAAAAGTTTCTTTAACACAAGAGCAGAGAAGTATAGATACTACAAAAAAGTTTCCTATTAATTTTTTAATCAGAATCGCCGCTATTTTTATTTTAGGTATAGGGACATATTTTATGGCATTCTATAATTCAGATACTATTACAAATACTATAGCGGGGCAAAAAACATCGATCGAACTTCCAGATCAATCTTCAGTACAACTTAATGCGCTTTCATCAATACGATATAAGGAAAAAAATTGGGAGGACAATCGGAAAATCGAGTTAGAAGGAGAAGCCTATTTTAAAGTTGCTAAGGGGAAAACATTTGACGTACATACCTCATCCGGTATTATTAGTGTACTGGGCACAGAATTTAATGTAAAGCAAAGAGAGCATTATTTTGAGGTCGTTTGTTATGAAGGATTAGTAAGTGTTACGTACAACAAAAATACAATTAAACTACCTGCCGGTTCTGTTTTTAAGGTACAAAACAATAACATTGTAAACACTACAACTTCGCTTGTAAAACCGGATTGGATTAATAACCTAAGTTCGTTTCATAGCACACCCTATTCTTATATCCTTAAAGAATTTGAAAGACAATATAATGTAACAATTATTGCAAAAAACATAGATCAAGATAAACTTTTTACTGGTAATTTTGTACATTCAAATATTGAAACCGCATTACAATCTATAACCATACCAATGCGTTTAAAATATAAGATTGATAACAACAACATAACCCTGTATAAAGAGTGATCAAAACCAAAATCACAACTATACTTATTGTCATTTTTTTTACCAGTTACCAGACATACTCACAGTCTGATACAGATACATCCACACTTTTTTCAATACTAAATCAGGTTCAAGAAAAATTTAATTGTCGTTTTACTTATGTAGATGAAGACATAGAAGGAATACAAATACAAAATCCTTCTGACACATTAGATCTAAAAAAAACAATTGAATATTTAAGGAGTAATACTCCCTTAGCGTATACTTTTTTAAATGAAAAAGACATTGCTCTAAGTCGAAAAATTAAAAAAAATAAAATCTGCGGGGTTATACAATCCCTAATTGATAATAAAATCTTGGCAAGTGCAACGATTCAAACAAAAACGGATTCTACTATAAGCGATGAAAATGGAACATTTAGTCTTATTATTGAAAACTCAAAAACACTCATAAAGATTAATTACATAGGCTATAAGACTTTATTGATTCCAGCCAAAGATCTTTTAAAGACTCCATGTACAGTAATATACCTTACTCCAGAAGTACAGTATTTAACCGAAGTAATTCTCAACGATTATTTGGTAAAAGGAATTGACAAAAAATCTGATGGATCGATCATTATTGACTACAATGATTTTGGTATATTACCCGGACTTATCGAACCGGATTTATTACAAACCATACAAGCACTTCCAGGTATATTAAGCGTAGAAGAAACGGTATCTGATATTAATGTTAGAGGTGGAACCAATGATCAAAACCTTATTCTCTGGGATGGCATCAAAATGTACCAATCTGGACATTTTTTTGGTTTAATCTCGGCATTTAATCCATATTTAACCAAGAATGTTCAGCTTATCAAAAATGGTACTAGTGCTACATATGGTGATGGTGTATCTAGTGTTATAGCCATGAGCACAACAAATGAAATTAATCAAACTCTAGATGCAAGTTTAGGAATAAACATGATAAGCGCTGATGCATACATTGATACCCCTTTAGGTAAAAGATCATCATTGCAACTATCGGTAAGAAAATCTATAAGCGAACTTGTGGAAACCCCCACCTATTCTCAATTTTTTGACAAAGTATTTCAAGATTCTGAAGTTGTAAATACAACTGAAAACATCTTTAATACGGATGATGAGTTTTCTTTCTATGATGCCAGTTTACGATGGTTGTATCAGTTAAGTCCAAAAGATCTATTAAAAATTAACGCCTTAATTATAAGAAACAATCTTATTTTCCAAGAAAACACCTTAATTGATCAAATCAATATCACTAGAGAAAGTAGTATCAAACAAAATAATAGCGCGGCCGGCATCTCATACCAAAGAAACTGGAATGATTCTTTTAAAAGTGAAGTGTTAATTTATGGTACCAATTATGGACTTGAAGCGATAAATTCGGATATAATAAATGATCAGCGTTTATTACAAGAAAACGAAGTATTAGAAAACGGTATTAAAGTAAATAATCTGCTCAAGCTAAATAGACATTTCAATCTTAAAACCGGGTATCAATTTAATGAGACTGGTATATCTAATCTAAGAGATGTAAACAACCCCACATTTAGGGATTTGACTAAAGAAGTAATTCGCACAAATAGCATCTTTTCTGAAATTGAATATAAATCAAAGAATAACAACACCCATCTTAATCTAGGCGCTCGTATTAATCATTTTGACAAGCTTAATGATTATGTATTTGAACCCCGCATAAGTTTTAATCACAGATTTTATAATCATTTTACAATTGAAGCTCTTGGGGAGTTAAAAAGCCAGGTAACTTCTCAAATTATTGAATCTCAGAATGATTTTTTAGGCGTAGAAAACCGGAAATGGGTACTTTCTAATGAGCAAAATATTCCTGTTCTTAAAAGCAAGCAAATATCGCTTGGACTAAGTTACAATCATAATAATTGGTTAATTAGCTCTGAACTGTATTATAAAAATGTTGATGGCATCATAACCCAAAGTCAAGGGTTTCAAAATCAATTTGAATTTTCACAAGACCATGGAAGTTACACCGTAAAAGGAATTGATTTTTTAATCAATAAAAGGTTTAAAAGCTTCAGTACTTGGTTTAGCTATTCGTATGGTAAAAGCGATTATACTTTTAATAATTTATTTGAGATTGATTTTCCGAATAACATAGACATAACTCATAATATCAATCTAGCCGTTACATACACATTAGAAAAACTTAAACTCTCAAGTGGTTTAAATTGGCATAGCGGCAAGCCAACCACCAGACCTATTCCCGGTAACGAAATAGAAAGTAACATCATTAACTATCAAGATCCAAACAGTGACACACTAGATGACTATATCCGTTGGGATGCTTCGGCTACTTATAATTTCAAATTAGGAAAAAAAATCACCGGACTTGCAGGGATTTCAATATGGAATATATTGAGTAAAAAAAATACGGTTAATGATTACTATAAAATAAATTCTGAAAACAATGTAGAAGAAATTAAAGAATTTGGATTAGGGTTTACCCCTAACGCCGTAGTCCGAATAAACTTTTAGATTTTTTTTACCCCACTATAGCTTACAATTTTTTCTCCTCCAACAACCTCTACTTCATTCTTAATAATCTCAAATCCACTTTTTTCAAAAAAAGGTTTGGTAAAGATATTGATCTGAGTCGTAAGCGTATTGATATTATTTTGTTTAGCTACTTCTTCTATGGTTTTATATAAGTCTGTTGCAATGCCATGCCCTTGATAATTCTGATGTACAAAAACATATTCAATGTTCCCAAACGTATCCATTGAAAAGGATCCTACTATTTCTCCATTCAGCTTTGCATTATAAATAAAGTCTTTTTTAAACTTTTTTTGCCAGTACAATTTATTTGTAGCCAATCGAGAATATATTTTAATCTCAGATTTTGTAAATAACATTGAACCATAAGTAGTCACCGTTTGATAAAATAAACGTTGCATTAACGGTAAATCGATATCAGTTGCTCTACTTATTCGATGCTTCATACTACTAAAATATAAAAACTGACAACTTATACAACAGCTAACCTCTATTTTTTCAACTCATTATGGCTAAAATCACTAAATTTTAGACATATGGTATATTTAATCAACAATAATTACATATTAAAAGGTCAAACCAGGTCTGATTACATTCGATCAGGAACATTTATTCCTAATAGTTGAAATGCAGATTTAATTGTATTTCCTACAGAGTTTGAAAGTTGTACTCTAAAGTTTTTTTCCTGATCAGAATCGGCCCCAAATATGGGAACATTCTGAAAGAAGGAATTATAACTTTTTACCAGATCATATGTATAATTCGCAACTATTGCAGGACTGAGCTCATCTGCTGCATTTTGTATAATCTCAGGATACAGTTCAAGCTGCTTAATGAGTTCTTTTTCTTTAGGCTGAAGCGTTATATCATTACATGCTTTTGTATAATCAAAATCTGCTTTACGAAGAATCGCTTGTATCCTTGCATAGGTATATTGAATAAATGATCCTGTATTTCCTTTTAAATCAACAGATTCTTCTGGATTAAAAAGAATTCTTTTTTTAGGATCTACTTTAAGTATATAATATTTCAAAGACCCTAAACCAATAGTTTTGTATATCTCTTGTTTTTCTTCTTCGCTATATCCTTCTAATTTCCCTAACTCTTTTGAAGCTTCTTCTGCGGTTTCAGTCATTTCGACCATCAAATCATCTGCATCTACCACGGTACCTTCCCTACTCTTCATTTTACCACTTGGTAAATCTACCATACCATAGCTTAAGTGATGTAAATGCTTTGCCCAGTCATATCCTAACTTCTTTAAAATTAAAAACAGTACTTTAAAATGATAATCTTGTTCATTACCAACAGTATAAATCATTCCACCTACATCAGGATTATCTTTAACCCGTTGTATGGCAGTACCTATATCCTGTGTCATGTATACAGCCGTACCGTCGCTACGCAATACTAATTTTTCATCAAGTCCTTCATCGGTTAGATCGCACCATACAGATCCATCTTCTTTTTTGAAGAAAACCCCCTTTGTAAGACCTTCTTCAATGTTATCTTTTCCTAACAAATAGGTATTACTTTCATAATAATAGCTATCAAAATTTACCCCAATAGTTTTATAGGTTTGATCAAATCCTTCATATACCCATTCATTCATCATTTTCCAGAGTTTAACCACTTCTGGATCGGCAGTTTCCCATTTACGCAGCATTTCCTGGGCTTCAATTAAGATTGGCGCTTCTTTTTTAGCTTCTTCTTTAGCTTTTCCTTGAGCTACCAATTCTTCTATTTGAGTTTTATATATCTGATCAAACTTTACATAGTAGTTACCTACAAGTTTATCTCCTTTTAGCCCAGTAGATTCTGGAGTTTCTCCCTCACCAAATTTTTGCCAGGCAAGCATACTTTTACAAATATGTATCCCCCTATCGTTTATAATTTGGGTTTTATACACCTTTTTCCCACTAGCCTTAATAATTTCGGCTACAGCATATCCTAAAAGAATGTTTCTAACATGACCTAAGTGCAATGGCTTATTGGTATTCGGAGATGAATATTCGACCATTACAGCTTTATCCCCTTCTTTAGCGGTACCATATCCAAAGCGACCATCATCTTTTATACTTGCAAAAAAATCAAGGTAATAAGAATCTGAAATTACAAGGTTTAGAAACCCTTTTACAACATTATAGCCCTTAATTTCATCTACATTGTTTACAAGATGCTTACCTACTGCTTCTCCTATTTGAACAGGATTTCCTTTAACTATACGAAGCATTGGAAATATCACTACGGTAATATCCCCTTCAAATTCTTTTCGAGTAGCTTGTAATTCTACAGATTCCAGATCAGCACTATACAATTCTTGTATCGCTGTTTTTACATGTTCTGAAATGGTATGTTGTAAACTCATATTGATAAATAAAAGATCATTAAAATAAGATCCCGCTCTGCAGCGGGATAAGTTTCACTTAATTAAGCTGCAAAGATAATAGAAATAATAGTCTCTCACTACGTGTTTTAATACGATTTCGTTATCTTTAGTAAAAAAGAATGCTGGTTAATAACTCCTATAAAGACCCAGAGTTAACTCGAAAAATTAATGATAAGGTTGGACCCCCGTTTTCATTAATAGAGCGACTAAAACTTAACGGAATTGGATCACCTAAACTTCATATTACCGGAAGTAGCATACAAATACACAATTTACTAATTCTAGACAACAGTATTAAAACATGCAATATAGAGCTACGTCCAAAGGGAATTTTGGTTGGTTTTGGTGTACGCCTAGAAACGTATCTTTTGGTAATTCCCTATTATAAACTAAATCTTTACAAGGGCAAGGCTGAAGAATATTCAATCTATATAGATCATTATTTTATAAAATTTAGAGTTTCCAAAAAAGACAAAGCAATCAATGCATTCGTTAAGAAAATACTGAACTACAAAACAGATCATCAAAAAACAAACATCCAGGATTTATGAAAAAAACTGCTACTTCATTTTTATGGCTTTTACTATGTATAGGATGTTCTGGTGATGATGTTAAGCCAGAAGAGGCTATAAATCTTAATCCTATAGAAGAAAAAACGTTCTATACCGGAATGGATTTATCATTTCAGTCTGAATTGCAATCTTATAATTTAAATTATAATGATCAAGAAGGAAATCCTGTTGATATACTAGAATATGTTACTTCCAAAGGAACAAATCTAATACGTTTACGTCTATGGCATACTCCAGAAAATGGAATAAACTCTTTGGAAAAAGTAAAAGAATATGCCTTAAAGATCAAATCGAAAAACGCAGATTTTCTTTTAGACATTCATTATTCTGATACGTGGGCCGATCCTGGAAACCAAATACCTCCAAAGTCCTGGAATACCATGACCAACTCTGAAATAAAAAATGCGGTTTATAACTATACAAAACAAGTGATCCAAGAATTAAAAAATCAAGGAACACCTCCTAGTTTTGTTCAGATAGGTAACGAAACTAATTCTGGCTTTTTATGGAATTACGGAAAAGTATGGGATGAATTTGTTGACAATTGGTCTTTTTACGTAATGTTATCTAACGAAGCATATGCAGCAATAAAAGAAGTAGATAGTACTATTAAAACTATGATTCATGTAGCAGGATTTAAAGATGCAAAGTTGTTTTTTGAAAAATTTGAAGAAAACAAAGGTAATTATGACATTATCGGACTGTCATATTACCCCCAATTTCACGGTAAGGATTTAACCGATTTTCAAAATAATATTAATGACCTAGCCACTACTTATAATAAAGATATTTTGTTAACCGAGATATCATATCCATTTACCTTTGACTGGAATGACAACCAAACCAACTTTATAGGGCAAAAAGATCAAATTTTATCAAGATTTCCTGCTACTCCAGATGGGCAAAAAGAATATTTAAAATGGATAGTAAATGTTCTTAAAAATATTCCAAATAATCATGGAATTGGCTTTTGCTATTGGGCACCAGATTGGATTGCTTTTACTGGTAATGAAAACACTTCTACCAATGGATCATCTTGGGAGAATCAATGTCTTTTTGATTTTAATTTTAATGCTTTGCCAGCTATAGAAGTTTTTACAAACAATTAATTTCTTCGTAACTTATACTAAAAAAATGCGTATTCTTCTTACTGGAGCCAATGGATATATAGGATTGAGGTTGTTACCTTTATTATTAGAAGCTGGCCACGAAGTGATTTGCTGTGTTCGAGATAAAAATAGGCTTTCTATTGATTTAGAAATGAGGAATGAGATTGAGATCATAGAGATTGACTTTCTTGAAAACCCAAACCCAAACAAACTTCCAAAAAACATTGATTTTGCGTATTACTTAATTCACTCTATGAGCTCTTCTACTCATGATTTTGATCAAAAAGAAGAAATATCAGCTCAGAATTTCAATGCTTATGTAGAGAATACAAATATCAAACAAGTTGTTTATTTAAGCGGAATTGTAAATGAAAAAAATCTTTCTAAACATTTATGGTCCAGAAAAAATGTAGAAGAAACCTTATATAAAGGCAGTTACAATCTAACCGTATTGCGCTCCGGAATCATTGTTGGTTCTGGGAGTTCTTCTTTTGAAATTATTCGTGATTTATGTGAAAAATTACCGATTATGATCACGCCAAAATGGGTAAACACCAAAACCCAGCCTATAGCCATCAGAGATGTTCTTAGCTTTATGACCGGAGTATTGGGTAACAAAAAATGCTACAATGAATCTTTTGATATTAGTGGTCCAGATATTTTAACCTATAAACAAATGCTGAAATTATACGCAAAGGTTAGAGGAATCAAGACCTATATTATTACTGTGCCTATAATGACTCCAAAACTATCTTCGTATTGGTTATATTTTGTTACTTCAACATCATACAAATTAGCATTAAACTTAGTTGATAGTATGACAATACCCGTGATCGCAAATGATAATCGTTTACAAGAATTATTAGGGTTTTCTCCAATGTCATATACCAAAGCATTGGAATTAGCATTTATTAAGATTGAGCAAAACCAAGTTGTATCAAGTTGGAAAGATTCAATGATTAGTGGACGATTTGAAAAGAACATTCAACGCTACATTACTGTGCCTAAACGTGGTTGTCTTACAGATAAGAAAAAAATTAAAGTTGCTAACCCAGAAAAAGTGATTGATCGTATCTGGGCTATTGGAGGCAAAACTGGATGGTATTATGGAGATTGGATGTGGAAAATAAGAGGGCAGCTAGATAAATTTTTTGGGGGAGTTGGTCTTAGAAGAGGAAGAACTCACCCTGATAAAATTTTTTCTGGAGATGCCCTGGATTTTTGGAGGGTATTAGTTGCTGATAAAACCAATAAACGATTATTACTTTTTGCAGAAATGAAAGTTCCGGGTGAAGCTTGGTTAGAATTTGATATCGATGAAAAAAACGTTTTACATCAAACAGCTACATTTAGACCCAAGGGTATTTGGGGAAGAGCATATTGGTACTTAATGATCCCTTTCCATTTTTTTATTTTTGGAGGGATGATACGCAAAATTGCGTTGAAAAATTGATTTTACTAGGACAAAACGTTTAGTTTTATCGATAAATTGCTTCTTTTTGCTTTTTTTCATATCTTTAACAAAACCGCTAAATGAAACAATTATTACGTATTGTTTTTTTATTCCCTCTTCTAATTAGTTGTAATTCGGAGGTTGTTAAGGATCTTGAATTGCATAACCTGGTATCGTCTTTAGTCGGTGAATTTTCTAATATAGAGCAAGCCAAAAATGATTCTGGTTTTGCCCATCTCAATCTAACTAACATAAGAATTTGGAAAGATAGACCTGGATACTGGATATATTCTGAAGTATCGGATGCAAAAGAAAACGACTATATCTATAGTCAGAGAATATTGAGTTATGAGAGGTTAGATTCTTTCACTTTTATAAATACAAGCTATATCATACGGAATGCTAAGGACTATAAAAATATATTAAACAACAAACACCTTTTCAATCAACTAACTCTTGATAGCTTAGAAATACGTAAAGGTTGTCAAGTATATTTTGAAAAGAATACATCAACAATATATACAGGAAAAACAAAGAAGAAATCTTGCTCCAGCTCTATAAACTATATTGAATATATTTCTAGTAATTTTGTAATTAGTAGTGACAAAATATCAATCTGGAATAAAGGTTATGACAAAAAAGGAAAACAAATTTGGGGAAAAATCACTGGTCCCTATATGTATAAAAGAGTAGCAAAAAAGTAATGCGCTAATTCGTAAAATCGGCCAAGGTTTTATTTTCTAATACTTTTAAAGTGCTATCTCTTACCTCTATCATTAAGCCATGTACAGCGCAGCGTTCTTCATCAGGGCAATCATCACATTTCTCGTAAAAATTGAGACTTACACAAGGCAACATTGCTATAGGCCCCTCTAAAACTCTAATTATTGAAGCCATAACAATATTTTTGGGTTCTTTTATAAGATAATACCCCCCGCCTTTTCCTTTTTTTGACCCTAAAAAACCATTCTTTCTCAAGGTTAACAATATACTTTCTAAAAACTTTTGAGAAATATTTTCGCTTTGAGCGATCTCTGATATCTGCACAGGATGCTCACACTTTTTTCTGGCAATATATGTCATTGCCTTAATCCCATATTTTGTTTTCTTTGAAAGCATATACTATACCTTAGGAAGAAAAACTTCTGCCATCATACATCTCGCACTACCGCCTCCTAATGTTTCAATTGTATTGAGATCGCTATGCAAGATAGCGCAATGTTTTTCTATCTTAGTTATTTGATCATTGGTTAAGCTATTAAAAGCTGCCGATGACATAACAAGATAGCGTTTATCTTCTGAACCTGCAACTTGTAGCATATTACCCGCAAAGCTGTTTACTTGATCTTCGGTAATTTTAATAATTTCTTTACCACTACTTTGCAAATGGTGAACTAAATTTTTACGTTCTTTTTTATCATCAACACAATCCAGGCAAACCACTGCAAATGTTTCTCCTACTCCCATCATAACATTGGTATGATATATCGGTAATCTTTTATCTGCAACAGTTTGATAAGCGGTAAAGATAACCGGGGTATATTCAAAATCTTCACAAAACTCAATTAACAGCTCTTCATCTGCTCTAGGAGATAAAGCGCAATATGCTTTTCTATGTACGCGGTCTAAAACAAGACTTCCAGTACCTTCTAAAAACACTTCTTCGTCTTCGGCTTCGGTATAGTCAATAACATTCTTAATTTCAAAACCAGATGACTCTATATGATTTAAAACTTCTGGTCTTCGTTCCCTACGACGATTTACGGCAAACATGGGATACAAGCCTATATCGCCATTTTCGTGAAAAGAAATCCAATTATTTGGAAATATAGAATCCGGGGTATCGTTTTTTGGGTCATCATCAATTACAATTACATTAACCCCTACGTCTTTTAATTCCGTCACAAATGCATCAAACTCTTGTTGCGCTTTTGTATTTGCATCTGCTATACCTGCATCTTCTTGATAGTAATTATTAACTGCTGTTTCTTCATTCATCCTAAATTTCACAGGACGAATCATTACTATAGTATCTGTAACTTGTCTCATCTGTTTATATTAACTCTTTTTTTGTAGGCAGACAGTGTGTTTTAACTGGTTCTACAAATCTTTGCTAGTTTATAAAACTATTACTATATAAAATTAATCTCTTATTAATGGCATTGTGGTACACCGCAATAAACCTTCTTGTTTTGCTATTTCTGAATAAGGTACTTCTTCAACAGTAATATTAAGGCTTCTTAGCCAGGTATTTAATCGTATAAAGTTTTTTTCAGAAATCACCACATCTTCAGCAATTGAAAAGATATTAGAATTCATATGATACATTTCATTTTTATCGATATGAAATAAATTATCCATGCCAAAAAAATCTACTAAATATTCATAATCCCTTGGGTTTCTAAATCCTTCTTTATGAATTATCGCTTTATTCGTACCCACAGGTTGAAAACAGCAATCTAAATGCAAGGCGTTATCTTTAGGATCTTTCATTGATTTGTTGAGATCAAACTCTTTTACCGTTTTATTCGGAAAAAGTGATTCGATGTAAGCGACTCCTTTCATGTTAGTACGTGCAACAATACAATCAGGATAATCATCTCCTTTATAGGTTCCAATAAAAATATGATCATTATGAATCATAATATCCCCTCCTTCAAAATGAATATCTTCTGATGGTGCTTTATAGACTTTATCCGGATCGATCTCATCGATTACATGTTGAATTGCTTTGATTTCTTTTTCTCGATCTGGAAGAATATTTGATTTTATAAATTTATCTTCGATCACCAAAGCTATATCTCTTGAAAATATTTGATTATAATCCTGAATGATTTCTGGCCTATATACTTTCACATCATATTTATGTAAAACTTTGGCTACTGCTTCCATTTCAAGAACCATATCAGATTCCTTAGGATATGTTCCTGCTTTTATATGCTCTATAGATTTAGGATCATAGGCTTCTTCCAGTTTAGGTACAGGACCGTTGCTTACCGCAGTTCCTAATACCACAGCTCTAAGTCTAGAGGTTTCGTTTTGTATGTTTAAGTTCAAAAAATCAAGTTTTTAAGTGTAACTAATATTCTTAACCTGAGTAGTCCCACAAATATATAAATAGACACTTGTACTGCACTAACTTTCTTTAAAAAAGTCACTATAATATTATCAAAAATTAAAAAAAACAATGAATCTTAATTCGTTTTTTAAAAATTCAATAAAAAAAGCGTTGAATTTCTTCAACGCCTATATGTTATATTAGTATCCGGTTTATCGTTCAGAAATTTCTTTAAAAGCTCTAAGGTTTTCACCGATATAAATTTGTCTAGGTCTACCTATAGGTTCTTTACGAAGACGCATTTCTCTCCATTGTGCTATCCATCCTGGTAGTCTACCTAAAGCAAACATTACGGTAAACATTTCAGTAGGGATTCCTAATGCTCTATAGATAATTCCTGAATAGAAATCTACGTTTGGATATAATTTTCTTTGCACAAAGTATTCATCCTTAAGCGCCACTTCTGCTAATCCTTTTGCAATATCAAGAACTGGATCTTCTATACCAAGATCTCCTAACACTTCGTCTGCAGCTTTTTTGATAATCTTTGCTCTTGGGTCGAAATTTTTATATACCCTATGCCCAAACCCCATTAATCGGAAAGGATCATTCTTGTCTTTTGCTTTTGCTATATATTTTGCAGTATCTCCACCATCTTCTTTTATTGCTTCAAGCATTTCTATCACTGCTTGGTTTGCACCTCCATGAAGTGGACCCCAAAGCGCAGATATCCCTGCTGATAAGGATGCAAATAATCCTGCATGGGAAGATCCTACTATCCTAACTGTAGATGTTGAACAATTTTGCTCATGATCTGCATGAAGAATTAATAATTTATCTAATGCTTCATTCACTATTTTATTGGCTACATAAGTTTCGTTTGGTTTGGCAAACATCATTTTATGTAAATTCTCTACATATCCCAGAGAATTATCACCATAATCAAGTGGAAGGCTCTTTCTTTTTCTCATTGTCCAAGCTGCAAGTACAGGGAATTTTGCTAAAATTTTAACAATTGCTCCATACATTTCTTCTTCTGAATCTACATCTACAGATCCAGGATTAAAAGCAATTAAAGCACTTGTTAATGAAGACAGCACACCCATTGGATGAGCGCTTTTTGGAAACCCATCAAGGATTTTCTTCATATCTTCATCTACCTGAGATTCCTCTTTGATGTCTTTATCAAATTTTGATAATTGTTCTTCAGTTGGTAACTCTCCAAAAATTAATAAAAAACATACTTCAAGAAAGTCTGCTTTTTCAGCTAGTTCTTCGATAGAATATCCACGATATCTTAAGATTCCTTTTTCTCCATCAAGAAAAGTGATAGCACTCTCACAACTTCCAGTATTTTTGTATCCAGGATCAATTGTAGTAATCCCACCAGTTGCTCCTCTAAGCGCTTTAATATCAATTCCTAATTCGTTCTCTGTTCCTTTAATTATTGGAAACTCATGTTTCTTACCGTCGATTTCTAACGTAGCTATTTTTGACATTTGATTATTTTAGAATTTTGCTTGTTATAAGGGTCGCTAAAATACGAAATATAGTGTTAATATATTATTAATCGTTACATGATTTTTAGCCTTACAAAGTATTTTCAAAATTATTCGCAAAAAAAATAGGCTATCTGATCAGATAGCCTATTTTTTTATCAATTCAATTATATTATCACTTAACTTTAAAAGCCTTTTCTTTTGGATAATACGCTACTGAACCTAACTCTTCTTCAATACGTAATAATTGATTGTATTTTGCCATTCTATCACTACGAGAGGCTGATCCTGTTTTGATTTGACCTGTATTTAAGGCTACAGCAAGATCTGCAATTGTATTATCTTCAGTTTCTCCAGAACGGTGAGACATTACAGAAGTATACCCTGCATTATGAGCCATATTAACAGCTGCAATAGTTTCAGTAAGTGTTCCTATTTGATTTACCTTGATTAAAATAGAATTTGCTATTCCGTTTTCGATTCCTCTTGATAGTCTTTCCACGTTAGTAACGTATAAATCATCTCCTACTAACTGTACTTTATCTCCAATCTTATCTGTAAGATATTTCCATCCATCCCAATCATTTTCGTCCATACCATCTTCGATAGAAATGATCGGATATTTTGAAGCCAATTCTGCAAGATAATCTGCTTGTTCTTCGCTTGTACGCACTTTACCTGTATCACCTTCAAATTTTGTGTAATCATATTTCCCGTCTACGTAAAACTCTGCAGCTGCACAATCTAAAGCTACCATCACTTCGTCTCCAAATTTATATCCAGCTTTTTCTACTGCTAGTGCAATTGAATCTAGAGCATCTTCGGTACCATCTAATGTTGGCGCAAAACCACCCTCATCTCCTACAGCGGTACTTAATCCACGATCATGTAATACTTTTTTCAGGTTATGAAAAATCTCAGTTCCCATTTGCATAGCCTGTGTAAAGTTCTCAGCCTTTACTGGCATTACCATAAACTCTTGAAAAGCTATTGGAGCATCACTATGAGAACCTCCATTAATGATATTCATCATTGGAACCGGCAGTGTGTTAGCACTTACTCCTCCTACATATCTATACAAAGGCATATTAAGCTCATTAGCTGCAGCTTTAGCAGCGGCCAAAGAAACACCTAATATTGCATTTGCACCTAATTTTGATTTATTTGGTGTACCATCAAGATCGATCATGGTTTTATCTAACAAATTTTGATCGAATACAGAATACCCAATTAATTCTTCAGCTATTATAGAATTTACATTTTCAACAGCTTTAAGAACTCCTTTACCCATGTAACTTTTTCCTCCATCTCTCAATTCTACCGCCTCATGCTCTCCTGTAGAAGCTCCAGAAGGAACAGCTGCTCTTCCTAAAACTCCATTTTCAGTAATCACGTCTACTTCTACAGTTGGGTTACCACGTGAATCTAAAATCTGTCTTGCGTGAATATTAATAATTATACTCATGTTTATTTTAATTTTTGTTGGATAATTTTAATTCTTTGCAATATACGAAACCAACATATTCTAAGCCCTTTGTAAATCCCTTAATTTACTACGAAAACCGCAATACTACTTACAAGTTATTAACTATAACGTTATAGATTAAGATGTTATCAAACAACAAGAATTATATACAAAGAATCAAAGTTTTATGCTGTAATTTTTGCGTTTTTGATATTCTCGATAAATTGATCAAACAGATACGTTGAATCATTTGGTCCCGGACTCGCTTCAGGATGATATTGTACAGAGAAGCAGTTCTTATTTTTCATTTTGATCCCAGCTACAGTATGATCATTAAGATGAACATGTGTGATTTCTACATCTGCGTGTTTTTCTGTTTCTTCTCTATTAATAGCAAAACCATGATTTTGAGAAGTAATCTCCCCTTTACCACTTACCATATTTTTCACAGGATGGTTTATTCCTCTATGTCCGTGATGCATTTTATAGGTACTAATACCATTAGCTAATGCTATGACCTGATGTCCAAGACATATACCAAATAAAGGTAAATCTCTCTTAATAATTTCCTTTGCAGTATCGATAGCTTGAGTAAGAGGTTCTGGATCTCCAGGTCCATTGGATAAAAAATATCCATCTGGTCCCCATTCACTCATTTCAGCGAATGTCGCATCATAAGGAAATACTTTAATATAAGCATCTCTACTAGCTAGATTGCGCAATATATTTTTCTTTATCCCTATATCTAAAGCCGAAATCTTATGAGTAGCATTAGGGTCACCATAAAAATATGGTTCTTTAGTGGATACTTTAGAAGCCAATTCAAGCCCTTTCATATCTGGCACTTCTGCTAATCTCTTTTTCAACTTATCTATATCATCAACCTCTGTAGATATTACGGCATTCATAGCTCCGTTATCTCTTATATAACTCACTAAAGCTCGAGTATCTACATCAGATATAGCCAAAAGATTATGCTTTTCTAAAAATTCTTGCAAAGAACTATCTGCCATTACTCTTGAATATTCGTAACTAAAATTCTTTACAATTAAACCAGCAATTTTAATTGAATCTGATTCTACTTCTTCCTCATTAGTACCGTAGTTACCAATATGAGCATTAGTAGCCACCATAAGTTGCCCATAATACGAAGGATCCGTAAAAATTTCCTGATACCCTGTCATACCGGTATTAAAACATACTTCACCAAAAGCACTACCTTCTTTTCCAACGGCTTTACCGTGAAAAATTGTGCCGTCTGCTAATAAAAGAATCGCTTTTTTTCGAGATTGATATTTCATCTTTTTTCTAAATATATTTTACACTATCATTTCCGTTTAAGGTGGAAAAATGCCCTTTCAAAATTATTCAAAAAAAAAGGATAAACGCCAAACGTTTATCCTTTTTATATTATGTGTTATTCACACTTTTCATCTATTCTTCTTCAGAATTAGCAGTTTCTGGAGCTGGAGCCGCTGGTGCACTAGCTTTCTTACTTCTACCTCTTCGAGTTGATTTCTTCTTAGCAGGTTTACCAGCATTATAAAGCTCGTTATAATCTACTAATTCTATCATTGCCATATCGGCGTTATCTCCCAGACGATTTCCAAGTTTAATAATTCTTGTATATCCTCCTGGTCTATCACCAACCTTAGTAGCAACTTCTCTAAATAATTCTGTAACTGCATATTTGTTACGCAATTTACTAAATACGATACGACGATTGTGTGTAGTATCTTCTTTAGACTTAGTTACTAATGGTTCTACAAATTGCTTAAGCGCTTTTGCCTTTGCTACTGTAGTATTGATTCTTTTATGCTCAATTAAAGAACAAGCCATATTCGCAAGCATTGCTTTACGGTGTGCTGTCTTTCTACCTAGGTGATTTACTTTTTTTCCGTGTCTCATGACATTTAATTTTAATCATCATCTTGCTACAACCCACTTTGAGGAGCAAATTATGATGGATTAGTCTTTATCTAACTTGTATTTAGAAAGATCCATACCAAAGTTAAGTCCTTTAACATTTACCAGCTCTTCAAGCTCAGTTAAAGATTTCTTTCCAAAGTTACGGAACTTCATTAAATCATTTTTATTATAAGATACTAGATCTCCTAATGTATCCACTTCTGCCGCTTTTAAACAATTAAGTGCACGTACAGAAAGATCCATGTCGATCAATTTAGTTTTTAACAACTGTCTCATGTGAAGTGATTCTTCATCATAAGTTTCTGTTTGAGCAATCTCATCAGCCTCTAATGTAATACGCTCATCAGAGAATAACATGAAGTGATGGATTAATATTTTTGCAGCTTCGGTTAACGCATCTTTAGGATGGATAGAACCATCTGTTACGATTTCGAAAACTAATTTTTCGTAATCCGTTTTTTGCTCTACACGATAATTTTCAATGCTATACTTAACATTTTTTATCGGCGTGTAAATAGAATCTGTAAAGATTGTTCCGATAGGAGCGTTAGCTTTCTTATTTTCTTCAGCAGGAACATAACCTCTACCTTTTTCGATAGTAATTTCAAGGTTAAGTGCTACTTTTTTATCCATATTACAGATAACCAAATCAGGATTTAGTACCTGGAATCCAGAAATAAACTTTTGGAAATCACCAGCAGTTAATTGCTCTTGACCAGAAATAGATATTGTAACAGATTCGTTATCTATATCCTCAATCTGACGCTTAAAACGTACTTGCTTAAGGTTTAAGATAATTTCTGTAACATCTTCTACTACTCCAGAGATTGTAGAAAATTCGTGATCAACACCTTCTATTCTAAGAGAAGTTATAGCGAATCCCTCTAAAGAAGATAGCAAAACTCTTCGTAAAGCGTTACCAACTGTCAATCCATATCCCGGTTCTAATGGTCTAAATTCAAACTTACCATCGAACTCGGTTGAGTCGATCATGATAACTTTATCGGGCTTCTGAAAATTTAATATTGCCATATTGTTGTTTCTTCTTTAGCGTTATTACTTAGAGTATAATTCGACAATGAATTGTTCATTAATGTTTTCCGGAATTTGAATTCTAGCCGGAACAGACACAAAAGTACCTTGCTTTGTATCGTTATTAAATGTAATCCACTCATATACTTTGCTATTATTAGCAAGTGAATTCTGGATTACTTCTAATGATTTTGATTTTTCTCTTACTCCAACAACATCTCCTGCTTTTAATTGATAAGAAGGGATATTTACCTGTTGTCCATTAACGGTGATATGTCTATGAGAAACTAATTGTCTTGCTCCTCTACGAGAATTTGCTAATCCCATTCTGAATACTACATTATCCAAACGAGATTCACATAATTGAAGTAATACTTCACCGGTAATACCTTGGGCACGAGTTGCTTTTTCAAACATATTACGGAATTGACGTTCAAGTACTCCATAAGTGTACTTGGCTTTTTGCTTTTCCATTAACTGGATAGCATATTCACTTTTCTTACCTCTACGTCTGTTGTTTCCGTGTTGACCAGGAGGGTAATTTCTTCTTTCGAATGACTTATCGTCTCCGAATATCGCTTCTCCAAATTTACGAGCGATTTTAGTTTTTGGACCAGTATATCTTGCCATTATTAATAATTTAGTTTTAAGAGGTGATTATGAATTAAGGTCTCTTTCCTTCGATAATCATTTTTCCTCTTTTAGATTACTTATTGTTTTAATATAAAGAGATCCCGAACTCAAGGTTCGGGATAAAAATTATACTCTACGTCTTTTAGGAGGACGACAACCGTTATGAGGCATAGGAGTTACATCGATAATCTCTGAAACCTCTATTCCTGAGTTGTGAAGAGAACGTATTGCTGATTCTCTACCATTACCAGGACCTTTAACGTATACTTTTACTTTCTTAAGTCCTGCTTCGATAGCTACTTTAGAAGCATCTTCGGCAGCTAGCTGCGCAGCATATGGAGTGTTCTTTTTAGAACCTCTGAATCCCATTTTACCGGCAGAAGACCAAGAAATCACGTCTCCTTTTTTATTGGTTAACGAAATAATAATGTTGTTGAAAGAAGCTGTAACGTGTGCTTCACCTACAGACTCAACAATTACTTTACGTTTTTTTGAAGTTGACTTTGCCATACTACTTATTATTTAGTTGCTTTTTTCTTGTTAGCAACTGTTTTTCTTCTTCCTTTACGTGTTCTAGAGTTATTCTTAGTACGTTGCCCTCTAAGTGGTAAACCAGCTCTGTGACGTATACCCCTATAACATCCTATATCCATAAGACGCTTGATATTTAACTGTACTTCAGAACGTAATTCTCCTTCTATGGTATAGGCTCCTACAGCTTCACGGATACGACCAATTTGATCATCATCCCAATCAGAAACTTTTATACTTTCATCTACTTTGGCATTGGCTAAAATCTCTTTAGCTCTACTTCTACCAATTCCGAAGATATAGGTTAATGCTATAACTCCTCGCTTTTGTTTAGGTATATCTACCCCTGCAATTCTTGCCATAATTACCCTTGTCTTTGTTTAAATCTAGGATTCTTTTTATTAATTACGTAAAGTCGGCCTTTTCTACGCACAATCTTGCACTCGGCACTTCTCTTTTTTAATGATGCTCTTACTTTCATCTCTTTGTATTTAATTCTTGAAAACGATCAATACCGTTTTTAAGAAGGTATCATTAACAAGATTTTTTCAGCCTGCAAAATTACAGAAAAAATCTTAAATAACAATATTTATTAAATTATTAGTATCTATATGTTATACGAGCCTTAGTTAAATCGTAAGGACTCATTTCTAATTTTACTTTATCTCCTGGTAATAATTTTATATAATGCATACGCATTTTTCCAGAGATATGAGCTGTTACAACATGACCGTTTTCTAGTTCTACACGAAACATTGCATTAGATAATGCCTCGATAATACTTCCGTCTTGTTCTATTGCTGGTTGCTTTGCCATTATGCTACTGCTTTACGGTTTTTACCGGTTTTCATTAATCCATCATAATGTCTATTTAACAAGTAAGAATTAACCTGTTGCATAGTATCTATTGCTACACCTACCATAATCAGTAGTGATGTCCCTCCAAAAAACAACGCCCATCCTTGTTGCACATCTAACAACTTTACTGCGATTGCCGGAAATATTGCAATTAACGCTAGAAAAATTGATCCTGGTAAGGTGATCTGCGACATAATTTTATCCAAATACTCAGCAGTTTCTGTTCCTGGTCTAATACCCGGAATAAAACCTCCACTTCGCTTCAGGTCATCAGCCATTTTGTTCGTTGGAACCGTAATAGCCGTATAGAAATATGTAAACACTATAATTAACAATGCAAACACCAAATTATACCACAATCCAAAAATATCACTAAACGCTGCAGTTACCCCTTGAGCTGCTTCAGAATCAGACATACTTGCAGCCACAAAACCAGGAACAAACATAATTGCCTGAGCAAATATAATTGGCATAACACCTGATGCATTAAGCTTTAAAGGAATATATTGTCTTGATCCGAAAACATTCTTTTCATAACCACCACCGGCGGTTCTTCTTGCATATTGAACTGGTATTTGACGCACGGCCATTACTAACAATACTGATGCCAGTATAATCACAAACCATATTACTAATTCGATCAATACCATAATTATATCACCACCTTCACCCGATGTTCTAGAAATGAAGTTTTGCACAAATGACTGCGGTAAAGTAGCAATAATACCCACCATAATTAATAATGAGATACCATTACCTATACCTTTATCCGTGATTTTTTCACCAAGCCACATTGCAAAAATACAACCTGTTGATATAATAATTACAGAAGACACAACAAAAACGGTTTGGTTTGGAATAACAAAAGCTTCTGCCGGTAATGTTGCAAATAAATTATAGATATAACCAGGTCCTTGAACCAGTGTAATAGCGATAGTTAACCAACGTGTTATTTGGTTAATCTTTTTTCTACCACTTTCTCCTTCTTTTTGTAATTTTTGCAGATAAGGAATAGCAATTCCCATCAACTGCACAACAATAGAAGCAGATATATATGGCATAATACCTAAAGCAAATACTGAGGCATTAGCAAAAGCTCCTCCTGTAAATGCATTAAGCAGTCCTAAAATACCATCTTGAGTTTGAGTACCCAATTCGGCTAATTGTGCTGCATCTACTCCTGGAAGTACAACTTGTGCTCCAAAACGATATACTAAAAGTAGTCCTAGAGTAACTAAGATCCTATTTTTTAGCTCTTCGATTTTCCAAATGTTTTTTATTGTATCAATAAATTTCATGAATTGTCTATTATAAGGTTACTGCTTCACCACCTGCCGCTTCTATTGCTGCTTTTGCTGTGGCTGTAAATTTGTGAGCTGAGACTTTCAACTTCGCCTTCAATTCACCTCTTCCCAGTATCTTAACCAAATCATTTTTTCCAGCAAGGCGTGTAGCTAAAATTACATCAAGATCTACAGTATCTGTAATCTTCCCATCATCTACTAATTTTTGTAGGGTGTCTAGGTTAATTCCTTGATACTCTTTTCTATTAATGTTTTTGAAACCAAACTTAGGCACACGTCTTTGAAGTGGCATCTGACCACCTTCAAAACCGATCTTTTTAGAATACCCAGAACGTGATTTCGCTCCTTTATGACCACGAGTAGCAGTTCCGCCTTTTCCAGAACCTTGTCCACGACCTACTCGCTTACTGTTATTTTTTACTGAACCTGCAGCAGGTTTTAAGTTACTTAAATCCATGTGCTTATATTATTTTGTTTCTATTGAAACTAAATGTTTAACTTTATTTACCATCCCAAGGATATTAGGAGTATCATCGTGCTCCACAACCTGGCCGATCTTTTTAAGACCTAGAGCCTCTAAGGTTCTCTTTTGTCTTTGAGTGCGATTAATTGCACTTTTTACTTTAGTAATTTTAATCTTTGCCATCGTTTCCTATTTATCCTTTAAACACTTTTTCAAGTGAAACTCCACGTTGTTTTGCTACTTGCTGTGCACTACGCATTTGCAATAAAGCATCAAACGTTGCTTTCACCACATTGTGTGGGTTAGACGATCCTTGGTTCTTAGATAGTACATCATGCACTCCTACAGATTCTAGTACTGCACGGATAGCACCACCAGCGATTACTCCGGTACCAGTTGCGGCAGGCATAAGCAATACTCTTGCTCCTCCATACTTCCCTTTTTGCTCATGTGGCAATGTACCTTTATGTAATGGAATACGAACCAAATTCTTTTTTGCATCTTCTACTGCCTTAGCGATAGCTTCTGCTACCTCTTTAGACTTTCCTAAACCGTGTCCTACAACACCGTTTTCATCACCTACAACTACGATTGCAGAGAAACCAAATGCTCTACCACCTTTTGTTACTTTAGTAACACGTTGTACACCAACTAAACGATCTTTAAGTTCTAGTCCACTTGGTTTTACTAATTCTGCGTTTTTATATTTCTGATACATAATTTCTTAGAATTTTAGTCCTGCTTCTCTAGCACCGTCTGCTAATGATTTTACTCTTCCGTGATATAAATATCCTCCTCTATCAAAGGATACGGTTTCAACACCTGCTTTTTTAGCTTTTTCTGCAAGAGCTTTTCCTACTAGCCCTGCAATTTCTACTTTGTTTCCAGTTGCTGAAGCAATGTCTTTATCTCTTGAAGAAGCTGCACTGATAGTTTTACCAGTTACATCATCTATGATTTGCGCATAGATTTCTTTATTACTTCTAAAAACAGATAATCTAGGACGTTGTTCTGTTCCGCTAACACTACCGCGGATACGCTTTCTTATCTTTAATCTTCTTAAATCTTTTGAGAATGCCATAACTTCGTTATTATGCAGATTTACCTGCTTTTCTTCTTAATTGTTCTCCTACGAATTTAATTCCCTTCCCTTTGTAAGGCTCTGGCTTACGGAAGCTTCTGATCTTAGCAGCTACCTGTCCAACTAATTGCTTATCATGAGAAGTTAATTTTACGATAGGGTTTTTACCTTTTTCTGAAATAGTTTCAACTTTTACCTCTGGTGCTAAGTCTAATACTATGTTATGAGAGAATCCTAAAGCCAAATCTAATTTTTGACCTTGATTAGAAGCTCTATAACCTACTCCTACCAATTCTAATTCTTTGGTAAAACCTTCAGAAACTCCAACTACCATATTTTGGATCAAAGCTCTGTATAAACCGTGCTTTGCTTTATGATCTTTGGCATCACTAGGTCTTTCTAGAACTACCTGGCCTTCCTCAACTTTTACACCAACACTGTCGATTTCCTGAGAAAGCTCTCCTAATTTTCCTTTAACAGTAACAACATTACCTGTCACTTCAACAGTGACACCAGACGGAATAGTTACTGGATTTTTTCCTATTCTTGACATTTCTTTTGTCTTTTATACTGTTAATATACGTAGCAAAGTACTTCTCCACCTACATTCTCTTGTCTTGCCTGCTTACCGGTCATAACACCGTGAGAAGTAGACACGATAGCGATCCCTAATCCGTTAAGGATTCTAGGAATGTCATTAGATCCTGCATATTTACGTAAACCAGGTTTACTGATTCTTTGTAATTCTTTAATTACAGGCTCTTTTGTCATTTTATCGTACTTAAGTGCGATTTTGATAGTACCTTGTACTGTGTTATCTTCAAACTTATAACTTAAAATATATCCTTGATCGAATAATATTTTTGTGATCTCTTTTTTAACCTTTGATGCAGGGATCTCAACTACTCTGTGTTGAGCACTATTTGCATTACGAATTCTGGTTAAATAATCTGCTATAGGATCTGTATTCATTATATATAATTTATGGTCTTGGTTTTCGACTTCTTTAGTCGAACCTTAAACCAATTAATTTTTTATTCTTACCAACTAGCTTTTGTTACTCCTGGAATTAATCCTTTGTTAGCCATCTCTCTGAACGTTACACGAGAAATTCCAAACTGACGCATATATCCTTTTGGTCTTCCTGTAAGTTTACAGCGATTGTGCATACGGATAGGAGAAGCATTTTTTGGCAACTTTTGTAATGCTTCATAATCACCAGCTTCTTTTAAAGCTTTGCGTTTTTCTGCATATTTAGCTACAGTTTTTGCTCTCTTCACCTCACGGGCTTTCATTGATTCTTTAGCCATAATTAATTCTTTTTAAAAGGTAATCCTAGTTCGGTTAACAATGATTTTGCTTCTTTATCGGTATTTGCCGAAGTTTCGAATGTGATATTCATTCCAGAGATCTTATTTACTTTATCAATATCAATTTCTGGGAAAATAATCTGTTCAGTAATTCCTAAAGAGTAATTACCTCTACCATCAAAACCTGTAGCTTTAATTCCGCTAAAATCTCTTACACGTGGTAATGCAGAAGTAATCAAACGATCTAAAAATTCGTACATTCTTTCTCCTCTTAACGTAACTTTAGCACCAATTGGCATTCCTTTACGTAATTTAAAAGAAGCAACATCCTTCTTAGAAATCGTTGGTATAGCTTTCTGACCAGTGATTGTTGTCAATTCATCTACTGCGTAGTCAATTAACTTTTTGTCAGCTACCGCTGCACCTATACCTCTACTTAAAACAATTTTTTTAAGCTTTGGCACTTGCATTACATTACTATAGCTGAATTCTTCTGTAAGAGCTGACACTACTCTGTCTTTATACTCTTGTTTTAATCTTGGGATATAAGCCATAACTATATTACTTCATTAGATTTTTTAGAAAATCTCACTTTCTTATCTCCTTCTACTCTATATCCAACTCTAGTTGTTTCTCCTTTAGAAGTTAACAATGATAGGTTAGAAATATGAATAGGAGCTTCTTGCTTTACAATTCCACCTTGTGGATTAGTAGCACTAGGCTTCTGGTGTTTAGACACGAGGTTAACACCTTCTACGATCGCCTTGTTTTTATCTTTCAATACTTTTTGCACCGTACCTTCTTGACCTTTATTGTCTCCAGCGATAACTCGTACTGTATCTCCTGATTTAATTTTTAGCTTTGTCATCTTCTCAAATGTTTTAAAGCACTTCTGGCGCTAGTGAAACAATCTTCATGAATTGCTTATCACGAAGTTCTCTTGCAACAGGACCAAATACACGTGTACCTCTCATTTCTCCCGCAGGATTCAATAACACACATGCATTATCGTCGAAACGAATATATGAACCATCTGGTCTGCGCACTTCTTTTTTAGTACGAACAACAACTGCAGTTGAAACAGCTCCTTTTTTAATGTTTCCATTAGGAGTTGCTTCCTTTACACTGACAACGATTTTGTCTCCTACAGAGGCGTATCTTCTTCCTGTACCACCTAAAACACGGATAACTAAAACTTCTTTACCACCTGTGTTATCGGCTACTTTTAATCTAGACTCTTGTTGTACCATAATTACTTCGCTCTTTCAATTACTTCTACTAATCTCCAGCATTTGGTTTTACTCATAGGTCTTGTTTCCATGATCTTTACAGTATCACCAATATTGCAGTCATTTTTCTCGTCGTGTGCAACGTATTTTTTCGTTTTTAACACGAATTTTCCGTACATAGGATGTTTCACTTTTTTAACTTCAGAAACCACGATTGATTTCTGCATTTTGTTACTAGTAACAACTCCTATACGTTCTTTTCTTAAGTTTCTTTTTTCCATCTTTCAGCAGAATTAACCGTTTAATTCTCTTTTTGTTAGCTCTGTAGCCATTCTTGCAATAGATCTTCTTACTTTACGTAATTGTAAAGGGTTTTCTAATGGAGACATAGCGTGAGCCATTCTTAAATCTGAATACGCTTTTTGCGTTTTACCAAGTTCTTCTTGTAATTCAGCTGTAGATAATTCTTTAACTTCTGATTGCTTCATAATTCTCAATTTTAAGCTTGATAATCTCTAGCTACGATAAACTTAGTTTTAACAGGAAGCTTTTGTGCTGCCAGACGTAAAGCTTCTTTAGCTACGTCATAAGGCACGCCACTTATTTCGAATAATATTCTTCCTGGTTTTACTACTGCTGCCCAATACTCAACAGCACCTTTTCCTTTACCCATACGTACTTCAAGAGGTTTCTTTGTAATAGGCTTGTCCGGGAAAATTTTAATCCACAGAGAACCTTCTCTTTTCATATAACGAGTTGCAGAAATACGAGCTGCTTCAATTTGTCTAGCTGTAACAAAACTTGAATCTAATGATTTGATTCCGAAAGTACCGTTAGAAAGGGTATGTCCTCTTTGAGAAAGACCCTTCATACGTCCTTTTTGTTGTTTACGGAATTTTGTTCTTTTAGGCTGTAACATTGTTAATTTACTTTAAAAAATTACTTTCTACGACGTGATTTATTATTTCCACCACTTCGTCCACCTCTGTCACCTTTTCCTTGTTTTTTGGATAAACCAACTAAAGGAGAAAGCTCTCTTTTACCATATACTTCGCCTTTCATGATCCATACTTTCACACCCAGCCTACCATAAGTAGTATGAGCTTCTACTAAAGCATAATCTATGTCAGCTCTAAATGTTGATAAAGGAATACGACCTTCTTTATAAGACTCTGAACGTGCCATTTCAGCTCCATTCAAACGCCCTGAAATCTGGATTTTGATACCTTCTGCATTCATTCTCATCGCAGCCGCGATAGCCATCTTGATAGCACGACGATATGAAATACGACTTTCAATCTGTCTTGCTACACTAGAACCTACCAAAAATGCGTCAAGTTCTGGTCTTTTGATTTCAAAAATATTGATCTGAACTTCCTTTTCAGTAATCTTCTTAAGCTCTTCTTTTAACTTGTCTACCTCCTGACCACCTTTTCCGATAATAATACCGGGTCTGGCAGTGGTGATAGTAACGGTTACAAGTTTAAGCGTACGCTCAATAATTACTCTAGATACACTAGCCTTTGATAAACGTGCGTGTACGTACTTTCTAATCTTATCGTCTTCGGCAAGTTTATCACCGTAGTCATTACCTCCATACCAGTTGGACTCCCATCCTCTGATGATACCAAGGCGATTTCCGATTGGATTTGTCTTCTGTCCCATAGTTTATATTAGCTTTGTGTATTATTTTTTGCTGCAACCACTATAGTAACGTGATTAGAGCGTTTTCTTATTCTGTGTGCACGACCCTGTGGAGCAGGACGAAGTCTTTTTAACATACTTCCTCCATCTACACGAATCTCTTTTACAAAAAGATCTGCATCTTCGATGCTAGCGTCTTCATTTTTCGCCTGCCAGTTAGCAATTGCAGAAAGCAATAACTTTTCTAAACGACGCGATGCTTCTTTAGGATTAAATCTAAGAATCTGAAGCGCTTTTTCAACTTTCTCACCACGAACTAAATCTGCAACTAAACGCATTTTACGAGGTGACGTAGGACAGTTATTAAGTTTAGCAAAAGCAATTTGCTTTTTCTCTTCCTTAATTCTTTCTGCCATTTCTCTTTTACGAACTCCCATGACTTAAATTATTTTTTACCTTTATTTTTAGCACCAGCGTGTCCTCTAAATGAACGTGTTGGCGAAAATTCTCCTAATTTATGACCTACCATATTCTCGGTAACATATACCGGTACGAATTGGCGACCATTATGAACTGCGATTGTTTGCCCTACAAAGTCAGGAGTAATCATAGATGCTCTAGACCAAGTCTTAATCACAGACTTTTTATTAGCTTCTACATTTGCAGCTACTTTTTTCTCTAACTTATAGTGAACGTAAGGTCCTTTTTTTAATGAACGTGCCATATCTTATTATTTCTTTCTACGTTCTACAATATACTTATTACTCGCTTTCGTCTTAGAACGGGTTCTAAATCCTTTTGCAGGAAGACCTTTTCTAGAACGTGGGTGACCTCCAGAAGAACGTCCTTCACCACCACCCATTGGATGATCAACAGGGTTCATCGCTACTGGTCTTGTACGTGGACGACGACCTAGCCATCTTGTTCTACCCGCTTTACCTCCAACGATCAACTGGTGATCACTGTTAGATATAGCTCCAATGGTAGCCATACAGTTAACTAGTATCATTCTAACTTCTCCAGAAGGTAATTTTACCGTAGCAAATTTACCATCTCTAGCCATAAGCTGAGCAAAAGATCCAGCACTACGCGCCATAACAGCACCTTGACCTGGTCTTAATTCGATACAAGAAATAATAGTTCCTAATGGAATATCACTAAGCGGCATAGCATTACCAATTTCTGGAGCGACACCGCTACCAGAAACGATATTTTGACCAACTTGTAAACCATTTTGAGCGATAACATAACGCTTTTCACCATCTTGGTAATTTACAAGCGCTATAAATGCAGTTCTGTTTGGATCGTATTCTATTGTTGCAACGGTAGCAGGAACCCCCTGCTTATCACGTTTAAAATCAATAATACGATACCTTCTCTTATGACCACCACCTTTATAGCGCATGGTCATTTTTCCTTGACTGTTTCTACCTCCAGATCTCTTTTTCGGAGCCAATAGGCTTTTTTCCGGCTTATCAGTAGTAATGGCGTCAAACCCATTAACTACTCTAAAACGCTGACCTGGGGTAATTGGTTTTAATTTTCTTACTGACATTTTTTAGTCTTAAAGATTACTATATAAATCAATTACATCACCTTCCGCCACCTGTACAATTGCTTTTTTATAAGCACTTGTTTTACCAGTGATCATTCCCGTTTTTGTATAACGAGTTTTGCGATCTGGGCGAACATTTATTGTACGAACTTTAGTAACAGATACACCATAAGCAGCTTCAACTGCTTTTTTGATCTCTACCTTATTCGCTTTCTTATCAACTACAAAACCATAGCGGTTAAACACCTCACTATCAGCAGTAGCCTTTTCCGTAATAATAGGTTTTATTAAGATACTCATGGCTTCTTATTTACTTAAATTCATTTCAATTCCTTTCAAAGAACCTTCCAAAAGTATAACACTATTTGCATTAAGTATTTTATAAGTACTTAATTCTGAAGCAGTTATAACTTCTGAACCTTTAAAATTGCGTGACGACAAATATACATTTTTATTTGACTCAGCCAACACAAACAAAGATTTTTTGTTTTCAAGTCCTAATGACTTTAAAACTGCAGTAAAATTCTTCGTTTTTATAGTATCAAAAGTAAAGTCCTCTACAACCGTAATTGCTTTGTCATTTGCTTTAATACTTAACGCAGATTTACGTGCTAATCTCTTTAAGTTCTTATTTAATTTAAAAGAGTAGTTACGTGGTCTAGGACCAAAAACTCTTCCTCCTCCTTTAAAAATTGGAGACTTGATACTACCTGCTCTGGCCGTACCTGTTCCTTTTTGCTTCTTGATCTTTCTGGTACTACCAACAATCTCTGCACGCTCCTTAGCTTTGTGAGTTCCTTGACGTTGATTAGCCAAGTACTGCTTTACATCTAAGTATACCGCATGATCATTAGGCTCAATACCGAAAACAGCGTCTGAAAGGTCTGCCTTTCTTCCTGTTTCTTTTCCGTTTATATCAATTACCGCTACTTTCATTACTTCTGAATCGTTACATAAGCGTTTTTATGTCCAGGAACACATCCTTTAACAACAAGTAAGTTCTTTTCCGGAACTACTTTTAACACTCTTAAGTTTTGAACTTTTACTTTTTCTCCACCCATTCTTCCTGCCATTTTCATTCCTTTGAAAACTCTTGCAGGATAAGATGCAGCACCTATCGAACCAGGAGCTCTTAAACGGTTATGCTGACCATGAGTTGCTTGTCCAACACCACCAAAATTGTGTCTTTTTACAACCCCTTGAAAACCTTTACCTTTTGAAGTTGCTGAAACGTCAACAAATTCTCCTTCAGTAAAATGCTCAACAGTTACCGTATCTCCTAATTTGTACTCCTCATCAAAACCTTTGAATTCGACAACTTTACGTTTAGCAACAGTTCCTGCTTTCTTAAAGTGCCCTAGAGCCGCTTTAGTAGCATTTTTGTCTGCTTTGTCATCGAAACCTAGCTGAACAGCTTCATAACCGTCAACTTCTTCAGTTCTGACTTGGGTAACCACGCATGGCCCAGCTTCGATCACAGTACATGGAATGTTCTTTCCATTCTCGTCGAAGATGCTGGTCATACCGATCTTTTTTCCTATTAACCCAGACATATTTATTAATTATTAATTAGTATTCTCTTTTGATTTTTGCAAAAAAACAGGGCTAAAATACGTTCAACCCTGAAATGTATTTTTTGCCGTTTTTCCCTTGCACGCAGCTTGGGACATGTCACTTCGACTTTGCTCAGTGATCTTTTGGATCACTGAACAAAACCTGAAGCTAATTATACTTTGATCTCAACTTCAACTCCACTTGGTAATTCCAACTTCATCAACGCATCAATCGTTTTTGAAGAAGAGCTATAGATATCCAAAAGTCTTTTATAAGAACTTAATTGGAATTGCTCTCTGGATTTTTTGTTTACGTGCGGAGAACGAAGCACAGTAAAAATCTTCTTATGTGTTGGCAAAGGAATTGGCCCAGTTACTACAGCACCTGTACTCTTTACCGTCTTAACGATTTTCTCAGCAGATTTATCTACTAAATTATGATCGTAAGATTTTAGTTTTATTCTAATTTTTTGACTCATTTCTGTAATAATTAAGCGTTAACTCCTTTTGCAGCTGCAATTACTTCTTCTGAAATATTAGAAGGAGTCTCAGCATAGTGAGAAAATTCCATTGTAGAGGTTGCTCTACCAGATGACAATGTTCTTAATGATGTTACATATCCAAACATTTCTGAAAGAGGAACAATTGCTCTAACAACTTTTGATCCTGAACGGTCACTCATGTCATTAACCTGACCTCTACGTCTATTTAAATCACCTACGATATCACCCATGTTTTCTTCTGGAGTTAATACCTCTAGTTTCATGATTGGCTCCATGATTACAGCTCTTGCGGCTTTAGCAGCAGCTTTGTAACCTAGCTTAGCAGCCAATTCGAATGATAACTGATCAGAATCTACGTCATGGTAAGATCCATCTGTAAGCGTAACTTTCATAGAATCCATTTCGTATCCTGCTAAAGGTCCATTCTTCATAGCCATTTTAAATCCTTTCTCAACAGAAGGAACAAATTCTTTAGGAACGTTACCACCTTTAATCTCAGAAACAAACTCAAGTCCGGTTTTACCTTCTTCAGCAGGCTCCATAGTAAATACAATATCTGCGAATTTACCACGACCACCAGACTGCTTCTTATACACCTCTCTATGATCTGCACGAGCAGTAATAGCTTCCTTGTACTCAACCTGAGGCTGACCTTGGTTTACTTCTACTTTGAATTCACGCTTTAAACGATCAACAATAATATCTAAGTGAAGCTCTCCCATACCAGAAATAATAGTCTGACCTGAAGCCTCATCTGTTCTTACAGTAAATGTAGGATCTTCTTCAGCCAATTTAGCTAAAGCCATACCTAACTTATCTACATCAGCTTTAGTTTTTGGCTCTACAGCGATACCAATCACCGGATCAGGGAAATCCATCGATTCTAAAACAATAGGATGTTTCTCATCAGATAATGTGTCTCCAGTTTTAATATCTTTAAAACCTACAGCTGCACCAATATCTCCAGCTTCTATATAATCGATTGCATTTTGTTTGTTAGAATGCATTTGGTAAATACGTGAAATACGTTCTTTCTTTCCAGAACGGTTATTCAACACATAAGAACCTGCATCTAATCTTCCTGAATATGCACGGAAGAATGCTAAACGACCTACAAATGGATCTGTAGCAATTTTAAATGCTAATGCAGAAAATGGCTCCTTAACATCAGGCTTACGAGAAATCTCTTCGTCTGTGTTAGGATCAGTACCTACAATTGCATCCTTATCTGTAGGAGAAGGTAAGTAACGGCATACAGCATCTAATAAGAACTGCACTCCTTTATTTTTGAAAGCAGATCCGCATACCATTGGTATAATAGACATATCCATTACAGCAGCTCTAAGTGCAGCGTGCACTTCGTCTTCAGTAATTGAATCCTCATCTTCCATATACTTCTCAAGAAGGTTTTCATCATACGCAGCAACCTCTTCAATAAGTTTACCACGAAGTTCTTTAGCCTCTGCTTTAAGATCTTCAGGAATATCAATAACATCAAAGGTAGCTCCTTGAGTTTCATCATGCCATACAATAGCACGGTTTTTTACAAGATCAACAATACCTTTAAAATCAGCTTCGTCACCAATATTTAATACGATAGGCACTGCATTAGAACCTAACATTTCTTTAACCTGATTACACACTGCCAAGAAATTAGATCCCTGACGGTCCATTTTATTTACAAATCCCATTCTTGGAACTTTGTAATTATCAGCAAGTCTCCAGTTAGTTTCTGATTGTGGTTCAACACCATCAACAGCACTAAACAAGAACACTAACCCGTCTAATACTCTTAAAGAACGGTTTACCTCAACTGTAAAGTCAACGTGACCTGGAGTATCAATAATATTAAAATGATATCCTTTTGCATCAGCAGTTGGTTTACCATTTTCTGTAGGGAAGTTCCATGTACATGTTGTAGCAGCAGATGTGATCGTGATACCACGCTCCTGCTCTTGCTCCATCCAATCCATAGTAGCTGCACCATCATGCACCTCACCTATTTTATGACTAACACCTGTATAATATAGTATACGCTCAGTCGTTGTAGTTTTCCCTGCGTCGATATGCGCAGCAATTCCTATGTTTCTAGTATATTTTAAATCTCTAGCCATTTCTGTTATTGATTAAAATCTAAAGTGTGAGAATGCTTTATTTGCTTCAGCCATTTTATGAGTATCTACTCTTTTCTTAACAGCAGCTCCTTCTTCTTTTTCTGCAGCAATTATTTCTGCAGCAAGTTTCTGAGCCATAGATTTCTCATTTCTTTTACGCGCAAATTGAATCAACCACTTCATAGCAGTAGATATTTTACGGTCTGGTCTGATTGGATTAGGAATCTGAAAAGTAGCTCCACCTACTCTACGGCTTCTTACTTCTACGTGAGGCATTACATTAGAAAGTGCATCTTTCCACATTTCTAGTGCAGTTTTCTCATCGTTTTGTTTTTTCTCATCTACGATATCTATTGCATCGTAAAAAATTCTAAAAGCAGTTGACTTTTTACCATCCCACATCATCATATTTACAAAACGAGTCACTAATTGATCGTTAAAACGTGGATCTGGCAAAATAGGTCTTTTTTTAGCCTTTCTTTTTCTCATGTCTTCTTCTTAAAGTTTTTTAATTACTTCTTAGGGCGTTTTGCACCATACTTAGATCTACGCTGTGTTCTACCTTCAACACCAGCGGTGTCTAAAGCTCCACGAACGATATGATATCTAACTCCTGGTAAATCTTTTACCCTTCCACCTCTAACTAATACTATCGAGTGCTCTTGAAGATTGTGTCCTTCACCACCGATGTACGCATTTACTTCTTTACCATTAGTCAACCTAACACGCGCTACTTTACGCATCGCAGAGTTTGGTTTCTTAGGAGTAGTAGTATAAACACGCGTACAAACACCGCGGCGTTGCGGGCACGAATCCAAAGCAGCCGATTTACTCTTCTTAGTTATTTTGGCTCTACCTTTTCTTACTAATTGTGAAATTGTTGGCATAATTTGCTTTACACTATTATTAATATATTTTATAATATCCCTTTTTAAAGGGCTGCAAAGGTAGAAATATTTTTCAGCAAATCAAATCCTAAGAGATTAATTTTCAAATAAGTTGAAAATAAAGTCGAATAACAAGAATCCAAACATAAAATCAAATCTCCAACTAATTCACTGAAGCACAAAAATTATCTAAAAAACCATTCAATTAAACCCAAAAACACATTGCCTAAAACAAAAAATTCTTAAGAAAAACCAAAGAATTACCAGAGAAAACCCTGAGATCAGGATGAGATTTTTTCAGGAAAAAGAAACAAAAATCACTTCTTGTGCAGATTTAATTACAATTGTTAAATTATGTTAATTTAACTAATCATTTGCAGGTAATTAAGTTAAATTAATCAAAAAAACCATAAAATAGTTATTTCTTTTCCACAATTTTATGCCTGGCTAATTCTAATAATTAAAATACATGAAATCACTAACTAAGCAGATTCTAATGCTGTTCATGGCATTAGTTGCGCACATTTCTTTTGCGCAAGAAAAAACCATAACTGGTAAAATAACAGACGATGATGGCTCACCTCTTCCGGGTGTTAACATCATTATTAAAGGAACAAGCTCAGGAACTCAGTCTGATTTTGACGGAAATTATTCCATCGAAGCTTCTGAAGGAAGTATCCTAACGTATAGCTTTTTAGGCTTTACCAATAAGGAGACAGTTGTAGGTCCGAGCAACACTATTAACATTCAATTGTCAGCAGCTACTTCCGAATTAGAAGAAGTAATTGTTACTGCACAAGGTATTAAACGCGAAAAGCAAGCCCTGGGATACGCAGTAGCCGAAGTTAAAGACGACCAACTAGAGCAAAGAGCAGAAGGTGACATAGGTCGGGTTTTATTCGGGAAAGCTTCGGGTGTAAACATCACACAACAAAACGGTCTATCGGGATCCGGTACCAATATTGTAATTCGAGGTCTCAGTTCTTTTAGCGGAAGTAACCAACCCTTATTTATTGTTGACGGCGTTCCTTTTAGCAGCGATACTAATTCACAAGGTTCAAATGACGGAAATAGTCAAAATGACTTTATTGACGGAAACTCGGGATCGAGTAGATTTTTGGATCTTGACCCAAACAGTATTGAAAGCGTTAACGTTTTAAAAGGTCTTGCCGCTGCCACCTTATACGGAACTGCGGGACGTAATGGAGTAATATTAATTACTACTAAAAATGGTTCGGCCGGAAATGCAATTAAAAAAAATGAAGTAACTATTACTTCTTCATTCTTCTTTAATGAGATTGCATCTTTGCCTGATTATCAAAATCAATATGGTAATGGTTTTGACCAAGCCTTTGGATGGTTCTTTAGTAACTGGGGACCAAGTTTTGACGAAGAAGGTGTTGCCGGATGGGGTAATGGTATAAATTCAGATCCCAACAGAGGATTCAATGCAGATGGTACTTTAGCTCATCCATACAGTACTGCTGCTGCTGCAACAGGGATTCCAGCTGCGTTTCCGGAGTTTGCCGGTACCCGCTATGACTGGAGACCTTATGATAGTGTAGAAGACTTCTTTAGAACAGGAACTGTAGCTAGTACAGCTATTAACTTCAAAGGAACAACTCCAGATAACACATTAAGCTACAATGCAAATTACAGTTATCTTGAGGATGAAGGATTTACTCCAGGAAATAAATTACGAAGAAACACATTAGGTTTTGGAGGAAGAGCTACGCTAACTAACAAAATTACAATCTCTAATACATTAAACTATTCTAGAACTGATTTTAGAACTCCACCTGTATCTGCAAGTAGAGGTAATGGAGCTTTTGGTACTGGATCTTCTGTATTTGGAGAGCTATTTTTCACTCCGCGTAGCGTGGATCTAATTGGGTTACCCTTTCAAAATCCAATTAATGGATCTAGTGTATACTATCGACAAAATAACAGTATACAGCATCCACTATGGACAGTTAACAATGCTCAGAACAGACAAAAAACGAATCGTGTATTTGGTAACGGAACATTGCAATACGACCTTAACGAAAATCTTAATTTAGTGTATCGATTTGGTCTAGATAATTACACTGAAGCAAACACCAATCAACAAAACAAAGGAGGGGTAAGTGATGACGCAGCTCTTCGTAGTGGTGTGTATCAAACCTGGACAAATATCAATACTATTTTTGATCACAACTTTATCATTAATGGAGATTACACATTAACAGATGAAATCGGAATGACATTCAACCTAGGAGCAACTACCCGAAGAGAAATCTTTGAACGTAATGGAGTTGCAAGTAGTAGTCAGGTAGAATTTGATGTATTTAGACACGTTAACTTCCTTAATCAAAACGAAATTGAATTTAAGCAAGAGAGAAACATCGTTGGTGTTTATGGTCAAGCAGATTTTGACTATAAAAGAATGCTTTATTTAACCTTAGCAGGAAGAAATGACTGGGTATCCAACTTAACAGTTGATAATCGATCTATATTCTACCCAAGTGCAAGTGTATCTTTTCTTCCATCGACAGCTTTTTCTGGCATTAAGTCTGAAAATGGCATCAACTATCTAAAAATAAGAGCTGGTTATGGTACTTCTGCCAATTTCCCAACAGGATTTCCAGTTGCTGCAACTTTAGATCTTGACACACAGTATTTTCAAAACTCTGACACTGGATTAGACATTGTAACAAATTCTATTCCAACCAGACAAGAAAACCCCGATCTGAAACCAGAACGTTTAAATGAAATAGAGTTTGGTATCGAATCGCGTTTTTTCAGAAACAGAATAAGTTTAAACGTTTCTTATTATAGCCGTATTACCGAAGATCTAATCATTGACCGACCACTAGACCCTTCTACAGGTTTTGCTATTAGAAACGAAAATATTGGAGAAATAAAGAGTGATGGATTTGAACTTGATCTGGGTGCAGATATACTAAAGTCACCAGAACAAAATGGATTCCTATGGAATGCCAATATTAATTTCACAACTAATGAAACTATTGTTGAAGACTTAGGTGCTGATACCGACATCATAGTATATTCAGGATTTTCAAATTTAGGTAACGCAGCAATCGAAGGAGAACCTTTAGGTGTTATTGTCGGAAGTCGCATACAAAGAGACGCAAATGGAAATGCAATAATTAATGATGCCGGAAACTTCAGAGAAGAAGAAGGAACGTTTATAATAGGCGACCCCAATCCAGATTACCTATTAAACATCAACAATTCATTTTCTTATAAAAATTTCAACTTAAGTTTCCTATTTACTTTTGTAAAAGGAGGAGACATCTATTCAAGAACAGTTTCTACATTATTAGGTCGTGGTCTCACAACAGATACCGTAGATCGTGAAAACAGTTTTATACTTCCTGGAGTACGTGACGATGGTTCTCAAAACAACATCCAAATAAACAATTCTACGTTTTATTTCTCAAATGTATTATTTGGCCCAGATGAATTAGGCGTATTTGACGGTACAGTGTTAAGACTTCAAGAATTATCATTAGGATACAGTTTACCATCAAAATTCTTAGACAAAACTCCTTTTGGATCTGTAAGCATGAACCTAACGGGATATAATTTATGGTTCGACGCTTTCAATATTCCTGACGGAACAAACTTTGATCCTAATGTTGCAGGACTTGGTGTAGGTAACGGTCGTGGATTCGACTTCTTAAATGGACCTAGCTCAAGAAGATATGGTTTAAGTATTAAAGCTTCATTCTAAAAAAAAATTAAATCATGAAAATAATAAAATCAATATCATATAAAGTTTCCATGATAACACTCCTTTGTCTAGGATTGCTATTAACATCATGCGAAACCACAGAATTAGACCTTTCAGATAACCCAAACCAGTTAAGTCGTGACCAATCGGATCCTGATTTATTCTTAAATTCAATTCAGGTTGATTTTGGAAAAACGGTTGAACGATTTGGAGCAATTGCAGCACAAGTTGTCCGTATAGACAATATGAATGGTAGAGATTATCAGAATGTATATGCACCAACCGATTTTAACGATGTTTGGAGTGGGTCATATCAATCCACAGGTGAAGTTTTTGAAGATCAAAATCTACATAATCAAACTTTCAGTGGTATTCTTGCCGATGTGAGAGCATTAGAACCTCTTACATTAGAAGAAGAATTATACCAACATCTTGCCATGTCGCAAGTATTAGAAGCCTATATTATTGTAACATTGGTCGACTTTTTTGGAGATGTACCATATAGCGAAGCATTACAAGGGAGCAGCAACTTAAATCCATCAGTTGATGACGGAGCATCTATTTATGAAGCCGCCTTATCACTACTAGATGATGCCATAATCAATTTTGACAAGGATTCATCTGCAGAACCAAACCTTGATCTATTCTATAATAAGGATTGGGATAAATGGATCAAAGCAGCGAATACCCTTAAGATGAAAATCTATTTACAAAGAAGATTAGTTGACAGCGAAGCAATTAATAGATTTAATGAGATTGTAACCGACGGTAATTATATTCAAAATTCAAGTGAAGATTTCCAATTTTCTTGGGGAACCAATGCAATTCAGCCGGATAATCGTCATCCAAGATACGCGAATAACTATGAAGCTGATGGAGCCGACGAATACATGTCTAATTGGTTAATGAATTTAATGTCTGAATCTGACGATCCAAGAATCAGATACTATTACTACAGACAAAGTAACGTAGTACCAGGTGCCGAGGCTGCTCCTAACGAAGAAACGCTAAACTGTTCTTTAGAAAGCCCTCCACAACATTATATAGATGGTGGATTTACATTCTGCTACCTAAATAAAGGATATTGGGGTAGAGATCATGGTGATGATGATGGGATCCCACCAGATGGATTTTTAAGAACAACATTTGGAGTGTACCCAGCTGCTGGTCGTTTTGACGATAGTAGTTTTGAAGGTACATCTCAAGGAGATGGTGCCCAGGGAGCAGGAATCACACCCGTATTACTATCTTCATGGGTAGATTTTATGATTGCTGAAGTAGCTATGGAAGAAATGAATACAACAGCAGCAAGAACTTCATTAAGCAATGGATTAACTAAATCAATTGCTAAAGTAGGAACATTTGGCGCTCTTGATCCATCTGGCGACTTAAGCTTTGAACCTGATGGAACAGCCATTAACTCTTTTATTGCGGATCGCCTAGCTATTTTTGATGCCGCCGTAACTATGGATGATAAAATGGATGTTATTGCAGAACAATATTGGATAGCATTATTCGGTAATGGAATCGATGCTTATAATTTTTATAGAAGAACCGGTTTTCCAACTACATTACAACCAAACATAGAGCCATTTCCTGCAACTGGAAATTTCATACGATCTTTTCCGTATCCAGCAGATTTAACCACCAACAACTCATCAGTTGATCCTAAACCCGATGTGAATCAAAAAGTTTTTTGGGATAACAATCCCGACTCACCAGCATTTCCAATCGCGAATTAATGGTTAGCTATATTTAAAACTTGGTAGTTTAAAACAAAAAATTAAAGAACATGAAAAAAATATTTAAATACTATAGCACATTATTAGCTTCCATTTTTTTACTTGGCTGTAGTGGTGATGACAAAACTGTAGATCAAGTACTAGATGGAGTGACTAATGGAGCTATATTAAGAACCATAGATATCGATAATAAACTTATCTATAACGATATAACAACATCTTTTGAAGCTGACTCTGATTATACATTAATTATTGAAGAACAAGATGCTAGTAATGGAGATCTATTAAGTGAAGTAGAAATTTATGCTCGTTTTGTAGAAAACACAAGAATAGATACCAATGGAGATCTTGTAGTTGATGAAAATGATGATGATCTTTCTACAGAAGAAGGTTTAATAAGAACACTTACCGCGAGTGATTTTGAACCCGGAGATAGAGGAGTTCCTATTTCTACAATTAATTTTACCGCAGAGGAATTAGTTTCTTTTACCGGAGTTGATGAAAGCAAAATTCAAGGAAAAGATGATTTCGCATTAAGATTTGTACTTAAACTTACAGACGGAAGATCTTTTTCTGTTGATGATGCAAGCGGTAATGTATCAGGAGGATCTTATTTTTCTTCCCCCTATACATACAGAACCACTATTGGGTGTGCTATCACTGAGAGTTTAGCAGGAACGTACACTTATCAAATCACATCATTGGTATCAGCTCCAGGAGGAACGAGTAATTGCCCGGCAGGCCCATTAACCGGCGAGGTAACCTGGGAAGATACCAATACTCCAGGAGAATATTCTACTTCAGATATAAGCTTCGGGCAATTTGACGCTTGTTATGTTGATGTGTTTTCTGCAATTACATTCGATCACATCCTTGTCACATGGGACTGCACCAATTTAGTCGCAGAAGGAAAAATTGAAACTGTTGAGGTCGACACCGATAAAGAAGATGAGTTTTCATATGTATACACCATTACAGCTACATCAGGATCAGACATGACTATAGAATTTGGTAACTCTAAAGGAGACCAAGGAACCGTTATCTTAACAAGATCTGGAGGCAGCGAATGGCCAGTACTTCTTCAAAGATAAAACCAGAAACATAATTTGAATTAAATCAAAGGCTTCTTAAAATATTAAGAAGCCTTTTTTTCATTCATTAGAAACAACAATTACAGATAATCTATTGAATTTCAAAAACATTAACTCAAAAAAAAGATCCAAGTACTACATATAAAGATATAACATCAAGTACAAAACAATTCATAAGTTTCATTTCAACATATTCATTTCTTTTAACTAAACTCTCCTATTTACTATGCATACAACGTAAAGCATAATTTAAATTTTAATACTAAAAAATTGGTTTATTAAGATTTTATTATCATTTTTGGCATTGGCTAATTCAAATAAATCTATAAAATGAGAACAAAGTTTAGTGGAATTCTAACGCTAATTCTGGCGTTTGTAGTGCAACTATCGTTTGCACAAGAAAAAACGATCTCTGGTAATGTATCCGACAATAGCGGACTTCCATTACCCGGAGTAAACATCGTTGTAAAAGGTACTGCTACAGGTACACAGACCGATTTTGATGGTAACTATACCATTAATGTTAATAGAGGTGCTGTGCTTACCTATAGTTATGTAGGTTTTACAACAAAAGAAGTTGTTGTTGCTGATGATGACAGTATCAACATTCAATTAGAAGCTTCTGCTTCTGAACTAGAAGAAGTTGTAGTAACAGCGCAAGGTATATCAAGACAAAAGAAATCTCTTGGATATGCCGTTAGTACACTTAAAAATGATGCTATTGAGAGCAGACCTGAAGCTGATATAGGTAGAGTATTAACAGGTAAAGTATCCGGTGTAAACGTGGTACAATCAGGTGGTGTTGCAGGTAGTGGTACTAACATCCGAATTAGAGGTAATGTATCTATTACAGGTGATAACCAACCTCTTTTTGTGGTAAACGGTATTCCTTTTAACACTAGTACTAATGCTGAAAGTAATGTTACAACGGGTAACGGTTCTGTGTCTGCATCAAGTAGATTTTTAGACATCGACCCTAACAGTATTACTAATGTAAGTGTACTTAAAGGTTTAAGTGCAACTGTACTATATGGAGATGCAGGTAGAAACGGGGTAATCCTAATTACTACAAAAACTGGATCAACAGCTTTAGTAAACAAAGGTTTCGAAGTTACATTTAACCAATCTGTATTTGTAAACGAAATTGCTGGTTTACCTGATTATCAAAACACATATGGGCAAGGGGCAAATCAATCTGCAAACGTTGCTTTCGTAGGTAACTGGGGAGACAGATTTGATAGAAACATCACTGTTCCTGCACATTACGATCAAGCTCGTTTTGCAAATGTATTCCCTGAATTTCAGGGACAAACTGTTCAATACCGACCATTTGAAGATAACGTAAAAGATTTCTTTAGACAAGGTTTTGGTTATACAACTTCATTAAACGCAAATAAAAGCTCTGAAAACGTATCTTACAATATTAATTTTGGACATACTGATGAAGATGGTTATGTACCAGGTAATAATATTACTAGAACTAATTTTGGTCTTGGTGGTTCTGCAAAATTAAGCAACAAGTTTACGGTAGCAGGTGCTTTCAACTTTGCAACAAGTGAATTTACTACTCCTCCAGTTTCGGCTAATAATGGTACAGGAAACTTTTCTTTATTTACAAGAACATTATTTATCCCAAGAAACTTAGATCTTAATGGATTACCATTTCAAGATCCTGTTACAGGAGCAAATGTATATTATAGAACTGATCAAAATAACCCTCGTTGGTTAGCAGAAAATGCAAAAGAAACAATTAATGTTAATCGTTTCTATAATAACTTAAGTACTACTTATGATTTCAATGATAACTATTCATTAACGTACAGAGTTGGTTTGGATACTTATGTTGAAGAACAAGAGTTTTACGTTAATAAAGGTGGTGTTGGTCGTTTAGAAGCGCAAAATGGTTTCCTAAAAACAACATCTGCAACAAATACTATTTGGGATCACAGTTTATTATTCAACATTAAAAGTGTATCTCTAACTGAAAAGTTAGGATTGAATGGTACTTTAGGATTTAACTCTAATGCTGAAACTTTTGAAAAGTTTGGTGTATTTAGTACTGGACAGTTAGTATTTGATTTCATTGATCATACAAACTACCAAACTCAGAGTAATATAGATCCTTTTGGAAGTAGATTAAGTCAAATAGTAAAAGAGAATACTATTGGATTATATGGACAGTTAGAATTTGATTATGACAGCTCATTATATTTAACACTTGCTGCTCGTAATGACTGGTCTTCTACTATAGAGCAAGACAATCGTTCGCTATTTTACCCAAGTGCATCGGTTGCTTTTGTACCAACAACTGCAATACCTGGATTTAAATCTGATATCTTAAACTTCATGAAAGTTCGATTTGGATATGGTACTTCTGCAGGTTTCCCTGGAGCGTATAATACGAGAGCTGCTATTAACATTGCAACTTCTCAATTTACAACTGGATCAGGTAGTATTATAAATACTAACTCTAACTTGAATACGGCTCCAAATCCTGACTTAAAAGCAGAATTACACAGAGAGCTTGAAGCTGGTGTTGAAACTAATTTATTCAACAACAGAGTAAATCTTGAATTAAGTGTATACCAAAGAGACTCTAAAGATCAAATTCTACAAAAGACATTAGGACCATCTACAGGTAATACTTTCCAATTTATCAACGCTGGTAAAATTGAAACTGAAGGTATTGAGGTTGATTTATCAGTAACTCCATTCAAAAGTTCTGATGATGGATTCCAGTGGGTATCTAACTTCAACTTTACAGCTGCCGAAAGTACTGTAGTAGACTTGCCTGGAGGTGATGATGTATTTATCGCTGGTTTTTCTAACTTAGGTAACTACGCAATTGAAGGAGAGCCTTTAGGAGTACTTAGAGGTAGTTTTGCGGTAAGAGATAATGAAGGTAACTTAATTATTGATCCAAACGATGGAACTATTATTGCAAGTACGGATTTAGGATTAGATGATGAAATCATTGGTGATCCAAACCCAGACTGGAGAGCAACTTCTATCAACACATTCTCTTACAAAGGGTTTAGCCTTATGGCACAAGTAGAGTATACACATGGTGGTGATTTCTCATCTAATACGATAAACAACTTATTAAGAAGAGGGGTTACTACAGATACAGAAGACAGAGAAGGAACTTTCGTTATTCCTGGAGTTTTGGCTGATCCTGGAACAGGAACACCACTATTAGATGCTCAAGGAAATAAAATCCCAAATAATATTCAATTGGGAGCAAATGAAGTATATTTCTTAAACTTAATTGACCCAGCTGAACAAGGAATCTATGATGGTTCTGTATGGAGATTGAGAGAAGTTTCATTGACTTACAGTTTACCAAAGAAGTTCTTAGACAATACACCATTTGGTTCACTTTCATTTAGTGTTTTAGGTCAAAATCTATGGTATTGGGCTCCTAATGTACCAGATGGTACAAACTTCGACCCAGAAGTAATTAGTACTGGAGTAGGAAATGGTTTAGGTTTGGATTTCCAGACTGCACCATCATCTAAGAAATATGGGTTTAGCTTAAAAGCTTCTTTTTAAAATATTAAAAAATTAGAAATGAAAACAGTAAAAAATAGACTCAATGTAATATTAGCTTCACTGCTACTTATTACAATTGTCACAAGTTGTGAGACAACCGATCTGGAACAATTAAATGATCCAAGTAGAGAAGTACCAGAAAGTGCTGATCCAAGTTTGCTTCTAAACAATGCTGCATTGCAATTTGCGAATGCCTTTGCCTTCAACGAAGGAAACGAAGACGGACTTAATGTTAGGGCTTCAGAAACTATGAGAATGCAACATTTATTTGGTCCTTATGCAGGTCCATTCTCATTAACTTCTGGAAATATAAACAGAAACCTTTGGCAATCTTTTTATAGAGAAACTCTAAAAGATATAGAGACTTTATTACCGATTGCAGAAGAAAGAGGAATATTAGGTGTTGCCGGTGTGGCGAAAATATTAAAAGCCTATACTTATGTAACTCTTGTAGACACTTGGGGAGATGTTCCATTCACAGAAGCTTTAAATGCTACTGATTTCCCTAGCCCAAGAGTTGATAGTGGTCAGGACATTTACAACGCCATGTTACTACTTCTTGATGAGGCAATCGCTAATATCAGTACTCCAGAATCAATTATGCCAGACGATGAACTTTTCTTTCCTGGTAGTGTTGACATGCGTAGAGCAAAATGGTTAACATTAGCTAGAACCTTAAAGTTCAAAATGTATCTACAAATGCGTCGAATAGGAGATTTCTCTGCTGAGATTAATGCACTTCTTGCTGCAGGAATAATTGATGATCCTTCAGAAGATTTTCAATTCCAATACTCTACAGTATTAAGTCCTACAGATAGTAGACACCCTTATTATGCTGTTACTTATGATAATGATGGTGCCGGAGATTACATGAACAACTATTATATGACTCAATTTAAAGATGGTAAGTCAGGAACTCCGGATCCAAGATTGCGTTATTATTTCTACAGACAAACAGATGATGATCCAACTGGTGATGATTTACCATGTGAAGGTCTGCCTGGGTTTAACTTTTGTTATATAGGCGATGGTTATATTGGTAGAGATCATGGTGATAATCTTGGTGTGCCTAATGATGGTATAGAAAGAGCTACTTATGGTTTATATCCTATCGGTGGTAAGTTTGATGCCGATGATTTTACATCTGTTTCTGCGGGAGCTGGAGCTGGTGGAGCAGGAATCTATCCTTTCATGCTATCGTTTTATACTAAATTCATGACGGCAGAATCTGCTTTGATGAGTGGTACTACAGGTGATCCAAGAACTTTATTAGAAGAAGGTATTAGAGGATCTATGGACAAAGTATTAAACTTTGCACCTAGTCAGGTTAATCCTGCTTTTGCAGCTACAACTGCTGATGTAGATGCATATGTAACTGAAGCATTAGCTCTTTATGATGCTGCAACTACTGATAATGAAAGATTAGATGTTATCATCAAAGAATATTACCTTGCATTATGGGGTAATGGGTATGAAGCTTGGAACAATTACAGAAGAACTAGTTTCCCAAGTGATTTAGAAACTCATGTACAAGTACCTGGTCTTTTCCCAAGAACTTTCTTGTACCCTGCTGCAGAGGTAAATGCTAACTCTAATATCAATCAAAAAACAATTGATGTTAGAACATTCTGGGACACAAACCCTGATAATTTAGATTAATAAAAAAATAAGAAAGATGAAAATAACAAATAAATATTTAGCCTATTTCGCGCTATTATTATCTATTATCTTGGTAGTATCTTGCGAGGATGAAGATAAAGACTTTATAGGCAATTCTATAACTAAAAGCGCTCCGTTTGCACGATTTGATGAGACTCCAATTCCTATTGTAGGTGTTGACGATGTAAATGATGTATCATTTAGTTTCAGAGTATTAGATGCCAATAACAATATAGCATCTTATGACTTAAGAATTGCTGCTAATCTAGGCGGCACTCAAACAGACACAGTTGCTTTAGCATCATTTACTAATTTCCCTGCTGATATTAGTTTCTCATCTTCAGATCTTTTTACACCACTTGGTCTTACTGCAGCTGATGTAACTTTTGGAGATACTTTTTTCTTCGTTGCCTCTGTAACAGGTGATGACGGTAATACATATGATCAAAATGTAGCTTTAGGATTTGATGACCTTGATGATGATGATCCCCAGACTTATGAGTTGACAGGTGATTTCATTGATGAGCTTAGAAACGAAGCTGGGTATAGACAAGCATACTTATTCCAGTTTACTATAGCATGTCCTGCTTTCCCAATTGATGATGTTGTAGGTACTTACAATGTAGCATCTAATGGTCTTGCAACGGCACTAGGATTAACCGATCCAGACCCTACAAGAGAGGTAATCGCTGGCCCTGGTGATAATCAAATTACTATCGTTGGTGGTTCTGTTGGATTTGCCGGTGGAGGTGATTTAACTGTTGATATAGATCCTTCTTTTGGTGGTCTTACTGGCGGAGAAGGTTTAGCCTTCCCTGCTTCAATAATTGGATTTGCTTCTGATTTTGGTGACCTTGCTGGAGCTGGTGGTCTTGCTGTTCCATGTGTTACTCCTAAAACAATAACGTTACCAATAACGCTTACTTGTTGTGGTGGAACATTTACAATGGTACTATCTCAATAATTATTATTGATCACAAATAATTTAAAAATCACCTCTTAACGGAGGTGATTTTTTATTAAAAGAATATTATGAAAAATGAATCCCAAATATTTGGTATTAGAGCAGTTATTGAGGCGATATCTGCAGGCAAAACAATAGACAAGCTTTTTGTCCAAAAAGGATTACAGGGCGACCTTGCCAGAGAACTTATGAGTGTATTGAAAAAGGAAAACATTTCATTCTCATACGTTCCAATAGAAAAATTAAACCGACTTACTCGAAAAAACCACCAGGGTGTAGTTGCCTATGCCTCCCCTATTGACTTTTACGATCTTGAAAACCTTGTAATGCAAGTTATAGAATCTGGAGAAACTCCATTGTTCTTAATCTTAGATCAACTATCAGATGTTCGCAATTTTGGAGCTATTATCAGAACTGCAGAATGTACAGGTGTGCATGGTATCATTATACAAAAAAAGGGAGGAGCACCAGTAAGTGCGGATACCGTTAAAACATCTGCCGGGGCAGTATTCAAAATACCAATTTGTAAAGTAGACCACATCAAAGATGCCATGTTTTATTTGCAAGGTTCTGGTATAAACGTCATAGCCGCTACAGAAAAAGCTTCTGGTTCTATTTATGACATAAATCTAAAAAATCCTACAGCAATCATTATGGGTAGTGAAGGTAAAGGCATATCAAGTTCGGTTTTAAAATTGGTAGATCATCTGGCAAAATTACCACTGTATGGAGAGATTGGCTCGCTAAACGTATCTGTTGCTTGTGGTGTATTTTTATATGAAGTGATAAGACAACGATTATAATTAACGCTCTTCTTCTGTCTTATTCTGATCAGTACTATCAGGCTTATACTGATATACTATTTTTATTTCTTCATCAACCTGTTCTTCTTCTGGCAATTGCTCTATAAAATTACCATTTTCATCAAAGTGCTTTAAAAACTCATCTTCTTCTGGTTTATACTCTGGCGATTCCCATGTATATAATATTGGTTTGGCCACTCCTCTTTTGATAAGAAATGCAAGCACCGAACCCGTTAACAAACCCGACAAATGTCCTTCCCAAGAGATTTTGGGATCAATTGGCAGAATATACCAAATCATACTTCCGTATATAAAAACGACAACAAAAGATAATGCCGTTAGCCGAAAATGTTTTGCAATTATACCTTTAAAAAAAAGAAAACCAAAAAGCATATATACTACACCACTCGCACCGATATGATTAGCAGGACGGCCAAGCAACCAAGTGCAAACTCCGGTAACAAAAACGCCAATAAACAACACTTTCCAGGCATTGGGGCGATAAAAATAGAAAAGAGCTGCAGATAAAATAAGTAATGGCAGGGTATTATGCCATAAATGTGAAATATCTGAATGAATAAATGGTGATAATAGGACACCGCGTAATCCCACAATAGATCTAGGATATACGCCAAAATGATTAAAATCAAAGCCAAACCGAACTTCAAACCAATATACAATCCAGATGAGTAGTACAAATAATAAAGGATACCCTATTACCCCAGTACTAAACTTAAAATGATCATTTCTTCCTTTCATTATATGAAGAAGATATCAAAAAAAAGTCCAAAATGCCAATACCAGATAAATTGGCAGTCTTTATTACGGATTAAGAGTATTAAGACTTTATATATTCATTTTCTCATTTCAAATTTTATAAAGCTTTGTAACTTTGTTATTATGAATACAAATCAACCTTTAGCAGAACGAATACGTCCAAAATCATTATCAGCATATCTTAGCCAAGAACATTTGATCGGAGATGATGGTTCTCTAACACAGCAAATAAAAAAAGGAATCATTCCTTCTTTAATATTATGGGGACCACCCGGAGTAGGAAAAACTACGTTGGCAAATATTATTGCAACAGAATCTCAAAGACCTTTTTATACATTAAGCGCAATCAATAGTGGAGTAAAAGAAGTGAGAGAAGTTATAGATAAGGCTAAAAATAGTGGAGGGTTATTTACTGCTAAAAATCCTATCTTATTTATTGATGAAATTCATCGATTTAGTAAATCTCAGCAAGATTCTTTACTAGGTGCTGTAGAGAAAGGTTGGATTACCCTTGTTGGAGCTACAACAGAAAACCCCAGCTTTGAAGTGATTCCCGCACTCTTATCCCGTTGCCAGGTATACGTTCTGAATCCCTTTGGGAAGGAAGAATTAGAAGCATTGCTAAATAGAGCTATGTTAGAAGATGAGTTTCTAAAAACAAAAAAGATAGAATTAAAAGAAACTGAATCATTACTAAGACTTAGTGGTGGAGATGCCCGAAAATTACTTAATATTTTTGAGTTAATTGTTATGAGTCAAGATCAAGATCCGGTTGTAATTACCAATGACCTCGTACTTAAGCTTGTACAACAAAATACAGTTAGATATGACAAGACTGGAGAACAACATTATGATATCATTTCTGCATTCATTAAATCTGTACGGGGTAGTGATCCAAATGCATCGGTATATTGGTTAGCTCGCATGATTGAGGGAGGAGAAGATCTTAAATTTATTGCTCGAAGAATGATCATACTTGCTTCTGAAGATATTGGAAATGCAAATCCCACAGCCCTGATCATGGCTAATAATACGTTTCAGGCAGTGAACACCATTGGTTATCCAGAAGCTAGAATAATATTAAGCCAATGTGCTGTTTATCTCGCTACTTCTGCAAAAAGTAATGCTTCTTATATGGCTATAAATAAGGCACAACAATTAGTCAAACAAACTGGTGATTTATCTATCCCTTTACATATTAGAAATGCACCAACAAAACTGATGAAGGAACTCGGTTATGGCGAAGATTATAAATATTCGCATGATTATAAAGGCAACTTTGCCCATCAAGAATTTCTTCCAGAAGAGATTAAGAACACTAAACTATATGAACCCGGTGATAATCAACGCGAAAATTCATTTAGAACTTTTCTAAAATCGCGATGGGGTGATAAATACAATTACTAGGTCCTTATATAACTTTCTATAATTAATTATTAATTATAGAAGAAGTCTATCAAAGTTTGATTACTGCCTAGCTAATGTATCGGTAATTAGTTTATTCGTTGCTGGGTTAATTCTTTCAAGAATAAAATTTCCATACCCGTCAAAATATCCAGCGCCACTTAAATCATTAGCATCAACCAAATAGCTGTTATCTTTGCTCATTTTATATATCTTCCCCTCAGAAAGCAGAGTCTCTTCTTGCTTAGACAAAAGTTCATAACCGTATTCTTGCTTTTTAAACACATATGTTTTGTTATTCCAAGTAAAATCGAGTGTATTCTCTGATGGCACTACAACTTCAGGTTTCTTCTCTTTTGAAGTTTCCGGTTTTTTATCTGATGGCACGCTTTTTACATCCTCACTCGTTTCATTTGCCTCATTATATTTATAATTAAGCCTGGCTACGTTTTTAAATGCATTTCTAAGCGCTTCTTGAAACCCTTTTCTATATTCCTTTTCTCTACTAGTCCCTTCTGGCGAAGTATAAACAACAATTCCATTACAATCGGTTAGCTGGATCGCTAATTTGGTTACAAAAAGCCCATTACCTTTTACAACGTCGGCCAACAATTTTTTACAACCATTATCCTTAAGATCCTCTGGAAATTCATCAGTATTCATCAATGCATTAAATCCATATTTATTGAATAAGAACTTTGTCATTGAGTTCAACTGATATGCATCTTTATCATTAAAAAAACCAAATCTTTCAGGAACTACAACATACTTATAGTCATTTACACTTTTTTGTGAATATATATTCACACCACACATTATAAAAATTACAAAAAACAAAAAACGCTGCATATTCTTTACATTAAAATTACAAGGTATATTATTAAACTGATTGCAAGATGATAATAATCTGGATAATTATTAAATTATCTAAGAAATTATTTTGCACATTTCAAATTACATCGTGCATCTTCAGATAGGTTGTACCGACTAACTATAGAAGTTTTTTTATTTGTTTAAGTTCCGAAACCTGAATATTCTGCTTTGGTAGTTTTTCTTTATGATAATTAAAACATATGGTTTTTAAGCCAAAAGCTTGGGCGCCTAAAATATCGGCTTCATAATTATCTCCAATCATAACACTATTGGTAATATCTGCACCTGATACCCTTATAGCATGTTCAAAAATAAATGGATTAGGTTTTTTTACTCCAACCTCTTCACTATTAGTTATGGTTTTGAAATAATGTTTTATCCCTGAGCTAGCCAACTTATTGTTCTGTACTTCTTTGAAACCATTTGTTATGATATGCATTTCATATTTTGGCTTTAGATACTCTAACAGCTCTTTGGTACCGTCTATGAGATAATTATTGAGCGGTAAAAAATCAATATAGTCATCAGACATAGTGTCTATTGTATCTATATGAAATTCGATACCAAAAGCTGTGAAAGCTTCAATAAGTCTATTTCTTCTTAAATGCTTTTTACTTACTCTTTCTTCTCTATAAAGCTTCCAGTACTTCATATTAATAGGTTGATATTTCTCTATAAAATCATCTATTTGAAGATTTACATTAAACTTCTCAAAAAGCATCTCAAAAGCCAATGAAGAATTTTTGTCAAAGTCCCAAAGCGTATGATCCAGGTCAAAAAAAATGTGTTTGATTATATTATTCATCATCTATATTCCAGATAAATTCTAGTATTGATTTCCAATATGACTGATCTTCTAATTCACTAAAAGTAACATTACTAAAGATAGGAATAAAAGCTCCTTTAACTTTTTTTATTTTTTCTATGTATGATATTATTTCTTTTCTTATCGATCCTTCATTTTTCGAACCATCATCGTCAGTCAGGCTAGTAAAACAAAAAGAATACACAATCAAAGGGGTTTGCACCTCATAATCAAGATCATAAAACATAAATGGCGTGCATGTACCAGCTCTAAAACCAGAAAATCCGGCATATCCCATAGAATAATCTTCTTGTATTTCTAATTCAATGAAATTGCGATACGCCTCTGGTAATTTTAATTTAAAAAAAGAACATAGCGAGTATAACAATCTTCTATTTAGAATACTTTCAATGCGTTGCTTTTCTTTATTTAATACAGATGCATTACTAATAGCATCATACGAGACCTTAAGGCCTACATCTATATAGTCTGCAATATGCTTGATTATGGATTGGTGTCGCGGATTATTATATCCAATATTTTTTTCGTATTTCGAATAATCCCCCAATCCAAACAACACCTTTGCTTTCCTTTTTTTCAGTTTTTGCAGATCAATTATGAAATCAAATGTATTATAAGGGTCTTTTTTCATACCCAGATTCACTCTTATTCTATCGGTAAACTGATCAAATTTTAAATTCCATAAATCTCTAATCCCTCCTCCAATAGATCTTAAAACTCCTTTATTTTTATAAGCAAAAGTTTGATCCACAGAAATAACGGGTATTACTGCAAACTTTTTATCTACAAATTGAAGCTCGGGATATTTTTCTAAAAGAACATCTTTGAATTTATATGCCCATATATCTATGACTGGTTCTTGTAAAAAATCATGAGTATAGGCAATACTCTCTACTGCTGGGAAACGGCCATACTCATCTTTTACATGTGGTAAATACTCCTCATAACGTGTCAATAAATAAAAAGTTGCAGCAAAAATATCAAAAGGCAATGCTGAACTAGCGTGCTTTATCTCAAAAAAGCATTTTGTGTTTTCCCAGTCGAATACTTGTATCTCTGTATCGTTTAATCCATGTTCAAAGAGTAAATCAACGCTTTGGAAATATAGTTCTTTGCTTAAGGGCTTTTTTCCGTATGAAAATTTAGGGCCGTCGTGCGCAATAAATGTTTCTATTTTAGAGGTCAAATTTACTTCTAACCCCAAAATTCGTTTACAGATTTGTTTAAATGTATAAGAAACTCTTGGTGTAACTTTTTGTACATGAATTAGTAACATAGTTCTAATTACAAATTAAGAATTATTGAGGTTTTAAATTACGGCTGTACTCTAAATATTTAAATCAAATTTTTATTTATAGTCAGCCTATATTTATAAGATTGATTCGTCTGCAAAGCTAAAATAATTCTTTTCGGTAATAATAAGGTGATCCAAAACAATAATATCTAAACTAAAACCTGCTTGTTTTAGTTTTTGAGTTATATTTTTATCCGATAGACTTGGATCTATTGATCCACCAGGATGATTATGTCCTAAGATAATTGAAGTAGCGCCACATTCTAATGCAGATCTAAAAATAATTCGAGGGTCTACAACTGTACTAGTTTTCCCACCAAGACTAATCTGCTTTTTTTGGATTACCTTTTTAGCATTATTTAGAAACAATACCCAAAACTCTTCATGATCAAGATCTCCAAGCATTGGGTAAAAAACATTAAAAGCATCTTTACTACTAGTAATTTTTGGCACAATCAAACTATCTTCTTCTCGCCTTCTTCTACCCAACTCCAATCCTGCTACAATCGCTATTGCTTTTGCTTCACCAATACCTTTAAAGCCCATTAACTGTTTTACTGAAAGCTTGCTCAAGGCATCTATTTTATGATCGACGCTAGCAAGTATTCGTTTGCTCAAGGTGACGGCACTTTCATTTCGATTTCCTGAACCAATAAGTATAGCTATTAATTCGGCATCTGTTAATGTATTTTTCCCTTTAGCGATTAATTTTTCTCTTGGACGATCATTCTCACTCCATTCTTTGATAGAAAATGAAGAATTTGGTTCACTCATTTTAAAAATTTATAGTTAAAAAACGACGTATATTTCTACCTATAAGTATAAACTATTTATCTCAATTACAACGTATTATTATGCATTTTATCTATAAAATTGTATTTCGTTTTTTTAAATACTCCTCAATATTTAATACATATATTTGTTTGAAAATGAAAGTTTTACTATATTTGGGCACCCTTATTTCTAAAATGAATAATTTAACAACTTCAAATTAACCTATTTATGAAGAATATTTTTACTATTGTTTTACTTTTTGCTACACTTAGTTTTTATGGCCAGGACAAGAAAATTTCCTTTTTAGATCTAGTAGGAAATAACATACAAGTTCCTAGAGGATGTGAAGCTCAGTCTGTATATGAATTACAGGCCTGCAATGGAACTTCTATTAAGTGGGACTATTATAGCACAGATATGCTCAATGAAGTATTTAATGCTACTATTAGTGCATTTGCAGAAGGTAACAGTTCTAAGACTGAAGTTACTTTTACCTCTTTTGGAGGACAGTTAAAAGGATATAAATTTAAAATGGGTACCACTTTTCAATATTTTTTGATGGGTACTATTAAAGACCAACCTTTAATGATCAATTTAGGAACTCCTAAAGACATTACTAAAAGTGATGATCTCGATGGATTTTTAAGCTTATTCTTCGATGAAGTAGGTTAATAAAGATATAAAAAAAATATGCATAAAGGCTAATCGTATGATTAGCCTTTATTTTTTTCAATTAATATACTATTTTTGGATATAGTTGTTTTATCCAACAAAATCTAACTTACATGAAATCTTTGTTTGAGCACACCACACAAAATGAAATCGAAGATCGTATTCAAAGCCTTTCTAACAATAGTATACCTGAATGGGGCAAGATGAATGTTTCACAAATGTTATTTCACTGTCAATTCCCTTTAAAGATTGCTTTACAAAAAGAACATCCACAGCTAAAACCCAATTTATTGGCTAAATTGTTCTTCAAAAAAGCAATGTACAATGATAAACCATGGAAGAAAAATTTGCCAACTCATTCAAAATTAAAAGTTGTCGATCAAAAAGAGTTTGAAAAAGAAAAAGTAACACTTCTTAGTCTTGTTTCAGAGTTTTCAAACCAAAGAGATAAAAAAGAATGGGATCCTCATCCAATGTTTGGAAAATTTACCCCTGAACAATGGGGAAAGATGCAATACAAACACCTTGATCATCATTTAAAACAATTTAACGTATAATCTGTGTATCCACCAAAACACCATCAAGATTACAATACCAGCACGATCAAAGAAGTTGCTAGAACATATCCTTTTGCCACTCTAGTTTCGGCAAAAGATAAAACACCATTTATAACTCATGCTCCTTTAATTTTTCATGGAGACACCTTAGTTGCACATATTGATATACACAATCCTCATATAGCGCTATTAAAAGAAGATTATCCTATTACAGCAATTTTTCAGGGACCACAAACCTATATCTCACCATCCATTTACACAACCAAACAACTCCCGACATGGAACTATATCATAGCTCACGCCAAAGGAACGGTAAAAGAAATACTTGATCCCGTTAGGGTTAAAAAGTCTATTTTAGCTATGACCGAGTTTCTAGAAGCTCCCGATCAAAAATTTATATTAGATTTTGATGATAAAAGAATGGATCGTTTAGTACCTTATATTCATTGTTTTGAAATTAACGTCAAAGAATGGGAAGGGAAATTTAAACTAAGTCAGGATAAAGTTCCAGCAGATATTGAGAATGCAAAACAAGAGCTCATTCTAAACAATCAAAAAAATGTAAAAGATTTTGTAAATACTATATTCGAGTTACATTTTTAATGTTCAATCCACTCTTTTACCTCATCAAAATTTAACCCACCATAATTACCGCTACTCATTAAAAGTAGTACAGAATTTGAAAAATTCTTTTGTTTTAAATACTCTTGAAATTCTTCTGGATTGGTATAAATAATTAAATCATTTCGATTAAATGCTTCTTCTATTTGAGCTGCTGAAACCTCTTCGAGTTTTTTAATTTTTACAGCATCAGGAGAGTAGAATACCACAGCTTCATCGGCAGATTTTAAGGCACCTTCATATTCTTTCAAAAACTCTGAGTTAAGGCTGCTATAGGTATGCAATTCCAGGCATGCCACTACATGTTTATTGCTGTATTGTTCTTTTACGGCTGTTGTAGTTGCACTTACTTTTGATGGACTATGAGCAAAATCTTTATAGGCTATACTTGTAGATCCTTCAGCAATTTTTTCGAGGCGTTTTGATGCTCCTTTAAAAGAAGCAATGGCCTCATAGAAATCATCTTCATCAATCCCCATATGTTGACAAATCCATTTAGCACCTGCCAAATTACTTAAATTATGCCCTCCAAATACTTCAATAGGCATCTCTCCTTCTGGCGTATCTAATAATGTTTTCCCTTCCTCTACTCTATAATCAGGAGTAGTATAGGCAAATTTCCGAATAGGGTTTTCTGCAGCTTCTGCCAATTCTTTCACAACGGTATCTTCTTCATTATACACTAATGCACCTCCATTGATAATAGAACTCATAAAAACCCTGAATTGATCAACATAATTATCAAAAGTTGGAAATACATTGATATGATCCCATGCTATACCACTAACTAAAGCAATATTAGGTTGATACAAATGAAATTTTGGTCTGCGATCAATCGGAGAAGATAAATACTCATCCCCTTCTAGCACTATAAAATCATTTTCTTCAGTAAGATGAACCATGGTATCAAACCCCTCAAGTTGTGCACCTACCATATAGTCTACCTGCTTATCATGATAATGCAGCACATGCAAAATCATTGAAGTAATGGTCGTTTTACCATGAGAACCTCCAATTACTACTCGTGTTTTATTTTTTGATTGTTCAAATAAAAACTCTGGATATGAATATATTTTTAACTCCAATTCTTGCGCCTTAAGAAGCTCAGGATTATCTTCTTTGGCATGCATTCCTAAAATAATAGCATCAAGATCATTGGTGATTTTTTCAGAATACCAACCAAATTCTTCAGGTAGCAATCCATGAGTATCTAATCTTGATTTTGAAGGTTCAAAAATTGTATCATCGCTTCCGGTGACCTGATACCCTTTCTTATGTAAGGCAATAGCAAGATTATGCATTGCACTCCCTCCTATTGCAATAAAATGTACGCGCATAGTTAATTCTTAAATCGAAAGTAAAGATACAATCTACAATGAATAATAAAAGAATGAGAAAGCGAAAAACTAAATTACTTCGGTTTAAGCTGCTTTTTACTATATATTTTGAATCCCTTATTCCACCACTAAAAAATGAAACGATAGGGTTAGGGTAATAAGATCTTTAGATCAAAAACATATCCTTAGTTCTCCCCTTTTTGAAAGAACACAATAATTTTAAGGCTTAAGAAGGGTTGACAACCTCAACATTTTAACACAGCATGTATTATACAAACTCAATAATACAACCACCACGCTAATCAAAACCTCTATTTCACTCATTTATCATATGTATTCCGTAGCTTTATGATGTTATTTACAAAACATAGGTAAAGTGCTAAACGAATTTGGTACATCTCTTGCTTATATTTAGTTAACAACCTAAAACCTTTACGATGAAAAAATATATCATCCTTATCATAATCTGTATACTAAACGCAAACTATATGACTGGTCAGAATGATTATCAAAACGATTGGAAAGAAGTAGAAGCTTTTGACCAGAAAGGATTGCCTAAATCTGCTTTAGAAATTGTAGAAAATATATACAACAAAGCTAAAAAGCAAAACAACGACAACCAGGTTGCAAAGGCTTTGCTTTATAAGGCAAAATATTTGATCACCTTAGAGGAAAACGCACAACTTACTATAATTAAAGAAATAAAAGAGGAAATTGAACAAAGTAAATTTCCGAAAAAGAATGTTTTAGAAAGTATATTGGCTAATTTATATTGGCAATATTTTAAAACCAATAGATGGAAATTCTACAACAGAACTGAAACTTCAGAAAAAGTTGATCAAGAAGATTTTAGAACCTGGGATTTAGAAACACTATTTGCAGAAGTACACTTACATTATCAAAAATCGATTGAAAATGGAGTGTTGGCCCAACAAACAGACCTTACAAAGTTTGACCAAATTTTATATACAGCAGAAAACTCAAAAAAATATAGACCAACGCTGTATGATTTCTTAATACATAATGCTTTAGAATTTTACAAAACCTCTGAAACCAATATCACTAAACCGGCTTATGCTTTTTCGATTGATGATGTAAAATATCTACAAGAACATTCTACATTTAGCACTATACAAATAGAAGCAAAAGACTCTTTATCCTTACAGCTAAATGCTCTAAAACTATATCAAAACCTCATCAAATTTCATTCCAGAAATAAGAGGTTAGATGCATTAACTGAGGTGAATATTGAACGTATACAATTTGTTTATGAAAATGCCGTCTTTGCTAATAAAGAAGATGTTCTATTAGAGACATTACGTATAGAAAAAGAAAAACACCCGTCCAAAGCAGCTTCAGCATTATATGACTTTGAGATTGCAAACCTTTACAAAGAGCAAGCTTCATCTTATAAACCAAAAGAAAATGAAATCCATAGATGGAGACTAAAGGAGGCCATAAAGATTTGCAATGCAGTACTTAAAAGATTCCCAGATTCTAGAGGAGCAAAAAAATGTACCACATTAAAAGAACAGATACTTAGCGAAGCCCTTGATATCAAAACCGAAAAATATGTCCCTATACAAACTCCAGGGCGATTGTTAATCACATATAAAAATTTAGATAAGTTATATTTCAAAGCCTTAAAAATAGATGTTAAACAGCAAAAAGCGCTCAAAAGATTATATAAAATAAGTGATCAGATTAAATTTTTAAACTCACTATCAACGCACAAGACCTGGGAAGCCGCCATACGAAATGAAAATGACTATCAAACCCATAATACCGAAGTATTATTACCGGAATTAGAGCAAGGATCATATTTGATTTTGGCCACAACATCTAAAGACCTTTCTTCTGAAACTATGTTTTCGTATGGAAACCTGCAAATAACCAATCTTTCATTAATAGAAAATAAAACTCCTACAGCTACTATTTTTCAGGTTTTAGATCGAAATACAGGAACACCTATTGCTAATGCCAAAATACATTTAAAAACAGATAATGCTCGTGGATACCGAGAAAAACTAAACAAAACCATCACAACAGACCAAAAAGGACAAGCATCTTTAGCGCTAAACTCTTATTATTATGATGTTACAATCACTGTATCATATAAAAAAGACTCAGCTCGCTTTGAGGGGTATTATTTAAACGAATCATATGCTCCTAGAGTGGATAATATGATTCAACTTAAGACTTTTCTTTTTACAGACCGAAGTATTTACAGACCTGGACAAACAGTATATTTTAAAGGAATTTCAATGTCTTCTAACGGGAAAGAAAATTTTGAAGTACTTTCAAATCAACTCACTTATGCAACCCTTAAAGACGTAAATGGTCAGGAAATAAAAACTTTAAATTTCAAAACCAATGAATACGGATCATTTAGTGGTGAATTTATACTTCCGTCCTCTGGTTTGACAGGAATATACACAATTCAAACCGACAACTATGACAGCACCTCTATTTCTGTTGAAGAATACAAGCGCCCTAAATTTGAAACTAAGTTCAATCCAGTAACAGAAACCTACAGAATCAATGATACTATTAAACTTACTGGTGTTGCAACTGCATATGCAGGAAGCAATATCACAGATGCTAAAGTAGTATATCGGGTACATCGCAAAGTGCAATATCCAAGATGGTGTTATTGGTATCCCAGATATACATCAGAGCCACAAGAAATCACTCATGGAGAAACCAAAACCGATCAAAACGGTGAATATAAAATTAATTTTGCAGCACTTGCCGACAAAAGTGTTTCTAAAGAAAATTTGCCCATTTTTAATTATGAAGTTATTGCAGATGTTACCGATATCAATGGCGAAACACGTAGTACAACAACTATTGTAAATGTAGGATATCATGCCATGACTGCAACCATTTCTATAGATAACAATATTGATAAAAACCAAAAGGATCATACCGCCACAATTACCACTATAAACCTAAACAATGAAGCTATTGCTGCAGAGGGAACAATAAAAATATTTAAACTATTAGCCCCAAGTAAACCTATGCGCCTTAGACCATGGAAATCTCCAGATTATGAAGGCTTTACAGAGGATGAATTTAAAAGACTATTTCCTCATGATGCATTTAAAGATGAGGATGATTATAGAGCATGGAAAAAAGGAAAATTAGTACTAAACACCTCTTTTAACACTAATACTTCAAAAGAAAACGAAAAAGGGACCCAAAAAATAAAACTAGGTGCAATTAAAAAATGGGAATCAGGAAAATATGCTATCGAACTTAATAGTAAAGATCGATTTGGGCAAGAAGTAAAAGATATACAATATATCACATTATACAGCCAAGATGATGATGTAATTAGTGATCAACAGTTATTTGAAGCCTCTTTGAATAAAACTTCATACAAAATCAATGATGAAGTGATTTTAAAATTAAGTTCTGCTTCAGAGGATATTACAGTTACCATAGATATAGAAAAGAACTATAAAATTATTGAAACACGCTTGATCAAGCTTTCCAAAGACAGTGAAACCATAAAAATACCGGTTACTAAAGAAGATCTTGGTGGATTCTCGGTATCCTACAGCTTTGTCAATTACAATGGTTATCAAAATGGAGTAATACCAATCCCTGTACCCTACGAGCCTACAGCACTAAGCATAGAGACCAAAACATTCAGAGATAAATTATCACCCGGCCAGGAAGAGACATGGAGTTTTACAATTAAAGGACCAAAAGGAGATAAAGTAACTGCAGAAGTACTTGCCAGTATGTATGATGCATCATTAGATCAATTTAAAGATCATCAATGGTATTTTGACCCAATACACCGACCATCATACTACACACAAAGCAAAAGGCAAAGTACACAAAGTTTTGGCACCAATGCTTTTAGACTTCAAAATAACCAAACACCAAGCAGATATTATGATTCACAAGGATATGATCAATTAAATTGGTTTGGATTGTATTTTGGACAAAACTATTTTGGTGGAAGAAATCGAATGATGAAATCTGCTGAAATAGCAGCTGCACCTATGATGTCTGAAATGGCCAAAGATCGAAGTTCAATTAGTGATGATGAAACTGAAGCAGCAGATGGAATGGTGGCTGGACTTGAACAAAAAAGTGAAGAAGAAAACAAATCAATAGATTCAAAAAAAGAAACCTCTTTAGAAGGTGTTAAAATTCGAAAAAACCTTCAGGAAACTGCATTTTTCTTTCCAAAGCTAACTACAGATGCCAACGGCAACGTGAGCTTTAATTTTACAGCTCCAGAGGCACTTACAAGATGGAAACTTCAACTTCTGGCTCATACCAAAGATTTAAATTCAAGTACAAAAATGCTTGAAACCGTAACCCAAAAAGAGTTAATGGTTCTGCCAAATCCTCCAAGGTTTTTAAGACAAGGTGATAAAATTGTATTAAGTTCTAAAATATCCAATCTAACCGCTAAAAATCTAAGCGGACTTGCAGAGCTTCAACTATTTGATGCACTTACTAATTCTAAAATTGATGTTGAGCTACAAAATACGAATGCGCGTCAAAATTTTGAAATTAACGCCAAAGGAAATACTAATGTATCCTGGGAATTACAAATTCCAGATAATGTGCAGACCGTACAATACAAAATCATTGCAAAAGCAGGAGAATTTTCTGATGGAGAACAAAATGCACTTCCAGTACTTAGCAATCGTATGATGGTTACCGAGACGTTACCCATGTGGATTCGTTCTAATCAAACAAAAACGTTTACACTCGACAAGCTAAAAAGTAATACTTCTAATACCTTAAAACATCACAAGCTTACATTAGAGATGACCTCTAACCCAGCTTGGTATGCTGTACAAGCACTACCCTATCTTATGGAATATCCTTATGAATGTTCTGAGCAGACATTCTCTAGATATTATGCGAATACATTGGCCAGTCATATTGCGAATTCTAATCCTAGAATCCAAGAGGTTTTTAATCAATGGAAATCTACTGATGCCTTATTGAGTAATCTCGAAAAAAATCAAGAACTAAAATCTCTTATTATTCAGGAAACACCATGGCTTAGAGATGCGCAAAGCGAAACTGAACAAAAAAAGAGAATCGCATTACTTTTTGATCTCAATAAAATGAATAACGAATTGCAAGCTGCATTAAATAAGCTAAGACAAATGCAATACGGTTCTGGCGGATTTCCTTGGTTTAAAGGTGGTCGCGAAAACCGATACATCACGCAGCATATTGTTACCGGATTTGGTCATCTAAAAAAATTAGGAGCAACTCAATATGATAATCAGACTTCTAACATGCTTAAAAGCGCAATTCGTTTTCTGGATCGAGAATTTGTAAAAGAATATGAAGAACTAAAGAGGTATTGTAAACGAAATAAGATAGATATCAATGAGAATCACTTGAGTTATACTCAGATTCATTATCTGTATATGCGTAGCTTCTTTGCAGATGTTAGAAGAGCTAAAAATACGAATGAAGCATGGGAGTACTATTTTGGGCAATCCAAAAAATACTGGCTAGACAAAAGCTTATATGCACAAGGATTACTATCACTAACATTATATAGAAATAATGACAGTATCACTGCTACAAAAATTATCAGATCATTAGATCAGAAAAGTATTACTAGTGAAGAACTAGGTATGTACTGGAAATCTAATACGGCTAGTTGGTTTTGGTATCAGGCACCAATAGAAACTCAATCTTTGATGATTGAAGTATTTTCTGAAATTGAACAAGAGCCAAAACGTACTGAAATTGTAGACAATCTAAAGGTGTGGTTACTAAAAAATAAGCAAACCAATCGTTGGAAAACCACCAAAGCCACATCAGATGCAGTATATGCTTTATTATTACAAGGTAGCGACTGGTTATCGGTAACCGATATGGTTGAAATCGTATTAGGCAATCAGAAGATAGATCCTTCTGCAATAGAGGATGTTAAAGTTGAAGCCGGAACAGGATATTTTAAAACATCTTGGAATGGCAATGAGATACAATCAGATATGGCCACTGCTAAAATCACGAAAAAAGGAAAAGGTATTGCCTGGGGAGCTTTGTACTGGCAATATTTTGAAGACCTTGATAAAATTACTACTACAGAGACACCTCTGAAGCTAAAGAAAAAACTATTTGTAAAAAAGAATACGGATACCGGTGAAGAAATCACCGAAATCACAGATAAAACCAATTTGCAACTGGGTGATCTTGTAAGAGTGCGAATAGAATTACGATCAGACCGCGCTATGGAATTTGTACATATGAAAGATATGCGTGCTTCTGGGTTAGAACCTGTTAATGTAATCTCACAATACAAATGGCAAGATGGTTTAGGATATTACGAAAGCACAAAAGATGCTGCAACTAATTTTTTCTTTGATTATTTACCAAAAGGTATTTATGTATTTGAGTATGATCTTAGAGTAAATAATAAAGGAGATTTCTCTAACGGAATAACAACGATACAAAGCATGTATGCTCCAGAGTTTACTAGCCATTCTGAAGGGGTTAGAATAACGATTAAATAATATCCATGTTTTTTTAATCTAAAACCCGTCAATTCGAGTATTTCGACCTTAGGAAAAATGTACTTCGACAAGCTCAGTAGAACTATCGAGAATAGGGTTTTAGATTAAAAACATCAAAACGCATAACTGATTAAGATGGTATATGCTCAAAAAAACACATAAACCTCCGAAAATTGTAGACTAACCTGCAAATCTAGGGCATCGACTTGCAAACGAAGTGGGTAAACTGACAAAGTTACCACGACGACTCGCAAATCTACCGGGCCAACTGACGAACTTACAGGAAACTTTAACAATTGAAGTACCCCTACCCAGTAATCTACCGGGTTTTTTAACAAATTTAGTGGGAGTACCCACTTCATGAAGTCCAGGGGGGTACTTATGTAAGTACCCCCCCTGGACTTCCAAAGTACCTGCACCATCAATTTTTCATCAAAATAAAAAATAGTTTTTAGTATTTTAGAACATAAATTCATTCTCAATCATGCAGATTATAAAGAAAATAGTAAGACCTCTAATCATCATCCTTTTTATCCCGGTTACTTATTTTGTATTTTCTATGATGTTAACCTACATTACTGTGAATAATGATCAGGATCTTACCGAGAAAAAATATAATATCTATTTAAGTTCCAATGGTGTTCATTTAGAAATCATTCTTCATAAAGACGAATTAAATAGTAGTATTCTTAAAGGACAAGTATACAATCCCGAAGCACAGTTTTTTTCTTTTGGCTGGGGAGACAAAAACTTTTATGTAGAGACGCCAACATGGGCCGATCTTACCTTTGTTAATGGATTTCGCGCCTTATTTATTAATAGTTCAACACTACTTCATGTAACAAGATATCGAGAGATTCAAAAGGATTGGGTAGAAATACAAGTTAGCCAGGCTCAACTTGATAAAATAAATACGTATATCGATACTGCATTTCGTTTAGATGATAAAGGAAAAAAAATACTACTTCCTGGATTAGGGTATTACAAAAGTGACGACTTCTATGAAGCTATCGGAAATTATCATTGTTTTAGAACATGTAATACCTGGGTAAATACAGCACTAAAAGAAAGTGACATTAAAGCTTGTGTATGGACACCTTTTGATTTTGGGTTACTTAGTATACATACAAAATAGATCATTTCGATATATTTTATTATTCTTGCATCTATATTTAAATTATACTATTGATGAATCCTATATTCAAACAAATATGTTTATTATTCGCTGTTTTCTCGTTCCTTTCTGGAACTAGTTTTGCAGGAGAAATCTCTTTCAAACCTGAAAAGAGTCAAAAAATCGAAAGTACATTCTCTGGTGACATAAATCAGGAGTCATCAATTCATCTTATTACGTTTAAAGATAAATCATTAAAGAAATTCGGTCTTAAACCTTTTTTTATAGATAAAGACGACTCTATTATTGAGTTTGAATATGTACTGTTTGAGTTCTCTGCTCCTTCAGTGATTTCATTTCATCGCAATGATAATACCTTGACTTTAGTCCTTCTTAAGAAATTTTACAAACCTTATCAAAAAAGTAGAACAAAACCGTTAAAAGAACTTGTCATTATTGATTTTGATCTCGTCACAAAAAAGTCTACTCAAAAAATAATTGAAGGTTTTGATGATTCTAGCACTATAATACGATTACCGAATAAAACTATTATTTTACATAAACATGATGCTAAATTGGAGATTTCTCAGTTAAAGAATTCTCAAAATATCGAAGAGTTAAAGATTGAGGCAAAAAAAGAAGAACTAGAACTTTTTAATTCAATTTTCTCAGATAATGTTCAATATGTAAATACCAACGAATATGTTAAAAATGGTTCTGTAGCGGCTACCAAATTATATTTTGATGATAATCTTCTGTTCTTTGATACTGTAGATAAAAAAAATCAAATAGTAGACATGATGACCATAGATCTCATGGATCTTGGAAAATTGAAGTTTACTACGTTTGGAAATTTAAGTGATCATAAAATAAAGAATATCAACACATTTATATATGACAAGAAAATATTCATTGTCTTAAAAGATAAAAATGGAATGTCTCTTGAAGTTTTTGATATAGTAACAGGAGAGAAACAATATCATGCATCTCTTCAAGAAGACTTAAAAGATTTTATTGGCTCGGAAAATCTTAATAAACTTTCTCAAAAAGTTTCATGGTCTCAGAACCGCGCAACTATTACAGTAAACAAATCTATTGAAGACAAAATGGTGGTGCGATTTGATTTTATTAATGTCAACACCTACAATTATCATCATGATTGGTGGTTTCATCATTGGATGTGGCAAAACCAAATGATGCAACAACAGCAATTAATGAACCAAAATATCAATAACATGCCTAGGTTTGGTCCTAATCCTGATTTTTATGAGGATCTTGCATTTTTAGATCTAAAAAAAGAGGACATTTCAATAGACTTGGTTTTTGACGAAAATTTTACTCCCCTAAAAGATGCAAAAACAGAAACAAAAAGAAAAGAGGTAGATAAAGATTTTTACTTGAAAATAATTGAAAAGAATAGAGATTCTAAACATGCTTCTGTTGCTTTTTCATCTCGTTCTATTAGATCTATTTTTTACTCCAAAACACAAAAAACTTTTTTTATAAAAACCAATACTTTAAAACTATAAAAAACAAAAAACGGAAGCGCTTTTACTTCCGTTTTTTGTTTCAATAGATAAATATCGTTATTTCTTAGGGATCATCACATTATCGATAGTATTAATATACCCATTCGATGCTTCAACATCTGTGGTGATCAATCTACCTCCATTACCCATTTCATCAATCAAAAACACGCTACCTCCTTTTAAAGAAGCCGTAAGTAAGTTTCCTCCTAACGTTTTTAATGGAACACTTCCTCTTCCTTCATTAATAGCCGTGATAATATCCTCTTTTGTAATCCTACTTGGAATAATGTGATATTTTAGAACATCAACAAGTTGTTCCTTATGTTCTGGCTTTAACAACTTTTCTAACGATGCACGAGAAGAACTTTCAAAGGCCGAATTTATTGGAGCAAATATGGTATATGGTCCTTCTTCGTTTAAAGCATCGTATACCTCTGATACTTTTAGCGCTTCGGTAAATTTAGAAAATCCTTTATCGGTTGATATAAATTCGGTTATGGTAGGAACCTTTTCTTCAGCCTTTTCAACAACTCCATTTTCGGGTATTTTCTGTGCTATTAATTTTCCATTTTCATCCTTAGTAACAATATATTTATCGCTGTCATTACATGATGTAACAAGGACAAATACAGACAAAGAAAAAGCAGCTAATACAGTTCTAATTTTCATTTTTGAGGGTTTTTCAGTCTTTAGATAATAGTAACGCAAGAAATCTATTTTCCTATGGTAACTTTTGGTTAAAAAATGTTAACAAAAAGTCAATATATAGCTTTAACCTCTTGCAAATCAAACCTCCTTTTAAATGGGATTAATTTGGTATCTTAGATACGAATTCAACAAAACACTTATGCGCTTAGCTAAAAGAATCGCTCTTCTTATTTTAGTCTTAATTATTCTCTTTGTTTCCCATACCGTTATTTCAACAGGTTTTTTTAGAACAATTGAATATCAATTTGATGGTAAAATTGTAAAAAAAATAGCCCTTCCGGGTGCTGAAGATATTACTGTTAGCAACAGCGATGGTTTTGCATTAATATCCTCTACAAAAAGATTGGTTTATCCTCCTAAAGAAGAAGAAAAAGGAGGGCTATACACTATTGAATTGAAGAATGGAAACTTTGATATCACACATCTTACCAGTTCTTTTAAAAAACCCTTCGCTCCTCATGGCATTTCTATGATAAAAAAGGATAGTACCTACAGAATAATGGCTATCAATCATACCCTTAATGGTCATTCTATTGAAGTATTTACACTAGATGATAATACTCTAATTTTTGAAAAATCTATAACCGATCCTTCATTAATAAGTCCAAATGATATTGTTTTAATCGATGAAAACAAGTTTTATGTTACCAATGATCATGGATATACTAAAGGAATCGGCAAATTCTTTGAAGAGTATGGTGGCCTATCGGTATCTAATGTAGTTTATTTTGATGGCGAAAAATTCACTGAAGCTGCAAAAGGTATCGCTTATGCAAACGGAATCAATTTTGACCCCAAACGAAATTTACTCTATGTAGCCTCACCCCGAGGGTTTGAAATTAAAGTATTCTCAAGAAATGCAGATGGATTATTAGAATTTATAGAGGATATACCTTGTGGTACAGGAGTAGATAATATTGAAATTGACTCGGAAGGAAACTTGTGGAGTGGCGCACATCCAAACCTATTACGATTTAAAGCATATGCACAAGGAAAAAAACCCACTGCACCTTCAGAAGTAATTAAAGTACAATATCATGGCAAAAATGATTATTTAGTTCAGAAAATTTATGTTGAAGATGGAAATGTGATGTCTGGCTCTAGTAGTGCAGCAATATTTGAAGATTTAATTTTAACAGGCAATGTTATGGATGATGAATTTTTAATCTTAAAAAAAGAAAAATAACTTTGTCATAATTATTACTCTAAATACTTTCCTTTAGAACAATGACAGACCAGCTCAAAAATCATATTCTAAAATTTGTTACTCCTCCTGATAACGAGCTTCAGTCTTTTCTAAATTTAATGGAGCTCGAAGATATTAAAAACAGAGATTATCTTTTAAAAGAAGGACACTATTGCAAATACCAATATTTTATCTTAAAAGGTTGTTTTAGATCGTTTTTTATCGATAGAAAAGGGGTAGAAAAAGTCGTTAATTTTGGAATTGAAGATTGGTGGCTCACTAATTTTGACAGCTTCATCAATCAAACAATTTCAGAGTTAAATATTCAAGCAGCAGAGGATTCAAAAGTCTTAAAAATCAGCAAATCAAACCTTGATCATATCTTGCGAGATTCTTTAGAGTTAAATCGCTACTTTAGAATTATATTAGAAAAAGTTAGAATTGCTGATCAACGCAGAATTCAGTTTATGTATAATTTATCAGGCGAAGAACTCTACACTGTTTTTAATGAACATAATCCCGATTTTGTACAGCGTGTGCCACAATATATGTTGGCATCTTACTTAGGATTTACTCCAGAATTTCTTAGCAAAATTAGGCGCAAAAAAAAACAGTGACTATTTCTTAATCTAGATTAACTTTTTACTAGTTCTTAATGTAGAATTTTGTCTTAAACAATTAAAAAATAAGACATGAATACAAAAAGAATAAGTATCAACGAGGTCAATCCTAATGCCTATAAACCTATTTATGACCTCTACAATACGATTAAAAATAGCTCATTAACGTCAACAGAGTTTTTATTACTTCAGATAAGAGCTTCACAAATTAATGGTTGCGCGTATTGTATACAAATGCATATTAAAGAAGCAGTAGAAAAAGGAGAAAAACAATATCGAATACATGCCCTTTCTGTGTGGAGAGAATCTCCTTTTTTTTCCAATGAAGAACAAATCATTCTAGAAATGACCGAACAGATAACTAATATTACTATTTCAGGGTTACAAGATGAACTATACCAAAAGGCTATTACACTTTTTGGTAAAGAAAAGGTATCAGATATTATCATGGCAATTTGCTGTATTAATGTTTGGAACAGAATTGGACGAGCCACATTGTTAACACCAATCCCTTCTCAAGATTAATAAACAACCCAGCGGATGAAGATAATTTATTATAAACTCTTTCTTAGAGCAAGCATAGCTTTTAGCTTTTTATCGGCGGTTGCAGATCGATTAGGATTATGGCCAGAAGAAATCTCTGCCTGGGGAAACTGGGCAAATTTTCTGGTGTATACAAAATTACTTAACCCCTGGTTTCCAGATAGTTTTATTAACCCGATTGGAATTGTTGTTACATTTATAGAAGTTTTATTAGCAATATTTTTGATTATTGGCTTTAAAACATCACTTTTTGCACGGTTAAGTGGATATATATTACTGCTTTTTGGATTAGCAATGACATTTACCATAGGCATTAAAGCTCCATTTGATTATTCGGTATTTACAGCTTCTGCAGCTGGATTTGGTTTAAGTTTGATCAAACAAAAATATCTTGAGATTGATGTTTTATTCAATGATAATAGGTGAACTTTAACCTTCTTTTAAGGTATAAAAATTAGCGAATAATTTATATTTAGACATATACTTTTTCATATGGAAAAAAAAGACTGGTCAAAATTGCAATTGATCAATAACACAGAGAGTCCTAAAAAACGTTTTGAGCTTCATGTTGAAAATGAAATTGCATTTATAGAGTATATTCTAGCTAAAGAAAATTCAATATACCTAACACACACCGAAGTCCCCAGATCTTTAGAAGGTAAAGGACTGGGGAGTGCTATGATAAAAAAAGCACTAGAATATATTCGAGAAAAAAAATATCAACTGGTTCCTCTTTGCCCTTTTGTAGCTGTATACCTGAAAAGACATCCTGAAGCTGGAGAAGGACTATTAAAACAAGGATACTCTGTATAATAATTATCTATAGGTAAATTATACATTCAGCATTTTCCAGAGTCTATCTTTTAGTTCTTGCAATCCTTGTTGAGCTACAGAAGAAATAAATACATAAGATACATTAAGTTGTTGATCCAGTTCCGTTTTTAGCTCTTCTTTTAATTCATCATCCAGCATATCACATTTTGAGATCGCTATAAGTCGTTCTTTATCCAAAAGATCTGGATTATAGCGACGTAATTCATCTAGAAGAATTTCATATTGCTCAACTATATCTGGCGCATCTGCAGGGATTAAAAACAATAATGTTGAATTACGCTCTATATGACGTAAAAAACGATGTCCAATACCTTTTCCTTCGGCAGCACCTTCGATAATACCAGGTATATCTGCCATCACAAAAGTTTGAAAATTGCGATATTCGACTATACCCAGGTTAGGTTTTAGTGTTGTAAACTCATAATCGGCAATTTTTGGCTTTGCGGCTGTAACTACTGATAAAAGTGTAGATTTTCCAGCATTCGGGAATCCAACCAAGCCAACATCAGCCAAAACTTTAAGCTCTAAAGTAATATCACATTCTTGTCCTTCTATTCCAGGTTGTGCATATCGTGGAGTTTGGTTTGTTGGGCTTTTAAAATGCCAATTTCCGCGGCCTCCCATACCTCCTTCTGCAGCAATATATTCTTGTCCTTCTTCTGTGATTTCTTTAATTATACTTTGTGTCTCAGTATCACGAATTACAGTTCCTAAAGGCACATCGACATAAACATCTTCTCCATCGGCTCCGGTACTTCTACTTTTGCTTCCGTGTGCCCCATGTCCTGCTTTTAAATGACGTTTAAATTTAAGATGATATAAAGTCCACATATTAGGGTTTCCCCTAATAATAACATGCCCGCCACGGCCACCATCTCCACCATCAGGTCCACCTTTGCTGATATACTTTTCTCTATGCAAGTGTGCAGAGCCTTTTCCTCCGTTACCAGAAGTTACATGTAACTTTACATAATCTACAAAATTTCCTTCTGTCATAATTCGTTTTCTGTTATCCTAGTTTAAAGCAAGGATTTTAATTATAGTTTGTCTATTACCGCACTCAATCGTTCAGTAATCTCATCAATCGCTCCTACTCCATCTACTCCAAAATATTTATCCTGTTTTTGGTAGTAGTTTTTTAGTATTGCGGTCTCATTATAGTAGACTTTGATTCGGTTACGTATTACGTTTTCATCTGCATCATCAGGCCTTCCCGATGTTTTTCCTCTTTCTAGTAATCGCTGTACTAACACCTCATCATCAACCTCTAAGGCTACCATAGCACTTACCTCTGTTCCTTTTGAAGATAATAGTTCTGCTAAAGAATCTGCCTGTGCTTCGGTTCTTGGAAACCCATCAAAAATAAACCCTTTTGCATCTGGATTTTTATCGACTTCAGCATTAAGCATGTTGATAGTTACTTCATCAGGCACTAATTGACCTTTATCTATAAACGACTTTGCCAACATACCAAGTTCTGTAGCATTCTTTATGTTGTATCTAAACACATCTCCGGTAGAGATATGTACAAGATTATATTTCGTTTTTAAAACTTCTGCTTGTGTCCCTTTTCCTGCTCCCGGAGGGCCGAATAACACTAAATTTGTCATGTTGCTTGATTTTAATTGGTAAACATCAGTAAGGTTACGACCCAATCCATTATAATCTAAACCGTATCCTACGATAAATCGATTAGGGATTTCGATCCCACAATACTCTATATTAATTTGTTTTGTATATGCTTCAGGCTTAAAAAACAAAGTTGCAATTTTAAAATCCTTGCATCCTTTACTTTTCAATAATTCTGACAATACTTCAATAGTATTGCCTGTATCTACGATATCTTCAATGATAACAATTGTTCTTCCAGAAACATCTTCATTTAATCCTACTAATTCTTTAACCTCTTGGGTGGTTTCGGTTCCTTGATACGAAGATAATTTTATAAAACTTACTTCACAATCATGATGAAACCGCTTTAGTAATTCTGAAGCAAACATAAAAGCGCCATTCAACACCCCGATAAACAAAGGATTTTTATCTGCCAGGTCATTATTTAACCGAACAGAAATATCATCAATTGCCGCTGATATTTTATCTTCAGAGATAAAAGGAACAAACTGTAAATCGTGCAGTTTTATCATTACATTATTACTCGCTTATACTAGCCTTTTTTAGTTTAAAGCGGCAAAGATAGTGATTACAAATAAGACTTATCACAGTTTAGTCACTGCATTTACCTTGTAATATTATGGTTATTCCTTTTTAAAAAATTATTTTTGTGTTTTAAGGTAAATCTGAAATCCCCGATAATGACAAATTTTTTCTCGTCAAACTTTAAGTTAGGAATCTTAGGAGGAGGGCAACTAGGCAAGATGATGCTATATGACACCCGAAAATATGATATACAAACTTATGTTCTTGATCCCAATCCAAATGCCCCATGTAAAATAGCCTGTGATCATTTTCAATTGGGTAATCTTATGGATTATGAAACAGTTTACAACTTCGGAAAAAAAGTAGATCTAATTACTTTTGAAATTGAAACTGTAAATGTAAAAGCCTTAGCACAACTTGAAAAAGAAGGAAAAAAAGTATATCCAAGTTCGAAAACCTTGGAAAATATACAGAATAAAGGAAAGCAAAAGCTATTTTATAAAGAAAACAAAATCCCAACTGCAAATTTCATACGTTTTTCTAATAAAGCCCACCTTACAGAAGGCATCACAAATAATCGGATGAAATTACCTTTTGTGTGGAAAAGTACACAAGGAGGATATGATGGCAAAGGGGTATCTATCGTAAAATCTGGAGCCGATCTTGTTAAATTACCTGATGTTGAATGTATTGCTGAAGAGTTGGTCAATTTTAAAAATGAACTGGCCGTTATTGTTGCCCGAAGTCCAAAAGGAGAAATTAAGACATATCCAGTGGTTGAAATGGAATTTCATCCAGAAGCTAATCAGGTAGAATATGTAATATGCCCGGCACGGATTGAAGATAAAATCGCAGAAAAAGCAGTTAAAATCGCAGAAAAAGTATCTAAAGCCTTTAAACATGTTGGTATATTGGCTGTAGAGATGTTTTTAACGCAAAATGATGAAATCCTGGTCAATGAAGTCGCTCCAAGACCACATAACAGTGGACACTATAGTATAGAAGCAAGCTATACTAATCAATTCGAACAACATATCAGAGCTATTCTGGATTTGCCATTGGGAGCAACCGAAAGTAAAGTTGGTGGTATTATGGTTAATCTAGTTGGTGCCGAAGGGCATACGGGTGATGTAGTATATAAGAATATTGAGGAAATAATGAAAATGAAAGGTGTTACACCTCATATCTATGGAAAAAAACAAACCAGGTCTTTTAGAAAAATGGGACATGTAACCATAATTAATGAAAACATTGATGAAGCGAGAAAAATTGCTGAAAAAGTAAAGAATATCATTAAAGTAGTTAGCAAATAGCAATTAAATTTCTTTTACAAAACATAATTGAATCATTACCAGTTTTAAACATTTAAAATAATAATATACGTATAATGAGCAAGGTGGGAATTATAATGGGCAGTACAAGTGATATGCCTATCATGGAAAAAGCCATAGAAGTATTACAGGGGTTTGATATTGAAATAGAGGTTGATATCGTTTCGGCACATCGTACTCCAGAAAAATTATTTGATTACGCAAAAAATGCACATACAAGAGGCATAAAAGTAATTATTGCTGGCGCTGGTGGTGCGGCTCATTTACCAGGCATGGTAGCTTCTTTATCTCCTCTGCCGGTAATAGGTGTTCCTGTTAAATCAAGTAACTCAATAGATGGCTGGGATTCGGTATTATCTATATTACAAATGCCAGGAGGAGTTCCAGTGGCTACGGTTGCACTTGATGGTGCTCTTAATGCAGGAATTTTGGCAGCCCAAATTATAGGAGCAAGTGATAGTTGTGTCTTGGATAAAGTTATCGTATATAAGGAAGGGTTAAAACAGAAAGTTATTGAGGGAGCTAAAAAAATAAGGTGATAATTTCATAAAAAAAAGAGTCACCGTGAAGTGACTCTTTTAAATATCTGGCCTTATAAAAGAATATAACAATATTTATTAACCAACTTAAATATATTACACAAAAAATTCAATATAAGACCATACTCTTAAAACCTGAAACAAAGGTAAAACCTTACTTTAATTACACAATAAAAGTAACAGAAAGTTATTAACAATTTTCGTTAAAATGTGTGTTTTTTCGACGAAATACACATTTTGATTTTAAAAAAGTATTTTTTTATCAAAAAAAAGAGACAAGATTGCCTTGTTTCAATAAAGAAGAAAAAAAGAGCCACATTATTTGCAGCTCTTTCAATATATTTGGTCTTTACGCTGAAAACATATATTTATCCATACCCCAGATAAAAATAATGACTTAGACTCTCATTGCAAGACCATCACTAATAAACCGTATCAAATGTATTAGTATTAATATTAGTCGAGTCATAAATAGACATAATACACATAGTGTTTTTCGATGAAAAGCATTTTTTTTCGATATAACGCAATTGAAATCATTAAAAAAGAAAATCATTTTTAAAATGAACAATTTATTATTAAAACCTTTTGATGCTGCTCCTTTTTCAAAAATAAAACCAGCACATTATTTACCTGCCATTAAGAATGCGATATCTCTTGCAAAAAAAGAGATCGATACTATAGTAAATAATTCAGAGGAACCTACATTTTCTAATACCATAGAAGCTTTAGAATATAGTGGAGAATTATTGGACAGAGTTACTAGCGTATTTTTTAATTTGAATAGTGCCGAAACCAATGAAGAAATTCAAAAAATAGCTCAAGAGGTCTCCCCTCTTATTGCCGAGCATTTAAACGATATTAACCTAAATCAGGAACTATTTAAAAGAATAAAATTTGTATATGCTCAAAGAGATAATTTAAACCTCAACGCCGAACAATATACACTCCTAGAAAAAAAGTATAAGTCTTTTTCAAGGAATGGAGCTAATCTTGAAGATGATAAGAAAGAAAAGCTTAGAGAAATTGACAAAGAACGATCCAAGCTTAGTCTAAAATTTGGAGAAAATGTATTAGCAGAAACTAATGCGTTTGAAATGCTACTGACAGATGAGTCTGATCTGGCAGGACTTCCTGATGGTGCAAAAGAAGCTGCTAAAGCCATGGCCGACTCAAAAGGCAAAGAAGGATGGTTAATCACTTTAGATTATCCTAGTTACATCCCATTTATGACCTATGCCGATAATCGACAATTGCGAAAAAAATTAGCTCTTGCATTTGGGTCCCGAGGTTTTAATAATAATGATTTAGATAACCAGGAAATTATTTTAAAAATTACCAATTTAAGGTATCAACGAGCACAGCTTTTAGGATATAAATCACATGCACATTATATTCTAGAAGAAAGAATGGCCAAAACACCCGATAAAGTATTTTCGTTTTTAAATGATATTCTTGACAAAGCAAAACCTGCTGCAGAAAGAGAATTCAAACAACTTGAAGCTTTTGCCAAAAACCTAGACAATATTGATCAACTTCAGAAATGGGACAGTGCATATTATACAGAAAAACTGAAGCAAGAACTTTTTGATTTAGATGATGAAAAATTAAAACCATACTTCAAACTCGAAAATGTGATTGACGGAGTATTTAAAATTGCTTCTACGCTGTTTGGACTTCAATTTGAAGAAATTAATGAGGTCGATAAATATCATGATGAAGTAAAAACATATAATGTTACAGATCTAGAAGGTAATTTTATATCCCTATTCTATGCAGATTTTCATCCAAGGCCTGGTAAGCGTAATGGTGCATGGATGACTTCTTATAAGTCGCAAATGAAAAAAAGTGATAAAAATATTAGACCTCATGTTTCTATTGTTTGTAATTTCACAAAACCAACACCAAGCAAACCGTCATTACTTACATTTAATGAAGTTACTACATTATTCCATGAGTTTGGACATGCTTTGCATGGAATGCTAGCCAACACTACATACCCTGGACTATCAGGAACCAGTGTATACTGGGATTTTGTAGAACTTCCGAGTCAAGTGTTGGAGAACTGGTGTTATGAAAAAGAAGCTTTAGAATTGTTTGCTAAACATTATGAAACAGGTGAAGTGATCCCTATGGAGCTAATTAAAAAAATCAAAGAATCTTCGACGTTTATGGAAGGTATGGCAACCTTACGTCAATTGAGTTTTGGTTTATTAGATATGTCATGGCATGATCAGGATCCTGGTTATATCAAAGACGTTAAGGAGCATGAAGAAAGGATATTTGCAAAAACATCATTATATCCAAATGTTAAAGAGAATTGTATGAGCACTGCTTTTTCTCATATATTTCAAGGAGGATATTCTGCCGGTTATTATTCTTATAAATGGGCAGAAGTATTAGACGCAGATGCTTTCGAATATTTCAAAGAAAATGGGATCTTTAATAAAGAAATAGCTACAAAATTTAAAGAAAATGTATTATCACAAGGAGGTACAGAAAACCCTATGACATTGTATAAGCGTTTTAGAGGGCAAGAACCTAAACCAGAAGCTTTATTAAAACGAGCAGGGTTGATAAAGTAATTCTAAAAAATGAATAAAAAAAGGTGCTTCAGTTATACTGAAGCACCTTTATAATTTTTAAAAAATTTGAATTTATTGAATCACTATTCTTTTTGTTATAGTTTCTTCGCCTTTAGTTTCAAATTCTATAAGATAAATCCCTGGTGTTAAAGACATCTTTTTAGCAGACAATCTATTTGCTCCATTACTCAATTGAATTTTAGAAATTCTTCTACCAGAAATTGAAAAGACTGATGCCGTAACTGCATTTGCATTTTTATTTGCTATATCAATTACAAAACTATTTGCAGTTGGATTTGGGCTTATAGTAACGGTGGATAAAATACCTTCTTTTGTGTTTCCAAATGTTGGCACAACAGTTCCTAAACCTACAGTTTTTTCAGATCTTCCACATGAGCCTTCATAAATTTTTACATTAGAAAAAACGGAAGTATTACCACTTCCAGCATCATTATCATTAATAAATACAAGTCGGTTCATACTACCAGTATAAGAATCTCCAACAGGGATTACATATCGTACCGTACCATTTGTATAATTATCATAAGTCGTTATTCCATAGTTTTGAGTACCATGTACTTTAAAATATCTATTAGCGGTTAAGGTATTATCATTTTCAAAACCAATACCATGAATTTCTCCTTGAGAAGAACTACTGAAATCAAATTCAATAACAGTTGAAGCCGTTACTGTATAGTTTAGCGATATAGATTTCCAGGTATTATTTTGTAATGATAGCCCTACTCCTGCATTTACAACAGAATAATCCCCGGCATTGTCCTGATTAGAAAAAGACGAAATTGTCAAGTTTTCAAAATTTAATGAATCGCAATTACCAGGTCCTGGATCTACAACAGACTCTCCTACGCTAACATCATCAATAGTAATATCTCCTTGCCAACTATTTCCGGTAACGGCATTAAATCTAAGTTGCACTGGAGTTCCAAGATAAGAAGAAAGGTCAACATTGGCTGTATTCCAACTGCTTCCTTGTGATCCTGATTTACTAAAAATATTAGTCCAAGTAGCTCCATTATCTGTACTTGCTTCAACAGATAAATTACCTACTGCATCTCCTTGCATATGATATTTAAATCCTAAACTAGCTGTAGATAAACTACTAAGATCAAAACAAGGAGAGTTTAGAATTGCCCTTTTATTAGGGAATCCACTTCCGTTGCCAGACGCTTCAACATAAATATAAGAAGAACCTTCTGCAGCACTGCTTGGTCCGGTACCATTTGACGGAGTTCCGTTTGAATCTATAGTCCAATTTAAATCATCGTTTGTTGCCTGGTTCCAGGCACCTATAGATCCCTCAAAACCTTGCTTATAAGGAAAAATAGAAATAGCGGTTGTACACTCATTAGGTGTTGGTCCAGGTCCGCCGGTTACTCCATTTGAGATTTCAATCAAATACTCCAATGCTAACTTTGCAAATTTAGCCGCATGTGTAGCATTAGGTGTTGGTGAACGATCAAAGGTATCTCTGGTTGTATGTATATTGGGATTACTTTCATTAAACCTAGCCTCAAAAGGAAAGGCTACATCATATCCCTGTTGTGCCCAACTATAGTGATCAGAACAACCATAATTACATTGCGAAGTCCCATAAGTCAATCTATGTGTTCCTGAGGCATTATAATAGTTCATTAATTCTATTAAAAAATCATTTAACGTATCATCGTTATAAGAATCTGTAGATACATAAATATCGTTAGAAGATCCTTTATAATTAGTCATATCTAATTGCATATAACTCACAACGTTTACATTAAGTCTCTTATAATCTTCAGCAATTTCTTTTGATCCTCTAAGTCCTACTTCTTCTGCTGCAAAGGCCATAAATTCTACAGTTCGCTTAGGCTTGAAATTCATTGAAAACAATACTCTGGCCGCCTCTGTTATAGTGGCTATACCCGATGCATTATCATCTGCTCCTGGAGCATTATTACTGTTACCGCCTCTAGCGGTAGAATCAATATGGCCACCAATAATTACAAATTCATCTGGCTCTTCAGTCCCAGTTATAGTCATTACTAGTGATGGCATATTAGTACTTGTATGATTTACAATTCTTACCGATACATCGCTACGACCAGCTGCTAAACCTTCCCATTTAGTTTTTAGGTCCAAAACGGCTTGTCTTGCACTATTAGTAGTATGATATCGGGATCCATAGTTTTCTAATTCCTGAATTTGATTGGCTATATTAAAATTATTTACCAAATCAAGACTTTGTCTTACGAGAGCATCTTGCGTAATTGAAAAAACAGCTCTTTGCGCCTTTGAAGATTTTTTATTAATGTTTCCGATAGAAGAAAGGGCATTCTTTTCTGAAGCCTCATAGATAAATCCTGGTCCATGAACCAATACCTTATGATGTAATTCTTCTGCAGCATTATGACTCAGCATAACTGCACTATAGCCATTATTGGAACTAATAATTTTAATATCCTCAGGATGATCAATTTTGAGTCCTTGGGCATCCCTAGTTTGCATAGTAGCGTAAAACATTTTCTTTTGCTCCTGTGCATAGCTATAACTAAAGAATAAGCATAGTAAGCCTACAGAAATAATTAAATTTAATTTTTTCATTATAATGTGAGTTTGTGTTAGATTGTAACTTACATAAAATCAAACATTAACAAAAATGGATCCCCCACAAAATAATAACTGGATTGCCCCACTTATCTAATAGGTTAAAAGCATAATTAAATTTCAATATTTTTTGAAAGTTTAAAATTTTTAATATATTTGTACTATGAATTACGACGAAGCAAAAAATAAATTTATTTCTACATGGGGTTCTCTTGGTACTTTATGGGGAATTAATAAAGCCATGGCACAGATCCATGCTCTATTACTAATATCACCTGAGCCTCTTTCTATGGAAGACATTATGGAGGAGTTACATATTTCCAGAGGAAACACAAGCATGAACTTACGTCAATTGATGGATTGGGGTATAGTTTTTAAAGAAAATAAAATGGGAGAACGTAGAGAATACTTCACTTCTGAAAAAGATATTCAAGAACTCGCAAGACAAATAGCAAAAGAACGAAGCAGAAGAGAATTAAAACCCACTATTAAGGTTTTAAATGACGTTTCGAATATTCAAGAAGATGGAACTGCCAAGACTAAAGAACTAATAAAGCAGACTAAAGCATTGCATGAGATGGCGGATACACTTGATATTATGATGAACAAAGTAATTGGTCAAGACCATAATTGGATCACAAAAGCACTAGTTAAATTAATTAAGTAAAAGTAACATACATAAGAAAGGAGGAAATCTCCTTTTAATTTTCAATTATTATTTCAATTTTTTCTGAAACTTTTAAATTATAAGAAACATGAAATTTAACATCCCTAACTGGCTCATTATTATTGGCGGCATTGGCCAAATATTTACTGCACTTATATACCCATATATAAGACATAGAGTATTTGATTGGTATACTGATGTGAAGCAACTTAAACCTCTTAATCAGGAAATAGCTAAGACTTACGGCAGATATATTCAAGGACTTAACTTCTCATTTGGTTTAATTGCAATTGTTTTACCTACTCAACTAAAAGAGCAATCAGCTTTGGCTATTGCAATAACAGGGCTAATTGCTGCCTATTGGATTGGCAAAGTAGCTACCCAAATCGCATATTATCCAATGTATGAAATTCCAAAAAAGAAAATATTCAAAATCGGCAGTTATTTTATGAATTGCCTGTTCACGCTCTTTGCTGTAGTGTATACTTTATTAGTACTATACAACAGTATTGGTTTTTTCAACATATAACACTTCATTATTATGAGCACACTTACCATATTACACAAACTAAGGCTAAAGAAATCTGCTACAAAACGTAATATTATTCAATTTTATGATGAAGCTACAGAAGATTATGAATTCTGGAGTAAGGATTTTAATATGCATTTTGGGTATTATATTCCGTTTAAAACCAACCTCTTTAAAAGAGATTCTATGCTCAATGAGATGACACAGCAAGTTTTTAATAGACTTAATGTACCTAAAAAAAATTCTTTGATTGCAGATTTGGGGTGTGGAATTGGTGGAGCCATGCAATATGGTTTACGAAAATATCCATTAGTAAATATCATTGGAGTTACATTATCAACGTTTCAGGTATATGAAGGAAATAAAAGATTGAAACATAAAAATGGATTGATTCTCGAAGAAAATTATTGTAACACTTCTTTTGCATCCAACAGTGTAAATGGCGCATATGCTATAGAAAGCTTTTGCCATTCTGGACATAGCAAGGAAGCGCTACGAGAAACGTATCGAATATTAAAACCAAATGCGAAATTAGTCATTGCCGATGCATTTCTGAAAAAAAACGAAAATCAACTCTGTATTGGAAGTCGTTATTGTTATGAAAATCTATGCAAAGGATGGAGCCTCGAAGGGCTCGGAAGTATTGATGAAGTAGAAAAAGATTTAGAACTGCTAGGTTTTAAAAATATTAAAATCGAAGATGTTTCTTTCAGAGTGGCTCCATCTGTACTTCACGTTCCTTTTGCTATTATAGGATTTATTCTTAAAAAGCTTTTTAAAAAAGAACATCTTAAACCTCAAAGTTGGAAAAACCTTAAAGGCTCTCTGTTTGCATTGCTTTCAGGTTTACACATGAAAAGCTTTGGATATTATTTAATTACTGCAGAAAAATAAATCAGTTATGAAAAAAATAGTCATCGCAGGTGGAAGCGGATTCTTAGGAAACGTAATCACAGAATACTTTAAAGACAAGGTAGAAAAAATCATCATCCTTACCAGAGGAAAAAGTAAAACTGAAAATAACATTCAATGGGTACATTGGGATGCCAAAAATCTTGGAAATTGGCAAACCGAACTCAATCAAGCCGATGCACTAATTAATATGACCGGAAAGTCTGTTGATTGTAGATATACCCAACAAAACAAAGATCTGATTTTAAGCTCCAGGTTAGAATCAACTCATGTTTTAGGCAAAGCTGTGAAAGCATGCCATACTCCTCCAAAAACATGGTTAAACTCATCCACGGGAACCATTTATCGACACTCTTTGAACAAAAAAATGAATGAAACTAATGGTGATATAGGCAAGGGGTTCTCGGTACATGTAGCCACATCCTGGGAAGAAGCATTTTTCTCTCAAAAAACCCCTAACACCAGAAAAGTAGCACTAAGAACATCGATTGTTTTGGGTAAAAAAGGTGGAGCTTTAGGCCCCATGCATAATTTGGCTAAAATTGGATTTGGAGGAAAACAAGGCTCTGGAAATCAAAAAATAAGCTGGATACATGAGCTCGATTTTGCCAAAAGTATTGATTTCATCATAAATAACTCTACTATAGATGGTCCAATAAATATTGTTTCTCGTAATCCTTCAACAAATGCCATATTCATGAAAACACTTAGAACTACCATAAATGCACCTTTTGGAATTCCATTATCCAAACCTTTATTAGAAATTGGAGCTAAAATCATTAATACTGAAACCGAATTAATACTTAAAAGTCGAAATCTTATTCCTGCAAAATTAGAAGAAAATGGATTTAAATTTGAGTATCCTAACCTAACAAAAGCATTAAAAGACCTGATTTAAAAACGATGACTACAATTCATTTAAAAACGATAATTAATAGTTCAATAAAAAAAGTATTTGATCTAAGTAGAAATATTGATTTTCATGTATATACTGCAAGCAAAACAAAAGAGCAAGCAATTGAAGGTACTATATCGGGTTTAATAGGTTTAGACGAAACAGTGACATGGAGAGGTAAACACTTTGGCCTTTACTTAACGCATCGAAGTAAAATCACATCATTTGATTCTCCAAATCGATTTACCGACGAAATGATCCAGGGGCATTTTAAATACTTTAAGCATGAGCATATTTTTCATAGAACATCAAAAGGAACAGAAATGATAGATATTCTCCGGTATGAAACTCCTTATGGGATCTTTGGCAAGGCATTTAACCATGTATTTTTAAAAAAATACCTTACGCATTTTCTTATTTCTCGAAATCAATTTATAAAATCACATTTAGAAATGTGTAGACCATAAAGTACTACATCAAAAATTAGTTGTAAGGATTTAAAAACAAATTCTACTTAGTACACAATAGTTAAAACATACAGTAAGATTCAACTTTTTATCCTATTTTTGGTGAACACAACAATTAAATCAGCAATGCCAACAAACACCATAGACCCCAATACATGGGTGGATAAATACAGTGATTACTTATTTAACTATACCATTGTTAGAGTTGATGATAAAGAAATTGCGCAGGATCTTGTGCAAGAAACATTCTTTGCCGGCCTTAAATCCATGAAAAATTTTAAAGGTGAAGCCAGTGAACGAACGTGGCTTATCTCAATTCTAAAAAGAAAAATCATAGATCATTATCGCAAAATAAATAGTAACAAGGGCAAAGCAGAAGTAAGAATAAACTATTCCAGTGATTCTGAAACTGAAGGAGATTGGCTAGAAGAAAGAGTGGCAGATCCCTTTGACAAGAATGCTGAAGGCGATATTGAAAATGAAGAACTAGGAGTAGCAATTCATGATTGCATTGGTAAATTACCAGAAAAACAAGCCCTTATTTTTAAAATGAAAACGATTCAAGGATTTGATACAGAAGCTATTTGTAATGAATTTGATATTACTGCGTCTAATCTATGGGTTATTATCCACCGAGCACGTACAGCAATGGCTGAGTGTCTAGAAAAAAATTGGTTTTAAGAAATAATGAGTAAAGGAAAAGGAATTTTTGTAAGCTGTTCAGATGCTAATCACTTTTGTGATAAGAATCAATATAAGGAAGCATCTTTTTGGGAAAAAGTAAAATTAAATGTACATCTGATATATTGCAGAGCGTGTAGAAAATACTCTTCAAATAACGGTAAATTAACTAAACTAGTTAAAGACCCTAAAGTTATTAGCATTAATGAGTATGAAAAAAATGCAATGAAAGAACGACTAAAACAAAAAATGTCTGAACAATAAGACAAAACATATAATCCCCAAACAAAAGAAGCATTAAAAAGTGTAATGAAAACTACTAATAAGTTATTTGTATCCTGCGAAGAAGCAAAACATATTTGTGATAAAAACCAATATGGTGAAGCTTCATTTTTAGAGGTTATTAAATTAAATATTCGATTAGTGTATTGCAGAGTAACTCGAGCATATTCAAAAAGAAACACTAAGCTTACAAAAATTATTAAAAAATCTGATGTTCATACTATTAGTCCTTCTCAAAAAGAATCTATGAAAAAAAAGTTACAGAAAGAAATTAACTAAATAAACGCTGTAATATAAGTATAATAAATAACCACATTATAGGTACACTTTCTACCCAAAATGAACAATAGTATTTTGATTGCTGTCGTTCGGTTCCCCATAAAAATAAGAGAGTAATCGTTGCCACCAGGATAGTGCTTAAAATTTCTATCAAAGAAAGCGTATCCTTCACAGCGGTTAATAACAAAAATGTAACCACCAAAATACTCCCAAAAACCTTGGTTCTTGTTACTCCGATTTTCTGAGGTATAGTTTCCAAGGTCTCAGCATCAAACTGTAGATCCCTAATTTCAAAAGGCAACATCAATACTACAACAAATAAGAATCGCTGGATTATTTCAATTAAAAAGTCAAAATCAAAAGTACCATTAACATAGACCACAGGTACTAATACCGTGGCTCCCGCCCAAACTAACCCTATTATAAAAATTTTAATCCCAGCTACACTTCTTAAATTCCTTTTATTAGGAAAAACAGGAACAGCATATAAAACTGTTAACGCAGCAAATGGAAGCATATACATCAATGTATCATAAGGTACCTTAAAAGCGAGATATACAAAAAACACACTGCAAAGAATTGTCAATACACGAATCCCCTTCATAGACCTGGTCAACTTTCTATGGTGAAGTTTAGAAACTTTAGAATACTTAACAAAATTATACGCTGCAATAGAGCCCAAAAAACTAAAAAGAAGAAAGGCATATCTATCAGTTGTTCCCAACTTAAGAAAGGTAATTTGTACCAGGGCACAAATAGCTAGAGCAACATGAATACTGCTATTGACATAAAACTTGAATATACTTTTTAAGGTTTCCACGCTGCAAATTTAGGCTTATCTGTTAATAACACCCGAAAATGGTTAAAAACTTGATACCATAGGGTTAATTAATTGTGAAATTAATCGCAATTAAATGTGTACTTTTGCGGTCTCAATTTCAACTGTTTTTCGCTATGAAAACTGACTCATTTAAACTGCGTCATATAGGCCCATCAGAAAAGAATCTGGGCAGCATGTTAGATACGATCAAAGTAGAATCTATTGATCAACTCGTTTTTGAAACCGTTCCTGATGACATTCTTCTGAAGAAACCGCTTAATCTTGCTTCTGCAATGAGCGAACAAGAATATTCAGCACATATTCAAAAATTGTCTACCAAAAACAAAGCATTCAAAACGTATATAGGGCTTGGATACCATGAGTCTTGTTTGCCTGCCGTTATACAACGTAATATTTTGGAAAACCCGGGTTGGTATACTGCTTATACACCTTATCAGGCAGAAATCGCTCAAGGTAGATTAGAGGCTTTATTGAATTACCAGACGATGATTTGTGATCTTACAGGTATGGAGCTTGCCAATGCTTCATTATTAGATGAAAGTACAGCAGCAGCAGAAGCAATGACTATGCTTTTTGCAGTGCGCTCTAGAGATCAGAAAAAAAAGAATGTCAATAAGTTTTTTGTCTCTGAAGAGGTTTTACCTCAAACACTTTCATTACTTAAAACAAGGGCAATACCTCTTGATATCGAATTAGTAGTTGGTGATCACCAACAATTTTATTTCTCTAAAGAGTTTTATGGAGCTATTTTACAATACCCAGGGAAATCAGGACAAGTATATGACTATGCTGATTTTGTTAAGAAAGCACATGATTCAGAAATAAAAGTGGCCGTTGCTGCAGATATTTTGAGCTTGGTATCACTAAAGTCTCCCGGAAGTTTTGATGCAGATGTAGTGGTAGGTACCACACAACGCTTTGGAATTCCGTTAGGGTATGGGGGGCCGCATGCAGCGTATTTTGCAACAAGAGAACAATACAAAAGAAATATCCCCGGTAGAATTATTGGAGTCACTCAAGACTTGAATGGAGATCGTGCGTTACGTATGGCACTTCAAACTAGAGAACAGCATATAAAACGTGACAAAGCAACTTCGAATATTTGTACAGCTCAAGTGCTTTTGGCAGTTATGGCCGGAATGTATGCAGTATATCACGGATCAGAAGGACTTAAATATATAGCCTCAAAAGTTAATGCATCTGCCGAAGAGTTAAGCAAAGCTTTACAAAGTTTAGGTTTCGAGCAACTTAACACTGCATTTTTTGATACCTTGCGTATCAAAACTGATGCTCTCAAAATAAAAGAAATCGCAGAAACACATGAGGTAAATTTCTATTATCCGGATACTAACACCGTTTCAATATCTTTAAATGAAGCAACCACTATAGAAGATCTAAATGGTATTATTTCCATTTTTGCAAAATCTATTGGAAAAGAGGCGATTCAGATTAAAGAAATTCAAAATATCAGTACTATTGATAGGAATCTTAGGCGAAATACCGAGTTTCTTACCAATGATGTTTTCAATACATATCATTCTGAAACCGAACTTATGCGCTATATCAAAAAGTTAGAGCGCAAAGACCTTTCTTTAAATCATTCTATGATTCCATTAGGATCATGTACTATGAAACTAAATGCGGCTTCAGAAATGTTACCACTTAGTGATCCACAATGGGGCAACATCCATCCTTTTGTTCCTGTAGAACAAACTCAGGGGTATCAAGAAATTCTTAAAAAACTTGAAGATCAACTTACCGAAATTACAGGCTTTGCAGCTACTTCGCTACAACCAAATTCTGGGGCACAAGGCGAGTTTGCCGGGTTAATGGTAATACGCGCATATCATGAATCTCGAGGAGATCATCATCGTAATATTTGTTTAATTCCTTCATCAGCCCACGGAACCAATCCTGCTTCCGCAGTTATGGCCGGAATGAAGGTTGTAGTTACAAAATCTACAGAAGAAGGGAATATCGATGTTGATGATCTTAGAGAAAAAGCATTAAAATACAAAGATAATCTTGCTGCTTTGATGGTTACCTATCCTTCTACTCATGGAGTTTACGAATCGGCAATCAAAGAAATAACCAAGATTATCCATGATAATGGCGGACAAGTATATATGGATGGAGCAAATATGAATGCACAGGTTGGATTAACTAATCCAGGAGCCATTGGTGCAGATGTTTGTCACCTTAACCTACATAAGACCTTTGCCATACCACATGGTGGTGGTGGTCCAGGTGTTGGACCAATTTGTGTCGCTAAGCAACTAGTTCCATTTTTACCAGGAAATCCTGTAATTTCTACTGGTGGAGATCAATCGATTACAGCAATTTCTGCTGCACCATGGGGATCTGCCTTAGCCTGTCTTATTTCTTATGGATATATTACTATGCTTGGAGCAAAAGGTCTCAAAGAAGCTACTGAATATGCAATACTAAACGCTAATTATATTAAAGAGCGTTTGGATGGACACTATAGCGTTTTATACACAGGAGAAAGAGGAAGAGCGGCGCATGAAATGATTATAGACTGTAGACCATTTAAAGCCAATGGAATCGAAGTAACGGACATTGCAAAACGACTTATGGATTATGGATTTCATGCTCCAACTGTTTCGTTTCCGGTAGCAGGTACTATTATGATAGAACCTACTGAAAGTGAAAGTAAAGCCGAGTTGGATCGATTTTGTGATGCTATGATTTCAATTCGTGAAGAAATTGCGAATGCTAATACAGATAACCCAAATAATGTGATGAAAAATGCACCTCACACATTAGCAATGCTAACATCTGATGATTGGGATTTTCCATACTCTAGAGAGCAGGCAGCATACCCTCTATCCTATATTGCCGAAAATAAATTTTGGCCCTCTGTTCGTCGTGTAGATGATGCCTATGGAGATAGAAATTTAATATGTACCTGTGCTCCTATTGAAGAATATATGGAAGCAGAAGCCTAATTAATTATTTATAAAATAAAAAAGAGGTAACTGTAAAGGTTGCCTCTTTTTATTCATACCTATTACATTGTGAAAGACATTACTTCCAGAAAAGATATTGAGTTTTTAATGAAAGCTTTTTATAATGAAGCATTCGCAGATCCTCTGATCGGAGTATTCTTTACGGAAATAGCAAAAATAGATCTAAAAAATCATCTTCCTCAAATTACTGACTTTTGGGAACAGCAGATATTCAGAAAAGGAAATTACAAAAAGAATGTTCTTCAAATTCATAAAAATCTAAGTGTTAAAAAAAAGCTACAAAAAATTCATTATGAGGCTTGGTTATCACTATTCAATACTACTGTAGACACACATTTTCAAGGAGAAAAAGCAAATCTTATCAAAACAAGAGCCCTTTCTATTGCAACTGTTATGCAAATAAAGATAAAATAACCCTTATCCAAACCCTTTTCTAATTTTTAAAAATCGTGTTAGGCATCGTAAATTATACTATGCGCGCATAACATATGATTTTTTAATTCGTACCTTATCATAGAAAACAAAATTAAAAGTGATGGGTATCAAAATAACTGGCACGGGAAGCTATATTCCCAGAGGGATTGAGAAGAATGAGGATTTTGAAAATCATTTATTTCTTAGTGAAAACGGTGACCAAATACAGCACTCTACAGACGTAATTATAGAGAAATTCAAGAAAATAACTGGTATTGAAGAGCGTAGATACGCTTCTAACCAACAAAATACTTCTGATTTAGCATTTTTTTCTGCAGAAAAAGCAATCGAAGATGCTAAAATTGACCCGGAAACTTTGGACTATATTATAGTCGCTCATAATTTTGGTGATGTAGACAAAAACTCTTCTCAAGCTGATACAGTACCAAGTCTAGCCGCCAGAGTAAAACATAAACTCAAAATAAAAAATCCATATTGTGTAGCTTATGATGTATTATTTGGATGTCCTGGATGGATAGAAGGAGTAATACAAGCACAATCCTTTATTAAAAGCGATATGGCCAAAAAGTGTCTAGTAATTGGCGCAGAGACGCTTTCTCGTGTAGTAGATAGACACGACCGGGATTCTATGATCTATTCCGATGGTGCCGGAGCATCAGTTCTTGAAGTTACCAAAGATACAGGAGGTATAATTTCTACTATAAGTGCATCCTACACGTTAGAAGAAAGTAATTTTCTATTCTTTGGAAAAACATACAACAACACTTCTGATGACAATAATAAGTATATCAAAATGCATGGACGAAAAATCTACGAATTTGCTTTAAACCACGTACCTCTAGCAATGAAAGCTTGCCTAGACAAAACCAATTTTGATATTACCGATGTAAAGAAAATACTTATCCATCAAGCCAACGAAAAAATGGATGAAGCTATTGTAAAACGATTCTACGGACTCTATGACCAAGAAGTTCCTGAAGGTGTTATGCCTATGAGTATTCAAAAACTTGGAAACAGCAGTGTTGCGACCATTCCTACATTATATGATCTCATTTTAAATAATAAAATACAAAACCAATCTATTAACAAAGGTGATCTTTTATTGTTTGCTAGTGTGGGAGCAGGCATGAATATTAACGCCTTTCTTTATCAAAACTAAGATCCCATATAAAATTCTATACGTTTAGCTGAAGGTAATCTTTGTAATTGTCTATTTTTACAACCGTAATTATTGATCTAACTACTATGTACGAAGGAACTTTTCCGCATAAAAGATATAAAAACACATTAGAATTTCTTAGAAAAAACACCAATACGCCATCAAAAATACTTGACTTGGGTGTAAGAAACCCTTTTGTCGAATTTATGGAAAAAGAAGGATATACGGTATCCAACACTTCTGGAGAAGATCTAGATCTTGATGCTAACACTGTTAAAAACAGTGATGCTGACATTGTTACAGCATTTGAAATTTTTGAACACTTAATTGCTCCTTTTAATGTACTAAGAGACATAAAAGCTAATAAATTAGTAGCTTCAATCCCACTCAAATTATGGTTTTCTCCAGCATATCGAAGCAAAACAGATCCTTGGGATAGACATTATCATGAATTTGAAGATTGGCAATTTGATTGGCTGTTGGAAAAAGCCGGTTGGGAAATTAAAGATCGTCAAAAATGGACACACCCAGTTAAGAAAATTGGACTTAGACCATTATTACGGCTTTTTACCCCTAGGTACTATATTGTATATGCAGAAAGAAAACAGTAAAACCAATTTGGTGCAATCTTGAAAGTAGCTATTATCATACCAGCACATAATGAAGAGCGTTTTATTTCTCAAACACTCCAATCTCTTGCTTCGCAAACATGTATTCCAAAAAAGATCATTGTGGTTAATGATAATTCTACAGATAATACCGAAAACATCATCAATAAATTTGCTAGTAACTATACTTTTATAACGCAAATAAAAACAAACTCTTCAAAGGATCATATGCCTGGTAGCAAAGTGATTAACGCTTTCTATCAAGGATATCAAATTCTGGATACGGACTATGATATCATATGTAAGTTTGATGCAGATCTTATTTTTCCTTTGGACTATTTAGAAAAAATAGTAAATCATTTTCAAAAGGATATTAATATAGGAATGGTTGGTGGGTTTTGTTATATAGAGAAAAATAAAAAATGGGTATTAGAGAGTCTAACCAATAAAGATCATATTCGTGGAGCTCTAAAAGCGTATCGGAAAGATTGTTTTAATGATATCAATGGTTTAAAACCAGCTATGGGCTGGGATACTGTGGATGAATTACTTGCTCAATATCACAATTGGAAAATTAAAACTGATGCATCTCTACATGTAAAACATCTAAAACCAACAGGTGACACCTATAACCCAAAAGCCAAATACAAACAAGGAGAAGCCTTCTACCGCATACGTTATGGCTTTTGGATTACTTTAATTGCTTCGATCAAATTAGCGTTACTTAAAAAGCAACCGCGGCTTATATTAGACTATTTAGCTGGTTTTTTTAAAGCCAAAAAAGAAAAACAATCTTTTCTTGTTTCTAAAGACGAAGGTGTTTTTATTCGAAAACTACGCTGGAATAACATAAAAAACAGACTATTTAAGTAAGGTATTATATCGTTTAATGTTAAAGTAATTTTAAAAACAGACAGACTTGTCTGTTTTTGTGTTTTTTTATTATTTTTACCTCATGAAACATTCTTTAGTAAGACAACATGTAATTGAAACGGCTTCCGATTTATTCTACAGAAAAGGATATAACCTTACCGGTATCAATGAAATTATTAAAGAAGCCGGAATCGCAAAGGCAACTTTATATAATCATTTTGCTTCTAAAGAAGATATTTGTTTAGCGTACCTTAAATATCGTAACGATATATTTACACAAGACATTAAAAACTTCGTAAATAATACCGAAAAAGGAAAAGCCCAACTCTATGCATTGTTTAATTTTCTAAAAGAGTTCTTCGATCAAAAAGATTTTAATGGTTGTTGGTGCCTTAATACTATTGTAGAAATTCCTCAAGAAAATAAGAAAATCAGAAAAGAGATTCAAAATCAGAAAGAAGAGTTCGTATCCTTCATAAAAAGCATTGTAGAAAAAAATCACAATCAAAATTCCGATCAAAAAAATGAAGAGCTCGCCAGACAGATTTATTTAATATACGAAGGCTCAATTTCTGAAAGCAAACTGCATCAAAGCAAATGGCCTATAAATGCAGGTTTAACCATATGCAAAAACATATTGCAATAAAAAAATTTAATCAAATAAAGACAGACTTGTCTGTTCGTTTATTAATAATTTAAAACTACAAAAATGAATACATTTAACAACAAAACAGCATTAGTAATAGGTGGCACTAGTGGAATAGGTAGAGCTACCGTAAATACTTTACTCGAAGGCGGAGCTACAGTACACGTAGTAGGAAGGAACATATCTAAAATACCAGATGCAAATAATATTATTAAATATCAAGCAGATATTACAGACTCTGAAAGTGTGAAAGAACTAATTGACAATATCGCTCAATTAGATCATCTTGATTATCTTGTAAATGCATCAGGAATTTTTGGCCCGAAGGCATTTTTAGATCACACCGTAGAAGACTATGATTCGTATCAGGATCTTAATAGAGGGTTCTTTTTTATCACACAGGCAGCAGCCAAAAAGATGAAAGAAAACAATAGTGGATCAATCGTAAATGTTGGATCGATGTGGGCAAAACAAGCTGTAAAAGCCACTCCTTCTTCGGCATATTCTATGCAAAAAGCTGGGCTACACTCACTCACTCAGCACTTAGCAATGGAGCTAGCAGATCATGGCATTCGTGTTAATGCAGTATCACCTGCAGTGGTAGAAACCCCGGTTTATGATAATGTTTTTGGTACTGCCGAAGAAGCAAAAAAAGCATTGGTAGGGTTTAATAATTTTCATCCCATAGGAAGAAATGGTACTGCACAGGATGTAGCAAATAGTATTACTTTTCTTTTATCTGATCAAGCCTCATGGGTAACCGGTGCCATTTGGGATACCGACGGTGGTGTACTAGCAGGAAGAAATTAAACAAAAGCTGTCAAACTGAGCTTGTCAAAGTTTTTAACCGTTCAAAAACAAATAATCTTTGACAGGTTCAGATTGGTAAATATCTAATTATTAAAAATTTGACTCAATTCACCATTAGTCTAATACAAAAGGCAACACATCCCCTGTTGCTCCATTAGGAAAAGTGATCCCTAACAAAGCCGAAATTGTAGGAGCAATATCGGTAATGTACGTTTTTTGAGTAGTACTCCCTTTTTTAATTCCATATCCAAAAAACAATAATGGAGCATGCGTGTCATATGTTAACCCGCTACCATGAGTAGAACCTGTTCGAGAATATGATATTGTTGCTGGATCCAAAACTACAACTACATCTCCACTCCTTTTTTGGTTATATCCCTTTTGTATTAGGGCCTCAATACCCGAAGTATAATTGGTAGACTCAAGTTGTTTTCTGGTAAACACCTTATCTATTTGATTTTCTTGCAATACAAAATGTGCAATTGCGTCTTGTAAATCCTCAGCACTTATTGAATTTTTCATCAAAGTGGCATAATTAAAAAACACCTGATTATTGGATATATCTTCAATCAAGCCATCAACCTTAAATGTATTTTTCACAAATGTTTCAACCTTAGCTTTAAATACATCAAATTTAAAATACCCAGCCGGAATTTTAAGTGATTTCAAATAGGATGGCACATGTACCGCCCCATGATCCGCTGTCAAGAAAATGGTATACTGCCCCTTACCCACTTTCTGATCAAGCGCGCTTAAAAATCGTTCTAAATCTAGATCTAAACGTAAATATGTATCTTGAATTTCTTTAGAATTTACCCCAAAATTATGCCCCACATAATCGGTACTAGAAAAACTTACAGTTAGAAAATCCGTAACCTCATCAGCCCCTAATTGCTCACCTGTAATTGCTTCGATAGCAAAATCTGCGGTCAAACTATTTCCATATGCAGATGATTTAATAATATCGTATCCGGAGTTCTGATCCTTTAATTTTGCCAGGTCGTAAGGAAAAGTAGCCATTTCCTTTCCTTTATACCCCGCCTCAAAATTATTTTTATCTGCACCACTTTCAGAATAGGAATTTATATCATACAATGTATTCCACTCTTTGAAATACGATTTTGCCTTACCCGATTCGTTAAATTTTTTAACCCAATCTGGTAATTCATTTCTATAATATGTACTGGTAATCCATTTTCCTTCATCCTTACCTCTAAACCAATACGCGCCATTTGCAGTATGCCCTGCCGGAAGGATTGCTCCACGGTCCTTAATTGCAATTCCGATGGTTTTTCCTTTTAGTTGTGTATGTAATCTATTTTGATCTGCTACAGTTGTCGTCTTCATTCGGTGAGGAGACATTCTTTCCATGTCGTTATCAGATCCCACCGCTTTAACAGACGAATCGCTAGCACAATACACCGTTTCTTTACTAAATTTATCATACCAATGATTAGAAATTATACCGTGATTTCTAGGAGTTGTTCCTGTATATACCGATGCATGCCCAGGTCCTGTATACGTTGGCACATAATTAAAATGATTGTTTTTACAATTAAACCCTTCATTTATCATTCGCTTAAACCCTCCTTCTCCAAATCGATTATAGAAACGTGTTATATAATCATATCGCATCTGATCTACTACGATACCTACCACGAGTTTTGGTGAACTATTAATTGTGCGTTTTTCTTGGGCAATACCTGAAACAAAGATTATACTAACAATAATCAGAAACACTTTCTTCATCATTATTTTTTTAGGATTTATGTAAAATAGCTATTTGTGCAAATGTAAAACTTTAATACAAGGTTAAATGTTATGGATATTTTTTTTTCTATTTTAGCCTTTCTAATTTTAAGGAATGTTTTATCTAGACGATATTGGTCGTTACTTTTTAATGCTTAAAGGAGTTTTTAGTAGGATGACTAAGGGCTCTGTAATCAGGAATTTAATATTTAAAGAAATCGATGACTTAATCATAGGTTCTTTAGGAATTACCGTATTTCTAGCATTCTTTATTGGAGCAGTAGTAGCGATACAAACTGCTCTAAACTTAACGAATCCTTTGATTCCAAAAAAACTTATCGCTTTTGCCTCAAGACAATCGGTTATTCTTGAGTTTGCTCCGACTTTTATTTCAGTTATTATGGCTGGTAAAGTGGGGTCATTTATCACATCAAGTATTGGTACCATGAGAGTTACTGAGCAAATTGACGCTCTGGAGGTAATGGGAATCAATTCGCTTAATTACTTGATTTTCCCTAAAATTATAGCAATGTTTACATATCCTTTTGTAATTGCTATAGCTATGTTTACAGGAATATTCGGGGCTTATATAGCTGGGGTATATGGTGGTTTTGTATCTAGTACTGATTTCTTAACTGGTTTACGAGAAGAGTTTATTCCGTATCATCTGGTATATGCTTTTATAAAAACCTTTTTATTTGCGTTTTTATTAGCTACAATACCATCTTTTCATGGATATTACATGAGAGGAGGAGCCCTTGAGGTAGGTAAAGCAAGTACTTCTGCCTTTGTATGGACAACTGTAGTCATTATTATTTCTAATTATGTACTCACTCAATTACTATTAAGCTAATGATAGAAGTAAAAGGTCTACATAAAGGTTTTAATGGCGAAGAAATTCTAAAAGGTATCACTACTACTTTTGATCGTGGTAAAACCAATTTAATTATCGGTACCAGCGGTAGTGGTAAAACTGTATTCCTAAAGTGTTTGCTTGGCTTATTTACTCCAGAACAAGGTACTATTTGTTATGATGGCTCTACTTATTCTGAGCTTAACGAACAACAACAAAGGGATCTTAGAGAACAAATGGGCATGGTTTTTCAAGGAAGCGCATTGTTTGATTCTATGACTGTAGAAGAAAATGTAATGTTTCCGCTTATGATGTTTACCAAACAGAAGAAAGAAGAAATGCTGGAAAGAGTTCATGAGGTACTCCATAGAGTGAACTTAGAAAATGCAGAAAAGAAATTACCTTCAGAAATTAGTGGAGGTATGCAAAAGCGTGTAGCTATTGCCCGAGCCATTGTTACTCGACCAAAATACCTTTTTTGCGATGAACCAAACTCTGGATTAGATCCTAGAACAGCTATTGTAATTGACAATCTAATTAAAGAAATTACTGAAGAAAATGACATCACAACTGTGATCAATACTCATGATATGAACTCGGTTATGGAAATCGGAGAAAAAATTGTTTTCCTTAAAAACGGGTATTTAGAATGGGAAGGTGATAAGACTCAAATCTTTAAAACTGACAATAAAGCAGTAACCGAATTTGTATACTCCTCTAATCTCTTCAAAAAAGTGCGTGATGCACAATTAAAAGGTCTTTAATGATATAGAATTAAACACCACTAAACTTTTTCGCATCCTAATATTGATAACCTAACATCTTAACCTTTAGCCTGATTACTATTATTTCATTTTTGGAATGTGATTTTAATTTCCGGTTTTACCTAAAAACACACTTACTTTTGAGTTCATGGCGTTACCTGATGATCTTCTAAAAGAAACAATTTGTCCAACATGATAAATGGCATCAGATATTTGCCCGTTTATCATATTCCAGTATGGAAACTCTCTTGTTTTCTCTTTAGACTGAAAAATCACTTTATACTTGGATACTTCTTCTGCCGATTTACCAGAAAACAACGCACTCGCTTTTTTTAAATTAAGTAACGTTTGCTTTCTAAGTTCATCAAAAGAAAGATTGAGTGTATCAGTAGTTCTTATATTGGGAAGATTTTGTGGTGCATTAAGAATCCCTATAGACAACCCATACACATGTTCTATCGTTTGCAAAGTAGTTCTCGCTTCTTCAGAAGGAGAAAATTGCAAATCCTTTTCAGTAAGACCTTCGGTAGCCCAATAATAACGATATCCAAGACCATCAATAAATCTTGCAATAACATTCCCCGAAGTATAATCATCTGGAGCTTCAGGGATCTGTTCATAGGGTAACTTCATAGTATCTGAGTTTTGACAATAACCTATTAATGTAAAGCTAAAAAACAATATGAGCATGATCATTCCTTTCATAAGAACATATTTTATAGAATATAAACAATGTATTAAACCATAATCGCTGTATTATCCTCTTCGTCTTTCTAGTAAAATCATCATCATTAATCCAAGAATTACTCTCTCTTGATCATCTGCATCAATGTCCTTTAATTTTGATATTTGAAATCTTCTTCCAAAAAATGAAGGTTCTTTTTTAAGTCTAGCCACCATTTCATTATTTAGATTAGTCACTTTATAAGATGGGTTAAATAAATATCCGGTTAGGATACTTAATACTGGTATTTGCCCTAATAAAGAGTCTAAGACTTTTACCCACCCATTTTCTTCTCTGATATGATACTGAAGTTTTTGGTTTTGATCTATGAGTTCGTATTCTGCTTTCCATAGTGATGCCCAACCTTTACGTGCAATTTTACCAGTTTCTTGACCATTACTATCAGTGAAGCTATACGCCGCAGAAAAATCGATCCACTTATCTGCTTTAATGGTAAAGTTTACCTTTGCTTTTGTCTCGTCTTCATAAATCGTAATCGCTTCTTTAAGTTTAAACATTTTCTGCTTTACATATGCAAAAGTTTTACCGTTAACATCTTTAGCTGTAAAATCATTAGATAGTGTTGTAATGTTAAAGACAAATTTGACCGGAAATTGTAGTTCTTTCATATTTAGATTTGGTTTTTTGTAACGATTTATTACTGTATAAAAATATAATTGCCCTCTAGTGTAACTATATTATTGCCTCTTATAGTATATGAGGTTATTTTATTTTTAATTAATTATTCTAACATTAAACGCATTTACTTGATATATATCTTCAACTAAGTTACCCCAAACCTCTGCATATATCAAACTGTGATTTCCGCCAACGTCAACTCTAACACCATAGTCCTGGGTCTTAGAACCTTGTGGTTGATCACAAAATATTTTAGCTCCATTTATATAACAATTTTGCGAGTTATTCAATAGTATTCCCGCAAATTCAGTACCTGTCGAAGTATTTCTTCCGTTATTATACACATAAGTTCCAGATCCTATCGAAACTCCTCCAGAAACATTAAAAATCTCGACCCCATGTTTATAGTTATCATAAATTAAAGAATTATCAATACTGTGACCTCCTCCAGATGCAATTTTAATTCCATTACCTCCTGTGACAATATTATTCCTATTATAATATCCATGAATAATCGCATTAGTAACCTGAACTTTTGATGCTCCATTATAAATATAAAGGTTATTTCTTGCGTTTTTTTCCAAATGAATATTGGACAATAAGATCTGTTTAGAACCAACAACGGTTATACCTTCTAATAGATTTTCATAAGAATGAATATTATCAACGATAGCAAAATCTGATGGATTATTCTTATGACCAATATTAAGTCCTGAACCAGTAGATCTTGAAGTGGTTATATTATTTACTTTACTATACATTCCATTTACAGATATGCCTGTATATCTAAATCCTCCCAAATTTTGAGTACCCAAATCTCTTTGTCTATAATATTCTAAACCATTAGATGAGCTTTGGATATTGGTATAATTGCAATAATTTGAATTAGATGACCCTATCCCACTACCAAAATTATTTTCAGTTCGGCTATTATTAATTGTTATATAATTCGAATCATTAAAAATAACTCCGGTCCCTACATTATCATAGGTATTAACGTTTTCACAAACTATGTTTTCACAATTATTGATAAACAAACCTGCAGCAGGTTTTATATCATGTTGCTCTCCATTAACTGTTTCCGTAATTGTGATTTTTTCTAATCGAACATCACTTGAGTTATTCAATAAAATTCCAGAAAATCTTCTATGTACATCATGCATTGTCCAGTCTTCATGTACCGAACCATCTTTTTTGTAATAATTTCCTTCAATATTCAGATTCTTCAATACGATATTAGAATTTCCGGCTAAATCCTTGTTAGCGAGCATATCAAAAACTGTATCAGTTCCATACACAGAATCTAAAGCACTTATCATTCTTTCAATAGTGGCACCACTAAAATCTATTTCAATATTGGAAGGTATATATATTGTGTTATCGATGCAATACGTATCTTTTTCAATAACTAATAACTTATTTTCATCTGACGCAATATCAATTAGATTCTGAATTTGGAAACGATTAATAGAACAATCAGGACTTGCTTTAAAAAAATAGGGAGCCTTTGAAGCATAAATAACATTTAGATCTTCAAAGTTTTCCTCTGGCAAGTTTTCTTCTTCTGAACAAGCCATAAAGGCTAAAAATGGAAAATAAAAAAGTAAAAAATATCTTTTCATGTTTATGATTTTATAAATAATAGGATTTTTAAGTGTATGTAATAACCAAACAAAATGTTTCTTTGAGGAAATCAAGATTAATATTATTTCCTTAATGAGTTACTTTACATAAAACGTATACGCCTTCATTTCCTTGGTGATCCATTAGCTAAGTGAATTTACCCTAATCGCATCCAAACTGTCTGATACCTGAAATTTCCTTTTTGGAAAGAGTACCTTAACCGTGTCTACCTTTAAGAAATTAGAGTGTAATACTTTTCCACAACCGAGTTCTTTCAAATCTGGAAAAAGAATTTTTGAATCTTTAGCAATGCTTGTATAAGGAAATATTTTTACCATTAACATCTTTAGCTGTAAAATCATTAGATAGTGTTGTAATGTTAAAGACAAGTTTGACTGGAAATTGTAGTTCTTTCATATTTAGATTTGGTTTTTTGTAAACTTGAAATGCAAAACGTTGTACTATGAATATAAGTACTCAGTTATTGATATTAGGGCGTAAATATATGGATAGAAATTTATTTTCGACTTTTTAATATATACAAATACCTAAAACTTATTGAACTTTTGAAAATAGAATCTTATCATCTAACTCGATAACCCGCATAAGCTCTAACCTCATACTCTAAATATTTTACCAATTATTTAATTTTCACAAATCTAATATCACCTCCGTTCAAAACCCCATAGCCACACCGCACCACATTTTCTAAAAATTTTCTAAATTCTTCTTTTTTGTCTTGATTCTTATAAAAATCTGAATTTAAAACCACACTATCTAAATCTTCAAGTAGTAACTGAGCTTCAAAAGTATCGATCCATCCTCGTATTCCTTCTCTATATCCTCCGCTATTATGAGTCCAAAAACATGGCCCGTCGAGTTTAAGTAGGGTTTCGTAAGCATATGATTTTGATGTATACTCATTCTTATTTTTATCAGAAAACATGAACGTTAGCCGATCTTTTCCATAGTAAAACTCGTTATTCTCATCTATACATTCGGAAGAAATAATGGTCTCAAAAAATGCAACGTACTTTTCATAACCATATACTTGCATTTGATTTACTCTTAGTTTTTCACTAATACATGCTTCTGGTATAATACTTTGAAATGTTTGATCTAAATACGTAGCATTATCCACCCATAATTCTGGATTTTCAAGAATAGAAGGCGTATATTTATTATCCGTTAGTAGTAACCTAGAAAAATCTCCTGTTTTCATTGCCGGAATGATTCTATCTTCCAGCTTTTTCACATTTAGAGGATATAAACTTCCATAGACACCCATATACACTAGAACATTTTACTCTACATACAACGTATCCGCCTTCATTTCCTTAGTGATCCATTCTTGCAGTGAATTGACTCTAATATTATTTAAGCTATCAGATACCTGAAATTTCCATTTAGGAAAAATTACTTTTACGGTGTCTACTTTTAAGAAATTAGATCGTAATACCTCACCATATCCTAACTCTGCCAAATCTGGAAAACGAATTTTTGCATCTTTAGAAATACTAAAATAAGGTAAAACTTCTACTGGAACCACTTTATTGGCTTCTCTAAGGTTGGTTTCTAATCCGGCGATTTGTATTTTAAGATCTTCTATTTCATCTAAGAGTTTGTCATTCTCTTTTTCAATTCTATCCAACTCAACTATTGCTCTATCATAAGCTTTGGATACTTGGTCCAATCCTCGTGCTTTATTTCCATTAACACTTAATTCGAAATCACCTATATGACTATATTTTTTGATTTCATTTTTAAGATCACTCACTACAGCATCAGGGATCTCCCCATCAAAGTATAGTTTTATGGTTTTTTCATTATAATTATAGAAATCTTTGCGTAGATACAGATTCTCATTTGTATTGATTTCATCCTCTAAAAAATGAGAATAATCACGTTCAGCATTACTTTCTTGTAAAGTTGTATAAAATGTATAACTCGCAGGTATCATTGCCAAGACTGCTAGCAAAGACGCTAATTGCGCTGTGCGTTTTCTTTTTGCTGAATTAGCATATCTAAGCATTGGAAAACGTAATAATTTTGCCACAATAAAGGTAGAAAGCGCAATAAAAATGGCATTTATACTAAATAAGTACAATGCACCAAGGAAAAAATCGGGTTCCCATACTGCAATACCATACCCTACTGTACACAACGGCGGCATTAATGCGGTAGCAATTGCTACTCCTGCAATTGCGTTAGGCATCGTACCTTTTTTGGATTTGGCCACAATGAGCGCCAAACCACCAAATACTGCCACGAGTACATCAAGAATAGTTGGTGCTGTTCTCGCTTCAAGTTCTGGAGTTAATTCTGTTAAAGGAGAAGCCCAAAAGTATAACGTCGCTGCTATTACACTAAGCCCAACCATAACCCCTAAGTTAACCAACGATCTTCTTAAGGTATCAATATCATTAATTGCAATAGCTAGTCCAACCCCAACAATAGGCCCCATTAATGGTGAAATTAACATCGCACCTATCACCACAGCGGTAGAACTTACATTAAGCCCAATTGATGCAACAAAAACCGAGAAAACAAGAATCCAGGCAGTATGCCCCTTAAAAGGGATATCATTTTTTACATCCTCAATGGTTTGATCTTTATCTGTTTCTGTTCTAATATTTAATAACTCTCTAAGAAACTTGCTTATACTTGCAAATAGACCTTTCGCATCTCTTTTTACAGTCTCAGATACCTCTTCCTGAGAAATGGGTTGATTCGTATTTTCTTCCATTGGTTTTATCCGTATTTTTCTCCGTATGTTTCTTTCACTTTTTTAAGTACTTCTTTGATGTCTTGTTCCTTCTTTTTCGGATAAATCAAAAGCACTTCTTCTTTATCCACTATAATATAATCTTCTAATCCATCAACAACTACAATTTTATCTTTAGAAGTTCTGATCATATTACCCGATGCTTCCTGTAATAGAACCCGGGCATTAACCACAGCATTATTAGATTCTGTTTTATCCAGCTTATCATATAACGACCCCCATGTACCCAAATCATTCCAGTCAAATGTTGCTGGAAGTACGTAAACATTCTCAGCATTCTCTAAAATAGCATAATCTATGGAAATATTTTCTGCCAATGCATAATTTGCTTGTATAAAAGCTTTTTCTTCTTTAGTATTATACGTATCCAGTCCTTTTTTGAATAATGCGGTCATTTCTTCCTGGAATTCTGCAAAGGCATTTACAATACTATTTACACTCCAAATGAAGATTCCTGCATTCCATAAATACGTACCATCACTTAAAAATTCTTTAGCCTTTTTATAATCTGGTTTTTCAGTGAACTGAGTTACTTTTTTAATTGCGTTCTCCCCTTTCTGATATTTTATGTACCCATATCCTGTATTCGGAAATGTGGGTTGGATTCCAAGAGTCATTAAAATATTGTCTTGAGAACAAGCTTTAAAACTTTGTTGTAAATTTTCAACAAAAGCATGCTCATCTTCGATCCAGTGATCACTTGGTGCAACAACCATTACTGCATCCGGGTTTTCTTTTTGAATTTTCATTGCCGCATATAAAATACATGGGGCAGTGTTACGCATTGCAGGTTCAGTAACCACTTGTCTTTGTTCAACCTCTGGTAATTGATGAAGAACTAAATCATTATACCTTTCATTAGTAAGTATAAATATATTTTCTTTAGGAATTATTTTTGATAAACGAGAAAACGTGCATTGTATTAAAGTCTGCCCTGTTCCTAACATATCATGAAACTGCTTCGGAAAATCAGAAGTGCTTACTGGCCAAAATCTAGACCCAACTCCACCTGCCATTAATATGGCATAATAATTTTTATTCATAATTAATTCAATAATTCGACCTCGGCATTAGGATTAAAAAGATAGGTTCTTCCTGTACTTACCTCGACACATTCGTACCTTTTTACTTTTTTATTACCTTTTTTAAAAATCTTTCCATTATACAGCCTAAATGTGCTACCTAAAGGCAATTCAAAGATATAATTTTTATCATTTGCAGGGTCATATTGTTTAAGTACTAAAGACAATTTTTCATCAGTATCACTGCTTGCTCTGGGGTTTTTAAAATGATGAGCAATAACCGGCAATAATTTAGAAGGAAAAACTTCTGGATTAATATATGGCAGCATCAATTGCTGAAAAGTTCTTTTCCATTCTATCCCATGGGGTTTTATATATCTCCCATATTTTTCAAAAGCAACTAAATGTGCAATCTCATGAATTAATGTAATAAGAAACCGATATTTATTAAGTGAAGCATTAACCGTAATCTGATGTCTCCCATCTGCAGTTTTTCTATAATCACCATGACGTGTAACTCGTTCATTAACTATCTTAAGATGTACATTACATTTAACTATTAAGTCAAATGCAGGTTCTACAGCACGTTCGGGTATATATCTTGCAAGTATCTGCTTCACCTGCGCAAAATACAAAATTAAGCGTACCATTGCAGCACGCCTAATTCATTATTTTCACTTTCGTATCCATTTAAAATACACAAAAATTAACAGCCCTAATACGAGGAATGGCCAGATGTAGAACAAAATAAGTGCAAAATTTTGAATCAAAGACCACCCAAAAGATAATCCAACTTTTGCTTTATCTAAAAAACCTGGTGTGTATTGTTCTGGTTCTTCCTTAGGAATAACAAGTTCGTATACATCTAGCTGAATTGTACTAAAAACAACTCGAGAACTTAAATGGTTCAATCGCCCCTGAGCAGATTCAATCTCTTCTTGTAAATCTTTCAATTTTTCTTCTGTGGCTAAAATATCTTCAACATTTTTAGCCTTAGTGCGCAAGATAGTTTCATATCGTTGTTTTACTTCGAGTTTAGTTTTTAATCGGGCATTCAAATCAACGTACTCTTCGGTGACATCAATTGTAGATATATTTTTATGCTCTACAAATTCTGCGGTTTTGCATATTTTTTCAAATACAGTATCAAAATGTTTCTGAGGCACCCTTATTGTAAATCGATTTTCTTTAGTATGATTGGTATTTGTGTAGCGCTCATCAGAAACATACCCCTGGTACTCTGCTGCAATTTGCTTAGCCTGCCAAGTTGCCTCTTCAACACTTTTAACCTTCATCCTTGAGGTAGCATTTTTTATGATTTTAATAGTCGTATTACTATGTTCTCTTTCTTGAGGTTCTGTACGTTTAGCTTCGTACGTATTTAAGCTTGGGGTTTCACCTGTTTCATCCAGCATCAACATTTCAGATGTATTCGCTTGTTTGGAGCAAGAAAAACTCAATATCAATGTTCCTATCAGTAATATTTCTTTTATACCATTTAATTTGTTCGATTTCATCTTTATTATTTTTATCTTGTTAATATGAAAGCAAACCTATTGAGAGACGCGTTTTTTTGATGGTATAACTTTTGTAAACTCATTGTAAACTATTTTACAAATTACAAACAACTCATTATTAAAGATATATAACCATTACTCCTGAAGACAAAATACAATTCGATTTACTTAAAAAGGCTGTTACCCAACGGTTTTTAAAACATAATGCTGCTTCAAGTTTTGATATTTCTGAATGGAAAGGACAAGATATTATTACGTTTCAGGAAGATTTACAAAAAGAGACTAAAGCCAGTATTAGTGAAAAATCGTTTTACAGTTATTTTAAAAATTCTTCAGAAAAATTACCGCGAATCGATATTTTGAATATACTATCCCAATATTGCGGGTATACCAATTGGAATGATTTCAAGGTCAAGCACACCAACTCTTCTCCCGCCAAGAGGAGTTATGAAATCCCCAAATGGCTTTGGTTTATATCCATTGGCTCTTTAGTATTGTTAATTGCATACTTTATTATCCCAGTAAAGCACAGCTTTAGCTTTTGCTTTATTGATCAAGATAGAAATCAGCCTATTACAAGGGTGCCAATCGATATTACTATTCTAAATGATAAAGAATCTCCTTTTAGAATAAAAAGTGATAGCACTGGATGCTTTTCTTGGAAAACCTCTGATGATTATATTCATTTTGTAGTACAATCACCTTACCACAAAACAGATACCATCTATCGCATTGCTTCTTCCAAAACAAATGAGCATTTGAAAATTCAAACCGATGATTATGCTTTGATGCTACATTATTATGCTAATGGCAAAGTTGAAGACTGGAAAAAAAGAAGAAAAGAATTATCAAAAATGATTTCTGATGATGTCACTATTTTTCAAGTGCTTCCCTATGGATTAGGAATTGAAATATACACTAAAGAAAATTTCATTAATACATTAACAACACCAACTAAAAACCTTAAAAATATCGAAATTATCGAATCAAGAAAATCGAAAGGACAAATTGTTAAATTAAAATTTAGAGTAAAATCATGAAGCTAAAGCTTGTCTATAGCATACTTATCATCATATTTCTGGGATGCTCAAAAAATCCTTCGAGAGAAATCGATATGAAAGAAAATGAAGCTTCAGAAATAGTGGATGAAATCACTTCTATTTCTAAAGAAGATGCCTACTCTATATTAATCACACAAAAACTTCAACAGTATATTGATCAAAAAACCTTAACAAAAGCATATCCAGATTTCATAATAGAAACAGGTCAAGACAGAATATTTCTTGAGGATAGCGCCGTAGTCAAAAAAGTAGAGCTTATCGAACCTTTTGTTGTTATTTCTGATTCAGTTAAAACCGTTAAAACAAAAGTAACTTTTGAATCTAAAATTGATACTCTTACCACCATTATCAAAACATCAGATATAAAGATGGATGGAGAAATTTTTAAAACCACCAAAGTAATTTTTGAAACCGTTGAAAAGCCCAACATCTCAAATCAGAATTCGCCTAAAATAAAAGACCCAAAACATGTAGCAAGATTCACGATAAGGGATCTAAGTTTTACGTGGGAAGAAATTAATGCATGTGATTGTTTATTTATGGTAAATGCCATAAACACTCCTTATAAGAAGTTATACTTTGGGCGTTTTAAGGATAATCAAAATGGAATTCTACAGCTAGGTAAAAACACCACTAAATATGTAATCCCAATTAAAAATCCAAGGTCCAAAGTGCGAAAACCGGGTAGTTTTTGGACAGAAACATACCAAAACGATGATTACCAAATTCGATTAAAAGCCTCTAAGGCTACTCCAAAGGTAAAGAACAAATATACCTACTATATTGATTTTACTTTTACTGAACTATCTTCAAAGAAAACCATAAGGAATTTGGTATTAGCAAATTGCAAATCATAACGGATTGCAATATTAATTTTTACGGTTTTACATCCTTTTATCGCGCAAAAAACCATCAAATTTCAGCTTTTTGACGAAAAAAAATTAACATTTATCGAGTATTTTCATTTTTCAACCCGTTGTTAATCAATTATTAATACTTTTAGAACCTCAACTTTTTTTAACACAAACGCAAGGGTTTATTTATTATGAGAACATTGATAACTATAGTCGTTCTTTTTATTAGCATTAGTGCCATAGCACAAACTGAAGAGCAAGAACTACAACAAAAACAGCAAGAAAAAGAAACAAAAATCTTGCGAAAATTAGCAATAGAGAAAGGAATAGAATTACAGAAAGAACTCAATCTAACTATCAACGCGAGTAAGGTAGTTCAAAAAATCGTATTTGATTATTCTGTAAAAGCAAATAAAGTCCTGCAATCCAAGGTATCAGCAAAAGAAAAATCAAAAAATATTAGTAATTTGATATACTTTCAGAATCAGGAATTAAAGAAAATACTTACCGTAGATCAATTTTATCAGTATCTCAATATGCAAAATGTTAACGTGGCAGGTTTTTAGAAACCTTATCGCGCACTGATATTATTTAAAATCAAGGAGTACTACTTGATACCTGAAGTACTTTTCCGTTATAGAATTTGTTTCCAGTTAGAGAGAAATCTTTGATATAGGTTGCCATTTCTAATGCGCTTAAGGGCGCTTTATATCCCGGAAAAGCTTCTTCCAGCATTTCGGTTTGTACAGCTCCTAAGGCTAATACATTAAAAGCGATACCGCTGTCTTTATACTCTTCGGCCAAGAGTTCACTTAATGTAATTACAGCACCCTTACTTGAGCTGTACGCAGCTAAACCAGGAAACTTCATACTGCCTTGAATTCCTCCCATACTACTTACTGTAACCACATGACCTCCAGATTTCATATAGGGTAATACCTGCTTCGTAATTTCAGCTACACCAAACACATTAACCTTATACACTTCTTCAAACTCTAGCGTAGAAATCTCGCTAAAAGGCTTATTCAATAACCTACCTGCATTATTAATTAAAACATCAACCCGCTTCCATTCTTGAGAAATAAAAGCTACCATCTTTTGTAAATCATCTTGTTCACATATATCAAATGGAAATGTATGTATATTTTCATGTCGAATTGAGGCAACAGGTTTTTCATTTCGAGACAAAGCTAATACCTGATATCCGGCATTTGCAAAAAGTTTGACCATTTCAAAACCTATACCTCTGCTAGCTCCTGTGATAATAATATTTTTCATATACTATAAAAGAATGAAAATTAGTTGAGTTTAATTTCCTTGTTAGGAGTTGTGACCATTTTTGTAATTACCGGAATACAGTCATCTATCAATTCTGCCATAAACTCAAAATTCATTTCAGACACCTCATCATCGACATGATGGTAATATTCATAATTAGTAAAATCGAACGTAGAAATAGTCTGACAAGGCACATTAAATTCTTTATAGAACGGATAGTTATCACTTCTTTGGAATAATTGAAATTCTTTAGCTTTTGGTAAAAAACCTATAAATTCATTCAGGTCAGAATACTCATTCATTTTATCGGCCATATTTGATTTATTGAATCCTGTAATGTATGCCTTGTACGGTTTATCTTTCAAAGGCACTCCTATCATTTCAAAATTCACCATTGTATAAAGACTCACTTTCTTCTCCTTTAACACTTTTGCCAAATACTTAGACCCCAACAATCCTTTTTCTTCGGCTCCAAACAATACAAAAAGAATACTTCTTTTATTATTTTTCAATTGCGAAAACTTCTCTGCTAAAGAGATTACTGCTGTAGTTCCAGCGGCATTATCATTTGCTCCATTGGCAATTGTATCACCATTCACTCCTTTTGTTGTACCAATATGATCAAAATGTGCTCCAATTATAACAAATTCGTTAGCCAAGGTCTCATCTAAACCTTTTAAATAGCCAACCACATTATATGTTTTTACTCCTCCTACATCAAAAACATCTCTATAGGTTTCAAAAAAAGGTTGAATGCCGTTTTTTTTAAACTCTTTTTCGATAAACTTTGCCGCTTTTTCTAATCCTTCACTTCCGGTGTCTCTACCTGCCAACTCATCACTTGCCATAAAGTTCATAATACGTTCAACTTCTGAAGTCTTTGTTTTTGCAAAAGTTGTAGCAACTACTTCTTGAACTTGCTCTTGTGCAGAAGTCTTTTGCTTACAATTAATACACAATAATGAAACTAGTATTATGACTATATATCTTTTCATATAATTTTGTTTTGAGATAAAGATAAAAAAATCCCACCTCAATTGAAGCGGGATTTTTTTATATAAATATTAAAACACTTAATTTAAGCCAGCATTGTAACTGGATTCTCAAGATATTGTTTTAAGGTTTGTAAAAATTGTGCTCCTGTAGCACCATCAACTGTTCTATGATCACAAGCTAATGTTACCTTCATTGTATTTCCAACTACCACCTGATCATTTTTAACCACTGGTTTTTTAACAATAGCTCCTACCGATAATATGGCAGAATTTGGTTGATTGATAATCGATGTAAATTCCTGAATACCAAACATCCCTAAATTAGATACTGTAAAAGTGCTACCACTCATCTCTTGAGGAGTTAGTTTTTTATCTCTTGCTCTTGTCGCCAAGTCACGAACTCTAGTGTCAATTTCCATAATATTCATATGGTCAGTAAACGGTAATACAGGCACTACTAAGCCATCAGGAACCGCGACTGCAACCCCTACACTGATGTGTTTATTATATACAGTTACATCATCTTTCCAGGTAGTATTAACCTGAGGATGTCTTCGCAATGCCATGGCACATGCTTTAACTACCATATCATTAAATGATACTTTGGTATCTGGCAATTCATTAATGATTTTTCGAGAAGAAATGGCATTATCCATATTCACTTCAATCGTAAGATAATAATGAGGTGCACTAAATTTTGACGCAGAAAGACTTCTGGCAATTGCTTTTCGCATTTGCGAATTCTTAACCTCTTCAAAACTTTCTTCTCCTGCCGGAGTAAATGTTTGCACAGCTACAGGTACTTTAGTTTCTTTTGTCGGAGCAGAGCTACTTGCTGTAGACGCAGATGGTGTAAATGACTCCACATCTTTTTTAATAATACGTCCATTCTCTCCAGTACCTTTTACCTGAGACAGATCAATCCCTTTATCATTCGCTATTTTCTTTGCTAATGGCGAAGCAAATATTCTTCCTCCTCTGGCTCCGGCGCTATTAACAGAAGTATCTGCAGCAACAGGCTGCTTTACTTCTTCTTTAGGAGTTTCTGTATTTGTTATAGGTGCTGATGTTGTAGCTACACCACCATCTTTAATTTTAGAAATATCTGTGCCGGCAGGTCCGATTATTGCTAACAAAGCATCAACAGGTGCCGTTTCACCTTCATTTATGCCGATGTACAAAAGGGTTCCATTGTAGAATGATTCGAACTCCATTGTCGCTTTATCGGTCTCAATTTCAGCTAGGATATCACCTTCTTCAACAGCATCTCCAACTTTTTTAAGCCAGGTAGCAACCGTACCTTCTTCCATAGTATCACTAAGACGAGGCATCGTAATTACCTCTACACCTTCTGGGATATCAGCTGTTTCCTGGGAAGCAGTTGTTGATTCTTCTACTTTTTCGTTAGTAGGAGCTTCTGCTTTTGGAGTAACATTTCCGTTTAACAGATCCGAGATATCTTCTCCTTCATCACCTATAATTGCAAGCAATTGATCCACAGGAGCCGTTTCTCCTTCTTGAATACCTATATGAAGTAAAGTTCCTTCATAAAAAGATTCAAACTCCATAGTAGCTTTATCGGTTTCTATCTCTGCAAGGATATCTCCTTCACTAATTTTATCTCCTTTTTTAACAAGCCACTTCGCAACCACCCCTTCTTCCATGGTGTCGCTCAATCGTGGCATATTTATTACTGTAGCCATAGTTTATTGTGGTTTGTGTGACAAAAATGGGTAGTTATCCTGCTCATAAACAACATCATACATTACATTCTTTTCTGGAAAAGGTGAATCTTCAGCAAATTTTTGACATTCTGCAACTCGATCCTTTACCCTTTTATCTATTATAGCAATTTCGTCGTCGTTAGCATATTTTTTCTCTTTAATTACATCAAGAACTTGAGTAATTGGATCTATTTTTTGATATTCTGCAACTTCTTCTTTGGTTCGGTATTTTTGAGCATCACTCATAGAGTGTCCTCTATATCTATATGTTTTGAGCTCTAAGAACGTTGGACCTCCTCCCGTTCTTGCCCTAGTAATGGCTTCGTCCATAGCTTCGGCAACCTTAACAGGATTCATTGCATCTACAGGACCACAAGGCATCTCATACCCTAATCCCAGTTTCCAAATATCCGAATGGTTAGCCGTTCTTTCTACAGAAGTTCCCATTGCGTATCCATTATTTTCAACACAGAATACAACTGGCAAATTCCAAAGCATTGCTAAATTAAATGTTTCATGCAGTGATCCTTGACGCGTTGCCCCATCACCCATAAAAGTTAATGTAACAGAATCTCTCTTGTGGTATTTATCTGCAAATGCAAGCCCGGCACCTAGAGGTATCTGTCCTCCAACAATACCATGCCCTCCATAAAAACGATATTCTTTAGAAAAGATATGCATTGATCCTCCCAAACCTTGAGAGGTACCTGTTCCTTTACCATATAATTCTGCCATTACTCGTTTTGGATCTACCCCCATGCCTATGGGCTGAACATGATTTCGATATGCAGTAATCATGCGATCCTTAGTGAGATCCATCGCATGCAAAGCACCTGCCAAAATAGCTTCTTGACCATTATACAAGTGCAAAAAACCTCTTACTTTCTGTTGAATATAGACTTGTGCTAGCTTATCCTCGAATTTTCTCCAGAAAAGCATTTCTTCGTACCAATTAAGGTAAACTTCTTTGGTTATTTTTTTCATTTACAACTGTGCTGATTTGTATTACAAAAATCAGTTTAAAAAACTGATTTTCTTTTAATTTCCCCTCCGATTTATTAAGAGAACTAAAAACAAAAATAACATATTCGAAATTAAGGAAAAAGGAGTTTTCTAATTAAATCAACGAAAACGTTATAAATATGAATTATCAAAAATAAGTGGCAATAAATTAGACAAAGAAGAAGATTTAACCACTTTTCCGGTTTCTCCCATAAAATAAATCTCGATTGGTTGCTTTTGTTTTACTTCATATTCTGCTATAGCCTGCCTGCAAGCTCCACATGGTGGTGTTGGTGTAAGTAATTGGTATTTTAAAGATTTAGCAGAAAGTGCCATTTTAAGAATAGAAACTTCAGGAAAATTAGCACCTGCATGATAGATTGCCGTTCGCTCTGCACACAAACCAGAAGGGTAACATGCATTCTCTTGATTATTTCCTAAAACTATTTCTCCATTTTCTAATAATAAAGCTGCTCCAACCAAAAACTCTGAATATGGTGCATACGCTTTATCCCGTATTGATATTGATTGACGCATTAGTTCTTGGATATCAGGCTGTAATTCATCAAAGGAGTCAAATACCTGTAAAACAGATTTTATTTCTATTTCTTTCATCTGTTGATTTTGTTTTTGTTGTAATGACGGAATCTTTTTTCAAACTGTATAGATTACAGTATACATTCCATATTTAGTTCCCGCTTCCTCAGCAACTGGTAATATGTACACAATGTACTACAAACAAAAAAAGTATCAAACAAGAGCTTGATACTTTTTTATATAGTATTGATATTTTATTCTACTCGTTATAATCGTCCCCAAATGCAAATGTAAGACCAAAACGAAGTGTTCCTTCTAGTGGACTCTTCACAGCAGAGGTAGAGAACAAATATGACACATCCAGATTGATAGAAGTATATCTAAATCCTGCTCCAAGAGATAAGAACTTACGTGCTCCTTTTTCTTCAGCTTCATTAAAATACCCTGCTCTGAAAGCGAATACATCTCGATACATATATTCTGCACCTAACGACCATGTTATTTCTTTCAGTTCTTCACTAAATCCGTCAGGAGCATCACCCCATGAAGAGAAAATAGCACCAAACTCACTTATATCCTGATACTCTCTATTGTCTTCTGCATCGATATCCCCATCATTATCAAAATCTTTAGGAGTAGGCACTAATAACTTACTAAATTCTATAGATGGTGATATTCTGTTATCTTCATTCAAAATGAAATCAAAAGCACCACCAATTCTAAAATTAGTTGGTATAAAGTTTTCTTGACCCGCATCATCATATCTAATTTTTGGACCTATATTAGATATGGTAGCCCCAGCTCTCCATCTTCCATTAAATGAGCTAAACGCTATCTCATCACTTTGATAAAAACCAGCGATATCAACTCCAAAACTACCTGCTGCACTAGCATCTCCTCCTAATCCTTGTAACCTAAGGTCCGATCTTAGGTAACGACCAGTTACCGCCATAGAAAAACGTTCATTAAGCTTTAAAGCATAAGAAACATCAAAGGTAAACTCATTTGGTCTTTGCGTATTTGCAACCTCATTTGGATCTCCAGTTTGTCTAAACTCTATATCTCCAAGGCTAAAATATCTAAAACTAGCTGCAAAAGCACTTCGTTCATTAATACGATTGTAGTAATTCACATTACCTAAAAAGATATCATTAACCAGATTACTAAGATAAGGGGTGTAGTTAACACCTACTGCTTGTTTTTTCTTTATAAATACATACTTAGCTGGATTCCATTGTTGTGAAAATGCATCTGGAGATGTAGCAACTCCTTGATCAGCCAAACCTGCTGCTCTGGCATCAGAAGCGATTAATAAGAATGGTGTAGCTGTTGTAATTGCTCTGTCTTGTTCCTGTGCTCTTGCATTAAAATTTGATAGTGATAAACACACAAGACCAAGGATAATTGTTTTTTTCATACCTGCAAAAATTGAGTTTGACAAATATATAGTTATTTAGCGATTAAAAAATAGTGAGCCATTATTTTTTTCTACCCACTGAACTGTTAACGTATATTTTTGTAATATCTTATATATAGTATCATTTTCTCCAGGATTAATATTTTTTTCTTCGAAAATCCACCAAACTCTATATACATTAACAGAAAGTACCTTTACTAAGAATGTTTACAAAAAAATGTTACGTTCTATTATATTAATGAAAAAGACGACTTTTTTTAAAGCAGGTCAAATTTTGCAGTTTTTCTTTTGAAATAAATAATAAATTTAGAAATATTGCGTTAAACCAAAGTCGTTATAAATTCACAAAAAACTGTGAATTGATAATAATTTAAAAAATTTAGGGTATTTTTAACGTTTATTATTATATTGCAAGCCCTAATTTCTACTTTTAACGAACTTAAGATTATGAAAAACGCGTTTATTTTTAAATCGCTAATGGCACTTCTTACTAGTGTCTTACTGTTTAGTTGTTCTAAAAACAACTATGGCGACAGTTCCAGAGCCACAGGATGGAAATACAACTCCAAAGATGGTGGATTTCAGGTAAACACAAATTACAAAGAACAGGAAACAGGTCCAGGTTTAGTATTTATTGAAGGAGGTACGTTCACTATGGGACGCGTACAGGACGATGTTATGCATGATTGGAATAATACGCCTACGCAACAACATGTTCAATCCTTCTATATGGATGAAACTGAGGTTACCAACATCATGTATCTTGAATACTTAGATTGGTTAAAGGGTGTTTATCCTCCTACAGAGCCAAAGTATAGAAATATTTATTACGGTGCACTTCCTGATACATTAGTATGGAGAAACCGATTAGGGTTTAACGAAATGATGACTAACAATTATCTTCGTCACCCTGCTTATGCCAATTATCCTGTTGTAGGGGTAAATTGGATACAAGCTGTAGAATTTAGTAATTGGAGAACAAATCGCGTTAACGAAAGAATTCTTGAAGAAGAACAAGTAATTAAAGAAAATGCACCTTTTGAAGATGTTTCTGCAGAAAGTACTTTTGATACTGAAACTTATTTAAATGCTCCTTCTCAAACTTATGGTGGTAATGATGAAGCTATTAGAGGTGGTAGAGCTTCAGAAAAATATGAAAAAACTAACGATTCAACTGGATTATATATCCAACGTAAAGATGGATTACTTCTTCCAAAATATAGACTACCAACAGAAGCAGAGTGGGAATACGCAGCTTTAGGTCTTGTTGAAATAAGAAGTTATAACATCTATAGAGGTAGAAAAAAATATCCTTGGAGTGGAAAATATACTCGTTCTGGAAAAAGAAGTACTCGTGGTGATCAATTAGCAAACTTTAAGCAAGGTGATGGTGACTATGGTGGTATAGCAGGTTGGAGTGATGATGGTGCAGATATTACGGCTCCAGTTAAATCTTATGACCCTAACGACTATGGATTATATGACATGGCTGGAAATGTTGCAGAGTGGGTAGCAGATGTATATAGACCTATTGTAGATGATGAGTATAATGACTTTAACTACTATAGAGGTAATGTATATACAAAAAATGCCATTAACCCTGATGGATCTGTTAAAGTCGTAATGACAGATTCTATCGTGTATGACACTTTAAGTAATGGTAAAATTATTGCAAGAGTATTACCTGGTGGAATTTTACAAGTGCCTATCGATGAGAATGAAACATATATGAGAACCAATTTCACAGATAGTGACAATAGAAACTATAGAGATGGCGATAAAAGTTCTTCTAGATATTTTGAAGGTTATCAAGATGAAAACCTGCCAAACAGAAGAATGTACAATGCTCCTATCCATTATGTAGGACCAGATGCAGAAGATAGCACAAAACTTGATAGAAGATATGACGAATCTAGTAAAAGAACAACAATTGTAGATGACAATGTACGTGTATACAAAGGAGGTTCTTGGAAAGATAGAGCATATTGGTTAGATCCTGCACAAAGAAGGTTCTTGCCACAAGATATGGCAACAGATTATATTGGTTTTAGAAACGCTATGTCTAGAGTAGGTACAAAAGCTAAAAAGCAAAAAACACCTAGACATCAAAAACCTAGAAGATAATATAGTTTATAATAAATTAAGTTCGTTAAATAAAAAAGCCCTGTACATTTTTGTCAGGGCTTTTTAATACAATTACATCATATGACTATCGCTCAATTACATCAGTTATTTTTACAAAGTGATGGAGTGTGTACAGATACTCGTAAAACCACCAGTAACACGATTTTTTTTGCTTTGAAAGGAGAAAACTTTAATGGGAATACCTATGCGAAAAAAGCTTTAGAACTTGGAGCTTCGTTGGCGGTAATTGATGAAGTAGAACACAAAAAATCGGATAAGTATATCCTAGTTGATGATGTATTAAAAACTTTACAAGAACTAGCAACGTATCATCGACAATATCTTAATATACCTATAATAGCACTAACAGGTAGTAATGGAAAAACAACCACAAAAGAACTAATTAATTGTGTTCTTTCTACGAGTTTTAAAACCAAAGCCACAGAAGGTAACTTAAACAATCATATCGGAGTTCCATTAACGCTTTTATCCATGACAAAGGATACTCAGATTGGCATTGTAGAAATGGGCGCAAACCATTTGGGAGAAATAGACTTACTATCCTCTATAGCCAATCCTGATTATGGGTATATCACAAATATAGGAAAAGCACACCTAGAAGGTTTTGGTGGCATTGATGGTGTGTTAAAAGGAAAAACTGAGCTTTATAGACACCTAAAAAAACATAATAAAAAAATTATACTTAATCTAGAAGATGAAAAGCTTCTTAACGCCTCTTCTGGACTAGATACTTACAGTTTTTCACAATCCAACACCAGTGATGTCTGTGTTCAATTATTGGATGCTAATCCAACGGTTATAACCTTGTATCAAAACGATACGATAAAGAGTAATCTTATCGGATCATATAATTTTACAAATATCGCCGCCGCAATAGCTTTTGGAAGCTATTTTAATATACACTCTGAAAAAATAAAGGCTGCAATAGAATCGTATATTCCAACGAATAATCGTTCTCAAATCATAAAAAAAGGCGACTATACTATAGTTTTAGACGCCTACAATGCCAATCCAACAAGTATGGAAGCCGCAATAGATAATTTTGACCAAGCTAATTATGACACCAAAATTGTTTTTTTGGGGGATATGTTTGAACTTGGAGCGGATGCATCTATTGAACATCAAAAAATAACAGATAGAATTAATAATGTTAATGTCCAGGAAGCCTATCTAATCGGAGCTAATTTTTTTAAGACTACTTGTAATGATATGAATACTCATGTACACAAGTATGAATCATACGATGAGCTTGAAAAGAATTGGACTTTAAAAAACAAAAAAGGAGCAATTCTTATTAAGGGTTCTCGTGGGATGAAGCTTGAGCGGATTCTAGACCTTCTTTAATCCCTCCTTGAAGTATGAATGCTTCCAGGTTATTAATTGATGTTTGTAAAGATTTTATAGTTGCCCTTTTCATAAATAGAGATAATATAAGTTTATTTAGCAAAGATTTTGCTTTAGGGTATATTTCTACTGTAAGTTTACATTTTTTTTCAGAAATAGGGGTCATTATAAAAAACTGATAAATTGCATCTATCGGAACATCGGTAGTATACTCTCCATACACAATCTCGCCTATATTAGCTTTTTTTGTAACCGTAGTAAAATTTAACCTTTTCCCATCGATCACACAAACATGCCCAGTTCCTAATCGCGTTACCTCATCTGGATTGTATTCAAATTTATCTACACCTTTGACCCAATAATGTCTATAACTATAATTGGTGATATATTCTAATAATTGCGATGCCGAAGTCTCAAAGTTTTTTTGTAATATAATACTTGCCGAACAATTGAAATCTACAATCTTGGGCGTCTCAAATGGATTAAGCTTCAATTTATTATTATCAATTTCAGAAAATGAATACCTAATCTCTTTATCATCATATGTATCCTTGCTGTCAAGAAAACTATATAGTTTGCTCTTATACGTAGAAGAAAGACCGATTATTTTTAACAACTCTTCGCTTAACAATGCATAATTATCACTTTCAATAGAATTTTTTAAAAGTCTATGGATTTCTATAACAGATTGACCAAAAGGTTTGTGTTCTTCTTGTACTGTAATAAATTGTAAATCTCCACAGTGGGCAATAATCTTTAATTTTAAATTAGGAGCTGTAGCACAGGCATTACAAGGACATATCCGGTTTTTTTCCAAAAGTTTAAGATGACTATAAAATGCTGTAAACATCGTTTCGATCTGAGCGAGAAGTTTTTCTTGGGATGGAACTTCATTTTCTTTATAAAAAAACAATGCATCTCCTTCTATTTCTGCTAATTGAAGATTTTGTGTATTTGCATTAATCAGAACTTCTAACAACTCAGAAATCACATGTTGACTATGCTCGACCTCTGTATTTTGTACAAAATGAGTAAAACCAGAAATATCGGGTATAAATAATAATGAATTTGGCATACTCTAAAAGTAGCAAATAAATTTGTTAGAGCAGCTTAAACAAAATTCATACTTGTAGTTCATATATTTAAAAACAAAAAAGTCTGTACAACTAAGTACAGACTTTCAATACAGAAAATAATAAAAAAACAAAATAATTCTAACTAAAATTATATTCTAATCAGAACATAAAAAACTATCAAATTCCTGATTAAAAAACCACTTCAAATAAATTGACATTGTTTGTATTATATTTAGATGCAATTGCACAATTCATATTGTTTAATTTCAGACTTTTTATGTTCCATTTAATACCGTCATATATACTATGATCACCCTTAACTTCTATATCCAGAAGAGGTATTGACATTCCTTTACCTATAGCTTTTATAATAGCTTCTTTTTTAGTCCAGTATTCATAAAATTTAGAGAGACCAACGCTACTAATTTCTTTCATTTCTTGATCTGTAAATACATTTTCGAATAGTGTATATTCAATATCTTTGGCTTCTTCTACATCTATTCCAATGGGCTCTTTACTAAATATACACACTACGGTATTTCCGCTGTGAGATATATTGAAGTTCATTTTACAATCCTTTATATATGGTTTACCATAGGAGTCCTTCAGGAAATTTTCAAATGATAATTCTGAATTATAAAAAATCTTAAACCCTACATACACCATTAACTTGCCCAATAAACAATTGTATCGATCCTGCCATCTTCGAAATCGTAAGACTTCATTCTGAAAATTATATGGTAAAAAATTTAGATAATGATGCCAAAGATCATTACCAAATTGTTTGTCAAATGTATAATGGAATAAAAAAGATTCTTTATCCTGTATCTTAATTTGAGGATATTCATCTATTCTCAAAAAAGGTATTGCTTTTGTATATGTATCTTGTATAATCATATATACTGTTTTAAAATCATTGTGAAAGCAGTATTCTGTGTTTACTTCTTTAATTAGAAATAAACATGTATCAATTAGAAAATATTGATCAAAGATCAAATTCTAATTTATCTAAGCCATCAACATATATTGCGGTATATGCATAGCATAGATTTACGATCATTAATTTTGTACTATTTTTTATCCGAACTCTCTATTATGTTTTACAATAACATGGGAGTATCTATTTAAAATGAAAAAGAATTAAAGTGAGATCGCTATATAGTAAAGAAGATATCTTAACTAGCTGTTGCTTTAGATTGATTAATCACACCATCTTCCATAAAATTTCTTTCCTTTTCCAAATACGTCGTTAAAGAAACGACATCGTCTAATGTATCGCTATTTTCAAGATTTCCCATTGTTGTAACCAGTAGCTTTATAACTCTTTCCCTTAAATCAGAAAATCCAAAATAATTATTTGACTTTTGAAGCGTCCAATTTAAAAAATTCAAACTCCACATCTGGCACGTTAATCTTGACGACGTAGCTTCGTCTAACTTGATGTTCTTAATCTTTATAAAACTTCCTTTTTCATTAACCAACACTGGGAACTCAACACCCAAAATATTTATCAAATTCTTCTCTATCGTTAATATTTCAGAAGTGTTTTTTTCTAAAACGTGGTGTGATAAAAATTCTAAATTACTATTCATATCTCAAAGGTTTTATTGCTGTTAATAAAGGAATTAGGAAGGAGTTTTCTTATTGTGCTACATGTCCATTAGAACAACTATTCGAATAACAAGGACATCTATTATTTAAGGCTTCAGAAGTAATGTTGGCCTCATTGATTTGGTTTAACTTTCTATTACAAATAACTTTCCTAGTTGCGCTAGAGTTTTTTATATTTTCTTTTCTCATTATGTTGTGTTTTTGATTTATCTTAATTGAAAGATATTCTGCGTTTAGCAGAAATTAAGGAAGTAAAGGTTACTCTTCCCAATACCTGGGTATGAGAAGAGTAATCTATTTTTGCCTTTTTTAACTTAACATGAATCGTTAATAAGAGTAGTTCACCTATGATTTACTGTTTTAGTCAAATCAGTATGGGCATATACTTTTTATAGGTTTCATATTCCAAGAATCATATCAATGTTTTGATTAGAAATAGTGCTTATTTTTCGACCTCCGTCTTATCATTACAACACCAAACAAATGTGCATGCTCGCATGTGTTTTCCTCCTTTAATAGTTTCTAGATTATCCAGAGTTGTAATTTTTAGTTTTTCTAATCTTAATTCTTGTTTTTTACTTTGTGAATTTTTCATACTGTTTGTTTTTAATGGATTACTTAATTATTTAAAATTTAAATTAATTTTTGTCTTGACAATTATGATTGAGCAATACAAAATCTATCAATAACCTAATAGCTATGTTATTGATAGGTTGTTAAAAAATGTTGATCGTTTATATCCCTTTTATAATACTACCTGAGGGTTGATATAATAGAAGTTGTAGTTATTCTTCTCTGAGGGCTTTAATTGGGTTATTATTAGCGGTAATAATAGCTTGCCCACCTACGGTTATTAACGCCACTAATAATGCTATTATACCAGCACCTAAGAAATACAATAAACTTAGAGGGATTCTATACGCAAAGGTTGTGAGCCAGTTGTTTGTTAAGATATAAGCAACAGGAAGTGCAATTAGAATAGCAAAAAGAACAAGTTTTGCAAATTCACTAGAAAGCATAATTACAATTTGCTTAGCACTTTGACCAAGCACTTTTCTTACACTAATCTCTTTTCTTCTTCTTTCAGCAGTAAATGTTGCTAATCCAAATAATCCCAGACAAGAAACTATAATTGCCAATCCAGCAAAATATTTTGATAAAACCCCTACTCGTTGCTCGGCTATATACTGAGCCTGAAAGTTTTTATCTAAAAAAGTATACTCAAATAAATATCCAGGATTAAAACGTTGATAGACACGTTCCAGATTATCCAGTACTTCGCGCTCTCGACCTTGCTCAATTCGTACTAAAATTTCGGAAATCTTTGGGTTATCATTAAGTCTAAAAAACATTGGTTTTACTTCTTCTTGCAGAGATTGAAAGTGAAAATCTTTAAGTACACCTATAATGGTATACGAGTTTCCAATATATTGGACCGTTTTTCCTATAGGATCATCAATCCCCATAGTTTTTACAGCCATTTCATTAAAAACTATGGCAGTATTATCTGTTGAATAATCTTTCGAAAAGGAACGTCCTTCCTCGACTTGAATATCCATTGTTTCTATAAAACCGGCGCCCACCTGGATGTTATGAAAAACCTTGTTTGCATCGTCTTCGTTTCCGGACCATAATAAACCACTAGTTGTACTTATTTCTGTACCAACTATATTTTGGTTGGTAGTTGCCGCATTTACAACGCCGGGAACAGACTTTATTTCATTTAAGAAAGATTCTGAATTGACCTGTAACCCTCCTTCTTTTAAGAAATAAACGACATTATCTTTGTTCATTCCTAAATCTTTAGACTGTATAAAATCTATTTGTTGAGAAACCACAAATACTACTACAATTAGAATAATCGATAATGTAAATTGAAAAACAACCAATCCTTTACGGATCCATAATTCACTTAACGAATTTTTCATTCTTCCTCGTAATATAGCTGTAGGACTAAAACGTGACAAATATAAAGCTGGATAACTTCCTGCAATTAGCCCAGTTAAAATGACAACCAATAGTATAATCCCTATGATTGAATTTCTGAAGGTAAGACTCAATTCTTTTCCAGTGATTTGATTAAATTCTGGAATGATGATAAGCACTAAAAAGACAGACACTAATAATGCTACTAAGGCCGTAAACACCGATTCTCCAAAAAATTGTGCGATCAATTTTTCTCGTTGAGACCCTAGGGCCTTTTTTGTTCCTATTTCTTTAAGTCTTCTAGAAGCATTAGCCGTAGATAGATTCATATAATTAATGCATGCAATTAATAGGATAAAAAACGCTATAATCGCAAATAAGTAAACATAATCCATACGACCACTGGTTTGTATACCATTTTCAAAATTACCGTACAAATAGTTTGATGAATACTGAGTTAGAATTAAATCAGCCTCTACATTACTACTTTGCATTTTAGAAAAGTTCTTAATCTTAGCTGCAAACTGATCCACATCTGTCCCTTCTCTTAAAACGATAAATGTTGAAGGTGCATTATTGACCCAACTAATTTCTCTTCCTGTTGCGGCTGACTTCTTTTTCCAGGACTTAAATGACAATACAAAATCAAACTGCGTGGTAGAATTAGCAGGCAAATCCTTAAACACTCCTGTTATTTGATGCTTGTCTTTAATACCCATGATGTCGCATTCGATAACTTTGCCAATAACATTACTGGTATTACCAAAAAGACGGTTTGCTAAAGATTTAGAAATTACAATGGAGTTTACATCCTGTAACACTTGGGTTTTATTACCCTGTTCTATCTCATACGAAAAGACCTCAAAATAGTCTTCGCTTGCAAATATTCCTGGAGCTTTTATTGTTTTACCATCTGAAAACAAAGGAGTTTTATTAAACCATTCTGGCAACGTTTGAGCCACTGCTTGTTCAACTTCAGGAAACTTATCGACCATAGTTTCTGCTAACAGGTCGGGTGTCCATGAACGTACTGAAATACCATCGGCTTCTTCAAACTGATTCCATACCTGGTACAATCGGTCATCGTTTTCATGGAATTTATCAAATTGTAATTCGTCGAAAATCCAAAGAGTAATTAATAATACACAAGCTAATCCAGTAGAAAGACCTATTAGATTTATCAAAAAGATCCCCTTATGTTTTTTAATACTTCTTAGGAAGATTTTTAAATTGTTTTTAAACATTTTGCTGTATTTATTAAAAGATTAATATTGTGCTACTTCTTCTTCCAGCTTACTTTTGATATCAACTCGTTCATTATTGATTTCAGTAGCTATTTGTCCGTCAAGTAAATGAATCACTCTATTCGCATATTTCGAATCTCTATCAGAGTGAGTAACCATAACAATAGTAGTTCCTTCCTGATTTAATTCTGTTAAAAGATTCATGACTTCAATACCATTTTTAGAATCTAAATTACCTGTAGGCTCATCCGCTAAAATTAGTTTAGGATTTGTCACTACAGCTCGTGCAATAGCAACACGTTGCTGTTGACCTCCGGATAATTGTGTAGGAAAGTGCTTTTCTCTATGTGCTATATCCATTCGTTCTAATACTTTTAGAACTAGTTCTTTTCGTTCACTCTTATTATAATTGAGATAAATTAATGGCAGTTCTACATTTTCAAAAACAGTGAGCTCATCTATAAGGTTAAAGCTTTGAAAAACAAAACCTACTACCCCTTTACGCAATTCTGTTCTTTGTCGCTCGGTTAGTCCAGCTACTTCATGTCCTGCAAAGAGATAACTCCCTTCATTAGGATTATCTAGCATTCCTATAATATTTAACAGCGTTGACTTACCACATCCCGAAGGCCCCATAATAGCTATAAAATCACCTTCTTTCACATCAAAATGCACTCCATTTAGTGCATATGTTTCTAACTCTTCAGTTCTAAAACTTTTTTTAAGATTTTGAATTTTTATCATTTCTAGATTGTTTTTATTTTAATACTATTTTATCTGCTTTTTCAAAACTATTATAGCTAGACGTAATCACTTTTTCGCCTGCTTGTAATCCATCTAAAACCTCATAATATTGAGAGTTTTGCTTTCCTATACGTATGCTTCTTTTTTCGGCTTCTTGTGTATCATTATTAACAACAAAAATCCATTGCCCACCTGTACTCTGAAAGTGACTGCCTTTTGGTAAAAGAATGGCTTCAGAGGATTCTCCTAACTGTAACTTAATGTTGTAACTTTGACCGGTTCGTATTGTTTCTGGTTTTTCATCTATAAAAACGAGGTCGACTTTAAAGTTTCCATTTCTTACTTCAGGATACACTTTTCTTAATCGTAGTTCATATTTTTTTCCGTTTCTTTCTAATATTGCCGTTAAATTTCTTTTAACACGATCTATATAATGTTCATCTATGCTAGCTTCAATTTTATAATTCGTTAGCACATTAATTTGACCAATACGTTCTCCTTGAGCTATGTTTTGTCCTATTTCTGCGTCTAAAAATCCTAATTGTCCATCAGCCGGAGCTCTAACATTTAATTGATCAATTCGCTCATACACCATCGATAATGCCTGCTTCATTCGCTTTAAATCTGTATCAAGCCCTGATAATGATGTTCTACGCAATTGTTCATCCTGGTCTGTTTGAAGTTTCACAATTTCATATTGCTTTTTTGAAAGGATATAATCTTCTTTAGATGTTAGATAGGTTTCTTTAGAAATCAATTCATCTTTATACAGCTCTTCATTCTGTTCAAACTTTCGTTTATTACGTTGCAGTTCATGTGCAGAAGTTGCTAATGATTTTTGACCATCTATTCTTCTTGAATCGAAAGTTAACTTTGTCGATCGTAAATCATTTTGCTTTAATGCTAGATTACTTTCGCTTGCTAAGATTTGCTCGTATAGATTTGGATTTTCGAGTTTTAAAATCACATCTCCTTTTTTTACTGCCGCGCCCTCTTCTATTAACTTTTCTTGTACGCGCCCTCCTACATAAGCATCCATGTAAATGGTCATAATTGGTGCTACATTTCCATTGATCGTTATGTAATCATCAAATTTACCATGAACGACTTCTCCTATAGAAATCCTATCCATTTCAGTTTTGAATGATCCAGACGATTTACCATATACCATTTTCCATCCAGCAACCAGCAATAATGCTGCAAGGGCCATGTAACCAATGTGCTTTTTTTGAATTCCTCTTTTCTTTTGAATTTGTATGTCCATTTTTTTTATTATTTTATATTAAAAATTGATAATCCTTGATAGAAGGCAAGTGTGTTTTTATTTACTTCAAGCGATAGTTTTATTTGTAAATTTTCGTTTTGTGCTTGAGCGAATGTATTTTTAGCTGTAAATAATTCTATGGCACTTACCATTCCTTTTTCGTATTTTTTTTGTGCAGTATTGAATGCTAAATTTTGAGATTTTACTTTCAGATTACTTTGCGAGTATTCGGCTTCTAATGACTGTAGTTCTAAAACCAGATCTTGAATTGTTCTAAGAAGTTCTTGTTCCTGTACTTTTAAGTCATTTTTAGCTCTTAAAAGCTCTATTTTTTTCTGTTTTACATCTGATCTTGTAGTCCATCCATTAGTTATAGGTATTTTTAGAGAAAGGCCAACATATTTATACATGTTATTCTCAAATTGTTGGTTGAATGATATCGTATTTCCCAGATCATCGGTATTCGTTTCGAAATATCCCGATCCAACACCACCAAATAGAGTTAATGAGGGATAATAATTCGCTTTGGAGACTTGTACTTGCTTTTTTGCGGCTTCCACTTTAAGTTTATTGGCCTCAATGATCGGTAGAAAATCCATTGCCTTATTGTATACATCATCTGTTTGTACCTCTAAAGGATTTGTTATACTATCGTTTTTTGGAATTTCAGATTGAATCTCTATATCGGTCCTATCCAGTAGATTCATTTCTTGAATTAACTTCAGTTTAGCTGTTCTTAAATTGTTCTCACTTCTAGTAACCTCTAGTTTATCAGCAAGCAATAATGATTCTGAGTCATAAAGATCAGACTTGGCACTAATTCCTAGTGTAACTTTTTTACTTACTAGGTCATAATTTGATTGAGATATTGACTCTTGCTCCTGAGAGATTTTTAAGGCTCCTTCAAAAAAAAGAATATCGTAAAAAGCAGCCATAACCCTGAAGCCCAAAAGGTATTTTTGTTGTTCAGATTCTTCTTTGGAGGCTTGATATATTAGTTTACTTGCCTTTATGGTATTTAATTTTTGGAACCCTCTAAACAAGTCCATATCAAACTCTAATAAATAATTATTCGAAAAAAAATCGGCATCAACGATACTATTAGTATTTGGATCTGCTGATCTACCATAACGAATACCATAATCTACTGCACCGTTAATGTTTGGCAGCAAACTCCTCATAGATTGTCTATGCGTTTCTTTATTGGATTGGATGTTATACTGTAAGTTATTAAGCTCTAGGTTATGACTTAGTGCGTATGATATGCAATCTTCTAATGACCATTTTTGTTGTGAAAACAAAGAGCTATTCATCATAATTAAGAATAGGACACCTAAGATTTTAATATTTTGATTCATAATAATTTAATTTGACTTTGTTATTCTCGTTATGAGAAAAAAAGGGAGCAATCGATTTGCTTTGATTGATGTGTTTATTTAATACCCTTGTATGCAATTACGAATAGCACTACCTGTGATAATGATCTTACTATATAATTATGTTAATTGATTGTAATAACCTAGATGGTATTAAAGTGAACCATCATAAGTTTTTATCTGAAAAAAGGAACTATGACAATTAATTCTTTGGTGAAATACAGTCCAATATTTAGTAGCTTCTGTGTATTATTTATAAAGCTATTCTAGGATTGAGTTTAATGTCAAAAATGTTCTGCTAAGAATAAATATATGTGCAACAAGGAGTTTTGAATTCGAGCTTAATATAATTCAGTTTGGAATGCTCTTTGTTGCTTACTTTGTTTTAATTTTTTGTTGAGAATTGCGATAACTTCCTCTGTTTTTTCATTTAGAAAAAAATGTCCTCCATCAAAGTAGTGTATCGAACAAGCATTGGTCGTCAACATACTCCAACCTTCACCTTGTTCTTTTGTCAAGTCATCATGCTCTCCTATTAGGATTGAAAGGTTATTATCTAAAATCGAATTTTGCTCAATAAAATTATAGGTTTCTACTAATCTAAAATCATTTTTCAAAATTGGCAAAAACAGATCAAGTAATTCTGGATGTTCAAAAAACTCTTTTGGAGTTCCACCAAGATTTAGAACTTCTTTTCTGAATTCATGAATAGGCATTTGGCTAAACTTTTTTCTTTCCTTTGGGATATTTGGAGCACTTCTTCCAGAAATAAAAATGTGTGAAGGAGGTCGTAATTGCTCTTCTCTTATTTTTCTTGCCAATTCATATACCATTATACCTCCCATGCTATGTCCGAATAATGCGTATGGAGTTTTTGATATTTCGTTGCGTATGATCTTTAAAACATCATTAACCGCATGATCAATATTTTTATATAATGCTTCATCAAATCGTCTGCCTCTTCCAGATAACTCAATAGGCTTTAATACCACATTGGGCATTAAAGAACTTTTCCATGAACTATATATCGCAGCAGAACCTCCTGCATAGGGTAAACAGAATAAATTTATTTCACTCATAATTCTTTACTTTATTATATCAATTCTTTGTGGGCTACCTTATGCTTAATTTCGTGCATAATCATCTTAGATAGAATGTCTAAGTTTTCAACATTCAAAATACCATAATGATATGCTTCTATATAAGAATGACTGATGCGTCTTGTTGTGTATTGATTCCAGTCCTGCATTTGGGCTAAGTGTTTGTTCCAACTGGCTTCAATTGTAGCTATGTTACTTCTAATGGTGCCATTTACTTTATATGCATCTAGAATTTTAGAGTTGTTTAAAACAAGATTTTTTATTCGTTTTTTATCTTGGTTTGGTATGTCATTAAACCAAAATGCTAGTTCTGATTCTAATTCTGCCAAAACTGATTCTTCATCTTGAATTTGCTGAACAGGATGATCGTTTACACCTCGATCAATAAACACTAACTTAACATCGTAGGACTTTCTCTCTAAAATTTTACACATTTCAAATGCTACAGGCACCCCCATAGAATAGGCAACTAGTGTTAGCCTGTTATGGTTTTGAATTTTTAAAATTTCAGATATAAAAGTAGTGGCCATTTCTTCGATACTGGTATCTAGATTAGTCTCCTTATCAAACCCTTTACATTGAAGACCATAGCAGTTATATCCCGTTATATAGTTTGCTAAATCTTTAAAAATTGTTGAAGAACCTATGATAGGTGGAATGAAAAATATATTTTCATATTCTTTTTTACTACTTTTTAATTTTACAATTAAATTATCATCTTTTTCATTGTTTTCAATACATCTAGAAAGTTCAATTATGGATAGATTATTGTAAATATCTTTTAATGTAATAGTCTTTCCAAACTCTTTGAATACTTGACTTACTATTTGTGTAGCTTTTAATGAATTTCCTCCTATTTCAAAGAAATTACTATCCGTACTAATTTTTCTTTGGTTTAGACAATCTTGCCATATTTTCAGCATCTTATTTTCAATGGTATTTGCGGGAAGTACAATATCCAAATCCTTAGTTAAAGACATTTTTTTATTGGCTAACATCTTTCTATCAACCTTACCCATAATAGTTAATGGTAATTCGTGAACCACCGTAAATTGATCAGGTATCATATGTACAGGTAACTTAGACTTCAAAAGCGTTTCTAGTTCCAGGTTCAATTTTCTATCTGAACTTAATATATATGGAATTGGAAGTTCTTGTACATTTACTTTGCCATTTGTAGTCATTGGAAAATGCTCTACATTTATAAAATAACTCGAAACCATATAATGAGGTAATTTTTCCTTTAAGAAAGTACGTAAGTTTTCGTTATCAATTTTTATTTCAGAGGTATAATACGTAACCAGGTGTTTGTTTCCGTTGGCATCGGTTTTAGTTGTGGTATAAGCATCTTTGATTTCTTTTTTTGACAGTACCATTGCATTAACTTCAGCGGGTTCAACTCTGTACCCTCTGATTTTTACCTGACTATCTTTTCGACCATAGAATTCTAGTAATCCGTGTTCATTCCATTTTGCTAGATCCCCAGTTTTATACAAAACACGTTCTCCCAAAACATTTGACAAGAAACACTTGTTTGTTTCTTCTTTTTTATTGAGATATCCCTTTGCAACTCCTAAACCTGCAATATACATTTGACCTATTGCTCCGGGCGGTACTTCTCTCATTTGATCATCCAGCACATAAATTCGATGATTTTTTAGAGGTGTACCTATTAAGTTACATTTCGTGTTCTTAGTAATCCTGGCAAACGAAGCACATACCGTAGCTTCTGTAGGACCATATGTATTATAGAGTTTAATATTCTCTGGAATTTTATCATAGTGTGAATCTCTTAATTGATCCCCACCACTAATCAATATACGCGGATGATAGGTTAGTTCGTTGATTCTCTGGTTCAGTTCATTTATCACCAAAGGTGTAGAACTCAATACCGTTATTTTATTTGTATTAACTGATGCAATCATTGCATCTATATCTCTACCACCTTCTGGAAAAAGAACCAATCTTCCTCCTGCACACAGAATAGGAAAAATTTCTTCTACTGAGGTATCAAACGAAATAGACGATTGTTGAATTACAGAATCTACACTACTTAATTCAAAATACTCAGTAAAGGTATTGATGTAATCTACTACAGAATATTGTTCTACCATAACACCCTTTGGCGCACCCGTAGATCCAGAAGTATAAAGGATATAGGCTAGGTTCTTTGCACTTCCGATATTCTCTAAAGTCTTTTCTCCGTTTAAATTTAAATCTAAAATACTATCGTAAACAAGCCTAGAGGTATTAAAATCTGCGCTTTTATTATGATTCTCTACATCTAATACGAAAAGGTTTAATGGACTATCATTTACTATTTGTTCTATTCTACTTTCGGGATATTCTGCATCTATTGGCACATATGCAGCTCCTGCTTTTAAGATGGCCAGTATAGTAATTATTAACTTTTCTGATCTATTCATAATAATCCCCACCAAATCTTCATTTTGGATTTGATAGTCTGATTTAAGAATATATGCCAGATGATTGACTTTACTACTTAATTCAGCATAAGTCATTGTTTTTCCTTCATAAATCAACGCTATATCATCATAATGCTTTTTGACTGATTTTTCGAAAATTTCACTAATCGTCAGCTGCGATATTGATTCATTATGAACTTCCTTATGTATTACTCTTTTGTGAGTTTTTATAGAATAATTTACTAATAATTCTTTGGATTGCTCCTCTATTAACTCTTTCTCCTTTGTTTTTTTAGTATAATACGCCACTAAGTGATTATTTTTATAGCTGTCTTCATTAATTACGACCGCAGCATCCTGAATTTCTGGATGTTCAAGAATTGCATTCTCAATATCACTCAGTTGTATTCTATTTCCCTGAACTTTAAGTTGGTCTGTCTTCTTCCCTAAAAATTCTATTTCACCTTTACTATTCCAACACCCAATATCACCTGTTTTATATATTCCAGAGGTAAAACTTTGATTATTTAGGTTATCGAAATTGTGTTCTTTTGCTTCTAGGTCTAAATCAGTATAAGGTAAACACACACTGCTAACACAAATTTCACCAGGAACTCCTAAGGGTAAAAGTTTATTATTCTCATCCAGAATATATACATTAGTATTGGCAATTGGTTTTCCTAGAGGTACTGCTTTGTCATCAAGTTTGATTTGATGAGCGCTCACCACTCCAGATACTTCTGCAGAACCATAAAGATTAATCAGGGGTGTTTTGAACTTCGAATAATATCTATTAACCGTTTCTTTTAATAATTCTTCCCCTCCGCAAAAAACAAATCTTAAGGAAGATAACCTAGATGCACTTTCTTTCTCTATTTCTAAAAACTTGTTCAATCTGGTTGGAGAAAAATGAATATAAGTAACCCCGAACTCTTTAATAATATCTACAAGTTCTGTATTTGATCGATCTTTAGCTATCAAAAGTTTTGTGCAAAAACAAAAAGGTATAAAAAGCTCTTCAATAGACGCATAAGATGCGAGAGGAGTTCTTTGGTACAGAACATCTTTACTATTTAATTGATACGTCTGCCATAACCAGTGTACTCTGTTAAGTATACTTTTGTGCGTAATCCTTGCTCCTTTTGGAGTATTTGTTGATCCCGAGGTATAGAAAACAGCACATACATCCTCTGGGCTTATTAATACTTTTGGGTTGGCATTGGATTCTTTCTTAACATCGTTTTCAATGCTTTTTAGAGATAAAACTTTCAAGTCTCCATTAGCTATCGAATCACAACTTTCATCTGTTACTAAAAGAGATAGTTGAGTATCATCAATACAATATTTCTTTCTCTCATTAGAATCATTTGGGTCTATTGGCACATAAACCGCTCCCGACTTAATGATACTTAAAAGTGTGATGATTCTATCTACTTTTTGATCCATCATAACACCTATGCGAGTACCTTTTTGCACTTTGTACGTTTTGCTAAGGTAATTTGATAGGCGATTAGCTCTACTATTTATATCATCAAATGTTAATTGTTCTTTTGAAGAAACTACGCCAATCGAATTAGCATTTTTTTCTGCATTGATCTCTATATACTCTTTAATACTTGAATTGATATGATAATCCTTTCTTGTGGTATTGAAGTCGTATAAGATTTGGTCTTTTTCTTCTTGGGATAAATATTCAATGGAGTTGATTCTTTGATTTTCATTTTTTACAACCGAAGAAATCATGTTTCTAAGATGCACTGCCATTTTAGAAATTTTTTCTTTCTCAAATAAAGATGTATTATAATTGATCTCAACCCTGCAACATCCATTCTGTAGTTTTAAAAATGAAAATGTAATATCAAACTTACTTACATCTCCATCTGTAATAGTTATTTTATCAGAATACTCTATCTCTGAAGCTCTTTCTCCATTTTCTAATGTACTATTATCATCCATAGATACCATTACATCAAACAATGGATTTCTATTTATATCCCTTTCGTATCCTAAATCGTCTACTAAGAGGTCGTATGGATAAAACTGATGATCGTATGCTTCTAATAACACTCCGCTTACTTCTTCCAGTAATTGATTAATATCAAAGGTTCCTTTTACATGAGAACGAAGGACAATTGTATTGCTATAAAACCCCACTTGATCTTCTAACTCTCTATGATTCCTTCCACTAACTGGGGTTCCTACAATAATATCTTCTTGTCCAGTATATCTATATAGTAATGCTTTGACAATTGCGGTCATAACCATAAACAATGAAGCTTGGTGTTGGTGACCTAAGGCTGTAAGTCGATTACTCGTATTTTTATCAATTAAAAAAGAAGCTGTAGCGCCTTTATGTGTTTTATGATCATACCTTTTATGATCAAGTGGTAATTTTAACGTTGTTATCTCTCCTGATAGCTTTTTTACCCAATAATCTTTAGAAGCTTTTAATTCTCCATGTTTTAATTGCGAATGTTGCCAATTAGAGTAATCTTTATATTGAATTTTTAATTCTGAAAGATGTAGAGCAGTGCCATTACTATAATGATTATACAGAGCTAAGAAATCCTTCAATAATACATTAACCGACCAGGCATCGGTAATGATATGATGAAGTACTAAAACTAAAGTAATACCTTCATTAGATCGTAATAGCGTTCCTCGTATTGCAGAAACAGATAAATCAAACGGCAGTAAAGCTTCTTGTTCTAATATACTTTCTAGTTCATTAGTGTCTACTTTTTTATCATTAACCTTAAAAGCGAACTCTTTGCTTTCATGTATATATTGCCTAGGTTCTCCTTCAACCATTTGAATGGTTGTTCTCAATATTTCATGTCTTTCTAATAGGGCATCAACTGCCTTATGAAATGATGTTATATCAATCGTCTTAAATGTATATACTAATGGTACATTATATACTCCATTTGCAGCTTTAATCTGCTCCGTAATCCACAATCTTCTTTGCGCATGAGAAATAGCATAATGTTCTTGCTCTTTTACCGGAGTTATTAAAGCTCTTTCTTTAGTAACAGATTTAAAAAAAGAAATTATTTCTTCTTTTCGATCCTTTATTTCATTTATAACCTTTGGTGTTAGGTCATTTTCTGAAGCTTTAATTTTTAGTTCTCCGTCTTTAACATTAATGATAATGTTTTTATGATTCCTTAAATCGGAGATGTATCTATCAATTCTCATATAGTAAGTTCTACAATGTTTTCTTTTTTTTCGATTCCGATTTCAATTTGTTTGACTGTTATTATATAATCAGACAAATTCATAATATTAGGATTATCAAATATTTCACGTAATGTGATTTCTATCTCAAATTCTTTAGCTATTTTGTTAACCAAAGCAATGGCCTTTAGGGAGTGACCTCCGAGTTCAAAAAAGCTCTTATCAACACTTATAAATTCTTCGTTAAGTGCTAGTATTTTGGACCATATTTTTGTTAATTTATATTCTACTTCATTAGAAGGTGCGACATAAGCACTTTCTTCTTTTATCTCTGGTTGTGGTAGCTTCTTTTTATCTATTTTCCCACTTGAATTACATGGAATAGTGCTTAAGTGCACATAATAATTCGGAATCATATAGTCGGGTAACTTATCGGATAAATAACCCTTCAAATCTTTGGTATCTAACTCCTCTGAAGCTGTATAGTAACACACTAAATACTGATCTCCTTCTTTCTCATTAACTGTCAATATCGCCTCATCCAAATCCGTAAACCCGCGTAACTGATTCTCGATCTCTCCTAACTCTATCCTAAAGCCTC
>NZ_JAERQJ010000006.1 GCF_016735115.1 Aquimarina mytili | reverse complement strand
CCTATGAACTTCGCTTATCTCTCAAAGCGGGTGCAAATATACAACCCCTTTTTTAACCACCAAAACTTTTTTGAAATAATTTGAAAAAAAGTTTCCCAGAAAAAATAAAGCCCCAAAATCCTCAATGAACTCGCAAAAAGAACCCCCTTTTTGCGGGTGCAAACATAACACCTTTTTATAAACCAACAACACCTTTTACAATCTTTTTTTAAACCTTTTTACAACTAACTGATACACCATGACTTAAAATTAGAAAAACGGGATAACGATTGTAATGGCATCCTTTTTTAAAACTCACCATACACTCTACAAACCTACTTATTTGAATTAAAAAAGATATAATGGAAAGCGTGGTCAAGATCCCCAAAGGATCTTGAATCCTCCAAAATAACAGCAAAACTGAAATACAATAATTTAATCAATTAAATATATACTATATTATTGTATGGGTTTTATTATCGTATTATCTTTGCAGCTTTAATTAAAATAAAGATGATCAAAATTACATTACCGGATGGTTCGGTTAGAGAGTACAGCAGTAGCATTACAGCTATGGATGTTGCAAAAGATATTAGTGAAGGATTTGCCAGAAATGTTATTTCTGCACAATTTAATGGAACCACTATAGAAACCTCTACCGAGTTAACCCAAGACGGTAATCTAATTTTATACACATGGAGAGATGAAGAAGGAAAAACAGCCTTTAGGCATTCTACATCTCATGTTTTGGCCCAAGCATTAGAACAACTTTATCCAGGTGTTAAATTATCTATTGGCCCTGCTATTGATAATGGGTTTTATTACGATGTTGATTTAGGAGACAGAACTATTTCTGAAAAAGATTTTAAGGCGATTGAGGATAAAATGTTGGAAATCGCCAGAGGTAAACATGATTTTAAAATGAGATCGGTATCTAAGGCCGAGGCATTAGAAAAATATAAAGGAGAAGGAAATGAATATAAGGTTGAACTTATAGAAAATCTTGAAGATGGAACGATAACATTTTGTGACCATGACACCTTTACTGATTTATGTCGCGGTGGTCACATCCCGAATACTGGCATTATAAAAGCTGTAAAGATTATGAGCGTTGCCGGAGCATATTGGCGCGGTGACGAAAACAACAAACAGCTTACTCGTGTTTACGGAACATCATTTCCGAAACAAAAAGAGTTAAAAGAATATCTTGAATTACTGGAAGAAGCCAAGAAACGTGATCACAGAAAATTAGGAAAAGAGCTTGAGCTTTTTACATTTTCACAGAAAGTAGGTCAAGGGTTACCGCTTTGGTTACCAAAAGGAGCTGCTTTGAGAGATCGTTTAGAACAGTTTTTAAAGAAGGCTCAGAAAAAAGCTGGATATGAAATGGTAATGACACCTCATATTGGTCAAAAAGAGCTATATGTAACCTCGGGACATTATGCAAAATACGGTGAAGATAGTTTTCAACCTATCAATACACCTGCCGATGGAGAGGAATTTCTTTTAAAACCTATGAATTGCCCTCATCACTGTGAAATCTACAATAGTGCCCCATGGTCTTATAGAGATCTACCAAAACGGTATGCAGAATTTGGTACTGTATATAGATATGAGCAGAGTGGTGAGTTACATGGACTAACCAGAGTACGAGGCTTTACTCAAGATGATGCACATATTTTTTGTACTCCTGATCAGTTGGATGAAGAATTCAAGAAAGTAATTGACTTAGTACTTTATGTATTTGGGTCTTTAGGTTTTGAAAATTTTACAGCTCAGGTATCTGTAAGAGATCTAGAAAACCCCGACAAATATATTGGAGATGTCGCCAACTGGGAAAAAGCAGAGAATGCTATTATTAGTGCTGCCAAGGATAAAGGATTAGATTACGTTATTGAAAGTGGAGAAGCTGCTTTTTATGGACCTAAACTGGATTTCATGGTTAAAGATGCATTAGGCAGAAGCTGGCAATTAGGAACAATACAAGTTGATTACAATCTACCAGAACGTTTTGATTTAACATATAAAGGAAGTGATAACGAGTTACACAGACCCGTAATGATCCATAGAGCTCCTTTTGGAAGCATGGAACGATTTATTGCTATACTACTAGAACACACTGGAGGTAATTTCCCGTTATGGCTAATGCCAGAACAAGCTATTATACTCTCTATCAGCGAGAAATATGAAAAATACGCTGAAAAAGTTTTAAATTTGTTAGAAAATGACGAAATTCGCGCCCTTGCGGATCATAGAAATGAAACGATAGGTAAAAAGATAAGAGAAGCTGAAATGAATAAGTTTCCTTATATTGTAATCGTTGGAGAACAAGAAGAAAAAAATAATACAATATCTGTTCGTAAACATGGAGGAGAGGATTTAGGAGCGATATCTATTGAAAAGTTTTCCGAAATAATTACAGAAGAAATTAACAGAACACTAAAACCGTTTAACGGATAATATATAATAAACTAAGTTTAATTTAAATTTTTAAGCCATAGCAATAAGAAGAAGAAGGTCTCAAAAACCACTAAGAGTAATTAAAGAAGATGCTCACAGAATTAACCACAAAATTCGTGTTGATGAAGTGCGTCTAGTAGGTGACAATGTTGAAGTTGGTGTATACCCAACCAAAAAAGCACTTCAACTGGCAGAAGAACAAGAACTTGATCTTGTAGAGATTTCACCTAAAGCAGTACCTCCTGTTTGTAAAATAATGGATTATAAAAAATTCCTTTACGAACAAAAGAAAAGAGACAAAGCTTTAAAATCAAAAGCTACAAAAGTTGTTATCAAAGAAATTAGATTCGGACCTAATACCGATGAGCATGATTATGAATTTAAGAAAAAACATGCTATCAAGTTTCTTAGCGAAGGCGCTAAACTTAAAGCTTATGTTTTTTTCAAAGGTCGTTCTATCATTTACAAAGACCAGGGTCAGATATTACTTCTAAGATTAGCTCAAGAGCTGGAAGAGTATGGTAAAGTAGAACAGATGCCTAAATTAGAAGGTAAACGTATGATTATGTTTATTGCTCCTAAAAAATAAAGAATATAATTCTATTTGGAATTATTAAGATAATAAGTGAGATTATTAAAACAAGGATCAAATGCCTAAAATGAAAACAAAATCCAGTGCAAAAAAGCGTTTTAAGCTTACCGGTACTGGTAAATTAAAAAGAAAGCACGCTTTTAAGAGTCATATCTTGACAAAAAAATCTAAGAAGCGTAAGCTTGCTTTAACGCACGCAACATTGGTGCACAAAAGCGATGAAAACAGTATTAAAGAGCAATTACGTTTAAAGTAATAATCTTTTTAATCAGGTTAGAATTATTATAAACCGGGGAGTTAGGCTTTTAAAGTGTTGATTATCGACCGCCTTCTACCAAAAAATTTAAAATTATGCCAAGATCAGTAAATTCTGTTGCAAAAAGAGCTAGAAGAAAAAAAGTTCTTAAGCAAGCAAAAGGTTACTTTGGACGTCGTAAAAACGTTTGGACAGTAGCAAAAAATGCGGTTGATAAAGCGATGCAATATTCGTATAGAGACCGTAGAAATAAAAAGAGAACTTTCCGTGCTTTATGGATCACACGTATTAATGCAGGTGCCCGTTTACATGGTATGTCTTATTCTCAATTTATGGGTAAAGTAAAAGCTAATAACATCGAACTTAACCGTAAGGTTCTTGCCGATTTAGCAATGAACAATCCAGAAGCTTTTAAAGCGATTGTAGAAAAAGTAAAGTAATCTTTTAAATCATAAATACTATCTCACTTATATATAAAAAACCGCTCAAATGAGCGGTTTTTTTTGTTTGCATCTCTTTACAAAAAAGCACTTAATCGGTAAAATTGGTTTTTTATCTGTTAAAAATGAGAGAAAACCGTATTTTTTACCTATTTTTAACTAAACTAGACAGATATGAAAAAAAACTACTTCTTACTTACATCTGGATTACTTTTATTAAGTAATGGGTTATATGCTCAAGAACATAACACACATTCTGAGGGCTTATTAGGAGTCGAACAAATCTTTGGCTTATTAGAAATGCCTTTTCTAGCCATAGCACTTGTTTTCAGTTTTCTTACCGCTACAAGATTAAAAGGAGGTAAATTCGGATCAGGAATGACGTTATTGGCATGGGGTTTTGTAGTTATGGCATTAGGGCATCTTCATATGCAAATTGCCCATATTTTTAACTACAACATTTTTAAGAATATTTTTGGAGATACTTTAGGTAACTATATTTGGTTTATTGCCTTAATACTAACATGGGGGCTATCTGCATTAGGGTTTTACAAAATATATAAAGCTAGCAAAATATAATCCATAAATGATCAATTGGCTAAAAAGAATACTATCCCTACAAAAAGCCGATTTTCCAAAAAATCAAGAGGAACAGGAAATTACCAATCTCGTCGATTTTTTATGGAAAAAAATTGACGCACCCGAAAACAATACCGCTTTAAAAACAAAAATCGACGCTTTTAATGAGTATTCCTCAAGTAAAAAAATAGAAGCTTTACCAGAATTATATTTACTGCTTGAAGAATTCATTACAGAAAAGAATACGACTAATCGTCACAATAAAAAATCTATACAAGATTTAGTTTTTTTAAACTATAGTAACTTATTTAAGAATGTAAATTTTAAGTTGATATTTGAGCCTCTAAAGAAACAAGAACTATCTCTTTGCAAGGTTTTTCTTTTGCAAGTACTTAAAAAATCATCAGAATTAGTTGGCAATTATAATGACTCAAAAATTATAAAGATTGAAAAACACTTAAGCACTCCCTATGACTTTCAGTCTATAGATTTAATAAAAGAGAGGAAAAACTTATTAGATTTTTCTAATCAGATTTTCTTCAAAATGAAAAACGTTTTAGGTATAAATGCAATCACTAATATTTATTTACTGATTTATAAACAACATTTTCAATCCTATCATTTGCTTGATTCATTTACAGCTACACTCAATGTTATTCCCGAAGAAATTTTAGCAAAGGATCTTATTAATTTCCCGAGCAAGCAGCAAATGCTAAAGATGCTGCAAAAACAGCTATACAGTTTAGAAGAAATTAACGAACGTCTTACCGAAGAAATTATTGAGAAGAAGGAGGTTGAAGAAGAGCTAAAACATAGCGAACATCTGAAAACTACGATTCTGGAAACTGCAATGGATGGCGTAATTCTTGTAAACAGTGAAGGCACCGTACTTAATTGGAACAAACAAGCTGAAAACATTTTAGAAGTACCAAGAGAAGAAACTATCGGTAAAAGCCTATTTCCTCTTGTTCCTTATAAACTCAGACAAGAACTAAAAAGAAGTTTTAGCAACTACATAAAAACCGGAGATGATGAGCTAATCAATAAACGAGTAGAAACTTCTGTAAAAAGAAAAAATGGATCAACAGTGTATGTTGAACTTACCATTATAGCTATCGAAGCCAAAGATGATTTTCTTTTCAATGCATTTTTTAGAGATATCACGAATAAAAGAATAATTGACAACGAAATCAGAGAAGCAAAAGTCTTGGCAGAAAAATCTGCCAAAGCAAAATCGGTTTTTTTATCCAACATGAGTCATGAGATAAGAACTCCTCTAAATGTAATTCTAGGATTAACAAGTATTCTTCAAAAGAGTGATTTTAGCAATCCGGAAATAGACAAAAAAAATCTGGACGGGATCCAATTTTCTGCGGAGAATCTTTTGGTCTTAATTAATGATATTCTCGATTTTTCTAAAATTGAAGCTGGAAAGTTGACCTTACACAATACTGATTTTAACATCAGGGAACTTATTGCTAATATATCAAGAGGTTTTAAAATAAAAGCCGATGAAAAAGGATTAGAATACCAGATGCATATCGAATCTTCGGTTCCAAAATTCATTATTGGAGACCAATTAAGACTCAATCAAATCTTGATCAACCTTTTAGGAAATGCAATAAAATTTACTCATACAGGGGAAGTGGCAATTCATGTAAAAACGGAAAAGGTAGATGACACCTCTATTACAATAAATTTTTCTGTAAAAGATACCGGAGTGGGAATCCCAAAAAATAAGCTTAAGAACATTTTCGAGAGCTTCTATCAAGTCCATAAACCCGGGAAAAATAAAATAGAAGGCACCGGACTTGGGTTGTCAATTTCAAAACAACTTATAGAATTACAAGGAGGTCGGCTTAACGCGCATAGCGAATCGGGTATTGGATCTACTTTTGACTTCTCTATAACGTATAACAAAAGCAACTTTAAATCTTCTGATATAGATGTTACATCATCTACAAGTGAAGATATAAATAGGTTGGCGGGCATGAAAGTTCTCGTTGTTGAGGACAACAAAATGAATCAATTTTTTATGGCACAATTACTTTCTAACTGGAATATAGATGCCGATATTGCAGAGAATGGAAAAATAGCATTAGAAAAAATTGAAGATCATCCTTATGACTTGGTCCTTATGGATATGCACATGCCTGTTATGGACGGTCCTGAAGCGGCAGAACAAATTAGACAATCAAAAAATGCAAGAGTTAGTCAGACCCCAATAGTAGCATGTTCGGCAGATGTGTTTCCTGACTCAAAAAAGAAAGCAATCGAGTCTGGAATGAATTTTTATCTCACAAAACCACTTAGTGAAGATGCCTTAGAAGAAATACTTTACAGTCTAAACCCAAGGACAACCCCAAGCATAATTTCAAATCCTATACAACCAGATATCCCAAAAGAATCTGCTTCACCTGAGACTAAAAAAATCTGCAACCTCTCTTTCCTAAAAAAAACTTTTGATAACGATACCACTACGATTTTGGGAGTACTTCAAATGTTTATTGAAGAAACTCCTGACGACTATAATAAACTAAAACATGCTATTGAAAAACAGGACGCTGTACCAATAAAGGAATATTCTCATAAGCTTAAATCAAGTTTCAAAACTTTAGGAATACAAGAGGAATCTGTTACACTAGGAAAGATTGAACATCTTTCAAAAGAAAACAAATTAAACGAAGTTTCTGATTTATTTAGCAAATTAGATCAAGCGTATCCGAAAATAATTGAAGAAATTAGATTATCTATTAAAGAACTTACTACTTCAAATTCTTAAAAAGAACATATTTTATATTGCACTATCATTATCTTTGCTCTTATGCAAAACCAAATTACAAGTCTACAGAATACCAAAATAAAATCATTAATACAACTCAAAGAAAAATCCAGAATTCGAAAAAAGGAAGGTTGTTTTATTATTGAAGGGAAACGTGAAATTAAACTAGCCCTAAAAGGAAATTACACCATCAAGCAACTATACTATTGCCCTTCAATTGTATCAGATGTTGAGATTTCTTCCATTATTGACAATCATGATAATCAAATTGATCTTTACGAAATCACCATGGAGATCTATCAGAAGCTTGCATATCGCACAACCACAGAAGGAATTATAGCGGTGGCAAAGTCAAAAGACCTGGAGATTAAAAATTTGGTATTATCATCAAAAAAACCACTTATTCTTATTGCTGAAGCGCCCGAAAAACCAGGTAATATTGGCGCTTTACTACGCACAGCTGATGCTGCCCAATTAGACGCTGTTCTTATTGCAAATCCAAAAACAGATATTTATAACCCAAATATTATCAGATCTAGTGTAGGATGTTTATTCACTAATACTATTGCAACCGGAACTTCTAAAGACATCATTAATTTCTTAAAAAAACAAAAAATCAACATCTATGGAGCAGCATTACAAACCTCTGTAAATTATCACACTCAAGATTATACTAAACCCACAGCTATTGTCGTTGGTACAGAAGCAACCGGGTTAAGTGAAGACTTTTTGCAAAGCACCACCCAAAATATTAAAATCCCAATGAGTGGGGTGATAGATTCGATGAATGTATCGGTGGCAGCAGGAATTCTGATTTTTGAAGCCAAACGTCAGCGAAACTTTATAGACTAAAAGATAAAAAAGTAGCATTATAAATAAATTAAAATCATTACCTTTCGATTCCTACAAATCCCAAACTACTAATTACACTAACCAATGACCCCAGAATCTCTTTTTTATTTATTGATCACCATTATTATTATTGTATTTCTAATAGATTCTCTATTAGACATTCTTAATGCAAGACATTATAATGATGAAATCCCTGAAGAGCTTTCTGATGTTTATCCAAAAGAAGAATATCAAAAATCTATTGAATACAAGAGAGCAAATTATAAATTTAAGCTAGTATCATCCACTATATCTCTTTGTATCATGCTACTTTTTTTCTTTTTAGATGGTTTTGCATGGGTAGATAATTTTGCCAGATCAATTTCAGACAACTCAGTTGTCATTGGACTTATCTTTTTTGGCATCATAATGATAGGCAGTGACATTCTATCGACTCCTGTTGCCTATTATAAAATTTTTGTCATTGAAGAAAAATTTGGTTTCAATAAAATGACCACTAAAACTTTCTTCATTGATAAAATAAAAAGTATCATCATGATGGCTATTGTTGGTGGAGGGCTTTTAGCATTAATAATGTGGTTTTATGAAATTACCGGAAAATCTTTTTGGATTTATGCATGGGCATTAGTTTCGATCTTTACGATAGCTATGAATATGTTTTATGCAAAACTTATTGTTCCGATTTTTAACAAACAAACTCCCTTAGAACCTGGCGAACTTAGAGATACGATTAATGAATATTCTAAAAAAGTAGGATTTCAGCTAAAGGATATATTTGTAATTGATGGCTCAAAAAGAAGTACAAAAGCAAATGCATATTTTTCAGGGTTTGGAAGCGAAAAAAGAATTACACTATATGACACATTGATTAAAGATCTTAATAAAGAAGAAATTGTAGCTGTACTTGCACACGAGGTTGGGCATTATAAGAAAAGACACGTAATTTTCAACCTAATATTATCTATAGCCCTTACGGGAATAACCTTATGGTTCTTATCGCTTTTCATCTCAAACCCACTTCTTTCCGAAGCTCTAAGAGTTCAGGCTCCTTCATTTCATATAGGTCTAATAACTTTTGGAATACTCTATAGTCCAATCTCAGAAGTTACTGGGTTGATTATGAATGTTGTATCGAGAAAATTTGAATACCAGGCAGATGAGTATGCCAAAAACACATACAATAGCGAGGCGTTAATAAATAGCCTTAAAAAACTTTCTAAAAACAACCTTAGCAATCTTACACCACATCCTGCCATGGTTTTTATCCACTACTCTCACCCTACTCTATTACAAAGAATCAAAAAACTCAGAAAATAAACCATCTAGAGGGAACCCTGCTAGGCATCGGTAGGAAAATAATTTTGATTTTGTGGTAAGCCTTAAGGTATTTAAATCTCGATTATCGAGTAAAATCCATGAGATAAGTGCTTGGTGGTTACAATTCTTAGTTGTACTTTTAATTAATATTGCAAATTAAAAATTTGTGACAGATATCAACTTAAGGCACAATTTTTGACTTATAGTTAATATCATTAAGGGGGACATTGCACATGATACTAAATAGGGCTTTCTTATAAACTTTGTGATATGACCGAAGCTGCTATAGAGGAAGAAAACAAACAGATTGCTAAGCAATACAAAGAATTGCTTCGTATTAGTTATAGAGATCTTTCTAAAGAAGATAAAACACTAATACGTCAAGCATTTGACATTGCCGTTGACGCACACAAAGATCAACGACGTAAAAGCGGTGAAGCATACATTTTTCACCCTATCGCTGTTGCAAAAATTGTAGCAAGTGAGATTGGGCTCGATGCTACTTCTATTGCGGCGGCATTACTTCATGATGTAGTTGAAGATACAGAATACACCCTGGTTGATATAGAGCAAATGTTTGGAGAAACAGTAGCTCGTATTGTTGATGGCTTAACTAAAATATCTTCTCTAAAAAAAGATAGGGACATTTCCCTACAGGCAGAAAATTTTAGAAAAATGTTGCTTACTCTTAATGATGATGTACGAGTTATTATCATTAAGATTGCAGATCGTTTGCATAATATGCAAACAATGGATGCAATGCGACCAGATAAGCAAGTAAAAATTGCCTCAGAAACCTTATACATTTATGCTCCCTTAGCACATCGAATTGGTCTCTATAATATTAAAACAGAATTAGAGGACCTGGGATTAAAATATACCGAGCCTGAAGTCTATAAAGATATCCTTGAAAAAATTAAGGAAAGTAAGGAAGAGCAAGATGAATACATTAAAAGGTTTTCTGACCAGATACGTGTCGGATTAGATAGAGAAGGACTAAATTATGAAATAAAAGGAAGACCGAAATCGATTTTCTCTATTCGTAGAAAAATGGTAAAACAAAACATCGCTTTTGATGAAGTTTATGACAAATTTGCCATACGAATTATTTACAAGTCGGATCTTGAGAATGAAAAATTTATTGCCTGGAAAATATATACCGTAGTAACAGATTATTATCGCCCCAACCCTATTCGTTTAAGGGATTGGATTTCGCAACCTAAATCTACAGGTTATGAAGCTTTACATATTACTGTTATTGGTCCTGACAGCAAATGGGTCGAAGTACAAATACGAAGCGAACGCATGCATGAAATTGCCGAAAAAGGGTATGCAGCACATTATAAGTACAAAAACACTGAAGAAAAGCAAGATCAAGGACTAGATGGTTGGCTAAACAGATTGCAAGAAGCTCTAGAAAACTCTGAAACAAATGCCGTAGATTTTGTTGAAGAATTCAAACTAAATTTATACGCCAAAGAAATATTTGTTTTTACACCGGAAGGTGATTTAAAATCGCTTCCTAAAGGAGCCACTGCTCTAGACTTTGGTTTCAGCGTTCATACTGAAGTCGGGTTAAAAACTCGAGGAGCGCGAGTAAACGGAAAATTAGTTCCTTTAAGTCAAGAACTAAAAAGTGGAGATCAAGTTGAAATCATCACATCAACCAAATCAAAACCATCCTCTAGTTGGTTAGATTATGCCACCACAGCCAGAGCACGATCTAAAATTAAATCTGCATTACGAGATGAAAAGAAACAAATTGCAGAAGATGGAAAAGTTATATTAAAACGCAAATTACGCTCTCAAAAAATAACCATGAGCGAAAAAGTTGTTAATGAGCTTGTGCTATATTTTAAATTAAAAACAAGCCTTGACCTTTTTTATAGAGTTGGTATCGGAACCATAGACAATCAAAAAATCAAAGAATTCGCCAATACGCGTAGTAATGTCTTCATGAATTTTATTAAAAATAGAATTCGCAGAGGTAATATTAAAGACGTAAACAAGGAAGAAATTACTTCAAAATTTGATTTACTTGTATTTGGTAAAGATTCAGAAAAATTAGAATACAAACTGTCTAATTGTTGCAATCCAATCCCGGGAGATGATGTTTTTGGATTTATAACTGTAAATGAAGGTATAAAAGTGCATAAAAAGAATTGTCCAAATGCACTGCAACTACAAAGCAATTATGCCTATAGGATTATGCCTGCCAAATGGATAGACTCTAGCCAAGAAGAGTTTAAGGCGGTTATAAGACTTAACGGGATCGATAATATTGGTGTTGTTAATGAAGTAACACAAGTAATTTCTAACAATATGCACCTTGCCATCTATAATATGAATTTTGACACTAATGACGGCGTTTTTATAGGGAAAATCACGGTTGGGGTTACCAACAAAAATACCTTAAAAACTGTGATGAAAAATCTTTCAAAAATAAGTGGTATCGATAAAGTGGTTAGAGAATAAAAAATAATGTAACTTTGCTTTTTTAAGCTTATGAGTACTAGAGCAACCACACAAAACGACCAAAATATCGTTAAAAACGTGTTTACCAGTTTTTTAGAAGAAAACGGTCATAGAAAAACACCTGAACGATATGCCATACTTCAAGAGATTTATGAAAGTGATGAGCATTTTGATATAGAATCTTTATATATCAAAATGAAAAACAAAAACTACAGGGTTAGTCGTGCCACCTTATACAATACAATTGAATTATTGTTAGAATGTAAACTTGTTAGAAAACATCAATTTGGTCAAAACCAGGCGCAATATGAAAAATCATATTTTGACAGACAGCATGATCATCTTATTCTAACGGATACAGGAGATGTACTTGAATTTTGTGATCCAAGAATTCAATCCATAAAAAAAACTATAGAAGAAATTTTTAATGTAGACATTACAAATCATTCATTGTATTTCTACGGAACTAAAAAGAAACCAACTAATCAAGACAACTAATGGCAGTAAATTTATTGCTTGGTCTTCAATGGGGAGACGAAGGTAAAGGAAAAATTGTAGACGTTCTTACAAAAGATTATGATATAATAGCTCGATTTCAAGGGGGACCAAATGCAGGTCACACACTGGAATTTGACGGAATCAAACATGTATTACATACCATTCCAAGTGGTATTTTTCATGATAAAGCAATTAATTTAGTAGGTAATGGAGTAGTTATCGATCCAGTGATTTTCAAAAAAGAATTAGACAATCTGGATAAATTCGATTTAGACTACAAATCCAAATTACTGATTTCAAGAAAAGCACACCTCATCCTTCCTACACATCGAATTTTGGATGCAGCTTCTGAAGCTTCTAAAGGAAAAGCAAAAATTGGTTCTACTTTAAAAGGTATTGGCCCAACATACATGGATAAAACCGGAAGAAATGGTATTCGTGTTGGAGATTTAGAACTAAGTGACTGGAAAGAACGCTATCGTAACCTAGCCAATAAACATGAAGCAATGATCGACTTCTATGATGCGAAAATAGAATATGATCTTGAAGAATTAGAAAATGAATTTTTTGAAGCCGTAAAAACCTTAAAAACACTTAAATTTATTGATAGTGAAGAGTATTTACATCAAGCACAAAAAGATGGCAAAACTATTCTTGCTGAAGGCGCACAAGGATCTTTATTAGATATTGATTTCGGAACCTATCCTTTTGTAACCTCTTCTAATACTACCGCGGCAGGAGCATGTACCGGTTTAGGTATTGCTCCAAATAAAATCAAAGATGTTTTTGGAATTTTTAAAGCATATACGACACGAGTAGGTAGTGGCCCATTTCCAACCGAATTGTTTGACAAGGATGGAGAAACCATGGCACGTGTAGGACACGAGTTTGGAGCCACGACAGGAAGACCAAGACGATGTGGCTGGTTAGATCTTGTAGCCTTAAAATATGCTGTACATGTAAATGGAGTTACCAAATTAATGATGATGAAGGGAGATGTACTAAGTGGATTTAAAACCCTAAAAGTATGTACTGCATATAAATACAAAGGAGAAACTATTACACACCTGCCTTATAATATTGAACCTGAAAACGTAACACCAATTTATACAGAAATGAAAGGTTGGTCTGAAGATCTAACGGGTATGACAGATGCTTCTGAACTTCCTAAGGAACTTAATCAATATATAACTTTCTTAGAAAAGGAACTAGAGACACCAATTACTATTGTCTCTGTTGGACCAGATAGAACACAAACCATTCATAGGTAAATAAAAAAATTCGAAAGAATATATTTTATATAAAAAAAGAAGCTACTTAATGTAGCTTCTTTTTTTAGTTATTCTAATACAAAACCACTAAAACGAAGTGATTTTTTCTTCACTTGAGTGTATATCGATTACGCGTTCTACCTCTTTTATAGTCTCCGGCTTTTGACCAAAATATTTAGAAAATGAAACTAATTGTCTAAATCCATATATATCATCATCACCATCTCCTCCCATACGATTACTGGCAAAATATCCTATTTTACTTTCCTCATTAATAATAAAAGTGAAGTCATCCTCAGTACTATTAATTGGCACTCCAAGGTTATACACCCTTGCATTATTAGACTGATCAGGCATAACAACAAAAACATCTAAACCACCAAACCCAATATGACCATCACTGGCAAAAAATAATTTTCCTTTATCACTTACATATGGGAAAGTTTCGCGACCTTCGGTATTGATTTGTTCACCTAAATTTTGTGGTATACCAAAGCTTCCATCATCATAAATTTCTACAACGTATAAATCTGATTGACCTATACTTCCTGGCATATCGCTAGCAAAATACAAAAACCTGCCATCAGGAGATAATGTTGGATGAGCTATCGAATATTCATCACTACTAAAAGGCAGTTCTTCTACATTTTTCCATTTTCCATCTTCATAATAAGCCCTATATATTTTTAACAGAACATTCCCTTTTGTATTGGTTTTTGATTTTCTTTTAGAATAATTATTCCTGGTAAAATAAACTGTCTTGTTATCCTTACTAAAAGCTGCTGAAGATTCGTGAAATTTTGTATTTATACTCCCTTTCAATTTTCTGATTCTTTGTTTATCTGATCTTTTGGAGGTAGTAAATAAATCTAAAAAAGGTTGATTACTTTGATTGTCAAATGATTTAGAAATACTACTGACATTTCTTGAAGAAGAAAACACCAATTCGCCTTCAAAAAAAACAGGAGCATAATCAGAATGTTCTGAGTTTATATTCAAGAAATTTAGTTTAAAATTCCCTACCTCCTTCTCCACAACAGTGAGAGAATCCAACAAAGAATTATATTCATCCCCTCTCTTCAGAATTTCACCATCATCAAAGTATAGATTAAATGTTGATTTTAAATGCTTTTCATTGATGTCAACAAAAGCAACTTCGACAAAAGTTTCGTTTATTCTTTCTAACTGTTTCCATTGAGAAAATACTGCACCCCAACAAAAGAAAAAAAACAGCCCCCAAAGGTTTTTTTTCAATAGCATCTATTAGTTTTTTTGATGATTGTGTTATAAAACTTAATCTTTTTCTTCCCTACTTATATATAATATTATACGTCAAAAACCCTATTATTAAAGGTCAAGACAGATATTTACAAATTTAAAAGTGGGGTAAAAATCGAAACCATCCCCATAGTTTCGATAATAGTTTTTGTTGTTTTCCTAGTGCAATTTACTGATGCTTAAGCACATAAAGTGTTAAAAAAACTAAAAAAATTATAAAAACTCAGTTTCACTACCAAAAGTAGTGGCGTGCAGCCTACTAAAAACCATGTTTTTCTTCAAATCGATCAACCCAACTATTTCTTATAAACAGTAGATACCTTGCAACATAAATGAGATTCTGTAGTACTTATGAAGTATCCTATGATTAAAATTAGATAAAATTCTATTTCAATCACTTTAGAGCAATCATTAGATACAATTTTCGTTATTTTGCATACAAATTAAAAACCATTGAAAAACATACTATTCTATATATTTATCTCTTTTCTATTTTCTATAAGCGCATTTGCACAGGAAGGAAAACAAATCAAAGTTAAATCTGATCGAACAATCAAAGATGAAAACAGATTTCCTGGCGCAACAATATTAGCTAAAGTGGATACACAAGTTTATATGCAACATGAAGGAGTTGAGATCTGGTGTGATCAAGCCGTACACTATGGCGAGGATAAATTTGTTAGAGCTTTCGGTAATGTAAAAATGAAACAAGGAGATACCATTTCTATGATAAGCAAATATGCAGAGTATAATGGTAATACCCAATTTGCATATGCCAGTGATGATGTATTTATGGAAACCCCATCAAATACATTGCGAACGGATACCTTATTTTTTGACAGATTAAAGCAGCAGGCATATTATCGTAGTGGAGGAACTGTTAAAGACTCTGCAAATAATACACTAACCAGTAAGATTGGTCGTTATTTTATGGATAGAGATCAATTTTCTTTTAATACCAATGTAAAAGTAGTAAACCCAGAAAACACAATTGATTCTGATCGCCTGGATTATTTCCCTGAGCTTGATCATTTTTACCTTTATGGCCCTTCTACAGTGAAAGGAAAAGAAAGTACTCTATATTGTGAACGCGGGTTTTATGATACAGAAGTTAAAACAGGATATGCAATTAAGAATGCTCGAATCGACTATGATAAGCGTACCGTTTTTGGCGATAGTATTTTTTATAATAGTGCTGCCCAATTTGCATCTGCAACCAATAATATAAAAGTATTGGATACTGCTAATAATTCAGTAATCACAGGACATTATGCAGAGGTATTTAAAGATAAAGACTCTGTTTTTATTACCAAAAGAGCGCTAGCCGCAACATTACAAGAAAAAGATTCTATATTTATCCATAGTGATACCCTGATGGTAACAGGAAAACCCGAAAAGAGAATCATGAAAGGGTTCTATGATGTAAGAATATATAAAATTAACATGAGCGGTAAGAGTGATTCGATTAATGTAGATCAAACCACTGGATATACAAAGCTTATTGGCAGACCGATTCTTTGGGCTCAAAGAAATCAAATGACTGGTGATACGATAAAAATCATTTCGAACACCGAAACGGAAAAGTTGGATTCGCTTGTAGTATATCAAAATGCCTTTCTTGCTCAAGAAGATACCTTAAAAGCTGGTTATAATCAGGTAAAAGGGCAAATCCTCTATGGGTTATTTAAAGACAATGAAATCTATCAGGTAGATATTGATAAAAACACAGAAACCATTTTTTATCAAAGGGAAAGTGAAGGTAACCTTAAACTAATAGGGATTAATAAAGTGCTCTCTAGTTCCATTAAATTGTTACTAAATAATCAAGAGATTGAAGATGTCTATTATTATCAAAATATTGATGGCACTTTATACAGAGAAATTGATTTACCCCTAAATGCCAGGGAGCTCTCCGGTTTTAATTGGCGTGGTGATGAACGTATCAATAGCAAATCAGATCTTTTTAGAGGAGAATCGCCACCCAAACTTATTAAAATAAAAGGAATCCCTTTACCAGAAGATGAAGCCGATTTCTTTGATGAAGAAACTATAAAACGTATCGAAGACAACAAATCTGAAGGCTCTCGACTCTTAGAACAAGAACTTAAAGATGCTGAGCTCAAAGAGTCAAATGAACAATTAGATTCAATACTTCCAAAAAAAGAAATAAAAGAACAAATTGATTCAGAAAAGAAAAAGACAAAAAAGAAAACCTCTTTTATGGATCAGGATCTTAATCGTACTGCTAAACAAAGAGATAGTATAACAGTGACCACTTTACAATATCCTAAAAAAGAAATAAGAGATAGCATTAAGATTAGTAGTCAATAGTTGTGCTAATACTATATATACATCAAATTACTCAAAAGTATCTACAGATCAACTTTGAAAAAAGATTTTTTCAAATACCAGGCACAAACAACACCACATCCTTTGGCAATGGAGGTTTCTCATGCCGAGGGCACATATATATATGCTACAGACGGAAAAAAATATCTGGATTTTGTCGCTGGCGTATCGGCTTGCAGTCTTGGGCATAGGCACCCAAAGGTTGTTAGTGCCATAAAAGAACAATTAGACAAGTACTTGCACGTCATGGTGTATGGAGAATATATCCAACAACCAGCTGTATCTCTAGCCAAACTATTAGCCTCTAACCTTCCCGATCCTTTAGAAAAAACGTACCTTACTAATTCAGGAACCGAAGCCATTGAAGGATCTTTAAAATTAGCACGAAGAGTTACAGGACGCAGTCAAATTATCGCCGCCAGACAAGCCTATCATGGAAATACCATGGGGTCCATGAGTGTTATGGGCTTTGAAGAACGTAAACAAGCCTTTAGGCCTTTAATTCCAGATGTTCATTTCATATCTTTTAATGAAGAGGAAGATTTAAAAAAAATTACAAAAAAAACGGCGGCCGTAATTCTTGAAACCATACAAGGTGGTGCAGGATTTATTGAACCAAAGAACAATTTTCTAAAAAAGGTTAGAAAACGATGTGATGATGTTGGAGCTCTTTTGATATTAGACGAAATACAACCTGGATTTGGTAGAACAGGAAAACTATTTGGTTTTCAAAATTATAATATTACTCCTGATATTGTTGTTATGGGAAAAGGTATGGGAGGAGGATTACCTATCGGGGCCTTTACCGCTTCGACAGCAATGATGGATCAACTTCAGGATAACCCTAAATTAGGCCATATTACTACTTTTGGAGGAAACCCAGTCATTGCAGCTGCCGCTTTGGCAACATTACAAGAGGTTACCGACAGTGACGTAATGGCAGCTTCTTTAGAAAAAGAAAAATTGTTCAGATCCTTATTAATACATCCTCTAATTGAGGAAATAAGAGGATTGGGATTGATGTTGGCTATTATTACGTCTTCTGCAGAAATAACTAATGATATTATAATAAGATGTCAGGATAAAGGTCTAATCCTATTTTGGCTACTTTTTGAACCTAAAGCTATACGTATCACGCCCCCTCTAACGGTATCTGAACAAGAAATCAGAGAAGGTTGTGACATTATTCTTTCTGTTTTGGATGAAGTGAAGGATAGCAAAAAAATATAAAAATCTACCCCAGATATCATCTAAAAACCTTATCTTTAGTAGTGTATCTTCACAGAATGACGACTATATCAAATATAATAGCTTACTCAATTGTTAAACTCAATGCCATTAATAATTAATGGTACATATTTTGTTAATTAGTTTGTTAAAAACAATTGATTCCTGAAGTTCAATCATTCAATTTCATTTGTAATTTTAATACTTGAGGAAATCAATAATGCGAAAATAAATTGAGTATTGTAGTATTTTACTATTGTGACGTATAAGGGAAAAAAGTAATCAATAGTACTCCTATAATTTATTTCGCATCTTTAAAGAACGTGTATGAAGTTTAACCGCGAAGAAGAAAATAATTTCTCAATTACTCGATACGAGTCTATGCTGAGATCTAATGACGTTAAATTTTTTGATTCTGATGAGTTTGAATCTATTATTCATCACTACCTGGAAAACGGAAAAATAGCTAAGGCAAAAAAAGCAATATCTCTTGGTCTTTCTCAACATCCATCTTCTGTAAACCTAAAACTCTTACAAGTAGAAGTTTTGGTTTTTGAAGATCGTTTGGAAAAAGCAGACAATCTTTTGGCTCAATTACATGCATTAGAACCTGAAAACGAAGAGATTTATATCCAAAAAGCTAATATCCTATCCAAGCAAAATAATCATATCAAAGCTATAGAGCTATTGATGATGGCGCTAAGCTATACTAATGATGTGGCAGATGTATACTCCCTTATTGGAATGGAGTACCTCTTTATGGATGATTTTGAAAATGCAAAAATCAACTTCATGAGGTGCCTTGAAGCCGATGAACAGGATTATTCTGCACTTTATAACATTATCTATTGCTTTGATTTTCTAGAGCAACACCAAGAAGCTATAGAATACCTTAATATGTTTCTTAATAAAAATCCGTATTGTGAAGTTGCCTGGCATCAGGTAGGTAAACAATATTATGATTTAAAAGAATATGAAAAAGCCCTGGCTGCTTTCGACTTTGCAATTATAAGTGATGAATACTTTATTGGAGCATATTTAGAAAAAGGTAAAGTACTTGAAAAACTAAAACGCTATAATGAGGCTATAGAAAATTATCGCATTACTTTAGAGTTAGACGATCCTACTTCATTTGCATTATTAAGAATCGGAAAATGTCATGAAAAATTAGGCAATGATGATTTAGCTATTCAACATTTTTCTAAAACAGTACATGAAGACCCATTATTAGATAAAGGATGGATTGCTATTACTGATTTTTATCTACGCCAGCGCAACTATCAAAAAGCCTTGTATTATACCAACAAAGCAATCAATATTGATGGGGAAAATGTATTATACTGGAAGCGATATGCTAAAATAAATAATAGGTTAGCTTTTTTTGAAGAAGCCGAAAGAGGGTATCGAAAAGCACTCGAACTGGGCAACTACGAATTAGAAACCTGGTTAAATCGCTCTGATATTCTTAGATTTCTTGGCGAATCTGATGCTGCAATACAAAATCTATATCAGGCTCTAGAATTTTATCCGGAAAATGCAGAAATACAATATAGATTAGCCGGAATATATTACGAAATGCAAGATTTCGAAAAAGGCGAATACCATATCCGAAAGGCTCTAGAACAAGATTATGAGTATCATATTGTATTAGAAGAACTTTTTGAAAAAGTTTTTAACCTTACTTTGGTTCGAAATATTATTTCAGAGTATCAGTAATTTCAAAAAAAGACTTCTTTTTTTCTATTAAGTTTTGCATACATTTGTTTTGAATACAAATCGCAAAAAAATAGTTCGAATGCAAAGAAGTCTTAAGGACTACCTAGTTATTTCTCTAAAAGGCCTTGCCATGGGAGCTGCAGATGTAGTTCCTGGAGTTTCAGGAGGAACAATAGCTTTTATATCCGGAATCTATGAAGAATTAATAGAAACCATAAATACTCTAAATTTCTCTTTCTTTACTGTATGGAAAAAAGAAGGCTTCTTAAATGCCTGGAGAACGTATAATCTCTCTTTTCTCTCTACTCTCTTCTTAGGTATTGCCATTAGCATTTTATCACTGGCAAAGATTATAAAATGGCTACTACACAATGAACCTTTATTATTATGGGCATTTTTCTTTGGATTAGTACTTGCAAGTATTATATATATCGGAAAACAAATTACACAATGGAGACCTAAAGTATTTATTGGTATCCTGATCGCCGCAGTTATTTCATATCTAATCACTATTGCAGAACCTATAGCTTCTCCAGAAAATAACATATACCTTTTGTTTTGTGGATTTATCGCCATCATTGCTATGATACTACCTGGAGTATCTGGTGCCTTTATACTTCTTATCTTAGGAGCATATCAAACTTTTATAGACATTCTTAATCAACTTCGAGAAGGGTTAATTTCTATGGACTTTGATCTCTTATGGCAAGCCATTTATAAGATAGCAATTATTGCTATAGGTGCAATAACTGGTTTGAAATTGTTTTCTAAAGTACTTAATTGGATGTTTAAACATCACAAAAACACCACACTTGCAATACTTACTGGCTTTATGATAGGTTCTCTAAATAAACTTTGGCCTTGGAAAAAAGTAGTATCCTGGAGAATAAATTCTGAAGGACTCAAAGTACCGTATATTGAAAAAAGCATACTTCCCAATAATTTTGATGGTGATCCAAAGATCATCTGGGTGCTGTTATTTATTGCCATAGGTTTTTTATTAATTCTTATCTTAGAACGCCTTGCTGTAAAAAAAGCTGAATAACCTATGCAACAAAGTACCAGAACTTTTACTGATAGAATATTTCTCGTTATCAAAGGTCTTGCCATGGGTGCTGCGAATAAAGTACCTGGAGTTTCTGGAGGTGTAGTTGCCTTTGTTGCAGGTTTTTACGAAGAATTCATTTATTCGCTCCAGAAAATAAATCTAAAAGCATTTAAATTGTTTATTAATTTTAGGTTTAATAGCTTCTGGAGATATATCAATGGCCGATTTCTAGGACTACTTATTTTGGGAATGTTGATCAGTTATTTTAGCGTTTCTAAAATTCTAGATTACCTTATTATACATTATGAATTGTATGTATGGGCCTCTTTTTTCGGTATGATCGTGGGTTCTATATATTATATCGTAAAAGATTTTAATGACTGGAGCAAGCGAAATATTTTTTTAATCACTATAGGTACCATAGCCGGAATTAGTATTAGTCTATTAGACCCCGCCAAAGAAAATGATAATCTGTGGTTTGTTTTTATCTGTGGAATTATTGGTGTTTCTGGTATGACACTGCCTGGGTTATCTGGCTCTTTTATTTTAATTTTATTAGGGAATTATGTGCTTTTGCTGGTAGATTCTGTAAATGCTCTGTATGACACTATAGCAGACCTGATACGCTGGGATCTATCTTTTCTTGAAAATGCAAAAAGAATAAGACTATTGAAAGTCCTTATTGTGTTTAGTATAGGATCCTTAACCGGTCTCGTTACACTATCACACTTTTTAGGTTTTGTACTAAAACGATACAAAACGGCAACGTTTGCCTCAATAATCGGGTTTATTACAGGTTCATTAGGGGTCGTATGGCCCTGGAAAAATAAAATATACAAAGTTGACACTTTAGGCAATAAATTAGTTGATACGGAAGGTAACCTCATATTGGATAATTATGATCGTTACCTTCCCGATTTTTTAACTTTAGAAACCTATATAGGTATCGTATTTATTCTAATAGGAATTGCTATTGTTTTGTGGTTAGAATGGTATGGTCAAAGAACTTTAAAAAATTCAAAATGATAAAAATATATGGTTTATTAGGAAGAGATATTGGCTATTCTTTTTCTAGAAATTATTTTTCCGAAAAGTTTGAAAAAGAAAATCTTGATTGCCAATATAACAACTTTGATCTCAAACACATTGAAGAATTAAGACAGATTAAAGAAAATACCAGCATTAAAGGCCTAAATGTAACAATTCCTTATAAAGAAGATGTGATTTCGTACTTAGATCATCTCGATCCTATTGCAAAAGAAATTGGTGCTGTTAACGTAATTAAGTTTGATGAAAATCAGCAATCAATAGGGTACAATAGTGATTATTATGGCTTTACAGAATCTTTAAAACCATTGCTAAACAAGACTATAAAAAAGGCCTTAATTTTAGGTACTGGTGGAGCTTCAAAAGCTATTGCTTATGCCTTAGATCGATTAAATATACACTATACATTTGTATCCCGAAACCCAGATTTTAATGAACTGAGCTACAATGATCTTGACGAAGACATTATTAGAGAATATAAATTGATCATCAATTGCACTCCTTTAGGCACTCACCCCAATGTTGATTATTATCCGGATATCCCATATGAACACCTTACCAAAAACCATGTATTGTACGATCTAATTTACAATCCGGATCAAACCACATTTATGAAAAAAGGGCAAGAAAAAGGAGCAAAAACTACGAATGGATTGCAAATGCTAATTTTACAAGCTGAAAAATCATGGAAAATCTGGAATGATTAATTTCTAATCCTAATTTTCAATATAACATCTTATATACAAGTGTAAGAAACTCCTAAAACGCCTCAATAACTTTGAGGTTTTCTAATATGTTAGTATCTTAGTCATTGAATATACCTGTTTTGAAAAAAATAATGGTATCTGAGCTCACACAAACAAAAACGTTTACACAATGCCAACACGTGATAACCTGCCTCAGGCAGATGGAGAGAAAGAAAATAAGATAGAAACTTTAGAAACAAAATCTGAAAACACTATCGATACTGATCAAGAGTCATCCACAACTGAAGAAACTAAAGCTGATAACCCCAAAATAGAAGTTTTAGAAGCCGAAACTAAAAAATCTAATGATGACACTAATGTTTCTTCTGAAGAAGATACTTCAGAGGACAGTCATGATCATGTTCAAAATCAAATGGATGAAGCTGTTGCAGAACACAGTGAAGACGAAAGCACTATAGAACGGCATGATATAGAAAAGAAAGATTATCATGCAATGGACAAAGAAGAACTCGTTAAGGAACTTCGATATCTTATTAAATCAGAAAAAATACAGGCGATAAAAGAGCATGTAGAAGAAATTAAAAGTGAATTCAACGAAAAATTTAACGAAGAAGTAGAGCAAAAAAAAGAAGAGTTTTTAGCTGATGGTGGTGATATTATTGACTTCTATTATTCTACGCCCCTAAAAAAAGAATTCAACTCGGTATATTTTGATTACAAAGAAAAGCGTAACGCGTATTATCAAAATCTAAAAAAAGATCTACAAGAAAACCTTAAACGAAGGTTAGAATTGATTGAAGAATTAAAAGGCCTTCTTAATGTTGATGAAAATATAAATACAACCTACAATCATTTTAAAAGCATTCAGGAAAGATGGCGTAATGCAGGTGCAATCCCAAGAGACAAATACAATACTGTTTGGAACACCTACCATCATCATACCGAAAATTTTTATGACTTTTTGCATCTAAACAGAGAGTTTAGAGATCTTGATTTTAAGCATAACCTAGAGCAAAAGCTTAAAATTATAGAACGAGCCACCGAATTAGCCCAGGAAACTGATGTAAACAGGGCTTTTAGAGAGTTACAGCTACTTCATAAAATGTGGAAAGAAGATCTTGGACCTGTTGGTAAAGAGTATAGAGAGCCTATTTGGGAAAAATTTAGCGCTCTGACCAAACAAATCCATGAAAACCGTCAAAAATACTTCAAAGAGCTTGATAAAGTTTACGAAAAAAACCTCGAAGCAAAACAAAGTATTATTGCAAAAATAATTGAAGTTAGCTCTACGCACCCTCATAATCATAGTGGTTGGCAGCAAAAAATAAAAGAAATTGAAGCTTTAAGAGAAGAGTTTTTCAAGGCAGGTAAAGTTCCTTCTAATGTAAATGAAGAAACCTGGAGTCAGTTTAAAACTGCCGTAAGAGATTTTAATCGCAATAAAAATGCGTTCTATAAAAGTCTTAAAAAAGAACAGTTTGAGAATCTTAATAAAAAGATGGAGCTGATCAAAATTGCTGAAGATAATAAGGATAGCGAAGATATGGCTGCTACTACTCCTTTAATGAAAAAGATTCAGGCAGATTGGAAAAAAATTGGTCATGTCCCTCGCAAAGATAGTGATCGTATATGGAAAAGATTTAAAGAAGCATGCAATTCGTATTTTGATCGTTTGCATGCCGAAAGAAATGAAGCAAACAAAGAAGAAATTGCATCTCTTGAGAAAAAACAAGCTCATATTGATGCTCTTAAGGAGTTAAAACTCTCAGGAGATACCGAGGCAGATCTTAATACCATAAAAGAAAATATTGCAACCTGGAAGACCTTAGGTAGAGTTCCATATAAAAAGAAAAATATTGAATCAGAATATAATAAGGTTTTAGACACCCTTTTCCAGCAACTTAATTTAAGCCGTAAAGAAACTGAACTTATTAAATACGAAAATAAATTAAATACATTATCCAATCAAAGCGATGATAGAGCTTTAAAAAATGAACAAAGTTTTATTCGTAAAAAGATTGACGATGTTAATGGGGAAATTCGTCAGTTAGAAAACAACCTTCAGTTCTTCAAAAATACTAAAGATGATAATCCTCTGGTAAAAGAAGTACAGAAAAATATAGAAAAACATAGAGAAACTTTAGAGCTCTGGAAAGCTAAGCTGAAAAAAATTAAGCAATTATAAAATACATGCAGTGTTCGCTTTGTGGTTCAGAAACTAAGTTATATTCAGAAATACTCGACAAAACATATTTTAAATGTACCCACTGTAAGGGGATTTTATTAGATCCTTTTCATTATCTCTCTACTGAAGCTGAAAAAGATAGATATCAATTACATGTAAATGATATAACTGATCCTGGGTATCAAAATTTTGTGTCACCCATAGTCAATGCCGTTTCTCAAAAGTATAACGCACATCACAAAGGGCTTGATTTTGGTTCGGGTAGTGGTCCGGTTATTTCTTATTTGTTAAAGAAAAATGGGTACAACATCACTACATATGATCCTTTTTTTAATCCAAACAACACAGCACTAAAATCAACATATGATTACATAGTTTGCTGTGAAGTGATTGAGCATTTCTACCATCCCTTAAGAGAATTTGAATTACTTAATGCTCTTTTATTAGAAACCGGTACCTTATTTTGTAAAACCAGCATATACCATCCATCTATCGATTTTGATGCTTGGTGGTATAAAAATGATCCTACCCATGTATTTTTCTACTCTCCTGATACGTTACAGTGGATAAAAGAAAATTTCAAATTCAAAACTTTAGAGATCTCCGACAAACTCATTGCTTTTAGCAAATAATATTCTTCACATTCTGTCCAAAAGAAAAGTCAGAACTTAAACAAGGTCTTATTTACTAGTAAAAAGCAATATTATACATGCAATTTATCAACACGAAAACGTTTGAGGTATTGGAACGAATTTAACGCATGTAAGAATTTACCTAAATTGCATTATCACCAAAAAAAATATTAAAAAATTGAATTATACGTAAGTATAAAACCATTTTATTCACACAATCTCAATTTAATTGCTTCGTGTTTTATTTAAAATACGGCGACGCAAGTTTACACACATGAAAAAATTACTACTCAGCATATTCGGAATCATAAGTACGGGTATTTTATCGCTTAATCCATTATCCATCTATAGTCAGACTGATTTTAGAGAAGAAACTATTTATTTTTTAATGACTACACGTTTTTTTGACGGTGATCCCTCTAACAATGCTCCAACAGAATGGTCTTCTTACAACGCTGATCCATCTATAAATCCAACCATCACAGACCCTAATGATGTTACATGGAGAGGCGACTTTAAAGGCTTAATACAAAAATTAGATTACATCAAAGATCTTGGGTTTACTGCAATCTGGATTACTCCAATTGTGCACAATCGTAGTCCATTAGATTATCATGGTTATCATGCTTGGGATTTTACTAAAGTAGATCCAAGATTAGAATCTCCAGGAGCTACTTTTCAAGACTTGATAAATGAAATTCATTCTCGCGACATGAAAATTGTTCTGGATATTGTTACAAATCACTCAGGCCGATTTGGTATAAAAGATGTAGCAGAAATAAAATACAACACTGATCCTACTGCGCCTTGGTATGCTCCTGATAATCCAAATTGGGAATATGATGGATTAACCCCTAATCCTGAGGATAACCTAATTTGGAGCAGGGCTAATCTTCCAAAAATGCCTGCTCCGTATAATGAAAATTTGGCTGCTTTTAATTTCCCAAGTAAAGAAAATTATGTTGACACCTCAGACCCTGACTGGTACCATCATTCTGGTAATGGTTTTGCTCAAGGGTTTGATGATATAGAAAATTTACAAAATCGTGCTTTGGCTGGAGATACTCCAGACCTTAACACAGGAAGTCAAGTCGTTCGAGACTATCTCGTTGATGCATATACAACTTTTATAAATATGGGTGTTGATGCTTTTAGATGGGATACTGTCAAACACATGAGCAAAGAAGACATACTGTATTTTTATGATGCTTTTAAAGCGGTAAACCCTGACTTATTTATTTTTGGTGAAGTAGCTCAAAAACGCCATGAATTACATCCTGTTGATGAAATCAATCCGCATTACTATACTTGGAGAGGAGCTGTAAACAATTCAGATCCTGTAGATCTTGCCGTAATAGACTTTTTTGCTGAAGCTACGTTTCATGGAACTTTTGAAGAAGGACAATCTTTTTCTACGGTAAAAGCTGCATCCAGATATGATAATCTGTATAGTGATCCTTCTACATTAGTAACTTGGTTAGACAATCATGATTTCGGCCCTAACAATGACTGGAATAGACGCTATGGTGGGTCAGATGAAAACCTCGCTGCTTGTATGAATTTTATGTTTACTTGGCGTGGAATTCCAACCGTGTATTATGGTACCGAAATGCGCTTTAAAGCAGGAGAATTTGCTGATATTCATGATGCATCAGGTATAGAAAGATCAATCAATGAAACTGGTAGAGCGTATTACGGAGATGTTATTGATCAGGCTTCAAATCATAAAATATATCAACATATAAAAAAATTAAATGCCATTCGTCGAGCTGTTCCTGCATTGCAAAAAGGTGCCTGGAGTTGGAAAGACGCCCCTGGAAATGCAGTAGCATATCGCAGAACATTTCAAAATAGCGAAGTGGCTGTAGGACTTGCAAAAGATGGGAATGCTTCATTCTCTATTTCAGGGATGACAAATGGGATCTATAGAGATGCTGTGACTGGCAGAGAAATTGCAGTTACAAATGGTTCTCTAAATTTTAATGTCACTTCTGGTTCTGCTGGTATTTATGTACTTAATGGTCCAGGATTAATCGGAGGTTGTGGTAGCGGATTTTTTGAAAATTGTGTCAATGGACCTTCAAATCCTATTGCCATAATAAACCCTAACAATAATCAGTCTGAAAATCCAATTCAGATCTTTATGGAAGGTACAGGAGGAGCTGGATCACCATATGAAATCTATTACACAACAAATGGTTCAACTCCAAATACCTCAAGTACGAGATACGGCACCTCTTTTACGATAACTGAATCCACAACAATAAAAGCTATTGCCTATGATAAAGATGGTACTGCTTCAGAAGTTTCTACAAAAAACTATAATATAGGCCCTATAGAAGGTTTACGTATATATTTCAAGAAACCAAGCAGCTGGTCCCAAGTAAATGTCCATTATTGGAACGAATCTCCCGATGTATTACCGTCAAGCAATTGGCCCGGTCCACAAATGACAAAAATTGATAATACAGAGTGGTATAAATACATTTTTGAAGGTGTTGAAAGCATTAATCTGTTATTTAGCGACAATGGCAGTAATAAAACCCCTGACCTTTCTAGAAATAGAGATGGATGGTATGAAGACGGAATTTGGTATGACACTCAACCTGGTGGAAATACAAATACTCCTCCTACTCTTGCCATGTCTCCTGATGGAGGCTCTTTTTCCGAAGGTGATACTGTATCGGTATCACTAAGTGCGAGTGATGATAATCCGTCAGGAGTACTAATCTATTACACGCTTAATGGGGATCAACCAACAAATACATCAAACTTATATAGTTCATCAATTACATTAACTGAAAATACTACAGTTAAGGCAATTGCTTATGACTCTGAAGGGTTAAGTTCCAATGTGATTAGTAATACTTTTACCTTTTCAACTTCGACAGGTTCTATGACAATATATTATAAAGGTCCAATATCTAATCCTAATTTATATTATTGGGATACAACCCCAGTGAACACATCAACTAATTGGCCAGGAATATCAATGATAGATGCTGGTAACGGTTGGTATAAACACACCTTTACTGATGTAAACTGTACAAACTTAATCTTTAGTGCTAACGGAACCAACCAAACCCAGGATCTAAATAGATGTGGAGATGGGTGGTATTACAATGGCACATGGTATGATAACAATCCTGAACAATCGCAAGAATTAACCGTATATTTTAAATCCGACTCTTATACATCGCCAGAAATATACTTCTGGGATGTTACTCCTTCTAATCTAACGACCACTTGGCCAGGAGAATCCATGACAGAAGCCACAGATGGATGGTATCGTTATACGTTTACAAACACTACCTGTGCTAATCTTATTTTTAGTGATAATGGATCTTCAAAAACACCTGATCTTAATCGGTGTACAAATGGATGGTATTATAATGGTATTTGGTATGATAGTAACCCAGATGTTGCCAGATCTGCCAGCAATTCGGAAAGTGATATTTCAATTTCCAAAACGTTAATTTTCCCTAATCCGATAACAGAGAACTCCACTATACTTTGGTATACCGAAAAAAATAATAGTAAAGTGCGCATAGAAATTACAAATCTTTATGGAGCAACAAACACTATTTATGAAGACATTATCGATAAAGGTGAACATTCTCTTACCTTAGATAAGGCTACTTGGCTGAAGGCTTCAGGTATTTATTTTTGTAGAATTACAATAAACGGCAATACTCAAATCAAAAAAATAATCAAAAACTAAAGAATCGCCCCTTGATTATATATTCCAGGTTGCCCATTATACACCAAGTATTGATGGGCAACTTTTTATAATTACATTTTTTTTGCTTCTTCCCAGAAAACATCCATTTCAGAAAGGGTCATATCCTTTAGGCTTTTATTATTTTCTCTCGCTTTACTTTCCAGATACTGAAACCGTTTGATAAACTTTTTATTAGTACGCTCTAATGCATCTTCAGGATTAACGTTAAGAAAACGCGCATAATTAATCATTGAAAAAAGAACATCTCCAAATTCAGATTCTATTTTATCCTGATCTTGAACTTTGATTTCGTGCTGTAATTCTTCGAGCTCCTCTTTGAGTTTTTCAAATACCTGATGAGGCTCTTCCCAATCAAAACCTACACCAGCTACTTTATCCTGAATTCTACTGGCTTTAACTAACGCCGGAAGTGATTTTGGAACACCCTCTAAAACACTTTTCTTGCCTTCCTTTAATTTTAGATTTTCCCAATTACGTTTTACATCATCTTCATTGGGCACTTCTATATCTCCATATATATGAGGATGCCTATTGATAAGTTTTTCACAGATTTCGTTTGTTACATCTGCTATATCAAAATCCTTAGTTTCGCTTCCTATCTTGGCATAAAAAACAATATGCAATAGCAAATCACCTAATTCTTTTTTTACTTCATCCAAATCATTATCAAGAATTGCATCACCAAGTTCATATGTTTCTTCTATAGTAAGATGCCTTAAAGACTGTAATGTTTGCTTTTTATCCCAAGGACATTGCTCACGCAATTCGTCCATAATGGTTAATAATCTGTCAAAAGCTTTGAGCTGTTCTTTTCTAGAATTCATATGTAAGGTTTATATAGAAACTTGTCCCATTTTACTTTGAGTAGCTTTAAATTCATCAACCATATCTTTTATGATCAAGGCCGCTGGTTTGATATCATGAATTAATCCAGACACTTGTCCTATCTCTAGTTCGCCTTCATCAAGATCACCTTCAAACATACCTCGCTTTGCTCTAGCCCGTCCCAGTAAATCTTTGAGTTCATCAACAGAGGGACCTTTTGAATATAATGTTGCTACATCATGATAGAATTTATTTTTGAGCATTCGAACAGGTGCTAGTTCTTTTAAAGTAAGGTGTGTATCCCCTTCTTTTGCATCTACAACCATTTTCTTAAAATCCCTATGTGATGATGCTTCATCACTGGCAACAAAACGGCTCCCCACCTGTACCCCATCAGCTCCAAGGGCCATAACTGCAAACATGGATGCCCCTGTTGCAATACCTCCGGCAGCAATCAGTGGGATATTTATTTTTTCTTTCACCATAGGAATTAAAGCCAATGTGGTGGTTTCATCTCTACCATTATGCCCGCCAGCCTCAAAACCTTCTGCTACCACAGCATCAACTCCTGCGTCTTGTGCTTTTAAAGCAAATTTAAGGCTGCTCACTACATGCACTACAGTGATATCATGCTCTTTTAGATACGCTGTATATGTTTTTGGATTCCCGGCAGAGGTAAACACTATCTTGACCCCTTCTTCGATGATAATTTGTATAATTTCTTCTAGATTAGGGTACAACATCGGGATGTTTACTCCAAACGGTTTGTCTGTTGCTTTTTTGCATTTCTGAATATGCTCTCTCAATACATCTGGATACATAGATCCAGACCCAATGAGTCCTAATCCTCCTGCATTGCTAACTGCACTTGCAAGTTTCCAGCCGCTTGTCCATATCATACCCCCTTGAATAATTGGATATTGTATATTAAATAGATCTTTAATCGTATTCATTACTATAGTGTTTTAAGACCCCACAGGAATACCAGATTTGATCTGGTATTCCTGTGGGGTCTTTTATAATTAAATTTATTGTTGATCACAAGTTACGAAATCACTCCAGATCCAACTAATTCTTCATCAAGGTACCAGGCAACAAATTGTCCTTCGGTTATTGCACTCTGGCCATTTTCAAAAACAACATACATCCCACCATCGACTTGGTATAATGTTGCCTTTTCTAAAGGTTGTCTGTATCGAATCCTAGCCATTACTTCAAGCTCTTCATCAATATTAAGTTTTAAATCATCTCTAACCCAATGTAATTCTTCATTAGTGATAAATAAAGCTTTACGGTAAAGGCCTGGATGATTTTTACCTTGGCCCGTATAAATTGTATTCGTTTCGACATCTGTTTCTATAACAAAAAGTGGTTCTGGTGTACCACCAACGGCCAAACCTTTTCGTTGTCCTTTGGTGTAATAGTGTGCTCCCTGATGCTTACCTACTACTTTTCCTTCATTTACATCATATTGGTATTTTGTAGAAAGAAATTCTAATTCTTCTCTTTTAGATGAAAATGTTGGTATTTCACGCAAATATTTATCTTCAGAAGATGGTATTTCAATAATATCTCCTTGTTTTGGTTGTAATTTTTGCTGAAGAAACTCTGGTAAACGAACCTTTCCTATGAAGCACAGTCCTTGAGAATCTTTTTTATCTGCAGTCACTAAATCTTGCGCTGCAGCAATTTCTCGAACTTCCGGTTTTAGTAATTCTCCAACCGGGAACAAGGTTTTAGCCAACTGATCTTGTGATAATTGACATAAAAAGTATGATTGATCTTTATTAGGATCTTTACCTGCTAATAAACGATGTACTTCTTGTCCATTTTTTATTATAGTATCTTTTCTGCAATAATGTCCTGTAGCAACATAATCTGCTCCAAGAGACAGTGCAATCTTTAGGAAAACGTCGAATTTAATTTCTCGATTACATAAGACATCTGGATTTGGTGTTCTTCCTTTTTCATATTCATTGAACATATAATCCACTATGCGCTCTTTATATTGCTCACTTAAGTCTACTGTTTGAAATGGTATTCCTAATTTTTCTGCCACCAGTAATGCATCATTACTATCATCTAACCATGGACATTCATCAGAAATGGTTACCGAATCATCATGCCAATTTTTCATAAACAATCCTATAACCTCATACCCTTGCTCTTTCAGCAAGTATGCGGCTACACTAGAATCAACTCCTCCTGATAATCCTACGATTACTCTCTTCATCAAAAAATGCTTTAATCTTTATAAATTTTATGCAAAAATAATAAATAAAAAAAGCAACGCTTACGCATTGCTTTATGGTTTTATCTATATATGTATTTTATAAATCAATTATTGGCTCCACTACGGCTTAAAGGAAATAGTTTTTGCTCCGATAATTTTCCGTTTTCGTAGTAATTCCAAATACTATCTTTGCGATCTCTCTTATAATTTCCTTCAATGATTAGCTCTCCTTTAGTATCATAATATTTGGTCATACCGTGTAACTGATCATTTTCGTATGTAAACTCTTTGATCTTAATTCCATCCTCAGAATACATAATTCTTTTTCCTTCTCTTTTACCTTCTACATAAGCATTCTTCTCTGTAAGTTGACCATTATCAAAATAAGTAAGTTGTTCTCCATGTAATTTCCCTGCTAGATAGTGCTCAGTCATCATAACTTTATTAGAATCATTATGATAATATTTCCACAACCCTTCACGATTTTTACCGATCATCTTACCCTCACTAATCACTTTTCCTTTCTTGGTAAAATACTTTACTATTACTGTATCATGATCTTTAGAAAATATTTTGGTAGCTGTAGGAGACGTTCCACTACTTGGTTTATAGAATTTAAACTCCCCTACTTCTTTTCCATGATCAAAACTTCCTTCATATCTAATTTGATCGGTATTTTCATATCGTTTACGCCATTTCCCATGTCTTTTCCCCTCGGCATCAAACTTGTTATACCCTTGGCCAAATACTAAAGAGCATGTAAAAATCAGAACACAAAACAAAAATGTACTTCGCATAGTTATATAATTTGGGACGTTATTTCAACGAATGTAATTTCCAAAAAGTATACCATTATTTGAAATTCAAAGTAATAAAACTAAAATTTAAAATACAAAAAAGCTCCTAAAAAGGAGCTTTTATTCTTAATATATAAAAAAATTACTTTCTTTTATTTGTCTTTTGCTGCTGCTCTGCTTGCTCCATAAGCTCTTTCATTTTTTTCTGAAATTTACCTTGCTTTTTAGGCTTCTTCTTATTTTCCTGAATTTTAGCATGGATTTTATCTTCATCAATAATTACATTTTTAATCACTAACATAATTCCTATAGTAATTAAATTTGAGATAAAGTAATATAATGATAATCCACTAGCATAATTATTAAAGAAGAATAGCATCATTAGTGGTGACAAATACATAATAAATTTCATATTTGGCATTCCGGGTTGTTGTGTTTGCATGGTCTGCCCTGTTGTCATCATCATATAGATAAATATCGCTACAGAAGCAAGTATTGGAAACAAACTAATATGATCTCCATAAAACGGGATTTCGAATGGTAGTTGTGCTATGGTATCATAACTTGATAAATCATCAGCCCATAAGAAACTTTTCTGTCTTAACTCGAACGCACTAGGAAAGAAATTAAACAAGGCATAAAAGACTGGAATTTGCATTAAAGCTGGTAAACATCCACTCATAGGATTTACTCCAGCTTTACCATAAAGAGCCATTGTTTCTTGCTGTCTCTTCATGGCATTATCTTTATGCTTTTCGTTAATTTCTGTAATCTCAGGGCGCAGAACTTTCATCTTTGCCTGTGATAAGTATGATTTATACGTAACAGGCGACAAAATAATACGAACAATAATTGTCATTATAATTATAGCAATACCATAAGGCAAAAAGCTACTTAAAAAAGTAAAAAACGGAATAAATAAATATCTATTTATTACCCCAAAAATCCCCCAACCTAAGGGTACAATTTCATCAAGGTTTCTTTTGTATGAATTCAATATTTTATAATCTGACGGTCCATAATACCAATCCATAGCATAATTAAGCTCTCCCCCCTGTAACTCTAAAGGCATGGTAGCAGAAAACTCTTTTGTTACTTTTATATCCTTGTCATCTAAGTCGCTAGAATTAGCTATATTTTTTGAAGTAAAAGCAGCTGTCTTAAATGGTATATCTGTTAATAGTATTGAGGTAAAGAAATGCTGCTCAAAAGCAATCCAGGTAACATCTTGTTCTTCGTCATCTGTAAATTCTCCTTGCCCGAGATAGTCATCTTTTCCTCCATCATACTCATAAGACAATTCTGTATAGCGATTTTCGTAAGAAGCACTCTTTGCATGCCTCATTCCTTGAAGTTTCCAATCTAAATTAATAGTTTGACTGCTATTAATCACTTGCTGCAACCCTTGTGATCGAATGGTGAAATCTACCATATAATCATTTGGTTTTAACTCATACCTATATTCTAAAAACTGAGAATCTGAAGCTTTAAGCCTCATGGAAAGGATTGTATTATCTCCATTCTTAGTAACTTTTGGTTCAAAAAACAGGTCTTTGGTATTTAGAATTCTATTATCTGTTGTACCAAAATTTATATTTAAAGATGCATTTTTACCATCCTTAATCAAATATACAGGAACAGAATCATAGGTTTTGAAGTTTTTTAATAAAGCTTCAGAAATATACCCTCCTCTATTATTAATCTTAAGGCTTAATACTTCATTTTCTATCTTTGTATATTGATCTTTGGCCGAAGGCAAACTTGCTGAATAAGCAAATGCACCAAGTTGTGATTTAGCATTTACGACTGCTAAAGAATCTTGTGGGTTAACAACAATAGGCTGGCTTTCTGTAACAAAATCTGAAGTCTTTTTTTCTTCGGTCTTTTTTTCTGTTTCAACTTGCTCTTGTTTGGCTTTCTCTGCTTCAATTTCTTCTGGAGTAGGTTGATTTAGATAGAACATCCAAACGATGATTCCAAAAATAAGTGCAAATCCAATTATCGAATTAAGGTCAAATTTTTTTTCTTCCATTTACTATATGTATAAAAAGCCTTTATCTGATGACTCAGAAAGGCTTTAGAAATTATTTATGTATTATCTCAATGTCAATTACCTAGCCAATTACTATCTCTGTGACACTTTGGCACTTTTATTATTTTTTGAGTACTCTACAGCTGCTTTCACAAAGGCTATGAACAATGGATGTGGATTCGCAACGGTACTTTTATATTCTGGATGGTACTGCACACCAACAAACCAAGGGTGATCAGGAATTTCAATAATTTCTACTAAGCCAGTTTTAGGATTTATTCCAGTAGTTTTTAAACCTGCTCCCTCTAGTTGGTCCTTATAATTATTATTGTATTCGTACCTATGTCTATGACGTTCATCAATCAATTTTTCCTTATAGGCATCAAATACTTTACTATTTTCAATAAGTTCACAATCCCAGGTACCTAATCGCATTGTCCCTCCCATATCCGTAATATTTTTCTGCTCTTCCATTAAATCAATAACAGGATGTGGTGTATTCTGATCAACTTCTGCAGAACATGCATCTTTAAGTCCTAAAACATTGCGAGAGTATTCTATCACTGCCATTTGCATTCCCAGACAAATACCAAAGAATGGCAATTTATGTTCTCTGGCGAACTGCACAGCCTTTATTTTTCCTTCTATTCCTCTCTCACCAAATCCAGGTGCAACAAGCACTCCATCAAGGTGTGCGATCTTTTTTTCAATAGTTTCATCATCAATATACTCAGAATGTATACTAACAACATTTACTTTTACTTCATTTTCTGCACCAGCATGAATAAATGCCTCAAGAATAGATTTATACGAATCTTGCAATTCAACGTACTTACCTATTAACCCAATCGTCACTTCACATTTTGGGTTTTTGTGACGTTTTAAAAAGTTATTCCAGTTTTCTAAATCAGGTACATTATCATCTCTGAGTACTAATTGCTTCAATACAACAGCATCAAGTCCTTCTTCTAACATCAAATTAGGCACATCATAGATCGTTGATGCATCTATGGATTGAATTACGGCTTCTTGTTTCACATTACAAAACAATGCCAATTTTCTGCGTAAATCATCTGATAGTTCGTGCTCAGTTCTGCATACCAAGATATCTGCCTTAATCCCGCTTTCCATCAATGTTTTTACACTATGCTGAGTTGGCTTTGTTTTTAATTCGCCAGCAGCAGAAAGATATGGAATCAATGTTAAATGGATCACCAATGCATTTGTGTCTCCTAACTCCCATTTTAATTGTCGAACTGCTTCTATATAAGGTAATGATTCTATATCACCTACCGTTCCTCCAATTTCAGTTATTACAATATCATAGTTACCGCTTTTTCCTAAAATCTGAATTCTCTCTTTAATCTCATTAGTAATATGAGGAACTACTTGTACTGTTTTTCCTAAAAATTCTCCTCGACGTTCTTTTTCAATAACACTCTGATAAATTCTACCTGTAGTAACATTATTAGCTTGCGAAGTTGGAGTATTTAAAAAACGTTCATAGTGTCCAAGATCAAGATCGGTCTCTGCTCCATCATCAGTTACATAGCATTCACCGTGTTCATAAGGGTTTAGGGTTCCCGGATCAACATTAATATATGGGTCTAACTTTTGAATAGTAACCCTGTATCCCCTTGCTTGTAGTAGTTTTGCCAAAGAAGCTGCTATAATTCCTTTTCCTAAGGAAGAAGAAACACCTCCTGTAACAAAAACATATTTGGTATTAGCCATGTAAACTAAATATTTGTAAGGTTGTATTAAATTTTGCGCAAAAATACAAAGAACTCATGAATTGATACATTGAAAATCAAGCAATATTTGTTCAATTTACACACATTCTTTTAATAGTTTTAAAAACTTAGAACCAATATCGCTTTCAAAAAATGAATTATACGGACGTTGATTTCTTTGTTTCCATAAAAAAAGAGAATCCGGTAATCCCGAGATTCTCTTTTTTCATACAATAGTATTTTTACTATTCTTCCTCCTCTGAAGAATTCTCTTCTTTTTCAGAAAAATCGGTTATCCCTTTAGATTGTAATATATTATACCATTGTATTACTTTTTTCATATCACTTACATACACTCTATCCTCATCATAGTCTGGTAATATCTCACTAAAGTAGCTTTCTAGTTTGTTTTTGGATTCTTTATGACTAATGGCTTGTTCTCCATTTTCTTTTTCTTGAATCTTTTCAAAAATCTCTCTTAAAGGAACTTCTTCAGTAAATGTATAAATTGCAATTTCACTAAGCACACTAACATTATGTCTAATGCTAACTGATAGTCTTTTACCATCTATTAAAGACTCTGCCAAAAAACCACTTCTGGTTTGTGTTTTCAATTCGTATAACCCAGGTTTACCTGAAATTGCTAATATTTTATCTAAGCTCATATTTTTTCGTTTCAAAGTTGGCAAATATCTGTAGTTCGTTTCAAAAAATCAAACATTGACCAACATAAAAATTTAATTATCTACCCTTTTTTGCTAAAGGAAAACGCATTCGATAATCAGCACTAATTTTTCCTTTAGAAATATTGGCTAGTTTTCCTTTTATTAAACGTTTTTTTAGGCTTGAAAGTTTATCTGTGAATAAAATCCCTTCGATATGATCATACTCATGTTGTATTACTCTAGCTGCTAAACCACTATATATTTCTGTATGTTCTACAAAGTTTTCATCAAAATAATTAATCTTGATGGTTTCATTACGAAATACATCTTCACGAATATCAGGTATACTAAGGCAACCTTCAGTAAAAGCCCATTCTTCTCCGGTTTCTTCAAGAATGGTTGCATTGATAAACACTTTTTTAAAACCCTTTAATTGATCTGCTTCATTATCTGATAATTCATCATCCTCAGAAAAAGGCTCTGTATCTACCAAAAACAATCGAATGGGAATGCCAATCTGTGGAGCTGCCAACCCTACACCATGAGCTGCATACATGGTTTCAAACATGTTTTCTAGCAACTCTTCTAATTTAGGATAATCTTTTGCAATCTCCTTTGCTTTTTTCTTTAATACCGGGTCTCCGTATGCTACAATAGGAAGTATCATATATTTTATTACTATTTCTTTTTTTATTGATTATACAAGTAATCTTGTAAAATTATGGTGGCGCTAATTTGATCAACTAATGCTTTATCCCTTCTTCTCTTTTTTGAAATCCTACTTGCCAACATGGTGTCAAAAGCTATCTTAGAGGTAAAGCGCTCATCTATTCTCTTTACTGGAATATTGGGAAGCATATTATTTAATTTTTCCAAAAAAGGTCGAATCAACTTTTCACTTTCTGAAGGTTCTCCATGCAATCTTTTGGGTTCTCCAACTACAAAAAGCTCAACCTCTTCATTAGACACATAGTCTTTTAACCAAGATAACACATTCTTGGTATCAACAGTAGTCAATCCCGAAGCGATAATTTGAGACTCATCAGTCACTGCAATACCACAACGCTTACCTCCATAATCTATTGCCAATATTCTAGCCATCTACATATTTTGTGCAAAAATATGATATTATGACAAATAAACACCTTATTTATTAATGGTTTCCTAAAATACATTAAATCGATATGTTTTTTGAGTTAAGCTATTATCTTTACCAAAATTTTTGATCAATGAACCAACTAAAAGAAACCATAGAGAAAGCTTGGGATAATAGAGAGCTTTTAAAAGAGCAAAATACTCAAGATGCAATTAGAAAAATAGTTAGTATGTTAGACACTGGTGAACTGCGTGTTGCAGAACCTGTTGATGGTGGATGGCAAGTAAACGAATGGGTAAAAAAAGGGGTTGTTTTGTACTTTCCTATTCAAAAAATGGAAACTCTGGAAGCAGGAATTTTTGAATATCATGATAAAATCCCATTAAAAAGAGGATATGAGGCTAAAGGAATTCGTGTAGTTCCTAATGCAGTAGCACGTCATGGTGCATATATTTCTTCTGGAACTATTTTAATGCCAAGTTATATAAATATTGGTGCATATGTAGATGAAGGAACAATGGTAGATACATGGGCAACTGTGGGTAGCTGTGCACAAATTGGAAAAAACGTACATTTGAGTGGTGGAGTTGGTATTGGAGGCGTATTAGAGCCATTACAAGCTGCACCTGTTATCATTGAAGATAGCGCATTTATAGGATCTCGTTGTATTGTAGTAGAAGGTGTACGTGTAGAAAAAGAAGCCGTACTTGGAGCTAATGTAGTATTAACCGCTTCTACAAAGATAATCGACGTTACTGGAGATACACCTGTAGAAAGAAAAGGAGTAGTTCCCGCTAGATCAGTAGTAATTCCTGGTAGTTACACTAAGAAATTTGCTGCTGGAGAATATAATGTTCCATGTGCTTTGATTATTGGAAAACGTAAAGAAAGTACCGATAAGAAAACCTCGCTTAACGACGCACTTCGTGAATACGATGTTGCCGTTTAATTGAAGAAAAAACAAATACCAGGGCTTGCCTTAAACAAAAAAACAAGTTCTGGTATTTTGATCAATAGTTTATGAAAATACTAGTTATTCAACAAAAAATGATTGGTGATGTTCTCACAAGTACAGTTATTTGTGAAACTTTAAAAAAAGAATATCCCAATGCTACTATTGATTATTTAATTAACACCAACACCATACCCGTAGTAAAAAATAGCCTTGCTTTTGATCATATCATAGAATTTAAACCAGAATATAGAGAAAGTAAAAAAGCTTTTTATAAATTCTTAAAAGAAATAAGAAAAAAGAGATATGATCTGGTTATTGATTCTTTTGGCAAATTAGAAAGTAATTTAATTACCTTATTTTCTCGAGCTCCAAAAAGGATTTCTTTTTACAAATGGTATACACAATTTTTTTACACCAAGGTTATACATAGAAAAAGCCAACCAATTACTAATGCCAGTACAGCTATAGAAAATAGATTGCGCCTGGTTCTTCCTGAGAATAGAATTGCTACAGAAATTTTAAGACCAAAAATAGTTCTTACTATTGAAGAAAAAGAAAAAGCTAAAGAGTTTTTAGAATCTAATGGTATTGAAACTAAAAAACCTATAATAATGATTAGTGTATTGGGAAGTGAAGCTATAAAAACACTTCCTTTTAAAGAAATGGCAAAAATAATTGATGAAATTGTTTCTGTGACTAAAGCCAGTATTCTTTTCAATTATATGCCTAATCAGGAAAAAGACGCTAAAGCAATTTATGATCTAACCTTTCCAAGTACCCAAAAAAATATATATTTTAATGTATATGCAAAGAGTTTAAGAGGATTTATTGCTATTCTATCCCATTGTGATATGTTGATAGGTAATGAAGGAGGTGCTGTTAACATGGCAAAAGCAATCGATGTGCCTTCTTTTACTATTTTCTCGCCATGGATTATTAAAAAAGATTGGAATATGTTTGAAGATGGAATTGAACATGACTCTATTCATTTAATAGATGTAAAACCAGAACTATATGGCAATACGTCTCCAAAAAAAATGAAAAAAGAAGCTTTGCATTTATATCAAGAGTTTTCTTCGGATCTAATTATCCCAAAACTCAGAAACTATTTAATTCAAACCATAGAATAGATGACATAAAAATACGTATAACACAGGGTTGATTCTGAAACTTTTAATTATATAAAAAATCTTTATAATTTGATTTTAGTTTCTAACAAAATATCAATCCCTCAAAAAATAACTATTTTTATATTTATAACCTGTAAAATTACACCAACTTATGATTAAGCTCTCTGGAGTTATTATTACCTATAATGAAGAAAGAAAAATCGAAGAATGTCTAGCGTCACTTCAAGGAGTAGTAGATGAAATTGTCGTTGTTGATTCTTTTTCGACTGATAAAACTGAAGAAATTTGTAAAAAATATGATGTCAAATTTGTAAAGCAGAAATTTCTAGGGTATAAAGAACAAAAGAACTTTGTTATAGAACAAGCTTCTTACGATCATATAGTTTCACTTGATGGTGATGAGGCCCTATCTCCTGAGCTTCAAAAATCTTTACTAGCATTAAAATCTAATTGGGTTCATGATGGATATTACATGAATCGCTATAATAATTTTTGCGGACAATGGATAAAACATTCTGATTGGTACCCCGATAAAAAATTGAGAGCTTTCAAAAAAGGAAAGGGAGAATGGAAAGGTATTAACCCTCATGATTCTTATAAACTATATAACCCTAAAAGTTCTGGAAAATTAAAAGGTGATATCTTACATTGGAACTATCCAACATACAGTGCTTACAATTCGCAAATCGAAAAGTTCTCAACAATATCGGCACATTCATATTACGAATTAGGAAAAAAAGCAACTCTATGGAAAATCTTATTTAATCCAACTTGGGCTTTCTTCAAAGCATATTTTCTCCGTTTAGGATTTCTTGATGGTTTAAATGGGTTTGTAATATGTGTTCAGACGGCCAACCTAACTTTTTTAAAGTATATCAAATTGAGAGAAATAATTAAATCGGAGACTCAGAAGGAATAGTTCTGTACTTTTTTTTCCAGAAAAATATTCTTTTTTTAATTCTTATTTTACGATAAAATCTATATTGAAATTCTCTTGTGTATTTCCACATGAGATCAAATATCATTTTTTCATCTTCTCCTGTACATTTAGCATATTCATTACTCATTACCTTAATCATTGATTCATGAATAGTAAGTTTAACAAAGTTCTTAATCCTTGTATCAAAATCCATTTTTCCAAATTGCATACGATTAAGGTCAACTAAATAAAATCTATACTCTTTTCCTTCTCTTTTAATTAAAGTATTACCGGGAGAATGATCTAAGAAATTAATCCCTTTCTCATGTAACTTATAAGTAAACCTAGTGAAAGCTCTAAGGATATTATCATAATCAGGAATAGAAAAATCAGTTGTTAGCTCTCTATAGGTTAAGTCACAATTTACCAACTCACTCACATAATAACTTCTTTTAAATAAAACCGGAGACATATAAAGATCATATGCTACCGGAAAAGGAGTATCAATACCTAAATCTAATAATTTATTTGCATAAGTATATGATCGCTCTGCTTTTGATTTCCTAAAAAACCGGTAAGCAATTTGATTAATGATATTAGGTACTTTAAACGATTTTATAGTATATTTTTTATCATCTACATCAACAATTTTAATCACATTTCTCTCTGCCTCTCCAAGCACATCATCATACCTGTCAAAGTTATGAATAGCATTCTTTATTTGCGGTTCAAAAACTGCCTGAGCAGGATGTATTACAAATTGGTTTTGCATTTATTAATTATTAAGGTATTTATCAATTCCGTCTTCGCACCAAATCAATGCCTTTTCTTTTGAAAGTTGTTGAATTCTATCATTTTCTTGAACTTTATCCCTAGATTTTTCAGAATGCCATATATGGTAAACAATCCCCCTGTACCGAAGTCTTCTACCGACACAACCATTATTTAGCATTCTCACAATCAACTCACTATCCTCTCTACCCCAACCTTCTATAGATTCATTATAGCCATTAACTTTTATAACATCTTCTCGCCAAAACGATATATTACATCCTCTTATTTTTTTAGAGAGTTTTGATTTTGGTGTAAAAAGATAACCAAAAATTGGTATTCGCAAAGCTCTTGTTCTTTTTTTAATACCCTTTGACAAAAAATTAAAAGATATTTTTTGTTTTTTGAATAATACAGGTAAATAATCTTTTTGGATATTTACTCGAGATCCATAAAGAAAAACATCTTTTTTTATAAAATCTAAATGGTCTTTAATAAAATCTCTATGCATAATGCAATCGCCATCAACCTCGATAATATAATCCGCATTTGTAGACGCTATCGCTTTATTTAAAACTTTTCCTTTTCTAAACCCTAAATCCTCATGCCAAACATGATTAAGCGGTATTGATACTTGTTCTCTAAACTTTTCTATAATTAGCTTTGTTTCATCACGAGAACCGTCATCAGCTATTAAAACTTCGTTGGTCATTATACTTTGGTTTGCTACACTCTTTAAAACTAACTCAAGTGCTTCAGGCCAATTATATGTTGATATGATAAGTGCTGTTTTAACCTTCATCAAACAATTTCTTTATATACATTAAATGTATTCATCCCTAAATGCTTGGCTGTGTAAGAGTTTACAAATTTATTATAAGAGATCTTCACAAAAGAATTTCTTAACACATCATCATTAAGCAATTGCAATACTTTTTCGCCAAGAACTCTATAATCGCTAATTGGAGCTACATACCCATTTACACCGTCTTCTATGGCCTCACTTACTAATCCTACATTAGTCGAAACCACAGGTACTTTCTTATAAAATGCCTCTAAAACAGTTGTGGGTCCACCTTCTCGTTCTGAAGTCATAAGATATACATCAAATTGAGGTAAAATTGAAGATGCTTCATTTTTAAAACCTACAAACGATATATAATCATGTAAACCATATTCAGAAACCATATCTTTAAGTTCTTGAGAACGTTTTGAAAATTCTCCAATTTGTACCAAATGTATATCTGTAGTATTTTCTTTATTCACCAATATATCTAATGTTTTTATTAAAGTTTTTAGATCTTTGGCCTTTGTATGATTTGCAATATTACCAATGATTTTGGTATCTTTTTCAATATTCAATTCTTTTCTAAGATCATATGAAGAAGTCATTTCGTTGTTTTCTTTATGTACCTTAACACCATCATATACTACACAAAGTTTGTGATGATTTTTAGCGTATAAAACACCTTTAAAATAATCAGAAACAATTTCAGACACACATAAAACTTTATGAATATTCTTATAATTATACTTAAGCTTACTTAAAAAACTAACACTGCTTCCTATACCTTTCTTTGAAAACACAGCTTTTACTTTAAGCCCATAAAAAAGATCTGTAATCATATACCCCGTAACCGCATTACTTGTATGCAGATGAAGAAGATCAAACTGATGCTCTTTCACAGCACTATTAAGCAATTTTCTATAAGCTTTCTTACGAGATTTTATATTAGGAATTGAAATAATAGCAATATTTTGGTCCTTAATTTTTTCAATCAAAGGTGTATTTTCATAACAAAACAAGAACTGTTCAACTCCGTATGAGTTTAGTTCTTCTACCAAATATAACAATTGCTGTTCGTTACCTCCCCAACTAGTGGCTCCAGAAACGTGTAAAACTTTCATAAATTATCGTATAGATATATCGACAAATATATAGTAATTTAGATTTTTATTTGGGATAACAAAAAAATAACATTCAACAAAAATTTTAAACGAAAAATGAAAATACTTATCGAAGATAGAACCGCTACTCTCCCTGCAAAAAAATACGGTGGTACCGAGCGCGTTATTTGGGGATTAGGCAAGGAGCTGGTTAAGATGGGGCACAAGGTATATTTTTTAGCAAAAAAAGGTTCTTATTCTGATTTTGCAACAGTAATACCATATGATGAGGAAAAAGATTTTCAGAGCCAGGTACCAGAAGATGTTGATGTTGTTCATCTTTTTTATTCCTTACATGAAACTATTGGCAAACCCTACATTTTTACAATGGAAGGTAACCCAGCTCCAGAAAGAGTATTAGATAAAAACATGGTTTTTGTATCTAAAAATCATGCAAAAAGATATGGTTCAACAGCATTTGTATATAATGGAATTGACTGGGATGATTATCCTGATCCAGATTTGAATAGTAATAGAACCTATCTTCACTTTCTGGCAAAAGCATCCTGGAAAGTAAAAAACCTATTCGGAACTGCAAAAATCGCCTTAAAATCTGGAAATAAACTTCATGTTATGGGAGGAAACAGATGGGAATCTCGCAATATCAAAAGAGGATTAAAATATATTCTAAATCCGAATATCATTTTTCATGGAATGGTTGAAAATGATGTTAAAATGAAAGTTGCGCAAAATTCAAAGGCATTAGTTTTTCCGGTAACCTGGCATGAACCATTTGGTATTGCTATTACAGAAAGTATGTATGCCGGTTGTGCAGTATTTGGAACCAAAAATGGTTCTTTAGCCGAATTAATTACACCAGAAGTTGGTTTTACAGGAAACAATTCTGATGAAATTGCTAAGGCCATCAAAGAATTTGATTACGATCCGAAACGATGTCATGACCACGCCGTTAAATATTACAACTCCAAAGTTATGACCGAAAAGTATTTGAAGCTGTATGAAAAAGTAATTTCTGGAGAAACTATAAATACTGAAACTCCAAAATATATCGAATCAGAAAACACAATTCCAAAATTTAAATAATGGCTGATCAAATCATAGAAATAGAAAAAGCGATTACAGTATTAAAAAGAGGCGGTATAATACTATACCCCACAGATACTGTTTGGGGAATTGGTTGCGATGCTACTAATGCTGAAGCTATTGATAAAATATATGCGCTTAAGCAGAGAGCAGAAAGTAAATCTATGATCTGCCTAGTTAGTGATTTTAAAATGTTGCAACAATATGTTGAAGAAGTTCCCGAAGTAGCTTATGACATCTTAAAATATGCAACAAAACCCACAACTATTATCTATGACCGCCCTTTAAGAGTTGCCGAAAATATAATTGCAGAAGACAATACATTGGGTATTCGCGTTGCTCGAGATCCCTTTTGCGGAAAATTGATACGAAAACTTAAAAGGCCCATAGTTTCTACTTCAGCAAATATTAGTGGAGCTCCTACTCCAAAAAATTTTAAAGAAATATCTGCCGCCATTTTGGAAGGCGTTGACTATGTCGTAAATTTGCCCCTGCAAAATAAAGGTGCAAAACCTTCTTCAATTATTAAAATTGGAAGTAATAGCACTGTAAAAATTATCAGGAAGTAAATTCTATCGAGGTAAGTCCGCAAGGCATCGGTTGGAAAATAATTTTAATTTCGAGGCAAGCCTCGAAACATTTAAATCTCGATGATCGAGTAAATTGATACATGTCGGAAGCTAAAAATTATAAAGAAGCCCTACAACATCCTATTTTTAAGACTATTGCAAAAGCAGCTACTAATCTTCAACTAGATAGTTATGTTATTGGAGGATATGTAAGAGATCATATCCTACAAAGAGGGACTGCAAAAGATATCGATATTGTCGCTGTAGGTAGTGGTATAAAACTAGCTAAAGAGGTTTCTAGTCTTTTACCTAAGCAACCAAAAGTACAGGTTTTTAAAACCTATGGCACCGCAATGCTCAAAACTGATGAAATCGAAGTTGAGTTTGTTGGCGCCCGCAAGGAATCGTATTCCGAAGATAGTCGCAACCCCATTGTAGAAAACGGCACATTACAAGACGATCAGAACAGAAGAGACTTTACTATAAATGCTCTTGCATTAAACTTATCATCAGAAAATTTTGGAGACATATTAGATCCATTCGAAGGATTAGAGGATCTGAAATCCAAAATAATTCGTACGCCTTTAGATCCAGACATCACCTATTCTGATGATCCGCTACGAATGATGCGCGCTATACGCTTTGCAACACAATTGGGGTTCAAAATTGAAGAAAAATCGTTACAAGCTATCTCTAGAAACAAAGATCGAATCAAGATCATTACTAAAGAACGAATTGTAGATGAGCTTAACAAAATTCTATTGAGCAATAAACCATCAATAGGATTTAAATTACTAGAAAAAACTGGGCTTCTAACATTCATACTTCCAGAACTTATTGCTCTTAAAGGCATAGACGAAATTGAAGGACAACGCCATAAAGATAATTTTTACCACACCTTAGAAGTAGTTGATAATATTTCAGAAAACACGGAAGATTTATGGTTACGATGGGCTGCATTATTACATGATATTGGTAAAGCCCCAACTAAAAAATTTAGTAAAAAAGTAGGTTGGACTTTCCATGGACATGAATTTGTAGGTTCAAAAATGGTGTTTAAATTATTTAAACGTTTAAAAATGCCGTTGAATGACAAGATGAAATTTGTTCAGAAAATGGTATTAATGAGTTCGCGCCCTATAGCAATTGCAAGCGATGTTACAGATTCAGCAGTAAGAAGATTAGTATTTGATGCTGGAGATTATATTGATGAATTAATGACACTTTGCGAAGCTGATATCACAACCAAAAACCCAAAAAAATTCAAGAAATATCATAACAATTTTAAGATTGTACGACAAAAAATGGTTGAAGTTGAAGAACGAGACCACATTCGTAATTTCCAACCGCCTGTTAGTGGAGAAGAGATCATGAAAACATTTAAAATCAAACCTTCTCGTGAAATCGGTATTATCAAAGAAGCTATAAAAGAAGCTATTCTAGAGGGAGATATTCCAAATGAGCACGATGCCGCATATCAATTTATGCTACAAAAAGGAAAAGAGTTAGGGTTGATGGTTGATGGTTGATGGTTGATGGTTGATGGTAAAAGTAGATATTTTACTTTTTTGGGTAAGACTCAAATATAAATAATATAGAAAAGGGAATAAATAGATTTCCGCCCTTTCGGAAATGATATAGTGCATTTATGAAAAAAGACAATAAAAAAGTAATATACTGGCTTCTCACTGGATGTTTCTTAATTTTTATAATGGTTGTTGTCGGAGGAATTACAAGACTTACACATTCTGGATTATCCATTTCAAATTATAAATTAATTTCGGGTACTATTCCACCAATGAATGAAACCGAATGGAATGAGGCTTTTGAACTCTATAAGCAATACCCAGAATATCAAAAAATAAACAATCAATTTACGCTTCAGGATTTTAAAGATATTTATTTCTGGGAGTGGTTACACCGAGTTATTGGAAGGTTTATCGGAGTGGTATTTATGCTACCTTTCGTATATTTTTTGTTAACCAAACAACTTACACGATCGACCATAAAAAAATCCATTATATTGATGCTTTTAGGAGGTTTTCAAGGGTTTTTAGGATGGTTTATGGTTAAAAGTGGATTGGTAGACAGGCCAGATGTAAGTCATTATAGACTTGCCATGCACCTAACTGCAGCATTTATAACCTTTGCTTATACTTTTTGGGTCGCCTTAGATCTTATATATCCTGATAAAAAAGAGGTTGATCAAAAATTCAGAAATCTAATACGCTGGGGACTGGCATTACTTTTAATACAAATAGTCTATGGAGCTTTTGTTGCAGGGCTTGATGCTGGTTTTCTACATAACCATTGGCCTCTAATGAATGATGGGCAATTAATTCATGAATCTGTATACATAGAACAATCTCCTCTTATCAAAAATTTTATCGAAGGAAAAAGTGGAGTACAATTTATACATCGATATCTTGCTTATATCGTAGTCGGGTTCATTATTTTTATTTGGTATCGAAGTAAAAAAATTGAAAAAAGCACTCTGCAAACCAACTCTATAAACACTCTACTGATTATTGTGTGTATTCAGTTTTTACTGGGGATTTTCACCTTACTTTATAGGGTGCCAATTACCCTAGGAGTACTACATCAAGTTGTTGCATTTTTCTTACTTGGGGCAATGACTTTTTCATTACACCGTTTTAGTAAATAACAACCCATTTATAGTATCTTTGCAAATCAAAATATTCAACAATGATTTACCGTTTCAGAATTATACTGGACACTGAAGAAGATGTCTTTAGAGATATTGAAATAGAACAAGAAGCTACCTTAGAGCAATTTCATAACGTAATTACGCAATCTTTTGGTTTTGATGGTACAGAGATGGCATCTTTTTATATAAGTGATGATCAATGGAATCAAGGTGAAGAGATTTCATTATTTGATATGAGTGACGGAAACCAACCCGTTAGATTAATGAATGAAACTACCCTTATAGATATAGTTCATGAGGCATCTCCTAAATTGATTTACATCTACGATTTCTTAAGTATGTGGACATTTTTGGTAGAGCTTGCAGAAATAGCAGAATATGAAAGTGGAATGGAATATCCTAATGTAATGTTTGTACATGGACAATTACCAGATCAAGCTCCTGATAAAGAGTTTAAAGCCGATCAGTCTGATGAAGAAAGTGATGGAGAAAGTTTTATGGATCTGGATGAATATGATGATCTCGGGTTTGATGAAAATTGGAATTAAACTCAATTGCCTATAATCAAGAAGTATTGAAGTAATAAAACTAAGTAACTTGGTCGCTTTGCGCCTTTGAAACTCAAAAAATATGATTAACCTATACAGCACCCAAATCGAATCACTTTCGGTTCATAAAATCGGAAATAAAAATAAAGGTGAGAGCATATTCCTATCAGAATCTCCATATTCAATTAATGATGAATTAACGGCGATCCTAAAAGAATATTTCTTTAAACCTTTTAGAGAAAAAGAAGAAAACTACTTTCAATTTGCAAATGAAGTAAATGTAGAATTTAATCCATTGTATAAGATTGTAACCGAGATTTTTGAAAACCCATCTTCTGTTCATGAAAAATCTAAGCGAATTGCTTCATTATTGTATGAACAATCTCAACATCCACATATCAAAAGTGGTGAGGTATACGTTACCTATCTTGACAATGTGACTATTGATAATGAAAAAGTTGCAGCACTGGGTATTTTTAAATCAGAATTAAAACATGATTTCCTTCAGTTTGAAGAAAAAGAATCTAATCTGGAGTTGCTAATACAGCAAGGAGTTAACCTCAACAAACTCGATAAAGGATGCCTAATTTTTAATCATAAAAAAGAAGAAGGGTATAAAATTTTATCGGTAGACTCTAACCGTTATGATACAAAATATTGGTTAGAACATTTTTTAGGTGTTGAAGCTTTTGCCGATGAGAATTTTTACACCAAAAAGTACATGAAGTTTTGCCAGGATTTTGCAAAAGATGTAGTCCTACCCGCCGAAGATAAAAAAGAAGAAGTGATGTTTATGAATCGGGCTGTAAACCACTTTGCAAAGAATGACGAATTTGAAGAAACTGCATTTTTAAACGAAGTAATCGATAATCCAGATTTAATCCCCGAGTTTAAACATTACAAAGAAGAAAAAGCACCAAAATATCAAATCGAGGACCTTACCACTTTTCCTATTGCGAATAATGCCGTTACCGCTGCTCGTAAAAAAATGAAAAACGTTATCAATCTGGATACCAATGTGCAAATTAAAATGGATTTTATAAATCCCGAATCTGCAGAAAAATTTGTGGAAAAAGGTTGGGATGAAGAAAAACAAATGTATTACTACCTCGTCTATTTTAATAAAGAACAAAAAACATAATACAAAACATGGATTTTGTTTTCATTGGCATTGTTGCTTCATTGGGGTCAGGATTAACCTTTTTTTCGGGCTTCGGTTTGGGCACATTGTTGATGCCTGTATTTGCTTTATTTTTTCCAATAGATATTGCAATTGCACTTACTGCTATAGTTCATCTACTCAACAATTTATTTAAGCTGGTTCTTATTGGCAAAAAAGCGAATTTAAAAACAGTATTTCGGTTTGGTTTACCTGCAGTTTTATTTGCCTTTCTTGGTGCGTACCTACTAGGTACTTTGACCGATATACAACCTTTATATACGTATAGAGTTTCAGACAAAGAGTATCAAATCACTGCTGTAAAAATATGTATTGCCACACTATTGATTTTCTTTTCTTTCTTTGATCTTATCCCTAAGCTAAAGAGATTAGAAATTAACACCAAATACTTACCTCTAGGTGGTGCTTTAAGTGGTTTTTTCGGAGGCTTATCTGGTCATCAAGGGGCATTGCGAACTGCCTTTTTGATACGGGCACAACTAAGCAAAGAAGCTTTTATTGCTACTGGAGTTTCTATTGCATGCTTTATCGATGTTTCCAGAATTTCTATATACGCCAAAGATCTATGGCAATTGCGCAATAGTTTAAACTACCCCATGCTCGTTACTGCTTCTGTAATGGCCTTTATCGGGGCATATTTTGGAAATAAATTTCTAAAAAAAATAACGATCAATACCATACAAGTAGTGGTTGGTATTTTATTGATTGTTTTTGCAATTCTTCTCGGTATTGGCATTATATGAAATAAGACATCCAACTACATTATAAGTTACTTCCACTTAACTTAAAATTACAGCCTGTACGTATCTCTACAATATGATTATTAGAAACCATTAAAAAATCACTTATTTCAAATTCTTCTAATTGTCTATTAATTGGTTTTATTTCTTCTATCAAAGTACCGCCAACCCTTACATCATCGTAATACATTAAAGAAGTTAGTTTAATCGTATCTCCTGTTTTCTTAAATACGCCTGTAGTTTTTATTAATTTCTTACCATATTCGGCATAGTCTTCATAAGTGAATAAACTTTCAACCAATTCTAAATTTTTATATCCATTTTCTTTTATGTGATGAAAGTTTTTTCGGAATTGCAGTCTCTTCGTTTTTCTTTTCCTTAAAGACTTTGTATACCTAACCTTGCTTGGATCACCAGTACTATATTCAACCATTATAGAATCTCCTTCTTTTTGAAACATGGATGCTTTATAAGCCCTATATTCAGAAATAAAGACCTTTTGATTTACTTTATAGATAAATTTAATACTTAAATCAAATTCGTTGCGAAAATCAGCGAAAGGTAATTTTGGAGGAATTTTCTCCGAATAAAAAACCAAAGCTTCAGCCTTCTCTATTCTTTCAAAAGGATAAAATTTCGGCAATTCAAAATTATTCCACATCCAAAAAAACATTATTCCGAAAAACACTAATACATAACGCCAGGATTTGATTCTCATATCAATTTAGACTTTAATAAAATCTCAACTCAAATACTTTTTGGTTTAATAACTCTTTATTTATCCAATAAGTTTTTCATATTCACATTCTCATAATTACGCCTTACAAAATCAAGAGCTGTTTTAAGTACCTCTCCCATAGAACCGCTTCGTCTAAATTTTAAATCTAATGTAAAATTATAAAGATGTTCTCGTAGTTCTTTTAAGTTTTCTTCAGTCGAAATACGATCTTCACACATACACTCTACCAAATTCTCATATCTGGATCTCGAAGCTAAAATACGTTTAGCTAATATCGAACGTTCTTCCTTTTTATATTGTTCTATCGAATTAGGCTGTAACTTTTTCATTACTACATCCACCATATCAAAGTTTTCCTTAAAAAATTGAGGTTGATATACTTTTAGTTTTCCTTCAAAACATTGTTGATCAAAATCGATCGCTCTAATTTTATATTCTACATGGTCAAAATCATGAATAGGGATAATCACATAATTATAAGACCTCATATCACCTAATAACCGCATCTGGCAGCGCTCATTAAACTTTACAAATTCTTTAGCAATTTGCGATTTTGCTTGATCGCTTAGATCCGGTAAAAAATCTTTTATAAATACATCCCCGGGTATCCCCGCAATATGTTCTTCTATCAAGGTGTTTTTATAGACTAAAAAATTGATACGATTAGGAGAAAACATATGCTCAAGTTCTAAACCATAAATACGAGAGGCATCAGCTTTCTTTACATAGATATAGGTATAATTGTCGTTTAGGATATTTCGAACTTTAATTCTAAAAGGTTTGGAGTTCCCGAAAGTACAATAGTCAATGGCATCAATATTAAGAAACTCTATAGCATCTTCATTTCCATCAGAATGAAGAATTGTATATACTTTTTTAAGACTAGATTCTATTTCAGGTCTTTCATGCTCTTCATAATATACACGAACCCACAAAGTATCCTCATCATTACTGTCATATACCACAATTGACCCAGAAAAACGCAGCAAATCATCATAAAATACAGGGATCTTAATTTTTCTATTGCACGCTTTTAAGTAGGTATCCAGCAGGTCATTTATTGGGTAAGTCGGCTTCTTTTTCGACATTAACTTTTCTTCCATAACAAACTTCTATAAGACAAGCAATTTACAAATTTCAAACCCTAAACACCAAAATGTTCAAAAAACCACAACAAACCATTTTACTTTGGATGTAACAAAAAGCCGTATTTTTCGTCTTGTTTAATATAACCGCCTAAAAAATCGCAATTGGAAACTATTCTTACACTCAATAATCTAACCAAAAAATTTGGTCCAATTACTGCCGTAAAAAACCTTTCTTTTACAATCAAAAAAGGAAATGTATATGGTATTCTTGGTCCTAATGGAAGCGGGAAATCAACAACTTTGGGTATTGTTCTCAATGTAGTTAATAGAACTTCTGGGAATTTTACATGGTTTGATGGCAACACCTCAACGCATGAGGCTCTTAAAAAAGTAGGCGCTATAATAGAGCGTCCTAATTTTTATCCGTATATGACCGCTGCTCAAAATCTAAAACTAGTATGTCAAATCAAAGAAGTTTCTTCTGCAAAAGTTGAAGAAAAATTGGAAATTGTAGGTTTACTAGATCGTAAAGACAGTAAATTCAGAACATTTTCTCTTGGGATGAAACAGCGACTTGCAATTGCTTCGGCATTATTAAATGATCCCGAAATCTTAATTCTTGATGAACCTACTAACGGTTTAGATCCCCAAGGAATACATCAAATCAGAGAGATTATAAAAAAAATTGCTTCAAAAGGAACTACCATTCTACTTGCCTCTCACCTGCTTGATGAAGTAGAGAAAGTATGTAGTCATGTCGTCATTATAAGAAAAGGAGTAAAATTATATTCTGGCCCAGTTGATGAAATGAATGCAAGCTATGGATTCTTCGAATTAAAGAGCAATCAAAACTCTATTCTCAAAAAATGGATATCTGATCATAAAGACTTCAAAAATTATAAAGAAGAAGGAGATAAGATCATTGCTTTCTTAGCACATGAATTAGATGAAGAAAGTCTTAATAGACAATTATTTAAAGAGGGAATTGTACTGACTCATCTCGTAAAAAGAAAAGAAAGCCTAGAAGAACAATTCTTACAACTTACCAACAACTTAAACTAAATCAATGTTACGATTACTTAATATAGAATTTCAAAAATTCAGATACAATAAAGCCGCCAAAGTAATTACAATAACATACTTTGTCCTCTTTACTTTTATAGCTTTAATTGCCTCAATAGAATTTAACTTTGCAGGTATTAAATTTAGAATTGCTGACCAAGGGATTTTCAACTTTCCATATATTTGGCATTTTACTACATATATAGCATCGTGGGCTAAGCTTTTTCTAGCTATTGTTATTGTTTCTATGATGGCAAATGAGTATAGCCATCGAACTCTAAAACAAAATTTAATTGATGGACTTAGCAAAAAGGAGTTTATTGGATCCAAATTTTTGACCGTTATTGTCTACGCCTTAGCATCGACATTGTTTTTGTTTACTGTATCTCTTATTCTAGGACTCAGTTTCTCTGATTACAACGAATTTTCGATCGTTTTCTCAGATTTAGAATATGTGTTAGCATACTTTACCAAGCTCATGGGCTTTTTTGCTTTTTGTATGTTTTTAGGAGTTCTGGTTAAACGTTCTGCCTTTGCTCTAGGTTTTTTGTTTATTTGGTGGATTATCGAAAATATCGTTTACGCTCTATTAAAGTTTAAAATATTTAAAGGGACACAAATAGCAGATAATATTGTTCAATTTTTTCCTTTAGAATCAATGAGCAATCTTATTATTGAACCATTTAGTCGATTAAATTTCATACAATCTGCTGCAAATCAACTTGGTGAAAATTTTCAAAAAGACTATCTAGTGCATTGGTATGAGGTTTTAATTGTGATGGTATGGACAGCGATTTTTGTCATTCTTTCGTATCGATTGCTTAAAAAGAGAGATTTATAATATCTTTAGAGCTTGATAGTGTGCTCAATGAGATATTTATATGTCCTCTTTTTTATCGGTTTACTCAGTACTACTCCAGTCATAGGCCAAGGAGAAGCCAACAACTGGTACTTTGGACAAAATGCAGGGATTAGTTTTAACACCACCCCACCTACAGCACTTACCAATGGACAAGTAAACACATTAGAAGGGTGCACAACAATATCTGATGCTACGGGTAGTTTACTTTTTTATACTGATGGAATCACCGTTTGGAATAGGTTTCATAATATTATGCCTAATGGTACTAATCTTAAGGGAGATCCATCTAGTACTTCATCTGCTTTGATCGTTCCTCAACCTAATAACCCAAACCTGTATATTATTTTTACAGTTGATGAGCCTCATCATTTTAACGCAGACAATGATGCTTCTACTACTGATGGAGATGGCATTAACGATGGATTCATGTACTCTGTTGTTGATATCACTTTGGATGGAGGAAATGGAGATGTACTGAATTCTCAAAAGAATATTCCTCTAATCACTTATGACACATCCAATAACCTGGAAAGCCAATATAAATGCTCAGAGAAAATTACAGCTGTGAAAAGTGATGATTGTGATTCGTTTTGGGTTATTACACATTTTGTAGATACATTTTATTCGTTTAGAATTAGTTCAACAGGTGTAGATCCTACTCCAGTCACCTCAAAAATTGGTGTTACAGTTCCTGCTTCGGGATATCGTCGTAACGCACTTGGTTATATCAAAGCATCGCCAGAAGGTGATAAATTAGCTGTAGCACACTTTGGATTTTCGAATATACCTGGTGGAGATGCCAATGGGAAAGTTCTTATATATGACTTTGACAATGTTACAGGTCAAATTACTAATGAAATTGAACTAAGTAATATTGATTCTCCTTACGGAATAGAATTCTCTCAAACAGGACAACGGCTATATGCTACATATGATATTGGACCTGCTGGTAATGGACAAAGTTATATGGTGCAATATGATCTATCATTGCCCGATAATCAAATTGCTTCAAGCGGAACAAGAATTCAGAATCAACTTAATCAGCAAACCTCTTCATTTGCTGCAGGTGCCATACAATTAGGACCTGATGGCAAAATTTATCGTTCATTATTTGATATTATTAACCAAACCGGAAGCCACTTAGGCGTAATAGAAAATCCCGAAGATTTGGCATCAGTACTAATCTATAATGAAAGAGGTGTATTAGTCAATACCGATGGAATTAGATTTCCGTTGTTGGGGCTTCCACCCTTCATTCAATCTATTTTTGCACAAACGATTGATATTATAAACAATGGAGACCCAAATAATGTAAATTTACCTCTTTGTGAAGGAGACACCTATCAATTGTCTTATCCCAATATTCCCACAGCAACGTATACTTGGTTTGTAGATAATGTTCAAATAGCAAATACCAACAATTTCTTGGACATAACTACCACAGCAAATTATAGATTAGAAGTCGACTTAAATGATGGTAGTTGTCCTCTTATCGGTGTGGCAAATGCAACTTTTTATGAAGTGCCGGCAAATATTCCTTCAACGTTAATACAATGTGATGCTTATCAAACCATAGGAGACAATATTACACTGTTTGATTTAAGCTTTGCGAATAATCAACTCACTGGAGGTAACAGCAATTTTTCAACACAATTTTTTCTAGACATGCCCTCGGCACAAGCCGGATCTCCAGAAATTACAAATATCAATACGTTTCAAAACAACCAAAACAATCAACAGATATATGCCAGAGTAATAAACAATAATAACACAAACTGTTTTAGCATCTCAACACTTACATTACAAGTGAGTACAACCAGTGTAAATGATGTAGAACTAAGGGCATGCGATGATGATGGAAACGAGGATGGTTTTACAACTTTTAATCTTTCTGAAGCCAACCCGCAAATACTCTTTGGGATTCCAACCCCTGGATTGATTGTTCGTTATTTTGAAAGCCCAGAAGATGCGTTACTCAATATAAACCCTATTACGACCTATACCAATCCCACACAAAATTCTCAAGGAGATGATATTGTTTATGCTAAGGTCGAAAATGGTGCAGATTGCTTTGGAATTAGCACTATACAATTATTTGTAGTTTCGTTACCTGATATAGAAGATGAAGAACAATATTTTATCTGTCAAAATCAAAGTGCTATAGAAATTGATGCAGATATACAACCTAATAACATTCCAGATGATTTTACCATCTTATGGTCTACTGGAGAAACGACAGACATTATTTCGGTAGCTCAAGCTGGTATTTATACTGTAGAGGTTACTAGTAATCTAACTGGGTGTTCAAAAACCAGAACCATCGAGGTAATTGCATCTAGCATTGCTTCTATAACATCAGTAGACATTATAGATGCCATAAACAACAATATCGTTACTGTTAATGTTGAAGGATTAGGAGACTATGAATATGCCATAGAATTAGAAGGAGAAGAAAGAGTACCTTCGTATCAAGACAGTCCCACCTTTGTAGATGTTCCGCCAGGATTTCATACCGTATATGTCAGAGATAAAAATGGATGTGTTCCCATAGTTACCAAAGATATTTCAGTGGTAGGATTTCCCGGCTACTTTACACCAAACGGCGATGGTTTTCATGAAACATGGAATGTAGAAGGAATATCAACAGAGGTTATGTCGGGATCCTTAATTCTAATTTTTGATCGTTTCGGAAAGCTATTAAAACAGCTTAGAGCTGGAGGAGTTGGATGGGACGGAACCGTGAATGGTAAGCTCATGCCCGCCAGTGAATATTGGTTTAAGGTGGAGTTGGATGATGGCAGAATTCTTACCGGAAGTTTCTCTTTGATTCGATAAACATATACACAGGATTCTGTATCTTTATTCTGAAAAAGAAAGTGCATTTATGAAGTTCGAATTAGAATCAGAATTTAGCCCTACAGGAGATCAACCAGAAGCAATAAAACAGCTGGTTGAGGGAATAGAATCTAACGAAAAATATCAAACCTTATTAGGGGTTACGGGATCAGGAAAAACGTTTACTGTGGCTAATGTGGTAGAGCGAGTGCAACGACCAACATTAGTTTTAGCACATAATAAAACATTAGCAGCCCAATTGTATTCTGAATTTAAACAGTTTTTTCCAAACAATGCAATAGAGTATTTTGTCTCTTACTATGATTATTATCAACCAGAAGCTTATATCCCTACTACAGGAACGTATATAGAGAAAGATCTTTCTATAAACGATGAAATTGAAAAGCTTCGTTTGAGTGCTACATCTTCCCTCCTATCTGGAAGAAGAGATGTATTGGTTGTGGCTTCGGTTTCCTGTTTGTATGGAATTGGAAATCCAGCAGAATTTCAGAAAAACGTAATTTCTATTGAACAAGGACAATTTGTATCCAGAACAGCGTTATTGCATCGTCTTGTACAAAGCCTGTATTCGAGAACCGAAGGAGAATTTAAACATGGAAACTTTAGAATTAAAGGAGATACCGTAGATATTTTTCCTGGATATGCTGATGACGCTTTTAGAGTACATTTCTTTGGTGATGAAATTGAGGAAATTGAAGCTTTTGATGTGCAAACTAATACCATTATTGAAAAATATAATCGATTAAATATCTACCCTGCCAATATGTTTGTGACTTCTCCGGAAGTATTGCACAATGCTATTGATCAAATTGCTTTAGATTTAGGGAAACAAGTAGAATATTTTAGAGAAATAGGAAAACCATTAGAAGCCAAACGCCTTGAAGAGCGCACTAATTTTGACCTCGAAATGATCAAAGAATTAGGATATTGCTCTGGAATAGAAAACTACTCTCGCTATCTGGATGGTAGGGACCCCGGCACAAGACCGTTTTGCCTTTTGGATTATTTTCCTGATGATTATTTAATGGTAATCGATGAAAGCCATGTAACCATTCCTCAAACACATGCTATGTATGGTGGCGACCGATCCAGGAAAGAAAATTTAGTAGAGTTTGGTTTTAGACTTCCTGCGGCCATGGATAATAGACCCTTAAAATTTGAAGAGTTGGAAGCATTACAAAACCAGGTATTATATATTAGTGCAACACCTGCAGATTATGAACTTCAAAAAAGTGAAGGCACTTATGTAGAGCAGATTATTAGACCTACAGGCTTATTAGATCCAGAAATTGAAGTTCGTCCTAGCTTAAACCAAATCGATGACCTTATCGAAGAAATGCAAAAAAGAATTGATGTTGACGAGCGTATACTAGTGACTACACTAACCAAAAGAATGGCAGAAGAATTAACCAAATATCTTACTAGAATAGATATTCGTTGTCGATATATTCATAGTGATGTGGATACACTAGAGCGTGTTGAAATTATGCAGGATTTACGAAAAGGTATTTTTGATGTATTGATCGGGGTAAACCTACTTCGTGAAGGGTTGGATCTCCCAGAAGTGTCCCTGGTAGCAATTCTAGATGCGGATAAAGAAGGATTTCTTAGAAATCAAAGATCTTTGGTACAAACCGTTGGTAGAGCAGCAAGAAATGTTAACGGAAAAGCAATCATGTATGCTGATAAAATTACGGATAGCATGCAAAAAACGATAGATGCTACAGAGTATCGACGCGAAAAACAAATCGCATACAACACCCAGCATGGAATTACACCTAAAGCCATTAAAAAATCTCTGGATAATGCTTTGGCCGGAAAAAAAGTAGAACCTTATCAATTTGAAGCTGCTCCCTCTTTACAAGCCGCAGAAGAAGAAACAGCTTATTACACTAAGGAACAACTAGAAAATCGAATTAGAAACGTACGCAAAGAAATGGAAAAAGCCGCAAAAGAACTTGATTTCATGACAGCTGCCAGATTGCGAGATGAGATCAAGATGTTACAAGATAAAATTCAAAATCAAAAAGTGTAGTTTCTCTGCTATAATAGTATAAATATCAAACAACGCATGAATACAACTTCAATTGAAAAATTTATAGAAGGTATCCCCAAGGCAGAGCTTCATTTACATATCGAGGGAACTTTTGAACCCGAGTTAATGTTCGAAATTGCCAAAAGGAACAATAAAACGATAAAGTATTCTTCTGTAGAAGAATTAAAAGAAGCCTATAGTTTTAATAATCTTCAGGAGTTTCTTGACATCTATTATGCCGGTGCCAATGTGCTTATAGAAGAACAGGATTTTTATGATCTCACCTGGGCATATTTAACTAAGGTACACCAACAAAATGTTGTGCATGTAGAAATATTTTTTGATCCACAAACGCATACGGATCGTGGAGTTTCTTTTGATACTGTGATTAAAGGGATTTATCGTGCTCTTGAAGATGGAGAAGAACAGTTGGGAATTAGTTTTAAATTGATTATGTCTTTTTTAAGGCACCTTGACGAAGCTTCGGCTTTTAAAACACTTGAGCAGGCTTTACCTTTTAAAAAGTGGATTAGTGCTGTAGGATTGGATTCTTCGGAAGTAGGGAACCCTCCTTCTAAATTTGAACGCGTATTTGCAAAGGCAAGAGAAGAAGGATTTATTACGGTAGCACATGCAGGAGAAGAAGGACCTTCAGAATATATCTGGGAAGCATTAGACCTTCTAAAAGTTACACGAATCGATCATGGTAATCGTTGTCTAGACGATGATTCTCTAGTTAAACAACTCGTTGAAATACAGATGCCATTGACCGTATGCCCTTTATCAAATCTAGAGTTAAAAGTAGTAACCAATTTAAAAGATCACCCAATAGCTAAGATGTTAGATTTAGGTCTTTTAGCGACCGTTAACTCTGATGATCCAGCTTATTTTGGCGGATATATGAATGAAAATTATTTGGGCATTACCCGTGCACTCAATCTTTCGAAACATCAGATTACTGAGCTAGCTAAAAACAGTTTTAAGGCGAGCTGGTTATCGGATCAGAAGAAAAGAGATATGATTGCACAAATTGATACTTATTTTCAGAACAATTAACAACATACGTTTGATATATTAAAATTACGTCAGTTTGAGTGTTTTTGCATTGGCGAAAATGTATCGAAAACAAGTGATTTTCATATATCGAATTCACGTTAATTAAATATAAAAACTTATGCCACATTTCATATTAGATTGCTCAGAACATATAATTGAACTAAAATCACCTAAAAAAATTATAGAAGCTGTTTATGCCGCCGCAGAGTCTACACGTCTTTTTACTGAAGGCGATATTAAAGTAAGAATCAACCCTTTTAAATATTACACTATAGGCAGCACTCAAGACGACTTTATCCATGTGTTTGGCAATATTATGGAGGGTAGAAATGATCAACAAAAGGCCGATCTTTCCAAAAGAATCGTTAGCACACTCAAATCTATGTTTCCTGATGTCCCCATCCTTTCTATCAATATACGAGATTTTGAAAAATCATCATATTGTAATAAATCAATGGTTTAGTATATCATCTGGACAATTTTTATGATTAAAAAACCTTCCTACATGGCTCAGTAAGTAATTCTAAACCATAAGATTATGTAATAACCTTTACAATCTGCCCAGAAAATGCAGCATTACCTGTTAAGGCATCTATTCGGTTATGATCAGAAATATCATTAAAACTTACTCCAGCGGCATGTGCTTCGGCTACTTTTAATTGAGACCCTTTTCTAGTATGTCCAAATCCATGAGGGATGCTAATAACACCTGGCATCATATTTTTGGTCAACTCTATCGGAATTTTAATCTCTCCTACCCTTGATTTCACCTTAACCTCATCTTCTTCTTTGAGTCCCAATCGTTCTGCATCTTGAGTGTTCATCATTGCAGTGCATCTATTTTTTCCACTTACCAGCTTATCAACATTATGCATCCAGGAATTATTACTTCGTAAATGTCTTCTTCCAATAAGATGAAATTCATTATCAGCTAGTGCATTTTTCCCATCAGAAAACGCAACATGCAACTCCTCTAGTTGCTCTAAAAATAAAGAAGGTGCTAGATGTATTTTTTGATCTTCAGTTCTTAATAGCTTTGGGAACATAGGAACTAGTGGTCCTAGATCTATACCATGAATAGATCTTTTAATCTTCCGTAAATTGAGCCCTGTAAACAATCGTTTAATACTACTTAAATTACCATAAGGACCATTAAGTAAAGCCAGTTTTAGCAATAGTTTAGGGGTGCTAACTCTATATAATAACGGTAGTTTCTTTTTGGACAACCGTTTGGTTAGATTCTTAAAAATCTGCCAATCATGCAATTGACCATATTTTGGAGGAAATAGAGCTTCAGAAAACTTTGTCGTATTCGATACAGCAAAAGAGTTAAATATAAGATCATAATGATCTACTTCTAATCCAGTGGTTGGTGGTAAAATGATATCTGCATGTTTTGTCGTTTCATTGAGATAAATATCTATTGAAACCATAAACTCTAATTGATCTAACGCTTCATCTAAACGACCTCCATTAGGTGATGATAGTACTGGATTTCCGGCATGGGTAACTAATGCTTTGATTTGCCCTTTGCCTTTGGTAGTCATTTCTTCTACCATAGTAGATACCGGTAGTTCTCCTTGAAACTCTGGTAACCCCTGCACCCTACTTTTCCACCTATTATAAGGTTTATGTCCAACTTTATTTTTTACCATAGGTACTGCAGGGTTTGTAAACATTGCACCTCCTTCTGTATCAAAATGCCCTGTAAGAATGTTGATCAAATTAATAAGCCAGTTGCATAACCCTCCAAACTCTTGAGTGCTCACTCCCATTCTACCATACAGTACAGCTTTTTCGGTATTTACATACTCGTCAGTAATGCGTTTAATATCTTCTGCTGCAATACCTGTGATAGATGAAACACTTTCTGGTGAATATGGTGTTGCTATTGATAAGACTTTATCAAGACCTATAACATGAGAGGTTAATTTTTTAAGATTATATTTTTTTTCTGTGGTAATTATATGCAGCATAGCCAGCAGAAAATACACATCGGCACCTGGAACAATAAACAAATGCTCATCTGCCGATTTTGCAGTTTCGGTTTTTCTGGGATCAATAACAATATACTTTCCGCCACGTTGTTGAATATCTCGTAATCGTTTTTGCACACCAGCTGCAGTCATAATACTACCATTTGATGCGGATGGATTGGCCCCCATAATAATCATATAATCAGTCCTATTAATATCGGGAATTGGCACGATCATACCGTTTCCAAACATAAATTGCGAGGCAAAATGATGAGGCAACTGATCCATTGAAGTAGCGCTGAAATTATTTTTGGTTCGTATTGTTTTTTTAAAGTCTGCCACATACATCATAGCACCATAATTATGCACAGTTGGGTTTCCAAAATAAAGCCCGACTGCATCATTACCTTGTTCTTTTCTGATAGCATTAAGTCGTTTACCTACGATATCAAAAGCCTCTTCCCAACCGATTTCCACAAAGCCTGAACTAGTCTTTTTTAAAGGTTTTCGTAATCGATCAGGATCATTATACATCTCGGCAATCACTGCACCTTTGGGGCAAATACTTCCCTTACTAAATGGATCTTTTTCATCCCCTTTTACACTAAGTACTTGCTTACCGTCATGTTCTATAGCTAGGCCACACATCGCTTCACAAAAATTACAAACTCGATAGTGCATAAAAGTTTTGGATTGGGTATTTATAGAAGATGTAGTCATGTGCGTTTTGGTTTTTAGAGCGATTATTATATTACTAAAAATAAGAAAAAGTCTTTAGTATATCCTTATCGTATAGAAAATGAAGTATTGAATCTGAAAAAATTTATCTTTACGCACAATTATTTGACTTCAAAAGATACCATGGAAAAAACATTTAAAATTTTTCACTATATCAGTTTTTTACAATATCCTTTTTTGATTATTGCACTATACTATTGTTATAAGCCCATAATTTTCGAAAGTGAAGATTTTGCTTCAGATTACAATTTCGGATTATTATTTCTTGGAATCGGTTTAAGTTTTACCTCATTAGCAGATATTAAAAAACGTACTAAATTGGGAGATAGAATATTTGGAAAACCTAAAAATGCCAAACGTTGGATTATCTATTTATCCATTCTAATTGTTATAATATTTACTTTAGGTATTTTTACAATGTTCTTTACAAAACATCAGGAATTAAAAGACATTTCTGTTGGTTTACTTGTATTAGGAATTGGTATTATTGGGTTATTAAGAATGAACCTAGAAATCATCAAAACATATCAAGAAGACTGGAAAAAATGACGTCACCCCATCATATAGAGTTCTGAAAACACACTCAAGACTTCAATGAAATTTTCATTACTCATTTATTCTTTCAAGATATCTTTTACAATTTTTAAATGATGGCGGGTATGAATCTCAATAAAGCGCCTAGCTTGTTTTTTATTTAATTGATCAAAAACTGGATGCTTAAAATTTGATTTATCATCCAAAGCATCCAAACTTGTTAATTTATCCCTGGCAATAGACAATTGCGAAACAATATCATCTGTTTTTATGGTATCTGGTGGCAGAACAGACTTAGGTGATTGTGCTCTACCTCTTGGAATAAACCCAAAAGTAAACGAAAATGTACGGGCTATATTAAATCTTTTTTTATACGACTCTGGTTTTGAAGCGTGTAAAGAATCACAAATCCCATTAATTACTTTGAGGCTATGATCAAGGTGCCATGCCACGGCCACTTTTGAAACTTCTTTATTAAGACTATCTCTATGAATAAGATACTGTTCTATTCTATTTAATTCACTTGTCATAAAATTATCTTTTGAAGGTTGACTACATACACTAACGGCATATATTAGAATAAGGCTGAAGATAATACTTGTCGTTATTATTTTTTTCATGATTTCGATTCTAAATATTTATGGAGTTAAAACTGAAATCTATATCCAAAATCTGGAAAAAATCCGATCTGATCCACTTGATCTACTTGATTGGTTAATCGATTATAGCGTCGGGTAAATACGTTTTCATTACTAGTAATATTCTGTAGATCAACATAAAATTGATGCGAACGTTTTTTTGATCTGCTATTTATTTTATATCCAAATTTCACATCCCATCGAAAATAATCATCAATCTGCTCACTAAAAGCAATGTCCTCTTGCAAGATTTCAAACCCGGCCTGCTGTGAAGCTTCAAGATCAACAGGAGTAAAATATCGCCCTCCTGAAAAAGTAACCCGTGTATCGAAAAACAGTATGTCTTTTTGAGATTTCCCCATTTTAAATTCCTTTCCGGCTAAGAAATTAATTACCTGCCCATTATTAAAAGGAGTATTACGCTCTACACCATCGCTACCTTCATACTTACTTTCAAAAAAGGAAGCCGTTAACAGGCCATAATATCCTTTGCTAAAAAATTTCTCAAGGGTTAACTCAACTCCTTGATTAAATCCGGTTCCGTCGTTAATTAAGGATACACGGTCATTTTCGAATCCAAAATCGGCTCCTTCGGTTAGCGAAGAATAGCTAGAAGAGAACGATTCTACAGCAGCATTACTTATATCCTGATAATACAGTTCTACTTTACCTCTCCAACCTTTACTAATTCTCACATCATATCCCAAAACATAATGATCACTTCTTACAAATTCAAGATCTCTATTGGTTTGAACCAGCTGACCATTAACATCTTCGTTTAAAAACAATAATGGAAGAGAAACTGGTTGATGATGAACGCCATACCCCAAACTTATACGATGATTTTGTCCTACTTTATAGGATAGGCCAGCTCTAGGTTCGAAAACGAGTTGTTCATCTAATGTACTATATTGACCATGCACCCCAGCATTTAGTGTAAGATTTTTTGTAACTCTAAATTGTCCTTGTATATAAGGTTGTATAATACTTAGATCTTCATCTATATCTCTAAATGTAAATAAATCAGGATCACCATCCCCATTGTTATCAGCTTGTTCTTCACGGTCACGCTCTAGTAATTCTAAACCAAAATTTTCTACTAAAACTCCTGCTCTTAATGTGCTTTTATTACTCAATTTAGAATTAAATAAGGTAGAGAATGAGTATCGCGTTTCTCTATTGTCAGCTTCGGTATAGCGTATAATCCTTTCTTGTGGGGTATCTTTATCAATAAAGCGATCTGCTTTAAAGTCATTTGAGCTAAATGATCCGGATGCAATTGACCTTAAGAAAGCGCTTTTGCCAATATTAATCTGATGTTTTACTCCTACAACTCCAAAACCAGATTCAACAAAGGCATTTTCATCTTCGGCTGCAAAAAGATCATCCTCATCTATATCATCTCCCAAAAACTCTATATCCGAATTTCCAATAATTCCGAATAGAGAAAAGTTCCCTAATTTTCCTTTTCCAAAATCAATATTAAACGATACATCATTATAATTTGGTGTTGCCGATGTTCCTCCGGCTCCTCCTCCGATAAGGCTTATCAAAGAGTATCTTCCTGCAATCAAAAAGGAACCTTTGTTTTTTCCCAAAGGACCTTCGGCCATTGCTTCAACACCAGTAAAAACTCCAACCTGCCCGGTAAACTCATAATCATCTTGATTTCCCTTTCTAAAACCTAAATCAAACACTCCACCAATAGCATTACCATATTCTGCAGGAAATGCAGAGGTAATAAAATCTGAATTCTTCAAAAGATTCGGATTTAGTGCAGATACAGGACCACCAGTTGTACCTGCAGTCGAAAAGTGATTAGGACTAGGAATTGGAACTCCCTCTAAGCGCCATAATAATCCAACTGGTGAATTACCACGTACAACAATATCATTTCGACTATCATCTGGTGCTGATACTCCCGCAAAATTTGCTGCTAATCGACCAACATCACTTCTACCTCCAGAAAAACGCGTAACTTCTTCAACACCAAACTGACGAGCAGAAACCGACGCCAATTTGTTAATCGCTTTTGCTTTTGCATTGCTGTTAGTAATAATCACTTCATCTAACTGATCGAAAGCTTCGATAAGTGATAGATTCACGATAGCATCTTTACCAGAAGTAACTACGATATTAGGTAAAATTATGGACTCAAAACCAATATAGCTTACTCGTATTGTTTGACGCCCTACTGGAACGGCTTGTAATGAAAAATACCCATCAATATCTGTTACCACTCCGTTGGGTTGCTCTACATTTAACAATTCTATGGCAGCACCAACCAAAGGAATTTCTGACTGCTTATCGACAATAGTTCCTTTAATTATACCGGTTTGAGCATTCGTAATATATGTTATTGTAACACATAAAATAAAAACAATCTTTTTCATAATAGTATTGGATTTTGAATATTTCATTCAAAACTGCAGACTTATTAAAAAGATTGAAAATGGAATACCCTGAACCGTTAGTTTTTAACTTGAAATGACGAATCCCTGTTTTAGTATTGTTTATATTCTTTGAAAGTGATTTTTTCAAGTCAGGTTAACTTAATAACAGTTCAACTCTTAATATAACAATTGAAATTGTGTATCCATTACTTTTGACTTTCAGTTATGTATCTTTATGATACTAATAGCTCGTGTAGTTTATGATTTCAAATACATACATAAAAAAGTTTATTGTTCGCTTTCTTATTATTAACCTGATTTATTTTATGGTAAAGCTTACTATTGTCCATGATGATGGTAATTTTCTTGATCCACCTGCTATTTTTTATTATTTCAGCGCTTTTTTTCTTCTCATGTTGTCTTGGGAAACAAACGATTGGCTAATTCGTCGCGAAATGAATTCGAATATAGATAAAAGTTTGGATGTCTCTAATGGATTTAAAATCCTAGGTATCAACCTTTCTATTGTACTTCCTGTAGCTGCATTTCTTTATTACTTAGCAATTTTCGAATTTGAAAATATCTGTAAAATAGATGCTGATGATCCATGGCTACGATTCAGAATTGATTTTTTTAGAGCCGCTGTATTAGGTCTGGCCGCTATTCTTTTCAATATGTTTTACTACGCTCTTAAGCAAAAAAAAGAATTAGAAAACCGAATGAATAAGCTGAAAAAGGAAGCGATGACTTCTAAGTATAAATCTCTAAAAAATCAAATAAGCCCACATTTCTTATTCAATAGCTTAAATACATTGACATCTCTCATGTACGAAGATCGTGATTTGGCTTCTGATTTTGTTTCACGCTTAGCGTCATGTTATCGATATATTCTTGATAATAGAGAAGAAGATTTGGCAAGCCTTGAAAAAGAGCTTAGTTTTTTGGATTCGTTTATTTTTATGATGAATGTTAGGCATGAAGGAGCACTTAGTATCAATACCCATGTATCGATTAACCCAAAAGAGTACTTAATCCCAACGTTGGCCTTGCAAATGCTTGTTGAGAATGCTCTAAAACACAATTACTACTCCAAAGAGCAACCTTTGGAGATAGCCATTCTATCTGTTAATACAAGTAGTATTATTATTCAAAATAACATGCATGTAAGGAAACAGAAGGAGAAATCAACAAAATTGGGGCTTAAAAATATACAGAAGAGATATGCATTTTATACCAATGAAAAAGTAAAAATTGAAACCCAAAACGGTTTTTTTAAGGTTACTATTCCACTTCTGTCTAAGGATATTAAAGATGTACCCATGATAAAAGTTTCTTGAGATGACTGCTGTAATTATTGAAGACGAAAATATTGCCTCTAGACGCCTGGCCAACCTTGTTGCCGAGCTTGCACCAGAAATAGAAATTGCCGGACAGATTACCTCTGTTGAGAACGGTCGGGTATGGTTTGACAATAACCCTTTGCCTGATCTTATCTTTTTAGATATTCAGCTTAATGATGGATATGGCTTTGATATCCTGGACTTTTTAGAAGATCACCCTCCTGTCATATTTACGACAGCCTATAACGAATACGCCATTAGGGGTTTTAAATACAATGGATTAGATTATCTTCTAAAACCAATAGACAAGAAAGACTTAAAGAAGGCATTAGCAAAATATCGTAAAAACTATACTGATATTGATACATCAATAGATCAAGATCAATTGGAGCGCATTAAAAAACTATTCAATAAAGAATATAAAAAACGTTTTATGATAAAAGTAGGTAATCACTTTAACACATTTAATGTAGAAGACATCGCTTATTTCAAATCTCATGATGGTATTATTTTTTTATATTCTTATAATGGACAACAATACCCTATAGAATATTCTATTGATCAATTAGAAGAAATTTTAGATCCAGTACACTTTTTTAGAATTAACAGAAAATACATGGTTTCTGTTAAAGCTGTCATAGAAATCCATAGTTATTTTAATAGTCGATTATTATTAAAGCTAAAGCCTAAAGATGATGAGCAAATTATAGTATCTAGAGAACGAACTTCTAATTTTAAAAAATGGCTAGATCTATAAATTTTAAACAACGCCCACTCCTGAACTAAGCTTTTAATCAACTTCTTTAAGAATTGGCAAAGTAAAGCTAAATGTACTTCCTTTTCCTAATTCGCTTTTAATACTAATAGTACCTTTGCTTTGTTCTATTAATTCTTTGCATAATCTAAGTCCCAAGCCGGTGCCTATTTCGCCAGATGTTCCTCTTTTTGATGATACCTTTTGATCGTCAAAAAGAGCATTCAAGGTTTCTGAATCCATACCAATTCCTGTATCCATCACTGAGATTTTGAAAGCATCCTCTGTAGACTCAAAACCTACGGTTATTTTGCCTCCTTCTGGTGTAAATTTAATAGCATTAGCAAACAAATTTCTGGAAACAAATGATATGGTATTTACATCTCCAAATACAGTCTCTTCTAAATCCACATCATTATGAAATTCGATGTTTTTCTTTTTCATCCTCTCATTAAACAGATCAAAAATCTCCTGCATGATATCATATACATTTACTTCAATCCTATCTTTTCGTTTTTTAGCCAATTGAGAGGTAACCCAATTCAACAAGTTATCCATTAATGATTGAATACTATTAAGTTCTCTCTGTACTAGTGTAGTATATCTTGTTAATTCTTGGGGCCCCATTTTAATATTACTATCATTAAAGATATTCAAAAGACCATCAAGGGTAGCCAATGGAGCTCGTACATCATGAGATATGATTGAAAATATCTTGTCTTTTAGCTCGTTTAACCTTTTGAGTTCTGCATGTTGTTTAGAAATCAACATTGCCTGATTAGCAATTTCTTCATTACTTTTTTTTATTCTTAAATATGCATCTTGAAGTTTTAGTGTAGCATTTACTCGAGCCATAAATTCTAATTTATCAAATGGCTTTTTAAGATAGTCATGTACTCCTGCTTCAAAACTTTCTTTCATCGATTTAGCATCTACTTTTACGGCAGAAATCATGATAAAAGGAATATCATTTGCTTTACTGGACTGCTTCAAAGACTTCAATAGCTCTAGTCCATTCATTTCTGGCATTTCCCAATCAGATAAAATTAAATCTGGAGTTACTTTTTCTATTAATTCTAAAGCAACTTTCCCATTAGGAGCAGAGTAAATCTTTTTACCTAACCCCATTTCTTTTAACAGAAGGCTTATGTACTTAATATTTTCTGGTTGATCATCAACAACCAATATGGAGTATTCCATAGGTGGGTAATAGGTTTATTAGAGTTGTTTACTTATTATTTAATAATTGTATTTACTATCATTTTTTTGAGATACGAAAACGCGCTCTCATCAAAATTGGTCAAAGCTTCCATCATCAGATCCTTCCATATTTGGATATTTTTTGTTTCGTTAACAGCGAGATCATCAAAAACACCAAGCCACTCACCCATTTCATAGATCGTCAACGTATTAATCTTTTCTATAAACGGAAATAACACATCAAAGTCTTTTGTTTCAAATTTAAGATTATATAAAGGATTTTCATAGACATCCTCATCCTTGTTGTCATCCTTTGTAATCATACTATCCTCTATTCTAGGCAAACTAAAAAAGAATGAAGCTCCTTTTTTTATTTCAGACTCTACCCAAATATTACCGTTGTGCGCTTCTACAGCCATTTTGCAAAATGTAAGCCCTAGTCCCGTTGACCTAGAGTTTCCTGAATTTCTAGCTTCTACTTGAGAGAATTTAGAAAAAACTAGTGGTAATTGATCTTGTGGTATACCATCCCCATTATCCCTTACACACAAAATTACTTCCTCTGGTTTATGACTTTTAACTTCTACCAAAATTTCAATTTCAGTGTCTGTATGAGAGAATTTAATAGCATTAGTAAGTAGATTCACAAAAACCCTTTCTATCATTTCCTTATCAACTTCTACATTATATGCTGTGTCAATACCGTTTACAATTTGTATTCTTTTCTCTCCAGCTAGAACATCCACTTGATTTATGGCTTCTATTGCTAAATTTCTCAAGTTATTTTTTGCATAATTAAGTTGTACTTCGGTATTCTCAAACTTTTGCACCTCAAGCATATTTTCAATTAAATAAAGCATTCTTTTACCCGATTTATTGATACTTTGAAGATCAGAATCAGAAGAGTTTTCTGAAGAATATCCTAAAATCGTAACCAAAGGGTTCTTAAGATCATGAGCCAGCATACCAGTAAACTCATCTTTAAAACCTTCTAACTTCTTTAATTGCTTATATGCTTGCTCCGTTTTATCTTTTTCTTCTTTTAAGGCTATGTTTTTTTGTGCAATGGTTCTTGTTCTTTGGCTCACCGTTTCTTCAAGTAATTTGTTACGACGTCTTACTTGATTTATTTTTATTTTATAGTAGCTATATATAGATATCAACACTATCAATACCATACCAACTCTAAAATACCAGGACATATACCAAGGTGGAGAAATATATATCGAAATACTCGTATATTTTTCATCCCATAAGCCACTACTATTCGTAGATTTTACTCTTAATTCATAATGACCAGGATCCAAATTAGTAAATTCGAGATATCTATTTTTATTCATAGAACGCCAATCTTCATCTCGACCTATAAGTTGATAGGCATAATTGATATTATTGACCTTATCAGGATTGATGGCTGCATACTCAAACGTAATTCGTTTTTTATATGGTACTTCTATTTTTTTTGGAATAAAACCATGAATACTATCCTCTATCTTAAAAGTGGTATATAATACACTTGGAAACTTTTTATTGGGTGATACATCTTTAGGATTAAAATACGTGATTCCATTTTTACCACCGAAATAGAGCGTTCCTTCCTTTGTTTTAATGTACGCTTCAAGATTATAATCATCACTATTTAATCCATCATTCATTGTATAATTTGTGAATGTTTCCTTATCTGGGTTAAAACGTGACAATCCATTGTTAGTACTTATCCAATACATTCCTTTATGGTCTGATAACATACCCATTGTAGAATTATTTGCCAACCCATCCTTTTCGGTATAATGTATAAACTTCTTCTCATTGTAATACAACTTATTAATTCCTCCTCCAAGTGTTGTAATCCAGAAAAAGTTTTGTTCTGGCTCATCAAATATGTGTAGTGTTTTATGATTATTAAGACTAAATTCTTTTTCAGAATCTGGTAAGAATCTTTCAAATTTCCCGGTATGTTTATCATAAGCATTAAGACCTCCTCCGTATGTGCATATCCATATTATTCCTTTTTCATCTTGATAAAATGAGGTAATATGATCATCACTCAGAGATTCCAGATTATTTGGATCATGCGTTATTGATTTAAAATCATCGGTCTCGGGTTGATATATATTAATTCCTCCTCCATATGTACCAATCCAAAGCTCACCATCTATATCCTGGAACAAGGCTGTTATGATATTGTGATTGAGGCTATTGTTTTTTTCGGGTATTGGTAAATAACGTTTAAAACGGCCTGTATTTTTATCAAATCGATTTAGGCCTCCTCCCCATGTTCCAATCCACATAGTATTTTCTCTATCTTCAAAAATGATACGTACCCAATCATGACTTATTGAATTTGGATCATTTTCATCATATCTATATTGTTTAAATTGATTTGTTTGTGGATTAAATCGATTAAGCCCACCTCCAAAAGTGCCGAACCAAAGCATTTCATCTCTATCCTTGTACATGCAATAGACATTATTGTTGCTTAGCGTATTCTCTTTTTTCGGATTATTTTTAATTGAAAAAAAGGGAGTAGAAATGATTTTATCAAATCCTTTCATGTAAAAGCCAACATACAATACTCCATTGGCACCAGCAAATATGCTACTCACATCATTATCAAATAATGAATTGGCATCATAAGAATCTTTTATATAATTATAAAAACGATTTTCTTCATAAGAAAAATAAGAAAGTCCTTTAGTTGCACTACCGATCCATATTTGACCTTGATGTCCTTGGGTTATCGTTTTTATTTTATCGCCAGCTTTATAATCGTATATATCAGATTGGTTTTTATAAAAAATAAACTGCTCTGTGTCTGTACTATATCGTACCAGTCCATCAGAATCCGTTCCTATCCAAATGTTCCTTTTTTGATCAGCATATAAACTCCAAATGCCTTTACTAGTAAAAGGCTGTGTATTGGTAACATGAATTACTTTAGAACGATCAGAAGATATTTGAAAAAGTCCCAGGTTTTCTGTAGCCACCCATAAATTGCCTGAAAAATCTTCTGTAATTGCACTTACTTTAGCATTTTTAGGAATGTTTTTTACTGGATAAAAAGATTCTTCTTCTTTAGAAAAAACAAACAGTCCATCTCCTTCTGATCCTATATAAAATCGACCTTTTTTATCTTCATAAAGAGCCTTTACTGCTAATGTTCCTGATTTTTTACTAGTATCACGGATAAAATAATTTGTGAAATTATCGTGTTTCTTATTATACTTACTCAGACCTGTTTTTGTTCCGAACCACAGTGTATTATGACTATCTTCAATTATGACCCATACTGAATTATCTGAGATAGAAGTGTTATTATTAAATTCGTTAACATAAGAAGTGAAGGTATAGCCATCGAATTTATTAACTCCCCCAAAATTTGCAATCCATAAGTAATCCTCAGAATCTTGATAAATAAAATTTACACTACTTTGGTTTAAACCGTTCTGTTTTCCATAGTGTATATACTTAAGCGAGGTTTTTTGTGCATGAATCGGGAAATACAAAAACAAGATACCAACGAGAATGATAAGGTATTCTTTTATCTTCAAATTCAAAAAATCTATCGATAATCTTATAACCATCACCCTAATTAATCATTTAGATATATTACTATTCTAAATTACCACTCTGTTTTTATGATATGGCAATTATTATTTTTTTAAAAATACTACAAATAGAAAACTCTTATCTACCTATGTACAAGTTTTTGATCAAAACAGTATAAAAAAGCTTTTTTATATGTTGATACACTATACTTTTAGAGATACATCTTAAAAATGAAAAACGCCTATAAAAGGCGTTTTTCGTAACATTAACTAACTAAATAAAATCTCAAATCAAATTATGAAATCTCAATCAACCTCTTTGGTTGTACTTTTGCTTCTTCTTTTTTAGGCAATACCGTTACCAATACTCCATTTTCATAAGAAGCTTCTATTCTTGTTCCATCTACAGTATCGGGTAAATTAAATGACCTTTTAAACGTACTATAGTTAAACTCTTTTCTAGTATATTTACCGTTTTCTTTGGTTTCTTTTTCTGATTTTATTTCAGAAGAAATTGTAAGCACATCATTATCTAATTCGATATTAAAATCCTCTTTTACAAACCCAGGAGCCGCAAGTTCAAGAATAAAATCTTCATCGGTTTCTTTTACATTAACCGCTGGAGTATTAAAGCCAATTTTGCTTACACTTGTTGTTCCTCCTAACCAATCGTTAGTAAAGAAATCATCAAAAAGAAAAGGTAGTCTGTCTGTTTTTTTTATTAAACTCATTGTATATTTTTTAAAGGTTAATCTTAATTTTAGATTCGCTTTACATATATCAATTTGAGTTCCATTTCGATTTTAATGACGTTTTGTCATTTTTACAAGAAGAGATAGTGTCAAAATGTCATTTTATTATGTAGTTTAATGACAAAATTAGACAAAAAGAAGAGGATAGCTTAAAAATGGATGATTACATATACATCTCCACTTTTAAAATACCCTCTAAAAAATCTAAAAAAATAAATCGTTCTTTTTTATTGGATTAGAACCAATAAACTACCTATGAATTGCATTACTACAAGCAGCAGGTAAGTCCTGAACAAATGCTTTAAACGCCTTAAGGTCAATAAATAAAATTCCGTAAAAAATTTTCATACACTTACTTTTTAAGGTTAAACATAAGATCCCAAATACTACAACTTAAAATCTGACATCAATTATTAGTACAATACATAATTGTACTTTTATACATAACAAATAAAACACATCTAAAATTACTTTTTACAGATACAGAATTTTTAGTACCCCCTGAATTCGACAAAATGTGTTAAAAATCGATAAAAAACACATTTTCAAGCACTTAAATTATGTCATTAACGCATAGCAATAATAAAAAAACCATATTTACAAGTATGAAACAATGCATTTGTTTCATTAAAAAGGCATAGTCAAGAAGCCTAATCAATTCAGAAAAGTTACCGATACAAGTCGCTTACACTGAAAAGCGCATTAATTATAAAAACGAGTAAAGATTGAGATTAGCTCATTTGGCGGAATCACTTTATTCGGATAGTTATGCATTGTTTCTAAAACCACATCTATTGCTTCTGGACGCAATCCCATTTGCAATCCCATTTCTTTAATCTTATGAATCTCAGAAAAGGAAGCTTCTTGATCAACATTCATAAGCAATACCAATCTATGAAATTGAAGGATGCGTTGAGACTCTGGCTGAAGGTTTTTCTTATCAACTTCTTCTTCAATCAAAAGATCAATTTCCTCTTTTGTGATCCCTAATTGCAAAGCCACGACTAGTATAAAATTATATTCCTGTTCTTTAAACTTTTTATCTGCTTTTGCAAATTGTATCATCTCAGAAAGCAAACTCAATTTTTCCTCTTTACTATACATTAAATCAATTACTTTTTTTTGCCGAAAATAGTAAATTTCAAATTATAATACTGTACATTCTCTTTACAAAACTTACCTTTGCCTCTATGGGTTTAACAAATAATGATATTTTCAAGAAATTAAGGGTTGCACACAAATTACGTGACGATGAGATCGTAAAAATATGCGCTCTTGTGGATTTCAAAGTTACAAAAAGTGAATTAGGAGCAATTTTCAGAAATGAAAACCACCCAAAATATATGGAATGTGGAGATCAGATTCTTCGTAATTTTTTAAATGGACTTATCATTCATCTTAGAGGTCCGATGCCTGATAAAAAAGAAAAACAAAATCCGGATAAGAACACGTAGTCAAGTTCTTAATTTCTAAAATAAATGCTTAATTTGGTGGAGACTAATAAAACACTCTCAATTAAGTATTCATGCTCACTTCAACAGAAAAACAAATGTTTAGAGAAGAGCTTTTTCGTCATTTGGATGGAATTGCTGTAGCTCCAGTTGCCTATTCGTTATTCAAAAGCGGAGTAACAGATTATCTTTTACAAAACAAAGAAGCATTAGTTTCACAAATCGCAACTAATTTTAAAGCTAATGAAGGATATCTTAATGTAGCGTTGCGAATCTTGGCTTCTCAAGGCTGGCTCACCTATCAAGTTGATCAGAAAGAAGTAAAAGTAAGCAGTAATGAATATTCAGAAATTGCTTTCAAAAGCTTTTATTTATATGAAGATGTTATTGATTTATTAGCGTACTCAGGAAAGTTTCATCCCCGAAAATTTGAGCTTGAGCCTTTTCATAAATTAGAAAAACTATTTCAAAAATACCAGAATCGTTTTTCTTTAGAATCAAATCAAAACTCAAAAGTTGTTCAAATTCAGAATCAAATTTTAAAACATATTGAAGGTATTCTTGTAGGCCCAACCACTGTTCATCTTGGCATGGGAGGTATGTTTCATAAATATTTTATGGAAGCCTCTTTTAGTGCAGACGAGTATCATCATCATCCGGAAAGTTTTGACAAAATACTTTCGTTTTTATCATACTTAGGGTGGTTTATAAAATCTAAGAACAATTATACATTTACAGAGAAGGGTTTATTTTTTGCTAAAAGAGCTTCTGCGTATGGCGTTACAGTATCATACATCCCAATGTTTAGAAAAATTGAGGAATTATTATTTGGTGACCCTAATATCTTATGGAATTCAACCGAAGAAAACGAAACCCATGTTGACCGCGAAATGAATGTATGGGGAAGCGGTGGTGCACATATCAACTATTTCAAAAAAATTGACGAAATAATCATCAGTTTATTTAATAAACCACTAGATGAACAACCCAAAGGGATTTTGGATATGGGTTGTGGTAATGGCGCTTTCTTGATTCACCTTTTTGAAGTAATTGAATCCAAAACACTAAGAGGAAAACACCTAGATGACTACCCTTTATTTTTGGTGGGGGCCGATTTTAACAAAGCTGCTTTAAAAGTTACCCGAGCTAATCTTATTCAAGCAGATATATGGGCTAAAGTAATTTGGGGAGATATTAGTGACCCAGATTTATTACAAAAAGATTTAAAAAATAATTACAGTATTGAATTGAAGGATCTTCTATCGGTAAGAACATTCTTAGATCACAACAGGATTTGGAGTAAACCTATATCTGCATTAGACAGCCCAAGTCAATCTTCTGGAGCCTTTGCATATAGAGGAAAGCGATTAGACAATAATGACGTAGAACGAAATCTAAAAGATCACTTTAAAAAATGGGTGCCTTATATTTCGCAATTTGGATTAATCGTAATCGAGCTACATACTATTGACCCTAAACTTATTGCAAACAACATAGGTAAAACTGCAGCCACAGCTTATGATGCCACCCACGGCTTTTCTGATCAATATATTCTTGAGATTGAATCTTTTTTAAAAGTCATTAAAGAAACGGGGCTTCAAAGCGATCCCACATATTTCTCAAAGTTTCCAGATTCTGATCTAGCAACCGTTAGTATTAATTACTTAATTGGAAAATAATCCCCACTACTTTCTGGTGAGCTGTGTAATTATATTTTCGTGTTCAGGAAATTGTTCTATTAAAGACTTTCGTTTTGCTAGTTCAAAATCATCAAAATCGAACCCAGGAGAAACCGTACATCCTACTAAGGAAAACGCATCGACATCTTTTACACTAGAAGCAAACCAACATCCTGCTGGAACAACTAATTGAGGTGATTCGCCCTGTTCAATATTTACACCAACTACATGTCTTTTGTACTCACCATTTGGATCAATCACATGCACATAAAGTGAAGAGCCTTTGTAATAATGCCATATTTCATCCTGTTTAATCCTATGAAATGCCGAAAAATTATCTGAAGTAAGTAAAAAGTATATTGCAGTACAATAGTTACGATCTCCGTTAAAACTCTTTTCTAGACCATTTTTAGCAATAACCCCACTACTTCTATACGTTTCTTTATAGAAACCACCTTCTGGATGGGGGTTCATACCTAACGTCTCTACTATATTTTCTATACTCTCGTTTTTCATAAATTCTTTAGATAAAAAAAGAAGCGATCTTAGACAGATCGCTTCCTATATATAATAAATTTTGCTTTTATTATGCTAATACCGCCTGCACTTTATCAGCAGCTTCCTGGAATTGAACTGCACTTTGTACATCCAACCCACTATTATCGATTAGCTCTTTTGCTATATCTGCATTTGTTCCTTGTAAACGAACGATGATAGGCACATTAATTGCGTCACCCATATTTTTATAAGCATCAACAACTCCTTGTGCTACACGATCACAACGAACAATTCCTCCGAAGATATTGATCAAAATTGCTTTAACATTAGGATCTTTAAGGATAATTCTAAAAGCAGTTTCTACACGTTTAGCATCTGCAGTACCTCCCACATCAAGGAAGTTTGCTGGCTCTCCACCTGCTTGTTTAATTAAATCCATTGTCGCCATTGCAAGTCCCGCACCATTCACCATACAACCTACATTTCCATCTAGATCAACATAGTTAAGTCCAACTTCTTTAGCTTCAACTTCGATTGGATTTTCTTCACGAATATCTCGCATATCTACATAGTTCTTATGACGATATAAAGCATTATCATCTAAAGTAACTTTAGCATCAACTGCCATAATTTTATCATCACTCGTCTTAAGAACTGGGTTAATCTCAAATAATGAGGCATCAGATTTTACATAAGCCGTATACAATGCCATTACAAATTTGGTCATTTCTTTAAAAGCGCCTCCACTTAATCCAAGGTTAAATGCTACTCTCCTAGCCTGAAAAGGCAATAACCCGACAGACGGATCCACTTCTTCGGTAAAGATCAAATGTGGTGTTTCTTCTGCCACAGTTTCGATATCCATACCTCCTTCTGTAGAATACATAATCATATTACGTCCAGTAGTACGATTTAAAAGCACAGACATATAAAACTCATCTGGCTCACTATCCCCAGGATAATATACATCTTCAGCAACTAGTACTTGATGAACTTTTTTACCCTCTGCAGATGTCTGTGGCGTAATAAGATTCATCCCTATGATTTGCTCTGCAATTTCTTCTACCTCTTGAAGATTTTTAGCCAGCTTAACTCCGCCACCTTTACCGCGACCACCAGCATGTACTTGTGCCTTAATAACATGCCAACCTGTCCCTGTTTCGGCAGTAAGTTGTTTTGCTGCTGCTACAGCCTCATTTGCATTTTGCGCAACAATACCTCGTTGAATACGCACTCCAAAGCTGTTTAATATCTCTTTACCCTGATATTCGTGTAAATTCATAATGTTATATTTTGCCTTTTTTATAGGAGTCCCAAAAATAGGAAAAGTGAAGTAACTGTGCCAATCTTTTGTATTAAAAAACAAAGAAGGCAGTGAACATGTTATACAGCACAAAAATTTTGAAATGCAATACGTCCTTCTAAAACAAAATCGCTAGAGTTTGTAGTCTTCAAAATCTAAAGGATCAAAGTTTTTAAAGTGCCCGTTCATCTTAATCACTTCTCTCGCTTTATTCATTTCTCTAACCACAGGAATTGTAATTTTTAGATGACCTAAGAGATAGTTGAGACGTTCAAACTCGCTACGTAACTTTAATAAATGATATTCCTGATGCAAGGTTAAACCAACTTTATGAGCCACTTGATAACTAACAAAAGGAATATTAAACACTGGTGGGTTATCAATTGTTAATTCTACATAAAGAATTGCAATATTTTTAAGTAACTCTTCTTGAAGTTCTTCTGCACCACCATCCGAATCTTTAAGAAATTCTACTTCACCTCCAGCATATAATTTACCAGGAAATTGTTGATAGAAACTTTTTATTTTAAAAATCCTCGTCCCAACACAAACAATATCACTCTCTCCACCTGGGTATTTTTTTGCAATTTTATCAAGTTTTACCTCAGTTCCATATTCTAGTTTTTTATCTATATATGTTGGAATACCAAAAGAAATACCTTCAGAATCGCAATCATCAATTAATTGCTGATATCTCTTTTCAAAAATATGCAAAGGAAGCCGCTCACCTGGATACACTACCGCTTGTAAAGGAAATAGAGGTAACATTTTTTTTATTAAAAATACTAATTAACGCATTGGTTCGCACTTAAACACAAGTTAAAACTATGAAAATATATCGTTGTAGTAGATTTTTTCGTTGTCAAACATTAATATCTCTAATTTTATTGATAATTTCGTAAGCTTAAATTTGTGACACGATGGAAAATGAAAATTTATTAGCAGTAGCTAGAGAGTTTGGGAGTCCAGTTTATGTATACGACTCCTCAAAAATTACTTCACAGTACAACCGCCTTACGGATGCCTTCAAAAAAGTCAAACGGGTAAAATTAAACTATGCAGTAAAAGCACTCTCAAACATAGCTATTTTAAAGTTAATAAATTCGTTGGGAGCAGGATTAGATACCGTTTCTATTCAAGAAGTAAAACTCGGATTATTAGCAGGTGTAAAACCAGAAGATATCATCTTTACTCCAAATGGTGTTTCTCTTGAAGAAATTGAAGAAGTTTCTGCAATGGGTGTTCAAATAAATATCGACAACCTTTCTATTTTAGAGCAATTTGGAACCAAACACCCTAATACTCCCGTATGTATTCGTATTAATCCACATGTATTAGCTGGTGGTAATAGCAAAATTTCTGTAGGTCATATCGATAGTAAATTCGGAATATCTATTCATCAAATTCCACATATTTTGAGAATAGTTGAAAACACAGGAATGAATATCAACGGTATACATATGCATACGGGGAGTGATATTTTAGATGTTGAAGTGTTTTTATATGCAAGTGAAATTTTATTTGAGACTGCAAAAAACTTTAAAAATCTTGACTTTATAGATTTCGGAAGTGGTTTTAAAGTTCCTTACAAACCCGGAGATATCGAAACCAATATTGAAGAATTTGGTGAAAAACTTACAAAACGCTTTAATTCATTTTGCAAAGAATACGGCAAAGAATTGACTCTTGGATTCGAACCTGGTAAATTTCTTGTTAGTGAGGCGGGATATTTCTTAGCAAATGTTAATGTTGTAAAACAAACTACATCTACCGTTTTTGCTGGTATCGATAGCGGTCTGAATCACCTGATAAGACCTATGTTTTATGGCTCTCATCATGAGATCGTCAATATATCAAACCCAGATGGGAGAGAACGATTTTATTCAGTTGTTGGATATATTTGCGAAACGGATACTTTTGCTACAAATAGAAGAATTTCTGAAATCACGGAAGGAGATATTATTGCATTCAAAAATGCCGGAGCATATTGTTTCTCTATGGCTAGCAATTATAACTCTCGTTTCCGCCCTGCAGAAGTATTATGGCATGAAGGAGAAGCGCATTTAATTCGCAAAAGGGAAACTTTTGAAGATCTTACAAAAAACCAAGTAGATGTTGATATATTTTCTAAAGTAACCGAATCTATATCGTAAATATCCGTTATAAAAATTTATCTAAAGTGCTAGATTTTGATCTAGCACTTTTTTGTTTATTATTTTCTTCAGTTAAATGTAACAGAATCATTACAAAATCAAACCTATTACACGTAAATATTTGAAATTCAAATATTTAATATTAATTAAGTTCATTTTTTATTATTTTTATTGATTCACAGCAATCAAATCATTTTTAATTATGGAAAAGTTAGAATGGAATTCGTTTACCAAAAAAATTTACATCCATACCACGGTTGAAAAACTATATGATCTTTGGGCCACCGAACACGGAATCTCCTCTTGGTTTTTAAAAAAAGCTACATATAAAAATGCTGAAGGAGAAATTCGAAATCCACTTGAACATATTGAAAAAGGCGACACCTATATTTGGCAATGGCACAACTGGGATGGAAAAGAGGAAGGAAAGGTTCTTGAAGCGAATGGAAAAAATTATATAGAAATTACATTTGAAACTTCTAAGGTGTCTGTACTATTAGAAAAAGTGAATGATATAACTATTATTACGCTAACTCAATTTGACATTCCTACTGATGACGAAAGTAAATTAAGAGTTCATTTTGGGTGTAGTAACGGATGGACTTTCTGGCTCGCAAACTTAAAGGCCTTTATTGAACATGGAATATTATTAAATGAAACAGAAATTGATTTAAGAGAAAACGAATTGGCAGGGTATCAATTTGTAAATATGTAGGCTATAATTTTTGAATATTTCTTACTAAATATTCTAACCCATTTAACTTAAGCTCATAAACGGTTTGTAATTGTTGCCCCAGCAAACCTTTAGGGAAACCTTTGCCATGATACCAGACAATATAATATTCTGGAAGGTCAATCAGAAATCTATCTTTATATTTACCAAAAGGCATTTTGGTATGAGCGAGTTTAATTAGGAAGTCTTTTTGAAGTTGCTTATCCACTGAGTTAAGAGAAGAGAAAAGATTATTTATGATAATCCCTATAATACCACATTAGGGTTTGAATTTTTTTCTCCCATTTTTTTTGATTTGCAACATTCTTTGAGTGGTTCGTTTCTTCATCATATCGTTCCTGCATATTAATCCTCATACGCTCCACTAATTTATACATTTTATTAAGATCTCTTCTGATATTACCCCCAGGCTTATACTCTTTAAGCCTTTTTCTCATGATTCTGGCATGCAATTCAGAAATATCAAAATGTAATTGTTCGTGAGAAAGAAGATGCTCCGACATTTGTCCTCTTTTTACCCAGGACAACGAAGGATAGCAAAAGCTATCAACTTGATAATTTAATTCAATATCATCTTTATCTTTACCATAGGACCATTGGTAGGTAATCCCAGTATTAACACTTGCATCAAAAGTACTACTTATTTGTGGTCTTCCTCTAAAATCTGACCAAGCTAATTCGCTTCTTTCAGTATATGAGAACTTTCCGACATAACCATTATTGTTGGCAAAAAATAAAAATAAAATAATAGTAAAGTATTTAATCATAATTGTAACAATTATGCCCAACCAAAAGTCAATATTCCTCTATTTCAAGGCCTTAGAATAACAATATGGGGCAAATACCGTTAATATCCCTTAAAATAGTCTTACCATTTTGCTCCTAAATATACACGTATTTTTTAAATTATGCATATTTTTTTTGAACAATGCATGTGGTTCATCTTCATCACATACCACACAATGCTATTTAATCAATTATAATGCCAAGGTAAAAATCTCTTAAATTTTTATTAAAAAAAGAAGGTAACCTTAAGAATATCAAAGATATACAAAAATCTTTTTTTTTCTATAAATATCTATATTTATTTAGTGATAAATTTTGATTTTTCAAAAATTGATACTGTAATTTTTCGTTTTTTTTATGCTACACTAAGTGTAACACTAACTATAAATCAATCAACTACTGAAAGCTTTAAATCATCATCAAACTTAATAAGATAGACTTCTTTGTTATAATACCCCCCCAAAAGCTTTTTATCGTAATTAAATTTATTCTTAACATACTGTGTAGTACCTTCAAAAGAAACCGCATGATAGAGATCATCTGCTGTACCTAATCGCATTAAAACATCATAAGCAATATCAAATCCTCGCACTGCCCAATTGCTAGGATTTACATTATATGCTTTCCGATACCTCGTTACAAATAGAGAAACTGTCTTTTCTTTCTCATTTTCATTAGTATCATCAAATTCTCTATATACAGACGGATAATGCAGATGCAGTTTTGACAGATGTTCATTTTTTATATTATCATCATCAAACGCGTTGTTTTTATCTGTTGTAAACAAGGTTACTTTATGACTTTCTGATTTAGCATTAAGTAACGGGATTACATTACTTATCATGGCTACATCATTTGATTCCAGAAAAACCCAGTTAGGTTTTTCATTATCCAAAACTTTATTAAGTCGCACTTCATAAAGGTAGTTTCCTTCTTCTATCTTAGCCACTTTAGCTCCAGGGAATTTAGCAATAAGTTTTTCTTTAATTCCTTCATGTTTTTTTCCTTGCTGCACTATTATTACAATATTCTTATCCGTCGAATCTTTTTCAACAAATGATAAGATTCTATCCTGAAGCATTGCATTAGTAGGCCTTGTTTGAAAGAAGTTATCATACATTGTCGACTCTTTACGCGATGCTGGAGAAAACACTGGTGTATTATACTTCTTGAGCTCTGCAGCTACGGTTTCTAAGTTAGATTGATACAACGGTCCAATAACAGCATCTGTATCTTCAAAGCTATTTTGATCAATTAACTCTTTTATATGTTTTCTGTTCTTACGTTTTTGAGTATCAAAAACATTAAGCTCTGTTGTAATTCCTTTTGCTCTAGCCGAATCTATAGCAATCAAAATCCCACTATATAGGTCCAACGAAATTCGTAGACTTTGTTTGCTTTTAAGATACTCTTCGGTTTGTTGTCTGGCATTAAGATCTAAGGTATCCAAGCTAAAAGGTAGCATTACAGCCAGTTTTTTAGGTTTAAAATTGTATAATTTATTCTCTAAATTGATATACTTACCTACTTTAGAGACATCTTCAACCACCAATGTATCTTTAGGAATTGTGATTACCATACCTGCCTTAAGCCCTTCTCGTAAATAAGGATTCATTTTAAATAAAGAGTCAGAAGAAATCCTAGTACGCTTTAGAATACCAAAAATAGTCTCCTTTGGCTTAACTTCATATAACTCAAACCCAGGTTGTATTGATTCTTTTATTGGCACAAAAACAGAGGTAGGCACTGTAATTTGCATCCCTATAGGAAAATCAGTATCCATGTTAGGATTAAGTCTCTCTAACTCGCCAATAGTGATACCATGTCTTCGTGCAATACCATACCGGGTATCCTTTGGTTGCACAATGTATTTTGTGGTAGTGGTTAACCTGCTAACTGCGGTATCCACAACGGTATCTTTTACTGTAGGAGTTTTAGCATATACAGGTATTCTGATTTTATCCTTTTTTTTGATTTGCTCGGAATACAATCTTTTATTGTGCTTTTTTATATCTTCAACAGTGATTTTATAATTTTTGGCAATACCATATAATGTCTCTTTTCTTTTTACTTTGTGAGTTATAAAACGAATAATACTACGCTCTTCTGGAGTTGCTTTTAGACTATCTAATACCGAATCCTTACCTTGTTCTGACGATCCGTCAATAGCCGTAGGGTCCTTTTTCTCAATTTTTCCTACGTTAAGGATTTGATTGATGTTAATACCATTAACAGCCTCTGGATTAAGAATATATATCGTCTCAACGGTTATACCATATTGTTTAGACAAACTATACACGGTATCCCCTTTTTCAACTATATGTGTTTTATATTCTTGATCATCGGTAACCGGAATCGCCAGGATTTCACCTTCTTTAATTCCATCTTTGGCTGTTGGGTTAATTCTATATATAGCCTCTGGAGTTGTATTATATCGTTTGGCTATTCTATATACATTTTCCCCTTTGGCAACTTTATGACTTTTATATTGTTGCGCAAAAGCGATATTACTTATTATTAATAATAGAAAGATTAATAAATACTTTTTCATTCGGTCGCTTTTTTTTTATTCCCTAACTTTAAAAACTCTGTGTAACTCTACTATTCCCACTCTATAGTTGCAGGAGGCTTAGAGCTTATATCATACACTACTCTATTAACGCCTTTTACACGGTTTATTATTGTATTAGAGGTTTTTTGTAAAAATTCATATGGCAAATTTACCCAGTCCGCGGTCATTCCATCGGTACTTTCAACGGCTCTAAGTGCCACACAATTTTCATAAGTACGCTCATCACCCATTACTCCAACACTTTGAACTGGCAATAAAATTGCACCTGCCTGCCAAACTTTATCATATAAACCATTTTCTTTTAATCCATTAATAAAGATAGCATCAACTTCTTGCAAAATACGAACTTTATCACTGGTAATATCTCCTAGTATTCGAATAGCTAATCCTGGCCCCGGAAAAGGATGTCTCCCAAGCAACTCCTTATCCATATCCATTGATGCTCCCACACGACGTACTTCGTCTTTAAACAACATCTTTAAGGGTTCAACTATTTTCAGTTTCATATAATCAGGTAATCCTCCTACATTATGATGACTTTTGATTGTAGCACTTGGTCCACCCGTTACAGAGACACTCTCTATCACATCTGGATATATTGTTCCTTGTGCTAACCAAGTAACATTCTCAATGGCGTGTGCTTCATCATCAAAAACCTCAATAAAAACTCGCCCTATAGCTTTGCGCTTTTTTTCTGGATCACTTTCTCCTGCAAGAGCTTCCAAAAAACGTGCCGAAGCATCTACTCCTTTAACATTTAGCCCCATTCCTTCATAACGATCTAATACCGTAGAAAATTCATTCTTACGCAGTAAACCATTATTAACAAAAATACAATGAAGGTTTTTACCAATAGCTTTATGTAACAACATAGCAGCAACTGAAGAATCAACGCCTCCCGAAAGTCCTAACACAACTTTATCATCTCCTAACTGCTCTTTTAAACTATTTACAGTTTCCTCTACAAAAGAATCAGGAGTCCAATCTTGAGCTACACCAGCAATATTAACTAAGAAATTCCTTAAAAGTTCTGTACCGTCTTTGGAATGATATACTTCAGGATGAAATTGAATCGCATAGGTTTCTTCGCCATCAATTTTGAAAGCAGCATTTTCAACATCATGGGTACTTGCTAAAAGCTTACCATTTGTTGGTAATTTTTTAATAGTATCACTATGACTCATCCAAACTTGCGATCCTTCAGATATATTTTGAAATAGCTCATTATTATTGACATAAGACAAATTTGCACGCCCATACTCACGCGTATTAGATTCTGCTACTTCTCCACCCCCAAAATGAGCGAGGTATTGTGCGCCATAACAAATCCCTAGTAGTGGTTTTTTACCACGTATCTCACTAAGATCTGGATGAGCTGCATTATCTCCTCGTACAGATAGCGGACTACCCGATAATATTACGGCATTATAACTATCAATATCCTTTGGTGGTTTATTGTATGGATGTATTTCTGAATAAATATTGAGCTCTCTCACACGGCGCCCAATAAGTTGTGTTACCTGTGACCCGAAGTCTAAAATAAGTACCTTGTTGTTTTGCATAGGCAAAAATAAAATTAAATTGATAACCCTGAAATACTGAATGAGATAATTTTCAAAGATTATTTAAGTCATAGAGTTTTTTAATGTTTTTTGTTAAAAATTAACCTGCTTTAACGAATAGAGTGAGTTATTAACTTTCTTTTTAGAAGGTAAAAGCATAAACAATGCATTTAAAAATTAACTAACTTTAGAATGCCAACTAAAACTAACCTGTTTTATGACCAACATTATCTTCTCTTCTATTTGTAATGACCTTAAAAATGCGTCTAAAACTGCAGGACATCCTTTTCGATATTTTACTTTAGCAACTTCAGATATTAATGGAGCACCAAGACTTAGAACTGTCGTTTTAAGAGATATAGATGATCAACTGAATCTTATTGTCTACACAGACCAAAGGTCAAAAAAAATCACACACATTAACGAACAAAACAAAGTAAGTCTCCTTTTTATGGACTCAAAACGGCTTATTCAATTATCCATTCGCGCTAGGGCAGAAATCATAAAAGACAATAGCACCTTAAAAAAGATTTGGGATCAGATTCCGCAAAAATCTAAAAGAGATTATACGACAGAATTAGCTCCGGGTAAAGAGATAAAAGATCCTGATGAGATTGATTTTTTAGAAGACAAACATTTTTTCTCTGCAATCAAGATAATCCCGCGTCGTATAGAATTTTTACGCTTGCAACGCCCTAATCATATTAGAGTATTATTTAAAAGAGAAGACGATCGTTGGAATGGCACCTATCTAGTGCCATAATTGATATTTCATCTAATTCTCACATCTTCAAGACGAGAAACTCTCCTTTTAATGGATCCAGATTTTCAACTAAAATCGGAATTAGATCTTCTCCATACTCTAAATACATTTCAGAAAAGTTAACAATACGCTCTTGCAAGCTTTGATTAGGAAACAACCCGTTTTGGAGGGTAGTTAATCGTTTAACATGATCACTCAACTTACGTCTTTGAGCTTTAAGCAAACGTTTCTCAAGTGTATCTAATCCTTTAAGCTGCTTCACCTCTTGTGCTTTTACCGCATTTTTAAAAGTAACATCGGTCTGCTCTGCCAATTGATACATGGCTTCAAACTGTTCTTTTAGATGTTTACGTTGTGGGTTAAAATTAATATCGATATTAGATATCCGACGCACTTTCCGATTAATCAATTCATGTTGTTTTAGAAACAATTCTATATCTGATATATGGAGCTTTTCAATTTTTTCGGCCTGTTTTTTTGTTTGAATTAATACCGAATTACGCAATAACAATATAGGAAAAGGGACGTTGACCGCTTTAAAATAATCCTTTAGCTCAAACCAATATGCTAACTCTCCTCCCCCACCTATATAACATAGGTTTGGTAAAATCACTTCTTGATACAAGGGCCGCATCATTACATTAGGACTAAACTTTTCTGGAAATTCAGCAATCTCTTTTAAAAGATCATCTTTTGTCCATTGTATATCAGTTTCGTTAACAAAATACTGCCCTTCTTTCTCTATAATTCGTTCTCGTAGCCCTTCTGACAAATAGAACAAATTAATCTCCCTAGGATTAACCTGTACTTTATACCCTAGGTTAGCCAGTTCATTCGCTTTTCGCATTACTGTTCGATAAGAAACCTGCTCAAGTTCTTTTTCGATATATGGAATGAACAGTCGTTTCAACTCATGATCATTTCCATCAACAATAACCAAACCATAATCACCAAACAACTCGTTAGCAAGATATCGGGTAGCATCTGCAAGGTTATTATGAGTTATATACGCATTCTTAAAAAGTGATTTTAGTTGTTCGGCATTTCTTCCTGAGCCAATTTCAGAAGAAAAAATCTCAAAAACCTTATCTAAGCCCATAGTATCAAAAACACCAACGGCTCCGCCATCAGGGCGATTCCACCGTATCTTTTTCCCTGATAAGTTAAAATAATTAATCTCATCAAAATCATGATCTTCTGTAGCCATCCAATATATTGGCACAAAATCATAATTAGGGTGTTTTTCTTTTAGCGCCTTAGTAAGATTTATGGTCGATATAATTTTGTACAAAAAATATAGTGGACCCGTAAAAAGGTTTAATTGATGACCCGTAGTAATGGTAAACGTTGAGGATTGCTCTAATAAATTTACATTTTTCAATGTCGTTTTAGAACAATCGAAATTATGATATTGTTCCTTTAGCGCATTAACCAATACTTTTCTATGCTCATTAGAAAACGATTGTTGTTTCTCTGCGATTTGAGCTTCAAAATTTTGTATCTCGGGAAAGCGATTATAAAAAGGCTGTAATTCAGCTTTTTGATCTAAATAATCACAAATAAGGGGTGAAAAGTAATTCGTATCTCTAAAGGGAATACAGTCACTAGGCATATACTACACTTTTTTTAGACGTTAAATATACATTAGATTGTGATTGTAAATCCTAAATTTTAGTTAATACAGATTATATCCTAAATTTAACTCGGTAATTTACCGCTTTAAAATTTTAATCAGTCAATGAAAAAACTAATATTTACGCTATTTGTCGTAATAAATTCTGCTACATTTTCACAACACAAATTACAATCACCTTCTGAATTTTTGGGTTATGCTATCGGCGATCAATTTACACGTCATAATGATGTCATTAATTATTTCTCTCATGTTGCTAACCACTCCGACAAGGTTACATATCACACTTATGGAAAAACAAATGAACGAAGACCACTAACCTATGCTATTATTTCTTCAGAAGAAAACTTAAAAAAAATTGAGAATATACGACTGGATCATCTTAAAAACACAGGGATTGTAAAGGGAGATGCATCTCCAAACATCGCTGTGGTTTGGTTAAGTTATAATGTACATGGTAATGAAGCCTCCAGCACAGAAGCCGCTATGCAAACCATTTATGAATTGATTAATAAAAAATCTGATTGGCTCAAAAACACAGTAGTGATTATGGATCCTTGCATAAATCCCGATGGTCGCGATCGCTATGTTAATTGGTATAATCAGACAAAAGCCGCACCATATAATATTGATCAAAATGCTACAGAGCATAATGAACCGTGGCCTGGAGGAAGACCAAATCACTATCTTTTTGACTTAAATAGAGATTGGGCCTGGGCAACGCAGACAGAATCAGAACAGCGTTTAAAAATATACAATCAGTGGATGCCTCATATTCATGTAGATTTTCACGAACAAGGTATTAATGAACCTTATTACTTTGCTCCTGCCGCAGAACCTTTTCATGAAATTATCACTCCATGGCAGCGGGATTTTCAGACTCAAATAGGTAAAAATCACGCTAAATATTTTGATGCGGAAGGTTGGTTATTCTTTACTCGTGAACGATTTGATCTATTATACCCCAGTTATGGTGACACATATCCTACGTTTATGGGAGCCATCGGGATGACCTATGAACAAGCCGGGCATGGTCGTGCTGGATTAGGCATTCAAACCGATGAAGGATATGTACTTACTCTTAAAGATCGCGCATTACATCATACCACAACTGGCTTATCGACAATAGAGATTTCTTCAAAAAATGCCACAAAACTTAATACAGAGTTCAATAGTTTTTTTAACAACTCAAATCTTAAATATAAAAGCTATGTACTGAAAGGTGAATCTGACAAGATCAATGCACTCACAAAGTTGCTTGATAAACACGACATAAAATATGGTTTCACCAATACATCCAAGGTTTCAGGATTTAATTTTAGAGATAATAAATCAGGAAGTATTAATGCAGATGGTGCTTTGGTAGTAAGTACCAATCAGCCAAAAGGGAAAATGGTAAAAGTTCTTTTTGAACCTAATGCAAAATTAAGTAATCCTCTTACCTATGATATCACTGCATGGAGTGTACCTCATGCATATGGTCTAGAAGCAATTGCATCTTCTTCATTAATTCCAGCAAAAAACGCTAAGACCAAAAATAATATAAACAATACTACCACACCCTCAGGAGCAGGATATATCGCAAAATGGAACAGCTTGAACGATGCTGTTTTTATGGCAGATTTATTACAAAATAATGTTAGAGTGCGTTTCAGCGAGAAAGATTTTTCCAACAATGGAATCAATTTCAAAAAAGGAAGTCTAGTGATTACCAAAAGTGATAATCGCAAGATCAAAAATTATGATAAAGTTGTTACTGATATTGCAAACAAGCATCATAGAAAACTACATGCGGCGCCATCTAGTTTTGCTTCCTCAGGAGTTGATTTTGGCTCTCCAGATGTAAAACTAATTAATAAACCACGTGTAGCGGTATTAAAGGGAAATCATACTTCATCATTAAGTTATGGTGAAATATGGCATTTCTTCGAACAACAACTCAAGTTTCCTATCACATCAATAGATACTGATTATTTCGAAAAAATTAATCTAAGCAAATACGATGTATTAATTATACCTAATGGTAGGTATAGTGATTTTTTAAGTAAAGAAAACATATGGCAACAAGTAAATAAATGGGCAAAAAATGGTGGTAAAATAATTGCTATTGCTAATGCTGTAGATTTTTTTGTTAGCAAAGAAGGTTTTGAACTTGTAAAAAACAAACCGGAAGAGAAGAAAAAAGATTCTATTGGCAATCTTACTCCATATGACCAACGTGAGCGTGAGAGTGTAAAAGATTTTATTACCGGTAGTATTTTTAAAACCAAAGTAGACACCTCACACCCAATGGCTTTTGGATATGAAGACACTTATTTTAGTCTTAAGTTAGGAAGCAATTCATACAAACTTCTCAAAAAGGGATATAATATAGCCTATATACAAGCTCCAAAAAACATATCGGGTTTTGCAGGAAAAGACGCTTTAAAAAACCTGAATAATTCTTTGGTTTTTGGTGAAACCAGAATTGGAAGCGGAAGTATCATATACATGGTAGATAATCCGCTGTTTAGATCCTTTTGGGAAAATGGAAAGCTTTTCTTTGTTAACGCTATCTTTTTGACAAACAATAATAAATTCAGACTTTAAAATAAATACTCATGAGCAATTCATATATTTCAATTACCCTGAAGACAATAACACTATCTCTTATTGTCCTTATTTCTAGTTGTAATCAAAAGAAAGAACCTGTAAAAGCAATGACATCAGAAAAAACGGAAAACATATTACTTGCAGAATGGACCGGTCCTTTTGGAGGCACTCCTGCATTTGATAAGATGAATATTACCGACGTTAAACCTGCATTATTAAAAGCAATGGAAATCAATCTTAAGGAGATTAAAGACATTGTAAATAACCCTGATGCTCCTACTTTTGACAATACAATTGTAGCATTGGAAAAATCTGGTGCACAATTTGACCGAGTTTCTACATATTACGGAATTTTAAGAAGTAACACCTCATCTCCAGAATTTAGAGAAATTCAAAAAGAAATGGCTCCTAAATTATCCGAATTTAGATCAAAGATTTTTCAAAACACTAAATTATTTCAACGTATTAAAGCGGTTTATGAAAACTCTTTAAAGACTCCACTTGAAGATGACCAACAAAGAGTGGTTCAACTTATATATGAAAATTATGCCATGAGAGGAGCAGAGTTAGATGAAGAAAAAAAACAACGCTATGCTCAAATTAATAAAGAATTATCAGAATTATATACCAGTTTCTCTAACAATGTATTGGCCGATGAAGAAGGATATGTCACTTACATTACCAAAGATCAGTTGGGAGGCTTGTCTGAATCTTTAATCAAATCGTATGCTAAAGCAGCAAAAGATCGTGGTCAAGAAGGAAAATACGCAATAACCAATACTCGTTCTTCTATGGATCCTTTTCTCACCTATTCTACCGAGAGAGAATTACGAGAAAAAGTATGGAAGAACTATTACTCTAGAGGAGATAATGGAGATCAATACGACAACAATGAAAATATTGCCAAAATTTTAAAATTAAGAAAAGAACGTGTTGCTCTATTAGGGTATGAAAATTATGCCGATTGGAGATTACAGAATAGAATGGCAAAGAACCCCCAAAATGCCAATAAATTAATGAATGCCGTTTGGCCTGCAGCTATTGCACGTGTAAAAGAAGAAGTGGCAGATATGCAATCAATAGCTAGTGCCAATGGAGATAAGATTACTATTGAACCTTGGGACTATCGCTACTATGCCGAAAAAGTTAGAAAGAAAAAGTATAACCTCGATTCTGACGAAGTTAAACAATACCTACAACTAGATAAACTAAGAGAAGCCATGTTCTTTGTTGCTGGTGAATTATTCAATTTTAAATTCACACCTACAGAACCAGGAAAGGTTCCTGTATTTCATGAAGATGTAAAAGTCTGGGAAGTAAACGACAAAACTTCAGGAGAACATATTGGACTTTGGTACCTCGATCCTTTTGCCAGAACGGGTAAGCGATCAGGCGCTTGGGCAACAACATATAGAAGCCATACAACTTTTGACGGTAAAAAAAATGTATTAGGATCAAATAACTCAAACTTTGTAAAACCAGCTCCTGGAGAACCGGTATTGGTTTCTTGGGATGACGCCGAAACGTTTTTTCATGAATTTGGTCATGCGTTGCACTTTTTCTCTTCTGAAGTAAGATATCCTACATTAAACGGTGGTGTAAGAGATTATACCGAATTTCAATCACAATTATTAGAACGTTGGCTATCTACCGATCAAGTAATTGACAATTATTTGGTGCACCATAAGACAGGAAAGCCAATGCCAAAATCGTTAATTGATAAAGTAAAAAAGGCTGCTACTTTTAATCAAGGTTTTGCTACAACAGAATATTTAGCCTCTGCAATTATAGATATGAAGCTACATCTGGCCGATCCAAGTAACATAGATATAGACACATTTGAAAGAGAAACTTTGGCAGCACTCAAAATGCCAAAAGAACTCGTAATGCGTCATAGAACACCGCATTTCGGGCATGTTTTTTCGGGTGAAGGGTACGCAACGGCATACTATGGTTATATGTGGGCTGATGTATTAACTTCGGATGCTGCAGAAGCTTTTGCCGAAGCCCCTGGAGGATTCTATGATAAAGAAGTTGCCTCTAAACTAGTAAAATACTTATTTGCACCACGTAACGCTATGGATCCAGCTGAAGCATATAAAAAATTTAGAGGACGTGATGCTAAAATCGAAGCTTTGATGAAAGATCGTGGTTTTCCGGTAAACTAAACTTTTTATTATAAAAGATGTATTTAAAAGCACACAAAACGACTTTAAAATCGTTTTGTGTGCTTTTTTAGTTTAATATTTTATATATATTGCCGCTTATGAATGAAGCGATAGTTTTAAAACCAGAAAAGATTATTAAAACCATTGATTTATTAGAAAAGCGAATCTCAGATCGCTTTCCCGAATCTTCTCTTAAAGATGTTTGCCTCCAATTCTTACATGTCGCTCAACAAAGTAAACGCAATATTGACTGGATTTCTACCCCAAATATTGCATTAAGAATATGTTCTTATCTAATTATATTAATTGGTCTTGGAGGACTACTTTATAGTATTACATATATAGATCTAGAAATCGAAAATACTACATTGGCCAATGTGGTTACAATTTCTGAGGCTATATTTAACGACATTATATTGATTGGTGCAGCAATATTTTTTCTTATATCTCTGGAATCAAGATTAAAAACGAAACGAGCTCTTACTTCTCTAAATCAATTGCGAGTAATTGCACACGTTATAGACATGCATCAATTAACGAAAGATCCATATGTAGCAGATTTACCCGAAACTGCAACACAAAATTCTCCAAAACGATCACTTACAAAGTTTGAACTTCAACGCTATCTTGATTACTGTTCTGAAACTGCAGCGCTTATTGGAAAAGTTGCTGCACTATATTCTCAAAGCTTGCCCGATGAATCTGTTGTAAGAGCTGTAAATGAAATTGAAATTCTCACTACAGGCTTAAGTAGAAAAATCTGGCAAAAACTGACTATATTAAATGCATAAAGCTTTGTAAATTATGAAATCAATTTATGCTCTTCACAATTATTAAGAAGGCGACATATTCATCATCAATAAAATGAATTATTATCAATTAAACATACGTTACACTGAATATACATCAATACTAAACTAAAAAATAGCCCCAATGTTATCAAATTGTTAATAATACTGGTTTTTAAACCCTTTTTTAGATTTCTTTTTTTTCAATAAAATTGATCAAAATTTAAACAAAACTCACTCGATTCCTTTAGAGTGTTATTATTTCCGAAGTCATTCCCTTAACTCCGTTACAAACTTCTTAATTCACACTTCACTATCCCTATAGATTACAAGCCTTTCATTAGTAAATCTTTAAGATTTTGCTTTACTATTTTACATACATTTGCCGCCGAATTTAACGAACAAAAAAAAACAAAAATTTAAAAAAGATGATTAAAAAATTACCACTTCTACTAGTTATAGCTATTGCACTTTTTTCTTGTGAAGCAGAATCATTTGAAGATGCAACATTATCAAGAGAAAACACCCCTGGTTTAACTCCAGATACAGACCAAGAAAAAATCATCGATCAGTATAACGAAACTGATGGAGGTTTAGAATTCAACACTGTAGGATAATCTTACATCATATATAATACCCCAAATCATAATAGTTCTCTTTGTATTTGAGTTAGCCCTAAAATAAAAGATCCTATTAAGATTACAAAAGGAAGCTTACCACTAAGCTTCCTTTTTCTTTTGTAAAAAATCATCCAAATTAATCTTTAGAACTATATCGGTTCTCCATAAAGATCAAAATCTTCTGCTTCAATTATTTTAACCGTAGTATACTCACCTGTTTTAAGATAAAAGTTTGAAGCATCGATTAACACTTCATTATCAACATCTGGAGAATCAAACTCGGTACGACCTACAAAATAGTTTCCTTCTTTGCGATCAATAACGATCTTAAAAGTTTGTCCAATTTTTTGTTGATTCAATTCCCAAGAAATTTGAGATTGAATTTCCATGATCTCATTTGCACGTTGCATTTTTATCTCTTCTGGCACATCATCTTCCAGATTATAAGCATGAGTATTTTCTTCATGCGAATATGTAAAGCATCCTAATCGCTCAAAACGCATTTCTTTAACCCAATCTCTAAGAGTTTCAAAGTCTTCTTGTGTTTCACCAGGATATCCTACAATAAGTGTAGTACGAATTGCCATTTCGGGTACAGCACCTCTAAACTCTTCTAAAAGTTTTGTGGTTTTTGCCTTTGTAGTACCTCGACGCATCGATTTTAATATAGGATCTGCTATATGCTGAAGAGGTATATCGATATAGTTACACACTTTATCTTCTTCTTTCATTACTTCCAATACGTCCATAGGAAAACCAGTAGGAAATGCATAATGTAAACGAATCCATTCTATACCTTCAACTTTTACCAATTTTTTGAGTAAATCGGCAAGTTTTCTTTCTTTATATAAATCTAAACCATAGTACGTAAGGTCCTGGGCAATTAATATTAATTCTTTAACCCCATCCGTGGCAAGTTTTTCTGCTTCTACTACCAACTCTTCAATAGGCGTAGATTTATGTTTCCCTCTCATTAAAGGAATGGCACAAAAAGAGCATGGACGATCACATCCTTCGGCAATCTTAAGATAGGCATAATTTTTTGGCGTAGTAGTACATCGTTCTCCGATCAACTCATGTTTATAGTCTGCTCCTAATGCCTTTAATAGCCCTGGAAGTTCAGTAGTTCCAAAATATTGATCTACATCTGGAATTTCTTCTTCTAAATCTGGTTTGTATCTCTCTGACAGACATCCTGTAACAAAAACTTTATCAACTACACCTTCATCTTTTTTCTGTACGTATTCGAGGATTGTATTTACAGATTCTTCTTTTGCATTTGCGATAAAGCCGCAGGTATTAATAACTACAATATTCCCTTCCTCTTCATGTACAACTTCTTTATTGTTTGCTTTAAGCTGCCCCATAAGTACTTCGCTATCATAGACATTCTTACTACAACCAAGGGTAACTACGTTAATTTTATTTTTCTTCAGGCTCTTTGTTCTCATATCTTTTGAATAAAGGTGTGCAAAGATACAACGATTAAGTAAAGTATCGACTATAAATCTAATATCTCTAAATATTAAAGATAGCCTTTGTTAAACCTTTTGTATATTGTATAGTCTTAACCTACAAAGCCCTTGTTTATGAATAAGATTTTTATGCTAATACTCGTCATGATTTTTTTTAATATTTCATGTTCTGATAGTACCTCTGAAATAATTAATCAAAATTCTGAAAACCCCAACCCTTTAGACGTTTCAGCACTCTATTTCCCTCCAATAGACACCAACTCATGGCAAACCGTTTCTGTATCAGATTTGGGATGGAATTCAAATAATGAACAACAACTGTATGATTTTTTAAAAGAAAAGTCTACTAAAGCTTTTATTATCCTTAAGAACGGTAAAATAGTAATAGAAAAATATTTTAATGGGGCCACCGCAGAAGATAATAATCCATGGTATTCTGCTGGAAAAACCTTAACCGCATTTACTATTGGAGTCGCACAACAAGAAAATTTATTAAGTATTAATGAGGCTTCACATAACTACTTGGGTACCGGATGGGCTACACTCACCAGTGAACAGGAAAACATGATTACTATTAAAAATCATTTAACCATGACCACCGGGTTAGATTATAATGTTTCTAACCAAAATTGCACAAATAGCGACTGCCTAACCTATCTAAACAAACCGAGTACTTTTTGGTATTACCACAATGCTACATATACAGTCTTAACCGACATAGTATCTGGAGCCGCAAATCAAAATTTTGAAAGCTATTTTGATACCAAAATAAAAAACAGAATTGGTATGAATGGCACTTGGTTAAGTTTTGGATTTGCTAATATTTATTATAGTACAGCCAGAAGCATGGCGCGTTTTGGCTTATTAAATTTGAATAATGGTTCCTGGGATACAGAGGAGATTTTGTCCGATCAAGATTTTTTTAAAGAGATGACTACTATGTCACAAAATTTAAATCAAGCCTATGGATATTTATGGTGGTTGAATGGAAAAAATAGCTTTAGAACACCTGCTGCTGAAATAGAATTTCCCGGAAAACTAATACCAAATGCTCCAGACGATCTTATTGCTGGTCTAGGTAAAGATGATCAAAAACTATATATCGTTCCAAGTCAGAATCTTGTTATTGTAAGAATGGGGGACAATGCAGGAGAATCATTATTGGGTCCATCAAGCTTTGATAATAGTTTATGGGAAAAAATTAATTTACTAATTAACTAATCATTCCTAACCTCTAAAAAGACACTCTAAATGTAGCATTTGGAGTAATACTTAGAGATGATTCTATTACTTCCTGAGGTAGGTTTTGTTCATTAATTCGATAATAATTATTGATCACATTTTGTCTATCTGTAAGATTCCATATCGAAAACCCCGTATGTGCCTGAATATTTTTGCTAATTTTAAAATCATATGTTGCTGATAGGTCAATTCTAAGATACTCGTCTAACCTACTACTATTTGAGCTTTGATAATTAATTTGATTGGAAGCAATTGGACTATCCGGAATTGGTCTAGTCGTTGGCAATCCTGAATTCCAATTCAGACCTGCAGAAATTTTAAAATCACGAAAAGAATACGAGGATCCCAATGTTACAGAATGCGTAATTTCAATATTATTAGGAAACTTACGTTCTTCAAAGGTTTCAAAAAGATACTCGTTATGTGCATAAGAATAACTCATCCATGTGCTCAAATTCTTGTATCTTTTATTCAATAAAAAATCAACTCCTTTTACTGTATAATCGCCAATAGCACGAACAAATTCGTATTGATTCTGGAATCCCTGACTTCTTGCAGTTATGCCTTTAACTTTTTTGTAGTATCCCTCGGCATTTACAAGCCAACCAAATCTATTGTATTGTAAACCTAAGGAGATTTGCCTGCTTTTGATTACCGGGATATCATCATCGTTAGATAGTACCCATCTTCTTTTTTCTATCCCTAAAAAATCATTTTGAAAATTTATAATCTGTGATGTGTTCTGATGTTTAAATTCTCCCAATATTTCTATATTAAAATACTTGAAGACTTCTTGATTATAACTTAACCTGGGCTCTACGATATGCGTATTAAATTTATCATTATAATTATAACGAACTCCTAAATTAAAAGAAGCAGATCTATGAGGTGTATAATGTATTTGAGAAAATAGGCTATGGGTACGTATAACTCTATCTCTTTTTTCTCTAAAAACAGGAGAATCTATGTCATTAAGGTTAGACACTCCCGTCTCTATAAATTGATAACCATTTAAAAAAGTAATCTTATCATTGAAATCATAATACCCCTTTAACTTAAGACCTGTTTCAGACACAGTATTTTTTTGTAAAAACCGTTGTTCTTGTTGAAGGTTAGCATTAATGGATTTAAGGATATAATCTGTTTCGTATATCTGCAACACTGATCTAAACTTATCATTCCAATTTCTTTGATACCATACACCTCCGGCAAAGCTATTCTGACTTAAGCTACTCTGTCTAGATATCAGAGTATTATCTATTGTTGCATTTTCTGAAAAAACGAGTTCATTGTTAATGGTCAAAAAATTTATTCTTAGTTTATCCTTATGGGTTACATTATAATTCCATCGCAGGTTGACATCATAAAAATCGAAACCAATGTCTGAGGTTAAGAAATTTTGACCTTCGACCTCACTGTCCTGCGAAATTCTATCGGAATATTGAGAATAAGTTGGTGTTTCTGCTATATCTCGAATTGATTTTCTCGCTGTCACTTGTATAGAAGATTTATTTCCTAAAGGAATATCAGAAAAAACATCGGTATTAATCATATTAACACCTATACCTGCTCTAAAATCATCATTAATCGCAGTATCAGTATTCATTATCATAGTTCCAGAAACTCCATCTGTAAATTCTGGGCTAGTTCCATTTTTTAGCAACTTTGCTTTTCTGGTGATCAATGGATTTATAGCAGATATTAACCCAAAAAAATGACCCGATTGATACATTTTTATTCCATCCCAAAGTATGAGATTCTGGTCATGAGTACCGCCACGTATATTAATATTAGAAACTGTTTCATCTGCACTTTGGATCCCTGGCAATGCCTGTACGGTTTGTAAAACATCTGCCTCAATAAGTCCTGGAAGAATACCAAAATTTTTATAGTCTATTTGAAAGCTTCCATCACTGGTCTTATCAATACCTTTAACTATATAATTACTAAGTATTACTTCTGATAATGTTTCTGTTTTAACATCCATAAAAATTTCAGAGCACTCATTGACAACAAAAGAATTTGCAAGTCGGTATAACGTATTATATCCCAAATGACCAATAATAATAGTTTCGGTATCAGCAAAAACCTCGAGTTCAAACTCTCCATTTGAATTGCTAATAACGGCTGTTTTTTTTCCTTGCACAGAAGCGCCTTGAAGAAAAGATTTGGTGTAATTATCTTTAAGAACTCCACAAATTACGAAAGAAGAGCTCTTCTTGTTTATGGACACAAAGTTATTTGCGAGTATGCTATATCTTAAATTAGTTTGTAAATCAAGAAATTTTAAAACTTCTTCAAAAGAATATTCTACGTTAGGGGGAGGTACAAAAATTCCTTCAATAGTATCGTCTGCAAATGTAAACTTGTATTGAAAGCGATCTTCTAAATCCGAAATAACATCGATCAGTGCTATTTTATTATCAATGTCTTGTGCATGAGAAGAGAAAATACAAAACAACAACCATAGTGCGGCAATAGCATGCCAACTATAGTTTACTTTTATATAATGTAATATGCTTTTTTGAATCAATTTTATATTCCAAATCTAGAGGTAAAGTTATGGATTTTAACCCATCTTCTATATTAGTATGTACAAAACCTCCAGTAAATATACGCGAAGTATTTATATTCTCTAATGAAAAAATAACATCGTACTGTCTTTCAAATTCTTGAATAACTTCATGGAATGGGACACTTTTGAAATCGCTTATATTATTAATCCATTTCGGTTCGTTATCTGAGGTAGCATCAGAAGTTGCTACCCCATTTACAACTTTAAACGTAGATCCTGCTGGTAAATTTTTAGCATCACCATTGTATTGCACATTTACCAAGCCTTCGAAACACTGTACTTCAAAATATCCCTTACGATTTTTGACATTGAATTGTGTTCCCAAAACACTTACCTTACCGGCATTTGTAATTACATCAAAGGTAGATCCATTAGTTACTTTAAAAAAAGCTTCACCATCAAGAACTACTTCTCGTTTTTCGTTCCAATCACGCTTATTATATATAATATTTGATTTTGCATTTAATACCACAGCTGATTCATCAGGAAGTGTTACAGAAATTTTTTCACTTGCCAAAGAACCAACATTTGCGTCTCCATCAAAGAAGAAAAAAGATCCTACACCAAGTATAATTGCTACAATAGCTGCTACTCTTAAAAGAGGTTTGTACCATATGGTAGTATCTGAATGGGTAGGAGCACTATTTATCTTTTCATAAAACTCTTCTAAGCCTACAATCTCAGAAACTTCAGAAGCCTTAAAAAATTGAGCATCGTCAAGTATTTTTATGTGTGCTTTATAATCATCTAACGCTTCAAAAGCTTTAGCTTCAGAAGGCGTTAAATCATCTGCTAACCATTTCTTTAAAAGATATTCTTTATCCATTTTTATCGTGCTTCTATATATAAAACAACCAAGTATTTGTTTTTCCTTTAAAAATTTAAAATTTATTTAAATCCTTCTATTTCATTCTTAAGTTTTTTGTAAGCCGTATAAATTCTATTTTCTACAGCCTTTCGCGTAACTCCAAGCATTTCGGCAATTTCGGAGTGCTTTTTTCCTTCTACTTTATTTAACAAGAAGGCAACTCTTTGGTCCTCTGTTAGTCCGGCTAAAGCATTTTGATATTTACGTAAGAATTGTTTTTGTTCAATAATAAATTCTGGAGATTCATTTGTATATTCTTTGGGTTTAATTTCCCTATACCTTAATACAACTTTTTGATGTTTAATTTCATTCAACATCATATTTTTTGCAACACTAAACAAAAAACCTTTGGCTTTGGCAGGAGTAACTTTTTTACAATTATCTAACAGCTTGATAAAAGCATCTTGCATCTTATCATTAGGCCCAAGAGACTCACCATATTTATAATATAGATAATTATATAAATCCTTTGAATAGGTATTGTAGATCTTTGAAAATATCTTTTCCGAACAGACATTTTCATGTAGGTCTTTTGGCATTATGACGATTTTGTTAAGGTTAAATGTAAAAAAAAGAAAAAGAAAAAAGGATTTTTTATAAGTTAGTTGTTATAATTATACCAATCATTTTGAAAGGATTATACGTCATGAACATTAAGATCAATTCAATTCTATATACTATTACACTATTTTTAGTGGTTTTTGCCACTTCGTGTAGAAGTGAATCAGATGAAGTTACACAACCCAATGCAGATAACCAATTACTAAAGGCTAATTCTAAAATAGCAAACTTAATGTTGCGAACCACTTCTAATGATGGGTCCATTGATGATGGTATAGATCGCTCAAATTGCTTTAGCATTTCGCTACCATATACAATAACCGCTAATGGGCAAGAAATTACTATTAACTCTGATGATGAGCTAGAATTGTTAGAAGATGTTTTTGACGATTCTGATGAGATTATTTTTAGTTTTCCAATCACAGTTATATTTACCGATTTTTCTGAAACCATAGTAAACACTATAGATCAATTTGAACAACTTGTTAATGATTGTAATGAAAGTAAAGACAATGATGATGAGCACATAGTTTGCCTTGATTATGAATATCCGTTTTCTGCATCTGCTTTTAATGTTCAAAGTGAATTAATAACAACTATAACCTTCAAAAACGATAGAGACTTACATCTATACATCAAAAATTTAGATAAAGAAGACATTGTAAATATCGACTTTCCGATTACAATACTTCTCTCTAACGATTCTGAAATTAGAATTGATGATCTTGAAAATCTAGAAGATGCTATTGAAACAGCTATCGCAAATAACTGTGATAATGGTAATGATGACGATGATGACGATGATGACGATGATGACGATGACGACGACGACGATGATGAATTCTCGGAAATTCTTATTAGCAAAAATTGGGAAGTATTGAAGTATAAGGATAATGAAAGTAATGAATCAAAAAATTACAAAGATTTTATATTCGATTTTTCTGAAAGCAATACTCTAGTCATTGAAAATGAAGTTACTCGAGAAACAACTAACGGTACTTGGTTTATATCTACTACCTCTGAAGGAAAAAAAGAAGTTCGTTTTGATTTTGGTACGGAAACACCTTTAGATAAACTTAACGGTATCTGGAACATAAAAAAAATAAAAGAAAACCAAATACAATTAGAAAGAGAAGATAATGGCGTAAGTAAAGATCAACTGTTTTTTAAATCAAAATAATATACTGTTATCATAATAAAACCCCATACACCCCTTGAATTATGAAAAACAAACTAAAAACCATAATAAGTCTATTATTTATTTTTTCAATGCTATTCTTTATAACAATATTGATCACCTCTAAAAAAAAATCAATCACTACTACCACAATTGTTAAGACCGAAACACAAACCCACGTCAAAAACTATTAAAATCATGTCAAAATACAGAATATTAATAAGTGGAGCTTTTTTAGTTATATATTGCATCTTTATGGCATATCTAGTTCTACTTAAAACAAGCTAACCAATCCCAATATATTGCCCCATACTTATAATCACAGTCTTTGTATAACGGGAATTATTTACAATAAAGATTATGTGAATTGGGAATAAACCTTCAATTTCTTGAAGGTTTATTTATGTAAAAAATCACTTGTGACTACAAAATTAGTAGAAGCAAGACATTAGACTTAGATGAAAAATGTATACTTTACAACATCTTCTTATTTGAAAAATGAGTCAACAAACTCATACTTATTAAATACCTGAAGATCTTCAATACCCTCACCTACTCCAATATATTTTACGGGAATCTGAAATTGATCACTAATACCAATAACAACTCCTCCTTTTGCGGTTCCGTCAAGTTTTGTTACCGCTAAAGAATTCACCTCGGTAGCTGCTGTAAATTGTTTTGCCTGTTCAAAAGCATTTTGACCAGTAGAACCATCTAAAACTAATAATACATCATGCGGAGCATCCTCAACTACTTTCTGCATTACTCGTTTCACTTTTGTTAATTCATTCATTAAATTAACCTTATTATGCAACCTTCCTGCCGTATCAATAATAATAACATCGGCATTTTGATTAACTCCAGATTGTAATGTATCAAACGCTACAGAAGCAGGATCGCTTCCCATTGCCTGTTTTACAATAGGAACATCTACCCTATCAGCCCAAACCTGTAATTGATCAATAGCTGCCGCTCTAAAAGTATCTGCAGCACCTAAAACAACATTCAAGCCTTTATTTTTAAACTGATGAGCCAATTTACCTATTGTAGTTGTCTTACCAACTCCATTAACTCCTACCACCATTAAAACATACGGCTTCTTACCTTGAGGAATTTCAAAATCTACAGCTTCTCCAACATTGGTTTCTGATAGTAAATTAGCGATCTCTTCACGTAATATTTGGTTTAACTCTTCTGTTCCTAAATATTTATCTTTTGCTACACGCCCTTCAATTCTTTCAATAATCTTTATTGTAGTTTTTACACCAACATCACTAGACACCAAAACCTCTTCAAGTTCATCCAGCACCTCGTCATCTACTTTAGATTTACCGGCTACAGCTTTACTTAATTTTGAAAAAAAACTCGTTTTAGATTTTTCTAACCCTTTATCTAGCGTTTCTTTTTTTTCTGAAGAAAATATATTCTTAAAAAGTCCCATTTCTATTAATTCAATATACTATAAATTCAAAAAAATGAATTTATCTAATTAGATTACCTAAATATAAAAAGAAAGAGCCATTTCAATACAATTGAAACGGCTTCTTTTTAAAAGATTTTAAAAGGGAAACTACTTTTGCTTTAAAAAGTCATTTACAGCTTCTGGAGCCATGATAGACTCTACAAAAGTATAAGCCCCTGTCTTTGGAGACTTTACCATTTTGATGGCCTTAGTTAATCTCTTTGATCCTGTCTGTAACGATGCTACTGATTTCTTTGCCATGTCTTATTATTTAATTTCTTTATGAACAGTCATTTTCTTTAGAACAGGATTAAATTTCTTTAGCTCCATTCTGTCAGGTGTGTTCTTCTTATTTTTAGTAGTAATATATCTTGATGTACCTGGTTTACCAGAAGCTTTATGCTCTGTACATTCTAAAATTACCTGTACTCTATTGCCTTTCTTTGCCATTTGTATATCTTTTAAAAATAGAGATTATTTAGTTAAAAAACCTTTTGCTCTTGCTTCTTTTAAAACAGCAGAGATCCCATTCTTATTTATATTTTTTAATGCTGAAGTAGACACTTTAAGGGTTACCCATCTATCTTCTTCTGGAATATAAAAACGTTTTTTGATCAAATTCGCATTGAATTTACGTTTTGTTTTATTCATCGCGTGAGAAACATTGTTTCCTACCATTGCTTTTTTACCTGTAAGCTCGCAAACTCTTGACATCTCTTCTTAATTTTGGTATTATTTCAAAACAGGGTGCAAATTAACAAATTATTTACCGAACCACCAATAATAGCTTCGTAAATTTTTCTGTTTTTTTTATTTTCCCAATTTCCCTCCTCTCAAAACGAAAATAAGAGGTTTTATCAATCAAAAATAAAAATATTTACCTCAACAAGAATAAGGTCAAACCATAATTTTCATATTTATTACATATTTTAGCAATACAAATAGATTAAAATGGTTAAAAACTTTGAAGGTTCACTTATACAAAAGCATGAAATCGACATAGGAATGTTTTATTTCTATGAAAATTTTGTGGTTGGCGAAGTAAATGAAGGATCTGACCTTAACTTTGAAAGTGGAAAGAAACTATATCAATTAATCGAAACCTATTACAAAGGAACGATTCCTTATACTTACATTTCCAATAGAGTTAATTCATATTCTTTCAAACCCACCAGAATTCATGGATCTTCAGAAAAATTTCCAAATCTTAAAGGATACGCCATAGTGACATATGATCCAGTAAATCACAAAATCGCATGTCTCGAAAAGACCTTCGCTGATATCCCAACAGATGTTTTTAATAGCCTTGAAGACGCTATTACGTGGTCTAAAAAAATGACTACAGTTAATTAAGCCTTGGTACAAAAAAATCTTTGAATATTGATTTTTAATATCTAATTAGTTTATCTTAGATATACCAACTTTTTTATATTATGACTCCAAAAACGAACAGGAAACCTGTCAAGGAATACACTCTTGATATAGGAGTATTTTATTTTTACCAAAACTTTGTCATTGGTGAAATTAAAGAAGGACTAAATCTCAATTTTGAGAGCGGGAAAGAGCTTTTTAATCTTACCAAAACACATTACAAGAATATTATTCCATTTGTTTATATTTCTAATAGAGTTCATTCATATTCGTTTATTCCAACCGGACATTATAAATCCTCTAAACTTTTCCCAAATCTTAAAGGATATGCAATTGTCGTTTATGATAACATTAATTTAAAAATTGCAGAATTAGAACAGACATTTATGAGTTGGCCAAACCAAATATTCACCAATCTAGATGACGCAATTGACTGGGCAGAAGAACTAATCGAACGGGAATAACACTTTGTATAAGTGCATCACAAAATCATTTTGCAATAAAATCACAAACTAGGCATAACTATTCATGAATTTCATTTCAGAAAACCTTGATGTATAAATAAAGTTATCAACTATAAGGTTTGAAATAGCCAAAAACAATATAAATAACTGAAAAACAACATTTAAGAATAAGGATAACGATCATTTATCGACTCAATCTTCACTAACAAAAAGTTAAACAATCATGAAAACTGAAGACGATAAATTAATAGAAGTAAGAAACCTCACACTTGGCACTTATTATTTTTATGAGAAATATTTTATTGCCGAAGTAAATGAGGGAGAGGTCATAACTCTTGAAAAACTTGATGACCTCATCCCACTAATTCTTAAACATTATGCAGATACAAAATCCTTTTCATATATTTCCAACAGAATTAATTCTCATTCAATAGCCCCTGTTGACTATTTATTTTGCCCTCTTAACACAATGAAAAACTTCAATGGTTATGGTGTAGTCACATATAGCAAAGCATGTGAGAAATCTATTGTTGTAGAAAAGCATTTTGCTAGGAAACCGTTTTATCAATTTAATGATCTTAAAGATGCAATTAACTGGACTAAAAAAAGTGCTTAAAAGTTAATTATGCGCATCTTTTAATTCCAACAATAATAACTCAAAAGACTTAGCAACAGCTTTACCTATTGTACGTTCTCTTGAATTACCAAAGACAAATTTCTCTGAAAAGACCTTTTCCGGAGTTGCTATAGCTATAAAAACGGTACCTACCTCGACATCTCCATCTCCTTTCGTAGGACCAGCATTACCAGTGGTAGCTATTGCGTAATCTGATTTAAATTTTTCTTTAACCGTAGCGGCCATAGTTTCGGCCACTTCAGCACTGGTTACGGTATATTTCTCAATAATATCACTATCCACTCCTAAAACATCAATTTTGGATTGTGTAGCATATGTAACTACCCCTCCATTGAAATAGGCAGAAGACCCTGCATTTGAAGTAAAGGATTGCGCTATTTTACCACCTGTACAGCTTTCTGCTACAGATATCGTCTTTCCATTTTTTATCAATAACTGCCCTATTCTTACCTCTATCTTTTCATCTTCTTCGTACCCCACTATAATCTCTCCAATAATGTCATGAAGCCCTTCTATCCTATTTTCAATAGTATCTTCAAGAAGTTTTTTATCTGTACCCCTACCCGATAAACGTAACCTTACGCTACCAAGATTTGGCAAATAGGCTAACTTTATAAAAGAGGGAAGATTATCTTCCCAATCTTCAATTTTTGCAGCTATAGCACTCTCTCCCATACCATAAGTAAGCACTGTTTTATGAATAATATGAGGCCTATCAAATCTTTTTTGCAATCTTGGAAGCACCTCATTTTTCATTAAACCTTTCATTTCGTAAGGCACTCCAGGCATAGACACAAATACTTTATCATTCTGTTCTATCCACATACCAGGAGCAGTACCATAAAGATTCATTAATACTGTGGATCTACTTGGCACTAATGCTTGTTGGCGGTTTATGTCTGAAATTGGTGTCGAAATATACTTCTCAAAAAGCTTTTCTATATGCCTTAACACCTTAGTATCTTGTATTAATTCATCATCAAAATAGGTACAAATGGTATGTTTGGTAATATCATCTTTTGTAGGACCTAGACCACCAGTAAGTATAACTATATCTACACGCTTTTCTGCTTGAGCCAAAGCATTTAAAATATCCTGCTTATCATCACGTATCGAAGTAATCTGTAAAACATCAACACCAATCTTATTAAGCTCTTTACCAATAAAGGCAGAGTTAGAATCTATAATTTGACCAATAAGAATTTCATCACCAATAGTAATTATTTCTGCCAGCATATTATTTATTGAAAATCAGCTTTCAAATCCTCTATAGCTCCATTTACTGTAACTACTATATGATCTAGCACTGGTTTTATTTCTTCTTTTGCTTTATTGGTTTTGGACCATGCTTCTATTTGCTTTATTTGCGATAAAAGATTTATATCAAATAATTGAAGATTAGGTTTCATTTTATGAGCATACTGATATGCCATCTGCGGATTATCTGATTCTACAGCTTGTACCATACTATCAAGATCTGGCGGTATTTCTTCTAAAAAAGTTTGTACCAAGACAGCTATAAACTCATTATCCCCACCGGACAATTCATCTACATTTTTTAAACTATATCCTTTGCTCATTATTTTACTTTTATTGAAAAAACTTGTTTGTTACTTATATATCCTGTTAAAATATCTTCTGGTTTTACAGGTCCAACACCAGCTGGTGTTCCTGTAAATATAACATCTCCTATCTTTAAAGTAAAATATTTTGAAACATATTCTATCAATTCATCTATTTTCCACAACATAAATTTGGTGTTCCCTTGTTGTACAAGCTGTTGGTTTTTCTCCAGACTAAAGTCAATATCATTAACATCCTGAAATTCATCTTTTGAAATCCAATTACCAACAACTGCTGCCCCATCAAAGGCTTTGGCTTTCTCCCATGGCAATCCTTTTTCTTTAAGATTACGTTGCAGATCTCGAGCAGTAAAATCTATCCCCAAACCAATTTTGTCATAATATTTATGAGCAAATTTTCTGTCTATATATTTTCCAACTTTATTAATCTTTACCAAAATCTCAACTTCATGATGTACATCATTAGAAAAGTCAGGGATAAAAAAGGGTTGCTTTTTTAATAAAATTGCTGTGTCAGGTTTCAAAAAAACCACAGGATCTACTGGTTTTTCATTTTCTAACTCTTCAATATGATCAGTATAATTACGACCTATACAAATAAGTTTCATTATTCTAAATTCTGTTAAACACTATAAATTTAAGCTATTATTTAACTTACGAAGTCTAACTGCGGTAAGAACCTTTTTGGTATATAAAGGAAAGTCTGCATTTTGTATCCAACCAAAGTATCCCGGCTCATCCTCCATAACCTGCTCCACCAATTTACCCTTATGTTTACCAAAGGAGAAAATTTCTTTACCATTATCATCATAAGCAATAAAGCCTGCAAAATCGGCAAACTGTTTTCTTGAACTAAACTCTGATAAAAATTTGGCGTCATTCTCTAATTCAGGATACCTATCTAATTGTGCTTTTAAAACCTCATATGTTGCATTGGTATCTGCCTCTGCAGAATGAGCATCCTCTAGGTCCTTATCACAATAAAACTTATACGCCGCGGATAAGGTTCTCTTTTCCATTTTATGATAAATGGTTTGTACATCGATAGCTACAGTATTTTTCATATCAAAATCGAGCCCAGCCCTCAATAGCTCTTCTGCCAATAAAGGAATATCAAATCTATTAGAATTAAATCCTCCTAAATCGCACCCCTTAATCATTTCACTAACTTTACTTGCAAGCTGTTTAAAAGTGGGTTCATTAGCCACCTTAGCATTATCTATACCATGTACAACAGTTGTTTCTGGTGGAATAGGCATCTCTGGATTTACCAACCAGGTTTTACTTTCCTGAGTACCATTTGGAAATATTTTTAGGATAGAAATTTCAACAATTCGATCTTTAGAAATATTTACACCGGTAGTTTCAAGATCGAAAAAACATATCGGTTTTTTTAAATTAAGCTCCATAAATTGATTGTGTGATACTCAAAGATAACAGCTATTCTTTAACATTGTTATAGCCTAACTCTATTTTAACATTTACAAAAATCACGTTATCTTCTTAACAAATACATTATCAGCAAATTTCCGTGTTACGGTCTCTACAACATTATTAAATTCTATTCTGATAGATTTATCAAACTCTCGTATTTCGAGGACTTTTATCTCACTACTTAACACGAGACCTATCTCGGAGACGTATTTCAAAAAATTAACCGATCCATCGTTTACCGCCTCTAATTTACAAACATCACCCTCAGACAATGAAGACAACATCACTTTAGGCAAAACCGAATAATCGCCATCTGCACTAGGAATCAATTCTCCATGAGGGTCTTTTTTAGGATAATCCATAAATCGATCCAACTCATTGACCAATTTGCGAGATTTAACATGCTCCAATTGTTCTGCGACTTCATGAACCTCATCCCACGTAAAGTTTAAATAATTACAAAGAAAAGTTTCCCATAACCTATGCTTCCGAATTAAGCGTACAGCAATAGACTTCCCTTCTTCGGTTAAATCGAGCTTACCATACTTTTCGCTTACCACATATGCTTTAGCCTTCAACTTTTTAATCATGTTATTCGTTGATGCCGGAGATACTTTAAGATATTCGGCCAATTGGTTATTACCAACCTTAGGAGAATTCCCTTCTATAAGCAGTTGAAAAAGAGCTTTTAAATAGTCTTCTTCACTCTTTGTTAAATTATTCAAATTTAATTTGTTAGTCATAACTAACTTTTTTAGTTTTGCGTCAATAATTAAACAAAATTAATAAACCTAATGCAATTAAGAAGAATCATCTTACTTACTTTTTTAAGTTACCTAACTTTTAACAGTATCTTTTCTCAAGAAAAAACAAACCCCGGAACGCTCGTAACAGATAGACCAGATCAGACAGAGTCTCCGACAGTAGTACCAAAAGGATACTTACAAATTGAAACTGGAGCGTTTTATGAAGATTTGGGAGAAGACATAGTAAAAGAAAAAGCAACCACATTTAACACTACACTTCTACGATACGGTTTGTTAGACAACTTAGAACTAAGAGTAGGCTGGGATTTTACTGAAATCAAGACTGAGAGGAATGGAATAGAAGATGCTAATGTTGCCAGTGGTTTATCACCATTATTATTAGGAGCAAAAATTGGCATTACCGAAGAAAAAGGATTACTACCAGAAATTGGATTTCTAGGTCATTTATATTTACCATTTAGTGCGAGTGGTGATTTTAAGCCAGAAACTACAGGAGTTGATTTTAGATTTTCTTTTGCACATACTTTGAGTGAAAAATCGAGTTTATCATATAATTTGGGTGCAGCCTGGGGTGATGATTCTCCCGAAGCTGCCTATGTATACACATTTGTATATGGGTACAGTATTACCAATAATTTCGGAATCTATGCCGAATTGTATGGAGATCTGCCCGAAGACAGTAGTGCAAATCATCTTTGGGATGCGGGATTCACTTATTTATTAAGTGACTCAATTCAGTTAGATGCAACCGTAGGATCTGGTATAACCGAAGGCCAAAATTTATTATTAAGTGCCGGAATTAGTATACGATTACCTAATTAGTCATTCATTTTAGAGTCATAAAATAAAAAAACATTTTAAATCACAATAAGAAACAAAATGAAAAAAATAATAACAATCCTCATAGTCGCTTTAGCCCTATTTTCCTGCAAAAAAGGAGTTAAGAACGAAAATCAAAAACTCAATGTAGTAACCACCACTTCTATGATCACGGATTTGGTTAAAAATATTGGCGGTGATGCTATCGAAGTTCAGGGGTTAATGGGCAGTGGTATTGATCCACACTTATATAAAGCTAGTGAAGGCGATGTAACTAAATTAGTGAATGCCGATGTAATCTTCTATAACGGTTTGCATCTTGAAGGTAAATTAGTTGAAGTATTCGAAAAAATGGAGCATCAGGACATTAAAACGATAGCCATTGGCGAGAGTTTGGACAAAAGCACGCTAATAGGATCTGATTATTTTGCTTCAAATTATGATCCGCATATTTGGTTTAATGTTGAAAATTGGAAATTAATAACAACATTTATAACCAATCAACTTGTCACTATAGATCCAAAAAATGCCAATGTTTTTAAAGCTAATAGTGAAACCTATTTAGCAAAACTTAGCAAATTAGAAGATCGATTGCAAAAAACAATTGCCACACTGGCAAAAGAAAAACGAATCTTAGTTACCGCACATGATGCATTTAGTTATTTCGGACAAGCCTATGAATTTAACGTGGTAGGCCTACAAGGATTATCTACTGCAACCGAAGCCGGAGTGCAAGATGTGCAGAAATTAGCTAATTTTATTATTGAAAAAGAGGTAAAGGCCATTTTTGTAGAAAGCTCGGTACCAAAAAGAACTATTGAAGCTCTACAAGCTGCGGTAAAATCAAAAGATCATGAAGTAGCAATCGGGGGAACTCTATTCTCAGATGCTCTAGGAAACATAGGGTCTAAGGAAGGCACTTATATCGGTATGTTTGAATATAATGTAAACACTATTGTTAACGCACTTAAGTGATGGAAGATAAAATTGCGGTTCAGATAGACGATCTTACTGTAGCTTATAACTACAAACCTGTTTTATGGGATATTGATCTTGCTATTCCAGAAGGGGTTTTAATGGCAATCGTAGGTCCAAATGGGGCCGGAAAATCCACTCTGATTAAATCGATTTTGGATATCATCAACCCTATTGCCGGTAGTATACAAATCTATGGAAAACCATACAAAAAACAACGATCACTAGTGGCATACGTTCCTCAAAAAGGAAGTGTGGATTGGGATTTCCCTACCACTGCCCTGGATGTCGTTACAATGGGTACCTATGGAAGTTTAGGGTGGATCAAAAGACCCGGTCAAAAAGAAAAAAAAGCTGCTCTTGAAGCTTTAGAAAAAGTGGGAATGCTCGCTTTTAAAAACAGGCAAATCAGCCAGCTTTCCGGAGGACAGCAACAACGTATTTTTTTAGCTAGGGCTTTAGTACAAAATGCCGCTATTTATTTTATGGATGAGCCATTTCAAGGAGTAGATGCCACTACAGAAAAAGCGATTATTAATATTCTTAAGGAGCTTAGGAAAGCAGGAAAAACAGTGATTGTTGTGCATCATGATCTACAAACCGTACCAGAATATTTTGATTGGGTAACCTTCCTAAATGTAAAAAAGATTGCTACAGGACCGGTTAAAGACATTTTTAACGATGATAATCTTACCAAAACTTATGGAATCAATTATAAAGTAGCCGTAAATCAATAGTAGTTATGAATTTACAAGAATACATAGAGCTTGTTTTTACCGATTATACGCTACGTACTATAACACTAGGTACCGCTGTGCTCGGTGCAATCTGCGGTATGTTGGGTAGTTTTGCTGTATTACGAAAACAAAGCCTGTTAGGAGATGCAATTTCGCACGCTGCTTTGCCGGGTATAGCCATTGCTTTTTTGATTATTGGCACAAAAAACAGTTCTATTTTTTTATTAGGCGCTTTAATAAGCGGATTAGTCGGTACCTTTTGGATCAGAGGAATAATAAGAAACACTCATCTTAAATCTGATACTGCCCTTGGACTTATCTTATCCCTATTTTTTGGATTTGGAATGCTATTGCTTACTTATATTCAGAAAATACCAAATGCCAATCAAGCAGGTTTAGAAAGTTATCTTTTTGGACAAGCCGCAACTCTTTTAGAAAGTGATGTATGGCTTATGGTAATTGTTACCAGTATTAGTTTAGCAATTTTATTATTATTCTGGAAAGAACTTAAAATACTTTTATTTGATGCAGACTATACCAAAACACTAGGATTTAACACTAGGTTTCTAGATATTCTAATTACATCATTTATTGTTATTGCCATTGTTCTTGGATTACAAACCGTGGGAGTAGTACTAATGAGCGCTATGCTATTAGCACCTGCTGCGGCAGCAAGACAATGGACTAATAGCCTTGGTATTATGGTGATTTTGGCCGCTATATTTGGAGCATTATCAGGTGTTGTAGGTACCGCAATTAGTGCCAGTCATAACAATTTATCAACTGGACCAGTAATTGTTTTGGTTGCAGGTGTTTTTGTACTGTTCTCTTTTATCTTCTCTCCCGGACGGGGATTATTGTTTAGAGAAATACGTTTCAGAAAAAACAGGAATGATCTTCAACTGCATAAGACCTTATCATTTATGTACAACATTGCGAAAACACATGAAGACATTGCTCATCCTCATGCCATTAAAATTTTAAATAATTTCCAAGGTTTTACCAGAAAATCGCTTCAAAAACTTGAAGATAAGGATTACATAAAAATACAGGGCAATATGTGGTCTATGACCGAATCAGGATATCAAACCGCAGCAAACCTATACAATCAATTAACGAATAACGAAGATGAGTAATGCACAGATAGAAATACAACTGATTGCAAGTTTGGTAGCTATAGCTTGTGCTATTCCTGGGACGTTTTTAGTATTACGCAAAATGGCCTTAATAACTGATGCTATAAGTCATTCTATTTTACCAGGGATTGTCATAGGATTTTTCATCACTCATGATTTATCATCTCCTTTGCTTATCGTTATGGCCGCAGCCAGTGGAGTACTCACGGTTGTTCTGGTAGAATTTATTCAAAAAACAGGATTAGTAAAAGAAGACACTGCTATTGGGCTTGTTTTTCCTGCACTTTTTAGCATAGGTATTATTCTAATTGCACAAAATGCTAATGATGTACATTTAGATATTGATGCTGTTCTACTAGGTGAACTAGCCTTTGCTCCTTTTGACAGACTTATGATACAAGGAACAGATTTAGGTCCAAAATCTTTATGGATTATTGGTGTTATTTTAGTAATAACCCTAGGATTATTAATAGCATTTTTCAAAGAGCTTAAGATAAGTACATTTGATGCTGGTCTTGCATCTGCTTTAGGATTATCACCAGTTGTAGTACACTATGGATTAATGACTGTCTCTTCTATCACTACTGTAGGTGCCTTTGATGCAGTGGGGGCTATTTTAGTTATTGCATTGATGATAGCGCCAGCAGCTACGGCATATTTACTAACCAACAACCTCAAAAAAATGCTTTTGTTAGCCGTTTTGTTTGGTGTATGTAGTGCTATTGCTGGATATTGGTTAGCTCACGGATTAGATACGTCTATTTCAGGATCTATGACATCTGTTTTAGGTTTGGTATTTTTGCTGGTTTATCTATTTGCTCCAAACAGAGGTTTTTTCTCTGTACTTTATCGTCAAAAACAACAGCGTATAGAAGTCTCTCTGCTAACATTTCTTCTTCACCTTGGAAATCATCACGAAGAGGAAGAACGACATGTAAAGCATTTAAACGAACATATAAACTGGCAAAAAGTACGATCGAAATCTGTATTAGATTTAGCCCTAAAAAATAATATGATCACCATTGAAAAAGACATTGTTTCTTTAACTGATAAAGGCAAAAAATTTACAACAGAAGCCATAGATTATATTGTAACCAATAAGAATTCAGAAATTGAAAACATGAAAGATCGGTTCTTTTTGTTCAGAGGATAAAACGTGTATCTTTATAAAACAAAACAATTGAATTTTCTGTGAAGAATCGAAATACACTTATTATATATCTTTGCACCATTTTATTTGGTTTTATTTCGTATTCTCAAGAAAAATCACTTCGTCTGATTGAAGATAAACAGAAAAAACGAACAATACTCTACATCCAAAACGATACCGATACCGAAAAAAGTGTGTTTTTAAAGATTAACCCTATAGGATATCGACGCAGTGCAAACAAACCTATGATCAAAATTATCCCTGCAAAAAGCAAGGTACAAATGCTCATTCTTATCCCGTTAGCAGATGTAGAATCACATTATACGTATAACCTTATTGTTAATGACAAACTTGAAACTATTGACGTAAAACGCAGTAAGGAATTAAAAAAGAAGGATAGTATAGAATAGATATTCGCAAAACAGTTTTATATTATTTCTCACCCCCTTTTTTGAGCTGCTTCTAGTATTGTATTATTTAATTTATAGTCAACACAAAGCTCTCCCATTTTCTTATAAAATGCAGTACTGTAATACTTTGGCATGTTTGAGCTATTATTAAAGAATTTATAGTATTTAGGTAAGAGTTCTGGATAGTGTTTTTTGACCGCATTTAACATCAGTGTTTTACTATCAGAATTTCCATTTCCAAATAAGGTAATGGTCGCCGGAAGTATGTAATCTATATTTTTATTTTTTAGTGTAGAAAACATAAAATCTAATTGCTCCTTAGTATCCGTAATATATGGTAATAACGGCATTAAGCTAACACCTGTCAAGAAACCATGATGTACTGATTTTTCCAAGACCAACAATCGCATAGAAGGTTTTGTGGCACCAGGTTCAAATATTCTAGCCACCTTATCATCAAGAGACGAAAACGAAAACGAAACAATAACTCCTCTATTCAATTCTAGCAAGTCTTTGGGCAGAATTGCTTGTTGATCAATCTCCTTGAGAATATCAAAATCTCTCTCAATTAAATCAGATTTAGTTATGATATGAACCGGAAACCTATGTTTGAGAATTACTTTTAACGCTTTTCTGGTTAACTCATATTTCTCTTCAATTTGTAAATAAGGATCAGTGGCTGAGGATAACACAATTACCCCGTATTGATTTTTCTTAGCTCTATTTGCCAATTGCCGATCTAATACTTCTATCGCGTTAATTTTAACTGATAAACTATTCTCGAGGTTCATTCCGTACTTACTACCACGGATATAGCAATACAGACAATTAAACGAACAACTGCTATACGGATTAAATGTATAATCATCTAAAAACCAATCATCTCTCCTTTTGGTTTTGTTTAAAACGGATTTAACTTCAATCTCTTTTGGCATAATCATTCCTATTTAAACCAATACTTATTTTTGTTCTAAACCAATGAGCAACTCGTTCTTTATTATCAATCTCTTTCTGAAAAAAATCAATGACATCCGGATGAAATTTTGCCGTAGTTTTGGCTGCCCAACCTATCCCTTGTCTTATTTCTTTATCTTTTGTATTTGCCATGGATAGCAAAAGTCTAAAAACAGTTTTAACACTATTTTGATCCAAACCTTTTTTAATCGCATAATGAACTCCTGCTCCTAAAGAGCGAATCACCCAATTACTTGAATGACTAGATAATCTTTTTATTTCTGGAATCGTTTTAGAGGGCCAGTGTAGTAATGCATACCCAAATACGCGCTCTCCTATAATATCACAAACGTACCAAATGTCTGCATTGGATACATATTCCGTAGCTTTTTCAATAGATTGTTTAAAACTATCTTTCAATCGAATTTGCAACATTATTCCTAGAATAACATTTCCTCCTTCGGTATGCAATGCTTCAATCTGATCACAAAAATCAATATGTTCATCTTCAAAAATTTCTTGATAGAGTGTTTTCGCACAAAATTCTAAAAGAGGAAACCTTACTTTTCTATTTAAAACTAAATCATGTAACTCATTTACACACTCTGTTAACCCCTTGCTCTGATACACCAATACACATTGATCAACGTATTTTTTCACTTCAGATTTTCTGGTAACAATGTGCACTTCTATATTTTATAAAATGAGTAGTAGTAACTATTAACGTCGAGTAATACATTAAATTAACACAAAAATCCTTAAATAAAAAAACCACGACTAGCAAGGCATGTCGTGGTTTACATCTTATTTATAAATTTATCTAGCTTTTAAAACTCTCTATTGGCATCAAATGCCTCTAAGTAGTCTTTTACTCGCTGTACAAACTGTCCTCCTAGCGCTCCATTTACTACTCTATGATCATATGAATGTGAAAGAAACATCTTGTACCTGATACCTATAAAATCTCCTTCTGGTGTTTCGATAACGGCAGGAACTTTTCTAATCGCTCCTAAAGCCAATATTCCAACCTGAGGTTGATTGATTATAGGGGTTCCCATAATACTACCAAATGTACCTACATTGGTTACAGTATATGTACCGCCTTGTATATCATCTGGTTTTAAAGCATTATTACGTGCACGATTAGCTAAATCGTTAACTGCTTTGGTCATACCCACAAGGTTTAACTGGTCGGCATTTTTTATAACAGGCACAATAAGGTTACCATCAGGTAAAGCTGCTGCCATACCCAGATTTATATTTTTCTTTTTGATTATAGTATCTCCAGAAACAGAAATATTAATCATCGGAAAATCTTTAATTGCTTTTGCAACTGCCTCCATAAAAATTGGAGTAAATGTCAGATTTTCTCCTTCACGCTTCATGAAATCTGCTTTCACTTTTTTCCTCCAATTCCATATATTGGTAACATCTGCTTCGATAAATGATTGAACATGTGCTGAAGTCTGCACTGATTCTACCATATGATGAGCAATAAGTTTACCCATTCTGGTCATTTCAATAATCTCATCTTCTCCTGATGCAACCACTGGCGTGGGCTTGGAAGCTTCTTTTTTGGCTGGTGTAGCCACAACTGGTGCTTTTTTAACCTCTTCTTTAGTAGTTTGAGTAACTACTTTACCATTTTTTCTATCTTCAATAAATTGAAGAATATCATTTTTGGTAACTCGGCCATCTTTACCGGTTCCAGAAATCCCTTCAAGCTCTTCTAATGAAACTCCTTCGGTTGAGGCAATATTCTTTACTAAAGGTGAATAAAATCTACTCCCTTCAGAAAAATCTGAAGTAGCTGTAGTTACAGTTTCGGTTGCTTCAGTAATTTGTGTTTCGATGACCACCGCTTCTTTAGGAGGTTCTTCGGTTTCAATTGTTGTCCCTGTCGATGCTGCTTCTACTCCACCTTCTCCTTCGGTCTCTATAATAGCAATAGTTTGGCCTACTTGCACCACATCATCAACTTCAAATAGTTTTTCTAATAGCACACCTTCTACCTCACTAGGCACTTCACTATCCACTTTATCTGTTGCTATCTCTACAACTGCATCATCTAGTTCGATAGTTTCTCCAACTTCTTTTAACCAAGTCGTTATTGTTGCTTCTGCAACACTTTCACCCATCTTTGGAAGTTTAAGCTCAAATTTTGCCATATCCGTAATTAAAAGTGTTTGTATGTTAGTTTTTTTGCGAATTTAATTAAAATTAAGCTTAAAAATTAGTTTTTCTATACTAAATTTTAATTAAAATATTTTTATTTCACCTTTCCCATCTTTAAAATCACTACCTAAAATATAATTACAATTTTTAGGTCTAATTTTAAACGTTACTGTATTTCTTTTCAAGAATTGCATTTGTTCAATGATCTCCCCAAAAGTCATACAATTATTGTCAAAGATAATCTCGATATTTTGATCTCCCAAATCTTCTTGATTCACAGTTCTATATATTTCTATATTCTTATCCAATATTTTGGATAAATCTTCACACAAACCCATATCTGAAGATACTAAATAGTATTGGTCTATTTTTCTTTTTTCTTTATCAAAATTTCGTAATGACTGTACAAGAGATATAATTCGTATTGCAGTAGAAACCATAAAATCCAACACCACGTTACTCTTAAAGTGTTTCCTATAAAACACGCGCATTGCTCCATAAAAACGCCGAACGTATTTGGCATTCCGATCTGTACTTTCTCCCTTATAATGAACAGATACCAGATTTCCTAAGTAATAGTTTTGATATCCATTTTTTTTAATTTTATAAGATAGATCAATATCCTCTCCATACATAAAATAATCCTCATCAAATCCATTGATAGACCTATACAGCTCTCTTTTCACAACAAAAAAAGCTCCAACCAAAATATCGACATCTCCTACTTCTGTTTCTGAAACATGATCGGCATAGTAATTTTTGACTTTACTTAATTTGATTCCAAAAAGCCTTCTGAATGAGGTTAGAGGTGATGGGATATTACGTTTACTCTCAGGAAGAAAATTTCCGGTACCATCTATCAATCTCGGTCCAACTAGTCCAGCGTTAGGTAAACTCTCTGCCTGATTTATAATATCAATAAAGGTGTCTGATGCAACAACAACATCAGGATTTAAGATGCATAAATATTCTCCTTTAGCTATAGAAGCTGCCTGGTTATTTGCTTTTGCAAAACCTACATTTTCTTCATTCTTTACAAAAATAACTTCTGGAAATTTACTATTGAGTATCGTATAACTTTGATCAGAAGAGTTATTGTCTATAACTATAATCTCTGCATCAATAGCACGTATAGCATCTTGTACACTTAATATACATTGTTCTAAAAAATATCGAACATTATAACTTACTATGATTACAGATAATTTCAGAAGCAGTTTATTTACAGCTGGTCAATTAAGAATTCTTTAATGCATTTTCAAAAGGAATTCTATTTACAATACTTCTACCCAGTGTAATTTCATCAGCATATTCTAATTCATCATTAACCCCAATCCCACGAGCAATAGTGGATGTCTTAATTTCTACTCCTTCTAACTGTTTATAAATGTAAAAATTTGTGGTATCACCTTCCATAGTCGCGCTTAAGGCAAATATTAACTCTTTCACTTCTCCTGATTTGACTTTTTCAATTAACGAGCTAATATTTAAATTTTGAGGACCAATACCATCCATAGGACTTATTTTACCTCCTAATACATGATACAAGCCTCTATATTGACCCGTACTCTCGATTGCCATTACATCACGAATATCTTCTACAATACAAATCATGTCTCGAACCCGATTTGGGTTGCTACAGATATCACAAATATTTACATCACTTATACTATGGCAATTTTGACAAAATTTAATTTCATTTCGCAATGTTCCTAAAGCCATTACTAAATGTTCGGTTTGTGTTTTGGGTTGTCGCAACAGATGTAGTACTAATCGCAAAGCAGTTCGTTTTCCTATACCAGGAAGCTGCGACATTTCATAAACTGCTTTTTCTAATAATTTTGATGAAAATTCCATAGCACAGCAAATTTAATGTTTTTAATATACTTCACTCTGCAAATACTGAGTTAATCTTATGAAACAATTAAAACCATTTTTCTACTTTTACTCTAAAAGTTAAAAGATAATGTTTGATGCTCTTTCTGAAGAAACCCAGCTTATTTTAATGATTATAGGCATTGCTCTATTATTTATTCTTGTTTCATGGAATACTAAAAGAAATAAAAGCAAACTGTACGGTCGTAAAAAACGTAATTTTAAAAAAAATTACTTTGACAAAAAAGAAAAGAAATGATGCGATGAAAAAAATAACAATCAGAAAGGCAATTCCAGAAGAACTTGAATGGGTTAACGAAAAATACAAAGCCATAGGTTTTACTTCATCAAATTATAATACAGAATATATAGCACTTGCAGAGATCAAAAACACAAAATGTGGATTAGGAAGAGTAGTGGTTATTGATGCTCAAAACGTAGAGTTAGGAGGTATTTATGTTTTTGATGAATTTCAAGGATTAGGAATTGCACAAAAAATAATTCATCATTTATTAGAAAACACGATTCAAAATAAAAAGATATGGTGCTTACCATTTAAAAATCTTGAACATTTTTATAAAAAATTTGGTTTTTTTGATGAGAAAATAGATCATTCAAAAATTCCGAATAAAATTTATGAAAAATATGCATGGTGCAATCAAAACCAGAATTATAAGGAAGAAGTTCTCTTATTATCGAAATAGCTTATTATAAATAAAAGAATCAAAAACTCAAAATACACATAAAACTTAATGAAAATATATACAAAAACCGGGGATAAAGGTACTACAGCTCTTTTTGGGGGCACTAGGGTTCCTAAACACCATATTCGTATTGACAGTTATGGCACTGTTGATGAATTAAATTCACATATTGGATTGATCAGAGACCAAAACATTGATGAAATCAGCAAACAAGTGTTAATCAAAATACAAGATAGACTATTTACTGTTGGCGCTGTACTGGCAACCGACCCAGAGAAAGCCGTTCTTAAAAGTGGTCAGAAAAGACTAAATATCCCTACTATTGTTGAGGGAGACATTGAGCTACTAGAAAAAGAAATTGATCGAATGAACGAATCTTTGCCTCCGATGACACATTTTGTATTACCTGGGGGGCACCAAACTGTGTCATTCTGTCACATTGCCCGCTGTGTATGCAGACGTGCAGAACGTTTGGCTACTGCATTATACGAATTAGAACCCTTTGAAGAAGCTAATTTGAAGTATTTAAACCGACTATCTGACTATCTTTTTGTACTGGCACGAAAGTTGACCCACGATCTTAAAGCAGATGAAATTAAGTGGATTCCTTCAAAGAATTCTTAATAATTTTAGAGCTGCAAAATTAGTAAGGGAAACCCCCGGAAAATCACGTTCTTATAATTATTGTCTAAATAATTAATTTTTTACTTGACTTTTTAAACTAAAAAATTATTTTTGCAAAAAATTAAACCAGTAAACATATGTATTGGACTTTAGAATTAGCATCTTATTTAAGTGATGCACCTTGGCCAGCTACAAAAGACGAGTTAATAGATTATGCAATTCGTACTGGAGCACCCCTGGAGGTTGTAGAAAATTTACAAGCAATTGAAGATGAAGGAGATTCTTACGACTCTATAGAAGAAATATGGCCTGATTATCCTACAGATGAAGATTATCTTTGGAATGAGGATGAATATTAAATATTTAATATAGTATTAAAAGTCTCGAAAGAGGCTTTTTTTTTGCGTAAATTACGCCACCAATATGCTATTAGCCATATAGCATGTTAAGAGTATTGTATAATAAGGCTTTTCATAGCCAGAGATAACATAATCCCTAAATTTAGGGCTCATACAGCTATATACCAATAGCTCAAAACAACCAGGTTAAACTATGAACAATAGTATAACTTGGAAAATCTCGATAAAATATATATCCATAATTATGGGAATTTTAGATTCTGTATTAAAAGTATTTGTTGGGGACAAATCCCAAAAAGACATAAAAGAAATTCAGCCAAAGGTTGAATTAGTAAAAAAAGCCGAAAAAACACTCGAGGGCCTTTCGCATGATGAGTTACGTGCTAAAACTATTGAATTCAAAAATAAAATAGATCAAGTTCGCTCTGAGATTAATTCTAAAATTGAAAAGCTTAAAGAAGAGGCAAATACTGTTGACGATATAGATAAGAAAGAGGATATTTATGTTGAAATCGATAAACTCAAAGATGAAGCATACGAAGCAACAGAAAAAACCTTAGATGAAATTCTACCCGAAGCCTTTGCAGTGGTAAAAGAAACTGCTAAACGTTTTACAAATAATGATACAATTGAAGTTACCGCTTCAACGTATGACCGTGAGCTTTCAGGAACAAAAGATTATATAACACTTAATGAAGATAAAGCCGTTTGGGCTACTAGCTGGGATGCCGCTGGTAAAGAAGTAAAGTGGGATATGGTACACTATGATGTACAGCTTATTGGTGGTATTGCGATGCATCAAGGTAAAATAGCCGAAATGCAAACTGGTGAGGGTAAAACACTAGTTGCTACCTTACCTGTATATCTAAATGCCTTATCAGGCAATGGTGTACACTTAGTTACAGTAAACGACTATCTTGCTCGTCGAGATAGCGAATGGATGGCCCCTATTTTTCAATTCCATGGTTTTACTATAGATTGTATTGACAATCATAGACCAAACTCAGCAGAACGAAGAGCGGCATACAATGCAGATATTACCTATGGTACCAATAACGAGTTTGGTTTTGATTACCTGCGTGATAATATGTCTCATGCGCCAGAAGATTTAGTACAACGCCCGCATAATTATGCCATTATAGATGAGGTAGACTCTGTATTAATTGATGACGCTCGTACACCTTTAATTATTTCTGGGCCTATTCCAAAAGGAGATGTACATGAATTTGATGAGTTGAAACCAAAAATTGCAGATATCGTTTCTGTACAGCAAAAATATCTTACTACAGTTCTTGCTGAAGCTAAAAAACTGATTAAAGAAGGAGATACCAAAGAAGGAGGTTTCAAGTTATTGCAAGTATTCAGAGGAATACCAAAGAATAAAGCATTAATCAAGTTCTTAAGTGAAGAGGGAGTAAAATTACTACTTCAAAAGACTGAAAACTTCTATATGCAAGATAATAATCGTGAGATGCATAAAATTGATGCAGATCTGTATTATGTAATAGAAGAAAAAAATAATCAAATAGATCTTACCGATAAAGGGGTAGAATATTTATCTGGTAAAGATGATCCTGATTTCTTTGTACTACCACAAATCGGGATGGAAATTGCCAAAATTGAAGATTTAGGATTATCTAAAGAAGAAGAAGCTGAAAAGAAAGAAGATCTTTTTAGAGAATATAGCGTAAAAAGTGAGCGCATACATACACTACGTCAATTATTAAAAGCGTATTCGTTATTCGAAAAAGACGTAGAGTATGTAGTGATGGATAACAAGGTAAAAATCGTTGACGAACAAACCGGACGTATCATGGATGGTCGTCGTTATAGCGATGGATTACACCAGGCAATTGAAGCTAAAGAGAACGTAAAAATCGAAGATGCCACACAAACTTTTGCTACAGTTACATTACAGAACTATTTTAGAATGTACCGCAAGTTATCGGGTATGACCGGTACTGCTGTTACTGAAGCTGGAGAACTTTGGGAAATCTATAAGTTAGATGTAGTTGAAATCCCTACAAACCGGCCGATTGCCAGACATGATAGAGAAGATTTAGTATACAAAACCAAACGTGAGAAATATAATGCCGTAATAGAAGAAGTAACCGAACTTTCTCGTGCAGGAAGACCTGTACTTATTGGTACTACTTCGGTAGAGATTTCTGAGTTATTGAGTCGTATGCTTACCATTCGTAAAGTACCACATAATGTCTTGAATGCCAAACTACATAAAAAAGAAGCAGATATTGTTGCCGAAGCGGGTAATACCGGAATGGTAACCATAGCAACGAACATGGCAGGTCGTGGTACCGATATTAAATTGTCTGATGAAGTAAAGGCTGCTGGTGGTCTTGCCATTGTAGGTACCGAACGTCATGATTCTCGTCGTGTAGATAGACAGCTACGTGGACGTGCCGGTCGACAAGGAGATCCAGGAAGTTCGCAGTTCTATGTTTCTCTGGAAGATAATCTTATGCGTTTATTTGGATCAGAACGTATTGCCAAAATGATGGATAGAATGGGATTAAAAGAAGGTGAAGTAATCCAGCACTCAATGATTTCTAAATCCATTGAAAGAGCTCAGAAAAAAGTTGAAGAAAATAACTTTGGTGTTCGTAAGCGATTATTAGAATATGACGATGTAATGAATGCGCAGCGTGAAGTAGTTTATAAACGTCGTTATCATGCACTATTTGGAGAGCGTCTTAGAGTTGACATTGCCAACATGATCTATGATACTGCAGAGGTAATTACTGAAGGGAATAAAATCGCTCAAGATTTCAAAAATTTCGAGTTTGAATTGATTCGTTATTTTTCAATGAGTAGTCCTGTCTCTGAAGCTGACTTTGAAAAAATGGATCAGCAAAAAATTGCAGGTGAAATATACAAAGCAGCCTATCAGCACTATCAAGATAAGATGAAACGAAATGCCGAAGCTGCATATCCAGTAATCAAGCAAGTATACGAAGACCCTTCAAGCAAGTACGAAAGAATTCTTGTTCCGTTTACAGATGGTGTTAAAAGCCTTAATGTAGCTACCGACTTAGAAAAAGCCTATGAAACTGAAGGTAAACAGCTAATTACCGATTTCGAAAAAAATATTACACTCGCCATTATTGATGATGCATGGAAAACGCATCTCCGTAAAATGGATGAATTAAAACAAAGTGTACAGCTTGCCGTGCACGAACAAAAAGATCCTTTATTAATCTATAAGTTTGAAGCGTTTGAATTGTTTAAATCTATGATCCATGACGTTAATAAGGATGTAATTTCGTTCTTATTCAAAGGGGAATTACCAACGGGTAATACTCAGGATATTTCTGAAGCCCGTCAAGTGCGTAGAAAAGAAAAATTAGAAACGACCAAGGAAGAAATTCCGAATATGGATGAGCGTGCCGCACAAAACAGAGCTGCAGGACAAACTCAAGGGCGCCCTCAAGTAACAGAAACCATTGTTCGCGAACAACCTAAGATTGGTCGTAACGATAAAGTAACAATCAAACATGTAATGAGTGGCGAAAATAAAACCATGAAATACAAACAAGCCATCCCGTTAATCCAAAAAGGAGAATGGGTACTTGTCAATGAATAAGATTACATTGAACATCAAGAAGAATAAAAAAACCTGAAGCTATGCTTCAGGTTTTTTTATATTGTTTTAATCTTCAAAACCCGTTTAAGATATATTTTTTTACATTTCTGCAAGATTTTCCTCATACTCTATATCCAGATACTTCTCAACAACTACAGAATCACCATTATTATTTTCGAGCATATACACCCCAACCGGTAATTGACTCATATCAATTACGTTTGTAGTTTTTGATAACACATGAATAGTATCCTTAACTTCAAACAGTTTCAATTTATCTCCTTCTTCAAAATCAACAACAGTGATTATATCTCCTTCTCTTTTTATAGACAATAAATTTTTCTGAGAATCCACATAACTTTGAACAAATTCTTGTTCTACATTTACTTCTTCATTTATAGCTACCTCTTCAATCGGATAATTTTCCTCCCTACCTTCATCAGAAAGATAACTTTCTCCTGCTATAACAACTGCACCTTCTATTATAAGTTCCTCTTCCATACGGTCTATAATAACAGATTTTCCCTGATTGTTTTCTAATATGTAAGAACCAAGAGGCAATTGACTTAAGTCAATACTTGAGTAAGATTTAGACAAGATATGGTCTCCTGTTTCAGCTTCAAATAATTTTAACTTATCTCCTTCTTCAAAATCCACTACCTCAACGATAAGACCATCTTGTTCTACAATATGGCTGTTATCATCACTAGCAAAAACTGAAATTGATAAAAATAAACTGAATAATAGTGCTGTAGTTTTCATAATTTTGGGGCTTTTATGTTAAAAACTTACGGTTTTACCATACAATTATATTGCTTAATAATTACCCTAGCAACTAATAATCAGAGTTTTAGACCAAAAACTCTTAATTCTCGATGAAATACTTAAAAAAATGTTAAAAAAATATTAACTATCTGATTACCAATAATTTAGTTTGTTAAAAAATAAAAAACAACGACCAAATACATGTTTATCATGACCAAAAACACAAATTATGGTCATAATAACCTCGACTTGGTTAACTTGTACATAAAAGAGAGAGAAAGATTATTTTTTTCTTGTAAATCTAATTATAAAGTTATTGTAATGTTCTTCGATACATTATTTGTTTAACACATTTTCAATAACAAATTAGGATCAGGACAATTTTGAAGATAAAAATCTAAATCCTTTTTGTTAGACACTCCAGGATAATCTCCTACCTTTCCTTGCAAATCTTTAATAATTTGAAAATGCAAATGTGGTGCATAATCACCATTTACCGACGCATCCCCCAAATGTGCGATACAATCTCCTGCTTGTATACTTTGATTAATCTCTAAATTAGTTATAGAATCTAAAGTTAAATGTCCATAAAGAGTATAAAAAACAACGTCATTATAAGCATGCTCTAAAATAATTGTTGGTCCATAATCACCATAATTATTGTTGTTTTTAAAACTGTGTACCTTTCCATATAAAGGAGCATGTATTTCTGTTCCGGCATCACACCATATATCAATCCCTAAATGGATATTACGCTCGGTCTCGGGATTTTGTTGATTAAAATGTGTACTTCTGCGATAAATACCTCTAATTTCATTGTATCCACCATAGGCAACTTTTGCATTATTTCTCATTAAGTATTCGGTAATATACTTTTCAAATGCCTTTGAAGACGACACATCTATTTGGTTTAGGTCTTTATTATTTTCTGATAAATCAATAGAAACATACTCTTCTTTGGAGAGCTCTGAAGATATTATCGGTATAAAGTCTTCAGATAAATTTGAAATAAAATCATTCTTCATTATGCACTTTTTGAAATAGGTTTTGGCTCTTTAGACTTCCAGTTTTTAGGAAGTTGCTTTAGCAATGCTTTTCTAAAAGCGTGGTAGTCTACAGTTATAGTATGCCTAGGCGTATTGATCTGTTTATAATGAGGGTTTGTGATTTCTTTTTCGCACAGGCTCTTTATATTGGAAGGCAACTTCCATTCTCCGGTTAAATAATTGGCTACAATTTTGCTCTGCAATTCTGACCCCGGCCAAATACACCCTAATGGCTGAAACATTCCCACAAAAAACACATCGTGATACTCTGGATGAAACATTTTTAAATATAATGGTACGGGTCCATCACTATAATTAATAAAAGATTCATCAAAAAATGAATGTTTAAGAATATATCCTGTGCATGCAATAATTACATCAATACCTTCTTTAGTTCCATCTTTGAAATACACCGTATTTCCGTCCAGTTTTTCAATATCAACTTTTGGGTGCACTTTGCCATGCCTAATTTTATATAACAACTCATCATTAATCGTTGGGTGGGTTTGACCAAACTTTGTCTTCACCTCTTGCAAGCCATACAGCTTATTTTTACCGAGTAATATGTTAAGTAATCGATCATTTAACCAACTTCTAATTTTGATAGGTAACCAAGAAGAACGCGCCCCTACAATATCAGATGGTAATCCAAAGAAGAATTTTGGAATAATACGATATCCTCTCCTCCAACTTATACTCGTTTTTTTACTTACTCTACTAGTCTCTACAGCAACATCGCAGGCAGAATTACCACCACCAATGACTAAAACTCTTTGATCCGTAAAAGGAGCCGCCTTTTTATAGCTATGAGAATGAATAAAATCTCCAGTAAAATCTCCAGGATATTGTGGCATTCTTGGTACGGAGTGATGACCATTGCAAACTACTAAATCTGTAAAAATCTCCTCTCGTTGCTTTCCATTTTGCAGTATCGTTATATGCCATTGATTATCGCCCTTCCTTATGCAATCTTTGACTAATGTTTCAAACTCTATAAATGGGTACAGCTCAAAATGCTTAGCATATGCTTGAAAATATCTTCTAAGCTCATCGTGAGATGGGTAATCTGCTACAGTTTTATCAAAATCATCAAAAGTATAGTCCTCATATTGAGACAATGTTTTAGAACTTATGATATGGGTAGTTTCAAAAACACTAGAATGGCTTTCGTCTTCAGAAAAAATCCAATTACCTCCTACTTCGCTATTGCGATCATAACAAACTACTTCGAGGTTTTTATCTTTTAAATTTTTGAGTGCCGTAATTCCACTTGGCCCTGCTCCAATGATACATACTCTTTTTTGCATACAACAACTTCCCTATAAATTAATACGAATGTAAAATAGAGAATGTACCGCAGTTTAAAAAATATTTTTTATAGTCTTACATAGAAAAGCTTCTGTCAATTCTCTTCTTAAGCAAAGTAACCTGTACAAAAAATAGAAGACCCAAAAACAGAACTCCATAAATTGTAGCTTTTGTTAATACCATTCCAGAAAGTGGATTTTTAATGTTTATAGAGTTTAAAAAAGAAATATCAATACCCTTAGAAGTAGTTCCTGCTACATCTGGTAAAGAAACTAAAGCAAAAATAACTCCTATAGCAATTAAACTAACAACTAACCAAGCGCTTTTAGAAATAAGAGGTTTATATACAAATGCTCTATTAGATTGTGAAGCCTCAACTTGTTTCATTACTTGTTGCAAAAAATCAGGAGAGGGAGTATCCAATCCTGCCTCTCGTACTAATTTATCTATATCTTTATATTGCTCTTCCATTTTTACTACTTAGTTCAGGTGATATATGATGTTGTAATATCGAATATAGCTTTTTTCTACTTCGGTATAATTTTACTTTTACATTATCTATGGTTAAACCTACAATTTCAACTATTTCTTTTATACTTTTTTCTTCAAAATAATACAAAGTTACTATAACCGCTTCATCTTCGGGAAGCTTCAATATACTATCAGAGATAATTTCTTTCCTTTCTTTGGCTTGCAAATAGCTTAAGGCATCATTAACCAGTCCTATTTCTCCTTCATTTATATTGTCTATAAATTCTGAGGTCTTCATCCGCTTATTAGCCTTAATCGCATCCAAGCTTTTTCGATAGGCAATAGTATACAACCATGTCGAAAATTTAGCCTCTCCTCTATATTTACGTAAAGATTCATATGCTTTAACAAAACTATCCTGAGCGACTTCTTCTGCTTGTTCTTTATTTTTTAGCATACGATATACTACCGTATAAACTAAATTTTGATAGCGTTCTACAAGTACCGAAAAAGCATTTACATGCCCTTCAAGGACTTGATTAATATAATATTGATCTGATTGATGGTTCATTTATACATAAGACGACGCTATGTAAATATAGGTTACACAATTCTTTCTAAAAAAGTACATTTTTTTTGTCACTTATTTGTAACCTAATTTAACATGATACCGTCATAATAGAAAAACGAACAGTATTAATCAATAAAAATTAAAATTTATGAGAGCAGAAGGAATATTAATCCCATTAATTGTTTTTGGTTGTATTTTTGGAATCTTTTACCTTTTTGTTACTGCAAGAAATAAAGAACGCTTAGCATTAATAGAAAAAGGTGCTGATGCTTCCATTTTTTACAGCAATAAAGAAAAAAGAGTTACTCCTATTTGGAAAGTACTAATCTTAAATCTATCGTTATTATTAATGGGTATTGGAACAGGTATCTTTATAGCAGGAATTTTAAGTGAAGTTATCGGTGTTGAAGAAGACATCGCCTACCCGGGAACGATCTTTTTAATGGCAGGAGCCGGATTATTTGTAGGTTTCAATATGACCAAGAATTTGGATAAATAGAATTGCCCTAGATTTTCAAAAAAGAAAACACCGGTAGTAAACCGGTGTTTTTTTATTCAACATATTAATGTATTAATCTTCACAAATATCATCCTCATCCAATTTGAGGTTATTTGGATTAGCAAACAAATCGCAAACCTCTCTTGGAATGCGTGTAACGGGGTTATCTCTTAAATCGAGTGTAGCCAAGTTAGTAGTTCTTAAATCCCCTAATGCTCGTGGTACTTCAGAAATATTATTATCATTTAATCTTAAAGACGCTAGATTTACTAATTGTCTATATACTCCTACCTGTATTACTTCGATATTGTTCTGCCCCAAATCTAATAGTGTAAGTTGGTTCAATCCATCTAATATGAATGGTAGCGAAGTCAATTTATTATCTATTAGCGTTAAAAAGTTTAGATTACTCAAATTATTGATCCCATCAGGAAGTCTACTTAAATTTGAAGAAATGATTGATAACGATTGAAGCATAGATAACTTACCTATACTTTCAGGGAGTTCATAAACTGTTACAAGAGCAACAGCCGCAATATTAAATGAAACTACTCTTCCTGAGCTATTTAAGGTAATACCACTCCAATTATCAATTTCGGTAGCATTGAGATCCCAATTCCTAAGATACTCAACTGGTAAGTTTAGATTATCTAGCTTATGATTGGCTTTATAGAATTCTACTAATACGGCCCTATCACTTCTTGGACTATCAGCTTCAAAGATATCAAATCTGTATTCTTGTGTACTACCATCTCTTTTGGTAATTGTATATATACGTACTTCATTAAAATTTTGAACCTGACCACTTGCAGGACTAACAGTGATCCCATTAGAGGTTTCAATTATAGGAGTTAAATTATCAAGTGTAGTTCCTTTTGGTAATTCTAAAGTTACATCTTTACCATTTATTGAAGCACTGTATTCTTGGCCTCCAACAGTGAAAGTAACTGTGGTGATTGCATCCTTATAGCTTTCTATACGATACGATGTTTTTGTTATTCCATCTTGAGCCGTAACTGTGTATATCACAGGATTGGTAAAGTCCTGAGGCACATCAATTCCTGGATTTATTGTTGCATCGGGTGAAAGCTCGATACTAGGAAGTAATGCAGAAATGTTAGCGGTATTAGGAAACTCTACTGTTATGACATTATCTTCTATTATTCCCGGTATATCTTCGCCTAGGTTTGCCGAAGCGTTTCTATCGGTATTGAAACTAAAATTGATGATCTCACTTTCATTACTATCTTCTAATACAACGGTAACCGTATAGACTAACTCTGCAAAACCATCGCCAGTAATTTTATATGTTACAGGCTCAGTAAAGTTTTCTGGGAACCCTTCGTTCGGAAAAATTCTTGCTCCCTCTGAAACTTTAATAGTAGGCCTTAAAAACTCCAAAGATGTATTCGCCGGAAGTACTGCTGTGATCACCTTATTTGTTTGATCTATGATAGCTATTATATCCTCTTGTAAATCATCATTATTATTTGCCAAAAACTCAAACGACAATATTTTGAGCGATTCTTGTTGAATAGAATTGGTGTTACCTATATCATCATCGCTATTACAGCTCGATATCGTAAACCCAAAAAATAAAGCCCCTAAAATAAATAATTGTTTTTTCATTGTGTGATTGTTTTTTATTTCTATAGCATTAGGCAAACGTTATGCCAAAGCTTTAAAACAATCTATTATGCTACGAAAATCATTTCGAAAACTAGAAAAACAACACCTATCCAAACGATGGCCAATTATTATTTAAAGTAAGAGTATAAAAAAAGCCTATCAGAAATTTGATAGGCTTTTCATTATTTATTTTTTCTTATTACATATCTGCAACTTGATCGTTGTCAACAAATTTTTCAACAACTACAGATTCTCCTCTGTTATTCTCTAAAACATATACTCCAGCTGGTAACTGACTTAAATCAACGTAACCTTCAGTTTTAGATAAAATATGAACAGTATCCTTTACTTCAAATAATTTGATTTTATCACCTTCTTCGAAACCAACAACATTTACGATATCTCCTTCTCTAGTGATCTCTAATAAATCTGTTTGAGTATGCTCGTAGTAATTAGCAAATTCTTCTTCTACATCAATGTCATTAGATATATAAGATCTTTCGCTATCTCTTGTTAAAACAAAATCCTCTTCTACTGTATCTAAAACACCATCAATATTAATCTCATCCTCAAATCTTTGGATCACAATAGACTTTCCTTGACTGTTCTCAAGTAAATAAGATCCCATTGGCAATTGACTTAAATCAATTTGGTTATGAGTTTTAGATAAAATATGATCTCCTGTTTCAACTTCGAACAACTTAATCTTATCTCCTTCTTCAAAATCAACAACCACAACTACTAATCCTTCTTTCTCCACTTCAAGAGTTTGGTCATTGTCATTTGCATAACTAGTTACACATAAAAGAAAGCTAAATATATATGCAATTGATTTCATCTTCATAATGGTTTCTTGTTTCCTTATTACGGTTTTACCACACAATAATATTATATAATTACTGTTAAACAAACTAAAAACCAGACTTTTAGATCAAGTGTTTTCGATTTTCGACAAAAGACACAAAAACTGTTAATTTCAACCACATTTAAAGCCAAACAACTAATAATCAGTATTTTATTTTTAATAAATTATCAAAATAACAGACAAAAAGCATATTCTACAGATGAAATAACCACTTCAAATAGTTATTCTTACTTTTTATTCTTAATTAAATGTGAAAAATAGAAATACTAAAAAAGCCTCATTAGTTTATTAACCAATGAAGCTTTCTTATAATTAACACTATAATTATTATGAAAAACTATCTATTTCTTATTTATTGTTTAAAACAACCTCGCTGTATTTAGCATTAATCGTAATCATTTTATCTGTACTTCGAGTTTTCTGAAAACCATTTATGAATACATTACCAAAATTCTTTCTTGTATTTGTCTCAAGGCTCCTAGGTATAGAAATTAAGCTTTGTACTCCACTGTACGATATATTAAAAGCGGTTTGAGGCAATGTCAATTTAAAATCGCTATTCTGTACTGCTAAGTCTAAGGTCGAAAAGGACTCTCCTAAATTTTCTATAGTAATAATACCAAAACTACCTGAAATTGCTCCATTCTCATCTAACTGTTGAATATAGATATTACTTGAATCGGCATTTACTAAAAGATTCTTGGCATTCTGTATTCTACAATTCTTTACATAATTAACCACTAATCTTCCATTGTTCCATTGACGAACAAAAACCGGAGAATATGAAGCTTTTATAAAGGTTTGATTTCCATCTATAACATTAGCCGAAAGTTTGGTGTGCGATAAAGATGCCCTAATATTCTTAGATCGTTCTGCTAATTGTACATCACCATGGCGAATATTAAGTTTTAATTTAGCTCCAACTGGTATGCGCACCTTAATTATTTTATTAACCCCGCCATCAACATTCTTCTTTTTTGAGCTATACCGATATACGGTTACATTAGCGGTTCTCCTTTGTTGGTTTTCTATATCTTTTATTAATTGAGAAGCCCATGCTTCCATTTGTTTTCCATATTGTTGTCCCCATGTTTCTAAACGTATTTCTTTTTGAACAGATATCTTAGGGTTTTCCTCAAATTGTTTCGCCCACAGTTGTTTTTTCTGATCCTTATCATCACTAAACTTTTCGCGTATTTGATTTTCCCATTGTTTAATATATTTTGCTTCTCCAGGATTATTTTTGCGAGCATTAATACTAACATTCGAAAAATCATCAGACAGTGCATTAGGCATTGGATTGTTGGCAATATTTTCCATAATCGGGCCCAACATACTGGCGATAGCCGGTTCTAGCATTCTTAGCTCTTCTTTTGTAACTCTTACATTAGTAGCGGTAACACTTCTAGTCCATAAATTACCAGCAACAGAATTAATTAAGACATCATTACCGTTTCCTGATACATTTACTTTCCAGCTATCCAGAATACGTTGACTATTTTCATCTGTAAGATCATCACCTTCCAAAAAAGCTTCTACCTCAATAGTATTTCTATTCCATGTTTCAAAAACAACATTAGTATGACTTGTATTTAGATTAACCGTTACATCTTTATTAACATCAAATTTTTCTTTCAATTTATGCTGTCTTTCTTGCGCAAACAGGCTTACACAACATAACATACATGACGTAACAATACTAAGCTTGTATTTCATCATAACTTTCATTCGTAATTTTTTCTAATTCTTTTAATTTATCGTTTAATCTATTTAATAGACTTAGTCTTAATTTAAGGTTTTCTATCATCGCCTCTACGCTTTGCTGATTTGGACCAACTTCCATAAGTTCTTTATTAAGACTCTGGTATTCAATATCTAGGTTTTTTAATCGCACCATAAAACTTTCTACTAGCTCTCTATTTGTATCATCTATAGTGATCTGGGACAACTTGACTTTAATAAGTGTTAACACATTATTTTCCATCTCTTCATATTTTGGAGAAATCTCTGCCAAAGGAGAAGATTGTTTGTTTAACAATACGGTAGCGTTTTTGATTTCTGTATTATCAACTATATCTGTTGTATCAGGCACCTTATTTTGAAATTGGTTAAAGGTCATTAATGAAACTGAAAGAATAACAACAATACTAGCAGCTATCTTAAGCCATGAGTAATTAACGCTTTTTGTTGCCTTTATGGGAAGTTCTTTATCTAACCTATCCATAAAACGTTCTTGGTGGCCTTCATTAATACGTTCAGAAGGAAGCTGTTTATCCTGCTTTAATAGCTCTCTAATATCTTGTGCCATCTCTCAAATGTTTTAGTTGATCCTGAAGTTGTTTTTTACCTCGATGAACCAGTGTTCTTGATGCAACCGGGGTAATATCTAGTATTTCGCTTATTTCATTATGATCATACCCTTCTATTAAAAAGAGCATCACCGCATATTTATATTTTTCTGGCAATCGTTCAATTGCACTTTTCACTTCTTCTACTGTAACAGAATCAGACACTGACCAATCGTTTTGCTCCTCTACAGTAGTCATAACTTGCTCATTAATAGCAACCATATTCATTTTCTTGGCTTTTAGCATATCTATGCTTTTATTAATTACAATTCGTTTAAGCCAAGCTCCAAAAGTCACGTCGCCCGTAAATTGATGTAGTCTAGTAAATGCTTTAATGAAAGATTCTTGCATAGCCTCCTCTGCCTCAAAGGGATCTTTAAGGAAACGTAATGCTACATAATACATACCATCACAGTATTTATTATAAAGCTTCATTTGAGCCCTACGATCATTGGCTCTACATTGCTCTATTAGCTCGCTTTGTAACAAACTTTTTAAACTTTTGGTTAGTGATTCTTATTTAAATATTCATTCATCTATAGAGACGATATCGTATTTCTTATGTTGCAAAATTATACATAAAATTCGTTTACATCTAACAAATAACTGAATATCAAATAATTAATACGAAATTAACTTTTGTTAAAGTAAGTTTCCGAACCTAAAAACAACTAAGATAATGACTTATATTAACCATTAACCTGTATTAACCATGCGTAAATTAAAGAAAGATTACTATTGTGGTGATCATGAAGAAATCGAAGGTGTATTTAGTCTTTTAGAGAAAAATGTGGATTGTACCAACCAATTGATCAAACATATTGACAATCTGATTGAGAACAAATATTTTTCTGAACCAGTACACAAGGCACTAACGTTATTAAGAAACACTTGTGCAGTAAATGTAATGAACATTGCCCAACTCACTAATTAACGTTAAGACATTCGATTTTAAGAACACGTAAACATGTTTTTGATATCGAAAAGAACTATCTTTCGATATCAAAAACATGTATTATGCCTAAGCTATTAAAACGAGCCATTATAATTACCATTGGATTAGTAATCATTGGATTTGTAGGTATGTATTTTATGAAACAAAATACTAAAAAGCATAGCCCAGAAGAAACGATTACGCATACCGCCAAAGATGCAACCTTTACTGTATTTTACAATCGTCCATATAAAAAGAATAGAGAAATTTTTGGAAATCTGGTTCCATACAACGAAGTCTGGCGAACCGGTGCAAATGAGGCTACAACATTTACGACGGATAAAGATATACTTATAGATGGCACACCACTTAAAGCAGGAACATATACATTGTGGACCATTCCAAACCTTAGATCCTGGAAAGTTATCTTTAACAAAAAAAAGTATAGCTGGGGCGTACATATGGATGGAACACCACAAAGGGACCCCAGTTTTGACGCGCTAATTGTGGAAGTCCCAGTAATACCTTTACTAAATAGTAAGGAACAATTTTCTATTTATTTTGAGAATGCGAATGATTTTGCCATATTCTATATGGCATGGGATAGGACTGCTGTAGCGGTTCCTATTAAAGTATGATATATTATTTTGATAATTTACTCTAATTTATAATTTTATAACTTCTTAATTTTATTTCTTTCAACTAAAATGCTTCGGACATTAAGAAAAATCAGACAAAAACTCCTGAACGATGGAAGCATCAAAAAATACTTAGCTTATGCTATAGGAGAAATTTTGTTAGTGGTTATAGGAATATTAATTGCATTACAACTCAATAACTGGAATCAAAATAGAAGTAATAATAACGTAGAAATTCAATATTATAAAGCCATTAAAGATCAACTTAAAGAAGACCTTAATAGTTTAAAGTCAGAAATTGATTATAATAAAAATTACTTAGGTGAATTTTCGTACGCAAAAGACATAATCATAAATAATGATCAAAGTAAAATAAACACCCTGGGTACGATTACGTTAGAAATGATACGCTACTCTGACTTTAGACGAAAAAGTAATGTATATCAAACCCTTGTAAATAGTAGTGAAGTGAAACTACTAAAGAATAAAAATGTTGTTCAGAAACTTCAGAGTCTTGAAGAAATGTACATTTACATTAATAGGTTAGAAAGCACTCACCTTAGTGTCATTCTTTCCCAAATAGTACCTGAGATCAAAAAAACTATTAGAATAAGTCCGTTTAAAGTAGAGGATCATGAAGCTATCTATAGCTATCAATTTCAAAATAATTTTGATTTGTTAATTGGACTCATGAAAGAGAAAGAGGACCTGTACAAACAAGCTGAAAATGAAATTATTTCTACTATTTCGTTCATTGATCAAGAACTTACGGATAAAAAATAAACATTGATATTGCTAAATATTAGTTTTGATATTCTATAGGTTTTCATCTATCAAACACCTTATACATAAAAGGAATTTATAACTTTGTCATAAAGCCATTCTGTGTCTAAAGATATTAATCAAAATACTAATTCTTCGAAAACACCTTTGAGCACTAGCCGTCAAGCTATTGATCGATTCAAAAAATTACAACAAAAAGAGGTGTCAACAGACCACCTGCTCCAAGGCATACTAGCTAAGGATACCACAGCTTTAAGTAGAGGGATTACATTAATTGAAAGCACACAACAAAACCACGCCCAAAAGGCTCAACAACTTATAGAAAAGTGTTTACCGCATGCTAACAATTCAATTAGAATAGGTATCACTGGTGTTCCTGGAGTTGGGAAAAGCACTTTTATTGAAGCCCTCGGTAGCCTACTTATCAAAAAAGAAAAAAGAGTTGCAATTCTTGCTGTAGATCCTAGTAGTGCTATTTCGCATGGTAGTATTTTGGGAGATAAAACCCGGATGGAATCCTTAGTCAGATCACCCCAAGCTTTTATCAGACCTTCTTCATCAGGGAGTTCGTTAGGTGGAGTTGCCCAAAAGACCAGAGAGTCTATTATTCTTTGTGAAGCAGCCGGATACGATATCATTATCATAGAAACGGTTGGTGTCGGGCAAAGTGAAACTGCTGTACATAGTATGGTAGATTTCTTCTTACTGCTAAAGTTAGCGGGAGCCGGAGACGAGCTTCAAGGTATTAAACGAGGTATTATTGAAATGGCTGATGCTATTGTAATTAATAAAGCCGATGGAGATAACATAAAACGTGCTCGACAGGCAAAAAATCAATTTAGAAAAGCGTTGCACCTATACCCGCTTTCACAAAGTAGTTGGTCGCCAGAAGTTATGACTTGTAGCGCATTAGAAGATGACGGTATTGAAGAAGTTTGGGAATTGGTTCTAAAATATCTCGATATTACAGCTAAAAATGGTTTTTTTGAAGATAATCGAATTCAGCAAAACAAATTTTGGCTATTACAAACTATTGAAGAACAACTAAAAAGTAACTTCTATAGTCATCCTAAGGTACGTGCTGCGTTAGATTCACAAATTGATGCTGTTCAACAACATAAAATAACACCTTTTGCTGCTGCCAGGTATTTATTAGAATTGAGTAAGCAATAGAGAAAATATCAACCAGATAACAAGTTACTTATCTTCAATTTCCCCTACATCTTCTTTACTTACTCCTGTGGGCACTTCCATAGTTGGGTTTTCAAAGCTTTGCATCGAATCTGCTAATCTTTTACTTATTTTCACCAGATAAATGGTATCAGGAGTCTTTACTTCAACAGCTTCAATAGCTTCGTTATGATGATTTTTAAAAGAAATAATATCTCGATCGGCATAACCATCAGGAAACTTTTCTACAAGAAGGTTTAGAATGTTTCGATTTAATTTTTTGTAGTCAACAATTACTCTTCTCATGGGTTTGCAGGTTTAGTTAGTCATATATCTATCAAAAATGCGTTAAAAACACATTTTACAGTACAAACCTTGGGGTATTAATGTAACTAACCCCAAGTAATTTTCAATCCGGGTATAGTGCATAATCTGTTTGTTATGCTATTACAAGTTTATTTAAAAAAAATGAAACTTTTAAGAAATCAATCTTAAAAAATAAATTATTTTTTAGATTTTTTACTTGTTAAAAAACCCAAAATTTTTGAATCCATAACACTCTATTGTCAAAAGTTTTTTAGACATTTATAATAAATCAAAAGTTTGATGATGAAAACAATCGAACTTTATGAACATAGTATCTCATGAAACTAAACCCTAAGCAAAATGGCTTACTCTACATCTCATTAGGAATTTTGCTTTTTTTCTCATTTTTCTTGTATGTTTTCACCATAGAGACTTATAATGGAATTGAATCTTTTTCTGTATATATTCGACAGCGATTTGGTAAGTTTTATCTATGGTTGGGTTTACTATGCGTATTATTACTAGTAGTTTTAGCTTTTTCTCGTTGGGGAAAGCATCGTTTAGGAAAAGATACAGATAAACCACAGTTTTCACGTTTAGCTTGGATATCCATGCTATATAGTGCAGGAATGGGTGCAGGGATTCTGCTTCGGGCAGTACAAGAACCTGTTTTTATGATGCGCAACCCTCCTATTGATAATCAAACAGACTCAGGAACAATTGCTTTAGAATACACTTTCTATCAATGGGGCTTTACTGCGTGGGCATTTTATGCAGTATTTGCCATTGCCGTCGGGTATTATCTCTTTGTACAATCAAAAAAAGTATTGTCAAGTAGTGCTTTTTCTTCAGTAGAACGAATGGTACCTTCAAAAAAACCTCAACAGCTTATCTTTGGTAGTATCGATATTCTTGCGATTCTGACTACTGTATTTGGTCTTGTGGCTGCAATTGGATTGGGTACCACTCAAATTGAAGGTGGTCTCACCCATTTACTACAAGAAGATTTTGGTCTTCAGGGGACTATCGTTGTACTTCTAATTATTTCGATCCTGGCATTTTTATCTGTTTTTAGAGGTGTAAATAAAGGGATTAAAGTGATTTCTACCTGGAACATCTATATTACTTTAGGGTTACTTTTTTTTGTATTGGTTCAAAGTGATGTCCTCTCTGTATTTACACAATTTTCTACAGCTCTATTTCATTATATAGTTGATTTTATACCCTTAAGCATAGCATACGGACAATATAATCCTGGCGAAGAATTTCTAACCGACTGGACCTATTATTATTGGGCATTTTGGTTAGCCTGGGCTCCCTTTACAGGAATTTTTATTGCAAGGATATCAAAAGGGCGAACCATGCGCGAAGTTATATTGGGCGTTTTACTTGTCCCCTCTTTAGGGACCTTCTTTTGGTTTACAACCTTTGGCCAATCAGCATTTACAATTATAGAAAATTTTGGGAGCTATCAAGGGCAATTTGATAATGTCTTTAGTTCCATTTTTATCTTTTTTGAAAACTACCCTTTTCAAGGATTCATAAATACATTAACCATCTTACTACTCATTAGTTTTCTAGTCACTTCATTGGATTCAGCTATTTTTGTTCTAAGCATGTTTACAGACGATGGAAAACAGGAGCCTTCAAAAAAACATCGCCTTTTATGGAGTATTATTTTAACCATCTTTTCTATTGGAATTATTTTATTAGGAAATGCTAAAGCCGATATTAATGTACTTATTGCCATGCAAAAACTTCTTATCATTACTTCTCTCCCCTTTTCATTACTAATGGTTGTTATGATAGTTTTATTTATATATGATTTTAGAAAACAACAACAAACAATTTCTACTTAATAATATATTACTTTCGACGTTATGTATGTCGATATGATGATTATGATAAAAAAGTTATTACAAAACAAATGGATCAAATGGTCCCTTCTAGTATTGAGTGGAGTTATCTTTTTGTTTCTATGTTTTTATACAAGTATCTATTTTGGTTTTTTTGGAAAACTACCAAACAAAAATGAATTGAGCTCTCTAAAACAAGCCGAAGCTACTCAAGTACTAGATAAGGATGGAAACTTGATCGGTAAATACTATATCTACGATAGACAACCTATCACATATGAAGACTTACCACAACATCTGATTGATGCTCTGGTCGCTACTGAAGATGCCCGATTTTATGAGCACGATGGTGTGGATAATAAAAGTTTATTCCGAGTATTTTTTAAAACCATATTACTTAGAGATAAATCCTCAGGAGGTGGAAGTACAATAACTTTACAACTGGCCAAAAATCTATTTGGTAGGAAAAAGTATCGTATGTTCAGTACCGTTGTTAATAAGCTAAAAGAGTCTTTTATTGCGAAAAGAATGGAAGACATATATTCAAAAAAAGAAATTCTTACATTGTATTTCAATACGGTTCCATTTCCTGATAACACATTTGGAATTGAAAGTGCCTCTCAAAAATTTTTTAATAAACCAACGCATAAGCTAACGCTTTCTGAAGCTGCCATATTAATAGGAACACTAAAGGCAAATCATAGTTATAATCCAAGGCTTTTTCCTGAAAGAAGTCAATTGAGAAGAGATGTTGTATTACAACAAATGGTAAAATACAAATATCTAAGTCCAGATAGAGCGAATCAAACCATGAGCCAGAGCATCATTCTAGACTATCAGTATTTTAATCATGATTTAGGTCTGGCTCCTTACTTCAGAGCTGCAGTAAAAAAAGAGCTTAACGAGATCTTAAAAAAACATAAAAAACCAGATAGTACATTATATGATTTATATAATGATGGATTAATTATCCATACTACATTAGATTCTAAGATGCAATTTTTGGCAGAACAAGCTATGCAAGAGCATATGCAATCGTTACAAAGTGATTATGAAAAATCTTTTGGGAGTACCACCCCATGGAAAAACAATAAGGAACTTGTCGATAATGCAATGAAAGACTTGACTATTTATAAAAATTATAAAAGTCAAGGACTAACCGAAAACCAAATTAAAGACTCTCTCTCCAGAAAAAAGGATATAGAATTATTCGAATGGAAAGAAAACATCACCAAAAAAGCATCTTCATTAGATAGCCTGCAGCATTACCTTAAATTTCTTAATGCCGGGATGGTAGCCATAGAACCTTCTACAGGAGCGGTGCAAGCATATCTTGGCGGTATTGATTATCGATATTTTAAATATGATCATGTTTCGCAAAGTAAGAGGCAAGTAGGGTCAACCTTTAAACCCTTTGTATATACTACGGCAATTGAACAGGGCATGAAACCTTGTTCGTATTTTTCAACAAGAGAAATCACATACACCAACTTGGATAACTGGACCCCAAAAAATGCCTCGGAACAAGAAGATCCCTTCCTAAACTACACCTTAGAAAAAGCATTAAGCACTTCTGTCAATACTATTGCCGTCAAAGTTTTAAATGAAGTTGGTATCTCAAAAGTGGTTGATCAGGTTAGAAAACTAGGGATATCTGATTCCCTTTCAGAAAAACCAGCTATGGCTTTAGGGACAGATGGAATTAAAATAAAGGATTTGGCAGGAGCTTATGCCAGTTATGTTAACCAGGGAAAAGCTGTAAAACCATATTATATATCTAGAATTGAAGATAAAAATGGCAACCTTATTATTTCTTTCGAACCGGAAATTGCTGAAAATCCTGCATATACTGACTATACAAGGCAGGTGCTTTTAGAAATGATGAAATCTACCGTAGAACAAGGCACTGCTGCCCGCATAAGAAGCACCTATCAATTAGAAAATGACATTGCAGGAAAAACAGGAACTACCCAAGACAATAAAGATGGTTGGTTTGTAGGTATTACTCCTAATCTGGTCGCTATAACTTGGGTGGGAAATGATAATTATAATATTGGTTTTAAAACAACAGCTTTGGGTCAAGGTGCAAATACTGCATTACCTATTTTTGCCAAATTATATCAAAAAATGAATCAAGATGTTACTTTTGATCCTATTACAAAAAGTAAATTCGAAAAACCATCTGAAGAAGTCATCCAAGATTTAGATTGTAAGTCTGAAAAAAGAGACAATATCTTGAAGCGACTTTTTGGTAAAAAGAAGAAAAAGAAAAAATTTAAAAAAGGAACATAACCTATTGAGAAGTACCTAAAAGGTTAAAGTTTTAACCCCAAAGCTTCTTCGAAGAACCTCAGAGTTATTTCGGAGAATTTAAAAGGCACAAAAAAGAAGCAAAAAGGTTCTTATAATAACCTTTTGGGTATTAATATGCAGCCAAAAACATCTTCAAAGCACTTAGTAGGTTCTTTGTAATACCAAAAGGGTTAAATAGAGTTGTCACTATACTTCTGTATTAAAAAAGTATGCAATTTAAATGCTCCTAACCCCAATACTATACCAATAGCCATACCTGTGATAATATCGCCAGGATAATGTACTCCAACATAGATCCTACTGTAACTTACAACAACGGACCAAACCACCATAAACGGAAAAATATATTTTAAACGCTTTTGAAGAGCTAATCCAGTAAAAAAGGCTAGTGCCATAGAACTTGCCGCATGTGCAGAGAAATAACCATGACGGCCACAGCGTTCAGCAATAAAACGAGTAAAATCAGCCACACCATGAGCTCTGCAGGGCCTTGGTCTCATAAAAAGTACATTTTTAAACAAGTTTGATAACTGATCAGAAGCCGCAATTAGCGCTGCAACAACTAACAATGTTATTATCGTGCCTCGTATTCCAAAATATTTATAGAAAAAATATAGTAAAATCAAGTACAGTGGGATTTGATATAGTTTTTCGGTCATAAATAACCAAAACCAATCCCAAGAAGTATTTCCTAAATTATTGAGGTATAAGAAAAGATCTTTATCTAATTGTATAAGCTCTTCCATCTGTTAAAATCAACATTTTTTAATCTTCATATCGCTGTATCTCACGGTCGTAAAAATCGTTTGCCGCCTGAAAAAGATTCTCTGCTTCACTTTGTAACTCTTTTTCATCATGTTGATCAAACTCTTCTAACCATTCTACTTCATCATTTTCCAAATTAACAATAAATCTCGGAAACTCTGTATGTACAACGAAAATAGCTTCTGGATAATCTGTATTATCACCTAATAAGAATTTTGGAAAACCCATAAGAATACTTAAAATTAAAAGTTCAAAGGTACTATGTTTTTAGGGCAAACCAGCATATAATTGCCAAACTGTTACTTTATTTTAATCTCTACTCTATTGTTAGAATCAGGGTCTAAGTCAGAACCAGTACTAACAACTGGTGATGTATCACCAGCAGCAACAATTTCAATCAACGATTCGTCAACTCCTTTTTCAATCATATATTGCTTCACGTTACTGGCACGCATAGCAGACATAATTTCATTTTCAAATTTGGAGCCTGCATCATCAGCATGACCAATAATCTTAACAGAATTCACTTTAAATATGGTAGCATACTCAATATAAGAATCTAATGCCTTTTTAATTTCGGTATATGCTTCACTTTCGCCAATTAAAAACTCTATTGGTGAAAACTTAAGAGCCATATTACAAACCTGGTTCGCTACAAGATTTTTAGGATCTCTCATCTCCATAAGAAGCACATCGTCAACAAAATAATATCCTGTGTCATACTTTCCTCCTTTTACTGATTTTCCAATAGGATTATCTGCAAAATATCCAAGTGAAATATACTTTTCAGTACCTTTGGCTTTATACACCCCACAAACACGGGTCCACCCTTTGGTATTACATACCATCTTTGAAGATTTTACATGCAGTGGAAGTTTTGACGTAGTCGTAATTTTTGGAACTCTTGCACTAAAATAAGATCCAATCGATGAAGTACAAGAATTAGATATACCTTCTCCTAACGAAACATACATATGAAAATAGTAGAATTTTCCTGCACCTAAAGGACGTTTTAGTTTAACTGTCACTCCTTCTTTGTGCATTCCGCCAGCTATATACATCCCTACTTTTCCTTCACCAGTTCTTGGTTCTTGGGCTCCAAACTGTTTTAAAAAATTAGGAGACCTATGAATAAATCTAACCGATTCTAATCCAGGATGGTATACATCTGGAGTATTAATTGAAGGTTTCCAATCCTTCATTATTCCAAAATTCTGCATTTCCATATCCAAACGTTTAATCGTTGTATTGATTTTTTCAAAACTAGGGTTTGGAATTAAATTTTGCGCTTTGCTGTGTTCGAAGTTTTGACCTCTACCGCTATGCGAAATTGCTAAAATAAATACAATAAGCAGTAGACAAAATTTAGAATTTGGGACTCTCATTTTTGTAGTTCTGTTTTTTTGGAAAGATAGTTAATTATTCGTTAATACCAAACAAACATTTACCACTGTAAAGCATATTCTTGTTGGAGATATAGAAAAATTAGCCTTTCCGAATTAAACCATTTGTTAATTTATTAAATCTCAAACACAATAACAATGCCGAAGCCGTTAAACCCGCTAATAAACCAATCCAAATCCCTGAACTTTTATACTCGGTATGCAGCCCTAAATGATAACTTATAGGAAACCCAATTACCCAATACGCAATAAATGTGATAACCGTAGGGATTTTTACATCTTGTAACCCACGAAGTGCACCAAGCACAGTAACCTGTATAGCATCAGATATCTGAAATAAGGCCGCTATAATCAAAAGTTTTGCTGCAATACTAATTACCTCGGTATTATCGACCAAATTCTGTGTATCATCAACATCCAAATAAATCATTGGTAGCATCTCATTGCAAATAATAAATATGAGAGCAAAAATGGTCGCTATTATAAAGGATAATAAAAATATTGAAATGGCAATTCTTCGTAAATCTTCAAATTTTTGAAGGCCTTTTTGATTTCCGACTCGCACCATAGCCGCCACACTTAACCCCATAGCCACCATAAAGGTCATTGACGAGAGATTTAACGCAATTTGGTTTGCTGCTTGCGGGTTTTTACCTAAAATCCCAGACAACCAAATTGCAGCTGTAAATATGGCTACCTCAAAAAACATTTGTAATGAGGACGGAAAACCTAACTCAATAATTTTTTTGATCATTTTATTTTCTAGAACGAAAATTTTAATGTGAGTAACATATCCCTTAGACTTTTCTTTCTTTTTTAAGAAAATCCACAAAAACACGACCATTATAAATCGAGAAGCTAATGTTCCTATCGCGGCACCAACTATCCCCATTTGTGGGAACCCAAGCTTTCCAAAAATCAATATATAATTCAATACTACATTAACAACATTAGCTACCAGAGTAGCATACATAGGATATCTGGTCATCGATAATCCATCAGAAAACTGTTTCAATGCCTGAAAGATGATCAATGGTATTAAAGAAAAAGCAACCAAATCCAGATAAGGTATAGCTAATTCTACAACCTCAATAGGTTGTTTCATTAAATACATCAATGGTTTCGCCAACAAAATCATTAAAAACAATACAACCCCTAATGTAGTACATAGAAATAATCCATGTTTGAAAGCCGATTTTCCGTTTCTAAAATTATTTTCGGCGTCTGCTTCTGCTACCAAGGGTGTAATCGCTGTAGAAAACCCAATACCCAAAGACATTGCGATAAACATGAAGCTATTTCCTAATGATACTGCTGCCAATTCGGCCGTACCCAATTGTCCAACCATGATATTATCCACCAAAGCCACAAGCGTATGCCCTAACATCCCCATCATTACAGGTGCCGCTAATTCTAAATTATATCGAAACTCTTTGGTGTACTGGTATAGCATTTTTTAATATTGAAGACGCAAAGGTATTAGAACCAAAATAAACTAAAATATTCTTATCGTATATTTAACGTTCTTAATTCAAAACTATGTCTAAAACCATCATTGAGGAAAAAGAAATCAAAAAACGAAATAGCACCAAAATTTATCTTATCGTCGCAAGTATTATTTTTGGAATTCTAATATTACCATCTTTACCTATGATTATGATGTCTGCAATGATGTTTGACAGCCCAGGTTCTGAAGATAGTATTTCTACAATTACGATAGTAATAAGCATGGTTTCTTATCCATTTATTACATGTATTGGCATTACCATTGGCTGGATATTGTTTTCAAAAAGAAAATATCTTCTGGCAATATTATTTGCTAGCATCCCAGCTCTAAATATATGTATAGGAATAATTGCTATTATATATATGATGATATTTTGTGGCGGTAATTTTGCCTGTTAATGTACATATTCAGGTATGTCTTTTTATTTCTAAAAATTCTAATATAACTTTATATTCTAATCAACCCTTAGTTATGTATATTTTGCACAACCAAAAAACATCGATGCGACTTAAATTCTATATCTCTTTTCTCTTATGCGTACTTTTATTTTCGTGTAAATTTAATTCTACAAATGGACAAGATGTGAAAAAAACTTTTACTACAAAAAGTGAAGGTATACAATGCGAAAAAATCTACACAACCGTAAGTGATTTTCCTGCAATAAGAAATCAGTTTACTTATAAAGAACAGTTAGAATTTCATTTTGATAGTATTCAGGGGTTTGCAGAAGACGAAGGAAAAGTTTTTCCTGCTATAGATCTTTTTATACTTGATAAAAATAATGACACCCTAGTAACAAAAAATATTCTTGATGGTAAACAAGCGTATCGTCCTTCTTTACTAAAATTAACCGTAAAACACATCCTGGAAGATCCTTTGCATACGGGTAATGCATATACCATGAATATCATTGTTAAGGATACTAAAGGACCGGGGGTATTTTTTACAGAATTTCCTTTTGAAATCATTAAAAATGAACATATCAACACCAAGGAAACTTTAGTAAAGTATAAGGAAATATATTTATTTCAGAAAGAGTGGAATGGTAATGAAGTAACTGTCCATCCTAAAAGAGTTATGTCTGGTCAGGAAATTTATTTAGCCATTATTGATGCAAAAGGGTTCTCTGAACAAAACGGACAAACTACTCTCAAATTTTTATTAAAAGCAAAAGATGCATCTGGTAAAGAGATTTTAAATTTTCCTCTTGATAACTTTACTATAGATTCGCGTATGGTGCAATCGAGACTTTATGTCAATTTCAGCTTGCCCGGGGGACATCAAAACCCTATTTCTTTAGATATTGCTATAAATGATGTCAACAGTGGTGCAAAAATTGAAGCAAAGGTAGATCTAAATGTACGTTAACAAACTGAAAATAAATAAATTAACACACCACCTTTTGATTATTTTATTTTTCAATAGTAAGCTTTAAAATATTTTTTGAAAAACCTTTTGTTTCAGCGGATATCATTTCTGAAATTGTATCTTTATTCGTATAGCCAAATATGGTATCTGATGATTTAGAATAAATGACGACTTTTCTAATTGATGTTTTAATTACATCTAATTCTTGTTGTCGCCAACCTCCAAATCCATAGATAAACTTTTTAGATTTTTTACCGTCTTCAGCTAGTCTATACTTTGTTACTAAAGTTCCTTCAACATCAGGCAAGTCCTTTTCATTGCTAACAATTTCAAGATCTACATTTTTCTTTGTACTATTTTGTATGATTAATATCTTGGCTGGATCGCAAGCTAGTATTACCAATAAAATTAAAAGGCATAATAGTATGTTTTTAGGGTTTTCGGATATCACTTCACCCCATATTTATCAAAAAGATAAACCAAACTAGCCATAGTAGCTGCACCTAATTCTAGCTCACGCTTATTGACTGCATCAAAAGTATCGTTCTTGGCATGATGATAATCAAAATAACGTTGCGAATCTGGTCGTAAACCTGCAAGGACAATCCCATCTTTTTTGAGTGGACCGATATCGGCTCCGCTTCCTCCTTTTGCAAAATAATGTATCAAATATGGTTCAAAAAGTGATTTCCAACCTTCTACTTGCTTAAAGTTTGCATCATCACAATCAAAAGAGAATCCTCTTGGAGTGAACCCTCCTGCATCACTTTCTAACGCAAAGACATGGTTCTCCCCTTTATTTTTAGCAACCTTTGCATATTTCTTTCCTCCTCTTAATCCATTTTCTTCATTCATAAACAACACCACTCTAATAGAGCGCTTAGGCTTATATCCTATTTCCTTAAATAATCGCAATACTTCCATAGATTGCACCACTCCTGCCCCATCGTCATGAGAACCATCTCCCAAATCCCATGAATCCAGATGACCACCGACCACCATATATTCATTAGGATATTCGCTACCTGTTATTTGTCCTATTACATTAAATGATTCTACATCTTTCCAGGTACGGCAATTCATATTCATATGAAATTTAATCTTGGGATTCAATTTCAGAATAGAGCTTAATAGGTCTGCTCCATTTGTACTTATTGCAGCAGCCGGGATTTTATCCATATCAGACAGGTCACCGTAGCTCATTGAACCGGTATGCGGAAAATCGTCTAATCGCAAGTTCATTGAACGTACAATCACTCCTATAGCTCCAAATTTAGAAGCTTCAGCAGCTCCAGAATAGCGTTGATCTACACAACCTCCATAGGCTTTAAAGGTTTCGATCAAGTCTGCTTGCATTGGTCGATTGAAGAATACTATTTTTCCTGTGATTTTCTCACTTCCCAGTTTTTTTAAATCATCAATACCTTGCACTTCAACAATAGAAGCTTTAATCCCCCCGATAGGTGTAGGCACAGATCCACCTAATGCGCAAATAGGTACATTTGTTGTTTTACCTGGCTCTGTTTCTATAAAGGCAAATTCAGTTACTCCACGAGTCCATTTAGGCACCATAACAGATTGCAACCAAACTTTATCAATCCCTAATTCTTTCAATTCTTTTTCTCCCCACTCAACCGCTTTTTGAGCATTAACAGAACCAGATAACCTTGCTCCAATTTGATTTGATAAATGGTCTAGCCATGCATAACTTTTACCATTCAATAATGAGGTCTTATATATCTTTTTTAGTGTTATCGAATCTTCTTTTATCTCATTTTGAGCTAGGCAATTCAATGATAAAATTGCAAATAGAAAAGGGAGTAAGTTTTTTGACATTGTGTTCTTATAATTGTGAATTGCAATGAGCCTCATAAGGGTCTTGGGGGTTTTTAAAATTTAATATCATTATTCGTTTTCCAATTGTTGTTTATACAACTCCAAATTGGCCTTAGTCTTTTCGTCTAGCTCTGGTTCTTGTATATCATCATATTTTTTTAACGTATCATACAATGTTTTGGCTACAATATATCTTGCTGTAGGTTTATCATCTGCCGGAATAATATACCAAGGTGCATGCTGAAAAGAAGTTCTATTTATAGCATCTTGATAACAATCCTGGTATTGATCCCAAAGCTTTCGTTCTTTAAGGTCTCCTGCAGAGAATTTCCAGTTTTTTTCTTTCTTTTCTAATCTACGCAAGAGTCTGTTTTTTTGTTCATCTTTAGATAAGTGCAAATAAAACTTATAGATTAATGTTCCGTTTTGTGAAATATGCTTTTCAAAATTTCTTATCTGGTCAAAACGTTTATCCCAGAATTCATTATTAATATCTTCTATACTATTTACACCAGGTATGTTTTCGCCCATTATATATTCTGGATGCACACGTGTTACCAAAACATTTTCATAATGTGTTCTATTAAAGACGCTGAATTTACCGCGCTGTGGCAAGGCAATATAATGTCGCCATAAATAATCATGACCTAACTCACGCTCTGTAGGAACCTTAAAACTATGAACCACAATTCCTCGAGCATTAAAATCTTTAAATACTTCTCGAATTAAACTATCCTTCCCAGAAGTATCCATCCCCTGTAAGCATACTAAAACTGCATATTTACCATGAGCATAAAGCGTATCCTGAAGTTTTCCCAGTTTTTCACGAACTTCTTCTAACTCATTTTCTATTTTCTTCTCGCTAGCATCTAGATCGTATGTTGTTGCTATTTTAGATAATTCTATAGTTGAAGAGACTTTAAAGTCTTCGTGATTGATTGTGTTCATAATATGATCTGTGTTACACTTCGAAAGATACTAAAGTTTTGTATTTACATGAAAATAGTTAGCATATAAATCTATAATCATGAAAAATCAAAAATTGTTATCAAGTACACAACACTACCTTGCATTAAAATCATAGCTAAATCCTATGAGGAAAGTATCATAAGGTCGACCTAAACTTTTGACATTAAGTTCTGCAAAAACATGTACCGGTGTCGATACCTGATGCAATGCCCTGATTTTAATTTGGGCTCCATGGTTAAAGTTACCCGTTCTAAAACCAAGAAAAGCTTCGTCTTCGATATCTTCAAAAATACTAGAATCATTACCTATGTATCCCATTCCGGCAGTAATGGTTGTAGGATACCAATTGAATAAGATTAAATTAACCCCAATAGCCAATTCATTATACCCCTCATATGCATCATCTGCTGCTATAGCAAACGATCGATTATATTCTCCTAAAAAAGTAGTGTAACAATTGAAGGCATATTCCACTCGAACACCTAGCCCAACTTCGTTTTCGAGACCAAAATTCTTGATTGCCACGGCACCATAATTTACTGCTCCAGGGTCATATTGAGCAGAAATTTGCACAGCAAAAAACAACATATACGTCAAAAACAAAAACTTCTTCATCGGTGGGGCTTATCTTACTTTTGGTCGCAATATAATATTTAAATTACAAGCAGATATAAAAAAAGGCAGCCATATACAGATGATAAACTGCCTATACTACTATAATTTGTTCTTTTTACACGATAATTGAGATTCGAATGCTTAGGGGGTTTGCCTCGAAATCTAAATCATTTTCCCATCTAATGCCTCATGGACTTGCCCTGAGATCCTTTACTTTGCAGCAAAAAGCTTTACATCTTCTTCACTTACTTCTTTTCCACCAAGAATAATCAAACGTTCTACCACATTTCTTAATTCTCGAATATTACCTGTCCAGTCATATTGCTGCAGTTGTTTAACTGCTTTTGCAGAAAATGTCTTTACCGGGGATCCTTGTTCTCCCGATATTTTTTTGGCAAAATAATCCACTAATAGAGGAATATCTTCTCTTCTATCATTAAGTGCAGGTACTTTTACTAATATTACTGCAAGTCTATGATATAGATCTTCTCTAAATTTATTATCAGCAATTTCTTTTTTCAGATCTTTATTTGTAGCAGCTACAACCCGTACATTTACTTTGATATCTTTATCGCTACCCACTCGTTGTATTTTATTTTCCTGAAGTGCCCTCAATACTTTTGCTTGAGCCGAAAGACTCATATCTCCAATCTCATCTAAAAAAATGGTTCCACCATTAGCCGCTTCAAATTTACCTGCTCGATCTTTATTAGCTGATGTAAATGCTCCTTTTACATGCCCAAAAAGTTCACTTTCTATTAGTTCTCCAGGAATTGCAGCACAATTCACTTCTATCATAGGACCCGTCGAACGTTCACTTTTCTGATGAATCCAATGTGCCACTAGTTCTTTTCCCGTACCATTAGGCCCTGTAATCAAAACTCGGGCATCTGTGGCTGCAACTTTTTCGATAATATCTTTGATATCAGAGATCGCTTTGGATTCTCCAATCATATCATAATTTTTAGAGACTTTTTTCTTAAGTCTTTTATTTTCTACGACAAGCTCTTTTCTATCCAAAGCATTACGTACCGTATTAAGCAAACGATTTAAATCTGGTGGTTTTGAAATATAATCAAATGCTCCAAGTCGCATTGTATTTACTGCTGTATCGAGGTCTCCATGTCCAGAAATCATCACAATTGGAATTTCTGGTTTTATTTTCTTTATCGCCTCTAGTACTTCTACCCCATCCATTTTTGGCATTTTGATATCACAAAGTACCAGGTCATATTCGTCATTTTTAATTTTCTCAATTCCTAAAAGACCATCTTCAGCCTCAAAAACTTCGTACTTATCGTTCTCTTCAGATAAAATTTTAACTAAAACTCTTCGGATTGCTGCTTCGTCTTCTATTACTAATATTTTTGCCATTATATTTTTAGTTTAATTCCACTACGGAAATAGAATGTATTTTTTTCATTAATAGTATATACATTTTCCTGATTTGCATCCCGTAAACGAATTTCATTACTTAATGTATATCCTGCATATGTATAGAACAATAAGTGTTCCGTAAAATAATATTCATACCCCAATGCTCCCATAATATTAAGCATGGATGCATTTTCTGCTACTTTTACTTCTCCGTTTTCATCTATAAACGCTCTGTTATTCTGCAAATTACCATAAAAACGATCTAGACCTACAAAAGCTTGAAGTGTATTTTTTTCGTTAAAAAAATACTTGATACTTGTTTTGGGTGTACCAACAGAATACGACCAACTTGGATGAAATCTTTTAAAATAGTTAATAATAGGTAGCGGAAAATTGATACTAGCTGGTGTAGCATATCGCAATCCCATTATTAATCGCGATGTTTTAGGTGCGTTCTTATTTTTATAACTTTTTACAAAGTATAAGGATACACTATATCTAAAATCATCACTTTCTATACCTGAAGCTTCAAAGTTAGATGAGATTTGAGACCCTATCTTGGTTCCAAACCTCCAGTTATTTTTCATTTTAAAAGTATAGCCCAATTCCAATCCCAGGGTTTGGAAAGCATTCAAATCTCCTCCTTCATCAAATATCAATTCATCACCTATCTGTAAACTATTATAACGATACTGAGTTGCAATAACTAGATACGTTCCGTCTTTATTCATTTTAATCGGATAGTTGGCAGAAATTCTAAAGCGACTATATACATTCTCGCTATTCGCCTGAGGGATATATGCGTACTCTATTCTTGCTAAGTCAGTGTCCTGAGCACTTACACTACACAAAGTTTGTAAAAGAATACCTATTAAGACTATGTAGTTGTTTTTCATCGTAGGGGCATATATCTTATATTTTTTAAAGTATTTATTATTCTTTCAAAATAGTTACCTCTCTTTGCGGGAAAGGAATACTTATATCATGCTCCCTAAACAATCGATCTATCTCGAATCGTATTTCGCTTTTAGGAATCCCAGCTTGAAAACTATCACTCATTGTAAAAATCAATCTAAAATTTAATGAGCTATCGGCAAAATCAGTAAATAATACTAATGGAGCGGGTTCTTTTAAAATATTATCATTGGATAATGCCGCCTTAATCAACAAATCTTTTACCAGCTGAGTATCACTACCATAAGCCACACCAATATCAATCGACTCTTTTGTCATGCTTCCATTTTGAGTCCAGTTATAAAGTGAGGATGTCATAAACTTGTGATTAGGAATAATAAGTACTTTATTATCTATTGTAACCGCTCTTGTGGTTCTCAGTTTAATTTCTTCTACGCGTCCAACTTTATCATCGATTTCTATAATATCACCTACATGTACTGTCTGATCCATAAAGATAAATATTCCAGACAAGATATCTTGAATAAATGTTTGCAATGCCAGACCAACACCAACTAATAAAGCCGCTGATGCCGCAAAAATCGCTGTAATATTAAACCCGATACTATCTAAAGCTCCGAAGATTACAATGATATAAACAAAATATTTTAAGAATGAGAATATCGATTCAAACTTTAATTTGTCTTCGTTTCTTAGCTTTCTGGTTATAATCCTTTTAAAAACTCTTAATGCATATGAAGTAATTAAAAGAACAATAATTACAAATAGTAATAATTGCACTGTGAGTACAATGGGGTGTTCATCTCCAAAATGGAAAATTTCATAACTTAGAAAGTCTCTGATCGCTCCCCAAACATCTTTTTGGATCACATCTTTTACTTGCTCAGTAATCTCTTCTTGAACCATCATAGTATTAATACTTTAACCACTTAAACAATTCCTTGTAGGTTGGTTTTTTTCCGTACATTAATATCCCAACTCTGTAGATTCTTCCTGCCAACCATGTTATAAATATAATACTTCCAATCAATAGAATGATAGAGATTAAAACCTCCCACCAATTCACTCCAAATGGAATTCGCATGAGCATTACAATCGGTGATGTTAATGGTATCATTGAAAACACCGTTGAAACTGTACCATGTGGATTTTCGATTACCGAAAAGAATCCCACATAAATCCCTAACATCAGTGGTAAAATAACTGGCAACATAAACTGCTGAGAATCGGTCTCGCTATCAACGGCCGCGCCAATGGCTGCATAAATTGAGCTGTATAAGAAATATCCCCCAATAAAATATATCAAAAATGATAACACCAAAGTTGCTAATGGAAGTTTTAAGATATCTTGAAGGACTAATTGTATCTCTTCTTGATTACTTTCCTGCATTGCCAATGATGCATCCATCCCTACAGGTTGCGCTTCTACTCCAAAAATTGAGGTAGCAACCGTTAACAAAACAGCACCTAAAAGCATCCATATAACAAATTGAAGAATTCCAGCAAAAGAGGTTCCTAAAATTTTACCCATCATTAATTGTAAAGGTTTTACCGAGGAGATAATAATCTCGATAATACGATTTGCTTTTTCTTCTATTACTGAACGCATTACCATATTACCATATATTATAATAAACATCATCAAAAAATATCCTGCAGCGCCTCCAAAGATCATTTTTACATAATTAGACATTTTAGACGTTTTCTCTCCAGAAAAATTTTCGATTTGAATATTGACTTTGGCTTTAGAGTTCTCTATTACATCAAGATCTAAGCCTTTTTCTTCAAAATTTTGGTTTGTCAACTTACCCGCGATTACCTTTTCTATGTCATTGAGAATAGAAATATTAGGAGCTTCTTCTGCATAAAATTGTATTGATCTTGCTAATTCGGCGTTCGATTGTTTTTTAGGAATATACAACAACCCATATAGTTTTTTAAGTACTACAGAGTCTTTAGCACCATTTAGTGTTAGGTCACTATAATTGATGTAATTTATTTGATCTGAACTCTTAAAATCTGCAATAAACGATCCAGTTTCATCAAAAAAACCTATTTCACGAATTTCATCATTATTAAGAGTAGCCAGCCAAGTGATTAACGAAATCATCCCCACAAAAATCAAAGGGCTTAAAAAAGTCATTACCACAAATGTTCTGTTGCGTACACGGGCTATGAACTCTCTTTTTATAATTAACTTTAGATTATTCATTGTCTGTGATCGTTTTAATAAATATTTCGTTTACACCCGGTATTACTTCATTAAATCGCATAACTTGCGCCTTATCTGATAAAAATGACAGCAAATCATTTGAAGACATATTTTGATCTAGGGTTATTTTCACTTTTAATTGATCATCTATTGTTTTAAAATCTGCAGGCATAACTTTAAACTTCTCTTCAAGAGTTTGATAGAGACCAATAGTATTCTCGGTTAAAAGTCCGACCTCAAACGTATTTGATTTATATGCTCTTTTAATATCAGAAAGCTTCCCATCTAATATCTTTTTAGATTTATTAATTAACGCAATGTGATCGCATAATTCTTCTACGCTTTCCATACGATGGGTAGAAAATATTACCGTAGCTCCTTCGTTTCGTAATTGTAGGATTTCGTCTTTAATCACATTTGCATTGATAGGATCAAAACCACTAAATGGCTCATCAAATATTAAAAGTTTAGGTCTGTGAAGTACTGTAACAATAAACTGTACTTTTTGTGCCATTCCTTTAGAAAGTTCTTGTATTTTTTTGTTCCACCAATGTGTAATTTCGAATTTATCAAACCAATATTTGAGACGCTCTTTGGCTTCTTTTTTACTCAACCCTTTTAATTGTGCTAAGTACAGGGCCTGCTCACCTACTTTCATAGATTTATAAAGCCCTCTTTCTTCTGGCAGGTATCCAATATCTTTAATATGTTCTGGTTTTAATAACTCATTATCCAATAGTACATTTCCTTCATCGGGTAATGTAATCTGATTGATAATTCTGATTAATGTAGTTTTACCAGCTCCGTTAGGCCCTAACAATCCAAAAATACTGCCTTTTGGCACCTGTATAGATACATCGTTAAGGGCAGTAAAGGTTCCAAATCGTTTTGTGGCTTGTTTGACCTCTAAAAGATTAGTCATAAATACTAATGATATTGTTATAATTTATATGAAACCCGAATGATACGAAAACTTAAAAACTTATGCTAATAATGTTAAAATAATAATTGAGATAAAATTATATATGCTATCCTATTTAAACATATCAGTCAAATTAGAAAAACTGAACTCAAGATATAGAAATATGATCCTAGTAAAAAACAAAACCCACCCTGAATACATGTATTAAGGATGGGAAAAAAATTGCTATGAAAAAGAAAAATTATCACTAAATAAATTAGTGATGTTTCAAATATACGAATTTTTCTTAATCAAAAGTTAATAAAACCAAATGATTAATGATCTAAAAAATCATCTAATTTCATTAAGAAAACATGTCTTTAACTTTCTCAAAAAATGACTTTTCTCCACTATCAGGATTTGGCATGAAGTGATCGTCTTTAGCCATTTTCTCAAAAAACTCTCTTTGTTCTTTACTTAATGTTTTAGGCGTCCAAACATTTACATGAACTAAAAGGTCTCCTTTCCCATATCCATTAATACTAGGAATACCTTTACCTCTTAGCCTTAAAATCTTACCACTTTGCACCCCTTCTTCAATCTTGATACGAACTTTACCTGTTACGGTATCAATCTCTCTGGACGCGCCTAAAGCCGCTTCGGAAAAGCTTATATATAAATCATAATGCAAGTTGTTGCCTTCTCGCTGTAACAATGGATGATCTTGTTCTTCTATTGCAACAAGAAGATCTCCGGCGATTCCATTACCTGGAGCTTCATTACCTTTTCCTGTTACTTTTAACTGCATTCCTTCTTCTACTCCTGCAGGAATTTTGATACTTACAGTTTCTTCGGTTACTTTTAAACCTTGAGCATCAGCTCCAGCAGGTTGATGATCAATAGACTGCCCAGCACCTCCACAAGTCGAACATGTAGTTGCTGTTTGCATTCTACCTAGAATCGTATTCGTAATCCTTGTTACCTGACCCGTACCATTACAAGTACCGCACGTTTTGTATGTTGTTCCAGGAGCTTGGATTTTTCGCTTTACTTTGATTTTCTTTTCTACACCGGTTGCAATCTCTTCTAAGGTAAGTTTTACTCTAATACGAAGGTTACTTCCTTTAGTTCTGCGTTGTCTACCACCTCCGCCAAAACCGCCAAAACCACCAAAACCTCCTCCAAAGATGTCTCCAAACTGGCTAAAAATATCATCCATATTCATACCACCACCGCCAAAGCCACCGCCTTCAAATGCCTGGTGACCATATTGATCATATCGCGCTTTTTTATCCGGGTCACTTAAGATTTCATAGGCTTCGGCTGCCTTTTTAAACTTTTCTTCGGCAGTTTTATCTCCAGGATTCTTATCGGGGTGATACTCAATAGCCTTCTTGCGATATGCTTTTTTGATTTCTGCATCACTTGCACCCTTGCTTACACCCAATATGTCGTAAAAATCTTCTTTCATCTGTTCTTTTAATTTCGTTTTAGTCGTCATACTTCGACATAGCTCAGTACGAAAATGAAATTTGCCAAATTATCAACTTCATTAACATGGCTTATTTCATGATATATTATTGACCAGTCACTACCTTAGGAAAACGAATCACTTTATCTCCTAATTTGTAGCCTTTTTCTATTACATCTACGATTTTGCCTTTTAAATCATCGCTTGGTGCAGGTATTTGTGTTATTGCTTCATGATCATCTGCATTAAAAGCATCACCAGCAGTAACTTCTACCTGAGATAACCCCTTACTCTTTAGAGTTTCTTTTAATTTATTATGAATTAACTCAACTCCTTTGATTAAGTCTTTATCTTCAGACTTTTCTATTTCTTTTAATGCTCTATCAAAATCATCCAATACCGGCAACATCGACTGAATAACATCCTGACTTGCTGTCTTGAATAATTCTATACGTTCTTTAGAAGTACGTTTTTTATAATTTTCGAACTCAGCAAAAAGTCTCAAGAATTTATCTTTTTCTTTTTCAAGTTCTTTTTTCAGCTGTGTCTCAGCATCAACCTCTTCTGTCTGCGTTTCTTCAACAGGCGAATCAAGTACTTCTTCTACTTGATCTTTTACATCTTCAGTATTTTTATTTTTCTTACTCATGTAACTTGTACCTTTTATAAGTTTTCATTTTGAAGTAGCAAAAGTACTGCCATTTTTGAATTAATGTCATAATGTCACAGGAATATTTTAGTATATATTTAAGAGTGTTTCTTTTGCAAAAAAATAATTTTGACCCGTTTAAAAACCCATAAAACTATTATTTATGAAAATCAGATTATTTAATATCCTAGCTATAACAGCTTTAACTGTTACAGTTTTTTCTTGTAAAAGCGAAAAAAAGAACGAAACTGAGGCAGCAGCTGCAGAAGAAGTAAAAGAAGCTACAGTAGATGCAGTCTCTTATAATGTAGACCCGGCATCAAGTACGATAGAATGGATTGGATCTAAGCCAGCAGGAAAACATACTGGAACCATCAAACTTGCGAAAGGGACAATCAAAACTCAAGAAGGAAAAATAGAGAGTGGATCCTTTGTTATTGATATGACTTCTATTGTCGTTACTGATCTTGAAGGTGATGAAAAAGCGGGACTTGAAGGACATCTTAGAGGTGAAGGCGAAGGAAAAGAAGACCACTTCTTTAATGTTGCCAAATTCCCTGAAGCTTCATTTGAAGTTACCGGAGTTACGCAAAAAGAAGGAAAAACTCACCTGGAAGGAAACCTTACCATAAAAGGAATTAAAAAGAATATTTCGTTTCCGGCAACTACTTCTGTAGAAGGAAACACAATGACATTAAGTACTGAAGTATTTACCATTAACAGAACAGAATGGGGTGTAAATTATGCTTCAAAATCGATGTTTGAAAATCTTGGAGATAAATTTATCAATGATGATATTGAGCTAAAAATTAGTGTTAAAGCTAATAAAGCTTAACATTCATAACATATACCATTTAAAACCGATGTTGCTAATGTCTTCATCGGTTTTTTTTATTACGATTTTTCAGGAATGAGATCATCCAGGGCTGAAACGATATTATCGTATTCAAACTCAAACCCTGAAGAAGAAATTCTATTACTACATACACGTTGGCTGGAGAATAAAAGGGTATGCATTTCGCCTAAAAACAGTTTTAAAGTAAGCCTTGGCACATTAGGAAGGACTATTTTCTTGTTTACTTTTTCTGCTATAGCATACGTCAATTTTTTATTAGAAACAGGGTTAGGCCCCACAGCATTAAAAACCCCTGTTAATTCTTCTTGCATTACGAAAATGAACATTCTAGCAAGATCTTGAATATGAATCCAACTTTGCCATTGTTTACCATTACCAAAAATTGCTCCAAGACCGTACTGAATTGGTTTTGCAATTTTTGGAAACGCCCCTCCTTCATTAGATAAAACAAGTCCTATTCGTAAAACACTAACATTGATCCCAATAGTTTTAAACTGCTGTATTGCATCTTCCCATTTGGTTACGACTTCTCCCAAAAAACCAGCATCACGCTCTTCAGAATCTTCCATATAATAATTTTGAAAAGAATCAGGATAAATACCTATGGCACTTGCCGAAATAATATGTCGAACACTATGCTTTGCATTTCTTAAATTTTCTAATAGTAAATTTGCTGTGTTTATTCTGCTTTCTATGATTTCTTGTTTATATGCAGATGTCCATCTTTTTGCAACTGTTGCTCCAACAAGGTTGATAATTACCTCAATATTTTCAAAGCATTTTATATCAATTTCTCCTTTTTCAGGATTCCAATAGTAACCTGTATAATTTGATGAATCGCTTATCTTATTTTTACTGGTTGTAAGATAATTGACATCAATATCTGATTGATGACATAGCCTCACAATTTGCTGGCCTACTAATCCTGTCGCACCAGTGATTAAAACCTTCATTTTATTACATTTTGATGCAAAATACCATCACATTATAACAAAAACAATCGCTTTATTATAGGTTTAACAGTCGTTTATCGTTCTATAATTATAGAGAAATCAGTATACATGGTACATTACAGTTTTGTAGCTCTTAGCATTTCTCTTTTACCTGGGGGACCTGGAAGTCGTTCTACCTCAAAACCTACTTCTTGCATCGCTCGTCGAACACTACCTTTAGCAGAATAGGTCACTAATACTCCATGAGGACGAAGAGCAGCATACATTTTTTGAAAGATATCTACAGTCCAGAGTTCAGGTTGCACTCTGGCTCCAAAGGCATCAAAATATATAAGATTAAAGGCATCTTTATCTTGAATATCGCTAAAAAATTGTTTTCGTTTAGTAAGCATAAAACCTGGAGTAATCTCATGCGGTACTTCCCAATCAGATTCGTGTAACCGTCTGAAAATCGATTCCTTTTTTTGATTAGAAAGTGCATCGGAGTAATTCATAAGAATCGCTTCATCAAAAGCTACCGGGTAGGCTTCTACTCCAACATAATTAATTCTTTGATCTTTTGTTTCAGCCTCAAGAAAGGTAACAAAAGCATTTAATCCAGTTCCGAACCCAATTTCCAGAACATCTAACTCTTTTACATCTTGCTGGTCCAGAATATGACGAAACCCATTTTTAATAAATACGTGTTGTGCTTCGTTAATAGCGCCATGTTTAGAATGATACTGTTCATTCAATTCTGGCAGATGAATCGTTGTAGAGCCATCGGCAGTTGTTATGATTTCGCGTTTTAATTCTGGTTTCATTGTTTTTTGATCAAAACCCCATCAGATATAAATGAATATGTTTTCTTAGGAGCTGTAATGGCCATGATTTCATCTTCCGATTTTCCAGCATCTCGTGCATAATGACGTTGTTCTTCAACCGATACTTCGCTCACAAATGCTCTACCCTGTACGATAACGGTATCATTTTCTATATCCTTTGGAACAAAAAAACCATAATCTTTAAACTTTACCATTGTTTCTTTATCCTCTTTAAGTGCTACTCTCATCCAACACCCTTTAGCTTTGCAAACAGCATTAACGGTACTGATAAAAGCTATATCAATGGTATCACTTGTATCCAGGTTTTTGTATTTATCATCTAGACTAACTTTGTCATACACTTCTTTTACAGATATTTTTTCTCCATAAGAATCATAATTTTCTATCATAATCTCATCTATAGGTATAGAAACTTCATTTTTATTCTTACAGCTAGTCACTATAAATAACAATCCCACTAAAAAAAGTATGTATTTATTCATTATTCTATAATTATTGTTCTAACATGGCAAAATTACGTATTTTAAGAATTCTTATTTTATAAGAAAAGGGTATTTTTGTGTACTATTAGGATAAGTTGTTAGTATTCTTACATTTTTTTGACAAAATGTAATACCATACTGTAGCAACAGATAATTATGATCACCTTAAAAAAAGTCAAATGAAAAATACAATTTCGCAGACCTTAGAAGTTAATAAAGTTAGTGAGTCCAAAATTGGACAAGTGGATTTTGAAAACCTTAATTTCGGAAAGATATTTACTGATCATATGTTTGTCTGTGATTATATCAATGGAGAATGGCAAACACCAAAGATTATCCCCTATGGACCTTTGAGTATGGATCCATCTGCACGTGTTTTTCATTATGGCCAAGCTGTTTTTGAAGGCATGAAAGCCTACAAAGATGATAACGGTGATACTTTTTTGTTTAGACCTGATGAAAATTATAATCGTATCAATAAATCTGCTGAGCGTTTGGCTATGCCAGAATTCCCAGAGGATTATTTTTTTGAAGGATTAAACACACTACTTAAATTGGATAACGAGTGGATCAAACCTGGTTTTGGTAACTCTTTATACATAAGACCATTTGTTATTGCTACTCAAGCTAGTGTTTCTGCATCAGAAGCTGATGAGTATAAATTCTTAATCATTTGCTCACCTGCGCAGTCTTATTATAGTGGCGAAGTAAGTGTATTAGTTGAAGAACGATATAGCCGTTCTGCTAATGGAGGGTTTGGATACGCTAAAGCAGCTGGTAATTATGCCGGACAATTTTATCCAACTAAACTTGCTAAAGAAAAAGGATACCAACAAATTATATGGACAGATGCTGATACCCATCAATATATGGAAGAAGCTGGCACAATGAATGTTTTCTTTAGAATAAATGACACATTACTTACTGCACCTGTTAGTGATCGTATTCTAGATGGGGTTACACGCAAAAGTCTTATAACCCTTGCCGAAAAACAAGGTATAACTGTTGATGTAAGACCTGTAAAAGTTAGTGAGATTGTTGAAGCCGCAAAAAATGGTAGTTTAAAAGAAATTTTTGGAGCAGGAACCGCTGCTGTAGTAAGCCCAGTAAAAGCTTTTGGATATCAAGGCGAGCATTACGAATTAGCAAAACAGGAAAACTCATATGCATCGCATTTCAAAAAAGCATTGATGGATATCCAGTATAATAAAGCCGAAGATGCTTTTGGATGGAGATATAAGGTTTAATTTTTGAATTACGAATTCAGAATTACGAATCTTTCAAATAAAAAAATCCCGAAGAGTGTTCTTCGGGATTTTTTTATTTGTCTAAAATATCTTTGATATTGGGTTTAAAGTAATTAGGGCCTTTAAGCACTTTACCGTCCTCTCTATAGATTGGGTTACCATCTTCTCCCAATTTACTCATATTACTACGTTGAATTTCATTAAACACCTCTTCTATTTTATGTTGCATACCATGTTCAATAATAGTACCACACAAAATATACAACATATCTCCTAATGCATCAGCAACCTCTACCAGATCATTATTCTGAGCTGCTTCAAAATATTCTTCATTTTCTTCTTTCATTAAGTTAAACCGAAGCGTATTTTTTGCTTCACCCAGATCAGCAATAGGTTCATTTTTATATCCAATTTCAAACGCAGTATGAAATTCTTGTACCGCAGCAATTTTATCCTTCATCAATATATTTTTATAGATTATCTTTGCTGTAAAAATAACAATTTATGTTTAGTCAGGGCCAGTTAGTATTTGCCATTTTTTTTGTAATCGCCTTTATCATTTTAATGATTTTTAGCTACCGAAAAGATCTTAAGCTACATCGCAAATATTACAAAGGCAGCCTGTTTATTTTGATTGGTTTTATTATCTTTATTATATTATTGTTTGCGTTAAAAACGTATTTACAACCCGAGTAAACCATAAAAACCCCTAGTTTTAATCACGCATTTGCTGCATAGCTATACCCCTATTTAGACTTTTAGTCTAATTATTTCATGTAAACATGTATCGTCAATAAAGCAATATACCCTGTATTGGGTATGGATTGATGTACTCTTTTTTGAGAGTTTTGAATTTAACTAAATAACCTAAAATCCCATTTTATGAAACATAAAGAATATAAAGTAAAAATTGGCAGAAAAAAGTATCAACTAATTTTTAAAGATAATGAAGTCCAAATAAAAGGAAGATTTTATTGGGATAATAAAAAGGTTTTGAAAGGAGATTTTAAATTAAGAAACTATGATAATACTGGAAAAAATAAATTTAAACTTCATAGAGTTTTATTTTGTCATGAGAGAACACAATTAGAAGCCTTCTTATCTAATCACTCCAGCTTCGAAAGAAAAACGTACAAATGTCACGATGAACCTACAGGTAAAATGAGTTTTGAAGAAATCGACCAGATTGGTTTCTTGATAAGAGTTGCTGAAAATAGCACTTCCAATAATTACAAGCTATGTGATGATACCAAACCTGGGGACAAAGATGGATCTATCCTCATAGGAACAGAACTTATTTGATGAAAAAAATTAAGTGTCATTTTTTAATACCGGTTTCTATATTATTAACCAGTATTATGTTTTCGCAAAAAAAAGAACTTGATAACGCAGATTTCTTTTTAAAAACACGAAAAATTGATAGTGCTACCATATCTATAAAAAAAATAGACACCAATACTTTAAATACATATAATAAAGGACGCTTTCATTTTATCCAAGGAAAAATTCTACGTTCCAAAGACATACATCATAAAGCATTTGAGGAATTTTTAACCGCAAAAAGAAATCTCGAACTATCAGACAGTATTTCATTAATAGCTCAAATTAATTTACATATAGTTGACCTACTAAATGATCAAAAAAACTTAAAAGTTTCAAACAAACCATTTCTTGATGAATATATCGCGTACTCAAAAAAAACAGAAAACTCTATTGATGTAAGCAAAGCATACGGAAAAATAGCAGCCTCATTTTTAAATGCAGATGATTCTGATAAAGCTATAATATACTTTGACAAAGCTATACTTGAAGCAAACAAGGCTAAGGATACACTACTAAGCGCTAGCTTTCTATTCAATAAAGGAGTTGTATACAATACTGTTGCTAAAAAATACGACTCCGCTTTGTATTTTTTTAAGAAAGTCTTACCTGTATTTAAAAAGCATAAGAGAATAGAATACCTAGCATATAATTACAATAATCAGGCCGAGGCATATAAGAAATTAAATAATTTCAATAGAGCCATTTTTTTTTATATGAAAGCGGACTCTCTGAAGCTTAGAACATATTCTTTAAAAACTAAAAAAATTTTTTATCAAAACATTTCAGATTTGTATAGTAAATCTGGAAATTTTGAAAATGCATTTATTTACGCAAAAAAACAAATCCAAATAATTGACTCAATAGATAATCAATCTCAAAACAATGCTATTGTTGAAGCAGAAAACAAATATCGAGCTGCGCAGAAAGAAAAACTAAATTTGATTTTACAAACTGAAATTGAGAAAAAGAAGCAAGAACAACAACTTTTATGGATTGGTTCCTTTTCACTATTAATTCTAGGTAGTAGTATTGGTTTTCTGATATACAAAAACACCAAACGTAAACAACATATCGCCGAACAACAACGAGAAATCGAAATTCAAAAAACAGAAAAACTCTTAAAAGAGCAAGAATTAGCTAGTATAGATGCCATGATCGCTGGGCAAGAAAAAGAGCGGCAACGTCTAGCCAATGATCTACATGATAATTTAGGGAGCACACTGGCCACGGTTAAGCTCCATTTTCAGCATTTAAAGAATAATAAAGATAATCCCAACATTGAAAATACAACAGAACTATACACTAAAACAGATAATCTACTCGAAGAAGCCTACCAAAAAGTTCGCACGATTGCTCATGAAAAAAATAGCGGAGTTATGGCTAATCAAGGCTTGTTACCTGCGATTAAGAAACTAGCTAAAAAAGTATCTAACTCTAATCAATTAGTAGTGGAGGTACAAGACTATGGATTAGACAAGCGGTTGGACAATGCCTTAGAAATCTCAATTTTTAGAATCACTCAAGAGTTGATTACAAATGCTATTAAGCATGCCCATGCATCTGAAATACATATTTCTCTTACAAATCATGAAGGGCTTCTAAACATTATTATCGAAGATAACGGGAACGGGTTTGACGCTAAAGTATTACCAAAAAAAGATGGTATGGGATTAGCAACAATAGAAAAACGCATTGAACATCTAGAGGGGACTTTTGAGATTGATTCAACAATAGGAAAAGGAACCCATATTATTATAAATATACCAATATGATTACTGTAGCTATAGCCGAAGATCATCAATCTTTAATTGACGGAGTAGAACTTCTTCTGAAATATGAAGATGAAATCAGCATTGTAGGGATGGCTAATGATGGAGAAGAGTTATTGAAAATCGTAAGGCTCAAACAACCCAAAGTAGTTCTCATGGATATACGCATGCCTAAAATAGATGGGATTGTAGCGACTAACATTATTAAAAAAGAAGTACCCCATACCAAAATCATTGCCTTTTCTATGTTTGACCAGGAAGATGCCGTTCGACAAATGGTTGAAGCAGGGGCATCTGGGTATCTTCTTAAAAACTCTCCATTAGAAGAAGTTCTAACCGCTATACGAGAAGTAGCCAAAGGAGGAACCTATTTTGATGCTGCAATAGATCCTTCATTGTTTACAAAAGATGCAAAACAACCTTCTAAGAAACAAGTATTGTCAAAAAGCGAACGTGAAATCTTAAAACTTATCGGACAAGGTAAAACCTCTTCTGAAATTGCTGCTATTCGTTTCAACTCTGTCTCAACGATAGAAACACATCGTAAAAATATCATACGCAAATTAGACCTACATGGCAAAGGCGAATTATTGCGCTATGCCATCGAGAAAAAGTATGATTTTTAGATAGTTAAACCACATAAGTGTATTCAAATATACCCTGCTACGGGTATTTTTTTGTGCTCTTTTTAAAAGTAATTTAAACACATATTAATCAAAAAATTAAACTATCATGAAAAAATCATTTATCTTTTTTTTAACTCTACTTACAATATCTATTATTTCTTGTAGTAGTGATGATGACGATGGCAATACACCTGTACTTAGTGAAGAACAAGTTTCAGGATGTAATGATTCTAATGCATTAAACTTCAATTCAAACGCAGATGAGAATGATGGTTCTTGTACGTATTCTAAAATTACTTTTTATGCACGATTTAATTCCTTTAATGGAATCCCTATAACCAAAATTGAAATTCTGGTTAATGGTGAAATTATAGGTTCAATAAACAATGGCTTTATATGGACAAATGCACCAGGGAACTGTTCGGCTACAGGAACAGTTAGCTATAAATTTTCGGATGGCAATACTATAGACTGGAATACTAATATGTTTCTGGCAAATGGTCAATTGATTTCATCAAGCGGAACAAAATCACCAAACAAATCATCTGAGTGCATAAAAATAAATGTAACCCGTTAGTGTAATGAGAACTTCATAAAAAAACGTCCTTTCTTAATTAAAAAAGGACGTTTTTAAAATATAACTTTCGTCTGATTAATTCACCTCAGGTAAGAAATTATAGTTTTTACTATAGTCTAACATTTGAGTTGCAAAATCTTCTGGTTGTGTTACTTTTATTTTAGTAATCTCTCCATTTTCATCCATTTCCGGAACTAAAACCGGATTTACAAAACCACTATATGGTGCAGATGTAAATTGTTCATTACGTTTTAATACTTCAGCATGTATAGCTTGATCCACTTTTACACCATATCCTTCAACCAAAGCTTCGGCGGCTTTGTAGTCACCTTCAGATTTAATACGTTGTGTTTCGCGTAATAACTGGCCAAAAATATCACGTAGTTTTTTATAATCCTTAATATCATAATACGTTTTACCGTCTTTGGTTACTTTTTCGATCACACCATCTTTAGCTCCTTTTTCAAATGCCCAAGCGCTTACCCACTGTCTATTTCTCATATGAGCTTCTTCAACATCATCACCAAGGTTTAAACGAATTAATTGAGTCATTAACCCATTTCTAATATAGCCATCATATGCTGCTTTACCCGTTTTTTCCCAATCTTCAACCAAACCAAGTTCTTGTAATTTTGGATCCATTAAGTAGTATAATCCAACCAAATCGGCACGACCTTCTTCCATAGTAGAAGCATAGTTTTTAAGTGTTTCTTTGGTTTCACCAACTCCAGGATTTAATTGCCCTGATGCATGACCTACAACTTCATGCAAAGCAGTATGAAGCTTATCTGCTAACTGCCCGTATTTTTCTTCTAATTCAAATTCTTCATCATCATGAACAAATTCTTTTAAACGTCCAGAACCACCCGCATTATTGTATGCACTAATAATGTTACCAAGAGACACAGACTTAGACCCAACAGCTGCTCTAATCCAATTGGCATTAGGCAAGTTTACTCCAATAGGTGTACTTGGTGATGCATCTCCAGCTTCTCCAGCAACAGCTACTACTTTATATGTAACTCCGACTACGCTATCTTTTTTATGCTCTTCCATAAGAGGAGAGTTATCTTCAAACCATTGCGCATTTTCAGACAATACTTCCATTTTTTTAGACATGTCAAAATCTTTAATTTCAACAATGGTTTCATAAGAACCTCTATATCCTAATGGATCATTATACACTTCGATAAAACTATTGATATAATCTATATTTCCTTCTGTCGCAGCAGTCCAAGCTACATTATAATCATCCCAGGTCTGTAAGTTTCCTGTTTTATAGTATTCTATTAATAACCCTAAAGCATCACCTTGTGCTTCGTTTTCAGCTACTTCTTTAGCTTTTTCTAACCATTTGATAATTTCATCAATTGCAGAACCATATAATCCTCCTGATTTATAAACTCTTTCTTTTAGCGTTCCATTCTCTTTTACTAATTGAGAGTTTAAACCAAATGACAATGGTTTATCCGGATTAGGAGATTTCATTTTTCCGTAAAATGACTCTACATCTGCATTAGTAACCCCGGGCCCATAAAAATTAACAGCCGATAATGCTACATTATCCACTCCTTTTGCTTGATTTACTTTTTTAGCATCTTCGTCATTAAAAATAACTTCGTAAGCCTCTTTTGACACCTCTGTACTAGTTGCAGCAAGAAGGGAGCTAAAATAATCTCTACTAAACTCTGGCTTTATTTTGTCATTACTATAATGATGATGTATCCCATTTGAGAACCAAACACGTTTTACATAGGTCTCAAAAGCTTTCCAATCTTCAGAATTTTTATCTCCGTCATAAGAAGTGTAAATTCTTTCAAGAGCTTTTCTGATGGTTAGGTTATAACGATAATTCTGATCCCACATGATATCTCTTCCGCTCAAACCGGCTTGAATAAGATAATACACTAACTTTTGTTCTTTTAAAGTAAGATTATCCCATCCCGGGATTTGATATCTAAGGATTTTAAGGTCTGCAAACTGCTCTACAACATGATCAAATTTTTCTTCTACAGTTTCTTGTTCTTGTTGATCAATTTGATCCTGCACTTTAGGATCTTTTTTACACGCTATTAACAAACTAGTAATAGCAATAAAAAATAATATTCTATTGAGTTTCATTATTGAGTATTTATTGTTTTGACAAATGTAACAAAATAAAAGGATGCAAAAATTAGTTATATTAGCTAATCAAACAATCTAAACTAACTAACATGAAAATAATCAAGTATTTATTTTTTCTTTTATTATTAGTCATCATTGGTGGTGCCGTATATGTAGCTACTATTGATGGAGAATTTCAAGTTGAAGAAAGTCGAGTAATTGATGCACCTGATGAGCTATTATTTAATACCATAAACGAATATAAAACCTGGGAAAAATGGGGTCCTTGGATGGATGAATCTGATGATCTAATTATGGAATACCCAGAAAAAACTAGTGGCGAGGGAGCTTCTTATAGTTGGAAAAGCGAAACACAAGGAGACGGCAAAATGGAAACAATAAAGGCATCTCCTTTTACTAGTATTGATCAAAATATCACTTTCGTTACTCCAATGGGAGAAAGCAAAAGTGATGTGTATTGGAAATTTGAAAAAATTGAAGGTAATAAAACAAAAGTAACCTGGGGTATGAAAGGCACTCAATCCTTTATGGAAAAAGCTTTTTGGGCCACTCAAGACAGTACGGTTTCTCAAATGCTTAGACCCATGTACCAAAGAGGTTTAGAAAAACTAGACGCATATTCAAAAGAAATAATGAAAGAATATTCAATTAATGTTGATGGAGTAACAGAACATGAAGGTGGATTTTATATGTATATGGCTACAACGTCTTCTATTGCAGAAATGGCGGAAAAAATGGCACAAATGCTACCTGCGGTAAAGGCTTATATGACGCAAAACAATCTTCCACAAACGGGCATGCCGTTTACTTTATACAATGAGTTTAACCAAGAGCAAGGCACTACTATTTTTTCTTCAGCCATACCAACCAGAGATGAAGTAGTTACACCAAAAGAAAGTACTATCCTTTCTGATTTTCTACCCAAACAAAAAGTTGTAAAAACAACACTAAAAGGAGATTATGCTAACCTAAAAGAAGCTTGGGAAGCTACATACAAGTATATCACAGATAATAGCATAGAACCAAATGAAAACTCTCCCACTTTTGAAGTATATAAAACTGACCCAGGATTACAACCAAATCCTGCCGAATGGATTACAGAAATTTATGTTCCGATAAAATAGGAAATATTATAAAAAAACTGCATTTTATCCTTCGATGTTAAAATGCAGTTTTTTTTAATGATTAATTAATGAAACAACTACTTCTAGTATTTATTGGCGGAGGTTCAGGTAGCATAGCCAGATATCTTATTAGCAAATATCTTAATAGTGCAGAATCAGGTATACCATATGGTACTTTTACTGCTAACGTTTTAGGTAGCCTTTTAATCGGTATTATTTTAGGTCTTGCCCTTAAAAACAATATGTTGTCTCAAAATACTGTTACTTTTTTGGCAACAGGTTTTTGTGGTGGTTTTACTACGTTTTCTACATTTGCCTATGAAAATCACGTGCTCTTAAAATCAGGTGATTTTATAAACTTCTTTATCTATGCTATTGGATCATTTATAATCGGATTTCTTTTTGTATTTTTAGGAATGTACCTTGCTAAGTAATTAGCCATCCATTATTAATACACTAACTATAAATATCAATACTATCCATGAAAAAGATTGAAGCTATAATTCGTAAATCAAGATTCAATGATGTAAAGGATAATTTACATGATATTGAAGTTAATTTTTTTACGTATTGGGATGTTACCGGAGTTGGTAATGAAAAAAAAGGAAAGGTGTATCGAGGTATTAGTTACAGTACTTCAGATATACAGCGTAGATATATTTCTATAATTGTATCGGATGAATTTGAAGAGAAAACTATTAAAGCAATTATAGAAGCTGCAAAAACCGGAGAGGTTGGTGATGGGAAAATTTTTGTTTCAGATATTCAAAATACTTACCGAATCAGAACAGAAGAAAAAGGAGATCAAGCCTTAAATTAGTCAGGCACCATGTTCTCTTACATTTCTTTTGGGCTATAATCCCAACATACTATCAACGTTTTTTATTCTTCGTTTTCAGGAAAAAACGTTGAAAAAACTAAACTTGATTAAAAAACCTACTTTTAAATTCTTAAAATTTAATCAAATAAACATTAAACCTTAATTTTTTTAGGGTATAAAATCAAAAAAACATAAAAATGAACACATATACCCCTTTTTTTATTGGGGTAATATTCTTTTAACATAGTTTTACGGTTCCAATTAAAAATAATTACAATAATTAATGTTTATTATGAAAACAAAAACCGTAACAAATCTTTTTAAAAAAGTAAGTCTTGTCGCCTTAGCTTTTCTAAGCTTCACCACTATGGCACAAGAAGAAGTAAAAGAAGAAGAGAAAAAATGGTTCGACAACTTCTCTGTTAATGGATCTGTAGATGGATATTACAGATATAATATTGGGGCTCCTAATAAAGCTGAAGATTTTGATGCCGATCCTACAACAGACGACACATTTATAGCACCAGGAACATCTTTTGCAAATCAATCTGGTTTTTCATTAGGTATGGCTAATCTAATTTTAGGGTACGAAGGAGAAAAAGTAGGTTTTGTTGCTGATCTTGTATTTGGACCTAGAGGAGAAGACGCTGTATTCTTATCTGATGGTTCTGCACAAATTGTTAATCAGTTATATGCCTATTGGAATGTTTCTGAAAAAGTAAAATTAACATTAGGTAATTTTAATACTTTTCTTGGATATGAAGTAATTTCTCCTACTGGAAATTTTAATTACTCTACATCATATATGTTCTCGTATGGTCCTTTTTCTCATACGGGTTTAAAAGCAGATTTTGCACTTAACGACAAATGGTCTGCAATGTTAGCGGTAATGAATCCAACAGATTATACCGAAAGTAATCCTTTTGACACATACATCATTGGTGCTCAATTAGGATATGCTGCCGATAGCGGAAGTGCCTTTCTTAATTTTAGATATGGCAATGAAGGTGAACCAGGTGAAGTTGGACCTACATTTCAAGTAGATCTAACTACAGGTTGGGATGTTTCTGAAGAGTTCTATCTTGGAATAAACACTACATATTTATCTACAGAACCTCAAGAAGATGGAGATGCGTCAGGATTTTATGGAGTTGCTTTATATCCTCAATATAAAACATCAGAAAAATTTACTTTAGGATTAAGAGGAGAATATTTTTCAGTGTACAATGGTGGTTTAACGGGTGTTATTGGTCTTGATAACGAACTTGATGGTTCTGTTTTTGCAGCTACACTTACTGGTAGCTATGATATCGGTAACTTAACCCTTAAACCTGAGTTAAGACTAGACTCTGCATCAGAAGATTCATTCTTAGACAATGATCGTGAGCTTACAAAAAGCCTGTCTTCATTTGTACTAGGAGCTGTATATAAGTTCTAAACAAGGGACTACTATCCAATAAAAACGTGCTAGGATGATCTTAGCACGTTTTTTTATTCATTTTCGGGATGCTTTGCATATTTTTTAACCCCAGCCAAAATCTTTATCTCTAAATTATTCTCTTCTGGAGGAACCGGGCAAGAATACCGATCATTATAAGCACAGTACGGGTTATATGCAGTATTGAAATCAATCAAAATGGTATCTCCACCGGGTATTTTAAGATCTATAAAGCGCCCTCCATCATAAGTTGTCTGTCCATTGGTTACATCTGTAAAAGGAAGAAACAGGTAATCCTCATATTCTAATTGCGTAGTTAGACCCTGATTTTGATATATATTTAATACCCATTTTCTTTCCTGAAGAACAAAGTGGGCCTCTCCATATTTAACATACAATGGCTCACTTCCATTTGTAGTTTTCATAATAAAAGGAGTCTCATGCGGAGTTTGTATAAATTTTGCCTTAACACAAAATGTAGTATCAATTTTAAAGAAATCAAGGGATTTAAATTCTTTTAAATCTTTAGGGGTTAATGGCGATGTTTCTTCAGTAGCAAACTCTTTATTAAGCTGGTTCTGAAAAAATAGTATTCTCTTGATGTCCGAAGAATCCTGAGCTAAGACATTTCCGAAGAAAAATAATGATAAAATAAACAATCTGTACACTTCCCCTTTTTTTGCAAAAGTACAATTTACAATTAGTTAACTCATTAATTTGATCAAAATTGTACACAAATAGTAGATAAAAAACTACTTTTACCAACTATTTGATAAAATCAACACAAATCACCTCTCTTTTGAAAAGAATTTTACTTCGTTATATTGACTCTTTTTCTGGGCTATCCAAAGAAGTTTGGTGGTTAGCACTCATAACACTCATCAATAGAGCTGGAGCAATGGTAATCCCGTTTTTATCATTGTATCTAACCGATAACTTAGATTTTTCTTTGCAACAAGTTGGATGGGTAATGACCAGCTATGGATTGGGTTCTTTTTTTGGGGCATGGTTAGGCGGTAAATTAAGTGATAAAATAGGGTATTATAAAGTGATATTAGGTTCTTTATTTTTAACTGGAGTATCATTTATAATGATTCAATTTTTCACAAGTTTTTGGAGTATTTGTATAAGTTTCTTTATCCTTATAGCTATTGCAGATACCGCTCGTCCTGCTTTTTTTGTTGCCTTAAGTGCATATAGCAAACCAGAAAACAAAACCAGATCTCTTACTTTTATACGACTCGCCATTAATTTGGGGTTTTCCGCAGGACCAGCCTTAGGAGGATTAATCATTGCTTCAATAGGATATTATGGTTTATTCTGGGTAGATGGCATCACTTGTATTATTGCCGGAATCGTAATGATACAGACATTAAATCCGAAAAAAACCAAAGAGCTCGATAAAGAAGTGATCATTGACAACCCTATTCCTGCATATCGCGATAGTACTTATGTTATATTTCTAATTTCATTAGCATTATTTGGATTCATATTTGTGCAATATTTTTCGACAATACCACTGTATTATAAAGAAATCCATCAACTAACAGAAGAAAAAATAGGTTTGCTATTAGCACTTAATGGAGCGCTTATATTTCTTTTTGAAATGCCCTTAATAGCCTATTTGGAAAAAACCAGTATTTCGAAAACCGGAAATGTAATTAATGGTTTGATCCTTACGGGTATCAGTTTTTTACTTTTACTAGCAACACCATGGGCAGGTATTCTTGTTATAGGAATGATCATGGCTACTTTAGGCGAAATGATTGCATTTCCGTTTGGTAATGCATTTGCCTTAGATAGAGCAAAAAATGGAAGACAAGGTGCATATATGGGATTGTATAGCATGTCTTTTTCTGCCGCCCATATATTTGGACACAACTCTGGAATGCAGTTTATTGCCAACTTTGGGTATGATAATAGTTGGCTTATGATGGCATTAATAGCCGTTTTAGGAATATTTTTATTATATCTGGTAAAACACAGACTAATCAACGAAAAAAGAAGTATTAATAATCAACAAAGCCCGGCATAATGAAAAATTTGCTTTTTATTCTTATAATACTATTGGTATCTAGTTGTACTGAAACCAAAAAAGAAGAATCACAAGATCATAAGACGGAAGAAATCGTAATAAAGAAAAAAACGTTTCCAAAGTTAGAACCAAATCGTTATAATGTCGCTTTTCTTATCATGGATGGCACCTATAATACAGAATTTACAGCGCCTTACGACATTTTTCAACATACGCAGTATCGTAAAAACATTAGGCAAATGAATGTTTTTACAGTAGCGAATACAGATAACCCTATAACAACTTTTGAAGGTTTAAAAATCATTCCTGATTATAATTATATGCAGGATTCAATTCCCAAAATTGATATACTCGTGGTACCCAGCGCAGAACATCATCTAGATACCGATTTGAATGATAAAGCGATGATCGGTTTTATTCAAAAAGTAGATAAAACAGCAACATTTATGACTTCTCATTGTGATGGTGCCTTTGTATTAGCTAAAGCTGGCATACTGGATAATGTGGTTTCTACAACTTTTCCAAGTGATATCGATAAGATGCGCGCCATGTTTCCTAATTTAGATATTAGAAAAGAAGTACTGTTTGTTCATGATGGAAAATATATTACCTCTGCAGGTGGCGCAAAAAGCTTTGAAGCTGCATTATATTTATGTCAACATTTATATGGAGTTGAAATCGCTAAATCTTTGGCTGGAGGACTTGTTATCGACTGGAAACTTGAAGATGTTCCACATTTGATCGTAAATGATACTCCATAAAAAACGTCCCGAGAATTTTTTGGGACGTTTTTTTATTATTTCATTCGGGGCGGGAGAAATTAAGTACTATCTTCAGTTGTTAGATTTAGGGTCTTATAACCAATGTCCTCACACAAAATTTTTCCTCAATGCTTCAAAAACTCTCACTCTTCTAATTATCGTCATAATCGTCTGAACAATAATTTTAAAAGAAGCATCAGTATTTTTTAGTAACAGTACTAATATAAGAAATAAAAAAGATTAAATGCAAATAAAATCGATGAAATACACTATTTTTAACAAAAAAGCACTATTTGACTCAAAATCAGCGCTTTGGTTTCCTGAAAGAATACACTCCTATCCCCAAGTAAACTATGTTATTTTATTCTAAACTCATATTATTATTTAAGGATACAAAAGCAAGAGTAGAATATCTTTAGTACCATGTCAAATTTATACATAAAAAAAGCGTCTTTGTTAAGACGCTTGTGTTCTGGGGCAAATTACGTACTCTCTTTAGTTTCAAGATTCGGGGTCTTTAGACTAATGTCCTCACACCTAATTCATCCCTGACGTATTCCAAACTAATATTTTAAAATCGTATCGTCACACAATTTAAAATGTTAGTTATGGTCGATACATCAAGTATTTTATGTTGATGTAAATGTAATACAAAAAAAATGTAAAAACAAAAAAAATAACGACAAAAAACATATAAATTCGACGAAATACACAAAAATTTAAGATTTCAACTTATTCTGAAAAGAAGTATTTGGATTTCCCGAGGTGTTTTTTAATTAGTTTATTGTATTCTTTAGTAATTCTTAAGGCCAGTGTACCCTCTATAGTATACAGTTTATCAAAATCTTCATATCCATTTTGAAGCAATCTTTCTAAATAAAATAGTGCAGTTTCATAATCTTCGTCTATGGCACTCAAGGAAATTATGGTTCTATAGGACTCAAAATCTTTTTTATCAACTATTGTACTTAGTATATTCAAAAACATTACTTTCTCAAAGTTTTTACTTTTTTCTTCTAGTTGTGCAATTTTATATACATTAACAAGATGCTTTAAATACCCTTTCATTCTCAATCCCATGGCGGCGGCATATTTTTCCTTTTTTATCACCAAACTATCCAATTCTGCAATCTGGTACTGCCACCAACCTAGATTTTCATAGTTTTTTAATTCAATATCTTCATCCATTGAAAACACATAGGTCAACCTAAGAAAGTTTTCGCGATATAGATATTTAGTTTGTAAACGCTTCTCTTTTTTGTATTCTTTGTGTTTTTTAATTTCTCTCTGCTTATCCTTTAGATGATCTGTATCAAAAAACAATTTATACTTCTCGCGCATTCGTTTTACCTCATCAAAAGCCGTTAAAAATTCATTCTCCTTAAGATGTATTTCTATTTGTCTTAAATCTTTTTGATATAAATTTTGAACCCATGTAGAGTCTTTAGCCATTCTTCCCGAGGCCATTGCCAGCAATGTCAAATTGGAAAGAGCTTTAGATAAAAGATTTGAGTTGGGGAATTCAGATTTCCCTTCAAAAGGAAAAACATCTGCTTCTACAGCTCTTCTTTTTAAATACTCTTTATTCTTTAGAAAATCCTTATATCTAAAATTAGTAGTATGAATGATTCCTATATGAGAAAACTTATTTTTAATTTTTATACCAGAGTCATAATAGTAACTATCTCCTATCACAATAACACCAGAAATATCATTATTATAAAAGACAGGTAATAAACTCACTAATTTTGCACTTTCTTGTATCGCAGTACCATAAACTCTGTTCTTTTGGATTGGAAAAAGAGAAAAAATATGGTTCATAAACGCAGTAACAACATTATTTTTTTTCTCCTGATCCACATCTTCTGATAAATTACTTATTGCTATAATATAGCCTTGTTTTTCGGCAGCTACTTTATATAAACGGGTAATATCACTGGCTCTACCAGACAAATCAAACCCCAACAATAGCGGCCAGTTTTTGTTTGAATCGAAATCCGTTGGTAAATAGACACTAAAACTGTTGTTGGAGGATGGAATAGCCAAAGAGTCTATTACTATTCCTATCTTAAAATCAGAAAGCTGTTGCGCATTACACAAACTAATTGTGCAAAATATCAACCAGTTTAGGACCACATATTTTTTAAGGTAATTCAGTTTCATACACGAGGTTAGATGATCTACAAAATGTACTAAAAAAGTAAAGATTATATTCTTAAAAAAATCACTAAAATTATTAAAACTGGCTTCTTAAATCATTTTCAAACCCGGATTCCAATTTAAAACACTTGATTATTAGACAAATAAATGTATTTTTGTTCGAAATTTATAAAACCCAAAATATAATGAAAAAACTACTTATTATTACCTGCTTATTATTTGGAGTTATTGCTCAGGCAAACGTAAATCTTAGATATTACAATAAAGATTCTAAAACTCACAAATTTGAGGTAAAGATTGCAGGTTCTACGAAAACTGTCGAATTTGGAAGTAGCAGAACAGCATCGGTAACCATACAAGGAGGTAGTGAAAAAGCCGAAATTAAAACGGATTGTGGATGGATAACGGTTACAAACAATTCTAAAATTGAAATTAAAGATGGTTGTATTGTTATTAAGTAATGACAACACCAAGACATATAAAAAAGCCCGCATTTCTGCGGGCTTTTTTTATCTATTCCCTTGTACTCTCTTTAGTATAGTTTCCCTTACCAATGTCCTCACACAAGTTGTAGATGACTCCTTATTTTCTTTATAATTATAGTAACAAATCTCATGCCAAAAATTAAACAGATTACTATATACTGGTCGAAGCCGTAATAGGATTACCTTCTATAAGATTAGAAAGGATAATATGTGTTTTGACTTCACCATAAGGTATTAATCTATCTATAAATTCTTGCAGATGTATTTGATCCCGTAATACAACTTCCATAATTATATTTTCGTTACCGGTAATACGGTAACAATTGAGTACTTCTTGAAATTCGGACACCTTGAGTAAAAATGGTTTTAATCGACCCATAAATGCTCTAAGGGTAACAATAGCTTTTAACTGATAACCAATTTTAGCATACGAAACTTCAGCTTTATATCCTTTTAAGATACCGTAGTCCTCCATTTTTTTAATCCTTTCGGCTACAGCAGGAGAACTTAACCCAACTTTTCTTCCTATTTCGGCATTTGATAATCTTGCATTTTGTTGCAAGCATTGTAAAATCTCCTGGTTTGTGACATCAACTTTCATTTTAAACAAAAAATAGTATTTCTTATTAAATTTTAAAGCAAATTAATCAATTAACATTAAAATCAAAGTAAAAAATAATGAAAATAGCATTACTTTTGAAAAAGAAATTGTTATGAGATTACAGCCACGAAACAAAAGATTGTATAAAAAAGCCCTTGAAATATTTAAGCTTTCGCGAAGTATTTCAAATTACATGGTGTATGATATGGCTTTATTACAAGATAATGGCAACGAAGATCCTCATATTTATTTTACTGGAGATATTGTTAGGCAATCTGATGCTCTTGCTCCCAAAATAATTAATGCTGAAAACCAGATTTTTCAGGATGATCGTATAAAACAAGCCAACTCTCTGATACATATTACAAATCGACTTTATAAAAATTGCGAACGCCTTGAACAAGCCGAAAGTAACGGAAAAGAGTTTATACCTATCTTACGTAAAGAACTTCGCAAGTTTAAACATTTGCAACGTACTTGGATGATGACGTTATAAATATTCTACTCAATACCTTTTCATTTATATTGTTTCCCATGTTTGATAATGATATCTACGTTTTGTAAAAGACTAATATATCTTAAAACATCTCCCTTGACAGCTATAATATCTGCATATTTACCTTCTGTAACGGTTCCTACTTCGCTTGCTACTCCAGTCCATAAAGAAGGCCAATAGGTTGCCGCACGAATGGCATACATAGGATCAATACCGAATTCGTTGACCCAAACATCTAACTCGTTCCATGTAGATTGACTGTGAAATTTCATAGGAATACCACTATCTGTACCGATCATTAATACCACACCTGCATCCATCAATTGCTTTATTTTGGTTTCTAACGTTGGTTTTCTTAATGGGGTTAACTGAAAATAAGGTAAACGGTCCTTATGTTTGAAACTATTTTTAATATCGGCTACTATAGTATCATGCAAACCTCTATGCCATGAATCATTATCCAAATGTTCGCCATGATCTCTAACATACTCATAATTATACAATCCTTCTACAGTAGGGCACCAAAATAGAGGTCCCAAATTCATTTGTGCTGTTCTTTCTTTAATTGCTTCCATTACATCATCGGGATATCTAGGAGCCGAAGAAAGTCCTGTATGTTCAAAACAATCAGCTCCGGCTTTGAGGCCCATTCTTATTTCTTGAGGGCGATGTCCATGCGCCACAACCTTCAAATTATATTGGTGTGCAGTATCCACAACAGCTTGTAATTCATCTTTTGTCATTTGATCCTGATCAATTAGTTTTACGCAATCCACTCCAGCATCTGCAAGTTTTTTTATCTTCTTTTTTGCATCTTCGACACCGTTAATCCCCCAACGAAAAGCTTCGGTACCGGGATAAGGTTTCTTTTGAATAAATGGCCCTGAAACATATAGTGTGGCTCCAGGAATTTCTCCTCTATTGATTCGATCTCTTACCGCTATACTTTCTTTTAAAGGCGCTCCCAAATCACGTGCACTAGTTACTCCTGCCATTAATAATTGCTCTGCCGAAGCGGGCATAATTACCTCTTCTAAAAGAGGTGGATAGGTTTTATCCCAATATGAATAATCAGCATGTCCATTGATCATTGTATGCACATGCATATCCCAAAGTCCAGGTAGCACAGACATTCCTTCTGTAGAAATTATTTTTGCATTTTTTGGCACCACAAGCGTTTCGGTAGTGCCTACCGCTTTAATTTTATCGCCTTCAATAATAATTACACTGTTTTGTATGGGTTTACCCCCATAACCATCTATTAAAGTACCTCCTACCAGTGCCTTTATTTGGTTTTGTTGTGCAAATGAAAATGTAGTAATAAGTAATCCTAAGAGTAGTTTATACATGACGTTTGTGTTTTCTTAAAGATAAAGAAACTCCTAAACATGTAAAACCCCGTTTTTTTTGAAACGGGGGTTTTACACTGTTATTTATCTTATGCTTACATATTTCTGCGATACTGCCCTCCTACTTCGAACAAAGCTGCAGTGATTTGTCCTAAAGAGCACACTTTAGTAGCCTCCATTAATATTTCAAAAATATTTTGATTCTGGATGGCCGCTTCCTGTACTTTACTTAGAATCTCTGAAGCAACATCTTCTTTTGCTTTATGAAGATTATTTAACGTTGTAATTTGGTATTGTTTTTCCTCCTCGGTAGCGCGAATTACTTCTCCGGGAGTAACGGTAGGCGATCCTTTTGAACTTAAGAATGTATTTACACCTATGATTGGAAATTCACCAGTATGTTTTAAAGTCTCATAATACAAACTTTCTTCTTGTATCTTACTGCGTTGATACATTGTTTCCATTGCTCCGAGCACTCCTCCTCTCTCTGTAATTCGATCAAACTCGGTTAATACAGCTTCTTCAACAAGATCAGTTAGTTCTTCAATAATAAAAGATCCTTGAATTGGGTTTTCATTTTTAGCTAACCCTAGTTCTTTATTGATAATTAACTGAATAGCCATAGCTCTGCGTACAGACTCTTCTGTTGGTGTAGTAATCGCCTCGTCATAAGCATTAGTATGCAAAGAGTTACAATTATCATAGATCGCATAAAGTGCCTGTAAAGTGGTACGAATATCATTAAAGTCTATTTCTTGAGCATGTAACGAGCGACCCGAAGTTTGGATATGATACTTTAACATTTGTGCTCTTGGATTTGCTCCATATTTATGCTTTAAAGCTTTCGCCCATATTTTACGCGCTACACGTCCAATCACCGCATATTCTGGATCAATACCATTAGAGAAAAAGAAAGATAAGTTTGGTCCAAACTTATTAATATCCATCCCTCGACTTAGATAATACTCAACATACGTAAACCCATTAGCCAAGGTTAGTGCCAGTTGCGTAATTGGGTTTGCTCCGGCTTCAGCAATATGATATCCCGAGATGGATACCGAATAGAAATTGCGCACTTGTTTTTCAATAAAATACTCTTGTACATCTCCCATCAATCGTAATGCAAATTCTGTTGAAAATATACATGTATTTTGAGCCTGGTCTTCTTTAAGGATATCTGCTTGCACCGTACCTCTTACCGTACTCAATGTTTCAGTTTTAATTTTTGCATATACATCGGCTGGCAATACCTGATCTCCAGTAACTCCAAGTAACATTAATCCAAGTCCGTCATTTCCTTCTGGCAATTCTCCTTGATATTGTGGACGTTCTGTTCCCTTATATATTTTTTTAATTTTTGCTTCAACCTCAGCCTCCAGGTCATTTTCTTTGATGTATTTCTCACAATTTTGATCTATGGCTGCATTCATGAAGAACCCAAGTAACATAGGCGCAGGACCATTAATGGTCATACTCACCGATGTCATCGCATGAGAAAGATCAAATCCAGAATATAATTTTTTTGCATCATCAAGACAGCAGATAGATACCCCTGCATTACCAATTTTACCATAGATATCTGGTCGATGGTCAGGATCATTACCATATAATGTTACCGAATCAAATGCTGTAGAAAGACGTTTAGCTGGCATGCCTAAACTTACGTAATGGAAACGACGATTGGTTCTTTCGGGGCCTCCTTCTCCTGCAAACATGCGCGTAGGATCTTCCCCAGTACGTTTAAAGGGGTATAATCCTGAAGCATAAGGAAACTCGCCAGGAACATTTTCTTGCAAACACCAATTCAAAACATCTCCCCACGCTTCATATTTTGGCAAAGCCACTTTAGGAATTTGAGTATGAGAAAGTGATTCTGTATGGGTTTCTATTTTGATTTCTTTATCCCTAACTTTGAAAGAATACACCGGATCTTTATACTTTTTTACTTTGCCAGCCCAACCCGTAATAATCTCCCAGTTATAAGGATCCAGATTAAGCTTAACCCGATCAAACTCTGCCAAAAGTAATTTTAAGAAACCTGTATTATCTTCATTTTTATGATTCTGAAGAATTTCTTCGTCAATACCATTCTTAGATAAGCTTAAAGAATTAGCATCTGTTACGCTACAAATAGTTTTATAAATTCCATACAATTTTTGAGCTACCTCAACCTGAGTGTGTGCAGTTTTATCATATGCTCTATTATTCTCAGCAATTTCTGATAAATATCGAGTTCTACTTGGTGGTATTACAAATATCTTTTCAGACATTTCTTTAGAAATATGAAAGTCTGATTGTAAATCTGCCCCGGTTTTCTCTACAACTTTATCCATAATAGCTTTATAAAGCGTATTCATTCCGGGATCATTAAATTGTGAAGCTATAGTACCATACACAGGCAGATCATCCTGAGGGGTATCCCACAAATTATGGTTACGCATGTATTGTTTTTTTACATCTCGTAATGCATCCAGAGAACCCCGTTTATCAAATTTGTTAATGGCCACCAGATCTGCAAAATCCAGCATATCGATTTTTTCTAATTGTGTAGCCGCACCAAACTCTGGTGTCATTACATATAATGAAGTATCGCTATGCTCTAATATCTCTGTATCTGATTGTCCGATACCTGAAGTTTCAAGAATAATCAGATCAAACTCTGCTGCTTTTAATACTTCTATCGCTTCTGCTACATATTTAGACAATGCCAGATTAGATTGTCGGGTAGCCAATGATCGCATATATACCCTTGGAGAGTTTATAGCATTCATTCTTATTCTATCTCCTAGTAATGCTCCTCCAGTTTTACGCTTAGATGGGTCTACAGAGATAATCCCAAGTGTTTTATTTGGAAAATCAATTAAAAATCTACGTACTAATTCGTCTACCAAAGACGATTTACCGGCTCCTCCTGTTCCTGTAATTCCTAAAACCGGAGTTTTAGAAGTTTTATTTTTATCATGAATTTTATCTAAAGTATCTTTAGCTATTTCCGGAAAGTTTTCTGCCGCAGAAATTACTCTTGCTATGGCCCCAATTTTCTTTTTGGCCAAATGATCGGCTTCTCCATTTAATCCGTTTCCTATAGGAAAATCAGATTTTTCCACCAGATCATTAATCATCCCTTGAAGACCTAGTTCTCTACCGTCATCTGGAGAATAAATGCGGGTAATCCCATAGTCCATCAGCTCTTTAATTTCTTCAGGTAAGATTACTCCACCACCACCGCCGAATATCTTTATATGTTCTGCTCCTTTTTCTTTCAGCAAATCATACATGTACTTAAAATATTCATTATGCCCGCCTTGATACGAAGTCATGGCAATAGCATTTGCGTCTTCTTGTATTGCACAATTAACAACTTCTTCTACACTTCGATCATGACCAAGATGGATCACTTCTACTCCTGTAGATTGTATAATACGGCGCATAATATTAATTGCGGCATCATGTCCATCAAATAAGGATGCTGCAGTAACTATTCTTACTTTATTCTTGGGGGTATACGGTGCAATTTGTTCCATTGACAATAAATAGTAGTTTTAACGTTGCTAATTTACGAAATATGCATCAAAAAGGATTATTTTTTTAGAATTATATAATTTATTTAACCAAGTATTGCTCTTGATTGTTTATAGTTCAAATTTTATGTCATTTATCCAAACTTTTTTGAAAATAATGTAGTGAAATAAGGCATCCATTTCTAATCAATCAAAAACCCTGTAATACATACTTTATTTAAAAGGAATACTTGGAAAAATCATTTCATTAATAGTATGTTTATAACTGGAAAATATGATTTTTAATGAAAAAGACTACCCTATTAATCAACTGTCCCGACAAAAAAGGAATAATTGCAACTGTAACCAACTTTATTTTGGCGAAAAAAGGGAACATTACCTATATAGATCAATATGTAGATCGCGAACTCGGAGAGTTTTTTATGCGATCAGAATGTGAATTTGACAACGATGAAAAAAAGCTAATACAATTTAAGGAAGCTTTTAATGCCGAAATCGCCAAGAATTATAACATGCACTGGGAGATGTATGATACCGAAAAAAAGCCTAAAATGGCTCTTTTTGTATCTAAATATGATCATTGTCTTTATGATATCTTAGGAAGACATGCCTCAGGAGAGTTGCAGGTAGAAATTCCAATCATTATAAGTAACCATAATGACCTTAAACCCATTGCTGATGCTTTTAGCATTCCGTTTAAGCACATTCCTGTTACTAAACAGAACAAAATTGAAGCCGAATCTGAGCAATTACAGGCACTTGAAGAATGTAATATCGATTTTGTAGTATTAGCAAGATATATGCAGATACTCTCATCTGATTTTGTGGATCACTTTCCTAATAAAATAATCAATATCCACCATTCATTCTTACCTGCTTTTCCAGGGGCTAAACCTTATCATTCGGCATATGAACGTGGTGTTAAAATTATTGGGGCTACCAGTCATTATGTTACCTCTGATCTTGATGAAGGACCTATAATCGAACAGGAGGTTGTAAGAATTTCTCATATTCATAATGTACAGGATTTTATTCTTAAAGGCCGTGATCTAGAAAAAATCGTGCTTTCTCGAGCGATCAAACACCATATCGCCAGAAAAGTTTTGGTATATAATAATAAAACTGTGATTTTTTCATAGGTATTACTTAAATTAGTTTTTCAAAAGACTATTTAGAAACCCCATAATTTTATATCCATGAAAAAATTCGTACTCGTATTAACTATCATTTTCTTATCCAGTTGTGCAGAACTGCAGCAAGTAGTTAATAGTCTTCCGCAAACAACAAGCGGAGGTTTTGGAATAAGTAATATTGATATTGCTAATGGATTACGACAAGCATTGGATAATGGTATTGATAAACAAGTAACCAAACTAACACAAAAAGATGGGTTTTATAGAAATCAATTAGTGAAAATACTTCTTCCTCAAGAACTACAAAAAGTTGATAAGACCTTAAGAGATATAGGGTTAAGTAAATTGGCCGACGAAGGATTAAGAGCAATAAATCGAGCAGCCGAAGATGCTGTCAAAGAAGCTACTCCAATATTTGTTGGTGCCGTAAAACAAATTACGTTTGCAGATGCAAGGCAGATCTTGTTAGGAAATGATCGTGCAGCAACATCATATCTACAAAGCAAAACCAATAATGCTCTATACGCAAAATTTAATCCTGTGATTAATCGATCTTTTTCAAAAGTTGGTGCAGATAAAATCTGGTCTAATATAATCACAAAATATAATGCACTGCCGCTCACCAATAATGTGAATCCAGATTTAACGGACTATGTAACGCAAGAAGCTCTGAAAGGTGTTTATAAAATGATTGCTATTGAAGAAAAAGAAATAAGAACTAAACTTAGTTCTAGAACTACAGATTTGCTCCGAAGAGTGTTTGCCCTACAGGACAATTAAAAAAGCATATCCAATTTTTGCATAAACAATCGTTAAATCCAAACGGCATATTTACCACAACTTTATGCAATGTTAACTCAGTATTAAGAAACCTTCGGTAAATTATCGTTTAATTTTGTACTTATAATTGTAAGAAGGAAAAACTGATGTTTAGCTGGTTCAGAAACAAAAGTGAGCTGCAAAAACTGCAAAGCACATATTGTAAATTAATGAGAAGTGCATATAAAACTGCTATAAAGGACAAAAGCAGAAGCGATATGCTACACAAAAAAGCCAATGAAATTCTTATTCAAATAAAAAAAATTGAAGGCCAATCAACAGTATCATAGCATTACTATCTAGCCTATATTGATTCTCCAATAAATGCAATTGATTCTCTGTTAAAAACTTCGGGATACTCTACATTAACTACATGTCCAGAATTTTTAACAACAAAAAGCCTTGATAATTGATGAGTAGCAACAACTTTTTCTACTGAAGGCAAGAAAAGATAATCCTCTTCACCCATAACATACAACGTAGGGATTCTTATATCTGTAGCTCTAAAAAAACGTAATAAAGGATTAATTTCTGAAGTAAGTCTAAACCATCTTACAAACTCTTTTTGATATAGTTTTTTAGCTTCATTAACAAACAGTAATCTCGATTGTTTATGATTCTTTTTTGGCATAATAATAAATGCAAAAAACTTATATAAAAACATATAGGGTATTACCGACTTAAAAATGACTCCCAATCGCATTAAAACCTGAGATCTAAAATTTAATTTCATAATTGCGCCCCCCATAATCATACTTCTTACACGATCAGGATATTTCTCAGCTAGATTTCTAATCAGTATTGTTCCTAAAGATATCCCAATAAAATGAGATTTTTGGATATTCTCTTTATCAATAACTTCTACAATATCTTCTGTTATTGAATCAAAAGTATACTTAGAACTAAAAGCATCTTTCAATATAGGTTTAGAATTACCATGCCCTCTAAGGTCTAATAATAGTATATTGAAATGTTTTCTAAACTCTCGAACTTGTTTAAACCAAATTGAAGAACTGCCCCCCGCTCCATGAACAAAAGTTACCCATTCTTTACTTTTGGGGTGAGTATATACAGAATAATTTAGCAATGATTTTTGTTTAGTGGTTCAAAACTACGAACTTATTTGATATAAAAGATAGGCTTAATAGAAATGTTTATTCATTTATTGATTTATGAAGTGCTTTAAAGTACGAAAAAGCACCTTGCAATCGAGAGCCATACCACGAGAAATATTCTCCATCTACAAGAATTATTTTAGCCGTAGTGTTAATTTTCTTTATTTCTAAAATATGTTTTTCTGAAAACGGGAAAGGCTCTGAAGACAAAAGGATCAAATCTTGTTCTTTGAAGGATTTGATTTCTTCTTTAGAAATTTCTGGATAACGGTTTTTATTTCCATAAATATTCTCGAAGTTATTTAGCCTTAATACGTGATCAATAAATGTATTATTACCAACCACTACCCAGGGATCTTTCCAGATAAAATAAGCCACTTTCCTTTTCGGAGTATTTTTTACATACGCTTCAAAAGAATCTTGCTCGGCTTGTATCGCATCTATAATCTTGTTTGCCCGGTTTTCTTCTTGAAAAATTTCTCCATATTGCTTGATCATACGTACTGCATCTTCTATTGAAAAAATATCAGAAACATGAACGGTATACTCTTTTTCTAATGTCTCAACAATTTCTTTTGTGTTTTCTTCTTTATTGCATAAAACAATGTCTGGTTTTAGTGCTCTGATTTTTTCATAATCAACTTTTTTTGTCCCTCCGACTATAGTTTTTTCTTTTCGTATACTATTGGGATGCACGCAAAATTTTGTTATCCCTACAATAGTTTTTTGTAGTCCTAAATCTACCAAAAGTTCAGTTTGAGAAGGTACCAATGAAATAATACGTTTTGGAACACCCTCTATCATCAATGTTCTTCCTATTTGATCTACATACTTCATGCTATTAATTTACTATCAATCCAAAATCTTAAACAACTATTAAAAAACACATAAACCACTAATAACTAAATATTTAATATAGGATTTTTCGTAATTTTTTTTTATCTTAGGACTAGTTATTAATTAAAAACACGGGGCTATGGATTCAGGATTACTTAACTTTATCATTTATGGTATAATGGCATTTTTTGTAGTGTTCATTACTTACGGACTTTATGGATATGCAAAACAAGTATTTAACGCGAATAGACGTTAATTTTATTCTTTGTGAGGAATGAGAATCTTTAATAAGGGTGATTCTCATTCCTTTTCTTTTTTTTAGCTTAAAATTTGACTCATTTCTTTTTGAAGCTCTAGTGCCTTGTCTGCTGCAGCTTCAGCAAAATCAATAGCATCTGAAGCATAAATAATACCTCGTGATGAGTTTATCAATAACCCTACCTGATCATTAAGTCCATATTTACAAACATCCTTCAAGTTTCCACCTTGTGCTCCTACGCCAGGAACTAATAAAAAACTATGTGGTATTATTTTTCTAATATCAGATAAATACTCTGCCTTTGTAGCACCAACAACATACATCAAATTCTCTGAGTTCTGATACGATTTTGAAAGCTCTAAAACCTGTTCATATAGTTTCTTCCCCTCAATATCTTTAGTTTGAAAATCAAAAGCGCCTTGATTAGAAGTAAGTGCCAGCAGTATTGTATGTTTATTTTTAAATGCCAAGAAAGGTTCAATAGAATCTTTACCCATATATGGCGCCACAGTAACTGAGTCAAATTTTAAATCCTCGAAAAATGCCTTTGCATACATAGTACTGGTATTACCAATATCTCCTCTTTTTGCATCAGCAATAGTAAAAATCTCGGGATAATTAGCATTTAAATAATTTATAGTTTTCTCCAGAGATTTCCATCCTTTTATCCCGTATGCCTCATAAAAAGCTGTATTAGGTTTATACCCCACGGCTAAGTGGTGTGTTGCATCTATAATTGCCTTATTGAATTCAAAAATTGGATCTTCTGTTTCTAATAAGTGTTTTGGAATTTTATTAAGATCAACATCTAAACCAATACATAAAAATGATTTCTTTCTGCGTATTTGCTCTACTAACGCCTGGGTAGTCATACTTTTCTTTTTTTATACAATTATTCCTTACCATCAACATAATCCTGAAGGTAACTAAATCTTTCAGTTAAAGCACCATTTTGTGTCATTCTTGCTCTTGACAAGACACCATCTTTATCATTATTAAAAAAAGCTGGAATAACATGTTCCAAAAACATTTCTCCAAAACCCTCGCTTGCATCTTTGGGCAACTCACAGGGTAGATTATCCACAGCCATAACTACAATAGCTTTAGGGTCTTTAAAATCAACTTCAGCCTCTGTTATTGGATCATATCCATAGATAGGGTTTGCTATTGTAGAGGCTCTTAATGTTGTTGCAACGGGGCCATCAACATCGCAAGAAATATCTGCTACTACTTTAATATTAAAGTCTTCTTTTTTAACATCATCTCTTGTAAAAATAAATGGTGATCCACTACCAAAAAAATGCCCTGCAATATACATATCGCTTACTTTGGCAAATCGCATGAAGTCACCTTCATATTCCTTTGGATTAGTATAAAAGTCGTTCTTATCTATTGTTTGACCATCTTTACGCTTATTATAATCTAGAACATCTATTTGTACATAAACAGGCTCATCAAAAACAGAATTAAGATACTCATTTACAGACACTTCCTTAATTTTCATAGCATCAAGAATCTCTTTGGCTCCACCACCTACTTTGCCTCTACCAGTAAGAACAATTTTTATATTAGGAAGCTTGATTTCAGTTAATTCTGATTCTAATTCTTTCTGATCTGATAATGTTTCGGCTTTTGGCAATACAAAGGTATCATGCTTGAGTCCCCAGGCCCTAAACCCATTATATGTACCAACAATTCCTGCATACCGTCCAAATCCGATTAATCGAAATCCTCTTTGTCCCACAATAACCTCATGATCATAAAGCTCAATATTTTTATCTAATATTGCTCTAAGTAAATCTCTATTATAGGGTTGTTTTTTAATAGTATGTGAAAAGAAAAAGTATTTTTTGTTTGGTTGTAGTGCTGCAACAGGGACTTCTTTTACTCCCAATAACACATCACAATCAGATAAATCATCGACAACTTTGAATCCCATCTCCTCATAGGCAGAATCTTTAAAAACTCTAATATCAGAACTTTCGACGGTAAATGAAGCATCCAGAAACTTAGATTTTACTTTTTTTAAGCCATTAGGAGAAAAAACAACACGACGATCTGGCGGGTTTTTACGTTCTTTAATGATACCGAACTTGATCATATGGTTTTGGTATGTATTTTGTTGATTTAAAATTGGCGCTAAAGATATGACAATTATAGTTATATTTGCCAACCATAATTCTGAATTCAGAATTCTTAATTTCTAATTAAAAACTGGGGTCGACTGGTTTTGACAGCGAGATTAATAGAATGGTAAGCACGTCGAGCGCTGGGATATAGCTCGTAAATATCATATTTCACTTTTTTAAACGGCGAGAATAACTACGCCCTAGCTGCATAATCCGAATTATAGTAGGATAATGCCTCGGCTCACAAGGTGAGCAAGCAGGAAGTCTCCCAATAGCCTTGGTTTGCGGCGATTGATTTTGAGACTTCGTAAAAGTAAACCTAGAAATTGTAGGATCTTGATATGATTTTGAAACTTAATCGAGAATAAGCGATACGTTGGCGGTTTTTGGTCTTTCATATCGTCGAAAACTAAACAAAAACTAAACGTGTAGAAAGCTATTTTGTTACTTGTTTGGACGAGGGTTCGAATCCCTCCGACTCCACAAAAAACTCCCAAATCACTAATGATTATGGGAGTTCTTATTTTTAGTCGACAAATTGGTCGACAATTATTTATTTTTAGTCTTGATAATTTTAGTTTCAAATAAAGAAACCAAAAGAGAATATTAATCTATTTGAACCGAAATACCGTTGTACGTAAATACAAGGTTATCCTCTTCTTTTTTTAAACCAGAAGCTTTAACACGGTCATCAAAACAAACATTACAGTAGCTATTCGACTTATATGCCAAACTACTAACATTCATTTCTCTATCACAATATTTACAATTATGTTTACTCATAAGCTATCTGCTAATTTAAGAATTTCTTTTCTAAGTGTTCTATCTGTGACTTTTTCTTTAATTTTTCGAGTAACCTCCTGGATATTTTTTCTTGGCACTAAACGATATTTTTTTGAATCTTCATTTTTCTCATAATTAATAATACAATCAACATCATCCTTTTTAAAAACAATAGAATTTTGACCAATTTCTTCGCTATATGATGAAACACCTGAAGGGAAGACAAGTTCATTTAAATCGCTTTGAACTTCATAAAAATTATTATACCTATTCTCAACTTTATGTGCAACACATCTTTCTATAATAGCAATTATCTTACCAGGAATATAATTATAATAATTACTACCATCTGCATATAGACCTTCTTTAACATCCTGCTTATATCTTTTGAGATTTGCTCCAAATTTTTTAATAGCATCCTTATCTTTCTCTTCAGGATTGCCAAATAAACCTTTTAACACCTCAACATCAATTTCATAATCATCTTCTAAAAAGTTTCTGTAGTAGTCATAGCAACACATACTATAAAAAAGGATTCCGAATTGATATATATCAGCGGTTTTATCTACAACACCTTTTTTAGTAAATTCGTCTGGAATTAATGCCGGGTATAAATTTTCAGCATCAACAGTTAAACCATCTACTAAAAAACGTGACTGGCCAAAATCACCTACAACTAATTTACCATCATTACCAATAAATATATTAGATGCTTTTAAATCCAAATGTAAAATATCTAAAGAATGAAGATGTATTAAACTTTGAATAATATCGTGAGCATATCTGATAATAGTATCTAACGGAAATGTATAACCAGTATTATAATGCGATTTAAGAACACTACTAAGAGTACCGTTCTTCATATATTTTGTTACTACTCTTGGTATTACATTTTCATTATCTTCAGTATCACAAAAACCTACAAAATAAATGGGTAGAATACGTGGATGTTCAGAGCGTGAAAGTTTTAACGCTTCGTGAAAAAACTGTTCTATTTCTTCATCTTTTACCTTTCCATTTACGTTAATATCTTTTACTGCTACTTCTCTTTCGAGTCGAGTATCCATAGCCAGATACGTAGAACTAAAAAATCCTTGTTCATCAAAATCTTTTATTTTCTCAATTTCTACAGTTGTTAATATCATAATTCTAAATAATTTTTATAAGCAAGTACTGCTAAAAATGATTCTTTTATTGGTGGAATATTTAATCTTGTAGGCTGTATGTCTAATTTAAGGTTATAATCTTTTTGCAATTGCTCTAAGTCAAGGTCGTAAATATCATTGTTATTAAGAAGTGATTTTATTGAAGCCTTTTCTAAATGTCTATTTTTCATATTATAGCTACCAGCTAAAGAAAGCATAACTCCTTCAAGATATAGCTTAAAAAAATCTGAATTTTTTGGTCTACTGTTAAAAGAATTACGTTCAGTTTTTTTTACCACAATTGCATCTATATTGTATAGGTTTATGAGTGAAATTATATTGTCTTTATGCCAATTAAGAATTTCTCCAATATTTATTTTAAATGAAAATACTGATGGGCTTCTAAATACATTAGTTATAATTTCATCCTCTTCTGTAAGTATTACTACTGCTAATTTCCCATAACCCTTGAGTACTGAGCAGTGTAATCCTAAAATATTTGCCATATTATATTATTTAATAAAATTTCTCAATTATACTTTTCAAATTTTTAAAGTCATTTTCAATTAGAAAATCAAACAGTTTTTGCCTATTGTAATATATATCTAATCTCTTTGGCTTTAAACTACCCCCTTTTAATTTATCTAAGTCTTCAATAGCCTCTTTGGTGTATTCACTTGATGATATATAACAACCTTTAAAAACGTAGCCTTCACCAATATCTTTTTTGAACTTTTCTTTAATAAATGGAAGTGTCTTTCTAAAAAACCAACTAATTGTATTTTTTGTTTTGTAATCACCTAATGGTATTGCATAAGTTGATTTGTAACCCTTTAACTCAACGACAATAATCTCTTTAGGATTAGAAGACTTAATCACATAATCATATTCATAACCCTCAGTTGTAATGGTATTATCTTTTTTATTGGTAATATTTTTAGAGAAATAGAAATTAGGTTTTATCTCCGCATTTGGATATTGATGTTTTAATACTTGATACATAATAACTTCAAAGAGTGTCCCTTTAATAGCTTTCAATTGATCGCCTTGTCCAGAAACATCAATTGTTGTGAGCGTATCTTCAATAATCTTTTCAAAATCATCTTCTTCTAATAACTTTTTATTGATTTGAAGTTTAGATATGTTCTCTAAAACACTAAATATATTTGACCCATATATTGAACCAATATCATAACTTAAAAAGCCTAACTTTTTAATCTTGTTTAAAATTAAACCCGAACAATTCTTATATACAATTATTGGTACAACTTTACGCTTTCCTTTAGAAACCGAATTAAGATTAATTTGTATGCGATTTAAAAAGCCATCTAAATCTATTTGCTCATAATCTCTACTTATTAACACGTCAAATACAACTAAAGTTTGTTTCTCTGGGATATTAGAATCTTTGGCAAGAGAAGGATTTATACCTGTAGTCTTTGTATAACCAAAAGCATCCCAAACTAAATTGTTATGTTTAGCACCTTTTGAAGGATTGTTTTTATTTCTATAAATAATATTCTTATTGTCAATCAAATTAGATTTAACTATCCAATCAATAATATCCTTTATAAATGCTGTGTCTGTGGACATTTTAGCATAATGGATGTGCATTAGACTCTCTTCGTCTTTCTGTTTTCTTTTTAAAATAATATACTTAACTAAATTTTTATCAACCTTTTGATATACAATCTCAAATTTCGATAATAACGTAATTAAATCATCCAGATAATCAACTTTTGAAATACCCTTTATCAGTGGTGAAGCTGTGATTTTTAATGCTTCATAATAAGACAAAATACCATCGCTTATATCTAAAGCAACAAGCAAACGATACAATGTTGGTCTATGTTTTTTACAAATTATCTTTATTCTATCTTTTGTAAAACTGGTATTAGGCTGGCAGTAAGCATATTGCCCTTTACCAAAAGTTAAAGGTGTTGAAGATTTAATTACACCTTTTTGAGTTGCACGTTGTATTATTTTACGAGCATTATTGTTTGTTATTTTAAAAGAGTCTTCAAGAAGCTGACATAATTCATTACTTACCTTTACATTTTTATCTTCAAGAGACTTTAGAATAAAAGATTCATATTTATTTAAATTAATCATAGTAAATGTCACACTGCACTTATATTATTTAATTATAATATTAATAAGGCTCATTTCATTTTTAACCACTATATAATAATTCATTTTAAATATCTGATTTTCAGATATATAAATAATTTTTAGATTTCCTATTTTTAACAGAATAGAAACAAATAAACATATTTTTTGTCACAAGCATATTAATTAATTTGTCTTCCAACCATCTAATCCATTAACAAAAACATCTGCAAAATTCATTATTTTCCTTTCAGGTAAAATCATACCGGTAATGCTTTATGATTTCATATATCTATTCTGCTAAATCTAGCATATAACAGTTAAAATCGTTTATTTTATTTAACTTGCTTGATCACTACTAATTTGCATCGTTAACACATTAGATGCCTCTTTATCTAGTGAAATACCTTTCTCTTTAAGTTCTTCGAGTACTGTATCCTTAAACTCTAGTTTATCAATTAAATGTCTATTTTTAAGATGGTAATTGGTGAATATATCATCCCAAGTCATTGCATAAATTTCAAAATTCCTTATTGACTGTACTAGAAATTTTTTGCTCTTATTTTTCTGATTCTCATACAAATCTATAATGTAGCTATCTACTTTTTTACCAATAAGAAGGAATTTCCATTTCCTGTTTTGACTATTAAATTGTTCTTCCTCCACTATATACCTCAAATAACCTTCAATCTGTCTAAACTGCTTATCTCCAATTACTACTGAAGGTCTTTTTAATTCCACAATAATATTTTCCTCAATAGTATCTTCCTTTGAATTTGGATCTGGGGTATACACTTTTCTACATATAAATATATCAGGTCTTTTAAGTTTATTTTTTCTATTAAGCTTCTTAACAACTGGTTTTTCGCCTTTATCCTTAATAAACTGCAAATAGTTATTAAGCAATATTTCGAAATTTTTATCTGCGGAAACAATATGATATTGCTCTCCAAATAACCAATAGTTTGCTTCAATTACCTTCTGGATATGATCCCTTTCATTAGTAAATTTTTCAAGATCATAAACAAGTGTCTTTAATACTTTTACCACGTAATGACGATGCTCCAAAAACTTTACTAAAGTTATAATACGTTGAAGTTGTGTATTTTCTAAAACCTCAGCTAATTCTGTTCTTTCCTCTTCACTTAATTTTATAATGTTTTCTAAAATTAATAATATATTATCCCTTTCTTCAGTATCAAGCAAAAGATTTAAAAAACCTACCAATGTTTTACTTTGAGTAGTATTAAGGTTTTGAAATATTTTAGGTTCCGCACAATATATTTCCTTAACCACATTTTCTAAATCTTGCTGCCTTAATTTTTCATAAGCATTTGCTTTAAATTTAGGAAAAATACCTTTTTTGTAATAACTAGTTATCAGTTCATCAGCCTTATTTTCTTTAATAAACTGTTTTTCTTTATTACTTAGAAATAAGTTTAATTGACTTATTAGAGATTTAAATGTGCCATCAGTTTGATTAATCTGAAAACTCAAAGTAGGCATATCGACTTTGGTCTCCTTAAAAGAATCAAAGTAATTGGATTGGATATACAAGGAATGATGAAAGTCAATTCCTCTATTATTAAATGAAGTATGCTTTCTTCCTTTTTCCAACTTATCATTATCCAAAAAGTAATAATAATATTTATCACCAATATTCTTAGACCATCTGATATAACTTATTCTAAAATCATATTCACCAACATCTAAATCAAAAGTATCAGTATCCGCAATGATTGAGCTATAATCAATTTCAACCCCATTCAGGGTGAGGCTATAATTTTTATCTTTGTTTAAAAATAAGAACCATCCAAATTCACGAGCAAGAAACTCAATAAAATCTTCAGATTCTAGTAAATCACTGGTAAGACCAAAAAAGCCATCAAAAACAACTTTAGTACCTGTCCCAGAGGTTTGAATCTTTTTTTCTTCTGACACCGTGTAATTAACGCTATCTGTTTTCTCAATCTCAATTGTATAGTTCAAAAACTTTTCCTTATTTTCAAAAGTAGTATCCCATTTTACCTTATTGCAGAAAGAAGCAAATGAATATCTACCTTTTCCTTTTTTACCTTTTACAAATCCTGTAGTTGAAAAAGAGTTTGCTTTTTGAGAATCTAAAAAATTACCAAATGTATCTTCTAACGTTGAAATGTCAATACCAGAACCATTATCGCTAATTGAAAAATGATTGATATAAGTTACCTCATTCGCATCAAAATTAATATCAACTTTAGAAGCATTCGCATCAAAACCATTCCAAATATACTCTGCTATAGCTATTTTATAATCATTAGGAAGCCCACTTTGCTCAATACTTTTTGAGGTTATTTTGGCTGTATGTTTTTTCATTATTTTGGGTTATTTCGCAGAAACACCTGTTCCTCCTTCAGGGTTTTACACTGAAATTACAATAAAGACAAATTCTTTAAATACTATGTTTTTTAATACAATTTAGATATAAATGATTTCATACCTGAACCAAACTGTACTATCGTGGGGTAATTTATGAATGACTAAAAATATTAATCTTTGAAATATTAGACAAACTATTGAGAAGATATATTAATATTGTTTTCCAGAAAAGCCTGCAAACAAGATGGCATTTCGTACCTAGTTAACAGCTCACTTGTTGTAAGATTCTCCCAATCACAAGTTTTTGCATTGTACTCTCATCCATTATAATTACTAAGGGACTTTGTTGAGAATTTTTGTTTTGTTGAGATCAGAACCTTCTCCATTAACAACAATGTCGTTCTGTCCTGCTTTCTTCTTATATAAAATGTTGTGGTTCTTTCTTGCCAATATACAATAGCATAAACTATGACCGGGGGAGGATAAAATAAATCTATATATAGATTTAGGCTCTCATCTTTAACTGAATCACTAATATTTCTTACGAATTCTTCTGGTTTCAGAATATGAAAAAATATTACTTATATTTCCCTGTAGAAATAACAATCCCATTGGTGTCAAAATACTCCCAAGTACCTGTTTTATTATCTAATTCATACCTTCCCTTTTCAGAAATATTTCCATTTGGGTAGTACTTTTCATAATTGCCATGCCATAAATCAGTCTGGCAATGGTATATTTCTTTAATTAAACCATTTTCATAATATTCTTTCCATTCTCCATCCCTCATCCCATTATGATAATGTCCTGTAACAGATAAATCCCCACTAGGATAATATTCTTTATGATCTCCATGCCATTTTCCATTTTGAACAGGAGTAAGTATTTTAGGAGTACCATCAGCATAATAATATGCAAATATACCGATTGGAATCCCCATATTGAATTCCTCCTTAGAATGTACATTACCATCATCATGATAAGATTCCCAAACCCCATGTTTTTTACCATTAACATAGTTCCCTTTACCTGATAATCTAGTTCCTCTAAAAAGACTGTATGTTTTAGCTATCCCATTTTTTACTCCATCTTCATAAGGTATTGAATCAACGGAAAACCCTTTGTCATCGTAAAATGCCCATACCCCAATTCTTTTTCCACTTTTTATATTACCCACAAACATAACTTTACCATTTTTATGATACTTTATTCTTTCACCATTATCTAAAAAAGAACAACTTGTAAGAATTAATGATATTAATACTAATTTTAATTTAGATTTCATTATTTGAAAAGGTTTAATAGAATTACCATATGAAAGTAATTCTGTTATAAATTCTATAGCAAAAACCACAACCGTTATAAAATAAGTTGTGGTTCGTTCTGTTAAACTTGTTCTGCAACAAGCTTTTTATTGAGTATAAAGATTATTCTCTACTTTCTTCATCTATCTCCAAAAAGATATCTTGCAAATCATTATTTAGTTTTTTACCATCATATGTTAATTCAAAATCACTTGATTGCCCTTCTAAATATAACCGTCCATCCAATATCCCAAGAATATTTGAAATAGAATCAACTTGAGTTTGGCGTATTATTTTAAATAATACCTCTTTCTGAAAACTATCTAATTCATTGTACAGACCAAGAGCTTCTTTCCAATACTCATCACTTACAGTGTCTATAGCAGTCGTTTCAAATAAATCTTTGTAAACATTCAGATTCTCATTTATAACTGAATCACTAATATTTCTTACAAATTTTTCTGGTTTCATAATACAATTTTAATATTACACTGTAAAATTATGGTTTTTTGGCAAATGCACTACCATACATTGCTTTATTCATTTTGATTACGGATTGCAATGCCTCGTTAGGTATATCAGGATATACCCTCCTAAGTTCAAAAATGTCACGAGCCAATACTTGACGGGGACTTGTTAAACCTTTAGTACTTCTTGATACAATTCCATTAACCCCTCTAATTGTATGTCCAACCTTAGGCACTAGAATTGAAGGAGCAGTTCTTCTATTATAATTAGGAATTAGTCTTTCCATCAAAGCAGCTTGACCGACATGATGAGCATCTAAACCTTTTTCTAACCCTCTAATTGCATTGTATTTTCCAACTTTCCACAGGTTTGAGGCGGTATTCGTTGTTAATGATCCAAGTCTACCTACGGGAACTACGCCTATCGCATTTAAGTTAGCTTCTGCAGGAGTCATTGCATTACCTCTTCTATCTTCACCCGTAGCAGAATAACTCGCAGTATCCCAGAGAATAGCTATAGGATTAATTTTATCTGTCTCATAAACAAAACGATTTATATTATCCATAAAACTACCACTACCATCACCTCCATAATTTCGTTTATACCATTTGGTAGAATAAATATTGGCTTCAGTCTGAAGAGCAGCTCCTGCATAGGTAGGGTTAAAACCTCTGTGGTCAGAAACCATAACTTCAGAAAGAGCAGTTCTATCACCTTTTGCAACCCAACTTGATGTTTCAAAAATCTCTAATGCCTCATCATGGCTGAAATTCCATGAGTGCCCGGCACCATTGTTAGCATCATTGTTGAACCAAATGGAACCTCCGCCATCAGGAGTATTATTCAAATTAATAGTGATAGTATTTCCGCTTATGGATATAGCATTTGCATTACTATCTTTATTGTCATCTCTATTATCTCTATTTCTAGCTTCACCATCTTTCGTACTATTTCCACCACTAGGATCCGCATAATAGATCGGGTTATTATCAAAAGCATTATAGGTTGATAAGCCATGATGTATTACGGGGTCTTGTCTATTCCACCTTGCAGTAGTTGGATCGTAACTACGTAAAGGCATCTCATACCAGTTTAGTCCAAGACCTTCTTCTAGTTCTGTATTATTGTACTTATAGTTATGTTTTTTACCTCTAATGGCAGTATTATACCCTCGATGTGCAAGTCCAAAGGGATAGTAATTATTTTCTTCTACAATCTCCTCTTGGGTAATGCTACCATCATCATTCTTGTCTGAATATGATAATCTGATGTTACCTAGGTGATCAACAAACTGGTAGACATAAATGAATCCATTATTTGAGGGTTCTACATATCCTTCGGGTTGCCCCATAAACTCAAGATCCCCGTTTTTGTATTGAGCACCACCGGCATATTCCGTTGTGATAGTATTAGTACCATCAGTAAGGATCTTTTTTAGCTTGCTCCCTGTAGCATCATAGACATATTCAATGGTTTTGTTGGTATTATTCTCAAAGGTAATCTTAACGGGTAAATCCAGATGGTTATACTCGATATTAGTAATTCCTTTGTTTTTATCTACGGTGATACTCCCATTTTGGTCATACTCATAATCATTACCTACGGTATTACCATCTTTAAACCCAAAAGTGGTATGGCCAGCATCAGTTACACTTAATAACTTATGCCCTGTAGCTTCATAGGTATAGGATAGTTTATCCATCCCCCCAAAAGTCGTGGCATTAGCATCTAGGTGTCCTTTTCTATCCAGAGATTGGATATTCCCCATGTTGTCATAAGTGATGCTACTAAGATCATACTTACCATCATTACTAATCGCTTGGGTTAATCGATCCAACGCATCATATTTATACCCATACGCCCTCTGGGTATGGTCGTTGGCGGTTTTCCAGGTGATCTCGCTGATATTACCGTTATACAGGGCTTTTGCCCCAAGATTTTCGGTAGGTTTGTTATAATGGATCGCATAGCCAAACAGATCCCCATTAGCGGTATCGCCATCATTAATCGCCGTTAACCAACCGCGTATGTTTGTTTTGTAATCTACATGCTGCAGGCCGCCCCCAACATTTTTGGCCACCAATTGCCCAAGATTGTCATACTCGTTACTGGCAATTACTTCTTCGGTCTGATCATTGATCTTTTGCGTTTGCGTAAGTACTCTACCTATATGATCATAGGTAAACCTATCGATGGTTACAATCGGTGCATTACTGCCTTTTGTATGGGTGGTGGTACTTTGAATCACTTTACCTGTAAAATCTAATTCGGTCGCTATTGTTTCTATAGTATTTAGATACTCATCTTTACTTACTACATATACAGGTCGTGCCTTGTTATCATAATAGGTTACTGAAGTGGTCCAATCATTGGTTTCTAGAACCCTTACTTTACCTACCGTAGGAAGGGTTTTGGTATTATTAGTTATAGGCACGTTATAGACTGTGCCAGGATTAGCAAGCTCTATAGGAAGATTCACATTATAATCATCATAATAGCTAATGGTGTATAGCTCAATACCAGTTGTTGGGAAAGCCATATTGCTATAATGCACCGTAGTCCCCCCTATATCGGTTACCGCTCCTCGTTGCTCCCAAAGAGTAGTGAGGGCATTAACCTCTAGCTGAATTGCTGCCCGATCTCGGGTATCGATATACATCCCACTATAGGAGAATCTACCCAAACCATCGTATTTGGTAAAGAGCCATTGGCCCTTTGCATTCATGATTTCATCCTGGGTCAATACGGGTTGATCAAGTTCGTTATATACGATATACTCCCACCCTTTGCCTGGGTCTTTCCTTTCTATCAATCGGTTAAGTTCATCGTATTTATATTGATATATCAGTTCATTGAGTTCTTCGGTAGAAATTCCATCACTTGTCACCACCTTTGGTGGTATCACGTACGTAAGATTACCATAATCATCATAGACATTATACGTATCTATTGTTTGCCCATTATTGTACGATCGGCTTAAAAGTGTACGCCCATTTTTATCGGTAAAACTCTCTGCCGTTTTGTTCTTGCCATCGGCTGGGGTCCAGTTTTCGTTTTTAACGATACTCTTGCTTAGCTGTCCTGCTGCATAGCTACCATTGGGTACTAGTGTAGGAACACCCCCCGTCATCACCACATCAAAACGCAATACTTCTGATGCTTTATTAAGGCCATATGCTGATTTTACGGTATGCTCGTTGGTCACATACTTGTGATACTCTTTAATGTATTGGATAGGACTAAGATCGTAGGTGCTTCTTATCTTTACTCCGTTGGTTAAAGGCCTTGGATTACCACCTATTGGAGTAATCACAAGGTAGTTATTTTCAATGCTGGCTTTATAATCGATTGGGGTATCGTTTACATCGGTCAACTGCCCTAAATCTGCAAATTCGATTTCAGGGTAAACATCGATTTTTCGAAGTTCTCCTGTAGACAATACCTCGATGCCCAATTCTGGCCTTGCCCATATCCATAGTTTAAGCTCTGCATTGTTAATCGTTATAGCAACGACATTATCCAAATCAATAGAAGTATATGCAGGTGCATAGGGGTCCAAAACGTCGGATGCAGTCCAGTTCTTTACATAGTTTAAATCGGCTGGAAAACTGGCATATACCGGATCTTTATGACGCGTATACTTCCAGGTTGCTCCCGGAGCCGCTTGTTCTTGTGCCCGATTAAGCGGGGAAGCCTCCAGAATGGTCTCGCTATAGGCATTGACTTCTTCTACAGGTACTCCTGCAAAATCATCGGGATATTTGTTTTGGTAATAGGCATTGATATCCTGGTGGATATTCACTTCTCTGTAACTCCCAGGTACGCCTGTGGCTTCAAAAGGCAGATATTGTTTGGTTTGTCTACCCAAGCCGTCATACTCGATATGAGAAATAATATCTTTATTGCCCGTCGAGGCATTGATGGCATTTTGCTGTATGGGTCTACCCAATCCATCATAATAGGTGATGGTTTGGACTTTTTGATCTTCGGGTGCCGTCTCTAAGGCATTGGCAGAAGTAAAAGGCTGTAGTGCCTGTACTGCCATGACATAGTTTTGATCTTCAGACGGGACTAATCCCTGGGCATAGGTAGTGCTTATGGTAAGCAGTAGTCCTATGATATATAGTGTGTTTTTGATTATAGTATTCATCAACGTATATGTTTTATGTCTTTGTTTCATCTTGTGGTAGGCTTAGGTTATTGGTTGTTATCAGGTTGTGAAATCCCGATTCCGCCTCCGCCGCCACCGCCGCCAGAGCTACTACATTCTGAGTCTCCTATGCTAAAGGTTCGGGTCGTAGATGGTGTCTTACCTGTTATATTATCGGTGATAATACATTGTACGGTTTCTGATCTTGGACCGCTACATCTTAGGGTAATATTTAAACTAGATGAGCTTCCTTTATAGCTTCCGTTGACATACCATTTGTAGCTATAGCTACCAGAGCCTGCTGCTGCTTTGGCCAATAGTTCTAATTTTTTAGTCCCTGTAGGCGAACTATGGCGTATCGTGGCTATAGAAGCTGACCATAGGCCATCGTATACGTTCATGGTTGTTGTTAGTGTTTTAGCGTCTCCGGTCTTGGTATCGCGTACCACACATTGTATGTTTACATTGCCATAATAGTTATAATTCATATAGAGACCGAACGATTTTTGGCTGCTGGTATAGGTAGCCGCACGCCCGCTAATAGTCCAGTTATAGGTATAGCTTCCTGATCCCCCGTTTGGAGTTACATTAAACGAAGCCGTAGTGTTTATAGCATGATTTGCAGGTCTTATGATTTGACCAGCCGATCCCGAAAGCGGGGGATAAATACTAATCGACTTGTTCACCACCTTGGTTTTACTGGTAATGATATCGGTGATCGTAAGTTTTACAGTAGCCATACCCTCAGCACCTCCTGCTTGCAGACTAATGTCTTTGGTTGTAAAATACTGAGTAGCACTACCAGGTTTAGTGACCTCCCATTGATACGAATATCGCTCTGATCCTCCACTCACTGTAGATCGAATCTGTAAGGTGGTATTGGTATCCATCCAGTTCTTATCTGATGTAATACTAGCCACTATAGGATCGTACTGTATCCCACTATCGTTATAGTAGTATTTATTAATGATATTATGCTCAGCATCTCGGGTATGCAGTAAACGATACAAGCCATCATACTCATAATAGATAGTATATCCTCTTGGATCGGTCGTACTGGTGAGTCCAATCAGCGGATCATAGGTATAGGTGGTTACAATGGCATTAGGCAAGGCATCGCGTAGGGCATCCAGCCCTTGTCGCAGGGCACCTTCGGCACCGGTATACTCTAACGTACGATCGATATCGGCATTCGATTTGGCTTTAAGATCGTTAACAAAACCAGCTACTTGATTATAAGTTGCATTACCGATCTTAGCGATGGGGTATAGATCGTTATATCCCCAGATATAGACCGTATGTGGGCCTTTACCTTGGGAGACTTCTAAAGCATTTCCTTTGGCATCATAGCGGTGATAGATCGTTTGATCTTGCATCGGAGCGCCTTCTTTGGCCCCTTGTATCACAGAGGGCAGGTAATATCCTGTGGCTGTGGTATTAAAATTTACTACCGCAGTGGCTTGTTTTTTAGGCCCGATAAAGGTTTCTGTCTTTACCGGTGAGGCCATACGATGCGCATTGATAAGGGTTGTATTATTAATATCAGGATGATACGGGTAGTAATAGTTCGATTGCTGTTTCTCCCCTTTAGAATTGGTTTGCGTCTGCCCTATCATTTGGTGATAAGCATCATAGAGATATTCTGTGATGTTTTCGGTATACTGCGTAGGGTCTGTATCCGAATAGGTTCTGCTTACCACTCGTTTTTGAAGCGGTTGGATGTTCGTTTCTTTATACGTTTCTATTTCATATTTCTTCATCCAAGCAGCAGCATCTTCATCACCCACGGCCAGGATATATTTTGCAAATGAAAACCCTTGTACCAGATCAACTTTATTCATCGCTTGTGTTGCCCAATGTTCATAGGCTACCTGCGTACCTTCTTCATACACCTCACGAAATCCAGGAATCAACTGATGCAAGTACGGAAGAAGTCCGCTACCGTTCCTTTCTAATTCTCTACGGATGAATTCTCTCAAATTCAATTCTTGTTTTACCCCTTTGTTAGAACGCACTTTAAGCCCATAGGGATAATTAGGATCTAAGGAGTTTCCGAAGGCATCCCTATTCATCTGCACAGGGATATATTCGTAATGTTGTTCGGTCAGCAATTGTTCGGTGGGTTGTGGAGTACCATCGATATGCTTATAGGTACGTATCGATTTGATTCGGATATCGCCCTCTACCTCTCCACGAGGAGCAAGATTATGAACTAGTGAATCGCTAAAGTTTCCTATATTTTCAAACACCTCAGGATCTTCAAAGGTATAGACTGTTCGTCCGTTATGGATCTCTTCGTTGGGATCCGAAGATACCACTCGTTCACTCACCTGTGCATAATAAATAGGTTCGGCAGGGCCTACATAATTTGCACTGTTTGTGTTATGAACTACAGAGTTAATTTGGGCACTAGAGCCTAACTCTTCTTTGCTATAGTCATATTCCTTTTTTGTACATGCTGTGGTAGTTCCTCCGCAACTCTCGATGCTTTTTACTCGAACCCCGCCATACGCTTTAGCGTATGAATTCAATTCATATTCGATCTTAGTTTGTCCGCCGCTTTTACCGGTTATGGTTTTTAAGGCGCCTTGCACGGTTCCTTTAAAATCGGGATACTCTCGTATAACAGGATCTGTTTCACTCGACGATAATTGCCTTCCGGCATAATACCCCCATCTATCCATCCCCAGGGTCGCTTCTTCTGTATCAAATTCATAATCAGGAATCGCACGAGGATCCTCCTGATGATAATACTCGAATCGAACCTCTAACTGATCATTCTTTTTGATCTCGGTAAGCAAACGTCGAGATCGCTGGGTAAACAAATCGTATTTGTTAATCGTATTGTTATGAAAATCGGTAAGGGCAATACGATTATACTGTTGATAGGTCCCTGAAGTACCTGGTTTAACAGTAAAATTTAAAGACCCTTCAGCAAAGTTGATTTTGGTGAGTACCGGGGTGGTCACATCCACATCCATACGCACATGGGGATAGATATACGGATCTGTCTTGGGATCATCTCCTTCAAAATCCTGATCGAATAAAAACTCTGAGGATAATGATTTTAGTGAATACACCTTAGGTACAAAAGCCTTCTTTCTATCGGTTTGGTGTTGATACTCAAAAGTAATTTGCTGGGTGGTATTGGGCGGTTGTATACTGCTAAGATACCAACTACGAGCATAAGTATAATAATCTCCTTCTGCCAAAGGAAGAAAACCCAAATCAGGCTCATAGGGATCAAAGATTTCTTTGGCCCCAAAAAAGTATTTCACTCCTTCAGCATCGATTACTTCGATTTGGTCCCAACCAAAGTTAACCACTACATTATGATGAGATAACAGTACCGGTTGGCCATTGTTCCCGATCTTAAAGGAAAAACTTAAGGCGCCTGCATTCACTTTAAATAAATCCGGCTCGCCATCGACCATACCATTAGCCAGTAGATACGCATGATGTTCTTTCATCACTTGCTTACCGGCAGTACCCGGGCTGTTATTCGGATCAAAATGATAATAGGGATCCAAGATGCTATCTTTTAATCGTTCTGCTCCATGATATCCTTTAGGATGATCATCGGGCAAACCTCTAACTTCTCTAGAGATCATCCCGGTAGCAACAAGACCCCAACCCAGTCCAATGGGTGAGGGTTCTTCCATCACCTGTAGCCCGGTATAGCGGTATTGCAAACCTACCGGCCAACTTACTCCGTTTTGTTTGATCGTATAGATCGGTACAGACTGTTGTACGGTCCCAGTGGTGAGATCTACACTAGCACCACTGGCTTTGGTCGCTTTGGCAGCTGTAGGTGCAGCCTTTATAGCAGTACCATAGCCCCCGTAAAAACCCGATTGGGCGATTGTATTTTGAATGAATAGAAAGCTAAGTACTAGATATACATAGCGTAATACTGAATGGTTCATATATGTGATTTATTTTGAGGTTTCTTTAAACAAAGCGACAAAACTAGTGCTAATTTTTAAAACGCATGGGGGGAAAAACCCCCTGTGTTTTCAACTTTTCGATAGGATGTCTTAAATAATAGTTGAACAACACAAAAAAGTGATGTTTTTTCTCAAATGTTACGGTTTTCCTCATAGTTTGCATGATGTTTTTCTGTTTTCTGATGCAATACTAGAACATCCTAGTTTCATTTTTCGATACTGGGAAAAATAATTTTTACATTCGATTTACCTTATAAAGAAAGAACTACTCTAGACTAGTATTTATATTATTTTCTAAAAGAGCCTGCAAGTGCGAGGGTATCTCATATCCACTTAACAGTTCACCTGTAGCAACATTCTCCCAATCAGCTGTTTTTGAGTTATATTCCCATTCGTTATAATTACTAAGCAACTTTGCCGAGAATTTTTGTTTTGTTGTTTTCTTTGGTGAGTTAAAACCAAATCGATCAAAAATACGCTTACCTTTCATTGCCGTTAGTATTGTATCTAAAGCTTTGATATAGATTTGTGCTGTACTTGATTCTTTTTCTCTTTTTCTTAAATCTGGTTCGGTAAATATTTTACTTCCGTATTTTATAATTTCAACTAATCCATTCTCTAAATCAGTTACTCGTTGAAGATTTTGAGCTTTTCTATTAACAAATTTTGGTGTCCATAATTGCAACCATTCAGCCAATAAAACCTCAGCAGTATATTTATCCTTAGTAATTATATGCAAATGTGGGTTGTATGTTTTCTTCTTAGGGTTAAAATTACACTCTAGTGAACGCACCCCAATGAGCATTTTCCCTCTGCCTCTTTGGTATCTTTTACGGTGCTTTTCTGTTATTCTTTGTATGCCTTGTGTAAACTTTTTAATGTATTTGGGTAAGTTATATGCGTTGCAGGATTTCACAGTAAGAGTAAGAAAATAGGGATCTTCCCATTCTTTCATCACTGGAAAATATTTATTAATCATCTCTGCTTTGCGAATACTACAACACAAAGTACAAAAGCGGTTTTTACAATACTTCCCATATAATCGCCCGTCGGCTGTAACAATATTCTGTTGGCAGTAATAAGTATTCCAATAGGATTTTTCCAATTCTGGTTCTCCATTTTCTTGTGCTACCTCTATTAATCGAAGCATCATTATTTGTGTGATGGTTTTTCGTTTTGCTCTACCTTTTAACGCCTCTTTTTTGTTGAGGTCAGAACCTTCTCCATTGACAATAATGTGATTCTGTCCTGTTTTGTTTGTCCCACTTTCTGCTAATGTATACATACTACCTGATTTTAGAAATTGTAATACCCAATAAACAAAGAGGTTAAGCCCTTTTGTATTTAAGTGACTTAACCTCTGTTAATGCGTTATCTAAATCAGTTCTTTTGATAAGTAATATTCTACCCACTTTTTGAGCTGACAGCGTACCTCGCTTTATGTAATTATGCACTGATTGCTCAGAAACTTTTAGAAGTTTTGCTGTTTCTTTTACGGTAAGGTTTTCGGGTTTTTTTTCTTCTATTGGTTTGTGTTTAATATCTAATAGAAGTGTTTCAATATTAGCTAGTCGCTTATTGAGAATTTCGAATGGATTATTCATTGTACCAGTATTTTAATTTTACTGGTGTAAAGGTCATTAGAGAATAAGATTATTACCTCTCATGTATGGTAATTGAATGGTTGTTACCTTAATAATAAGAATGATAATTACTCTTAAACGTAGATATTATCGCTTCTAAATCATTTACTGCTTTCTTATCTTTCATACTACTTAACAACCTCTTGGCTTCTTCTAAATCCTTGAGATGTTTTGAATCGGCTGTTTTATTCTCACTCAATCTTGTTAATTCATTTGGTTTATTAATTCTTTTTTGAAGAATTTTTTCACTTTTAGTACTGGAGTGTTTTCTTAATATTTCCAAATAATTATCAGAAGTAATCACAATTCCTTTAATAAAATATGCTATTGCTATTTGTTTCTGGCTGAAATTCTTGTTTTTTGGTTGCTTTGTTTTCTTGACCTTTTCACTTATTTGATTAAGATTACTTTTCTCTTTTTCTATGAGTAGCTTTTTTTCATAAACTTCTTGCTTCTTCTCAAAAAACTCTTTCTGAAGTTCTATATAGTTCTCATCTTCTTTCTGAAGCACCTTGTTTTCTATTTCTTGATCACCCAGAGAGTTTAAAGAATTATTTATTATCTCCAAACTTTTCAAAATCCTGGAGTCCCTAAAAACTTGAGATAATGATTTGAAATTAGCGTCTAAAGCATAACGAGATAACTTCTCTAAATCAACAAACATTATCCCTCTACCTTTAACAAAATTCAAACAATTGAAAAAATTGATTGTCAACCTTTGCAATTCATACTTGTTATCATAAATATGTTTATGACTCAAAACTATGTTTACAAACTCTTCTGCTGCCATAGAAAAAGTTGCTTTCATTTGGAGATAATATTTTGTACAAGCCTTATAACCTTCATCCTTGGTCTCTCCTTTACAATGTTTGCAATTCTCTTTTATATCCTTTGGCAAGGCATCTTCCATACACTGCATAACAGCCTTATCCACTTTTTCAAAATTCTCTTCCTCAACTAAAAACTCTTTAAGATAATCTACATAAGTTTTCTCGCCTGATATTTCATTTAAATACTTTGCAGTTTCATCGCTTAACTGAATAGTACCTATTTTTGACCCTTCTTCTAGTTTTATTTCTAAACCAAACCCCTTTCTCTTCATTTAATTCACTCTCTTTAATAGACCAATATCCATGTTAAAAACTTCATTTACGGCTTCCACTTTGGAAGCATCATCTACCTGATAATACTGATTTAACGTTTTCATATCCCTATGTCCTGTTATCGATGCTATTAATTTATCAGATAACCCTTCTTTTTTCATCATCGTAATAAACGTTCTACGTGCTGTATGCGTACTAATACGTTCATAATATGGCATCGTCACTCGTATATTCTCTTTTCCTTTTGTAGTCGTCTTTACTACCTCATCGGTATACCCTGCTTTCTTAAAAACTTCTTTGATATATTCGTTCTGTTTTTGATTAGCTATCAATGGTAATTGATAATCATACTTACGCAGAATGTGTAGTGATATTTCGTTTAATGGTATGGCACGAGATTCTTTCTCTGTATCTTTTTCCTCTTTTAAAACAATAGAATTATTTACTATGTCTTCTTTTTCAAATAATTGCAATTCTCCAAACCTCATTCCTGTAACACAAGAGAATACAAATACATCTCTAACTTTCTTTAATCGTTCATTTTTAAAATCATAATGCATTAGATTCTGTAAATCAATTTTAGTCAAAGCTATCTGTTTAGTCACAACTCTCTTTTTCTTCTCAAAGCTTAGAAATATATTATTGTAAGTATATCCCTTTTTTAAAGCCCAAAACATAAACGTCTTGAACAGTCCAAGGTTTCTGGAATACGTATTATTAATATGACCACGAATATTCATACAATAATCTGTAAAGTCTGCGTGAAAAACTTCATTTATATTGCTAAACGTTAGGTTATAGCTCGTTTGCTTCTCAAAATCTTGTAATATGTTTTTGATATTCTTATACCGCTTAATTGTAGAAGGTGACCATTCTTGCATTTTAATCTTATAGTCCATAAACTCATCAAATGCATCATAAAACGTATTCTTTCCTGTTGGTGCTTTCTTGAAAATGGTATCAAACTCCCTTTTTAAGATTTGTGAAGTAAAATCTTCTCCCATTGCTTTACATCTATTTTGTATTAACTCAAAAGCATCTGGGTATCGGTTCAGTTGTAGTTTGATAATGCTACTACTTGCAGTCTTATGTTTACCTTTTAGAATAGGTTGTTTATTCTGTTGATCCCAATTTATTGGTTTTATCTTCTCGCCTGTAGAATACAAAAACTTCTTTCCTTCGCTTTTAAAGTAACACGAAAAAATAATTAATGTTTCCTTTTCAGATTTCGGACGTTTTAAAAAGAATGTTGAGGTCATTAATTGAATATTATAGTCGACAACCTAGTCGACAATTATGTTATATTTAGATACTATTCTAAACTATAACAAAAATAAACAATTACCTTATTTAGATGTCTAACAGCTTGATATATTTATAAACTGTTATTAACAAGACACTAATAGTTCAATAGCCTCCGACTCCACTTCAATCCTGCCAAATGGCAGGATTTTGTGCTTTCGGGGGATTCCGCAGGCACATCAGCTGGCGCTTGCGCTAAATTGATCCACCGGATCAATTCTTAACACTTCAGCCTTCTCCGACTCCACATCAAACAAAAAAGTGCTTCTTGATCAAGAAGCACTTTTTTGTTTTTATTCGTATCAATATATTATCTAATCACTTTTTTACCTTTAAATTTCCATTCGGTTATCCCGCCGTCGAGATCATAAATCTTCGTAAATCCAGCTTTTTTCATAAATGCCGAACATTTACCACTTCTACCACCACGGCCACAATACACGGCTACCGGCTTTGATTTGTCAACTTTAGCGATAAGAGCTTCAAAATTTTCATCCCTAAAATCAATATTAACAGCTCCTTCTATATGTCCTTCAGCATATTCTTTGGGCGTTCTAACATCAATTAATTGTACTTTGCTTATCTCTAACAACGAATCCATCTCTTCTACAGTGATGAGTTCGATAGCACTATCTTTGTTTGTTTCTTTACAACTATATGTGGTTAAGAAAAAAAAGGATAATAATAAAAAGGGTGTTACTTTCATATGACACTAAATTATTCTGCTGTTTCGCCATCCCATTCCATAAAACCTCCTATCAAATTATAGGTAGTCTCAAATCCCATCTGCCCCATTAGAGTACAGGCTTGCGCACTACGCGCTCCAGATCGGCAATACACATAGTAGTTTTTACTTTTATCAAGTTTATCAACCTCATCCAAGAATCCCTGACCTTTGCGAATATCTATATTAAGCATATTTGGGATAAAACCATCCTCTACTTCTTCTTCTGTTCTTACATCTAAAATTATTGCATTATCATCATTAGCAATACGCTCTTGCCATTCTTCTTGTGTGATATCTTCTGCCATTTATAAAATATTTTGTATTAAAATTGGACTGCTTTTGTTTATTTATATCACAAATATAGGAGTCCTATACGAAATGTATAAAATTATACCTTCATTTATTTTATATAAAAAATCAAAAAACTATGCTTTTATGCTACAACCAATCGCTTTGGTTATTTCTACAGGAACTTTTTCTCCTTTTAGTAATGCATGTACTGCATCTTGCACATATTTCTTATTTGCAGCAGAAGCGTCTTTATAATTATTATCTATTGCGCCAATATATTTAACAACATTTCCATTTTGAGTTTTTTCCAACACATACACATGTGGTGTTTTGGTAGCACCATATTGAGGATATATGTGTTGCCCATCATCAAATAAATAAGGAAAAGTAAATCCTTTTTCTTTTGCTCTTATCTTCATATTTTCAAAACTATCATCTGGATATGCTTTTGGATTATTTGGATTAATAGCGATCACCGGATATCCTTTAGATTTAAACATATTATCCAATTCAATAATCCTATCCTCATAAGCCACCGAATACGGACAATGATTACAAGTAAAAATTACAATAAACCCTTTAGCATCTTTATAATCTGATAATGAAACCATAGTATCATCAACATTCCTTAGTTCAAAATCAGTTGCAAAATCTCCTATTGCATATCCATCATCTGTTTCAGAAACAGAAACTTTATCTATTGCAAAAGCACTTATCGCAATTACAAAAGCTACTCCGACCAATATCTTTAAAGTTCTCATAGTTATGGTGTATTGTACTTAATCCATTTTTTTAAAGCATTTTTTTCAATTCTTTCTCTAACTCATTATATGTAAAAGATCGTTCAAAAAACTTGCTTGTATTTCCATTATATATTATCGTCGCCGGTATAGAACCTGACCATTCTTTACTTACTTTAGGAATCCAACTATTAGCATCTGGATCATCTAATAAAATTACTTTGCTTTCAATTTTTTGTTTTTTCACAAAAGGAATAAGCTTACCTTCAATATGCCCTGGTAAATCTAAACTAACTAATATAACCTCAACCTCATTATAAGGATATCTACTATTTATCAATTCAAAATAAGGCAATTCAGCAACACATGGTTTACACCACGTGGCCCAAAAATTAATCACCCTTGTTTTTCCGTCATTGATCTTTAATAAAGGCTCAAAGCTTTTAAAATCATATATAGGTATCTCTACACCTTTGCTCTTAAAAACATCAGTAGCCTCAAGTGCAACTTGTTGCTCTCCTTTACAGTTAATAAAGAACAATACGATCCCAATACATACAACCCATTTTGACATATACACTAATTTATTAAAACCATTAAACAAGAAAAAGAAAATTAACAAGGTTTCCGCACATTACTTTAATATTTTAGGTTTTTTTTACAAATACCATATCAACAGTTATATATTTTGCTTAGCAATAATACTATTTAACCTAACCCAAAAATTAACTTTAACAAAGAATTAATATCAATTTATAATTTCTAAAACAGAAAATCACATACATTTGTATATACAAATATTGTACTTACAATTGAATATAGAAGACATCATAAAAACAGAAGTTAAGCTCCCTTTATCCAGAAGAGCCATTGTAAATTTATTATATACAGAAAACTGGGTAATGGATAAAATCAACATTGAGCTTAAAGCCTATGATATATCCCTACAACAGTTTAATGTACTCCGCATTCTGCAAGGTCAAAAAGACAAGCCTGCAAATCTTAGCACCATACAGGAAAGAATGGTTAGCAAAATGAGTAATACCACTCGACTTGTTGACAAACTAATAAATAAAGGATACGCAAAAAGAATTACTTGTAAGTCTAACAGAAGAAAAGTAGAAATTTCTATTACAGAAGAAGGCAAGAATTTTCTTAAAAAAGTTAGTCCAATTATGGCTGATTTTGAAAATAGGATTACTAAAAACTTATCTAAAGAAGATTTAAACCTTCTAAATAAATTATTAAATAAACTAAGAACATAAATTATTAACTATTTAATTTTAAAATCATGAAAACTAAACTTAAATCACTAATCTTAGCTATTGCCATTATTGCTACAACCTCTGTTTTGGCACAGAAAAAAGAAATTAAAGAAGGTACCATTAACTGGACAGGTAAAAAAGTTACTGGGCAACATACCGGAACATTAAAACTATCCGAAGGATTCCTGGTTTTTGAAGGTGAAAGTATTACCAGTGGAGAATTTACAGTAGATATGACTTCACTTACTGTAACAGATTTGGAAGCCGGAAAAGGAAAAGAAAAATTAGAAGGACATCTGAGCTCTGACGATTTTTTTAGTATTGATAAGCATAAAACAGCAAAACTTGTAGTTACAAAAGCAAAGAAAGTAGACAAAGGATATAAAATTGCTGGAGATCTAACTATAAAAGGAAAAACAAATCCTATTCAGTTTGATTTGGCAATAAAAGGAGATGCTGCTTCAACTACATTAAAAGTAGATAGAACAAAGTATGATATTAAATACGGATCTGGAAGTTTCTTTGATAATCTTGGAGATAAAGCGATTAGCGATGAGTTCGAATTAGCGGTAGACTTAAAAATGTAATTTTTGTTGTTTAGAATTATAATTAATTTATATATTTGAATCAATAATAAGAAACATGAACATAATCTTAACAAATATTTGGTGGTGGTCTTCTCAGAACGAAAGCGTCGTGAGATAGATCCTATATTGTGTTAAGTAAACATACCAAGGCTTGTCAAATCACGACAAGCCTTTTTTTTGTTACTGATTTAAAAGGGGTGATATAATCAAAATTAAAGAATATATAAATGAAGTATAAACTAACCACACACTATAAACAAATACTGGCAGACACAATTACCCCAGTAAGTGTTTATCTAAAAATTAGAGATCGCTACCCTAATAGCCTTCTATTAGAAAGTAGTGATTATAGGGGCAATGAAAATAGTTTTTCATATATCTGCTGCAATCCCATTGCCCATATTAAGGTTGAGAACGAAACTATTTACCGATCTTTTCCTGATAAAACCACTGATAAAATTTCAATTACTCCAGAAACTAATATTCCAGAGATTATTGAACACTTTGGTCAACAATTTGAAACCTCTAAAAGTGATTTCAAATTCATTAACAATGGGCTTTTTGGTTATATTTCTTACGATGCAGTTCGCTATTTCGAAAATATTAGCATCACCAAAAAAGAAGGTACTTTAGACATTCCCGATATGCAATATGCGGTATATCAAAACATCATTGCTATCAACCACTTTAACAATGAAGCCTATATTTTTGCACATTGCTATGATTCTGATAGCAATATTGCAGAAATTGAATCGCTGCTAAATGTTAAAAACTTTGCCTCCTATAATTTCTCTACCCTTGGTGATACTACCTCTAACCTTAACGATGAGCAATATAAAGAACATGTTGCGCTAGCAAAAAAACACTGTCAACGAGGAGATGTGTTTCAGCTTGTACTCTCCAAGAGGTTCTCACAAAAATTTAAAGGAGATGAGTTTAACGTGTATAGGGCTTTACGAAGTATTAATCCATCACCATATTTGTTTTATTTTGATTATGGAGATTTTAAAATTTTTGGAAGTTCTCCCGAAGCTCAATTGATTGTTAAAGATCAAATTGCCGAAATTCACCCCATTGCAGGAACATTTAAGCGTACAGGTAACGATGAACAAGACGCAGAACTTGCCAAAAAATTATCTGTCGACGAAAAAGAAAATGCAGAGCATGTAATGTTGGTTGATTTAGCTCGCAATGACCTAAGTCGTAATGGAAGCAACGTAACCGTAGAAACATATCGTGAGATTCAATTTTACTCTCATGTAATTCACCTGGTAAGCAAAGTAACTGGTAAAAAACACGCAGATACAACAACAATGCAAGTCGTTGCAGACACCTTCCCTGCAGGAACCTTGAGTGGTGCACCAAAACATATGGCCATGCAACTAATAGAAAAATACGAAACCATAAATCGTGATTTCTATGGTGGTGCTATTGGTTTTATGGATTTCTCAGGTAATTTCAATCACGCCATTATGATTCGTACATTCTTAAGCAAAAACCATCAACTACATTGGCAAGCCGGTGCTGGATTAGTAAATGAATCTAATGAAGAAAACGAATTACAAGAAGTATACAACAAACTTGGCGCATTGACAAAAGCCTTGAAGTTAGCCGAAGAAATTTAAAAAAATTGAAAATGGGAAAAAAAATATTAGTAATAGATAACTATGACTCATTTGTATACAACCTAGTTCATTATTTAGAGGATCTAGGCTGCGAAGTTATAGTAAGACGAAACGATCAATTACGATTGGAGGATATTGAGCAGTACCAAAAAATATTACTCTCTCCAGGACCAGGAATTCCAGACGAAGCAGGATTGCTAAAAGACATCATCAAATCCTATGCAACTACCAAAAGTATTTTTGGCGTTTGTTTAGGACAACAGGCCATAGGAGAAGTTTTTGGAGGAAGTCTTATCAATCTAGATGAAGTATATCATGGCGTAGCTACCAATATCACTCTATCTGTAAACAACGAACCTCTTTTTGATGGCCTGGATAACAACTTTGATGTTGGAAGATATCACTCCTGGGTAGTTGCTGAAAAAGACCTTCCAGAATGTTTAGAAGTAACATCATATGACAAAAATGGACAAATCATGTCTTTACGACATAGAGAATTAGATGTACGCGGAGTACAATTCCATCCAGAATCGGTACTAACCCCAGATGGAAAAAAAATGTTAGAAAATTGGATTAACAATTAACATTAAAACAAAAGTGACGCTAAGTAATAATTTAAAAAAAAAATCTAATATAGATTCGCTTCTTATTTTAAGAAAAGGATCGGGATCAGGGGCCTATGAAAAATTTACTCAATCGATTAATCAATCACGAAACAATCTCTAAAGAAGAAGCCAAAAACGTTTTGGTTAATATATCTAAAGGAGAATACAACCAAAGTCAAATCGCATCTTTTCTAACCGTGTATATGATGCGGAGCATTACCATTGAAGAACTTGAAGGTTTTAGAGATGCCTTGTTAGAACTATGCGTTGCTGTAGATCTAAGCGAATACAATCCTATTGACCTTTGTGGAACAGGTGGGGACGGAAAAGACACATTCAACATATCTACATTATCATCTTTTGTATCGGCCGGTGCCGGAATTAAAGTTACCAAACATGGTAATTATGGTGTATCATCAAAATGTGGTAGTTCTAACGTCATGGAACATCTCGGAATCAAATTTAGCAATGATAAAGACTTCTTAAAACGAAGTATTGATGAAGCAGGTATTTGTGTGTTGCATGCACCATTATTTCACCCGGCAATGAAAAATGTAGCTCCAATTCGAAGAGAACTTGGTGTCAAAACCTTTTTCAATATGCTGGGCCCTATGGTGAATCCAGCTTTTCCAAAAAATCAAATCGTAGGAGTTTTTAATCTTGAACTCGCCAGAATGTATGGATATTTATATCAAAATACAGATAAAAATTTCACTATCATTCATGCATTAGATGGGTATGATGAAATCTCGCTTACAGGAAACACTAAAACCATTTCTAACACTACAGAAGGTATGCTAAGTCCTAAAGATTTTGGTGTTTCTATTCTGAAACAAGAAGAAATCGAAGGTGGAGATTCTATTTCAGCCTCTGCTGATATTTTTATGAATATTCTTAGTGGTAAAGGTACCGAAGCACAAAATAATGTAGTCTGTGCCAACGCCGGAATGGCAATTGCAACTGTAGAAGGGCTACAGCCAAAGCAAGGATTCGAAAAAGCCAAAGAATCATTATTATCAGGAAAAGGATTAGAGGCTTTGAAAAAAGTACAAGAACTAAGTAAAGCTAGTTAATTGTTATACAACGTGAAACACAAAAAACCATCAACCATAAACGATTAACCAACAACTACAATGAATATACTCGATAAAATAGTCGCCGACAAGTACAAAGAGGTAGCCCTTAAAAAAGGATTGATCCCAGTTAAGCAACTAGAGTCCTCTGTGCTATTTGATCGTAATACAAACTCTTTGGCAAATGCTTTACGCAATAGTAATACAGGTATCATTGCCGAACACAAACGTAGATCCCCCTCAAAAGCTGTAATTAATCAAAAAGTAAGTGTACAAGACGTTGCTTTAGAGTATCAAACTGCCGGAGCTTGTGGCATGTCTGTATTAACCGACGGTAAATATTTTGGCGGATCTCTGGATGATCTTTTACTAGCCAGAGCAACAGTACAAATGCCTTTACTACGTAAAGAATTTATTATTGACGAGTATCAATTACTAGAAGCTAAAGCCTATGGAGCTGATGTTATTCTTTTAATTGCAGCAGTGCTAAGCCGAGATCAAATCAAATCCTTATCAGAATTTGCAAAGAGTTTATCTCTGGATGTCTTACTCGAGGTACATAACCAAGAGGAGTTAGAAAAGTCAATCATGCCATCTTTGGATATGCTTGGTGTTAATAACCGAAGTCTAAAAACTTTCGAAGTAAGTACGGAAATTAGTAAATCATTAAGCACACAAATTCCGGATGATTTTGTAAAAGTTTCAGAAAGTGGGATTAGCAGTATTGAAGCTATACAAGATTTAAAAGAATATGGCTATAAAGGCTTTCTTATTGGTGAAAACTTTATGAAAACCGAAAACCCTGGTACCAGTGCAGTCGAATTCATTAAAATCCTAAATCAATAATTCAGCATTCACAAGTAGGCTGGAATCAAAAAAATATTAGATCATGAAATTGAAGGTTTGCGGAATGAAATATCAAGAAAATATTGAAGCAGTAGCAGCACTACAACCAGATTATCTTGGCTTTATTTTCTATGAGAAATCTCCTAGAAATTTTGATGCCCAAATTCCTAAATTACCTTCAACCATAAAAAAAACAGGGGTTTTTGTGGATGCCTCCATTGATTTTATCGTAGATAAAGTAAAACAGTATAATTTTAGAGCTGTTCAATTACACGGAAATGAAACTATAGAATATTGTAAGGATTTGAAATTACATCTAGAGCTATACACTAAGTCTATCGAAGTATGGAAAGTATTCTCAATCAAAGACACTTTTGATTTTGAAGTCTTAACACCTTATGAAAATATTGTAGATTATTTCCTTTTCGATACCAAAGGAAAAGAAAAAGGAGGCAACGGATATACTTTTGACTGGAGTGCATTAAACAATTATAATTCCACTACACCATTCATTTTAAGTGGTGGTATCGGTTTAGATGAAATTAATAAAGTAAAAGCAATAGTAGACACTGGTTTGCCCATTTATGGTATTGATGTGAATAGTAAATTTGAAATCGAACCGGGATTAAAAAATAGTGAAGACATACAAACATTTAAAAAATCGTTGCCTTTTGATAGTTGATGATTTCCTTGTGAAGTTATCAACTAGAAACCAACAACTATAAACTAAAAAATATGAGTTACCAAGTAAATGAAAAAGGATATTATGGAGATTTCGGAGGAGCATACATCCCCGAAATGCTATATCCTAATGTTGAAGAATTACGTACAACGTATCTCGAAATTATGAACGAACCTTCTTTTAAAGAAGAGTTTAATCAATTACTTAGAGATTATGTAGGACGACCGTCTCCGTTATATTATGCCAAACGTCTTTCTGAAAAACATAATACCAAAGTATACCTAAAACGCGAGGATCTTAATCATACCGGCGCACACAAAGTAAACAATACCATAGGACAAATACTTGTCGCCAAACGTTTGGGTAAAAACAGGATCATTGCAGAAACAGGTGCTGGACAGCACGGTGTGGCTACGGCCACTGTATGTGCCTTGATGGGTATACAGTGTGTTGTATATATGGGTGAAATTGATATCAAGCGGCAGGCACCCAATGTAGCAAGAATGAAGATGCTGGGAGCCGAAGTAAGACCTGCTAAATCTGGTAGCAAAACCCTTAAAGATGCAACCAACGAGGCTATACGTGATTGGATCAACAACCCCGTTGACACACATTATATTATTGGTTCGGCAATTGGTCCTCACCCCTATCCAGACATGGTAACACGTTTTCAATCTATCATTTCTGAAGAGATTAAATGGCAACTCAAAGAAAAAGAAGGGCGAGAAAACCCCGATTATGTAGTCGCTTGTATTGGTGGTGGTAGTAATGCTGCGGGTACATATTATCATTTTTTAGATGAACCTGATGTAGGTATTATTGCTGTAGAAGCAGCAGGAAAAGGTGTCAATTCAGGAGAAAGTGCTGCGACTTCTCAACTAGGGAAAGAAGGGATTATTCATGGTTGTAAAACTTTATTGATGCAAACACCAGATGGTCAAATTACAGAACCTTACTCTATCTCAGCAGGACTAGATTATCCTGGAGTTGGGCCATTACATTCACACTTGTATAAAACAGGTAGAGGAGAATTTTACTCGGTAACCGATGATGATGCTATGGCAGCAGGATTAGAATTATCACAACTCGAAGGTATTATACCTGCTATAGAAACCTCACATGCCCTGGCCATATTTAATGACAAAAAATTCAAACCTGACGATGTTGTAGTAATTAGTCTCTCGGGACGTGGAGACAAAGATCTAAACACATATATCGATTATTTTAAATTATAAAAACTTAGTTAATCATTGGTACAAAGTATTAAGTACTTAGAATTTAGATTAATATCTTTTTCATTTCACTAACTACTCAATACTCTATACTAAGTACTCAATACTCTATTATGAATAGAATAAATACAACACTAGAACAAAATAAAAAACTACTATCCATATACTTCACTGCGGGTTATCCTGCACTAAACGACACTGCAAAAGTGATACAGGACCTTGAAAAGAATGGTGTAGATATGATCGAGATCGGATTACCGTTTAGTGATCCTTTGGCAGATGGCTCGACCATACAAGAAAGCTCTACCGTGGCGCTCAAAAATGGTATGACTACAAAGCTGCTGTTTGAGCAATTAAAAGATATTCGAAACACAGTGAACATCCCTCTGATCATTATGGGATACTTTAACCCAATGATGCAATACGGGATCGAAGCTTTTTGCGCCAAATGCCAGGAGATTGGTATTGACGGACTCATTATACCTGATCTTCCGGTAGCTGAATATCATGAACACTACCAAGAAACGTTTGAAAAATATGGGTTGATCAATGTATTTTTGATCACTCCACAAACCTCTGATGAGCGTATTCGATTTATCGATAGAGTATCTAATGGATTTATCTATATGGTAAGTTCTGCAAGTACTACCGGCGCAAAAAACACCTTTGGAGATACCCAGCAACACTACTTTGAGCGTATTGAAGCATTGGGTCTAAAAAATCCGCAAATCGTTGGTTTTGGGATTAGTAATAATGAAACTTTTATGCAGGCAACCAAAACAGCCAAAGGTGCCATTATTGGATCTGCCTTCATTAAACATCTAACTCATAATGGAGTAGATACTATTGGAGATTTTGTAAAAGAAATTAGATAATACACCCAAAACATTTACATCATAATAGATAAAAAAAACAGCCATAGTATTTTACTTATGGCTGTTTTCATAATAATATCATTATATAGTATAACCAAGCAACAGCAGATAGATTTTCAGAACACTATTCATCAGAAGTTTTATTCTTTTTCAATTCTAACCACTCTCCATCGTAAACTATCTGGCTCTTTTATTAAATATGCAGTAGCTCTTTTGTACTTTTTATCTCCCTTTAATATAATATTTAGAGTGGCATTTCCATAATTACCTGAGGAGTCAGATCTTGAACTATATGATGAAATTGGTAATACACATATATCCTCAATATTTCCTAGTTCAGCTTTGAAATCTACGTTTTTAGAAACATACTTATCCAGGGCATTATATGCTTTTGATGATTTCATCCCAAATACAATTCCATATTTTAAAATTACAGTTAAACAAAGTGATAATACAATAATATTAAAAACGGTTATTACAAAACTATTGGATAATTTACTGGAAATTGAGTGAAATAGAGAGGCTATCCCTAGTATAAAAAAAGTCCAACAAACGAATGAACTTTCCCAGAAATAATACAAGTTAAAAGATCTTACAATCTTTGAATAAATGAATAACATTATCCATATACTGAAAAGTACTTTTGTCAAATTATTTGGTCGAATCATATAATATTTTTAATACTTGTGTCGTTGGGGGCAAAATATTACCCTAATTTTTAATTTACCTATGTGTTAATTATTAAACTTCTTCTTTTGAATAAACACAATGTCGTCATAAATATACATGGAAAACACATACACTAAAAAAACTCCTGATACTGCATCACCCTAAAATCAATCGTATTGAATTTAGGGTTTTTGTTTTTTAGGTCTTTGTACAACTGCATGCTCCCAATAGCTCGATTTGCTGACCCCGATGGAGCGGTTAGAGATACTGTTTTTATAGTTCTGGGTTTCAATTTCCCTTCGACAGGCACAGGATGATACATTGTGAATTGATGTACCCTGGGAACATCATCTGAAACTACTTCCAACTTCATATTATATGTTTTAAGATGCTTTCTGAAGAAATACTCAGGTCCGTTTTTACTATTACCCCCTGTAAAAATTAAAGTATGGATTTTTGGATATTCTCTGAGATACCCCACCAGGTCTCTAAGCTTAATATTTTGCATCCCTAAGTCTGAAGCATCAATCTTATCACGCTCACAACTGTGCACTATATCACAAACACCAATCCCACGAGAGGTTAAAAACTCTTTACGCTGATCAGCTGCCTCCTGGGTAGTTTCATATTTTAGGTTGAGTCTAAAAATACGGTCTAAAACGGGCCAAAGTAATCCATTACTACTACCATAACAAAAATCTACATCTCTATCATTAAGTACTCTAGTCGTAAATCGCGGTGGTGGCAATGTCCCCACAATAAGCCTTGTAGCTCCTTCAGGAAAAAAGGGTTCGTATGGATGGGTATGTAAAAACATAGTTTTGATTTACGATTTACAATTTACAATTTATGAAGGTAATTGTATTATTTAAAAGTTGAAATAAGAAGTAGTTCTTGTCTTTTATCTTCATCTTATAGAAGCGGGAAAAGTTCTTACAAGGTACAAGAGATTTTTGCATATCATACAAATAGCTCTCGTCATTGGCAGGAGATCGTTATATACTATACGAATAACTCTCGTCACTGGCAGGAGATCGTTGTATACTATACAAATAACTCTCGTCACTGGCAGGAGATCGTTGTATACTATACAAATAACTCTCGTCACTGGCAGGAGATCGTTGTATACTATACAAATAACTCTCGTCACTGGCAGGAGATCGTTATATATTATACAAATAGCATATACAGATTTGCTATGGATGTTTTTTTGAAATAATAATTTTGCGTGCGGGATAGCACCCTTCGAGAACCTCAGGGTACCTATTATAACTTTTATTGTCACTTCGAGTGCCACACCTGAGTGTGGTATATCGAGAAGCGGCGATAAAAAGATATAGCAGATAGCCCGACCCGCAGGGACACGCCATAATAGTTAATATCATGTTTCTGATCAAAGATCACTATTCTCGATACAATCTCAATTAAAATTAAAGCCACTAGAATTGACATAATCTTAAAACTGGAAGTAAATAAATGGCTGGAAATCGGCTGCATAGGTTTGATAACAAATAATAGCCACCACAATCACAACAAGTGCCTTGATCACCATATTACTCTTTATAAACTGATCTAAAGCCCAATCTTTTGTTTTATAGGGTAACCAATGCGTAATATACCCTATTAGCATTACGATAAACACCACACGATACTCCCAAAGTACAGCCAGTGCATTTTGCCAATCCATGTTGGTTATTACCTGCTGATAAAAGCGATCGATATGATCCATGCTATTGCCTCTAAAATAAATACGGGTGAATGTAATAAACACAAAAGTTAAGGCAATACGCCATAGTATAGCATACCATGCTTTTGAATTTTCATACGGACTGATTAAACGCCAGTACTTATAGGTAACAATCCCAATACCATTAAGCCCTCCCCAGATAACAAATTTCCAGGAGGCACCATGCCACAACCCACCCACTAACATGGTGATCATGATATTTACGTTGCGATTAAAGTGCCATGCCAGTTTTGATGAAAACAAGGTGATAATTAACAAAAAACCTACAGAGGCTGCAGCTATCAATGCAATCCCATAGTCTGATACCGCAAAAACACCCAAAAACGTAAATACTAAGATAAATGTATATGAGAAAATACTTCCGTTACGATTACCCCCTATGGGTATATATAGATAATCTTTTAACCAACTTGATAATGAGATATGCCAGCGCCGCCAAAAATCACCGCAATGGATTGCCTTATAAGGCGAATTGAAATTAACCGGCAACCTATATCCCATAAGCAATGCCAGCCCAATAGCTATATCGGTATACCCTGAAAAATCACCGTAAATCTGCAACGAATATCCAAACATGGCCATAATATTGGTAAACCCAGAGAACATTTCGGGTACATCAAAGACGCGATCCATAAAATTGGCTGCAATATAATCTGCAAACAGCATCTTTTTGATTAATCCTTTTAGAATCATAAAAGTGGCTCTACCAAAATCGTCTTTGGTGATATTAATTTCTTTTCGGATCTGGGGCACAAAATCTGAAGCTCGAACAATAGGCCCTGCCACCAACTGCGGAAAGAAGCTCACAAAGAATCCAAAATCGATAATAGATTTGAGAGGTTTGATTTGCTTTCGGTAAATATCTACACTATAACTAATCGTTTGAAAGGTATAGAACGAAATCCCTACTGGAAGGATAATTTTATCTACTGTAAAATAATCGACACCGCTCCATGTATTGGTCCATTGCGCAAGGTAGTTGATCACCTCATAATTGGTCTGAAAAAGGTAATTATAGGATTCTGTAAAGAAATAAGCGTATTTAAAGTAACAAAGTGTACCCAGGTTAATAATCACACTAATAGCAACCAGTGTTTTTTGAAATACGACCGATTTGCTTTTATAGATTGCTTTACCCAAAAAGAAATCATTAACCGTGCTAAATAATAGAATACCTATAAAAAGCCCACTGGTTTTATAATAAAACAGAAGACTGATGGCAAAGAGATAAGCACTACGTAAATCCTTTTTGCTATAGACTATGGCATAAATAAAATATAATGCTGCAAAGAATATCCAGAAATCTGCTTGTGTAAAGATTAGTGGAGAATCTTCAGAGAAAGAAAATATGTCTATAAGTCTATTCATTAATAATCTGATTCAAAATAGCATTAGGCTCAAGTTTTAATTCTTTTTCCCATGAATGTGCAAGAGCCTGCAATAAAAGATCGGCTTTAATACGATAGCCCATCACTGTAAAATGAATTCTGTCTCTTGGCATTAGTTTATGGGTATACCAACTCTGTGAAGAATTGAATCCTCCCATAATCTCATAAAAATCCCATACTGCCATTTGTTGTTCTTTGGCGACTTCATAGATCATCCTTCTTGCGATTCGGGTTCGAGGGTTGGGGAATTTCTTTTTATAATATGAATCATTGGGCACCGTAAGTAACACTGCACAATCTGGATTGGCTTTTTGAATGAGTTTAATCAAATCAATATAGTACGCTTTATACTCTTGTGGATTAAAGTCTGGATGATACGCATCATTTGTCCCTACAGAAACGATAAAGAGATCTGGCTTATAGAGTAATAATTGATCATCAAAATACTTGCATCGATCATAGTATGAAAAACTTCCTCCATTTACACCAATCGACGTGTATTGTATCCCTTTATTATCATTCATTAGCTCAATCCCCATCATCAAGAACTCTGCATTCTCAACATCTTCTACCTTTCGAATACAAAATTCTATTTCTTCTACATTTTTGTTAAGGGTATATTCAATAAAATGTGCTTCTTTATTTTTGGTTGTATTAGTTACCAAGGAATCTTGCTTAAATGATATCTCATAATCTGTGCTCCAATCATCATAAAAGATCCTAATTTTATTGAAATCATACATCTTTTCATGATAATTATTACCATTGACCTTTAATTTCACATTAGAAACAGAGTCTTTAAAAACTGCGGTAACTCCAGATAATCCCCAGGCTACACTATCTTTTCTAACTGAACATCGATATCCTGCCCACTCGCCATCAAACTCAACCTTGTAATTTCCGGGATTATTAGTTTTGGCTATACTAAAAGGATAGATAAACCCCCGTTGCCCCTTTGCTGTAGGACTCATCGTTTGTAGATAAGATCGCAAACGGTTCGAATAAATATCGGCTTGAATATGGGACCCTCCGATATGAAAAATATGAAGGTCTTCTTCTCCTCCTTTGGCAATGGTATCTAATTTTCTGAATAGTGTTTTGAAAGCCGGAGAGTGTTCGGCCATTTTAATGCTATTCGCTTTCCAATTTACAAAGGTGTATTTATTTTGTATGGTATCTAATACATACGTTTGTGCCAGCAATGTTGGTAATGCAAAAAGCCAAACGCAAAAAAGTAATTTGTTACGCATTGTCATTGTTATCAGGTTCTTTAAGGTCAAGGTATAGGGCTGTAAAAAATAGTTCTGAAATTATTTTGGTTCCTTTCCAGGTAAAATGCATATAGTCTTTTGCGGTGAGTTTTTCGTCAACCCACAATTCCATTGATCCTTTTCCGCCCATAGCATGATACATGCTCCAATACGCAACATTATTATCAAGACAGGTTTCCATAAGTTTAGCATTGAGATAAGGTAATAGCGGGTAGGTTTCCATCTTACCGTTAACCGGAAGACACATATCTGTTGGACCAATAAATATGAAACTTGCATTTTTTGCACGTTTTCTTATCCAGTTTACCTGGCTGGCAATACGTTTAGTATACTTATCTACATCGGTAGAATCTTTTAGATACGGCATGGTATTGCCTCCGTATTGCATAATAAAAATCTTTGGTTTTAATTGTCTTACCATCCTACCATATGTTGCAGCACTGGCATTGGCAAAAATTGTCCCCGATGCACCGCGCATCGCTACATTGTCGATCTGAACTCTGGAACCACCATCAAGGGTTAACCCATAAAAATCTGCACTTATTTTGCCTTCGAGTTCTATCTTAAGATTGGTAGGTGTAACCGATGTTCTGATTTTATATTGGTGATATCTGCCATCGGCAATAAGACTATCTTGTTGAATCAAAGCACCATCATTATATACCGATACTTTAATGGGGAAATTACAATTACCATAATGCAAGCCTATATTCGTAAATCTTCTAAACTTACGATAGGTATCATCTGATTTACCAATAACTACCGAAGCTTTTTGCACTGGTAACGAATCTAAAGCTATACTGTCAGGTAGTGATTTTTGATATTGAGTAAATCTTGAAACCGAAAGATATGTACCATATTTTCGATGTGAAAATTTCTTTTTCGTAGGATCAAAAAATGCGTAACGCTCCCAATTATCGCTCGGTTCTATAACAGCGCTAATCTGCCTGTATACTGGTTTTATTGGTAAAAACCCCGGACCACTACCCCCATACATACGTTGAAGCCTGTTGCGCAAATATGCAGTAATCCTATCACCTTCAATTTGCGAATCTCCATAATGAATGATACGGCAGTTTCTTGAAGAGAATTTTTTTCTGAGCTCGCTAACAAAATCAGGGTTACTATCGGGATATCTAATTCTGACTAGTTGTGTGGTGTCTATTTTAGAAAAATCAGGTAGCTCTTTTATTTTTTCTTCACTTGCATCGCTTATCAAAGTTACCTCATCTTCTTCAGTTTCGATATCAAGAGGAGTTACTACCTGGGTTACTTTTAGGATATCTTCTCTTGTGAGCGTAGAATCTTTTTCGAGCCCTAAAAATGTTCTGTATGTAGGGTATTTAAGAGATATCCCTTCATAAGAGAATCCATCGTCTTGAGTTTGGGCTTTTTGCACCCCTCCTTTTTGACTTAAAAACATTAATCCAAACAATGCTCCTAAAATAAATAGGATAAATAATGATATTTGAATTGGTCTGACTCTCAATGTTTCCCGGGAATGTTAATATATTGTAAAAATAGAAAGATTTTCTAAACTACAAAGGGGATTGTAGAGCTGTATTGATGTTAAGTAAAGTAAAAAGACCTCACAGGTTTGCGCTTCGACAAGCTCAACAACCAATCTGTGAGGTCAATAAAATTTATTTTAGAGTAATTACCAAATCATCTGCTTCTACCATAGTACCAGATTTAAGCACTATTTTCTTGACTACTGCATCCTCATTAGCTGTAATAGTCGTTTCCATTTTCATGGCTTCAATAATAAAAAGTGGCTCATTCTTTTTAACTTCTTGGCCCGTTTTTACTAGTACTGAAGATAAAGATCCTTGTAATGGAGCTCCTATCTGTTTAGCATCTGCTTTATCAACTTTTGCATGCACTACTTTATCTACTTTAATAGCACTATCTTGCACAACTACATTACGAGTTTGACCATTGACTTTAAAGAATACAGTTACTTTACCTTCTTCATTTGGTTCTCCTACCGAAATTAATTGTACCAACAGCGTTTTTCCCTGATCCAATTTTACGATAATCTCTTCTTCTGGAGACATTCCATAGAAAAAGTTTTTGGTAGGAATATTCATAACATTCCCGAATTTCAAATGGTGGTTGTACGCTCCGGTAAATACTTTTGGATATAATTTATATGACAAGAAATCGGTAATATCTAGTTCACGTCCCATTCCTTTTTTATAGACTTTTACAAAATCCTTAAATTCGGTTTCGAAGTCAACAGGCTCTAAGTGCGCATTTGGGCGATCGGTAAACGGTTTTTGATCTTTTAGCACAGATTTTTGTACGGCTTTTGGAAACCCTCCAACGGGTTGTCCTAACTCACCCTTAAAGAAACTCATTACCGATTGTGGAAAAGAAATCGTTTCTCCTCTTTCTTTTACATCTTCTATGGTAAGGTTGTTACTAACCAGGTATTGTGCCATATCGCCTACTACCTTAGAACTAGGAGTAACTTTTACGATATCACCAAACAACTCATTTACCTCGCCATACATTCTAGTAATCTCATGAAAACGGTCAGATAATCCTAGTGCTTGTGCTTGTGGTTTTAGATTAGAATATTGCCCACCAGGGATTTCGTGCTGGTATACTTCTCCTGTTCCCGCTTTTAATCCTGATTCAAATACATAATAATACTCTCGAACTGCCTCCCAATAGTTTGAATAGTTGTTCAGGCTCGAAATATCCATTTTATTTTCTCGTTCATGAAAACGCAACATTTCGGTTATTGCATTAAAGTTAGGTTGAGAGGTTAATCCTGACAATCCACCTAATGCTACATCAACCACATCAACACCAGCTTCTATAGCTTTAAGATAGGTAGCAGGCTGCACAGATGATGTGTCATGCGTATGTAAATGAACTGGAATATTAATTTCAGATTTTAAAGCTGAAACCAATTCATACGCTGCATATGGTTTTAGTAAACCAGCCATATCTTTAATTCCTAAGATATGTGCACCTGCATTTTCGATATCCTTAGCTAATTGGATATAATAATCCAGCGTATATTTTGTTCGTTTTGGATCAAGAATATCTCCGGTATAACATAACGAACCTTCAGCAAGACCTTGAGTTCTTGTTCTCACATGTTCGATACAAGGAGCAATGGATTTCATCCAATTCAACGAATCAAAAATCCTGAATACATCTACACCATTCTCCCACGATTGTTCAACAAATTTACCTACTAAATTATCAGGGTATGCCGTATATCCCACTCCATTCGATCCACGGATAAGCATTTGCAATAAAAGATTGGGCATTGCTTTACGCAATGATCGTAATCTCTCCCATGGGTTTTCATTAAGGAATCTCAAACAAACATCAAAGGTTGCTCCTCCCCACACTTCCATACTAAATATTTCCGGATGGTTTTTAGCAAACCCTTCGGCTACTTTTAGCATATCATACGTACGCATACGAGTTGCCAATAGACTCTGATGAGCATCCCGCATAGTAGTATCAGTAAAATGTACTTTCTTTTCATTTTTTAACCACTCAGAAAACTTTTCAGGCCCCAATTCTGTAAGAAGATTTTTAGTTCCTTTAGGAAAAGCCCCGCTCTCGTCATATTTTGGAATTTCGGGTACAACGAATGTTTTATTAGGATCTATCTTTTTAACATCGGGATTACCATTAACAATAACTTCTCCTAGAAAATTAACCAATTTTGTGGCACGGTTTCTGGATTCTTTTATGGTAAATAAAGATTTTGTATTCTGGATAAAGTTTACTGTTGTTTTACCAGTTCTAAAGGTTTCATGTTGAAGAATATTATCCAGAAATGGCATATTAGTTTTTACGCCTCTAATTCTAAACTCGGATAACGCTCTTCGCATTTTTCTACACGCACCATCAAGAGTTCTACTATTGGCTGAAACTTTTACCAACATTGAATCAAAAAACGGAGAAATAGTCACACCTTGATACACACTTCCTGCATCCAATCGAATTCCAAATCCAGAAGCACTACGATATGTTGTTATCGTACCATAGTCAGGCTTAAAGTTATTCTCTGGGTCTTCTGTAGTAATTCTACATTGTACTGCAAATCCATTTATCTTTAGGTTTTCCTGGCTTTCTATTTTTATTTGTTTATCCGATAACTTATACCCTCCAGCAATAAATATCTGTGCCTTAATTAGATCTATCCCAGTAACAATCTCGGTAACTGTATGTTCTACTTGTACTCTTGGGTTAACCTCTATAAAATATATACTACCATCATCGTCTACCAAAAATTCTACAGTACCAATATTATTATAATCTACTGCTTTACAAATGGTAAGTGCATACTTATATAAATCTTGTTTTATTTCTTCAGCAACCCCATATGAAGGAGCATATTCTATTACTTTTTGATAACGTCGCTGTACAGAACAATCGCGTTCAAACAAATGTACCATATTACCATGATGGTCTGCCACGATTTGTATTTCTATGTGTTTTGGATTTTCTACAAATTTTTCAAGAAATACAGTATCATCACCAAAAGCATTTAAGGCTTCTCTGCGAGATTCTGGAAATGCTTTTTCGAGTTCTTCTTGATTTCTAATAACACGCATTCCTCGACCACCACCGCCAGATGCAGCTTTAAGCATTACAGGGAAACCAATACGCTTCGCTTCTTTTATGGCAATTTTTATATCTACTAAATCCTCTTTGTTACTCTGGATAATAGGGATATTATTATCAATAGCCACTTTTTTGGCTGTAATTTTATCTCCTAGTGATTTAAGAACAGATACTTTTGGACCAATAAAAATAATATCATTTTCTTCACATTGTTTTGCAAATTCTGCATTCTCTGACAAGAAACCATATCCCGGATGAATCGCATCAACATTGTTCTTTTTAGCAACTTTTATAATGGCCTCAATATTCAAGTATGGTTTTAGCGGTTCGTGATTTTCTCCAATCTGATACGCTTCATCTGCCTTGTATCGATGTAACGAATATCGATCTTCATAGGTATAGACCCCCACTGTTTGGAGACCAATCTCTGTACAAGCTCTAAAAATCCTGATTGCTATCTCACCTCGATTGGCGACTAAAACCTTTTTTATTTGCATACTTTAAATTTTGAGTTTATATCGTTTTTAGCGAACATTCGCTGCGAAGATATTGATAAGAAATATTCTTTGCAATAGAATTTTCAAAATATATAAGCATAAACACCTTAGATTGTGACTCTTTTGCGTACCAAATAATTTAATTCTAACATAAACTTAACAATTATTAACTAAACTCAAGATAAGATTACATATGCACTTTCCGTTGTTTTATTAGAATAACCACCTTAACAACTTTTTATTAACTCATTAATTTTTTTAATATGAAAAATAAATTTAAAGCTTTCTTAAGCTTGTTTTTTGTGGTAAGTACATGTTTAATAGGATGTAAGAACGATGATAATGAAGTTCAAATCCCAACCAGTGAAGTAACTACTGCCAAACAGTATAAAGATCTTGAAACTGCAAACACCGAAATTAATTCTATGGTTGAGGACGTGTTTAGTACAGAATCAGGTCTGATACCTGTTACTCGTAATTCTGCCAACAAAATGATTGATTGTGCTACGATTACCTCTGAATCTACAGATGGAACTCGTACAATTTTAATTAATTTTGAAGATGGTTGTGAGATTAATGGAGAATCAATTTCGGGTAGTATTCGTATGAGTTTTGCTATCGTTTTAGATACTGAGAATAAGGTTGTAATAAATTATGTTCTTGAAAATCTTGTCTATAAAGGTATAGCCATTGCGGGTACTGCAAATACGACATTCACGTTTAGAAGTGAAACTGGAAATACAGCATTTTCTACAAGCACTAACTTTTCTTTTGCCTGGGAAGACGGACTTACTGCAACCAGTGAATCAAATTTTGTAAAAGAAACTTTCTTTGATAGAAACCCAGATAATCCACAGGATTCTGAATATTACAAACTCACCTCTGGAAGCAGTTCAACACGATTCAGCAATGGTGATCAATATGGTGTAGAAATTACTACTCCATTGCGTAATGAACGAGGATGTGCATACACCGTTAGTGGGGTTATTGTAACCACTCAAAATAGCGAAGTCATTACTTTGGATTATGGTGATGGAACATGTGATAATACAGCTACACAAACTGATGGTGAAGGCAACGAAACTACAATTGAACTTTAATTAAGAAAAAACAAAATAAACCTGCTTTAGACTCAATACTAAAGTAGGTTTGTTTTTGCTTAAAAAACAAGGTAAACCTTATCTACTTCACCCGCTATTCTTTCAGACATTATAAAGTCTTCAAAATACCTGTACCCCTTATTGGTTTTACTATTCGCCGCATAAATCCGGGTTCCTTTAGTATTATATAACATTAAAAGTTCACTCAAATTGGAACGAACAATTTTAACTTTTGCTACTTCTGACCATGAATATTGTGTTGTATTACCTCTCAACGTGATACTAATATGCGTTTTACTGTAGGTTAACTTAGCCTGAAGATATTTTAACAACAGAGAATTCATATACATCCTACAAACAAGAAATGTAAGAGGAACAAACAAAACAACAAAAGATAGCGGGGTTTCATCTTCGCGGTATATCTTTAGAGCCCAAAAAACAATCGCTATCAATAGGATTGTAAAGATCACAAGGCCTAGGTAATGAATGGCTTGAGCCCATCTCGAAGTATACACTATTTTTTTATTCATTTCATTAATTATTTCCTGCATTTCGAAAGCACTTTTATTAACTTGAGGTTTACTAATTTACACCATTATATATCTGGTAGATATTATAATTATTTCTGTATTTTATTGTAATAGGCTTTCTCTGTTATTTCTGACCATTTGGATATTTGTTTCTGAAAAGCAGAATAGCTTTCATATACTTCTTTGGATAAAGGATCATCACCTATCATTTCTTGTAATGCTTCATCTGTATATCCGCGTAATGCTTCAAGCGTTTCTTTCGAAAACTCTCTAATTTCTACACCTTCTTCGTTAACCAATTTATCTAAGTAAATACCATTTTGCTTGTCAAACTCTGCCAACACCCATACCTGGGCTCGTTTAGAAGCCGCTTCAAGTGCAGCTTGCAAGTGAGGTGGCAAACCATCATACAAATTTTTATTGATAAAAAACTCTAACTGCGATCCTGTTTCGTGCCATCCTGGTGTATAGTAATATTTTGCAATTTTATGGAACCCCATTTTATAGTCGTGATAGGGGCCAATCCATTCTGTAGCATCAATAACACCACGCTCTAAACTTGTATATACTTCGCTACCTGCAACTAAAACAGCTGCACCTCCTGCTTTTTCAAGCACTTTACCTCCAATGCCTGGCAATCGCATCTTTAACCCTTTAAAATCTTCTATAGTGTTGATTTCTTTATTAAACCACCCTCCCATTTGTACTCCTGTATTTCCTCCCATAAAAGGGACCAGATTAAACTGAGCATATGTTTTTTTCCAAAGCTCATATCCACCACCAGTCTCTAACCAGGAAGTAATTTGCTGGCTATTCATACCAAATGGAACTGCTGCAAAAAATTGTGCTGCCGGAGTTTTCCCCGCCCAATAATATGCTGCGCCACATCCCATTTCAATAGTTCCTTGAGAAACTGCATCAAAAGCCTCTAAAGGTGGTACTAATTCTCCCCCCCCATATACTTTAATCTTGATCTGACCATTGGTTAACTCATCTACCCATTCTGAGTATTTTTCCGCAACCTCTCCTACCACAGGAAAATTAGGAGGCCAGGTGGTTGTCATTTTCCAATAAAATACTTTATCTGGCTTTGCTACATCATAAGAATTAGTATTCATCATACTAGCCGGCGGATCTCCTAAGCAGGAAAAAAACAAGAGTCCTGTAATCACTATGCTTAAAAGTCTTGTCATATTATTTTTTTTGATTTGAAAAAAATTGATAAACTTCATTAGTATATATTTGGTCATTCTATTATTCTGAAATAAAAATGATTTCAGGAAAAAACATCACTAAGCTTACTATTAATAACTGGATAACAATAAATGGGATAATCCCTTTATAAATCTGACTAGTCTTTACTTGTTCTGGTGCCACCCCCTTGAGATAAAACAATGCAAATCCAAAAGGAGGAGTTAAAAATGAGGTTTGCAGGTTTAGCGCTATCAAAACCCCCACCCAAAGCATATTCATATCAAAAGCATTAAAAACAGGAGTTACTACAGGAACTATAATGAATACTATTTCAATAAAATCAATAAAAAAACCTGCAATAAAAACGACAACCATCACCAATAATAAAAACATCAATGGGGTTAAATTAGAAGACATAATTAGTTCCTGAAGATAAGAATCTCCCCCCAAACTTCTGAATACCAAAGTAAATGTAGTAGCCCCTAAAAGGATAAAAAACACCATCGAGGTTAGTTTAGTTGTCTCTTGTGCTACCTCTTTTAGTATTTTGAATGAGAATTTCTTCTGAATTAATGTTAAAACTGTAGCCCCAATAGCTCCAATAGCCGAAGCTTCTGTAGGAGAAGCAACCCCTGTGAAGATTGATCCTAAAACCAGAACGATCAGGAGTATCGGTAAAAACAGTACTTTTAAAATCTTAGACATAAAATTATTACCTCTAAACTGCTTGATTTCTTCGGCTGGGATAATTGGTGCATCTTCTTTATGAATAAAAGACTTTATTAAAATATAAATAATATACAGTACAACTAATAGGATACCCGGTAGTAATGCTACCGAAAACAGAGCTCCCACATCTACAGAAGCCGATCCGCGTGATGAACTGTTAATGGTATCTGCCAATAATACTAAAACTATAGAGGGAGGAATAATTTGTCCTAAAGTACCTGAAGAAGCTATCACTCCGGTTGCCAACTCGGTTTTATATCCTCTTTTTAACATCGTAGGTAAGCTAATCAATCCCATTGTCACTACAGTAGCTCCAACAATACCAGTTGATGCTGCCAATAAAGCCCCAACAATGACAACCGAGATTGCTAATCCTCCACGTATTCGACCAAACATCATAGCCATTGTCTCCAGTAAACTTTGTGCCAACCCAGATTTCTCTAACATAATTCCCATAAAAATGAATAAAGGAACAGCCATAAGCACATAATTATTAACTACTCCCATAATCCTGGATGGAAGCAAATAAAATGTAGACATCTGAAAAGTCTCTGGTGCAAAAATAGATACTCCAAACGCAAAGGCAACTGAAATCCCTCCTAAAGTAAATGCAACCGGATACCCTCGTAGAATAAGAATGAAAATGATTACAAATAAGACTATTGCTAAATATTCCATTAATTATCCTTATTAAAAATGACTTGAATTGATTTGAGCATATGAGAAACTCCTTGAATCAAAAGAAAAACAAAACCTAAAGTGATGCAAAATTTAAGCAGATACAGTGCTGGCAAACCTCCTGGCTGAGGGGAGCTTTCTCCTATCAGAAAAGAAGATAATCCATAATACCAAGAAGAAACGATAACCACATAGCACCAAGGTACCAGTAAAAAGGCTCCGCCTATTAAATCGACCCAAGCCTTTCCTTTCTTAGAGAGTTTTGTATAAAATATATCAACTCGCACATGTTTCTCATATTTAAATGTATACCCTGAAGCCAGGAGAAACATCATTCCAAATAGATATATTTCTATCTCAATCATCCAGACATATGTAAACTGAAAAATATAGCGAATAATGACATCTACCCCAATTACGATTGCCAATAAGACGGCAATCCAACTAACGATAGCACCTATTTTTTCTCCAATCCAGTCGAGAAAATTAATAATGTGTTGCATCTAATGATTTGTGTATTGTGAATACTCGGGATGAAGATACTAAAATTAGATGCATTGAGATATGTATCTATCTCACAAAAACAAGCTCATTTGGTTTGACGGTATATTCTTCACTAAAACCATAGCCCTCATAATTAAATCCTTTTAGATCCTCTATAGTTTCTGCACCCGTATCAATAATATAACGAACCATCATTCCGCGAGCTTTTTTAGCGAAGAAACTTATCATTTTCAGCTTATCACCTTTCCAATCTTTAAATTGAGGGGTAATTACGGGCACTTTTAGTGTTTTGGTATCAATTGCACTGAAATATTCATTACTTGCCAGATTAACAAACAATTCGTCATCTTCTAACTCCTCATTGAGTTGTTGTGTTAAAGTTTTCTTCCAAAATTCGTATAAATTATTTTTTCTACCGACTTTTAGTTTTGTCCCCATTTCTAGTCGATATGGCTGTATCAAATCTAATGGTTTCAAAAACCCGTAGAGCCCAGACAAAATTCTAAGCTTATCTTGTAATGCTTCTAACTTATCTTCTGGGATTGTATATGCATCTAATCCAACATATACATCTCCATTAAAGGCATATACCGCTTGTCTTGCATTTTCTATAGTAAACGGAAGATGAAAGTCTTGGTTACGCTGCCAATTGAGTTGTGATAATTTATCACTAATACTCATTAAATCTGAAAGCTTTTTAGGCGTTTTCTTCTTTAACACTGCATTCAGTTTTTCAGCTTCTGATAAAAAAGCTGGTTCTGTATATTGTTTTGTTGGTATTTTGGTTTCAAAATCCAAAGATTTAGCCGGAGATACTACAATTTTCATTTATATGTGTTTTGTAATTCAAAAATACAATAGTGTATTGATAATTAAAATCTACATGAGTATTTCTTCTCTATCTAGGTATTAGAAAGATCTATTCCTATTAATTATAATTATTCATTAAGTAGCAAAGCTTTTAATTCTTCTTTTCGATATTCAATAGAATACGTTTTCCCATTTTCTTCAATAATCATTTCAAAATCTGACGAGTACGCTTTATCATTTGTAGGATACCATTTTTTAGTATTCTTATTTATGCAAATAAAAAGTCCATTGTCATTTCCTACGGCACAAAATCTTTCAAAACTTCCATCATAGACCTCTAGTCCACAATTTTCATTCAATAGTGTAAATTCTCTTTTAATACTAGTGGTGGGTATACCAATTTCTGAAATTTCAAGAAACGAATTTTGATCAAAACTTCTTGTTGATGCATTATTTAGATTTTTTCTGGCGATTAGCTCTACGATATTATAATCGGCATCATAAAAATACATTGCCTTAGCATTCCAATTCACAAAATCTATAATCGTATGATTACCATCTTTTAAAACATCAACTCGTTTCTTTAACCAATTAAAAGCTTCATCCTCTTTATTTGATGGAATATTAATTGCAAAATGATAGGGTGTAGCAGTAGTACTGAATACGATATTTAATACAGATTCTCCTAATGTAAAAGAAACCGAGTCATTAACGCTATACTTGGGTTCTAGGTTTAAAACATCTGTATAAAATTTAGTTTGCTTTTCTAGCTGGCTGGTATATATAGTAAGAGATTTAATATTCATATCATCAATCCTTGTAATTCAAAATGAGCTAGTTGATTATGATAATAAAGGTACATTAGTACACTTACAATTAAAATCTAATGGTGTATTTCTTTTTTATTTGAGTATTAGAAGATTCTATAGAACTATATTATTACTATTACAATCTGAATGCAATGAAAAAAGCCCGTCATAACTGACAGGCTTGTGTTTTAAAAAAGTCAAAATGTATATTATAATACTTTCACGTTTACCGCGTTAAGCCCTTTTTTACCTTCTTTTAGTTCAAACTCTACTTCGTCACCTTCACGAACCTCGTCGATTAAGCCTGAAATGTGTACAAAATGATCTTTGTTTGATCCTTCTTCTGTGATGAATCCAAATCCTTTGGAGTCATTAAAAAATTTTACTGTTCCTTTATTCATTATAAAATATTAAAGTGCGAAGGTACTATTATTTCGTTAGTAATCCCTACTTATTTCAAAATAAAGTTTTTGATAACAAAAATTTAATATTGTATAAAGACTTTGATAATAAACAAAATAGCTTTTTTTTAAACCTAACCGAGGTATTCAAAATTCTTATTCTTCTTCTGTTTTACAATGCTCTTCAACTTCTTTTAGCATTTTATTCAGGCCCTCTTTGCTCAACCATTTTCCATGAATCACAACGCCTTCAATAGTTTGGGTATTGCTAATATTTTGTAATGGATTTTTATTGAGCAGTACCAAATCAGCTAGTTTTCCTGTTGTGATGGTTCCACTTATCGATGCTCTATTTAGATATCTTGCAGGGTTTACCGTTGCAGTTTTTAGAGCTTCATATGGCGAAAGTCCCGAATTACATATAAGTTCTAGTTCTCGATGTAATGAAAAACCTGGTAAAAAAAGCCCATAGGTATCGCTACCTGCAATCAAAGGCACCTTTGCATCATGTAGTATTTTAGTAAAACCCTTTTGCCACTCCAGTTCTTTTTCTAGACGAATAAGAGATTCTGGTGCAGTAAACCATGTATTAGAACGATAGTGCGTAGTATCAGACAGGCAATATGCCGCATACGCTCTAGGTCGATATTTTATCTGATCGCTTTTCTTTAAAACAGCAAACTTCTTATCGTCGGCATATCGGCTAATCATCTCGAAAACACCTAATGTCGGAGACACATAAACCCCACTTGTTTTAATCATGTCTGCTACTTGTTTTAAATAAGAGGTATCTTCCTTTTGTTTACTATTTAATATGTACATAAACTCTTCTACATGGGCTATTGATTTCATTCTTAATGAATATTCTAATGGAAGTTTACGCTGCCCATGACCCACAACAGGAATATTGTATTTACTTGTTTCTTTTAATAGTTTAACATATATATTTTCTGGAAGATTGTCTGCTATTTTCAAATAATCATACCCCCTATCATGATGTTTCTTAACAACGGCTACTACTTCTTCTTCTGTTTGTAAATCATGTATCTTCAAATAAGGCCCCGTAGTAACATAATATGGCGATAAAAATTTGTGATTATTAGCTTGTTCTCTAATCATAATTTGATCTTGTCCTTCGTACTCTGCCATATTGCGCACAGCAGTTACTCCGTTAGCGACTAAGAGTTTAAATTCATCTCTAACATCATTTTCTAAATGATAATGCATTTCGGTTAATCCCGGGATGAGAAACTTTCCTTTTGCCGGAATAATTATATCCGTTTGTTGCGTAGGTTCTATTAAAGCAGATTCTATCTTGCTAATCATTCCATTTTTGATAATTACTCGTTGATTCTTAAGAACAACTTCTTCATGCATCGGAATGACATTTACATTTTCAAATGTAATACTTTGGGTTTGGGCATAAATCTCTGAGTAATTATATATACAAAGCAATCCGTAAACAATGTATACAATACCAAGTCTTAACATAGTGTAATTTTTTATGATTAAACAATGCTAAATCTAGATAATATCAACTTTTTGATGGTTTCGAATTGTAAGGTTCTAACAATTATGAACTCATTTTATGCTGCATTTTGAACTCGTTAGGAGAACATCCAGTTTCTTTTTTGAAGGTATTATAAAATGTAGTTTTAGAATTAAATCCAGCTTCCATACCTATAGCCAGTAAGCTATATTTATCAAAATCGGGATCTAAGATCATTTTTTTAACATCGGCTACACGATATTTATTGACGAATTCAGAAAAATTAACTCCGTGAACAGCATTGAGTTGTTGTGAAAGATAGCCACTACTAATCCCTAATCTTTTTGCAACTATATCTCTACTCAAATCAGGATTGTGGTGTATTTGTTCTTGCTCTATCAAATTTATAAATTGACGAATGTATTGACTACTATCATTCGAATTATCGATGACAGTTCCCCTTTTAGCATTTTTTAGCAAGTTCCTGATTTCATATTGATCATTAGATAGCTTGAACTGATACAATCCTTTATAAATCAACCAATACATAAAAACCGAAACCGCTATCCACAAGAAGGTTAATGGCATCTTATCTCCATACACAAACCTAAACCCTTCTAAAATCACGCCATAAAGCTCTAAAACAGAAATAAATACCCAGATCCATTTTATCCACTTTGTATTCATTTTGACATTGAAGGTATTATAAAATACACAACGAAAAGATAAAAGCATAAATACAACCGGAAACAAAATTGAGAGAAAACTTATACTCTTGTAAAAATAAAATATAACCTGATCCTGGTACGGAAAACTAAGTTCATATATAGAAAAAACAGTATCAAAATAAATAAAAGCATTGATTGTACTTAGCGCAAGAAAAGGAATAAATAATAATCTAACATGCTTACTTTTACCAAACGGATGATTCATTTTTTTGAGAAAAAATAAATACAAAGTAACGGGGTATAAAAATTGCCACAGCAAAAGATCAAGTATAGAAATGATTGTAGGATTCATTTTTAAATCCCAAAACCAATTATTCAGCCCTATAATTGATAAGATAATAAGTGTGTATCCTAAATAGGCATTATTATTATTTTTAAAAAATCTGGAAAATAGAATTAAAAGCCCAAATACAAAACCATGAACGACACCGATTAAGATAAAGATTTCTATAAATGAAACTTCCATAAATCAATTACGGCTTAAGAGTTCAAGTACTATTCTTCTTTCAATTGGTTTTTTGCATAATTTTTCCAACGCTCAATACATAATTGCATATCGTCTGGAATCGAGGTCTCAAAATGCATTTTCTCACCCGTAGTTGGATGTTCAAAACCTAAGGTTCTGGCATGTAACGCTTGTCTAGGTAAAATCTTAAAACAATTTTCTACAAATTGCTTGTACTTGGTAAATGTTGTGCCTTTTAATATTTTTTCACCTCCATACCGTTCATCATTAAATAACGTATGACCAATATACTTCATATGTACACGAATCTGATGTGTTCTTCCAGTTTCGAGTCTACAAGAAACTAAGGTTACATATCCTAATCGTTCGATCACTTTATAGTGTGTAATTGCAGGTTTCCCCTTCTCTGCTTCATCACCTTCAAAAACGGTATTTTGCAATCTGTTTTTTGGGTGTCTGCCTATATTACCTTCAATAGTACCTTCATCTTCATTAAGATTTCCCCAAACAATAGCCACATATTCACGCTCACTCGTCTTATCAAAAAACTGCTTTGCAAGATGAGTCATTGCTTCCTCAGTTTTAGCTACAACCAACAGACCACTAGTATCTTTATCGATACGATGCACTAATCCAGGACGATTACTACTATTATTAGGCAGATTATCAAAATGATAAATCAATGCATTGATCAAAGTACCAGAATAATTACCATGACCAGGATGCACTACCATACCGGCCGGTTTATTCACAACTAATAATGCATCGTCTTCATATACAATATCCAAAGGAATATCTTCTGGAGTAAGTAAGTTTTCATAAGGAGGATGCGCAAATAATACACGAACTACATCATTGGGTTTTACCTTATGATTTGATTTTACGGCTATATCATTTACAAAAACACTACCAGATTTGGCAGCTTGTTGAATTTTATTTCGCGTAGCATTCTCAACAAAGTTCATTAAAAACTTATCTACTCGCAAAGGAACTTGTCCTGCACCCGCTACAAAACGATAATGTTCATAGAGATCATCCTCGTTATTCTCAAAATCTTCGGTATGTAAGTTTTCTTCCAAAATATGATTAATTAGAAAGATTTATTGTTCCTCCTTTTCCGTCACCCAAAACCAAATCTATCGTAGATGTTTTCATCAGTTTTGTTCCTGGTGCTAACTTCTTCCCTTTATGTCTTAACTCAAGAACCATGTCTCTTGCAATATTGGGCTGATAGGTAACCGATCCTATTTTAAAACCTAAAGCTTTAAGTTTAGGCTCTGCCTGTCTCCTAGTGTTTTGAACCACATTAGGAACTTCTATTTTTCTATATCCAGAAGGGTTTAAAGTAACATAGATCTTACGATTTTCTTTTACTTCACTTCCTGAAACCGGATTTTGTTCTATCACAGAATATCTTGGGTAATCAGGGTTAAAATTAGCAGAATCCTGAACCTCAAAACGTAAGTCTTTTTCTTCTAAAATCTTTTGTACTTCATCTAAAGTCTTTTTACTTAAACTAGGCACAACAATTCGCTGGTGATGATTTGTAGTGCTTTCTAACCACTGCAAGGCAACATAAGAAAGTATCACAAGCATCGCAACAGCGATTACAAGCTGGATAAGGAATATTTTGCTATACACAAACTTGAAAAGATCCTTGAAGAAATTGATAACTGCGTTCATAAATACATGCATAATTTGGACAAATATATAAAAACGGAAAGTTTTAAGCTTTTCTTATGAGATAAATGATATTTTTGTTTTCAAAAGTTATCCAATGAAGAAAAACATTGCCATTTTGATGGGAGGATACTCCAGCGAATTTGATATATCTATTCAAAGCGGAAATGTAGTTTATAAACATATTGATCGAGAGGCATATATCCCTTATAGAGTTCATATCACCAAAGATGGCTGGTTTTATGTTAGTGATGATAACCAAAAGCATCGTATTGATAAAAATGATTTTTCGTTAACTATAAATGATTCTAAAATTATTTTTGATGCTGCTTTTAATATTGTGCATGGTACTCCCGGAGAAGATGGTTTACTTCAAGCTTATTTTGAGCTGATTGGAATCCCACAAACAGCCTGTGATTTTTACCAGGCGGCACTTACATTTAATAAGCGTGATTGTATTAGTACCCTCAAACCTTACGGAATCCCAACGGCCACTAATTATTTTTTGAATAAAGGAGATAACATCAATACAAAAGCTATCCTAGATACTGTAGGATTGCCTTGCTTTGTAAAAGCCAATAAAGCAGGAAGCAGTTATGGGGTTTCTAAAGTGAATACAGAAGCCGAACTTTTACCAGCAATAGATGTTGCCTACAAAGAAGATGATGAAATCATTATTGAATCTTTTTTAAGCGGAACCGAAGTTTCTGTCGGTGTAATTACATATAAAGGGAAAGACACTGTACTGCCCATTACAGAAATCGTATCTGAAAATGAGTTTTTCGATTATGAAGCAAAATATTTGGGTAAATCGCAAGAAATAACACCGGCCAGATTATCCGAAGAGGATACTAAAAAAGTACAAGATCTTGCTTTAAAAATCTATCAAATCTTAAAAATGAAAGGGTTTTCCAGAAGCGAGTATATTTTTCATAATGGCGAACCTCATTTTGTTGAAATGAATACTAATCCTGGTTTTAGTGAAGCTAGTATATTACCTCAACAAGCTTTAGCAGCCGGTATCAGTCTAAAGGACCTATTAACAAATACTATAGAAGAAGCTATTTTGAATTACGATTGACCATTGACGAATTAAGAATTATAATAAGATGGAAATTCAATAGCTTTTATATCGCCTTTTAATCTATTTCTTATGCTCTTTACGTTGTAAGCCTAACATCAAACTACAAAATCTAAAATCGTAATTTTTAAAATCGTAATTTCATCTATCTTTGTAATCACACCAATCAATAATCACTCATGAGAAGAGCTGTTTTTCCAGGATCATTTGACCCCATCACTTTAGGACATTACGACATTATAGAAAGAGGGTTAACTCTTTTTGATGAAATTATTATTGCCATAGGGATCAATGCCGATAAAAAATACATGTTCACTCTTGAAGAACGTAAGCATTTTATTGAAGAATCCTTCAAAAATGAACCTAAGATCAAAGTAATGACCTATAAAGGGCTTACTGTAGATTTTTGCAAAAAACAAAATGCAAGTTTTATACTTAGAGGTTTAAGAAATCCAGCTGATTTTGAGTTCGAAAAGGCAATAGCACACACCAACCGTAAAATGTCTGAAATTGAAACGGTATTCTTACTTACCTCTTCAGGCAAAAGTTATATTTCTTCATCAATCGTGCGAGATGTGATTCGTAATGGTGGTGATGTTTCTGGATTAGTACCCGAAACTGTTCTTGTTAAATAATTTGCTATGCGAAAAATTGGTGCTCTTACTCTAGTGGTTAAAGACTATGACGAAGCGATACAGTTTTATGTCGAAAAGCTAAATTTCAAACTTATCCAAGACACCAAACTAGATGATCAAAAGCGATGGGTGGTTATCTCTCCTTCAGACACTAATGAAACTCATATTTTACTCGCTCAAGCGGCTTCTTCAGAACAAAAACAAGCCATTGGTAACCAAACCGGAGGGCGCGTTTTTCTATTTCTACACACCGATGATTTCTGGAAAGATTATAACCATATGAAAGCCAAAGGGATTACCTTCCTGGAAGAGCCCAGAGAAGAAGTCTACGGCACCGTTGTCGTTTTTGAAGACCTCTATGGCAACACATGGGATTTGATTGAACCTAAAAACTAGTCTTTACGTGTTTTATTCTTTTGTATTGAAACATTACAATTAAACCTTTATCCAAAATCATAGTCTTACAGATAAAGACTGTGACTATGAACACCTCTTTATCAGATAAGCAGATACAACATCTTTATTGGCGAATGGGATTCGGGATTTCGTCTAATGAGCTAAATGCGGTTAGAAAACTCTCAAAAAATAATATCGTAGATCGATTGTTTTCCGAAAGTATTCAAAAAACTTTGCTATCTATAGATTTTGAAGGCCTACAAAAAAATCCCAAAGATTTAACCCCAGAAGAACGAAAACAACAACGACAGCTTCGTAATGATAAGATGTCTGAACTCAATATACTTTGGCTCAAACAATTAATTGATACAAAACAAATCCTTCGTGAAAAGATGACTCTATTTTTTCATGATCACTTTGCGGTTAGACTAAGAACTCCCAGAGCTTGTATTCATCTTAATAATATTATACGACAACATGCACTAGGCAATTTTGGAGACATGCTTATGGAGGTATCAAAATCTCCGGCCATGCTCATTTTTCTTAATAATCGACAAAACCGGAAAAACCACCCTAATGAGAATTTTGCCCGTGAGGTGATGGAGCTTTTTACATTAGGTAGAGATAACGGATATACCGAAACTGACATCAAAGAAGCCGCAAGAGCTTTTACTGGTTGGAATTTCACAAAAAACGGTGCTTTCATTTTCCGCAAAACCCATCATGATTATGGTACAAAAACTATTTTGGGAGAAACAGGAAATTTTACCGGAGAAGATGTGATCAAAATCCTTTTAGGTCAAAAACAAACGGCAAGGTATATCTGCGAAAAACTATATAAATATTTTGTAAATGACGATATCAACAAAAACCATATCGAAATCTTAACAAATGCTTTTTTTAATTCTAATTATGATTTAAAAACTGTTATTGATACTATGTTAAAAAGTGATTGGTTTTATGATTCTCAAAATATTGGAACCAAGATAAAGTCTCCTATAGAATTAATAGTGGGATTAAGTAAATCATTTGGAATCCAATATGAAGATCCCAAAGTGCTACTATATCTTCAGCGCAAATTAAATCAAATGCTATTTTTTCCTCCCAATGTAGCCGGGTGGCCGGGTGGCAAAGCATGGATAGATAATTCAACTTTGATGCTTCGGTTAAAATTAGCATCATTAACATTAAATAGTGGTGTAATCGAATGGCATAACAACGGTGACATGCCCAAAAACATGATGATTAGACAACAAATGTACCGTAAAATGAAATCTAAATTTCAGAAGAAGGTAAAAGCAAAACCTAATTGGAATATTTTTCTGTCTACGTTGCAAGCAGAAGATAAAGCGAGCATTCTAAGCTTTATGCTTCAACCTAAACTTTCTACTGCAGCTAATGATATTGTGCAAAAATTGCATGCTACCGATACCAAGAATTTTGTTATCGAAATATTGAGTTTACCCGAATATCAACTTTGTTAAAACCCCAACGAACATGAAAAGAAGAGATTTTTTAAAGCAATCGGTTTTTGCATCAGGAATGACGTTAGTCCCTTCCTTTCTGAAGGGGATGGAATTTTTATCTCCAGATCAATTATCGGGATATAAAAATGTTATTATCATCCAACTTTCGGGAGGAAATGATGGGTTAAATAGTATTATACCAATACATAATGATATCTATCATCGTCTAAGGCCTTCAATCGCTAAAAAAGAAGGTCAGACCATAAAAATAACAGGTGATTTAGCTTTTAATAACAAACTAAAAGCGATTGCATCATTATATGATTTAGGAGAAGTAACTATACTCAATAATGTTGGATACCCTAACCCTAATCGATCGCATTTTAGAAGCACAGATATCTGGCAAACCGCTAGTAATGCTAATGAATATCTATCAACAGGTTGGATAGGCAGGTTTTTAGATTCTAATTGCCAGTATCCTTATCAGGCTATAGAAGTGGATAATTCTTTATCATTAGCCATGAAGGGTACTATCAGGAATGGCATAGCCGTTTCTGACCCAAATCAATTGTATAAAACAACTAGAGAACCCTTCTTCAAAAATCTTGTCGCCAATACCGAAAAAGAAATGTTGAATGAAGATAACCAGGGATACCTCTATAAAACGATGTTAGAAACCTATTCTTCTGCCTCCTACATTCATGAAACCTCTAAGATATATAAAACCAATACAGAATATCCCCAAAATCCTTTTGCAAGAAACCTGAAAACTATTGCCGATTTTATAGTATCTGGCTTAAAAACGAGAGTTTTTTATAGCTCTCTTGGTGGGTTTGACAGTCATGTAAATCAATTAAATAGTCAAGATCGACTATTAAAAATATATTCAGAATCTGTTGGCGCATTAGTAAAAGACCTCAAGAAAAACAACCGATTTAAAGATACTCTGATTCTTACCTTCTCTGAATTTGGTCGCAGAGTAAAACAAAACGGAAGCCGAGGCACCGATCATGGTGCAGCTAATAATGTAATTGCTATTAGTGGCTCTCTTAAAAAGGCCGGGGTGTATAATGAACTTCCAAACCTTTCTGATCTCGATAACAATGGAGATATTAAATATACTATAGATTTTAGAAGTGTATATGCATCAATACTTAATAATTGGTTAGAAGTTAATGATCAAAATGTTTTGAATTCAAGTTTTAAGACATTGGGATTCATATAATTTTGTCAAGAACACCTTCCGTCTTGTCTGGAGAAGCTTCCATCTTGTCAAGAACACCTTCCGTCGTGTCAAGAACACCTTCCGTCGTGTCAAGAACACCTTCCGCCTTGTCATGAACTTCTTCCACCTTGTCATGAACCTCTTCCACCCTGTCATGAACCTCTTCCTCCTTGTCAAGAGTATCTTCCGGCTTGTCAAGAACATTTACCACTAAAAGTATATTAATAGTTGAAGCGTAAATCTTCACGTATATAAAAAATACTTTTTACAGATCACTACTGACATACGTTTGTCATACACCCTATTTACTTTTGGTTTAGTATTCATCTTAAAAAACCAAAAATATGACAACAACAAAATGTAACACCTTTCATGTAATAGGGCTATCAGTGCGAACTAGAAATGAAGATCAACATATCACAAATGATATTCAAAAGTTATGGAACACCTTTATGGAGCGAGGGATTTCTAATAAAATTCCTAATAAGATTGACGAAACCCTCTACGGAATTTACACAGATTATGAAAATGGCGCTTCTGGCTATTACAATGCCATTGTAGGTTGTAAAGTGGATAATCTAGAAAACATACCTGAAGGAATGGTAGGTACCACAATTAAAAACGGAAACTATTCAAAATTTGTTGCCAAAGGAGATGTGACTAAAGAAGCAATCCCAGATGTCTGGGCTAAAATCTGGAGAAGTGATTTGAATCGAACATATGCAACAGATTTTGAGGTATATGATGATAGAGCAGTGGATCCTACAAATGCCGAAGTTGATATTTTTGTAGGAGTTAAATAACTTGTAATAAAGGAGGAGTATATATACTCCTCCTTTATTCTTATGAATCTAATTTATTATTCTTTCAAGAATTTGATAGCTGGGGAACTATCAATAGAAATAAAATATATCCCATCATTTAATACAGAAATATCCATCAATGTATTGTCTTCTCCATTCAATTTTTTGGACAACACTTGGCGTCCTGTAAAATCCATAATAGTTATCAAAGATGCATTATTGATATTGGTTAAGGCGAGTTGCTCACTTGCTGGATTAGGCGATATCATCAACTTATGCACATCAAAATCAGAATTTTCTCTGGTTACAACATTTTTACTTCTAGTATTATCAGCTATAATCTTCCATTTCTGATTATTATTGTTTGCATTAAATGGCCATACTAGTACATTAGCGTTTATTGCTCCTCCTGCTCTATCAAGTGCCATTTGTTGACAATGCATAGGTTTTATACCATAGATATCATTCCCGTTTTTTATTACTTCCCATTGTTTATGTGCATCATTTGCATTTGTCCAAGTTGCAACATTAGCTCCATTATAACATCTAGCATATGGCACCTCTAAATATCTATTAGTTCCTTTGTTTTTAATAGTGTACACATTATCACCTACATGATTAAAAATCCATTTTTGATCATCAAAACTGCCTGGATCGATCATCTTCACATTATGATTTTCTAAGGCCCTGGACAATAATCTTTGATTATTTAAAGGAGAGGTGATTAGATATGTTCCGTCTGGGATTATTTGAGTATTTAAAGCGTTTATCGTAACTCCGGCTACCTGGTCTCTATCGATCCACTCCCTCCAGGTTGTATTCAAGGGACGAATATGAGTTTTGTAGATATATCCGGTTCCTGGATTAGGTATACTTGGAAGATTAACAGTAATAGTCTTTACCCCTTTCCCTTTGGAAACCACCTCTTTCTGTTGAGCAATCCAACTTGTAGAAGACCAAAACTCAACCACTATTTCTCTATCAGTTGATGCTTCATAATCAATATTAAATGTATACGAGTTTGCTGGAAGAATCGTAGTTTGAGCATCTTTGAAACTCACCTTATCTTGATATTGAGGAGTTGATTCTACAGTAATATCAGTAACCTGAGCCCATTTAAGTGCTTGTTGCCAGGAGGTACCTACCGGGCGTATGTGCGCCTTAAACAAATATCCTGTTCCAGCTGCTGGTACACTAGGCAATTTTACAGTAATATTTCTTGTGCCTTTACCAATAGGCACTGTTTCTTTAACACTACTTGCGATCCAACCTGTTGAGGACCAAAAATCAACTTGAATTTCTCTTTCTGTAGAAGCCTCATAAGCAATTTCTACGGTATAAGAATCTGCTGCTTGTATGGTTGTAGTTTGATTTACAAAGGATAATGTATCTTGATATTGCGGAACATCCTTTATAGTTATATCATTTACCTGATCCCATTGTAGTGCCTGTTCCCAAGTAGTACCCACTGGCCGTATATGAACTTTAAATGTATATCCGGTTCCAGGTGTTTGTGCTTGCGGTAAATCTACTGTTATTGATTTTGAATCTTTTCCTTTAGGAACTGTTATGGTTGTACTACTTGCAATCCATCCGGTTGAAGACCAAAAACCTACTTGTATTTCTCTATCTGTAGTAGCTTCATAAGTAACATCAACAGTATAAGAATCTGCGACTGGTAGTGTTGTAGGTACATTTACAAGTTCAACAAGGTCCTTTGAATTGTTATCATCACAAGATTCTCCAGGCAAACCATAACAACCTTGGCCTGTTGGACCAAGAGAAGGATCCCAATTAATTCCAGGTACCCAATTTTCGCCCCCAAACTCATAAGCCCCAGCATCTGGTGCAGCCCCTATAAAACTATCTGTTATACCCGTTATTTGTCTCCCAGCATTTACAGCCGGTGAACCAGAAGTAAGTGTAAATTTATTATTAGTATAACTGGTATATCCTGATTTGGTAATTACGTTATTTTGTTTATCTGCATCTCTTTCAAAGGTACCCTCATCTTCTTGTGTAGAAGGATCATCTACAGTTTTCACATCTGCAATGTTATTCCACACTTTAACATTTGAAAAAGCTGTTCCTGCTTTATGCCAAGCTCCCATTGCTCCACCTTCAGTTTTCACTAAAGTATTATTAAAAATATCAATGTCTTTACCATTCCAGTTAATCTGTACCCCGGTCCATTCTACATTCCATACTACATTATGATGTACAGAAAATGCTTCGGCATCATTATCCAGATAAATCCCAGCGGCTTTTCTTTTTGAACCTCTTGAAGCAGAATCATGAAACCAGTTATGGTGTATTTCTGTATTTTGAGGCCCTCCAACTGTATAAAAAGTGGCACAATCATCAGCTATCAAATTACTTCTATAAACATCATTATAAGCTACTTCACAACGATTACCATTATAATTAATACCATCTCTTCCGCCATTAAAAATTGTATTTCCTATGATTTTATTATCTGTTCCACCTCTGGCAACCAAAGGAGCATCATATGATCCTAAATAATTGAAATCATGTATATAATTGTTTTTTAATACGTTAAATCTACCTCCTAAACGAACTCCGGTTGCTGCACTAAAAGCAAATTCACATTTTTCGATACTATTATTAGTACCATTTACTTCAATACTCGGTTTACCAGCGTTAAAACCTCTAAAAACTCCTTGTGTGTGGTTCCCATAAAATGAAGAAACACCAGTTAATTTGTTGTTATTAGAATTTGTTTTTAATAAAATAGCGCCACCAAAAACAGCAAGGTTTTTAATTTCGATATAACTCCTTCCGTTAAGATCTACTGCTATTTTTCTTCTTCTCATTTGCACCTTTCCATCTACTGGAGCTGCGCCACCAGGCATTTGTACAAACAACTCTTTGGTTTTACTATCAAACCACCATTCGTTTTGGTAATCTAAAGCTCCTTTTACTCCCTCAAGGTAGAAATCACCTTTATCTCTTGGAGCATGAAAAGTTCTAATCCAAGATGGGTTTTTATCTAGAGTAAAGTTTACTCTCCCTGATGTACTGCTCGTAATAAAAGCTTTCCAAGCAATCCACCCTGATCCTGGTTTATCTCCATAAAAAAATACTGATCCACCTTTCCAATTAATATTGGGTATTTGAGATGATGTTAGATAAGCTCCATTCACAACATTAGCGCCACTGCCTCCATCATTTCTTAAAGAGTTTAGTGTAAAAGGCTTGCCATCTGTATTATTGGGCCACCTAGCTAAATCCATTGCCGTATTACCGTTCATCACAAAGTTCTCTTGGCCTAGATCCCAATCTATTTTTATTTTATAAATAGATCCTCTATCATTTTGCCATCCGCTTAATGCTTGCATGGCAGAAATGATCACTTTTTCTCCAGGTTTAGCGATATAAGTAATAGGTCTTCCTGCTACTCCAGATCTGGCTGGCCTAATTACTTCTTCATAGGTACCTCCTCCTATAATAATCATATCTCCTGGTTGAGCAACAGCAGATGCCTTTGCGATTGTTTTGTAGGGTTCTGATTGCGTTCCTGAATTTGAATCATTCCCGTTTTTGGATACATAAATGTCTTTTGCATTTAAATTTGAGGTCAAAATTATAGCCAGTAACACTATAATTTTTTGAAATAAGATTTTAAGAGTTATAGTTTTTGTCATGATTTGTGTGGATTTGGTTAAGAATAAAAAATTGTTCAATTGCTCGTAGTACTAATTCAACTATGTTCGTTTTTCATTAGATACAAACAACATCACGTATTTAAAATAAACCCCGAAATTAACATCTGCAGACATCGTATCACTCGATAATTAGAATTCGTAACTTCTAATGTAGAATTCGTAAATAGGAAGATAGAATTCGACAAACTATTGGTTAACCAATACAAAAGTTAAAGTTTTTTTAATCCGTTTATATTATTACTGAGTTTAAAAGTAACTTTATGTGATAAACGATATACTATGCAAATCCACGAAACTGCTTTTGCCGTGTCTACCTACAGATCATACCACGAAGATGTCAGTAAAGACATCTATGCCAAACTATGGAACAACCCGGCCACAGATGCTCTAATCCCTCATATCCTTAAAAGCGTATCTGAACATGAAGCGATTTTACATAGTTTGAGGAATCGTTTTTTTTATGAGAGTATGACTTCTTTTTTTGAAAAAAATAATGGGGGTACATTGGTTAATTTCGGATCTGGTTTTAGCATGTATCAATTCTCATTTAGTAAGAATGTATCTACCGTTGAAATTGATAAAAAAGATATTATAGACTACAAGAAAGAGAAAATAGAAAACTGGACTAGAGAAGGAAAATTACCTAGTCGTGATATTCAATATATAGCAATTGACTTTAATCATAGTTCTGTAGAAAACATTGTAGATTTTCTTCGCCCTATGATCAAAACAGAACCGATATTTATTTTAATTGAAGGTGTTTTCTTCTTTTTAGATCGAAAGACTACAGATAAATTATTTAAAGTATTTTCTGCGTTACAAAAACCAGGTGATCTGGTAGGGTGTGTTACATATTTACCCGAGGTAGAAAACACAGAGGTATATCAACGTTTATTACATTATTTTGATAGTAATAATGACACGAATGATTCTTTCAACCATCAAACCATACCTCATTCTTATTTTCAGAATATAGACCAATATGCTTTATTAGAAAAAACAGATGAATTTGAATTATCGAAAATATATGCACCCAACTGTACAATAAAGGATAAAACTGAGATCCTTAATGAAACTATGTATGTTTTACAAAAAATGTAGCGGTTAAAAATCTATTTCATCGCTTTAGCCATTACATGATATCTTGGATCATCTACATCATGTTCTATTACATTTGCTAATCTTGGCGAAGCTTTAATCATTAATGCCTGGCATTCTTCGCTAAGATGTTTAATTCTTACTTTTTTACCGGCTTCTTCATATTTGCCAACCAGATTAAAGATTGCTTCTAATGCAGAGTGATCGCTAACTCTTGATTCAATAAAATCGATTTCAACATACTCAGGATCATTTGCTACATCAAACTTACTATTGAAGGCTTGTATACTTCCAAAGAAAAGTGGCCCCCATATTTCATACACCTTAGTACCATCTTCTTTTACATGTTTTCTGGCTCTAATTTTCTTAGCATTTTCCCAGGCAAATGCAAGTGCTGACATAATCACACCGGCAATCACAGCAACCGCCAAGTCAAAAAATACGGTCAATAGAGACACCGCTATTAATACTATAGCATCGGTAAGGGGTATTTTATTTAAAATTCTAAAACTAGACCACGCAAAAGTACCAATAACCACCATAAACATTACTCCTACTAGTGCAGCAATAGGAACTTGCTCAATTAACCCCGATGCAAACAAGATGAATAATAATAAGGTTACAGCGGCTACAATACCTGAGAGTCGAGTACGTCCTCCACCTTTGATATTAATTATAGATTGCCCAATCATAGCGCAACCACCCATTCCTCCAAAAAGTCCTGTAATAATATTAGCACCGCCTTGAGCTAAACACTCTCGGTTAGAATTTCCTCGGGTTTCGGTTAACTCGTCAATAAGGTTTAATGTCATAAGGGATTCTATTAATCCTATTGCGGCAAGTATTAAAGCATATGGCCCAATAAACCTGAACGTCTCCCAAGTCATGGGTACTTTATTAAATATATCAAACTGAAACTGTGGCAATCCCCCTTTAAGGCCTTCTCCTCCTCCATCTCTAATAAAACTACCCACAGTAGCTACATCTAATTTTCCTAGAATTACAATGGCAGACACCACAAGAATACCAATTAGCGCCTCAGGTAGTTTTGACGTTGCTTTTAGCTTAGGCAACCCCCACATAATAGCCATCGTTAACAATACCAATCCGAGCATTAACCATAAGTCAGTACCTTGCATCCAGACTTTTTCTCCATTTACAAACTCTTTAAACATTCCTAATTGAGAAAGAAAGATAACTATAGCCAATCCGTTTACAAACCCCATCATAACCGGGTGCGGTATCAAACGAACAAATTTACCGAGTTTAAACACTCCGGCCAACATTTGAATGATTCCCATTAGGATTACCGTTGCAAACAGATAGTATAATCCCAATTGTTCACCTTCAGCTCCCATAGCATTACCTTCGGCAACTAAGCTTACCATCACTACTGCTAATGCCCCTGTAGCTCCTGAGATCATTCCAGGGCGACCTCCAAAAACTGAAGTGATTAATCCAATCATAAAAGCGGCATATAAACCTACCAAAGGATCAACCCCTGCAACAAAGGCAAAGGCAACTGCTTCGGGCACTAAAGCAAGTGCAACCGTTAATCCTGATAAGATATCATTTTTGGCATTTGCCACTCTTTTTCTAACAAACTCTGTCATAGTAATGGTATTTGAGGGTGCAAAAATACGTTTATTTTAGAGTACAACAAGTAAAATTGAAATGTATCTGGTTTCCAATCAAAACTAAAACGTTATAGGCAATTCATAATTTCTAAAACTTAGTATATTTGATTTCCATACTCATCAATCATGCATAGAATCGTATTTATTTTCAGCTTTCTTCTTATTATTTCTTGTACCACCTCAGAAAAGAATATTTCAAAAGACTTTGATTTCACAACTTCTTTTGAAAAAAGCAAGGGTACCGAAACTCCCACATATCCTGAAGTTATCCAATACTACCAAAACCTTGCTAATGCATATTCAGCAATTCATATTCAAGAAGTTGGAATGACCGATAGTGGACATCCATTGCATATCATCACCTTAAATCCTGATTTGGAATTTGATTTTGAAAAGATCCGCCAAAATAAAAGACTATTATTAATCAATAATGGTATTCATCCTGGAGAAAGTGATGGTATTGATGCTACCATGCTATTATATAGAGATATTGTTCAAGGTAAAATTGAAGCTCCAAAAAATACGGTTCTGGTAACTATTCCAATATACAATATTGGCGGATCCCTTAATCGAAATTCGGGTACACGAACCAATCAAAATGGTCCTGTAGCATACGGTTTTAGAGGAAATGCCCGTAATTATGATTTAAATCGAGATTTTATTAAAAATGACACCAAAAATGCCAGGGCTTTTGCCAAGATATTCCATTTGGTTCAACCCGACGTTTTTATCGATAACCATGTCAGTAACGGAGCTGACTATCAATATACATTGACCCATCTTTTTACACAACACAATAAATTAGGTGGTGCGCTGGGTAATTATTTAAATAACGAAATACACCCAAAACTAGAAGCATCTCTTAAAACAAAAAAATGGGACATAACACCCTATGTCAATGTATGGGGAACCACTCCTGACAAAGGATGGACACAGTTTATGGATTCTCCAAGATACTCTACAGGATATACTACATTATGGAACACCTTGGGAATGATGGTTGAAACTCATATGCTAAAACCCTATAAAAAACGTGTTGAAGGCACCTATGAATTAATGAAATCTATGATCGAAATCACCGAGAAAGATGGAAAAAAGATCCGATCTATGAGAGAAAAGACTTTTGCAGAATTACCACAACAAAAAACGTATCCTATAGACTGGAAAATAGATACCTCTACAGTTACCAAGTTTAACTTTAAGGGGTATGAAGGTGAATATATTGACAGCGAAATTACCGGGGCAAAACGCTTAAAATATGATCAGAATAAACCATATACGAAAGAGATTAGTTACCAAAATTATTTTGTACCGTCAACAGAAATTGAAATCCCTGAAGCGTATATCATACCAAAAGGATGGTGGAATGTAATTGAACTTTTAAGATTAAACCAAATAGAGTTCGATACTTTGGAAAGAGATTCAACCTTGACAGTAGAAGTTTATCATATTAATGACTACAAAAGCCGAGAAATACCATATGAAGGGCATTATCTTCATTACAAAACTTCAATAAAGAAAAGCAATTCACAAATTACTTTCAAAAAAGGAGATATCATAATACCAACAGATCAAAAAGGATTTAGGTACTTGATACAAACCTTAGAACCTGAGGCACCAGATTCTTTCTTTAACTGGAATTTCTTTGACCCTATTCTTCAGCAAAAAGAAGGATTTTCACCATATGTTTGGGAAGATAAGGCTGTAGAATTACTGCAGAATAATAACGAATTACGTAGCAGATTTGAAGAAAAGAAAAAAGATACAGCCTTTGCCAACAAATGGTATGTGCAATTAGATTGGATACATAAGCAATCTAATCATTATGAGAAGGCACACATGCGCTATCCAGTGTATCGAGTATTAAAGAAACTATAACCTCTGCTCTTTTTTATGTAACTGAGTAATTATATCTATTTTCCCGGCACCCCCTATTGCTCTCCTGGCTATTGTATATATGCTCCTGCCTACTGTTTTATGTTTCCCACCATCTAATCCATTCTTCCCGGCGATAAAAATTGTTTTCCCAGTCGCCGGGACGAGGTATTATAATGCCGGGAGAGTACACATATCTTCCGGGAAGGATTGCTGACCCGCTGGGATGGGGTATTCATCTGCCGGGAAGGGGTATTGACCCGCCGGGAAGGGATAAAAACTTGCCGGGAAGCCCATTATCCTATATATCACGACAAATAATCGTGTGAAAACAGCTTTTTAATATTCGCGTAAGAGTTGAGAAGTGCTTTTTTAGATTTCTTTTTATTTTTCCAACGTACTTTGGTAATTCCTTCATTTTTTTGTGGAACCAACGTACCATCAAACTCTGTCTTCATTTCAAACCAATAGGTTACCTTAAGTCTAAATTCTCCACCTCTTTTAAAGATATGGAAGGTTTTATATAAAAACTTAGTAATTTCTAATCCTGTTACCCCGGTTTCTTCTTCAACCTCTCTAACGGCAGCAGTTTCTATGTGCTCATTTTTTTCAATTTTTCCTTTAGGAAGATCCCATTTTCCATTACGTTTAATAAAAAGGATATCCATATTTGCATTATATGCTTTACCTCCCCCCGCAACAACTACGGGTAACTTTTTATACAAATGTTCTATAAGTTTGTCTTCTGTTTTATGATACAAGTGATATTTTGCCTCTTGATTAACGGCTTCTTTATTAAGAATATCTCTTATAATCACAGGAAACTCAGCTTCTTTAATAAGAATCGTTTCATACCCTTCGATAGACTTTTTTGTAGATAGAATAATGGGCGTATTATTCACAAAAACTTTATACATTTGCAACTATGATTTTTGATAAAGATACAGCAAAAAAAACTGCTGAACTATTACTGCAAATTAACGCAATAAAATTACAACCACAAGATCCATTTACTTGGGCGTCTGGCTGGAAATCTCCTATTTACTGTGATAACCGTGTTACATTATCGTATCCAGAAATTCGCAATTATCTCAAGAAAAACTTGGCACAGTTTATTACATCAACCTACGGCAAACCAGATGTAATTGCTGGTGTTGCCACCGGAGCTATAGGTATTGGTATGCTGGTTGCTGAAGAATTAGATTTACCATTTATCTATGTGCGCCCAGAGGCGAAAAAACATGGTAGAAAGAATCAAATTGAAGGCATTGTACCCTCTGGTAAAAATGTAGTCGTTGTAGAAGATTTAATAAGTACCGGAAAAAGTAGTCTTAATGCAGTTAAAGCATTAAAAGAAGTTGAATCCAATGTCTTGGGTATGGTTGCTATTTTTAACTATGGTTTTGATATCGCTGTTCAAAATTTTGAAGAAGCGGCATTGTCTTTGCATACCTTAAGTAATTATGATAATCTTCTGGAGCAAGCTCTGGACACAGATTACATCACAAAACAACAACAACAAACCTTGCAAAGCTGGAGAACAAATCCAGCCGAGTGGAATATATAACGATTAAATAGTATTATGAATTTAGAAAGCCCTACCGTAAATGTTGATAAAACTGCCGAAGAAGTATTCGAATTTTTAACCAAAGTTGAAAATTTTGAACAACTTATGCCAGAGAGTAAACAAAAATTTGAAAAAATAAGTGATTCCAGATTTCTTTTCCAACTAAAAGGTATGCCTGAGCTAGTATTGGATCAGAAAGGAAACACCCCTCATAGTCAAGTAGTTTTAGGTGCTGCCAGTGACAAATTACCATTTACACTAAAAGCTGACATCGAAAGTACCGAAGATGGAAAAAGCACTGCAAAACTTACTTTTGATGGTGAGTTTAACGCTATGATGGCGATGATGATTAAAAATCCTATTCAGAATTTCATCAATACATTAAGTGAAAATATTGGGAAACTTTAATAAAGTAATTTAATTTCTTTCAATTCGTAATCAGCAACGACTTCATCTTCTAGCAATACTTGAAGTTTACCCTGATTGGTAATAGATTGAATGATTCCCACAAAAGAATTACCTTCTACATCAATAAATGTAGAAGGTTTATTTTTTCTAAAAAGACAGCGTTCATACTCCTCTTTAAGTCTATTAAAATCAGTACCATGTAATTCTGAAAATCGTTTCTCTATATTATTTAATAATACATACAATACCTCTTCTATATTAAAACTTTTACCCAAAATTTGTTTTAAAGATCCCGCTTGAGGAAGATTCTCAAATGACATTTGATTTATATTAATACCAATACCGATAATCACTCCGGTCAACCTGCCATTCTTAACAATGTTTTCTATTAAAACACCACAAATCTTAAATCGATCTGACAGAATGTCGTTCGGCCATTTTATAGATAATTTTGGCACCATTAAATGGTTTAGCATATCAAAAATTGCCAATGATGTACTTATAGAAATATAGAACTGATCAATTAAATTTAATCCCGTGATAGGCATAAACACACTACACGTAAGATTTTCTCCTGGATTACTTTGCCATACCGTTCCCATTTGCCCCTTGCCCGCAAGTTGTTCTGCTGCCAATACACAAACTGGATCAATAAGGTGTTTTTCACGATTCAGATCTCTTAGAAAGGTATTTGTAGACGCAATGGCATCAACTTTGATTATATCCATGTAAAAGGTGTAAAAGTTTCATAAATGTCAGAATAATAACGACATTAAAATGATAAAAAGTAATAACTTTACACAAATTAAAAAAATGCATGACTAAAAAAGAAATCGGTACTGATCAATTAATCACCCAAATATTAAAAGGTATTGAAGAAGTAAAAGGTAATGATATCAATATTTTAGATCTTAGAGAGATCGAGAATACAGTATGTAGTTACTTTGTTATCTGCAATGGTACTTCTAATACTCAAGTAAATGCAATTGTTAATTCTATTCAAAAAACAGTGAGCAAAGAGCTTAAAGATAAGCCTTGGCATGTAGAAGGTAGTGAAAATGCAGAATGGGTATTAATCGATTATGTAAATGTGGTAGTGCACGTTTTCCAAAAACATATCAGAGAATTTTATGATATAGAAGGACTTTGGGGAGACGCAAAAACCACAGTTATCGAAACAAATTATTAAAAGAACACCGTAAATGGCGAAAGAAAATAAAAAAACAGAACCTAATAAAAAACCAAAATTTAGCGCATATTGGATTTATGCCATTATAATTATTGGCTTTTTAGTACTCAATTTTATGGGTGGAGGTAGTATAGGATCAGCTCCAACTACATCACCTTCAGAATTTCAAGATTTTTTAAGTAAAGGAGAAGTGGAAAAAGTGGTGATTATTAATCGCCGCAAAGCAAAGGTTTTTCTTACTGGCGAAGCTAAATCTTTAGAAAAACATCAAAAAAACAAGAGTAAATCCCTGTTGCCCGCTAGTCCAAGTGATCCGGACTATCAGTTCGAATTTGGTGATCTGCAAAATTTTGAAAATGAAATTGCAGAAGCAAAAAGTAAAAATGGGTTAACTACACAGGTAACTTATGACACCGAAAGTAATGTATGGGGAGAAATCTTTATCACATTGTTGCCTTTTGCTCTTATTATTGGAGTATGGATATTTATTATGCGTAGAATGAGCGGTGGCGCCGGTGGCGGTGGTGGTGGACAAATCTTTAATATCGGAAAATCAAAAGCTAAACTTTTTGATCAAAATACTGAGGTTAAAGTTTCTTTTGAAAATGTAGCTGGTCTTGAAGGAGCAAAAGAAGAAATACAAGAAATTGTCGATTTCTTAAAAAACCCAGAAAAATATACCTCTCTAGGAGGAAAAATCCCAAAAGGAGCCTTATTAGTTGGCCCTCCAGGAACCGGTAAAACGTTGTTAGCAAAAGCTGTTGCCGGAGAAGCCAAAGTACCCTTCTTTTCATTATCAGGATCGGATTTTGTTGAAATGTTTGTAGGTGTTGGAGCCTCAAGAGTAAGAGACTTATTTAAGCAGGCTAAAGAAAAGTCTCCGGCGATCATATTTATCGATGAAATTGATGCTATAGGTAGAGCGAGAGGTAAGAGTAATTTTTCTGGATCTAATGATGAAAGAGAAAATACACTAAACCAATTACTAACAGAAATGGATGGTTTTGGCACTAATACTAATGTTATCGTTATTGCTGCTACGAACAGGGCTGATGTATTAGATAAAGCATTAATGCGTGCTGGTCGATTTGACAGACAAATTTATGTTGACCTTCCAGATGTACGTGAGCGTAAAGAAATTTTTGAAGTTCATCTAAAACCACTTAAAAAAGTAGAAAACGAGCTAGATACAGAGTTCTTGGCTAAACAAACTCCTGGTTTTTCTGGTGCTGATATTGCCAATGTATGTAACGAAGCAGCATTGATAGCGGCAAGAAAAGGAAATAAAGCAGTAGGTAAACAGGATTTTCTTGATGCTGTGGATAGAATTGTTGGTGGACTAGAGAAAAAGAATAAAATAATCACTCCAGCAGAAAAACGTGCGATTGCCTTCCATGAAGCGGGGCATGCAACTGTAAGCTGGATGCTAGAACATGCTGCACCATTGGTAAAAGTAACTATTGTACCCAGAGGGCAATCTTTAGGAGCTGCATGGTATCTGCCCGAAGAAAGACTCATAGTTAGACCAAATCAAATGTTAGATGAAATGTGTGCTGCTCTTGGTGGCCGTGCTGCAGAGCAAGTTATATTTAATGAAATTTCTACAGGCGCATTAAGTGATCTTGAAAAAGTTACAAAACAAGCAAGAGCGATGGTAACTATTTATGGGCTAAATGATAAAGTTGGAAACCTGACATACTATGACTCTTCAGGACAAAGCGAGTATAGTTTTGCAAAGCCATACAGCGAACAAACAAGCGAATTAATCGACAAAGAAATTTCAAATATTATCGAGACTCAATATCAAAGAGCTGTAGAATTATTAGAAAAACATAAAGATAAACTAACTGAACTGGCAGAAGTTTTGCTTGAGAAAGAAGTTATCTTTAAAGACAATTTAGAAAAAATCTTTGGTGAACGACCTTTCGGAAAAAAAGAGGAAGAAATCGTAAAAGAACCCTCTTAAACGAGTAATTTTTACTTGTAAAATGAAAAATCTTAACCTAACGGAAAATTAGGTTAAGATTTTTTTTATCTTTGAAGGTATCGTAAAATTGTAATACCCCAATCATAATTCAAAAAATGAGTCTATTTAGAAGAATATTTTCCTCAAAATCTAAATCAGACCAAAAGAGTAAGGAACGCCATTTAGAAGATCGCAGTAAGTATATGCCAGAAATCGATCTACCGATTGATGAAAGCTTTATGATGAATTTCAAAAGAAATGGAGGCAAATTTCTATATTGTGACAATGACAATGAAGTTCTAGATTCTTTTGACAAGATCCTATTGGAAAATGATTGGTATGAAAAAGATGTATGTTCCTTTGACATAGCCTTAGAACATAAATTCTCAGGGTTTAACCTCAATTATGTCAAAGCTTCGTCTGCATCTTTCTTTTTTGCCACATGCGAATATTTAATTGCCGATAGTGGGGCAATATTAGTTTCTTCAAACCAGCTTAGAGAAAAAAAATTAACCGAATTACCTGATAATTTTGTGATTTTAGCAGCTACAAGTCAATTAGTTAAAAGTATTGGAGAAGGCTTAAAAGGTATTAAAGAAAAAAACAAAAATGCGATTCCTTCAAATATCACTACCATAAAAGATTTTGAACCACAAAAAGAAAAGGATTTCTTAAGCTATGGAAGTAGTTCAAAAAATCTATATTTGCTGCTCTTGGAAGATTTATAATATGAAGGAACTGCTTACAAGGTCTTTATCGGGATTTTTATATGTCGTTATACTATTGGTATCAATATTTATTTCAAAATATACATTTATTGGAGTATTTTTGATCTTCGGTATGATTTCAATTTTTGAGTTTCAGAAATTAGTCCACCTCAATAATAAAAGGCTATATGTAATCTTTATTATTTTATTGGCCGTATTAAATTTATTTCAGGACCAACTTTACCTTGTAATACCAGTTTTAGCTCTTACCATTATTACCGAATTATTTTTGGTGAAAGACTTGGTAACGATTCGCATTATTCCAATGTTCGAAAAAAGAAAGTATCGCACCAGCATATTTTATCTAATTACCTGTATTATTTTTATAACGCTAGTTCCTAATTACACGGGAGAATATCAGCCATTAATTATCGCCGGAGCCTTTTTAATAACATGGACCAATGACTCCTTTGCGTATTTGGTAGGAAAAAACTTTGGAAAGCATAAGTTACTTGAACGTATTTCTCCTAAAAAAACTATCGAAGGTTTTGTCGGTGGTTTTATCTTCTCTATACTAGCTGGTTACTTGATTGCTATTTTTTCTCATACATTATCTATCACCATCTGGTTGATTATAAGCATAATTATGAGTATTTTTGGAACATTAGGCGATTTAATACAATCTAAGTTTAAAAGACAAGCTGGAGTTAAAGACAGTGGTACTATTATGCCTGGACATGGTGGTATATATGATCGTTTAGATAGTGTGTTATTTGCCAGCCCATTTTTATACGTATTTTTACAAATTCTGAAACATGTTTCATAAAGAAGGATATAAAATAATTTCTGTTGCAATTGTACTATTCTTAGGTATTAATGTTGCTTCGTATGTTGCAATTCAAATCAAAGAATGGCAAATTGCCATATTTACAGTTTCTGTTGCTTTTTTGATTTTGATCTTACAATTTTTTAGAAATCCGAAAAGAAAAACGAACGTTAATGACAAGACCGTAGTTGCTCCCGTTGATGGAAAAGTTGTTGTTATTGAAGAAGTTCTTGAAAAAGAACATTTCAAAGACAAAAGGCTACAAGTGTCAATTTTTATGTCTCCAATAAATGTTCATGTAACGAGACATCCTATAAATGGAGAAGTCATTTTTAGCAAATATCATCCAGGGAAATATTTAGTAGCATGGCACCCGAAAGCATCAGAGGAAAATGAAAGAACTACCGTTGTAGTAAAAAACAACATTATAGAAGTACTTTATCGACAAATTGCTGGAGCCCTAGCTAAACGAATTGTCAATTATGCTACAGAGGGCGAAAAAGTAACTCAAGGAGCTGACAGCGGATTTATAAAGTTTGGCTCAAGAGTAGATGTATACTTACCTATTGGAACCAAAGTGAATGTCGCTTTAAACCAAAAGGTAAAAGGAGGGGAAAGCGTTATTGCAACATTATAAATAAAAAAGTATAAAAATTGTTCCTGTCTTATTCAAAACAGGGAATTAGTTCAACCCATCTTTTAAATATCCTCTTTTTTATTGAATATTTAGAAGTAGTTTCACTAAGATGACAGAAGAAGAATTAAATATTGCTTTTCAAAAAGCCTATGAGCGTGCCTGCAATACAACTATTCAATTGCCGCCGGATATTATGCTTCATTTCTACGCGTATTACAAACAAGCTATACATACTGAAGATGCAGGATTTTATAGTCCATCGGGTGATAGCGAATTAAGAAATGCATTTAAGCTCAATGCTCTTTTTCAGGTCAAAAGTCTTACTCCGGAAGAAGCAAAATTAAAATATATTGAATTGGTAAATAAATACATTATTGATTAACAAAAAAGGTGTTGATTATTAAATAATCAACGCCTTTTTCTATAGTACAATTAAGTTTTATACTGTAAAAACTATATTAATTCTGCAAACTAGCTAAACTAGATTTTAATGTCGCTATCTTGGCTTCAGCATCAGCTTCTTTTTTTCTTTCATTAGCAATCACCTGTTCTGGAGCATTATTAACAAAACGTTCATTCTGCAATTTCTTCTGTACAGATTTCAAAAAGCCTTCTGTATATGTTAATTCCTCAGTAAGCTTTTTAATTTCATCCTCTACATTTATCGCTCCTGAGATAGGAATGAAATACTCATTAGATTTTACCCTAAATGACAGTGCTCCTTCTACCTTGGCATCAACATAATCCAAGGTGCTCAGGTTTCCTAATTTACTGATTACGGAATCAAAAGTAGTACTTGTCTTTTCACTGTTTAGTACCGACACCTCTATAGTTTCTTTAAAAGAAATATTTTTCTCTTTTCTAATGGTTCTAATCCCCGAAACTACGCCTGAAGCTGTTTCGAATTCTTTTATTAAATTCTTATCAACAGATTCAGACTTAGGCCAACTAGCTATAATAAGTGCTTCATCTACAGATCTATCAGAGATTTGTTGCCATATTTCTTCAGAAATAAACGGAACAAAAGGGTGTAAAATTTTAAGATTATCTTCTAAGATAGCTATTACTTCTTGATATGTTTTAGCATCAATTGGACTCCCATAAGACGGTTTAATCATTTCTAACAACCAACTACAGAAATCATCCCATATCAATTTATACGTTGTCATTAAAGCATCACTAATACGGTATTTCGAATAGTTATTCTCTAACTCTAACAACGCTTGCTGAAATCTAGATTTATACCATTGTATGGATATTGCCGAAGCTTCAGGTTGTTCTATAGTTGCATCTACTTGCCATCCTAAAATTAATCTAGAAGCATTAAAAATTTTATTTACAAACGCACTACCCTGTTTACATAAGTCTTCATCAAACATCAGATCATTTCCTGCTGGCGAGCTTAATAACATTCCCACTCGAATACCATCTGCTCCATACTGCGCAATCAAATCTAAAGGATCAGGAGAATTACCAAGAGATTTAGACATTTTACGTCGTTGTTTATCTCTTACAATACCAGTAAGATATACATTTGTAAATGGCTTTTCCTTTCTATACTCATATCCAGCAATGATCATACGAGCCACCCAGAAAAATAGAATCTCTGGCGCCGTTACGAGATCATTTGTTGGATAATAATAGTTAATTTCTTTATTATCAGGCTCTAAAATCCCATTAAAAACACTCATTGGCCATAACCAAGACGAAAACCAAGTATCCAAAGCATCGGGATCTTGTGTTAAATCAGCATCTTTTAAAGAAGTATTTCCTGTTTTCTCTTTAGCAAGAATTAGTGCCTCTTCTCTACTTTCAGCAACAACAAAATCTTCTTTTCCATCACCATAAAAATATGCAGGAATCTGATGCCCCCACCATAATTGACGAGAAATATTCCAATCTCTCACATTTTCCATCCAATGACGGTATGTATTGATAAATTTCTCTGGCACCAGGTTAACATCTTTGCCTATAACCGCGTCTAATGCTGGTTGCGCAAGATCTTTCATCTTTAAAAACCATTGATCACTCAATTTAGGTTCGATAATAGCTTTTGTACGCTCACTAGTACCGACTTTATTAAGATGGGTTTCAGTCTTTTCTAAAACCCCCATACTTTCTAATTCTTTTACAATCTCTTTACGAACTACAAAACGATCTTTTCCTTCATAATGCAACCCAAAAGAATTGAAGGTCGCATCATCATTAAAAATATCCACAACTTCTAAGTTGTGTCTATCTCCAAGTACTTTATCATTAGGATCATGAGCAGGAGTTACCTTAAGACATCCTGTACCAAACTCTACATCTACATAGTCATCTTCAATTATAGGAATAACTCTATTAGCTATAGGCACTATTGCTTTTTTACCTCTAAGATGCTTAAACCTTTCATCATTAGGATTAATACAAATAGCAGTATCCCCCATGATCGTTTCTGGTCTTGTAGTAGCAATGGTTAGGGTATCATTACTTCCTTCTATCTTATATTTTAAATAGTATAAGTTTCCTTGTTTCTCTTCATAAATCACTTCTTCATCAGACAATGTGGTTTTGGCTTGTGGATCCCAATTCACCATTCTATATCCTCTATATATAAGGCCTTTATTATACAAATCAACAAAAACCTTAATAACAGAAGCCGACAAATTGTCATCCATTGTAAACGCAGTACGCTCCCAATCGCAGGATGCACCTAATTTCTTAAGTTGTTCTAGAATAATCCCCCCATGCTTATGTGTCCATTCCCAGGCATGCTCAAGAAATTCTTCTCGTGTAAGGTCATTTTTATCAATTCCTTCTTTTTTTAGCTTAGCAACAACTTTAGCTTCGGTAGCTATAGAAGCATGATCTGTACCTGGCACCCAACAAGCATTATACCCCTTAAGACGTGCTCTACGAATCAACACATCTTGTATTGTATTATTTAGCATGTGCCCCATATGCAATACTCCTGTTACGTTAGGTGGTGGAATGACAATAGTATAAGATTCACGCTCATCTACTTCTGAATGAAAATAATTATTCTGCATCCAGTAATTATACCACTTCTCTTCTATCGATTTTGCATCATATTTTGCCGCTAAAGCCATACTTTGGTCCGATTTTTGGATTTTAGAGTGCAAAAGTAATTATTAATGTATGAAGTACGAAGCGTGATGTTAGAAATTATGACAATAAACATAAAAATTCGAACATAAATAGGAATGACCATAGAACAATTTTCTAACATAAATGTGACAACTTCAAAAACTTATGCTTTTTATAGCAATTTTGAAGTTGGATAAAAAGTAAGTACTTTTACACCCAACAAAAAACCTACACTATGAAAAATGTGATGTTAATTTTATTTATTGGTTTCTTGGGAGTAACCATAAATGCCCAGGATAAACCACAAATAAAGTTTGAAAGCGAAGTTATTGATTACGGTGAAATCGCTAAAGGAAGTGATGGCGTTCGCCAATTTAAATTTACGAATACAGGAAATGCGCCTTTAGTAATTTCCAGAGTGTATTCAAGCTGCGGATGTACGATCCCAAAAAAACCAGAAAAACCAATAGCTCCTGGCGATGCAGGTGTAATAGAAGTAAAATATGACACCAAAAGAGTTGGACCTATTCGTAAAACAATAACCGTATACTCTAATGCTGTAGAAGCTACTAAAGCTATTAAAATTAAAGGGACTGTATTAGACAAGAGTGTTCTAGAAAAGAATTAATCTTATTTATAATATTGTTAGAGGGGTTTTATTTTTTTAATAAAACCCCTCTTTTTTTATATTACTTTTTTTAAATAAAATTCGTATTTGATTTCTACTCCCAATCGATTGACTTTTATTCTGATTTTTTTTCCTTCTTCAGAATAAAACAAATCATTAAGTTCTGATAACTTATAGTTGTACGCCTTTTTACCGTTGACTTCTATGATCACATCTCCTGGTCTTAATCCTGAAATATCAGCAGGAGAATCCGGGCGTATGTCTGAAATCTCATATTTAGGCCTTAGAATAAAACCATTAGACAATGTAACCGTCTTTTCGTTTACGATTTTGTTTAACCCTAAATATTGTCTGCTTTTTTCATTATATCTTTTTGAACCACCGAATGCGGTAGTATCTACAGCTATATCAAACCCTGTGTGTTGTACCGTAATACCACTCATATTATAATGGAATGGTTTACTGAAAAAACTATTTTTCTTAAATGAAATCTTTCGATTCGGGTAATCTACAATTAAATTAAACCTTTTTAAGACATTACCGCCTAGCGATCCTTGGCGTTTATGAATGGGAATTCCTCGTATATATACAGAATCAGGAAAAGAAGTAGTCACATCCCTTAACACAAAATCTCCAACATGAAGCTCTTCTATTTTAGTTCTTTGACCATATATATCTCCGTTAAAACCTTTTCCTAAGAAGTCTCTAAACGAATTTTTTGGAATATTAATCCCTTTCTCTGCATTCTCAAACAACCATAATGACGAACCAGATCCCGAATCTAAAAGTAAATTTATATCAATCAATCCTTTTAGTGATTTATACTTAGCAGTAACATACGGTCTTTTATTTTGATCTCTAAAAGCTATCTCAGTTTGATAGCATTTTTTACATTTTTTATACACATAAGATCTTGGTTTATTAATTTTAATAACCCCTTTTGTATAATTAATATCTAAAACAAAGTTTTTGAAAAAGTCATACCCAATAATCCCATGTATTGGAAACCCCATTCTTGGAGAAAAATTAATCGACTCATCAAAAACCAGATATACGGTATGATTACTACTTACAGCATTTCCAATTTTAACTTCGTTACTTAACGATTTAATAGCCTCTACAGGTTCTCCATCACCTAACCCCCTCAGATAGATTTTAGAAGCATTTTTAAGCTCTAATGAACTTCTATTATCTACACTAAAGATAATAGTAGATCCAACTCCGGTATCAAGAATAAATGATAATTCAACTCCATTAAGAACTACCGGTATAACGATAAGATTATTTGCTAATTCGAACTTTATTTTATCAGTATTGGCACCATTAGACAACTTAAAATTATTTTGCCCCACAAGCGTGAAGTTGATAAAAAGAGCAAGTACTAGGGTTGTACTTTTAAGAAAATGATAAAAATCCAATAATAAAACCTTCATTCTGCTAAATATAGAAAAATAGTTGAAAAATCATCTCAATAATACATCTATTTCTTAAATATTTTAAGAAATTTACTGCTATTTTATTTTTTAAATCAGATCAGATGCCAATAGTATCTCATAAGGGCAAAGCAATGCCAGAATCACCGATTAGAAAATTGGTTCCTTTTGCAGAAAAAGCTGTAAAAGAAGGCAAGCATATCTATCACCTTAATATAGGACAACCAGATATCAAAACTCCTATTGAGGCCATGAACGCTGTGCGAGATCACAAATTGGATATTCTTGCATATAGCCATTCTGCTGGATTTGAAAGTTTCAGAAAAAAGCTTGCAGGCTATTATGCTAAACACGACATTACTATATCCTCTGATGACATTCTAATTACTACAGGAGGAAGTGAAGCCCTTATCTTTACTATGGGTAGTATAACAGATCCTGGTGATGAAATTATTGTACCAGAACCTTTCTATGCTAATTATTATAGTTTTTCAACCCAATCAACAGTTAAGGTGGTTCCTGTAATCTCTAAATTAGAAACCGGGTTTGCTTTACCACCTATTCCTGATTTTGAAAAACTTATCACCCCAAAAACCAAAGCGATTCTAATCTGTAATCCCGGAAACCCCACAGGATACTTATATAGTAAAGAGGAAATAAAGCAATTATCGAAATTAGCAATCAAATATGATTTATTTTTGATCTCTGATGAAGTATATCGAGAGTTTGTGTATGACTCTTCAGAACATTATTCAATTTTACAGGAAAGAGATTTAGAAGATCATGCTATTGTTGTAGACTCTGTTTCTAAACGATATAGCATGTGTGGAGCTCGTATTGGGTGTTTGGTAAGTAAGAATAAAAGCGTAATCGAAACAGCAATGAAATTTGCTCAGGCAAGATTAAGCCCACCTACTCTTGCCCAAATTGCAAGCGAAGCCGCATTAGAAGCCCCTGATTCTTACTATAAAGAAACTGTAGAAAAGTATAAATTAAGAAGAGACACTCTGGTATCTGGATTAAGAGAAATTCCCGGGGTAAAAGTAGCCTTGCCAAAGGGGGCATTTTATTGTATTGCCGAATTACCTGTTGAAGATGCAGATCATTTTGCAGAATGGTTATTAAATAAATTTGATTTGAACAAACAAACTGTTATGTTAGCTCCCGCTTCTGGGTTTTATTCTAGCCCGAATGAAGGAAAAAATCAAGTTAGAATTGCCTATGTCTTAAATCGAAGAGATTTAAAAAAATCAATAGAAATATTAAGACAGGGATTAGAAAAATATAATAGTCAATGAAAATTGAACATCATAAATCTTTAAAAAAATACAATACTTTCGGAATAGATGTTACTGCCAAAGAGTTTATAGAAATCTCTTCAGAATCAGAACTCATTAATGCGCTATCAAATAATTCTCAAAAAGATGTATTTATTTTAAGCGGTGGTAGCAATATGCTACTTACCAAAAACCTTGACACTTTAGTTTTACATATTGCGATAAAAGGGATTACTGTTTTAAAAGAAACAGATTCTTATGTGCACGTATCAGTAAATGCAGGTGAGAACTGGCATGATTTTGTTCAATATTGTATTGAAAATAATTATGGTGGGTTAGAAAATCTATCATTAATCCCTGGTTATGTAGGTAGTGCGCCAATTCAAAATATTGGGGCCTATGGAGTAGAACTTAAAGACACAATGTTACATTGTAGTGCCATTGATATCAAAACAGGAGATAAACATGGTTTTTCTAATCAAGAATGTAAATTTGGCTATCGCAATTCTATTTTTAAGAATGAAGCAAAAGGCAAATACATTATTACTAGTGTTGTTTTTAAGTTAAGTAAAAATGAGCATATTCTAAACACCAGTTACGGGGCTATAGAACATGCTTTAACAGACAAAGGAATCACAAACCCGTCTATTAAAGATGTTTCAGAAGCGGTTATTGAAATCAGAAAAAGTAAACTCCCGGATCCAGCAGAAATAGGTAATAGTGGTAGTTTCTTTAAAAACCCTGTTATTTCTATCAATCATTTTAAACAACTGCAAAACACTTATCCAAATATTCCATCGTATAAAATAGATGAGAATCATATTAAAGTGCCAGCCGGGTGGCTTATTGAACAATGTGGTTTTAAAGGAAAACGATGGGGTGATGCTGGAGTACATAAAAAACAAGCATTAGTTCTAGTTAATTATGATAATGCTACCGGAGCCGAAATACTTAGTATATCGCAGAAGATTCAAAAAGAAATACGTGAAAAATTCGACATCAAACTCGAAACCGAGGTTAACATTATCTAGCATTTCATTTCTTTAAAAAACACGTTGTTGTAACAAAAACAACTCTTAATTTTTGCTTTAACCGCCTCATAGCCATTCATTCTTTGTATCTTTGCAATCAATTTTGATTATATTACATTGTTATGAAACTTTTTTTACTTACGGTAGTTTTATTATTATTGGCCTTTGCAGGAATTGCTATCAAACTTTGGGCTAAAAAAGATGGTAAGTTTGCTGGAACATGTGCAAGCCAAAGTCCTTTTCTTAATAAAGAAGGTGAATCGTGCTCTCTTTGCGGTAAAACACCTGATCAATTTTCTAATTGCAACGAAACTGAGCATTCTAAATAACTACTACCGGTATTCTATTCAAACATATTTCATTGAAAAAAGAACGTCCAATCTCGTTAGAAGATCATATAAAAAAAGCTAAAGAAGGGAAACAAACATCTTTTAATTATCTTTTGGATACTTTTTGGAATGATGTGTACAATTTTCAATTAAAAAGAACTCAGGACGAATACGAAGCAGAAGATATTACTATACAGAGTTTCTCTAGGGCATTTGATAAAATTGATACGTTTAAAGAAGAATTCAATTTTAAAACCTGGTTGATACAAATTTCAAAAAATATTCATATCGACCTGTTAAGAAAAAAAAATGCATCCATTCAATCTAAAACGACAACTCAGGTAGATGATTCTGTATATCGAATAATAGATGATAACCCCTCTCCAGAAGATAAATTAATTACAGAGCAAAATTTAGCACAATTACTCCTTTATATAAAACAACTAAAACCTCATTATCAAAAGGTAATTAATTTACGTTATTTTCAAGAATTAAGTTATAAGGAGATAGCAGATCAATTAGAAGAACCAATCAATAATGTAAAAGTAAAATTATTGAGAGCAAAAAAATTATTGTCAGAGATTATAACCAACACCAAAAACTGACACACAAGGTAAATCTTATCTTAACGTAAAAGAAGTAAACCTTTTTATAACATAATACAATGGATTAATCCATTTATCATTAATCTTTTTGTCGTATTTCACAAATTTCTGAACCAAGCCTTTTGGCGCAGAGATCTCTTTTTCAATTGCAGTGATATTGATATATTTATGATTATTTATCAGCCACTTCTCTACACGTTTTCGATTGTTTTGTATTTTTTTTGGGGTCACCAATTCCTCAGGCATCATTTTTCCTCTTTTTTAGAACTGATAACTTTCAAAATCAAAAAAAATTTTATATTAACTTAATTTTAACCTTGTGTTAAAACTTTATCTACCAGTATTGTTAGCGATAAAAAAATAGGGCAAATATTAAAATCCCTGCTCTTTATTTAGATTCAACGCATCACTTAAAACAAATACTAATCCTATTGCTACTGGATAAACATTAACTTTATCTAAAACTTCTTATTAATCTATCCTTTCTTTGTATTTTTACACAAAATATTGCTTGTATGAATAATGATGTTGCTTCAGTAGCACCTCCAAAAGGAAAGCCTAAATGGCTACGAGTAAAACTTCCAACAGGAAAAAAATATACGGAACTCCGTGGTTTAGTCGATAAATATAACTTACACACTATATGTACTTCTGGTAGCTGTCCTAACATGGGAGAGTGCTGGAGTGAAGGTACTGCTACTTTTATGATATTAGGTAATATCTGTACGCGCTCTTGTGGTTTTTGCGGTGTAAAAACAGGAAGACCAGAAACTGTAGATTGGGAAGAGCCAGAAAAAGTAGCTCGATCTATAAAATTAATGAATATTAAACATGCGGTAGTAACCTCTGTAGATAGAGATGACCTTGCGGATGGTGGTTCTATTATATGGGCAGAAACGATTCAGGCCATAAGAAGGATGAATCCTGAAACCACTTTAGAGACATTAATACCAGATTTTCAAGGCAAAACTAAAAACATAGACAGAATAATCTCTGTTAAACCAGAAGTAGTTTCGCATAACATGGAAACTGTAAAAAGATTAACCCGTGAGGTGCGTATACAAGCTAAGTATGAACAAAGTTTGGAAGTACTTCGATATCTTAAAGATAATGGTATTAATCGTACTAAAAGTGGTATTATGTTAGGCCTTGGAGAAAAGGAAGAAGAAGTGATACAAACCCTTGAAGATCTTAGAAAAGTAAATTTAGACATTGTTACTATAGGACAATATCTCCAGCCTAGTAAAAAACATCTTCCTGTAAAAGAATTTATAACACCCTATCAATTTAAGAAATACGAAAAATTAGGTCTGGAAATGGGCTTTAGACATGTTGAAAGTGGTGCCTTGGTAAGGTCTTCGTATAAAGCTCAGAAACACCTAACATAATTCAAAAAATCAGTAATTGAAGATTTAATGAATACACCCATAAGAGTAGCTATTAATGGATTTGGAAGAATAGGTCGTAATCTTTTTCGATTATTAATACATCACAAAGACATACAAGTAGTTGTAATTAATGATCTTGCAGATACGAAAACATTAAGCCATCTGCTAAAATATGATAGCATACATGGAGTTTTACCGCATGATGTGTCATACACTACTACCGAGATTTTAGTAGATAACAAACCAATACCACTACTCAATCATAAAGATCCCGAAAAATGTAGTTGGTCGACATATCATGTTGACATTGTAGTAGAATCAACAGGAAAGTTCAAAACCAAAGAACTTGCAGAAAAACATCTAAATGCTGGAGCAAAAAAAGTAATTCTCTCTGCACCTCCATTAGAAGATAGCATAAAAACAGTAGTTTTAGGTGTAAATGATCATATTCTTGATGGAACAGAAACAATAATTTCTAATGCTTCTTGCACCACAAACAATGCGGCACCAATGATAAAGGTAATTAATGACTTATGTGGTATTGAACAAGCTTATATCACAACGGTACATAGTTACACCACAGACCAAAGTCTACATGATCAACCTCATCGAGATTTGAGGCGAGCCAGAGCTGCAAGTCAATCCATTGTACCGACCACAACAGGAGCAGCAAAAGCTCTTACCAAAATTTTTCCGGAATTAAGCGATGTAATTGGTGGATGTGGTATTAGAGTCCCTGTCCCAGACGGCTCATTAACCGATATCACATTTAATGTTAAAGAGTCCATTTCGATTGAAGAAATTAACCAAGCATTTAAAAATGCTTCTGAAACCTACCTAAAAGGCATTTTAGCATACACCGAAGACCCAATAGTATCTATAGATATTATTGGTAATCCTAGCTCTTGCTTATTCGATTCTTTAATGACCTCTGTGATCGGAAAAATGGTAAAAATCATAGGATGGTATGATAATGAAATTGGGTATAGCCACAGAATAATAGATTTAATTATTAACATTTGTAAGAAATAACTATATTAGTTGAGATTTTTACAGGAAAAATGCCAACCCCAATTAGACATTCTATAGTTATAACTTTACTTATCTGTTGTTTTAATGTGTATTCCCAAATTGGAATTAACACTCCAAAAAACAGTCAAGTCAAGGATTCTATTGCGAATTATTTACGAAGAGCTTCTAGATCAATAGAACAAGCTCATTTAGAAAAAGCTCTTGAAAATGCTATTATTGCCAAAGAACTAGCTTTACAAAATCAAGATAAAAAATACCGCGCAAGTACCAATATGGTCCTTGCCAAACTTTATCGAGAATTAGGAGACCTAAAAAAAGCAGAGGAGCAAATTCTTAATGCTATCGAAATACAGAACGAAGATAATAATGAGAGTGGCTTAGCATGCTCATATACCATCTACGGATCAATAGCTACAAAACTTCAGGATTATAAGACTGCGAATCAAGTTTTGGGCAAAGCACTTGATTTATCGCAAAAGAACAATATAGAAAATCAAATAGGGCCCGTAAAATTAAATCTGGGGCTCTTAGCACTGGAGAGTAACCAACACCAAAAGGCAATTGATCATTTCAATAGTGGTTTACCCTCAATTGAAACCCATGAACAACATTACTTCAAGGCAAAACTATATAGTAATAAAGCAAAAGCTCAGTTAGCATTAAATCAAGTAGAAGAAGCCTTAGCAACTAATGATTTAGCTATGAAAATTGGGAAAGATAAAGGCTATTCTGAGATTAGATCTACTTGCTTCGAACTTTATAGTCTGATATACGAAAAGAAAAAAGACTATTTAACCTCATTAGACAATCTAAAAGCGCATCAAAAAATAAAAGATTCCTTATTCAACATAAATAAAGAAATCATTGCACAAGAAGCTGGCGCAAAACTTAACTTAAATGAAAATAATGTTTTAATAGAAGAGCTTACCGAAGAAAATATTCAGCAACAAAAATCATTGAAATTAGGGCGCTTGACCACGATATTAAGTATCGCTTTAATTACTATATTATCGCTATTAACTCTTTCTCTTTATAAAAACAATAATCTTAGAGCTAGAGCCAATGAATTATTACAGAATAAGAATACAGAATTAATTCTTGCCAAAGAAAATGCAGAAAGAGCTAGCGAAGCTAAAGTTCAGTTTCTCTCTACAATCACTCACGAACTAAGAACACCTTTGTATGCCGTTACGGGTCTTACACATTTATTACTGGAAGAAAGCCCTACACCAAATCAAAAAGAACATCTAAATTCTCTTAAATTTTCTGGAGAATACCTCTTATCCTTGATCAACAATATTCTTGACCTGAATAAACTAGAAGCTAATAAGGTAGAAGTAGAAAACACGTCATTCAATTTAAAGAAAAGAATAAACGATGTACTTATTGCATTGGGTAAATCTGCGAAGGATCGAAATAATAATTTACATTATGAGTTTGATGATTCTATCCCTATGAAATTAAAAGGAGATCCTCTTAAAGTATCTCAGATTTTAATTAACCTTATCGGGAATTCAATAAAATTTACTCAAAATGGAGATATTTGGATACGAGTAAAATCCAAACAACAAATTGACAATACCGTATTTCTTAATTTTGAAATAGAAGATAATGGTGTTGGAATTTCAGAAAAAAAGCAACAGAGTATATTTGAAAACTTTACCCAAGGGTCTGTGCAGATTAACAGAAAATTTGGAGGTACTGGTTTAGGGCTATCTATTGTAAAAAATCTATTATCATTAATGGATAGCGAAATTAAACTAGAAAGTAAGTTAGGTAAAGGGTCTAAATTTTTATTCGATCTAAAATTTGAAGTTTTTCAGGATAAGAGCACAGATTATGTAGAAGAAGCGAAAAAGATTGATTATAGCGTAATGATCGATAAGTATGTCCTGATAGTAGAAGACAATAAAATCAATCAACTTATTACCAGAAAGATATTAGAAAAAAATAAAATAAAATGTGATGTAGCAGATAATGGGGATATTGCGGTCAATAAAGCTAAAGAAGATACTTTTGACTTAATTTTAATGGATATCCATATGCCGGGAATAAGTGGAATTGAAGCCACTAAACAAATAAGAGAATTTGATACAGAAATACCAATTATTGCATTAACAGCTGTAACGCTTGATGATAATTTAGACGAGTTTTACGACAGTGGGTTTAATGACATTATTCCAAAACCATATAAAACCGAAGAGTTTTTTACAAAACTCCATAAGGCTTTAGTAAAAAAACAAGCTACTACTTAAGTATAGCGTAAAAAATAAGATCTTGTTACAAGGTCTTATTTTTTTATATACCTAAATAATGTATCGTCAAAAGCACTCCCATTCTTAATAAATTTCATTTCGATAGGTTGATACCATAAACTTTTACCAGAAAAATCCGAAATCAATCTCACATAATCCTTTTCTGTTGTTACTATAATATCATGATGTGCTAAATCTTTTAATTCTTTATCGGTAAAATTGTGATGATCTGGAAAACTAATATGATTAAATGTTAATCCTAAAGAAGTATAATATTCTATCAACGGTTTTGGATTAGCTATACCCGTTACCAATACAAAAGATTTATTTTGTAACCAATCAATCGACTCTTCTTTGGTTGTACCCACAATCTTATCTCCATAATCAATAGTAGAAAAAAATAAAGATTGCTCTGAATGTATATTAAGTTTTTCTGTTATTGCTTTCATTTCAGAAGTAGAAATATCGTTAGGACACTTGGTTACAATAACGATATTAGCTCTATTTGCCCCTTTTCTTGGTTCTCTTAGGTTTCCAGTAGGCAATACGATATCGTTACAATAAAGGTCGTAATAAGAGGTTAGTAAAATATAAAATCCGGCTTTTACCTTACGATGTTGATATGCATCATCCAAAATAATCACCTCAGGCCTAGGATCTGTTGATCTTAAATTTGCTATCCCATTTTGTCTATCACCATCAACTCCAACAAGCACATCATTATATTTAATCTTAAATTGCAAAGGCTCATCCCCTACTTCTCTAGCTGTTGAAGAAGACAATACCAATTGAAACCCCTTAGACTCCCTTTTATACCCTCTACTAAGTGTGGCCAACCTTGCTTTTGCTTTTAATAATCGTATTAAATATTCGACCATAGGAGATTTACCTGTTCCTCCAACACAAAGATTACCAACAGCAATAATAGGAAAATCATACTCCTTAGATTTTTTAATTCCCATGTCATACAATTTGTTTCGAAACCAGGTTACGAGATAATAAATTGGTACAATAGGAAAAAGTATCTTTCGCAACACATTCATGCATTTCTAATTTTAACCGATAGTTTTGCTAACAAAAGTATAAAACGAAACTTTGATTATTGACAAAAGTTTTTTTACATTCAAATTATATTCATAAAACACATCAAAATGCAAATAAGAGAGGTAATACAGCACCTTGAAACTTTAGCTCCAAGCACATATGCAGAAGATTTTGACAATGTTGGGCTATTAGTCGGGAACCCTAATACCGCAGTAACTGGAATCTTGGTTACACTAGACACACTCGAAGAAATCGTAGATGAAGCCATAAAAAATGATTGTAATTTGATCGTTAGCTTTCACCCTATCATATTCAAAGGAATTAAAAAATTTAATGGCAGCACCTATGTTGAACGTGTAGTAATGAAAGCCATAAAGCATGATATTGCGATTTTTGCCATTCACACAGCATTAGACAATGCTCTTAATGGAGTTAATGATATGATGTGCGAACAACTACAGTTAATTAATCGTAAAATTCTTATCCCGCAAAGCGGAAACATAAAAAAGTTAACCACCTATGCTCCTGTTAATGAAGCAAAAAGCTTACTTGATAAACTTTTTGAAGCTGGGGCTGGTAGCATTGGCAATTATAATAATTGCAGCTTTTCTTCTAACGGGACAGGGACTTTCAAAGCATTAGAAAATGCAAATCCTTCTATAGGAGAGGTCGGAAAAACTCATTATGAACCAGAAACTCAAATTCAGGTTACATATCCCAAACATAACGAGCATAAAATCCTTAAAGCACTTTTTGAAAACCATTCTTACGAAGAGGTAGCTTATGAAATTACTACGCTAGAAAATAAAAATCAGCATATTGGTATAGGGATGATAGGAGAACTACCTGAACCTATGGACGAAGTAAAATTCTTAAACCATCTTAAAACGGTATTTAAAACAGGATGTGTAAGACACTCCGCACTTCTTGGAAAACAGATTAAAAAAGTTGCCGTTTTAGGAGGTAGTGGTAGTTTTGCCATTAAAAATGCGCAACGTGCGGGAGTCGACATTTTTATTACAGCAGATTTAAAATATCACCAGTTTCATGAAGCCGAAAAGAAACTTATTTTAGCAGATATTGGTCATTATGAGAGCGAACAATACACAAAAAACTTAATTGTTAGTTATCTTAGAAAAAAAATCAGTAATTTTGCAATCATTTTATCGGATAAAAACACCAATCCTATACAATACATTTAAAATATGGCAAAGAAAGAAGTTACTGTTGAGCAAAAATTAAGAGCATTATACGATTTGCAATTAATTGACTCTAGAGTTGATGAGATCAGAAACGTACGTGGAGAACTACCTTTAGAAGTTGAAGATCTCGAAGATGAAGTAGCCGGATTAAACAAACGATTAGAAAAACTAAATAACGACCTTGAAACTATCGATGATGGTATCAAGAGTAAGAAAAATCTAATCGAAGAAGCTAAAGCGCTAATCAAGAAGTACGGAGAGCAACAAAAAAACGTACGTAACAATCGCGAGTACAATTCTTTAAGCAAGGAGATCGAATTTCAAGAATTAGAAATTCAATTAGCAGAAAAGCATATTAAAGAACATAAGGCACAGATCGTTCAGAAAAATGAGATTATAGGTCAGACCAAAGATAAATTAGCTGAGCGCAATGAACACCTTTCTCATAAAAAAGGAGAATTAGATGCAATCTTAGCCGAAACTGAAAAAGAAGAGCAAGCTTTAATTGCTAAATCAGAAGATTATCAAAAAGAAATCGAGGAAAGATTAGTTGCTGCTTATAAAAGAATCAGAAAGAACGTAAAAAATGGTTTAGCAGTTGTACCTATCGAACGTGGCGCATCTGGAGGATCTTTCTTCACTATTCCACCACAAGTACAAATGGAAATTGCCTCTCGTAAAAAAATAATTACAGATGAGCACAGTGGTAGAATACTAGTAGACCAAGAACTTGCTAAAGAACAAAAAGAAAAAATGGAAACCCTTTTTTCTAAACTATAACGCATCAACAGTTATTAAAACATAGCCTCAGTATACCACTGAGGCTTTTTTGATTAAAAAATATCGAATGAATCACATTCTAATTATTGGTTTTGTTTGGCCTGAGCCAAATTCATCTGCTGCAGGAAGTAGAATGCTACAGCTCATTGAGTTATTTTTATCATATAACTGGAAGGTAACTTTTGCCAGCCCGGCTTCAAAAACCGAACACATGGCTCTTTTGAAAGATTATAATATTTCAACAGAAACCATTGAAATCAATAGCCCTAATTTTGATAGGTTTATTAAGCATTTACAACCAGATATTGTAATGTTTGACCGATTTATGATAGAAGAACAGTTTGGATGGAGAGTCGCTAAACATTGCCCTAAGGCGCTAAGAGTTCTAAACACAGAAGATCTGCACAGTTTACGCAAAAGCAGACAAGAAGCATTTAAAAATAAGAGAGAATTTCGAATCGAAGAGCTTCAAATAAATGATGCTACCAAAAGAGAGATTGCAAGTATATATAGATCTGATCTTTCATTAATCATTTCAGATTTTGAAATGAAAGTATTAACAGATACCTTTAAAATTAAAGAAGATCTTCTATCTTATGTCCCTTTTTTACTACCACCGATCACTCAGGAAGAAAAAAAAGACTGGCCTAGTTTTGAAGAAAGAAAACATTTTATCACCATCGGAAATTTCAGGCATGAACCTAACTGGAATAGCGTATTATACTTAAAAGAGACCATCTGGCCCCTAATCAAGAAAGAAATACCTGAAACAGAACTACATATTTATGGCGCTTACCCATCTGCAAAAGTTACACAACTCAACAACCCAAAAGAAGGTTTTTATATAAAAGGCAGAGCATCAGATGCACAAGAGGTAGTAAGAAAAGCTCGAGTTTGCCTTGCTCCTTTGCGATTTGGAGCTGGCATTAAAGGAAAACTTGCAGAAGCAATGCTTTGCGGAACACCAAGTGTTACCACAACCATTGGAGCCGAAGGAATGCTCGATGAAGATTCAGATTGGAATGGTTTTGTCGCAGATAACCCAGAACATTTTGCCAAAGCCGCAGTGAGGCTCTATTCTAATAAAAATATCTGGCAACAATCACAACAAAACGGAATTGAAATCATAAATACTAGATTTCAAAAACAAAAATTTTCGAATCAATTAATATCTCAAATCAAAACCCTTCAAAACAACCTTGAAGAGCATCGTTCAACTAATTTTATTGGCTCTATGTTGCAGTATCACACAATGAGAAGTACAGAATTTATGTCTCGTTGGATCGAAGAAAAAAATCGATAGCCCTCTTACTTAACAATCAACGTAATATCACATTCACATACCATTCAACAAAAAAAGCTCTTCCTTATAAAAAGGAAAAGCTTATATTCTTTCAAAAATCGTATACTACTATAATGCAGCTACGTGCTTTGCCAACTGAGATTTAAGGTTAGCTGCTTTATTCTTATGAATAACATTGTTTTTAGCTAACTTATCAAGCATAGAAACTACAGTTGGAAACAAAGTTTCTGCTTCTTTTTTATCAGCTTCACGTAATTTTTTAATAGCATTACGTGTAGTTTTATGCTGATATCTGTTTCTAAGACGCTTAGTCTCACTGTTTCTAATTCTCTTTAATGCTGACTTATGATTTGCCATCTCTCTTCTGTTAAATTTCTTACTATAAATTTGTAGCCCGTAGGGGAATCGAACCCCTCTTACCAGGATGAAAACCTGGCGTCCTAGCCGATAGACGAACGGGCCATTTTCTCTTTCAAAGATTGCAAATTTATAGCTTTCGTTATAAATCTGCAATTAATTTCAATATTTGTAGCCCGTAGGGGAATCGAACCCCTCTTACCAGGATGAAAACCTGGCGTCCTAGCCGATAGACGAACGGGCCATCTATTTGCCTAATTGCGGATGCAAAAATACAACTATTTTTTAATGGCGCAAGTGTTATTTTATTTTTTTCTAAAACTTAATATGCCTTGGCAAATAAAACACGTATTTTGGAGGGTTTACCTGTGTAAACACATTCTCCATTTTCTTCTTTTGCATCAAATGGAATACAACGTATAGTCGCTTTAGTTAACTCTTTAATCTTTTGTTCGGTTTCTATTGTTCCGTCCCAGTGTGCAGAAATAAATCCTCCTTTTTTCTCTAAAACTTCTTTAAACTCATCAAAAGTACTGACTTCGGTAATATGCTCATCTCTATAATCGGTAGCTTTCTGATGTAAACTTTGCTGAATTTCTTTCAGTAGAGACTCTATTGTATCTACCACATTATCCTTTTCAACAAATTGCTTAGTCAAAGTATCTCTTCTAGCTAATTCTACCGTTCCTTTTTCTAAATCTTTTGGACCAATAGCTATTCGAAGAGGAACACCCTGCAATTCATACTGCGCAAACTTGGCTCCTGGTCTATGCGTATCACGATTATCAAACTTAACCGAAATCCCTTTAGATCTTAAATCATTTACTATTTCATTAGCTACTTCCGAAATTTGCTCTAATTGCTCTTCTCCTTTATATATAGGCACAATAACCACCTGTATTGGAGCCAAATTAGGAGGCAGAACCAATCCGTTATCATCACTATGCGTCATAATAAGAGCCCCCATTAACCTTGTAGAAACCCCCCATGATGTAGCCCAAACGTAATCTAACTTTCCTTCTTTTGAGGTAAATTTAACATCAAATGCTTTAGCAAAATTTTGTCCTAAGAAATGTGAAGTTCCTGCCTGCAAAGCTTTACCATCTTGCATCAATGCCTCAATACAATACGTATCTTCTGCTCCAGCAAAACGCTCGCTTTCTGTTTTCCTTCCTTTAATCACTGGTATAGCCATAAAATTCTCAACAAAATCTGCATACACATTGTTCATCTGCTCAGTCTCAGCTATAGCTTCTTGTCTAGTTTCATGAGCCGTATGCCCTTCTTGCCATAAAAACTCAGCCGTACGTAAAAAAAGACGGGTTCTCATTTCCCAACGAACTACATTTGCCCATTGATTAACCAAAATAGGTAAATCACGATAAGACTGTATCCAACCTTTATACGTATTCCAAATAATAGCTTCAGATGTTGGGCGAACGATTAGCTCTTCTTCAAGTTTTGCCTTTGGATCTACAATCAATTTAGAGCTGTCTTCCGGATCCGTTTTTAACCTGTAATGGGTTACAACAGCACATTCTTTAGCAAATCCTTCAGCATTTTTTTCTTCAGCTTCAAAGAGGCTTTTTGGGACAAATAATGGAAAATATGCATTTTGATGCCCAGTTTCTTTAAACTTTCTATCTAATTCTGCCTGCATTTTTTCCCAAATAGCATACCCATACGGCTTAATAACCATACATCCTCTTACTGCTGAATTTTCGGCTAAATCAGCCTTTACGACTAATTCATTATACCATTTTGAATAATCTTCACTACGCTTCGTTAAATTCTTGCTCATAATCTGCTATTTGGCACAAATGTTGTGGCTTTGTTAAATATAATTTAATTAGCGCAAAACTAACTAAATTTGTAATGTTCAACAATAAAATAAGAAGATATGCAGTCTAAAAATTATTTTCAAAGAAATGGTGCTATAGGAGTCCTACTACTTGGCAGCATATTTTTGTTGACGTCTTGTGGCTCTTATGAATATACCCCGCATAATGATGGTATATATGGAGAAGCAAGAAGCCAAAGAAATATTGAAAATCAACAACCGAGTAATAACAACAATAATAACTCTGGTTATTATTCGTCCTATTTTTCAGAAAAATCTGCACAAATAGACAATGTAATAGAAAACAATGAGATTTTTACAGATGTTGATTCATACTCTAGTGAAGGATATGATACCGCAGACACAACTGCTACTGCAATTAATTATGAAGCAGGGCAACCTACTTGGGGAAGCAACCCTACAGAGGTTAATGTGAATTTATTCAATACCGGTTGGGGATGGAACGGCTGGGGATGGAACGGTTGGTATGGCCCAGGCTGGGGATGGAACGCTGGCTGGGGATGGAATGCTGGTTGGGGATGGAATGGACCAGGATGGGGCTTAGGCTTTGGATGGGGCAACCCATGGTATGGTGGTGGTTTTTATTGCCCTCCATATTATGCAGGCTTCTATAGAGGTTTTAATCGCGGTTTCTATCGTGGTTCTTATGGAAGAGGTCGATATTATGCTTACAACCGAGGCGCACGTAATGCTTATGCGTATTCAACCAGAAGTCGTGGTGCATACAACTCAAGATATAATGCCAGGTCAAGAAGTTCTGCTAACTATAGCAGAAGTAGACAAAGCTATACAAATCGAAGAAGAGTATCTGCAGATTCAAGAAGCAGGACAAGATCTTCAAATTATTATAATAACAGTACGCGATCCCGATCATCATCTGTAAACCGAGGTGGAACCAATAGATATTATGGTTCTTCAACACGGTCAAGAAGTTACTCTTCTCCTAGTCGAAGTAGAGGGTATTCACCGTCTAGATCATCCAATAGCAGAAGCTCTGGCTACTCTAGAGGAGGTTCATCACGCAGCAGTGGTTTTTCTCGCTCTGGTGGAAGCAGATCAAGAAGCAGCGGCTCTCGAAGCGGAGGAAGCAGAGGCCGAGGAAGAGGTTAAATGATAAAACATATCTAAACCTGATCATTATCAGACAACTTTTCTGAATGTCTTATTATTTTTGAGATATTCTGTAATTCAAAACTTAAAAACAGATGAAAAAAATATTTTTATTCATATGCACCATATCTATGTCTTTTCTGAATGCTCAAGATATTACAGACGCTCTACGATACTCCCAACAAAACATTATGGGTACAGCTCGATTTAGAGGCATGAGCGGGGCATTTGGTGCTCTTGGGGGTGATTTATCGGCTTTACAAATCAACCCAGCGGGATCTGCTGTATTTTTAGAATCGAATGGTTCAGTTACGCTCTCGACTAGCAGAATCGATAATGACGCAAATTATTTCGATGGCTTTTCTAATAATAGCGACATGAACTTAAATTTTAACCAGTTAGGAGCAGTTTTCATTTATGAATACAATAAAGATTCTAATGGAGTTAATAAATTTTCTTTAGGATTAGCCTATGATCAAACCTCAGATAATGCTGATGAGTTTCTTGCTTTTGGCCGAAGTGAAAGTACTGCCACTTATAGTAATTCAATAGATAATTACTTTCTAGCTGAAGCACAAGGAATCCCCTTAGACTTAATCACTCTTAGGTCTGGAGAAAATATTGATAATTTATATTCCTTTTTAGGAGAAAACGAAGGTTTTAGTGCACAACAAGCTTTTCTTGGTCACGAATCCTTTTTGATCGAAGCCAACGATCTAGACAATCCTGATAACACTTTATATTTTTCAAACATTGCTCCAGGTGTTTTTGATCAAGAGTTTTTCTTCGAAAGTACAGGCTTAAATGGTAAATTTACCCTTAACGGAGGAGCACAGATCAATCAAAACTATTATATAGGTTTCAATCTTAATTCTCACTTTATAAGTTATGATAAGGTTACTCAATTTTTTGAGCGAAATGATAATACTGGAAGCATTGTAAATGAAGTAACTTTTACCAATAGACTATCAACTACTGGAGCAGGTTTTTCTGCTCAAATTGGAGGGATTGCAAAAGTATCACAAATGATTCGTTTAGGGGCTTCTTTTGAAACGCCAACCTGGTATTATATTGAAGAAGAAACCACACAACAATTAGAAACATTCGGAAACACCAACGGACGAGCATTAGTAGATCCAAGAGTCACTAATATTTTTCCAGAGTATCGATTACGCACTCCCGCCACTGCAACGGGAAGTATCGCTTTCTTGTTTGGTCAGCAAGGATTAATCAGTTTAGATTACTCCTATAAAGATTATTCATCTATAAAACTTAGTTCTGATCAAGGTAATGTATTTTCTAATGTCAATAGAGAAATTAACGACAACCTTCAAGGCGTTTCAATAATTAGACTAGGAACAGAATGGAGAAATGGTCAGTGGAGTTTTAGAGGCGGTTTTAATTACGAAGAAAGTCCTTATGAAAACGATCTGTTATTTGGGGATAAAATAGGATATTCTATTGGTGGAGGATACAATTTTGGGAAGTTTAAATTTGACGTTGCCTATGATTATTCAGAACAACAAAGAGAGGAAGAGTTTTTCCCCGGATCTGGCTTCACTAATTTTGCAGTCATAGACTCGTATAGAGACAATTTCACGTTTACACTTGCGATGAATTTTTAAGAACAAATCAATATACATAATAAAAAAGGGAGGTAATTAAATTACCTCCCTTTTTTATTATCGTATCAACGAAAAGTTTCCTGCAAAAACCCTTCGTCTCATATTTGGATCTCTAGGTTCATTGAACTCTACTCTAAACCAATAATCGGAAGACGGCATTAGTTTACCATTATAGGTACCATCCCAACCTAAACCACCAGGGCGTAGCTGTTTTAACAATTTACCGTATCTATCAAATATATAAATTAATGCATCTGATTGATCTTCTATATTGATAAGACTCCAGGTATCATGAAATCCATCTCCGTTTGGAGTAAAATATTTAGGATACCCAAGAATCATAAAAATATCTGATTCTCTTTCGCTATCAGGGCAATTCGCATATCTAGCAGTTATGCGATAATCTCCCGGAGGAACATTTTCAAATACAGGAGAGGCCTGAAATTCTCTGTATACTATAAATCCATTTCCTAAATCCCGATCAAGCCTATACTCAAAATCTTCAAATCCCGCTGCTTGAACCTCTGGCGCAGCAGTAACTTGCGCAGTAATCGTGTAACTACCAGCAAAAGACTCTTCTGCAATACTATGCGATACCGAAGTTACGGCATTAGAAACATCTAAAACCACCAAATCATCTCTTCCTACTTCAACTGTTCTACCTGTATCAGAATATCCAATTAATTCATATACTCCCGGAGAACTCACTTCTAAAAACGGCACTCCTCCTTCAGGATCAGGAATAGAAGTAAAATTAGTAGTTCCTGGGTCTGCACTTCTCCATTGATAAGCAATAGCATCAGGGAATCTTCCTTCTATAGTAACCGGAAACTCGGATGGACCGCAAACCGCGACATCCATACCCACTCCCGGCTCAAGGATACTACAATCAGTTGTTCCTGCGTTAGGATCACCAAGATTAGTTTGTTGAAGCTGAATAACACCGGCTTCATCAGAAAAATTAGTAATCAAAATGATATAATACTCCCCAGATTGTGCAGAAGGAATTGTAAATGTTTCTATGAAAATATTTTCTTCAGGGGTTCTGGCATAACTACAATCTACAATATTCGTATTATCCATACCCAAAAGCCCAGTAGTATAATACTCAGGATCATCAACATTGTTAACACATTCTTCTGGACGCAAGTTCTCTCCATCTCCATTGTTATCACACCCAGTAGCCAACAGGTCACAATCTATAAACGACGTTGGAAATGGTCCCCAGGCGATAAAATCTACATCTAGCTGCCTTTCACCTCTATCCAAAGTGTTATTTACATTAATCTCTACCCATTGCTGAATATCAAAAATTAATTCGCCAGGTTGATCTATACGAATATAATACCAAGACGAGTTGCGCGTGGTATTAAGACACCCTAAGCCTTGAAAGCTTATATCTTCTCCCGTTATATTTGGAAATGTTAATTCTTGCGAAGCATCAGAACAAAATGGATTAGCAGTTCTACATGCCAGATCATTATCCTGTGCATGAATAGTAGTGTTGCAAATAAGAATAGCTACTATATATAATAAGATTTGAGGTAATACTTTTGCCATTTTCATATAACGTAAAAACTATATTTTTCTTGTATTATAGCCATATTTGGGATTTAAATATACACAACTTCTCCAAGAAATATGTAAAATATAATTGTTTAACATAGCTTTTACCAAGTAAAACAACAAAATCGTATCTTTGCAAACCATAATATTGCGGGACTAGTAAAAATTACAATTTTTACAACCTCAATATTAGGGATATTAGTAAATTATAAAAAATTGAAGTGTGAAAATTGACAAGGCCCTTGAAGCTATTGAAGCGCTAGGTGATAATCATGTAGCTACTAGCGCTACCACTCCCCTTAGAGAAGATGCGTTTAAACTTAGTGATAAAGAAAAAATTGCCTCTATAAAAGCAGATGTTGCCAGTATTATGGAAACTTTGGGGTTAGACTTAACAGATGACAGCTTGAAAGGCACACCGCAACGTGTAGCCAAAATGTTTGTAAATGAAATTTTTTCTGGTCTTCATCCACAAAGAAAACCAGATGCCTCTACATTTAGCAATCACTACAAGTACGGTGAGATGTTGGTAGAAAAAAATATAACTGTATATTCTACTTGCGAACATCACTTACTACCAATTGTGGGACGTGCACATGTAGCTTATATATCAAATGGTACTGTTGTTGGTTTATCCAAAATGAACCGCATTGTAGATTATTATGCTAAACGTCCTCAGGTACAAGAACGATTAACGATGCAAATCGTGCAGGACCTTCAAATTGTTCTAGGAACAAAAGATGTTGCTTGCGTTATCGATGCCAAACATTTATGCGTGAACTCCAGAGGGATTCGCGATATAGAAAGTAGTACTGTAACAAGTGAGTTTGGCGGCAAATTTAAAGAAGAATCTGTACGAAGAGAATTCTTAGATTATATCAAACTAGATACTACCTTTTAATCCAATTTTAGACACAAATTTTTGTATTCATTTAAATTATGGCAGGAGCTCCGTTGTATTTATCCATAGACCACCAACTAAAAGTATATAACTCAATTTCTGGGCAAAAAGAAACGTTTAAACCCATTACCGAAGGCAATGTTGGTATGTATGTTTGCGGCCCCACTGTATATAGCAATGTACATTTAGGAAACTGCCGCACCTTTATTTCTTTCGATATGGTGTTCAGATATCTGAAACACTTGGGTTACAAAGTAAGATATGTAAGAAATATAACGGATGCAGGGCATTTAGAAAATGATGCCGAAGAAGGTGAAGACAAGATTGCCAAAAAAGCACGCCTAGAGCAGTTGGAACCTATGGAAATAGTGCAACGATACACACTGGATTTTCATACCGTGATGTCTAATTTCAATGCATTACCACCTAGTATTGAACCCACAGCCACCGGACATATTGTAGAGCAAATAGAGATCATTAAAACCATTATTGATAATGGTTTTGCATACGTATCTAATGGTTCTGTATATTTTGATGTACAGAAGTTTAATGAAACAAATCATTATGGAAAATTAAGTGGTCGTAATCTTGAAGATATGATCGCCAATACTCGTGAATTATCTGCTCAAAGTGACAAAAAAAATCCTCAGGATTTTGCACTATGGAAAAAAGCTGATCCACAACATATCATGAGATGGCCATCGCCTTGGAGTGATGGTTTCCCAGGTTGGCACCTAGAGTGTACAGTAATGAGCACAAAATATCTTGGCGAACGTTTTGATATTCATGGCGGTGGAATGGATCTAAAATTTCCTCATCATGAATGTGAAATTGCTCAAGGTGAAGCGGCTTGTGGCCAAACACCTGTAAATTATTGGATGCATGCGAACATGCTTACATTAAACGGAAAAAAGATGGCAAAATCTACAGGAAATACTATATCTCCTGAAGAATTATTTTCCGGAAATAATGACTTTTTAGGCAAACCATTTCACCCAACAATTGTTCGCTTCTTTATGATGCAAGCGCATTATCGTAGTGTTTTGGATTTTTCTAACGATGCATTAGAAGCTTCAGAAAAGGGGTACTATAAATTAATGGAGGCTATTCAAACGGCAGAAGGATTGCAAGCAACAAAAGAAACGGAAGGGCTCGATGTTACTAAATGGATTGTTGAATGCTATGAAGCAATGAATGACGATTTTAATACACCAATTTTAATTGCCAAGTTGTTTGATGGTGTTAAATTCATCAATAATGTAAAAGACCAGAAAGCCTCAATTAATGATATTGATTTGATATTACTACAGAATGCCTTAGATGGTTTTGCATTTGGTATCCTAGGGCTTGTTAATATTAATGAAACCTCCTCGGGTATTAGTGATAAACTATCTGGCACGGTAGAATTACTTATAAAACTAAGAGCAGAAGCAAGAGCTAATAAAGATTTTGCAACAAGTGATAAAATTAGAGATAAACTTCTAGAAATAGGAATTCAACTGAAAGATGGTAGAGAAGGCACCAGTTTTTCTTTACATTAACAGCACTAAAATTGGCTTCTAAAATTGGCATAAAAAAAATTCTGATTTCACCTTTTATAGGATTGGTACGATTATATCAGATCTTGATTTCACCTTTAACTCCTGCTACTTGTCGATACCAACCAACATGCTCGCATTACACTATCGAAGCACTGCAAAAGCATGGTTTACTTAAAGGCGGTAAGCTTTCTATTAAAAGAATTTTTAGTTGTCATCCTTGGGGTGGTAGCGGGTATGATCCCGTACCTGAAGTGAAAGATCTATCAAAAAAGAATGAATCGGCCGAAAAATAATTTCATCATTTTCTAGCAATTTTATACATACTACATTTCTCATTTAAATACCTATATTTACTCTCGAAAAATAAACCTCTTATATGATATTCTCAAAAATTATCTGGAACCCAGTTGAAGGAATAGACCTTGGCTTTTTTATGATTCGTTTTTATAGTTTAATGTTTGTGGTAGCCTTTTCACTAGGTTGGTATTTAATGAAAAAAATATACATCCGTGAGAACATATCTATAGAAAAATTAGACAGTATTTTTATTTATGCCGTAATAGCAACACTTATTGGTGCACGTTTAGGTCATGTTTTCTTTTATGATTGGGATTATTATAAAAACAATCTATTAGAAATCATTTTACCTTTTAGATTCAAGCCAGAATTTGAGTTTATTGGTTTTCAGGGATTAGCAAGTCATGGTGCAGCAATAGGGATCATCATTGCTATGTATTATTATTCCAAGAATGTTATCCAGAAACATATTCTCTGGGTATTGGATCGACTCGTTATCGCAGTAGCATTTGGCGCTATTTTTGTTCGTTTAGGAAACTTTTTTAATTCCGAAATTATTGGAAATGAATCAGGAGATTCATCGTTTGGAGTGAAGTTTGTTCGTGAATATTATAGTAAATCAGAAGCCGTGCAAAAAACCGGAATCAAAAAGGTAAATGAAGCCTATAATGCTATTGTTGAAAATCCCAAGTTCTCATCTCTTCTAGATGCAGTTCCGTACAGACATCCTGCACAACTATATGAAGCTTTTGGTTATATTTTTGTAGCGATTATTCTTTGGTTTATTTATTGGAAAACCGATAAACGAAATAACCCAGGATTTCTTTTTGGAGCTTTTCTGATTTTATTATGGACCGTACGATTTTTTGTAGAATTTGTAAAGAAAAGCCAAGGTGGGTTTGAAGATTCTCTAGGAGATGCATTATCAACAGGACAATGGCTAAGTATTCCATTTATCATTGCCGGTATTTACTTTGTAGTAAGATCATTAAACAAAAAGAGTGAGACTATTTAAGAACCTCTCTACGTATACAAAATAACAAAAAGCCGATCCATAATGAAGATCGGCTTTTTAAATTCTATACAATTCAGTATGTTAAAATACCTCGTTAGATTCTTTAAGTTTTTCTGTATTTTCTACTAACTGAAGCTCATCAATAATTTTTTGAATATCGCCATCAATAATATTACCTAAATCATAAAGTGTAAGACCAATTCTATGATCAGTTACACGACCTTGCGGATAATTATAAGTTCTAATCTTAGCAGATCGATCTCCAGAAGAAACCATACTTTTACGTTTTTCAGAATCTGCCGCTTGTTTTTTCTCCAGCTCCAAGTCGTATAACCTTGATCGTAATACTTTTAAGGCTTTTTCAAGGTTTTTATGCGATGATTTCTGATCCTGACAACTTACAATCATCCCTGTGGGTTCATGATGTAATTTAATAGCAGAATAGGTAGTATTAACTGACTGCCCTCCAGGACCCGTCGATGTTGTTCTTTCTATCCTTACCTCTGTCATATCTAATTCAACATCAAATTCTTCAGCTTCTGGCAATACCATTACGGTTGCAGCACTGGTATGCACACGACCTTGAGTTTCTGTTTGAGGAACACGCTGTACACGATGTACTCCCGCTTCAAATTTCATTGTACCATAAGCATCTTCTCCATTAACCTCAAAAATAATTTCTTTATAACCTCCACTAGTACCTTCATTTAAATCAACCACACTTGTATTCCATCCTTTTCCTTCGCAATACTTAGTATACATTCTAAACAAATCCCCGGCAAAAATACTAGCCTCATCCCCTCCTGTACCTGCACGAATCTCAACCACGCAATTCTTAGCATCCTCAGGATCTTTTGGAACCAGCATAAATCTAATTTTTTCTTCCAATCCAGGAAGTTCTTCTTTTGCTTCTTCCAGTTGCATCTTGGCCATTTCTACCATTTCTGCATCACTCCCATCTGCAATTATCTCCTCAGCTTCTTTAAGATTATTGGTAAGTTCAATATATCGATCTCTCTCATCCATAAGTGCTTTGAGATCTTTGTACTCTTTATTTAGCTTTATATACCTTTTCTGATCTGCAATAATATCAGGTTGAATGATTAAATCACTCACTTCATCAAATCGTTGCTTTACAATATTTAATTTATCAATCATAATATTTCTATCCTAACTATGGAAGATACAAAAGTAAGGTTTTTTTGCACAAAAGGCGATACCTTCTTGGGCTACTATATATACTTTTCTTTCACAAAATCGTATTTTTGAAATGAATATGAAAAAATACAACATTACATATCATCATTTCTCGATTACTAAGTGGTTTTTTCTTATTGCTGTTTTATTCTGTTTACAAGGGTTTTCTAATTACAATTCCCCAGAAGTTAAACAAATCACTTCAGAACTTACAATTCAACCTAAACAGAAACAACCTTTTAGTACTGTTTGTTACCAAAAAAAATTAAAACAGCATATAGATCACTGCTTTGTTGATAAAAAACACAACACATTAGCACAGCTACATACGCATAGTGCAAGAACAACGATCAACACCTACTTACTCACTTTTTCTTTTTTAGACAGATTAATCATTAGAATCTCCTACCCAGACGAAGAAGAGTCTTTTCAACTAGTATAACCCTGTTATACATCGTATCAAAATCAATTTAGAGTATTTCTACGTTCACATCGTAACCCTAAAGATGATGACACATATTATCATTTACCGCATGAAAAGATTCAAAAAAATATTAAGGAGATTGGCTCTAATTTTATTTATAATGATAGCCTGTTTAGTTCCAGTTCCTTTTCTTTTTCAAAAAAAATCAGGAAAATTCGACCAGGACAACAAGATAGAACTTGTAGATTCTCAAGAAGAGAAAACCCAGATTAAAACAAAAAAAATAGATAACGAGTTATTTTCATAACTCTATATTCTGAGTTTTTGAGGTTAATTAACTCTAGTAGAAATCTCTCCTAATTCGATAACTTCAAAATTATCGAGAGTGACTTGTTGTAGATTTCTTAGGTCATCATTATCCCAATTATCATTGGGAGCTCCTGTGATAAAAATATCAGAACCCACATCAGCCAATATAAGCCCATACTTTTTCATGGCTCTTAAAATAATTTGATTCGTTTCAGAAAAACTACTAATGTCATAATTTGCCTTAAGACGTAATCTTCCTCCAAAAGGTAACAATTCATCACTTCTTTCTCCAGAAACCAGATGCCTTGCTGGTAATACATAACCTTCATATATTTTATTACGTCCAATTGTAAAACGAATTGGATGATCAATTTCACCTTTTTCGATTTCTGGATAACGAACTAATAAAGGAAATATAGGCAATCCGGCAGCATCTGCCGAGGTCCAGCCATCTGGTCTATAGGTAACAGTATTTAAATCAAAAACAGCAGCTGAGGAAGCCTCAAACCCGGCACCAGACTGTGAGGCATTATATAATTCATAGAGCATTCCGTTTTCAATATTTACAGAAATTATGTGACTATCTCCTGCCCCATTCCCTTCAATAGGTGCATTTAAGGGAATCGGGAATGGTCCTTGATCACTTTCATCCCCATAATTACCATCATACGAATTAGCCCTAAATGTAATTGGTACCAAAGGTTGATTGTTATTAACTACTACATAAGGTATCCCTATCGGAGCACCTTGATACAATCCACTACCAAAATCAGCAAATAGATGTTCGCTAAGACCGATGTTATTCAAAATTAAATCAGAATTGGGATCGATAGGACTATTAGAAATATCCATATTTAATGGATGATTTTCTGGAAACAGCTGAATGTTTTCTGCATCGGCCAACTCCGTATCTCCGGGAAAATTAGAGTTTGTAGAAGAGTTTTCTGCATCATCTGAGGAACAAGAAACCAGAAACACAAAAAGCAAAATGGTTGAATATAAGATTGGGGTATTCATAACATTAGGTGTTTATGATTTCATAACGCTATAATATCATAAATATTTTTAGGCTATTTTTCTTAAATCTAATATCTTTAATCTGGAATGGAATTAAAAAAAATTGGATTTGGAGGAGGTTGTCACTGGTGTACAGAAGCTGTTTTTCAAGCCTTAAAAGGAGTGACTAAAGTAGCACAGGGATATATTAAAAGTACAGGCAATGAACACTATTTCTCTGAAGCTGTTATTGTATCTTATGATCCCATGGTAATACTATTAAAAGATCTTATTGAAATTCATTTACACACACATAAAAGTACAGCCAACCATAGCTTTAGAAAAAAATACAGAAGTGCAATTTACTATTTTGAAGAAGCCGATAAAAACGATATTGAGCATCATTTAGACCAGCAACAGCAAAATTTTAACGCTCCAATTATTACCAAAACCTTGCCTTTTCTTGAGTTTTCACCTTCTAGACAAGAGCTTCTAGACTACTATATCAAAAATCCAGAAAAACCTTTTTGCAAGAAGTATATTCATCCAAAATTAGAATTTTTAAGAAATAAATATGCTACCTCAATGAAATAATCTTAACTATACGTATATGTTCCAAATTCACTATTGATAGTTAATTTTTTCTTATCTGATGCTTCAACCTTACCCACGATCTGTGCATCTACATTAAAGCTTTTTGAAATTGAAATAATTTCTTCAGCAATTTCTGGAGAAACATACACCTCCATTCGATGACCCATATTAAATACCTGGTACATTTCTTTCCAATCTGTACCTGAATTCTCCTGTATTAATTTGAATAATGGCGGAACATCAAATAGGTTATCTTTTACAATATGTAAGTTATCGACAAAATGTAAAATTTTAGTTTGCGCTCCTCCACTACAATGAACCATTCCATGAATAGTCTTACTATCAAACTTTGACAATATCTTCTTAATAATTGGAGCATACGTTCGCGTAGGAGATAACACTAATTTTCCAGCATCCAATGGAGAACCTTTAACCTGATCTGTAAGGCTTGTATTACCAGAATACACTAATTCTTGAGGAACTGAGGGATCAAAGCTTTCTGGATACTTTTTGGCCAATACCTCACTAAACACGTCGTGTCTGGCGGAGGTTAAACCATTACTACCCATACCTCCATTATATTCTTTTTCGTAATTTGCTTGACCGAACGACGCTAATCCAACGATTACATCACCAGCTTTTATATTGGCATTATCGATAACGTCTTTTCGTTTCATACGAGCGGTAACCGTAGAATCAACAATAATAGTTCTTACCAAATCACCAACATCTGCAGTTTCTCCTCCTGTAGAATGAATTTTTACTCCAAAGTTATCAAGTTCTGTAAGAAGTTCTTCGGTGCCGTTAATAATTGCAGACAGTACCTCTCCCGGAATCAAATTTTTGTTTCTACCTATCGTAGAAGACAGCATGATATTATCGGTTGCACCTACACATAAAAGATCATCTATATTCATGATCAATGCATCTTGCGCTATACCTTTCCATACTGAAAGATCTCCTGTTTCTTTCCAATACATATATGCCAAAGAAGATTTGGTACCGGCTCCATCTGCATGCATAATAAGACAATAATCATCATCACCTGTAAGATAATCAGGGACAATTTTGCAAAATGCTTTCGGAAAAAGTCCTTTATCAATATTCTTGATTGCACTATGCACATCTTCCTTGGATGCAGAAACTCCTCGTTGTGCGTAGCGTTTACTTACTTCTTGACTCATGGTATTGAAATTAAAGCGCAAAGATAATTCAATTTAATTCAAAGACTAAATTGAAAACAGAAAAATCCGAATCGCAATTGAATTACAATTAAGATTCGGATTTTAGATGTTTTGAAATCAAGTTGGATTATTACTCCCAGTCTGGCATAGCAGCGTTTTCAAGCACTGTAGTTCTGGCGTCCAAATCTGAAATTGGAACTGTTAAAACATTTCTTGCAGAAATACCATCATTAGATGTATTTACAAAAATAATACTGGCTTCGTTTGGAGAAAATCTGGCATCCAAATCATTAGTTCCTGGCACTTTACTTGTAGATAAGTCTGTACTTGTCATCGCACCAAAATCATACACAAACACCCTGGAATCTAATTGACGATAATTTAAAGGGTTCTCTGTACCCGATATATCTCTACTATATAATAATTTAGTTCCATCAATTGATAAATTAATACTTCCGGCGGCACCGTTCTGCCCTGTTAATACCACATCTTGCACTGTGCCTGACTCGTCTATTGTAAAAATCTGTACAGCATATCCATCCAGATTATTAGTTTTTAACGCAATGATCCCGGTAGTTTCATTTTTATCTACCTCTGTAATAAGATCTCCTGTTGTTTGATATATCTCTTCCAAACCACTACCATCGACATTAATAGAATACAATCTGTTCTGATTTGGGAACAATAGTTTTGCTCCGTTATCATCCCATGAAAAATCTATTTCTTCTAGGTTAAATCCAGATACTCCTATTGAAGAGGTGACCTGTTTAACTTCTGAACCATCTTCATTCATAGTAAATAAATGTGTTTGCGAGCCTACAGATTGTAAAAATGCTATTTTACCAGTACTAGGATTTCTTCGAGGCCTAAAACTATTTTTTGAAGTAGGAGTAAGTGAAATTACAGTACCTCCACTCTCGCTAGCAGAATAAATAACACTATTACCCTCTACTAATCGTGTAAAAACAATCCTATTATTAGGAGGTGTTGCCGTTTCAAAAGCAAAAGTAGCACTATTTACCGGGCTATTTATATTATCATTTGCTGCAACATCCCAAAAGTATTTTACTCCATAAGAAAGTCCAGACAATGTAAATGTTGTATCTGTTATATTTTCAAAACGCTCTACCGTCGCGTTTTCATCATTTCTTAAACTTACGGTGTAGGTTAATGTATCATCATCAGGATCACTAGCGCTCCACACTAATTCTACATCTACAGGAAGATCCACGGAATTATCTGCCGGCGTGATTAATGTAGCCGCATTAGGTGGTCTATTACCTGCAGTTTCTATATCCATTTCAAAAACGACTTCTAACTCCCTATTAGAGATTATCGTAATTCCTTCAAAAACTGCTAATAAACCTTCTCGTTGAGCCGATAGCGAATAATCTCCCGAAGGCACATTCTCTAGACGGTAGAAGCCATCTGCATCTGTAAAAACTGTACTGGTTCCTGGGTTGGTAGATATTTTCACATTCTCTAAGGGTTCGTTTGTTCCCACTCTAACCACACGTCCCTTGACCGATCCTAACCCGACTAAATCAATAGTATCTTCACTACAGGATACGATGGTCAACATGACAAAAATGCTTACTATTTTTATAATAAATTCTTTCATTTACTTAATAATTTTATACTTTAGAAACTATATCTATTTTAATTTTTTACTCCATCCTTTTTGACTGGTTTCCCAAAATACCAGTTGAGTCCTAAAGAAAAATTAAAATATTGGTCGTCTCGTTTTCCTTGTGCTATATTGTCTAGTTCATCATTTAAAACAAGATGTTGAGATACATTAGCCGAAATTCCAATATTATCAGAAATTAAATATTCGACTCCCCCACCATATTGGAATTTAAACGCACTAGTATCAAAATCATCATCATTTACTACGCCGATTCCACCAAAGAAAAAGGGTGATATTTTCTCAAATGGTAATAATGTCAATTCTGCATTAACTCCGATAGCATTAAACCCTTCAGAAAATGCATTTTCGTTTGTAAGTTCAAATTTATTAATACTAGCATTTAGATTAAGGTATGGGTTAAAATACCATCTTACCCCTATTTCTGCAGAATACGTAAATTCGGGATTATTATAATCTCCACTTATCAGCGCAGTACCTCCTTTTATAAAAATAGATTTTTGAGATCTTCTATCCTTGAAGTATCGATCATATAATGCTGTGTTTTGTGCTTCACTTTTTTCAACTTTATAGTTCCCGATAAGTTCATTAATTTTTTCAGGTTCTGCTTTAACCGCCCACAACTTGTCTTCTATTCCTTCTATGATCAATGATTCTACAGCTTTTTCTATAGCTTCAGAAACAGCTAATTGAGCAGGTTCATTTTTGGTAAAGCCAGTTTCAGCTTCAAGCAGCCTTCTAAATTTCACATATCTAAAAAAGTTAGCATCTAGTGCTTGTGATAAAATAGTTTTAGATACATATACGGTTTTTAAAATTTTTCCACTAGATGTTGACACTGCTCTTAAATATACCGTAATTCTATCTTGTCTATATTGGGTAGATCCACCTATACCAAAGTATCTGGCTCCTAGACCTCCTGTAATTATATTTGAGTCATAAGAAACAATACCTCCTTCTAAAATAATTCCCGCATATAATAATGGTGGTAATTGGGGTTCGTTTGGATTTTTGGTTTTTCTATACTCTTTTCTGGTAGAACGAATGATATTACGCTCATTGAGTAAGTTGCTTAAATTTTCTCTTTCTATAGGTACAAACCATTTAGAGTCTTCTAACGCTTTTATTAAAATTGTAGTTGCCCCTTGTGTGACTGCAGTACTAAACGTACTTCCAGCTTCAGTGGGTTTATATTGACCCGTTTGATCTCTAAACTTATACACGCCTACAACCACTGGTTCTACTGGAGGAGGAATATTTCTTAGTATTTCCGTCACTTCTGTATCCTCTCCAATTCTAGCTGTTTCTATCTGAATAGGTTGATTAAAATATGCTCCGCATCCGGATAATAAAAGTGCGCAAGAAATTATTGCGATTACTTTATAAAACTTATCGTACATTAAAAATTAATTAGGAATTATTACTTGGGACTGATCTCCGGTATTAGTATCCAAAATATTGATCACCAAACCTTCTCCAGAAGGGAAGATTTCTATAAAAAGTGACCCAAAACTAAACGTACCTTCAGTAAGGCCGTCTTCACCAAATTGATCATTAAATAATGATCTTGATATTTCATTTAGTAATTGATTATTTAAACTTTCGGTAAATCTTTCGAGATCCGATCTTTCATCTCTAGATGCTTCATCAGGATCTGTAAATTTATTTTGGGCCTCTGCAGAACTTAGAAGCCATTGATAATTAAATGTATCTCCTCCAAAAGCTGGGTTTGTAGGTCTGTATACCAGATCTTGGCCAAAAGAGAGACCATAGACTGAAAAAATAAGAAATATAGTTATTACAATTGATTTCATCCTTACATACTTTTTTAATATCGAAAAATATCCTTTTTCTGTTTTTTGAGGTCTTTAAAATATTTATATACTTTTCGTATTGAGATTTTCGACATTTGTTCTAAATATTCAAGGTCAGGTTTGCTTAAAAATTTATGAAGTACATTATCTTCAATCTTGACTTGAATTATTGTTGTACGCCCAAAACTTAAAGTTTCATACACTCCCACAACTTTATTCCCATTTATTTGATTAAGTGTGTATGAATTATAAAAAAAATCATAAAAGTCTCTACCAGGCTTTGTCTTTGTCTCTTCGACGACTATACCTTTTAACTCTAATCCATCATCTGATGATTCTTCTTCATTTTTTTGAGGCTTTTTTTTTATTTGCTCGTTAAATGCTATGCGATCTTTAGCAATGATTTTATCATCTTCATAAATAAGTAAAAGCAATATAACTTTATCTGTACTATCTATGTTTAGTGAAATTTTTGATAGTTCTTTACTTTCATTAGCCTCTAAAGTAAATCTACCTTCTTGGTTATTTTTTGACGTATTATTTTGAGCATCAGTTCTAAAAACAGTGAATACATAATTTAAGCTCTTATAGACTTCTGTAGTATTAGTTGCGGTACTTGTAATAGAAACAGCATCATCAATAGTTTCTGTTTTAATCTTTGCCGCAACATCAATATTAACAAACTGAGCTATAGAAACCTGAAATATCAAGCTAAAGAGTATAATGAATTTCAGTTTCATGACTTAGTATATGACATTTAAAAACTTCTAACAATTATGGTCTTGGCATCTCCAGACATTTTAAATTTCAGGTTTTTGGATAGTTCATTGCCACCAAAACGTTCAAAGATCAAGTTATCCCCTTCTTGAATAAGTTGAAGATTGGTCGATATTTCTGAATTAAAAGAGAAGTCTACCACAGAATTATTGTTTCCATTTTGTGTGATTGCTTTTTCTATCTCTCTTGCTGATTCATTAATCTCAACTGTATTTTGATCTCCATTCTGAACTATTTTTATATCAGAAGATTCTGCAATAATATTAGAAAAAACAACATTGTCAGTTCCTATCTGTTGAATAAAAATAGAATTTACTCCTTCAGAAAGCGAAGATTGATTTCTTGCACCCTGAGACACTATATTATCTACCTGGGATAATGCAATAAACTTATCCTGATCGGTAATCGAAATTTCACCTTCTTCATTACTTTGCGCAAAAGCAACCAATGTAGAAAGCAAAACAATCGCGAGTGTATTTAAAATCGTGTTTTTCATCTTTTCGGAATTAAAAAACTAAGAAAGAGTTATGCTTATTTTTATCATAAGCATAACTCTTCTAAAGATATTAATTTTTTTACTTAAATCTTATTAAAATCCTCCAGCACCATTAGACTGTGTTACTATTGAAGAATTATTAGATCCAACCTGAAGAATTACACTATTATGCGCATCTCCTGTTTGTGTAACAAATGTAAAGTTGTCAGTTCCGAATTGAGTATCTTGAGCAACATTTCCATTACCTGATTGGAAAATATCACTGATGTTACCTGCACCATTTTGTGATGTAATTGCAAGGTTCTCATCTCCTAACTGTATTTGGCTAGCAATATTATTTTCTCCTTGGATACCAAAATCACCTTCTTGAGAAACTTCACCTATATTACCATCACCAATTTGGAATTGCTGTGAAAAGTTATTACCTCCAAAGAATAATAGATTCTGAGTTACAGAAGCGCTATTTCCATTTCCTAACTGAGTTTGAGTAACTGTGTTGTTATCTTCTTCATGCTGAGCAAATGCATTATTTCTTTCACCAGACTGGAACTGATCTACAGAACCACCTCTAGAATCAAACAAGAAACTACCTTGGATAGAAGTCGCCACGTTACCGCTTCCTACTTGATTTTGGATATTTACATTATCAGAACCATCCTGAGATGCACTAGCTTGGTTACCTAACCCATCTTGATCTTGATCAGAACTATTATTCGTTCCATTTTGAACCGCAGATACCAAGTTTTCGTCTCCTAATTGAAGTTGATCAGAAGTATTATTACTTCCATTTTGAGTTGCCTCAGCTACATTTCCGTTACCAACTTGGATTTGGATTGAGAAGTTCTCACCTCCAAAAGATGCTAAATTTTGTTCAGCGCTTGCGCTATTTGCATCTCCTAATTGTCCTTGAAGAATTGTGTTATTATCTTCTTCATGGTTAGCAAACGCTTCATTTTCGTCTCCTAATTGTACTTGTTGTACTTCTCCTCCTCTTGATCCAAAAGAAACACTTCCTTGAATAGAAGTTGCAACGTTTCCTCCACCTTGTTGATCCTGGATCACAACATTATTAGTACCCCACTGCTCAGCTTCAGCCATATTAGCTTCTCCGAACTGAAGTTGTTGCGAAAAGTTAAAACTACCCACTTGCGCAATTGTAGAAGTATTAAATGCTCCTTCTTGACTGCTATCGCTAAAGTTATCTATACCTTCTTGCGTAGATGTTGCAGAGTTACCATCTCCTATTTGCTCTTGAAAAGCTGTATTAGTAGATCCCTCTTGAGATACTACCGCACTATTACCATCGCCTTCTTGAGTTTGAATAGCAAAATTATCTCCTCCAAAAAAGGCTAAATTTTGAGTGGCACTAGCAGAATTTCCGTTACCTACTTGCAATTGATACACCTGATTAGCATCTTCTTCATGTTTAACAAAAGCAGTATTTTTATCTCCTATTTGAGTTTGCTCTACAATACCATTTCTAGAATCGAATGCATCACCCTGGATCGCTTGTGCGTTGTTTCCTCCTCCTTCTTGAACTGTCAAAGAAGAATTGAAAGTTCCAACTTGTGAAATATCAGCAACATTATCTTCCCCTGCTTGACTGACATTACTAGCATTTGCTTGTGCAACCATAACTGATGCACTCAATAAAGCCGCTAGACTAAGAATCATTGTTTTCATACGTAATATATTTAAAGTGATTTATGAGTTTACTTTTTTAAAAAACCTTACCATAAGAAAAAGCTTAGAAAAACCTATTCCTTTAATTTAAATCCAATAAAAAACTGTTTGGGGAGACCTTAGGGGTATTGTCAAAAACTACATACTTTGACATTGACAAATTTATAAAATTATAGAAGTTATTTTATTAATTCTTCAACTATTCGACGAAATACGTTACGGAAAACCCGTAAAAACGGGTTTTCCCACATATTCATTAAGGATTTAACAGATGGCTATTTTTTCACAAAAACCATCAAAAACACAAGTAAGTCAGTTAATTCTTACTTTATCGCGTAAAAAGAAGCTCTCTATACTTTGTTAATGGCCACAACTCATCATCGACAAGAAGCTCTAGTTTATCGCAACTATATCTAATCTCATCAAATAAAGGTTTTACCTTATTACAATAATCTGAAGCTTTCTTTTCTATATCAATTAATTTATTCGCTTTTCTACGTTCACCGGTCATTTCATTCACCTTGGTATTGATTTTTCCGATATGCTCAGAAATTTCTTCAATGATCTCCATTTGTTCCTTAGCATACTTTTTAAAATCTTTACCATAAAGTTCTTTCAAGCCTGAAACATTATTGATCAACATGTTTTGATATCTAATCGCTGTTGGAATTACATGATTACGAGCAATATCTCCAAGCACTCTGCCTTCTATTTGGATTCTCAATGCATATTCTTCTATCTCTATTTCATAACGCGCTTCGGCTTCAGTTTTATTCATTACGCCCATTTTTTCAAAAAGCGCTAAATTTTCTTTAGATACCTTAGCCCTTAAAGCCTCAGGAGTGGTTTTATTATTGCTCAGCCCTCTTTTCTTTGCTTCTTTCTCCCAATCTTCGCTATACCCATTCCCTTCAAAAAGAATATCTTTAGATTTTTTTATATATTCTCTTAATACATTAAAAATTGCTTCATCTTTTTTCAACCCTTTCTTATCTATCAATGCATCAACTTCTTCTTTAAAATCAACCAGCTGTTTCGCTACAATAGTATTAAGAATCGTCATTGGATTTGCACAATTTGCTTTAGAACCTACAGCTCTAAACTCAAATTTATTCCCGGTAAAGGCAAAAGGAGAAGTTCGGTTACGATCGGTGTTATCCAATAAAATCTCTGGTATTTTACCTACAACATTCAGCTTTAAATCAGTTTTCTCTTGTGGAGATAATTTACCATCAGTAACACCTTCTAACTCTTTAAGTACGGCTGTCAATTGATCTCCTATAAACACAGACATAATTGCTGGTGGAGCTTCATTAGCACCTAAACGATGGTCATTACTGGCAGAGGCAATACCTGCTCTCATTAATTCTTCATTGTCATTAATTGCCTTTATTGTATTAATGAAAAAAGTCAAAAATTGAAGATTACTCATTGGGGTTTTTCCTGGACCTAAGAGATTTACCCCTGTATTAGTTCCAAGAGACCAATTATTATGTTTTCCTGATCCATTAACTCCTGCAAATGGTTTTTCATGCAACAATACTGTAAGATTATGCCTAGCTGCAACCTTGCCCATGATATCCATTAGCAATGAGTTATGATCTACTGCCAAATTTGTTTCTTCAAATATGGGAGCCAACTCAAACTGATTAGGAGCAACCTCATTATGTCTTGTCTTAACCGGTATCCCCAATAACATACATTCAATTTCAAGATCCATCATAAAATTTAATGCCCTTGTAGGTATACTTCCAAAATAATGATCATCTAACTGTTGCCCTTTTGCCGAAGAATGCCCGAGCAATGTTCTACCAGTCATAACTATATCTGGTCTAGAATAAACCAATGCACTGTCTATCAAGAAATACTCTTGTTCCCAACCTAAAGAAGCATTTACTTTTTTTACATTTTTATCAAAATATTTTGCCACTGCTGTTGCTGCATGATCAACTGCTTGCAAGGCTCTTAGTAGTGGCGTTTTATAATCTAAAGCCTCTCCTGTATATGCAACAAAAACGGTAGGAATACATAATGTGGTCCCATAAATAAAAGCTGGAGAAGTTGGATCCCACGCTGTATATCCTCTGGCTTCAAAAGTATTTCGTATACCTCCATGAGGAAACGAAGAAGCATCAGGTTCTTGTTGCACCAATTGACCTCCTCCAAATTTTTCTATAGCCTCCCCATTACCAATAGTTTCAAAAAAAGCATCATGTTTTTCTGCTGTAGCTCCTGTAAGTGGTTGAAACCAGTGCGTATAATGTGTAACCCCTTTAGACAACGACCAATCCTTCATGGCAGAAGCAATTTGATCTGCTATCTTACGATCAATCTTAGCACCACTCTCAATAGCATCCATTACGCTATTATAAGCATCTTTAGTTAGCGATTGTAACATGGTTTTTTGATCAAAAACATTTTCGCCAAATAATACCGAACGACGTTCTGTTTCTTTAACTGCCACAGAGCCACGATTTAAGGTTTCTTTTAAGGCTTGAAATCTAAGTGTTGACATAATTGAATGGATTTTATTGCAAATATAAAACAAGTTTCTATTGAAAATATGAAAATTAAGCTCTTTTAAAATTGAAGATTTTTAAAAATACCCCCTAAAAAAGTAGGGTGTTCATAAAATTTGAATAATAAATACACTTTCACCCCTTGTTTTTTTCATGTTTATAAAAAAGAAAGTTAAATTTGCAGCTATATAGAGTTCAATTTATAAAGTGTTAATTATGAGTAAAGCTAAATTAGAGTACATTTGGCTAGATGGTTACAAACCAACTGCTAATCTAAGAAGTAAAACAAAGATTGAAGAAAATTTTAGTGGAAAATTAGAGGATTGCCCAATGTGGTCTTTTGATGGTAGTTCTACAAGACAAGCTGAAGGAGGTTCTTCAGATTGTTTATTAAAGCCTGTAGCTATTTATCCAGATCCTACAAGAAGAAATGGATATTTAGTAATGACCGAAGTTTTAAATGCAGATGGAACACCTCACGAGTCTAATGCCAGAGCTACAATTGATGATAATGATAATGACTTCTGGTTTGGTTTTGAGCAAGAGTACTTTATTATGGATAAAAATACTCAATTACCTTTAGGATTCCCAGTAGGTGGATATCCTGGACCACAAGGAATGTATTACTGTTCTGTAGGTGGAAAAAACACACACGGTAGAGATTTCGTAGAAGAGCATGCAGATCTATGTATTGATGCCGGTCTTAATTTTGAAGGAATCAACCAAGAAGTTGCAAGTGGACAGTGGGAATTTCAATTATTCTCTAAAGGAGCTAAAAAAGCTGGAGACGAAATTTGGATAGCACGTTACTTATTAGATCGTCTTACTGAAAAATATGGTTATTATATTGAATACCACCCTAAACCTATTAAAGGAGACTGGAATGGGTCTGGTATGCACGCAAACTTCTCTAACACTGTTCTAAGAACATGTGGATCTAAAGAAGTATATGAAACTATTTGTGAAGCATTTAGGCCTGTAACAAAAGAGCATATTGCTGTTTATGGAGAATTTAATGATCAAAGATTAACCGGAGAGCACGAAACACAATCTATTAATGAGTTCTCTTATGGTGTATCTGACAGAGGAGCATCGATAAGAATCCCTATCATTACTGTAGAAAAAGGATGGAAAGGTTGGTTAGAAGACCGTCGCCCTGCTTCTAACGGAGATCCATATAAAATTGCAGCTAGAATTGTTAAAACAGTAAAAACTGCAGATGTTGCTGCTTTGATAGCATAACAATAACATACTTGAACTAACCACCATGTTGGTTAAACGCAAAAAACCTCTGAGAATTTCAGAGGTTTTTTTATTATTTAATCTAATCTATCTTCCTTTCTATTTCAAAAATACTAATGCAATAAAAATAACATAGCTCACAAAGATCAATAATCCTTTTGGACGAGTTAGCACCATTTTTTTAGGAATAAAAGCCAACGGCAATAAAACCAGTGCAAAACCAAGCATCCAGTATATATTAACACTCATTAAGGTTTCATCTTTTACAGCTATAGGCTGTATCATAGAAGTTATTCCTAATACTGAAGCAATATTAAAGATATTAGACCCTATAAGATTTCCTAAAGAAATAGCTTTTTCCTGTTTAAGAGCCGCAATAACTGAAGCAGCCAACTCAGGAACACTAGTACCAACAGCAATAAGTGTTACAGCAATAACGCCTTCACTTACTCCTAATTTTAAAGCTATATCCTCAGCTCCTTTAACCAATAACTCAGAACCAAAATACAAAGCACACCCTCCTATCAACAACCACATAAAAATTTTAAAATTTGATGTTTTTTGTAAAGAATCATCCACTTCTTCTAACATAGTATCAGAAAATTTTCGAGCCCTTCTAATTAAAAGAAAAAGATACAGTAACAACGACACAAACAACACAAGTCCTTCAATTTGACTTAAAACACCATCATTAAGTAGTGCATAAAGCGCAAATGATAACAAAACCATTACTGGCCAATTAAATTTGTAAAAATCCCTATCAATAGCCAACGGACCAATGATTGCTGTAATACCCAGAACCAAACCTATATTTGCAATGTTAGACCCTACGACGTTACCCAAAGATATATCAGACAATCCATCTAATGCAGCTTGTATACTAACTAATAGTTCTGGCGCAGATGTTGCAAAAGAAACCACGGTTAAACCAATAACCATTTTCGAAAGTTTTAGCCTAAATGACAATGCTACAGAGGATCTCACCAAAAACTCCCCTCCAACAACAAGAAGAACCAGTCCAATTACAACATAAAGTATACTCAATATCATAGCTTATTATTTGCCTGCGAATATAAAATAAGTATAGCATTGTTCATGAATTAAAACTCATGTTTTTTATCTTTTTATTATCTTCGAAAGATGAAAAAACAACTATTTTCGATTCTTGCGAAAACAAATAAATTAATCTTACCTAGTTTTACCAAAAAGCGTTTAGATCTAGCTAAAGCGTCAAAGTTTCAGCTACTGATATTTGGATGGAGATTATATGTCACCAAAAGAGCACTAGACTAAAAAAAGCCAGTCAAATCTTGCGCAAAGATTTTTTTTTGCAACACTCATCTTTACATTTCGTATTTAAGATGAATATTTGATATCCTTATATAAACAACCTAAAATATTTAGTATGAAAACGTGGCTTATCATAGGGTTAAGCATACTAGGTATGCTTTCTCTAACGGCATTTACCGAGAACCCTAACAAACCAGTAATTGCCAATCCAGAGCAATCAGACGAAATAACAGCTGTAATTAATAAAAATACATCTGAAAAAGAATTAGAGGACCTAAAAACATTTTTTGCAGAAAACGGTATAGAACTAATCATTAAAAAAATTAATTATAATGATCAAAATGAAATTACTAGTTTGAGTTTGATCCTTAAAAGAGGCAACTCTAAAAGTCAATATTCTTCATCTTCTAATCAACCCATTTCTGAAATCGAATTAGGCTACAAAGACAACAGTCTATATATCACTAATTCTGGTATATTTGATATAGCAGCTTGGAAAAATCAATCCGGTTTTAAGTATCCAAAAATAGATATGGATAGTATAATGAAAAAACACAATTTTGCTTTTGACTATAATTTTGATGAAGAAACAGATTCACTAGCTTTTAATGGACATTTTAATATTCAAAAGTTCAAAGATCATATTATGAAATCCTTTTCTTTTGATGAAGATGAAAACGGTAATTTCTTTTTTAATGGTCAACCCATGCATTCTTTCGGAAATCCGAATACCCAAAGATTTCGTTTTATAGACAATCCAAATATTGAAAAATTAATTATTATAGACGGAAAAGAATCGGACTTTAAAACACTAGATAGTTTAGCAAAATCAAATCAACTTGCCGAAGTAGATTTTCTAAAACCAGAAACTGCTATCAGTATTTATGGTGACAAGGCAAAAGATGGGGCTATAATTGCAATTACAGAAAAGTAATTGAATAACTATAGTATTCGAACCAAAAGCTCTCCAAACGAGAGCTTTTTTTAATTTAATAACTCAACAAAGAAGCTACAGGATACTTTAGCTTATCACTTCCGTTAAGAAAATCAAGGGTCATAATAAAATTACATTGAACAACTATCCCACCTAATTCTTCTACTAAATCACAAACCGCTTTAGCTGTACCACCAGTAGCCAAAACATCATCATGTATAAGTACGTGCTCTCCTGGTTTGATTGCATCAATATGAATCTCTACAGTATCATCTCCATACTCTAAGTCATACGTTTTCGATTTTACCTCATATGGAAGTTTTCCTTTTTTACGTACAGGTATAAAACCCGCTTCTAATCGCTCCGCAATCATACCTCCGATTATAAATCCTCTTGACTCTACTCCTATCACCTTGTCAACTTTAATATCTCTTGGCGAGAGATTGGCTAATTTACTTGCACAACTGGTTAGCGCCTCATAGTTACCTAACAAAGGAGTAATATCTTTAAACAAAATCCCTGGCTTAGGAAAATCAGGAATATCTCTTATAAAATCTTGTATGTTCATCGGCCGAAAATAATGAAAATTAAAAAAAATGACCAAAAAAAAGGGAAAACCTTCATTAAATTAAGAAAGTTGCTCAAAAACCCCCTTCAGATGTTTATTTTTCTAACCATAAAACACATTTTAAATTACAATATAAAACAACAATAAAGAATTATTACTTACATATCAAAACCAAAATTACTTTTTTAATTACATACATATAATCACTTTTATAGATTTTGGTATAAACATTTTGCCAGTATTTTTTCTTCAGATATATTGAAAAAACAAGTAACAATTACAATTAATTAATAATCAAAAAAAATAGAAATCATGTAAACAAAACTACTACTTCAAGTAATGGAAAAATTAATCAATTAATCATTTTAAACTATTTAATATGTTAACATTTTTAGGAATCATAATGATTCTTACAGGAATCATCATTTTTATTATCAAACCAATTTTTACAACTTCCAAAGTTTTAAAATGGTTTACCACAAAGCGTAATTTTCAAATGATCGGCTTAGGTTTGATCTTAAGTGTAGTCTCTGGAATATTCTTTTATGCAGAACCGGGTACGGCCTACGCAGTACAATATCCATGGGGAAGCCAAAAAGCTGTAGTAAACCAAGGGATTAATACAAAAATGTGGGGACGTCTTATACCAATACAGTTTGAATTACCTATAAAATATGTGATTCCGGATAAAGAAGGTGAACTAGGAGAGCAAAGTAAATATGCTAATGTAGATGTAGCTAAGTATTGGGCATTTAGCGATGCGGTTAAAGCCAGAATTGCTACTTCGGTAGTAATTAGTATTAATACAGTTGACGAAGATCAATTTTTATCGGTTGCCGATCGTAATAAAACAGAAAGAAACTTGATCCGTTCACGTATCATTCCAAATATTGATCAATCCATAAAGAACACATGTAAGCTCATGGATGCTCAAGATTATATTTCAGGGCAAGCTTCAGATTTCGACCGGTATTTCAAAGATCAGTTAGAAAATGGTATGTATGTATTAGAAGAGTATATTGCAAACGAGAACAGAGAAACTATTGGGGATAGTACAACGGTGCGAACGATAGTTAATAACGAATCTAAGCAGAAACGTTTTAGAATAAAGTACGAAAATGGTCAGCCGGTAAGAGAAAAAGGCAACTCTCTTAAGGCGTATGGACTTACTGTTGTGCAAGCTGTTGTGACCGAAATTGATTGGGAGTCTACTTTTGATAAGCGATTACAGCTTCAAAAAGAAGAAGTAGCACAAACACAATTAGAAAAACAACAAGCAGAACGTGAATTCTATCGAGCACAAAAAGAAACTGCAAGAGGTGAAGCTGAAAAAGCTGCAGAAAGAGCTCGATTAGAGAAAGAGCAGATCCAAAAAACGATCGAAGCAGAAACCAAAGCTAAAGTTGCCGAGTTTAACCTAATCGAGGAACGTAAAAATTATGAAGTAGCTCAATTTAAGGCCAAAACTCAAAAGACCATGGCAGATGCACAATCGTATGAAAATGCAAAATTAGTAAATGCTGGTCTTACTCCGCAAGAACGCGCAGAATGGGAATACAAAACCTCTGTTAATATTGCCAGAGAGCTTAAAGAACTAAAATTACCAGAAATCTATATCCAAGACGGAAATAAACAAGGTAACGAGGGGAATCTATTACAATCTTTGATTGGAGCAGATTTAGCTAAGAAAATAATGTCAAACAAAAGCAAATAAAGTGATTAATTCTTGACAATTACACATCAAATCAATTGCTTATGCATTATATATCAGGCTACTTGAATTATATCTTTGAGTATTATTTCACCAAGGTATATCAAGTAGCTTTTTTTAGTTATTAAAAAGTCGAAATAAATGTTGTCAACTATATAAAAAACATTTATATTTGCACCCGCAAAACGGCCTCGTAGCATAACTGAATAGTGCACTTGATTACGGCTCAAGAGGTTGCAGGTTTGAATCCTGCCGAGGTCACAGAATAATCAAAGAGTTACAGAAACAAACCACTGTAACTCTTTTTTATTTACACAAAATTTGCACCTAAAACTTCAATCTAGGTAGTGACTTCTTTTCCCAGTATTTCTATATTTTCAACGATTCTATTTAACTCAGCTAATAAAGTAGTATTATGTATGCTCTCATTGTTCAGATAAATCAGTTGAAAATGAAAAACCACTCTATTTCTTGAGTGGTTTTCGGTTGTAAACAAATCTATTATGGTTCGGTCCCCAACTCCCATAATGTAATCTTAAATTCGATATGCTTTACTAAGTGATAAGTTTAGTTTATAAAAGGATTACTCCATTTTGCATCTGTATAAACACTGGTCCCTGAAAGCGTTTTAATGAATGCTTCGAGTGCCTGAATCTCTGCAATAGTTAAATTAAGGTTCTGCCCGTTACCTCCTGGTCCGCCACGCAAACGGTTATCCAAATTTGTATTTCCCGTGGCATCGATATCATTATAATGCTCTATTGCATCGATTGCAGTAGCCATACTGGCATCATGCATTAATGCTCCATTAATAATTCCCGAACTATTAAAAATATCTCGTAAGGTTGGTGCTCTGGTTACCGTAAGGTCGGTTGCCGTGGCATCTGCAAAAATACCAATAACACCATTATTTAAACTCATAGGATCGATATCAAACTCTGGAGCCGCGTGACAAGTTATACATCCAGCTCCATTTTGATTTGGTGACCTAAAAAATAAATCTTTTCCCTCGTTTTCCAGTGCAGTGAAATTAGGAAACTGTTGATTATCATTTTGAACAACGGACCTACCCACATCATATTTAGCGTCAAAAGATTGTATACTGCGAATAAACTGCGCCATACTTTCTTGTAAACGTGCTTCAGTTATGGTTGTATTACCATAAACAAACTGAAATAACTCCTGATAATAATCCAAGGCTTCCAACTTTGTCAAAAGATCTGCTAGCGCAGGATCTCCATTTTGGCCACTAAAGCCCATTTCAGCATGATCTTGTATAGGTTGCGTGGTTTGCTCTTCTAATGTATTAGCACGTTCATCCCAAAAAAAACGTGTTTCTCTGGCAAATCTTGTATTGATTAAACGCATACTATGCCTACCCGTTACACCATTGACGCCTATACTCACATTATTATTATCACCAAATGCAAAGGCTTGCTGATGACAACTTGCACAAGCAATAGTATTATCTACAGATAGATTTTTATCATAAAACAAAACCCTACCTAATGTTGCCTTTGCATCGGTAATCACATTGGTATTTGTATTATCCTTGGTTATATAATCTGGAATGTTCTGATTGGCGTAATTAGCTAGATTATCTAAATCTATATTACTTCCAAATATTTGTTGAATCACCAACGAATCTACGATACCTTCGGAATTTTCATCTGGCACTTCTACATAATTTTCATCACCAGAACAAGAAATCAATACAGAAAATACAAGTATTGCTATTAGTTTATTTACATTCATATTTTGGGGTTTTTCGGTTGATTTTAAGTATTATTAGACTTATAAAACTTTAAAAGGTTTAATTCGGAGGCTAGTTTTTTAGCAATTATTCGGTTCTAAAATTCCAAACCTGACCAATGGTAGTTCCTTGATTGCTATCCTTCACTACTACTCTCCAATAATACTGTGTGTCTGAAGCAACCGAAACATCAAAGTTTGTTGTTGTGATATTTTCAGTCGTCAATTGTGGTGGATTGGTCTCTCCAAAATATACATCATATACCAGCGTATCACCATCGGCATCAGTGGTATCCCAAGCTAAAGAAACTGTGTTGCCAGTAGGTGTTGCTCCATCTAGAGGTGTAACTGCTGTTGGTGCATAAGGAATCGTATTGATACCTGCATCTGGTTCTGTAAAGAAAGATTGCGTGGTGGAGTAATCGCTCTCATTACCTTCACTATCTCTGGCTTTTACACGCCAATAATAAGTAACTCCTTTTTCTAACGTAAAAGCTTGTAGGGCTTCGGTGGTGACCGCAGTAAATGATATGCTCCCAAAATTATTATCTGTAGAGATATCGATGATATAACTTATGTCATCTCCTTCAGGATCGGAAATTGAATTCCATGTAAACTCTAGGTTAAAATTTGTGCAAGTCAAATTTTGAGTAGGAAATACTAAACCTGGTGCTACAAGAGCTTCATTTGTTAGTGCTCGGGTTGCTCCTCCATCATCATCTCCACTACATGAGAGCACTAAGGATAGAGTTATTAAGGTTATAAATATCTTTTTCATGATTATAATAGGTATAAGTTTAAACAATTTGATAATCCCTGGTCCTAAAAGTTACTCTTTTACAATTCTGAATGTACTTGACGCATCACCTGATATTGTGACAAAGTATACTCCTTGTGATAATTGCCCCATCGGCAATATTACTCTTCCATCCACAACACCATATTCTTTTGAAGCAACAATTACTCCTAAAGTATTATGAACTTCTATCTCCACTGTTGTTTTTGTAAACGATGGAATTGTGAGTGTTACATCAGATCTGGTTGGATAAAACCTACATGTGTAAAAATTGAAACTAATGCTTTAATAAGTGCACCTAAATACAAAAGGGTTATAGATAGTTTTGAATACTCAGGAAATTTTAAAAAACCCTATTGTGATAAAGAGGAAAAAATTATCGTCACGATTTTACATGCCCATGTTCATGTTATTGATGACGTTCTTCATTGGTTCTAGCTTATCGGGGATTATGCTTTGGATGAATAAGGGATTTACAGAAAACTTTTTTGAGATATGGATGACTAATTTTTTTCGTACCTGGATAATTGTCATTCCTATTGTGATTGTGACCCTCCCCCTAGTAACCCGAATAACTAAATTCATAGCCGAATCACCTAAGAATTAAATATTAAAAGATATGAATAAAAAAAGTCGCTACACAGAAAAATTGTCACACAAAAATGCAACTATAGTAATGGTAGACTTCCTTACGGGGTTTGATCCCGGGTTACGCACCATTGAGAAAAGCACTTTTGTTAATAATGCAACTGCATTCGCAAAAATTTCACAAATTTTTAAGATGCCTACCATTGTTTTAGGTGAAGAAGGTGGTTTCAGGGGTAAATTTTACCCTCTTGTTTCAGAATACCTTGGCCATGGTATATCCGTAGAACGTTTTACACCCAGTGCTTGGGATGAACCAAAATTTAGAGAAGAACTCGAAAAAATTGGTAGAAAGAAAATTATTTTGGGAGGCATTGCACTTGACATTTGCGCTCAATTGTTAACCCTCGATTTACTTAATAATGGTTACGAACCTTACGTAGTTGTAGATTGTTCAGGTAGTGACCAAAAACTTGTAGAACATGCAGCCATGTTACGTATGACACAGGCGGGAGCTACCATGGTTTCCTGGGGAACACTTGCATCTGAATTAATGGGTGATTGGAGAACGCCAGAAGGAGAGGCTGTTGGAAAACTGTATCAGGAGCATAGTGGATGGGGTGGCTTTTATCAAGCATTTAAAGATTAAACTTAAAATATTTCAAAATGAAATTTCAGGAATTCGAACAACACAAATTATATGTAAACAATACTCGTTTACATATTCGAAAAGCGGGCACGGGACCTCCAATAATTCTGATACATGGCTGGTTAGGAACCTCCTATACCTGGCGTAAAGTTGCACCTAAATTGATAAAAGAAGGTTTTATGGTTGTCTGCCCAGATATGCGAGGATATGGTGATAGTGATAAACCAGAACAAGGCTACGATGGATTGAATCTTGTTGAAGACCTACGTGGTATTATACAACAGTTAGACATCAAGGAAAAGGTACATATAATAGGTTGGGATATGGGAGCATTACCGACCTATTTGTTTGCTTCAAAATATCCTGAGGAAGTTGCCAGTATCACTTATCTGGATGAACCGTTGCCTAGTGTGAACCTTCACCAATTTACCACATTCACCGAGGAAAATCATGGTGGCTATTGGCATTTTGGTTTCAACTCAGCCATAGATCTCCCTGAAATATTAATCTCAGGTAATGAACGAGCATTCTGGAATTACCTCTATGGATTGATGTTATACAATCCGTCTGCAATTTCAGAAGAAGATAAAGATGAATATATGCGCACTTATGCCTCAAAAGCTGGAATACGAGGTAGTGTAGGATGGTACAAAGATGCATTAACTACAACAGAGCAATTTGCGGTAGCCATTAAGAACGGAAAAATTATTGTTCCAGTATTGGCCCTTGGTGGTCAATATGGTTCTGTATATACTCACGAACAATTAAAGCCCTATTGCGAAAGCATAGTTGGAGGTATCATCCCTAATTGCGGTCACATGATAGCAGAAGAACGGCCAGAATATTTGGTAACTGAACTTTTAAAATTCTATGAAGAATTATAATTACTTAAAAGGAGTTGAAAACAGTCAGAATTAATGCAAAAAACCTCATTCATAATTCTCATGGTTTTACTAACAGGAGCCAATACTCATATGACTTTCGGACAAGAAAGATCCTTAGAGAGACCTCCTATCATTCCTTTAAGACAACTAGAGAATTATGAATTCTTAAAAGACTCCAGCAAAGCCTCCTTGTTCTTTGATCCTATAAAGTTTATCCCGCTTAACAGAAAGAAGGACACCTATATTTCACTAGGTGGTGAAATAAAAACGTTTTATGAAAGTATTTTGAACCGAGAAGATGAAGGTGAAGGATATTTATTAACTCGATTTATGATTCATGCAGACATTCATCTAGGAACCAAGTTTAGAATCTTCATTCAACCAGCTTCTGGTTTCGATTTTTTTAAAGAAGCCCCAGCTTCCATAGTTGACAGAGATGAATTGTTTTTACTGAACTTCTTTGCAGTTTACAAATTTCTCCAAAACGAAAGTAATTCACTAGCCTTTAGACTTGGCAGACAGGAACTGAATTATGGCAGAGGTAGACTAATTACTATACGTGAAGGACCAAACATTAGACATTATTGGGAAGGCATTAGCTTGCTTTTTGATAGCCCTAAATGGAAAGGAGATGCCTTTTTTACAAAATATGGTACAAATAAATCTGGAGTGTTTGACAACCCTATTTGGGATAACGAAGAGACTTTTTGGGGTAGTTATTGGCAATCTAAAAAAACAATCTTTAAAAATACTAAGTTAAACGTATACTATTTAGGCTTTATAGATAATGTGTCGCAATTCTTTAATGCTACAGGAAAAGAAACACGACATTCTATTGGTGGTAGGTTATATAAAACTCAAAGTCAATGGGACTATGATATAGAAATTACTGGTCAATTTGGGAATATTGGTGATGCCGATATTTTGGCTATTGGTTTTTTTGGTGAAGTAGGTTATACTTTAAAACCAGACGCCACTATTAAACATAGAATTGGTCTAAAGACTGATTACTTTACTGGAGACCGAGATGCCGCCGACAACAAAGCAAATACTTTCAACCCCATGTATCCTAGACAAGGCTATTATAGAGGTTCAGGGGCTTTATATGCTGCCAACTATTGGGATATACATCCCAGTTTTTCTATCAACGTAGCTAACAACTTTTCATTTTTGGTAGATTGGACATGGTATTGGAGAGTCTCTTCTGAAGATGGAATCTATATAGGTGGCTCTGGAATCCCCCAATTAGCACCTAATGAATCGAGTAAAAAATACTTGGGCAGTCAGCTAGATTTTGAATTTTCATACAGGTTAAATGAATATATCAACACGACAATAAATTATGCTCATTTCTATTCAGGAGGATTTGTAGAAGAAAATCCCACTCCGACCGAAATCAGTGACTTTTTAAACGTCTCATTACTTTTTCGATTTTAACAACGTAAAACCATGATTTTAATAGAAAACATTTTTGGAACCAAAGACGCCCCAACTATATTGTTATTCGGTGGCAATCCATCAAGAAGACTTGAAGTCTTAAAACTCATTTCACAACTTGGCAATATCAGCATCCTCGGCGCCCTAAGTGAAGAAGAAGGTATTGAAATTATGAAAAAAACCTGCAAGGTAGATTTAGTGCTTATTGGTGGTGCATATACATTTGAACAACGTTTCCGAATTAAGAATTTCATCGAAGAACATGATAAAAATATTGAGATAACAGAACCCGGCGTAGAATACCTATACAGTAATCAGAATATTAAAGACGCCATAATTAATAAAATAAACTTTAATCAAATTATAACATAATGAAAAACAAAATTTTACTCGTTGTCACAATCCTTTTTGGGCTTATGATGCTCAATTCAGGAGCAAGCAAGTTTACCAACCATATGCCAGCAATCGAAATGCCGGAAGCTGCAAATGAACTGATTCAGGCCATGATTGCCTCCGGATGGCTGTTTGCCCTGGTAGGGATTGTTGAAATTGTAGGAGGAATTTTATTCGCTCTTCCAAAATATCGTGCACTTGGTGCGATAATCATTTTTCCAATTACGGTTGGCATCTTTTTGTTCAACATTTTCTTGGCACCAGCGAACGCCGTTATGGGAATCATTTTACTTATTATTAACGTTTGGGTTTTATGGGAAAATCGAAATAAGTATAGCCCTATGTGGAGCAGTACAAAGATCTAAAAAGTCAAAGTAACTATTTAAAAAAATATGAAAATGAACAATTATCAAGAAATTATGAACCTGGAAAGTCGTGCAGAAATGACTTTTGACAATGGTCTATTTGATGAACACCTAAGCCTTTGGGATCAAAATGAATGCAAATTCGAAAGCCCTTTCGGAAATTTTGAAGAAGCGAAAACTTACATTGATTGGTTAAAGGGGTTTTATGAAATGACACAAAAACTAGGCGGTACTCGTCATTTGATTTTAAATCCAGTTGTTGAAATAAAGAATGACATAGCTCTATTCACTGGATATCTTTATATCATCAATAAATCCAACGGCTCCTTTATGGGAACTTCAGTCATGAACGATAGGTTCAAAAAAATTGATTCTCAGTGGGCATTTGTATATCGAAGTGTTACACCAGACCAAGACTTAAGTAATTTGCTGCACTAAGATATACCTTAAGTAATTTTCAGATTTCTTGATAATCTCTAATTTCCAAAATATCAGTTTTAAATTCTTCAATTTGACTAAGAAACAATTTCATCAAGACAGAAATAGTATTCTTATTAGCTATTCCTTCTTTGCACTTTATGGATAGAATAAAGTTTTCTTGCTCAAATTTGCATTGAAACAACTCACAGGTTACTTCTTCGCTGCTTGAGAAAACTCGTTTGATTGCGTTCTTTACGCATGCAACGAATCGAAGGATATGCTCGTCTGCTATTCGGAATCTGACAAATGTTACCATAAAAAGTGATTAAGAGTTTTTCAATTATATTTTTAAGTTCTAAGTCCTTGTTTTCGGAACTCTAATGGGGTCATTCCTTCATATTTCTTAAAAAAGCGTATAAAATATCCTGAACTTTCAAACCCTAATTGATATGCGATTTCGGATATATTATTGAACGTATGAAGCAATTGACACTTAGCCATTAAAATCGTTCGTTGATTGATGATAGATTTAGCAGATTTTCCACTTGCCTTGCGAACGCATTCGCCCAAGTAAGTCGGATTGATATTCAACAAATCTGCAAACTCGCGCACCATAAAAGGTCGGTCCACCTTTTGAGCAGCTAAGTCTTTAAAATTTTGCTCCATAATGAACATAAACTTGTGATAAATAAAATCTGAAGATTTTTTGGACACTCCCAGACCACTTCCACTTCCGTCGGCGTGCATTCGATTGGTTTTTATAAGAATCACAAAGATCCAAAATTTAATAAGGTCTTTTGAATACTTATTGGGGCTGGTAAATTCTTTATGCAATTCGTTAAAGATGGTCTTATAAAGCTTGAATCTTGCAGCATTTAATTCAAATTTTCTGCGAGAATTAGGTAGTAAATAATCAAATGTATTAATCAAGTTTTTATCATCTACCAATAGTAATAAAAAATCTAGGGTAAATGATACCAAATAACCTTTAGGGTCATTCAATTTTTGCCATGTCTTTATCTCGCCAGGTTTAGAAAAGAAAATCTGCTTCTCACCAATTTCAAGAGATTGCAACTGATTTATTTTAGCGATTGAACCATCTTCAACAAAATAAATGGTAAAAAAGTCATAGATAAAAGGTGAGTCTAACAAATAATCAGGAGTAACCGACGCTAGGTCACACATAAAGAATTCGCTTTTTCTCTGAATTTTTGATGAATACTTCTCACTCAAAAAGGGCAACACGTTTTTTACGAATTCATGAATACTAAGGCTTGGTATGTATTTCTGCTTTGTGGTCATAGTAAATTATTTTTTTATTGACCAGTTGCCAAATCAATACCAAATACCAAATAATCCGCAAAACACTGAAAAACAAACGAATAACATGTTGTTAATTTTAGACACAGCACTTATTCATGAAAATTAAATGAAAAAAATACGTGATATTCATGAAATTTTCACGATTTTTAATATACTAAAAGAAGTTAAATATGGAACCCACATCCAAAAAAAATGCCTCTCAAGGTTTACCTTCTGATGTTAACGTCGTATTTATTTTAGAAGCTCTAATTAAGGTAGAAAACTCTCAGGACTTACTTAAGGTAATCCTTGAAAAAGTAAATACTGTATTTCCTTTTGATGATGTTGGGTTATTTGAGATTAATGAAAAGGGCGAACATCGGGATTTTGCGGTAGATGAGTATAATTATAATCAAATTTCTGAATCTATCAAAAATGCAGGAATTAAGGGATTCTTAGCACCAGACGAAGCACTAAATTCATTACTTGATAAAACAAATGTAACCAATCTTGAGACCCTATTTAATAAGTTCGACAAACACCCTCATTTTCCTTTTTTACTAGAGGCGGGTTTAAGACATTTTATCAGCACACCTTTGTATTCCAGAGGCAAGCTGTTCGGGCTCTTCATACTTTGGTCGAAAAAAGAAAAGTGTTTTACCACAGAACATTTTCCTCTATTCGAAAAAATAGCAAATGTAATTAGTGTTCCTTTTAAAAATATTATCGATAGAGAAAATCTTATTCAAGAGCGAAATTTTAAAGATAGCCTACTTCAAATAACCGAGGCTCTTGCTTCTGTAAACAGCGAAAAAGAACTTTACAGGACACTCTTTAATACCGTAAAACCCATTTTACCCTTTGACGAATTTGGTCTCTTCGTCCTTGACGAAAGTAAGGATTACCACTATGAACTTATTGACGAAAATACAGCTCAAGGTCTCAGGGCACAACAGCTTATAGAAACAAATCTCGGAAAACATACTAAGTATCAGCATAAAGGGTCTACAGCAGAATGGCTTATGAGTAGGACTGAAAGCATCCATACCATTGAATTTCTTATAAAGAAAACGCATCACCCTCAGTTAAAATATATGCAAGAGGCAGGATTACAACAAATGATATCAGCTCCTTTAACCAAAGGGGGTGAAACATTTGGCCTTTTATGTCTTAATTCCAGGCAAAAAGATTTCTACAAAAAATTTCATTTACCCTTTTTCAAAAACATTGCAGAACAATTTTCTGTAACCGTCAGTAATATTCTGGCCAATAATCAAATTCAAAACGAGAAGACGTTTAAGGAAACCCTATTAAATATCAGCACAGCTGTATCACATATTACAAATCGAAACGATTTGTTCAAATTTATTTTTGGACAAATCAAAAGCATCCTAAATTTTGATAATGCAGGATTATTCTACTTGAATATAGAGCAGGATTGCTTCTATGAACTTTTGGAAGAGGACATCATAGACCCCATACAAGATAATCTAAGTAAAAATAACTTACTAGGGCCATTTGATTACTCCAGCGCCAATGAGAACGCCTGGATTTACACAGACGACATTGCGTTGTTTGACATAGCTGAACAATCAAAAATATACCCAAACCCACAATGGGATATTATGCTCGAAGGAGGGTTAAAAAAAATGATAGCTGGTCCTTTAAATTATGGAGGACAAAAAATTGGACTTATTTGTTTTAATTCAAAAGATACTAATCAATATTCTAATGAGAATTTTAAGCTATTTCGTGCAATATCAGAACAAGTCGCCATAGCACTTAACAATGTGATTGCCAATGAAAAAATAGAGCAAAGAAACTTAGAAAAAACTCAACTACTGAGCATTACCCAAAAAGTAAACGAGATTACAGATATCAAAGACTTTTTACGTTTTACCAACAACCATCTGAAGCCTATATTCAATTTTGTTGATATAGGCACATTTCTTCTTACAGAAGATAAGGAATATCACTATGACGTTGTTACCCTGGACTCGTCTATCAGTCCTTCCAATTGGAATATTGCCTTGTCCGAAGAGAAGAGCCTGTTTAGGCACAGGGCTTCTCTCATTGATTGGATGATGCAACAGAATACGAAAAACAACAATTTAACTCTTTTTGATTTTGTCGATTTACAAAAGAAGTATCCCGATTACTATCAATTCAAACTAAAGGAATTTAAGGAGGCAGGATATCGAGATTGTCTTGCTGCGAATCTTAGGGTTGGGGAATCAGAATTTGGTATGTTCTGCATCAACGCAGTAGAGAAAAACTATTTTGACAAGGGTAAATTTACCTTATTTAAAAACATTGTTGAACAGCTCTCCATAGCTATATCCAATATTTTGGCAAATGACAGATTAGCACGAGAAAAAGACTTCAGTGAGACTCTTTTAGATTTGACAGAGGCCATCTCATCAGCAATCACACCACTCGAATTATATAACACCATTACCAAACCAGTGAAAAAAGTTATACCTTTTGAACATCTGGGCATCTTGATCCTAGATGATAATAAAACACAGCATTATGAACTTTTGAGTGAACGCTTTGATATCAAGACACCTCTCACCATCAATGACCTTGGTAATGCCATGCGTTATGAGCATGAAAACACTTCAGTGAAATGGTTAATGGATAATGGACCCGTAATCGTCTCAATGGATTATTTGGCGAAGCACACATCTCATCCAAGAAACAAGGACATGGTTGCTGCTGGCTTAAAGACACTACTCGGAGGTCCCTTGATTGCCAATGGAGAACTTTTTGGAATGATGGCATTCAAATCTAAAACTGAAGACGTGTTCACAGATGAACATGTTGCCTTTTTTAGGGCAATTTCAAAGCAGGTGGCAGTTACTGTTTCTAATATTCTGGCACAACATCACTTGGTTCGGGAAAAAAAGTTTAGTGAAACCTTATTACATATTACCGAATCACTTTCTTCAGTTCGCTCAACGACAGGTCTTTACAAAAAAATATTTAAAAGTGTTCAACCCGTTTTTCCTTTTCAGGAAATGGCTATTATGTTACTTGATAAGTCTGGGAATTATAATTTTGAGCTAACTGATGACACAAAAAGTATTCATCGTCATGTTCCTAATATGGCAGAAGAGCTCTGGGGGCAACCATTGGTATTTAAGCATTCAGGAAGTATCACAGAATGGTTCAAAAACAATGGTCCAGTTGCCATAAGTATTGAAGAAGCAGAAAGACAGGTTCATGAACCTTTACACGAGCATTTATTAGCTGCAGGTTTTCATCATATCATTGGCGGACCATTGGTTTCAAATAGTAAACCATTTGGCATATTGGTTTTTTTTTCAAAGACTAAAAACTTCTACAGAGATGAACATATACCTATGTATAAGGCAATAAATGAGCAAGTAAGTTTAGCCGTATCGAACATTCTTGCCAGTGAAGAAGTATCCAAGCAAAATGCATTGCAGGCTCTAGAAATTAATCTCTCACAAAACATTCCTCATATCAAAGATTATCACAGTTTTTTTGGCAGTTTTTTGCAACATCTCAAAGAATTTATGCCGTTCACTTATGCAATGATATCTTTACAAGACAATGAAAATAGCACAGGACATTATCAATGGATAACGCCCAAGGAATATCGTTCTTTAGGAATGAAAGAAATGAAGGTTTTATATAGTCTTAGTGAAAATGAAGTCAAAGAACAGGAAAACCAATTGCTTCGATTCAAACTGGGCAAAAAAGGATTTATTAATGATTTAGATAAGCAGAACGCATTGCCTTTTAAAAAACTAATCCAAAATATGGGGTTAAAATCTATGTTGAAAAAAGAGTTCCCTATGGGTGGAGGAACATCAAAACTAAGTATCATACTTTTCAACAAACAACCTTATAAATTTCTCCCATCGGATTATGAAGCGCTATCTTCCTTAGAAAACACTATAGTCCTTTCATTTGATAACATGCTAGCTTCAAGAGAAATTGAAAAACTATCAGAACAATTACTGCTAGAGAAAAGCTATCTAGAAACTGCGGTTCGAGAAGCCTACAACTTTGGGGATATGGTAGGTGATAGTGAAGCAATGCAAGCCGTATTTCAGCAAATTAAGGAAGTTTCACAAGTTGATGCTACTACTTTGATTCTTGGTGAAACAGGTACCGGTAAAGAACTTATTGCAAGGGCTATTCATGAGAACTCAACCCGAAAAGACAGAGTACTTGTTAAGGTCAATTGTGCCGCCATTCCTGCCCAGATAGTAGAATCTGAGCTTTTTGGTCATGAAAAAGGTGCATTTACCGGCGCCATTCAACAGCGAATTGGAAAATTTGAACTTGCGAATCACGGCACTATATTTCTTGATGAAATTGGTGAAATGCCTCTAGATCTGCAAACCAAATTACTTCGTGTACTTCAGGAACGCGAAGTAGAACGTTTGGGAAGTAATAAGATCATTAAATTAGATATTCGGATCATTGCAGCCACCAACAGGAACTTAGCTGAAGAAGTAGAAAAAGGAAAATTTAGAGAAGACCTTTTTTATCGCTTAAACAGCTATCCGATTATTGTACCACCACTACGTTCAAGAGGAGATGATATTTTATTATTGGCCGACTTTTTTGCTCGACAGTTTTCTGAACGTTATGCTTTACCATATAAAGGCTTCACCAAAAACACCACCACTAGATTACTTTCTTATGAATGGCCAGGCAATGTACGTGAATTACAAAACCTTTTAGAACAAGCAATTATTTCACAAAAGGGCAAAGTATTGGAAATTTATCCCGGGAGATCTGGAGTACCTGGGTTTGAAAAACCTAGCATCTCTAATAAAGCCATAAACCTTGACCTTATATCAGATCCTGAATTTGATATGGAATCTATTAAAGAAGAGAGAGATAAATTGGAACGCAATTATCTCTTAAAGGTTCTTGAATTAACCAAATGGCGTGTCAGTGGTAAATATGGAGCTGCGCGGAAACTCGGTGTCGCTCCATCCACCTTAGAATCCAGAATGCGAAAGTTAGGTATTACTCGTCAATAATTTCTGCTTTACACTTGAATATGTGCCATATATTATGGTATTCTGAAACCCTCTTATATACTTATTTGTAGTTATTTTACAGTACTATATTTAGAGAAATTCTCTTATTTAACAGGTAAGTTACCTACCCCATATAGAGGTTGGTGCTCAGTTATTAATATTCATTTGAAAAACCAGAGCAGTGAAAAGATGGCAGATTGATAGTTCGCACTCAAGGGTTTCTTTTATCGTAAAACATTTAGGGTTCGCTGATGTGTCAGGAAGTTTATTGGGTTATGAAGGAAGTATTCTACAAAAGAATACGAATAACTTTCAAGAAAGCATATTTAAATTCAAAGGAAACTTATCTAGTGTTTTTACAGGAAATTCTGAACGCGATGAACACCTCTGTTCAGAAGATTTCTTTGATGTAAAAAACGATGATTTTGTAAGATTCAACAGTACAAGTGTTAATCAGATAGATGAAACCCATTACTTCATCGTAGGCATATTGATATTGAAGGGAAACTCAAAATCAATTACAATAACTGGTCATTACAAGGGAAAGAAAAAAGGAATTGATTCTAAGTATAGAATTGGATTTGAATTCACGGCATTAATAGAAAGAACTGATTTTGGTATAAACTGGCATGGTCAAAACGAAGAAGGATCCGAACTTGTGTCGGACCAAATTCGAATACACATACATTTACAACTTTTTGAAAAACATATAAAAAATGATACAAATATTTGATAATAAACAAGACCTCTGTTATGAGTGTTGGGATAATACCGGCAAGGTGTTTTTCTATTATAACCAAAGAGGTATTGATGTTATTTGTATTGAAAAAACTGAGTTTCCCAAAAATTTTGAACAAACTGAGAGTTTTAAGATCATTGTAGGTACTCTCGTAGATTTAATGCAAGCTATGAAGCTTACCATCATCACTAATTGCCCATGGATAAAAGCATATCTAAGAATTTACTCAAAAAAGGTTATATCATAGGAACTTCAAGCAAAAGAATTTTGGCTTTAGAGGAAGGTTCAATTTCCACTTTAGCCGTATCCCAGACACCCAATCCATCCCTTCTTTCAAGGTTTTTACCCCCAACCTTGGCTTCTCCTTCCAACAAGAAAATATAAAGTCCACTCTTATGTGAGTGTAATGAATATTCAATTTTTTGCGACTCGAAAAACTCTCCCAAATAAAACCAGGCATCCTGATGAATCCAAACACCAGCATCGTTGTCATTTGGTGAGAGTATTTGTCCAAACTTGTTTTTATAACCTTTTGGATTTAGAGTTATTTGATCATACCTTGGTTTAACATTCTCCTCTTTTGGAATAATCCATATCTGAAGAAATTGAACTTCTTTATCTTCATTGGCGTTCATTTCACTATGTTCAATACCTGTCCCTGCACTCATTACTTGCACATCTCCTTGTTTAATAATTTCCTTTCTTCCGGTACTATCCAGGTGTTGTAAATCACCTGATAAAGGAATTGAAATGATTTCCATATTACGATGAGGGTGTGCACCGAAACCTTTACCCCCAGCTACAGTATCATCATTTAAAACTCGCAGAGCGCCAAAAGACATCCTATCTGGATTATAGTAATTTCCGAAACTAAATGTATGTCTAGATTGTAGCCATCCAAAATCGGCTTTTCCTCTGCTATCAGCCTTGTGTATTATTGTATTCATTTTTAAATTCAAATTGTTTTGATATTCGGTTAGTCGAATTAATCAAGTAAACCTTGTTCTTCCTAAATTTAATGATTAGACCAAAATCTAAGCTTTTCTAACAATTCAGGACTTGAAGGTTCACCGTAGACTCCATAAGCATATACATAAATACCTTTAAGTCCATATTTGGATGCGCAAACTGTATATTGTACAAACTTATCATCTGGGTTTGAGTTACTATCAAATCAAAAATAGTCATCTATTAGGAAATCATCGGCAAACAATTCCAGATAAAGGTTTTCATAAATTAAATAATTAGTATTGATATGTAAATCTTTATTACATCCCACTTTGCACAAGTCCTTCATTGCATCTACCATTAAATTAAATCATATGTTTTCTACATATAATGGTATTTGATTCATCCATGATACAAATTAATGACTTGATACCCCATTCTTATTCCATTCTAACAATTGTTTATTATAATCTATTCCTAATCCATAGGCACCACCATATCGCTTAGAAATTTTTAGTACTGGTTCGTACATTTCACTCCTCGCCCAATCGCGATGAATTTCTAATAAATACTGTAAAGAAGTAATAGGTTTTACACCAGCTTGAAACATTCGGGTTAAGGCCATGTCATGGGCTTCCTGAGAGGTCCCACCACAAGCATCTACTACTACATAAACTTCGTAACCATCTTCTAAAGCAGATAAAGAAGCTGATAGTGTACAAACCTCAGTCCATAGCCCAGCAATGACCAACTTTTTCTTTCCCGTTTTGCCTACCGCTGTAACCACTCTTTTATCCTCCCAGGAGTTCATAGTAGTTCTATCAATGTATTCTTTCTCATTCGGAAAGTATTCGCGTATTTCTGGAAATACGGGTCCACTAAATGATTTTTCGGCAACTGTGGTAACAATCGTTGGTACCTTGTATAAAGTAGCTGCTGCTGCCAAAAGCCCAGTATTGTTCCGTAATTCTTCGATTGGTTGAGATTCTACCGCAAACGCCATTTGACTTTCATGATCTATCATCAACAACACATGGTTTTCCGGGTTTAATAATTCCTTTGAAGCATTAGACGGGTCATTATTAGGATTAGGGTTGTATTGTTTCCATTGTGCATTTACTTCAAGCATAGAAACTATAACTATTAATACTGTAGTCGTAAGTTTTTTCATCTTATAAAAGTTTAGGATTTTAGAACTATTTCATTAAACTAAATTAGCCATAGATTCACTCACGGTAACATCCCTTTTTAAAGGAATAATAGGACTTTTTAAGGTTGCCTTAATGGCGAAACAAAAAATAAACTACTCGTCTTAATTAGAAACAAGTAGCTTACAACCTAAAACCCAAACTAATAACCAACTAAATATTATCTCTCTTTAAAATTTTTGTTCTTCAAAAACCAAAGCAAACCTAAAAAAGCAGAAATAACTGAAGCGGTCAAAATTCCTATTTTAGCAATACTCAGTAGGTTCTCATCCTCTAATGCCAGTTCGGCAATAAACAAAGACATTGTAAAACCTATTCCCGCCATCATCCCAATACCATAAATACTTTTCCAAGTCACTTGGTTGGGTAGTTCACTAAGTCCCGATTTAACTAGAATTCTTGAAAAAACCGAAATACCCAGTACCTTTCCCAGGACTAGTCCTATAATTATCCCTAAGCTGACTGGGTGAAAAAGCATTCGAAAAAAATCATCAGTGATTCTCACGCCTGCATTCGCAAGAGCAAAAAGGGGTAAAATCAAAAAGTTGACAGCCGGTTTTAGCATATGTTCAACACGTTGTAGTGGTGTTCCTGCTCTTTTGGATTCAATTGAGATGTTATGAAGTATCTCTTCTTGTTTTGGAGTGAGTAAAGAATTGTCATTGGTACAGGAATCTTCAAAATCTTCAATCCATGATTTTAAATGCGTCTTATATTCTAGTTCGGTCACCTTTCTTGTTGCAGGGATAGTCAAAGCTCCCAGTACCCCCGCCAAAGTAGCATGAATTCCAGAAAGTAACAGAGCTATCCACAAGCCTAAGACTCCTACGACAACATAAAACCACATATTACGTATACCTACCACATTAGCTAAAACCATTATCCCTAAATATATCATACCAATTATTAAACTTTGAAAGTCGATTTGCGGAGTTAGAAATAATGCGATGACCAAAATAGCACCTACATCATCTACTGTAGCTAAAGCTGTTAAGAACACCTTTCCGTTTTTAGAAATGGTATTTCCTGCCAATGCCACAATACCTAAAGCAAAAGCAATATCAGTGGCCATAGGAATTCCCCAAGCACTTGAAGCTTCAGAATCATGATTTATAATGAAAAAAAGAATCGCTGGCAAAATCATCCCACCTAATGCTGCAACAACTGGCAATAAAGCTTTTTTTAACTGAGAAAGCTCTCCCGAAATGATCTCTCTTTTTATTTCTAAACCTACGGTAAAAAAGAAAATAGCCATCAACCCATCGTTAATCCAGATATGAATAGGTTCGGTAAGCGAAAAATCTTGGAATCCAATAGTGAATTCCATTTCAAAAAAATGGAAATAACTCTCTCCAAATGAAGAGTTTGCCCAAAGCATAGCCAAAACCACCATAGTAAGTAATAGCACGCCCTTTGCTATAGAACTTGAAAATCCATTATTAACACGGTCTATATATTTATCGATAAGACCATTCTTCATTTTTCAAGTAAGCTTTTAATGTCATTAATCAAAACTTCGGTACTGCCCAAATCGGTGCCATCATAAATTCCTCGAATATGTCTTTCTCCGTCAACCAAAATAAAACTGCCATCGTGTATAAAACTTCCTTTTGCTAATTCATCTTCTTGGGCGGTGACATAATATTCTTTTGCTATCTCATATATTTCCTCTCTCACCCCAGTCACTAAATGCCATTTTCCTTTTAAGGCTCCTACATCTTCTCCATATGATTTTAGCTTGGGAATTGAGTCTGACCTTGGGTCTATAGAATGAGATAGAATAAGTACCTCAGAATTGTTCTTAAAAGCTTCTTGAATTCTAATTTTGTTTCCAGCCATAGCAGGACAAATGGTTGGGCAAGTAGTAAAAAAGAAGTCTGCCACATACATTCGACCGTCAAATTCTGCTTGGGTAACTTCTTCTCCGAATTGATTTATAAACCGAAAATCAGGAATGGTATTCTCAGTAAATTCTTTACGAATCTGAAATTGACTGTTTGCAATTACGTTGACTTCACTTTCTTTTTTCTTTATATGATCTAGTATCATTAGAAAAAGAGCTATCAAAGAGACACCTGAAATTATTATCAATATTTTAAGCCCTTTCGCAGTCATACAAAAGAATAGGTTATGTTCTTAACTTCTAATGGTTCATCAGGAATATTTCGGCCTCGAACTTGAACGGGTTCAAAGAACACTCGTATCTTTTCTCCTGCACCAATTCGGTCTCTTATGGATCTAGTAATTTCGACATGCATATACACATCTTTTTCCAGTTTACCACCCTCTGCTGATACAATAGGTAATATGGTAAATGTACCAATGTACTTACAGTTTTCAGGACTAGGTTGAGCATCTCCGAAAAGAAAAAACACCCTAGAGCAATAAGGCATATAAGGCAATTGTGTCCGCTCATATTTTAGCAGCACATGAGAAGCGTTAGCTAAATCTATCTTCTCGACCGATTGTACTTTTCGTTCTTCCTCCAAAGAAGTATTGTAAATACCAGATGCTTTTACCAAATCATAAGATGGAACCACTTTATCTTCTAGTGAATTGTATACTCCATCTTCGCTATTAAAATCAAGGTCTTCGAATTGATATCCCAGTTTTTTGGTATCCAATACATCTTTGATTTTAATCCCGATGGGTTTTCCTTTCTCATCTGTAAAATAAAACACTTTTTCAAGCCAACTCGCCTCTAAAGGATTCCTGTGAGATTGGTCGGCGTCTAGCCATGCCTGCCAAAAACGGTCGCAATTACCATGATGGCCATAAAAGATTGGATCATACCCTGCGGCAACAAAACCAGCCATTTCGCCACCAATCCAATTGTGTATGTTGTTATGAAAACTCTGTTCAGCGATTCCATCTATTTGCGGACCTTGCCCTTTATAAGGGAAGGGATACCCTCCAAACGTCATAAATTTTTTAGCTCTCAAAGCTGGTCCCATATTCATAAAATCAAAAGGAATAATGTCATTGGGTTCGACCAACCGCGTGTCATTGTATAAAGGATTTTCTTTCCCTCCTTGATATTGTTCGGGAATACTGGGGTGTTTGGTCCAATCCCAATAATGCAGTGCCAACTTTGGTTCGCCCACCGCATGTTGAAGTTTCTTTTCTAAAGTCCAAAGATATGTTCTATGCCATGGCCATACATACCAACTGTAGTGCACTTGATATGTAAATTCTGTCGTCGCACAGAATTTTGTATGCAACGCACCATTTTCACTCCATCCTGTAGGATCAAGAGGCCATTTCTCACTACGTTTTCTCAGTATAGCAACAGCATCCTTTAAAAGTTGTAGTTCGGGGTCATTCACGGCGAAAGAAGCAATATTCTTTCTTGTAACTACTGATGAAGCGCCTGAGTTTATAGCTTGACTAACTGTTCCAAACGTATTCTCATCTGTAGGTTTGGTTTTACATGATGAAATTAAACCAGTACTTATTGCAGTTATACCAAGAGTACCAAACGCAGTACTTTTTAAAAAAGAACGCCTATTTGTCCCTGATGTTATTTTATTATTCATATAGTTAAAATTTTCGAATGAGTAATACCCCTATAACCAGAAAAACCACACCTACGAGGCGTTGCCAATTGATTTGTTTTACAGGTAGGTCTAACAAACCATAGTGATCAAGAATGAGAGATATGATCATCTGACCGGTTACTATCAAGGAAAATGTCAATGCCGTACCCAGCCTTGGAGCTAATATGATGACTACAGCCACGTAAAACGCTCCTAAGATTCCAGCGGTCCAGACTAACGGTGATACAGTTTTAGTTTGAACTATAGAAGTAAAATTGAATTTTAAGATGAATAGATAAATTAGAAGCCCCAACGAACCAATAAGAAAGGATGCAAAGGCAGCAAAAATTGGTTGTTGAACCGATTTACCCAATTGCACATTCAGTCCAGCTTGAATGGGCAAAACCGCACCTGCTATTATCGCTACTACTATGTAAAGGATTTGTGCTTTCATCAATTATATTTTTCTTTAAACCACGACTGACTAATTATCCTATCTGCTGAATATTTTCCAGGGCCTAATATGATTATAACTATAAAAGCTAAGGAATACATCAACGGTACATCCTTAACAGACCAAGGATCATCCAAATGAACAATTATAAGACCAATGAAAGGAATCATGAATGCTCCCACAGCAAACAGCCGCGTAAATAATCCCATCATCACAAAAACCGAACAGATAACATTAGAAAAAATAGCAATCAACGTAGCATTATAACCACCCATCCCGAATGGATCTGGGATATGTTGAATCTCTTCATGAAAGTTGACTATCTTTTTATAACCATGAATAAAAAGAAAAGCAAGGGATATTGTTATCCTATAAATTAAAAGGACAACATCCAATCTTTTTTCAGGTGTTTGTGTTGCAACCAAAACCATTAACCATCTTCTTATTATCTCCATACTTTCACGAGTACTTTTATACTGTCTATTTGGTTTGATATCCTCCATAATGTTTTACCGGAGACCATTCTGGAATTGCTTCCAGTAAAGGAGGGTTTAGTTCCTTAAATTCATCAGAGGCATATACAATCTTACCATTGGTTACCGTCAAAACTGATTTCAATTCTGAGATTTTATCTTCGGAAATAGAAAAGTAATCTTCAGAAAGAATTGCAAAATCTGCATACATACCAACTTCCAATGTTCCTTTGACATCCTCTTCCTGGGAAATCCAAGCACTACCCTTAGTATAAAGACCTAAAGCTTCTTCTCGAGAAAGTTGATTCGATTCTTCAGCCAATTGAAAACCACCTACTGTTTTACCTGAAATTAACCAATAGAGTGCTGGCCATGGATTGTAACTGGCCACACGTGTTCCGTCAGTACCTGCGCCAACTGGAATACCCATTCCCATGATTTTTTTGATGGGCGGAGCTTGTTTCGCTTTTTCAGCCCCATAACGTTCCACAAAATATTCACCAGCATAGGCCATACGCGCTTGAATCGCTATGCCGCCATTTAACGCTTTGATTCGCTTTAACTCACTTTCTGTAACCGTTTCTGCATGGTCAAAGAGCCATCTTTTTGAAGCTAGCTTCCCTTCTGTTTCCAGATTTACTTCTTCAAGCACATCTAGCATTTTGGCAATAGTTTCTCCATAAGTCGCATGAATCCTAAAGGGCCAGCCTTTATTTACGTGTAAACGAACAATACGTTTTAAATCTTTACGCCAAGTTGGCCTATCTTTTAATAAAGGTTGTGGTGCTAAAAAATTCTCAAAGTCACCTGCACTCCACGCTAAAAACTCTCCGCCTCCTTCCAATTCATAACCATGCTCGAGATGTATTTCTCCATTTTGACCTAATTTATTAGTTGCCATCCATTCCTGAAATTCTTCATATTCGGCTCCTTTATTTTGTGGAAATAAATAATAAGACAATCTTATGGGCATCTCTCCCGCTTTTGCTAATACATCTGTGCCTTTATAGTCTTTCGGAAATTTGTGACCTCCTCCTCCTGCATCTATACCACTAGTGATCCCTAAACTATTCAATTCTCGGTAGAATTGCTTTGTGCTATTTATCATTTCAGCTTCAGATAATGGAGGTAAAGAACCTATTCTTGCATATAAAATAGTAGGGTTGGGTTCAGCTAGTAAAACACCTGTAAGCTTACCATTCGGTCCTTTTTCAAAAGAGCTTCCTTCAGGTGCTTTAGTATTTTCATCAATATTCAGTGCTTTCAAACCCGCCTTATTCAACCAAGCTCTACTGTAAAGAAATAATATATAAGCCGGCACATCACCCGTTGCTTTATTGATTTCTTCAGGTGTGGGAAAACGCTTTTCTTCAAACTGAAAGGGACTCCACCCTCCAATCACACGAACCCATTGTCCTTCTGGTGTTCTAGCCGCTTGTTCCTTTAGTATTTGTAATGCCCGTTTTAATGATTTAACACCGTCCCACCTTAATTCTGCATTAAAAAACCGTCCACCCCGAGTAAGATGTAAATGAGAATCATTAAGTCCTGGAATAAGTGTTCGTCCTTGAGCATCTATTGTATTAGTATTTTCGCCGATATAACCTTCTATCTCTGTAGCGGTGCCAACAGCTGATATTTTACCTTCTTTTACAGCTATTGCTCCTGCAAATGAACTTTTATCATCCATTATGGCAACTTTGGCATTTTTAATCACCAAATCTGCTTTTTCTGAGTTGTTATCTTGCGAACTATTGCTCCTTTCTTCACCTTTGTTTTTACAACCTTGTAAAAACAGTAGAGTGGTAATTAGGAATATGAATTTTAGATAGTTTTTCATGAGAAATGGCTTTAAAATTTACCATACTCAAAACTCCTACAATTTTAATAAATGACTGGTGGATTTATTACACCGATAGTATCACTTTTTACAGGGTAATGCATTCCCAACAGGCTGCTGAAGATAATTTTCTGCTGATATATCATATAAGAGAAAATAAAAAGGGGGTTAAAGGATCTAATTGTGTATAATTTAAAAATTGATTTAATTATTTGATAGACTTTTGTCTTTCAAACTAAAGGCAAATAAATTTATTTACAATCAAATAGAGATCATCAACAAATCTTTTCAACTTTGCTGATGATGAAATCTGTATATTGAAAATGTAGTTATCTTTTGTATCTCTACATAATTGTTAGCAAAAATTAAAATGAATGTTTAAACGGACAATAAAACTTTTTTCTACTGCATGTATATTTCATTTTCTTTACCTTAGAAACAAACATACGGTGCAAGGGATTCAATTATGCAACGTCATAAAAAAAAGAAATAATGATTAACCGATTAGAATTTTCAATTGATATCGAGGCAGAAAAAACTACGATTTGGAAGGCGCTCTGGAATGATAGCTCCTATCGCGAATGGGTTAGTGTCTTTTTAGAAGGGTCTTATGCCATAACTGATGATTGGGAAGAAGGTAGTAAAGTACATTTCCTTGGTCCGGATAAAAGTGGCATCTATAGCATTATTGAAACGCATATCCCTAATCAAACAATAAAGTTTAAGCATATCGGAACTATAGTAAACGGAAAGGAACAACCTATTGATGATGAAACAAAAAAATGGTCAGGAGCGACAGAAATTTATACACTTAGTGAAGGAATAGACGGAATCACACTTTCTGTAGAAATTGATGTACTCGATGAGCATCTTGAATTTATGATAAAAACATTTCCAAAGGCACTTAAAAAAGTAAAAAACAACTCCCATTAAAATTGCTTAGCTCATTATAAATCAACTACCTTAACGACTCTTAAGATTCTTTCTTGATACTATTCTGCAACAATTCGTACATAAAAAATAATCTGTAAATCGAAACTTAAATTGGATAAAGAATTAGCTAAATATATCATCAAGTACTACGGAGGATTACTTAATGATTATGAACGTAAAGCGTATCAACATATTCTCTCAATGTCAAAACTAGGATGGAGAAGAAAAAATAAAAAATTATTGAAGGCGTATGAAAGTAAAGGTTGGATATCAACTGATCCAAAAGTTCTTGAATTAATAAAAAATGGAACCGAGGAATTTTTTAGAATTACAGCTCAAAGAATCCTGAATGATCATAATGAACAGATATTTATAAACAACTGTTCTAAGTGTAAAAAGCTAACAAGAACTCCTGAGGCCAGACAATGCAGACATTGCGGAAACAAGTGGTTTGACGAATCTAAACCGGAATAGAATTCAATTTAAAGCATTATTCATCTAAAAAACTTCATACAATGTAGTTACTATAATACCGCTACGATCATCTAAACCCAATGATAATAGTTGTTTTTCTTTTTTTACCTTAAAATTAAATGGTGGAGCCAATATGTCTAAACCGCTTTGCTTCTTTAGTCTGATCCCTTGTCCAGAAATGATGTCTTTATTAGGCACAAAATTACCTGCAGGCAAATGTTCTGTTAAAATAACATATTTAAAACCAGTTAACTTACTCACTATATTTTGTACCTCAGCATTTGATAAATGTTGTAGTACTTGTCTTAAAATAGCACAATGACCAGGAGGCAAATCATCTATTGCGATATCCAAACAATGAAATTCTAAATTCTCTTCTTTAAATTTTTCTGTATTATATGCTATAAGGTCTGCTACTATATCTACTGCGATATATTTCTTGGTATATTTCACTAATTCTTTTCCAACATTAAAATCCCCACAACCTAAATCACATACCACGATAGAATTTTTGAATGATGACAAGAATGATATTAAAACATCTATGTATGGATGTACTATTCCTGGATGATGTGACCCTATCCCAGAATAAAAATCAGATTCATTACTACCCCAAAGTTTCATCTCATAAATCTGCTCCATAGCATCTTTGGTCGGCCAAGGTTTCTTTATTTTTTTAATTTTATTCTTGTTCTTCTTCATAAACACTTCATTGGTTTATATAGACTTCAAAAAGTATACTTCTTAGTATTCAAATGTAAGATTAAAACAAGCACCCAGTATGCACAATTGAATATATTTAAACCTAAACAACTGATTTGATAGAAAACATTGTACACCTAAATCTCAGTTATGAATGAAGGCTAAATATCTTCTTTGGAGACTCTGCTAGTTCCAGAAGATCGAAAAACGAGAATAAACCCTACAAATAGAGAAAATTTATCGACACAAATACATCTAAATAATTATATAACAAAACGATGTGAAATACTTAAAAAAAATCTAATTACCGTATCTTTGCCGCCTTATCTAAAGGTTAATAGTATGCAAGATCCTAAAATGCTAACTTACATTAAAGATGTCTTAAAAAATATGCCAGCTGATTGGTTACATCTAACCACTCATCGACTTGATATATATGAGGAAAAGTTGGCCAAAACACAGTTTTTAGAACAGTTTGAAACTTTATTTAATAATCATGATGCTCAATCATCATCATTAAGTGAGTTACCTACGGCATTTGACTATATTAGATTAGGTCATCCATTATCTTGTGTACTAGAATGGGTAATTGCTAAGATGCATGATCTCAAAGCAGAGCATGTGATTAGTTTTTCTTCAATGACCATTCCTATATTGGCAGTGTTGAGAAAAAACGCATTGGATAATAAAAATACTCAAATCTTCTATATAGGTAAATTACCCGATTTTTTTGATGCAGAAATATTACAACAGGTTTATGGTTATACTTTTGAGATAACTAATGTGGAAAATGTATCTGCAATTTCTGAGAATAATGACAGTACCATTTTTATTTCACAAAAAGACGAAGTTTGCACATTTGAACTCACCTCAAATGTTGACTTTTTTATCAATATAAATACTCATTTAGGCAGTGTTTTATTGGTACAAGGCGAACAAAATGAAGGTTATATTTCAGAAATTCAACATGTAAGAAGAAGAGAAACTATTGCAATGACACCCGCCAATACGTTGATTGCTTTGAAGCATTTATTTGAGAAACCTTCTTTTGATCAAACAATACATACTTTTGAAACAAACAAGACAGATGTTTTAGCGTCTATACGAGAAATTACAGGAACAGATGCAGAGGCTCTAGTGGGCTCTAGTGGACTATCTATACAATATGCGATTATGATGGGGCTGGTGCACGAAGCTTTAGAAAAACATAAAGGAAAAGCGATCAAGATTATTGTTCCTCCAAATTGTTATGGAGGTACAAATGATCAAGCGCGGCGAGTGGCCGCTTGTAGTGATACTATTGAAGTTATGGATTTACCTGTTGATGGTGGTAAGGATATGGTTCAAAGCATAGAGGTCGTTTTAGACAAAATCGCTAAAGAAGATGCTATTCCATATATAATTGCAGAAATTCCAACAAATCCAAGAGTAGAAGTCCCAGATCTTAATAGATTAGAAGACGTTTTACGTAAAGAACGTAAAACTAAACATGGCGAAATTGCTATAGATCCGGTTTTTATTTTAGATCAAACATTTTGTCCTAATGTTCATTTTTTGGGCGAAAATGAAATACTCTCTACCGTTAGGGCCATAGCATATGTTAGTGGATCAAAATTTCCAAGTGGAGGTCAATGTACCGCAGGATACTGTGTAGCCAATAAAAAATCTGAAGCTTTGATGGAAAAAATAAAGTTGCATCTAAAGCTTTGCGATAATGAAGCCACACCACTTCAAATGGAAATATTAGCAAAACAATTGCCTTCGATGAATCAAAGAATTCATGATGCCTACAAGAACACGCGTGAATTTGTAGACTTCATCAATACCAATTTACCGGGGGCAAACATCAATTTTGTTTCTTCAGCCTTAGCAGAAAATGGATTTACTCCATCTGTGTTTTCTTTAGATCTTCCTACGAAAGGAAATAGTGAAGAGGAAAAAGAATCTTATAAAAGAGCATTGAATCTTAAATTAATCAATATGATGATTAATGAAATCCCTAATGAAAGTAAGTTCTGTGTGAGTTATGGGCAATTAAAGGGCTGTTATTGGACCATACCTGCAACATCTACTCAGGGAACAACTAAAGAAGGAGACAAAGATTATATTGTACGTGCTGCTCTTTCTCCTAATTTGGATCTCAAACGCCATAAGGAAGTCTTTTTGGATTTTGTTAATAGTATTTGACACCTGGAGAAATAATAACAACTTTTCAACTTACGTCTTCTGTGTAGGACATAATTAGGATCAGGATAAGACATCTCGGGTTATTTTTTTGGACTAGATATCTTTTATACCAAAAAAAATGCTGCCGTTAGCAGCGGTTTTTAGTTATGTAATCCTCAAATCGTAAACCTATGAAGACCTTGTAAACATAAAGTTATTCTAAGAACAAGAATATTTTCATACTTCTTAACACAAAAATCTTAAAAAAAGTTGTAAATTTAAGTACAAGAAATTATAAATCAACAGCTTATGAAAAAACTTTTACTCCTTTCATTTTTACTTCCTCTTACATTTTTTGCACAAACCAATTACTCGCAAGAGGATATTGCAGCAGCAGCAGCACACGACCAACAATGGTTACTCACTAACACTACAGGTGACCAAATGGATTATACATATGGTATTACAAAGATGGTTCAATCTTTTATTCAGGATAAAACAAATTGGGAAGCCAAATCTATGGCATGCCGCACAAACTGTTTACAATGGACACACCAAAGTAATACAACGGGTAACCTAAAAAAGAGAAAAATCTCGTATAAACTATATTATGATAAGTTACCGACAGGAAAACGAATTAGTACAAAAGTAGTTTTTGAAGGTAGCAGAGATCTTATTGTTGATTTTTTTATGAATTATTGGACCGAAGATCTTGAGTTTACCCAAGATTCGCAAGGTAAAGACCATCTTGCTACCGTACGATTTTTAACAGATATAGCAACATTAAGAATTAATGAAGAAGGTGAAGCGTCTATCACCGTGACAACGGGTACTGCCAAAGATGCTTATGCTACTATGATATCTCATAATTAGTAACAACTAACGTTATAATCAATACACTACTCCCCTTATTTGTCTACATAGACAAATAAGGGGAGTAGTGTATAATAAGGGGAAAAAACATTTGTCTATCCAATACAGTATTAAGGTTATACTTAATAGATTTCAACTATATTCAAAAAAAGGTCCAATTTCTGAACACTGATACTTTTTGTTATGGTGTGCATTTTTCTCAGTATTTGATTTAATGTTATATTGCTTTTTTGTTTGTTATAAGTACTTTTATAATAACTATAAAGTTACAAAAGGTAATTATATATAACTGTTGTATGTAATGCCCAAAACAAACTGTCGTATTCAAAGTACAAGTAATGGATAAGAATTTCCCAACTATAAAAACTGACCGACTATTACTTCGTGAAATTACTAATTTCGACCTTGAAAATATTTTCAATGGACTTTCCAACCCAAAAGTTATTGAACACTACGGAATTAGTTTTGACAGTTTGAACGCAACTAAGCAACAAATGATTTGGTATAAGAATGAAAAACAAATGTGGTGGGCGATTTGCTCTCTTAACAACCAAGTTTTCTACGGAGCTGGCGGATTAAATAATATTGATTGTAAAGTAAAAAAAGCGGAAATTGGACTTTGGCTACTTCCTGAGTTTTGGGGAAAAGGAATTATGAAAGAAACCTTACCGTTGATTTCTGACTACGGATTAAACCAACTCAAACTAAACCGAGTTGAGGGATTTGTTGAAACTGAAAATATTAATTGTAAAAGAGCAATGTCCAAACTTGATTTTCAACTCGAAAGAACAATGATAGATTGTGAAATAAAAAATAGAAAATTAATCAGCTTGGATGTATACGTTAAAACAATCTAATCAAAAAAGCACTAGACACAACAATGTGTCCTATGAAAAGCCTTAGTCCAGTTCTCTAAAGTTAATAAATATTTCCTTTTTGCTTTAAACCATCTTTTTTCTTTTAATATAACTTGCTCAGCATCCTATATGTGATACACCATTTATGGGGTTCACCG
>NZ_JAERQJ010000005.1 GCF_016735115.1 Aquimarina mytili | reverse complement strand
ACAGATGCCGGTGAACCCCATAAATGGTGTATCACATATAGGATGCTGAGCAAGTTATATTAAAAGAAAAAAGATGGTTTAAAGCAAAAAGGAAATATTTATTAACTTTAGAGAACTGGACTAAGGCTTTTCATAGGACATGTTGTTATGTGCTTTCATTTATTCTTTTTTTTATTTTTTCTGAATTAAAACTATCCAGAGCCTTTAGAAGATTTGGAAGAAACTCTTCAAAGCTATCAATACTGCTGTCTCCTTCATATTCCTTAATTTTAGTTTCAAATTCTGGTAAAAAAATGAAATTCAACTTTTCAGTATGATATTTACGCAATTCATCTGCCCATTTTTTATTTCCACTTCTTTCAGCAAGTCTGATTTCACCTAGTCTAACTAAATGCTCTGCTAAGCAATCAAACCAATTATCATAGTTTTGGTTTTCCATAACTTTTTGAAGTTCTGGAGTAAACAAACTCATATATTTATTAAGAAGTGTTTCATTCTCTTTTTTTGCTAGTATCGTGTTCACAAATGCGTGACCAAACTCATGATATGAATTGCGCAGGGTGAATTCTTTGTTGTCAAAACCAAAATATTCATATTTATTTGAGATGCTATCTTTTTCAACTGGTAATGAGGCGCTGATCACCTGGTAAATCAGCATTCCATCGGGAGTGTAAACATATGGGCCAATTCCCCTATATCCATATGCCCCACCAGTAGGCATTTCAGGAGCGGGTATTATCGTATATCTTATTTTGTTTTCTCTGTAGTATTCTTCTATTTGGCTAATAAAGTCTTTTGGAGGCAAATTTTTCAATACTTCCTGTCTCACACCTTGATAAAATACCTCATTCGCTTTCAAGAAAGATTCCACATTTGCATTGACATAGAATTCCGATAACTTTTTAATCCATTGATTGATAATCCCTGTCCTATTTGCGTATGGTGAATTTTCGAGAGGGTACTTGAATTCCGTACTTGGGAAATCCTCTAAATATAACAGAATCTCAGTTAGCTCATCGAAGTAGAATATTTCGTTTTGTAATAAACTGTCGGAAAGTTTAACAGCAGGATGGTCTTTAAAGGGGGCAAAATGTTTTTGGGCGGCAACACACATTGGACGTGTTGGATATTCTCCAGGCCAAACAAACATTTCTATGATATGGGAAGTATGTATGTTGGGATTTAAATCTACCTGAATTTGCCTTTCGGCAACTTCTTCTTTTTCCTCGTTGTGATTCTTGGGTTTACAACTTAAAAGAAGTATAATAATCGCTAATATATTAAGAATAAATCTCATTTTTCAAATTCAATTGCATATAACGTTCGGCTAAACTACGTTTTTAATGCAGTTTAGATCTTGTTGTACTTAGTTTTTGTTACCGCATATTCGTTCACCCTGCTCTCTGTCATTATAGCATCTTGCTCTCTCTTTTTTGGTATTAAGAGGTTAAAGTATTGGTAGACATGTCCTTTGCCACCTGATCTTCTAATTTCAAATTCAAGACATTTCATATCTACAAACAGTTTAGATGTGCATTTAGTTAACCATCCATCTTGATTGTTATATGATACTATATAGCTCTTGTTTATTAAAATCCCAATAGTGGTTATTTTAGCTTGCGGGTTTTCAAAATCAAACAGTTTAGATTTAAACTCTACCAGTGATTTTCTTAATACAAGAGAAACAACAGTGGTTATTGAGAGGAGCAAAAAAGATGACAAGATAAATACTTTATAATCTTCTCTATACAGCATGATCATAAAAGATAGTATTATAGGAATTACGATAAACAGTGTTATCTTATATTTTTTGATTTTTTTTTGATAATATTTTTCTACAAAATTAAGCCATTCTATTTTTTCATAGTTAAACAACTCAATTAACCTTGAGTCATCATTTAAGTGCACTATTAAATCATTTTTGAAAGACTTGTTAGTTCTTATAACGTATTTAAATGAGTATGTGCATAGTGTTATTCCTAGCGGTATTAAAAATAAACTTACTAGGTACCCATCCTTTTCATTAAATAAAATCAATAAAATAGACGCCAATATAAGAAATACAGAAAACGGAATAAGCAATACTATTAATATGGATTTTATCTTCCAAAAAGGGTTTTTCATAGATTAAGTACAATGTTTAATATATGTGCTATAGCAGGGCAAAAATGTTATTGTTTGTCATTTTTTACCAACCATTGTTTGAAATAAAGGTTTTCTATTTCTTTTCTTTTCTCTTGATTAAGAATTTCAATTGCTTTTGATGCTGTTGACAGGTCAATTAAATACCATACTTTATCATCTTTTTCATCAAATTTTTTATCCCTATTTGAATCTCGTAACGTTCTAAAAATTATTTTGTCGGTATTAGGTACGATTTCATATTCGATCAAATTTTCATCGACAGGGCTAAGTCTTAACAACTTATTTCCATCAATATCAGAGATAAAAAGTTGTTCAGGATCAAGATACGTCAATTTTTTGTCCAGATTATAATCGGTATCTCCAGCTCTATATAAAACGCTTTTTTTGAGTATTGGACCAACGTTTTTAAAGTTGGTAGTAAAATCTGAAATCCTTGTCTTTTTCTTGGTAAGTAATTTGGTTTTTCCTGTCTTTACGTCGTAAAATATTAAATTCCAATAGTTAGGATAACTATCCGCATAATAGGATTTCGAAGTATATCTACTTCCTCCACTAGCGTTTTGAGTCGAAATTGGAAGGATCACTTTTTCGAGGCTATCAATAAAAACAACTCTTGAATACTCAAAATGATATTCATCCAGAATAGAATCAATTTGTTTCTGATTTAGGTTTTTATCTTCTATTATTTGGATTCTATCCTGTCTTTTATTGCAAGACAGAAGCGTTAGCATGAGTATAATAATTGATATTGATTTCATAATTAAAGTATAACGTTTAATATATGTGTCGTAGCAGAGTAAAATGTTACATTACTTTCTGCAAACATTACGTCTTATCAAAAATAATTCACAATCGTGTTAATATTCTTGAGTATCTACAAGATTTCCAGTTTCGTCAAATTCAAATTCCATTACTTCAACTCCACCACCACCAGAAAAAAGATATTTTCTTACTTCTAAGCTGTCAATTCTAGGGTATTTATTGGTAATATATTTATCAACAATAAAAGCATACGATATTAAACTATCTTTTGTTACAAGGCCGTGATCAATATCTTGAAGAGTAAATTCCACAGAAATATTGTCCCAAGACATTTCTACGTAATTGAAATTAAATTCATTTCTTAAGTCATTCATTATTTTAAAATTGTTTCCAAATTCAGTCTTACAACTAAAAACAGAAATAATAAAAACCAAGTATAACTTTATAGCGTTGATCGTCATTTTTTATTTAATGTTTACTAACGGTTTGAGTATGCTATTTACTTGTTAATCGTCAAGCGTTTGTTCATTTTAGTTTAATTACATAGAACGGTCTCGTATAACCGTTACGGGTTAATATGCGTTAATTTTCGGTTTAGCATAGACTTTAGCAATTCCGAGTGGATTCGGACGTAGTCTAATCTGCCGTAATTGCGTTTATACATTGTTAGTTGTAGTTTTTATTCATCTATTAGTCGCCTATGATAATTTATTTGTCCAAGATGATAAGTCAAATGTTTTATCAAATGAACTAGTAAGTATTCATTTGTTTCTACTTTAGAGAACTTCAAAATAGGATAATCGTTTTTAAGTTCTTCGTTTGTAATAGAAATCAGTGATTTTTTAACCATTTCTATTGTGATATTTATACTGTTGATCAATTCAACTCTTGAAACATTTTTTTGAGTAAATTCAAGCTCTCTATTTCTAACATAGTTTGTTTTTCCAATTTCTTTTCCAATAAAAGTATGTAGGTTTCCGATTAAATGCAGAGTTAAATTTCCTGCAGAATTAGAAATATTTTTTTCGATTCGCCAGATATTTTCTTCATGCTTATAAAGTCCAATTTCAGTTATTAACTTGTTCAGTTCACTTTCAAAAAAGGTTATTAATTCATTTTTATTCATTTGTTAAGCCTATCAATTTTCATTAATATTTTAGATATATTTTTCTCCTTAGTTCCAGGAATTATTCGGATTATCATAGGTAAATTAACACTAACGTTCAATATATGTGTCGTAGCGGGGCAAAATGTTACCTTACTTTTTGATTTTTCTGCGCATTGGTTGCTAACTTTTCCTTTGAGTAAGCATTGCGTCTTACCAAAAATACAACAACCTTTCGATTGATCACTTAGCTGCTATGATCACATATATTTACCCCTAGTTGGCTACTCGTCTGTGATGGGTGCTGTCAAAGATTAGCTTATAAGAGTAAATAATACAATGACATGCCGGTTTCAAAAAAATGAAACCGGAAACAATAACTCAACAAGATTCTAATTGCAAGTAACTTTAATATTATCAATATGATATCGCGTTGTAGCCCTGGGATCACCCCCTATGTATCGAAAACCGATTCGTACACCTCCCTCTAAACAGGATAAACCAATAGGCCCTGAAGAAATAAAATCACCAAAAGCATTTAATGGTGCTCTAGGTATTGTAGCCCCAAGTTTTATCCAATTTGTGTCTTTAGGATCTCCAGTAAAACTATTAGTGATAAAAACCTCAAGAATGTTTCCGTTATCATAGCCTGCTTGTAGATCAAAATTTAGAACAGCATTAGTGCTTATACCTATGTCAAGTTCTGGGGTAATTAGCCATACTTCATATACACTTTCTTTAGATCTAAATCCTGTAATCTGTACATATTGATTGCCAGCAAAATCCCCTATTTTGTAGTTGAGTTTACCACCTGTTGTGTTGGTATTGATCCACCCCTTATCTTCGAGGTCTTTAATTTTTAAATCTGTAAAATTTTCTTCAAACATTAGTGATGATCCCTGGTTTGCGGGCGGGCAGTCTAAAATAATTGGATCGCAACGTGTCTCATTGTCAAAAATCAACCCTGTGGGGTCATTAAGCACTAGATTATAAGTGTCTCCTTCAAAGTTTTTAGTTAGAATTCCTTCAAAACTTCCTTGTTGAGCAGGTAATTTGAGCCCCCTAAAATCAGAAAAAGTACTTGTGCTTAATACTACAGATCTTCCTGTATTGCAACTTTCTACAAGGCGTTCTCCATCAAATTGGTCATTGGCTTCTGCTGCAAATGTAAATACGTTGTTGTCTTGTACCATGTTTTTATTAAACTGAATATTATCCACTTTAATAAAAAGGTTTAAAAGCTTATCCGTAAAATCTTCAACAGTTACTAATCGGGGGAGTATTTCAGATATTTCTGTAGATCGTATAACAACCTCATCCAAAGAAAATGAAGGAATTGCGCCTATAGCATTGCCTTCAGAAATTCCAAGAGTAGCAACACCATTTTGCATACCCAATGACAGCCCATCGAGCTTTACGTATACCTTTCGACCAAATTCGTATTTAGTAAACAAAGGGCTGTTATCTATTAATACTCGAATGCCAGCTTGAGGGTGTTTATCTTTGTCCTGAAGTATTAGTTCTTTAAAAAAATTACTTGCTTTATCACTAGATATTACATAACCCGTGATAAAATTGCCTGTGTCATCAAACACAACTTTTGCCTTTTCTCCATCTTTTTCTATCTCCTGCCCTAAAATACCGAGGGCTGCGTCGATCATGATCATTGTACCATTAACCTCTGGTTCCTGGATAACCAGCTCTGGGGTCTCAAAATCTTCTTCTGAAACGCAACCAAAAATTGCAATAACAGTTCCTATAAGTGCTAATCCTGTTTTTATCTTATTTTTAGCATACATGTTTTTGTGTTTTTATAAATGTTAAATCTTGCAAAGCTTTGTACTTCAACTGAGCTCGGTAATTACATGAACTCTTGTTAGGATGAACGTCTTAATTAAAATCGTACATACGTATTTATATAGTATGACGTACCAAGCCCATAAAAATACTTTGGTCCAAAAATGGGTGTTTGTCGTTGCGACTCTTCTAATGCTTTTCTATAATTAGCATTCCTGGTCTGCTCAAAACCTCCCGTTTTATATTCTTGATTGAAAAGATTATTTACTGAAGCAAAAAAACCTACATAATACCTCCCTACCCTCCAAGATTTTCCGCCGATGAGGTTTACAATAAAATAATCGTCAAACTTTTCTTGTTTTAAAAGATTCCTTGCAATGCCTTCGTCATAATCATTAAATGTAAGACCATCGCTATCCTGATAAAAATTTGCTGTTCTTGCAAAGGGGCTTATGCTAATATACCCGTTAGAAAAATAATTAGTAGTGGCGCCAAACCACCAAAAATCTGGATCACGATATTCAAACCCAAATTGAGCAGCATTCTGCGGCCCCCCTGAGAGATAATATCCTTTTAATGTAGACTTGCCAAAATTTCTTATTCCTTCAAAATTCGTAAAAGCCTCGCTCGTACTTGTTAAAATCAAATTGGGGTTGTTGTCATAAATAAAACTTCCAACTCCTGCAGCTGCTTTAAGTTTAACGGTGGGAGTAATTTGGTATTCTAAACCTAATTCTCCTCCAACATATCGCTTATCTATGCCCGTAAGTATCTCTTGAACAAATCCATTATCAGAACCCGAGATAGCTTCAGTAAAGAAGAATGAAATGTTAGTGGCATCTTCAATTTTCGTATAATAGCCTGTTGCTCTTGCTTTTATTGTTGAAGATTGAAAAATATAGCTCGCATCTGCCGATTGAATTTTTTCATTTTTCTGATCACTATCTAATATCAGTGCAACTGTGGTATTGTTTTGTCTTGCGTTTGTAAAAGCATTTCGAATTGTTGGTGCTTTAGTAAAATAAGCTCCTTGTACTCTAATAGAATTGCGTCCATTGATTCTAAGCGTGGCTCCTCCTTTTACTCCATAGTTTGTAAAATCGACAGGTTCACTCTTTCCTAAGGATTCATTTCCGGGGAAATATCCGTTTTCAAAAAGCCCATTTCTTTGGTATGACGTTTGGGAAATGCTTCCACTAACAAAAAAATCAATTTTATCATATGCAAACTGCCCTTGCAAAAACCCATCTAAAGCTGTGGCATCAATTTCATAATTATAATCATATCGATCCCCAACACCTACCAGTCGATTTGGGTTTTGCAAATCACTTTGAGCCCGATTTGCTAGTTCTGTTGCACCAAAATCTTTAACCGAAAGAGCAAATAAATCTACATCCAAAAAACCAGTGCCGCCTAAAAGATCTTTGACCTGAGCATAGTTTTCACTTTTTAATTGCCTGAAATTGATCGCAGAATGTAGCGTGATGTGTTTGCTAAATTGGCTATTAAGAATCACGTTGCCCGATAATTGAACATCATCGGTTCTGTCTTCATAAAGAATGTAAGTAGCATTGTTTCCTTGTTGTGCATTTTGTTGATTGGTTTGTATCAATTCATCCCAATGTATCTGTCCATTATTAGTAAGTTCTTGTTGTGCTAAAAATGCATTTTGATAGTCAAGTGGCGTTGAATTAGTATTTGCTAAAAAGGAGCTTGGCAGGTTGTTTGGATGAACCGGGTTTGTAACCACACCTCTGCCTCCACCAATATAAGTGTGTTGCCCATTCGGGCCTGATATATAATCACTGCCCCCGGTATCAATTCTTGTATTTCCTGTTGCTCCAAATTGGAATGCAATATTGGTGTTTAGGCTTGTGTTTTTAGTAATGTCCCAATAATGATTTAGCATGATAACTGGTTCTTCTATTTTTCTTTCTCTGGAGTTTCTTTTTCGACCGTTTTGATAACCCCAGTTGGGGTTGTAGCTGTTTCCTTTAATTTTATATACCTCTTCAGTTATTGCTGTAGATTTGCCTCTACGATTAGGGGTATAAAAACCGGTTACATTAATACTTTGTGTTTTACTAAGTTTCTTTTCTATAGCAATAAAAAACGAATTCGAATCATACAGGGTTCCATCAATAAACCCTTCATTTCCATATCTACGAGATAGCGATGTAGAAAAAGCCCAGCCTTTTGCTGTTAGGCCGGAACTATATGTCCCCATTACTCTTCCTTGGTAACTTCTATTTGAGGTGGCATAAGATATTCTACCCCCTTTTCTATACTTAGACGCTCTTAAAATGATATTTGAAGTCCCCAGAAGCCCTCCAAACGAATAATCATTTTGTGCAATTCCTTGAGAAAATTCCTGGTTTCGAAGTACATCATTCAGTCCTCCCCAATTGCCCCATTGTGGTCTTCCATTAAAAAGCTTATTCATTTCAACCCCATTAATCAATACTTTTCCGTTTTCATTTCCTAACCCTCTCGGACGAAAAAATGTTGCGCTAAAATCAAAGGCTGCAGCATTAAGAAATACATCTCTATTAGCATGAAGCAACGCCGACATGTTGTATGATACGTCGTTTTCTTCTTCTAATTGAATGTCTGATAAACTAATTATGCCGATCTGTTTTTGTTCAACACTAAAATCAAGTTCTAATTCAATTTTCTTGAGGTCTAATCCCTTCCCTTCATTAATCACAACAGGAAACTGTTTTGTTATATATCCTTGTCTTGATATTACAAGAATTTGTTCTCCTAATGGCAGTGCTATGTTTTTAAAATCAAACTCTCCAATGGTATTGGTATTTGTAGCTATACTCGATTTTTTGATTTTTATGCTGACGTTATTAAGTCCTTGATTAGTAATTGCATCTGTGATTTTTCCTTTTAGTTCTGTTTCTTGAGCATTAAGCATTAAAATACTTCCTAAAAAGATGAGGCTTATGTGTTTTAAACAAACCATATTAAAGAGTTGCGTGAATTTATATATGGCAAGAATAGAAAATCCTAGTTTCATTTTTCGGGACTGGGATTTTTTATCATTGTAATTGATTTGGTAGACAAGAAATCAATTACGTTTTTGGGTGTCCTCTTCTCTTTTAGATATTGTGAGCACAGAAACACCCTCTCTTACCTCCTTCTAAGGGGAAAAGAACCATTAAAATTAAAATACTGATTGCTAAAAACTGTATATCCTTATGACTTTAAAACATTCTTATATCCTTTTTGTCTTTTTACTTTCTTCCTGTATTTTTTCTCAAGAAAAAAAAGAATATCTAATCAACACCATTGCATTTTATAATCTCGAAAACCTTTTTGACCCCGAAGATGACCCTATCACTTTTGATGATGACCGAACTCCTAAAGGGAAAGACCATTGGACCTATGAGATATATCAAGACAAACTAAAAAACATGGCTGAAGCAATCTCCAGTGTTGGTGCTGATATCGCCAATAATTCACCAGCGATTATTGGTGTTGCAGAAATCGAAAATCAAAAAGTGCTTGAGGATCTGGTTCATGAAAAAGCATTATCAGCAAAAGGTTATGGCATTATTCATTTTGACTCTCCTGACAGAAGAGGAATAGATGTAGGGTTGCTCTACCAAAAATCATTGTTCAAACCTAAAAGTAGCAGTAAACATAAAGTGTTAATTTATGACCGTGATACTGCTAAGCGAATATATACCAGAGATCAATTACTTGTAAGTGGGTATCTAAATGGCGATTTAATTCATGTTATTGTCAATCATTGGCCCTCTCGTCGTGGAGGAGAAGCCAGAAGTCGCTATAAAAGAAATAAGGCTGCTTTAGTAACAAGAAAAATCATAGATTCTCTTTTTTCTGTAGACCCATATGCCAAAATCATTACAATGGGAGATTTTAATGATAGCCCACATAGCCCCAGCATAAAAAAGATATTAGCGGCAAAACCAGATCAAAAAGATGTAGTGTTAAAAGGGTTATATAATCCTATGGCAAAACTCGCAAAAAAAGGTATTGGCACATTGGCTTGGGGGGATCGCTGGAGCGTATTTGATCAAATTATTATTTCTAAAGCACTACTAAGCAAGGATTATACATCCTACCAATATTATAAGGCCGGGATATATAGTGCCGACTATCTAACCACCAAAAAAGGAAAATATAAAGGCTACCCTTATCGCAGTTTTACTAATGGAGCGTATACTTCTGGATATAGTGATCATTATCCTGTATACATATACGTAATAAAAGAAAAACGGTAACTGTTGCAGTTACCGTTTTTCTTCTTAGCGGGTTTTAAAAACCGGCTTGGTTTTATATGCATGTAGAAAGTTCTACATATCGTTCGAATGGAATTTCTAGGTCTCTATCACCAATAAAAGCATTTCCGTTTTCGCCGCGACAAACTTCTTCGTCGACATTACTATTGGTACAGATCAAGCAAACTCTACCCGAAAAAGTACAGTCTCCTAGCACGTTTAATTCTGTTCTTAGGCCTTTTATTACATCAGCATCTAAATAACAATTATTAGCTAGATTATTTTCTATGGCTGTTTTATAAGCCTCACAAGTAGCGGTAGTGCTATTTTGAGTATATTGAAGTAAAGCATCTGCTAAAATAAGGTCTCCCGCATTACAATCAAAGCTGTCATCATCGCTTTTGCAGCTGGTAAATCCAAGGGCAAGGATACATGCAGCCGTATACATAAGTGTTTTCATCATATACTTATTTTGGGTTAAGTTGAGGTCAAAAATAATAAAATTACTGTCTTTTGAGGCATACCACAATAAAAAAACTGATTATAGAGGGCTAATGCGGTCTTATTTTTGTGCTTATTTAACGTATTCGATATCAATAGGTTTGCCGATGTAAGCCAAAAAACTATCTTCCTCTACTTGTTCCATTTCTTCACTAAATGAGGAGATAATTCTTATTTTCTTATTCACGTCTTTTAAAAATAGCGGAATAATATCTTTATCTTTTTTAGTGATCTCTATAAGGTTTTTATAGTGGTTTTTATCCTTAATTCTTATCTCCTGGATCCCCGGATATTTTTCAGCAAGTTCTATAAGCTTATAATAATCATCTGTATGAGAAAACAATCCTTCTTGTGGGTTGTTCTTCGGGTTTTGCATTTCTTCTGAAGTGATTAGCCTAAAGGCTCCATGTTCTCCAAACTGATCCTTAAACTTTTCGATGGCATATTTGTTTATATCGCTGTTTCCGGTAAGGGCCATAAGATACCCAACATCATTTAGCTCAATATTATCCTTAAGTTGATCTCCATAAATATTTCCTTCCAGAGCCTCTAATCCCAACTCTTTGGCTTTATTAACATTGTTTCGGTTATTATCGACTAAAACGACATGACGATTATTGTTCTTGAGATATACAGCTATTAATCTAGAAACTTTGGAGGCTCCGATAATTAAAATTCCTTCTGAAGTTTTTAAAAACACACCAACTAATTTTGCAAAATACCTGGCAGTAGTAGCATTTAGCAATACAGTGCCCAGTACAATCATAAAAACTAATGGTGTAATGTACTCTGCTCCCGATTCTCCTATTTTGGTTAATTTAAGCCCAAATAAAGAAGCGATTCCTGCAGCTACAATCCCTCTGGGCCCTACCCAACTGATAAATAATTTTTCATTGGTCTTAAGGCCGGATCTCATAGAGCTTAATAACACCCCCAAAGGTCGTATCAGAAATACCACAACAGCGAAAAGCAAAATAGCTTTCCAGTCATATACCAACATAAGATCTTCAATATTGATATTTGCCGCCAAAAGGATAAATAAGATCGATATCAAAAGCACACTTAATGATTCTTTAAAATATAAAATCTCATTTAGGTTGGGAAGATTGATGTTTCCTAGCACCATACCCATGACTACTACAGAGAGTAATCCAGATTCGTGTGCAAAAATATCAGACATCACAAAAACTCCTAAAACTGCAGCCAGAGTTACTACATTGAGCAAATAGTGCGGAATAATTTTTCTTTTAAGAGAAAAAGCAAGTCCATGTGCAAATGTGAATCCGAATGTAAATCCAAAAAGTACTATTTTACCAAACTCTATTAAAGCAGTAATTGTAAACTCCTCACCTCCTCCTGCTCTAATAAACTCGAATACCAATACAGCAACCAAAGCGCCAATAGGGTCTATAAGTATTCCTTCCCATTTTAAAACGGCAGATACATCCTTTTTTAAAGGAATGTTTCTTAATATAGGCGTTATTACCGTGGGTCCTGTTACTATAATTAAAGAAGAAAACAAAAACGAAATAGGCCATGTCAAATCAAAAATAAAATGAGCTGCTATTCCGGCACCAAAAAAGGTAACAGCAACAGCAACAGTAATTAGCTTCAAAATCACTGGGCCTACATTTAGGATTTCACTTCTTCTTAGTGTAAGCCCTCCCTCAAATAGGATGATACCAATGGCAAGAGAAACAAAATAAAACAAGCTTTCACCAGGAAACAACCCTTCTTTACCATTCCAGATAGGTTGGATAAGTTTGGTGCCGTCATTGGTAAATAACGTTGCCAGTGGTCCCACCAATAGCCCTATCAAAATTAATGGCAAAATTGCGGGTATTTTAAACTTCCAGGCCACCCATTGTGCCAAAATGCCCAGTATAATAATTCCTGCTAGTTCTAACATGTTTTTCTATAATCTAAATTACAGTTAAGAAAGATCGTAATTTTTTTGAACATAGCAGAAATTACTTCTATTTCCTAGTTTCAAAAAATAAGTTTATCTTCTGCCGCTATAATGCATTAGAAAATAAAACTTTGAACGAAGTATTCAATCACAAATTTAGCACCATCCTTATTGGTGTAGCTTTTTCTCCTAATCTTAAAAATAACATTTTTGAAGCCATGAGAATGGTTGATTTTTTTGATTCTCAACTAATTCTAGTTCATGTGGGAGAAAAAACAAAATCCAAAGAAGAAAAAATCAAAGCGTTAATTTCTGGATTCTCTGATAATGGTGATGAAAAAGTAAAGCTAATATGGAAACAAGGAGACCCTGTAGAAGTAATTATAAGTACTGCTAAAGACCACAATGCAGATCTTATTATGCTTGGGGCCATACCACGAGAGAATTTTCTTAAGTTTTATATTGGATCAATAGCACGAAAAATTACTCGAAATGCACATTGCTCTGTTTTATTGCTTATTGAGCCTTCAGAAGATTTGCGACCATGCAATCATATCGTTGTGAATGGGCTTGAAGATGAGAAAACGAAACAAACCATACTTGATTCTTTAGAAGTAGCACAAAACTTAGGTGCTCAAAAAATTACTATTGTTGAAGAAATTTCCCAAGAAGAAATACATGTTGTTGTAGAGGATGATCAATCGCTCTTAAAAGACACTCTGATAAAAGAACAATTATCCAAAAGTAAAGAACAACGTGTTTATGACATCCTTAATGAAGTTCCTGAAGCGAACAAGAAGGGGGTATTGGTAAAAACACAATCTATTTTTGGAAAAAGAGGATATTCTATCGGGCATTATGCAAAAGTTGTTGCCGCAGATTTATTAATAATGAGCGCTCCAGAAAAAACAACATTCTGGGATCGTATTTTTCCACATGATCTCGAACACATACTAACAGAACTACCAACAGATGTTTTAATTATGAGATAAATGGAAAAGACAAACAACAAAACATCTGATTTTATCTCCCAATTACCTAAAAACATGTTTTCTGGCTTTGTGGTATCATTAATTGCATTACCTCTTGGTCTCGGATTGGCATTAGCTTCAGAAGCTCCTCCTATTTCGGGAATAATTGCAGCTGTAGTTGGAGGAATAATTGTATCTATTTTTGGTGGATCTAATGTTACTATAACTGGACCTGGAAATGGGTTAGTTGTCGTCTTGTTGGGAGCAATAACTACACTTGCGAATGGAGATGTATATCAAGGCTATATTTTTACCCTTGCCGCAATTATATGCTCTGGTGCTTTAATGATTATTATCGGGCAGTTGCGCTTAGGAATTCTAAGCGATTTTTTTCCGTCTTCCGCAATTCAAGGGATGCTTGCTGCTATTGGTATTAGTATTTTTGCAAAGCAGTTTCACGTCATGCTAGCCAATACCAGTATTAAAGGAGATACTCTTTCTTTATTGGCTGATATTCCTGGTAGTATTTCATCATTGCTAGTGCCTGATCAATATCATATTCTTATTGCCGCAATTGTGGGGGTGCTAAGTCTTTTTATTATGGTTTTTTATGGTAAAATCCGCAATAAATATTTTCAGCTGTTACCTGCACCCATGTGGATTGTTTTGCTGGCAATAGGATTGAGTTATTACTATGAGTTTTTCTCAAGTGATCAATATCCAATTAGTGCCAATCTTTTGGTTCAGATTCCTGACAATGTATTATCAAACTTTCCTACTCCTGATTTTTCGTTAGTACTTGATCCCAAATTTATTGGGGTTGTCATGGCAATTACATTGATTTCAAGTATAGAGTCTTTGTTAAGCATCAAAGCTGTTGATAAACTTGACCCTTTTAAAAGAAGATCTAATGTAAATAAAGATCTTACAGCACTAGGTATTGCCTCAATTGCCAGCGGGTTTTTAGGGGGGCTTAATGTGGTTACTGTTATTGCCAGAAGCTCTGTAAATGTGAATAATGGAGGAGCGAACAGGTCTGCCAACTTCTTTCATTCTGTGTTTCTTATCTTGTTTGTGGTTTTGTTTCAAGATCAACTCAAAAGGATTCCTCTTACGGCCCTGGCTGCGATACTAGTCTATACAGGATATAAACTTGCAGCTCCCAAAAACCTGAAAGACATTGCAAAAATCGGAAAAGAACAGGTTCTTATTTTTTTTGCAACCATTATTGCAACCATTACCACCAACCTAATTACAGGAATCTTAATCGGTATACTAGCCACCATAATTATACATTTCATACTTAATAAAAGTATTATGTTTTTTGTGAGAAATCTCTTTAAACCCAATGTTCTTATGTTTAAAGAAGGAGGAAGTGGTACATATTTTATAAGTGTAAAAGGGTTTTCTAGTTTTTTGAACTATTCCAGATTAAAAAGAAAATTAGATACTATCCCCGAAAACCAAGATGCGATCATTGATTTTTCTTTTTGCGACTTTGTTGATTATACAGTGCAAGAAAGCCTCTTGGGTTATCAAGATTCTTTTACCAGAAAAGGTGGGTCTTTTGAAATCACGGGGCTAGATATTCATGGAGCATCATCAGAGCATCCTTTGGCGGTTAGAAGTTTAATTCCTTTTTCGAAAAAAATTAAAAAAGAATCAAACTCAAACCTAACCAAACGACAAAAAGATTTACAAAACATTGCTACTGATTTTTCTTGGCATTATGATCCCAAAAAAGACCATAGTTCTTGCGGGTTGACTGATTTTGTGTTCTTCAAAACTAAAAAAGTCAAGTATACAAGTAATGCTATTTTTGATCCCAATGCGATATTTAAAATCTCTGATGTAGAGTTTTCTGAAGGTGAATTTATTACTCGATCTTTGGTTCGAACAACGCTATTGACCATACAATTAAAAAAGGAAATCCCTAAATTTACTTTGGATAGAGAGGGGTTATTAGAGTTTGTATATAAATTTGCTGGTTTTAAAGATATTCAAATCGAAGAACATCCTGATTTTTCAAAAAGATTCTTTCTTTTAGGTGAAAACCCAGAAAAAATTCGATCATTCTTTAAAGATGAATTAGTACTATTTTTTGAGAGTAACCCGTATTATCATATCGAATGTAACGGCAATTCTTTATTGTTATTAAGAAAAGAACGTTTGGCGAGTGTAAAAGAAGTAAAAGCCCTTTTGGATTACGGAACCCGCCTTGAAAAAATTGTTTCCAACATTCAATATGACGAAATAGTGTTAAAAAGTCCAAAAATTAAATCTTGATCCTTATCATTTTTTCTATTTTGCAAAGATTTTGATAAATTATGAACTTATATCCCATAAAGGCTGGAAATTTTAAACTTGACGGTGGCGCTATGTTTGGTGTTGTCCCAAAAGTTTTATGGAACAAAACGAACCCTGCAGACAATAAAAACCTTATTGATATTGCGGCAAGGTGTTTGCTTATTGAAGACGGTGATAAGCTTATTCTTATTGACTCTGGTATGGGAGACAAGCAATCTGAAAAATTCTTTAGTTATTATTCACTTTGGGGAAATGATAGCTTAGATAAATCTCTTAATGAAAAAGGCTTTCATAGAGATGATATAACCGATGTTTTTATAACCCACCTTCATTTTGATCATTGTGGAGGGGTTGTACAGTGGAATACTACCAAAACGGGGTATGAGTTGGCTTTTAAAAACGCTAAAATATGGAGTAATGAAGAACACTGGCAATGGGCTGTAAATCCTAATGCTCGTGAAAAAGCATCTTTTCTAAAAGAAAACATTATGCCTATCCAGGAGAGTGGGCAATTAAATTTTATCTCCAGAACAGAAAATGCGTTTCAAAAAAACTCAGAGTTAGGGTTTGGCGTACTCTTTGTAGATGGACATACAGAAAAACAAATGATTCCGCATATAGAACACAATAACAAAACTATAGTTTTTATGGCAGATTTGCTGCCCACGGCAGGCCATATACCTCTGCCCTATGTTATGGGTTATGATACAAGGCCTCTTTTGACTCTAGATGAAAAAAAGTTGTTTCTGGAGAATGCAGCTACCCAAGGTTGGTATTTGTTCTTAGAACACGATGCCCATAATGAAATAATAACAGTACAACATACCGAAAAAGGCGTGAGGCTTAAAGAAGTCTTTACGTGTCAAGACATATTTAATTAAAATAAAGTATAAAAATGAATTTCTCATCAAATAAAACCCTTATTGCTATTGCTTCTTCAATCGTTCTTGCGAGTTGTGGAGCTCCGGTAATTGTTTCTACTCCAATAGAGAATATAGATTCTATTCCATTAAAAAACATAGATCTAACCGGTTCTCAATTAAAAAATTGGGGGGCTCGTGATTTAGTTTCTGACACAATTCCTGGAATGAGTGTGGATAAGGCTTATAATGAAATTATTAAAACGAGGAAAGGTCAAACCGTAATCGTTGGAGTCATTGATAGTGGTGTTGATATAGAACACGAAGACCTTAGAGGAGTGGTTTGGACAAACCCAAAAGAAATTAAAAGCAATGGCAAAGATGATGACAACAATGGATATGTAGATGATATTCATGGGTGGAATTTTCTGGGTGACTCTGAGGATGAAAACCTGGAGTATGTTAGAATTATCAAAAAATTAAAGCCTAAATACGTTGGTAAAACCCTTGCTTCTGTAGCAGAAAGTGATCGAGACGAATATCAGCAATATATAGAAGCTAAAGCAGAGTTTGAAAAAGAATATCAAGAGGCTTCAGGAAATAAGATGCAGTATGAACAAATTCTGCAACAATCTAAAATTTCTCACAAAGCTGTTTCTGAAGCCTTAGGAAAAGAAGATTATTCTAGTCAAGAACTGTTAACCCTAGAAGCCAAAACACCCGAAATGCAACAGCACATTGCTTTTCTGTCTCAGATGTTTGGATTTTTAGATTCTGGCGATACTATTCCCGATTTTATTAAAGACTTAACAGAAGGGGTTGAACATTTTACAGAGCAACTTAATTACAATCTTAACCTGGACTTTGACGGAAGAACTCCTGTTGGTGATAATGTGGATGACATTACGAATACAAAATACGGTGATAATAAAGTAATGGGACCTGATCCTAAAAAAGAGGGTGTTTTACACGGAACTCATGTCGCAGGAATTATTGCCGCTGAGAGAAATAATGGAAAAGGAATGAATGGTGTGGCGCAAAATGTAAAAATAATGGCCATAAGAGCGGTTCCTAATGGTGATGAGTACGATAAAGATATTGCTCTTGCTATACGATATGCCGTAGATAATGGAGCCAAAGTGATCAACACAAGTTTTGGAAAATACTATAGTACACACCCAGAATGGGTTAGAGAAGCGATTCAATATGCCGCATCAAAAGATGTACTTATTGTTAATGCCGCAGGAAACGAGGGCATAGACCTTGATCAAAAACCTGTGTATCCAAACGACCAAACTGATAATACTTCAGAAATAGCAAATAACTTTATTACTATTGGTGCCTTAAATTATAAATATGGCTCTGATTTGGTTGCAGATTTTTCTAATTATGGAAAAAGCAATGTGGATGCTTTTGCTCCAGGGGTTAAAATATGGTCTACAGCTCCGAATAACTCTTATAAATATTTGCAAGGAACATCAATGGCTTCACCTGCGGTGGCTGGTGTTGCTGCCTTGATACGATCTTACTACCCAAAACTCAAGGCTTCTCAAGTAAAACAAATTCTTATGGATAGCGGATTAAGTACTAAGGCCACTGTTAATATCGGTACAGATACACCTGGTATCTCTGCTTTTTCTGAACTATCCAAGTCTGGAAAAATGGTAAACCTATATAATGCCCTTATTATGGCAGATAAAATGTCTAAGTAACTTATGAGTATTATGTTAAAACAAATTGCTTTAGTTTTTTTATTTGTTGCAACTAATGTGGTTGCACAAAACAACACATCCTATTGGCAACAACATGTAGATTACAAGATGAATGTAGACATGGATGTTGAAAATTTTCAATACAAAGGAACACAGGAGCTTGTGTATACAAACAACTCTCCTGATACTTTAACTCAGGTTTTTTATCATTTGTATTTTAATGCTTTTCAGCCAGGAAGTGAAATGGATACCCGTTCTCAAAACCTTCCTGATCCTGACCCAAGAGTCCTAAGTCGAATTAGTGCACTAACTCCAGAAGAAATAGGATACCTAAACGTTTCTTCCTTAACACAAAATGGTGCGTCTTTGACATATAAGGTTGCGGGGACAGTTCTGGAAGTTGCCCTGGATAAGCCTATTTTACCAGGAGAAAAGGTAACTTTTTCTATGGTGTTTGATGGACAGGTTCCTAAACAAATAAGGCGATCTGGACGCAACAATAACGAAGGCGTAGCACTATCAATGACACAATGGTACCCAAAGATGGCCGAATATGATTTTGAAGGGTGGCATGCTGCCCCTTATATTGCCAGAGAGTTTCATGGCGTATGGGGTAATTTTGATGTAACTATCAATATCGATAAAGATTATATTTTGGGTGGAACTGGATATCTGCAGAACCCAGAACAAATAGGGTATGGATATCAAAAAGAAGGAACTGAAGTTAAGAGGAAAGGGAAAAAACTCTCTTGGCATTTTAAGGCTCCTAATGTTCATGATTTTGCATGGGCTGCAGACCCTGATTATGTTCATGATGTTTTAAGTATTCCCAATGGTCCAACATTACATTTTTTATATAAAAACAATGACGATATAATCGACAATTGGAAAGACCTACAGCCTAAGGCTGCAGAGCTTATGAACTATTTTAGTGAAAAAATAGGAAAATACCCTTATGATCAATATTCTATAATTCAAGGAGGTGATGGAGGAATGGAGTATGCTATGTGTACCTTAATTACAGGAGAAAGAAATTTTGGAAGCCTTGTTGGTGTTACGGCACACGAAATGGCTCATGCTTGGTTTCAACATATTTTAGCAACTAACGAATCCAAACACGAATGGATGGATGAAGGGTTTACAAGCTATATTTCTACCATGGCAATGAATGAGGTAATGAAGCAAAATAACCCAAATTCATTAAGAGGTGTATACAATACGTATTATCAATTAGCCATTTCAGGAATAGAACAACCACAAACAACACAGGCAGATCGTTATGCTCATAACTCAGCATATGGTGCATCTGCATATTCTAAAGGAGCAGTTTTTCTTTCGCAATTAGGATATGTAATCGGTGAGGATAACCTTGCAAAAACGATTAGAAGATATTTTGATGAGTGGAAATTTAAACACCCCACTCCTAATGATATTAAAAGAGTGGCAGAAAAAGTATCTGGCATACAATTAGATTGGTATCTAACCGATTGGACCCAAACTACAAATGCCATTGATTATGGAATCAAAGAGGTTACACAAAACACCAATAATACTACAAAAATAACTCTAGAACGCATCGGATTAATGCCAATGCCTATTGATCTTTATGTAGAATATAATGATGGTTCAATCGAATCTTTTTATATGCCTATTAGAATGATGAGAGGAGTAAAAGAAAACCCTATTCCAGCTATAAAAAGAACGACTTTACCAGATTGGCCGTGGGCAAGCCCCACATATATCTTTGATATTAATAAACCGAAATCTGAAATAAAGTCTATTAAAATTGATATTACTAGTGTTATGGCAGACATCAATCCTAGTAACAATATTTATACGGAGTAAAAATATAAACACATCATACTTAATCGCCGGCTTTAAAAAATTTTAAAGCCGGTTTTTTATAACACCTTGTATAAGAAATCTTATTACTACATTTAACACGTGATGGAAGCAACTTTTAATAAAAAAGAAAAATTAAAAAGTAGTAAGGCAATAGATTTGTTGTTTTCTGAAGGGAAATCAATCTCCAAATACCCAATTCGTTTGGTATATAGGAAATCTAATTTTGATGATGATGTTACATTCAAGGTTGGTGTTTCGGTTAGTAAACGCAATTTTAAAAAAGCGGTTGATCGTAACCGTATAAAGCGTTTATTACGCGAAAGTTATAGAAAAAATAAGTATATTGTACCCAACACTACCCATCAATTCACTTTTATGTTTTTATTTTCGGGAAAAGAAATGCCTGAATACTCTTTAATCGAATCTAAAATTAAAGGAATATTACAACACTTTGTTAAACAAGAAATTGAATCCAACTAGTATCCAGCGTATGTCTGTAGTTTCTGATCTTATTTAAATTTATGCTCATGAAAAAGAGAATTGTTTATCCAATAATTGCTGTTGCCATATTATTATCAACAGTTAGTTTTAAGTCTGATTTTTTTGAAATCGCCAAGCAAATTGAAATCTTCACTACAATGTTTAAAGAACTAAACATGAATTATGTAGATGAAACCAACCCTGCTGAATTAATGGATACTGCGATAAAAGCAATGTTAGATGACCTGGATCCGTATACAAAATATTGGAACGAGCAGGATGTAGAGGCTTCCAAAATACGTAATGCCGGAGAGTACACTGGCATTGGTGCATCTGTAAAAACTATTAAGGATAAGATCATCATTATGGAGCCGTATAAAGATTATCCTGCCGACAAAGCTGGTTTAAAGGCCGGAGATGAGATTATACAGATAGGAGACATAAAGGTTACCGATTTTAAAGAAGATGCAGGAGAGCTTCTTAAAGGAGCTAGCGGCACTAAAGTAGACATTACCTACAAAAGACAAGGCGAGACTAAAACCACTGTGCTTACAAGAGAAGAAATAGAAGTAGATGCAGTACCGTTTTACACCTTACTCGATGATAATGCCGGATATATTGTATTATCAAAGTTTAATAGTAAAGCCTCAAGTGAAACCATAGATGCCTTAAAAGATCTAAAAGCTAAAGGCGCTGATAAAATAATTTTAGACCTAAGAGGAAATCCTGGTGGTTTATTGAGTGAAGCAATAAACGTTACTAACATTTTTGTTCCTAAAGGCGAATTAATTACCACTACAAAATCAGTTGTAAAAAAATATAACAAAGAATATTATACCAAAAAGGATCCTGTTGATATTGAAATCCCTTTGGTTGTGCTCGTAAATGGTCGAAGTGCTTCTGCAAGTGAAATTGTAGCCGGAGGTATACAGGACTTAGACAGAGGAATTGTTATAGGCGCAAGAAGCTTTGGTAAAGGTTTAGTACAACGACCTAAAAAGTTGACTTACGGAACACAATTAAAGATTACTATTTCTAGATACTACACCCCTAGCGGACGCTGTATTCAGGCCTTAGATTATTGGAATAGAGATAAAAACAATAATGCCGTAAGAATTGACGAAAAAGATTTTAAGGCTTTTAAAACTAAAAATGGAAGAACAGTTTATGATGGCGGTGGAATACAACCCGACATTGCATTAGAAACCTCGAAGTTCAGCAAAATTACAACGGCTCTCCTGAAATCTGATGCGATTTTTGGTTATGCAACCAAATATTATTACTCTCATCAACTAAAAAAGGCTGAAGACTTTAAATTTACTGATACAGATTACGAAGATTTTAAAACGTATGTAAAGAAAGGTGACTTTAACTTTGAAACACAAACAGAAAAATCTTTCAAAAAGTCTTTAGAAGTTGCTAAAAAAGAAAAGTTGGATTCTGATATTTCATCAAGTTACGATGCGCTATTAGCTTCGATAAAAAAATCGAAAGAAAAAGCATTAGATACGCATAAAAAAGAAATCATTAACCAGCTTACCGATGAGATTATTAAGCGCTATTTCTATAAAGAAGGGTTGTACAACTATTATGTTAAAAACAACCCCGAAGTAAATAAAGCTCAAGAAATATTGAATAATAAAGGTAAGTATCAGGAGATTCTAAAATAAGTAATACACCAATCAAACCTCATGGGTTATTATAGCTTATGAGGTCGATTTTTAACATTGCCTAATCATACCGATATGCGGTATACCATCCTCAAGATACTCCTCTCCTACTTGTGTAAACCCATGAGATTCGTAAAATTTTTTTAGATAGGTTTGTGCTGATATTTTTATAGTGTGCCTTTCATAGACCTCCTTAATAGCTTCTATACTTTTTTCTATAAGGTCATGACCATACCCGTATTTCCTTTCTTTTTCAGACACCACTACCCTTCCAATACTAGCGTTTTCAAAATAATCACCATCATCAAATAATCTTGTATAGGCAATAATTTCATCTTTTTTATATCCTATAACATGTATTGCTTTTTGATCTTTATCATCTATGTCCTGATATACACAATCCTGTTCTACAACAAAAACCTCTGCGCGTAAGCGCAGAATTTTATATAGTTCTATCGTAGATAGTTCATCAAATCGCTTTATTTCAAATCTAACATCCATAGTATTAATCTTGTACAATAATGTCTTTATTATCCTTCTTTCCGAATTCTGGTTGAAGGGTTACATGATTTATTCCAAATTTTTTGTGAAGTATGTCTTCTATTTCACTTAATATTGTCCCGAATTCAGAAACCTGAATATTAGTTTCAAAATCTATGTGCGCTTCTAAATGCGTTTCCTCTTCATTAAGTTGCCATACATGCACATGGTGTATGCTTTTTATTTTTGGTAAGGCATTTATAATAGTAACAATATTTTTTACTTCAATAGTGTCTGGTGTATATAACATAAGTATCCTAAAGGATCTTTTTAATAAATCATAACCTACTATAACTAAGTATATAGCAATAGCAAAAGTTAATACACTGTCAACCCAAAAAACATTATAAAACCTCATTAACAATCCTCCTGCTAAAACAGCAACAGAGGCCATCAAATCAGTAATTAAATGCAAATATGCCGAACGCATATTCATGTTTACTTTACTATCTCTTTTTAATAGTAAAACACTAAGTCCATTTCCGAGAATAGCAATACCAGAAAGAATGATTACAATTTGAGCACTTATTTCTTGTGGATTTTGTAAGCGTTCTATGGCTTCAAAAATTAAAATAATCGCAATTACCATTAATGATGCAGCATTTATAAATGCTGCCATAATCTCTGCTCTTTTAAATCCAAAAGTTCTTTTAATAGATGCCTCCTTTTTTGCAAGTCGATTTGCAAAATAGCTTACAATTAATGAAAGAACATCACTAAAATTGTGTAAGGCATCAGACAATAAAGAAAGACTACCCGACACCAAGCCACCAATTACTTGAGCTGCTGTAATAATTATGTTTAGTAAAATAGATAATAACAAATTGCGCCCAGTAAGTTTTTGATGACTATGTGAGTGGTTATGGGCGTGCTTGTGGGTCATAAATTATACACACATTGGAATTTTATTAATTCTATTTTGGTGACGTCCTCCCTCAAATTCAGTATTTAAGAACGTCTTTACCATTTCTATTGCCTGGGGCAGTGAAGTAAACCTAGCCGGTATACATATAATATTAGCATCATTGTGCTGCCTTGTTAATTCTGTAATTTCTTTTGTCCAGCAAAGCCCTGCGCGAACAGTTTTATATTTGTTGGCAGTCATTGCTACGCCATTTCCACTACCGCAAATTAAAATTCCAAAATCTACATTCTCTGCTTCTACATCTTGTGCCACTGGGTGAACAAAATCAGGATAGTCAACACTATTTTCTTCGTTTGTTCCATAATTATTTACGGCTATACCTTCTGATTTTAGATATTCTATAATTTCAAACTTATAGTTTGTTCCTGCGTGATCGTTACCTACAGCTATTCTCATTTTTTTGTTGATTTCTTTGTTTGAACAAAGATACTTTAATCTAAAAAAGTAAACTCCAAAAAATCAATAATTTAACCCTAAGTTACGCAAATGTTAATAACTACTAGTCTTCTGTTAACACCTGATGTGTATAAATAGTTCCTAATTTTCAGAAAGTTTTTTTGGTCGTCTTAGATTTTATTAGAATACAAGTCTGTTGAAGACAAATCAAAATTTTAACTTCAAAATTTTTGGCTAAGTTTTCAAATATTAGATTCATGTTATGAACTCGTTTTTTGACTCAAAATATCAAAAATTTTATGTGTTTATTATCTATTAACAACTGTTAATTAAATTTCATTTTTAGAACATTTTCAGGCTCTTATAGTTTTAATATCCTGTTTATATGTTTATGAAAATTTCATCAAACAAAAAAAACAAAAAAAATCTGTAAAAGTTATACCGCTATCAACACTACATCATAATCATCATTATTAATTTTAAATTTTAAAAAAGAAAAAATATATATATAATATGTGTTGAAAAGTAGTATTTAAAAATAAAACTATGTTATACAATTCTTAAATGAGAATCTGTGTTTAGATTATCTATGATCTGAAGTACCGTTTGTTTATCTTTTTGATGAACCTTTAGATTTATACCGCCTAATGCGTTAGAGTAAAAAGGAAAGACACCTATCATGGTTTCATTTTCAAAAAAATAGGAAATACCTTCTTTATCCAGAAGTAGTTTTAAAATGGCATATTCATGAGGATAGGTATACGTTTTTACAACTATAAAATCTTTCATTTTAATTTAGTTTCCTTAGGTATATTGTTATACTAAATATACAAAATCAGGAATTAATGAATAAAATGATTAGGTATTGAGGAAAAGAGAGTTAATTAATTTTTGTTGCTTCGCGATCAAATTTTCCAGAAGCATGTACATCTGATTCTTCAATATTTTCATTTTTTTTATCTATAGTATTATTTATATATAGGGTAAAAGAATAGACTCCTAATAAAAATATTAGAATAAAAAAGATGATAATATTGTGTATTTTTTTAACTCTACCCATATCGCAAATACATATTTAACGATTAAAAGTTAATCCTAGTGTATTAAAATTAAGTAAATTTTAAGAAAAAGACTCTAATTTGTTTAAAAAAAACAAATCTAAATAATTGATTTACAGATTACATAAAAAATTACTATTAAACACGTATACTTTTTTAGTATTAATAAAAGTTTAAAGTATAAATTACAGATGTTAAAAGATAAGCTGTACTTTTATCATATATAACATAATTGATATTAATGAAAAGAAAGAGTAGAAGAAGAAAAAAGTCCCCTAAAATTGAGAATATCACCCAAGGAATACTAAAAATATTAAAATCAGAACCTAACAATACTTTTAATTACAAACAAATTGCTGCAAAATTTGGAGTTAATGATGCTAGTAGTAGAAATCAGATAATCAAGAAATTATCACAATTAGCTGCAAAGAAGCAAATTGAAGAAGTAGGAAGAGGTAAATTTAAGATCATACCAAATATTAATACGTATACAGGTGTTTTAGATATCACATCAAAAGGTTCTGGATATGTAATTGTTGAAGACCTTGAAGATGATGTTTTTATTCCAAGTAATAACTTAAACAAAGCATTACACGGTGATGAGGTCGAAGTCTACATATACCGTAGAAAACGTAGAGGAAAAAGTGAAGGAGAAATTACTAGAATCATTTCTCGTAAGAAAAATGAATTTGTAGGTGTTATAGAGATTCAAAAGAAATATGCTTTTGTATCGATGCAAGATCCAAAAATGTATACCGATGTCTTTGTTCCGAAGAATAAAATAGGCAAAGCAGAAGATGGAGATAAAGTATTGGTTACGCTAGAAGACTGGCCAGAAAAAGCAGATTCTCCTTTTGGAAGAATAACAAAAGTTTTAGGAAAACCTGGTGATCATAATACCGAGATCCATGCTATTTTAGCACAATATGGGTTGCCTTATGAGTTTCCTGAAGAAGTAGAAGAGTATGCAAATACACTGGATACATCTATACAAGAATCCGAGATCAAGAATCGTAGGGATATGCGAAAAACGCTTACGTTTACTATCGATCCTAAAGATGCGAAAGATTTTGATGATGCTTTATCTTATCAGGTTTTAGAAAATGGTAATTATGAAATAGGAATCCATATCGCCGATGTATCTCATTACGTGCAACCCGGTACTATATTGGATGATGAAGCCTATGAAAGAGCTACCTCTGTATATCTTGTAGATAGAGTAGTCCCTATGTTGCCTGAAGTTTTGTCGAATAATGCTTGTTCGTTACGACCTCATGAAGAAAAATATACTTTTTCTGCAGTTTTTGAATTAAATGATAAAGCAGAGATTAAGAATCAATGGTTTGGAAGAACTGCCACCTATTCTGATGCTCGTTTTGCATATGAAGAGGCTCAACACATTATTGAAACACAAGAAAATACGATTCCGAAAGAAATCTCACTTACAGGAAAAGAATATAAAGCAGATCAACAAATAGCTGGTGCCATTCTAAAATTAGATGAATTAGCTAAGATCATGCGAAGAAAACGAATGGGTGAGGGGGCTATTTCTTTTGATAAGGTTGAGGTTAAATTCTCTTTGAATGAAGAAAACAATCCCGTAGGAGTGTTTTTTAAGACATCTAAGGACGCTAATAAGTTAATTGAAGAGTTTATGCTACTTGCTAATAAAAAAGTAGCAGAATTTATAGGAAAACAAAATCCAAAGAAAACATTTATTTATCGTGTACATGACGAACCAAATGATGAGAAATTAGCCGCATTACAAAACATTATTGGCCGATTTGGATATAAACTAGATCTAAGAGATCGTAAAACTACCACAAAATCACTTAATGGATTATTAAAAGATGTTCAAGGAAAGAAAGAACAAAATTTAGTAGATACCTTGGCGATACGTAGTATGAGTAAAGCAGAGTATACTACTCATAATATTGGGCATTATGGATTAGCTTTTGATTATTACTCTCATTTTACATCGCCTATACGAAGATATCCTGATGTTATGGCACACCGTTTGTTACAACATTATTTAGATAAAGGAAAATCAGTTGCAGAAGAAGAATATGAAGAAAAATGCAACCATAGCAGTAGTATGGAAAATCTTGCAGCTAGCGCAGAACGAGATTCGATTAAATTTATGCAAATAAAATTTATGAAGGATCATGAAGATGAACAGTTTCTTGGAGTAATATCTGGAGTAACAGAATGGGGAATTTATGTAGAAATCATAAGCAATAAATGCGAAGGCATGATTCGACTTAAAGATATTCCAGATGATCATTATATTTTTGATCAGGATGAATATGCTGTTATAGGCCAAACTTCAAAAAAAATCTATCAATTAGGAGACGAAGTGTATGTAAAAGTGAAAAATGCAGATCTGGTAAAAAGACATCTAGATTTTTCTTTATTAGGAAGTAAACAGGATATGGAATAATTAAAAAGAAGTATCGTTTATTTTATAGAGACAAATAAATATTAAACTATGAGAAAATACATATTTCTTTTATTAACATTATGTGTATATGCTGGTCAGGGTCAAGATATAATCTCTAAAGATTTAGACGATTTTACAGCATTAAAAATATTCAATAAGATACAAGTTGAGCTTATTCAAAGTGATGAGAATAAAGTAGAAATCTCAGGAATTAAGAAAAGGAATGTTAATATTATACAAAAGAATAACTTAGTAAAAATAAGTATGTCTTTGGATAATATTTGGGATAATAATAACACCAAAGTGGTGGTGTACTATATTCAGCTTAATAAGATAGATGTAAATGAAGGTTCTATAGTAGTAGCTAACGATAATATTGTATCAAATTCTTTGGATCTTAGAGCACAGGAAGGAGCAAGCATTGAAGCACAAATTGAAACAGAAAGGTTATTTGTGAAATCAATTTCTGGAGGAGAAATAAAGGTTGATGGTTTGGTAAAAGAACAAGAAGTAGTTATTACATCAGGAGGACAGTATTATGGTAAGGATCTTAAAACGAAACACACACAAGTAACCATAAGTGCCGGAGGAACAGCAGAGGTACATGCAACAGAATATATTAAAGCAAATACAAATGCTGGTGGTACCATAAAAATTTATGGAAATCCTAAAACTGCAGATACACAAAAACTTCTTGGCGGAAAAATTATTGAAGTTAACTAAGTAGTTTTTTTAACTTTGCAATAAACATGCTTAGAACAAATGCTTCAAGACGCTCAGGCTGCCATACCTTTAGGATTTTTACTAGCCTTTTTAATTGGTCCGGTATTTTTCGTACTCCTTGAAACGGCTGCTATTAAGGGTTTTAGAGCTGCTCTTGCCGTCGATTTAGGTGTTATCTTTGCCGATATTGTATTTATCCTTATTGCCTATTTTAGTACTAATCAAATTTTAGAAAAGATAAAAGATGATCCTGCTTTATTCATTTTTGGAGGCATGTTATTATCGACTTATGGGGCAATATCTTTTATACAAGAAAGAAAAAACTACAACAAAGTAAGAGATACCTCTGTAGAAATAATTAATAAACACAACTATGCAATGCTCTTTATAAAAGGGTTTTTGCTTAATTTTATTAATATAGGAGTATTAGGGTTTTGGTTAAGTATAATCATAGTTATAGGTCCACAGTTAGACATGAATACGAATAGAATTATGTATTTCTTTTCTGTGGTTTTGTTAACATACTTGTTTATAGATGTCTTTAAAATGTTACTGGCCAAACGTCTTAAAAAAAATCTCACCCCAAAAAGAACATACATTACTAAAAGAATAATAAGTATTATGATGATAGTTTTTGGTGTATTTCTTATTTTAAAAGGAGTAATACCAGATACTATGGAGCAGAGAATACAAGATAAAATCGAAAAAATAACTCCAGAATCTAAATTTAAATAAAAAAATCCTGTAATTAGTTACAGGATTTTTGAGGTGTCGAGCGGATTCGAACCGCTGTAGATGGTGTTGCAGACCACTGCCTAGCCACTCGGCCACGACACCAGTTTTTTGGTTGGATGGCAAATGTAAAAAAATTTATGAGTATATATCAAATGATTTTACATTAAAACCAAATTCATTTGCATTTGATACTACAAAATTAACGTTTCTTTGTTCTAGAAATAGTTACCATTTCTACATTTCCACCAATTGGAGGGTTGATTTTTGAAACATCTATAGTAGCTTTATCTACTAATGGCAGCTCTTTTAATATGCGAACCAAAATACGTTCTGCCGCATGTTCTAGTAATTTAGATCGAATTGCCATTTCTTCTTTTACAATATGATTAAGATGAACATAATCCACAGTATCGCCCAAACGGTCAGATAGTGCAGATTTTGATAGGTCTGCTTTAATTTTCAGATCTACTCTATAATCAGAACCTATTTTCTTTTCTTCAACGAGACATCCGTGATAGGCATAAACCTTGATGTTTTTCAGTTTAATAAGTCCCACAATCTTTTTTGACAAAGGTATATAATCTTTGTTATAAATAAAGGGGAGAAGACCCCTTTTTTAATCAAAGACTGTATTAAGCCGTGTTGCTATAAAAAGAAGAATTGATTGTTTTTCAAGATTAGAATTTTAGTAGTTTTGTATTTCATTTAATTTACGATGTCAGAAGAAAAAAAATCACTCAATTTTATTGAGCAAATTATAGAAGAAGACCTTAAAAATGGATTAAATAAAGAAAATTTACGTTTTCGATTTCCTCCAGAGCCTAATGGATATTTGCATATTGGTCATACAAAGGCCATAGGTATAAGTTTTGGTTTAGGTCTTAAGTATGATGCTCCGGTTAATTTACGTTTTGATGATACTAATCCTGCAAAAGAAGAGCAAGAATATGTAGACGCAATCAAGAATGATATTACATGGCTAGGGTATCAATGGGATAAAGAGTGTTATTCTTCTGATTATTTTCAGCAATTATATGATTGGACTGTTCAACTTATTAAAGATGGTAAAGCATATGTAGATTCTCAATCTGCAGAAGCAATAGCAGAGCAAAAGGGAACTACTACAGAGCCAGGAATAAATAGTCCATTCAGAGATCGATCTGTAGAAGAAAACCTTGATTTATTTCAAAGAATGAAGCAGGGTGAGTTTGATGAAGGAGAACATGTAGTTAGAGCCAAAATCGACATGGCAGACCCCAATATGTTGATGCGTGATCCGTTGATGTATAGAATATTAAAAAAAGCACATCACAGAACAGGAGAGGATTGGTGTATTTACCCCATGTATGATTGGACACATGGAGAAAGTGATTATATAGAAAACATCTCGCACTCCCTGTGTTCTTTAGAGTTTAAACCACATAGAAAACTGTATGATTGGTTTTTGGATCAGGTATATAGCAATCAAATACGACCAAAACAAAGAGAGTTTGCACGGCTTAATTTGAGTTATACTATAATGAGTAAACGAAAATTATTAAAGCTTGTCGAAGAAAATATAGTGTCTGGATGGGATGATCCAAGGATGCCTACGATTTCTGGATTAAAAAGAAGAGGATATACACCCGCATCGATACGTAAGTTCGTAGAAACTGTTGGTGTTGCTAAACGGGAAAATGTAATCGATGTCTCTTTGTTAGAATTTTGTGTTCGTGAGGACCTTAATAAAACCGCTCCAAGGGTAATGGCGGTTTTAGATCCTGTGAAATTGATAATTACTAATTACCCAAAAGGAAAAGAGGAGTGGTTAGAATCAGAAAATAATCCCGAAGATGAAAATGCAGGATTTAGAAAAGTTCCTTTTTCTGGTGAATTGTATATAGAAAGAGAGGATTTTAAGGAAAATGCAGGAGGAAAGTTCTTTAGATTAACCTTAGGAAAAGAAGTTCGTCTTAAAAATGCATATATAATTAAAGGTGAAAATGTTGTAAAGGATAATAATGGCAATATTATTGAAATTCACTGTAGCTATGATCCAGAAAGTAGATCTGGAAGCGGAACACTCGAATCAAAACGTAATGTAAAAGGAACATTACATTGGGTGTCTATAGCACATGCTATTGCTGCAGAAGTTAGAGTATATGATCGATTATTTAATGATGAAGCACCAGATGGCCATAAAGAAAAAGACTTTATGGAGTTTATAAATCCGGATTCTTTGAAAACAATAACAGGTTATATTGAGCCTAGCCTTAAAGACGTAAAACCATTAGAACAATTTCAGTTTCAACGACTTGGATATTTTAATGTGGATTTGGATAGTACTCCAGAAAAATTGGTTTTCAACAAAACGGTGGGATTAAGAGATACTTGGGCAAAACAAAAACCCAAGGCAAATCAGCAAGCTACAAACAAACCACAACAAAATCATCAAAATAAGACGTCTCCAATAGAAGAAATAAGAAGAGCGGGGAAGAAGTATGCCAACTTGCCAGAAGAGAAGAGAGAAGTGCTTAAAAAGAAGATTAAAGAAGCTGCTACCAAAGTTGAAATTGATGAATTGGAACCTTTATTTGGAACAGCAGTTAAAAAAGTAGGTACTCGTATTTCTACAATGATTGCTTTAGATGTGGTTTTAGAACAGAAAGGATTAAAACCGAATGATTCTGCTCAAGATTTTATAAAAAAAGCAGTAGAGGACAAGAATGAATTATTAAAAGAAGAAGCATCCAGATTGGTATCCAAATATGGCTTATAAATATTATTTCTAAAAAATAGAGATAAAATTAAAAACCTCGCCATGTCAACAATGGCGAGGTTTTTTCATTATATATAATTAATATATTTTAATTATCTGCTATATGTTCATCTAGTGGGATTTCAATATCTGTTTTGAATTTCGGAAATATTTCTTTGGTTTCAGGGTCATCTAAAAGCTTATTAGATTCTACAAAATACCATTGTTCTTTTTTCTTGTCATAGAAACCAAATAATGAACTTTTTAAAGTAACAGAGCGACCGCTAAAACTCATTTTGATGGTGTTTTTTACTAAAGAACGATACTCTTTACCTTCTTTTTTTATGTCTGCAACTTCATCGATTTCAGAACTGATGATTTTTATATTTTGAGCATCCATCGTTCTAAAAATTTCATCCATAGTGTCCATTAATTTTCGCTCTCCGTATTTTTTAAAAATACTTGGATGCGTATATTTTAACATGGTACTTAAATTTCTATCAATTGAAGCTTGAGAGGTTGCTTTAGCGTCTCTGAGCGCATATTTTTTTAATGTGTCTATGTTTTGTGAAAAAACACTTCCCGAAATAAACAGGAGGAGTAATAAGTAATTTTTCATGGGACTAATAATTTTTTGTAAAGATAAGTATTTTGATTATAAATATTTCTTATAGTTATGTTATAATAATAAGTTTTAATTATTAAAAACAGCTTTATTAGATGAATTTTAAGGGCTTAAAAATAAAGAGTAATGTAATATGATATTAATTCAAAATTAAGAGAAAAAAAGCCCTTAATTTTACCTTATTTATAAAAATGCTTGTTTAGTGAGCTGTATTTTCTAAAAACAACAAACCTGATCAACATTATTGATCAGGTTTGTTTTGAGTATTGATTTTTGTTATTCTGCTCCTGGCTTTTTACGACCAAGACCTTTTTTAAGATTTTGTTTTTTCATTTCTTCGCCAATTTGATTCGAGGCTGTAAATGATGCAATCATATTATTTAGCATATCACTTCCTGCTTGTGGAGAGTTGGGTAATAAAATAAGATTACTATTCGTTTCTTCACCAATAGACTGTAGTGTATCATAATGTTGTGTTACTACAATTAATGCCGATGCTTCTTGAGAGTTTATTCCAACATTGTTAAGAACATCTACACTTTCTTCAAGTCCTCTTGCTATTTCTCTACGTTGGTCTGCGATACCTTGTCCTTGTAGCCTTTTACTTTCGGCTTCAGCTCTGGCCTTGGCAACTATCTTGATTCGCTCAGCTTCGGCTTCATATTCAGCAGCAACTTTTTCACGCTCAGCAGCATTAATACGATTCATAGCCTCTTTTACCTGAAGGTCAGGATCGATATCGGTTACTAATGTTTTGATAATGTCGTATCCATAATTTACCATAGCTTCATTAAGTTCTTGTTTCACCGCTATTGCAATATCATCTTTACGCTCAAAAACATCATCTAATTTCATTTTAGGAACTTCAGCACGAACAACATCAAAAACATAAGAAGTAATTTGATCGTGTGGATTTTCTAACTTGTAAAAAGCATCATAAACTTTTTCTTTTATAACTTGAAATTGAACTGAAATTTTAAGACGTACAAAAACATCATCTTTTGTTTTAGTTTCAACAAGAACATCTAACTGTTGAATCTTAAGGTTAATACGACCTGCAATACGATCGAACACAGGAATCTTAAAATGCAAACCCGAATTACGGAAGCTTAAGAATTTTCCAAAACGCTCAACGACAGCAGAGGTTTGTTGTTTAACGGTAAATATCCCTGAAATAAGAATAATAAACCCAAATATAAATAGAGGTATTAAATAAAATCCCATAGTTTTTATTTTATGTGTTAATGATTAATTGGTAATGAATGTACTAATAAATGATGAAAAAGCGCTCTTATTTTGATATTGTTACAAATGCAGTATACGTATTATCTAAAAAAGAAATATTAACAACATCCCAGCCTTGTTTAGAATGGGTATTCAAAGTATCTTCTAGTTTTTGTCTTAGCTTTTCTAATGACCAGTTACTGGATATTTTTAGTACTTTAAATTGTTTTCCCATAGTTATAATTTTTGCAATGTTACTTTAATATTGGTTGCCAAAAGTTGAAAAATGTTACAGTATAACTATAAAAAACAAAAAGCGCTATTGATTTGAAATAGCGCTTTTTTTAATTCATAAGGTTAGGAGATATTAATTTTTTTCAATGGCATCTTCAATCCTTCTTATAGTTTCTTCTTTGCCAATCATCGAAGCAATTTCAAATAAGTCTGGGCCTTGAAGAGATCCAACAAGTGCTATACGGAGAGGCATCATAATTTTGCCAAATCCTATTTCTTTTCCGGTGATCCAGCCTTTGACAATTGTAGAAATTGTATCGGCAGAAAAATCTGTAATATCATGCAGTATTCTTGTGAGTTCATGCATCAAGTTTGGAGTCTCTTCTTTCCATGCTTTTTTTATGGCTTTTTCATCATACTCGCTAGGTGATATGAAATAGAACCTACTAAGATCCCATAAATCTTTAACGAAAGTTGCACGCTCTTTTACGGTTTCAACGATTTTTTCAAGAGGTAAGGAGGTCGATACATTTTTATCTTGAAGTATTTTGTTGAAGAGTTGCGATAATAATTTGTTATCGATCTTTTGTAAATGTTGTTGCTGAAACCACTTCGTTTTTTCAGGGTCAAATTTTGCACCGGCCTTGTTTACTCTTTTTAAATCAAACTCGTTTATCAATTCTTCCAGAGTAAATAATTCTTGTTCTGTTCCCGGATTCCAGCCTAAAAATGCGAGCATGTTGATAACGGCTTCAGGAAGATATCCCTCTTCTTTATAACCAGAAGAAACATCGCCGGTTTTGGGATCAGTCCATTGTAGAGGAAAAACGGGGAACCCCATTTTATCACCATCTCTTTTACTTAATTTTCCTTTACCTACAGGTTTTAGTATAAGAGGTAAATGCGAAAAACTTGGAGCCTCCCAACCAAGGGCTCGATATAACAAAACATGTAAGGCTAGAGAAGGTAACCATTCTTCTCCACGGATAACATGTGTAATTTTCATTAGATGATCATCAACAATATTGGCAAGATGATATGTGGGCATTCCGTCACTTTTGAATAATATTTTGTCATCAAGAATGTTAGTGTCAATTTTTATGTCACCTCTAATCTCATCCACCAAATGTAAGGTTTCATCTTTAGGGGATTTAAATCGAATCACAAATGAATCACCAGAGTTTAGTCTGTTTTCTATTTCTTGTTCAGAAAGTGATAAAGAGTTTGTAAGCTTTTCTCTATTATGCCAATTATAGATAAAAGTTTTCCCTTTTGCTTCATGATCTTTTCTATGTGCATCTAAAGCTTCGGCGGTATCAAATGCGTAATATGCATGCCCGTTTTCAATTAATTGATCGGCATAAGTTTTATATAAATGCTTTCGTTCGCTTTGCCTGTATGGTCCAAAGCCACCATCTTTTCCGGGGCCTTCATCAAAAGGAATGGCACACCAATCCAATGCATTTTTGATGTAGTCTTCAGCGCCTTCAACATACCTGTTTTGATCTGTATCTTCAATTCTTAGTACAAAAGTACCGTTATGTTTTTTTGCAAAAAGATAATTAAACAATGCTGTTCTTACTCCTCCAATGTGTAAAGGCCCGGTTGGACTAGGTGCAAAACGAACCCTAATGTCTTTTGTCATGATTGTGTTTTTAACGATAAACGCTCCTAAAATAAACGACAAAGATACGATCTTCTGTACGCTATTGAAATGATAATATTAGATAACCATTTAATTTTTAATAAACTATTGAGGAGCAACACCTTGAATTATAATAAATATAACAATCCTATTGAAAATAAAATCGTAGTTTTATAGGTTAATGAAAAAATAGGGTTTAGGGAATGGATAGTTTTGAGTTGATAAAGAGAAAGCTTCAGCAATTTATTAAGAAGTATTATGTCAATGAATTAATACGAGGGGGTATTCTGTTTTTTGCAATTGGTGTTTTATATTTTTTAATCATTCTGCTAATAGAAAATTTTCTGTGGTTGAGTAGCACAGGAAGAACCATCTTATTTTGGTTATTTGTGTCAGTAGAAGCTGGTTTGTTTATACGCTTTATTGCAATACCAATTGCTAAATTGTTTCGATTAGCTGATGGCATTGATTACAAAAAGGCATCTAGTATAATTGGAAACCATTTTCCAGAGGTTAGTGATAAGTTATTAAACCTTCTTCAATTAAAAGAGAATAAAGAATCTTCTTCACTGTTACTTGCAAGTATAGAACAAAAATCGAAGGCATTAAAACCTGTACCATTCAAACTGGCGATTAGCTTTAAGAATAATGTTAAGTATTTGAAGTATGCCGCAATACCTATAGCTATATTTTTAATTCTTGTAGCTTTTAACAAGACGAGTTGGATCTCGAACAGCTATGAAAGAGTTGTTAATTACAAGGTGGCCTATGAACCACCGGCTCCTTTTCAATTTTTTATTGTTAACAAGAACCTTAATGCTTTTGAAAACAAAGATTATGTTCTTAAGGTCAGAACGGTAGGAGATGTGTTTCCTGATAATGCAACGATAAACTATAATAATGAGGTTTATTTTTTGAAAAACACCGGTGTAGGAGAGTTTGAATATGTGTTTATTCAACTTAAAAAACCTATTGAATTTACCATCAGTGCCAATGATATTAGTTCTAAACCATATACACTCGATGTAGTTCCAATTCCGGCATTATTAGATTTTGAAATGAAATTGGATTACCCATCTTACACCAGGAAAAAGGATGAAGTTTTGAAAAGCTCGGGTAATGCAATAGTTCCTGAAGGAACAAAAGTTACTTGGTTGGTTAATACAAGAAATACCGATAAAGTTGAATTTAAAACTAAGGATACGGTTGTTTCTCTTATTCAGGAAAATACAGAATTTTCTTACAGCGATAAGGTGTTCTCAGATCTGTATTATGAGATAACGACTTCAAATAAAAATGTAGAAAATTACGACAACGTATCGTTTAATTTACATGTTGTTAGAGATCAATATCCTGAGATGAACCTAAAATCTGAGAAGGATACTATAGATAATCAAACGATTTATTTTTTTGGAAGAGTTAGTGATGATTATGGGATAAGCACGCTACAACTGGTATATTATAATCAAAACAAACCAGAGGATAAAGTTAAGAAGAACTTAGCTATAAATCAGGCGTTGTTTGATGAATTTATATATGCATTTCCTGATAATCTTAATCTAGAACCCGGTGTTAATTATGAGTTCTATTTTGAAGTTTTCGATAATGATGTTATCCATAGCTATAAAAGTACGAAGAGTCAGGTTTTTGATTTCAGAAAGTTGACCAAAGAAGAACAAGAAAGTAAGCTTTTGCAAAAGCAAAGCGAAACTATTTCTGGCTTGAACAAATCTTTGGATAAATTCAAAGAACAGGAACAAGAATTAAAAAGCCTAAGTAAACTGCAAAAGGAAAAGAAGCGACTAGATTTTAACGACAAAAAAAAGCTGGAGGATTTTCTAAAAAGACAAAAAGAGCAAGAGAAAATGATGCAGGATTTTTCTAAGAAGTTGAAGGAAAATTTAAATCAATTTGAAGACAAGGAAGAAGAGCCGTTTAAAGATGCACTCAAAGAACGCTTAGAAAGAAACGAAGAGCGTCTTAAAAAAAATGAAAAGCTTTTAGAAGAAATAGAAAAGTTAACAGATAAAATTCAAAAAGAAGAGCTTACAAAAAAGCTCGATCAGCTTAAAAAGGAAAACAAGAATCTTAAGAAAAATCTTGAACAACTTTTAGAGTTGACAAAAAGATATTATGTTATAGAAAAACATGAAAAACTTGTTGAAAAATTAAATGATTTGTCTGAAAAGCAAGAGGAGTTATCCAAGAAGAATGAGGAGAACACCAAAGAAAAACAAGAAGAATTGAACAAAGAATTTGATGATTTTCAAAAGCAAATGGAAGAGCTTAAGAAGCAAAATGATGACCTAAAGAAACCAATGGATATTGATCAGAAAAAAGAAGATGAAGTGGAGATCAAAAAAGAACAAGAAAAGGCTACAGATAATCTCGACAAACAAAACAAGACAGAGGCTAAAAAGAATCAAAAAAGTGCTGCTCAAAAAATGAAGCAAATGAGTAAAGGAATGCAAATGCAGATGCAAATGGCAGGAGGAGAACAGCAGCAAGAAGATATGGAAATGCTAAGACAGGTTTTAGACAACTTAGTCGATTTTTCTATTGAGCAAGAGGGTCTAATGAAAGAGTTTAAAAAGATAGACATAGACAATCCTTCATATTCTTCAAAACTTAAAAGGCAAAGTGTGTTGAGAGAAAACTTTATTCATGTTGATGATAGCCTTTACGCTCTTGCTTTAAGAACTCCTCAGATCACAGAAAGTGTTACTCAAAAACTTACCGACATCGAATTTAATATAGATAAGTCGTTAGAAAGGCTAGCCGAAAATCAGGTTGTACAGGGCGCAGCAAACCAACAATATACTGTTACAGGTTCAAATGATTTGGCGTATTTATTAAGCAGAACACTAGATCAAATGCAAAATAGTATGTCTGCTTCTGGAAAGGGCAAAGGAGGATCCAATGAATTTCAGTTGCCGGATATTATTAAAAAACAAGAAGAGCTAAACGAGAAGATGGAGAAGGGAATGGAGAAGGGTGAGAAAGAGGGTCAGCAAAAAGGAGAGAAGAATGAAGGAGATAATGGAGAACAAAAGGAGAGTAAGGATAAAGGTCAAAACGGCAAAAATAAGAGTAATCAAGGAGAGGGCGAGGATGGAGAATCTGATCAACAAAGAGAGGACCTTAATGGTGAATTATATGAAATTTTTAAGCAACAACAAGAACTTAGAAATGCGCTTTCTGATAGAATAAACAAAGAAAAGAAAGGACAAGGGATTGGCAATAATTTATTGAAAAAGATGCAGGAGGTAGAAGAAGAGTTATTAGAAAAGGGTTTTAACGAAAGAACATTGGGAAAGATGTTAGAGTTAAAACACGAACTACTAAAATTAGAAGACGCTGCTTTAGAACAAGGAGAAGAAGAGAAACGAGAAAGTACAACAAATCAGGAGCAGTTTGAAAACGCAAATCAGAACAGATTGGACAAAGCGAAACAATATTTCAATACTACTGAAATATTAAACAGACAAGTATTACCTTTGCGGCAAAATTACAAACGAAAAGTACAGGAGTATTTTAAAAAGAACAATGATTAATTTCTTTTACGAAACAAAGAGCAAGCTGTTAGAAGAGGCAAAACTTAAGACTTGGATAGATCAAGTTGTCTTGTCTGAAAAAAAGACATTAGGAGAGATAAACTACATCTTTTGTGATGATGAGTATTTACTAAAAATCAACCAGGATTTTCTATCACACGACACATATACTGATATCATAAGTTTTGATAACACTATGGGAAATGAGTTAGGAGGAGATATTTTTATATCTCTTGAGAGGGTGGCAGAAAACGCTAGAATATTTAAAGCCTCTTTTGAAGAAGAAGTAAGAAGAGTTATGGCTCATGGGGTGTTGCATTTTTGTGGTTATAAAGACAAAACCACAAATGAAGCTGGGCTTATGAGAGATAAAGAAAATGAAAAACTAGCCATGTTCCACGTGGAACAATAAGGCTTGGTTTGAGTGTTTTGTTCCACGTGGAACAAAGTGCTTGTTAAAAAACAGTGTTCCACGTGGAACAAGAATTAAAGAGTTATGTTTGAAAAAGAGTATGATGTTATAGTGGTTGGCGCAGGTCACGCCGGAAGTGAAGCTGCAGCCGCTGCTGCCAATTTGGGATGTAGCACATTGTTGGTTACAATGAACCTGCAAAACATTGCACAAATGAGTTGTAACCCAGCTATGGGAGGTATAGCAAAAGGACAAATTGTAAGAGAGATTGATGCGCTTGGAGGGTATAGTGGAATCGTTAGTGATCGTACCGCGATACAATTTAAGATGTTGAACAAATCCAAAGGACCGGCTATGTGGAGCCCAAGAGTTCAGAGCGACAGAATGCGCTTTGCTGAAGAGTGGAGATTGCTTTTAGAACAAACTCAAAATGTGGATTTTTATCAGGAAATGGTAAGTGGACTTTTGGTAGAGAACAATCAAATCAAAGGCATAAAAACATCACTTGGATTAGAAATAAAAGGAAAGTCTGTGGTACTGACAAATGGTACTTTTTTGAACGGCTTAATTCATATCGGAGAGAAACAATTTGGAGGCGGAAGAGCAGGAGAAAAAGCCGCAACAGGAATTACAGAACAACTGGTTGATTTAGGTTTTGACTCTGGAAGAATGAAAACCGGAACTCCTCCAAGAGTGGATGGAAGATCTTTAGATTATTCCAAAATGATTGAACAGCCAGGAGATGATAACCCAGAGAAATTTAGTTATACTAATTTAACAACTCCGTTAACAGAACAGAGATCATGTTATATGACATACACTTCTTCAGAGGTTCATGGTCTACTGAGAGAAGGTTTTGATCGTTCGCCAATGTTTAATGGAAGAATAAAAAGTATAGGACCAAGATATTGTCCGTCTATTGAAGATAAAATTAATCGTTTTGCGGACAAAGATAGACATCAAATTTTTGTAGAACCTGAAGGTTGGAATACGGTAGAAGTATATGTTAATGGTTTTTCAACTTCGTTGCCAGAAGATGTACAGTTTAAAGCTTTAAAATCTGTGGCTGGTTTCGAAAATGTAAAATTCTTTAGACCTGGATATGCTATAGAGTATGATTATTTTCCACCTACACAATTAACACACACATTAGAAACAAAGTTGGTTTCTGGTTTGTTTTTTGCGGGACAAATTAATGGAACAACAGGATATGAAGAAGCTGCTTCGCAAGGTTTAATAGCTGGGATTAATGCCGCGCTAAAGGTTAAAGAACAAGAATCTTTTATTCTTAAAAGAAGCGAGGCGTATATAGGAGTGTTGATAGATGACCTAATCACTAAAGGAACAGAGGAACCATATCGAATGTTTACCTCTCGAGCAGAATATAGAACACTGTTGCGACAAGATAATGCTGATTTTAGATTAACACCTATGTCACACAAAATTGGTTTAGCTTCAGACGAAAGATTGAGGAGAATGGATGAAAAAGAAAAAAAGGCAAGTGCGTTTGTTCAGTTTTTTAAAGACACTAGTGTTTCTCCAGAAGAAGCAAATCCTGTTTTAGAATCTAAAAACTCTTCACCCATTAAACAAAGCGGAAAAATGTTTAAGTTGTTTTCTAGACCTCAAATTGATCTAGGAGATGTGAGGAATTTTGAAAAAGTTGAATCTTATATAAATGAACACAACTTGGATAAAGAAGTTTTAGAACAAACAGAAATTCAAGTAAAATATTCTGGATATATAGAAAAAGAAAAAAACAATGCTGACAAATTAAATAGATTAGAAAACATTAAAATCCCAAAAGATTTTGATTATACAAAATTAAAATCTTTGTCATTTGAAGCCTGTGAAAAAATGTCTAAAATAAAACCGGCAACCATTTCTCAGGCATCAAGAATTAGCGGAGTTTCTCCAAGTGATATTTCTGTACTTTTGGTTTATATGGGTCGATAATGAAAAGTGTAACGTGTAGACAAGAAAAAGCACTCAAAGGAAGAATTCTTTCAATTTTTGTTTTATTATTTTCTGTTTTGTTTTTGTTTTTTGCCTCAGAGCCGTTATTTTCTAGATTGGCTTTGTTTATAATCTCGATGTTCGTTTTTGGATTTTCGATATCCTACCAAATTAACCAGGATTTTAATAACTATAAAGTTTTTGCTGTTTTCGGGATTATAGTTTATAGAACCAAATTGAAGATAAAATTTCCTGAGTATATTTCTGTTTTTTCGACTTCTTTAAGCCTAAACAATGAATGGGGTTCTGTGGCCGCAATAGGAACCAAAGAAAGACACGATAAAATTGTAGTTCGCTTTTTTACGGGAAATAATAAATTTACAATATTTAGAACAGAGAATTATCAAGACGCCTTGGATAAAGCAAATGCCCTAGGCGAACTATTGGATATAGAAATTTATAACAAAATTAAAGAATAGTTCCACGTGGAACATCTGTTTGTACAAAACGGTATTGAGATACGTGCTTTTAAGTTTGTATAAATACCTAATATAAATCAGGAAACATTAAAGATGTTTTTGAACCATGTTTTTTAATATAGAAAGGGTTGTTTGATAAGAACAAGCAACAAAATAATTACTTTAATCTGCCGATTATATAACAATGAGCACAAAACAAGACTTAGATTTTTTTATTACGTGCAAAGATCATACTGTGTCTGGAGAAACTTTTCAGCTTCTTTTTGATAAAGAGTATGACATGTTACAAACATCTCCACAACCCAAAGAAAGTGAATTGGGAAAATATTACGAAAGCGAAGATTACATTTCTCATACAGATTCAAAAAAATCTTTTTTCGAAAAAGTATACCATCTTGTTAAAGTGTATTCGTTAGATAAAAAAGTGAAATTAATTTCTGGTCTTAATAAAGGAGCAGGAGAACTTTTAGATTTGGGTGCGGGCACTGGAGATTTTTTAGCCTTTGCACAAAAATTGAACTGGAACATTAAGGGTGTTGAGCCAAATGAGCGGGCAAAAAAATTGGCAGAGGAAAAAGGAGTTTTTTTAGAGCCTGACACAAAAAGCTTGGAATCCGAAAAATTTGACATAATTACAATGTGGCATGTTTTGGAACATGTGCCCGACCTTCAACTTCAAATTAACGAATTGAAAAGACTTTTAAAGCCTGGGGGTCATTTGGTAATCGCCGTTCCAAATTTCAAATCCTTTGATGCAAAACATTATAAATCTTTTTGGGCGGCTTATGATGTGCCAAGACATCTTTGGCATTTTTCAAAAAAAGCAATTCAGAAACTTTTTGTAGAACATGATTTAATTTTACAAAAAACACTAGCCCTGAAGTTTGATTCATTTTATGTCTCTCTTTTATCAGAAAAGTATAAAACCGGAAAAATGAATTTTTTTAAAGCATTTTGGATCGGTTTGCGTTCTAATTTGAACGGAATGCGAACTGAAGAGTATTCTTCTCACATTTACATCCTGAAAAAATAGTATTTCTTGTTTTAAGCACTCTATTTTGCTGTTTTTTGCTTTTCGCGTGTGGTTGTTATAGTTTTTTTTGAAAAAGCCATTAGAGAAGCTTATTTAGACCAACTTTTAATTGATTTTTCTTATTTTAAATATAAGCTTGATTGTTTTTTCTTATAGTTTGTTATTTTGATAAGATATAACGAATAACATCCCCGAACTTTGATATTTTTGCGCAGAACTAAATTTTTGAAAAATGAGAAAATTTTTATGGATTGCAATTTCAGGTTTAATTCTAACCTCATGTAATCAACAAACTGAAAAAACCGGTTATGTAAATAACACAAAAGTTGTTTCTGAATATACAGAAATGAAAGAAGCACAAGAAAAGTGGACCAAGCGTAATAATGAGGTAAGAGCTGAGCTAGAAGAAAAAGCAAAACAATTTCAGATAGAGGTACAAGGATATCAAAACATTATGAAATCGATGTCTAAAACCAATAGAGAGAAAAAGGAACAAGAATTAATGGGTAAGCAACAAGCTTTACAAAGAGAACAGCAGGCAAAAATGCAGGAAATACAGCAAGGAAGCCAGGCAGAAATAGACTCTATTATCGGTAAAGTTAAAAGCTATATTGAAGACTACGGTAAGAAGAATGGATATACATATATCTATGGAGATACTGAGGCTAGCAACATACTATATGGTAAAGAAGAGTTAGACCTAACCGAGATAATTCTTAAAGAATTAAACGGAGGTGATAGCAAGAGTACAGAAACGAAAGAATAGACACTTTTTCTTTTAAAATTATAAAGTTTACCCCTGTTTGAAGTATTCAAATAGGGGTTTGTTTTTCTGTCGAATAAAGACCAAAATAAATTGTAATCTATGAGCTAAAATGTGTTTTTTTTGTGTAAAAAAAACAAATACATTTTAACACTTCGTCGGAAAAAATTGCTTTTTTCAGAACATTAAATTCTCACCAAAAAAGCAAAAAAAAGGGCTATTCTTATATTTTTTGCACTCGTTTTCTATATTTTTTTGATCAAAAACAACGTAATTCTACCGCCTTAGAAGAGGGTCTTTAAATTTTTTGAAGCCACGCAACAACTTGATTAACAAAAAATTATGTATATTGAAATGTTTTTTTGAAACTCATCTGCTATAATAAAAATAAAATAAATTTCAAAGAGTCAGAAAATTATTACAAAAAAAACTTAAATTTTAGTTTGATATAAACATTTAATTTATAATTTTATGACTTGGTAAAAAATATATTAACAACATTATTAACAAGCGCCCCAAATCGCAAAGTTAATATCGAATATTCACCTTAATTTTAAGTGTGATTTATGAAGAATAAACTTAACCTCATATCGTCATTTGCTATCATTGCATTGTTCTTACTTTTTTCTTCCAAGAGCAATGCGCAAGACATATCTACACCGTTATTTTCGCTTAATGGAACTACTACTGCTATTAAGAGACTATGTGTAAACCAAAACACACCAAACAGAGAAGCAGAGGCACAGGCTAATATTCTTTTTACTACCGGAACAGAATTTATTTTAGAATTATCAGACGCTGATGGGGTTTTTGCGGATCCTGCTGCATCACTATCTCGTTTTACCAATAGCACGGCAATTCCACCAGGAGGAGATATTATTTTTCCTTCTTTTGAAGTTCCTAAGGATCTTGCAGGAGAAAACTATGCGATTCGAGTACGAGCCATTCCGACGGATGGCAGCGACGATATTTTAAGTGAAGTTAACGAAGGCAACGCTATTTACTTTTTTGATTTTTCACAAGGAGTAACTTTAACAGGAGCAAATATTGAAGCTAATACGGTTGCTCTATGTGAAGGAGAATCTGCAACCTTAACCGCTTTACCTGATAATTTCCCAGAATACATATGGACGCGAAACGGTTCGGTGATCTCTGGAGAATCAGGTCCGACCTTAGAAAATGTTGATCAAACCGGAACCTATGTGGTTCAGGTTAATTTTGGAAGCTGTAATGGCGATTTTAACTTTGATACAGCTCAAGTTGAAGTTATTGATTTTAATACTTCTACAGTGCGAATCAATGAATCTTCGCCACAACAATTTTGTCCTAGTGATGTGAAAATATTGACCACAAGTGTAACAGATCCTGGATTTACTTACGAATGGTTTAGAGACGGAGAGCTTGTTCCAGAATTAACGGGACCAACAGCGATATTGCCCGAAAGTAATTTTGCAGGAATTTATACGGTAACCGTAACAGGCACCCCAACATGTGCAATAACAACAGACCCAGTGGAGGTTATAAACTTAGGGTCCGATATTCTCACACAACCCCCTCCACAGATAATGATATTGCCAGCACAACCTACCATAACCTTGGAAATAACCACAAATGCGCCCCCTTCGGGTAGTACGGTTCAATGGTTTAGAAATGGAATAAGTTTTCAAGCAGAGCTCCCGATCACAGATTCGAGAGCTTTGTCTATTGAGGTATCTGACCCAGGTGTATATGTAGCAAGCGTATTTGCAAATGATTCTTGTATGGATACACTTACTGCTACAACCGAGGTTTTTGAACCTGTTGATTTTAGAGCAGTAATTACTACATTACCAAATTGTGAGGAAGCATCAGGTAATTTAGGACTAGAAACTTTATTTGGAATAGCGGCAACCGGCGAGGAAGTACCTATTCTGTTAGAACAATATTCATTTTTTGACTTTGAGTGGTTCTTAAACGGACAGTCCACAGGGATTTCAGAACCATTATTACCTATTACGGCTAGTAACATAGGCGAGACCTATGTGCTTGAAGTAACGCTTACAGGAAGCTCAATTCCTACGGTTGCTTCAAATGAGTTAACGGTTGAGGCTTTGCCAAATGGTATAGAAATTGTTCCATCAATGTCTTTTCTTCCTGTAGGTTCAGAAATTACTTTAAGTGCATCGCAAACCAGTTCTTTGTTCGTTTATGAATGGTTCATTATTGAAAATGGAGAAAGTAGACTAATAGTAAATGGAGAATGTCCAGCCGATGACCCTGGTTGTGACGGCCCAACAGGACAAGGAACCAGCGAACTTACCATAAGACAGACTGGACAATATTTCTTAAGAATTACGTTATTGGATTGTGTAATTGATTCACAGCCTATTACAATTACAAATTCGCCTTCAGGAGTATCAGAAATAATACCAAATGTAGTAACTCCTTTTGGAAGCGCAGGACAAAATGACAATTGGGTATTGCCTGATTCATTATCAGGACAACAAGATGTAGAAGTAACGATATATGATTTGAATGGTGGAGTCGATTTTAAAACGGTTAACTATCAAGATGATTGGCCGTTAACGAGTTCAAAATCTGGTGGTAAAAGCCCTGTATATTACTATATAATAACAAAAAATAATTCCGTAGTCAGAAAAGGTTCGATAACGGTAATGAGATAAATTTATGGTCAAAAGATTACTTTTATTAATGATATGTTTGTCCTTTAACCTTGCCAAAGGACAAGAGGAGAGCGCTACCACATTTGGAGTACTTCCCACAGATATCCCTACCCATAATTTGGTGAAATATAATCGCTTCTATTTTAATCCAACCTTTTCACTTGTACACGAAAACAAGAAGTCGATAAACGTATATAGTAAAATACAGTGGGCCGGCTTTAACGACAACCCACAAACATACTTGATCAATTATACCTCTAATTTTGATGAAAAAATGGGTGTTTCTATCGGACTACACCAACAAAATGAAGGGATTTACAGATATTTTGGAGGAACTGCTAACTACTCATATAATGTAGAACTAGATCGAGACATGAATCTTACTTTCGGGATGAACTTATCATATTCTCAAAGTGCAATAAAATCAAATATAGATGCTGCTCAAAACACATTAAATAATGGTGAAATAGTAGTTTCAGACGATGTGATTCTTAACTATCAGAACAGTTCTGTTTTTGTATTAACACCTGGTATTAACTTTAATTATGCAGAGTTTGATGTTGGGGTTTCTGTTATCAATCTGGCAGCGTATAATTTAACAGGTAGCGAATTATTAACAGATAACATGGCTTTTAATGGTCATGTGATGTATACCAGAGACTTAGAAAGAAGATCGGACAAAACGGTTCGAGGAATGTTATATGCGACCATGCTTCCAGAATCTGATTCCGAAACACAGTTAGAAACAGATTCTAGCCTTAGATATGGTGGTAATGTAATTCTTGAATTACCTGAATTGGGATGGGCACAAGCTGGATATAATAGCTTTTATGGCGTTTCTTTAGGTATTGGTGGAAACATTAACTCAAACGTTTCGATTGGATATACATATGAAATGGGACTAGGAGACACCAGTGATTTTGGCTCTACTCACGAAGTAGGTTTAGCATATAATTTTGAAAGGGAAAGACCAAGAAGGAGAAGAAGCAGCGGAACAAAATCTTCAACACAAAAGGCATATGAGGCAAGAGATTCTGAGATCAGAAGGCTGAAAAAAGAAATTCTTGAGCAAAACAAGATCATAAGAGAATTACAAGACGAACAAGGAGAGTCTCAAAGTGATGCTCAAAGAGCAATGAGTGAACTAGAGAGATCTATTGCAGAGGCAAAATCTGAAGAAGCTAAAGCCGCAAGAGAACTTGAATTGCAACGAGAAGAAGAGGTAAAACTACTTAATAAACAAGCTGAAGAAGAAGAGCGTCTAAGAGCGCAAATGAAGCTAGAAGCAGAAATGGCTGAAAAACAAGCCGAAGAAGAACGTTTAGCGGCTGAAAAGAAATTACAACAAGAATTAGCCGAACAAAAAGCAGCTGGTCAAAAAACAGAAGAAGAAAGAATTGCTGCAGAAGAGGCCATTCGAGAGGCTGAAGCCGCAAAAGAACAAGCCGAAGAAGAAGCAAAATTAGCCGCACAGAAACAATTAGAAATTGAAGAGGCACAGAAACAAGCCGAAGAAGATCGTTTAGCGGCGCAAAGAGAAACTGAGCGCATAGAAGCAGAGAGAAAAGCCGAGCAAGAACGTTTAGCTGCACAAAAAGAAGTAGAACGCGTAGAGCAAGAGAATAAGCTTAAGAGCGATAAGTTATTGACATCGACCAAAACGGTTATTAAAGATGGTAGTGTAGACGCATTAAGAAGTCAAGCAGAATTGATTAGATCAAGTACATTTATACCTACAGAAGATCAAGAAGATATTTTATCTGAGATAGATGCTGCAATAGCAGCGAAAGAAGCTGAGGCAGCACGTCTAGCTGAAGAGCAGCGATTGGCTGCAGAGGCAGAGGCTGCGAGATTGGCTGAAGAAGAGCGATTAAGACAAGAAGCCGAGGCTGCACGTTTAGCCGAGGAGCAAAGATTAGCTGCGGAAGCTGAAGCCGCAAGACTAGCAGAAGAAGAAAGACAGAGACAGGAAGCTGAAGCTGCGAGGTTAGCTGAAGAGCAACGATTAGCCGCTGAGGCTGAGGCTGCAAGACAAGCCGAAGAAGCACGTAAAATTGAAGAGTTGATTTCGGCAACAAGAGCAGTAATTGCTAGTGGAGGAGTTAACGAATTAAAAAGCCAGGCTGATATTGTTCGCGCAAGCGAAATTCTTCCTCAAGCAGATAAACAAAGCTTGTTGTCTGAGCTAGAAACAACAGTAGCTGCAAAAGAAGCCGAGGCTGCACGTTTAGCTGAAGAGCAGCGATTGGCTGCAGAGGCAGAGGCTGCGAGATTGGCTGAAGAAGAGCGATTAAGACAAGAAGCCGAGGCTGCACGTTTAGCCGAGGAGCAAAGATTAGCTGCAGAGGCTGAAGCCGCAAGACTAGCAGAAGAAGAAAGACAGAGACAAGAAGCTGAAGCTGCACGTTTAGCTGAAGAGCAGCGATTAGCCGCTGAAGCCGAAGCTGCAAGACAAGCCGAAGAAGAAAGAAAGAGACAAGAGGCCGCTGCTGCTGCTGCTGCACAAGATAAAGAAGAAGGTTTAGACGAAATCAAAAAAGAACTGGATAATAATAGCCGAGTTTCTAATAAGATATTTGCACGTAGAGATTCACTATTGACGACTAGCTTAAATGTAGACAAACGAGGGTTTAGTAAATTATTAGAATCTCTTGTTAATATGGGCGATGATGCTGATGAAGCAAAAAGCTCTGATCCTACAAGTTCTAAAAAACTTACGGCTAACAACAGGTTTATAAAATTCGCTGATGCAACTAGACCTGAAGCCCAGATAGCTACGAAGTTTATACCTGGGTATCCTGAAGGATATTACCTGATCGGAAATGTATTTAAGGGAGGAGAGTATGCTAATAAATTTACAAGCACATTAAAAGACTTAGGATTTAATGACTCACAGATTATTTTAAATCCTGAAAATCAATTCCAATATGTTTCAATAGAAAGCTATTCTAATAAGGATGAGGCTATTCAAAAATATCTAAGTAGTATCGACAATAGATACTATGGAGATATGTGGATATTACATATTGCTAAGAGTAGAGTAGAATCTTATAAGAAACTATTACAAGAAACAAGGCTGATAACAGATACGGTTAAAGATGATACTGTACTAACCGAGACTTTATCATATATCGGAGGACACAATATTGAAAATGGATATTATTTGATTACCAATATTTTCAAGAGAGAAAATTATTTTGAAAGAGGAATGGAGAAACTAAAATCTCAGGGATTACAACCAGAGTACTTTAGAAATCCCAAGGATAACTATATATACGTATACCTGAAGAGATTTGACAATCTTGATGAAGCTAAACAGAGTTTATTCTCAAATGTGAATAATTCGTATAATGGCGATCTGTATATCTTGAAGATACAATAAGACTAGAATGACCCAAAATAAAACACTAAATACTCAGCTTATGAAAACCAAAATACACATCAAAATTGTATTGGCGATGTTGTTTTTAATTGCCAGTAACATAAGCAACATAAATGCTCAGGTAGCTTTTGATACGGTACCTAATAGTACACTAAGAATTAATGGTGAGCTTAAAATTATTGCCAACAGTATCGTTGGTTTAAATCAACAACTAAGTAATAACTGTTTTACAGGATCTGGAACTACTTATTCTCCTAATGATGATTATGATGGTCCTTGTTGGAACAACAGTTATAATGATGGCAATCGTAGAAGAACATTTGGATATATAGATGTTGATGGAGATGCAAGTACCTTTAGTTCTAGTAGCGCTACTTTAGAGATAAGGGCCCCTGCTGCTGCACAATGTGAGAGGATTGCCTATGCTGGTTTATATTGGGCAGCATCTTATTTTGGAGATTTAGATAGTGATGATGATGCGATATATTCTGGATTGCCTTTGCCAGACAATAGACCTGATTTTAGGACGATAAAAATAAGGCATGAAAGCCAGGCTGGTTATACAACAATTCCAGCGACACAGACCCAGGTGATTTATGATGGGTATCGTAATACTGCAACAAACCCTTTTGACGTTGCTGCGATAGACATGCCTTATGTATGTTATGCAGATGTAACGAGCATATTACAAGGCCTTGCAGACCCACAGGGAGAGTATACTGTTGCAGATATGAGAGCTTCAATAGGTAAAGCACCTATAAACTCTAATGGTATCTCTGGTGGTTGGGTATTAGTAGTGGCTTATGAGGATCCTCAATTGTCTGCAAAATATATTAGTACCACTAATGGATACTTGGTAATTGCTCCAGGAGATCCTGCAAGAACATTTGATTATTCAAACTTTGAGACGTTGCCTGCGCCACTTCCTGTTCGTGCAAGATATGCTATTGCAACTTTAGAGGGAGATCAGCCGTTTACTGGTGACATATTTCAGGTACAAAATACAGGAGGTACACAAACCGATATTTTTACAACACCAGCCAACCCGGCAGGTAACTTTTTTGATAGTTCTATTACTGTTGATGGTAATTATGTAACGAACCGAAATCCAGCGTCAGAGAATACACTTGGTTTTGATGCTGATATTTTTGACATTCCAAACCCAGGAAATACGGTTATTGGAAATAATCAAACCTCTGCAGAGTTTACTACTACTTCTGCGGGTGATGCATATAGTGTATTTTTCAGTTCTTTTCAAATAGAAGTTATTGAACCAGAATTAACGGTAACCAAAAGAGTATTAGATGTAAACGGAATAGATATTACAGGTGATCCAGTAAATTTTGCTGATCAACTGTTTTATGAATTAACAATAGAAAATCAAGGAAACGAAGCAATTACAGCAGCCACCATTCGAGATGTGCTGCCTGCCAATGTAGATTTTACATTAGGTAGTATAACAACTAGTAATCCTGGAATAACAGCAACTCCAGCGGCAGGTAATCGACAAATTGATATTACAATTAACGATAATCTTGTTGTTCGTAATGGTGGAATTCATACAGTTCGGTTTGGAGTAAGCGTTGTAGCCACGTGTGCCGATTTGAGAGATGCTTGTTCTAACCAAATTAATAATGTAGCAATTTCTACATATACAGGAGTTGAATCAGGTATTACCAAATCTGGTGAAGAAAGTATTCTAGAACAAGATGCGTGTCGATTTGATGTAGCTGGATCTTCAAATGTTTTGGTGAATGATGGTATATGTTTTAGCGAATCTCAACCTGCATTTATTTGTACAGGTTCTTTGACACTTACGGCCGGTGCTGGATTTACAAATTATTCTTGGGAAAACACCGCTAATCCAGGTGTGGTTATAGGTACAAATCAAACTCTTGATGTTACCGTAGCTGGAACATATCAAGTAACAAAAACGGGAGCTGCTGGTTGTCAGGATGGTATAGAAACCTTTGTGGTAGATGCATTTAATACTGTTGACAACCCACTCGTAAATATTGTGAATACTGATCTTGCTACAAACCCGAATGTTAATGGTAGTATAAGAACTTGTCCTGTAACTGGAGAACCATTACCAGAAGTTTTCTTATGTGGTGCCGGTACAACATTAGATATCAATTCTGGATTTACTACTGCAACAGCAATTGAGTGGCAACGATTAGACCCTGCGGCTTGTGGTTCAGTTCCAAGAGATGAGAACTGTCCTACAACTGATGCAGCTTGCGAGCCTGATTGGGTAACTGTAGGTACAGGAATTAATTTTACGCTTAATCAAGCGGGTGAATATAGAATTAATGCTACGTTTGATAGCAATTGTACGATACCATTTTATTTCAATGCTTTCCAAAACAATTTTGATCCTGATCTGGTTGTTGTAGAACAAATTATTTGTGGTAATCCAGGTACGTTACGAGTTCAAAACTCATCAAATCAATACGAATATCAACTGATTTTACCATCAGGAGGGACGACAGCGTTTCAGCTTTCAGCAGAGTTTAGTGGATTAACAGAAGTGGGAACGTATAGCGTTAATGTTCGTCAAACTGGTGGACTTCCAACAGCATGTACTTTTCAGGATAGTGTATTCTTAGATGAACTGGATGCTAATGAAAGTGTTACCCCGTTTTCACCACTTTGTCCAGATGATAGAGGTCGAATAGAAATAACAGTTACAGATTCTCAAATTAATTATACATATACAATAAGCAATACCGCTGGTACATTTACAGATTCTGAAGGACCAACCACTCTTCCTAATCACACATTTAGTGGTCTAAATCCAGACACTTATGATGTACAAGTAATTTCTGCAGATGGGAGTTGTTCTGAACCTTTTACAGTAACAATAGATCCGGCAGCAACTTTTACGGCAACAATTGCTTTAGTTGAAGATTTACATTGTAATCCAAATTATCAGCCGAATCCAAATCTTAACGATCCAACGCATCCAGATTTTGATCCATCTGCGCCGCCGTTTGATCCTGATAGAGATATAGCTATTTATGAGGTGACTGTTACAGGAGGTACTGGAACACCACCAAGCTTTGCATTCAATGACCAGATGGATTTCTTGGGTACTAATCTTTTGCCAGAAGCAGGGACAACGTACAGATTTAGAGCTACGGCAGCGGGTAACTATCCTGTTTATGTGTCGGATAACGCTACCAATTGTGTTGTGTTTGCAGGTTCTGTAGATGTAACAGATTACGAGCCAATTCAGGCTACGGCAACACCTACAAATCCTACTTGTAATGGAGAGCTTGGATCAATAGTAGTTACTATAACTGCTGGTCTTGCAGAAGGACCATTTACATATATTTTAAACGGAGGTACACCAGGCGAAGTTCGCATTGGCCCAAGTAATAATACAACAGAGACATTTAATAATGTAGATCCAACAGTAACACATACAGTAACAGTAGAGGATCAATTTGGTTGTGACTTTACGGTGACACCAGACATTACGTTTACGACCCCAGGCGCAATTGTGGCTACTATTGATGAAGATTTCAGATTATTAAGCTGTACAGCTACACCAGATGCTCAGGCTCAGATAACAGGAATTACGGGAGGCTCTGGTAGTTATGAATGGAGTTTGAATCCGGTAGGTCCGTTTACGGCCGTTGGAGCAATTCCTTTTGAGATTGATTTCCCAAGCGCAGGTTCTTTTACTTTATATGTAAGAGATCAAGCAGGGACTTGTGTTGAAAGTTTCCCAATTACGATAGATCCATTATTAACAGTAGATGATATTACATTTAGTGTTCCCGGGAACTCAAACTGTTCAACACAAACATTTAATGTAACTGCAACAGCTCAACCAGTTGGACCTACATATACATATGGAGTTACTCCAGCACCTGTTTCAGGTAATGCTACCACAGGAGTGTTTAGGTTGCAAAGAGGAGTGTCTTATACTTTTACTGCAACAAGAACAGATAATCAGTGTTCGTATAGTGAAATCTTTTCGGAAGGAACAATACCAGAAATACAAATTACAAGTGCCGTGCAAACAAACCCGGTAACTTGTGTTGGTGATGATGATGGAGCATTCTCTTTTACTGTTGCAAATAGTACAACATTTGATTATACGGTAAGGGGGCCAGCTCCTTCAAACGGTGTTATAGCAAGCGGTACTTCTGGCGTAAGTACAGTAACTATTTCAAGTCCTACTACACCTCTTATTGCAGGAACCTATACTATTGATGTAACAGATACTAGTCTTACACCATCCTCTGCAAACTGTACGGATTCTATTACTATAGATATCACTGAACCAGCAACACCATTGAGTTTTACAACAGTTGTAGATTCTGCAGACTGTGGTAATCCTACGGGTATTATAACGGTTAATGCAGTTGGAGGAAGAGGCGGATACCAATATGAATTAAGAGACGCTGCAGGTACCGGAGTTATAGTTGCTTACCAGGCAAGCAATGTATTTAACAATTTAGGCCCAGCGACATATACTGTTTTTGTACGAGATGATAGCGACCCCACTTTGGCTTGTGAAGTTAGCCAACAAGTAGTGATGCCGGTTACAGGCCCGCCTACTTTAGCATTGGATACTGGTGGAGACGAATGTTATACTCCGGCAGACCCAGCTACACAGTGGATAACCATTATACCAAGTATTCCTGCACCTCTTGGTCCATTTACATATAGTTTAGACGGAGGAGCACCGGTGGCGGTTGATTTTACTACACCAGTGGGGTTACCAGCGAACACTTTTGAGGTTCCTAATCTTGCTCCGGGAGCACATACGGTTACAGTAACCAATACTGCAAGTACATGTACTTCTGCAGCAATTAATTTTTCGATTAACGACGAATTGGTGGTTACCGCTAATCTTACAAAAGATCTAACATGTGCACCAACAGCAGATGCAACGGTAGAATTTACGGCAACAGGAGGAGATGGAGCCTATACCTTTGATATTGTAGATGTAGGTCCACCAAGTGCTGATTTTGCAACAGGAGTGACTTCTCCTGCACCAATTAATACTGGAGGAACGTATCAAATTAGAGTTACTGATGGTGAAGGATGTATTGCTTTATCTAACGAATTTACAGTTACACCATATGTTCCTGTAGTCGCTACAGCGGTTCCAACAGATCCTGATTGTCCAGGCGATGGAGGTTCTATTTTGGTAACCGTTACTGCGGGAGATGGACCATTTACCTATGTTTTAGACCAAGGAACGCCAGGAGAGGTATCGGTAGGTCCGGTAGGAGTAACAACCAATACATTTACTAATGTACCTGTAGGAGGACATACAGTTGTAATCACTGATGGTGATGGATGCGATATTACACCTATACCTGTATCTATTACAGCACCAACGGCGATAACGGCAAACATAGCTATTACCACAGAATACCGTTGTGACGCTAGTGGTTCAAGTGCACCGCCACAATTTGGTGTGATTACCGTTTCTGGAGCTGCGAATGGTAATGGTAGTTACGAATACAGTATAGATGGTGTAGACTTTAGTAATACTACAGGTATATTTAACAACCTTACTGATGGCACATATACATTATTTATTCAAGATACAGACACAAGAGCATGTCCTGTTAATTTAGGATCACTTACTATAGATCCATTACAGGAAGTTACCGATATAGATTTTGCTCAAACGCAAGTACAATGTCCTGCTCTTACATCTGATATTACACTTACGGCTACAGGCACAAATGGAGCGGCCAGTTTTGAGTTTAGAATAGCTGCACCACCAGCGAATGTAACAGCATTTAGTGTTACTAACACATATACATTACCTGCTGGGACAACATATACATTTGAAGCAAGAACAACAACCGATGGATGTGTATATTCTGAAGATTATACTATTGATAATGTAGATCCTATTGCAGTTGTTGGAAATGTAACCGACGAGCCTACATGTAACGGAGATACAGATGCAGCATTATCTTTTAATGTAACAGGAATAGATTTAACAACGACGAATTATACATTTGTTGTTACTGGTGGTACTATTGTAGGATCCATTACAGGTGGTCCTATTAATACGACTCCTACACCAATAGGTGGTCTTGGGGCTGGTACATATGATATCGTGGTTACAGATGCCACTACGCTTTGTGATAGTAGTACTCAGGTAATCATTAATGATCCAGCAGTTTTATCTTTCACTACCGCCACAACAACCGCCGATTGTAATGCGCCAAATGGTACGATTACGGTAACAGCATCAGGAGGTAGAGGTGGATATCAGTATGAATTAAGAGATTCTGGAGGTGTGGTACTAGTGCCATACCAGTCTTCTAATGTGTTTACAGGATTAGCTGGAGGAACACCACCTACACCAATCACATATATAGTAGCAGTTAGAGACACTAATGATCCAACAACTGCTTGTGAAGCTACTCCTCAAAATGTAGATCTTTTCCAGGCGCCGCCGATTACGCTTGCATTAACCGAGGGTGGTGACCAATGTTACACAAACGCTGACCCTGCCACACAATGGGTTACCATTACCGGTGGAGTAGCACCTTATACCTATAGTTTAGATGGTGGTGCGCCAGTAGCAGTTGATTTTACAACACCGGCAGGATTACCAGCAAATACTTTTGAAATACCAAATCTTACTCCAAGAAACTCAGGAAGTAATTATAGTGTTACAGTTTCAGATGTAAATGGTTGTACTTCGGGAGTAATTACTTTTGAAATTCAGGATGAACTTATCGTTACAGCAACACGATTGAAGAATCTGGATTGTTCGGCTACACCGGATGCACAAATTAACGTAGTTGTTACAGGAGGAAATGGAGCTACTTCTTTAGAGGTTAGTTTTAACGGAGGAGCTTTTGCAGCGTATGCCGGTCCAATTCCTTTTACAACAACAACACCAGGAGACTATCAGTTTAGAGTAACAGATACAGCTACACCACCAACAGTGGCCTGTACAGACCTTTCTGATGTTATTACAATAGACCCTGCTCCAAACCCAGCAGTATCAGCACCTACAGTGACTAATGCCACATGTCCAGGTTTGGCAGATGGATCAGTAACGGTTAATATAGATAACACAATAGGTACTCCTCCTTATATGATCAACTTTAATGGTTTAGGGTTTAGTAATCAAATAACTTATGGTGGTTTAGCAGGTGATGCTCCATCAGTAGATCCATTGGGTAGAGAGTATACTTATATTGTAATGGATGCAAAAGGATGTACAACAACGTTTAGTGCATTTGTTTTTGAACCAGAACCGTTTAGTTTTACAAGAGTTGAAACAGATATTATTTGTGGTGTTGGAGGAAATGTTCTTGGTAATGTTGTATATAGTGCAATTGCTGGTGGAACACCCAATTATACATATACCTTATTAAATATTGATGATACACCTGCAACTACAACTTCTCCTAATCCAGTAGGACCAACTGCTGCAACAACGGTTACGTTTGCAGATTTAGATTTTGGAGATTATAAGCTAAGAATTGTAGATGCTAATGGTTGTGTAACCGAAGATCCATTTAACATAGCAACTCCAGCAATTTTTTCTATTGCTGCATCAACAACAGGTTCTTGTCTTGATGGAGTTACAGCATCTATTACAGTATCTGGAGGTACAGGACCTTTTGAAATTAGAGAATATCCAAGCGGTGTCTTTGGAGCAATGAATGCTTTACCTGCATCTAGCGGAACTCCTTTTGAGCGTAATCATCAATTTCTTAACCTACCATTCGATACTCCTTTTACTTTTGAAGTAAGAGATACGGCAACGGGTTGTACAGATATAAGAACATTAGCACCACCACCAAATCCTGTGGGAACTGCTGATATTACTGGTACAGAAACCGATGTGACCTGTAATGGTGCAGATGATGGTACGTTTGCTTACACAGTAGTTGATTATCTTGGAGATGAACTTACGTATAATGTATTTAGAACTACTGACCTTGCTACAGATATTATCATTAGTGAAGGACTTACTTTCAATAATGGAAACCCTCAAACTGTGGCAGTCGGAGGAACTGCCACCGGAATTGTTAGTGGTTTTGGCCCCGGTGAGTACTTATTAAGAGTAACTGAAACAGGTGGAGCCGTAGCAACACCATGTAACTCGTCAGTAATATTTACAATTGAAGAACCAACAACGCTTGATTTAACACTAGGAACCCCTACTGTTGCCAACTGTAACACAGTTGCACAAGTTGTGGCAAATGGTATAGGTGGTGTACCACCATACGAGTATGCTGCAGTGCCAGCAGGGGACCCTGCGCCAAATCCGGCAACAGACTATTCTACAAACAATGTATTAGACTTAGACCCAGGGCCAGGTCCGGCATTTGTATTAAACTGGGATATTTATGTTATAGATGATCGTTGTAGCACACCGGTTACAAGACCAGTAACAATTATACGTACTGCTGATCCACAATTTACAGTAGTACCGGCATTTGTAGATGATGCATGTACTTTTGATAATAACTATACATTTACAGTACGAGCTACTGGGGAAAGTCAACTGGAGTTTGGTATAGACGATGGTGATACTGGAACAGCGGATAGCCCTGTTTTTGCAAATGGTACGCAAATTGGAGCTACTAATGTGTATGAATTTACATATACAGTTACTGGACCAAGTATAGATGAATATACATTAACAGTAAGAGATGTAAATGGATGTGAGGATACAGATAGAATGATCGTATATCCAGAACTTATAGTGGATGCAAACTTTATAGCACCAGACCCAACTTGTTTGGCAGATGATGGAACTATTGAAGTAACCGTAACAGGAGGATCAGATTTTACAGCAAATCCTGCAAACTTTACATTTACTCTTACAGGAACTGACAGTAGCGGAACTCCAATCGCACCTATAGTACAAACGGGTGCTATTTTAGGTGCCGCAGCAGCAACCTTTACTTCGGTTACTGCGGGGACATATACTGTAGAAGTTAGAGACCTTACTATTGGTCCTGCTGCACCTGCGCCAGGTGGCTGTGCAGTAACAGACGATGTGTCTAGACCAGTGCCTACAGAGCCTGTATTAGATCCACCAACAATTACAGATGTAAGCTGTAATGGGGGAAGTGATGGTTCTATATTGGTTAACATACAAGCAGGTACAGATACTGATGGGCCATTTACCTATGAATTATGGCAAGGACCTACAGGAACAGGAACATTGTTGTTTACGCAACCTAACGATCCTTTATTTGATGGATTGGCAGATATTTCTGGTTTAGCACCACCAAACAATGTATATGGTATTTTAGTTAGATCGAATAATGGGTGTGAGGATGCAATCGAAGACCTTACAGTTCCTAGTCCGGCATTATTAACGGCTACAGCTACGGCTAGTACCTATAGTTGTGATGCATCTAATAATGATGTATTCCCAGACATTACCGTTGATATTTTAGGAGGTAATCCTCCATATAGAATTACATATACAGGACCATTATCAGGAACGAATCTTGCAGTTACTGGCGCTCAATATGTAATTGATGCTGATGTAGCTGGAACCTATGTGATTACAGTGTTAGATTCTAAAAACTGTTCATTTACAATTGTACCGGATACGGTAATTCCTGATTTCCCAATCATGACAGATCCGACTATAACAAGAGATATTACGGCGGTTAATAACGGTGTGATTTCTTGTAATAATCCTGAAACAGTTATTGTATCAATTACAGGAGGTACAGGACCATTTGATTTTGTTGAAATTAGCGGAAATGGAACGCCTCCAGTACCCTCTCAAACGGGAATAGTTGCCGGTACCGGGGATAACGGAGCTACACCAGAGATTGAAACGACGGCAACATTTACATTGCCAAGTGTAGGATCTTATCAGTTTAGAATTATTGATCAAGGAACTACATGTTCTATTGAAACCCCAACCTATGATATAGCACCGTTTGATACGATAGAGGCCGTAATAGCGCCATTAACGAATGTAGCATGTTTTGGCGATACTACAGGAGAAGTTACCTTAACTGTTAATGGATATACGGGAACGTACGACTTTGTAGCGACAAACACTACAACCGCGGCTACAATTCTAGGTTCTGGAAATACAACCACAGATCCTGCTACAGGATTAGTTATTTCAGGATTAGGAGCAGGTAATATTGTAGTTACAGTAACTGCAACCCAAACACCATTCTGTGATGATGATTCTAATGCAGTGAATCTTTCTCAACCGGCAGTATTAACATTAGATATAGATAGTGCTACATTCCCAGACTGTAACAACCCATTATCGGTGGTTACTATGGATGCTAATGGAGGAGTTGGACCTTATAACTTTGCATTTGTTGCAGGAACACTGCCGCAACCAGATCCAGCAGTTTTCCCAGAAACGAATACATTTAGTTTGGATCCTGCGGTGAGTTTAAATTGGGTAATCTTTGTAGAAGATGCAAATGGTTGTATTACTCCTGATGAAATTACAATCCCAGATGTTACACCAGCACCTGTGATAAATACGATAGATGCTTTTGTAGATGATGCGTGTACATTTGATAACGATTATACTTTTACGGTAACGGCTACCAGTAATGTAGTAATACCACCAGGAGCAGGAACCTTAACTTTTGCTCTTGATGGCGGAGCTCAAGTAGCAGGTACTGCTACAGGACCTAATACAGCTACTATAGACTTTACAGTTAGTGGACCAGGCACCTATTCAGTAGTAGCTTTTGATGAGAATGGTTGTCCGTCGCTGCCAGAAACCATAACGGTATTCCCAGAATTGTTAGTTACGGCTACAATTACTGAACCTACATGTAGAGATAATGATGCGACCATAATCGCAACAGTAACAGGAGGTTCTGATTTTGCTGCTAACCCGGGTAATTTTACTTTCGATTTAGTTGATGCCGGAACAGGTACTTCTATTGCAGGAGTGACACAAACACCAGGGCCAGGGGCAAATCAACTTACGTTTAGTAGTACGGTTGCAGGAACCAATGGTATATTCCCAGGAGATTATAGGGTAGAGGTTACAGATAGCGCTATTAATACAGCTCCTGGTTGTACTGCTACCGACGATGTTACAGTACCTACTTTTGTAGATCCAATTCCAACGGCGACGCCAACACCAGTTTCATGTTTTGGTGGTGACGACGGTACTATTTTAATAGAATTAGATCCAACTGCAGATGATAACCCTACGTATACGTATGAGTTATTCGTATACGACCCATCGCCTACAGCAACGGGAGTTTCAGTAACAGGACCGCAAACAAGTCCTTTGTTTAATAATACAATTGCACCCATACCGGCAGGTCAATATGAAGTTGTTGTAACTTCAGGAAAAGGGTGTACGGCAACGGTTGAGCCAATTACAGTTGGAGGCCCAACGGCCGCACTAAATGTTGTTCCTTCGCAAACTCCATATAGTTGTGATCCTTCAAACGATGCGGTATTCCCAGTTATTACCTTAACAATTAGCGGAGGTACTGCACCTTATGATGTTTCGTATACAGGACCATCTAGTTCTGGTACAGAAACAGATGTTGCAGATGCTGATGGTAACCCTGCTAATGATGTTCAGTATGAGATTGATGCTCCGGTTGCAGGCACATACACTATTACAGTTACTGATAATAAGAATTGTGTGTTCACTGCTTTTGACGTCATCGTACCACCATTAGCTATTATGACTGATCCAACAGTAACCAGAGATGTTACTGCGGTTAACGGAGGAGTAATTTCTTGTACAAATCCAGAAACGGTTATTGTATCGATTACAGGAGGAACCGGACCATTTGATTTTGCTGAAATTAGCGGAAGTGGAACACCACCTGTACCAGCACAACTTGGAATAGCGGCAGGAACGGGAGATGATCCTGGTACACCAGAGATAGAAACCATAGCTGTATTCACATTACCAAGTGTTGGGTCTTATGTATTTAGAATTACAGATCAGACCACAACATGTACAATAGATACACCATCATATGATATAGGTCAGTTTGATACGATTGAAGCTGAAATAACATTAGGTAATGATGTTACATGTTTCAACACCACACCACCAGATGGATCTGTAAACTTAACGGTTACAGGATACACCGGAACCTATGATTATGTGGCGACAAATACAACGACAGGAGCTACAGTTCTTGGTTCGGATAATACAGCTTCAGGAACAATTAATATTCCTGGATTAGAAGCAGGTAATATTGTAGTTACAGTTACGGCTACACAAACGCCGTTCTGTGATGCCGATTCAAATACACAAGCGATTACTTTACCAGCAGAGTTGACAGTTACCGCTAATCAAATACGAGAAGAGAGTTGTAACCCACCTGCTCCGGGAGGTGATGATGCTCTTATTGAAGCAGTTGGAAACGGAGGAGTTCCAGGTGCAGGTGGTCTAGAATACCAGTTAGAAACTGCGGGAGGAATAATATTAGTGCCTTTTAGCACTGACCCAAGATTCGGAGATTTTGGATTAGATGGTGGCGTTGCACCTGCAGGGATCGATTATGTAGTAAGAGTTAGAGACAGTAGAGGGTGTGAGAACACTGATACAATCAATATACAACCACCGGTACAGATAATTTTAGACCCAATTGCAAACATTACGTTGGATTGTTCTGATAGTGAAGACGGTGTGATAACGGCTGTGGCAAGTGCAGGTCAAGGAGCAGGCACATACTTCTTTGCCTTAACATTACCAGACGGTACACAAACCGCAGCGGTAAATAACGGAACAGCTACCTTTACATGGAGTGACCTTAAACCAGGTAACTATACGGTAACGGTATCTGATAACTTAACGTGTGAAACCACTACAACTGTAACAATAGATACCCCACCAGCAGTAACAGTAGATGTTAATGCTACCGGAATAAGCTGTTTGACGGCTAATCCAAATAACATCCAGGTGATCCCCGGAGGTGGAATCGGAGCTCCATATGAGTTTGGAGTTAGCAACAATGGAGGTGCAATTACTTGGCAAGCTAGTGATACATTCGCTGGATTACCGGCAGGTAATTATGATTTCTATGTTAGAGATGGTAACCTGTGTGAGTCTCCGGCGTCGAACACAATTCAGGTTAGAGATCCAGAACCATTTGTAGTAACTCTAGACTTAAGTAATGACTTTATCGTTTGTTTCAGCGAACCAACAGGTTCTATTGATGCTGTGGCAACCGGAGGTTTAGGAAATTATATGTATAGTGTTACAGGTACGGATTATTTAGGTAATGCCGTAAATCTTGGACCACAAGCTACAAGTTTCTTTGGAGACTTATTAGCTGGAACATATACATATACTACAATGAGCGCGGATTGTGCAGATGATGTACAACCATTTGAAATACGTCAGCCAGCAGAGTTTATCATAGAAGTTTTTGAAGAGCCTATTTCTTGTAATGGAGAAACAGATGGTCGTATTCGAGTAACTGCCGTAGGTGGAACTGCACCATATTTCTATTCATTATACAATAGTGCTGGTGATGCCGTATTTACATTCTTAGAAGATGATATTGATAACTTACTTGGAGAACACACTTTTGAGAATTTGACGGCAGATATTTATCGTGTAGAAGTTGAAGACTTTAATGGTTGTCCAAGAGAAGAGATAGATGTAGAAATTATTGAACCAGCTCCTATCGAAGCCATAATCACTGCGACTACGCCAGAAGATTGTGCAGGAGATATGAATGGTACAGCCAATATATCTATTACTGGAGGATTGCAACCATTACCGCCAGCTAGCCCAGAATATTACTGGAGTATAGATGGGGTTACATATCAATTGGTTCCTGACCCAACAAATCTGTTTATCGATAATCTACCAGGTGGAACAACAACCTTATTTATTAGAGATTCTCAGAATAGTGCAAACTGTCAAGGTGCATTTAATATTGATATTACTCCTGGGGTAGTACTTGAAGCACCATTAGTACAAAGTTTAATTTGTCCTGAATATGATTACAGCGACCCAGAAAATCCTGTATTGACTAGTGACGAAAGATACTTTGTAACCTTTGATATTGATTCTTTAACACAAACATTAGATGTTATTTATACAGTTGAAGGTATTAATGGAACTCCAAATCCTGCTAATAATACTAGTCTTGAAAATACTTTTGAAGTTACTCCAGGGCAGTATGAAGGATTTATGGAATTCCAGATGTGTAGAAGAAGTGTAGGTGAGATAGAAGTATTAGAATATACCCCTCTTAGTACACCTGTTGCACAAATGACTAATAACCCTCAAGATCCTAATGAGTATGAAATTATTGTAGACGGAGGAAGACAATTTGATAGAGAACCAAGATACGCATACTACTTTACAAGATTAGAAGATGGTATGACCATTGATGACTTAGATCCATTAGACTATACAGAACTGTCAGGAAATATCTTCGTGATACGTGAAACTGGAGATTACGTATTGAGAGTTGTTGATGCTGCCGGGTGTGAGACGATAGTGGTTCAGAGATTAACGTACATTAATATACGTATCCCGAATTACTTCACCCCAGATAGTCCAAATGGTGATCCTAATGATCGTTTCTGGTATCCAAGACAAATTACACCAAATTCAGATGATCCGTTCTTTTTTGAAAATATGGAAGTAATGGTATTCGACAGGTATGGTAGAATGCTTGCAGAATTTAAAGGAGATCAACTTGGATGGGATGGTATGTATCAAGGAAAACAACTTCCTTCTGGAGATTACTGGTATACAATAATCCTTAATGATGTTGATAATAGAGAGTTTACAGGCCACTTTACATTATATAGATAATATATAAATGCTTAGTGAGTTATAAGACTGTAAGGTTTAGGATATAAGAAAGAGAAAAGTTAATGATCTGTAATTTTAAATGTTAGATGAAGAAATATATTATAATATTTAGCCTATTTGCAAGCTATTGCACTTTTGCACAAGAGTTTTTTGCTCCTGTACAAAACCAGTATATTGCAGATAACCCATATTTGATTTCCTCTGCATATGCAGGGATAGGAGACTGTTGGCAGGTTAGAGCTTCTGGTTTTGAACAATGGGTAAGTATTGAAGATTCGCCAGGAACTCAATCTTTATCTATTGACGGTAGAATATCTGACCGTTCGGGTGTTGGAGCTATATTATTTAATGACCAGAATGGTTTTACTACGCAAAGAGGTATTCAATTATCGTTTGCTCATCACTTAACGTTAAGTGAATATAATAACCAATATCTGTCTTTTGGTATTAGCTATAAATTTACTCAGTTTGGTATTGATACTTCAGAGTTTAGTAATGGAGATCCAGACAATCCATTTAACCCGGGATTGGCAGATATAAGCGTAAATGACTCTAACTTTGACATTGCACTACTATACCGAATCGGGAGGTTCTTTTTAAGTGCTAATGCGGTGAATTTGTTACAGAAGCAAATTGATAACTTTAACCCTACAGAACCTTCACAGATACAAAACTATTATCTGTATACAGGGTATACGTTCTATCATAGGTTTAGTGATATCGAAGTAGAGCCTTCTATTTTATATCAAAACTTTACCGGTGATGGTCGATCAACAACAGATATTAATCTCAAAGTACGTAAAATGCACCGTGGTGACTATTATTGGGCCGGGATTAGTCTAAGATCTTTAGTGGATCAGGATTTCAAGCCCCTTTCTGTATCTCCTATGATTGGGATCAAGAAATCTAATTTCTATGTGGCCTATGGATATCAGGTTAATGTAAATGAGGTATTAGAACCAAGTACAGCCGCAGGATCACATATGATTACTTTGGGACTTGACTTTGGTTGTAGACAGAGTAAATGTGGATGTACATACTAAAAGTAAGTATAGATATATAAACAAAAAGAGCTTCTAACATAGAAGCTCTTTTTGTTTATAAGTTTCTTTTCTGCTATAAGGTTATTACATACAATCCAAATATAGCCACGATAAAGTAACAGGTGATCGTTAAGGCACCTTGATAGTCTTTGGCTACTCTTTGTCCAAAAAGCAACATTAAGAGCGTTAAACAAGCTAAAAACATCCCGACAACTGCATAATAAGTCGTGCCATCTGTAATTAAATGATAAATACCCATAATACAGCTAATTGCCGTAACGACCTCGATAATCAAAATAATGCTAAGTAGAAGAGGAACCATTTCCCCCATAAACGTTGCCGAGAAATGTTCTTTTAACCAATTAAGATTTCCTTTCCAGTCAACCATTTTATCAATTCCAGATTGTAAGAAAGTAATGAGTAGAAATAATAGAATGGTTATTGAAACGATATGAGTCATAAAATTATCCATAGGTAATTTATATTTGATGTTAACTTGCTTTTTTATGTAATAGGCGAGTAAGTTTTATAGATAGATCTGTAAGAATAATTTTGGCATTACCATTTCGTTCTATATGGTAGGCTGCATCTTGTAATTCGTTACAAATATCCATAATATTGGCACCATGAACAAAAGGAGCGAACTTTTCTAATTTAAAACCTGCTGTATTGGGCTCCAAAAACACCAAGTCTTTTGCTCCATAATTGAGCAACATGGCTTGTCTAAAAAAATCAAGACAATACTTTAAAAATTTCTTTTGGGTTTCTCTGCCAGTTCCCGCAATAGATTCGCTCCAGGTAATCAGATCATTAACAGCCGATTTATTGCCTTTTGCTCTAAATGCGGTTCGCACCCATTGTATAAACCAATCTTCAAACTGGTCATCGCCACCATCATGACGCAATAAATGCAATGCTTTGCTATAATCTCCATTTGCTTGATGGGCTATTTTTAGCGCATCGGCATCTGATATGTTTTCATTTTCTTGAAGTGCTTCTTTGATCACCTGCTCTCCTAAAGGCGGAAAGTGTAGTGCCTGACATCTAGATCTAATTGTTTGTATAAGATGTTCTTCGTCTTCAGTGATAAGGATAAAGATGGTTTTTTCGGGAGGTTCTTCAATTAATTTGAGAAGTTTGTTGGAAGCTGCAATATTCATTTTATCGGCCATCCAGATCAACATCACTTTGTATCCTCCTTCATAACTTTTTAGCGAAAGCTTTTTTACAATTTCTAAAGCCTCATCTACACCTATTTGACCTTGTTTTTTTTCGATTCCTAAAGATAGATACCAGTCAAAAATGCTTCCATACGGGTTTTCTTTTACAAAGATTCTCCATTCTTCAGCAAATTGATCAGACGTGGGGTGCTTTTTAACTTTATCATTCACGGCAACGGGATATACAAAATGAAGATCAGGGTGTGCCAGATGATCAAACTTTATATTGCAGGCTTGACTGCCTTCTTTGTTTTCTCCATTTTGATTTTGACATAAAATATATTGTGCATAAGCTATAGCCATTGGCAAGGTTCCACTACCATTTGGGCCTACAAAAAGTTGAGCATGAGGTATTCTTTGGCGATCTGCACTTGTAGTCAAATAGCTTTTAATATGTTTTAATCCTAATATTTCTGAAAAAAGCATAAGCAAATATAAAAAGAAGTATGAGGTAGAACGCATGAATTATAATTAACTTAAATAATCAATTTATTTCAATGAAGTATTTAAAAATTCCTTTCTCATAAGAGATAGGGTTAAGATGTAGGGTTTGATATGAAGAAATAACTGAGGACTCAAAGTAATTGTAGAATATAAATGTCTTTTTTCTAAAAAAACGATGAAATGTGAAAATTTACCATCGTTTTCGTAGATTTTTTCTTTGGTTTAGCCCAGTTTTTAATGAAATAGAATTATTTTCGTTTGCTCAATATCAATACAGTAAGAAAACCAGATGAAAACAATCAACGATTTTAACTTCGAAAATAAAAAAGCCTTAATCCGAGTAGATTTTAATGTACCCTTAAATGAAAATTTTGAGGTAACCGATGACACAAGAATACAAGCAGCAAAACCTAGTATTATTAAAGTTTTAGAAGATGGAGGAAGCGCAGTATTGATGTCTCATTTAGGTAGACCCAAAGGAGTGCAAGATGAGTTTTCCTTGCGACATATTGTTGATAAAGTTGCCAATGTTCTTGGTGTTGAGGTAAAATATGTACCAAATTGTGTAGGCCATGAGGCAGAAGACGCTGTTGCAGCGTTACATCCCGGAGAGGTGCTATTGCTTGAAAACCTAAGGTTTCATCCATCAGAAACTGCTGGTGATATTGAGTTTGCAGAGCAGCTTTCAAAATTAGGAGACATCTATGTAAATGATGCGTTTGGAACAGCACATAGAGCACATGCATCAACAACTATTGTGGCTCAGTTTTTTCCAGAAAATAAATGCTTTGGAAGCCTGTTGGCGAAAGAAATTGAAAGTATTGATAAAGTGTTACGTAGTGGAGAAAAACCTGTTACCGCTGTTTTAGGGGGATCAAAAGTATCTTCAAAAATCACAATTATTGAAAACATTTTGGATACGGTGGATCATCTTATCATTGGGGGTGGTATGACATATACGTTTATTAAGGCACAAGGTGGTCAAATAGGTGATTCTATCTGCGAAGATGATAAACAAGAGTTAGCCTTAGAAATTTTAAAGAAGGCTTCAGAAAAAGGAGTGCAAGTACACCTTCCTGTTGATGTGTTAGGGGCTGATGCTTTTGATAACAATGCAAACACCAAGGTGGTTGATGTTGATGCGATTCCTGAGGGGTGGCAAGGATTGGATGCAGGACCTGAAACATTAAAAAACTTTCACCAAGTTATCCTGGAGTCAAAAACAATCCTTTGGAATGGACCATTAGGAGTTTTTGAGATGGAAAACTTTGCAAAAGGCACAATCGCCTTAGGACATTCGATTGCTGAGGCAACAGAAAAAGGTGCTTTTTCACTTGTTGGTGGAGGAGACTCAGTTGCTGCGGTAAAACAATTTGGTTTTGGAGATAAAGTAAGTTATGTATCTACAGGTGGAGGAGCAATGTTGGAAAGCCTGGAGGGTAAAACGTTGCCTGGCATAGCAGCTATTGAAAACTAAATGAAGCTAATTTTGTGTAAGAAAAATAATATTATTTGTAAGAATTTTCAAAAACCGGTAGTTTAAACCGGTTTTTTTGCGTTTTTAACGTATTGATCTTTTGGATTTTAGAAAAAAAATGCGATTTTCGCTGCTGTATTGTTGATAACATGTTAAAAACAATACAAATAGCCCCAAAATTTTCCTAGAACTAAAAAAGTAAACGCATTTGCAAATGAACAAGTATTTCACACTATTTCTTTCTTTTCTACTCGTTTCTGTTTCACTATTTGGACAAGAAACGTATTACCCCAATAAACACAAAGAAAATACAAGTAGTCAAACTCCTAGGTTAACTCAAGATACCGTTCAGGTTATTGATACCACAAAAACCATTAGAACAACTGGAGAGCTTCAAAAAACTACACTTACAACCACAAGTGTAAAAGATACTGTAGTATATCTGGCAAATGATTATCCGAAGATGTCAAAATTAGACTCTCTTTGGAAACAAGAACTATACAATTCAAACCTGTTTGACACCATTCATAAATCGGTTACAGAACTTACTTATGAACCTGTAGAATATGTAGACTTACCTACAGACACCTTAAAAGCAAGACTTAAAGAATTAGATGCTCGAACACCTTTCAATGTAGAGTATAATGCTTCTTTAGAAAGCGTAATAAAAAATTATCTAAAGAATAGACATGAGCATTTGGAACGATTAATGGCACTGAGTAAGTTTTACTTTCCATTATTCGAACAAGAATTAGACAATCAAAATATTCCTTTAGAGATAAAATATCTGGCTATTGTAGAATCTGCTTTAAAACCTAGAGCAAAATCCAGAGTTGGAGCCACAGGATTATGGCAATTTATGTTTGGTACCGGTAAAATGTTTGGATTAGAAGTAAGCTCTTATGTTGATGAGCGTATGGATCCGATTATGGCAACCAAAGCAGCATGCAAATATTTATCTAATCTCTATAAGGTATTTGGAGATTGGGATCTTGCTTTAGCATCGTATAACTCAGGACCAGGCAATGTTACAAAGGCGATTAGACGAAGTGGTGGTAGAACTAATTATTGGAACATAAGACATAACCTTCCTAGAGAAACTGCTGGATACCTACCGGCATTTTTGGCCACTATGTATATTTTTGAATATGCAGACAAGCACAATTTTAAACCTAGAGTGCCAGAGTTTGCATATTTCGAAACCGATACCATACGCGTAAAACAAATGATCACTTTGGATCAGGTTTCAGAATATATGAATATTGATATTGAAGAATTACAGTTTTTAAATCCATCGTATAAATTAGATATTATTCCGTTCATCAAAGATGAAGACTATGTACTGCGTTTGCCAATTGATAAAATTGGACCTTTTGTAGCTAACGAAGATAAAATTTATACATTGGCCCAGGCAGAATTTGATAAGCGCGAAAAACCACTTCCAAAATACTACGAAGCGAATGATAGAATTCGATATCGTGTGCGCAGTGGAGATTACTTAGGAAAAATAGCAAGACGATACGGAGTTAGGGTAAGTAGTTTAAAAAAATGGAATGGATTGCGAAGTAATAACCTTAGAATAGGTCAGCGTTTAACGATCTATCCACGTAGACCCGTAGTCGATAAGCCTAAAAGTTCTAAACCTACAGCGGCAAAGGCGGTTACCAGCAATTCTGAAATGTATACTGTAAAGTCGGGGGACACGCTCTGGAGTATTTCACAAAAATTTAAAGGAGTTTCTGTCGAAAATCTTAAAAATTGGAACGATATTAGCGGTAGCGGTATAAAACCAGGTATGAAACTGAAGCTTTCAAAATCATAACCGCAAATATCATTTTATGAAAAAATTATCTCTAGTCATCATTGGCTTGCTTTGCATACTTAGTTGTACAGAAACTAAAAAAGATAAAAGCCAAAAAAAACCTCAGAGTGCTATGGCACAATCTGTTGGTAAAATTAATGAACTATCTGTTGTTATTGATAATGAACTGTGGAAGGGCAGTTTAGGAGATACCATCCGTAAATATTTTGGAGCAGAAGTACCGGGATTACCTCAAGTAGAACCCTTGTTTTCTATGCGTCAGATGCCTTCTACGGCGTTTTCTGGTCTAGCACGCAAAAACAGAACCTTTATTTGGATCAGAAAGGGAAAGAAAAAGAGTTTTGATTTGCTTAAAAACAAGTATGCAACTCCTCAATTAGGAGCAGTGATTTCAGGAACTGATAGTGAAATCATTTCTCAGATCAAAGAACATCATGAAACAATCGTTTCAAAGTTTAAAACTATTGAAACCAAAGAGAAACAATCCAGGATTCGAAAATCTCTTGAGAAAATTCCACAGCTACAAGAAAAACTAGGAGTCAAGATCAATATACCTTCTGCATATCGATTAGCTATGGAAGAAGATACATTTTTTTGGATTCGAAAAGATATCTCACACGGAAGCATGAATCTTATAGTATATGAATTACCGCTTGGAACGATTACCAAAGATTCGAATACTGTGGGAAGTATTATTAAAATGAGAGATTCAATTGGTACATTAAAAATCCCTGCAGGAGAAACAGGAACAAACAAGTTTATTACCGAAGAAGCATATGCACCTTATCTTTATGAAACAAAACTTGCAGGTAGGTTTACTTTTGAGACCAAAGGAACCTGGGAAATTAAAGACAGGTTTATGTCCGGGCCTTTTGTAAACTATGCTATTGAAGACGAAAAAAACAATAGATTGTTAGTTCTAGAAGGTTTTGTATTTGCTCCCTCTGTAAATAAAAGAGATAACATGTTCGAGCTTGAAGCGATTATCAAGACCATTAAGTTTGAGTAGTCTTTTTTTCCAAAATTTGTAGAAAACTTTCTCTTTTCTATAAAATAAATGCCCGTTTTTGGCATTATATTTAGCGATTCAAAAAATAAATAAATGAATACGATTTCTTATATCGCTAAGCATCTGCCGATTTCAGAAAAACAAATTACCAAAACTGTTGCTCTACTCGATGATGGAGCAACTATTCCTTTTATTTCGCGATACCGTAAAGAGATGACCGGTGATCTTGATGAGGTTGCCATAGGCGAAATTGTAAAATTCAAGTTGGCTTTTGAAACCCTTCAAAAAAGAAAAGAAAGTGTACTTGCAGCAATCAAAGAACAAGAAGCACTAACTCCAGAATTAGAAAAAAAAATAGTAACTGCAGAAACATTAACCCAAGTAGAAGACCTTTATTTACCGTATAAGAAAAAAAGAAAAACTAAAGCCAGTGTTGCAAGAGAGCAGGGCTTAGAACCCTTAGCTAAGGTTGTTATGCAGCAAAAAGAAGAAGAAATTCTTTTTGTTGCCTCTCAATATCTTAATGATACAATAGTAAATGAAGAATTGGCATTACAAGGCGCAAGAGATATTATTGCAGAGTGGATTAATGAAGACGAAAAGATTAGAAACAGACTGCGTAGATTATATCAACGAAAAGCGACAATAGCCTCTGCAGTGATTAAAACCAAAAAAGATGATGAAGACGCTCAAAAATATCAACAATATTTTGATTGGGAAGAACCACTACACAAATGCCCATCACATCGATTACTGGCAATTTTAAGGGCAGAGAACGAAAAAATTGTTAGAGTTAAGATTACGGTACCCGAGGGTGATGCCTTAGATATTATTGATGATGTAATGATCAAAACAAACATCGAGGCTTGTACAGATCATATGTTTTTAGCCATTTCTGATGCATATAAGCGATTGTTGGCCCCGGCAATTTCTACAGAAGTGTTAAATCAGGCTAAAGAAAAGGCAGATGATAGTGCCATTAACGTCTTTGCTCAAAACCTGAAACAACTTTTACTAGCCTCTCCATTGGGGCAAAAAAGAATACTGGCATTAGATCCAGGTTTTAAATCCGGGTGTAAAGTTGTTTGTTTGGATAAACAAGGCGATTTGTTGCATAATGAAAATATATACCCTCACCCACCACAACGAGAAACAACATCAGCGATTAAAAAAGTACGTTCTCTAGTTAATGCGTACAAAGTTGAGGCTATTGCAATAGGAAATGGTACTGCTGCAAGGGAAACAGAGGCATTTATTAAGAAAATTCCATTCGAGAACCCTGTACAGGTGTTTATGGTTAACGAAAGTGGAGCCTCAGTGTATTCGGCATCCAAAATTGCTCGAGCAGAGTTTCCCAATTATGATGTTACCGTTCGAGGGGCTGTTTCTATTGGTAGACGATTGGCAGATCCATTGGCAGAACTTGTAAAAATTGACCCAAAATCAATAGGAGTAGGTCAATATCAACATGATGTAGACCAATCTAAACTTAAAAATGAACTGGATACCGTAGTGATGAGTTGTGTAAACAGTGTGGGGATTAACGTAAATACTGCAAGTGTGCCTTTGCTTAGTTATGTTTCAGGTATTGGTGAAAAACTGGCAGAAAATATTGTAGCGTACAGATCAGAAAATGGAGCATTACAATCTCGGGAAGAATTAAAAAAAGTACCAAGATTAGGAGGTAAAGCATATGAACAAGCTGCCGCTTTTCTTAGAATAACTAGTCCTAAAAACCCATTAGACAATTCTGCCGTACATCCAGAACGGTATAAGCTAGTTTCTAAAATGGCCAAGGATGCAGGTGTTCCACTTCATGAATTAATAGGAAATAAAGATGCAATCAAAAAAATTAAACTACAAAGCTATATCACCGAAGAGGTTGGACTTCCAACATTAACAGACATTGTTAAAGAGCTTGAAAAGCCTGGTGTAGACCCACGAAAAAAAGTAACCGTCTTTGAGTTTGATCCTAACGTAAAGACAATTGAAGATATAAGATCCGGAATGAAATTACCTGGGATTGTAAATAATATTACAAATTTTGGATGCTTCGTTGACATCGGGGTTAAAGAAAGCGGATTGATTCATATTTCAAAATTGGCAAATGAATATATTAGTGATGTAAATGCCGTTGTTCAATTACACCAACATCTCATGGTTACCGTAATAGACGTTGATCTTAATAGAAAGCGGATTCAATTATCGCTTATTGATTAAGCCATACTCTATCCTTACAGGATTAGTTGCTGAACCTATTGAAAAGCAAAATCGGGCGAGGCCATGAACATAGTTTATAAAAAAACCCAACTCATTTGAGTTGGGTTTAATGTATACATTTGATTACAGAAATTATTTTTTCTCATCAATTTTGGGATCTTCATCTTCTTTAGATGCATCCTTAAATTCTTTTATTCCACTACCAAGGCCTCTCATTAATTCAGGGATTTTCTTTCCTCCAAATAAAAGCAATACAATGGCAACTATTAAAGCAATTTGCCATGGCCCAATCATTCCTAAAAATATACTTAATGACATCATGATCTATAACTATTAGACTGCAAAGTTAGTAAGAATAATATTAATAGCGTTTTTAAACTGTTAAAAACAAAGAAGAGAAATGTTTTTTTAATAACCCCAGACGATTTATTAATCGATTACGTTATATTCTTTAATTGCAAGAATATGTATATTTGCGTATAATAATACCCTTTTTATACCCTTATTTGGTATATATTTTATGGCTAAAAAGAAAAAAGAACAAAAGAGAATTACCAAAAAATTACTCAACAAGTATCGTCTAGTTATCCTTAACGAAGATACTTTTGAGGAACGTATATCTTTTAAGCTAAATAGGCTTAACGTTTTTGTGTTGGTTACAATCACATCAATAGTTTTGGTAGCAGGAACTACTTTCTTAATTGCGTTTACTCCGTTAAGAGAATATATACCTGGATATTCTTCTACATCACTCAATCTAAAAGCTACCAAGTTAGTGGCTACAACAGATTCTTTGGAGTCAATGATTGCGATTAATCAAAAATACTATAAGTCTATTAAAAAGGTACTAACCGGAGATGTAACCACGGTTGAGTTTGATATTGATTCTGCAATACAATCTCAAAAACTGAATCCAGAAGAAGTAGACTTAACACCATCAGAAGAAGATATTTTACTTCGAGAAGAGGTATCAAAAGAAGATAAGTACAGTTTATTTGAGAGTGAAAAATCAAGTACCGATTTCTCTTTATTTCCTCCTGTAAAAGGAAATATTACTTCAGGATATGGTGTAAATGAAAAACACTACGGTATCGATGTTGCCGTCCCTAAAGACACGCCGGTAAAAGCTGCATCTGCAGGAACCGTAATATTTGCAGAGTGGACCGCAGAGACCGGTCATGTAATTATTATCAAGCATAGCAATAACCTTCTTACTGTATATAAACACAATGCATCTCTTACCAAACAGCAGGGAGAGCAAGTAAAATCAGGAGAAGTAATCGCTATGGCAGGATCCACAGGAGAATTATCTACTGGTCCCCATTTGCATTTTGAATTATGGAGAGATGGTTATCCTACAGACCCATCTAACTTTATTGATTTTGAACAATAATTATTTATGTCTTTAAAAGCATTAGGAGCTAAGATTTTTGCAAGGCGTATTCGCAAAAAAGTCAATAAATGGGCTTCAAATCCAACAAGAACACAAGAACGTGTTTTTAATCAACTCATAAACACGGCCAAAAACACATCGTTTGGGGTTGATCATCATTTTGAAAAAATTAAAACCTTTTCAGATTTTGCCAAACATGTACCTATACGAGATTATGAGCAATTAAAACCGTATGTGAATCGTGTTGTTGAAGGAGAAAAAGATATTCTTTGGCCAGGAAAACCATTGTATTTTGCAAAAACATCCGGCACTACAAGTGGAGCAAAGTATATACCGCTAACTAAAGATTCTATCCCAACTCATATTAGGGCAGCCCGCAATGCAATATTATGTTATATTGAAGAAACTGGAAAAACTGATTTTGTAGATGGTAGTATGATATTTCTTCAGGGAAGCCCAGAGCTTAGCGAAAAGAATGGAGTAAAACTGGGTAGATTATCAGGTATAGTGGCCCATTATGTGCCTAAGTATCTTCAGAAGAATCGGATGCCAAGTTGGGAAACAAATTGTATAGAGGATTGGGAACAAAAAGTAGAAGCCATAGTTGAGGAAACGGTAGATAAAAACATGACTGTGATTAGTGGTATCCCACCTTGGGTACAGATGTATTTTGAAAAACTTCAGGAAAAAACAAACAAAACGATAGGAGAACTCTTCAAAGGATTTGAACTATTTATTTATGGAGGTGTCAACTTTGAACCGTATAAGAGCACTTTCGAAAAACTTATAGGAAGAAAAGTTGCAAGTATAGAATTGTATCCCGCTTCTGAAGGTTTTTTTGCGTTTCAAGATCGTCAGAACGAAAAAGGTATGCTATTGCAATTAGATTCGGGTATGTTTTATGAGTTTGTAAAAGCCGATGAGTTTTTTAACGAAAACCCAAAACGATTGACGATTGGAGAAGTAGAAAAAGGAGTTAATTATGTGATGTTGGTTTCTTCAAACGCTGGATTATGGGCATATAATGTGGGTGATACTATAATGTTTACCAGCAGATCACCATACAGGGTTGTGGTTTCCGGAAGAATAAAACATTTCATTTCGGCTTTTGGAGAACACGTTATAGGAAAAGAAGTTGAAGAGGCACTTAAAATAGGAGCAGAGGCGACTGGTGTGCTCATCAATGATTTTACTGTTGCACCTCAAGTGAATCCTGAAGATTCAGAATTGCCTTATCACGAATGGTTTATTGAGTTTAGCGAGACGCCCCAGGATGTTGAAACATTAGCATTGGCGATAGACAATTCGCTTCGAAAACAGAACACCTATTATGATGATTTGATCAAAGGAAAAATCCTGAGAACATTAAAGGTAACCGTAGTGCCTAAAGATGGATTTAAGAACTACATGAAATCCATAGGTAAGTTAGGGGGTCAAAATAAGCTACCAAGGCTCTCCAATGATCGAAAAATTGCTGATGTACTCTCTGCTATGATCAACAAATAATATCAATTGAATTTAATTGTTCAGCAAGTATACTTATATTTGCTAGGAAAAATTTATGGCAAATCTTATACTACAAGGAAGAACAAGGGCTCAAGAAAGTTCTAGCGCAATAGAACGCATGTATATTACTATGCGTCATCTTTTCAATAGAGGCTTTTATAAGCCCATGGGAGTTTCAGGAGAAACTCTTAGAGAAGCACTGTTAACTTTGCGCCCAGAGATCTATGGTTCTGTTGCCGAAGAAAAAGTAGAACTTAACGGATTACTTTATGTTATAGACCGTTTACCATTCGGTATTGAAGAATGTCGATATATAAACCTTACAAGCGAAGAAGGATATAAAAACTCTCATTTTAAAGCGATTGTCCCTCCAAAAAGACGTAGAAATTGTTATCGCATCGATGAGGAGCAAATGAATATTGAGATTACTAGAGGGCGCTCTGAGATATATGATATCCTTACACACCTTACATTTCTATTTATAGAGTCTCATAAGATCATGAATCGTGTGGTAATTAATGAGCAAGGTAACGTTACACGAGATTGGCAAAAACTTGAAAAAGCAGTCTTAGGAACTAAAAAAGACTTAACTAAAGCCGAAAGAGAAGTAGCCCTAACCCATACAGCAAATATATTAGGTCGTACCTTTGAAGAAGTGACTTCGATTTATAGTGATTTTTCGTGCCCGGAGAACAAAGAACGGTTTTTACACATTATTTATTGGTTGGGCAAATTGGCAATAGAAGAGTCCATAGAAGACAAAAAGCGAATAGTAACCTTTAGCCCGGTTCTAAGAGAACGATTAGGACACCATATCCATGGGGAAATCTGGGCAAATGCCATTAAAAAGAAATTAGTAGAGCTTGATTTATTTCATCGACCAATACATATCATTAGCGCCAACATGCATAGTGTGATGAATGTTTTATACGCACCGATTGCCTTAAAAGCAGAGTTAAAAACCAAAAGTACTTTTGACGTTTATGAATTATTAAGTGATAATAAAAATGATAAATTAAGAGCAAGAGTAGAGAAATTAGCCCTGCAGAAAGGAATGACGTATATTGAAGATCAAAGTGGAGCTAATATTAATGTGCAACTATTTGACACCGCTAAATACAAAGAGGGAGAGTATGCCGGTTTAGTTTCTGATGTTGAGGATAAAGACAAGCCACTAATTATTGTGATGGATTATGCATTTGGCGAACAGGCATATGAAACCATGGACGAATTGCTAAAGCCTTACGCAGTCACAGAAAGTACTAAAAACCATATCGATGTTAAATCTGTTTCTATTATGGGAAAAGCAGGTATTCTTGAAGGAGGTAAAGGTGATATTATGATTCCTACTGCTCATGTTTTTGAAGGAACGGCCGATAATTACCCATTTAATAATCAATTAGAAAAGAAAGATTTAGAAGGCAATGGAATAGACATTTATGATGGTGCAATGATTACCGTTCTGGGAACATCTCTGCAAAACAGAGATATTTTGAAATTCTTTCACGATTCAACCTGGAATGTGATAGGATTAGAAATGGAAGGAGCACATTATCAAAAAGCAATACAATCAGCCTCAAAGCTAAGAGGAAGTATAAGCCCTGAAGTTAAAGTTCGGTATGCATACTATGCGTCTGATAATCCTTTAGAAACAGGAAGTACATTAGCCTCTGGAGGATTGGGCACAACAGGAGTAAAACCAACGTACCTGATTACCGAAAAAATAATAGAACAAATATTTAAAGAAAGATAGATATATTATGAATACTGAAAATCATAACGAAGAAATAGATCTTAAGCAACTTCTAAACCTAATTAAAGAATCTTTTAGAAGTTTAGTAAGATTAATTATTTCTGTCATTTTATTTTATAAAAGCAAAGCAATTTTATTTGCTGTTGTTTTAGTTTTGGGGGGTGTGATAGGATTTTTTGTAGATAAATATAGAGATACAGGAGATGATTATGCTCAGGAAATAATCATAGAACCCAAACACAATACAGCAAGATATATATATGATTTTGTTACTGAGTTTGAGAATAACGCAAAAGATGAATCTTTTCTTAAAAGAATGAGCGCAAATCCTTCTACAATGGATAATTTAAAAGAGATTTCCATAGAACCAATTATTAGAAGTACAGATGTATTAGACAATTTAGAAGAAAGATATGATGATAAAGAGTTTTTTAAAAGCGTAATTGAGGCATATGACGACGATGAATTAAAAGATGAAAAGTTTACTGACTTTTACAGGCATCATAAAATAACCATTAAGTATAGGAATGGAAGTTCTGAAAATGTTAAAATTACTTCTTCGATATTAGACTATATTAAATCAAATGATCACTATAAAAAAGAAATAGATTTAGTTCTAAAACAAACTAAAGAAGATATTGAACAAAACAAAAAGACATTACAATTTATTAATCAATATCTATTAAACCTTGGCAGGAACCCATTAAAAAGTGAAAAAGAAGTAGTTGTTATTACTGACGAAGAACAACCATCGACTATGACAATTGCATCATTACTTCAACAAAAAGAATCCTTGATGGAAACCATAAATGACCAAGAAAGAATTCTTACCTTTAATAAAGAAGTTTTTTCTATTATAGATTATGGGAAAATTATTTCCAAAAAGAAAGTTTTATTAGGAAACAAAGCCATTATGATACCATTGGTGCTTTTTGGTATGGTTTCTTTGTTTTTCTTCTTTAAGCATTTGTTTAAGCGAATGAATGAATTTGCAAAAGCATAATCATGAATAATTTTTGTTAGTAGAAAAATAGTGCGAGTTAAAAAACGGCTAACACTATTTTTTTCTAAGTTTTTTTATTTAATTTGTATCAGTTTTTGAAGTACTCTTTAAAAACTGATTTTCAATAGAAATACGAGTACTTGTATTTCAAAGTTGACGCTTTTCCTACCTATCGTCAAAACCATTTTAGATTTTCGTGATTCGTATAATGCAGTTTATGGCATAGTATGATTTTCTATATCTATTGCAATTGGTTATCTATTTTTTTATTTGAAATTGATTTGACATTATAGAGATGAGAGAAAACAACCCAGATGAAATTGACTTAGGACAGCTATTTAAATTAATTGGAGATGCATTTAATAAGCTATTCGTGCGAATAGGTATAATCTTCAAGAACATATTCCACTTTTTTATCTTATGTCTGAATTTTCTTAGACTACATGTTGTAAAATTTACAATTGCTATACTTATTGGTTGTAGTATAGGAGGCTATTTGGATTATATATCCCAACCGATATTTAGATCTTCAATGATCATTGAACCCAATTTTAACAGCGCCCAACAATTGTATAACAATATTGAATTTTATAATCAACTAGCGCAACAGAATGACTATGTAACCTTGGCAGAAGCCTTAAACATTAACGAAAAAGAGGCGTTCAATATTAAAAGAATAAGCATAGAGTCATTTTCTGACCAAACGCAAAGAATAAAACAATTTAGCTCATTCATTAGTGAGCTAGATTCAATTTCTCAAAAACAAGTAGATTACAACGATTTTTTGCAAAACTTTAATAATATCAATGCTAGGTTTCACAAAATTAAAATAGAAGCTACATCACCAGAAATTGCAAAAAAATGCCAAAAAGCAATTGTTACATCGATAGAGAATAATGAATATTTCACACTTCAGAAAAAGATAAATGATCGCAACATTGCCCTTAAAGATTCAATTATCCTAATGCAACAGACAGAGATTAAAGAACTACAACAGTTTTATAAAGAATTAAAAATTCTGGAGGCTCAAAAACCACAAGGCAGTACAAGTATTAATTTGGCAGAAAGCCAGCACAATAAAATGTCAGAGATTGAATTATTAGAACAAGCAAGAACATTGAAAGATGAAAAAATTGAACTAAATAATGAAAAGGCGAATACAAAACAAACGATTAATATCATCTCTGAATTTCCGAACAAAGGGGTTTTGACTAATGATTTTTTTAATAAAAAACTAGTCATATTACCCATTATGTTTTCAACAGCACTACTCTTAATACTGATGCTTAATTTGTTAAACACATATTTAAAGAATTATGATCGAACAAGAATTGTAAAAGCTAAACTAACCTAAAGACATCAACTTTTTATACGCTTAAATAAAATTAAAGAACTTAATACCATATCATTTGTTATTTAAATCTGTTGTACCATTTATCCTAAGAGAATACTATTAAATTTTACTTGCACTAATTAATCAAAAGATACATCTAATCAAAGTGGTATTAAAAATATAACTTATCTTTTTCAGTAAATGGTATGATAGAAATAGTATCTAATACTTTAAATTAAACAAAAAACAGATAATTAGCCTATTTTTGTAGAAAACACAAGTGGTTTCTGAGCACAAAACAATAAACCTTAGTATTTTTCCTTGTATATTAGTAAAAAGAGTTAAAAGATAATATGAAAAACATCTTAGTTACGGGTGGGGCAGGATTTATAGGAGCTAATTTTATTCCTTACATGTTAAATCAAAATCCAGAAACTCATATAGTTAATATTGATAAGTTGACCTATGCAGGAGATTTAGCAAACTTAGAAGAAATTGAGAATCATAAAAATTACACTTTTGTTAAAGGAGATATTTGCGATAGAGAGTGTGTAGAAAAACTTTTTAAAGAATATAATTTTGAAGGTGTTATTCACTTTGCGGCAGAGTCTCATGTGGATAATTCTATATCTAGCCCTGATGAATTTATTAGAACAAATGTTTTTGGAACATTTGTTCTTTTGGACGTAGCCAGAAACCATTGGATGAAATCCCCTCATGAATATAAGGATCAGTATAAAGGTTGCCGTTTTCATCATATTTCTACCGATGAGGTGTATGGAACCTTGGGCGAAACAGGGTTGTTTATGGAAACTACTCCATATGCTCCTAATAGCCCCTATAGTGCATCCAAAGCTTCTTCTGATTTTATTGTAAGGAGTTATTTTCATACCTATGGAATGAATGTAGTAACAACTAATTGTTCTAACAATTATGGTCCAAAACAGCATGACGAAAAACTGATTCCAACTATTATCAGAAAAGCAGTAGCTGAAGAGGAAATACCCATTTATGGCGATGGAAAAAACATTAGAGATTGGTTATATGTCATAGATCATTGTAAAGGAATTGAATTAGTGTACAAAAAAGGGGTTTCAGGAGAAACATATAACATTGGAGGTAGAAATGAACGCAACAACAATTATATCGCTTCAAAAATTTGTGAAATATTAGACAAAAGTGTTCCTCGTAAAGACGGCAATTCGTTCAAAGAGCTTATCACATATGTTAAAGACAGGCCAGGGCACGATTTGCGCTATGCAATAGATGCTTCAAAAATAGAAAATGAATTGGGATGGAAAGCAGACGAAAATTTTGAGACAGGGATAGAGAAGACAGTGGCTTGGTATCTAAAAAAATATAAAATTATATCATGAAAGGAATAATTTTAGCCGGGGGCTCTGGAACAAGATTGCACCCCTTAACACTTGCAGTTAGCAAACAACTAATGCCCGTCTATGACAAACCCATGATTTATTATCCGCTCTCAAGTCTAATGTGGTCCGGGATAAGAGAAATACTTATAATTTCTACGCCACATGATTTACCACTATTTGAAAAACTATTGGGAGACGGAACCAAATATGGTTGTGAGTTTAAATATGCCGTTCAGGAAAAACCGAATGGCCTTGCCGAGGCTTTTATCATTGGGGCGGATTTTATTGGAGATGACAAAGTTGCTTTGATTCTTGGAGATAATATTTTTTATGGAACCGGATTGGCAAAACTTTTACAATCAAATAATGATCCCGATGGCGGAATTATATACGCCTATCATGTTCATGATCCCGAGCGATATGGAGTAGTAGAATTTGATAATAATGGCAAGGCAATATCAATCGAAGAAAAACCAGAACGACCAAAATCAAATTATGCGGTTCCGGGAATATATTTTTACGACAATGAGGTAGTACATATCGCTAAAAACATAAAACCGAGTCATAGAGGGGAGTTGGAAATTACAGATATTAATAAAGTATATTTAGAAAAAGAAAAATTAAGTGTAAGTATTTTGGATAAAGGTACAGCATGGCTAGACACAGGCACATTTAATTCTTTGATGCAAGCTTCTCAGTTTGTACAAGTGATTGAAGAACGACAAGGATTAAAAATTGGAGCAATCGAAGAAGTGGCGTATAGAATGGGATATATAACCAAGGAAGAATTAAAAGAATTGGCTAGGCCATTAGTCAAAAGCGGATATGGCAAACATTTAATGAGCATTTTAGAGCACTAAACATGGTAGCAAAAGAAACCAAACTTAAAGGATGCTTCGTCTTAGAACCATCAGTTTTTGAAGATAAAAGAGGGTATTTCTTTGAAAGTTATAATCAAAAAAAATTCGATGAGTTGATTGGACAAAAAGTAAATTTTGTTCAAGACAACCAGTCTTTTTCAACAAAAGGAGTCATAAGAGCATTACATTATCAAATAGGAGAACATGCCCAGGCCAAACTAGTTAGAGTACTTCAAGGAAGAGTACTGGATGTTGCTGTTGATTTACGAAAAGACTCTCCCACGTTTAAAGAGCATGTAGCTATAGAATTATCAGAAGAGAATAAAAAACAACTTTATATCCCCAGAGGGTTTGCACATGGCTTTGTTGTACTAAGTGATACTGCTAGTTTCTTTTATAAGTGTGATAATTTTTATAATAAAGAAGCCGAAGGCGGAATCATATACAATGATCCAGAGCTAAAAATCAATTGGAAACTAGACACAAAAGAACTTATTGTTTCAGAAAAAGATGCAATTTTGCCAATGTTTAAAAAGGCAAAGTCATGATTTCAGTATTAGTAACGGGAGCAAATGGTCAATTAGGTCAGTGTATCAAGAAAATTGAAGGAAACTACAACGAGGTACATTTATATTTTGCAGACTCAAAAACCTTAGACATTACAAATGCTGAGGGATTGAAGAGTTTTTTTTCTAAAAAATCATTTGATTTTATTATTAATTGTGCAGCGTATACAAATGTTGAACAAGCAGAAAAAGAACCAGAAAAATCATTTCTTGTCAATGCTCATGGTGCTAAAAACCTTGCGGAAGTATGTAAATCTTATGATATAACACTTATCCATGTGTCAACAGATTATGTTTTTGATGGTAAAAAGAGAACACCATATCTGGAAGCAGACACCCCTAACCCAATAAATGAATATGGTAAATCAAAGCTCGAGGGAGAGCGTTTTATACAACAAATACTTGAAAAACATTTCATAATCAGAACCTCATGGCTCTATTCTGAATTTGGACATAATTTTTTCAAAACAATTCTAAAAAAATCAAAAACAGAAAAGGAACTCACAATTATCACTTCTGAAACCGGAACACCAACTAACGCTAATGATTTGGCTCAATTTTTACTTGAAATAATCCAGACAAATAATGATAAATATGGTGTTTATCATTTCAGTAATCAAGGGGAGGCTACTTGGTATGACTTTGCAAAGGAAATTTTGAAATTTTCAGGCAAACATGAATCTATAATACTTAAAAAAACGGATAATTACCCTACTTTTGCAGATAGACCAAAATACAGTGTATTAAATAAAGATAAAGTAGTTAATTTTTTTCAAACTAAAATACTAGATTGGAAGTCTTCTTTATTGCTTGTGGATAGATCCGAGGAATAAGTAGTTAAAAATCAAAAACTTTTAAATGAGATGAATATACTTAAGCTAATAGGACGAAAACAAGAACTGTTTTCTGATGATATTGCAGAAAAAGAACCTGAGTTAAAAAACATAGTTTCTTCTTCATCTTTTCTGGTTATAGGTGGTTCCGGATCCATTGGCCAAGCGGTTACTAAAGAGATTTTTAAACGAAACCCAAGAAAACTTCATGTAGTTGATATTAGTGAAAACAATTTGGTTGAATTGGTGAGAGATATCAGAAGTTCTTTTGGATATATAGATGGAGATTTTAGAACCTTTGCTTTAGATATAGGATCTTTGGAGTATGATGCTTTTATAGAGGCAGGTGGTAAATATGATTATGTTCTAAATTTATCTGCACTGAAGCATGTAAGAAGTGAAAAAGACCCTTATACATTGATGAGAATGATTGATGTAAATATTTTTAACACTGAAAAAACCTTGCTTCAATCTATTGAAAAAGGAACCAAAAAATATTTTTGCGTTTCCACAGACAAAGCCGCAAATCCAGTAAATATGATGGGGGCTTCTAAACGAATTATGGAGATGTATTTGATGAGAAGAAGTAAGGATATAAAAATCTCTACAGCGCGTTTTGCTAATGTGGCATTTTCAGATGGATCATTACTTCATGGATTTGATCAAAGAATAAAGAAAAAACAACCAATAGTAGCACCCAACGATATCAAAAGGTACTTTGTAATCCCAAAGGAATCTGGGGAGTTATGTTTAATGTCTTGTATTTTCGGTGATAATCGCGATATATTTTTTCCTAAATTAAATGAAAACCTTGACTTAATTTCTTTTGCTGATATTGCAATAAAATACCTCCAAGAGCTTGGATATGAGCCATATTTATGTAAAGATGAAGAGGAAGCTAGAAAACTTGTGGAAACATTACCCCAGGAAAAAAAGTGGCCTTGCTTATTTTCCAAGAGTGACACTACCGGAGAAAAAGATTTTGAAGAGTTCTTTACTGATAAAGAAACATTAGATATGGATAAGTTTCAAAATCTTGGAATCATAAAAAATAATTTAGACTTTGACAACGAGGCTTTAGAGTTATTTACAAATAGAATCCAGAAGTTGAAAAAGAACAGGAAGTGGGAAAAGAAAGATATTGTTGATCTTTTTTTTAAGATGATACCTGATTTTGGACATAAAGAAACAGGTAAATATTTAGATAGTAAAATGTAACTATATGTATCAAGAGTTTATATCCTTTACCCAAGCAACTTTTAATACTAAGGAGTTTATTCCTCTTCATGCCCCTGTATTTATGGGAAATGAGAAAAAATATCTGAATGAGTGTATTGACTCTACATTCGTTTCAAGTGTCGGAAAGTTTGTGGATCAGTTCGAATTAGAAGTCGCTAAGTATACTGGAGCAAAATATGCGATTGCAACCTCTAATGGTACTGCCGCCCTTCATATTGCCTTGTTAATGGCTGGGGTTACTCAAAATGATGAAGTAATAACACAACCGTTAACCTTTATTGCAACAACAAACGCAATTAGTTACATTGGAGCGCATCCTGTTTTTGTAGATGTCGACAAAGAAACCCTTGGTTTATCTCCTGATAAACTGGAGCATTTCTTATTGCAAAATACAGAAATAGTTAATGGAGAGTGCATAAATAAGACAACAAAGAAAAGGATCAAAGCGGTTGTTCCAATGCATACTTTTGGGCTACCTGCTAGAATTGATGAAATTATATCTGTTTGCAATAAGTTTAACATCGCTGTAGTAGAAGATGCAGCAGAATCATTAGGAAGTTATTATAAAGGAAAACACACAGGAACCTTTGGTTTATTAGGCACATTCAGCTTTAATGGAAATAAAACCATTACCACAGGAGGTGGAGGAATGATCGTTACAAATGATGATGATATTGCCAAAAAAGCAAAACATTTAACCACTACAGCGAAAATTCCGCATCCATGGGATTATGAACACGATATGATTGCTTATAATTATCGCTTGCCAAACATCAATGCAGCATTAGGCTGTGCTCAGATTGAAAAACTGCCCCTTATTTTGAAAAAGAAAAGAGAACTATCAGATAAGTACCAGACATTTTTTAGTGGCAAATCATTATATTATATCGTAGAACCAAAAAATTCAGTTTCTAACTATTGGTTAAATGCAATTTTATTAGAAAATGTAGAAGAAAGAAATGAATTTCTTAGAAATACTAATGCCAAAGGAGTGATGACAAGACCTATTTGGAAATTAATGAATAGCCTATCAATGTTTAAAAATGCACAAACGGGAAACCTAGAAAACTCCAAATGGTTTGAAGAACGTGTTGTAAATATACCTAGTAGCGTTATATTATGAAACCATTATATATAATAGGAGCAGGAGGAGCCGCAAAAGAGATTTTTTTATTGATTAAAGAAATTAATAAGGTTGAAAAAGTTTATGACTTCAAAGGTTTTGTTGATGTAGTAATAGAGAAACCTTTGGAAATAGGAAATACAAAGTATCGCACCATTAAAGAATCAGATTTTTTAAACGATATACAAGACAAAGTCTCTATTGTTTTTGGTTTAGGAGATACAGGAAAAATAAAAAAGATAGTTGAATTATATCAGCAAAAATCGAATTTTGAATTCCCAAATTTAATTCATCCAGATGTAATAGTAGATGAAAGCGTATCTTTAGGAATTGGTAATATAATCACAACCAGATGTGTTTTTACAGTAGACATATCGCTTGATTCCTTTAATTATATTAATAGAGGGGTGCATATAGGGCATGATACCAAAATAGGTTCTTACAATGTTATTAACCCATGTGCTGTGATTTCTGGAGGAGTAATAATTAATAATGAAAATCTAATTGGCACCAATGCAACTATTTTACAATATTTAAACATTGGATCTAAAAACAAAATAGGTGCTGGTGCAGTGGTTACTAAAAATGTCTTTGATGAGAGCTGTGTAATTGGAGTGCCAGCAAAAGAAAAAAAGTAATGAAGAAAACATTAATCATCTCTGAAGTCGGAGTAAATCATTGTGGTGGTATTATCTTATTAAACAATTAATTGATACAATGGTAGAATTGGGCTATGTTAAACTTCTTTCGACTTTTAAGTTTAAAAAATCTTTAAGTAAACATGTTTGCTGAAGTGATGAAAGAATTATGAATAAAACAGTTGTTGCTTCTGTAGTTTTTCCGGCTAATACTGCCTTTGTAGATGATTTTTTTGAGTCATTATGCAGACAAACCTATAAAGAATTTGATGTTTTCATCATTAATGACGGTTTTGAAAACTTTGATGCCGTTGTAGAAAGGTATTACTCATTAAACATAACAGTTTATAAATACTCTAATACACCATCAAAAATAAGACAAAAACTTTTAGAATTATTAAATAGGAGCAAATACCAAAATATAGTCTTTAGTGATTCTGATGATTATTTGGCAGATAATCGGGTAGAAGAATCAGTTAAATATTTATCTAAATATCCTATTGTTTTTAATGATTTGACAAGTTTTTATGAGGATAAAATTTTGAATAAAAAGATATGGTCTTCAAGATTTAACAAAAATAAAGTTATTACTCGACAATTCCTTATAGATAAAAATGTATTGGGTTTAGGCAATAGTGGAATAAGAAAAGAGGTTTTAAAAGAAATAAATTTAGATGAAGATCTTTTAGCCGTTGATTGGGCAATTTTTTATAACTTAATAGATAATTTAGAAGCCTTTTTTATAGATAAAACACAAACGTTTTATCGACAACATGATTCAAACACTATTGGGTTTGATAAAATGTCATTGCAAAGAATACAGACCGCAATAAATGTGAAAAAAAGACATTACATTTTTATAAAAAGAAAAGACTTATACAACAAATTAAGATTGTTAGAAGAGTTAAACCCTGTAGATGAAATTGAAAAAAAGATAAAGATTAACCAAAAAGATAGAAATCAAAACCACTTTTGGTGGGAAGAAACAAAACTATTAGAAAAATAAATTTAATAATGAAAAAAATAAAACTATCTCCAAATTTTGATATATATAATTTTTCTGAACCCTTTATTATTGCAGAAATAGGCGCAAACCATAATGGAGACATGGATTTAGCAAAAAAGATGATTGATTCTGCTGTAGACTGTGGAGCACATGCTGTTAAGTTTCAGTCCTGGACTCCAAAATCACTCGTTTCTAAGGTAGAGTATGATAATAACCAAAAGTATGACGATTCTCCAAAAAAACACTTTGGTTCTCTTAAAGAAATGATACAAAAATATTATTTAAGAGAAGATCAGCATTTTGAATTAAAAGAATACTGCGATAACAAAGGAGTAGTATTTGCTTCGTCTCCTTTTTCTGAAGTAGAGGCAGATCTTCTGGATAAACTTGGAGTTCCTTTTTTTAAGGTTGCCTCTATGGATATCAATAATTTGAGGTTTCTAAGATATCTGGCAAAATTTAATAAACCAATTATATTATCTACGGGAATGGCTTCATTAGCTGAAATTGATCGAGCAATTAAAACTATTGAATCTGAAGGAAATGATCAAATTGTATTGTTACATTGCATTTCTATATATCCTCCAAAGTATGAAGATATTCATTTGAATAATATAACAATGCTACAACAGGCTTTTGATTATCCAGTAGGTTTTTCTGATCACACTATAGGTTTTTCTATACCTTTAGCTTCAATTGCACTCGGAGCATGTGTTATTGAAAAACACTTTACCATTGATAAAAACTTACCAGGCTGGGATCATGAGATTTCTGCTGATCCGGCTGAGCTAAGAATAATTTGTAAAGAAGGTTTAAATATTACAAAATCTCTAGGAAGCCATCAACGAATTGTTTCGGATGCTGAGGAGGCTAAAAAAGGGAAATTCAGAAGGAGTGCTGTTACGGCAAGAGCTATTAAGAAAGGTGAAAAAATTAAAACCGAAGATATTCTATTTAAAAGACCTGGAACGGGTATTTCTCCTGATGAAGAATCATATATTGTCGGCAGGACAGTTAAAAATGACATTGATAAAGATGCTATGTTAACTTGGGAAAGTTTTGAATAGTTATGAATGAAAAAGTTATTGCTTGTATTATTGCCCGAACCGTCTCAACTAGATTACCTCTAAAGGTGCTAAGAAATGTTTTTGACGACTACTCTATGCTGGATTATATTATTCAGAGATTGAAATTATCTCAAAAAATTGATGAAATTGTTATTTGTACTTCTACAGAAGAGGTAGACGATATTTTAGAAGATGTGGCTCGCAAAAACAAAGTTAATATTTATAGAGGTTCTCCTGAGAAAGTGATTGAGCGAATGATTATGGTAGGAGATAAATATAAAGGTGATGTCCTATTGAGAGTTACAGGAGATAATGTATTTACCACATACGAATATATTGATCGCCAAATAGAGCTGTTGCAGGAAAACAATTTGGATTATTTGAGATTAAATGGAGTTCCAATAGGCGCTTCGGCCGAAATCATGAAATTCGAAGCGCTTAAAAAATGTTATTCAGAAATGGATCCAATGGTAAGCGAATATTTAATGCTTTATATGTTTGAACCGGATAACTATAAATGCGGTATTCTTAATCCATTTTCTGAGGATTATTCTAATTACACTATTACTGTAGATACACCAGAAGACTATATTCGTACTAAAGAAATTATTAACCAAAGTACTAATAAAGATAAGCTAAGGTTAACATTAAACGAGATAATTAGCACAATTCTGGAAAACAACATCATTAACTCTACATATAACGCTACTGGAGATGTTAAATATCCATATGGAAAAATAATTTCTTTTAAAGAATATAAAATGGATATGGAGCGAAGAATAAATAAATCAACTCATTTTTTTAGTTAATATGTCTTATTATCTATATACTGAAACAGCATTTCACCATCAAGGCGAGCTAGAATATGCAAGAAAATTAATTGAGGCTACAAAAGATTCTGGCGCTTCTGGAATAAAATTTCAAGTAATTTTTAATATTAATAACTTGACCTCTTCCAAACATTCTAAATATGAGTTTCTTAAAACGTTAGAGTTTTCTGAAAAAGAATGGGAAGAGTTATTCGATTATGCTATTGATCTTGGGTTAGATCTCATTATAATGCCTTTGGACCTTGAACCATTTACATTGATAGAAAAATACAAGAAGAACATTAAGTTTTTGGAGATTCATTCGGTTTCATTTAATGATCAACAATTAAAGGAAAAGGTTAAAGAAAGTGGTGTTCCTTTGATTCTTGGTGCAGGTGGGAGAACACTAGAAGAGATTAATCAACAGATAAGTTTCTTTCAACAGCAAGTTTCGGTTTTGATGCATGGTTTTCAATCATACCCAAGCAAAATAGAACATGTTCGTCTTGAAAAAATTTCAACTTTGGCAAAAAAGTTTCCCAAAATAGCTGTTGGATATGCAGACCATTCAAGTTATGATAGTGAGTTTTCAGTTTTATCAAATGATTATGCATATCTATTAGGAGCTAGAGTTTTTGAAAAACATATTACCGTTGATGAAGGAATTGAAAGAGTAGATTTTGAAGCAGCTGTTTCGAAAGATAAAATCAAAAAAATTAATTCTAGACTCAATTTCCTTTCAACCGAAATTTTTTCAGAAATTCATAGAGAATTTTCAAACTTAAATGAACAAGAGATAACTTATAAAAATCGAGAAAAAATTGCCGTAGCGTCAAAAGATATTAAAAAAGGTGAAGAGCTTAATAAAGATAATGTATGTTTTAAAATGATTGATAAAGTTTCTGATTATACTAAAATTCATCAACTAGAACATAAAATTGCAATTAAAGACATATCGTTTGATGAGGTAATATTGAAAAAAGACATAACTAGAAATGAAAGAAAAACTAATTATTAAATATAATGAGCATTTACCTTTTGAAGAACTAGTCAATATACTTGATAAAACAGGGCAAGGTTTTTTGGCTTTTGTAAATGATAATGAAGAACTAGTTGGTATTATTACGGATGGAGACATTAGACGAGCAATTATTAATAAGGTAACGGTCTTAGATAGGATAATAAACAAAGATCCGATAAAAGTTGCTGAAAACTTTGACCAAAAAAAAGTTATAAACCAATTAAGAATGCTTCATCGCAGGCACATGCCTATTATCAATAAAAAAAATCAATTGATAGATATTATTACTCTCGATGATTATGAGTATAATTTTAAGCCAAATTATGTGGTGATCATGGCTGGAGGCTTAGGTTCGAGATTAGGTGATCTTACTAAGGCAACCCCCAAACCAATGCTTAAAGTAAATGACAAACCAATCCTAGAAAGAATTGTGAATAATTTTTTGAAGCATAAGTTCAACAACTTTGTGTTTTGCGTTAATTATAAGTCAGAAATCATTGAAAACTACTTTAAAGACGGATCAGAATTTGGGATAAATATAAAGTATGTTAAAGAGAGTAAGAGGCTTGGTACCGCAGGAGCATTAAGTCTAATAAATTTTGATTTGGAAGATGATTTTATTGTTGCCAATGGAGATGTTATTACCGATTTAGATTATTCGGGATTATTGAAATTCCATAAAGAGAATAATTCTCCCGCAACGATGTGCATTAAAAGGTTTACCTACCAAATACCTTACGCAATTGTGCAAAAAGATGATAAAAAAAACTTAATAGGGCTTAAAGAAAAACCGGATTATCACTACCATATCAATACGGGCACATATGTATTATCAAAGGAAATACTGAATAGAATCCCTAAAGACACATTCTATGATATGCCTTCCTTGTTTGAAGAACTTATGGATTCAAAGAATCCTCCCAAAACTTTTGAAATGGGAGAATACTGGCTAGACATTGGTCAACCAAAAGATTACAAAAAAGCTCAAGATGAGATTAATTAAAAAATGAATACTAATGCGACCTCACTACACAAAAATTACGTCTCTTTTACTTCTTATTGTAATAGCTTTTTCTATGATGAATTGTGCTAATAAAGAAACAAAAGAAATATGGCTGGATGAAATGGACCTTTCTTCTATGACCTCAGGATGGAAAACTCCTCAGAAGAACAAATCCATATTAGGGCGCCCAATGATAATGAACAACAAAACGTATGATAGAGGTGTTGGTGTACATGCAAAGAGTAAATACATGGTAGAACTAAATGGCGAAGCCAAAACCTTTACTGCTGTGGTTGGCTTAGATGATAATGCTAAAGAAATGAGTTCTATAACAATCTACATACTTGGAGATAAGAAAATTATGTGGGAAAGTGGGGTTTTAAAAAAAGGACAAGTAAAAAACATTGATATCAATATTGAAGGAATAAAGGTTTTAGCTTTTTACGTTTCAGACGCAAAAGATGGTCAATCAAGGGATTATGCCAATTTCGCAAATGCTAAATTTCTATCCTATGGGACCATAGAACCATATATACCTTTACAAGAAGAAAAAATAATAGTTACACCTTCGGAAAGCTTACAACCCAAAATAAATGGACCGGATATTTTTGGAATCAGGAAAGACTCTCCTTTTTTATATAAAATCCCCGCTTCAGGAAAAAAACCTATAATTTACGAAGTTGATAATTTACCAAAGGGACTTAACTTAGATAGCCTTACAGGTATTATTACAGGAAAAATGGATGTTCTGGAATCTAAAAAAATCATTTTAAAAGCAAAGAATGAACATGGAAACACAAAAAAAGAATTTGAAATTGTAGTTGGGGATAATATTTCTCTTACCCCCCCAATGGGATGGAATAGTTGGAATTGTTGGGGGAAAAATGTAAATCAAGAAAAAATAGAAGCAGCCTCAAAAGCATTTGTAGATAAAGGATTAATAGATTATGGTTGGTCCTATATCGTTATTGATGATGCTTGGCAAGGTAATAGAGATAACAAAAAGAAAATGATTCGGGCTAACGCAATGTTTCCTGATATGAAGAACCTATCGAAACAAATACATGATAGAGGATTAAAATTTGGAATTTATTCGACCCCTTGGATTACGTCTTTCGCTGGATATTGCGGAACATCAAGCGACTCAATAAACGGTTATTGGGATAAGGAAAAATTTGGAAATCGAAAATTTATTAAACACGGGAAATATACTTTTGAAAAGAATGATGTAGATCAGTTCGTGGATTGGGGAGTAGACTATTTAAAATATGATTGGAATCCTATTGACTCTATATCTTTAGCTAGAATGGGTAAGGAAATCAAAAATGCAAATAGAGATATTGTATTCTCAATCTCCAATTCTAGTGATATAAATGATATGAAATCATATCAAAAATGGTCTAATTTATGGCGTACTACGAGTGATATTAGAGATATATGGGATAATGGATATTCAAAGGGAAGATTTTCTCAAGGGATAATGGATATTTTAAGATATCATACAAACTGGAAAGAGTTTAATGGCCCATCCTCCTGGAATGATCCAGATATGTTAGTATTAGGAAAAGTAGGTTGGGGTGAGCCAAGAGAAAACAATTTATCTGGTGATGAACTATATTCACATTTTACTCTTTGGACTATTTGGTCAGCTCCGTTAATGTTAGGGTGTGACCTGGAAAAAATAGATAAATTTACGCTCTCTTTACTAAAGAACAGTGAAGTTATAGATATCAATCAGGATCGTCTTGGCAGTCAGGCAGAAATTATTTCAGATACTAACGGTTTCGTAGTATTGAAAAAACAATTGTATAATGGAGATTTTGCAATAGCGGTAATTAATAAGGGGTTATACTATAATACTCCGATCGACCAATTTAATTGGGGTGATGAAGCACCCAGGGAGTTAGATCTTAAAGAATTAAAAATTACGTTAAATGGAGACTTTATGGTTAGAGATGTATGGAAGCAAAAAAACATAGAAGAGTTTTCTAAATCACAAAAGATTAAAGTAAATCATCACGGGGCTAGTCTATTAAGATTTAAAAGAGTAAAAAAACCATAAGCAAAATGATAATAGACACACTGGATAATGCAAATTTTTATAAAACGTTATCAGCGAATATTGAAACTGCCATTAATTACTTAAAAAGTACGGACTTACAAAGTTTGGAATTAGGAAAGCATGAAATAGACGGAAATAAAGTTTTTGCTTTATTGTTAAATTATGAAACTCAAAATGAATTTAAAGATAAATGGGAGGCCCATAGAAAGTATCTAGACATTCATTATATTATAGAGGGTAATGAAAGAATTGCAGTAGCCAATATTTTAGATATGAACCCTATAACAGAATATGAAAAAAATGAGGATTTTCAATTGTTTAAAGGAAAAGGAGCAAAGCTTTATTTAAGAAAAAATGATTTTATAATCTTAGGACCAAATGATGTCCACCAACCGGGAATTTGTTTTGATGATGCCGTAAGCGAGGTACGCAAAATTGTTATTAAGGCAATGATTTAATTTATACTAAAAAATTATACATTTCTAAATTAATTTGAATTGTTTGAGACCATAAAAAAAAATCATTTTTTAAAGAACATAGCAATTTTTTTTTCAGGTAGTTTAATTGCTTTGGTTGCAGCGGTATCTGTACAGTTTTTTATACCCAAAATTTTATCAGTTGAAGATTATGGCTTGTACAAATCTTTCACATTATATTTATCATATACAAGCTTATTACACTTTGGTTTAAAAGATGGTATATATATAGCCTTATGTACCCAGGAGGCTTTTATTAAACAAGAAAATATAAAATATTTTAGCACTTTGATCACTCAGCAATTTATAGTGCTTATTTTGATGTTGTCAGGAGCATTTTTTTTTGAAACTCCATTAAAAATAATTTTAATATGCCTTTCTATTACTTCTTTCTTTTTTATAATAAACACGTATTATGACTCACTTTTTCAATCTCAAAAGAAGTTTAAGACAGTAAGTTTTTTAAAGATTTTTAAAGAGACGTCTTTTTTAATTTTAGTAGTACTTGTCTATTTCTTATTCGATAAACCAAGTATTAATATAATTTTAGGATGCTTTTTACTATCAATAATTACAAGCTATTTTGTGTATACATATGTCTCCAGGAAGTGGATTGGTCTTAAAACAATTGGGGCGAGTGATATTGAATTTATTAAACCTACGTATTATCGAGGAATTAAACTTTTAGCAGGAAATTTTGGAAATCAAGTAAATACAAATATTGATAAACTATTTATTAATTTTTTTTATTCAATTGAATTGTTTGCATATTACTCATTTGGTGGAATGTTTTTTGTTTTAACAAATACCTTTGTAAGCTCGGTTTCAACTGTTTTACTACCATACTTATTTAAAGACTATAATCAGGATTTAGATAATAAGCATAGACAGTTGATGAAGGTTACCACAATGTTTTCTCCTGTCCTTTTCTTTTACTTAATCGTGGTTTTTTACTTTGTTGAATATTTTTACCAAAATTATATTGAAAGTATCACTATAATTGCTCTATTTTATGTAGCAATGGTTTATAATATCAAAATAAATATTGTTCAGAACAACTATTTAAAGACTCTTAATTTAGACAAGGAATATGTAAGGAATAATTACATTGTATTATTTGGATACATACTCATAATGACAATGTTGTATTTATTAAAAATGGAAATTGTATATTTTGCCATATGTACCTCAATGATGATGTACTTCAGATTTAGATTAAATCTTAGGTGTATTAATTCAAGGCTAAAAATTAATAAGAACTATTTTCTTGATGACTTTTTGATTTTTATCTTGGGGATACTAGTATTTTTGTACGCAAAATATGTATTGTAAATGAAAAAGCTATTAATTTTAGGTCAAATCCCAAAAGAATACGGGGGTAGTTATACAACGGGAGTAGCAAACGTAATTATTGAGATAGCAAATATTCTTAAAGAATCATATGATACAAATATATATGCAACAAACCTTAATTCATATAAACCTATAAAGCATCATGATATTACGTTTTTAGGATACTCAAAAAAACTTCTGCTAAAACTGCTATTTTTCGAACTTATAAAAAGACCTATTGGAGCAATAAAGGAGCTTAGAAATTATAAGAATGAATTCGGAGTGCCTCAATATAAATTTTTACTTTATAGAATTCTTATAAAAAACTACATTAAAGAATTGCAACCAGATATAATTAATGCACATGGAATGATGTTTTCACCAATTATGAAGCATTTAAAACTATCCAAGAAAACTTATTTTTCTTTTCATGGATTCATGCATAATGACCCTAATAGCATTCTTGCGAATCAAGAAAGAGGAATCTCGATGCAGAAACTATATAAGAATGGAGCAAAATATGTTTTTAATCCAACTTACTTAAACCCGGAAATGAAGGACATAGGTGAAACTGAATTAAAAATTAATTCAGATAATGCTTCAATAATTTCTAATGGAGTGAATGTTTCGACATTTAAATATTCTGAATTGGATAGAGAACTAGTAAGACGCGAAATGGGTGTGCTAGATGGTGATAAAGTTTTTATATCAGTAGGAGCATTAACACATAGAAAAAATCATTTGGGGTTTATTGAGTTCCTCAAAAGAAATTTATTTAAAGGAAGCTATTGGATTATAGGGAAAGTAGAATCTGAAGAAACTCGAGATAAGATTCTTCATTTGGTAAATAGCAAAGAGCTTCCTTTCACAATAAAATTATTTAGTTACATGCCAAATTCTGAATTATATAGGTACTATTCTGCCTCAGATGTATATGCTCACCCCAGCACGTCAGAAGGACAAGCACTCGTTGTTTTTGAAGCAATGTGTTGTGGAATGCCTGTTCTTGTTAATAAAGAAATAAAAGGTACTATTGGACTTGACAACTCATACGATAAGTATCTACAATTTGTAGATTTAAAGAATGATGATATTCCAAGTTTTATTGTAAATAGAACACAATTATCTGAAAAATGTAAAGAAGAATTGTCCTGGGAGGTAACAGCTAAGAAATATGTACGCTTTTTTGGAAACAACTCGTAAAACATAATAAATTTATTTGGAAACACTTGTCAATATAAAACTATTAAAAAGCGAGGTGCAACTATTTCTATTTTCGTTGCCTATACTTCTTGTTTTTGACAACCCTACAGTGCTTTGCATCAATTATCTAATTGTAGCTTCTGTAACATCGTTTCTTTTACTTAAAAAAAAGAAGATTAATCCTTTTTCCTTTTACTTCATTCTGTTTTTTATTCTTAATATTTATATACTTGTTCCTGCTACAAATTTCTTGTTTTTTGGAAAGCCGATTTTCTTACCTGAAAACTATCGGGGTTCATATGTTGATGATTCTTTTCACTATTTAGCGCAATATGTTAAATATAGCACTTACTTTGTTCTTTTTTTCTTAATAATACCTAGGACTAAAAAAGAAGGAAGCACTGTTAATGGGCTAAGAATTCCGTTCTCTTACGCTTTTGCATTATTTCTTTTTGGAATACTTGTTCTGTTCTTTCAAGTATATACTTCGGGTGCTTATAAGTATATTGGTAATCATGGTTTTGTTCGTCAGTATCTTTTTAGTCAACCTCCTTTTTTCTCATATTTTGTGAGCTTAGGAATTTATTTTTCTTTTAAAGAGATAGGGCTAAAAAAAGTGTCTAAGCTTATGGCTTTGATTACATTTATTACCTTGCTGTTTTATTGTTTTTTTTGGGTCAAAATAGGTATTCGAGGAAGCGCCTTTTATCCTCTTATGATTTGTGTGCTAGCCTTTTTTAGAACACAAAAACTCTCTACTTATAAACGATTTTTTAAGAAAAGATATTTAATATACTTGTTTGCGGTTTATTTAGGTTTTATGTATTTCTCAATTAGAACAAGAATTTATAATAAAGATGGAACAAGAAAAGAAAACCCAACTATTGAAGATGTTATAAGCTTAGTGAAAAAAAGACCAGATTTTTTGAACCCAGGTACATTAGAATATGGAGCCAGTTATTTCAATTTTTCTGTAATGATGCATAATGGTTATGAGCAAGATTACCCCTTACAGGCATATGTTGAAGGGTTAAGCACATTAGGAAAACCAATTCTCAAATACTTTATAAAATATGATGTAGGCCTTTTTTATAGATATAGAGATCAGTTTTTTGAAGAAAGAAAAAAGAAACTTGGTAAAAGTGGGGGTACAGGATACTCTCTTCAGTATGAGTTTTATATGCAAGGGTATATATTAATGATATTAATAAGTTTTTTAGTTGCCTTTTTTTTCCATAAAGTGTCATTTAATAATGAAAGAAAAGGAGGAATTTGGGAAATATATGCAGTATTGTTATTTACAATCTTAATTACGTTTCCAAGAAGTTCTTTAACCTTAAACTTTTTTATTACAAGATTTTTTTACTCAATAATTATTTATACATTCCTTAAAATAGTTCGAATTGATGAAAGCTATAATGAATCTTAGTGCTATTTTAAAAGATAGAAAACAGGATATTATCAAATATATGTTAATATTGCTGGCTTTTTTAATTCCGCTTCCTTTTAAGGAAAACATTACCTCCTTAGTGTTAATTGTAATGTTGACGACCTCACTACTATTGGGTTTTAAGGATGTTTTCAACATAAAACGATTAAGGAAAGATCTATTTTTCTTAATTAACGCAATGATATTTTTACTTTTTATTGTTGGATTTATATACGCTGATGATTTTTCTAGGGCTTTGGTTTTACTGCAGAAGAAATTGCCTTTTCTCATTTTCCCACTGATTTTATCTAGTATTAATTTATCAGATAGAATTTTTAAGTTAGTGATTAAATCCTTTGTTTTAGGTGTTGTTTTATATACAATAATTTTATGGTTAAATCTATACCATATGTACCTTACTAATGAAGTTTTAAATCAAAAAATGGGTCTAAATTTCACTTTGCATAGTTTTATAAGAAATGCAAAGTTTTCAATCCATCATGCATATGTTGGCATGTATTTTACATTGGCCATCATCTTTTTAATACATATATATCGGGAAACCGAAGAGAAAAATATAAAAATATGGTATGTCCTAGCAACGATATATATATTACTTAATTTTTCTTTTATGGCAGGAAAAATATCGTTTTTATTTTTACTTATTTCTGTAGGGGTTTATGTGCTAATAAATGAGAAACGAAAAAGAAGGATTTTCTTTATTGTAGTGAGTTTTTTATGTATAGTCCTATTGCCAGTTTTATTTTTGGATTTCAATTGGGTACAATCTATTTTTTCGAGTGCAATGGAACGAAGAGGCCAAATTTTTAAAGTAGCATATGTAGCATCGTTGGAGAATTTACCTTTTGGTATAGGTACGAGCGATATTAAAAACGAATTAGAAAATTATTACATTAGGTATGATTTTAAAGATCTAATAGGATTGAGTACTCACAATACTTTTTTGTCATTTACGCTTAGGTTTGGTATAATGGGAGCTTTAGCCTATTTTGGGTATCTTCTCTATTCGGTAAAAATAGCTGTTAAGACAAAAAACCCCCTTCTCCCATCATTATTGGTTATTCTATTTTTATCATCCCTAACAGAACATGTTTTTGAAACGCATAGAGGTAGATTTTTCTTCATTTTTTTCCTTAGTTTTCTTCATTATGTATATAATACAGGCAAAAATGGTACGAACAGCAGCAGCCTAAAAAACCTTTTGAATGATCAAAAACCGATAAATTAAAAGGAAGGGTATGAGAATAAAAGAGATTACTGATAAATTTTTGGACTGGGAAAAGGAGAATGAACTATATGAGATAAAAGTACAAGATTACCCCATTTACCCTTTTATTCGAACGGAAATTTATGAATCGCTAATTTTTACTACTAGCTTAACGGAGATTTTAAAAAAAACTTCTACAATACTAAAAGCTAAGGTTAATCTTTTCAAGATAGCCATTAACTCATTAGAGTATTTTAGAAAAAAACATATTTTAAATAGGGCTAATTTATTTATTACTAATACTGACAGTAAATTAAAATTTGAAGGTAAGTACGTTGATTATTTTTGTGATAAATTGATAAAGGAAATATCAGAGAATATATCGATTTTAGAATTCCCGAATCTGCAGGATTATCACTTTAAGGAGATCACAAACAAAGAAATCACAGTCAAAGCAGACATTTTTTATGTTCTAGAACGCTTGTATACCAAAAAAATTGATAATAACTCTTTAAAAAGTGAAGTTTCAAGAATTTTTGAACTGTATTCAGATATCTACACAAAACTTCATGGTTTTCCCCCGGAAAGAGAGGGTGTTAACTTACTTTTCAATAGATTTAAACGAAACCTACAAAGAATACATTTGTATGAAAGATTTATAAAGCGTTATAGACCAAATAAAATTTATCTAAAATCGGCCTATAGTCCCATGAACCAGATATTTATCCAGGTTTGCAAGAAATATAATGTCAGAGTTATAGAATTACAACATGGTCATATTTATCCTTTTCATATTGGGTATGTTTTACCTAAGGAAAGATCTACCCTAAAGTATTTTCCGGATGAGATATTGGTTTGGTCTAATTACTATAAAGAAGTTTTAATCAAAAATAATTGGGCAGAACATAAAATTAATGTTACTGGAGATTTTACATACAATCATGATATAAATAAGAATTATGGGTTTGATGACAAATTATTGAAAACAAGAAAACAGTATCGTAAAATTATCACGTTAATATGTCAACATACTTTAGATAAAGAATTTATTCAGTTTTTAGAAAATATTCAGGAACTCCCAAGTGATGTCCTAATTTTTGCCAAGCTCCATCCCAGATATAAGGAACAACAAGAACAAAATTTTATGCCTGTAGTTAAACAAAATAAAAATTTTGTTCTTATTAAAGAAGGGAGTCTTAAAGATTATTTGTCAATTAGTGACCTGATAATCGGAGTGTATTCTACTGGCGTTATAGAGGCAGTAGAAATGGGCAAAAAAGTTCACATAATTAACACAAGGATGTCAGAGTTTTTTCAAGATCTTCAAGAAAAAGAAATTGTACAAAGGTCCGATAATATAATTTCTTCGTATAAATTGATAAATGAATCGGGTAGGGGAAACAAGACAGTTGAGTTCAGAGAGAAATTTAAAGGCAACATTTAATTTGGTGAATTTCTATTGAATAGGTACCTTGTTGTAGTAGATTAATAATCAATGTCATATAAATATATTTTTCAGGTTTGACGACCTTATCTAAATAGAATGAAGTTTATTAATACTACTTTTTTAAGTCAAAATTATGTATAAAGTTTTTCGAGAAATAAAGTTACCTTTGCACTTTTAATTACATATGAAGAAAGAATTAAAATTTGCCATCGTAGGTTGTGGTAGAATAGGAAATAGACACGCAGGCCATATTAAGAATAATGGCACCCTAAAAGCAGTTTGTGACATAGAATTTAACAAGGCAGAAGCACTAGCAAAAGAGTATGATGCCCAACCATATGCCTCTATTGAAGAAATGTTGTCTAACGAGCCAGAAATCGATCTAGTTGCCATTTGTACTCCTAATGGATTACATGCAAAACATACAATTCAATCATTACAAGCAGGTTTTCATGTGCTTTGCGAAAAACCAATGGCGATTAATGTATATGATTGTGGAGAGATGATTAAAGTTGCAGAACGCGCAAATAAGCGATTAATGATTGTAAAACAAAATCGTTTCAATCCCCCGGTAGAAGCTGTCAAAAAAATAATCGACGATGGGAAACTGGGTAAAATATATTCTGCACAATTAAATTGTTTCTGGAACAGAAACCCCGATTATTATAAAAATTCCTGGAAAGGTACTTTAGATCTTGATGGAGGGACTCTCTATACACAGTTTAGCCATTTTATAGATCTATTATATTGGATTGTTGGGGATGTTAAGAATGTAGAAGCTTTTGGTGGAAATTTTCATCACCAAGGAATCACAGAATTTGATGATAACGGTGTAATTGCCTTAGAATTCTATAATGGCGCAATAGGAACAATAAACTATACAGTAAATAGCCATGGAAAAAACATGGAAGGGTCTCTAACTATATTTGGAGAAAAAGGTACGGTAAAGATAGGTGGGCAATATCTTAATGAGCTAGAATATCAAAATATTGAGGGGTATAAAGTAGAAAACTTACCAGAAGGTAACACAGCTAATAACTATGGACAATACCAGGGATCTATGTCTAATCATGACAAAGTTTATGAAAACGTAGTTGAGGTATTAACAAACGATGGGGTTATTTCTGCAAATGGTTTTGAAGGCCTAAAAACCGTAGAAATTATTGATAAAATATATCAAAAAATCACAGACAGAAACAAAAGTGTATAAGCATCTTAAAATAGGAATAGTTGATTGTAAGTTTGGCGAAAATGTAAAAATTGTTGAACCTGTAAATATGTATGGATGTACTATAGGAGATAATTGCTTCATAGGTCCTTTTGTAGAAATACAAAAAAAAGTAAGTATAGGATCAAATACCAAAATTCAGTCACATTCTTTCATTTGCGAACTTGTTGATATTGGAGATAATTGTTTTATTGGTCATGGAGTAATGTTTATCAATGATTTATTCAGTGAAGGTGGACCTGCAGGAGGTGATCAAACTAAATGGAAATCGACATTAATCAGCAATAATGTTTCTATAGGTTCAAATGCTACCATACTTCCAGTTAAAATATGTGATCATGTAGTCATAGGCGCAGGGTCTGTGGTCACAAAAAATATCGAAGAACCGGGTGTATATGCTGGGAATCCAGCAAAAAAAATAAGATAATACATGATAAAATTTCTTGACTTACAACATCAATATAAAACTATTAAAAATGATATAGATGTTGCCATACAAAATATCATTTCAAGCTCTGCTTTTATTGGTGGAGAAGAAATAAAAAAACTTGAACAAAACTTTGCTTCTTTTCAAAATGCAAAACATTGTATTGGGGTCGCCAATGGTACTGATGCTATAGAGATAGCTATTGAAGCACTAGAACTCCCACCTAATTCAGAAATAATCGTTCCAGCGAATAGTTTTATCGCTAGTTCAGAGGCAGTCACAAGGTCTGGGCATAAAGTGGTTTTCTGTGATTGTAATCTTGAGAACTATACTGTTTCTATCGGTAGCTTGGAGGAAGTAATTACCAAAAAAACAAAAGCAATTATTGCAGTTCATCTGTATGGTCATCCATGTGATATGGGTGCGCTTTTAGAAATTGCCCAAAAACATGATCTAAAAATAATAGAAGATTGTGCACAGGCTCACGGAGCAGAATATAAAGGAAAAAGAGTCGGTGCAATTGGTGATATAGGTACATTTAGTTTTTATCCGGGAAAAAACCTTGGAGCATACGGTGATGCTGGTGCAATCGTTACCAATGATGAAGAACTAGCGATTAAATGTAAAATGATTGCGAATCATGGTAGGATCGAAAAATATAACCATGTTTTTGAAGGAAGAAATAGTAGACTAGATAATCTACAGGCGGCAATATTGAATGTAAAGCTAAATCACCTGGAGAATTGGACTAATCATCGTATTAAAATAGCTGATTTTTATCTGGAACACTTGAAGGATGTACCACAAATTGTGCTTCCAAAACGATCAGAATGGGCACGACAAGTGTACCATTTATTCGTAATCAGAACAAATAAAAGAGAAGAGTTGAAATCATATTTGTCTGAACAAAATATCCAAACAGGAATTCACTACCCTATTGCATTACCAAAACTTAAAGCGTATGATTATTTAGGAAAAGCTGAAGCAGATTTTAATGCAAATAATACAGATAAAATGTTGTTGAGTTTGCCTATTGGTGAACACCTTTCATTGGAAGCTGTAGAAATAGTTGTAGCGGCTATCAAAAACTTTTTTAAGTAAAAATGAAGTATGATGTTACAATTATTGGAGCAGGCATTGTAGGGCTTTCTACTGCATACAATTTGTCTAAAGAAGCCCCACACCTTAAGATAGCGGTTTTAGAAAAAGAAAACTCTATTGCTTCACATCAAACGGGCCATAACAGCGGTGTTATTCATTCGGGTATTTATTATAAGCCAGGTAGTGCCAAAGCTACCAATTGTAGAAACGGATACAATTTACTTTTAGAATTCTGTAAAGAAGAAAAAATCCATCATGAAATATGCGGAAAAATCATTGTTGCAACCAATAGCGATGAAGAAAAAAAATTGCAGAATATTTATGATAGAGGAGTTCAAAATGGATTAAAAGGTTTAAAGTTTTTAGATGAGAATGAACTCAAAGAAAAAGAGCCAAATGTTTCAGGAACTAAAGGAATTTTTGTACCACAAGCAGGAATTGTGGATTACAAAGAAGTATCAAAAAAACTTTTCGAAAAAGGTAATGAAAAAGGCGTAAACTTCTTTTTTGAAAAAAAAGTAGCTGCAATAAAAAAAGAAAATGAAGGTTATGAGATATCCACAGGTGATGAGGTTGTGACTACGAAGTTTTTGGTAAATTGTGCAGGGCTGTACTCGGATAAAATAGCCAAAATGGATGGTGTTAATTTAAATGCTAGGATTATTCCGTTTAGGGGAGAGTATTATTTATTAAAAGATGATAAGGCTAAGCTAGTAAATAACTTGATTTATCCTGTGCCAGATCCAAACTTTCCTTTTTTAGGAGTTCATTTTACAAGAAGAATTAATGGTAAAGTGGATGCTGGACCTAATGCGGTACTTGCTTTTAGAAGAGAGGGGTATACAAAGTCTGATATTGATTTAATAGAATTTTTAGAGAGCATATCTTACCTTGGGTTTATTAAGGTGGCTTTGAAATACTGGAAAGTTGGAGCATACGAAATGTATCGATCGTTTTCTAAAAAGGCTTTTGTTAAATCATTACAAAAATTAGTTCCTCAAGTTAAAGAAGAGGATTTAATTGTTGGAGAAGCTGGAGTAAGGGCGCAGTTATGCGATAAAAGAGGTAATTTGGTAGATGACTTTTTAATAGAGCAAACAAAAAATGGAGTTCATGTGGTTAATGCACCCTCGCCAGCCGCAACGTCATCTTTGAACATAGGAAAAGAAATTACTAAAAGAGTATTACAATCATTATAAATGAAAAATATTTGGTTCATAAATCAATATATAACAAGCCCAGATATTGATGGTGAGGGGTATAGGCATTATTATATTGCAAAACATTTAAAAAAGACTGAGAAATATAATACTCTTTTGATTACTTCTTCTTTTTCGCATGCTCCTTATAGACATAATAAGATTAGAGGATTGTATAAGTTTGTAAATAAAGATATCAATACTTTAATTTTAAAAGGAAATACCTACAAAAAATCTCATGGAATTGGCAGAATTTTAAGTTGGATTATATTTTCTTTAAACCTATTTGTTATACCTTTTATTTCCAAAAAAAAGGTGCCTAAACCTGATATAATTGTACTGTCATCACTTCCTTTATTGCCGATATTAAACATTTTAATTTTTAAAAAACTTTTTTATCCAAATGCAAAGTTTGTTTTTGAAATAAGGGATTTATGGCCACTATCTGCTATGGAACTTGGAAATTATTCTGAAAAGAATGTTTTTATGAAGTTTTTGGGGTATCTGGAAAAACTTTCTTACTCAAAGGCCGATACAGTGATTTCGGTTATTCCTAGGGCAGATATGCATATTGAGAAAGTATTGGGGCATAAAAATTTCACTTATAAATGGATTACTAATGGGTTTGAATTACCTGGTAAAGAAGATAGTGAAATTGAGGATATCTACAAGGACAAGATTAATAAGCGAACTTTTAACATCGGATATGCAGGAACAATAGTAATTGCCAATCCTTTAGACACGATAATAAGTACCGTCTCTAAGCTTAAAAATGATAATATTCATTTCTATATTTTAGGAGGAGGTCCAGAAAAAGAAAGACTTCTTGAACTTTCGAAAGAGTACGATAATATTCACTTTTTAGAAAGAGTTCCTAAAAAATATGTGAAACTATTTTTATCGAAAATGGATGTGTTGTTTATGGGTAAAGGAACTAAAGATACTAAGATCTATAATTTTGGAACCTCACAACTTAAAACATTTGACTATTTCTATGCAAAAAAACCAATAATTCAGGCGTTAAATTCAAAAGAAAACCCTGTTACATATTCAAAATCAGGATATGTTGTTTCTCCTGAAGAAGAAGAACCATTAAAAGAAAAAATACTGTATTTTAAAGGACTAAAGAACGATCAGAGGCAACAATATGGGCAGAGAGGATATGAATATTTGATTGACAATTGTACATATGACAAAATTAGTAATTTGTTTGACAAGGTGTTTGACGATTTGATGAAGTAATTTTTAAGCGTTGTGTTTAGACTAGAGGTTATAATTCACTCAATCCGTCTTTAAATTATGGTTTTATCGTTTGTCTTTAAGGAGTTGTGATTTTAAAAGATTATTTTTGAAAAATTTTTAGAATAAAAATAATGCTGTTCTAAATACCACCATAATTAAAAGTATGGGCATAAGAGATATTATGAAAATATGTAATGAATGAATAGAGTATTCACACTCAATGTAATAGAAAGGAAACTATTTCTGTTTATAGGAGATTTAGCAATCGTTCTTTTTTACCTGTATTTACTAATAAATAGAACCTTGAAAGGTACTTTTGATCAAGATAAACATGGGCTCACTATTTACATTATTGGTATAATTCTTTTTTCTATAATTGCCTACGTAATTGACATATATAATTTAGAAAGAGCCTCTAGACCAATTTCAATTTTTCGATTATCCCTTGTTGTTGGAGTATTATATTCATTTTCAATTTTCTTTCTTACAATTTTATTAATTAACACTACAGTGAGCAGACCATATTTGGTGGTTTTCTTGGCGCTTATGCCTTTTTCATTAACCGCATGGCGAATTATATGCTCTAACTTTTTTATTTCTCAGCCGTTTTTAAAGAATGCGATTTTTATTTATGAAGAAACTTTCGAAGAGTTCAAAGAGAATAATATAGCAAATGTTGAAGGGCGTAAAAATTCTAATGGTTATAATGTTAAGCTAAGCGTCTCTACGGGTCATGAAACATTCACTAAAAACCCTGAACGCTTAAATAAAGTAATGGATAAAATTGACACCGTTGTAATAAGGATTAAAGATTATCAAAATATGCCAACAGAGGTAGAGAAATTTTTGACCAGAGCAATGTACTTTGGAAAAGAAGTATTTACATTTACCTCGTTTTATGAATCTACTTATGAAGCCTTGCCTTTAAATTTACTAGGAAATAACTTTTACGAAGTATTGCACCTTAAAAACAAAAGATCACACTATATTCAAAAATTATTCACAAAACTAGTGGATATTACCCTATGTTTTATCGTAGGACTAGTTTTTATGATAGTAGTTCCGTTTGTCTTCTTTTTCAACCTTTTTCTCAATAAAGGACCACTTTTCTATATTCAAAAAAGGATAGGAAAAAAAGGCAAAGAATTCAATATATATAAATTCAGGTCTATGGTATTGGATGCTGAGAAATCTGGAGCCAAAATGGCAACTAACAACGACGCCAGAGTAACTCCTTTTGGGAAGATTCTAAGAAAATTCAGAATAGACGAACTTCCACAAATCATTTCTGTAATTCATGGAGATATGAGTTTTATTGGGCCACGTCCAGAAAGAAAGATTTTTGTTGATCAATTGGACAAAATGAATCCGTTCTATTCCGTTAGACATGTTGTTAAACCTGGAATAACGGGTTGGGCGCAGGTTAAATATAAGTACGGGGAAAACCTTGAAGATTCAATAAAAAAATTAGAGTACGATCTTTATTATATCAAAAATAGATCTGTAACACTTGATATAAGAATTTTATTTAAAACAATAACGACCATCTTGTTTTCAAGAGGAGTATAAAAATAAAAGTTAAATGAAAATATCTGTAATAGGAACTGGATATGTAGGTCTGGTAACAGGAACATGTTTGGCAGAAACTGGTAACGAGGTTATTTGTGTAGATATAGACAAAGAGAAAGTAAAAAAAATGCGTAATGGAGAAGTTCCGATTTATGAACCTCATCTAGATGTGCTTTTTGAAAGAAATATAAAAGCTGGAAGATTAAGGTTTACAACATCACTAGAAGAAGGACTTAATCATGGTGAAATTATCTTTTTGGCATTGCCCACTCCAGAAGATGAAGATGGATCTGCCGATTTATCATATGTTCTAGGAGTAGCAGAAGATATAGGTAGATTAATGAATGATTACAAGGTGATTGTCGATAAAAGTACTGTGCCTGTAGGAACAGCTGAAAAAGTTAATGAAGTAATCTCAAAAAATGCTAAATGTGATTTTGATGTAGTTTCTAATCCAGAATTTTTAAGAGAAGGCTTTGCTGTTGATGATTTCCTTAAACCAGAACGAATTGTAGTGGGGTCAACATCTGAAAGAGCAATAGAGTTAATGAAAAAACTATATAAGCCATATGTAAGATCAGGTAACCCGATAATAATAATGGATGAAAAGTCTGCTGAACTTACTAAGTATGCAGCTAATTCTTTTTTGGCGACAAAGATTACTTTTATGAACGAAATCGCAAATTATTGCGAAAAAGTTGGAGCAGATGTGAGTAAAGTAAGAATTGGTATGGGAACCGACTCAAGAATTGGTAAACGTTTCTTGTTCCCTGGTATTGGGTATGGAGGGTCTTGTTTTCCTAAAGATGTAAAAGCGCTGCATAAATCAGGAAAAGATGATAATTATGATTTTAAAATTTTGGAATCTGTGATTGATGTTAATGCAACTCAAAAGTTAGCACTATTGCCAAAAATTAAAAATCATTTTAAGGACAACCTGAAAGGAAAAACTTTTGCGATGTGGGGCTTAGCCTTTAAGCCAGAAACCGATGATATTAGAGAAGCTCCTGCACTAGACATTATAAATGAATTGTTAAATGAGGGAGCAAAAATTAAAGCTTTCGACCCCGAAGCAATGAATAATGTAGCCCGTAAGTGTGGAGATAAAATAGAGTTTTCAAAAACTATGTATGATGCTTTACAAGGAACAGATGCATTAATTATTTGCACAGAGTGGAGCATCTTTAGAACCCCAGATTTTGATAAAATTAAAAATAACCTAACCGATAATGTTATTTTTGATGGTAGAAATCTATATGATTTAGAAGACATCAAAAAAGAAAATCTTTCTTATTACTCAATAGGTAGAGAAGCTATAATCTCACAGATATAATTATGAAGAGGATTTTAATTACTGGAGCGGCAGGGTTTTTAGGGTCACATCTTTGTGATCGATTTATAAAAGAAGGTTTCAAAGTAATTGGAATGGATAATCTAATTACTGGAGATCTTAAAAATATTGAACACTTATTTAAATCGGAAGATTTTGAGTTCTATAATCATGATGTAACCAAATTTGTTCATGTGCCTGGAAAATTAGACTATATTCTACATTTTGCATCTCCAGCCAGTCCCATCGATTATCTTAAAATCCCAATTCAGACCTTAAAAGTAGGATCATTAGGAACTCATAACTTATTAGGTCTTGCAAAAGAAAAGAATGCCAGGATTTTAATAGCCTCTACCAGCGAAGTATATGGCGATCCTCTGGTTCATCCACAAACAGAAGATTATTATGGTAATGTAAATACCATTGGCCCAAGAGGAGTGTATGATGAAGCAAAACGATTTCAAGAATCTATTACTATGGCATATCACACCTATCATGGGGTTGAAACAAGAATCGTGCGTATTTTTAACACCTATGGACCAAGAATGCGATTAAATGACGGTAGAGTTGTTCCTGCTTTTATAGGGCAGGCATTACGTGGAGAAGATCTTACTATTTTTGGCGATGGCCTGCAAACTCGATCTTTTTGCTATGTAGATGATCAAGTTGAAGGAATTTACCGACTGCTTTTTAGTGATTATATATATCCTGTAAATATTGGTAATCCAGACGAGATTACGATCAAAGATTTTGCTGAAGAAATTATAAAACTTACAGGAACAGAACAAAAAGTGATTTATAAAGATTTACCAGTCAACGACCCTCTTCAAAGACAACCGGATATTTCTAGAGCAAAAGAAGTTTTAGGCTGGGAACCTGTAGTTGATAGAGCAGAAGGAATGAAAAAAACACTAGAATATTTTAAAGGATTTTCTCAGGAAGAACTTCAAAAAAGTGAACATAGAGATTTTCTTAATAATTGACGTTTGATGATTGAAGTAGAAGATATCGATTAGAATATTTATCACGTAAAAATGTTATACTATTTTCGAGACAATTAAATTTTTAGCTCAAGTGTAGATATATAAAAGCTCAATAAACCCAGTTGTGAGATCACTCAAAATAATATCTAGGATTAATGAAATGCTTTACGTAGAGGAAAATGATTGGGTGTTGACTATTTTTTGGAATAGTCTTTATGCTTCGTTTTTCTTACTGCCTTTAGGGATTAATCTTTCTACTCCCTTTTTTATAGTTTCTATTGCTCTTGGAGTAGTTAATATATTTAAATCAAACAAGAAATTAGTATTTGCTAACAAGGCATTACTATTGTTTCCGTTATATTTTGTAATACTATTACTTAGTTTGATTTATACAGATAATTTGTCTGATGGATTAAATTTACTGCAACGTTCATTATCCTTATTCTTTTTTCCAATCATTTTTTTGTACGTAAAGGAAGATGCTGCTGCTGTAAAAAAATTATTTGACTTCTTACTTCTTGGATTACTTATATCTTTTTTTATAAATCTATTTATTGCGTTATATAATTGTATACTTATTGTAAAAGATGAAATTGTTTTTGAAAGTTCTTTAGAAACCATTTCTTTAATTTTAAGTGCTTTTTCTCATGGATGGAATTACTTTATAGGGGCAGAATTTTCAACATTAGTAAACCCCAATTATGTATCACTCTACATTCTTTTGGTTTTAAGTTACTATCTAAAAAAGAATCTTCAGTCCAGAAGACAAGTATTCATTGTAATTATCCTGTTTTTATACCTTTTTTTATTGGCTTCTATAGCGGCATATTTAATTCTAGCCATCATGTGTCTATTGCTAATTTTTAGCATTTCTGACAAGAGCAAGAAATATACAATGGCAATAGTATTTCTTCTTGGAGTAATTGTCTTTTTAAAGAACCCTCGTGTTTTTGATTTTTATTCAAATGTGACAGAACTTGAAACAAGCTCAAAAATTGACAATACAACAGTAGAAAAATCAAGGTTACTTACCTGGCATGCTAGTATCAAATTAATTGAAGAATCACCTTTATTAGGATATGGGGTAGGAGACACCAATGAAGTGCTTATGGAAAAATATAAAGAGTTGAACTATTTTCATAATTATAACAATCAATATAATGCTCATAATCAGTTTCTTCAAACGTTTTTGCAAACGGGCATTATTGGGTTTGGCGTCTTAATGACCATCTTTGTTTTACTGGCATTTAGAATGAATAGAAGCCGAAATGAACTTTCTGTTTTTTTAATTTTATTTATTTCACTTTTTTTCGAATCCATGCTGGTTAGATTTAACGGTATTGTGTTTTTATCGATTATAGTTCCTTTACTATTAAAAAAGAGAAGTATTTTAAGTAGTAGAATCATTCGTAATGAACCTACCGTAAAAGAATAGGTTTTAGACAATAATAAGAAGTATAACCTTCCCTTTTTCCCCAAAAATTCGGCTTTTAAATACGCCCAAAATTACTACGGCTAAATCTAAGATATAATCATGCGTGTCAAGTAGTATAATATCTATTCCGAAAAATGTTACGTTAGAACTCAAGTTTTTACCATAAACCATTAGCAATACAAGAACGAATAAACTATTTTTGAAACCTTAAAAATCAAGTCATATATATCATGAATATTTTAGTATTGGGATCCGGAGGGAGAGAACATACATTTGCATATAAAATCGCACAAAGTGAGTTATGCGACGCACTATTTGTAGCACCTGGTAATGCTGGGACTGCTAGTATAGCGACTAATGTATCAATAGCGGTTACAGATTTTGAAGCCATTAAAGCTCTGGTACTAAAAGAAAACATTGACTTAGTAGTGGTTGGACCAGAGGACCCCCTGGTACAAGGAATTGCCGATTACTTTGCCAAGGACCCACAACTACAAGAGATTATTGTTATAGGCCCCTCTAAAGAAGGCGCAAAGCTGGAAGGAAGTAAAGAATATGCCAAAGAATTCTTATATAGACATAAGGTACCAACTGCAGCTTATCAAAGTTTTACTGAAGCCACTGTAGAAGAAGGGAAGCAATTTTTAGAGACGCTTAACCCGCCATATGTACTTAAGGCTGATGGCTTGGCGGCAGGTAAAGGGGTATTAATACTTCAGGATATCAAAGAAGCTAAATCTGAGCTCGAAAACATGTTAACTAACAAAAAATTTGGCGCCGCTAGTGAAAAAGTGGTGATCGAAGAGTTTCTTGATGGTATAGAACTTAGTGTTTTCGTGCTAACTGATGGTAAAAATTATGTAACACTTCCAACCGCAAAAGACTATAAGCGTATCGGCGAAGGAGATACAGGGCTTAACACGGGTGGTATGGGCGCAATATCTCCAGTACCATTTGCTGATGCTGTTTTTATGAAAAAAATAGAAGAACAAATTATCAAGCCTACCGTAGATGGGTTAGCACAAGAAAACATCGACTATAAAGGCTTTATTTTTATAGGTCTTATTAAAGTGGGTGATGATCCAAAAGTGATCGAATATAATGTGCGCATGGGTGATCCCGAGACAGAAGCGGTACTCCCCAGAGTAAAAACAGATTTAGTAAAACTATTTCAGCATGTAGGGAATCAATCTTTGGATAAAATCAACTTAGAAATTGATCAACGAAGTGCCACAACTGTGATGACAGTTTCAGGAGGATACCCCGAAGCGTATGAAAAGGGAAAAGAAATTACAGGTATTGATACCATCACAGACTCTATTGTTTTTCAAGCTGGCACCAAACTTGAAGGAGATAAAATAGTGACTAACGGAGGTAGAGTGATAGCTATAACATCATTTGATGATGATTTTAGAAAAGCATTAAAGAAATCATATCAAAATATAGAAAAATTGCATTTTGATAAGATGTACTTTAGAAAAGACCTCGGGTTTGATTTATAAAACTTAGAGGATGAAACAAAAAACTCGTATACTTCACAATTAGTATACGAGTTTTTTGTTCTTATAATTAATAGATGATAAACTTATTCTAAAAACGAATGTGCTTTAGGATCTCTATCTTCTTCATTATTATCATTAAATTTCTTTAACTCTTTCATCCAGTAGAAAAATGCAACAAACCCAATAGCCATAAATATCCAGTTAATAACATTGGCACCAGTCCAGCTTTCTAACTCTAATGATCGTAATACATCAAAAGGTGCAAATAATACATCTACAAAAAGTGATTCGATAGCTTCAAAAAATTCTTTCATAATTCAAAAATATGATTGGGTTATAAAAAGCTTATAAAAGAGTCTAAAAACTTTTTATAAATTAGTTTAACAATTATCCAAAACAATATCATAATATTGTTTGACGCAAAAATATAAAAAATAGTAGTGTTATCAAGCTTTTTTAGTAAATCAAAACCCATTAATTACATTCTTGTAGCATTGTATATGCTTATCCTTCTCGGATTAGCACATTACAAAAATGGGTTTGTGGCAGAAATTAGCACTGTAATTCTGTTCTTAACATCAATTTTGTTATACATCTTACCCATGTTAATCCTTCATTTTACTGGCCAAAGAAATGATCTGACTAATAAAGGAACTCATACGATATTGCTATATGCTTTTCTAACAGGAATATTAGCGAATTCATTAATAAGCCTTCCTATTTTAATATCTAATGCATTTCTATTGTTAGCATTATGGAATGTACTACTCTTAAGAAACGAGAAGAATATAAAAGCTAAAATCTTTAATACTTCTATGTATATTGGTATCGCATCACTAGCAAATTTTTGGAGTATTGGTTTTTTAATACTCGTATTTTTTGCCATATTTTATTTTGAACCTAAGAATTATCGCAACTGGATTATTCCTTTTGTTGGGTTGCTAGTTGTGTGCTTGTTTGCGAACTGTTTTACATTACTTATGTACGACTCGTTTTTCAGTTTTTACGAATACATAGACCCTATTTCATTTTCATTTGATGGTTATTTAGAGAAAAATCAACTTTTTTCTGTGGGCATCCTATCTATTTGTATTTTATTTTTTACAGCTATCTTCATTATTAAATTTAACCGTAAACCTGCAAATATAAAACCGATATTACGACTTATAATTGTGTATTTAATTTTGGCTATTGGTATCGTTTTGATTTCACCTCAAAAAAACACTTCAGAATTATTTTTTATTGCAGCACCTCTAGCCATAATTGGAACTACTTATTTAGAAATGGAGTATCATCAATTTGCAAAAGAGATCAATATATGGGTGCTTCTTTTACTCCCTTTTACAACTTTGTTATTTTAAATTAGGGTGAATTTTGTCAAAAGTATGATCATATTTTTTATCCATATGGATCTTATCAGGATTTGCTAAATACTATTGCAAAATATAATACCTTTGTACCTCTTAGAAAAAAACAATAGCACATATGTTTACCGATAAAGCAAACACCATTTTTAAAGAAGTTATAGATAAGTATCATGTGATCGATAGTGTAGATCAGGAATTTTCGAACCCATATGATAGTAAATCACAAGCAATAGAACATTTATTATATCGCAAATGTTGGATTGATACTGTACAATGGCATTATGAAGACATTATAAGGGATCCCGAAATTGATCCGGTAGCGGCCTTAAAGCTAAAAAGACAAATAGACGCTTCAAATCAAGATCGAACCGATATGGTAGAGTACATAGATAGTTATTTTTTAGAGAAATATAAAGATGTTTCGCCAAAGTCAGATGCTACTATCAATACTGAAAGCCCAGCTTGGGGAGTAGACAGATTATCTATCTTGGCATTAAAAGTGTACCATATGCACCAAGAAACGGTGCGCGAAGGAGCATCAGAAAATCATAAAGAAACATGTCAGAAAAAACTAAATGTATTACTAGAGCAACAAGTAGATTTATCTACAGCGATTGATACTTTGTTAGGAGATATCGAAAGAGGTGATAAATACATGAAAGTATATAAACAAATGAAGATGTATAATGATGATGAATTAAACCCGGTACTACGTGGCGAAAAATAATATCGATAGACTCAAACAACCAGAAAAAAATATTCTGGTTGTTCGTCTTTCGGCAATGGGAGATGTTGCTATGACAGTTCCTGTATTGAGAGTGTTTAGAGAGACCTATCCTGATGTAAAATTAACGGTGCTTACCCGTAAATTTTTTGCACCCATGTTTTCAGGAATTAACAACCTACACGTATATCATGCTGATGTTGATGGAAGACATAAAGGGGTATTTGGACTGAGACGATTATCCAATGAACTTCATAAATCAGGGATTAATGCGGTAGCAGATTTACATAATGTATTAAGATCGAATATATTAAAGACGCTTCTATCACTAAACGGAATAAAAACAGTACAGATTGATAAAGGCAGAACAGAAAAGAAAGCACTTACACGATCACAAAACAAGATATTTGCCCAGCTTAAAAGCACACACCAGCGATATGCTGATGTTTTTGAAGCTTTAGGTTACCCCATAGATTTAAAAACACACACACATCCTAAAAAGCAATCGCTAACACCAAATATTCTTTCGTTAACGCAAGATTCTACCAAAAAATGGTTAGGAATTGCACCATTTGCTCAATATGAAAGTAAAACATACCCCTTGGAGTTAATGGTTGAGGTGATCGAGCAACTAGATAGGGGAGATCGGTTCGAAATTTTTCTTTTTGGAGGTGGAAAACGTGAAACAGATATTCTTAACAATATTAGTTGTAAATACAATAATGTAACCAATGTGTCGGGTAGGTTGCAGTTTGAAGATGAGCTAAAACTTATAGGCAATTTGGATGCTATGTTATCTATGGATAGCGGTAACGCCCATCTTGCTGCAATGTATGGAGTGCCAACAATTACATTATGGGGAGTAACGCACCCATATGCAGGATTTATGCCATTTGGACAACCTGTAGAAAATGCCATTTTACCTAATCTTGTTCAATATGACCAAATTCCCACTTCAATCTATGGAAATAAGTTCCCGGCGGGTTACGAAAAAGTAATGCATAGCATAAAACCTGAAACGGTGGTAGAGGCAATTAATAATTTATGATAGTCGTTGCCGCCTTCTGAGCGGAATTGAAGAATGTTCTTCTAGCGATTATACATCATCAAAATCAATAGTAATCGTTGTCGACGTGGGATGTGCTTGACATGCCAGGATTAATCCTTCGGCCAGTTCTCCATCAGTTAAAATGCTATTTTTTTCCATTACCGCAGAACCTTCGGTAACTTTACAGATACATGAGCTACAAACCCCTCCTTGACAAGAATAAGGAGCATCGATATCTTCTTCGAGAGCAGCATCCAAAATCGTCTTCTTTTGATCCATAACAAACATAAACTCTTCATCATCTACAAGTACTGTAATATTGGTTTTACCCTCTAAATCAGCATCAATTTCTACTTCTTCTGTGCTGCTTGTAAATAATTCAAAATGAATCATATCTTTTGCAATTCCATTATCAAGTAGAATATCGGTTACTGTATTAATCATATCCTCTGGGCCACACAGATAAAAGTTTCTAAAATCGGTATCCTTGAACTTGTTTTTTAATACGTAGTTCACTGTAGATTTTTCGATTCTTCCAAAATGCGCATTATCTTCTTGGCTTCTGCTATATATAAATTCAATGAACAGACGACCTGGATAATTTGACTGAAGTTCTAATAGTTCTGAACGAAATATGGTTTCATCAGGGGTTTTATTTCCATAGATTAACACAAAACGACTATTAGGCTCTTCTTCTAATACCGCTTTGATCATACTCATTATTGGAGTGATACCACTTCCGGCAGCAAAAGCTGCGTATGTATTACTAGATTCAGGGTTTGGTTTTAAAAGAAAATTACCTTCTGGAGGATGAACTTCTAAAACATCACCATTACTAAGCTTAGTATTGGCAATCACTGAAAATGTACCATTCTCCACTTCTTTTACAGCAACTTTTAAGGTGTTACTTTTAGGAGAGCTACAAATAGAGTATGCCCTCCGTACCTCTTTTTCATCAACTTTGGTTTTAATCGTAATATATTGACCCGGAATAAAAGAGTAGGTCTCCTTTAATTCTGTTGGCACTTCAAATTCTATTGAAACGGCCTTAGTGGTTTCTCTGATTATTTGTTTTATAGATAGTGTATGAAAATCAGGCATTATTTTTTTTTGGCAAAAATAATAAATGGAAGCACAGCAAATAGGTTTTAAGATAAAATTATTGTTTGTGAATCATAGAACATAAAGAATATTCTCTTTATACAGAAAAAAGGCATAACCACCGGTTTTTTAATGAAAGAAATGTATTTTTACGACGTACATCATATTTTTGTATACAATAAACACACTAAAACGAAAGTTTTTTAGTTATCACACTTATAAATTATCAGGTTTGGGAAGAAAAATATCACAAATCACGTTGGTATTGTTTTTGGCTGTTTTAGGATTTGCTTGCTCTCGGAAAAAGGACAAATTCGTTAATCGTGCTTGGCACGACGTTACTACAAAAAATAATACATTATATAATGGCCGGTTAGCTTTTGATCAGGGCCAGCAGGATATTATACAATCTTATAAAGACAACTTTTGGGAGTTGCTTCCGATCGAAAGAATGATTGTAAGTGAGGATGTAAGATTACCCAACGAGGTATTAAACCAAAACTTTGATAGAGCCGAAGAAAAATCAGTTAAAGCAATCCAGAAACACAGTATGCTTATCGATCAAAGGGAGCGCAATCCTAAAATCGATGAAGCATTTTTATTGCTCGGTAAATCGAGATACTTCGAACAACGATTTATCCCTGCCTTAGAAGCATTTAATTATATTCTTTATAAATACCCTACCAGTAATACGATTAACCATGCCAAAGTTTGGAGAGCTAAAACCAATCTTCGTCTGGATAATAATGAAAAAGCAATCGAGGATTTAACAAGAATGATTGAGCAAGAGTATATGAAACCCCAGGATTATGCTGATGCAGTAGCTATGATGGCTCAGGCATATATCAATCTTGAAAGAAAAGACTCTGCGGTTACTTATATCAACAAAGCGGCGGTTCATACTAAAAAATTTGAGGAAAAAGGACGTTATTTATATATAAAAGGACAATTGCTAAATCAATTAGGCTTTAAAGACAGTGCTAATTATGCTTTTGATCAGGTTATCGAATTAAACAGGAGAACTCCAAGACGTTATCTGATGAATGCTCATATGGCTAAGGCACGAAACTTCAATTACGAAAACGGAAATAAAGAGGAGTTTTTGGAGTTATTGTCAAAACTCGAAAAAAACAGAGAAAACAGACCTTTTCTGGATAAAATATACAATCAAAAAGCAGTTTATTTTAAAACATTAGACTCTATTGATCTGGCAGTAGAGTATTATAATAAATCGTTACGCACCAAATCTGAAGATAAGTATTTAGAATCTCTTAATTATTATACGCTGGGTGATATCAATTTTGACAGAAAAGAATACGCCACATCGGGGGCTTATTATGATAGTACTTTACAACGTATGATTGTAGATTCAAAACGATACAGAGTGCTAAAGAAAAAGCGTGACAATCTGGATGATGTAATTTTATACGAAGGTATAGCTAAGGTTAATGATAGTATCCTTACTCTTGTTGCCATGTCACCCGAAGAGAGATTGGCATATTATTCTGAATATACCGAAAAGATAAAAGCAAAGGCCATAGCAGCCGAAAAGGCAGCCGAAATTGCCAAAATAAAAGATCAGTTGCCGATAGAACAACGATTTAAACAACCTGGAGGCATAGTGCCTAAAGAACCGAATGCTGCAGCGGTATTTTATTTCTATAATCAAACTACTGTAGCGTACGGAAAAACAGCGTTTAAAAGAACGTACGGTAACAGAGAATTACAGGATAATTGGAGGATATCAAGTATTACTAATCCTAGTGCTGTTTCATCAGAAGAGCAAGAAGAAGTAAAAGAGTATTCTATTGATACAGATCCGGCTTTTGATCCACAGACCTACATTGCACAACTTCCTACAGATCAAAATGTTGTTGACAGTCTAAAAACTGATCGTAACTTTGCATATTACCAATTAGGTGTTATTTATAAAGAAAAATTCCAGGAGTATGGTTTGGCTGTAGATAAGTTAGAAAACTTATTGCAAAGCAACCCTGAAGAACGTTTGATTGTTCCAGCAAAGTATAATTTGTATAAAATTTACCAGGTTCAGAATGATGTTGCCAATTCAGATAAGTATAAACAAGATATTATTAATAATCATTCTTCATCAAGATATGCTAAGATTCTACAAAATCCAGGAGAAGCTTTAGAAGGTGATAAAGATAGTCCGGAAGCTCAATATAATTTGCTGTATAAAGATTTTCAAAACCAAAAATATGCTTCTGTAATCAAACGAAGCGATGAGCTTATTACAAAATTTGGAGGCGACGAAAACTTTTTACCAAAATTCGAATTATTAAAGGCTCAAGCAATAGGTCGTTACAGGGGTTTTGAGGCATATAAAGAAGCACTTAATTATGTTTCCCTTAATTACCCTCAAAGTCCTGAAGGTAAAAAAGCACAGATCATGTATCGGGTTACGATACCACAGATAGAAAACAGTACATTCAAAGAGGGAGTAGACGAATTACAGAATCACAAATTGATTTATACGTTTTCTACATTAGGTAAAAATCAAGCGCAAGGGCTTAAAGAGCATCTGGAGAATATTATCAAAGAACTTCGATATGAAAAAATGAAAGTTTCTTTAGATGTGTATACTAAAGATCAACAGTTTGTAGTTGTACATACAAAAAGAAATAGATTAGGAGCCGAAGGTTTTGCAGAATTGTTGTCTTTGGGTAAAACTGAAGATACCCGAGGCGTTGACCTAACCAAATGGAACAGAAGAAAGAAATATTACGAAAAAGTTGATGCAGAACATTTTACAATAGCATCGCCTAACTATAGGATTCTTCAGATTCATAAAACACTGGAGGATTATAAAGAGTATAAACAACCAGAAGAAGAATCAGGACAATAAATAATAACTTAAACCCCCTTATATATTATGTTTTCAGATAACAAAAAAGGAAGAGACCAGGGTATGACCGATTTCTCACGCAATCAAAACAAAATTTCCGAAGGAACTAAAATCGTTGGTGATATTATTTCTGAAGGAGGTTTTAGAATAGAAGGAACCATCGAAGGAACGTTTAAAACAACGGGCAAAGTAGTTGTTGGATCATCAGGCTTCATAAAAGGAACATTAGAGTGTTCTGATGCTGATTTTGAAGGCAAATTTTCAGGAACTCTTAACGTATCAAATACACTATCGTTAAAACCAACAGCACACATAGAAGGAGAAGTAACAGTTGGTAAACTGGCCGTAGAGCCAGGAGCAAACTTTAATGCATCATGTAATATGAAAGGTGGTGTAAAATCTCTGGGTAAATCAAGCGATCAAAAACCTGGACAACCACAATCAGGAGCTTCAGCGCAAGGACAGGGCAAATCGGCTTAAAAAGACTGAATTCGGTCTTTTAATGCTTTTTATTGATCTAAGTAGCTTATGTTTCAATGCACATAAGTGGATGAATATGCAACGAAAGTCAGTTACAATCTATTAATGTGCTGGTGCTGGTCGTGATATTGTTTGCAGAACTTGGAAAAAAATAAGGAGAAATTTTTCTTTGTTTATGAATTTTGATGCGTCAGGGATATCATTTTTTGGCCATAATATTGGAAATGGAAAAGGAGAAAAATTCAAATAAAAACCAGCTTAGAAGGTTTGCTATTCTTACAGGTATAGCTTTCGAAATGGGAGCTATAATTTTTTCATTTGCGTATATAGGAGAGAAACTGGATACGTACTATGAATTAACTGATAAGTGGTTTACTATTTTTTTTGTTCTATTAGGGGTGGCAACATCTCTATATCTAGTTATCAAACAACTTAATAAAATCAATAAGTCTAATTGATTTTGGAGTATAATTTATTTCCTTTGCAGAATATTTTAATAGTATGCTTCAAAAAGTAGTTAAGTTTGTTGTTCCTTTTGCCATTATAGTTCTTGGAAGTTATTTTATTCAAATAATGATTACTAATCGTTATTTTTTGAATGCTAATTCAGATGTTATTCGATTATCTTATCTGTTTAATGCCGTGTTCACTTTACTTTTTATTTCTACAATAATCTTTCTTAGTAAAAAGTATAAAGACCAAATAGGTTTTATTTTTCTGGCAGGAAGTTTTATAAAAACAGGGGCTTTCTTTATTGTTCTTAGACTTAACGAAATCGAAATCAATAAAAATGCATTTCTTGATTTCTTTATTCCCTACATAATCTGTTTAATTCTTGAGGTTTATTATATTTCTAAAATATTAAGATCAATTAAATAGTTGATTTACAGCGTATTTTGTCTTTTTGGCACGATCTAAACTTATTTAACTAAAATAGTTTAAGAATCTAACTTAATTATGTACATTTGCACGGAAATTTAGGAACCGAAATTCTATACGTAATGCAAAAACGTAATGTAGTTAAAATTTTATTGATTTTTACCCTGGTTTTTACCGCAACTAATCTATTTGCCAAAGAACCTGAAAAAGGAGAGAATGGTGGCAAAGTTGATACAAAATCTGAAATCGATGCGTATATAGAACATCACCTTCAGGATTCTCATGATTTTACACTTTGGTCTGATGGAGAAACAGGTTCTCATGTTGGATTTCCTCTTCCAGTAATTTTATGGGATAATGGATTAAAAATATTTCCTTCTTCTAAATTTCATCATGGAGAAACTGTGGCAGAAGTTGGAGGAAACTTCTATAAGCTCGACCATGGAAAAATATACAAGACTGATGCTGAGGGTACGATTAATTATGACGAGCATCATCATGCAACAAATGCAAAGCCGTTAGATTTTTCTATTACCAAAAATGTGGTTACTATGCTTCTAGTGGGAGTGTTGATGCTGCTTATGTTTGGAGGTCTTGCAAAATCATACAAAAAGGGTGCCTTACCAACAGGGTTTGGTAGGGTTTTAGAGCCACTTGTAATTTATGTTAGAGATGAAATAGCGATTCCAAATATTGGTAAAGAAAAGCACAGAAAATTTATGGGCTTCTTGCTTACTGTATTTTTCTTTATTTGGATCTTAAACTTATTGGGGATGACTCCACTTGGAGTTAATGTTACAGGAAACATCGCCATAACAGTTTGCTTAGCATTGTTTACATATTTTATTACTCAGTTTAGTGCAAACAAAGAGTATTGGAAGCATATTTTCTGGATGCCGGGTGTTCCTGTAATTATGAAAATTGTTTTAATGCCTATTGAGATTTTAGGTACGTTAACAAAACCTTTTGCACTATTGATTCGTCTTTTTGCAAATATTACTGCGGGTCACGTAGTAATTATGAGCTTAATCGCATTAATTTTTACAGCACAAAACGTATATGTAATGACTCCGATTTCATTACTATTAACAATATTTATATCAGTGATAGAACTTTTAGTAGCCTTTTTACAGGCATTCATCTTTACGATGTTGTCTGCTTTGTTTATAGGTCTTGCAGTTCAGGATCACGATCATCATTAATAACAATTGTTTAATTTTTAATACTTTTTTTATGGAAATTCCAGGTTTAGTAGGTGCAGGTTTGATTGTAATCGGAGCAGGTATCGGTTTAGGAAAAATCGGTGGATCAGCAATGGAAGCAATCGCTCGTCAGCCAGAAGCTACAGGTAAGATTCAAACTGCGATGATTATTATCGCGGCACTTTTAGAAGGTTTAGCATTCGCTGCTTTAATCCTTGGAAAGTAAAAATTTCAAATTACTACCTGCAACGGTTGGTTGTAGGTAGTAATAATTTGACAATTAAAGATTAGACAAAAACAAATAAGCATATAAGAAATGGATAAATTAATTAATGATTTTTCATTCGGACTATTTTTCTGGCAAGCATTAATACTTTTAGTATTACTATTTTTATTAAGAAAGTATGCTTGGAAACCTATTCTTGATTCTTTGAACAATCGCGAAGAGGGAATTAAAGATGCATTAGAGTCTGCAGAAGCAGCTAGAAAAGAAATGCAAAACCTTCAAGCAGATAATGAGCGTATCTTAAATGAAGCAAGAGCAGAGCGTGATGGTATGCTAAAAGAAGCAAGACAGCTTAAAGAAAACATGATCGCTGATGCAAAAGCCGAGGCTCAAACCGAAGCTGATAAAATTGTTGCTCAAGCACAAGCTACTATCGCTAGTGAGAAAAAAGCAGCAATTGCAGATCTAAAAAGTCAAGTAGCTGGACTTTCTGTAGAAATTGCAGAAAAAGTAGTACGAAATGAATTAGCCGACAAAAAGAAACAATTAGAATTAGTTGATTCTATGTTGGGAGATGTTACTTTAAACTAATCATAGATGAGTAGAGCAGCAATACGTTATGCAAAAGCAGTTTTGAGTTTAGCTCAGGATAAGAAAGCTACCGAAGATGTTCAGAAAGATATGCAAAGTATTATCGCTACTGTTGATGATAGTGCTGAGCTCAGAATGGTGTTAAACAGCCCATTGATTAAAAGTGAAGTGAAATTAGCTTCACTTCGTGAGATCTTTAAAAATGTTGGAGAGATTACTCAAAAATTGTTTGAAACATTAATTCAGAATAAAAGAGTTGACTTATTAGCAGATGCAGCTAAGCAATACATTGTTTTATTTGATCAATTAAATAATACTCAAGTAGCAAAAGTAACTACAGCCGTACCTTTAGATAAGGCATTAAGCACAAAAGTACTAGCAAAAGTTAAAGAGCTAACTGGTAACGAAGCAACTATAGAAAATATAGTAGACGAAAGCATTATCGGAGGATTTATCCTTAGAGTTGGAGACTTGCAATACAATGCAAGTATAGCGAATAAGCTTACAAGTTTAAAAAGAGAATTAAGTAATTAAAATATAAATTTAATAATAAGGGAATGAGGCTGTAATCTCATTCTTCTAAATTAATATAAAATGGCAGAAGTGAATCCTGCTGAAGTATCAGCAATATTAAAACAACAATTATCTGGTTTTGAAGCATCAGCTTCATTAGAAGAGGTAGGGACTGTATTACAAGTGGGTGACGGTATCGCACGTGTATACGGATTGTCTAATGCTCAATACGGAGAATTAGTACAGTTCGAATCTGGTTTAGAAGGTATCGTACTTAACCTTGAAGAAGATAATGTTGGGGTAGTACTTTTAGGTTCTTCAACAGAAGTAAAAGAGGGTGCAACAGTGAAACGTACACAACGTATTGCATCTATCAATGTTGGAGAAGGAATCGTAGGTCGTGTAGTTGACACACTAGGTAATCCTATCGATGGTAAAGGGCCTATCGAAGGTGAAACTTTTGAAATGCCATTAGAGCGTAAAGCTCCTGGGGTAGTTTTCCGTCAACCGGTAAATGAACCACTACAAACAGGGATCAAGTCTATTGATGCTATGGTGCCGATCGGTAGAGGGCAGCGTGAGCTAGTAATTGGTGACCGTCAGACTGGTAAAACAACAGTTTGTATCGATACGATCCTTAATCAAAAAGAATTTTATGATGCTGGTGAACCGGTATACTGTATCTATGTTGCTATTGGTCAAAAAGCATCTACAGTGGCTGGTATTGCAAAAGTATTAGAAGATAAAGGTGCATTGGCTTATACGACTATCGTAGCGGCTAACGCTTCTGATCCTGCTCCAATGCAGGTATATGCTCCATTTGCTGGTGCAGCAATTGGTGAGTATTTTAGAGATACAGGTCGCCCTGCTTTAATCATTTATGATGATTTATCTAAGCAAGCGGTAGCATATCGTGAGGTATCATTATTATTACGTCGTCCACCAGGTCGTGAAGCATATCCTGGAGATGTATTCTACCTTCACTCAAGATTATTAGAACGTTCTGCAAAAGTTATCGCTGATGATAGTATTGCAAAGGATATGAATGACCTTCCCGATTCTTTAAAAGACAAAGTAAAAGGAGGAGGATCATTAACTGCACTACCAATTATCGAAACACAAGCAGGTGACGTATCAGCATATATCCCAACAAATGTAATTTCGATTACAGATGGTCAGATATTCTTAACTTCAGATTTATTTAACTCTGGTGTTCGTCCGGCAATTAACGTAGGTATCTCAGTATCTCGTGTAGGTGGATCGGCACAGATTAAATCAATGAAGAAAGTAGCAGGTACGTTAAAACTTGATCAGGCGCAGTTCCGTGAACTAGAAGCATTTGCTAAGTTTGGTTCTGACCTTGATGCGGCTACCTTAAATGTAATCGAAAAAGGTAAGCGTAATGTTGAGATTCTTAAACAAGCACAAAATGATCCTTATACTGTAGAAGATCAAATCGCGATCATCTATGCAGGTTCTAAAAACTTGTTAAGAGACGTTCCTGTAAACAAAGTAAAAGAGTTTGAAAGCGATTATATAGAATATCTTAATGCGAAGCATAGAGATACACTAGATACGCTTAAAGCTGGAAAACTTACAGACGAAGTAACCGATGTGTTATTATCTGCTTGTAAAGAGATTTCAGCGAAGTATAAAAATTAGTATTGAGTACAGAGTATCGAGGGATTAGAATTTTGATACACTGTACTTTATTAAGTTTAATATTAGAAAAGTATTGATTTAGAAGGTGGCTAACTACTAACTACTCAATACTCAATATTTAACAACAATGGCGAATTTAAAAGAATTACGTAATAGAATTACCTCTGTATCTTCAACGATGCAAATTACCAGTGCCATGAAAATGGTATCGGCTGCAAAGTTAAATAAGGCACAGCAGGCAATTACTGCGATGCGTCCATATGCAGATAAACTTACTGAGTTATTGCAAAGTTTGAGTGCTTCCTTAGAAGGAGATAGTGCTAGTGTATTTGCAGAAGAGCGCGAAGTAAACAAAGTTTTAGTAGTAGCAATTGCTTCAAACCGTGGTTTGGCTGGTGCTTTTAATAACAACATCGTTAAAGGTGTTAGGGGATTATACGAAAACGAATACGCTGGTAAACAGGTAGATTTTGTGACCATTGGTAAAAAAGTTAATGATGTAGTTTCTAAAACACATACAGTAATTGCCAATAAAAGTGACCTATTTGATGATCTTACTTTTGCCAATGTAGCGGCTATTGCAGAAGAATTAATGGAGCAATTTACGTCTGGTTCTTATGATAAAATTGTAATCGTCTACAATAAGTTTAGAAATGCGGCATCACAAGATGTAACTATAGAGCAGTTTTTACCAATTGTTCCTGTAGAAAATGCAACGGCAACTAATGTAGATTACATTTTTGAGCCATCAAAAGAGGAGATTGTAGAGCAATTGATCCCTAAGTCACTTAAGACTCAATTGTACAAAGCAATACGCGATTCTTTTGCATCAGAGCATGGAGCACGTATGACAGCAATGCATAAAGCAACCGATAATGCAACCGAGCTTAGAGATTCGCTTAAGTTATCATATAACAAAGCGAGACAAGCGGCGATTACAAATGAAATTCTTGAAATCGTAGGTGGAGCAGAAGCATTGAATAGTTAGAATACATAATTATCTATTATAAAAAAAGCCTCATAAGTATCTTATGAGGCTTTTTCTTGTTAATATGCGAACTTACTTATCTTTGGCATTAGTTTTGAACCTTAATAAAAGAGATAAACTTTAGAATATGATAAATTTTAAAAACATAGTTGGTAAAATAGCTATTTCTCTGGCAGCACTACCTTTGTTTACACAATGTGCCAGTAGTCAGAACGTAGATGAAGTCGTTTCAATCACAATAGAAAATGCATATTTTCAAAAATGGGCGGCAGGACGCGAAGAAGCTGGTTCGGGTTTTACCATATATCTTCCCATCAAAAAAAACGAAGATATTGTAGTTAACTATGTGTATTTTAAAGGAAAAAAGGTAAAATTAAAGCCTAACAACGAAGCAATTTATGTTGGCCGATACACATATCCTGCCAAAAGGAAGAGTTTAGTTATGAGTGCTGATTCAAAAGAAGAATTTGGAAATTCGGCACCAATTGTCGAAGAAAAAATCCCATTTAAATTAACCGGAAATGAGTGTATTGTAGTGTTTACTAAAGGTAATAAAGAAGACTATTTTAAGATAGATAATCTGGCAGAAAAACCAATGATCGCGATGCCTATGCGAAATAAGCAATAGACAATATTTAATATCTTCATCTAATATATGCTGCGTATGATAAGATTTTTCTTAATTAACCTTGTATCTCTTTTCTTTTTCTTAATGGCCTGTAGTAATAATACTAAATCGGGTGCATTAATCGATGATGCAGATTTTAAAATCACTCAAAAATTTGATTATAAAAATCCTCATTTTGATGATGAGCAGCCAGGTCCGGTTTTTAATACTACCTATATAGACGACCCACAAATCAAAACCCTAGGGGATCTTAATCGTTATTATCCTTTACAACACAATTTAGAACCCACAGATTTTGAAGCTCCATATTATTCTAAAAACCTATTTTATAAAGTTGCAATACTTTCAGACAGCATAAAAATTCCTGTTATAACAGATAATGATGGATTAATTTATGATTTTTTAATTGAAGATGGTTGGTTAACAGCAAATACGTTAGTTATTAAAACAAGTCAGGGTAAAAAAGAATATATATACCCAACTCTTGAGATAGAAAAAAGGCAATAACCTGCTTTAGCAATTTCCGACATAAAAAATTGTATTTTTATCCACACAATTATTTCATCCATTGAGCATATTTCAGAAATTATTTAAACAAACTTTTATTTACGGACTAGCAACAGTACTTCCTAGAATGTTGTCTTTTCTATTGGTAATTGTGCATACTAAATATCTCGATGGCCCCATATCATTTGGTCGTGTTACCATTTTATTTTCGTGGATGGTGGTTTTTAACGTGGTACTAGCTTATGGAATGGAGACCTCCTTTTTTAGATTTTGGAATATAAATAGTTATAAGAAAAAGGTGACAAGTACTGCATCTATTTCTATAGCAGTAACTACCTTACTTTTTGTGATCACCTCAGTTTTTTCGCAAGACATTATAGCGTCACTTTTAGGTATTGATAAAGAATTTTTAATATATGTAATATTGATTCTGGCATTAGATGCCCTGGTTATTATTCCTTTTGCAAGTTTGCGTGCTCAAGAAAGGCCAATCCGTTATTCGGTAATTAAGATTAGCAATGTTGTTATCAATGTTACCTTCAATATCTTCTTTCTTATATTCTTGCCAAACCTTTCAGAGAAAGTAGAAATGTTGAAAGGCATCTACATAGAAGATTTTCAAATTCAGTATATCTTAATAGCTAACATACTCGCCAGTGGATTTACGCTATTAGTAATGCTTCCTTTTTATTTTAAGGTTAAGTATGAGTTTGATAAAGAGCTTTGGAGCAGAATGATTGGTTACGGAACCCCCATATTGATTTCAGGTGTTGCATTTGCAATTAATGAAAGTTTTGATAAAATCCTATTAGAAGCAATTTTGGGTCCGAAACAAGGATTGTTTGATTCTGGAGCCTATGCTGCATGTTATAAGCTGGCTTTATTTATGACGTTATTCGCTACGGCATTTAGGATGGGGATCGAACCTTTCTTTTTTAGTCATGCTAAAGAAAAAAATGCACCAGTAACCTATGCTACGATAACTAAATATTTTGTGATTTTTGGATCTTTTATCTTGATCGTTATTGTTACGTTTTCAGATATACTCAAACAATTCATGATTCGAAAGCCCGAATATTGGGAAGCTATGATCGTAGTTCCTATAATTCTACTTGCAAATTTTTGTTTAGGGATTTATCATAACCTATCCGTTTGGTACAAAATTACCGATAGGACCAAATTTGGAGCTTACATTTCGGTTATAGGGGCCATAATTACACTTGTACTTAATTTTGCGTTAATTCCGAAATATAGCTATGTCGGATCAGCAATCGCTACTTTGGCTGCATATGGTTCAATGATGCTATTATCATGGTATTTTGGAAGAAAATATTATCCTATTCCATATAACCTCAAAAAGATAGGGGCATACCTTGTACTATCAGTTGGTTTTTCGATCGTGTCTTTTTATGTGTTCGATAGTAATTATTTGATTTCTATCCCGTTGTTACTACTGTTTTTAGTAATTTTGTACGCCGCCGAAAAGAAGGAATTAAGTCGAATATTAAAAAAATAAACACTCACAAAATCAAGTGTTATTCTAAATATGCAAATTAAAATTATCAATAGATCTACACATGATCTCCCACATTACGAAACAATTGCTTCTGCAGGAATGGACCTGAGAGCTAATATTTCAGATCCCATTACTTTAAAACCTTTAGAGAGGACAATTATCAAAACAGGCTTGTTTATAGAGTTGCCAGTTGGTTATGAAGCCCAAGTTAGACCGCGAAGTGGCTTAGCAGCAAAAAAAGGAATTACCGTGCTTAATGCTCCTGGAACTATTGATGCAGATTATCGAGGTGAGGTAGGAGTAATTTTAGTAAATCTATCTAATGAAGATTTTGTAATCGAAAACGGGGAGCGAGTTGCACAAATGGTTATAGCCAAGCATGAACGTGCAGAATGGATAGAAGTAGCAGAATTGTCCGAAACATCAAGAGGCGAAGGAGGATTTGGAAGTACTGGAGTGAAATAAGATAACAACACAAAAACCAACAAAACTATATGAAAATTATTGTACCTATGGCAGGAAGAGGATCTAGACTTAGACCTCATACGCTTACAGTTCCTAAACCATTAATACCAGTAGCCGGTAAACCTATTGTACACCGATTAGTATCTGATATTGCTAAGGTTTTAGGAGAACCTATTGATGAAATAGCCTTTATTTTAGGAGATCCTGCTTTTTTTGGAGATGATGTAGTTTCTAGTTTAACCGAATTGGCCGAAGGCTTGGGAGCAAAGGCATCGATTTATAGACAAGATCGACCATTAGGTACAGGTCACGCAATTATGTCTGCAAAAGAATCATTATCTGGACCTGCAGTGATTGCCTATGCAGATACCTTAATTAGAGCAGATTTTAATTTAGATAAAGAAGCAGATTCTGTTATTTGGGTAAAACAAGTAGACCAACCAGAAGCATATGGAGTAGTAAAACTTAACGACAAAAATGAAATAGTAGAACTGGTAGAAAAGCCACAAGAATTTGTATCAGATCTTGCCGTGATAGGAATCTATTATTTTAAAGATGTTGGAGTGCTTAAAAACGAACTTCAATATGTATTGGATAATAACATCATTAATGGAGGAGAATACCAAATTAATGACGGAATTAAAAGAATGATGGCAAGTGGCAAAGTTTTTGTTACAGGAAAAGTAGATGAATGGATGGATTGTGGAAACAAAAATGTGACTGTAGAGACGAATTCTAGGATGCTAGGTTTTTTGCAAAAAGATGGCGAAAAATTGGTTAGCGAAACAGTAACCCAGGACAACACAACAATAATTCCGCCTTGTTACATTGGAGAAGGGGTAACGCTACGTAATACAACTATAGGTCCTAATGTTTCTGTTGGAAATGGATGTACTATTGAGGACTCAACTATTAAAAATAGCCTGATACAGACCCAAACTGTCATAAAAAATGCTAACTTACACAATGCTATGATTGGGAACAATGCCATCTACGATGGAAAGTTTAAAACAGTAAGTATAGGAGACTATTCTGTTTTAGAATAATTTGTGATGTAGGAATAACTTCGTAGAGTTTTATGATTAAGTATCGGAAACATATATACCTTTTATGTCTATTTCTTGTAATAGGAAGCCGTATTTCTTTTTCTCAAGAAATAGAACCTAAGCAAGAGGTAAATATTGATGATTTAGGAAATGTTTCTGACGAATTTCAGGAAAACTTTTTTGAAGCGCTAAAACAAAAAGCAATCACAAATCATGATAAAGCCATTGAGGCTTTAGAAAAATGTGTTGCAATAGATCCAAAACCTAATTTTCTATATTTAGAATTAGGAAAAAACTATCTAGAACTCAAATTATACGAACGGGCAGAGCAAAACTTTAATAAGGTACGCAAAGAAAAACCAAATGATAGGCATGTTTTAGAACTACTGTTTGAATGCTATTTTAAACAGCAAAAATATAAAGAGTCAATAGAAATAGTTGAAAAACTAGTTCGCTATAATTCTATGTTTAAAGAGCAACTGGCTAATTTATATTTTCATGAAAAACGATATGATGATGCTTTGACGGTTATAGATGAATTAAATGAAGAACTTGGTGTTGATGAGTACCGTATACAATTACGAAAAAAGATCTCTGCAAAAATTACGGATCCCAACAATCAAATTTCTCGATTAGAAAACAGTATCAAAGAAAAACCTAAAGTAGAACAAAACTATCTTAATTTAATCTACCTCTATAGCAAGGATAATCAAAAAAACAAGGCATATCAGGTTGCACAACGATTATTGGAAAAGAAACCAAAATCAGAACTGGTACACCTGGCACTATATAAGTTTTATCTTGAAGATAACAAGACCGATGAAGCAATTCGTTCTATGAAAATTGCCTTAAAAAGCGAAAAAATAGACATCGAATCTAAATATAAAGTTATCCACGATTTTTTGCTATTTCTGGATAATAACCCACAGTACGAATCTCAACTAACAGATATTATTACTGTTCTATCTACAGGAAGTAATAATACAAAAGTACTTACAGAGCTTGGGCATTACTATTACAAAAAAGATCAAAAAGAATTAGCGCTTAATTTTTACGAACGTGGTATTAAAAGTAGTGCCAATGATTTTTCATTACTGAAAAGAATTCTTCTTTTGCAATTAGATTTGAAACGATATGATAAAGCCGAAATAGGTAGCAAATTAGCATTAGAAATGTACCCGGCACAACCTATCTTCTATTTAATCAATGGAGTATCGTTAATTAATTTAGAAAGATCACAAGAAGCCATAGAAACACTTACTCTTGGTATAGATTATGTGATAGATGACCTAAAAATGGAATCCGACTTTTATTCACAAATTAGTGAAGCCTATCAAAAACTAGGTAATGTTGAAAAAGCTACAGAATATAAAGAAAAGGTCGTGCAACTTCAGAAAAAATCATAAGGGTTAATGAACAGAATATTGTATTTACTATGTTTTATAATGGTTCTAAGTTCTTGTAAAGGAACCAAAGCTGTTAGCGAATCTGGAATCAAAAAACTAAACGCAGAAAAAATCATTGCTAATCATTATAATCGAGCTTTCAATTTTGAAACCCTTAATGCCAAAATAAAAGTAAGATATGATGATGGAAAAAAATCCTTTAGCCCAAATGCTACCCTTCGATTTGAAAAAGATAAAACCATTTGGATTAGTGTAAAAATGCTTGGGATTACCCTTGCAAAAGTATTAATTACTCCAGAAAAAGTAAGCTACTACGAAAAAATCAATAACACTTATTTTGATGGTGATTTTAAAATGCTAAGCGATTGGCTGGGTACTGATGATCTTGATTTTGATAAGGTACAACAGTTGTTATTGGGCCAAGCATTATTTAACCTAAGAGATGATAAATACAAGGCATTAATTACAAATAAGAGCTATCAACTTCGACCAAAAACAGAGCTAGCTTTATTTGAACGCTTATTTTTAATACATCCAGATAGTTTTAAAATAGCGTCTCAACAATTAAAACAGCCCATAGATAATAGAATATTAACGATCAATTACCAGAGTTATCAAAAAGTGGGTAATCAAGAGTTTCCTAAAGAGATTTATATTGAAGCATTGCAAGGAAAGGATAAAACCATGATAGGTATAGATTATAAACAAGTTGATTACAATGCTACGGTAAGTTTTCCGTTTAAAATACCATCAGGATATAAGGAAGTGACTATTCAATGAGAACATTACAGTTTACATATTTAATTGGTTTATTGTTGATTTGTACTTCTTCTTTTGCTCAAAGTGTTAAACAACAACAATTAGAAGAAGAAAGACAGCGGCTTAGGCAAGAAATAGAGCAAATGAAACAATTAAGAGCGGATAATAAGCTCAAAGAACGTTCTGTACTTGACGAAGTTGAAGCGATTAATTCACAAATCAGTACACGTCAAAACCTTATAAAAATTACAAATCAACAAGCTAATTTACTTACCAGAGAGATCAATACGAATCTCAAAAAAATCGATGTATATCGTAAAGAGCTTAAAGTTCTTAGAGAGGATTATGCCCGAATGATCAAAAAATCATATAAGAGTAAATCACACCAGAGTAGGATTATGTTTTTGCTCTCATCATCAAATTTTGCGCAGGCCTACAAGCGATTGCAATATATGAAGCAGTATAATGAACATCGCAAAGAACAAGCAATCAGAATAGAGAGCAATACTCAAGAGCTTCAGAAATTAAACAGAAATTTATCAACGCAAAAAGAAGATAAAGAGTCCTTAATTGCAGAAAATCGAGAAGCACAACAAAAACTTCAAGAAGAAAAGAAGGAACAGCAAGTTTTAATGGCCTCTATTCGCAAAAAACAAGGAAAGTATACCAAGCAAATAAAAGAAAAAGAAAAGCAGGCTAATGCTATCGATAAGGCTATAGAGAAGCTAATTAGAGAAGCTATAGCCAAGGCAAATAAGAAAGCAGGTAAAAAAGTAACTAAAAAGGGATCTGCCACGACTTTTGCATTAACTGCAGAAGCCAAGGTATTGGCAGATAATTTTACATCTAACAAAGGAAAACTACCTTGGCCTGTGGGTACAGGTAGATTGACTAAAAAATTTGGTCGCCAGCCACATCCAACATTACCTAACATACAAATCAATAGTAGCGGTGTAGAAATCGAAACAAGAAAGGGAGAAAAAGCCAGGGCAATTTTTGAAGGCGAGGTGATAGCAATCCAAAAACTAAAAGGTGCAAGTCGCCTCGTACAGATCAGACATGGTAATTATATCACAACATACTATAATATCGAAAATATCTCTGTTAAAGAAGGACAAAAAGTAACGACCAAACAATCTATTGGACAAGTTCGTACAAACCCCACTACAGGAAGAGCAATCATGAAGTTCTTGATTTACCAAAATGCCAAACGATTAAACCCTCAAAGTTGGATTTATAGAATGTAATTTATAGCTTGAAAAAGTGGCTTAAATATAAAGGATGAATTGTAAAAATTGTAAAAAAAGTATCACGTCTAAAACTAAGTTTTGTGACGAATGCGGGGCAAAAGTCATCAAAAAACGAATTACGTTTAGGAACTTGATCAAAGATCTGTTTTCTAATGCTTTTGGGTGGGATAATAGATACTTTGTTACCATTAGAACTCTTGTCACTTCTCCTCATGTACTGCTTAATGAGTATATCGATGGAACACGAAAGAAATATGTAAACCCATTTGGTTTCTTTGCTATCGGGGCTGCAATTTCATTACTGGCATTCAATCAATTTTCTGAAGATTATCTTAGTATAGTTGGAGAGGTAAATAAAAAACAAATGGAGGCGATGAATGATGTTATATTATCTGATAGGACAAATGATGAAAACGTGTCAGATAATGTAAAGGTATTGGATCATGATGAATTATTAAAAAAGCAGCTGGCGCAAGGAGAAAAAATTCAAAAAACGATATTGAAGTACTATAACTTGTTTTCTTTTGTGCTTTTACCGTTTTATGCCATAATTGCTTTTTTAACCTTTTGGAAGCCCTATAATTATGGAGAGCATTTAGTAATCAATGCATATATACAAGGGCTTACATTTCTTTTAACCACGATTTTCTTTTTACTAGGCTTAGTTTTTACAACAACAATTCACTTTTTAGGATTAGGAAGTACAATAATTTATTATACCTACGCGTATACCAGGCTATATAATCTCTCGTTTGGTCAAGTAATTGTAAGGCTATTGAAGTTTGTAGTGATTACAGCCGTAATGATTATTGGTTTGATCTTTTTAGGCTTTATTATTGGTGTTGTGGGGAGTGCTTTAGGGCAATAAGCTACTCTATAATTAATACTAAATAGAGCTTTGCTGAATTCTTCAAACTTAAGTGTACAAACAAAACAAAGACTGTAGAGCCTATCCATGATTCTTTACCTGATAAGAGTATATAACCGATAAGACTATATAAACAATGCTTTTAGTTCTGTAGCATCATCAGGTTTCATTTTACCGGCCAAAACCAAGCTTAATTGTTTACGTCTCAAAGCGGCGTCAAAACGTTCTTTTTCTAGTGGCGTTTCTGGTGTAATAGGAGGTACCGCTACGGGTGTCCCACTTTCGTTTACGGCAACAAAGGTGTATATGGCTTCGTTAGCCTTGGTTTTATCGCCACTTTGTCGGTCTTCTACCCAAACATCTATATATACCTCCATAGAGGATCTAAATGCCCTGGAAACCTTAGCTTCAACCGTAACTACACTACCTAACGGAATAGCTTTATTAAATGCTACATGATTTACAGAGGCTGTAACTACAATTCTTCTTGAATGCCTACCAGCTGCAATACCAGCTGCACGATCCATACGAGCCAAAAGCTCACCTCCAAATAAATTATTAAGAGGATTGGTTTCACCTGTTAAGACTAAATCGGTTAATGTAGTACAAGATTCTGAAGGATATCTGGCTTCCATGTGATACAAAATTTTGGCAAAGATAGTCACGTCTGGATAACTTACACTATACTGTTGAATAAAAGTGGTTTAGAATGAAATGAGTAGATTGTGAATTCAATCAGGTTTTTACTCAAAAAGTATAAATGATGACTACAAATCAAAAAGAATATTACTAAAAATGAAATGCAATGCGGTTTTCTTTGAAATAAAAATTTCTTGAATTTATAGTTCTTCAACAAACAACCAAGCTCTGGAACTTTGTTCTTTTTTAATCTTTCGTAATGCTTTTAGTGCTTCTAATCGATCAGTATGACTTTGGTAAACTACTTGATGTAGGCCATATTTATTTACTCCGATTAGGCGAGCATTAAAACCTTGATTCTTTAATTGCTCAACTTTTTTATTAGCGTTAGACGCTATTCTAAAAGCTCCGGCAACGATATGATATTTTCCAGAAACAGTTTCAACCTCTGTAGAGGAATCTGTAGTTGTTTCTTCTTCTTTGATAAGATTAAGATTTATAGCCGGTAGCGGGTTAGAAATTTCAAATGTAGCTTCTTGGATTTTGTTTTCTATTTCTTGGTTAGCTTGTTGCCACTCTTGATGATTATAGCTTATCGTATTGTCACTTATTTGTTTTAGGCCAAAAAAGCCTCCAATTCCTATCACAATGGCAGCCGCTGCCGCATATTGTAAATAAGGGCGCTCTTTGCGCTTTTCAGGAGTAAAGGTTAGAGGTACCACTTCTTCAATGGCTTCAATTTCTTCTTTGTACACCTCGCGCTTTATTTCAACTTCACGTTTTATCACAGGAGAAACAAAAGAGCTTAAACCAAATGCTTCGGTAAGATAATTCACATCTTGTAATGGCTCAAACTGTAAGGTGTTTTCTACTGAAGTAAAAAATGCACCAATATGATCCAATTCTATACGTTTGCCTTGCGCCATTTTTTCATTAAGTGATAATACATATCGCTGAATTTTGGCTACAGCATCGGTGTATGAAATATTTTCAGCAGAAGCAATGTAGTTTGCTAATAAACCATCATTGTTTTTTAACTGGCTATTAAAAGATATTTGTTTTTGAGGAGGATAAAACGAATTGGTGCTTTCTTGTATCGTAGCAGGTTGGCGTCTTGTTAAAAAAGCACCAAAACCTGGTAAGATTACACATTCATACCTATATAATAATTCGCTTATGTATTTGGCTGTTGTATTCATTTCCCCTCTAAAAATGTGCTGCTATTGCAGTGTGTGGTTATTTAACCAAAGGTATGAAAAAATGAAGCTGATCAAAACTAAGACAGCTGAATTTATTAACAGTTTCGATTTTTTTTGTTTCTTGTACTGACTTATAAAGTATTACATGACCGTCGAAAAATTAATAGCTTTACTTACGCTTAAAAAAGTACCTAATCTTGGGGATAATTCTATCAAAAAATTGATTCGCGAAGTAGGCTCTGCACAAGAAGTACTTCATGAAAAAACCAGTAATCTTTTAAAAATAGATGGTATTGGTGCTGTCAAGATAAAAGACTTGCATAATCCAGAACACCGCAAAGCTGCCGATAACGAATTGCGATTTATCAAAGAAAATAACCTGAGATATTGGGTGTATGATCAACCAGATTACCCCGAAAAATTGAAGCATTGTATTGATGGTCCGGTGGTTTTGTTTAGTAGTGGAAATATTGATCTGCGTGAGAAGAAGATATTGAGTATTGTGGGTACAAGGAAAGTGACCAGCTATGGAGTTCAATTTTGTGAAGAACTCATAGAAACTCTGGCTCCAATCGATCCCGTTATCGTCTCTGGTTTTGCTTATGGAGTAGATATTACGGCACAACGTGCAGCCGTAAAACACAAACTGCAAACGGTAGGGTGTTTGGCTCATGGTCTTAATCAAATCTATCCTAAAGCACACAAAAAATATGTAGCCCAAATCGAAGAAAATGGAGGTTTTTTTACTGATTTTTGGAGTACAGATACATTCGACCGTAAAAATTTCTTAGGCCGTAATCGTATCATAGCAGGACTTAGCGAAGCTACAGTAGTTATCGAAAGTGCAGACAAAGGCGGGTCATTGGTTACGGCAGATATTGCAAATTCATATAATCGAGATGTATTTGCAGTGCCTGGTCGCGCCAATGATCCTTTGAGTAAAGGGTGTAATATGCTTATCAAAACACAGCGTGCTCATATGTTAACTAGTGCAGCCGATTTAATCTACATGCTTAACTGGGAATTAGAAAAAAAAGAACAACCCATAGTACAAAAGAAACTATTTGTAGAGTTAGAAGGAGATGAGAAGAAGATTCATACTTTCTTAAGCGATAATGGTAAAGAATTATTAGATACTATCGCCTTGCAATGCAAGATCCCTACTTTTAAAGCAGCTTCTGTTCTATTAAATATGGAACTGAAAGGAATGATCAGGCCTCTACCAGGTAAAATGTTTGAGGTAATTTAATGCATTGTACGGAAAATTTCCGCATATAATTGTAAGGTACGGAAATTATACGTACATTTGAAATAATTCTACTTAATACACTTATGAAAGTCACAAAAAAACTCGATAAAACGCGGTTTGATACTAGGTTATCGATAAAACAAAAAGAATTATTTGAAAGAGCTGCTACTCTTGGAGGATATGGAAGTTTAACAGATTTTGTTCTTAAAACTGTTCAAAAAAGAGCAAAAGAGATTATTAAGGAAAACGAAGTGATTTTAGCTTCAAAAAGAGATAGTGAAATATTTTTTGACGCTTTAATGAATCCAGAACCTCCTAATGAAGCTTTAAAAAATGCAGCGAAAAAGTATTTGAAGGTAAAAGAATAATGACATTACAAACAGAAAATCTCAAATCTTCTCATTGCCGTGAAGATTTTTGCAGTGGAAAAGAATTATTAGATAATTATATTAAAAAGCAAGCCAATCAAGATATTAAAAAGAAATTATCTGTTTGTAATGTAATTATTGAAAATGAGGATGAAAAAGAAAAGGTAAAAGGATATTATACACTTTCTAATTCAGGTATTCCTCGTAAAATGATCCCTGAAAACTATCAAAGAAAATTCCCAAAATCTTACACCACAATTCCTGTAACTCTTTTAGGAAGACTTGCACGAGATAAAAATTTTAATGGAAAAAGAGCAGGGGAATTTTTATTAATGGATGCCCTTTATCAATGTTATTTAGCAGCAAAAAAAATTGCTTCATTTGCTGTTATAGTAGATCCAATAGATAAAGAAGCAGAATCTTTTTATGAAAAATATGGCTTTGAGTTTATACCAGATAGTAAAAAGATGTTTTTACCAATGAAAACTATCGACCAACTATTTTAAATAGTAAATTATTTGCTAGAAACCTGTTTGAAGTATTTGGAAAGTTTTATCTATAAAAAAATTGCTCTTTTATAATTTTATCACCGCTTGCTTCATAAACGATAATTTCATCAACATACATTTTTTGCCCATTTTTTAATAACACATCTGTGATCATGTGAATACTAAAAAAATCTTTGGCTATCAAAGGTTCAGATACCTCAAAAAGATGCCATTGTTTAATGTTTTCAAGACTCGGTAATTCTTCAATTTCAAATTCAAGAGAAGGCTTTGGAGTTGTTTTGCTTTTAGTTATTGCTTCTTTAGTGATTTGCTGTTTCAATTCTTGTATTTCTCTAAACTGAGAAGGAGCACAATTAAACTGATTTTTGAAAGCTTTGCTAAAAGCTGCAATATCGCTATAGCCAACCTCTAAGGCAATATCTGAAATAGTATTGTTCGAATATTTAAGATATTGCGCAGCTTTTTCTAGCTTTATTCTTTTGAGATACTTTCCGATAGTTTCATGATGTAATGCCATGAAGATTCGATTGATGTTTCTGTAAGAATAAAAAGAAACATTTTCAATATCCTTAATAGAGATATCTTCTTTAAACCTTTCATCTAAAAAATCTAATAGCGATTTGTATCTATCTAGTTGTGTAGGATTATTCATAAATTTCTTTTTACGTAAGATACAAGTACCGTGAACATATAAAGTTGTCAATTTTGGACAATCTCAGATGAATACAACCTGCTTTAAGCCAAAAACATGCATTCTAAAGATACTTAGATTTTATACACTATCATTTTCGAAAAGTTGAATATTAGAACCTGTATGAATTACTTTTTCATCTGCTCCAAGAACTCTCCCATTTTTTGATGTACCACCTGTATAGCTTTTAATGGACGAATCATCACTTTGATGTCTTTTAATTTTCCGTCTTGATCAAAAGTAAGCATATCAACACCTTCGACGGTAACACCGTTAATTTCTGTAGTAAATTCTAAAATGCTATGCTCATTATTACTCACTTCTCTCTTGTATTTGAAATGCTCATTGGCAATAATACTAGCCGCTGCAGTAAGGTATATGCCTACAATTTTCTTTCCTTTTTGGGGTGTCCATACTACAGGAGAATGTAATACTGCATCATCTGCGATAAGTTCGCCTAATCTAGACACATCTCTTTTTGCAACAAATTGATGCCATAAGGCTAGCCCTTTTTGATTATTCATGATATAGTTGTTTTTTTATTTTATAGAAACGTATAAATCTACAATAAATATCTTTCTGCAAAAGAAACCCACTTCATTTTAAAAACGAAGTGGGTTCTATTGTATAGCTATACAAAATTATTTCAGATCAAATCGATCCAGCGTCATTACTTTGCTCCATGCATCAACAAAGTCTTTTACAAACTTCTCTTTAGCATCATTACTGGCATACACTTCAGCCAAAGCTCTTAATTCAGAGTTTGAACCAAAAATAAGATCTGCGCGTGTAGCTGTCCACTTGATCTCATTTGTTGCCCGGTCTCTTCCTTCATATTTTTCTTTTTTATCAGAAACGGCTTTCCATGCGGTACTCATGTCCAAAAGATTTATGAAGAAGTCATTGCTTAAAGTTCCTGGGTTTTTTGTGAAAATACCGTGTCTCGAACGATCATAATTAGCATTTAAAACACGCATACCACCAACAAGAACCGTCATTTCTGGAACGGTTAAAGTAAGTAATTGAGCCTTGTCCACTAATAATTCTTCTGTAGTTAAGGTATATTTTGTTTTTAAATAATTTCTAAATCCGTCTGCCAATGGTTCTAGCACAGCCATTGAATTTGCATCTGTTTGTTCTTGTGACGCATCCATGCGCCCGGGTGTAAACGGAACTTTTATGGGATATCCTGCCTTTTTTGCAGCTTCCTCAACAGCTGCAGCTCCTCCTAATACAATTAGATCAGCCATCGAGATTTTTTTGCCTTTTGCAGTAAAATCGTTTTGAATTTTTTCTAAAGTTGTCAATACTTTATTTAATTGTTTGGGGTTATTAACTTCCCAATTTCTTTGAGGTTCTAATCGGATACGAGCCCCATTAGCACCACCTCTTCTATCAGAGTTACGAAAAGTAGATGCAGAAGCCCATGCTGTTGCTACTAGTTCACTAATCGTTAGGTTTGAGGCTAAAATGCTCGATTTCAAATCGGCAATATCCTGAGCAGTAACTAATTTGTGATCAACTTCAGGGATTGGATCCTGCCAAATAAATTCTTGTTTAGGGTTTTCTGGCCCTAAGTATGTCGTTCTAGGACCCATATCTCTATGAGTTAATTTAAACCATGCATTGGCGAATGCTTTGTTGAAGGCTTCTGGGTTTTCTAAAAAGTTTCTTGAAATTTTTTCATAAACAGGATCAAATCGTAACGAAAGATCGGTAGTTAACATTGTTGGCTTGTGTCTTTTTTCAGAATCAAAAGCATCGGGAAATATCGCCTCAGAATCTTTGGCAACCCACTGATGGGCTCCTCCCGGGCTTTTTGTTAATTCCCATTCAAAATTAAACAAATTAGCAAAGAAGGTATTGTTCCACTGAGTAGGTGTGGCGGTCCAGATTACTTCCAAACCAGAGGTGATAGCATCTTTACCTTTTCCGGTACCGTAACCGCTTTTCCAACCAAATCCTTGTTCTTCAATTTCTGCAGCTTCGGGAGAGGCCCCAAGGTGTGAACCGGATGCTGCACCGTGGGTTTTACCCAACGTATGCCCTCCAGCTATAAGCGCCACGGTTTCTTCATCGTTCATTCCCATTCGTCCAAACGTTTCTCGTATGTCTTTGGCTGCGGCAACCGGATCTGGATTGCCGTTAGGACCTTCTGGATTTACATATATAAGCCCCATTTGAACCGCTGCCAGAGGTCTTTCTAGCTCGCGGTCCCCAGTATAACGCTCATCATCCAACATTTTTGATTCTGAACCCCAATATACATTGCTCGCAGGTTCCCAAACGTCTTCTCTACCTCCCGCAAAACCAATGGTTTTAAAACCCATGGACTCGAAGGCAACATTACCAGTAAGTATCATCAAATCTGCCCAGGAGATTTTGCTTCCATATTTTTGTTTAATGGGCCAAAGAAGTCTCCTTGCCTTATCCAGGTTGCCATTGTCGGGCCAGCTGTTGAGCGGTGCAAAACGTTGCTGACCCTCACGCGAGCCTCCACGGCCGTCACCTGTTCTATAGGTACCAGCACTGTGCCATGCCATACGAATAAACAACCCACCATAATGCCCATAATCGGCGGGCCACCAATCTTGTGAATCTGTCATGAGTTGGGTTAAATCTTTTTTTAAAGCCTCATAATCCAGGCTATTAAACTTTTCAGCATAATTAAAATCCTGACCCATAGGGTCCGAATTTGATGAATGTTGTCTGAGGACACTTAAATCGAGTTGGTTGGGCCACCAATCTCTATTGGTTTTTCCATCATTACTTACATTGAGACCACCAGAAGGTCCTTCAGAGGAAAAACCGAAAGGACATTTCCCTTTTTTAGCTGCATCACCTTGTGTTTCATTTTGATGACAAGCTGTAAAGAGGATCATAGCAAGGGCTAAGGGAATTAAGAGTTTGTTTTTCATTTGTGTAATTTTTAGGTTTAATACGTGATTTTATTGTTGGTCCTTAAAGTTAACTGTATTTTTTCGCAGATAAAAACAGATACTGTTTATAAAATTATAGCCGAATAGATAACATCTATGATGGATTAGAAAATATAGTTATGAAAAAATACTAACTACAGAATTCTACATCATTTTGAAAAATTCAAATTGGATCTACAGAGGAGATCTTTATAGAAAAAGAGATTTTAATTAGATTTTTCATAGCACATATATTTAAGATGGTATGTCAAATCTAATACGACAAAGGCAAATAATTTGTTAGTTACCTAACATCTGGAGACTTTGTAATTTTGCTAGGTTAGGAGTTAATTCTATTGTATTTAGCATGTGTTTCATGGGACCATTGACAAGTCTCAACGGATTGTTTTTAAAGATATAGTTTGCAGGTATTTATAATTAAATCATTCCTGCACAAACCTTTAAACGCAATATCTTTTTTACCGATTGAATAACTTGTTCGCTGTAGGCTTTATCATTTTCGATTTCGGCAAGGATAGATTTCATAGTTTTTTCTTCGTCTTTTGGCATAAGGATCATATCACAACCGGCTTTTGAAGCGAGTAGGGGAGCATTATCCAAAATAGTAACTGCTTTCATGATATTTAAAGCATCAGAAACTATAATACCATCAAAACACATCCCGTCTTTTAATAAATCGGTTATTATTCTTCTGGAACAACTAGATGGTAACCCATTGGTGCCAAATACATCATTATTTATAACCGTAATATGAGCAATCATAATAGATAATACTCCATCGGCAATTATAGGCTTGTAATTATCCACTTCTTGCAATGGGCCATCAATATATACGCTTTGTTTATGTGTATCCCCTTTGACCAATCCGTGACCTGGAAAATGTTTCGCTGTAGCAATAATACCACCTTCTTGAGTACATTTAATAAATCGGTTAGCTAGGTTGATTACAGAATCTTTATTGTTGCCGTAACTTCGTGATTTGATAGCTTCATTACCCGGACTAATGTCAAGCACGGGAGCGAAGTTATGATGAACACCAATTTCTTTGAGTTCTTGATTGATAATAGTAACTACAGAATCTGATTTTGCATTGGTTTTAATATCAATCGTTTTACCTACATCTTGTGCCCCTTTGATTCTACTTGCAAATAAACTGGGTTCTGCATCCATACTAAACATAAGAGGCAGCGTTTTATTTTTTTCTGAAATTGCATTGAGTTCATCAATCGTTTCGGTATGTGTTTTCTTACTTCCCTTTAAAAATACAACCCCACCAATAATATCATCTTCGGCGAGTTTTTTTACCACTGCTTCGGGTTTACCTAGCTCTCCTGTACAGCTAATGATCATTTGAGCAATTCTTTGTTTTTGAGATAGAGTGTTATAAATAGAATCTACAGTATGATCTAATTCTGGATTATCGGTATAGAAATCATTCAAACCAAATTTTTTATCCTGTGCATTACCAGTATTTGCCAGTACTAATGAAGCTAAGAGTAAAAGAAAAAAATATTTCATGTTTGTGTAACGTAATAATTCGTAATTTAATTAACACTCGATAGGTACATCATTCAATTGCCCCCATTCGCTCCAGGAACCATCATACACTGATACATTATGATATTGAGCCAGCTTGGCTGCCAGCATAATAATACATGCAGTAATTCCAGATCCGCAGGTAAAGATCAGTTTTTTATTTTCAATATTAAAATCATCCAGAATTTCTTTTAACTCATCTACAGGAAGCATATGCCTATCTCGCAATATGTCTTTGTAATGCAAATTCATTGAGTTTGGAATATGGCCACCTTTAAGACTTGCTCTAGGTTCTGGCTCTTGAGCTGTAAATCTACCTGGAGAACGTGCATCCAGAATTAAGGTGGACTCATTATTGATTTCATTTAAGACCTTTTTTGCATCCACAACAAGTTTCGAATTAAATGAGGCTCTAAAATCACCTAAATTGTATGTGTTGTCATTGGTTTCGGGTTCAATGGCTAAATTTTGTTGCTGCCAAGCGGGTAAACCTCCATCGAGTACTGCGATATTTTGATGCCCCATGATTTTGAACATCCACCATACTCTTGCACTAGAGTATATTCCGATTTTATCGTAAACCACAATTTTATGATGATTGCTAATCCCTAATTTTTTACAAGCTTCAGAAAATACCTTGGGAGAGGATAGCATATTGGGTATGTCTGTAGAGGTATCAGAAAAGGCCTTTTTAATGTCAAAAAAGCGAGCATTCTTTATCCTTAGTTTTGGGTACTTTTCGTTACTATTATTTGCTGCTTTTTTAATGGTTGCATCCAAAATAATGAGATCTGGATGATTTAGATGTTCTGAAAGCCAGGAAACTGAAACTAAAGGTTGCTCAATTTTTAATTCTTTCATAGCCATAGATTATGCATCAATATTAAATTTGTCGAGTAATCGATTGGATCGATATTGGATTTTTTTTCTAAAATAGCTTGAGCCTCCGATAACTCTTCCTTTCCAGCCCATAGCTTGGGATGACCATCTATGTAGACTATAATTATCAGTGTGTTTTATAATTTTACGATCTTTAAACTCGAAGGTGGAGGTTACACGATTAAGAACAGGTCTTTTTCTGCCGCCAAAAGTATAACGTGCTTCCCAATAGGCCGAACCTTTATCATGATTTACCTTTATGTCTGAAAATTTTACCGTAAGATCTTTACCGTTTTCACAAAGCCAATACCACATTTTTTTAGCTTTATCACCTTCAAGTTTACCAAAAATGGGATCTTCAAAAATTATTTCATCATGATAATAAGAAACCATAGTATCTACATCATGATTGTTTAATGCGGTATAAAATGCTTTGATAACTTCTTTCATAAAAAAGGATTAAGCAGAGCTCGCCATAAATTTATCAAGCATTCTGTTGGTTTGCTGAATTAGTTTCTTTTTAAAAAACCCCGTACCACCAAGTAATTTGCCTTTCCATCCTATGGCTTGTGATGCCCATCGATGTAGATTAAAATGATCGGTATGTTTTATGATCTTACCATCTTTAAACTCAAACTCGGCATCAATACTATTATGGACAGATCTTCCGGTTTTACTAAACGAATACCAAGCTTCCCAATGCGCTGAACCTTTTTGTTCATTTGCTTCGACCTGAGAAAATTCGACTTTGAAATTGGTAGCATTTTTACAAAGCATTCGCCACATGCCTTTGGCACGATCTCCTTCTAGTTTTCCGAACCCAGGATCTTCAAAAACAACATCGTCGTGATAACAAGACACCATTTTATCAGGATCTAGTTCGCTTAAACCTGTGTAGAATGTTTCAATAAGTTGCTTCATAGAATCAATATAAAATAAGAGCTATGAAGATAAGAATAATTAATCTAGCTTATCAGCTAGTTTTTTAAATACTTTTTTAGGGTTTTTGTTTTCATACAAAATATCATGCACGGCATCTATGATAGGTGTTCTAGCTGCTTTGGTTGCATCTAACTCATAGGCCGTTTTAGCGGCATAATATCCTTCGGCTACCATATTCATTTCCATTTGAGCACTTTTTACAGTATATCCTTTACCAATCATATTACCAAACATTCGGTTACGGGAGAAAATAGAATATCCTGTTACTAATAAATCTCCTAAATAAGCAGAGTTATTAATATTACGTTTCATTTTATGTACTTTTTTAATGAAACGCTTCATTTCGCGAATGGCATTACTCATTAATACACTCTGAAAATTATCACCATACCCCAACCCATGAGCTATACCTGCAGCCACAGAATAGATGTTTTTGAGCACAGCGGCATATTCTGTACCAATAATATCATCACTGGTTTTGCATTTGATATATTCACTACTCAAGTGATTTGCCATAATTTTGGCTTTTTCTTCATCATTAGAAGCTATGGTAAGATAAGATAAACGTTCTAAGGCAACTTCTTCGGCATGACAAGGGCCTGTAATCACTCCAATATTATTAAACGGGATATTATATTCATCATGAAAATGTTCGCCTACGATCAGACCGGTTTCTGGAACAATCCCTTTTATGGCAGAAAAAATCACTTTGTCCTGTAATGAAACGGTAAGCTTTTCTAGTTCGGTATGAAGAAATGCGGATGGGATTGCAAAAATGAGATAATCTGCATATTCAATAGCCTCATTAATATCATTTGTAAGTTTGAGTTGGTTTATTTTAAACTCAACAGAGCTAAGATAGTTAGGGTTGTGATATTGCCTCTTGAGATGCTCTAAAGCATATACACTGCGCATATACCAACCTACTTCATCTAGATTATTGGTTAGCATTTTTACGATGGCGGTTGCCCAACTACCACCACCCAGAACGGCAAACTTTAATTTTTTTTCCATAAAAATGATTGTGGTTCAAAAATAGGTAAAATACAGCTTAAATTAAAGCATTGACAATCAGTTTGTTGTGAGTTTGGCACATGTTTTGGTTTATGCTTAGAGAATTTGAAAACACACAGCTTATGAAAACGCTAAAATTACTTTCGGTTATTCTAATGGGATCAATGCTATTAACATCTTGTGTAGCAGAAGTTATTATTGAAGAAGATGTATATATCGAAGAACCTATCGTTACTCTTGATGAAATTTTAAATACGTATGAAATTTGGTATGTAGATATCGAGCGTACAAAAGGTAATGGTGAGATTCCGTTTTTGCAAAAAGCATTTACAGTTTCGTTTAAGAACGGAACATTTTATGCCAACAATAATTTGGTAGGAATGGGAAGTAATGGTAACGGTTTCGGATTGGATGTAGGGTATTATGATGCCTATCGCTCAGAAGTAGATGTTAATCATGACATTGATGGCGTATATAGACTTGGAGTAACTCAACTTTCTAGTAATCAAATCGAGTTGTATGACGGGGTTACTAATACAAGCTATTATTTGATCGGGTATCAAAGAAATACTTTTGATTATGACAAGGTATTTTATGACAATATTCATTATTTTCTTCAGGAATATGAGACCTGGGAAAAAGTATATACCAGTGAATATGGTGTACTTAATGAATTTGATAACGAAAACTATTTAAAATTCCTGTACTACGGTTCTGGAGATAATTTTAAAAGTTCTGAAGATGCAAACGGAATTCCTATTGATGATATCTTTTACGATTATATAGGGCATTACGAGGTTTATGATATTGCAGATAACTTTTATAGGAAAACTTTAACACTTGATTACAGCTTTTTGGACAATGAATTCTTTGAGTTATCCGTTATTAATGACAGTGAAATAGAATTATTTCATCCAAGATCAGGTACGGTGTATCAATTTAAGGGAAGAGGACACTTATTATTCAAGAGTTCTAAAAACGGTAAAAAAGTCCAAAACGAAACAAAAAGAATAAAAAAAGCAGATCTTAAGTTAAGAAAGCTTTAAAAATAAAAAGTAAGGTAGCACTTTACGACACAAATTTTTTGGTTGGTTATTTAGTTGGGAATCGCTCTACAGGAGAAATCTTGTTTGAGCGATTTCTTTTTTAAAAAGGTCATGAAGTTATGAAAAAAACAACCCTCACTCAACTTTTGTTATACACTTGATATTCAGGTATTAATTTCTCAAAAATTAAGAATTGAAATATAATATTTCGTAACTTTAATTACGTTAACAAATCAAACTTAAGTTATGCTGAAAAAAATTTTAAACATTGAAAATGTCAAAGAATTAACCAAGAATGAACAAAAATCTGTAACCGGAGGAGCTATTCCAATTTTTGACGATTGTTGCACCTGCGTTTTTAGACCAGGTAATAGTTCTTTTCCGATATTGATTACTCAATCCTGTTCTATTCCGTGTCCAACCGATGGAGCTTTAGAATACGAAGACACCGGTTGTTAATTTTTAATATAAGCGAACTTCGGTTCGCTTTATTCTTTTAGTTTAGCAACAACATTCCTTCAATTTTTAGAAAGTTTCCTCTGCAATTCCTTACTTTTATATTCCTTAAAAAGTAATATATGGCGATTCAAAAACCATTCAATCTTCCCCGGTGGATTGAAGAAAATAGAGACACACTAAAACCACCCGTAGGCAATAAAAATTTATATAAAGAATCTGGCGACTATATTGTAATGATTGTTGCAGGTCCAAATGCCAGAAAAGACTATCATTATAACGAGACCGAAGAACTTTTCTATCAGTTAGAAGGTACGATCGAAGTGCATATTCAAGAAGAAGGAAAAAAGAAAACCATGACTCTTGGTCCGGGTGATATGTATTTGCATCCGGCCAAAGTGCCGCATTCTCCAGTTCGTCATGAGGGATCTATTGGTTTGGTGATTGAAAGAAAACGAGTAGATCAGGAAGCAGAAGATGGGCTATTGTGGTTTTGTGATAATTGCAATACCAAACTACACGAGGTGTATTTTAAGTTGAATGATATTGAAAAAGACTTTCTGAAACACTTTAAACATTTTTATGGAAGCAAGGCGTTAAGAACCTGCAATAATTGTGGTACAGAGATGCCCACGGACAAACGATTTGTTTCTGAAGAATAACCAACAAGATCAATTTTATCCATTAAAAAGCAACAGGTAGCCTATGTCTAGTTTAGTACGCATTCATATTCTTTCAAAGGAAGAAAACACGCTTGAAGTTGAAGTAGAAATTATACATCCTGATGAACATCCTATACGAGACGATTTTAGTTATGCTTTTCAGATCATACTTGAGCAGTTTAACAGTATCGAGAATGAATATATCTATAATGCAGGTTGGCAACAGTATCCAATCACTCAAGAAGAGGCTAATAAATTAATCACCGAAGAGCTAAGGGCAGAACTTAATCCATTAAAAGAGTTTTGTTATGGTAAGTCTATAGATATTACAGAAGAAGAATATAAAAATATTGAAAATCAAGGAGATTGGAGTTATAACGGCAAGGAGATCTCGGCAATGGGGATAGAAGAGGAAACCCGACATCATATTACATTAAAACCCGAGTATTCTAAATTTTGTGAAGAAATAGAAAAATATATTGAATCTGTTGAGGTTTTAGACCATAAAAACTATCCACATTGGTTTGATCGTTTAGATGCCTGGTTAACCTATAAAGAAACATGGGATTTTCCCGAAGAAGCATATGAGGCTCATCAAGAGGACCCTAATCCATCATATACATTAAAAATTACGGTTAAGCAACGGCATATTATTTCGCATGTTATCGAAGGTTCTGAGTGGGAGTCTGCAGCCTTTTCTTTTGAGGGGTACTATGCAAAGGACTATGTTCCAAAGTACATAAAAAACAGAAAATTTCTACTAGAGCCTGCGGCGGTGAATACTGAATATTCAGAAAAAGAATTAACAGATTGGTGGAAAGCATTATCTGATACCTGGAAACATATACTACAAATAAACCTTCATATACAAAGACATGAACTTTTTAATAGTGTGGTTACGCGATGTTTAGGTATGGTTACTTCAGCATATTTTAAGAACAATTATCCTAATGTAGTTTTTGATCCACCAACAAGGCATGACCTACAAGAAATGACCCAATTGAAAGCTCTTTTTGCCTCAAGCATGGGGTTGAAGACGTTAGAACCTATTAAAATGCTTAGGGGGTTGTATCTTGTTGAGCTAGAATCAAATGATTTTGAAGATGTTACGCCTTTATCAGGGTTAAAAAATCTTCAATATTTAAATCTATATTCATGCTATACCATGTCTAAGGTAAATATAGCCTTATCAAACCTAAAAGAGCTGAAATACCTTTACGTAGATCCAAAAAAGCAAGAAGATATTGATGCAATTGCCGATCTGCTCAAGTTAAAAGAGTTACATTTTTTTGCCGAATTTGAAGTGAACGCCAAAGTATTTATCAATCTTAAAAACCTAAAGAAAATAAGTGGTTATTCTGAAGGAGTCACAAAAGAGAGTATGCCCGCTCTGAAAGAAATGTTTCAATCAGGAATTGACATCAAATGGGAGCTAGGAGAAACCGGAGAAATGGTTGCATTTGATTAAATCAAATCAATCTATAAAACTTTATTTTTTTGCTAAATTGATTTTTTTATGTAAGGTTTTTTAAAAATTCATTCAAAATTAACTTTAGAATCGATCAAAATTTAATTTATCTTCAAAACACAGTATCTTTACATTTTTAAAAGTAACAAACATTATGGCAACAATAGTAGATTTTGGTATTCAGGAAGCGCTTCAACAATTAGGCGTTTCAGATCATAATAAAGGAACTTCAACAGGAGCAAATTGGTTTTCTTCTCAAGAAACAATTTCATCATACTCACCGGTAGATGGAGAACTAATCGGTAAAGTAGAGGTTACTACAAAAGATGATTATGAGAAAGTAATTCAAACAGCATCAGAAGCGTTTAAATCATGGAGAGTAATGCCTGCTCCGCAACGTGGAGAGATCGTAAGACAATTTGGAGAAGAGCTGAGAAAACTTAAAGAACCTCTAGGCAAACTAGTTTCTTATGAGATGGGAAAATCGTATCAAGAAGGTCTTGGTGAAGTACAAGAAATGATCGACATCTGTGATTTTGCTGTTGGGTTATCAAGACAATTGCATGGGTTAACAATGCACTCAGAGCGTCCAGGTCATAGAATGTATGAGCAATATCACCCACTTGGAATTGTTGGGATTATTTCTGCATTCAATTTTCCGGTAGCTGTTTGGTCCTGGAATACAGCATTAGCATGGATTTGTGGTGATGTTTGTGTTTGGAAACCAAGTGAAAAAACGCCATTATGCGGAATTGCATGTCAGAATATTATCGCTAAAGTGTTAAAAGAAAATAATTTACCTGAAGGAATCTCATGTCTAATCAATGGCGATTATAAAGTAGGAGAGATGATGACTACAGATAAACGTGTTCCTTTAGTTTCGGCAACGGGATCTACCCGAATGGGTAAAATCGTAGCAGCAACCGTTGGACAACGTTTAGGAAAATCTCTTTTAGAACTTGGAGGAAACAATGCCATAATAGTTACTCCAGATGCTGATATCAAAATGACAGTAATTGGAGCTGTTTTTGGTGCTGTAGGTACTGCAGGTCAACGTTGTACGTCAACACGTAGATTGATTATTCATGATTCTATCTATGACAAAGTCAAAAAAGCAGTGGTTGATGCCTATGGGCAATTAAGAATTGGTAATCCGTTAGATGAAAATAATCATGTAGGTCCATTAATTGATACAGATGCGGTAAAAGGATATCAAAATGCGCTCGAAAAAGTAGTACAAGAAGGTGGAAATATCGTTGTCGAAGGCGGTGTACTTTCTGGAGAAGGATATGAAAGCGGATGTTATGTAAAACCAGCCATTGCAGAAGCTAATAATTCTTTTGAGATCGTACAGCATGAAACTTTTGCTCCGGTATTGTATCTTTTAAAATATAGCGGAAATGTAGAAGATGCAATCGACGTGCAAAATGGTGTTGCTCAAGGATTATCATCTGCGATTATGACCAATAATCTAAGAGAAGCTGAGCGTTTCTTATCGCATGCAGGATCAGATTGTGGTATTGCTAATGTAAATATTGGTACTTCAGGGGCCGAGATTGGTGGTGCTTTTGGTGGTGAAAAAGAGACCGGAGGAGGACGCGAATCTGGATCAGATGCCTGGAAAGTATATATGAGACGTCAAACAAACACAATAAACTACACTACAGAATTGCCATTAGCACAAGGAATCAAATTCGATTTGTAGATTGTATTTCTTATAAAATAGTTAAAAGCACTCCATCATGGGGTGCTTTTTTTGTTGAATACCATCTATTACGTAACTTTCTGGAAATTAATGGGCTTATCATGAAAAGAAGAGAATTCACAAAAAAAATCGGTATTGCAGCGGGTACCATAGGTTTGGCGGGAACATATGGCTGTACTACAAAAACTGAAAGTAAAAAAACTGAAGAAAAAGCGAATAAGGATTGTCCTTCAGAATTTAAGGTTACTCCAGAAGTATCAAAACAGATGTATGATAAGGCTCTAGAAATTACAAAAGCCAAAGTACGAGGAGGAGACAGTGAAGTGTTTTTTAAAAAACCCTTTATCGATGCCGCATTTTCTCAGAACATTTTTCTTTGGGATACTTGTTTTATGGTATGCTTTGCAAAATATCATTTGGATGAACTGCCCGTGTACCAAGCTTTAGATAATTTTTATGAGCAAATGGAAAAAGATGGGTACATCTGCAGAGAATATCGCCATGATGGATCCCCACTTTGGTCAAAAGATCACCCGGTTTCAATAAACCCTCCGTTATTAGCATTTGCCGAACTAGAGATATATTCGGTTACAAAAGACAAAGAACGGCTAAAGAAGGTGTATCCAATTCTAAAAAAGAACTTTGAGTTTTTGGTAGCGACGTATCAGATGGATGATCATCTGTTTTATGCCGATACCTTAGGAATGGGGATGGATAATATTCAGAGGTACCCTCAAGGTTGGGACAATGATGGTAATGGTATGACCCATCATGAATTAGGCGAGAAATTAGAAAAAATGAGTGCTCCCGGAGAGGTGAAGTTAAACACATTTGTTGCAGAATACCCAAAAACTTTGCAAGGCCTGTGGAACAAACAAGGCAGGTTAGTAGATTTCTCTTGTCAAATGGCAATGTTTGCCGATCAACTCAAAACAATAGCTCAAAGCATAGATGCATCTAATGATATAGATAGGTATTCTAAAATTCATGAAAATATAGCCAAAGCCGTTAATGAATTATGCTGGAATGAAGAAGATCAAATATATTATGATTTAGGTTTTGAGAAACAAATTCCACGGAAACATATAGGCATGTACTGGGCATTATTAGGAAAAATAGTTCCCAAAGATAGAATGGAATCATTTTTAGCGCATCTCGAAAACCCAAAAGAATTTGGAAGACGTACTCCACTGCCCGCACTTTCTGCAGATGATATAGATTATAAAGGGTGGGGAGATTATTGGCGAGGTGGTGTATGGGCACCAACAGCTTATATGGTTTTAAAGGGGCTAACAGTTTGTGAACAAAATGATTTGGCTAAACGATTGGCCCAAAAAATCTACACCTCTGTAGCCGAAGTATTTGTAGCAACAGGTACTTTTTGGGAAAACTATTCTCCCGATTTGATCTCATATGGTATGCCAGCAAAAAAAGATTTTTGTGGATGGACAGCCTTAATTCCTATTGCTGTTTATAAAGAATATATTTCCTAAAAAAGTTAAAATAACGCAACCCTATCTTTTAAAACACATCTTTTATACAAGTATTAATGTATTATTTATAGTTAGATGAAGAGATTAGTTTTTATTAGCATAGTAATAGCCTTTTGGGCTTGTAATAATGATGATGATAAAACCGAGGACCCAATTTTTTGCACACTAGAGGCTAGACCAGGCATAGAAGTAAGAGTAAAAGATGCAATAGATGAAATGTTTTTGGTTGAAGGAGTAGAGGTAATTATTACCGACGGAGAGTATAAAGAAACCCTTACAAGTTTTTCAGGAAATAATACTTTTTTTGGAGCTTATGAGCGCGTGGGAACCTATATCATTGAAGTTCGTAAAAATGGATATCAAACCAAAATAACTGATCCCGTAGTTGTAGAGAAAGACATCTGTCATGTAATTACCCAAAATCTTGAGGTTTTGTTAGAAAAAAACTAATTTTTAACAGTAATTTTTAAAAATTTTTAAGAAAAAACGTAAAAAATTGAGCTAGATTTATCGACTATTCACAAATCAGCTTAAAAAATGAAAAAAATTCTATGTTACCTCAAACTATCTGTTTGGGGAGTAGTTTTGTTGGGGACTATTACTTCTAATGCCCAACAGTCAGGTATTACAGTTCAACAAGACCAAATTAACGGTAAACAAGTTTATCGACAGTCTCAAAAACTTTATGAAAGCAAGTCAGGTACGTCGCGATCGTCTAAACCTCAAAGAGTAGGTGAAAACCTAAAGGCAAGGATAGAATATGAGAGGCAACTATTAGTAGACCCAAATACAGGGTTGGTTCCGAAAGGCATTCGTGAAGCAGAAGTAAAATTTTCTGATAAAATTAAGGTGAGCGATGTATCGAGAAAGTCATTAGCTACTACTGCAAAATCTTCTAGTAGAGGTCGTTTTTCGTATTGGAAAAATCGAGGACCTTGGAATGTAGGGGGTAGAACGAGGGCCTTGGCCATTGATCGCACCAATGAAAACGTAATTCTGGCAGGAGGTGTTTCTGGAGGATTATGGAGATCTGAAGATGGAGGTCAGTCTTGGAGAAAAGTAACAAGACGTTTCCAAAATCCAAGTATTACCGCTATTGTTCAAGATCCAAGACCAGGAAAAAGTTTTACATGGTATTATGCATCTGGAGAAACTATTGGAAACTCTGCAAGAGATGGCGGTGCTGACTTTAGAGGAGAAGGTGTGTATAAATCACGTGATGGTGGACGTACCTGGGAAAAATTAAGAAGTACAGATGATGGTGACCCTACTACCGATTCTAATTTCGACCTTATTAATTCAATTGAAATACATCCGGTTACTGGAGATGTTTATCTTGCTTCTTACACGGGTATACAGCGATCACAAGATGGCGGACGTACTTTTACACAAGTGTTAGAGGGGGGTACGAGTACTCTTGCAGAAGTTCATATCACTGCAACAGGGCAGATCTATGCAACAATGGATGATAATAGTGAAGTGAATAATGGTATATTTACCTCTTCTGACGGGGATACTTGGACAAAGATAAACCCTGATTTTATACCAGCGCAGTTTCTTAGAACTGTTATGGGATCTGATCCTTCTAATGGAAATATTGTATATTTCTTTATGGCTAATAGGGGTAATAATACACCACAGTCATTTTTATTCAAATATGATGCTGCGGCAGAAGAAAAATGGACCGATCTTACTGTAAACCTTCCAGTTAATTTTGGATCAAGAGGAGGAGTTTACAATATTCAAGGCGGGTATGATATGCTAGTAAAAGTAAGCCCGGCAGATTCTAATATGGTTTTCATAGGAGGAACTAATTTATATAGATCAATGGATGGCTTTACTACACCAGTAGGCCCTGAGAGTTGGATTGGAGGATATACTTCTGCTAATGGTAATAGCTTTGGTTTATACACTGATCAACATCCTGATCAGCATGCATTAGTATTTTATCCGTCAAATCCTAACAAGGTGTTATCTGGTCATGATGGAGGAGTTTCTGTTACAGAAGATATTACAACCAGCTTGAGTGGAGGAGAACCAGTAGATTGGACTTCTTTAAGCAATGGGTATTTAACGACTCAGCCATATCATGTGTCGTTTGATCCTGAAGCAAATAGTGATGACTTAGCAGCGGGTTTCCAGGATAATAGTACCTGGTATACAAATTCTACTGATGGTGTTGAGCCATGGGTAGATCTTTTTGGAGGTGATGGATCATATAGTGCTATTTCTGATGGTGGAAGAACAAGGTATGTATCTTCTCAGCTCGGTAGTATTTTTAGATTCAATTATGATGAAGCTGGTGTAGAGCAGGCATTTACAAGAATTACTCCTGCCGGTGCATCAGGATTCGCATTTATTGCACCTTTTGTATTAGATCCTAATAATGATAATATCATGTATCTTCCTGCAGGAAGAAGAATATGGAGAAATAATAATCTTGATGAGGTTCCCTTATTCAACAATTCTAATGCTACAGTAAATTGGGTTAATTTAGAAAATAGTGAGATTCCAGGTAACCCAGACCCAAATCAAAGAGATTTTTCAATTTCTTCATTAGACGTTTCAAAATATCCTATTGCGAATAGATTGTATTATGGAACAAGTAACGGAACCGTTTTTAGAATGGATAATGCCAATGTAGATGGTCAGGTAGCCGTAGATTTAACAACAGGAAAAGGGTTGCCATCTGGTTTTGTAACTGATATAAATGTAGACCCGTCAAATTCTGATCGAGTAATTGTTACATATTCTAACTACAATATCCCAAGTTTATTTCTTACAGAAAACGGAGGAGAAACATGGACCGATATCAGTGGTAATCTTGAGCAAAACCGAGACGGAACAGGAGATGGCCCATCTGTAAGAAGTACCGCATTTTTAGGAGGTAGCCAAGGGTTCTTAGGAGCAAGAGTACAGAGAGTATTCGCCGGAACAAGTACAGGATTGTATTCTACAAGTAGATTAAATGGTAGTAATACGGTTTGGAGAAAAGAAAACATTGTTATCGGTAATAATGTGATTCCTGAAGTTGCAACTCGTAAGGATGGTTTTATTGCTGCAGCCGCTCATGGTAACGGTTTGTTTAGTGCAAGATTCCCAATATTTAATCAATTACCCGAGTCTTCTTTAAGCGTTGCGTATTTGTTAGACGATGTAACAGCGGATATTAATTCACTTGAAAGTTTTGAGGTAAATGTAGATGGCTTATTTGTTAATTCAAACGGAGGCGCAATAAATGTAGAATTACAGAATACTAATTCAGATCTGGTTACAGCTACTCTAGAGGGCAATACATTAAGTATAGAGTTTACAGGACAAAATGCAGAAATTGGAGATAAGGCTACTATAGTGCTTCTTGCTTCCTCTGGTAATGAAGAAGTAGCAGAAGGATTTACAATTACAGTTTCTGAACTTCCTATTTATAATCAAGAAGGTGGAGGAGCAGGTTCTTCTATATCTCAATTTTTCCCAGATTTTGGTGCTTTACTAAACACAGCAGATGATTTTAGCATCCCAGAGGGAGATACATGGACCATTGAGAGAGTGTTGGCTTTTGGTGCGGTTAATAATTCTCCAGCGCTTACCAATGCAACGGTAGTTGTTTATGAAAATAATGCAGGAGTTCCTGGAGAAGAGATTTATAATAGCGGGCAGATTGCTCCACTATCTGATCCAAACGACACAAACCTAAATCTAGCGCTTCCAGAACCTTTAATATTAGAAAGTGGAAATTACTGGATATCTGTTTATGTGAATTTAACATTTAACCCAGGTGCAACCCAATGGTTTTGGTCTTCTCAAAATGCTGCATTTGGTCAGGAGTCTTTATTTAGAGATGAGTTTGACCTATTTGGTGTAGGAGCTGTTGATTGGACACCAACTGGTTCTATTTTTTCTGATCGACCTGTTGATCAAGTATTTAACCTATATGGAACAATATCTGGAGGAGATAACGAAACTGCAGGATCTGAGCCTGCTACATTAGCAACATTAGATGTAAGTAACACTGCTGTTGTGTCTCCTAATCCATCTTCAGATCGTTTCACTTTTAATTTAAATAACTTTAAATCACAAGAGAAAGTATCTATTGCAGTCTATAATATTACTGGTAATATGATATATCAAAGAAATAATCTGAGCTCAAATTTTGAATGGGATGCTTCTAGATTTAATAGTGGATTCTATTTTGTAAAAATATCAAAAGCATCAGGAGAAGAATTGACTTTTAAATTACTTAAGAAATAGAGGTATATAAATAAAAGAAATTTTGATATTTTAAGAAAAAGGGGGTTGATATATCGACTCCCTTTTTTTATTTTTATAGGATGTACAAATTCTTATATATTTTAATCCTTATCGCTTCGTTTTCTTGTAAAACAAATAGCGTTGCGCAAGAAAATACGAGCCTTAACACTGAGAAAGATAAGGTTGAAAATACTGAAGAGGGAAAACCAAAAATTGAAATACCAGGTTTAGGAGATCCCTGGGATAATGAAATTACGAATATGCATGCTGAGGAATATAATAGTTCAGAATCTAAGAAAGTATATTTTAGTGGATCTGTAATAGAATTCTTTACGACTAAAATAGTATGCGAAAAACCATTTAAGGCGGCTATAAAAATCAAGGTGGATAAGATTAATAAATTTGGATCCGGAGTCACTAATTTGTTTTCTGAAGGCCAGGAAATGACTTTTGTATTCGAAAAAAGTTATGTTGATACTGAAGCGCTTCAGAAACATTTTAATCCTACAAAAAAAGTTACTCTGGTAGTTCAACAAAATGTATGCTCTAGTACAGGTAAAGAGAAGATATACGAAATAGTTCGTTTTAACTTTCCAAAATAAGATACAAATTGCCTCGATTATTCTGATAACATTATCGCTATTGCTATTAGAATAAGTATAAATAGTACTAAAAAGAATATCTTCCAGAAAGAATAAGGTCTTTTACCAGAGATGGTTCCGGTTTGACCATTAATAAAAAAATTATATTTTTTTCCAGAATAAGTATAGGCACTAATATATACAGGTAATAAAATGTGCTTAAACGTTTGTTCGCTTAGATTCATATCAATTCCACTAACCCTTTGAGTGTCTCCACCAATATCACGCCGTGCCCAGGAGGTGGCAATTTTTTCAGCCTCTTTTGTAGATGATAAATGACCATCTTTTAAAGGAATAGTATATTTTTCGGTTACAAATCCAGATAAAAAATTGGTATTAAATGGTTCGAGAGCATCAAGTTTCCAATTCGATATTTTTGAGGGGATAGGGTTTTTTCTTTGATGCGAAGCTTTGATCAACGTATCATCAACAAAACCACTTATATTTCCGCTTACATTGGTCCATCTTGTTCTACGTTCTTGTCGTGTTCTTTGCACGGTTTTACCATTTACTGTAGTGGTGTATGGAACACTTACATAATAATAGTCACCTCGTTGCCCGGTATACGAAGCGTAGAGTTGGGCGTCAAAAGTCCAATAAGGTAAGTATAACCCTTTGGTGTTTTGAGGATCTAAAGCCGCTTTTTTTAAATTATTAGGAGCAAACCATAATCCTTTTACCCATGCAGTAAAGATTTGATGTGATTTTTTTTGATCAAATTGAAACGGTAGAACAGCTCCTGGTAATATCCAATCTTCTTTATAGGCATCTTCAATAATCAAGGGCATTGTACAATAAACACAATGCAAGGATTTATAGTTTTCTTCAATATGTTGATTAGCACCGCAATTTTTACAATGCAACATCATGATCTCTTCAGAGTGGGATTGAGAACCCATCTCTTCAAGATAAGGCAAAAGTTCTAATTCTTTAAAACCACTTTCATCTTTGGCAATTGTTTCTTGATGCCCACAATACTCGCAAGTGATTTCTGTAGTACCGGGTTTATATTTTAATTCTGCACCACAATTAATACAGGATTTCTTTTGTTCTGAAACTGCTTTTCTTTCTTCTTCCATAGATGAATATCATTTTCGGCTTAGTGTACTGTTCAAGAGATACTAACACCGAAAATCTAGTGAATATAAACGAAACAAATTTATACTCCAGGTAATGGAGGAGGTGTATTTCCACCTAAAAATGATTTCAGTTCTTCAATGTCTTTTAATGCTGTCCAATTTGCCATTCCTTGTTTCCAAATTAATGAATCTTTATTAATGGTTCTGTTGGCAAATAACGCTTTTAGTTGATCAAAAGATACGGGTCCGGCTTGTTGACCATTACTGGCATAAAAGTATTGAACTTGTACTGGCATTGGTGGTGGAGCAACTGGTGAAGTATGCTGAGGTTGAATGGCTTGTTGTCCAGCCATAGGATTCATCATACCACCCATTTGTTGTGCAAGTACAAACCCCATTCCCATTCCCATTCCTGCTCCAGCAGTACCACCTTCATTAGCGGCTGCGGCTTCAATAGCTTTGGCGGTTTTAAATTTGGTTAATTTATCTAAGTCCAGCTTATCTATTCTGCTATACTCAAAAATTTCTTTTTTCAATTCTTCTGGCATAGAAACATTTTCTATAAAGAATTTTTCCAAAGAAATACCTACAGAATTAAATTCAGGTTGCATTACTTCCTGACAAGTTTCAGATAATTCGGTTGTATTGGCAGCATATAATTCTATAGGAAGATTGGCTTCGCCTATAGTATCTGTAAATCGTGTAGAAATTAAACTTTTAAGGTGTTCATTGATTTCAAAGTTCGTAAAATTAGCATCTGTCCCTACAACATCGATAATAAATTTACCTGCATCATTAATCTTAAAAGCATACGTTCCAAATGCTCTAATTTCAACCAAACCAAAGCGATCATCATTTAAAGTAATAGGGTTTTTAGTACCCCATTTTTCATCGGTAAATAAATGAGTGTTTACAAAATAGACTTCGGCTTTAAATGGGCTGTTAAAACCGTATTTCCAACCTTTTAATGTGGCTAAAATGGGTAAATTCTGCGTATTTAAAGTATATGTCCCTGGTGCAAAAACATCTGCAAGTTGTCCTTCATTAATGAATACTGCAGTTTGCCCCTCACGAACAATAAGTTGAGCACCATTTTTTATTTCATTTTGATAACGTTCAAATCGATGTACAATGGTGTCATCTGTATAATCTAACCATTCTACTATATCAATAAACTCATGACTGAGTTTGTTTTTTATTTGATCAAAAATTCCCATTCTAGCGTATTTATATATTTGAGTCTTAAAGCTACAAAATTGATAGGTTTATGAAAAATTAATTTTAGTATTCTAAAAAATAATAGTTTTTCAACGAAACCACTTTTAATCAGAGGTTTTTTTAAGAGGTGATCTAGTATAGCATATTCATAGCATCTAAAAATTGATCTCTTTTGTTTTTTGAGACTCCAATGGTATCATTGTTATTCATGATGATATAACCACCATCAGATTTTACAAATTTTTTGACTTCTTTTAAATTTACGAGATAACTGTTATGAGTTCTCATAAAGCGTTGTTCTTGTAATAAATTTTCATATTCTTTTAGATGCTTACTAACCAACAAAGAGATCTTATTTTTTAGAATGAACGAGGTATACGATCCATTGGCTTTGCAATACAAAATATCTTCGATGTCAACAAATTCAAACCCATCTGCGGTGGACAAGCATATTTTATGAAGTTTTGGTTGTTGCTTTAGATTATGAATTAAAGTTTCTAATTGCTTTTTATAGATAGATTGATCTTTTTTTTGCTGGGCCTTTTTGACTGCATTTTTTAGTTCTTCCGGGTCAATGGGTTTTAGCAAATAGTCCAAAGAGCTAAACTTCACAGCTTTTATTGCATATTGTTCGAATGCCGTTGTAAAAATGACTTCAAAATGAATAGTGGGGATTTGTGTTAAAATATCAAAACCACTTCCTGATCCTAATTCGATATCAAGAAACACTACATCGGGTTTATGTTGTAAAATCTTATGTTTAGCATCATCAACAGAATTTGCCATTTCGAGAATGGTTGTTTCTTTACAGTATACGTGAAGTAAATTTTGTAGCGTTTCTCTACAGTGTTTTTCGTCGTCAACTATGATTGCTGTAATACTCATATTAAAAACTATATTCAGTTGGTATTTTAATAATAACTTTAGTACCTAAGGGTTGGCCAGTATGGTCTGTTTTATCAATAAATTCTATATTATTTTCGTTTTTAGATGGATCCAGCAGTTGTAACCTTTTTTTAGTTACTTCAACACCCCTGGATTTGTTAGTTTTTTTGAGAATAGAATTTATCTCTGAAGAATTACTTCTTCCTACACCATTATCTTCTACTTCGCAAATGATTGTATTTTGTTTTGTTTTGAAGCGAATAGCAAGGTTTTTGTCTGTACCATTTTTGTTTAATAATCCATGCAGAATTGCATTTTCTATAAAGGGTTGTACAATAAGCATTGGTATTTCTATAGCATCAGGGTTTAGGTTTTCTTCGAGCTCTATAGTGTAGTTGAAAGTGTTATCAAAACGTAGAGATTCTAGCTCCAAATATTTTTTAAGAAGCTTTATTTCTTCTGAAAGAATAACGCTGGTTTCTATAGAACTCTCTAAGAGGTTTCGCATTAAGAGGCTAAATTTATTAAGGTATTTGACCGCTGATTCTTTATCATTTGAAAGAATTAAATTTTGAATTGAATTTAAAGAATTAAAAATAAAATGGGGATTTATTTGAGCCCTTAAAGCTTTATTATTGTTTATAAAAGATTCTTTTTGATAGTGTATTTTTTCTATATGCTCTTGCTGGATTTTATAGCTTAATCCTAGTGCAAAAACTGTGATTTCGAGTGCTGATCCCATTATCATATAGGTGGTGTTTCCGAAGAAAAACAAAAACCAAGCTCCGATCATATATAAAAATGATCCGGTAACAATAAAATAAGGCAAACGGTCTTTGGCATAAAAAAGTAGATAAAACATTCCGCCTACACCAAAAAGTGTCATTACCAAACGCTGAACATTCATAATAAAAAGATGTCCAGTAAAGTATTCAATATAAAAAAATAGGGTATCCAATATAATAATTACAGAGAGTATTGAAATAATGACATTTATGATATACCATAGCTTGGGGTATTCTCTTTTTGTATCCAGATAATACATCACAAAAAGCACATAGAATAGATTAATGAATACTTGTGCAATTTGAAAAAGCCAATAACTTACAATGGTATCCCCGCCAAACAGCAAATTATTGGTTCTAAGAACATCTCCATTTAAATAAACAAATAACCAAATTACGTACAGCGAGTAAAACAAAAACTCGATTTTTTTGGAAGTGATATAAAAGGCAAATGTTAGAATAAACATGATTAGACAAATACCAGTAAACAAATATTTAGGAATTAACGTTTTAATGTCTTCCCAAGAATAAAATTGACTGTTTAGGTTTTGTGTTTCTTTAGAAACATAATACACCTTCCATGAACTAACGGATTCAAAATATTTTACACGTTTTACTTTGAGGTACAAAAACCGATTTTTAATTAAAGAGTTGGTCTTAAAGGCTATGCCAGAAGGATGTAGAATGGACTTCGTTGTTTTTGGATCATTAAAGGATCCAAAAAGTTTTTCTACTATACTGTTGTTTGCTACATAAAAAATAGAGGCATAACTAAAGTTATACTTATTGAGGTTGAGATACCACAATGAGTCTTTTTTTAAAGCATCGAGCTCTTCTATAAAATCAATTTTTATCCAATAGGTATCTGTGGGTTTGGTTTTTTCTGAAAACGAACTAGAAGGTAGAAATAGATGATCAGATTCTGTTATCTGATCTATAAGTAGTGTGTCATTTGTAGTTTTGTAGATCTTTATGGGGATCTCGATTCTATGCTGTTTGTTATCATTTTGTGCATTAATATCATACCCAGTCATGCCCAATATTAGAATGGAGAATAGTAGAAGTTTATAATATTGTTGCATGAGTTAGCAGTCTTTACATAGCAAGATATAGATAGGGGAATTATCTAAAAATAGGTGTATAAATGTTGATGAGGCACAAAACAAAACCTAAGAACCTATTAATCAGGTAAATATGAGTTTGTTTTTAACAAATTTACAGTTTCTTTTTGTTTTTTAAGATATAGAAAAAATAATTTGAGACAATCTGGCGGGTAAAAAAAACTAATTTCTACCATTTTCATTAGGGTACAATAGATGAACGGGATCGCTTTGCCAATATTCTTTTGTATCAATATCAATTGCAGTTAGAGGACCCTTAAAAGCAGCACCGGTATCAATATTCCACACACAAGTAGCTTGTACAGGTGTAGTTTGATTAATTCTGGTTACAGGAGTATGACCTATATATATTTCATCAAAGAGTAATAATCGTGCAGGATAAATCGGATCTGTTTTTTCTAGCCTAGGATCGGTTGCTAATGCTGTTTCCCAAAGGGTTCTATCCCAATAAAATGTCTCATCAAAATATTCTCTGTGAGGGCCATGAAGGTTTGAAAACCCGGCATGTAAAAACAGACGATTATGCTCAACTACATGATAATTGATAAGATTCTCATAAAAATGAAGATGAGTATTAATTTCTTCTTGTGATAGAGCAGCATATGAATCCATAGTGGCTTGTCCACCATGCTTTATCCATTCTGGGTTATAGGTCTTTTGCATGAGCCAGGTATAACATAGTGCATCATGATTACCTCGTATAAAAACACAATCATGTGTGGTTTTGAGCTGTATTAAGAAAGATACTAATGGTGCACTTTCACTCCAACCATCAACGTAATCTCCAAGAAAAATAAGTGTATCATCCTTAGTGATTCTTGCTTTTTTAATGAGTTGTTTTAATGCTTTTAAAGCACCATGCATATCTCCAAAGACTAATGTTCTGCTCATACCAGTTAAGAGTTGATCGTTTTGGGTTAAAAATTACATTTCAAAATATATAATTACTTCTAGCTATATCTAACTTTTCTAACAATTCTGATACTTTCTTTATACAAGCTATAGACAGTATCATTATAGGTTTTTAAATAGGGTTTGGCTTCTTCTAACTTCTCTTTTGCTTCACTAAAATCATTAAAATAACATATCAAATAGGTTGCCGGCAGATTAAGTATATCTTTCTCTTCATTTTTGGATAGAGGAATCTTGTTTTTTAGCTTTTCAATCAATGCATTGTTGCTATTATACAAATGATATAAAGTTTTACGGTCAAATTGTGGAGGTTGAAACAAGAGTTTGCTATCAATATCATAACTGGCATTATCCTTAAAAGTAATTACTACTTCTTCTAAGGGATAATACTTATACGTATTCTTTAGACCTAATTGCACATATTCTATAATCTTAAACTGATTATCGGTTAAAGAAATACTCACTTCATCTAATTCTGAATAAAATAGCTTTACGTGTTCATTAATCAGCTCAATATCTACCCTGGAGTAATACGTTTCTCCATTTTGTCTTTTTTCTTTTGCGGCCCAACAGACTACAAAATACTCTTTAAAAACTTTATAATTTGGGTTATAATCTTTTCTGGAGTTCATAAAATCAAAAACGCCATCTAAGGTGAGTTCGATGTTGTTTTGCGCATGACTTTCAATGGCACTTACAATATCTGAGTTAACATCTTTAATTTCGATATCAAATACTTTGGGCATGCTCATACTACCATCTCTAAAAAAAACAGTGCCACCATAATATTTCCAAATATTTTTGCGAAGCGAACACATCGTGTTTCCTTGTGAGCGAATAGAAACTAAGCCAACTACTTTATCACTTGGCAAATGCGGAAAAGGGATATTCTCATAAGCTACGAGTGGTGGATTATCCAGATATGCATTTACTAAGTTTTGGATTTTACTATCATCAAAAAAGTCTACACCAACAATTTGGTTATCTTCATCTTCAACACCAATAACGATATATGAATTGTTTTCGGGATTAGAATTGGCTAGTGCACAGATATGTTTTAAGAACTTGGCTTTTCCTTCTTTTTCGCCAATATTAAGCTTACGTTTCTTGTCATAAAAACTATTTTCGTCATTATGAGCCAGCAGGTTTTTTATAAGAAGACGTTTATTGATCATTCTTTTCCTAATTGCAATTGAAACTTTTCCCCAGATAAACTTAGCTATTTTTATTGGGTCTGCAATGCAATGAGAATAAAGAAATTATAAACTTTTTTTAACGATGGTGCTACTAGCTTGCGCTGTTGGAAATACAACAAGATCGGCAATGTTAACATGATAAGGCCTTGTCACTACAAAACCAATAATATCTGCAATATCTTCTGGAGTTAATGGATCATAGCCCTGGTATATGGTGTCAGCGCGTTCATCATCACCTTTAAAACGCACAGTACTAAATTCGGTTTCAACCAAACCAGGATGAATGGCTCCTACTTTGATACCATACGGATTAAGGTCAACCTGCATCCCTTTGTTTAATGCATCTACAGCATGTTTACTGGCACAATATACATTACCATTGGGATATACTTCTTTTCCTGCAATAGAACCAATGTTGATGATGTGCCCTGATTTTTGAGCAACCAATTTTGGAATTATTGCCTTTGAAACATACAACAATCCTTTTACATTAATATCAATCATAGCATCCCAATCATCAATACTACCAGTTTGTATTGGATCAAGGCCATGAGCATTACCCGCATTATTGATCAGAATATCAATTTGACTGAATGCTTCGGGAAGACTTTCTATAGCAGAGAAAACGGCTTCTTTTTCTCGAACATCAAAACTAAGTATGTGAACGTTTACAGTTTTGCTGAGCTCATTTTGCAGTTCTTTTAACCGTTCTTGCCTTCGGCCACACAAAATGAGATTGATATTATGTTTTGCCAGTGCTATTGCGGTTGATTTTCCAATTCCGCTAGTGGCTCCGGTAATTAATGCTGTTTTCATATGGATTGTTAAGAATAATATTTCACTCCTTGTTTTTGAAGATTTTAATTAAAATAAAAGCCAAACCAATTACCCCATAAATGAGCATAGATTGATAATTTTGGTTACCGTATGCGTCAAATGCGGCAATAAAGAAAAATCCTGCTATTAGGTATGAGAAAAAAGATAGTCCTTTCATAGTTTTAAAAAATTGCAACACTAATATGGATGTTTCGTCTTTTGATAAACTCATCATGAAAATGATGAATATTGCTATGTCTAGTTTTTTTGTAAAAATAGTTTAAATATACTCTAAAATTTATGGGAAGACACTCCTTAAAGAAGTACATTTAACCAAGAATTAACAAGAGAGCGAAAATTATTTCGACAATTTGCAATGTTTAATTATGAATAGTAAATTCACGGCTTTAAAAAAATAAATTAGATGGAAGAAAATAGTGCTATTGATATTGCTTCAATCAACCAAAAAATAGAAAAAGAATCTGCTTTTGTGGATTTGCTGACCATGGAAATGAATAAGGTAATTGTGGGTCAGAAACACATGGTAGAGCGTCTGCTTATAGGATTATTAGGACAAGGACATATTTTGCTTGAAGGTGTTCCCGGATTAGCAAAAACTCTAGCGATTAACACCCTATCCAAAGCTGTTCATGGTAGTTTTAGCCGTATTCAGTTTACTCCGGATTTGTTACCAGCCGATGTTGTAGGTACTTTGATTTTTAATATGAAAGAGAATGATTTCTCTATCAAGAAAGGTCCGATTTTCGCAAATTTTGTCTTAGCTGATGAGATTAACCGTGCTCCTGCAAAAGTGCAAAGTGCTCTACTAGAGGCAATGCAAGAAAAGCAAGTAACGATAGGAGATGAAACTTTTGTACTAGACAAACCGTTTTTGGTAATGGCTACACAAAACCCAGTGGAGCAAGAAGGAACCTATCCTTTGCCAGAAGCGCAGGTAGACCGTTTTATGTTAAAAACTGTTATCGATTATCCAAAATTAGATGAAGAGCAACTTATTATTAGAGCCAACCTAAAAGGATCTTTTGAACAGGTAAACCCTGTGGTTTCTCTAGAGCAAATTCTTAATGCTCAACAAGCCGTTCGCGAAGTGTATATGGATGAAAAGATCGAAAAGTACATCTTAGATATCATTTTTGCTACGCGTTATCCAGAAAAATATGGTTTAGAAGAACTAAAACCACTAATTAATTTTGGAGCATCACCCCGTGGTAGTATCAATTTAGCAACAGCGGCAAAATGTTATGCATTTATAAAACGAAGAGGATACGTGATTCCAGAAGATGTGCGTGCTGTAATTCATGATGTATTACGCCACCGTATCGGTATCACCTATGAAGCTGAAGCCGAAAATGTAACTTCAGAAGATATCATTAATAAGATTGTAAATGAAGTTGAAGTACCATAAATCAGTAATCAGTATTTAGTAAGCAGTAGCTTTCTGGATACCGATAAAAACTGACTGCAAACTGCAAACTGAAAAAATGGATACTAAGGAGTTACTAAAGAAAGTTCGAAAAATTGAAATAAAAACCCGTCGCCTGAGCGATCATATTTTTGGGGGTGAATATCATTCTACCTTCAAAGGTCGTGGGATGACCTTTAGCGAGGTGCGCCAATATCAATTTGGAGATGATGTCCGTAATATCGATTGGAATGTAACTGCCCGATATAATGAACCCTATATAAAAGTTTTTGAAGAAGAACGAGAGTTAACCATGATGCTCATGGTTGATGTTTCGGGGTCCCAATTATTTGGTACACAAGAACAATTTAAGAAAGGAATAATAACAGAAATTGCAGCAACATTAGCTTTTTCGGCAACGCAGAATAATGATAAAATCGGACTAATTCTTTTCACAGATGAAATAGAACTTTTTATTCCGCCAAAGAAAGGAAGGTCTCATGTACTACGAATTATAAGAGAATTATTAGAGTTTGAGCCCAAAAGTAAAAAGACAAACATAACCGAAGCCCTAAAGTTTTTTTCTAACGTGATGAAAAAGAAAGCCATCGTTTTTGTGCTTTCAGATTTTATTGCAGACGATTATCAACAAACACTCAAAATAGTGGGAGGCAAACATGATGTGACCGGAATACGAGTGTATGATCGACGAGAAGAAGAAATTCCTAATCTTGGGATGGTACAAATGGAAGATGAAGAAACTGGAGAACTTTTACTGGTCAATACAAGTTCTAAAAAAACACGGTTACAGTATAGCAAATATTATCAGGACAGGGTAAATTATTTTAAAGATAGTTTTACCCGTAGTGGTGCAGGTTCATTAAGTAGCCGAATAGATGAAAGCTATGTAAAGAAACTATTAGGTTATTTTAAAAGAAGAGGATAGTATAGAATTACGAATGAAGAATTACGAATTACGAATTAAAAAAATGAGAAATTCTTTTCTCCCTTCGAATGGGGTTAGAGGGATGTTGTTAATGTCCTTCATGTTACTTTTGACTACAATGGGTGTGGCCCAAGTCTCTGCAACTATAGATTCAACTTCTATTCAAATAGGAGAAGAGATTCGATACAAAATGCAGGTCGAAGTCGACTCTACACAGATTGTGATTTTCCCAGATAGAAAGGCATTTACTCCTTTAGAAGTCATTGAATCTTATACCATAGATACTGCAAAAAATGGAGGTCGACTGGGGCTTACCAAAGAATATGGATTGACACAATTTGATTCGGGGTATTACACCATACCAAGGCAAAAAGTGATGGTTGGAGATCAGGTGTTTTTTACAGATTCCTTAAAAGTTGAGGTGAGAGATGTGTTGGTGGATACTACCAAACAAAAAATGTATGCCATCAAGCCTCTAGAGGATGTTGAAGCTAAATTTCCTTTCAATTGGAAAAAATGGTTATTACTAATAGGCCTTCCTTTACTTATTATTGGAGGAGTTGTTTTTCTACTTCGTAGAAGAAAAAAGAAGAAAGCAGCAAAAGAAGAAGAGCTTCCGCCCTATGAAAAAGCCATGTTAGCGCTTCAGAGAATTGATGAATCTCATTTATTAGAACAAGATTCACATAAAGAATACTATTCGCAATTAAGTGAAACTGCTCGTAGATATATTGATGAAGAAGTATATGATCATGCTTTAGAAAGTACTACAGACGAACTTATTATTCGCCTTGATGAAGAAATAAAATCAGGAGCTCTAAACCTTGACAAACATATTATTGAAGAACTAAAAAGTGTTCTTAAAACTGCTGATATGGCCAAATTTGCCAGATCAAAACCCGATTTAGGTACCGCAAAAGCAGATCGCAATGTGATCGAGCGTGTAATAAATGAAACCAAAGAAGCAATCCCGGAGCCCACAGAAGAAGAGTTGTTGGCAGATGAAGAATATAGAAAAGCAGTTGCCCAAAAGAAACAAAGACAGAAAATCATATTTGGAAGTCTTGCCGGTGTTGGAGTAATTGCTATTACATTAGGAATCTTTATTTATAGTAAAGGATACGATGTAGTTGTAGATTCTATATTTGGGCATCCTACCAAAGAATTGGCAGATGCAGAGTGGATTTCAAGTGCATATGGATCACCACCTGTCACTATCTCTACTCCTAGAGTGTTGATACGTAATGTCTACCAAATGACAGATCAGCAAAGACAAACCCTAAAAGGAAACGAAACCTTTGTGTATGGTAGTCTTGAAGGGAATTTTCAGATTGTGGTTTCGACAGTTTTGTATAATCAACCCACCGAAGTGAAATTAGACGAGGTTGTAGATGGTGTAGTAGGAAATTTCGAATCTAAAGGAGCAAAAAATATCTCGGTTAAAGAGGAAGAGTATGAAACCTTGGGTGGCGCAAAAGGCGTTAAGGTGTTTGGAAATCTTGTGGTAAAAAATACAGTTACGCAAAAAGAACAAAAAAAGGAGTATCTGATGCTAAATTTTGCCGAGAATGGAGGGTTTCAGCAAATCACTCTGGTATACGACGAAGAAGATCGCTACGCGAAAGATGTTGCACAGCGCATTCTTAATTCTGTAGAACTTAAAAATGCCAAAGAATGATGTTTGAAAATTTTGTATTTGAAAATCCGCAGTTTTTTTGGTTGTTTTTACTACTACCATTGGCAATCGCCTGGTACATATGGAAACGTAACAAACAACAAGCGGCTTTAAAAATCTCTAGCATAAAAGGCTTCAAAGCTTCGGCAAGCTGGTTAACTAAGCTTAAACCAACTTTGTTCCTGATTAGGCTCATTGCCCTGTCTTTGATCATTATAGCGTTGGCAAGACCTAGGACGGTAGATGTTTCTACAAAGACAAAAACGACCAAAGGGATTGATATTGTTATGGCTATCGATGTTTCGGCCAGTATGTTGGCAAAAGATCTTAGACCAAATCGATTAGAAGCCTTAAAAGATGTTGCGGCAGAATTTATCAAAGATCGACCTAATGATCGTATTGGTTTAGTAGTATATGCAGGAGAAAGTTTCACAAAAACACCCATAACTAGTGATAAATCTATTGTTTTGGGGAGTATGAAAGATGTAAAATACGACAATGTACTAGAAAATGGAACTGCAATAGGTATGGGATTGGCTACCTCAGTAAATCGACTAAAAGATAGTAAAGCCAAAAGTAAAGTGATCATATTACTTACTGATGGATCTAATAATGCAGGTTTTATAGATCCCAAAATTGCATCAGAATTAGCAGTAGAATATGGTATAAAAACCTACACCATTGGCATAGGAACTAATGGAATGGCATTGGCGCCGGTAGCAATTTTACCTAATGGGTCTTTTCAATACGGCAGGGTACAGGTAGAAATTGACGAAGATTTACTGAAAGAAATAGCAAAAGCTACCGGAGGTAAATATTTTAGAGCAACAAATAACAAAAAATTAGAACAAATTTATCAGGAAATAGATAAATTAGAAAAAACAGATATCGAAGAATTCAAATTCTATAATTACGAAGAAAAATTTAGATCATTGGTATTGTTAGCTGGATTGTTAGTTTTTGTAGAGTTTTTATTGAGATATACAGTGTTTAGAAGTTTTATTTAAGGATTTGAGTAAAGGAATCATCATATTAGGAAGTTCAAGAAGTAATGGAGATACGTTTAATGTAGTATCCTATATGAAAGACGTAACGGGTTTTGAGATTATAGACTTAAATCAAAAAGATATTGGTCATTTTGATTATGATTTTATAAATGAGGGTGATGATTTTAATTTCCTATTTAAGGGTATAGTTCAAAATTATCAAACTATAATTTTTGCGACTCCGGTGTATTGGTATACAATGAGTGGTATCATGAAAACGTTTTTAGATAGGATTTCAGACTTCTTATATAAAGAAAAAGATTTCGGAAGAATGCTGCGCGGTAAAAATATGGCAGTTATAAGTTGCAGTAATGATAATGATAGACCAAAGGAGTTTAATTTACCTTTTTCAAGAAGTGCTAAATATCTTGGGATGAATTATTTGGGAGATATTCATACCTGGGTAGAAAATAAGAACATCCCAATTGAGGTAAAAGAAAAAATAAATGCCTTTGCATTAACCTTGAAAAAATAAAAAGTATAAAGAAAGATGTACTTATTAGAAGAAAAAATATATTTCTGGTTGTTATTGGGTATTCCAGTATTAATACTGTTGTTTATAGGGGTGTTAGTGTGGAAAAAAACCACCCAGAAGAAGTTTGCTGATGCAGCGTTGTTAAAAAAATTAAGTCCGGATCAATCTATTTTTAAATCTATTTTAAAAATATTTCTGATTAGTATAGCATTGGCGTGTATGGTGGTAGCTTTAGTGAATCCTAAAATAGGGACTAAGCTCGAAACCGTAAAACGCGAAGGAGTAGATGTGGTTTTTGCCATAGACGTATCAAAAAGTATGTTGGCCGAGGATATAGCGCCTAACCGATTAGAAAAATCCAAACAGTTGATCACTCAAATTATCAATAATCTGGCTAGTGATCGTATTGGAATTATAGCTTATGCCGGAAGTGCCTTTCCACAACTTCCTATTACGACCGATTATGCATCGGGTAAGATGTTTCTACAGGCCATGAATACCGATATGCTTTCTTCACAAGGAACCGCAATTTATGAAGCTATAGAGTTGGCAAAAACATACTATAATGACGAAGAACAAACTAATAGAGTCTTGTTTCTTGTTAGTGATGGTGAAGATCATGAGGGTAATGTAGCTTCTATTGCTGAAGAAGCTTCAAAAGAAGGAATTAAAATCTTTACTATTGGAGTAGGGTCCGAAAAAGGAGGGCCAATTCCAATAAAACGTAATGGTATAGTACAACGATACAAAAAGGATCGACAAGGTGCTACTGTGATTACCAAGCTAAACACGACAACTTTGCAGGAAATCGCTAATGAAGCAAATGGCACATACATTGATGGTAGAAGTACAAGCAAGGTTGTAGAAGAAGTAACCACAATTCTGCAAAATATGGATAAAAAAGAATTTGAAGCCAAACAATTTGCAGATTTCAAGGATCAGTTTCAGTGGTTTTTAGCAGGAGCCTTGTTGTTGCTGTTTTTAGATGTTTTCTTTTTGGAAAGAAAAACATCATGGGTTAAAAAACTGAACCTTTTTAATGAACAATAAAATAAGATGAAACAATATTTAATACTCATATTTTGTTTACATTTTGGTCTCCTTTTTTCGCAAGAAAATGAAGAAGACAGGGAGCAAACCATTGCCGAGGCCAAGCAATTTGTTGCAACAGGAAATGAAATATTATCCAAAGATGGTAATTTTCCTAAAGCGGAAGGAGAATATCGTAAAGCTATAGCCAAAAATCCGGTAGATCCAACAGCAAAATATAATCTTGCCAATGCATATTATACTTCCGAAAAGTATGATGAAGCTACCCAACGATACACAGAAGCTTCAAAATCGGCAACTTCTAAAGAGAAAAAACATAAGGCATTCCATAATCAAGGGAATACCTATATGGAGCAAAAAAAATATAAAGAAGCTGTAGAAGCGTACAAAAATGCATTGAGAAATAATCCTAAAGATGATGAAACCCGATATAATTTAGCGTTAGCCAAAAAAATGTTGGAAGAAGAACAAAAACAAAACGATCAGAATAAAGATGATCAGGGTGGGGATCAAAATCAAGACAAAGATCAAAACCAGGATAATAAAGATCAGAAAGAGGGAGACGACAAGGAAGAGAAAAAAGGTGATCAAGGCGATAAAGAGCAGGATCCAAAAGATGGAGATCAGGATGATAAAGGCGACCAAGGAGAAGATCAAAAAGATGAAGGTGACGAAGAAAAAGAGGATGAAGGAAAACCTAAAGATGAAGGTGATAAAGAGGAGGACCAAAAAGGAGGAGAAGGTAAACCCGAAGATCAACAGTCGCAACCACAGCAAGTACAGGGGCAATTGTCCCCTCAGCAGGTAAAAAGTTTGCTCGAAGCCATGAATAATGAAGAAAAGAAGGTGCAGGATAAGATTAATGCTAAAAAAGTTCAAGGGTCAAAAGTGCAAACAGATAAAGACTGGTAAATTGAGATAGTATTGTCTATTTCCGTGAAGACTGAAGTCTACTTAATAAATAAGACGTATAAAGATTTCCGCCTTCGCAAAAATGACATAAAACATAGAATTTAAAATGAAACTAAAACTAATTTTTCTAACATTGTTTCTGACCGTAACTCAGCTTACAGTGGCACAGGTAACGTTTGAAGCCAAAGTGAGTAAGAAAAAGTTAGGGGTTAATGAAAGATTACGTGTAGATTTTGAAATGAATAAAGATGGAGACAATTTTACCCCTCCGTCATTTTTAGGATTTACGGTAGTAGGTGGGCCTAATCAATCGATAAGTAATTCATGGATCAACGGGAAACGATCGTACTCTAAGACATTTAGTTACTTTCTGGAACCGAGAGGTAGGGGGAAGTTTACTATAAAACAAGCTACCATCGAAATCGATGGTCAGACGTATAAAACACTACCCGTTACTGTAGAAGTTACAGGTGCGGTTGATAAGCCAAAAGATGGAAACAATACTGATTTTGTGGCAAGCGAAAATTTACACCTTGTTGCTGAAGTCTCAAAAGCCAATCCTTTTTTAAACGAAGCCATAACGGTAGTATATAAGCTTTATGTTAGCCCCAGAATTAGTGTAAGTAATTGGAGAGAGCTAGACAGTCCAAAATATAGTGATTTTTGGAGTCAAGCGATCGATATGAAGCAGCTCAAAATTGAAAATGGAGAGTATAAAGGTGAGCCTTATCGATATGTAGTACTGCGTAAAACGGTATTATATCCACAAAAGACAGGAAAACTAAATATTGAACCTCTCACGCTTACCGTTTCTGTAGATGTCCCTACCAAGAGAAGAGATATTTTTGGAGGGCGATTATATTCAACGGTTAATAAAACTGTAGCTGCCGGAAATAGAACCATTAATGTAAAGCCACTACCTACCCAAGGAAAACCAGATGATTTTACGGGTGCAGTCGGATCTTTTGAGTTTAAAGTCACGACAAACAAAACAGAATTAGATGCTACCGAATCATTAGACGCCAAAGTATCTGTTTCTGGAAATGGGAACTTAAAATTATTTGATTTGCCCAAACTTGTTGTTCCTAGCGGATTAGAACAGTACGAGCCACAGCATAATGAGCGTGTTAGAACTAACTTAACCGGTATGGGTGGTAATATATCCGATACATACACATTAGTGCCTCAATATAAAGGCAAATATCCCATACCTGCGGTTTCATTTTCATATTTTGATTTAAAAACTGAAACCTATAAAAGAATTACATCCGATGAGATTGTTATTAATGTAAAGACAGGACCAGATGGAGGTAATACGATCACCACTTCTGAATCTAATAGTACGGGTAAAAAATTAGTTACCCAGGCAAGTACACAGTTTAGATTCTTAAAATCCAGTGCAAATCTTAAACCAGTACAACGAAAACATTTCTTTAAATCTACGGCATATTGGATATCACTTACAGCCCCATTGTTAGCTATCCCGTTGTTTCTTTTCTTTGGAAAAAAGAGAGAAGAGCGGTTGAGTGATGTTAAAGGAAATAGAGTTCGTAAAGCAGATAAGCTAGCGCGTAAGTATCTTTCTGAAGCCAAGAAAAATCTTGGAAATCAAAAAGAGTTTTACATTGCTATGGAACGTGCGTTACATAATTATTTAAAAGCAAAACTACATATCCAAACCAGTGATATGAGTAAAGATCGTATACAACGATTATTAAAAGAACAAGATGTAGAAGCAACCATTGCTATAGAGTTTATTGCCTTATTAGAGAGTTGCGAATTTGCAAGATATACACCGTCTTCAACTTCAGCTATGCAACAAGATTATGATAAAGCGTCTCGAGTAATTGCTACCATAGACAAACAATTATAAAATATATGAAAAGGATCATTGAGATACTACTATTTTTGATGATAGCCCTTGGTTTTTCGCAAGACGAAGAAACATTTCAACGTGCGGGGTCATTATATAATCAAGAAAAATATCAGGAAGCAATAGATACATACAGGTCCATATTGGATTCTGGTCAAGAATCTGCCGCACTATATTATAATTTGGGAAATGCACATTATAAAGTAAGTAACATTGGCCCTAGCATATATTATTATGAAAAAGCATTAGAATTAGCTCCAAATGATGAAGATATAAAAAACAATTTGGCTTTTGCCCAAAATGCAACTATTGATGCTATAGATGTTATCCCAGAAGGTTTTGTTTCGAGGACAATAAAGGGGTTTACAAATATGTTTAGTTACGATAATTGGGCTTGGATTTCTGTACTTTGTGTAGTTCTATTTGTTATTCTCTTTATTCTATACTACACTGCAGATACCTCATCAAGAAAACGATTGTTTTTCGTAAGCTCCTGGCTATTGCTTTTTGTTGGAATTTTAGGGGTGGTTTTTGCGTTTAACCAGTACAACACGTTAAAAAACGATCAATTCGCTATTATTTTTAGTCAAGAAGCAGTGGTTAAAAGCGAACCTAATTTACGAAGCGAAGAAGTATTTGAACTTCATGAAGGAACCAAAGTAAAGGTTACAGAGACCGTAAATAACTGGAAAAAAATAAAGCTTGCCGATGGAAAAATTGGCTGGATTCCCGCAGAAGATCTAAAAGAGTTATAAAATTATTTTTTAAAAGGCTGCAGTTTTCCATACGTGGCACTTCGCCATGCCCATTCTAGTGGGCCGTATTTGAAATATGTTAACCAAATCTTACTTAAAATTGTTTGTAGTACAATTAGTGCTATCGCTATAGCAAAAAGATATAAGGTTCTGATTTTTCCTAAATATCCAAGGCCCCAACCAAATAAAATAAAAGTACCTACAATAGATTGTAGTACATAATTTGTGAGTGCCATTCTTCCGTAAGGTGCAAAAAAAGACAATCGTTTTTCGCCCCATTTTTTTCTATATATCAATATAAAACCACATAAAATAATGGTAGTAAGCGCAATGTTTGATAAATCATAAGCATTAATGCCTAAAATATGCAACCAGCTATTAAAATCTACAGGTTGCGGGCTCATTGCAAAGAAACCCGCAGTAACGAGTAATGCAATACCAAAAGCGATGCTCGCTCTTTTTAACCACTTTTTTACTAAGGGTACCCTTTCTTTTACATTTTGAAACAACCCTATTTTACCCAACCAGAGACCGATTAAAAAATAACCAAACGTTAGATAAAATCGGGCAAAAAAGCCAATCTGAAAATCCATTTTTTGAAGCATTCCCTGACCAGCATTTTTTGCAAATACCTGGTTCAAACTCCCCTCTTTGAGCGTTTGTATATATGATGTATTTAATTCGCTGTTAAAATCAGTAAATGATGAAAAGCCAAAAGCGCTTTCTGTACCCAGTATAGAATAAGAAATAAATCGTGGAATACTCAGCAAAAATAGCCCTGCGGTTAACAAAATCCATTTGTTATTTACTTTGTAAAAAGGAATAAGAAAAGGGGCAAGAAGTGCATAGATGGTTAAAATATCTCCTTTGTAAAAAAGATGATGAGTATATCCTATAACAAAAAGTAAAAATACTCTCCATAAAAATCGACCTGCAAAGTTTTGTCCGCGTTTAGCGGCAGCATCCATTTGGATAAAAAAACTTAGGCCGAAAAGAATAGAGAAAAGAGCAAAAAATTTACCAATAATTAAAAATCCAATAGCCCCACTAAGAATCTGATCAATTGTACCATTGGTAATCTCCATTAAGTTATCGGTAGGTGCAGAGGCAATATATTGTTCGGTCATATGTACTAGTGCCACTCCAGCAAGGGCAAAACCCCTTAGAGCATCAATAATTACTATCCTATTTGAAGACGTTTTTTCCAATACTATTAAATTAGGAATTTATAATGACATCACAAAAAGTGAAATCTTATGCGTATGGATTAATTTAGTTCCATCTTACTACGTATGATTTCAATAACATCTTGGGACCTGTCAAATTGAATATAATGCCCGGTTTTATCCAAAAGTATAAGTTCAGAATTTGGGACTTCTATATGAAATCTTTCACAGTCTTTCCTTAGGGTTTTTAATGAATCTTTTCCTGTGATCAAGGTAATCGAGGCGTTTATATTTTTGTACTTGTGCGATATCGCATTAAGATCTTCTTGATAATGAAGAGACTCCATGGATTTTGTGTAGATTACTTTAGGTTGAGACCAAATCCTTTGCCTTTCTTTTATAAGTTGTTCCACTTTTTCTTCAGGAGTATTCTGAAATATTGTGGTCAAGCCATCTCTTATTTGATTATTTGCAATGGTATACGAAGCTAAAAGAGCAATTCCTTTGCCGATTATTGGGGTAGAAATGAGCTTATAAATTGTTCTTGATCGCGATGTATATAACGGCGAATCAATAATTATATAATGGCGATTATTTGTGTTTGAATGTGCAGCCATATAAGCCGCTGTTGAACCCCCATACGAGTGCCCGACGATTAAGGGATTTTTTAGATTTAATTGAGAAATCAATTGTTCTACCAAAAGGGCATTATCTTTTATGTGATATGTATATTCTTTAGAAGAACTAAATCCATGCCCTGGCCTGTCAAAAGAAGTTACTCTATATTGTTTTGCAAGTGTATCGGCTATATCATTCCAATCTTCAATTAAACCTGGACTACCATGAATAAATAATATATCTTTTCCGCTTCCTTTTTGTGAAACTCTGATTTTTTCATTTTCGATAGTTACAAACGTATCTGCTGGATTTTGTTTGTGCGATAAATTGCCAAGATTAGTATATCCAAGAAGTATGGAGATACTAAGCAATATCCCCAGCACCAAAACGATATATTTAAAAATGGTATAGATCTTCTTCATTTTTAGATCTTTTTTTGAGTTAAAAACTTGTCTTATCGTAGCTCAATAGTCTTTCCTTTTGGAAGCAAAACTTTATCATAATCATAAAGCAATTGATGTTTGGTAATTTTTATTTTTTCTATTCGGGGCGGGCTAAACTTTTTGGTTTTGCTATGTAAAAAATCAGGGATGATAGTATTAGAGTCTGTAATTACAGAATCTATATTAAGTTGTAGTTCGTTTAGAGGGTTAATTTGCCAGGTGCCGTATAATGAATCAAGTGAAAGAATGGTGAGCCGACCCTTTTGCTCTCTTAATAGGAAAGAAAAATCTTTGGAGAGGTACAATTCAATTTTTTTATAATCACAATCGCATTTAGATGGAGAATCTTCTCCAGGGTTGGTAGAATTTACATACTCATAATAGCTATTAATTACCTGTTGTTCCTGAATGTTTAGGGATATTATTGAAATAAAAGCTAAATATAGGATTAATTGGATATACATGGTAACGACAAATAGTTTGTAGATAATACGGAAATTATTTCAAAACCCATTATGTAATGAATTGATTTTTAAGTAACGATATACAAAGAAGATTTAGGTTTGTCCAATTGAAAAATCGCTATATTGCCAAAAAATATCACATAAGCACAATTGTTTAAAGAATTTAACAATTCATTTAACACATTTTGAAAGCAATACTATTATTTTTGTGATTCAAATAAAAGTAAGTGACGAGTAAACTTCAGATAATCCGGTTTTTAATTGTATTTGGATTTATGTTAAATATATCCAATTATGCTATGGGAGTATTTGATTTCTATCTTTCTGATGAAAAAACATCTATTGCCTTAGAAGAAATGGATACTTCTGAACAGAAAGAGAAAGAAAACTCAGAAAAAGAAGATTTTAAAGAAAAAGATAAGATCACTCAGGATTTTGACGAAAAACCAATGGCTATAGTTGATTTGATTTTTAAATCATATCCTGATTGTTACGCTAGAAATTCCTCAGTATATCTGGAGCATAAAACACCACCTCCAAAGTATTCATAATACATTTTGGCATTATAATTCAGAATATAAAGTTTAACATGAGTTAGTTAAACATTACTATCGTTTTGGATTATCTCAAATCAATTTTATTCGATTGTTCCTGTTTCTCTAATGGGAGCTAAAACTTAATTTTAAAAACTATGAACATTTTTAAGAATTTAAAAAATGATCTACCGGCTAGTATTGTAGTATTTTTTGTTGCCTTGCCCTTATGTTTGGGTATTGCATTAGCTAGTGGAGCTCCACTTTTTTCTGGCTTAATCGCGGGAATTGTAGGTGGTATTGTTGTTGGAGCCTTGAGTGGTTCTCAGATTGGAGTAAGTGGCCCTGCGGCTGGATTAGCGGCAATAGTGCTTGCGTCAATTGGAACATTAGGAGGTTACGAAAACTTTTTGGTTGCCGTAGTATTGGGTGGCTTAATTCAAATTCTTTTTGGAGTATTGAAATTAGGGGTTATAGGATATTATTTTCCTTCCTCTGTTATTAAAGGAATGCTAACAGGTATAGGGATTATTATAATTCTAAAACAAATCCCACATTTCTTTGGATACGATGCGGCTCCTGAAGGAGATTTTTCTTTCTTTCAAACCGATGGGGGGAATACATTTTCTGGAATTATTAATGCTTTTAAATCCATTAGTTTGGGATCTACTATAATCGCCATTGTTGGTTTGGCAATATTGATTCTATGGGATAAGGTTCTGGTTAAGAAAGCCAAAATATTTCAATTGGTTCAAGGACCCTTGGTTGCGGTAGTGATTGGGATACTTTTTTATGCTTTTACTGTGGATAGCGAAGGACTGAGTATCTCTAAAGAACATTTGGTTAGTGTACCTATTCCTGGAGATTTTTCTTCATTCTTAGGTCAGTTTAGCTTTCCTAATTTTGCCGTTATAGGTAATACAGATATATGGATAACAGCATTTACAATAGCTTTGGTAGCTAGTTTAGAAACATTACTTTGTGTTGAAGCAACAGATAAGTTGGATCCTGAAAAACGAGTAACTCCAACTAACAAAGAGCTATTTGCGCAAGGAACCGGTAATATTATTTCGGGTATGATCGGAGGGTTGCCTATTACCCAGGTAATTGTAAGAAGTTCAGCGAACATACAGTCTGGAGGTAAGACTAAAATGTCGGCTATAATTCATGGATTCTTTTTGTTGATATCGGTGATTTTAATACCTCGTTTATTAAATATGATTCCGTTGTCGGTTTTAGCAGCAGTATTACTAATAGTAGGATATAAATTGGCAAAACCTTCTACTTTTAAGGCCATGTGGAGTGCAGGTAGAAAACAATTTGTGCCTTTTATAGTAACTATATTAGGAATTGTTTTTATCGATTTATTATGGGGTATTGGCTTAGGACTTATGGTCGGAATTGTTGTTATTCTATATAAAAGCTACCAAAACTCACATTTCTTGCATATTGAAGATGTTAGTAATGGGAAACACAGAGTAAAAATGACATTGGCAGAAGAGGTTACCTTTTTTAATAAGGGAGCTATTCTAAAAGAACTTGATCAATTACCAGAAGATACGTATCTTACTTTGGATGTTAGAAAGACGAGATATCTGGATAATGATATTTTAGAAATTCTAGAAGATTTTTCTGAAAAAGCAAAAGGTAGACATATCGATATTAAACTTATTTCAGAAAGAGGGGAAGTTGAAAACCCTGAAAGTTATATTCAATTTTTTAAATTAAGACCAAAATCAGCGTAAATAGATTATTATGAAAGCACATACAAAAGAAACTCAAGCATCAATAACGCCAAAAGGAGCTGTGGCATTATTAAAAGAAGGGAATGAAAGATTTCAAAAGAAAATGCATGCTGATAGAGATTTGTTGGAACAAGTAGCAGATACTAAAAGTGGTCAGTTTCCTTTTGCTACAATATTAAGTTGTATCGACTCAAGGGTATCTTCTGAGTTGATTTTTGACCAGGGGATTGGTGATATTTTCAGCGCTAGAGTTGCGGGTAACTTTGTTAACGAAGATATTCTAGGAAGCATGGAATTTGCATGTAAACTAGCTGGAACCAAATTGGTTCTGGTTTTGGGGCATACTGCCTGCGGTGCAGTAAAAGGCGCTTGTGATGATGCTAAATTAGGGAACCTGACTGCACTTATTAGCAAAATCAAACCTGCTGTTGAAGCAGTAACCGAACCATCGGATCCTTCATCGAGAAACTCGAAAAATATTGATTTCGTAAATGAAGTTGCTGTTAAAAATGTACATATGACTATTGATAACATTAGAAAAGATAGTGAAGTACTTAGAGAAATGGAGGATAATAATGAAATACTAATCCTTGGAGGAATGTATGATATTAGTAACGGAAAAGTAACCTTTTTTGAGAGCTAATCAAGTTTATTGAAATTTTCATAAAAGAGCTGAAATAAATGTATATCGGCTCTTTTTTTTTGCTAATTTTGATAGTTATACTATTATTTATGATTAAAATCAAAAGATAGCAAGATATGAAAGGTTTTTTTAGTAATCTTAGAGGAGATACGTTCGGAGGATTAACTGCCGGAATTGTAGCTTTACCTTTGGCATTAGCATTTGGAGTTTCTTCTGGATTAGGACCAAGTGCGGGATTGTATGGAGCTATTTTTATCAGTTTTTTTGCTGCGTTATTTGGCGGTACAAACACTCAGATTTCTGGCCCTACAGCACCAATGACTGCTGTAAGTATGTTGGTAATTGCTGGGTTAATTGGTGCAAATAATGGTGATGTTGAAAAAGCATTGCCAGCGATCCTTACGGTTTTTCTTTTGGCAGGATTAATCCAAATTGGTTTAGGAGCTATTGGCATTGGTAAATACATTAGATATATACCTTATCCTGTGGTATCTGGATTTATGACGGCGATTGGAGTGATGATTTTGATTACTCAAATATTGCCCGCTCTTGGATATTATCCAAAAGATGACAAAGCTTATGTTGAAACATTTAAACCGCAGGCAGAAGAAGTAATTCTTGATAAAATACTAATAGATGAAGCTGGAGAAGGAATTCTGGTTTTAGAAGACTTTAGAGAAACCATTAGAAGGGCAGAGAAAATTACGGATGATGAAATATATCTCGAAGCAGAAGCCCTAGCAAATAGTAGGGCTTCTGGTGTTTTGGGTTCGATTAGAAGTCTGCCTAGAGCGATAAAAAGTATAAGTTATCTAGAACTGATTTTATGTTTGATGACCATAGTAATTATTTATGGATTTAAAAAAATCACTACAGCAGTGCCCAGCACTCTAGTGGCATTATTAATTGTTTCTGGAGCAGCCTATGGTTTAGGGTTAGATTATAGGCCTATTGAAAAAATTCCCAGCGGCTTTCCGGTTCCTAATTTATCAATCATTACCAATTTTAATTTAGATACGATATTTCCTTATTTTTTTACAGCGTTATCGTTATCCTTTTTAGGAGCTATAGATTCTTTGTTAACTTCTGTGGTAGCCGATAATATGACAAAAACAAAGCATAATCCTACAAAAGAATTGATAGGTCAGGGGATAGGAAATAGTATAGCAGCTATTTTTGGAGGAATCCCGGGAGCTGGTGCAACAATAAGAACCGTTGTGAATATAAATGCAGGAGGAAAAACAAGGTTGTCTGGTATGATAGCAGGAGTTCTACTACTAATCGTTTTATTGGCTCTTGGTCCCATAGCATCACAAATCCCAGCGGCTGTACTTGCCGGGATTTTAATCACTGTTGGTATTGGAGTTATGGATTATAAAGGCCTAAAAGCAATTCCTAGTATGCCAAAAATTGAGGTTATCATTATGATAATTGTTTTAGTACTTTCAGTATTTTGGGATTTGGTCTATGCTGTAGGTATAGGTTTAGTATTAGCTTCATTAGCCTTTATGAAAAAAATGGGAGACGTTACCGTCATGGAATCAAGGATAGAGTCCTTGAATGGTTTTGAAAATCGCATGCTAGAGAAACCCTGGAAAGACGAAATAAACTTCCCAACAGAGCTTAAAGAAGAAATATTTGTAAAGCATCTTAATGGACCACTGTTTTTTGGATCCAATAATGAGTTACAAGAATTAGCAAATCAAATTCCTGAAACGGCTTCTCATGTAATTTTAAGAATGGATAGAGTGCCTTATATGGATCAGTCTGGAGTGTATACTCTTGAAGAGATTATTTTGGGACTAGAACAAAAAAATATTAAAACTCAAATTGTTGGTATTCAAAAACAACCTATGTATATAATAAAGAGTATTCATATAATACCTGATTTAGTGCCAGAAGAACGGGTTTTTGAAGACTTTGATTCGTGTATGACCTATCTGATAGAAGTAGTAGAAGATAGAGTGACATCTCTTAAGTAATTTCTTGAACTAGAAAAACTAATATTTCTTATTTAGGATTCACTATTATTTTCTGCGGGAGCCTCTTTTAATATGTTGGGTAATACCATAGGTGCTAGTTTGCGTACTGGATTGTAAAGTAATGAGGATTCCAGTGTTTCTTCCTTTATAATCGTGATATTTCTGTTGATCGCATCAATAAAAATAATGAGAACACTGGCAATAAATGCCATCTTTAAGACACCAAAAGCTGCTCCAAGAATTTTGTTTAAAATCCCTAAGGCCGCATAATCTGCAATTTTGGTAAGTAGTTTACCTGCTAACGAAACTAAAACAACGACAAGAATAAACGTAAGGGCGAAAGCAGCAAGCTTCATAGCACCTTCTTGCCAATCTACATATTGTTGCAAATAATCACCAACAATATGTGAAAAATGAACAGCAATATAAATACCTATTACTAAAGCCAACAAAGAGGCTAAAGAAGCAAATAAACCTTTACTAAGCCCCTTTATTAATCCCCATAATAAAAGAATGCCTAAGATGATGTCAATGTAATTCATTAGATCAGTAATTCTAGGCTAAATATAGTTCATTTCATCACATTTATCGGGATCTACCTTTGTTTCTAGGTAGAATTAAAACATTTTCTTCATTGAAATGAATTGATAATTATATATATTTGACATATAATATATATGATATATATCATGAGAAAAATAATAGATATTAATGAACAAATAATTCCTAAGCTCAAGCTAATTGCAGCAATAGAGAGTTCTAGCGTTAAAAAGGTAATGGAAGATGCAATAACGTGGTATGTCGAGCATAAACAAAAAGAACAGATAAATGCCATGTCTTTGGATCAGAAAGAGGATTTAGGGTTGTTGCTTTTGCTTCAGCAAGCTAAAACTACCACCGCTATTAGTGAAGAAGAATTATTTAAATCATAACAGATGGATGTAATAATCTCTTCAAGCTTCGCTGATGATTTTAAAACTTTAAATGACAGTTCTCTTCAGGAAAAGCTCAAAAGTGTCTTAGAATCTATTAAAACAGCCAAAAACATAGATATCTTAAGCCAATTTAAAACAGTTCGTGGCAATGATAAAGTATTTAAGATGGGCGTAGGACTATATTTTTTGATTGGTGTTATGACAGCAGAAAATCAGATAACATTAATGCGATGGTTACATCGGGATGAAGTAATTAGAGCATTAGATACTTAAATTATGAATAAGCAGGTTGCTTAAAAAAACATCCTAAAAACCAAATTAGGAGTTAATCCTAAGGATTGCTGCCGTAGTACTTCTAGTTCTACTTCTCCGGTATTTGGGTTTTCGTCTGCCCGGTAACTCACCGAAATAGGAACTTGGCGATTATAGAGGTTTAATATAGAAATGCCTAATTGTCCTTTCCAGCTTTCGTTTTTGTTGAAATTAAACCGGTACACCCCCGAGATATCCAATCTGTGATATTCTGGTAGTCGCCTTGCATTAGCAGACCCAAACTCTATTTCTTCATTAATTAATGCAGCATCGGTGAAAGGGCTTCCAGAACGCCAAAACCAACCTAACGAGAACTCCATCGAATTTATTTCTAAAGTGTTAGATATTCTGAAATTATGTGTAATATCATTGTTTCCAGGAAAAGACCCAGGTTGTATCTCGGGAAAGGTATATTCAATATCATTAAAAGTATATCCAAGCCAGGTTCTAAAGTTTTTAAATTTCTTTCGTAAAAGAACATCTACTCCAAAAATTGTACTTTCTCCGGTAGATAAATCAATATCAAAGGTGTTTACCCCATTAGTTATTGATGTTAAACCGTCTATGTTCTTAAAGTAAGCATCCACTTCTATATTCCAATCTTTTTTAGAAAACAATAAACCACCAGAGAATTGCGTGCTTTCTAAAACCGGGATGTCGTCATTGGCATGTATCCAAATATTATTTTCTAATCGCAGTTGGGTATCTTCAAATTCTATAAGTTGACTTATAGGCTGATACCTCAGTTCTCCTGTACCTTTAATTCTTAAATTATCTGAAATAGGATACTCGATATTGATCCTGGGCTCTATATAAAACTTATCGACTATAGAATAATGTGACGAGCGAACTCCAAGATTTATAAATCCCTTATTTTTGGTTAATAACTTGTAGTTTGCATAGAACGTATTCGCAGTATTTTTCACAAGATCAGTCTCGTTTACAGGAGTTTCAAATTCGCTTTCACGGGTGATGGCATAAAAGACTTTGCTATTAGAAAATTGATAACCAGCAGTTAATGCGTTTTTTTGATCAATATCATATGTAAGATTAATGTTTACCCCAATATCTTCGACAGTATTTTTTCTAATAGATTGTTCTTCAATACGTAATTCTTCTCTAACAGTAAATAAGTAATCAGAGTCATATTTTGAATAGTAGGCTTTTAGCTCATGATGAAAATCTTTTGATTTTGTACCTATCCATGAAAAACTAACTCCTTCGTTTTGAATTTCTAAGTCATCATTAATTGCGTCTTCATCATCATTTATTTGAAACGCCAAATCGTTGTTGGTATAAATACCACTCACCAAAATTTTATCATTTTTTGTGGCGTCTATAATGAGTTTGGCGGTTGTATCGTAAAAGAAAAAATTATTATCGCCTATATCTTGCTCATTTTCAGGTTCTTCTTCGATTTCGTTTTCAGGTTCTTCATCAGGAATCGGAGTTTGAGTATTAGAATTAGCATCTATTTTCGTATTCTGAAATACCTTTTCTGAAAGTGAGTTGTATGTCGGAGATTCAAAAAAATCGGTATATGATCTTCTACCAGAAATGACGATGCCAACTTTACTCCCTATCGGAGTTTTAAAATAACCATCGAGATGCGTGCCGTTAATTCCGACACCACCAGTAAATTTTTCTGCCACTTCTGTATCACTCGAGATATCAATTACCCCGGAGACACGATCGCCGTATTTTGGATCTGCTCCTCCTTTAAAAATCTTAGCCTCGTTAACTACATTGGGGTTAAATGCCGAGAGCATTCCAAAAAAATGCCCCGTATTATACATTTTTATATCATCCCAAAGAATAAGATTTTGATCTGGCGAACCTCCTCGTATTTGTATTCCGGTTGCGGTCTCATCTGGACTATTGATTCCAGGGATTAGCTGTATACTTTGCAATATATCGGGTTCTGTTTGACCTGGTAAGATACCGAGCTCATCATTCGAAAAAGTAAATGATCCATCAATATTTTTTCCAATCCCGGTAGTAATATACTCTACGATAAGAACTTCTTCTAGCGCTGTGCTTTCGACAAAAAGAGGTATTCGGGGACAGTCAGGCATTTTAAAATCTGCTGCGGTCATTTTTTTATCCTTATATCCTACATATTGGATTAATATAGGTTCATTTTCGTCTAATTCGCCTAATTGAAAAAAACCGTCATCATTAGCGACCGCTCCAGTTTTTTGACTTTCAATAAGGATGGATGCAAAAGGCAGCGGAGCATTGGTAGTTTCGTCAAAAAGATATCCGCAAACTTCTACTTTGGTATTAGGGGAGCTTACAATAATCTGGCGATCTGATATTTTCTTGAAATCGAGCTTAGTTAAGCTGCTTAGAGTCGTTAGTAAATCATCCAAAGGAGTATTATTAATGGCCAGTGTAAGAATTTTATTTTTTACGGTCTCATTACTGAAAGAAAAAATGAGTCCATAAGATTCTGAAAGTTCTGATAATATTTGTTGTAAAGGAGTTTCTTTATATTCTTTGGTCATTTGAGCTTGCAATGAGCAAGAAAAAAAGATAAATAATAAGAGTATTTTTTTCATAGCACATTTTCTAGCCTTACCTTGGAGAAAGGGAAACTATATTTCCGTTGATAATATATTCAATTTCCATAGGAACTAACACCGATTCTAGCGCAATTTTTAAATCCTTATAATTAAATCCACCTGTAAATAATTGATCTTGATCAATGGCTTCCCTTTTAAAAGTTATTGAGTATTGTCTTTCTAATTCGTCAAGCACTTTTTTTAGTGGGATGCTATCAAATAAGCTTTCTCCTTGCATCCATAGCGGGGTAATATCTTTAATTTTTCTTGAGATCAATTCTTCATTTTTTAAAGATACTGCATCTCCTTTTTTCAATATTTTTTTCTGGTTCTTTAAGGATGATACACGTACTTTTCCTTCATAACACCCTACCAAGAATTCATCTGATCTTCCTTTTACATTAAATTGAGTTCCTAGTACCTCTACGGTACCTAATGGAGTAGAGACCGAGAAATTGGTTCCTTTAGCAACTTTAAAAAACGCCTCACCATTTAAGGTAACATTTCTGTTACTTGACCAGAAAAAGCGTTGATGAGATAATGTAGAAGAAGCATTTAGATTTACAGAACTTCCATCTGGTAAAACCACGGCGATTTGTTGTCCAGGATCAGCAGTGTGAGTTACTTTATTAAAGAAAAGCCCAATAATCAAGACTATTGAAGCCGCCGCAGAAATAGCATATAAAACAGGTTTTAACTTGATGACTTTTCCTTTTTTTGGAGCATCAAGTTTGGTAATAGTAGTTTTTAATGATTTTTGGACATCAAAAGAGGGAGGATTAAAAAAAGTCAATCCATCTACGATTTTTTTATATTCATCGTATTCCGGAAGCGCTTTTAACTCCTCAAGTTCTTCAGCCGAAAGATCATTATTCAACCATTTTGCTAAATATATATTTTCATTTTCGTTAAGCATAATTCTATCTTCATATCAGATCAATAACAGGTGATTTTTAAAATACCCTACCCAAATACCAAATAAACATTAAAATAAACACTAAAAACTTGTTCATTTTCCGTTTTACTTCTTTGGTCACCTCTTTTCTTAGCCAAGGCTTGGTAAAGGATTCTTAGCTTTGTAAAACAAAAAAGCAACTTCGTTTTTTAATCGTTCATTTCAAAATTCATTTGGTATGATTAGATATTTTTTATCAGAACTCTCATTTTTTTTAATGCATTATGCATTCTTTTTTCTACGGCTTTTACCGAAATTTCAAGCATTTCGGCAATTTCCTTATAGGTCTTTTTATCAATTCTATTTAATAGAAAAACTTCTCGTTGTCCATCTGGAAGCTCCCCTATGGCTCGCTGAAGTTTATCCATAAACTCCTTTTCTTCCATTACAAAATCAGGAGATTCTACATTTTTATTGCTACGTGGTATTTTTGAGTATTCTAATCGTACTTTTTTTCGAGCAACTTGGTTTAAGAAAAGATTATTAGCTACGGTACATAAAAACCCCTTTGCCTTATCAAAAAGAACTTTTTTGCAATGATCCCAAAGTTTTATAAAGGCCTCTTGCATTACATCCTCTGCCTGATCTCTATCTCCACACTTATAATAAATAAGGTTTCTTACGGCCTCTGCATGTGTTTCAAACAATTCAGTAAAAACGGGTTGATCACAAACAGATTTTGAGGATTGCTCCATGTATAAAGATTTTTTTTCGATTTATGGTAGGGTGAATTTATTCTCACCTGTTATTAACCCAAAAATAACTGATTATGGATTCTCAGACAAATATTAAAACCGTATTACTTTTAGTTACGATAATTGCCTTGATATCAATTGGGTTTAAGATAAAACCGATTCTTAAAAACTATGACGATTTTAATCCAAATGTAGTCTATAAGGTAAATTATAATTACTTTTTTAAGTCCGAAGATAAAAACACGGTAGTAAAAAGTTTTATTCCTTTTAGCAATTCCAGACAACGTATTTCAGCAAAGAAAAGCAAAAGTGATACGACATTAATATTTTCAAGACAAGTCTCTAAAAATAAAAATCAGAAGGGGGTTTGGAGAACAGGTAAGAAGAATACCTATCATACGTTAAATTACGAATTCATTTTTGAAGGCAAAGAAAAGTATTTCCAAATCCCGAAACAGTTTAATATAACTTCAGAAAAGTATAGCGATTATCTAAAATCGACTGATAATATACAATCAGATAATGAAACTATTAGTAATCTGGCGACACAACTTGCACAAAACACGGCAAACGATGGAGAAGTAATAAAGAATATTTTTGATCATGTTCTTAGTATTCCTTCAGCGCCAATAATAACTCTTACTGATGCCTTAACAACCATTAAGCAAAACAGAGCATCCTGTAATGGTAAAAGCAGACTTTTTGTAGCCTTATGTAGAAATTTGGGGTACCCTGCCAGAATTAAAGGCGGAATTATCCTGGAAAATACAGATAAAAGAACTTCGCATGCATGGGCCGAGGTAATGATCAATGAAACCTGGGTTTCTTTTGATGCCTTAAACAATCATTATGGGTATTTGCCCGCTAATTACTTAGAAGTGTATGCAGGAGATGAATTTTTAATTACACATACACCAGGAATACAATTTGATTATACCTATCAGATCAATGAACTAAATCATATTTCGTTCTTAAAAATGAATTCTGAAGAGCTTCATAAGTTGTCGAGTATTTCACTTTGGGGTATTGTAGAGAGCGGAATTTTACCAAAAAATGCGCTTAGTTTATTATTGTTACTTCCGTTAGGAGGGTTGCTGGTTGCTTTTTTAAGAAATGTTGTAGGAGTTAAAACCTTTGGTGTTTTTCTTCCTGTATTAATTGCATTTTCATTGTTGCATACTGGATATATTTCGGGAGTAGTATTATTTATATGTCTAATACTGCTAGTGGGGCTAATTTCTTACCCATTTGATAAAATAGGATTACTATATACTCCAAAACTGGTCATTTCATTAACCATAATGGTTAGTCTTATGATTGGGGCGACTATGCTTGGTATTAAATACAATATCACTTGGTTAACAACCCTTACATTTTTTCCTACTATCATTCTTACCATAGCTGCCGAGCGATTTTCTAGATCCACGGTCGAAGATGGATATAAAATGGCAATAGACAAACTATTTCAAACCCTAATAGCAACAACAATTTGCTACGGTGTTTTGTCCTTGTCATGGTTACCTTCTGTCCTGATTATTTTTCCTGAGTGCATTCTTTTAATTATCGCAACCGCGATGTTATTAGGGAGATATATTGGGATACGATGGGTCGAATTCTATCGTTTCAGACCACTTTTTAGCTAGATAGTATCAATTCAAAGAGATAAAATTATGATTCCGATGTTTTCAAGAATACTGGATGCCAAATCACGCCAAAAATCAAAAGTAATTGGCTTGAACGAAAGAAATATAAAGCTTATTTACCCTAATAATAATAAAAAACATTATCCCCTGGCAGATGATAAGGTGCTTACTAAAGAAATCCTGCATCAATATAATATTCCATGTGCGCAGACCTATGCAGTTATAGAATATAATAGCGATATAAAAAAAGCATGGGAGACCTGTAAACAATATAGCGCCATGGCCATAAAACCAGCTAATGGTTGTGGTGGTGGAGGGATTAAAATTGTTAAAAAAGATCAGAGCGGAAATTGGACTTCTAGTGGAAAAGTGATATCAGAACGAGCAATTTTTCAGCATATGGCAGCTACCATCATGGGATTCTTTTCACTGGGCTCTCATGATAGAGTTTTGATTGAAGAATGTATAGAACCACACCCATTTTTTCATGATATATATCCGGCAGGTGTGCCAGATTTTAGAATCATAACCCTGGATAGAGTACCTCTTATGGGAATGTTAAGAATGCCGACGGACCGGTCTGATGGTAAAGCCAACCTGCATCAAAATGGAGTAGGTATAGGGGTGGATATGAAAAAAGGAAGACTAACCCAGGTCTATGATGGAAAATACTACTACAACCACCATCCAGACAGTAAGTTTATTGTCAAAGATGTTGCGATCCCATATTGGAAAGAGATTCTGGAAATTTCTGTAGCGACTGCTAAGGCGTTTCCACTCAATTATTTGGGGATAGATATTGTGATCGATAAAAATAAAGGACCACAGATCATGGAGATTAATGTGCGTCCAGGATTAGGAATTCAATTAGTGAATAAACAAGGATTAAAAGAAACCATAGAAAACAAAATTAAATAAGAAGATACATATAACTATGAATACAGGAAAAATAATAATTGGAGCTATAGCATTATTACTAAGTGGTTTAACATTTTCGCAAAGTAAAACTGCATTTGATGTCGAAACAAGAGGAGGATATGAATACAACTATTTTAAAAGCCCCGAAGTAATCAGAATGAATGATACTATACTCACCAAAGAAGATCTAATTGCCAGTAGTATCTATCAGGATATAAAACTCAACTATAAATATCGCTATAAGTGGAATAAAAAAAACAGATTACGGGTATTCTTAACTCCATTTTCGCGATTGTTTTATGAGAATTTTGATGACAGTTATTGGAGTTTAGATGCACGAGCAAAATACGACCATAAGTTTACCAAGAAGCTTAGTTTTTTGGCCGAAGCTAGATTTAAGCGCATGAATAGAGAAGGTTTAGGTGGGGATCAGGATGTATTGATTAATCCATTGGGATATACAAACTATGGAGCTACTGCTGAACTAGAAGTGGTGCCATTTGAGAACAATGAGACAACACTTGGGGGATTTTACAACTTTAAAGATTTTGATGCCTTTGGCGTAAGAGACTTACAATTTAACGAAACCGGAATCCAATTCTCTAGTGTGCAATCTTTTGAAGTGAATAGATTGAAACATAAGTTTGGTGTTAATGGATATTTTAAAAAACGTTTGTACGATACATTTAATGCCAGTGAAATTATTACAGATGGTGAGAGAGATTGGGATTATGCAAAAGGAAGTATATTTTATGAATTACCCTTTAGTTCTACATTCAAAATCAAGCCTAATTTTCTGTATTATGTAAGGATTGATAATTCTACTGAAGGACGCTCTGGGTTTAATCAGTTTGGCCCCGGAATTAATATGATGTATAAAAGTAAAACTACAAAAGTGCGTTCGACATTTTCGTATATCACCAGAAAATATAAAGAGATTGAAGCAAGAAATACAGAAGAAAGAATAGGAGAAAAACTAAAGTATGGATATGCAAATTTTCAGGTCAATGCAGCACATAAAATCGGGAAAGGATTTTCGGTAACGGGCATTTTATATTCTAGAATTAGAAGTACTAATTATACCGATATCGATGCTCGTTCCTTTAGAAATTATAGAAATCAATATGCCGGAATTGGTGTATTGTGGGAGTTTTAAGATTTCTCCCAAAATAGTGGTTATTTTTATGTTGTTAAGCGTTACTTTTGTGGCGCTTAACTTTTTATTAAAATCCGTCGATTCGAGTATTTCCGTTTTTTATTGAAATGTATCAAGAATAGGATTATAAATTATATATAGTAAAATAAATGGCAAGAGATGAACAATTAAAAGAGCGATGGGAAATTCTCGTAAATAAGCTTTCTACTCAATTTGCCGAGGGAGAAGATTTGGATCTAGATGGTATTATTTACCTTATTGGAGTTCAAGAACTGGGACAAATACATCGAAGGTTTAAAAAAGATGAGAAATTAGACCTGATGCATATTGCTATTTGCAGACTTTTGGAACCCTATGGGTATTATGAGTTTGATTATTATGATGACGAGGGTTGGCCCCACTACAAGGTTAAAGAACAATTGCCCAATCTTAAAGCAGGCGAACAATCTATTTTAATGAAAGAGGCTATTGTAAACTATTTTTTGACCAGTCAATATATACAATAAATTCAAGCATACATCTGAAGCATATTTCTTAACTTTAATACAAAAAGAAATATGTTATTTGATTTGGTAGAAGGTCTACAGTTACCTAATGATACTGGACCTATTTATCGAGAAACAGTAATGAGTAGATTACCGGTAGAACCTTTTAATACCTTTAGTAATCTTATCTTTTTATTTATTATTATTTATTTTTCGGTTAGGGTATACAAGAATTTCCGTGATCACGCCTTTTTAGGTTTTTGTTTGCCTGTTTTGGCCATTGGTTTTGTTGGTGGAACCCTTTTTCATGGTACACGAAGCCATGAAATATGGTTGTTTATGGATTGGGTGCCTATTATGCTACTATGTATGGCATCGGTTTTCTATTTCATTTTTAAATTATTCTACGTTTGGTGGAAAAGACTTGTAGCCTTAATTGTTCTCTTTGCAGTTTCGTTTGCTATTCGATTACTTCCAGTTCCCCCGGTAATCAGAATTTCATTAGGGTATGTAATTACTGCAATCACAGTCTTGTCGCCTATTATTTTATATTTAATTAAAACCAAGGGTCAGCATAAAGAATTAATTATTGCGGCGGTATTAAGCTTTGTTTTGGCAGTTAGTTTTAGAAGCTTAGACAGAATTTTGAATACTGAGTTTTTATACATGGGTACGCATTGGTTATGGCATCTTTTTGGAGGGATTTCAGTTTTCTTTCTGATGTTGTATTTGTATCGGGATAATATTCGATTTGAAAAGACTTCGATTTACTGAAATTGCGTAAATTTGCCGTTCTATTAAGAAAATAGTGATGATTGATAAGATTAAAGAGTATATAGAAGAAGTTGATGCCTTTAAAGCAAAAACTAAAGAAGAAGTAGAGACATTCAGAATTAAATTTTCTGGCAAAAAAGGATTAATCAATGATTTCTTTGCAGAATTTAAGAATGTGGCCAATGATCAGAAAAAAGAATTTGGACAGGCAATTAATGCTCTTAAAGTCGCTGCAGAAAATAAAGTTAAGTCTTTAAAAGAAGAATTAGAGTCTAACGAAGAAGAAAAAGGCGTGTATGGAGATCTTACTCGTCCTGCAGAACCAATAGCATTAGGATCTCGTCATCCGATCTCTTTAGTAAAAAATCAGATCATCGATATTTTTTCTCGTATTGGGTTTAATGTTAGTGAGGGGCCAGAAATTGAAGATGACTGGCACAACTTTACGGCACTTAACTTACCCGAATATCATCCAGCTAGAGATATGCAGGATACTTTTTTTGTGCAAACAAATCCCGATATATTATTGCGTACTCATACCTCGTCGGTACAAGTACGATATATGGAAAATAATCAGCCGCCGATTAGAACCATTTCACCAGGTAGAGTATATCGAAACGAAGCAATATCAGCAAGATCGCATTGTTTTTTCCATCAGGTAGAAGGTTTATATATTGATAAAGATGTATCCTTTGCTGATCTTAAACAAACATTGCAATACTTTACTAAAGAGATGTTTGGTAAGTCCAAGATTAGATTGCGGCCATCCTACTTTCCGTTTACAGAACCTAGTGCAGAGGTAGATGTATATTGGGGATTAGAAACCGAAACGGATTATAAGATGACAAAAGGTACGGGTTGGTTAGAAATTATGGGCTGCGGAATGGTAGATCCAAATGTACTTAAGAATTGTAATATTGACCCAGAAGAGTACAGTGGTTTTGCATTTGGAATGGGTATAGATCGTATCGCATTGCTTTTATATGGTATCTCAGATATTCGTATGCTAAGTGAAAATGATGTTCGTTTCTTAGAGCAATTCAAATCAGCTTTATAATATATACCTGATCTTGTTTGAGTATTAAATTTAGAATATCTTCATAGAGTTTTCTATTGTCAGTCTGAGCTTGTCGAAGACTCTTTTTTGCATGTAGTTGATAGCATTTGGACAAGCTCAGTGCGACATAATAATATGAAAAAGGATATTGAAATACCAGTAGTAGAAAACGTATACATAGCTGTGGTCAAAGAATGGAATGAAGAGTTTTTGGCTCAGGATTGGAATTCCTATATTATCAATGATCGAGATACGCCTATTGAAATGGTTTTGGTAGTAACAAAAGGCTATGATCAGGATCGAAAAACTTCATTATTACGACATGGTATTGGCACCATAGATCCAAAATCCTTTGCGAAAATCGAAATGATTCAAGAAGAATTGCTGGGAATGAATAATGAATTTTCGGTTACTTTTTTTGCAGACAGTAAATTGTATGAGAAAAAGTACATTTTCAGAAAGCATACCATTAACGAAAAGGCATTTCAGGATTTGCCAGTTATGGACCAAAGAGGTGTTTTGATGAAGTAATATAAACTTTCTAGCGCTCTATTTTTAAATTTATTTCGTTTCAGATTAGTCTTAAAAAGCAATGAATTCTGTATAAAATCTATGAAATTTTATGCACAGATTGATGCATTTCTGGATTACAACAGATTTTCATAATCCGTAAAGAACAGTACGGTTATCACGTATTTTGTCGACTAAATGATGTTTTTTAGCGATTAAATACATATTTTTAACACTAAAAACTTGCTAACCGCACGCGTTTTTCTCAAATTTGTATTGGTAATTGGAAATACATTTTATGGAGAAATTTTTACTTGTCTACACAACACGAGTTGTTATTTTATGTTTACTACTATGCTTATATTCTTGCGAAAACAATACTTCTAATCCTTTAGAAGCCAATGTTGTTGGCAAGTGGCAATTAGAAAAAGAGTTTAGTAGCGAAGGATCTGATGTACCTCTAAAAGAGTTCCCTCTTTCTGCTTGCGATAAAGAAACTGTTTTAGAAATTATGGAGAATGGCATCTTTATAGAAAAAAGCTATTACGAAGATTTGGGTACAGGAGGCGAATGTATTATGGATAATCAGGATACTATAGGAAAATGGAAAAAAGGAAGAGGTAATTTCTTTCTATTCACCTATGATAAAAAAGATAATCTGTCATTCAAGAAATCAAGAATAACTATCGAAAACGAAAACCTGGTTGTTGCTTTATTGCACAATGATCCGGATTTAGATTCAGAAACCTTTCTTAAGTTTATCTACTCTAAAGTCTATTAGGTTTAGTTTATATGTACTTAGTTTTTTGGCTCTACGTAATAATCGATAGAGTCTAATACATGATTGCTGTCAATTGTATCAAGTATTTTTACAATAAATTTACCAAAACCTGTAAGCGTATTTTGCACCTTGTTTTTTCCTAATACACTGGATATTGTCTCGTCTCTATTGCCAAATTTATAACCTCCTTTTTTAAGCCATAACATGTTTAATAGATGTTGCATGATTACATTTCCTAACTGATCAATTGAGATTGCAATTTCTAGAAAAAAGCCACCTAACCCCTTAAAAAAATGCGTAACCAATGTATACCCAATACCGTAGATAAAACCCAAAGGAGTAGTGGTTATAAAAAGGACTATAGATACAAGAAAAAGTAAAAATCCTGTAAAAATATTAGCTTTTCTTTGCGCTGGCTGGTCGTCATTTTGCGAATTCATTGGTTTCGATTTTAGTGCTGCTATATTAATAAAAAGAATCCTTCATAAGATAAAAAAAAAGAAATCAGGGACCTGAGAAATAGCAAGTAAGAGGTTATAATCAAGATAAGAATTCTTTTTTAAAAAAACTGTTAAATCAAAAAAAGCCGCCAATTAGACAGCCTTTTGTAGTATATCTAGTATCGTTTTATCTTTTTATAGCAATGTCATCAAAATCTTTACCAACGGTAAGGAAAGAGTTTGGTATAGGTGTATTAATTACGGCACCAGTATCTAAATTAATACGAGCAGTATATGGTTCTCCAAAATTATCTTCAAACCCGAAATACTCGTTATTTTGAGCGTGAATTACAGCTCCAAGGGAGTTGCGCCCATAATCAATGTTTTCTCCGATATAAGTAAGATTACCTGTAACGACATCTATTTTTGCAAGTTTTTTTACCGAGTCATGAAAGATGTATATATTATCGTTTTCATCAACAGTGATATCGCTAAAGTCAATACCATCGGCAAGAAAAGAAGTAGGTATAGATACGTTGGTAACATTACCATTTTCCAGATTGATACGAACCAGGTACGGTTGCGTAAAATCATTTTCAAAACCGATATATTCATTATTTTGTTTATGAATTATAGCTCCTCGAGTATTGGCTCCATAATCAATATTTTCTCCGAGATAGGTGAGGTTACCCGTAACGACATCTATTTTTGCAAGTTTTTTTGCAGAATTATGAAAGATGTATACGTTGTCATCTTTATCAACCGCTGTATCATCAAAATCAGTACCAACAGTAAGAAAAGAAGTGGGTATAGATACATTGGTTGTTGTACCTGTTTCTAAATTAATACGAACAATATATGGTTGCGTAAAATCATTTTCAAAACCAATATATTCATTATTCGTTGAGTGAATTACGGCCCCTCGAGTATTGGTTCCATAATCAATATTTTCTCCGATATATGTAAAATTAGCTGTGGTAACATCTATTTTTGCAAGTTTCTTTGCAGAAGAATGAAAAACAAAAATATCTGTGGTATTAATTTCTATCGATCCTACCACAGTAGTTTGTCCATCAACTGTAAGTGTTATGTCGCCAGATGTTGCTTCGTCTGGTACTTGTGCTTTTAGAAAGGTAGGAGCTAGTTCGGTAACAGTTCCTTCAACCTCATTAAATTTTACTACATACGTTTTATTAGGATCAAAGTTTTTACCTGTAATGGTAATGATATCTCCAGCAGTTGCTGTGGTAGTAGATACACTTTCTATAGTAGGTAGTTGCGTAAGGGTTTCTATATTTGGAGCACTATCATCGCTAGAACAGCTATAGATGAGAACACTTAATAGGGCAATTAAATAAATATTTTTCATAGGATTTATAAGTTTTTTAGATTTTCTCGATTAATGCTATAGACTCTTTAATTGATTATATTCTAGTCGTTCTTAATGATCAAATGCTCATAACCGGCGTATGCTTTTGTAGTGATCTCTCCTGTAGTAGCATTTATCCTATAGTAGGTATACGAGTTTGAATTACCATCAAAAGTAGATACCTGCCCAATGATTTCATTGGTATTTTCGGAATACACAACATCGCTAAAATAATCTTGACCAATAGTAGCAAGTGTAGATAATTCTTCACCAGTTTCTATATCGAGTTCTACAATTTTGTCATAGGCTACATATCCATACAATTTTCCAGAATCGGTAATAATTAAACTCTCATAACCAGTATATGCTTTTGTCGTGATTTCACCAGTATCTGCATTTATCCGATAATAGGTAAACATGTAAGCGTTGGACATGTCATCAAAAACAGATATTTGTCCGATGATTTCGTTAGTACTTTCAGAATATACGATATCCTTAAAGTAATCTGGACCAATGGTTGCAAGTGTTGATATTTCTTCTCCTGTTTGGATATTTAACTCTACGATTTTGTCATAGGCTACATATCCATATAATTTTCCGGTATTAGTGGCTATTAAACGTTCGTAACCCGAATATTCTTTTTGAGTAGCTTCACCGGTTGCTACATTAATTTTATAAAAAATCTCATCGTTCATATTAGTTTGCGAAGGAAGATGCCCAATAATTTCATTGGTACTTTTAGAAAATGTAACATCGCTAAAATAATCCTGGCCAATAGTTATAAGGGTATTGATCTCTTCACCAGTTTCGATATTTAATTCTACAATTTTATCATTAGCAATATATCCAAATAACCTACTTGCCGTTGTGGGAGTGGGCGGTGTAATTTGGATACTTCCAACTACGATGGTCTCACCATTTGAAGTTAGTGTAATATCTCCAGAGGTAGCATTTTCTGGTACTTGTGCTTTTAGGAAGGTAGGAGTTACTTCGGTAACAGTTCCTTCAACTTCATTAAACTTTACTACATATGTTGTATTAGAATCAAAGTTTTTTCCTGTAATGGTAATTACATCTCCAGCAGTTGCTGTGGTAGTAGATACACTTTCTATGGTAGGAAGTTGTGTCATGTTTTCTATACTTGGCGAACTATCATCGCTAGAACAGCTAAAAAGTAAGACACTTAACAGGGTCATCAAATAGATGTTTTTCATAATACGTAGGGGACTATTATTTATAAAAAATTTATACATGTTTTTTATATACAAATGCACTTATCTTTTAATAGATGTTCCATAGTAAGACTAAATGTTACCATGGTTTTTTTATTTTTTTAAAAGATAATCACTATTAGTAACTGGTCATATTTTATTAATGAAGCATCAATACTATATAACAAGTTAAAATTAATTGTAACTGCTTTCGGTGAGTACGATTTGGGGCGTATTCACGAAGTACGAGCGCGAATATAAGAATTCTTAAAGAAATGTGAAAATAGTGATAAAGCACTCATTTGATTTTTAGTTGTTTAATGAGACTTACGAATTAAAAAGCCTGTACTTATGTACAGGCCTGGCTGATCTAATAACTAATATAGTGCCCTAAGCAAAGCACAAACTTCCTAATTATTTCTTTCAAATTAATCTAGTGCATTAGTCGGTTTTTCTGATGATTAATAATTTCGTCTGACACTTTTTCTTTTACTTGACTAGTATTTTTATAATCGAGCTTGCTTTCTAAAGACTTGACAGTCAATATATCAAAATCGTATATCTCTGAAGCCTCAATAGTTTCTTTGCGATTTGGATTTTCTTGCCCCTTTCCAATAACTATTCTGGCTTCCTGAGGATTAACAGGTATTGGATTTTCATTACTATATCCATCATCATATTCGCAACTCTGGGATAATATTCCGATTAGGATAAGAATGACATAAAGTGTTGTGTGTTTCATAATTAATAGGTTTTTAAGATTAATTGTTTGAGTATTCTTAGAAATTTATAGTGTAGGATGTTTTGATCCATCGTACGATTAATAATGTGTTGTTTTTGAAATACCTTCATAGTCTTCAATTTTATAAAGCTAAGTACCGGCAAACGTGTTTTAGATTCAATTAAAAATTGATGAGAAGGAAAAAACAGGGTTAAAAGGGAAAAAAATGAATTGTTCTGTCATGGAGTTAACGCCCCGGGATATTTTATGATGCAAAAGAAGGATTATCGTTTTAGTTTCAGGATGACAACAATAGTATTTGTAATTACTAATGGTTGACATATAGCAAAGAATAATAACGTAGATATCATATCTGGTGGAGTTGCTAAATAAGAGAATAGTATTGCAAAAGATTCGAGAACAAGAATTACTTTCCACCAATCATGTTGCGAAATCGAAAATCGTTGAATCCAATAATTGACCGTAAAAGGTAAGATGATCAACGTAGAAAAATAGATCAACCATATAACAAAGGTTTGTATAGTAAACAAAGTTATGGTATCATTGGCTATAGCAGAGCCTGCTACACCAGAAGAATAATTGATATTGGTGATATAATATGTTACTAAACCACTCAACAAAATAACGAAGACCAAAAGAAGGATTATTTTTTTCAAAAATGTTGTTTTTTGATTATAGGCTACCAAAGTAAACTCCCTCAGGGCAAACCCATAAGGCATCAGATTGAAAAATGATTTAGATTTCGAGGCAAGCCTCGGAGCATTCAAATCTCGATTATCGAGTAAAAGTAAGGATAATTTATAATAAAAGCCTGTGCACGTAACACAGGCTTCATTAATCTCTTACAGCTGCACTTTTACACAATTCGGAAAAAATGAGAGGGCTCATTAACAACATATAAGAGACTGTACCACTTCCTTACCCCAAAGAAAGTTGTATTTTGATATATTCTTTGATTTATGTAGGTATTAAATAGCAGTAAACAAACATGCTAGTAGTGTCTCCACCGCCATCTCCACCTTTCATTCCTTTGGAAAGCAATATTTTTTCGGCCTCCCTGGCATTATCAGAGTCTATTGCTTTTTCATATGTCCAACAGCCGTCCTCTTGTGGAACATTGTGTTCAATAAATAATCGTTTAAGTGGATCTTTGGTTACCCCTACATAATAATTAGAATAGTCTTTTCCACTACAACCTGTAAGATATTTTTCGATTTCATGTACAATAATATTTGCTTCTTTACTCATATCATGGGGTTTTTATGGGACTAAAAACTTTCAACCTGCAAACTATGACAAAATTTTATGCAAATGTTACGGAAACCCGTATCGGGGGTATACAAATTTTTTCGTATGAAGGAGTATTAGATTTGAAGTATGAGGGATGAGGTGTGAGGTGCTACTCGTTACTCTTAGATCATGATATGAAGCTGTATTTCAGTAATTTTGTATTGCTTAAGCTGACTCATAAACTATTCTTCAAGCAAATAGATGAAGGGGAAACAATTACTTGTGAAAATTACTTTTTTTATCAAAAAATGCTTTTCGAGCACTAAATTTAGAAGTGAGTATAGGGATAAGCAGGTAAATTATTAAACTTTTACCAGAAACCTAGGGCCTGAAACTAATATCCTACTTTTTCTCGTACTCGGGCCAATACCTTATCAGCAACTTCAGTAGCTTTTTTGGCACCAATAGCCAGTGCTTGATCTACTTCGTCAAGATTATCCATATAGTAGTTATATCGTTCACGCTCTTTAGCAAACTTTTCGATAAGTGATTCGAATAAAGCTTGTTTTGCATGCCCATAACCATAATTGCCGCCAAGATAGTTCTTACGCATTTGTTCTAGCTGTTCTGGTGTTGCAACCAAACTATATAAAGCAAATACATTACAGGTGTCAGGATCTTTAGGGTCTTCTAGTGGCGTACTATCTGTTTCTATAGACATGATTTGTTTGCGTAACTTTTTATCAGGCAAAAAGAGATTGATAATATTACCTTTTGATTTACTCATTTTACCACCATCTGTACCTGGAACATACATGGTTTCTTTTTGTAGCTGAATCTCTGGTAATACGAATACTTCACCAACTTGCGTATGTATTCTTGAGGCTACATCCCGAGTCATCTCTAGGTGTTGAGTTTGGTCTTTTCCTACCGGTACAATCTCGGCATCATACAATAAAATATCTGCAGCCATCAACATGGGATATGTAAATAAACCTGCGTTAACATCTTCGAGACGGTCAGCTTTGTCCTTAAACGAGTGTGCCAATGTTAATCTTTGATAAGGGAAAAAACAACTTAAGTACCAGGATAGTTCAGTAACCTGTGGGATATCACTTTGTCGATAAAAAACAGTTTTTTCTATGTCCAATCCAAAAGCCAACCAGGTAGCCGCAGTAGAGTAGGTGTTCTCTCGTAAAACCTTAGCATCTTTAATCTGCGTAAGCGAATGCATATCGGCAATAAATAGAAACGATTCGTTTTCTGGTTGATTTGCCATTTTAATCGCTGGGATTATTGCTCCTAATAGGTTTCCTAAATGTGGAGTTCCTGTACTTTGTACTCCTGTTAGAATTCTGGACATAGTGATTTTTGTAGTTTCCCGCAAAGGTAATTTTTTTTGCGAACTCATCTATACTTTTTTATAAAGCTCAAACCAATTGTGTATTTTTGGGTCATGTCGATTTTAAAAAAAGTATTGATTCTTTTCTGGCGCATCTGGTTTTATGTGCTTATGGGTCTTCCTATCATTATCATGTTTCCTGTTTTGTTGGTGCTTACCTCAAGAGAACAATGGTATCCACAGTTTTTTGTTGTAGCTAGATTTTGGGCCAGAATTGTATTATATGGTATGGGGTTTGTACCAAAAGTAAAGAGAGAAGCCATACCAGATCTTGATAAGAGTTATATGGTGGTAGCTAATCATACCTCTATGACCGATATCATGTTTATGCTACATTGTGTAAAACATCCTTTTGTTTTTGTGGGTAAAAAAGAGTTAGCTAAGATTCCGATTTTTGGGTTTTTCTATAAACGTACATGTATATTGGTTGATCGTAATAGTCAAAAAAGTCGAAAAGAAGTTTTTGATCGAGCTCATGCGAGGCTTCATGATGGTACAAGTATCTGTATTTTTCCTGAAGGCGGTGTTCCTGATGATCAGAATGTACTTTTGGATCAATTTAAAGATGGAGCTTTTAGATTGGCTATAGATCATCAAATCCCGATATTACCTTTAACCTTTTTTGACAATAAAAAACGATTTTCTTATATGTTTTTTAGTGGAAGCCCTGGCAAAATGAGAGCCTATATTCATAAAGAAATACCTACTGCAGGATTAACTCAGGATAATAAAAAAGAATTGAAAGAAAAGACAAGAGGTATTATTCTGAAAGCACTGGAAGAAAATAGCGACATATAGTAGGGCATTGTCTTATTTGCAGAATATAAGAACTCTGTCGTTTTGATCGTTATATTAGAAATTGGCCCGAATACGCACTTTTATTGCGTTAAAACCGTATAAATATAATCAATTTTGTAAGAATAATACTACTAATTAATGCTTTGTAAGTATATATTTGGTATTTTGCAGCCATAAATTGCATTTAATCTATTGTCCCCAAAATAGAATTTATGAAAAAAACCTACTTTTTCTTACTCTTTGTTGTGAGCTCATTTTGCTTTTCACAACAGCAACCTTTGGATAGCATTCTGTTAAAAATCCATAAACCAAGAGACACCGTTGCCTTTGATATAGCAATGAGATATTTCGAAAACATTTGGAAGCAAAAAGAATATGACCTTGCATTGACTTATGAAGATAAGTTGCGATCACTTTCTAAAAAAATCAAACATAATAAAGGCACCGGCGATGTTTATAATCAAATTGGAAATATTTATAACCTTACCAATAAACATATAAAAGCATTTTACAATTATGATAAGGCCGTGATTTTTTATAAAATAGCTAATCACCAAAGGGGATTGGCAATAATTAATAATAATAAATCAACAGTAGAACAAAAACGAGGCAATTTTGAAAATGCCATTAACTATTTATTAGAAGCTAATTTATACTTTGCCAGAGTAAAAGATAGTGTTGTTCTTGCAAGTACATATAATAATATCGGAAATGTATATTCGGCCCTTGATGATTTTGAACTCGCCGAAGAATATTACATTAAATCGATAGCCCTTAAACGAAAAAATAAATCAAAAAGGATTGGAGCTTCTCTCAATAATCTTGCACTATTATATATTGACCTTAAAAAGTTGGATAGTGCTAAGATTTTGCTCAAAGAATCCTTGGTCATTAGTAAAAGGAATAAGAAAATAGCCAGTATTGCCTCAGCATATAATAGACTTGGAGCTTTAGCACTTATTGATAAAGATTATCAAAAATCGAGAAAGTATTATGATTCTTCGTATACCACTGCAAAGAAATCAAAAAATGAGAGTATCGCCGCCAGCGTACAACAACAGCTAGGGCTTATTGCAATAAAAACTAAAAACTTTAAGAAAGCAGAAAATTTCTTAAAAGCTGCTCGCCAAGAAATTAAAAAATTAAAGTTGGATCCATTGCTTCTTACCAATTATGAGTATTCAGCAAAACTAGACTCGGCAAAGGGAAATTTTTCGGAAGCTTATAAGTGGCAAAAAAGATATCAAGAGTTGTCAGATCAAAATGCTTCTGACGAAACGGCACAAAAAATAGAATTAGCAGAGGCTCGGTTCAAATCAGAGATGGAACAACTTAAACTTATCGATGCGCAAGAAAAAAGAGAACAGCAAAGCAAAGATGAGTTATTTAGGTATAGAATATTTACATACGTAAGTATCGGTATCACACTCATTATATTGATATTCTTAGGTTTTATTGTCAAATCTAGAAAAGAACGAAAAAGATATGTTAATCAGTTAAATGAATCTAACCAGGTCAAAAACAAATTGTTTTCGATTATTTCTCATGATCTCAAAAATGAAATTCATGGACTGGATGGTAGTTTAAACTTGTTAAAGGATAACACAATTTCTCCCGAAGAGTTTAAAGAAATCGTACCATTATTGGCCAACAGAACGCATCAAACATCAATCTTGTTAAACAATTTGTTGAATTGGTCAAAGTCGCAAATGAAAGAGCTTAACGCTAAACCTACTGCCTTTGATATTAATGAGATTATTGCCGGTAAATTTACTTTTTTTGAACCAAAAGCGGCATCAAAAGATATTACACTTACAAACGCATTGAAACCAACATTAATCTTTGCAGATAAAGACATGGTCGCTATTGTGGCTCAAAATCTAATGGCTAATGCAATAAAATTTTGTAATCCAGGAGATTCGATAACACTATTATCCACCGAAAAAGAGAAGCATTTTGAAATTTGTTTTAAAGATACTGGCGTAGGTATTGCCGAAGAAAATTTAAACAAACTTTTTGCCGAAGAAACATTTACCACAACAGGTACTCAGCATGAAACAGGCACCGGGCTTGGATTAAAGATATGTAAAGAACTGGTAGAACTCAATAATGGTAAAATTATGGTAGAAAGCGTGCTAGGAGAAGGAAGTACTTTTTGCATAATGTTACCAAAACCATCATAATCTACTAATTATTGATAAAATTAAAAGCCGTTCCTGAAATAAGGAACAGCTTTCTACATTAGTACGTATAGTAATAATGACCTAACCGACTAAAGATTGTTGTATATTTTAAAACTTGATACTTATCCCCGTATATATGCCAAAATAGTAGGGTCTAAAATTTTCTGCATTGCCATTAAAGGCATTAAACTGATATTTAAAAATAGGTTCAAGGTTTAGCTGAAGTTGATCCGTAAACTTATAATCTAAGCCTAGACCAATATTACCACTAAAACTCACATCATTTAGATTATTTGCCTCTCCAACAGAGGATTCGAAATCACCTGCTTCTATAGAAATTTCATTGTTTTGTAAGAATAAAGTACTTACTCCTCCAATCATATTCACGCCAATTTTTTTGTTCACCAAAGCATATTTCATTTCCATAGGAACTTCGATATAACCAATACGCTGATTAAGCAAGCCTACATTTTGCGTTTGACTAACTGGAGCACGCGTAAAATCTGATGCTACATTATTATTTTGAGTTCCAACATCTGATACCAAAATAGCCTCTGCATTAGAGTCATAATCGATGCTTTGTAGATTTTGACCATTAGTTGAAGCTGTAAAACCAACATCCTGAGTACCATAGCTAAGATCTACTTTGCTTACCCCAGATCTTACACTTAGTCTTTCATTTATAGTATAAGAAATATGCACACCATAACTAAGATTAACTTCTCCATCTTTAGCATTATCTGCAAATTGTGGATCAATAGAAGAGCCACTACCAATAACATTATAATAGACAGGTGCTACATTAGGAGCAATATTCCATTTTTTTGAAGACTTTGCTTCTTCTGCAATGGCTTCTTCTTTTTCATCAATAGCCTCAAAAATGGATTTCTTATCATTTTCATCTACGGGTTCTGTCTTTTCTTCAGTAGGTGTTTTTTCTGTTTTTTCTGAAAGAGTATGTGCTGCAAGACCCGATGTACTGTCTTTGGTTGGCTCTTGTTGTGGAGCTTCAAAAACAGTGTTTTCTTTTTGAATTTTAGAAGAATTATCAATTGTAGGATCATTTGACGAAGCATTGTTAGCGATCGTATTCGAAGAGGTGTTTTCTTCTTTATAATCCATTGGAGTATTATCTACCGTATCATCTTTTAAAGTATTTTGAGAAGCAAAACCTTGACCTGACGAATTTTTGACTGGAGTAATATATTGTTTTTTAACTGGTATATCAGATGTAGAAATTCTTTTCTTTTCTGAGGTAACGATCGTATTATCTTCTTTTTCTGAAGGAGTATAATTACCTTGACCAAATTGGGTATCCATTTTGGCTTTTTCAACAACCGTATTGGTAGTGTTTTCTTTTTCTTCTTTGGTAGCTACACGTATTTCTTTTGAAGGATCTGTAACTTCAGGAGTTTTATCCAGAAATTTTTTAGAATCAACCTGGTTTTCTTCAGTGTTATTTGAGTTAATTACAAGGGTTTCTTCTGGGGAGGATCCAGTGTTAAACGATACATATCCAATGGCAAGAATAAGTGCGATAGATACCGCAACTCCTGCAACTTTATACCATAATGGTAAGAGTACAGCTCGTTTACGACCATTGTCTTGTCGAGCCTTAATTTTTTCCCAAACTGCTTCATCAGGGGCAACTTCAAAATTCTTGAATTTCTCCTGAAATAAACGGTCTATATTTTTTTTATCATTCATCTTTGTCCTTCTATTGATCGAACATAGCGCTCTTCTTGGTTGGTTTCAATTTTTTCTTTTAACGTATATCGTGCTCTTGCAAGATTAGATTTAGAAGTGCCAATCGATATTTCCAACATTTCTGCAATCTCCTTATGCGAAAAGCCATCCAACACATATAGTGTAAAGACTAATCGATATCTATCGGGTAGTTGTTGTATGATCTTAAGAAGATAATCCAACGAGATTTCTTCTTCATTGATTTCAACTTCAACCTCTTCAATCTGCTCTTCATTTATAATATCAAAAACTTTTTGTTTTCGATATTTCTGTAAAGCTGTATTTATTGTTATTCGTTTTATCCAACCTTCAAAAGAGCCTTGATTTTTGTATTGATTTATTTTATCAAAAATCGTTATAAAAGCATCTTGCAAGGTATCTTCTGCGCTGGAGTAATCACTTGAATATTTTAAGCAGATAGAAAATAATTTACTGCTAAATAATCGATACAATTGCTCCTGCGCATTGCTGTTTTTTTCCTTACATTTTTTTATGAGTTGATCCAACCCCACAAATAACTTTTTTTGATGTGTATACTATTTATTGTACTACTGGCACCTCTATAGTTAAAAACTGATTATCTCCATTTTCATTTTTTCCTTGCCAGAACCTAAATATATAAGATTCTTCTTGACCAACAAGAAAATCAAAAGATACGTCAATAAGATCTAACCTTTCGATAGCTCTACAGTTATCTCTGTCAACAACTACATTAACTACAGCTACAGTACGTTCATTGTCTAATCTATCATAATCAAACCCATTAAAAGCATGACAATCAGAGGGGCGATAATAAGAAACCGTGATTCTATAGGTTTCGTTACTATTAAATTCTGATGGAATCATAACTTCTTCGATGGGTACTAATTCATAAAAGAATTTTGTATTATCATCTCCAGAGCAACCAAATATGGTGCTCACCAGAAAAAAAGCTAAAATTATTTTTATCTCTCTCATATTTTGGGGTTTTGAGAAACAACATAATTAACCTAATACTAAGATGTTTGAAGATTGATTTGGTTGCTTAGAAGGTAAAAAAAAATCCCGAAGGATCGGGATTTTAAGGTTTTTATTAAGAAAACTTTATTCTTTTATAATTTTTATAGCTTCTTTAATCTTTCCTTCGAGCTCTTCCATAAGTTCTGGATTGTCATTTAATAAGGCTTTTACAGAATCTCGCCCTTGTCCAAGCTTGGTGTCTTGGTAGCTAAACCACGAACCGCTTTTCTTTACGATTTCATAATCAACACCAATATCAATAATTTCACCGTTTTTAGAAATTCCTTCTCCATACATAATATCAAACTCGGCAGTTCTAAATGGAGGTGCTACCTTGTTTTTTACGACTTTAACACGAGTTTTGTTTCCAATTACTTCACTATTACTGTCCTTGATTTGTGTAGAACGACGAATATCCAGACGTACAGAGGCATAAAACTTTAATGCATTACCACCGGTAGTTGTTTCTGGATTTCCAAACATTACTCCAATCTTTTCTCGAAGCTGATTGATAAAAATCACGGTACAGTTCGTCTTGCTAATCGAACTTGTTAATTTTCGAAGGGCTTGAGACATTAACCTGGCATGAAGACCCATTTTAGAATCTCCCATTTCTCCTTCAATTTCACTTTTTGGTGTTAACGCAGCTACAGAATCTATTACAATAATATCGATAGCTCCAGAACGAATTAAATTATCAGCAATTTCTAAAGCCTGTTCACCATGATCGGGCTGAGAAATAATAAGATTGTCTATTTCTACCCCTAATTTTTCTGCATAAAAACGATCAAAAGCATGCTCAGCATCTATAAACGCCGCAATACCCCCTGCTTTTTGGGCTTGCGCTATTGCATGAAGGGTTAGCGTAGTTTTACCCGAAGATTCTGGACCATATATTTCAATAACTCTACCTCTTGGATATCCTCCAACTCCTAATGCTAAATCAAGACCAAGGGATCCAGTAGAAATTACATCTACTTCTTCAACGGCATTGTCACTCATCTTCATTACGGTACCTTTTCCGTAGGTTTTATCTAATTTATCTAAGGTAAGTTTTAAGGCTTTTAATTTTGCGTCTTTCTCTGTACTCATTTGTTGTTCAAATATATCGGGATTTGACATTGGTAATTAACTTTCTGCTAAAGTACTATTTCTTTTTGTAGTTGAGATATGGATTCTAAAATGATTATTAACAACCTAAAAAGGTCGTAGAAGAATACTTAATTATGATAATTACATCTAGCACAAAGCGTAAATTAAGAAGAATAATATGTTGAAAATGGTTCCAGTATTGAAACAAATTTAATAAAGGTTTTACTCTACTTAAAGGAAGAAATTATACAACTGAAATTATAAAACAAATAAATAAATTTTTAGGCTCAACGCAACCCTTCCACTTTTTTCGCATCTATTAATAAAGCAAACTTGAACAAATTTGTAAGGAGAGCGTGACCTATGAAGTTTCTTAAAAGAGTCATAAAACACAATCTTGATGGCTGTGCAACTACTGCAATTAGTAATTGTATGGTCGAAGGTGGCTAGCTTCGTTATTTTATTTTTTTAAATACGTTAAAATAATAAATAACGAATTGGCCAAAAAATGCCTTGAATATAATTTCAGGGCATTTTTTTTGTAATATCATCATGATTTGTACTTTTGCCCAAATAATGAATCTTTTAACTTAAAACGTAGGTATAGCATGCAACTGTACAACAAATTGAGTGCAAAAGAAAGAGCAGTGCTTATCGACGAAGCCGGTACAGACCGTCTTACGCTTTCTTTCTATAAATATGCACATATCGGAAATCCTGAAATTTTTAGAAACCACCTTTTTATTCATTGGGACGAATTAGACGTTCTCGGACGAATTTATGTGGCGAAAGAAGGTATTAATGGCCAATTATCGGTCCCGGCACCAAACTTTGAAACCTTTAAAAAACACCTGGATAGTATTTCATTTTTAGAAAATGTACGACTAAACATTGCCAGAGAACAAGATGCAAAATCCTTCTTAAAACTTAAGGTCAAAGTTAGACATAAGATTGTGGCAGATGGTTTAGATGATGGTACTTTTGATGTTACCGACAAAGGGGTTCATGTAGATGCTTCAAAATTTAATGAATTAATTGAAGATCCCAATACTGTATTGGTAGATATGCGTAATCATTATGAGAGCGAAATCGGTCATTTTAAAGGCGCGGTTACTCCAGATGTAGATACATTTAGAGATTCGCTAGATATTATTGAAGAAGATCTTAAAGATCATAAAGAAGATAAAAAACTGGTGATGTATTGTACCGGTGGAATCCGATGCGAAAAAGCCAGCGCTTATTATAAACACAAAGGGTTTAAAAATGTATTTCAATTAGAAGGTGGTATTATCGAATACGCCAGACAAGTTGAAGCACAAGGCTTAGAAAATAAGTTTTTAGGAAAAAACTTTGTTTTTGATCATAGGCGATCAGAACGAATTTCAGAAGATGTAATTGCCAATTGTCACCAATGTGGTAGCCCTTGCGACACTCATGTAAATTGTGAGAACGAGGCATGCCACCTTTTGTTTATTCAATGTTCAGCGTGTGCAACAAAAATGCAAAATTGTTGTTCTACAGAGTGTATGGAAATAAACCAATTACCGTTTGAAGAACAAAAAGCATTAAGAAAAGGTAAAGGCAATAGCAATAAGATTTTTAAAAAAGGCCGTTCTGAAGTGTTGAAATACAAGTAGTAAAGGTAAAATGCCAAAGATACTATGGCGGATAATTTTTTTCATAGTATCTTTAACAATTAAGATGTTAGAAATGGGTTATATTTCTAACCGTAGTAAGAACCATATTTGTTGCGATAATAATCGCAGACAAATTTCAATATATAAGAAAATATGGGGTGTAGTAGTTGTTCCTCCGGAAAAGACGGACAACCAAAAGGATGCAAGAACAATGGTACCTGTGGTACCGATGGTTGTAATAAATTAACAGTTTTTGATTGGTTGTCAAATATGTCACTTCCCAGTGGCGCTATACCGTTTTCGTGTGTTGAAATACGATTTAAAAATGGTAGAAAAAACTTCTTTAAGAATACAGAAAATCTTTCTTTAAGCATAGGTGATATTGTAGCTACAGAAGCATCTCCCGGTCATGATGTTGGGATTGTTTCTCTTACTGGTGAGCTCGTAAGGATACAGATGAAAAAAAAGAAAGTGGATGTAGATAGCGAAGATGTAAAAAAAGTATATCGAAAAGCATCTCAAAAAGACATAGATATTTGGCAAAAGTCCAGAGATAAAGAAGAATCTATGAAGGTTCGAGCCAGAGAAATTGCGATACGACTCGAACTACAAATGAAAATTTCTGATATAGAGTTCCAGGGAGATGGATCCAAAGCAACATTTTATTATACTGCCGAAGAACGTGTGGATTTTAGACAATTGATCAAAGAGTTTGCTCATGAGTTTAGCACACGTATCGAAATGCGCCAGGTTGGCTTCAGACAAGAAGCGGCAAGACTTGGTGGTATTGGATCTTGTGGGCGTGAGTTATGTTGTTCTACATGGCTTACCGATTTTAGATCTGTAAATACAAGTGCAGCCAGATATCAACAATTATCCTTAAACCCACAAAAATTAGCTGGTCAATGTGGGAAGTTAAAATGCTGTCTTAATTATGAACTAGATGCCTATATAGATGCGCTTAATAGTTTTCCAAAGACAGATACAAAACTTCAGACAGAAAAAGGAACAGCCGTTTGTCAAAAAATAGATATTTTTAAAGGATTATTATGGTATGCCTATGAAGGAGAATGGATGAATTGGCATAAAATCTCTAAAGATGATGTTAATGAAATCATTGCTGCTAATAATAATGATGAAAAAATTGCCAGTTTAGAGGAGTTTGCTTCAGATTTAATTGAGGATAATAAAACAGATTTTGAGAACGTTGTAGGTCAAGATAGCTTAACTCGATTTGATCAACCTAAACGAAGCAAAAAAAGAAGAAATCGCAATAGAAGAAAAAATTCAAACAAAAAAACATCAGAAAAGAAGGCGATGGTTTCAAACAAGCCTGAAGCGGGAAATCCTGAAAATAAAAAAAGAAATAGGCCCAATAATCAACGCAATAAAAAACGTAGATCTTCAAACAAGAATAATGATAAAGCTTAGGATTGTTATAGCAGTTTTTAGTGTATTAAGTTTAGCTTCTTGTGATGATACTCAGGTCTTTGATGAGTATCAATCAGTTTCTGACACCTGGGAAATGAATGAAAAAATAAACTTTTTGTTACCAAAACTGGATTCTACCCAGACGTATAATTTGTTTATTAATATTCGTAATAATAATTTGTATAAATACAGTAATTTATTTTTAATCAGTCAGATGAAATTTCCAAATGGAAAAGTTATAACAGATACCCTCGAGTATCAAATGGCTATGCCAGATGGAACATGGCTAGGTACTGGTTTCTCGGATCTTAAAGAAAATAAATTATGGTACAAAGAAAACGTAAAGTTTATTGAAGACGGAGCATACAACATTAGTATAGAACATGCAATGCGAAAGAATGGTGAAGTAGATGGAGTATATTCTTTAGAAGGAATTACAGATGTTGGATTTAGAATAGAATATGTGCAAAACCCTTAAATCATGGCAAAGGCAAAACCCAAATCGACAAAAAAGAGAACAAAAACTAAACAAATAAATACTCTAAAGTTTATCAAAGGCTTTTGGATCATATTTGCATCAGGAGTCTTTCTAATCGTTTTATTATTTCTATTTGCAAGCTGGGGGTTTTATGGAGAGATGCCCAAGTTTGCTGAACTAGAAAATCCTCAAAATGACCTTGCAACCCAGGTTATCTCGTCTGATGGAGTTCAAATAGGAACTTTTTTCAACGAAAACCGTACCCCGGTAAGCTACGAAGACCTACCACAACATTTGGTTGATGCACTAGTAGCAACAGAAGATGCCAGGTATTATGATCATTCTGGGATTGATGCCAGAGGTACATTAAGAGCTTTTATTTTTCTGGGGAGTAAAGGAGGAGCTAGTACAATATCTCAACAGTTGTCAAAACAGCTATTTACCGGGGGATCTAAAAATATTTGGGAGCGCTTTAAACAAAAATTGAAAGAATGGGTAATCGCAACCCGATTAGAAAGACAATACACCAAAAATGAGATCATTACCATGTATCTTAATAAGTACGATTTCTTAAATCAGGCTATTGGGATTAGCTCGGCATCGCGTATTTATTTTGGTAAGAATCCAAAAGAGCTTAAAAAAGAAGAAGCAGCCGTTTTAGTAGGAATGCTTAAAAACTCTTCACTTTTTAACCCGTTACGACGACCAGAAATGGTAAAGAACAGGAGAGATGTGGTGCTTAATCAAATGGAGAAATATGGGTATATTAATGAAAAAGAGCGCGATAGCTTAAAGCAATTACCACTTACATTGGATTACTCTCCAGAAGGGCATAAGGATGGTACCGCAACCTATTTTAGAGAGTATGTGAGAAGCTGGATGTCTAATTGGGTAAAAAATAACCCAAAAGGCGAAAACGAGGATGGGGAGATAGAGTACTATGATATATACCGAGATGGTTTACGAATTAATGTAACGATAGATTCACGTAATCAAAAATATGCCGAAGAAGCTGTTCAAGAGCATATGGCTAATCTTCAAAAAGAATTTGATAAGCAGGAAAAAGATAATAAAACCAGTCCGTTTAGAGATATTACCAAAGATCAGTTAAAAGGTATAATTAATAGAAGTATAAAGTCCTCTGCAAGGAGAAAAAAGATGTTATCTCAAGGAAAGAGCGAAAAGGAGATTCTGGCTTCGTTTGATAAGAAAACCGAGATGAAAATCTTCAGTTGGAAAGGAGAAATAGATACCATTATGACTCCAAAAGACTCTATTTTGTATTACAAAAAGTTTTTACGTTCTGGATTAATGTCTATGGAACCGCAAACTGGTCACGTTAAAGCATGGGTAGGAGGAGTTAATTATAAACATTTTCAATACGATCATGTATATCAAGGAGCTAGGCAAGTAGGGTCAACATTTAAGCCTTTTGTATATGCAACCGCAATTGATCAATTAAAATTATCACCATGTGATACGCTACCAATGTCACAAATTACTATTTCAATAGGCTCCCATGGTGTACTTGAAAAAGATTGGACACCAAAAAATAGTGATGCAGAATATACAGGCTACATGAGCTTGAAAGAGGCGTTAGCAAAATCAGTAAATACTATTTCTGCGCGTTTAATGGATAGAATTGGTCCAGAACCTATTGCTAGATTAGCCAAAAAAAGTGGAGTGTCATCAGATATTTTACCTGTGGCATCAATTGCTTTGGGATCTGTAGATCTTAAATTATCAGAGATGGTCGGTGCTTACAGTACTTTTGCTAATCAAGGGATTTATACAAAACCTGTAATGATTACAAGTATCGAAGACAAAAATGGTATGGCTTTATATCAATTTGTTCCAGAAACTCGTGATGTAATTAGTAAAGAAGCGGCATATGTTACTGTTAATTTAATGGAAGGCGTTACCCAATCTGGATCGGGCCGAAGACTTCGTGCTGGACCAAGAGATCGATATGATTTTAAAAACGTAATTACAGGATATCCTTACCTATTTGACAACCCTATAGCTGGTAAAACAGGAACGACACAAAATCAAAGTGATGGTTGGTTTATGGGGATGGTCCCTAATCTTTGTACAGGTGTTTGGGTAGGAGGAGATGATAGGTCGACTCACTTTTCCAGTACTATGTTCGGACAGGGCGCAACAATGGCGTTACCTATCTGGGGATTATACATGAAAAAATGCTACGCAGATAAAACCTTGAAAGTTTCTAAAGGAGCGTTTAAAAAACCTGATAGATTAACAATTGAAGTGGATTGCGAAGCATTTAAAAAGAGTAATGTCAAAGATGAAAATTTAGACGACGAATTTTCAATGTAGTCCAAGATACCTATCAATTAAATTAATCTTAAAACTCTTCGTTTTCAAACGATATAGTGATGTTTTTTTAGTACTTTTAATCTGCTAAAATTAGAACACTATGATTCGTAAAACGGTACCCAACGTTACCGATGCTTTGCAAGGGGTGAAAGATAATATGACCCTAATGCTGGGAGGATTTGGCCTGTGCGGTATTCCCGAAAATGCAATTGCACAACTTGTGAAATTAAACATCAAAGGACTAACCTGTATATCTAATAATGCAGGAGTAGATGATTTTGGATTAGGGTTGCTACTTCAACAAAGGCAAATAAAAAAAATGGTCTCTTCTTACGTGGGTGAAAATGATGAATTTGAAAGACAAATGCTTAGTGGAGAATTAGATGTTGAATTAATACCGCAAGGAACGTTAGCAGAAAGATGTAGAGCTGCTCAAGGAGGGTTTCCTGCATTTTATACTCCTGCTGGGTATGGTACTGAAGTTGCCGAAGGAAAAGAAACCAGAGAATTTAATGGAAAAATGTATGTACTTGAACATGCGTTTAAAGCCGATTTTGCTTTTGTAAAAGCCTGGAAAGGAGATGAAGCTGGAAATTTAATTTTTAAAGGAACCGCAAGAAATTTTAATCCGTGTATGTGCGGTGCAGCTAAAATTACTGTTGCCGAAGTAGAAGAACTTGTTCCGGCAGGTACGTTGGATCCTGATCATATTCATATCCCTGGGATATTTGTACAACGAATTTTTAAGGGAGAACGATACGAGAAGAGAATTGAACAACGCACTGTGCGTAAAAAAGAATAATCACACATTTAAAACCTAAAAAACATACAAATCATGGCAGCATTACGATTAGGAGATGAAGCGCCAAACTTCAAAGCGCAAACAACAGAAGGAGAAATTGATTTTCATAACTGGTTAGGAGATAGCTGGGGAGTATTATTTTCGCACCCGGCAGATTATACACCAGTATGCACAACAGAGTTAGGAACGGTTGCAAAATATACTGATGAGTTTAATAAACGAAATGTAAAGGTTGCCGCATTAAGTGTTGATGGATTAGAATCTCACCATGGTTGGATTAAAGACATTAATGAAACACAAAATACAACGGTTAATTTTCCCATTATTGCTGATGAAGATAGAAAAGTATCCGAATTATATGATATGATTCATCCTAATGCCGATAGTCAATTAACAGTACGTTCAGTTTTTGTAATTGGGCCAGATAAAAGTATCAAACTTACTATTACGTACCCTGCCTCAACAGGAAGAAATTTTGATGAATTGTTACGCGTTATAGATTCACTTCAATTAACTGCATATCATAAGGTCGCTACACCAGCAAACTGGAATGAAGGAGAAGATTGTGTTATAGTGCCATCGGTTACTAATGAAGAAATACCACAATTATTTCCGAAAGGACACAAAGAAATCAAACCTTATTTAAGGATGACTCCACAACCAAACTTAAATTGATTTTAATTTAGAATTATTTATGCTAGATAAAAACGGAATAGCAAGACGTATTGCAAAAGAACTAAAAGATGGATATTTTGTTAATTTAGGAATTGGAATACCAACCTTGGTAGCAAATTATATCCCAAAAGGCATTGAAGTCGAATTTCAGAGCGAAAATGGTGTTTTAGGCATGGGGCCTTTTCCATATGAAGGAGAAGAAGATGCCGATATAATTAATGCCGGAAAACAAACAATTACGACCATGCCGGGAGCTTCTTTTTTTGATTCTGCAACAAGTTTCAATATGATTAGAGGGCAGCACGTAGATCTTACTATTTTAGGTGCTATGGAGGTTTCAGAACATGGTGATATCGCAAATTGGAAAATTCCTGGTAAAATGGTTAAAGGAATGGGGGGAGCTATGGATCTAGTAGCGAGTGCAGAAAATATCATCGTGGCAATGATGCATACAAATAAGGCGGGAGCGTCCAAGTTACTTAAAAAGTGCTCATTGCCATTAACCGGGGTAAACTGCGTAAAAAAAGTAGTTACCAATTTGGCCCTTTTAGAAGTTACAGATAATGGATTTGTATTGTTAGAAAGAGCACCAGGAGTATCTGTTGAAGATATTAAAAAGGCTACCGAAGGAAATCTTGTAATCAAGGGAGAAATCCCTGAAATGGTTTTGGATTGATTATTTACTAATTCTATATACAGTAGAACGAATAATAATTTAATCCCGACGAATAATAATTCTGAAAAATGAACGTTACATAGTAGCAAGCCTATCAAACTCAATTTTGAAAGAAAAATACTACACTTTCAACCAGTTTTCCGTGGCCTTAAACCTTTCCTTTAAGCAGTAAAACCAAGCTTTTTGAGTCCAAATGTTAAAATTTTGAGTATTTTGTCGATTTATTACGTATTTAAACGTTGATATTGATTTTTTTTTGCATATTAGCATTCCTAATAAAAACAATACCCCTATATTATTGTTTTTATGGATTAAAAAATAAATTATTAACCCACACTTATTGTCCCTATTATGAAAAAACGTATGAATCGTCTACAGAAATCAGTTAAACCAACTATGGAATTGATTTCTAACTGCATGTATTTAGCGAAAAAAGTATTTTTGTTGATGTGATTTTTTGTTGTTAATGAAATCGCAACCCCCAAGTCGCGATGAATGAAACCTGTTAGACTTAAAAAGCTTAACAGGTTTTTTTTATGATCAAATTTTAGACTTATTTCAAAATTTACTTACCCTTTGGAATAGCTTCGATAAGTTTTTTAGTGTATTCTTTTTCAGGATGCTCATAGACGTGATCAGCATCGCCACGTTCTTCAATTTTTCCTTGGTTCATTACTAATAATTGATCAGACATGTATTTTACAACGGCTAGATCATGAGATATAAAAATATAAGTAAAACCAAAACTATCTTTTAGCTCATTTAATAAATTCAATACCTGAGCTTGTACAGAAATATCTAATGCACTTACTGATTCATCGCATATAATAAGCTTTGGTTGCAAAGCAATGGTTCTCGCAATCCCAATACGTTGCCGCTGCCCACCACTAAACTCATGGGGGTAGCGATTAAAATGTATTTCACTAAGACCAACCCGTTCCAATAATTCGACAACTTTATTTTTTCTCTCGGTATCATCGGCATATAATCCATGGGCTTGCATGGGTTCCATAATTGCTTTTCCTACCGTTAATCTGGGGTTTAATGATGCAAAAGGATCCTGAAAGATGAGTTGAATCTCTTTTCGAAGGTTTCTTATCTCTGAAAGAGATAGTGTTGTTAAATCCTTACCCTTATATAATATTTGACCCTTGGTGGCTTTGTCCAGCTGTAAAATGGTATTTCCTAATGTTGATTTACCACAACCAGATTCTCCTACTAGACCTAAAGATTCTCCTTCATATAATGCAAAACTTACACCATCTACAGCCTTAAATTCTTTTTTACCAAAAAGACCCGCTTTAGAAAAATAAGTTTTCTCTACATTAATAACCTCCAGGATTGGAGGATTGCTATATAAAGTTTTGTGATGAATTTCCCGTTGTTCTCTGGTAATAACCTCTCTTTCTTGATCTGTATTTTCCAAAAAATCGGTTATAGTAGGCAATTTTTTGTATCTAACATCAAGTGTAGGCCTTGCATTAATAAGAGCTTTGGTGTATTCTTTTTTTGGATGATGAAATATAGCTTCAGTTGCACCATATTCTACCATTTTTCCTTGATACATAACCAAAACATGATCTGCAATTTCAGAAACTAAAGATAAATCATGAGAAATAAATAAAATACTCATTTTATATTCTCGCTGTAAGCTTTTTAATAAACCAATGATTTCTTTTTGTACGGTAACATCTAATGCCGTTGTAGGTTCATCGGCAATAAGAAGTTTAGGTTTACATGCTATAGCCATAGCGATCATAATACGTTGTTTTTGCCCTCCACTTAATTGGTGTGGATAGGATTTGTAGGCACGTTCTGGATCTGGTAATTTTACTTTATCGAATAAAGAGAGTACTTCGGTTTTAGCTTCAGTTTTTGATAAATTTGTATGCTGAAGAAGAATTTCTAATACCTGTTTACCACATTTGGCAGAAGGATTTAATGAACTCATCGGTTCTTGAAAGATCATAGCAATCTCGTTTCCGCGTATGTTTCGATATTCCTTTTCATCAAGACCGAGTAATGGCGCAGTATCATAAACGATAGTGCCTTTTCGGATTTTTGAAATTTTATCTGGCAGTAACCCCAAAATTGCTAGAGAAGCAACCGATTTACCACTTCCTGATTCTCCTACAACTCCTAGGATTTCATTTGTATAAATATCAAAAGAAACATCATAAAGCACTTGATTTTCTGTTCCTTCAGAAAAAAAAGATACGCACAAGTCTTGTACAGAAAGTAGAATCGTATTATCCATAAAATATAAAGCTAGGTAAATTTATTAAATTCGGGACTTTTGAAGATTTCTTTTTCAAACTATTTTGGTGTGATATTTGTTATATTTACCTATCAAAATAGACTATGAAGCTACTAAAACTTTCTCTACGTACTCGAATATTCATTTCAATGACGGTGTTAGTACTATTGGCTTCAATATTAATTGCTGCAGTATCTATTTATCAATATAAAGAAGAAGCAGAAGAATACCACAAAGAACGGTTAGAAAGAAAAGAAAGTAGAATTCAAATTGCTATCGAAAATGCGCTTCGAAGCACAACGTATCCAATAGATGAAGAACATCTTTCCAGAATTTTTGCGTACAAACATAAGATCTATCAAATAGCCGAAGAGCATTCTTTACCTATTAATATTTATAGTCTTTCTGGAGAACTTTTAATCGGTTCGGAAGGCATTATTCAACAAGATACTATTAACAAAAACCTTAGCCCGGTTATATTAGATACTTTGGCATTTCTTTATGATAAGAAATACCTTGTGAAGTCAGAAAAAAACGGAGAAAAATTCTTAACATCATATACATATATTACTGATGCCAGATCAAAACCATTAGGAATACTTAACCTTCCATACCTTGAGGATGATGATCTAATTACAAGAGAATTATTAGAATTTCTTCGACGTGTAGGGCAGGTATATCTTCTAATGTTGATTATTGCTATTGCATTGGCGTATTTTCTCTCAAAATATATTACACGATCATTAAAAACAATTTCAGAAACGATAGACCAAACACGTCTTGATAAGCGGAATAAGAGAATTAAAATTGGTGATGCCAGTGACGAAATTCATTCATTGGTCAATGCCTATAATAGTATGATTGATGAGTTAGAGCAAAGTGCTGTTAAATTAGCTAAAAGTGAAAGAGAGGCTGCCTGGAGAGAGATGGCTAAACAAGTAGCCCATGAGATCAAAAACCCTTTGACACCAATGCGGTTAACGGTGCAAAGTTTTCAACGTAAGTTTGATCCCACCGATCCTAATATTGGGCAAAAAGTACAAGAATATAGCGACACATTGATTCAACAAATCGATACGATGAGCTCTATTGCTTCGGCTTTTTCAAACTTTGCGCAAATGCCGGCCCAAAAAAGTGAAACACTTGATGTGGTTAAAATTGTGGGACTGGCACTTGATATTTTTAATGAAGATTATATCATATTTCCTTCAGAAAAAGAACAAATTATTGCCAAATTTGATCGTACACAACTTATTCGTGTAGTAACCAATTTGATAAAGAATGGAATACAAGCTATCCCAGAAGATCGCGTGCCTAAGATCATTGTAGATGTATTTTCAGAAAATGGAGAAGTAGTAATTACAGTTACTGATAATGGTGTTGGAATAAACGAAGAAAATAAGAAAAAAGTCTTTGAACCTAAGTTTACAACCAAAACCAGTGGTATGGGGCTTGGATTGGGAATGGTAAAAAATATTGTGGAAACCTACAGCGGAAGTATTACCTTTACCTCGCAAGAAGGAAAAGGAACAGTTTTTAAAGTTAAATTTCCGAAAGAATAATTTCCAATAGTAAGATTTCTGCGTGTTCAGAAAAGAAAAAATATATTCATGTATACAAATATCACTACATCACAAAACAACGGAATTACTACAATTACAATCAATCGTCCGTCTAAATTAAATGCGCTAAATAAAGAAACTATTCAAGAACTTCATGCAGCCTTTAGAGTTGCAGATCTTGATGCCGATACCAAAGTAATTATTGTTACTGGTTCTGGAGAAAAAGCTTTTGTTGCAGGTGCCGACATTAGCGAATTTGCCGATTTTTCTGTTGCCGAAGGAGGAAAACTTGCTGCCAAAGGACAAGAGTTGCTTTTTGATTTTGTAGCGAATCTTTCTACACCTGTTATTGCGGCTGTTAATGGTTTTGCATTGGGGGGTGGTTTAGAATTGGCAATGGCTGCTCATTTTAGAGTGGCAAGTGATAATGCTAAAATGGGATTGCCAGAAGTATCTCTGGGTGTAATTCCTGGATATGGCGGTACGCAACGTTTACCACAGTTAGTAGGGAAGGGTAGAGCTATGGAAATGGTGATGACAGCAGGAATGATTGATGCACAACAAGCTTTGCAGTATGGATTGGTAAATCATGTTACTACCCAAGAAGAATTAATACCTCTTGCAGAAAAACTGGCTAGCAAAATTATGAGAAATTCTTCTGTAGCCATTAGTGCAGCGATTCAATCTATAAATGCAGTGTATCAGGATGGAGTTGATGGATTTAAAGTAGAAATCGAGCAATTTGGCAACTGTTTTGGTACCGAAGATTTTAAAGAAGGGACCACGGCATTTTTAGAAAAACGCAAAGCAAACTTTCCTGGTAAATAAGATAAAAGAAGAGTTATTAAGACCCTTATAGGTTATTTGCTTATACCAAGCGAAAAACCTGTAAGGTTTTTATTTTTTATCGTTTCTAGGAATTTAATAGTGTGGTGTATTTTTTCCAGGGCCCTATATCCTCTGCATAGTGTTTGACAATTACACGTGATATTTGATTTAAATGGGCAATATCATGAATTGTCCATGTAGAGATTAATTGTCTTAGTGTTACGCTTCCCAGATCGGGATGTATACCTTCTTTATTTAGATCACTTTCTGATAAATTCCAGGAGTGTAGTTTTTTGATATTTTGATTTCTTAGGGTTTCAAATTCTGATAATAATTCATCCATAGTTCGAGAAGAATATAATTGTTCTTGTGCAAACCGATCATACGGTTCGAAAGTCTTATTTTGGTTGTCTCCCAAAATTATTTCTGCCCTTGGAATCCAATCGGTTTTTTCTCCATGTATTAGATGCCCGACAATGTTGTATGCACTCCAGGTGCCAATTCCTTCATTTATTTTATCCCAATCATAATTAGCGTTATAGAAAAGTGCTGAGTATACTTTTGGAGTCCTTTCTAATATTTCTATGGATTTATTTAATTCAAAGTTCATTATAAATGTTTTAGTTGTACGTAATAATTAGTATTAAAGGAGTAGGAAATTAAAAGATATTTGTTTTTCAGATAACAATATACAGCTTAAAAGCAATAGGGGTTTGTGTGTACAATCGAAACTGCTATTGCCTTTATACGTTGTATTCATCAGTTACTTTATTCGAAAGGGAGTAGATCGGGCTCTAAAAAATTTACTTTAGCCTGTTCTGAAGTAAAGATGTCTATTGAATAATGATTGTTAATTAAGTCTTTAAAATTTGTTTTCAGCCTTTGATTTTCGGAAATAAAATTTTCAAAATTTTCAGTTTTTGATTTTTGCATAAAGTGATGAACTGTTTTCATAGCTGCAATTGTTAGAGTCGCGTGATATTTATCGGTGGCACCCACGCTCTTTACGAAATTTTGTAATTGCAGTTGGATTGTTTTTATGGCACTATCCAGACCTAATTCATTAATTAAAATCCAAGATAACCGCAGATGAGCTTCATGGTTAAATATTGACGGGTTAAGCGTGCAGTTTTTGAATTGCGTTATAAACTCGTTATCAGATAATTTGGTATGGCTTACATTATTTTCCATTGTTCATAATTCACTTTTATAATTATACTTTATTTTTGGACAAAGGTATATTGCCGATAGATGATTTCTATCGACATTTGTTGATAAGTGATTTTCTTAAATAAGAAAATATGAGCCTGGGGTATTAAAAGAAGAAATAGTTATTGAAATTATCTTATTTCTGTGTTTTACTTCGTTCTTTATCAATAAGTTGTTTTCTGGCTCTACTTAATTGTGTTGGTGTTATTCCCAAATAATTGGCAATATAATAATGTGGAATTCGATTAATTAAACTTGAGTATTCTTTAAGAAATAGCTCATATTTCTCTAACGAGTTTAGGTTTAATAATGCAACTAATCGAGATTGAAGTTGATTATTTAGTTTCTGAAATTGTTTGGTAATAACGTCTGTTATTTCTTTATCTTTATTTACATTACTCATTACTTCAGAATAATTCGCAACAGAAATTTCACAGTTTTCCAGAGCTTCAACGGTCATTGCTACATTTGTGTTTGGAATAAAGCTTCCAATAATCATATCACCCTCCTGGTAGAAATGTGTTGTGATTTCGTTTCCCTCATTATCATATACAAAGCCACGCATTATGCCTTTAATTAACATTCCAATTTCTACACAAGGTTTTCCAAACTTCAAAAACAGATCTCCACTATTTAGATTTTTAACCGTGTGTAGGGATTCATTTGTTGTTTTTTCATGCATGTATATTCTAATTTGGGTTAACAATCACATAATAGCAACTACTATTAATTACTTTTTACATAAATGTAACAATATTCAACAATACATAGATCGATAGAATAGGGTATTTTATAGATACACTATTTCAAATAAATTGTATGTTATAGTTTTTGTACTTTTATAGTACTCTTAAACCCATAACACATGAAAGCGCTGTATAAAAATCCAATAGCGATAATTCTTATTGTACTTGCCATTGCAGCTTATGTTTATTTTGAAGAGCAGTTTCCACCTGTTGACCTTTCTAATTTAGACCCGGGTAATGTTATTGCGATGTTGGGGTATATATCGGTTGTGATGCTTATTGTAGAACAATTTATTGAGATTTTTGTAGATGATCCAGGAGAGAAAGAGAAGAAGAAATGTAAAGACCGCATTGCCGATATTGAAGAGTATATGGATGATATTGATGCTCCTATTGATCCTATGATGATTGATCCAGAAAAACCTTTAGCCGACAAAGGGGAAGGTGGTAAAATAGAAGAGGAGGATCGAAAAATAGCCATGATGATGAGAGAAAAAAAAGGGTTAGAAGAACGAATTGAAAATCATGGATTAAAGAGACATCGAAGAACCACAATTATTGCATTTGCCATTGGGTTAGTACTTTCATTCTCTGGGTTACGCCTGATATCCGGTATTATTTTTAGTCAGCCCGAAACCGAAGAAGAATTGTTTAAAATACAGGTCACTATTATTCAATCTATCGATATTGTATTGACTGCCGGTATTATAGCCGGAGGAAGTGGCCGCATGCATCGTCTTCTTAAACGACTCAAAGAAGTGTTAGGACAGTATTAGCTATAAAGTCAAATGTATAGTTTCGGTTCAACAAGAAGAGATATCAAAACAAAAGAAGTGGCTTTGAAGTATATCGTATTGTTTTTTTTACTACACGTTGTGTGTGTCGGAACCTGCCAAAACACAATATTAGATTCCTTAAACAAACCTTATCCATTACATTTAGCTTACTATTCTGAATCAAAAGAAATAAAGGCTGAAGATTTGCCAGATGTTAACCCCGGTATGTTTTCAATTCGTGGAATCAAGAATCCGAAAACTAAAACTTCGTACTGGGCGATCTTCAAATTGGATCTAAAATCTGAAATACAACCTAGTCGATTAGAGTTTGAATTTCCGGTATCAGATGATCTTGTCATCTATGTTCCTCTTAAAGATGGCTCTTTTAAACAATACGACATAGGTTTGTTGTACCCTAAAGGGCCTATTTCATCTCTTCCAAAGACATCCAGTATCATTATTGATTCAGAAAAAATTGATTTTGAGAAGTTTTTCTTTTTTAAAAGCATACCTATTACCGCTTATGGTTTGGGGTCTTTTTCTAAAGAAATCTATGTGTCGTGTTATAATAGAAAACCGATAGATTCACATCCTGATCAAAGAAAACGAGAAATAAAAGAAAGTTATAAACAGGCAATTTTCTGGCTTCTGTATGGTGCACTGTTTATTTCATTTGTATATATGTTCATTTATTACTTTTTCCATCAAAAATTATATTTTCTATACTACGCCTTACATCTATTGTTTTTGATTGTTCCTTATTCTGTTTCTACTCCATTTGTCTATAATAATTTTCTTTATTCCAGTAAACATTTTTTCTATTCCTTCTACATCATCCTAGATTCACAAATTATTGCTTCGGTATTTTACTTGTTCTTTTTAAAATCTTTTATAGATATAAAAAAAGATTACAAAGAATTCGCAAAAGCCTATACTACGATAGTTTACATATGTATAGGTCTTGCTATACTGGTAAATACCATTATCATATTTGATCCTTTTTACCCGTACATAAGTTCATTATTGAGATTTACGGTAAGTTTCAGCTTATTCTTCATAATTTTTAGCGTAACCTATATGTTTTTTAAAAAGAAGGTAACGCATACTTCAATCGTCTTTATTGGGATTCTATTGTTACTAATAGGTTATATGCTAATTGTTATTACAAGAATGGATCAAAACGCCGTTCTTCCATTAATAGCTTTAGAAACTGTATTATTTATAAGCGTAATATCCTATTTGGACTTGCAAAAATTTAAAAAGGCTCTCGAAAGTGACAAATTGAAGAAAATCAATGAATTTCAACGTAATTTTTTTACTAATATCACCCACGAATTCAGAACGCCATTAACACTAATGTCTGTTCCGATCCAGGAAAAACTTGAAAATCAATCTCTTTCTGAAGAGGACCGCACCGATTTTGAAATGATTCAGCGAAATAATCAAAGATTATTGGGTTTAGTAGATCAATTGCTGGACGTGTCCAAAGTTGAATCGGGGATACACACACTTCAAGTTCAAAAGGAAGATGTATTGGGTTTTCTTCATGTTTTGGCACATTCGTTTGTATATCAAACCCGACAAAAACAAATAGATTATACGATTGATATCAATAATTCGGGTCAATTGTGGTATTGGTTTGATAAAGATATCATAGAAAAAATCATAACAAATTTGTTATCTAATGCTTGTAAATACACCCCTTCAGGTGGTAAGATTTTGTGTAAAGCCAAAGTGAGTAGCAATATACTATATGCTGAAGTACAAAATACGGGCACAGGTTTGACAGAAGAACAAGCAAAAAATGTTTTTGATAGATTTTACCAAGCAGAAAAACTTCAATCGGGTTTTGGAATCGGCCTCTTTTTAGTAAAACAATTGGTAAAATTACATCATGGCAAAATAAAAGTTCATAGCAATCCCAAATGGACTACATTTACCGTTGAGCTTTTGGTAGATAGAAATGGGTTTAAAGCTTCTGATTTTATGTTAGAAACAAAAGAAGATGTGGTTGAGGATTTCTATTCTACATTTTCAAACAATGACAAGTCAGTTTCTAAATCAGCACATGATAAGACCGATGATGATATTCCTGTGGTTTTAATTGTAGAAGATAACCAGGATTTAAGAAGAGTACTGAAAAAAACGTTTGAAACTAACTATAAAATTTTATTAGCTGCAAATGGTGAAGAAGGTATTAAACTGGCCCAAAAACACATTCCAGACCTGATTATTTCTGATGTGATGATGCCTGTTAAAGATGGGATTGAATTAACAAAGGAACTCAAAAATGATGAACGCACCAGTCATATTCCAATTATCTTGCTAACGGCAAAAGTGGGCGATGAATACGAATTAGAAGGTGTAGAAATGGGTGCAGATGATTATATCACTAAGCCGTTTAGAAGTAAGGTCTTAGTTCACAAAGTAAATAATATAATAGCATCACGAAAAAAAATGCGAGCTCTTTATCGACAAGAATCCCAAATCGACCCTAAAGTAATCGCGATCAATACCACAGAAGAAAGGTTCTGGGGTCGAGTAAAAGAAATTTTGAAACGCCGGTTGACAGATTCTTCGTTTTCTGCAAAGGAATTTAGTAAAGAAATGAATATGGCAAGAATGACTTTGCACAGAAAGTTAAAAAACCTTACTGGCCTGTCTACTACAGAATTTATAACCACCGAGCGCTTGAAAAAAGCAACTCATTTCTTGAACAATTCTGATTTACATATTTCAGAGATTGCAGTAGATGTTGGCTTCGAAACCATTTCATACTTTAATAAGTGCTTTAAAGAAGCCTACCATTGTACACCGACGGAGTATAGAAGAAGTAATGCCAGCTAAATTTTGTATAGCGTACCTCTCCTTATTTTTATTGAATTGTTACATACCTGTTAGCTTTTGTTACATATCTAAAAGTTGTTAGAGTATGTCTGTTATACTTTTATTCTTACAAAATTTTTAACCTACTCGTTAGGGGCTTAAATAAATAGTAATTCTAAAAAGTAAAACCATGGATTTTTTTTTAAAAGTAACAGCAGTTCTGATAACCTTATTGTTTATGTTTTCTTGTGAAGGAGAAGATGGCGCCATAGGACCGCAAGGAGAACAGGGGCTACAAGGGGAACAAGGATCTCAGGGTGATCAAGGAGCTCAAGGAGAAACAGGAACAGCCAATGTTATTTATTCAGACTGGACAGACTCAAGTTTTCCTGCAGATATTATGGATTCTTCAGATTTTTTTGTGATCGATGCTCCCGAAATAACCGACGAAATAAGAAATTCGGGCGCTGTACTTGTTTATGGTAGAACGGCATCCTTAAATAATATTATTGAACTTCCTGTAATACTTTCTGGTAATAAATTCTATAATACTACATTAGGTATATCAGCAGGTCAACTAAATATCTTCGTACAAACTCTTGACGGCAGTAATGTAGGCAGTACTTCGTTTGGATCGTATCGGTACATCATTATTCCAGGGGGCACTGCTGCCAGTAAAAATGCTTCGTTAGAAGACTATAAAGCAATGTCTTATCAAGAGATTATTACGCTATTCAATATCCCTGAATAGTATTGTAAATAGAGTTACAATACCTATTTAAGAGATGAATGTTCATCTTTCTATTTCTACCCCTTCTTTAATCAACTATCATTTTTAAAATTAAGACTCATGAAAACGACTACAACTATTTCAATTATTAGAGCTTATATGTTTCGTAAGTCAATAATGATTCTACAAAACCTTAGCATAAGATATAGTGCACTATTGTTACTGATAATTGTATCCCAGCAAACAACTGCACAACTTAATACAAACTTGGGACAAAATGCTGGTAATGCAGGGTATTTTAATACCTCGATAGGAGGAATGGCGGGAGACAAAGTTACCGGAAATGCCAATACATTTTTGGGTCATTGGTCAGGTCTTAAAGTTACATCAGGTAATGACAATACGCTTCTTGGGTTTTATACAGGTTATAATCTTACTACAGCTAGTAATAACGTGTTTATAGGCCGTGAAGCAGGTAGGAATGTGACCACGGTGCATAATCTAACTTTTGTAGGGTCAAATGCCGGAAGATCGAATACCAGTGGGACTTTCAATACCTTTTTAGGATATAATGCAGGTGTTTCTAATACTACGGGTCAGTCTAATACATTTCAGGGATATAATGCAGGTTTTAAAAACATAAGTGGTAAGTATAATACATTTAATGGTAGTCTTGCTGGGTACTCAAACACCACAGGAGATAATAATACATTTAATGGTGCAAGTGCCGGTTACTTAAATACCTCAGGAAATTACAACACCTTTTTAGGACATCAAGCGGGTAGTTCTAACACCTCTGCTAGTAATAACGTGTTTATCGGTCGTGAAGCAGGCAAGAATGTGACCACGGTGCACAATCTAACTTTTGTAGGGTCAAATGCCGGAAAATCCAATACTACTGGGACGTTCAACACCTTTTTAGGAAATCAAGCAGGTGTTTCTAATACTACGGGCCGGGCTAATACATTCCAGGGATATAATGCTGGGTTTAGAAACATAAGTGGTAAGTATAATACATTTAATGGTAGTCTTGCCGGGTACTCAAACACCACAGGAGATAATAATACATTTAATGGTGCAAGTGCCGGTTACTTAAATACTTCAGGAAATTATAACACCTTTTTAGGACATCAAGCGGGTAGTTCTAACACCTCTGCTAGTAATAACGTGTTTATAGGTCGTGAAGCAGGCAGGAATGTGACCACGGTGCATAATCTAACTTTTGTAGGGTCAAATGCCGGAAAATCCAATACTACTGGGACCTTCAATACCTTTTTAGGATATAATGCAGGTGTTTCTAATACTACGGGTCAGTCTAATACATTTCAAGGATATCAAGCTGGTTTGTCGAATACCACTGGAATTAATAATACATTTAATGGTAGTTATGCAGGGTATTCAAATACAACCGGTCAGCTGAATATCTTTAGTGGTGCATATGCCGGTTTCTCGAACACCACTGGATTGTATAATACGTTTAATGGTTCTCAAGCAGGATATTCTAATACGACAGGTAGACATAATACATTTATAGGAACATTTGCTGGTGAATTAAATACTACGGGTATGCAAAATACCTTTATTGGCAGGTCTGCCGGTTCGTCAAATACTACAGGTTCCAATAATACGTTTATCGGCCTTAGTGCAGGGATTAATAGTGAGAACGGATGGGGCAATACGTATATTGGCACTGTTGCCGGGTCATCTAATAAAGGAAGTAATAACGTATTTGTTGGAAGATCTGCCGCTATTGGAATTACAGATGCCAATAATAAACTATATATCCAGAATGGTAGTGTCAATACTACCCCTCTTATTATTGGAGATTTTACAACAGGAAACCTTGCAATTTCAAGTACCTCGGTCGAAAACAGCTATCGCCTTTTTGTAAATGGAGATGCATTTGCAACAGGTTTGTGGCTAGGTTCGGATAAGAAGTTTAAAAAAGACAGAGAAAAAATTGATAATGCCTTGGAAACTATCAATAAGATAGAAGGAGTAAGCTACCAGTTTAAGGATTCTAAGAAAACAAAGGATATAGGAGTTCAATTCCCTGGTGGAAAGCAATATGGACTAATTGCCCAAGAACTTGAAGGGGTCTTACCAGATTTAGTAAAGATCAATCAAAATGGGTATAAGGCAGTAAATTACTTAGGACTGATACCAGTATTAATTGAAGCACTCAAAGAGATGAATGCTGCTAACGAAGTATTACAGGAAAAAATCGAAAACCTGGAATCTCAATTAACAAACCTTAAGGAATCGGGAGGTATTAAGGATCAACCCGAAGATTTTGGCACTGTAGAGCAAATAAAGCTATATCAAAATATACCTAATCCATCAGATACTTCTACTTCGATACGATATGAATTGCCTAATGAAGTATCAAACGCAAGCATCCATGTTTTTGATATGCAGGGAACACAAAAGAAAGTATACAAAAACCTTTTAGGCAAACAACAGATTACCATTGCTTTAGGAGAATTTCCATCGGGAATGTATATGTACAGCCTAATTGTGAATGGAAAAATTATCGATACTAAAAAGATGTTGATTTCCAATTAAAACGGAATTATATATATGCCGTAGAATTTTAGTAACTCATTGAAAACGTAATAATCATGAAAAATCTTAGTATAAGATGTGGTGCCCTATTGCTATTGATAATTGTATCTCAGCAGGCAACTGCACAACTTAATACAAACTTAGGGCAAAATGCTGGTAACGCAGGTTTTTTTAATACCTCGATAGGAGGAGTGGCGGGAGACATAGTTACCGGAAATGCTAATACATTTTTAGGTCATTGGTCAGGATCTATAGTTACATCAGGTAAAGAGAATACGCTTATAGGTTTTTTTACAGGTAATAGACTTACTACTGGTAGTCATAATATTTTTATCGGTAGCGAATCAGGTAGGAGTGTAACCACGGCGAGCAATCTTACATTTATAGGGACAAATGCTGGATTATCAAATACTACTGGTAGTAGAAATACTTTTATAGGATATGAGAGTGGTCGTTCTAATATCACTGGAGGTTATAATACATTTATAGGACAACTAACCGGGTATTCAAATACTGCAGGAAGGAATAATACTTTTAGTGGTAGTATAGCTGGATATTCAAATACTACAGGAGTTAATAACACATTTAATGGTAGTTTTGCCGGGTATTCAAATACTACAGGAGATAATAATACCTTTAGCGGAGCAAGTGCTGGTTACTCAAACACTTCAGGAGATTACAATACTTTTTTAGGACATCTTGCGGGTAGTTCTAACACTTCTGCTAGTAATAACGTGTTTATAGGCCGTGAAGCAGGTATGAATGTGACCAGGACGCATAACTTAACTTTTGTAGGTTCAAATGCCGGACGATCCAATACTACAGGAACTTTTAATACCTTCTTAGGATATCAAGCCGGTTTCTCAAATACAACTGGATTTAATAACACATTTAATGGTAGTCTTGCTGGGTATTCAAACACCACTGGGTGGTATAATACATTTAATGGTACGCGAGCGGGGTATTCAAATACTGCGGGTAGGCATAATACATTTATGGGAACATTTGCTGGTGAATTAAATACTACAGGTATACAAAATACATTTATAGGCAGGTCTGCTGGCGCTTCAAACACCACAGGTTCAAATAATACGTTTGTTGGTCTTAATGCAGGGATTAATAGTGAGAACGGATGGGGCAATACGTATGTTGGCACTGTTTCCGGGTCATCTAACAAAGGAAGTAATAATGTATTTATAGGAACATCTTCTGCTATAGGAATTACAGATGCCAATAATAAATTATACATTCAAAATGGTAGAGTCAATGCAACCCCTCTTATTTTAGGAGATTTTACATCAGGAAACCTTGCAATTTCAAGCACATCCATCGAAAATAACTATCGTCTTTTTGTAAACGGGGATGCATTTGCAACAGGTTTGTGGCTAGGCTCTGATAAGAAGTTTAAAAAAGATAGGAAAAGAATCGATAATGCCTTGGAAACTATCAATAAGATAGAAGGAGTAAGCTACCAATTTAAGGATTCAAAAAAAACTAAGGATGCAGGAGTTGAGTTGCCCAACGGAAAACAATATGGTCTAATCGCTCAAGAACTTGAAGCCGTATTACCAGATTTGGTAAAAACCAATCATAATGGGTATAAGGCTGTAAATTATCAAGGACTGATACCGGTATTAATTGAAGCGTTAAAAGAACTTAATGTCAGCAATAAAGAACTGAAAGAAGAAATCAAAGAATTAAAATCTCAACAGATAAATGCAGAACAATCGAGAGGTATTAAGGATCAACCTGAAGATTTTGGAACCGTAGAGCAAATAAAGCTATACCAAAATATACCTAATCCATCAGATACTTCTACTTCGATACGATATGAACTGCCTAATGAAGTATCAAACGCAAGCATCCATGTTTTTGATATGCGGGGAACACAAAAGAGAGTATACAAAAACCTTTTAGGCAAACAACAGATTACCATTACTTCAGGAGAATTTCCATCAGGAATGTATATGTACAGCCTAATTGTGAATGGAAAAATTATCGATACTAAAAAGATGGTATTAACCAAGTAAGTATAAACTCATATAAAATCTTAAAACCATGCAAACCAAATTTTTATTTTTAATCATGGCCATCCTTGTTGTTTTTGGTTGTGAAAAATTAGATGACAACGAAGTGAGTACAGAAACTTCAATAGATACCGAAATTACAACATCAGATGGCAATGGAGAAATTATCACTCTTGAATCAAAAACTTTAGGAACACTTGCTTATGAACGAATTAATGGTCAAAATATCTTAGAAGGAGATATCATATTGACAGATGAACAAGTTAATGCGTTTAAAAATGCTGATGTTGAAGATAATGTTTCAAAATCTGCCCCAGGAATTATTTTTAAACAATGGCCAAATAGTAGGGTTAATTATTGGATAGAAACCTCGAACGCAGAAACACGAGATAACATATATTGGGTGGTTAGGTATTTAGAAGATAAAACAAATCTGGATTTTATAGAAAGAAGATCAGGAAATTATATTGCTTTTGTAGAGTCAAATGGATGTTCTTCCTTTTTGGGAATGATAGGAGGAAGACAAGAAATCAAAATAAATTCAGAATTCTGTAAATCAGGAACGATACTGCACGAATTATTACACGCTTTAGGGATTTTTCATGAGCAATCAAGGCCTGATAGAAATCAATATATAAATATCAATTACAGCAATATTCGACCTGGTTTTGAACATAATTTTACAACACAATTCACTCGTAATTATGGTCCTTTTGACTTTGGATCGATAATGATATATAATCCTTGTAACTTTTCAATATCTAGTTCGTTTCCCTTCGATGATTGTACTTCAGATAAAGCCACCATAACTCGTAAGAATGGCAGTTTATATCCTGTGAATGAATCATATTTGTCTTATATCGATAGAAATGCCTTACTTGATATGTATCCCAAAGATGTTAGATCAGCGCCAACCGGGGCATTGGATATAGGGGCTAATGACAGAGGAGATTGGGTCTATACAAGGAAAAATGGTCGCTATATAGAAGCGGTAAAACATAACAGGGTAATACTTCGTTACAGAGAGTCAAACTCCAACACTAGCATTGATATTACTCAATACGGGCAGATGATTTTTTCTGGAGAGACATTTACATATGGAAGTGGTAGGTATTCCAGGCATACAATTGTTGATATTTCAGAAGGGGGAGGAAATATTTATGGCGTTGCGCGTAATGGTAATTCTCACAAATTATTCAAAAAAGAAGGAAACAACTGGATATTTGTTCAACGGCTCACAAGCAATTATGGTAGGGCACGGGTAAGCGTAGACGGGTATGGAAGACCCTGGACCATTATCAATAATCAGATTAATGGTTGGGTATATGGCCAGCCAAAAATTATTCAAAAACCTAAAGGATTTGATCAAAATTTTTGGTCGTTCTATGATATCGCTTGTTCAGGTAATAGTGAAATCTTTGTTTCTATGAAAAGATCCAGAAGAACATCAAGTACTTTATTTAGATTTAGTATTAGACATAGCATTTTAGTACAACAACCACCTATAAATGCAAAACAATTTGATGTTGGAGGTAGCAATGGTACTATTTGGTATTAACTATTTTAATAGTAGTCTACTATGCATAATGTAAAGGGGACCCCTATGTATTGTTCCTTGCAATCTTATATATGTGTTAGCTTTTTTCAAAAACGAACCTGCCACCTGTAAGATTATGCTTTTTTAATCTTAAAATTCAGTAGTATGAAAATGATTAGATTAAGTATCCTTTTGTTTTTTTTAAACTTGAGCTTTTTAATGGCCCAAGAGAACCTAAGTAATGAAGTCAATATTGGGTACGGATTAGGTACATCGACAACCGCAATTAATGCTTTTGGAGCGGCATTATTTTCTGGTGATGATAATGTTAATACTAATTCTAGTGGTGCCTTCTATATATCTTATAAAATAGCAGTTTCTAAAAGATTTAGGCTGGGTGCATTATTTATTAGAGAAAAAGTAGAAAGTGAAGAGATAGAAAGACCCGAGAATACTATTTCTGAACAAATAACTGTGAGGGCCAATACATTTGCTTTAGAGTTTGATTATCGATATGTTTTTAAAGAAAAACTGCAGTTATATTCGGGAATTGGAGTAGGGTATACTTTTGGAGAACAGGATTTGATAAGAAAACCTGGTGTAGGTCAAAGATCAGAAAGCGAAAACGTTAACCATTTTAATTGCCAATTCAATTTTTTTGGAATCCGATATGGTAAATCTTTCGGGATATTCGCAGAGTTTGGATACGGATACAAAGGAATTTTTAATGCAGGTGTTTCTTTTCAGTTTTAATCACATCAAAATCGATCAGGTGGTGATACTAGTTTTTTAATGGGGGTATGGAAAGACTAGTCTATCTGTAAAAATTCATCTGATCGATATATTCCCAAACTTCTTTCGAAAGTAAAGGTCTTATATTTTTACTCTCAGAGATAGCATTACGAATAAACGTTGACGAAATTTCCATAATAGGAGCGGCTACCTTATGAATTTTTGGATGATCTTTAAATTGAGTCTCTACAGTTCCTTCAGCTATTCTGGGATAGACATAGATATGATGATTTTCTAGAATCACCTCATAGTTTTTCCATTTATGAAAACTTTTGAGATTATCTTCGCCCATAATAAGATTAAATTGATAGTCGGGGTAGTGCTCTTCAAGATGTGCAAGGGTATACACGGTGTAGTTTGGTTGAGGTAATTTAAATTCTACATCACTGGGCTTTAATTTAGAATAGGATTCTGTCGCCCGATACACCATTTCATATCGATGATGATTGTCTAATAAAGAACTTTTCTTTTTATGAGGATTATGCGGGGTTACTACCATCCATATTTCATCAAGATCAGAATACTCTGCTATATGATTTGCTATAGCAAGGTGACCCACATGTATTGGATTAAAGGTTCCAAAATATAGTCCGATTTTTTTCATTAAAAAAAGCCTTTTTTATTTCTGCGAAAGCAAAAACCTTTTAATTTTTCCTATTGATCTAAGAGGAACTTTTTCACCAATTGATATACTTCTGCTTTGGCTTTTTCAAGATCATCATTGGTAACAATAGCATCAAATTGTGGAGCCGTAGCCATTTCTGTAGAGGCTTTGGCAACACGCATATTAATCTTATCCTCAGATTCTGTTTTGCGTTTTTTAAGTCGAATTTTTAGCTCTTCAATACTTGGAGGCTTTACAAAAATAGCCAAAGTACGATCTGGATAAATTCTCTTTATATCTAGACCTCCTACTACATCAATATCAAAGATTACATGTTTTCCGTTATCCCAAAGACGTTGCACTTCTGTCTTTAGAGTTCCGTAAAAGTTATCTCGGTATACTTCTTCCCATTCTAAGAATTCATCGGCTTTGATTTTGTCTTTAAATTCTCTTAAGGATAAGAAATAATAATCTTTACCATGTACTTCTGCTCCTCGAGGTTCTCTGGATGCAGCAGAGATCGAAAACCCAAGATTTAATTCTTCTTTGTTGAGTAAATATTTAACTAAAGTAGTTTTTCCACTACCAGACGGTGCCGAAAGTACAATAAGCTTTCCCTGGGCCATTTATAACACGTTTAGTAATTGTTCCTTAATTTTTTCTAACTCGTCTTTCATTTGTACAACCAATTGTTGCATAGGAGCATAATTAGATTTGCTACCTATTGTATTGATCTCACGACCAATTTCCTGGGTGATAAATCCAAGTTTTTTTCCGTTAGAATCTGATGATTGTAAAGTGGTCGTAAAATATTCTAAGTGATTTGCGAGACGTACTTTTTCTTCTGTGATATCAAACTTTTCAAGATAGTAAATCAGTTCTTGCTCAAAACGATTTTGATCTACTTCTTCTTTTAGATCTGATACCGCTTTGTGTAATCGTTCTCTAACAGCTTCGATTCGTTCAGGGTCTATTTTGATTACCTTGTCCAGTAGATTACCAATATTGCTAACTCGAAGGTTAAAGTCTTTTTCGAGCGCTTTTCCTTCGTCTGTTCGATAGGTGTTAATTTCGCTTAAAGCATCTAAAAGCGCGTTATTAATTGCTTTAAATTCTTCTTCATCAATTTCTTCTCTAATCGTTTTTAAAGCATCTGGCATGCGAACAGCCATTTTTAATAGCTCTGTGGTTTCGCCACTGTGTATAGCTTCTAGTTGTTTAATATAATCTTTAACTACAGCTTCGTTAATTTTTGTCGATGTTTCTTCTGCAGTTATTTCTACATACAACCCAAAATCAACTTTACCTCTACTTAAATTCTTGGCTATGGTATTACGCATTGCCAACTCTTTTTCTCTGTATTGCGAAGGAATTCTTGCATTAAGATCTAAGTTTTTGCTATTAAGAGACTTAACCTCAATGGTAATTTTTTTTGTAGGTAGCTGTAGGATAGACTTTCCGAAGCCTGTCATAGATTTGATCATAGTAGTATGCTAATAAGTGGCACGAAGATACAAACTAATTACGAATGCAGAATTACGAATTACGAATGATGAAATATAAACCGTAAAATATCCATTATGGAATACAGAACATATTGTTTTGTACTCTTATGTATTAAGCTTCTGGATTCTTATTACGAATTCTTTTATAAAGCTTTATCCCCAACATTAATAAAACAGAAAGAAGCACGATTCCAACAACTCCATAAATCCAATTTACGGCATCTCTGACAACAACCAGGAAGATCACTGCAAATAAAATAATGGTTGAACCCTCATTCCACATCCGCATTTGATTAGATGACCATTTTATAATATCGTTTTGTAGCTGTTTGTAGATATGATGACATTTGAAGTGGTACCCAAAAAGTAACACGACAAAACCTAATTTGACATGCATCCAAGGCTGTTCTAACCAAGCAGGCATTAAAATCAATAGCCAAATTGCAAATAATGTAGCCAATATTGCTGATGGCCAAGTGATGATAAACCAAAGACGTTTGGCCATTAATTTAAGTTGTTTTCCAAGAATTTCTTTATCTGGAGAAGGCTTATCAAAGGCTTCAATTTGATATACAAATAATCGGGGGATATAAAATAATCCTGCAAACCATGTGATCACAAAGATAAGGTGCAGTGATTTTATGTAATTATAGTATTCGAGCATTTATTCTTCGACAAAAAGATAATTAAGCTGCAAGGTATTAAACGAGGCATTAAATGCGGCAATTTCTGTAGAAATTAATTTATCAAAAGCTTGTAATTGTTCTTCTATCTTTTTTGTGAGTTCATTTTTTACAGCAATATCTTGCTCTGTAGGAGCAAAATCTCCCATCCCCACCAAAGAATTAAGATGTCCAAGTTTATTCGTCAATTTAATAGGGAAGTTTAATGGATCTTGGTTACTTCTGTTTTTAGTTTGATACAACGCTTTTTCGATTTCATCAAACTGTTTTTGCAGTTCTGAAGCTTTTTTTACTAAATTTTTGGTTTTTTCGTCCGATTTATATTGTTTTTCGAAAGCTTTTAGTTGTGCATTGATCTTCCGTATCTTTTTGATTGATTTATGAGCTTTGTCCACAGTTTTATTTACATCCGTAATAAAATCAAATTGGGATTGCATTTGTTGAGGTGTTGCTTCTGCCCTAGGATCGGCAACTATTTTAAAAGGTTGTCTTGATACTTCTTTACCATTTACACTTAAGCTCACTTTATAATCGCCGGGTACAGCTTTGGGTCCATCAAGATCGGCCCACCATAGAATCATTCCTTTTAACTTTTCTGCACCACTACCACGCATATTCCAGGCAAACATGTTTCCTCCTTTTTTAAGATCCTTTAATTGATCTTTCTTTTCTTTAGCATTTGAGCTATAGGATTTAAGAGTATCATTTTTTGCATTGAAATAGGTAAGGGCAATGGTATCTTTTTTCTTATCAAAATTCTTCAAATAAAAATATGTCATAACACCAGCAGGATGATTGGTTCCTTCGGTTTTAGAATCTTTTATACTACCGCCTCGCATACGATATGCATTTTTTGGCTGGTACAAAATATGTTGTTTAGTTTTTAAATCATCATTTAACTGATGCAAAACGGTAAGGTCGTCAATTATCCAAACGCTTCGTCCTTGTGTAGCAACGATTAGATTATTTTCTTTGATGGTCAAATCAGTAATTGGCACAATAGGTAGGTTTAATTGAAAAGATTGCCAGGTTGCACCATCATTAAAAGAGATGTACATACCGGTTTCGGTACCGGCGTATAATAATCCCTTACGTTTAGGATCCTCTCGTAGAACACGTGTAAAGTGTTCTGGGGCAATACCGGTAGTAATTTTACTCCATGATCTACCGTAATCTGTAGTTTTATAAAGATATGGCGCAAAATCTCCAGACTTGTATTTGGTTCCGGCGATATAGCAAGTTCCTTCATTAAAAACACTTGGTTCGATACTATTGATCATCATCCATTCGGGCATTCCTTTTGGAGTAACATTATTCCATGTCGCGCCACCATCTTGACTTATGTGAACCAATCCGTCATCACTACCAACCCAAAGCAACCCTTCTTTTACAGAACTTTCGGCAGCAGCAAAAATGGTACAGTAATATTCTACTGAAGTGTTATCTTGTGTGATAGGGCCACCGGATGATTTTAGTTTTTCAGGATCATTTCTTGTAAGATCAGGGCTGATTACCTGCCAGCTTTGTCCTTCGTTTTCGGTCACATGCACATGATTAGAAAAGGTATATAACTTATTTGGATTGTGCTTAGAGAACATGATCGGAAAATTCCACTGAAAACGATATTTCATATCTTCGGCACCATGTCCCATGGGATTATCTGGCCAAACACTGATCGATCTTAGAGTCTCTGTTTTGTGATTTACTCGTGTAAGGAATCCATCATAACTACCTCCATACACAATATCATTATCCTCTGGATCTACTGCGATATGGGCAGATTCTCCTCCTGCAGTTCGTTCCCAATCATCCTCAGAGATGGTCCAACCTGTACTTCTATGATTGATGCGAATGGTAGAATTATCTTGTTGAGCCACATAAATACGATATGGGAAACTATTATCGGTGGTAACTCTATAAAATTGTGAAGTGGGTTGATTGTGATAAGTGCTCCAGGTTTCACCACCATCATATGTGATTTGGGCACCGCCATCGTCACCAATGATCATGCGTTTAGGGTTTTCGGGTGCTATCCAGAGATCATGGTGATCCCCATGGGGCGCCCTATAACTGCTAAAGTTCTTACCTCCATCTTTACTTTTATGATAGGATACATTTACTACATAAATTACATCTTTATCTTTTGGGTCTGCATAAATACGGGTATAATACCAGGCACGCTGGCGTAGGCTACGATCACTATTCAAAAGGTTCCAGGTTTCGCCACCATCATCACTTCGGTATACACCACCTTTTTCTTTATGTTCTACCAGGGCCCAAACGCGTTCACTATCAACAGGAGAAACGGTAACACCCATAATCCCTAAAGTATCTTTTGCAAACCCTTTATTTTTTGAAATTTCTTTCCATGTTTTTCCACTATCATTACTTTTCCATAGGGCAGAACCGGCACCTCCAGAACTTAAGCTGTAAGGGGTTCTTCTGGCGTTCCAGGTAGAGGCATATAGAATTCTTGGGTTATTAGGATCTAGTGTTAAATCAACTGCTCCCGCATCATTATTCGCAAATAGAACCTTCTTCCATGTTTTCCCTCCATCGATGCTTTTGTAGACTCCTCGATCTTGAGTGGGTTTATAAATATTTCCTAGAACTGCCGCATAAACAATGTCTGGATTAGTAGGGTGAATTGATATCCTGGGGATATGTCTACTTTTAGGTAGACCAGACTGTATCCATGTTTTTCCTGCATCTACACTTTTCCAAACCCCATATCCAGAAGATACATTTCCACGAAGTGTTTTTTCGCCCCCACCGGCATAAATTACATTAGGGTCGCTTTTGGATACCGAAATAGAGCCGATAGATCCTCCAAAAAATCCATCCGAAATGTTTTCCCATGTACGACCACCATCAGTAGTTTTCCAGATACCACCGCCGGTTGCTCCAAAATAAAACAAATTGGGTTTGTTTGGCACCCCTGTTACTGCAGCACTTCTTCCCCCTCGAAAAGGACCAATCAAGCGATACTCCAGGGCATCATAAAGTTCTTGATTATAGATTTGAGAATTGCTAATAAAAATACTTCCGAAAGCGAAAAAGAGCATGCAAAGTACTCTGTTAAAATGTGAGTGCATATTTGTTGAGCTTTAGTTGAAACCCTTAGCATTTTGTACATGTAGATTTGAGGGGGTACTAAAGTCTGGAATTAAAAATAATTTCAAAAGATTTTCACGTAATTTTAACCTTGTATACTGGGGTATGATCCCTATTTTTGAAACATGTTTCAACAAGGATTTATATTAGTACTTAGTTGTCTTGGAGTTATTCAGGCTCTATTTTTATGTTTTTATCTGTTTACCGTCAAAAAAGGGAATAGAAGAGCCAATCGATTGCTGGCTTTTGTGTTGTTAGGATTAACCATTAGAATTGGAAAATCAGTTTTTCATAACTATATCGAAGTGGATCCAAGAATACGCAATTTGGCAATTTCAAGTATTTTGGCAGTGGGTCCTTTTCTTTGGATGTATGGTAAGGTACTTTTTGAAAAACAACAATCGTTTTCAAATACGCGATATTTTCATTTGATTCCTTTTGGATTGTTTGTACTTGGTAGCCCTATCATTCCTAATAGAGGAGATTTTATGTCGTATTTGGCATATGCGTTAGTTTTTGCACATTTAGGAATATACCTTTTGATATGTTGGAAATATATTTTGAATACTATGCATGAAGTATCTAAAACTCTTATACAGTGGTATAGAAATATTGTTATAGGGGTTAGTGTGATTTGGGTGTTATATGTAGGTATTCTTCTAAGGTGGATTCCATTTTATATTTTAGGTGCTATTTCGTTCTCATTTTTAATGTATTTGTTTTCATACCTTTTATTAAAACGCCATGTATTTGCTTTGGAAAAATACAGTAATTCTACTATAGATCGTCTTACTTCTAAAAAGGTACTGCAGCAGGTAAAAAATTTATTAGAAGAAAACGAGGTATACTTAGAAAATGATATTTCTTTGCATAGTATCGCAAGTCAACTTTCGATCTCTCCGCGGGAATTATCGCAGGTAATTAATGAAAATGAACAAAAGAATTTTTCTGAATTTATAAATCATTATCGAGTCAAAAAAGCTAAAGCATTACTTGTAGATCCGAGCTATGCCAATGAAAAAATTGCTACCATTGCTTATGATTGTGGTTTTGGCAATGTCACATCTTTTAATCTGGCCTTTAAAGCTGAAACCGAGATCACTCCTTCGCAATATAGAAATCAGTTTCGAGTAGCTTGAAGATTGAAGTGAATTTTATACTCAGTAACCTTTAAACAAGAAGCTTCCTCTATTTTGAGTCTTTTTGCTTCAAATTTTAACCTTTTAGCTTCTTCAAAGAACCTCAAAGGTTCTTCGAAATACCTTTTTGGTTCTTTTTAGAACCTTTTTGCTTTTTCAAATGGGCTTATAGGTTTCATTTCTCAAAAAAATAGAGAAATCATTTTAAAAATCATGTTTTTTAAAGGATTTTGATACCGTCTTTTCGATTTTGCATCCAAATAATTAAGACATGAACAAATTCATTATTCTTATATGTATTTCGATTATAGGATGTAAAAAAAATGAGACCCCTATTTCTGTATATTCAAAGACAAAACCGGTTAAAGAAACCATTATCGATAGCCTTAAACATCCCTGGAGCATGGCTTTTTTGTCTGAAGACGAGGTACTGGTTTCAGAAAAAGATAGGGATCTTTTAAGAGTAAACCTTTCTTCAAAAAAGAAGAAAATCATAAAGGGTTTCCCTGGAGACTTAACCGATAGTATACGTACTGTATGGAGGGGGGATAATTCTGGTATTTTTGAAGTATTGCTTCATCCCGATTTCAAAACCAATAACCAACTATATATTTCTTATGCTGCCAAAAAACAAGGAAAGGGGAGTGCTACTAAGGTGATTAGAGCAATATTACAGAATGATTCTTTAACAGACATTAAAACTATACTCGAAGCAGGACCGTTTACTCGGGAGTATTTTCATTATGGAGGTGGTATGACTTTTGGATCCGATGGCAAATTATATATCACTATGGGTGAGCGGTTATTTCGAGAAATCGATGAACCCGAAATCCCTATTGCTCAAGATTTAAAAGATAAACGCGGAAAAATATATCGTCTAAACTATGATGGAAGCGTCCCGGATGATAATCCTGATTTTGGTGATGGTGCAGTACCCGGAGTTTTTGCTACAGGAATTAGAGCTGCACAAGGAATTACCATAGACCCTAAAACAGGAAACATTTGGTTTACCGAACATGGTACACGACAAGGGGATGAGGTTAACCAACTAAAAGCTGGAGCAAATTATGGGTGGCCCATTATAACCACTGGTGGATATCGTAGCAGAGATTATGTTCCGCCCACGATTACAGATGCTATATATACTGATCCGGTTTGGTATTGGCCACATACCGTGGCACCCACCGGGCTGTTATTTTATACTGGTGAAGAATTTCCTGAATGGAAAAATGATCTACTAGTGCCGGGATTATCAAAAGGAAGCCTTTGGCGATTTAACATTGAAAATGATACGATCAAAAGTGCCGAAGAATTATTTATTGATGATAGAGTGCGATCCAGGAAAATTGCACAAAGCCCTAAAGGGAAATTATATATGCTCACAGACGAAGATAACGGAAAGATCGTAAGAATAAAGAATAATACACTTCAAAATTAAAACACATGAAAATACATTTTTTAACAACCTTATTTTTAATAGTGTGCACCTGTGCCATTGCACAATCTGAAGATGACCAGATAAGAGTTACTATTAATCAATATCTCGAGGGAACCTCGTATAATAAACCAGAAATCATAAAGAAAGCTTTTTATAAAGAAGCTAATTTATTTCTTACCCATAAAGAAAAAGCGTTATGGATAGTGCCCATTGCAGAATATGTTTCTTGGTTTGAGAAGAAGGAAAAAGGAAAGTTTAACGGACGAATAGGAAATATACTGTCTATTGATCAGGAAAACGACATTGCCATGGCAAAAGCCGAAATTATAGCAAAAGATAAAGATGTTCGATATATTGATATTTTTCTTCTAAAAAAGATTGAAGGAGAGTGGAAGATTATAAGCAAAGCTGCTACCAAAATGAATTAAGTAAAAGACAGATCTTGCAGGTCATAAAGATCTGCAAGGTTTAGACTGTTTTATACCATAAGTTTTGTTCGTATTTCTCGGTTCAAGAAATATCCGGTAACAATAGTAGCTAATACATCAGCGATAGGAAAGGAGATCCAAACGCCCAACTCGCCATAAAATTTTGGTAAAATTAAGATTAATGGAATAAAAAAGAACCCTTGCCTCGATAAAGTAAGTAGCAAAGCAGAAATAGCTTTACCCACAGCCTGAAAATAAGCAGCGCCAATAAGTTGTAATGCAATTATTGGGGTAGCAGCAAAAACCCAACGCATTGCTGTTGGAGTTTTTTCTATCACATAAATATTTCTTTGAATTTCAAATGGATCTTTTGTGTCAAGATTAAGAAATAGAGTGACAATATGTGTAGGAAATACCATTAAGCATATAAATACTAAGGTAGCAACTATCGCAGCGTATCTAATAGCCGTATTAATAGATTCGCGTACTCTTGGGTATCGTTGAGCTCCATAGTTATATCCTGCAATAGGTAAAAAACCTTGTGTTACTCCAAATACGGGAAATAAGGCAAACATCAACATTCTACCGATAATGGCGTATACAGCAACCAGACCTTCTTGTCCTAGATCAAATAAAATGTTATTCATTAACAAATAGGTGATACTCACAACAGCTTGTCGCGCTAATGTAACTCCACCGAGTGAAGCAATTTCAGAAACAATATCTTTTTGCAACCCTAAATGTCGAAAACGAATTTTGAGTTCAGAATTTCTTGAAGAAAAAAACCAGAAAATATATAAAAAACAGACTAGGTATGATCCTGTTGTTGCCCAAGCGGCCCCATACATTCCCATATCCATTACGTTAATGAATAAATAATCCATAAGAAGATTTCCAACTGTTGGAATAATCATAGCGGTCATAGCAAATTTAGGTTTTCCTTCAGCTCTTATAACCGTATTACCCATCATGGCAAATCCAAGAATCGGTACTCCATATAAAACAATAATGTAATAGATTTTGGCTGGATCAAAAATATCACCTTTTCCTCCGAACTTTGGAATAATTTGATCAACAAAGGTTAATCCAAGAATTACCAGAGAAACAGTGCAAAGTAGAGTTAGTGTAATTTGATTTCCGAAAGTATGTAAAGCCTTTTCTTTGTTATCTGCACCTAATGCTCTAGAAATGATACTCGAACCTCCAACACCAATGGCCATTCCTAATGCTGCGATAAAGAAGGAAACAGGTAAAACTACACTAATAGCGGCAATAGCTATTGTTCCTATCCAGTTCCCGACAAAAATAGAATCGAATACGATATTAAGAGACATTACCAGTATCCCGATCGAAGCTGGAACGGCTTGTTTTATTAGTAATTTCCCTATAGGTTCGGTGCCTAAAGTTTCAGAAGAGACTTTTGCCATTATACTACAGCAGTTTTAACGGCGACCCATTCGTTTATCCAATTGGCTAGTATATCTGCCCAGTCATCACGATCATTAAGACAAGGAATTGTTGTAAACTCTTTACCTCCAACTTCATGAAAAATTTCTTGACCTTCCATGGCGATTTCTTCCAAAGTCTCTAAACAATCTGATACAAATGCAGGGGTTACAATAGCCATTTTTTTGATGCCTTCTTTCCCCATTCTTTCAATGGTACGATCTGTATAAGGTTGTAACCATGGATCAAAACCTAATCGAGATTGAAACGAGGTAGAGTAGGTTCCGTTTTTAAGACCTAATTTTTTTGCTACGTGTACTGTGGTCATTTCACATTGATGACGATAACAGAATTCATGTTGCTTTGAACCTTTTTTAAAACAACATTTCCCATCCATTTTACAGTTGCCGTTGCTAATATCACTTTTTCTAATATGTCGCTCAGGAACACCATGATAGCTAAATAAAAGATGGTCATAATCAATATCTTTTAGTTTTTCTGAAATGCTATTAGAAAGAACTTCGATATACTCAGGTTTGTTATAAAAAGCAGGTAAGGAAGTGATGGTGAGCGTTGGAAAGAATTCATTTTTAAGTTCTTCGACTTTAACATCAATCGTTTCAGTAGTAGCCATTGCAAATTGAGGGTATAGTGGTATTGTAAGAACTTCTGTTACACCTTGATCTACCAGTGATTGCAATCCTTTTTTAAGAGACATGCTTCCGTAGCGCATAGCTAATCCAACGGGGATCGCAGTGCGTTCTGCAACTTTACTTTGTAGTCTTTCAGAAAGCACAATAAGAGGAGAACCTTCTTTCCACCATATTTTTTTATATGCCGCAGCCGATTTTTTTGGACGGGTATTTAAAATGATTCCTTTGACTAATAAAGTTCTTGCCCAAAGCGGGACATCAATTACTCTGGGATCCATTAAAAATTCTCCAAGATATTTCTTTACATCTTTCGGGTCAGTGCTATCTGGTGATCCAAGATTAACAAGAAGAACGCCTTTACTCATAAATTTTTTCTTTTTCGCGTTTAGCAAAAATACAAACTATTAAGAGCATGAATACAAAAAAGCGATAAGACTTTTCAATAGTGCGATTAATCTGCTAGCATAGGTAAAACACACCTTATAATTACGTTAAATTGTTATAAACTGAAAGTTGAGAAGTTTTATTTTAGTATTTTTATATAGATTAAAAAAGCAAAGATGAACCCTGTGCAATTAAACAATATTTAATTGTCGATCTGCTATAATGTAGATATGGGTTGCATGTGACTGTTAACAAACAATATTAAACCACATGAAACGTATTATTGTAGATGTCGAAAAAGACAAGCTACCTTTTGTCCTGGAACTATTAGAACAATTTGAATTTGTATCTGTATTGGCAGATACTAATGAAGAAGATCAAGGAATGTATGATTCTATTGTTTCTTTACAAAAAGGTGTTGGGATTCCTAGAGTGGAATCAACAGAGTAACAGGTATTTAACTTAAGCTTGTTACATATTTTTTTGGAGTAGTGCCGAATTTCTTTTTAAATGCGGCTATGAAATGACTTGCCGTACTGTAGCCTACTTTTAAGCCTACTTCGTTTACATTATGACTTCCGGTAGCCAATAGTTGTCGGGCAACTTCCATTTTGTAATCAAATAAGAAAGCATATACTGGTTCTCCATAGATTTGTTTAAAACCATCCTTAAGTTTTTTGAGAGGTAATCCAATCTCTTTTGACAATTCTTGAAGCGTTGGCGGTTCGGCCATTCTAGCGATTATGATCTCTTTAGCTTTTTTGATTTTGAGCACGTTCTCTTCATCTACCAAAAAGGGGCATTGTTCTATATCGGCATCCTCGGGCCTATTAAAATATAGACTTAAAAGTTCATACGCTTTACCTTTGAAGTATAGCAATTTGATAGATTGATGCAAACTATAGTTCATAATTTGATTTAATACCACGGCCATCGATGGCGAAATACTCCCATCGTTATAATATTTTTTATCTCGGTTACCTTCACCTAAAAAAGGAATATAGTCAGCTTCTTTCGAGAAGAGAGAGTGAAATTTTTTAATGGATATGAGTACTGTAATCAGCCATGAATCTTTTTTCATTTCCAGATTCATGGGCAAATCGCGTTGGGGGTTGTATAGCAACAACGAATGTTCTTCAGAAAGGTTCAAAGCGTAACTACCATTGTTAAAATTGAAGGTAATAGCACCTTTAACACAAAAGTGAAACTGAATAAAATTACTATCAATGTCTCTAACAACTTTTTGATTTTCAGTAGTTTCGTTTTGAAATTTAAGAATATGAAACCCTTCTTCAATTAAAGTTTCTTCTAAAATACCCGGAGCGTTATTTTTTAATTCAATTTCCATTTGTGTTTGTGTTATTTATTTAGAATAAATCTAAACTATCGATGAGAGAATCTTATGAACTGCCACAAAAATAAGCGTTTTTGCTTATTTTAATGCAAATAATGTCTTAAACAACGTTTTTCGATACTAAAAACCCTTCTAGCGTTATTTTTTCTGATTCAGGTAGGATATTTTTGTGACGGAAAATTTAGATTTGATTGGATGGAGCCTCACCTAAGAGCAAAAGGAACGAATTTTTATACCATTGGACTTAGCTATAAAAAAGCTGACGCAGAGATCAGAGGTCACTTTAGTGTAAGTGATGAGGCAAAAAATGCAATACTGCGTCAAGCTAAAGAAGAAGGTATCGAGGCCTTATTGGTTACCTCTACATGTAATCGTACAGAATTACATGGTTTTGCGCAACACCCATTTCAGTTAATCAAATTACTTTGTGAACATACACATGGTACAGTAGAAGAGTTTGAGAAAGTAGCCTATGTGCATAAAAATAGCAAAGCTGTAGCACACTTATTTAAAGTAGGTACAGGTTTAGATAGTCAGATTTTAGGAGATTTCGAAATAATAAGTCAGTTAAAACTTAGTTTTAAAGCCTCTAAACAAGCTGGGGTCACAAATCCATTTCTTGAGCGGCTTATCAATGCTGTGATTCAGGCAAGTAAACGTATTAAGAATGAAACTGAAATTTCTTCAGGTGCAACATCAGTTTCTTTTGCATCAGTACAGTATATTCTTAAAAATGTTGAGGATATTTCTAGTAAGAATATTTTACTTTTTGGTACCGGAAAAATAGGTAGGAATACCTGCGAGAATTTAGTAAAGCATACTAAAAATGATCATATCGTTTTGATCAATCGCACCAAGGATAAAGCCGAAAAAGTAGCAGGAAAATTTAATCTTGTTGTAAAAGAATATGCTAATATTCAATCCGAAATCAAAAATGCAGATATTCTAATTGTTGCTACTGGGGCACATAATCCAACAATTTCTAAACAATTAATCCATTCGGATAAACCATTATTGATCCTGGATCTTTCTATTCCCAAGAATGTTGCTAATGATGTTACCGAATTACCAAATGTTACCTTAGTTCACCTTGATCATTTGTCAAAAATGACCGATGATACTTTACAAAGAAGGCAGCAATACATTCCTCAGGCAGAAAATATTATCGAAGAAGTAAGGTTGGAATTTGATAATTGGTTGGATACTCGAAAATTCGCTCCGACCATCAAAGCGTTGAAGAACAAATTGATCACTTTAAAAGAGGCCGAAATTAATTTGCAACGAAAAAAGTATGCAGATTTTGATGAAGAACAGGCCGATATTATAAGTAGTCGAATCATTCAAAAAATAACAAATCACTTTGCAAATCATCTCAAAGATGAAAATACTTCGGCAGACGAAAGCATAGAATTGATTCAAAAAGTTTTCCAATTACAAAATAAATAGTCTTGGCTAAAACGATTCGTATAGGTACCAGGGATAGTGAGTTAGCACTTTGGCAAGCTAATATGGTACAAAAAAAGCTTACCAATCTTGGATATGATACAAAACTTGTTCCTGTAAAATCAACAGGAGATCTCGTTTTGGATACACCTTTATATGAACTGGGGATTACCGGGATTTTTACGAAAACCCTGGATGTTGCCATGTTAAATGGCGAAGTTGATATTGCAGTTCATTCTATGAAAGATGTCCCTACGGCTTTGCCTAAGGGTATTGTTGAAGCTACTGTTTTAGAACGGGCTAATGTACAGGATATTTTAGTTCATAAAGGTCTGGGTTTTTTAGAAGCCGATGGTGTCATTGCTACCGGAAGCTTACGCAGAAAGGCACAATGGCTTCATAAGTATCCTAAGCATGATGTTGTAGATTTACGAGGTAATGTAAATACCCGAATGCAAAAACTTACGGATAACCATTGGAACGGTGCTATTTTTGCTGCGGCAGGATTAGAACGCATCAACCTGAAACCAGAAAATTACATCACGCTGGATTGGATGATTCCAGCACCTGCACAGGGAGCAATGTTGGTAGTTGCCAAAGAAGAAGATATGTTTTGTCTTGAAGCCTTGGCAAACCTTAATCATGAAGCCTCAGAAATTTGTGTACACATCGAGCGAGAATTTCTAAGAGAATTAGAAGGAGGATGTACAGCACCTATCGGAGCTTTGGCACAAATAGTAGAAAATACTATTCAGTTTAAAGGAGCTTTATTTAGTTTAGATGGAAAACACAAAATTGAAATTTCAGAAGAAGTTTCCATTGACGATGCAGCATCTTTTGGAAAAAGGTGTGCGCAAAAAGTATTAAATAATGGAGGAAGAGAATTGATGAAAGAGATTAAATTGAACCTAAAGTAAAACTATAGTAACGAACCTGTCCCTTCTCCCTTGAGGGAGAAGGCTAGGATGAGGGTGATAACCAGGAAAATCCTCTCTCTAAGGAGAGGGGACTCTTAAATCGGTAAGGGAGTATATGAATATTAAAACTCAAATATCAAGATTGCTTCATAAAGAACAAACCAAAGCTGAAGCTAAGCTTTGGAATTATCTTCGCAATAGGAGATTTGAGAATTTAAAATTTCGAAGACAACACTCTTTAAAAAGCTATGTTGTTGATTTTGTTAACATTGAATGTCAAATTATTATTGAATTAGATGGTGAATACCATCATGATATTCTTCAACAAGAAAAAGACAGATTAAGAGATGTACACCTTGAGGCTTTGGGATATACAGTTCTGAGATTCGAGAATAAAGTTGTTTTTGAGGATCCAGACCTAATTTTGGATAAAATAAAAGAATCGGTTAAAATTAATAAAGGGAAGGTTAGTAGTAAAAATCCCCTCACCCTAACCCTCTCCCCAAGGAGAGGGGACAATCCACCGACTATTTTATCAACAAAAAAACTATCACTAGCTCAAAAGGAGCTACTACTCAATACGGGTATTGGATTTGTAGAATATGATGGGATTCAAATCGAATTTTTGGACAGTAGTATAGGTAAGAGTGAAATCAGAAATGCGATTTTCACGAGTAAGAATGCCGTAAAGTCAGTTTTAAAATCTGGAACAAACATTTCAAATTGTTTTTGCGTAGGTGAAAATACAAAAAAGCTTTTAGAAGAAAATGGCAAAAAAGTGATTGAAACTGCTCAAAATGCTTCAGATTTGGCTAAAATCATTATAAAAAAGTATCAAAATGAGTCTTTTTTGTTTTTTTGCGGAAATTTGAGAAGAAACGAACTTCCGGATCTCTTAAAACAAAATGATGTGGAGATAAAAGAGCAAGTTGTGTATAAAACTCACTTAAATTCAAGGAAATTTGATCGTTCTTTTGATGGAGTATTGTTTTTTAGCCCATCTGGAGTCCAAAGTTATGTGTTAGAAAATACATTGGATAAAAGTGTGGTATTTTGTATTGGCAACACAACAGCTTCTGAAGTAAGAAAGTATACGAATACTATAATAATTGCAAATAAACCTACCGTTGAAAATGTAATCGTCCAGGCGGCGAAGTATTTTAACCAGGATTTGTCATCCCAGATCTGATCTGGGGTCCATTTGGAATATAAAATTTAATAATTAAAAGATTTCAGTTTATACTGGAATGACAGTAAATATGATTAAAAACGATTTATTTCTAAGAGCTTTAAAAGGAGAAACAGTAGAACGACCACCAGTATGGATGATGCGCCAAGCGGGCCGATATTTACCTGAGTTTAGAGCGTTAAAAGCAAAATATGACTTCTTTACGCGTTGTCGTACTCCAGAATTAGCATCCGAAATTACAGTGCAACCCATAGATATCATTGGTCCTGATGCAGCAATCTTGTTTAGCGATATTTTGGTGATCCCACAAGCAATGAATATTGAAGTAGAAATGAAAGATGGGATCGGCCCTTGGTTACCTAATCCAATACGATCACTAAAAGATGTAGAACAAGTTGTGGTTCCTGATGTATATGAAGAATTAGGATATGTTATGGATGCCATTACAATGACCAAAGAGCGTTTGGATAACAGAGTACCGCTTATTGGTTTTGCAGGATCACCATGGACCATCTTGTGTTATGCAGTGCAAGGACAGGGATCTAAAAACTTTGATAAAGCCAAAGAATTATGTTTTACTCAACCTGAAGCAGCACACTTGTTATTGCAAAAAATAACGGATACTACGATTGCATATCTAAAAGCTAAAGTGGCTACCGGAGTAAATGCCGTACAAGTTTTTGATAGTTGGGGAGGTATGCTTTCTCCAGTGGATTATCAAGAGTTTTCTTGGAAATATATTCAGCAAATTGTAGATGCCTTAAAAGACGAAACTCAGGTTATTGTTTTTGGAAAAGGATGTTGGTTTGCATTACAAGAAATGGCAAAATCGGGCGCAGCAGCGCTAGGAGTTGATTGGACCTGTTCTGCACGAAATGCCCGGTACTTAAGTGGAGGAAATATTACACTACAAGGTAATTTTGATCCTTCTAGATTGTTATCACCACCTGCAGATATCAAAAAAATGGTAAAACAGATGATTGATGAGTTTGGGAAGGATCGTTATATTGCTAATCTGGGACATGGTATCTTACCTAATATCCCGGTAGAAAATGCAAGAGCATTTGTAGATGCAGTAAAAGAATATAGATAAGAGATATAATGAGGGTCTGGAGTGTACTCAAAAAACTTAGCCTGAAAGAATTTTTTCAATTAGCGGGTTTAATGCTTCAAAACCCATTATACATTTTGCCAACTCTTAAAGCTACAAAATTAACCTTAGAAATTTGTAATGCTAGTTATGCCGATACGCATCATTTGCATGGTAAAGCAAATGCGTTTCGACATGCATTATGGAATGTGCTGATTTGTCAAAAAACCTTTAAAATCACAAAAAATGATGAAAAATCGATCATTTGGGCTCAAAAAGTGACTGATTTGCACGAAGAACTAGCTCCTAACGAACCTTTAGAAAAGGCAATGGATTTGCATAATAATCAAATAGGAAGATTCTATTTTGCGTCTATAAAGGGTAGTTCTGAAGAAGAAATAATCCTTTTTTTAAAAGAAAAAGCTCAAAAGGGTAAGAAAATAATAGAAATCAAGGACATATTGGATCATCAAAGCAATTTGGTTTATCTTTCTGAAGAGTAATGGAAGAAAAGAACTCGCAAGTTTTAAAATCTATAAGATGATATTGAAACAAAATAGAGGAAAAGACTACTAATTAGAGGTAATCATCAAAAAAGCACTTATGTTTAAAAATATTATTAACGGAATTAAAGCCTACTTTGGCACATTTAAATTGATTTCTAAACTTGGGTTATGGAAGTATTTTGCCATACCGATTTTAATCAGCGTACTTACGGGGGTAAGTTTTGTAGCTTTTGCATATTTCTTTTCGGATGATTTGGGAGTGTTAATTTCTAAAATTTGGCCATGGGAGTGGGGATCTGAAACTTTTGCTACTATCAGTACATATATAGGAGGATTATTGATCCTGGTTTTAGGATTAGTATTGTATAAGCATATTGTGATGGCACTTTCTGCACCATTTATGAGTCCGGTTTCAGAAAAAGTTGAAGCGCATTTTTATGGACAAACAGAACATTCGCATCGTAATACATCCTTTAGACAACAATTAGCAAGAGGTATTCGCATCAACTTGCGTAACTTATTCAGAGAACTATTATTTATGATTCCCTTGCTGATCCTTAGTTTTATACCCGTAATTGGGATTGTAGCTACGATCCTGATATTCCTAATACAAGCGTATTATGTTGGTTTTGGTAATATGGATTATACTATGGAACGACATTTTAACTATAAAGAAAGTATCCGATTTGTAAGAAAAAATAGAGGCACAGCCATAGGAAACGGAATTGTGTTTGTCCTCATGCTTTTCATACCGATTATTGGCTTTATTATTACACTTCCTATATCTGTAGTTGCGGCTTCATCAGAAACTGTTAAGATTTTGGATGAACAAAAACTGATAAGTACTACTAATTCCTCAGGAACACCTAAAGAAATTAATGCCTAGGTTTTTTACCAATGAAATGATTTAATACCATGAAAGATAAATTTTATAACTATATCCAAAACCTTCAGGATACAATTACTTCAAAACTAGAAGAGATTGATGGAGAGGCCAAATTTCATGAAGATATTTGGGAAAGACCAGAAGGAGGCGGAGGTAGAACCCGGGTGATCGAGAACGGAAATGTATTTGAAAAAGGAGGTGTAAATATTTCTGGAGTACACGGTGCTTTACCCAAAGCAATGCAAAGTTATTTCAATGTAGGAGATGTTGACTTTTTTGCATGTGGTTTATCGTTAGTACTTCATCCTAAAAGCCCAATGGTTCCAACTGTGCATGCCAATTGGCGATATTTTGAGATGTATGATAAAGATGGTAAGGTGGTAGATCGTTGGTTTGGAGGAGGTCAAGATTTGACTCCATATTATTTGTATGAAGAAGATGCAAAACACTTTCATAATGTTTGTAAAACATCTTGTGATAAGCATAATCCAGATTTTTATAGGGTGTACAAGAAAAAATGTGATGAGTATTTTTATAATGCTCACCGAGGCGAAGGTCGTGGAGTAGGAGGTTTGTTTTTTGATTATTGTAAAGCAAACGAAACAATGACTATAGAAAATTGGTATGATTTTGTTACCGAAGTAGGAAATAGTTTTCTCGAAGCTTATGTTCCGATTGTTGAACAAAGAAAAGGACAAAAATACACCGATGATCATAAGAATTGGCAAGAAATTAGACGGGGTAGATATGTAGAATTTAACCTTGTTCATGATAAAGGTACCTTATTTGGATTAAAAACAAATGGCAGGATAGAAAGTATCCTAATGAGCCTTCCACCCCGCGTGCAATGGCGGTATAACCATAATCCAAAACCGGGAAGTGAAGAGGAAAAACTAGTTAAAGTGCTTAAAAAACCCGTTGAATGGCAATAAATTGATTTTTTTTTATTATCTTGCGGGCGAATTAATTAAGATGTATGGTATTATATCTTAGTCATTTAACACAAGCCCTTATGAAAAAACTTCTACTATTATCCATTTCAATCCTACTGGTGAGCTGTAATCTTTTTGAGCCAAAGAAAGAAGGATTTGCTAAATTTTCGAAAAACAAAATTGAATTTAAGAACAACACCATTGTTCTTACAAGCGATTATGTAAAAGCAAGCCCCGAAGATTTCAAAGCAAAAATTGAGTTACTAGATAGTAATCTAAAATTTAAAAACATCGCTCTTGCTGAACTGAAAAAGATTCAGGATAAAAAAGTGGATTTCGAATTATTTGTAGACGAAACCAATATCGAGAATTATGTATTTATCTATACTTGCGATTATTATCAATTTGATGAGCATAGAGCTGCTAGAGTAGTACAAGCTCTTAGTGATCAAGTAAAAGATGAAGCAAATGTTCAGGAAGTGAGATACAAAAGAATACATGGTCGATTTTTCTTTACTCCTACTTCAAAAGTAGTTAAGCTTAAGTACTTAAAAGCTTATAAAAAAGACAGAAAATTTCAAACAGAATATATCGTTGCTTCAAAATCAGGAGGTATTGGTCTTTTGATCAGTAACCTTCAAGATATTGATTTTGAAAGCTCTATAAAGCGTTTCGCCTCAAAATAAACGTACAACTGGTTTTTCCAGAACATGTAAAATGCCGTATCTTAGACAAAATTAAGTAGTCTCGATACGGCATTTTTTATGAATATTAATATCATAAAACCACAAATTACACTGTTCCTTGTTATGTTTTTGGCAATGAGTTGTGCTCGTAATGTAGAACCTACCACAGAAAATATCAATAAAATATTTGCGTCAAAGGACTTCACTTTTGAGTTTAATACTGCCGAGGGTATAAAAAGATCGTTGAGTTTTAGAAATGATTATCTGGTTTATAAAAGCGATCAACCTACATTTCGTCGGGGAGTGACTTATGATGAAGTGCTATTGATTAATGATTTTATTCAGAAGATAGTATATCTTCATTCGTCGACATTAGATCCCGAAACAACGTCTCATTACATTATAAAAAACACGGCATACAAAGTAACTATAGTTCCTGAACAGGAAGATTTTTATTTTGATGCATTGATCAAAACTTTAAAATTAGATACTCCTAATTAGATAAGACCGAGAGAAGTTTTTTATAATTATTCTACTTCAGGAGTAGCCGTAAATCTCTTTATGGCTGCATTAGGTTCTATAATGTTGTATCCTTGCCAAAATTGTGGATCGTATTTTGATAAATACTGAGGTTTTATTGATTTGTTTTCTATACTACTGTTATACTCGGTTTTTGTAAGTTGTTTCGAATCAAAAACCACAATCTCGTACTTACGCTTGTAGGTATTCACGGCATCAATCCCAAGAGATAGTTCGTTTTGTTTTCGTCTGCCTTTTACATGTTTGTTTTTCTCAATCACTTTTAAGGGGCGATCAAAACCAAAAAACTCACCTCTATACATTTCTAGAAATTTAAGATCATATTTTTGGTTCGTTCCTTTGGTAAAAAGCATTTTGGCTCGATATAAATTATCTTGATAATGGATCCCTAATAGCTTAAAATTTCTAAGATTTTTTACATTCTCATAATCTACTCTAATCACGGCAAAATCCTCGGTGTTTACATAGAGCGTCCCTTTAAAATCCTCGCTTCTTTTAGGCGAAAAATTGATAATATACACGCTTTGATCATCGATATAGGTATAATCTACAAGTTTAAAATCATATCTTCCTGATTTGTTCAGAAAATTAGACATCACATCTTCATTAAAAAAGAGACTGGATAACAAACTTTTTAATGCTCTTCTTTGATTTTTTAGAAAATCCCCAGTATTCTCCTTATCAATTTTATCTTTTATCTCATCTCCATTTTCGGTTTGCTCAAGTATAGAATCTACTTGCACTTTGGTGCCAAATAATCCTGATTTAATCTTGAGGTAAGAATCTGGCTTAACGTTTTTCTTAAAAATAGTTTCCATGCGTTTAGTCATGGCTTCCATAGATACTTCGTTATTCTTATCGTATAGCTCTGCCGCTTTAATGATATTAATTTTTCCTTCTTCTAAATCACCATAGAAGTCACAAAGGGTTTCGGTATAATACTCAGATTTTCTTGGAATAATGGTAACCACACTATCAATAAGTTTTTTGTCGAGTTCTCTAATGGTTGATTCTTTAAACTTGATATTTAATTTTTTAATCGTATTAAACTCAGATTCCCTGAAAAACAATCGTCTATGCGATAATTCAAAATTGTAGTTCTCAGGAATACGCTCTTTTACAGTATCAATAATCTCATCTATTGTTAGGTTTTTATTGGAAATAAATACGCTTTTAAGTTCGATGGCCTTTGGTTGAATATATATGATACTATCTACCACATTTTTGATAGAAACACCCACTTTTTCATATCCCATAGAAGAAACATAGATAGAATCAATGTTAGAATGTTTACTGCCTAAAATTAAATTAAATCTACCTTCTTCATTTGTAATAATACCTTGATCTTCTGATACCTGAATAGTTGCATAAGGGATAGGTTGATTTGTTTTTTTGTCGATCACCCTAGAGGTTATGGTCTGTGCATTTATAACAAGGCATGTCATAAAAAAAGCTATAGAAACTACCAAAGATGAGTTATAGATCATAAACATAAAGTTTGATTACATAAAGTTCTTACTATTAAAGACGAAATCCAAATCCAAATAGTTGCCTGAAGGATTCGTAAAAAGAAGACTGTAATGACAGGAAAATGTTACATGTATATCCCAAAAAAGAAAATCACGATCAAAACAGCGCATTTCGATCGTGATTTTCAACATTTAACTAACTACAAATTATTCTTCTTCAACAGGCTTTAGGTTATCACCAGAAGTTCTGTCTATTAGTTTATTGTAAGGGTCTATGCCCGCTCTTATGGGTTGCTGATCTGTAATAATGGTAAAGGTGTTTTCGCCGGGTTTTAACCATTTTCGCTCAATATAAAATGGATTTTTAAGAGGTACTTCTTGATCATCTACAATATCTTCTCCAAATAAACCGATCTCGATATAATTGGCCTTATCATCAGTACGTTCTTCTTTTCCTTTATCGTCGTAATAGATCTTTTTGGAATCTACGGTAAAGGTAGTTTCGTATGTATTATTGCTCAATTTTTTAGTCTTTGCCGAAACCACGCGGTTTTCATAAAGTACAATCTCCTTGAAACCGTCTTTAACAGCATATTTCAATGAATCCGGAGCAACATTATAAATAGCTTCAAATAAGTTTTCTGAAGTGGGATATACACCTTTTTCAAAGTGCTTATACTCATGTAAAAAACTTCGAAGAGCAGTATTGATTTTATCTTCACCGATTAGGTCCTGGAGCTCATACATCACCATAGATCCTTTGCGATACCAAATATGTTGTCCGGTTTCTACGTTGAGTAAGGATCGTTCAGGTTTAAAACTAAAGGCTCTGCTTTTCAAATAGGCGTCCAGAGAGTATTTAAGGAAATTCTTGATTCCGTTTTCTCCATATTCATGTTTCATGGTCATTAGCGAAGTATACTCAGCTAAGGTTTCAGAAATAATATTAGCACCCGATGTTTTACTTGGTGTAACGATGTGCCCCCACCATTGGTGTGCAACCTCGTGTGCTGTTACTCTAAAGGCGTAGTTAAAATCTTCTGCCTTATCAAAATTGGCGGCAAACCCAAAATCTTCAGAATAGGGTATTGTTGTGGCAAAAGACTGCGCAAAAGTCGTATGTGCCGGAAACTCTACAATACGTATTACAGAGTTTGGGTATTCATAAAAGTTTTTAGAACAATAATCTAGCGCTACTTTGACTCCTTCTATAAAATACTTAAGATTACGTTTGTGTTTTGGAGAATGATAGATTTCAATATCCACTTTTTTGCCACTAGGAGCGGTCCAGCTCGATTTTTCAACATCGTATCTAGCCGACCCAACATTAAAGAATAAATCGGTTGGCGATTCTAGTTTATAATGATAATATGCTCGATTGTTTTCTTCCCAATTTTTAATCAGTTTTCCTGGCATCAAAGCAGTTTGATCCTTTGCAGTACTTACAACGGCTTCAAAACTCATATAATTGGCATCCTCATTAAACAGGTTTTTCTTTAATGCAGTAGAATCTGTTCTCGGAGGGAATAAATAATCAAGTTTTTCTAAACCATGCTTTACACGTACACCATTTTCAATGATATTTGGTTCGTAATGAAACCTCGGAAAAATAGAATTATTAAAAAAAGATCCATTATAAAGCACTTCAGTTTCTCTAGAGTTGGCAAAACCCTTGGTGTCTGCAAATACTTCTATGGTAAGCTCTGCTTTTTCATTTGGTTGCATCGCATTAGGCAACTTGTAAAAATACATTCTGTATACAGAATCTGTAACTACAGGAGATAGTTCTTTGCCATTATACACTACTTTTTCTAAGCTAGTATGTCCATTAGGAAACTGAACTTCGAGCAGTAATGTATCAATAGGAGTATTGTAGTTGTTAATGATTTTAAACTCTCCTTTGGCTTTTACGTTTCTTTTCTTTGGGAAAAGATCAATATAGGCTTTCAAATCGGTTACTTGAGGGTGTGCCTGACCAATATATTTTGCATATTTCTTTTCGGCATCGGCACCTACCTTTTCAGATTCGTCACCACTAACAATTTCATTTAAAACCTTTAGATTATAATAGCTGTATCCTGCAACAGATACAAAAGCAATTACAACTAATGTTAATGTAGCTATTGTTTTGGTATTGAATCTTTGTTTGGCAAGAGTAAGTCTTTCTTTGGCAGAAGAGAAAAACCCTCTGGTCCAGAATAACTTACCGATCAACATTAGTATTCCTGTTAGCAATATCCAATATAAGTTTAACCAGGTGATTCCGGTTAAATAATGACCAAAACCATTTAAATCACTGATAAAAAATGGTGTAGTCGCTCCATAAATTAGCATAGGGTTACTACTCTTCAAAGCAAAGGTAACCAGCAGTGGTAGCCCAACATAAATTAAAATAACGATAAAATGGCCTAAAAATTTATTGTTTACCAGGACATGAATAAAAAAGGCTAATAAGACTGTTGTTATGAAACTTGGGAGGATCAACAAAAAGTTATATGTAAAAGACATATCTAACTCATATCCAAAATATCCATTAAAGGTCTGAAACAATATACCTACAAAGATATTAACTAAAGTAAGCACAACAGCTATTCCAGTTAAGGATATAATTTTAGAGAAATATAAGCTAGAATTACTGATAGGCAGTGCATCATAAAACACAAATGTTTTGTTTTTTCTTGTTCTGTGCACAGCTTCCCCAGAATAGATTACTAAAATGATAATTGATAACAATGTAATCCCTCCAGAAATATAAGTTATGATATATCTGGTTAATGGAAGATTAGGGGTGCCATAGGTTTCGTTTGCCTGAAAAACTGTAATTAATGATATGATAATCCCGATAATCAAAAGAATTATAAAAACAGGATCTTTAATGATCGATAAAAACTCAATTTTACTGAGAGATAGTAAATTTTGTCTTTCGGTTTTTTTGGTAAATAATTGAGTCACCGAAGTAGCTAAAGATGGGCGATATTGATCATTATTTGAAGTGTTCTTCTGCTTGGCAGATAATAAAAACTTCTTGTAATCAAACCTGAAATATGTAATTAGAAAAAACAGAAGCCCTATTCCTAACCAAAGCATGCGGTTCATCAAAAATTTACCATAAATAGGAAGTTGATTAATGTTTAACTCATTTATTGACCAATATTTTTTAACAAAACTAAAGGCTCTATTTCCGAAAGGATCTAAATATACGGTTAACCATTGGTTATCTATACTTCGCATCAGATCACCAGTAATACTATATAATAAAAATAGACAGATCCCTCCTAAGTAGATAATGGGCATTTTTTTAAAAAATGCCATCAGACAGAAAAACAATGATCCGATTAAAAGGGCATTGATTTGTAATATAAACAAAAAGGGCAGGAGGTAAGACATGATATTAAAACTCATATACTCTCCATAATCAGGGCGATCTAAAAAAGCACCGATTCCAAATCCGATAATGGCACCAATAACAATAAAAATATTGAGTAAAGTTGCTATCGAAAAACTACCCAAAAATCGCCCCAGCACATATGATTTTTGTGGGATAGGAAAAGTAAAATACGTTTGTGCCGTTTTGTGATCTTTATCTCTAAATATGGGTACTCCCATAATAGCGGCATAAAAGAAAATAGAGATGATCGAAATGGGTCCCATAACCCCGATGATATTATTCGGGCTATTTACAAATTGTGCAGTAATCGATTTTTCGAAATAAGCCACCAGTAAAGCAATTATGAGCCCTAATGCAGCATAAATCCAAGTTGCAGGTCTTTTTAGCCTATATTTTAATTCAAACAAAAATATTTCTATCATATTGTAGCCTCCTGTTCTTCTTTTTTATTGATACAGTAGAAATAGAAATCTTCAAGATCATTATGTACAGGTTCAAAACCTTGTCCGGGATTGGTATCACTATATATATTGACATAAAACTGACCTCCTCTAAGGTAATTTGATAGTACTACGAACTCATTTTCAACAGCTTCTAATTCAGACTTTTCTATATGTTTTCTGAAAACTTTGCCATTTAATCGATCGGACAATTCTTGTGGGTTGCCTTGTACTAGGATTCGGCCTTCATTAAATACAGCCATATTTTGACACAAATTGGTGACATCATCTACGATGTGGGTACTTAGAATTACTACGGCATTTTCACCTAATTCGCTTAATAAGTTATGAAATCGGTTTCGCTCTAAAGGATCAAGACCCGCAGTAGGCTCATCAACAATAATTAATTTAGGATTGCCTAACAAAGCTTGTGCTATACCAAAGCGTTGGCGCATCCCTCCAGAATAATCTCCAAGGTTACGATTTCTAAATTTATACAGGTTTACTTTATTTAATAAATCGGCTACATAACCTTTGCGCTCATTTTTATTAGTAATTCCCTTTACTTTGGCAATATGATCCAGCATCATCTCAGCAGATACCTTTGGGTATACTCCAAAATCCTGTGGTAGATATCCGAGAACTTTTCTCAATTCTTCGGGTTGTTTAAAGACATCGATACCATCAAACTCAATCGTACCAGAATCGGCTAATTGTAATGTGGCAATAGTTCTCATCAAAGAAGATTTTCCTGCTCCATTGGGTCCTAAAAGACCAAACATTCCTTTTTCTAAAGTCAAAGTAACATCATGTAATGCCTGGGTACCGTTGGGATACGTTTTGTTGAGATTTTTTATGGTTAGCATAAGTTCAAAGTTTGCAATTTATGTATTGTTATGTTAGTAGCACATGTTAAGGTTTTGTTACAGGATTTGATATATTTTTCTAGTAAATATATCTTTAAATAAGTATTCATACATGATCTCTCGTATTTGAGATATGAGTATCTTTACACCTATCAATTTAAAGTTAGGAATGCAACAACTTCGTAGAAACAGACGATTAAGAACCAATGAAGCCATTCGTTCTTTGGTTAGAGAAAACACAATTACTCCCCATGATTTTTTAGTTCCACTTTTTGTCGTAGAAGGAAAAGGTGTACAGGAAGAAATAGCTTCTATGCCTGGTTATTATAGATATAGTCTGGACTTGCTTAAGAATGAGGTTAAAGAGCTTTGGTCTATGGGATTAAAATCGGTATTATTATTTGTGAAGGTACCTGATACCCTAAAAGATAATAAGGGAACCGAAGCATTAAATCCAGACGGATTAATGCAAAGAGCTGTAAAAACGGTAAAAGAAGTAACCCCAGATATGTTGGTCATGACCGATGTGGCACTGGATCCGTATTCTTCTTATGGTCACGATGGCATTGTAAAGAATGGATATATCGTTAATGATGAAACTTGTGAAGTTTTGGCAGAAATGTCGTTATCTCATGCTCAAGCGGGAGCTGATTTTGTAGCTCCCAGTGATATGATGGATGGCCGTATACTTTCTATCAGAGAGATCCTGGAAGAAGAAAATTATGTCAATACGGGGATTATGAGCTATAGTGCTAAATATGCATCGGCATTTTATGGACCATTTCGGGATGCATTAGATTCTGCACCAGGATTTGGTGATAAAAAAACATATCAAATGGACTTTGCTAATCGCGAAGAAGCCATTAAAGAAACGCTTATGGATATCGAAGAAGGAGCAGATATTGTAATGGTAAAACCAGGATTGTGCTATTTAGATCTGGTTAGAGAGGTCAGAGATAACGTTGATGTTCCTGTGGCGGTATATCAAGTAAGCGGCGAGTATGCTATGCTTAAAGCAGCTGCAGAAAAAGGTTGGCTAGATCATGATGCCGTTATGTTAGAACAAATAATGGCTTTTAAAAGAGCAGGAGCGCACATTATTGCCAGTTATTTTGCTAAAGATGTGGTAAAATTACTAGGATGATATACGATCAAAAATGATAAACTATGGTAAGTAGAGAAAGATTATATCAGACATTTGGCGAATTACTATACGTATTGGCCATGAGTGATGGAGTTATCCAGAAAGAAGAAGTAGAAACTCTTGAAGAAATCTTGAAAGGCCATCCTAAAGGCGAGGAGATAAAATGGTCTTTTGATTATGAAAGTGATAACCAAAATGATATAGAAACCTTATACAAGAACATAATCGAAGTATTTTCTGATAATGGTCCTGATATGGAATATGATTTTATGCTCTATGCGCTTACCAAAATTGCCGAAGCAACTAAAGGAGTTGATGCTAATGAAGAACAAGTAATTACTAATTTTTCGAAAGATTTGTTAGAACGGTTTAAGAACGATATAGAAAAGATAAAGGAAAAATATAAATAAAGAAATATATGCCAAAAATAGGTTTAGTGTATATAATAACGGCTTTGTTTTTTATAAGCTGTAAATCTGAAAAAAAAGAAAAAGACGAAATTAAAATTGGAGCTAAGCAAAAAGAAATTTCATCTTTTGATATTGGTAAAAAAATTTTTGAAGGTAAAGGAAAATGCTATACCTGTCACAAAATAGATAAAAAATCTATAGGCCCGGGAGTTGTAGAAATCATGAAAACCTACAAAGAACAAAACGCAGATCTTGTGGCATTTTTAAAGCAAGAAGCCGAGCCTATTGTAGATCCTGAAACGTATACGGTAATGAAAACCAATTTTGCTATTATCAAAACATTTTCTGAAGAAGAATTAAAGGCCTTAGAAATATATATGACCGAAGTAGGTAAATAACAAAAACACATTGTTAATTTTTGAGTTCAAATCCTTACTTTAGCAGTACATATCTAATACAATGACCTTACTAATTATTTACGCTGTACTTTCTATTTTCTTTTCGTTTTTATGTTCGATTTTAGAAGCGGTACTACTTAGTGTTACACCAACATTTATAAATGTTAAAAATAAAGAAGGAAAGTCGTACGCGATTACCTTAGAAAATCTTAAAAAAGATGTAGACAAGCCTCTTATTGCGATTCTTACATTAAATACAATAGCACATACCGTTGGAGCTATTTTGGTGGGTGTTCAGGCAGAGCAATTGCCATATAAGTTTGAAATACTAGGCGTCAATATGGTAGGGATCGTATCTGCCATTATGACCATATTGATTTTAGTAGTTTCTGAAATTATACCCAAAACCATTGGGGCTACTTATTGGAAACAATTGGCCAATTTTACATCAAAAGCATTAATCATACTAATTGCTCCACTTAAGTATACAGGGATTCTATGGTTACTTCAGCTAACAACCAAACTTATTGGTGGTAAAGGGCATCATGGTTCTGTTTTGAGTAGAGAAGATTTTTCGGCTATGGCCGATATTGCAGAAGAAGAAGGCGTTTTTGAAGAATCAGAATCTAAGGTGATTCGAAATTTACTCAATTTTAAAGCCATACCTGCCAAGAGTATTATGACTCCCAGAACCGTGTTAAAAATGGCATCTGAAGATGAAAGTATTCAAGATTTTTTTGAAGCTAATAAGAATTTACGTTTTTCTAGAATACCTGTTTATAAAGATAATCTCGATCATATTACAGGATATGTGCTCAAGGATGAGGTATATAAAGAAATGGCAGAAGACCATCATGATAAAAAACTTGGTGATCTCAAACGGCAGTTGTTTGTAGTGAGTCGAAATGTTGCAGTACCTGATTTATTTGAGAAATTGGTAGAGCAACGAGAACACGTAGCCCTGGTAGTTGATGAGTATGGTTCGGTAAGTGGTATTGTAACCATGGAAGATGTGATCGAAACCTTATTGGGGCTTGAAATTGTAGACGAAAGCGATACCGATGCTAATATGCAGGACCTGGCTCGAAAAAACTGGGAAAACCGTGCAAGAAGATTAGGAATTCTTGATGATGATACAACAGAAGAATGACTCAAAAGGCTTATTTAGAAACACCTTTAGGAATTGCCACGATATCGGGGGATGAAAATGGAGTCGTTAGCGTTTCAGTCACTCAGCAATCAACAGACAAACCTTCAAAAGAAATACATCCTTATATACAAGAAGCCTGTACTCAACTCAAAGAGTATTTTGATGGGAAACGTACCGTTTTTGATTTAAAACTCAATCCTTCCGGAACCGAATTTCAAAAAAAAGTTTGGGAAGAATTATTACATATTCCTTTTGGTAAGACAGCTACATACTTGGATATGGCCAAAAAACTAGGAGATCCAAAATGTATCAGGGCCGCAGCTTCGGCAAATGGCAAAAATCCGCTTTGGATTATTGTGCCGTGCCATCGAGTAATTGGTAGTGATGGGTCGCTAACGGGATATGCCGGAGGCTTATGGCGCAAAAAATGGTTGTTGGATCACGAAAACCCTGTAAAACAACAGTCTTTGTTTTGATTAACAAATCATCATAGTACGCTGTACTATTTTACTTCCTATATTCCCAGTTTCGAAAAATGATACTACGATATCGTAGTATTGCATTCTGAGTCATTCATTTTTTTTAATTAAATTGGCATGAACTCAATTTTTACACTTTTTAAATCTTAATATGAAAATCTTCAAAAAATTTCTCAAAGTATTTTTCGCTATACTCTTTCTTTGTGTAGCCTTGTTATATGTATTTGATTCCGAATATATTTTTAAAGGAGTAAGAGTAGTGTATCTGACAGGTCATAATACTGCTTATTTAGATGATTATACACATTTTGATAATCGTACCATTGAAAAAGGAACTGCTAAAATACCTTGGGCATTACATAAAGAATATAATACTTCTAAAAGTACGGATCGATTAAATGAAATTAATGAAGAATTAGGAACTGTAGCCTATATGATCATCAAGAATGATAGCATTTGGTATGAGAATTATGCCGATGGATTTGGAACCGAATCTAAAACCAATTCTTTTTCAATGGCCAAAAGTATGGTTACCGCTATGTTGGGTAAGGCTATAATGGATGGGTATATTAAAAGTTTAGATCAGCCGCTTGGAGATTTCTTTCCAGAATTTTCTGAAGGACTTGCAGCAAAGACAACCGTAGGAGATCTTTCATCAATGTCTTCTGGACTTAATTGGGAGGAAAGTTATAAAAGCCCATTTTCGATAACGGCCAAAGCCTATTATGATACAAACATTAGAGAAGTATTGTTGGGATTAGAAGTAGTTGAAGAACCCGGAAAAGAGTTTAAATACCTAAGCGGGAACACCCAATTACTTGGGATGGTTATCGAGAAAGCAACTGGAAAAAGTTTATCAGAATATTTGAGCGAGAGCTTTTGGAAACCTATGGGGATGGAACAAGAAGCGATTTGGCAACTTGATAGCGAAGATAGTGGTATGGAAAAAGCGTATTGTTGTGTAGCTAGTAATGCCAGAGATTTTGCTCGTTTTGGGGTATTGTTTAAGAATAATGGTGTTTTTGCAGGACAGCAAATTCTACCAGCAGCGTTTACCAAATTAGCAACCAAGAAAAGATTCGAAAAAGACGATATGTATGGCTATGGGTTTTGGTTATCTGATCATTTGGATAAAGAAATTTTTGCCATGAGAGGTATTTTAGGTCAGTATGTGATTTGTGTCCCAGAAGATGATGTGATTATTGTGCGTTTAGGGCATCATAGAGGACAGTTTGTGCCGGGAGAATCATTTACCGAGGATTTCTTTGTTTTTATTGAAGAAGCATATAAAATGTTAGAGAATGCTTCATAAGCTAAATCTTGAGCATATCTTATTCCTGGATATAGAAACGGTTCCAGAGCATGAAAATTTTGATGCTTTGGGTGAAGAAATGCAATACCTTTGGGCAGATAAGACTAAATATCAACGCAAAGAAGATTTCTCTCCCGAGGAGTTTTATGATCGTGCGGGTATATGGGCAGAGTTTGGTAAGATAGTCTGTATTTCGGTGGGGTATTTTACCACTAAAGGTGAAACCAGATCATTTAGAACCACATCGTTTTATGGAGAAGAAAAACAACTGCTGATAGACTTTAAGAACCTAATTGAAACTCATTTTAGTAAAGCACATCATTTGCTTTGTGCACATAATGGTAAGGAGTTTGATTTTCCGTATATCGCCCGAAGGATGATCATTCATAGTATTGCATTGCCCTATAAATTAAATCTTTTTGGTAAAAAACCCTGGGAAGTTCCACATTTAGATACTTTAGACTTGTGGAAGTTTGGTGATTACAAGCATTATACATCTTTGAAACTACTTACTCATATTTTAAAAATTCCATCTCCAAAAGATGATATCGATGGCAGTATGGTTAGAGATGTATATTATAAAGAAAATGATATCGATCGTATCATCATTTATTGCGAAAAAGATACTGTTGCGGTAGCACAAATTTTACTTCGCTTGCGACAAGAAGAATTGTTAAGTGAGGATGAAGTGATTTCGGTATAAATTAACAATTAACACACCTCTTTGAGATAGATAACAGGGATGAACTCTTGTATCTCAATAAAAAAATTTCCCTCTTCATAAAGAAGAGGGAATTTATAGTAATTATATACCCGGTTTGTGTCCCCCAACACACTCGAATAGTTATTCATTAACCAAGAATCCCTGGATTCGAGCAATTCTCTTCGATATAATTACAAGCAAGCAATAGATTGGAAAACGTTTCCGCACTATCAAATATTGTTAATACTTGTTAATTCTTTAATTTAAAAAGTGAAACCTAAATGAATAAAATGTGTGCAATGATTGGGGGTGTGAAGCAATACTTATGCTGCGAATATAGTTCTTTTTTTTGACAAAATGATTTTTTTGTTAACGTTTTTTTAAGATTTGAAGATGTTAAGTCTTTGTTTTGGTTAAAATAATGAAATAATTATTAGGGTCTGTTAAATCTATTACCATGCAGGTTCGATTAGCAGTTAATAATAAATACTAAACCGCATTTAATTTTTCTAGTTTAGATTGTCTTAGGTATAAAAACAATGGAAATGTAAATGCTATCGCTACTAAAAATGTCAATGGGATTAGTACCCACCAGTATTTTATCTTTAATTTAATAGCCTCTGGGATATACCATACAAAAAACGTAATAACCACTACTAATAAATCGGCACTAAAGGACCTTGCTGGAAATGTTGTTTTGGTTTGTGTAATATAGTTTAATATAGATGTGTCTTCTGCGGTCAAATAAAATTGAATATTGAAATACCAGGTATAGCATACCCCAAGAATTGCTAATAGTAAGAATACATATTTAAGTTTCATTATAGATGAGTTTTAGACTTAAATGTACTCATTTATTCTATGATTTGATAATGATGTTACTTAGACCATTCTTTAATTAATTTTTCGTTCAAACGTACAAAATCATCATTCCCTGCCTTTTTAGATAATTCTAATGATTTTTTAGCAGCAATAATAGCCTCGGTTTTTCTGCCAAGATCGGCAAGAATTAAAGCCTCGCGATAGACTTGAAAAAACCTTGGATTATCAGCTTTAGTAGCTTTTTGAACATACTGTAGAGCTGTATTCAGATCTTTACCACTTTCGTGTAGGTATAAAGCTGCTCTATAGTAATCAAAAGTCGTCGGGCCAGCTAAAACCTTTTCTATATTGGCCATGGTTTTTGTATGTACTTCTACTTGTATCGGCAGCATCACTTTGGTTTTTTCCCAGGCAAATACTAGATCAGCAGTTTCCATAGCAATATTATCAATACTAATAGTAAATGTTTCTATTTTGTCAGAAACCGTTGTTTTAGCACTACTAATTGTAACCGCAGGTTCTTTTTTCACATAACTAATCCAGTTAGACGACTCATATGGATAAAAATAGATATCCCATCTAGAGGCCCCGGGCTTTGTAAGGATGGCATAGGCCCCAGCTTTAAGTTCTTTGCCCGAGATCGTTACATCATCACCAAAAATAATTTTGGTTGCGGCATTAGCTCCTGTTCTCCAAAGATTACCAAACAGGACGACACTGTCGGCTCCAAAGATAGATCGACCCCTAGCACTAGGACGAGAGTAATGGATTTCGATATCAGTTAGGCCTACAGTTTGGATTACTTTGGCTGATGTGCTGGCTGCGGGGGTTTTTAATTGTGCAAAACATGTTGCCGAAAATAGTAAGGCAATCATTATTATGGCAGATAGATTTTTAAACATAATATTTAAGATATTTGATTGTTGAAATATTCTGATGGCGAAGTACCCATCAATTTTTTGAATGATTTGTTAAATGTTGTTTTAGAATTAAAGCCAGCTTCTTGAGCCAACCCAAAAAAAGTGAGATTTTTGGCTTTTTCTGATCTTGCAAGAGATACAAACTCTTTTATTCTATAATAGTTTATATATTCAAAGAAGTTCATACCGATATTCTCATTAAGCAAACGTGCCATTTCGGGGTTGCTTACACCGAGCATTTCGGCAAGTTCGGCTTTGAGTAGTTTATTATTTAGATATGGTTTCTTTTCTTGCATCAAAACTTCTAATTGTGATTTTAATCGATCTAGATCTGTCGTAGATAATTTTGATTGCGTATATTTTTTAGCGGTTATCAAAGGAGTGATTTTAAATAACTGAGGCTCTTTCATTCCATAAAAAGCGATGAAAAGAATAATACAGGCAATGCTTAACCATACGATTTGCCAGGTTAATCTATTCAGTATCTGAAATCCTAGAATGCTTAATATGTACATGGTGAACCAACACGAAAGGCATATCCCGATAGCGATTAGAAAGTTCAGAAAAAACTGGGTTTTTAAGGTGTAACTTACTTCATTTTGGATGTCTTTTTTGAATTTTACAAAAACATGAAGACCAAAAATATAATAGGTGATATTAAAAACTAGTCCAATACCGACTAACAGCAAGATAATTCGATATTGTTCTCCACTTTCTATTCTGGCCCTTAGTACTTGATCTGAAGGCAATATAATTAGAATCGTAATTGCAATATTATAAAAAACGGCAGGGATATAATGAAGGATATCCTTGTACGAAAAATATTGATTAAGCAACGAAGATCTTGCAAAAAGATAGATGGTAGGTCCAAATAATAGCGTGGCAAATTCAGAAAAAGTAACTAGCTTATATTCCTGCCCAAAAATACCTGATATGTATAAAACCCGCCCAGATAAACCAATCGCCAAAACGACTACAAAAAAAGCTACATATCCATTTATATTTTTTCGGTTTTTGGACGAAAAAAGATAAATACATAGCAAAAATATGCTTTGAAAATAGCCGAAATAGACGAGTTGATTTAAAAAAGATTGCATACAATAGTTTTGAGCAAGTGGTTTGTAAGGCTCTAAAATAGTTAGTTAATCACAAACTGGTTAACATGTTGTACCGCTTTATGATTCATTTTAAGATTTTCGTTATAAAAAACTTCAAAAGCAGCCTTGTTCTCCCATTGTGTAATAACCATATAATCCGGATTATAATAATATCCTACCGGGGATTTACCGTTGGTAAGTTCTAGTACACTTTTTCCACCTTTGGACTTGGCCTTTTGCATCCATCCTTTTTTAAACTCCTGAAAAGCTTTTGAGTTCTTTTTCCAATATGCCGTGGCTACAATAAATTTGTCTTTATTGATTTTGAATGAAGTATCTTGAGGCATTTCATAATAGACTAGATTAAAAATAGACCAAATATCCCTGCGTTGTTTATGAAAATCAGGAACAAAGGTTTCAATTTCGGCAATAAATGCCTCTCTATTTTGTAAATCATTCCATTTTCCGAATAAAAAGCTTGTGGGCTGTATATTTCCTTGTGTAGTTTCGGTTATTTTAAATCCTGGAAGAGGTTTGTAACTTCTTTTTATGGCTACAGGAAAAGCTGTTTCTCTATATTTTTTGAATAAAGCATTTCCTTCTGGTTTTGTTGTAAGTAAGAGAATGTCCAGGATTTCACCTTTTTTAAAGTCATAAGATTTGATGTTGGATTGAGCATTTAAGGTTGTGCTGAATGCCAATGTAAGACATGCCAGGATTGAGATTTTTAAAAATTTCATACGTTCGATTTTAAATTGATTTTATAAATACGAAAGTAGGAGGAGGGGTTCTAAATACGAAGAAAAATAAGGGTTTAGAGGTGCATATACGGTAAGCGTACGTATATTAGGAGATAGAAAACTTATTACACCTATAATTATTGTTGCCTGGCTCTCTAATATCTCCGCCTTTCAACTTTTTGCTTCTTTACATAGTCTTGGATATATTTATACAAAGCGGTAGCCATACGCTCATACATTTGTTCATGCACTCTTAGGGCTGTTATTACTGTGCGTTCAATAGTCTGTGAAATGTACATTTGATGATCCTCATCCCCAAAGGAATCATCAATGTTTCCTAGCTCTTTTCGCATACCAGGCTCTTTAAGGAGAGCATCTCCTAATTTATTGGTATATTTCATCCCCTCTATCATTTTTTTTGCTCGTCGGGCAATCTCCCCTGATGATACTTTCAATTCACTCGTGCTCTTAAAAAAATGACTAAGATTGATAGCCAGACTACCCATTCCTCCGATATTCTGACTTGTAGAAATGGCATTTTTGTAGGTCTGAGAAAGAATATCATTCCATGGCTTGGGGTCCTCCATGCTATTTATCTGTTCATAGTAGTTTTCGGGTTTTTTGAATTTGTATGAATAAAACCTTTTTCCTCCACCTTTGGTGCCGGTAACGAGAGATGCATCATACACATAATCCATTACGGCCTGGGCATTTGGGGTAGATAATAGATCTAATTTTAAGAATCGTTTGAGGTTACCGGATTCAAAATTAAAGCCACCGAATATTTCACCTGTAATGGTTTTGGGGTGGGTGATTTGATCATTCATAGTATCCGAATTAACTAATAGATTGGCTTCTGAAAGATAAGGGATTCTTGGGTCTATTCGGGCAACTTGATAGCGTGTAAGGTGGTCAATGTCACTAGCAATTTCAGACAATTTGGTTCCTTGCTCCGTCCGAGGAATGTCTCCTTTGTCGGGGTTGTCTTCTCGTCTCACTCTGTATCCTCCCGCCAATAATGTTGGGGCACCATATCCATCTTTAAATCCTTTTCTGATGTAATTTTGATACGCCGTGTATACACCAATTCCTTTCAGAGTTTTTACGCTAGGTGCATCATCGTCTGCAATATGGTAATAAACGTTATTCACTTCAGGCCTGGAAGCAATTATTTCTTTTACCGTTAAGGTTGCTTCTGCTTTTACGATCATCTCCCGTAAATAACCATGCGGTATAAACTCCAGAGGTTCTTGGTTCACTTTTCTCTTTTCACCAGGGTTCATAAATTCCATTTTGGCTAAGAGATGTTCGTCTTCAACTGGTCGAGAGTCTCTTTTGGACTGCCATGTTTTTTTCCATGTATATCCAATAAGTGCTACAGGAAATCCCGGTGATCCAAAGCCTTTCATCATAGTCCTAACTGAATTGACGGCAGCCTTATCCTGGCCTAAGCCCGAAAAGGCATTGGCTCCCACAGATAATCCAAATCTTCGTTTGGCTTCTTTAGCCGGGAACCCTGCCCCATAAGTGGCGGCAATATCTTTAGGCTTTTTCCCTGTCGGATGAGTTGGAATAAGAGCAACAACGCCAATACCGGGATTCGGAGAAATTACACTTGGAGTTTTAGTTTCAATTATTTTTTGTGTAAAATAGGGGAAAGTAACATTTTTCGAAGGCTCATAATAGCGCAGTAACGAGCTGGCTTTCATATATAACGAATCATATTTTGCAAATTGATGAGCAGCATAATCTTCCCCTATTTGCTCAGCCAATGCAGTAAAAACATCATATAATGTTGGCGGATCATATCCGTCAGTTGGTGCATCGGGTGCTAGTGACAAACCTTTAAGTAATATTTGAAGAAGTTTTCCAAACTCTTCGTTGCTGTCATCCCAAAGTCTTTTCAGGAGCAACATGAGGTAATTCCCAGTGTGTTGTTTTATACCAAATTGCGAGAATTTTTCCCAGTTTTTAGTTACATATTTTTTTGCATCTATTTCTGTGCGTTGTACCACTTTCATTTGACTAGAATATCCTGTAGAAGGAAAAGAGATATTTCTTTCAGGCTTATTTAGGGGTAATCGGTTATCAAAGTTTGCCGCCTTTTCTCCCATCACATCTGCCTCCCGTTCTAAACTTTGATCATCATTTAGATTTATTTCCCTTTTCATTTGCATGGTCGGTTTTACTCTCCCTTGTTTTTGCTGTACTACATGCCATGCTTCATGAGGTAGGTGTTTTTCTTGCCCTGACCCTAAATGGATATCTGTTCCTTGTGCATAAGCGTGTGCCTGTAACTGGGATGGTTTATCAGAGTTACGATACACTTTTACATCATCCATGGCATAACCAGAGAGGTTTTCTACTCCTGTTTTTAAATTATCAGGTAAACCAGTGTTGTTTGTCCTTGGGCTGGGGTCAGGATGAACTTTTTTCTGGATGGGATGCTCTTTCGTTTGAACCTCTTCTTCTGTTTTTTTCTTTTGTATAGGAGAAATATGAAATGACTTATGGGATGACTTGAAAAATGGATTACTTGGCGTTTTTTCGAAAAAAGGGGTTTCTTTTTTCTGAGCTACATCCTGGCTGAAAAAACTAGAAGTGGGATTAATAAATTGTTGATACTTGTTTTTATTTTCTGAACGATGCCTTTTTTGATTGCTTGTCGAAGGTTTGGGTATTTGTTCTGTCATTAGTAAGGTTTTTATTTTTTATCTGTAATAATACTGCAATAGCTATTGCTATTATTGCATCTAAATATTTTAAACCACACCTATTCTGGATTTTTATTATCACCAATAATTATTCAAAAAATATAAGTTCTTTTGGTAAATAAATGTTTATTAAAATAATGACGAAGAATGTTTACTAGGGAACTATAAGAGTAGTATGAAGATAGATTTTTATTATAAAAAAGACAATAGGATTAACATAACTTTTTGTTGTTATTTATCTTTAATTGAGTTGGTTATGATCTTTTTATATCCTAACTGACTTTATTCTGGATATGGAATTAACTTGACTTAATCCTCGATAGATGTTAGAAAAGGTTGTATAAAAAAAATCCCCCAAAACCTTAGTTTCAGGGGATATAAATATTGATTGTTTATAGTGATTTATTGTACTACAAATGGTTTTTTGTTTCCGTCCAAATTAAGGAAATATAGACCTGCTCTTAATCCGTCGGTGTCGATAGCACCATTAAATGATCCTTGCTCTACCACCTGTCCCATAGTATTGATAATTGTATACTTTTGAGGAGTAGCTGATTTTTTAATAGAAACATTTAATCTGTCTCCTGACTTCAAAGGGATAGGCCATAAAGAGAATACTTCACTTTTAGCTTCTGTTGGAATAGCTCCTGCAAATGCTGCAGCAGATCCAGAGGTTAAAGCTACATTGTCAATAGCAATATCGGCTTGCCATGTCGATCCTGTGATTCGGTTAAATCTAAGTTTAACACCTCCACCAGAATATGCTGAAAGATCGATATTTGCCGTTAACCAAGAGTTTCCTTTGTTTCCAGTCTGGTTCCATAAAGAGGTCCATGTTGCTCCTTCATCAGTACTGGCATCTACAGCAAGGCTTCCCATATCTGTAGCTCCATACATATGATAGCTAAATGTGAAACTTGCATTGCTAAGTCCTGAAAGATCAAAACAAGGCGACTCTAAGACTGCTTGTTTATTTGGGAACCCAGTTCCGTTTCCTGAAGCTTCTACAAAAATATAATATGATCCTTGAGTAGCACTAGATGGTCCTGTATTTCTAGATGGAGTTCCACTAGCATCTACGGTCCAGTTGATATCATCGGTTGTAGACTGTGTCCATGCACCTAATGTATTTTCAAACCCTTCGTTATATGGGAAAGATGTAATACCTGATGTACATGCTGATGCTCCACCAGCGGTAGTAACATTTACTGCACTACTAGCTGCAGAAGTATTGCCGGCAGCATCTACAGCTCTTACACTAAATTGATATGCAGTATTTGCTGTTAATCCTGTAATATTTGCAGAAGTACCTGTTACATTACCAAGATTTGCAGTTCCTTGGTATACGTCATACCCTGTTACTCCTACATTATCTGTAGCCGCATTCCATGACAAGGTTAGTGTAGTTTCAGCAATATTAGAGGCTGCCAATCCTGTTGGTATTGAAGGGGCTTGTGTATCTGCTGATCCAGCACCGATTACTACTTCGTAGTCTTCAACTTCTCCATATTGGAAGGATTCGCAGGCTGTTGGAATTCCATTGTATTTCATAGAAACACGCATTCTTGTAGCGCCTTCGGTAGCTCCCGTTGGAACAGTAAAAGAACCGCTAACAGGTGTAGTTTGTGTAGCTGCTTGCGTAAACACTTGTTCTCCTGCATCTGCAAAATCACCATCTTGATTGTAATCAATCCATACGCCGTATCCTTCATTATATTTTGTACCCGTCCATGTTGGAGTTATTGTAATGGTTTGAGAAGATCCTGGAGTCAGGGTTGTAGAAATAGAAGTAAAATCGTTATACCCACCAGTACCTGCACCAGTTGCATTATCAATAGACCCTAATTGAACTCTACTAATATATTCATCGGCTACACTGTTTCCGTTAGAGCCACAGTAAGAAGTACTACCGCCACCACCATAGGGTTGTCCAACACCAACGGCATGCCATGCATTGGTTACTGCAATTTCTTCGGCTCCACCGGCTGTATATAAATCTTTTGCAGCTTGTATAGAACCATTTCTGGCATCTAAGAATGTAGAATTGGCCGATAAATATACGTTTAAGGTTCTGTATGCAATTTTTGCGGCTTTATCCATTCCGATTCCGGCAACGGTAAAAGCATCTCCATTATCATTTACACCATCTGTATTTGCACTACCCGCTACGGCTAAGTAGAACCAGTAATTTAAAACACCACTATTGGTATGTACACCACATTGGTCATTATAGTTTGGATCATTAGGGTTTCCTATTGGTGTTATACACCCTTCAGCAACTGTTGCGGGTCTCCAATTTGTTCCTCTATAAGTATCAGGTTGTCCCAGCGATTTTGGATCACTCATAGAACGTAATGCAGCAGATCCGCTACGTCTGTCAATTTCGTCACCAATTAACCATACTTCAGCAGAAGGGGCAGCATCATTACCATTTCCTTTAGCAAAATGTTCTACAGCGGCTCCCCAGATATCAGAAAATCCTTCATTTAAACCTCCTGATTCTCTTCTATATGCTAAATCGGCTGTAAACGTAGTAACGGCATGTCCAATTTCATGAGCTGCTACATCAAGACTAGTAAGTGCATCAAAGAACCCATTTCCTTCAGTTCCGTTTGAAGAACCGTCACCATAGGTCATTACACTACCATTCCAGAATGCATTATCATATCCTGCTCCTCCTGGTTGGTTATCATAATGTACCCAACTGTTGATTGCAGCACCGCTACCATTAAAACTATTTCTGGAGTGCACAGTTGACCAATAGTCATATGTTACTTCGGCTCCCCAATGCGCATCTAATGCAGCATTATCTTTTGCAGCATTATTAAATTCTGCAGCGGTCCAATTATTATCGTTGTCCGTAAAGTTTGTAGATGGGTAGCTATTGTTACCACCGCTGTTATAGGTGTTTACACCACTACCTCTTGTGTTATCTCTTAGAGCAAAACTTCCACTTATGGTGCGTGTAGTAATCGTTTTGTTACCACTGTACCGTGTAGCGGCATTACCTGTAGCTAAAGGTGCAGCTTCAAACCCTTTAATACGTGCAGTATTATCAATAGAAAGAACTTTTAGGTTTTTTGAAGAGTTGCTGTGTTCGCCAACATGTTTGATGGTAGCATTGTATGCTAATATTTTTCCAGTATGTGCATCCACATATACATCTCCTCTGCTTATTTTTGGAGCAGTAGCATAGATATCAAATTTGTAGGCCAGATTAAACTTAGTAACTACTCCATCTTTACCTTTAGAATCAAGATCTGGAAGAATAGTTAGTTTTCCAACAGGTTTAGCATATCCTATAGCATTTGCGGCAGCTTTATTTTCCCACATAAACTTTGTGGCTCCAATATTGGTTATTGCTCTTTGCAAACCTTGTGTTGCTGATAATTTAGGGGTAGTATTTAGATTTTTTACATTGTAATATTCTCCTCCGCTAATTGAAGAAACTTTTCCGTTTTTAGAATTAAGTCTAGTAGTACCATATTCTACAGTAACACCTTTATACATCTGCTGAAATTTCTCATGAGTGATTCCTAGCTTATCTGTCTTTTGTTCAACTCTTGTAAAGGAGTTGCCTTCACTTAAACCAATATACTTTTGAAAGATGTTCTGTGAACTCTTTTGTTGTACATCAATTTGAATTAAACTTTCCGGTTGTTTGAAAGAATTCTCCTGCTTGCTCTCTTGTGCCGTAAGACACAATGAAGCAAAACTGAACGCTGATAGCAAAATAGCATTCTTGTAGTGTTTTTTCATGTTTGTTGAGTTTGAGTTAGCATTTATTCAATTTCATTGAAAATAATTCAACGAAAGCGACAAATGTGTTGAATTATTTTCATTATTTAAAATAAAATCGACGAATGACTGTGAAAAATTGACTCAGAAAATGTTAACATGCTATTAACAGTACGTTAACATAAAATTATGGAATTCTATTCATTTCAAAATTGTAGGTTTTTACTTACAGAAACAAATGAAAAATGTGTAAAATTTTAACTAAATATTACAGGATTTGGTAATTTAGTTTTGTATTTGATCGACAAAATCAGTGTATTTTTCGAATATTTATGTTTAAACCGTAGTTCTATATATGCTGTAAGCCGTAACACATTTATTTTGGTAATGTAGCGATATAAAAAAACCCTGAAACTACATGTTTCAGGGTTTTTAAAATTTGATTATTTATTGGTTTTATTTTCTAACAATAATATGCTTGATTTTATCGCCAACACTCAATATATAATGTCCAGCTGGGAATCCATTAACATTTATAGTTTTTGTTTTAGTAAATGTTCCACGATCCATTACCTGTCCTCTCATATTGTAAAGTTCATATGGAACAGTTTCAGGGTTACTTACAGAAACATTTAAATACGATGTTGCTGGATTTGGGAATGCACTAAATGCTGGTTTTTCAGAACCATTAAATGGTGGTCCTTTGGCATCAGAAGCTGTAGCAAAAGCGGTAGTTGTTCCACAAGCTCCAAGATTTGTCCATCCCGTTGCAGTTCTTTCGTATAAACTACCTTGGTAGGTTACGCGATCTCCAGTTTGATAAAATCCTGTGCTACTCCATGGTGCAACACCTTCACATATATCAACAGAACCTCCACCTGAAGTACTAGTAAGAGATACATTATCAATCGCGATATCTGCTTGCCAAGTAGATCCGGTAACCCTGTTGAAACGTAGTTGAACACCACCACCAACATAGGTAGCAAGGTCTATACTAGCATCTAACCAAGAGTTTCCTTTATTACCTGTTTCACTCCAAATAGTTGTCCATGTAGCACCTTCGTCAGTACTAGCATCTACAGCAATACTTCCCATATCAGCGGCACCATACATATGGTAGCTAAATGTGAAACTTGCCTCAGAAAGACCGCTAAGGTCAAAACAAGGAGAGTTTAATACAGCTTGTTTGTTTGGGAATCCGGTTCCGTTTCCTGATGCTTCTACAAAGATATAGTATGATCCTTGTGTAGCACTAGATGGTCCAGTTCCTCTCGATGGAGTTCCGCTAGCATCAACAGTCCAGTTAATATCATCGTTAGTAGCTTGTGTCCAAGCTCCTAGTGTATTTTCAAATCCTTCGTTATAAGGGAAAGCAGTAATACCAGATGTACATCCTGAACCTGTAGTTCCTGCTGTAGTAACATTTAATACTGTACTAGCAGCAGATTCATTACCTGCAGCATCTTTAGCAGTTACGCTAAACTGATACGCAGTACTAGCCGTTAATCCAGTTACATTTGTAGTTGTAGCAGTTACAGTAGCTATTACTGTACTTCCCTGATATACGTCATAACCAGTTACACCTACGTTGTCCGTAGAAGCATTCCAGTTTAAGGTTAAGCTAGTTTCAGTAATATTAGAAGCAGCTAAACCAGCTGGTACTGTTGGCGCTTGCGTATCTGCAGTTGCACCTCCAATAGTCACAGTGTAATCTTCAACCTCTCCATATTGGAAAGATTCACAAGATGTTGGAGTTCCATTATATTTCATAGAAACACGCATTCTTGTATTTCCGTCTTTAGCTCCAGTAGGAACTGTAAACGTTCCGCTTACCGGTGTAGTTTGCGTTGCGGCTTGACTTACGACTTGCTCACCAGCATCTGTAAAATCACCATCTTGATTATAGTCAATCCATACTCCATATCCTTCGTTGTATACAGTACCTGACCATGTTGGTGTAATAGAGATGGCATAATCGCTACCTTTAGCTAAGCTTGTCGAAATAGATGTGAAATCACTATATCCACCAGATCCGGCTGCTGTGGCGTTATCGATAGTTTCTAACTGAACACGACCAATATATTCGTCGTTTGTATTTTGTCCGTTAGAATCACAATATACCAATTGGAATTCTGTAGTAGCGAATGTAACTGTACTACTATATGCAGATGTTGTACCATCATCACACTTACTTCTTACCTGTACTTCATAAGATGTTAACTCAGTTAATCCAGTTAAATCTGAAGAAGTTCCGTTTACAGCACTTGTTGTCCAAGCAGAAGTACCCGCAACTCTATATCTTAGATCGTATGTTGCAGCTGGAACAGCAGTCCAGCTTACAGTAGCTTTATCAAATCCAACGTTAGAAGTATTTACTCCAGTTGGTACTGTTGCATTACAAACAACAGGAGTTCCTGTTAATCCTGTAACGATAAGAGAGAAGTTTTGGCTTCCCCCTGTAAGAGAACCTTTGTGAGTTACTGTAATTGTGTACGAACCAGTAGCACCCGCTACATCAATTCTTTCGTATGGATCTACATTATTATCACCAGTTCCGTTAGTTGTAATTCCTGTTAATCTGTATGGGTTATACGTTGTTGACCCTTTAGTTACTCTAATATCTAAATCATTTACTAGTACTGGAGTGTTAGAGTTAGTTGCAGTAGTAGCAGTCCCCGGTCTATCTGTCCATGAGATAGAAGCCATTAAAGGGTTAATTCCATCAGAATCAACAGTAATTGTATACGTCTGACCACTGTTTAGTGTTAATTCTTCAACTTTAGACTCACCGCTAGAGGCTGTAGAAATAGTTTCAGCAGCAGCTTTAGCATTCATTAACCCCCATCCATAAACGGCATCAGGTCCAGAAGGTCCTGCATCATCTGCAGTATGTAAAGCCACGCCTTTAAGTGTTGCAGCTCTCATAAAGCTTCCGTTTAAGTTGTTATAATGTTGTTGTAATAACAAAAGAGATCCCGTAACGTTTGGCGAAGCCATAGAAGTACCCGTAATACTTTGGTATGCAGTATCACTACTCTCATAGGTTGAATATACACCTGTACCGTTACCAGTAATATCTGGTTTGATTCTGTAATCATCAGTTGGTCCTTCACTACTAGAACTATTGATCGATACACTTACAAGAGTACCATCATTATTTACATTGGCATCTTGGGCATTAGCAACTACCAGGTTATTTTTTGAAGTAGAATGTCCTGTAAGTTTATCATAAGAAGAATTCCCGTCTAGAGGAGCTCCATTATATGAATTTTGATTACCATCGTTACCAGCTGCAACAACCATTAGGTAAAAAGGTGCATTAAACATCACATTATCCCAATTACGAGAATCTTCGATATAAGCTCCAAAGTATTGGTCAGGAACTAAATCACTTCTAAAACCGTAAGAATGGTTTGAAAGTAACATTCCATTGGCAGCAGCAGCAGTAGCTTCAGATACGTCATCATTCCATTTGTATCCTCGTACTCTTGCCTGAGGTGCCATCCCTTTGGCGTTTGCTTGTACTCCAGAAGCCACAACGGTTCCGGTTACGTGCGCAGCGTGAAAATTAAGATCTAGTCCACCTTCAGCAGTGGCATCTTCTACAGAAACACGATTGTTTCCTCCTGGGCCATCATACTCCTGGTGTGATACACGAGCATGTCCACCATCCCATACATAAGCTGTCATATTTTGACCGTCTAGGTTTAATCCTAAAGACCCTCCTGCATTAAGGTGATTTGCTCTGGTTGATCTGGCAGCAGATACATTATATGTTTTATAATAAATAGGTTTACCATCTACTACTTTTTGTAGTTCAGAAACACTTCCATCTTCATGGATTGTTCTTACTTGCCATCCATTTCGTTTAGCGATGGCTAATGCTTCTTTTTTCTGAAATGCTGATTTTTGAGCAGTTTCAGTTTGTAGTTGGTTTAGTTTAGTTAAATTACTTTTTTGAGCCATTGCCGCTCTTTGTACAGGTGTTTGTGCAAAAAGTCCAGCAGATATAAGTAACATTGTTGTAAAAACAAAGATACTCATTTCCTTGGCTGTTTTCCCCGTGAAGCCAATAGTTGAAATAAGGCTTCTGTAGCTTTTTTTCATTTTTGTTGAGTTTGAGTTAGTGTTAGGTTATTTTTCTTGAAGTAATATCAAGAAACGGCCAAAACTCTTAAAATATTGTCAGTAAAAAAAAGATTTTCGACCAAGTGAATGAAAAACTCTTTATAAAACCTTAACAGTGGCTTAACGTCTGTTTAAACTTTATTTTAAGTAAGAAAAAACCTTCTTTGTTAAGGGGTTAGCCGTTGATTTTTCGAAAAAATCGAGGGTTCTCGCCTCATTGTAGTAGGTTATACCCGGAAGAAAAAAACCAACATGACCTCCATATTTTGGAGTTTCCAAAAATAAATTCGAATTTTCTTTGGCTTCTTTTATAGGATAGCATAAGTCGCCCAAAAATGAATCATTCTTTGCGTTAATAATCAAAGTAGGAGTTTGAATATTTTTTAAAAACTGCTTACTACTGCACTTTGTGTAATAATCAATCGCATTTGTATATCCATGGGCTTTACTGGTATACAAGTCATCGATATCCATAAGTGTTTTACAAGCTTTGATATCTGAGATACTTATTTTATCTGGAAAAACGACTTGCCTCTCTAGTAGTTTTGCTTTGAGATGTCGAATAAATCGATTTTTATAAATAAAATTATTGGGTTTATTGATGGCTAATAACGAATCATGAAGATCGCAAGGAGCAGAAATGGCAACACCAGCTTTTACATTTGAAGGAATTGATCTTCCTTCTCCCAAATACTTTAAGGTTATATTACCTCCTAAACTAAATCCACATATTGAAATTGAAGGATAATCGTAAGTATCAATAATATGTTTAATAATTCGATCCAGATCATCACTCACCCCGGCATTGTAGGATCGATACAATCGATTGACCTCGCCACTACAATTTCTAAGATTAACGGCGGCTGCATCCCAACCGTTTTGATTTAGATGTTTGGCAAGCCCCATAATATATTGCCGTTGCGCATTGCCCTCTAGACCATGAATGATAATGGCAAGTTTTTTTGATTTTTGTGGCGATGTATAACTCCAATCTAAATCAATAAAATCGCCATCATCCAGCTCGACCCGTTCTCTTTTTTGTTGTATATCATCTATCGTTCGTATAAGATTAGGATAAATGGTAGAAATATGGTTGTTTCTAAAAAACAGAGGAGGAGTATAGTTGGAGTTAAGTAGTGGCATTAATACAAAATATTATCTTTTGGTGTTATTTTTTCTATACCAAAATACAATCAAAAATAGAAATGCTAAAATACCTAAACCCAAAATCCAATATAATTGAGTATTATTATCAAAATGCATAGGTGTAGGATCTCCTACTAGATAAAAACCTCCCCAATAAAATGGATCATTTGTAAATGTATCGGCGGTATTCAAATACTGTAATTTAGCTTGTTGTAATGCCTTGGCTTTATTCATTCCTGCCTTAAGATTGGTATAGAAGTATTTCATTAGCTCGGGAGTGGTTTGATCCGATACTTCCCAACTGGTGAGTAACAAACTCTTGGTTCCCGCATATTGAAAAGCATTTCCTAGGCTCATAATACCTTCTCCTTTAGCTATTTTACCGGTTCCTGTATTACAGGCGCTAAGTACAGTAAGCTCTGCTGGGATGTTAAGCGCAAATAACTCGTGGCTATAGAGCAGGTTGTCTTCAATTGTATCTTTACTTTGGGTAAAGTATAGTTTTGAGTTCTCTGGGCGTTCGTTATCAACTTCACCATGCAATGCCAGGTGAAGAATATTATATTTATTGGCATTTTTCTTAAAATTAGCTTCTACAGCTTCTGGCCCATAATAATATTGTCCGTCAATAATATTGGCGATAGCTTTAATTTCTTTACGAGTTCCTGGCAAGTCATCTCCGGTATCTCTAAGAGTTGCCAAACTCATGATACTTGTATTCACAATGTTAGCATCATGAGAGAATGAAAACGCAAGACATTCTTGTCGTTTTTTAGATTGCATTTCACTTTTAAACGGATTAAATAACAAATTAGCTGAATTGGCATAGCTTATAGCATAATTCTTGAGCAGATAGGATAATTCTTTTGGATCATTGGAAATATCATTTTCAGTAAGTAATAACTCAAAATTAACATGCCATAAGGGTCCATCTGGAACAATTATAAGTTCATCTCCAGCAAAACTATTTGCAATAGGTTCTATTAGTTCGGCATACAATTGATGTGCAAATTTTTTATACTCTTTTGTGTTTTTAGAAGTAATGCTATTGCGATATTCTTGGACCTCCTTTAAAAGTTTTGGAGTAGACAATTCTTTAATGGAAAATGTGTTTTTAGTAACTGTAAAGGCGTAAGTAATATTATCTGAAGTAAAAAATTCTAATAAGGTTGTTTTATTACTTAATTTTTTTTGTATTTCTAAGACTGAAATAAGATTATTTTGATGTTTTAATTTATAATATCTTGGATAATGACTCTCGAAAACCTTTATCAATGAATCCTTTCTTCGGGTAATATCAAATAATTTACTTTGATATGATAAAACTTTAGTGGTGTCTATAGTCTTATTAGAATACTCTTTGCTAATTTGCGATTGATAAAAAGCATTATCAATTCTTAGCTCTTTTTCGACTTCAATTAATTTTGAAGGTAAACCAGTAAATTGAATAGCGGCAGAGTTATTTAATAACTCAATCATTGTATTACTCTTACTTTTTTCCGAAAGATACATTGTTTCATGTAAAGTAATAGAATCACGATTAGTTTTAAATAATAATAACTTTGCCTGTATATTACCTTCGTATATATCTTTATGTCTTTCAGAAGATGCCAGTTTATCTGCATACTTATTATTATTCTTTCTTAAAACGTCTATTATTTCATTTAATTCTTGATAACCCGATAGACTATTTTTAAGGTTCTTAATATCATGATTTTTTTCGTAGAGTTTTCTATAAGTCTTTGCTTTGTAGTCTAACGTTTTTAACAAAACATTTAGCTGATAATATTTATTAATTTCAAATGTATTTATATCTAATCTAGTATTAGCGTTCAATGCTTGCTCATATTTCTTTATAGCTTCAATATATCCTAATTGGTCATAAAAAATTTCACCTATCAAGTTATAGGAATCCGCAACAAAGGAATTTTTCTCTCCTAGCATTTTCAATCTTATTTTTAAAGAAAGTTCGGCAAATTTTAATGCCTGTTTATAGTCTTTTTTCTTTCTATAAAAAGTTCCAATCTGGAAATACGATTTATGTGTGAAGTGATGCTGTTCTCCAAATTTTTTTAGACTTAATTCTAACGCTTGTCTAGAATTACTCAAAGCCTTTTCGAATTGATTTTTTGCACTATATAAATAGGCTATGTTGCTGTAAAAATAAAGAAGATAAGAATGATCTTTACCTAAAGATCTTTTTGTTATTTCCATACCCTTTTCGTAATGATATAGAGCCCTATCATAATCATTTCTATGTGAAAAAATATTCCCTATATTATTATAAACTTGTATCAATCTATAATTATCCTTTCCATACTGATTAGTCACTAATTTTAGAGCTTTTTTGTAGTGATCTAAAGCCAAATCTAATTTTGTCTCGTTTGCAAACACAATGCCCATATTAGTATAATAAATCCAAAGATCATTAGAGTTTTTGTTTTTCAGTTTAATGTCTAAAGCCTTTGCTAAGTATTTTTTTGCTAAGACCATATTTTGGCGTTCAAAAAATAACAAACCAATTGTGGTACATGAGCGAGCGAGCTCGACGTGATTGTTATCTAAAATTTTAGTTCTAATACTTAAAGCTTTTCTAGAAAAATTTAGAGCCTTGTCGTATTTTCCAATTTCTTTATAAACTATGCCTAGATTAAAATATATATCTCCAACTTTAAGATCATTCTCACCAAGTTTGTTAATTCGTATTTTTAAAGCTTTATTTAGATAATCTAACCCTTTTTCATATTCTTCTTTTCTATAATAAATCATACCTAAATCATTATAAGATGAGCCCATTTTTGGATGATCTTTAGGTAATAACTCTGCTCTGATTTTTAATGTCTTTTTGAAATATGATAATGCTTTTTCGTAATCAGAGTTATTTTTAAAATAATAACCGATGTTTTTGTACGCTTCAGCTTTTTCCAAATTATCATTTGGGAGATATTTATTGCTGATTTCTAATGCCTTTTTGGCATTTAATAATGACTCGTCATTCCTACTACTAATACTATTGGAAATATTATTATAACAACTCGCTACTTTTTTCCAAACCTTTGCTTTTTCATAAATAGGTAATGCCTTTCTAAAGTATATGATAGAGCTATCGAGTTTTCTTTTAAGTAATAACGAATCTGCTTTTTGATAGTATTTCCTAGCGAGCAGGGTATCCTTTTCAACTTGAGAATATGTAAAGTGACATGAAACGATAAAAATGGTAATATGGGAAATGGATAGAAAAAAAATTGATTGTAATTTTTTCATAAAATAGTGTGGCTTAAATGGCGATAGGTAGTTAAAAAAGCTAAAGTGTCATTGTTCTAAACAATATATGTTTTCTTTAATTTTAAGTCGCCTTAATACAGAATATTATCTTTTGGTGTTATTTTTTCAGGCAAATTTTCTTCATCCAACATATCGCGCAGGTCAATTTCTATGGTCTTGCATAGGGCCGTCATAGGTACATCATTTACACGGCCTTCAAATGGGTCTTCGCTATTGCTTCCGATTTTTTCCATGGTGGTAAATATCCAGGATACTAATACTGATAAGGGGATCATTAAAAAGATAAACCAAGGTTGAATATCTTGGTGCATATCTTGAAGCTCAGATTCAAATACATTTAACATTCCAAAGGGTAATAGCAGTACAAAAATCCAGGTAAAAACAGTGCTAAAATAGGCATATTGCCTGGGGAACGGTGTGTTTTTGATACGTTCACATTTCCCCTGAAGATTGTACAATTCTTCAAGAACACCATGAAACAACTGTTTGTCGAATTCTGTTATTTTTCCTTCACCACATAGTTTTTTGATATGCAATCCTTGATTTTTTACAATATGCGTAGCTGTATTTTTTCGTTCTAATAAATCTGCATATTCTTCTTCAGAGACAAAATCTTTGGTAGCATCACATGCTGGTTTTTGCTCTCCATGCTTTTTAAATAAACGCTCAACCGCAGCATTCTCTTTAATTGAAAAAGAAGTGGGTTGTCTTAACTGAATCCTAAGGGCATTGATCCAGGCAACATGTCGATGAATTAAAATACTTTTTGTTTGATGATCATCATTAACAAGACTTAGTACCTGATTTGCCCATGTGCGAGAATAATTGACAATACCTCCCCATATTTTACGTGCTTCCCAAAAGCGATCATAACTCTGACTGTTTTTAAAACCAATATAAAAAGCTACAGCAATACCAATAACCGAAAGAGGCTGAAAAGGGATATCAATAAAGGTCCAATCTAAAAAATAATAGAGCGAAAAGATCCCCGCAGTATATAGTACAAAGAAAATAAGATTCTTCCAGGCATATCGAAGAATAAGCCCCCAGCCAATGTTTCGTTTGATGTACATATGTGATTTTTTGTTCTAAAATAAGAAGACTCAACAGCTTTTCAAAACCTGTTGAGTTTTATTCAGATATTTTTAATCGGTCAACGCAATAGATTTGTAAAGCCAGCTTTATCATAAATCCATAGTTATATTTCATGAAAAAGTAAATTCCTCTTAGTACTTATGAAATACGTAAGTATTTGATTATGTGTTATTAAGAAGTTTGATAAGATACGATTCATAAAAATTGATTATGCTTAACATTATAAATATAAATAAAAATATATGAATTAGTATCCTCACTTTTGTACGCGGTTTACATAAAATTTTACGTAAAAAGAAATATAAGCCAATAGTTAAACTCAAAAAAAGTACCAATGAGAATTATCTATACTACTGCGTTAATAGTACTACTGGCAATCCCGTTTTTTTTGTCTTCACTACACAAATACCTGTTTATGCATGAGTTAGTCTTATGTGTTTTCATCCTTTTATGCGCATGTGTTTTCAAAAATTTGGATACCAATAAAAAGCTTACAAGAGTATATACAAAAAAGAAAATTTAATAACTACTAAAATTCAGAATTATGACACTTACAGATCAAAAAATCAAATTACTTGACGGAACTTTTACACCATCTGAAGCTTCAGATATTTTAAACACAATTGTTGATAAGAAAATCAATTTTCATAAGCTACAAAGGCTTAGTATTATTGAGCAAAATTGCGATGATGAGACTCCGCATTTATATTCCAGGATGGACGAATTGATTAAGGCAAAAGAAGCCATTAAGGAGATGATTTTGGAAGCCAGAAAAGAAGGGGTAGAGCTAAAGATTGAAAGCGATATCCAAATTACCTTTATTCAAAATTAAAACTGAGTGTACAATTTATTAATTACAAAATCAGAGCTATTCTTTTATGGATTTACATTTATTAATAGATAATCTTACCAATCCTGCATTGTTGTTTTTTTTTCTTGGAATTATAGCAGTACGGTTAAAAAGTGATTTAGAAATCCCAGAAAGCTCTTCGAAGTTTATTTCTCTTTATTTATTACTATCTATAGGTTTTAAAGGAGGGCAAGAACTGTCTCATAGTGAGCTAAACGGAGAGATTTTCTGGTCACTTGGATTTGGCGTATTATTAGCGCTTCTTGTGCCGGTCTATACATTCTTTATATTACGGCAAAAATATAATGTCTCTGATTCGGGTGCGATTGCAGCATCCTATGGTTCTGTAAGTGCGGTAACTTTTGTTACCGCACTTACATTTTTAGAGATAGAGCAAATCCAATTTGGGGGGCATATGGTTGCCGTGATGGCTATTATGGAAGCTCCTTCTATAATGGTAGGTGTTCTTTTAATGTCAATAATGAATAAGAATACAGAAGATGCAATACCTTTAAAAAAGATTTTAAAACACGCCTTAACTAACGGCAGTGTACTTTTAATTATTGGGAGTCTTGTTGTTGGGTTTCTTGCCAGTGAGCAGCAAGCAGAAGGGATTAAGCCATTTACGACGGATATTTTTAAAGGCTTTCTAGCGGTCTTTCTACTGGATATGGGAATAACCAGCGGAAAGAAAATATCTTCATTCTTGAAAAAAGGGTGGTTTGCCACGGTGTTTTCTCTCGTAATTCCACTGATTAATGGTATAGCGGTTGCTATTATCAGCACCATGTTTATTGAAAGTATCGGGAATCGATTTTTATTGGCCATTCTTGCAGCTAGTGCTTCTTACATAGCCGTACCTGCTGCCATGCGATTAGCGGCGCCAAAAGCCAATCCAGGACTTTATGTACCTATGGCACTTGCCGTTACCTTTCCGTTTAATATAACATTAGGATTACCTCTTTATCTTTATATAGTGCAAATTGTTTAAATCGAATTACAGTAACATATTGTATAAATAACAACACAAGTTCTCTTTATTAAAGAGAACTTGTGTTCTAATACGACTATAAAATGGCTAACTCAAAATGATTCTAATTATAGTCCTATGTATAAGGTTGGATTTTGCAGGAGATCCGAAATATCTGCTAATGCCATTTCTATAGCATATCGTCCAGCATATGTTGGACAAATAGAACAGTCATCAAAGTAAAATTTTATGTGTTGATCATTGATCACAAAATTGTCTTTATATACGTTAAAAACATCTTTAGTTAGTTTCCAACATTCTTTATAATAAGGTTCGTTTTGTATTTTTTGAGTAAGTACATGATTTAACTTGTCAAGAACTAAATGTTGATTTTCTGGTTTAAATATGGAATCAAATTCTAAAAAATCTCCTTTTTCCATATCAAAATTGAGAGTTTTGAACATGTAGGAATAATGATTTTTATCGGTGTAATGATTAGATTTATACAGTAGTACACTCAAAAGATTCGTATCACTTTTATAAACTTTGTAATCAATCATTCTCTTGTATCTATTACTACTAACCTGGTCGCTATCACAAGACAAATTTTTATTCTCTAAAATGGTTTTTATAGAACGCTCTTCATACAAATAATTGTGGTCAATATAGTGATTGAAATATTTGAAAGATTCGTGATCGCTTTCATCTAAAAAAGGGTACTTATAATCTAGTACATAGTTACCTTCTTCTTTATAGAAGGATTTGGTCGTAATACTGCTTATAGCATGTTTGTCATCTTCTTCTTTTAAAAGAATATCTCTTTTTAAAGATTGCTCGTCAATCTCTTTCTGATCTTTAGAAAAGACATGGTTATCGGCTAAAGATTGATGCTCTTTTTTTTCGGTATTTTGGTCACTATAAAAAATCGATTTTTCTTTTTTACAAGAGCCTAAACTTACTGCTAATAAAAGTGCAATAACAAAGGATTGTTTTTTCTTCATTTTTCTCATTATGCTTGACTTTAAAGGGTTATGTTAATCTTAACCATCAAGGTTAATTTCCTTTTGAAGCACAAAAATCCGTATTATTTTTCATTAATTTTCATTTATATATATGATGAAAACCATAAAATAAATTTATGATAAATGTAAGAAGAAGTATTTCTTAGTCGTTTAGGATGTTGAATTTGTTCTTAATGATATGATCTTTATTTTCTTTTACATACTTTAGAAAAGCTTGAGCGACAGGAGAGAACTTTTTGTTTTTTAACCATATTAAATTCCAAATTGATTTGATTGGAAACCCCTGTACAGGAATTATTTGCAAACGACCCGCTTCTAAATCATTACGAATACCAATAAGAGGCATTATCGAATACCCCAATCCTGCAATTACGGCTTGTTTTACGGCTTCGTTAGAGGTAAGTTCCATTTTTTTCCTAACCGGAATATCGTTCTGTTCTATATATTTTTCCATAGTATGTCTTGTTCCTGATCCTTTTTCTCGATAAATCAGAGGTAGCTCTGTAAGCATAGCTGTTTTGTATTTCTTTTTCGGAAAACTTTCAGACGTATTACCCACTAAAAACAGCTGATTTTCCATGAGCTTAGTTTTTTCGACCTGAAGGTGCTTTGGCAATACAGAAACCAATGAAAAATCTACGGTATTGTCTTCTAAGCTATGAACAACACGTTCTTTATTGGTAACGTCCAGAATCAAATCAACCCCCTCATGTTGTTTCATGAAGTCAGATAAAAAATAAGGGATGATATATTTTCCGGTAGAGACTACAGAGATTTTTAATACACCAGATAATTGACCTTGATAAGCGTTTGTTTTATAGGTTATTTGATTTACTTCATCAACAATCTTTTGTGCTGCAATAGCAATTTCTTTCCCAAAATCTGTGATGTACAGTTTTCGTCCGATAACTTCTGTTAGTGGGATCGGAAATTGATCCTGAAAATTTTTAAGCTGAATAGATACTGCAGGTTGTGTTAAATGCAATTCTTCAGAAGCTTTTGTAATACTTTCTTTTTCTGCAATTTTCAAGAAGATCTGTAATTGGTGTAAAGTGTAATTCATAAATTTATTTTATGTAAATGATTACAAATATAAATAAAAATATATGAAAATATTTCCATAATATTGTGTGTATCAATACATAAAAAGATAAAAATGATTGTGTAACCTTAAACCAAGAAGACATGAAAAAGTTTCTAAGTATAGTAGTAATAATGCTTGTTTGTCAAAATAGTAATGCTAATGTGCTTGAAACTTTAGATTCTATGTTTTTAAGTGCGATCGAAAAACCATTGCCATGTTGTATTTCATTCTCCTTTGCCAATTCAGGTAATACGATCAATGAAGAATATCAAATACGAAATTCTCAAGATCTATGTAAAGTAGACGTCAACAGAAATATGGACCATGTTGTCTTTGACGATTATACGTATCATGAATGTAATTCTTATAGAATTATCTCTTATCTATCTCATAACCTTGAATATTTGCATAAGGATATTGAAAATGAAGATATTATTAGGTTTAATGCGGCCCTAGATAAGATTAATGAAAAGATCTGCAATGCGTATTCTGTAAGAGAGTTGGTGCAATCAAAAACCTCAGATACAGCTAAGATGTCGTATCACGGTAACTGGGATATGAAATTAAAAGGTCTTCAAAAAGTAAAGATGGTAAAAAACTTTTTTCCGATAGATGCTAACGATTTCGAAGGTTTTGGAATACGATTAAAAATATGAATAAGATGGTAATGATAGGTTAGAATGTTTAATTTAAAAATGTACTTATGAGAACGACTCTTTGGATGCTGATTGGAGTAGGGATATTGCTCAGCAACTGTGCGGTAATAAGGCCTGGAGAGGCAGGAGTAAAACAAACTTTGGGTAAGTTTTCTGATAATGTTTCTACACAAGGTACCGTAATGTATAACCCTTTGATTAGTAGAATTATAAAAGAATCTACCCAAACCAATAATATTAAATTGATTTTGAGCCTTCCAAGCAAAGAAGGACTTAGTGTTAATTCAGAAATATCGATTCTGTATCGATTAGAAAAAGATAAAATTCCAAGTGTTTTGGAAAACCTGGGAAGAGATTATGAATCGATAATAACCAGTGTTTTTAGATCGGCCTCTTCAGACGTTTGTGCGCAATTCTTCGCAAAAGATATGCATTCAGGTATGCGATCCACAATCGAAGAAGAGATAAAAAGTAAAATGAAAACCAATCTCGAAAAACAGGCTGATGGTATCGAGTTAATTGCAGTTTTAATGAAAAGTATCCAATTGCCACGAGGTTTAGCAAATTCTATAGAGAGAAAATTGCAAGCTGAACAAGATGCCATGCGAATGAAATTTGTAATAGATCAAGCCAAACTTGAAGCAGATCGAAAAATCATTAATGCCGAAGGAGAGCGGGATGCTCAAAAAATACTTTCAGAAGGACTAACAAAAGAGATTATCAAAATCAGAAGTATTGAAGCTTTTAATAAGCTATCAGAATCTCCTAACAGCAAAATTATTGTAACCGATGGTAAGACTCCATTTTTAATAGAAACAGATGATTAATTTCATCAAAAAACAATGTTTATGGAATTATTAAAAAAAGCACTCGAATTTAAGAAGCGAAAAATGGCTCATATGACCACCAGTGATAAGGTTTCAGCGTCAAGAGAAGCAAAGTCTTTAGTATTAAAGATTAATGAAATTTATAAAAAGACAAGAGACCCTTATTTAATGGATATTATGAAGCAGATTACACAAAAAAAACGCAAAATAGATCGAAGATTGAATGGTATGATTCAAACATAAAAAAGTACTTTGTATACAGATCACACCCTATAAAATGAAAACAAATGAAAACGGTTTTTGAATATCGAAATGTAAGTTCTAGCAATCATTTAGAAACTTTTGTAACCAAAAGATTAGAAAAATTAGCGAATAAGTATTCATTTGTTATTAGAGCTGATGTGTTCTTTAAAAAACAAGAAAAAGATGTAGAGAAAGGAAATATTTGTGGAATTAGACTTAGTCTTCCCGGACCAAGAATCTATGCTTCATCAGATGAGATTAGTTTTGAAAATGCTATTAATAATACAATATGTGATTTGAAAGATCAATTGAACAAAAGAAAAGCGAAATTATATAAGAATGTTACCAAGAGGATTGCAAAGCTCCCACATGCAATCTTCTTAAAGTGATGCTTTCATGATTGATTGTTTGAAAAGAGGTTGCCTAATCTAGACAACCTCTTTTTTTTGAATATTTTGATACGATGTTACACGTTTTCAAGGTATCATATCAATTTTTATAGAAACATTCCACCAGAAGCTTCGATGCGCTGTCCATTGATCCATCGGGCATCTTCGCTGGCTAAAAAAGCAACTACACCACCTATATCTTCTGCCACACCAACCCTTCCAAGAGCAGTTACCGAGGATAACATTTTTTCAAGTTCCGGATTATTTTCCAAAGCTGATTTATTCATATCGGTATTAATAGCACCAGGAGCTACAGCATTTACTGTAATCTGACGAGGTCCTAGTTCTTTAGCCAAATAACGAGTAAAGGCCTCGATACCTGCTTTCATTGCAGCATATGCACCATATCCGGGGATAGAAAATCTTGCCAATCCTGTGGATACATTAATGATTCTTCCTCCATCATTAAGCAACTCAAGAGCCTTTTGAGTAATAAAAAATGGACCTTTAAGTTGAATGTTCATTAAGCTATCAAAAGTAGCTTCAGAGGTTTCGGCAACCATCTCATGAGCTATGATACCGGCATTGTTTACCAAAATGTCAAATTTTGAAGTATTCCAATCTTTTTCTAGTACATGTTTGATTTCAGAAAAGAAGGTGTCAAAACCAGAAGAGTCACCAACATTTAATTGAAAAGCTACTGCTTTTTGTCCTAAAGCTTCAATTTCGGTTACGGTTTCGTCTGCTTGTGTTTTGTTAGAATTATAGGTTACAAGGATATCTGCACCCTGTTGTGCTAATCTGATAGCCATTTCTTTTCCTAGTCCACGGCTACTTCCTGTAACCAATGCGATTTTGTTTTCTAAAGTTTTCATGATGTTATTTTTTAATCGTCAGTTCGAAATCACTCGAAGTAACAGGTTGAACAATAATTACACTGCAAATATCTTTTAGAAAACCATACAGATAAAGGCACATTTTTTAGGAAGAAAGGTATATTTTTAAGATTAGTCAATAACGATTCAGTCTATAGTCCATAAAAGCTATTGATTTCGATACTGATTAGGAGTTAGCCTGGTTAGTTTTTTAAAAAATTTAGAAAAATGGGTAGGCTCATTAAACCCCAATTTGTAGGCAATCTCTTTAACGGGAGTAGAAGATTTTGAAAGCAAAGCCTGTGCTTCAGTAATGATCTTATCCTGTATCCATTGATTGGCAGACTTACCAGTCTTGGTTTTGATCACTGTAGAAAAATAAGCGGGATGTAACTGTTGTGCTTCCGCGAAAGAAGCTACTTGTAAATCCCCATTTTTAAGTTTTCCAGAACGAAAAATACCTTCCAGTTCTTTTTTAAATTGATTTACAATTTCGCTATCTCTATCATAAGCTATTTTAAATGAATCGTCTTCGAGTAGATACTCCTTTACTTTTAATAGAAATACCATAAAAAGCGAGCTCACAATTTTGTGACGTAATGTCGATTTCTTGTTTTGCTCCTCCAGAATCTGTTTGGCTAAATGTTCAAGTTCTTCAAAACGTATTTGATCAAGATAACAAGGAGGCACCATTTCGGTGAGCAAAAATGAAAATTCATCAAAGACCGCATTGTGGATATGCTCTTTCAAATATTCTTCTGATGAGGTAATGATAAAACCATGCACTACTTCTTCAATCCCAAAGGATTTTAAATGTCCGGGATTCGTAAAATACAAGGTGTGCGGTTTAGTATGAAATTTATGATCATCGATGGTATAAAAACTTTTTCCTTTTTTTACCAATATGAACGAGAAATAATTGGCTCTAAATACGGGGGATTGTACAGGTTTGTTATGCACGTTTTCCATTTGATGGATCGTAAAATCTGCATCTTGAATGATATTTTTTCCTACGTTTTCATCCTTGTAGAGGTCAGAAAGTTTATTATACGCCTTTATGTTTGTTTCTCTTTTCATAACTATAGCTAAAGATACTCTATTTTTAAAACTGTTTTACTATGCATGCATAGTAAAATGTTTTGTATTTTTGTAAATCTAAAACTATGGGATATGTATATAAAAGATTTTGAAATTAGATGGAACGATATTGATGCGAACCGCCATTTGGCCAATAAAGCCTATATAGAGTTGGCTGCGCATACGCGAATGTCTTTTTTAACCGAACATGGTTTTGATAATAGTATACTTGGGAAATTCAATATTGGACCCGTAGTGTTTTATGAACATATCTATTATTTTAAAGAAGTTTTTTTAGGAAGGCCGATCAAAGTTTCTCTGGAGCTTTCTGGTTTAAGTGAAGACGGCATGTTTTTTCAGTTCAGACATAATTTTTATGATTATAAAGGCTGTAATTTTGCGCATTGCGAAATGATGGGCGCGTGGATAGATTTAAAAACCCGAAAGTTAATTCCGCTTCCAAGCGAAATTATGAAGGATTTGGACAAGGTAAGTCGTCCAGAAGATTTTAAGGTGTTAACCAAAGAAGATACTAGAAAGTTTGCCAAGACTCCGGTAGACTTAGCTTAGTTTTTTAGGCGTCTTTGTCACTAAATATACTCCTAGAAATACCAATAGGGCTGACACAACTTTTACTATACTTAATGAATCGGCTCCCATAGCCATGGCAAAACTAATAGCAAGTAAAGGTTGCAGATAAATAAATGCTCCAATAGTTGATGCTTTTAATGTTCTCAATGCAAATACATTTAATAAATAGGTAAAGAATGTGGTACCAATCACTACAAAAACCATAACTAATATCACATCAAATGGTAAAGAAGACCATTGCACTTCGCTAAATTCTGAAATGGTAATTGGAAAGTTAATAATCACACCAATTAGAAAAAACCATTTCATTAATGTAAAAGAATGATATTTTGCAGTCAGAGGTTTTACTAAAACCAGGTATAATGCATACGAAGCTGCATTAATAATGAATAAAGTATTTCCTAAAGGGATATTAGGAGCATCTTGTCGCAATTCGGCTCCAAAAAGAATAAGGCCCAAAGCTCCAGAAAAACCTAATAAAATACCTAATGTTCTTAAAAAAGTGATTTTTTCTTTGATAAGAATAGCTGATAGTATGAACACTAAAATCGGAGAGATTGTAATCATCACCGAGCTATTAATGGGTGTTGATAATTGCAAACCCTTAAAAAACATGAGCATATTGATTACCATTCCAAAAATGGCACATGCAATTATTCTTGGCCAATCACTCTTTTCAATTTTTTGTTTAGGAGCCCAAATAGAGGCTACCCAAAATAAAATTGCTGCACCCATAACTCGCAACAAAATAAACCCAAAAGGTTTGATATATGTTGGCATAACTCCTTTGGCAACCGTATGATTGATCGCATAGATCAAACTGGCCCCAAAAGCAGCAAGTAGTGCAGCAGTTCTTTTATCCATTGATAATGCTATTTGCTGCTTCGACCACTTTTTTACTATTCCCTACAAAGATTTGATCATCAACAATAATAACAGGGCGCTTTAGAAAAGTATAATGTTCAAGGATTAGATTTTTTAAATCCTCTTCAGATAATTGTTGATTTTTTAAATCTCGTTCTTTATATAATCTAGCTCTTTTGCTGAAGAGCGCCTCATAGCTTCCGGCAAGTTTATGCATGTGTTCAATTTGCTCTGTTGTAATAGATTCGGTTTTAATGTCTTGCAAAACAAATGCTGAAGAAGGGTTCAATTGATTGATAATTCGTTTACAAGTATCACAGGTTGATAAGTGGTATATTTTTTTCAAAATGGAATTATTTAAGTGTAAAAATCATCACAAAGGAAATTCATTTCAAAATTAAAACTCATATTTTTGGCTAAAAATTAAGAACCTGATGCAACATCTATTAGAAATCACCCGCACTAATCGTCGTTTATTAGAGAAAATTTTAGATAATTATTTACTAGAACAACTAAACAAAGTGCCAGAAGGTTTTAAAAACAACTTAATCTGGAACATTGCCCATGTTGCAGTAACCCAGCAGCTTTTGATATATAAATTAAGTGGATTACCAATGATGATTGATGATGAAATGGTCGCTAGATTTAAGAAGGGAACAAAAACAGAAGGTGTAGTTACCCAGACAGAAGTAGATACGATAAGAACGTTATTGTTTTCATCTTTGGATCAAACTCAAAAAGATATTGAAGCTGGGTTGTTTAAAGATTTTCAGGAGTATCCAACTAGTACCGGATTTGTATTAAAATCTCTTGAGGATGCCATGAACTTTAATAATTTCCATGAAGGGATTCATTTAGGGTATATTTTGGCACTAAAGAAGGCTTTATAAAATATCAAAAGCAAAAAACGAAGCGACGTCTTCTTTGTTTAATTTTATCTCAATAGCTCCGTCTGCATAAGAACTTATCTCGTAGGGGTTATAAAATAAGATAACTTCTTTGTCGGTAAAACCAATATTTTCTGGCAAGGCATATGCATCATTTTCAAAAAAGAAGCCCGTACTATTAATAGATTCGCTTTCAAGAATTTCATGTTTTGATCTAAACACCTTTTCTGCATACTTTTTAAATTCAGTATAGCTTTTAAATAATGCTTTGTTAGAAATACGTTTGCCTGTTTTTGGATCAAAATTAATATAGGAGACACCACCATATCCATGAGCTCCTCCTGTAAAAACATAAGAATCCATAACAACCGATATTAAGTCTTTACATTGAAAACCTAATGTACAATCAATATTAGCTTCATACGGAACGATTTCATCGGGGAATTCGGTACTAATTTTTTGATATGAGCTATTAAATTCCTGCATTGCCTGTTTCATAGTACCTTGAGGTTGATTATCACCAGTATTCAAAACTGCGCAGGCTACTTTTTCAATTTCGTGATTAATGGTTGAAGAAATTTGAGAATCATCAACAACTTTTAATAAATTGATTTCTAAAGAAGCACAATCATTGGTTTTGCAATCCAACAATTGATCTGTTGCAAAATTTTGCTTCTCAAAAATGAAAGATTTTCTCTTTGTGCAACTATAAAAACCCATCAAAATTGCTAGTAAAAAAACAATTTTTAGGGAGCTGTTAGTTTTTGTGTTAATCATCTACTAAAGATATTCATTGAAATATGATTAAAACGAATTAAATCATACATTTGTTCAGTTTTCTAACATAAAACGAGCAAGTTAATTCTTTCTTATCAAAGAGGTTCCATTTGGTCATTAAAATAATAAAGAAAACGAATGAAATTTAATACCAAAACAATACACGGGGGGCAAGAACACGATCCAGCATATGGTGCTGTAATGCCTCCAATTTATCAAACATCTACCTATGCCCAAACCACACCAGGGGGGCATAAGGGATTTGAATATAGTAGAACCCATAATCCAACAAGAACGGCATTAGAAAATGCATTGGCAAGTATTGAAAATGGGACATTTGGATTAGCGTTTGCATCGGGTTTGGCGGCAATTGATGCTGTGATTAAATTACTAAAACCCGGTGATGAGGTAATTTCTACCAATGATTTATATGGAGGGACCTATAGATTATTTACCAAAATTTTTGAAGACTTTGGGGTCAAGTTTCACTTTGTAGGTATGAAAAACGCAGATAAAGTGGCTGGTTATGTAAACGATAATACAAAATTAATCTGGATTGAGACTCCAACCAATCCTATGATGAACATTATTGATATCAAAGCCATCGCTGAGGTGTCAAAAAAGCATAAACTACTACTAGCAGTAGATAATACATTTGCCACTCCGTATTTACAAAGGCCATTAGATCTTGGAGCCGATATTGTAATGCACAGTGCAACAAAATATATAGGAGGACATAGTGATCTGGTAATGGGAGCTTTAATTGTAAAGGATAAACACATTGCAGAGAAACTATATTTTATTCAAAACGCTAGTGGTGCAGTTTGCGGTCCGCAAGATAGTTTTCTGGCATTGCGAGGGATTAAAACATTGCATATACGTATGCAGCGCCATTGCGAAAATGGAGAAGCAATAGCCAAATATTTAAAAAATCACCCTAAAATAGAAAAAGTATATTGGCCAGGTTTTGAAGATCACCCTAATCACGATATTGCCAAAGCACAAATGAATGGTTTTGGAGGTATGATTTCTTTTGTACCTAAAGGAAGTGACTATAATAGTGCGATCAAAATCGTTGAAAACCTTAAGATTTTTACATTAGCAGAGTCTTTAGGAGGAGTTGAGAGCCTTGCAGGACACCCAGCAAGTATGACGCATGCTTCTATTCCAAAAGAAGAACGAGAAAAAACGGGTGTTGTAGACTCATTAATCAGACTAAGCGTGGGTATAGAAGATGTTGATGATCTAATTGAAGATTTAGAGCAAGCCATGGGGTAAGGTTATTAAATTAAAAAAAACAGCACTGTTTTTTTAAGAATATCATATATTTGACACAATAAATCAACCTTTTAATAAGAATCTATTAATCCAATTAACATATGCAAGCAAAGATAGATGCATTTATGGAAGAAGTAAGAGCTCGTAATTCACATGAGCCCGAGTTTTTACAAGCTGTACAAGAAGTTGCAGAGACTGTGATCCCGTACATCGCTACAAAAGAAATATATAATGGTAAGAACATTCTGTTAAGGATGGTAGAACCAGAAAGAGCCATAATGTTTCGTGTACCTTGGGTAGATGATAAAGGAGAAATACATGTCAATAGAGGTTACCGAATTCAAATGAATTCTGCGATTGGTCCATACAAAGGAGGACTTCGTTTTCATCCCTCAGTAAACTTAAGTATTCTTAAATTTTTGGCTTTTGAGCAAGTATTTAAAAATAGCTTAACAACACTTCCGATGGGAGGTGGTAAAGGAGGTTCAGATTTTGATCCAAAAGGGAAATCTGATGATGAAATCATGCGTTTTTGTCACGCTTTTATGGGTGAGCTTTATAGGCATATTGGACCAAATACAGATGTTCCTGCAGGTGATATTGGAGTAGGTGCACGTGAGATAGGATTCTTATTCGGTAAGTATCGTAAGATGAAAAATGAGTTTACCGGTGTTCTTACAGGAAAAGGAATTACCTGGGGAGGATCTCTAATCCGACCAGAAGCTACTGGGTATGGTACAGTATATTTTGCTCAAAATATGCTGGAAACTAAAGGCGATTCTTTTAAAGGAAAAACAGTAGCTGTTTCTGGATCAGGAAACGTAGCGCAATACGCCACAGAAAAAGCAACACAATTAGGAGCCAAAGTGGTAACACTTTCTGATTCTTCAGGATATATTTATGATAAAGACGGTATCGATGATGATAAATTGGCTTTTGTAATGGAACTTAAGAACGAAAGAAGAGGACGTATACATGAATATGTAGATAGATATCCTTCTGCAGTATTTCATAAAGGAAAAACACCATGGGGAGAGAAATGTGATATTGCGCTACCATGTGCGACACAAAATGAATTGAATGGAGATGATGCCAAAACGCTTATTGCCAATGGCTGTGTTTGTGTTAGTGAAGGCGCCAATATGCCAAGTACTCCAGAGGCGATTACTGCTTTCCATAAAGCAAAAATATTCTTTGCACCAGGTAAAGCATCTAATGCAGGTGGTGTGGCTACTTCTGGACTAGAAATGACACAAAACTCTTTGCGTTTTAACTGGACTCGAGAAGAAGTTGATGAAAAACTTAGACAAATTATGAACGATATTCACTCTGCATGTCTTGAGTATGGTACCGAAAGTGATGGATACATAGACTATGTTAAAGGAGCAAATATTGCAGGCTTTGTAAAAGTTGCAGACGCAATGCTAGCACAAGGCGTTATATAAACGCTATTATTTGATAAAAAGTAAAGCCGTTTAAGAGTATTCTTAAGCGGCTTTAATTATTCTTATGTATTTTTATGGTGAAATGCATTTCTTATGAAGCAAATATCTCTTTTATTTTTTCTGCTGATCTTAACCTCCTGCGGAAGCACATACGTAGTTCATGATTATGACGAACAACAAGACTTTATAGTCTACAAAACCTATGACTTTTTCTCTGAAATGGACTCTGGACTTACCGAATTAGATCACAAACGATTACTGGCAGTCACCGAAGCTGCTATGCAAGATATAGGCCTTACTAAATCTGAAAACCCCGACATTTATATAGATTTTAAAACCATAATAAAAGAAGGCCCTTCTCGTAATAGTATAGGTGTTGGCGTTGGTAGTGGTGGAGGCGGTGTTAATATTGGTATTGGTGGAGCTATTCCGATAGGAGGACCGCAAACCTTTTTAGAAGTTACTACAGACTTTGTTGATGCAAAAAAGGGACAACTCGTATGGCAGGCAATTGCCGAGAGACGATTTTTTCTTAAAGCTTCTCCCGATAGTCGAATTAGTTTTTTTCAAAAAATCATGCAAAAATCCTTGGCTAAATACCCTCCTGCAAAGGCAAACTAAGGTTGTTTTTGATTACTTTCATGTATTATGATTATTAAATGTCCTGCAATAGTAATACACTCTTTGCGATATGGCGAAGCCGATCTCATCGTTACATTATTTACTAAAACCAGCGGATTACGATCATATTTGCAAAAAGGAGTATTAAAATCGAAGAAAGGGAAAATTCGTGCTTCACTTTTTCAGCCGTTAATGCTTCTAGAGATAGAAGCCTATCATAAAAATAAAGGCACCTTAGAACGATTAAAAGAAGCTAGAGTCCTTACGCATTTTACTTCATTACATACCGATGTCGTAAAAAGTGCTTTGGTATTTTTTATTTCAGATATTCTTAAAAATGCAATCCATGAAGAAGAAACCAATACTGATTTATTCGAATATTTAGAAACAGCTATTTTGTGGTTAGATTCTCATAATACGATTAGTAATTTTCATATCACATTTTTAATAAAACTCACACAGTACCTTGGTTTTTTTCCAGATACATCGCAAATAGAATCAGATTACTTTAACATGCAAGATGGTGTTTTTCAGGCAATATCCACTAATATATATTGTGTTCAAGGTGAGCATATTTTACGATTTAAAGAGTTTTTAGGCACAACATTTGAGGATAGTATGAATATTAGATTATCAAAGAACTTACGAAGTGATATTCTCTCTATGCTATTAGTATATTTTGAACTACATTTGCACGGTTTTAAGAAACCAAAATCGCTTTCGGTTTTAAACGAAATTTTTAATTAAGATAATGCGTTTATTTGTTACAATTGTATTGATTTTATGTTCTGTTGAGTTTTCATATGCGCAAGATATTACCGTTTTAAGCAAGTCGTCTCATACTCCGATACCTGAGGTAATTATTGAAAACCAGGAAAAATCAAAAAAAGTAACCACCGATTTTGATGGTAACGCCAATATTTCAGAATTTTCAGATACAGAACTATTACATTTTTCGCATTCGTTGCATACTTCATTAACCATTTCAAAATCTGATATTATTAAGGCAGGAGGCAATGTCCTGTTGGAAGATGATGAAAATTTACTTTCTGAAGTTGTTATTTCTGTTTCTAAATGGCAACAGAACAAAAAAGATATCTCTCAAAAAATTGTAAGTATCTCTCAAGAAGATATTGCACTTGCCACACCGCAAACTTCTGCAGATTTACTGCAAAGTAGTGGACAAGTATTTATTCAAAAAAGTCAATTAGGAGGAGGTAGTCCAATTATCAGGGGGTTTTCTACCAATAGATTGTTGCTTGCCGTAGATGGAGTACGCATGAATACGGCTATCTTCAGAGGAGGAAATGTACAAAATGTATTATCGGTTGACCCGTTTACTATAGAACGAACAGAGGTGATTTTAGGACCAGGATCTGTAGTGTATGGTAGTGATGCGGTGGGTGGAGTAATGAATTTTTATACTACTCAACCAAAGGTGGCCATTGCTGGCAAGAATAAATTTAGTGGGAATGCTTTAGCCAGATATGCAAGCGCTAGTAATGAAATGACCGGGCACGTAGATTTTAATATTGGATTAGAAAAATGGGCGTTTTTGACCAGTCTAAGTTATACCGATTTTGATGATCTAAAAATGGGGAGTCATGGTCCAGATGATTATTTGCGTAATGAATATGTGCAAACTATAGATGGGGTAGATGTTGTAATTCAAAATGATGATCCAGAGACACAAGTATTTACAGGGTATGATCAAATAAATGTATTGCAAAAGGTGCATTTTATGCCCAACGAAACATGGGATTTTAATCTTGGTCTTATTTATACTACCACCTCAGATTATCCCAGATACGATCGCTTGATCAGGCGCAGTGATGGAAATTTAAGATCTGCCGAATGGTATTATGGACCGCAACAATGGTTTATGGGTAATCTTCAGGTTTCTCAAAAAGCTCACAATACGATGTATGACGAAATGAAAATTACTGCGGCATATCAATTTTTTGAAGAAAGCAGAAATGATCGCAATTTTGAAAGCAGTAGCTTAGAAAGTACACAAGAGCAAGTAGACGCATATTCGCTTAATGTAGATTTTGAAAAGAAGTTTACTAAGAAAACATCATTGTATTATGGACTAGAATATATTTTGAATAATGTATTTTCTGATGGCTCAGAACTCAACGTTCAAACAGGCGAGATGGTAAATGCTCCCTCGAGATATCCAGATGGATCTACCTGGCAATCTATAGCCGCATATGCGAGTATTAAAAATAAGTTTAGTGAAGCGCTTAGATTTCAAGGTGGGTTGCGGTATAATAGAATTATATTGTATTCAGAATTTGATAGTGAGTTTTTTGATTTTCCTTTTGATGAGGCCAATTTGGATACCGATGCCCTAACCGGAACAGCGGGATTAAGTTGGTTACCTAATGACATTTTACAATGGAAACTAAACTTTTCTACTGCTTTTAGAGCACCAAATATTGATGATGTAGGCAAAATTTTTGATTCAGAACCTGGATCTGTAGTAGTACCCAACCCGGATTTAAAACCAGAATATGCGTATAATGGAGAATTAGGTGTTAGTGCAACGATCGGAGATCATATTTCGGTGGATTTAGCGACTTATTATACCTATCTGGATAATGCATTAGTGCGTAGAGATTTTGATCTTAATGGAGAAACTCAAATCGAATTTGGTGGAGAGCTTAGTACTGTGCAAGCGATTCAAAATGCGGCAAGAGCTAGAATCTATGGTTTTGAAGCAGGAATCAAATATGAGTTTACTCAGAATTTTAAAATAACGTCTCAATACACTTTTGTTGGAGGAGAAGAAGAGCTTGATGATGGAGAAACTGCACCATCAAGACATGTTTCTCCACAATTTGGAAATACGCATTTTACATTTACCTCAGATAAGTTAATGATAGATACCTTTTTAGTGTATAATGGGCAGTTTGATTTTGAAGATTTGGCGCCTTCGCAACAAAATAATGCATTTTTGTATGCCCAAGATGAAAATGGAAATCCATATTCTCCCTCATGGTATACCTTTAATGTACGAACGCAATACCAAATAACAGATCAATTAAAGGGGATATTTTCGATAGAAAACATTACCGATCAACGCTATCGACCATACTCATCAGGTATTGCTGCGGCAGGAAGAAATTTTATAGCCTCGTTAACGTATTCGTTTTAATGGTTTTTTAGATATTGCCCATGTGTGATATCTTAGCTCTGAACATTTAAATCTATTATTCTGAAAAATAAACTATTCATATTTGATATCGATGGCACTCTTACAGATAGTGTGCCTATGTATTTAATTTCGGTTACAAAGTCGTTACAAGCTCTTGGAGTGCATGATATTGATACCGATTACAACAATTATAAGCACCATACCGATAGTTATGCTTTGCGTTATAATTATGAACGCAATTTTCAGAACGATTTTCCTGAGCACTTATTAGATGATTTTGAAACTAATCTTGTTCGGCAAATGGCAGAATTTGATCCAGTAAAAGAAATAAGAGGTGCAAAATCGTTGTTAGAGACATTTAGAGCACGTCAAATTTCGTTTTGCTTTGCAACAGGCGCATTGCCTAAACCCGCAATGCTAAAATTAGAACAATGCGATTTATGGTATGACCCAAGTATATTGGCAACTTCAAAAACACACGAGTCTAGAGAAGGATTTGTGCAAGATGCAATAGAGAGGGCCAAAGCTTTTTATCAAAAAGATCAATTTGATCAAATTATATCGGTAGGAGATGGAGTTTGGGATTTAAAAACAGCCCAGAACTTATCCCTGGATTTTGTAGGGATTGGAAAAAGAAATCAAAAAAAGCTTATAGAACATGGGGCAAAGAAAAAGCATTGCTTTGATGACTTATTAGCCTTTAAAGAAAGTCTATTTTAACCCGTTGGTCATTTAAAAAATACTAGAAAAAGCGTCAATTCGATTGATTATTCGGAATGAAATGTAGAAAAATTGTATCGAGAATAGCTTTTTGAATTTAAAATCCTATTCGATAGTCCTACTGAGCTCGTCGCAGCACTTGAATCGATGGATTTTGCTTTAAAAAATCCAAATACACAACGAGTTATTTTAGTGTTTTTTTAATTTTTGCATCAAGTCAGTATCAAACTTCTTTTTTAAGGCTGTAATCTCTTTTACATTTTCGTTAGGGATGGCTATAGATAATACATAGTGCTTAATTTTCCAGCCATCTTCTGTTTTTTCTAACACTCCACTACCACGACAAATACCCATTTGAGTGTCTAGAAGTTCATCAAACCATGCTAGTGTTGAAGTATCATCTCCTACAAAAATATTTCGTTCCAGATTAGAAAAACTCCAGGCTTTGCCTTTGTCAAAATAGGGTTTTGCAAATGCCTTAAAGTCTGCATAGTTCCAATTTTCTGTAGGGTCTGTACCAATAAATATGGCATCCTGTGTCATTAAACCAAAATAGGTTTCAAAATTTGCTTCAGCGGCGGCAGCATGCCATTTTTCAAGAACAGTGTTGATGTCACTTTTGGGTTGTGCAAAACAAGCAAGGTTACTTAAAAGAAGTAGAAAAAAGAGATGTCGTTGCATAATATCATATTAGAATTAAGTTTATATAACGCATTATGGATTTAGAAAAATTACTGAAAAAAAAGCGTCAATTCGAGTGTTTTGTCGTAATAAAATGAAGACAAAATATATCGAGAATAGCTTTTTTTAAACAAAATCTTATTCTCGATACACATCTCCTAATGTAGAAGCACTCCTTTAGATTTGCATTTAAATTTTTTATATTTTAAAGAACGGAAAAGGTACACTATCTATACACTCTAAGTTTTTAAACTTATACATTCGATTCAGACCTTTTCCGTTCAGTTATAAACTCAAATAGAAATT
>NZ_JAERQJ010000042.1 GCF_016735115.1 Aquimarina mytili | reverse complement strand
TACTTAAATCATTTTTTAAACGAATAGCGCTCATTGCGCCCAAGTGCAATAATCTTTTTAGATCTTTATCAGCAAAAGAGGATACTCTTGGTTTTCTAAATATTGATGTTCCCGATATGTTTTCAAAAGGAGCCACACCGACATAACAGGCAAGTTTTCTTGGCTCAGTTATGGTTTTAAATTCATTGGTTTTCACTAACAAATTCCAAGCTAAAACCTTTCCAACTCCTGGGGTAGATACAAGTTGTTTCTGTAACGTTGATAATTTTTGATCTTGCTTT
>NZ_JAERQJ010000041.1 GCF_016735115.1 Aquimarina mytili | reverse complement strand
AGCCCCGATGCTATAACCACCTTAAATCTTTCAGTGAGCAGTATGCAGTATTTAGTTTGCAGTATCTACTGCCGACTAACCACTAACTAGCTGCCAACTGTATAAGTTGACATATTGATTTAAACACGATAAAAAGAGTTGTCAAAAAGCTTAGTAAAAAGCAATTGCTGACACATAAGCCTATGGGTTATTAGTACTACTCGGCTATGACATTACTGCCTTTACACCTATAGCCTATCAACGTGGTAGTCTCCCACGACCCTTTAAAGAAATCTCATCTT
>NZ_JAERQJ010000040.1 GCF_016735115.1 Aquimarina mytili | reverse complement strand
TTAATCCACTGCATTTAAAAAAGAGTATGGGATTGATAAGAGGAAAAAATGATAAAATAGATGCTCTTAGAATTGCTAAATTCATTAAAAGTAATCATACAGAAATAGTTGCTTTTATTACACAAAGAATTGAAATTAAGTAGCTTCAGGTATTGCTAACCGAGAGAAAACATAGAATCAAACAAAGAAAATCCTTAGTAATAAAAAATAAAGAATATCTATCCTTAAGTGATGAGAAATTAATTAAAAAACTAACCCAGAAAAATAATAGATTGATTAAA
>NZ_JAERQJ010000004.1 GCF_016735115.1 Aquimarina mytili | reverse complement strand
TAGAAGAAGGTAAAAATAAAATGAGTGTACTAAATGCTGTAAGAAACAAAATTATACACATCATTTTTGCTTTGATTAAAAATCAAACTTTTTATCAAAACCGCTTGAATTTGTCATAGAAATCGAATTGACGCTTTTTTTTTAGTATTTTTTCATGATAAGCAACAAGTTATATTCTAAAATTTGTCCGCCTAGCCGGAACTTTATAGTTTCAAAAAATTTTACCAAAATTAAATAGTATTTTTGCTACTAAAATTACGAGCATGCAAATCACAAATTCTGATATAAACGCTAGGGTTGAAGAATGGTTAACTCCTGTTTTTGATCAAAACACCCAACTTGAAATCAAAAAACTACAAAAAAACCCACAAGAGTTAGAAGAAAGTTTCTACAAAGACCTTGAATTTGGAACAGGTGGTATGCGAGGTGTTATGGGGGTTGGCACCAATCGAATTAATAAATATACGTTAGGAAAAAGTACCCAGGGATTAAGTAATTATTTACTGCAACAATTTCCAAATGAGCAACCAAAAGCTGTTATAGCCTATGACTGTAGAAATAACAGTGACACTTTAGCGCAAACTGTAGCAGATGTGTTTTCTGCTAACGGAATTAAGGTGTATTTGTTTAGCGAACTTCGTCCTACTCCTGAATTATCTTTTGCCGTAAAAGAATTAGGATGTCATTGTGGTATTGTATTAACGGCTAGTCATAATCCTCCAGAATATAACGGGTATAAAGTATATTGGCAAGATGGTGGACAATTAGTACCTCCTCAGGATCAAGAAATTATTTCAGAAATAAATTCATTACAATATTCTGATATACAGTTTGAAGCGAATTCAAATCTTATACAAAAAATCGATACTCAAATTGATGATGTATTTATAGAGCAAAGTGTAAAAAACGGAAGTTTTGTTGCATCACAAGAAGCAAAAGACAATATCAAAATTGTTTTTACTTCTTTGCATGGCACTTCGATTACTGCAGTTCCTGAAACCTTGAAAAAAGCAGGGTTTAAAAATGTATATATCGTAAAAGAACAGGCCGAGCCTGATGGTAATTTCCCGACGGTTAAATCACCCAACCCAGAAGAACCTGAAGCCTTAAGCATGGCGATGCAACTTGCAAAAGAAGTAGATGCAGATATTGTAATTGGTACTGATCCCGATTGTGATCGATTGGGAATTGCTGTTCGTAACGATAAAGGAGAATTACAACTTCTAAATGGAAATCAAACCATGATCGTAATGACCTGGTTCCTTTTAGATTATCATAAAAATGAAAAAGGGTTTCAGGGTAATGAGTTTATTGCTTCGACTATTGTTTCTACACCAATGATGAGAACTCTTTCTGAAGGATATGGTGTAGAATATAAAGAGGTATTAACTGGTTTTAAATGGATTGCTAAGCTAATAAAGGACAATCCCGACAAACATTTTATTGGTGGTGGTGAAGAAAGTTTTGGATTTATGGTCGGAGATTTTGTAAGAGATAAAGATGCGGTAACCTCTACCCTATTGGCTTGTGAGATTGTAGCGCACACAAAAGCTAATAACAGTTCTTTTTATGAGACCCTACTAAATTTATACGTCAATCATGGTTTTTATAAAGAAAGTCTCATTTCTTTGGTAAAAAAAGGCATCGATGGTGCGGCAGAAATCAAACAGACCATGATCGACCTTAGAAATAATCCACCAGAATACATAAATAATGAAAAGGTTGTGTTAATTGAAGATTATCAAACCAGCATTGCTAACAACACACAAGATCACACCGAAACTAATATAGATACTCCAAAATCTAATGTATTAATATTTTATACAGAATCTGGAAGTAAAATTGCAGCCAGACCCAGTGGTACTGAGCCTAAGATTAAATTTTATATCAGTGTACAAGATACATTAAAGACGATTTCAGATTTTGATGAGGTGCAACAAGATTTAGATGCAAAGATTGCAAACATTAAAGAAGATTTAAAATTAAATTAGGGTGAAATCAACAAAGTAATCGATTAAAGGATCCGATACTAAACCTATACAAATGAAAAAAGAGTGCGGTTGCACTCTTTCTCTTCACACAAATCATCTTAATTTAGGGGCTTACTCTAAAATTAAAACTCACTTTTATTAAAACTTTCATCTTGGGGGGGATGAAAGCGCTAACTCATTTTTACAATGTAAAGATACACATTATTTTGAACCCACCAAATAAAAATCGTATTTTATCTTAAAAAAAAAGCATTTTATCCTTAAACAAACAATTAAATTACATAGAAAGTAGTCTTTTACTTACAAATACTAAATTGTTACTACCGAATAATATAAACGAAAAAAGAGTGCAGTTGCACTCTTTCTCTTCACACAAATCATCTTAATTTAGGGGCTTACTCTAAAATTAAAACTCACTTTTATTGAAACTTTCATCTTGGGGGGAATGAAAGCGCTAACTCATTTTTACAGTGTAAAGATACACATTATTCTGAACCTACCAAATAAAAATCGTATTTTATCTTAAAAAAAAGCATTTTATCTTGAAATAAACAATTAAATATTACAAAAAGTAGTTTTTTACTTACAAATACTAAAATATTATTACTAAATAATATAAACGAAAAAAGAGTGCAGTTGCACTCTTTCTCTTCACACAAATCATCTTAATTTAGGGGCTTACTCTAAAATTAAAACTCACTTTTATTAAAACTTTCATCTTGGGGGGGATGAAAGCGCTAACTCATTTTTACAGTGTAAAGATACACATTATTTTAAATCTACCAAACAAAAAATGTATTTTACCTAAAAAAAAAGTATTTTATCTTGAAATAAACAATTATAAATTGCAAAAAAGTAGTCTTTTACCTACAAATACTAAAATATTATTACTAAATAATGTAAACGAAAAAAGAGTGCGGTTGCACTCTTTCTCTTCACACAAATCATCTTAATTTAGGGGCTTACTCTAAAATTAAAACTCACTTTTATTAAAAACTTTCATCTTGGGGGAAATGAAAGTGTTAATTCATTATTACAGTGTAAAGATACAACTAAATTTCAATTTCGCAAGAAAAAAGTGCATTTTATCTATTAAAATAGTAAATAATCATCGAATTTAACATTTATACTTACAAAATTCCTACAAATATATCTAAATCTAAACCCTTAGATATTCCAAATTAAACCTTTTTTATGTACATTAGTCTTAGTATTTAGAGAATACTATTTACAAACCACAAAACGATAACGCTTGATAACTCAAGAAGAAGAAAAACGTCTATTAGCAACATTACAGTCTGATAAAGAAATAAACACTGCATTTAGTCAACTTGTTTCTTTATACAAACAACGCTTATATTGGCATATCAGAAATATGGTCAAAAATCATGACGATACAGACGATATTTTACAGAATGTATTTATTAAAGTATATAAAAACATAAAAAAGTTTAAAGGTGACAGTAAATTATATTCATGGTTGTATCGAATCGCTACAAATGAGTCTATTACTTTTCTCAATCAAAAGGCAAAAAAATATAACATCACAAATGAGGAGTTAAGTATACAATTGGTACAAAATTTAGAAGCAGATGTATATTATGAAGGAGATCAAATACAATTAAAATTACAAAATGCCATTGCTCTGTTGCCACAAAAACAGCAGCAAGTATTTAATATGAAATATTTTCAGGAATTGAAATACAAAGAAATATCTGAAATTTTAGAAACCAGTGAAGGTGCCCTTAAAGCATCATATCATTTGGCTACAAAAAAAATTGAAGAATTTTTAAAGAATGATTAAACCTTTATACATTTAAAAAGTCTTAGTAATAGTGAAAAAAGATAATTTACATAAAAACAATGGAGGTTTTAAAGTACCTGATAATTACTTTGAGCGTTTAGAAAATAAGCTTTCAGAAAAAATACTTTCTGAAAATAATTCGGATGATGTATTGAAATCTAGAATTAACTCAGGCCTTAAAGTCCCCGAGAAGTATTTTGATTCAATCGAAGATCGTGTACTACAGCACATAGAACCACAAAAAACTAACAGAAAAGTTATCTCTTTATTTACTAGAAGAAATCTAGTGTATGTATCTGGTATAGCAGCCATGATTGCCATAATTTTTTCAATCTCTATTAATAAAGAAAAAAGTTTAAACTTTAATGATATAGACATTGCAGATATTCATGCATACTTTGATGAAGAGGGTATAGATTTAACCGCTACAGAAATAGCATCGTTATTTGATGAAAACACTACTTATGAAGAAACCTTTGAAGAAGAATTTATAAATGATGACGACCTATTAGAATATTTATCAAATGAAAACATTGAAGATGACATTATATTTCTCGAATAAAATAAAATTAATGAAAAAGATATTTTTACTTATTTGCATTGCTTTTACTACCTATAGTTCTTTTGCGCAAAATGGCCCAAGAGAAAGAATGAAAGCTTTTAAGGTAGCATATATTACCGAAAAACTGAACCTTACAAGCAAAGAAGCGCAGCAATTCTGGCCAATTTATAACGCCCATGAAAAAACTGTTGAAAATCTCAAAAGAAAAGGACGTAAGCTTATCAAAGGGTTACAGAATAAAAGTAATGGCCCTGATGGATTAAATGATGCACAAGCAGGAGAGTTTTTAAGTCAATATATGGATAACGAAGAGCAAAAATCAAAAGCTCGACAAGCCTTAATATCCGATTTAAAAAAGATACTCCCCAATATGAAAATCCTAAAGCTTATAAAGGCTGAATCAGATTTTAATAAACGTATTTTAGAAAGGATAAGAGAACGAAGAAAAATGAATTAATTTTTAAATAGATAAAGAGGCACAAGTAGCCTCTTTATCTATTTAAAAATTATCTTTGCAATCCTCCCCTTTCCTGCAGCAACAGCAGTACTATCATTCACGAATCGCAGGGTATAAAAACCTTCTTTACTCAACTCTTTCCAGTGCTGCCCAAAATCATTAGAAATAGAAATGCCCGTAAACCCAACACATACTAATTCTTTACCTCCACTTTTAGGTACATAACGTATACAGCTTTTGTAACCAGGCCCAATACCATTAGAAATTAATTTCCAAGTTTTACCTCCATCTGTAGTTATTGCTTTATTTGCCTTATTATCATCTGGCTTTGTATAATCGCCCCCATAAATAACCCCATTATTTTTATCATAAAAATGAATAGAATATGCTCCTTTTGTCGGAGTTCCCTGAACAATTGGAGTTTCAAAGACATTCCATGTTTCTCCTTTATCGGGTGAATAAAACACTCTAGATTTCTTCCCTCCAGAAACAATCCATGTATGATCGCCTACAATAGCAATATTACCATTACTTGCTGCAAAGGCCGCTTCTCCTTCAACAGTACCGGGAAGACGATCACAAGGTATTTTTTTCCAAGATTTTCCACCATCTCTAGTCATTATAATAGACAAACAACCATCGGTAGGGTCACCCATGGCAATTCCTTCGGTAGTATTCCAAAAAGCTATTGCATCATAAAATGCTTTTTCATGATCTTCGGTATACACTACTTTTTCTTCTCTGGTATGCAAATCTATCTTTCTTAACCTCGCTGGAGACCCAATACCTAAAGTATAAAATGCTCCATTCGTAAAATTTACAGCCCGTTGTTGTGCAATCCAATTCTCTTGATCCTCATCAATAACGTCTTCAAAAAATGAAAGTTGTCTTTTATGTGTTTCCAGGTTGATAAAACCATATCCCCTATCAAATCCAAAACCCAACAACGTATCATTATATATATCGATAGCTCTTATACTGATTGAATCTTCATAAATAACATTGATATTTACTTCCGAAAAATTATGAACTACGGCTTCGTCTTTCGTATTGCAAAAGGCTAATCCAAATCCAACCAGTACTATAATAATGTATCTCATTGTTAATATTTGTAATCAAATATAACTGTATTTGACAACAAAGGTCTACCTTTGCAGACCTAAAAAATAATACAATGCGTTTACACAGAAACCTTGTCTTTGCCGTTATAGATGGATTACATGAAATATTTAATGAAGGAAGCTATGCCGATAAGGTTGTACAAAAGTTATTAAAGCGAGACAAAAGATGGGGATCTAGGGATCGTAGTTTTGTGGCAGAGACTGTATACGAAATAGTACGATGGAAACGCTTATATGCCGAAATTGCCGAAGTAAAAGAGCCATTTTCCAGAGAAAATTTATGGAGACTTTTTGCCGTTTGGGCAACTTTAAGAGGTATTTCGTTACCAGATTGGAAACAAATTGCCCCTACTCCTACTCGACGCATCAAAGGGCGCTTTGATGAATTAAGTAAAATTAGAAAATTTAAAGAATCAATTCCTGATTGGCTTGACCAACTTGGTGAGAAAGAATTAGGAAAAAAATGGAGCGAAGAAATTAGTGCTTTAAATCAACAAGCTCCGGTTATTCTTCGTGCAAATACGTTAAAAATATCAAGAGATAAGCTAAGAAGTGTTCTTGAAGATGAGAATATCGATACCGAATTTATAAAAGGATATCCCGATGCACTACAACTTGTAGAAAGAACTAATGTATTTTCTACCGAAGCCTTTAAAAATGGTTTATTCGAAGTACAGGATGCATCATCCCAATTAGTAGCAGATTTCTTAGATGTACAACCTGGTCAAAGAGTCGTAGATACCTGTGCCGGTGCCGGTGGAAAAACCCTTCATCTTGCGGCATTAATGCAAAATAAAGGTCAAATTATTGCTATGGATATCTATGGTAATAAACTTAAAGAATTAAAACGAAGAGCTCGAAGAGCTGGTGCTCATAATATTGAACCCAGAGTCATTGAAAGCACTAAGGATATTAAAAAATTACATGGCAAAGCAGATCGTGTATTAATAGACGCTCCTTGTAGTGGTTTAGGTGTTTTGAGTAGAAATCCTGATGCTAAATGGAAATTACAACCTGAATTTTTGGATACTATTAAACAAACACAATCCACAATTCTAGAAAGCTATTCAAAAATGGTAAAACATGGAGGCAAATTGGTATATGCAACATGTTCAATCCTACCTTCAGAAAATCAGGATCAGGTAACTCATTTTCTTTCAAAAGAAGCAGGACAAGATTTTACATTAATTAAGGATAAAAAAATATTATCACATCAATCAGGCTTTGATGGCTTTTATATGGCTTTATTAGAAAGAAAACAATAAAGTTATAATCCACTAAGCAAACCTCACGAGCACATCTAAAATGGTTATACCTCTCATGTCAATGACATGAACACATCCTGAGTCACAAAAACCTTCAAGTCAGTGACTTGGGAAAGTTCTGAATTAAGAAAACCTTCATGTCAGTGTCATGGATAAATCCTGAGTTGTGGAAACCTTCATGTCAATGACATGAACACATCCTTAGTTCTTGAAAGCTTCATGTCACTAACATGAGTAAATTCTACGTCTATACCACCTTCATACCCTGAGGCATTCCTTTTTCATCACCTATAAAACCTATGGTATACAATGATACCCTAAAAAAATACATGAACAACTTCAAAATTGAATCATAATTTTAGAAAAATATTATAGAGAAAACAGTAAATTTGCTGCTTGTTCAACACAACACAATTATCCATAAAATGATTCATTTCTTCGGAAACCAAAACGAAAAGGTATTTGCCGTACAAACCAATCAAGAAATATCTCAAGAAAATATAAAAAAGCTTGTCTGGTTATTTGGCAACCAACCTAAACTATCTGTGGCGTCTATTGACGCTTTTTTTGTTGGTCCGCGTGCCGCAATGATTACCCCTTGGAGTACCAACGCTGTTGAGATTACTCAAAATATGGGGATCGAAGGCATCATCAGAATAGAGGAGTTTAATGCAGTTTCAAAAGATTTTATCGATTTTGATCCAATGCTCTCTCAAAAATATGATGATCTGAATCAGGAGATTTATACAATAGATATCAAACCAGAACCTATTCTGGAAATTGATGATATAGCAACATATAATATAAAAGAAGGGCTAGCTTTAAGTGATGAAGAAATACAATATCTAGAAGGTGTTAGTAAAAAAATAGGAAGAAAACTTACCGATTCTGAAGTATTTGGCTTTTCGCAAGTAAATTCAGAACATTGTCGCCATAAGATCTTTAATGGAACTTTTGTTATTGATGGTGAGGAACAACCCACATCGCTTTTCAAACTTATAAAAAAGACTTCAGAAACAAATCCAAACGATATTGTTTCTGCATACAAAGACAATGTGGCCTTTATAAAAGGTCCAAAAGTCACTCAATTTGCTCCAAAAACAGCAGATAAACCTGATTATTATACAGAAAAAGAGTTTGAAAGTGTAATTTCACTAAAAGCAGAAACTCATAATTTTCCAACTACTGTAGAGCCTTTTAATGGAGCTGCAACAGGTTCTGGAGGTGAAATTAGAGATCGTCTTGCGGGCGGAAAAGGTTCTTTACCACTAGCAGGAACAGCCGTATATATGACTTCATATTCCAGGCTAGAAGAAAATCGCCCCTGGGAGCAAGCCATGAATGAAAGAAAGTGGTTATACCAAACACCAATAGACATATTGATCAAGGCTTCAAATGGAGCATCAGATTTTGGAAATAAATTTGGACAACCCCTTATTACCGGGTCGATTCTCACTTTTGAGCATGAAGAACACTTCGACAAGCTTAGTGCAAAATCACGCAAGTTAGGTTTTGACAAAGTAATCATGCAAGCCGGTGGTATTGGATATGGTAAAGCAGATCAAGCGCTCAAAGACACTCCAGAAGCAGGAGATAAGATTGTGATTTTGGGTGGAGAAAACTACCGTATAGGTATGGGTGGTGCAGCAGTATCCTCTGCCGATACTGGAGAGTTTAGTAGTGGTATAGAACTAAATGCGATACAACGATCTAATCCAGAAATGCAAAAACGTGCTGCCAATGCTATTCGTGGTATGGTAGAAAGTGAAGAAAACACTATCGTTTCTATACACGATCATGGAGCTGGTGGGCACCTTAATTGTCTTTCTGAACTTGTTGAAGAAACAGGCGGAAAAATAGATCTAGATACATTACCAGTGGGTGACCCCACACTTTCTGCCAAAGAAATTATCGGTAACGAATCCCAAGAACGTATGGGATTGGTCATCGGGCAAAAAGATATCGATACCCTTGAACGTATTGCAGAAAGAGAACGATCTCCTATGTATAAGGTCGGTGATGTAACTGGTGACCATCGCTTTTCTTTCCAATCCAAGACCAAAGGTGATACGCCAATGGATCTGGCACTAGAGGATATGTTTGGTAGCTCTCCAAAAACTATTATGACCGATCAAACCATTGCCCGTAGCTATGAAAATCTTAATTATACTGTAGATAATTTTCAGAAATATCTTGATCAAGTATTACAATTAGAAGCTGTTGCATGTAAAGACTGGCTCACTAATAAAGTTGACCGCTGTGTTGGTGGACGTGTGGCAAAACAACAATGTGTAGGTCCGCTTCAATTACCACTAAATAACTGTGGAGTGATGGCTCTTGACTACAAAAGTGCCGAAGGTATTGCAACAAGTATTGGGCACTCCCCTATTTCGGGATTGATTAATCCCGAAGCCGGAAGCAGAAATTCTATTGCCGAGGCATTGACTAATATTGTTTGGGCTCCGCTTAAAGATGGACTAAAATCAGTTTCATTATCGGCCAATTGGATGTGGCCTTGTAAAAATGAAGGTGAAGATGCACGATTATATAAAGCAGTAAAGGCAATTTCAGATTTTGCTGTGGATTTAGGAATTAATGTGCCAACGGGTAAAGATTCTTTATCCATGAAACAAAAGTATCCTAATGACGAAGTAATTTCTCCTGGAACCGTAATTATTTCGGCCGCTGCCAACTGCGACGATATCAATAAAATAGTAGAACCTGTTTTGCAAAAACATGGTGGAGATATCTATTATATCAACCTATCAAATGACACCCATAAATTAGGAGGTTCTTCATTTGCACAGATACTGAACAAAATTGGTGCTGACGCTCCAACGATTAACAATACAGCCAGCTTCAAAAAAACATTCAATGTTATTCAGGATTTAATACGGAATAATAAAATTGTAGCTGGTCATGATGTGGCTTCAGGAGGACTTATAACTACAATACTAGAACTATGTTTTTCAGATGTTAACCTGGGAGCAGAAATTGATCTTACCTCTATTGGAGAATCAGATTCTATAAAATTATTATTTTCAGAAAACTCTGGTATTGTTTTCCAAAGTGCACTTAACTCTGATATTGAAACTGTTCTTAACCAAAATGGAATTACATTTTTTAATATAGGAAAAGCAAAAGAAAGAGCTTCTGTCTTGATCAAAAATGCTGCAGACACTTTTAATTTAGATGTTGAAAACTTAAGAAACACATGGTATAAAACATCTTTTTTATTAGATCAAAAGCAAACAGCAAATGATCTTGCAAAAGATAGATATGAAAACTTTGCTAAGCAACCGTTAAATTTTGAGTTTCCTATCCATTTTATGGGAAGAAAACCATTATTAGACACTTCTAAACCACGTCCAAAAGCAGCAATTATTCGTGAAAAAGGAAGTAATTCTGAACGCGAAATGGCCAACGCCATGTACCTTGCAGGTTTTGATGTTAAAGATGTACATATGACCGATTTGATCTCTGGTAGAGAAACACTCGAAGACATACAGTTTATTGGTGCAGTTGGTGGTTTTTCTAACAGTGATGTTTTAGGTTCGGCAAAAGGTTGGGCAGGTGCATTTTTGTATAACGAAAAGGCTAATACAGCCTTAAAAAACTTCTTTAAAAGAGAAGACACGCTATCTGTAGGGATCTGTAACGGTTGTCAATTGTTTATGGAATTAGAAGTGATCAACCCTGAACATGAAGTACATGGTAAATTGATTCATAACGAATCTCATAAGCACGAGAGTGGATTTACATCGGTTAAAATTCAAGAAAACGATTCTATAATGTTATCTACTTTAGCCGGAAGCACATTGGGTGTTTGGATTTCTCATGGAGAAGGAAAATTTGACTTACCACTTCCTGAAAATCAATATCATATTGTAGCAAAATATGGATATGAAGGATATCCTGCCAATCCAAATGGATCGGATTACAATACGGCAATGATGAGTGATAAAACAGGGCGTCACCTTGTAATGATGCCACATATAGAACGTTCCATATTTCAATGGAATTGGGCACACTATCCAAAAGGAAGGCGTGATGAAGTATCGCCTTGGATCGAAGCTTTTGTTAATGCAAGAAAATGGATAGAGAAAAAATAGTTAAAAATACTAAAGCATGGTTTTTTCAATATCCTAAATCAAAAATATATTAACAAAAACGATAAAATATTAAGGAGTTATCAAATTAGAGCTCCTTTTTTTATATATTAGAGTTGCGTATTATCAGATTTTTTATAATTTGCGAAACTATGCACGCATAGTAGTTTATTGAATCCAGAAAAACTACTATGAAATATTTTAAAACAACTTATGACAACAATTACTAGACTATTTGATTTTCCTCACTATCAGCTACAAAAATTCAATTTAGATAAAGCGTTAATAACAAAATACGATGGTGAATGGGTAGCAACTTCTTCTGCCGAATATGTAGAAAAAGCAAACCAAATTAGTAGAGGCCTACTAAGAATGGGTGTTAAACCTAATGATAAAGTTGCCATTATATCATCTAATAACAGAACTGAATGGAATATAACTGATATTGGTGTTTTACAAATTGGGGCACAAGATGTTCCTATTTACCCAACTATTTCTCAAGAAGATTACGAATATGTTTTAAATCATTCTGAATCTGTATACTGCTTCGTTTCTGATGATGAAGTATATCAAAAAGTTAAGAACATTCAAAAAAACGTTCCTTCTTTAAAAGAAGTCTTCTCATACAATGACGTCAAAGGTTGTAAAAGTTGGAATGAAGTTTTAGAACTTGGTAAAGACGATAGCAATCAAGAAGAAGTAGAAAAGATTATGGCTTCAGTAAAAGAAGATGATCTTGCTACATTAATATATACATCAGGAACTACCGGAAGACCAAAAGGAGTAATGTTAAGTCATAAAAATGTAGTAAGCAATACGCTTGCTTCAGCTACTCGTTTTCCTTTAGTACCAGGTAATATAAAAGCATTAAGTTTCTTACCGGTTTGTCATATCTATGAACGAATGACTATGTATCTATATCAATATCTTGGTGCAAACATTTATTTTGCAGAGTCTATAGAAACTATAAGTGATAACTTAAAAGAAGTATCACCCGAAATCATGACTGCTGTCCCTAGACTACTTGAGAAAGTATATGATAAAATTATTGCCAAAGGAGCAGATCTTACAGGAGTGAAAAAGAAATTATTCTTCTGGGCCGTTGATTTAGGATTAAAATATGAGCCTTATGGAGCTAATGGATGGTGGTATGAAAAGAAACTGGGTATCGCCAGAAAATTAATCTTCAGCAAGTGGCAAGAAGCCTTAGGTGGAGAGCTAAGAATAATTGCATCTGGTAGTGCCGCTTTACAATCAAGACTTGCTAGAGTATTCAATGCTGCAGGACTAAATGTTATGGAAGGATATGGTCTTACAGAAACTTCACCTGTAATTTCTGTGAATGATGTTAGAAACAAAGGTTTCAAAATAGGTACTGTTGGAAAAATATTACCAGATACCGAAGTTAAAATAGCAGATGATGGTGAAATCCTTGTAAAAGGACCGCAAGTAATGCAAGGGTATTACAAAGATGAAGAGAAAACTAATGAAGCTCTAAAAGGAGGATATTTCCATACTGGGGATATTGGAGAAATTGACAGCGAAGGGTTCTTAAGAATTACCGACCGTAAAAAAGAAATGTTCAAAACATCTGGAGGTAAATACGTTGCACCACAAGTTATAGAAAACGCAATGAAACAATCACGTTTCATTGAGCAAATTATGGTTATTGGCGAAGGTGAAAAAATGCCGGCAGCTTTCGTTCAACCTAATTTCGAGTTTTTAAAAGATTGGGCAGAGCGTAAAGGACTTAGCGTTAGTGATTCTTTTGAAGAACTAATTACAAACCAAAAAGTAATCGATCGTTATCAAGAAGAAATCGATGAGCACAACGAAAAATTTGGAAAGTGGGAACGTGTAAAAAAATTCGAACTTACATCTGATGAATGGAGTATCGATGCTGGACATCTTACACCAACGATGAAACTTAGACGAAAAATAATAAAAGAAAAATATAAAGAATTATACTCTAAAATTTATGGCTAATTCAATTCACTGATTATAATGTAAAACGCATATCAGCTTAACAGTAAATCAGTAAACTCCTCATTTTATGGGGAGTTTTTTTATTAATTCATTAGAAAAACGTAAATTACTTCAGCTTATCTTAAATTTTTACCATATTTATTATGCATGCATAGTAAATTTTTCTTACCTTTACATTCACAATACATTTTGAATGAGAGAAAAGACAATAGATTATGCGCTTAGAGCTACCTGGATGGCAGTAGCAAAGATGTATAATGAAGAAGCTGGCAAAAAAGGTAGCACTATGGCAACCGGATTTGCATTGCTCAGTATAGATCCAGAAAGTGGTACTCCTTCTACTTCATTAGGCCCCAAAATGGGTATGGAAGCCACAAGTTTATCGCGCACTTTGAAAACGATGGAAGAGAAAGGATTGATTTTCAGAAAGAAAAATCCTCAAGACGGACGTGGTGTTCTTATATACTTAACACCATTTGGAGTTGAAATGCGCAATTTTTCTAAAGAAGTAGTATTTACGTTTGACAACGCGGTTAGAAAGCATATCCCAAAAGAAAAGTTGGATAACTTTTTAGAAGTATTTCAAACGATAAATGATCTTATAGCATCAAAAAAAATTTACTCAAAACAAGAATCTATAACACCTTAACAACTTTAAGTTAAAAAATGAAAAGAATCATTAAAAAAGTTGCAGTCGTCGGCTCAGGGATCATGGGGTCGGGCATTGCATGTCATTTCGCTAATATCGGCGCAGAAGTTCTTTTATTAGATATCGTTCCAAGAGAACTAAATGACAAAGAAAAAGCAAAAGGTCTTACTCTAGAGGACAAAGCTGTCCGTAATAGATTAGTAAATGACTCTCTTACAGCCGCTCTTAAATCCAAACCCTCTCCTATTTACCATCAAAAATTTGCAAATCGCATTACAACAGGAAACCTGGAGGATGATATTGCAAAAATTGCAGATGTAGATTGGATTATTGAGGTTGTTGTAGAAAGACTTGATATCAAGAAGCAAGTTTTCGAAAACTTAGAAAAGCACAGAACACCAGGTACATTGATTACTTCAAATACATCTGGTATTCCTATAAAATTTATGAGTGAAGGAAGAAGCGAAGATTTCCAGAAGCATTTCTGTGGAACACACTTCTTTAACCCTGCTCGTTACTTAAAATTATTCGAAATCATTCCTGGCCCTAATACTTCTCAAGAGGTTTTAGATTTCCTTAACGGATATGGTGAGCAATACTTAGGTAAAACATCTGTAGTTGCTAAAGATACTCCTGCATTTATTGGAAATAGAATTGGAATCTTCAGCATCATGAGTCTATTCCATATGGTAAAAGATATGGGGTTAACTATTGAAGAAGTTGATAAGCTTACTGGTCCGGTGATTGGTCGTCCTAAATCAGCGACCTTCCGTACTGTAGATGTTGTAGGATTAGATACGTTAGTACATGTTGCTAATGGTATTGCAGACAATTGCCCTGATGACGAACGTCATGAGTTATTTAAACTTCCGGAGTTCATCAACACTATGATGGAAAACAAATGGTTAGGAAGTAAAACCAAACAAGGTTTTTATAAAAAACATGTTTCTCCAGAAGGCAAAAAAGATATTCTTTCTTTAGATTTAGACACATTAGATTATAGAGAAAAGAAAAGAGCTTCTTTCGCTACGCTTGAAATGACCAAAACTATCGATAAAGTTATTGATCGTTTTAAAGTATTAGTTTCTGGAAAAGATAAAGCGGGAGAATTTTATCGCAAAAACCTTTCTGCCCTGTTTGCATATGTATCCAATAGAATTCCAGAAATCACGGATGACTTATATAAAATTGATGATGCAATGAAAGCAGGTTTTGGATGGGAGCACGGTCCTTTCCAGATTTGGGATGCAATAGGTGTAGAAAAAGGTATTGAAATGATGAAAGCAGAAGGTTATGAACCTGCAGTTTGGGTCAATGAAATGATTGCTTCTGGCAGCACTTCTTTTTACGATGTAAAAGATGGTGCAACCTATTATTACGATATTCCAAAGAAACAACAAGTAAAAGTTCCAGGGCAAGACGCATTTATCATCCTTGATAATATTCGTAAATCTTCTGAAGTATTTAAAAACAGTGGTGTTATCGTTGAAGATCTTGGAGACGGCATTCTAAACGTAGAATTCCAAAGCAAGATGAACACTATTGGTGGAGATGTACTTGCTGGACTAAATAAAGCTATAGATATAGCAGAAAAAGATTTCCAGGGATTAGTTGTTGGTAATCAAGCAGCAAACTTCTCTGTTGGAGCCAATATTGGTATGATCTTTATGATGGCTGTAGAGCAAGAGTATGACGAGCTAAACATGGCTATAAAATATTTCCAGGACTCTATGATGCGCATGCGTTACTCTGCAATACCAACAGTTGTTGCTCCACACGGAATGACACTAGGTGGTGGTTGTGAAATATCACTTCACGCAGATAAAGTTGTTGCAGCAGCAGAAACGTACATGGGACTTGTAGAATTTGGTGTTGGTGTAATCCCCGGTGGTGGTGGATCTAAAGAGATGGCATTAAGAGCATCAGATCTATTCAAAAAAGACGATGTAGAGCTTAACATACTTCAAGAGCATTTCTTGACTATTGGTATGGCCAAAGTATCAACATCTGCTTATGAAGCATTCGATACCAACCTACTTCAAAAAGGAAAAGATATCGTTGTAGTAAACAAAGATCGCCAAATCGCGACTGCAAAAGCATATGCGAAATTAATGGCCGAACAAGGGTATACGCAACCTCCTCGCCGTAAAGACATAAAAGTACTTGGTAAACAAGCACTTGGAATGTTTTTGGTAGGTACAGATTCTATGGAAGCAAGTAGATATATTTCTGAACATGATCATAAAATAGCGAATAAGCTAGGATATGTAATGGCTGGTGGTGATTTATCAGAACCAACACTAGTTACAGAACAATACTTATTAGACCTAGAACGCGAAGCTTTCTTATCGTTAACTACGGAACGTAAAACTCTTGAGCGTATCGAACATATGCTTAAGAAAGGAAAACCTTTACGTAATTAGATTTCTGGATTGTTGGATTTCTAGAATTTTTGAAATCCAACTGATCTAAAAATCAAATAATCTAAAAATCTATTTTAAAAAATGAAAACAGCATATATAGTAAAAGCATATAGAACAGCCGTAGGAAAAGCACCTCGCGGACTGTTCAGATTTAAAAGAACAGACGAACTGGCAGCAGAAACTATCCAATACATGATGAAAGAGCTACCACAATTAGACAAAGCTCGCATAGATGATGTTATTGTAGGTAACGCCATGCCAGAAGGCTCTCAAGGACTAAACATGGCGCGTTTAATCTCTTTAATGGGACTAGACTCTATCGATGTGCCTGGAGTAACTGTAAATAGATTCTGTTCTTCGGGACTAGAAACTATTGGTATGGCTACAGCTAAAATACAAGCAGGAATGGCTGATTGTATTATCGCTGGGGGTGCAGAAAGCATGAGCGCAGTCCCAATGACAGGGTATAAAACAGAACTTAATTATGATTTAGCAAACTCTGGTCATGCTGATTATTATTGGGGAATGGGAAATACTGCAGAAGCCGTTGCTGATCAGTTTAAAGTATCAAGACAAGATCAGGACGAATTTGCATATCATTCGCACATGAAAGCACTTAAAGCTCAAGCCGAAGGTCGTTTTCAAGATCAAATTGTACCTATTAATGTTGAGCAAATTTATGTTGACGCAAACGGAAAGAAAGCTACAAAATCGTATACTGTGTCTAAAGACGAAGGGCCACGTGCAGGAACTAGCAAAGAAGTATTAGGTAAACTAAGACCTGTATTTGCTGCAGGAGGTAGTGTAACCGCAGGTAATTCTTCTCAAATGAGTGATGGAGCTGCTTTTGTTATGGTAATGAGCGAGGAAATGGTAAAAGAACTAAACCTTGAACCCATTGCCAGAATGGTAAATTATGCTGCAGCAGGTGTAGAACCAAGAATTATGGGTATCGGTCCAGTAAAAGCTATTCCAAAAGTATTGAAACAAGCTGGATTGAAGCAAGATGATATTGAGTTAATAGAACTAAACGAAGCTTTTGCTTCTCAATCTCTAGCGGTAATGCGTGAACTAAATATCAATCAAGACATTGTAAACGTAAATGGAGGTGCCATTGCATTAGGTCATCCTCTTGGATGTACTGGAGCAAAACTTTCAGTTCAGTTATTTGATGAAATGCGTAAACGCGATATGAAAGGAAAATACGGTATGGTCACTATGTGCGTAGGAACAGGACAAGGTGCAGCCGGTATTTATGAATTTTTGAATTAAAAACGATAGAAAAAAGAAAATAATACTAAAAATGAGTACAGAAACTATGAACAAAGACATTCTTCGAGGAGGTCAATTCCTTGTCAAAGAAACGAAAGCCGAAGATGTATTTACTCCTGAAGATTTTTCTGAGGAGCAAAAAATGATGCGTGATAGCGCAAGAGAATTTGTTGATCGCGAATTATGGGCGCATTGGGAAAGATTTGAAACTAAAGACTACGATTATACAGAAGCATGTATGAAAAAAGCTGGAGAGCTTGGTCTTTTAGGTGTAGCAGTTCCTGAAGCTTATGATGGCCTTGGAATGGGATTTGTATCCACTATGTTAGTATGTGATTATATTTCTGGTGCAACTGGATCTTTTAGTACTGCATTTGGTGCACATACCGGTATTGGTACAATGCCAATTTCTTTATACGGAAATGAAGAGCAAAAGAAAAAGTATGTTTCCAAGTTAGCTACTGGAGAGTGGATGGGAGCATATTGTTTAACTGAACCCGGTGCAGGATCAGATGCAAACTCAGGAAAAACTAAAGCTGTTCTTTCAGATGATGGAAAATATTATTCAATCTCTGGTCAAAAAATGTGGATTTCTAACGCCGGGTTCTGTAATGTAATGATCGTTTTCGCTCGTATCGAAGATGATAAAAACATTACTGGATTTATCGTAGAATATGATCCAGAAAATGGTATTACCCTTGGAGATGAAGAGAAAAAATTAGGTATCCACTCCTCTTCTACTCGTCAGGTATTCTTTAGTGACACTAAAGTACCAGTCGAAAATATGTTATCTGAAAGAGGTAATGGATTTAAAATCGCAATGAATGCCCTTAATGTAGGGCGTATAAAACTTGCTGCTGCTTGTCTAGATGCTCAACGTAGAGTAATTGGTGAAGCGACTAAATATGCAAATGAGCGTATACAGTTTAAAACTCCAATTATGAATTTTGGAGCAATCAAAGCTAAAATTGCTGAGATGGCTACAAATACATATGCCGATGAGTCTGCTAGTTATAGAGCTGCAAAAAATATAGAAGATAGAATTGCTATCCGTCAAGCGGAAGGAAATACACACCAAGAAGCAGAACTTAAAGGTGTAGAAGAATACGCAATAGAATGTTCTATCCTTAAAGTAGCAGTTTCTGAGGATGTTCAAAACTGTACTGATGAAGGTGTACAAATATTTGGAGGTATGGGATTCTCTGCTGATACTCCTATGGAATCTGCATGGAGAGACGCTCGTATTTCACGTATTTATGAAGGAACGAACGAGATTAACCGTATGTTAGCCGTAGGAATGTTAGTTAAAAAAGCAATGAAAGGTCATGTAGATCTTTTAGGTCCTGCTACTCAGGTTGCTAACGAACTTACTGGAATTCCTTCGTTTGATACTCCTGATTATTCTGAACTATTTGCAGAAGAAAAGTCTATCATTGCTAATCTTAAAAAGGTTTTCTTAATGGTCGCTGGATCCGCTGTTCAAAAATTCGGACCAAAATTAGAAGAACACCAACAATTGTTAATGGCTGCATCAGATATCTTAATTGAAATCTATATGGCAGAATCTACAATTTTACGTACAGAGAAAAATGCAAAGCGTTTTGGAGAAGAAGCTCAAGAAACTCAAATTGCTATGAGTCAGTTATATCTATATAATGCTGTAGACATTGCAATCAAAAAAGGAAAAGAAGCTATTGTTTCTTTTGCTGAAGGTGATGAGCAAAGAATGATGCTTATGGGACTTAAACGTTTTACTAAGTATGCAAATCAACCAAATGTTGTTGCTTTAAGAACCAAAATTGCTGATAAAATCTCTGAAGAGAACGGATATTTTATAGGATAATTATATTGCCTTCCCTAGGGCATTAAACCAGGGAGTTGTTTAATTTTGATTTAAAAAACCGCTTTTTCATTGGGTAAAAGCGGTTTTTTTATACCCCAAATTTTGTAACATATATCGCCACACAATACCTTAAAAAACTAGATTACAACTATTTAAACCTTCAATTTCTTATCATTTTTGATAAAAATTTAATAATTTATCAACACGAAAACGTTGTAGTATAAGAGTTACCCTACAAAATTGAATATTTCATAATAACTTAGTAGAAATTTAACACAAGAAACACTTTTATAAACGAAAAATTACTAATTATGAAATCTATTTCAACTCCAACGAAAATTATTAATTTGTTTGAGTCACTTACTTCAACATATATTTACATCTCAACATAGTTCATTCTTATAACAACTCCATTGTAAATATTTCAAATTAATCTTTAAAGAAAAGGCACCTACTCTGGTATAATGACTTGTGTTTTTTATTTGTGGTAAACCATTCTTTCACAAAAAAGCTTCTGTATTAAGTTATTATACAAATAAAGGTATTTTAAAGAGCAGCCTTTCTTGTAAGAAAAACCTATTCGATATGCTGTTACTGAGTGTAACAACATAGAAAACAAACATAGTATCATAACGTAAATTACTATCTATCTAAACTCAAAAAATTGCAAAAATGAAACGAAAAAAATTTAATTCAATTTTAGTAGCCTTGTTGCTAATTATTCCTTTTATAGGTATGAATGCACAAGATGAAGATGTGATGTTCCAGGCTTTTGATTGGAATGTTCAAAACCAACCTGCAGGACAGACGTGGTATAATGTAATATCACAAAACAGAAATGAAATTAGCGACGCAGGAATCGATTTAATCTGGATGCCACCTCCAAGTAATTCTGCTGCCCCTCAAGGATATCTTCCAAGAGAGCTTTATAATTTTGATAGTGCCTATGGAACAGAAACTGAATTAAGAAATTTAATTAACCAATACCATGCTCTAGATATAAGAGTAATAAGTGATATTGTTATAAATCATAGAGTTGGTTCTAATGACGCTGTTACCTTTACTAATCCGGCATGGCCAACATATTACATTACAGCCGATGACGAGGGTAGAAACTTTGTCAACTTCCCTGTTGATTTTAGTATCAATAATGACTTTTTCCCGGGAACTGATCTTAAAGCCGATGGATCTAACGGTGGTTTTGCTGCAGCTAGAGATTTAGATCACGAAAATCCTGAAGTTCGTCAGGAAATTATTCGATGGATGAACTTCTTAAAAAATGATTTGGGATTTGACGGATGGAGATACGATTTTGTTCATGGGTATAACCCAATTTACAATAAAGAATACAACGATGCTACAAATCCATACTTCGCTGTAGGGGAATTGCTAGAAAGCAGCAGAGTACAAACAAATAACTTTGTAAATTGGACCCAAGGCTCTTCTTCAGCATTCGATTTTAATACTAAAGTAAGCTTACAAAATGCATTACGCGATAATAACTTATCGTATTTACGAGATTTTTCCGGGAATCCTTCTGGGATGATTGGTATAAACCCTACCAAATCTGTAACCTTTTTGGACAATCACGATACCGGTGAAGCACAGCAATGTTGTGGATCAGGATTTGTTTTTCCAGGAGGAGAAGTTAACCTAAGAAAAGGATATGCTTATATTTTGACACATCCAGGAAACCCTATGGTGTTTTGGACACATTTTTTTAATACTGGATCAGGAGTTCGCGATGCGATTAAAGACTTAATAGCGATTAGAAAAAGTGTTAGAGTTTATGCAGGTTCTTCGATCAATATCGTAGAAGCCAGAAATGACCTTTACGCAGCATATATAGATGGTAGAAACGGTACTATAGCGATGAAATTAGGTAGTGGAAATTGGTCTCCTAACGGAAGTGGTTGGACCCTAAGAACATCGGGTAACGATTACGCCGTATGGACACAAGGAGGAGATAATACTGGAGGTGGAGAAACTGTAGCTCCATTTACAGTAAACTTCCAAAAACCGAATGGATGGGGTAATACTATTAATGCCTATTTCTTTGACGCATCAGCAAATACTACATTACCTGGAACTTCTGGTTGGCCAGGACAACAAATGAGTAATATCTCAGGAACACAGTGGTACTCTTATACAGTTACTCCACAATCAGGAACATCAGCTAATAACATAAGAGTTATTTTTAATGATGGCAGTAATCAAACTGGCAATTTATCCAGAAGTACTAATGGATGGTATACTAATGGAACTTGGACCGATACATGCCCCTCTGGATGCAGTGGATCCTCAAATCCTAACCAGGTGACCTTGAATTTCCAAAGACCAAGTGGATGGGGTAATACTACCAATATCTATCTTTATAATAAAGCCACTAATCAAACCTTATCTGGCACTTCAGGTTGGCCTGGTCAATCTATGAGCAATCTAAGTGGAACTTCATGGAGCGCAAATACATTTACATTGCCAAATGGTGTATCTACAAATAATGTAGGTGTTGTTTTCAATAATGGAAATGGACAACAAACCGTTGATCTTACCAGAGGTACTGATGGATGGTTTACAGTTACTGGCACTAGCAATGGAAAAAGAACAGGTAGCTGGTCTGGTAATTGCCCCAATAATTGCCCTTCAAAGACAGCTCAAAGACTTGTAGAGAATTCAAAATATAGAGGTATAGTATCACCAAATCCTATTACTAATCAAAGTAAATTATATGTTTCTACCCCAACCAAAGGAGCATTGGAAGTGACTGTCTCTAATATATTAGGGCAAACAACCACACTTTATAATAAGAAAGTAGCCCCTGGTAATCACTCTATTGATATTAAAAGCGAAATCATGAACCAAAAAGGGATGTATTTTTACACCATTAAGTTCAATAACAATACCATTGATCAAATAAAAGTTATTAAACAATAACCAAATACCCCTGTTTTCACTTTCAGTAATTTTGCTGTGAGAAAGAAACGCGGTTGTTACTTATTCAGAAGTAGCAACCGCGTTTTAAATTTAGTTTATTACATTTATCCTAAATTACACCACCAAATCTTCTTATGAAAAAAATCACATTCATATTTATTATAGTATCTATACTAGGATATACACAGGGAAAAGAAAACAACAATCTTGATAAATCTAGTGTATCTACTCCTCTTAATCAGACCACACATACCAAAAAAGACCATCAAATCAGAAAAGTCAAAAAAGCAGTCATTGTGCCCAAGTTAGATGGAAAAATGGATGATCCAATATGGAAAGAGACATTATGGTATGGACTGGACCAAAAATGGCTTGGATCATCTTACGAGTTTAATGATTTCTTTGGTCGATATAAAATAGCCTGGACTCCTGAAGCATTGTATCTTCTGGTTGAAATAAAAGATAACATTTTATATGATCAGCATAAAGATCCTTTAAAATTATGGTGGGATGACGATTGCGTAGAAATTTTTATAGATGCTGACAACTCAGGTGGTAATCACCAGTATACAAACAACGCTTTTGCATATCACGTAGCTTTAGATGGCAATGTAGTTGATTTGGATCAAAATCAAAAACCAGTACTTTATAATAATCATGTTTCTACAAAAAGAGTCACTAATAACGATGTATCCGTGTGGGAATTTGAGATTATCGTTTATGATGACTCGTATAAAGAAGGAAAAGTAAATGATCCTTTGATTTTAAATAAAGATCAAAAATTAGGATTTGCAGTTGCCTACAACGATAATGATGGCAGTGCCGAGCGAGAAAATTTTATAGGCTCCGTTTTTATCCCTGGAGAAGAAAAAAATCTCGGATGGATTAATGCAGATGTCTTTGGAACTATTATTCTTGTCGAATAATTCTCTAGCCCTACCTACAAAGTATGCATATTAATGAATGGTTTCCATCAATTTTTCCTCTTTGGTAATCCCTCCAGAAAAATTTGCCGCAGTCTCTATAAGTGCGAGATGCGAATATGCTTGCGGAAAATTACCTAACAATCTTTTGGTTTTAAAATCTATATCTTCACTAAAAAGCCCCAAATGATTACTATAAGAAAGTAATTGATCAAATAGTTTTTGAGCTTTGTCACGCTCCCCAATTTTAAACAAACTATTTACAAACCAAAAACTACATATCGTAAATGATGAAGATGGTAATCCAAAATCATCTTTATTCTTATATCTGTATAACAATCCATCATTACATAATTCTCTCTCTGTAGCATGCACCGTACTAATAAACCTAGTATCCATAGCATCAATAAAGCCATAAGACTCCATCAATAATGTTGAAGCATCCAAATCAGAAGAACCATATGATTGTGTGTATGCCTGTTTTTCTTCACTCCAAGCATTTTTGTAGATCTCATCATGGATACGATCTCGTAAACGTATCCAACTTTCGTTTTTATTAGTCTTATTAATTAGCTCTCCTATTTTTATCGCTCTATCTACTGCTACCCAACATAATAGTTTGGAAAATGTAAAATGACGTTCTTCTGTTCTAAACTCCCATATTCCTTTGTCAGGTTTCTCCCAATTAACATTAACTATATGTACGATACTCTTACTTATGGTCCATAAACCTTCACTATTATCCAAATCACAATCAAATTTCATAAACTGTTGGTAGATAACATCCATTAAAATTCCATAAATATCATTCTGCTTTTGGTGATATGCGGCATTTCCTATTCGCACGGGGCTTGAATTTTGATATCCCTTAAGGTGATCGAGTGTTTTTTCGGTTAGTTTTTTTTCGCCATTAATCCCATACATGATCTGAATTTTCTCATCCTTATCGGGTATAATATCTATAATAAACTGAAGAAATCGTTCTGCTAATCTTTTATGTCCTAAGTTAGAAATCACTTTAATAACCATAGAAGCATCTCGGATCCAGCAAAACCTATAATCCCAATTACGAACTTCTCCAATTGTCTCTGGCAAAGAAGTTGTAGCCGCAGCCAAAACCGCACCAGATTTATCATAACTTAATAATTTTAGCACTAGTGCGCTTCTTAATATCTGGTCATTATAATGTTTGTATGAAGTCGTATTTTCGCACCAGTTAAGCCAATACACTCGTGTACGTTGCATTTTGAGATAACATCTTTCCAGAGACTGATTTAGTATTTTTTCGTGATAGCTAATCAAAAAATATGCATGATCATTAAGGATAATTTCGTCAGAACTCAAAATAGAATCAAAATCAAGATTAGAGTATAAGTATAATGTATCATACTTCTCTTCATTAGTAATACTTTTGATATAATCAGTTTTAACTTCGAGATCTGTTCTACCCATTGCATATTCTAACTTTGGGTCATATTTTACTTTGAATTTAGGTGTTCCAGAAATTAATTTCACATACCTTACAATATCTGGCGGTGAATAAAAAGTGCCATCATCATTTTTGTATCGAGGCATGAAATCAATTATCTCAAATACATCGGCTCCATTATTAAACTCGGTAACCAAAATATTGGTCTTATGAATGTATTTTTGAGAGATTTTATAATCATCACTTACTATAATTTCAAAACTACCACCTATTTGTTCGTCCAAAATCTTAGCAAAAACAGAGTACGAATCAAAATTTGGTAAACAACACCAATCTAAAGATCCATACTTTGAAATAAGCGCTGCACTTTGACAATTTCCAATAATTCCATAGTCGAGATTATTCATAAATCCTAAATTTCTTTTAAATAACCGTTTTTTTTAATCTTCTTTTCCGAAATTTAACAAAAATCAAAAAAAGTTAACCAACTTTATCCCAATTTATGAGTAAAACTATCATAATCTCAAATAGACTACCCTTACAATTAAGAATTCATGATAATACAATTGAAACAATACCAAGTGTTGGAGGGTTAGCAACCGGTATGAGATCAGTTCATACCCAAGGTGATAGTATTTGGATAGGTTGGAGTGGACTCACCGAAGAAGAATTTAACCTTGAATTAAAAACTAAGGTAAATGAAGCGTTGCAAAAACATCAATGTGTCGGTGTGCCATTGACAGAAGATGATATCGAAGGATTTTACTATGGTTTTAGCAACAATACACTTTGGCCACTATTCCACTATTTTATGGAATACACCGAGTTTGAAAAAACCACCTGGGAAACCTATAGATCAGTTAATCAGAAATTTGCCGATGTAGTAATCCAAAATCTCGACGATGGGGATACAGTATGGATACATGATTATCAATTATTATTATTACCAGACTTAATACGAAAGAAAAAACCAGAGGTTTCTATAGGCTTTTTTCTACATATCCCCTTCCCTTCTTATGAGGTTTTTAGAACTATTCCTTGCAGAGAAGAATTATTAGAAGGCATGCTTGGAGCAGATTTATTAGGATTTCATACGTATGATTATGAACGCCATTTTCTAAGTTCTGTACAAAGAGTTTTGGGCCATGAAATTCATTTCAACAACATACACCTGGATAACAGAATCATTAAGGTGGATTCTTTTCCCATGGGCATAGATTATAATAAATTTCGCGAAGCTGCAGAAGTACACAATCAAAAAGCCAAAAAGGATCAGACCGAGATACAACAAGAAATTGATAAACATTTAAAAGAAGGTAGCAATAAAGCGAAACTTATCTTGTCTATTGATAGGCTAGATTATACTAAAGGTATTGCTAATCGGTTACGGGCTTTTGAGTATTTTCTCGATAAATATCCACAGTTTAAAGGGAAAGCAAGATTAGTAATGCTAGCGGTTCCTTCTAGAGCCAATGTCCCACAATATCAACGGTTAAAAAATGAGATCGATCAATTAGTTGGTCGAATTAATGGAAAATTCGCAGAAGTAAGCTGGACCCCTATTTGGTATTTTTATCGCTCATTACCATTTGAAAATTTGATCGATCTATATACGTCAAGTGAAGTTGCTTTATTGACTCCTATTAGAGACGGAATGAATTTGGTTGCCAAAGAATACATTGCCTCCAGAGTAGATAAAAAAGGGGTATTAATTCTAAGTGAAATGACAGGCGCATCTAATGAAATGAGTGAAGCACTAATTATTAACCCTAATAATTTTGAAGAAATTGCGGATACGCTAAAGTTTGCACTAGAAATGCCTGAAGAGGAACAAATCAAAAGAAATAACGCATTACAAAAACGTCTAAAACGATACAATGTCGAAAAATGGGCCAACGATTTTATGGAGTCGTTGAAAACCACTAAAGACGATACTCAAAAATACACTTTGAAGAAAATAAATCGTACCGTTAAAGATGACATTGCTACAAAATTTAAGGCTTCAAAAAACAAAATTTTATTTTTGGACTATGACGGAACTATGGTTCCTTTTGAAAAATTACCAGAAAATGCAAAACCGACTCAAAGAGTTTTTGACATTTTGGATGCGTTACATCAACAACCTAATACTAAAGTTATTATTATTACGGGTCGTGACAGAGATACAATTCAAAAGTGGTTTGGGCATAAAGAATACACACTTATCACAGAACATGGAGCATGGCTAAAAGAAAATAATAAAGATTGGGAATTAATGGAGCGAGTAGACAACAAATGGTTTACATCTATTGCACCAATTCTTGAATCATTTACTGACCGCACTCCAGGATCTTTAGTCGAAGAAAAGAGATATTCGCTAGCCTGGCATTTTAGAAATGTTGATCCCGATTTAGGTAAAAAAAGGGCTAATTCATTAAAAACCACTATCCAGCAATTAATTGCTAATCATAATTTGGAGATCCTCGAAGGCGATAAAGTTCTGGAAATCAAAGTTAGTGGAGTAAGTAAAGGAAAGTCGGCTTCTAAAATGTTACTTGATACTACTTATGATTTTATTTTTGCCATTGGTGATGATTGGACAGATGAGCATATGTTTAAAGAATTACCTACTAATGCTTATACCGTAAAAGTAGGTTTGAAAAAAACCGTGGCTCAATATTATGTAGAAGATATCAATCAAGTGTACGATTTATTAACCGCATTTAAATAATACTAACGCTACTAGAAACGTTATATAATTCTGAAACCTAAATTCTACATACTTCCGGTAATTATTCTTTCGCAATTTTTTTGCACTTCTCTTTGGTTTGCAGGAAATGCCGTTATTGACGATCTCGCCACTCAATTTGATTTTGGATTTAATATTTTAGGATATCTTTTGTCTTTTGTTCAATTTGGTTTTATCATTGGAACACTAACCTTTGCTTTGTTAACGCTTTCTGATCGTTATTCTCCCTCTCGCATATTTATGATTTGTGCGCTTCTGGGAGGTTTATGTAATTTATCCTTGTTGATCCCAAATATTACGGTCTTTAATTTACTTACAGCCCGTTTTGGCACAGGTTTCTTTTTAGCAGGTATATATCCCGTGGGAATGAAAATAGCATCAGACTATTACAAAGGGGGATTAGGAAGAGCATTAGGGTATCTTGTAGGAGCTTTAGTACTTGGGACCGCATTCCCACATTTTATTAATGAATTTTCTTGGAGTAGTGATTATACGGCTGTTATTGTCAGTACAAGTTTTTTAGCTCTTTTTGGTGGATTAAGCATGTGGCTGTTAGTACCCGACGGGCCATACAGAAGACCTGCTTCAAAACTGCAGCTAGGAGTTGTAACGCAACTTTTTAGTATTCCACATTTTAAAAAAGCGGCATTTGGATATTTTGGACATATGTGGGAGCTTTATGCTTTTTGGGGGTTTGTACCTGTTATCTTAAAAACGTATGCTAATCAGCAAGGAATTGAACTACAAATATCATTTTGGTCGTTTATCGTAATTGGTGCTGGAGCTATTTCTTGTGTGCTTGGTGGGTTAATCTCTTTACGAAAAGGAAGTAGAAAAGTTGCTTATAATTCTCTTCTGGTATCGGGAGTATTTTGCTTGGCATCTCCCCTGCTTTTTTTGTTACCGCCACATGCATTTATAGTAATCTTATGCCTTTGGGGCATGGTGGTGATATCAGATTCTCCACAATTTTCAACTATGATAGCAGCAGCTGCGCCACCGGAATTAAGAGGCACTGCACTTACCATAACCAATTGCATCGGATTCGCAATTACTATTATTAGTATTCAATTATTATCATTTTTGAATGACAAAATAGATAATACACTCTTATATCTATTTCTTAGTATAGGACCAATCATTGGGCTTTATAAGCTACGCAGATTGTAATCTTTGAATATTTACCTCCTCTTAGTCGACTCATAATCAATTAGAATCTAAAGCCTCTTTAATTCTACTCATTGCTTTAGATAACTGAGCTTCAACAGTTTTAATTGAAACTCCTAATTGTTCTGCCACTTCTTTATATTTGAATCCTTGCATTTTATTCAAAATAAAAACTTCTTTGCACTTTGGAGGAAGTTTATCGATCTCTACTTTCACCTTTTGTATTTGATTTTTTACAAAATCGGTATCCTCATCAATAAAAACTTCTAAAACTTCATTCTTAATTTGTTCTATATAATTTAGTTCTTTTTTATTTTTTTTGAAATTATCAATTAATTCATAATAACAAGATTTATATAAATAATTTTTGATTGAAGTATTAATTGTAAGCTTTTCTCTATTCTTCCAAATTTTAAGCATTACATTTTGAACAATATCTTCTGCTAATTGTTTATTCTTTGATAAACTATAGATATACGCGCATAGTTCGTTATAGTGCATTTCATACAAATGCCTATATACAAACTCATTACCATTTTTAAGTTCTTCTATTTGGGTTTTGATCTCTATAGCAACCTCTTTTTTTAACTCATATTTAACCCCGATTCCAAAATAATTAACAAAAACTTTACATAAATAATAAAAAAAGTAGTCTTAACAGTAAGGGTATTTTATTTTTTTTGAGTCATACTTAAAAATAACCTAATAATTCGCATGAAAAAAGACCAAAATTTAGATGTAAAGCAAATACTAAAATATCTAAATGATGAGATGACAAAGAACGAACTCATAGAGTTCGAAAGTTTATTGAAGCATAAGAAAAACCAAGATTTATTCAAAAAATACACCACAACAAATCATTATGTTCAACTAAGTAAAAATGATTTTGATGAACAAAAAGCATTATCATCATTTAAAAAACATATACAAAGTACAAAATCTCCGGTTAAAACTAATAAAAACAGAATTCAAAGTTATTTAAAGTATGCTGCAGTGTTTGTAGGAATACTAACCACTTCAGCTTTATTTTTTAATAATGTCTTTTGGAATACCAATGATAATGTCACTGAAATAACATTACAGCGTGAAGATGGAAGTTTTGAGACGCTAAAAGATAATACTCCCTTTAAAGAAATCAAAAACGAGGATGGTACTGTAGTTGGTATTCAAGAAAACAACAGGTTAGTATATAAAAATAGAGAAACCTCTAAAACCGAAGAAAAATTAGTTATAAACACCCTAAAAGTACCTTACGGAAAAAAACTCCAATTAGTTTTATCAGACGGAACGATAGTCCATGTTAATGCAGGATCCACGCTAAAATTTCCCGAAAGATTTATTCCCGGGCAAATTAGAAAAGTAGAATTATCTGGAGAAGGATATTTTGAAGTTACAAAAAATGAAAAAGATCCATTTATAGTTTATGCAAATGGTATAAATACAGAAGTTTTTGGAACCAAATTTAATATTTCTTCATATCCGGATGATAATTTTTCTGAAGTTGTCTTAGTTGAAGGAAGTGTTGGTGTATTTAATAAAGAAGAACGATTCTCTAGTGTTACAGGTAAGAAACTTATACCTAACCAAAAAGCTAGTCTTATTAAATCAAATCAAAACTTAAAAGTATCAACTGTAAAAACCGATCAATATGTTGCATGGGTTGATGGAGTTTTATTATTCAAAAATGAAAGTTTTGAAAATATCATGAAAAAACTTGAGAGGTTTTATGATAAAAAAATAACCATCAATTATGAGAACATAAAAACTGAAAAGTTTACCGGTAGGTTTGATGTAGAAAGCCTAGAAGGTGTATTAAAAACATTTAGTAGCAATACACCATTCAATTTTAAAGTCAAGAAAAGTGAAATAGTTATTAATCCCTAAACCCAAATAAATACATGAAAAAATAATTTACTAAAAAATAAAATCGAGAAATGCGGCAACATCTCCCGATTTTAGAGTAAGCAATTTAACAATGGTTCAATTATTAAATCATATTAAAAATATGAAAAAAATTAGACAGAACTACATAAATGATGTAGTTAAATTAAAATTTAATTTAAAAATGAGACTTACTGTACTATTAATCATACTGTCTCTATTTAGAATAAATGCAAGTACATATTCACAAAACACGAAGATTTCATTAAATGTAAAAAACTCTACTGTTGAAAAAGTATTCGATTTAATACAACAAAAAACAGAGTTTAAAGTATTCTTTAAAGAATCAGAAGTGAATACTCAAAGAAAAATATCTCTTACTGCGATAAACAAAAGAGTAGAGTATATTTTAGATAGAATTTTTAAAAATACAAGTGTAACTTACAAAATAGTTGACAAGCAAATTGTACTTGTCAAGAAAACCGCTAAAACTACTACTCCCAAGCAACCTCAATCAGCTGCTGTAGTTCCGCAGAATGGGTTCGAGATTAATGGAATAGTAACCGACAAAACGGGTTTCCCTATTCCAGGTACTACCATATCTGTTGAAGGAACTTCAAATGGTGTTGTAGCTGATTTTGATGGAAATTTTACAATTAGAGTTTCAGTATCTGATATTCTTAAAATCGAAAACTTAGGTTTCGAAACTCAAAAAATAACAATTACAAGTAAGAGTAAAAAGAATTATACTATTGTACTTCAAGAATCTGTAGAAGCATTAGATGAAGTATTAATTACAGATGGGTATAAAAAAGTTGATAGACGTCTATTTGCAGGGGTAGCTACAAAACTAAACCTGGAAGATGTAAAAATTGATGGAGTATCAGATGCATCTAGGCTTCTAGAAGGTAGAGATGCGGGGGTTGTAGTTGATAATGTTTCTGGTTCTTTTGGTGCATCTCCTAGAATTAGAATTAGAGGTAATACATCACTTAATGGTAATAACAATCCAATTTGGGTAGTCGATGGAGTAATTCTTGAGGATAATGTAGAACTAAATCAAGGTGATTTAGCATCGGGAGATATCAACTCATTGATCGGTTCTTCAATAGCCGGATTAAACCCTGACGATATTAAGAGTTTTTCTATACTTAAAGATGCTTCTGCAACAGCTTTATATGGTGCGCGAGCCAAAAATGGTGTAATAGTAATTACAACTAAAAAAGGTAAAAAAGGAGCTCTAAGTGTAAACTACAGTAATAACTTTTCTTATAGATTAAGACCGAGATATACTAATTTCAATGTTTTAAACTCTCAACAAGAATTATCTGTATATGCAGAATTAGTAGACAAAGGTTTAATTGACCTTACTACAGCTCAACGAGCAGAATCTTATGGGGTCTTAGGGCAATATTATAATTTAAGACGAACAAACGATGTAGAAATAGGAGCAAATGGAGAATTAGCTGATAGTTATTTTGACAGATATCAAGTAGCTAATACGGATTGGTTCAAAACACTTTTTAATGATTTTTCATTACAACAAAATCATTCCTTGAGTATTTCTGGAGGTGGCGATGATGCTGTATATTATTTCTCTTTAAGTTACTTAAATGACGAAGGACAGACTATTGGCGATGATGCTCAGCGATATACTACTAAACTAAGCACTAGATTTAATCTAACCGACAAGTTTTCTGTAGGTACCACACTAACAGGAAGTTTTAGAGATCAAAGAGCCCCAGGAACCAATGATAGATCCTTAAACGTATTAACCGGGGAATTTGAACGTGAATTTGAAATAAACCCATACGATTACTCTTTAACCAATAGTCGAAGTGTAACTCCGTTTGATGAAAATGGGAACTTAGAATTCTTCAGAAAAAACTATGCTCCTTTTAATATCATACACGAATTACAAAACAACTATATTAATATAGATGTTACTGATATTTCTTTTCAAACAGATTTAGATTATAAAATAACCAATAATTTAACTGCAAATTCTACGATAAATTATCGTAAAGCAATAACGCGAAGAGAACATATCATTGGTGATAAATCTAATCAAGCAGAAGCGTTTAGAGCTGATGAAGGTGTTTTAGCTAATATCAACCCTTTCTTATATCAGGATAGAGATAATTTAACACGTCCTCCTTTTTCTATATTACCAGAAGGTGGTATAAATATTTATAACGAAGATGTTTTGGATTATTTTTATTGGAGAAATTCTATTTCATGGAATCCACAAATAAATGATATTCATCAATTTACATTCTTACTAGGGCAAGAAATAAAAACTTCAAATAGAGAAAGTAGAGAATTTAATGGAATTGGTATTTCTTATGAAAATGGATATCTTGTTAATACTAACCCTGACGCTATAGATCAATTAATTGATAATGGAGACCAATATTTCGAAATAGCAAATTTCAGAGATCGTTTTGCAGGATTCTTCTTTAACGGTGGATATACATTTGATAACAAATATACTATTAATGGTACTTTAAGATATGATGGATCTAACCTACAAGGGTCAAGTCCTAAATCAAGATATCTTACTAACTATAACATTAGTGGAGCATGGAATATTGATAAAGAGAACTTCTTTAAGGCAGATTGGGTAAATCTTTTAAAACTAAAAGGTACATATGGATTATCTGGAGGTAGAGGTCCATCAAATGCAAGTGCATCTCTTGACTTAAGAGGTCGTGTACCTTTACGTCCACAAGATGTTGAAAGTACTATTGAAATCAACTCATTAGAAAATGTAGATTTAACTTTCGAAAAGCTAAAAGAATTTAGTACTGGTCTTGAATTTGCATTATTTAATAATCGAGTTGCTGGTGAACTAGGATACTATCGTCGTGATGCTTTTGACTTAATCGGAGATATCAAAACAAGTGGTATTGGTGGTCAAGCTTTCAAAAGAGGTAATTATGCTGATATAGAAGTTGAAGGGTATGAATTTGCTCTATCAACCGTAAACGTTAAGACAAAAAATTTCGAATGGTCTACAAATCTTAATGTAGGTTATAACACTGAAGAAGTAAAAGAGTTAAGATTTGATCCTCGTTTAGTAGATTTAATATCTGCATCAGGAGCTCCTTTTACAGGTCGTGAAATATCTGCATTGTATTCGGTTCGTTTTGCAGGATTAAATGAATTTGGTATTCCAACATTCTTTGATGCCGATGATAATAGGGTAACCAATATAGATCTGCAGAGTAGAGATGATATCGAAAAGATATTAGTATATGAAGGACCTACTCAACCTAGAGGAGCAGGTGGATTTAACAATACTTTTAAATATAAAGGTTTTACATTATCTGCCAATGTTTCATTTAAATTTGATTATAAAATCCGTTTGAATAGTAATTTTGCAGCAACGTATACTGATTTCAACTCTTTACCAGGTGAATTAGTAAATAGATGGGTGTTACCAGGAGATGAAAATGTTACTAATATTCCAGCGATTATTGAAAATAGAACTTTAATTTCTGAATTGAACGCTGTAGTTAACCCTAATGGATTAGTTGTAGGAGGAGACAATGCTTATGAACTATATAATAATAGTGATTTAAGAGTTGTTGATGGTACTTATGCCCGTATGAGATCTATAGCTCTTGGGTATACTATTCCTTCAAATTATGCAGAAAGATTAGGTATAGCTTCTGCACGAATTCGTTTACAAGGTGAAAATCTATTCCTTCTATATTCCGACAAAGGATTGAATGGTCAAGATCCAGAGTTTTTCAATTCTGGTGGGGCGGCACTTCCTGTGCCTAAAACAGTTACACTTTCACTTAATGTTGGATTTTAAAAAGATTAATTATGAAGAATAACAAGATAAAATCATATATAGCATTATTCCTTCTTACCATTGTAAGTATGAGTTGTGAAAATTATTTGGAAGAAGCTCCAGATAATAGATTAGAATTAGACACAGTCGATAAAGCTGCAAAAGTTGCAGCCGATGCATACACGCAAGCTAGTTACGTGTTTACAGACATGTATACTGATCTTGCAGGTCCAACAGGAAACCCTGATGCCTTGGGCGTTGTACAAACTCCAGGTGGAAACACTATAAATTTACAAGCTACCCAAACCTATACATGGAGTGATATCACTGCATTATTTCAGGATTCTCCTACCTTTTACTGGGATCGAAGCTATGCTGCAATAGCACAAGCAAATCAAGTGCTAGCAGTAATAGATATGTTAGAGGGAGATCAAAAACAAAAAAATGCAATCAAAGGAGAAGCTCTATTATCTAGAGCTTATCATCACTTTATGTTAGTAAACTTATTCGGTTTACATTATGATGAAAACGCTTCATCAAATCTAGGAATACCCTATGTGCTAGAGCCTGAGATAGAATTTTTACCAGATTACACTCGTAACACAGTAGCAGAGGTTTATGATCAGGTAGAAGAAGATTTATTAGACGGATTAGCCCTAATTAATGATGAATTTTTCTCGGGAACAAAAAAGTATCATTTTACTACTAAAGCGGCTCAGGCTTTTGCATCTAGGTTCTATTTATGGAAAAAGGATTATGTGAACTGTAAAAAATATAGTGATCTATTCTTAGACGGAAACCCAGATTTCTACATAAAAGATTTCTCTACTCTTTCTGGTGCAGGATACAATGATACAGCTGAAAAGTATGGAGATCCAATAGACCCAAGTAATGTATTAGTTATGCAACAGTTTACTTTTTATACTAGAAGAAATAACGGGTATAGGTTGAATGCTACAGATGTTAATAATTTATACAGAAACTTATTCGCAGTTACTGATAACAGAACTAGTATAGGTGGTTGGACTGTTGGTACTGATGCCCGTTATCAGGCAAGATTAAGAGAATATTTCTTTAGAGAAAATCTTTCGTCTAATACAGGTCAAGCTTATTATATCTCTCAAGAATTAAAAGGAGAAGAAGTATTATTAAACAGAGCAGAAGCTAACTTATTTTTAGGAGATCAGGCCGCAGCATTGGCAGATATCAATGTGTTAGCAACCAAAAGATACAATGGTACCACTTATGATAATATAACTGATATTGTTGACTACTATACTCCTCTTACAACAAGTGGTAGCGTAAGTGAATTATCTAATGATAATAAAGCAATTTTAGAATTAATACTAGACGAAAGAAAAAAAGAGTTTTGGGATCATGGTTTACGCTGGTTTGATGTTAAAAGACATGGTATATCTATAACTCATGTTTTACCTGTTAGCGAAGGAGGTCAAACTTTCGTTCTAGAAGCTAATGATTTAAGAAAAGCGATCCAAATTCCAGAAGATGCACTTTCATTTGGATTAACTCGTAACCCTAGATAAAATATTGAATATGAAAACACAAAATATAGTAATGCAAAAAATATTATTACTTCTTGTTAGTTTATCAATACTATCAGGATGTGAAAGAGAAGAAACATTAAAACCAAATTCTATTTTTGAAAACAATGAAGTTGAATCGACTGTAGAACTTGATCAATTTCTAAAAACAGAATTTAGAGATCCTTATGGTTGTAATGTAATTTACAAATTTGTAGATCGATATATTGACCCTTCAAAACAGGCAACACCGCCTCGTTTAGATGTTGTAAAACCAATAGCCGAACTTATTAAACAGGCATGGATTGAACCTTATAATAAAGCTTCAGATCAAGGAGGAGAATTCTTAACAACATATTTTCCTGGAGAAATTGTGATTTTAGGATCTCCCTTATACAATGGAGACGGTACAATTACTTTGGGTATTGCTGATGCAGGAGTTAGAGTCACTCTTACGCAGGCAAATGAATATGCACCGGACAATACTACTTGGATTCTACAAACCTTCAGAACGCTTCATCACGAATTTGCCCATATCGTAGATCAGAATTTTAATTTTGATGTTGAAGCTTTTTATAATATTTCTAGTGAAGATTACACCACTCCTGGTACTTGGACAAACGAAACTCTAGAGACTGCTATTGCTAGAGGAATGGTAACACCATATGCTACCTCGGCGGTAGGAGAAGATTTTGCAGAAACTGTGTCATATATTGTAACTACAGATCCAGCAGTATTCGAAGCTACCTATATAACTCCGGAAGATTGTACCGGACTAGGACAAGATTGTCTAGATAGAAATGAAGGGAGACAGCGTATACAGCAAAAATATGATGCCGTTGTAAAATATATGAAAGAAGATGTTGGTATTGATATTTTAGTCTTAAGAGACGAATTTTTGAAAAGTATTAACTAATTAAATGGAGACAAGATGTTAAAAAACATAAAAATATATACATTGTTTTTACTTGCTATAAGTATAATTTCTTGTAGTAGTGACAATGAAGTAGATCGATTATTCGATGAAGACGGTGAAACTAGAACAACCGAGTTATTAAGTAACTATAAAAAAACACTGGTAGATTCTGAATTTGGATGGAAACTTTTGTACCAACCGAATAATAGTGTTGGGTTTTATAATATCTTCTTAGATTTCAATGAAGATGATACTGTAGAAATAGTTTCTGACTATGCTTTAGGCGGTCAGGACCTTGAGACCACCTATAGAGTAGGTAAAAGTCAATTACCCGAATTAGTATTTGAGAATTACTCTACCTTTCACAACCTATTCGAAATCAATAATTTTGTTTTACAAGCTGAATTTCAATTTGTTTTTGAGAGCGTAACAGCAGATCGAATTGAGTTTAGAAGTAAAACTGATAATGGCGATGATATTACAAAAATTGTTTTTGAAAAAGCCACAGCGGGAGAAAGAGAGAGAGTAATTGGTACAAGAACATCATATGATGAGATAGCCATAGGTAATGGTACAACTAGTTTTCTTAGAAATATAATTGTAACTGACCCTTCTGCAGACCCAATGGCTGAGCCTTTGTTTCAAGGAACATTTTCCTTTTCAGAGTTTGAGAGAGTAGGAATCATTACAACTTTTGATCAAGAAACTGGAAACATAGCTTCAACATCATATCCTGTATTAGCAAATGATAATGGTTTTGACCTAGTTAATCCTTTAACAGTAAACAATGTTGATATAATAAGCTTTATCTTCGATGAAGCAACCAATACTTTTACATCCGAAGACGGAGGGTTAAACACTGTTATTGGTTACGACCTAGCACCTGTTGCCACGGCACTAGTTCCTTCATTGTTTTCAGATGATGTAGATACCTTTGATACAAGGTTTGCAAGATATTTGTACTTCGATAATACATCCCAGTTTTATTTACAACAAACTTCTCCAGATTTTTTAAACTTGTTAAAGAGTGTTGGCGCAACAGGTTTAGACATCAGAATGAATTTGTTTGGTCCTGGTGTTCATGGAATTATCTTTAGAGGTGTTGATGGTCCTGGAGGGCCTTTAACTGCGGCTTTCAATTTTACTGTAACTCCAGGAGAAAGACTAACCCTTGGATATCTTGGTGCTACAGACCCTATTGATGATGTAATCAGTGTTATACTTTTACTTATTGACGGATCTGGATGGTATATACAGGAAACTAATGAAAGTCCTTTTGCATCGAATCCTTCATTTTCTGTAACAAGTGTAAGCTTTCCAAATTTCAGGTTCTCTATTTATGGAATTTAAAAGAATAAAAAAAGATTAACTCCCTATTGCGTGTACGCAATAGCCTATTTAACTCAACTTGCGAAAACCCGGAACACAACGTTCCGGGTTTTTTAATAACTTTTACTTCAACTATTTGGAAGTTAACATGGGGATTATGCTACTCGAACTAAGTTTGCTCTAAACCTTTTTAATGACTTGAAAAGGCATAAAAAGGTTATTTTACTTTAAAATGTTGTGTAATTGATACAGCTTTCCCTTTTTTAGTAAATCCTTGTAAGGTAATCTCAAAATCGCCAGCAACATCAGAAGTATAAAAGTCTAATGCTACACCTTCTCCAGAGATTTCAACATTAGGAGACCATAACAACTGATGTCTATAGTCTGGAATACGATTATCTTTGTTAGACTTATCGTATGCTTGTTTATAATATCTTTTCTTCTCTAATAGTTTCAAATCATTAAATTGAATACTCCCCTTCCGTTCCAATTGCTCCCAATAATTTTCTTTTAAAGTTTTAATTTCTAAAATACCTTCAAAGACTTTGGTTCCTATATAATATCGGTCTTTAATAAATCTAATGTTCCCTATTTCTCTAACATCATAATTGATAATATCTTCATGATCTTGTACAATCCCTCCATCAACCAATACCAATGGTAAATAATTGGATTTTGATCCTCCAACATAATCTTTGTAAATACTAAACACCTCTTTTCCCCTCTTATTTTTTCTTATACGAACTCCTTCAACAACCTCTACAATGGTTTCTTTCATTGTTGAAAACCTTGTATATTCATCCAAATCATAGTTGACATAATCTTTGCCGTAAAAAGAAGAAACTATTGCACGGTCTTGTATTGTATCAGGCTTTAGATTATAAAAACTATTTTCTATCTGATTATAAACACTTCTTTTTATAATTTCATCTAATGAAGTTTGCTCAATTTTAAAAGAGTAAAAATCTAGGCTACCTAGATCAGTTTCAGGAATATTATCTGTCAAAATCGTATACTTTGTTTTATCCACATCCTGAACTTCTATCATTATTTTATCTTCATTATGATGCTGATCAAGACACATGATAAAATTTCCTTTATCGTCTGTTGATACCATTTTAATATCATTTATTTTTCCTGAAACAGATAACCCTACATCTAGTTGTGAAACTGAAAAAGATGAATCGTTTGAAATGATTCTTCCATATATCAATTCTCCTCTCATTTCTGGAAGAAAAATAGAATCTCCTATAGCTCCACTAGCGTTAACAGCCGATGTTGAGTCTAACTCAAAAAAATCTGTAGTTGTAGTGGGTTTTGCTTTTTTAAAAGTATCCATTTTTCTCACTGAAATAGAATAATTTCCGTCTTGCACCTCACTTTTTTGAATATTAAATTGGACACGACTTCTTTTTGAGTAGACTGTATCCTTTATAAAAATAGTGCTATTATCTTTTCTTGTTTCAAAATTATTTGTACTTATTATGTTGTCTTGTGCGTACTTGTCTGAAGCTTCTTTTCTAAGATTTGTTTCCAGAATTTTACCTTGATCTCCCTGATAGGGGTTAATAATACTAACGTCTCCCCGAAAAAAACCGGCTTTCCTAGCATTAAGCATCCATTGAGTATATCCTATTAACTTATAATTTCCAGAGGGAATAGAAACCGGAATAAAAAAATCACCCTGCCCCAAACCATTTTCTAGTTTAATTTTATGTTCAAAAACAGATTGACCTTCATCATCAATAAGCTTAACATAAGCAATTTTACTTATTGCACTTAGCAAATTATTTTTGGCATTAAGACAATACAAATTATAGTACAAATATTCTCCGGCAAATAGTAATGTGGTATTGTAATGTATAAATACATTTTCTGAAGGTATTTGATTATACCCCACTACATCTTCGACCGCTTTTAAAACCGATTTGCGTTGGGCCTGTACACTTATTGTACAGAAGAAAACTATATATAATAAAGATTTGATTTTCACACTTTTAAATTTCTTAATATTCAGTTTTTAATGACTGACTATTACTATATTCTATTTAATAATTGCACAATAACGTATTAATTTTCCCAAAAATCTGGAATTATACTTCGCCCATACACCGTACAATCACCACACCCTCTAGGGACAAAGACATAGGTACTTCCACTATCCGGGTCTCTTATCTCTTCTAAAAATTTAACACTACCAGATGCTATTAAAGCCCGTAAACGCCTTAAAAACTCATCTTCAGTCTCATTAGATTCTTGCCTAGGAATAACGCGATCACATACCGGAGAAAATCTTGGCAGATCTCTAATAATATCCTCACGGTTAAAGAACATTCGTTTTTCGGTTACCGATGCTACTTCAAAAAAGCCTAATATGCGCTCATTCTCATTTATAGTTGAAATAATATTTCCGCTCACAAAACCCGGTTGAAGTTGCGAAAACAAACTTTCGGATTCTGAAAAATTATTTATCACATTATAAAATCCATTAGCTTCTCTTGATTGTACGAATTGCCTAACCAAAATACTATATCGATCAGCTACACTAATATCTTCGGCATCAATAAAATGAAGTAATAGTCCGGTTACTTTATCTTCGAGCAAACCGCTTGTGTCGGTAATAATAATTTTATTAGACGTGCCACCATTATAACATTTTTCTTGTCCATCGGGTCGATCTACAAACTCTAATGAGGTTGTTAAATCTACACGAGTCCAAAAATCAGCAGTAATTCTATATGTTTCTTCAAATTCATAGCGGTAATAGTTAGAATTTCCCGTTATGTCATAACTATCTATTAAAATCCCTACTCCTTCTGTCCCATTATCATTAAACATGCGTTTCGGGTATACTTCATCAATTATTGAATTTTCTGAAGGTAATACTTCTTCTTCAGACATGTACACTCCCCCATCTCTCGTTTCAATAGACAATTGATAGCTTTTATTGGGTTCTGCCCTAAACATCTGTGTAGATTGATATGTTCCAGGAAATATTTCTTCAAATGTGTGTACTATATCTTTATTTTCAAGGATGCTTACTGTTGCCCCTTGCACAACTAACGGACCATCATCTTCAAACTTATACGTTCTGGAAAGTTTCATTTGATGATACTTTTGTTCATTGGTAAGAGAGGCTTTTATGACTAAGATACTTTCAAAATCTTCTGTCTTAAAATCAAATTCTTCTACACAATTTGATAACATTAAACATAACAGCAGCATGAAAAACATCCTTCTTTTACCCCAAACATACTTATGAAAAGATATCATTTTTTAAAATTTAAAATTATACGTAATTGAAGGAATAGGAATCGAAAAGATAGAACTTTGTAATCCTTTTACATCTCCATTTTCTGTTACAAAAAACACAGAAAACGGGTTGTTGCGACCTAGAACATTATATACCGAAATAGTCCAAAAACTATGGGCGATCTTATTCTTTTTATGATTTCCCTCAATGTTTACTCCAATGTCCAGCCTATAAAAATCTGGTATCCTAAATTTATTTCTATCACTAAACACTGCAAATTCTGCCCCATCAAGGCTAAAGTTTCCTACCGGAAAAGTAACAGGTCTTCCTGTTTGATACACAAAATTAGTGGTCATGCTAAATCGTTTGGTAAACTTATAATTAGCTACTACACTAAAATCATGAGGTTTATCAAAATTTGAAGGAAAGAAAACACCGTTATTAACCCGTTCTTCTCTAAACTGGCTGTCTAATTGTAAAAATGACCTTGAATAGGTATATCCTAACCAACCATAGAGTCTTCCTTTTTGTTTTTTCAGTAAAAACTCAACCCCATATGCTTTTCCTTTTCCTTGTAATACCTGTGTTTCAATATTCTCATTCAATAATATTTCGGCTCCGGTTTTAAAATCGAGTATGTTTTTTGACCTTTTATAGAACCCTTCTAAGCTTAATTCGTAAGCCCCTTCATCTAAGTTTGTATGCAAACCAAGGGCATATTGTTGTGAGCTTTGTGGTTTTATATTAAGATCAGATAATTTCCAGGTATCAATTGGTGATACTGTGGTATTATTAGATAAAGTATGAATAAACTGAAATGTCTTATTATAAGAAGCTTTAACAGAAAAATTATCAAGAATTAAGTACCTAGCAGACATTCTATATTCAGGTCCTCCATAGGTCCTTATGACTTCGTTTCTATCAAAAAACAAGGTCTCTTGAATACTCCCTTCTTCTTTTGGAGCTCCATCTAGAAAAACATTTTGAGAACCTTCTCCCAGGGCATTGTACATAGAATAGCGAATACCTGCATCTACCTTAATTTTGTTTGATAAATCTATTTCAGCTCCAAGAAAAGCTGCAGATTCTAATGCTCTTTCTTTCTCTATTTTTAGAGGCTCTACAATCGATATTGCATCAGCCGGTTGTATTTCTCCTGGATTTACCTCATACAATTTACTAGACAATCCATAATCAAATTTAAGCTTGCTATTGTAAATATTTCTGAATTGAAATTTTACTTCGGTCTCATTAATGCTATACCCCAGATCAAAATCATTATCAGTGTCCCCATCGAATTCTATATCAAAACCATAACGACTGTTAGACAAGTTTAATTTGCCACTGTTTTTCTCATTAAATCTATGATCCCACCGCAATGAAAATGCTCTATTTTCATAAATATACAGAGAATCTGAAGTAATGCTAAAATCATCTTTACTCCAGTATAGAGTAGCTTCTACTTTTGATTTTTCGGTTATTTGATGATTATATTTTGCAATGGCATCATAAAATGAAGCTTCGCTATTTTCTAATGATTCTTCATCTAGAGAATTCAAAATCCAATTTGCATAAGCCCCTCTCCCTCCTATCATAAGTCCAGCTTTATCCTTAATTACCGGAATTTCAAAGAGTAGATTTCCGGTTACAGGACCAATAGAACCTTCGGCTTTAATTTTATCTACACTAGCATCTTTGGTTCGTAAATCGAAAACCGAAGACAATCTCCCTCCATATTCAACAGGAATAGTGCCTTTGTAAATATTGGCATCTCCTAAGGCAAAAGGATTTAAGGCTGAAAAAATTCCGAAGAAATGTTGAGGGCTATATATTACGGCATCATCAAGTAAAATTAGATTTTGATCTGATCTTCCTCCTCTTACATTATACCCAATTGAAGCCTCTCCTGCAGTAGTAATACCAGGCAATGTTGTTGCTACCTTTAAAACATCTCTCTCCCCTAATGCCAGAGGTATATTTTTGGATTCTTCTATATCGATCTTTGTTTTAGTAACCACTTCATCTACATTCTTGTTTATTTCAGATTGCAACACAACTTCATCCAGTAATTCTATTTTTTCATTTATTCTAAAATTTAATTTCCCATCACTATAAATGATTAATCGATTTTGGACCTCTTCCATTCCAAGAGCATTTATTTCTAGAATATGATCGCCCGCACCTAATTGCAATTCATAAAACCCGTTACTATTGGTTCGAACACCGATATCATTACCATTTATTGCGATAATAGCATCAACTAATGGTTTTTTAGTTTGGTTATTTGTAACGTATCCGGAAACTTTAAAATTCTCGCTTAAATTTCCTTTTACAGCTTTACCAATCTTAATGGTTTTTAAAGAAGTCTTGTTTGAAGAATAACTATCATTTGTAAATGTTACAGACTTGACATTATTTTTATTATGATTTGCCCTACTTTTTGTGTTTACAAGAGACGTATCTATAAGAAAACCATTAGGTAGTGTATCATAAATAACATTGTTTTTAGTTATAATAACTCGATTTTCGAGAATAAAGAAGTTAAGCAACGTGTCTTTAAAAATGGCATCAAGTATCGTACCAATATCTACTTCTTTATAATTGCCTGATAATTCTTTATACTCATCAATCCATGAATCTTGATAAAAAAAACGATGATCTGAAATGGTTTCTATTTGTTGTAGAACAGATCTTAAATCTTGATTTTGGTACGATAATGAAAGTAATGTCTCTTCCTGTTGAGACCAGCTATACTGAACAATCAAAAAAACAAATATTAAAACTCTTTTTATCATTTTTATAAATTGTTTTTTGAAATAGATCGATAAATAACATCCTCCAGCAATTGTTTCATGAAAGCATCAGGATCGGATTTTCTTATCTTTTTCTGAGTACTATAAAATGATTTTATCTCTTGTTTAGTTTCTGGAAAAATAGAAATAAAATCATCTTTACTATTGACTTCATGATAGGCTTTATCCATAAAAAGAATGTACTGGCTTTTTGTAGTAAATTCATAATAGATTTTACTTCCTCCTATATCTTCAAGACGTTCTTTTCGATTTTTCTTATTCTTCTTATATAATATAAAATGGGGGTGTTCTGTAATAATTTGAAAGAAACCAGAAATTGGGTGCTTTGAATTTAAAGTATTATCTAATCTCACAAATTTATAGTCCTCAATATAAAACGACGTTATCTTATCTGCAATCAATTGAATTACCGAAGTAACTGCACCCGGTTTAAGAGTAACTATAACCTGTTCTGTTTCCAAATTGTATTTGATTCCTAAATTATAATAGGTTTGTCCGTTATAAGTAATCGAACCTGAGAGTACTTTATCAGATAGAAAGAAAGAGTGCTTATTTTCAAATATTTTATTGATATCGGGATCAATATATTGTTTACCATTATAAAGCCCGGTATACTCTTCTCCTAACATTCTATCAAACCAATTATAATATGCAATCTCTTCATTATTTGCTTGGCCATAAAATAAAAATGGAAGTACTAAAAAAGCCAAAGTGCTCTTTATATTTTGAACTAAAATCATATCCCCGTCTGTTGTGTGAACCAGAATCCTTTTTCTGTATATCCTTCTTCTAAATTTTTATTAGAAGTCCCATAAACTAAGATATGAGGAAATATTCAAAACTCTTGTAACTGGTATAAGCTACAACGTTTTCGTGTTGATAAGTTTAGTCCAAAGTATTTTTTGAGATATCCTTGAGCAGAAGTGATCAATAAAATGAAACCGTTTTATGTCTTAATAGTTTCAGAAAAGGTATCTACATATCAAAAACACTGTTATTCTACTCTAAAATCTCGCTTTAAAGATACCGGAACCCCTTCATTTGTAAATCCTTCTATAGAGATTTCATAATCTCCAATAGCATCTGAAGTAAAAAACGTAATGACTGTGTTATTTTTTTCTAAAGTAATACTTGGTTCCCAAAATAATTGATGCCTAAAATCAGGAATATGATTATAACTATTATCCCCTTCCAAGTATCGTTGTTTGTAATACTTCTTTTTTGTCAGAGGTCTTTTTAGAACGGATTTAAATATATAGCTTCTATTAAGACTTTCTAAATAATCACCTTTAAGCGTTTCAAAAATTAATACACCTTCAAAAATCTTAGTTCCTAAAAAATATCGATCTCTAACGAAACTAATTCTTTTAATTTTTCTTGCATCATATTCCATCAAAAATTTATGATCCTGTTCTACAATACCATCTATTATAACAAGAGGTTTGTATTCATAATCTTCCTGAGTTGGATAATACCCTCTTATTGCAAAGGTTTTTTCCTCTTTCTTATTAGATTTTGTCCATACATCATCAACGATTTCGATTACAGTTTCTTTTATCGTAGCAAATCTGGTATACTCATCAAGGTCATATGTAGAAAAATCTTTTCCATAGAAAGAGATATTTTCTTTAGGTTCTTGAATCGTATCGGGTTTTGCAACAAAAAAACTATTATCTATTTGATTATTAACACTACGATTAACGATATGATCCTTTAGGCTCTCTGATATTTCAAACGTATAGAAATCAAAATCAGGATATTCAATCTCAGGAATTTCATTAAGTACAATAGTATAATTATTCCTGTTCTCCCCTAAAATCTGAAACACAAACTCTTTGGTAGAATAATCTTTATTTAAACTAAAAATAAAAACACCTTTATTATTCGTGGTGGCAATTTTGATATCATTTTTTTTACCCGGTACCGACAATGCAATTTGAATCGATGAAACGGGTAAAGTCGATTCTTTGGGTATAATTTTTCCATAAATTAAATCTCCTCTCATTTCTGGTAAAAAAAATGATGAACTGATCGATTTTTCTTTATTGATAACAGCTTTGGGATGTAATACTGAAAACTCGGTAGCAGAAACAGCTGTTGCCGATGTAAAAAAATCTTTTTTATTTACGGATATTGAATAGTTTCCAGATCTGTGCAATGAATTAGCCATATTGATGGTTAATACAACCGGGCTTCTTTTCTTGAAAACCTGTTTATCCAAATTAAGTTTAATGTCTGTATTATCTTTTGAAGTATTAATCTCTGTTTTGACTACAGCTGTATCATTTTCTACTGGAAGTATTTCTGTATCGACTGGTACATCTGATAGGATTGTTTTTTGATTTCCTTGATATGGATTTAAAATACTAATATCGCCTTGAAAGAAAAGATTATCCTTGGCATTAATCATCCATTGTGTATATCCAATTAGTTTATAGTTCCCAGAAGGAACAGATACCGGAAGAAAAAAATCTCCTTGCCCAACTCCATTTTCTAGTTTGACTTTATGTTTAAATATCGCATTTTTATCTTCATCTATCAGTTCTACATAAGCAATCTTACTAATATCACTTAATAGGTTGTTTTTAGTGTTTAAACAATATACTTTATAATAAAGGTACTCTCCAGAAAATAATAATGTCGTATTGTAATGAATAAACATCTTTTCTTGAGGCACCTGATAATACCCTGACAGTTCTTCTGCTGTTTTTAACACAGACTCTCTTTGTCCATGTATATTTGAAATAAATAGAAATAAAAAGATATAGAGTAGTGGATTTATTTTCACAGAACCATTTTTTACATTAAACATTATCACAATTTTTTAACCTTAATCTACCCAAAAATCTGGAGGATTACTTTTGCCAAACACAGTACAATCTCCACATTGTCTAGGAACAAAAGTAAAAACACTACCTCCTGGAGAGCCTCCCGCAGCTGCTAAAAACTTTAATCTATTACTATTAATGACCGCCCTTAATCTTCTACGAAAATCTTCTTCAGGCTCAAAAGGAGCAGGTGCTATAGTAACTTCAAAACACTCTAGCTCAAAACTTGGCAAATCCTCTCTCAAAACATCTGCTCGATTAAAAAATATACGTCTTGTTGCTATTGAAGATACTTCAAAATAGCCTAATACTTTCTCCTCCGGATTGGTTTCTGAGACGATATTCCCGGTTATAAATCCTGGTTGTACCTGAGAAAATAAACTCTCTGATTCTGAAAAACTATTAAGAGTCTCATAAAACTCATTAGCCTCTCTGGATTGCACCAATTGCTTAACTAAGATACTATATCGATCTTCGAGCCTTTTATCATCTGCCGGAATAAACCTAAATAAAAAATCTGTAAGTCTATCCTCAGAAAGTTCATTGGTATCAGTTATTATGATTTCATTTGATAGACTATTTCCATAGCATGTTCTTTCTCCAAGCGGTCGTACATCAAACTCAAAGCTTATTTCAGTTTCACCTTCTCCATTTGTTTCTTCGACGGCTCTAACATCAGTTTCAACCCAAAACGGTGCTTTAAATCTATACGTCTCCTCATATTCATATCGATAATATCTGGAATTTCCTGTTGGATCAAAAGTGTTTACAAATATCCCCACACCTTCTACTCCCTGATCATTTGTTGTTTGTTTTGCATATACGTTTTCGATAATAGTCTGTTGTGGTAATGTAACCTTATCAGAAATATACGTTCGACCATCTGATGTTTTAATTGTCAACGCATACTCTTTACCTGGCTCTATTGCAAATTCATTTTCTGAAGTATATATTCCAGAGTTATCATCTTCGGCTTTAAAAGTATATTCTATCCCGGAACCTTCTATAACTTTTATTTCTGCGCCTAATTCTGGAGGAGTAATACTATCTTCGAATCTAAAGGTTCTTGACAATATCACTTTTTGATTTTTTACCTCATCAGTCATGGTAGTATTAATGATCAAAATACTCTCAAAAGTCTCAGTTTCAATTTCAAATGGTTCAACGCAATACCACATTGTACTACTGATTAAAAGTAAAGTCAAAATGTTACTTACTCTTTTGTATTTTATTAATTTTAAATAGGATTTCATTGCTTTAAAATTTAAAATTATAAGTAATAGAAGGCACAGGAATTGAAAAAATCGAGCTTTTCAACCCTTTTACTTCTCCATTTTCAGTAACAAAGAATACAGAGAAAGGATTATTACGTCCTAAAACATTATAAATTGATATTGTCCAGAAACTATGTGCTAGCTTATTTTTTTTATGATTTCCTTCTATATTAAATCCTATATCTAGCCTATAAAAATCAGGGATTCTGAACTTGTTTCTCTCGCTAAACACAGTAAAATCTGCCCCATTGAATGTAAAACTTCCTATAGGAAAAGTAATAGGTCTTCCGGTCTGATATACAAAATTTGTGGAGAGACTAAAGCGCCTTGTCAATTTGTAATTTGCAACTAAACTAAAATCATGTGGTTTATCAAAGTTAGAAGAGAAAAAATCGCCGTTATTAACACGTTCATCTCTAAATTGACTATCAAGCTGTATTAAAGAACGAGAATACGTATAACCAAGCCAACCATAAAGTTTTCCTTTTTGTTTTTTAAGAAGAACCTCAACTCCATATGCTTTTCCATTTCCTTGTAATACTTCGGTTTCAACATTTTCGTTTAATAAGATTTCTGCTCCTGTTTTAAAATCCAGAATGTTTTTAGATTCTTTATAAAAACCTTCCAAGCTTAATTCGTAAGCATTATCATCAAAATTTTTGTATGCGCCTAATGCATATTGCTGAGAACTTTGTGGTTCTATATTAAGGTCTGAAAGCTTCCACGTATCGATAGGAGATACCGTTGTATTATTAGAAAGGGTATGTATATATTGAAAAGTCTTATTATAGGAAGCTTTTATGGATAAGTCTTCTCCTAATAAATATCTTCCAGAAACTCTAAACTCAGGTCCTCCATACGTTTCTATGATTTCATTCTCATCAAAAGATAAAGTCTCTTCTACAGTTCCTTCACTTCTAGGAACTCCTTCTTGATATATATTCTGAGTACCACTTCCTAATGCATTAAAAACAGAGTATCTAATCCCTGCACTAAGCGAAAGCTTTTTAGTTATATCTATTTCTGAAGTTAAAAAAATGCCCGATTCAAGACCTCTTTCCTTGTCAACTTCAAAAGGAGCTACTATAGATTCAGGTCCTTTAGGACTAATCTTTCCAGGTCTAACAGTATATAACTTACTAGAAACTCCATAATCAAAATTCAGTTTATCACTATATAAGTACTTAAATTGAAGCTTCAGTTCGGTTTCTTCTATACTGTATCCAAGCTCAAAGTCATCATTAGATTGCCCATCAAATTCGATATCAAACTTGTATTCACTATTGGATAGTGCCAATTTTCCGGTATTTTTTTGATTAAAACGATAATCCCATCGTAATGACAATGCCCTGTTACCATAGATATATAATGAATCTGAGGTAATACTAAAATCATCCCTACTCAAATATGCGGTGGCTTCAACTTTTGATTTTTCTGTTATTTGATGGTTGTATTTTGCGACAACATCATAAAATGAAGCCTCACTGTTTTTAAGAGACTCATCATCTAATGAACTTAAAATCCAATTGGCATAGGCTCCTCTTCCTCCCACCATCAACCCTGACTTGTTTTTAACGACAGGGGTTTCTAATAAGACATTTCCGGTTACCGGGCCAATAGATGCTTCTCCTTTAAACTTTTCTACACTTGCATCTTTTGTGGTGATATCAAAAACAGAAGACAATCTTCCACCATATTCTGCTGGAATACTATTTTTATAAATATTAACATCTCCTATAGCGAATGGATTAAGTGCAGAAAAAATTCCAAAAAAATGTTGGGGATTATATACAACCGCATCATCCAAAAGTATAAGATTCTGGTCTGCTTTACCTCCTCTTACATTGTATCCGGCAGCCCCTTCACCCGCAGTGGTAATACCTGGTAATGCCGTTGCTACTTTTAGAACATCTCTCTCTCCTAGTGCTAAGGGTATGTTTTTAGATTCTTCTACATCTATCTTAGTTTTTGTTACTACCTCTTCAACATTATCATTAATTTTTCCTTCAAGTAGCACTTCGTCTAATTGTTCAATTTTTTCGTTAATAAAAGCATCAAATCTTCCGTCACTATATATGATGACTTTCTTTTTAAAATTTTCCATTCCTAAAGAGGTAATCTCAATAGTATTGAGGCCTACGTTTAATTCAATCTCATAAAAACCATTACTATCAGTAATCGCTTTGGTATCGTATTCTTCTACTGATATGACAGCACTAGGCAATGGTTTCTTTGTTTGTATGTTTTGAACATATCCCGATAATGTAAACTTTTGTCTCAGGTTACCCCTAAGCGCTTTTCCTATCCTTATAGTTTCTATCTTCTTACTTTTGACTGCACTTTTATTAGTTGCAAAAACAGGTGAAATTGTTTTTCTTACTTTTTTCACTTCTATCTTAAAACTGTCTTTTCGTTTTCCAAAAAAGCCATCAGGAAGGTTATTATATATAATGTTATTTTGAGTAAGAATTATTTTACCCTCTTTCATAACATAAAAATTAAGTACTGTGTTTTTAAAAACATCTTCTAAAATATCAGTAACCAATGCATTATCGTAGTCTCCAGAAAGATCATTGTACTCCTGTAACCAAGAATCGATATAATAGAAATGATAGTCTGTTTGTTCTTCTATCATATTCAGGACAGAATGTAGATCTACATTCTTAAAAGATATTGTAATTAATGAATCTTTTTGTTGTGCCCAAATACCAGACGTGAGCAATAAAAATATCAATACGAAATAGTTTGTCTTTATATCAAAATTCATGTTATAAGGATGATGAATTAATAACTCTTCTAAATAATCTTTGCATGAATTGATCAGGATCAGATTTTCTTAATCTTTTATACGCTTCATAAAACTCTTTAATCTCTTTTTTATGTATTGGATAGATGTTTATTATATCAGCTTTAGTGGTTATCTTTTTAAAACCTTGATTTACAAATAAGATATAACTATTATCACTTACAAACTTATAAGACACTAACTTACCAGCTTGAATAATTTTTCTTCTATTTTTTTTGTGCTTCTTTAATAATGAGTAAGAAGAATTTTCTACTAAAACCTGATAAAACCCATTAATGAGATCACCTTCTTCAAAAGAACCCACAACCCTTTTAAATCTGAAATCCTCAATTACAAACTCCTCTATTTTATCACTAATCAGTTGAATGGTAGATGCGGTAGTAGCTGATTTTAAAGCAACCAAAAGCATATCCTTTTCCAGGTTATACTTCATCCCTATATTGTAATATGTTTGCCCATCATATGTAACAGACCCTAGCATTACCTTATCAGATAGAAAAAATGCATTCTTATTTTCATATATCCTATTTACATCAAGGTCAACATATTGTTTGCCATTATACAAACCAGTATGTTCTTTCCCTAATACTTTGTCAAACCAATCGTAATAAGAATTCTGTTTATCATTATCCTGACCAAAAAAGACAAAAGGCAATATCAAAAGGATAAGACTTTTTTTTACTTTAATTATTCTATGCATATGATTATTTAACAAACTTTAAAAAATTAGATCAAATACGTGTGGAAATATTAATGCAACAGAAGAGACAAACACATTATCTTTCAATCCAATTGTTAAAGATTATAACAAAAAGAAAAAAACAGTTTTTCAAAATAAACTAATGATTTAATAGTATATAAAAACACTAGTTGTAGCCCCTTTAAAATAATTTCCCTATAAAAGTTTTCTTCCCTTAATTAGTCTTAAAAAACTTTGTGTCTAAGATATTATTAATTCGTGAATTGAACCAATAGCAACACTGTCAAAAGGAATATTATTTATAACTAATATAAATCTTGTTTTCAATCTCAAAAATAAAAACATAACTACCACCCATAGAGCAGGTTATAAAAACAACATTATCCTTTACGTTCTTATAAATTTGTTAATCCTTCAGAGTTCTTTGCCCCTTTTATTTAAATTAGTCCACTAAAATCATCATAATGAAGACAATTCTTACCTCAACTTTACTTTTAATAACCACTTTTATAATTGCCCAAACTGATCAAAAAATATATAATATTATTAATACTGTTTCGGCTAGTAGAATTGAAAAGGATATCAAAACATTAGCAAATTTTGGTACTCGTCACACTTTAAGTGATACAGTTTCTCAAACTAGAGGTATTGGTGCCGCCAGACGATGGATCAAATCAGAATTTGATAAAATTTCTAAAGATTGTAATGGATGCCTTGACGTATTTTATCAAAAAGATTTAGTCAAAAAAGGAACCAACAAAAGAATTACAAAAGATGTTTGGGTTGTTAATGTTGTGGCTATTCAACGAGGCACAAAATATCCTAATCGCTTTATCATAATGAGCGGTGATATAGATTCTCGTATCTCAGACCCTACAGATTATACTCATGATTCTCCTGGAGCGAATGATAATGCCAGTGGTATGGCTGGTGCCATAGAAGCCTCAAGAGTACTATCAAAATATACATTCGAAAATAGTATTATATATGTAGGTTTATCTGGCGAAGAACAAGGACTCTTTGGAGGAAAAGAATTAGCAGCCTATGCTTTAGAAAAAAACTGGGATATTATCGGAGTTATGAATAATGATATGATTGGTAATATAAAAGGTGTAGATGGAGTAATAGACAATAGGACGTTTAGGATATTCTCTGAACCAACACCTCCTACTGAAACTGAAAAACAAAGAAAATCCAGACGTTTTTATGGTGGCGAAGTAGACGGGATATCCCGACAATTAGCTCGATATATACACAAAACTGTAAACACCTATATGCCAGAGATGAATCCTATGTTAGTGTATAGACTTGATCGTTTTGGGCGTGGAGGACACCATAGACCATTTAATGATGTTGGTTTTGCAGGAGTACGTATTATGGAAGCTCATGAAAACTATACCCAGCAACATCAAGATATTAGAGAAGAAAATGGAATAAAATATGGTGATGTTGTAGCACATGTAAATTTTGATTATGCAGCAAAATTGACTGCTGTTAATGCAATCAACCTAGCTAGTATCGCCTCTGCACCACCAACCGTTACCGAGTTAGAAATAGGTGGTATTGTAGAGCCATCTGTAAAGTTTAGATGGAAAAAAATAAATGACCCAAATATTGAAGGATATAAAATATACTGGCGAGATACAACATCTCCAACATGGGATCACAGCCGTTTTGTTGGAAATATCGACAATTTTATTCTTGAAGGAATTGTAATTGATAATTTCCTTTTCGGAATCTCAACAGTTGGAAAAAATGGGTATGAAAGCCCAGTTGTTTTTCCATCAAAAATTTTTAGAGAATAATAATAACCACAAACCAACTAAAAACTATATATGAAACTACTAAAATCTACAATCTTAATACTACTTTTAGCCTCCACCTCTTGCAAACAACAATCTAAAGAAGATCAAGCATCGACTATTGCAACTACCGAAAAAGAAGTTTTCAATGAAAGCAAAGTAATTCTACATAAAAATTTCAAATCAAAATATGTTGATGCCCGTAATGTAGAAGTTTTTTTACCTACTGGATATGATAAGAATGCTTCTCAGGAATACAACGTATTATACATGCACGATGGGCAAAATGTTTTTAATCCTGAAACATCATATACAGGAATCGACTGGGGTGTTGATGAAGCTGTTGATAGTCTAATTCGACTTGATAATATTGAAAAAACTATAGTAGTAGCCGCATGGAACAATGGATCAAAACGTTTTCCAGAATATATGCCCAAGTCACCTTCTGAAGCTTCAGAAACAATAGAAGCAAAAAAAGGCCTTAAAGAATATGCAGGTGTTGAGCAACTATATTCCGATGAATATCTTAAATTTTTAGTAGAAGAGTTGAAGCCCTTCATTGAAAATACCTATAACGTATCAACAAAACGTGAAGATACATCAATTATGGGATCATCTATGGGAGGCCTCATTTCACTATATGCAATTTGTAAATATCCAAAAGTTTTTGGGGCAGCTGGATGTATTTCTACGCATTGGCCTGTACCTATACTAGGTGAGTTATATATCAAAACTCTACCTGCTTCTTTACCCGATCCTGCAACACATAAAATCTACTTTGATTATGGGACCGAGACGCTAGATGCACAATACGAACCTTATCAAAAACAAGTAGACCAGATTATGAAAGAAAAAGGATATACTGAAGGTGAAAACTGGATTACAAAAAAATTTGAAGGAGCTGAGCATAATGAGAAAAGTTGGAAAGCACGAATTCATACTCCACTAGAGTTTTTGTTGAAATTTTAAAATGTTATTCTTTAAGTTTTAAAACTAATGCGCTTTTAAAAGGTGTTTTTTGATTAAAACAATTTGACCTAAATGATAATGTATGTCAATATTATCATTTTTTTTGGTATTCAAGATTAAAGTTACCTAAATGTAAATACAATTTAGGGCAACATATATAAAAAAAACACCAAACTCCTATCATCACTGGTCCCCGCAAGTATTTTAACCTTCCCCTCGGTACATTACCTGATCCCCGTAGGTATTTTAGTCTCCCCCGCAATACTTCACTTCTTCCCCGCATATAAAAATGATTCCCTCGCATAAGTTTTATGCTTCCCCGCAGTTGGGAAACACTGTTTGACTGCGAGGGAATCATTTTTATATGCGGGGAGATCAGCTCATCCTGCGAGGATTATAACTTATTATGCTAGGAACAGGAATAGTAAATCATACATGAAAACAAAAAAACCCCGAACTAAATTAATCGTTCGAGATTTTCAACAATTCAAAAACAAAGTTTAATTAATGTGATATCAGGTTTAGCTAGTATATATGTTTATAAAACCCTCTGACAATATAAATTTTTGGGGATATCATCAAAGGGTTTTTAAACACTTAGGACTAGCGTTTAATAAGTTTTCCTGTAGTTTTGCCCTGAGGTCTTGTAATGGTATAGAAGTAAAGTCCTTCTTCTAATTTACTAACATCAAAAGTATTTAGATTGTCTCCTTTTTCGGTTTTAATGTTTCTAAAATCCAAAACCATAATACCACTTGAATTATATATTCTTAGATCGTATGAAGCATTGTTGATATTACTATCTACATTAATATTTACAACATCTCCATGGACCGGGTTAGGTGAAAGTTTGATAGCACTCGTATTGTCTTGAATAAGAGTAGTTCTATTATCTAAACCATCCAAATATGCTCTATGCGGATTAGAGAACCCAAAGTTAGCTGCAATATCCCAATTTATCGACCATGTCATTAATCCTCTAAAATTAGTATAACCTGATGGGTTACGTAATGTATATCGCCCTTCAAAAGATTGACCTTTGATAATATAATCCAGGGCTTTATGAACTTCACTTGGTGTTGTATATCCACTTCCTGCTGCAGATGGACTAGCAGGCAATCCTATAGCCACCTGATCTTGTCGTAATGCTGGAAATTGAATTCCGCCAGCTACTGGAAATCCTTGTAATAACATATCTGCCATGGCAACATGAAAATCTGCATTCCCTGACCCATAACACAATCCATCTAATCCAAGCATACATCCGGTATTATAATGCTGTACATGAATATAATCCATATCATTACGCAATGCATAAATCAGAGGCAAATAAGCTCCTGCAGGGCCTCCATAAGAACTAAACCCTCCTTGTACAAACAATGTTTCTGGTGCCATGGATAATATGAAATCTGAGCTGTATTGACTTAGAATTGTTCTAAATGCGTTGATTAAATGTACCACTTTAGGAGAGGTAGGATTTCTAAAATCTGTATCCCCTGCTACCAATGAAACTGAACTTCCTTCAAAATCGATATCCATTCCATTAAAACCATATTCATTAATAATGTTTATCATTGAATTACTGAACGCCTGAGCATCAGAGGGGCTATCAACATCTACAGCACCAGTGGCTCCGCCCATTGAAATTAGGACTTTTTTTCCTCTACTTTGTAGTAAAGCAACGTCGCTTTTAAACTCTTGTATACTAGAATAAATACCAGGATCAGGAGTAAATGTCATCGTTGCACCATTAGGAACTGTAGGAATAGCAAAGGATACATTAATCACATCCCATTTATCAGATACATCTCTCAATTTTGGTATCGATGATTGATTATTAAAATTATGCCAGTATCCTACTAATAATCTCTTCGGAAGATCACCCCCGGGATTTGGAGGGTTTACATCTCCGACCGATATATTTACCGTAGTAGCATCTCCTGTTGCATTATCATCATCAACAGCTTTTGCAGTTAACATATAATTTCCAGTAGAAACATTACTCCACTCATAACGGTAAGGGCTTGTGGTATCTTCACCTAATTTTATACCATTACTAAAGAATTCTACTTTTAATACATTTCCATCAGTATCTGAAGCATTGGCATTTATAGTAATAGTACTACCCGCAACAAAAGTTTGTCCATTGGTTGGTTGTGTAATAGCCACCGATGGAGGTTGATTCCCCCCAGGAGGGTTACCACCTCCACATTCACCTACCAGAATCCATGCATCTTCCCAATATGTTCCGGTGCCTGGAGCATAGGCCCACGCAGAACCATTACACCACCCACTATTTGGAAAATCTCTACATTGATATACATTACCCTCATTTTGTACTTGACTTCCAGCGGCATAGCCTCCATTTTCTACATACTGTGGCTCATCACAACTTCCTCCGGTATCAGATTCTACTATAATATTTATTATTGATGAAGTTGTTGTTGCCAATTCGTTATCGGTTGCCACAGCTGTTATATCATGATTTCCCGCTGTTGCAATCCAATCTGTAGCGTAGGGTAACGAAGTATCTTCGCTAATCATATTTCCATCTACATAAAATGTTACTTTACTAATACTACCATCAGAATCATTGGCGTTTGCAGAAATAGTTACACTTTGCCCTACTGTATACCTCGTATTATTTGAAGGATTACTTAACTCTACCGTTGGAGGTTGATTATCTCCAGGAGGATTACCACAAGGATCACCAGCTACTTGGTGTATCGCTGTAAGAAGAGATGTAAGTTGATCTGTTGTATCATGAGACAATTCCCACATCATTATACCTCCTGCTCTTTGTAAAGCCATTTCTGTTTTGGCTTTTATCGTTGGAATTCCATTATAATTATTTCCTTGAAAAGAATCACTATTTGGGCTGGCTCCCTGTGCCAATAACGAAGCATAGCTTTGTGCTTGCGGGCGACTATAAAAAGGCACTCCAAGTACCGCTTTTGATTTAGGTAGTCCTCTACCTAGCCAATAATTTAATCCTCCTTCGGCTTGTGCCATAGTAGAATGATCTGGACCGTCATATGCCATAATATTTAAGAAATCTACGTCATCAAAAACCCCATTAAGAATACCATCTGCATTCCAGCCAGAAACTACGACTGCTGCTGTGAGCAATTTACCTCTACTATGCATCGCTTGTCCTAACTCTTGCATTAGCAATTCAAAATTCTGAGGCTCATTACCTTCTCGAGGATATTCCCAATCCATATCTACACCATCTAGATTGTATTGATTAACAAAGTTGACCAAGTTATTTACAAACGTCGTTCTTGTTGAAGGGTTTGCAGCTAATGTTGTAAACGGCGAGTCATTACCATCCATCCATCCACCAACGGCAATTAATACTTTTACTCCCTGCGCATGACCAAGAGAAACGAGTTGTTGCATTTTGGCAGCATTTTCAAGAGGTCGTAAACTACCATCACTATTTGGTAATAAAAATGAGTAATTAATATGTGTTAATTTATCATATTGTATTGCATTTGCATCGCCTTGCCAGCTTGGCATGTATCCTACAACTTTAAAATTATTATTTTCACATCCACCTCCATCAGAAGTAACACTTATACTTATAGTAGTTGAAGTTGTTGTTTGGTTATCATTATCTATTGCTTTAGCTGTTAGATTATGATTTCCTAAAGTTGCTGTCCAGTTCGTTGCATATGGCGCAGTTGTATCTTCTGCAATTATGTTTCCATCTACATAAAATTCTACTTTAGAAACTGTACCATCACTGTCTGATGCATTTGCGCTTATTGTTACACTATTTCCTTGTACAAATGATTGACCATTTGTTGGAGATGTAATCGAAACCTGAGGAGCTGTTCCTCCACCTGAACAAGGACCAATCAATGTCCAAACATTTTCTCTATTCGTTACAGGGTCATTATTTTGTGTCCACCATTTAGCTTCATATTCATTCTCCTGATACGAAACTCTATCTCCTCTGGTATATATAGTTCCATGCACATATGCTGGCGCATTACAAGAACTACCACTACCATTTACAGTAATAGAAACTGATGCAGAATTCACCCCATTATCATTATCGGTTGCTTTCACCTCTATCAAATGATTTCCTTCGGAAGCAGTACTCCAATCATAACGATATGGTGCACTTGTATCTTCTCCTAAAAGAGTATCCCCATCAAAGAATTCTACTTTACTAATAGTTCCATCGGCATCTGAAGCGGTTGCAGAAATATTGATTACAGTTCCTGCTGTAAAAGTAGCTCCGTCTTCTGGCGAGGTTATAGACACTGTAGGCAACTTATTATTTCCGATACCATTAACTGTTATTGAAATCGATGAAGTAGAACTTGCTCCTTCATTATCATATGCTTTTGCTATGATTGAATAACTTCCGGCCGATGCATTATTCCAAGTATAGGCATAAGGCACAGTTGTATCTTCCCCTAATAAAGCAGACCCATTATAAAATTCAACACGAGTTATGTTTCCGTTACTGTCACTAGCATTTGCCGTAATATTGATGGTATCTCCTACATTAAATATTGCTCCTTGAGATGGTGACGTAATTGAAACTGTTGGAGCAGGGTTTCCTGTACCTCCTGTAGCAAAGACTTCATTCATTTTATTAATTAATGGTGATTTTACACTAGACCATCTCTTTAGTTTTGTACCAAAGGATTGTGCAGAACCACTAAATTCCAGATCTCCAAAGACAGTCCATACAATAGTACCTGCCAGGTTATTGTCATTAATAAATTGAGCTTTAATCGCTATAGATTCTTCATCATCATAACTTAAAAAGAAATTGTCTTTGACCATATAAGGCACTTTGGCTTGATTGTCCCATTTTCTAGTCCACCCACTACCTGGTCCTGTTTTTTGTTTAATAAAGAAGTGATTTGGAGTACCATCATAAACTTCTAAAGGCCAATTCGTATAATCTGCAGCTGTGCTTATTGGTCCATCAGGTTGTATTGTTACATTTCTTTTGACGGTAGGTGCATTTATATCAGCGGCCCCATCAGTAACTACACCTCTACCATAAAACGGAGCTCCAAAATTTATTTTATTTGAAGGGACTCCCATTGCCTTCATTTTTTCTAATAAAGTTTGCCAGTTAAAGTCTGGTGCTTCTGCTCCATCATAAGGATATACCGGAGCATTGTGTCCTGCGATATTAGACCAACCGCCATTAAAATCATAAGTCATCATATTAAAATAGTCCATCGTATTGGAAAGCTTGGACCAATTAAAGCCTTCTATTTTTTTATAATCTGCTGCCATTGCTGCAGTAATTAGCTTATCTGGTCCAATAGCATTTCTAATTTCCTGAACCAAGTTTTCGAAATTAGCATAATCAGCATTGGTTCCTGTGAAATTCATTCCGGGGAATGGCCCTGGGTACTCCCAATCCAGGTCTATACCATCAAACCCCATATTAATGAGTTTCTTACAATCTTCAATAAAACGAGCTCTTTTTATAGGATCTGCTGCCATTTCTGGAAAATGCTTACACATGCTCCAACCACCAATAGAAGCCATTACCTTTACTCCATTTTGATGAGCTAATTCAAGTAATCCTTTAGCTTCGCTATTCTCTTTTGGAAGTGGTAATGGTAATACCCCACTAAGTCCCCATTCTGGATGTGTCCAGGTATTTCCTCCTACAGTAACCTGAAAACCTAATGCTTCGGCTCTTTGTTTTACCGCTTCATTAATCCATTGTATAGGTTCGATTTCACCAAAAAGAATATGAAAATCCCAACTGCTATATACATCTCCATATAACAGATCGGCTGGTTCTTGTACGGTTCCTTGTTGATAAATTTGCTTATTACGAAGGTCACCACTATGCAATGAACCATCTACTGCTACACCAAAAAAGGAATAATTAAGAATTGTATATTTTGAATAATCAATATTTAATTGAGTTAATGCTCCTGCAGAAGGAACTCCTGCGCTTGCCGCTTTCCAGGCATCCCAATTGGTAATATAGCCAATGACTTGCTTGTTGTGATTAGAAGTGGTTGCATTACCTCCTGTATTTACTTGCGAATTTATAGTAGTTGTTCCGAGTAATAGTGACACTATAAAAAGCCACATAAAGATCATTGAATTGGTTTTGGAGAAAAAACTATTCTCCCAAACCTTAAGTAAGATTGGTTTCATGAGTATAAGATTTGTGTTTGTATTAAGTCTGTTAAAAATATTAACATCAATGACTAAACGGCAATTTTTTATACGGATGTCATTAAAATACCGCTAAACGACTTCATTTTTATTATTAATGGAAGTGTTTACTATGATCTATAACTCGTTTTTCTTCAAATGCTTAAATAACTTTTCAAACGACTCATTAAGTACTAGTTCGACATCTGCATGGGGTTGTTTAGCCTCTTCTATAAGTTTTATAAATGTTGCATGATCCAGTTTAGAGACTCCTTCCTGTTTAATCATTTTCAAAAAGAATACAGACATTTCTTTAAGTGCAAAGGAAAGTTTTAGTATATCATTAGTTAATGGAGTTCTATTTTTGATTGATTGCAAATCGCCGTGATTTTGAACCCAGGAATTTAATAATGCTATAACTGTTCTTTTTGATTCTTTAGGATCAAGCACGTAGGCATTTACTAAGTTCTTAAACCGATAGGCATCAGGAGCATCGGTAGTACAGGCATCGGCAAATAATGTAAAAGGAGAATATGACTTATATTCTATACCTCCTTTATTACGGGTATACATTTTTAAAGGTTGACAAACTTTTGTAAGCTCAATAAGTGCTTGTATATCAAACCCATTAGCTATATTTCTGAGAATTACATCACGGTTTTTGAGGTGTGTAATTCCTAATTCTTCTAAACGAAAACTAATCACAGATAGCCTTTTTCTCATGTATGCAATATCGGTTACTGACCTCGGAGACCAAAACCGTTCGGCAATTGCAGCTGTTCTGGGCCAGATTCTAGAATCTAAAGTTAACGGAGTCACCAATTCTCCCCACATGGTAACCTCGCCGCCCAAAATAAGTTGCTGTTCTTGAGGTGTTACATTAGAAGGATCCGGTATTGGATCCACCAAATAGTGGTCTTTGACATTATTCATGCGATCTATATAATACCCCGTCGATAATATGCTATGATGCCCTTTTTTTGCTGCTTGAATAAGCGAGGCTCCTGGTGACAATCCTTCGTTAACACCTCTCCAGGAATGTATAACAGCCGTGGTAGGCATCTCGGGTGTCATAATCTCTTCCCAACCTACAAGTTTTTTACCTAGCTTTTGTAGTATTTTTTGTATTCTTAAATTAAAATAGGTCTGTAAATCATGATTCGTTTTATAGCCATGTTTTTTTTTGAATTCTATAATCTTAGTATTCTCATTCCAATGCTTACCTTCATTTTCGTCTCCTCCAATATGAAAATACTTATCTGGAAATAGCAAAGCCATTTCTGAAAACAGATCTTCCAGTACTTGATATGTTTTCTCATTAGTTGGATCCAATGTAGGGTCAAAAACTCCTGCATAACGTTCTATTTGATAGATTGTATCTTTACTTCCTAATTCTGGATATGCAGTAAGCATTGCAGTAGCATGACCAGGAACATCAAACTCTGGTATTACTCGTATCCCTCTATCTGAAGCATACTGTACTATTTCGCTTATTTGATTATGTGTGTAATATTGATTATCAGACCCCAATTCATGTAGTTTTGGATGTGATTTAGACTCGACTCTAAACCCTTGATCATCTGTCAAATGCCAATGAAAAACATTAAGCTTTACAGCCGCCATTGCATCAAGGTTTCGTTTTAGAACCTCTACGGGTTGATAATGTCTTGCCACATCAATCATTAGGCCCCTCCATGGAAATCTAGGTGAATCCACAATTGTAACTGATGGAATATAGAAATGATCCCCATTTGACTCTAACAATTGAAGAATAGTTTCTAACCCCCTAATTGCTCCTATATCTGTTTCAGCTTCAAGTACTATTCCATTTTTATGTACAGTAATGCCATAGGATTCATCTTCGAGCAACTTTAATTTGCCTTCTCTTTTAATCCTTATTTTAAATGAAGAAGAATCTTTTTTTCTATTAGGAAACCCTTCTTCAAAGAATACGCCTGATCTTCCACTAAGCCTTCTGATAAAACGAGTTGTAGCCTGGTACAATCGTTGAGTTCCATTTTCCAGAATTGAAACCGTAAAATCTTTTTTAATTATAAAATTCCCTTCTCCTGGCGTTATTTCGTTTGGCCATGGCATCAGGTTATATTTTTTCTCATCAATTAACTGAGCATTACTCAGCTGTACTGCCCAGAAAATGATAAGGGCACTAATAAAAAGTTTTCTCATTCAAATTTTTTAAAAATGATATCTCTTAAACGCTTCTATTGCTTCATACTCTGCAAGCCCCAATTGATGGTATTTTTGTGCGGTTTGCTGGTTGCGCTCTTCAGCCCTAACCCAAAATTCTCTTGAGTCATCACCTTGAAACATTACCCCATCTTTTTGAGATTGATGAAAAAATATAGCTTTACGCTTTTTTAACACCTCATCCGGACTAAGCGGGACAGCCATTTCAATATCATGAATATCCCATTCTTGCCATGCGCCACGATATAACCAAACCCAACAATCTTTAATAAATTCTTCTTCCTTAAGATCTTCTAAAACCTTAAATAGTAAATCCAAACAAACTTTATGTGTACCATGAGGATCAGCTAAATCTCCGGCAGCGTATATTTGATGAGGTTTTATTGTTTTGATAAGTTTTGATAAGGCATCACTATCTTCTTTTCCGTAAGGGTTCTTTTTTACAGAACCGGTTTCATAAAAAGGTAAATCTAAGAAATGTACATAGGCATCGGGTAATCCCAAAAACCTGGTTGCTCCAAATGATTCGCCTCTTCGGATCAATCCTTTTAGATTTCTAATTTCAATAGAATCGATTGCATGTTCCTTTTTTTTCTTGAGATCAGTAATAATCGAATTAATATCATACTTCTCATCTTCGGGAAGTATATTTTTAATAACTTCTGCATATTTGATTGCCTCTTCATCAGATACGGCAATATTACCTGATGTTTGATAAGCAACATGTACTTTATGTTCCTGCTCAATCAAACGCAAAAACGTGCCTCCCATTGAGATCACATCATCATCAGGATGCGGACTAAGAATCAAAATACGTTTTTTATGAGGTGTATTACGTTCAGGCCTATTGGTGTCATCTGCATTTGGTTTACCTCCAGGCCATCCGGTAATTGTATGTTGTAGCGTATTAAACATTTTTATATTAAGCTCATAACATGATCCTTCTTCAGCTAAAAGGCCCGACATACCATGATCATTATAGTCTTTATCGGTAAGCTTTAAAATAGGTTTTTGCACTTTCTGGCTTAACCATATAATAGCTTTACTCTTTATTTTGTCGCTCCATCTACATGGCCCCACTAGCCATGGGGTTTTGATACGAGTCAATTGCTCAGCGGCCTCCTGATCTAATACAAATGTTACATTATTATGGTGCTGAAGATACGAGGCGGGAACCTCTGAGGTTACCCCGCCTTCTATTGTTTCTTTTACAACATCAGCTTTTTTGTGTCCCCATGCCATGATTACAATTCTTTTTGCCTTTTGAATTGTACCTATTCCCATGGTAATTGCTTTTTTTGGCACATTTTCGATACCAAAAAAAGCCGGAGCAGCATCAGATCTGGTTAGATGATCTAATGTTATACTTCGTGTTACCGAATTATAATGAGAACCTGGTTCGTTAAAACCTATATGCCCGGTTCTTCCTATCCCTAATAATTGAAAATCCAACCCTCCTGCTGCATTTATTTTCAACTCATAATCAATGCAATACTGATGTAGATTTTCCTGAGAAATTGTTCCATCTGGTATATGAACATTTTCTGACAAAATATCTACATGATTGAACAGATGCTCGTGCATGAAGTAATGATAGCTCTGTACATTACTCTTTTTCATAGGATAATACTCATCAAGATTGAACGTAATCACATTAGAAAAACTTAAGTTTTCTTCCTTATGCAATCGTACCAATTCTTCATATACTTTTATTGGTGAAGAACCAGTAGCAAGTCCTAATACACAATATTCTTGTTTTGCCTGTTTTTCTTTAATAAGGCTAGCAATTTCTTGTGCTATAATTATAGAAGCATAATCAGAACTTTTGAATATAACGTTATGAATTTTTTCAAATCGAGTTTCTTCAAATTTGCCAGCTTCGCGATAGCTTATATCTTTATAAAAGGGTTTTGCATTGTTTTTATTTAAGGCAGCCCCATATGTAGTATCTGAACTCATTATTTATCTTCAATTAATTGTTTAGTAGCTTATAGTACAATGAAGCTATCACCTATATCATTTTAATAAAAAGTTTTTCGACAGATGACATAAAACGAATTATCAATTACGTTTAAAAGCACATAAAAAACTTTTAATTTTATCACTTTATTAAAGATACTTCTTATTCTTAAAAATTACCAGAATTTACATCCCACCATAATCGTGTACCACCAGTATCAGGACCATTTAATAAAACTCTGGCCCCTGCAACTCCCTGTGGATTTGTACTACGCTCGCTAGCAGGAAAAGGTAATCTTCGTATTTGAATATTAGTATCAATAGTACCATTACTATTATTTGCCACTACCGGAAATATTTTAGGATATCCAGTACGCCTAAATTCGCTCCAGGCTTCTTGTCCATCCGGAAACATGGCTATCCATTTTTGCGTAATGATTTTTTCTAATTTAGTTTCATTATCATCACCATTATTCCATGCAATTGTGGTTGTTGTAAGTGCACTTATATTGTTAGAAGCATTAACAGGATCAATATAATCAATCGGTGTACTAGTATTATCGGCAATATATACGGCTGCATTTCCAGACAACCCATATTGTGCAAAAGAAATAGAAATTCCCATTTCATAATTAGATTGTGCATCTCCAGCACCATTCCAGCCTCTTAGAGCAGCTTCTGCTTTTAAGAAATATGCTTCAGCTGCGGTCATTAATTGAATACTGGTGGTTGGTGCTTTATCAAGTATATAAGAATCTCCTAATCTGGAGAATATTTCATAATCCGCCTTTTGATCTAATTCATCTGTATATCCATCAAGTAAAGGCATTCCTCCTCTAACTCCTTTATACATTCCAGCAGAAACATTAGATATTTCAAACATTTCATCTATTCGAGGGTCGTTATATCCTACTAAAATAGATTCCATAGAAGCATTCATGCGTACATCATTCCAGCTCGAATTAAATATAGTAAGTGGATGTGTTACGCCACCCTTTATAATAAAGTTATCTGCATTGGTTTCCAGAAGCCCGCCGCTATCAGACAGTGATTTCTCACCTTCAATTTGAGCTTTGGCTGGATCAACTTTTGAGACTCTTATAGCTAATCGCAGTCGTAGTGTATTTGCAAACTTTATCCATTGCGCTAAATCACCATCATACACAAGGTCAAATTTGGCAAACTGGCCGTTGGTAGGGTCGGTTGATAGTGTATTTATAGCCTGATCCAGTTCTTCAAAAAATTGATTATAAACTTCTTGTTGTGAATCATATTCTGCAAAAGTAGCATCCAGACCGTATTTCGAATATACTATAGGTCCATACACATCGGTTACTCGATGCATTGCTTCCACTCTTAGTATCTGAGCTAAGGCATACATTAACGGGAAATCTTCTTCTCCTCGTTCTTTGACTAATCTTGCATTTTGCATTACTCCTGTTGAAGAATATGGGATATCCCATGGAAATTGATCCCAAAAGTCTACAAATCCATAGTTTGTTGTATTTACCCCTCCAACAAATGGTCTTGGTGGTGCCATATAACCGCTAAAGGTATCGGCATTTAAATTATGTTGTAATTGAGTGTTCCACGCGGGATCATATCTATAAATATTTAGGAAAATAGGATTAAACGGCCCTCCTATACTTATAAAATCTGCTTCGCTCTGTTCATCTGTTAATCCATTTGGATTTGTATTTAATGAATCAAAATCATCGGTACAAGAAGAAAACAAGAGCGACAAAATCCATGCTGTCTTTAGAATTGTTTTACTTATATTTTTCATGATATTTTTCTTTTAATTAAAATGATAGTCCTACATTTAATCCAATGCTTTGAGTGGATGGGGAACCAAAAATGTCTATCCCTTGAAGACCATTGGCTGTACTTAATGAAATATTAGGGTCATACGGAGCGTCTTTATAAAAGAAAAATAAGTTTCTTCCTATTATTGAAGCGGTGATAGAGGTAAAGAAGCTATTATCTTGTAATTTAAAATTATATCCAAAAGATAATTCTGCTAAACGAATATTAGTAGCGTCATAAATATATTCACTTGTTAATCCGTTTCTTCCTCCAATCATTTGATAATATTCTCTTGCCGGTATTGTAGTTTCGGCGTTTGTAGCTTCATCAAAAATGCGAACCTCTCCTGTTCTATTTAAAGTTCCGAATCCATCTACTGCAGCTTCGGTAAGACTCATAACTTCTCCTCCAAATTTTGCGTCTATTAAGAAATTTAAAGTGAAATTCTTATATGTAATACTATTATTCCATCCTAAAGCAAAATCAGGATTTGCATTCCCTAATAAATCAAAACCTCCTCGAGTATTTTGATCAGGGTCCGCTTGTGTAAAATTACCATCTGCATTTCGTATTGGTAGTCCTCCTGGAGTTTTTCTAAGTTTTCTACCATAAATATCTCCAAAAGATCCACCTTTTCGTATCAATAATGCATATGAATTAACATCAATTGGCGTCAATTCTAAAAAGTCTCTTCCTAACCTAGGGTCAAGTTCTTTAATTTCATTATCGTTTTGTGCAAAATTAATATTAGCATCCCATCTAACATTATCATTCTGAATAGGAACCAAAGTTATTGAAGCCTCTATTCCTTTATTTTCAAAATCACCCGCATTAATGGCCAAGAAATCTGCTGCTACCCCACCATCTATAAGCATAAATTGATCAATGGTATTAGTTTTGTAATACCCAAGATCAAAACCAAGACGGTTATTAAAAAACTTCCATTCAGTACCAATTTCAAAAGACCTTTGTGTTTCTGGTTGCAATTCGGTTAGAGGTAAAATGGTTGGTGGTGTAAGTCCTCCAGCACCTGTACCAATAGTATTAATTGGATTATTCACAAAACTTTGAATATCATTACCTACTTCGGCATAAGAAGCTCTAATTTTTGCATAGGTAATGCTTTCTGGTAATTCAAAAATCTCTGATAACATTGCAGTAAGCCCAACAGACGGATAAAAGAATGGGTCTGATACGGTAGAAGACCAATCATTACGGGCTGTAAGATCTAAAAATAATAGATCATTATACCCTAATGTAGTACTTGCAAATATAGATTGTACTTCTTTTTGTTCTGCAATGCGTTGTTCTAATATAGGATTTACACCCGTTGTACCTACTACAAAATTAGACAAGGTAAAAATGTTCGGTATTTTTAAATCGCCTCTAACTCCAGAATCCAGTAATACGGATTTACCAAGGTCAGATTTTCGAATACTGGTTCCTACATTTGCAGAAATACTAAAGCTTTCCGAAATATCAGCATTCAATATTGCTATGATATCTCCATAGAGTTGAGTATCTTCTACATCATTATATAAATATCGCCCATTTGGCGCCGATAATGTACCATCTGTAGTGGCATGAATTTTTCTTTCAAATTTGTAAAAATTCTTATCATAACTCCCTCTAGTCTGAATTGTTAGCCAATCATTAAATTTATATTGTAACGATAATGATGCAAGTAGCTTTTGATTTTCATCATCACTAGCATTTCTATTTAAAATCCAATATGGGTTTTGTTCTATATCTGATGTTGCTCTAAACCAACGCTGTGCTAGCAAGTTTCTTTCTGAATTAAACTCTTCAAAAGTTTCGTAATTACTTAAGTTCTCAGTTTCAGAATTAAACGCATATGTTCCTACCAAAGGATTATAGTAAAACCCAGAAATAGGTTTATTACGAATACTTTGAGTTGAAAGCAATATACTTGCATCAACTTTCATCTTGTTATCTAAAAGCTGTGCAGTTTCTCTAACATTCAAGGTATGCTTTTTTACTTTGTGTGTTGGAATTACACCAGAAGCAAATGTATTTGTATATGAAAAATAGGTTTGCGCATTTTCTGTACCACCCGATATAGACATTGCGTTGATTGTAGTAGTACCTACATCAAAAAAATCATCAACATTATCCTGTGCTCTATCATTAAAATCGAGCAAATATGCTGCTTGATCTACTGTAACATTAGAAGAAAAACTGGTTTTAAATTTTCCTGCTTTTCCTTTCTTTGTAGTAATCAAAACCACACCATTAGAACCTTGACTTCCGTATAAAGCAGAAGCCGATGCTCCTTTCAAAACAGTAATACTTTCAATATCTTCAGGATTTAACAATGATAGCGCATCTCCTCCATCTCTATTTCCTGCATTTTCAATATCACCAAACGAATTATTAGGTTGTATTGCAGAATTATTGAGTAATGGGATTCCGTCTATTACGTACAAGGGCTGATTATCTCTTGTAGACGTATTTCCTCTCAAGGTAAGCTTTACAGATCCCCCAACACCTGAAGCACTTCTATTTACAACAACTCCAGCAATTTTACCCGATAAGCTATTAACCGGATTAACATCTTTTACTTTAGTCAATTCTGCAGCACTAATATCTTGCGCGGCATAGGTTAACGATTTTCGACTCTTTTGAATCCCAAGGGCCGTAACTACAACATCATCGAGTTGTTCTAAGCTTTCTTCCATGGCGACATCTATTACAGTAATTGCATCAACTTGTACTGTTATAGATGTAAATCCTATATAACTAAATTCTAAAATTTGCCCCGATGATGCTTCGATGCTGTACCTTCCATCAAAATCTGTTTGTACCCCTTTTGACGTTCCTTTAACAACTACATTAACTCCTGGCAGAGGCATAGAATTTTCCCCTTTAGAAGTTACTGTTCCCGAAATTACTTTTTCCTGTGCTTTTACCTGTTCGATAATCAAAAAGGACAAAAAAGCAGAGAAAATTAAAATACTTTTTCTCATGTAATGTAAGATTGATTTGTTTTGTTTATTAAGTTTTAAAGGTTTTATGAATTAAAATGAAAAAGAAATTAAATATCTGAACAGCATTAAAAAAACAATGAACAACATATTTCTGTATACCAACGTTTTTTGGAATATGCACATTTTAAAATATTTATCGAAGTATTTTGTTTTTAAACAAAAAAACACATAATTTTTTCACGTTTATTAACAATTTTTCATAAAACTTAACAAAATTTAATGTCAAACTGGATACAAAAAACATACTCGTATCAGATTCCTGTGAAGTATCATTTCTTCTTCTGGATAGGATATTTCATTGTCAATTTTGTTCGCTGGGGAAGTTATTTTGATGACTATGTGTATTCGTTAAAGTCTAATCTTGTTGAATTTACAATACATATCTTTCTTACATACTTTCATATCTACTATCTGATCCCTAAGTTCGTATTAAAAAGAAAGTTTACACTTTATTTTATTGCTGCAATTGTTTCTCTTACTGTAGTATATGTTGCTAGAACCGAACTTAATCTTTTATTAGTATCCAGTAATATTTGGCCTGAGGCTATAGGTGCTCAAAAAGCATATAGTTTTAATCATATCGTAGCAGTAACTATTGGAGAAATTTATGTCGTAGCCCTAGTTACCGCTATAAAACTTACCAGTGATTGGATATATGAGCGTAAAAAGAATGAATCTCTAAAACAGCTTCAACTACAAACCGAATTGAAATATCTCAAATCACAGATACAACCACATTTCTTTTTTAATACATTAAACAACCTTTATTATCTAACTATAGAAAAATCTGAAAAAGCTCCGGATGTGGTTTTAAAGTTATCAGAGATCATGCAATATGTACTCTATGATGTTAAAGAACCTAAAATAGGCTTGTTAAATGAAATTAATTACATTCAAAGCTATTTAGAATTAGAGCGGTTGCGTCATGGAGATAAAATAACTTCTGAAATACAGATCAAAGGAAATATTGATGATATTGATATCCCTCCTCTTTTATTACTTCCGTTTATCGAAAATTGCTTTAAGCATGGGAGTAAAAATAATGATGCCGTATCTCTGGATATTCAATTTGAAAATGCGAAAGATGAGCAGCTCATTTTTTCTGCAACGAATAATTTTAATGTAAACACTTCTAAAGAAAAAAAACATGGTATTGGAATCGAAAATGTACGACGTCGCCTAGAATTGTTATATGAAAACAGATATTCTTTAGAAACCAAAATCATAGATAATACGTTTAATGTATTACTGAAAATCCCCATATTATGATCATCAAATGCATAATTATCGATGACGAACCCTATGCCATAAAAATCATAGAGTCACATTTAGCTTCGTTTAAAAATATAGAATTATTAGGTTCTTTCAGTAATCCTATAGAAGCACTAGAAACTATTGAACAAGGACAGGTTGACGCCATGTTTTTAGACATTAACATGCCCGAAATGAGCGGTTTAGATTTTATAAAAAACAGCAAACACAATTATCAAATTATTATTACTACGGCGTATAGAGAATATGCAGTAGAAAGTTTTGAATTAGATGTATTGGATTATTTGGTTAAACCCATTCCTTTTAATAGGTTTTTAAAGACCGTTAATAAATTAAGTCAAGCTATTAATCAAAGTCAATCAAAAAATGGTGAATACACGGGAAGTAAAGAACCTTTTATCTTTTTGAAAGTTGACAAAAAGCTAGTAAAAATTCTATTGAAAGACATTTTATACATCGAAAGCCTTAAAGACTATATCAAAGTAATTACAACACATGGTAATTATCTCGTTCATAAATCTCTCACGGGTATTACTGAAGAGTTACCTAACTCTAACTTTATACGTGTACATCGATCTTACACTATCGCCATAGATAAAATAAAATCAGTAGAAGGAAATCTGGTGGAGATCGACTCCAAAAAAATTCCTATTGGACGTAACTATGTTAAACACGTAAAAGACACTATTTTTAGCAACAATAAAGATTTACACATTTAAAAAATCATCTTAATGATCACATTATCTACCCTAGACCTTATTTTAATATTTTCTTTCTTTACCCTAACCCTGGTTATAGGAATTGTAGTTTCTAAAAAATCCGGAAAAAACACAAGCGAATTTTTCCTTTCGGGAAGAAATATGCCTTGGTGGCTTTTAGGGTTATCCATGGTTGCAACTACATTCTCTACAGATACACCAAACCTTGTAACAGACATTGTACGAAAAGGAGGGGTTTCTGGCAATTGGGCATGGTGGGCTTTTCTAATCACCGGTTTACTTACCGTATTTGTATATGCCAAACTTTGGCGGAAATCTAATGTAAATACCGACATCGAGTTCTACGACCTGCGTTATGGTGGAAAACCTGCGCATTTTTTAAGAGGATTTAGAGCTTTATATCTAGGTGTAATCTTTAATGTACTTGCCATGTCTGGTGTTACTCTCGCCGCAATAAAAATCAGTCAGGTTATGCTCGGATTAGATCCCCTCTATACTGTTGGAATAGCCGCTTTAATTACAGTAGTATTTAGTGCGGTCGGCGGTTTTAGAGGTGTAGTATATACCGATTTTGTATTATTTTTTACTGCAATGGTAGGAGCTATAGGCGCGGCCTATTATTGTATTAATCTTCCAGAAGTAAATGGTGTTACAAACTTGATTACGCACCCACAGGTAGTAGATAAAATCTCTCTTTTACCAGATTTTGATAATACCGAGTTGTTAATTACTCTACTAATCATCCCACTAGCGGTGCAATGGTGGAGCTCTTGGTATCCCGGTGGAGAACCTGGTGGTGGTGGTTATATAGCACAACGTATGCTTGCTGCAAAAGATGAAAATCATGCCATTGGTGCTACTTTTTTCTTCAATATTATGCATTATGCTATACGTCCGTGGCCATGGATTTTAGTGGCTTTAGCTTCATTGGTTCTTTACCCAAAAGATGATGCTAATACTATGGAAGCGGCAAAGTACAATTACATCGAGATGCAAAAATTAGAAGAAACCAGAGCACTTACCGATAAAGAAAAAGAGCGTATGGACACCTACTATTTTGCGTCCGAAGGGCTTACCGCTATACGTCAAGCTTTCCCTGAAGAAAAAGTACAAAAGGATAAAATTGGACATGATTTAGCATATTCGGCAATGCTTACCCGATTGCCTTCAGGGTTATTAGGACTTGTATTAGCGTCATTAATTGCTGCTTTTATGTCAACAATTTCTACGCATCTTAATTGGGGTTCCTCGTATATAGTAAATGATTTTTATGTCCAACAAGTCAATAAAAATGCTTCAGAAAAAGAATTGGTATTAGTAGGTAGAATTTCTACTGCTGTTTTAATGATTATAAGTACCGTTTTAGCGCTTAAGCTAACCAATGCCAAACAAATCTTTGATTATATTATTATGTTTGGTGCTGGTACAGGATTAATCTTTATTCTAAGATGGTTTTGGTGGCGTATTAATGCTTGGAGTGAGATCTCAGGAATGTTTGCATCAGGAATTGTATCTATAATTTTCAATTTAGAATCTGTTAATCTAGCTCTATTTGAAGGAGGAATGCTACCCGCATGGTCAAAATACCTTCTTGTGGTCGGTATAACAACTATCATTTGGGTAGTGGTTACCTTTATAACAAAACCGGAAGATGATGCTGTTTTATTCAACTTTTACAAAAAAATTCAACCAGGTGGCCCCGGTTGGAAATCAACACTAGAAGCTGCAGAAAAACAACAAGTCTCTATCAAAACCGATTTTAGTCAATGGAGTGTGCCTTCGGGTATTTTGGCTATGTTGGTGGGATGTGTACTAATTTATGGCGTGCTTTTTGCCACTGGATACTGGATTTATGGAAGGTATACATTTGCAATTATTTTAACAATAGTTGTCATTGTTGCCACCTACATTTTAAGTAAGTTGTGGAAGAAAATTAAATCGACCATCTTATAAGTTTTGAAATACCATTATGAATAGAATACCTTTAGTTTTTATCTTATTAATATTCACTTTTTTTGCTTTTGCGCAACAACCGCAGTTTACAAAGCAAGATACACTTCGTGGTTCGATTACGCCAGAGCGTGAGTGGTGGGATCTTACGTATTATCATCTTGATATCAAGGTAGATCCTGATAACAAATCCATTAAGGGTAAAAACACCATTCATTATAAAGTTTTAAAGAATCACAATATAATACAAGTTGATCTACAACCTCCTTTAAAGATTGAGAAAGTACTTCAGAATAATCAAGAATTAAAGGTTAAGTCCGAAGGAAATGCTCACTTCATAACACTTGTAGACCCTCAAAAAGAAAATAGTATTAATACTATCCAAGTTTATTATAGCGGAGAACCTCGAGAAGCTATTCGTGCACCATGGGATGGTGGTATTTCATGGAAAAAAGACAACAATGGAAAACACTTTATAGCATCCTCTTGTCAAGGACTTGGGGCTAGCGTGTGGTGGCCTAACAAAGATCATATGTATGACGAGGTAGATAGTCTACTTATTAGTGTTAATGTACCAAAAGATTTGATGAACGTTTCTAATGGACGACTACGCAAAGTTGAAGAACATGATGATAACACTAAGACGTTTCATTGGTTTGTTAGTAATCCAATCAATAACTATGGCGTTAATATCAATATTGGTGATTATGTTCACTTTGGAGAACAATATGAGGGTGAAAAAGGAACCTTAGACATGGATTATTATGTTATAAGAGATAATCTAGACAAAGCCAAAAAGCAATTTAAAGATGCTCCTAAGATGATGAAGGCTTTTGAACATTGGTTTGGCCCCTACCCTTTTTATGAAGACAGCTTTAAGTTAGTAGAAGTACCTTATTTAGGAATGGAACATCAAAGTTCTGTAACCTATGGCAATCAATATGCAAATGGATATCTAGGAACTGATCTTTCGGGGTCTGGATGGGGATTAAAATTTGATTTTATTATTATACATGAAGCCGGCCATGAATGGTTTGCAAATAACATTACTTATAAAGATGCTGCAGATATGTGGATTCATGAAGGGTTTACGGCCTACTCAGAAAGCCTCTTTTTAGATTATCACTTCGGAAAAAAAGCAGCTTCAGAATACGTGATTGGCACCAGAAAAAGTATTCAAAACGATAGCCCGATAATAGGAATTTATAACGTAAACCAAGAAGGCTCTTCAGATATGTATTTTAAAGGATCGAATATGTTGCATACCCTTCGCCAACTTATTGAAGATGATGAAAAGTGGCGATCTGTTCTTAGAGGATTAAATTCTGAATTCTATCATCAGACCGTTACAACAAAACAGATCGAAGAATATATCAGTAAAGAAACCAAAATTGACCTCACCGAGTTTTTTGAACAATACCTTCGTACGACTAAAATTCCTACGTTAGAATATCGTTTAGAAAATGGTAAATTGAAATTTAGATACACCAATATCATTGAAAAGTTCGACATGCCTGTGCGCATTTTTATTGATGATAAAGCACAATGGATTCAACCTAATGCAACTTGGCAAACTGTAGAAATCACAGGAGATAAATTAAGTATTGATCCTAATTTTTATGTGAATGTAAAGTCACTCCAATGAAAATCAAAAAAATAGCTTTTCCGCAAAATTCATTGTTAATCGGGACCAGCTATGATTATACCGATAGTTATTGTGGAAATCTTAATGCGGGACACATAATTACTTCTGATGAAGTGGGTAAAGCATTCTTTTCTTCTTCTCCTAAGTGGATAGGAATTTTGCTAATGCTTAGAAATAAGCTAGTTTCAATTTTTGGCCTCAAAACGGGTGATTCTTCTAAAAAAATTCATAATTATCGCTTTGAGAAAGGAGATCGTATAGGATTATTTAAAGTATTTGATAAAAATATAGATGAACTCCTTCTTGGAGAAGATGATAAACATCTTGATTTTAGAGTATCACTTTTACTTGAACCACAATCACAACATAAAAGGTTAATAATTTCAACAACTGTGATATTCAATAATTGGTTTGGTAAACTATATTTTTTACCTGTAAAACAGTTTCATAAATTGATTGTAAGAAATATGCTCAAACAAACATTAAAAGAATTAAAGCATTAAATAAGATAACCGATGAAAGTTTACTTTCCACAATGGCAAGGCTCTGGCACTGGTCAAAGTATTGAACCTGGAGCCAAGGCAATTTTGGATTTCCTAGATGATTCAGAGTACAAGCAGATTCCTCTTTCTAATGGTATTACTGATGAAAATGGAGGACAAAAACACCATATCAATAATTACGATGCTATTGTTGAACAATTAACTCGTCTTAAAAATGAAATAGAAGCAACTCAACCTGCCCATATTCAAACCATTGGTGGCGATTGTGGATTAGAAATTGTTCCTGTTTCTTATTTAAATCAAAAATACCCCAACCTTGGTGTTATCTGGTTTGATGCACATGCCGATATTAATCGCCCTTGTGATTCTTCTAGCTGCAATTTTCATGGCATGCCTTTAAGAACATTATTAGGTGAAGGAGAAGAAAACATGAATTCTCTTTTATCATCCACTATTCAGGCTTCACAAATTCATTATATAGGTTTGCGAGATATCGATGCAGCAGAGCAAGAAAGAATCAATGCGGGCAATATCTATTCGCCTGCCCAAATCGACATAGACGATTTAATACACCTTTTAAAATCGAAAAATATTTCACACCTGTATCTTCACTTTGATTTTGACTGTCTGGAACCTAAAGAGTACAACCAAACCTATTACAAAGTTCCGAACGGTTTAAAAATTAAGGATGCAGAAACCTGTATTATAGCGTTGCAGAATAACTTTACTATAGTCGGAAGTAGCGTTTTAGAATCGATAACTACAATTCCTTCAGAATTGAAACCCATAGAAAACATAATTAATCTCTTAATGAAGTAGTAATCCCGTGAAAGTAAAAGTAGGTATTGTTCAGGACAGCCCAATATTTTTTGACAAAAAAAAGACCATCGAAAAAATAGTAAACCTTACTATAAAATATGCCAAGCAAGGTTGCGAACTTTTGGTTTTCCCGGAGTCTTTTATCCCTGGATATCCCAGAGGATTTTCTTTTGGAGCAAAAGTAGGAAGCAGAACTGATGAAGGAAGAAAATTATATTCTGAATATTACAAAAATAGTATAGATCTTCAGAGTAAAGATCTAAAGATACTAGAAGAAGTATCAAAATTGTACGCTATTTATTTGGTAATAGGAGCTACCGAAAAACAAGACACAAATGGTAGTTTGTATTGCTCAATGCTTTATATTTCTCCAACAGAAGGGCTACTAGGAGTGCATAGAAAAATAAAACCTACAGGTACAGAACGAATTATTTGGGGCGAAGCTTACGGAGAATCACTTGTATCTTTTAAAACAAAAATTGGAAAATTAGGTGGCCTTATTTGTTGGGAAAATTATATGCCTCTGGCAAGGATGTCTATGTATCAAAAAGGAGTTGAAATTTATATTGCACCAACTGCAGATTCTAGAGAACAATGGACGGCAACGATGAAGCATATTGCACTAGAAGGACGTTGTTTTGTTTTAGGATGTAATCAATACTATACCAAATCAATGTACCCACAAGAATATCAATCTTTGGTAGAAAACGAACCTGAAGATATTTGTCCTGGAGGTAGTATTATTGTTTCCCCTCTGGGAAAAGTAATTGCCGGTCCCTTATTTGGAGAGGCGGGAGTTTTAATTGCAGAATTAGATCTTGATGAAATCAACCATAGCAAATTAGATTTTGATGTAATTGGTCACTATGCGCGTAATGATATTTTTCATTTAACCGTAAAAGATCAACCCGAAATAAGAGCAGAAAAAGAATAAAAAATTGAAACCTAAAACGCCAGAAGCAGAAATAAACATTGATAAAGAATTAGCAAAATTGCTAATAGAGTCTCAACACCCAGATCTTTCACACCTACCATTAGCATACTTAAATAGTGGTTGGGATAATACACTATTTACTCTTGGAGCAGAATATATTGTTAGGCTACCTAGAAGAAAAGTAGCCGCACAACTTCTTGAAAATGAACAAAAATGGTTACCAATAATAGCAGAAGAACTTCCAATCCAGGTCCCTAAACCTTATAGGGTTGGAAAGCCCGATAAAAATTATCCCTGGCATTGGAGTATAACTCCGTGGTATAAAGGACAAACAGCTGATGAAGAATATATAGATAATGATCAAGCATTTATTTTTGCCCAATTCTTAAAGAAACTGCATACCCCTTCTCCAAAAAATGCTCCAAAAAATCCTTTAAGAGGTATCCCTTTGATTAACAGAAAAAAGGATGTTGAATCGTGGATGTCTTTTTCAAAATCAAAAACAAACCTATTGACAAAAGAAATAGAACAAATTTGGGAAAAAGCTCTTGATACCGATACGCATAAACAAGATTGTTGGATACACGGCGATCTACATCCTTGCAATGTAATTATTGACAATAACAAAATACAAGCGATCATTGATTGGGGAGATATTGCATCTGGTGATCCAGCAACTGATTTATCAAGTACATGGATGCTATTTCATACTTCATCTGCAAGAAACACCGTTATAAAAACATATAACCCCTCACAGGCATTAGTATCTCGGGCCAAAGGATGGAGTATATTTTTTGGGACATTTTTTCTAGCCTCTGGATTAAATGGAAACCAAAAACATTATAAAATAGGTGGAAGTATTTTAAAGAACCTCAACCAAGATGAAGTAAAAATTAAAAACTCATGAACAATACCATCTACACATTTTTCTGTCTTTTGATTACTATTCTAAATCCGATCTATTCTCAACAAATTTCGGATCAAGATTATAAACCTAAACTACCAAACCCCGAATATAAATTGGGAAAAGGCCCGGTAGTATTTATAGATGAAGGCCATTATAATTTCCATACAAAAAATGGAAGATATAAAGGATTCTCTAATGTTCTAGAAAGTGACGGATATGTTGTACGGGAATATACTGGCGCTTTCGAAAAAGAAAAATTAGCTAAAGGAAAGATTCTTGTAATTTCTAATGCCTTACACAAAACTAATGTTGAAAATTGGTATGTCCCGGTTTCTTCGGCTTTTACAAAGTTAGAGATTGAGACAATCAAACAATGGGTAACCGAAGGAGGTAGTCTATTTCTTATTGCCGATCACATGCCAATGGGTGGTGCAGCCAAAGAATTAGCTGGAGCTTTTGACTTTAAATTCACCAATGGTTTTGCTATGGATACTCTAGCCAAAGGACCAGCATATTTTAGTCTAAAAGGTGGTAATCTTGTTGAAAGCCCTATCACTAAAGGAAGAAATAGTAACGAAATTGTCGCGCAAGTTGCCACATTTACAGGACAAGCCATTAAAATACCTACTCATGCAAAACCTATTTTAGTTTTTGATCAAAGGTATGTAAACAGGCTTCCGGATACAGCGTGGGTGTTTGATAAGAATACACCTACATATAATCTAAAAGGATGGTCTCAGGGAGCGTATGCAAAATTTGGAAAAGGTAGAATCGTAGTCTTTGGAGAAGCCGCAATGTTTACCACACAATTGGCAGGACCAAAGAAGATAAAAGTTGGAATGAATAGAGATGACGCCAAAGAAAATTATAAATTACTCTTAAATATAATACACTGGCTGGATAAAAAGTTTGATTAATCATATCTTCTTCATTTTTAAGAAAAATACAACAATGCTTATTAGTTCACCTGTAATAGAAACAAAAAGATTAACATTAAGATCTTTAGAAGAAACAGATAGTGAGGCAATTCGCTTCTTGAGATCTGATCAAACAGTTAATCAATTTGTTAAGCGACCTAAGACAGATACCCTAGAAGACGCTATACATTTTATTACTAAAATCAAGAATGGGGTGCATAAAGGTGACTGGATATTTTGGGGAATTACTATAAAAGATAATCCAGTGTTAATTGGTACTATTTGTTTATGGAACTTCTCTGAAGATCGAAAAATCGCAGAAATTGGATATGATTTACACCCAAAACATCAAGGAAATGGTATCATGAGCGAAGCCATACAAAGCATTCTAGATTATGGTTTTGGCAAATTAGCACTAGAACGGATTGAGGCCTATACTCATAAAAACAATGAACCCTCTAAACGTCTTTTACAGAAATTCCATTTTGATCATATACACGAAAGAATAGATACTGATAATGAAGACAATATCATATTTACTATACACAAGAGACAACATTGCAACACCTAAAAATAAAATCATGACAAAACATAATAGTATTCGAGTTGTTAGCTTAATTTTTGTTTCACTTTTTACTATTACTAGCATAGTAGCACAACATACTGAAGAAAACACCCTTTGGAAAAAAATACAGGAATTTAATCTCGCTTTTAAACAAGGAAATGTAGAAATACTATCAGCTATGATTACTGAGAATTACATGCACACCAATAGCACCTCAAAACCTATTGATAAAAATACCTGGATTTCATATTTGTCCAAAAGAAAAAAAGAAATAGAATCGGGAAATCTGGTAGTCCATAGTTATGAGATGAAAGAAAGAGAAATGCAATTATATGATGATATGGCTATTGTAAGTGCCAAAATAAGCACTTCCAGTACCAGTAATGGAAATCGTACACAAAATGAATATAGAGTTACCAATATTTGGATTAAAGAAGAAAATACTTGGAAAAGAGCAGGGTTTCATGATGGTAAAATAAAATAAACTTTCTTATACCTTTAGGAACTAAAACCACATATAAGTTTTTAAAATTTGTAATACCTCATATAAGAAATAAAAAAGAATTTTGGTAGTTTAGTGCGACAATACATAAAAGTCACACCCCACTTCTACTTTTATGTCATTATGAGTAACCATTAACGCACTAAGAATTATTTATGTTTTTATTATTTCAATCTAGCTCAAAATTATCAGAACAAGATACTGTTTTAGTAATCATGCTTATTGTAGGTGTTTGTTTTTACTTTATTCCATCAATAATAGCGCTGCTTCGAATGAAAAAGAATTTAGTAGCTATTATCGCTCTAAATTTCTTTTTAGGCTGGAGTCTTATCGGGTGGGTTGTATCACTGGTGTGGAGCTTATCTAGCGATAGTAAACCTGCAAGAATTATTGTAAACCAACAACCTTCTAAGGCACCAAAAGAGGATGGTATTGATAAACTAACCAAACTAAAAAAACTTTTGGATGAAGGGGCAATCACACAAGACGAGTTCAACCAACAAAAAAGTACGATTCTAAAAAATAGTTAATCGCAACGCATCTTTTTTAGAAGGATAAACATTTACATTTTTGTGCATCATCAAAGAATATTAGCAAGTTTTGGGTTTTAGAATCGAAATATATCATTGACTTTTGCTATATAAAATATACAACTCATCATGAATATTAAAAACTGTACGATTAATGATATCGACGAAATATTTCGCTTGTACAAAATAGCTTCAGACTATCAAAAAGCCAAGAAAACTGTTGTAGTTTGGCCAGAATTTGAAAGAACTCTTATTGAAACAGAAATTACCGAAAATCGTCAGTGGAAATTAATTATTGATAATAAAATAGCATGTGTATGGGCTACCACGTTTAGCGATGAACAAATTTGGCAAGAAAAAAACAATGATGCCGCAGTCTATATACATCGCATAGCCACTAATCCAAATTTTCGAGGGAATAATTTTGTAGGGATAATTGTAGAGTGGGCAAAAAAATATGCAAACGAACATCAAAAAGATTTTATACGTTTAGATACATTAGGCGATAACAAAGGATTAATACATCATTACACAAAATCTGGTTTTACTTTTCTTGGTATGTTTGACTTAGAAGATACTCGAGGGCTACCAGATCACTATCAAACCGCACCTGCTTGTTTATTTGAAATTGATCTTACTATTCAATAAATAGTACATACATGTTTTTATAATGTATTCAAAAACTAGTCCAAATAGAAATATGTGTATTTTTATACGTGTATGAAATACAACGATTTTTTAAACGAACTAAAAGGTATAGTACAGGGACAAATTGAAAATATTGTTCCCGAAGAAGAATATTACAGAAAACTATTGTATCAAGTTGAGTTACATAGCACTGAAAAGCCAACAGCAGAACTTCTATTAAAAATATTCAAAGATTCTTTAGATTCTGAACCCGTAGAATTTGACACCAATTGGAATAATCTCACTGAGCCTGAACCTTTTCCTGATTTTCAAAAAATGTCTGCAGAGGATGAGCTAATACTAACTAAAAACACAATAAAATTTTTTGTCTCAGATTTAAGAAGATTAGGTACTAAAGTTTTACAAGATCCTCATAGAGGTTTAGGAGTCACCTCATCAATAGGATCAAGATGGTACAACTTTGATATTTGTTCAATTGTTTATGCCTACGATAGCTTTTGCGAAGATAGTTTGGTAATCAGTTCTGATGTCGAAGAGTCTAATGATAACAGTGATTACTCATGGGGTGAAATTTCAAGTATTTTAGTATTCGGAAAAGAATATGAATAAATAAAAAAGAGGCATTATCCCATGAGTGTTACATGTATAAATGGTAACATACTTAGCAATACATACATACATAAGTACTTACGAATGAATCAATACTTGTCTCTGAACCATTAGCAGTTAGCATGAAACAAACAAATAACATAAGTATTTCTGGAACTATCATAAGAACTACATCTGAAAATCTTTCAAAATTGATTCGCCCATTTCTTGATGAATATAACATTTCGAAAAACAACTATAAAATGGTATTAGGTGATGATGGGAATAATCTGGCTATAGATTTTAATGATCCAACGGGCTTCGAAATATATTTTCAAGGATATAATAATGGAGATTATCTAGTTTCTGCAGGTAACGATAACGGTGATATTGAGGCAAAGAAAATTGTACTGGACTTTATTCATTACTTCGATACAAAGAATATAATTTATAATATAGAAATTCAATACGAATATGATAACGGTCAATGGAGAGATGAAGATTTTTTTGTTCACCCAGATTTTAGCTGGAATTAAAAAGACTACCAACCAATGAAGATTTTTTGTTTTATGAAAGAAGTCGTGAAGCTACAACCGGAACCATGTTTAATTATAGAATTAAAGATGATGCTACATTGGTATTGGTGAAATACTAAATCTTAATGTAAAGTTCAATAAACACTAAAGGAAAGAAACAAAGAAATAATAAACCTGATTACAAAACATGATACAATTGCTCTCAAATCTCAAAAAGAACAATACACTGTTATACTTTTATTAAAAACACTGTAAACCTCTATTATAACACTGTTTAAAAACGCAAACCATTCATTTTTTTACACTTTTACCGTAACATTTAAGAAAATTTTTAAGGCTAATTAACAGATATACTATATTTTAGGGGACGAAAACACAATCATCAACCGCTACCAATGAAACCTTGTACTTTACTATGGGCTTGCTTTATAGTACTATTATCTATAAAAACCCATGCGCAAACTAAATCGACACCGCTAGCTTATATAGATCAGCATACGCTTAGTTCAAATGCTTTACAACAAGATGTTGCCCTCAATGTTTATCTGCCTGACACATACAACAAAGCTTCCGATTTACATACCTACCCTCTAATTATTTTATTAGAAAACGAATTCTTCTATCAAGTTACTGGCATGGTAAAGCACCTTAGTTCTGTAAGTAGTATGCCAGAAGCAATAGTGGTGAGCTTCCCAAATAGTTTTGAAAAATTTTATGCCCCAAAAGTATATACAAACAAGAGTAGTTTTTGGTCTAAGAGCTGGAAACAAATGCCTTTTGATGGAGATCCAGATGTTTTTACAAAATTTTTAAAAGAAGAATTATTCGTATACCTCTCAAAACACTACCGAACTGCTGATTACAGAATGGTCATCGGCACCTCCCTTACGGCTACATTTGCAATGCATGCGTTTTGTAAAACTCCTGATTTATTTCAAGCTCATGTTGCTATTGCAGCCGGTAATATTTTAGCAATGGGATATACTCCTGATACAACATTTATAGAGGCTATTTCAGAAAGTATAAAAGCAAATCCTAACCGTAAAGCAAATTTATATATAGCATGTGCAGATGCAGATATCATTTCTGATCCCGAAATAGGGAATAATGCTAAAAAATTAAAAAAACAATTATCTGCTCTTCGGTCAGAAAACTCAAAACTAAAGGCTGAAACATTTGTAAATGAAAGTCATTATGGTGTTGTTCTTCCGGCATTTATTTCTGCAATGGAAACCTTTTTCCCAAAAGAAAAATGGAATCCGGATTATAGTGTTTTCGAAAAATCAACACAAAATACCTTAGCCAATATTGATGCATATTACCAAAACCTATCTCAAGAATACGGTTATACAATCCTTCCTGTTGCAGAACGATGGAATAGCGGAAACAGTCTTCAGGCAATAGCCAATAGACTTCTTAGACAAAAACGATTTACAGAATCTATTGATGTATACCGTCGTCTGGCTGCATATCGTCCAAAATCACCTGAGGCTTTAAGTATTTTAGCTTCTGCTCTAGAAGCCAATAACAATTTTAAAGAAGCATTAGCAATACAACAAAAAGCTCTAAAAGTAGCAAAGCAGTTTGATAGTGATCATATGACACATTATGAAGAACATATGGCATATATAGAATCTAAGTTGGCTGAGTTAAAAGATGACTAACAAACCTGAACTTTATTTTAAAAATGATCAAGAATGGCGAGCATGGTTACACGATAATCATGAGAGTTCTGATGGAGTATATCTGATTTTGTACAAAGTAGAAAGTAAAAAACCCAGTATGAGATGGGAAGAAGCCGTAAAAGTCGCCCTTTGCTATGGATGGATTGATTCTACGGTAAAAAGACTAGATGAAGAACGCCGTAGACAATATTTCTGCCGTCGTAAACCCAAAAGCGTATGGAGTAAGCTTAATAAATCCTATGTTAAAGATCTTATCAAAAATAATCTCATGCATAAAAGTGGCCTAGCCTCTATACAAACTGCAAAGAAGAACGGTTCATGGGCAGCACTCGATGATGTCGAAAATGGCGTTATACCCGAAGATCTAAAAAAGGCATTTGACCTAAGCACAAAAGCATTTGAAAACTACCAAAATTTTGCACCAGGATATAGAAAAAGCTACTTGTACTGGTTAAATCATGCCAAACGTCAAGAAACACGAGACAAAAGAATTATTGAAATTATCAAATATTGCGAAGCTAATCAAAAAACACGTGGCAATTGGGGGTAGCTGACTTAACACCGCTTTAAGATAATTTTTGCTGGAAATCCTTATTTTCGATCCACATAAATTACTCAACATGCACAAATACATTATTACATCTTTGCTACTATTATTATTTATTGGTAGCACTACACAAGCACAAAAAAGTAAAAAGGATAAAAAAGAGGAAGAAAAATGGGAAGTTTCTAATCCAAAAGGCGAATTTAACTATAAAGATCATAAATTCTCTACCGATGAAGGTACATGGATGAATCTCGATGTTAGTCCAGACGGAAAAACAATTGTCTTTGATCTTCTTGGAGATATTTACAGTATACCAATTTCTGGAGGAAAAGCAAAAGCATTACGTACAGGTATTCCATTCGAAGTACAACCTCGTTTTAGCCCAGACGGAACAAAGATTTCTTTTACCAGTGATGCTGGTGGGGGTGATAATATCTGGGTGATGAATACTGATGGTAGTAATGTCAAGCAAATTACAAAAGAAAAATTCAGGTTACTCAATAATGCAACCTGGATGCCAGATGGTCATTATCTGGTAGCTAGAAAACACTTTACATCGCAACGCTCGTTAGGAGCCGGAGAAATGTGGCAATATCATATCACAGGAGGAACAGGACTGCAATTAACGAAAAGGAAGAACGATCAACAAGATGTCAACGAACCTAATATTTCAGCTGATGGTAAATACATGTATTATAGCGAAGATATGTATCCTGGTGGCGCTTTTCAGTACAATAAAGATCCAAATAAACAGATTTATGCCATCAAAAGATATGAATTTGAAACTGGTAAAACGACAACAGTAACCGGAGGACCAGGAGGAGCTGCACGACCGCAAGTATCTAGAGATGGTAAAAAATTGGCTTTTATAAAACGCGTAAGAACTAAGTCTGTGTTGTATATACATGACCTTGAAACGGGTGAAGAATGGCCAATCTATGATCAACTAAATAAAGATCAACAAGAAGCTTGGGCTATTTTTGGCGTGTATCCTAATTTTAGTTGGGTATCAGGAGATAAAAAAATTGTTTTTTGGTCTGGCGGAAAAATCAATACAATTGATATTGAAAGCAAAACCGTAACTAACATTCCGTTTACGGTGGATGCCACTATTAAAATTGCCGAAACCTTACATTTCGATTCTCCTGTTGCTCCAGATAGTTTTGTAGCCAAAGTAATTCGTAATGCTGTTACTTCTCCTGATGGAAAGACAGTTGTTTTTAGCGCTCTAGGCCATCTATGGAAAACATCTTTGCCTAAAGGAACACCTCAACGACTTACTACCCAGTCTTCACATTTCGAATTTGAACCTAGTTTTTCTCCAGACGGACAAAATATAGTATATGTTACTTGGAATGATGAAGATCTAGGATCAGTTTGTAAATTACCTGTAACCGGAGGAACACCAACAAAACTAACTACCGAAAAAGGGATCTATAGAACCCCAACCTACAATACATCTGGAAACCTTGTCACATATAGAAAAGAAAACGGAAATAGTGACCAGGGATTAAGCTTTACTAAAAAGACAGGAATCTATACCATGTCTGCTACAGGTGCAGATCATAAACTTGTAATTGGTGAAGGAGAATATCCTATGTTTTCTAAAGATGGAAAACGTATCTTTTATCAAACCGGAGGTACGTATTTTGGAGCGTTGACCAAAAAACTAATGTCTGTAAATCTTAATGGTAAAGACAAAAAGACTCATGTTACCTCTAAATATGCGAATCGCTTAGTTCCTAGTCCTGATAATAAATGGATTGCTTTTACCAATTTACATAAAGCCTTTATTGCACCTTTAGTTTTAAACGGAAAAGAGATTGATCTTGACAATTCTTCTAAAACAGTTCCTGTTTCGCAAATCTCAAAAGATGCCGGTATCAATTTGCATTGGTCAAGAGATAGTAAAAAAATATTCTGGACACTCGGGGATGAATATTTCACAAATGACATCAAAGATAGGTTTACATTTCTACCAAATTCTCCTGAAAAAGTTGGAGAAGTAACAGCAACCGGAACAAAAATTAATCTCTCAGTAAAAACTGATAAACCAAAAGGTAGAATTGCTTTTACGAATGCCAGAATTATCACTATGGAAGGTGATCAAATCATCGAAGATGGAACTATAATTATTAAAGATAATCGTATAGAAAAAATAGGTAGCGCTTCAGAAATATCTGTTCCTTCAGATGCAAAAATATACGACTCCAAAGGAAAAACAATCATGCCAGGTATTGTTGATGCTCATGCACATATTGGAGGATTTAGATATGGATTAACAACTCAGAAACACTGGCAATTATATGCAAACTTAGCTTTTGGTGTGACTACTGCGCATGATCCTTCGGCCAATACCGAATCTATCTTTACCATGTCTGAAATGATTAAAAATGGCGAAATGGTTGGCCCGCGCCTCTACTCTACCGGAATAATTTTATATGGAGCTGATGGCGATTTTAAAGCTGTAGTGAATAAATTAGAAGATGCCAGATCATCAATTAGACGAACGAAAGCTTTTGATGCAAAATCCGTAAAAAGTTATAATCAACCTCGTAGAGATCAACGTCAGCAAGTAATCCAGGCTGCCAGAGAACTTCAAATTAATGTAGTCCCCGAAGGAGGATCTACTTTTTATCATAACATGTCTATGATTATGGATGGACATACCGGTATAGAACATAATATCCCAGTCGCTCCTGTCTACAAAGATGTAAACGAATTATGGAAAACTAGCAAAACCGGTTATACCCCAACGCTAATTGTTAATTATGGCGGAATGAATGGTGAATATTATTTCTACCAAAAAGATAATGTTTGGGAAAACGAAAAACTTCTCAAGTATACTCCTAGATCAATTGTAGATGCGAGATCAAGACATAGAACAATGGTACCCTATGAAGAATATGAAAATGGACATATTTTGGTATCAAAAACTTGTAAAGCATTAACAGACCAAGGGGTTAAAGTTAATCTTGGCGCACATGGCCAATTGCAAGGTCTTGGTGCACATTGGGAACTATGGATGTTACAACAAGGAGGCATGACAAATCTCCAGGCTTTACAAGCTGCCACTATAAATGGAGCACAATACATCGGTGCAGGAAATGATATTGGCTCTCTAAAAGAAGGAAAACTTGCAGACTTGATCGTTTTAGATAAAAATCCATTGGAAAATATTAGAAATACTGAAACTGTAAAATATACTATGGTGAATGGGAGGTTATATGACACCAATACCATGAACGAAATTGGTAACACCTCCAAGAAACGATCAAAATTTTGGTGGGAGAATAACAAATATAGCCAGGCTTTTCCATGGCATCAAGAATCTCAAAGCTTTATGCGACCGGGATGTGGATGCCATTTAGGACATAATTAAATTCGCAGAACATATGAATTCTTAAATCGTTGAGATCTAATTAAAATGTTTTACTGATGAAAAAATATCTTTTCTTACTATTAACATGTATTGCTGCCTGCGCTCAACCCCAAAAAAAGGATAGTAAAACTGCTATCCTAATTACAGATGTAAATATTATCAATGTGGTCGACGGAACTATATCCAGGAAACAACAAATAGTAATAGATTCAGGAAAGATCAAAAATATTTCAGATGTAGTCAAAAATGCTGATGCATATGCTGCCGTAATTAATGCTGAAGGAAAATATCTCATGCCGGGACTGTCTGAAATGCATGCCCATATTCCGCAACCATCAACCGGGCAAAAACGTATTGAAGAGGTTTTATTCTTGTATATATCCAATGGGATAACAACGATTAGAGGGATGTTAGGCCACCCAAGTCATTTGGCCCTTAAAGAGAAAGCCATTAATAATCAAATACTCAGCCCCAGGATTTTTACATCAAGCCCGTCATTAAATGGAAACTCAGTAAAGACCAAAGAAGAAGCAAAAGCTAAGGTAACAGCGTATCAAAAAGAAGGATATGATTTTTTAAAAATCCATCCCGGAATTAAACTAGAAGTGTTTCGTCAGGTTGTAAAAACAGCGAATGAGGTAGGAATTACCTTTTCTGGACATGTTCCGGTTGATGTAGGGATCAAAAATGCGTTGCAGAGTCAATATGCTTCAATTGATCATATTGATGGTTTTCTTGAGGGTTTAGTTCCTGAATCAGCAAAAGTAAATCCTAATGATAATGGTTTCTTTGGATATAATTTTGCTCCCTTAGCAGAAGAGTCAAAAATCGACGAATTAGTACAATTGGCTAATGACAATAAAGTATGGATTGTTCCTACCCAAAGTTTATTTGAAAGATGGTTTGCGCCAGTATCGACAGATGAGTTATTAAAGGATCCTGAGATGAAATATATGCCCGCTTCTACCCTTCAAAATTGGAAACAAAGGAAAAGGCAATACACCACAGATAATCCTGACTTCAATGAAGATCAATGGAATCAATTTAATACTATTAGAAGAAAGCTACTCAAAAAATTAAATGATACAGGAAACAGAATCCTTTTAGGATCAGATGCTCCACAATTATTTAATGTCCCAGGATTCTCTATTCATCATGAAATTGATGGAATGATTAGAGCCGGTTTATCTCCTTTGGCAATACTCCAATCTGGAACTATAAATCCTGCTATATTTCTGGGGAAAGAAAATGTTTTCGGACAGATAAAAGTTGGTTTGGATGCTGATTTAATACTTCTAGATGCAAACCCTATTGAAAATATCAAAGCTCTAAAACAAGTTTCTGGTGTTATGGTTAGAGGGACATGGCTATCAAAAAAAGATATTGATAAACTATTGGCCACTATTGCCCAAAATGCTATTAAAAAATAATCTATAATTCATTATCTTTTACTAATGAAAAAAATATATCCTTTACTAATTGTATTTGCAATTTTTCCGCTTATCGCTGAAGCCCAAAAAGTAGAGATTCCTATTGATACAACTATTACAACGAATCACACTACTATCATAAAAGGAAAGACTATATCTTATAAGGCTATTGTTGGTTTTCAACCTGTTTGGAATAAGGAAAGAAAACCCATTGCCTCTTTATCATATACCTATTACAAAAGAACCGACATTAAAAATGATGAAAATCGTCCATTATTAATATCATTTAACGGTGGACCAGGATCAGCATCTGTATGGATGCACATTGCATATACTGGTCCAAGAATTCTTAAAATTGATGATGAAGGTTTTCCAGTCCAACCTTATGGGATCAAAACAAATCCCAACTCGGTTTTGGATGTAGTAGACATTGTTTATGTAAATCCTGTAAATACTGGATACTCAAGGATGATTCCCGGAGAAGATGGCAAAATGCCCGAAAAAAAGTTATTCTTTGGTGTAAACGAAGATGTAAAATATCTTGCAAGCTGGATTAATACTTTTGTGACTCGTAATAATCGATGGAGATCACCCAAATATCTTATTGGAGAAAGCTACGGGACAACTCGCGTATCAGGTCTGGCCCTGGAGCTTCAAAATCAACATTGGATGTACCTCAACGGAGTCATTTTAGTTTCACCAACAGAGATAGGCTTCAAATTTGCCGGACCTGTAGAAGTCGCTAATAGATTACCATATTTTACCGCTGCAGCCTGGTACCATAAAATGCTACCTGCAGAACTTCAGAATAAGGATTTATTAGAAATTTTACCCGAAGTAGAAGAATATACAATCAATACGATACTGCCAGCTACTATAAAAAGCGGGTACTTGGAGGCTTCAAAAAAAGAAGAGATCATTACTAAAATGGCTTATTATTCTGGGCTATCAAAAAAAACAATTCGTCAACATAACCTGGAAGTTCCTAAATCATATTTTTGGAAGGACCTTTTACGAAATAAAGATGGTTATACTATAGGACGTTTAGATTCTCGTTACAAAGGGATGGATATAAAAGAAGCAGGAGATACTCCTGATTATAATAGTGAGTTAACTTCATGGCTTCACGCATTTACTCCTGCAATCAATTATTATTATAGCCAAGAATTGAAATTTAAGACCGATATTAAATACAACATGTTTGGGCCAGTAAAACCATGGGATAGAAAGAAAGATAATTTTACTGGAGAAAACCTTAGAAGTGCAATGGCAATGAATGCTAATTTGCACACTATGATCCAATCCGGATATTATGATGGTGCCACTACTTATTTTAATGCTAAATATGTAATGTGGCAACTCAATGCTAACGGAAAATTATCGGATAGATTAAGTTTTAAAGGATATCGCAGTGGTCATATGATGTATCTCAGAAATGAAGATCTAATCCAGGCCAATGAAGATATAAGAGTGTTTATTGCCAAGTCCTCTGCAAATATTAATAAAGGATCGAAATATTAATCAAAATAATAAACTACCATGTACCTAGCACAAGTTAACATTGCCGAAATGATCGCCCCCATTAATGATCCCATTATGGCCGATTTTGTAAACAACCTTGATCGTATTAATGCATTAGCCGAAAAGAGCGATGGTTTTATATGGAGACTTAAAGGAGACGATGGCAATGCAACTTCTATTACTGTTTTTGATAACCTTTTTTTGATTATCAATATGTCAGTTTGGGAAAATATGGATACTTTGTTTGATTTTACTTATAAAACTACGCATGCAGAGATTTTAAAACGAAAAAAAGAATGGTTCAAAAATATGCCAAGAATGCATATGGCGTTTTGGTATGTAGATCAAGATCATCATCCTACTGCCCAAGAAGCCAAAGAAAGATTGTATTACCTGCAAGAACACGGAGAATCGCCATATGCTTTTTCATTTAAAAGTAAGTATACTGTGGAAGATTTAAGAAATTATAAGGTTAAAACATCTAACTAAATCAAGACACAGAAAATGATCTATGACTAAGTTTATAATTGATTTTATACTTTTAACATAAAGCACAAATCAAGATAAGAGCATAGTAATTATTAACCCAATTTTATGATAGCTTCTTCAAGAAAATATCTATTTTAGTTTATTTCTAAATAAGAACAATGTCCGCAATCATCAAAATCAAACCCTTGGGTTTTCCATGGGAAACCAGTGATCCTTTTTTATTTTGTGCTTATCATGAAGATCAATATCCGAAAGGAAATGAAAAACTTGGTCCGGATGCATCTTTAGAAGGGCGAAACATAGGCCAGGACTTTACACTTAAAGATGGATGGCGAATGTATCATGGCACAAAAGTTCCAGGATTTCCTGCGCATCCTCATAGAGGCTTTGAAACGGTAACTATAGTACAAAAAGGATTAGTAGATCATTCAGACTCATTAGGTGCCGCAGGACGATTTGGTAACGGTGATGTGCAATGGATGACTGCCGGTAAAGGTGTACAACATTCTGAAATGTTTCCACTATTAAATACCGAAAAAGAGAATCCTTTTTTATTGTTTCAAATATGGCTCAATCTTCCAAGAGATAAAAAAATGGTAGAGCCCCATTTCAAAATGCTTTGGAGTGAAGAAATCCCCACGGTACTTATAAAAGATGATAACGATAAGGTTATCGAAATTACTTTGATATCTGGAAAACTAAATGATAAAAGTGCCCCCGAGCCTGCTCCAGATTCATGGGCAGCAAATCCTATTAACGAAGTCGCTATATGGACTTTAAAAATGGAACCAAATGCGACATATACTTTTCCAATAGCTTCGCAGGGCATAAACAGATCTTTATATTTTTTTAAAGGGAAAGAAATTAACAATGACGGTTTTGTCATTCCTGTTAATCATGAAGTAATTCTCAAGGCTGATCAGGAATTTACTGTCAAGAATGGAGATACTAAAGCCCATGTATTGATGTTACAAGGCAAACCAATCAATGAACCTGTTGTAAAACATGGCCCTTTTGTTATGAATAGCCAAATCGAAATAAGGGAGGCTATTCTGGAATACCAGCAAACTGAATTTGGAGGCTGGCCATGGCCCAGTTATGATCATGTTCATGATAAATCAAAAGGCAGGTTTGCTCTATATCCCGATGAAAGTGAAATAAGCAAATAATTATAATTTGTTTACTTTTTTTACAGGTTAATCTATTTAAAAAATTAAGAGTATCGTAATTAGGATTTATGAGTCATTTTATATCAAAAAATCAAGAAGATTTTATTTAAATGCATTATAAAAAGCTACTTCTTTTACCTTTATCGTTTTTGCTATTTTCACTTTTGCATACCTCTTGCTCAGATAAAGAGATATTAACAACTAAAGAAAGAGAATGGCTAAAACAAAATGATAATATAACGATTGCTTTTTTTCCGTATTACCCTCCTTACGAATTTATCAACGACAACAATACCATAGAGGGTATTTTTATTGAGTATATTAAGTTAATTGAAGATAAGATACATCATAAATTTAAGAGAAAATATTACTTCCAATGGCCTAAACTAATAGAAGATCTAAAAAATGAAAGGGTTGATATCGTTTTACAGATGCAATCAACAAAAGATAGAGATTCTTACTTAAACTTTTATGCCGAATACTTTGAGTCCCCAAATGTGATTGTCACAAGAAAAGATTCAAAATACAGCACAATTAGTAGTTTAGCCGATAAAACTATTGTAGTACCAAAAGACTATGCAATTTTTGAAAATTTAAAACGAGAGTACCCAAATCATAATTTTATTGAAGATGAGAATGACCTAATCTGCCTTCAGAAATTATACTCAGGAGTATATGATGCACACATAGGACCTAAAGCAGTTGTGAATTACCTTATAAAAACTGAAGAATTGAATGATTTGCAAATTACTTCAACAATAAATCATGCTTACAAACCAGGTATAGCTGTACTCAAGAAAAATAAAATTCTAAATGATATTATACATAAAGCAACTCGAAATATCTCAAATCAAGAAACTCAAAGTATAATTGAAAACTGGTTATACAAAAAAACAATACCTTTTTATAAGAATCCAAATTTCATTATTCCGATAACCATTATAATACTGATAGGTTTTTTCACAACTATATTGATACATTTTTATTTGGGGTTTATTGTAAAACAAAGAACAAAAGAACTTAAAATTGCAAAAGATATTATTGAAAAAGACAACCAATTAAAAATGGCCTTTATCAGTAATGTATCACAAGAAATTAAAACGCCCTTAGATGGAATTCTAAGTTTTTCTGAACTTCTTACTGCTCCAAAATTAAAAACATTAGAAAAAACAAAATATATCAATAGTATAATCCATAGCGGAAAACAACTAGTCGATAGTATTGATAACATTTTGGAAATCTCTCAACTACAAACCAAACAAGTCGAACTTGACGAAGAGGAAACTGATTTAAAAGAAACACTTGAAACGATTCACTCTGTTTTTGAAATAAGTGCCCGTAAAAATGGTATTCTACTTATCTTTCATGATAACTTAAAAGATAATGAGCGCTTTGTTATCATTGATAAATCCAAATTCATTAAAATTATCAACGGTATTATTGACAATGCTATTAAATTCACTAAAAAAGGAGCTGTACTTGTTTCTTATATAGTGCAAAATCAATCTCTTATAGTTTCGATTAGAGATTCTGGAGTAGGAATAGATACTAGTACTACCGAAAACATATTCAAAAGCTTTACAAAGGCTGAAAATCAAATATCGCAAAAATATGGAGGATTGGGCTTAGGGTTATCAATTGCTAAAGAGAATACTATTTTAATGGGAGGCAAATTGTCATTTTCTTCAATTCCGAATGAAGGGTCTACATTTAGAATTGAACTCCCCTTTCACCCTATCGAAAGACCTGCTGATATCGTATGGGATGAACTAAAAAACCTCAAAGACAATCAATATGTAGTTTTAATTGTTGAAGATGGCGAAGTAAATTTTTTATTTCTGAAAATGTTATTGAAAAAAATTAAAACATGTGATTTTATTGTTTACCGCGCTAAAAACGGGAAAGAAGCCGTACAATTTTGTTCAAAAAATCAAAAAATTGATTTAGTCTTTATGGATATAAAAATGCCAGAAATGAATGGATATGAAGCCACAAAAATCATAAAAAAAATAAGACCCGAATTACCAATAATCGCACAAACAGCTTATTCTACTAAAGAGGATATAAAAAAAGCATTAGAAGCTGGTTGTAAGGGATTTATATCAAAACCAATACAGTACAAACATTTAAAAAAAGTATTGAGAAAATATTTTCTAACTACCATGATAGAAAAGTAATGCATCCTAAATGCTATAAAGTCGTTAAGTCTTCAATAACGCCGTTCAATAAAAAAACAGAAAATATTATTGAGTATTTCTTTCTAAGAATTTACGATTATACTATCTTTAATACAGTAGGAAGAAAAGTAAGGGGCTATTTTATTAATTAAACTATGATAAAAAAACATCTTTATCCTTTTCTTGCTATTTCTATTTCTATATGTTTCTACTTTTATTCTTGCTCTTCTCCCGAAAGTATCAATGAGGATGAAAAAAAATGGCTGGACGACAACCAAAACATTACGGTTGCTTTGTTTCCATATTACGCACCATATCAGTTCATTAATGACAATGAAAAAATTGATGGGGTTTTAATTGATTACCTTGACTTAATAGAAAAAAAAATTGATTATAAGTTTAAGAGAAAACTATATACCAATTGGGAACAATTACTTAGTGACGCCAAGAATAACAAGATTGATATCGTACTTGAAATACAACAAACTTCTGAAAGAGATTCCTATCTAAAATTTTACTCCAAACTTTTTGAGTCTAGTTATGTTATTATCTCAAGAAAAAATACTTTTTCAGGAACAAAACTAGAAGACTACTATACCAATACAAAAACCATTACTGTACCTTTAGATTATGGTATACATGAAATCTTAAAAAATGAAGAACCCGAACTTAATATCTTAACAGAAATAGATGATTTAGCTTGTTTAAAACAAGTTAATAATGGTGTATCAGATGCATATATAGGGCCAAAAGCTGTAGCAAATTATTTGATAAAAACCAGAAATTTGAACAATCTCAAAATTGGTTCTGAAACTCCATATGTTTACGCTCCTAGTATAGCCGTACAAAATAACAATGGTACACTTAATCAAATTATAAGAAAAACAACCAATGCTATTACGGATAATGAAAAAGAAACCATATTTAATAATTGGTTATACACCAACATAAAACCGTTCTACAAAAAACCAATATTTTGGATATATACAACCAGCATTATCTTATCGATCATAATTATCATTCTTTTACTAAATCGGTATTTAAAATATCTAATCAGGAAAAAAACTAGAGAACTTATTATAGCTAAAAAACAAGCAGAAGAAAGTAATAAATTAAAGACCGCTTTTATCCATAATATATCTCATGAAGTAAGAACACCTATGAATGGTATTATCGGTTTTTCAGAATTACTTAATGACCCTGAACTAACCGAAGAAAAGCAAAAAGAATATACAAATATTGTAATAGAAAGTAGTAATCGCCTAAAACATATTATAGAAGATATTGTAGAAATTTCAAATTTGCATAGCGAACAAGTCGGAGTATCTGTAGAAAATACAGATCTTACTCAATTACTACAAACATTGTATATGGTTTTTAAAGATAAAGCAAACCATAAAAATATCACCTTAAGTTTTAACAACACAGTATCAGAGAACCAAAATATCATAAAAACGGATAAGTACAAAATTCAAAAAATATTATACAATTTAATCGATAATGCTATTAAATTTACCGAAAATGGCGGTGTAGAAGTTTTGTGCGAAATAAAGGACAACAGCCTGATATTTCAAATAAAAGATACAGGTATTGGGATAAAACAAAAAGATCAAGAGTTAATATTTAGAAATTTCTCACAATCAGAAAGAGAAATAACAAAAGCATATGACGGTCTTGGATTAGGGCTATCCATCTCACGAAAAAATGCCCAACTACTTAAAGGAAATATTTCCTTTACTTCAACACTAAATCAAGGATCTACTTTTATAGTTACACTACCCCACGAACCAAAATTATAGTCAATGAATTCATCTAAATTATATACAAAAAGCTCTACAAGAGTCGAGATTAGAGCGTTTACAAGAAATGATTAAAAACTATTTTTAAGACTTGTATTTTTAAAAGTGTTACTATTGTACTATCTTTATTAAAGAAATGTTAAAGATAATCCCTGAAGAAAACCTATGAAATGCGTATAAAATTACCCCTTTTCTTACTTCTCATACTAGTCTTTGCATTATTTTCATCTTGCTCAAAGGATTCATCAATATTGAATGAAAAACAAGTTGAGTGGCTACAACAACAAGACAGTATTAAAGTGGCAATCTATCCATTTCACCCTCCTTATCAGATTATAAATCAAGAAGGTAATGTAGATGGGGTTTTTACGGAATATCTTGAACTAGTCGAAAAAAAAATCGGGTATAAATTTCATCAAAAAATTTACAATACATGGCCCGAACTTATGAAAGATGTAAGAGACGAAAAGGTGGATATGATTGTCGAAATACATCCTACACCTGAAAGGGAAAAATTCCTCAATTTTTATGCCTTTCTATTTGAAAGTCCTCATATGATTGTTGCCAGAAAGAAGGATCAACTGGACGACAACATTTCAAAATATGTAGATAAAACTATAGTACTACCTAAAGATTATGCAATAGCAGAAATTTTGAAAAATAAATACCAAAATATCAATATAGCCGTTGGCGGTGTAGACGATTTGGTATGTTTACAAAAATTAAATTCGGGAGAGTATGACGCATATATTGGTCCAAAAGCTGTAGTACATTATTTGATTAGAACAAAAAACCTAAATAATTTAAGAATCGTTGGAGAAACCGATTTTATATATAAAACTGGGATTGCTGTCTTTAAAAAGAATAAAATTCTAAACGAAATTATATCCAAAGGAACTAAAGCAATAACCAGAAAGGAAAAACAAATCATTCTGGACAATTGGATATTTAATGTAGTTACCCCATTTTATCAAAAAACTATATTTTGGGTAATTTTCTCAATTGGTATTATCATTGTATTGTTGACAATACTATTAATTAATAGATATCTCAAGTTTAAAATAAAACAAAAGACAAGAGAATTGCGCATTGCAAAAGAAAATGCAGAAAACAGCAATAAACTTAAAACCAATTTCATCAATAATATATCCCATGAAATCAGAACACCAATGAATGGTATAATGGGGTTCTCTGAATTTCTTAACGATGCCGAAATAACTCCTGACCAAAGAAAAAGTTATACTGATATCATCATTAATAGTGGTAAACAACTAATGGACATTATTGATGATATTATGGAAATTTCTAAACTACAATCTAAACAATTTGAAATAATAGAGGAAGAAACTATGCTGGATGATTTATTTCAGAAGCTTATTACTACTTTTGAAAAAACTGCAGAAGAAAAAAACATAAGATTACATCATGAAAGTGCAATATCTAGAGAAAATTCTCTTGTATTAATTGATAAATCAAAAGTTGAAAAAATTCTAAGTAAACTTATTGATAATGCGATTAAGTTTACCTCTAAAGGATTTGTAAAAATCAATAGTGAAATTATAAAAAACCAATTAGTTATTACTGTTGAAGACACAGGTATAGGAATTAACCCAGAGGATCAAAAAATCATATTTAATAGTTTTTCTCAATCCGAAAAAGAAATTGCCAGAACATATGGCGGTTTAGGACTAGGGCTTACTATTGCTAAAGAAAATGCAGATTTAATTGAAGGAAAAATTTCATTTACTTCTACGCTAGAAAAAGGCTCTTCATTTCAACTTTCAATACCGTACCATCCAATTATTGACTCCAATAAAAATACTATGAAATCAGATTCTGATGAAAATTTAGTTAAACCATTTAAGCATGTAATTTTGATAGCAGAAGATGGCGAAGTGAATTTCTTGTTTCTAAAAACAATTCTGCAAAAAATGAAAGGCTATAAATTCGTTATTCATCGAGCAGAAAATGGAAAAAAAGCCGTTGATATCTGTGAGAACAATGAAAATATTGACCTAGTCTTAATGGACATAAAAATGCCAATAATGGATGGATATGTAGCCACAAGGAAAATAAAAAAACTAAGACCTAGTCTACCGGTAATTGCGCAAACAGCATACTCAACCCAAGAAGATATAAAAAGAGCTTTAAATGCCGGTTGTGATGATTTTGTATCAAAACCTGTTGATCATAAAATTCTTAAACCAATGCTTAAGAAATATTTTTCCTTCTTCCAAAGTTAACATTACGTTTTGGCAATTTTGAAGCAACAATATGCAGGATTTCTAAATAGCGCGGCTATCCACAATTTTGATTCTTTTCTTGGTCTAGCCCTTTTTGATTTTAATGTAATATCCAAAAGCTCATTACTACCTAATAGTATAAACTTAACCATTAGCGATAACGAAGTTTTAGGTAAACGAATTGAACATTTTTTTGAATATTGTGTTAGTGCCTCTCAAAACTATCAGATAATTGCCAAAAACATTCAAATTTTTAAACAAAAAATCACCATTGGTGAGCTTGATTTTTTAATAAAAGATCTTATTAAAGAAGAAATCCTACATATTGAATTGATCTATAAATTTTATGTATATGACCCCGATATCAATGAAGAAATGCATAGGTGGATTGGTCCAAATCGTAAAGATTCTTTACTCCAGAAAATTGAAAAGTTAAAAAACAAACAGTTCCCATTACTTTATAAAAATGAAACCAAAGAGGTTTTAAAAGAATTAAATATAGAACTAAATCGCGTTAAACAACAGGCCTGTTATTTGGTAAATTTATTTGTTCCCTATTCTTTAAAACACGAAACTTTTACATATATAAATAATGATTGTATCATAGGATATTGGATAAAATTTAAAGATTTTAATTCAAAAAGATATACCTCTAAACAATTTCATATCCCTATAAAGCAAAATTGGATTGTAAACCCCAAATATTGCGATACCTGGTTTTCTTATGATGACATCTATAAACAACTACATCTTCAATATGCACAAAAAAAATCTCCGTTATTATGGATGAATAACGGAGATGGTTCTTTTGAGCGTTTTTTTGTCGCTTACTGGTAATTGAAATAAAGTTGACTGTAAAATGTTTTATAATTGAGCACCAGCATAAATACTTTAGGGATATATAATCCAAAAAAGTAAACAAAACTTAAAGCCCACTTATATAGCTACCATAAAGGTCTTTGAAATGAAAACCTTCAGAAAGTCTATGTTTGCTTAATTTTTTATATTCAACTAAACCCCACAACAAAAACTCTTTCATAAAATAAGAATCTTTCTCTTCAATTTCTGGTTGATATTCTTTGATCAAATCGTCTAAAGGAGGAATCGAAGCTAGTTTTTTCTTGTACTCTTGATCAGATATATCATCTAATAATTCAATACCACTTTCTTCAAAAAACCAATTTATTAAATCTTGGTAAGGACTTTCAAAACCTTCTTTTTCAAGCTTCTCAATTTTAGGAAAATAATCTGAGAATAATGTTTTTACCGCCTCTGTAATTAAGGTTTGCGCCACAGAAGCAGCTCCTTCTTGTTCTCCCTCATATACTAATTCTACCTTACCGGTTATTGAAGGAATTACGCCGATAAAATCGCTTAATCTTAATAAGGTACTCGTATCGCCAGCCCTTAGTGCTCTATATTCTGCCGTACTCAAAAGGTTTTCATAAGCGGTAATACTCATCCGAGCACTTATTCCGCTTTTGTGATCTATAAATTCACTGTTTCTAGCCTGGAAACTAATTTGCTCTAATAGATCCTTGGCAAGATTAGGTACGTATACTAAATCACTTTGTCTAGAATCGAGTTTAGCCTCCTGCTGAGTTATTGTCCTGGCAATTTCAATAGTTTCGGGATAATGCGTCAGGATTTGAGATCCAATTCTATCTTTTAGTGGAGTAACAATGCTTCCTCTATTTGTATAATCTTCTGGGTTAGCTGTAAATACAAACTGAATATCTAATGGTAATCTTAATTTAAACCCTCTGATCTGAATATCGCCTTCTTGCAAAATATTAAATAGAGCCACCTGGATACGAGCTTGTAAATCTGGCAACTCATTAATCACAAAAATACAACGATTTGCTCTTGGAATCATCCCAAAATGAATTACGCGATCATCAGCATAGCTCAGTTTTAGATTGGCTGCTTTTATTGGATCTACATCTCCAATAATATCGGCTACGGTAACATCTGGTGTTGCCAATTTTTCTGCAAACCGATCAGATCGATGTAACCAAACTATAGGAGTATCATCTCCTTTTTCTGCTAATGTCGTAACCGCATATCTAGAAATGGGATTAAACGGATCGTCATTAATCTCTGAGCCCTCAACCACAGGAATCCATTCATCCAGCAAATTAATCATTTGTCTTGCTAATCGAGTTTTTGCCTGCCCTCGTAGTCCTAACAAATTAATATTATGCCTGGAAAGAATAGCTCTTTCCAGTTCTGGAATTACTGTATTTTCATATCCATGAATACCAGTAAAGGTTTCTTCATCATTACTAATTTTTGTTCTTAGATTATCTCTCAATTCATCTTTAATCGACTTACTTTTATATTCAGATTCTTTTAGTTGACCTAAAGTTTTTATAGTATCAATTTTCATAAGTGTTTATTTCTTTATAGCAATAAATTTTGATTCAAAGTTTATAATTGATCTAGCCTTTTATTCTTTTTCTTCTGTTGGTTTCATAATCTTCAAAAATCATTTCTCCTAAGCCTTTTAACCCTGTATAAAATGCTTTCCCTTGATTGGCATAAGTGAATTCTCTTACAAATTGCATCAAATATGGATCTTGAGCTATCATAAAAGTCGTGATAGGAATATGAAGCCTGCGTGCTTGTTGGGCCATCATATAACATTTATTAACAATATGCCTATCCAAACCATTACTATTTTTATAATATTGACCATCTGGCATTCTAAGACAGCTAGGTTTACCATCGGTTATCATAAAAATTTGTTTATTGGTATTACGTTTTCTGCGTAACATATCCATTGCCAATTGCAATCCCGCTACGGTGTTAGTATGATATGGTCCTACTTGCAAATAAGGAAGATCTTTAATTGCAATAGGCCAGGCATCATTACCAAAAACCAAAATATCCAAAGTATCCTTAGGATATCGCGTTGTTATTAATTCTGCCAATGCCATAGCTACCTTTTTTGCAGGGGTAATACGATCCTCTCCATACAAAATCATGCTGTGACTGATATCAATCATTAATACCGTACTCATTTGTGCTTTGTATTGGGTTTCTTCAACTACTAAATCATCTTCAGTAAGATTAAGATCTCCAATTCCATGATTGATTTGAGCATTTTTCAAGCTCTCTGTCATAGAGATTCGTTCTAAAGAGTCTCCATATTGATAACTTCTAAACTCTCCCGCATGCTCATCCCCCCTACCAATATAATTAGTTCGGTGATTGCCTGCTCCACTACGCTTCAATTTACCAAAAATTTGATCTAAAGCGCGTTTGCGTATTGCTTGTTCAGTTTTTGCGGTAATGGACATTTTTCCGTCCCCATCTGGTTTTATTTCTTCTCGAATATACCCCTTCTTCTTCAGGTCTTCAACAAAATCATCCAAAGTGTACTCATCATCAGTTAATTGATATTCTTTATCAAGTTCTTTCATCCAATCCAATGCTTCATCAAGATCACCAGAGGTGTGAGTAATAATTTCTTGAAAAATGTCAAAAAGTTTATCGAATGGAGATTGTTCTGGAGCTTCATAAACTTTAAAACTGAATCCTTTCTTAAAAATTCTCTTTTTCTCTTTCATACATTAAAGTTAGCATATTTTATATAAGATTGAGACACCTGACCCATCGAAGAAATCAGAATTAACATTTGTTTTGGATAATCTATGATAAAATACGACCTATCAAAACAGCTAAAGTACTTTTTGATTACAATTACTATCTTTGAGAAGAAAGTTAAAAACATACTATATAATACTACACCTATAACTCACTACAATCATGTATCACATATCGTCATTACAACTAAAAAAGCAGACTCTATTTTTTTTACTTTTTGTCTTTCCATTTTTTATTAATGCTCAAGATGATGTTGAAAAAGTTAAATCAACAGTTTCCAAAAGTGAAATTGAAGGCTATATCTATTTTCTGGCCTCAGATGAATTAAAAGGACGACAAACGGGATCTCCAGAAAATAAAATTGCCGCTCAATATTTAGCCAATATGTTAAGAAGCTATGGAGTGAAACCTATACCAGACACCGATAGTTATCTTCAACCTGTAGCGTTAAAAAAGATTTCTGCAGCATCAAAAACAACTTTTAAGGCTGAAAGTATTTCTCTGGATGAGATTTTCATCATGAACAAGATAAATACCTCGTATAAAGGAAAAGCAGTTTTTCTAAATTATGGATTAGAAGAGGATTATAAAAATATCGATGTCACTGGAAAGTACGTAATATGCATTATAGGAAGCAAGGATAATAAAGCAATTAGAACTTCTTTTTCAAAAACCAGAGAAAAAAGACAGTTAGCTAAGGAAAAAGGAGCACTGGGTATTATTGAAGTGTGTAGCGTAGACAAACCTACAGCTGCACAACTAGAGCACTATCTTAATAGTGAAAGTATGTCCTTGTCCGGTTCTAAGAAAAAAGAAAAAGACGAGTTTACATACCTTTGGATCAATGATAAAAATGAAGAAATAAATAACCTTTTCAGTACTAAAAAAGAAATCGATGTAGAAGTAGTGGTTGAAGGTGTTGAAGAAAGCACCGTATATTCTCAAAATGTTATTGGTATAGTTGAAGGATCAGATCCAAAACTTAAGGATGAATATATCATTTATTCTGCCCATTATGATCATGTGGGAATTGGTAAACCTGTAGAAAATGACTCTATTTATAATGGAGCCAGGGATAATGCTGTCGGAACAGTTACTGTACTTTCTGCTGCAGAGAACATAGCTAAATACCCCACCAAAAGATCAGCGCTTTTTATTCTTTTTACGGGAGAAGAAAAAGGATTGTTAGGTAGCAAATGGTATGTAGAACACCCGGTGATACCTTTGCAAAAAATGGTATATTGTTTTAATAGCGATAATGGAGGATATAATGATACTACTAAAGCGACAATTATTGGGCTGGGCAGAACAACCGCAAAAAATGACATTATTGAAGCTGTCAAAAAATTCGGATTGGAGGCTATTGATGACCCTGCACCAGAACAAGGCCTATTTGATCGATCAGATAATGTAAATTTTGCAGCTAAAGGTATCCCCTCGCCAACTTTTAGTATGGGATTCACATCTTTCAATGAGGAAATTACGAAATACTATCATCAGGTAACCGACAACCCCGATTCTGTAGATTATAATTATTTATTCAAATTTTTTCAATCCTATGTATTAGCCTGCAGAAAAATTGCAGACAATCCCAAAACTCCTTTTTGGATTGAAGGAGATAAATACTATGAAGCAGGAACAAAATTATATCAAAAATAAAACAGCAATATTTGTTTTTATCTCGAAATCATATAAAAAATACCTTAGCGCTATTAATACTAACTATTCTTATCGTTTCATGCTCTAAAGAAAACCCTTTAGAGATTGCCCTAAAATCAAAATCCAAATTGATTCAAAGGGTAATGAAAAGTTATGATGATTATGAACTTCAGGTTATTTATACTCAAATCGAGAGAGATAAGAATGATACCCCAATTTTTAAAGATTTTGAGTTTAATGTTAATGACAGTCTTTACTTTTATCCTGCGAGTTCTGTAAAGTTTCCTATTGCTTTAATGGCCCTGGAAAAAGTAAAAGAACTACAAGAAAAAGAGGTTCATATCAATAGAAAAACTAGTTTCAAAACCCAAAATGATACTCTATATACTTCTATTGAAGAGGCTATTACAAAAATATTTGCTGTAAGTTCTAATCAATCATACAATCGCTTATTTGAGTTTTTGGGACAAGATTACATCAATAATAATTTGAAATCTAAGAATCTAAATGGCAGGATATCTCATCGATTATCTGCATTTCATGCTCAAAACTTAAAAACGCAATCTATACAATTCAAAAACAACCCAGACGATAGTATTTCTGTATATGAACAAGAGGCTATAGAAAATCTTCCTCTTCCTAAATTAACTATCAAAAGACTTTTAAAAGGTAAAGGGTATATTTATAATGATACATTAATTCCCCAACCTAAAGATTTTTCTGAAAACAATTATCTTCCTCTAAGATCATTGCATGACATCATGAAACGTGTACAATTTCCTGAAAAGTATTCAGCATCCGAGCGCTTTGATATCAAACCCGATGATTATGCTTTTGTTTTAAAGGCTATGAGTCTTTTGCCGCAGGAAGTTGGATACGATAAAAAAACATATTATGATTCTTACAGTAAGTTTTTCATGTATGGAGATACAAAAAATGATATCCCAAAAAACATAAGGATCTATAATAAAGTAGGCAGTGCCTATGGTTATCTTACAGACTGTTCTTACATAAAAGATACGCACAATACTATTGAATTTATGATCTCAGCTACAATTCATGTGAATAAAAATGGGATTTATAATGATGACAATTATGAGTATTTTGAGGTTGGAATCCCCTTCTTAGCCCAATTAGGAAGAGAAATCTATCAGTTAGAAAAAAGAGAACAATAAATCCATATTAAAATTACGGTATTTTATCAAAAACTCAATCATAGAGCCCAAAACCCTATTTTTTAATAAAATTTCACTCTTTTTTAACAAAATAATATCATAAAGAGCTCTTTTATGCGTTAATTTTACATAACCCCTATGTAGATTTATTGTTAATGCACTATTACAAATACATATGACAAGACAAATAAAGCTTAAATAATTACATACTATTTAGCATGTAATTATTAAAACCCCAAATTATGAAAAATTACATACTACCCCTTTTGCTAATATTGTGTATACAATTATATCCTAACGCTTTTGAATATCAATCATCCCTATCGTCTTCAGATGTAATTCAAAACCCAAGAGAACGTAAACTTTCTCCACAAGAAGAAAAACAAAGAGGTATAGATCTTTTAGCGAATCAAATTATTGAAAATATTGACGGCGTAGATTTAAGAAAAATGGCTAGGTCAGCTATTTTTGAAACATCTTATGGTTTTAGATGGAAAATGGTCAATTTACATACCGGTAAAAAAATTATTATTAAGGTGGATAAAAATTTCAGACTTATTTCTGCGAGAACAGGTGATAATTCTAAAATAATTACACCTTAATGCCATTTTGAAAGTGTAGCTTTTACCTGATCATAATCTTCTTCATACTCCCAATAAATAATTCGATCATACGCATATTGGATGAGAATAAAATCTTTACTTATCGACATTATTCTATCGATAGCGACCAACTTTTTAGAAAATTCTGCTACTTCTACTTTTTCTATAATTTCATTATTTCTGGCATCAAAACCATGAACAATAGTATAATTTTTTAGTGTAAGTTCTATAAATTTCATTTTAATTCTATTATTTATCCTTTTTAAACGTACTTCGATTTACTTAACACCGCTTTAAGACTTTGACTCTTTCATTTTATTTACTTTAGACGCCATAAAGTAAATATGTAAATACGTGTTAAAAGTACTTCTTTTTTTTACAGTCATTACTCTTAATTTCCTTGGATTTTCGCAAGAAAATATATCTCTTACTTATATCGGTAATATGGGAGTATATATCTCAAATAACCAGTTTTCAATATTAATAGATGGCTTACACACAAAATATGGAGAGGATTATCTTTTTCCTGATCAAAAACTGGTTAATAGAATAAATACAGTACTGCAACCCGATGCACTGTTATTTACCCATAGACATTGTGATCATTTTAGTGCACAATTATCAAGAGATTTTCTTATCCACAACAAAAAAGCAATACTATTTGGTCCGAATCAGATTACGAAGAATTTAAGTGAGTTTTCAGATCGCTTATTCACAATATCTACTAAAGATTATGTGAAACAAACCATAAAACATGGAGATATTAACATAACCGGGCTTAAAATAAACCATGTCGGAAAAAAGCACGTGACCATTGAAAATGTAGGCTATATTGTCAATATAAGTAATAAAAACATACTCCATGTCGGAGACACAAATTGGCTGGAAGAAATTAACCTTTTTGATCAATTAAAGTTAGCAGAACAATCTATCTATATTGCGATTTTACCATATTGGATGCTCCTGGACAACCAGGCTTCAGAATTAATCAAGAAATATATAGAACCCAAACATATTGTAGCGACACATATTTCTCCTCGAATAAAAAAAGAAGACCTACAATCTTTAAAAAATAAATTCCCCGAAGCACATTTTTTAACAAAACCACAACAACGAATTCAATTTTAAGACAATGAAAAGAAACATTTTTCTTCTTTTTTTAGGAATCACTAGTATCGTATTTGCACAGGAGTTTTCTATGGATCTTATAAAAGATCTTACTCCTCGTAATATTGGGCCTGGTGGCATGAGCGGACGAGTAACAGCAATCGATGTGGTTACTTCAGATCCTGATATTATATATGCCGGTACTGCTTCTGGCGGGCTTTGGAAATCTACTTCTGGTGGTATAAAATGGAGCCCCATTTTTGATCATCAAGCCACTGCATCTATTGGAGCTGTGGCAATACAACAGTCTAACCCTTCTGTAATTTGGGTTGGAACCGGAGAAGGAAATCCAAGAAATAGCCTTAATGGAGGATATGGAATTTATAAATCTCTGGATGGAGGTAAAAGTTGGAAATTAATGGGGTTAGAAAAAACGCGTCATATTCATCGTGTTATTATAGACCCCACCAATCCTGAAACGATATATGTAGCTGCAATCGGATCTCCTTGGGGAGTACATCCAGAAAGAGGGGTTTTTAAAACTACAGATGGAGGCGTTACCTGGAATAAAATTCTTTTTACCAATAATAAAACCGGAGCTGCAGATCTTATTATGGATCCAACTAATCCCAATAAATTAATCGCGGCATTGTGGGAACATAAAAGAGACCCATGGTTTTTTAAATCAGGAGGCGAAGGTTCAGGGTTATTTATAACCCACGATGGTGGTAAAACCTGGGAACAACGAATAGAAAAAGATGGACTACCTAAAGGTGATTTAGGACGTATTGGATTAGCAATAGCCCAGAATAAACCCAATATTATATATGCATTAATTGAAGCAAAAAAGAATGGCCTCTATAAATCCACTGATGGTGGATTTAATTGGCAAAAAATCAATGATAAAAATGACATTGGAAATCGTCCTTTTTATTATTCAGATATTTTTGTAGACCCCCAAAATGAAAACAGAATCTATTCTGTATTTACCTATGTAAATGTTTCAGAAGATGGAGGTAAGAACTTCTCACAACTTATGCCTGCCTATGGTGTTGATAATGGTGTGCATCCAGATCATCATGCCTGGTGGATCCATCCAAATGATGGAAATTATATGATCGACGGTAACGATGGAGGATTAAACATAACACGAGACGGTGGAAAAACATGGCGTTTTATTGGAAATCTCCCGGTAGCTCAATTTTATCATATCAATATAGATAATGAATTTCCGTATAACGTTTATGGTGGCATGCAAGATAATGGTAGTTGGAGAGGGCCCGCTTATGTTTGGAAAACGCAAGGGATAAGAAACTCATATTGGCAAGAAATTTCGTTTGGTGATGGTTTTGATGTAGTTCCTGATAAAGATGATTCTCGTTATGGTTGGTCAATGAGCCAACAAGGTTTTGTATTGAGATATGATTGGAAAACTGGTAATAACTATATCGTTAGACCAACCCATCCTGACTCCAAAGTTAAGCTTAGGTTCAATTGGAACGCAGCTATTAATATTGACCCTTTTGACAATAATACTTTATACTTTGGAAGTCAATTTGTACATAAAAGCATCGATAAAGGCCTAACCTGGAAAATTATATCGCCAGATTTAACGACCAATGATCCAAATAAACAGAAACAAGCAGAAAGTGGTGGATTAACTATGGATGCTACCGGGGCAGAAAATCACTGTACAATACTCGTGATAGAACCTTCTACAATAGAACAAAATATGTTTTGGGTGGGTACTGATGATGGACGAGTGCATATCACCAAAGATGATGGAACTAATTGGACAGAGGTTTCTAAAAATATAAAAGGATTACCACAAGGAAGTTGGATTGTTCAAATCAAAGCTTCAAATAAAAATAAAGGAGAAGCTTTACTTGTTGCAAATGATTATAGAAGATTCAACTATACTCCATATGTGTTTAGGACCAATGATTATGGTAAAACATGGAAACGCATAGTAGACGAAAATGATGTAAAAAGTTATGCCCTGAGTATCGTAGAAGATCCCATAGAAAAAAACCTTTTGTTTTTAGGTACAGACGATGGGCTCTACATCTCATTAAATGCAGGAAACAATTGGACAAAATGGACCAAAGGATTTCCTACGGTTTCAGTAAAAGATCTAGTGATACACCCCAGAGAACATGACTTAATAATTGGCACTTTTGGTAGAGCAGCTTGGGTATTAGACGATATACGACCATTGAGAGCATTAGCAAAAAACAAGAGTATTCTAAATCAAAAATTACAACTTTTTAATCCTCCGGTGGGATATCAATCTGCGTATCAACAACCTACAGGTACTCGTTTTGGTGGTGATGCTTTATACAATGGTAAAAATCGTGATCAAGGAGCTTTAATTTCATATTATATACAAGTCGATGAAAAGAAGAAAGATGATGTTGAAACGGCAGATGAAGAAGAAGGTATTGAAGATGATGAAAATGAAAAAACCAAAGTAAAATGGGATTCTATCTATTTAAAAGTATATGATAATGATCGTTTAATTAGAACGCTAAAAGAAAAAGCTCCTGATTCTACCGGTTTTTATAAAATCGCATGGTTAATGGACGAAAAAGGAGCAGATCAACCCTCTAGAACACTTGAAAAGCAAAATCAAGAACCTGCAGGTGTTACTGCAAAACCAGGTACCTATAAACTGGTTATAGAATATGGAGATCAGAAATCTGAGTCTGAAATTGAAATCAAAAGTGACCCAAGGTTACAGATCTCTCAAAAAAATATTGATGAAATTTACGCTTCCTCTAAACAGTTAGAAAAAATGACACAAACCGCTTCTGAAGCGGTAAAACAATTAGTAGAAAGCAAAGCAATAGCTTCTAATTATCAAAAGGAATTACAAAAATCTGACAAGAAAAAATATAAGGACCAAATACAATTATCAAAAGATATCACTAAAAAGATTGATAGTGTAGTTGCTTTATTTATAGGAAAAGAAGATAAACGACAAGGAATAACTCGCAATCCAAAGCCAAACGTAATACAACGTATTCGTACCGCAGAGCGGTATGTAGAAAGTAGGCAAAACGGTATTACTTCAACAGAAAACACCTTAATAAAACAAGCAAAAAATGAATTACTCGATGCATTAAATAAAACGAACAACTTTTTTAATAATCATTGGACACCCTATCGCGAAGAAATAGAAAAATCCAACATCTCCCCTTTTAAAAAAATAAATACCTTTAGCCTGGAATAAAAATAAACTTGATCTAATTTAGAATTTACATGAAAAACATTTTACTATCCGTACTCGTTTTAGTAACCGTATCAATTAATGCTCAAGAAACCGGAGAAGACCAACTAGGAGCTTGGTATATGTATTTTGGCACAAATCAAATAACGGATAAATTAAGTATACATTCTGAAGCTCAATTTCGTTTTTATGAAACCACTTCTACTTTTAATCAATTGTTACTAAGAACTGGATTGAATTATCACATTAATGACAATGCAATAGCTACCCTTGGTTATGGTTATATTAATACCGATGGGAGTTTTGAAGATGTTCCGAATGAAGAAAATTCAAAAGAACATAGAATATTTCAGCAGTTTATTCTTAAAAATGTCGTGGGCAAATTTAAGTTTGAACATCGCTATCGCCTAGAGCAACGATTCATAGATACTCAATTTGATAATTTCACAGAACATAGAGCCCGTTATCGATTACAACTTACTTATCCAATAAATGACAAATGGTTTTTAAATGCATACGATGAGGTTTTTATTAATCTTCAAGAACCTATTTTTGGTCAAAATCGTTTATACGGCGCAATAGGATATAACATAAAAAGTAATTTTAATGTACAGTTCGGATACCTTAAAAATCATTTTACTGGGATTAATTTTGACCGATTACAATTAGGAATTATCTACAATACAGACTTTAGAAAAAGTAAATAGAGCATCATGACCATTTCTAAGAAAGACACCCCTGCATTATTACTTATTGATGTTCAAAAAGGATTTGAAGATATCAAGTATTGGGGAAGCGAACGTAATAATTTATATGCCGAAACGAATATAGAACTACTCTTAAAATTCTGGAGAGCAAATAATCTACCCGTATTTCATATAAAACACTGTTCTACTACCCCAAACTCTCCTCTAAAAAAAGGAAGTCCGGGGAACGATTTTCAAGATTTTATTATCCCTAAAGATGAAGAACCTATTATCGAAAAGGAAGTAAATAGTGCGTTTATAGGTACAGACCTTCAAGAACAGTTAGAAAGCAAAAATATTAATACTCTTGTGATTATTGGTCTCACTACCGATCATTGTGTGTCGACAACAACAAGAATGGCTGGTAATTATGGGTTTACAACATATTTAGTTGAAGATGCTGTTGCTACTTTTGATAAAACAGGAACCAATGGTCGGCACTATAGTGCTCAATTAATTCATGATACTGCAATAGCCAGTCTCAAAGATGAATTTGCATCCATTTTGTCTACAGAATCGCTTTTAAAATATGTTTCTAAAAAATAATCAGGAGATATTTTTTTAATATGTAATAAAATGTGTGTATTAAACTACTGAAGTTATAAACCTTAGTATATCTTCTAAAACTAATTCTTGTTCAGGTTCGTTATGCAATTCGTGGTACAATCCTTTATAACTATTAAATTGTATTAATGGATTCGTAGAGGCAAATTCTTCAGCCCCTTTACAGCTTGTAAGTCGATCTTCTGTGCCGTGTATAACTAAGGTAGGGATCTTTACTATTTCTCCATTATTTTTTGCCCATTTCCCGGCTTCAAAACAAGACAAAAAGAAAGCAGGAGTAATTTTTCCATGAACCAATGTATCATTGCGGTATGCATCGACTACACTTTTATCTCTGCTAATCGCAGTAACATCTAAATTAGTGTTATCACTAAATGCCGGATAAATCCTATTCATCAATTTAGCCAATCCAACTTTAAATTTAGGAGGATCAAAAGGCAAAGTAAACCAAGGCGCTGATAAAATTGCAGCATCAAGTTTAGGGTCTCTTCTAAGCAAATAATTAGCAACCACGTTTCCACCCATACTATGACCATAAAGAAAAATAGGAATATTTTGATTTTCGTTGCTTGCTATAGAATGTATTTTTTCTACACTATCTAGTAAAAAGTCGTAAGACGGAGTATGTCCTCGTTTTCCTTCAGATTGACCATGACCAATGTGATCAAATGAATACACACTAACACCATGAGTATTAAAAAAACGGACAACATGCGCATATCGAGAACTATGCTCTCCCATACCATGAACCAAACACAGTATTGCAATTGGATTTTCAATTTGCCAGGATTGGGCATATATTTTTTTATTCTCTTCTTGCCAATAAAACTCTTTATGCACTGTTGATTGTTTTTGTTTTATGCAATATAACAAATAAAAGGCTGGGGATTTTATCAAAAATTGTTGGATATATAAAGATGAAAGAAGCAACTATGATTTATAGTATTAGGACTAAACTTCTTAGTTCACATAAATTTGATCTAAGAAAATTACGTCAGTTTGAGTGTTTTTGTATTAGCAAAATGTATCGAAAACAAGTGATTTTTATCAAAAACCTAATTTCGATACAATTTTTCTCCATTTCATTATGAAAAATCACTCAATTTGACGGCTTTCGGTTATGCACTAAGTTATATCGAACTTACATTAGTTAAGAAGTTTTTTCGACATACTGCTTTGGGGTCATCGAAGTAATTTTCTTAAATGCTCTATAAAAACTTGTTTTACTGCTAAATCCGCACTCCTCGCCTATGGCTTGTACAGATATTTTCTGTAATGCTCCGGATTGTAACATTTCTTTGGCTTTTTCTATTCGATGATGATTCAGAATTTCGTAAAAATTTGAATTCATTCTCTCACTCAATACCTGAGAAATATGGTGTGACGGAACATTAATGGTATGTGATAAATCTGCAATTTTTAGATTAGGATCCAGGTATCTCTTCTCTTCGCAAAAAAACACTTGTATTTGTTGTTGAATCTCTTCTGAACGCGTGTCAGACAACGGGGATGTCTTGTACTTTTTTCCTTCTAAAACTGGAAATATTTGTTTTATATCAACAATCCAATATCCCAATAACAGCACTGTTATTGACATTAATCCCGACAAAATTATTTCTGTAGTAATCGCCGAAACTCCGGTTAGTATAAATCCAGTTTGCAATATCAATTCGGCTACAGCCAAAAATATCAGAAGAAAACTAAATCGCTTTAATAGTATGCTATTTTTCTTATCTCTCTTATAAATTAAAAGTAAACCAAATACAGCATAAACAAATAATAATATCAGATGCAAACTAGCCTGTAACCAATCTGAAAATTTTACTCCTCCATTTGGTAAAATATCGTAGTAATACTGGATTACTGCTTGTTTTTCTTCAATATTTCCTAAGTATTTTGGAATAAAAAGCACCAACATTATCAAAAAAGGTACGATATGCAATACATCGATCTTTTTTAAACGAAATGTTGGATCTCCATAACTCTTTACAAATAAATAAAAACAAGGACCAACCAGGTATAATAAAGGGTATCCAACTCCCAGTAAATGTGGCCATTGTTTTACAAGTTGTGTTGTGAATAAAAGATAGGTAAACAAATGCTGTATCAAGCCAAAAATTGACACTCCTAAAAAGAATCTTGATTGTTTTAACGGTGTGCTTTTAAGTACAACTAAAATAATAAAACACCCCACCAGAATAACACCTCCTAATAAAAAGGTAATCACAAATGCAAAAGACTCAATACTATTCATAAGATAAAAATAGTATTCCTTAATTAAATGGAAAAATGCATCCTTATTGAATATCCCATAAATGAGTTTCAATTAATTGAGCGCACCATAATACCTATAAAAACAGTCAATTTCTTAGGTACTTTTATGTCTCAAAAAACGAACAGTTATGATACGTAAAATCTTAAAAGGAGTAGCTCTTTTTCTTGTACTCGACATTGTAATTTTATTGGTGTACGGTTTCGTACAATATCCTAAAGCCAAAGGTGAACAACATTTCATCGCAGAGAGAATCATTCATGCTTCTAAAGAACAGGTCTGGGAGGTAATATCTGATGTTGGTAATTACCACAAAGTAACCGCTCCAAACATACATCATGTAGAAATTGTAGAAGGACAAGGTTTAGGTATGAAACGAGTATGCAGTGCTCCCGATGGTAGCAGTTGGGAAGAAACCTGCACAGTTTGGAATCCCGGTAACGAATTTCAATTTGTGGTAAACACTCAAAAAGAAGATTACCCCTTTCCACTTAAATCACTATCCGGTATTTGGAAAGTAGAAACCGTAAGTCCAATGCAAACTCGACTCTATATGGATTTTGCATATGAATTTAAAAGCCCATTCTTAAGTGGATATTTCCTTTCTATGGGAATGAAACAAGCCAAAAAGGAAACCGAATTTCTATTAGATAACTGGCAGCAATTAGCGGAAAACAAAAAATAATTAAAAACTAGCATTATGAAAATATACATTACCGCTTTAGTATTCTTATGCATTTCAAAAATCTCATTAGCACAACAAGAGATTCCTGATTGGTTTGCTAAAAATATGGAAGAATCCATTGGTACCTGGATTACCGATAACTCTGCATATAAAAATGAAAATGAGCCCTTCGATCAATATGGAATGGATTGGCAATGGGGAATTGGCAAAAAAAGCATTACCGGAACATTATATGGCATTATCAACGGTAAAAAACAAGGCACATTTTGGGAGTTTAGACAATATTGGGATTTTGGCAAAAACCAAGGAATCCTTGTACAATATGGTGGAGATGGTACTATTGGGATAGGTCCAATGATAATGAATGAAGACAATCAATCAGAATTGGTTCAGGAATTTGTGAGCCCTAACGGGAAAAAAAATGTACATGGACATCGCTCCATTCTCAAAGATGGACAACTTACAACGACTTCATTTGATATTTCTGAACCCAAATCCTGGAAAAAAAGGAGATCCTATATTTGGTATTCTAAAAGTACTAAGTGATAACTTTAGCACATGAAGTATAAAATTGATATAGTTATTTTGGTTTGAAAAAATTATCTTTAGAGAAAGTATTTTAATTACATAACGACTCTAAAAATAAACTATCCAAAATGAGCTTATCTAAAGTTACTTTTACCAATACCGAAGGTCAAACACTATCAGGTCGTTTAGAACTTCCAGCCGATCGGCATCCTCATAATTTTGTGTTATTCGCACATTGCTTTACATGCAATAAAAACTTGGGAGCAGTAAGAAATATAAGTAGAGGACTTACCTCTCAAGGTTTTGGAGTATTGCGATTTGATTTTACCGGACTTGGAGAAAGTGAAGGGGATTTTGCTGATACTAACTTTTCTGGAAATGTTGAGGATTTGATATCTGCAGCGGATTTTCTGGCAAAAGAATATCAGGCCCCTACTCTACTTATTGGGCATTCTTTGGGGGGAGCAGCATCTATATTTGCGGCAGCAGAAATTGATTCAATAAAAGCCGTTGCTACCGTTGGGGCTCCTTCAAATCCCAAGCATGTGAAACACTTGCTTAATAGTAGTATTGAAGAGATAGAAGCCCAGGGAAAAGCCGTAGTAAATCTAAGTGGAAGGGATTTTACGATCAAAAAACAATTTTTGGATGATCTGGAGACCAAATCATTACCAGAAATTGCCAAAAACTTAGGAAAAGCTCTTTTGGTAATGCATTCTCCTCAAGATACAACAGTTGGTATCAAAAATGCAGAAGAAATTTATCTCGCAGCAAAACATCCCAAAAGTTTTGTATCTCTCGATGGTGCTGATCATCTATTAATGAAAAAAGAAGATTCGAATTATGTCGGAATGGTAATAGCTGGTTGGGCTTCCAGATACGTCGATATTCCTGAGACTCCCCAACTAAGAAGTCAACACCATGTTGTCGCCAACTTAGGAAACGCAGAAGGTTATACAACGCAAATGAAAGTAGGAAATCATTATATGGTAGCAGACGAACCCGAAAGTGTTGGTGGGCATGACTTTGGACCGTCACCCTACGAATATGTATCAGCAGGACTATCATCTTGTACTGCAATGACAATAAAAATGTATGTTGCGCGAAAAAAATGGGATCTTAGAAATATAGAAGTACATACTAGCTATAGTAAAACACACGCAATTGACTGTGAAAACTGCGAAGATCCTACTGCCAAGATTGACACTTTTGAAAGAGAAATTAAACTTGAAGGTGATCTTGATGAAAAACAAATTGCAAGAATCTTGCAAATAGCCGATAAGTGTCCAGTACATAAAACATTACATAGCGAAACACAAGTGATAACCAAGTTAATAGAGTAACTTTATAAATCAGTTATTTCCAAAAAATAGACTAAATGAATACAACACTTTGGATTTCTTTTATCGGGACAGTTTTGGTGATTGGAATTACTCCGGGACCCAGCGTTCTTCTTGCATCTGCCAATAGTATGAACCATGGGGCTAAAAAAACACTAGGGACCATCCTAGGCGACTTATCGGCCAATTCTATTCAAATCGTTTTGTCTTCATTAGGTTTAGCATCTATAGTGATTTCTTCAGGAGAAATTTTTGGTCTGATAAAATGGGCAGGTGTTGGATATTTACTATATATGGGAGTCATTAAAATTATTACTGCACCCAAAATCGGAAAATTCAAAAAAAACAATACCAAGAAAGGTTTTTTGAAGCTTTATAGTGAAGGTTTTCTTATGTCGGCATCAAATCCAAAAGCGATCGTATTTTTTGCCGCTCTTTTTCCTTTATTTATAGATCAAAATTTAGCATTTGCACCTCAGGTTGTTGTTCTTGGAATTACATATTTAGTTATTGATGGAATTTGCTTATTACTATATGTCAACTTTGCTTCAAGGTTAAAAAAATATCTTGAAGATCGTGAGAAAGTTCATTTACAAAATAGAATTATTGGAGCATTATTAATATTTAGCGGCTTCATGTTATCTATGGTAAATAGAAGTAATAATTGAAATGCACCTTACTTTATAAAGTTATGGTATATCTAAAATATTTTGCCCTACAGATCATTTAAAACATGTAAAATCAATTACCATGCAAAATGAAATTAAAGACATATGGATTGATTTAAACGAAGAATTGTTTACCTTCATTTTGAGTAAAGTTAAAGATGAACAAGTAGCAAAAGATGTTCTTCAGGATTCTTTTATTAAAGTGATATCTAAAATCAATCAATTAGAGGATACTTCTAAACTGACATCTTGGGTTTATCAAATTACCAGAAACACAATATTTGATTATTATAGAAAATCAAAATTGAAGAAGATTCCTATAGAGGACATACATATTCCTGAAAATCAAAATGAAAATTTTGAATATGCGAAACTTAGTAATTGTATCAATCAAAAAATCCAAACACTTACTACAAAGCATAAAGAAGCCATTATTTTAACTTCGTTTAAAAATTATACTCAAAAAGAACTGGCCTCCTTACTTAAAATATCATATTCTGGAACAAAATCAAGAATTCAAAAAGCAAGAGATATTTTAAAAGATAAAATTAAGGATTGTCCTAATGTAACATTTGACAAAACCGGTAAATTAGTCGATTTCGATAATAATTAATGCGCATTTCTACGTCTTTTTTTAATTGTTCACGTCTATTGGTTACAATAATAAAAAAGGATACATATGAACAATACAAAGATTATTAATGTACAAATTCTTAATGCTTTTGTTGATAATAACAAAGGTGGTAATCCAGCAGGAGTAGTTTTAAATGCGGATCAATTATCGAACAAAAACAAATTAGAAATTGCTAAAAAGGTTGGTTTGTCTGAGACCGCTTTCGTTTCTAAATCTGCAACAGAAGATTTTAAACTAGATTTCTTTACACCCAATAAACAGATTGCACATTGTGGGCATGCCACTGTGGCCACCTTCTCGTATTTAAAACAATTAGACATCATCAAAGGAAATGATTCTTCTAAAGAAACTATAGATGGTAGAAGAGAGATTAAACTAATTGGAGATTTAGCATTTATGGAGCAACTACCTCCAAAGTATGCTAACATTGGCGATAAGGAACCTATAATTCTGAAATCTCTAGGTATACGCAAAACCGACCTAATGCCAAATGCCCCTATTCAAGTAGTAAATACCGGAAATTCATTTATGTTGATTCCCGTTAAAGATTCAAAAGTTTTACAAAATATAAATCCAGATTTTGACATGATCAGTGAAATAAGTGACACCTTTGATTTGATTGGATTTTATGTTTTTTCAACACATACAACACATCCTAAAAGGGATGCCAGTACCAGAATGTTTGGTCCCCGATATGATATATTTGAAGAGGAGGGAACAGGAATGGCTGCCGGACCTCTTGCCTGCTATCTTTATGATAATCTAAAAATTAAAAAAGATAGGTTTTTAATACAACAAGGTGAATTTATGCCCCAACCATCGCCCAGTTTAATAATCGTTGATTTGCAAACTAGAAATAACGAAATACAAGGTGTAATGGCAGGAGGTAAAGGAGTCTTAAAAACACAAATTGATATTGAAATAACCGTATAAAAACAAGTACCGTTAATTCAATAATAGAATTAACGGTACTTGAAAAAGATATTCCATTTGGTTTCGTATCTCTCTACTGCTTATTTCTTTACTAATCTTTTAGTTCTAATAATTTTACCATTCTTATCACTAATAGTAAGCAAATAAATCCCTGGTCCATGAACAGCCGGATGTATTACTTCGGATGAGGAGGATATATTTTTGTAATATATCTCTTTTCCAGAAAGTGTATAAATAGATACTGTATATGACGGTTTAGTTTTTAATAATGGCATTACAGCACTAATGGTAATAGCATTATTAAATGGATTAGGGTGTACTTTAAAAATCTGATTTTTTATGTTATTAGCAATATCCGGTTTAACGATTTTAGTATCTTTATCTAAGGCCCTATTAGTACCACAAGCCCCTATAAACTCCCAGTCTGATGGTATTCGCTCAAATAAATTACCTTGATAAGTAACTCTGTCTCCTACGGCATAAGATACTCCACTTTGCCATGGTGCAACTCCTTGACATATATCTATTGGTGTAGATCCATTAACGGTATAACTAACTACGAGTCTGGCAGCTTTGCTAGCTCCACCTTCATAAGAATCAGCGACCCTTTTTGCAGAGGTGTTATTTAAGCTATTCCCTTTTCCGAGTATAATAAAACTAGCATTATTACCTGATACCCAACCACTTTTATTAACAAGGTCTTGTATCATTTCTTTAAGATCTGGAGATCGTTGTGCATTTCCACTTTGATTTCTAGACCAGGATTGTGGTTTCCAAATTACTTTATTCGAAAAAGTAACTCTGTCTGATACTTTATTGGAAGAAGAAAATGCAGGCGAATTACTATTATTGTGTAATGAGATTTCTAATTCTGCTGCTGCACTATTACTTTCATCTGCGGTAAATTGTAGATAAGCATTTGTTATCGTTGCATTCTTAGGAAGTCGAACAGATCTAAATCTTAGCCCTATTTTCTGGTATCTATTATTGTTATGACTATCATATACCATTTCTAAATCACTACTATTAGTATATAATACACCATTTTGACTTTCTTCAACATCATCATTTCCGTCACTAATAGCTACGTTTATGGTTCCGCTATCGGGATCGGGGTCTACTACTGTTCCCTTATTAATAGTAACTACACTCCCATTTGATGGATTCCAGATATCTAAGTTGTTAGGGATCGAAAAAACATTAGTATTAGATACTGATCCTACTTGCGAAGCATTATCCACTTTTATTGTACGTGTCTCTATTTTATTTTCATCAACAAAAATCCATTTAAACTGGTTAAACCTTGCCGAGTTACGTGTCCAGTTTTTATTGTCATTATTAGAACGAAGTGGAGCTCCCCAACATCCTTCTCCGACATAAACGGTTCCGTTTTGGTTATCTCGTATAAAACCTTGATCATTTCCTGATCCTGTTGAAGGGCGCACTGGCCAGGTTGTTTTTACCGTATGGGCATCACACTCTACAACTAGTTTTACTCCCTTATCATAAAATAATTGCGCCCAATTACTATATTGACTATCCCCTTCTCTTTTTGACGAAACATGAGGACGCATGGGTTTATGATATTGAGCCATTTTCCAGATAACATCAGTACTTGCATTTAAATCATTACGCAGCCATGTTGTTTGATTTCCGGAAATAGAAATTTCGGTATTTAGTGTATATGTTCTTACTAAATTGTTTCCGAAAGTAATTGCATAATAAACACTTGAAGATGGTACATCAAAAAGATGGTAAATACTATTATTACTGTCTTCATGATTTCCTCGAGCCGTAATAACAGGAAACATTCTATTATCACTCGCTATCGTTAACTGCCAATCATTAAACCAATCTCTCCATTCGCCATTACTATCACTATTAGTCATATCTCCTCCAAACAAAACTGCATGAGGTTTTAGCTTAGCCACCAAACGATTGGCATTTTGTCTTGGTCTTCGATTATTACGAGAATCTCCTCCAGCAATAAACGATAATCTACTGTTATCTGCTGGAGCAGTTTTAAACCAAAAACGCTCACTTGTTCCCTGGCTGTCTCTAATTACGAAAAAATAAGCGGTATTTGGTGTTAAACCTGTAAGGCGTGCAAAATTATTATTCATCCCCTTATATGAAACGGTTCTATCTGGGGCTTTAGAATTGGGATAGTTATTATAATTTGTTCCAAAGTCAGTGGTTCCGTAATAAACAACTGGGTTACTGCCTGAAGTCTGGTCCCATCCTATTACTATAGAAGTTGCCGGGTTGTCTCGTATGGTTAAGCGGTATTTGCCATTAGACGAATATGAGTTAACTGCTAATACAGAAATTAACAATAAAAGTACTCTTTTCATGTGATTTATATTAAGTGGTTAATGTTATATTAAACGTATATATATAATCTTAAGCGTATTTAATTTTTAACATTTATTCTATAAAAGGCAGTAAACCTTAACAGAATTAAGGCTTCATTAACACAACAATTTAACATTGATCATTACAGCTATAAAACTAAATCATTGGATCTTAAGAACCTGAAGTAAAAAAAATAGTAATCCAAAATTAAATCAGGTAACACAAGCTTTTATAAAAAATAACACAGAATTGAACTAAAATTAACATTGATGCACTTTACTTTGTGATAATGAAAAACTCTAAGGTATTACTACGTTTCAAGATCTCTATATTCCTAATCTTGTTCAAGACTTTATCGAAAGCAACGTATCATGTTTTATTCTAGATTATAAAAAAGGCTGTCCTAAGACAGCCTTTCCCTATTCATTTAAAATTCTCAACAAATCAACTATTCAATAATAAATCGTTTTTCAATTTTGGTTTGCGAACTCTGAAGTTCAAGTATATACAATCCTGAACGTAAATTATTTACATCTACAGTACCGTTACTACTTACTTTTCCATTTCCAACTCTCTGTCCCATAATATTGAATATGCTATATGTAGCATCCTGCATGCTCTTCTTAGGCATGTATACCTTAAGCGAACTACCTTTCTTCACAGGGTTAGGAGCAATTCTAATAGCAGAGAAGTTATCATCTTCTCCATCTGTTCCTACTAATCCAGAAACACCTCCAAAACTTGACTCTACAACAGAACTGCCACAAGTACCTTCATATATCTTAACATTAGAGAATACAGAAGTATTACCTGATCCAGCATCATTATCATTAATAAATACTAATCTATCCATACTTCCTGTATAGAAAGTACCTACCGGAATCACATATGTGGTTGTACCTCCTGCATAGTTATCAAAATCTAATACTCCATAATTTTGAGTACCATGAACTTTGAAGTATCTAGCTGGTGTTAATGAAGCATCATTTTCGAAACCAACCGCATGGATTTCTCCTTGAGCTGTACTACTAAAGTCAAACTCAATTACGGTACTAGATGTTACAGTATAGTTAAGAGCGATTTCTTTCCATGTATTGCTTTGCATTGATAATCCAGCACCTGCACTTACAATAGTTGCAGTACCACCTCTATCTTGATTAGAGAAAGGATTAATCTGGAAATCATTGAAGTTTAAAGCTTCACAAGTTGGATCAGGTCCAGGACCTCCAGAACCATTTTGGATACTTACAGCATCGATAGCTATATCACTTTGCCATCCACTACCACCTGTACCTGTAAGTACATTAAATCGTAATTGAACACTTGCGTTTCCTGCATAAGCTGCAAGATCTACGTCTGCGGCATTCCAGTTGTTTCCTTGTGCACCATTTCTACTAAATATATTTGTCCAATCTCCAGTATTATCTGTTCTTGCTTCAACAGTCAGACTGTTAATAGCACTACCAAACATATGATATTGGAACGTTAGTCTAGGCGAAGTTAAGCTTGTGAAATTAAGACAAGGTGAATTTAAGATTGCTCTTTTGTTAGGGAATCCAGTACCATTTCCTGAAGCCTCTACATAAAGATAGAAATTACCATCTGCTGCATTACTTGGTCCAGTTTGGTTAGAAGGAGTACCATTAGAATCTCTAGTCCAGTCTATATCATCTCCTGATGTTGCGTTTGACCACTCACCAAGATTAGATTCAAAACTTTCACTAAATGGGAAAGAAGCTACATCTCCAGAACATTCTCCTGTTCCAGGTCCAGGTCCTCCACCATCACATGGGTTTACAAAAGAAACTGTTTGATCTGTCTGACCATTAGATCCTCCATTATTATTTTCGTTAGCATCTTGTCCAACTCCACGCTCGGCAAATGCTTTCCAGATTAAACATCTGTATGCTCCATTATATAAATCCTGATCCGCTTGTAAAATACCATCACGACCAGAAACGAACCCTGGGTTATTAGCTGTATTTTTTAATCCTTCAGTTACAAGGGCAAGAGCGATATTATTACCTCCAGTACCATTGTAGAAATCTGGATCAAAACCTTCTTGATCTATTAGTAACCAAGTCATATCCCATAGTATCGTTGCAAAAGCGTATCCAACACCATGTGGTCTTGCTAATCCACCTATATCAGCATAATCTGTATTATTTATAGATCTGTCTGTAGAATATCTTGTTGGTCGAATTCCTGGTCCCGTAGTTGATTGAGCTAAGGCATAAGTACCAATTCCTCTACCATCAGTACCTCTATCTCCAGCTCTCATAGTAAGCATAAGACCGAACCAGTCTGACCATCCTTCACCCATTTGCTCAGAACCTCCTAATTGATTAGAAGAAGGACCACCAACTAAACGAATAGAAATACCATGTCCATACTCATGAATAATGATACCGTTGTCTAAATCTCCATCTCTATCTGGATTAGGTGCACTCCAAGTAAACATTTGCATTCTTGGGTTTCCACCATCGCCTGGAGTTGCAAAATTAGCATTGTTACTACCACTTCCATCTTGAGCATCTGCATTTACAGAATCGCTTCCTGCTCCTCCTCTTCCATAGTTATTTTCCTGGAAGTTACCACTAGCTTCATTAAATCCATACTGATAAAATACATCATGTATAATATTATTCCAGTAGAAAAGGTTTGTAATGGCAGCGCTTTGATAATTACTAGGCGCCTGATTAAGGTTTATTGGAAAATCAAAATCAAGGCTTGCTCCTCCATCAGGAGAAAAACCAGTTCCATTATTTCCATTTCTATCTTCCTGAGCCCATACATTATTACCTCTGGTAATTGTAAATTCTGCTCCAGCACTTCCATTAGTATCATGCCATCCAAAAGGAGATGCTGTACTTTCAGCAGGGTCAGTAACTATAGAACGACCACCATGACTAGGACTTTCTAATGGCATTGCATATACATTATAAGAATCAGGAGCCAATGCTGCTGCCGTAGCTTCTGTTACAGGTCCCATTTTAGGAGCATCAAAAAGTACTGATTCAGAGTCGTGCTTATGAGAAGAATGATCTGGCGCATCAAAATTACATTTGATTACAAAATCTCTCTCCAAAAGAACTTTACCATTAGAAGCATCTACATAAGTACTCCACCAATGCTGACCGCTTTTTTCATAAAGACTAACATTATATGTTAGTTTTAACTGGTCATTATCTAATACATATACTTTCTGAACCTTAATAGCTTCATCATCTATTGTAAGATTAGATCCCAAGAATTCTGAAACTTCTAATCCACTAGATTTCTTACTCATTGTTTTAGATAATCTTGCTGGCGCACCTAAATTGTGTCTTCTAGCTACGATCCCGATCGCGCTTTCTTCATTAAGCGAAGATTTAGCAGACACCACTTTGTCCTTAACACCTTCTACAAATTGTGGAAGTGCATACGTAATCTTGTTATTTTGTATGGTAAACTTATATGTTCCATGCAAAATAGGAATATTATTGTGAAGTTGTTGAACATAATAATGCCAGATACCTTCTTTTAAAGAAGGAACCTTATCGGTAATTATCCATTGTTTAAAATCAATGTTTTCTGAGGATGATTTTGCGTTACTTACCACAGTAAGTGCGTCGTCAAAATGTTGTTGAATTAATTGATTTGCATTTTGTGCAAAAGTTGTTTGCCCTATCAGAAATAATAGAATGACAAACGAGTAGACTCTTTTCATAAAATTAAGTTTTGAGTTTGTGTCCTGCAAAATTACGAATTTTAGATAAAATGTTACTATAAGTCGTTAAACTGTATTAATTTATCATAAATTAACATTTATATTAAATTTTATTTAACGTAAATGTTAAAAAGGAATTTCTCTTAGTTAAAATAGCGTTAAGCATTATTGATACTAGTATTAGCAAAAAAACAAGGTTTTATTTTGAATAAACCCCTAAAAATCAGAATAATAAAAATCCCTTTTATGATTACGGTAAAAACGTCGAATTTTGTAATCAAAAACTGTAAAAAATTGGTTGTACAGATCATAAATATTCAATTTTGATTAACAAAAGTGTTAGAACATTAAACAAGTTATTCTTAAATTTAGAAAGTAAAATTAGATGAACATTTTTGTAATACGTCAAAAGATAATCCTATAAAAATACACGTATGAAACGATTGATTTTTGAAACTTCATTAGTCTCCAGTCACAGTATAATTGTTCCGCTAGAAATAGCCCAATACTGTCTGGATCAGAAACACAAAAGAGTGTTAATTGAAATCACTTTTAACAATCAAACCATAAGTTTTCATGCTGCTTTGCAAAAGTTAAATGAAGAATATCGCATTACTTTTAATGCTGCAAACCAAAAAAAGTTAGGCGTTTTTCCTTCAGACTATTTTACAGTACAGTTATTTGAAGACACTTCAAAGTATGGTGTCGAAATGCCAGAAGAATTTGATGCTGTATTACAAAGTGATCCAGAAGCTTTTGAAATATTCGAGTCACTTACAGACGGTAAAAAAAGAAGCTTAATCTACTACATTTTAAAGATTAAACGATCACAGACAAGAATTGACAAAGCGTTAATTATAACGGAAAATCTAAAAATAGGGATTAGAGACAATAGAGAACTAATCAAAAAAATATAATCCAACGGTCTATTTTTGTCTCCAATATAACAAACCTCTTTATTTCATGCCTAAATCCTTTGTGGTAAACTAAAACCTCATTATCTTACGTTAAGAAATGACAAACAAATCATAAAAATTATGAAAACGTTACAATTGGTAATACTAACTTTCTTATCGATCACCATATTTAGCTGTAAGGGTGAAAAGAAAGAAGCAACAGATCAAGAAAACACTAATGAAACTGTAAAAACTTCTACAAAAGAAGAAGAGGAAACTAAGACAATAGCATTTAAACTTGAACCAAAAAGTGATAGTAAAGTATCCGGTCAGGTTACATTTACAGAATCTGAGGGTATGGTCAATATGGTAGCCGAAATAACTGGATTAAGTGAAGGTGAGCATGCTATTCATATCCACGAAAAAGCAGATTGTTCTTCTGCAGATGGAAAATCAACTGGAGGACACTGGAACCCAACCATGGAACCTCATGGAAAGTGGGGAGCAAAAGAAGGGTATCATAAAGGTGATATAGGAAATTTGAAAGCTGATGCAGATGGAAATGCAAGTATCACTTTTGCCACCAACGATTGGTGTATTGGTTGTGATGATGCCAAAAAGAATATTGTAGGTAAAGCAATAATAGTACACCAAGGTATTGATGATTTTACATCGCAACCCTCTGGAGCCGCAGGAACTAGAGTTAGTTGTGGAGGTATCATACAATAATATAGACAATAGTAACTAAAAAAGCATTCTCAGATAATATTATCTGAGAATGCTTTTTTCTTTTATGTTTTTTCAAATAACTTAGCTATCTAACTAACACTACTTTATGAATCCTTCAACTTTAGGATGGGTAGAAAAATTCTTAAGAGAACTGGATGATACTATTAATCTATCTCAGTGGTCTCTGGATGAATTGTATTCTGATTTAAGAAAAGCAGGGTTTATTTACGGAACATCGGTAGATACCATTATTTCAAATACAACAGATATTGTATATTCTGAAGAAGAAAAAACGAAAATTAATCTTTTTACTGCATTAGTAATTACCTACTATGACACTATAGAAAATCCGGATAAGGAAGATTGCATTAATGCCCTAATTCAATTTTATGATTTTCTGGATACAAAAAAATCTTTTTTTTCTTTTACAAATGTTCTCCCTTCAAATAAAAATGAAAAGTTAGAAAAAATCATTCATGCTCGTATCCAAACTAACGAATCTATTTTCAAGAAAAACTTTAGCCACCTCTTAACTAATGCGTTATTATTTATTGATATACTCGCTTTTGAATATTTTTTAATTCATGATAAAAACCCATTTGACTATGCAGCAAAACTTGAAGAAACATTAACCAATACAGTCTTTCTGGCTTTAAACTCAAAACAAGAGCAAGATGATTATGATAAATTATTAGTGAAATTATTTTCTTCATCGGTTCGATATACAGATATTTCTACTGAAGAGGCTAGCTTTGATTATATAGCTTTAGATCCATATACAGATGAAATCGAAAAAAGATACATTATTGACTTAACCAGTCTTGCCGTATGGAATGATAAAGAGCTAGATAAGGGCGAACAAAGTTTTATGTCGGCTCTTGGAGCAGAATTAGAACTCCCAAATGTTGTTGTAAAAGAATCTATTGATTTGGTTAAGGCATTTATCAATGAACATAAAAAGGATATTTCATTTTTTAATTATTCTCATCCCGCATTACACTTCTATCAACAAACTTCCAGAACAGTTAGTGTATTAATTTTAAGAAACAAAAAGCGTTTAATCAAAGAAATTACAGAAAGTAAGGATCTTATGATTCTTCTTGGTCAATCTGCAGTTAGAGATTTGTCTAAAGAAGAAAAAAAACAGGTAAAAAAACAACTACTTGACATTTGTAAAACTGTACCCTCTTTAGCGATTTTTATTCTTCCTGGCGGAAGTCTATTAATGCCACTTTTGGTAAAATTTATTCCTCAGCTATTACCATCTGCTTTTAATGAAAACAAACAATAATCTATACTTCCAGTTTTTCTAGTTCTTTATAATTGTTCTTCAACCTACGTGTTAAAATACCATAGATTATTCGATAAAACAAAGCTACCACTCCAATAGCAAATGCTAAGACAACAATTGTACTTATGACAACCAAGAATATAGATGTCCCTTCGTCTGATGCTTGACTTGTAAATTGATCTGTAAACAATGCTAAATAAGTAACAAGTGCGATAGTGGTAAGTGATAAAAAACTTAGATTAAACCAAACATAATACTTTACTGTTCTTCGTGTTTTTAGAATATTATGCATTAACACTTTTGCTGAATCTGTAGCTTGTATCCTTTTATAATTAAGATAAAACCTAACCATAAAATAAATAAGAATACTATAAGAAATTACGGTAGAAATAATTGAAAAGCCTTTCATATTTACCCCTTGCAAGTCATCATAACTTCCACTTAATCTAACGGCAATATCAATTGATGCCCATAATATAAATTCTAATACACTAATCACAAAAATCCACTTAACCATTGAAGAAGATTTCTTCAATATCATTGGATAGATTTCCTTATAAGACAACTTAGGAAGCACACTTTCTTGCTTCTTCCAGTCTTTTTTTAATAACTCTAATTCATCCATGGGGTTAAGGATTTAATATTTTTTTCAACTTTGTTTTCACTCTATTCATTTTTACCCTGGCATTTACCTCGCTAATACCCATTGTTTCTGCAATATCTTTATAAGATTTATCTTCCAGATATAAAAAAACAAGAGCCTTCTCGATATCGTTTAATTGTTTTACAGCGGCATACATAAGTTTTAGCTGTTGCTCAACCTCATCATCATATTCTTCGGCCTTTATTTTAAAATTTAAGGCATCTATATCAGCGGTCTTAATACTTCTTTTTGACCTTCTATACAATGTAATAGCAGTATTTAATGCTACCCTATACATCCATGTACTAAACTTAGCATCTCCTCTAAACTTAGGATATGCTTTCCAAAGTTGGATTGTAATTTCCTGAAACAAATCATTATGTGAGTCGGGATCACTTGTATATATCCTACAAACTTTGTGCACAATATTTTGATTCTGCTCAAGATTGGTTACAAAACTATGTTCTAATTCTTTATTCACTGTAGACGGTTACATTATATATGTAGCTAAAAAAACAATTCTGTTACACTCTATTTTAAAATTTGACATTATAATCAATTACAAAAAAATAATATCCCTATTACTTTAGTACAATTTTAGGTATAAAAATCCAGAATCTGTAGGGTAAATAATTTTATCAGTTTACCTTTGTAAAACAACACATAGATTATGAATATACCTTTCTCTAATCTACCGAGATTAGTAATTATTGGCGGTGGTTTTGCGGGAGTTGCATTAGCCCGAAAAATGATAAAAGAACCAGTTCAACTGGTATTAATAGATAGACATAATTATCACACATTCCAACCTCTTCTTTATCAAGTATCTACCTCTTCTTTAGAGCCTGATTCTATTGCGTACCCGTTGCGTAAAATTGTAAAAAGAGGAAAAAATACTTTTTTTAGAATGGCCGAAGTAGCGTCTATAGATCCAGATACTCAAAAAATTCATACCAATATTGGTAGTATTTCTTATGACTATCTTGTAATAGCTACTGGAGCAAGAACCAATTTCTTTGGTAATACTACTATAGAAAATAATGCAATGCGAATGAAGAATCTTCCGCAAGCATTAAATCTACGTAGTTTAATGTTAGAAAACCTTGAACAAGCTGTAATTACAACTGACCCCGAAAAACGAAAAGAATTACTAAGTTTTGTGCTTGCAGGGGCTGGTCCAACGGGAGTTGAATTAGCAGGAGGTATTGCCGAACTCAAATTAAATGTTTTACCTAAAGACTATCCAGACATGGATTTTAGTGAAATGGAAATTCATTTAATTGAAGGCGCTCCTCGTATCCTTCCTCCTATGAGTGAACATGCTTCAAAAAAAGCTACGAAATTCTTAGAAAACCTAGGAGTGCATATTCATCTCAATACTCAAGTAAAAAATTACGAGAATGATCTTGTAACTACCAATACTGATTTATCAATAAGATCCGCTACATTTATTTGGTCTGCCGGAGTTACCGGAGCACCAGTCTCTGGAATAAAATCAGAATCTTTAATCCCTAGAGCTAACCGTTATAAAGTAAATCAGTGCAATCAAATTGAAGGATACACCAATGTTTTTGCTATTGGCGATATCTCTGTGATGGAAACCAAAGAGTACCCCAGAGGACATCCCATGGTTGCGCAACCAGCAATACAACAAGGAGAACATCTTGCCAAAAATTTAAAACGTCATTTAAAAGGTAAAACCATGACTCCGTTTAAATACTTCGACAAAGGCTCTATGGCAACTATTGGAAGAAATAAAGCCGTTGTTGATATCGGAAAGTTTAAGTTTGGTGGTTTCTTCGCATGGTTTATCTGGATGTTTATTCATTTATGGTTTTTGGTAGGTTTTAGAAATCGATTTGTTACGTTTTTTAATTGGACTTACAATTATATAAACTATGATAAAGCTGCCAGATTGATTGTTAGACCTTTTAAAAATGATAATGGTTCTACAGAAAGGGTGTAATTGATATTTTAATTCTCTACACATTCATCTTTTTGCTAGTTGAGCGTACTTTTATCAATTAATCCAGACGAATAATGAGTGATTTTTAGTCAATCTTGAGTATTTTATACTGAAGCTTCAGTGTTTTTTGCTCAACAACCAACCTTTTATACTCAAACTCGAGTATTTTTTATTGATACTCGAGTCTTTTACATTCAAAATCCAGTGTTTTTTACTCAAACTTGAGTCTTTTTTACTCAAATTTTAATCTTTTAGACTCAAATGCTACATAAATTACAACCCAATTCATTGTTTTAATTGATATATGTAAGCAGACTTTATTGACATTCATCTCCCCTATCATCAATTTATCATTGATTTTCTACAGTTCGGTAAAACTTTATTCCAGATTTTTTAAAGAAGAATCACTTTTGACCTATCAATCAATTCAGAAAAACTTTACAAAATGAAATTAAAGCTAACCATACTACTTCTCATCTTCTTTTATTACGCTTCGGGTCAAACTAATGTTTCTGGAAAAGTAACAGACAAAAAAGGTATTCCGATTATTGGCGCAAATGTATACCTTGATGGGACTTATGATGGAAGTTCTTCTGATGACAAAGGAGCATTTTCTTTTACAACCACAGAAACTGGTCAACAAACTTTCATCGTTTCTTTCCTCTCTTTTGAAACCTATACATTACAATTAGATGTTTCAGAAATGAAAAACCTAAATATTGAATTAAAGGAAGATGTAAATTCTTTAGGAAGTGTCGTTTTAAATGCGGGTTCGTTTTCTGCCGGAGATAATAGTAAAGCTTCAGTTCTAACACCTTTAGATATTGTTACCACAGCTGGATCAGCTGGAGATTATATTGCTGCATTACAAACATTACCTGGCACTTCCAATGCAGCCGAAGATGGTCGCCTGTTTGTGCGCGGTGGTGATGCTAACGAAACCAACATTTATATTGATGGTTTGCGTGTATTCCAACCTTTTTTAGCAACAACCAATAATATTCCTACTCGAGGTCGATTCTCACCATTCCTGTTTAAAGGAACAAACTTTTCGACCGGTGGGTATTCTGCTGAATTTGGAGATGCATTATCAAGTGTATTACAACTGAATACCATTGATGAGCCCGATCAAGAAAAAACCGACCTTCAGTTTATCAATGTTGGATTAGGAGGTGGAAACACACAAAAATGGGGCAACAATTCATTAAGTGTAAATGCCTTTTATATAAATCTAAAACCTTATCAAGGTATTGTAGAGCAGCGCTTAAATTGGATAAGCCCTTACGAATCATTATCCGGAGAAACTGTGTATCGTCACAAATTTAGTAATGATGGCCTTTTAAAAATTTACGGGGGATTAAATTATGCTGATTTTGAACTTATACAAGAGGATATTAATCGCCCGGAAGGTATCAACTTTGGGTTAAAAAATAGAAATTTATACCTAAATGCTTCGTACAAAAGCGACCTAAAAAATGATTGGGATATTACAACCGGAGCAAGCTTTGCCAATGATATAAATGATATCAAAATTGATGGAGCCAATATTGATGATACCGAAAATAGTGCTCATCTTAAGGTGAAACTTAGAAAACGATTTAGCAATCAATTTAAACTTAGTTTTGGTGCAGAGCAGTTCTTAAATACCTTTTCAGAAAAAGCAGAAATTCCAGACATTGATACTTTTAATACAACGTATGATAATCATAGTACTGCCGTATTTACTGAAGCTAATATCTTTTTTAGCAAAAAACTGGCATTACAAATAGGTGTTAGAGGTGTACATAATACATTATTAAAATATACCAAGGTTTCACCCAGAACATCATTAGCATACAAAACCTCATCAAAGTCTCAGATATCCCTTGCTTATGGTGATTTTTATCAAGTGCCTCAACCAGAAGTTTTAAAATATAATTCAACCCTTGAACCTCAAAAAGCATCTCATTATATCCTGAATTATTTATATCAAAATAATGGTAGAACTTTTAGAGCTGAAGGGTATTACAAATCATACGAAAGTTTAGTGAAATTTGATACCGAGATCCCCGAATTTGATAGTAACTTCAATAATAATGGAGATGGGTATGCCGCTGGTTTAGACGTATTTTGGCGAGATAATAAGTCTATCAAAAATCTTGACTATTGGGTTAGCTATTCATATCTGGATACAGAAAGAAACTATAGAAATTATCCCAACAGAGCTACCCCAAATTTTGCAGCCAAACATAATCTTTCTCTGGTTACAAAGTATTGGATTCAGGATTGGAAATCTTTGATCAGCACTACCTATAACTTTACCTCCGGAAGGCCCTATAATGATCCAAATGAAAGCATTTTTCAAAATCAAAAAACAAGAACATTTAACGCTATCAATTTTAGTTGGGCATATTTGATTAGTCAACAAAAAATCTTGTATTTCTCTGTATCAAATGCATTAGATTTTAACAACGTATTTAATTATCAATATTCAAACACTCCTGATGCCAATGGAAACTTTTCAAGACGAGCGATACGTCCAAACGCTGATCAGTTTTTTATTCTTGGGTTCTTTTGGACTATTAGTGACAATAAAACCGATAATCAATTAGACAATTTATAATCCTAAAAATTAAAAATCATGAAACCTCTATTTTTTACATTAACTCTATTACTCTTATCCTCGACGCAAGTATTTTCGCAAACCTCTGATTTATCTATTGATGTAATTATTGATAATATAAAATCAGATCAAGGAACCATAAAAATTGGTTTATATAAGAGTGAAGAAACTTTCTTGAGAAACCCTATTAAATCTATTAGTGAAAAAGCTAAAAAAGAAGGAATCAAAGTAACTTTTGAAAATCTTGAAGAAGGAGAATATGCAATCTCTTTATATCATGATGAGGATGATAATCAAAAATTAAACACATTTTTTAAAATCCCAACCGAACCTTACGGCACTAGTAACAACGCAAAAGGAAAGTTTGGACCTCCAAAATGGGAAGATGCTAAATTCAAAGTTTCTGATACTAAAGAAACCCAACATATTACGCTTTAAAAAAGAAACTACATTTCATCTACAAAAAATTACAACTCAGTAACAAATATTGTAATAAGATGTACATCCTATCGATATTTACCTCGTAAACTAAAAAACACAGCAACTATGAAAACAATCGTAATACTACTCGTTTTTTTTACGGCAACCACAATCAACGGGCAAGCCGCATATGAAAAAGGAATGACCAAAGCCTTTGAACTTTGGAAAAATAAAAAACAAGATGAGGCCATTAATTTTTTTGAACGTATTGCTAAAGCAGAAAAAGAAAATTGGCTTCCATATTATTATGCTGCACAGGTACATATCATAACAACTTTTGGAACAAAAGATGCAGAAGAAATCGAATCCAGATTAAAAAAGGCGCAGGATTTTCTTAATGAAGCCAAAACATTTTCTAAAGACAATGCCGAGATCCTAATTATGGAAGCAATGCTTAATACAGCTTATGTGGCATATAACCCTTCGGTATATGGCCCTACGCTTTCGGCAAAAGTTGAAGAACTTTATCAAAAAGCAAAAAGCATTGAACCCAAAAACCCAAGGGCAACTTTATACCACGCCGAGTGGAAAATGGGAAGTGCAAAATTCTGGGGTAAAGACCCAAAAGCTTTTTGTCCTGAAATAGAAAAAGCTATCTTGTACTTTGAAAAAGAAACACATGACACCCCTTTTTATCCTCAATGGGGAAAGGATCAAGTAAAAAGGGTTCAACAAAGCTGTAAGTAATACGCTGTATCTATAAAAACGACAAAAATACATGTTCGATCTAATAAAAATATTGAAAATAAGCATCATCATCGCGATATGTATTGAATTAGTTATTATCATCTTTGGTATTGGAGGTCCCTTGACTTTTAAAAGCGTCCTGGAAAGTACCATCATACAATTTATGTTTGCATTTCCGCTTACACTGGTCAATGCATATTATGCTGATTTTATCGGTAAATTTTATACCTGGGAAAAGCAACCTCAGAAAAGATTATGGTTTGGAGCCATTGGTGCAATCATCGTAACCATGATTACGATCGTCATCGTACGCTTAACACTTGTTGTTGGGTATCACGGAAAACCTTTAGAACAATTTATACAAGATGAAAAACTAAGTTATTATCTAAGCGGGTTTGTTATTACCCTTATTGTTACACTCTTTTTTCATGCATTCTTTTTCTTTAAAGAATTACAAAAGCGAAAAATAACAGAGCAAAAAATTATTGCAGGTACGGCTTCAGCCAAGTTTGCAGCTTTAAAAAATCAACTCGATCCGCATTTTTTGTTTAACAGTCTTAATGTGTTAACATCTCTTATTGATGAAAACCCAAAGATGGCTCAGAAGTTTACTACTTCATTATCCAAAGTATATAGATACGTATTAGAGCAAAAAGATAAAGAGTTGGTTACTATAGATGAAGAATTGACATTTGCTAAAACATACATGACTCTGTTACAGTTGCGTTTTGAAGATAGTATTGTATTTGAAATGCCAGAAAAGGCCATAAATCCTGAAGCTAAAGTAGTACCGCTTTCATTACAAATATTATTAGAAAACACAATAAAACATAATGTAGTAATGTCTACAAAACCATTACACATTAAAATATATGAAAAAGATAACTTCTTAATTGTAGAAAACAATCTTCAACCCAAAGAAGTAATAAAACAAAGTAGTGGTGTTGGATTAGGAAACGTACAGCAGCGATATGCATTATTGACAAAAAGAAAATTTTCGGTCTATAAAACCAATGATGCTTTTATTGCAGAACTTCCTATACTAACAAGAAAAATAAAGTTTGCTGATATTGAAAGTCCTCAAACCGTAGATACTATTGAACAAGAAAAAAGTATAAAGTACGAACGTGCTAAAGAGCAAGTAAAAAAGATGAAAGATTTTTATAGCAATCTTACTGCATACTGTATTGTTATTCCATTTTTGGCCTTTGTAAATTATCAAACGAATGGATTTGGGTTTCCTTGGTTTTTATTTGCCATGGGAGGTTGGGGAATTGGTATAATCTTTCACTACATGGAAGCCTTTGATCACCACCCACTTTTAGGGAAAGACTGGGAAAAAAGAAAGATTAAAAAATACATGACCGAATCAAAAAACAAAAATTATGACTAACGATACTTCAAAACAAGAACGCTATTACAAAGCAAAAAAGCGAGTAGAAAAAGAAAAAGGATTCTATGGCCATCTTACCGTATACATCGTCATAAATATGGCGATTGTAATAATACACAGACTAGTTTATCTCAATATCGATAAGATCAATCCCAATCACGATTTTACGCAATGGCTTAATTGGAATTTGTTACTCACGCCGGTGTTATGGGGAATTGGATTATTAATTCATGGGCTCTGTGTTTTCAAAAAGGATTTCCATCTCCTTAAGAGATTTAAACATTCGGTTTTTAGCAAAGAATGGGAAGAAAATAAAATTAAAGAACTAATCGATAAAGACGATTTTTAACAATATAAACGACTATGAGAAATTTTGAAGAACAAAAAAGATACGAACGTGCGAAAGAACGCGTAGAAGAACTGAAGAAATTTTATAATAATCTTTTATCCTACCTTGTGGTTATTGGGTTTTTAGCTGGGTTGAATTATTACCAAAATGAATGGCATTATGCTTGGTTCTTATGGGCTGCTTTTGGTTGGGGAATTGGTATAGTTTTTCATGCCATTAAAGCCTATAGAGTTAACCCAATGTTTGATAAAGATTGGGAAGAACGTAAAATCAGAAAGTATATGGAAGAAGAACAAGATAGTGAAAAACAATTATGGGAGTAGATACCATAAAATGATCTAATGAAATTTTAAAAGTATTATCAAAAGCAAGAAAAAACATTTCATTTACATAACAATTCAAATTTATTCAATCACTAAATCATTTTATCATTAAATCATTGTCAAATGAACATCATTATCATCGAAGACGAAAAACCCGCAGCCAGACGCCTAAGTAGAATGTTAGCAGACCTGGATATACAAGTACATACCATGTTACATTCTGTACAAGAATCGATAGACTGGTTTAGCACCAATGATCACCCAGATTTAATTTTTCTGGATATTCAACTAAGTGACGGCTTATCTTTTGAGATTTTTGATACCATTACGATAAAAAGTTCGATCATTTTTACAACAGCTTATGACGAATATGCCCTGAAAGCATTTAAACTAAATAGTATAGATTATCTACTCAAGCCTATTGATGACGATGAGCTTGAAATTGCAATCAATAAATACAAAGAGCAACAACCTCAGAAACAGCAATTACAAATAGATTTTGATGATATTAAAAAACTATTGGTCAACCCTATGGATCGGGTATATAAAAAACGTTTTACAGCAAGAGTAGGTCAACATCTCAAGATATTTCCAGTTGAAGAAATCGAATGTTTTTACTCGGAAAACAAGGGAACATATTTACACACTACCGACAACCGAAACTATTTGATAGACACTACACTCGAAGCATTAGAAAACGAATTAAATCCGCAACAATTCTTTCGCATAAGCAGAAAATTCTATGTCAACATCAATGCTATTAACGATATTATATCTTATACGAATTCAAGACTACAGATCAAACTTCATCATTTTAATGAACAAGAAGTTATTGTAGCACGAGAACGCGTAAAGGATTTTAAAGCTTGGTTAGAGTAATAGCGAAATAGACGATATTTTAAATTCATCACCTAATCAAAGAAAAATGCCCTTGTACACTCTTGCCATTTCTTAAGTCTAAATTAAACCAATACTCAGAAGACGGTAATAATTGACCACGGTATATTCCATTCCATCCCAGACCGTTGGGTGGTATCTGTTTCAATAATTTTCCAAACCTATCGTAAATGCTAAGTAAGGCATCTGGATAGTTTTCTATACCCTCTATCTCCCATAAATCGTGAAAACCATCGCTGTTAGGTGTAAAATACTCTGGATATACTAATAATATATAATCTTGAGTGTCTAAACCGCAACCATTTTCGCCTCTTACAGAAATCGTATATAAACCACCTTCTACATTTGTAAACACATTAGAATTCTGAAAAGACACCCCGTCTATAGAATAATCAAATGCTCCCGAATTAGAAGTGGTTACAATAATTGAATCTCCGTTAGAGGTAATGTTTTCTATAATCGGTATATTATTTTGGGCAAGGGTTATAGTTTTAATACTAGAACACCCATTTGTATTAGTTACCTCTACTGTGTATGTCCCTGGAGTACTTACCACAATTTGAGAACCAGTATCTCCTGTATTCCAAAGATAAGTCACATTAGTTATGTTGGCATCTAAAATAATATTTTCACCTTCACAGAAAGATAATTCTTCATCAAAGACCACTGGCAAATCATAAAAACCTCCCGTTACCGGAACTCTTGTGTCAGAAATACAATTAGCAAGAGTAGATATGGCTTCAGCATAATATACACCAGCTACATTTGCTTGATAGTTAGTATCACCGCCTAATAATAAATTTCCGCCTATGGCACTATCGAACCAGTTTACAGTTACATCATTTGGAACATTCACTGATAAGATTAAGGCTTCATTTTCGCAAACAAAAACATCTCCATTACTAACAGGAACAGTTGGTTCTGGTATGATCGACACATCAAATACTTCAGATAAAGAATTACATAAAGGATTAGCAAGATTAATCGGATCTTCGGCCACTTTTACTCTGTAAGAGATTGAACTTGTAATTGGTGGAGTTAAATACAACGAAGTTGTTTCTCCAGGAATATCAAACCAGTTAAGTCCATCTGTACTTTGCTGCCATTGATATGCATGAGTAGCATATATCGAAAAGTCTGGATTGGCCATTAACTGTGTTGAAAAAGGAGTATCGTCCTGACAAATAGCTGCGTTTGCATTGTTCAAATTGTCGGTTACAGTAATAAAATCTCCACAAGTTCTAAAAACAATATCATCAATTGCCAAATCATTACCACAGCCACCATTACCATTATTGATCATTTTTAAAATCACAGAAGTTTGACCTGGTACTGTTTGAAATACTAATCCATATTGTTCCCAAACCGGAGATGCCGTACTTGTTATGTCACCAGTATCTCCCGAGGCTAATAAATTAGTATCTGTGTTATCCCAAATTTGAAATCTAACATTGATTGGTATTTCTCCTCCAGCACAACCATTTGCACTAGGTAATAAATTCATTAACCATGCAGAAAACTCGTAGGATGTATTTTCGCAAAGCCCTGTTACTGTTCTTCTAAAAAACTCTCCCGCCGTAACATCTGCATTAAAAATCAAACTTTTCCCATCGGTATCTCCTGGTGTATGATCAAGTGTATCATGCCAATCAAAATACCCTGTAAAGCTCGAAATCGTATATTCGCCATCATCAGGTGTTCCATCTATGTAGGTATAGGTAGTAACTCCTACTGGCAACTGAGGTCCATTTATGACTCCTGTTCCAAAAGTTTCATTAAAAATAGGATCACCTGAGTTACCACCACAAAACCCTAGTTGCGCTTGTGTAGTAAAAAAAGTACAGGTTAGTGTAAGAAAAAATATAAGAGGTTGTATTAATGGGGCCTTTTTCATGCCTCGAATATAGTATAATTTAACAAATATTTAATAATCTATTTTGATTTTGAAAGCACTACATATTAGCATTTAGGCCAGTAAGAATAAAAAAACAGAAACACTAGTGTTTCTGTTTTTCGAGTACGATATTTTTTCTAGTAAGGTGTTATTTCTTTAATACTCCCACTGTCTCTTTTTATTTAATTCCTCTTCGGCTTCCAGTTCCTCTTGTGGAATAACTTTAAGAAAAGATGGGTGTTGCTCTATAGCATACTCTAATTTTTCTACGATATCGTCAATAGAATCATTTTCATAATCGACATCCAAAGGAGGTTTGATAACCATAGATTGTAGAATCCCTTTCTTTTTAATGACTACTCCTTTTTTATCAAAAGATCTTCTAAATCCATCAATCACAATAGGAATTACAATAGGCTTATATTGTCTTATAATATGTGCAGTTCCTTTTCTGATAGGTTTAAAAGGTTTTGTTGTTCCTTGCGGAAAAGTTATTACCCAACCATCTTCTAAAGCTCTTGAAATATTAGTAATATCGCTCATTTTAACCTGGCGATTAATTTCCTTTCCTTTTTCTCTCCATGTACGTTCTACAGTTATAGCCCCGGCATATGCTAAAATCCTGGCTAAAAGCCCTGCCTGCATCGTCTCTTTTGCTGCTACATAATAGAGATTCAACTTTGGCTGCCACAAGTATCCTACATTTTTGATAGAATCTGTACGACCACTTAAACTGGCATTAAAAACATGAAACATTGCTACTACATCTGCAAAATAGGTTTGATGGTTCGAAACAAATAAAACGCCATGATCAGGAAGGTTTTTAAAAATCTCACTGCCCTCTATCTTCAGTTCATTAAAACCTCGATAGCGTCTGTGAGTCATAGCCCCCATAATACGAATGAGCCATTTTTTTAAAAATAATATATGCCCAAAAGGATTTCTTTTAAACAATCCCATAAATACATTCTAATTTAATAAGTTATTTAGCTTCGGTTTATAATACTCATAATCATTTGATTTTCAATGAAAATTACTAACAAAAGATTAAAAAACCGATATGTTATTCGATAAATTCTTGTGAAAATTTCGAAAAGACAAGTTCCAAATATACAAAATCATCCCTCTTTAAAAATTTTTATAAACATTTTGAGTTCGCTAAGCATCATCGCTGTTGCTCCCCAAACCACATAACCGTTTAGTTTAAAGGAGGGTACCTCAATATTTTTTGCATAAGATGTAGATAATTTTTGTGAAGATAAATTTTCATCATCAAGTAAATCATCTAATGCAACCTCAATAACTTTAGCAACTTCTTCTTTTTGTAATATAAAATCAGGTTTTTTGTCAGTGAAACCTAAAAAAGGATGTACCCAAAAATTTGAAGGGGGAATATATACTTTAGTCAAGGTTTTTATCACTTCAACAGTATCAATCTCTACACCTATTTCTTCTTGTGTTTCTCGTAGTGCTGTATGTGTATAGTTCAAATCTTGCATTTCAACTTTACCTCCGGGCAAAGCTATTTGACCCGAGTGTACTCCCTCGTATTCCGGACGCAAAATCAGTGCAATATAAGTTCTGGCTTCTTTGGGATAAAAAAGCATCATTACAGCAGCATTTCTAGGGTTTCTATCTTCTATTTTTATTCTATTTAACTCTTTTGCTCGTATTTCGGGAGCCATAATAAAGTGTGAAGATTCTCCCGGTACTGACATTTTCTTTATTTTTGGAATTAAATTTTTAAATGTTTCAAATGTCATTTACCAAATCAATTTTAACTTTTTGCACTTGTATTCTTTTTTTCTGTAATTGTGAAGATACACATTCTAAAAAAAATAAACCGAATACAACAACCTCTGATGTAAAAATTGACACGATTTCTAAAACAGATAAGCACAAAAAAGATTCTCTAGATATTATTGCCTCTAAAGAAAAAGAAATTGATGAAGAACCTTTTAGGCTAACCAATAAGAATCTTAGAGAGTTTATGACTAATTATGGAAAAGAAAACCCAGAAACCTTGGTTAGAATAAAAACGAAATATGGAGACATTGATATTAAACTTTATAACGAGACTCCTATTCATAGGGCAAATTTTATCTATTTGGTAAAACAAAAATATTTTGATGAAACTTTTTTCTATCGTGTTGCTAAAGGATTTGTGATTCAGGGAGGAAATAGCGATCGTCAACAGATGGCCGTTAGACGTTTTGAAATTGGCGAATATACAATCCCTCAAGAACCTATAAAAAGATTAAAACATGTTAGAGGTGCAGTTGCTTTATCAAAACAATGGGTAGACAACCCTTCTAATCGGTCAACACCCTATGAGTTTTTTATTGTAATTGCCAAAAAAGGAGCACATCATCTTGATGGGGAACATACCATATTTGGAAAAGTAGTAAAAGGAATGAAGGTGGCCGACAAAATATCTAATGTTCCAGTTGATGGAAGTGAATGGCCAAAACAAAACATTTTTATTAAAGCTGAAGTGATTAAATAGCAAATAAATACTGTATTGAAATAGATGTATAAGTATCGAACCGTTTTCTTTTTTTTAAATCTCCTATAAAAAAGCACCAAAATTATAACAGGATCCCACACACAAATACTCAAAATTACAGCTGTTGTGTATAGTAGTTATAATCCTTTAGAATCGTATCTAAAAACTGTCGGTCATACAGCTCAGATTTTACTTCCAAAACCTCTTCTACCTTGATGCGTAATGCTGTCAATGTTTTATAGTCATTAGATCTGACGGCTATGCGATAGGTTTCTTTTATCAAACGAACATCCTTATCTGTTAGTTTGGTTACATTTAAAAACTTGGGCTGATAATCGTCTTTAATGTCTTCGAGAATCGTATGAGAAATTTTTACTTTCTGCTTTGTATTAATCACAATAGTACCGGCCGCAGCATCACCAAGTCGTTGACGTTTGTTTGAAAACAAAATAGTTAACACTCCCACAGAGGCAAAAAAGATCCATATATCTACTAATCTAAGCATCCATCGCACTAAATAATTACTCCAATGTGCTGGTAACCCATCAATACGCACAACTTTTATTTTCATAAGCATCTTCCCCACGGTTCTTCCATTAAAAATAATATGCATATACAGCGAATAAAACATAATGGGTAACAATAAAAGAGATTGTATACCAAATACGGTCCAATTATCTTTAAAAGCCGTTCCTACTATGGCTGTAATAAAATTTACAATAAAAAGGTAAAGCCAAAATATAACCATATCTATTAAAAAAGCGAGCATTCGTTCTCCTATGCTAACTGTTTTATAGTCTAGGTTTACATTTTGTGTGGTATTGATTGCTATATTTGACATTTATATGTAAGTGATTATCTTTAACAAAAAATTGATAGATGCGGGAAGCAGCTTTTGTGAAGCAAAATAAAGAAAAATGGATCGCTTTTGAAAAGGCAATACATGAAAATTTAAAGATCAGTCCAGATCAACTTGCTGACTATTATATACATTTGACTAATGATTTGTCTTATGCGCAAACCTATTATCCAAATAGTAAAACACTGCTTTATCTTAATTCTCTGGCTTCACAAGCACATCAAAAAATATATATTAACAAAAAAGAAAGTAAAAATAGAATTGTTGAATTTTGGAAAACAGAATTTCCATTATTCTTCTCTCAGCATCAAAAAACATTGCTCTATACTTTTTTAATATTCGCAACTGCATGTTGTATTGGTATTATTTCTGCGCTAAATGATTCTTCATTTTTAAGATTAATCTTGGGAGATGCCTATGTTAATGAAACATTGAACAATATTGAAAAAGGAGATCCAACTGCAATATATAAAAGCGGAAGCATGGTCGGTTCGTTTTTAGGAATAACAATAAACAATATACGAGTTGCCTTTTTGGCCTATGCTTTTGGCGTAATCACCTCTGTTGGAACTGCCTATATATTATTTAGCAATGGTATTATGCTTGGCGCTTTCATCACATTTTTTTATACGAAAGGAGTCTTATTTGAAGCCTCAAAAGCGATATGGCTGCACGGAACCATAGAAATATCAGTAATCATAATTGCCGGTTGTGCAGGTATCGTTATGGGAAACAGTATATTATTTCCAAAAACCTACTCAAGAAGAGTATCTTTTATGAAAGGAGCCAAAGATGGTTTAAAAATAGTCGTAAGTACGATACCATTTTTTATTATTGCCGGATTTATTGAAGGCTTTATTACACGATACTCTAATATGCCAGTCTGGTTAGCTATGTTTATTATTTTTGGTTCATTAGCATTAATCATATTTTATTATATCATATACCCCAATCTTTTAAAAAAAACATATGAAAAACAATTACATAGAGTTAAAACAGACTAGAGAGCTTGGAGAAATAATATCTACCTATTTTGACTTTTTTAAACAAAATTTAAAAAGTTTCACCAACACTTTTATAAGCTATAATGGTATTTTTATTCTTCTCTTGCTAGGAGTAAGTTATCTACTAGTCACAGGATTTGTAGGTTTATATGATAGCAATACCAATACTGGATTATTTGGAGATACTACTACCAGAGAAGATTCTTTTATGTTTATAGGGATCGGTTTTTTTCTCTTTTTTATTGTATTTATGATTATTGCTGCACTAAACTATAGCTTAGCTTCTGGTTATATGATCACCTATGAAAAGCAAAAAAAGATCATAGAAGACAGGCGTGACGTCTGGAGTTTTGTAAAAGAGAATTTTGGTAGAATCTTTATCTTCATTTTGTTACTATTGGTTATATATACCGGATTTTTAATTACTTCAGTGATTCTAGCTTTTATTCCTATTCTTGGAACTCTTGTTCAATATGTGATTCAGTTTTGGGTAACCTCCTGGTTAGGGGTTTCATTTATGGTGATGTTATATGAAGGAAAAAGTCCTATTGATGCTCTTGGTGAAGGTTGGGATTTAGTAAAAAGTAATTTCTGGAAATGTGTGGGAGCAAATTTTATTTTAGGCCTCCTTATTGGATTATTGCTCTTATTAGTACTGGTAATTCCTTCAGTAATTGTTGGGGTATACACATACCATATGGTTGATACAGGTGCCGATATTGCTAATTCTGCAGTAGCTAAAATCATATACACCATTTCATTATGCATCTTTTTAATTATTATGGCATACTCACAATCATTATCTCAATTTGTTAATGGAATTTTATATTTCTCATTACATGAACAGAAATACAATGTAAATACTAGAGAAAAGATTGATCAAATTGGTGCAAGTGAGTAAGAAAATATATCATATCATATTACTTTTTTTAGTTGCTCAATTATTTTCGCCAATATGGGCCCAACAGGACACTCTCCAAATAGCAATTGACAGTAGTAAGATATCCGTTATTGATTTTTCTGACGATTTATCTGAAAAATATACAGGAGATGACTTTGATTACAATACCGTCGAAGGCGAAGCTGAGAATTTTCTGGGTCGAGCGTTGAACTGGTTTTTTAATGGACTTCAAAGTATTTTTGGGATAACAATTAATCCTCAACTCGCTAAATTATTAGAAAATATAATCTATATCTTATTTATTGGTATTGCTATCTATATAGTAACACGAGTCCTTGTGGGAAAAGATGCTGTGTCTTTTTTTAGGAAAAAGAACAAACTTGTCGCGCCAATAAACATTACTGAAGAACACATAGAAAAAATTGATCTTGATGCATTAATTGCAGGTGCCTTGAAAGAAAAAAATTATCGTCTTGCTATACGATATATGTACCTAAAAGCTTTACAAGATTTATCATTAAAGAAAATAATCGATTACCACTTCGAAAAAACCAATACAGATTATTATCGCGAAATTGCTGATATTACTATTAAGCAAAATTTTAATAGGGTTTCTTACTTATATGACTATATATGGTATGGTAAATTTGAACTTGATAAAAACGGGTATTTAAATGCAAAAGAGTCTTTTGACAAGTTGAATGATAAAATGAAAAGTTTTGGATAAAAAATCAAGAAACATATTGATTCTATTTGGTGTGGCCCTATTGGCCATTATAATAATTGAGCTTGTAAGACCTACACCTATCAACTGGAAATCGAGCTATACCTCTACAGATAAAATACCCTTTGGCTCGTATATTCTTTTTGAAGAACTAAAAGAACTCGATAGTCAAAAAGAAATTAATGTAATATCAAAAAACCCATATGATTTTTTAGACGAATTAGAATACAAATCCAGTTCTACATATGTATTTATTAATTCTTCAATTGACTTTGATAAAAGATCATATGAAAAACTGATAACCTATGTAGAACAAGGAAACTCTGTATTCATCTCTGCAGGAGATTTTGGCCAAATTATCAAAGACTCCCTGAATATTGAAACAGAAATGGAGTATCAACTTACTGAAAAAGAAATTACACCAACATTTTTTTCTTCTTTTATAAAGGAAGAAATTGTGCCCAAGTTCAAAAAAAACATCTATAAAACCGTTTTTAAAAGTTTTGATACCACAAAAACGACAGCACTTGGATATTATAAGGACGACGAAGTTCAGGAAAAATTGAGCCAAGTGAATTTTATAAAAGTAAAAGCAGGTAAAGGGGCCATATACTTTAATACATTACCCGAAGCTTTTTCTAATTATTATATGCTTAACGGAAATCATAAATATGCGGCTACATGTTTATCGTTTCTAAATGATTTTGATACCTTATACTGGGATGATTACCTAAAAGATGGTCGTAAGATCATAAACTCGCCTATGCGATTTGTACTTAACCAAACTCCTCTAAGGTGGGCTTATTATCTCTTGCTAATTGGTTTATTGATTTTTGTGATCTTTACCGGGAAAAGAGAACAACGTATAATCCCAATTGTTAAACCTTTAGAAAATACGTCGATAGAATTTACCAAAACTATTGGAAATCTATACTTTCAACACAAAGATTATAGCGATATCATTTCTAAAAAAATCACGTACTTTCTAGAAAAAATAAGAAGTACATATTATATAAATACAAATACCTTAAATGCAGATTTTATAAACCGACTTGCTGTAAAAACAAACCATTCTGTAGGGCAAACCAAAGAACTTATTGATCTTATCAATAACTTAAGAGGGAAAGCTATACATAGTGAGGCAGATTTGATCGCATTACATAAAAAAGTAGAAGAATTTACACTATAAATTATGGAAGAGACTAACGAAAAACCATTAGAGTTTAGTAATAGAATAGACCTTAAAGATCTACAAGAAGCCGTTCAAAAAATTAAAGAAGAACTGGGTAAAGTAATTATTGGTCAAAATGAAATGATCGATTTATTGATCATATCTATCCTAGCTAACGGGCATTCACTTATTGAGGGAGTACCAGGAGTTGCAAAAACGGTAACCGCAAAGCTTCTGGCAAAGACAATGAAAGTAGATTTTAGTCGTATTCAATTTACTCCCGATTTGATGCCTAGTGATATCCTCGGAACTTCAATTTTTAATGTAAAAACTTCAGAATTTGAATTTAAAAAGGGACCAATATTTTCTAATATCATCCTAATTGACGAGATTAATCGTGCTCCTGCCAAAACCCAAGCGGCTTTGTTTGAAGTAATGGCAGAGCGACAAATTACGATAGACGGTATTGAAAATAAAATGCAGAGCCCACTTTTGGTATTTGCTACACAAAATCCCATAGAACAAGAAGGAACTTATGCTTTACCAGAAGCACAATTAGATCGTTTTTTGTTCAAAATTAATGTAGGGTATCCAACTGTTGAAGAAGAGGTAACCATTCTCGAAGGTCATCACCAAAGAAAAAGTACCATCGCTACTGATATCGTAGAGCCCGTTCTTAACGCAGAGCAGATTTCAGAATATCAAGAAGTCATTAAAGGAATTATTATAGAGAATAACCTTTTAAAATACATTGCATCTATTGTAAATAATACGCGTAACAATGGTAATCTGTATTTAGGTGCCTCACCAAGAGCATCAATAGCAATTATGAATGCCTCAAAAGCGATGGCAGCGATTAATGGTCGTGATTTTGTGACTCCAGATGACATAAAAAAGGTTGCAGTTCCTGTATTAAGACACAGAATTATTTTGACTCCAGAAAGAGAAATGGAAGGCTTTACTGCCGAAAAAGTAGTATTACAAATTATTGAAACTATAGAAATCCCTAGATAGTGAAAGCTTTTTTAAAGAGTTTATACCTAAAGCAATTGTTTTTCACCCTATTCTTTTCGATAGCGGTGCTCTTTATTGTTTCCTATTTTTTTGAAAATCTTTTCAGCATAGCGAAGCTTCTATTTTTTATAGTTTTGGTTACACTCGTTTTTGATGTCCTATTATTATACAGAAATAAAATAGGTACTCAAGCTCATCGCTTGTTACCTGAAAAATTATCCAACGGAGATCAAAACAATATTGAAATTACAATAATTAATCGGTATCAATTTACGAGTACGATTAAAATTATTGATGAGATGCCTGTGCAGTTTCAACATCGAAACTTTACTATTGAATCTAAATTGAAACCTTCTGAAGAAAAAAAATTCACCTACAATCTAAGACCAACTGAAAGAGGAGAATATCATTTTGGCAACCTTAATATTTTTACCTCATCACCTTTAGGGCTTGTGGCCAAAAAGAGGCAATTTTCTACAAATGCCATGGTGCCAAGTTATCCTTCATTTTTACAACTAAAAAAATATGATTTTATAGCATTTACAAACAAACTAAAACAATACGGGTTAAAAAAAATAAGAAGGATTGGTCATACTTTAGAATTTGAACAAATTAAAGAATATGTTTCTGGTGATGATATACGAAACATTAATTGGAAAGCTACTGCCAAGAAAAACCAGCTCATGGTAAATCAATATCAGGATGAAAAATCGCAACCTATCTATTCTGTTATTGACACAGGTCGTGTTATGAAAATGCCTTTTAACGAGCTAAGCTTGTTAGATTATGCTATTAATGCTACTCTTGTGATTTCTAATATTGCTATAAAAAAACAAGATAAAGCAGGCATGTTTACATTCTCTCGCAAAGTAGAAAATACTATTGTTGCTCAGCGAAGAAAAAGCCAAATGAATCTAATTCTTGAAACTCTCTATAATATTAATACTGATTTTTCCGAATCAGATTTTGCCAGATTATATATAGATATAAAACGCAATATCACACATCGCAGCCTACTTTTGCTGTATACAAATTTCGAAACTCTAGATGGCTTGCACAGGCAACTCCCCTATTTGCAGGCTATTGCCAAAACGCATTTATTAGTTGTTATTTTCTTTGAAAATACAGAATTAAAATCACTACTAGACTTACCTGCAGCTTCAACCAAACAAATTTTTGAAAAAACCATAGCCGAAAAGTTTGTGTATGAAAAAAAGATGATTGTTAATGAACTGAGCAAACATGGTATCCATTCAATCCTTACAGCGCCAGAGGACCTTACTGTTAACACTATTAATAAATATTTAGAGATTAAATCCCGAGGACTTTTATAAATTATACTTTTGAATTCGTATTGAATCCGGTAATTTTGTATGTAATCAAAAAAGGCTCTTCATTTATTCTATGGTAACCAAAATATTTCCCGAGATCAATAAGGTGTATTTTATGGAGACATACACTCTTATTCATATACTATCTGGTAAGGGAGGCATAGAAGTCGATTTTAAAAACTATTATGATTGGAAAGATAAAGTTATTTATCTCGAAAAAGGCCAATACATCAAGTTTCAGTCTGAAAACTTCGTAATCAGAAAAATAGAGTTTCCCAGTCAGGAAAAATTTCAAAATTCTGAAATTAGAGTTTTGTTTAAGCATCTAATTTCTCTAGGATACATTAATCTAATGGAGTGCGATGATTGTCAACAATATCTATCCAAAACAGTATTTTCTGATCACACCAGTACAATTCTTGACATTTCTTCTAAACAGTGGTTTTGGCAAAACCCGTTTCATGCCAGTAAAGATGAGTATCAAATTATATTTGACATTAAAGATGTAATCGATAAAGAGTTTAGTAATCACCTTAGTAACCAAGAATTAGTTTCATTTATAAATTCAAAAGGATATAACGCTCAGACCCTTATTAGAAATAAGATTGGCCTTTCTATAAAAGATCTAATGGGTAATAAGCGGCTTACTGAAAGTCAAAGAGAAATTGCTTTTACCGATAAGAGTATCCAGGAAATCTCATTTGATCTGGGATATAAAGATCCTGCATATTTTAATCGAGTATTTAAAAATAATGTAGGGCAAACTCCTAAAGATTTTAGAAAAAACTTTGATTACGAAAACCGAGATGCATTCACTCAAAATATTATAGAACTACTCAAAACACATCACGAGCATGAAAGATCTCTAGGTTTTTATGCTGATAAAATGCATGTATCGGTTAAAACACTCTCTAAGAAGGTAAAACATAAAATGAATACTTCTTTAGGACAATTAATCCGTATGGAACTAATACACACAGCCAAAACAATGCTTCTAGAGGGAGAACCTGTTAATGTGATTTCTCAAAGGTTAAATTTTGAAGAACCCAATCACTTTTCAAGATTTTTCAAACATTATGTGGGAGTATCCCCTTCTGACTTCAAAAATAAAAAGTACAATCTTTAGCGCCTTTTTGGTACGCTTATTTTCTTGTTTGTCACTCATCTTTGCAGTGTAATTATTAATTCACTAAAAAAACAAAAAGATGAATATTAAAGAACAAGTAAAAAAAATGGATGCCATTGTTAGTCAAGGCGCCATTGTAGATGCTGTAAAACAATTTTTTGCAGAAAATGCTACAACTTCAGATTATGGCAGCACTGCCACTGGTAACAAATCACAAATGGTAGAAAAGATGGAAAATTTTGCCGGAGCAATTGCTAAGGTAAATGGAATAAAACATCATCATTCTATTGTTGATGGTAACGTATCTGCTTCAGAATTCACATTTGATTTTGATATGAAAGACAATAGTAAAATCTATTGGCATGAAATCATAAGAAGAGTATGGAATGATGAAGGAAAAGTAGTCCAGGAAGAATATTTCAATGCACAATAATCAAAAATCGTTTAACCTTTAATTACCTTAAAAATGAAAACAATAAAATCAATCATCATAGCCCTTGCCATTTTAATGGGAACCTCTATAGTTGCCCAGGACAACATGGCTAACAATATAGACAATAGCAATATTGCCTTAGAAGGATATAGTCCTGTGTCATATTTAGACTTAGGAATAGCGCAAAAAGGATTAAAACAATATAAATCTACATATAATAAAGTGGTTTATTATTTTACTTCTGAAGAACAAAAAGCTGCATTTGACAAAAATCCTAATAAGTACACTCCTCAATATGGAGGTTTTTGCGCCTTTGGTATATATGCTGGAGCAAAATTCAGACCGGATCCAAATAAGTTTATCGTTAAAGACGGAAAATACTTCTTATACCTTTATAATTTGGAACTAGATGCCCAACAACTCTGGCTTGCCGAAAAAAATCATAATAAGCTAGTATCTGTAGCTAATAAAAATTGGGGAAAGTTAAGTAAAACTCATAATTAATACGTTTTTCTATACGATGAGCAAACATATATAATGTATATTATTTGCTCATCGTAAATTATTTCAAAACCGTCTACTACTATACTAAGTAAACAATTTAGATATTGATGCAAACAAATTCAATTTAATCAGTATCTAATCAAAAAATTCGTGCGTCACATAGTATTCTATCTGACACACGAATTAATAGTTAAGATGATAATTTCCCCCTTGCTCTTAACTATTATAAACAGTTCCAGCCTTCGAAAAAAACCTTCTTTATACAGAGGCAAAACATTTCATATAAATATATATAAAGAAAATTGCACTTTGTATCCATAATATATAGCCGATCGATTTGAATTGATGATAGGCATTTTTGAGTTGATATTTGTAATACCAACCCTATCTAATCCCCTATCCTATGTATATTTTAGAAAGAACCTACATTCTATCCCTAAAAAATGACAACTCGGTAGTTTCTTTTACTATGCCTTTAAAGATTTATAGACATTTGATTCATCAAAAAACAATAACTATAAAACTTTAAATACATGAAAGCTCTTGCATTAATCCTTGTCTTTTTTATTTCTAGCTTTGTTATCAAAGCACAAGAAGAACCCAAAGGAGTAACCATTACGGTTACTGTTCCTAATGTCACCAGCTCAGAAGGTGAAGTACATTTTGGTTTATATGACGAAAATACTTTTATGAAAGCAGCGCCTATACAAGGAGAAAAAAGTATCATAGAAAATGGAGTTGCAAAAATCATCTTTAAAAATGTACCTGCTGGCGTATTTGCTATCTCTTGTTTTCATGATAAAAACGGAAATCAAAGAATGGATTTTGAAGAAAACGGAATGCCCAAAGAAAATTATGGGGTATCGAATAATCAAATGAGCTATGGACCACCAATGTGGGGTGATGCTAAGTTTGAAGTAGGAACCGAAAATTTAGATCTAGAGATTAGAATGTAGAAATTAGTCAAATTCATCAATCAAAAGAAATAAAGTATACTTATGGTATGCTTTATTTCTTTTAAACTCAATTCGATAGATAAAATAAATTTTTAATAAAAAATTAATAAATATTATCGATAGCTTTTCTATTTTTGTGATCTTAAATTTAGGCAATGACTATCACACAATTAAAATATGTACTCGCTGTAGCGGAACACAAAAATTTCACTAAGGCTGCTGAAAAAACCTTTGTAACCCAACCTACGTTAAGTATGCAAATTCAGAAACTTGAAGAAGAGTTGGACATTCTAATTTTTGATCGAAGTAAAAAACCCATTGAACTAACAGAAGTCGGAAACAAACTTGTACAACAAGCTCGTAATATTGTAAACGAAAGTGAACGTATTCAAGATATTGTAGATCAACAAAAGGGATTTATCGGTGGCGAATTTAAACTAGGAGTCATCCCAACAGTAATGCCAACATTACTACCCATGTTTTTAAATAATTTTATAAAGAAATACCCTAAGGTTAAATTAAAAATAGAGGAACTTAATACAGAAACCATAGTAGAACGTCTTATGGATGGTCATTTGGATGCTGCTATTGCTGCCACTCCTCTAGAGAATGAAGGAATCAAAGAACGTGTTTTGTATTACGAACCCTTTGTAGGATATATTCCATCTACGCATAGATTAAATCAAAAGAAAAAGATTGATACTGCCGATCTTGATATTGACGACATGCTTTTATTAGAAGACGGACATTGTTTTAGAGATGGCATTATTAATCTATGTAAAACAAAAAAAAGTTATGATGAAGATCATTTCCAACTCGAAAGCGGTAGTTTTGAAACTTTGGTAAAATTGGCAAATGAAGGTCTTGGAATGACACTTCTACCCTATTTACACACTTTAGATATAAAAAATGATGAAAAAGCGAATCTTCATTATTTTAATGATCCTTCTCCCGCTAGAGAGGTCAGTTTAATCTTTAATAAAAGTGAGTTAAAAATGCAAATCATAGATGCATTACACAATACAATCGCAGGGGTGGTAAAAGGAGCTATTGCTTTTCAGAACGTACAAATTATCAGTCCTCTATCAAAAACAAAAAGCGACTAAAAAGTCGCTTTTTTTTATTATGTTTTTAAATAAATTAAACAAGATTGTAATTCTGGTTGTTTAACAGTCAGAGATTGAATCCAAATTTTTAATTCTTCAATCTCATGCGGAAGTAGTCTGTTTAGTGCTTTTAGAACTTCCTTTGTAAAAAGATTAACATCAAAACTTACTTTTCTAAGTACAGTCTTTGTGTAATCAAACATTGCTCTAGCCATAAATTAATAGGGGTTTAAAATGTTAGGTTTAAACAAGTAATTGTAGGAATAGGCTTACTTTTTTATAATTGTTATACGCTAATATATGTAAATAAAACCAAAAAACATGTGTTTTAGCGCTTATTTAACATCATTAAAAATTGTTATCGCCATCCAAAAGGTCTCCTATACCTCCTAGAATACTGCCTTCGCCCTTACTTTTACCTCCTCCTCTTGGTGCCAAAGCTAATACACGATTAGCTAATCTACTAAAAGGTAAAGATTGCACATATACAACTCCAGGGCCAGTTAAAGTGGCAAAAAATAAACCTTCGCCACCAAAAATGGTATTTTTTATACCTCCAACAAATTCAATATCATAATTTACATCCTTAGAAAATCCAATAATACAACCCGTATCAATCTTTAATTTCTCTCCGTGTTGTAATTCTTTTCTTGCTGTTGTTCCACCTGCATGTACAAAAGCCATACCATCACCTTCTAACTTTTGCATGATAAATCCTTCACCACCAAACAAACCTCTTCCTAATTTTCTTGAAAACTCTATACCTACCGAAACTCCTTTAGCCGCACAAAGAAAAGCATCTTTTTGACAGATAAACTTACCTCCATAGCTTGTTAAATCTATAGGAATAATCTTTCCGGGATATGGTGAGGCAAAACTCACTTTCTTTTTACCAGAAACCTGATTATAAAAGGCTGTCATAAATAAACTTTCTCCTGTTAACAAACGTTTACCAGCACCAAAGATTTTACCGATTACTCCCTGGTTTTTTGCAGAACCATCTCCAAAAATAGTATCCATCTTGATACCATCTTCCATCATCATAAAACTTCCCGCTTCAGCAATTACTCCTTCTTGTGGATCAAGTTCTATCTCTACATATTGCATTTCTTCTCCGATGATCTCATAGTCTATTTCGTGTGCAGTCATAATTAATGTATATTTTTAGTGATTAATGAATTGTTTCTTTATCAGTAAACAATTTTCATAAAGTGTTACAGTATACTCAACATTTTACGATAAACAGCATCAACTCTTAACTTTTACCGTCCATTCAAAATTAAATGAAGAGACTTCTATTCCTTCTTTATTGGTTCCAACAGATTTCATCCACACAGTTTGTCCTTCGCCAGTTTCAATTGTCTTTTTAATAGCATCTTCAACTAAATGCCCATCATTACAAACAAAAGTAATTCGGCCTGTAGCTTTTTTTGTGAAGGTTGCATTATTATTAGCTACAAGCATCGATATTTTTTTTCCGCTATTTCTAATATATCCTGTTACAAGAGCCCCAGTTGTTAATTCTGCAGCCATGCCTTGTACTGCCCAAAACATTGAATTAAATGGGTTTTGATTGATCCATCGATGTTTTACTGTAACAGTACAGTTGTTTCTATCTATTTTCTTTACTCTTACACCACATAACCATGCAGAAGGTAATTTCAATAGTAAAAATGTATTAAGTTTTCCGGGAGTAATATTCATAATCTTTATGTTTTAACTGCTACAATATAGGTAAAAGAACTGGCGGTAAAAAACGCTTTAATTCTTAAATTTATGTTAAATTATGGTACTATGTTTTGCATAATACCTTCTTTTAGATATATATTTGCATAAGAAACTATTATATACTTTTAAAAATGACAGCTACTAATCATAATAATATTTCCACTTTTATACATTTAGGAGTATTTTCAAAATACTTTATTCCTTTTGGAAACTTTATTGTTCCCATTCTTTTATGGACGACTAACAAAGACAAATCGGATTTTATAGATACCAATGGCAAAGAGGCTATTAATTTTCAATTAAGTATTCTATTGTATACTATTTTGCTAGGCATGTTTTCATTTCCATTCTTCATTTTTAATGTTTTTGGAGATGCCACAATTTCAAACTTGCTGCATTTTAATGACATTTCAATTAATTTTTCAAACCCTGGAGGATTTAGAACACTTATAGGTGCTTCATTTATAGGCATAATTGCCTTGATAGGGTTTTTTCTGGAAATAATTTTTATTATCACAGCAGCACTAAAAGCAAATAAGGGCGAAACATACAAGTACCCTCTTTGTATACGATTTATAAAATAATCATCAATCTTTAACCATCAATCATCAATCAAAAAATGAACAGTTTAACTTTTAAAAATTAGTTTTATGAAGATCGAAAACACAAAAGCGCAGATGCGCAAAGGTGTTCTGGAATATTGCATACTTTCTATCCTTAAGGACGATGATGCTTATGTTGCCGAAATTTTGGAAACTCTTAAAGATGCAAAAATGCTTGTCGTAGAGGGCACAATCTACCCTTTACTAACCAGACTTAAGAATGCCGGATTATTGAGCTACCGCTGGGAAGAATCTACCTCGGGACCACCTAGAAAATATTATGGACTCACAGAAACCGGAAAACTATTTCTAAAAGAACTAAATACCACTTGGAACGAATTACAACATGCTGTAAATCTGGTAACCAAACAAAAAAAGAAGTAACATGAACAAGACAGTTAATATAAATTTAGCAGGCATATTTTTTCATATAGATGAAGACGCATACCTAAAATTGCAACGTTATCTAGAAGCCATAAAACGATCTTTTACCGATTCGCAAGGGAGAGATGAAATCATTGCTGATATAGAAGCCAGAATTGCAGAATTATTTAGTGAAAAAATAAAAGATGAACGCCAGGTTATTGGTAATGAAGAAGTAGATCAGGTCATTGCCGTAATGGGGCAACCAGAGGATTATAGACTAGATGAAGAAATCTTCGAAGACGAACCAAAAGCTGGACAAGATAAGGCAAAAGCATCAAGACATCTTTATAGAGATACGACCAACTCTTATGTAGGAGGAGTAAGTTCAGGGATTGGTCATTATTTAGGCATAGACCCTATATGGATTCGGTTAGCTTGGATATTATTTACAATCTTCTCTAGTGGAGCCTTTATACTAATTTATATAGCATTCTGGATTTTTGTTCCCGAAGCAAAAACTACCGCCGATTTTTTGGCAATGAAAGGAGAAGCTGTAAATATTAGTAATATCGAAAAGAAAATAAAAGAAGGTTTTGATGATGTTGCCGATACGGTGAAAAATGTAGACTATCAAAAATACAGTGATAAAGTAAAAAGTAGTTCAACCACATTTTTTGAAGCCTTAGGAGATGTACTACTGGTTTTATTGAAAATATTTGTAAAGTTTATTGGTGTATTACTAATAATAGTAGCAGGAATTACGCTAATTAGCCTATTTATTGGATTATTTACATTAGGAACTTTCGGATTTATGGATACCCCTTGGGTAGAATATTTTGAAGTAGGCAATCACCCCGAAGCTCCTCTCTGGTTATTATCGTTATTGACATTTTTTGCAGTCGGAATCCCATTCTTCTTTTTATTTATCCTTGGATTACGAATTTTGATTAACAATTTAAAATCTATAGGTACACCAGCAAAACTTGGGTTATTAGGAGTATGGATCATCTCAATAATAGGATTGGCAGTTCTTGGTGTTAGACAAGCAACACTAGAGGCATATGATGCCGAAATTATTACAGAAAAGAAACTATTGCCTGTTACGAGTAATGATACATTAACCATCAGAATGGAGAGCAACAATAGATATGTAAAACATCTTCAGCATAGAAATGATTATAAAATCAAAAGAGATGAACAAGGCAACCGAGTAATTGTAATTCAAGATGTAGAATTATATTTTAAAACTTCGAAAAGAGATTCTGTTGTAGGTATTTCTATAGAAAAGAAAGCCGAAGGCATATCCTATGACGAAGCCTCACAAAGAGCCGAAGATCTTAAGTACGCATACGAATTAGAAGGCAACACCTTATTATTAAATGGGTATGCAATTACAGATTACTCAAATAAATATAGAGACCAAGAAATCAATATCATACTTACATTGCCAGAAGGAATTACTGTGTTTGCCGAAGAAAATACCTCTCGATATAACAACACATGGAAATATGATGATTATATCACCATCGATGACAAGGAAGGTCGATTTATCAAAGTCGTAGACGGAAATTTTGAATGTAATGATTGTCCAGAGGAAGAAAATGAATGGGAATACAAAGAAGGGCAAGATGATGATGAAGTAAAAATAAATATCAACTCAGAAGATCAAAATACAAATCTTAAAATCGACGAAGATGGTGTTCGCCTCAAAAGCGAAGAAGTCGACATAAAAATAGACGAAGACGGTATAGAAATCAAAACCGATAATTAAATCAATCTTTGCTCAAAAGGCAAGATCAATCAAAAAACGAACAGTAAAAAATTTAAAACGCAAAATTATGACCACACTAGCCAAAATTTTAGTAACCTTTTGTTTATCTCTAGCATGTTGCTCATGCAATATGGTGTTTGATGGTATTAAAGGACAAGGAGAAGTAGTAAAAAAAGAAAGAACCATTAATGAAAACTTTGACGCTATAAAAGCAAGCAGAGGATTAGATGTAATTCTAATTAAAGATCAAGACAGAAAAGTAATCGTTGAAGCTAATCAAAACTTACACGAGCACATCGAGGTATATGTAAAAGAAAACACATTGCATGTAACTTCTGATCAAAACATATATTTTGCAGACGAAAAAAACGTATATGTTTCATATGACAAGCTCAATCAATTAAAAGTAAACAGTGGAGCAAGTATAACTTCAGAAGGGCGTTTGGTACAAAAAGATATCGAACTGAGTGCCACAAGTGGTGCAGACATTAAATTAGACGTCAAGGCAGAAACGCTAACCTCTTCGTTAACTAGTGGTGCAATGATAGACTTATCAGGAAAAGTGAATTTTCATAAAGCAAATGCAACCAGTGGAGCCAATTTGAGAGCAAAAGACCTTTTAAGCCTTGTTTCTGAAGCCAAAGCAACAAGTGGTGCTTCAATTCGAATTCATGCTAAAAACGAATTCACAGGAAAAGCAACGAGTGGTGCAGATGTTGTTTACTATGGAAAACCGGAAAAAGTATCTGAAGTGGATAACTCAGGAGGAAATATAAGACGACAATAACATGACAATCTAACCAACCAATTATTGACCAATCACAGTTAAAACTGCCTAATAATAGCACTCAAAATTCTCTTAGGCAGTTTTTCTATTTAAAATAGATCTCATCAATCTATATCAATCAAAAAACGAACATATGTTATCAAAAATTAATTTTAGAAAAACAATCATCTGTACTTTATGTATTGCACTGTTCTCAGGATTATCCCTTCATTCGCAATCAAATCAAAATATCGAAAGCCTGAAAACAACAATTTTGAAGCTTGACACCAAATTTTGGAAATCCTATAATACATGTGACATCAACACGTTCAAAACTTTTTTTGTAGAAGATTTCGAATTCTATCATGACAAAGATGGACTAACTTCTGGTTTATCAAAGTTGATGAACACTGTAGAGCATAGCCTATGCAATACAGACAATCCAAGAGTACGCAGAGAAGCCGTTAAAGGAAGTATAAACGTATACCCCTTAAACAAATATGGGGCTATAATTACCGGCGAGCATGTCTTTTATGTTTCAGAAAAAGGTAAAGAAGAACGGTTAACAGAAATCGCCAAATTTACGCATGTATGGCAAAATAAAAATGAGGAATGGAAAATGACAAGAGTTTTGAGCTATGATCATCAACCACCAGCACAAGACACTAATAAAAAATAAAGTTCCTTTATAATCCCCTTGTAACTTATTCTAAAATCGAGAGTCTATTTATATTTGTAAACAAGTTTTACGGAGCAGTATACTTAAACATAAAAAAATCTGTTTATAATTATAAATTTCACATGAATATGAGGACATCACTTCTAGTAGTTGTAGGTTCATTTCTTTTATTAGGAAATGTATATGGACAAAAAGAAAAAGTTAAGGGTAATAAAATAGTGAATACAGAAGAACATAACTTAGAAAGTTTTCACACCATAGAAATACATGATAATTTTGAAGTTACACTTGATGAGAGCAGTGATAATCTATTAAAAATTGAAGCTGACAGTAATTTACACGAACTCATCAATTTTGAAATTTCTGATGGTATTTTAACCCTAAAATCGAGTAAAGATTTACGTCGTGCTAAAGCTTTAAATATAGATATCGCATATGCCTCAGAACTTAAAAAAATTATACTCCATGATAAAGTAAATGCAAAATCATTATCGCCAATTACTTCGAGTGATCTTTCTATAGAGGTAAATGACTTGACCGAAGTTTTTTTAACCACAGATTCAGGTAAAATAAGTTGTACAACGTATGGAAAATCTAATGCTGATATACATACTACAGCAAAAGAAGTGGTTTATCAAATTAACGAAAATTCAGAAATAAAAGGAATCGTTACTGCAGACAGTCTTAAAGTAGATTTATATCAAAAAGGAAATGCAAAACTTGAAGGAGAAGTAGCATCTATGCTGGTAAGGGCAGATAACGAAACTAACTTTTATGGCGAAAAACTAAGTACAGCCAAAACTTCTGTAATTGCAGAAGGCACAAGTGATTGTTATATATTAACCAATAAAGAAATAACTATTGAAGCAATTGATAACGCTGAAATCTTTTTACTTGGAGAGCCAAAGATCAATATCAATGTTTTTTCTAATGAGGCTACATTATTCAAAAAAAATATAGACTACGTTCCTAGTAAATTTAGGCTTAATTAGAATAATAAACACATCTTCGAGTGCATTACCAAAAGGTATAAGTTAAGGGTAAATGGTTCTATTATTTTATAATATACCTTATTACTAATAAAAAAGCATCGCGATATGATCACGATGCTTTTTTATTTTCAATTTTTCATATGCTTTATGCAGAAACTTCGGCTCCAGTTTCTACAGTAGCGAGATAACGTTCTGCATCTAATGCAGCCATACAACCTGTACCTGCAGCAGTAATTGCTTGTCTATATTCTTTATCTTGCACATCACCAGAGGCAAACACTCCTGGGATATTAGTTTTAGTCGATTTACCTTCGGTTATGATATATCCGGTATCATCCATATCTATCTGACCTTTAAAAATCTGAGTATTTGGCGTGTGACCAATAGCGATAAACAGTCCTGTGATGTCAATTTCTGTCTTTTCTCCAGTTTGATTATTTACCATTCTAAGCCCTTCAACAACCTGATCTCCTAACACCTCATCAACTTCAGTATTATACAATACTTTTATATTAGGTGTATTCTCTACTCTATGTTGCATCGCTTTAGAAGCTCTCATATAATCTTTACGCACCAACATCGTAACATTAGTACAAATATTAGCTAAATATGTTGCCTCTTCTGCTGCGGTATCTCCCGCTCCAACGATCGCTACATCTTGTCCTTTGTAAAAGAATCCATCACAAACCGCACATGCAGATACACCACCTCCACGTAATTTTTGCTCACTTGGTAATCCTAAGTATTTGGCTGTAGCTCCAGTAGAAATAATAACCGTTTCAGCTTCAATTTCAGTAGTATTGTCTACCGTTACTTTATGGATCCCTCCTACTTCAGTACTAAAATTAACTTCAGTAACCATTCCGATACGTACTTCAGTACCAAAACGTTCTGCTTGCTGTTGTAACTGTACCATCATTGTTGGTCCATCAATTCCTTCTGGGTATCCGGGGAAATTATCTACCTCTGTTGTTGTGGTTAATTGTCCACCCGGTTCCATACCTGTATACATAACTGGCTTAAGGTCGGCTCTTGCCGCATATATTGCCGCAGTATACCCTGCTGGCCCTGAACCTATTATAAGGCACTTAATTCTTTCTCTTGTGTCAGACATAATCATTTCGTTTTATCTGATGTAAAAGTAGCAATTTGATCATAAACCTTACATGAAAGTTATTAAGAATTGTTATTAACTCATAAAATTCAACTATAGTTTTTCCTATATAAGTTATATACCTTTAAATTTACGACAACATAAAAGCCATTCTATTAGATTATGACATTTTTTGATGTATTGGATATTTTAGGAACTGTTGCCTTTGCTGCTTCAGGAGCACTAAGTGCTATGAATAGAAGATTAGATCTTTTTGGTATTTTTATTATTGCATTTGTGACTGCCATAGGAGGAGGTACGGTACGAGACATACTTATTGGCAATACCCCCGTTTCCTGGATGCAAAATACAATGTACATTTACTTAATAGGAGGCGTTACTACCTTGTCCATTATTTTGAGAAATAAATTAAATTATCTTAGAAAATCTCTTTTTTTATTTGATACTATAGGTTTAGGGATTTTTACGATCATAGGAGTGGAAATTGGAATACAAGCCAGTTTAGAACCTATAGTCTCTATAGCCTTAGGAGCTATGACCGGGTGCTTTGGTGGGGTCATACGTGATATTTTATGTAATGAGATCCCGGTTATTTTTAGAAAAGAAATTTATGCTACAGCATCAATTGCGGGCGGAATTTGCTATATGGCATTACATTCTCTTAGTGTTAATCAAAACATAATTTACATCTCTACTACCTTATTTATTATTATAATTAGATTATTGGTAGTAAAGAATAAGGTTTCTTTACCCTCTTTTTCAGTCAAAAATTAAAGAACTGTTTGGATACCTTTATACTGATTTTCAAACAGTTTTATAAATCTGTTTGTAGTATGGAACATCAAAGCAAAATAGTCAATAGAAGAAATTTCATAAAAAAAACTTCAGTAGTTACACTCGGTATAGGAAGTATGTTTTCACTATCCGCAAATACCGTTTCTCATCGCTTTTCGAATCAAGATGATAGTAATATTATTGGGCCTAAAGAAGGTTTTTCACCTCAGATAGGAACTTTAGTATCTATGCTAAATTGGATGAGATCCGTTATTTTGGGGCCTGTAAGAGGAATGACCATAAAAGATCTGGATTATTTACACGATCAAAATGCTAACTCTATAGGTGCCATGCTACTACATCTTGCCGCTACAGAACGTTTTTATCAAATTCATACTTTTGAGGGTAAACAATGGGGAGATTGGAGTACTGAGGATCAAAAAAAATGGGGTGTAGCATCAGGATTAGGACAAAGAGCAAGGCAGTTAATAAAAGGAAATAGTTTAGATTTTTATCTATCTCAGTTAAGAGAAATTCGTAAAAACACCTTAAAGGAATTGGCAAAACGTGATGACAAATGGCTTATGACCGTGGATAATGATTGGGGATGGGGACCTACAAATAACTATTGCAAATGGTTTCATGTTTGTGAGCACGAATCCAATCATAACGGGCAAATTAAATGGATAAGAAGCCGATTACCCTCCAGAAAATAATATCCAAAATCACTTAAAACTACGCATCATAATGAAGTTTCAGCCTAAGACCAAAAACTATAAGACAAAAGTAGAAGAAAGTTTTGAGCGACAGCAATTCATGAAATTGATTAATGCAAAATTAATAGCAGTACAACCCGGATATTGCGAAATACATGTTCCATATGATAGTAATCTTACACAACAGCACGGTTTTTTTCATGCTGGTGTGATTAGTACGATCGCTGACAATACAGCAGGATATGCTGGCTTTTCATTAATGGAAGAAAATTCATCTGTTTTAACCGTAGAGTTCAAAATTAATTTAATGAGCCCAGGTGATGGAGAATTACTCATCGGAAAATCACATGTAATAAAAAATGGAAGAACACTTACCATTTGCAAATCAGACGTATATATTGTAAAAAATAATAAAGAGAAATTATGTGCTTCGGCTCAATTAACATTGATAGAACTCAAAAATAGTCCTGACAAAATCTAAAAAACCTATAGGTTGTATTTTAGAACAAATGATACTCATTTCCGCGGACTTTTATGCTTAATTTGGCAATTTAAAGTCATTAAATCCGTACTTTTGCGCAAAATTTAATACGTCTCAATGAGAATCTTATTCTCTATACTATTATTTACCACTTTTGCTATACGACCAGCAATGGAAATTAGTACTGTTTTGTATTATCAACTCAATATTGATACCATAGTAGAAAAGTATTGTGTTAATAAAAAGAGACCTAGATTAAATTGTAACGGGAAATGTTATTTAATGAATCAAATGAAGGCAAAAAAACAACCTTCAACTGAAAACTCTGAAACCACTTTAATTTCTGAAGCCTTTATCCCATTATTCTTTCAGGAGAGCACATTTCAATTAAAGAATACCGTTACCAACTTTGACATAATTTCACATAACTGGAAATCTCATCATCTGCAATTATTGGAGATTTCTGATACTATAGACCACCCACCGCAGTATATATAAATTCATACAAGCTTATTTTTCTTTTATAAATCCGACAATGGATTTATAAGCAACTCATTATGAATAATTTTTAGGGAAATTTAATATGTTGATAGGTCCCTAAAACAACTATATACAACAACTAATGAAAAAAATATTCGTTATAGCTATACTCCTATGTATAGGATTCTATAGCCATGCACAACAATCAAATCAAGCAGAAACGATAAACGAAGTAACCTCTGAAGAAATTTTAGATGAAGTTATCGTAACATCTGCAAGTAGAGAAGTCCAAAAACGTTCAGAAGTACCTGGTTCAATTTCGACTATAAACGCAAAAACTATCGAAAACACCAAGGCTTTTGGTATTGATCAATTAGTGAATCAAGTTTCTGGTGTTTTTATGTCTACTTCAAGAGCAGCTAGTAATGAACAGCACTTTATGGCCGTACGTTCTCCAATATCCACCAAAGCGTTGTTCTTATACCTGGAAGATGGACTACAAATTCGCCCAACGTCAGTATTTAATCATAATGCCTTGTTAGAAATGAATGATGTTTCTTTTGCTCGTATTGAAGTATTAAAGGGCCCAGCATCAAGTATTTATGGTAGCGAATCTATTGGAGGTAGTTTTAATTTTATTACCAAAAACCCATCAGAAAAACTAAGTGGTAGTGTAAGTTTTCAAGCAAATGATATTGGGTTAACTCGATATGATTTTGAAGTCTCTGACCAAACTAGTAAGAAATTTGGATTTTATCTGGGAGGGCAATACGTTCAACGAGAAAATGGGCCTATAGAACATAGTAATTATGAGAAAACCGCAGTCACATTTAAAACAGTATATGATTTTAATGACACTGCCAAATGGACAACAGTATTTGACCTTATCGATTATCGATCAGATATGAGTGGTTCGTTAAGTGAAGATGATTACAATAGCGGAAATTATGAAAGTGACCAAACATTTACCGAGAGAGAGGCCATTGCTTTTAGAACCAGAACAACATTAGATAAACTATGGAATGATCAGAATAAAACTTCCTTTAATTTGATTATTAGAAATAATCGAATGGATCAAAATCCTTCATACAGGATTCGTCAATTTAGAGAGCTTGGGCAACTTACTGGTTTTGGATCTGGAGAAATAAACTCTAACCAGTTTAAAAGTTACGTTGGTTTAATCCAGCACAAACTAGATTTTAAATTTGCCAATTCATCTTTAATCATTGGTGCCACTGCTGATTATTCCCCTCAAGATTATGTCGCAGAAACAACAGATATAATTGTTGATCCGGAAACCGGAAGAAATTTAGATTTTAGCATTAATGCCAATGATTTCATTCTTAATTATGAAGCAAATATTTTTAATTATGCTTCATTTTTCCAATATGAAATATCTCCTATTGATGCTTTAAAAATCACAACAGCATTACGATATGATAATTTTGAGTATGATTATGATAACTTAGTAGATGGAGTTGTAGGAGTTGATGATTCTGTAGACAACTTCAATAATCTAACTCCAAAACTTGGTATCAATTATAACTTTAATAGGACAACAGGAGTATATACAAACTATTCGCAAGGGTTTACACCTCCACAGGTCTCGACACTATATCGCAATAGAAATGAATTAAGAGGAATAAAACCTAGTCGCTACCATAATTACGAATTAGGAGGATATTTTGCTATACCTTCAAAATTAAAGTTAGATGCCGCGGTGTATCTTCTTGATGGAGAAAACACATTAATCACATTAAGGGATGAAGATGATAACTTCTTTAACACTAATGCTGGTAAAACGAGATCATATGGAATTGAATATGGTATCACATGGTTTCCTATAAAAGCGATATCTATAACGCATAATGGTAGTTATGCACAGCATCGTTATATAGATTTTTTTGATCGAGGTGTTGATTACTCTGACACTGACAGAGAAACTGCTCCTAGTCTACTGGGAACTTCTTTAATTACATATCGTAAAAATGTAAATCATGACCTTGGTTTTAGCGTCACAGCCGAGCATGAGTTAGTTGGTGAATATAACACAAGTTTTGAAGGGCAGATTGAAAATGAAGATGGCACTTTTGAGACTGCAATTTATGATGGACATAATGTATTTAACCTTAGAGTAAATATTAATTACAAAGGTTTTGAAGTATGGGGGCATGCACTCAATATTTTTGATGAACTATATGCCGCAAGAGCTTCGTTTAACCGATTTAGAGGAGAAAACAGCTATACAATTGGTAACCCATTAGCATTTCATTTTGGTGCTAAATATAATTTCTAATTAGTAACAAGACCTCATGAGATTAAAAAGATCTCATGAGGTTTAATTATATAAACAAGATGAAAAAAAATGAAAAACTAAATAAATGGCTTTGGAAGTGGCATTTCATTGCTGGTTTGATATCTCTTCCTTTTATAATCTTACTATCTATCACTGGAGGAATCTATCTTTTTAAATCAGATTATGAAACCCCCAGACAACAACATATTAAAGAAGTTGTAGTACAAGGAGCCCCAATTTCTCTTCAAGAGCAATGGCAAATTGCCAATTCAAATGCGATCAAAAAACCTAATAGCGTTGTTTTAACAACTAAGGCAAACCAGGCTACCCAATTTGTTTCTGGCCGTTTTGGTGGCAAAAGTAGTTTGTATGTAAACCCATATAACGGAAACGTTTCTGGAGAGATTATAAGTAGAAACACCGACATGTTCAAAATTAGAAAATTACATGGCGAACTATTGATGGGTAAATATGGCACCAAAATCGTAGAGCTAATTGCAAGTTGGATGGTTGTATTGATTCTAACAGGACTATATATTTGGTGGCCCGCTAGACAGTGGAGTGCTAAAGGCTTTTTTATTCCCAGAATTAAAGAAGGGAAAAGAATATTTTTTAGAGACGCGCATGCGATAACTGGTTTTTGGATTTCTGGTCTACTCATATTGATTTTGGCAGGTGGTTTTCCATGGACCGATGTTTTTGGTTCAAATTTCAAAGAACTTCAGAAGATAACAAATACTGGATTTCCTAAAACTTGGGAAGGTCGCCATTTGCAATCACAACCTAAAGAAGAACCGTTAACCTTGGATCAAATGGTTGCCAAAGCACAAGCCCTTCAATTATCGGGTATAGTAACTTTACATTTCCCAAAAGGGCCAAAAGGAGTGTTTAGCGTTTCAAACCTAAATCCTTCAAATCTTAACACTCAAAAAAAGATTCATTTTGACCAATACTCTGGGAAACAAATCTTATCTAATGCCTGGGATGATGTTGGTGTTCTTATGCGCGGTAGGATGTGGGTTATGGCTTTTCATCAAGGTGAGTTTGGAGCATGGAACTGGTGGTTAATGCTAATAACCGCTATTGCACTAACGACAATGAGTATTTCTGGGCTGATTTCCTATATTTTGAGAAAACGAAAAGGCTCTTGGGGCGTTCCTAAGGTTCCTGCTGCTTTCAAAGTAGGGTATGGTATAATAGTAACTATAATAGTTTTGGGCTTTATATTTCCATTATTTGGAATAAGCCTTATCATACTTTTTATCTTTGATTATATTAAGTTATTAAGAAAGAAACGCAGTATAGCGTTAACAGATTAATGAGATCATGAGAAAAAGCAAATTAGTGCGATTAACTCGCCAATGGCATCGATATCTAGGTGCATTTTTAGGAATTCAATTTTTATTATGGACCTTAGGTGGGCTTTACTTCAGTTGGACCAATATTGATAAAATTAGAGGAGATAATCTAAAAAATGAAAAGCCATATTTATCAAACAAAGCTACTTACCTCTCTCCTTCAGATTTTTTATTGAAGCATCTTAAGCAGTCAGATAGTCTTATTTCTCTTGAACTAACAACAATTTTAGAAGAACCAATTTATCGTCTTCAATTTACAAATGAAGGAAAAAATGAGGTCTTACTTATTAATGCAGAAAATGGAAAACTTAGAAAACCTCTTAACGAGCAGGAGGCTATCAAAGTAGCAAATAATAAACTAAATATTGAAGCCACAGTTACAGATATTGAATATTTGATCAAAACCGGAAATCATCATGAGTATAGAGGGCGACCACTACCTGCTTATGCTATTACTTATGGTAACCCAGCAAACACGACGGTATACATATCAAAAAAATATGGTAATGTACAAACGTTTAGAAGTAATCAATGGAGAGTTTTTGATTTTTTATGGATGCTGCATACTATGGATTACCAAGAGCGTGATAACTTTAATAATATAGTATTACGTGCATTTTCACTCTTCGGAATTTTCACCATTCTTTCTGGATTTACATTATATGTATTAACCTCCAAAACATTAAATAAAAAAAGAAAACCATAGAACCGTTATTTTCAAAGAAAACAGTAAAAAAACAATAGTAACATGCTATCATATATACTGATGACAATAATTATTTTCTGTGTATTTCAGATTATAATTCAGGGTCGCAAAATGGACCAAATAGGAAGACAATATAAAGAGCGTAAACTTCTAGAAAAAAAGGAAAAGTAATATCTTTGAACTTAAGTTATCAGCACTAAACAACTTTAAAATTTTAAATTATGAAATTAACATTTTTATACCTGGTATGTTTGACAATGCTCCTGGGTATATCCTGCAACAAACTTTCTCGAAAAGAACAAAAATTTGACGCTTTAATGCAAGAAGTGATCGATGTACATGATGAGGTGATGCCTAAAATGGGAGAAGTAAGCACCCTTATTAAATATCTTGATCCAAAAATTGACACAACACAGATTGGGCAGTCTCATGCAAAAGCTCAACAAGATTTAAAAGACTCTTATGACTTTATGATGAAGTGGATGAGTGATTTTAGTGATAAATTTCCTCATGAATCTGAGGACAATAAAATGAGTCCCGAAAAGCTTTCTTCTCAAATGAAATTACTAGAAGAAGAAAGAATTGAAGTGAATAAGTTAAGAGACAAAATTAACTCCAGTATTTCTAATGCTAAAAAGCTATTAGAAAAGTCATAGTCGACTGTTGCTTTGTTATTTGCAAAAAAGTTTTACTTTAGCAACTGCAACAAATCATATTAAAATCAATGAAAAATATTATTTTATTAGCCTCTGTTATACTTATTTCTACGTCGTCTGTATATGCTCAGAAGAAAAAGGACCTTCTAGACGAAATAGATAAGCTCAGAAAAGAACTTAAAGTAACTAAAGGTGAATTAAACGATTCTCGTAACAAAGAAAAAGCTACACTAACGCGTGTAGAAACTATGGAAGCGCAGGTAAAGGATCTTAAAGAAACCAACGCTTCACTATTGACTAACATGGGAAGCTTTACCGAACTTTCGAAAAAGAAAGCGCAAAATCTCGAAAAGTCTCTAGAGAGTCTTCAAGAAAAAGACAAGCAAATTAAAGTCATTAATGATGCTATCAGCAAGAATGATTCTATTAAACTTGCAACCCTTACTATACTTAAAAATGCGTTAGGAAGTGATGCAAATATTGCCGTAAAAAACGGAACCGTTTTAATTACAATAGCAAATACACTTTTGTTTGGCGAAAATGATAAGAGCTATGCAGTTACTGATAAGGCAAAAGGACTTTTAGGAAAAATTGCAACAGCTCTAAACAAAAAAGCTGATTTGAAAATAACAGTTGAAGGAAATAGCAATGCACTCAATATTAAAGATAAGAGTATAAGTGATAATTGGGACCTTAGCGCCAAGCAAGCAGCGGCGGTCGTAAGAATGTTACAGAAAGATTTCAAAGTAGATCCAAAAAGAATGGATGTACTAGGAAAAAGCGAATATGGATCCAGTAGTATCGAAACGGCAACTCGTATAATTATCAATCCGCAGTTTGATCAGTTTTATAGTTTGATTAAAGAGAGTATGAAAAATGGTACTAAAGGATAAATAATAAACGATTAACAATACACTATAAAATCCGATCAAAATGGTCGGATTTTTTTGTTTGCCTTTTTGCTCCATGCCCTATGATTTAAAAAATAAAAAGAAAGTTGTATATTTACGTAATTAGTTACGTAAATAGTTTTGTATATGAATTTCTTTGATGATGTGGGTATCATGGCAATAGGTACCCGGCTACGAATGTTAAGTGAAAAAGTTACCGAAGATGCGGCAAAAATTTATCAAATGTATGATGTAGATCTCAAACCAAAATGGTTCCCGGTTTTTTATATATTATCTAATACCGAAACAAGGTCAATTACTGCACTAGCAGATAATATTGGTCACTCTCACCCTTCTGTTAGCAAAATAGTACGTGAAATGATCAAAGCAGGTATAGCGACAGAGAAAAAAGACAAAACCGATAAAAGAAAAAACAACATCCAACTTTCTGATCATGGTAGAAAAATCGCAATCCGAATTGAAGAACAATATACCGATGTAGAAAAAGCCATAGAAGAAATTCTGAATCAAAGTAAAAACAATTTATGGAATGCCATAGAGGAATTCGAATTCTTATTAAATCAACAATCTATCTTACAACGCGTTAAAGAAAACAAGAAACAACGAGAAGCCAAAAAAGTGACCATTGCGCCTTATGAAACAAAACATCATGATTTTTTTAAGCGCCTAAATGAAGAATGGATAACCACCTATTTTAAGATGGAAGAAGCCGATCGCAAAGCTCTGGATCACCCAAAAGAGTACATACTAGATAAAGGCGGGCACATTTTGGTTGCCCTATATAATAATGAACCAGTTGGAGTATGTGCATTAATAAAAATGAATGATGCAAATTATGATTTTGAACTTGCAAAAATGGCTGTATCTCCTATAGCTAAGGGAAAGGGAATAGGTTGGTTACTTGGCGAAGCTGTTATACAAAAGTCAAAATCTTTGGGAGCAAAAAAACTATACCTGGAGAGTAACACCGTTCTAAAACCCGCTATAAACCTATATCAAAAACTTGGTTTCAAAAAAGTAATGGGGCATTCAACTCCATATGAACGATGTAACATTCAAATGGAATTAATACTTCACTAAAGATAAAATGGATAACAACATAGAAGGTATAGAATAATTGATGTTCTTTAGAAACATATCCAATTTTTTCAACTAAATTCACAAAATCAAGATTCGAAAAATTAACAACTCGCAATTGTAATATGAAAACAAAATCGATAGGACTTTTTACTGGCCCCATTCTATTTTTGTTAATTTTATTCTTTTTCAAAGCCGAAGGTTTACCGCGAGAAGGAACAGCTACTTTTGCTATTGGCACTTGGATTGCCATTTGGTGGATAACTGAAGCTATACCAATTTCAGTAACAGCGTTATTACCTTTTATATTATTTCCAATCACTGGTGTTATGCCTGTAAAAGGGGTATCTGCAGCCTTTGCAAATCAAATGATTTTTTTATTTCTAGGAGGTTTTATCCTGGCTGTAGCCATAGAAAAAACAAACCTTCATAAACGCATAGCTCTTAATATCATTTACGCCATAGGAAGCAATTGGAATAAAGTTATTTTAGGTTTTATGATTGCCACAGCTTTTTTAAGTATGTGGATATCTAATACAGCAACAGCCGTAATGATGCTCCCAATAGGTTTAGCCGTAATTTCTCAAATACAAACCGATGATCATATTAAAAAAAACATGGGACAATCATTAATGTTGGGGATTGCTTATGGTTGTTCGATTGGTGGTATTGCAACTATTATCGGCACCCCGACCAATGTAATTTTTGTGGGTATAGTCGAAGATCTATACGGTCAGACAATTTCATTTACACAATGGATGTCTGTAGGTCTTCCTTTTTCCATTTTAATGTTAGGAATAGGTTGGCTATATCTAACTAAAATCGTGTTTCCTGTTTCAGTAGAAGGTATCCCTGGAGGAAAAAAAGCAATTGCCACACAACTTAATGCACTTGGAAAAGTTTCCTATAAAGAAAAATCTGTACTAATTGTATTTATAATAGTAGCACTATGCTGGATTACTAGTTCTCTTTTTCTTAAAAAGATTATTCCAGGAGTTAATGATACTTTAATAGCAATAGCTGGAGCAATTACACTTTTTGTAATTCCATCGGGAGAGTCTAAAAAAATTGGAATTATTAGTTGGCAAACAGCAGAAGATATTCCATGGGGTATTTTATTATTATTTGGCGGAGGATTAGCCCTTGCCGAAGGGTTTAAAGTTTCGGGCCTAGCCAAGTGGATTGGCAGTCAACTTACAATGTTTGAAGTATTTCCATCTATTTTGCTCATATTAGCAATCATAGTCGTTATTAATTTTCTAACCGAAATCACTTCAAATGTTGCTACAGCGGCTATGCTAATGCCAATACTAGCTGCTTTAGCTTTATCCATTGATGTGCATCCTTATTTCTTAATGGTAGCAGCAACCATATCAGCTTCTTGCGCATTTATGTTACCCGTTGCCACTCCTCCTAATGCAGTAGTATTTGGTTCAGGCCTACTAACCATTCCCGTAATGATAAAAGCGGGCTTTTGGATGAATATAATATCTATACTCGTTGCTACGATTTTGGTTTATTTCATTTTACCTAATGTATGGAATATTGATATCACACTTTTCCCAGAAATATTTAAATAATATACTTATGAAAATTCTTGTAGCGCCCGATAAATTTAAGGATTCGTTGAACGCTACAGAACTATGTGATGCTATTGCTAGTGGAATCAATAAATTCAATCCAAACATTGAGGTGATTAAACATCCTCTTGCAGACGGTGGTGATGGAACCTTGAATATACTGGATCAACATCTTAATTTAGATACTATTTCTGTACCTATAAAAGATCCTTTATTTAGAACCATAAAAGCCAGTTATAAAAAAACCAACACTGTTGCATATATCGAAATGGCTGAAGCATCAGGCTTAGCCCTTCTTAATGAAAATGAACGCAATTGCATGCATACGACATCTTATGGTACCGGTCAATTGATTTTGGATGCTATAACAAAAGGTGTAAAAACTATCTACTTATCTCTTGGCGGTTCGGCCACATGCGATGCTGGCATAGGTCTAGCTCAGGCTTTAGGATATACATTTGTCAATCAAAATAACGAGTCATTGAAGCCTATTGGTGCAAATCTTGGAAAAATATATACCATACGACCTCCCAGAAATAAAAACATTTTAAACAAAGTAAACTTTATTAGTCTTTGTGATGTTGATAATCCCTTATTTGGTCCACAAGGCGCTTCTCATATGTTTTCAGCTCAAAAAGGAGCCAATACAAAAGAGATTATCATTTTAGATAAGGGACTATCTCACTTTGCAGCTGTAATCGATAATCAATTAGGTAAAAATATTACAAATATACCCGGAGCAGGTGCTGCTGGTGGAATTGGTGGTGGAAGCATTGCTTTCTTAAATGCTAAACTTCAATCAGGAATCAAAACAATATTGGAAATCACTCAATTTTCAAAAAAAATAGAGAAAATAGATTTGATATTTACAGGAGAAGGTAAAATTGATCAACAAACTTTAAATGGTAAAGTTGTTTTTGGAGTCTCCCAACTGGCGAAGACAAAAAATATCCCTACATATGTCATTGCAGGAACATCAGACTTATCAATATCGGAAATAAAATCCATAGGCATTACAAGTCTTAAAACAGTTTTATCTGCAAGCAAGGATAAACATGAAGCTTTTACAAATACTAAACATATTGTTGAAAAACTGGCTTTTGAAATGATGAAACAAAAATTATTGACATAAACCTATATATTTTAATACTAGTAGTAACAATTACATTTTTTAAACACCATATATAATGAATAATATCAATTTTCAAACTGCAGATTTATCAGATCAATATCCAAGCGATCTAAGTTGTGCTACCCCTATTTTTAAATCTTTTGGAAAAAAAACTGCCTTTTGGGGAGAGATTACAACATTAAAACTTTTTGAAGACAACTCATTTGTGCGAAAACAATTAGAAACTAATGGTAAAGGAAAAGTTCTGGTTGTCGATGGAGGGGGATCATTGCGTTGTGCATTGGTAGGTGATAGATTAGCACAATTAGCTATTGATAATCAATGGGAAGGGATTATTGTATATGGCTGTATTAGAGACAGTAAGATTATTAATACAATGGATGTTGCTATTAGAGCAATACATACGTGCCCTATAAAAAGTATAAAACGCAATATAGGAGAAGAAGATATCAATGTCGCGTTTGCCAGTATCAAATTTATACCAGGAAACTTTGTATATGTTGATGAGGATGGAATTTTAGTCAGTGCTCAAAACCTACTGAAATAATAATCATAAACATATCACTTGTTTATCAAAATCATGATACCAAAATACAACCTTTAATATATTCATTATCAAAGTTTAAATAAATGATAAAAGTATTCTAAAGCAGAATAATCTGATAAAAATTTCGTAAATTAATAGAATACAGATCATTTAAAAACCTCTCAATAATGAAAAACATAGTATTTATTTTACTTGCAATCTGTTCTATCTTAGCGTTTACAGAAAAGAACAACGACACATCTATTGAGCCTTATAACTTAGAAGGTGTTTGGGAACTAAAACATCAATTTCTTTATGATGAAAACAATCATATAAGTGATACTGTTTTTAATCAAAATGGATATAGGCAGGTAAAGGTGTATAGTAAAGGAAAGGTTATGTGGACTCGATTTGACCCAAAAGACAGTAATGAATGGTTTGGTTACGGAAGCTATGTTATCAAAGATGGTATGCTTGAAGAGCGATTAGAATATGCTTCGGGTCCGATGATGAAGATTGTAGATACCATGAAGGTTTTTAAATTTGAATTGGTTATGACTAAAAAAATGTATCAACAAATTTCGGTAGATGAAAATGGACATTATACTCTAGCCGAAAATTATGATAGGGTTGAATAGACAGCAAAAAAAGCGCTATAATTTAAAACCCAGCTCTACTCATACCATTTATGTATTAAATCATTTACTTTTTTAATGTAACTGGCTCAACTGTATGAATACATAAACCAGCAGTGTTATTATAACAGGGACAAACGAAAAAAGGATTCCGGTACCAATCTTCTTATTCTTTGAAGAAGATAATACTAATCCCAGAATAGGGATTAGAATAACCGAAAGTAAAACCCATAATAATTCATCTAATACATTAGTAAGAGAAATACCTATAACCAGTATAACCAATACCAATACAACGCCTAAGCTATACTCCAATACGTTTTTAATATTTTGATTCATCGCTTTATTCTACGCTATATTTTAATATATGCAAGATACTATTAATTTATGCCTATCAAAATATCAATACATTTTGATAATGTATTGGCTCTCTTCTATTTTACATTAAAGAATCAGACGAGTTTAGTTTTGGCACAAAGTAAAAAATCCATTTGCTATGCAAATGGATTTTGTTAGTCGGGTAGAGAGGATTCGAACCTCCGATCTCTGGTCCCCCAGACCAGCACTTTAACCGGACTAAGCTACTACCCGAAAATTAGGTTGCAAATATAATAATCTTGAACTTAATCAGAAGTACTATTTTGTTCTAAAATCTTAATCATTTTAAATGATTTTAATAAATGAAATAACCCAGGTAAAATTACTGTACCACCAATGATTAATGTAATACCTAATGCATTAATCACAGAATCCGGTGCTACATTATCAATCAGGCTTATCGTACCTGTTTGGGTAATTATAATATTTGGAAAGTGAGAAATCAAGGCTGCCAATAAAATTAAAAACACCTGTAACCCTGCAAAAAATCGACTCCATACTTTGTTTCCATTTTTTATAGTCTTCCACAATGGCAACAATAAAACCCCGGAAAACATTACTGAAATTATTGCAAATGGATCCTTTATAAAATTCTTCACAAAGATATTCCCTGAAAAATACCCATAACCAAAGGTTAGCAAACCAACCACAAAAACAACGATAACTGCAATAATTGATTTTCTAACATAAATATTTTCTTTACCAATTTCAGATTCACCTATCAATAAAACAGAAGATAGAAACGCACAAAGCGCCGCAAAAAACAACCCCACCATTACACTAAAAATATTACACCATGGTCTTATAAAGGCTTCATAAAAAGACAAGGTAGAGACATCTTCTGCTAAGACAATTTCGCCACTTATTAATGCTCCAAACACCATTCCCAAAAAAACTGGGGTGATCAAACTGGATATCTTAAACATACTATCATACAATTGTTGTGAATTATCAATTATTGCATCATAATGTCTAAATACAAATGCTACTCCTCTTAAGGTAACCCCAAGCAATACAATTGTGATCGGAATATGAAGATTGACGACTATAATGTTATAATACACCGGAAAAGCAATCCATAAAATCACAATCAAAATTATAATCCAAATATGATTTGCTTCCCAAACAGGCCCCATAACACGATAAATAGTTTTTTTAGTAATTTTTTGATTTTCTTCTGAAGAAAATAACTCAATAATCCCGGCACCATAATCAGCACCACCTAAAACTACATAGAGATACAATGAGAATATCAAAAAGAATAAAACTACATACAACATACTTAATGATTTGAATGATTTAAAACTTTTATTTGCCGAAGCATTAACCATGTAACTGCCACTGATAATGTAAGATAGACAGCGACATAAGTATAAAAGCTAAATACTATACCAGGCATGGGAGTCACTGCATCTTTGGTTCTCATTATTTTATGAATAATCCAGGGTTGTCTACCGACTTCAGTAACTATCCATCCAGCTTCTAAGGCTATAAAACCCAAAGGAGCAAGGACAACAAATAACAACCAATATTTATTAGTATTGAACCATTTCTTCCGCTTCAGTGAAATAAAATATAAGATTCCTGCTAAAAGAAGGATCCCTCCGATACCAACCATAATCTGAAAGGCATAATGCACCATGGGTACATTAGGGTGTTCATCTTCTGGAAAATCATTTAATCCCTTCACCTCAGCATCAAAATCACCAAAGGCAAGAAAAGATAACATCTTTGGTATTGCAATTTTATATTTCACCTCTTGTGTTTTGGTATCTACTACCCCACCAATGTATAATGGAGCTCCTTTTTCTGTATTATAATGTGCCTCCATAGCGGCAAGTTTAACAGGTTGCCTTTTAGCAATGTCTTTTGCTGAGATGTCTCCACTAATGGGTTGAAGAATTGCCGCAACGGCACCAAAAGTAATCGCTATCTTAAATGCTTTTTTATGCAATTCAACCTTCCGTTTTTTATAGACTTGATATGCATGAATCCCGGCTACGGCAAATCCAGTAGCCGTAAAAGCCGCCAATGTCATATGTAAGGCCTGTGTAAACCAAGCAGGGTTAAGCATTGCTTCAATAGGGTTTATATTTAAAAACTCACCATCTATATAATCAAACCCACTTGGAGCATTCATCCATCCATTGGCTGCTACAACTAAAATTCCTGATGCTACTCCTGAAACTCCAATAATAATACCAGTAAACCAATGAAATTTCTCTGGTAATTTATTCCAACCATACAAATAAAACCCTAACGCAATAGCTTCAACAAAAAAAGCTGCTCCTTCCAAAGAAAAAGGCATCCCAATAATAGGGCCTGCATGTTTCATAAATTCGGGCCAAAGTAATCCCAATTCAAAAGATAAAGCAGTCCCTGAAACAGCACCCGTAACAAAGAATATTGCTACTCCCTTTTGCCAAGATTTAGTAAGCGTTAAATAAATTTGATCACGCGTTTTTAACCATTTATAATGAGATACTACCATAAAAAAAGGCATTACCATACCAATACAAGCAAAAACAATATGAAATATCAAGGTAAATGCCATCTGGAGTCTTGCCGCATCAAGGTTTTCCATAGATAAAATTTAGAGAAGAGATTGGTTTCCAATTATAAGCATAAAGATACGATCTAACCCTGACTTAAAGTATAAAGAATATGTTTATTTTTCTTAAAAAAATCTAACTATAATAACAAAAAAACCTGCTAAAGAATAATTTCTATAGCAGGCTTTCTAAATTGATAGAACTTTATTATTTCACCAATTTAATTATTTCTGTACCTCGATCAGAAATTACTCTCAATATATAAATCCCTTCTTGAACTGAAGAAGTATCTAAGGTAAGGTTTTGTCCTTTTACGGTTCCGTTTGGAGTTACATTCATTCGTTCTCCACTTAGATTATACATTACTACTTGTATTGGGTTTTTAGATGTATCACCCGTAAAAGATAATGTCAATGTATCACCAAAAGGATTTTCGGAAACCAGTACCATACTAGTTGTATTAGCTTTACTAAAGTTATTAGAACTTGCTAATGCTGTGTTTGTATTAGAACTTGGGCATTCGCTTGGGCAGCTATCAAACCACTGGTTATCGTACCATCCTTCTGTTGTTCTAAATAAATCGTCGGTTTGCGAACCATTTCCATTATGATATACAATACCTACTTCAACAGATTGATTAATAGTATATGGATACCAAGGAGAACCTGATTCGATTGGATTGAGCTCTACTCCTGGCCATGCTGGGAATCCGGAGATAGGAGCATTTGCATTTTTGTCAAAAATGTAAATATATACTGTGTTCCAAAAAGATGGCTTTTTAAAGTACACATCAAAAGATGGATCTACTACAATTCCAGAGCAATCGCTTGGGCAGGTATCAGTCCATTGGTTATCATACCACCCTGCGGTCGTTCTAAATAAATCATCGGTTTGTGCTCCTCCATTATCGTTAAATACAATACCAACTTCAACATTTTGATCTACAGTATGCTTGTACCATGGCGAATCTCCTTCTTTCTGCATTGCCACACCTGGCCATGCAGGAAATCCCGGTAATGCAGTTCCAGTCGTTTTATTAAAAAGATATACGAAAGCTGAACTCCAATTTGCTGGCTTCTTGAAATGTATATCATATGCAGTATCTATAATGATTCCTGGGCATTCGCTTGGGCACTCATCAAACCACTGATTATCATACCAACCCTCTTTAATTCTACTTAAATCATCAGATTGCGCTCCACCATTGTCGTTAAACACAATACCTACCTGTACGGTTTGATCGATGGTATATTTGTACCAAGGAGAATCTCCTACTTTTTGCATTGAAACTCCTGGCCATGCCGGAAATCCTGGTAATGCTTCTCCTGTATTTTGATTAAAGATATATACGAAAGCAGAAGACCAATCTGCGGGTTTCTTAAAATGTATATCAAATGGTCCTCCATCACCAATTATATAGTCTCTTGTTACTACATCAGATTCGTTTCCTTCAGAATCAATAGCTATTGACTTAATAGTTGTACTTGAACTAACTTCAAAAGGCCCATTATATGAAGTACTTGCTACAGTTGGTGTATCACCTCCTATAGTATAAAAGATAGAAACAGAAGCTCCTTGTGCTGTTGTTGAAGCATTCATCTCAACATTAATTGGTGTTGTATATACTCCAGAAGCTGGATCCACAGTCAAACTAACAGAATCTGAAACTTCGAAAGGCTCTCCAACTAATACCATTCCAAAGGCAGTTCCAAAGTTAACCGTGCCGTTAGAAACCGTTGCAACCGTATCCGAGAAATAATCTTTTAATTTTGTTCCGTTAGGCCACATCCCAAAAACATTAAGAGGACCTGTAAAATCACCATCTTGTCCTTGAAAAACTAATACTTTATCATTTTCTCCGTTACGATTATATTCTCTCTTGAAAATATAAGGAGAATCGCTTAATTTTTGATGTGAGCCTGCTCCAACTGAAGTATGTTCTCTTCTAAAAGTTCCTAATTTTCTCCAATGGAATAACATTCCTTCATCTAATGAATCCCAGTTCATAAAACCACGATATCCTGCATCTGGATATGTTTGAGCATTAAAAAACTGTCTTCCTGATTCATCTCCATAATAAATCTGAACCCCTCCTGGTGATAACAATAAGGTAGTACCTCCATAATACATGTTTCCGGTATAATATTCACTAAAATCATGTGATCTCAGGTAGCTTACCATATTATACTCTCCAGAAGTATTAAATCCTCCATCTTGATTCAGTTTAGCAGCAAAAGAGCTAAAAATCTCCTCTTGCCCCATATTAGTATAGGCATCTTTAGGAGATTGGAAGTTAATCATACTATTGAATTTGCTAACGGTAAAATCCTCCGGTAATTGATCACCAGGATTACCAATAATATTTAATCCCGAATCTTCTCCGGTCATATAAAAATCAAGATCGTCTAATTTCTTAGCAGGGTTATTTTGTTTCCACTCTCTTAATGCCAATACTGCCTCTTCTTTTAGATCTCTCCAAACATCAGCTCTTACATGACGTTCTGTATCTACTCTAAAACCATCAATACCATATTCTCTTACCCAATCGGTTAACCATTTGATCAAATAGTATCTCGGAGTTCTTGGCTTACCTGTTCTTGCAAAATATGCATTTAACTCATCTAGTTCTTGTTGTTTTCTTCCTTCGGTTTCCCACTTATCCAACAACCATTGTGGTAATTGAACTTCGTTAAAAGATTCTGTTCTTATATCTGGCAATCCATATAAAGGCGTGCTGTAATCATCACAACGTAATTCTCCATTATTTGGTTCTCCATCTTTCTGGCATTCTAGTCTCACCCAATCAAGAGGGTATTCTTCATCAACAAACTCTAAGTTACCATTCACCCTTTTAAAAGTACGATACCCTGTATGATTCATTACAATATCGACAAGCACTCTAATTCCGTGGTTATGTGCTTCATCAATAAATTCTTGAAACTGTTCTGCAGATGTAAAATTAGGATCAAATGCGGTCCAGTCATTAGTATGATAACCATGATAAGGATAGTCATTAAATTCTGTACCAATAAATCCATGTCTGTTCTCGACTACTGGAGTTACCCAAATAGCACTTACACCTAATTTATCAAAGTATCCTTCTTGAATTTTTTGTGTAACACCTGGGATATCTCCTCCTTGAAAATCAAGTTCGTTGGCAGTACTGTTTTTTTGGCGATCAAAACTAGTATCGTTGGTTGGATCACCATTATTAAAGCGGTCGGTCAATAAAAAGTAAATGGTAACATTATCCCAAGAAAAAGGCAAATTTCTTAAGGATTGTGCCAAACTGACTTTGGGAAGCAACATGCATAAAAGCATCCCAAAATAGAGTAAGCGTTTTCTCATAATTTGTGTGAATTTGTGAATTAGTAATTTTTTTATCCGAAAATTATTGGTTTAATAATCCTCAAACGTTTTCATAAATATTTCTAAAAAAAAATGAGTTTTTTAAACTATTGAAGTCTCTATTTTTTTCGCAAACGTTTGAGTGTTGATATATTATTTTTTTTACGTTAAAAAGCTGAGTACCCTTCAAATAATTAATCTATAATTTGAAGAATTCGAAATTTGAATTTACACGAAGTAGTAAACCAAGACCATATTTCGTTTATAATTCCTGATTTAGGGAAAAATCAACAAGCATTAAGGAAAAAACTACATTTTAATACGGTAATCACGAATATATCTTTGTGCTATTATTACATATACATCTAATTAACTATTAATTAAAAAAACAGAAGAAAAATGGAAAGTACAATTGAGAAAAACCTTAAGCACATTCATGAATTATTAGCAAAAGGAGAATTCATTGAAGCTATGGAAACCTATTTACATGATGATGTTGAGTTAAAAGAAGCAAATGATGCTCCTAAAAAAGGAAAAGCATTTAATGTTAAGTTTGAACAAGACTTTATAGATAATCAACTTGCGGAATTTATAAAGTATGAAGTAAATAATTATGCTATAAATGGAAATCATTCTTTTTATGATGCAGTAATGGAATTGAAGTTAAAAGACGGAAGCACTATGCTTTCTGAACAAACCGTTGTTACCGAATGGAAAGATGACAAAATCTTTAGAGAAAGGTACTACCACTCATAACACTGAACCATACTGTTATTAGTATTACTTACTACTCTATATTTATTAAATATAATGAGTTTTAAAAATAACAGTAGTCAATTATAGCATATATAAGTACTAAAAACGTATTAACAAAAATATCTTTTATTTTATTCATTAATTTTATTATTAAACTAAATGAATTACCTATATTTGCACCCTCAAAAGTAAAATCATTTACTTCGGGGTGTAGCGTAGCCCGGTTATCGCGCCGCGTTTGGGACGCGGAGGTCGCAGGTTCGAATCCTGCCACCCCGACAAAAGTAAACCGTTGATTGTCAACAGACAGTCAACGGTTTTTCCATTTTATACGGTTATTGAGTCACTTAATGAGTCAATACTATGTTGCATAAAAACACAATAATTAAGGTTTTTAACCTTATAAATAAAGGAGAATTTCAAAACATGCCTAAATTCAAAAAAGCAGAAATAATACGCTCAACATCTTCAAGAGGTGATTATGTTAAATTCTATGTTTGGAATGTACAAAAAAACGATTTAGAACGTAAAAGGGTTTATATACCTTCTAAATATAAAACTGATCTAGAAAAAGAAGCATTTTTAAAAGACCGCAAAAAACAAATTAATAAACTTCTTATAAAAGGTTTTCATATCGATACCGAAAGGATCAAAATAAAGGTAGAAGAAAAAGCAAAAAAAGAAAGAGTAAAAGAACTTAAAAAAGAGCCTATAGAAATTCGTAGGGCTATTGATAAACTTGTAACTCTAAGAGAAGCTAAAAAATATCATAAAAGAGGTATTAGTTTTTTCAAAAATACAATGCTCCAATTTGTTGAATGGGGTGAAAAACAAAAACAACCTATCAGATTCATCAATGATATTACATTTAAAATTGTGCAAGAATATCAAATGTATTTACTAACTGATTTAAAAAACAAATCAAAAACACATAATAACTCATTAGGAGTTATCAGTGCTTTTTATAATGATTGTATAGATCAAGAATGGGTAAAAGGAGAAAATCCACTTGAAAAATTCGATAATTTACCTACTGATTATGGCACAAAAAACAAGCCATATACAAATGAGGAAGTCGCAGAAATGAAAAAATACATTTTAGAAAATGATCCATATTTATGGACTATTATTTCTTTTATATATTACTCATTTATGCGCCCTGTAGAATTAAGAAGATTAAAAGTTGGTGATATTGATTTAAAACAAAACATTATACGTATTGCAGTAGAACAAAGTAAAACAAAAAGATATGACATTATACCTATCGCTCCTGCCCTTCTTATTATTATTACTAAAATGAATTTAGAACAATATCCAAATGATTATTTTCTTTTTAATGGTCGTAAAAAACCTTCTAATACTCAAATGGGAGAGAATTATATGTCCAAACATTTTAAGAAGGTTAAAAAATATTTTGGTTTTGATAATGACCCCGACTATACTCTATACGGCTTTAAACATACGGCTTGTGTAAATTGGTACAAGGCAGAAAAAGATATTATTAAAATCCAAAAAATGAGCCGCCATACAACGGTAAAAACTACTGAACGCTATCTTAAATCAATGGGACTTTTAGAAGACAAGAATGCAGTATCTATGTTACCAGAGATATAGATCAAGTTAAAATCAAAAAAGAGGTGTTATATAAGACACCTCTTTTTTTTATCATTCTTTTATATATGTTAATTTTTTATTTTAGACTATCTATATTTTTTTCTTGTATTATAAATTGATTAAAGCAACTATCTCTATTATCAAATTAATAAACAATACTAGTACTAATAAGGGAACAAAAAGGTTTAAAATTATACCAATCATACTTTTAAGCTTTTTTTTCTTGTCAAAATTTATTGTTGCCATTATAAAGCCCAAACATGATACAACAAAAGCTGTGAGATAAAGTGTTTTAGAAATAAAAAGTGTAATACTATTTTTTAATAGCGTACTAAAAAGAGCTGAAACTACTATAATAGCAGGAGCTAATAAGCCTAAAAGAATTGGTCTATTTTCCTTTTGTAATATTGATTTTTTCATTGTGATAAATTATTGGTTAATATGCCAAATTAATAAAAGTAATTTGGCATATTAAAATAACAATATTAGGCTGTTAGTTTTTGTCAACAACATTACTAAAACGATCTATCCATCCATTTTCAATAATTAGCTCAGCTTTAAGCATTTCACTGGCTTTATTAAGATTTATTTTCTCGCCATTCTTTTCATAATACAACTTAAATTCTTCATTCTCTTCAAATATCCTCAAAAAATCAAATAAAATGCTACTAATAGATTCTCTCGACAATGATTTAATTTTTTTATCAAGTTGTTTGTTTTCTAAATTTTTAGCAATGTTAGATGAAAGCATTTTGTAATTGAAATCAAAAACATCTCTCACTAATGTTTCTCCAAATTTATCTAAAATTTCTTTATTCTTATTCATAATTAATTACCAGTATTTAGTCCATTCCAAGGAATATTTATAATATACTTTACCCCTTGTTCTTTTAAATTTTCTAATGCTTTAATAACCCATCCAGTAGCAACGTCTTCTGGTATTCCTACATCAACCATTGCTTGAATTTCTATTTCTGCCATTTTTTCAATGCTTAGACGTTTTCCGGGATTATTTCTTTTGAATGCTGAATATAATGAATTTTGTTGACCTGTTATTTTATTGTGAACATTTATAATATCTTCTAAAGGGTTTGCTGCTTCCCAAACGTTCTGTAATGTATTGGGGGATACACTAAAGGCTTCTTGAAAATCATAAAATTTATCTCCTTCAAATGCTTTTTTGGCTAAAGGATGATGACCTCTAACTACACTAAACTCTCCTGTCCCATCTAAAACGAATCTTGCATTATCTTTAATAAGATCAATATAACTGTCAATTCGCTTTCCGTTAATAACCGCTTGACGAAGAAAATTTCTAAATGCAGCAGCAGTTACTCTACCGCCTCCTCTAATCGCTAAAAAAGCCCCACCTCCTTTAGAAGGGGATAAGAGTCCTAAAACATCAATAGAAGAAACTGTGAGATCAATAAGATTAGCCACAAACCCTGCTTGATACTCTACAACCACGGCTCTCTCCCTACGTTTTACTTGAAAAAGTTCTCCAAGAGTTCTATCGTCTATATCAGCAGGGACATCAATTCCCATTTGTGTCATTAGACCCCGAATTACTGAACCTTCAGCAGTATCACCAAATCCATAATCAAGAAAAGCAAATACCAGATTATCAAACCCATCTAGAAAACCTCTTACCATATCCAACCCTAGCTCACTACCGTAGAAAGGGTCATTCATTATAAAAGGGTCATTAGGGCAGCAAGATCCCTCTACAATAAACCCGGTCTCAATAGTGTTCGCGCCATTTACAAAAGGTCTAAAGTTGAAAGGTAAACCAGAACGACCATACTTATATAAAAGATAAACCAACTCAATAGCCGTTTGATTATATTTTTGTTTTGATAGATACTGCATAGCAGTTTCTCTTAACTTTTTTTGTTTACTACCATTGAGAAATTTTAATAAATCAGGACTATATGATCGTATTGCATAATTAAATCGGGTGGTTTCAAAATCTGGATTGTGTGGAACAGGAGGTATTACTTCTGTTGGATAATTTGAAATAACACTCGTTAAATTTTCAGAAAAATTATAGTTATTTAAATTGTATGCAGCAGGGGAAAAACTATAATTAGGAGATAGACCCGGTCGTATATTATAATTAACTAAATACTGAGTCATTAAGGTAATAGCTCCTTCGTAGTCATTTATATCCTGATAGTGTTTTATATAATTAAGAGATAAAAACCCCTCTATAAACTTATCTTTTTTTGCGGCATCAAATTTTTGATGAAGCCCCAAAGAGTTTTCTAGGTTGCTAAATTGAGAAAAATAAACTGCATTGTTTAAGCCTATTTCTTGTGCTAAATAATCAATATCTGTTATTTTCTTTATTTCAACATCTTTGTACTTTAGCTCACCAAGTTCAAAATCTTGTGATCCATTGACTAAATCATGTAACCTAGACTCTAATAAAGTCACTTTTTCTTTACTTGACACATAGAGTTCTTGATCATAGTTTGTCATAATTTCAAAAGCTTCTTCTACTTTTTGATAGTAGCTTGGAGCAACTCTATTTGCTTGATATCTCTTAAAAAATTCTATTTGAGCATCTTCAAAAGTATTAAAAGGACCACCACCAATCTTATCCTCTATTGCTTGCTTTAATAGGTTTTCTTGCCCTCTAAACCATAGTTCTCTATTTATTTGTGCATCACGGGCAACAGCAAACATTGCAAAATCTTGAGCATCTAGACAAAAGCAACTAAATCCAACTTGGAAAATAGGGTTTTCTGTCTCATCTGTGCTATAATCTTTTGGGTTTTCTTCAAACTGAGCAATTGTTTTGTTAGATAATAAACATACCAATGCTATTATCATTATTTTATATATTGATTTCATGAGTATCTAATTAGTCTATTTTTTTAATATTGTTTCTTTGTGTTGTAGTACATCATTTGCAAATACTTGTAAAACATAAGGTCCGGGGCGATAAGGATAAACAAAACAACTTACTGTATAAGTTCCGGGATCATAGCTCTTAGGTCCAGGAGCTCCTAAAAAACTAACCTTAACAATGGTATTAGGTTTAGTAACTGTAAACTTTACATCTAATTTGAAACCAACAGGATTTGGTGAAGCGATTATTTGTTCTAGAATAGGAGGTGGAAGTTCTCCGGGTCTGTGAATAGGTTCTAATATCATTTTCATAGGAGGAATTGGTTCTTTCCAATCGGTAATAGTTCCTTGGACTTCCCCTACAATAAATGCAGGTTCAGAGGTTGAAGCAGGAGTTATTCTATCCAATTGTATCGAAGATAATAGATAGTTAATTTCGTATAAATCGCTGTCTTTGTATAATCTTTTAAGTGGAAAAGAAAGAATGTCTTTATCAAAAAATAAGGTGTTATCTTGATAAGTTGCAATTCCTGTATAGGTTTTTCCCTCTATCTCCAGTTTATAAAATAACTCTCCTATATTGTTGTTTTCTATTGTTAACTTAAAGAAAACAACTCTTTTCACTTTTTCTTCTGACCATTCATATTCAATAAATTTACCCTCGTAAACGTAATGTAATTCTTCTTGAGTTAAAAACTCAGCATCTTCATTGTGCCGATTTAAAAGATTCTCATCTCTGCTTGTAACTGATGCAAAAATGTTAGAATTAGGATGATTTAGATAATCTTCTAATATTTGGCTGTTTGAAATATTACAATCTGCCCAACTTCCTTGTGCATAGGCTATATCTACAGGAACACCATATCCGAAATAATGGCAGATACCCTCCCAATGACAAGCCATAGGATCTACTTTTGGACCAAAAGATTGTAAAGCATTTTGATAACTTTGCGTTGTCCCTAATCCTTTCATTTGAAAATATCCAACGGCATAGGTAGCTTTTCCATGTCCATTATCAGAAGCTTTTTTAAACCAATAAAAAGATTGATCAAAGTTTATATCTGTACCTTTTCCTTCTTTGTATAATTTAGCTAGTGTATACATAGCATCTATGTTGCCATTTTGTGCTGCAAATAGAATGTTTCTAAAGGCATCTTCATATTCGCTTGTTGTTGAATTATTGGAAATAGCAAGCAATCCATAAACATAAGAAGCTTCAGGATTATTAAAGCCAGAAGTGCAATCTGAAATTTTTTCTGCCATACTTTTTTTAAATTCATCAGATACAAGATCTAAATAAGGCAGGTAAATTTTAACGGCATTAATATTATACTGACAATAATTTTCTAACTGCGCATAATTGCTATGCACAACACATAGGGCAAAAAAGAGTAGCCCCAAAAGATTTGATTTGTTCATTTTTTATTTGTTTTAAAAGTTAAAATTTGAAATAAGAATCCCTGTACTGCTTAGTTTGATGGTCTAAGCGGTATGGATGGCTTAAGAGAAATCTAAAAGCCAGTAGACAAAGAGTTGATGTGTATGACGTCCTACACAAAAAACTACAATAATCGTATCGTTTATGAAATAATAGCCTAATGAGTAATCGGCTATTCAGAATTTTGGCGTGTCATAGGTTTGGTTTTAAGGTTATTAAGATGTTTGTTATACAATAGTACAATGCGTAAGTTTCATTTTTTGATACTAAGTTTTTATTTATGTTAATATATTGTTAATCAAAAAAACATAAGTAGGCGTTAGCATTCATGGTTGGAGTTGGGGGAAACTCACTACTCAAAAAAATACTCTTGTTTATTTATAAGGTTTAAGATTTTTATTTTTATTCTATTCCATACACTAGTTTTTATAATTGTTCTGTGATCTTGTGTTAATTCATTTAAAAGTTCTTCTGCAAGTTTCATGGTTATCTCTCTTGGAGTATTTATGTCTACAAATTCATCAATCTTATCTTTAATAGCTTTTTTTTGCTTTTTACTCATTTTCTGATATTGAGGGTTTGATCTTAGCAACATGATATTTCAAAAATTAACTCATTTCATTTACGAGTTTATCTTATGGTACAACATGTATATTCTGGCATATATCATTACTTCATGGGGTTCATCGTTTAATAATCGATACATAAATTCTCCATATTCAATGTCTAATATCGTCAATATGCGATAAAGAAAATCTGGTGGTAATTCATTTAGTTTATCTGGCATCATTTTGTTTTGACTATTATTTAGTAAAAGGAATGGGAACGGTCATAAAGTAAGGGGGCTTACTTATACTAACTCAACTTTTAGTAATCAAACTGCTCCCATTTTCCTTTTTAACATTGACGATAAAAAAGTTCGCTAATTGGGGTAAATCAATTGTTATGCGACCAGAGTTAAAGGTTTTCCTATCTTTATTGATTCGAGTTGCAATTTTGAGTTCTTAATTTTTTTTACCACTTCTTTCACAGTAGCGCCACTTTCATAAGATTCTCTTATCCAATTTCTTAAAAGAAATGCATATCCTTGATGTGCATTTACGCAACAGTCAAAAAGATCTGGGTCAATTAATAAGCAATTGAATACTTCTTGTTCAAAATCTTTTACTTCTTTCTTTGTTGAAATTAGTTTTTCAATAGTTTCCATATCCATATTGTATTTTTAGATCATATGATTATTAATTGTAAAATGCTATTTTAACTTTTCCAGTTCTTGTTCTAAAAGCAATATCAACTCCTTTCCTTCTTCTATCGATTTTTTCTGTGATAAAATTGACAGTTTTATCATGTTTTCTAATATCATTTTATCAGGTGATTTCTTTCTTCGATCTCTTATATTAATGATAGTGTTATAATGAACATTAAATTCATCTGCTATCATTTGTAACTGGATTGTCGACAGTGATTTTTTGAATAGCGTTGATAATAAACTGCTTATAGGTTTACGATCATTCATTGCCATATCCTAGAGAACATATGTTTCTACTTATTTTATTAATTAATCCAATGACAAGTAAATCGCAAATTGTTGTTCTTGTTTTCATATATTTGTTTCTTGTTATTGTTTAGTTACACAAATATAGTCTATATTTAGACCAAAATTAAAATAAATGGACAGAATTTTATCCCCTATAAAGCAAAGAATCACTTTTTATCTTGAAAATCAAGGAGTTAAAAAGTCAGATTTTTACAAAAAAACGGGGATTTCTCCTTCAAATTTTAAGGGAACGGGAGCAAAAAGTGAATTAGGAGGGGATAAAATAGTCAAAATTGTAACTATTTTTGAAGATATTAGTCCAGAATGGTTATTAACTGGTAAAGGAGAAATGTTAAAAATAGATAATTATACTCCAAGCCCTAAAGCATTATTACAAAGTGAAAATTTAAACTTTATAATTAAATACCTTGTTGATAACAATAAAGAATTAATGGAAAAAGAGCTTTTTAGAAAGTATATAGAAGGTAATATAAAGTTTTTAGAATTAGAAAAGGAAAAGCTAAAATATGATGAAGAAATGCAAAAACTAAAAGATGTTATAGTAAAAAAACTAAAGTAGCTTAAAGTTTTTGGATTTCTCCAACAATTAAATGAAATAAAGAGTTCATTTCACTTTCAGTATACAGGGTTTCATTTTCCTCTAAAATCTCCCTAAATATTTGTATCTCTTTATTTTTACGCTTGTATTCTTTGTACTGATTGGTTGTTTCTTTTTCATTTTCTTCTAATTCTTTTTTCAAATCAGTTTCAACAAGTTTTCTTTGCTTATCACTAACGTATTTCCGTCTTTTAAATATTTTAAGTAATCTTTTTATCATAACACTTTCCTTTCTCACAGGATAATTTTAAATATTACTAATAGACTCTCTTAAATCATCTTGAAACTCATCAATATCATTGTCTAAATCAGATTTTGCAACTAGACCAACTTTTTCAGCATGTTTCGCGTTTTTAGTCATTCTTGGATAATGTATAATTCTTATTCTTTCAAAGAATCTGAGTTGCTCATAAATGATATGATCTTTATATGTATAATGCTTAACAAGAAAATAAGTAAATACACTAAACAAGGTTGCGCCTGCTAATATTGCTATGATATATTTGTTTTGGGTAAAATCTTTTTGTGTAAGAAATATTAAGTGAATAAACCAAAAGAATGAAACTAAGATACCTGCAAGTGAAACAAAATGAAACCTAAACGTGCTACCCCTTGCAAAATCATCATGTAAAGACTTACAACTAAAGAAAAAAAGTGCTGTAACCAGACCAAAGACAAATATCCAAAAATGAAGGCTACTACGCCCTCTAAATGAATGTTCTTTAGCTAGTTCTAATCTTTTTTTCGATATTTTTTTAAGAGAAGGTTCATAGGATGCCAAATGTTTTTTAGCAATAATGGCATATTCGCTTGCGGTTAGTTCCTTGTTCTCTAATTGATTTATATAATGTAATTGAAGACTATCTAATTTTCTAACTTCTGCCTTATATTTAGGAGAAAACTCGATCTGTTCCTTTGATTTAGGTTCAAGAAAAATATGAAATAAAGAAAGTGTAACTACTAAAAAAGCAATTACACCTTTAATCATTCCTAATATTTTAATACCTGTCGTCGTCTCCGGGATCGACTGTTCCGTCATCTGTTGGGTCGACCATTTGTAGTTCTGATTCGTAGATTTCATTGTTTAACTCTTGTTTTTCGCAGCTACTTAGTACAAGAATCATAAGTACTGAACTGAATAAAATAATAAGTTTTTTCATTTTGGAAGTATTTTAAAATTAATCAACTCTAAAAATACTATTAATTAAGGATAATATCCTTACCAAATGATAATTTATATTATAATATTAGAGTGACTTGGGGAAGTACATTTATTCAATCAACTTGAATTAAAGTAGAATCAATCTAATCTTTTATTTTGCTTATTGTTATTACTAGCCAAATATAGTAAAGATCGAAGTGTTTTTGAATACGGTTTTCCCGTAACTATCTGTTTTTGTGGATTTAAAACAATATCATGTGATTGATATTTAACGTTTTATAAAAACAAAAAATATTCATTTTTTTTTGCATTTTTTTGTTTTTTACGGAAACCCGTAAAGATAAACTTATAGAAGTTTACTTGTAAACATGAATATTCCAAAAGTGTTTGTTTTAATTGACAAGTTCTTAGTATTAATTTGCAATTTTTCTTTTATGATAGTTTAATAAACACCCCTTCTCGCTGTCCTGATCGATATAATTGTGCCAGTTCTGTATGGTGTTTTCCAAATCGCATTTGGAAGTGTGGTTTATCAACCAATCTAACCCAATCACCACCCCATTCGAAACCAAGAGATTTGCCAAGTTCTCCTATCTTATCCCAATTCGGGTTGTTCCAGATTGCTTTACCGTTTTTGATTTCTACCACATCAAAGGCAAGCCCATAGTTATGGTAACTTTCTCCTGCTTTGGCGTTGGTTACTCTGTTACCTGGAGCAGATCTTCCTTTGTTATATAATCGGGTTTGTTCTTCCCATGTTCTAAGGGCAGAAGTAACCCGTAGCTTGATTCCTAATTCTTTTTGAGCGCGGATAATAAACTCTTTTACTTTGGCTCTAACTAGTGGATGAAGGGTATCTATTCTACGATCAGTTATGATATCCCATGTTTTTTCTTTGATGAAATTGATACTTCGCATAGCTAATGAGGTTAAGGATTTACGTTTTTTGTAAGCGATTACAATGATGATGACAAACACAATTGATAGTATGATTTTAACGGTTCTGTTTGGTGTATATTTGATAATCATATTCTAAAAAAAATATAAAGGGGCTAAGCCCCCCTTTAATCCACAATGTTTTGCCAATTTTGAAACTCGTCTGCACTTAATTCACGTCTTAATCTATCGGTTAATAATTCCTTGTATCGTAATTCATAAGCATTTGCAATCGCTTGAAACCTTCCTTTAGTTTGATATGCCAAACGTTCAATTGCTTGTGTTTTTGTAGTATCAAAGTTGATCATCCAAGAAATACCAGAAGGATTGAAGGCAGCTCGATACTGTTGTGCCAATTGATTAATAATACTTCCTTCGTCTTTTTGGAACTTTTGTAATCTCCTATTATCTAAGAATCGTTTAATTTTTTTTTTGAAGATGAAATACAATACGATAAGAAGTAAGACAATTTGTACTTTTCTATTTGAGAAAAACGATTTTGCGGAGCTTATCCCTTGTGCAACAACTAATGGGTTCATGGTAGATTTTTTAAAGGTTAATTTTTATGGCTGTCGTCCTACGCCTACGCAAAACGTTCAAAGGCTTTCTTGGCAATTTTGATATAGTCGGTCATGGTCAGTTCTTCACCTTCTTCGGGGATCACTTCTTTAATAAAATCCACGATATCGGGATGCTCTACAATAATAGCCGTAGATGCAATAAAATCATCATGCTCTAAGTGGTCTTGTAAATCCTGAAAGGCTTGTAACTTTTCATGCAATTGTTCTTCGTTTTCTGCCTGCACGGTAAGGGATATATTAAAGTTCTTCATGGTCTGTAATTTCATTTGTATTTGCGGTTTCTTCTTTTTCTTCTGGAATGATTTCTATTTCTGGTTCATGTGGTTCTGGTCGCACTTCGCCTACTTCCTCGGCATCGTTTACCTCAATATTAAATAGTTCATCATCGGTTAAATCAAAACCTTTATCAATTATGGGTTCTTCTGGTTCTGGCGTATCATTATCAATAGAAAACTTAACGGGATTTCGGGGTTTGGGTATTCGTTTAGGTTTATTCTCGGTCGTTCCTAATCCTGTAGTTTTAGTACCAAATGGATTGCTTTTTAACCATTCTGTAACAACACCGCCTAATGTGGAAGGAATAAGCTTTACATATCCTTTTAATTGGTCGCTCATTTCTGTTTCTTTTTCTTCCAGTATGGCTTCTTTAGTTGCTAAGTCTTGTTCGCGTTCTGCTATTCTCGCTTCACGGTCAGAAAGCATCATTTCTTTAAACTTTAAAGTTTGTTCTGCCAGTTTATTATGCAAATCCGCTTGATACCGTTGCTCTTTTAACTCACTTTCTTTGCGTAAACCCTCCAATTGCAATTCCATTTCCTGACGTATCACATCGTTAGGGGATTCTATGATAGGAGTTTCAACCTGTGGGGTGCTTAGATTAATATTTACATTTCCGTTTTTATCCAGTTTATGAGGAACACCATTAATTTTTATGGTTTCTTCTTCTTCGGGTTCTACCCATTCAATCGTCTCATTGACACGAATAAAAATAGGTGCGTTTTGTCTGGACGATTGTTCATTGGTTCCAAACTTTACTTGTACCTCGGCATCCACATTGTCGGCTATGATATTGTCTAATACTTCCCCGAAGCTTCGCCCATCTGTGATATCTTCAGAAGAAGTGATACTAATACCACTTTCATCTTTGATGTTCCAGTACTTATAACGAGCTATTTTCTTTTTAGCTAAGTCTGGTGCTATGTAGTTCTTAACCTTTTTCATCATTAATATTGTATTCTTAAAAGTTGTATAAAAAAGTCTTTGGGTTTGGTACTGTTAAAGGTCATATCTGATACGGTTCTTAGAATGGTATTACTATTCCCATCAATCGTATTTTTTCTATTCAGGGTTAAGGTTTCTGTGGCGGTTTGGATTTCTATATCAAAATCTGGAACATTGGAATGAAAAAGGTGTACATACGCCACTTCATTTGCTCCTACCTTAATGGTGTCGGGATTGATAATCCGTTCATCAGAAATGAGTTTAGCGGCCTTATGATAATTTTTTTCATTGGTATTTATGATTTTGGTTAATAAGGCATCATTACTTTTCATGTGTTGCGGTTTTATAGGTTAATAGGTATAAGCTTACCCTTTGAGTTTCTGTTTTGATATTGGTAATATTTCCAATAAGTATACGACTGTCTGTTAGATCTTGTTGCCATGTTAGAATACGTTTATTGGGTGGGAGTTCCAACGTATCAGTACCCAAAGTTTCAAGGCTATTAATTTCTAGTTCAGCCCCATTTAAAAAGCTAATAGACAGTGTTGTTCCATTGGTGCATAACAACCCTGCCATTTGCTTGGTTTCACCATCCAGAACATGCTTAAAAGTGGCACGCTCTTTTGGTTCTAGTTCAGCCCCCAAAATTCGGGTAATATGTAGTTTATGATTTTCCATTGGTCAGGTGCATGTATATTTTTAAACTGTACGGATAACTTGGAGCTTTTCCGCTATCGATATATTCAAGCTCTACCTTTTTACCATCAGCAACCTCATATACCTTAAAAAATCGTTCGTTAGGGCTTACATGACCACTGGATTGTAAAAACTCAACCTCAAAGTTTTTAGGAAACAGTTCTGCCCCTGCAATGGTAAACGATCGAAATACATGCCCTTTACCAATACTGCTTAATACCGCTACTCCTTCCAAGTGCTTGTACCCAATATCAAAATCTTCTGATATACGTACCGTATCTTTTGCCTTTGCAACGGTGGTTTCTATTAACTGAATTTTTGTTTTCATAATAGTTCAGTTTATAAGGTTGGTATATGACCTTCACATGGAAATGGAGTATCTGGATTGTCGGGATTGTCTGGATTATCTGTACTAGAACCCGACCCGTCAGTTGCTCCAACACAGGATAGTGCCCCGTAATTAAATGCAGTAAAGGCTTCTATACCTTTATCGGTGGTTCTAAGCAACACAGGTAATGCCTGCACTTGATCTTCTGGCAAGTCCAATACGGCTTCGATAATCCCATCTGCGGTGGTAGCTGCATTTCTGCATTCAAAAAGGTCTTTTTTTAATTGGGTAATACTAGCTACTTGCTTTGCAATATCGGTGGCTTGTGTGGTATTGATTTCTTTTAATTTGGCAATCTCGGTATCTCGTTTGCCTAAAAGCTCTACTAATTCTGCTTTTAACAGGCTGTTGTAATCTGGATTGTCTGTCATGATAATATGTTTTTAAAAGCTACTGCATAGTGTTTTGGGAGTAACACTTTTGCAGTAGCTTTATGGTTAAGGGGAAAATTAGAAACTGTATACGCTTGTTCCTTCCAGAAATACTTTTAAATATCCCTGTACTTCATTAGGAAGATTGACATTAAATTCAATTGGGGTTTGTGGGTGTATGATCTTGGGGTTGTTCAAAATATATAGCCCAAAGGGTTTTACGGTATTATATCCATAGAAACCATCAAAAAACTTACGGATCGGTTGTTTTTCAAACACCTTTTGTCCGTTGAGTTCTAACTCCCATTCTCCATTGAGTAAGTCGGCAGGGAACGGGTCGGTAAAGCACCCCTCCATACTATCCTTATCAAACAGTAATCGAATCCCTGAAAGGGTTAAATACCGATCTTTATTTAGCTTTCCATTATCAATATTGGTAACCCCTAACTTTTCAGAAGTAGAGAGTTTAATGAGTTCCGAACGTGTGCCCTTCAGTTCTGCGGTGGCATAGTAGGGAGCATCCGAAATCTGTGCTTTCCCACGTATTAACTCCTGTTGTAAGGAACGGGGTAATTTATGTACACGGTCTAAAAAGTGTCTTCTGAATCGGGACGCTCCGATCTCTGATTTTACAGCTCTGCGTACTCTACTCATGCTACGGCTTCTGCCATGTCTTCTGCCGTCTACCTCGCCTAATCCTGCGAGTATGATTTCATCGTTTGTTAAATCGTCCATTTGTATCTGTGGTTTAAAAATTAATAATCGGTTTGTTACATTTGTTTAGCTGCCCTTTTCAGTAGCGTGCTATACTTGGTTTTAGGATGTGTTTTTTGCAGTTTTTTAGCTTCCCTATGCATGGCTTTCAATCGGTTTGCATTGGAAGTTTTACGCTTTCTGGTTCCGCTTACAGGTCTTGCAGGCAAGGCACGCGGGGTTCTTCTTTTTAATGCAGGAGTTCTGCGTTTAGCTGCCGTTCTTCTTTTAGGAGCAGCCAGTTTCTTGCGGTTTCTGGCTCTGGTTCTAGCAGCTTTAATTCCGGCTAAAGAGCGTTTCTTTTTCTTTTGTTGTGCTTTGTAATATTTCGCGCCTCCAATAACTAGAACAACGGCTACAACAGCAAAGATGTATTTCTTCTTGTGTTTTATTAAAAAGCGTTTTACCTTATCTAAAAACCCTTGTTTTGGAGTTCCTGGTACTGTAGTTGTATTAAAATTGACTGTAGGTCTTTGCGAGGTAGTAAATCGTTGCACGGGAGTACTAGTCCGTCTTGGAACTGATCTAGGCAATGATGTACTGGAATGTGTTGCAATAGTACTGGGTACTGGTCTACTTACTATAGGCTGTGGCTTTGATCCTCTATTTTTGATCTTGCTAACCACATTTTTTATAACCTTTTTTATAGGATTGAGGTTTTTTAATAGTTTCTTTACAAAGACAATAAATCCACTTGCTGCCGCAGTACTTGTAGTAGCTGCTGCACCAAGACCTGCAAGACGCAATCCTGTTTTACGCGCTGCTTTACCTCGAACAACTGCCCTACGGAACTTACTTGCACGTCCTCCTATTCTGGTGAAGAATTTTTGTGCTTTAAGAACTTTACGCACCCTTTTTGCCCATTCATTCATATCTAAACCTTGTTGTTTGGCTTGGGCTGCGGTCAAATATCCATAGATCAGCTTTTCAGAAAATTTAAACATGTTGAGTTTTAATACAAGAATGATAGCACCACGCATCACCAAAGTAGCAGGATTAAAACGCACTACAGCTTTTACCGCTTTTTTAGCAAATTTTCCAATCTTGCGAAATACTTTTTTAAAGAATCCGCTTAGATTAGGAGTATCGTTATCCTCAAAACCCTCGTCAAGCATTTCTAAATCTTCATAATCCGAAAAGTATTCTTGTTCTTCACCCTCAACCATTCCTAAACCTTCCAAATCTTCATCTTCACCATCTTCTAAAACATCGAGTAATAAATCTTCATTATTGGGTATACGGGCTAAGTATAAAGGTTCGTCCAGTTCATCATCAAAACCGTTTAATTGTTCATTCTGTAATTCGTCCAAACTTTTTTTAATGGCTTTAAAAAAGTTAGTGTACTGACTTCCTGAACGTATGGCAGCCATAAGCGCACTATCTCTCAAATCTTCATCGTTCCATGACTGCATTACGTTATCAATAATGCGTAACTCCATAGTAACATCTACCAACTGGCTTAATACTGAGGGTTGCCTTTGTTCGTTGATTAAAGTTTGTCGTGCCTTATTGACTTCGGCTAAAATGCCGCGCTCTAACAGCGCAACAGCATCCGATGTGCCATGTAGTACAATATCGGCATCGGCTTCGTCCATGACCTCGGCAAAACCAGATAAAAATGTATGGTCTAGTATAGCATCGTTATCATCGTCAATACCTGCTATGGTATTGCCTTCTTCCATTTCTTCTGCAAAATCGTTTAGGATTTCTTCTTCGGTGATTTCTAAATCATTTTGGTCAATGATCTCAGGCTCGACACCTGATAATTCATGTAGTTCCATAGGGATTGTTTTTAAGTCTATAATTGGTGTTTCTTCGTAATTAAATTGTGGAATTTCGGGTACGACATCTATGATATAAGGCGTACCATTGGTATCAAAAGCAACTGGATAGATATGTTGGAATTTGCCTACTTCTTCATAGGCGGCAACGCGGTATTCATGATCGATGCCTAAATTCAATAGTAAGGCACTCACCAAAATGGTATAATCGTCACAATCAATACCAAAATCAATATCGTGTACTCCTTTTTGTCCGTCTACAATACTTCGTGCAGGAGTTCGTAGTTCTTCGATGCCCTTACGATCCAGTTTGTATCGAGTATTTTCTCTTAGGTAATTCCAAATGTTCTCGCTCGTTTCCGCAACCGTATTGCCCTGTAATTCTATGGCAAGCCCTTCGACTTGTTTAAAATCACGTAAGACAATGTGTTTCATAGCTATGAGCGTATCCTCTAAATTGGCGTTTTCTTTGAGTGTTTTTCTAAATCCTTTATACCCTGTTGGGGTGGTGATACCTCGTAGGGTTTGCTTGTTTTTTCGGATTTCAGTAAACCCTTTACTTATTACACTATCAATAATAGGTTTTACCAATTTAGAAAGTGTGGCGTTAGGATAAATAACCGCCTTATAACTTGAACTAGGCTTAACTAAAAAAGTATTTTTAACATTGGCATCCTTCAATAAATTGAAAATATACACCTCGAAGGAACGGGCAAACACTTCGGCTCTGCGCTCATAATAATCACCTTTATTAACGTTGGAGATATCTTCTGCAAATTGGGTATACTCTCCTGTTTTGGTAAAGTATAAAAGGTTAAAAAACTCCTCAAATTGCTGTTCAAAAAAGTTGCCGTTTTTGGCTATTTCTTCATTATACCCCTTGTCTGTTTCTCTACCTCCTGTTACAAAACTTCGACTACTCTTAGTGACAAAACTAAGTACATTGTCTATCGCATGTGCATATTCATGAGCTAGTGAACCAAAACCTTTAGTTTTAGTAAGGTTAATTACACCATAAGGTGTTGGCTCATAATGTGCTTTTGTCTGTCCGCTTCCTCTAGCACCTAACGCCAGAGATAAACGACCACCCATACCAATATCATTGTCATCAATCCCTAATAACTGCGCTAAATAATGAAGTGATAATGCTGAAGCATATAAAAAATTAGCTCGGTCTTGTTGGGTCATCCAGTTACCAAACTCAATACTTCGTAAATTAAAGTGTTCCAGAGCCAAATTGCTATCAAAAAGCCATACATCCTTACGCTTCTCTCCAAACATGGATAAAAATTTCTTATCGGGTGTAATGCTTTGCCAGTAACGATCGATACCACCCCCACGAACGATTGCCCCTGCATCTTCTATTTTACCTAAATCATCGGTGTATAATGCTTCCATAGTTAAGGGTTATTTTTTTAATTTTTCGATCTCTGAATAGTTGTGCTGTGATAGCTTGTACAAGCCTTTGATATCGGCTTTCATTTCTGCAATATCCGTTTCGATACTCTTATCAATTTGCACCTGAATACCACTAATGAGGTTGCGGAGTTCTTGGGTGTATTCTGTTAGCTCTTTTAGTAATGATTTTACTTCGGTATGCACCGACTTTAAAAAATAACCTAGTATGGCTATAACACCACTTAGTAGTATGGATATGATAAGTAAATAAATTTCTTTCATGGGGTTAAATGGTTAAAGATTCTTCAATAGGGATTTGAATGTTTTCTGCTTCTACAAAACCTTTTAGTACTATGGGGAGTCCATACGTTCCAGAGGTCAAGAAATTAGCGGCAACACTCGATAGACCCCCAATGGATTTTAAGGCATTAATTACCGTTGTTGCATTAATGGCAAAGGATAGTGGCAAGGCACTATTTTGATTTGGGTGTAGAATAAAGGGTTTTGCTAATGGGACGGTTTGTTCGGCTAGTAGTTGTCCATCTTGGGTATAAGCATCTACTTTAATTTGTGAAATGGTAAAAGTAGAACTGCTAAAATTCCCTAACGATAGAATAATATTACTTACAGGAGTAAGGGATAAGCTTAATAGTTTGAATTTTTGAACTCCTATTTTTAAGCGTTTGGCATGGCGCATTTTGATGTAAATACGCCTGCCTTTAACGCCTACAAGTAAAACAAATAAAAGTAAAGAGAAAACAAATATTTTTTTCATAGAGCGAATGTAAATCGCTCCCGAATGACTGATTATACTGTATAGAAATTGGTTAGTATACTTAAGAAAAGTTTTGAGAGTTTCTGTTAATTTCGTTTATATTTGAGTACTAACCGAAAACTTTCAGTGAAAAATATGACTGTACCTAATATCAATCTATCGAACTTTAATACCTTACTTTTTACTGCGGGGTTATTTCTTTTTGCGTTTGTCTTATGGCAAAAGAAAAGCAAGCTTGATGAAACAAAAAAATACAATCAGGATTTGATTTTAGCCAATGAAGAAATAGTGCATTATTCAAAGGAGTACCAACTATTAGCTGATCGAATGAAGGGTATAGTTGATGCAATGGATAGCTTAAGTAAGATCCCTACCCCTGAAAATAAAAATAAAATAAATCTCCTAAATTCGAAATTTGATAAGCTTAATAAAAACACTAAGAACATTCAAGACATATTAGGCAAAACCTATATTAAATCAAACACTATAAGCGAATACTATGATATGGTACAAAGAACGTCTAATAGCTCAGGTGATACCAGAATGCTTGTAATTTCAGGAGTTCTTATGCTAATAGGTATGATAGGCATTCAGAAAAAATCTAATTATGAGTCTCAAATTTTAAAAAACAAGTATGATTCTTTAAAAAATCATCATAGTGATTGCCAAAGTTGCGGGATGAAGCTAAATCATGATATAAATTTTAAACACGATTCTGATTATTGCACATATTGTTATAATGGAACTAGTTTTAATCATAGTAATGTAGACTTAGAAGATTTTAAAATAGAGGTTGCAGAACAGTTAACCAAAAAAGGATTCACAGAAAAAGAAATTTCCTCGCACTTAAAGAAAATGAATCGATTATTACGATGGAGAAAAAAGTTTGATTGGAGTTAAATTCTTCCTTTATATATCATCATTGGCAAATACTTCCTTGTACTGATATTTTTGTATCTTTTTTTCATCGTTAGGCATAATCACTTCTACGAAAATATATTTATCATTAAAGTATTTTATACTTCTTGATTGGTGATTTGGGTATTTTTTATCAACCAAACTATAAATATGCTCTAAATTGGATAGATTATTAGGTTTCAGCAAAAAATTATGAAACAGATTTAATAGTATATATCCAAATAAAAGAGCAAAACAAAAAAGTATACTGTAGGCTTTCTTTTTACTAAATTCTTTTTGCTCTTTTTTTAACGCTCGTTTCTTTTCCCAATAACTCTTCAATTTTTCAATATAGGACACCATAGTAACAAAGAAAATGGGAAATATAAGAAGTAATATAAATACCTTAACTAACGTCAATGTATCAGGAAGTGGCTTATAGCTTATCATTAGAATGGAAAAAAATATTGAAATGACCCCTTGAAAAATTAATATTAACATCATAATTTGAAAAAAATCACTTTTACCTTTAGCATCATAATTTTGTTTCAATCCGTTTATAAGGTCGATTATAATAGTCAGTAACACAGAGCCTATAATTAATACCGATATCAACAATAATATAAGAATCCCATCAGCTAAGAGTTGAGTAGCAGAAAAATAACGCCCATAGGGCAATCCCATTGATATCAATTCATAGAATTGCCAGAACCCACCTAAAAATACTGGAATTGATAAAAATACTTTTGGATGTTTTTTTACCTGTGCAATAACATCATTCCCAATTTTTTGAAAATTACTTAAACCTTCCATCGTGAGCCATATTTATGATTAGTTAAAGTAAAATTAAACGGATTATGCTTGTTTTTAGTTTGATTTAGTTTGAAAAAAGGATGATTTAGATAATATTCTCCATGATATTGTTTGGTGCAGTCCCTAAAATCGAAATAAAAAAGCATAGAAAACGAAAAGTGCTGTTTTGAAGCTACTACAGTACCACACCTTAAAATTTATTACCACAACAACCACACTTTACCTAACTTTCAATACTTTATTATTACTACTACTATACTTATTATTAAGTATATATATAATATAGTAAACAGTAATGAGGTAAGTGGTAGTGTGGTTGCGTGATTTTAATAAAATATATGAAGGACAAGAAACCAATTATAAATCAACCTATTAACTAGATAAATAGGTAAAAAGAAAAAAATCTATAAAACGTGGTTTGAAAATTACTTGTAGTAGCGTAACTACCAAAAAAACCGATACGGTTAGGTATCGGCTTTGATAATAATTGTTGTTATTTCATTATAATGGTAGTTCTGGATCTGGTTTAGGTCTTGATTCTGATATTGGTTTTTCCTTATGCATTTCTCTAAGTTCTTTTTGTAGGTTGTTCTCCATTTCATCAGACACTAAGCGCACAGGGTATACTTTGCGAGACCCTTTATCTTTAAATCGTTTCGATATAGGTTGCCCAAACTTACATCTATCCATAGCTTGAGATAATCGTTTCATGGACATGCGTATACCAGAATGTGCATTCATTTGTGATAGCATTTCCGAAGGCATCATAAACATTGCTTTTGGATCAGACGCCTTGCAGGGTTCATATAACTTTAATAACCATTCTTCTTCTGGTGTACTTTGTTTATAAATATCATTGACTTTATTCAATTGCTTCATTTCCTCATGAGAAAACCAATAAGAAAACTTTTCTTTTGCCAAATGAGCTGCTTGCGCCCAAACCTTTTGCATATCTACATTATGCTTATAATTAATCTCTGCTGCGGTAAATACTAAATATCGCCTGTTTTCTGAATCTGTTAAAAATCGGGGGCTATTCACAGAACCCATAAAAGAACAAATACGAGGACGTGTCTTAGTCAGTTTATGGAATAATTTACGATTAGTAACAAATGGTGCAGTTATAATAGCTTTCATAGAATTAAAATCCTTACCGAATATAGTCTCCAACTGATCATCTATATTTACAAACCATTTTTCTGCTAAAAAATTAGCAGTGTTCTTATCAGTTAAAGATGGATTAATGTGAGAGCACACTAAAAACTCTTGCATATCTTTTGGACATAATCTATTGAGCCAAGTAGTTTTACCTGATCCCTGACCTCCGACCAGGATAAGACAAGTTTGGTTTATCCCTAGCCCTAAACAAGTAGAAGCATTACCCACTATCCATTTTTTAAGATAATCATACCAAAGATCCTTTAAAGTAATATCATCTATCTCAATATCTGCAATGGTTATAGTATCTGCCAACTCTCTTATATAATCTTTACCATCATATTCTGGTAGATTATAAAAGTACTCCTGTATGGGGTGATAGGATTTGGTATAATTTGAGTTTAATATTTTCATTAATGTACTATCAGTACATTTAATACCTTTATTTTGAAGGTCTAACCAAATGGTATTTAATTGGCGGTCGTCTAGGGTTCTAAATCTCACTTGTTTTATTTCCCTATATTCCAATTCCATTGTCAGTACATTAATACGCAATTCATAATGTTCATCCAGATAGTCCTGTACTCTGGTTATAATCGTTTTTTGTTTCTTCTCATCTGGTTTTTCGCTTAAATCTTCAATACTGTGATTTGGACGTATATCTTTATGATCTAATAACATATTGTTCGTTTCCTTTTCTCTTATTAATCCTCCTGAGTAGTTTTCTTATTTCTTCGTTACCCTTCTTTTCTAATATATCCATAACCATTGTATGTTCTTTTTCAGATAATTGCTTTAGCTTATCTTTAAATAGATCCGGCAAACGCATTTGTTTTTCTTTTCCTAGCTGTTCAGCTTCATATATCAGTATTTTTTTTCCTTTGTGTAACCATATAGGAAAATCAAGAATACCATGAATAACACATATAGCCTCAAAGCTAATTATCCAATCTTCATATTTTTGAATTTGTAAACGCTTTATCCTATGCTGCTCTAATGCTTCCCTTTCAAGGTGTTCAATATAAGTTTGTGTTCTTTGATAGTAGTCTATAATAGAACGGATGATACGATTTTGCTTATTGAAAAACCCAGTACTTAGCGAATCCTTGTCTGCTAAGTACTGTAAATCATCCTGCATCTGTAATACTGCTTTTTCAAAATCTAAAACAACCTTTTCGTAGCTTTTAGACACTTATTAATTGTAAATTTTCAGGTTGCCCCAAATGTTCAACAATTACGGCTACTTGTTTAGGAGTATAAAGCCCTCCTATGTAGTCCCCTAGTCTTTTCTCAAATGGCAACAACCATTTTTGTAATGTGTATAATGATACTTTATAGGCATCGGCAATAGTTGTTTTATTACATGCCTTATAACGTAATTCTTTCATAAGGTTACTGTATAAGATTTAATTCATTTATAAGGTTAATATCTTCTTCATATTCAAGCTTTTTAAGCTTTGTAGTTGTATACTGTGGAACTTCATAATTGATAAGCTCGTCCATAGATTCTAAACCTAAATAATTAGATACGATTGCAAGTTTATCGGCTGGTATCTGCATTTTGGAACCTGTCTCTAAATACAACCATCTCTCAAAGGTTCTTTTACTCACCTCTAAAGCAAAAGGCAAGTTTTTCTTAGCTATCCTATATTCTTCATAAGGTAACTTTTTTAAGCATTCAAGAATTTTGTACTTTTTAGTTTTGATTCTATCCATAATAGAGTAAAATGATTTTAAAATTTATATACTTTTTTTGGTTAACAAAAGTTTTTAAACAAACACTTAATCAGATATACATGCATTTAAACGATGATAATGGATGTGAAATAGATATTTTTCACACATCATCATAAAATAAAAAAAGATAGCTGCTTATTTAAAACAACATGGCGTTGTTTACGCCATATTCAGGGGTAGGAACTGAAATTTTTGTCGTGGCAAAGATAAAATAAAAATGCATTTTTCAAAATCAAAGCATTACAGAAAACCTTAATAACATGCACTTTACCGACAAAAACAATTAAAATTTAAAAAGTAGTCTAATTCCTTCAATAATTAAATGTTTTTATATTAAGGTTTTATCATTAAAAATGTAGGTCTTTTCTTTTAGATGTTAATTTTTGACTTTTAAAAAACTTTTTGAAAAAAAACGTGAAAAAACAGTATCGACAAGAGCAATAAAACAAACAAAACCTCCTCATTTATTTGACTATCAATATTTTAAAATTTGAGTCACTTTGAGTCACTAAAAACTTCAAAAAACGATTGAGAAAAAAAATTGAAAAAAAATACGGTTTTACTTGGTGTAACGCTCTATTTTATTACTTTTGTGGCGTAAATAACGACAAAATACGGTATAAATATATATGTGGTGTTGTAGGTTCGAATCCTGCCACCCCGACCAGAAAAACTCTTCGTTTAAATAAAAAGCGAGGAGTTTTTTGTTTATATAGCTTAAGTTAGAACCGCTTATTATATTAAGGTTCATTGGGTAATATCTTCCTTACTATTGACACAGTACTATTAAAGAAACAAATTTTTCATTTTCGAAGTTACAATACCTAAAGTTCTACCTTATTGTTTTTGACTGTGAAATGAAAAAGTTAAATTAATGTAGTAATTTGATAATCAAATTAAACAAGATGAAAACAAGATACTTACTTGGGCTATATGTTCTCATATTAATTCTTTGTGATATATCACATGCTCAAGAAACACAATCCATAACATTAAAACACAATAATCTAGTTTTAGACTCTATTTCTTTGTTGAACTTTGATAAAGAAAATATAAGAGCTGATCACACCTTCGGAATTGGTGAAGAATTATACATCAACTTACATAATATAAAAGGGTTTGACGTAAAGAACAATCTTTGTCATTTTGGCTATAAAATAGATATATCTTCCAAAGACGACGGTACTGGATTTAAACATTCTTCGTCCGATTTTACATTCACCCCAGATCCAGGAGGAAACACATTATATTTCCCACTGTATTTTGATGATCGTTTTACAAAAGAAGAAACATATACTGCAAATATTTTTTGCTACGATCTTTATGATACTGCAACAAAGCATATTCTAAAAAAGAATCTTAAAATTAGTTTTGATTTCTGTATTGATTCCAAGTATACGATTAAAAGAATCGAAACTACATCAAATGAATTAAACCTAAGTTATTTTACATCCTATTTTTCTACAAACCCTCCAGTACCAAGTCGTACGAATGTTTTTAAGTATCAAGAAAAAAAATACAAGGTTGACTATTACCTGAAACAAATCAATGATCAAACAAAGAGTATAGATGCAACGGCAGATATATTCTTAGTCTACTATGGTGACTTTAATCCTAACAGCGGTAATTATATCACCTTCAATATTGGATCAGGCATAAGACTTGAACACCTCAAGACCAATTTACATGGATCATTCATGATTGGGAAACCCAGTTATGGTGGTATCGGAAAGGGTAGTTACTCAATTGTTTCTATAGTAAAAGATAATTTGGGTAAAAACAAACTTGTAAATACAGCCAACTTTTATGTTGTCGATAAAGATTCTGTTCTCAACAATATTAATTATTCGAATATCAATTCAAAACAACATCTTGATTTACCCAAGAATGGAGAACCAAGTTTATTTGGCAGGTCGCCTATTGAGTTCAAAAGATATATTAAGTTTCATTTAGCTAATATCATTGAAGGCACCGACTATATTAGTGATAAAAAGGTTCGTATTGCTTTTACCATTGATAAAACTGGACAAGTTATCAATACAAAGGTAGTTGGTTGCGATAACAAATGGTTAGAAGAGCAAATTATCAAAATAGCAGAAGGATGTCCCACATGGCGACCAAAAACAGTAAATGGCCAACCTGTCCCTATCAATTACAGTATAACAGTAGGGCTAAATTTGTCTTATGATTAATAAACCTTTTAGCATACTATGTTTATAACAATTCCTTTTTAAAAAATATAATCTCGATCATAAGAAAATACTTCATTATTTGAGTACTTAATCAGTTAAAAGTAGAATACAACCATAAGTTTCTTCAGATTGACACAATCTAAAGCATGATTATTACACTAAGTTTCTTTTTTTTATTAGGGTAAATCATTAAAACAATCATGTTTTTTAAAATCATTAGATAAGGGTTTCCGATATTTGAGTAAAATAATATGTCTTGAAAAATACCTATTTCATTGTAGTACTCCTATTTAGTTTCTACAATTATGCCCAAATAGATAGTATCCCTTTAGAAGAGGTTATCATAAACGATATCTCAATCCCACAACCTCAAAAGTATGCTGCTGAAGCCGTCGCAATCATTTCTGCTGAAGAAATTAGCAGAGGAAACGCCTTAGAACTTTCTCCTATATTAAATCGTGTTCCCGGAGTTTTCATGCAAAGTGGTACACTTAATACGAATAGAATTACCATTAGAGGAATCGGAGCAAGAAATCTATTTGGTACCGCTAGTATAAGAGCCTATTATGGTGACATTCCCTTAACCGATGGCAATGGAGAATCGACCATTGAAGATTTAGAACTAGGTAGTTTATCCAGAATTGAAATTCATAAGGGGCCTTCGTCGAGCAGCTATGGTGTGGGATTAGGTGGAGCCATTTTACTGCAACCTGAGTATACCCCTATTTCAAATGCCGGAGGTTCATTATCATCAACATTTGGGAGTTATGGATTCCAAAGAATTTTAGCAAAAGCTTCTATTGGTAAAGAAAAATCAAATTTCAATGTACTCTACAGCAATAATCATAGTAATGGGTACAGAGATAATAACGAATATGACAGAAATACAATAACATTAACTTCTGATTTTGATTTAGGGGAAAAAAACAGCTTTTCAATCCTAGGAAGTTATATCGCTCTTAAAGCGGGTATTCCAAGTTCTCTAAGCTCGGATGATTTTAATGAAACTCCTAGACAAGCAGCTTTTACCTGGGGGAGGGCTCAAAGTTTTGAAGATGTCGATTATGGAATATTAGGGCTTACATGGAAATACAATTCTGATCAGAAAGCATCACTAATCACCAGCGTTTTTAGTTCCTTTAAAAATAATTATGAACCAAGACCCTTTAATATTTTAGAAGAAAAATCAAATAGCTTTGGTATACGATCAAGAATTTTAGGCAAACATACCTTGGCCAAAAAAGAATTGAATTGGACGTTGGGTGGAGAGCTTTTCGTTGATGAGTATAATGGTAAAACATTTGACAACCTATATGAAGATTTTGCACCTGGCACAGGTAGTGTTTCTGGGGATCTACTTTCTAACCTGGATGAACAGCGCTATTATTATAATTTTTTTACTGAAGCGAATTACAATTTCACTAAAAAATTACGACTTAACCTTGGGATTCATTTAAATCAAACTTCTTTTGAGATCAAAGATCAGTTTTTTTCTGATAGTGAAGATAATTCTGGCTCCTTTGATTTTAACCTTATCCTTTCTCCTAAACTTGGTATTAATTATGAGCTTAATCACAACTTTATCCTATTCGGAAATATTGCCCATGGCTTCTCTACTCCTACTACATCAGAAACGCTACTTCCGGATGGGGTATTCAATCCTGATATTAAACCAGAAATTGGTTGGAATTATGAAATTGGAACACGTTATCAACTAATAAATAACAAACTATTCGGGTCAATATCCTTGTATACGCTTAGAGTACGTGATTTATTGGTTTCTAGAAGAACCATAGAAGATAATTTCTTTGCAATTAATGCAGGCAAAACCATTCATAATGGTATTGAAGCAGAAATTAATTACAGTATCATTACATCTACTTCATATCAACTAAACAGTTATATTAACACCTCTATCTATCAGTACACTTTTGATGAGTTTGTAGATCTAGATAATGATTTCTCAGGTAATGATCTCACTGGCGTTCCATCTGATGTTATAAATTTAGGGGTTGATCTAATTGCAGAAAAGGGGGTATATGGTAATATAAACTTTCAAACCGTTGGTAAGATACCCGCTAATGATGCAAATGCTGTTTTTAGTGACAGTTATACGTTACTACATGGCAAAATTGGTTTTAAAAACAACATTGGTGATCACTTTTCATACAATTTATATATTGGAGCTAACAATATTCTAGATACTCGATATACAGCTCAACTTCAAATCAACGCCAGAGGTTTTGGCGGTAACGCTCCAAGATATTTTTATCCTGGATTACCTTTTAATATCTATGGCGGGATTAACATAAATTATAGATTATAAATCATATTTTATTGTAATTTTCAGTGTATAATAAAAACGGTTTATGAAATCATCACCACTACTTTTACTACTCCTCTTTGTTTGCACAACATGTGCGCAACAAAAGAAGACGAATGACATTCGTATAGAAGAAGATCCTAAAAATTATACTACAGAACTTATTGTTCCAGATCTTCAAATACCTTGGGGTATGGCATGGCTGCCTGATGGTAGTATGCTTATTGCCGAAAAAAGAGGAGAACTAATCCATTTTAAAAATGGCACTAAAACCATAATTGGCAATGTACCCGAAGTATACAACAGAAATCAAGGAGGGTTATTAGATATCGAACTACATCCAAGGTATAAAGAAAATGGTTGGATTTATATTACCTACTCTTCTAGAGAAGGTACAGAAAAAGGAGGAAATACAGCTCTGATCAGAGCAAAACTCGAGAATCATCAACTAACCCAAATCGAAAAGTTATATAAAGGCACTCCCAATACTACAAGAGGTCACCATTTTGGATCACGAATAGAGTTTGATCGTGATGGGTACCTATATTTTAGCATTGGAGATCGTGGAAATCGGGATGTTAACCCACAAGATATTACTAAAGATGGAGGAAAAATATATCGTCTTAATGATGACGGCAGTATTCCTAAAGACAATCCTTTTATCGATAAAAAAGGAGCAAAAAAAGCGATTTACTCTTATGGTCATCGTAATCCCCAAGGAATGGCAATTCATCCCAGCGGAGCGATATGGGTACATGAACACGGTCCAAGAGGTGGTGATGAGATTAATCCTATAAAAAAAGGAGCTAATTATGGGTGGCCTATTATTACATATGGCATTAATTATAGCGGTACATCAATTACCGACATAACCCAAAAAGAAGGCATGGAGCAACCTTTATATTATTGGGTCCCTTCTATAGCACCTAGTGGAATGGATTTTATAACCAGTGACATATACCCCAGTTGGAAAAATAATCTATTAGTCGGTTCATTAGTTTTTCAATACCTCGAATTAATTGAGTTAACCAATAACGAAGTTACAGGCAGAAAAAAACTATTGGATGGCATGGGGCGAGTTCGTAACGTAAGACAAGGACCAGATGGATATATTTATGCCGCTATTGAAAACATGGGTATTGTCAAAATCATTCCAAAATAATTATGAAGAAGCATATCAAACACTTGCTAATTCTCGAATGTATTGTATTAACCGTTAGTATTTCTATTGTTGCCCAGAGCAGAAAATCCAATATACAATACACGGAGTTTATGACTTCGGAATTTCAGGATACTAAATTAAAAGAAAGTATTGCTCGTGGTCGCGAGATCTATGTTGATTTTTGTATGCAATGTCATTTACCAGATGGTAAGGGCACCCCAAAAGTATTTCCCCCTTTAGCAGGATCAAACTGGTTAACTCAAAAACGAAAAGAAAGTATCCATTCTATAAAATATGGATTAAATGGCCCAATAGAAGTAAATGGTCAACCATACAATAGTGCCATGACGCCTTTAGGTTTAGAAGATGAAGAAATTGCTGATGTTATGAATTATATTATGAATAGTTGGGGGAATACTCAAAAAAAGATCGTGACACCTGAAGAGGTTTCCAACATAAAAAAGTAATGGTTATATTTACATAACAATTGTAGATTATTTTACGTTAGTATTTGTAAAATATTTTTGATTCCAAGGAAAGCCTTGGAGCATTTAAATCTCGATTATCGAGTAATTCTATTTGTACACACAAATGAGGGGCAAACACATTCCAACCAAACCTTTATTTGTGAGATTTTTTACATTTTTTTTAATGTTTTTGATCTCACATGCGACTGCTAATGCCCAAAATGAAGAAATATCGCCCAACAGATACCGATTCAAATATCGCTCTACCGTATATAAAGGCTCTAAACTTCAGATTACAGCGCAATTAAGATCACTCAAAACAAGCTCAAAATTCACTGGTATTCCAGAAGAAATACAAGAAGAACTAAATACTCTTTTTATTGCTACAAAAAAACAAGCTATACCCAAATACTATAAAAAACACGCTATACTATTTCTTGATGCTATAAATGATTACGAAGATTTTGCAAATGTCTATGAAAATGCACTTCATGAAGCAGTTAGAAAAGTAAAAAAAGATATTCATGTAGTTGATTTTAAATTTGAGAGGCAATTCACAAAAGCCAAGGTCGCCTTGGATCGTGCATTAAAAGAAGATTTTTCAGACCTTGAAAAATTTGATAAGCTCAAAAAAGAGCTTCAGGATAGTCAAACTAAATTACTATGTCATCGATGGATGAAGAAAAAATTTGAAAAATACAAAAGCATTGATATTGTAAAAAAACCGGATCAACTTATGATGACTTTCAAAAAGTCTGAAGCGATATCTGTATATAAAATGTATAACGAAAATCGTATCGAAAAAATCCCCTCCTACCTCGAAAATCAAATCATTGATTTCTATTATAAAAAATCATTGCCCGAAATAAATCCTGAAATTCTCGATCTTCAATATATTACCAAAATCTAAAGAATTCAGAAAAAGACGCCTTGATTTACATTTTGCTAATGTATATTCGTAAACCTTGAATACTTCAAAAACATACAACGTTATTGGACTTATGTCTGGCACCTCTTTAGATGGTTTGGATATTGCCTATTGTTGTTTCGAACATAAAAATAAAACCTGGAATTTTTCAATAGAAAAAACACGAAGCATTAATTACTCAGCAACATTTAAAACCCAATTAAAGAATACTGTAGCCCTTGACGCCCCTAAATTATTGGCTTTTCATAATCAGTATGGGAGTTGGCTTGGTGAACAGGTTAAGGTATTCATACAGAAAAATAATCTCAAAGTAGATTTTATTGCCAGTCACGGGCATACTGTTTTTCACCAACCCGAGATTGGGTTAACATATCAAATCGGATCAGGGCAGCATCTTGCTAATGCTTGCAATCAAAAAGTAATTTGTGATTTTAGAACCAATGATGTTGCTATTGGCGGACAAGGAGCACCACTTGTCCCAATAGGCGATCAACTTCTATTTAGCAATTATGATTTTTGCCTAAATCTTGGTGGAATCAGTAATATTTCTTTTCACGATGGTGAACAAAGAGTAGCATATGATATTTCTCCTGCAAATATGCTACTTAATTACATTTGCCAAAAAATCAACCTTGAATATGATAAAGGTGGTCAACTGGGCAGAACTGGAAAGACTAATCTTCAACTTCTAGCTCAACTAAATGATTTAGAACATTATAAACTTGAGCATCCAAAATCATTGGGATTTGAGTGGTTTGCAGAAAATGTGATCCCTATACTCGACCATATTGAAGATAGCATTGAGAACCTTTTGCACACATCTATAATACATATCGCTTCTCAAATTGCAAATGATATTATAAATACCAAAAAAGTAAATGCAACTGTATTAATTACAGGTGGCGGTGCAAAAAACAATTTTCTAATCGAAACCTTACAGCATAAATTGACAGATTTTGCTACAGTTGTAATTCCGTCAGTTGATCTAATAGATTTTAAGGAAGCTTTAATCTTTGCTTTTATGGGCGTACTCAGAGAACGCAATGAAACAAACTGTCTCAGATCTGTAACAGGAGCTCTAAAAGATTCTTCTTCGGGAGTAATTTATTATCCAAGGTAAGAATGAAAAATATCATGAATATTTATACATTCAAAAAAACTCACCGGCTCAAAAACTAAATAACTCAATAACAATTTTTAAATTTGCCAAAAATTAAAAAAATGCTAATTATTGGTATCGCTGGTGGAACTGGTTGCGGAAAAACCACTGTTGTTAATCAGATTGTTAATGAATTACCCAAAAATGAGGTATGCGTTATATCTCAGGATTCATATTACAAAGACACTAGTCATCTCACCTATGATGAGAGGGTGAAAATAAATTTTGATCATCCACAGTCCATTGATTTCGAATTGCTTGGCGAACACCTTTCTGCTTTAAGAAAGGGAGAAACAATAGAACAACCTGTATACTCTTTTGTTGAGCATAATCGTACAGCTGAAACGATACGTACCAAACCAAGAAAAGTAATGATTGTTGAAGGGATTCTTATTCTTACAAATCCAGAAATAAGAGACATGTTTGACATCAAAATTTATGTGCATACGGATAGCGATGAACGCCTAATAAGACGACTAAAACGAGATATTGCAGAACGTGGTCGTGATATGGACGAAGTTCTAGATCGTTATCAAAACACACTGAAACCCATGCACCAGCAATTTATTGACCCAACCAAAGAATTTGCTGATCTTATCATACCAAACAATCATTATAACAATGTAGCCGTTGATATTGTACGCACGATTATCAAAGAACGTTTGAATTAACTTTTTGTACCTTTACATCCAATATTAATCTTACTAAGATTGAAGCTTAAAAGTTATTTCCAAAAATTAAAACACAAACCGGCATTAATACCGATATTCGCCATATTGCTGAATAAATATGTGCTAATCGTACTGCTTTTTGTAGTATGGATGCTGTTTTTAGACACTAATTCCTGGTTAATTCATAAAGAGCTGGATCAAGAAATAAAAGAATTAAAAGACAATAAAGAATATTATATCAAAGAGATTGTGAAAGATCAAAAAGATATAAAGGTATTAAAAGACAGCAATGAACTCGAAAAATTTGCTCGAGAGGAATATTTTATGAAGCGAGATAATGAAGAAATTTATATTATCGAATACGAAGACAGTATACCCAAAAAATAATAAAAATGACTAAATCCTTATTTGATAGTTTTGATGAAGTTTCTGCTAAACAATGGAAACAAAAGATTCAATTTGATCTCAAAGGTGCAGACTATAATGAAGCATTAATTTTTAAATCTTTAGAAGGCATTGATGTAAAACCATTTTACCATCAAGAAGATCTTCTCAATATTGAAAACCCTGTCTCTCTACCAACATCATGGAAAAATTCGCTAAAGATTGATGTTACAGATCCTGAATCAGGAAACCAACTCGCACTGAAGGCTATAAAAAAGGGAGCAGAAAGTATTTATTTTGTCATTGAGGAAGAAAATATTGATCCAAAAAACCTTTTAATAGGGATTACAAAAAAAACACCTGTATTTTTTGACACTAAATTTCTATCTCTTTCTTATGTTCAAAAACTAGCAGAAGTTTCTAAAACTTCAAATCTAGACATACATGTTTTAACTGATATTATTGGAAATTTAGCAACAACAGGCAATTGGCACACTTCCTTTAAAGAAGATTTTGCTTCTCTAACCGAAATTATAGAACATAAACATTTAAAAAGTACTATAAGTATAGATATTGATCTATATCAAAATGCAGGTGCAACAATGGTTCAGCAGCTGGCTTATGCACTCTCGCATGCCAATGAATATTTAAATTATTTCAACTCAAAAAATATAAATCCGTTTAAAAACTCACAGATTCTATTCAAAGTAGCCGTTGGTGGAAATTACTTTTTTGAAATAGCAAAATTGCGAGCCCTTAGGTTATTATGGAGAAGTTTAGCTCAAGAGTATAAGGCCACAGAAGAATGTCACATCATTGCTTATCCATCTCATAGAAATAAAACTATTTTGGATTATAATGTAAATATGCTTAGAACTACAACAGAATGTATGAGTGCAATTTTAGGTGGTGCCAATACCGTCTATAACATCCCTTATGATGACATTTATAATCTTGAGAATGATTTTGGTACACGAATTTCTCTTAATCAGCTCTTGATTCTCAAAAACGAAAGTTATTTTGATATTGTAAAAAACCCAGCTTCTGGATCCTATTATATAGAAACATTAACAGATCAATTAGCAGAAAAAGCATTATCATTATTTAAAAACATTGAAGAAGGAGGAGGTTTTCTAAATCAATTAAAATCTGGTACTATCCAGAAAAAAATAAAAGAAAGCGCTGCCAAGGAACAAGAACTCTTCAATAATGAGCAAATCATACTCACAGGTACCAATAAGTATAAAAACTCTGAAGAAATCACACCTACATTTCAAAAACCAGTATTTACTCAAAAAAAAGTAAGAAAAACCCTACTCAATCCTGTTGTAAAAAGGAGATTAAGTGATTTAATAGAGAAAAAATTACAATAAAACGTTAATATTAGCTAACTTATTGTTAACTTGCAACACATTATATATAAATTTTAAGCCTATACATTAACATTACTAAATCTAAATCAATGCCCCTTAAGATTAGATCAGGAATTACTGTACTTTTAGTTTGGTTAGTTTTCTCTCAGATAAATTATGCACAATCATATAACTGTCTCAGCTTGGACAAGACAGGAATTATCAAAAAAGCATTTAATTCTTTTGAAAATGATCTATTCAATCATTATAAATTTGGTAATGATTCCATTAAAACGTATCGAACCTTTTTAGCAGAAATTGCAAGTTTATCTGTCGACCTTAGAAAACTCCCGTCCGACAACTCTATTCAACTAACCCGACAATTCAAAAAAATTGCAGATAATAAGAATTCATTATGGATTAAGCTAAGTGAGTACGAAAATCAAGAGGCTACAAAAAAATCGTATCCAACAACTGTGGGCAAAAAAAATGAAGAAGAGATCTTGATTTTCAACTATAGAGGAGGTTTTATACAATGTCTCAAAAACAATAGCACAAGTGAGGATTTTAAAGATATTGTTTCTGATCTTGAAGAAGATGGAAATGTAAGCACTTCATTAGTTTCTCAAAAAATATACTACTTACAAGATAAAGAACTTTGCGAAATAGAAATCAAGAAATTTATTGCATTTGATATCTACTATTCTATTTTAATGGTTATTGAAAAAGCATTTGGGTAAAATTTTAAAGAATTCTTACTAAAATAGTGAATTGAATATCTTTTTTTGAAGAAAAATCATTTCGAAAACCTTAATTTTATAGCCTTGTTAATTTATCATTTCGAAAAACGAGGTTTTAGGTAATGAATAGAAAAGATATACAGCATTTACAACTGCCAAAAAAAATAGTATCAGACCATAAACAGGAAGTATCAAACTTCACAACTTCAGAAGGGATTGATATAAAATCTTTATACAATTCTAATGATGTTACCAATCTTGATCATCTTAATTTTTCTGCCGGTGTTCCACCCTACCTTCGTGGACCGTACTCTACAATGTATGTTCGCAGACCATGGACTATTAGACAATATGCAGGATTTTCTACCGCAGAAGAAAGTAATGCTTTCTACCGTAGAAATTTAGCAGCAGGACAAAAAGGGCTTTCGGTAGCTTTTGACCTGGCCACGCATCGCGGATATGACAGCGATCATGAGCGCGTATTTGGTGATGTAGGTATGGCTGGAGTGGCAATTGATACCGTGGAGGACATGAAAGTGCTTTTTGATCAAATACCACTGGATAAAATGTCTGTTTCTATGACCATGAATGGTGCAGTATTACCCATCATGGCATTTTATATTGTAGCTGCAGAAGAACAGGGGGTCGAAAAAAACCTACTTTCCGGAACAATACAAAATGATATTTTAAAGGAGTTTATGGTGCGTAACACCTATATTTACCCTCCTACACCATCTATGCGTATCATTAGTGATATTTTTAAATATTGCTCTAAAAATATGCCAAAATTTAATCCAATCAGTATTTCGGGATATCATATGCAAGAAGCCGGTGCTACCTGTGATATAGAATTAGCATATACCTTGGCAGATGGTTTAGAATATATTAGAAAAGGTATTGATGCCGGATTAGATGTAGATTCATTTGCTCCTCGCCTATCTTTCTTTTGGGCAATTGGCATGAATCACTTTATGGAAATTGCTAAAATGCGTGCGGCTAGAATGCTTTGGGCCAAATTGATAAAACAATTTAATCCTAAAAATCCAAAATCATTAATGTTGCGCACACATTGCCAAACTAGTGGTTGGAGTCTTACCGCCCAAGATCCATTTAATAATGTTGCCCGCACGTGCATTGAAGCAAGTGCTGCAGCTTTTGGAGGCACACAGAGTTTGCATACAAATGCTCTGGATGAGGCTATAGCCTTACCAACAGATTTTTCAGCTAGAATTGCAAGAAATACACAAATTTATCTACAAGAAGAAACGCAGATTACGCGTACAGTTGATCCATGGGCAGGAAGCTACTATGTAGAATCTTTAACTAATGAAATCGCTAAAAAAGCATGGAAATTAATTGAGGAAGTTGAAGAATTAGGAGGAATGACAAAGGCTATAGAAGCTGGTATCCCAAAAATGCGCATAGAAGAAGCTGCAGCACGTAAACAAGCAAGAATTGACAGTGAACAAGATATAATTATTGGAGTTAACCAATTTAAATTAGAAGAGGAAGAAGCGATAAGCACTTTAAAAGTTGACAACCAAGCGGTTCGAAACCAACAAATTGAGGGTCTTAAGAAAGTAAAGGCATCCAGAGATGAAAAAGCTGTACTTGAAGCTTTAACCAATTTAACTAAAGCAGCGGCTAACAATAATCAAAATTTATTAGCTTTAGCAGTAGAAGCTGCTAGATTAAGAGCTACTCTAGGAGAAATCAGTGACGCACTAGAAAAAGAATTCGGAAGATATAAAGCAGAAATCAAATCATTTACGGGAGTGTACGCCAAAGAAATAAAAGATGACCAATCCTTCAACAAGGCACGCGAGTTAGCTAACCGATTTACGGAACTAGATGGTCGTAGACCAAGAATCATGATTGCTAAGATGGGGCAAGATGGCCATGATAGAGGTGCAAAAGTAGTCGCAACAAGTTATGCCGATGTAGGTTTTGATGTGGATATAGGACCACTATTTCAAACCCCAAAAGAAGCAGCCAAACAAGCTGTAGAAAATGACGTTCATATTGTAGGGGTATCTTCTCTGGCAGGTGGACATAAAACTTTGGTTCCTCAAATTGTTTCAGAATTAAAAAAATATGGTAGAGAAGATATTATGATTATCGTTGGAGGCGTAATTCCTCCTGATGACTATGATCATCTTTTTGAATCTGGTGCTGTAGCTATTTTTGGTCCCGGTACAAAAATAAGTGATGCGGCTATCACTATTTTGGAGATTCTAATCTCAACATTTGAGTAAAAAAGTTCAAAAAAATACTATGCGTGCATAGTATTTGAAGTATAAATCGTAACTTTCACCAAACTGATAATAATACACATATGAGCCATACAGAAAAAATGCTTCGTGATGGAGCACTAAAAGGAAAAAATATAGTAGTTACCGGTGGTGGTAGCGGGTTAGGGAAATCGATGACAAAATATTTTCTTGAACTTGGCGCCAAAGTAGCTATAACATCTCGTAATTTAGAGAAACTACAAAATACAGCCAAAGAGCTTGAGGAAGAAACAGGAGGAACATGTTTACCACTGCAATGTGATGTTCGTCATTATGATCAGGTTGAAGCCATGAGAGATCAAGTGATTGAAACATTTGGAACAGTCGATGTATTATTGAATAATGCCGCTGGTAATTTCATATCCCCAACAGAACGTTTATCGGCTAACGCCTTTGACACCATTATTGATATTGTACTTAAAGGAACTAAAAACTGTACTTTAGCCTTTGGAAAGCATTGGATAGATACAAAATATAAAAGTACAACCGTATTAAATATTGTAACAACATATGCATGGACCGGATCTGCTTATGTAGTACCAAGTGCTACAGCAAAAGCTGGTGTACTTGCCTTAACACGATCTTTGGCTGTAGAATGGGCAAAGTATGGAATGCGTTTTAATGCTATAGCACCAGGTCCTTTCCCAACTAAAGGAGCATGGGATAGATTAATGCCAGGAGATCTAAAAGAAAAGCTTGACATTACTAAACAAGTACCTCTGGGCCGTGTTGGTAATCATCAAGAGCTAGCTAATTTAGCAGCATACTTAGTTTCTGATTTTTCGGCCTATGTTAATGGAGAAGTAGTGACTATAGATGGTGGAGAATGGTTAAAAGGTGCCGGAGAGTTTAATATGCTGGAGCAAGTTCCTGAAGAAATGTGGGATATGCTAGAAGCTTCTATCAGATCAAAAAACACTAAATAAGTAGTTATCAACAGTACAACAAGTTTATTAGACCATCCCTAAAAGCGGATGGTCTTTTTTATTAACCACTGTTAACATTTTTCATTTTTATAATATATAATAAATTGTATTTTTACCTCTTAAATCCAAATCTCCCCACATGGGTAAAATAATAGCGATTGCCAATCAAAAAGGTGGTGTAGGTAAAACCACTACCTCTGTAAATTTAGCAGCTTCTCTAGGTGTTTTAGAGAAAAAAGTATTACTAATCGATGCCGATCCACAGGCTAATGCCACTTCTGGATTAGGACTGGATGTAGAAAGTATTGAAAAAGGCACCTATCAGATCTTAGAACATACAGTGCGGCCTGAAGATGCAATATTAGAAACTAGTTCACCCAATGTGCATATTATACCTGCGCATATTGATCTTGTAGCTATTGAGATAGAGCTTGTTGATAAAGATCAACGAGAATATATGATGAAAAAAGCCATAGAAAAGCTTAAATCAGAATATGATTTTATTCTTATTGATTGTGCTCCTTCTCTTGGGTTACTAACACTAAATGCATTAACAGCTGCAGATTCTGTTATGATACCTATACAATGTGAATATTTTGCCCTAGAAGGTTTAGGTAAACTTTTAAACACTATAAAAAGTGTACAAAAGGTACATAACAAGAGTTTAGATATTGAAGGGTTGCTACTCACGATGTATGACTCTAGATTAAGATTATCAAATCAAGTTGTAGAAGAGGTTCAAAAACACTTTAGTGAAATGGTGTTTAAAACAATCATTCAGAGAAATATACGTTTAAGTGAAGCACCTAGTTATGGTGAAAGTATTATTAATTATGACGCTGCTAGTAAAGGAGCCAGCAATTATTTAAGTTTAGCACACGAAATTATTAAAAAAAATAGTTAAGGATTCATGGCGAAGGCAACAAAAAAACAGGCATTAGGTAGAGGATTATCTGCATTACTCAAAGATCCAGAAAACGATATAAAATCGGTAGAAGATAAAAATGCAGATAAAGTAGTTGGTAATATTATTGAGTTAGAATTAGATAGTATAGATGTCAACCCTTTTCAGCCTAGAACTAGTTTTAATGATGAAACATTAAGAGAACTTGCAACTTCTATAAAAGAAGTGGGCGTTATACAACCTATTACAGTTCGTAAACTTGATTTCAACAATTATCAATTAGTAAGTGGTGAACGCCGTTTTCGTGCTTCAAAATTAGCAGGGTTAAAGACCATACCGGCGTATATTCGTATTGCAAACGATAACGAGTCGTTAACCATGGCTTTGGTTGAAAACATACAACGACAGGATTTAGACCCTATCGAGATTGCATTATCATACCAACGTCTAATTGACGAAATCAGTCTAACACAAGAACAATTAAGTGATAGAGTTGGAAAAAAGAGGTCTACAATAGCTAATTATCTTAGATTATTAAAATTAGATCCTATTGTACAAACCGGCATGCGGGATGGTTTTATATCAATGGGTCATGGTCGCGCTTTAATTAATATCGACGACCAACAGCAACAACTTGATATTTATGAAAAAATCATTGGTAAATCGTTATCTGTTCGTGATACCGAAAAACTAGTTAGATCTATAAATAATCCAACGGCAAGTCCTGTCGAAAATAAAACCACTCCTCAATTACCAAAACATATTTCGAAAGGAATTAAAGAATTTTCTGAATATTTTGGTGCAAAAATTGATATAAAAGTTTCAGGTAAAGGAAGTGGTAAATTAATAATACCTTTTTCTTCAGAAGAAGATTTTAAACGCCTAAAGAAACTTATCAATAGTGAAGATTAAATGCTATTATATTATTTTTTTTATACTTTTTAGTGTACAAAATGTTCTTTCTCAAGAGAATGAAGAATTAAAGGTTACCACCGAAGAAGTTGCTGTAAAAAAGAAAAAAAGAGAGAAGAAGATCCCTCCTTACGAACCCCTAGCTCCAGCTAGAGCAGCATTTTATTCTGCAGTTCTTCCTGGCCTTGGACAAGCTTATCAAAAAAAATACTGGAAAGTTCCGATAGTATACGCGGCCTTAGGTACAGGAGTATATTTCTATATCCAAAATAATGATAATTATAATCGTGTACGAGATATATTCAAACGTAGGTTAGCAGGTTTTACTGATGATGAATTTCCCAACATCACTAATGATCAACTTATATCATTGCAAGAACGTTATCGTCGAGATCAAGAATTATCATTACTGGTTACAGTAGGAATTTATCTTTTAAATATTGTTGATGCCAATGTTACGGCTCATTTACAACAATATAATGTCACCGAAGATCTTTCCTTTAAACCAAAAGTAAATTTTAACGAATTTGATGCCGGACTTAATTATGGTGTATCACTCAATTATAGTTTTTAAGCATTTAGCACACAAATCACCTAATAACAATATACACTAGCAACTACAATATGAAAATCGCACTTCTTGGATATGGTAAAATGGGTAAAACCATTGAAAAAATTGCAGTACAAAGAGGCCATATCATCGCATTAAAAGTAGATAAAGATGATACTACATATGATCTATCCGATATCGATGTTGCAATTGACTTCAGTATTCCTTCTGCAGCCGTTAACAACATCACAAATTGCTTTAATGCCAGAGTACCTGTGGTATCTGGTACAACTGGGTGGTTGGAGTATTATGAAATGATCGTTAATCTTTGCAAAGAGAAAAAGGGTAGCTTTATTTATGCTTCTAATTATAGCTTAGGAGTAAACCTCTTTTTTGAACTCAATAAGAAGTTAGCAAAAATGATGGCCCCTTTAGATGGGTATACGATTGCAATGGAAGAAATACATCATACTGAAAAGCTTGATGCGCCAAGTGGAACAGCCATTACTTTAGCCGAAGGAATTATAGAAAATACGGATAAAAAAAACTGGAAACTTGAACAAGGTGATCAAAATACTATTCCTATATCAGCAAAAAGAATTGATAAAGTACCCGGCACCCACACCGTACTGTATTCTTCTGAGGTAGATGATATAGAAATTAAGCATACGGCTCATAACCGAAATGGGTTTGCCCTAGGTGCTGTGGTAGCAGCTGAATGGCTTTCCGACAAAACAGGAGTTTTTGGAATGAAAGACGTTTTAGGACTATAAAAAATGTAACACTTTGTACATTAGAAGTACTTATACTTAAAAATATTAGAGATGATACTAACAGAATGGTTTATTTTTTTCCTGATACTACAGGTAATTCATTTTCTAGGAACCTGGAAATTATATACTAAAGCAGGTAGAAAAGCTTGGGAAGCTCTAGTACCTGTATATAATACGGTTGTACTAATGAAAATTATAAACCGCCCATGGTGGTGGGTCATATTATTGTTTATTCCGGTAATCAACGTAATAATGCTACCAGTAATTTGGGTAGAAACGATTAGAAGTTTTGGTAAAAATTCTACCACCGATACTATTCTCGTAGTAGTAACTCTCGGTTTTTACATTTTCCATGTTAATTATATGTTGGATGTTAACTATATCCAAGACCGTAGCCTAAAACCAACAACTGCAACTGGAGAATGGATCAGCTCTATCTTATTTGCAGTAGTCGCTGCTACCATAGTGCATACTTATTTTATGCAACCCTATACCATTCCAACCGGATCACTTGAGAGAACACTACTCGTAGGAGATTTTCTATTCGTGAGTAAATTTCATTATGGGGCTCGTACTCCCATGACTGCTGTATCGTTTCCTATGGTGCATGATACCATTCCGGTAGTGAGAACAAAATCATATACCAGTTCACCACAATATCCATATTTTAGATTACCTGGTTTTCAAGATATTAAACGTAATGATATTGTAGTATTTAGCTGGCCCATAGATACTGTACGCTTTTTTAGAGATCGATCCAAAAAGAGTTTTTATAAACCAATCGATAAAAAATCGAATTATGTAAAGCGTTGTGTAGGCGTACCTGGCGATTCGCTATCTGTTGTTGATGGATATGTGCACATTAACGGTGAAAAGAATCAGCTACCCGATCGTGCTCAATTACAGTTTAGACACACTGGAACTACAAAAGGTAGTAGCTTTAACATGCAAAACCTCTATAATCGTTATAAAATCAAGTCCAATGAATTTGGGTATAACGAACAATTTTTTGAAGCACAATGCATTACAGAGGATGCCGCCACTAAATTTAAAAACCATCCCAATGTAGCAGATATCCAAAGAGTGATAGCTCCAAAAGGCCAAAAAGATCCTGGCATTTTCCCCAACAATGGGAAAGTGAACTGGAATTCTGATAACTTTGGACCGATTTATATCCCAGAAGCAGGTAAGACGGTGAAAATGGATCTTAAAAGTTTTTCTTTGTATAGAAGGATTATTGAAGTATATGAAGGCTCAGAACTAGGTATTGGCAATAAACTTTCTGTGAACGGAACTCAAATATTACTGAATGGAACTCCTATAGATACATACACGTTTAAACAAGATTATTATTGGATGATGGGAGATAATCGCCATAATAGTGAAGATAGTCGTGTATGGGGATATGTACCTGCCAACCATATTGTTGGTAAACCTGTGTTTATATGGTTTAGTTGGGACACCAATGCAAAAGGACTGTTTAATAAGATACGATGGGAAAGAATGTTTACGACCGTTGGAGGTAGTGGCGAGCCTATTTCTTATTTTAAATATTTTTTAATTGTACTCTTTGGATGGGTCATTTATAACCAATACAGAAAGAGAAAAAAAGGAGCGTAACATCAAAAATAAAAATTGAAAACTACCCTACTCCATCCGATGTATTTTGGGTCTATAACTCAATATGCGGCTATAGCACAATCAGATGCGATTGTTTTTGAAAACGAAGATAATTATCAAAAACAAACGTATCGTAATCGCACATATATCTATGGTGCTAATGGAAAGCTTCTATTAACTATCCCGATCAAACATACCGGAAAACAAGGAAGACAGCTTTATAAAGATGTAAGAATCGAGAATGATTTCGAGTGGCAAACATTACATTGGAAATCATTAGAAACAGCATACAGGACCTCACCTTTCTTTGAGTATTACGAGGATGAGTTTATTTTTTTATTCAATAAAAAGAAAGAATTTCTGTTAGATTTTAATTATGAATGCATGCAAGCTGTTTTTGATTGCCTTCAGCTAGAGTCTGGTTTTACCAAAACAAAAGAATACATCAAGACTCCTAAAGAGATTATTGACAAAAGAGAATTGGTTAATGCTAAAAAAGAAAAACCCTACAATTTAGAATCTTATATTCAAGTTTTTACAGAAAAACAGGGTTTTATTCCTAATCTCTCTATTTTGGATCTATTATTTAATGAAGGCACTAATGCGCTAACTTATCTCGAGAATCAAACTATTTTTTAATGTCTCGCCCCTTACTACACTACGGATTGCATTTCATTTTTCCTCTCTTATTCTTGTTGCTTTTTTACCCAAAACAATGGAAAAAAGTATACTTCATCTTTCTTACGACTATGCTAATTGATCTAGATCATCTTGTTGCCAATCCTATTTTTGATCCAAATCGATGTAGTATTGGATTTCATCCTTTACACAGTTATTATGCTATTTTGGTGTATATATCAATGCTATTTTTCTCGAAGACACGCATTATAGGTTTAGCGTTATTATGGCATATTATTACCGATCAGCTAGACTGCTGGATGATGTAAATTTTAGCCATAATAATCCTTTTTGTAAAATATTTTTTACATTTAGTACAAAACAACCAGTATTAACTTCTTTTTAAATTTGATTTGATTATGATGAGATTTTTATTTTTAGTCTTACTTTTATCTATATGCTCATGTAAAAAACAAACACAGAAACCCGAGCAAATAACCGAGCAAAAGGCAATTATTGCAGCCCCTATACAAAAGTATGATCCTATACCCATGGATTCAAAAATTGCACATAAGCTTTCTAAAAAAGAGATTTCTTCAATTTTTACAAGACGAAATCAAAATCGGCTAGGTATCTCTAATGATCTCTATCAAGCATATTCCTATAAGGATAAATCTGGAGAATACTATCTTTTATTAACGGATCATATGCAAGGAATCAATGAAGAAAAGGACACTTTATATGATAACATCTATGCATTAAATGTAACGAACAAAAACAATCAATTAAAAAAGAGATACACAGTTACTGGTGAAATAGATGATGATTGGGAAACTTCTATTGGTTTTTGGAATCAGTATTCAGAAATATCAGATCTTAATAATGATGGTCTGGTAAACCTAGTATTAACGTATGGCACTACAGGTCAGGATATGTACAAAGACGGTAGAGTTAAAATCTTAATATATCATAACAAAAAAAGAGTCTCAATTAAACATCAAAATAGTGATATCATTGGTGGTAGGTTTACTAAAATCAATAAGAAATTTTATTTATTACCTGCAGCAATACAAGATGCTGTAAAAGAAAAAATGAAACTTATGGTAAAAAATGGGCATGCGATTTTTCCTAAAGATTGGGAAAAACAAATGGCCAAAGAATCTGATCGTTTAGAAGAGTAGTAAAGATGAGTAGTAAAGATGAGTAATAAATTTTTAGTCTTAGATTTTTAGTCTTGAGAATATAGCGTAATGATCAGAGAATCTTTTATAAAAGGTTTTAAATTCTAAAACCTCAAAAGCCTCTGCTACCAAAATAAAGTCTATTCTCACAGGAAAAAGATCAAACTCAAAAGTTTTACCAAACCCCCGACCCGCTTCTTTAAAAGTATCTATTAACCCTTCAGACCGTACTTTATTATACACATAAGAGTAGGCTGTATTATTAAAATCACCCATTACTATATTTTTGTGAGGTGATTTTTTGATATGCTCAATTAGTATTTCTATTTGCTCTTGTTGCTTTTCAAAAGAAACCTGAATTCTATTCAAAAGTTTTTGAGAGTCTGTTTTAGCTAACCGTTCTGTATTAGAACTTATTTTATGAGATTGAAGGTGTACATTATATACCCGTAATGTATCCTCTTTTATCACTATATCAGCAAAAATGATATTATTGGCAGTTTTTTTAAACTGTAAAGATCCCTTATTAATTATCGGAAATTTTGAAAATATAACCAATGCTAATTCTCCATTATCATTGTTAAAGTTCTCATACTTATACGGGTAATGACTAAAATTGGTGTCTGGGTTATTATAATACTCTTGTGCACAAAATATATCAGGTTGTTGTTCTCGTATTAATTTAGAAATATCTTGTGGTATCGATTTAGAGTCAATCCACTCAAATCGATTAAAACTGCGAACATTAAAACTTAATAAAGAAAGGCTGTTATCATCAATTTCCTCAGATGTTTTACCTTTTAGTTTATATAATGAAGAAACATGTGATATTCCTAAAATGAGTATCACCAAAGAAAGGATTAGCTTTTTATTTAGTTGAACTGCCCAGAATACTAAAAACAAGATGTTTATTACTATTAAAATAGGTACTGCTAAACTTAATACCGATAATAACGGAAACATTTTTGGAGACACATAAGGCAATAGATAAGAAAGCAGTAAAGCAAAAGCTGCTAAAGAATTAATAACAAAAATAATCTTGTTGATCAAAGCCCCCATACCTGTAACTCTCCTATTCTTTACCTGCTTTAAACAAAAAATCCTTTTCTTCTTTGGTTAAGCTATCATATCCACTTTTACTTATTTTATCCAAAATAGCATCTATTCTTGCTTGATTCGGATTTTTATTTTTAGCTGAAGATGGCTTGGCCTTCTTAGGAGTCTTTTTATATGTTTTAGATTTATGTACCGTTTTTAATGGGCTTTTTTTCTTTCCAGGTTTAAATAAACGTATCAAGCTATCCATAATTTTTTCAAACCAGGCTCCAATATCATTTCCTTTTTTAAGCTGAACGGCGTATAAATATCCAAATAGAGCACCTCCTAAATGGGCTATATGTCCTCCTGCATTACCAGCAGGGATCTGCACTATATCTAATATCACAAAAAAAGCAGCTATCCACCAAAACTTAATACTACCTAAAAACATTAATCTAACTGTCATGTAGGGAATATAAGTAGCTACTGCAATTAATATTGCCATTACCGATGCAGAAGCGCCAACAAGAGGAATATTTCCAGTACCAGAAAAAGCTGGAAAGAAATTATACGAAATCATATAAAGAAAAGCTCCAAAAATAGCACCTAAAAAATATACAGTAAGTACTCTTTTACCAGACAAATAGGTAACAAAATACCTTCCTGAAAAATATAATATAATCATATTAGAAGCTATATGCCATATACCTGCATGTAAAAAAGCATAAGTAATAACTGACCAAGGTTTTGTTAAATAACTATCAAACTGTTTAGGAAAAGTAAACCAATCCATTAATTCAATATTTGAATTAAAAAGAAAACCAAAAGTTTTGAAGACATGAAATAGTATAAATACTAAAACATTAGCAACTATCAGTTTCTCAACAACTGAAATAGTTTTAAATTTTAATCTTAGATCATCTATTAACGACATTAGTACCAACGATGTTGATTAAACGAATTCTTTTTCCAGTACCACATGGTAATAAAACCAATAACTGCACCTCCAATATGTGCCCAATGTGCTACATTAGAAGGCCCTAAAATGGCTTGCCCAGTAATTCCACCATATAAATCTAATAAGAAATATCCACCTATTAAATATTTTGCTTTGATGGGTATAGGAATAAACATAATGTATAAAGGTAAATTAGGAAACAAAACTGCAAATGCTGCAAGAACCCCAAAGATAGCTCCAGAAGCCCCTACCATCGGAGACACATATGCCCCGATCATTTTTTGTGTCATTTCTTGTGGTATATTGGGGTATACTCTAAACTGTTCAGATGCTATAGCCTCTTGTATAAATTTGGTAACCTCTGCAGGCGAAAACCCGGCTTCAATATACGCCTGATATCCAGGATTGAATTGAAAATACGTAAATAGAATTTGAAAGCCAACTGCTCCCAATCCAGAAAAGAAATAAATGAAAAGAAATTTATTTTTACCAATAAAGTTCTCAAGATGACTACCAAACATATAGAGAGCAAACATATTGAAAAAGATATGGCCTGTACTTGCATGCATAAACATATGCGAGATTATTTGCCATATTTGGAAATTATCATTTTTAGGGAACCAAAGTGCAAATAACTCAAAGGCTTTATCCCCAAGGCTAATTGACCCTATATAAACAATGATATTTATTATCAATAAGACTTTTACCGTTTCTGTAATTCTCCCCATATGTTATTAAAATTTCTTATCGATCTCATCTACAGTTAACGTGATGAAAGTCGGCTTATTATCTGGTGTTACTGTAGGTTCTGTACAGGCAAAAAGACTATTTGCCATATACTGTTGTTGCTCTGGGGCCAAATCTACTCCTGTTCTTATTGCAATACTCTTGGCAATTGATCTTGCCAATGCATCGGTTTGAGAGAAACCAGTATCGGGTACTTCGTTTTCGAGATCACTTAGCAATTGCTCAAACAAAACTGAAACTTCTTTTTCGGATACCACAGAAGGTATGGCTTTTATTTCTATCTCTCCCACAGACAATTCGCCAAACACAAATCCCGTGTTCTCTAATTGCTCTTTGACTGTTTCTAGTAATGCTACTTCTTTTTTAGAAAAAGAAAGTGTAAGTGGAAACAATAATTGTTGACTTACAGCACTAGCCATCGTAATATTTTTTAACAACTCTTCGTATAAGATTCGTTGATGTGCTCTATTTTGATTTATAATTACCATTCCACTTTTAATGGTAGTCACAATATATTTTTTTCTAAGCTGATATGTGGTATGGTGCCCTACTTTTTTATCTTCGGCTTCAAACAAAGAACCGGTAGCTTCGGTACTTTCAAATTCAACTGATGAAAATTCATTCTCTGTTGACTTAGGGGTAGTCATTTCTGATTCTAATCCCACATATAGGTTTTCCCAGCTCCCAGCTGATTCTTTTTTAAATGAAGAGTAGTTTTTACCTGAAGAGGAAGAACCTGATACTGATTTTTTCTCTTCTTTAAATGGATTAAAATCCCGATCCACTTCAATAGTAGGTGCCTGAGCTATCTTACTTTTATACTCATATGGTGTATCCATAGAAGAATCCCGATTAAAATCTAAAACAGGCGCTACATTAAACTGTCCTAAACTATGTTTTATAGTAGAGCGCAACATAGCATATAATGCATGTTCGTCTTCAAATTTAATTTCTGTTTTTGTAGGATGAATATTAATATCGATAGATTTTGGATCTACTTTCAAATAAATAAAATAACTAGGGTGAGCTTTATCTTTCAACAAGCCTTCAAAAGCAGCATTAACAGCATGGTTTAGATAGCCACTTTTAATAAACCGGTCATTTACAAAGAAAAATTGTTCTCCACGTGATCTTTTAGCATATTCGGGTTTACCCACAAAACCACCAATAGCAACAAGATCAGTTTCTTCTTTAATGGGTACTAGTTTTTCATTTGTTTTTCCTCCAAAAATATTTACAATACGTTGGCGCTGATTAGACGATGGTAAATTAAAAACCTCACTCCCATTATGATACATATCAAATCGTATTGATGGGTGCGCCATAACAACACGGTGAAACTCATCTATGATATGACGTAGTTCTACAGCATTTGATTTCAGAAAATTTCGACGAGCCGGAATATTATAAAACAAATTCTTAACACTAATAGAGGTACCCTTTGGCGTAACACACACCTCTTGTGAGATCACTTCACTACCTTCAATTTTAATTTCGGTACCAACCTCAGCATTCTCCTGCTTAGTTTTAAGCTCAACATGCGCAATAGCAGCTATGGATGCCAAAGCTTCACCTCTAAAACCTTTAGTATTAATCTCGAAAAGATCTTCTGCTGCTCTTATTTTTGAAGTTGCATGACGCTCAAAGCTAAGTCTCGCATCGGTAACACTCATCCCCACACCATTATCAATAACCTGAATAAGAGTTTTACCTGCTTCTTTAATAATTAGTTTTATATGATCAGAATGCGCATCAATAGCATTTTCTAGCAACTCTTTAACTACTGAAGCTGGTCTTTGAACCACTTCCCCTGCAGCAATCTGGTTGGCCACGTGATCTGGTAATAGTTGAATAATATCAGACATTTATCGTCTTGCAGTAAATATGGATAAATCAAAATCTATGAGATACAAAAAAAGAAAAAGCAGTATAAGAAAAATCCACAAAACTCTACGATTCACCTTCTTGTCAGAACCTTGTTTTAATTCTTCCCAAGCCGTTGAAAACTTGTCTTTAAAATTATTACTCTTTCCAACATTTCGAAATTTATCAAACCTGTTTTCTATCTGGTATGGGCTACCCTCACCATTATCATCCCAATAACGCGGAGAATAACTGAATTTTTTATTTTTTCTTGTTTTAAATATTCCCATAATCGAATCAAATATACTCAAAATGCACTGTAATCTAAAGCTTTTAGCATTACAATAACAATGAAAGTGGTTAATAATTTTTAGCTAAAGGCTTATGTTTTTAAAACCACTCACAAAAATTGAAGGGACAAAAACCGTAAACCTATCTGAATGTCAGAACTTGTTTTTATTGTGTTGAATAATGAATTAAGTACATATACCGCAACACGAGATGCATAGTACAAATAACGTACCACATCCAAAAAAGCCGAATTAAAAACCTATACAATCAAACTCAAAAATTACTCTTTGTAGAATTTAGCATCTTTGCGCAGTTGTGCCATTTTAATTGCTGCTATAGCAGCTTCAGTCCCTTTATTACCATGCTTACCACCTGAACGATCTATGGATTGTTGCATTGTATTATCGGTTAACACACAAAAAATGACAGGGATATCCCCTTGAATATTTAAATCTTTGATGCCTTGAGTAACCCCTTCGCAAACAAAGTCAAAATGCTTAGTTTCGCCTTGAATAACGCTTCCAATTGCAATAACGGCATCAAGCATATCAAAAGATTCCAGCATTTTTTTACAGCCATAAATCAGTTCAAAACTACCAGGAACATTCCATCGTACAATGTTTTCCTTTATAGCACCGCAGTCAATTAATGCATCAAAAGCCCCCTGAAAAAGACCTTGTGTTATATTTTCATTCCATTCTGAAACAACAATCCCAAACCGAAAATTTTTCGCGTTTGGGATTGTTGCTTTATCGTATTGTGATAAATTTTTATTTTCTGTAGCCATGATGATTAGTTTATCGTTTTTATGTTTCAAGTTCAAAGTTTCTTTTAAAACCCGAAACTTTAAACTATAAACTATTGTTTCATTGCCTGAGCTTGACCAAGATGAACATCTACTTGATTAGCTTCAACGCTTTTAGGAAATTCTTCTTTAATACGTTCTAAATAAGAAATTGCCGCATCAGTTTTATTTAATGATATTGCAGTTATTGCAGCTTTCAATAAAAACTTAGGCGTTGTAAAATCATTAGTTTTAGTTTGTGCAGCTTTTTCATAGTATCCTAATGCTTCTTCTACTTGATCTAACTGCGAAAAAGCATCTCCTATACCTCCTAAGGCTAATGGACCGAGCATCTGGTCATCACTTTTGAAGTTATCTAGATATTCTATAGCTTCTTGGTACTTATTCATGTTAAGGTAAGAAAAACCTGCATAATAATTTGCAAGGTTTGCAGCCTTAGTACCACCATAATTCTCTATTATTTCTAAAAAACCATACTTACCTTCACCTCCATTAAGAGCTAAAGTATATAATGAATCACGAACAGTCGTGTTGCCATTTACTGCATTATCAAAATATTGTTGAGCTTTAAACATTTCATTTGCAGCTTCTTGTTCTTTTGGCTCTTGAATGAATTTCTGAAAACCAAGATACCCTAATATCACAAGAGCTATAACCGCTACGGCCCCAAGTATATACTTTTGGTTTGCCGCAACCCATTCTTCGGTTTTAGAAGCACCTTCATCTAGTGTATTAAATACCTCTGCAGTTGTTGATTTATCTTCAATTTGTTCAACTTCTTCAGCTTTATTTTTAGGTTTGTGTCCTCTTTTCTTATAAGTTGCCATAAATTTTCTTTAATGAAGGGCAAAAATAAAATTTTTATTCATAATTAAAAGCACAACTATTTATTATTTTTCAATATTTTGCAAGGAATAATTACGAATTTCTTTATAGTTACCACTCCCTGATGATCAGTGTTTTATGATTTTAAAATCTCTTTCTTTAATCAATTATAAAAATTTTGAATCCATCAATTTCGATTTTGATGATAAGATAAATTGTTTTGTTGGAAATAATGGAGTCGGAAAAACAAACATTTTGGATGCCATTTATCACCTATCTTTTGGAAAGAGTTATTTTAATCCAATTACCAGTCAAAATATTAAGCATGGCACAGATTTTTTTGTTATTGATGGATTATACACCAAAGAGGATCGTGATGAAAAAGTAATCGTAAGCGTTAAAAGAGGTCAAAAAAAGGTAATCAAACGTAATGGTAAAGCTTATGAAACCTTTAGGGAACATATTGGCTTTTTACCTTTAGTAATAATATCCCCTGCAGATAGAGACTTAATTACTGAAGGCAGCGATATGCGTCGTAAATTTATAGATGGCGTAATTTCTCAAAGCGATCAAAACTATTTAACGACTCTTTTACAATATACAAAACTAGTATCCCAACGTAATGCCCTATTGAAATACTTTGTTGCCAATAACACCTTTGATCCAACTACATTAGATGTTTATAACCAACAACTATATGAATCCGGAAGTATTATTCATAAAAAGAGAAAAGAATTCTTAGAAGTTTTTATCCCTATTTTTATTGATAGATACCAAGCCATAAGCTCCGGAAAAGAACATGTATCTATAGAATATCAAAGTAAACTAACAAAAACCGACCTGTTAACGTTGTTAGAGGAAAACCTGGCAAAAGATAGAACCTTACAGTACACCAGTGTAGGAACACATAAAGATGATTTATCCTTTGAAATAGACTCACATCCTATCAAAAAATTTGGTAGTCAAGGTCAGCAAAAGTCTTTTTTGATTGCGTTAAAACTAGCACAGTTTGATTTTATCAAAAATCACAGCAAAGTGAACCCCATACTTCTATTAGATGATATTTTTGATAAGCTTGATGAGAAGCGCGTAGAACATATTATAAAGCTTGTAGATGATCAAAATTTTGGACAACTCTTTATTAGTGACACACATGCAGATAGAACCGAAGAAGTGGTGAAAAAGATTTCGCAATCGTATAAAATTTTCAAACTGGAAGAAAAGACAAATTCATAAGAAAATGAGAAAAACTGTATTTTACCTAGCATTGATTAGTGTTTTTTCTTGCTCAAAACCTCATCCAGAAAGTTTTACAAAACACATTAATGGATATTGGGAAATAGAACGAGTACTACTATCTAATGGAATTGAAAAAGAATATACCTTTAACCAGAGCATTGACTTTTTTGAAATTAAAGACTCTATTGGAATTCGTAAAAAAGTGCAACCAAGATTAGATGGGAGCTTTATCACGTCAAACGATAGTGAAGTGTTTACCCTAAAAATTGAAAACGACAGCCTAAGAATGCATTACAAGACCTCGCTTTCAGGCTGGACAGAGACCGTTATACTTGCAAAAGAAAATCAGATCATTATCAAAAATGAGGCTGGAAATATGTACTTTTACAAACCGTATCAAAAGATAACATTAGAATGACCAAACGCCATCAGGAACACCAGAGTTTAGGCGATGTTTTAAAAGACTTCGTTACCGACAATAACCTTCAAAAAGGTTTGGATAAGGTTGCTGTAAGAGACGTATGGGAAAAAGTAATGGGTCCAGCAATTACCAAATACACCCAAAATATTAAACTCGAACGCGATACATTATTTGTTCAGCTCTCTTCATCTGTATTAAGAGAAGAACTAGGCTATGGTAAAGAAAAAATAATTACTAACCTTAATGAAGAGCTAGGCAAAGAATTGATTAAAAAATTAGTTCTGAGATAATTTTTCTAATCTATCTTTTACGTATTCAATTTTGGTTTTTCCATGTGGGGTTGGTTTCCCTTTTTCATCTAGATTAACCATTGTAATATTCTCAATCTTAATAATTGTATTACGAGTTAACTTATTTCTTACTTCGCATTTTAATATCAAAGAAGATGTTCCAAATTTTACCACATCAACGCCAATTTCTATGATATCGCCCTGCACTGCAGAACTCACAAAATTGATTTCAGACATATACTTGGTAACTACTCTTCTATTTTCTAATTGTATTCCTGCATATAATGCAGCTTCTTCATCAATCCATTCTAGTAATCTTCCACCAAATAATGTATCGTTTGGATTTAAGTCTCCCGGCTTTACAATTTTCCTTGTATGGTATCTCATAGTTTTTTTGTTTGTTATAAAATTATTGAAAATAACACAAGTAATAGCCTATTTAGAACCATTCAGGAAAGAATTATCACTTTAAAAATTTACATTTAAAAGTTCTAATAGATCAAGAATAATAAATATAATTTTTTACCATTTTGATAGATAAATACTGGTTATATATTATTGAGGAACCTCAATTTGTACACAAAATTTAGAAATCTCTGCGCATCCGGTTATTTCAGAAAGGATACAAACTTCATTATTAGATCCTGGTTCAAACTGAAAAGTAAACATATTATCTGCACCAGGTCCTCCATCATTTTCCTGAAACTCCCCATTGACCAGCCATTTATAAGGAACATCTTGTATTTCGGGAAAATCTGCGGCGAATGTATATGTTGTAGTAACACCTTCTTGTTCTGCTATAAAAAATAACTCTGGGCAAACTGTAATGTCTTTACATTCTTCTATTCCTGAAAGGCAATCTGGGGAGGTTGCTTTAATACACACTTTGTGCAAACCAAAGTCAAACCCACGAGTAATAGCATTCTCTCCTTCTACAAAAGGAAATGTTTCTTGATCAACGATCCAAAACAATTCGTATTCTGGTTTAATTTCAAAATCAGCAATAAATCTATACATGGTGTTAGAAACCCTAGAACTATCGATACGTATAGACGGACAACCTGGACAGGCATCAACAACCTCATAAAAATCAAAATATGTTTGTATCTGTTCTGAAACAGCATCAGACCCAACCAACAAGTTTAAAGGAAACTTAAATTCTGGTTGGTAGTTTTTATTTTGACCATTAAAGAAAGTATCAAACTCTTGATCTGTAGTTATAGGAACCTCTCTTTTAATACTATCTAAAACAGTTACCGGAAAATCAAAAGTAAAACATTGTCTAAATAGCCTTTCAAATTCGTCGCGTAGGCTTGTATACCCACATTCAGTTAAAAGTGAAAGTAATTCTTGTTCGTTTTCAATACGAATACGTGCACTTGTATTTCTGAAGGTAATCTCTATCGGAAATTGTACCCCCGTAATATTAAAATTAGAGCTCTGAGCGGCAATTGTACTTAATAATCCTGCGTAGCTCTCTATACTTATATTTGAATCATTATTATACCCTAAAACAATCGGGTAATTAAATTTAAAACACTGTTGATCTTCGGATAAGGCATCAGTTTCTGAAACCAGGTTTTTAAGAAGAGACACCACTGCGGCATTAGATGTAATATTAATTTGACTATTATTAGGAAAATCAGCTTGATCATCACTTACACAACCAACAAGCAGTACTGCTACCAGTATTGTAATTGCATATAGTATTGTAATTGATGATTTTAGCATAATATAATTCTTCTATTTAAGCTTCTAATATAAGTATAACGAATGAAAGCTACATTACCCTACCCTTTGTTTTTGGTTAATGATCGATAGCCGATAGTCTATAGCATATGGTCGATAGCCAATAACATATAATTATATTTCCTGTATATTTTTACAGTATTCCTGTAATTATATTTATATTTCCTGCATATATTTTATATCTCCTGTATTAAATATAATGCTCCTGTATTATTTTATATAATTCCTGTATATATATTTAATTCTCCTGTATTGCAGGAATCTTAAATATATATGCAGGAATAGTATATTTTTATACAGGAAATATTTATCTATATACAGGAAGTTTATTTTAAATGCAGGAGTTTTATTTTTAAATACAGGAGTATATATCAAAATACTAATCTATCAAAAAACATCTTATTCTTATCTTTTCTTTTTATAATATTGATTAATATACCCTTTGAACCGATCAGGATTATCTTTGAAGACATATTTTCCAGCTCTAGACAGGGCATCCATAGCTTCTTTAAGGTGAATATAGGCCCGATTTCTTATATCTTTAACAGTGCTGTTTTTTAATGTTTCGGCATTGGCTTTAGCTAATAATGTTGCCATTTCTTTTGACAACAAAGCTGCTTTTTCAAGCTTATTTATATCAAAATTAATCACTTTTAATTCTTTTGTATTATTGGCTCCTAATGTACTAAGATCACTTAAGTCTTGTATCACATCTGTGTTTTTCTTTCCTTTACTAATAGTTTTTAAAATACTCAAAAGGTCATTTCTATTATGATAGGCATACTTAAAAGCTGCAAGCAGTTCGCCTCTAAGTGCTAAAGCTATGAGTGCTTTTTCTTTCCATAGTTTTTTAGCCTCTCCAATACTTTTACGTTCTTGTTCCCATAATGATTGAGCATAACGTAATGCCCCGGCACGAACGATAAGATCTTCTCCACATCCTATCCAATCAAAGTTAATTTGTTTTACAAGTATATCAGCATCTTGTTTAGCCCACACATATCGGTTTTCAGCTTCTTGTATTGCTGTATCTATAGGTAAATCTGGTTTTTTAATCAAATCTTTTGGTAATGCTTCTAAAATTTCGAGTTTAGTTTGGTAATGCTCCTGTGACATTTTTATCATTTTTTTAAAGAACCTAAAATTAACATAAAAGTTCATTTTAAAGTCCTTATACTTCGTATTTGATATAAAGACAAAAAAATTCCCCAAAAGTACTAGTTATACTTCTGGGGAATCAACCTAATTAATCTAACCTAACTAACCTATTGTAAATATTTTATTCTTGTACACCATCTGGAATCTCAATAACCTTACATACTGAAGTTCCTGCTGGGCAATCTGGAGTTTCAATCATTAAACACACCTCATATCTTCCCGGGGCATTAAATTGATAATAAAAAGGATTATTATGCGGGAAATCGGGAGATTTGCCTACATAATCTCCATTAACAAACCATTCTAAAGTAACTTCATCAATTCCATCAAAGGCACTAGGATAGAAGTAATACGCAAGGTTATCACCATCTTGCTCATATTCAAAGAATAAGTCTGGGCAATTGCCTACACGAATTTCTTTGCAATACTTTACTCCTTCTGGACAATCAGGAGTTATAACTTTTAAGCATACTTCATGTATACCGTTTTCAAATTGATACACTAAAATTCTACTTCCAACCTGTGGATCCCCTGGCGATTCAACATATTCTCCATTTACGAGCCATATAATCTCACTAATTTCATCTGCACCTTCAATATTTGCTTCAAAAACATAAGTACCTACAGTTCCTGGTTCTATTTCTTTATCAAAAGAAATCTCAGGGCAATTTCCATTTTCTCTCACCACTACTTCTTCACAATATGAAGTTCCTTCTGGACAATCTGGTGTTTCTGTCTTGATACATACTTCGTAAACTCCAGGTTTTTCAAAATCCCATCTTAAGTAATTGTCTTCACCTGGTGCTGAATCTTCAACCAGGTCTCCATTGATAAACCAACCGTATGACACTTCTTCAATACCTTCAAAATCGGCAATAAACTTATAATTAACTTTACCTGAAGGAAGTGTATCGGTTCTAGTTATAAATTTAAGCTCTGGACAAGCTGGATTTGTTACTCCTACTCTTAGCGTTTTGCAATACGAAGTTCCTTCTGGGCATTCTGGAGTTTCAGAAAAAATGCAAATATTATAGATCCCAGGTTCAAAAAATCCTACATACATATTATCGCGGTCATCCAAAATCAATTCTGAATCCACCAAACTATCATTAACAAACCACTCATAAGCTGTCTCTTCAATATTGGGGAAATCTGCGGTAAACTTATAATAACCAAATAGAGAGTCATTAGATATTGTATCATCAACTTTATCTAAACGAACAGAATCTAGTTTCTGAAATGTAAATGCTAATTCTGGACATCTATCAAATTCTTCATTGATCTCACATGATGTTATTACAAATAACATTGTTAATATAGAAAGTAACCAAATACTAAGTTTTTTCATGGTATAATTATTTAAGGGTTATTCATATTATGTTTAGCTCACTAGTATTGCTTCACATAAATGAAACGCCTTAAAAAAAGCTTACCCTACCCCCTTTTGCATTTACAATCTTTTATTTTTTTGATAGCTAAGAAAAAAAATCTAGATTTGGTAACACAATTATATACCCCAAATGTCTGACGATAAAAACTCTACATGTAACGAACAAGCTTTTGATCAGTTTTTCAAAAGTCACTCAAAACTTTTGAGGAATTACCTGTATTATAAATTTGGAGATTTGGATCAAGCAGAAGACATTGTCCAAGATGCATTCATTAAATTATGGAACAACTGCGCTAAGGTTTCTCTGGATAAGGCAAAAAGTTATGTATACACTATTGCTACCAATTTAGGAATTAGCAATGCTCGGCATCAGAAGGTAAAATTTAAATACCAAAATTATATTACACAACGTAAGAGTGATGTACATCATGAATCTCCTGAATTTATTGCTTTGGAAAAAGAGTACATGGATAAATTAAAGAATGCCATTGCGCAATTACCAGAAAGACAGCGAGAAGTTTTCTTGTTAAGTAGAATAGATAAAAAAACCTATAAAGAAATAGCAGAATTATCGGGTGTTTCGGTTAAAGCTATTGAAAAATTGATGCATAAAGCCTTGTTAACTCTTAGGAAGAAGATTGGGAATATTTGATTAACTAGTTTTCAGTATTAAGTCTCAGTTTGCAGTAATAAATAAAAAACGAATTAAGTATGGATTTTAAAAATTTATTAGCCTATAAAAAATCATTTGATTTGGCAATGAAAATATTTGAAATCACAAAAGGATTACCAAAAGAGGAGAAATATGCTCTTACAGATCAAATTAGAAGGTCATCCAGAAGTGTATCCGCAAATATTTCAGAATCGTATAGGAAGAGACGTTATGCAAAAAATTTTATTAGTAAACTCTCTGATAGTGATGCAGAAAATACTGAGACTCAAACATGGCTTGAATTTTCTTTAGCCTGTAAATATATAGACAAAAACACTTTTGATCAACTTATATCTCAAAGCCAAGAGGTTGGAAGTTTGATAAACTACATGATTAATAATCCTAATAAATTTGGGGTAAAAGGAGTATTGAAATATTAGTCAAAAGAAATGATTGTGTACTGAAACTGAAAACTGATAACTAAAAAAAGGTAGGGTAAAACTAAATAAAGACGTTAACTGTATATAGATAGAAGTTATGTTGGACGATAAAAAAGATGATATATTCTTATCAAGATGGATTAACGGAGAACTTTCAGAAGAAGAACTTCGCGAGTTTCAGTCACATCCAGAATATAAACATTATACAAAAATAATGGCTGGCGCAGATGCTTTGAACCTAAAAGAGTACGATGTTGAGAAGGAACTTGCGGCTCTAAAATCAAAACAGCGTAATGAGCCCATAAAAAAAGCAGGGTCAATTGTGAAGTTATGGCCCTATTTTGCTGCTGCGGCTTCTATTGCTATTATCCTAGGTTTATTTTTGTTTAACTCAGGAGAATCATTTAGTACTACGTATGGAGAACAACTTACTGTTACCCTTCCTGATGGTTCAGAAATGATTTTAAATGCAAAATCAAATGCCATTTTTGATAAAAAAAAATGGGATGATAACAGATTAGTAAATCTGGATGGAGAAGCATATTTCAAAGTAAAAAAAGGGAGTACATTTACAGTAGCAACAAAGAACGGAGACGTCACTGTACTGGGTACTCAATTTAATGTACAATCACAAAACGCTTTCTTCGAAGTTCGATGTTTTGAAGGCAAGGTTAGTGTTCTCAATAAAAATCACAAAGAAATTCTTACCGCAGGAAAAGCATATAGAAACCTTGAAAATAACATTCCAGAACAATGGACCTTTACAACGCAACAACCAAGCTGGCTTAGTAATACAAGCTCTTTTAGGAGTACTCCTATCAAATATGTTTTTAAAGAGCTTGAAGAACAATACGACCTAAAAATCAAATCACCATCTATTGACCTTGAAACCATGTATACAGGAACTTTTCCAAATAATGATCAAGAAGTTGCTCTTAAAACAGTTTTTAGTACCTTAGGCATTACCTATAGCCTATCTCAAGATGGTAAGACAGTCGTACTAGAAAAGTAGACTACTTTGGGGCAAGCCTGCAGGGCATTGTTGGAAAATAATTTTGATTTCGAGGCGAGCCTCGAAGCATTTTAAATCTCGATTATCGAGTAAAAGAATGATTAGACTTTTATTTGTATGCATTTTTTTATGGAGCATATCTGTTTTTTCTCAGGAAGAAACAAAAGTCGTTGTGATAGAAAACAAACCTCTGTCTGAAGCTATTCTGACTATAGAGGAGATATATAATCTTAAATTTTCTTATATCGACAATTTAATAGATGATAAGCAGTTATCGATCGCTCTGGACTCAAAACTTTCTTTAAAAGAACTACTCCAAAAACTTCAAGAACAAACTTCTTTTAAATTCGAGCTTACGGGTAGTAATTTTGTTACAATACGAGCATATTCTAAAAAAGATATTATTACGGTATGTGGCTATGTTTTAGATGAAGAAGATAAACCTCTTAAAGATATTGGGATATTTTTTAAAGCCATTAGAGCCAATACTTCAACCGATCAAAATGGCTATTTCGAATATCAAAAAGTTCCTTATAACTCTGTAGTATTAATTAGTGCCCCTGGATTTAGGCAACAAGTACTAAGCTCTGATCTTTTTTTATCTAAGGAGTGTACTAAAATCTATCTCATTCATGAGCAAGAAGAGGTTCTAGATGAAGTCTATATTCAAGAATATTTGGCCAAAGGAATCACTCAAAATAAAAAGATAATCAATATAGATTTAAAAAATGTAGAAGTACTTCCCGGAAGAACAGAACCTGATATTCTACAAAGCGTACAACTTACCCCTGGAGTAAACAATCCATTCGAAACTGCTTCGGGTCTGTTTGTAAGAGGAAGCACTCCCCATCAAAACCTTGTATTATGGAATGGTATTAAAACCTATCAGCAAGGACACTTTTTTGGGATGTTATCCGCATTTAATCCATATGTTGCAAAAGAAGTTAATTTTTCTAAAAGTGGTATTAGCGCACAATATGGTGATCGCATTGCGGGAGTTATTGATATCAAATCTGAAAACAAAATTGCCGAACGCTTTTCGGGAGGTGCAGGTTTTAATATGATCAATGCAGATGCCGTAATACATACTCCAATTATCAAAGATAAGGTATCACTACAGGTTTCAGGAAGAAGATCTTATGCCGATTTACTGGAAACATTTACCTATAAACAACTTGCAGACCGTGTTTTTCAAAATACCAAAATTAATGAGATAACAAATCTCAATGAAGAGGAAAACAACTTCTATTACACAGATTACAATGCAAATTTGACTGTAAAGCCTTCACAAAATGACACCTTTGAAGTCAATACCATCTACGGAAAAAATGATCTTGATTTCAGAAGAGGCAATGCTACTGAATCTTTTAACGATGCACTCATCACAGAAAATGAAGGATATAATTTTAAATGGAATACCATTTACAACCGTAATCTATCTATGCAAACCAGTGGGTATTATGCAAAATACGTATTGAATTATCAATTTATAACCAGGAACCTGGGCACGATTGCAGAAGTTGAGAGCAAAAAGAATAGTGTTAGAGATTTTGGGGCAGCTTTGAATTTACGTTACAACATATCCGATTATCAGAACCTTACAGGAGGATATCAATTTTCGAATAATGATATCAGATATGCTTTTGTAACAAATACTCCGGATTATGAGTTGATTTTGGACCAAGATGATCGATTTCTAAATACACATGCCGCATATGCCGAATACAAATATGAAAACCCAAAGAACGTATATATATCTGCAGGATTGCGATTTAATCATTATACAGAATTAAACACTTCATTTATTGAACCCAGAGTTTTCATACAAAAACACCTTACCAAAAATTGGAAAATAAATGCTAGCGGAGAGTATCGAAGTCAAGCTGTAAGTCAGATTCAAGAATCAGTAGTGAGTGATTTGTCTCTCGAAAATCAAGTATGGACATTAGCAAACAATGATAAATTTCCAATAATTACTAGTTATCAATATACGTTAGGCAGTAGCTTCAGAAAAAAGAAATGGTATTTTGATATTGACAGCTATTACAAACAAATTGATGACATCACAACGCTCACCTCAGGTTTTATCAACCCAATAGACAATACCTATCACACTGGGAAAAGTACAGTTTATGGTCTTGATTTCTTTTTAAAAAAGAGGTTCAGAAAATACAAAACCTGGGTAAGTTATTCTTATATCAACACGAGCAATACTTTTGATAACATCAATAACAATGAGTCTTTTCCTGGAAATTGGAATATAGAGCATACCATAAAATGGTCTCATTTCTATAAAATTGATAATTTCCAATTTTCGCTAGGATGGCTATGGCATACAGGTAAAGCTTTTACAAATATATCAGGAGTAGATGAAAGCGGTGAACTTGTAGTGCTAGAATTTGGTAAAATCAATAGTAACAATCTTCCTGTATATCACAGATTAGATTTTTCTGCAATTTATGATTTTAAGATCGGGTATAATCCTAATATCAAATACCGAATCGGATTATCTGTATTAAATCTTTATGATCGAAAAAACCTCTTAAACAAAGAGTTTAGAGCTACAAACTCGTTAGAAAATCAATTAATAAGCTCTGATATCTTTTCGTTAGGCATTACTCCTAATCTAAGTTTTAGAGTATTCTGGTAATCAAAAAACCATCTCAACTTTGAGATGGTTTTTGTTTTTTTATATAAAATCGTTCTTTCTTAGAACTGCTCTCTTCCAGAAAAATGGAAAGCACCTTCGATAGCTGCATTTTCATCACTATCACTACCATGTACTGCATTTTCACTAATTGAAGTAGCATACTTCTTACGAATTGTTCCTTCTGCCGCTTCTTCAGGGTTAGTTGCACCGATTAACGTTCTAAAATCTTCTACAGCATTTTCTTTTTCTAAAATAGCAGCCACAATTGGACCGCTAGTCATATAGTCTACTAATTCTCCGTAGAAAGGACGCTCTTTATGTACTGCATAAAACTCTTTAGCATCAGCAGTAGTAAGTTCTGTCAATTTCATTGCTACAATTCTAAAACCTGAAGCAGTAATTTGCTCTAGGATTGCCCCAATGTATCCTTTTCTTACCGCATCCGGCTTAAGCATTGTAAAAGTTCTGTTTGTTGCCATCGTATTTTGTTTTGTTGTCTACTTCTATATTAAATAGAAATATTTTTATGAATTATTATTTCGGATAAAAATCCTTTTTCTAAATTTTGGTGCAAAAGTATATTAAAAAGCATCAAAAACAAGAATTATTTTTGATGCTTTTTAATATTGGTACTAAATTTTTAGTTTTTTGGGTATTGTCTCTTAAATTCCTGATACACTATACCATTTTTGCCTCTTATTTGCATATTAACAGTATAGGTATCAAGGTCAAACTTGAGTAATCCAAAGCTGGGAGTTGAAATTACTCTACCCACTCTATATCGATTAGACTCTCCTTTATAATTAGAATGCGAGTGCGTTAATCCGCTCGAGGTAAAATCAACAAGCGGATATTTTAGTCCCTTTATTTTAGTCATCGAAAATTCAGAAATATGACGATCTCCAGAAAGTATAATGACATTTCTTACTGCTTTACTTACTAACAATTGCTGAAGTCGTTCCACCTCGTGAGGAAAGTTACCCCAGGTTTCAAAACCATGTTCTGAGGATAGAAACTGTATACTGCTTACAATAATTACAAAATCAGAATAGTTACTTTCTAGCTCTTTTTCTAACCATTTCCATTGCTTTTCTCCTAATAAAGTTCCTTCATTATTCATATAAGGTTCATAACGCCTACCTTCAATAGCACTTTTTTTCAATGGAGACCTAAAATATCGGGTATCTAATACTATTACTTTTACATTTCCCTTTTCGATATCAAATACTTTTGAAGTATATACCCCTTCTTGTAATCTTCTTGGGCTATCATCTGATATCCCTAAAAAATCCAAAAACAAGTGTTGACTTTCGTTTTTCTTTTCCCACTCGGCTCCTACATCATTTTTTCCATAATCATGGTCATCCCATGTCGCCATTATGGGTATAGATCGTTTTAGTTTTTTATAGCCTTCATTATTGTTTTGTGTTTTGTAACCCAAGCTGACCACATTCATATCATCAGAATCGGCATAAATATTATCTCCTCCCCAAATAAATACATTAGGATTATTTTTTAAAATTTCTTCCCAAAAAGGTTGAGGTTCGTTTACTTTATTACAACTTCCAAACGCAATGATAAAATCTGAGGCATTTGTCTCATTGCTTGTTTGTGTAAAACACAACTGGATGTAGCATAAAAATACTGTAGTTACAATCTTTTTAATTTTCATATACATTGAAATAAGTGTCACACAAAATTAGTTGATCTAATATTACTAAAATATTATTTATTGTATATTCGCTGCCTTATGAATGATAAAGATATACATGAAATAAAAGAGGTGCTACGCACACCGAAAAATATCGTAATCACCGCTCACAAAAATCCTGATGGAGATGCAATTGGCTCAACGTTGGCATTGCATCAATATCTTACTGCTTTAGGTCATACTTCTAAGGTAATAACACCTAATGAGTATCCAAACTTTTTAAAATGGATTCCTAAAGAGGATACCATAATTAAATTTGATAGTAATACTGATATTGCAATTTCTGAAATAGAAAAAGCTGATCTTATTTTTACTTTAGATTTTAATCACTTATCCAGAAGTGGAGATATGGAAAACATACTAGCAAAAGCCAAGGCAACTTTTGTTATGATTGATCATCATCAACAACCAGATGATTATGCCAAATACACGTATAGTGATGTAACGATGTGTTCTACCTGTCAGATGATCTATCATTTCATTGAAAAAATGAACGACCTGGATAAAATCACTCCAGAAATAGCCACTTGTATCTATGTAGGTATTATGACTGATACCGGATCTTTTAGGTTTAGATCAACTACAAGTACTACCCACCGCGTAGTAGCAGATCTCATTGACAAAGGCGCAGATAATACCAGTATTCATGAAAAAATCTATGATTCTAATACAATTTCTAGACTGAGATTAAAGGGTATTGCATTAAATAATTTAAAAGTGCTACCTGAATATAATACAGCCTATATATCCATGTCTCAAAAAGAATTAGATCAAAATAATTTCAAAAAAGGAGATACCGAAGGTTTTGTCAACTTAGGATTATCTATTGAAGGGATTAAATTTGCAGTGATTTTTATTGAAAACAAAGGCGAAGGAATTATAAAAATATCTTTACGTTCTAAAGGTGATTTTTCTGTTAATGAATTCTCGAGAAATCATTTTGAGGGAGGTGGCCATCATAACGCTGCCGGAGGAAAAAGTAATCTCTCGCTATCTGATACCATTGATAAATTTATTAGTATCTTACCGTCTTATAAAAATGTCCTAAATCAATGAGAATAATTCTTTCAATGTTAGGTGTTCTTTTTCTGATGTTTTCTTGTAAAGCGCCCGAAGCCAGAAAACCTATAACTATAAAATCAGGATCTTTTATTAGTGACAGTAAATCTATTCATCGCAATAAAGAACTTGCAGCAAAAGAAGAAGCAATAATTCAAAAAATTATTGATACTGATACAGTGCATGATTATATAACTTCTGAAGGAGGGTTTTGGTATTACTACAGTAAAAAAGACACCATATCCAGTAGAACACCCAAATTTGGAGATATTGTAAATTTCAATTATGATGTAAAAGATTTAAAAGGAAATACAATATACTCTCAACAAGAATTAGACACCATTACCTATTACATCGATAAAGAAGAATTATTTTTAGGTCTTCGTGAAGGTTTAAAGATTATGAAAGAAGGTGAAACTGTTACTTTTCTCTTTCCTTCATACCAGGCATATGGATATTATGGCGATGATCATAAGATTGGGACAAATATTCCGTTAATGACAGAAGTAACATTAAATACAATCACAAAAGAATCAACAACAAAAAATTAAAATTTTTAATACACAATGAAAAAACTAAGTCTTTTATTTTTAGCTCTTATCACAATAACTGTGAGTAGTTGTAATGAAAAATACCCTGATTTACAAGAAGGTATTTATGCCGAAATTGTAACCAACAAAGGTACGGCTGTTGCAAAATTATACCATGACCAAACTCCAATGACCGTTGCTAATTTTGTATCATTAGCGGAAGGTACAAATACAATGGTAGACAGTACTTATAAAGGGAAAAAATATTATAACGGAATTATATTTCATAGAGTCATTAAAGATTTTATGATCCAAACAGGAGATCCCTTAGGAACAGGTACAGGAGATCCGGGGTACAAATTTCCAGATGAGATTGTGGACTCACTTACACACAAATCAAAAGGGATTTTATCAATGGCTAATTCTGGACCAGGTACTAATGGTAGCCAATTCTTTATTACGCTAAAAGCTACCCCATGGTTAAATGGAAAGCATACTGTTTTTGGAGAAATTGTTATGGGACAAGATATTATTGATAGCATTGGAGTAGCCAAAACAGGCCCTAGAGATAAGCCAGAGAGTGAAATAAAAATGCTTGAAGTAAATATCATCCGTAAAGGTTCTGATGCTAAAGCTTTTGATACAGACGCAGCTTTTACTAATAAATTAAAAGCTCTTGAAGAAGAAAAAGCAGAAAAAGAGCGTTTAGCAAAAGAAAGAAATGAAGCGACTGCTAAAAAATTTAATGAGTTAAAAGCTTCTGCTAAAAAATATGACAGTGGTTTAGAAATAGCCTTTGTAACCGAAGGTGATGGAACAAAGCCAAAATCATCAGATACTGTACTTGTAAATTATGCGGGATATTTTGCCGATGGAAGAATATTTGATACTAATATCCTTGAAGTAGCAAAAGAAACAGGAACGTTTGACCAGCGTAGAGCTGATCATCCAAAGGGGTATGCGCCAATGCCAATGCCTTATTCACCAGATGCTCAAATGATTCCTGGATTTAAAGAAGGTGCACAGCAAATGAAAGTTGGAGACAAAGCCATACTTTTTATTCCTGCTCACCTTGGCTATGGAGAAAGAGGTGCTGGACCAATCCCACCTAATACAGACTTAATCTTCGAACTAGAAATTGTTGACATACAGGATCCTAACAGTGCTCCGCAAGGACATTCAAAGGGTGATGGTCATGGTCACTAGAAACGAACAAATAAAATAAAAAAAGCATCTCAATATTGAGATGCTTTTTTTATTCGTTCTATGTTTTTATCAAATCTCAGGGTTAGGAAAGAAAAAACAACAAATTTACACACTTACCTTGTATGTAGATACAAACTCTGTACGGCAATAAAATGTATAGCCAGAATCCATAAAAGTTTTTGCCACAGCTTTTACAATATTTTCACAGCGTTTATCGAAGATCACAGAATTTTTTAATTTCTTATTCCAACTTGATTCATAAAGTTCAAGTGAATAACTCCAATCCCCAACAAAGTTTTCACATTTTTCGTCAACCCAATTAATTTGCATGTATTGATTTGTTGCATTAATGGATATTAGAAAGCCTTTGCCCAAATTCGCATTTTCTTTTTCTTCTAACATCTTTGTAAGAAGAATGCCTAGTTCTGATTTAACATCAGCAACAGACTTAGCTTTTGAATCATAAACAGTTTCTTTTTCTTCTTGATTGAATGCTCTCCAACTCATCTTTATAGCTTTTAATTCTTTATAAACTCTATTTCACATTGTCTTCAGTCCTTACTAATTATTCTTCCCTTAGGGCTTATTTCTAACTCATATGCGCTAGAAATAATATCTTCAAAAGCATCTGTTGTCTCTTCATCTTCAATAAGGGTGGCATGGATATCCTCTTTTTTAATTGATATTTTGCCTTGATCTATCGTTATAGCAAGTTGGGTAGCAAAATACTCATTACTTCCCATATTAGAATCATAACAAAAACATCCCAGCCCTCTATAATCAATAATTTTTCCATCGTAAGATAAGGTTGCTAAGTCCATAAAGTAATTATGTATTCCCATTGCTCCCGGGTCATAGTATCTTGTATGTATTAAACCAAAGTAATTATTATCAAAAAAGACGTATCCATAGAATATTGCTCCATATCCCAAATTTTCTTCTTGAGTAATCTCCTGATCTAGAAAATGGTTTAACAATTCAATGTCCATATCTTTCTTGTCATTAGGCTGAGAAAATGTAAAGGGATAGGTTATGGGTTCAAAATTTACAACAAATGCTCTTAAAGAATCATTTTTGATGGTATGAATTCCATTTGTAGTGATATGATCAGTATTTGGAATCGAATCTTTTTGTCTAAAACTTTTAAAACTAAAAGCTATAAAAACTATACTAAAAATGTATCGTATTAACATTGCAAAAGATTATTATAAATATTCTACTTCTATCCCTAGATTTTTAAACTCATCTTCTAACTCTGGCGATGCGTCAAAAAGGGTTACTCTTTTTAGATTAGGAAACTGTTTGGCGTCTTTTGCCGATGTGATATCAAATGCCGCATCTTCTCCATCCCAAAATCGTATAAGCTCCAGATAAATTTCATTTCCACCATCCTGGTAGATTTCTGTGACCTCGGTGGCAAGATTTTTATCAATCTTCAGGTTTTCGAAGTATGCCGTTACTTCGGGGATAAAATCGTATCCTTCATCTTCGATATTAATCTCTCTTGCTTGATGTTGTTTTACAAACTCATATAAGTCAAATTTTGGCTTAATAAGCTCTTTTTCATACATCAACACTTGTATCACTGCAAGTTTAAAGTTAAAATCGGTAAACGTAATGGGTTCCATAGTAGTAGTATTTAAATATATAATTTTCAATGTGTTTTAGTATCGTTAAACTGCCAGAGTACATTTGCAATTTGCCATTTGCCATTTAGCTTTATGATATGCATGTAATCAATCCAATCATCTGCTATTAGTTTTACTGAAGCTATTTTATCGTAAACATCGAGTAGTATCACTTCTTTTTTAGGGTTTTCTGGAAACTTATCTCCATTCTGATTATAGGTTTCAGCTAATAAAATCATCGCATCAGTAAAGGTTTCTCTCAAATATTCTTTTTTCGTTTTTTTATCAGTCCAAAATGTTCTTTTAACCATTCTTGGATGCGCAGCACGTTTAAACTGATCAGGTTTTACGTTGTGTTGCGATTCGATATAATCTAAAGCCACCTGTTTAATTCCTAAAGAATCTTGCTTGGTTTGCCCCATGCCATAAAACGTAAATAAGAAGAAAAATGAGGTTGCAAAAATAAGTGAGTATTTCATTACTAGTTTTTTTTAGATTGATGTTAATTTTAATGACAAAGAATTCTACAAAGATGTAAAGCTATTTTATCATTGATTCGTATTGAGATAAGAATTTAATAAATCAATAGCTTTTTGATTATTTAGTTGTTTTGCCATAGAAATAGATGTTTCTCCTTCCATAACTTCTTTAATTGATGGGTTTCCTCCATTTTCTAATAGCAATTTTGTTATTTTCAAATGGTTATACCTAATACTTTCTACTAAAGGCAAAGCCATAAACTCTGGATGTTGATAATTTGGATCTATCCCTTTATCTAGATAGAATTTTACCAATTCAAAATCACCTTCTTGAACAGCTTTAAACATAGATTTCCAATCTCCTCCTGACATCGTGTTTTTGTATAAAATTAGTTCTTATATTTTTCTACCCTTTTGTAACATTTAGTATTATGTGTCTTAACATGAATAAATATTACCTTACTTTTTAGTTTTTTTGTGCATTAGTTATTGACTTTTCTTGTATCGGGCTAAAGTCTCTTCTTTTGTAAATGCAGAATCATTATATGTTTCATATTTTGGATTTGTATTGGTTAAAGTATCTGGGGTGGTTTGTGGTTCAGTTTTACATACAATAAAGAGAATTGAACATAACCAGAGATTTTTGAAATTTTAATTTATTTACTCGGATATACATAAAACTACAAAAACTTACCCGACGGCTCTTCTATTTCATCAGAAAAACTTTCATAAATGCTGTATTGATGTTTTGAAAAGTATTTTCCTGAGGAAAATTACTTTGCAGCGTTTTGGAGAATATTTTCCTCGGGAAAAACCACTTCGTAGCACTTTGGAGAACATTTTCCCGGGGAAAAACCACTTCGTAGCGCTTTGGAGAACATTTTCCCGGGGAAAAACCACTTCGTAGCGCTTTGGAGAACATTTTCCCGGGGAAAAACCACTTCGTAGCGTTTTGGAGAGCATTTTCCCGGGGAAAAACCACTTCCCAGCGCTTTGGAGAACATTTTCCCAGGGAAAAACCACTTCGCAGCGTTTCGGAGAGCATTTTCCTTGGTTAATCATTATAAAGTCAAAACATTACCATACAGCTCAGATTTATCTTACACAAAAACAAAGGAAAAATCGTTTAAAAAAAACTATTTTTCATACGTAAACTCTTAAACCTAAACATTATGAAAATACTTAGAAATCTAAGTGTTACCAAAGCTACACATTCAGAACTGTCTGAAGTTACCAACAACTATCTTGGCATTATTAACACCCATCTTTGCGACGATGCTTTTCTGGTTGCTGTTGCTAACCACATTAAACCGAAACTCGAAAAACTACGTACCGCTCTGGCAGCAGTAAGAACCAACAATCTGGTTGACGAGGTAATCGCTTTAGACCAAGTACGAGATCATGCTTTTATCCTATTTAGAGATATGATACAAGCCTTCGAAAAAACAGATGATCCTCAAGAAAAGGAAGCATTTACGCTTTTGTCTGAATTGATTGAAAAAGTAGGTACTACGCTTTATACCGAAGGATACCTTGAGCAATCGGGTAGGTTAGAAACGCTGTTTCAGGAAATGGATAAGCAAGAATATCAAGAAGCATTGGCTATACTGGGGCTAACCCCTCGATATAAAAAGCTAAAAAAATCTGAACAAGGGTTTAAGGCTATTTATACCGATCGCCTAGAAGAAGATACCAAAAAAGATTACCCAACTATTGGTCAGGCGCGTGCAGAACTTACTCCGTTAATAAACGACCTTATCCCTACCCTACGCAATGTAATCAGGGTAGCAGATCAGGATACCGATCTAAGTTGGGTAGCCTTAATCAACGAACAAACCGATACCGTAATGACTCAGGTAGCCGCCCGCAGAACCCGAAAAGAAAAAACCGACGTAGAGTAGTTTTTAGTGGTAGTATCCAGTTGGCAGTAGGCAGAGAGTATTAGCGATATAGCATACTGCTAACTGCCTACTACATACTATAAAAAAGTAGAGGTCATACATCTTCTTGCAGACCTCTACTCTTTTAATATCATCACTTAATATTCTGTCCTAAAATTAAGGACAGTCTGGAAATCGTGGACAACGATTTCGGTCCTCAAGAAATTCTTGATCAGATGTCCCTTGGAAATTAGCACTTGCTTTTATTTTTAAGAGAGAAGCTCTATCTAATACTTTAAATTGACCATTTTCTAAATTTATCATAATACTTAATTTTAAATTTTGTTTTTAATTGTTTACATATACTACATACATATAGAATGTCAATACTAATGATTTTTCACATTCTATTCCTCACCAATTTCAGGTATATTTTATCTAACAATAAAAAAACTATTCAAGTAGAACTCAATTATCCAAGCCTATTGCTGTTGATAGTTGATAGTAAGTAATATATACTGCATACTAAAAACTCCTCAATACTACTTCTTCGGAATTTCTTTTAAAATCTCTACTACAAACTTCCAGTATTTTTGTGTAGACGATATACTGGCACGTTCATCTGGAGAGTGTGCTCCTAAAATCGTTGGGCCAAAAGAAATCATATCCATATCAGGATAGTTTTGCCCCAAAATACCACATTCTAAGCCTGCATGACAAGCGGCTACGTGTGCCTTTTGTCCATTTAACTTTTGATATAATTCATCCAGTACTTTTAAGATTGGTGAATCCATATTAGGAGCCCATCCCGGGTAATCGCCACTAGTGGTCACTTCGCAACCTATGAGTTCAAAAGTAGCTCTAAGTTTATTCACCAAATCTGATTTTGAAGACTCTACACTACTACGGGTAAGACATTCGATCACGATCTCACCATTGCTAATAGTTACTTTGGCTATATTATTTGATGTTTCTACTAAATCTGAGATAGAAGCGCTCATTGTATACACCCCATTATGAGCTGCATACAAGGCTTTTAGCACTCCTTCTTGAACTCCTAAATCCATAACCTGAGCAGGAAGGCCTGTTTTAACAACTTCAATTTGAAGATCTGGATCAACAATAGTAAGTTCGCTCTTAATCGTTTTAGACAATTCGCCAATTTCAAATTCAAAGGCTTCAGCTTGAATAGCATCTACCACAACAGTGGCAAAACTTTCTCTTGGTATTGCATTTCTAAGACTTCCTCCCTTGATTTCATACACGCGTAAACCAAAATTTTCAAATCCGTCAAACAGTAGTCTATTCATAATTTTATTAGCGTTACCTAATCCTTTATGAATATCCATACCCGAGTGCCCTCCATTAAGTCCTCTAACCGAAATGGTATACCCCACCTTACCTTCTGGCACATTCTCTTCTTTATATGTTCTTTGGGCAGTAACATCAACGCCACCAGCACACCCTACTCCTATTTCGTCATCTTCTTCAGTATCCAGATTTAATAATATATCTCCTTGTAACCAACCTCCTTCTAATCCCATGGCGCCAGTCATTCCAGTTTCTTCATCAATAGTAAACAAAGCCTCAATCGCAGGGTGTTGTATATCTTTTGACTCCAAAATTGCCATGATGGTAGCTACACCCAGACCATTATCTGCACCTAGAGTAGTACCTTTAGCTCTTACCCAATCTCCATCAACATACATAGCTATCCCCTCGGTATCAAAATCAAACTTGGTATCAGCATTTTTTTGATGCACCATGTCCAGATGAGATTGCATTACTACAACTTTACGATCCTCCATACCTGGTGTAGCAGGTTTTCTAATCAAAACATTACCAACGGCATCTATTTCTGTAGTTAACCCAAGAGATTCACCAAAATCCTTCATAAATTGTATAACGCGCTCTTCTTTTTTAGAAGGCCTGGGCACAGCATTAAGATCGGCAAACTTGTTCCAAATAGCTTTAGGTTCTAGATTTCTTATTTCTGAATTCATTATTTAGTATTGAGTAGTTAGTATTGAGTATAGAGAAGTTTACATAAAAATCTCATGACAAAAATCTCAATTTTGAATTAAGCATCAAAGTTTCGGAGTAACAAAGTTTTTTATTAAGATTCACGCTTCAAAAATTCGACACTCAACACTTATATTCTTAACCACTATATGGCATTATTTATACTAAAAAACTCTAAAATCGTCCTGTATATTTAGAATTGTAAATATATTTACTGCATGCAATCCAAAACAAAGTTATTACTTCTTATACTACTACCTGTTCAAATTATACTGATCAAGATTATTTCATTCTTTCCTGGTTTTGTTGAACGTTTTTACAGTAATGGTATATTTATATATACCTCTAAAGTATTACGTTATGTTTTTGGGTGGCTTCCATTTTCTTTTGGAGATCTTTTGTATAGCGTTTTGATTATTATGCTACTGCGGTTTTTGATACAGAAAGTATTTAGAAAAGACATGATATGGAAAGAGGTATTGCTCGATATAGGTGCTACGTTATCTATCGTTTATGCAAGTTTTCATATTCTTTGGGGAATGAACTATTACCGAATGCCCTTACATGAAATATTGAAGATTGATGATGAATATACAGAGACCGAACTTATTGCAGTTTCAGAAAAACTAATTACCCACGCTAATACTTTACATCAAAAATTAGAATCTAATGATTCACTGGCTATAAAAATCCCATACTCTAAAGAAGAGGTTTTTGAGAAAACGATTCCGGCATATAATCAATTAAATGGAGCCCTTTCTTCTCTTAACTATCACCCAAAGAGTATCAAAAAATCTTTACTTAGCACGCCGTTAACCTATATGGGGTTTAGTGGTTATTTAAATCCGATCACCAACGAAGCCCAGGTAAATGGATTAATCCTTAATTATAAAGCACCAACAACAAGTTGCCACGAAGAGGCTCATCAATTAGGATTTGCAAAAGAAAATGAAGCTAATTTTATAGCAGCGCTAACGACAATGAATTATGACGATCTATATTTTAACTACAGCGGTGCTACGTTTGCGCTAAAGTTCTGCCTTAATGATCTTTACTTACGCAATGAAGAAAAAGCCATTTGTCTTATAGAAAAATTACGTCCTGGAATACGTGAAAATTATCGTGAAGTAAACGAGTTTTGGGAATCTTATGAAAACCCTTTAGAGCCTATCTTTAAAGAAACATATGATAAATATTTAAAAGCCAATAACCAGCCGGATGGTATGGATACCTATAGCTATGTTGTAGCTTTGCTAGTCAATTATTACAAGGCCAATCCCTTTGTACATCGATAACATAAATGATCAACGTATTATTCTTAAGCTGTTAAATTATTATTAATTAACGAGCTCTTTCTTGATCAACTACTATCTTTAAATCTGATTCAAACACTTTACACACTCAGATGAAAAAATTACTTATATCACTACTGGTGATATGTGGCTGTTTTACTTCGTATACTCAAGAATACTTTCCTAAAAATGACGGAGTTAAAACTACAGACACAAATTACACCGTATTTACAAACGCAACCATTCATACCGATCCTGGATCAGTAATTAAAAATGGAACCTTGGTTATCAAAAAAGGTAAAATTATCGAGATAGGTACCTCGGTTACTATCCCTAATAATAGCATTGTAATTGATCTAAAAGGAAAACATATTTATGCTTCTTTTATAGATTTGTTTACCAATTTTGGAATTAAAAAACCAAAAAAACAAGGAGGTAGCATTTTTACTCCAGGAGCTCAACCCCAATGGAATGCCTCTCGAGAAGGACATTACTGGAATGATCATATTCGTCCAGAAACAAATTCATTAGCTCATTTCAAATATGATGATAAAAAAGCTACAGAATATGTAAAACAAGGATTTGGAGTAGTAAACACACATATGCCAGACGGAATTATTAGAGGAACTGGTCTCTTGGTAGCATTACATAATGATGGAACTGAAGGAGAAAGACTATTAAATGATCGATCTGCTCAATTTTTATCCTTCACAAAAAGTAATGCCAGTAAACAAGTGTACCCAACATCTTTAATGGGGGCTATGGCTTTACTAAGACAAGTGTATCATGATGCAACCTGGTATGCCTCAGGCAATGTCGACAATAAAGATTTATCTCTGGAAGCAATACAGAGAAATAAAAATCTCCCGCAAATTTTTGAAGCTGGAAGCCGTATTGATGGTTTTAGAGCAGATAAAATTGGAGATCAGTTTGGTATTCAATATACTATTGTAGGTGGAGGTGACGAATATGCAAGAATTGATAAGGTAAAAGCCACTAATGCCAGTTATATTATTCCGTTAGATTTTCCAGATGCGTATGATGTAACAGATCCTTATACCACAACTTTAATCCGTTTAGGTGATATGCGTCATTGGAATCAAGCTCCATCCAATCCATCAGTTTTGGCAAAAAATGGAGTTTCATTCTCTTTAACTACTCATAAGCTAAAAAAGATAAGTGCTTTTAATACCAAACTCTTAAAGGCTATCGAATATGGTTTGGATAAAAACATTGCGTTGGCCGCTTTAACTACCATTCCAGCAAAAATACTTGGAAAGAGTAATCTCTTAGGCAGCCTCAAAAAAGGGGCATATGCCAACTTTTTGATTACTAAAAATGAATTATTTACAAAAGACAATATTGTTTACGAAAACTGGATACAAGGGCATAAAACTATAATCAATGATATGTCTGTAAAAGATATCACCGGAGCATATAGCCTTACCGTTGCCGGAAAAACATATGACTTGTCAATTTCGGGGAAGCCTACTAAACCCAAAGCCGAAGTCAAATTAGGAGACACAAAACTTGGCACTAAAATTAATTACAAAGATAATTGGGTATCAATTACATTTACTGATGCAGATACAACAACAACGAAGTATACAAGAATTGTTACGGCATTAGGGGATACTCAAAACTTCTGGAGCGGAAAAGCAATTCTGCCAAATGGAGGTGAGACTTCATTTTCTGCCAAAAAGAAACCAGATCAAACTTCAGATAAAAAAGAAACACAAAAATCCTCGGATACCAAAGTAGAAAAGCCCGAAGTCTTACCGGTGACTTATCCTAATATGGCCTATGGAAACCCTGAAGTACCAAAATCAGAAACTCTTCTATTAAAAAATGCTACCGTATGGACTAATGAATCGGATGGTATCTTAGCCGAAACAGATGTATTGATAAAAAATGGGAAAATTTCTGCCATAGGAAAAAACCTGAACCCTGGAAATGCTAAAGTTATAGATGCCACAGGGAAGCATATAACTCCTGGTATCATTGATGAGCATTCACATATTGCCACTGCTGCCGTTAATGAAGCCGGACATAACTCTACTGCAGAAGTTACGATTGAAGATGTAGTAAACCCCGAAGATATTAATATTTATAGAAATCTTGCCGGGGGAGTAACTTCAATACAAATCCTACATGGTTCTGCAAACCCAATTGGAGGGCGTTCTGCCATCATTAAATTAAAATGGGGACAAAGTGCAGACCAGCTTATCTATAACAATTCTCCAAAATTTATCAAGTTCGCTTTGGGTGAAAATGTAAAACAGAGTAATTGGGGTAGTAATACAAGGTTTCCGCAAACCAGGATGGGTGTTGAACAGGTATATACAGATTATTTTAGTAGAGCAAAAGCGTACGAAAAACTCAAAAAAACAGGTCAACCTTATCGCAAGGATACCGAAATGGAAACTTTGGTAGAAATTCTAAATGGGCAACGCTACATTAGTTGTCACTCTTATGTACAAAGTGAGATTAATATGTTGATGAAAGTTGCAGAGAAATTTAATTTTAGAATAAATACATTCACCCATATTCTTGAAGGATATAAAGTAGCCGATAAAATGGCAGCGCATGGTGTGGGTGGCTCAACATTCTCTGATTGGTGGGCCTACAAATTTGAGGTAAATGATGCGATCCCATATAATGCAGCAATTATGCACAAACAAGGTGTCCTAACTGCAATTAATAGTGATGACCCAGAAATGTCTCGTCGTTTAAATCAGGAAGCAGCAAAATCAATAAAATATGGCGGCGTATCAGAAATAGATGCATTAAAATTTGTAACACTTAACCCTGCAAAATTGCTTCATATAGACAATCGTGTTGGAAGTATTAAAATTGGTAAAGATGCGGATGTAGTAGTATGGACAGATCATCCTTTATCTATATATGCAAAAGCCGAAAAAACAATTATTGAAGGTGCAATCTATTTTGATTTGGAAAAAGATAAAGCAATGAGAAAAGTTATTGCTTCAGAAAAAAACAAGTTATCTACAATGATGTTGAAAGCCAAAAACAAAGGTTTAAAAACACAGCCTCCAAAGAAAAAAGAGCAACAACATTTTGAATGTAATACCATAGAAACGATTCGCTAAAACCAAGATGTCAAAAAAGATGAAAAATATAATATTCTTAATAGCACTCTGTGTTTTTTCCTTCGGAAAAACAAGTGCACAGCAAACACCGGCTAAAGCTCAATCTGAAACGATAACAATCACCGGAACAACAGCACATATTGGTAATGGAGAAGTTATAGAAAACTGCAATATTGTTTTCGAAAATGGAAAAATAACTGCTATAGGAAGCGCAGCAAGCGTACCGGCAAAAGGAGAAATGATAGATGCCGCTGACAAGCATGTATACCCAGGATTTATTGCTCCTAATTCTACATTAGGACTGGTAGAAATTGCAGCAGTTCGTGCATCAGATGATGATTCGGAAATAGGAAGTTATAATCCACATATTAGAAGTATCATTGCCTACAATGCCGAAAGTAAAATTGTAGAAAGTATGAGACCAAATGGTGTGTTAATAGCACAAGTAACCCCAAGAGGAGGTAGAATTTCGGGAACCTCGTCGATTGTACAATTAGATGCATGGAATTGGGAAGATGCCGTGATTAAAGTTGATGACGGAATTCATATCAACTGGCCGGATAGTTATAAAAGTGGTCGATGGTGGTTAGGAGAAGATCCTGGTTTAAAACCCAATAAAGACTATACAAAGCAGACCAAAGCATTAAAAGAGTTTATGCTACAAGCCAAAGCCGGTATAAAAGCAAAAGATATGACTTCCAAAAACCTCCCTTATCTTGCTATGAGTGGAGTTTTTGAGGGTTCTAAAACACTATTTATTCATGTTAGCGCAGAAAAAGGAATTCTTGAAGCATTATCATTTAGCAAAGAATATGGCATAAAGAAAATGGTACTTGTTGGAGGTGATGAAGCTTATAAAGTAGCCACTCAATTGAAACAAAATAATGTTCCTATATTGTTAAAAAGAACGCACTCTACTCCTAGTTATGAAGATGATGATTATGATCGCCCCTATAAGAATGCAAAATTATTGATAGATGCAGGAGTGTTGGTTGCTTTACAAAATAGTGGTAGTATGGAACGGGCCAATGCCAGAAATCTTCCTTTTCAGGCAGGAACAGTAGCTGCCCATGGTCTGGACAAAGAAAAAGCGCTGCAACTGATTACTGGTAATAGTGCTAAAATCTTGGGTATTGATCATATCACAGGAACTCTAGAAGTTGGTAAAGATGCTACTTTATTTATTAGTGTTGGTGATGCTTTGGATATGCGTACGAATCAATTAGAAAAAGCTTTTATTCAAGGTAGGGAAATTAGTTTAGAAAGTCATCAAACTAAACTTTGGAAACGCTACAGTAATAAATACGGACAATAAAAATAAGCCTCACAGGTGTTTTGCTGCGATAAGTTTAGCAACTACGCCCTGTGAGGCTTAAAATATCTAATTTTTAAATTCTTTTATATCCTCAAGTGCGCTAATCAACATATTTACATGATTAAGCGTGCAACTTTCACCCATAATACCAATTCTCCATATTTTACCAGCAAATGCGCCTAAACCGCCTCCTACTTCAATATTATAATCATTTAATAGTTTAGATCGAATCAAAGCCTCATCATTTCCTTCTGGTAAAAAGACAGAATTTAGGTTAGGTAATCTATACTGCTCTTCAACCAAATATCTAAATCCTAAAGATTCTAATTTCGTTTTTAAAACGTGATGTACTTCCTGATGTCTTTTCCAACGATTTTCTAATCCTTCTTCTAAAACTATACGCAATGATTCTCTCAATGCATAAACCGAAGATACCGGTGCAGTATGGTGATAGGCTCGTTTAGCACCTCCCCAGTAATTTTTAACCAAACTTAGATCTAAGAACCAGCTTTGTACTTTGGTTTTTCTATTTTCAAGAGCTTTTACTGCTCTATCCGAAAAACTAACAGGCGATAATCCCGGAGGAGCACTCAAGCATTTTTGTGTTCCGGTATAAATTGCATCTATATCCCAATCATCAACTTGAAGTTCCATACCACAATATGAAGTAACGGCATCTACCATTAATAAACCTCCTGCATTATGAACCAAATCACTAATTTCTTTTAAAGGCTGCAATGCACCTGTAGAGGTCTCAGCATGCACTAGAGCTACTAATTTGGGTTTTGGGCATTTATCAAGGGCTTTTTTAATATCTTCTGGAGATACAACAGTACCCCATTCTTTTTCGATTTTATGAACCGTTGCTCCACAACGTTCTGCAATATCAGCCATTCTTCCCCCAAAAACACCATTAATACATATGATAGCTTCGTCTCCAGGTTCTAATAGATTTACCAAACAAGTTTCCATACCTGCACTTCCTGGTGCAGACACTACAAAGGTTAAATGATTTTTAGTAATAAAAGTTTCCTGTACCATCGTTTTCACCTCATCCATTATCGTTACAAATTCTGGATCTAAATGACCGATTAAAGGAGTAGACATCGCTTTTAGAACACGAGGATGTGCATCAGATGGTCCTGGCCCCATTAATATCCTTGTACTAGTATTAAGTTCTTTATACATATGGAAATTTTTATATGATTTACTATATCGTTTTCGTAAAATTAGAAAAATTTAGCTTCGTCGATTTTTTACAGTACCGCATCTTTTGTCTAAAATCATCCTAAAATTGAAAATTCTATAACGAATCTTGAAAAACAACTTTGTACATTATGATATCTTGAAAAAAGCCTATGTATTTTTATTAAAAAAAATTTGAACTTGTTAAATCGAAACAGAAAAACCCACCTATTGGGTGGGTCACTTCATGTTATAAGTTTTATTGTATTCTTATTTTTTTACAGCTGACTGTTTAAATATATCTGGTGAAGGTCTTTCTTTTCTTGCTTTAGCATTAACAAAAGTTCTTTCGCTTTTAACATCTCCTACTTCGCCTTCTTCATATGTTCTCCATTTCAGTGTTTTAGGCAACAACAATCCATCAACATCATTCCAATCAGAATATTCGATCAGGCTAATTTTTTCGCTAGTTTCTTTACTAAAAAAAGTTACTGTATACCCCAAGTATTTCATTTGATTAGAGGTGGCATCATAATACAAAAAGTAGTTATCCTTTGGCGAATCTCCTACTCCATCTCCATATGATATTTTATATCCCGGATATGATTGATCTCCCACCATAAGCGCTTCAGTTTTTTCGTATGAAATTCCATCATCTCCCAATACAAAAGGCATAGCATAAAAATAAAACATTAGATTATGATAAAAACGAGGGTCTCCCTTAAAATATGTTGAATCTTGTTGTAACCAAGCTTTATTACCATCAAAACCTAAAGTAAATTTATCAGTTTCAATACGCGCATGACGAGTTTTAAGGTCTGTAGTATGTTTTTCATTCCCTTCTGGGTTGGATAACTCAAAAATTAAAGTATTTTTTTCATCAAAAGCTTTAATACCACCATGGGCTTTAAAAATTGCCGCTATATCTTTTGGAAAATCTTGAGATCGATCGGGTATCGTTTGCTCCTTTGATTCTTCTTGGATATCTACATGTTTTTTGGATGTGTTTTCTTGTTTACAAGAAATAAAAACAATAGTAAGTACTATTGATAAGGTTAGTTTTTTCATCTTAATCTATGATTTGCATTATGGCAGATATAGTCGTAGTAGAATAAAAAACTTACAAAAGTATCAGGTTTTCTGCTTTTTCTTTTTGGCAGCAGGAAAAAGAACATTATTCAAAATTAAACGATACCCAGGTGAGTTTGGATGAAGTTCTAATTCTGTTTTTGGATCCCCAACTCTATGGGTATAATCCTCTGGGTCATGCCCCCCATAAAAAGTAAAGAACCCTTTTCCTTTTATACCATGAATATAGCGAGCTTCTCCATTGGTTTTATTCTCTCCTAAAATTAGAACATTGGATTTAATCTCATTGGGATTATACGCAGTGGTTTGCCCCATAAACCCTTTGACTAAAGCTGTATGATTTTGGCATAACATCGTAGGGATAGGGTCCCATTTTGCCGAAAAATCCATCAAAGTAAAATAATCTGTTGTTTTAGAAATTCGACGATTTCGAGTCATATCAATAGAAGAAAACTCATATACATTTGGACTTCTTTCTAAGGTAAAATTTTTGAATGCAAAGGTTTTATTGTAATCAATTTTAGATTGATATCCAGGCTCACTAGGATCACCATCAAACATAGGTTCACAAATATCTATCCCCTGAGCAGAAAGAGCAATTTCAAAACTATCAGTGGCACTACACATGGCAAACATAAATCCTCCTCCAACAACATAATCTCTTATTTTTAAAGCTACTGCAAGTTTTTCTTCAGAAACTTTACTATACCCTAAAGATTTTGCAAGTTTTTCGGCTTCAGCTTTTTCTCTTATATACCAAGGAGCTGCTCTATAAGAAGCATAAAACTTACCATATTGCCCTGTAAAATCTTCATGATGCAAGTGCAACCAATCGTACAAAATTAAATTATCTTCTAATACTTCTCTATCATAAATCGTTTCGTAAGGAATTTCGGCAAATGTAAGCACCATGGTTACTGCATCATCCCAGGGTTGGTTTCCTTTTGGAGAATACACTGCAATTTTTGGAGCCTTCTCTAAAATAACTGCCTCCATGTTTTGCGAAGGACTACTAATTTCTTCAAGAATTTCTTCAGTTTTAGAAGTGCTTAAGACTTCATATGTAACCCCTCGAATTGTACATTCTTTTCGAATATCTTCTGTATCTGGTAAAAGAAAAGAACCACCGCGATAGTTAAGTAACCATTTAACCTTAAGATCTTTGCTCAAAGTCCAATAAGTAATACCATAAGCTTTTAAATGATTTTGTTGACTCTCTGCATCCATAGGGATTAATACGTACGATGCATACGACTGTAACGAGAAAAGACATATTAAAATAACATAGAGATATTTTATACCTTTTTTTGGTATTGCCACTCGATCAACTAAATTTTCTGTTTTAGAAAGGAACTTCGTCATCATCACTAGAATCATTTATACTACTCCCAAAAGCCTCGTCTGCACTAGGAAGATGAGTGGTACTAAACGGATCATCTTCTTCCCCTTCATTCATTTTAGAATGAAACTCAAAAGGAGTACTGAAATCATCTAAGTTATCAAATTTACCTAAGTGACCAATGAATTTTAACCTTATATTGTCTAAACCTCCATTACGGTGCTTGGCCACAATAAATTCTCCTTGTCCTTGTGTAGGAGATCTTTCTTCATCATCCCACTCATCAATTTTATAGTATTCTGGTCTATAAATAAATGATACGATATCGGCATCTTGCTCGATTGCTCCAGATTCACGAAGATCACTAAGTAAAGGTCTTTTACTACCTCCACGAGTTTCCACAGCACGAGAAAGCTGAGATAGCGCAATTACTGGAACATTTAGTTCTTTTGCTAGGGCTTTAAGGTTACGAGAAATGGTAGAAATTTCTTGTTCACGATTACCATTTTTACCCGTTCCTCCTGCGGTCATCAACTGTAAATAATCAATAACAATCATTTTGATGCCATGCTGAGAAGATAATCGTCGTGCTTTTGCTCTAAGGTCAAAAATCGATAATGATGGAGTATCATCAATAAATAATGGAGCTTTTTCTAAGTCTTTAACTTTTACATTAAGTTGTTCCCATTCATGTTTTTCAAGCTTTCCTGTACGCAATTTTTCAGAAGAAAGCCCTGTTTCTGAAGAAATTAAACGTGTTATCAGCTGTACAGATGACATTTCCAAAGAAAAGAATGCTACCGGAATATTTTGACCAACAGCCATATTTCTTGCCATAGATAATGTCAACGCCGTTTTTCCCATACCCGGACGGGCAGCCACAATGATTAAATCACTTGGCTGCCACCCCGAGGTCAATCTATCCAATTTATCAAAACCTGACGGTATTCCACTTAGTCCTTCTTTGTTTGATATTTCCTGTATTTTTTTCTTAGCTTGAATTACTAAACTCTGAGCTGTTTCTGTCGATCTTTTTATATTACCTTGAGTAACCTCATACAGCCTGGATTCTGCCATATCCAACAAATCAAAAACATCAGTAGTTTCATCATATGACTCTTCAATAATTTCATTCGAGATTTTAATCAAACTACGTTGAATATATTTTTGAAGAATAATACGCGCATGAAACTCTATATGCGCCGAAGATGCTACTTTTTGCGTAAGTTGGATTAGGTAATAGTCTCCTCCAGCGAGTTCTAACCTAGAATCCTTCTTTAGTTGGCTAGAAACCGTTAATAAGTCTATTGGCTCTGAGTTTTCGAAGAGTTTATATATAGCTTCAAAGATGTATTGATGCGCTTCTCGATAAAAAACATCTGGATTAAGAATATCAATAATTTCATCAACCCCTTTCTTATCAATCATCATTGCCCCGAGCACAACTTCCTCTAAATCAACGGCTTGAGGAGGTATTTTTCCTTTCTCAAGCGATATTACGTTCCCCCGACCGTAACTTATTTCTTGAGCTTGCTGTACTTTTTCCATAACCACGAATGTAAAAAAATTGTAAAGAGATTTACTCAATTACAAAGATACGAATGTCCACCGTTCTTCAACAAATGAACTGTTAATAAGTAATTTTTATTGTTAATAAGTATAAAAAAATCTGAAGTTAAAAACTTCAGATTAAGGTAATAAGTGATTTTTTAGGGGTTAGTCTTTAAAGACTCCCATGCTTGCATATTTATCCATACGTTTTTCCATCAAATCTTCTGGTGATAAGTTTTTTAATTCATCAAAAGATGATAAAATATTATCTCTTACTGTTTTGAATGTAGTTTCGCGGTCGCTATGCGCTCCTCCTAATGGTTCTTTTACTATCTCGTCAATGAGCTTTTGTTTTTTCATATCTGTTGCCGTAAGTTTTAAAGCTTCAGCAGCTTGCTCCTTAAACTCCCAGCTACGCCATAGAATTGATGAACAAGACTCTGGAGAGATAACAGAATACCACGTATTTTCTAACATTAATACTTTATCTCCAACACCAATTCCTAATGCTCCACCACTAGCTCCTTCACCAATAATAACAACAATTATAGGTACTTTAAGGCGTGTCATTTCTAAAATATTTCTGGCTATCGCCTCTCCTTGTCCTCTTTCTTCAGCTTCTAAACCAGGGTATGCACCAGGAGTATCAACAAAACTTACCACAGGAATATTAAACTTTTCTGCACTTTTCATCAGACGAAGTGCTTTACGATATCCTTCGGGATTTGCCATTCCAAAATTACGATACTGTCGTGTTTTGGTATTGTATCCTTTTTGTTGACCAATAAACATAAAGCTCTGATTTCCAATTTTACCTAAACCACCAATCATTGCTTTATCGTCTTTTACGGTGCGATCTCCATGTAGTTCTAAAAAAGATTCCCCACAAATAGCATCGATATAATCAAGAGTATAAGGCCTTGACGGGTGCCTTGACAACTGTACTCTCTGCCAAGGAGTAAGATTCTTATATATTTCTTTTTTAGTCTCTTTAAGTTTCTTTTCGATTTGCTTACAGGTATCTGTTACATCAACTTCGCTTTCTTCACCAATGGCGCAAGCTTTATCAAATTGTTCTTTAAGCTCTTTTATAGGGAGTTCAAATTCTAAATATTCCATAATCAAGAATATAATTTATTATTAACTAGGGTTAGCTGACAAATATAAAAACTTTACTTCGTATTGTTACCTAAAGTGGATGCTCTTTTTATTTTTTTAGCATTTTTGAAGATTCCATTCAGTATTACAGTACAAAAAATGAGCATTGCTCCATAATAAAATTGAGGGCTCATTTTTTCTGTATCCCCAAAAATGAAGAATGCCAGTGCAATACCATAAACAGGTTCTAAATTAATGGTTAGCATTACTGTATATGGACTTAAATACTTCATTACTTGTACCGAACCTATAAATGCATATGCCGTGCACACAGATGCCAAGATCAATAAATACATCCAATCTGATATTGACAATTGAAAAAAGGAAATGGTAAACCCTTCAAATTCTTTTCCTATAAAAGTTATCCCAACCAAATACAATGTAATTACCCCTACTCCACTTAACAATTCATAAAAAGAAATCATTGATGGGTTGTATTGTTGTGCCATCTTACCATTAATTAATGAAAAAACGGATGATAAAAATGCAGAGCATAAGGCATAAATAATGCCTAAAACATAATTTCCTTCAACATTAAAAATAATATACAACCCACAAATTACCAATATCCCAAATACAACCTCATACCAGATTAATTTTCTTTTATAAAAAATCGGTTCAAGAATCGAGGTGAAAAATGCCCCAGTTGATAGCATTGCTAATGTTATTGATACATTAGAAACTTTTATCGCAGCAAAAAAAGTAATCCAATGCAATGCAATAATAATTCCTGCAAAAAAAAGCGTAAGGAATAACTTTCTAGATACTGCTAACGAAATTCTTTTATAATAAATGTATACATAAATAAACCCAGAGGCTAGTAGCATTCTGTACCAAACCAACGGAATAGCTTCTATAGAAATTAATTCTCCTAATATGGCAGTAAACCCCCATACGAAAATAATAAAGTGTAGATGTAGATAATTCTGAAGTTTAGCGCTTAGCATTATATAACAGATAAATAGCTAAAATCCCAAAAGAAATATTAGGAAACCAAACCGCTACAATTGGCGGAAAATCAGACTGATTTGCTAAAGTTCCTAGTACTTTGTCAAAAAATATAAAAACGAATGCCAATGAAATACCTACTGCAAGATTAACACCCATCCCTCCTCTTCTTTTCATAGAAGATACAGCCACACCTATAATAGTAAGTATAAATGCCGAAATGGGTATACTCCAACGTTTATATGCTACTACTTTATACCTATTTATATCTGAAGAGCCTCTTTTACTTTCTTTTTCGATGAACTCGCTTAGCTGTGTATAGTTAAGTGTTTCTGCTACATAGGTTACGGGAGTAAACTCATCAATATTAAATGGCAGCATTGTGTCTTTTACCGGGCTTCTTTCTATAATATCCCTGTCGTCCAATACCTTACGTTTTACATAATCCTTTAACTCGTAAATACTATCTTTAAATGTAATTCTTCTGGCTGAAATCTTAGTATCCAGAGCATTTCCATTAAAATATTCTAATGTAAAATTAGTTGCAGATTTCTCAAGGGGCTTAAAATTATTAGCATACAAAAATATACTATCATTAACCTGTCGATAAACATTCCTAGTCTCTTGTACTTTTTTCCCTTTTTTAAGGTATGAATATTTAAACTCGTTAAAACCCTGACTTGCTTTTGGAGCTAAAAATAATCCCATAGCCAACGCTCCAACACATATAATAATTGCTCCAATCATATAAGGTCTTAAAAACCTCCAAAAAGAGACTCCAGAGCTTAAGAAGGCTATAATCTCGGTTTTATTGGCAAGTTTTGAGGTAAACCAAATTACCGATAAAAACACAAACAATGGGAATAACAAATTTGCAAAGTATATTGTAAAATCTAAATAGTATCCTATAACAGCATTTACAGGAACTTTATGCTCTAACATATTGTCTATCTTTTCTGAAAGATCTACTATAATTCCTATAGGAATAAATAGCAGAATCATCGTGAAAAAAGTTCCCAAATATCTTTTAAGTATGTACCAATCTAATATTTTCAATCTACAATCTTTTATCCATTTGTTTAACCATCATATTTTTCCAAGTATAAAAATCTCCAGCTAAGATATGTTTTCTAGCTTCTCGAACCAACCATAAATAAAAACCTAGGTTATGAATGGTTGCTATTTGTCTTCCCAACATTTCGTTTACTGAAAAAAGGTGTCTTAAATATGCTTTAGAATACTCTGTGTCTACATATGTAATTCCCATTTCGTCTATTGGCGAGAAGTCATCTTCCCATTTTTTATTTTTAATATTAATCGTTCCATGGGCTGTAAATAGCATTCCATTGCGGCCATTACGAGTAGGCATTACACAATCAAACATATCTACGCCCAGTGCTATATTTTCCAAAATATTAATTGGAGTACCTACTCCCATTAAATATCTGGGCTTATCTTCTGGCAAAATATCTGTAACTACTTCTGTCATAGCATACATTTCTTCTGCAGGTTCTCCTACAGACAACCCACCAATTGCATTACCAACAGCGCCAGCATTTGCGATATATTCTGCAGATTGTATCCTAAGATCTTTATAGGTACTTCCTTGCACTATCGGAAAAAAGGCCTGATCGTACCCATATTTAACAGGTATTTTTTCTAAATGTTGCATACAACGATCTAACCACCTGTGAGTCATATGCATACTGCGTTTAGCATAATGGTAATCACAAGGATAAGGGGTACACTCATCAAAGGCCATAATGATATCTGCACCAATAGTACGTTGTATTTCCATTACATTCTCAGGAGTAAATACATGATAAGAGCCATCAATATGGGATTTAAATTTTACTCCTTCTTCTTTAATTTTTCGATTAGCTGATAGAGAATATACTTGATACCCTCCACTATCGGTTAAAATATTACGATCCCAATTCATAAACTTGTGCAACCCTCCCGCTTTTTCTAAAATCGGAGTTTGGGGTCTTAAATACAAATGATAAGTATTTCCTAATATGATATCAGGGTTAATATCATTTTTTAGTTCCCTTTGATGAACTCCTTTTACAGTCGCCACAGTTCCTACCGGCATAAAAATTGGAGTTTCTATAACACCATGATCCGTGGTTATTTTACCAGCTCTTGCTTTGCTTTGAGGATCTTTGGATAAAAGGTCGAATTGCATAATTTACATTTAATAGAGCGCAAAGATAACTAACTAAAACCACATTGATAAACATAGATTTTCGAAAACTTTTCGTTATTAACATCTCTTTCTTAATTAAAAGCTGCTTATACATTTTGCCACCGTATTCAAAACCTGTATTTTTGGGGCTTTATTATCAAGAAATCAGCATTATAATGCCAAAAACAAAACAATTAGAGGATTTTGCAACGCAAGTTCGTAGAGATATTCTACGACAAGTCCACAAGGTTAATTCTGGTCATCCAGGAGGTTCTTTAGGATGTACAGAGTTTTTTGTCGCCCTATATCAAGAAGTTTTAGAACGAAAAGGTGATTTTGATATGGATGGTATTGGAGAAGATCTTTTCTTCCTATCCAATGGTCATATCTCTCCGGTTTACTACAGCGTATTAGCTAGAAGTGGATATTTTCCTGTAGAAGAATTAAATACTTTTAGGTTAATCAATAGTAGATTGCAAGGTCACCCTACCACACACGAAGGGTTGCCAGGTGTTCGAATTGCCTCTGGATCTTTAGGTCAAGGCATGTCTGTTGCTATTGGTGCTGCTCAAGCTAAAAAACTAAACAATGATGATCATCTTGTATTTAGTTTGCATGGTGATGGGGAGCTGCAAGAAGGACAAAATTGGGAAGCTATTATGTATGCTGCAGGAAAAAAGGTAGATAACCTAATTTCGACTATAGATCTCAATGGACAACAAATAGATGGATCTACTGATGATGTTCTTCCTATGGGAAGTCTAAAAGGTAAATTTGAAGCTTTTGGATGGGATGTCATGGAAATCAAAGACGGAAACAATATTACGGCAGTAATAGAAGGTCTTAATGAAGCTAAAAGTAGAACTGGAAAAGGGAAACCTGTATGCGTACTAATGCACACCGTTATGGGGCATGGAGTAGATTTTATGATGCACACTCATGCATGGCATGGTAAAGCTCCTAATGATGAGCAACTAGAAATTGGCTTGGCTCAAAATCCTGAAACTTTAGGCGATTACTAATTTATCCAAATTAAAAAAGAAATGAAAAAATATATAGATACAGGAAAAAAGGATACTCGTTCAGGTTTTGGAGCTGGTTTGGAAGAATTAGGCAAAACCAATGAAAATGTAGTCGCGCTTTGTGCTGATTTAATTGGTTCGTTAAAAATGGATGCTTTTATTGCTAATAACCCAGAACGTTTTTTTCAGGTAGGAATTGCAGAAGCTAATATGATGGGAATAGCAGCAGGATTGACTGTAGGTGGCAAAATTCCGTTTACAGGAACATTTGCTAACTTTTCAACAGGACGAGTATACGATCAGATTCGTCAATCTATTGCTTATAGTGGTAAGAATGTTAAAATTTGCGCATCACATGCCGGTTTAACACTTGGAGAAGATGGAGCTACGCATCAAATACTAGAAGATATAGGTTTAATGAAAATGTTACCAGGCATGACAGTAATTAATACCTGTGATTATAACCAAACCAAAGCTGCTACTATTGCAATAGCAGATCATGTTGGACCAGTATATTTAAGATTTGGGAGACCTAAAGTAGCGAATTTTACTGCAGAAGATCAAAAATTTGAAATTGGAAAAGCTGTTTTATTACAAGAAGGTACCGATGTTACTATTGTTGCTACAGGTCACTTGGTATGGGAAGCTTTACGAGCTGCTGAAGCATTGCATGAAAATGGAATTAGTGCAGAGGTAATCAATATCCATACTATAAAACCTCTTGACGACGAAGCCATTTTAAACTCTGTTAAGAAAACAGGATGTATCGTAACTGCCGAAGAACATAATTTCTTAGGTGGATTAGGAGAAAGTGTTTCTAGAGTTTTAGCAGTTAATCATCCAACACCACAAGAATTTATTGCAACCAAAGATACTTTTGGAGAAAGTGGAACACCTGATCAACTTATGGAAAAATACGGCTTAAATGCAGAGGCTATTATTAATGCCGTACAAAATGTTATGAAAAGAAAATAATATATTTACTTTCTACACTTTAGAGCCTTCAGGATTTAATTCTGAAGGCTTTTCATTTTTTTAAGGTTTCAAAAAAAATAAAAAACAAACATAAACGTTTTTATTAGACTAGCCTGTATACCAAAATCAACAATTATTTTATTAATCTTTAATTTTTATACGATGAAAAACATATTTGTATTTCTAGTTCTTTTTGGTTATTGCACTTTGCTTGCTCAAGAAAATAAAATAACTTTTGGAGTAAAGGCTGGTTTAAATTATGGAGATAATGGTAGAATTGAAGGAGCAGACCTTTTCAATATAAGTGCAGAAGATCGTGTTGGCTACCATTTAGGTGTTTTTTTAAGAGGAAAACTTGCCGATAAAATATACCTAAAACCAGAATTGCAATACACTGTAAACAACAGTACATATAAACTGGGAGGTGTAGATCTCGATTATAATATAAAGAAATTGGATTTGCCAATCCTTTTAGGGATATCTGTCCTAGGCCCGATACATGTTTTTGGAGGTCCTGCTTTACAATATATTGTAGAAAATGATCTTGAAGATGTACGACTTGGTGATGTTAAAAACGAATTTACCGTTGGTGTACAATTTGGAGCGGGCATACAATTGGAACGTATTAATTTGGATTTACGCTATGAGCGCGGTTTGAGCAAAAATCGAGCTGAATCAAATGAAGGGATTAGAGTAGACTCAAGACCCAACCAACTTATTTTAGGTATAGCAGTAGATCTATAGTATATTTTAAATAAAAAAAACTCCGGTACTTACCGGAGTTTTTTTATGTATTAATTTTTCACTTCCCTATCATCTGGATCCAGATGGTTTTGGATACCGTCTCCATCATCATCATAAAAAGTAATTTCATCCAAGGTCGTAATACTATCGTTTTTAATAATTGTAACCGTAATTTCATCTCTGGTTAATACACCATCATTATCATCATCTGCATCATTATAATTTGAAAATTGATCTCCATCTGTATTATCATCTGAATCTGCTACAAGACGATCATTATCTAAATCTTCTAAGTACGAAGGTATTCCATCTCTATCATGATCAGACTCATTTACTCTATATAATTGAATATTGAAAATTAATGGAGAGTACGATGGGATTCTTCCACTTGGACCATTACCCGCAAAATAACCAAGACCCGATGGCATAAACACAATTAAATGACCAAAACCGGTAGCAGTAAAAGTACCATCTACCATATCAATATCAATAGTAGAGGCCTCTCCAAAATCAACCATAGCCTCTCTAAAACCAGGTACCAAAGTAGTCAAATCAAACCATACAGGAGTAGCGGCACTATCAAACACAGGAGTACTATTATACAGTAATTCTCCTCTATAGGTAACCAATGTAGAATCAGCAAATTTTGGCACATGCTTATCTACTCTTCCAGAGTCGATATTTAAAACGTATAATTTATATTTTGTATCGGCAAAAGTAACCTCTTTTGTGATCAGTTTTCCTGAGTCCATAATAGAAGTTTCACCACTATTATCACCTGCTATGGTATCCAAAATTGCCGTTTGGTAATCGATAACCGTGTCATCATTCAAATCTACATCAACAGTAGTAAAAAAATGTGTTTTGAGATATTCAACCAACTGAGCATCATCAGTAACCTGTTGTTCTGCTCGATCTCTTACAGGTTCAGCCTCTATAAGACTGCCATCATCATCATTATTACAAGCATATAAAACTACAGTTAAGATTATAGCTGTAAAAATATATTTTTTCAAATTCATTATGATTCCATTTTTGAAGGCGCAAGATACAATTTTCTTGTACTTTTGTTTAACAATTTTATAATATAAAAACGCATTTTAACCATTTTCTATGCGAGTTGACAAATATTTATGGTGTATTCGATACTTCAAAACAAGAAGTATCGCCACCAAGGCATGTAAAGAAGGTAAAGTTCGTGTAAATGGAGACCTTATAAAACCTTCTCGAGAAATTTATCCTATGGATAAAATTACAGTACGCAAAAATCAAGTTAATTATGAACTTGTGGTACTTGACACACCCGATAATAGAATTGGCGCAAAATTAGTCGATATATATCGTAAAGACACTACGCCAACTGAATCGTTGCAAAAATTAGACCTTTTAAAATACTCAAAAGACTATTATCGTAAAAAAGGAACAGGAAGGCCTACTAAAAAAGATAGAAGAGATATTGATGATTGGTTTATTGAAAAGCCGACAGAAGACAACGATGATAGCGAAGAATAAAATTAGTTAGGTTATATTTTATAATTCTATAAATCTAATTATCGGTAACAAACTCTTTCATATATTTGAAATATCAAAATCGCTTAAAAAGTAGGTGAAATATGCAAACTGATTCTAATATTATCTTAACCCATGAACAAATACAACATAAAATAAAGCGTATTGCATATCAGATATATGAAACCAACGTTAATGAAAAAGAAATTGTAATTGCTGGCATAGCAACAAATGGATATATTTTAGCACAACGGTTAAAAAACATCGTGGAAGATATTTCAGATATTAAAGTTATACTATGTGAGGTTATTATGAATAAAAAATCTCCACAGAATACCGTAAAAACATCTATTAAAGCTGAAGAATATAGTAATAAACCTCTGGTTCTGGCAGACGATGTTCTAAGTTCTGGAACTGCATTAATCTACGGAGTAAATCATTTCTTAAATGTTCCATTAACTAGATTTAAAACAGCCGTTTTGGTAAATAGGAATCATAAAAAATATCCTATCAAAGCAGATTTTAAAGGAATTTCATTATCCACCTCTCTTCATGAACATGTTGAAGTCACATTTGGAGAAGAAGATCTTGCCATTTTAAAATAATAAAGAAGTAATTTCTTCTGTTATCTGATCGACTTGCTTTTGATCTGTTGTAATTTTATAATCGGCTTGATTGTAATAAAATGACCTCTCAAACACATGTTTTCGAATAAAATCTTTAAGATCTTCTAAAGATTCTAAATGTGCAATTAAAGGACGTTTACTTCTTTCAGCAAAAAGTCTGTTTGTCAGTTCGTCAAGAGATGTTTGCAAATAAATACTTTTAACATGGTCTTTATTTATTATCATTTCTATATTACCAGCAAAACATGGTGTGCCTCCTCCTAAAGAAATTATGGTATCATTATACGTGTTTAAAACCTCATTTAGATAGAATGATTCCTTTTTTCTGAAATAAATCTCACCATGATCTTCAAAAATTTTTGCAATAGATTTTTTTTCTTGATTTTCTATATAATCATCCAAATCTAGATAATCCATCTTCATTTTTTTTGACAAGTTACTGCCAATCAAGGATTTTCCACTTCCCATATATCCCATCAAAACTATATTCATATTGCTAAAATTAGGTAGATATCCCGCAAAAGAAATATCATTTTAAATAAAACACAAATTTATATCAATTTCTTCTTGAAAAATAAATTAATGATAGTATATTTGCACCCGCATTGAAGCAAAAAATGCATGACCTGGTAGCTCAGTTGGTAGAGCATCTCCCTTTTAAGGAGAGGGTCCTGGGTTCGAGCCCCAGCCCGGTCACAAAAAATAATAAATAGTTATAGTGATTGTTTATTAGGTTCTTTTAAAATATTTTGATAATACAGTTATCATTGACCTGGTAGCTCAGTTGGTAGAGCATCTCCCTTTTAAGGAGAGGGTCCTGGGTTCGAGCCCCAGCCAGGTCACAAAAAAGTATCGCAGTATCTGTGATACTTTTTTACTTTTACGCTATATTGTAGTGTATTTCTAATGCCCAGGTGCTGGAACTGGTAGACAGGCATGGTTGAGGGCCATGTGTCCATTAGGGCGTGCGGGTTCGACTCCCGCTCTGGGCACTTTTTACTTCACAAAGTATTCTATCTATAAATTATCAAGATACCTGTGCTAATTCTTATTGCCCCTGTTTACTATTATTCTTATAAAATTTTTCTGAATTTTTTCTTTACCCTCACCTTTCAAAATTAGTAGCTCTTCTAAAGCTTCAAAAATAAAACCATATAAGAAATATTGCCATTCATTACATAATTCTAATAAGTTTAAAGCAACACCATTTAAAATATCTACTTTTATGTCTCCTGAACTTTTGGGTTGATTATCAAAAAACTCCATACCTAACCTCTTAAACAAGGTCTGAGTTTCATGCGATACTAATTCTAAATCATTGGCATCAACTTTTCCTTTAGTACATAATATTTTTCGGCTTATTTTAAACGCAACTTCAAGGTGATCCGGTATTTCATAACTTTTGATTACCTCATCTACACAATCAAAAACCGATTGATTACTGCATCCATTCATCTCCCAAGCCTCATAAACAGAGATATACTCTTCAGAATTTGACATACAATTTATTAAACGTTTTTTGATTATCAACACCCGGTTTTCAACAACAAAATTTCTAAGTTTCTTCTTACAATAAAGATAGTAGTTTCGAAATTGATCTATGATATTCAATACTTATTTTACAAAGCACACCCTAATCCCAAAGGCAAAAACTGATGTTTTGATAACATCATAATCAATAACATCTCACATTTCATTTTTTAATATAGTTTCAGTATTTATACGAATTAAATTTTCCATTTTGTACATCTCATCACCCAATTATTAAGAAACTACTGAAAAATATATTGTTCTTCTATTAGTTCTTGATATGCCATTATTCTTACCTTTAAATACATTATAATTGCACCAAAATTGATGTAAATGATAAATAAAAGTATAAATTACCTCATTTAATCTGTAGTATCTTTGTAATAATATCACTCTAACAAATTCTATAAATCATAGCCTTGACATCAAAAAAAATGAAGCTGATTAAATTACTTTTTTCAATCTCCTTGCTATGTATTAGCAGTGCATTATTCTCACAAAAAGAAGAGAATCAACTCAATACAAATGATTCAATAATTAAACACACCTATAGCAACGAAGAACTTAAGATTTATTTTTCAGGTCCTATTGAAGTTCTTAAAAATACGAGTGATAACAAATTGGGATATTTTTTTAAGTCAAATGACGTGATTAGATTTACTACAAAAGAAGCACATCGACCCAACAATATACCAATCACGCAAGAGGTACAACGCATCATAGAGCATCCTGAGCAGGTTTCAATTCCCCAAAAAATAACCGATGTTTTATCAACAGTTGAGGATCAGCAATATTTACATAAAGAGAATCATTTAATGTATCATCCTCTTAGTAGTTCATTTTCTAGAAACCCCAATCTTTCTACTCTATTTGTGTTACCTAAAAAAACAAAACGCAAGGTAAAAGCAAAAATTAGACAATATGTCAATGATCATGAGCTTTTTCAAATCTCAGGAGCTATAAAAAGAATTAAAATCAAGAATAAAAAAGTACTAAGCTGGCGTTTGCAAAATATGAAGACAAGGTTAGATCATTTTATGGTTTTTGGTAAAAACCATAATTATTTATTCGTGTCTTCACCCTATGGAAGCAATAACAGAATTGAAGCTATTATCGCTAAATCCAAGTATACAAAATATATTAAAAAAAAGTATTAAACGCCTATTTTTAAATATAATTACCGAAAAAGAGAAGGGTCATCTATTTTTGAGAATGCTGCGGTATAGTGATCTTGGATAAATTTTGAAATCGTAATCATAAAACTTATAACCAGAGTATGGTTTCCCATTCTTTTAAAGGCGGGGTTATTTGATAAGAGTCATCATTATAATAACGAATGTACTGACTTGCTCTATACCTTGTCCATTCTTCATTGATTACGTCATATTTTTCATCAAAACGTAGTACATTACAAAAAATCGCTGTTAATTGCTCCAAAGGACTCCCTTCATTTATTACACCATCGGCATAATCATCATTGAACTCCATCAAAGGTTTTTCTTTCAAATCTCTTAAACCAAAATCATTAAAAAATCGTACGATCACATTTCTCCAATTCTCTTTATTCCGAGACCGAAACTTATTAAAAGGCAATAACAAGTCTTCACACTTATTTTTCTCTTTTAGCTCCTGTACATATTCTACAATAAGATCTGTACTGTTTTTATCAGAGGGTATTTCTTCACTAGTATTTGGGGAATTTCCTACCTCATCATACGTTTTAAATAGTTTTATTGCATACATATTTCCCAAAGCATCGGAAGTTTCAAAAACGACATTGATATTGTGACAATTTCTTGATGCAAGAATAGTTTCATTACCTATATAAAAAGCAAAAAACCTTATATCTGACACAATACTATATGGCAGCCTTTTTCCTTTTCTACCATCAAATGGATTCATGGTATACGTATTATTTTATAGAGCGAAGTTTTGGGTATATATATCTATCAAAAAAAGAATCAGAAGAACTCCGTTTGTTAGTTATTACAACTCTTTATAGATTCATAAAAAACATGGTAATCTGCCGCAGGAATTACTTTTCCTTTTTTACTGAGTACAATTGGTTTATTATCATCATAATTACGTATGGACAATAAGTTCTCAGCGTAACCTTTGTAGACGATTTCAAAATGACTTTGATCTTTGATTCTTAATTCGTCGACCTTAAATTCAAAAAAACCATTATCATCAGTATAAGCACTCATACAATCGTTATCATCAAGATAAAGTTTTACTGCAGCAAAGGCGATTTTTTTCTTTTTTTCACCTACTACAGTACCTTGTATGGTTCTTAACTCCTTGGGTACTGTAAAATTCTCATCATTGTTGTTTCCGTTTTTTGAGTTTTCTCCGAACTTACAGGAAACAAATAGCGCTAGAGTAATGCAAAAAACAATTACTTTTTTCATAGTTATATTTTAACGATAATAATGTATTGCTTTAAAGTATTCCAACAACCTAAAGCAGTTTATAGTTATTGTTAAATATACAAAAATTCCATTTTTGTATTCAAATGAAATTTTCTTTACCATATATCACCTATAAAAAAGTGTGTTTCATGCAGTTTTTTTTATGCTTTTTAGTTCACATTACATTCCTATCCTCTTCAAAAAATCGTTTTTATAACTATCTCCTATAGGAATTCTAACTCCGTCAATAATAATTTTACTTCGTTGAATCGAATTAATACTGTTGACATTTACAATATATGACCTATGTACTCTTAAAAATTGATCATCAGGTAATTTAGATTGAATATCTCTAAAAGTCATTAAGGTTAACACCGGTTTTTCTTTTGAAACATGAATTTTAAGATAGTCTTTTAAGCCTTGAATGTATCTAATATCTTTTAGTTTAATCTTTATCGTATCATAATCAGATTTTATAAAAATGAATTGATCTGTAACGGGAACTGCTGTATGATCCGATTGAATTTCTGAGATAGAAGCTTTATTTACCTTTTTAAGTTCATAGATTTCCTTGGCCCGATTTACTGCTTTGACAAACCTTGGAAAAGGAATTGGTTTTACCAAATAATCTACTGCGTTAATCTCAAATCCTTCTAAGGCATATTGAGAATATGCTGTAGTAAAAATAAAAAGAGGTTTATGATCTAAGGTTTTAATGAAATCAATACCATTAATTTGAGGCATTTCTATATCAGAAAACACTAAATCGACTTGAGCATCACTTAAAAGCGGAATAGCTTCTAAGGCATTCATAAACGTCCCTACAATTTCTAAAGTATCTATATCTTCACAATACGATTTAATAATACCTAAAGCTAATGGCTCATCATCAATAATTATACACCTCATTTTAAGCAAGAATTAAGGTTAAATCGACTATATATCGGTCATTTTCTTCTTTTATTTCCAATGTATGCAAATCGGGATATAACAGTTCTAATCTATTCTTAATGTTAGTCAAACCAACACCCGAACTATCAATATTTTTCCTATACACTCCAATGATATTATTAACATTAAAAGTAAGCTTGTTTTGGTTAACTCGAATTTTAATTTCAATATCTGTCACCCCTTTAAAATCTGTTCCATATTTAAATGCATTTTCTATAAACGAGATGAGTAATAAAGGATATATTTTCTTCTTCTCATATTCTCCCTTAATTGATAACCTTACATCTTCACTATTAGAAAGCCGAAGCCTCTGCAACGCGACATAATTTTTAATATATTCGGTTTCTTTGATAAGAGGCACAATTTCCTGATTTGCTTCATAAAGCATATATCGCATAAGCTCGGATAAAGTTAACACGGCTTCTGAAGCATTATTCGATTTAGTACGTACAAGCGAGTACACACTATTTAAAGAGTTGAACAGAAAATGTGGATTTAATTGTGCTTTTAAGAACTGGAGTTCAGTTTTGGTTCGTTGTGCATCTGTTTCTTTTGACAATTTATCTCTTTTGTAAAAATCAACCATTAGGCGAAAAATACCGCCTAAAAGAAAAAATGCCAATGAAAAAATCCCTCTAATTACATTTCTGAGGTTTTTGATTGGCGGAAAGTCTTCTTCTAACCTGATAAAATACTCCATTCGATCCAAAGGAGTTATCATTAGAAAACTATTAGCAATAAAATTAAACGACACTATAACGGCTATGGATATAAGGATATAGGCTATGATTTTCTTCTTTAACAATAGTCGTGGTGCTAACAAAGAATAATTAGCGTAAAACATTATTGGGTTTAAAAACAATTGTATTAGAAAAGATGAGTGCATATTACCCGATTGGGCAAGATTTACTCCTATCGGGAATGACATCAAACACATCCAACAGATCAAATGTATCCAGATTTCCTTAATGCGAAATGTTCTCTTCAAACTATTCGGTTTTTATATATACTATAACTAGTTTTTAAAATCTATGTTACAGCTATCCAGTTCAAGTTTGGTTACAAAAGGCAAGATTTTTCGTTCCAATTTATCCATAACCAAAACTCCTATTTTCTTTGCATCGGTATTAGATTTAAAATACTGATACCCTGATACACCTGGTATATTCTCTTGTTTGATCAATAGGCTACTCCCTCTATAAATTTCATAATACCATCCTTTGCCATCAGAAAGCTCCTTAACCCTTACTCTATAGTATTTAGAATAATCATTAGATTTTGTTTCCTTTTTTAAGAAATGATTTCCAATAAGTACTCCAACTACTATAACTCCAAAAATCAACACGTAACCCATCATTGTTTTCATAGGTTTTATTTCATTAAATATTACTATTAGGTTTAGGAGCCTACTGACGCAAACAAACAAATAAACAATCATACATTAATCATTTTCATCTTCAGCCTCGAATGGAAAGAACCCCCAATTATCATCTAAATATAAATTTCCGCTTCTACCAAGAGCAACAAATGCTTTTGTACCATTATAAAAGGAGATCGCATCTTGTCGTGTAACGCCTTCAAAAGAGGTTTTTTCTATCCAATTATCATTTCCTGGATCGTATTCCCAAACTGTTGAAGTGATTCCATTTTCTGTAACCCCACATGCCAAATACCCCTTATTTCCGATACTAAATCCGATGGAATTACTTCGTGTTATATCATAATCATCTGTATCCAAATCATTAAGTGATGTCCATGTTTCTGTTGTGGTATCAAAAACCCAAAAATCGTCTTGATTCAAACCACTAGAACTACCTGTACCCATATAAACCTTATTATCAATTGTAAATGTTGTAGCCTCTCTTCTTTTTGCCCCTCCAAAACCTATTAACTCTATCCAAGTGTTGGTTTGTGGTGAGTATTTCCAAAAATCTTTTTTATCATTATCACCATCAAAACCAGTACCTACGTACCCTGTTGTTTCTGAGTTAAATGCTACGGCTCCTCGCCTTGGCGTTCCTGAAAAACGTGCGATAGAATCCCAACTATTGGTAGAAAGATTATATTTATAAAAATCTCCCAATTCATTATCTCCGTCAAAACCTAGCCCTACATAACCATCTCCAGCTGCCGTAAAAGCTACTCCAGCACTTCTGGGACTTCCTGAAAAGTTTGCCAATTGACTCCAAAAGTTGCCTTCTAGATCATACACCCAAAAATCATTCAGGTAATCATCGCCATCAAAACCAGTCCCCATATACCCTTTATTACCTAGGGTAAAAGATACAGCACTGCTTCTGGGAGTTCCATCAAAAACGGAACTACCTACCCAATTTCCTAATCTATCATCATCATCGTCATCTCCTGAGCACCCAACTATTGAAAGAATAACCATAGTTGATAAAATGAGTTTATATTCTATAATTAAATACTGTTTTAACCTATTTCTTATTTTCATTATTTATTTGTTTAAATTATACTTTAATCCCATGGATATGAAGAGCGAACTACTGGCTCCAAAATCATATATTTCATTATTTCCATTGTCTAAAATTTTTAATTGGTTCCAGGGTGAGTACCCCATTTTTATAATAGTTGTCCAATTGGGTTGAATCCTATACTTGTATTGCAGAGCCATATCTAAAGAATTGTATTGTAGTTTAGTATTTTGTAAAGAACCTATCTCAGGAAAGTCTACTCCAGAAGAAACATTGCCAAAAAAACCATTAATACTAGCCTCGGCAGATATTTTATGCCTCTCATTACTATGGTAACTTATCATAGTTTGCGGAGCTCCTAAAATGTAACTCCATCGTGCATTTATTTTTTTTCTGAATGAAATAACCGGTATAAACTGAGGCTTACCTAAAGAAGCCCCATAACCAATGCCAAAAACTAGCAAAGATCTTTTGTCGCCATTTCTCCAACTTTTTGACAAGGTTGCTATAGAACTTAGAATAAGATCTTCTCCACTTAGACTTTCACTCAAACTGGATGATATAGTAGGAGAAAACATCAGATTTGCAGACCAAGATGTAGTTATAGCATATTTATAATATACCTTTAACATTATATCATGTATATTTTCATACGCTGAAGCATCAAACCCATTAGAGGTGCTATTGAACATAAAATTGTAAGCGTTGTATGATACACCAAACCCGATTGTTTGGCTTTTGTTTAACCTCTTTCCTAAATTAAAATTCACAGTATATTTTTCGACACTGGTTTCTCCAAGGTTAGGAATTAAACCATATTCAAACCCTACAATTTCCTTACTCGGATTTTGGCTCCATAATACATTGGCGGCTCCTATTACCAGAACAATATGTCTAAAGTGATACTGCATGTAAAATTTTTCACCAAAAGTATTGCAGGAGTATAACCGAAGAAAAAAAAATATACCGATACAAAAACTATATTGACAAAACTGGTCTTTTTATCTACTAACCTCTATAAACCATATTGGTGGGGCAAAAACTATGATTAGTCTACACATTTTAGCAATATGTATAATATTGTTTTAGAAGGTCAATTTGTCTTTTTCTTTTGTTTCAGAAATTGATTAAGATGAGATTTTTATTATTTATATTCTGTACTTCAATAGTACTTATTTCATGTTCTGATAATGAGGACATACCCACATTAGAAGTGGGACAAGATTTTACCAATTCTAATGTTAGAATAGTATCACTAGACACTTTTGCCATCGAATTATCTACCTACAAATTTGACAGCATTGTAACCTCATCCACTAATCGAATATTAATAGGTCAATATAAAGATGAAATATTTGATACCACGAGAGCCGAAAGCTATGTTGAGCTGACCCCAATAAATTATTCTATTTCAAATGAAGCAGAATTAGACAGTATTGCTTTAATTCTGAATTATGATGGGTATTTTTATAGTGATACTTTAAAGGTTTCTTCTATAAATGTTCACTTATTGAGTGATGAAGTACGACCAGAGGATGATGTATTCTATAATACCAGCACTGTATCTCATGAAGAGGATTTTATTGCAACAAGAAGGTTCTCTCCAGAACCTGCTAGCGAAGACTCTATACACATAACCATTCCCAATTTTGTAGGTCAAACTGTATTTGAAAAAATACAATCAGGAGAAATAAATGACAACAATGAATTACGTAACGAATTTAAAGGGCTAGCATTGCTACCGGGAAAAATGGATGATTCTTCGATTATAGGATTTACAATTGATAATACAGAAACATACCTTAGAGTTTTTACACTATACCAGGAGAATTTGAAGATAACGAGCAAACATTTGATTTGGTTGTCAATTCTCAACAATCATTTCCTACTTACTTTAACAACATTCAAAGTAAAACCAAAGACACTCCCTTCGAAAATCTCACAGATCAAGAAATCAATTTATCATCACAAGACCCAAAAGCAAACAATAGGAGTTATATCCAGGCAGGAGTTGGTTTAATTACCAAAATTCAATTTCCAACCATCAAAAATATTCTTCAAATTCCAGGTACAGGTACAATCCTCGATGCCACATTAAAAATCAAACCTCCTCCTCAAGAATTTAATGATTTATTACCTATACGAGATTCTCTTATTGTTAATGAAGTAGATCAAAATAATATACTGGGTAATCAATTATCTAATGGTCTCGGAAATGTCTTTGCAGTGATTAACCAAAGTGAAAAAGAGTTTAATGAAATCGTATATGAGATCCCAGTTGGCGCCTATCTAGAAAAAGAGTTATTTGAAGCACCCGAAATAGACAATGCTATTGTAATCTTACCACAAAATTACAATAACACTGTAGATCGCACCATATTAGAGGGAGAAAACAGTGAAGATTTTGAAGTACAATTAATGATTACCTATGCCATATATGATGAAAATGAATAAGTACTTTATAGTTTTATTGGTTCTTTTACATCCTTTTGCTTTATTTTCTCAAACCAATAACCTCACGGGATCTCCATATTCCTTATTTGGGCTTGGAGTACAATCAAACTCAAACATTGGAAAAAACAGTGGAATAGGAAATGGAGGGATTGCCCTCGAAACTAATAATCAAATTAACAACTACAACCCGGCTTCTTTTTCTGCAATTCCTGATAAAACTTTCTTATTAGATATTGGTTTTTTAGGAGAATTAAGCAAAATATCAAATACCGATAATGATGAACTTCGATTGGTGGCTAATTTTTCAAATTTAGCATTTGCATTTAGTGTAAATAACAGATCTGGATTAGGGGTGTCCATTGTTCCTTTTACTGACGTTGGTTACTCGCTGATTGGTATAAAAAGTAATGTTGAAGGATCGCAAGATCAATTTACTAGCAATATACTTGGGTCAGGCGGTTTAAGCGACTTAAGATTGAATTACGGATATCAATTATACGATAACTTTAGTGTAGGTCTTAGAACTTCATTTTTATTTGGATCGATTAACGAAACTGAAAACATCCGGATCGGAGATGCGTTTTTAAATATTGATGAAGAAAACTACTATAATGGTTTTCGATTTGGGCTTGGATTTCAATACAAAATCAATCCTAAATATTCACTTGGTTTCACCATAGATCTGCCAACATCATTAAACAGTTCTCAAGATCGATTAGTCGATAAAAGCTTGGATTTTATCAACACCGAAGTTGAAGATCAAAAAGGTCTCAATATTCCTGATTTTAAACTTCCACTAGAAATTGGTTTTGGGCTCGCTTCTAAACCTTTTAAAGGGATCACATTAAGTGCGGACTACAAGACAAATTTATGGAGTTTTACAGATCAAAGAGATGATATCGGCAAATTTGTAAATCAATCAATAATTAGTATTGGAGCTCAATACAGAGCAAGAGAGAGAGGACTAAAGTATTGGCAAAATATAGAGTTTAGAGCTGGGATCAATTACGATTCCGGATACCTAGAGGTAAACAATGAAGTTATCGATAACTATAGTTTTACAGCTGGACTGGGGCTTCCTATAAATCGAAAAGGCACATCAACCCTTAATATATCTTTTGCCACTGGTCAAAAAGGAGCAGTAGAAGGTATTTTAATACAAGAAAAATTTAATTTAATCAATGTTAACCTTAGTCTAAAAGATATCTGGTTCAAAAAATTGAAATTTAATTAAAGGTTTAAAAATAAGACATTATACATATCAATTTCATTATAAAATGAACGCGTCCTTAAGTAATTAGAAGTCTCTCCATATTTATCATATCGAAGAGAACAAAACCATATACTAGATGCATTATTTTGAACTTAAATTTCCCTTATAAAATTCAGAGAATTGTGAAACCGATTCTATCAAATCTCAATCATTTTAACATAAATTACTGATATTTTAACAAAATTTCAAAAAGTAACTGATTTCTTTTACCTAGTTTTGTTTAACAATTCTGAGATAAAAGTGAACAATATACAACAAACTTTTAGTATTAAAGACCTTGAAAATCTTTGTGGCGTTAAAGCTCACACGATTAGAATATGGGAAAAAAGGTATAATTTACTTTCGCCTGATCGCACAGAAACCAATATAAGAACATACAACTTAAAAAGTTTACAGAAACTTCTCAATGTTACGTATTTAGTAAATAGTGGTTACAAAATATCAAGAATTTCTAAGCTTAATGAAGAAGAAATCAATGAATATGTAAGAAGTATAGTTTCAGATAATAGCACTAAGAATCAAGCTATAAACTCTTTTAAAATTTCTATGCTCAATTATGACCTTGAACTGTTCTTGGGCACCTATGAGCAATTAGAAAAGAAAAGGAATTTTAGACAAATATTTATAGATGTTTTTATTCCTCTATTGAAAGAAATAGGGTTATTGTGGCAAACGGATACTATTAATCCATCTCATGAGCATTTTATTACTAATCTTATAAAGCAGAAATTACTTCTTAACATAGAAAAGTTACAATACTCTAATCCCACAAAAAAAGACAGGGCATTTATACTGTTTCTTCCCGAAAATGAAATCCACGAATTAGGTTTGTTATATGTCAATTATGAGATTTTATTACATGGATACAAGGCCATTTATTTAGGACCTAGCATACCTTTGGATAGTTTACCAAATATGCTTTCTTTTCATGAAAATACTGTATTTGTTTCTTATTTCACGATTAGACCCGAAAAGGATCACATCTCGAAATATGTAGAAGATTTTAATAGTACCGTATGCAATGATCGCATGAATGAGTTATGGATGCTCGGTAAACAAATTATGCATATTTCTGAAAGTAGCGCAAGCAATCATCGCTACTTCAACTCTATAAGTTCTTTGTTATCTGAACTTTAACCCCAAAAACAACATGTCAAAAAAAATATCAATTATAGGTTCTGGCTTTTCTTCACTTTCAGCCTCTTGTTATCTTGCTCAGCTGGGATATGATGTGACTATATATGAAAAAAATGCTACCATTGGTGGTCGTGCCAGACAATTAAAAAAAGATGGGTTTACATTCGACATCGGCCCTTCATGGTATTGGATGCCGGATGTGTTCGAAAGTTTCTTCAATGACTTTGACAAAACGGTTTCTGAATATTATACTCTGGATAAACTGAACCCTGCATATAAAGTTTTTTTCAAAAACCATGAGAGTATCACTATCGAAGATACTTTGGACAAAATATATAAGGCTTTTGAATCTGAAGAGCCAGGAAGCTCAGATAAATTGAAAAAATTCATTTCTACAGCTCAAAACAATTATCAAATAGCAATAAAAAATTTGGTGTACAGACCAGGCGTATCGCCATTAGAATTAGTAACCAAAGAGACCATACAGCGTTTGGGTCAATTTTTTAGCACCATTTCAAAAGAAGTTCGTAAAGAATTCAAAAACGAAAAACTAATCCAAATACTAGAGTTCCCTGTACTATTTTTAGGTGCTAAACCAAGTAACACTCCCGCATTTTACAGTTTTATGAATTATGCCGATTTTGGCTTAGGAACCTGGCACCCAAAAGGAGGAATGTATCAAGTAATACTGGGTATGGAAAAGTTAGCTCAATCCTTGGGGATAAAAATTCAAACGAATGCTACAGTAGAAAAAATAATAGTAAAAAAACATAAAACTACGGGTATACAAGTAAATTCTAATGAAATTGAATCTGATATAGTCTTATGCGGAGCCGATTATCATCATGGAGAAACATTATTAGATCCGGAACATCGCCAATATTCAGAAAAGTATTGGGATAGTAGAACTTTTGCCCCTTCTTCTTTGCTTTTTTATGTTGGATTTGATAAAAAACTGAAGAACATACATCATCATAATTTATTTTTTGATACAGATTTTGATGCTCATGCAGTAGATATTTACGATCAACCAAAATGGCCAGAAAAGCCTCTTTTTTATGCTAATTTCACTTCATTAAGCGATCCAGGTACAGCTCCTACAGGGCAAGAAAATGGTTTTTTTCTTATTCCGTTGGCTCCAGGGTTAGAAGATAACAATGAACTAAGAGAAGCATATTTTGACAAAATAATTACTCGTTTTGAGGATCTTACAAATCAAAATGTTAAAAATAATATTATCTTTAAAGAAAGCTTTTGTGTAAAAGATTTTGTAAAAGAATACAACTCTTACAAAGGAAATGCCTACGGAATGGCAAATACATTATTACAAACTGCTTTTTTAAGACCTAAGCTTAAAAGTAAAAAAGTAAAAAACTTATTTTTTACGGGCCAACTTACCGTTCCTGGTCCTGGTGTACCACCCTCTTTGATTTCAGGAAAACTAGTAGCCGGACTAATAGAAGCTCAATATAAAGAAACTAAAGAATTAAAACTCATAACAACCTGATAAACCAACACAATAGATTCTTAAACCCAACTCATATGAAAGTTATTTTTGATACAGTATCGTATAATTGTAGTAAAATTGTTACTAACTCTTATAGCACATCATTTTCATTAGCATCAAAAATGTTGTCTAATTCTATACGACAAGATATTTATAACATCTATGGTTTTGTGCGATTTGCAGATGAAATTGTAGATACCTTTCATGATTACAATAAAGAAGTGCTCTTTAATGATTTTGAAGCTGAAATGTATAAAGCTATTGAAAATAGAATCAGTCTAAACCCTATATTAAATTCTTTTCAGCAAACCGTACATGAATATAATATTCAACCCGAGTTATATGAAGCTTTTATGAAAAGTATGCGTTTGGATCTTCATAAAACCAAGTATTTAACAGATCAGGAATACAAAGAATATATTTATGGATCGGCAGATGTGGTAGGTTTAATGTGTTTAAAAGTTTTTGTCAATGGGGATGAGGAGAAATACAATGAATTAAAAGAAAGTGCAATGCATTTGGGTTCTGCATTTCAAAAAGTAAACTTTTTAAGAGATCTCAAAGCAGATTATGAAGATCTGGATAGAACCTATTTCCCTAATACTGATTTAAAACAGTTGGATGAAGCTTCAAAACTTAGAATTATAAAGGAGATTGAAGAAGATTTTGAGAAAGGTCTAGTTGGTATACACAAACTTCCTGTTGAGGCCAAATTTGGAGTGTATACTGCGTTTATTTATTATAAAAAGTTGCTTAAAAAGCTTAAAAAAACACCTTCATTAGAAATAAAAAACACTCGTATTAGAGTACCAAACTATCAAAAATTTGGTTTATTAGCTAAATCTTATTTTGATTATAGATTAAATCTAATTTAACTGTATTTTTGTATAAAATTTTACTTGTGAAAATCTTCATCCAAATATTAGTGTTTTTTACAGCCTTCTCTATTATGGAGTTTATGGCATGGTTTACTCATAAATACGTAATGCACGGATTTTTATGGTCTTTACATAAAGATCATCATCATAAGGATCATGGTAGTTGGTGGGAGCGCAATGATTTTTTCTTTGTCTTCTATGCTGTAGTGAGTATGTCATGTATACTTTTTCATGATTCTGAGACTTTTTGGGTGGGCCGAGCAATAGGTTTAGGGATTTTAGCCTACGGTATTGCCTATTTTATAGTGCATGATATTTTTATTCATCAGCGTTTTAAGTTATTTAGAAATGCGAATAACTGGTATGCTAAAGGTGTAAGGCGAGCACACAAAATACATCATAAAAATATTGGGAAGGAAAAAGGAGAATGTTTTGGGATGCTCGTAGTACCTTTTAAATATTTTAAAAAATAAAATCTAGGCTTTATTCTGCTAATAATTTATCCAATGTTTCTCTTACTTTGGCAGTATTCCAATCGGCTGCACCTACTTTATGAATTATTATATTTCCTTTCTTATCTAACACATAAGTACCTGGAATAGGTTTATGAGTAAAAGGTTTTGGATGCTTTGACAATGATCGATAAATCGGATAATAATAACTTTTATCTTTCATAAACTTATTTAGCTCCGGATCATCATCTTCAGTTAGAAATACAAAAACTACTTTATCCTTATAGTCATTATATAACTTCTGTAATGAAGGCATCTCTGCGATACATGGGGGGCACCACGTAGCCCAATAATTTAGCAGAACCACTTTACCCTTGGCAGTATCAAAGTTCATCGATTCTGTATTTACACCATGTAGTTTCCAATCATACGATTCTACTTGTACTCTTTCTTCAACTGCTACTAAACCAGGGCTAAAAGAAAATATTCGAGTTAAAAAAATCTGCATCATTCCTCTAGTGTTAGGAATGAAAAACAGCACAAGTATGATAACAAAAATTAAATTTGATATTTTTTTCTTATTGAATTTCATTGGTTAAAAATTTGAATTCTCAAAATCATAACAAATCTATGAATTAATAAAGCGCAATCATTGATTGCGCTTTAAAAACTAACAAAATAAACTTAGAACTATCTCGACACACTTCCAGCTGGAAAGGCATCTGTTTTCAGTTCAAAATCATAACTCGCTGGTGCAGTATCCATTCCAGCGGTACCAATTAAAGGTTTTAACACAAAGGGTGCTGGAGAATCGTCTGGATCTGGTTCTACAGAAATCACGACCATTCTGTTTCTAACATCTAAAGGAAAAGTAACTCCTTCTGGTGCATTTCTAAAGAAATCTTCACCAGGTAATGGAGGGCCATCAAAAACAGTTTCACTAAAACCATTAGGATCGCCTGCGTTATCATCTCTCATATCAAAGGAAGTAAATGTACCTGTAGAAATGGGCCCGTTATCCGTTACTACCCATCCTTCGTATTTCCATCCTGTAAGTTCAGGAAGTGTTAAGTTAGGTGATGGAGGCATTCCTGGAGTACCAAACCATAGACCATATTGATCGTTACCATTATTCATAGCTCCACCAGGTACATCCTCGTCTGTTGGTGCTCTTAAGAAGAAAGTTCCTGCCGCATTAGCAAAATCTCCTACAGGTCCTAATCCTACAGTTGCTGTATTTCCTGTTCCAAATTCACCTCTAAGTAATTTTGTTTCTGCAGGCATTAATGCCGCATCTCCTGTTTCGCCTACCGGTTCTATGGTAAGTACAAATGCCGTTGCAGCCTCTAAGGTCGTTCTATCTACAGAAAATGTTTGAGGAAACGCTACACTTGTAAAAGTACCGGTACTAACAGGAAGATCTTGATTAGGTACTATAACCCAACCTTCGTATACAAAATCACTTCCTAGAGCTTCAAGTCCAGTAAGGTTTAAAGTTAAGTTTGATACATTAGTAACTACAGAATCATCATCATCACTACAAGAGACAGCAATAAGCCCTATTGCCATTACTCCTATAATTAGTCTTTTTAACATTGCTTTTATTTTTATGATTATTATGTCATAAAAGTATTTACATCCAACTTTTTAAAATGTTAGATGGCTAACACTAAGCAACATTTTTCAATCGAATCTCTTTTCTATTAAAATCAATAATATTAGACTCCTTTAATTCATTGAGGATAATATTCAAAGTAGGCCTAGAAGTTCCTATTAAACTAGCTATATCTTTTTGCGTATAAGGGTGCTCGATTACCATATCACCTGTATCAGGGCAGCAATGACCATAATCTTCTTTAAGTTCATTTAAAAATTCTAACAATCTTGTTTTAGCATCTTTGAATAAAAGAAGTTGAAGTCTTCTTTCTAAACGTCTAAAACGCAAGCCAATAAACTTGTATATCCTAAGACTAAAAGATTGATTATCTCTCATAAGCCCGTGCATGGTTTCTACTCCAATAGGACAAATAGACGTCGTATTATCTACAGATTGCGCAAATTCGGTTCTTTTATTTTCCCCTAAAATTGCTTTTTCTCCAAAAATCTCACCTCTGGTCAATATTGCCTTTATAATTTCATGACCATCTTCTGCGTAGTATCCAATTTTTACTTTTCCTTTTTCTATAAGGTAAACTTTATTAGCAGAATCTTCTTCGAAATAAATGTAGTCGTTTTTTCTGTACGCGTCAAAATCGTGATCTTTTTTATATCTTTTAAATTTATGAGGGCATAATACTTTAAAGAGATTAGCATCCTCAAAAAACCAGATAGCACTCATGATGATTGTGTTTAGACGTTAGCTTACATAATTAGAACGTAAAATACTGCCAAACCTTACAGCAAATTGCACAAAAAAACTCCCTAAGAAAAAACTTAGGGAGTTTTATATCTTTAGAATTTAAAATCTAGGCATTCTGTTTCTTGATTAGATTTAATGCAGACCCTTCTTTAAACCATTCTATTTGAGAATCATTATAAGTATGATTCAACATAATAGTATCTTTTGCTCCATCTGCATGCACAACTTCTAGGGTAAGCTGCTTATTAGGTGCAAATTGATCCAGATCTGTGAAGTTAAACGTATCGTCTTCTTGTATTAGATCATAGTCATTTTCGTTTGCAAAAGTCAACCCTAACATACCTTGTTTTTTAAGGTTAGTTTCATGAATACGTGCAAAAGACTTTACTATCACTGCACGAACTCCTAAATGACGTGGCTCCATAGCGGCATGCTCTCTAGACGATCCCTCACCATAATTATGATCTCCAACAACTATAGTTGGAACTCCTGCGGCTTTATATGCTCTTTGCACATTAGGCACGCCATCATACTCGCCATTTAATTGACTTTTTACAAAATTAGTTTTCTTGTTATATGCATTTACTGCACCAATCAAACAGTTATTCGATATATTATCAAGATGTCCTCGATAACGTAACCAAGGTCCGGCCATAGAAATATGATCTGTGGTACACTTACCAAATGCTTTAATTAACAATTTAGCGCCAGTAATGTTTTTACCATCCCAGGGCTCGAATGGTGTTAATAATTCTAAACGTTCAGAATTAGGATCTACCTCAATCTTTACGCCAGATCCATCTTCTACCGGAGCAAGATATCCTGCATCTTCAACTTCAAAACCTTTAGGTGGTAATTCCCATCCAGTGGGTTCTTCAAACATTACTTCTTGTCCATCTTCATTGATTAGTTTATCGGTTACCGGGTTAAAATCTAATCGCCCTGCCACTGCAATTGCAGCTGTTAACTCTGGAGAGGCAACAAAAGCATGGGTGTTTGGATTACCATCAGCACGCTTAGCAAAGTTTCTATTGAAAGAATGTACAATGCTATTTTTTGGTGCATTTTTTGGATCACTATATCGCGCCCACTGACCAATACACGGACCACAGGCATTAGTAAATATTTTTGCATCTAATTTTTCAAAAATATCTAACAAACCATCTCTTTCTGCCGTAAAACGTACTTGTTCAGAACCTGGGTTTATCCCTAATTCCGCTTTCATTTTTAATCCTTTATCAATAGCTTGTTGTGCAATTGAAGATGCCCTGGACAAGTCTTCATAAGAAGAGTTTGTACAAGACCCTATCAATCCCCACTCTACGACAATAGGCCAATCATTGGCTTTTGCTTTTTCTGTCATTGTAGTACCAACCTCTGTAGATAAATCTGGAGTAAATGGCCCATTCAATAATGGTCCTAGTTCTGATAAGTTAATATCAATTACTTGATCAAAATATTGCTCAGGATTTGCATACACTTCTGCATCTCCGGTTAGATGTTCTTTTACAGCATTAGCGGCATCTGCAACGTCGGCACGATCTGTAGCTCGTAAATAACGTTCCATAGATTCATCATAACCAAATGTTGATGTAGTAGCACCTATCTCGGCTCCCATATTACAAATTGTACCTTTACCGGTACAAGACATTGCGGTAGCTCCAGGACCAAAGTATTCTACTATAGCTCCCGTTCCACCTTTTACAGTGAGAATTTCTGCTACTTTTAATATCACATCTTTTGGGGCTGTCCAACCAGATAATTTACCTGTTAGCCTTACTCCTATTAATTTAGGAAATTTTAATTCCCATGGCATTCCTGCCATTACATCAACAGCATCAGCTCCACCAACACCAATAGCCACCATTCCTAATCCACCAGCATTTACAGTATGAGAATCTGTTCCAATCATCATACCTCCAGGGAAAGCATAATTTTCTAATACCACCTGATGTATAATTCCTGCACCGGGTTTCCAAAATCCAATTCCGTATTTATTAGATACAGATTCTAAGAAGTTAAACACCTCACTACTCGTATTTAATGCAGACTGTAAATCTTTATCGGCTCCAACTTTTGCCTGAATCAAATGATCACAATGCACTGTGGTAGGGACTGCGACTTTATTTTTTCCAGCTTGCATAAATTGTAGTAGCGCCATTTGTGCTGTCGCATCTTGACACGCTATACGATCGGGAGCAAAATCAACATAATCTTTTCCTCTTACAAATGCCGTATTGGCCTTACCATCCCAAAGATGTGAATACAAAATTTTCTCTGCCAGGGTTAAAGGTTTACCTGTAACCTCACGCGCAGCATTAACACGATTGGCCACTTGACTGTAGACCTTTTTTATCATTTCAATATCGAATGCCATAAGACTTTTATATATTTCGGTTATTATTTTAAGTATTCTAAGATACGAAATATACAATGACTACGAAAACTGAAACACCTCTTATTAAAACCACAAAAAAAGCCCTAGTATTACCAATACTAAGGCTTTTAAAATATTATAATATATCTATAATTATATAACCAACTGTTTTTGAGACGGTTTAAATTTGGTTAGTACAATACCATCAACAGCAGCCTCATACTCTTTCATTGTAGGAGTTCTACCCAGAATTGTAGACAGCACTACAACCGGAGTAGATGATAATAAAGATTCTCCTTTTTTCTCACCTGAATCCTTTACCACTCTTCCCTGGAATAAACGCGTAGAAGTAGCCATTACGGTATCTCCTGGTTCAGCTTTTTCCTGGTTCCCCATACAAAGGTTACATCCAGGACGTTCTAAATACAACATATTTTCATATTTAGTACGCGCTAAACCTTTTGGTGCATTATCATCAAACTCAAATCCTGAATACTTTTGTAAAACTTCCCAATCTCCTTCAGCTTTTAATTCATCAACGATATTGTATGTAGGAGGGGCAACAACCAGAGGTGCATTAAACTCAACTTTGCCTTGTTGTGCTTCGATGTTCTTTAACATTTGAGCTAAAATTTTCATATCTCCTTTGTGAACCATACAAGATCCTACAAATCCTAAATCTACTTTTTTAGTTCCTCCATAATACGATAATGGTCTAATCGTATCATGTGTATAGCGTTTAGAAACATCTTCATTGTTTACGTCTGGATCTGCAATCATTGGCTCAGCAATCTCATCTAAATCAATAACTACTTCAGCATAGTATTTAGCATCAGCATCAGGTTTTAAAGCTGGTTTAATACCTGTCTTTACTTCTTGAATTCTAGCATTTGCTTTGTCTACTAAACCTTGAAGCATTTGCTTTTCGTTATCCATTCCTTTTTCAATCATGATCTGGATACGGTCTCTAGCGATTTCCAAAGATTCGATTAAGGTTTCATCTTCTGAAATACAGATCGAAGCCTTTGCTTTCATCTCTGCAGTCCAATCTGTAAATGTAAAAGCTTGATCAGAAGTCAACGTACCGATATGAACTTCTATGATTCTTCCCTGGAATACATTTTCGCCACCAAATTGCTTTAACATTTGTTGCTGTGTTGCATGAACTACATCACGGAAATCCATGTAACTTTTCATATCGCCTTTAAAAGTTACTTTTACAGATTGTGGAATAGGCATTGTAGCCTCACCTGTAGCTAAAGCCAAGGCCACTGTTCCTGAATCAGCTCCAAACGCAACCCCTTTTGACATACGCGTGTGAGAATCCCCGCCGATAATGATAGCCCAATCATCGATTGTAATATCATTTAGCACTTTGTGGATTACATCGGTCATTGCATGATATACTCCTTTAGGATCACGAGCCGTAATCAATCCAAAATCGTTCATAAACCTCATTAGCCTAGGAATGTTAGCCTTTGACTTATCATCCCAAACAGAAGCCGTATGACATCCAGATTGGTATCCAGCGTCAACTATTGGAGAAACAACTGTAGCTGCCATCATTTCTAATTCCTGAGAAGTCATTAATCCTGTAGTATCTTGAGACCCTACTATATTTACCTCAACACGCACATCAGAACCCGCATGTAATGTTTTACCTGGCGTAGTTCCTACCGCATTTTTGTTGAATATTTTTTCTACAGCCGTTAACCCTTGCCCGTCAATAGAAATTTCTTTTGAAGTAGCATATACTTGAGGAACCTCAATTCCTAAAGTTTTTGCAGCAAATGTTTGTAATTTTTTACCAAAAACAACCGCATAAGAACCTCCAGCTTTAATAAACTCCATTTTTTGAGGTGTTAATGCAGCCGAAATATCCTTTAATTCTTTGTCTCCGTTATATAATTTCTTTGTTTTAGTGTTAATCGTAAGCACTGTTCCTGTGTCTACAGAATACTCTTGCTTTAAAATTGGTTCGCCATCTTCATCCACAATTGTATTTCCTTCAGCATCTTTTTGCTTTACCCAGTTTTTAAGATCAATACCAATACCGCCTGTCACACCAACAGTAGTTAAGAAAATTGGTGAAATCCCATTTGTTCCTGCAATTACAGGAGCTATATTAATAAATGGAACATATGGACTTGATTTAACACCTGTCCATAATGCCACATTGTTTACACCAGACATTCTTGAAGAACCAACTCCCATAGTTCCTTTTTCGGCAATTAACATTACCCTTTTATTCGGATGTTTTTCTTGCAACGCCAACAATTCATTTTGCATGTCTTTGTTATGCTCAAAAATACACTGGCCGTGTAATTCACGATCCGATCTTGAGTGCGCATCACCACCTGGAGAAAGTAAATCTGTTGAGATATCACCTACACCGGCAATGTAAGTTACGACTTGAATTTCTTCATCAACCTCTGGTAGTTTAGTGAAAAACTCAGCTTTAGCGTAGCTTTCAATAATATCTTTAGCTATAGCACTTCCTGCTTTATAGGCTTGTTCTAAACGTTCGGTATCTACCTCATACAGAAAAACTTGAGTTTTTAAAACCTTAGCCGCTTCTTGGGAAATAGTTTCATTATCTCCTAAGGCTAAATCTAATAACACTTCTACTGAAGGACCACCTTTCATATGAGATAATTGCTCAAATGCAAAAGCAGGTGAAATTTCTTCAAGAACAGATTCACCAAGAATGATTTCTTTTAAAAATTTAGCTTTTACACCGGCAGCACTTGTAGTACCGGGTAAAGTGTTATAAATAAAAAAGTTAAGAGAATCTTCTCGATGTGCGTTATCTTTATCTTTAATTTGCGAAATTATTTCGTTTAATAACTCAGCTCCATCAATTGGTTTGGGGTGTAACCCTTGAGATTTTCTTTCTTCGATCTCCTTGATGTAATCATTATAAGTGTTCATATGATATGTAATAGAATTCTTTCAATGTTAAATGTGTACATAACACATCAATTTCTTTTTCTTGTCAACGCTAATCTCAACAATTCTGTTCATGAAATTGTATCATGAAAAGCCTTGCGAAAATACGAATTTTAAAGGATTTTATTAAATGAATAGCCTTAATGCAATCTTTTTACGTTTTTAAAAAAAATAGGGTATCCAATTCTATAAATCCATAAATAACATTTAAGAATTCTACAAAATCTCTAAAAAAATATACAAGAAAATGAAAGGGTAAATTCACGATTTACGAAAACGTTGTAGTATTACAACAAAAAAGCAGAAAAAAAGAGCAAAATTTAACGCAAAAAATAAAAGCGAAGTCAATTTGTGACTTCACTTTTGTGAAAAAATCAATTTTTAGTGATTTTTATGCCTGTCTCTACCCTTTCGCTTTTTCAATTGTTCGTACTTTTCTAGTTGGGATTCTGACAAAGATGCTTTAAACTTCTCTTTTTCTTGTTTAATGGCGTCCCGATGTGTCTTTGACATTTGACGTTGCTCTTCACTAAAGGTAGGAAACAATGCTTTTCTTCTTTCTTTTTTAGTAAGGCTTTGATTAGCCACTATAGATCTTTGTTCTTCAGAGAAGGTTGCCTCCATGGTCTGTTTTTGTGTTTCTCTTAATTGCTTTTGACTTTCAAATTGCGTTTTTTGATCTTCAGAGAGGCTTTCATAAAACTCTTTTCGCAGTTCTTTATTTTTGATACTCTCTTTATCGTCTGATTGAGCCGATAGAGAAAAACTGCAAACCAAAATAGCTAATACTAATTTAATTGTTTTCATAGGTAATTTTTAATTAAGTTCTTAAATGATTTACCTATTAGACCAATGAAATGAGGAAAGGTTTAATTGTCTTAGAAAAGGTTTTTAATAACGTCTTCAACGCTCACTCCTTCCGCTTCGGCTTTGTAGTTTTTAATAATACGATGACGTAAAATCCCCATAGCAACTGCCTGTACATCTTCGATATCTGGAGAAAATTTACCTTGTATTGCTGCATTAGCTTTGGCAGCCAAAATTAGATTTTGAGAAGCTCTTGGCCCAGCCCCCCAATCTATATAATTTTTAACCAATTCGGTAGCAGTACCACCATTAGGTCTGGTTTTACCAACCATCTCCACGGCATATTCAATTACATTATCAGCTACTGGAATTCTTCTAATGAGATGCTGAAAATCAATAATCTCTTGTGCGGTGAATAACGGATTAATTGTTTGAGTAGTATCTCCTGTGGTACTTTTTACAACTTCAACTTCTTCTTGAAAACTAGGATATTTCAGCTCTATAGCGAACATAAACCTATCCAATTGCGCTTCTGGTAATGGATACGTACCTTCTTGTTCTATTGGGTTTTGTGTAGCAAGAACAAAGTATGGCAAATCAAGTTTATAATGATGCCCTGCCACAGTTACTGCTCTTTCCTGCATAGCTTCTAATAACGCAGCCTGTGTTTTTGGTGGAGTACGGTTAATTTCGTCTGCAAGAATAATATTAGAAAACACTGGTCCTTTAATAAATTTAAAATGCCTGGTCTCATCAAGGATTTCACTTCCTAATATATCACTTGGCATTAAATCGGGAGTAAACTGAATACGTTTAAAGTCTAACCCCAATGCTTTTGAGATCGTATTGACCATTAATGTTTTTGCTAATCCCGGAACACCTATCAACAATGCATGACCGCCAGAAAAAATAGAAATTAGTATCTGATCGATAACTTCTTCCTGACCAATAATAACTTTGGAAATTTCTTTTTTGAGTTCGGAATGTTTTTCTACAAGTTTTTTAACAGCTGCTACGTCGTCTGACATATTATTTTTCTTTTTTTAACCAGTTACCGCTATACTCACAGTCTCTGTACTCTCCGTTAATTTTGATATAGGTATCCATTATTTTTTCATTCTGCCATTTCCGAATCGCATCAATCTGTTTTTTTCTTAGTGCTAACTCCTGGATCTTAAGATAATCTTTGGCATAATCGGCTATATGTTCATCATAACGATTAAGCACAGTGATTAATTTGAACTTTTTTCGACCTTGTCGGTCTTGATCTGGAATCACTAAAGAAACTTCATCAGTCTTTAATTTAGATACTTGATCGTACAATATAGGATCAATTTTGGTAAGTTCAAAATGCGTATCTCCTGTTGTAGGATTAATTAATTGCCCTCCATCTTCTTTAGTTTCTTTTTCATCACTAAATTTTCTTGCTGCTTCAGTAAATTTAAGAGAGCCCGATACGATACTGCCACGAATAGAATCTATCTTCTTTTTGGCTTTATCAACACTTTCTCGAGTCACTTCAGGAGTAAGCAATATATGTCTTACATCAATCTCTTCTCCTCTAATCTTATCTACTTTTACAATATGCCATCCAAAATCTGTTTTGAAAGGTTCACTTACTTCACCTTCTTGCAAACTAAAGGCCACATCTTTAAATTCTTTCGCAAAATTTGTTTGACGATCTAATGTATATTTTCCACCTGTAGATTTAGATCCGGGATCTTGAGAATATAAAACAGCTTTGGTTGCAAAACTACTTCCTTTTTCTACTATATCTTCTCTAAATTGCTTTAATCGGTCAACAACTTTTTGTTCTTCTTCTTCAGGAATTTCTGGTTCAATAACGATCTGAGCAAGTTCAACTTCTGTTCCGAAAAGAGGTCTCTCTTTTACAGGTATCTCTTCAAAAAACTCTCTAATTTCTTCTGGAGTAACTTCAATATCACTTATGATTTTGGTTCTCATTTGTTCAGATAAACGATTTGATTTGTTAATATCAAAAAGCTCTTTCTTAAAATCTTCTACGTTATCTTTCTTGTAGAACCTCAATACCTTTTCTATAGTCCCCAACTCATTGGTCATATAGTTTAATTGCTGATCGACCATCGAATTAACTTCGGCATCTCTGACTTCTATACTATCCTGAACGGCATGATGGGCATATAACTTATTTTCAAATAAACTTCCTGCGAGCTCACAACGACTAACATCTGATGCTGACACTCCTTCGCTAATCAATTGCTGATAGGCAATATCTATATCACTGTCCAAAATTACGTGTTCTCCTATTACGGCGGCAACACCGTCGACTTTCATTCTTTGAAATGGCTTGGGAGGTACAACTGTAGTTTTTAAAGAATCGATAGCCGCACTTATGGTATCATTAACTATTATTGAATCCTTTACTTCATCCTCAATAATTTCTTGAGCAAAAAGTTGTGTGCTAAAAGTAAGTATAGCACATACTATTGAAATTTTAATTGTACACTTCAAATTGTTTGTTCTCAACTGCATCTTTTGTGATATCTTTTTCAATTTTTTTTACCAGTTCCAGCTTTCTTTTGTTTAATATAATTTGTCTTATGACAGGTTTAATATATTCTAACGGTGCTTTTTCATTCCGTTTTAAAACATCTTTTATCTTTATCATAAACACTCCGGTAGAATCTCTAAGCTGCATATATTTTCCACCTTTTAATAACTTTGATCTATCCTGTTTCTTTAGAATAGGTATTTTATTTAGTATCTGATCTAGTTTTATCCAAGTAGAATCATTTAAAGAATACGCTATACATTGTTGTTTTTTCCCTTCTAATTCTTCAACATCTTCTACTTTAAAACGATTTAATTGTCGCTGTGTTGCAACTATATCATCATAATCAGGTGGCAAATGTAAGTAACGTAATTTTACTAACTCCTCATTAAGATTAAAATTTTCTAAATTTTGTTCATAATAAGACTCAATATCGGGATCTGTAATCTCCATATTGATAGATTTATTAATCACGGCATTCTTATATGCATTAATATACAATGTGCTTTTATAGTTATTTACTAACTCATCAAACTCTTTGAGTTCTTGTTCTGTAAGGTTACGTTTTGCCTGATCTATAAACAATTGGCGGGTAGCCCATGTATTGATATAATTGTTAACGATATTAGTACTATCAGTTTTTGGTGTACCTTTAGGTATTAAATCTTTAATATCTTCCTTATACAAATAGGTTTCATTTACCCTGGCAATAACTTCTTTATCTATTCGATTTCTAAAGTTTTGGCAAGAAATGACAAATACTGATAAGATTATTAATGTGTAATATTTCATTTATTTAGATAATTCTCTTTTAACTTTCTTTAAAATTTTCTCATTCACATCCACTGTGTACTTGGTCTTAAGTTTACCAAGCCATTTTCTTTCCATATCTTCCTGAAAATCATTGATTACCTCCCCTTTAATCTCTTCAAAAGTTTTAATTCTGGAAGGTAAGATTTCTTTAACCATAATCAAAGTAATATAGTTTTCTTCTTCTGATGTGAAGATCTTTCCTTTTTCTGCTTTAAAACCTTTTGGAAATTTACCTTCTCCTTTTATCATTTCTTCTTCAGAAAAAATGACTAAAACTATATCTCCAGAATTTATTTCTTTTTTTATTTCGTCTACAGACTTTCCTTCTCCAAGTAATTTTTGCACTTTATCAATTATTTCTTGTTTTGAGGAAGAAGCTTTTAATACGGTATACGTTTCATTTTGAGCATATTTGTTCTTTTTAGATTCATAAAACTGTTTAAGTCCGACAGAATCAGTTCTAGAAGCATTCCAAATTTTAGACTCCATCAGATCAAAAAGTAATAATCCATCTCTATACTCTTGTATTACATTTGCATAATCCTGATTATCTTCTTCCAGATGTGTTTTATAATACTCAAGTAAAGTAGCAGATTCAAATTGTTTGTAAGCTTCATCGATAAATAAAGAAACTTCTGTAAAATTCTTTGCTCTGGATTGTTCTTTTTTCAAAAACCGAGCAAAATCACTGTATGTATATTGCTCTTTTTTTATTTGAAATAGTGGTTTTTTAAGATTTTGGTCATCTGCTGGAATTTCCCATTCATTAGTCAGAAATGAATCCGAAATGTTTTTCTTGAAATATTGTATAGCTTCTTCATTTCGAACGACATTATATTTCTCTTTTAACGAGGCTATAAAAGATGTAGTTACCAATTTTGATCTACTATCTTTTTCTACCCTTTTTGTTATTTTTTCTTTCTCTTCTTCGAATGTTTTGACAGGATGTTTTTCTATAAGCTGAATAATATGCCATCCATATTTTGTTTGTAAAGGAGAAGAAATCTCGCCTTTATTTTGCAAGCTAAATGCGGCATTTTCGAATTTTTCAGAATTAAGAGCTCCTTGACCAAAACGTCTTATCTTACCGCCATCTACTGCTGTACTCGGATCATCACTGTATTGTTTAGCCAAAGATCCAAAAGGTGCACCTTGTTTGAGTTGTTGGTTGATTTCTTTAATTCTTTCTTCGGCTTGCACTGCCGATCTGGTATCATTAATAGCGACCATAATATGGGCAACAGTTACTTCTCCTAACATCTTTTCTCTGTTGTTGACCTTAAGTATATGATAACCAAATTGAGTTTTAAAGGGTTTAGAGAGTTCTCCTACTTTAGTAGTATAAGCCGAATTTTCAAAAGGATAAACCATTCTAAAAACAGAAAACCATCCCAATTTTCCATCATTTTTACTTACAGAAGGATCCTGACTATATGTTTTAGCAATAGATTCAAATGAAGCCCCGTCGAGGATTTTATTTCTAGCTTCAGAAATTTTTTGATAGGCCGCCAGAGTATCTTTTGGCGTTGCATTTGGGTTTAAACCAATTAAAATATGACTTGCATTAATTCTCTCCTGTGAACGATCATATGCTTCCTTAATTAATGCTTCAGAAGTTTGGGTATCTGTAAGATAACCTTTTGATAATTGTTTGCTATATCCTTCTAATTCTTTTAGATACGTTTCTTTTTTATCCAACCCCAAAGCTTTGGCTTCCTTAAGCTTTAGCTTATAATTAATAAATAAATCAAGATAGTCATCAACATCTTTTTTAGATTCATCTTTAACTAAATCAATGTTTTTAAGATATACCCTCTTAAATTCTGAAACATATACTGGTGCGTTATCAATAGAGAGTAATACTTCTTTTGATTCTTGTGCTTTGACAAGTGTAAAAAAAATAACCCCTAAAAAAAATAATAAAGATTTTTTGTGCATAATTTTTTCGTGATAAAGTCCCTAAACCGGACAAAAATAACAATATTAAGATGTTTTACAAGTCACTTTTCTAACGAACTAAACAACATATATAGTATTAGCTTTTAAAATTTTCATGATCTATGTATATTGTATATATTTTACAACCTAACAAACAAAAAATCACACAATGGAATATACACTTGATATCGAAATAAAATCACCTAGAAATGAAGTGGTTAAGAAAATGGATAACGAAGAAAATATGAAGCATTGGCAAAAAGGTTTTATTAGTATGGAGCATTTGAGTGGAGAAAAAGGAAAAACCGGAGCCACCTCAAAACTAACCTATAAGATGGGCAAAAGAGAGTTTGAAATGATTGAAACCATTACCATGCTAGACTTACCAGATGCCATACATCTTACTTTTGATGCCAAAAATGTATATAATATTCAAGAAAATTATTTTGAAGAATTACCTAACGGAAACACAAAGTGGATCTCTAAAAATGAATTTAGGTTTAGTGGTTTTATGAAAATAATGGGGTTTCTTATGCCTGGAGCTTTTAAAAAACAATCTCTGGCTTATATGAAAGATTTTAAGGCATTTGCCGAAGAAGGAAAAAGTGTATTAAATCATTAGGCATATATTTTTTGAAGCTTTAAAATCTTTAGCTACTACTTAATATGACGACCTTATAAACAAGGATTACGTACAATATAAATGGAAAGAAAACTAAAATTGATCTGGGATTTTAGAGGGCCGGCTGCCAGCAGAACGGCACAACATCACGAAATTCATCTCAAAGAATACATTACTATAGAAAAATTATCGATTACCATCACAGGGTACCAAGATCTTAATGAAGTCCATAGTATTGCATATATGGTAGTTACAGATTCTGAAATGAAATCGGTTAGAGATGCATTAAAACCTCATCGCGGAGTACTTTATGAAGAATAAATTTTCAAAAAGGCAACTAATGGTATAGATATTGAGTAAGACCTTATATATTTGCAAAAATTTAAAAACCAGTAAATAAAAAAATAAAATGAAAAAGATATTAGTATCATTTTTAGTATTAGTTACAAGCTTACAGTTAAATGCTCAATCTAAAACCGGAACGATCGACACCGAATTTATTCTTGCTAAAATGCCAGAATTAACTAAAGTGCAAGAAGAGTTAAAAGCTTACAATACTAAACTTGAAGGAGAGTTAAAAGTAAAAGTGGATGATTATCAAGCTAAGGTTAAAGAATATCAGGAAAAAGAAGCTTCTTTTTCGGATCCTATGAAAAAAACAAAACAAGAAGAAATCATCACTCTTGAAAACGATATTGCAAAATTTCGCCAAAACGGTTCGCAATTAGTACAAATAGAACAAAATAGACTACTTCAACCATTATATCAAAAAATTGGTAAAATGCTTGAAGAGGTTGCTAAAGCAGAAAAATACACTCAGGTTTTTACAATAACAACGAGTGGTTTAGCCTATGTTGATCCTAATTATGACCTTACAAAAAAGGTGATGACAAAACTAGGTATCAAAATAGAAGAAAGTAAATAACACCATCTATTTGGTTCAAAAAATAACCCCTACGTAATTACGTAGGGGTTATTTTTTTAAAAGGATATCCTAAACGAAATAGGAAAATATATTATCTCCTACTATAATTTGGAGCCTCTTTAGTAATAGTCACATTATGTGGGTGGCTCTCATGAATACCACTAGCAGTAATTTTTACAAAACGTGCCTTTTCTTTTAGTGTTGCTATATCTTTTGCACCACAATATCCCATTCCTGCTCGTAATCCGCCAACAAATTGATGTATACTTTCTATCAAATCTCCTTTATATGCTACTCTTCCTACGATACCCTCGGGTACTAATTTCTTTATATCATCTTCTACATCTTGAAAATACCTATCCTTAGAGCCTTTCTTCATTGCTTCTACAGATCCCATACCTCGATAGCTTTTAAACTTACGACCTTCATAAATAATTGTCTCTCCGGGAGATTCTTTAGTACCAGCCAATAAAGATCCCAGCATCACAGTATCTGCTCCTGCCGCTAGTGCTTTAGGGATATCTCCGGTATATCGAATTCCTCCATCTGCTATTACAGGCACCCCTGTTCCTTTAATTGCATTAGCAACTTCTAAAACTGCAGAAAATTGAGGAAACCCAACACCAGCTACAACACGGGTTGTACATATTGAGCCTGGCCCTATACCCACCTTTACGGCATCAGCCCCAGCTTCTACTAAATATTTTGCAGCATCGGCTGTTGCAATATTACCAACAATAACTTCTAAGGTTGGAAATTTTGTTTTTACTTCTTTTAAAACTGCTACCACGCCTTTGGTATGACCATGTGCAGTATCAATAACAATAGCATCAACACCCGCTCCTACTAAGGCTTCTGCTCGCTCGACAGCATCTCCTGTTACACCAATAGCGGCAGCAACACGAAGACGTCCTAATGTATCCTTATTTGCCATTGGTTTAAGAGTGAGTTTAGTGATATCTCTAAAAGTAATTAATCCTACCAAGGTGTTCTCTTTATCAACAACAGGTAGTTTTTCGATCTTATTATCTTGTAAAATCACTTCTGCTTCTTGTAAAGAGGTTCCTTCTCCTACTGTAACCAAATTAGTACTGGTCATTACTTCAGAGATTGGGCGATCATCATTTTTTTCAAAGCGTAGATCACGGTTCGTTACAATACCAATCAGCTTGTGTTGATCATCTACAATAGGAATACCGCCTATACTATGCTCGCGCATATTATTTTTTGCATCAATAACCTTGGCACTAAGAGGTAGGGTTACAGGATCTATGATCATACCGCTTTCTGCTCGTTTCACTTTACGAACTTTAATCGCCTGCTCTTCGATAGTCATGTTTTTATGCAATACACCTATACCTCCTTCTTGCGCCATGGCAATAGCCATACGGCTTTCTGTAACAGTATCCATCGCGGCTGAAACAATTGGAATGTTAAGTGTAATATTTTTTGTGAATTTAGTCTGTATACTTACCTCTCTAGGTAACACTTCGGAAAAAGCAGGGACTAAAAGAACGTCGTCATAGGTTAAACCTTCTCCAACGATTTTGGACTCATATGCTGTCATGGCAATTAAAATTTAATTGCGTGCAAATATACGCCTTTTTTAAAAAATACTTTAGTGATATGATTTTATTTTGATCTAATAGAGCACTATTAACATTATCAAGTATTATTCGTTTTTAAACTGTAAAAAACTATGGCGAAACCATAAAAAAACAGTGTAAACTCTACTGAATCCTAATTTTTAACAACATTTGTTAATTATTTATTAACAAAACATATAATTTTAACAATATTTTAATATTTATACATTATTTTCATAACCAGTAGCCCCAAACTACTATAACCCCAAAATATTTGTGCTATGAGAATACTAGTAAGTCTAGTATTGATCTATTTTTGTTTCAATACTATTAATGCCCAATACACAGAGGCCCCAATCACCAATCGTCAATTTAATGAATTCGAAAAAAGCAAATTCACTACTGAACAAGGCTCTTTAACCAATAGAATTTTGCCTGTATCCTTAATCACTGTAGGAGTTCTTCTATCAACAAGTAGTTTTGAAAAATCACTTCAAAAAAATATTAGAAACCTAGTAGGAAATGATTTTTATTCTGGTATTGATGACTATACAAGGTATGCACCTGTTGTTCAAATGTACGCCGCAGATATTATGGGTGTACAATCCAGAAATCATTGGTTTGATCAAACTAAAAACCTTGTACTATCCTCAATTATAAGTAATGGAGTAAGTACATTACTAAAAAAGGAGGTTCATAAATATAGACCTGGTGGCTCTGATCATGCCAACTCGTTTCCATCTGGACATACAACAACAGCTTTTACAACGGCAACAGTTTTATTTGAAGAATTCAAAAATACAAATCCTGTTTTAGCGTATAGTGGATATATTTTTGCGATTACTACGGGTAGTTTGCGATTAGCAAACAATATGCATTATCTTTCAGATGTTCTTGTCGGTGCAGGAATAGGAATATTAGCAACAAAACTAGTATATCATTTTGAGCATTTAATCGCATGGAATCCATTCAAAAAGATGAAAGGAATTGCCTTCACTCCTCAATACAGTAACAATAGCGGATTAGGATTCTATTTTTCGAAAACTTTATAACGATAAAAGTTTGAATAGTACTTCTATATACCCTCAAATAAAAGGGCTATAACTTGAGCTAAAATGTGATGCATTAAATGATAAGGGGAAATACCCCCTTATCAAATTGCGTGTTTTCCCTCTTTCCTGACGAGATGGTATACATTACTTTTGATATAAACAATACCAAAAGTATAACAACCATAAAACCAATTCAATGATCATCACTCATAATATAGCGGCTTACAATATTCTAATCTTCAGCAATTACGCAAAAGGTGGAGGACATCAAATGGGCTATATACATTTGTACGGAAACAATTCTAAATACCTGGGATATCTTGGTATTATAAAAGATGGTGAAGTATTACCGCAAAACATTCAACATAGTAACAGAATTTTAAACATATATTTTCATGAATCAGGGTTGCAACATATCCTAGACACCCTTAGAAATCAAAGTCCTATATCAATACGATTTAATACTAGTTTAAATTTGGGGGAACTGATCATAGGCAACCTACCGGTGAGTAAAGAAAATCTTGCCGCTTAAACATATCAAAAGACCTGAGAATGTCAATGTTATTATGGCTCTCATTTAGATACATGGGCCAGCCGAAAACGAGAGAACGAAAAAAATACAAATTGTGAAAAATGTAATTGGCTCACAATCGGCAACAGTGGAAGTGTACTAAATCAAATGTAGCTCTACATTTTCAGGTCTTTTGATAATATCTATTTATAATCCTTCAAATTATTAGTTAATAGGATATAATAATTGTTATATAGCGGCTTTTAATTAAGAGTTTATTTTTTGCTATCCTTCTTAATTTTCGTAACTTTAAAATGACCGCTAATAACAAGATATAGAAGCTCTGCCCTTCTTCTTTTTTAATGTTATCATTTTGACATACTATTGAGTTACTACACTATATAACTTCAATACTCTTTATACTTCGATATGATCTAATAAAACAGATCATTGTGTAAACATTTTAATATCATTCATTATGAATCCCTCTATACTGATTAGCATCTTGATTGGAGTATTCTTTTTAGCAGGAATACGCATCGTATTTGAATATAAAAGAGCTATCAAATTTAGATTTGGAAAATATATTAAAATCCTTCAACCTGGATTTAGATGGATTATTCCACTAGTCGAAACCATTCAAATAGTCGACATTCGTGTTATCACAGTCAACATTCTATCTCAAGAAGTAATGACCGAAGATAACGTTCCCTGTAGTATAGATGGTGTGGTTTTCTTTAGAATTAACGATCCAGAAAAAGCAGTTTTAGAAGTAGAGGAATATAAGTTTGCCATTTCGCAATTATCACAAGCCGCGTTAAGAGATGTCTGCGGTAAAGTTGAATTGGATATTATTTTGTCTAAAAGGGAAGAGATGGGAAAGAATATCAAAAATATTGTAGAATTAGAAACTAAAGAGTGGGGGATAGAAATTATTGATGTAAAAATTAAGGACATACAACTGCCAGAGAACATGAAAAGAATGATGGCAAATCAAGCGGAAGCAGAGCGATCTCGAAGAGCAAGAATCATTCTTGCATTGGCAGAAGAACAAGCCGCAACCAAATTACTTGAAGCCGGTAAACTTATTGATCAATCTCCATCGGCAATAAAACTGAGGCTTTATCAAACCTTGTCTAATATAGCTGCAGAAAAAAATTCAACAATTCTTTTTCCTTTTCCCGAAGAAGTACTCCCTACAAATACCAAAAGAACGAAAAAAAAGAAAAGCAACTAAAATTGCTTAAACAGAAGTTATATTTTCTTTATAAACCAAAAAAACAAACTACAAATAGTTGCATTTCAGTAACTTTACTAGAAATCGAATTTACTTTTATATGAAAAAAGTCATAATTCTTTTACTAGTACTATCTTGCCAATTGTCGTATTGCCAAACGGTCTCTACATTTTATGGACTTAAATCACATTATGGCTTTATTATAGCACATACACCAGATTTAGAACCTATATCTCAAACCAATCCTTATGGATTTCAAATAGAGATGAGCAAATTGCGCGCTAGCGATAAAGCATGGAAAACTTGTTTTTGTTACGGTAGAACAGGTTTTGCTTTTACATATTTTAACTACGCTAACCCAAGTGTTTTAGGCAACTCTTACAACCTTATCTATTTTGTTGAACCCTACTTTACATATCAAGGAAATTTTAAGTTATCTCTTAGAGGTTCTATAGGAGCTACTTATCTGGACACTATTTTTGATGAAGAAACTAACCCGAACAATGTACTCTTTAGTACTCCTTTCAGTTTTTACCTTGCTCTATCCTTAAACCTCAACTATCATATCAATGACAAGTATGCGATTAATGTATCTGCTAATTACAATCACATCTCTAACGGAGGTCAAAAACAACCCAATAAAGGAATGAATTTCCCGACCTTGTCAATAGGTGTTGATCGAATCATAGATAATCTAAAATTGAAACCAAAACCAAGCGAATTGAAACAATATAGCCGTTCTTGGGGATATTATCTAGGGTCGTTTGCGAGTCTCAGATCTTCAGATCGAGAGGCCGAATCATCCAATCACCCTTTAATTGGTATCATGGGTGGTGCTTTAAAGCCACTTTCAGGAATTAATGGATTTAATCTAGGTGTAGAGTTATGGTATGACTGGTCAGACGAAAAAATAGCACAACGACAAGCTATTAGCGATTCTGCTTTTTCTTCTGCACTTACAGCAGGACACCATTTTTCAGTAGGAAACTTCTATTTTTTACAGCAATTTGGAATTTACGTTACCCGTCCAAGAAATATTCAAAACAATTGGTTGTACCAGCGATATTCATTCTGGTATCAAATTGCTAATCGATGGACTATTGGAGCATCTTTGATTGCATACGGACGTGTAGCAGATCATATGGACGGCAGGTTAATTTACATTATAAAATAAGCCATAAAAAAAACAAAAAACGGAGAAAGAATTCCCTCTCCGTCTTAAAAAATGTTTACGTCTCGTTATGATTTATGCAATTATAACGAAGCGACAAATATAACTTTTTATAAAATAATCACAAGTTATTTACATCATTTACCCAATAACACTACTTAACCTAAACATTGGTAAATACATAGCAATTAGAATTACACCAACGATGATACCAACAAAAATAGTTAGCATAGGATTTAATACATTTGAAATGATTTGGGATTGATATTTGACTTGTTGATTATACTGTTCATTTAATTTCTGAAAAATATACTCGGTTTGATTAGTTTCTTCAGCCACACGAACCATGGCAATCATTTTTTTATCAAAAATGGGATTATTATTAAATGATGTACTTAATGTACCTCCTGTTAAGATAGACTGTTTAGCCTTTTCTAAACCTTCTTGTAAGGGATAAAAATTGATCATGTTTTTTACCAAATCTATGCTCTCTACCATTGGCACTTTTGCTGAAGTTAATAACGAAATTGCCTGTGTAAATTGTGCCATATATATTCTTCTAAAATAGTCTCCCAGAATAGGTAGTTTTAATTGAAAATTTCCAATTATTTTACGATACCATTGCTTTTTAGAAATAAAAACAATACCGCCAATACCAATCAATAAACCTATTAGTAATGCCAAACCATGAGTACCTATAAAATCAGAAAAACTAATAATCCCCTTAGTAATACCAGGAAGTTCTACGTTGTTTTGCCTAAAAATATCAACAAACATAGGTACAACATAACGTAACATAAAAACAATAACCAACAGGGCTGTACACATTACAATTATAGGATATGTAAGTGATGATATGATTTCTCGACGTAGTTCATTTTTACGTTTATAAAACTCGCTAAGTTCTATCGTAATTTGTGCCAATTGTCCTGTCTGCTCTCCTATTCTTACTGCATAATACTCATAGTCTGTAAAATTTTTATCTTTTTTAAGTATATCCGAAAAAGAGCTACCATCTACTAATTGGGATAACATTGACTGCATTAATTTTTGATCCTTTTCTTTCTTTTGTGTTTCTGCCAGCAACTCTAAACCACTTCTAAGATCTATTCCCGATTTTAAAAGAACGTTAAGCTCTGCATACCATTGCTCTTTCTTTTTAGCAGAAAATGCGTTTCCAAACAATGTTATCTCCTTGGTTAATACCTTAGAGATATCAAAAGAATTGTTCTTTTGAGGTTGTTTTTTGGGTGTCGAAATTTTTATTCCCATATGCTAAAAATGTAGGGTTGGATCATTATATTTAAATACAAACAAGTGTTGGGATACTTGTTTCTTATCAAAATTCAACTTTATTGCATCTATCACTCCTGAAGTCACAGGTTTTCCTTCAAAGTAGAATATTTTCTCTTCTACTCGTACAGGGTAGGTTTCAATATTAGTAACGATACTATCGGTATAAAATTGATAAACTCGTTCTCCTATTGGAGAAAATACTTTTAATTTATTTTCTTTTGAATCCCAGGTAGCATCAGAAAATGAATTAAAATCAATTGTCAATGCTGTTTCCAGAGATTTAATTTTTGATTTTTTTTCATAATTATCACCAATAGTACGCATATTATTTTGAACAACTCCAAGAACAGTAAATGCCAATCCAGCAACAATTGTCGAGATTACAATAACTACCATAATCTCGGTTAGCGTAAATGCTTTTATTTTTGAAGTGATCTTACTCATCTGGCAAATACTTTTTCGTGTTCAACTCCCTCTTTACTGTAAACCAAAACCGTTTTTCCACTTTCTGAAGTAATCATGATCTCCCAGCCTTCAAAATCTTCAGCATAAGGCAGTTTCATAGTACCATGTATTGAAAAATATCCTAATGCTTTAACTCTATTTTCTATTGCAGTATGATCTCTTTTTATTTGATTAGCAAAAACATTATTAAAACTCAAACTTGCAACCATAAATACAATAATAATCAATACCGAAGCTGTAAGAACTTCAACCAAAGTAGCTGCCTGTATTTTTTTTAATATAACCATTTTGCGATATTATTTTTTGAATTCGAAAAAGGTAAGCCTGAATAGTCTTTTACAGGATTCATTAGAATTTTACCATTGTATATATGATTAAGATATACAGAACCCGATTGTCTTGCAATACACTGTTTTGCATACATAGAACCTCTAACTATCCCTTGTATATCAATATTCCCCTGGCAATATATTTCTCCAACGACCTCAGCTTTTTGGGCCATAATTAAATGAGTTTTTATTCGATCATCGGTATTACTTTTATTTTTTAAATAAACCACCGAACCTTCTATCACAGTACCTGAACCAATAGAAAAATTGGGAGTAGTATTTTGTATTTGATTACTATTTGTGTTTTTTTGAACTATATTTTTATCTAGTAGTATAGCAGAAGAAGGGTATGATAGATAACATCGCTGTCCAATCTCTAGGTTCTTTGTTGAAATCGCTTGAAAACTCCCCTTTACATCATTTTTTATAACAATTCTTGGTGCTATTAACAAGACATCTTTTAACTGTGCTCCTGGTCCAATTACAATCTTTTGAGTGGATTGAATTATAACATTACCTATTATTTTTTCTTTTCCAATATAAATAGCATCAGAATCATATAAAAGTTTAATTGGTTTATGAAATGAGTTCATAATTTCATCCTCTAACGAAATTGAAATAGCATTATCGACCAGGCTTCCTTTAATAACTCCTTCAAGATATGTGATCCATTCGTTTTGCAACTTAGGCAACGTTTCATTACTCTCTATTGCCTTACCGTAATATAGATTATTGCCTTGATAGTACGTTCCTGAAATATTACCGGCTTTTACACCTTGTTTCGGTAAGTAACTATTTCCTTCCAATCGCGTATCACCAACAACAACTAAAGGAGAATTGGTGTCTACCAAATATAAGTTAGGAGTTCTATCAGAACGCTCAGACCCTGTAAATGCAATTCTGCTAGCCTTACGATTATGTACGGTTACGGCGGCATATCGCTTCAGCCAAGCCCCATGATAACTTATGATATGTTTATTAGTTTTAGGGCCTAACACAGAACTAATAGTATCACCAACTGCTGTTGTTGAATCAAGAGTATTAAACAGTAATGTATTAGAGTCTTCAAAAGCTTGTATCAACTCTTGAGACTTAACTTTAAAGAAAGATTGCACATGTGTAAGGAGCAAAAATGCACCTAACACCAATGCTACCAATACCGATATAAGTATGGCAAACTGCATTGCCTGTGCCTTTATTTTTTGAAAAAAAATCAATTCGCAATTTTAAATTCTTTAATTTTTCCTTTATACTTTACCCGTACTGTATTTGATCCCCCTCGCATCAATGTCACTTCAGATATGGTTTGTTTTAATTGCATAAGTTGGTCCGTACCATTAATACCTATTAAATATATGGCATTGGCATTACCATGATCCGAAACTACTCCTTTGTAAATAATAGAAGGCCAAACTAAAGGAGGTTTTTTGGTTATAGATTTGGGTTTAACGACCACTTTCTTTTTAGGCTTATAAAGCGTTCCTAAAAAGGGATCTCGTTCTATAAAACCAATACTAAAGGTATCCCGTTCTTTTTCTTCTAGAGGAGCAATATTTACTTCTGCACCTTTTTCAAATACAGGATCTTCATCAGAAAACGCCCCTACTACTTGAAAAATAATTGCACCCCAAACAAAAGCGACAACCGGCAACAAAATATATAGTCCTTTTTTACCTTTTAGCATACGTATTAATTTATTGTAAAACGAGACACATCACTAGGATCACTCTCATTACCTGCCTGATCAAATGCCTTTATAAACCAAAAATATGTTGTACCAGTTTCCAAAGTAATATCAGAAGGTGATGTCACCTCATCTTTGGTTGCCAGTTCTGTAAGTGCTACATCCTTATACACATAAATACTATCAATCTCTGTTGTACCGGCAACAGCTTCTCTAGTCCAACTAAATGAAACAACAGTATCACTTTGCGTAGCATTATTTGCAGGCGTTACTGCAACAGGTTGGTTAGGTGCCATACTGTCTAAAGTTAACGTTCTTGTAGTGTACAATGTACTTTGAGTATCATTTTCTGCACGTACTTGCCATTTGGTAACCCCTTCTGGGAATGTAACCGAAATTGAAGTTGTGGTAGTAGCCTCTTCTTGGATAACCTGATCGCTATTATTTAATAACTGAATTCGATACGTTTTTGCATCGGTAATAGATTGCCATTGTAGATCCACATTAGCAGTATTTGTGATTTCATTTTCCATTGGTGCGATTAGTATCACTTCGGTAGATGAAAAATCTTCACTTTCAATAACTGTGAACATAGCCGTTGTATATGGTGTTACTGAGCCTGGATTTTGGGCCCTTACACGCCATTGATACTCGTTCTTTAATAGGCTAGCAGTAAAGCTCGTTGCTACTATAGTTGTATCTAATACCACTTGAGAGGCATTCTCAAAATTAGGTTGAGCCACCTGTAATCGATAATTAGTTGCCAGGTCAACTGCCTCCCAACTAAATGCTACCGATGTATTTCGCACTGTAGTACTATCAGTTGGAGCAATAAGTACTATTCTTTTATCTGTTAAATCTTCTTCAAACAATACTTCTTCACAACTAAAAAGTGTACAAAAAGATATACATAAACCTATTAGATATATAGATAATTTCTTCATCTTCATAATTTAAAATAATTCATTTTTTGCAAAGCCTTTTGTGCGTCTCGATATGCATTTTTCGAACAAGATGTTTTTTCGTCTATAATATTTGCAAGCACTATTTGCTTTCTATCATTTTCACTCCAGCAGAAAAAGGATAATTCATATCCAAAAATTGTGGTTCTATCAAAACTGATTTTTTTGGATACTTTTCCACCGTTTATTAATGACAAATGATATTGTTTATATCCACTATTACTTAAAAACACAGCCTCTGAAGCTATAATTTCTTCAACCATTCCAGTAGGTAATGCCAAAGAAACTGAAGTAACTATTGTAGCTTCTTTTTGACTTTTCAAATATGAAATGGTAGTGGTGTTATACTCTTTTTGTAGTTCTGATAAAGTAGCAACGCGATCCAATAATTTGAGTGTCACAAAGCGAGGTTTGCTCTCAAGAGAATCTACATATTTAATTTGTTGCGCATTATCTTTAGAGACTTTTTGATATGCATCAAAAGTTGTTGTTGTAAATTCTGAAGCAGTTACTCCTACTCTTATTTTTTCTTTATATTCTGGTATCGCAGACACTCTATAATCTGAACTAAGCACATCTTTTTTCTGTATGCCTATAACTCCTAAAGCGATAGGATTAGTTACAGAAGTATGCATACTCGTCCTATTAATTTTGATACTTTGACAACTTATGCACATTAAAGCTAAGAAAGTCGCTATACCGTATACTTTATAATTCATAATATCTTATTATTCTATTACTATTAATTCAATCGTTGCAACAATACTCTACACTGTAGATATCTTGCTCCTGTTCTAAAATTTTTCTTTTTTTCAAAATCAACTTGAACTATATTCCCAAAGCTATATTTTTGTTCTAATACATATATAACTTCTATCAATGCCTTATATCCCCCTTGTAATGTAAAATCATAGGTTATTGTTCCTTTTTTTGTAGTTTCATCAATAAATTGATGAGGCTCCTCAAAGGCAACAACTTTTACATGGGTAGAATCTGATAAAACATTCAAAGTTTTCAAGAGGTTATGTTGTAAAGAACTTCCTTCAACATTGTTCTTTGCTAAAATGACATCGAGTTGTTTTTCTTTTTTTGTCAAAGCAGCCAATTGAATTGGAGCCTCTTGATATTCCTCTTTCTGATTTTCTAATGTGTTTAATTCATCACTTATTGCAAAAGTTTTTGCAAAACCATAATAATATGCAATAACAAGCATGCACAGCAACCCAGCTACTAATAGTATATTTTTAGTTCGTTGTTCCATCCGACTTGATTGTTATGGTTAATTCAAAATCTGAAGTGTTTTTTTTATCCAATCCATACTCTACTATAGTTACCGACTCAATAAATGACAATCCTTCTAGAGCTCTTAACCAGGTAGTAAACTCTTCTTTGTCTGTTGATTTTCCTATAACAGAAACGACATCCGTACTAAGGTCGATTATTTTATCCTTACGAATAGGTTTTTCTAAGGGTTGAAACGTAAATGAGGTTAGCACTACTGTATTCGGCAACAGCTGTATCATCTGATCAATATAATAAGAGCTTTTAGAAAACCCGGTGGTAAGTATACTTTGCACCAAAGCTTCCTTTGTATTAACATCAGATTGTTTATTTTTTATTTGTTCCTGCTGTGTTGTGAACACTTGCAATTCTTCTTGAAGGCCTTGCCACTTTTTATATTTTGCATTGAATACAAAAAAATTGATCAATAATGCTATCAAAAGAAATCCAACTCCTATTTGCAGTGTTTTTGTAAAGAATAGGGATTCTCTATATTGCTTTTGCAGTTCTTCGTTTCCATTTTGAATATTACCTGAAATTTTTTCACTATGCAGCACTTCATCAAGAGCAACGGCCAAAGGCAACGTATGGGTTGATGAAAAATTGAGCCCCTCTATGGTGTACTCTTCACGAATTGTATCACTTCTATCGGTCATTGAAACGATATCGCCATCTACATAGCTTATTTGCTTTGTATTAGTATTGACCATGTCGCTTTTTACAAAGTCTGATAATGTAATGACTTTTAACGCTCCAAGATGAACTCCTACAACTCTAATTCTAGTTTTTTGATACGCGGCTATTATCGTTTCTATGTATTGTTTTCGGCATACAGCAATAAAAGAAGTATTCGATGTACGTAGAATTTGATAATAAAAATCGTTCAGATTAAGATTTGGAAAAGCTTCAGCAAGAATTTCTGTATCTGTTCCTGTTTGAGAGATTTCTTTTGATAAAATCTGATCATCGGTTATAACGACATATGCGGGTGTTGTCGTTTTGACTATGTTATCAATTTCTTCAGGATGGTCTAACTCGAAGGTTTGATCGATATCTAATTCTCCCTTTTTTTGAACTAATTCTAATCCAAAAACAAGGGGTTTAGTATCTTGCTTAGTATGTTCTAACGCTAAGATTGTTTTTCCAAAAGGTCGATATGAGGATAAGAACTCCAGCATTAATAAAATACAGTTGGTTTTATAATCACATTTAACTTTTTCTTGGAATCTTCTCTAACTCTTTTACTAAACAGCCATTTGATTAAAGGAATACGCGCTAATATTGGTACTCCAGATCCAGAGTCATTCTTTACTTTTTGTTCGATTCCTCCTAAGATGGCAACATCGTTAGCTCTCATTCTCATGATGGAAGAAAATCTACGGCTATTAATATCTGGCGGAGCATCTTCAGCAATACGCTCTCCACTAAAATTAGATTGAATCACTTGTATATCAAGAGTGATCTGACCATCACCAGAAACAAAAGGTTTAAACTCTAATGCAAGTTCTGCGTCGATCGGTAAATAATTTACGATTTCTGAGGTCTGTGGATTTTGTGATCCAAAAATATTTTGACTTGTTACCGCATAATATGTGGTTTGTCCACTAGATAAATATGCCTTGTGACCGTTAAGAGTACTTAATTTTGGAGTTGATAGTATTTTTACATTACCATTAGTTTCCATGGCTTTGATATCCATGTAAAAATTAGGAACTACATTCCCCAGGTTTAATGAACCAAATCCATCAAACCCACCAATTACCCTATTAATAGTTTCAGCACCAAGTGTAATACTGGTATTCGGAAAAACTCTACCTTCGGTTGTAACAGGTTCTTTTCCGATACCAAATTCTACCCCAGCTTCTACTGTAGCAGAACGGTTTACTTCAAGAATCATTACTTCGATAAGAATAAGAGGAACCGGTTTATCTATATATTTAATAAAGTTTTTAAATTTTTCAACCCTGGTACCAGGACCACTAACCACAAAACTATTAAGTTCGGTATCAATTTTTACATCAAGACCTTCTGTAATTGTAGCTGGAAAAACATCAGATATCGAACCTGCCTGTTGGTTACCTCCGCCATTAGAGCCACTAGTATTTCTAATTGAAGATCTTCCTTGGTTTCTATTATTGATACCACCTTGATTTAATCCTTGATTAGTACCTCCATTAAAAAAATTTGTTCCACCCGTAGCAAAATTAGAGTTCCCAAAACTGTTTCCATAAGACGTTGATGGGTTAGCATCTCCCAACATAGCAATTGAACGATGCATCATTTGCACCAATTCGATTTTTTTAAGCGCTAATTGATCTTCAGTTCCAAAATAGTATACATCGCCTTCTCGTTTGTATGTAAATGCCCCTGAAGTTGAAGCTCTATTAGTTTGTTGATTTGGTTGCTGCCCATTATAATTATTGGTAGTACTCTGATTAGAAACGGGAGCTGGATTAGATGTTGTAATACTACTCTCAAAAATCTTTACCAATAACGCATCAAAAGTAATAGACTCAGTTTTAACTGTTACTGTACCCGCATTTTCTAGTGGAGAGGCCGTAAAAATATCAAGCTTTAAATCATCTGCAAAGGTATAAATAACATCTGCTACAGGAGTATTATTTAAATCTACCGAAACTACTCTGGCCAGAGTATCTAATACTTTATAAGAGAAATTCGGTCTACGAGAACGATAGCTTCTTCCGCCACCGCCAGAATTTCCAGCTTGCGGAAAAGCAGCAAACTCATAAAACCCGTCCTTAGTTTTTCTAAAATCCATAGTATTCGCTTCGGCCAGTTTCTTCATGGCTATATCAAAAGGAACATTACTAATAAACAGGTTTAGGTTTTTATTGTTTAGTTCTGGTGTAAATAAGAGATTCTTTCCAGAAACTTCAGTAATTTTTCTAAACACTTTTGGTAATGGGTCATTATTTAAATCAGTTGATAGCGCAGAGGATAGTACATCATATTGTACTACGATTTCTTTTTCAACGGGCGCTACTACAGGTGCAGAATAGGTTTTTACAGAGAGTATATTTCCGGTAAATCCTATATCCAGATTATATTCTTTCACCAAAAATACCAGGAGGTCCTGAACAGTAACATCATTAAATCCATTAACTATTGTAATCGCATTAAGCTCGTCGGCAAGATTAATATTGATCCTATGTACTTGTGATACAGCTCGTAAAAAATTAAGTAATGATGTATTAGAAATATTTACATTTACCTTCTCTGTTAGGCCTGGTATATCTACATTAAGCAATTGTAGCTTATTTTCGATCGTAGCAATACGCGTATTATCCTGAGCCTGATTCTGGAAACCATCCTGGGCCAGAACCTGTATTCCGATAAGTAATGCGATACCTATACTACTAATCTTTTGTTTTAAATTCATCTTTTTTTGTTCAATTATCAGCCAATAACGCATATACTTCGTCTACCGAAGTTTCCCCTTCTATAACCATGCGTATGGCATTATGTTGTAATGTATTAATATCTCTTCGTTCTATATAATCATCTATTTGCAGCTCATTATGCCGTATTGCAGTTTCAAGTTCTTTGGTAATGGGCAATATTTCATAAATCGCTTTACGCCCCAAATACCCGGTATGATAACAACGATCACACCCTACTGCTACATAATGTTGATGTAACTCATCAGTAATCTCAAAATCCTGTGGAAAATCCTTAACTTCAGTTTTTTTCTGTGTTTTGCAATGCGGACATAACTTACGCACTAAACGTTGCGCAATACTCATCGTAATGGTAGTGGCTAACAAAAACGCAGGCACTCTCATATCAATTAATCTCGAAATTGTTGCCCATGCAGAATTAGTATGTATTGTTGATAGTACTAAATGCCCGGTAAGTGCTGCTTTAATGGCCATGGCGGCGGTACGATCATCACGAATCTCCCCGACCATAATAATATCAGGATCTTGACGTAAAAATGTACGTAATGCGGCCGGAAAATCAAACTCTATATCCTCTCTAAGTTGCACTTGATTAACACCTTCGAGCGTATATTCTATTGGATCTTCTATCGTTAGGATATTGGAAACCTCTTCATTTAACTCTTTTAAGGTGGCATAAAGCGTTGTCGTTTTACCCGATCCAGTAGGACCTGAAATCAAAACGATTCCTTGTTTCTTTCTGGTCGCATCGCGATACACCATCAATTCTTCGTCTGTAAAACCAAGATCCTCTAGAGATACTTCTTGTGTATTACGATTAAGTAACCGTAATACAATTTTTTCTCCATATAGCGTAGGCATTGTAGATACCCTAATATCAAACTCATCGTTACCTTCTTTAAAGGTAATACGACCGTCTTGAGCTAATCTTTTTTGAGAAATATCTAACCCCGATTGTATTTTTATTTGATTTACTAATTGTGGATACTCTGTATTGGTAATGGTATATTGTTCTTTTAATTTTCCATCTAAGCGGAAACGCACTCTACAAAACTTTTCATAGGGTTCCATATGGATGTCACTACTGCCAAAATCTTTTGCAGTAGTAATTAGTTTTTGTAAAAAACGATCTTCGTACTCAAGTTTTTCACTTACAGAAGTTGTAGTCTTCCTATAATTAAAGGTTAAATATGATTGTATATTTTCTTTAGTTTCAGAAATAATTATAACCTCACACCCAAGAATTATAGTTAGTTCTTTTTTGAGGCTATCAGGATTAACAGCGTCAGTTTTTAGATGTAGTACTCCATCCTCTTTAGCTATCGGTACTATCCTATAATGAAATGCCTGATTAGAGGTAATCAATTGCTTAAGATGAACCGGTATTTCATATGTTGAAATATTACTCATATTACATACAAGGTTAATGTATTAATCATCCAATTAGCAATAAAAACTACTCCTAAAAATACCGCCATATATCCCGCCAGAGGAACTGTATTATGTTTTGCTTGGTTTTTTAGTACTAACCACACCAGTAAAGAAAAAATCAATGAAAACACAAAAATGATTATAAATGTTACCGTAGGAAAGCCAATTGCTAATCCTATAAAAAAGAGTACATCTCCCCAGCCAAATACTTCTTTAAAAAATGGTTTCTTTATTTTTATCAACGTATATACGTACAATAATCCAACAATTACAATGAGCAAAGCGATATTGATTAGTATGGCATACAAAAAGTCGATTTGAGAAGTATGGTGATAATGTAAAGTACCTAATAGACTTATCAATACCGGAAACGCCATACCATATACCTCACGATCTTTAAGGTCCTGATATATAATTACTGCAAGTGTACAGATGGTAAATATTTGAATAAGTAGTATCAATCTTTTACAATTTGTTTTGGACTACCATTTTCATCGATCTCCCATACATTAAATACCCCATCGCCATCAAAGTCAACCACAGCTGTAGCTCTTGCCTTAAAATTAGAGACTGTAGCTTCTAAGATCTCATAGGCATAATTGGCTGTACCACCGGTTTTAACCGTTTTTGGAGCTTCATAGTTGATTTCTGTAAAATCAATAGAATATTTAGAATTAAGATAACGATACTGCGTTTGCATATTGCTAATCGTCTTTAGCTGTATTTTAGCTTCTTGCGCTTTAGTTTGTGCAATCAATGGTAAAAAATTAGGTAATGCAATTAGCAGTAGAATCCCAATAATTGCCAATACTAAGAGCATTTCTTGTAGGTTGAAGGCTTTTACCTTGTTCAATTGTATTTTTCTCATAATCATCATGTCTTCAAAAAGGGCCTCAAAAATATGATTTTTAGGCGAATATAAGCTATTACATATATTAATTTATAGTAATACTATATTGGGTCTATATTACTGATTCATTTTTTACATTCAATAACAAAAGTTCTATTGTTAATGTATCTATAAACATATATGTTACTTCTATACCAATATGTTACCCTATCGAAATCATTTTTTTTAGGATAACCTATTTTTTAAACCACAATAGTACGACCAAGTAGTTTCATTTTTTGAAACTAGAATATTTTTTTTTGATCTTTTCAGTCCAATAAAAAGTAACTATACTCTCAATACTTTAATAAAAACAGTCACTCTTAGGTGACTGTTTTTATTATTGTTATTGCTCATATAAATAAAATTGGATTATTGTATTGAATTTATATTACTTCTTAAACTATTTCTTTAGAGCTAATACTTCTTTTTTAAGCTCTTTAATATTTTGGTTAGCCTTTTCTAATTTTTTATTTTGATCAATAAGATACAATGTCAATTCTTCGATTTTTTTCAAAAGATTCATGTTCATTTCAGCAAGCATTATTCCATTTTCTGAAAATTCTTTTGCAGATGGTATTTCAGGAAGATGGTTATTCTCTATAATATACTTTTCTACATCTTCAATACTTTTTAAATCGTAATCCTTTTCAAATACATAATCAGGAGCCGGGATACTTAGGTCAATTTTAACTTCTTCTGCATGAATATTACCTTTTACGGTTAGTTTCATATCGGGTGTTGTAGTACCGATCCCTACCTTACTATCGGCGCAATGTAAGGTGTCGCAAAAACTATCTACTACTGGAGTATTGGTATACAAACTTTGAATTTCTTGCGGTGACAAGACTCTGTTAAAAATCATGAATTCGTCCATACTACCTTTAAAGTTGGTACCAAAATTACTACCATTATAAAAAAATCTTCTTCCAATTCCTAAATATTCGGGCCACGTAAAATTAACACTTTGCCCTACTCCCGGAACACCATTAAAATAGCCCTTTACATTTTTGTTGGCATCAATAGTCACACAAATTAAAGACCAATTTAACAGATCAGTTTCATTAGAGACATTAATTGTAGCTTTCCAGGGTCTCCATACTTGTATTGTTGCATCTGCATAGCGCATTGCAAAAGCGTAATCATCGGTATCATCTATACCAGAAACAAACCTCATGTCATTTATAATCCCGTCTGGCTTTATCCAAAATGCGATTGTAACCTCTTGATATTGAGGTGACAATATTTTAATATAATCCTCTATCCCGTTAAAGTACATTGCTGTATTTGCTGCACCGTTTTTACCTGTAGAGGGTACTAGATTACCGACAAGAACCCCATTATTATTTCCTTTTACATCATTGGCATTTCCATCTAAAGGCCAGTGATGAACTAATCCATCGATTGTGATTTGAGCATTTAGGCTTATGCTTAGTGTTACAAACAGCAATAGCAAATTGAATTTTTTCATGATTTTAATTTGTATGATTTTGGTAAGTTGTGTGCTTATTTAAGTATTGATTAAAAAAACTTGTTCAAGATTCGTGGATTATGTGATAAGTCAGTTTCGTAAAACCCAAACTTAAATCCTACTGATTCTCTATAGATAAAGCTACGCAGCGTTATATCATACTCAAGAGGTGCATTAAGCTCTTTCATAGTTTTGATAGTACGATACAGTGTTGCTTTTGATATCCCCAATCGTTGAGCAAATTCTTCTGGCTCTCCTGTGGCCTGTAAACGAACAAATTGATCAATTCGCTCCATAAGCTTGATGTATTGAATGATTGTTTTCATAAGAATTGATTTGAGTTGTTGTGAGTAAATATGGAAATATGAAATTCATATTTCCATATCAAGCATATCTTATTGCTTTGCTTCTAGTAGTTTTTGGACTAAAGATTTTAATTCTTCTATTTCTTTTTCCTGATGAATGGTATAGAGTGTTAACTCTTCTATCTTCTGAAGTAATTTGGCATTCATTTCCCCCATAAAAATTCCTTCTTCACTGACTTCTTTGGCACTCGGTATGTTAGGCAAATGCCCTTTTTCGTTAATATGTTTTTCGACGTCCGCTAGTGTTAGCAATGTATAATCATGATTAAAAACATAATCGGGCCAATTGTTTTGCAGGGCGATTTTCACTTCTTCGGCTACTACTTTTCCTGCTACAGCTAGTTTCCAAGAGCCTGGGTTTTTAGTTCCAATTCCTACATTATTCTCAATAACAGAAGTGTAAAGATTGTTCCCTTCTACTGTCCAAGGGTTTCGGTTATCTGGATTTTGATCAGAAGCAAAATCTACAAACGTAATTTCGCCATATTGATCAAAAAATATATAATCGACATGAAGTTTTGTTTCTGGGATATTGGTTATGGTGCCTATGGTTACATCATTTCTATAAAAGTTGATGGTTTTTCCTAATTTTTCGATTTTTAGCACATCGCCAGCACTATAAGTAGACCTAAGCATTTTAGTTGGCCCATCATAAAGATCTAAATTGCCATTAGGCAGCACATAAAAGCAATAGCTATATTCATCCCAATTATGTCCTCCTGTAACGTCTGAGAGTCCTAATTTTAGATATTTCCCGTAAGACGGGATTCCTGAGACATATCCATTTTCGCCAAGCGTTTCTGCGCTACTCCCCCCCGAGTTATTCCAAGATGTATTAGCGACGGATACAACAGTGTTCCCACTTATTTCTACTCCAGCTGTGTCCACATGTGTGAATAACTGAGCATGTATCCATGTGGTTGACAATAATACCCCAACAATAAAACTTTTCTTAGTTTTTTGAAGAATGATTGATACGATTTTTTTGTTCATTGATTTGATCTGTTTGGTTTATAATTTTGGTATAATAACAGTTATATTTCCCTTAGATGAATACGCAACGTATACCTTTTACCCCTTTTTATATTCGTGTTGCTAAATATTGATTCTCTCAAGAATTCTGAGTGTGCAAGATATTAGGTTTGCATAAGATTTTTGGCATGCTTGTTACCCGTTTTCACGGAAAACGGGTGATGCTTTTTGGCTATCTTTTACAGGCTACACAAGGGATAAACGAAGATTACACATGATTTTTCATGCGATTATAATGATCTCTACAACCGACAGTATCATACTAGTATTCCATGTAATTATATGCCGATATATTAAAAAAACAACTATACATTTTTGTAATGTATAGCTGTTTGCTTTATTGGTTCACTCTTGCCGCCAATTTTTGACACTTCTAGATACTTTCTAGTGATAGAGGAGTGCGAAGGTCTTATTTCGGAATGTTAGATTGCATGTATCTTGTATGTTCTTTTGAAAAGGGTTCATAGCCAAGATATTTAGCTTTCTCTAGTTTAAAAAAGAAAACTAAATCTAAATACTCTCCTTCAAAAAAAGAACTATACACCTTACTTGCTACATCATATTTGTCTTTTTGATTAATTATAGTTGGATACCAATAAGTGTTTAATGTAAAAACCAACTCAATATTCCACGAAGAATTTGTATCTATGCGAAAAATCTCATTAGTATATAGGCCTATACAAAGAATATCATATTTTGTTAGTTTATCTTTGTCATAGCCATCAATTGCTCTTTGTAAAGATTCTATCTTCGAAATATTAGAGATTTGACTACTAAAATTATTTAAAATATCGAGTTTTTTTTCTAAATATTGAATATAAATCCCTATACTATCTTTTATTTCCTTTATGTTTTCTTTTTCTGGTTCAACTAGACTATCAGTTTCATAATCTTCAATAGGAAAACACTCTTCTTTAATATGCTTTTCTAATTCATCTTTTGAGTGATATAAAATGACATATTTACTTAATTGTTTCGGTACAACTAAATATCTTTCATTTTTCAATTCATAAATGTTAGCAGAATTAAATTCACATATTTCAGAAGAAATTTTTTCTCCGAGAAGTTTTCTAACATCGGGGTCACCTGTTTTAAGAATTTCAAAACTTTGGTTCATAAATAACAATATGGTAAAAAAATTTAAAAACATAAATTATTAGTCAAGAAAAACGTCATTAGAAAAATAGTGAGCAGACGCATTACCAAAAGTACTAAAACTAACACGCATATGGTTATCGGTCATCTTATAATATGCCGTTATATGTATCACTTTTTGTTCTGTACCTCTCAAAAGTCTATTAGCTGTATTATATACATCTTTTCTTATATGAGTTCCTGCTGGTGTAACAAAAGTTAAACTAACTGGGTAGTTTGGAATACCAGAAGCAGCTCCTTTTAAGGCTAACTCATCAATGAAAGTTTGTATTTGTGCAGTTAGGGTAACAGGTTTGGTTTTTACTTCTACATAATTATTTCCTGGATAAAACATAAGACCTCTGTTTCCCATATGAGCAACAGTTGAATAACCATCAGGGATTCTATTACTAGACTTATCTACTGATGGATAGAATCCAGGTAGTAAATTTGGGTTTTGACTAGCAAAATTGACAAAGGCATCTTCAAAAAGTGCTCCAGCTCTTGAAAAAGTAGCTTCTCTTGAAAATCCAGGATATTTTTGTGAAACATAATTCCTAAGAATATCTACAGTTAGAGGTTTCCAAAGTAAATCAATGTTAATACCATTGGGTTGCAGACCACCTCCTCCACTTCCAGGTGCATTTATAATAACTTCATCTAGGCTTCCCAAATCATAATCTGTAGGAGGATCTGTCATACCACCAGTAGGATCAACCAAATTTATCCAGTTATTTCCCATAGCCAAGTAAGGCGAATTAAACTCACCCATTGGGTCTGTGGTTAACCATCGATTAATTCTTGGATCATATAAACGCAGTTCGAAAGCAGGTTTTCCAGTCTCTGGATCAGTTTCCGCAAACTTTCCTTGATATCCATATCGATAATCACTTTTTGAACTTCTACCAGGCATCGCCATCCCACCAGGATAGTAATCTACAGCGATATTATCATTCATCACTCCTCCTTTAGGATCTCTACCCACTACAGCTCGTACATTACCTAAATGATCCGTTATTTCATACAAACGGGTACCATCAGATTTTATAACTCCTAATCTATTTGAACCATAAATCGTATTCTCTACAACCCGTTTGTTACGATAAATCGCCATAGCAGTTCCTGCTGCATCTCTAACATAATGTTCTGTATAGGCTAGACGACCCGTATCAGGATTATATGATTCTTTACGAACTCTATGTCCCTTATCGTTGTAAAAGAACTTCACCAAAGGTGTATTATTTTTTTGCACCTCGATCACCAATCCACTGGCATTATAAATATAATTAATATTTTCAGCTTTGTTCTCTATTAATTGTCCAATTTCGTTATACACATAATTATCTCCATTTTGATCACCAATATCATCTGCTCCGGCTACATCGTCTGAGGCATCATCAACTCTTAATAATTGATTTGGTTTATTGTCTTTATAGGTATACGATAATTGATCCATACTATTATTACCACTACCGTCTTTATTTTTATTACGATTGAGAGTCTTGATATTACCATTGGCATCATAGGTAATATTATATACATTATAATCCAAATTAGGATTTACTCCTGCTCCTTTACTAATCTTTCCTAAAAAGGTAGCTTGCGTAGTAGCTTTCATACTAAAACCAGGTTTTAGATAAATCTCTTGCGAAGCTTCAACGGTTTCAGTCTCTGTAACCGGTTGATCTTTAATAATGGTTTTGTATACATTAAGATCACTCGGAGAAATACTAGCCCCATAGCTTGCCCCTTGTAACCAATTGTTTTTGTTATACAAGAAAGAATAGGATTGCTGATTGGTTTCTAAACCCTTATTTTTCCATACAATAGAACTTATATCACCGTTATATCGATGAATATTTTTCATGGTTGTTTCCACTGGGGTTGGTGTATTGGTTCTAGAGTAATCCTTATAGTAATATCCTATATTCATTCCAAATACATCATCACTATCTCCTCCTGGGTCATTGGTAGAATCTAACTTGACATGATTAATGCTTTTTAAGGCTCCATTAATATTGTACACATAATCTACCCCTTGCAACCCTTCGGCAAGATTAATACGTTTTAAAGCTCCAGTTTCGTAATAATTATATTGGGCATGTTCTGTATACTTTGTACCATCATTTGAAGTTTCTACTTTGATTAGGCTATAATCATCAACATCATAGGTGTATTGATGAATAAACTGATCGGCCTTTCCTTTTTGATACAACACTTTATTCACCTGAGATGTAACCGGATCATATTCGTAGTCCATGATTTTCACTCCTAAACCTGCAATATCTTGTACGATCCATACTACTCTACCATAGATGTCATAGCTATAATAAGTGGTAGTATTTTCGTTTTGTGTTTTGGCAACACTACCGTATAAAAATGATGGGGTTTCGTAACCATTAAGATTAGATAAAAATGTAGCGTCCGTATTTTCTAATTTATCATAGGTTGTGATGTTCCGCTCAGTGCGATTATCTATGTTGAAACTATGCGTTTTATCATCAACAATATTTTTCAATGCATCATTAAATGGATCTGTTATATCAGTAACTGTAGTACTGTAAGCTTTGATGTATACAAGATTTTCATCGGTATACACCCCACTCTCTATAGGCCTACCTCTATGATCATAGTTTGTGTATGAAAATTCCTTGTTTTTCCATTGCTTGCTGTTGATAGAAAAACGTATTTGCCCATCTTCTCTGTACAAAATCCAGGTATCCCCTTCATCAGGACCATTTGCGTATTCCAATTGTCCTAATGAATTATAACGAAAGGTACTCTCTAATTTTTCATGATCTAAAGGTTGCTTCGCACTAAGTAAACGCCCAGCTTTATCATATTCATTTAAATTGTAATCGTAGTAATTTTCGGGATAGGTTACTTTTTTAGGCAACCAATTATTGGTAACTGTAATACTAGCAATTCTATATAGACCTGGAGGAAGATCAGCAAACTCTGTAGTTATGACTTCTTCTGTTGTCAAATCATATACTTTAAAAAAATATGGGCTATTCGTTAATTCGTTATCCAAATAATTTTTAACCACAATACCTTTAGTTCCCTTTGGGATATGAATGTCAACAAAATTTTGTTCATTGACATCTATGGTTGAATATCGTACTGGCACGTTTTCTTCTTCATTACCACTTCGTGCACTGGCTAAAGCTCTTCCATCAGTATCGGTAAATACTACAGTTTCTATTCCATGGACATTACGATACACGGTCTTAATAACTTCATGATTACTGGATATCCCTTGCCCAAAGGCCACTGATTGAGATAACTCTTGTCCAGCGGGCATAGAAAAAGCGTAGCCATTTTTCCATTCTCCACCCATTTTATTACCTCCAATAGTTTTTAAAGGAGCTCCATTAAGCTCGCTATAAATCACTCTAGAATAAGGCCTATCGGTTATATCCTGAAATGATTCCCCTTCTTTTGCAGCCGTATTCGGGTCATCTATATTACTTTCGCTATAATACCACCCTAATGTATTTGCTTGTGTCCCCACTATCGATGGATTCTCAAGGTCAGTAGTTTCAAAATCATTAATTGAAAACGTAGTGCCATCTGCCTTTTTAACAAAATCACTTTTATAACCAATCGCATTCCCGATGGGTGCATTTAAAGTAGATACTGCAGCACGTCCCTGATGATCGTATAAGGTTTGCGAAGCCCAGGTTTTACCAGTTTTAAAATCTTTACTTTGACTTTGTACCGGTTTTCCCAAAGGATCAAAATATGAACGTTTGGTTCCGATTGTTTTACCCATGACATCCTTAATAACGGTAGTAACAGTATTATGGTTTTCGGGCACCAAATCGGTATTGGTAGTGGATTGTGTTATTGTAAAAGTCCCCCTATCCCCTTCTAAATCATAATTAATAACAGCCGATCGTGATGCCCCAGAGGTATTGGCTACAACGTCAATCTCAACTGTCCTGGTTCTGGTACCTCCAATATTGGTAATTGCACTTACCCAAGTAGGTATATTGGTAAATATAATATCAGCTCTACAAGTCCTACCTAAACTCGCAACTCGAACTTCAACATAACTGCTACTAGAAATTGGATTTAAAGTAACATCTGGAAAGCTAGTTAACCTACATTGGGCATTACCTTTAATTGCAAAGGATAATAGAAATACTATAACCCAAACTCGTATATCTATAATAAAATGTCTCATATCGTATTATTTCTTGTAGTTATAATCAATTATCTCTATATCTTTAAACCCTCCTTCTACCACATCAGGCACATCGATAACTTCTTTAAAAGTTTTTATTAATCTTCCGGCAGAATCATATTCATATTTGGTCGCCAGGTTATTTCCTCCTAAAATATGGGTTAGCTCATCCCATTCATTGTACACATAACTAGTCATAGCAGACTCTACTGGGTGGATTCTAAAATCATCTAACTCTGTGGCTCCAAGGGCATCTACCGTTACAATCGCTTCTCTATCATAAACAGTAACATATCCATTTAACAAGACCCAATCTCCAGCCGTTAGACGTTCGTTATCATTGAAATCTGTTGCCAGAGGGAAACTAGTTCCGTTTTGAGTTCTAAGGCTTACATTACCTTCTTGTCCTTTACGAACCCATACCGAAACTTTAAACTCTGATCCTCCTGATCGATCTTGGTCAGCAGGCATTTTAACTTCAAAAGCAGCAGCATTATTTACACTTACTATATTGTTACCAGTATGCGCATCTGCTACCGTAACAACATTTCCTAAAGTTGATACCCCTCCATCTAAATACGTTTTAGTATTATCCTTCTCAAAATACTCTGCACCACTATAAAACATGTGATTGTATTTTGCATTAGCTGTGGCAATAACCTTAGATTGATTATCTCCCATTTTTGTACTCACTCTATTCTCATTAATATCTGTGACTTCTAATGGCATAGAGAAATGATCATATAAACTAACTGTAGATGTATTAATCCATTTTGTATTAGTTTGAGAAGCATTTGCACCCCAATTGAATGCATCATCTTCTCCCGTATATCCGATAAAAGCACCATCTTTATCTACATTACCTTTCCAAGTATAGGTTTTATGTTTACGCCAGATTTTTTGAGCTGCATCAGCTGGAGAACTTGTAGTACCATCCTGGTCATTTTGATAGCTCCACTCATTATTCCATGTGGAGATATTGGCGGCAATGGTTTTCCAGGTACCCTCTTTGTTTATCTGAGTAATATTAGCTGCTGTTTGAGCAAGCATATTTTTATTAGCACTATTGTCTACTTTACTACCCATGGCATCATACTTTCTAAAGGCCGGAATTACCTTTGATCGTACCTGCGTTTGATCACTCATTCGAGTCGTGGTTTGTAATGTTGCACCGGTAATATCATCATATGCATCATAGGTGGTATGTTTAGAAAAATTCCCTGAGATTGTAGTACTACTCTTAATACCCGGGGCATATTTGATTCTAGAAGAAGAGTTGACAGCCCATGCATTTCGAACTACTTCATTACCTTGCCAGTACCCAATTTTTTTATAGAGTTGATACGATTGCTGATCCATACCCTGGTTATTTGGCCGATCATTTCTTTCATAATATTCATTTCGATTTACTGAAACAAGTTGATATTCTTTATTATATGTTTTCTTTTCTAATAACTGCCCGATTGAGCCGAGGTTATCATGAACAACTATTTCATTCTTACTCACATTACCTCTAAGACTTGTATTATAATGTGTTTGCTCATTGAAATCAATTTCCAGGAAATCTCCGAATTTGATTTTATTAGGATCTTTATCCTTAAGCACATTAAATTGATACATTGTTGTTCCAACAACTGCTCCACTATTATCGATATCCTTTACTCTTACAAATTCATACATTACCTTGGGAGCAGGTAACTCTGCACTATATGGAATAGGTGAATTGTCATCATTAGGTATATATGAAATTGCACCAGAGGAACGGTAATTAAAATGATTAGGATCTTCGTTATATCCTTCTTGATTATAATAATATCTGGTCTTATAACTATTTACACCATCGGTGACACTAATCTCATTGACTCTAATATCTCCTTCTTTTTGATCAAATGCTTCTTTATTTCCGATAACTCTAAAAATTGCAGAGTATGCACGGCCATCGCCATTTCTTCTCCAGGCTAGATCATAGCGAGAATGCTTATCGTTTGTTCCATACAACCAAATCTCTCTTCCTAAAACATTTATTTTACGTCCTCCGTGCAAATAAGAAAAAGGACTAGCATCAAATTGAAAAGCATCTCTAAAGTTTGGACTAGAAGCCATCACCTCAACGATCATATAATTCTCTGTTCTATTTAACTCTGTGATGGTAGCTTGCTTTTCTCGAATATCAACAGAAGATCGATCATAACCGCTACTACCTGGGTTATACACTGCAGAATACCACATATCCATAAAGAAGGTATCATTGGTAGTAAAATGATCAGATAATTTGAGCCCTTCTGCCTCTGGATCCTCAGGGTCAACTTCTATTTTTATTCTAATTTTACCTTCTGGCGCACTACTTGGGTTACCCCCTGGTGGCGGGGCATCTAAAAATGTAAACTGTAATTCTCGGGTAAACAATTTCCCCATTTGCAATGCAGGTTTATGATAATCATCAGATTCATATTTTACATTAATACTTCCTCCCTGTGGCGTGATGATCTTTTTAAGTGACCAATCCCATGGGGTTGTATCGTTATATCCCCAATCATTTTTATTATCCAGATTAAAATCAGATTCGTTATAATACTCAAACTTATATGGAGGAATAAGGTTTTCATTCTTTTTTCCGTTAAATTGCACAGAATTTAAAGTTAATCTACCTCGTCCAGAACTTGCATTAGGTGTTTGTTTTACTAAGGTATTGTTATACCTCATATTAATCACCTTAACCGCTTTATCCAAAATAGCTTCGGGTATATCATAGATATCAAAAACGCTATTTTTCAGATTATAGCTATAGCTTCTGGAAACACTATTAGGACTGGGAAATCTAACATTAGTTACCCCAGAGACTATTGGATTAGAGCTCTCAGCATTTTTTCTTACCTCGCGAGCATCTTCATTTTTAAGCAATATAATTTGATTCAGTTTTAATGATTTTTGCTTTGGTATTACAAATCTCTCGGTATAGGGACTTCCTGCATTTTTCCAATCTACCGAACTGTATTTCCACTCATGGCTTAAATCATCTTCGCGCACTGATTTACTAAAAATAGCCGTATGTGTTCTGGTTTTTACCTGATCCAGATAGTATACATCTTTAAAGCCTTCAATCCGTGTTTTTACCTCTTCGTTATCATTCGATTCGATATAGTCTTTTCCATAGGGTGATTTCCATGCATAGGCTTCAGACCACTTTCCGTAGTCAAACTCAACCCAATACCCATAATCAGATTCATCCACTTTTCCATTCGAATTCATATCAATATAATCTGCACCTGTCACCGCAGTAAGTAACCAGTGCGTCGCATATGGATTATCCTGAACTTTTTCATGATATGCCTGATGTTCTTCTTTATTTTCAACAAAACCAAAACTTCTTGTCACAGAAGCATAATTATATACCGGTAAAGAATAATGGTAACGCTTACCATCCATTCCGACTATCGTAAATGCACCGATTCCATCTGGTGAGCGATTAGGTATTTGATATAAATTTCGAGGTGCAATGTATCCTCTTGCATACTTCTCTTGGTTACTGAAAGAGAAAACCTCTTCATTAGTAAAATATTCTATAGTATTACCAACCTTTCTTCGAGGTAAGCCATTAGCATCAGAAGACTGATGATATTCTACAATATTCTCATTTGTACTATCAGAATTAAAGCTAGCTGGCGTTGTGCCTAAATATGATGCAAATTCATTTTCAAAATAGAATTCTGGTCGGTTTTCAAAAGTAAACTCTGCCTTTTGTGGACGTGGTGTAATCAAATCATCCGTGAGTATATCTTGATTTTCATCAATGGTGTAGAACGTATAAAAAGTATCATAATTTTTAGCCAAACTAAATAAGTTGGCATTTTCAAAATACTTTAAAGACATAGTACCTGAAATCCCTTGAGCCTGAACATTGTAACTATCCATACTTGGAAAAACTGCATTATTCTTATCCATATAGGTGAATGTTTCATTCTCCAATGGAAACTCATAAATATCCATAAACCTATTATCCCGTTGAATAGACCCTGCACAACTTTGGTATAATCCTGAATCCCAGCATTTTTGTATTTCTTCATTATAAATATTCACAGCATCCCAATATGTATCGGCTCTTTTTGTGTAAAAATTACTTAGACCCCCCGGAAAAATATCAATTATGTAAAGGTCCTTTTTAAACTTATCAAAATGCAATGGCCCTATAACCCTATTAAGTTTTGTCTTATTTAAGTTCCATCTAATTTTTTGTTTCCCAAAAGAAGCCGAGAAAGTTCCGTATGGAGTGGGTACTGCAATCCCATAATTATAACTAGACGTTTTAACTGTTAGATCCCCTTGATTAACTGTATTATTAAACCCCAGAGAAAGATTAACTCCTGCACCTCGCACAGTACCGCTATTTCTATTTGCCGAAGCTTTAATACCAACTCCTCCAACGTTACTATAATTTATCCCCAGACTAGCGTTTTTACCATTAGCAGACATATTAAAAGTGTAATCTCCACTACTATTAATTGATATTCCTATACTATTAGAATTAAATTTATATCCGGCATTTGCAGTTACGAGTCCTGATGTACTTGCCGAAACCCCAAACGACAAGTTTGATGCTTTAGCAGGAGTAAATCCTACACCTACAGATGCTCCATTAGTTCCTAAAGTAACACTTCCATCAAATCCTGTGTCACCAATCTTTGGTCCAAAACCAAAACTAACACTACCGCCTAAGGTTTTGTTGGTTCCCCATGAAAAGCCCAAACCAGCCGAAAAGTTACCTTCGGGACTACCATATCCTACTGAAAGGTTATAAATAGATTCAGACCCACCAATGTCATAAAAAAACTCATAAAACTTTACACTGTTATAGTCATCGGCAAAACCATGTACGGTTCTGTTTATGGCACCTGGATTTAGATTCCAACCCAACCCAACCCAAGAAGCCTCTTGATCCATTGCAATACCAGCATGATAAGACAATGCTAAAGGATATCCACCTTCTGGTGAAGGAACATTTAATAATGGTAATACATAGGACAGGTCACCCGTTAGCAAGTTGACCATATCTGTAGCATCTACTGGTTCAAAAGCTCCAGCCTCAGGTGATTTAGGTCCATTATTATTTGCCCATAACTGATTATAGGGTATTAATGTCTGTAAAAATGTCAATGTAAAAAACACTGCAATGACACGATGTGAAAATTTGGTTCTGGTGTTCTTCATCAGGTGTATTTTTGTTTTTAATTTCTATTTGTTCTCGATACACTTCGACAACACTTCGACAACACTTCGGCAAGCTCAGTGTGACAGCTCGGTGTGACATCTTAGTGTGAAGATGGTTTTAATTATAATTTTAGTGACACCCTCATCCTAACCTTCTCTCTCAAGGGAGAAGGAACAGTTTTGAGTATTACTTGAATTGTATTTTTGGTTCGTTGTTAATTATCTCTGTTGGGATTTTGAACTTTACCTCTCCGGTATAAAATCCTAAATCCTCTATGGTAATATTCAGATACTCTTTATTTTCTATATTCTCTTCTCTTGGGTATACAAATAACATAGTAGTTGCTCTGCTCATCCCATACATCCTGGGATAGATATAATCTGCCATGGCAATCGTATCTTTTTGGGGAGTATACAGATGTACTTTCTGTTCCATCCCAAAGGCTAACTCATTGACCATAGCACCAAACTGTTGTTTGTTGCCTGCCACATTGCTCAATAACTCCTGGTTGTTTTTTGACATCGACAAAGTGAAATACAGATACTTGCCATATTGATCTCGTAAACTGTCTACTATAGACACTTCTTCATCAGTTAGCTCTTGATCTACTAACAGGTCGGTAGGTTTATATAAAACCGAAAAATCCACTCCATTCACTGTTTTAGTATGTAGATATCCATGCTCTGGTTGTTGGATATAACTCATCAACTCCTCTGAGGTATCAAAGGTTTTGGTGGAGCAGGATTGGATTATAAGTACCACAATAATGATTAAAGTAGCCTTTAATATTTGATATATTTCTGCCTTATTCATTTAGAATTAGCGTTTTGGTTTTGGATTCCAGCCTACGCTGGAATGACAGATTAATGAACTATTTCCCTTCGAATTCTGCATTAAGCTCTTCTAATACTTGTTCGGTGAGGTCTGAGGATGCTTCGCCATACATGATGGTACCATTACCAGTAGCACCAAAGATTACTTTGTATCCGTTTTTCTTACCGTATTCTTTTACAAAATCATTGATATCATTAATTACCGTTTGAGTGATTTTTTTATCCTCTTCAACCAATTGCTTTTGTACCGCTTGTTGATAATTATTGATTTGTTGTTGCTTATTGGTTAACAATTCTTGCTTTAGCTCCAGCTCTTTTTTAGACATCGCGCTGCGCTCTTTCTCATAAGCCTTCAGCTCATCTTGCCAGTTTGCCACAAGACTATCGACATTAGATTTCATAGTTTTGGCTTTTTCATCAAATTCTGCTTTAACAATGGTAGTTCTTTTATAACCTTCTAATAGTTTGTTTACATCCACATACACTAAGTCTGATGACGATTGTAAAAAGAAAAATGATCCTACTGATGCCACTAATGCTATAATGGCGATGGGTAATGCTAATTTGTTCATGTTTTGTATTTCTTGTCTGAAATCGGAAAACCGAGGTCAGAGATTTTATATTTTGATTTTGAGTTACACCCGCATTCAAGCTCTTTCCCTCGAGGGAGAAGAAACAGATTCGAGGTCGTTTAATTATTTATCTTTACTTTTTTAACAATAGTGCTTCAAGTTTTGTTAACCTGGTTTCGAGCTCCCAATTTTTAGCCTCTAGTTTCAAATTCACTTCTTTTTGTTCTTGATGTTTCTTTTCTTGTGCAATCGTATACAAGGTGAGTTCTTCGATTTTTTCAAGAAGCTTCATATTCATCATCCCTAATTCTACTCCATCAGCTTCTAATACTGATGCCGAAGGAATATTAGGTAAATGTCCTTTTTCGATAATATGTTGTTGTACTTCTTCAATCGTTAAAAGATCGTAGTCTTTTTTGAATACATAATCTGGTGCTGGTACGCTAAGATCAATTTTCACCTCTTCTGCATGAATGTTTCCTTTTACGGTAAGCTTAGCATCTGGTTTTGTTGTACCTATACCAACATTACCTGTTTTATTTACCATAGACACATTACCATTCTTATTAACTACAAGTGGCATTGTATTCGTAGTACGGGTAAAAACATAAAAATCTCCCTCTGATACATTATAACTAGTATTATTAGCATGAGCTACACCAAGACGTATATTTTCATCGCCAGAAGGTGTCTCAAATCTTAGCTCTGGCCATTCTTTTGAGGATATTTTCATGTAATGCCTGGCATTTAGTTTACCCATTTTGGCATCACCATATACATCTAAAAGTTTACTCGGTGTATTGGTACCTACACCTACAGCCCCTTTTTTATTCACTAAAGAAATGTTACCTGTTTTATTCACTGCTAAAGGCATTGAACTACTTGTACCAGAAAACACATAGAAATCTCCTTCTGAAACACCATACCCTGCATGGTTTTCATGCGCAACTCCCAATCGTATGTTCTCATTACTTAAAGGTGTCTCAAATCTTAGCTCTGGCCATTCTTTTGAGGATATTTTCATGTAATGTCGGGCATTTAACTTCCCCATTTTTGCATCGCCATATACATCTAAAAGCTTACTTGGCGTAGAGGTACCAATACCGATATTACCCGTTTTATCAACTCTTAAAAATTCTCTAAAGTTAGTGGCTCCTGTAGTGGAGATCCCAGAAGCTTTTCCTATTCGCAATTGCGAATTTTCATTAAACACCAGTGCAGGTCCATATTGCATGGCACTATTAACACCGATCCCTAAAAAGTTAGGACCTGTTTGTAGTAATTCATAAATCGTTCCTGTTGATTTTTTGATATGAAGTGCTCGTATTGGACTGCTTGTTCCTATTCCTATTTTTCCGGTAGCGAGACTCATATTTCCTGCATTATCGATTCTAAAAAGCTCTCTAAAATTAGTGGCGCCTGTAGCAGAAATCCCTGATCCTTTTCCTATTCTTAATTGCGAATTTTCATTAAACACCAGTGCGGGACCAAATTGCATAGCACTATTAACACCAATTCCTAAAAAGTTAGGGCCTGTTTGTAGTAATTCATAAATCGTTCCCGATGATTTTTGAATATGTAATTCTCTTATCGGATTAGTGGTTCCGATCCCGACATTACCTGTAGCAGGAAACACATTGGTTTGGGCGTTAAGCGATACTGTTAGTACCATTACAATAACGAATACAAAATTTTTCATATAAGCCTGACTTGATGGGTTGTGATATTATTAAAATTCAGTTTTAATCAAATTCTAATGCAATGATAAGGTGCGCCAGTCTCATTTGGTGATACCGACGTTTTTTTTGAAAAAAAAGTTTTAAGATTAGGAGTCAGTCCTTTAGCAACACTTCGACAACACTTCGACAAGCTCAGTGTGCAGCTCAGTGTAACAGTTAAGAGAGACAAATTAGACATCAAATCAGGAGTTAAGATGATGAAAACTCTTTGTGATTTTTATGACAAGGGGGGACTTGGGTAAGCCCCCCCTCCACTTCATTACCAGGATGATCCTCAAAATTTGTTAAAGAACCCGGTAGATTTGTAGAATGGGGTACTTCAATTGTTAAAGCTTCCTGCAACTTCGTCAGTTGGCCCGGTAGATTTGCGCGTCGTCGCGGTAGCTTTGTCAGTTGACCCACTTCATTTGCAAGTCGACGTAGTAGATTTGCAGATCAGCCTATAAAATTTGTTATCAGGAGCTCCATTTTTGGAAGATAGACAGGTATTTTTGAAGTCTGATGCAGGTTTTTTGAGCCTAGCGAGTCAAAAATTGGTATTGGGTTTTTGGTTTCAGGTATTAGGTGTTAGCAATTTGCCTTTAGCTAATACCTTATTCATTTGATACTAGTGTATCTCGCTGCCGCTAGTTTGCAACTAGTGCGCCATGCAATCCTATGCAAACACCTAAAAATACGACAAGCCAATTTCAAAAATGAAATTGGCTTGTTGCTTTTCTTAATCACTCTGTCTTGTCCTAAAATAGGTTTACACAAAACTTAACATTATGATCAAAAGATAGCGTTCAATAGTAGAAAACCACTTGTCATCCTAAGTTGTTAAACTGAGCTATAACACTGTGTTGTCACACTGAGCTTGTCGAAGTGTCGATACATTTTTGCTAATGCAAAAACACTCAAACTGACGTGGTTTTCTGCTATTAAACTTACATTTAATTAAGATTCGGTAGTCTCGTTATCGATGTCTCCATTAGTATTGTTTACACTTTGCGAAAATCGAGTTTTTAGCAATTCATAAGAGCTTTGTGCACCCTCGATTGGCATTTTACGCCCCGCATCGGCCAAGCGATATACAGTTAGTGCTGTTTTATAAGCCTCGCTACCTGCAATAACCTGTGTATCTTTAAGTTGTCGCAATAGTCCTTCTAACTCCAGTATTACAGGATCTAACTGCTCAAAAAGCGTAAGATCTTTTCGGGCTTCTACCGGTGTAAGCGCTTCGGGGACCCACTTTGGTTTTGATTCTAACACATGAATACTATCCTCGGTAAAGATCTTATTAGCATTATTGATTTTTGGTAGGTTTTTGCGCTCTAGCGGAGTCAAGTTTTGCAGAAAACCGAGTGTTTCTTTTAAAGTCGAAATACTATGATTTATCGCCTTTACTTCTTTTACTTCTAGCACTTTGCTAATTCTGTTGTCGTTCATTTTTTGGTTTTAAAAGATTAATATTTGTTATAACAGTCACAAAACTATCACCAAGAATTTTTGCTTTTTTACGGGAACCCGTATACTATACTTTTTTAATAATTTATTACCAATACCTACCAGATATACAGCGTTTTAGAACGCTATGTTTTTTGATATTTTTTTCAAAGTGAAGTATCTAGAAAAAATGTTTGTTGAAAAAACATAAGACACTGTATAAGAAAACAGCCATATCTGATTTACAAATATGACCGTTTCATTTCTTACTCTTGTATGTTTACCATATGCAGCGCGGAAAAGATTTTCACGCTATTGTCTATTGTATCCAGGTAACTTTAGTTTGACTTATAATTATAGATATTTTTCTTTAACATATTATCATCATGATCGGTTATGTAGTCTAATCTATTAAAGCTATCATAATAATAATTTATTTCTTCTTGTCTATTATCTATCTTCTTTACTATTTTTCCTTCATCATCATATGATGTTATTTCAATCATAGTATTTGGCAATTTTGTATATAGTTTAGAAAGCTCTGTTTTTAAACCTGAAACATTCATTGCTTGTAAACTGTTCATACTAACATCAAGATTATCTATAAAGGTATTATACCTTGTATTTGATAATGATAATATTGGATATCTATAATTTAATCCATAAATAATAGTATTATACTGTCCTTTACCATTGTTTGATTCTTCTACTTGCCCATAAGAATTAATTCTAGAAACCTCATAGGATTTTCTTAGATTAGAAGTAGAAGTCCCTGACCAAATCTGTGAAGCATATACTTTACTATTACTATTTTTGACCCAAACTGTTCTACCAACCGAAATCACCTTACCATCAATTTGGCTTATTACTTCATAAGGCTGACTCACGAAATTCCCTTCTTTCATAAAAGAATACTGATCATATGCATATTTTGTTATAGTTTTCTCAATCTGCCCTAAACTATTTTTTCGGGTAGTTAGCGTATTTAGATAATATGGCCATGAATATGTATTAGTAACTTCGTTGGTAACCATTGCTCCATTTAAATTTTGGCTATTTGTTGTCGTTCCCAATTTTATAGCATAACTAAGCGATGATACCTTATATTTACGCCAGTTATTCTTTTTTATAGTCAATGATACATTAGATTTATTCTTAGCATGTTCTTCTAATAACAAACCTGCAAATCTTATGTCTTTAACTCCTGTATTATATTTTTTTTCTATTGTACCAATAGCACCATTACCATACCCTTTATTTTGTATCGTTACGGTTCCATAAAATGTAGATGTATTATTTGGATCTGAGTTAGGGTCGCTATACGTATACTGTATTTTTCTTACTTCACCTTTACCATCATTAATCTGGATGTTATCGACAACAATGTCCTTTACAAGGTTATTTACTTTATCATCGATAATACGATGTAAATATGTATTGAAACTACTACCATCATTTCGTAACCACATTGTTTTAGGGCTCATAAACGGAGTTCTACCAGCTAATAAATTAGGTCCAGCAAGATTATTCATTTTACCAACATCAATTCCTGTTACTTGGTTTGTAGATCTATTGACATAATAATACATCCCCTGTTGAAATACCGTAGAAGCAGTGTTTCCACTAATTGTATGCGAAGCTAGTTTAACAAAAGCATGACCCAAACCATCGGTATATGTAAAGACATTATCATAAGGCATTGTTGTATCGAGTACTGGAAATAATGACGTATTAGAATATTTATATATCTTATCTGAAACTATTAAAAAATCTCTTGTTATTCCCGTTAGCTTATCGTTAGACTGATACCAAGGATATGTAACTAGTTCTTTATCATATGTCCAACTATTTGAATTAGGATCATACATTGCATATCCTGCACTATTAGCTCCTCCTTGATTTTGAAACGTCATAATATCTTCTCCATATGCAGGTTTAGAATAATGAGCTGAAGATAACGGTATGAATCCTTTCCATTCGATACCATTAAAACGATTAAAGAATAAAGGAGCTTGGTAAAAATAACTTTGTAAGACCGCCATACCGCTACCTGTTGGAATAATAGGATTTGCATCCAAATGAGCTCCAAAAATATTATCGGGTACCAAAAGATTATAATCTGTATCCCATCGTAAATAAAACTCTGGATTATCATCGGCCACGAATCCACTCATAGAGTTTTCGGGATAGAAGTAACTTGGCTTTTCAATTCCTGCAATAAAAGGATCTGCAGCTGCCGACCAAGATTTTGTATTCCACTTATTCTCAAGGTCTAAATAATGAATATAATAATTATCCTCATGGATAGCATTGGTCTTCATATCAATACCTCCATCCTCATTCAGCGATAAAATAAAATTATTGGTTGCCCCATAATAGTATTGCCCAGGTCCTTGTTGTATAAGATCAGATTTCCATGAATCCTCGCCATCCCATATATATCTATATATTGTACCATTAAGATGAGTCCCGATGGCAACAAAATTATCTCCAGATAACAAACTTGGGGTTCCTCCTCCTACAATAAGTTTGGTTAAATACCTTGATTCCCAATAATGACCATTAGGTTTTAGGTGAAATAAATGAATATTTGAATACACTCCGTTAGTGTACAGAAAGGCATAATAGTCTTTACCAAAAACAGCTTGAAAGTTCTCTAACCAGATTTGACCATTTGGATATTCATCTCTAATTATATCCGGAATAACATACTCATCCTCTACCCAGTTTTTTCCATTCCAGGAACTTCTGTTTACTTTAAAAGTATACAGACCTCCTACTGAAGTTTTGGACTTATAAAATTTCAACGAATAATTATCCTTGCTTACCATCGCATAATATGTATAGTCGCTATTATCAGGTCTAGATCCGGTATATCTATTAGCAACATTACTGAAAAGCGCCTTATTAGTATAATGATACGTTGCAGAGCCACCAAGTGGGTAATGTATCTTTTTTAGCCCTCCTTTAAACGATCCGGAAGTATGGTACTCAAAGCTTTTACCAGGTAATATTTCTCCGGCATTATTCTCTCGAGTAATACTCTGTAAATACCTCTTTTTGTCTGACGATGAACTATTATTTACCAACGTATATGCTAAACTATGCCGATATATCAAACTATTTTCACTATTATAAGAATCTACGTAGCGCAATGCTTTTTTCTCATAACGCTCTTGATAGGCATCGGGTTCTACTTGTTCTTTATGCGGCTCGTAATACTCTGCACTATTTTTATTTTCATAGGTAAATGCAATATGCTCACCGGTAGAAGAAATAATCTTTTTAAGATATGAGGCTTCTGTTTGTTTTACCCCACCGATGGTACTTTCTTGTAATTCATACTCAAATCGTATGTTATTACCCCATTGATCCTGGATCCTAGAAACATTCCAAACAATCGTTTGTTGTTGCCCTCCTGCTCTTTTAGAACTACCGATCCAATTGCCCCATGCTACTATATTTTCTCTGGCGTTTTGTGTTCGCCCATAGTAATATTGTATCCCTTGATCTGTCGTTATTTTCCAGTAATCCAGAGGTACTTCTTGGATGACTCCATTAATTATATCAAATGAACTTTTGTAGTATTGTATTTTCCAGGGTACATATTTCTCAGCCTCAAACTCCCAAATGACAGGGCCTCGTGTTGCAGGAGTAATTACCGTACGAGAAGTACAAAGTAATTTACTATTGGTTGCCCCATCCTGCAAATAGAATACATCATCCTCTCGGGTACCTGTGTTTTTATTGTCAACTACAATTTTGGGTGTAAACATAGAAAACCCAACTCCAACAGTACTTGTTGGCGCAAATTTATTGGTATACGATCCTATATCAAATGCAGCTTTACCGCTATATCCTAGCGCCACGTTATACGATACGGTTCTGGCATTAATCGTTGCCAATGGCTCTGAAAAGGTTACTTTGCCTGTAGGCTCGTTAACCGATCCTTGTACCCACCCCTCGATATTTTGCCCGGCATTAAACGGGGATTGTTGTGGCGTAACAATATCTACAGCGTCTTGACTATAGCTATAGATAGATACTAGTAGTACTAGTAACGTTATTATTTTTTTCATTTTTCGATTTCTCATTATTTAACGGTTTTATCAACTAGCCCAGCAGATGATACATAAAAATCTCTAAAAAGAACATAAAATACTTTTCCTTTATAGTTCTGGTCTACAGGTGTTAAAACCTCATCAACAACTTTAGTAAACTGTGTTAATTCTAACTCCCATAAATCTTCTCTCAACAAATCAAAAAAAGTGTCTATGTAATGAATTGATACAATTTTTTCTTCTTCAGTTTTAATCACCCAAGGGAAATTATTTATGCCTAAATATTCGTTCTCCGAATTTTCATTAGGAGAAACTAAACCACTCTTTATTTTTGGAATAATAGAATCCCCTAACCTAAAATCTTGATTATCAAAAGACTCTTTCCAAGCCCAAAATTTACTTGTTAATTTACTCATCAATATTGTTTTAATAATCTAACCCATGCTGCCATCTTTGATATCCATCTCCGGTTTTAATGGCTTCTATAGTGTATAATTTAGGCTGAAAACCTTTTTTATAATCAATATTATAGTCTAATAAACTTTGTTCATGAGCTTTCTTATAACTTTTACCATAGGTGTTCATAAGATAATTTTCTCTTATCTCATGTGTGTAAAAATTGAGATCTTGTTTCGTTGGTGTTAATTTTCCCTTAATTATTTGCTCCAAACGTCTAATCATAACTTCATTTGCATAATCAAAATCAAATTCACTTCTAGAAAGGTGCTTCTTAACAAGTTCCAAACCTTTAGGAGTAATATCAACATTATCTATTCCAACTGGTTTCGCATTCCAAGGATCAATATTATTTAATCTTGCATTGGCATAAGAGACTCCTAAACCACTACCTAAACCTATGATTGCACCAGAGCTAAGACCATCTATACCTGCATTAATTGCTCCATCAATAGTTCCTTCTGCTAATAAACCTCCTGTAAATCCTCCTGCAAATCCTCCTGCAGCTCCACCGATGGTTCCATTAATTCCTCCTTGCAAAACTGGGCTCGCAATTTTCAGATTATTAATAAGTGGTGCACTTAGTGCGTTTGTTGCCCAAGTAGAAGCTACCGATGAAGCTGCTCCTGTAATACCCCCTATAAAGGCACTTTTTCCTACTGAGTCCCATTGTACATCTCCTAAACCTACTCCATCTCCTGTTTGCCCTATAACATTATTGGTTGCCATAGTTAAAGCACCTGTTCCTGCTCCAAGTGCAGCAATCGCTCCCACTCCACAAGCACCACACGCTGCGGTAAGACCACCCGCTAAGGCCCCAGTGCCAAATGCTGCTAAACCTTCTGTAAAGTTATCTATATTATCCCAATTAACAGCAAGGTTAATTGCACCACCAACCACTGCACCAATTGCTATCCACACCCACTCTCCATCTGGATCTACAGTAATAATATAATTATTACCTAGCGCCAGATATGGGCTATTGTATTGATTTTGCGGATCGGTATTAAACCATCGCCCTACGTAGGGATCATACATACGAGATCCAAAATCATATAACCCTATATTGTCATCTTGCTGTAGCTCTTTGCCCTGGAATTTGTATTTAAAATTAGAAGCAATCGCATTGGTAAACTCACCTTCAAGCATACCACCCATTGGATAATAATTGCTATTGGATAAGATTTCTGCATTTGTAATTGTACCATCGCCATTGAGATCGCTATAACTTAGTCTGTTGTTTCCTAAATGATCTGCATAGATGTATACATATTTAAAGGTATTGCCAGTTTCTTTGCGAGCATAGCCTTCTCCTGTAGGAAAAAATTGTAATTGCCCTTCTTGATATTGGAATCCACCGATATAATCTGTGGTATTAGTAATACCATTATGCACAAAAAGCTTAGATAGTTTTCTTCCTGAGGCATCGTATGTAAAGAGTATGCTTTTGCCATTAGCAAACGTTACTTTTTCTACCAGATCCAAATGGTTGTATTCGATTAGCTCTATACCCTTGTTTAGGTCTTTGATTAAATTACCATTAGTATCATACGCATAGTCATCACCGGTTTTGTTACCATCTACGAAGCCTTTGTTAGTATCACCAAGGTCTTCGATAGAACGTAGTTGGTTTCCGTGAGCACCATAATTATACGTAAGTACATCCAGAGGTATATCTATTGGCCTTGTAGGGTCATTGTGATTTGTAACGATCCCATTACGCAATACGCTGGTAATATTACCATTTAAGTCATATCGTATATTTCTAACTCCGAAACTCTCATCAAAATTACTAAAGGAGTTACCCGATAAATAACTAGCTCTTGTTAACTGATTAAGCGCATCATATTGGTAGACATAAGATTGCTTTTTGTTATCATGTTTTGATCTCCAAATAGTTTGCGCAATATTGCCGTTATATAATGCAGGTACATTAGCATACGTACCCCCTTCTAAATGGTCATAATTGAGTGTGTATGCAAATAAATCATTATCGATACGATCTACCTCGTTAATCTTTTGCAACCAACCTCTAATATTGTATTTATAATCAACATTTTGAAGCGGTGTGCTCATCGAAGCTAATCCCCCAACACTCTTTCTCTTTACATTTCCTAAATTATCAAACTCAAATTTTGATATCAACTCTTCAGGTTGATTATTGATGGTTTGATATTGAGAAGTTAAACGATCTGTATCATCATATTCAAAACGATCTGTAATTAATAATTCTTCTGCAGATGTATTTATTTTATGCGTGGTAACAGATTCTAGAACTTTACCCGTAAAATCTAATTCGGTATCACTGTTTGTAAATCCACCTAAATGATTTTTTTCGTAGGTTTTGATACTTCTTCCTCGCTCATCAAAATAGGTATATGTTTTAGTCCAAGTACTCTCTCCTAAGGTTTTAACCCATGAAGAGGTCGTAAGCCCTTTTGTTCTGGTTGTTACTTGTTGCCCCTTTATTATAATTGGAGTAGCAGGCTTATCTACATCAATAAAGTTATAATCATCATAATACGAAACAGACAATAGTTCTTCTATACCCGTGTTAGGAAAGGCATTATTAGAATAATTGATTGCCATATTTTGGATGGTCGTGGTGCTGCTTGTTCTATCTTCTACATTAGCTTTATCTGTTGAAGCACTAATAAAACTATCTAATTCTGACTGTAATGCCGACCTTGTTTTAGTACTTTTATAAGTCCCGGTATATACTGGTCTTCCGTAAGCATCATATTTAGTAAACAGCCATAGGTTATTATTTCTAAGATTAGCATCTTGTACCATGATTTGGCGATCTAGTTGATCGTAGACCACATATTCCCATCCTTTGCCAGGTGTTTTTTGTGCTATTTGTCTATTGTATTGATCATACTCGTATTGAAAAGCCAGGTTATCTAAAACTTCTTTGTAGTTTGTAATAATTTCACGATCAAAAGGAACTTCAAAAGAAAAATTAATTCTGTTTATCGATGGTGCAGGATTCGTATTTGCTCTAACGCATAAATATCCATCTTTTAAATATGCAACATAGTCTGAATTACCGAGATTGGTGGTTATCTTTCCTAAATCCATATTAGGAAGATTTGCCTGTATAAAAACTATTCTATCTGTTTTTATTGGCACTGAAAATGCATTAAATATGGTACTCCCCGTTATTTTAAACACATTATCTGTAATTGAGGCTTCAATTGATCCGCCATCATCAGGGTGATATATTTTAGGGATAAATCCGAAAAACTTTAGATAATCCCAGCTAAATGTTTCTGTGGTACTTTCTTCTCTAAATTCTGCATCACCAATACTTGGTGGTAGCACATATATCAAGCGCCCGTAATCATCATATACATATCTTGTAACTAACTTTTGTAAAACTCCCAATTCTTCCCTGTAACTTACCTCAGCGACTTTTTTCCCATTTTTGTCTGTGAAGATTTCTTTGGTATTTAAAAAGCCATCGGTTTGTATCCAGTTTTCGTTTTTGAGTATTTGTTTAGTAAGCTCGTTAGCTTCATAAAAATTATATCCAAGCAAAGGATTACCTGTAGCTATTTTAAGATGTACATTTCCGGTAAGATGCCCTCCATTGGTAATTGTAACCGATTCTGTAGCTAAATAATTCTTATCACTGCTGGGTGAAGAGATAACATAGCTAGCTCCTAAATTGCTATTATCAGCGATATATTTCCTAACTTCATTATCAACATTAGCCTTATATTCAAATTTACTGGTATGCCCAGATGACATTTGCCAAGCATTACCAGGTGAGGCAGATTCTACAACTCTATTAAGCGGAGAATCTTCAAAACGCTGCTCATTATATGGGTTTGTGTCTCCATATGTATTCTGGTAATATGTATTTATTTGAGAGACTGGATTGTTTACTAAGCTACCTGTATTTTGATTTGCCGGCAACGGCAAATATGTTTTTTGAGTTCTTCCAAACTGATCATATTCATAATGTTGAACAATATCGTTTCGGTATGGGCTTTGTGCGATAGCAATATCTTGAATAGGCCTTCCTAAGCCATCATAATAGGTTACACTTTCTATTACATCTGTGGCAAAGTCATACGCATCTGTATGCTTTTTTGGTGTTTTATAAACTCTGGTCAGTACATAATTTTCATTAGATAAATTAGGATCAACCGGAACAGTAGGTTGTATTACACAACCTTGATTTGCTCCATATTCTTGAGGACATCGATCGTTATTATCTAAGACATAACCAGAAGGTTGACTACACTCTATTATTGAAACATTTGGATCTCCAAACCCATCATTATCAGTATCTGCATACCATCTAGTAGAATTAGTAACCGTATAGTCTATTTTTCTTGCTTTTCCCCAACACCCTATACTGTTTCTTCCTCTAAGGTAAGTACTTCCTGAAGTAGTACGTGTTAATGATTCAGCGCTTGCGGTACTGGTTCCAGTCGCACTACTTTGCCAATACCATGTTACACCACTAGGGGCACTTCCAGGGGTTACTACCGTATTACCACAATTTTCTTGTATGTTGGGTACAGGTGGTATAGAAGGGTATTCATTAATAGTATAATTAATCGTTTTAGCTGCACTCCAACATCCGGTTTGTATCTCAAATAATCGTAAATAATATACATTACCACTAGTGAGGGTTATAGTACGCTCTGAATTGGCTTTACTAATACCATTAGGGCTACTTTGCCAATACACTTCGAATTGGATAAAGTGTGGTCGCCTTTTTATAGTAGTCACTCCACACTCTTCAGTTATACTTTCTATTAAAGGAACAGAAGGGCTGTGCTCATCGATCTGTCCATTACAATTATTATCGACCCCATCCCCATTACAAGGTTCTTCTGCAGCAGGGTGTATGCTTGCATTACTGTCATTACAATCACCACTCCTAAGTATATAACCTAGAGGTTGACTACATGAATCTATAGTGGTATTTGTTGTCCCATATCCATCTCCATCAGCATCGCGATACCAGGTTTTTACTTCAAAAACAGCACCATCACTATCATTACAATCTCCTGCTCGTAAGCTATAGCCAGAAGGAGGGTTACAAGAATTTGTAGTACTGGTAGAAACCCCATAACCGTCTCCATCGGCATCTCTATACCAAGTACGTACAATGGTAGCATTAGGATTAGCATCGTTACAATCACCAGCCCGACTAGCATAGCCCGTTGGAAGATTACAGCTTTCTTTAGTAACACTACTATTACCATACCCATCTCCATCAGCATCTTGATACCAAGTGGTGGTACCTTGAATATTTGGATCGTTATCATTACAATCCATTTTAGAGAAAGAAGGAGTTATATACCCCGATGGTGCACTCCACGCACATACATTATCTAAAGGAAATCCCCAACCATCACCATCTTTGTCGCGCCAAAAGGTTTTCTTGGTACATCCACCAGAACCAAGCTGAGCCATACCAATCATTGGTGAGAATATAATTAAATATATTATGAGTTTTTTAATCATTCTTCTTTAATTTTTCTATCGTTAGCCAGTTATAACACCCTATCGTATCCTATGATATTATAACCATACATGAGTTATATCAACCCCTCTTCTCTTTGAAATTTGGTTGATTTTATTTTTTGTTAAAAATTTATTTCTTATTGAATAACTCTTCTAACTTGTTTAAACGAGCCTCAAGTATTTTATTTATTTCTTGTTGCTGTTTTAGTTGTTTGTCCTGGGCGATTGTATAGAGTGTAAGCTCTTCTATCTTCTCTAAAAGTTTTTTGTTCATCTCTCCCAATAGCGCGCCGTTTTCTTCGACTTCTTTTGCAGAAGGAATATTTTGTAGATGTCCTTTTTCCTTGATATGCGTTTCAACCTCTTTTAGTGTAGGAAGATTATACTCTTCTGTAAACACATAATCTGGCCAGCCCACTAGGTCTACTTTAACCTCTTTGGCATGAATTTTACCATTTACCGCTAATTTGGAGTCAGGTGTTGCAGTGCCAATACCTACATTACCATCAGCATTAATAACCACATCACTAGTATGATTATTCACTCTAAATCGCATCAAATTTGTAGCATGTTCATACTGCATCCCGGCAACATAATCGTCATCCTGATCTGCAAAACCATAATATCCATATTTATTACTAGGAGTTAATATTGAAATCATTCCATTGTCACTATCCTCAACCGTTATATCAGAAAAACCATGCGAAGTTCCTCCAGAAGCTCCTTTATACACATGTAATTTTGAGCTTGGATTAGTTTCTCCAATTCCAACATTTCCATTTGAGGCTATCTTAAATAAAGTTCCAGAAGCATTCTTAAAATTATAGCCTCTGATTGTTGAGTTATTACTAAAATTAACTCCATCATCATTTACTCCAATATCTAATGTATATCCACTGGTATTTTCACCAGTTAAAAACCGTAATCCTTGACTTCCTTTTTTTAATTCAAGAATAGAACTTGGGTTAATAGTACCAATACCAACATTACCACTACCGTTATAATACAAGTTATTTCCATCATTAGTCCATGATGTATTCGCTGTATTACTACCACCTCCTGATGTATCTGTTGAAATTAACTGTTGGATTGTTGGTTCGCTACCATTAACCTCTTCTATACGAGGGGCATAAAAATATTGACTATCTGCCACAACTGGATCATAAAATAATGACGCTCGATTTAAAAGTGAAACCGCCGTTGAAGCAAACTTAAAGTCATTCAATACGTTTAAAACTTTAACTCCGGTTGTACCATCGTATATCCCTCCAATTTTTGTAGTAGAGTTATAACCACTTTGATGGATATATCCCACTAATAAATACCATTTATCCAAAGTTGGTAAATCTCCATACCAGAAATAAGCATTCCCTACTGGAGAGTTATTTAAACCAAGAGTACTATGCTGTAAATTATTATCTTTAGAGTAAAGACCAAAATATGTAGTTCCATTACTAGAGTTTGTTTTCTTCATCCACACCGCTAATCGATACGTCTTTGTATGATCTATTGCAACATATGGACTTTCATATCCGCCATCAGCATTACTATCTCCACTTGGATCTCCTTTCCATAATACTACATTATTTCCATATGGTCCAACACCTAATTCTCTAGAATTTTCTTGAGTAAGACCTACATTTTTATAATCAGGAAGTATCCCATTTCCTACTTCCCAGGTTGAAGTATTTAAAAGATTCTGACAAAATATTGTACACGAGTAAAGTGTAAAAAAAATAAAATATATTCTTTTCATTTGGATAAATTAAAAATTGTTATAAATATGTTCTTCTATTCTGGGGTCGTATGAAGAGGGCGCAAATATATTAATATTATGGCATTCCCATACCTTGAAAATGATTTTGTTAATAAATTATTAAAATCATTCTACCCTTGATTCCTTTTTTATTCTAATTACCAGTTATTTAGGTTTTTTTATTCTTGTTTTCGAGTACAATAATAGTACATCCCAGTTTCATTTTTCGATACTGGGATATTTTTTGAGCCGGAATTTAGGAGCTTGGAAATGCAACAATACTTTGTAGTATTCTCTTCGTATTGATAGTTCTATTTGCAAATATGTAATAACAAAAACGCTATGCGTTATGTACGAAGGTTTTTATTTAACAAAATTTAATTCCTGTATAAAACTTAACATTGTTAAATAAACTTTATTTTTTTTTGTCTAAACTGTTTCCAATGTTCTTTTTTAGGAAAGCTATAATATGAAGACTTAAACTCATTTTTTACAGGAACCAAATCACCTTCTTCTATCTTTTTAATAGCTTCATTCACTACATATGCGCTACATTTAAAGCATTTTTGATATATAGTATCTATAGTGTCATCATCTTCAATTTCTACAATTTCTTGGCTTAAAAGAATTCCTTTATCAATTTTCTTTTCCATAGTATGTGCAGAAACACCAACAATTTGCTCTCCTTTTCTAACAGCTTGAAAAACGGGCCACAAACCACCATATGAAGGCAATAATGCACTATGTCTATTAATACAATATTTTGGTATTGCTAATAATTCTTCGCCAAAAATTAATGAATTTGAACTAACGATAATATCTGGATTTGTTTTACGAATTCTATCCAAGTTATCTTCTGTATTAATATCATAGTGTACTTCAAAAAAATCAATATTGAAATGTTTATATACCTTTTTGACGCTATAAAAACCCTCTTTAGGGTTTTGGAAGGCATTCTTAAGCAGAAAATATGTTTTTTTTGCACCCAACTTAATTAACTCTATTAGTTTTAAATAGTACCAATGCCTAATCATATAACGCTCAATATTACTTTTTGGTAATACTTTGGTCACTAAAACGGCCCCTACAATATCATGTTTTGTTTTTTTAATAAATTCTGCAACAAAATCTGGTTGATAAAAGCAAGTTTCATCAATTATTAAAAATATTTTCATAGTCGTCAATTAGATTTTTTAACTCATTGCTTCTAAGCACCTCAGACTCCATATCTCTTTCATAAGATGAATAATATGTTTTAAATGCATTTTTATTTGTCCAAAGTACACTCCCCTTATCTTTTACCCCTCCAGGGTGAAACAAAATATCAACCGAATCTGGGCTTTTTTTACTTTTTACTCTTGATAATGCAGAAGATACATCTTTATAAGTCATTCTTCCCGTAGACAAAACCCCAACAAAATATTCATTGGTTTGAATGCCCTTTTTCTTGGCTTTAGTTATATATTTTTTTGAAAGCCTATTCAATAAAATATTTTTAATAAAATTTAGAGATATATGATTTTTCATTCTTGCATATCCATAACTATATTTCAACTCATAAGGATTTCTTATAAAAGTAATATTATGTTTTTCAGAAACTTCCAATAAGCATTCAAATACAAAAGGAATCATATGAAAGTGCATATGACTATCCACCCTTAGTGGCGTTTGATTGCCAATTGCATTTTGATATTTAATAACCTGATATTCTATTTCTCTTTTTATTTGTTCTCTAAATTTTGCTTTCCTATCTCCTGAAGACAAACTATAGGTTAACCACAACATTAGAAAAGAATATTTAAATTCTCCTGTTTCATCAATAATAAGGTCTGCATCTTGCTTGGGAGTTAATGGAGTTCCTTCAACCAAATTGAGATGAAGGCATATTCTAACTTTTTCAGAAATACTCTTATACTTATCTATTCCGTATGAAAAAAACTCTGTATTACAGACTATACTTGTACTATTAATAACTCCGTTATGTATACAATCTAATATATTATCTGTGATTTCATTACCGATACCAAAATCATCGGCATGTACGTATATTTTCTTCATTTCATTTAACATGTTGCCTTTAAAACCAGCTGTCAATTTACATGCGCAAGGTAACAAAACTGCTCGTAATATGGTATTATAGTTTTTCATTGAAGAAATTGAAGGTAGGAATCGGAAATCAGAAGTCAACCTATACAACTTGAAGGCAGAGGTGCCATTTTCGAACATTAAACATCAAAGTTAGTATTACGATATCACATCTTGGGGTTACATTTTTAAGCACTCTCCCTATCTTCCAACCTTTTTAATTAAGAATACGAGCCACTTTATCTTTAAGAAACTGTTTCTCGGGTTTAGATTGAGTAAGTTGAATCGCTTTTTGATAATGAATCACGGCTTTAGTATTCTGTTGTAACCGTATATAAATTTCACCCAATGTAGCATGATACAGATAATACTTTTCGATTACTTTATTATTTTTAATCGTTTCTATAGCTTTTAGTGCTTTATCAGGCCCATGCAGCTCTAAAATAACCATACATCTGTTTAGAAAAACGATAGGGTCATGCGTAATATTTAAAAATATATCATAGTACTTTAATATCATACTCCAGTTTGTGTTTTTATATTCTTTGGCAATGCAATGTTCATATGCGATAGCGGCCTCTATATGATAGGTAGACAATGTATCACCAAAAGCGGCTTTATTAAGATATTTTTTTCCGGATTGTATGATGACAGTATCCCATTGTGTTCTGTCTTGTTTTGAAAGCAAGATAAGTTCGCCCTCTGTGGTCAGCCGGCTATCTAACCTGGCTGCATGAAAACACATAAGCGCCATAAGCGCATACACTTCGGGTAGTTGGGTGCGCTCTACAGATAATAAAGAACGACATAGTAGCATGGCTTGCTCAATTACATCTTTGCGGATAAGTTGATCTGCATGAGTAGCATTATAGCCTTCGTTAAACATTAAATAAATAGCATTCAGTACTGTTTTAGTTTTGGCCGCAATCTCATTAGACGTTGGTATTTTGGGGCGGATCTTATGTTTTCTGAAATATTCCTTAGTACGATATAAACGCTTGGAGATTGTATCTTCACTGGTTAAAAAGGATCGTGCTACTTCTTTGGTGCTAAAGCCGCATAGAGATTTTAATATAAACGTAATTTGATTTTCTTCTGAAATATCTGGATGACAACATGCGTACATCATCGCCAAAAAATCATCTTTTATTTGATCTTCTTTCCAGTAATTATCCATAGTCACATTCATTGTATAGCCCGACGTAAGTAATTGTTTATTGGGGTCAGAAAAATCGATACGAGTACTATACTTATTTCGACGAATGATATCAATGGCTTTGTTTTTGGCAGTACGATATAGCCAAGCCCTTGGATTATCTGGCATACCCCTATATTTCCAGGTTTCCAGAGCACTCACTAAGGCATCTTGTACAACATCTTCGGCCATTTCGATATTTTCGGCTCCAAATATTTTGACCAATACAGCAACCATCTTTCCGGACTCTTGCCTAAAAAGATGGTTTACCGTATTATCTATGTGATTACTATGTTCCAAAAATATTACATCGGACTAATCTCGCGTACTTCAACAGTACAGCCATACTCAAAACTTGGGCATCCCTTAGCTATTTCGGAAGCATGATCCAGTGAATCTGCTTTGATCAATAGATATCCACCGACTAATTCTTTTCCTTCGGCTAACGGTCGATCAATGATCTTTGCTCCACCTTCGCTCAGTGTTTTACCTTCGGTCATTAGCGGTTGACCACCAACAAGCTGTCCGGCTTGTGCTAAGCCACCCATCCATTCTTGCCAGTGTTCCATATGCTTTTGCATCTCGTCAGGAGAGTTTTTTTCATACTTTTCCTGACCTCCTCGTATTAGATATAAAAATTCTTTCATTGTTCCTGTTTTTTTAATCTTCTGGCCAAACTTCTCTTACTTCTACAGAAGACTCCCATAATAATCCAGGGCATCCTTTTGCCATTTCGGTAGCCTCTTCTATAGTATTTGCTTTTACTATTATATATCCTCCCACTAATTCTTTGGTTTCAGTAAGTGGTCTATCGGTTACTTTTATTCCTCCTGGATGGATTGTTTTTCCACCAGGATATAAACGTTCGCCTCCCAAATATTGGTCTTTTTTAGCAATCCCATCAATCCATTGCATCCAATCTTGCATATGCACTTCTTGTTCTTTTTCGGATTTGCTGTCCCACAGTTCGTCTCCTCCTTTAAAAAGAAAAATAAATTGTTTCATATTGTTCATTTTTTTATGGTTTATAGTAGTATGACGAACATACTTTGGGTATTTGGACATCATCTCTACAAAATATCCAAAAAAAATTATTTTTGATACCCATCACTTCCAAAAGCCTCACCTTTTCCAGTTTGACAGTATTGTCTTAGACTCTCCATATAACGCCCCCAGCTAAAATTGCAAATGGCATAAAAATCGTCTTGTTCATTCCAACCATCATGCGAGAATCGAACGCGGGTCTTACCGTCGTTATCGTCTAATGAGAATACAAATGTATGTCCTAACCATCCATGCTGACTCGATATACACTCCCAAACTATTCTTTCGTTTGGTATAAGTTTAACTACCTTCATTAAAGGTCCATCAACATTACCAAAATCAAATTGAATCGTTTCACCCAAAGCTGAGTTTCCCTTGGTTTGAATTGTCCACCAGTTAGATAGTCCTTTAATCGACGAAATCGCCTCAAATACTTTTGATTTAGAAGCATTAATATGAAAAAGGTGTTTTATAGAATATTTCATAATATATTTTTTAATACCCTTAAAACGAACGTGTCTTTAGTTTTTGGACATGTAATGTAGTATATCTCGGATAATGATTACCTAAAGGTATAAAAATCCTGTAAAAACAAATAAGGGTATTCATGATGAATACCCTTATTTGTTTTTTAGTTCCTAATTTAATAGTACTTACTCATTCCTTGACTTAAAGTACACCGTTTTCTTTTTATTTATGTATAAAAAAAGTGCACTTTCTGTGGCTTCATAGTAGATACATCTTGAACCACCAATACAAACTTCACGTTTTTTGTCATTATGTGTCCAAGTGTTATTAGTCGTTTTTTCTTTTGTTTGTTCGATTACAGTTTTATCGGCTTTAAATATAATTATTGTTTCAGGATCATCGCGTTTTACCCATTTACCGATTAAAAAACTGGAGCTTATTTGATCAACAGTAACTTCTTTACTATCGAGAACAGCACTCTGAGTTGATTTTGCCGTAAAACCAGTTAGCACAATTGCCAACATAAGCATCGCAAAAATTACAAATGTAGATTGGGATCTTTTCATAATTCAAATTTTATAAGGTCTAAATTTAATGTTTTTTTTGGTAATCAAAAGTTTTACAACACTTTTGATGGGATTCAAAACCAATATCTTCTTGTTGTAGTATCAAACTCTATACCAACTCAATGGTTTAAAATCAAATGTTTTACCTATAGTAATGTCAAATACTTCTCTTTTATGATGTGGATGTGATGGAGTTCGTGCCCCAAAATATGATAGCCTAAAGCTCTTACACTGGTTTTATTATTGTTTGCCGTACCCATACGCAATAAAGCCTGATCAGAAAACCCATTAAACAAAGCTATAGTAGCCATTCTAACTGCCTTATATTCGTTCATAATATTCTCAACTGATCTTGTAGCAATATCTGCATATTGCGTGTATTCGTTTTCTTCAAATCCGGGCAAATCGGTTTTATCATTTCTGGCAAAGGCAAGTGCCCGATATCCATAGATTCTTTCGTCATCAATAATATGAACCAATATTTCTTTAATCGACCATTTATTAGGAGCATATCTGAAATTTAATTCTTTTTCTGACAACGAATTAACAAATTCATTTGTGCTTTCAAGACAATCCATAAGCTGTGTCAAAAGGCTTCCGTCTTTTTTCACATAGTCCATATACATCGCTGCATATGCAGGATATTCGTTTTTTTCGGGAAACGATATTATTCTATTCATACTACTTTATCGATATTGATCCAGAACCTTAGTACTCACCCAATAAATATCTTTGTCACTCGTGTAGAAAAAATACTTTCCATCTACTGTAACAAAAGGGCATAACTCATGGTTTCTTGTATTAATTAAAGTCCCCATATTCTTAGATTTGGTCCATGTACCGTTATCTTTTTTGAAGCTAATATACAGATCCCCTCTTCCAAATCCTTCTTTTCGGGTTGCACAAAAAATTATATAAGATTCGTCTTGAGCCACAAATACATCGGCTTCATAGGCCATAGTATTAATAGCATCTGGTAACCTTATTGCTTTCTGAAAACCATCATGTGTTCTTTTTGAAGCGTATATATCAAAATTATAGGTATTATTCTGATCTGCCATTTTATTAGAGCTAAAGTACATAGTACCATCTTTAGTAAAAGACATGTAATATTCATTCTTATCGGTATTGATATTTTTACCGGCATTAATAGGCTTAGACCATCCGTTTTCTTCTCTTATAGAATACCAGATATCATGATCTTTTTTATCTCCAGTTGCTTGTAATGGCATATCAGAGATATAATATAATCTATTTTCGTCTGGAGATAAAAAAGGATCATTAAAACTATATTGATCATCTGAAATAATGGTTTTGGGCGCCGTCCAAACTCCATCCTCAAGTGATGTATATCGTATTTCTGACCTTCCGTCTACATTGATTCCATAGAAATAATACCAGGTGCAAAAACTTCTGGAGTGGTTGAAGGCGGTTTTTGTTTCAGATACAAAAGAGACTCTTGTGACTGTACCGAAAATACACTAAACACTAGTATTAGTAGAATTACATATTTCATCATTTCTTTCTGGTATCATGTACTTTCTTATAAAAAATTTTGTTTACGATCTTCCACTCTCCATTAATTTTTAAAAGATTCATATAATCAATAAAGGTAAAGGTTGGGTATTCAATCTCTAGTTTTGCGTTTGCCGCGTGACCTGTGATATTGATATAATCTATTTTGGTTTTACGATTTTGTTTTGGCCCAGGTTTCATTTTACTAAAGAATTCTAAGGCATTGACTTCTTTATACTCATCAGTAATATATCGCATGGTAGCGGTTTTGTGGAATGCTTTTTTAAGGGTTTCAAAATCATTATTTGTTCCACCTTCTAAATAATATTGTACAGTTTTTTCAACCATAGCATAATCAGATTCTTGAGCGGTGCTTGTACCTAAAATTGAAAACAATAGCAGTAAAGTGAATAGATGTTTCATCGGATTAGTTTTTTATTGATTAGAACTCTTTATTTAAATAAATTTTTAGGTTGCACTACATCGACTCTTGAGATTTTACCATTATTAAACGTGAATATTTCAACAATATCCTGGCCAGATTCATTCTTTTCATCCAGCCATACCTTATCATGCATAATCACTTTATTATCAATCTCTAACAGATATTGTATTTGTGAGTACACTTTAGGATATTTCTCAAAATGATGTGCTCTATTTTTTTGCAATGCCTCTTTCCCATTAATCTTAAGCTCTGATTCGACATAAACTTCAACATTTTCTGCAAAACCCGCTACATAGCTATTTGCATCTTTTTCGTTAACTGCCTTGATTATGTTTTTGATCACTTGACTTTGATCTCCAGTACTTAACGTGTGTTCCTTTGATGTACACCCAATTATAAGGATTAGTATTAGTATATATACACTTATAGTCTTCATTTGTCAAGATTTTTAAGCCATTTAGCTAATAAGAAAGGTTAATGTTCTAAAGTAGAAAAACATTTTTGAACCTATTCATAAAAAAAACTTAATCCTTAGCTATTAGCATTGTTAATAGGGGGTTACCTCTCTTAAAAAATTAAAGGGTAGGGTATACTTCTTTTAGAACGTTTTATAATAAACGCCTATAACTTTATCTATAACGTGTAGATGGCAAAAAAGGATGCTGTACAGCATCCTTTTTTATTGAACCTACATTTCCCGGTATGCGTTTATACTCTTTCAATTTTGCAGATATAACAACCAGCTTCAGAGTTTCTGGCATGTAAATAGGCAACCTCAGGATTTTGTTTGAATATTTCAGCAATCAAAAGATCTACATCATCATCACCAACCATTTTTGTAAAAATCATTTTTTGATCATTACTATACCCTATTAGTGACAACGGAAAGTGTTTTTTATCTTTCTTAATCTCTGGAGGAAATCGATGAATATCATTATAAGGCTTTACTTCTTTTTTATGAATGAAGATGGGGCCAGGTTGATTAAAGGCATTCTTTTTTTCGAATGGACTATGACTTATTAATATTCTTTGATCTTTCCCAGGTTTAAAAGGCTTTAGAGAAACCCGGCAAGGTCCGAAACCTGTAGCTAACTGTTCTACTACTGGATGCCCGAAATCGTCAGTTTTTAATGTCCTGATTTTTGCTGCATATGCTTCTGTTATAGGAATAATTTTAAATCGGCTCATGATATTACTTTTTTATTGACATATACAAATATGATTATCAATATGAAGAGGTAACACCCGAATCTTGCTCAATTATCATGAACTTGTGCAGCCTCCCAACCGATCATCACGGTTTTACGAGCACTACCCCAGTGGTACTGGCCCAAATCGCCTGTAGATTGTATCACCCTATGACACGGGATTAAAAAAGCAACAGGATTAGAACCAATTGCTGTGCCAACTGCTCTGGATGCTTTTGGCTTGTCTATATACTTTGCAATGGTACCATAAGTAGTTAATCCTCCTTTGGGTATTTTTAGGAGTGCTTTCCAGACATTTAGCTGAAAATCGGTTCCTTTAAGGTGTAGTTTAATCTGATCTAATTTCTTCCAATCTTGAGTAAAAATAAATAATGCATTCTGCTGAATTCTATCCACCATCTGACAAAAATTTGCTTCAGGAAAAATCATTTTCAACTCTTTTAAAGCATATTCTTCATGATCTACAAAAGTCATATTACAAATCCCTTTTGAAGTTGAAGCGACTAGCACTTTTCCAAATGGGCTTTCAGCAAAACTATAATTAATAGTAAGGTTTTTTCCTTCTCTTTTATATTCTCCAGGGGTCATCCCTTCTATCTTTACAAAAAGATCATGAAGCCTGCCTGTACCCGAGAGACCAGTCTCGTAAGCCGCATCAAATAGGGTGGTATGTTGATTTTTTAGGGTTTGTTTAGCATACTCAACACTGGTGTATTGCAGAAATTTTTTAGGACTTACCCCAACCCATTCTGTAAAAAGTCTTTGAAAATGAAACGGGCTTAAATGTACTTTTTCTGCAACCTCATCAAGATTGGGCTGGTTCTTAAAGTTTTCTTTGATGTATACAATCGCTTCGGCTATGCGATTATAATTAAGGTTATTTTCTTCTATCATAAGTGCATTACTTAAAAAACGATATAAAAATAACTCGCTTTTCAAAGGTATAAAACCCAGAACTTGCTATACCTCTTTAATCCACTATAAAATTGAATCCTCCAGAAAAAAGACTCGAACTTAGACCTGAATCTCTTTCGTATTGCCTAAATCTTAGATCAATACTCTTCAAACCAAGTTTCCAAATATGGAGTTTTGTAAAGATATCAGTATAACTCAGACCAAAACCATATTGATTTGCATCAAAATCAGATAAATCATAATCAGATGTATAGAACTGCTGTATAGACAGATGTTGATTAAATGCTGCAAAATAGTCTGCTGCTGTTTGCGTATAAAATCGATAACTAGGGTATATAGTGAGCTTATCACTTATCTTAATCGGAATTTCTATACTTGCTGTATGTGAATTTATCCCCCAATCATCTGAGTAATACCTGTAAAAAGTACGTACAGTAACAATTTCATTAAGATAATAATGCAACCTACCTCCTACTGCAATTTTGAATCTCGAATCAGGCAATCTTTCTATATCATCTGCATACGTAAATTGTTGAACGATCACATCTTGGACATCAGCAAATTGGACTCGTTGAAATGGTGTGGATAACAGTCCCTCTTGTTGTATCAGATCTAAGGATAAAGATCCTTGTAGTTTTTTAGATAGTATTTGCGAAAACCCTAATCCTACAGAATATGAATTACGAGATTCGTCATCAAATGGAACAAAGCTGGGTAGGCTTCTTAACTCTGAAGGGTAAATGGCATTCCATGTATCTAAAAATGCATTAGCTTTAATGCTTACTTCGGTATTTTTTTCATTAAATAATCGGGTATAACTTCCACCAAAACCTAATGAAAAATAGTCATACTCTGAAGCCACGGTCAGGTTGGCAGACCATACACTGTTGCGATCATCACTACTATGGCTGTAGGTTCCTGAAAATGTAGCCAATACATCACTCTCTGAAGCTCCGGTTGAAGCTACAAAGGGGTCTGCTGGTCCGTCTCCATCAAATGGGTTTACATTACTAGACGATGCTGAAGTATAAGCAGATATTCCTGCGTCGATTGTCAATACATCATCATCATTTAATGGAACAGAAACCACTATGGTTGGTGTAAGATCAGTAAGCTCTTCGGTTCCTAAACCTCCAGTTACCGCAGCATTATCACCATCCTGAGTATAGTAGCTCATTAGATAATCTACTTCTGTAGTTTCTAACACTCTTTTTTTGTAGGTTCCAGAAGTTTCTTCCTTTATCTCTTGTGCTATGGTTAACACAGAGCATAATAGGGTTAGTATGAACGTAATTTGCTTCAAATGGTATGATTTGGTCAGTTTATTAATTCTTTAGATTTTATTTTTGCATAGTTAGGCTTACTTAATTGCAACCACATCCTCCTCCGGTCTTTCCTCCATTAGCTCCAGCTGCAGCCTCTCTATAGGCCTGAAAATTAGTTTCAAAACGATCACATTTTTTCACGGTTAACTCCATATCAGGATCGTTAAGCTGTACTTTTTCATATTCCTTTACAACTACACAAGAGTTCAGGGATAACAATAGCACAGTACTTATTATTAGTTTATTCATGAAGAATCATTTTATTTAATATCGATAGATAAGCGTTTGGTGTTGTTTTTTTATACCCTGTCTCTCCAAATTTTTTACCTGTGTTATCTAAAACTACCACCAAAGGAAAACCTCCACTTTTATTATACATTTCTGCTAGTTTCTTATTTTGAGTTTGAACAGCTTCTGGTAATTGATTTTTTTTCTTTCTTGGGAAATCTGCTTTTACTAGCACATAATTATCCTTTACAGACCTCTGAAATTCTTGAGTATCTAATATTTGTTTTTCTAATTTAATACATGGTGCACACCAATCTGACCCCGAGAATACCAAAATTATGTTTTTATTTTCTTTGGACGCTATATGCTTAGCATCTTCAAAATTAGTTAGCCATTCTTGTGCACTTACAAGGTTGGTAGTTAAAAATATTAGGGTTATACCTATAATTATGTTTCTCATATGTGTATAAATCTAGTCTATATTGCTGTACATAGCAAATCTAAATAAATGATGACATCCATTTTGAATGCTAAAAATACTATTTGTATTGTACTTATGAATTCTCTATTATAATACAGGTATATAGTAAAATACCCTACTATTTAAACAAAAAAGCGAAAAACACATCTGCTTTTCGCTTTTAAAAGAGGGATTCTTAGATCCATATATATTCTAAAATCTTATATCAAAGTTTAGGACATCTTTTACAATTTGATTTTCCTTTCTTCTTATACTTTTTGCAACATTTTTTCTTTTTCCCTCCACAAGCTACTTCACAATTCATGGCCACACAAGGAGAGTATAATGATGGGGTGTTCGTATTTTGCACTCTAATAATTTTTATTAAATCTAAATAAGGTACAAAAATATAAAAAAAAGACTCCGAAAAAAGGAATCTCTATTTTTTCTTTATTAACTTATTAACAATCACTTAGGCTCATTATCTACTTGAAAAGTATTAATATCTCTATCAAACAAGTAATGACCTGATTTATCATCGCCAATAATCTTAAGTTTATCCAATAATGTACGTGCTACAGCTTCTTCTTCTAATTGTTCTGCAACATACCACTGCATAAAGTTATGTACATTATAATCTTTTAACTCCAAACATTTATATATCACATTATTAATTTTTTCTGTAACAAACTCTTCGCTGGTAAGAAATGTTTCAAAAAGTTCCATAAGTGATTTAAAATCATCTCTAGGTTTTTCTATAGCTGGGATTACTGCATTACCACTTCGTTCATTAATAAATTTAACTAGTTTAGTCATATGCACTCGTTCTTCTTCAGATTGAGTATAAAAAAAATTTGCAACGCCATTATACCCTCTGGTATCTGCCCAGCTTGCCATAGAAAGATATTGTGCAGAAGCCTTAGCCTCATATTTTATTTGTTCATTTAATAATTTCTCGATCTCTGGTATCATATTCAGTTTTAATTATTTTAAAAGAAACTAAATTACACAATTATTGTACTATACGCAATGATAGTCATGCTTACTCTTCAATTTAAAATCAGACTATTTAATGATACAGTTATATAGTTTTTCAACAAAAAATGCCGCTTCTGCAATATGAAGCGGCATTGATTGAATACATTATTACAATACTTATTTATTTTTTTGCTGTACTTTATATAATATAAGTAGCTCTTGTAATTCGGATAACTTACTTTCTATATCTTCTACATTAGTATCTTTATCTCCAGAAGCAGCTTGTTCTTCAAGAAGCATATCGGCTTTAGCTTCGTCCATACCATTCATGATAACCCCAATAAAAAGGTTTAAGAAAATCATAGTACCAATTAATACGAAAGAAACAAAATAAGCAACAGAAAGTCCTGATACTCCATTAGAATTGATACATACATCCATATTACCGTCATATCCATAATTTTCGCATCCAAACATATTGATATACATAATATCTGTCCAGTCTTCTAAAGTAACTACCCTAAACAGGGAAAGCATTGATGTTTGTAAATCTTTAAAATGAATTGGATCATTTTCTGCGAAAAAGAATACACCAGCAACTGCATATATATAAAATAACAGTGCAAGTAATATAGAAACATACCCCATAGAAGGTACACTCTTAAGAAGTGCACTTACCAACATCTGAAGTTTTGGTAATGCTTTAATAAGTTTTAAAACTCTTAATAAACGTAGCAAACGTAAAATAGCTATTGAGCTTCCTCCGAATGGAAGAAAAGCAGCAGCAACAATTATAAAATCAAAAATGTTCCAACCATCTGTAAAATAAAGCCAAGGCTTATTACCTTCTGCAACAATTTTAACTACGATTTCAATGATAAAAACACCTAGAATTATTTTATTTAATAGTTCTAAAATTCCTTCATGTTTTGCAGAAAATTCTGGATATGTTGCAATACCAACTAAAACACCAGCAATTAAAATAGCAAGCGTAACAAAATTTTGAAACCACTTACTTTCACTTATTGATTTACATAAATTGACCATAAAAACAGAAATATTATTTAAAAATTATTTTGAAACTCCTAAATCAATGAGCTCTTATATTTAATTACTGATTCGTGTTAAAAATTTAGATAATAAAATGCCATAAAAGCATAACTATATTTAATGTTTTAATACATTAAATTGTTACCCCATAGGTCTTATATTTCTGAAAAAAAGATGAAATTGTGAAGTTTTATGTTTTCCCCAACATAATTTACGGCTGCAAATAAAAGAATTTTATTTTAGAAATCTTGTATTTTTTTAACATTTTTTTAAGAATTTCTGCACACAACCAGAAAGACAAAGTAGTATTACGGGAAATACTATCTTAAACTAATATAATAAGAAGAGAAGGTGTTTTAGGCAGCTTTTTCAAAAGCTATATAATTAATCAATTTTCCTTTTTTATCGTATACAGGAAACCCTTTGATAATACATTTGTATGTAGTTTTATCTTTTCTGTAGTTAAGGATTGACACTTCAAAAGGGGTTTTATTATTTACTGCATCCCGTACTTTTGCCGAAGTTCTTTGGCAGGTTCCTGCTCCTTGAAACATTTTTGGAGTTTGACCTATAACTTCATTGGGCTCATATCCATTTAATTCTTGAATATTTTGAGAAGCATACACAATTTTTAGATTTGGTTTGGTAATAATAATTACAGATTCTTCTTGTGTAAACTCTTTATGATAGTTTCTAGTAAAATCCCAATTCTTGGTAAGTTTTTTTAACACATTAAGATCTTCTTTAAAAGTCTCTAAAGTGGTATGATGCTCTCCTAAGAATTCCCACGACAGTAACGGCAAAGTATAATTAGACATTTTTTTATAATATCCTGCCATCATTTGGTCGTACCCTTTAAAATCTTCCATAAAAAATCATTTTGATCAAAAATATACAATTATAAGTACTTGTATGATTGAACAAAAGTTAATTCTTAGATTAAACAAAGGTTAAACTTTCTTCTGATTACAACTTGAATTGCAGTGTAGCATACCAAGAAAATGGCTCTGATGGAATAATCCCTGGTCCCGGATACCCAGTTGCCCTTTGCGTAAAATAATTTTCGTCTAAGACATTATTAATCCCGGTTTCTAATTTAAATTTCTTGTATGTATACGAAAATGAAAGGTCTAATATAGAGTACGAAGGGATTTTACCCAAAGTTCCTTCTTCCTTGCTTCCTTGTGGTGCTCTATCGGCATTAGTTGCTTCTGTATATTGCTCTGATAGGTGTGTAAATTGAATGTTTCCTAAAAAGTTTTTATATCCAAAACCAATTCCGGTTTTCAGGTTAATTAAAGGAATGAATTCAACTTTTCTACCTTCAATAGGTCTATCTGATTGCGTATATTCTGAATCTGTAATGGCTAAATTTACAAAAGTATTCAATACATAATTCGTATTGTTTTCAAAGAATGTATTTGCAATATTCCAGTTTGTATAACTTTCCAACCCATAAATTATAGCATCTCCTATGTTTCCACGAGTTCTTCTTGCTCTATCATCAAATACTTCACCTATTCTATCGTCATATAACAATCCAAATACACTAGCATCATACGTAAGACTTTTGTTTATCTTTCCTCTAAAACCAACATCTGCTGTATACCCTTCTTCATCTCCTATATTGGGGCTAATAACAAAGGTTGGATTAACGATACGAATATCGCTAAACGTTACTGATCTATAATTTTGAGAAATATTGGCATACACTTCAAGCCCTGGTTTGATTTTATAACTAGAGCCTAACCCAAGAAGAACAAAAGATCGTTCCAGAGTTTGATCATCGGTTCTAGTAATATTGCTTATCGGGTTGCCTGCGTTATCAAAAACAACATCGTTGTATATTCCATCAGATTCTGTTTTAATGTACTCGAATCGTATTCCTGGAGTTACCGAAAATTTATCAGTTATATTAAAAATATTCTCTCCAAATACCGCTACATTTAGATTAGGAAAATCAAAAGTAGATTGATTAGCATAATCTGGGAACGTGTTATTTTGGAAAGTAAAGTTGGCATCAGTTCCAAGACTTCCTGGTCCTTGTCTTGCATCATTATTAGCTTGATAATACTTAGACCCTATTAGAAATACCGATTCTTTCCCTAGTAAATTATAACGGCTAAGTAAACGAGCTTCTGCTCCCCAATTCTGAAAATTTCCTACTATCAAATCTCTTGGTGTAACAAAGTTTCCTTCGGCATCTATTTCATCTACTGCAGTTATAGGATTAGAATTTAAATCTGTAGGCACACCTCTAAATCCTAATGCTTTTCTAGAAGCGTCGAGCCCAAAAAGATTTAGGCTAAAATCAGTTTTCTTAGAAAACTCATGTTCTAATTTTAAAGAAAATAATTTCCAATCTACCTCAAACCAGTTTCTTGTTCTATTACTAAAATCAGAATCTAGTTCAAATTGCGTATCTGTTAACCCTCCAGGTTGTTTTGCTAAATACTTAAGATATGTAAACTCCCCTGTAAGCTTTGTTTTTTCAGAGAATTTGTATCCTAAATGGGCATATGCATTTTTAGAGTCAAACTCAGAGTTTGGTCTAAAACCATCTCCTTCTTTATAATTAAAATAAGTATAGTAGCTAAACTTCCCTAAGGTACCGCTCAAACTATTAAAACTAGTAAATAAGTTGAAAGCACCTAATGATTGTCGGGTTACCCACTCTATTTTTTTATTTGGATTGGGTTGTTTCATTTTAAAATTAATCAACCCTCCAAACTGGGTACCATATTGTAAAGATGCTGCACCGCGCACTACTTGTATCTCACTTAAAGCTTCTGCAGGTGGTGTATAGTAGCTCTCTGGGTATCCTAGCACATCTGCACTTATATCATAACCATTTTGTCTGGTATTAAAATTAGCTGTTCTATTAGGATCAAGTCCTCTACCACCAATATTAAGCTGCAATCCACCTACACTATTTTCATAAATATTTAATCCGGCAACCTGTGCGTATATTTGTCGAGCATTATTGGATGCCAAATTGCCCAGAGCGTTTTCTAATAAAACTACTTCGCTTTTTTTACCTGCATATATTGCAGTTCCTTCAACGGGTTTTAATTGTTTCAATCCAAATATTCTTTCTCTTCGCTGTGTAATTAACACTTCAGAAAGTTCTTCTCCTATGGGTTTTAGTTCAAAATCAATAACTGCATCATCACCTTCAACTTTAGCTTGTTTTTCAAGTATATCATAGTTATAATTAAAAACAGTAATCATGTACTCCCCATCACCAATATTCGTAAGTTCAAATTTACCATTGGTATCTGTTACCGTTTGTTCTCCAGTATTTTGGTTATATACCTCTGCATTTTTTATTGGTTGGTTATTTTGATCTAGTACTGTTCCTGTTATTTTGTGTTGACTAAAAATAGAGCTTACTATAAAAAAAGTAATTACTAATACACTACAATCCCTTAATTTCATCTTTTAATGGAATAATCCAAGTTTTATGTTTAAATGATTCTTTTTGTTTCCCCAAATCCACTTCTGGATCAATATATTGACTGCTTAATCTACCATTAAGCGCTACGTAACTTTCTACAAATACCTGCACATTTTGATGCCCTTCACTTTCAAAATGTTTTTTTAAATAATGCGCATATTCTAAAATAAAATCAGGCTGTGTTGCCATTTGTTTTTGCTGAAATGAGGTAAGAAAATCATCATTATCCACATAAAACCTCTTACCCGTCTTGCCATCCACAATCTTAAAATTAGCATACCCCGCTTTTTCCATTAACATTACTCTCCATGAAAAACGATACCCTTCTTCTGTCCAAAACAATTCTCCCGGATATAGCAAATAACGAAACGGCAAAAGTAACTGAATTACCAAAAACAATGACAACATTGATATCACTATTTTTTCATGTTTTGATGAAAATGATAAAAGTCTTTTAGTATCAAAAAATTCTTTATTGATTTTAAAAACTTTACTTATTAATTCTAATATTTTATGATGAAGTCTGGAGTCAAAAAATATCAAGGTACTAACGATCATAATGTATGGAAACATCCCTATTGGAAAAAGTACCCGTGTTAGCACATGAAATATTATAACTAAGACAAATGCAAAAATTCGGGTTCTTTTATACAATAACAAAAAAGGAATAGTAAGGTCATAAATTGCTCCCGTATAACTAAATACATAGTGAACCCATTCCTGATGCATTAATTCTCCTAACAACGGAATATCATATTTAGAAGGCAACCAAATCCTAAGAGGCATTGCCTTAACAATCCAATCAGAATTTAGTTTTGCTAATCCGGCATAAAAATATACAATTCCTAACAGCACTTTGATTGCATCAATGGTCCATTTGGGAATGTTCTGAAATGAAGTTTCTTTTTGTTTTGCATCTAATGAATAATACGCATTTGCTGGTAAAAAAATCATTAAAAAACTTAACAGGCTTATAAAATAGTAATGATTAAGATAGGTAGTCTTATCCATTAATTCAATATACGTGAAGCTCAAAAAGAAAGTTATGATTGCTATTTTGTATTTATACCCTAATGCCACGAAGATTGCTGAAAGGCCGCAGATCAAAAAAATCAAATAAGTGTACTCTCCTATCGGTTTAATATATTCGAATCCATAATATGAAAAGAAAAATTTAGGTTGTATATACAGCTTCTCTATCCATCCGTAACTATAGAAACGAATAATGCTGATCACCATCATTACACCAAAAAAAATACGAAAGACTGCAAGTGGTGCAGCCTCCGTACTTTTTTTTAAATATTCTTTTAGAGTAAAATTCATACACTGCGTTGAAACTATCTAATCTCCATCAGCATCGACAAAATCAATACTAATCGATAGCTTTTGAAGCATATCGACCTTTAAGAAGACAACATTTTTCTGTAACTCATCATACACCTCAAGCATAGAGGTATTATTCGTCTTCACCTGAACCGAAAAATCATCATTCAAACTCGAAGCTTCTGTTCTTGAAACATCAAATTGATCATTAATAATTTTGCCTAGATCTTCACCATTGGTGATTGTCATCAAAAAGTCTAAATAGGTTTTAAAACTTTGTCCAGTTACCGTACTTCCGAAATGTTTTCCGTTAAAAAAATCTTGCATAGCATCAAGATTAGCTATAAAAAGGTCTTTAGAAAAATCTCCTTTATAGAAAGCTTCTACTTTATCGGGAAAAGTTTCTCGTTCTGCAAAAACACCAGCAGGAATTCCTATTTTTCCAGCTCGTAAATGTTTTTCATAATGAAACAAAAAATCATTTGCGATTTTATCTACAGAACTTGTAGCCGAAGATCCGCTATTATTAACAAATGTGTTTCTATACCCACCGGTCCAATCTGTAACTACAGTAGTAGTAAGCATATCCATGCGATTAACAACATCGATAAGATAATTTTGATATTTGTCGCCATCAGTTACATCGGTATAAAAGGCAACCGTTTCTAAATCGGTATCAGATAATCCGTTAATCAGATAATCCAAAGCTGCAAAACCTTGCTCATCTTGTTGAGAAACAGCTGTAAGATCATAAGATTCTGAGCTAATATTACTCTCTATGTTTGTTGTATTTACTGGATATACATTCATGAAGTTTCTATAGGAAAGCTCTTCGGCTTTTCCTATTTCGTACATTCCTACAGACTGCCAAGAAACATAGGCCGTAGACCATGCAGATCTTAACTTTGTTAAGTTCTCTTCATTAGTAGTAGTTGTAAATTCTGAAGCTGCGTTTTTTAAAGCGGTCATCTCTGTAGAAAAACTTTGGTATGCAGGGATGATAATATTATCCGCCATATTCTCAAGCATGGCTTTTCTATCAAAACTATCTCCTGGTCCTGTACTTTCAGCATCATCGCTAGACGAACAGGAAGCTAAAAAAATTGTTAAAACAGAAAATGAAAGCAAAAACTTCTTCATGTTATTTTTATTTATTCTTAATAAAGCTGTGCAAATGTAAAAAAAGAGGCTGAAAATCAATCAACTTTCTACCTCTTTTTTTATCATTTGATATTTTGTTTAATTTTTTTAGCTTCCTGCTTGCTCTACCGTAAAACTGAATTCAGCAGCAATAGTTTCAGAGATAGTTTGCAATGTTTCTGGAGTTACATTCCATAATCCATTTGTAGCTCCCATCAACTGGTTAAGAAGCCCTTCAACCTCTGTACGGCTAAAATATGGTGCATTTGTAATAGGGTTTCTAGTAAACTGTAGACTATATATGAACCCATACCCTTCTGATAAGTCATGAAAGGCACTAGCATAATCAACAGTTGATTCTTCTAAAGTACTTTTACCTTGTTGCAAGTAATAAACAGCCCTTACTCCTATAACTTGTGATATTTTTTCTCTAATAATGGCAGCTTGTGCATCACGAATATCGTATCGTTTTGCCACGATAGCAGCTCTTCCTAATTTGAAAGCAGTATATATATCAGCTGCGATTCCAGTAAAATCACCATCTTTATCATTTTCAACTCTACCAATATATTTATTCAAGAAACTGTCATCATCACCAATAGTTGCATTTGGATTAGCAGCATCTACAGAAGCACCATAAAGATATCCATAAGCTTCATCCCATTTATGCTCCATTGTTGTATAATTTTTACCCTCAGCTACAACACCATTATCATTATTAGTTCTATTATCAGCTTCATCTAGTATTAATGTCCCGAGATAATTATTTAATGCCTGATCTACCATTAAAGCACCAATCAAACCTTTTCCGAATGCCTGATTTAATTCTAATCCATTTGCATTTACGTATCTGGTAGCAGGGTCTGCTCCACCTTCTTCGATAAAACCAGCTGTACCTTCTACTGCAGGAGTGGTCCAACTTGTAAATACGTCGTCTACCTGGCTTTTGATCCAACCATCAAACTCTTCTTTGATTTCGTTAGTTACAGTAACATTATCAAAGAAATAATCTCGAGATGCAGCAGTTTTGCTACGTACACTTTTATCAGAATCATTAAGTGCTTCAGTAGAAAAATCGTTTGCTCCCTCTACATGAGCAAACATATTTGCTAAAGTTGCTTCATCTAATGTCTCGTTTTTTAACGCGCTAACTATTTCTTCAGACATGGCTATTCGGGTAGTTTGTCCTCCAAAACTAACAGTACTCTCACCATTACGTTCAAAAACATAGGTTGCAGGAACTTCAAACTGCGTTTCTGGAAGAAAAATAGTATCATCATCATCAGAACATGATCCCAGGATAAGTGCTCCAGATAAACATGCAAGATTTATTAATTTGTTGATTTTCATTACTTTTTATTTAGACTTAATTCAAATAATTGATTTTTCCTGTGCAAATATATCTATCAAAAAGCATTTGACAAACTTTATTTGTAATAAATCTAAATAAAATTAAATAGCTTGAAACGGAATAAAAACTAACTTACTGAATATCAAACAACAAACCAAATAAGATTGTTAATTGGTACGATATTGTACTCTCAAGGCCTTTACCCAGTCGATTAATATCTCTTTTTCGTCCTCTGATAGGTTTCCATGAATCCAGGTATATGAAGAAAGTGGCATTTCACCTTCTTCTACTTCTTCAATAAGTTCTTCCAGCTTATGATCTCTTTTTTCATCTGTATATTGCTCCCAATCTGATACATTAAAATGCTCTTTTCCTTCATCAACATGATGTCCTAGCCAATAAGAAACAGGAGCAATCTCTGCATACCATGGATATATGGTTTGATTACTATGGCAATCGTAACAATTATTCTTAAGTATTGTTTTAAGTTGATCTGTAGGTTTAGTTTCATTTTCAAAATAAGAAACAGACGCATACCCCGATTCATTTTTATCTGGTCTGATAAATTGCATAATAACAAGTACAACTAGCAATACTAAACTTACAATCTTGATGTTTTTTTTCATTCTTTAATAATTATTAATGGTATTCTAAAAATATTTTTGAAGCCTCATTATACGAAGATTCGAAACTCATAGGCCTTACATTAGTTTCTGCTTTAACTGAAGTAAAATATGAAATCATACGCTCTGTAGGCATATTACCAGTAAGCTCATCTTTTGCCATGGGGCATCCGCCAAACCCCTGAATTGCCCCATCAAAACGTCTACATCCAGCCTTATAAGCTGCATCCACTTTTTCGTGCCACGTTGTAGGTGTAGTATGCAAATGTGCTCCAAATTCTATTTTTGGATATTTAGGAATCAAATTAGAAAATAAATAATCGATAATTTTGGGTGTTGAAGTACCTACCGTATCAGACAATGAAAGAATTTTAACCCCCATACCACTCAACTTCTCGGTCCACTCTCCTACGATATCAACATCCCATGGGTCACCATACGGATTACCAAACCCCATAGAAAGATAAGCCACTACTTTTTTATTTACCCGATCTGCAATGTTTAATATTTCTTGCAGCGTTTCAACCGATTCGGCAATCGTTTTATGCGTATTACGCATCTGAAAATTTTCAGAAATTGAAAATGGGTATCCTAAATAATCTATTTCAGGATGTTGTGATGCATCATTAGCGCCTCTTACATTAGCAATGATAGCCAACAGTTTACTTTCGGTATTAGAAAGATCTAATTGCGATAATACCTTAGCCGTATCTACCATTTGAGGTATCGCTTTAGGAGAAACAAAACTTCCAAAATCGATAGTATCAAAACCACAACGCAATAAGGATTGTATGTATTGAACTTTTTTCTCGGTAGGAATAAATTCTTTAATGCCTTGCATAGCATCTCTTGGGCATTCAATAATTTTTACTTTTTCGGCCATTTTAGAGCATCAAAATAAAAGAAGTTCAACTTAGAGTATAAAAATATGATTATTTTTCAGAAAAAAGGATAAAAAATCCAATTCCGATAAAGACAATTATCTGCAACCATTTTAGAACGACTCCAATTTTGGCATTCTTTTTCAAATATTCAGAAATCGCTCCCGCTAATATCGCTATTAATCCAAAAACAATGATCCCTACGATTACAAATAATGTTCCTAATACATAAAATTGAGTTATACTACTCATCATTTCACTAAATAAAAACCCAGGAAAGAAAGCCAGAAAAAAAATAGAAACTTTGGGGTTTAAAACATTCATTATAAAACCTTGCCTATACAATTGCCCAAAACTCTTTTTCTCCACCGTTTCTCCAGAAAGTTGTATCGCAGCATCACTTTTAAACACCTTAAAAGCCAGAAAAAATAAATATCCGGCCCCAAAAAGCTTAATTATAAAAAACAGAGTATCGCTTTGCTGTATTAGAACAGACACTCCAAATGCCACTAGTGTTGTATGCACAAAACACCCAGACATTAACCCTCCAACGACGGCTAATCCGTATTTTTTACCATTAACCATGCTTTGCATTAATACAAATATATTATCGGGTCCTGGAGAAATAGCCAAAGCAGATGAAGCTATAATAAAAGTATAGAGAATGTCGTAGTTAATATCCATTAAGATTGTTTACTTAATATAGCTTTATTTATATCCTTAATTAATTTAGGCCCCTCGTATATAAAACCTGTATACAATTGCACTAAACTAGCTCCGGCTTCTAATTTTTCGATTGCATCTTTGGCGGTATGGATTCCTCCTACTCCAATAATCGGAAACGCTTTATTACTTTTTTCAGATAAAAATCGAATTACTTCAGTTGATCGATTCGTTAACGGCTTACCACTTAAACCTCCAGTCTCACCCGATAAAACTGCACTTGATTTTAACCCTTCTCTCAAAATTGTAGTATTTGTAGCTATAACACCCGCAATCTTCGTTTCTCTGACGATCTCAATAATATCCAGAAGTTGTTCATTTGTAAGATCTGGAGCTATTTTTAATAAGATCGGTTTTTGCTGTGGCCTTTCTTGATTCTTGTTTTGTAATGTATTTAATAATGCTGTAAGTGGCTCTTTATCTTGCAACGCTCTTAGGTTAGGAGTGTTTGGAGAACTTACATTAACAACAAAGTAATCTACAAAATCAAATAAGGCATCAAAACACAACGTATAATCCTCTACAGCATTTTCATTAGGAGTAACTTTATTCTTACCAATATTTCCTCCTATTAAAACTCCTTTATTTTTTTTCAATCGCTTAACTGCATCTTCTACCCCTCCATTATTAAACCCCATTCTATTAATAATAGCACTATCTTTTTTAAGCCTGAATAATCGTTTTTTGGGATTTCCAGCCTGGGGTTTTGGAGTTAACGTACCTATTTCAATAAATCCGAAACCAAAATCAGATAATTCATTAAACAACTTGGCATCTTTATCAAATCCTGCTGCCAACCCAACGGGGTTTTTAAATTTCAAACCAAAGACCTCTCTTTCCAGTCTTGGATCATTTTTTTGATATAAACTTCTTAGTATTGGAGACACTAAAGGAATTTTAGCTAAGAATCTAATGGTTTTAAATGTGAAATGATGAATATTTTCAGGATCAAACCTAAATAATATGGGACGAACTAAAAGTTTATACATTGATGATGATTTTGCTTGCGCAAAAATAAGTTTTAGAAGGCTCTAATAAAAGCTTATTTTTGAAATCTTTAATCCAAGTAATATTTGAATATTTTTATGATTTCTAAAAAACATATCATTGACAGGTTTATCAGTTATGTAATTATTGATACCGAAAGCGACCCAGAAAGCAACTCCACACCAAGTACAGTGAAGCAATGGGATTTAGCAAACAAACTTGTCGAAGAATTGAAGGCAATTGGATTAGACGATGTAACCATCGATGAGAATGCATATATCATGGCAACATTACCTTCTAACATAGACAAAGAAGTACCTACCATTGGTTTTATCTCTCATTTTGATACTACTCCGGATTTTACAGGCGCAAATGTTAAACCACAAATTATAGAAAACTATGACGGAAAAGACATACTGCTCAATCCTGCAGATAACATTGTTCTTTCTCCTGATTATTTTGAAGATTTGAAATTATATGTAGGGCAAACCCTTATTACTACCGATGGAACCACTCTTCTTGGAGCCGATGATAAGGCCGGAATTACGGAAATAGTTTCTGCGATGGAGTATCTCTTACAAAATCCCGAAATCAAGCACGGAAAAATTCGCATTGGTTTTACTCCCGACGAAGAAATTGGCCGTGGAGCCCACAAGTTCGATGTTCAGAAATTTGGTGCTGATTGGGCCTACACCATGGACGGTAGTCAAATTGGAGAATTAGAATATGAGAACTTCAATGCTGCTGGTGCTATAGTAACGATTAAAGGAAAAATAGTGCACCCAGGATATGCCAAGGGAAAAATGATAAACAGCATGTATATTGCACAAGAATATATCGATGGATTGCCAAAAAAAGAAACTCCAGAACACACTAGTGGTCGTGAAGGTTTTTTCCACTTACATGATATGAAAGGCAGTGTAGAAGAAACCAAGTTACGGTATATCATTAGAGATCATGATAAAGAAAATTTTGAAGCCAGAAAAGAAACCATGCTTACCTTAGCTTCAAAAATCAATACTCAATATAAAGACGCAATACATGTCGAAATTCATGATCAATATTACAACATGCGAGAAAAGGTAGAACCCATGATGCATATTGTTGATATTGCAGAAGAAGCTATGAAGTCTCTTGATATCACCCCGCTTATAAAACCAATACGAGGCGGGACTGATGGATCTCAATTAAGTTATATGGGGTTGCCATGCCCTAATATTTTTGCTGGTGGGCATAACTTTCATGGTAGGTATGAGTATGTACCTGTTGAAAGTATGATTAAAGCTGTTGAGGTTATTGTACGAATTGCAGAATTAACTGCTAAACAATAAGCAGCGGTTCAAACTATATTAAATTCATAAAAAAGCGCGATACAATTAAACATTTGTATCGCGCTCTTATTTAAGTAGGCTAGTTATTACTTACTTTTTTTCGGTTGGTGTATTCAATTTTTGACTCATCTCCAATGATATTGCCGATTTATCAAATGTTAATTTACCAGATCCTGTTTCAATAATAACAGCATTGTTTTTTTCGCTGAAATCAAAAACTTTACCATGAAGACCGCTTTTTGTTACGATACGATCTCCTTTTTTAAGTTCATCAGCAAACTTTCTTTCCTTTTTTGCCTTTTGCATCTGTGGACGTATCATAAAAAAATACATCACAACAAAAATTAATATAAAAGGAAGAAACTGTTGTATTTGTTCCATAAAAAATTACTTGCTTGTTGGTGTTCCGCTTGCTGGTTTAGCTTTTGGAGTTACCATAGCTTTAATCTTTAGAAGTTCTTTTCCTGCTTCAGTATTTGCAGTAATTGTAACCTGCTTAGTTTGCTGGTTTGGTTTCCCGTTAGAGTTAAACTTAACAAGCATCTCTCCTGTAGCACCGGGTGCAATTGGCTCTTTCGGCCATTCTGGCACAGTACATCCACAGCTTCCTTTTGCACTTACAATAACTAAAGGAGCTTTACCTGTATTCGTAAAACTAAATTTATGCTCTACAACATCTCCTTCATTAATTGTTCCGAAATCGTGCTCAGTTTCTGCAAAAGTCATTACAGGAAAATCTGTGTTTTTTGCATCACGCTCAGCTGCTATTTCTACATTTTCTTCTTTAACTTTTTTTGCCGCATCATCTTTACAAGACACAAATGTCATAGCAAAAACACCGGCTAAAATTAAGATTCCTTTTTTCATTACTTGGGTTTTTAATTAAATTGAGGGTTAAAAATACTATTTTTTTTGAACTACATAAGTCCACGGCCAACTTTATTTAGTTTACCGTTCTCTTGATACTCCTTAGAAATCTTATCAAGGATACCGTTGATAAAAATACTACTTTTAGGAGTACTATATTCTTTTGCTATTTCTAAATATTCGTTAATTGTGACTTTTACGGGTATAGAAGGAAACTTTACAAATTCGCAAATTGCCATTTTTATGATAGCTTTGTCCAATTCGGCAATACGATCTTTGTCCCAATTTGGTGTCTTACCATCAATTTCTTTAGTGAAATCACTTCCGTTTAACGCTGTCTTTTTAAAGATATCTGTAGCAAACTTCTTATCGTCTATATCTTTATAAAGTTTTGGCAACGTCATATTTTCGTCATGAGATGCTTTAAGTTTGCGAAGCATTTTAATAATAGCTGTATTCACTAGTGGTAGATCATCTACCCAAGTAAGTTTCTTATCTTCAAAATACTCATACAGTTTATCATTAGGAGCTATAACTTCTTTAAAAATATCCAACACAAAATCTTTATCTTCTCTAAAAGAGCTTAGCTTAGTGCTCATATAATCTTTATACAACTCACTTTCTTTAATCTCGCCCCAGAGTATTTTTATATACTCATCGTCTAATTCCCAACAATTGAGTTTTTTTCGCTCAATTTCTGCCTTAAGTTGTTCATTATTTTCTAACAACAACAAGATTTCATTCGTAATAAATTTTGTATTTGGGTTTTTTTCTTCTGACGTTGCAAGGTATTTTTTTTGACTTTTAGCCAAAAAATCGGCAACATGCTTTTTAATTTCCACCAGAAGCTGAAGATTTATTAGAAACAAATCATACATCTGATCAATACTAAAAAGAAGAAATTTTTCTTCTTTATCTAGGTTATCATTTTGCGTCTGCTCTATTGAATATAGCGACTGCATTACTTTTACTCTAATATGTCTTCTGGTTAACATAGAAAAAATTACAAAGAACTTTATATTAAAAAAATGGACGAAAGTATATATAAACTTTCGCCCTGCAAAAATACTATTATTTTTAATCTAGCTATCTAAAAAACACTCTTTTTATAACTAGTCATTATATTTCTTTCAATCTGATTATTGTTTGTTTTTTCTAGCAGCTATTCTATCTTCTGCTATGCCAATGGCAGCGGCATTAGTTGTAGTATTCGTTGCCTTTGCTCTATTGAGTATATCTAATGTTGTATTATAGATATTTTCGGTCTTAGACATTATTTGTTCTCTTCCGTAACCTTCTATTTCCGCGTAAACATTAATAATACCTCCGGCATTGATTAAAAAATCAGGGGCATATACGATCTCTTTCTGCTGTAATAAAGGACCATGTATACTTTCATTAGCCAACTGATTATTAGCAGCTCCTGCAACCACTTTAACTTTTAGTTTATCTATAGTTTCATTATTTATGGTAGCACCCAAAGCACATGGAGCATAGATATCTGCAGTTTCAGAATATAGATCATTCCCTCTATAAATATCGACTCCATATTTAGTACTTACTTCTGTAAGTCTTTCTTCATTAATATCACTGATAATAACGTTTGCCCCTTCTTCTGATGTTAAACGTACTAATTCTTCACCTACATGTCCTATTCCCTGAACTAAAATTCGTTTTCCTTCTAGTTTATCATTACCATAAGCAAACTTAGTTGCCGCTTTCATCCCCATATATACACCATATGCTGTAACAGGAGATGGGTTACCTGCTCCTCCTTTTGATTCAGAAATTCCAGTTACGTAAGGCGTTACTTCTCGCACTGTATCCATATCTGAAGTTTCCATACCTACGTCTTCTGCAGTATAATACTTACCTCCTAGAGTATGAACAAACTTACCGAAACGCCTCATCAACTCAGGAGTTTTAATCTTTTTTGGATCTCCAATAATAACTGCTTTTCCTCCTCCTAGATTCAATCCTGTGATAGCCGCTTTATACGTCATTCCTCTCGATAGCCTTAAAACATCATTTAAAGCATCCCATTCTGTTTTATAATCGTACATTCTGGTTCCTCCCAAAGCAGGTCCTAAAATTGTGTTATGCACACCAATTATTGCCTTCAATCCTGTATCTTTGTCGTGACAAAAAACAACTTGTTCATGATTATCAAAAGATAGTTGTCCAAAAACTGGAGCTTCTTTTTTTAATTGATTTGCAGTAAGCACTTCGGTTATCATATTGTGAAAAAATTAAAATTTTACAATTATATTATATTCAAAATCAGGTTGCTAAAATAATGTTTTTTTACGAATTTAAAATTTAAAGCTGTTAAATTTTACGAATTATTTAATAAACAGTTTTTTAAAATTGAACTTTTATGCGCGCATTACGCCATTTGAATAAATATTTTCTGAAATATAAATATCGACTCCTTATTGGAATTGCGATTACTATAATTGCAAGAATTTTTGCAACTCTCGTTCCTACTTTGGTTGGTGATTCTGTTGATGTTGTAGAGCAGTATATCAACAAGGATATTACAGATTTATCAGAAGTAAAAAACGGGCTTATAATCAATATTCTTTTAATCTTAGGAGCGGTACTAATTTCTGCTTTCTTTACCTTCTTAATGCGACAAACTTTTATTGTTGTCTCTAGATTTATAGAATTTGATTTAAAGAATGAGGTATTTCAACATTACGAAAAGCTATCTCTTAATTTTTACAAAAAAAATCGAACCGGAGATCTCATGAATCGCATTAGCGAAGATGTTTCTAAGGTAAGGATGTATGTTGGCCCTGCAATTATGTATAGTGTAAACACCATTACTTTATTTGTTGTGGTGATTGGATATATGATTAGTATTGCTCCTGAACTTACTTTATACACAGTTACTCCATTACCTATATTATCGATATCAATCTATAAACTTAGTGTTGCTATTCATAAACGCAGTACCGTCGTACAAGAGTTCTTATCAAAGCTAACCACATTTACTCAAGAATCATTTAGTGGTATTACGGTCATTAAAGCCTATGGAATAGAAACCCAAACACATCAAAATTTCACAGATCTTTCTAATACGAGTAAGGATAAAAACCTGGATCTTGCCAAAGTACAAGCATTATTTTTTCCTTTAATGGTTTTACTTATTGGGTTTAGTAATATTCTTGTTATCTATATCGGTGGTAAGCAATTCTTAGATGGCACAATAAAGGATTTGGGTGTTATTGTAGAGTTTATAATTTTTGTTAATATGCTTACCTGGCCTGTAGCCACAGTTGGCTGGGTTAGTTCTATAGTGCAACAGGCCGAGGCGTCTCAAGTAAGGATTAATGAGTTTTTAAGTCAAGAACCTGAAATTACTAATACAATATCACAAGACACCCCGATCAAAGGAAATATTAGCTTTGATAACGTTTCTTTTATCTATGATGATACCAATATTACTGCTTTGAAAAAGGTGAGTTTTGAAGTCAACACTGGAGAAACTATAGGTATACTTGGTAAAACAGGTTCAGGAAAATCAACTATTTTAGATCTAATTGGAAGATTATATGATGCATCTTCTGGCGAAATACGTATTGATGGGACTCCAATAAGAAACCTTAACCTGACCAATCTTAGAGAAAGTATTGGTTACGTACCACAAGATGCATTTTTATTCAGCGATTCTATTAAAAACAATATTAAGTTCGGAAAAGAAAAAGCAACAGACGATGAAGTATATAAAGCATCAAAAAATGCCGTAGTGCATGATAATATTGTTGGTTTTAGCAAAGGATATGATACCGTTTTAGGAGAGCGTGGTATTACACTTTCTGGAGGTCAGAAGCAACGCGTATCTATAGCAAGAGCTATAATTAAAGAGCCATCAATCCTTCTTTTTGACGATTGTTTATCTGCAGTAGATACCGAAACGGAAGAAGAAATACTTCAAAACTTGAACAACATTTCTAAAGATAAAACCACTTTTATTGTTAGTCATCGAGTATCTACGGCCAAAAACGCAGATAAAATCATTGTTCTTGAAGACGGTCAAATAATCCAGCAAGGCACTCATAATCAACTAATCAATACCGAAGGATACTACAAAGAACTCTATTTAAAACAGCTTAGCGAAAAAGAAATTTGAGTTTTTTTTGTCCGATTAACATTTTTTTTGGATTTTTAACCCATCATAGCATATTAATTAATTTAAGAAATAAGGATTATGAATGATAATGAAATGATGGAGAAAGAAGAAATTTTCTCAAAAGTTTTACGCGCAGGAAGAAGAACATATTTCTTTGATGTGAGGGCTACAAAAGCTGGAGATTACTATTTAACAATAACAGAAAGTAAAAAATTCACTAATGATGATGGATCTTTTCATTACAAGAAACATAAGATCTATTTGTACAAAGAAGATTTTTCTGGATTCACTGAAATCTTAAATGAAATGACAAATTACATTGTCGAAGAAAAAGGTGAAGAAGTAATTAGTGAAAGACATCAAAAAGATTATCAAAAATCTTATGAGAATTCTAACGAGGAAACTAAAGAAGAAATCTCGGCTTCTACAGAAAGTTTTACAGATGTAAACTTTGATGATATATAAAAAAACAACTAAGGCTTATTAAAGTTAAAGTTATGTAAACCGCTTCATTGCCTGAAGCGGTTTTTTTTATATTCACACATTCAAAAGAACTACTCAATGAAATATATTTTTACATTTCTAACAGCACTTACTACATTTCTTTCTACCGCCCAAAACAATCTTTTATTAGAATATTATCTGCCTAAAAATATAACTTACAACGCCGAAATACCAACTCCTCAAAGCGTTTTAGGCTTCGTTCCGGGAAAATGGCATGTTACTCATGACAAATTAGTAGCGTATATGAAATCCCTCGCTAAAACCTCTTCCAGAATAACCATAGAAGATAGAGGAAAGACTTTTGAAGACCGTCCTATTTTATTATTGACCATCACTTCAGAAAAAAATCATCAAAATATAAACGAAATACGAAAAAAGCATCTCCAGCTTACAGAAATAGGTTCTGAAACTTTGGACATCAATACCCAACCTATTGTTGTTTATCAGGGATTTTCTATTCACGGTAATGAGCCTAGTGGATCTAATGCCGCATTAGTACTGGCATATCATTTAGCAGCCGCACAAGGACCAGAAATAGAAGAGCTTTTGAACAATACTATTATTTTATTAGACCCTTCGCTTAACCCAGATGGCTTACAACGTTTTGCATATTGGGCAAACACGAATAAAAGTAAAAATATAAGTACAGACCCTCAGGATCGAGAATACAGCGAAGTATGGCCAGGAGGAAGAACCAATCACTACTGGTTTGATATGAATCGTGATTGGTTACCGGTACAACTACCTGAATCAAGAGCGCGTATTAAAACATTTCATCAGTGGTATCCAAATATCCTAACTGACCATCATGAAATGGGATCAAATAGTACATTTTTTTTCCAACCCGGAATACAGTCCAGGACACACCCACTTACTCCAAAATTAAACCAAGAATTAACTAAAAAGATTGCAAATTACCATGCCAATGCATTAGACAAGATTGGCTCTTTATACTATACAGAAGAAAATTTTGATGATTTTTATTATGGAAAAGGATCCACTTTTCCTGATATTAATGGAGGAATCGGAATTTTATTTGAACAAGGAAGTTCTCGAGGACATGCACAACAAACAGTGAATGGAATCATAACATTTCCATTTACGATCAGAAATCAATTTACAGCTACACTTTCTACACTTGAGGCTGCCAAGGCTATGCGAAAAGAATTATTACAATATCAAAGGGATTTTTACAGCAATGCCAGAAAAGAGCCTGCAAAAGATGCCTATATTTTCGGAAACTCAAAAGATGCGGCTTCAGTTTATCATCTCGCTGAAATTTTAAAAAGACATCAAATTAAGTTTTATGAACCAAGGCAAGATGTAACTTCAGGAAGTAAAACATTCAAAAAAGGATATAGTTATATAGTTCCAAAAAATCAACGTCAAAAGCGACTTATAAAAGCTATTTTTGAAAAAAGAACTTCATTTCAAGACAGCCTTTTTTATGATATTTCTGCATGGACGTTTCCTTTAGCTTTTAATCTTGAATATACAGACAAAATATCTGTTTCTAATTTAGGTAACGAAGTTTCTAACTTAAAACATAGAGAAACCAAACCTGTAAACCAAAGTAATTACGCATATGTAATGCAATGGCATGAATATTACAGCCCTAGAGCTTTGTATCAAATATTAGTAAAGGGATTAAGAGCCAAAGTTGGTATGCGACCTTTTACTTTAGAAAACAATAACTATGATTATGGTACAATTTTAATTCCGGTTCAAAATCAAAAGCTAAACACTCAAGAATTACACGCTTTTCTTCAAGAAATTGCAACAAAAAATCATATTAACATTACAGGTGTATCTACCGGGCTTACTCAAGGTATCGACCTTGGCAGCAATCAATTTAAAGCTTTAAAACTACCTAAAATTGCTCTATTTACTGGTGCTGGTATCACATCGTACGATGCTGGCGAAATATGGCACCTAATGGATCAGCGTTATGATATCCCCATCACAAAACTAAAAACAGATAATTTCTATAGAACAACCTTATCAAAATACACCCATATTATCTTACCTAATAGTCGAAGACAAAGTTTTACAAAAAAAGAAGCAGAAAAACTTAAAACCTGGATTAGCAATGGAGGAACATTAATTGGATACAGAAATGCAGCACAGTTTTTTGCCAATACCGAGTTAATGAATATCGAATTTGTAAAACCCGAGAATATTGCTAAAAATATATCTTTCGAACAAAAACAAGATTTTTCTGGTGCACAAGTTATTGGTGGTGCTATTTTTGAAGCCAAAATTGATCGTTCTCATCCGATAAACTTTGGATACACAAATAACAGAATACCTCTTTTCAGAAATACTACTTTATTTGTAAAACCAGACAAACAAAGCTATAACAACCCTATTCAGTATACAAAAAAACCCTTATTAAGTGGTTATATCAGTCAAAAAAATCTGGACTCACTGTCAGGTACGGTGCCGTTCAAACATAATAATCTAGGAAAAGGTGATATAATTTTATTTACAGATAACACAAACTTTAGAGCTTTTTGGTATGGAACTAATAAATTATTGATGAATGCTATCTTCTTTAGCAAGGACATGTAATCAATGGCAAGCAAATCATAACTTATCTCTAAACTCATAATAATGAGATAACACTTCTGCAGGAGCTTCGACTTGTGGGTAATGTCCTATTTCTTCTAAAACTACTACATCTGCATCTGGTACGATCTCTTTATAAAACTCGGCCATATGTTTTCCCGAAATGGGATCACATCCTCCGTCTATTAATCGTTTTGGCATATCTGTATATTGTATCGCTTCTCGCCATCGGATTTTATAGGTATCCCTTTCTGTAAGATATTTTATAAGTTTTGGAATTACATTTTTTCCTGCATTATAATCTACCACTTCCCAAAAATCATCGATTTCCTGATCGCTGGGCTGTGTATCTTTCCCAAAGATTTTTCTAAAATTCTTGGCAAGTGTATTTCTTCCCATAAAATGCTTAAGAACAGATCCAAGAGGAGTAAGTAAGAGTTTTTGTGTGATCGTAGGGAAATTAGTTTCAGGAAACATGCCACCATTCAAAAAGCATACAGATTTAATATCAAACTCATACTCTGGGTTTTCTTTAACTCTAGCCAACATTTCCTGAACAACAGTATCCCCAAAGTCATGTGCTAAAATATGAAAAGAAAAGAGTTTTTTATCTTCAAGAAAAGCTTCCCACAAATCAACCTGTTCAGCAATAGTATAATTAAAATCCATAGGCTTTGAAGAAAAGCCATATCCTATCATATCCAAGGTATACACCTCATACTTATTGGTCAGAGAACCCCATATCTTCTCCCAATCCCAAGATGAAGTAGGAAAACCATGTACCAAAAGTAATGGCTCACCATTACCCGATTTTTTATAGAATATTTGATATATATCTTTATACTCGAAATACGAGCCCGAGTTTTTCCAGCTGTCTAATGTCATACTATTTTTTTCCAAACATTTTTTGAATAACCCAAGCTGGACCAATTAGCAAAAATTGTAAATCTTGTGCTGCAGATGGTTTTTTCCCTTCTAAATGATGGCCATAAAACTGTCCAATCCATGCAACCACAAAAATGATCAAAGAAACCATCCATAAAGGAGCATATTGCCCTATATAATAATTCGCTACAATACAAAAAGCTATAAAAATTAGAATTTGTAAAGCCATTTTTACAGATAACCTAATATAAAACAACAATATAAATAACGAAACCACAAAAGCCCAATTTTCTATAAAAGGATTATCTCCAGGGATAATAGAAGCTAAAAAACCATTAGGTATACTCATAATCAGCCCAACAATTGAAAAAAATATAGCAGGCACACATATGAAATGAATTGCAATATTAGTCTTATTCTGATGACTTACGGCATATTCTTTAAACCAAGTATCTAGAGTCTTCATAAAGTTAAATTTAGTTGTAACGAAGGTAATAATTTTTAGACTTATTCTATAGAAAATTGTAATTTGGCATCTCTATAATTTTAAAAAATATGGCACGAACTCCATCCAATATGTTACCTCTAGGAACGGCTGCTCCAGACTTTAAACTGATCGATGCAGTAACGGATAATCCTGTAACCCTAAAAGACGTTTGTGGTAAAAAGGGTACTGTAGTTATGTTTATATGTAATCATTGTCCATTTGTGATTCATGTAAATGAAGAAATTGTACGCGTTGCTAATGATTATCGTGCTCAAGGATTTGGTTTTGTTGCTATAAGCAGTAATGACATTAAAAAATATCCACAAGATGCCCCTGAGCACATGTGGAAAACTGCACAAAAAAACAATTATACTTTTCCTTATTTATTTGACGAAACACAAGAAGTAGCTAAAGCTTATGATGCTGCGTGCACGCCCGATTTTTACTTATTTGATGCAGAATCCAAACTTATCTATAGGGGGCAACTTGATGATTCCAGACCTGGCAATGGTATTCCCGTTAATGGTAGAGATCTAAGACAAGCTTTAGATGCAGTATTACGTAACGCCCAGGTAGCCGAAAATCAAAAACCTAGTATTGGTTGTAACATAAAATGGAAAGAATAGTTTATGCATGTCGATATTAGCTTCAAAAAATGTACTAAAATAGACATTGAAAGTTTGGTTACTATTAGCCAACAATTCTATCCAGAACATTATGCACATATCTGGAAAAACAATGACCCTAGTTTTTATATCAATTTAAGTTTTAATAAAGATGTTTTCGAAAAGGATCTGAAAATTGAAAATATTAATTATTTCTTGATCCAAAAAGAAGATTCCAATTTAGGCTTGTTAAAAATTCGGAAAAATGAAAGTGTAAATAATTTTAGTAGTACTGAAGCTATGCAATTAGAGAAAATCTATCTCTTAAAAAAAGCTACAGGCCTCGGTATTGGTAAAAAAGGACTTGAATTCACTAAAAAATATGCGCTAAGTCTAGATAAAAAAGTATTATGGCTAGATGTAATGACTACCAGTCCAGCTCTTACTTTTTATCAAAAAAACGGTTTTACAACCACCTCTTTCTATGATTTGGATTATCCTGGTTTAAAAGATGGGTATAGAGAAATGCAACGAATGATTATGCCTTTACCTTAACTGTGCGACAATCTTTAAATGTGCCAAGTGATGGTTACCATGCCAAGCATAAATACCAATATCTTCGGCTAAAGAGATTGTAACATCTCCTTCAGGATGTATAAATGTTTTTTCAAGGTCTTTAGGAGATAAGCCTTTTAAAAAATAGGTCCATTTAGCATGTAGTGCTTTAATCAGATCTAACGACAAATGAATTGGTGCAGATTGAGTATCGAAAAGTTCTGCCCATAGTGTTTCATTGTATGCTTTAATGACCGGGTTGTTTTCTGTCATCGCCCATTTAAAACGAATGTAACCATTATGATGACTATCATGAATGTGATGAATTACTTGCCTGGCTGTCCAACCACCTTCACGATAGGGGGTTTCTAATTGTTCCTCAGTAAATCCAGAAACAAGGTCTGATATTTTTGTAGGCAAATTTTCTATATCAGATATCCATTGTTTTATATGAGTTGTTGTTATATCATCTGGGCATTCAAATTTCCCAATTGGGTATCTGGCATCCATAATCAATCGTATTTATTCTACTTTAGCATATACAAATTCTTCTTTAGAGAAGAGATCAATTAATGTAAGTACGTTTTCGTCAACATTTTCTATTTTATATCTATAGATTCGATCATCCATAGGGAAAAAGCATTCAAGCACACCATCATCTATTCTTGTTTTTAAACGATTAGCAAATTTCCCATTGTAAAAATTAAAACGTATTGTTCCTTCAAAAATGATATAATCATCTGTGTTTTCTATAAAAAGCCACCTTCCTTGCAACGCTTCGTATATATCCCTATTATAAAATTTATTATCAAGCAGGCCTTTCATTTTATTGGCATATGACAAAAAATCTTCTTTTAAAGCAATTCCAGAAACAGGAGACCCAGTTTTTTCATTTTCTATTTCCTCACCACTATTGAAATAATGCTTTGACTCATATTTCGTAAATGTTCTAGAGTAATCAAGAACCTTTTGCCCACTCGAATTGGTTGCCGACAAATAGGGTTTATGTTTATAATTCACATAAATCAATTGGTCATTCCAGAAATAAAACGTTGTAAGAACATCTGCAGAGCGCGTTCCTACTTTTCTTATAATTTTCTTAAGTCGTTCATGTTCATAATACCCATTAAGTTCTGCAGCATTATCGGGCATTTTATCCAGAAATTCTTCGGGATCCAGATGAAAGGTGTCAAATTCTATATAACCATCAATGACTTCCATTTGATCTTTGATATCAACAAGAATATCTTCTTTTTTTTGTCCAAACAAAGCATTTGAAAGATATAGAACCAATAAAGTTGTAAGTAGTGTTTTTTTCATATTAATTGATTAAGGCCTCTTCATGTTTTCCCATAAACATAATTAAGAAGAAGCATATATCTAAATCTCAATTGAAAATTTTAACATTTTCATCATCACTTAGTGCACCAAAGTAATGATTTTGAGTCAGATAAAAAATTGGTTTTATTAACAAAAATTCAATTTAAGATAATCATAAAGTATACCATAATTTTTTATCTCACTAAATATATGGTTTTTAAAACAAAATGTCCTTGAGTATCTCAAGGACATTTTATATACTATTCTTAATAAAAATGAAGATTATTTCACATTTACCAATTCCACATCAAAAATAAGTGTCGCATTTGGAGGAATCACTCCACCAGCACCAGCTTCACCATAACCAAGATAAGGAGGAATTACAAATCGCGCTTTATCTCCAACTTGTAACAGTGCAATCCCTTCATCCCATCCTGGGATCACATGCCCCATCCCTAATGGAAAATCGATAGGTTGATTTCTCTTAAAAGATGAGTCAAACACAGTACCATCAGGCAAACTACCTTTGTAATGTACTGAAACTGTTTTCCCTTTTTCGGCTTTTACACCATCACCTTTTTGAATGATTTTATATCGAAGCCCGCTATCAGTTTTATCAAACCCCGCTGCTAGCTCTTCTAATAATTCTTCTGCTTTTTTCTTGGCCGCTGCCTCTCGTTCTGCTTTAGCCCCGTTAAATTGCCTAAAAGTTTCAACTGCGTTAAAGTTTTCTGCATCTGCTCCAACTCTTATAATCTCAACCTCATCAATAGAATCACCTTGTGCTACCGTATCCACTACATTTTGTCCTTCTACTACTTTACCAAATACAGTATGCTTTCCATCTAACCATGATGTTTCTACATGTGTAATAAAAAACTGGCTTCCATTTGTACCTGGACCAGCATTTGCCATAGATAAAACCCCAGGGCCATCGTGCTTAAGATCTGGATGTATCTCATCGTCAAACTGATATCCAGGACCACCAGCTCCTGTTCCTTGAGGGTCTCCACCCTGGATCATAAAGTCAGCAATTACTCTATGAAATTTTAATCCATTATAATAAGGTTTCCCTTGTGGAATAGCTTGGTTTTCAATATTACCCTCGGCAAGGCCTACAAAGTTACCTACGGTTCCTGGAGTTTTTTTATACTCTAAGTTAATAAGAATATCTCCTTTTGTTGTTTTAAATTTTGCGTATAATCCGTCTTGCATAACAGCGTTGTTTTAAGCGTTTTAATTTTTGAGCTGCAAAGATAGGTAATTGGTTATGGTTTACTATATTTATTCTTTAATCTTAGAAAAATTTTATTATGTTAGAAAAATTCAAGTCGTTCGAAATTAAAAATACTAAAGTAATTCATGGTGGAACACATGCAGCAAGTCAAGGTATTCCTGCTGATAACCTTAGTGTATTGAATATTAATATATCAAGAGACCATGGAAATAATGACGGCATACCTCCAGATGGCGCATTTAGATAAGGTATTTTTTATATAAAAAAAGACGATTTATATCAAATCGTCTTTAGCATTTTTACTCTATAGTCATGGCTTTTTCTAATTTGCTACATCACTAATAAACTTGATACGATATAAGCGTAGTTCTTCATCATCATAATCGCCATCAAACTCTTCTATAGCAATATCAATTTTGTCGTTTTCTGCTTCAAGGAAATAATCATGAATCTCTTCCTGTTGATCTTCATCCAGGATTTCATCTATCCAATACGTAATATTAAGTTTAGTACCACTATATACTATAGCTTCCATTTCTTTAATAAACTCAGGCATTTCCATCCCTTTGGCAGAGGCAATATCATTTAAAGGTAACTTTCTGTCAACATTTTGTATAATATAGAGTTTCAAGCCGCTGTTTGCTCCCGTACTCTTGACCACAAAATCATCCGGACGAACAATATCATTCTCTTCAACATATTTGGCAATAAACTCTACAAAAGCTTTTCCATATTTTTTTGCTTTACCTTCGCCTACACCATGCACATTACCAAGTTCTTCAACGCTAACTGGATATTTTAATGCCATATCCTCCAGCGATGGATCCTGAAATACAACAAAAGGAGGTACTCCTATTTTTTTGGCTACGGCTTTTCGAAGATCTTTAAGCATTCCTACCAAACGATCATCAGTACCACCACCAGACTTTGTAGCAGTTATTATGGTATCATCATTAGTCTCATTATAAACATGATCTTCGGTCATCATAAAACTAACCGGGTTATCTATAAACTCAAGTCCCTGTTTAGTAACCTTAATAACACCATATGTTTCTATATCTTTTTTAAGATATCCAGCTACTAATACCTGCCTGATAAGTGCCATCCAATATTTATCCTCTTTAGAGTTTCCACTTCCAAAAAAGGATTGCTTATCGGTTTTATGAGATAATATTAGAGCATTACTTTTCCCGATAAGTGTATTTACAACTTCTTTAGATTTATATATCTCTCCGGTTTGTTTTACAACCTCAAGCAATAGTTTTACTTCGTCTTTGGCTTCATGCTTTTTCTTTGGATTACGAACATTATCGTCCATATCAGCACCCTCTCCATTAATCTCATCAAACTCTTCACCAAAATAGTGCAATATAAATTTACGTCTGGATATCGATGTTTCTGCAAATGCAACAACTTCTTGTAATAATGCATGACCGATTTCTTGTTCTGCAACCGGTTTGCCACTCATAAACTTCTCTAGTTTTTCGATATCTTTATAGGCATAATATGCTAGGCAATGTCCCTCTCCTCCATCTCGTCCTGCTCGACCAGTTTCTTGGTAATAACTTTCGATACTTTTGGGAATATCATGATGTATCACAAATCGCACATCTGGTTTGTCAATTCCCATACCAAAAGCAATAGTAGCTACCACTACATCGGTATCTTCCATCAAAAACATATCTTGATGCCTAGCTCTGGTTTTTGCATCTAAACCTGCGTGATAAGGAACTGCTTTTACACCATTAACCTCTAGAGTTTGTGCAAGTTCTTCTACACGCTTTCTACTAAGGCAATATACAATTCCACTTTTTCCATGGTTTTGTTTTACAAAGCGAATAATATCGGCATCGACATTTTTAGTTTTTGGCCGTATTTCATAAAACAAATTCGGACGGTTAAATGAAGCTTTGAAGGTTTTAGCATTGCTCATCCCCAGATTTTTCAGAATATCTTCTTGTACTTTGGGAGTTGCGGTAGCTGTCAATCCAATAATTGGAATGTCTTCACCAATTCGTTTAATAATAGTACGCAAATTTCTATACTCTGGTCTAAAATCATGCCCCCATTCACTAATACAGTGGGCTTCATCTACGGCGAGAAATGAAATTTTTTGAGATTTTAAAAAGTCTACGTACTCTTCTTTGGTCAATGATTCTGGAGCGACATATAGAAGTTTGGTAACTCCATTAATAATATCATCCTTAACCTTTTTTACTTCAGATTTATTCAATGAAGAATTTAGCACATGTGCTATACCATCCTGAGATGAAATACTACGTATAGCATCGACTTGATTTTTCATGAGTGCGATCAGGGGCGAAACTACAATGGCAGTTCCTTCGCACATTAAAGCAGGTAGCTGATAACATAGGGATTTTCCTCCACCTGTAGGCATTATTACAAAAGTATTTTTTTGTTCAAGAATACTTTTAATTACCTCTTCCTGTAATCCTCTAAATTGACCAAATCCAAAATACTTTTTTAAAGCATTTTGTAAGTCAGTTTCATTCAAACTCATTAAATCTTTTAACTTTTATATACCAATTAAATAAAGATTTCACTAACACTAAAACCTGTTTCCCCAAACACAGATTTAGTGGATATTTCATGTTCAATTTTAGTATGCCAAATATAATGAAAGCATAAATTAATATGCTTTTTTTTGACACTATTTAAAATTAATAAGGTATTGTATACCTTTGCGTAAATTAAAGATAATAAAATCTTTATTTATAACACGCAAATTTTTTAAATTTTGAACACCCAAGATACTATAATTGCATATGCTAAAAAAACCATCGCCGAAGAAGCTCAGGCGATTGCATATTTAGAACAACTTGTTGATGAAGAGTTTTCTAAAGCGGTAGAAACCATATATAACTCTAAAGGCAGAGTAATCATAACCGGTATTGGTAAAAGTGCTATAATCGCTTCAAAAATTGTTGCTACAATGAATTCAACAGGAACCCCTGCTGTTTTTATGCATGCAGCAGATGCTATACATGGGGATTTAGGAAACATCCTTGAGGATGATGTCGTTATCTGTATTTCTAAAAGTGGAAACACTCCTGAGATAAAAGTTTTGGTACCGCTTATAAAAAGTTTCAAAAACACCTTAATCGGGATGACCTCTAATAAAGATTCTTTTTTGGGTCAAGAAGCTGATTATGTATTACATGCTTTTGTAGACAAAGAAGCATGTCCAAACAATTTGGCACCTACAACTAGTACTACCGCTCAAATGGTGATGGGAGATGCCGTAGCGGTTTGTTTATTGCATTTACAAGGGTTTTCTAGTCGCGATTTTGCTAAATACCATCCTGGTGGAGCCTTGGGCAAAAAACTATATTTACGTGTAAGCGATATTACTTCTCGTAATGAAAAACCCGAAGTTACTCCCGATTCTGATATTAATAGTGTGATTGTTGAAATTACAGAGAAAAGATTAGGAGCCACTGCCGTTACAAGTAATGGTCAGATTCTTGGTATTATTACAGACGGAGATTTAAGAAGAATGCTTACTACAAATACTTCGTTTAATGGGCTAACCGCAAAAGATATTATGTCTTCTAACCCTAAGCGTATTGATAACGATGCCATGGCCGTTGATGCCTTAGAAAAACTAGAAGAAAATTCGATTACTCAATTACTTGCCGAAAAAAATGGCCAGTATGCCGGACTTATACATATTCATGACTTAATGCGAGAAGGTATCTTATAATGACTAAAAGCACAAAAAAAGACCCTCAATCGATGTCTTTTCTGGATCATCTGGAAGAATTGCGTTGGCACCTTATTAGAGCTACTGTAGCCGTACTTATTGCGGGTGTTGTTGCTTTTATAGCAAAAGAATTTATTTTTGACGTGTTAATATTCGGTCCTAAAAAGCCGGATTTTCCTACATACAAAGGGCTATGTAACCTATCTAAGTTTTTGGGATTAGACGAAAGTTTATGCTTTAAAGAACTCCCTTTTAGTGTACAAAGTAGAAAAGTGGCTGGGCAATTTTCGGTTCATATCTGGACTTCGATCACTGCAGGATTTATTATTGCTTTTCCCTATGTACTTTACGAATTCTGGAAGTTTATAGCACCAGCTATGTATGATAATGAGAAAAAATATTCAAAAGGATTTATCATCATCTGTTCTTGTTTATTTTTCTTGGGTGTTCTTTTTGGATATTATGTAATCACCCCATTATCCATTAATTTTTTAGGAGGATACCAGGTAAGTAAAGAAGTTTTAAACGAATTTGATATTGATAGTTACATTGGGTTATTAAGGGCTTCGGTAATTGCCTGTGGACTCATTTTTGAGCTACCGGTGATCATGTTTTTCTTAACTAAAATCGGATTAGTAACTCCAGAGTTTTTAAAGAAATACCGCAAATTTGCATTGGTTATCGTACTTATTTTATCGGCAGTAATTACTCCACCAGATATTGCAAGTCAGGTTATTGTTGCGATTCCAATACTAATCCTTTACGAAGTAAGTATCTACATTTCGAAAATTGTCATTAAAAAAGAAAAGAAAAAATTACAAAAACAATCAGCATGAGTAATATAGTTGATGAATTCAATGTTTATCGAGAAAAAATGAATTCTCGAATTCTAGAAGATAACAACAAAATAATTAAAAGAATTTTTAACCTGGACACTAACGCCTTTATGGAAGGCGCCTTAAATGTAAAGACTAAAGAGCTATTAGGCTTGGTGGCCTCTACTGTACTAAGATGTGATGATTGTGTACGCTATCATCTGGAAACGTGCCATAAAGAAGGGTTAACAAGAGAAGAAGTTGCCGAAGCTTTGAGTATTGCTACTTTAGTTGGAGGAACTATTGTGATCCCACATTTGCGTAGAGCTTATGAGTTTTGGGATGCTTTAGAAGCAAACGCTTCGTAGACTGAAGTTTTTAGTTAGCAAGTAATGCTATACATTTACAGCAAAATTATAGCAACATTCAAAACATAAAGAAGTCATTGTATTATGAAATTGAAAGCAGATAATTTAATGAAGTCCTATAAAGGACGAAAAGTAGTAAAGGGGATTTCTCTTGAAGTAAATCAAGGAGAAATCGTTGGGCTTCTTGGTCCAAACGGTGCAGGTAAAACGACTTCTTTTTATATGATTGTTGGTCTAGTAAAACCTAATGGTGGTATAATTACTTTGGATAATACAGACATCACAAAATTTCCAATGTATAAACGTGCTCAAAATGGTATTGGGTATTTGGCACAAGAAGCTTCAGTTTTTAGAAAGTTGAGTATTGAAGACAACATTCTAAGTGTATTACAACTCACAAAACTTTCAAAAAAAGAGCAGCTTCATAAAATGGAAGCGCTAATAGAAGAGTTTAGTCTGGGACATATCAGAAAAAACCGTGGGGATCTTTTAAGTGGTGGTGAGCGTAGACGTACAGAGATTGCCCGCGCATTGGCTACAGATCCTAATTTTATTTTACTCGATGAGCCTTTTGCCGGAGTAGACCCAGTGGCTGTTGAGGACATACAACGTATTGTTGCTCAACTAAAAAATAAAAACATTGGTATTTTGATCACCGATCATAATGTACAAGAAACTCTTGCCATAACAGACCGAACCTATCTGATGTTTGAAGGTAGCATTCTTAAAGCAGGGATCCCTGAAGAACTGGCAGAAGATGAAATGGTACGTAAGGTATACCTTGGGCAAAACTTCGAATTGAGGAAAAAGAAATTGGATTTTAATTAATCTGTGAGGACAGTACTAATTTAATCCATTCAAACCTCTCAAACACTTGTCTTCTCATTTCTAAAAATGAGTGACATCAAAATATACAACAATATCACAATAGGTATTGCGATAAACTTGAGAAGAACAATCAGTACAATAGTAAGAAGTAAAAAGATATAACGTATTTTATTTTCTACAAAACCCCAGGTCTTAAACTTCAACGAAAACAATGGGATTTCTGCATTCAACAAATAACAGCTCAGCAAGGTCAATACTATCAAAAACCATTTATTAAGTATAATATCTACAATCCAGGTTTCCTGCTGAAATTTAAGTATAAGCGGCAGACTAATAATTAAAAGCGTATTTGCCGGAGTTGGTAATCCAATAAACGAAGAGGTCTGACGCGTATCTATATTAAATTTTGCTAGACGATATGCAGAAGCCATTGTAATCAATAAACCCAGGAACGAAAAATATGATTCTCCAAAACCAGCTATGGTTTGAGTAATATCCCAAGAATCTGCTGTTATATATAAAGGCTGACCAAATACTTTAGTCAGCAATTGAAACATTACAATACCTGGAGCAACACCGCTCGTAACCACATCTGCTAATGAGTCTAATTGCAATCCTAACTCACTTTGTGCATTTAATATTCGTGCTGCAAAACCATCAAAAAAATCAAACCCAATCCCTAGCATCACAAAAAGTGCTGCAAACTCCAGAGCACCATGTACAGCAAAAATAACGGCAATACATCCGCAAAAAAGATTAAGAAGTGTTATAATGTTCGGAATTTGTTTTTTAATCCACATACATTTGATTTTGTGTAAACCTCCTCGGAGCAAGCCCACAAGGTATCTGTTAAAAAATATTTTGATTTCGAGTCAAGCCTCGCAGCATTTACATCTCGATTATCGAGTAAAAATAACAAACTATTTTGGTCAAATTCATTTTATGCTTAACAAAAAAGTAGTAATCAATGTTATTATTTGTAACTAAATAAGTTTAATTTCGTTCTTATATAGGAAGTCTTTTTTTATGAGAAACATTATACTGTCCGTAATTTCTGGACTCTTACTTGCAGTTAGTTGGCCTACCTATGGTTTTCCTTTATTTTTATTCTTTGGATTTGTCCCGCTATTACTAGCAGAACATAATGTTCGTAATTCCAAATACAGTAAAAGCCAGGTTTTTGGTCTAGCATATCTCGCTTTTTTTATCTGGAACATTATTACTACCTGGTGGATATACAACTCATCAGCCTTTGGAATGTGGTTTGCAGAACTTGTAAACACTCTATTAATGGCTCTTGTGTTTTTAATCTATCATATTGTCGCAAAAAGAACAACATTTACTATTGGTAGCATATTTCTGGCCTGTATCTGGATGAGTTTTGAATATTTTCATCTGCAGTGGCAAGTATCCTGGCCATGGTTAAACTTAGGCAATGGTTTTGCAGGTTTTACCTCATGGATACAGTGGTATGAATATACTGGTACTTTTGGTGGTACGCTTTGGGTCTGGATCGTCAATATTGGTGTGTTTAAAAGTATCGTATTGTTTCAAGAATATAAAGACAAAGCTATTCTATATCGATCTGCAATTCGTAATGGTTTAATAATACTACTACCAATTATTATTTCGTTACTTATTCTAAAAACGTATACAGAAAAAGGCAAAGATATTGAAGTGGTCATTCTACAACCCAATATTAACCCCTATACCGAAAAATACAATACGACAGATAAACGTATCAGTGTTTTATTAGATTCGTTAACCCAGAACGCTATTACCCAAAATACCGATTTTATCATTGCTCCCGAAACTGTTTTTGCAGATAGTAATAGACTTCATAATTTCCCACACTCCACCGCAAAAAAAACAGCTCAAAAGATTATAAAGGCATATCCAAAAACACATTTTCTTTCGGGCATTTCGTTAATCGATGTGTTTAATGACCCCTCAAGAATTCGCCCGCAAACCAATATTTATAAAGAAAATGTATTTTATGACGATTATAATTCGGCATTCTTTGTTCGCCCTGATGGCACTGATGAGTTATATCACAAAAGTAAACTGGTAGTAGGGGTTGAAAATTTTCCGTATCAAAGTGTATTAAAACCAATTCTGGGCGATGTAATGATTGACCTTGGGGGTACGGTAGCCAAAAAAACAATACAAGATGACCGCGAGGTGTTCTTTACCAAGGATAGTATTGGTGTGGGGACTATGATTTGTTATGAAAGTATATATGGAGAATTTTCTACCGGATATGTTCGAAACAAAGCCAATTTTCTAGCCATAATCACCAACGATGCCTGGTGGGGAAATACGCAAGGACACAAACAACATTTATCCTATGCCAAATTAAGAGCTATCGAAATGCGAAGAAGTATTGCCAGAAGTGCCAACACTGGAATTTCTGCCATTATCAATCAAACTGGAGCCATTGTTAGCCAGTTAGGATATGAAAAACAAGGCACCCTAAAGGGAACCTTAAAAACGAATGATAAAATTACGTTTTATGCCAAAGTCGGAAATTATCTGGCAAGAATTTCTATTTTCTTATCTGTGTTTATCTTTCTGTTTTCGGTTACTCGTCGAAAAAGAAAAATATAACCTACTCTATTATTAGTACGACTACCTTTATTTATCGTAAGATTTGCTTATGCAGCTTGCAGGAAGCTTTCCTCAACTCTGGATTTGCTCATGCAGCTTGCAGGAAGCTTTTCTCAACTCCGGATTTGCTCATGCAGCTTGCAGGAGATTTTCCTCAACTCCGGATTTACTCCTGCAGCTTGCAGGAGATTTTCCACAACTCAGGATTTACTCCTGCAGCCTGCAGAAGACTTTTAACATCTCAAAATAACAAATGCAATAACTCAAACTAAAATCATTAACTTAATCATTGTGTTTCTTTTCAACTTTGTACCTTTGAAGCCTTATAAAAATAACACGTGAATTACGTATCTGTAGAACATATTGCCAAATCTTTTGGAGAACGAGTACTCTTTAAGGATATTTCTTTTGGGATTAATGAAGGGCAAAAAATAGGGTTTGTTGCCAAAAACGGAACCGGAAAAACCTCTTTACTAAACATCATCGCTGGAGATGAAGCCCCCGATGAAGGTCAGGTTGTATATCGAAAAAACCTAAAGGTTTCATTCTTACCCCAGGAACCCAATCTTGATCCTAATCTCACTATCGAGCAAACCATTTTTGCTTCAGATAACCCTACGTTACAAGTAATCAATACTTACGAAAAAGCATTACAAAACCCCGACGATACCGAAGCTTACCAAAAAGCCTTTGAGCAAATGGATGCAATCAGTGCTTGGGATTTTGAAACGCAATACAAACAAATACTTTTCAAGCTTAAACTAGAAAACCTTAACAAAAAGGTTAGTGAACTCTCCGGAGGACAAAAAAAGAGGCTTGCCCTGGCCAATATTTTGCTAAGCAAACCTGATTTATTATATCTCGATGAGCCTACAAACCACCTGGATCTTGAGATGATAGAATGGTTAGAAGACTATTTTGCAAAAGAAAATTTCACGCTTTTTATGGTGACTCATGATCGTTACTTTCTAGAAAATGTATGTAACGAGATTGTTGAATTAGAAAACGGGAAGCTATACAGTTATAAAGGTAATTATGCATACTATCTTGGCAATAAAGAAGCCCGAATAGCCAACGAGCAAATAGCTACTGATAAAGCAAAACAACTGTATAAAAAAGAATTGGATTGGATGCGTAGACAACCCAAAGCGCGTACAACCAAATCTAAGTCACGAATAGATGATTTCTTTGAAATCAAAGAGCGTGCACACAAGCGTCGTAATGATCATGAAGTACAACTAGAAATTAATATGGAACGTATGGGAAGTAAAATCCTGGAGTTGCATAAAATTTCTAAACGTTTTGAAGACCTTGTATTGTTGGATAAATTCGAATATGTATTCAAAAAAGGAGAACGCATAGGAATTATCGGTAAAAACGGAACCGGAAAATCTACTTTTCTCAATATGATCACCGGTGGAATTACTCCCGATCATGGTAAAATAATTGTGGGTGATACTATAAAATTTGGATATTATACCCAACGCGGAATCACCATAAAAGAAGGTCAAAAAGTTATTGACGTTATTCGAGAGTTTGGAGATTACATCCCACTAAAAAAAGGAAGACAAATTTCGGCGCAACAACTGTTAGAACGCTTTCTATTTGATCGAAAAAAACAATACGACTTTGTAGAAAAATTGAGTGGTGGAGAACGTAAAAGATTATACCTCTGTACGGTATTGATACAAAATCCTAATTTTTTAATTCTGGATGAGCCTACAAACGACCTGGATATCGTGACACTAAATGTGTTAGAAAACTTTTTATTAGATTTTCCTGGATGTTTGATGGTTGTATCGCATGATCGTTATTTTATGGATAAGATTGTAGATCACTTATTTGTTTTTAGAGGCAATGGGGTTATTCAGGATTTTCCTGGAAACTATACCGATTATCGTGTTTATGAAAATAGCCGCGAGCCCGAAAAACCGAAAATAGAAAACGAAGAACCAAAAGCAAAAAAAGCCTGGAAAAAAGACAATAAAGCAGCCTTGTCGTATAATGAGCAAAAAGAGTTTAATCGAATCGAACGCGATCTCAAAAAGTTAGAACTTCAGAAAAAAGAGATTGAATCACTTTTTGTTGAAGGTAACCTCGATGAAGAAAAGATCAATGAAGAGTCTCAAAAGCTTCAGAAAATTATCGAGCAAATTGAAGAAAACGAAATGCGCTGGTTCGAGCTTTCTGAAAAAATGGAAGAATGATTTGGTAGTGGTTAGCTATTAGCTGTTGGCTGTTAGGTTTCAATATTTAAGAAACACAAAAACTTTTGTCATTCCGGCGTAGGCCGGAATCTAAAAAACGTATCACTTACCTATAAAATTTATATTTCTATTGCAGATCAAAAAAAACAACATTAAAAATAAAACGCAAACCCTGATTTAAAATGGATCCCATTCTACAATGGGATGACAAACAACTCAAAAATATACTAGCATACATTAAGAATGGTTTTTAAATTCAAATCTTATTTAAATTTTCTAATCAAATCCACCAATCAACACGGAGTACACTCTCCTTTTGTATACAACTTGGTCACCAAATGCTTTTATAACAAAGAAAAAAGAGGTTCGTATCCTGCACTTTCATCCTTATTGAAACAGGGTGATAACAAGAAGCACTTTAGCCCTAAAACCGCCAAACTGTTATACCGTATTCCGGGTTATTTTGACTCTAAAAAAGCACTACTTCTATCCAAAAAATCAGGACTTATTTCTGAAATATTGTCGCTAAACAATAGTATTGAGGTTCATGATTCAATTCAACACAAAGGTCATTACGACTTAATTTTTATAGATCTAGATGTACTTACTCATTATCTTAAGACTAATACATTACCCTCAATAGCACATAATGATACTGTTATTATTACAGAGGCTATGTACCAATCAAAACACCATATAATACTATGGGATAACGTAAAAACACATCCAAAAATCACGGTTACTGTGGATACCTTTAGTTTAGGGTTTGTCTTTATAAGACAAGAACAAGCCAAAGAACATTTTACTGTTCGATTATAATAGTTAGTAATTAACGTGAGTTCTATGTATACTCTTGGCATAAAAAGCCTTGTCACCCTTCGACAAGCTCAGTAGGACAATCGAAGACAAGTAAATTTTCGTGCAAAAACCTAATTTCGATACAATTTTTCTTCGTTTCACTGCGAAAAACCACTCAATTTGACGGTTTTTTCAAATCAAATTCTTATCCCAAGTTCACATTAAATAGTTTGAAGTTTCTAGTTAATTTGTATTTTGGTGATTCATTTTAACCAAAATTTATGCAACCCACACACATTCTGCTTTTAATTGCAGCGTATTTTGGAGTTCTTATCCTCATCTCTTATTTCACTGGAAAAAATGCCGACAATGATGCCTTTTTTAAAGCCAACAGACAATCCCCATGGTATGTTGTAGCCTTTGGAATGATTGGAGCTTCACTTAGCGGCGTTACTTTTATCTCGGTTCCGGGTTGGATAGAAGCTTCGCAATTTAGTTATATGCAAGTTGTGTTTGGTTATATTTTGGGGTATACCATTATAGGTACGGTATTGTTGCCGCTTTATTATAAACTCAATCTTACCTCAATATATACTTACTTAGAGGAACGTTTTGGTAATTATTCATATAAAACAGGGGCTTCGTTTTTTTTACTTTCAAGGGTAGTTGGTGCCAGTTTCAGGCTGTTTTTAGTGGCTAATGTATTACAGGCTATTCTTTTTGATGCTTTGGGAGTACCGTTTTGGGTTACGGTAATTATAACCATCCTATTGATTTGGTTGTATACGTTTAAATCAGGGATCAAGACTATTGTATGGACAGATACCTTGCAGACTTTATTTATGCTCATTGCCGTAGGTGTTGCGATCTATTATGTATCTGATGATTTAGGAATTACAGGATCAAATTTGCTGGGCCATGTACTAGACAGTGATCTTTCTAAAATGTTTTTCTTCGAGGATTTTAAAAGTGCTAATTATTTTTGGAAACAGTTTTTCTCTGGAGCCTTTATCGCTATAGTAATGACCGGTTTAGATCAAGATATGATGCAAAAAAATCTGACCTGTAGAAGTTTAAAAGATGCACAAAAAAACATGTTTTGGTTTACTATTGTATTGACTATTGTCAATTTTATATTTCTTGGACTTGGTTTATTGCTCACTCAATATGCTTCGCAAAATGGGATTGACGCGCATAAGGATCAATTGTTTCCTGTAATAGCCACACAAAGCGGATTAGGTTTTGGTATTGCTGTTTTCTTTGTTCTGGGACTAATTGCTGCAGCATATAGTAGTGCAGATAGTGCTTTAACCTCGTTGACTACATCGTTTAGTATTGACATTCTTGATATTGAAAAGAAATATAGTGCACAAGAGCAGATTAAAACACGAAAAAAGATTCACGTTTTATTTTCTTTTATTTTGGTGTTGGTGATTATTGCTTTTAAGTATATTATCAAAGATGAAAGTGTTATCGCCAAATTATTTGTATTTGCCGGATATACCTATGGCCCACTATTGGGATTATATGCTTTTGGTTTATTTACAAAATTAAACGTTAGAGACAACTTAGTACCCGTTATAGCAATAGTATCTCCAATCCTATCGTATATTATTAGCGATAATAGTGCCACCTGGTTTGGTTTTGAATTTGGTTTTTTCATCCTGATACTTAATGGTCTTCTAACCTTTTTAGGCTTAATACTGATTCGTAGAAAGTAGCACAAGCGTACAGGCAATCTCTACCTCTATATTTCTTTCTCTAAGCATTTGACAAAACTCGGGGTTTTCGGTTCCCGGATTAAAGATTACTCGTTTGGGGTTTAGAGTAATAATATAGTCATAATACGGTTTTTGTCGATGTGGATTTAGATACAAGGTTACGGTATCTATATCTGCTATGCCATTGGTATTTGTTTGAATTTTTATGCCGGCAACTTCTCCTTCTTTTATACCTATTGCTATAACTTCATGGTTATTTCTAACCAATTTATTAATTACATAGTTAGAATATCTATCTACTTTTAACGAGGCTCCTAGCACTAATGTTCTTTTACTCATAAATCTTTTTTAAATGTATTTGCAATACCATCCTAAACGACTATTAAATAAAGTTTAAAAAGTTAAAAAAACAAGGAAAAGTGTTAAAAACTAAGGGAGTGTGTAACACAAATCAAAGCGCCACGTCTTATTTATAAAAGATATGATTTTTCATAAATTTAGTTAGTTAGTTACTTAATAATAATCAAATTTTATTCATAGTTGATGGTTAGTGTTACTATTTGGTTATTATAGAAAACCGCCCCTGATCCAGGGGCGGTTTTTGTGTTTATTACAAAAAACTATTTTATTTTGTTATCCATTCTATTTCATGGTTGACCTCTCCTTCTTCTATTTTAACTATACCTAAGTAATGGCTTATTTATCATTATTTACCAAATAATTTTGCCCCCTTTAGGATATCCTGGTAGGGGTATCGTTTAGTTGTTGTTGGTTAAAAAATCCTATAAGAAACCCTACAGGTTCTGTATATACAAAGCTTGGCAAGCTAGGATCATAGTGTATTGGGGCGTTTAATGATTTCATCATATCTAATATGCGGTATAGTTTAGTTCTAGAGATGTTTAGGCGGCATGCTAGTGTTTCTGGAGTACCGGTAGCCTGCAAACGAATAAGCTGATCGATGCGTTTGATCATTTCGATATGTTTAATCACGGTATGCATTACACTATTTTTTGTCAAAGATATAAAAAACCAACAAAACGCGTCCTTTAGTCCGCATTAATTGATTCAACATCCTATTCTTTTGTGATATGGCTGATATAAACAAAAGAATCTGCAACTATATTGCAAAGGAATGGATTGCAAAAGCTAAATCGAATCGTGCATTTGCTACTGAACATTATATTGATGAAAAAACAGTACGAAAAATTCTAAAACCTGAAGGATATAGAATGCCCGTTAAAACATTAGAGAAGATTTGTGAGGCCAGAGAAATTAAAATTTCTTACTTCTTTTCTTTGATTGGCGCATGATATATACTTATTTCTTGCTACTCTAACTAAACGTATCTGGGTTTATGGTATTTCTAAATTATCTTGGATTGCAAATTCAAGCTATTGGAAAGTATTCTTTCTAATTACTTTTATTAAACTTATTATAAATAAAATAAATCCGATTAAGCATAAAGCTATCAGAAAGAAAAAGATAATCGTATCAATAATATCTGGAGTACGACCTAATGATACATTTGTACCATCAGCCAGTGTTACATCTTTATAAAGATATTCATTGAGTAGTATATAAAGTCCTGATAACGCAATTAATGTGGTCAAAAATCCAATTATAATATATTTAACTTCTTTTGCCATATTGATTTACTCCTTTACACTTCTGCGCTGGCGCAAGTTTGCAACTTGTGCCCTCCGTATTATTTCGATAAACGTATAAAACCGCTACTCCTTTTACAATGTTTTAGTTTATAGTATTACCAAATCATCTCGGATTGCAAATCCAAGCTATCCGACTACCTTTACTCATAAGAAATTATAAAATTTATAGGTAAAGAATAATATACACTTACAGGTTTTCCTTCTGCGGTCATTCCTGGTTTTAATATTGGCGGTAGTGAATTCAAAACTCTTTTGGTTTCAAAAATTGCAAACGGATCATTAAAAAGTACTTTAATATCTTTGATTTTACCTTCCTTTGAAATCTTAAAAGCAGCATGTATTGTATGTTTTCCATTCCTTAGACTAGAATTATTCATAACCATATCGCCATCAAAGTTTTCGTTTACATGTTTTTTTACCAGCTCACTCATACATTTTTTGATTTCATTTTGATCGGTTAATCCTTCACATCCCTGCATAACTGGAACAGAATTTCCTTCAGGTATTGATTTTTTCCTTTTAGATATTGAAGCACTTTTTAAAGCTATAAGCTGGTTTAATGTTTTAAGCGACTCAAAAGCTTCTTTATCTTTTACTTTTCGTTTGGTAATCTCTAATGCCTTAGCGGCATCATAACGATTTCCTTTTTTGGTTAGTTCTTTATACCAACCTATGGCTACTCCAAATTCTTCGTTTAGCTCACAAGCCCAACCCAAACTATATATCGCTTTCTCATTATTTGGATCTGTATCAAGGCATTTATAAAAATCCTGTTTTGCTTTTTCGTATTGGCCTATAGCCAAATACGTCATCCCTCTTTCATAAAAAAGCTTAGGATTATTTCCAGGTTCTTTCAATTTTCTTGATAGCATTGCTTTTTCAAATCTGTACGTTCCCGCTCGTATGGTTAGTTCTTGAATACGCAATGCAGAAGAATATAGATAGTAAACATCACAATCTTGAATAAAATACTCTAAATGTCCTGCTATAAATAAACCTAAATTTCTTAAGTTAATATCATAGTCTTGCCCTTTACGTTTACTTACTTCGACAAAACGTTCTTCTTTAAGGATCGTTTGAAATTCTTCAGAGTAGTTCTTAATTTTAGCTAATAGACATAATTTAAACACATACATGTTATCAGCGTTTAAAGAACGCTTCGTTTTTTCTCCAAAACACTCACAAACATCTTGTTTGAGCACTTCTTGAATATCTTCTTGCCCGTAAACTATAGTTGACAGTAAAAGAAGTAATAGTATAATACTCTTTCTCACTAATTTTATTTTTTCATTAAAAACCACAACACCTTTTACAGCGTTGTGGCTATTTTATTCTCTTATCATGCCCGGTACACGTTACAAACGAGCACTAACACATACTATAACCCAGCGGGGGAATCAGTAGAGTTATCTAAAAACCCTTTCTTCACATTATTAATTTCAATTTTTATTTTTTTTTTATAAACCTCAATTTCAACCCCTTCAATCGAAGGAAAATTATGAGATTTTGCATCAAAATAATAAGCTACCTTTTCAAGAAAAACATCTTCATGTTCTTCTAAGTAATTTTCTATTTCAACTTGTAATTTGGTGTCAATATAATCTTCTGGTCCTTTAACTTTGAAACCAATGTTTATATGATCAGTATCCAATGCTTTTTCTAAAGCTGGGATATATAAGCTATAAAATTCCTGTTTTGTCATTACCATTTTACTCTTACCCATCTAACTTATGATTATCAATGAATTCATCAAAATCTTTAAAAAACAACTCTAATGCTTTACTTTCATCTTGAGAGTTATACAATAATATATCAGACCATGATTTACTTGATTTAGTAGAGTATTTTTTTTCGGTCCAATCTTGAAATTTATTCATGACATCTGTGTCAACAACCCCTGTTGGGTTTCTAAAATACCAACCATCTAGGAAAGCTTTTAAACACGATATTGAATCCCTTCCTATATACATTGCTGGTCTTTGCTTTATACTATTTAATACTTCTACGATTGAGTCCATTATTAAAAAGGTGTTTTAGTTATTTTGTATCCTGTTGGTGAAAATAAATCTTTCACCCATTCACTATATTTTATTCCGTTTTTATGTACATTATCGAAAACCATATCATTTATCATAACTGCTCGATGTCGACCATTAGTAGATATATTTGTTTGCATCAAATCACTCCAAATATTGGCGGCCATACCTCTATTTCCATTTGTGGTAACTTCCAATATTTCCCCTCTTATTCCTTTACTTTTAAGTGCTCTTACTACTTCGTCTGCACATTGTACGCATTTGAAAAGGCCATGTTTTTTAGTGATTTTTGCAATTATTGATTTTATGCCATTCATTTCCCCTCCAGGAGAAGGTTCTAATAAAGCAAAAAGAAAAATTCCTGCAAAATACCCGCCTGTTTCTTCTTGACTAACCTCCATACCAGGGAATAATTCTTTTCCAGTAAATCCTTGTGTTACAACATCAGCCGTAAGTAAAAAAGGATTAAAAGTTACAGTTAAATCAATCAAACCATCTCCAACACCTTTTAATGCGCCACTTACGGTATCTCCACAACAATCAATATTATCCCAATTACCCCATTCTTCACCAAATTCTTGATATGTATCTTCTACAATAGCTTCCCATTTTTCTTTCTTATTCGTATTAGCAGAAGCAGAAAGTCCATAAGGGGCTAACGCTGCATTTAACATCGCTAACCCTGACAAACCGCTATTACGGTTATTATCTTTTAAACCTAGAGAAGCTAATGCATCACTATAAGATACTGCTCTACCTAATCGATCTTCGTATTGTCCTGTATAGCTATTGTAACGAGCTCCACCGGTACTCCCTACAACACTACTAAACCCAAAACTACCACGGGCCCCACTATCTAGGGTATTTTCTCTATTATCTCGATTCCATGGGCTAGCACTATCAGCTCCGCTAGGATCGGCATAATAAATGGGGTTATTATCAAACGCATTATAGGTGGATAAGCCATGGTGTACTACAGGGTCTTGTCTATTCCATCTAGCAATGGTTGGATCATAGCTACGTAACGGCATCTCGTACCAGTTTAGACCCAGGCCTTCTTCAAGCTCGGTATTGTTATATTTGTATTGGTGCGATCTCCCATTAACGGTGGAGTTATATCCTTTTTGTTGCAGCCCAAATGGGTAATAATTCGATTCTTCTACGATTTCATCTGTAGTAATAGTACCGTTACCATCTTTATCGCTATAGGAGAGTCGTATATTTCCAAGATGATCAGTGAACTGATAAACATACTGATACCCAGCATTTGAAGGTTCTATATACCCTTCAGGTTGCCCTATAAATTCTAATACTCCATTTTTATATTGTGCTGCAGCGTATTCGGCAGTGGTGATGGTACCACTATCGTTCAGGATCTTTTTTGGCAGCAAACTACACTTTACTCTATTTCAATGAACTTTTTAAACCACAACACTTTTTACAGTGTTGTGGCTATCTTCTTTTCTTACTCATGCTCGGTACTCGTTACAAACGAGCACTAGCACATACTATAACCCAGCGGGGGTTTTTATCTTCTTACGCATTCCCACCAAGCCTAAACGGTACCCGACAGCCTCGAGCACTAGCCTTTATGCATTCGAGAGCTAGCTGGGGAGCTTTCTCTAGGATCATGATTCCAAGGGTTTAACCTCTAAAATCCCCATGCGCTCAAAATTTAAAAGATTATCATTCCTATTAAATTGAGAGGTCTCAACCGTATTTCCATCTGATATTGGAGTTGAAAGAATATAATCATTATCAAACATAACCTTTACTCCGAACGGTTCAGGATTATTCTCTAATCCAATAAATTCAATAGATTGTATTTTAGAAACAATTATATTGCTGAACTCCTGAACGTCTGTCACTTCATAATATTCCATCTCTAAATCACTTTCACATTCTGACTTCATCCAGGCATTCATTCTGGATGCAAAAGATGACCAAGAATATACCTTTGTGGGCATCCCTTCAAAACGGAGACAAGGAGTCCACATATCATCTTTATCAGTGGTGATAATACATAAGCGGTCCGGGTTTTGAGGAAAAACAAACCCAAAAGATATATCAATGTCTAATTCTTTTTCTTCACCTAATGGAGGCCAGACAACAAGAAATAACCTTTTGATTTCTTTATCTATTAATTCTTTAAAACTATTCATATTTATAAAGGGTTTGCAAGTTGATACCAATTGTTAGAGGTTTTGTTAATAACGGTGATGAAAGTACCGTCTGCTTGGGTTACCAACATCTTTCCATTACTAATACGCATTATTGCATTAGAATGTTGGTGCCATTGACCAATACGCGTTAAAGCAGGGTTTGCATTATTTAAAAGTTGATTTGCTGCTGATCGTAATTGTGGTAACATTTTTTGGAGCTGTTGAGGGGTGTTTCCTCCAAATCCTAATGCATCAGCATGTTTTATTAAATGACCTTTTGCATTTTTTCCCCAAGATAAAATTTGGCTACTCATGCCAGTTGTTCCAGACCCTTGAATAGCTGCCTGTTCTGCTCTCGTTAGTACAGCAGCTGAAACATCATCAATACCTTTTTTTGATCCTTTTGCCACTATACTTGCCCATACACCTCTAAGGCTTCTTAAAGCCCAGGCAAATGCAGCTTCTCCTGTAAGTGTTAAAATAGCACCATCTACGGCTCCCATTCCAACCCCTTCAATATTTCTAATTAAAAAACCTTCAGCTTTTAATCTTTCTAATGTAGTTCCCTTTTCTGCAGAACTTAAAACGCCATCTATTTCTAAAGTATCATAGTCATTATCATCTGCAAAAACTTCAGCTCTTAGAGTTTCTGTATTAATTCTTATAAAATCATTTGGATTAGCTATACTTGCTAAAGCATCTTCATACGAAACTTCTTCTCCATTACTATCTTCATATCTTTTATTTTCCCAATTATAACTTACTCTTGCTCCTGCATTACTATCTAACCTATATTCTCTGGCACTCATCCATCTTCCTTCTTTTATAGTACTACTATTCCCTCCGCTAGGGTCAGCATAATAGATCGGGTTATTATCAAAGGCATTATAGGTAGATAGACCGTGGTGAGTAACAGGATCGACACGATTCCATCGTGCTATGGTAGGATCAAAGGATCTAAGAGGCATTTCATACCAATTTAATCCTAGTCCTTCTTCAAGTTCTGTGTTGTTATATTTATATTGGTGCGAACGCCCATTGATCATACTATTATATCCTTTGTGCTTTAATCCGAAAGGATAATAATTCGATTCTTCTATAATCTCGTCTTGGGTAACGGCACCGTCATCGTTTTTATCAGAATACGAGAGTCTAATATTACCTAAGTGGTCGGCGTATTGGTATATGTACCTGTACCTTTCGGCTCCGCTCGAGGTACTTTCTTTTTCTATATACCCTTCAGGTTGGCCCATAAACTCCAGTTCTCCGTTTTTATATTGTGCTGCGGCGTATTCGGTCGTAGTAATGGTACCATTATCATTAAGAATCTTCTTAACCTTAGTACCAGTAGCATCATAAATATAACTGATCTTTTTTGGTGTAATGCTATCAAAAACGATTTCTACCGGCAGATCCAGGTGATTATAGTGTATATCCATAATCCCTTTGTTTTTATCAGCCGTGATACTACCATTGTCATCATAGGCATAATCATTGCCTATGGTATTACCATCCTTAAACCCAAAGGTGGTATTACCAGCGTCAGAGACGCTTAGTAATTTATGCCCAGTCCCTTCATAGATATACGATAGTTTATCCATCTGTCCAAAGGTGGTAGCATTTGTATCTATATGTCCTTTTCGATCCAGGGTCAAGATATTCCCCATAGTATCATATGTAATACTACTTAAGTCGTACCTCCCGTCATTACTGATCGCACTTGTTAAACGATCTAGTGCGTCATAGGTATAGGTATAACTTCGCTCTAGATGATCATTAGCCGATTTCCATGAGGTTTTGGCGATATTTCCATTATATAATGGGTTTTGAGTAGTCGTATACTCCATTTTATACCCAAATAGATCTCCATTAGCCGTATCCCCATCATTAATCGCGGTTAACCAACCGCGTATGTTATGTTTGTAGTCTACATGTTGCAGGCCACCCCCTACATTTTTGGCCACCAATTGCCCAAGGTTGTCATACTCATTACTCGCGATTACTTCTACAGGCTGATCATTGATCTGTTGGGTATGGGTAAGTACCCTACCCATATGATCATAGGTAAACCTATCGGTTATAATGATCGCTGCATTACTGCCTTTGGTATGAGTGGTGGTACTTTGGATCACTTTGCCTACAAAGTCTAATTGAGTTTCTAAGATATCTATGGTACTAAGATACTCATTTTTGCTGGCTGCATAGATTGGTCGTGCTTTTTTATCGTAATACGATACCGTAGTGGTCCAATCGTTGGTGCCTAATATGCGTACTTTGCCTACCGTGGGTAGAGTTTTGGTTCGATTGGTTATTGGCTCACCAAAGACTATTCCGGGGTTGTTAAACTCAGCCGGAAGATCAACATTATAATCACCATAATAACTAATGGTATACAGCTGGATATTAGCTGTTGGAAACGCCACATTGCTATAATACACCGTAGTCCCTGCGATATCGGTTGCGGTGCCTCGCTCCTCCCATAGGGTAGTAAGCGTATTTACCTCTTGTTGTAGTGTAGGTCGATCTCGGGTATCGGTATACATCCCGGTATAGGTACTTCTACCCAATCCATCGTACTTCGTAAATAACCACTGGTCCTTAGCCTTCATTAGTTCATCCTGGGTCAATACCGGTTGGTCGAGCTCGTTATATACGATATACTCCCATCCTTTGCCCGGGTCTTTCTTTTCAATCAAACGATTACGCTCGTCGTATCGGTACTGATAACACACTTCGGCAAGCTCAGTGTTCGATACTCCGTCTGTAGTATCGACCTTTGGGGGGATCACAAAAGTAAGATTACCATAGTCATCGTAAACATTATACGTATCTATAGCCTCTCCATTATTATAACTTCTGGTTAAAACTACTCTACCATTTTTATCGGTAAAACTCTCAGCGGTTTTTTTATGCCCATCGGCTGGAGTCCAGTTTTCGTTTTTAACGATACTTTTGCTCAGCTCTCCTGCTCCGTAGCTGCCATTAGGCACTACCGTTGGGATACCATTGGTAATGGCTACATCAAAACGCAATACTTCATTGGCTTTGTTAAGACCATAGGCTGATTTTACGGTGTGCTCATTGGTCACATAGCGGTTATATTCTTTGATATATTGTATGTGGCTAAGATCATGGGTGCTTTGTAATTTTACTCCATTGGTTAGTGGTCTTGGAGTACCACTGGTTGGGGTAATCACCAGGTAATTGTTCTCGATACTAGCGGTATAATCTACGGGGATATCGTTCACATCGGTCAACTGCCCCAGATCTGCATATTCGATCTCAGGATAGACTTCTATTTTTCGAAGTTTTCCTGTAGACAATACCTCGATCCCTAATGCTGGCTTCGCCCATATAATCACTTTCAGTTCTGCATTGTTTATATTTATGGCCACTACATTATCCAAATCAACAGCACTATATGCCGGCGGAAACGGATCCAACACCTCTGAGGCACTCCAGTTCTTTACATAGCTGATATCGGTTGGGAAACTGGCATATACCGGATCTTTATGACGGGTATACTTCCAGTTCTTTCCCGGTGCCGCTTGTTCTTCTACACGATTTAAAGGGGAGGCCTCAAGGATGGTCTCGCTATAGGCATTGACATCTTCTAGCGCTACTCCTGCAAAATCATCAGGATATTTGTTTTGGTAATAGGCGTTAATATCCTGGTGGATATTCACTTCTCTGTAACTCCCCGGTACTCCTGTCGCTTCAAAAGGCAGGTATTGTTTGGTCTGTCTACCCAAACCATCATACTCGATATGAGAAATAATATCGTTATTATTTGTCGAGGCATTGATTGCATTTTGCTGTATCGCTCTACCCAATCCATCATAATAGGTGATGGTTTGGATTTTTTGATCTTCGGGAGCCGTCTCTAAGGCATTGGCTGTAGTAAAAGGCGCTTGTGCCTGTACTGCCATGACATAGTTCTGATCTTCAGACGGGACTAATCCCTGGCCATAGGTAGTGCTTATGCTAAGCAGCAGTCCTATGGTATATATTATGGTTTTGAATATCGTATTCATCAAACTGTGTTTTTTATCTCTTTGTTTCATCTTGTAGCGGGTTTGGGGTTATTGGTTGTTATCAGGTTGTGAGATCCCGATTCCACCTCCACCGCCACCGCCGCCAGAGCTACTACATTCTGAGTCCCCTATACTAAAGGTTCGGGTACTATAAGGCGCTTTTCCGGTAATATTATCGGTGATAATACATTTTACGCTCTCTGATCTTGGACCACTACATCTTAGGGTAATAAACAAACTCGATGAGCTTCCCTTATAGTTTCCGTTGACATACCATTTGTAGCTGTAGTTACCAGAACCACTGCCTGCTTTGGCTAATAGTTCTAATTTTTTGGTTCCCGTAGGTGAACTATGACGCCTGGTGTTTATAGAAGCCGTCCAAAAACCATCGTATACATTCATGGTGGTAGTTAGCGTCTCTGTATCTCCGGTCTTGGTATCACGCACTACACATTGGATGTTTACATTGCCATAATAGGTATAGTTCATATACAGCCCGAAGGATTTTTGGCTGCTGGTATAGGTCCCCGCACGTCCACTGATGGTCCAGCTATAGGTATAGCTTCCTGACCCCCCACTTGGAGTAATGTTAAACGAAGCGGTATTGTTAACCGTAAGATTCGCAGGTCTTGAAATCTGACCAGCCGATCCCGAAAGCGGTGGATAAATACTAATCGACTTGTTTACCACTTTGGTTTTACTGGTAATGGTATCAGTAATAGTGAGTTCTATGGTTGCCATTCCTTCGGTGGTCCCTGCATGCAGGGTAAGGTTAGTTCCTGTAAAATACTCTGGTGCCATACCAGGTTTGGTAAGCTTCCAGCTGTATGCAAATCGGGAAGAGCCTCCGCTAGCTTCAGATGTAATCTGTAAGGTGGTACTCGTATACATCCAGTTTTTATCAGATATGATACTGGCGACTATAGGATCATATTGTATTCCACTATCGTTATAATAGTATTTACCTATAATATTATGCTCTTCATCCCGGGTATGCAGTAAACGATACAGACCATCATACTCGGTATAGGTAGTATATCCTCTTGGATCGGTGGTACTGGTCAGGCCAATAAGTGGATCATAAGTATAGGTGGTCACTATGGCATTAGGCAAGGCATCCCGTAAGGCATCCAAAGCTTGTCGCAAGGCACCCTCTGCCCCTGTATAGCCCAGTGTACGATCGGTATCGGCATTAGACTTGGCTTTAAGATCAGCTACATATGCCGCTACCTGATCATAGGTGGCATTACCAACCTTGGCGATGGGATACAAATCATTATACCCCCAGATATAGACCGTATGTGGGCCTTTCCCCTGGGAGATTTCTAAAGCATTTCCTTTAGCATCGTATTTATGATAGATCGTTTGATCTTTTAGCGGTGCCCCTTCTTTAGCACCTTGTATGATAGAAGGTAAATAGTACCCACTGGTGGTTGTATTAAAATTCACCACTGCTGTAGCTTGTTTTTTAGGCCCGATAAAGGTCTCTGTCTTTACTGGTGAGGCCATACGATGGGCGCTCATCAGATGGGTATTATTGATATCGGGATGATACGGATAGTAATAGCTTGACTGTTGCACCTCTCCTTTAGAGTTGGTTTGAGTCTGCCCTGTCATTTGGTGATACTGATCATATACATATGCTGTCGTATTTTCTGAATACTGCGTAGGATCGATATCAGAATAGGTTCTGCTGATCACTCGTTTTTGTAACGGCTGGGTGTTGGTTTCTTTATAGGTTTCTATTTCGTATTGCTTCATCCAGGCATCAGCATCCTGATCTCCTACAGCAAGGATATATTTATCAAAGGAAAACCCTTGCACCAGACCCACTTTATTCATCGCTTCTCTGGCCCATTCCTCATAAGCTACTTGGGTACCTTCTTCATACACTTCACGAAACCCAGGAATCAACTGATGCAAATACGGAAGAAGTTCGCTACCGTTTCGTTCTAATTCTCTACGGATAAATTCCCTTAAGTTCAACTCACGTTTTACACCTTTTATAGAACGTACTTTAACGGCATAGGGATAATTAGGATCTAAAGAATTTCCGAAGGTATCTCTATCCATCTGTACCGGCACATACTCATAGCGTTGTTCGGTAAGTAGTTGTTCTGTAGGTTGTGGAGTACCATCAATATCTTTATAGGTACGCACCGATTTAATTCGAATACCTCCTTCTACTTCACCTCTTGGTGCAAGGTTATGAAGTACATCATTACCAGAATTCTCTGCATTCTCAAACACCTTGGGATCTTCAAAGGTATAGACCGTACGTCCGTTATGAATCTCTTCATTGGGATCTGAGGATACCACACGCTCACTCACCTGTGCATAATAAATCGGTTTAGCAGGGCCTACATAATCGGCATTGTTTGTATTGCGAACCACAGAATTGATCTGGGCACTAGAGCCTAACTCTTCTGTACTGTAGTCGTATTCTTTTTTGGTGCATGCACTTGTGGTTCCTCCACAGCTTTCAATGCTTTGTACTCGAATCCCTCCATAGCCTTGAGCATACGAATTCAATTCATAGACTATCGTAATTTGTCCACCACTTTTACTGGTCATCGTTTGTAAGGCACCTTGCACCGTTCCTTTAAAATAAGGATAATCCCGTATCACAGCATCTGTATCACTCGACGATACTTGCCTACCTGCATAATACCCCCATTTATCCATCCCAGAGGTAATTTCTTCTTTATCAAAATCATAATCTGGTAAGGCATAAGAGTTGTCTTGATCATAATAATCAAATCGAACTTCTAACTGATCATTCTTTTTGATCTCGGTCAGCAATCGTCGTGATCGCTGGGTATACAAATCATAACTGTTAATGACAGTATGATTATAATCGTTAAGAGTAATACGGTTATACTGGTGGTATATTCCTGAAGTCCCCGGTTTTATAGTAAAATCTAAAGACCCTTCTGCAAAATTGATTTTGGTCAGTATGGGGGTGGTAATATCCACATCCATACGCACATGTGGATACACATAGGGATCGGTCTTTGGATCATCCCCTTCAAAATTCTGATCAAATAAAAATTCTGAGGATAAGGATTTTAATGAATATACCTTAGGCACAAACGCTTTTCTTCTATCGGTTTGGTTTTGATACTCAAAGGTGATTTGCTGGGTGGTATTAGGCGGTTGGATACTGCTTAAATACCAACTACGCGGGTAGGTATAATAGTCGCCTTCTGTTATGGGGATAACCCCTAAATCAGGCTCATAAGGATCAAAGATCTCTTTGGCGGCAAAGATATATTTCACCCCTTCAGCATCGATCACTTCGATCTGATCCCACCCAAAGTTGACCTCTACATTATGATGGGATAACAATACCGGTTGCCCGTTAATCCCGATCTTAAACGAGAAATTTAAGGCACCCGCATTGACGGTAAATAAATCTGGTTCCCCATCGATAAGCCCATTGGCCAGTAGGTAGGCATGGTGCTCTTTGAGCACTTGTTTACCCCCAGTACCCGGGCTGTTGTTAGGATCAAAATGATAATAGGGATCCAATATGGTTTGTCTTATATGTTCTAAGCCATGATAGCCTTTAGGGTGATCATCCGGAAGGCCTCGTACCTCGCGAGAAATCATCCCGGTAGCCACAAGGCTCCATCCCAGTCCAATAGGTGAAGGGGCTTCCATCACCTGAAGACCGGTATAACGGTATTGCAGCCCTACTGGCCAGCTCACGCCATTTTGTTTGATGGTGTAGATCGGCAGGGCATGTTGTATGGCCCCGGTACTAAGATCTACACTCGATCCGCTGGCTTTAGCGGCTTTAGCCGCCGTGGGAGCCGCCGTTATAGCCGGACCATAGCCCCCGTAAAAGCCCTCTTGGGCTATTGTAGTTTGTAAACAGAATATGCTAAGTGCTAGACACACATAGCGCACTATTGAATAGTTCATATCATTGATTTATTTTGAGGTTTTTTTGTAACAAAGCGGCAAAACTACCACTAATTTTTAATTCGCAAGAGGGGAAAATACCCCTCTATTTTTAACTTTTCGTTAAGAGGCTGAATATCTTAGTTCAACAACACAAAAAAGTGATACTTTTTCTCAAATTTTACGGTTTTCCTCATCGTTTCTTTACTGTTTTTTAGTTTCACAGTGCAATACTAACACATCCCAGTTTCATTTTTCGGGACTGAGAAAATTTAAATGTTAAAATTTTCATCACGCTACTGATCTAATTTTATGTATTTGTATGTCTTTTGTATAAAAGCCAAATTTGAATCCAACTTCTTCTTCATAAACAAAGCTTTGTATCCCTACATTATACTCAATGGGTGCATCCAATTCTTTCATGATATTTAGTATTCGGTATAATGTAGTTTTTGAAATCCCTAATCTCAAGGCTAACACATTAGAAGGCCCTGTCGCTTGAAGTCGAATCAATTGATCTATTCTCTCTATACATTCTAGTTGTCGGATAAAAGTCATAATTTTTCACTTTTAGTTTATTTATACGTATTGTTTAATTGTGGTTATGACGGGGATATCTACGTTAGTATGATTTTGTTATATACTATTTTGTTGCTTAGGGATTATACATACACAAAATCTTTAAAAAAAGAACATTTAGACACTACTCAAATTATACTTCCAGTTTGATAATAGTATGTTCTTTGCTTTATAAATAAGTTTTGTAGCATCATCTGTTGATTTTCCTTTTATATAGAGTTTATGAATCCATATGTATACTATTACTTCATAAGGTTGTTGATGTACTAAATTATACATGAACTCATCTAGTTTTATTTGAAGGGCCAAAATAACATCAGTGATGAACTTACTTTTTTTGTTGTATCCAAAATGTTTCATTCCTAATTTTTGTTTGGTCAAAAGTAGTGGAGCTCCTTCTATGAAAACAAGAACTATAAGTCGGAATTGATAAAAATCGGGTAATTATTCCATAAAGGATAACCCTATTTTTGAATATAAAGTAGCAAAAACATTAGGCTAACGTAATATCAAACTAACAAATGGTTTCAATCATCTCACCTTCATCTTTTATAAAACTTTATGGGATTATGACTTATTTTTTGAGCAGTAAAAAAGTCAAAAATCTTAGAAAAAGATCAATTCAAAATTCTTCAAAAAAAATTCCCAGTTTCAAAAAATGAAACTAGCATATACTATCATTGCATCGTTTTTGAGGAAAAATGTCTTCGGTTTTTGGGTAAATAGTATCCCTTACTAGAATATGTAGCCTGAAATCCCAGGACCATATTCTTGCATAGGAATATGTTGCCGGATTTTCCGGGACGACTTTCCCACTTTGGGAAAACCTCCCGGAAAACCCGGGGCATTTTTCCCGATTACATAATCATTCTAAATAATAATTAAAACCTATAGAATATGAATAATTTATTAGTAGTACCACAATTAAAAAGCTTTAAAAATGGAGAATTCTCCAAATACACCCGTACCGTCATAGAATTAAGTCAAGAGCACGACTTGGATACCATGGGGTTAAGTATATACGCCGACAAACTTGTATCAGAGTATAATGCTTTTAGAGCGGTGTATAAGAAAAATCGAGGTAGTATTCTTACTCCAGAATTAGCCATGCTTGATCGCCAAAGAGATAATGGATTAAAATTAGTGCAACGTAGCATCAAATTGATTGCTGATTTTTCTGATGATGAGCAGGATCGTAATCAAGCCAACATGGTGTATAAAGTGTTTAGCAAACATGGTAAAGATATCTATGATATGGCCTATAATCAACAAGGTGGAGTTATGGATGAAATTATTGAGGAAATTGAGGGTGACACACAACTAAGCACCGCAGTTAAATCCTTAAATCAAGGTAAACACTATAGCCAAATGGTAAAAGCGCACCAGGGATTTGATACTGTTTTTAAAAAACGCATCAAAGAGCAACAACAGTCACAAACCGAGCTTAGTATTACCGAGTTACGAAAACAAACTACGGCAGCTTTAAGAGAGTTATTGGATTGGATTTTTATTCATGCCAAAACCAAAGGGATCGCACAATTTGAAATCTATATTGGTAATCTTAATGCCTTGACTGAGCAATACAATATATCGGTAGAACGTCGGCTAAATAATGGTAGAACAGAAATTGATCAAGATCTAAATGATGATTTTGATCCCAACCAGGGAGAATAGTATGATAGACTTAACTAGTTCTAAAAAATCGTTACCATTTTTTTAGAACTAGTTATTGTTAAAATCCACATAAAGTGTAACAGATATCAAGTATGGTCGTCTAGTACTATATACACGCCTAATCACCGTGTTACATTATGGGTATCTGTTAGGTACCAAACCTTTATCAATCAAACAAACATCCAAATGAAATCAATCAATCAAAAAGCATTTGCTTTTCTATTTCTATTTTCAATTTTTTTACTAAGTAGTGCCCAGCCAAGCAACGAAGCTATTGTAGGGACCATAAAAGGAAAAGTAATTGACAAAAATCTTAAACAACCCATCCCCTATGCCACTATTGTAATTGCAGATGGAGCTAATAAAATTATTAGTGGTGGAATAAGTACAGAAAATGGTGATTTTTTAATTACTGATATTCCAAAAGGGAACTACACTTTTAAAGTTCAATTTATTGGGTACACTACACACTCGCAACCCATAGAAATCTCAAGAAAGAGTAAGGATATCGATGTCGGAACCGTGGCTTTAGAAGAAAGTGCAGAAGCATTGGATGATGTAACCGTTGTTGCAGAGCGTACTACTATTGAGCAAAAAATAGACCGCAAAGTAATCAACGTTGGAAAAGACCTTACTACTACCGGGGGTACTGCAGCAGAAATTATGAATAATATCCCATCGATTAACGTTGATCAGGATGGTAATATCGCCCTTAGAGGGAACGAAAACGTACGTATTCTTATCGATGGTAAACCTACAAATATGAGTGCCTCTCAATTGTTAAAACAAATCCCGTCTACTTCGATCAAAAAAATCGAATTGATCACTAATCCTTCTGCAAAATACAACCCAGAAGGTATGAGCGGGATTATTAATATTGTGTTACACAAAAACAGTAATATAGGGTTTAATGGTAACATAAATACTGGAGTAAACTTTGATAAAAATGCTCGTTTTAATAGCTCTATAGATCTAAATTACAGAACCGGAAAGGTGAACGTTTATGGTAATTATGGTGCTAATGCCGCAAAAAACCTTAATGCTGGTTTTGTACTAAGAGAAGACCAAAATTATCTAACTAATTTTAGTTTTTTAGACAATAACAAATCACACTTATTTAAAGTTGGGTTCGATTATTACATCAACGATCAAAATACAATATCAATATATACAAATCAGAATCTATTCGATGGGTTAGTTGATGGTACTACAGACATCATCTTTTTAAATAATGATCAAAACGATCTCACGCAGAACCTTATAAGTGACAGTGAGAATCTGGGGTCAACCTATAACATTGACTATAAGCACGATTTTAAAAAAGAAGGGCACAACATAGAACTCGAAATAGATTATAATGTTTTTGAAGGAGACAATGATGATCAATTCAATTTTAGTGGTGGAGATGGTTCTTTTACCAACTATAACGACCTTATCGATAACGAAAGACAGAATACAACCATCAACCTGGACTATGTAAACCCTATTTCTGAAAAAGCCAAATTAGAGTTAGGGTATGAAACAAGATTAAGAAGAACAGATAACATTTATCAATCTACACTTTTTCCAGATTCAGAATATACGTATGATCGTGACATCCATTCTTTATATGCCACCTACGGAAAAAATAATGAAAAATGGTCATATCAAGCTGGAGTACGATTAGAAAGTTATCAAGTTGATGCAATTTTTAATGGAGAAAAAATATTTGAAGATGAAATTTTAACAGCGTATCCATCTGCCTATGTCACATATACCCCCGCAGAAAAAAGCACCTACCAATTAAGCTATAGCCGAAGAGTAGACCGCCCAGGATTAAATCAAGTAAACCCTATTAGAGAATGGAGTACACCAAGAATTATTTCTATAGGAAATCCATCATTAGATCCGCAGTTTACTAATTCTATTGAAGCAAATTATACCCGAAAAATAGAAGGTGGATCAATCACCGGAGGGGTATTTTATCGTCTAATCAATGATGAAATAAACCTTACCTTAATTGAGAACCCGAATGTTGAAGAAGGACAAATACTAACCTTTGATAACTTTGATAACAATTCTGCATACGGAATCGAACTCTCCAGCAATTATAGACCGACCAAATGGTGGAATTTTAATGCAAGTTTTGATTTATATGGGCAAACTGTAAAAGGAGTAGTAGAAAACGTTTCTAGAGAAGTTGATGCTGTAATTTATAACTTTAGAATAAATAATAATTTTAAAGCAACTAAAGACTTAACCTTTCAGATATTTGGTTTTTATCGCGGCAAACAAAAAGGAATTCAATTTGACATGAAACCATTCTATTTTATAAATACAGGAGCCCGATACAACTTTCTTGAAGGAAAAGGAACCGCGAGCATTAATTTTAATGATATCTTTAATACTCAACGATTTAGATTTGATGGGGATTCTCCTTTCCCTCAAAACGGAAGGTTTCAAGGAGAAACTCAAACCGTTTATTTAGGGTTTTCATACCGTTTCGGAAGCGGAAAAAACAGAAAAGTGTCCAGAAAACGAAGAGATGCTAACGAAAAGTCAGGTGGCGGATTACTTTAACTAAATTTTTCGTAAAAAAAATGTTAATTCATTAAAAAATAATCAATATATTGGTTAAATTTAATACGAAATACGCAAAAAACTTTATAAAGTTAAATAATTGTAAAAAATCAGTGAAAGCTGTAACACTTCACAATTTGCGACGTTTATTATAGTACAGTCATGGTTATGATTTATTTGAATTAGCCTTTAAAAAATAATAACCGAATTTTTTATATACAAAACGCGAAGTACTCACTTCGCGTTTTTCATTTTATACTGTTACCATCGTATTATTGCACTTCCCCAGGTAAATCCACTTCCAAATGCAGCAAGAACAACTAAGTCACCTTTTTTTATCTTACCAGCTTCCCAAGCCTCTGTTAGTGCAATAGGAATAGAAGCTGCCGTAGTGTTACCATATTTCTGAATATTATTGTACACCTGGTCATCAGATAACTGAAACTGTTTTTGTACAAATTGCGAGATTCTTAGGTTTGCCTGATGTGGGATTAACATATCAATATCAGCAGCACTCAGATTATTTGCTTGCAGACCTTCGTTAATTACTTCAGAAAAACGAACTACTGCATTTTTAAATACAAACTGTCCGTTCATATAAGGATAATAAGGTATGTCTTCTTGTGGGTTTTCGGCAATAATTTCTGGCACCCAATGTTCTGTACTTGGTCCTTCTAAAGATAATTCTTTAGCATGCGCTCCTTCACTATGTAAATGAGTAGATAAAATACCACTCCCCTTCTCTTCGCTTCTTGTTACTACAGCGGCTCCTGCACCATCTCCAAAAATAACCGAAACACCTCTACCTCGAGTGGTCATATCTAAACCTCCACTATGGTTTTCGCTTCCGATGACTAAAACATTTTTATACATGCCGGTTTTGACAAACTGATCTGCAACCGATATAGCATACACAAATCCACTACATTGATTTCGTACATCTAATGCTGGAACTGTACTCATATTCATCATATCCTGAACTCGTACTCCTCCTCCAGGAAAGTACATATCCGGGCTTAGGGTTGCAAAAACAATAAAATCAATATCATCGGTCGTTAAATTGGCCCTTTCTAATGCGATTTCGGCAGCCTTTACTCCCATAATTGAAGTACTGTTACCATCTCCTTTTTTGATATGGCGTCTTTCTTTTATACCCGTTCGTTCTTGAATCCAGGCATCGTTAGTGTCCATTACTTTAGAAAGATCATCATTGGTTACCACATTTTCGGGAACATAATATCCTAAACCTGATATTTTTGAAGTATACATATATCTAATTATTGTGTATTGTGCGTTATTCTATAATTCATTAAAAACTGCCGCACAATATATGTATTCTTACAATCTTGATAAAAGAAACTTCAATGATATTGTATGCATGCATAATAGTTCTTAACCTTAGAATTTCAGGTTAAATATGCCTTTATTAAATAGGCGATCAAATCGTGTATACTAAAAAAGGCTGCAAATATTTGACTTGCAGCCTCTTTTCCCCCAATCTTCCTAAAACTTAGAGTTTCAGAAAATTTTTAACTAATATTTTATTTTTACTTTTTACCTTAACCGTGTATACGCCTTTCTTGTAATTTTTTAAAGAAATTGTATTTCTAATCCCTGGATTATTTTTCTCTGCAAGAATTAGCCCCTCGGTATTCAAAACTTCATAGGACGATGTCGCGATATGATCATTAAAATCTATGTAGACTTCTCCTTCTCTTGGATTTTGATATATCGAAAACACTTTCCTTTCTACTCCGCTCATCATCTCCTATAACATGTTCTTTAATGATTGATTATGAATTTTGATATACACAAATATATCCAATCAATACCCACCAAAACATACGTAACCCTACGTAATTATTCAAAAAAGATGGTTGAAAAAGAGGTGTTTTATGGTATTTCGGGCTTGATAATAATTTAAAGTTAACATCTGGTTAAGTCCCTAATACTAAACATATTTATGTTGTGTTTCCCCTCCCTCTGGGAGAGGATTAAGGTGAAGGTGACCATTATGAAAAACCCTCATCCTAGCCTTCTCCCAGAGGGAGAAGGAAGTAATCAAGTTTAGAAAAAGTTGATTTCAAATTAAACTCGCACTAAAGTAGCAGCTCTTTATTTTTTTGAGACCAAATAAGAAGCGAGTTAGGTTTTTGATCTATATGAAGTTTCCTGATGATATTAGCACGATGTTTTTCGACAGTTCTGGTCGATATGCTTAAAAAATCTGCTATTTGGGTACTCGTCATTTCGTCGGCAATAAGCCTCAAGATTTTTATCTCTGATGGAGTAAGGTTTTCTATACTTGTAGTATCTCCTGTTGTATGCGAGAATCGTTTATATATTTTTTCACTAAAATAAGACTTGCCCTGGCAGACATCTGCAATGCAGGCTTCTATCTCGGTTAGTGCAAATTCTTTTAATAAATACCCTTGAATGTTATACTTCACAGCATCTTCGAATATCTTTTTTTCTTTGTGTAGCGTGATTAAAACAATTTTAGTATTGATTTGATGTCTTTTGCATTTTTTGGCAATATCGATCCCAGTCATATTAGGCATTTCAATATCTAAAATTGCTATATCTGGTTTTTCTTTAACAATGGTATTATATGCCGAAAGTCCATCGGTACATGAAGCAATAATATTATACTTCTTCTCTTTTAAAAAATCTTCAAGTCCCTTTAGTAACAAAGGGTGATCATCTGCAATAAGTATATTAGGTTTAAGCATGCTTCGGAATATTAAAAATCAATGTTGTCCCCTTATCAATTTCCGAAAGTATATTAAAACTAGCTTTCAAAAATTTTGATCGTTCTGCCAAGGTTTTTAAGCCAATTTTGGATGCAGCCATTTTCTCTTTAGAAACATCAAATCCTTTACCATTATCTTTAATAACAATCTCTATATCCTGATCCTTATTACGTACTATAATCTCTGCAGATCTGGCATTAGAATGTTTAAGAATATTATTAAAACTTTCTTGAACCAATCTATAAATATTAATTTCTCGTTCTTGATCAAAAACTTTGTCGATATCATCAATTTCTGCAGAAATAAAAATATCATAGTTTTCGTCGATCTTCTCCACACTACTTTGCAATGTTACAGTAAGCCCCAATTCTTCTAATTTAAACGGATGCAACGTCCTGGATATTTCACGCACCTCATCTATAACACCATCAACGACAGTTGCAGTTTTATCATCTTTATTTTTTAACACTCTATTTTTAATCAAAAGCAAACTTTGACCCACACTATCGTGTAAATCCTTAGAAATTCGTTTGCTTACACGTTCTTGAGTTTGAAGTAATTCTTGTAAAAATGATTGTTGTAATTTTTTATTTCGCATTAAGAAAATCCTATTTCTATATAAATAAATGCTTAAAAAAAGTAAACTTAAACCAATCCCTCCAAAAATCATCAGATTTTTCTTTGCTTCATCTTTAGCTTCTAAGATTTCGATACTGGCTTTTTGCGCTGCAATTTTATTTTCTCTTTTTTCTGTTTCATAGAGAGTTTGATAATAAATGACACTATTTGATCTCTTTATGTTATACAGAGAATCTTTGAGAAGCATATATTTTTCGAGATGGGCATTAGCTTCAGAAAGTTTATTAATTTCTTTATACGATTTATATAAACATTCTTCTACATCTAACTGCGACTGTACATCATTCATTTTTAAAAAAGCCTCTCGTTTCTGTTTCAAAAAAGGAATCGCTTCTTTGTATCGACCCCTGGCCATTTCTAATTCGGCCATAATATCTAAGTATACTATTTGACCATCAGGACCATTCCTAAAATCTGCATCTTGCTCTATGGTATCTATATATTTTCTGGCAATTTCTGGTTGATTTTTGTACTTCGAATAAAAAACAGAAAGATATGCCCTTGTAAACATATCGCTTTTGTAGCTTGAGCCTTTTTTAGAAAATTCTAATGCTTTTAACAGTGATGTTTCGGCATCATCATACTTTTTTTGCTTAACCAGATCTCTATAATCCATTACGCTTATTTGTGATAAGGCAGAATTATTTGGGTTCTTTTGACTGGTGAGCAAACTTCTAGCTTCCTTTCTTGCTCTCATAGCTTCATCGAACAAAGACAATTGACTAAAAATATAAGAAATATTAATCTTATTAAATGCCATGTACGTAGTATCGCGAAGCTGCACAAATAAATCATTTACTTGTTGGTATCTCAATATAGCATTGGTTAAATCCCCTAATCTTTGATGCGTATGCCCCGTGTAATAAATCACCTTTGAAGTGCTAAGGGTATCCTTTGTTTTACTTAATATTTTTTCTGCTTTTCTAAAATCTATAATAGCTTTTTCTAAATCGGCTATTTGAAAATTAACAAACCCTTGACTGGCATATAAATTACCCAGATTGCTCTTCTTTTTAATTTTGCCGCTATCTTTCAAAATAGTATTTACAATAATTCGAGCAGAATCAGGTCTACGCACTACTTTTAAATAATGATCTGTAAGTTTTGAGGTTTGAAAGGCAGCTAAATCAATACTATCCAGTGTCTGTGCTAGATCGATATACTGCAATACGTATTTGGCATAATTTTTTTTATAAAAATCAAAGTCAGTAGACTTTATTAGTGCTATGGTCTTCGATAACGAATCCAATAGATAGAGTTTCTCTATTTCTCCTGAAGTATTTTCAACCTTGTCAACCAACCTTGTAACTCCTTCGTTTTCTTGCGAAAAACTATAAAAATGAAGTGTTACTGCAACAATACATATATATATTTTGCCTTTTAACATATTAGGGGGAATTTCTAGTCGTGAAGATAATGATAAATGTATTTTTTGAAAATGATGTATCCGTTTTTTATTCTGAAGATTATTCTTACAACATCAAAGTTCATTTAAACCCACATTCTCTCTTAGTTTCACGTTTTTTTAGCCTGTTATTTTGTTTTGCATGTCGGAAAATCCATATGCTATTCTACATATGCTTCTCTAGTCTGCAACGGGATTAGTTCGGCTAACTATGTTCTCTGCGTTTCGGATACTAGAAAACTCCTCATAAACTCAAACAGATCCCGTTAGACAACGGGATTAGTTCGGCTAACTATTTTTACTGCGCTTTGCTTGTAAAAATAGAGCCTCACTAAAATGCGAAAGATGCGCCAACCACAGCGCATCTTTCTAACAACCTAACCAATAAATAAACAAACCAAGTCAGTCGGGCGACTGACTATAGGTACTTTTCATAATTTTTTACATGTATTGTTGCTTTCAAATCATGTAACAAATTATATAAGCCAAAAAAGGTTCTATTGATATACAGAAAGTGTTTACTACCTCTGTTACCATTCATCTTTCTTAGCTCTGTATTCTTTGAGTATTTCTCACTTAACTCTGTTATTTTTCCCCAAAACTCTTCATCAGCAAAATCAAAAATTTCTTCGTTAAAAGGTCTTGTAAAAAGACTTAGCATCTCGTGGAAAAGCTCCGAGAAGAATCTATTTTCTTCGGGGGTATCATCCTCTCGGAGTATTTCCAACTGGAACATTTTTTGGGCAAAAAAACGTGAATCATCTATATTTTTTTTCTCGGCTAACTCAAAATAAGGAGTATAGAATTCTAACGGCACTTTTTTTACACACCCAAAATCGATCGCTATAAGATTATCATCCTTATCCACCATAAAATTGCCAGGATGGGGATCAGCATGTACAGCTTTTAAAACATGCATCTGATACATATAAAAATCCCAGAGTGCTTGTCCTATTTTATTTGCTTTTTTTTGATTTGTATTTTGTTTTGTAAACTCGCTAAGATGCACACCATCCATCCAATCCATAGTAATAATTCGCTCACTAGATAGTGTTTCGTAATACTTTGGGAATTTTAGATGAGGTATATTTATACAAGCATCTGTTATTTCTTTACTTTGTTTAACTTCAAGTACATAATCCGTTTCTTCCAACAACTTTCCTTCAACTTCCTTGAAATATTTTTCAGAATCTTTTCCTTTAAGATTAAACATTCTGATGGCGATGGGCTTAACCATCGCCAAATCAGAACTTATACTGTTTGCAACTCCAGGATATTGAATTTTCACAGCAAGTTTTTTCCCATCTTTAACTGCTTTGTGCACCTGACCGATACTCGCAGCATTTACAGATTGAGTTGCAAACGTATCATATAATTCTTCGGGATATTTTCCGTGATATTTTTTAAATGTTTTTCTAACTAGTGGTGCTGATAACGGTGGAACACTAAATTGCGCTAAAGAAAATCTTTCTACATATGCATTTGGCAATATGTTTTTTTCCATAGAAAGCATTTGTGCTACCTTAAGCGCGCTACCCTTTAAATTTTTTAATCCATCATAGATATCTGATGCATTATCTTCATTTAATTGATCTTTAGTCAAATCAGGGTTAACGGCCTTTTTACTATAATACTTTAGATAATTACCACCCACTTTTACACCGGTCTTTACAAGCTCTGCTGTACGACCTAATTTACTGGTGGGTATTTTATCTATTGTTTTCATTATCTTATATATGTTTTAAGAAGTCTAATGTTTATTACATTCCTTACATTAATTCCATCTAACTTTTTCATTCCATAGAAATTTCCCAAAATCCAACACATTATTCAATGGCGTGTTATCAAAAAGGTCAAAAATCGTATGTACTGATTTTTCTATGGCTACATCAGTTTTTTCAAAACCTGCAGATTCATCTCCAACCCAAAAATTTAAGAGAAACAAAAATTGTAGCCATGCACCTTCAGAAAATACAGATATTGGATTTTTAGTAATCTTAAACATCTTTTCATCATTGTCAATCTCTATTAATTCTTTAGCAAAATTTTTGATATGAGTACGAAAACCTCTTAATTGATTTAGGTTTTTAAACGGAATATCATATCGTTTTAAGGCAAAAAGAACATAGCTTCTATTTAAAGTAAGCACTTCAAAAAGTGTATAATAGAGTGTCAACATCTTATCTCTGGTTGAAAAACTAGCATACTCTTTATTTCTATTCATTGCATCTACCGCCGTAATAAAGAAAGCATTCCAAATACTCTTATCCATACTATCAAGACTACCAAAAAATGTATAGAATTCTTCTTCTTTTATCTTATTGTCTTTACAAAACTTATATACAGATTTAGGATATGCATCATGCTCCAGTACATAATTCATATACTTAGAGATTATATATTGATCATTAATCGTTTGTTTTTTATTTGCAGATGCCATGTTGTAATTAATTAATTCATGTAAATATAATTATTGTTTAACTTTTTAACAAAAAGTTTAAACAAAACAAATGTTAAAGTTGTTTCAGAAAAAATGAAATTTGTTGTTCCCCAATCTTTAGTCTAAGTTTTTGACAAAAAATTACAATTAAGTGCCAGAAAAAAGATAGTTAAATGTCAGTTTGGCAGATTACTCGTATTGGTATTTTTTTTGACTATACACAGTTCAAAAAAGACACATATATAAAACCTTATACAATGACAACAGGAAATATTAATGTATCCGTAGAAAACATTTTTCCACTCATCAAAAAATTCTTGTATTCTGATCATGAGATTTTCTTACGAGAATTAATTTCTAATGCAACCGATGCAACTTTAAAGCTAAAACATCTATCTAGTATTGGTGAAGCCAAGGTAGAATATGGCAATCCTTTTATAGAAGTAAAAATTGATAAAGAGAATAATCAATTACGTATTATTGATCAAGGGATTGGTATGACTGCAGAAGAGGTTGAAAAATATATCAACGAAGTTGCTTTTTCTGGTGCAGAAGAGTTCCTTGAAAAATATAAAGACAGTGCCAAAGATTCTGGAATTATAGGTCATTTTGGACTTGGTTTCTATTCTGCCTTTATGGTAGCAAATAAAGTTGAAATTATTACAAAATCTTATAAAGATGAACCAGCGGCACATTGGATTTGCGATGGATCTCCTACATATAGTCTTGAAGAGCATAGTAAAACCGAAAGAGGAACTGAAATTATTCTTCATATCGGAGAAGATGATGTAGAATTTCTTGAAGATTCAAGAATTAGAGAATTACTGGTAAAGTATAATAAGTTTATGCCGGTACCTATTAAGTTTGGAACCAAAACTGAAACATTACCAAAACCAGAAGGTGCAAAAGAAGAAGATCCGGCTCCTACTCAAGAAGTAGACAATATTATTAATAATCCTAATCCAGCATGGACAAAGCAACCAACAGACCTAAAAGATGAGGATTATAAAGGTTTTTATCGCGAATTGTACCCTATGCAATTTGAAGAACCATTATTTAATATTCACCTCAACGTTGATTATCCTTTCAACCTAACCGGAATTTTATATTTCCCAAGACTGGGTCAGGATATGAATATGCAGAAAGATAGAATTCAGTTATATCAAAACCAGGTATTTGTAACCGATAATGTAGAAGGTATTGTACCAGAGTTCCTGACTATGCTGCGTGGAGTAATTGATTCTCCAGATATTCCTTTAAATGTTTCACGTTCGTATCTGCAGGCAGATGGTAATGTAAAGAAAATATCAAGTTATATTACACGTAAAGTTGCCGATAAGTTAAATTCTATGTTCAAAAACAACCGAGAAGATTTTGAGCAGAAATGGAATGATATCAAAATTGTGATTGAGTACGGAATGTTATCTGAAGAAAAATTCTTCGAAAAAGCTGATAAGTTTGCGTTATATCCAACTGTAGATGGTACGTATCTAACATTTGAAGAATTACAAGAAAAAATTAAAGATACTCAAACTGATAAGGATAATAAATTAGTTGTTCTTTATGCTTCTAATAAAGATGAGCAACATGCATACATTACAGCAGCTAAAGATAAAGGGTATGAAGTTTTATTGTTAGATTCTCCTATTGTTTCTCACTTGATTCAAAAACTGGAAACTAGTAAAGAGAACATAACTTTTGCTCGTGTAGATGCAGATCATGTTGATAATTTGATCAAAAAAGATGAAGAAACTATTTCTAAACTATCAGATGAAGAAAAAGATGTTCTTAAATCTGATTTAGAAAAAGTGATTCCTGCAGAAAAATATACCATTCAATTAGAAGCAATGGATAGCAATGCGTCACCATTTATGATTACACAACCTGAGTTTATGCGTCGTATGAAAGAAATGCAGCAAACTGGTGGTGGCGGTATGTTTGGAATGGGTAATATGCCAGAGATGTACAATCTTATAGTAAACACGAACCATGAGTTGGTGGGGCAAATTGCAAGTACTAAAACGGATAAGAAAAAAGAACGCTTGATTAAACAATCTTTGGATCTTGCCAGATTGTCTCAAAACTTACTAAAAGGTGAAGAACTAACTTCATTCATCAAACGAAGTTTTGAAATGATAAAGTAAGGATTATTACTATATTCTTCCACAAATTAACAACTTTGCCTCACCTCATTGTGTGGGGCATTTTTTATGTTCTTCAAAAACTCAAATAAAAAATTATGAATCAATCACCTATCAAAACCAATTATCTAATCGTTGTCGCTTTATTTATATTTTCTATACATAGTATAGCACAGAATTCTGAAAATTATATTCTAACAAAAAGTGGAGAAAAGGTATCCATTCATCCAGATTTGGAAATTACTAGTTATAAAAATCATGTATATTTCGGCTCACCGGAAGATGATATTCATGTAGGTCCTTCTTCTCACAGAAAAAGTAAAAAAATAAAAAAAGTAGAAGTCGAAAAAATTGTTGTCCGGGATGAAGTACATATTCCGTTGGATACAAATAGTAAAAAACCTTACATATTTAGAATAGTTGCAAAAAATGAGAATTATACTCTAGGAATTACTACTAGATGGAAATCATCAGGGGACTCGATGAGTAAAAACTATTTTTTAAGAGACTATTTTGCTATTTATGATACAAAAAAAGGAAAAGAAATAATTTTCGATAAATTAAATAGAGATAAGAAAAAAAGTATCAAAATAATAAAAAAGTACTTTAATGATTGCTTAGATGATAAATTCCCAACGGACAAAAAGATACTAAGAAGTTACAAGCACAAACATAATATACTTCAGAATACAAATCAGTTAGAATGTAATTAGTTTTCTTTTTATCAGATAGACCATTTATGAAACCGCCTCACTGAAAAGATCAGTTGAAGCGGTTTTTTTATCACTTTTGATATAAAGGGTAAAACGTTTAACTTCGTATGCGCTATCCATATCCCAGAACGATGAGAAATCGATATCCTATATTTATAATTCTATTCTTAATTAACATCACAATATATGGGCAACATGGTGTTTCGGGCTATGTAAATATCGAACATCCAGAAAAATGGGAACAAAATGTACATCTAAGTCAGGTTCATTTTGAAGAAAATACAGAGACATATACTGCTACTACTATCGCATCAGTGCCAATGACCAAAGAAGGTTTCTTTGCTTTTGATCAAAATTTATTTACTTCAAAAAATCGAATCTATAAAATACATATTAATCCAATTTCAACCGAAGAGAGAGCGATTATCTCGAATAAAATAAAAAACTACAAATTATTCATTCTATCAAAAAATGACTCCATTTATTTTAATAAAGGACAAAATGTATTTGGAGATTATAAAACGACAAGCAACGCCAATCTAGAATGGCAAAAACTAAAAAAGTTCGAGGCTAGATATGAAAATTTAACCAATGATTTTGATCCAAAACAATACCTTCTTGAAACTAAAGGATATGTAAAAGATTCTTTGCAAATTCTACTGGTAAAACTTATAGGCATTAAAAAACTAGATGATCAAAATTTATTAGAAAAAGATATAAGGGCAAATCCGAAATATTATCTGGACTTTTTGAAGGAGTTAAAGTCGAGCGATATCGACCCTAATTTCTATCTATACCTGGAAAATAAGCTCACATTTGTAACTAAAGAAATTACAACAAAAAAATACAACTTTAGTCTTTGGATAAATGCTATAGCTGTTTTTATCATTGTTTTATTGGTCTTTTATATTTTTAAGTATCAGAATAGATTAAGAAAGAATGCTACCAAATCTGCATTAAGTAAACAAGAAGAAAAAATAAGAGACCTTATTGTATCAGGAAAAAGCAACAAAGAAATTGCAAATGAGTTATTCATTAGTTTGAGTACCGTAAAAACTCATATCACAAACATTTACAGTAAACTTAACATCTCTACACGAAAAGAATTACTTCTTAAAAAATAAAATCATATGGGTACTAGTACCATATTCATTCCTTCTAATACAAGAATAGAAACTTTTTAAATAGTTATTTGCTTCAAAAAAATGTCATTTATATGAAGCCAATACTCCATATCCTATTTTTAATGGTTATATCATCTGGATATAGTCAATCTTATGTTTTATCAGGAAACCTATTTGATCAAGATAATCAACCCATAGAAACTGGAGATGTTCTATTATTCGACCAAACACAAAAACTGATAAAATCCACAATTATAATTGACGGAAAATTTAGTTTTGACACTATTGAAACTGATACATATACACTCTCGATTTCAAGTCTGGGATATAAAACCGAATTAAGAACCGTTCAACTAGACTCTGATAAAACAATGGCAATTGTTTTAAAAGAAACTACAGTCGCATTAGATGAAGTTACTGTAAAAAGCACCAAAAGTAATTTTAGGATCGAGAACGGAAATATAAAAGTTACTATAGAAAATTCTATTTTTGAATCACTCTCTACTCCCACTGAAGTATTATCAAAATTACCGGGCATTCAGATCAGTCCAGATCAAGAATCTATATCAATCATAGGAAGAGGAAGCCCATTAATTTATGTAGATAATCAAAAGATTGACCTAGATCAATTAAAATCGCTATCTACTGAAAGCATTAAGAATATTGAAATTATAGATAACCCTTCTGCAAAATACGAAGCCGAAGGAAGAAGTTTAATTCTCATTACCAGAAAACAACGCAAAGATGATGGATACAAAATTCAGCTATCAGAAATAGCTTCATTTAAAAGAAAGTTTAGCAATTATGCCCAAATAAACGCGAATTTCAAGAAGCATACATTAGAGCTCAGAACTAATTTCAGCTATAATCAATTGGGATTTTGGGAAAGTGTTGACTCTAAACTTATCATTCCCTCTCAAAATATTACATCCCAACAAGAGACAAAGGCCACAGGTCCAAGACCTCAGTTTATTTGGGGTGGTGATTTCTTTTATCAACTGAACCCAAGTGATTATATATCAGGTCAGGTGAATTATAGAGCACATATTGATAGGTTTCCGGTAGTTACAAATACAATTCTGGATGTGAATCAAGTAAAAGATTTTATCATTTCGGATAGCCAAAATAATGCTCCCAGAAGTTTTTTAAGTAGTAATATCAATTTCAATAAAAAACTTACCAATACGAGTACTGCGTTTTTGGGCATTCAATATTCTAACTATACAAGAGACTTGAAAAGCTTAATTTCTAATAATATAAACCAAACCGGTTTCGCAGTATCTCAAAATCGTGATCAGCAATATCAAATCAATGTTTTGGCATTGCGTGTAGATCTTGAAAAAAAGCTAAGCAAAAATACTACGCTAGAAATCGGCGCAAGTTTATCAAATGGAGATGCCGTAGCTTTTTCAGATTTTGAATTTTTCACCCCTCGGGGACGTATAACTTCAACTTATGATTATGAAGAAGATATTTATGCCTCATATATTCAAATATCAGGAAATATTAAAAAAATCAGCTATTCTGCTGGAGTGCGATCAGAGGTCAATACTGTAAAAGGTGGTTTCAGAAACGATCAGGAAGTATTGATCGATAGAAAACAAACACGGTTATTTCCTAAAATCAAAGTAACTATTCCAATAGATAGCACTAAAAGTATGACGCTAAATTATAATGCAACCATAAACAGACCCAGCTACCTTAATGCAAGTTCTATAAGCACATTTATCAATCCCCTGGTAGAGTTCTCTAGAAATGTTAATCTAAAACCAACAACAACCGAAGAAGTATCTACAAATTTTCAGTACAAAAAATACGACCTGACCCTTAGCTACTTCAAAACTAAAAACCCAGTTTTTTTTAGCCCAATATTTGACTCATCAGAAAATAGGATCATCTCATCTCCTCAAAATTTTGAAGAAGAATCGGGCTACTCATTGCAACTACGTAACACAACAACCTATAAATTATGGACTATGATTAATGCTGTAACGGCCAATTATAGTAAAATAAATGATGCAGCGGCACTACTTCAAAAAACAAAACCATATATATACTATTACTCTAATAATGAATTTAAACTCAACCCCAAGACCACTATAGCTTTCAATTTTTGGGGGCTAACAAAACGATACCAAGGTGTTTTTAAGCGAAATTCTATTTTTGTATTGGGTGCATCTCTATCTAGAACATTTTTCAAAGATTTCCAGGTTACTATAAACGCAAATGACATCTTCAGAAACATGAATTTTAGAGATCAATACACCATAAATAATATCACATCGGAAGATATATTCTATGTAAATGCACAAGAAATTTCATTTTCTCTGAAATATTCTTTTGGAAAAGAAAACAAATCATCTTTTAAAAATAAAGATATAGATGATAATTTGAATAGAATGTAATTATTGCTTCACCCCATAAAGAAAACTTATATTTGTCGATCGTTTAAAAACTAAAATCAGTTACCAAAAAAACAGTATGTTATTTAACTCGACAGACTTTGCTATATTTTTACCTGTAGTATTTATTTTATACTGGTTTGTAACGCATAAAAATCTCACCATTCAAAACTTGCTACTTGTAGTGGCTAGTTATGTCTTTTATGGGTTATGGGATTGGCGATTTTTGTCTCTTATTCTTTTTAGCACCTTGATCGATTTTTTTGTTGGGATTTCTCTTTCTAAAGAAGAAGACAAAAACAAAAGAAAATTACTGCTATGGACCAGTATTTTAGTTAATCTTGGCTTTTTAGGTTTCTTTAAATATTACAATTTCTTTGTAGATAATTTTATAACTGCTTTTTCCTTATTCGGAACTACATTCAATGCAGCATCACTTAACATTATTTTACCCGTAGGTATTAGTTTTTATACGTTTCAAACCCTTAGTTATACCATTGATGTATATCGTAAAAATTTAACTCCAACCAAAGATTTTATCTCGTTCGCCGCTTTTGTAAGTTTTTTTCCTCAATTAGTTGCTGGTCCTATTGAGCGAGCTACTAACCTACTCCCTCAATTTTATAAAAAAAGACATTTTGATTATGAAAAAGCAATTGATGGATCAAGACAGATCCTTTGGGGGCTATTCAAAAAAATAGTAATCGCCGATAATTGCGCTATTTATGCCAATGATATTTTTAATAATTATGAAACCTATTCTGGTAGCACATTACTTTTGGGGGCTTTCTTTTTTACATTTCAGATTTATGGGGATTTCTCTGGATATTCAGATATTGCTATAGGAACCTCTAGATTATTTGGTTTTACATTAAAAAAGAATTTTGCTTTTCCATATTTCTCACGAAATATAGCCGAATTTTGGAGGCGTTGGCATATTTCTCTCTCGACCTGGTTTAGAGATTACGTGTATATCCCCCTAGGAGGTAGTCGAGGTGGTGCCTGGAGTAAAGTAAGAAATACCTTTGTCATATTTTTGGTCAGTGGTTTTTGGCATGGAGCAAACTGGACATTTATAGTCTGGGGATTTATAAATGCCTGTTATTTTTTACCGCTATTATTACTCAAAAGAAACAGAAAACACACTGATGTTATCGCAGAAAATAGAGTATTTCCTAATATCAAAGAAATACTTCAGATAGCAACAACTTTCTTCTTAACAGTAATCACTTGGGTGTTTTTTAGGGCAAAAAATATAAAAGAAGCTATCTTTTATCTTGAAGGTATATTTTCAGAATCCTTGTTTACGATCCCAACAATTATAACAGCAATACTGTTGTTAAAAATTGGCATTATTATCATTTTTGTGATTATTGAGTGGCTTCAAAGAAATAAAGAACATGCACTAGAATTTTCTGTCAGTTCTAAACATCGTATTTGGCGATGGTGCCTTTTCTTTATGGTGATTTATGCAATTATAGTATTTGGAGCAAAGCCTCAAGAATTTATTTATTTTCAATTTTAAGTACAGCAATGAAAAGATTTCTAACAGACCTATTATACTTTGCTTCTTTTGTTGCTGCTTTTATTCTTTTAATAGAAATCATCATCCCTGAAAGCGCCATAACCTATAGCCCTTTAGAAGCCAACAAGGTAAAATCTAAAGATTTATTTATTGGTCCTTTTTATCCTAATAACAAATCAATAAGAGATGGATATGGTGATTTGACCCATCATACAGAGCATGCCATTCTGAAAAAAAATATTTTATGGGATACCGATCAATTGGGTTTCAGAAATGAAACTTTAATAGAATTTCCGGAGGTTATGTTTCTAGGAACCTCGAATATTGCTGGTTATTCAGTAAGTCAAGAAAAAAACATTTCTAACCAAGTATCCAATTTTTCAGGGTTATCCACGTATAATATCGCACCATACTCCTTTAATAAGTTTACACAACTGATCGATGCCAAAATAGTAAACAAACCTAAAGTATTAGTTTATGGCCTTGTAGAAAGAGCATTACCCTTTCTTCCTGAAGTATCTCCTCAAAATTCTTGGTTAAAAAACTCATTTATAAAATTAAAACGTACAGTATTTTTTAATGGACTGGCAAGATGTATTGATATTCCTGCAAAAAGAAGTTTTATACGTTTTATTACCGCTCGAGTAAATAACGCTAATGGTAATGGGATTCAATCCGATATCAATACGAAAATGTTTTTCTTCCAAGGAAAAGCCGCCAAAATTGATGCAACAGGTGCATTACTTAAAAGAACTGCTGATATTATTTCTTCATATCGTGATTATTGTAAATCCATAGGAGTTGAATTTGTTTTTTTTCCGATTCCCAACAAAGAAACTGTATACTTCGACCTTGTTCCTTTAGACAAACAACCCGATTTTTTAGAGAAGTTATATGTCGAGCTAAAAAAACGCAATATTCATACGATCAATGCTATAGCATTATTTAATCAACAAAGACATACGGAACTTTTATATCATTTTGATGATACACACTGGAATGAACATGGAATTGAAATAGCAGCAAAACGAATTACAAAACTCCTTAGTGAGTTAACCAACAAACAGTAAAGCTTACAAGGCATATTGGTATTTCACTAGCTTCGAATAAGGATCTGTTACAATTTTCATAAATTATCATAGAACACTCTAGGTTTTATTACTTTTAACATAAGTAACACAAATAACTATATCATGAAAAATTTATGGATAGTAATCCTTACAATTACTCTCATTAGCTGCAATCAACAAAAAAAGGAAGAAAATCAAACGACCAGTACGGATTCTAAATCCATTCCTGTAGAGCCAGACGGAGGAATTGGAGATGGCGGTCTTTCTATAGAAAATGTATACGTTCAAAGCATAGAAAAAGCACATAAGAAAGATGAATTTCTAAAGCATAAAGCAATAAGTTTTAACGCTAACATTTTATTTGGTGGTAAAGAACATCTAAATGGTAAGATTACAATGCTCACAAATTCTACAAAAATTAGAATTGACAAACACGATGAAAGCAAACTAATATATAATGGCGAAAAAGTTTTTTTATGTCCTGAAAACGCAAATGAAAAAGGAGCACGCTTTGATATGTTTACGTGGACTTATTTTTTTGGGTTACCATATAAACTAAGTGATCCGGGAACAAAATGGGAGCTTCAAAACCCAAGATCTCTTGATGATACAGAACACCAAACGGCACGACTTACTTTTGAAAAAGGAACGGGTGATGCTCCTGATGACTGGTATGTTCTATACAGTGATACTCAAAATGTGTTACAGGCGGCAGCGTATATTGTTTCTTTTGGAAGTAACGGCGATACATCTAAAGCTGAAGCTGATCCACATGCAATTCGATACAAAGATTTTAAAATGATAGACGGTATTCCGTTTGCTACAAAGTGGGAATTTTATGGTTGGACCCAGGAAAAAGGAATGACAGAAAAATTAGGGGAAGCAACAATTACTGATATTACATTTTTAGAAGAAGAAGGTACCATATTTGATACTCCTGATAACGCAAAAGAGATAACACTCTAACGAGTTCTTTAGTAACATTATCTTGATCAATATAAAAATCCCTCCAGACTGTGGAGGGATTTCTTTTTATTTTTAAATGTAATCAATTTTTAAATTAGTCATTAGAGACATCATTTAAATCGGAAATCGTAGTAGAAGATTTACCAGAATCTCTTGATGATCCACACTGGCCAATACGATCCCATCCTCTACCTGATCTTTTTCTATACAAATATCCTCGATAGGTCACAAGATCTCCGGCTTGATATGTTTGCGAACTTGACCAAGGAGCCACACCTTCACAAATATCTCCACCAGGACCACCATCACCTGGATACATAATTGCTATTCCGGCAATATCTCCAGAAGAAAGTCCATTTCTTTGTGCGTTATACGTGGAACCATTTTTTCTCACAATCGTTGGCTGACCGTTAGCAGAAAAAGCATATGATCCATACAACATGATAGAACCGAAGTCTAAAGAACTAGTATATTCATCTCCATCATTTCCTCGCTGTACATAGGTTTGGAAATTAAATTCTCTTCCAGATTGTATATTTTGGAAATTAATTGTTACGAATTGATCTCTGTCTTTTCTACTTTGCTCATGCCATAACCCTACAGCATGACCAATTTCATGAATAGTATTACCTGTCGAGCAACCGTTAGCTAAATTAATATTTTGCCTTCCTCCAGTACGACCAACAGATGACGAACATCCGCTACCACTTCTAAAATAGACGTAAGCAGATTGATTTGTTCTTCTCACAAATTTAAGATCTGTATTGGCTTCCCAATGAGCAATTGCATCAGTAACTCTACGCTGATTAGGTAAACTACTCTGTATTTCATAATATACAGTATTGTTGGGCCAGCGTCTTGTAGTACGACCCGTACTTTTACCGTTGGTTGAAGCCAAATCTTCATCTGTAAAGATCATATCCCCACCAACTATATATTCATCACCAATTTTTTCTGCTTTCACAGATTGACCATGAAGCTGGATGGTTACCATCTCTCCTTTAGTTTCAGGATAGGCCTGTTCTTGAGTAAAGCCTTTTTCTACTACTTCAAAATTACTTGTTTGTTCTTCTGAAATTTCAGATTGATCACTCTCACATGAGATGAACAGAGTGCACATCGCGAATAGCATAGCGCTAAAAACGCCACTTTTAACAGTTGTTTTCATAATTAATATATTTAAGTTGAACTCTTCAAACTTCAAAAGCAAGCACCTTATTGTATTGTCCTGACATATTTATTGTTTTTTAACATGAATACCTCTTCTTTGGTAAGGAAAATCCAAATTCTTAATCATATTCCAGTAAAACCATGTATTTATTAACAATAAGTCTTATAAAATCATAGTTAAATTATCCGATATAGCTTCCTTTTTTTGTATCTTTAAGAAGCATAAATTCATTTTAAAATTAATTTTCATGACTCCGCTCTTCAAAAAACTACAGCTTCCACCAGCTCTGGATGAGATTCTTATTCTTAATGAGCCAGAAGGTTTTTGTGAAGAATTAAATTGCCTTAAAGACGTTATCGTAAAAGAATCCCTAATTCAGGTTTCTGAGGTTGATTTTGGACTTGTTTTTGTGACCGAAAAAAAGCAGGTAGAGAATCGTATTGAAACTATATACCCAAAACTTGTTGGCGATGCCATATTATGGTTTGCTTATCCAAAAAAGACCTCTAAAAAATATAGATCAGAAATCACCAGGGATCAAGGTTGGGGAGTTCTTGGGGATTATAATTTAGAACCCGTAAGACAAGTTTCTATTGATGATGATTGGTCTGCTCTTCGTTTTAGAAAAGTAGGTTATATCAAGAATATGACTCGAAAAAAAGATTTTGCTCTTAGTAGTGCCGGCAAAGAAAAAACAACGGGTGTTTAATGGGTTGGCATCTATATATTCTATCCTTTATTTTTATTTTGGCTGGTATTTTTCATCTTATCAGACCGAAAGCATTTATGCGTATAATGCCGCTTTATCTTCCACATCACAAATTACTGGTTTATCTAAGTGGTATTGCCGAGATAGCAGCCGGAGTAGGCATACTATTTACACAAACCAAAGCGATTGCCATCTGGTCTATAATTATTATGCTTGTTTTGTTTTTTCCAGTACATATCCATATGCTTATTAACAAAAAAGCTGGGCTTAATCTTCCAAAACCAGTTCTAATGTTCAGACTAGTATTACAATTTGGTTTAATTTATTGGGCTTATCAATATATTTAAATCACAGATTATCTGCTATGGATTTAGATTTATTTGACACCCAAAAAGAACCCGTACAATTAAACATGCCGGATGCCAAAGTAATATATCATCCTACTTTTTTTAATCCTGGGGAATCTAAGAAGTTATTTAACGCTCTGTTAAACGATATTGAATGGAGGCAAGATCATATTACTGTTTTTGGAAAAACACACTTACAACCTCGTTTAACTGCTTTATATGCCAACAACACCAAACCCTATAGCTATTCTAACATAACCATGAATCCAAATCCATTTACTAAGGACTTGTTATTCATTAAAGAAAAAATAGAAGTCGTAAGTAAAACCAGGTTTACTACTTGTTTGCTCAATCTATATAGAAATGGTCAGGATAGTAACGGTTGGCATTCGGATAATGAAAAAGAACTAGGTAATAACCCTACCATTGCTTCTGTAAGTTTTGGTGAAGAACGATGGTTTCATTTTAAACACAAAAACAACAAAAATCTAAAGCAAAAGATTCTTTTACAAAATGGAAGCTTACTCATGATGATGGGAAAAACGCAAGATCACTGGTTACATCAAATTCCTAAGACAAAAAGAAATATAGGTCCAAGAATTAATCTCACTTTCAGAGTCATTACATAATATAACACAACTATCTACAGCAATACTCTGTATGAGTCTATAGAATTTATATCATAATTATTTTTTCTCAACAAAATAATAGAAGTTGCACATAAAAGCAAGTGTATTGCAGCGCAGTTTACAAAATTTGCATCTAATAAAAACAGAGTAAAGAAGGCAAATAAAGCTATGGACACTTTTAAGGCTTTTTTTGTAAATATTCCTAGAATCAAGAAAAAACCAATAATAAATTCTTCAAAAGGAACTAGTGGGGCAAGAGTTTCTAAAACTGTATTATCAAATATAGATACTTGATTAAAATACACATCCAAACGGTCTAAAAAACCAGAATACTTAATGGCATTGAATATACTATGTAATACCAATAACGTTCCAAACGAAATTCGTAAAAAACTGTATAAATAAATTTTAATTTTCATGTGAAGATAGGGCTAAAATCCAATGCCCAAAAGTAACACTATATATACATCCATGTCTTGTACTTTTTTATAGAAAACTTGTACAAAAACAATACAACACATTGTTTATCAACACCATCAAACGTTTTAGTTGATAATTACTTGTAAAAAACAACCATGTATTATTGATTTTATTTTTGTAACTTTAAAATGTTAAAGAATTGTTATGAACCGTTACACTTTACATGAGACCTTTGTAGTAGACCAATATTCTATCGATGAATGGGAAGCGGAACCACATAATCACAATTACTTTGAGATTATATTTGTTGAAAAAGGGAACGGTTATCATACCATCAATGGTGTTCGATTTCCGTATAAGGAAAATAATATTTTTTTATTAGCTCCAGAAGATACCCATCATTTTGAGATAGAAAATTACTCTACATTTACTTATTTTAAATTTACAGAACTTTTGTTTTCCAGTAAAGTGAACTTACCCGATAGGAAATTCTGGTTACAGCGCATAGAACAACTGTTGCATCACCCTAATATTATTCCTGGCGATGTTATTTCTCATGAAGATGATCGCGGTATTATTTGGGATATACACAACGTAGTTCTAGAAGAATTTAAAAATGAAAAGATTTATTATCAAGAAATTATTTCTAATGCAATTAGTACCATTTTAAGTATCATTGTTCGAAATATTTCTGAAAAATATAATTCTAACCAAAGAGAAATACCTATAAATCATTCAAAAATTGACCAGATCCTGGGCCATATCAGACAAAATGTTTATGATAATGATCGAACCAAAATAAGTTTTTTGGCCAATAAGTTTAACATGTCTCAAAGTTCTATTAGCACCTATTTCAAAAGAAAAACTGGAGAATCTATACATCAGTATGTCACAAAATACAAAATGAAACTGGTAGAATACCGTTTACAACATACAGAATTTACCATCGCAGAAATTGCCTATCAATTAGGGTATACCGATGAGAGTCATCTTACCAAAACATTCAAAAAGCATTTTGCAATGTCTCCAAAACAATATCGAAAAGAATCTATAATAAGTAATTAGATTCTAGCCAAAAACTTCATTTAATATTTTTGCCAATCGAATACCTCCTTTATGAAGTTGTGTGCGTACCGTATAGAAATGATCATACATATATTTGTATCCTAATTTTTCTCCTACATTTGCAGATGCGTATACTTTTTTAGCAAGTTTCTGAGATTCGTATACCCAATCCAAAATAGTCCCTTCTTCTAGCGCTTTAGTTTGTGCTTTGGATAGTCTATCGGTATTTTTAGATAATTCGGTATAACTCATTCCATTATAATCAAGCATATCGCTATCCCAAACTCTATGCAAATTTGATCCATCATTAAACCAACGCACCTGAATATCATTTCCTCCTTTATCCTCTCCTCTACCCACATGCAAAGGTTGATGAAGATCTCCTATAAAATGCACAAGCATCTTTAAGTGAAATTCTTTATCATCATTTGACGATTCTTCATTTTTAAGAACCTGTATACACGTATTAATGCCTTGAACCAAATCGCCAAATTCACTTGGCTTTTCTTCTCCATACTTTTTTTCAAAAGAAAAATTAACATAATGCCATGGACTATAGGGTCTAAACCGTTCATCGCTTTTAATTTCGTCGGCATAAGTCGATACAAAAGCAAGACTTTTTCCTTTTAAAAGCAAAGCAATGTTCTTCTTAGCCTTTTTAGTAAGGTAACATTCTGCAATTTGGCCAGTAGCTCTATGCCCAGTTTTTCCCCAATCATATTCTGAAGAATACGCAAAAGAAGTAATTAATACTACGACAAGAACTGATTTAATACGAAGATTCATTATTTTATATTTTGTAGCAAAGATAAAAAAGGGTATGTTAGTGATTCGTTAAAATTTATTTGAAAATTTTGCTATGAAGATCTCTTCAAAAAGTACATTAATATAACCTCAAATCATAAATCGGAGAAACAAACATATAGTACAGAATAAGCACTTATAATTTGCCCAAATCAAAATATGAAATCTTATTTATCGTTTTCTAATGTAACTTATAAAATAATTTGCCCTACAATGAAAATTAAACTTTTTCTATTCCTTATAATCCCTATATCATATTGCTTTGGCCAGGAGAAAGAATATAATTCTGCCACAGTCAAAATCAATAAATATATCGAAGGCACATTGGTAACCCCCTATTCTGAATCAGATAAAGAAGTACCTCTAATTATTTTTATAATGGATTCTGGAGCCATAAATAGAGATGGTAATGATAGAATGTCTAGAAGTGATACATTTAAGCAATTTTCTTATGAATTAGCAAAATTAGGAATATCCACCTATCGCTATGACAAAAGACTTTTTAAGATGGATGCCTTAGGAATTCGTGAACATGAAATTTCTTTTGACCACTATATTGAAGATGCAGTATCCACTATAAACTATTTCAAAAAAAATGGAAACTATACGAAAATTTTTGTGGCCGGCCATGGACAAGGATCTTTGATAGGTATGATTGCTGCAAAGGATAAAGTAGACGGTTTTATATCTATCGCAGGAAATGCAGAGTCTGTAGATGAGGTGATCATCGAGCAAATTGCAAAACAAGCTCCGGGATTAGATAAAAGTGCGACGGTAGCTTTTAATCAACTTAAAGAAAACGGTAGAGCAACGGGCTATGATCCTGCCTTAGAATCTATTTTTAGATATGATTTACAATCATTTATGAGATCCTGGATGAGGTACACCCCAACTGAAGAGATCTCGACATTAGAGATCCCTATTTTGATAATACATGGTGATAAAGACATACAAGTAGAATTATCTCAGGCCGAAAAATTAAAAGAATCTGTCCCGCAAGCCGAATATTTAATTGTTCAAAACATGAACCATATTCTTAAAGAAATTAAAGGGAATAGTAGATTAGAAAATCACAAATCTTATAACGAATCCTGGCGAAAAATTATGCCCGAAGTTCTAAACGGTATCGCTAACTTTGTAAATCAACTATAACCAATTTGGTTTAACTAAAAAATTTAAAAAATAATGCCACATAGCATTCTGTTTTCAGATATTGATGGGACTTTATTAAATCCGGAAAGAGAGCTCTCAGAACTTACTATTTCAGAAATTCGACGAATTAAAGATCAGATTCCTGTAATATTAATTTCTTCAAGAATGCCCAGTGCAATGACACATCTGCAGGAGGAATTAGGTATTACCAATCAACCTTTAATTTGTTATAATGGAGGATTGATTTTAATCAATAAAAAATCTGTTCATTCAAGCTTTATCACTCCTGATATTATTGAAGAACTTCATCATTTTAACACGAATCAAAATATACATATAAGTGTATATCATAATGATGACTGGTATGTTCCAGAAATGGATTATTGGGCCAATAGAGAAGCTAACAATACAAAAGTTACTCCGGTCGTAAAACCTTTGCAACAAGTAATACAACAATGGAAAACAGAAAGCAAAGGAGCTCATAAAATTATGTGTATGGGCGAAGAAGCACATATAGATCGAGCCTATACCTTTTTGGAGCATAATTTTTCAGAACAATTACATTTATATCGCTCTAAACCAACGTATATTGAAATTGCAAATAAAAACATCTCTAAACTTACGGCTATAGAAATGTTGTTAAATACGCATTATAAGATTCCGATTTCCGAAGTGCTGGCTTTTGGAGATAACTATAATGATATTGATATGCTTAAAGCCGTTGGAACAGGTGTTGCAGTAGCCAATGCAAAACCAGAAACACTAAGAATTGCAGATGCGATCACGCTATCAGGAAAAGAAGACGGAGTGGCAACCTATATTAAAAATAACATCTAAATAATTGTGCAAAAAACTATTAAAATAATAACAAGCTTAGTATATATATTTGCTATTTTTAATTTAGCAGCTAGTTGCAAGACTTCACAATTACCAACCGAAACGCGCAAATCTACAATAAGCGCATCTATCGATCTTTTTAATGTTATTGATGACAAGGTTAAAGTAGAAATTAAAGTACAAGATTTAAATACAGATACGATAAGCTATTATTTACCCAAAATTGTACCTGGCACATACCAAAACAATAATTATGGAAAATATATCGAAGATTTTAAAGCCTTTGATAAGCAAGGAAATACGATGTATGTTCAAAAATATGGAGATAATCGATGGAAGATAAACAATGTAAACCAATTAGATAAAATCACATATTGGGTAAATGACACCTTTGATTCTGAAGATTCTAATCATATTTTTTCGCCAACTGGTATTAATATCTTAAAGAACCAAAACTTTGTTTTAAATCTATATGCCCTGGTTGGATATTTTAATGATCTTAGAGAAAGTACGTATAATGTATTTATAAAGTATCCTAAAAATCTTAAGAGTGCTACTTCGGCTGTAGAAACCATTTTTGAACAGTCTATAGAAAACATTAATTATGAAGTTGATTTTTTCTCTTTTACACGGTATGCAGAAGTAGCAGATTCTCCTATCATGTATTCTGATGATAATCAAATTACTTTTACAGTTAATGGCATTGAGATACAATTAAGTATTTACTCACCAAACAAAGTACATAAAGCTTCTAGGATTATGCCTCAAATAGAACGCATTATCCGAGCACAAAAAAACTTTCTTGGAGATATCAACACTACAAAGAAATATAGCATTTTATTATACCTCTCCACTTTAAAATCTAATGACGCACAAGGTTTTGGAGCCTTAGAACACAATACATCCACTGTAGCTGTGCTTCCAGAGTCTCTTTCCAGAGAAAAACTCAATGAAGCACTTACCGACGTTATCTCTCATGAATTTTTTCATATTGTTACCCCATTAACCATACATTCTGAAGAAATACATGATTTCAATTATAACAACCCTAAGATGTCAGAGCACTTATGGTTGTATGAAGGTACTACAGAGTATTTTTCTCTTTTATTTCAAATCACACAAGGTTTAATCACAAAAGAAGAGTTTTTTGAAAGGCTACAAGAAAAGATTGAAACTTCCAGAAAATTTGATGATACAATGTCTTTTACTACAATGAGTAAAAATATATTAGAAGATCCTTATCGTAAAAACTATAGAAATGTATACGAAAAAGGAGCACTAATATCTATGTGCCTTGATATCATTATGCGAGAAAAAAGTAATGGTCAATACGGCATATTAGACCTTATTAAAACCCTCTCAAGCGAATTTGGTATCGACACACCATTTGAAGACAAAACGTTGATTAGTACAATAAAGGAATTCTCATATCCCGAAATCAAAGATTTTTTAGAAACGCATGTCGTGGGAAACACCCCTATTGACTATGGAACCTATCTTGAAAAGGTGGGAGTCGTATACGGCACAGAAAATGTAAAATCATCCTATTTCATTTTTGAACAACAACCTTTTGTTAAAGGTTCAGAAATCTCAAAAGAAGTTACTTTTATACCAGGTGTTTCTTATAATAATTTTCTAAACAATCTGGGGATTCAAGGAGGAGATGTCTTATTAAGCATTAATAATAAAAGCTATAACATAAAAAACATTTATGATCTTTTTGGTGATTCTAACCAATGGGAAATAGGAGATGAAATCGTTTTTAAAATTAAGCGAAATGACGAGATTCTTACACTCAACTCAACAGTAATTGAACCAACCGTAGAAAAGACAATCTTACAACAAAACCCCGAGGCCACAGTAAAGCAACTAAGTTTACTAAAAACTTGGGTTAATGATTAAAACTTTCTTTTCATTAGTATTTAGTCTTTTTCAAAATAATGTATTTTGCGAGACATCTCAATAAAATAAAAACTCGACAATGGAAAACCCACCTATTTTCACCAATGATACTATAGTTTTTGGAATTTTAATGCTTTGCCTTGGACTTGTTTTTTATACTTCATCAATAAAAACAGGATTTTGGAAGTCATTCTATAAAATTGTTCCAGCATTATTACTTTGTTATTTGCTACCTGCTATATTTAATTCATTGGGGATAATTTCTCCTGATTGGAAAGAGCTAAATGCAGATGGAGAATTGGTAGAAAAATCCTCTAAAGTATATTATATCGCTAGTAGATATTTACTCCCCGCTTCTTTGGTTTTAATGACACTAAGCATTGATCTTAAAGGTATATTTAATTTAGGCCCTAAAGCTTTAATCATGTTTCTTACTGGAACACTAGGTATTATAATCGGTGGACCCATTGCAATTTTGCTAATTTCTGCGATATCACCAGAAACTGTTGGAGGGGCCGATTTTGATGCTGTTTGGCGAGGTTTATCAACGCTGGCAGGAAGTTGGATTGGTGGTGGAGCGAATCAAGCTGCTATGCTGGAGATCTATCAATACAATCCGGATAAGTATGGCGGAATGGTACTCGTTGATATAGTAGTTGCTAATTTATGGATGGCTATTTTATTAATAGGTATAGGAAAAAGTAATAAAATTGACCGCTGGTTAAAAGCTGACAACAGTGCCATAGAATCTTTAAAACAAAAAGTATCAAATTATGCCGATAGTATAACTCGAAATCCAACGCTTACAGATTATATAATTATGTTATCTATTGCTTTTGTTACAGTGGGAATTGCCCATTGGGGGGCAGGAGGCATTTCTGATTTTTTATCTGATAATTTTGAAGTCTTTAACGATAAAAGTTCTGCTCTATCCTCATTTACTTCAAAGTTTTTCTGGATGATTACAATCGCCACGACCATCGGAATCTTATTATCATATACCAAAGCAAAACAATATGAAGGAGCTGGAGCCAGTAAAATTGGGAGTATATTTATCTATATACTTGTCGCAACTATAGGAATGAAAATGGACTTGGGCATGATTTTGGAAAACCCTGGGCTTATTGCTATAGGTTTAGTTTGGATGACTATCCATGCTGTACTTCTTATTGGGGTTGCTAAATTGATAAAGGCTCCATATTTCTTTCTTGCCGTTGGTAGTCAAGCTAATGTAGGTGGTGCTGCATCAGCTCCGGTAGTAGCAGCAGCTTTTCACCCTTCTTTAGCAACTGTAGGCGTACTTTTAGCCGTATTTGGGTATGTAGTTGGAACATACGGAGCAATTTTATGCACAATTTTAATGCAAATAGCTTCGGGGAGTTAGTTTTTCAATCTAAATTATAGCATATTTGTAGCCCAGTTTTAACTCATTAGATTATACATGAAACAATTTTCTTTCATATTATTATTAAGCATTTTCTTAACCAATTGTAGCTCTGTAGAAAAAAAAGGTAATGTTACTATTAGTGGTTCTATTAAAGGTCTGAAAAAAGGAACCCTATATCTACAAAAAATACAAGACACCATGCTGGTTAATGTAGATTCTGTAATCGTAGACGGAAATTCAGAATTTATAATGCAATCTCAAGTTCAAGAACCAGAAATCCATTATTTATACCTTGACAAAGAAGATGGAGTACAATATAATGATCGGATTGACTTTTTTGCAGAACCTGGAGAAGTTATAATTACAACGAGTCTAAGTGATTTTGAAAAAGATGTAAAAGTGATAGGCGGAAAAAATCAGGCAAAATTTGATGAGTATAAAAAAATGATTAAGAGGTTTAATGAAAGAAACCTTAGACTGATCAAAGAAGATTTTGAAGCCAGCAAGCAAAAAGATGAAGAAAAATTGATGGAAAATGACATTGCCTATAAAAAATTACTTCGTCAAAAGTATTTGTATACTATTAATTTTGCCATGAACAATAAGAAACTAGAAGTATCTCCTTATGTAACTTTAAAAGAAGTATACGATGCCAATATTAAATACCTGGACACCGTGGCAAAATCATTAAGCCCTAGGGTTAAAAAATCTCTATACGGCAAACAACTCTTCAAATATATAGAAGACCGTAGAGCAAAAGAATCTATGCGAATCAAAAATGATTCTATACAAAAATAGAACACTTCTTTTTATAGGATGATTTGCATAACAAAATGGTTATGGAAGAGAAAATTGAATATTATGATTTTCATGAATCCTATGAAAAGGATTGGGAAGGATTTATCTCACAATTTCCACCAGATAACACATTAGATGAAGAGTCGCTAACATTCGATATTAAAACCTCTTGTTGTAAAATAGACCTTTTAATTAGAATACTTTATAAAGTTGAGCCAGACTATAGTACCCAGATAGATATTCGTTACGCTTGGAGACAACTAAAAGACTATATTGAGGAGGAGCCTGAAAACTTCTACGCAATAAAATCATTGCATTGGTTTGTAAGACAATTAATCAATATGATTGTTTGTGACAATGACAAAATAGTCAAATCTATATGGTACGCACTTGGTGTAGATTACTTTGAATGCGGAGATGATGGTGGTTGGCTGTTTTCTAAAATGTATAAAAAACTGCCAGATAATGAAGCATGTAAACTCATTGAAAGTAGCGGATCTATCCCTTGGGGGGATAAAGTACAAACCTATCAAAAAATTGTAAAAAATAAGGATTATCATGAATCATTAGCCATAGCCATACAATATAGTGTAAATGCCTATTGCTATGGATCTGCAAAATCATCTGAAGCAATAGAAATACTGAATCAGTTAGATATTCATTCAATGTACTACAATAGTACAACTGCTATTTTAATAACTCCTATCAAAATAAAAATTATAGAAATTGTTCGAGTACAACAAAAAAATAAATATGATGATGAGGTATGTTTTATCGAAGTACAATTAATTGACGACGTCATTAGTATCCCAACTTGGTTTCCTTATGCAGAATTATGGATAGCTAACCAATGTATCGTTTCACTTGAAAATAGTAGTAAATCCAATTCACTTTGGAGTGATATTAATAAGCATTATGATATTATCGCTCCTAAAGAAGAGGAAGGAGCACAGGCTAAAATTATTCTGGGCCTTCCAATTCCTTTTTCTACAAAATGGAAGGGTGCAGTTGGACAGATAAAGCCCATATAACAAAATAAAAAGTCCTAAACATAATGTTTAAAGCCTAATTAGAGAGCCAATAGAGGGACTGCCTTAAATACTTTGCCTCACAAGTTCGCCAAAACTCAAGATAAACTTCTCGCCCTATATACATAAGTGGTTAAAATAGAAAAGTCCTAGACTTTGACATCTAGAACTTTTAATTAAGAGCCGATAGAGGGACTCGAACCCACGACCTGCTGATTACAAATCAGCTGCTCTAGCCAGCTGAGCTATATCGGCAAAAGCGGTGCAAATATAATTTCTTGAATGATATTTGCAAATACTTTTTTAAAAAAATTATAATGAATTTACTTTCTTAACCAAAGCTTCTGCAGTTTTTTGCAAATCATTTCTAATTGCCTTAAAATGTTTTGAAGCATTTTCTACTTTACGATCATTAACTCTTGCCATAAATCCGTCAAAAGAAGTAATAGCCTCATCGATAATTGCTTCTCCTGCTTTATCATCTTTATCTGGATTATCTAACTGCCATACATATACTTCTTCTATGATATCTCCCAACACATAGTTAATGTCTTTCTTAAGGTCTCTCTTGTTTGCCATATCGAATTGTTTTTATGCAAAATTAATGTTTTCTATGAACATATATCAAATATATGTTTGAAGTAATTTAACTCCTTCAGATTGTATATTAATACTTTTAATACATGCCGGAACTAATACTGTTTCGCCAAATTTTATCTTTACATCATCCCCTGAACTATTATATTGTAGTAAAGCTTCGCCTTCTACGCACATATACACCACAAATGAATCAAGCTCTTTATGAGAAATCGTCATACTATGATCTACCTCAATAAGATTTGTAACAAAGTGAGGACACTCTACTAAACTAGAGGTCCCATTCTTAACAGGTGTATATGTTATTTTATACTCTTCCTCGTTTTTAAAATCAATGGCTTCCAAAGCATCTTTTTGATGAAGCTCTCTATACTTACCATTACTATCTTTTCGATCCCAATCGTACACTCGGTAGGTGATATCAGATGTTTGCTGTATTTCTGCCAGAAGTACTCCCTTACCTATTGCATGTATGAGTCCAGAATACACAAAAAATGTGTCTCCCTTGCTTACTTGCTCATAATTCAAAATATCTTTTATAGATTTTTGCTCGACATGCTTTTGATATAATTCTTTATCAACCGATTGATTAAATCCAGCTATAATGTTGGCATCTTTATCAGCCTGGACAATGTGCCACATTTCAGTTTTACCTAAAGAATTGTGTTTTTGCTTTGCAATTTCATCTCCAGGATGCAGTTGTACTGAAAGATCTTCTTTAGCATCAATAAATTTAATTAATAAAGGGAATTTGGTTCCAAAACGTTGAAAGTTTTTTGTGCCGACAAGCTGTTCTTTATATTCTTCCAAAAGTTCATGAAGGGTTCTACCAGATAATTCTCCATGACTGACCACAGAATAATCTCCTTCCACATCGCTAATTTCCCAACTTTCACCCACAGAAAAACTTGTAGAAGCTTTATTAAGAAGATGTTTTAATTTAGTCCCTCCCCAAATTTTATCTTTTAAAATGGGATTAAATTTTAATATGTACAATGGAGATCTACTCATTAACGATTTCCTTGATTTTGGTAATTGCTTTGTCCAAATGCTTACTTGCATTCATACTATTAAATTTAAGTTGTATAACCCCTTGTCTATCGATCACATAGGTTTCTCTTCCTGGAAGCAAACCTAACAATTCTGATTTTACGCCAAAAAGTTTTCTAAGCTTTCCTTTAGTATCAGATAAAAATATAAAAGGGAGCTGATATTTACGTTTAAATCTTTCGTGAGATTTTATACTATCAGAACTTATTCCAATCACCTCTGCCCCTGCAGATTTAAAATCAGCATAACTATCTCTAAAATCGCAAGCTTCTTTAACACAACCTGGAGTAAAATTCTTAGGATAAAAATAAATGACCACAGGTATTTTACCGATTACACTATTACTTTGAAAATCTTCTCCACTATCATTTTTAGTAATAAATTCGGGAACTTTATCCCCTACTTCTAATCCCATATACCTATTCGCCTTTATAAATTACAAAATTACGAGGAGTTTCATATAACGTAATCTCAATATCATATTTAGAGGCTAATTTATTACGCAATCGGTTCCAAATTACTACCGCAATATTTTCTACAGTAGGATTAAGGGTTGCAAATTCTTTTACTTCTTCGTTAAGATTTTTATGATCCATATAATCCTCTACTTCAGTTTTGATAAGATCTTTCAAAATCTTTAGGTCCATTAGGTATCCGGTTTCCTGATCTATTTCTCCAATCACAGAAACTATTAATTCATAGTTATGACCATGATATTTTGGATTACTACACTTACCAAATACCTGAAGGTTTTGCTCATCACTCCAATCTTTTCTATATAATCGATGGGCGGCATTAAAATGTGCTTTTCTACACGCTTTTATCCTCATAGTGTGATATGTGAGTAAAATTTATCAAAAATAATTTTAAACCATTCGGTATACTGCTCTGGATGATTTACTATATCCTCTTTTATTGTTTCGATAGACACCCATTTCCAATCGGCTACTTCATCAGGATTAATTACTGGGTCTTTATGATAATTACCTATTAATACATGATCATACTCATGCTCTGTAAGTCCATTATCAAAAGGAGCTTTATAAATAAAGGACACCGAATCTTTTAACGAAGTTGTAAACCCCATCTCTTCTTGTAATCTACGAGTACCGGCTTCAATATTACTTTCTCCATCGCGTTGGTGACTACAGCAAGTATTTGTCCATAAACCTGGCGAATGATATTTATGATGAGCACGCTGTTGAAGCATTAATTCATTTTTATCATTAATAATAAATACCGAAAAAGCTCTATGCAATACAGCTTTTTGGTGTGCTTCAAGCTTAGGCATCAATCCTATTTGCTCATCATTTTCGTTTACTAAAATGACTTTTTCTTCTTCTTTCATTATTTTTTATTACGCCAAAATTACAAAAACATCACTGCAATTCATAATGTATAACACTACCTAAATAAATATAGTATACAGAGACCCAAAAATAAAAACACCTTAACCTATAAGATGTTTTCGAGTGATCTACATGTGTTTAATATATTCTTAAAAGAAACGAGGGGTTAGCATTCGGTTATACTTCTTGAAAAGCTCAAAACGTAGCATCACCTCATAACTCCCATCATTAAATTGGGATTGCCCCAACTCGGTAGTCTCTCTGTCATATGCAAAGCCAATCATCATCG
>NZ_JAERQJ010000039.1 GCF_016735115.1 Aquimarina mytili | reverse complement strand
GTTGATAAGCTATCGAGTTTAAAATACATTTTTCTGGCTGGAGAGGCTCTTCCTGGTAGTTTGATCGATGATTTTAATGCTCTTAATACTGGTATTGTTTTAGAAAACATTTATGGTCCAACCGAGGCTACTATTTATTGCAGTAGTTATTCTACTTCAGATTGGCAAGGGCAGTCCAGAGTTCCAATAGGGAAGCCGTTAAGTAATATGAAGTTATTTGTTATGGACTCAAGTTCTAAGTTGGTTCCTGTTGGAGTGCCTGGAGAGTTATGCATAGGAGG
>NZ_JAERQJ010000038.1 GCF_016735115.1 Aquimarina mytili | reverse complement strand
GTTGATAAGCTATCGAGTTTAAAATACATTTTTCTGGCTGGAGAGGCTCTTCCTGGTAGTTTGATCGATGATTTTAATGCTCTTAATACTGGTATTGTTTTAGAAAACATTTATGGTCCAACCGAGGCTACTATTTATTGTAGTAGTTATTCTACTTCAGATTGGCAAGGGCAGTCCAGAGTTCCAATAGGGAAGCCGTTAAGTAATATGAAGTTATTTGTTATGGACTCAAGTTCTAAGTTGGTTCCTGTTGGAGTGCCTGGAGAGTTATGCATAGGAGG
>NZ_JAERQJ010000037.1 GCF_016735115.1 Aquimarina mytili | reverse complement strand
TACTTAAATCATTTTTTAAACGAATAGCGCTCATTGCGCCCAAGTGCAATAATCTTTTTAGATCTTTATCAGCAAAAGAGGATACTCTTGGTTTTCTAAATATTGATGTTCCCGATATGTTTTCAAAAGGAGCCACACCGGCATAACAGGCAAGTTTTCTTGGCTCAGTTATGGTTTTAAATTCATTGGTTTTCACTAACAAATTCCAAGCTAAAACCTTTCCAACTCCTGGGGTAGATACAAGTTGTTTCTGTAACGTTGATAATTTTTGATCTTGCTTT
>NZ_JAERQJ010000036.1 GCF_016735115.1 Aquimarina mytili | reverse complement strand
AGCCCCGATGCTATAACCACCTTAAATCTTTCAGTGAGCAGTATGCAGTATTTAGTTTGCAGTATCTACTGCCGACTAACCACTAACTAGCTGCCAACTGTATAAGTTGACATATTGATTTAAACACGATAAAAAGAGTTATCAAAAAGCTTAGTAAAAAGCAATTGCTGACACATAAGCCTATGGGTTATTAGTACTACTCGGCTATGACATTACTGCCTTTACACCTATAGCCTATCAACGTGGTAGTCTCCCACGACCCTTTAAAGAAATCTCATCTT
>NZ_JAERQJ010000035.1 GCF_016735115.1 Aquimarina mytili | reverse complement strand
AGGAGTTGAGTTATAACATAATCTCTAAAACCAAAGTTATGAAAACCAATTCAAAATTCATTGGGATTGATGTTAGTAAAAAAACATTAGACATCTGTATTTTATCTGATCGAAAGGAGTTCTTTAAAATTGATAATACCTCACAATCCATTGAAGAATTTTTCACTGGAAACCTATCTAAAAAAACTACCCATTATGTATGTATTGAAAACACAGGAAAATATGGTTGGGCTTTAATGAAACTAATGCCTGAATTTAACTGTTTATTTTATGTTGTTAAT
>NZ_JAERQJ010000034.1 GCF_016735115.1 Aquimarina mytili | reverse complement strand
AGGAGTTGAGTTATAACATAATCTCTAAAACCAAAGTTATGAAAACCAATTCAAAATTCATTGGGATTGATGTTAGTAAAAAAACATTAGACATCTGTATTTTATCTGATCGAAAGGAGTTCTTTAAAATTGATAATACCCCACAATCCATTGAAGAATTTTTCACTGGAAACCTATCTAAAAAAACTACCCATTATGTATGTATTGAAAACACAGGAAAATATGGTTGGGCTTTAATGAAACTAATGCCTGAATTTAACTGTTTATTTTATGTTGTTAAT
>NZ_JAERQJ010000033.1 GCF_016735115.1 Aquimarina mytili | reverse complement strand
GTGACTACTATTAGTGAATCTCCAGTTTTAGAAACCTATCCGAATGTGTCTTCAGACAATTTAGCATATTTGATTTATACTTCAGGTTCTACAGGTACTCCAAAAGGGGTTATGATAGAGCATAGCGCTTTATTGAATACGATTCAGAGTATGGATAAGTTATATCCATTAACTTCAGAAGATGTGTATTTGTTTAAGACGACCCATTCTTTTGATGTTTCTGTAGCCGAATTGTTTGGATGGTTTCATTCTGGAGGTAGATTATCGATACTCCCTTCAGGGTTTTCAGCTAATACGGATAAGATTATAGAAGCGATTGATCGTGATCAGGTTACGCACATCAG
>NZ_JAERQJ010000032.1 GCF_016735115.1 Aquimarina mytili | reverse complement strand
CTGATGTGCGTAACCTGATCACGATCAATCGCTTCTATAATCTTATCCGTATTAGCTGAAAACCCTGAAGGGAGTATCGATAATCTACCTCCAGAATGAAACCATCCAAACAATTCGGCTACAGAAACATCAAAAGAATGAGTCGTCTTAAACAAATACACATCTTCTGAAGTTAATGGATATAACTTATCCATACTCTGAATTGTATTCAATAAAGCGCTATGCTCTATCATAACCCCTTTTGGAGTACCTGTAGAACCTGAAGTATAAATCAAATATGCTAAATTGTCTGAAGACACATTCGGATAGGTTTCTAAAACTGGAGATTCACTAATAGTAGTCAC
>NZ_JAERQJ010000031.1 GCF_016735115.1 Aquimarina mytili | reverse complement strand
GTTAATCCTGTTCTACCTGTAAGTCCGGTACGACCGGTTAATCCAGTTCTACCTGTAAGTCCTGTACGACCGGTTAATCCAGTACGACCCGTAAGTCCTGTTCTACCTGTAAGTCCTGTACGCCCAGTCAATCCAGTACGTCCAGTTAATCCTGTGCGACCCGTAAGTCCAGTACGACCGGTTAATCCAGTACGACCTGTTAATCCAGTTCTACCGGTTAATCCTGTGCGACCCGTAAGTCCAGTTCTACCTGTTAATCCAGTTCTACCCGTTAATCCTGTTCTACCTGTAAGTCCGGTACGACCGGTTAATCCAGTTCTACCTGTAAGTCCTGTACGACCGGTTAATCCAGTACG
>NZ_JAERQJ010000030.1 GCF_016735115.1 Aquimarina mytili | reverse complement strand
GAAGGTTTCAATGCTACTGGAGTTACTTTTCCAGAATATGATTCTGTTTTAGACATTTTTGATGCTCAGGTTAGTCAAAGCCCAGACCGTATTGCTGTTGTACATAGAGATGATACGTTAACATATGGAGATCTTTCTAGACAAGTGGCTCAGATGAGTTCATACTTGTTAACCACCAAAGGAGTTGAGTTAGAAGAACGAGTAGGTATCATGTTGGATCGCGAATCGTTTTTAATTCCTACCATCTATGGTGTTTTAAAATCGGGATGTGCTTATGTTCCTATTGATCCCAAGCTGCCATCTGCTAGAGTAAAGGCTATTTTAAAAGATGCGGGGATTCGTGTATTGGTGACGCGAGGAGAGTATATAACCGAAACAGTATTGGATGAAGGTATTGAAGTTGTTGATTTAAATAAAGAAGTGACTACTATTAGTGAATCTCCAGTTTTAGAAACCTATCCGAATGTGTCTTCAGACAATTTAGCATATTTGATTTATACTTCAGGTTCTACAGGTACTCCAAAAGGGGTTATGATAGAGCATAGCGCTTTATTGAATAC
>NZ_JAERQJ010000003.1 GCF_016735115.1 Aquimarina mytili | reverse complement strand
ATCGAAATAATTTAAAAACTGAAAAGCTATGGAAGAATTATTATACAAAAAGTCCTATCATTGTAAATCAATAATAGGACTAAAAATACGTTGTAAATCTATTTTAGGATTAATGTAAAATATGTAAACTTTTTTTAGGATGATACAAGGTAACGCGCGTGACCAGATCATCAATGCGCGGATATAGGGATGCCATGCGCGTGGGTAAAAAAGCAACGCGCGCAGCCAGGTCGACTACGCGCGTATAGGTATATATGATGCGCGGGTATAGTAAGCCGATGCGCGCCACGCGCGATACCCAACCCATCGCGCGCACCAGTAACCACAAGGGGTGTGCTATCGTTTATATCGACTGATATACCCTTTAAAACGTTCTGGATCTTTTCTAAACACATATTTACCGGTCTCTTTGATCTCGTCGATCGCTTCTTTGAGATGGATATAGGCTCTATCTCTTAGTTCTTTGGCTTTAGAGTTATCTAGAGTGGCTCCATTGGCTTTGGCTAATAGATCGGCAAGCTCATTAGATTGTTGCTCTGCCCGATCAAGGCGTGTTAGGTCATACTTTATAGCTGTAAGCTCTGGGGTGTTGGCTTTACCAAGTACACTACTATCCATAAGATCCTGGATCATATCGGCATCACCTTCGCCATCGGCTATGGCACGCACACGAGCTAACAGATCAGGACGCTTACGAAAAGCAAATCGTAAATCTGCCAGCAAGTCATTTCTAAAGGCATAAGCCTTTGGAGATTGTTCTTTCCAGGCTTTGGCCGCTTCTTCTTGATTATAGCGTTCTTTCATCCATAAGGCCTGGGCATATCTGCAGGCACCAATACGAATGGGCAGGTCGAGTACATTGCTGTTCCAGTTGAGCCCGGTACCGATCAATGCTTTTTTATCCTCTTGTATCCAAACAAATAGATTTTCGGCTTCTTGCAGATATGTATCTATTGGGTTTTTGGGGGCTTTGATCGCCTCTTGCGCCAGGTTTTCTAATACGGCTAACTTTTGGTCATAATTTTCTTTAGACATTTTATTATTGTTTTTTGTAATTGAGAGCTGTTATGCTATCGTATATACAGGCTCGCCAACTTGTTATTAATACGGTGCAATATTAATAGCTGCCAGTTTCATTTTCCGGAACTCAGAAAATTTAAATGTTAAAATTTGAGAGGTTTATTTACTATAGAGACATTGCAAATTAGAAGTACGCGATATTATAGAATTCTAGATTAACCTGAGCCAGGTATATATCGCTATTATCTTGCTTTTATGTTTGTTATATGTATTTTTATAATAAATAGTGACTAAGTTATGAAAGGCAAATATTCAATAATCATAAAAGACGTTGGATCTTCAAAAATAAATTTAATAAAAAAACACTGGCTACAACAATGTATATGAAATCATTCATTAAACGTTGTACACAATACCGAAAATCGTTTTGAAAAATAAATCGAACAAGAAAAATCGAATTGAAGATGACTTTATTGAGAGTTGGAATTTAATTGAGAAATTCTATCAAGAATACCCTGATGATAGTCGTCCGTTCACAAATGATGCTCTTAGATTGATAAAAGAAATGAGAAGCTGTAATCTTGATAAAAAATTAAGAGCTGGTCAATCTCTATGGTTTTTCCTTTTATCAAGAAACAGATGGCATGGTTTGGACAAAGAACCACATATTCGAATTACTTTTCTAGGTAAGAATAAGATGGATATCAAGTCAAATTTTGATGAAGAAGAAATAAGCAAAGAATCTGAAGTAAATTATAGTGGATATTTTAAAAAAATGATTGATAAATTATTGGAACAAGAAATAATCCTGAATGAATATGAAGATGACGACCTTGATGCGTTTTTTGCTTCTATTGATAATGATTAATGCTAATTAGAATTTAAAAAAAACACTGTGAACAACACTATATATGTCATAGCAGCTAAATGATTAGTCGAACGGTAGTTGTTTACTTAGCATTGCTTACTCTAAAGCGATACATATAGTAAACGTTAGCGGCCACTATTCCAAACCCTAAGGAACTATCTAATGAAGCAAAGGATAAATACTTTTCTTGTAAACAAATAAAAGATGGCTATTTGGCATAAAAAAGATAACAAATTGTTTATTGTATTAATTCCAATCGTCAATCTGGTAAATTATTTTATTACTTATAAAAACATAACCTTAAATACTTATTTTTTCCTTACGCTTTTTATTGATACTATCCAAGGATACATGACTTGGTTGATTGTTCGATACGTAATCATAAAAATGGAAAAGAAGTCGCCCTTGATTGATTTCACCTTTAAACGACTTTTTCTACAACTTTTTTATACCAGTTTGGCTGGTCTTTTTTTTATAATTGTTACAACCGAACTTTTAAACGCAATTGCAAAAGACAAACCCGTTCCTCTAAACTTTTATCAACTGGATATTTGGATATATGAAATTTGGATTTTAGTAATCAATGGCATTTATATTAGTTTGTATTACTACTTATTTTGGAAAAAATCCGAACAGAAACTACAAACAGCCAAAACATTAAATAGTGATGGAATTACAGTGAATATAGGTAATAAAAGTGTTAGAATAGCCCTGAATGACGTTTGCGGATTCTATGTAGAGGAGGGAGTGACTTTTATTCTTGACAACACGAATAAAACTTATATTATAAATACTTCATTGGATAAACTAGAACAAAGACTTTCTTCAATACAGTTTTTCAGGGTGAATAGAAAGTTTATTTTACATCATAGTGCTGTTGTTGCTTTTAATAAGATTGAAAATAAAAAATTACTTGTTTTGACTTCTCCTGAAAATAATCTTCCAGAGGAACTTTTCATAAGTAGATTGAAAGCTCCAAAATTTAAAAAATGGTTTAAGCAGAATTCTGTTCCATTATAGAACACATTTCAACTTAAAATCTGATACACTTCGGTGATAAACCCTCAAGAACCAAGGTTTGTTTCTTTTTTATGAGCATACTTTTGTCAAAAATCTTTAGGCATTTTTTGACTATGATACATTCTATTTTAAAATTCCTGCTTATTGTTTTTTTCTCTTTTTTATGTAATGCACAGTCCAATTTCAAAAGTGAAAAAGCAAAAATTGACACCTTGATGAAAGCACACATCGTCCATGATGGAAAAAAACCTGTACATAGTTTTTTACTCTATCTCAAAAATGAAAAAACAGGTTTTGAATTCAACCATGGCGTCGGGTCTGTCGGAAGAAACAACACTGCTATTGATTACTCTTATCAATATAATGTTGCTAGTATTACTAAAACTCTTGTAGCGACAATTATTCTTCAATTGTGCGAAGAGGATAAATTGAGTATTGACGATCCCATTAAAAAATATCTTGAATCAATCGATTTTATAAGGTACAATGAATTACACATCTTTAATGGAAAGAAATATCAAGATTCTATAACTATAGAAATGCTTCTCAATCATACTTCAGGGATTTCAGATGTGTTTACAGATGCTGAGACAAGATTCAATTTAAGTGTTTTATTTCATCCAAAAAGGAAGTATACAGCACAAAAATTTTATAAAAGATACTTTAAATATAAGCTAAACAAAAAACCAGCAAACATCCCTGAAAAAGGTTATCATTATTCGGATATTAATTATATGCTTTTGGGTTTCCTAATAGAGGAGATAGAGGGAAAATCTCTGCCTGAAGCTATAAGAGAACGAATAATAACGCCATTACACTTAAAGAATACTTACTTTGAATTTTATGAGGAAGTACGAGGAACTGGCAAAAGGATAGATGCTTTTCTAAATAGAATAAATATCACTAAACGGGTAAACACTTCTTATGAATGGGGCGGGGGCGGCATTGTCTCTACTGCACAGGAAATGGCCATATTTATAGAAGCGCTTTTTGGAATGAAACTTTTTAAGGATAAGGCTACTCTAGAAAGAATGCTGGATACTTCTAAGACGTCAAAATATGGTAAAAGTTATGGGTTGGGGATTTATAAATGGAACCTGTATAATAAAACGTTTTATGGTCATGGAGGATTTTACGGCTCAATTTTGGCGTATTCTCCAGAATACCAAATCATCATTTCATCAAATGTTGGGCAATCCTTTCCTCCTTTTGATACCGGGAAATTGATTAATAAGGTAATTAAAATCATTTCCAAATAATAGAAATGTTAGCTAATAATGCATAAGAAAACATTAGGTATTTACAAAAAATGATGAATGCAAAATATTTATAGTTGGCTTATTACCAACCCGAAATGTATAGCTTATTATGGCTGAATTCCATTAAGGAATTCATCGAAATTTTGTTACCTTGGTACTAATAGAAAATTTCTCAATGGAATTTCCAACGATTTCTACCCTAAACACTAGTTGCAATAAGAATTATGAATTGGAACAAAATAGATGAATATGATAATGCTTTAATTGACGTTGAAAATAACGTACAAGATAAATCGTCTTTAGCCTGGAAAAAACTATGCGAATATGTAGATATTGTTGCTGAAGAAGAGAGGGATGAATTTTCTCCTTTTGAATATTTAGGGCGAGAACTTTTTTCCCAAATATATACCTTGCCAGAATCAATCGCTAAACTTAAGAATGTAAAAAAAATCTGGTTATACGGTAGTCAACTAAAACGTATTCCACCAGAAATCGGAAAAATGGAATCTTTAGAATATTTTGACCCATATACATCTTACAACTTACATTGGTTTCCATATGAGATCACAAAATGTAAAAATCTAAAAGACAGTAGAGTAAGTACCCGAGCTCTTTATGGAAATTATAAGTATAGAAAACCTTTTCCTGAACTAACAAATAATCCAGTAAGATATGATGGTAAGATCTTAACTTGTAGTGTGTGTGAAAAAGAAATGGATTATACAGAAACTAATCAGTTATGGATCTCTTTGGGCGTGGGGACAGACGTTCTTCCTCTATTAGTTAATTTATGTTCTAAGGAGTGCGAAAATAAACTTCCTAAACCTTCAAGTAATTATTTACAATACCCACATAAAGGAGGTAAAAGTTTAAAGCAACCAATGAATGACTTTGAAAGATGGGAAATTGAACGGGCAAAATGGTTGAAGAAAACAGAATCTGAAAAAGAAAGTACAAACGAAAAAGAAAGTACAAACGATGTAGAATCTCTTTTCAATATTAATATTTATAATGATGCTAAAATTAATTTTAAGGATTTACCAGTACTTAAATTAATTAAGAAAATATGGGAAAAATAAAAAAGCTGCTGACACTATATGACAAGACATAGTTGTCCTTTGGGGTAACTATGTTTTATTATATTTGGCGGTGGTAATAATTTCACCCCCTATGATAACTGCCCATTTACTATAAGGGTAAGGTTCAATCTAAAAGAATGAACTTTTAAAACATGAGATATAAGAGATGAAGAAATTTAGGATGGTTATGTTGGGTATAATAATTACAACACTTGTATGTGTTGTTCTATTCATTTGGTTTATAGCGTATTCATCAACTACTAATCTTTCTCAACATATGCCATTTAAAGGTTACTTAAATAACCCTTTTTTGGTTAAACAACCATCAGCATTAAAGCGAAGTGCAAAGAGCGTAAATAGATTTAGCGATTATTATATTGATGTTTCTTCTGAAGAAGCTTTTGAAAATGATAAAACTATACTTAAAAAATATAAAATTGGAGATACAATAATTTTCACTTCCGCAAAAAAATATTTCAGCTATCATGTTGGAGATAGTTATTATTTATTAGGTAAAGAAAAGCTGGATTCTGGTGAAATTATAGAATTTGAATATGCTACTAGCTTTGAATATTTACCAGCTATTTGGGAAACCTTAGAAGAGTTTTTGGAGCGAAGAAAGTTGAAAAATGATTTTCCATAAGACCACTTTTCATTTTTTGGCAAGAATTATAAAAAATAGGAGTATTTATAGATTATGAATAGACCAAATACTATTGCTAACACGATATAAACACAATATTATTAAGTGCTTTGAGCAAAGGGAGTTTTGTATTTATGAGAACAACATCATAAATTTTATTATTTTACATTCCAATTAAAAAATGTAATTCCTTGTGCTTAATCGAAGACCTCTGACCTTCTGCACGCACAGATGTTTACATTTAACATTATACATAAGCAAAAAAACCAAGACGATAGATTAAAATTTTTAATGAAAGTAATAATTAACTCTTTTAAACAACATATTAATTTTTCAAATTTTTGGGTTAGAAATGGTTTAATACTTATACTACTGTCTATTTTAGTCAATCACCTTACTGAGCCAGAAAATTTCCCTTTTCATAAAGACTACAAATTTCCTTTAATTCCTATTACTGTATCAATTATTGCGGGAACTATAATAATTCTTATCGCTAAATTTAATTTCAAATATTTTAGAAACAAATACTTCACTAAAAAAATTAACGCACAAATACTATTACGTTTCCTATTTTCTACTTTAGGGTATATTACCATACTATATATCCCCTTGTATTATAGTGCAAATGTGCTGGTTAATGGATCTGTAGGATACAACTTTTATTATCTACTTACCGGACTTTCAGTTACTCTACTAATCAACACTCTTGTAATTGCTCTTTTATTTTCAACCGATATTTATAAACTTCACAAGCTGACCTCAATAAAAGGGACACTTAAAGTTCAACAAGGTGGTAAAATAACATTAGTTAAGTATCCTGAAATTGCCTTTATATATAGTGAAAACAAAATAGTATCTATTGTAAAAACCGATGGGACTTCAATTGTTACTGATTTCACTTTAAATGAAGTTGAAAATGAAGTCAGCGAACAAAGCTTTTATAGAGCCAATAGACAAACCATTCTTCATGTCCGTTCTATTGAACAAGTACAGTCCATAGAAAATGGAAAATTATCGGTGCTACTTAAACCTACTATTGCCAACAAAAAAGCTTTTCAAATAAATATCAGTAGATATAAAAAACAAGAATTTATGGACTGGTTTAAGGGGAAGCTATAAAATGCAATGATTATTCAGCTGTTTTTTTGATACCATTCAGTAAAAATGAGCTGTATATCACTGTTTATCTTGCTTTATCGTTTTTACTTCGCTTAAAATTAAAAACGATAAAAAATGAATAAGACCTTTTTAACTACGAAAGTAACACCAGTAATCGCTATTATTCTTTGCTGTGTTTTATACCTATCGGGATATTTTCAAATGATTATAGCGGCTTTATTACTATTAATAGCAAGCGTAATAGAATACAAAAAAAATTGTTTTAAGTCTTTAGGCTTTCAACGTAACAGAATAAATGTAAAAAGTCTATTAATCATAGCGCCAGGGTTAGGCATAGCTATTTTTCTATTTTCTGGCTACGTAATGATGCCAATTGTTACCTATCTTACAGGACAACCTATAGACTACTCTGAATTCGAAATCTACAAAGGAAACTTACCTGCAATATTAGGCCTATTTGTTTATGTTTGGTTATCTGCTGCATTTGCTGAAGAAATTGTATTTAGAGGATACCTAATGAGACAGTTTACTAAGTTTTTTGGATCAAGTAAAATTAGCCTTGTTATTAATATTTTACTCTTCGGATTTCTTTTTGGTTGGGTACATGCATATCAAGGAATAAGCGGACAAATTTCGACAGGTATTATAGGTATGATTTTGGCTTTAATTTTTCATTTCCGTAAGAACGATTTGTGGTTCAATATTGCTGTTCATGGATTTATTGATACTGTTGCATTGGTATATATGTATTATGGTTGGCTATAATACTCAAAAAATAGTAAAGACTATGCTTAACAATGTAAAAGAATATAGAGTTATATAGGTATAATCTAAACGTGTTTGATTATTTGTAAAGTCGCCAAACATAAAATTTATAACTGTGGTTTTTATTTTATATTTTGGTAATTGTAGTCCTTTGGTGGGCATTTACGAAAAATGATAAAAGCAAAATATTTATATTTGGTTTATGCCCTACATTTCTTATACGGGCCGCAGGCAATAATATAAAACAAGCTAAATGAGTATAGAAAAGGCATATAATGCTTGGGCAAGTCAATATGACACTAATGAGAATCGAACAAGGGATTTAGATAAAAAGTGTACTATTGAAACATTGAATAATTTTGATTTTAAGAATGTATTAGAATTAGGTTGCGGAACAGGGAAGAATACAGAATGGTTACTCAATAAAGCAGATAGAATAATTGGTTTAGACTTTTCTCAAGAAATGCTCAATAAAGCGAAAGAGAAGATATCTGATAATAGAGTACTATTCAAAAATGCCGATTTGACCGAAGATTGGGAAATAGAAAACAACTTTGCCGATTTAATAACTTCTAGCTTAACACTTGAGCATATTGAAAATTTGGACCACGTTTTTTCTCAAGCAAACCGAATACTGAAGAATAATGGGCTGTTTTTTATTAGTGAATTGCATTCGTTTAAGCAATATTCTGGAAGTAAAGCTAAGTACGAAACAGAAAACGGAACTGAAGAATTAGAAGTTTATGTTCACCATATTTCAGAATATATTGATGATGCAAAAAATAACAGTTTTCAGCTCATCGAATTAAAAGAGTGGTTTGATGAAAACTCAGAAAATGGGATACCAAGATTGATATCATTTGTGTTTAAAAAAATGATAAGTTAAGAACAAAATATAAAAATTAGGTTCTGTGTTAATCCGGAAAGTTAGTGTCCTTTTATACGCTACATTTCATACAGAAACTGTTGTAGTGCATGTATGATGAACTTAAATAAAACGATAGAACAAAGAAAACCTATCTGGAACGTAATTTCAGAATTTTATCTTGATACCGAACTTCAGAAATCTGACTATGATAGGATTTCTAAAACACTTATTGCCTCGGGTTTGAACATCGAAGAATTAAAAGCAATCGATTTGTATGAGGTATTTCCTGTTCTTAAAGAAAACGTATTAAGTGTTGCTGGAATCTGGAATGGATTTGACGAAAACTGGCTAAATTTAGCATGTGAAAAGGTTTATCATAAAAGAAGGAGTATTTTTTTTAGGTGGAAGACAAAATTCTATAATCGATTTTTGTATCCGATGAGAAAAGATCATTGGATTGAAATAGAAAACCGATTAAAAACACATTAATTATCTTTAGCAACAGCTGAAAGTACGCGTCCACTTTCTCGAGACTAATCATACACAAAACGTCGGTGGCAGTTTAAATATATACTTCTTTGAATTTTTCAGGCAACCATAGCACTATTTTTGACGTCTATAGTAATAACATAGATAATTACTAATTAATCCTACTAAAAATGTTTGAAAATCCGAAAATAAACATCCGAATTAAACTTGCTGCTTTATGGACTTCATTAATGTTCTTTTACATATATGGAGACTACTTTGAACTTTATGTTCCTAATAAAGTAGACAGTCTTTTAAAAGGAACTGAACTGCTAGATACTCCTACAAAATTATTTCTAGCATCGGTCTCATTAGCAATACCTGCAGCTATGATTTCTGTAAATATTTTTTTAAAACCAAAAATTTGTAGATTGTTAAATATTGTCTTTGGTATTTTATTAACTATTATCGTAATATTGGTTGGAAGTTATTCGTTGACCGATTGGTATAGTTTTTATGCTTTTTATGCTGCTTTAGAGGCTATAATTACTTTGATAATTGTAAAGCTTGCCTGGAACTGGCCAAAAGAATTGGATTAATTATCTTTAGTAACTTCGGGAAATATCCAAGTACTTTCTCATAACTAACCATACACAAACCGTTGACGGTAATTTGACAGAACTAGATGAAAATAAGTGTAGCGCAAATAAAACCGAGCAAAGGTGATATTCAATACAGAAACAAACGAAGTAATTAAAAAAGAAAAACATAATACGAACACTGTATAAAAATGTAGTAAAATACATTGTACACTCAACGGTATAATCTATATGAAACTGAAAAGTATCAAAACCATATTTCTAATTTTTATTTTATTGTACTCTTGTGGTCAACCCGATGAATATTTTATTGGAAAATGGCAAATTGTAAATGTTATTGAGAATAGTAAGTCTATTGATTTAGTTGAAAATTGGATGCATCTAAAAAATAACGGAACTTTTGAGAGTTATGATGGTGCTTTGAAAAAGAAAGAAAGTGGTACGTGGAGGTATCAACTTGACGAAAAAAGATTGTTTATTGATGGGGAAGGAGAAGAAGCAGACAGTGAATGGATTCTATCTATTAAAAATGATACTTTATTTTTTCATTCAGCATCAGATGATGTATATCTAATTGCTAAGGAAATAAAATAAGAAAGAAACAAATTAAAGAATAATACAAACCCACCTGGATAATAATGAAATATAGAATTCTTTTTATCGTATTAATGAACCTTTTAATCACAAAGGTGTACAATCAAGAAAATAAGGCCCCATTAAAAGTAGGAGTAATTGGTTTGACACACACCCATGTGCATTGGATTTTTGGTAGTGAGCCAAGAGGCGATATAAAAATTGTTGGTATAGTAGAACCCAACACAGAACTGGCCAAACGATATGCTGAACAACATAAGTTTTCAATGAAATTGGTGTATACTTCTATTGAAGAAATGCTAAATAAAGCCAAACCAGAAGCTGTTACTGCTTTTGGAACGATTTACGAACATTTAGAAGTAGTAGAGGCGGCTGCTCCCAGGGGAATCCATGTAATGGTAGAGAAACCTTTGGCAGTGAATATGGAACACGCCAAAAAAATGAAAGAATTAGCCAAAAAACATAATATTCATCTATTAACCAATTATGAAACCACCTGGTATCCAACCACGCACAAAGCATACGACTTGGTTAAAAAAGAGAATGCCATTGGTAGTATTCGAAAAATAATGGTACATGATGGACATAAAGGACCTAAAAAAATAGGGGTGAATGAAGAGTTTTTAGAGTGGTTAACAGACCCTGTGCAAAATGGAGGGGGAGCGGAAGTAGATTTTGGATGTTATGGTGTTAATATGTTAACCTGGTTTATGAACGGAAAACTACCAAATAGTGTAACAGCAGTTTCTCAACAGTTACAACCTGAAAACAATCCAAAAGTCAATGATGAATCGATCATTATATTGCAATACGATAATACGGTAGCGGTTATACAAGGTTCTTGGAATTGGCCCATAGGTAGAAAAGACATGGAAATTTATGGTTTAAGAGGTGTACTATATGTAGATAATAGACATGATCTTCGTGTGCGTATTTCAGAAGGTTATGATGGATATGATGAAGAAGTGATGAAATTAGAAGAACGAGCAGCTCCTTTTGATGACCCTTTTGCTCTTTTTGCGGCAGTTGTTAGAAATGAAGTACAATTAGAAAATTATGATTTAAATGCTTTAGATAATAATATGATTGTTGTTGAAATTCTAGATGCTGCAAAAAAAAGTGCAGAACAAAACAAAACGATTTACTTCAAAAAATAATACAGTATGACTTTAAAGAGTTTCGCAATTATTTTAATATTGCTTTTAATACAGAGTAAAGCCTTTTCGCAAGACCCAAAAGCCAATTCTAATGCAGTAATCACTTCTGATAAAGCTCGTTTTACAGTATTAACTCCTGAAGTGATACGAATGGAGTGGGATAATGAAAAAAAATTTGAAGACAGAGCTTCCTTTACTATCATTAATCGAAATACAGAAGTTCCCAATTTTAAAGTACAACACAAAAACGGTTGGTTAGTCATCAAGACTGATGTCATTGAACTGCGCTACAAAAAAGATTCTGGAAAATTTTCTGAATCTAATATAAAGATTTTATTCGCTATAAATGAAGAAGAACTGACCTGGATACCAGGTATGAAAAATAGTGGAAACCTTTTGGGAACAACCCGTACTTTAGATGGTTGTGATGGAGGTAAGACCTGGGACGGGGATCCGATTCCTCTGGAAGATGGTATTATTTCAAGAGATGGATGGTATGTATTAGATGACTCTTTCAATTTTCTTTTTGACAACTCTGAATGGAATTGGGTTTCAGAAACTAAAAATGCCTCAGAACAAGATTGGTATTTTTTTGCTTATGGATATGATTTTAAAAAAGCGTTAAAAAATTATATCACAATTGCTGGAAAAATACCCTTACCACCACGATATGCATTTGGATATTGGTGGTCTCGGTATTGGGCTTATTCTGACAGAGAATTTAAAGAATTAGTTGCCGATTTCAGACGATACGATATACCTATAGATGTATTGATTATAGACATGGATTGGCATCTTACTCATGGAGGCTTAAAAAACATCAAGAATCCCCAAAAAGACCCTTTTGGAGAATTGTTGGGTTGGACCGGCTATACCTGGAATAAGGCTTTATTTCCCGAACCTAAAAAATTTATTGAATGGACCAATAAAGAAAAATTGAAAACAGCTCTCAATCTTCATCCAGCTTCTGGAATAGCACCTTTAGAATCACAATATGGGGAGTTTGCCAAAAACTATGGATTTGATACTACTAACCAAGATTGGATTCCTTATAAAATGGCAGAAAAGAAATGGGCCAAAACCTATTTTAATACCATCTTAAAACCGTATGAAAATTGGGGAGTAGATTTTTGGTGGCTCGATTGGCAACAGTTTCCTACAAGTAAAGTTGTGAAAGATCTAAGCAATACCTGGTGGCTAAACTATACTTTTTTCTCTAGTATGGCAGATAGAACCAAAACACGCCCTATGCTTTTTCACAGATGGGGAGGTCTAGGTAATCACCGGTATCAAATAGGCTTTTCTGGTGATTATAAAATTTCGTGGGAATCCCTGAAATATCAACCTTATTTTACACATACCGCGTCTAATGTTGGTTATGGTTATTGGAGTCATGATATAGGCGGACATGCATCTGGAAATCTTGATGGCGATGCTGAATTATACACTCGTTGGCTTCAATTTGGGATTTTTAGCCCTATTTTAAGAACACATAGTGCCAAAATATCCTCTATAGAACGTAGATTTTGGATGTATCCAAATGAGCTTCCGCACATGGTTGAGCTTATCAAGCTTCGTTATGCTTTGGCACCTTACACGTATACCATGGCTAGAAAAGCTTATGATGAAGGCATTTCACTTTGCAGGCCCATGTATTACGACTATTCAAAAAATGAGAATGCCTATACCTTCAAATATCAATATATGTATGGAGACCAAATGCTTTTTTCGCCAACCTATGAGCCTGTTGGAGATGATTTGATTGCTGAGCAAGAAATGTGGCTTCCAGAAGGAAATTGGTATCAATTAACAACCGGAGAACGATTGGAAGGCGGTACAGTAGTAAAGAAAAATTATATGCTAAAAGAATTACCGCTTTATATAAAAGAAGGTTCTATTATTCCTATGTATCCCGAAATATCTAATCTACAAGAAATACCCAATCATTTGATACTAAAAGTGTTTCCTGGAGAGAAGGGATCATTTAATTTATACGAAGACCAGGGAGATAATGAAAAGTATAAATCAAGCGCCTTTTCATTTACCAAAATTACACAATCTGAAAATGAAAATTTAAAAACGGTTACTATTTTACCCGCAAAAGGAAGTTATGAAGGTATGCCAAAATCAAGAAGTTATGAGCTTCAATTGCCTGTAAGTTTTCCCCCCTCTATAGTCAAAGTAAATGGAGAAGAATATAAATATGCAGAGAGCAAATCATTCAAAAGTTGGAGCTATAATGGTCAGGAATTAACTGCCAGTATATCAATACCAGAGCAATCTATGGCAAGCACAGTAGAAGTTCAAATTACTTATGCCAAAGAGTATATGGATAAAAAAGATCTACTTTATGGAAAAAGTGGAGCGTTTAAAAGACTTAAAGAAGTCATAGGTTTAATGAAAATTGAAATTGCGCGCGAAAATTGGTGGGCCTTACTTTCTGATAGAGTTTTTGCTGCAGAGCAAGTACCTGTTAAAATTAGTTATGACCCTAATACAATCATAAATCAGTTAGAGCTTTTTGAAAAAAATTATAAAGATATCTTGGATGATATGCGAAAGCACCGCGATGCAAGAACTGAGATTACAGATAAAATTTTAGTGCCTTTAGAAAAATATTAATTTAGAATCGAGATAGAAATCATAATCGAGATCGTTTTCTGCAACTAAAAAACGTAAATTCAAGTGTACATTACCATAGAAACAGAAAGATTACGAATAAGACCAATACATTTGAAGGACACCGATTTTATTATTGATTTGGTGAATTCTGAAGGTTGGTTAAAATTTATTGGTGACAGAAATATTTCCAATAGAAATGATGCAAAGAAATACATCCAAAAGATTCTCGATAATAAGGATTTTTACTATAATGTTTTTGAATTAAAAGAATCTAAAAAGGCGATAGGAGTTGTGACATTGCTTAAACGGAAAGATGAAAAGTATCCTGATATTGGATTTGCTTTACTTCCTGGATTTGGAAAAAAAGGATACACTATTGAGGCAAGTAAATCATATCTCGAAAAAATTAAAAATTTGAACAAGTACGAAACTATAATTGCAATTACTGCACCGGATAATCAAAAGTCAATTAGCCTATTGCAAAAACTTGGTCTTAAATATACAGGGGATTACAAAAAAGAGAATGAAACTTTATCTTATTATAGTTTAAAAATTAAACAACCATCAGGTAATAAAGTATAAGAAAACATAGGATTTAATGATAAAACTTAGACAACTGATCTTAATAATCTTATTATTGAGTATTATTTCGTGCATAGAAAAAGAAAAACAACAAGAAACCGAAGAAACTGATTCAACAAAACTTAATCAAGGAATTCAGATTGGACAGTTTGATAAAATAAACTCCAAAATACTCAATCAAGAAAGGAAATTAATCATTTATGTTCCTGAAAGTGTAAACGATCCGAAACGAAAAAGGAAACAATATCCGGTGGTTTATCTACTAGACGGGGTCTATAATTTTATGCCGTTTGTGGGAATGCTCAAGCAATATAGCGAAATGAACGACACTAAAATCTTACCCGAAATGATCGTGGTAGGCATCGAAAATGCAGATTTTAAAAGTAGAATGATGGATTTTTCTCCAACAACAGATGGAAACCCTAAACAATATGGTGGGGGAGAAAAATTCTTAAGCTTTATAAAAAAAGAATTGTTTCCATATATAGAAGAAAATTATTCAGGCTCTAACAACAGAACAATAATTGGTCACTCTTTTGGGGGTTTAGTTGTAATGAATGCATTAACCAATCATTCTGAAATGTTTGATAACTATTTAATGATAGATGGAAGTCTTTATTTTGATAATGAACTGTTCCTTAAGAACTCAAAATATAGTCTAAAAGACAAAGATCTGAAAGGTAAAAATTTTTATATCGGAATTGCGAATACCGCAACGTATGGTAGCAGTCTAGAAAGTATTAAAAGTGATACAATCCAAGCCAATAGATATGTTCGGCATTCATTAAATCTTGTTAATCAAATAAATGAAATGAACACGGGTCTGAATATGAAATGGAAATATTATGAAAATGATACACACGGAAGTAGCGCTTTTTTATCACAATTAGATGGGTTCCGATTTTTCTACTCTTGGTTTGAGTTTAAAAAAGAACAATACTATCGCAGCAAATACTTCATTCCTAAAACAAAAGAGGACCGATTTGCAAATCTTACCGAATTACATTTCGAAAATGTATCCAAAAAATTGGGATATAATTTTAAACCCGAAAAAGATTGGGTAAGCGGTTATGCTTATTCGTTGAATAGTTTCCAAAACCAACCACAACAGGCGATAGAAACTTATAAATTAAACATAAAGTATTATCCTAAAACTCCGAGTGTATATAAGGATTTAGCAGATTTTTATCTTTCTCAGAAAGATACCAGTAATGCCATTGTAAATTATAAAAAGGCCTTAACGTTTGAAGAGAATGTATCAATTAATGATACCTTAAACAAAATAGAATAAAAAAACATACATACGACAATTTGTATATTGCATATTCTTCTTTTGAGAAGCAAAAACGCATCGTAAAAGACATCTTAGAGAATAATTTAAATGAATAAAGTACAAAAAAAGCATATTTATAAGTATTTGATTGAAATCATCATCATTGTTATTGGTGTTTTAATCGCATTTTATTTAACAAATTGGGGAGATGAAATCGAAAAAAGAAAGACTGAAAAAGAAATTATTTCCCAAATATATTTTGAGTTAAATGATAATTTGGTTGATCTAAAAAATGATATAGAACTCCATAAAAACTCACTTAAAAGTCAATTAAAAATTCAAAAGTTTTTGGATACTGACAGTATTAGTAGCGACTCCTTACTCATGGATTTTTATTGGGCAACTAAAGAAGAATACATTTTTCCAAATACATCAGCGTTTGAGAACTTAAAGAATACTGGAATGAGTATTGTTAAAAATGTCTCATTAAGAGATTTAATTACATTAGTGTATAACAATTATTTTCCAAGAATATCTAAAGGAAATAATTTGCATCCAGATATTAATGACTATTTATCCCCTTATCTTAAAAAAAATTTCAAAGTAAACAGAAACCCAAATATTAAGTATGATTTGCATCTAGGGGATTCATTAAAAATTACCTATCCAAGAAGTTTTGGAAATGGAATTAAACAGATAATTGGATATATTCCTTTGGATGCAAAAAGTTTAAAAAATGACGAGGAATTCAGATTTCTAATATCCGAAATATTATGGTTTAGGATATACAAAATACATTATTACCAAACCTCAATAACAAATACTGAAAAGATATTGAAACTTATTGAAAAACAATACCCAAAGACTATTGTTCAAAAAAAAGATGAGTAGTAACTATTTAACGTTCCGAGCTAACATCGAAGCCTAAAAAATATGATAAAAAGCAAGTTAATTATTCTTAGTTTTCTGACTACTTTAATTTCAAGCTTTAGCCCTATAAGAAGCAATGATTGTAAATCAAATTCTGTAAATGACTCAAATTCGGAAGTACAAATAGATATAAGTGTAAGAGCTGTAGAATTTGTTAAAAACCTCAAGAACGGAAAAAATCTCAGCTCATTTTTTGTGGATAATTGGACATTTATATATCACGAGGATAACCGGTGTGATGGATCAACAGATGGTCAAACTAACAATTTGAAAAGTACCCAAATCGATACTGTAATTAAGATACAGGTTAAAAATGATGGTGCTGGCTGGGCATGTGATGCAAAGAACCCAAAAACGTATGACCTTGAGTTTGACATAAAGAAAGAAATCACGAATTGGGACAGATTTGAGATACCAAATTATGAAAATCAGAATGAGAATATTGTTTATGTTGTTGGAGCAGGAGAATCTGATTATCTAGTACTTCACTATGATAATAAATTAATTGTTAAATTAGAATACAGAAGCGAGGATCCTGGATAATAAATGTATTAAAAACTATGTTTGACGAAATATTGAAACATATTGAAGAGGTTATCCAACTTAATGATTTGGAAAAAGAACGTTTTACCTCTATTCTAGTCAGGAAGAAATTATGTAAAAAACAGTTTCTAATACAAGAAGGTGATCTAGTCAGGTATGAATATTTTGTTGCTAGTGGTTGCTTAAAAGCTTATGAAGTTGATGACAATGGAGATGAACACATAATGCAGTTTGCAAAAGAAAATTGGTGGATAAGCGATTTTAAGGCTTTCTTTGAAGGAGGAAAAGCTACATTGAATATTGATTCTATTGAAGAATCAGTAGTTTATGGAATAGAAAAGCAAGATCTTGAAGACCTATTTCTTGATGTTCCTAAATTTGACCGTTTTTTTAGAATAAAGCTCACTTCAGCTTTTGTTGCTTTACAAAACAGAATACTATCTTCTTTGGATAAATCTAATAGTGATCGCTATTTAGATTTTCAAAAAACATACCCTAACCTCGAACAGAGAGTTCCTAATTATATGATTGCTAATTATTTAGGAATAAAACCTGAAAGCCTATCAAGAATTAGAAAGAACCTGGTCAAAGGCTAATCTTAACATAAGTCAATATTTTTTCATAACACACATCAACGAATTTTGGTGCAAATGAGTCGCATCTTTGCTATGTAATTAATCACAAAACATGCAAAAGATGAAAAATTTAAATGTACTTATCGTAACAACCTCTCATAATCAATTAGGTAATACAGGAGAAAAGACAGGAGTGTGGCTGGAAGAATTAGCTGGACCATACTATCGATACTTAGATCAAGACGCTTCGGTAACCCTGGCATCTATTAAAGGAGGAGAAATTCCTTTAGACCCAAAAAGTGAATTAGAAGAATGGCAAACTGAATTCACTAAAAGATTTTACAAAGATGAAGCGGCGCTTTCTTCTATTAAAAACACCAAAAAGATTACCGAGATCGATCCAGCCAACTTCGATATCTTGTTCTTTCCCGGAGGACATGGTCCAATGTGGGATTTAGGAGATAATAATGAGGTAGCTCAATTAATTAATGAATTTGACAAAAAAGAAAAACCTATAGGATTGGTATGTCATGGAGTTGTTGCCTTAAAAGGAGTGAAAAACGAATCTGGAAACTCATTTGTCAAAGGAAAAAGAGTAACATCTTTCACAAATTCTGAGGAAGAAGCTGTTGGTCTAACTCAGGTTGTTCCATTTCTATTAGAAGATGCCCTTGTAGAAGAAGGAGCTATTTATGTAAAAGGAGAAGATTGGTCAGACTTTGTGATCGAAGATGGAAATTTAATAACGGGTCAAAATCCACAATCTTCTGTCTCGGCAGCACAAAGAACAATTGAATTAACAGTAGTCAAATAATAAATATAACTTTTAAAACATATTAAAATGAAAACTATAGAAAATAGAAAAAAAGTCGCTGAAGAATTCTTTAGAGCCTATAAAAATCAAGACATTAAAAAGGCGATTTCACTAGCGAGCAAAGAAGGAACATTCCGTTACATTCCACTTGGTGAAAACGGAATAGGAAAAATAAAAGGAGAGGAAGGTACTACTTGGGCAGATATAGCTACTGCTTTGATTGGATCTTTTCCAGACCTTACAAATGATGTGAAAAACATCTCAATTGATAACCAAGGAAATGCAATAGTGCAGGTATTTATTGGTGGAACTCAAGAAAAAGAAATCCTTGGAATACCAAGTAAAGGAAAATATTATAACGTTGAACATTTATTTATTCTCAACATAAACGATGATGGATTAATAGAAAGAATAACCTCTTATTGGGATAATTGGGATTGGTTTCAACAAATAGGATATAATCCAAGTTAGTGATACAAATACGTTATCACCTACAACAAAGTAATGCATCATTAATAGCGATTTAAGATAAACTTGAATCGCTATTCTGTTTATTTTGTATTTTACAATACGAAAGGTAGTATGTTTAATTTCAAGGTGATGTATAGGCAAACAGTTAGTAATATACAAAACCCCAATTCAAATCCATATTTGTAATCAGAATCTAGAGATAATTATGTAACAGATCTTTAAAACAATTCTTACCGAAATATTAGTGTTAATGATGTTTTTGAATGCCTGTAATCCTAAAAAAAAGGCATCAAAAGATAGTGCTGTGTCAAATATTCAGAACCTTTATCTCGGGCAAAAACCTTTTCTTCAATAGAAACTTAAACCAAGACAATTATGATAATGTGGATATTTTTTGGGGAAGTACCCAGGTTATTGAGAACCTTAAGAATAAACAATAATTTTTTAAACTAATCACTCACATTAGGTATACATACTAACGGCTGGACTAACTGATCTGTTTATGGAGGCTATGTAATGGGTTAATTTTATGAAAATTTGAAAAGCTATGCCTACCACTGAAATAGGTAGTAAATTAAAAATTAACATATTATAACAATTTTTAACTATTCCTGTAAACCTCTGTTTTTATAGGCTAAGGGGTTGATTTTTTGAAAATTAATCTTAATTCAGTTGATGATATTTTGGGTAAAATCAAACTTTTTTACGATTTTAGTTCGATAAACACAAACTCATCAACTATGAAAAACTATGTATTACCAATGGTACTATGTTGCCTGTTTTTTGCGCTTACCATTCAAGCACAACAACAGCGGCATGTTTTTAAAGGAGAAGGCACAACTACCTTTAACATTGATCTCGCCAATCAAAATGCTTTAGTGTCTAATACAGCATTTGTTTCGAAATCTAATGGGCTCGAACTTCAGGAAAAGACACGAGAAGTTCCTGAACTGGTTCTTAAACCTATAAAAATTGACCTAAAAAGACCAAAACCCTTTATCTCTGCATACACCATTTGGAAGGGACAGCATCTCGATTATACTAAATTTAATCTTAGCTATCGAACCTCTAGAAATGGAAAATCTTGGTCAGATTGGAAACCAACAATTTTTGATGGACATCATGAACAAACCAGTGAACGTATCGCTTCTAAGATGGAGTTTTTGGACAAAAAAGTAAAGTATATTCAATACAAGGCTTCTTTTACTGGAGAAACATCACCAATATCGATCTCAAATATTCAATTATTTCAGTATAGCCCGGGAGAAACGTCTAAGAAAATTCAAAAACAAATTAAAGAAAGTGCCACACAAAAAGCGGCAAAAGCAGCATGCTCCAGACCATCGGTTGTGAGTAGAAGCCAATGGGGGGCTATTCCAAGAGGCGGAGCAGCGACATCTACTGTGTCACATCTTATCATACATCACGAGTTCGGATCGAATACCAGTAGCGATTGGGCGGCTAGAGTGCGTTCTGTTCAAAATTTCCATATCAATGGAAACGGATGGTCAGACATAGGATATAATTTTCTGGTTGATCCAAATGGAGTTATTTATGAAGGAAGAGCAGGAGGTGATAATGCGATTGGGGCTCATTTTTGCGGAAGAAATCGAAATACCATGGGAGTATGTATGTTAGGAGATTATTCTTCCGTTACTCCTACGACTGCCACCCAAACAGCATTGAAAAACTTATTAGCCTGGAAAGCAGATAAAGAAAATATCAATCCAGTGGGATCTTCTTTTCATTATTCTGTAAATCGATCGTTAACTCATATTGCAGGACATCGTGATGCGGGTTGCTCGGCATGCCCTGGTAATGGAGGATATGCGACATTAGGTGGTATTAGAAACGGAGTAAATCTATTAGTGTCTAATGGGTGTTCTGGCGGTTCACCAACACCTACAGATACAACTCCTCCTACAACTTCTATGAGTGCAGTTGGTGGGAATACACAAACCGGAGATTTTACCGTAAACTTTTCTGACAATGATAATGTTGGAGTTACAAGACGATATTATCAAGTGTTAGAAAAATATAGCTCTAGTTATTTAGCCAACAGGAGAAACGGGTTTTTTAATGAAAACTTCGGACAGGATTTTGGAGTTTATGACGTGGGAGCAGGAAACTGGAGTGTAATAAATGGCAGGTTGAGTCAATCCAATACTACATCAGATAATACCCAATGGAGCTCATATCTAATTCAGGATTCGGGATTGCCTTATTTATACGAATTTGCGGCAAAAGTAAATTCTACAACTGGTCCGCGTAAGTTCGGAATTCATATCATGTCTTCAGATGGTACATTAAGTCAACGAGGAGATTCGTATCTAATATGGTTTAGTGGTGAAGATAATAAAGTGAGAATCTATGAAACCGTAAATAATATACTTTATTTTAGAGCGATTGCAGATGTTTCTTTAGATAATAATTGGGCCAAATATAGAGTTACCTACAGTCCTGCATTCGGGGTTATACAAATTTGGAAAAACAATGAATACCTCTTAAACTGGAAAGATGGTAGTCCTATTTCTTCGGGAGTAGCTATTTCTCTGCGAACCAATAAGACCGCTATCGATTTTGATGATCTCAAAGTGTACAAATTCAGATCAACAAACAGTGTGTTGATTACTGCCGGAAATCAGAATAACACCAAAGATCTTAGAACTGCTAACGGAAAAATCAAAAGTATGGTTAGAGATGATGCCGGAAACTGGTCTGCACCAGGAAATCTTGATATTACGATGAATTTTTCAAGATTCCTTGCAAAAAATCTCACTAATAAACTAACCCTGTATCCTAATGAAGTAGAAGATAGAGCAGTAGTACAATGGAAACAACCTCAGTATGGAGCGGTGGACATTTCAATTTTTGATATGCAAGGTAAACCTGTTGCTAAGATGCCAAAGGATTATATGGATAAAGGTCAAAGTACGCTTGATATCACACCATTAGTAGAGAAACTATCTCAGGGGCTCTATCTTTTCAAACTTTCTTCGGGATCCTATAGCGAAACCGTTAAGTTGATGAAAAAATAAGCTTTTAGCGTGTATGCATAAAGGTGTGGTTTTTACATAAACCATACCTTTATTTTTTTAATTCATGTATTTAAAGATGATCGGGATAATAGGTTTGAGTATGAAAGGAATCTTTGATTTCTAAATAATGATACCCGATCCAAATCCCACTAATTAATCCGATTCCTGCAAGAATATCGAACCATACAGGATCTTTAGTGATGTCAGAAAAAACTAAATACGTCATTTCTAAAATGATGAAGAAACTGATTACCGATGGAATTGTAATAGTATATATACGCCCGATAATTCTTGAAATTAACCCAGCAAAAACTGCAGCTAAAAAAGTGAGTAACCCTCCAAAAGCGATAACAGCTATTGATGAGCGCGAGTTAACTCCGTTGAATAGTACTTCCTGGGCAATTGTTGTGCATAAAATCAATGCAATTTCACCTAAAAGGATCCCAAGAATACAAAAGAATATATTTTTTAAGTTCATATCGTGTTTTTTAATACAAAGCGATTTTGGTTTCTTTTGCGCCAAGCGAAGTAAGATACTCAGTAACTTCTTTTGCTGTATCGCCTCCTTTTTTTGCATGATGTAATAATGTAAATCCATGAGGCCCTTTTGCATGAAGCGCACTCGGAAAAAGATCTAACATGGGTTTTATGATATCGATTCTGCCAAAAAGAGCTGCGGTGAATATATTGGCTTGTGCCCCTTTATCGATTAGATATTGGGCTAATTCTAAATGTCCTACATGACTTGCAGCTCCTAAGGCAGTTTCGAAATCTCCATGCTTCCAATCGTGTGCCGCATTAAGGAGTGTAGGGTATTCTTCAAGTAGTTCTTTTACTTTTTCAACTTTTCCGTGACCCGCACCTACAAATTCGGCGACCACTTTTTTATCCAATTGAGCCCCATCCTGTATTTGATTAGCAAAAGCTGAGGTTGGGGATACAACTAAAAACCCTGTTGTTGTAATACCAGCTGTTAAAAATTGCTTTCTATTCATGATGTTCGTTTTTTGATTGATGATTGATTGATGATTGATTGATGATTACTTTTTTAAGTGCAATTTTAGAATACAGACTTCGTATAGTTTTTCTTTTGAAAATAGAGATCCATCCTCATTAAAACTTCCAAATTGAGCATTGGCAACATAGTAAAACATGTCGTTTACTAGTTCTCCAGTGGTCGGGTTATTCATCATGGGATGATTTATTTCTAAGGGCCGGGCTTCAATAATTTCTGTGCCAGATTTGTTCATGACTAGCTGTTGTACGGTATTGATATCGGGTTGAATTCCAATAAGAGAGTTGTCGTAAAAATATAGACCATCGATACTTTCTTTACGAGCAATTTTTAGTCCTTCTGGCAGCCCAATGATATTGATGTTTTTATCAGCCAAATCCATAACAGAAATTCCATCAGAGTGTGCGATGTAGAGTTTGGCTTCATCATTTGATAATGCTAATCCATTGGGATACTTAATATCGTCAAATACCATAACTTTTTTTAACTGATCATTGTCTTGTGCAATTTTGTATAACGCATGCTCAGAAAACATGTGGGTGATATACACATCTCCACTTTTGGTGATCTCTAAATCATTAAAAAAATGAACTTCTCCGGGGATATCTAAAACGTATTTTTTAATCAGCTTACCGGTATCTAGGTTGAATTTAAAAATACCCGAAGGTCTTCCTTCTTTATCATCCTTTCGGGTATATCCTATCAGGTTATCTCCGCCAGAGCTACAGACCCAAAGATGACGACGATTTGCATCAATTTTGATTCCTATAATCATCCATAACCCGGCTTGTTTTGGTAAGATAAAATCCTTTTGTAAACCGTCTTTTGAAATCTTAATGATTTTTCCTTTTCTGGTACTCCCTATATAGAATTCGTTTTTGATTGAATCGTATGCGATACTTTCCGGAAGTAAATCTTTTTCAGGAACGGTAAACGCAATGTTACTATTATTTAAATTTTGGGCTGGTACTTTAAAAATAAAACCAATACTAAATAAAATAATGATTGCAAAAGACGGGATTGATTGCATGTTTATACATTTAGGTTCATTTAAATGTAGATAAGATTACTAAGATCAGGATCTTTTTTATATCAAAGGGTAGAAGTATTCTGCATACATTTATAGTATTTATGTTAATGGTGAATTTCGTATTTAACATAAGTTATTTAATATTAGACATAAAAAATCAAACATTTTGGAATAACTACATAGGTGCTAGTAGGATGATTTATCTTTTACTGCCTTAAAATCTCCATTGTTTTGTCCTTGCCTAATCCATTTTCCATCTATCCATGTTTCGGTTAACCAATTGATGGTAGTATCAGAAGTTGGAGTAAAAGTTTCTCGATATTTTCGAGTCCATCCTTTAACTTGTGGGTTAGGAATGTCAGGATAATCTTTAGCATAATATACCGTATAAACGCGTTCTATTTTGTGATCTCCCAAAGAATGGTATTCTCCTTCAAAAAGTATTTCATTCTTAATTTGATACTCTAACCAAACTATCTTTTTAGTGTTTGGGTTATAAGTAATTATTCCTTCTGAAAAAACATTGTTTTCATGATCTGAAAATATTCCTGTAGTAGATCGAATTACTTTTTTGTCATGTCCCCATTCAAAAGATATTACTTTAAAATCAATCATCTTAGGGTTTTTTCTAACCATGATATCATTAGGAGTAGGTCCCCAGGTTCCAATATAGTAAGAGAATAACTCTAGTGGATTTTCTGATTCTTGTGCTCTTACATGTTGTAAAACTGTTAACGAAATCAATACAATGTGTAACGTATAAAAAATAAGTTTCATGTCAGGATATTTTATATGTCCGAAAAGTATTAAAGTTTAGCATGTAAATAATTAGTTTTACATCAATCAAAATACTTGCATTGCATGTTTATGAAATTTTTATGCTACCGGAAGTTTTTTGATTTAACATAAGTTCTCAAGCATTAGACATAAAAAGAAAAGAAAAAGGCAATATAAATACTAGCTTTGTTAGTTAATTGATTTGAATTTTGAATCTTAAGCATATAACATATCACATTTTATTTTGGATTGTAGTCATGTCCTCGTTTGTAATGTCAGAATGGGGATATATGGGTTCTTTCAAAGATGCACTTATTTATGAGTTACTCTTTTTGCCTTCGCGATTTATTGCTGTTTATGTCAATTGGTTTTTGTTGATTCCGAAGTTTTTATATAAAAATAGGTTGTTATCGTACTTTGCGATTTTAATTCTTGTACTCTTAATATTAGCAATAGGGCATCGTTATTTTGTATTGTATTGGGGGTTTCCGAAATATTTCCCACAATGGATGGATGGCTATAAAGTTAATCCATGGAATTTTTCAAAATTGGTTCAGGCGGTACTTATCATAATATCACCTGTGGCATACACCACAGGATTTAAATTATTCATGGATTGGTATAAACAACGTAATGAAACTGAAATACTAAAACAAGAAAAAACCAATGCAGAATTGAAGTTTTTGAGATCTCAAACCAATCCTCATTTTCTTTTCAATACCTTAAATAGCATCTATGGATTGGCCTTAGAAAAATCGGAAAAGACACCTGGGCTTATTCTAAAACTTTCAGACATACTTAGCTACACACTATATGAGTCTAATGTCAAAAAAGTATTATTGAGTAAAGAATTAATGTTGATAGAAAATATCATTGCATTAGAAAAAGAACGTTTTGAGAAACGAGTGGTTATTGATTATAAAGTAGAAGGCGATATCGAGGGGATCAAAATTCCTCCTCTAATTTTAGTTCCATTTATAGAGAATGCATTTAAACACGGCTTAAAAAATGAAGTTAAAAAAGGATGGATTACTATTCGGATTAAAACGTCTAAAAATATACTATCTTTTAGTATTGAGAATAGCATTTCTAAGATAGAAGATGTGCATCATAATGGAGGAGGGTTAGGACTTCAAAATGTATCCCGAAGACTAGACTTATTGTATGGTGATAATAAAGAACTTGTAATTGATAAAACTGATGAAGCTTTTATCGTTAAACTGAAGATCAAATTAGTTGAGAATGAATCTTAAATGTCTCATAGTTGATGATGAACCTATAGCACAAAATATTGTGAAAGGGTTTATTGCAGATACACCAAATCTAGAAGTGATAGGTATCTGTGATAATGCTATGGAAGCTTTAAAAATACTTCAGGAGCATACGGTAGATATTCTTTTTTTAGATATCGAAATGCCAAAAATCACGGGTCTAAGTTTTTTAAAAACGTTGTCTCATCCTCCGGCTACCATTATTACTACCGCTTATCGAGAGTTTGCTCTGGAAGGATATGAGCTTGATGTGGTAGATTATCTTTTGAAACCATTTTCTTTTGAACGCTTTTTAAAAGCCGTCAATAAAGTGAGTTGCAAAAATGAAATAACGCATTATACTAAGCCCGAAACAATTTCAAAAACATATGAATATTTTAAAATTGACCGAAAAAATGTGAAGGTTAATTATGACGAAATTATTTATATAGAAGGCCTAAGTAATTATGTTAAGATTCATTTAGAACAAAAGCATCTGGTGGTATATCATAAACTTATTGATTTAGAAAAAATATTACCTGTTAATCAGTTTATTCGTATTCATAAGTCTTATATCATTTCTATAGATAAAATAAAGGCATATGGCAATGATTATGTTGAGGTTTTAGATCAACAATTATCTATAGGAAACACCTACAAAGACACCTTTTTTAGTGTAATGTCTCAAAGGCATCATAACTAAATTAGAGTGAGTATTTTTGTTGGATCCAGGTATTAAAATCTATATAATCCAGAATATCTTCAGGAATGGGGTGCTCTTGTAAGTGTTCTTCTAAATGTTCAAAAGCATCTCTTTTTTCTAAAGCTGAAAATTCCACAGTTTTGGATAAAAATTTCAATAATATTTTTTCATAGGAAACTATGTTTTTGTATTTTTTTATTCGTTTTTTAATAGTATCTATTGAATATCTTAGAGCGAACCCATTGCCAAGTTCGTAATGTACTAGCAAGTTGAGCCAATACGTATAAGTAATGAGATCTTGTCGGTCTTTTTTACTTTGATTGTTCAAGATTCTGTTAATCGAGTGTAACGATTTTTTATAATCTTTTTTTAGAAAATAGATAGTAGCAAACTGAAAAGAGAATGAAAGTTTGTAGTTGTCTGGAACTAAGGTCTCATGATTTTTAGTAAAACTCAAAATTTCATCAATAATTTCATGAGTCGTATGCAGTCCTCTTAAATTCCTATGGATTTCGAGTTCAATATTATACAATCTAAGTTTTTCTTTGATAAAGGCTGCCGAAATCGTTTCTATCTCAAGCGCTTTTTGCTTGATAAGCAAAATCCTGACAAATGCTTCTTTATACTGTTTTTTAAATACTAAAAACCCGAGAAGATTATTACTCACCGAAAAGTACATTGGAAAAAATTCTTTCATCAATTCTGGATATTGTTCCCATTCTTTAATTAATTCTTCTATGGTTCGCTTGGCTTTATCGTGATCCTTAGAAATGAGCAATTTCCTATATTTATGGAGTGTTTTAAGCGTTTTGTTTTGCAATGAAACACTCTTTTTATGAGATAGAGAAAATTGAGTAGGATCTATATTGGCAAGAAGTAGATCAATATATTCATTGGTTGATTTTAGAGTATTTTTTTGCTTTTGAGCAATATTTTTTATGGTTTCAAAATCTTGTGGATGCATTACCTGATGTACTTTTCTTTTCCAATCCTGTATATGAAAAAGTAATAGATCTTGCTGAAAATTTTTTGCTTTTTTCTCTGCACGCTTTAATTCGCTTTCACATATTTTATATTGTCCTTTGTGGAAAAGTATCTCTACATTTCGGATAATGTCTATAAGTTCGGCATTCTTTGAAATTTGCGAATGATAGGTTCTTAGGGATTGTAAAATACGGTGTTTCAAATAGTTTTTTATGGTGGTTAATTGTACCACAAATGCTCGGTCCTTAAAAAGCTCCTTAATTTTAGTTTCATCATATTCTTTTTGAGCTTCAATAGCATCAAATAGACTAAGATATTCAGCCGATTCACTTCCTTGAACACTCAGTTTAAAATGACGCTTTTCATTTTTGGTTAATGATTTAATTAGATAAAATAGTTCTTCACTTTTTTTCATTAAGATCCAATTTTAGAAACCTATGTTTTTTCAAAAATATAATTTTTTTGATGCATAAGATCATTTACTTTTGAATAGTTATTAATCAAAAAAATAAAATAGTATGTCTAATGCAATTAGTTGGTTTGAAATACCAAGCACAAATTTTGAAAGAGCAGTAAAATTTTATAACGAGCTTTTAGATGCCGAATTACAACCTATGGAAATGGATTTTAAGATGGCCTTTTTTCCTTATAAAGATGGAGGAGTAGGCGGTTGTGTTACGCACGGAAATGGTAATAAACCCTCTCAAGAAGGTACTTTTGCGTATCTTAATGGAGGAGATGATCTCTCTGTGCCCTTGGCTCGTGTAGAAAAAGCAGGCGGAAAAGTACTCATGCCCAAAACATCGTTAGGCGAAAACGGTTTTATGGCTATTTTTCTGGATACAGAAGGAAATAGAGTTGCGTTTCATTCTATGAAGTAAGAGTTTCGTATTTTAAAAACGCCTATAAGTATGCGCAAATGTCAAATCGAGGCTGTCGAAGTTTTTTCCTTTCGATATCAAGAAGGGTCTTCGACAGGCTCAGACTGACTACTGAACTTACTTTTTTCTGGATTATTATTCTTAAACCTTTAAGCTATGCAATACTTTACAGAAGATTTTAGTGCTTTTTTCAAAGAATTAGCAAAAAATAATCATAAAGAATGGTTTCATGCCAATAAGAAACGATACGAATCAAGTGTAAAGAAACCGTTTACAACCTTTATAGGTGATATGATTCAGGAGATTCAAAAATATGATGCAAATTTGCAAATCGAACCCAAGGATTGTATACTTCGCATTAATAGAGATATTCGATTCTCGAAAGACAAATCACCCTATAATCTTCATTTTACCGCTTTTATTTCCAGAGGTGGGCGCAAAGACAAAAGTTTTCCGGGGATCTTTTTACGATTTTCTCCTGAAATGGTCGGAATTATGGGGGGTTGTTTTGGGCCTTCAAAAGAACAACTTGAAAAAATAAGAAAAACACTGGATAAAGATCCATCGGGATTGAGACGGCTCATAGAAAACAAGGATTTTGTTCAAAAATTTGGAGAAATTAGAGGCGAAACCATGAAGAGAATCCCAAAAGAATGGAAAGTAGCATGTGAAAAAGAACCTTTAATAGCCAATAAGCAGTTTTATTTTGTGGGCGAAGAGGCTCCTGGTTTGATTACCAGCAAGACTTTGATTGGTGTACTGATGGAGTACTGGACAATCATGAGACCCATCAATGAATATTTAACCAAAGCAATTCAATAAATTATGGCATACAATGAGTTTATTGCAGATCGTATACGTCAACGTTTTAGAGAAAAGAAAGCCAATTTCTATGAAAAGAAAATGATGGGAGGTCTTTGTTTTATGGTAAATGATAAAATGTGTTGTGGGATTCATTTTGATAAGAAAAAAGAAATGGATTTGTTGATGGCTAGAATTGGACCAGATGCCATTGATGAAGCCATGAAAAAAGAAGGATGTCTGCCTATGGATTTTACAGGTCGGCCCATGAAAGGTTTTGTTTTTGTAACTGCTGATGGTTTTGATTTAGATCAAGATCTTGAGTACTGGCTGCAACTATGTTTGGATTTTAATCCTTTGGCTAAAAGGAGTAAGAAACGAAAGTCGTAGCGAGTTTCTGTAATCCTTCTTAGACTTTCTCGACCTATGAGGTATGTCTAAACATGTCATTACTGTTACTAATGTATTTATTGCTTTTCAATACCTTCTGGCAAGAAAAAAGCAAAGTTTCCTGGCTACTCTGGGAGTAATGCTTGGTGTAACCACATTTATTGTCATGATTAATTTTATGACAGGGGTTAATGATTTTCTTGATGATGCCGTTTTTAATGGTAGTCCAGATATTATTGTTAGTGCAAAACAAAAGAAATCAACTTCTAAACAACTTTTTGGAGTAAGCATCAATTCACTTAAAAAAGTAAACGAGATCAATCATCTTCTTTCAAAAGAAGAAAATGTGCAATCTTTTGCACATCAAATTATATCTCCGGCTATTTTAGTTAGCGAAAACAAGCAATTGCCAGGTAGTATTAATGGAGTTTTTCCTTCTTCGGAAAAGAAAATGGTGAATTTAGAACGCAGATTAATTGAAGGTAAAGGATTTGGGAGTCTTTTAGACGATGATAATGCAATTTTGTTAGGGGTAAGTCTTGCTAAAAAATTAGAAGTATCAGTAGGAGATCAATTAAAAATGATATTACCTAATGGAAAAAGTAAGCATCTTAATGTAGCAGGCATATTTAGTTTCGGAATCACTACAATAGACAATGTGCGAACCTATTTTCCTGCCAAAACATTACAGAATTTATTAGGACAACCTGACGCGATTACCCATGTTCATATTAAATTAGAAGATAGGGATGATATCCGTTTAAAAACTGAATTGTCTCAACATATCGATAAGGTTTTGATCGAAGACTGGAAGGACGCAAACAAAACTATTGTGATTGGTAATAAAGTTCGGGATATTCTCACCTGGTCGGTTTCTTTTGCGCTGCTACTTGTTGCGGGATTTGGAATGTATAATATTTTAAATATTACAGTAGTGAATAAACGAAAAGACATCGCAGTATTAAAAACGATAGGGTATTCTGCCAAAGATGTCATTTTTATATTCCTGGTACAATCCATCGGTATTGGTGTATTGGGTGCTTTGTTTGGTGCGGGGCTGGGATATCTGATAAGTTATATGATTTCTACTACTCCTTTGGATACTTCAGATTTTATTATTGTAGATACATATCCTATTAATTTTAAATTGATCTATTATGTTATGGGAATCGTATTTGGAGTTTTGACAACAATTCTCGCTGGATATTTTCCGTCAAAAAAAGCAAGTAAGGTAGATCCGGTAACCATAATAAGAGGGATATGATTCTTGAAACAAAACATATAAATAAGTATTTCTATGAACCAGAAAAACATCAAGTTTTGCAAGAGGTGTCTTTGCAAATTGCTCCCGGAGAATTAACAGCTGTTTATGGCGAATCTGGAAGTGGCAAATCTACATTGCTTTATATTTTATCTACTTTGGATAGAGATTTTGAAGGGGAGTTAAAAATACTCAATCATAACATAAAAGAATTATCTGCAACTGAACTTACTAATTTTAGAAACAAGCATATAGGTTTTGTATATCAGTTTCATTATTTGTTGCCAGAGTTTAGTGTACTTCAAAATATTATGCTTCCGGCTATGAAATTAGGTAATAAAACCAAAGAAGAAGTTAAGTATGATGCCATGTTGTTATTAAAAGAATTGGGGATGCAGGATTTTACAAAACGGCCATCGTATAAGTTGTCTGGAGGACAGCAACAACGAGTAGCTATTGCGAGGGCATTAATCAATAATCCGGCTCTTATTGTAGCAGATGAACCTACCGGAAACCTGGATCAAAAAAATAGCGATATGACATTCGATCTGCTAAAAGAAATTACCTCAAGTAAAGAGAAAGCAGTAGTTATAGCAACTCATAATCCCAAAATTTATCAAAATTCTGACAAAACTATTGAAATGATTGATGGTTCTATTCGACTATAGATATATAACATTTTAAAAATCAATAAAATGGAAAATCAATCAGGAAAAAATAGAATCATATTTGATGGAGAATGTAATTTGTGTAACGGTGTAGTAGGGTGGTTAATGAAATTTGCACCTGTTGAGATTTTTGAGTTTATACCCTTTCAATCTCCAAGAGGGCAACAAATATTGAAGCATTTTGGTTTTCCGACACAGCGATTAGAAACTGTGATTCTAATTGATGAGAATGGACCGCATACACATTCAGATGGTTTTTTAAAAATTGTATCTAAAATTCCGAGATGGAAACTTGTTGCCGCTTTGCTTGCGTTTGTTCCTAGAATGGTACGAGATTCAATATACAACCTGGCATCGCGTAATCGTGTAAAATGGTTTGGGCAATCTAAAAGTTGTACGATTAATTTTAGATAGTTATAGTCAAGTTAATGTTATAGGGGATTTTCATATTTCGGTGTACATTCAGGATTATATATTAAGGTATGGAATCCACAAGAAGAAAATTTATCAAAGATTCTTCTCTTGGGATGATGCTCATCGCATTACATCCTGAATTTTGTTTTACTTTCAATCAAGATAACGCTTCAAAAGTAAAACCCTTTCAATTTGATTTTATTAAGAATATTCGATTGTTAACCAGTGCTTCTTTAGAAGTAATGAAAGAATTTTATGTTGGAAAACTGGGATTAGAGGTTGACAACGAAAAAGATTCAGAAGTTACATTTGTTGCCGGAGTATCTACGATCACTTTTGTAAAGATAGATCCAGTTATGGGCAACCCCTGGTATCATTTCGCATTTAATATTCCTGAAAATAAAATACTAAAGGCCAGAACTTGGCAGTTACAGCGAACAACATTAATTCTCACTCCACAACGATTAAGAGACACTAGATTTCCTGATGATGTGCGACATTTTAGAAATTGGAACGCGCACTCTGTCTTTTTTTGGGATCCAGCGGGTAATCTATTAGAATATATTGCACGGCATGATTTAAAAAATGGAGCAGAAGGTGAGTTTATAACACGTGATATCTTAAATGTAAGTGAAATAGGTTTTGTTGTAGATGATCAAGAAAAAGAGGCACATGATATCCATAATAATTTAGGAATTGAAGTATATCCAAAGACGAGTAATTTTTGGTGGGCAATGGGTAATGAAAATGGATTACTACTTTGTTTGCCAAAAAGAGTTTGGGGAGAAAAACCGGGTGCTCAAAAAAGATTTAATGTGTTTGAAACAGAAACAACCATTGCTGGTCATGGATATAAAAAGTATAACTTTTCTAGCTTTCCTTATCAAATATATATGGAGAAAGGATAAAGATTAAAAAAGCTAATGGCAGAGACTCGTTTTCAAGCTTCAGCCATTAGCGTTAGGTATTATCTTGCATACTATTTTATTCTTCAATACAGAAGTATTCATAATAAATGGTCGTATCGCCAACTTTTTCTTCTACGATATATCCTTCATTATTAAGAACATAAGAGTATTCTAGAGTACGCTGATCAGTAATATTGTCATCCATATCTTTAGTTGTTCTTTCCTGTTTTGTAACCAGGTTTTTATAGGCTCTCCCTAAGAATGGTGTTCCATAGTTTTGTTTATTTTCTAAAGATGAGTCATAGGCATATTCTGAAGTGATTGTAGTAGAATTTGTATTTACAACCGCAATTACTACTGATTTTGATAAATTTTCATCTTCAATTATATAATTAAAGCCTGTTGCAGTAATATTTCCGGCATATCTCTGATCTACAGTATTATCTGTGATAATAAAATTGTTTTCGTCATACTCCCAGGTTTGAGTCCTGTCATATTCTAATCTGAGATCAGGTATTTTAAGTTCTTCCATTTCAATAGCTAAGCCATCTTTTAAGGTGTATTTGCTATCCCATTCATAATTTCTGCGATGCTCTAAGTTTTTTACCGTTATTTTATCTGTCTCATAAGTATATGTGTGAGTGGTGACAAGAGTGCTACCTTCGTTCACATATTTTTTCACTATAGAAATACGATTTTGATCATCGTAGAATCTTTCTTCAATAAGGTTGCTTTTTGTTCCTGTACTAATTTTAGAAATGAAGCAATTGTTTAGGTTTTTTAAACTTACAGTTATATCAATAGTTTCTGTAGTACCTCCACTAGAAATATTGGCAGTAGCAGTTAATTCTGGATGTAGTTCATAATCAAATAGTGTTTCATTAATCACTTGAAGCTCACCAGTACTTTCATTTAATTCTAAGGCTCCCTCAGGAGATTGCTTATCGATTGCAAACGATAACTCTCCTTGATTAACAGATGCCTCGATGGTTCCTAAACTCAGACCTTTTTCAGGGTTTTCGTTAATTTCTGTAAAAAAATCTTTAGCATCGATTATAATACCAGTTCCAGCAGCGGCTGCATTGTCATCAGACGAGCTACAAGAAACAATACTTAAAAATAAAATTAATAATGTGATTACTTTTTTCATTAGATACATTTTATGGGGTATTACATTTTTCCAAATGCAAAATAAATACATGATAGAAAAAATTGACTTGTCAAAAACTGATAATTTTTGACATGATTGAGATGAATATCATCTTTTTGTGAATAATAGATGGTGCCGTGAATTACTTGAATGCCACTTTTATGTCCAAAATGAGGTACAAGGTATTTTCATAAAGGTGTTAGGGTGTTCGAGACGGTCAACAGGGTGTTATCAAACTATGTATAGGGGTGTCGAGACGGGGTATAAGGGGGTGTCAAGACACCCTGTTGGGGGGTAGCTAACGGTCAATAACCCGTTCAAAACGACCTGGAGGGTATATACGAACGGTCTGTAGCCTGTACATAAACACCCTAAAGCCCGTTATGAGTACGCTCATTGTATCTTAGTGTGTTACTGTTGCTTGTTTGTAACGAGTAGTGGTTAAAAATCAAGAAATAGCCGTTGCATTCCTGGATAATAAAAAAGCCAACTAGATCTAGTTGGCTTTTTTATTAATGTAAACACAAAGTGTTTATTGTTTTAAGATTCGCTTGGTTACTCGCGTTTGATTCGTTTCAACTTTTATGAAGTAAGAACCGGCAGCTAAACCTCTAATATCCAATTCTAGTTCATCAGAATGTACCTGATTAACATTTACGATATTACTAATCTCTCTTCCTTGCATATCGAAGATTGTTACTGTTGTATTCTCAAAATCATCATTACTATTGATTGTAAGAACATCACTTGCAGGATTAGGATACATCGCTATGCCTTCAGGATGATTTGCTTTTACCTTAACGTCAAACGTGATTGTTTGCGTTGAAGGCCCACAATCTGAAACAAAATTTGCTTTTACAGACCAACTTCCTTCTTCAGAGGCATTGTTTTTTATGTTCTCAAGGGTTACATTATTCCCTGTAAAGACTTCGTTTGTAGGAGAGGTCCATTCTAGAGTTCCGTCAAAAGTAGAACCATTAAGGTTAAGGGATAAATTAGATCCCTCGATAATGGTTATTACATCTTCATTATTTAATGAAATACCTTCATTAGCATCAATCGCATATGTAGTTATTTCGCTTATGTCGTTTTTGTTTACATCTATAGTAACAGGTGTTCTCACAGATTCGCAGCGTCCACCTTTTGAGGTAAATGTCCAATCATAGAAGAAATAATAAAAACCTGGGTTGGTTACTGTACTGCCAATAATAGAAACTATATCAGAAGGCGACGTGTATGGATAGCTGACTCCATTTCCAGAACGTGTTCTTCGCATTTCGATCAAATCTCCTGTAAGTGCAATTGTATAATTTTTCCCTTTCGGAATATCAAAATTAACAGCAACTCTAGATTCTCCTTCAGGAATATTAATTGATGTTGATGCAATTATGTTTCCTAGTTCATCTTGAACTACAATAGTTCTATTTCCTTCAGACATTGCAGAGACCATAAAAGACTCTAAAACAATATCATCATTTGTATTAAAAACCAAACCTTGCGGGAAATTAAAATCTTCTGCGGTATTAATTCCTGGAGAAGGAATGTCTTCTGTTGTTATTATTGAAGAAGCACCAGCAACATAATAAGTAACATCTTCTGTAAGTACAGGGGTTGTAAATGAATCACCTGTGGCAATAACTTCGCCTCCGGCATCTGTATCATACCATTTATAACCTAAATTACTACCTGTCGCCGTTAAGACTACAGATTCTTCAACACAAATTCCTGTAAGGCTGCTGCTTTTTGGTTGGATCCCCACTTGTTCAACATCTATAGAAAAAACATATTCTGCAGATCCGCATGTACTTGGAGCATCCATTACAACAGTATATGTACCAACATGGTCTAATGTTATGTTATCAAAAGAAATTGAAGCATTAGTACTTGAGAAACCATTGGGTCCTGTCCAGTTGTATGTTGGATTACTACCACTAGTGATGTTTAGATTTAGTTTGGCCGATTGTCCTGTACAAAGTTCAATTGTAGAGGATACGGTTTGTGAAGAGCTACCATCAATTGATGCTTCTTTTTTAGCCGTTAAAGTGGTGCATGTAGGAAGCGATGATCTCCAAATACCTCTTCCATAAGTCGCTGCAGTAATAGAGTTGTCTGGGATATTAATTTCTAAGTCATTTACAATAGTAGTAGGTAAATTATTAAAAAATGGTGTCCAGCTTCCATCATCCACAGTTCTGTATACGCCTATACTGGTAGCAACATAAATTGGATTTTGCTCATTTCCTGCTTGATGTACAATATCGTTTAGAAAAAAGTAGTTGTCGTTTACTGGTAAATTAGCTGTTATGTTATTAAAGCTGCTTCCTCCGTCATCAGACCTAAATACTCTATTATTTGTTGTAACCCATACAATATCAGGGTTGGTGCTGTGTACGGCTATTCCTTTAATCCCACCAAAATTATAAATATCTGTTATGGTTCTACCGGCATCGTCACTTCTTTTAAGAACACCACCTGCAGCAATATATATTCTATTATCGTCTGAAGGGGCAATTTCTATTTGATCTGCGGCGATTCCTATATCTGCTAATTCTATCCAACCATCTTCTACGTCATTTACGCGGTATAACTTATTATACGCTGCAAAGATTTGCCCATTAGAATTTGAGACCAATGGCGTTACCCATTTACCTGAAGAACCTGCAGGTTGCTCTATCCAATTTGTTGCACTGCTTCCGGCATTATCAGATATAAATAAATATCCTCCATTTTGAATGAATCCATAGTATTGATCGTCATTTATAGGGTCGATGGCAGTATCCATACCATCAGCACCGTAATAATTTAACCAGTTACCGTCTCCGTCATTGTATGCATGTCCTCCATTATCTTGAAGCCCACCTACCATTTTGTTTGCGTTTTTAGGAGAAACCGCAATTTTGTAGAATTGACTAGCCTGGATACCTGCGGTATGATCTGTAAAGTTAACTCCACCATCAGTTGAAGAATATATTCCTCCATCAGAACAAACAAAAATAGTATTATTAAATGCGCGTATCATGTGAATATCGGCATGAGTATAAGCCGCAGCCGAAGGTTCTGACCACTCGTTCAACTTTGTAAAATTAGTTCCTCCATCGCTAGATTTCCAAACATTTAAACAACCAACATAGATTTCATTTGCATCTGTATCAGATACACCTAAGGCAAGGTCATAATATGCTTGCGTGCTTTCTAAGATATCGGGATTAAGTGCTGGATCAACAATTGCATCTCTAATCGAAAATGAAGTACCACTGTCTGTTGATTGATATACTCCTTGAAAGGATTGATCTGCATTTGCACTTAAAATATATACATAATTTGCATTGGCTGGAGTTACATCAATTACCATTCTACTTCCATTAGTAGGTACTCCATTTGTAATCAGAGTAAATGAATCCCCTCCATTTTCAGATTTAAAAAATTGACTAGGAGTAACGGCATAGATGGTGTTTGGATCTCCTGGTTTAAGTTTGAGATCTTTTATATTACCAGGTAATGTATTCGTCCAAGAAACTCCCGCATCTATAGTTTTAAAAAGCCCAGAACTTGTAGCTACCCATAAAACATTAGAATTTGTGGGATGCATATAGATTTCATTCATCGAAAAAGGAGTGTTATCTGGATTTAATCCTGTTTGATTCCATGTTGCGCCTCCATCTGTTGATTTAAAAACACCGGCACTCTGCGTGTCTGCTCCATCGTCATCACCTGTGGTTATGTATACAATATTTGAATTCGAATAATCAACAGCGATTCCTGAAACACCTATCTGCGGTAAATTATCAGTCAATGGTGCCCAATTGGCACCAGAATCTGTAGATTTCCATAATCCCCCTGCTGGAGTTCCAATATACCATGTTGTCGAAGTACTTGGATCTATATAAATTACATTAATTCTTGCCTGCCCAGAGGACCAAGACCCTGTATTGGTGTGCGTATATGGCCCTAACGGCTTCCAGTCACTTAAATCGTTAGTACCAATTGCTTTTTGAGTATTTGTTTTATTTTGCCATGAGATCCATTTATCTTTTGAAGTTGGCAAATATCCCTCAGCGTTTGCTACATTTTCCCATATATATTCCCAACGTTTAAAGGGTTTATATCCGCTTCCTTTTTTACTAGGGTCTCTGGTTTCCCAATATTGATTAAAGGCATTTTGGATTTCTGTGAATGTGGGTTGATAATTTGTACTATTCTTTTTCTTAGTTTGAATAGTTTTCATCCAGGGGGCATCAGTATTGTATTGTGCATTCATCATACTGATAGAAAGCATAAATAAAAGAAGTAATGTTTTTTTCATTCAAGTAGGTGTTTAGATCATTTCGATTTTTGCAAAAGTAGGTTTTTTAAGTAAAATTTAACAAAAAATTAAAACAAATTCTTGGCATCAACTTGATTGCTCCCAGAATTATATTGCTTTTAGTCAACTTTTTCTTCAGTTGAAATAAACTTTTGGTTAGAGTAATAAAAATAAAAACGTCACCTTAAAAGATGACGTTTCGAATTTAAATTCCTTCTTAAGAAGTGTCTTTAAATGTAATCAGTTTTGCTTAATTTTTAATGAATTTCTTTAGGATTTTTTTTCTTTTGAAATCAAAAAACAAGACTTCTATCATGTACATTCCGGAAGGTAATGTTGCTACGTTTATAGTTTCTTCTTTTGAATAATCTAATATTCTTTTTACTAATCTTCCATTTGCGTTGTAAATCGATATGCGATTGTTTGATGGGATTTCAGTAATTTGAATTTGGTGTACTGTTGGATTAGGGTATAAACTGATAGGACCTTCCTCAGTATCTGAATTTTCTTGAATTTCTTTGATGATCTCAAAATCATTCGATTTAAAAGTAATATTGTAATTAGGGTGATCCAATGTTCCTTGATTGATTGGGTATAACCCAGCATCTTCTCCAGCTTCTCGTTCTAAGGTTCCGATTAAAACATCGTTCCCGATTAAACTTCCTGTAGTAATAGAGTACGTAAGTATAGGCTCTATACTTTCAAATACTTTAGATTGTCCTGCATCAGCCGTTACGGTAATAGGTTTTGGATTTACTATTAATGCTTGGTCAGTGTCTGTTGCAGGTTTATAATCTCTATTTCCTACCTGACTAGCTGTAATAGTTGTTGTTCCTACACCTACAATAGTCACGGTGTTTCCAGAAATGGTTGCAACAGAGGTATCCGAACTATTATATATAATGGGTAAACTTGAATCAGAACTAGCAGATAGATTGAAATTGTCATCTCCGTATGTTACTTCGACTAAAGCATTAAATGTAATATTTTGATCTAATCGATCATATTCAAAAGCTCCGATATCAATGGTTGCAGTAGTATTTAAATCTCCATCAATGATACGGTCATTTCCTCCTAGTCCTTTGACTTCGGTATTCGCTGTATTGTTTCCTTGATCTACTAATGGAGAAGTAACTTGTAGCGAAAAATCATGGTTTGTAATATCTTTGAATAGTACATCGGTAACGGTTGTCCCATCAATGTTTCCTGCGCCTGAAGGATTTTCTCCTTTTAAGTAGCTATAGGTTGCGGTTAAACTTCCCGTATTGGTTGTATTGAAATTTAATGGATTGTTCCCTTCAACAATACTATTTATCAAAGAAATATCTCCGGTACTTGTTCCAAATATTCCAAAACTAGCTGCAGCCGTATTGTTTACTACAGTACAGTTGGTAAATAGTAAATTTTGTGTTCCTGTTTGGAAAGGATTTTCTACTGTTGCAATATTATCATAAAATAAACAATTGATAAAGGAAGTGTTGCCAGAAGAACCTTCGGAATACATCACTGCACCTAATTGTGCCTGATTATTTCTAAAAATACAATTGGTAATGGTAATGTTATTTGAATCAGACGTATAAATTGCTCCTCCATTAGTGTCAGTTGTTCTGTTGATGTTGGTTTCGATAGTCGCGGTTCCACCTTCTATAACAAAACCATCGAGTAGTATATTTTCTCTATTCTCGATGTTAATAATCGTTTCTGAATTTCCTGCATCATCCCCTGGTATACCAATATCACCACTTAAAATCGTTGTATTGTTTACCCAATCTCTTTCAGATAACATGGTTTCGGTTCCATTAAAACCTCCATATATTTTTATGTTATCAGGAATATGAAATGCATCCGAAGAATTTTTTCCGGGCACATAGGTTCCTTGTTGCACCCAAATTTCTTCTACAGCAGGGCAACTTTGTACGATTTTTAATGCTTGTTTTAGGGTAGTAGACTCACTCCAGGAAGTTCCGGTGGCCGAATCAGTTCCTGTTTCACTTACAAATAATTTGTTTGAAGGTAGGCTGTTGCAATCGTACGGAATAAATACATAAAGTTCATCACTATGTATCGCATCCTTGGCACGAAAGTATAATCTATTATTTAATGCTGTTAAAAAATCTACACTAGAACCTGAATTTTGTCTTGGATTGATATCTGCCGCTATTCGGGTGCCTGATTGGGTACCATCGGTTTCCCACAATTCGTCACCATGAATGCCATCATTAGCTCTAAAATATAAACGGTTGTTAAGTGCTCCAAAATAACCAGGATATGAGGAAGAATTACCTTCGTGGATATTGGCTACTAGTTGAGTACCAGCTTCGGTACCATCACTTGACCATAATTCTCTTCCGTGGATACCATCATCGGCCGAAAAATAAATTTTTCCATTAAACACATATAAGTCTTCAGGGTTACTACCACTAGTACCCGGATTAATATCTTTGATTAATCGATTCGTATCTGTTGCTGGGTCAAAAGCCCAAAGCTCACCACCAGTTGTAGTTGGGTCATATGAAAAATAATACAGTTCTCCGTTATAAGAAGTTAAATGGCGAGGATACCCAGATGCGATACCTACTCCTGTTTCAAAAGCTATGTTACTGCCTGCCTCAGTACCATCAGTTTCCCATACTTCTGTTCCATCGTTAGGGGTAGAAGCTGCTAAATACAACTTGTTATTTACAACTACTATTTCATAAATATTTGCCACCCCTGAAGTTAACTTAAAAACATCAATCATTTGGGTGCCCGCTTTGGTGCCATCCGTTTTAAAAAGCTCTTGACCACCTGTAGGATTGTAAACCGTAAAATATAACTCCCCTTGAAAAACGGTTAAATATCTTGGTTCTGCACTCACATTTCCATCAATAATATCAACCGCCAATTTTGTACCAGCTTCTGTGCCATCGGTTTCCCATAATTCGCTACCATGAATACCATCGTTCGCTTCAAAGTACACTTTGTTATTGAATACAGTTAAGTATGATGGTCCAGAAGCATATGATCCTGCCCTAATGTCTTTTAGCATTTGGGTTCCTGTTTCGGTACCATCACTTATCCATAATTCATTTCCATTAATTCCATCACGAGCACCAAAAAGTAGCTTGTTGTTAAATGTTACCGGATCTTTCATCGAACTATTGCTTGTTCCTTGATCGATATAGCTTATTTGTTGGGTGCCACTTTCGGTACCGTCTGTACTAAACAATTCCAGACCTGCATTTTCGTCTTCGGCAGAAAAGAATAATTTATTGTCAAATACAACTAAATCTATTGGATTACTTCGATCTGATCCCGGATTAATATCAACAGCCAATTTGGTTCCGGCAATGGTTCCATCGGTCTCCCACAACTCATTCCCATGAACTCCGTCATCTGCGGCAAAATACATTTTGTTGTTATACGTTGAAAAATTTTGTGGACGACTTCCACTACCTCCTGTTTTAACATCGTAAAAAAGTGTTGTTCCTAATACAGTACCATCACTTACCCACAACTCATTACCATTGGTAGGTTCACTAGCCTGAAAATATAATTTTCCATTAAAAACGTACAAATGACGAGTGTTTGATCCATATGCTCCAACTTGAATATCCTTAAACAGTTGTGTTCCTGCTTCGGTTCCATCACTTACCCATAGCTCGCTTCCGTGGATGCCATTATCTGCTTGAAAATATAATTTTCCATTATAGACTTCTATATCAGCAACCCTAGAACCTCTAGAACCGGGATAAATATCTTTTACTAGTTGTGTTCCTGCTTCGGTTCCGTCACTTACCCATAATTCATCTCCATAAACACCATCATTTGCTTCAAAATATAACTTGTTATTGTATATTTTAAAATCATTAGGATAACTGTTAGACGAACCGGGATAAATATCTTTTACCATGGTGGTACCCGCTGCGGTTCCATCACTGGTCCATAATTCGACTCCATTAACACCATCATTAGCGCTAAAATAGAGTTTGTTATTAAATACTGTGAGGTTACCAACACCTCCGTTACCTGGTTGTGGATTGATATCAGCAACCAATTGTGTCCCTTCTGGGGTTCCATCGGTTTCCCATAATTCAGCACCTATATGAGCACCTCTAGCAGAGAAATATAGTTTTCCGTTTAATTCTACAAAATCCTTTGGGTTAGAACTATAACTTCCTGGTCGAATATCTGCCAAAAGATGAGTGCCTGCTGTGGTTCCGTCACTTACCCATAGTTCTTCTCCATGAATTCTATCATCAGCTAAAAAATAGAGTTTTCCGTTAAATTCGGTAATGTATTCTACATACGCGTAGCCTGTAAAATTTTGATTTATATCTTTTACAAGTTCTGCATGTTGTGCAAAAAGACTATAACTTAAAAGGAATACTAGTAGGGTAGAAATTTGTCTCATATATTAGGGGCTTTTAAGAATTATATCGTTTTCTATAGCTTATACAGCTACAATCCTAATTACCCTATTTTCATTTGGCTTTTTTCGACAAAAAATAATAAAGACGTAAAAAGGTATGTCATGACAATAACAAAAAAAGGAGCTCACAGGATAGTAAACGGTATAGATTTAAGTGTGACAAAAATAAAATGTATTTACTTTGTTTTACTAAATATCTACCCATACAAACACCCCTACAAAGTGATTTATAAGCATTGGTTAGGATGGTGCTAGGTGTTACAAAATATAGAATAGTATACCTGTGCTTTACTCTTATCAAGAATAGACTTACCCGCCAAAAGGGTATAAAACAAAAAAACGTCATCTTTTCAGATAACGTTTCTTCTTCTTTGCTCCTCCTCTTGGGCTCGAACCAAGGACCCTCTGATTAACAGTCAGATGCTCTAACCAACTGAGCTAAGGAGGAATTTATGTTTTGCAAATATAGAGTGTTTTTCTCTTTTTGCGAGTGCAAATATATACTATTTTTTAGTTCTCAAAAAGATTTTTTTTATTTTTTATCACTTTCCTGTTATTGCTCTATAGATGTCATTACCGTTTGCAAACAATAATAGTGCTATAAGAATAATAAAACCAACAAGTTGTGCATATTCCATAAATTTATCATTTGGTTTTCTTCCAGCAATAATTTCATATAATAAAAACATTACATGGCCACCATCTAAAGCTGGGATTGGCAAAATATTCATAAACGCTAATATTATAGATATAAAAGCTGTAGTTCCCCAAAATGCTTTCCAGTTCCAGGCATCTGGAAAAAGGTTACCAATCGCTCCAAACCCACCAACCTGGCTTGCGCCTTTTTTGGTAAAGACATATTTAAATTGAGCTACATAGTCATGTAATGTCCAGTATCCATATTCAAAACCTTTAGAAATACTCTCTACCAAAGAATAATCTTTATGTTTAATATTGTAATCTACTTTTGGATAAACACCTAAGATTCCTTCTTCATCTGGAGTTATTGACACCGTATTTTCTTGCCCATTTCTCTCATAGGTAATCTGTACGGCTGTATTGGTAGAATCTGCTGTTTTTAAGCGCATAAAATCATTCCAATACTTGATTTTTTCTCCGTTAACTTTAATAAACTTATCTCCTTCTTGTAGTCCGGCTTTTTCTGCTGCAGATTCAGGTTCTACTGCTCCAAGTATAGGAGCGGATATAGGCATAAAAGGTCTGCGAATTCCTTTTTCGAACATAATCGTTCCAATATCTTCAGGAATAGCAATGGTTTCTTCTTGCCCGTTTTGGTGCAAAACACTAATATTTTTTATATCTCTTAAGAATAAATGATGATTAACATCTATAACATCTTCAATCTCTTCCCCATTTAACGCTATGATTAGATCTCCATCTTCAAATCCATACTGTTTAAAAGACTCATCTATAGCAAACCCGTTTGGGAGGTCATCGATACCTACATGATCTGTACCCCATGTAAAAATAATGGCCATATAGATCAAAAACCCAAGAATAATATTTACGGTTACTCCACCCAGCATAATAATTAAACGTTGCCAGGCTGGTTTAGATCTAAATTCCCACGGCTGTGGTGGTCCAGCCATTTGTTCTTTGTCCATACTCTCATCAATCATACCGGCAATTTTCACATAGCCACCAAGAGGAAGCCAGCCAATACCATATACAGTTTCGCCTATTTTTTTCTTAAACAGAGAAAATTTTATATCAAAAAACAAGTAGAATTTTTCTACTCTTGTTTTAAATAACTTAGCGGGAATAAAATGGCCAAGTTCATGCAAAACAATTAGAATAGATAAACTTAGCAGCAATTGAATTGCTTTTACAAAAAATGGACTCATAGGTCGTTCTTCAAAATTAAATCACGCAAAAGTAACCTTTTACATGAGTATATAAAAATATCGATATACGATATCGCAAGATTTAGTATATTTTTAATGTAAAATAGCGTATAATCCTTGTAATTTTGCAGGCACAAAAAACAAATATGCTTCAATTTTTTTCTAAATATAAATTTTTTGCGGTAGTGCTTTTTGTGCTTTCTGCAATCATTATTTCCATAATATATTCTATTCTTAAACCGAATAAAATTTTACCAGTGTACGAACCAGAGATGGTGAATAAAGAATTGGTAGATACTACAGTGCAATACATTCGTAAGTATCATAAGATTGCCGATTTTGAATTGATCAATCAAAATGGTGAAATAGTAACTCAAGAAAATTATAAGGATAAAATCTATGTAGCCGATTTTTTCTTTACTACGTGCCAAACGATCTGTCCGATTATGACTGATCATATGAAAGAAATTCAGGACCGGTTAAAAGATGATAATGATGTTTTATTGCTCTCCCATAGTGTAACACCCAAAATTGATAGTGTTGCCAGACTAAAAAAATACGCTTTAAACATAGGGGTCGATGATGCAAAATGGAATCTGGTCACAGGCGATAAAAAGCAAATCTATGACTTAGCCCGTAAATCGTATTTAGCCGCAAAATCTGATGGGGATGGTGGGCCATATGATATGGTGCATACAGAGAATTTTGTCTTGGTCGATACAAAGAAACGTATCCGCGGTTTTTATGATGGAACTAATCCTGATGATATTGATCGTTTACTGGAAGATATCAAGATTTTGAAGAAAAAAAATAACAAAGACTAAAACGTATATCGGCTACCTATTATTTTTATTTTAAAAGTTTAGCTTTTTGAATACGTTTTTTTATGCTATTTTTGCCTTGTTTAAAATCAATCTAAATAAAATTTGAAGACTACAATTGCTTCTCTAAAACAAGGTCAGCGAGCCTTGATTAAGGAAATTACATCAGATATTATCCCGCTTAAGTTATTAGAAATGGGTTGTTTACCTGGAAATGAAGTGCAATTGCTTCAAACAGCTCCTTTTCAGTGCCCGATTTATCTCAATATTAATGGTAGTCATCTAGCGATCCGTAAAGAAATTGCAGCTCAGATAGAAGTTCAAATTATTCAATAGCAGTTTTTTATGGCCAAGCAAATTAAAGTTTCACTAATAGGAAACCCAAATACCGGAAAAACCTCTGTTTTTAATTTGCTCACAGGGCTTAATCAACAAGTAGGAAATTATCCTGGTATTACTGTAGAAAAAAAAGAAGGTATATGTAGACTCTCTCGAGGGGTTAAAGCCCATATCCTTGATTTACCCGGTACTTACAGCCTTAATGCCTCTTCGTTAGACGAAAATGTTGTTATCGAATTGCTCCTCAACAAAAAGGATAAAGATTTTCCTGATGTTGCCGTGGTGGTGAGTGATGTAGAAAACTTGAAGAGAAATTTGCTACTTTTTACTCAAATAAAAGATTTAGAAATCCCTACAATTCTTGTGATCAATATGGCGGATCGAATGAATCGGAAAGGGATCTCGTTAGATATTTCAGCATTAGAAAAAGAACTTAATACCAAAATAGCTTTGGTAAGTGCTCGAAAGAAAGAAGGGATAGATGAACTTAAGAAACTGATAGAATCCTATACATTATTGCCTAAGTTGCCATGTGTAAACGCTTTATCTTTTGCACCAGATTATTTTGATAGACTACAAAAAGCATTTCCGAATCAATCCTTATATAAATTATGGTTGGTGATTACGCAAGATGTAAATTTTAGGAAATTTAACAAACAAGATATCACAATTGCACCAGATTTTAAGATTAAATCTGAAAGTGAGCTTAAGCGACTACAACAAAAAGAAACTATAAAAAGATATCAATTCATTAATAATGTACTTAAAAAGGGACTTATTGTTGATGAAAAAGCCGCAACTGGAATGCGGGCGAAATTAGATAGAGTACTTACACATAAATTTTGGGGGTACTTTATTTTCTTTGGAATCCTATTATTGATATTTCAGGCAATTTATGATTGGTCGTCTTATCCAATGGATTTAATCGATGAAGGATTTGCCTGGCTTAGCGAGGCTGCAAAAACCACACTTCCTGCAGGTCCTTTTGTGGACCTAATCACCGAAGGAATTATTCCTGGGCTAGGGGGGATCGTTATTTTTATTCCGCAAATAGCATTTCTATTTCTATTTATCTCTATACTTGAAGAAAGTGGATATATGAGTCGTGTTGTCTTTCTAATGGATAGAGTGATGAGACGATTTGGATTAAGTGGGAAAAGTGTAGTGCCTTTAGTATCTGGAACTGCTTGTGCAATCCCTGCAGTTATGGCTACCAGAAATATAGAAAACTGGAAAGAGAGACTAATCACTATACTTGTAGTACCGTTTACAACCTGTTCGGCAAGGTTACCGGTATACCTTATTATTATTGCATTAGTTATTCCCGACGAAAAAGTAGGATGGATATTTAGTTACCAAAGTCTTACTCTAATGTTTTTGTATTTTCTTGGTTTTGGAACTGCGGTTGGATCGGCATGGTTGCTTAACAAAATATTGAAGATCAAAAGCAAGTCATACTTTATTATCGAAATGCCTGGATATAAAGTTCCTTTGTTTAAAAACGTTGTTATAAATGTTATAGAAAAAACGAAAGCGTTTGTCCTTGGTGCGGGTAAGATTATTCTAGCAATTTCAATAATTTTATGGGTACTAGCAAGTTTTGGACCCAACGAAAAATTTAATAATGCTGAGCAGATAGTTACCAATACGTATACTGACCTTTCTCAAGAAGAATTGGATCAGAAAATAGCATCTCAGAAACTAGAATATTCATTCATTGGATATGCCGGAAAAGCAATTGAACCCATAGTGTCACCACTAGGATATGACTGGAAAATAGGAATCGGAATTATCAGCTCTTTTGCGGCAAGAGAGGTCTTTGTGGGAACCCTAGCTACAATTTATAGTGTGGGTAGTGATGAAGAAGAGACCATAAAAAATAGAATGGCAGCAGAGGTTAATCCAGTTACCGGTGCTCCTTTGTTTAATTTGGCAAGTGGTTTTTCATTGCTGTTATTTTATGCTTTTGCCATGCAATGCATGAGTACCTTGGCGATCGTGAAACGAGAAACAAATGGTTGGAAATGGCCTATGACGCAACTTGTATTTATGAGTGTTTTTGCCTATAGTGTTGCTCTTGTCGTTTATCAAATTTTAAAATAAAAAAAGAAAAAGTTTTTGTATCTTTTTACAACCTATTGTGAATCATGAATATACTTATACAAAATATACTCGTCCTTCTTGTATTTGCTTTTGCAATAGGGTTTTTAATTCGAAAATTTTTTCTAAAACCTTCTACAGCCGGATCTAAGAAAAAAAGACTGGACTCTTGTGGTAAATCAGATTGTGGGTGCCACTAGACTTATGTGTTTGACTTCTTAAGCCATTGTATTGGTTTGCTGCTAATCAAGTACACTCCTAAAAAAATTAACACACAACACAATAATTTTGTTAATGTAATATCTCCTTTGTACTGACTGTCTACAACGATATATGACATCAATGCAACAAGTATCATGGCAACAGCTGGTTGCACATAGATATAGCTGCTAGAAACTGTGGGTTTCACATATTGTAATGCAAACATATTTAATAAATACGCTAAAAACGTTGGGCCAACTACGACATAAAACAGAGAAACCCAGTTTATAGTAGCAAAAGAGGAAAAATCAGTATTAACCAATTTTTGGATACAAAAAGGAAACATAAAAATAAACCCAAACAGGAACGTCCACACGATTACGGTAATTGGTTTGTACTTCGACATTAAAGGTTTAATAATTACCAAGTAAAAAGCAAAAGCAAGAGCATTAATAAAGACAAAAATGTTTCCTTTTAGAGAACCCGTACCAAGCCCAGAATTACCTAGATAAATAAGTAGAGCTGCACCTGTACCACCTATAGAAATCCCTAATAACCTTTGTATTGTAAAGGGCTCTTTTAGTAAAAACCGACTTATAATTACCGTAAAAATGGGCATTGCAGTGATAATAATTGCGGCATCCACGGGAGAAGTAAGACTTAATCCATTCATCGAAAAAAACTGGTTGGTCGCCACACCGAGTAAGCCACATAAGGCTAGGCGTGCAAGATCTCTTCGTTCTACGCTTTCTTTAATAAAAAATTTTAGAATAAAGAACAAAAGTCCAGCCCCGCTAATACGAAGAAACACTAGGGCGGAGGCTTCAATTTTATGAGGCATCAGACCTTTAGCAATTAAATAATTTGCGCCATAAATTATGTTTACGCTCAATAAGGCTAAGTGAGCTTTTGTCTTGTTGGCGATCATAAAATAAAGGAAAAATTGCAGATCAAATGCATAGAGTGAAATTTGGTTTTATTGTATAAGCAATTCCAAACAATATTCTTCTGTAGGAATAGCTTTTTTTGAAGAGGGGTAGGGACTCACATTATATCCATAAATAGTTTTTTCTTTAGTTTTTGCAATCTCTTCAATCGCATCTGGGTTAATGGCCTGTGCTCCAAAAATGAACTCCTTTTCTTCTTTTAAGACTCCCTTTTCATAGAAACCAATAATCGCGGTTACTTGTCCAGCCCACATACAGGTCACATCTGAAGGGCATCGAGAATCTTCTTTTATTTTTATAAATTTTATGTGGTTTGAGTTTAATTCAATCGTGTTTCCAATGCTGAGTTTAGTCACTTTAGGAGTATCTGCTTTTAGTGTATCTTGAGCATTGATCAAAACCAAAGGAGCGATAAAAACCAATAAAAATAGTGTAGCCTTCATTTTTTTGTGTACTTGAAGCTAAAGATATGCAAAAAACACTTCTTAATACCTGTTATTATTTTCATAGTATTGAATTTTCATTCTATCTTTAAACCCAATACTATGCAGAAGTACGATTACATAATTACTGGGATGGGTGCCTCAGGGCTCATGCTTGCATATCAAATGGTTTTGGATTCATTTTTTGATCAAAAACAAATTTTGCTCATTGATAAAGAAGTCAAGAATCAGAATGACCGTACCTGGTGTTTTTGGGAAGAAGACAATGGAGCGTGGGATCATATCGTTACCAAAAAATGGAATCATATTTATTTTGGGAGTGATGATTTTTCCAAACAAATAAAAATTACTCCGTATCAATATAAAATGATTAAAGGGGAAGATTTTTATGAATTATTGCTACGTGTTTTAAAAGAAAAGACAAATATTACTATTGCTCATGAATCGGTTGTTTCTCTTAAAGATGAAGGAGATATCGCTCAAGTTAAAACGAGTCAAGGGGTTTATTTTGGAGACAAAGTGTTTAATAGTATTATATTTTCTTCAGCATATAAAGACCAAAGTAAGTTTCCGGTTCTAAATCAACATTTTGTAGGTTGGTTTGTAAAAACAAATCAAAACTTTTTTGATACTGATGTTGCAACGTTCATGGATTTTAAAGTAGCTCAAAAAGGAAACACAAGATTTATGTATGTATTGCCAATTTCTGCTACTGAAGCGCTATTTGAATATACATTGTTTTCTGAAGAAATGCTTGTTGAGCAGGAATATGAGGATGAGATTATTAAATATCTAAAAGCAAAAGGAATTACCGAGTATACTATTACCGAAAAAGAAAAAGGTTGTATCCCAATGACCTGCTATGAGTTCAGGAAAAATAGTTCTAAAAATGTACTATATATGGGTACGGCAGGAGGCTGGACCAAGCCCAGCACTGGATATACCTTTCAGATATCAAATCAAAAGGTAAAAAAGTTGGTTCAATACCTTAAAAAGAATCAGGATTTATCTCGATTTGAGAAAAGAACAAAGTTTTGGTATTATGATCTATTATTCTTAGATGTATTGTACAAAGACAATGGGTTGGGTTCTACTTTGTTTTCAAGATTATTTAAGAAAAATGATAGTACCAAGATTTTGAAATTCCTGGATGAAAAAACTACCGTTCTTGAAGATTTAAAAATTACCACAAGCTTACCAAAAAAACCATTTTTGAGTGCGCTTTGGAAGAGAATCTTTTAGAGATGGATTCTTTTTTAAGGATATGATGATTATTTTCCATCAACCATCAACCATCAACCATCAACCATCAACTAGTTAATCCCTCTTTCTTTTTTAATGTGGTCATAGGCTTTTTGAACCTCTCTAAATTTAGCCTCAGCTCCTTTTTTGTATACCTCATCCATGTGTTGTAGTTTATCTGGATGATATTTTTTGGCCATGGTTCTAAATGCTTTTTTAACTTCGGTATCCGTTGCTGTTTTTTCAATTTCGAGAATCTTATATGCATGGTCTCCGGTTTTGAAAAACATCGCCTTGATACTTTCAAAATCCTTGAAATTGATGCGTAAAAACCCTGCGATTCTACCAATCTCTTCTGCTTCTGCATTGCTCACACTTCCATCAGCATTGGCTATTCCAAACAAAAAGTGAAGAATTTGTAATCTAGAAGGATAACGCGTATGTTGATTAATATACATACAAATATGAGGGGCAGATACATGTCTGTTTTTAATAATTTCGTTAAAGGTTCTAAAAGTGGCGTTTGCACGTTCTTTTCCATAAGCGCTTACAAAATAGCGCCTTACATAGTCTAATTCTGTTTGGTTTACCCTTCCATCGGCTTTAATTACTATTGAGGAAAGCGAAAGTAAATTGAGTTCAAAATCGGCTGGGGTTACTTTTTCTTCTCCTTGTGAAAACACTTTTTTAAAGCCACCACTGGTTTTAATTGAAGTGGAGTCGAGAAGGCTTCCTAATAAAAAACCTAATATTGCTCCTGGAAATCTAAAAAACACATATCCTAGTATGGCAATAAACCATTTAATCATTCAAAACAATTTTTTGGGTTGTAAAGATAACCGAAAATATTTTTAGTTACTTTCGGATTACATTTCAATTAGACCACAAAATCATTGGTTTGTTACTATAAAATAATCATAAAGTTAGTTAAATGATGATTTTACGACTACTTGTCAGTTGCTGTGATATGGTACATAATTTGTACCTTTGCACAAAATTGTAATTACGAAAAATAAAGAAATATGTATCCAGCAGATTTAGTAAAACCAATGCGTGAAGATCTTACTAATATTGGTTTTGAAGAATTACATACAGCAGATGCTGTAGAATCGGCAATGTCAAAAGAAGGGACTACACTGGTTGTTGTAAATTCGGTATGTGGTTGTGCCGCAGCAAATGCACGCCCAGGAGCAAAAGCTTCATTAAATAATAGCAAAAAACCTGATAATTTAGTGACTGTTTTTGCAGGAGTTGATAGAGAGGCAACAGATAAGGCTCGAGGTTATATGGTTCCTTTCCCTCCATCATCGCCATCTATGGCCTTGTTTAAAAACGGAGAGTTAGTACACATGCTAGAGCGTCATCATATCGAAGGAAGACCGGCAGAAATGATTGCTGAAAACCTTATGGATGCTTATAATGAGCATTGCTAAAATCCAGCATTATTTATAAGAAAAATCATTATAAACCGTTCCAAATTTAGGAACGGTTTTTTTTGTTTTTTTAACATTGTAATTTAGTCTGTTAAACTGTTGGTCAACTAAAAATAATATCAGAACTTGCAATGTCTTTAGAGCTGCTTTAAAAAGATGTTTTAGACATTCACACAAAATTGAAATGAAATTGATTAAGAAGGTACTTTCGTATCCATTAAGCATATTGTTTTATATATTTTTTGGGCTTACATTGGTTATTTTTCACCCACCACAATGGATTGCATTTAAACTTGGTAGCCCCGCAGCTCATAGAAAAGTTGTAGATTATATGAATTTATGTCTTTTAGGATGCTTATTGATCCTGGGAGTAAGATTTAGCTATAGAAATAAACAAAATTTACCTAAAAACACGGCCAAAATTATTGTTTCGAATCATCAAAGTATGTTCGATATACCAATGATTATTTGGTTTATGCGAAGACATAAGACGAAGTTTATTTCTAAGATTGAATTAGGAAAAGGGATCCCGAGTATATCCTTCAATTTGAAACATGGAGGGAATGCATTAATTGATAGAAAAAACCCTAAACAATCAATTCCGGTATTATCGAAATTTGCAAAATTCATTTCAGAAAATAAGTTTGCAGCTGTAATTTTTCCAGAAGGAACCCGAAGCAGAGACGGAGCACCGAAAAAGTTTGCTTCAACAGGCTTAAAAATTTTATTTAAAAATGCTCCCGAAGCAGTAGTCGTACCAGTAACCATAAATAATAGTTGGAAACTAGTGCGTTTTGGAAATTTTCCTATGGGAATAGGGATTCATTTAACACTTGACGTGCACGAACCTTTATCGGTTTCAAAAGATACAGATTCGCTAATAGAAACAATAGAACAAAGAGTAACCCAAGCAGTAAGAACATAACATATACAGTATGGCTTTAGATAATATTAGATTAGAAGTAATGCAATTGTTAGAAAAGAAAGTCGATTCTTTTATCGATAAATTTTTGATTCCAATTGATAAAGTATGGCAGCCGACAGATTTTTTACCAAACTCACAAAATGAAGATACGTTTTTTGATGAAGTAAAAGAACTAAGAGAGTTAGCTAAAGAACTTCCATATGATTTTTGGGTAGTGTTGGTTGGCGATACTATCACCGAAGAAGCATTACCAACATATGAATCATGGTTGATGGATGTTGAAGGGATTAATCAGCATGAAGGAGAAAGAGGCAATGGATGGTCGAGATGGACACGTTATTGGACCAGCGAAGAAAATCGTCACGGAGATACTTTAAACAAATATTTGTATTTATCCGGAAGGGTGAATATGATCGAGGTAGAACGTACCACTCAGCACCTGATTAATGATGGATTTGATATTGGTACAGATCGAGACCCGTACAAGAACTTTGTATATACCAGTTTTCAAGAGTTGGCTACCTATGTATCCCATAATCGGGTGGCAAAAATGGCAAAAGAATATTCGAACAAATCGCTCGCCAAGATGTGTAAAATTATAGCTGGTGATGAGATGCGACATTTTAATGCATATAGCGAATTTGTAAAAAATATTTTTGAAGTAGACCCTAGTCAGATGATGATTGCATTTAGCGATATGATGAAGAAAAAAATCGTAATGCCCGCACATTTCTTAAGAGAGTCCGGAGATGCCATTGGTACTGCTTTTGAAGAGTTTTCTAATGCTGCTCAACGATTAGGAGTGTATACGTCGCAAGACTATATCGATATTATGCAACGTTTGATTGATAAGTGGGAGATAGATAAACTTGCAGACTTAACAGACGAAGCAGAAAAAGCTCGTGATTTTGTAATGAAATTACCGGCAAGAATGCAGCGTATTAGTGAAAGATTGGTTATTCCTGATGAAGTGTTTCAATTTAAATGGGTGGAGCCGGCATTGGCTAAATAGATATTTTTAAGATATGACAGAACAAGAAGTTATCTCTAGAACTATTGATTTTGTTAAAGAAAAATTATCAGGTGCTGAAGGAGGTCATGATTGGTTTCATACGCAAAGGGTATTTAATAATGCAAATCTTATCTCAAAACAAGAAAATGTTGATAGCTTTATAGTAGCTATTGGGGCATTGCTACATGATATTGCAGACTCCAAGTTTCATGGAGGAGATGAAACTGTAGGGCCAAAAGTAGCCAGAGCATTTCTTAACACCCTGGACGTAAAAGCAGAGGTAATTAACCATGTCGTTTTGATTATTGAGAATATTTCTTTTAAGGGAGGTAATCTTGAACAAAAATTCCGATCTCCAGAGTTAGATGTCATTCAGGATGCCGATCGATTAGATGCTATAGGTGCTATTGGTATTGCCAGATGTTTCAATTATGGAGGTTTCAAAAATAGGCTTCTTTATGATCCTAAGTTTCCTCCTAACCTTAATATGACCAAAGAAGAATACAAAAACTCTACAGCACCAACCATTAATCATTTCTATGAAAAGTTGTTGCTACTCAAGGATAGGATGAATACTGAAACTGGTAAAAAGTTAGCGCTACAACGACATGAGTATATGGAAGCGTTTTTAGAACAATTTTATAAAGAATGGGAAGGAAAGGTATAATCAAAACAACCTCAGCTGCCCATCTTTATATTGTTCATGTAGATCACAGTTTAACTCAAGCTTTTCTTGTTTTGGGAAATATTTCTTTCGTGCTAATGTAAAGAGCTGATGGATTTGATTGGCAGTATGACCAGATCCAGTCATTCTTCTTCCAAAATCACTATCATTAAGGTTTCCATTATGACATTCCATAATTTGATGAAGTATCTTGTCTTTTCGATCGGGAAGTGTTTTTTCAAGCCACTTTGTAAATATATCGCCTATGGCTCCGTTGAGACGTACCACTGTATACCCAACACTTCTTGCACCTCTTTTAGATATCTCTTTAGCAAGGGGTAATATCTCATGACTGTTAATTGAAGGGATTATTGGGGCCATCATTACACTGGTTGGAATTCCTGCAGAATTTAATTTCTCTAAAGTCTCCAGTCTCTTTTTTATACTTGCAGTTCTTGGTTCTAAAATTCGCCGAGTTTCTTCTTCTAAAGAAGTAATAGATAAGAAAACTACAGCCAAGTTATCTTTAGACAATTCGGATAAGATATCTATGTCTCTTTGAATGAGCGCATTTTTGGTAATAATCCCTACAGGATGTTTGTGTTTTAGGAATATTTCCAATAATTGCCGTGTGATTTTGAGTTTTTTCTCAATGGGTTGGTAGCAATCTGTATTTCCTGAAAGAGAAATTGGATAGGCTTTCCAATTTTTGTTTTTCAACTTCTTTTCTAATAATTCTGGAGCATTTTTTTTGACTAAAATTTTGCTTTCAAAATCAATACCAGCACCATACCCCCAATATTCATGGGTATTTCGAGCATAACAGTATACACATCCATGCTCACATCCCTGATACGGGTTTAAAGAATACATCATTCCAACATCGGGGCTTGTAACTTTGTTGACAATGGTTTTTGGAAAAGTTTCAATAAAAGTAGTTTGATGCCTGTCGATTTGCTCTCCTTCTTTTTGGCAATAATTTAAGAAATCATCTCTCACTTCATAACGATTTTCAGAGAATCTATTATGCACTTTTTCTTGGGCACCCCTGCCTTTTATGTGGTTTTTCGGTTTCATGAGTACGGTTTTTTTACGGTTTAAAAGTAAAACTTTTGTTGGAATATTTCCTATTAAAAATGGAATATTTCCAAATAAAGAAAGTAATTTTGTAGTAGAAGTTTTTTTGAAAAAGAAAGACGTCAGTTTTAGGTTAAAAAAGAAAATAAGTCAGTGATGAAAAATAACAGCTATGAGTATGATGTTGCGCTCTCTTTTGCGGGAGAGAACCGGGCATATGTAGAGGAAGTTGCAAATAGCCTGAAGAAAAGAGGAATCAAGGTATTCTATGATTTGTTTGAAGAAGCAAATCTATGGGGTAAAAATCTGTATGAATATTTGTCTGAGATTTATCAGGACAAAGCCAGGTATACAGTACTATTTATATCAGGTTTTTACAATCAAAAATTATGGACAAATCATGAGAGAGTTTCGATGCAAGCTCGAGCGTTTCAAGAAAGCCGGGAATACATTTTACCTGCAAGGTTTGATGATACAGAAATCCCAGGGATTCTTAAAACGATTGGCTATATCAATCTTCAGAAAAAAACGCCAGAAGAATTAGCCACTTTGATCGAAAAGAAGTTATCAAAAGATCAAACGTTTTTTAGAAGACGATGGTCGAAACTCTCTACGATGATTAGCGCCAAACCTTTTATTTTTTCAATAAAAATAGTGGATCAAAATAGAAAGCTTGTTAAAAATGCTAAGGCTGTACTTGTGGCAAACAATTCAACTTATCTCGAAGGAAGTTCAGATGAAAAAGGATTAGCACATTTTATTATTAGAACACGTAAGTTGTATACCTTACTTATTGCACATCCAAAGTATCCAGCGATAATGTTAAAGAATATAAACCCTAAAGAGGATATTGAGGTAGTAATCGAGAAAACTCAAGGGTTTGGATCGTTAATCATTAATAAATCTGGAGAGATCCCCGGTATACTTGGTAAAATAGAGCCTTTACGAAAACCTAATAAAGGATTTGCTCTGTATGCAGATAATATAGCGATTGAAGGAGGTAGTAATCAACCTTGTGATTTTGAGTTAAATAAATCTATAAGCTTAGAAGATAATGGCGGAAATAGTATACATTTAACATTTAGATTCTTCCAGGGAAGAATAGCATTAGTAGATTATTGTAAACACAAATTATCTTAGATTTATGAAAGAAGTATTTATCTTTTTGAGTTTTGCTTTGTTTTTGGGGTGTAAAGAACAACAAAAAAAACCAACAGAAACTACAGCTCATATAACTGTTGAAGAAGGTGTTAAAGAACCCTCCAATACATTTGGAATTGTAATTCATGGAGGTGCAGGAACAATTCTGAAAGAAAACATGACATCTGAAAAAGAAGCTGCTTACAAAACTAAACTAGAAGAAGCCATAAAAGTTGGGCATGCGATTCTTAAAAACGGAGGAACTAGTCTTGAAGCAGTAGAAAAAACAATTAATATTCTTGAAGACTCTCCATTGTTTAACGCTGGAAAAGGAGCTGTTTTCACATATGAAGAAACCAATGAATTAGACGCTTCCATTATGGACGGAAGCACTTTAAATGCAGGTGCAGTTGCTGGGGTTTCAGTAGTAAAAAATCCAATCAATTTGGCCAAAGAGGTAATGCTGAACTCTCCACATGTAATGCTTTCTGGTAGAGGAGCAGAGCAATTTGCAAAAGAAAGAAATGTAGAAGTTGTAGATCCAAAGTATTTTTATACCGAAGACCGAATGAAAGTTTTAAAAAGAATTAAAGACGTACCCAATCATGTGGATTCGAAAAGCGCTACTTCGTTTTATGATCCCATGATTAAAGATTCTAAATTTGGAACTGTAGGCTGTGTAGCACTCGATAAGAACGGAAATCTTGCCGCAGGAACCTCTACAGGTGGTATGACAGCCAAAAAATGGAATCGTATTGGTGATTCTCCGATTATTGGTGCAGGAACCTATGCTAATAATGCCACTTGTGCAGTCTCAAGTACGGGTTGGGGAGAGTATTTTATACGTGGGATGGTGGCGTATGATATTTCGGCAATGATGGAGTATAAAAAAATATCACTTCAAGAGGCATCAAAAGAAGTGATTCAAAAAAAACTCACAAAACTTGGAGGTACAGGAGGCATCGTAGCTATTGATAATAAAGGTAATATAGCGATGGAATTTAATACCGAAGGAATGTATCGAGCTACAATGAATGCAAAAGGAGAGCTCACAATAGGAATTTATAAAGAATAGCCAGAATTATGATTTTCTGCAGAAGCCCTCTATTTAGAGGGCTTTTTTATTTTAAAATACCTTACATTTATAAAGTCAACTAAATCCAGTCCTTTATGCGATTATCACAAATTCTATGGGCATTATGCTTTATTACCCTAATATTTTCTTGTAAGAAAAAGGATGCTAAAGCCCTTGCAGAAGCAAATGCTTCAGAACTAAATAAATACCAAGATTATATTTCTGATGTTTCTACAGGAGTAATTTCAGTGTTGGATAATGTTTATGTTGTTTTACAGACTCCGGTTGAAGGCTGGGATGATAATCAAGAGTTGTCCAAAAAAATTCTTACAGTATCTCCCCGAGTAAAAGGAAAAGTAATTGCAGTAAATAATCGTACCATTTCTTTTCAACCCGAAGAAGGGTTCGAGGAAGATACTCAGTATACATTTACACTTGATCTTGAGGATCTAGTAAAAGATTTAAAAGAAGATCTGGATGATGAGTTTATGTTTAGTGTACAAACACTAAAGCAGCAGTTTTCTATACTCACTCAAAACCTTCAGTCATATAATAAAAATTGGCAATATATCGATGGAACTTTGACCTCTAGTGATCAATTGCAATTTGACATTGCCAAGCAATTAATAACAGCTTCTCAAAAGGGAAAAGACATATCAGTTACGTTTAGTGAATCTATTGACAAAAGCAAACAGTTTAGTTTTAGAATAGATAGTATTCGGCGTTTTGAAGACGATTCGGAAGTCGAAATTAAATGGTCAGGTAAAAAATTTGATATCGATAGCGAAGGGTCAGCTATTTTATCTATTCCTGGAAAAAATAACTTCTCGGTCATTAGTATTGCTGTAGCAAATGTTGATAAGCAATATGTAGAGATTAATTTTTCTGACCCCCTTAAGAAAAACCAGAATTTTAATGGCTTGGTAACTGTTTCTAGTGCAAACAACTTAAAATATACGGTACAAGGAAATGTGTTAAAAGTATATCCTAAAACTGAACTCAAAGGAACCCTAGAGGTTACTGTTTTTGAAGGTATACGAAGCACTGATAATTATAAGCTCAAGAATTCTTATTCCGAAAAGATTTCATTTCAACAACCAAAACCAGAAGTGCGATTATTACAAAGTGGAGTCATTTTACCAACTTCGGATAATTTAAAGTTCAATTTTGAGGCCATAAACCTTCGTGCAGTTGAAGTACAGGTCATTAAAGTATTTCAGGATAATATACTTCAGTTTTTACAAAATAATAATCTGAATGGTTCAAGCAATTTAAGAACCGTAGCAAGACCCGTAGCTAAAAAGTTAATTAATCTGCAAGAAAATGCCTCATTAAACCTCAGTAAATGGAATGCTTTTGCTATTGATTTAAAAGAATTAATTACACCAGATGCAGGTGCTATTTATCGTGTAGAACTTAATTATAGAAAAGAATATTCGCTCTATAAATGCGAAGGTGAAAAAAACGATGACACAATTATAGATGAGCTTGCCGACAATTATGAAGAAGAAGAGGAATCTAGTTTTTGGGATACCTCTCAATACTATTATGATGATTATTATGGGTATAATTGGCAAGAACGGGATAATCCATGTAGCACGTCTTATTATAGAGAACGAAAAGTGGCAGCAAACGTGCTTGCATCTAATTTGGGAGTTGTAGTCAAAAAAGGATTGAATCATTCGTATATGATCACTGTTAATGATATCATCACTACAAGCCCCGTTTCGAATGCTAAAATCACTTTTTACAACTTTCAACAACAAGAAATAGGAATATCGACTACAGATGCCGAAGGAATGACCACCTTTGATGCTGATCGACCAGCATATTTTGCTATTGTGGCTTCTGGAAGACAACATACTTATGTACGACTTAATGATGGTAATTCACTATCAGTAAGTAAATTTGATGTTTCTGGAGTCCATCTTCAAAAGGGGATGAAAGGGTTTATTTATGGAGAACGCGGTGTATGGCGACCTGGAGATACTTTATTCTTGTCTTTTATGCTTAATGATAATGCTAATAAGCTTCCAAATGGACACCCGGTAAAGTTTGAATTAAGAGATCCATATGGTAAGGTTACGCATCAGGAAACAAAAACCAAAGGTGTAAACAACTTTTACAAGTTTGTGGTGAACACATCAGAAGAAGCTCCTACCGGAAATTGGAATGCCAATGTAATTGTTGGAGGAGCAAGCTTTACAAAGGCTCTCAAAATAGAAACCATAAAACCAAATCGATTAAAAATCAAAACCAGTTTTGATGATAAAATACTTAGTGCCAATAAGAGTATTAAAGGAAATTTAGAAGTACTTTGGTTGCATGGAGCAATAGCAAAAAATCTTCAAACTGATATTAATGTTAGGTTTACTCCTGGCAAAACAACCTTCAAAACCTTTCCGGGATATATTTTTGATGATCCTACTCGTCGTTTTGGTACCGAAGAACAAGAAATTTTTAAAGGAAAAATTTCAAGTGAAGGAAAAGCGAGTTTTAGTACAAAACCAAAACTTCAAAATAAAGCAGCAGGAATGCTCAAAGCTTCCTTTATTACCAAAGTATATGAGAATGGAGGTGATTTTAGTACCGATGTAATATCAAAAGAATATTCACCATATGACACCTATATCGGACTTAATGTGCCAAAAGGAGATAAAGCCAGAGGAATGCTGCTTACTGATACAAAGCATAATTTTGAAGTTGTTTCTGTAGACGAAAAAGGAAATCCAACGTCAGTTAAAGATTTAGAGGTTTATGTTTATAAAGTTGATTGGAGATGGTGGTGGGATACTTCAGAAGATAATTTATCATCCTACAATCGTGGATCATATCACGATGAGATATTTAAGACAAAGATCACAACCAATAGTAGTGGTAAGGCAAATTTCAAGTTTGAACTCAAATATCCCGAATGGGGAAGATATCTAGTTAGAGTAGTAGATCCTAATGGTGGGCATGCTACCGGAAAAACAATGTATATCGATTGGCCAGGTTGGGCAGGGAAATCCAGAAAAAATGACCCTTCGGCAGCAACAATGTTATTGTTTTCAACAGATAAAAAGACTTATGATGTTGGAGAACAGGCTATAGTTACGTTCCCGTCTAGTGAAGGTGGAAGAGCATTAGTGACCGTAGAAAATGGGACCGAAGTATTGTCTTCAAGATGGGTGATCCCGCAAAAAGGAGAAACCAAATTCGAGTTGCCAATTGAGGAACTCTATACACCTAACGTCTATATTCATATCACCTTACTACAGCCCCATGCTTCGACGGCTAATGATTTACCGATACGTTTATATGGTATAGTACCCATTTCTGTCGAAGATCCCAATACCAAGGTACAGCCAAAACTTACGATGCCAGATGTTCTAAGACCTGAAGAATCTATAACCGTAAAAGTTAGCGAAACCAAAGGGAAACCTATGACATATTCAATTGCTATTGTCGATGAAGGGTTGTTAGATTTAACACGTTTTAAGACCCCAAATCCCTGGGCCAGTTTCTATGCAAGGGAAGCACTGGGGGTTAAAACATGGGATGTATATGATGAGGTGATTGGTGCTTATGGTGGAAGAATTAATCAAGTATTTAGCATTGGTGGAGACGCCGAAGCGGGAGGCAGCAAATCTAAAAAAGCGAACCGTTTTAAACCCATGGTAGTGTATAAAGGCCCTTTTGAATTAAAACAAGGGGAAACACGATCACATCAAATCAAAATTCCAAAATATGTAGGTTCTGTTCGCACAATGATTGTAGCTTCAGATGCCGATAATGCTGCCTATGGAAGTACAGAAAAAACAACTCCAGTACGAAAACCACTCATGGTATTGACTTCGATTCCAAGAAAAATTACCCCTGGTGAAAAAGTAACTATACCAGTAACTGTTTTTGCCATGGAAAATAAGGTGAAAAATGTAGCAGTAACTCTGAAACCTAATAAAGGATTTAGAGTATTAGGAGAAACGCAGAAGAACCTCTTGTTTCCTCAACCCGATGAAAAAATGGCTTATTTCGATATTGAAGTTTTAGAAGGAGCTTCAATCACAGATATTGAAGTTGTCGCTAGTGGGGCAGGAGAAAAAGCTTCTTATAAAGTTCCGATTGATATTATCAATCCAAACCCAATGACAACAGAAGTAACTGCGATAGTTCTTGAGCCTAATGGCCAACAAGAAATTGACTTTAATGCTTTTGGGATCTCAGGCAGCAATAGTACAACAATAGAGATGTCATCACTACCACCCATGAATTTTGAAAGCAGGTTAAGTTATCTGATTCGATTTCCACATGGTTGTGTAGAACAGACTACTTCAGCTGCGTTTCCTCAATTATATCTAGGAGATATATTTAATTTATCTTCAGAAAAGAAGGCAAAAATTCAAAAGAATGTTGAAGCAGCTATTTATAAACTCAGACGTTACCTTCAACCAAATGGCGGATTATCGTATTGGCCAGGATATAGTAACCCTAATGATTGGGGAACTAGTTATGCTGGACATTTTTTACTTGAGGCCAATAAAAAAGGGTATGTATTACCTATTGGATTCAAAAGTAACTGGATTTCTTATCAGCAACAGCAGGCAAAAAGATGGCGCAGTGGTGGTAACGACTTAGCACAGGCTTATCGTTTATATACATTAGCTTTGGCTGAGAGTCCTGATATGGCATCGATGAATCGATTGCGCGAAATGTCTGATTTGTCAAATAATGCCAAATTTAGGTTAGCTGCTGCTTATAGCCTTATTGGTCAAAAAAATGCAGCCGAGAAATTATTGAATTCTGCTCCTATTCGTTTTCAGCATAAACAAAATTATCATTATACGTATGGTTCTACTAACCGTAATAGAGCAATGGCTTTAGAAACACTTGTTGCATTGGGGCAAAAGGCTAAAGCGCAACAAATAGCGGTAGATTTGGCCAAAGAATTGTCTTCTAAAAGTTGGATGAGTACTCAAACCACATCGTATGCGCTGATGTCAATGGCAAAATATGCTGCTTATGTAGGAGGAAAAGGAGTACATGTAAGTTACACCCTTAATGGAAAATCTCAGAGCGCTAATTCTAATAAAACGGTAACAACTTCTGGAGAATTAGCAATTCAAAAAGACAACAAACTTGTTATAAAAAATAATAAAGACAATACCATTTTTGTGCAATTGGTAACCAGCGGGATCCTTCCTGTCGGAAAAGAAAAGGTGATTCAGAGTAACTTTAAGGCAATTGTAGATTATAAAAATAGACAAGGTAATATTATTAACCCAACTCAGCTCACTCAAGGCACTGATTTTGTAGCAGAGGTTACTATTACAAATACAACCGACAATAAAGTAAGAGATATTGCTTTATCAGAGATTTTTCCATCAGGATGGGAAGTGGTAAATACACGATTTACTGATTTTGGATCATTCCGTTCTAATAATGTTACACATACGGATATTAGAGATGATCGAGTAAATTTCTATTTTGATTTAAAGGCAAAAGAAAGTAAAACCATGACCATTTTACTCAATGCTTCTTATTTGGGGAAATACTACTTACCAGGTATTCAATGTGAAGCTATGTATGATAATGATTATCTCGTGAGAACACAAGGAAAATGGGTTGAGGTAGTAAAATAATCTGTTGGTGCATGAAAAATAATTAGATATATGGGGTATGCCATAACAACACAGCAATGTCCTGAGGCATTAGAGTTGATGCGTTTATTTTCGCAAACCAGTTGGGCAAAAGACAGATCCATAAAAGACATTGAACTTCTATTAGAACATATAGGCCCTTTTGTTGTGATTAAAGATAATGGTCGACTTATCGGATTTGGACGAGCCTTAACAGATAGTGTATATAGAGCAATGCTCGATGATATTGTTGTGGATTCGAATTACAGAAAACAAGGAGTTGGTAAAATGATTGTTGAGGAACTCCTGAAACAATTGGTTGGGGTTGAACAGGTGTTTTTGAATACCAAACCAGATTTGGAATCCTTTTATGAAACATTTGGTTTCTTAAGATCCAAAGCGTTAACAATGAATTTATACGTTTGAAAAAGTGGTATTAGAACAAGCAATTTTATATATAAAACCTGGTCAGGAAACTGCTTTTGAAAATGCTTTTAAAGAAGCACAGCTAATCATTGCATCAATGAAAGGCTATATACGTCATGATGTGCTAAAATGTTTAGAACAAGAGCATACATATTTACTTCTTGTTGAATGGGAAACACTTGAAGACCATGAAATTGGTTTCAGAAAATCCAAAGAATACCAAAAATGGAAAAGTCTTTTACATCATTTCTATGATCCTTTTCCTATAGTTCACCATTATTCATCAATTTTGATTTGATTCCTTACTTATATCTAAGCAGAATAATCTAAAAATTCAATAAAAACTTTTGTAGATACCTCTTTGGAAGCCAAAAGATTTCTTAAATTTATAGGAGACACAATAACCAACTTAATTATGAAAACACTCTTCTTTAAAAGGGAGTTTTTTGCCTTTATCTATGAATGGCAAAAAAATATCCATTATAGTATGGCTACTCAAATATTCTATCCAACCAAAAAGGTATAGATCATGATAGCAGGTAAAGATATTCCAAGAGTAAGCGGCGGACTTCCTTTTTTAGGTCATGCACTTCCTTTTATGAAAGCACCAATTCCTTTTTTGAAGAAAGGTTATGAAGAGCATGGAAATATGTTTTCTATGAAGCTTCCTGGTCAAAATGTTGTTGTGATGCTTGGTCCTGAATATAATAGCTTTTTTTTTGGTGAAACAGATAAGCTGCTTTCGGTTCGAGGGGCATATCCATTTTTTCAAAGGATGTTTAACAAAGATTTTTTTGCAAATGCAAAATTTGAGGAGTATAAGATGCAGCGAGATATTATTTTACCTTGTTTTAGGGCAACGGTGATGCCCAATTATATTGACATCATGGTGCTCGAAACATTTACTTTTATTGATAAGTTAGGAGAAAATGGCACATTTGATCTTACTAAAGAGTTTGGTCATTTGGTAATGAATATTGCATCACATTCTTTTTTCGGAAAGGATTTTAAAGAAAAATTAGGAGATTCTGTTTTTGAAGATTTTAGGGACTTTGCAAAAGCAATCGATCCTGTTTTACCTGGATGGTTACCCATTCCCAAATTTAGAAAAAGTGAAAAAGCAAAACAAAAGCTAGCAAAAAATGTAATTTCTTTGATTCAGGATCGAAGAAAAAACCCAATGAATCCACCAGATTTCTTACAGACGTTATTAGAGTCAAAAAATAAAGATGGTAGTCCAGTTTCAGATATGCTTCTGAAAGATTTGATAGTGTTGTTGGTTTGGGCTGGGCATGAGACGACCAATGGTCATATCAGTTGGGTGCTAATACATTTGCTTCAAAACCGAGAGTATTTAGAATCGGTGATCAAAGAACAACAAGAAGTTTTTGAGGCTGCTCCAAAATTCACAATGAATGAAGCAAAAAAATTAAAACGAATCGAATGGGCTATCAAAGAAACTGAGCGAATGCATCCTGTGATTCTAGCCATTATTAGAAAAGCAAAGGATTCTTTTGAACATGATGGATATATTATACCAAAAGGGAGTATGGTTTATTTATCACCATCAGTATCACATAAATTACCAGATGTTTTTTCAAATCCCGAGCAATACGATCCTTTACGATTTTCTAAAGGAAAACAAATAAAGAATAGTCTTATTGGTTTTGGAGGAGGTATGCATAGATGTACTGGGATTAACTTTGCTTATCTCGAAATGAAAGTAGTTTTGACATTGCTATTGCAACACTATGATTTTGAATTGCTTAATCCAAAACCTAAACCCGTAAGAGGAATTCAGATGAAGTGGCCAGAAAGCCCTTGCATGATACGATATTCTAAGAAGAAAAATGCACCAGAGATTATCAAAGAAGAGTACCGAAATTCTGTTTTAGAAGGCAGCTGTCCTTATCACTGAGTATTACTTGGTCATTACATTTTTTTTTGTAATTATAGAATACTGCATTATTTAATATGGTGATTGTTTAGTTTTAAGTTTTTAAGAATAGCCTCTTTAAGATCAACTTTGTTTAAAGGTTTATTGACAAGATCATTCATACCGGCATCTAAGCATTCGTCTTCTACTTCGCTTAATTCTGATGCTGTTAAAGCGATTATAGGTGTAGATTGATCAAATTCTCTAATTTTTTTGGTTGCTGTTAGACCATCTAAAATTGGCATGTTAATATCCATTAAAACCAAATCAAAAGGTTGCTCTTTCAATAATTGAAGGGCTTCTGATCCATTTTCTGCAATACAACAACTACAGCCAATAGATTTTAATAAGTTTTTGGTGACCAACTGATTGATTTTATTGTCCTCAGCGATTAAAATTTTAAAGCCTAAAGATGTTGTAATTTCTGAATCGTTGGCATCACCGCTTACAGCATTCAATTGATCACAAATCCGTAAGTTTAAAACAAAATAAAATTTGGATCCGATATTTTTGTTACTCTCGAAATGGATTTTGCTATCCATGCGTTGTAGTAGATTTTTTACAATAGAAAGACCTAAACCTGTTCCTTGTTTATTGTCATAAACACTTCCAACCTGCGAAAACTCTTCGAAAATATATTCTTTTTGATCTTCTGGAATCCCAATTCCAGTATCCTCAACCTCAAATTGTATCCTTACCTTTTTGGTATCGATATACTTTAGTATAACTCTTAACCATATTTTACCTTTTTCGGTAAACTTTATAGCATTTCCAATCAAATTTATTAAAATTTCAGACACCCATAACGAATCTATATGGACTAAGTTAGGGATATTATTGTTATACTCTAATAGTAGTTCGTTTTGCTTTTCTTTTGATTGATACTCAAAAGAACGTAGTATATTTTTTGATAAAGAAAGTAGGCTGGTTGGAGTTTGAACCAATTCTGTTTTTTTAGAATCTATTTTACTAATTTTTAAAACTTTATTCACCAAATTAAGCAAATAGTCTGCAGAAAACTTCAATGAACTCAAGAGTTCTTTATCATTTTTAGAACCCTTATTGTTTTCTAACAAAAGAGAGGAAATTCCAATAACACCATATAAAGGTGTTCTAAGTTCATGGCTAATCGTTGATATAAATTGAGACTTGATTTTACTTAATTTTTCGGCTGCAGATTTAGCTTTGTTTAATTCAATATTTTTAAGCCTAAGAGTTTCACTAGATTTCTTTTTAGATTGATATCCTCGATAATAGAAGAACACAGTACCTATTAATAAAAGAAGACAGATTAAAGAAATATATATTATAACTTTATTGTTCTTATCGATATTAAGTAGTAATAATTTCTCTCTTTGTGCAGCTTCTAGTTCTCGCTCGTACTCATCAACTTTAAAACGTATTTTTGTGATTTCCTGATCCTTTACTCTTGCATTTTCGAATACTTTGCGCTCGTTTTTTTGTAGTTCTTTCAGATCTTTTAGTGCATTAGGATAATCCTTAATATCCTGATACATCTCGGCTCTATATTGATAAAAATAACTTTTTCCCTTTAGCCAATACTTTTCCTCTTCTTCTAAGAGTTTAAATGTTTTTTCAAAATTTTCTTTAGCGCTTTCAATATCGCCATGATGTGCATAATTTCTGGCTCTCATAAGATACAGGGAAGTTCTGCCTAATTGTATGCTATCCGGAATAAGTTTGTCAATACTGTCAGCTTCTTTAAGATAGGGGGCGGCTTCATCAAATTTTCCCAGATCCATATAGGTCCAAATAAGATTATTTAAAGGAATTTGATAATTATTAATGTGCACCTTATTTTTAGCTAATTCTACCCCTTTTTTATAGTAAATCAGTGCATTTTCATAGTCTCCATTGTCGTCATAGTATATATTGGCTAGACCCTGTAGAATATAAGGCAATAATTTTTTGGAGTCTGTTTTTTCAGAGTATTCTAATGCTTTTAACATGTGAGCTTTGGCATTTTCATAATCTATAATTTCATATTGAATAGTTCCCATTGCGAAATAGGCATGGGATAAATAATGATTATGATTAAGATTTTGAGCATAAGTAACAGCTTTAAACGCAAGTTCTAAAGCCTCATACATGTTATTTTCTGTTCTTAGTTTTTGAGAAGTTTTTAGTAATACATCCAGGCTATCTACTTTTGTATAACCAAGATCATTTTGCGAATAAATGAAGGAGGATATAATAAAAACCGATATGAAAACAATGTTTTTTCTCAATACAAAACAATTTAAGATAAAAATGAATAAAATAAATTACATTTTTTAGTCATGAAAATAGTTATAATTCTATTGCATTTTTATACTTTGAAAACCCCAATGTTTGGATAGATTTGAGAGAAAAATCCTAACTAATTGTTTTTAAGAGTGATATAATTTAATAAAATTATGGGATTTATTAGTTATAATACTCATGAAAAACTTTGTATGAGAAGTTAAAAGAGGAAGTTTTTTCTTACTTTTTTATGGTGTTATTTTCCTTTTAAGTGGCTATTTTACGCTATTCATTAACAATTTAAGATTTAAAATACTTGTCAAAATTAATTTTGCTTAAACAAATTAAAACTTATGTGCGGTTACATCCAAAAAGGTTGGTTGTTTTAGGAATTCTATTGATTTGGTACTTATTTTCATTACCAAAACCACTTTTTAACGACCCAACTGCGACCGTAATTGAAACCAAGGAAGGAGAATTACTTGGAGCAAAAATAGCAAAGGATGGTCAATGGCGATTTCCAGAGACCAATAGTGTCCCTGAAAAATTCAAGACATGTATTATAGCTTTTGAAGATCAACAATTTTACAGACACCCAGGATTTAATCCTATCGCAATGGTTGAAGCTATTAGAGAGAATATCAAAGCAGGTATGGTGGTTCGAGGTGGAAGCACAATTACACAACAAGTAATCCGATTATCACGGAAAGGAAAAAAGAGGACCTATTTCGAAAAAATAAAAGAATTAATTCTGGCTACTCGTTTAGAACTGGGAACATCAAAAGAAGATATTTTAAAATTATATGCTTCTCACGCCCCGTTTGGAGGAAACGTTGTCGGGATCGACATGGCAGCGTGGAGGTATTTTGGATTACAACCAGATCAACTCTCTTGGGCAGAAAGTGCAACGCTTGCTGTTTTGCCTAATGCTCCGTCACTAATCTATCCCGGAAAGAATCAAACTAAACTACTAGAAAAAAGAAACAGGTTGTTGACTACTCTTTTAAAACAGAAAAAAATTGATTCGTTGACTTATGATTTAGCGGTACATGAAGGCTTACCTCAGAAACCTTATTTTTTACCTCAAACGGCACCACACTTGTTAGATCAATTGGCTAAAAAATATAATGGCCAACGCATAGAAACAACTATCGATATTCGTCTACAAAAACAAGTTAATGAAGTTGTAAGACAACATCATGAAATAGTAAAGCAAAATGAAGTACATAACATGGCCGTTTTAGTTTTGGATGTTGATACTAGAGAAGTGATTAGTTATGTTGGAAATGCACCCACTGATAAAAATCACCAGAAAGATGTAGATATCATTCGGGCATCTCGAAGTACGGGAAGTACACTTAAACCATTACTGTATGCTGCAATGATAGATAAAGGCGAGCTGTTACCAGAGCAACTCGTTTCTGATATTCCTACGATCATTGCGGGCTATAACCCAAAGAATTTTGACGAAAGTTATAGTGGAGCTGTACCCGCAAACAGAGCCTTAGCTAGGTCTCTAAATGTCCCAGCAGTACGATTATTGCAGCAATATGGTTTACAGCGATTTAGGGATGAACTTAATGCATTTCAAATTAAAGGATTAAAATACAGTGCTGATCATTACGGTTTATCGCTAATAGTTGGCGGGGCAGAAGGTAGTCTGTGGGATCTTTGCAAAACTTATACTGGATTAGCCAGTACACTAAATCATTATCAAAATACATCTAGTGAGTATTTTACTAAAGAAATTGTTGAGCCTGTTGTATTGGCAAAAAATAAAGTGGATTTCGGGAAAAAAGTTTCAGAAAAACAAAACTACGGGGCCGGAAGCATTTGGTTAACTTTTGAGGCAATGAAAAAAGTGAATCGACCAGAAGGCGATGAGGCATGGCAGTTTTATGATTCCTCTAGAGAGATTGCTTGGAAAACAGGAACCAGTTTTGGAAATCGAGATGCCTGGGCAATTGGAGTGAGTCAAAAGTTTGTAGTAGGAGTCTGGATAGGTAATGCTGATGGCGAAGGACGACCAGAACTTACCGGTCTAAATGCAGCTGCACCCGTATTATTTGATGTGTTTAATCTGTTACCTAAGACTCAATGGTTTGCTGCACCCTATGATGATTTGATCGAGATAGATGTGTGCTCAATCAGTGGGTTTTTGGCAGGTAGCAATTGCCCTAATAAGAAAACCTATACCTCTCCTTTGGGGGCCAAAACTAAGTCATGTCCATTTCATGAATTAGTACATTTGGACATAAAACAACAATATCGTGTAAATTCTTCTTGTGAATCTGTCGCTAACATAATTCACAAACCATGGTTTGTCTTGCCACCACTACAAGAGTATTTTTTTAAAACTAATAATGCCAGTTATAAGTCTTTACCTCCCTACAGGTCAAATTGCGTAAGAGAAACACAAGAAAAGATGGATTTTATATTTCCTAAAGCTAATAGCAGTGTATACTTACCTAAGGGGTTTGATGGAAAAACCAATGAACTAATTCTTAAAATAGCGCACACCAACCCCGAAACACAGGTGTTTTGGTATATTGATGATAAATTTATTGGAACGACTAAACAGTTTCATGAAATGCCAGTACTGCCAAAACCAGGGCAGCATATTATTACAGTTCTGGATGAAAAAGGAAACGAATTGAAACAAAGGATTGAGGTTAAGAATTAAGGTCGGACATACTCCTTTTTTGATCTTAACGTATTCAGCAAAAGACCATAGTAAAAGAACAAAATTCAATTTCTATTGATTTGCATAATGAATCTTTAACAAATAGTCATATGTGACTAAAAAGGTGGTCATAAATATAAAATTATTTCGTATATTTGAAAAAAAAGGAAAATTTTGGCTACAAAAAAGAGAATACTTGATCAAGCTATTAAGGCTTTTAATAAATCGGGGTATGGTGCAGTAAACCTATTTGAATTGGCAAAGTCACTTGAAATGAGTAGAGGCAATATGACGTATCATTTCAAGGATAAAGAAGCATTGTTGAAGGCAATAACCGATCAACTGTGGGAAAAATTAACAACGGCAAGGGTTGCAAATAGTATCCCTTCTTTCCAAAATTTGCATCATGATGTGCAGCTTTACTATAGACTGCAAAAAGAATATTCTTTTATTTTTCAGGATAATCAAGTGCTTAAACACTCGTTGATAGCGCCTAAAATGAAATCGCTCTGTGCTAAAACGATTCGTGATATTGAGATGGCAATTGCATTTTCTATTCAGTTAGGCAACATGAATCCAGAACCAGTACCCGGTATGTATAAGAACTTGGCAGTAACCTCATGGATGATGATGTTTTTTTGGGCCTCTCAACAAATGATTAGAGGAGATAAAACAAAAGAAGATGGAGAAAAAGTTATTTGGGGCCTTTTATTACCTCACCTTACAGAAAAAGGTATGGCATCTTTCAAAAAATTCTTTGGAGAAGATTATTTAGCCAGCTTTGGAGAAGAGTTTGATCAAAATATGGATTCTTATTTAACTTTTTAATCTTGATCATGAGCAATTCCAATATCCCTGATTACAATACACTTCCAGAATATTTTTATCACTGTGTTAAAGAAAAACCCGATTATCCTTTCTTAAAACAACCTAAGGGAGATCAATGGCATATCTTAACATATAAAGAGGCGTATGACGAAGCTTCAAGAATGACTAGCGCATTACAAGCTTTAGGTTTAAAAAAAGGGGCTCATGTCGCGATTTATTCTAAAAATTGCTATCACTGGATATTGGCAGATCTGGCTATTATGATGGGAGGGTTTGTTTCCGTGCCTTTGTATTATAATTTGTCGGCTAAACAACTAGGAGAAGTACTTCAATTATCAGATGCAAAAGCAGTTTTTGTCGGGAAATTAGATAGTTGGTCTGGACATGCCGAAGAAATTACTAAGGATACCCATATCATACGCTTTTCGTACTACGAAGGAAATGCAAAAGTTAACGAAGGGTTACTTTGGGATGATTTGGTTTCAGAATATGAGCCATTAGTAAAAGGGTATATCCCGGATCCCAAAGAAATATGGACAATCATGTTCACTTCAGGAACAACAGGGACACCAAAAGGAGTTATGCATATACACAAAACTCCTGTGCAAATTATAAAAGACGATAACAAGAATGACTGGATAGGAATAGCTAATTATCCAGCCCCCAGATTACTATCTTATCTACCATTAAACCATGTAGCCGAGAAAATCGGTGTTTATGCAGTTTCATTAATGTTAGGAGGTACGATTTCTTTTGGAGAAAGTATAGATACCTTTGCCAAAAATTTACAAGATACACAACCTACCATCTTCTTTGCAGTGCCAAGAATTTGGACTAAGTTTTATCTGGCAGTAGCAAATAAACTGCCACTCAAAAGGCAACGATTGTTATTTAAGATCCCAATACTTTCAGGGGTTATTAAAAAGAAAATCCGTTATGGTTTGGGTATGGCCGATGCAAAAGTTGTGGCTACAGGATCGGCAATTACGCCAGCATATTTGAAGCGCTGGTATGCCAGTTTAGGAATTCATCTTATAGAGGCTTACGGTATGACAGAAGTGTGTGGATCGATTACAAATTCTCCTATGAAAGATGCGCCAAAAGATTCTGTTGGAAAACCGGTTCCAGGTTGTGAGGTTAAAATTGATCCCGATTCCAAAGAAGTCCTTATGAAATCTCCCTACATGATGAAAGGATATTATAAAGATCCTGATTTAACGTCTAAGGTTCTAAAAAATGGATGGTTGCATAGCGGAGATAAAGGAAGTTTTGATGAAAACGGTTTCCTGAAAATTATTGGGCGCGTTTCTGATGCCTTCAAAACCAGTAAAGGAAAATATATTACACCAAATCCTTTAGAAGAAAAAATAGAAAAGAATGAATTGATTGAGCAAGTTTGCATTGCAGGATTGGGGATTCCCCAGCCCATTGCAATCGTTAATCTTTCAGAAGTTGCACAATCGGTTACAAAAGAAGAAATAGAGTCATCCCTGGATAATACCCTTGTTACACTTAATGGCGATTTAGCTAATTATACCCGGGTATCCACGATAGTGGTAGATTCTAAAACTTGGAATACAGAAAATGCACTACTAACCCCTACACTTAAAATTAGGAGGGGAGAAATCGATAACCAGTTTGGTAAACATTTTCTGGATTGGCATAATGATAAAAAGAATGTGATATGGATATAGGTAAAACAGTTCTGGTAACCGGAGGTTCTAGTGGGATTGGTTTTACCATCTCAAGACATTTTGTAAAAGCTGGATATCAATTATTATGGGTTTCCCTTTTTCAAAAAGAAATAGAAAACGCAAAATCGCAATTACAATCAGAAGTTCAGGATTGCAAGATAAACGCATTAGAACTTGATTTGTCTTTGCCTGATGCAGCACAAAAAGTATATGAATGGGTAAAACATAACCAATGGCATATTGATGTCTTGATTAATAATGCAGGCTTTGGTACATATGGTTTTAGTACAGAGATAGATGTCAATAGAGAGTTAAATATGATTGATCTTAATGTAATCAATGTGTATAAAATGACCCGGTTCTTTTTAAAAGATATGATAGATCACAATAAAGGAACCATCATCAATATTAGTTCTAACACGTCTTTCCAACCTACTCCAAAACTAAGTGCGTATGGCGCTACTAAATCTTTTGTAAAACATTTTAGCAGAAGCCTTAATGAAGAATTAAAGATACTCAATTCAAAGGTCAAAGTAATGTGTGTTTGCCCTTCGGCCATAAAGGATACTAACTTTAGGAAAGCCGGTAAAATGGATAACCTGAAAACATTTAGTGGATTAGCCACAACCACCTCAGAAGAAGTAGCAAAAGATGTATGGAATGGTTTTATAAAAAGAAAAGATTTTGTGATTAGTGGTTGGAAAATGAGAATACTGTACCGAATTTCAGGGGTTGTACCGTATCGCGTTCAGCAGTTTTTAGTAAGAAAAGAAATTAAAGAAGTATATTAAATGAGAGCATTAACATCTAATATTAACACATCAAGTGCCTCTTTTAAGGAGAATACACAAGCAATGCTTGAGTTAGTAAAAAAACTCGATAAGCATTTGATAGAAAGTCGTTTTCAGGGAAAAGAGAAATCAATAGATCGAGCTAGATCCCGAAATAAATTGCTAGCCAGAGAGCGTATAGAACTGCTTTTAGATCAGGATAGTCCTTTTTTGGAACTTTTACCGTTGGCAGGGATGCAAAACAAAGGTGGATTTGGGGCTGGAGGAACCAACGTTGCAGGAATTGGGCTAGTAGAAGGGAAGTTATGTATGATTAATTCTAACGTAGGTACTCGAAAAGGTGGATCTGTAGATTATGCAACCGTTTTTAAAGGTTTTAGGATTGGACAAATCATTAGAGAATGCAGACTTCCATCTATAAATCTGGTCGAAAGCGGAGGAGCAAACCTTCCTGATCAGGCAAAAATTTTTAACTATGGGGGGGAAGGGTTTAGAGAAATAACCCGAAGATCTGAGATGGGGATTCCCACCATATCTGTAGTTTTTGGAAACGCTACTGCTGGGGGAGCTTATGTTCCTGGAATGTCTGATTATGCAATATTTCAGAAACAAGCGGCTAAGGTATTCCTGGCCGGACCTCCTTTGGTAAAAATGGCAACCAAAGAAGAAGCGACAGATGAAGAATTAGGAGGTGCCGAAATGCATAGCCGGGTTTCTGGAGTTTCAGATTACTTAGCAGAAGATGAATTAGATGCAATAAGGATAGCAAGGGAGATTATGGAGTTTATTCCAGAATCAAAACCACACCTTGTACCTGAATTACCTATAAAAAAACCTCTTTTTTCGGCCGATGAAATACTAGGTGTAGTTCCTGTAGATATCAAAACACCATTTGATATTAAAGAATTAATCATGCGTATAACAGATGGTTCGGAATTTTCTGAGTTTAAATCCGAATATGGAAACACTATGGTTTGTGGATGGGCCAAAATACATGGATACCCAGTGGGTATTATTGGAAATAATGGTGTCATTTTCTCAGAATCGGCCAATAAAGGGGCACAATTTATACAATTGTCTAATCAAAAGAATATTCCCCTATTATTCTTGCAGAATACAACGGGATATATGGTAGGCAAAAAATATGAAGAAGGTGGTATCATAAAAAATGGAGCTAAACTTATTAATGCAGTTTCAAATAGTAAAGTGCCTTCTATTACAGTAATGGTTGGATCTTCATTTGGAGCAGGTAACTATGGGATGAATGGTAGATCATACGAACCTAATTTTCTTTTTTCTTATCCAAACTCGAAAATTGGCGTCATGGGATCACAACAATTGGCAGGTGTGATGCGAATTATCCAAAAAGCGTCGGCGCAAGCTAAAGGAATCCCTTATGATGAAGAACAAGCAAAAATGATAGAAGGAATGTTGATTGCAGAAGCAGAATCAAAATCATCTGCCTGGTATTCTTCCTCAGAATTATGGGATGATGGTGTGATTAACCCTAAAGAAACAAGAAACTATTTAGGATTTTCTTTGGCCGTTTTATACAATCAAGAAATTAAAGGAACTAGTAGTTACGGTGTTTGGAGACACTAGAATAACGATGTAAATACTATGCAAAATATCAATACTATATTAATCGCAAATAGAGGAGAAATTGCTTCCAGAGTCATTCGTACCTGTAAAAAAATGGGGATTACCTCTGTAGCAATATATTCTGAAGCAGATAAACATATGCCTTTTGTCAAAGAAGCAGATTTGGCTATTCATATCGGCGAGCCAGAACCCTTGAAATCGTATTTGGATCAGGACAAAATTATTAAAGCAGCAATTCGATCTGCTGCAGATGCTATACATCCTGGTTATGGTTTTTTATCAGAAAATGCCTCGTTTGCGCAACGATGTGCTGCCGAAGGAATCATTTTTATTGGTCCGAAACCAGAAGCGATAGAGTCTATGGGGTCTAAATCGAAAGCCAAAGCCATTATGGAAAAATCAGGCGTCCCTGTGATTCCTGGTTATAAAGGAAAAGATCAATCTGAGACCGTCTTAAAAGCTGAAGCTTTAAAAATAGGATTTCCGTTGTTGCTTAAAGCTACAGCTGGGGGTGGCGGAAAAGGAATGAGAATTGTTCATGAAGAAAAAGAAATAGATGAAGCCATACTCTCGGCAAAACGTGAGGCCCAAAGTGCATTTGGAGATGACGAATTATTGATAGAAAAATATATAGAATCTGGTCGACATATCGAGTTTCAGATTTTTGGGGATCAACATGACAATGTCATACATCTATTAGAGAGAGAATGTACTATTCAAAGACGATATCAAAAGGTAATCGAAGAAAGTCCATCTCCAATTATGACTGATACCCTGAGAGCTAAAATGGGAGAAGCAGCTGTTTTGGCGGCAAAAGCTTTAAAATATGATAATGCGGGGACGGTAGAATTCATTTTTGATGATAAAACTGGAGATTTTTATTTTCTTGAAGTCAACACAAGATTGCAAGTTGAGCACCCGGTTACCGAGGAAATTACTGGGCTGGATCTGGTACAAATGCAAATAGAATCTGCACAAGGGATTGCATTGCAGTTGAAACAAGAAGATATCATAGGCCACGGATATGCAATAGAAGCAAGATTATATGCAGAAGATGCTTCAAACAACTTTGCTCCCGTTACCGGGAAAGTACACAAATTTGATTTGCCTAAAGTAGACGGACTTCGGGTAGAATCGGCAATAAGATCTGGGTCGGAAATTTCGATGTTTTATGATCCCATGATCGCTAAAATTATAGTAAAGGATACTGATAGACAGGGAGCGCATGGGAAATTAAGATATGTACTGCAAAATTTGATCTGCCAAGGTACTATTACCAATGCACCCTTTTTGCAAACTCTTCTTCAACACAAAGATTTCAATGAAGGGGAGTATGATACTCATTTTATAGAGAAACATATCAATGTATCCAAAATCAATGATCTTTCGGTAGAACATACTGAAGAAGTAGCTATTGCAGCTACCTTGTATAGTTGGTATCAGCGCGAGAAGTCCAGAAAAATATTAAGTGCTCTTCCTTCAGGATGGAGAAATAGCTTTTATGAATACCAGAAAGAAACGTTCCTGATCAATCAATATAAACTGATGGTGCAGTATAAGTATGAAGATGAAAAATTCACACTTTATATAGGCGAAAAAGAATTTGAAGCAGAGATTACTGATGTCAATGCAGAAACAATCCGATTGAATATTAGTGGTTTACAGAAAGACTTTACGATAATCAATACTGGTAATGATTATTTTATTCATACGGCTACAATAGGAAATATTCAGGTTTCAAAACAAGATCGTTTCCCATTAAAAGAAAAAGAAAAGTTAAACGGAGGATATGAAGCTCCAATACCCTCACAAATTGTTAAAATTCATGTTTCGGCAGGCGATAAAATCAAAGAAGGCGATTCAATGATTGTTCTTTCTTCCATGAAAATGGAAACTCATATTACAGCCAATGAAGATGGTACTATCGAAGAAGTTTTTGTAGAAGAAGGAGCTAATGTTGAAGCTGGATTTTTACTACTCAAAATTAAAGAAAACTAGGTATGGATTTTTTTGAAGATATATTGATTAATGATGCTCTTAACCAAAAATTTGCTTTTATAAAGTTAAAAGTACATGATCATGTGATGACGTTAACTTTGGACAGGCCCAAAAAGAAAAACGCACTACACCCACATATGGTACAAGAAATTGCTTTTGCGATGCAATTTGCAAAGCAAACCTCAGATGTTCGAGCAATCGTAATCGATGCATCTGGAGAGGTGTTTTGTGCTGGGGCAGATTTAAAAGCTTTTATGGGAATGGTGGGAGAATTTGACTCGTCTATCCCTGAAGCCAAAGGTGAAGTGCTGATCGGAGAACTTTTCAATAAAGTTCATAAGCCCATAATCACAAAAGTTGAAGGTACCGTACTAGCGGGAGGGTTTTTCTTTCTGGCAGGAGCTAATTATGTAGTTTGTAATGAGGGAAATACACTTGGGTTACCAGAAGTAAAGAGAGGGTTGTTCCCCTTTCAGGTAATGGCGGCGTTGCTCGAGATTATGCCAAAGCGAATTGTAGTTGATTGGTGCATCAGAGGGTATAATCTTGATGTGGCAGATGCCAAGAGATTTGGACTTGTTACACACATAGTTTCTCCAGATACCATAGATGAAGTTATTCAAGAAATACTTGAAGAAATAAAGGCAAATTCTCCTACGGCTATTCGACTTGGTTTGGAAGCTTTGGATACCATTAGCGAACAAGCTTCTAAACACAAGTATCTTATGGAAATGTTACAAAAAACAGTGGGTTCAAAAGACGGACAAGAAGGATTACTGGCTTTCAGACAAAAAAGAAAACCTGTTTGGACAGGAGAATAAAAACAGAATTAAACGAATAAATTATGGCTTTTAAAAAAATGATTCTTTCTGCGGCGCTTACCGGTGCAGCAACTAATAGAACACATTGCCCAGATATACCTTATGCTCCCGAAGAATTAGGTTTAGAAGCAAAACGCGCTGTAGATGCAGGGGCTTCTATTGTTCATATTCATGCTCGAGAAGATAATGGGATGCCAAGCTGGAGAACCGAAGTATTTGAACAAATTACGACCGAAGTACGAAAACATTGCCCTGATGTGATTATAAATTATTCTACAGGAGCCATAGGTCTTTCTATTGAAGATAGGTTAAAGCATTTACCAGCTACAAAACCAGATATGGCAGCATTCAATATGGGAAGTATGAATTATGCTATTTTTTCAAAAAGAGCGAAACAATTTATATGGAACGGTGTTTTTGAAAATTCATTCGATGATATGATCAAAGTGGTCAATACAATGAATGAAAATAATATTTGTCCCGAAATGGAATGCTTTGATACAGGGCATATCAGAAATGCGGAACCTTTGAGAGAAATGGGATTATTGCCCGATAACGCCTGCTATAGTTTGGTAATGGGTGTTATGGGAGGGATTCCGGCTACTCCAGAAAATCTGATTCACCAGATAAAACAAGTTCCCGAAGGTGCATTTTGGCAGTCGATAGTGATCAGCCGTAAACAATGGCAACTTTCAGCCATAGCGGCAGCAATGGGAGGAAATTTTAGAGTTGGGCTAGAAGATAATTTTTATCTCCCTAATGGAGATATGGCAAAATCTAATGGAGAATTAGTGGACGCTGGAGTTACACTTGCCAGAATGATTGGCCGAGAAATTGCAACCATTGAAGAAGCTCGAGAAATGCTCAATATACCAACAAAAACAAATGTATAATTATGTTTAAGTCAGACACATTTAAGGGTAAAGTGGCAATGGTCACAGGTGGTCGATCCGGAATTGGATTTCAGATTGCTAAAGATTTCTTATTGCTTGGGGCCAAGGTTATCATTTGTTCACGCAAAGAAGATAAACTCAAAATTGCAGCCGAAGAGTTAGCTGCTTATGGAGAATTATCATATCAGGCTTGTGATATTAGAAAAACAGAAGATATTCAGTCATTAGTAAGCATGATTAAAGAAAAATATGATCGATTGGATATTCTAGTCAATAATGCCGGAGGGCAGTTTCCTGCTTTGGCAGAATACATAAGTGATAAGGGATGGAATGCTGTGATTAGTAATAATCTTAATGGTACATTTTCAATGATTCGTGAAATGGCAAATGCTTTTTTTATTCCGCAAAAACAAGGCGTTATTGTGAACATTACTGCAGAGGTGTATCGAGGATTTCCAGGAATGGCCCATACAGGAGCTGCAAGAGCCGGAGTAGAAAATCTGACAAAAACACTGGCTCAGGAGTGGAGTGATTTCAATATCAGGATCAATTGTGTATCTCCAGGAATTATAGAATCCAGTGGTTTAGATCAATATCCACAACAGATACAAGATATGTTTGAAGAAGCAGAAAAAGCAATCCCGCTAAAGCGATTTGGTAAGGTTGAGGATGTTTCTAATGCAGTAACCTTTTTAGCCAGTCCTATGGCAGAGTATATTACGGGGATTTCATTATTCGTTGATGGGGCTCAGCATTTAGGTTTTGATAAAATGGGACTAGCCAATGTACTAAAATCATTTATGTAGTTATGGAATCAAAGTTAAAAACAATTAGAGGTGGTGAGTTTTTAATTAAAACGAGTGCTCCTGATTCAATTTTTACCCCAGAAGAGTATACCGAAGAACATATAATGCTTCGGGAAGCGATACGTGATTTTATAAATAAGGAAATTGAACCGCTAAAAGAAACCTTTGATAGTAAAGAAGGGATCGCAGTAACCCCAAAAATATTAGAAAAGCTCGGTCAATTAGGGTTTTTGGCAATCTCGGCACCCGAAAGTATTGGAGGTATGGGATGCGATATCAAAACTGATTTGGCGGCTTCAGAGATCATGTCTGAAAGCTTTTCTTTCTCTCAGACCTTAGGAGTACAAAGGGGGTTAGGAGTCAATACAATTTTATTTTATGGTTCCAAAGCACAAAAGGAAAAGTATCTGGATGATATCCTTGTCGGAAAATTAAAATGCTCATACTGTTTGACTGAACCCGGAGCAGGATCTGATGCCAATTCTGGAAAGACCAAAGCCGTTCTGAGCGAAGATGGCAAACACTATATCTTAAATGGTCAAAAAATGTGGATCACCAATGCCGGCTTTGCCGACATATTTTCTGTATTCTGTAAAATTGAAGATGATGAGAATTTATCTTGCCTAATTGTAGAAAAAGAATGGGGCGTAAAGTTAGGAGTAGAGGAAAATAAATTAGGGATTCATGGATCGTCTACCAGGCAAGTGTTTTTTGAAGATGTAAAGGTACCTGTAGAGAATTTATTAGGAGAGAGAAATAAGGGATTCAAAATTGCAATGAATGCCCTCAATATGGGGCGATTAATGATCGGAATAGCTGGGTCGGCAATCGGAAAAAGAGCCTTTCGATTGGGAGTGCAATACGCTAATCAAAGAATACAATTCAAAAAACCAATTTCTTCTTTTGGAGCAATTCAAGAAAAAATAGCCAAAATGGCTACAAAGATTTATGCTATAGAATCAGGTTGGAATAGATTGGCCGGAGATATGGATAATCTATATGATGAATTTATATCAGAAGGCACGCCACCGCTAAAAGCGAAGCAGCAAGTGGCGCAAGAATTTGCCGCTGAGTGTTCTATGATAAAGGTTTTTGGATCAGAAATAGAACAGTTTGTAGTGGATGAGGCACTTCAAATGCATGGTGGGATGGGATTCTCTGGAGAAAGTGAAATCTCTATTCATTACAGAAATATTAGAGGTAATAGAATTTATGAAGGAACTAATGAAATTAATCGATTAGTGATTCCTGGAACCATAATGAAATACGCGCTCAAAGGAAAACTACCCTTAATGGAATCTGCTATGCAAGCCTTTCAAGATTTACAATCGGGCAACTTAAAACCTGCAGATAGCACTAAATCATTTGATGAATTTGCTGTTGAGTTTTTAGATAATTGTAAGAAATCGGCTATCCTGGTCAGTGGGCAAGCTATGCAAAAATTCCAACAAGCAATTCAGGAGGAGCAAGAAGTATTATCGCGTTTGGCTGATATCATTACTCAAGTGTATATATTAGAAGGAGTGTTGCTTAGAACATCAAAATGCAAAGGCCAAAACCAGAAGATTCGAGAGGCGATCTGTACAACATTTATGCATGATGTAGCTGATAGTATAAAAGTGGCAACAAAAGAAGTGATTTTTGCTACAGCAGAAGGCGATATGGCAGTAATAAGTCTTAAGGCAATCAATAAATTAATACAATTGCCAATGCATAACATTATCGCAGAGAGAAGAACCATTGCAACCCATTTTATACAAGAAAATGAATACAAAATTTAAAAAAGCACTATAATGAACAGTTATTATTTTACAGAAGAGCATGAATTATTTAGGCAAAGTCTAAAAGCTTTTTTGCAAAAAGAAGTAATGCCCAATATGGACCAATGGGAAGAAGATCAACGTATTCCTAAAGAGGTATGGAAGAAAATGGGAGATATGGGCTTTTTGGGCCTTTCTTACCCCGAAGAGTTTGGAGGATCTAATCTCGATTTCTTTTATGATGTCGTTTTTTGCGAAGAAATTGCTAAAGTGTTTTCTGGAGGTTTTGCGATTACACAAGCTGTGGTTCAATACATGTCGGGACCTTATATCTTGAAGTACGGATCACAAAAACTAAAGGAAAAATACCTCCCTGGGATCATCTCTGGTGAAAAAATAAGCTGTATCGGTATATCTGAGCCTACTGCAGGATCAGATGTTGCTAACGTAAAAACCACAGCCGTGTTAGAAGGAGACCATTATATAGTTAATGGTTCTAAAACGTTTATTACAAATGCGGTGTATGGAGATTTTGTGGTATGTGTTGTCAAGACCGATCCTAAAGCAGGTCCTGATGGTGTAAGTTTATTGGTTGTTGATCTCGATAAAGAAGGGGTTAGTAAAACAAAATTAAAGAAATTAGGATGGCATGCCTCCGATACTGCAGAACTTGCCTTTGATAATGTGAAAATTCCGAAAGAAAACTTAATTGGCCAAGAAGGACAAGGGTTCTATTATCTTATGGGAGGGTTGCAGGTTGAAAGACTGGTTGGCGCCATTATGGGATATGCGGCCTGCGAATCTGCAATGGGCTATACTCTAAAATATATGTCAGAAAGAACAGCATTTGGGAGACCTATTAATAAGTTTCAGGTATTAAGACATAGAATGGCACAACTATCATCAGAAATAGAATCCTGCAAACAATTTGTACTATATTGTTCAAGGTTGAATAATGATGGTAAATATGCTGTTAAAGAATGTTCAATGGCAAAACTTCTTGCAACAGAACTATCGGATAAAACGATGACTCAATGTTTACAATCTTTTGGAGGATATGGCTATATAGAAGATTTTAAAATAGCCAGAATGTTTCGCGATAGCCGCATAGGTACAATTGGAGGGGGTACATCAGAAATCATGAGAGAAATCATAGCCAAAATGGTTATTGATGACGTTTCTTATAAAGAAGCAAATAATAATTCAAATACTAATACAAATAACAAAAACAGTAACATTATGAGTAAATTAGAAGACGTACTACAAGCTATACAGTCAAAAGCTGAACAAGCAAATAGCCTAGACAATACGTTAAAGTTTAATTTTGGAGAAGAACAACTTTATATTGATGGAACAGGAGATAAAAATAAGGTTTCGATAGAAGATAAAGATGCAGATTGCCAAGTAGATGTTTCGTTTGACGATTTTATAGCATTAACCAAAGGAGAGCTTAATCCTATGTCTGCAGTAATGGGAGGAAAGATAAAAATCAAAGGAGATATGTCTGTTGCAATGAAATTACAGTCTTTATTTTCGTAAAACGGCTTTAAAAATTATAGATAATAATCATGGCCACTCCATTTAATGAAACAGAAATTTCGGTAATAGAAAGTATTTATGCTAAGCAGAAATCTAATTATTTTACCATTGGTAAAACAAAGGCTCGAGAGCGTATTCAAAAGCTAAAAAAGCTTCAAAATGTAATCTTTACATTTAGAAAAGAGTTGCAAGAAGCAATGTGGAAAGATTACAGAAAACCTGCAGCCGAAGTTGATCTGACCGAGATTTATCCTGTAATTCAGGAAATCAAATTTGCTTCAAAACACCTTAAAAGATGGATGAAGCCAAAACGAGTGGCAAAACCAATAACAATGATAGGCTCATCTTCATGGATTCATCACGAACCAAAGGGGATGAGTCTTATTATTGCTCCTTGGAATTATCCCATGCAGCTTTTATTTGCTCCATTGGTTTCTGCCATTGCAGCTGGTAATACTGTAATTCTTAAACCTTCAGAATTTACGTCTCATACAGTAGATGTGCTTAAAAATATAGTTTCTGAAGCATTTGAAGAACAAGAAATTGCCGTAGTAGAAGGAGGAGTTGAGGTTTCTACTGCCTTACTTAATATGAAATTTAATCATATTTTTTTTACCGGTGCTCCTGAAATTGGTAAAATTGTGATGGCTGCTGCATCAAAACATTTGGCAAGTGTAACGCTTGAGTTAGGAGGAAAATCCCCTACAATTATTGATGAAACGGCGAACATTAAAGCTATTGTTCCTAGAATTGCATGGGCTAAGTTTGTGAATGCAGGGCAAATATGTATTGCCCCCGATTATGCAATTGTACATGAAAGCAAAAAAGAGGAGTTTATACGGAGTATGGGACAACAAATTACCAAACATTATGGAGATGATGCAGCCAATTCTTCTGATTATCTAAGAATTATTAGTCCAAAACATTTTTTAAGATTAAAAGGATATCTTGAAAATACCATAGAACAAGGTGGGAAAATTGCTCATGGAGGGACATTACTTGAAGTCGAAAATTATATTGAACCAACATTAGTCGAAAACGTACCCATGGATTCTGATGTAATGAAGTATGAAATTTTTGGCCCTATTCTTCCTATAATTACATACAAAAATCGGCAAGAAGTTATCGATCTTATCAATTCTAAAGAAAAACCATTGGCCTTATATGTCTATAGCCGAAGTAAAAAGAATATCAAATACTTTATTGAAAACACCAGTGCTGGGGGCACATGTATAAACATGTCTGCCGTGCATGTCGGAAACCCTAATTTGCCTTTTGGAGGTATAAATAATAGTGGTATTGGAAAATCGAGAGGGCATTATGGATTTTTGGAATTCACAAATGAACGATCCGTGTTGCATCAAAAATTACCTAGTGCCGTAGAATTTATGGCTCCACCTTATACCCAACTGAAACAAAGATTGATCGATTTGACACTAAAGTATTTTTAAAATGTGGTCTTCTTTATCTCAAAGGAAACCCTTTTGCAGCCCACCAGGGATGGATTTCGATGATTAAACGCCCTGCTTTTACCATAGGGTCCATATTGGCAAGACTATCTGCCATCTTTTGTGTTGGGGTATTATAAATAGTAATACCTCGAATATCACCATCGTCTCCAAAAGGACCAGAAATATCGGCGTAACCTTCTTTATACATTCTTCCTAAATGTCCCAAATGTAACTTTTGTAAACTGTCGGTTTCTTCTTTATTCTGAGAACGATTTGAGCCGCGTTTTAAGAAAGCAATAAAATACTGCTGCATAATTACAGTATCTCCACTTTCTTCATCTATATAATCAAAGGTTTTAAAACCTTCTTTTTGTAATTTTTCTTTAATTGCTTTTATAGAAGGCTTTTTAGGTTCTTCGACAGTAACTTTAGGTTTCGTTACTGAATTTTCTTTTACTGGTTTCTGACAAGAAATAAGCAATAGAACGATCGCTACGATAGATATTTTAAGAAAGAATGATGAATGAAGTATAGACATAATATTGTATTTTAAAATGAAACACCATCAAATATACTAATTTGATGGTGTTTAAGGTATGTTGAGTGTCTAGAATGATTGTTTATCGAGCAGTATAAACCAAACCAAAAGAAAAAGCTGATTCTTTGTTATAATTTCGACCATCTAATGTAGTTCCGTACCCAGCAGATACTCCAACATTGTTTTTATATACAGGTACATAAAAATCAAAAGATAGATTTGTATAATCTACCTCGGTTTCCGGAAGGGCGGCAGGGCCCCCAGCTGCACCAAATTCTGGAGAACCTATATCCAATCCAGACATAGAGTCTTGTATATCCAGTTTTGCATGCATATATAGCCACTTGTTGTGGTATCCAACTTTTGCACTGTATGCCATCGCATTAGGAATATCAAAATCACTACTGCTTCTCATACTATAACCTAATTGAACTTCGCTAAATATCTTGAAAGGAGTAGTGTATTGAAAAATGGCTGATCCATTAACGGCTGTAGCTTGATTGCCGAGAGATAATACCCCGGCACCTTGATAGTCGCTAATAGGAAAAGTGACTCCAGAAGCACCTCCAAGAGTAATTTTAGAAGCGTTTTCAAATTTCTTTTCCAAAATCCTTGCTTTTACAAAAAGACCTAAATCCTGTACTCCATCAACTTGAGCCACATTTTGTACAGGGTCTAATTCTCCGGTTTCGCTTTCTACGTTTATATAGGGCAAGGTTGCTGTTGCAGACAACCAATCTAATATCGCATATTGACTATATAAGGATACGATTGAAGATGAAATTTCTCCAAGTCCAGCTGGATTACCTTCAGATAAAGTGGCCCCTCTATAAAATTGATCATAACTTTTAAAAGAATAACTGGAGGCAAAAGTAAATGTGTTTTTTTTAGCATAAAATCCATTAACGGGTACTTGAGCTTTAACACTTAAAAATGGGCAAATAAGTAGCATGATCCCTAGTAGGGATCTTTTAGATTTGTGTAACATATTTTTTCAATTTTGGTTAACAATAAGTGCGCTTAGACGTAGCTATGATATAGTCCTTACTACCAAAATATGTTACATTTTTGTTAAGTGATGATAAGCTGTAGTTAGTAGGAGTGAGAGACTTATTTTGATTACTTTTTTACCATAAGGTATATGGTTTTTTGCTTAGTTGAGAGTTATAATACCTAGAATCACCGGTAACTTCTTTTCCTAACCAATTTGGTTTTAAAAATGGCTCATTTTCGTCACGAAGTTCGATTTCGGCAATAATTAACCCTTGGTTGTCACCAAAAAATTCATCCACTTCGATGGTATGATCGCCCGATTTGATTTCATAACGCATTTTTTCAATACTCCCAGGTTCACATAAAAGTAATAGTTGTTCGGCTTCTTCTACTTCAATAGGTTTTTCCCATTCGAATCGAGAAATACCCGAAGAATTGCTAATCCCTTTTATAGTTATGAAGGCACTATCTCCTTTTATTCTAATTCGAACCGTTCGTTCTGGAGTGGTATTAAGAAACCCTTGTATGATTCTGGTACTTTTTTGAGCTACGTTTTTAAAAGCTTCAGAGCTGACCAGAAATTTGCGTTCTATCTCGATCATTACAAAAATATTGTCGATTTGTTAATCTAGTACTTATTTACAATCTTCTTTATCCTATCAGAGACTATTCTTTTTTCTTCGAAATCATGATTTGCCAGCCAAATCATGGTTGAAACGATCGTTTCGGGATTAATAGTTCGATATTTTTTTAGAGGCCCTATTAATAATGGATTAACAACTTGCATTAGCATTTTAAAAAAATACTCACCAGGCCTTTTTTCTTCTCTTTTTCCACCAATAAGTGATGGTTGCAAGATATGAGTTTTGGGGATATCAAATTCTAAAACCGCTTCTTCCATTTCTCCTTTGGTGCGATTATAAAAGATTGTACTACTTGCATTAGCTCCTAAAGCAGAAATGACTATAAAAACTGGAATTTTATTGGTTTTACATAATCGAGCAGCACTTACTGGGATTCCGTAATCAATCTTGTGATATAAATCTTTATTTGAAGTTTTTGAAGTCGTGGTCCCAATACAGCAAAATACTTCATCTGCCGTAAAGTCGCTGGCAGAATCTCTTAACTCAAGCATATCTATGATATACTCTTCGATTTTAGGATGAGAAATCTGTGCACTTTTTCTAGAAAAAAGCTTGATCTTGTTGTATCGATCATCATTGATCAATTGCTGTACTAAAATCCCTCCTGTTAAACCTGTAGCGCCTAGTATGATTGCAGTTTTTGACATTTTTTGAGATGATTTATTGGTAAAGGTATAAAAGCGGGTTATTACTTTTACGCAAAGAAGCCATAAATTTGTAATCAATTCTCTTTTTTTTGGAAGAATCAACACTACATAGAAAAATCATTCATGTGGATATGGATGCCTTCTACGCTTCAGTAGAGCAAATGGATAACCCAGAACTTAAGGGGAAGCCCCTTGCGGTTGGTGGTGGATCTAAACGTGGTGTTGTAAGTGCCGCTAGTTATGAAGCAAGAGTATTTGGGGTGCGATCTGCGATGCCTGGTTTTACAGCAAGAAAACTATGCCCGGATCTAATATTTGTGCGTCCCAGATTTGATCGCTACAAGGAAATATCTTCTCAAATCCGGAAAATCTTTTTTGATTATACCGATTTGGTAGAACCGCTATCTCTGGATGAAGCCTATCTTGATGTAACCGAGAATAAAAAAGGAAACCCCAGTGCTACGTTAATTGCCCAAGAAATACGACAGCGTATTTTTGATGAGGTAGGGCTTACGGCATCTGCGGGGATATCGATTAATAAGTTTATTGCTAAGGTTGCTAGTGACTACAACAAGCCCAACGGACAAAAAACAGTAGATCCGGAAGAGGTAATCGAATTTCTTGAAGAGTTGGATGTAAAAAAGTTTTATGGTGTAGGCAAAGTGACCCAGGCCAAAATGTACCAAATGGGTATTTATACAGGCAAAGACCTGAAATCTAAATCTGAAGAATTTCTTACTCAAAATTTTGGAAAATCTGGAGGACATTACTATCGCATCGTAAGGGGGATTCATTTAAGTGAGGTAAAACCCAATCGAGAACGCAAATCTTTGGCAGCAGAACGTACATTTAGTGAGAATATAGCTTCAGAGATTTATATGTTGGAGCGCTTAGAAAGTATAGCCGAAGAGCTTCAGAAAAGACTAAAAAGAAGCAAGGTAGCCGGTAGAACAGTTACTTTAAAGATTAAGTACAGTGATTTTTCGGTGCAAACAAGAAGTAAAACACTCCCATACTTTGTAAATGAGGCTTCCATTCTTCTTGAAACTGCAAAAGAACTCTTGTATCAGGATAAAATGAAAAATTCAGTTCGGTTACTTGGGATTTCACTTTCCAATCTAAATACCGGGAAAGAAAAGAAAAAAGAAAAAGAAGAAAATGAGTTTGAACTGATTCAGTTGAAGTTTGATTTTTGAAAATTACTGTTCTCGATACATTTCTCCTAAAGTCGAAGCACTCGAACTGACGTAGTTTTTAGTTGTACTTCTATCAGTTAACAACTATCAGCAATCAATCGGAAATTAGATTCCACACAAAATCTCAGCAGCTTGTTCCAAAGTATCATCCGTTTTGGCAAAACAAAACCGCAATACCTTGTCATCCTGTTGATTTAGATTAAATACCGAAACCGGAATGGATGCTATTTTATGTTCTTTAGTTAACCTTTCGGCGAAAGCGACATCTCTTTCATCAGTAATTTTTGTATAATTTAATAGTTGAAAATAAGTTCCTGCAGCGGGTTTGAAGGTAAAACGAGAATCTTTAATTAACGATAAAAATAGATCTCTTTTTTGTTGATAAAAACCAGGTAATGAGAGGTAGTGTTCTGCGGTTTTAAGATATTCTGCCAAGGCATATTGCATGGGGTGATTGCTGCAAAACACATTAAATTGATGCACTTTTCTGAATTCGGTCATCAATTCCTTAGGTGCTAGGCAGTATCCCATTTTCCATCCCGTAGTATGAAACGTTTTTCCGAACGAAGCTGTTATAAAAGAACGCTCGGCTAACCCTGGAAATTTGGCTACGCTTTGATGTTCTTGTCCATCAAATATAATATGCTCATACACTTCATCGCTTAATACTACGATATTGGTGTTCTTAAGTAGCTTTTCTAATGTAAGCATGTCCTCTTTTGATAACATGGTACCACTGGGGTTGTGTGGCGTGTTAATAATCACCATTTTGGTCTTGTTTGTGATTTTTTGAGCAAAATCTTGCCAATCTACCTTAAAATCTGGTGCTGACAATTGAACTGGAACAATCGTTCCTCCAAATAATTTAATAGAAGGTTCATAAGAATCATAAGCCGGTTTGAATATGATGACCTCATCACCTGGATGTATAAAAGCAGCTATAATCGTGAAAATTGCCTGAGTAGCCCCCGAGGTCACTGTAACCTCGGTATCCGGATGATATTTACTGCCATATAAGGAATTCGTTTTTTCAGCAATAATTTCTCGTAAAGACATTAAACCACGCATAGGAGCATATTGATTATAGCCTTTTTTCATGCCTTGAGTTACCAAATCAATCAATTTTGGATGTACATCAAAATTTGGAAAACCTTGAGAAAGATTTATGGCATCATACTCGTTTGCCATTTTGCTCATTACGGTAAAAATAGTCGTTGAAACCTCTGGAAGCTTAGAATTGATATTTTGCATGGACTAAAATTAGCATATTTATAAAAAAGAAGTGTTTTTTTGTTGAATCTTAAACCGTTATCTCAAACGATTTCGTTTTAAAGATTCAACAAAAGATAAAATGTATTTTAAATTCATTATAAATACCAGATAAACCTACTAAAATCTTGGTAAAAAGGTGTGCGAACCCTATTTTTGTTTCCCAATTAACTAAACATTTTTAAATAATGGGTGGATTGATAAAATCTTCAATAGCTAGAAAAGTAGCGATGGCACTTTCGGGACTTTTCTTGGTTTTCTTCTTATTACAGCACTTTACCATTAACTTTACTTCGATTTTTAGCGCAGATGTTTTTAATGAACTGTCTCATTTTATGGGAACAAACCCTTTGGTTCAGTTTGCATTACAACCGGTACTTATTTTTGGAGTAGTTTTTCACTTTGTGATGGGGTTTGTGTTAGAAATAAAGAACAGAAACGCGCGAGCAGTAAAATATGCAAAGTATAGTGGAGGCGCAAATGCTTCATGGATGTCAAGAAACATGATCTATTCGGGATTAGTGATTCTAGCATTTCTGGGATTACATTTTTACGATTTCTGGATTCCAGAAATGGTTCATAAATATGTAGAATTTGCTCCAGAGGATCCAACACGATATTACCCAGAACTATTACATCGTTTTGAGAGCCCTATAAGAACGGGATTATATGCACTTTCATTTGTGTTTTTGGCATTGCATTTATGGCATGGATTTGCATCCTCATTCCAGTCGGTTGGATTTAATAATAAATATTCTGTAGCAGCAACAAAATTTGCAAAGGCTTTTGCCATTGTAATTCCATTAGGATTTATAGTGATTGCAATAGCTCTACATTTAACTCATTAAAAACCACGAATATGTCAATTTTAGATTCTAAAATACCTGAAGGTCCACTGGCAGATAAGTGGACAAAACATAAAAATACAATTAACCTGGTTAACCCAGCCAATAAACGTAATATTGATGTTATCGTTGTTGGTACTGGATTAGCAGGAGGAAGTGCAGCTGCTACATTAGCTGAACTTGGATATAATGTAAAAACATTTTGTTATCAGGATTCTCCTCGTCGTGCGCATTCGATTGCTGCACAAGGAGGAATCAATGCTGCTAAAAATTATCAAGGAGATGGTGATTCTGATTATCGTTTATTCTATGATACCATAAAAGGAGGAGATTACAGATCCAGAGAAGCTAATGTGTATCGATTAGCTGAGGTTTCTGGAAATATTATTGATCAATGTGTCGCACAAGGAGTACCATTTGCACGTGAGTACGGTGGATTGCTAGATAACCGTTCGTTTGGAGGGGTATTAGTATCACGTACGTTTTATGCAAAAGGACAAACTGGACAACAATTGTTGTTAGGAGCATATTCTGCAATGAACCGCCAGATCAATAGAGGTAAAATAGAAGCGTTTAATCGTCATGAAATGCTGGATTTGGTAAAAGTTGACGGTAAAGCAAGAGGAATTATTGCTCGTAACCTGGTTACAGGAGAGATAGAACGTCACTCTGCTCATGCAGTTGTATTAGCTACCGGAGGATACGGAAATGTATTCTTTTTGAGTACTAATGCTATGGGAAGTAATGTAATGGCAGCGTGGAGAGCGCACCGAAGAGGGGCATTCTTTGCAAACCCTTGTTATACGCAGATTCACCCAACATGTATTCCAGTTTCTGGAGATCATCAGTCCAAGCTGACATTAATGTCAGAATCATTGCGTAATGATGGACGTATTTGGGTTCCTAAAAGAATTGAAGATGCAGAGGCGATACGAGCGGGTAAACTAAAACCAACTCAATTAGCTGAAGAAGAAAGAGATTATTATTTAGAACGTCGTTATCCAGCATTTGGTAACCTTGTACCACGTGATGTGGCATCAAGGGCGGCCAAAGAGCGTTGTGATGCAGGTTTTGGGGTTAATAAAACAGGAGAAGCGGTATATCTTGATTTTGCTTCGGCGATACAACGATATGGAAAAGAAAAAGCATTAACCTCTGGGATGGAAAATCCTTCTAAAGAAGAAATTACGAAGCTAGGAGAAGAGGTAATCGAAAACAAGTATGGTAACCTTTTCCAGATGTATGAGAAAATTGTAGACGAAAATCCATATAAAACACCAATGATGATCTATCCAGCGGTACATTATACAATGGGTGGTCTTTGGGTAGACTATAATCTTCAAACTACGGTTCCTGGTTGTTATGCAGCCGGCGAAGCAAATTTCTCTGACCACGGTGCTAACCGTCTTGGTGCTTCTGCATTAATGCAAGGTCTGGCAGATGGATATTTTGTATTACCGTACACTATTGGAGATTATTTATCTCATGATATTCGTACCGGAAAAATTCCAACAGATACTCCAGAGTTTGATCAGGCAGAAAAAGATGTAAAAGATCGAATCGAGAAATTGATGGGAGGATCAGGAGAGCATTCAGTAGATTATTACCATAAAAAATTAGGTAAAATCATGTGGAACAAGTGTGGAATGTCTCGTAATGAAAAAGAACTTAAGGAAGCTATCGATGAGATTGCCGAGCTAAGACAAGATTTCTGGAAAAACGTAAAAGTTCCTGGTACTGCTAATAGTATGAATCCAGAATTAGAGAAAGCAGGACGTGTAGCAGATTTCTTAGAATTAGGAGAGTTATTTGCCAAAGATGCTTTGCATAGAAATGAATCATGTGGTGGTCATTTTAGAGAAGAGTCTGTTGAACAAGATGGTGAGCAAAAAGGTGAAGCACTTAGAGATGATAAAAACTTTAAGTATGTTGCGGCTTGGGAGTATAAAGGAGAGCCTAAAGATGCTGAGTTACATAAAGAAGAATTAGTCTTCGATAATATAGAGTTAAAAACACGTTCTTATAAATAAAAAGCTATGAATCTTACATTAAAAATATGGCGTCAAAAAGATGCCCAATCACAAGGAAAGATAGTTGATTATCCAATATCTGGAGTTGAAGGTGACATGTCTTTTTTAGAAATGTTAGACGTGTTAAATGAAGAACTAATTACAAAAGGTGAAGAGCCTGTAGTGTTTGATCATGATTGTAGAGAAGGAATTTGCGGAGCTTGTTCGTTACAGATTAATGGAGAACCCCATGGTCCGGATCGTTTAGTAACTACTTGCCAGTTACATATGCGTAAGTTTAATGATGGAGACACGATTTATATCGAACCTTTTAGAGCAAAAGCATTTCCTGTAGTAAAGGATTTGATGGTGGATCGAAGCGCGTTTGATAGAATTCAACATGCGGGAGGATATATCTCTGTCAATACATCTGGTAACACAATAGACGCTAATGCGATTCCTGTAAACAAAGATGATGCTGATGATGCATTTGCTGCAGCAACATGTATTGGATGTGGAGCTTGTGTGGCGGCATGTAAAAATGCCTCTGCTATGTTATTTACTTCGGCAAAAGTTTCTCAATTTGCGTTACTACCACAGGGTCAGGTAGAAGCTACAGATCGTGTTTTGGCAATGGTAAATCAAATGGATGAAGAAGGATTTGGGAACTGTACTAATACAGGAGCTTGTGAAATTGAGTGTCCAAAAGGAATTTCTCTTGAAAATATAGCTCGTATGAATCGTGAATATCTAAAAGCAAGTTTGAAAGGATAGTAAATTTTGAACTATAAATATTGAAAAACCGAAGTAATTTGCTTCGGTTTTTTTATTTTTAATATGGGTTTAAGTATTTGATTAACATTAATATATGAAGTTATGAAGCTTGTTTTGTGTTTTAGTTTGATAGGTCTTTTTATGGTTCTAGGTTGTACCAATACAGCAAATCAATCACCAGAAGTTTCCGAATCAAAACAAAAACAAACCTCACAAAACAAGATAATAGATCTAACTCATGCTTTTTCTGATGAAACAGTATATTGGGTCACTTCAAAAGAGTTTGAGCTGGATACCGTTTATGCCGGTCAAACGGATAAAGGATATTACTACTCTGCTTATAATTTTACCACAGCCGAACATGGAGGTACCCATATCGACGCCCCAATTCATTTTTATAAAAGTGGACAAGCTTTGGATGAAATTCCTTTAGAAAATTTAATGGGAGGTGCTATAAAAATTGATGTTTCTAAGAATGCTATGAATGATCCCGAGTACCAAATAGAGATAAAAGACCTTACAAATTGGGAAAAAATACATGAAACAAAAATTCCAGATAAGAGTATTGTGCTGTTATATACGGGCTTGTCTCAATATTATCCCAATAAGATGAAATATCTTGGTACCGATAAACGAGGAGAAGATGCCATCAAAGATCTTCATTTTCCGGGACTTTCTCCTGAAGCGGCAGAGTGGTTAGTTACAAACCGTGATATTAATGCGATAGGGATTGATACGCCAAGTATAGATTATGGTCAATCGGAATATTTTAAAAGTCATGTGATACTTTTTAGTAAGAACATTCCAGTGTTCGAGAATTTAGCTAATCTTGATAAGTTGCCTCAAAAAAACTTTGAAGTGATTGCATTACCCATGAAAATAAAGGGAGGAAGTGGCGGCCCTTTAAGAATTATTGCTGTTGTAAATAATTGATTTTAAAATAAATAGAATAAAATTTGCATTATTGATTTGACTTAGTTAGTTTTGAAGTGCACTAGATAACTAACACACTAGATATGATAACACTAAACAACCTTAAATTCTACTTCCCCAAAGGAAAACGAGTATTTGATGATGTTACATTGAGTTTTGTAGCAGGAAATATTTATGGTCTTTTTGGTAAAAATGGTGAAGGAAAAAGTACTTTAATGAGGATAATGTCTGGATTACTATTTCCAAAATCGGGGCAATGTCGAGTTTTTGATGAGGACATTTCCAAAAGAACTGTGAGTTGTCTTCAAAATGTTTTTATCGTCCCTGAGGAGTTTGAATTAAACGGATTGAAAATAACAACCTATGAGCAAGTCAATTCTGTTTTTTACCCGAAATTTTCCAAAGATCAGTTTTATGAACTTATAGCAGAATTTGAACTTTCAAAAGATCAAAAGATTTCAACGCTTTCATTTGGACAAAAGAAAAAGGTGTTAATTGCTTTTGGGATAGCTACGAACACCAAACTTCTTTTAATGGATGAACCTACCAATGGACTTGATATTCCATCGAAAAGTCAGTTTAGAAAAATAATGGCTTCTGTTGCTGATGAACAAAGATGTATAGTGATTTCAACGCATCAGGTTAGAGATTTGCATAGCTTAATTAATCATGTGGTCATCCTAAACCAATGTAATATTGCATTTGACTATTCGCTCTCAAAAGTTTCAAATCATTTATGGTTTGGCAAACCCACTCAAGGTCCTCAAGAATCTATTATATATGCCGAGCCCTCTTTTACCGGGAAAAGCGTATTGATTAGAGAAGATAGAGAAGAATCAGAAGTTGATCTTGAATTATTATTTAATGCTGTTTTAAATAATAGCGATGCCATTAATAATGTACTAAAGAATACATATCATGACCATGCAGTTTAGTCTCAAAAGGATAATTAATAGTGTGTACAGAGATGTTACGGTCCTAAGAGGAAGCATCGTAACTGGGTTAAGTATTGCAGCGGGAATTCTTTTTATTGCTTTTTTACTTAATCTTGGTTTTGGAGATCATAGTATAACTGCAGAAGATTATGCTGGAACATCTGGCTTGTTATATGTTTTGTTTGGTGTACTGTTTACATTTTCAATCTTTAAAGAAGTACATGATCAAAAAAAGAACCATCTGTATCTTACTTTGCCTATTTCACCAGTTGAGAGAGTAATTGCTGTTTGGATTACCACATATATTTTATATACAGTAGCCTTTACAATTCTTGGTGTGTTGATAGGGCAAATGGCAATCATCTTTGGAAGTCTGTTTTCTAAAGTCAATCTTCATTTCATTTCTATATTTTCTGAGGAGTATTGGAAAATGATAACGTTTTACCTTTTCGTACAACCCGTATTTTTTTATGGGGCGATTAGATTTGGCAAAAATAGGATGGGTAAAACCGTACTCTCACTGCTACTAGTTTTTCTGGGGATATTGTTCTATAATTTCTTGATATATGGAATGCTTAATCATGATTTTGATGTGTTTTCCGGAGAACAATTGGCTTCAGAAGCATTTAATTTGGCGAAGAAAGATTTTTCAATTACCGGCAGATGGTTATTTATGATCATTTTAGGGCCAGCTATGTTTTTGGCGGGGTATTTTAGAATGATTGAAAAGGAAGTGTAATTATGGATTTTGATAACAGTAAACCAATATATCTACAGATTGTGGATTTCTTTTACGAAAATATCCTGAAAAAAAGATGGAATGGCGATGAGAGAATACCTTCTGTACGAGAAATGGCAATGATGGTTGAAGTAAATCCGAATACAGCAATACGAGCTTTTAATTATCTGCAAGATTTAGAAGTAATTTATAATAAAAGAGGAATAGGATACTTTATCTCGCCAGATGGATATGATAAGGTGCTCGAAGTCAAAAAAAGAGAGTTCATGAAAGAAACTCTTCCTGATGTATTTAAAAAAATGAAGCTCCTCAATATAGAATTTAAAGAGGTAGAAAGCTCTTTTGAGAACTATAAAACTGACGAAGATCATGAAAAAAAGTAACCTCATTGTAATTGTTGCGATTAGTATAATGGCCATTTTCTTTATGGCATTTCAATTTTCAATACATCGTTATGTTCGCAACGGAGCAATAGAGAACATTGATACTAGTGAATTCGTTTCTGAAACGAGAAATGTAAAAAGGTTTAAAAAAATGTCTTTAAACCATGGTATTACAGTGTTTTTTATACAAGATGGTGTAACAGACGTCCAGGTTAAAGCACCTCAAAATTTGATGCCTTACATAAAAACTGAAGTGAAACATGAAAAACTAATCATAGAAAAAACGAAACGTACAAATTCAAATGATAGTATTGTGGTATTTGTTGCGAATAACCTCCTTGATTCACTAAAAGTTAGCTCTGGAGCGTATTTTGAAACTATCGGTCCAGTTTCAGGAAACGACATAAAGCTTCAGTTTAATGACGATAGTAAAGGAAATTTAGCATTGTCATATAAGATTGTCAAATGCAATGTAGATTCAGATGCTAAAGTGAAAATAACAGGGGATTCTAAAGAAATAGATTTCAACCATTAAAAGCATAACAGATGAAAGAATAACACCATCAATCAAAAAACGAACAATCATCATCAATCATCATCAATTAAAAACGAACAGTTATGAATATAAAAACCAGTATTGCCAGAACAATACCTAAAGATATAGCTGAAACTAAAAGAATATCAAAATTTAGGTTATATCTAATGCGTGGATTATATCTACTAACCTTTCTGACTTTGGGATACAGTTCATGGTCAGAAATTATTAGTCCGAGTGAATTATGGGGACCCTATGATGGAGTTGCTTATAGTTTTTGGGCAGCTTATGCAACAATAATGGGCTTAGGGATACGATTTCCTTTGCAAATGTTACCCTTACTGCTATTACAATTGTTTTACAAATCTGTATGGCTGTTGGGAATTTATGTGCCATTATGGTTTACAGGGCAATTGGATTCGACTTTTGAAGGGTTTCTAGAGCCTTTTGCTATTGCTATTCCTATAGATCTTATCGTGATTCCATGGGGGTACGTATTCAGAAACTACATCAAAGACCTTTTCAAGGTAAACTAACTTATCATCAAGATAGTTATAAGCAAACTAAGAATCTGGATACATCCAGGTGTATAATAACAATCAAAGTTTAATCATCAACATGCCCCAAAACCTGGGGTCAAAAACAATAATTATGAATTCAATTAAAAAGACCGGAAGAGTCGTGGGTATACTATTCCTTTTAATGATGTTATCAGGTGCAACGGGGACTTCTATAAGAGGGTTGTCAATGTCACTTGTTGAATCCGAAAACTTTTTGACTACCGTACTCGAAAATTCCTTGCAAATGAAGATCGCAATACTTTTAGATCTAATTGCGGGAGCATTGGGTGTAATTATTTCCATTGTGTTGTTTCCGATTTTAAAACAATACAAAAGAAGTTTAGCATTTTGGTATGTTATTTTATGGGTAATAGGATTTGCAATTACCATTGTAAGCAATATTACACATCTATCTTTAATATCCTTAAGTCAAATTCTTGAAAAGACAGAAATGTTAGGTGTAGAGCATTATAGGACTATAGGAGCTCTAAAAGTAGAAGAATATTATTGGGCACATTTCTTCATTTTAATACTGTTTAGTGTTGGAGCCATATTACTGTATTATGTATTTTTTAAAACAAAGCTAATTCCAAGATTTTTTTCCATTTGGTTTACGATTTCTGCGGCTATAGTTTTTATGGTTTCCTGGTTACAAATTTTTGACTATCGAGTGAGTTTTATGTTTTATGGTCAAAATGGGGTGCATCTCATTGTGCTTACGTTGTGGCTTATAATCAAAGGGTTCGATTCTTCTCATAGTACGCTTCAAAAAGAATAAATAAATTTTCATCATCAATCAAATCAATCATCAATTAAAAAAAACGAACAGATATGAATTCACAAAGCGGTGCAGTAAGCACTACATTACCATCTAGAGAATTGTGGTCAAATAAGATGCTGCATATTTCAGCCCGATTATGGTTTGTAATTACCATTATTGGCCAATGGTTGTTTGCCTATTATATAGCGGTTTTTTATGGAGGAACAGCAATTCAAGGCGATTTTGAAGAATGGACCAGAAGGATGATCCACGGTTTTATAGAAGGAGATTATATGGGAAATGCATTTGTCCTACTTCATATTCTCATGGCATTTATAATTACTTTTGGAGGGCCTTTACAGTTTATTCCTAAACTACAGCAACGTTATCCTCTGTTTCATCGATTAAATGGGAGGGTCTATATTTTAACAGCTTTTATTATAAGCTTAGGAGGGTTGTATATGATTTGGAGCAGACCCAATACTGTAGGAGGGATATATGGCCAAATTGCATTAACTACTAATGCTATTTTTATTATGGGCTGTGCTTCCATAAGTGTTTATTACGCAATAAAACGAAAAATAAGTATTCATCAACGTTGGGCTATGCGTACTTTTTTAACTGTGAGTGGAGTTTGGTTCTTTCGAATCGGATTTGGGTTTTGGATTTTAATTAATGGAGGAGCTCCAGGGAGTAATGAAACGCTCACGGGTCCCTTTGATATGTTTCTATACTTCGCTTGCTTCTTATTACCGCTATTACTTTTTGAAATCTATGTCTTGGCAAAACCAAAAGCAAAAACCATAGGAAAATGGGCCCTATCTGCTGGCTTATTCGTTTTATCTCTCGCAACGGCGGGTGGAATTTTTATGGCCGCTCAAATTTTTTGGCTTCCAAACCTCTAATATTGATCAACTAAAAATAATGAAGATGAAGAATATAATAACCGCCAACGGTCACCCTAAGGCGAAAGATGAGTTAAAACAAGTATGTAAAGTTTTAATTGAAGTAGAAAAGACCAAAGATTATCCAAAATTCTATTCATTTTTAAAAACAACAAAAGTGCCTTTTATTTCTTGTTATGAAAAAGATGTAAGAAAGGTTTATCAAGAGAGTTTTAGGGTTCTGCATAGGATTGGAGAAGTTTCGATTCCAGTGTCAGTAGCATTATCGATGCATTATTATGTATTGGCGTCATTTGCATCATATCCTTTTTCAAAAACAAGTACAGTATATTGGAAAAGAGAAGTACTATTAAATAAAATCAAAAAAGAAGGTTTATTAATTGCTAATACCGGATCTGTAAGAACCTATAAAGATGCTTCGGGCAATACTAAGATAATGGCTAAAAAAGAAAATGATTCATATATCATCAATGGTAAAGCGCCTTTTATGTCTTTAGCTGGGATTGCCGATTATTTGGTGTTTACAGCAGAGTTGTCTGAAGGAAGTAATGCTGTTTTTTTTATTCCTTCAAATAACAATAGTATTGTTTTTGAGGATTCTGTTTTTGGGGATACCATGCAAGGATCATTTACAAAATCGGTAACATTCGAAAACCTAAATGTGCCCAGTTCTAATGTTATTCAATTGGATCAATCTGAACAAGAAAGATGCGAAATCCTGGTATATCAAAGATCCTGGTTTCAGGCTTTGGTTCCAGCGCCATATTTAGGAGCAGCCTATCGTGTTATTTTACAATTGAAAGAGTTTAGTGGTAAAAAAATCAAGAACGGAAAAACACTATCTGAGTCAGAAAGGTTTAGTGATACTGTAGGAGATTTAATGATCAAATATAAAGCAGCATGTCAATTATGTGAACAAGCTGGTGTATTACTAGAAGATTTTAGGGTTAGCAACAAATCTTCGTTAGAAAAATTATTCGAAGCTTCTGTGGTAGCAAAACATTTCTCTACTCATTATGCAGAAGAAATAGTAAATCAAACCAGAAGCTTAATGGGGACACGTTTCTTGACTCCAGGTTCAATAACAAACAAAGTGTATAAAGAAATAGTTTTCGGCGCCTTGCAACCAATGACCGATACAGATATACGCGATTATTTTGGAAAACAATTAATGTATAAAAAAATCTAATTTTATGATTTTAACTAAGAAAAACACAGCTCGACTTGCAGGGTTACTATTTTTAATTCTAATTACTACTGGAATATTCGCCGAATTTTTTGTGAGACAGAAAATTTTTGTAACCGGTGATATTGTAACCACCTCAAAAAACATTATCAATAATGAATGGCTCTTTAGGTTGGGATTTGTAAGTGATTTAGTAATGTCTAGCATGTTCTTTTTCTATGCTTTTCTATTATATCTTGTTTTTAAAAACCTTTATAAGGAAATATCCTTGTTTATGTTGTTTTGCGTCGTGATTTCGGTGGCGATGTACTGCCAAAATATGCTCAATCAATTTTCTGCTTTCGAACTGTTACATGATCCAAACTATTCGAATGCTTTTAGGGCAGAGCAATTACAAGGATTGTCAACATTTTTTTTGAAAATGCATACCAAGGGATACTTTGTAAACCAGATATTTTTTGGGATGTATTTGTTTCCTCTCGGATACATGATTTTTAAGTCGGGAGTGATTCCTAAAGTTATCGGAGCCCTTTTAATGCTAGGGTGTGTTGGGGATTTAATAGACTTTGTAGTGTACTTTATGGACCCTGGTAATGACTCCATCATTTTACAAAACATTACAATACCAGCAGATATTGGAGAGATTTCATTGTGTTTATGGCTTTTGATTATGGGAGTTAGGGATAAGAAGTTACAAGATCAGGAGTAAAACGAAGAAAACCAATGTGTTGCCGTAACAAAATCTAATGTTATTCGTCTTCAAACTGTAAGGTAAATCAATCAAAAATGGACTCGGCCAAAAATACTGCAAGAATCACGGGCTTGATAGGGCTAATCGTATTGATTACAGGATCCTTTGCTTATACCGTAAATTCAAAACTAATAGTCCCTGGAGATGCTATTACCACGGCAGAAAATTTAATCGAAAATGAATCATTATTCCGTTTAGGGATTGTAAGTGGTTTATTTATGGAAATCATATTTATGTTTTATGCATTTCTGCTTTACAGTCTACTCAGGCAAGTAAATAAGAATTATGCGACCATGATGATTATTATAGCCATTATTCCTGTACCTCTTTTTCTACTTAATCAACTTAACTTATTTGCGACCCTTTTATTGGCTGAAGATGGAATGCTCAATCAAATACTTTTTTTTCTTGAACTTTATAAATACGGAGGATTAGTAGTCTCCATATTTTTTGGGCTATGGTTACTTCCTCTAGGCTATTTGGTATATAAATCGGGATATCTTCCTAAAATAATTGGAATAGTATTGATGATTGGATGTTTTGGGTATCTTATTAGTTTTTTTCAGGGATTTCTTTTTCCTGGAAAAGAGAAAACATTATGGACCAATCCTTTTCTTGTGGTTACTCATATTTCTGAAATTTTGTTAATGTTTTGGCTGCTGATTAAGGGTGTAAATGAGGATAGATTTAAAAACACATAGTTAACTTTAATCTATATGAAGTCAATCAAGTATAATTAGACATTTAGATCGTGCAAAAATATATACTCAAAAACATCTTTAATCTTTGCTGAGTCTATTATTTTTCCTTTAGAAGGTGTTTCAAAATCATAATCTGGTTTTGATAGTCCCATTTGTATACAAACATTCTCATAATATTTAGCTTTTTCAGGATGATCTGGATAGGATGCATTAAAAACCTGACCCCAACTATTGGTTTCAATAATTTTTTTGATAATCCCAACGCAATCATCAAGATGAATTAAATTTACTGGGGCTTTGGGGTTTTTAACATTGGTTCTGCGAGATAACATCGTAGCTGGATGTCGGTTTGGCCCAAATAAACCTGCAAAACGTAAAATCGTAGTATTAAACTTTTTCTGGTTTTGCAGTAATTGTTCTACTTGAATTAGCTGTTTTCCAGCATTTGAAGTTGCATTAGGGAGGGTTTCTCCTAAAATCAATGGAAATCCTTCTTGATCTGCAAAAACCGACGTAGAGCTCACAAAAAGCACATTTTGAATGCCTGAATTTTTGATATAGGGGATTAGGTTTTGAATTTTAGCCACAAAGTTACCTTCGGGGTTTCTTCTTAATCCGGGAGGGATGTTGATGATTAATAATTCACTTCCCTTCAAAAAAGAAGTTATATCTCCAACAGGGCCTTGTTCATCAAGTGCAATGAGATGACCATCTATACCTGCACTTTCTAAAACGGCACTCTTATTTTTTGAGGTTGTTGAGCCTTTTATATTATAATTTTCGTTGAGTAAAGCTTTTGCCAATGGAAACCCAAGCCACCCTGTGCCAAGAATGCTAATTTGCTTATTCATTTATGTGTGGAACTTGAGTTAATTCTACTTTTTGAGATGATAAGGTATCTTCCTTTTTTTCTTGATATTCTTGTAAAGCAAAACTTTTCTTGATCATAACAGCATCATTTATTACAAATGGTTTTGGCATCATTTCTTTAGTTCTGGATGGGATCGAAAAATGCTCGTTCTGAAGTAAGTCGTAAGAAGACTCATATAAAATGAGTTTTGGTAAAGAATCTTTATGAAATTGCATTTTTAGTTCCAAAGGCTCATTTTTATTTACGTAATAAGTGAGTAGATTTTGTTTCCATCTTTTTGTAAAAACATTGTATGTGCTACCGTCTGAGTATTCAAAATCTATGGCAGTTTCTCCATTGGCCCGTAAGGCTTCAAAATTAAATAAGGTTTCGGTATACAGATCGATTCTGTGAATATCTCGTTGCGGAGCTATGCATATGTCATAATATCTACTGTTGCCAATAATAGTATCCTTGCTAACATCAAATCTTGGCTGTCTAATACCTTTAATAGGTGCTGAATTGGCATAGGCAAAAGATCTTCCGTATTTGCTATGTAACGCATTGGCATTATAGGTTTCTGCAATGTTTTGGTCGGTATTGATATAGTTTTGAGTCCAGGAATCAAGTGTTTTGTCATATGTCGCCCAAACAGCATTGTCTTGATCAGCGTCTAAAATATATACCAAACTATTAGGTTTTTGTCGCTTTTCTGAGAAATCGGATTTTGCATATGCTAAGATCAGAAAAACAACAGCTAAAAAAAGACCAAAGTTTCCGACCAGGTCTTTTCTTTTGTAAAACCCAACTACCGGAAGTAATACACCAAATAGCAATACTGATAATACAGCAGAAACAAAAAGAATTTTAAGTCCTAAAGCAACAGGAAACATTGCAATAAAGGGTGTAAGAATAAAAATTGAAGGCAATGTAAGGAGTATCATTAACCATGGATTTGGATTCTTTTGTCTGATAAGGACAAATAAAGAAAGCAATCCAAAGAAAACAATGATGATAAAATAACTTGCTCCTTTAAGATAGAAGGCAGATGAAGCACATAATACTAACCACATAAACAATGGGGCGATCATAAGATTAGGAATATTTGTGCCTTTACTTAGCCGTGCATATACTTTAAAACATATTGCAATGGATAATACTATAAAAGTATAAATATATAAATGCCCGTTGTATGTAAATCCATGTTGGATTTCTTTGTACTCAGGATGTATTAATTTGATAAGCTCCCATAATCCAAAAGTTAGAAACCCAGCTAAGTTTATAGCTATTAAGAAAATTCCGAACCCTTGTAAAACCTCTTTAAAATTAATCTGATACATCGCTTTACCATATACGATAAGGCCAATAAACAAAACAATCGCAATGATTAATAATGCAAATATCCAGCTAAAGGGATATTTAATTAGTTTAAAAACTGGAGCATTAAAATAAATATAATCCTGATCAGATTTTAAACTATTAATATTTGATTCTGAAAAATAGGAGAGAAGCGGCATTAAATAACTTCCTTGATGTTGAAGGGTAATAAGGTCCAAATTTTGCCAGGTATCATTAGCCGTATGATAATCATAATGATCATCAATAAATGCAAAGTTAAATCCTTCAATATCCCCTTGTTCTCTCAATACCGTAAGATCGGTATCATTAGGTAACATTTTATAAATACTATATGCTAAAGAGTTCGTTGTTGGGTATCGCACTCCAGCTTTAGAAAACTCCTCTATCATTTTTCCATTTTTCCCATTAGTTTCGATAAGCATATAAGAATCTCCACCGCTACCTCTAGCTTCAAAATTAAGGGCAAGTCCAATATTTTTGGCCCAGGGATGCTTTTTTACAAAAAGATCGGCACCGTTTAATCCAAGTTCTTCTCCATCGGTAATACATATGATGATATCATTTTTAGGAATCTTATTTGTGCTTAAATATGCTCTAACACCCTCTAGAATTGTGGCTACCCCACTGGCAGCATCACTAGCTCCATACGAAGAATGTTGAGAGCTATCATAATGAGACATCAACAATAAAGCTTTTCCGTCACCACTTCCTTTGATTTTGGCAAGGATATTTTGTGGTTTGCTCATATTTCCGCCTTTTGGAATCGATATACCTTCTTGTATCTCGGGTTGCAATCCCATCTTTTTTAACGCATTCAGAATATATGTTTTTGTTTCTTCATGTGCAGGACTACCAAGATAATGCGGAGTCTTAGAAATGTTTTTTACATGCTCTAATGCTCTAAGCGTAGAAAATTCCTGATTTGGAGTATCCATATCAGAAATGCTATGAGATTTGCTGCTGTAGAATGTATAAAAGATGAAGAAGAGTAGAATTATGAAAGAAAATAGAGAAGAAAATTTTTGCATATGTGTATTGGTTTAGGTTAAAGGTAAGAAATAAGCCACAACAATTATGTATTTGCTAATCTAAATGATCATTACATACATAAATAGCAACGTGTTCGCTTTCTTAAAACAACTAATTATGAACCTACTAAAAATCACTTGGATATGCCCTAAAGTAGTAATGCTTCTTGAATAAGTTATTGAAAATCACTATATTTAAGATTCACTAAATCACTAAACATTATGGGAATAATCAGTTTTCAAGGAGCGCGCTCTAAAACCAAGAAGCAAGATGAGACTCCGATTAAAGTTTCAGATTATATGACAAAAGACTTGATTACATTTAACCCTAATCAGTCTGTAATGGAGGTAATCGAGACCTTGGTAAAGCACAAAATTTCTGGTGGACCGGTTGTAAATGAACGGAATGAATTATTAGGGATAATTTCTGAAGGAGATTGTATCAAACAATTAAATGAAAGCCGCTATTATAATATGCCTATCGACGATGCTCGAGTAGAAAAATTTATGGTAAAGAATGTGGAGACTATCGATGGGAATATAAATATTTTTGATGCGGCTAATAAATTTTTAGAAACGAAGAGAAGACGCTTTCCAATCGTTGAAGATGGAAAACTGGTAGGCCAAATTAGTCAAAAAGATGTGATGAAAGCCGCATTAAAACTAAACAGCCAGCATTGGCGAGATTTGTAAAATATAAGTTTAGTTTGTATCCATTACTTCAGGATCATTAGTAATTAAAAGTTTATTCGCTTTGTTACCAGATATGCATAGATTTTTGGAAGAGTACTGATCAAGCTTATGATCAGACTCTATCCAATGTGCCATGCCTGCCACAGCTATTTTTTCACCTATTTCTATAACACTTTCATAATAGGCCATAGATTTACTGAGGCCAAAAAATGTGCTTTTCATACCTTTAGAGTTGAGATAGGTTTGTAAATTATCCGAAGCACCGTTCCATATATCTGATGTAAACTTCCTATCTTTTTTTAAATGAACCATTCTTGAATCTTCTAATGACGTAGTCTTTACAATAGCTTTAGATTCCAAAGATTCAATACTAAAATTTATGCATTTTTCTTCATCTATAATTACGTTCGTATTTCGGTTATTAACACCACTTTCTCCAACTTGTTCAACAGTTATTTGATAATATACGCATCTTCTTTTACTTAAAGGAGCAATTAAAGGTTCGTCAATAGGGTTTGTGTTTCCTATAACTTTTATATATTCATTTTCTTTAGCAAGTAAAATATTTTTTTCTGGAATTTTTCTAAACGTGCGACGAATAATACTTCTTTTTTGTTTATAGATGAACATTGCAATACACCCTCCTATGATTACAAGAAAAATGATGCCAAAAATAATAGCAGGATAATCTATATTATGTTGTAGAAAAATCATGATTATGTTTAGGGCTGTTTTTTAGTAAAAACAGGTTTAAATCTAATACTAGAAACCAAAATTAGAATAAATATCTTAATTAAAATTAGAATACCCTTGAGTCATTTGTAATTAATAGCTTCTTGTTTTTATCACCTGATATTTGTAAGTTTTTGGAAGAGTACTGATCAAGCTTATGATCAGATTCTATCCAATGTGCTATACCCGCTACAGCTATTTTTTGACCTATTTCTATACAAGCTTCATCATAACGTATGGTATTAACTGTGTTTTTAGTGCTTTTTCCATACGAATTTAGATAGTCTTCAAATTCTTTGCTTGCCGTCATTTTGATATTGGATTGCTGTTTTAGATGTTCTATTAAGTGCACTTTTTTGTGCATTGTGTCTACATCGGCCTTGATTATTGCTTTTTCTCTATAAGATTCAACTATAAAATCTACACATTTTTCTTCTTTTACAATCGTTTTTAAAGCATTTCCTATTCTTTGTGTGATATGCACCTGATAGTAAACACATTTCTTTTTGCCTAGTGGTGAGGTAAGTGTATTTTGATCTAATGTTGAGGCATTACCTATCACCTTAAAATATTCATTTTCTTTTGCTAGCTGAACTCTTTTGTTTTTTAAATCTTTAAAGGCCTTCTTGATCTTCATTTTTGGACTATTAAAGTGTAAAAAACTCACAAACAAAATAAACATCCCCGCAAGCACCAGAAAAGCGTTCATTATATAATAGGGCTCAAAATGGATTAATAACATAGATGCTGTATGCATGATTGATTAATTTCTTTTTACCAAAGCATAAAAATCATTCTCTAGGGGTAGATAACCCTGATCATAGACAAAATAATAAATGTTTCCAGTTTTGGTGGTATATATGCTTGTAAAATGATTAAAATCAAACCCCTTGGCAATAAGTTTTGATTTGGTGGTTTTGGTTTTTTCTTTAGGATTTAACGCTTCGAGGATACGATAGTTTTTTCGTAGTAGATTATTAATGTTACGGACCAAGTTTTTACTGTCTTTGTTCAGCTGGTTGTTATAAGAATTACGACAATAATCACTGCAGAATTTTTTATCGGCACGACCTATAATTTTGTTTCCACATATGGGGCATTCTTTACGCATCTTCAATTTGATTTGAAGGTAAGATACGATGAAATATCCATTTACAAATGTTTATGTGTGTTATCCTTTGATATTCACACATGTTTTATGTTTTCCGGAAAATTCAATTTGGAAGTATAATATATCGACTAATTAAAATATTATGGCCCTTGCCTTATCCTACCCTGCTGCTCCTTCTCCCTCTGTTCTTTCCTTTCTTTTTCTTTCCTTTCTTTTGCTCTCCTTCCTTTTTCTCTTCTTTAGTTTTCTCTCCTTCCTTTTTATATTTTCCTTCTCTTAAATTTTTTCGAAACACCTCACTTGGTACTGCCTCACTAGGATCACTAGTACGTCTTTGAAGTGCTTCTAACCCTTTTAGACCCCTGTTTTTTTGTGCTTTGGTGGGTCTGTACAGTGCGGGGATGTCTTGATCCAATGCTTTAACACTTCCGGGTACAACGCATTCTCTAAGGTATTCTCTTCCTTCTTTAGTTGTGGCTTGTATATTGGTCACCGGATGTTTATCATCACCAGCATGATAGTCACGCGAATGATCTATTTTTTCTATTAAAAGGCCTTGCTCTATTCCTTTAGCTACCATATCATCATAAAGAGAAAAACTCGATATGGCTCCGTCTTGCTTACCGTCTAGGCCCCTTGCATATGCAACTGCACCGTGTATTTCGACAGTAATCGTATTTTCTCCAGAATCTCGTATTGGAGCTCTACCAGTTGCTGCATTTTGTGTTACTTCTTCTTTTGGGGCTCCTCTATAATATCTTGTCGTACCCTCCTCTGTAACTTGTGGAGTAGTAAAACGTTCTAGTTTTTCCATATTCAACAGTGCAGAATCATCTTGGGACCCCCCCTTCTTTTTTTGTTTACCCATTATTGAATTGTTCGTTTTGGTTTAGTAGTGACTATAAAAAATAGTACTGTAAAACTAGGTGAAATGCTAAATTCTTTAAACTATAAAGTAATAACTGCAGCAATTAAGAAATAAGTGTTCTCTGTATGGTTATTTGTGTTTAAGAGACACAGAACGTTATGAATAAAAACAGATAAACTTTAGCCTATTGCTTAAAAGAAAATATCCTGAGCCAATCTAAACGTATTAGCATGAGCTTCAACAATAATCTTTATATCTGCAGAATATCCTCCACCCATAGAACACATTAGTGGGATGTCAAGATCTTTACAGGTTTGTAATACAAAACGATCACGTTCTTTACAACCAGATACTGTACAGCCCAATTTTCCTAATTTATCGGTGGCTAGAATATCAACACCACATAGATAATAGATAAAATCGGGTTGTTGTGCCGTAATAAGACTGGGGAGCGTTTCTTTTAGGATTTTTAAATATTCCTGATCACTAACTTCGTTAGGCAATTCAATATCCAGATCAGAGGTTTCTTTTTTAAAGGGGTAGTTATTTGCACCATGCATTGAAAATGTAAATACGGTAGTGTCATGTTCAAATATTTCGGCAGTACCATTGCCTTGGTGCACATCAAGATCAATGATAAGAACCTTTTTAACCCATCCTTTTTGTAAAAGATATCTTGCACCAATAGCCTGATCGTTAAGCAAGCAAAAAGCTTCGCCATGACCCGTATAGGCGTGATGGGTTCCTCCAGCTATATTCATAGCAATACCATGTTTTAGGGCATGTTCTGATGCTTTTATAGTGCCATCTGCAATGATCATCTCGCGCTCAACCAACTCTTTTGATAATGGAAAACCGATTTTTCTGGCGGCTTTAGGGGGTAAAGATTGTTCTATTAGGCTTTGATAATATTCTTTGGTATGAACGGCAATGATGGGTTTTGAATCTGGAACCTCTGGTGTAAAAAAATTTTGCTCTTCGCAAGTGCCCTCATGTATAAGTTGCTTAGGTAATAGCTCATATTTGATCATAGGAAACCTGTGCCCTTGTGGTAAAGGATGCGTATAGATTGGATGATAGGCTATTTTGAGCATGAAAGAGGTGTTAATTATCGAACTTTTTCAAGAAATATTTGCGTTGTTTGGGATAGTAATATCCATAAATTAAATGATCACCAAATCTGAAAATGGTTTCTGTATTTTCATCCAGAATCTGTTTTTTAATCTCTTCGATTTTATCAAAACCATTGGTCGGCATTTCACCTGGAATATGAGACCAATTTTCATCAAATAAACATTTGATATAAGTAGATTTTGATCCTGCATAACTGCGATAGGACTCCAAAAGGGGTGGAACATATGTATATGTCACACCTGTAGAGCCCAAATCCACTGTAACAACTTGAGAAAAACCTCCATCCATTCCATGCATATGCTCTATACCCCCTAGCATTACTTGAATACTATCATTACTATGGTATACTGAAACTCCTACAGATCCGAGTGATAATTTTCTTAAAAATTTTGATGTTTTTTCCATTTCTCTATAATTATTAAATTCGCCTCCTTCTTGTATAATGGGCGTATTTTTGAAAGTAATAGAATCTTTTTGAGCCAAATGTATTTTTTTAATCAATTTCTTCGAAGAAATATCAGTAACCGTAAATTTCATATATTTATTAGAAACAGCAAGTTGATATAACTGATTTTTGGATATAAAAGAATTGCTTTCAGTCAAACCATACTCAGATAAAAAGGGTTTCTTAATATTATCTACTTTATAATTAGTAGAATTTAGATCTAGAGTTACAATTTGCGAGTATAAATTGCTTTGGTCCAGTAATAAGATAATTTTATCATCCTCTACAAATAACTTATTTTTTTTGGAAGCTTTCTCAATAGAAATGGAGATATCTGATTCAATATATTCTAGTTCTAAGCGCTTCGGGGCTAGTATATTTGGAAGGACTGGATTGATGGCATTATCTTCTTCTCGAAGTAAAGCTTTGTACAGCGAGATTTTTTTATTTTTTTTATAGAAAAACTCTTCGCTAGATAAATCGTATTTTCTTTTTTCTAAAGAACCGTTAGTGTTAATTTTATGGATATTTAAATACGACTGATTCTTGCCAATTGTCATTACATAAATTTGATTCTTAATTTTAAAAGTCTGTAAGTATTCATCTTCATTATAGTTCAAATAATCTCGTATTGATGTAACAGAGTTTTGTTGAGCATCTACTTTTAATAATTCGAATCTCTTCTTTGAATTGTTAGAAAGTAAAAAGAGATATTGATTTTCTAAACCATAGACCCCTTCAATAATGTTTTTAAGGTTTGATGTAGGTCGTTTAAATACTTGTTCTTTACTTAATTTAAATTCTTGATTGTACTTTTTTAAAAATAACTTTTTCCTGTCAGCAATAAATAAGGATAACTCATTAGATTGGTTATTAACAAGTGGTACAGCGTCTCTTTTGCTTTTTAAAGCAATGTCACTATAAGCAACTGTTTTTTGAGAAATAATAGGGGCTACATACAGAATAACTAACATCATAAAAAATACATGTTTCATTTCAATTTTTTTAGAATTGTTTAAAAACATTAATGTCTTTTTTATGAAAAATGTTACCGTTGTATTTAATCTTTTTCAACTAACAACAGCACCAGGCTTCACTCCATCCTCATTAGGATTTAAGAAAACCAATTTACCCTCTGGTGTTTCAGTCATTAGGATCATGCCTTCGCTCTCTACGCCACGTAGTTTTCTAGGTGCAAGGTTAACTAATACGGTTACATTTTTACCCACTACTTCTTCAGGAGTAAAATGCTCTGCAATACCTGAAACGATCGTTCTGGTATTGATTCCCGTATCTACTTTAAGAACTAAGAGCTTCTTTGCTTTAGGCATTTTTTCGGCTTCAATGATGGTACCTACTCTCATATCTAGCTTCGTAAAATCTTCAAAAGTTGCAGTTTCTTTTTGCGGTTCTACTACTTTATTTTCGGCTTCGTTGGCCTTTTTGGTAGCTTCTAGTTTGTCTAATTGTTTTTGGATTTCGGTATCCTCAATTTTTGAGAATAATAATTCTCCTTTTTCAATTTGATGCCCAGCTGGCAATAGCACTTCTTGTGTTGCTATTTCATTCCAACTACATTCTGCATTGAGTGCAGCATGAGAAAGAATCGATTTCAGCTTGGTACTTGTGAATGGTAAAAATGGTTCGGCAAGTGTTGCCAAAGCCGAGGCAATTTGTAGTGCCACATACATTACTGTTTTTGTGCGATCTTCATCCGTTTTGATCGTTTTCCAAGGTTCTTCGTCTGCAAGATATTTGTTTCCTAAGCGGGCTACATTCATTAACTCCTGGCTGGCTTCTCTAAATCGATAGCGCTCGATAGAGCTTGAGATAACAGCTGGATACGCTTTTAATTCTGCTAAAGTTTGAGTATCTATTTCAGATAATGCAGCAGGTGCCGGAACAACACCATCATAATATTTATTGGTAAGCACAACAACTCGGTTAATAAAATTTCCGAATATAGCTACTAATTCATTATTATTACGTGCCTGGTAATCTTTCCAGGTAAAATCATTGTCCTTAGTCTCTGGAGCATTAGCGGTAAGTGCATATCGCAGCACATCTTGTTTGCCAGGAAATTCTTCTAAATATTCATGTAACCATACTGCCCAGTTTTTTGATGTAGAAAGCTTGTTTCCTTCTAAGTTCAAAAACTCATTGGCAGGCACGTTTTCTGGCAAAATATAACTTCCTTCTGCCTTGAGCATACTTGGGAAAATAATACAGTGAAACACAATATTGTCTTTTCCTATAAAATGGACTAGTTTAGTGTTTTTATCTTTCCAGTATGGTTCCCAATCTTTTCCTTCTCTCGCAGCCCATTCTTTGGTAGAGGAGATATACCCAATTGGGGCATCAAACCAAACATATAATACTTTTCCTTCGGCTCCTTCTACAGGTACCGGGATCCCCCAATCCAAATCTCGGGTCACTGCACGTGGACGCAATCCATCGTCTACCCAGGATTTAATCTGACCATATACATTGGTTTTCCAGTCTTTTTTATGACCTTTTAGTACCCATTCTTTTAAGAAATCTTCATATTGATCTAGAGGTAAAAACCAGTGTTTGGTTTGTTTTAGAATAGGTTCTGCCCCCGAAATGGTTGATTTTGGATTTATAAGATCGGTTGCATTAAGAGAGCTTCCGCAGTTTTCGCACTGGTCTCCATAAGCTTCTTCATTTCCGCATTTTGGGCAAGTGCCAATTACAAATCGATCTGCAAGAAATTGTTCTGCCTCTGGATCATATAATTGCTCTGATGTTTCTTCGATAAACTTACCATCATTGTACATTTTTTTGAAAAACTCCGATGCTGTTTCATGATGAATAGGAGCAGAGGTTCTGGAATAATTATCGAATGATATTCCAAAATCTTCAAAAGATTTTTTAATTATCGAATGGTACTTATCAATGATCACTTGTGGTGAAACACCTTCTTTTTTGGCACGCATTGGGATAGCAGCACCATGCTCATCGCTACCACAAATAAAAGCAACATCATTGCCTGTGATTCTAAGATAGCGCGAATATATATCTGCAGGAACATAAACTCCTGCTAGATGGCCTATATGTATTGGACCATTAGTATATGGTAATGCTGCGGTAATGGTATATCTTCCCTCTGTGCTCATAATGCTTAAAAATAAGGCACAAAGGTAATAAAAACAGGAGCAAAATAAAGCCGCTGCAGATCCAATTATTTAGAATGATTGCAGCGGCTATTTGTATTTGTTTTATGAAATTATAATTGACTTACTATAATTACCATTATTTGTCTGAATTTGATAGACATATGGCCCTGTGCTTAATCGTGTTTTTGCAGCTTCTTTTACATTTATAACAAGATCTACACCCTCCATAAGCATTTCATTGGCCAGAGTTGCTACTTTTTGACCAATCACGTTGTATAAAGATACATCGATATGCGTAGTCTCAGGAGTTACTATATTAAGAAAGGTTTGATTATCACTATACGACGGGATATGTGAGATCCCAGCACCATCGGCTGGCGTAAAACTGGAGCCACTACAATTGAACCCTAAATCAAGGGACTCAAAATCAGCACCTAATAAAGCTCTTCCTACCAATCCTTGATCAATACACAACCAATCTTTCATCACTGTGGCATATACTTGTCTGAAATCCATGGTATTGGTCACATTTCCACCTCGGGTTAAATCATTTAAATCTGGATGTTCTCCAACAAAACCATTACCATTAAGGGCAGAGCCAAAAAACATAGTCGGTGCTGCAGTACCATGATCGGTACCTAAAGAACCATTTTCTCTAAAACGACGACCAAATTCTGAAATCGTCATTGTAAGTACCTTATCATCCCATCCTGCTGCGGTAAGATCTTTATAGAATGTACTTACGGCTTCAGAAAAAGAATTTAAAAGTTGCTGATGCCTTTGTGGTTGATTATTATGTGTATCAAAACCACCCAGAGTAACTAAATATACTTTTGTTCCTAAGTTTCCTTTAATCAATCTTGAGATAATACTAAACTGTCTCCCCAGGCTATCATCCAAGTATCCTGCAAAATCATTTGGTCCAGATCTATCATAAGCTGCACTGATAACATCGGCATAATTAAAGGTTGTATTTGTAGCTTCTCTAAGATATCTAACCTTGTCATCATAGGTACAATTCTCTAGCCCATCTAGATTATAAAATGTTTCATTCTCTATAATCTGTAGTAATCTTCTGGGATCAGAAACGGCAAACGAGAAGTCGTTTTGAGGTCCTTTGAAAATTAAATTCCCAATACTTCCGATTTGAATTGACGGTGGACTGGCTGGCGGATTAAAGAAATAATCTGGATAGAGTTCTTGGAAATATCTTCCCATAAAACCTGTTCGATCATCTTCTTCCAGATTGGTATTGGCATAAATGTCTGATCCTTTAAAATGAGATAGCGAAGAATCTTCGTATCCAACACCATGCACAACACGCATTTGACCATCGCCCCAAACACTTTCAAGTTTGTTCATGGGTTTGGGCATCGAAAAATTGTCATCCAGAGTGATAAACTCACTAGGAGGGATTCGTATTAAAGGTCTTGCATTGGCATATACATCATAGTCGTACACAGGGATTATAGTATTAAAACCATCATTACCACCTTGCAATCTACAAATGATTAGAATATTATCATTTTCGGCTTGACTTAGCGCTATAGATAAAGGTGAAGGACGCGATACCGAAAGAGGTGTATTGGCAAGCATCATTGACCCACCACCTGCTAGCCCAAGAGCTTGCAGAAAAGATCTTCTATTCCATTTTTTATGATCGGCAGTATTACAAGAATCATTCTTGTTAACTTTTATATTTTTATTGTGATTTGTTTCGCACATAACAGTTTATTTAAGTTGAAATTCGGGGATGTCTACAATATAATCTAAGAGCGCAGCAAATTGATCTGCTACTTCATTAAAGCCGAGATCCCAAGTTGGGCTCCCGCCAATTTCGTAATACGTAGGAGGAAAAATCTCCTTAAATACACCCAAAATCTCATTAAAAATAACATCATCCGCAATACCTCGAGGAAAGAAGTAATTTACAATTGCTCTTACCACAATTTCTACTTCTGGCCCGCTTAATGTAGGTTGTAGCGTTCCGTCGGCGGCAGTACCAATGGGTAATCCCACCACAAAATCTCTAAACTGTTGCAAATTATTTTGCAAGGCCTGGTTTATAATAAATCGAGCACTTTCCCATCTACCGATTAGTAAATCAGGACTAATCCAATCTTCATCTCCTTGCCAACCCTCAACATCGATAGGGTTTAATACATCTTGCCCTAATATTCGAACTGATCCTCGAATAAAATCATTAGTATTTATAGCGGCATCAAGTGTAAACCCAAGCTCGTTATAAAAACAAATTAATAGATCACAAGGGCTTTTAATGATGGCTCCTATGGCTTCGATATTAAAGAAATGCTGGCTTTTAAATAATTGGCGAAGTACTGGTGCAATTTCAAAATTATTAGTGATAAAGGTTTGCGCCATTTGCGCCACGATAGCCTCACTACATGTTGGACTTACAAAATATGCGTATAATTTAGAACAAATAAATGTAGCCACTTCTGTAGCTCTTTGTTGAAACAAGATATTAATTACATCGTCATATGTCCAGTTTCCTGTTTGGCCAAAAATGGTTTTAGTCTCATTGCTAAACTCACTTGGGTCAAAAAGGATATCTCCCCAAGAAATGCCACCATTGTCTACATAGCCAGTAAGACCTTTGGCGGTTTCTTGTATATCATCTTCGGTATAGGCATTGTCCACGCCTAATGTAAAAAGTTCGTATAATTCGCGAGCATAATTTTCATTAGGTCTATCTCTTACATTTTCATCACCATTAAGGTAGACCAACATAGCATTTGAGATCCCAATATCATATACAAAATCTCTAAAATTTCCTATCGCATGCATTTGCAATAGGCTATAATATTGTAGTTGATAAGCGGGGCTTCTATAGGTGTCGTCTTCGGTAACAAAATGATTACTCCAAAATAAAGTAAGACGCTCTCTAACTTTGTTTTGAATTAAATCACCAATCATTTGGTTTTTTCCTTCTTGTCGATAGAAATTTAGATCATTGTCGGGATTGGCATCTTCGGCAGCATCAAATTGGTCTCTATTCCATAAACTCCATGGGAGTGGTGGCGTAGTGTTTAATGCAATGGCTTCATCAATTAAGGTGTCAACAAGTGTACCTGGGTTTTGAGATAAAGCAGCCAAAACTTCAGCTTTAGATGCTCCAAAACCAATTCTGCGATATAAATGATTTACCCTAGTAACATTCCATGGGTTTTCTGCAGAAGGTACATATGGATCAAGGGAGTCTAGATTACATGAAGTATCAGAAATCATAGGCATAAAGATTTAATAGTAGGGGTTTGAGGGACAAATTATAGCACAATATAATAGATAATAACGAAAGTCTTTGTTAATTAGTATCATTAATTTGAAATTTTAAGAAATGTTGAAGCCTGATTTTATTAAAGAAGGAGATAAAATCGCAATTGTTGCTACTGCCAGGAAAATTGATACAAAAGAGATTGAGGATGCCATCTATATTCTGAAACAATGGAAATTGGTACCTGTGCTAGGTTCAACAATAGGAATAAGCGATCATCAATTTGCGGGTACTGATGCAGAACGAGTGTCTGATTTTCAGAATATGTTGGATGATCAAGAAATTAAAGCAATATGGTGTGCCAGAGGAGGGTATGGAACTGTGAGAATAATTGATGATATTGACTTTTCTCAATTTTGTAAGCAACCCAAATGGATCATAGGATACTCAGATATTACTGTATTGCATTCTCATCTCCATAATTTGGGAATTTGTTCCTTACACGCCCCTATGCCAATAGACATACATAAAGGAACTAAAGCATCGATAGATGCTCTTGGAGATGCTATTTTTGGAAAGAATATTACGTATACAATTCCACTATCTAAAAAAAATATTCAAGGAACGTGTTCAGGGCAACTTGTGGGTGGAAATTTATCGATGCTCTATTCCATGTGCGGTTCTGATTCATCTTTGAATACTTCTGGTAAAATCTTATGCATCGAAGATTTAGATGAGTACCTTTATCATATTGATAGAATGCTGCAAAATTTGAAGCGAAACGGATATTTTGATGAGTTATCTGGGTTAATTGTAGGCGGTATGACCAAAATGCATGATAATAATATTCCTTTTGGTAAAAAACCAAAACAAATTATTTTAGATATTGTAAAGGAGTATGGTTTTCCGGTGGTATTCAAATTTCCAATGGGGCATATAGAAGATAATCGGACTCTTATTTTTGGAGCTGAGGCTTCTTTGCAGGTTACCAAAGATGAGGTTAAATTAAACTATGTATAACTATGGCAGAGCATAATACCTTAGGAAAAAAAGGAGAAAAATTGGCTGTTGATTTTTTGCTCCATAAAGGATATGAAATTTTAGAAAAAAATTATAGGTATTTAAAATCTGAAATTGATATTATTGCTAGAACAAAAGATGTGATTGTGGTTGTTGAGGTTAAAACGCGTAGTACTGCAGATTTTGGTGACCCGCAAGAGTTTGTGAAACCAAAACAAATACAATCAATGGTTAAGGCCATTGATCATTACATAACAGATAATGATCTTGATGTCGAGGTCCGATTTGATATTGTTGCCATTATTGAAAATAAGCGAGGTACAACAATTGAGCACCTCGAAGATGCATTATATCATTTTTAATCAAAAATAAGCGTTGCTAATGCAGTCTTTAGAAGTAATTGATTTTCTGCTTTTTTTAGGAATAAGCCAAGGTTTATTTCTGGCAATTACGATTCAGTTTATTAAGAATAAAAACAAACCGGCAAATATATTACTTTCGGTTATTTTGGTTTTGGCGGTTATCATGCTTCTGGGGAGAATAATTTTCTTCAGATTTTTGACCATACGCATGTTTCAATGGACCATACTTATCGACGCCATTATATTTCTATTTGGGCCATTATGTTATATGTATTTCAGGAGGCTTGCATTTTCAGAAAATATAAATTTTAAACTTTCTTGGGTGCATTATATTCCCGTTGGTATTCATGTTTTATTTTCTTTTTATGTCTTATGGTTTGGAGTTGAAGAATTCTCAGAAAAACTTTCTTCTGGATTTTTTAAAGTTCCTTTTTTAATTATAGAAGGAGTAGGTATTATTTCAAATTTTTATTATTGGATATTAAATGTGAAACTCTTAAAAAGATATATCAAAGAAGAAAAAAATGCAATCTCTTACAAGCAAAGTTTGGTTTCATTTTTAAAACTTTTTCAACTCTCTGTAGGTGTTTTTTTGATCCTATGGTTAGTAAGTTTTATAGTTCCGAGATTATTGAATTATCCTATCGGTTTTATAAACTATAATTCGGTTTGGGGAGCTATTTCAATATTTATTTTTGTTGTTGGGTATTATAGTCTTAAAGAACCACAATTGTTTAGGGTTTCTTTGAAAAAAAATAAACCAGAGACCCAACAGCGTTTACCCGAAACTAAGATTGCTTTTCTCGAAAAAGAAATGAAACGTCTTATTGAAGAAGAAAAAATGTTTTTGAAACCTAATTTAACATTAAGGGATCTTTCAGAAGAACTAGAGACTTCAACACACAATATTTCGTGGTATCTCAATACAATCTCAAAAAGTAATTTCTACGATTATATTAATCACTATAGAATAAAGGAATTCTTAAAAAAGATTGAAAATGGCGAACACCACCGTCATACTATTCTTGCTCTTTCGTTAGAATCTGGTTTTAATTCAAAGTCTACATTTAATAAGGCTTTTAAATTTGAGATGAATGATACCCCTAGCAATTACATCAAAAAGTTAAAAATTGCCTGAAAAGAGGTGCGACTACATCCAAACGGTCGATTTTTAAGCACTCTAGAAATACTTTAGAGTAAACTTAAAAATCATACAAATGAAAAAACGTACAAAAAACATTAGCATCAAAGCGCTTACTCTTTTTACCGCTTTAGGAATATCGGTAGCACTAAGCTCCTGTCATGGCGATGGAGTTGATCCAGATCCAGTAGTAGAAACCGTAGTTTCTGATTTTGCAGGAAATGATGCTGTCTCAGTAGATCGTAGAGGGAATGTATATGTGTCAGAATTTGGACAATTTGTTGGTGCCAACGGAAACGGAACTCGAGTTTTTAAAGTGTCTAAAAGTGGGGAGGTAACCGAGTTTATTTCCGATTTAACGGGGCCTTTAGGCAATGGAATCGACGGACAAGGTAATTTTTATGTCGTTAATGGAAGTGGTAACGGATCCGGAGATGTGCTAAAAATTACTCCAGATGGCACTAGAACCGTATTAGCAACAATTGATGGTTTTCCGTCTGGGTTAACTTTGGATTATCATAATAACGTATACGTATCAAATTTTGGAACCCCAACCGTTCATAAAATTACTCAAGAAGGAGAGGTAAGCGTATATGCATCTGATCCAAGATTAGCAGGTGGAGTAGGTATTGATTTTGACTATAAAGGAAATCTTGTTGTTGGTAATTTTGCAACAGCAGATATCGTATCAATTGATCCAGAAGGAAATGTGTCTCTTATTGCTACAATCCCTGATGCAGTAGTTAGTGGTTTTGGTATTGGGTATATCACTGTTGCAGGTAATGCTGTTTTTGCAACCGGAATTGGTGTGAATAAAATATTTAAAGTTACCCTTGATGGTAACGTTGAAGAATTTGCAGGTACAGGAACTCCGGCAGTTGTTGATGGTCCAGTGGCAGAAGCATCATTTAATGGTCCTAATGGAATTACCGTGGATAAGTATGCAAAAGCCATTTATATTTCAGAATTTGGAGGTGTTGGAGCGTTAAGGAAAATTTCACTCAGATAGATTATTTCATTGTATTGAGAGCATTAACGCCTTTTTTTAAATACACGAGAGTTCAATTTTTATAAATTGAACTCTCGTTTGAGTATTATACATGACAAAATATTTTGACATTTGTTTTTTTTTGAATGCTTTAGTTGTGCGAATATATCGAGTCGGTCGAATGATATGCCCCGATACTCTAATTTTACTCGATAATCAAGATTTGAATGCTCTGAGGCTTGCCCTGAGAGAGTTTACTCAAACGATAACGGATTCTTATGCAAACTTTTAGACTGATTGATTTTATTATTTTTTTGGGTATTAGTCAAGGAATATTTCTGGCAATAGCTATCCAAATGATTCAAAATAAGAATAGATTGGCAAACAGGGTGTTGTCATGGATTCTTGGGATTGCGACCATTATGTTGACTGGACGGTTTTTCTTTACTGTAGAAACCAAAACTGTGGCCTTTTTTCGGTTAGCATTATTTGTGGATGTGTTCGTTTTTATTTTTGGACCATTACTATATCTATATTATCGGCGATTAATATTTAAAGAACAAGTAAAGTATAGATTGCACTATATAAACTTTATTCCAGCCGTTGGTATGTTTACCTATCATCTTTGGACCTATCAATACTCATATCAAGAATTTGTTTTAATGGCTAGAAGTGGAGACTTTGTTATACCATTTTTTATAGTAGAAATCACTGGGATTTTGTTTAACTTTTATTTCTGGTATCGTTGTTTTCAGCTATTTCAGTCTTATAGCAGAGAAGAGAAAAAAAATCTATCCTATGCTCAAGATGTAACGTCTTATCTTAGAACATTTTTATGGGTTGTTGTCATCTTTTTAGCCTTATGGGTTATAGGTTTTGTTCAGTATTACTTCTTTGATATTTATCTATCATTTATTAATTATAACATGATTTGGATATTGATACCTGTTTTTATCTACATAATAGGTTTTTATAGTTTAAAACAACCTGATATTTTTAGAATGCCTTTATCAATAAAACCGAAACACAAAAGCCATGAGGGCTTGGATCTCAAACAAATTCAGGATCTTAATTCTAAATTAGAAGAAATCATGGTAAAACAAAAGGTGTATCTCAATCATAGACTTACACTTGTGGATTTGGCAAAAACACTGGATATATCAACGAACAAAATGTCCTGGCTTCTTAATAATATTCATAAAACGAATTTCTATGACTATATTAATAAATATAGAGTAGAGGCATTTATTGAAAAAATTCAGAATGGAGAGCACCATCATCATACACTTCTTGCATTATCTATAGATTCTGGATTTAATAGTAAATCTACTTTTAATAGAGCGTTTAAAATGTTTGTTAATGATACTCCCAGAGAGTATGTAAAAAAATTGGGCGCAGTGTAATGAGTTGGTGTCATTCTATATAAACGGTCGATTTTCATTGGTTTTTGAACGTATTTTCACCAAAACTTCAAAAAACCAATACAATGAAAACACACTTCAAAATAACCGCTTTAAGATCGTTATTTTTTATTCTTCTTTTTACTCTTCCTATATGCCTATCATCTTGTTATGGCGATGGTATTGATCCAGATTCTGAAGTAGAAACCTTGATTAGCAATTTTGCTGCAAATGGGGCAGTTTCTGTGGATAGGAAAGGATTCATTTATGTATCCGAATATGGAAGGTTTGTAAATACTGGCGGTAATGGCACCCGAGTATTTAAAGTGTCACCCAAAGGGGAAATATTAGATACAATAACAGGTTTGTCGGGTCCAATGGGAACCGCCAAAGACTCTAAAGGTAACTTGTATATCAATAATGACAATAATACTGTTAGAGGTGAAGTATTACGAATTTCTCAAACAGGAGAAAGAGAAGTTATTGCTTCTATTGAGGGTTGGCCAAGCAGTATAGCTATTGATCATGATGATAATTTGTACATATCTAACTATACTGCTCCTACAGTACATAAAATTACTCCTGATGGAGATGTATTCACGCTAGCAACAGATCCAAGGCTTGCAGGAGGCGTTGGGATAGACCTGGATAGTAAAGGAAATGTAATCGTAGCTAATTTCATTACGGCAGATATATATTCTATTGACTCTGATGGCGTTATTTCGCTCATCGCTAACATTCCAGATATTGTAATTCAAAATTTTGGTATTGGATATATTACGGTTATCAATGATGTAATTTATGCTACCGGAATAGCGGTGAACTACATTTTTAAAGTGACTCTAGATGGTACAATAGACATAATCGCAGGTAATGGAGAGGCCACCCAAATTGATGGGCCACTACTTGAGGCTTCTTTTAGTAACCCTAACGGAATTTCATCTAATAAGTATAAAAGAACCCTGTACATATCTGAATATACTGGAGTAGGGGGGCTCCGAAAGATAAAGTTATAGGGTATAAAGTATAGAATAAGATTAATTTAAATTATATCAATTATGTTACAATCAATTTTAAAATTAAACGGAATAAAGGAGCTAAAAAAAGAAGCTCAAAAAAGTGTTAATGGAGGTTTGTCTGACAATGAGATCTGTCCTAGTGCAGGAGAAAGATGTTGTTCCAGATTTGTTTTAATACCCTGTTTCGGAGGTGTAGTACAATTAGATTGTGTTAATGGTATTTGGGTAGAAGTATAGCAGTTTTTTTGCTAACATATTCTCTGTTTTTTACCTTGCACATTAGAACATAGTTATTCATAGACCCAAAGGTTTTTAAAGCCTTTGTGGTCTTTTCAAATTTTGGCTAATGAATTGCAGAAAATTGGGGAAGTCAGATATGGAGATCAGCGAAATTTCTTTCGGCTGTATGTCCTTAGAAAATAATTTTCAATCGGCAAAAAAACTGATTCACAAAGCAATCGATCTTGGTGTTAACTTTTTTGATACTGCTGACCTGTATAATAAAGGTCAAAATGAGGTTTTAGTAGGAGAAGCCCTGAAAGGTTATCGGGATAAAGTCATTCTGGCTACCAAAGTGGGAAATGAATGGCGAGACAATGGAAGTGGTTGGGATTGGAATCCATCTAAAGACTATATTCTAAAATCTGTTGATCAAAGTTTGCAACGAATGCAAACCGATTATATAGATTTATACCAATTGCACGGAGGAACCATGGATGACCCGATAGATGAGACTATTGAGGCTTTTGAAATACTACAACAACAAGGGAAAATAAGATTTTATGGGATCTCCTCTATTCGGCCCAATGTGATCAGAGAATATGTTAAACGATCTAATATAGTAAGTGTGATGATGCAATATAGTTTGTTGGATCGAAGACCCGAAGAAGAATGCCTGAAACTACTTCAGAAAAACAATATAGGAGTACTTGCAAGAGGTGTATTAGCCAAAGGATTGTTGGCAGGTAAAACATCCTCTAAGTATCTTGATTATACCAAGGCTGAAGTTGAAGAAACAATACAAGCTGTAAAAGAAATTTCAGAAGAATCTAAACCAATATGTCAAACAAGCATTCAATATGTTTTGAAACACTCTGCAATTAGTTCTGCTGTAATTGGGGTAAGAACAGAAAAGCAAGTAGAAGAATGTTTTTTTGAATCTAATCAGGCCGAATTATTAGATATGGATCGTACTCTGCTTCAAAATAGCAATAAGGCTTTGGTGTATGCTAATCATAGGTAATAGAGAAAACTTTTGATTCTATCCATTTACCCAGAAACGGCACAAAGATTTGGGGGCCTTTAACTTTTAGAAACCCAAATTACTATAGATGCTTTACAAACTACAAACCTCACAGGTATCTAAAACCTGTGAGGTTTATATTAATCTTTGCTTGTGTTATATGGATCCTCCATGAGTTTTAATTATTAGGAATAAACAATTTGGCAATATTATACACATGCTCAAATAACTCTGAAGAGGAACCACTTCGATTCATTACAATGGATATCGACAAGTTGTACTCTGGAAACAAAATTAATAACGAAGTAGAACCCGTTGCCGTTCCGCCGTGATGAAGAGTTTGTACAGGTTTGTCATTGCCAAGTTTATTTGTTACGATATCATGACGCCAGCCAATAGCATAATTTTGTTCATTTACTTGACCATCTTTTAATTCTACTGGTGTTATCAAAGACGTCATGGTCTTTTTTGAGAAAAGTTCAGAATTAAGTAGTGCTTTACCTAATGTTACAAGACTTGAAGGCGTTGCTATTAGCCCACCTCCGGCCCATTTATTACTGTTATTTACGCTAAAGCTTTCTTTTGTCTTAACACCTTCTACATCATAAAACTTTGAGATTGTTGATGATTCAATATTCTCTTTTTCAAATATAATATCGGTTATCTTCAAAGGTTCAAATACTTTTTTGGTCATAAAACTTTCGAAATCCATTTTTGAAGCTCCTTCTATCATAGCACTTAGTAGCGTATAATTATACGAACTGTAACTAAAACCTGCTCCTGGATTGAATAGTAAATCATCTCCATTAAAAATAGCAACACTCTCTTCAACGGTATCATACTCGTTATTGTTATAATACTCCCAGATAGGAAAACAGAAACAAGTACCATAATTGCGAATTCCAGAGGTGTGCGATGCAAGTTCTTTTAGAGTAATGGGTTTGAGATTATCGCTGGCATAAGGCACAAAATCTTTAACCGCTGAATGTAAATTCAGATCCTCGTTTTCGAGTAGAACTCCTATTCCAAGAGATGTTACAGCTTTAGAGGTACTCCCGATTCTAAATTTTGTATCGGTTGTTACTGAAATCTTATGCTCGACGTCTTTATATCCAACAGCGTTTGACCAAATAATTCTCTTGTTTGAGCTTACAGCTACAGATACTGCAGGAGTGTTAAGGTTTGTATGGATAGTTTTTAAAAGATGATCTGCTTTTTCTGAAATTGAATCGGTATGCTTAATAACTGGGGATATATGTTCTGTCTCAGGAAGATCAAACCAACCTGTGGTATAATTAAAGACAGGTTCGAATAAAAAATAGCTTAAAAGAAATACGATACATACAGAACTAATGATATAGATTTTTTTCATGATAATTAACATTTAAAATTAGGGTGTATTTTGCCTGTTCACCCAATAGGATTAAGTGATTTTTTAGTTTTTTTAAAAGTTGAATAAGAATTAGGAGGCGCTAAATTCTTTTTGTTTAGCCTTTAGCATTTGAGAAACTTTATATAGTAAAATAATTTCTAGAATTATGGTTGGTGTAAGTAATACCATACCCACTACCGATAAAAATATGGTGACTAGGCAGGCATATGTAATAATTTCAAAAATACCGGTTGTGGTTGCGATGGTTCCTAAAGGGTTTTTTAAACGCAGCACAGAAATTCCAAACAATATTCCGATGATTCCAAAAGTTACGGCTTCTGCACCTAATATAAATTCTGGATCAATTGCACCTATATAAAGTGATAAGATATCATATGCATAAAAAATACAGCTGATAAATACTAAAATGAATGCTGTTATTCGTAATAGATAGTTTTTGAAAATTTTGCCGCTCAGAATAAATCCGCGATAAAATAGAATAATTGAGATAAGAATACTAAGTTTAGTTACTGTGTAGACCATATTGTTGGTAATCATTTCACCTTGAAAATGCCTATAGAAATCCATTGTAAACTCTGCGAATCCAAGAATAAAATATACAATACCACTAATCCATGAAATTGAAAGTTGGCGTGTTAAAAAACCAACCTCTTTACTATTGTCTATATCCAATAAAAGAAGCTTTTTAAATTCTTGAGTAATCGAAGAATTTTCAGCCTGAATATTACTTAGGTCATAATCTAAAGCCGATAGAATAGTCTTGATAGTATAACTTCTGGGAGTAACTTCTCCCGCTTCAATTCTTTGAATGGTTCTTACACTAATGTTACATTGTTCTACGAGTTCTTCTTGTGTAAGCCCCTTCGACTTTCTGAGTTCAGATATTTTTACACCTAATGCTGGCTGTTTCATGATTTGTAAGTTTTTAGTTGTATTTCTGTGATCACCAGAACTTGTTTTCATTTTCTTCAGCAATATTAAATTATAACATTAGGTTCTCAAATTTTTTAGCAGGTCTTTCACCCGCCATTAACCCGACAATTGAGGTATAACAGCGTATTCGAAGCTTTTGTGGTTGAGTTGATGTTTTTATTTTATAGTTTCAGTTTGGGGATTAATCTTTAAAGGTTGTAGTACTTTAAAAGCTTTATCAACAGCATCAATATTTTCAAAAGTTAGTAATAACCGCAATCCATTTCTTGTTTCCTTTTCTTTCATTTTACAAACCCCTGGATTTTGTTGCACAAACTGAAGCACTTTTGAGAATGCAAGACTTTGATAAAACTCTGATTGTTGATCACTAATAAAATATCCAACTAATTTGCCCTGTTTCATGATGATTTTTTCCAAACCAATAGAAGTTGCAATCCATTTAATACGAACAGAATTTAACAAGTCTATAGCTTGATCTGGCAATTCGCCAAAACGATCTACTAAGCGTTTTTCATACCCCTGTAAGCTTTCTTCATTTTTAATGTTATTAAGCTCGGTATACAGGTTTAAACGCTCGGTAATATTGTTGATATAATCATCGGGGAACAATAACTCAAAATCGGTGTCGATTTGAGTATCTTTGAGAAATACCTTGTCTTTAGCGTTATCTTCATACAACTCTTTAAATTCATTTTCCTTTAATTCTTCAATAGCTTCATTTAGGATTTTTTGATAGGTATCGAATCCAATTTCATTAATAAATCCACTTTGTTCACCTCCTAATAAATCTCCAGCGCCTCTAATTTCAAGATCTTTCATAGCGATGTTAAATCCGCTACCTAGTTCAGAGAATTGCTCTAATGCAGTAATTCGTTTACGGGCGTCTTCGGTCATTGCAGAATAAGGGGGAGTAATAAAGTAACAAAAGGCTTTTTTGTTACTTCTACCCACACGTCCTCGCATTTGGTGTAGGTCTGATACCCCAAAGTTGTTAGCATTATTGATAAAAATGGTATTTGCATTAGGCACATCAAGTCCACTTTCAACAATTGTTGTAGAGACTAATACATCAAATTCGCCATTCATAAAAGAAAGCATCAGGCCTTCTAATTTTTTACCTTCCATCTGCCCATGACCCACACCCACCTTGGCATCGGGTACCAGGCGTTGTATCATTCCTGCAACCTCTTTGATGTTTTCGATTCGGTTATGAATAAAAAATACTTGTCCACCGCGTTGTATCTCATAACTTACAGCATCACGTATGGTTTCTTCGGTAAATCGTATAACATTGGTTTCAATAGGATAACGATTTGGTGGAGGAGTTGTAATAGTAGAAAGATCTCTAGCAGCCATCAAACTAAACTGCAATGTTCTGGGTATAGGAGTAGCAGTTAATGTAAGGGTATCTACATTCTCTTTGATGGTTTTTAGTTTATCTTTTACAGATACTCCAAATTTTTGTTCTTCATCGATAACCAGTAATCCGAGGTCTTTAAATTTTACATTTTTATTGACTAATTGATGTGTGCCGATAATAATATCTACTTTTCCTGCAGCAAGATCCTCTAGTGTTTCTCTTTTTTGTTTCGCAGTGCGGAAGCGATTTATATAATCTACCACTACAGGGAAATCTTTTAACCGTTCTCTAAATGTTTTTGCATGTTGAAAAGCAAGAATTGTTGTAGGGACTAACACCGCTACTTGTTTACCGTTATCAACGGCTTTAAAAGCGGCGCGTATGGCAACTTCGGTTTTACCGAAACCAACATCTCCACAGATCAGACGATCCATAGGTCGCTCGCTTTCCATGTCGGCTTTTACAGCTTCGGTAGCTGTACTTTGATCAGGGGTGTCTTCGTAGATGAAAGAAGCTTCTAATTCGTGTTGCAAGTAACTATCGGGGGCATATTGAAATCCTTTTTGCAGTTTTCGCTTTGCGTATAGTTGTATAAGATTAAAAGCAATATGTTTTACTCTGGCTTTGGTCTTTTGCTTCAGAGTTTTCCAGGCTTTTGATCCTAGTTTATAAATCTGCGGAGCTTTTCCGTCTTTACCATTAAATTTGGAGATTTTATGAAGTGAATGGATGCTTAGATAAAGCACATCCCTTTCTCCATAGATCAGTTTAATAGCCTCTTGTTTTTTACCTTCGACATCGATTTTTTGTAGTCCACCAAATTTTCCAATCCCATGATCAATGTGGGTTACATAATCTCCAACTTCTAGATTAGTTAATTCTTTAAGAGTAATTGCTTGTTTTTTAGCATATCCATTCTTAAGATTAAATTTATGGTACCGCTCAAAGATTTGATGATCGGTATAGCAAGCTATCTTCTGATGGTGATCAATAAACCCTTGGTAAGCAGAAAAAACAATGGTTTCGTATTGTTTTACGTCAAGATCTGCGTCGTCAAAAATGTCATGGAAACGCTTGGCTTGTTGTTCGCTAACGCAAAAGATATAATTCTTATAACCATTTTCATGATTCTCATTCAGGTTTTGAATGAGTAGATCAAATTGTTTATTGAAAGAGGGCTGGGGTTTGGTCTCAAATTTTATAGCATAATCGGCCTTGGTCAAGGGTTGGTTGCCGATTTCAACCAAAGTAAAATCAAGCAACTGTTTTTTGATGAGATCTGAAGTAGCAAAAAGTTCATCAGGAGTACTGTGTTTAATATCTTCAGAAAGGGTACTAAAGGCTTCTTTGGCTTTTTCAAAATTCTTATCTATCCTGGCAGAAAGCAAGTCAATATCTTTGGCAAAAACTATGGTTTTAGCAGCAATATATTTTAAGAAACTCTCGCGGGTTTCTTGCATGGCTTTGTTTTCTACATTTGGGATTACCGTAATTTTTTTGATTTGATCTGTTGATAATTGCGTTTCTACATCAAACGTTCTAATGCTATCGACCTCGTCTCCAAAAAATTCTATACGATAGGGTTCGTCATTACTAAAAGAAAAAACATCTACGATCCCCCCTCGTACTGAAAACTCTCCGGGTTCGGTCACAAAATCTACTCTTTGAAATTGGTATTCGAATAATACTTCGTTTACAAAATCAAGAGATAGCGTGTCGCCGTTTGCAATTTTTAAGGTGTTTTTTTCCAGCTCTTTTCGGGTAACAACCTTCTCGAATAATGCGTCGGGATAGGTAATGATTAATGCCGGTTTCTTTCTTGAATTTATTCGGTTTAATACTTCTGCTCGTAATAGTACATTGGCGTTATCGGTTTCTTCAATTTGATAGGGCCTGCGATAACTGCCCGGATAGAAGAGTACATTTTTATCGCCTAATAATTGCTCAAGGTCATTGAGATAATATGCAGCTTCTTCTTTATCATTAAAAATACAAAGAAAAGGAGTGTCACTTGTTGCAAATAGGTTTTCAATTACAAATGATAGTGATGATCCTATAAGGCCTTGGAGATGCGTTTTTGCTTGGGGCTGGGCAATAGCTTTTCCCAGTTTCTGCAATGGCAAAGACTGTACAAAAGTTTGCGTGATTAGGGTTTTACTCACGTAACAAGGATTTTTGGGCAAATATAAGTATTGAATCGATGTGGTTAAAATTGTTGAATAAAATGTTTTTAAATTGATTGCGGGATGTATGCATGCGAAAATCACTAATAACACTACAAAAACCTTTGTCTGCTAGTCAATTTTTAAACTCTTGACTTCAAAAAAGATACGTTGTATACCAATATTTGGGAGTCAAACTTCAAAAATCATAGGTCTTACTGCAAATTTACCGCATTGACCTGCAAATGAAGTGGGTCAACTGACAAAGCTACCGGGCCGACTCGCAAATCTACCAGGGCAACTGACGAAGTTGCAGGAAGCTTTAACAATTGAAGTACCCCTTCCTACTAATCTACCGGGTTCTTTAACAAACTTTGCGGGTCATCCCGGTAACGAAGTGGGGAGGGGTACTTGTTGAAGTGGAGGGGGGTACTTACCCAAGTACCCCCCCTCCTTAATGATTATAGATGTATTTATTAACTAAGCTGAGTGATTAATCTATTTACGTCTTCTTTTGTATATCATAATTTAAATTATAATTTTTTATAATATCTTAAAACAAAATATACATTAGTGATTAGAAGAGATATATACTGAAATTATTGTGAGTGCTAGGCTTAAAGGTATTATTGAAAAGGCCAACCTTGAAGGTTTAGTTTTTGAACCCTTGTCAGATTTCACCTATTGACTATTTAGAGATTTGGGTTTTTGTTCGGGCATTGTCTCTATAATGTATGTGCTAGGAACCTATTCGTAATATAAAATATCATCCTATCCGGATTTGATTGGCACTAAAAATATGAATGTATATGTATATTAAGAACTTAATTATATAATAAAAAAAACAATGAGATTTTTTGGCATTCATAAAGCATTTGATAGCTACAGACGATACCTTCAACCGGGTACTGAAGTATTGTTCAGTGATTTGACTGCTTGTGATTTGACTGGCCTTGATTTGAGTAATTGCGTTTTCTTTGCATGTAGGTTGGATGCTAGTAATTTTTCTAGTACAACGCTAGACGGGTGCAGGTTTGAGTACTGTATTATCAGCCATGAGAGCCAGATGCCATTTTTCAATACCTCGATAGATCAATTGAAAATTACCAAGTGTAATTTTTACTTACACTATGGGCAATTACGGTTGTCTAAAGAGCATTTTTTTACTGAGCTCGTTGATAAAATTCGGCTCGTAGATATTATGCAGTCGCAAACTCTGGCAGAAATTCGAGGTGAGAAAATAGATTGGGATGATCATATCCTTCTAGAGGAAGTTTATGGCTTTGCACACCTCTTTTCAAAAGACCATATGTATATACAATCACTTGTATACCATATGTATGAACAGGTTATTTTGCACCCAAAGCTAATTGAATTGTCGGGTGCCAGATACTATGATTTGCTGGAATTCTTTTTGACCCAATATAGAGAGACTTACATTGAACAGGATATTGATAACTTTTTTGAAACCCATTGTTTTCCTGTTGATGTACATATTCCTCTTAAGGTCTTAAAAAGTATTTATAGCAGAATAACCTCGCCAGTTGCTTACGATAAGTACTTAGGCTTGCTTGGAATAATGAAATACCATGGATATGATGATCAATTCGTTGCCGCTATTCCTTTTACGAAGCTATTTTCATTGATAATTACGTTAGATGATGAAATAAGAAACAAATCTTTCAGGATGATTGATAAAATAATGAGCTTTTATATTTTAGATAGTAGTAGGCTCAAACAATTGAAAAATGAGCTGAAACCTTTTCTCCTCAGTGCTTTAAAAAGTGATGCTCGAAAAATCTTATGGGATACCCTTGTTTTTATGGATAGAAATTTGTTTTTCAATTGGGAAGAAGGATCAACTCAGTTGGCATGGATTTGTGATAAACATGTTGATGAAGAGATACAAGAAAAAGCAAAAAAAGTTTTTGATGAAATTAACTCATAAGGAAATTCATTTGCATATCAACTATCAGTTGTCTGATTAGACTTATCGTATTTCTTTAATAGATGTTTTATTATTCTTTAAACTGTGTCACCAATCTATCTAAATCCTCTTTTTTATTATATACATTTGGAGATATGCGCATGGCATTTCCTCTTAAAGAAACGATGATATTCTGATGCTTTAATCTTGTTTTTATGGCCTCGATATCCATTTGATCTTGAAAGTACACTCCAATAAGATGATGTGCCCTATACATATCTTCTTCTATAAAACATCCAAGTTCTCTTAATTTTTGTACGGCATCACTAGAGATGTTTTTGCAATATTGTTGTATAGCATCAGGTGTCCATTCTATCAATTGCTCTATAGCTCTTATAAACATGGGAGTCAACACAAAATTACTCGATTCGCCTACAGAATATCGCGCGGCTTTGTCTTGATATCGATCTTCATATTGAGTAAGCCCTGCAAAATCTTCACTGTTATAACGATTCATCCAACTATGTTCTATGGGTGTTCCTTCATTAAAGGCATCGCTATAGTATGCCATCCCAATAGAGTAGGGACCAAGCATCCATTTATATCCTCCACAAATTAAAGCATCGGGTTCAATTTCTTGTATTGAAAAAGGTAGAGCACCAATACTCTGTGTACCATCGATAACCAGCATTGCATAAACAGATCTTGTTTTTTCTCTTATGGCTTTAAGATTAAATAAGGTGCCGTCGGCCCAATGCACATTACACATGGCAATGACAGCGGTTTTTTTGGTTATTGCATCCAGAATACTTTGGTTCCATATTTTACTTCTATTTTTGAATGCTTTTGGAGGGGATATGACTTTAATTGTTGCCTCATTTTTTTTAGCAACCTCGCGCCATACGTATACATTACTCGGGAATTGCTCATCGACTAACAAAATTTCATCTCCTTTCTTGATCCGAACATTATTGGCGGCATTTGCAATCCCATAAGATACTGAAGGTATAATAGCTGTGTTTTTATAATCGGGCGCATTGATCAATTGTGCAAACCGTTGTTTTAAAATCTCTTGTTGGTTAAAAAAATCATGTGCTAATATCTTATCAGGTTGGGCTTTACGCACTACAGATTTTAATCCTACTTCAGAAACCGATTTTAATTGCGGGGCCATATATGCACAATTGAGATAGGTAATATCATCAGAAAGGTCGAAAAGATGTTTTTGGTGTTGCATGTATAAAATCTAAAAATGAGGTAAAAAGATATAAAAGATCTAAAAAAAGAGGACTCATATTTTTATAATAATGCAGGGCATATAGATAAATTTATGCCTTTTTTAACGATTGTGTTTCGTATTTTCACAAGATTATGAACCATTATATGTAAAGGCATTTATCTAATGAACGCTATCAACGATGTACATTCACTTTTTAAAATGGGTGGCCAGCCTAATACAAATATACTTTCTGTTAATCCAGAAGGAGTGGTTAAAGAAGTACTCTGGCTAGAGACCGAATTTACACACTGTTATGGGATCGATAGATTATGGCTAACGAATGAATGGATAACAGATCCCATATTACTCTATATATGCAAACAATCTGGAGGTAATACCAATGCCTTTGAGCGTATTTTTTACAATACTATGGATCCATATAAAGAAACAAAAACACTGGTCATAGCAGAAGAAGCTTTGTCTCTATTCATAAAAATGAAACATTGGGTACAATCAAAAGAATACAATACCTTAATTGATATAGTTCAGGGCAAACCAAATGCTTTATATACACATCTGGTATTGGATTATCTTAAAGAGCACGAATTGGAAAAAGATCTTGAAAAGTTAATAGAAAAACTAAGGACAGTTTCGGTACAGGATAAGATATGTGTAGAAATATCATTTTAAGTCTTTATCTTGAATGATAATCATTAAAATATGATTTATGAACGTATCAGATAACATAAAAAAGCTTTTAGAACATCTAAATAGTATCGATGTGCACTCTGTAGATGCCTTGGGAGAAACGCCACTAATGAAAGCTTGTAGTCAGAATGCAGATTCTGCGGTAGATTTGCTTATTAAAAAAGGTGCAAATGTGAATTACTATAACGAAAAAAGTATAGGAGGCCCGGCTACTGCTTTGATGTTAGCAGCAGCAACAAATGCTGAAGAAACGGTAAAAATTCTGATTGAAAATAACGCAGAAATAGAAACTTGCCATAAAATAAACGGAATGACTGCACTTATGTTTGCTGCAAAGAACAATGCCGAAAAAGCGCTACAAGTCCTACTACAATCTGGTGCAAACCTTGAAGCAAAAACCTTTGGTCTTATTGGTGTCGGTAAAACAGCTCTTATATTAGCAGTTACAGAAAATCATAAAGAAATAGTTGGTCTTTTACTTCAAAAAGGAGCCAAAACAAAACCTTTAGGGGCTATCGACAGGAAAAAGATTTCGGCTGCGATGGTAAAATGGTTGAAGGCAAAAGGAGCGCTATAAAAGTTAAAAGGGCAAAAAATCAATTGATTTTTTGCCCTTTTATATAGTGTTCGGTCTTAAAATAAGTCGATGTACTATTCACTTATTTTTTGGAAGACCTCGCAAGCATTTTTTACAGTACTTTTAATTATTATGGTGTTCCTTGATCTGTAATATCTGGAAGTGGTACTTGGGTGACTGTTGGATTTTGGTCATCGCACGTAACGGTATTATCGGGTGGTGGTGTTCCGCAACTTCCTCCTTTTATCGCATGCAAATTAATGAGCTTTGTAATCGTTGTTTTTTCAATTGTTAATTTTTTGTTTTCCATCTTTTCTCGTTTAAAAGTTTTCCCCAGCAATACTAATTGCTTATAAAATATTCCAAATGCAAATATAAATTATATCGTAATCTTTACTGTATTTTTTTCATACTTAACATTTGTTTTTATTGACAATAGGTTGTTGGGTAATTTTGTAACTACATGAATGTTAAGGTTTTTGTTCAGTTTTTAATTGTTTTTCCAGCTCTTTTATGAAGTAGGAGGGATGAATTCCATTTTTTTTATAGAAAGCTTTAGAAAAAGCATCAGTGGTATTAAAACCAATTTCTTGAGCTATGGCCTTTATGGTATAATTTCTGAATCTAGAATCTGTTTTGAGTTTGGTTATCGATTCTTTTACCCTTAAATCATTAATGTAATAATTAAACGATTTCTCTTTATATGTGTTGATAATTTTGGACAGGTATTTAGAATTGGTTTTAAATCTCTTTGCGAGTATGTTTATTGATAAATCAGGTTCTGTAAATCCTAATTCATTTTCAAAATTTTCTAATTTATTTAGTACTTCCTTTATAATTTCTTCTGGTATGGCTACTGTGCTTTTTTCTTTCGTTATTGCGGATTGCTCTGGAGTTTTTTTGATAGAAGTCTTTTCGTGATAAAGCTCTTCAAAACGTTGTTTGTAAAGACTTTGTTTGCGCATATTAATCAACCATAAAACAAGTAATAAAAAGCTAAAAGTGACCAATAAAAGAATAATAGTATAGGAAGTGTCTTTTTCGGTTTCTAAACTATTAATAATCTCTTGTTTTTCTGAAAGCAACCGGGGTGTATCATAATTTTGTACTACGTTTTTTATGAGATATCGATAATTGGTATGTAATACACTATCTACCGAGATTAATTGCTCGATATATTTTAATTGATTATCCTTATCATTTAATTTTTTATAATGATTGATTAGAATTTCATAGTTTTCTCTGTTATTGGGCAGTATTTCAGATATTTCCTGAAAAATATCATCTACTTTAATGTGTGCTTCAATAGCTTCTTCTTTTCTATCTAATGCAGACAATGTTTTTCCAAAATAAAAATAGGCTACAGAAAGGTTAGCTTTATCTTGGTTAGTGTTAAACTTTTCTATAGCAATAGATAAGCTATCCAAAGCTTTACTATATATTTTTTTATGGAATAAATTAACCCCTTCGCTTAATGTAAAGTAGTATTTAAAGTCTTTTAAATTATATCGTATCGATTCTTGATATCCCAAAGTATTAAGAGTTGTAGCCGAGTCTAATTTTTTATTTAATTGATAAACATCAGATAAAGCAAATAATGTACTTAAATATGTTCTGGGGTCACTATCCTTAAATTTGGCATAGTAGTCATAACATTCTTTGAGTTCATGTAATGAGGTTTTATGTTCTCCAATCCTACTTTTTAATATACTAATGCTTTGTTTGCTAGAATAAAAAAGATGTATATTTTCGTGCTTTTTTGCGGCTTCATTGGTTTTAAGAAATAAATCAAATGCTTTTTTGTAGTGTCCTTTATTATATTCAATTCTAGCTTTATTAAAATACCCGAGAGCAGGATAAAATTTTGTTTTTAGATTTTTTGAAAATAAAATCATACTATCGGTATATTTCTCCCTCTTTAGTGGAGCTTCGACAAGCACCGAGAGATAATAAAATCCATTTACTATTTTAACAGTATCGACATTTTTTTTCGCTTTATACAGATAAGATCTTGCATAAAGTATCGCTTTTTTAGGATTTTTGCCATTTTGACGTACGCTTTTCCTTAAATAGTCATATTCTTTAGTGAGTAAACTATCTGGAGGCGATTGAAATGCAAAAAGATGTACAGTGTTACAGGTTAAGAATAGTATAAAAAACAGAAGTGTAAAATGCTTGTTTTTTATAGTCGATAACTCGATAGTATAAGGCATCTATAGAGATTTTGGTTGCACAAATTTACTGATTTACATAATAAAAATCCAAGAATTGGATTTTATGGATTTCTTCGAAATCAACTTTCTATATTAGTTGAGGAACTCCCTAGTGGATAAATCAGGTATTGTCATATTGTAAAGCAAGTATTGGTTGATTTTTTAATTGTCATTGTTTAATTAGAGATTCTCCATGCATTTTTAACAAAACGAGTATTTCTTAAGAAACGCAAAACATGTGTTAAAGTTGCGATTGTAATTGACTAATTGTAAAACCAAAGATTAATTTTTTAAAGTTCCTTTTAATTGTAAGAAGATATACCAAAAAAAGGATCATTAGAAATTTTAAAAGGAGTAGAGTTTAGTTATATTTGCGGCAAATTAAACAAAAGTACATGATGTCAATATCTGATTTATTTGATAGCGGGTTTCAGAAAAGAAATCAGGATCATTTTGCAGCAATCGTTAGAGTTGCAATGAGTGATGGAATAATTACTGATGAAGAGCAGGCTTTCCTTGAAAGACTAGCACGCAGATTGAGTATTACCGAGGATAATTATAAAGAAATTTTAAAAGATTATAATACGCATCCTATCAATCCACCGACTAGCTATGATATGAGATTGGAACGGTTATTTGATTTAGCCAGAATGGTATATGCAGATAGTATTAAAGGTGATGATCAGGTTGTTTTACTTGAAAAATTAAGTATCGGACTAGGTTTTAAAGCTGATAATGCTAAATATGTGGTTGATAAGGCACTTAATTTGGTAGATAAAGGTGTAGATGGTGATACTTTTGCAGAAGAAATTAAAAATATGAATAGATGATAATATAGTATCTATTCTAGATATACTACAAAAGGCGGCCTAATCGGCGGCCTTTTTTGCTATTTGTTTTGTAATGATGTAGATCAAATCTTCTCTCTTAAACGGCTTGGTAATAAAATCATCCATTCCTGATCGTAAACATTTATCCCTTTCGCTTTCTTGAGTATTAGAGGTAAAACCAATGATCGGGACTCCAGAGATAACCTCGTCTCCATAATTGTTTCGAATCATATGGGTGGCCTGATATCCATCGACTTTAGACATTCTTAAATCCATCAAAACCAGATCATAATTTCGTCGTTCAATACACTTTATGGCTTCTTCACCATTAATTGCCAGATCAACATAAAAACTACCATGACTTATTAATATTTTCATGACCAGATATTGCGTAGTTTCTTCGTCTTCGACTAATAGAATTCTAAACTTCTTTTTGGTATCAGGCAAAAAATATTTTTTCTTTTTCCGTTCTGGAGCTGGTTTTGTGATTTCAAATTTAAAAGGAAGTTTAATATTGAATGTAGTTCCTTTTTCGGGTTCGCTACTTACTTTTATTTCGCCATTAAGTTTATCAACTAGGTTCTTAACAATGGCTAAGCCTAGACCTGTTCCAGAAATCTGTTTATTCTCTGTAAAACGAGCAAAACGATCAAAAATATGATCGAGATGTTCTTCAAGAATACCCATTCCTGTATCTTCAATCTTAAAATTAATACTTAGCTTATTGGTGCGTTGGTAGTTTTTTGTAATGACAAGGCTAATTTTTCCTTCTTCAGTAAATTTAAAAGCATTGTTTAGAAGATTATTCAAGATTTGATATACCCTCATTCTATCTCCAAGAATATATTCTTGAATATTGGGGTCAATATGGGTTTCAAAACTGATGTTTTTTTCTTCAGCTATGATGGCATAAGCTTCATTAAGCCCTTCTATTAAATCTTTGAAAACAAATCGTTCTTCTACAATTTTAAGTTTTCCAGATTCAATTTTAGAGATATCTACCATATCGTCAATAAGTGCGTGTAGATGTTGACTGTCTCTTTTTATAATTCTGGTAAGTTCCTCTTGATCAAAACTTAGTTTGGTCTTTTCGAGAACTTCAACAAAACCTAAAATACTGGTTAGCGGTGTTCTTATCTCGTGATTAATATTGGCAATAAAATTATTTTTAAATTCTTCTTTTTCTAGTAAAAATTTGTTTTTAAGCTCTAATTCTTTAGAGATTAGAATAGATTCATTTCTTTGTTGAGCGCTTTGGTTGAGTTCATTGTATTTATTGGTGTAATCAAAAAATACAATGGCTATTTCACTTAGATCTATTTTTACGGATACATCACAGATATTTTCAGACCCATTATTTTCGAAATGAATACAAGGGAAACTAAACTCTTTTGTATCCTGATCATCTTGTAAGTGCGTTAGGATTTCAAAAAAAGGATGAATGCCATAGATGGAGGATCCTTTTTTCCAATCAAATAGATTGTTGTCAGTTTCCTTGATAATACCATCAAAAGAAACGGTTATAAGTTGGATCTTCTGGTCAAATTGTAATGCTTCGCTTTTCATGATCCTTATTTTGTTATTTCTTCTGCCAGATCTAAAAAGAACCTTTGTACATTTTTGTTGGTCCTGGCACTCGTCAAACAATCAAAAGGAACGTCAAGTTCTTTGAGTTGCTTAATTATTACTCTTTCACTAACTAAATCTAATTTATTACCTATGATTTTTACAGTTACGTTATTGTATGTCTTTTTAAGGTACTCTATATCTTGATTTAGATTTTTATAGGTGTCCTCTCTGGTGAGATCAAATACATAAATAAATGCATGCGATCCTAAAAGATATGATTTTCGGGTGTCTTCTACACTATTTGAATGTCCTTCGGTATCCCAAATAATCATGGATAACTCTTTTCCATTGGGTAATTGAATTACCTTCTTTTTTATTTGAACTCCTAAGGTAACCTTATATTCTTCAGAAAATTCGTTATCAATAAAACGTCTGAACAATGACGTTTTTCCAACACCAAAGTGTCCTAAAAGCACTACTTTTTTAGACAATTTCATCTGCAAAATGTTTTTTTAATTTTTGTGTAAAAAGCGAATTGTTTTCTAAGTCTTTACGTGAAATATGATTCTGTGCAAAATCCAAGATCTGATCTTCTAAAACTTCTTTAAACATTATACTATATGCTCCAGATATAACAGCTGCAATATAATAAGAATAAAAATTTTGAATATGGATGGTATATAGCTCATATTCTATAGTTTCGAGATTTTGATCTCCTCCTTCAAAGGCATCTTCAACAAAACTTTTGATTGCGGTTAACATTCCTGCCACCATTTCATTATCAATAGTGCCATCAGATAGAGGACTATAATCAGCAATTAGAATCCCTGAGTTTTTTTCTATAACCAACATCTGGATAAGCCTGGGTTTTGCATAGTCTGATAGCGCTAAATCTCCTTCGGTAATCCCTTGAGCTTTGGCTTTTGTTCTTCTAAACCAGTTTTTGAAAGAAAAGGCTTTTTTAGTTTGTCGACTTATGTTTTCGCTCAGTAGTCTCATTTCATGAGCGATATATTTTTTAATCATTTTTCCGATGATAGGAAAAAGTGCTTCGACCACTGCGTCTTGAGAGTTTTTGATTTCGGTTTTTAACGCTTCAGTAATTGTTGGCCCCAGAGTTTTTGGGATTTCTTCTACAAACTGATCTAATTTATCATCAATAATGGGATCAACTTTGTGAGAAAGTTCTTGTTTTTGATAAACTATCTTGCTTAACTCTTCTACTTTTTCAGCAATAGAGTCAGTGTATTCTTTTTCTTCGGTAAGAAGAAGTTCTTTAAGAATTTTTAGTTTATCCTGATCTTCCATAATTTGTGGATAGAAGGATTACTTTTGACTTATTTTTTCGCCCAAAGTGATAAGAAGATCACCTAAGGTTTTTTTGTCTACTTTTTTAGAATCTAGCAGGTCTGCTTTATCGGCCAAATTATCTTCTAACTCGGTAATTCTAATGTTAATATCTGTACTCAGATTATCGATGGCCTGGTTTAACTCTTTTCGAGTATCATCTATAAAGTCTTCGAGTTCTTTCTTTTTTGTAGCAATATCTTTTTTTACCTGTTCGAACTCAGAGTTATATGCGGCGATATTCTCCCCGAATATTAAATTTTTTATTGCTTCTATTTTTGAAGAAGGATCGTCAGATATTTTTTCTTCAATAGCCTTATTTTCTTTAGCCATTTTGGTTGATTTATTAGATTCTTATTTCGTGAACTCAGTGTAAAATTAACATAAAATATGTTAAAATTATGGTTTAAACAGCTTATAATGTTAAATATATCAAATTAAAAACCTCTCCGTTCTACAAAAACGAAAACGTTGTTTAATTCTAAAATTATGGGGTAAATAAACATGGGATGATATAAATATATCAATTATTATTCTTTTAAAAAAAGAATAGCGAAGTAAAGAAAATATCGACGATCATAATTATTTCATGAAAGACTCTACTTTTTCAACCATATTTTTGCTGCCACATACAAAAGGAGTTCGCTCATGGAGTTGAGTAGGTTTAATATCCAATATTCTCTTATAACCATCACTTGCTTTTCCGCCAGCTTGTTCAGCTATAAAAGCCATCGGGTTACATTCGTATAATAAACGAAGTTTACCATTAGGAGATTTTGAAGTACTTGGATATAAATATACACCACCTTTTATCATATTGCGATGTATATCACTAACCAGCGAACCAATATATCTAGAGGTGTATGGACGATCTTCTTTTTCTTCCTGGCAGTATTTTATATAGTCTTTGATCCCTTGCGGGAAATGAATATAATTACCTTCATTTACCGAATAGATATGCCCATCTTCAGGAAATTTCATGTTGGGGTGTGATAAATAATAGGTCCCTAATGCCGGATTAAGGGTGAAACCATTTACACCATGTCCAGTTGTATATACAAGCATGGTCGAGGTTCCATAAATGATATAGCCCGCTGCTACTTGCAAGTTACCTGGTTGTAAAAAATCTTCTAGAGTAACTGGCGTTCCTGTCGGAGTAACTCTACGATATATAGAAAAAATAGTCCCTACCGACACATTAACATCGATATTAGAACTACCATCCAAAGGATCCATTAAGACCACATAATTATTGCGATGATCATTTTTTTGCCCTTTTATGGTAATAAATTCATCATTTTCTTCAGAAGCAATACCACAAACAATCTCCCTATTGGTTAGGGTATTAATAAACGTCTCGTTGGCTAAAACATCTAGTTTTTGTTGATCCTCACCTTGCACATTTGTTTCTCCTACAGCTCCGGTAATATCAACCAAACCAGCTTTGTTTACTTCGTGATTTACCATTTTAGCAGCCAGCCTAATAGAGTTGATTAAACGAGAGAGCTCTCCGCTTGCATACGGAAAATCCTTTTGGTTTTCGATAATAAATTCTCCTAAAGTTTGGTTTTTTCTTGCCATTAATGGTGGATTTAATTTGGTGCAAAAGTATTATTTTTTAAATAACTATAACGTTTTCGGTCGGTTAAATTGTTTTACGCAGCTCAGAATTATAAAAAGATAAATAGTTGAAGGATAACCTTTAAAAATTATTACGTTTCTAGTTCATATTTTATAGTTTTGATAAACTTTTCGCGTTATGGAATATATTATCAGAGATGCAACAGCTCAGGATATGGATCAAGTATTAGTTTTAATACATGAATTAGCAATGTTTGAGAAAGAACCTGAAGCAGTCGAAGTTACAGTTGATGAACTTATTGAAGAAGGTTTTGGGCAGCATCCACTTTTTCATTGCTTTGTAGCCGAAGTAGATAATGAAATTGTAGGAATTGCACTTGTGTATTATCGATTTTCGACCTGGAAAGGACGCACAATACACCTGGAAGACCTTATTGTTAAAGAGTCTATGAGAGGCACCGGATTGGGTAGCGCACTGTATAAAGAGGTTATGAAGTATGCACAATCTAAAGGAGTACGCAGAGTAGAGTGGGTGGTTCTGGATTGGAACAAAAATGCAATAGATTTTTATGAAAAAAGTGGGGCAAAACTTCTAAAAGATTGGTATTTGGCGCAAATGGATGAGAAAGGTTTAGAAAACTTTATAAGTAAATTTTAATACATGAGAGTTTTTAAATTTGGGGGTGCGTCTGTAAAAGATGCCGAGGCAGTAAAAAATGTTACTAATGTGCTTCAGAAGACGGGGTTTTCTAATCTTGTTATCATTGTATCGGCAATGGGTAAAACGACAAATGCTTTAGAAAAAGTGGTTGAGTTTTATTTAAACGATGATCCTGAACTTCAAAAATCAATAACAGAAGTAAATACATACCATAAAAAGATTCTTAATGACCTTTTTGAAAATAAACAACACCCGGTTTTCAAAAAAATCGAAGGGTTCTTTATGGATTTAGAAACAACACTAAAAAGAAACAAATCACAACAATATGATTATGTTTATGATCAGATTGTGAGTTACGGCGAAATCATTTCTACCACAATAGTTAGCGAATACTTAAATCAACAAGGGTTTACGAACCAATGGCTGGATGCCCGTAATTTTATCAAGACAGATACTGCATATAGAGATGCAGAAGTCGATTGGGAGATTACACAAAAATTAATTGTCACTAAGGTAAATACCAAAGGACTAAGCGTGACTCAAGGATTTATAGGGTCTGATGAAAATAATTTTACCACCACACTGGGTAGAGAAGGAAGCGATTATACAGCCGGGATTTTTGCATATTGCTTGGGAGCCGATAGTGTAAGTATTTGGAAAGATGTACCCGGAGTGCTTAATGCTGATCCCCGTGTTTTCGAAAATGCCGAGCTACTATCTCATATTTCATATGAAGAAGCTATAGAATTAGCCTTTTACGGAGCTTCTGTAATCCACCCTAAAACCATTCAGCCTTTACAACGCAAAGAAATCCCATTATACGTAAAGTCTTTTCTTAATCCATTAAATGAAGGAACATCAGTCAAAAAAGGACAACCGTTAGATCCATATTTGCCCTGTTATATAGTAAAGAAAAATCAGATTTTGTTATCGCTTTCATCACTTGATTTTTCGTTTATTGTTGAAGATAATATCAGTGAAATTTTTAACCTTTTTCATCAATATCATATCAAGGTAGATTTGATTCAAAATTCTGCGATTAGTTTTTCGGTATGCCTTGATGATAAATTCAATCGTTTTGATGAGCTTCTAAACCAGTTAAAGCCACAATTTAAGGTGGCTTACAATAAAAAAGTATCCTTATATACATTAAGGCACTTTACAGATAAAGCTATTGAATCTTTAGAAAAAAACAGAGATATTTTGCTTAAACAGATCACACGGGAGACCTATCAAATGGTTATAAGAGACTAGTACAAAAAATTCAAGGATTTTGCTATATTTGCAGTTAGCGCAAATTGTATTTAATGCCTATAATCACAGCAAAAGAAATAGTCACAGGGCTCAAACTAGATAAACTTGGTTTTATAGGTAACTTTTTGGGTTGGATAATTCTTAAGGTTACTAGGTTATCAAAAGTAAACCGTCAATATGATCGGATAAGTCATCTTAATGATTTAGAATTTTTGGTAAAAGCTCTGGAGATACATGGAGTAAATTATGAAATTCCTGAAGAAGATTTAAGACGGCTTCCAAAAGAAGGCGCCTTTATTACCCTGTCAAATCATCCACTAGGAGGACTTGATGGGATCTTGCTGCTTAAAATATTATTAGAGCATCGATCTGATTATAAAATTATTGCCAATTTTTTGTTGCATAATCTTTTGCCGCTCAAGCCGTATATTATGCCTGTGAATCCTTTTGAGGATAGAAAGGAAGCGAAATCGAGTCATAAAGGAATTAAAGAGGCTATTTTACACCTTCAAGAAGGAAATCCTCTTGGGATCTTTCCTGCCGGAGAAGTTTCAACAAACAAAGAAGGGAAAAATTATGTAGATAAACCATGGGAAGCCAGTGCCATGCGTTTAGTTCAGAAAGCTAAAGTTCCTGTAATTCCAATATATTTTCATGCTCGTAATAGTGGACTTTTTTATCGTTTAGCTTCAATAAGCGATACATTACGAACTGCCAAATTGCCAAGCGAACTTTTCTCTCAAGAAAATAAGGTAATTAAAGTAAGAATTGGTAATCCTGTTTCTGTTAAAGATCAAGAAGAACATACAAATCTTGAAGACTTTACAAATTTCCTGCGTAAGAAAACGTACATGTTGGCCAATCCATATGAGAAGAAAACTTTACGCGAATCTATTCCAAGAAATCTAAAACTGCCAAAATCTCCTAAAGAAATTGCTGGAGAGGGTAATGTCAAAAAAATTGAAGCTGAATTGCAGTTTTGCAGGGATAATGACAAAAGGTTATTAATCAGTAAGAACTATGAAGTTTTTTTAGCTCAAAAAAAGTATATTCCTAATATTCTGAATGAGATAGGCAGGCTAAGAGAAATCACTTTTAGAGAAATAGGCGAAGGAACGAACAATTCTATCGATCTTGATAAATTTGATCATTATTATCATCATATGTTTCTATGGGACAACGGGGCAAAAAAAATTGCCGGAGCGTATCGTATGGGAATGGGGTCAAAAATATATGGAAGTTTTGGTATTGATGGGTTTTATCTTCAAGACCTGTTTAGATTTGAACCTGAGTTGCATAAGATGATGAGCCAATCTATTGAGATGGGTAGGGCTTTTATAATTAAAGAATATCAACAACGGCCAATGCCACTATTTTTATTATGGAAAGGTATTGTGCACTGTACATTGCGTTTTCCGGAGCATAAATATCTAATCGGTGGGGTTAGCATAAGCAATAAGTTTAGCAATTTTACGAAGTCTTTGATGATTGAGTTTATGAAATCTCATTATTATGATCCCTATGTTGCACAATATGTGAGACCTAAAAAAGAGTTTAAGGTAAAACTAAAGGATGCTGATAAAGATTTTGTGTTTGACGAGAGTAAAAGCGATCTTAATAAATTTGATAAAATCATTGACGAGGTAGAACCAGGTAGCCTTCGTATTCCTGTACTGATTAAAAAATATATCAAACAAAATGCAAAGGTAGTTGCATTTAATGTAGATCCTTTATTTAATAATGCCGTAGATGGATTAATGTACATCCGTATTGCAGACCTTCCTGATAGTACAGTGAAACCAGTAATGGAAGAATTCCAAGCCGAACTGGAGCGGAAATACTTTAAAAATGGTGATAAATAGCCTATTTTATTAATTTAGACCCAAAACCTAAAACCCCACAGGGTATAAGCCTGCGAGGTTTTTAAAGTATAATACGTTAGAATTAGGATACCGTTTTCAAAATATTTTTCTCAACAAAATTCTTACAGTAGTCTTTAATTTGATTTCTTGTTTTAGTAAAAGCGGCATGAATTTCTTCTTCGGTTCCTTCTACTTTTGACGGATCAAAAAAATTGTAATGCAATCGATTGGCTTTACCAGGGAAAAATGGGCATCTTTCTTTAGCGTTATCGCATACCGTTAGGATATAATCGAAGGCTATATCCAGATACTCATCAAGGTTATTCGAAGTGTGTTTAGAGATATCAATACCATCTTCTTTCATGATAGAAATAGCCCTGGGATTAACACCGTGAGTTTCTACTCCTGCGCTGTATATAGTTGCTTGCTCTTTTGCAAAATGCTTCAAATAACCTTCTGCCATTTGGCTTCGGCAAGAGTTCCCGGTACATAGTACTAAAATATTCATATATGTGGTGTTTTTATGTGGTTATCGTATTGTTTTACTTCTTCGTTCTAAAATAGTATTATCGTACCAAATATCGTTTAATTTTCCAATTTTTTCTCGATATCCAATTTCTCTAAATCCTAATGATTTATGTAAGGTAATACTAGCAATATTGGTGCTGAAAATGCTCGCTTGCAGTGTCCAAAACCCTGCTTCTTCACTTTTTTCGATTAATCTGGATAGAAGTAGCTTTCCAATACCTAAGTTTCTATATTTTGATGCTATATAAATGCTAACTTCTGCTACACCCTTATACACTTCTCTTTTTGAAGTTGGAGATAAGGCCGCCCAACCAACAATTTCACCTTTAATAATGGCTTTTAGTCTACACGATTTAATATGAGCCATATCCCATGTTTCCCAAGTAGGTATTTGATTTTCAAAGGTTGCCACTTGAGTATCTATACCTTCTTTATATATGGATGAAATAGCTAGCCAGTCAGCTTTGGTAAAATATGTTATTTGGATATTGGTATTCATTTAGCAACAACCGCTACCAGGTGCACATGAATTGGCTTCGGCACTAACAGGTTCGTTAACTCCACAAGTTTCTTTGGCTTTGCAATCTGTAGGTTGTACTGCAAGTTTCAAAATCAATTGCCCTTCTTTAAGTTCAAAATCATTGACATGTAACTGGGCAGCATGGAACATGGTATTGCCATATTCTATTTTTACCGGTGCATCCATTTCGTAAGCTTTCATTTGTCCCACTTTTTTTAAGATTCCTAAGGCTTTGTATGCACTCATATATTCAGGTTTACCTAATTCGCTTGGACTTTCCCACAACTGTATTACAGTTTCTTTCCAAGAATCGGTACCAGCACCGCAATCTACTGAGTCGATTGTGATATGTTTTACCTCGGTGATATGATAATTTGTTCCTACTAACATACCAGGTGCATACTCAAATAACAATGATTTACCCTGGTGTTCCGCTAATAATGTAATGAATTCTGATGTAGTCATAATGTATAATTTTTAGATTGCTTTTTTGTTTAGCAACAGTTTTGTTTTGTATTGTTAAAAAAAGAATTTAATAATTGTTGTAGTTGCTCCCACCGATCGATATCGATACAGTAGCACATGCTTTTGCCTTCGATTTCGCCTTTTAATAAACCTATACTTTTTAGTTCTTTGAGATGTTGTGAAATGGTTGCTTGAGCTAAACCAATTTCTTCGACCAAGTCATTGCATATGCACGAGTTTTGAGTACTTATATGTTGAAGTATGGCAATACGGGCTGGGTGCCCTAATATCTTAAAGAATTGAGCAAGTTCGTTTTGCTTCTTATCGAATATTTGTGTTTTGGTAATTCCCATCTCTATATTTTAATATCGCAATATTACGATATTAAAATTAAATAAAAAAGTCAGACGATAATTTTCTGACTTTTTTAATATGTTAGAACCAAGGTTTTTTACCCACCTGGTAGGTTTGATAAAACTCTTCGTCTGTTTTAGTAAGATACATGATACCTTCTATTAACCCAATGATCGATGGAATGTATATCGTAAGTACACCGATACCTAGACACATTAATGGAAACGAAATCAATGTTATCCCTAATAGTATAAATCCTTCTTTTTGGTATCCTAAAATAAACTTATGAACGCCTAACCAGCCTAAAAATATAGCTAAAATACCGGCAAGCACCTTTTTATTATCTTGAGAATCGATTATTTCTTTGGCTTCTTCTGCAAATTCTTTGGCCGTTTCCTTTACATTTTCAGCGGCTTCTTCTGCACCTTTTTTAATGTCATCCCCTAAGTTGTTGTTTTCTTCACTCATGTTGTTTAAAATGATTTATTAATTGGCAGAAAATTACAAAAATATTACTTAAAAATCTGAAGATCATTAAGAATGTTTGGGGGACTTAATTTTGATTATACGCGTTGATTATAGCATCCATTATTTTGATAACTCAAATTTATTGCTATATTTGGTAAGACTAACTAATTAAATAAAAATTATGAATTGGTACTTAAAAGCATTAAAAAATTACGCTGGATTTTCAGGAAGAGCAAGACGTAAGGAATATTGGATGTTCTTTTTATTTAACATTATTATAATGTATGGACTGATTATTCTTGCTGGTGTTTTAGAAATTGGTTTCTTAGCAACTCTTGGAAGTATATATGCACTTGCAACTCTTATACCTAGTATTGCAGTTGCTGTACGTAGAATGCATGATGTTGATAAAGATTGGTGGTATATGCTGATTCCTATTTATAACCTTATTCTGGCCTTTACCGAAGGTACAAAAGGAGATAACCAATATGGACCTGATCCAAAAGCTGGAGAATAAATATAGGTCAATATTTAATTGATAAAAGAAAAGCCGGCAAATTTGCCGGCTTTTCTTTTATAAGAATGCTTTGTCTATAGGTTCCCAAAGTTCTATTTTGTTTCCTTCGGGGTCAACGATCCAGCCAAATTTTCCATAGTCATATTCTTCGACCTCACCAACTATGGTTACACCTTCTTCTTTTAAGACTTTTAGTAATTCTACCAGGTTTTCTACCCTAAAATTCATCATAAACTCTTTTTTGCTAGGCGCAAAATAGGTGGTATCATCCTTAAATGGGCTCCATTGCGTTGAGCAATCATTACCAGCCTTGTCTTTCCACCAAAAGGTACAGCCATAATCATCTACCGGAAGCCCAAGATGTTTTCCATACCATTCTTTTGTTGTTTTTGGATCTTTAGTCTTAAAAAAGAATCCACCTAATCCTGTTACGCGTTTTTTCATTGATTATTAGTTTTTAAATTTCACTTCGACTAGCTTAGTATGGTACAAGTCGTATTATTTCTTTTTAACAGCATTTTCGTACATATTGACCCACTCTTGTGGAGTTAATTTAGAGGCTAATTCACCTATCAATTCCATTGGGATTTGATCTATTTTTTTAAATCGGATACAGCTCTTGCCCATATCCAATTTGGTTTTAACATATTTAGGATATTCGCCAACAAACCAATCCATTAATTCTTTATTGGCATAAATTCCGCTATGATATACGGCTATAAAGCTTTTTTGCGATGCAATATTCATAAAGGGTAATGGCAATTTAGGGTCGCAGTGATATCCATCGGGATAGATTGAGTGCGGTACCACATATCCGATCATTCCATAATTAATTTCTTCAGAAAAACCTTTAGGAAGATTCTTCTTGATTACCTCTCTTAAGCTTGTCATTGCTGCCTGACGCTCTTTAGGAATAGCAGCTATATATTCATCAGGTGTATTTGCTTCATATTTCATAATGGTTTTGTTTTAATTATCTGTTATGGTTTACGCTGCAGTATAAGTGCTGAGAGTAGAGAAATAATAAATCCAATAATGAGTACAGTTGCAAACATTAAGAAGAAACTCATAAATATGTTCGAAAATAACTTTTTTTGAGCTTCCAGTTTTTCAAACTCGACCTTAAAATCTGCCTCAGAAAGTGTGTTTCTCATCTGTTCGACATAATGAGTATAGTACTCGGCCATAAAATCAGGATTGATGAATTTGACATAAATGACATCTAAAATTCCAAATGCCAGAGCCGCGATTAAAGAGATAAGTACTCCTATGAGTAATGCTTTTTTAAAGGAAACGATACCATTATTCTCGTTATCGCGATAATGTTTTATTCCAAAAAACACAAAGAGTAAGGAAATAACCATACTGGCATATCCAATAACTTCCTGGATACCGTAGTCCAAGTTTTTTCCTAAGAACCATCCGGCTAGTGACAATGCACATATAGTAATGGCGCTATACACTCCGTAACGTAAAACAGTATTTTTCATTTTTAAAGATATTTAATGGTTGGTCTCAAATGTAGGTTGAGCTACTAAGATTGCACTCATACTAAAGTATGAATTGTATTGGACTTCAGTATAATTTGACCTTATAATGGTATTATTTGAAACTCTTTGGCGATTTGTATGGCTTGTGTACGTCGTTTGGCATCTAATTTTACTAAAACATTAGATACATGAGTTTTTATGGTGCTTTCTGAAACAAACAACTTCTCAGCGATTTCTTTATTAGATAATCCTGAAGCTATTTCGCAAAGCACCTCATATTCTCGTTTACTCAATCCTAGTTCTTGAATTTTTTTATGGTCTATAGTATGAGTAAGAGTTTTCTGTTTGTGTAATACTCTTTTGTTGATGATGACTCCAATAATAAAAAAAATAATAGCAATTATGGCGATTACAATTTCGATAGAAGTACTACCTGTGAATACACTGTATTTACTTAACTGGAATAGTGTAAGTAGGGCTACCACTAGTGCTGCAAAAATGAAAATCGTTTTCTTCACTCTATAAATTTATGAAAACTCTATACTATTTAGAAAGCAAATCAACTTCTTGTTGAAGATTTTCTTTTGCCTTTAGCTCATACGTTGCATAAAAATAGTCGGTTTTATAGATTCGGGGCATCGCTATAAAATGTTGCAACACTTTAATTCGCCCTTTATTATATACAAAATCGGGATAGTATTTATATTCTTTTCTTACCTGTTTGAAGTAGATGTTATAATCTTCCCACTCCATACCTAAAATGGAAAGATCAGCATCAGTAAAATAGTTTACATCATTATTTTTTGATGTATTATGACCTTTGGTAGCTACTATAATTTTTTTACAAAGAGCAATGCGATTTTCTTCAACCTTTAACTGTTTTAATACCGCTACAGCTTTGCGTGCACTTTTTTCTTCGTTATCTTGTTTAAGGATGTTGTAGACATAATCATGATAAAACAGGGCAAACAATATCATCTCCCAGTCTTGTATCTCATCTTTTACTTTGGTAAGTTGTGTGTAAAGATGTTCGAGATGAGAAAGGTTGTGGTAATACCGGTTTTTTTTAGTATGTTTTTTTTCAATCTCTCTCCATAATGACTTCACATGTTTTGAGTCATCAGTGTAGTTTGAAAGTAACAATGTAAAGACTTCTTTTAACAAAACTCTGCTTTAATTTTATCAACTATAGTTTGGGCCAATTTTTCTTTAGATTCTATCGTCCAACCGGCCACATGCGGACTTAGAATTACATTATCCATACCAAGTAGCTCTTTCAGAGCTTCTGGTATTTCTTTTTTTGAAGAAAATAGGTTCTCGAATGATGATTTTTCATATTCTAGTACATCCAATCCTGCTCCCAAAATTTTTTCTTCTTTTAAAGCTTTTACTAAATCTGTTGTTACAACACTTTTGCCTCGAGCTGTATTGATCAACCAAAATGATTTCTTGAATTTATTTATAAAATCAGTATTAATCATGCCGATGGTCAAAGGAGTTTCAGGAGTATGTAGACTTAGAACATCTGTTTTTTCAAAAAGTTCGTCAAGTTCTACCTGCATTGCATCACTATTTTCAACATCTTCAAGAATGTCATAACAGATCACTTCGACATTAAAGCCTCGTAGTTTTCGGGCAAACGCTCTTCCCATGTTTCCATATCCAATAATACCTACTGTTTTACCATCTAACTCTATACCACGATGTTGCTCACGTAACCATTTCCCATTTCGTACACTTTGATCCCCATAGTTTAGCTTATTAAATAGGGATAAAATCATACCTAATGTATGTTCTCCCACTGCATTGCGATTTCCTTCTGGGGCATTAAAAAGTTTAACGCCTAATTTCTCTGCATACTCGATATCAATATTCTCTAATCCAGCGCCTACACGACCAATAAACTTTAGATTTTTGGCTTTATCCAGAAATGTTTTATCTATGGGAAACCTACTTCTGATGATCACTCCGTCATATAGTGCAATTTTAGCTTCGATTTCTTCTTTTGTAGAGCTATAATCTTCATCGTTTTGAAAACCGGTAGCCGTAAGTTGAGTATGAAGTAAAGGATGATTAGTATCTATGTGAAGGATTTTCATGGATATATTGGTTAAAATATCAAAAATAAATAATAAAAGATTAGATAAGTGTATATTTGAGTGTCGTCAACCTTATTTTTAGAAATATTTAAGATGCGGTCATTAATTTATCCCGTTTTAGTCGTCTTTTTTTTAGTAAAAGCTCCTCTTTTTTCTCAAGTAAAAAATGATAGTATTCAGGTTGAAGAATTATATGCAAAGGCATTAGAAATAAAAGATTCAGATATTGTTGAGGCAAAGAAAAATTTTGAAAGTGCTTTAGAGATTATCGATAAGAAGTTTTCAAACAAAAATGAATTTTTATTAAAAAAGGCTTCTATTTTAGAGCAGCTTGCGTATTTCTTAAGAAGAGAAAACAAGTTTGGCCCTGCACTAAAAAACCTTCAGGAAAGCCTAAAACTCAAAAGGAGGATAGGAGAAACATATACCTTGGGATACACCTACTCTCAAACCGCTTGGTTATGGTTATATCAATCCGAATTTAAAAAAACAAAAATCAATTTAGATTCGGCATATACACTAAGTAAAAAATACAATAACATAAACGAAACGATAAGAACTATAAGTCGATACGGAATTCTCTATGAAAACATAAATGAGAATACCCAGGCAGAAGAGCACCATCTAAAAGCAATTAAACTTGCAGATTCTGTTAATGAGACTAAATTAATTGCTTCTGCAAATTCATATTATGCGTTTTTTTTACGAAGACAAAAAAGATACAAAGAAAACATACCCTATCTACAGCGGTCTATTGAGATGCATCAAAAGGCAAACAATCAAATAGGACTAGAGTCCGGTTATTTTGCGTTGGGAGTTACCTATAGAGTTTTAGGAATGCCTAAAAAAGCCATCGAATTATATAACAAGGCTATTGCTATGTCTAAGGCACAAAAGAATGAAGCTGTGTTGCATTCTAGATATATGGGACTTAGTAATAGTTATGCAGATTTACAAGATTATAAAAAGGCCTATGAATACCATATGGAGTATCATAAATGGTGGGTAAAGGTTAGAAATGAGAAAAACTATCAAAAGATGGCGGATCTTGAGTCTCAATATAAATACGAGCAACAACGATCTGTAGATAGTCTTCAATTTGCACAAGAGAAAAGAGAAGTAGAGCTAGTGGCAAAAGCCGAAGCTTCTAAAAGGAAACTATACTTTGTTTTATTATTAGTTACAGCTATAGGTGCCGTTAGTATTGGTTATTTAGTGCGGCGCAACTATCTGCAGCGTTCAAAACTTGCTAGAACTACTTATGAAAATGAAAAAAGGATATTAGATCAGGAAATTAACGCCAAAGAAGAAGATATAAAACGATTAATTGCCGATAACAGCATGCGTTTGGCATTTAAAGAAGATTTGCTCGATAAAATAAAAAGTGAAGTAATAGGAGGAAAACCAGAAGATATAAAGAAATCCTTAAACTCATTAACTACCCAATTACGATTACAAATTGAAACCGAAAGCAAATTATCTGGATTACAAGAAAAGATTGACTCTGTGAACCAGAACTTTGATACAATGCTTCAGACATCTTACCCAGAATTAACCAAGGGTGAACGCGAAGTTTGTGCTTTACTGCGACTCAATCTTTCTATTAAAGAGATTATGACCATTCGAAATGTATCCTCAGATTCTGTAAAATCGATGCGTCGTCGCATTCGCAAAAAGATGGAAATCCCTTCAGAAATCGAATTGGAGAAATTTATTCAGGATCTGGCGTAATAAGCATTTTGTCACATCGATTGATCCGACCCAAGGAGGAGGATTGTATCGAGATGTGTATTCGCTTTTAGACCGTACACTGAGCCTGTGTGTAGTCTTCGACAGGCTTAGACTACGTAACCCTACGTATTTAAGGATAAAACCATAAAATGACACCATTTGACACCGATAAAAAACTCTTAAAATCAGTGGTTTATATTATTATTGTCAACGATATTTAAATCCAAGAATATGAAAATAAGATTACTCAACTTCATTTTTTTATGCTTTAGTTTTTCGTCTTATGCCCAGTATACGGCGATACCTGATACCAATTTTGAAGCCGCATTAAGTGCCTATGATGACGTCGCTAGCGACGGTCAAGTACCAACCGCCAATATTTCGTCGTTGACTACCCTTGATGTGTCTAATAGTAACATTTCGGATCTTGCCGGGATTGAGGATTTTGTAGCGTTAGAAACTTTAGATATTTCCAATAACACAAGTATTTCTGAGGTTGATATCACTAAAAACACACAGTTAATTACGTTGGATGCTAGTAGTACAGGAATTGATTTAATTGACTTGTCAAAAAATATAGCATTAGAAAATTTCTCAGCAGATAATACTCCACTTATTTATCTTGATTTTGAAACAAATTCAGAATTAAAAACTGTTAGTATTACAAATAACACATCTTTAGTAACACTCGATTTTGAGCTTAATCGTAAACTAACATCTTTAAATTTTAACACAGGAGATATTAGGTATATTAAAATAGATAATAGTTTTAATACAAATATTACTTTCCTAGATATTAGAAATCAACCTAATTTACTTTGTGTGCAAGTAGATTCTGGTGCTTCTGGAGGAGGTTTGTCAGGATGGTTAGAAGATAATTTTAATTTATACTCTACAGATTGTGGAGGAACGTATGTTCCTGATGATAATTTTGAACAAGCATTAATTGATTTGGGAATTGATACTAGTGGGTTGGATAATTTTGTAAATACAAGAGATATTAATTTAGCGGCTTTAACTACATTAAACCTTGAGAATAAGAATATTACCGATGCAACAGGAATTGAAGCTTTTACGACAGTAAGAAATTTAAACCTAGGTTCTAATAATTTAAGCGCAATTAACCTTTATACATTAATCGAGCTAACAGACTTAGAATTACAAGGAAATAGTATAAAAGCATTAAACCTGTCTAAGAATACAAAATTAGAAGTACTTAATATTAATGGAAATAGAATGGAATCCATTGATATAACTGCAAACACGAACCTTATAGAATTAAGAGCACCTATCAATAATTTTGAAACAATTGACCTTTCTAATAATATAAGATTAGAGTTTATCAATCTTAATCGAAACCAGCTCTTAAGCTTAGATGTTTCAAATAATTCAGTATTAACATCACTTTCCTTAAATAGGAATAGTTTAAGAAGTTTAAATATCGCCAACGGAAACAATAGCAACTTTACGACATTTACCGTACATACAAACCCTAATTTACTTTGTATCACAGTAGATGATAGTGCCACTGCAAATCTGGGAACAGGAAACTATGCCAGCTGGGTCAAAGATGCTACCGCTATCTATAGTGATGATTGTAGCTTGTTGACTTATGTACCCGATGATAACTTTGAGCAAGCGCTCATAGATGCAGGATACGACACCACCGGTTTAGATAATTTTGTGCCTACAGCTAATATTGCATCTGTAGAAAGATTTTCTGGTGGGACGGGAGGAGAATTATATAATAAAGGAATTACTGACCTTACCGGAATCGAAGATTTCGTTTCATTAATACAATTAAGTAGTACCGGTAACCCATTAACTAGTATTAATCTTTCTGGGAATACCGCTTTAGAGATTTTATCATTAGGAGGTACTCAATTGACCAACCTTGATCTAAGTGCCAATACAAAATTACTAACCGTAAATGTTAGAGATAATCAATTATCCTCTATAGATCTTAGTGCAAATAATGTATTAACCAGCTTAAGTATTTCAGATAGTCCGCTTATGAGCATTGCTTTGAATGGTAATACAAATTTGGAAAGATTATCTCTTAATAATACACAACTGGCAAGTGTAGATATAAGTTCTAATAGTGCACTTATAAGTTTGTCTATAGTCGATACGCCACTTACTAGCTTGGATGTTAGCGCTAATACTGCTTTAAAATCGATAGAATGCACCAATAATCAATTAACAAGCTTAGATATTAGTGCAAATACATTATTAGAAGACTTATATCTTACCGATAATCAATTCACAAACTTAGATGTTGGTGCAAATACTCGTTTAGAAGAATTATATTTTGAAAACAATCAATTAACCAGTTTAGACCTTTCTGCTAATACAGCTCTCGAATATTTGTACTGTAATGATAATAGGTTAACTGCTTTGGATTTGACTGCTAACCCTGCGATGGAAGAGTTGGAGGCCAATAACAATCAATTAGCATATCTTAATGTAAAAAATGGTAACAATGCGACTACCTTTTCTTACCTATCTGTTGAAAACAATCCGAGTCTAAACTGTATAGAAGTGGATGATGCTGCGGCCGCAAATGCCGGTACCGGTAATTATTCTGGTTGGAGTAAAGATGCAGCAGTATCTTACAACGAAATATGTACAGATTGCGCAGTAGATGGTGTTACGATAGCATCGCAATCAGAATTAGATGCGTTCATAGCCCAACTTGGCACGTGTAATACGGTAAATGGAAATCTTACGATAAGAAATGCTAATGATGTAACAGACCTTTCTGGATTAGCTGGTATTGAAACTATTAATGGTAAATTAGTGATCGGTGATAATGAACTATTACCTAACCTTAATGGTTTACAAAATCTAAAGACCATCACAAATGGTTTTTCCATATTCAGAAATGATATATTTACCGATATTACCGCACTTTCAGGGATAGTAGATCCTATCAAAGATTTTTCTATTTCCGATAATCCATTACTAACTGATATTACCGCGGTGCTTGGACTAACAGTGACAGAATTACTTCGAGTGGATAGACAAACGTTAACACATGCTTTGATATTTCCAAACGTTACTACACTTACTGGGGATAATACTTTTAATTCTGCAGGTCCCGGGTCACTTAGTTTTTCAAATCTAACTACTCCTTCTATCAATATACCTAATCTTATTAGGGTAGAGAACTTTTTTACGCTACGCAATATAGATGCTAGTACCGTTTCTTTTCCTATGCTAATAAGTACAGGAAGAAGCTTTATAGTGGATAATGTAAATAGTACTACATTCAACTTTGATGTAGTACAAAGCTTAGGTAGTTTTATACTTGCTGGAACTCAACTTGTAGATCTTTCACCTTTTAGTACGGTAACTTCTTTAGGAACCAGTATTAGCATTGGTAATAATTTAAATCTCAATGATTTGTCTGCCCTCAACAATGTATCAGCCGTTACTGGTGTATTTCTTAATGTAACTAATAATAGCGCTTTAATGAGTTTAGATGGACTTGGTTTTATCTCTGGAGAAACAGGGTTGATTGTAATTGAAAATAATCCCGAGCTACTCCAGATAGATGCGTTACAATCGATCACGTCTACAGGATATTTTAGAATTAAAAATAATGAGAAGCTTAATAATATCGATGGCTTACAAAATCTTACCGAAACTACAGAAACTGATATGGGCGAGTTTTTACAGTCTACCGTATCAGGTAATACAATTTCTTCAGTAAACCTTACAAGCTTACGAACAGTTGCAAACCAATTAAATATTGTAGAATCAGGAATTACAAATTTCTGCGGATTGTATCCTTATGTTACTAATGGAAATGGGCAAACCACATTGAATCTTACTGGGAGTACATTTACAATTGCCGATATTCTCGATTGTGAAGATGTTTTTAGCTGTCCTTTTTACGATTTACCGGTTGATAACTTCAATATAGAAGCAATAAACGAAACCTGTTCAGACAAAAATAATGGAATGATCTCTATAACAGCTATAGAATCCTTATCCTATATTGCTACGGTAGGGGGTAACGATTATAATTTCACCTCTACTCTTGAAGTTCCTGATTTGGCCCCAGGCAGTTATACTTTGTGCATTGCTATTGATGGTATTGCAGATTGTGAGCAATGTTTTGATATAAATATCCAAGGCGCCGAGAAACTTGCCGGAAAAACAACAGTATCCTCTAAAGAGCTCTTTGTAGAGGTCGAAACCGGTACAGCACCTTATACCGTTATGGTTAATGGGAGTGCATCAGGAAAGTATATTAGCAATAGTTTTGCGGTTTCGGTAGATCATGGAGATGAGGTAGAAGTAGTCTCAAGTCTTGATTGCGAAGGGAAGCTATCTACCAAAGTTAGCTTGTTTGACAAGGTCACCCTATCACCAAACCCTACCCAGGGAGATGTCATTCTTAGTCTTGGCACTACAGGAGTAAACAAAGTAGGCGTTGTTATTTATAACTCTTTAGGAGTACAAATCTCGTCTAAAGAATACGACGTTAGTGGATCCGAAGTTACACTTGCCACTCAGGAGTTATCCTCGGGGATTTATTTTGTACGTATAGAAGGATTAGAATCAACAACCTTTAAACTTGTAAAGCAATAAGAAGATGAAAAGAGTAAAGAAATACATTATAGCCTTAGTTAGTGTTGTTTTAGTACTATCATGTAGCAGCGATGATGATGGAGCTCCGGTTTCATTGGTTCAAAACGAAGCTCCGACGATACCTAAACTGGTGTTTCCGACAAATAATTTAACATGTGCTAGTATTGATTTAGAATTTGCCTGGAATACGGCTACCGATGCTGATGGAGATACAGTAAGTTATGTAATAGAGATTGCAGCAACAGATAGTTTTGCTACGGTGTTATTTACCGCGGTGACCACAGACGCAAAAAAGGTATTTGATTTAGAGCAAGGGATTACTTATTATTGGCGTGTAAAGGCAAGAGATGACAAAGGTAATGATAGCGTGTATTCAGAAGTGCAAAGTTTTTTTACAGAACCTGAGGCAGCGGTAAATACCATCCCTACAGCTCCAGAACTCGTAAGCCCGGGATTGGGAGACCGGGTATCGGGAACCACTATCACTTTAGATTGGGAGGCAAGTGACGCTGATAATGATAGTTTATCGTATGATGTATATTTTGGCGCAATTGCTTCGCCAACCTTAATAGAAGAGGATATAACAGCTTCAGAATTAGAAATAACGGTATCACCAAGTACGATATATTACTGGCGTGTAGTGGTTAAAGATAGCAATCAAAATGCTGCGATGAGCCAGGTATGGAACTTTAGAACCGAATAGTCAAAACCAAAGATTTTAGCGGAAAGTAAGGGATCCGTTGCTTTTATAATACCAAATACCCACTCAATAGTTTGAGTGGGTATTTGATTAAAACAAGGATCATAAATACGTAGGGCTACGAATATTATAATATGTATGTAAAGGATATTTTTGAGGCTATAATTCTAAATATCAAAACGTAATATTTAACAGATTAATTTTTCTTAAAGAAAAGTTAATAAGTATTTTTGCCGCTTCAAAAATCAAACCCTTGGAATATGATAAAACAACTACTCACAGCATTAATTTTTACACTTTTTTCTACCACTGTTTTTTCCCAACTTTTTACTACCGATGTTATTGTGCAAGGCTCTATGCAAATAGGGGGGAATGCACAAAATGGACATAGTTTTGGGTTCGACACTTTTGTGATGAGCGAAGATAACCTAAGAATGTATTTTGATGATACCTCTGGAAGCGCTTCTTTCCCATCAAATGATTGGCGATTTACCTTTAATGATAGCAGTAATGGTGGAGATAATTACTTTGCTGTCGATGATGCTACAGGAAATAAAACACCATTTAGAATCGATGCAGGAGCACCTAACAATGCATTTCGTATCGCAGATAATGGAAACATTGGGATTGGGACCAATAGCCCGGGAGGTATAGAGCTTAATATTTTGGATAATGATACTCCTACCATACGTTTAGGGCAAAATGGTGGTTTTGGAACCCAGGCATGGGACGTAGCCGGAAACGAAGCGAACTTTTTTGTTAGAGATGTTACTAACGGTAGTAAACTTCCTTTTAGAATTCAACCAAAAACTCCACAAAATACGCTAACGTTAAGAGCGAGTGGTACTGTGGGTATAGGTACTTGGGGACCAAATTCAAATGCTTCTATACATATGAGTTCTACCAGTAAAGGGCTTTTGATCAACAGAATGACTACCGATCAACGTACAACCTTTGCAGCAAGTCTAGGTACAGGAGAAAATGGCATGATGGTGTATGATAATGAAGAAAACAAAGTATATACTTGGAATGGTACTACATGGGTAACTGATACTGATGCACAAGATTTGGATTTAACGGATAATACATTAAGCTTGACCAACGACGGCACTACGGTAGACCTTTCTAAGTATCTGGATAATACAGACAATCAAGCCATAGATGCTTTTCAACTAAACGGAAACAATCTGGAATTGTCATTAGAAAATGATGGTGTAGCAACAAAAACTGTGGATCTATCTGGATATTTAGATAATACCGATACACAAGATTTGAATTTAACCAATAATACATTGAGTTTAACTAATGATGGTACTACCGTAGATCTTGCAAAATACCTTGATAATACGGATAATCAAGATTTAGATTTATCAGGGAATACCTTAAGTTTAACCAATGATGGAACTACTGTGGATCTGTCTGGGTATTTGGATAATACCGATGCACAAATGTTGAATTTGACCAATGGAAATTTAAGTATTTCTAACGGAAATACAGTAGACCTTTCCGCCCTTATAAATACAGATAACCAGAGTTTGACTTCAGCGAGTTTAAACAACACCGATCTTACGATCGAAATCGAAAATGGAGCATCAGTTACGGTAGATTTAGCTCCAATAGTCACTCCCTTAGAAACTGATCTTGTTAACGCACAGCAAGAAATTGCAGATTTAGTATCCGAAAATCAAAGTCAGCAAACACAGATAGATGATTTACTTCGTCGTCTTGAAGCTCTAGAGCAAAATATCGTAAGTCAAACACCATTAAATAAGTCAAATACTCCAATATTATATCAAAATATTCCTAATCCGTTTAATGGTACTGCTATTATTAAATATTATTTACCAGAAGGAATTACAAATGCTTCGATAGTATTTAGCGATATGGTTGGAAAAGTGTTTTCTACGATAGCATTAAAGCAAACAGGTGACGGAGAATTATACATCAATAGTGATGGGCTGTCTAGCGGAACTTATTTCTATACTTTATATGCTGGAAGTCGAAAAATAGATACTAAGAAAATGGTCATAGAGTAAATCTCTATGGTATATAAAACCGACCTAAACCACTCCGTTACATGTAGTATGGAGTGGTTTTTACTTTTTGTCAGAATCCTAAAAAGTAATGTATTAGACATAAAACGAATACTGAAACCCTTTTGCAACCCCCTTTTATTCGATTTTTCTCAACTACTAATGTACTTTTGTTACCTTAATTGAAAAACCCCATTATATGAAAAGACTTTTACGTATTTCAGCTATAATCTGCTTCTTATCCACAATGCAATCACAAGCGCAAACCAATAATCAAGTTAACGGCGCTAACATAATTCCTGATCAAAATAGTGTAGGGACAAGTACTCCTGAACCTTATGATGCAAGTGAGGTGTATAATCCTGGTTCTCAAATAACAAGTGGGGATTGGAATTTTATTTTTGGCCCGGGAGCAGGAGGAAATTTAACTTCCAGCTTAAGGAATATACTAATTGGTGGTTTGGCGGGAGCCAATTTAGATGGTGATATTGATAATACCATCATAGGTGTGTTTACTGCTGATCAAACAACAAACAGTTTTGATAATGTATACATAGGTAATTCTGTTGCAAGATATAATAGCGCTGGAGATAATGTGATTATTGGGCAAGAGGCTGGTATGAATTTGACCCAAGGCAATGATAATACAATTATTGGTGAAGAAGCAGGAAAAGATCTAACAACCGGTGATCGTAATGTATTCATAGGAGAAGATACAGGAAAAAATACCACTACAGGATCTGATAATGTATTTATAGGCAGGTTTGCAGGTATTGATAATACTACTGCGAGTGGAAATACCTTTATGGGAGGAAGATCTACTACTACAATACATACTGCACTCCAAAATATCGATAATTCTTATGATATTTCTTCTGCAGGAGAGGCTAGTGGATCTGATAATACTACAGGATTAGGAAATACATTTCTTGGAGCAGGTTCCGGACAAGATAATACTATTGGTGGAGCAAATACTTTTTTGGGGTACGATGCAGGTGCAAATAGTACCAATTCTCATGGAAATACGTTTGTAGGCTATGGGGCAGGTTTTGATAATAATAGAGTTAGAGGTACCAACGACTCCAATAGAAACACCTATGTAGGGGCTACCGCTGGTGGAAGTAATAGATATGGTTCTGATAATGTTGGTGTAGGTTGGAATGCCGATTTTCTGGATTTAGGATCATCGGGATCGGCAAGAAATGAGCGCAATGTTTTTATGGGGAGTGCTGTTAAAATACAAGGGACTGAAAAAGTAGTCATCGGGCATAATGCAGAAGCAAGAGGAAGAAATATAGGTGCCATAGTTATAGGGGCATTGAGTAAAGTAAACCAACCCTATTCTATAGTATTAGGGCATAATGTGAATGTAACAACCAGAAACACCATGGCGCTGGGTGGTAATACCACAACCAATAGGGTAAGTGTAGGTATTGGTACGGTTGCAGCGAATCAAAATGCTTCTCTTGAATTAGCAGATACGGATAAAGGTTTTTTAGTAAATAGAGTAACAACCGCGCAACGAACTGCTATGGAAACAGCAGCAGCAAGTGGAAATCCTTTAGGGGTTTCTGATGCCGGATTAATGGTTTATGATACCGATGTGGCAAATCTTTTTGTTTGGAATGGAACGGCATGGGTAAGCACAGCTTCTTCGAATACAGACAATCAAGATCTGGATTTATCAGGAAACACCTTAAGTTTAACTAACGATGCTACCGATGTAGATTTATCGAAATATCTGGACAATACAGATGCGCAAGGAATATCATTAGTCACCAATACGTTGCGTATTTCTGGTAATGCTTCTACAGTAGATCTTTCAGGTTATTTGGATAATACCGATACTCAAGACTTAACCTTATCAGGTGATGCTTTGAGTCTAACTAACGATGCTACCGATGTAGATTTATCGAAATATCTGGATAATACAGATGCGCAAGGCATCTCATTAGCCACCAATACATTGAGTATTTCTGGAAATACTTCTACAGTAGATCTTTCCGGCTATTTAGATAATACCGATGCCCAAGACTTAACCTTATTGGGTGATGCTTTGAGCTTAACCAACGATGCAACTACCGTAGATTTATCAAAATATCTGGACAATACCGATGCGCAAGGAATATCATTAGTCACCAATACGTTGCGTATTTCTGGTAATGCTTCTACAGTAGATCTTTCCGGCTATTTAGATAATACCGATGCTCAAGACTTAACCTTATCGGGTGATGCTTTGAGCTTAACCAACGATGCAACTACCGTAGATTTATCGAAATATCTGGACAATACAGATGCGCAAGGAATATCATTAGTCACCAATACGTTGCGTATTTCTGGTAATGCTTCTACAGTAGATCTTTCCGGTTATTTAGATAATACCGATGCACAAGATTTAACCTTATCGGGTGATGCTTTGAGTCTAACTAACGATGCTACTGATGTAGATTTATCGAAATATCTGGATAATACTGATGCGCAAGGAATATCATTAGTCACCAATACGTTGCGTATTTCTGGTAATGCTTCTACAGTAGATCTTTCAGGTTATTTGGATAACACCGATGCGCAAAGACTAAGTCTTACTAATGGAAACTTAAGTATTTCAGGAGGAAATACTATTGATCTTTCCGTATTACAGGATGGAGTAGGAACAGATAATCAAAATCTTACTTCGGTTACACTAACGAATAATCGGTTAACCCTTGGGATCGAGAATGGAAATGTAGTAACGGTAGACTTATCACCAGTGGTAGCATCTTTAGAATCCGATCTTACAGATGCTCAAAGCGAAATTGAAAGTTTACAAAATCAAATGACAGCGTTAGAGTCTAGATTAGAAGCGTTAGAAAGTTGTGCTTGTGATACTACAGGGAGTATTAATAAAGGTAATACACCGATTTTATACCAAAATATTCCAAATCCGTTTAACGGGACCACCTCAATCAAGTATTATTTGCCTACAGGGATTACGAATGCTTCAGTGGTATTTAGCAGTTCGATTGGTCAATTGGTATCCACAGTTGCGCTCAAACAAACAGGTGACGGAGAATTATATATCAATAGCGAAGGATTAGCATCTGGAACGTATTTCTATACTTTATATGTGGGAAGTCAAAAAATAGATACTAAGAAAATGGTGATCGAATAATGTTTTGAGATCATTTAATATACTTAAACAAAAAACCATTCATTCAATTGAGTGGTTTTTTTGTTGATTTTCTTATTCCTTAAAAGGTTTTATGGGGTCAGGCTAGTAAGTAACCTTTCCGCGTATATAGATCGCATCTCTACACAACCATGTTATCGATCAACGGTATCCGGATATCCACCAGCGGTATGGGGTAACCCGTCCGCGCACCTATTTTCTCGATCAACGGCACTTGCATATCGATCAGCGGCATAGGGTGACCCTCCCGCGCTGCGCGGATGGATAAAAGGCATGCGCGGGTCAGTAATAATGGTTGTTGTGCATATCTCATTATTTTTGAAATAGAGAATTGAAATTTAGTCGTGTGTACTTACTTAGTTTCTGTTATAGAGGTTGCAAAAAGGTTATATTATGGTTGCAAAGATATTATGATGTATTTTTGAAGTGAAACCAACGTGTTACCAAAAAACGATCTATTGAAAATAACATCCATATACATAAGTGTCTTCTTGCTTTGCTTTTCGATGTATTCGCAATCTCATGATAGTCTTGCGAATATATTAAAACATAAAATAAAAATAGCAACTACCGATTCTGCCCGGATTGATTATAAGATTAAACTGGTAAAACAAATGCACTGGTTTGATGTAGATACCTCTAGAATAATCCTTAATGAGGTATTAGCATTTTTAAAAGATAATCAAGAGGGGTACTATTACCAAAAAAGTAATGCCGAGGCACTCAACTATCTAGGTATTTTAGAAAATAAACAGGGTAATGCCGAGAAAGGATTATCTAACTATCTTGAAGCTTTAGACATCAGTCAAAGTATAAAGGACTCTGTTACCATTGGATTGGCTTTACATAATCTAGGGATGTTTTACAGACGCCAAAAAGAGTATAAAAAATCAAAACAATATTTTAAAGAAGCTATTGCGATTAAAGAAAAGTTGGAAGATGTTGAAAGTTTAGCCGTATCCCATCATATGTTAGCGGTTACATACTATACCAATAAACAAAATGATTCTAGCCTTATTCATGTTCTAAAAGTAAAAGCATTACCCTGTTCAAAAAACAGAATAGCTAAGGTTAATGGCGGTTTAGCTGCAATTTATTACAGTAACAAAGAGTTTGATAAGGCTATTGCGATTTATAAAGAAAATGTAGGGATTTCAAAGAATATACAGGATAAGAGTGAATTAAGCATTAGTTACCTAAATGTTGCCGTATTGTATAATGCACTTAAAGAGTATGATAAAGCTCTACCCTATCTAGATAGTGCCATAACAGTTGCTAAAAAGCTGAAGCATAAAGAATTGTTACTCAAGCAATATTATAGCAGAAGTAACCTTAATGAAACAAGAAAGGAGTATCAGCAAGCATTACAAGATTATAAAATCTATAAGACCTATAATGATTCTGTTAATAATATAGAAAAAGCGAAGCGCACCACAGCGTTAGAACTCAATTATAAATTTGAAAAAGAAAAACAAGCCGATCAACTACGTTTAGAAAGTGAAACCGCTAAAAAACGATTGTATCTTATCTTGTTTGCCATAGCAATGGTTTTGGGGGGCATTATTTTTTGGTTGACTAGAAAAAATGCAAAACATCGTATCGCATTGTCCAAAAGTAAATTACAAAAAGAACAGCTCGAAAAGGTGAAGGCAGAGCTTGCTCTGGTTACTAAAGAAAAAGAACTTAAAAGAGTAGTGGTCGATAACTCAATACGTCAAGAAGTTCTCAACAAAACTTTAGGTGAGATTCGTGAAATTATCAAATTAGAAAATGAAAAAGAACGTGTTAAGGCATTACATTCGCTGTCGGCTTCCTTACTTTCAGAAAGAGCCACCAAAAAAACAACTACTGATTTACAATCCTATCTAAATAAAGTAAGTTTGGATTTTAAAGTGATTCTAGATAAGCAATTCCCCCAATTAAAAGAGAAAGAAAAAGAACTACTCTGTTTAATGACTTTGGGACTCAACTCAACAGAGATTAGTAAACTGCAAAGTACTACAGTTTCGGCCATAAAATCTTCCCGATCTCGTATCCGAAAAAAAATAGGGGTCGACTCCAAAAAAGATATTATTGAGTTTATTAAGAAAGCAGGTAGTACTGATCCAAGGAATTGATTATTGGGTTTATAGATTTCGATAGACAAATGGTTTGGTTACGCTACAATAAAGAAACACTTGATGAGCCTGTAAACAGAATGTATTAATTCTGTCAGATCAAGTAATTTTCAGAAGTGAGAACGAATGAAAATTGTATCGAGATCTTAAAATGTAAACCTGCTTCAAATTATCCTGTCGCATTATCACGTCAATTCATATTTTAACACTCCTTGCAACCCCTGTATAGCAGTATTTTTCTTAAAATAATCTTAATTTTGCCCACGATTTTATGTTGAATCTACCAACCTATGGGTTGAAGCTTTCAATCAAAATCAAGCTCAAAAATCTAGTATAACAAGAACATACCCCCTTATGAAGCACTTTTACATTGCACTATTTTTTATGGTTAGTTTTGTGAACTTCTCGAACGCGCAAAACGAATTTATTACTACCTGGCAAACCACTACTGCCAACGAATCAATTACCATCCCTACTACAGGAACCGGATATAATTATACGGTAGATTGGGGTGACGGCACAATCGAAACTGGATTTACAGGAGACGCTACACATAATTATGCTAATGCGGATACATATACAGTTAAGATTTTAGGGGATTTCCCCAGAATTTATTTTGATGCAACTGGAGATAAAGACAAGATTCTATCTATTGAGCAATGGGGAACTATTGCTTGGGAAAGTATGCGAAATGCTTTTTGGGGATGTAGAAATTTGCGTTATAATGCTACAGACGCACCTGATTTATCTCAAGTAACTCGTTTAGGTAGAATGTTTAATGATTGTGTAGCTTTTGATGCTACCGATTTATCCAATTGGGATGTAAGTAACATTGAGGGAATGAGCTTTACGTTTTCTAACACCCCAGAGTTTAATGGTAATATTACCAATTGGAATGTAAGCAAAGTAACCAGTTTTTTGAACATGTTTGGAGATGCCAGAAAGTTCAATCAAGATATTTCTAACTGGACCATTAACACTTCAGAATTTGTGAACATGACAGGAATGTTTGCAGGAGCAAGATCGTTTGATCAACCTATTGATAAATGGGATGTAAGTATGGTAAATAACATGAGAGATATGTTCTTAGGTGCTAATAATTTCGACAGATCATTAGGGTCATGGGACATTAGTAACATTCTTGACATGTCTGGAATGTTAAGCAATTCAGGGTTATCACCTACTAATTATGATGCTACAATAACTGGATGGGCAAGTTTAGATGCAGGGGAAACACAAGTACCATCCAATATTGTATTAAATGCTGATAGAGTAAGCTATTGTGAAGCATTAAATGCAAGAGATACTTTAACAGATATCAATACATTAAATTGGACAATTACAGATGGAGGAATCGCTTCTGGCTGTGCTGAAACCGATTTCTTTGTCACTACCTGGCAAACTACTACAGCCAATGAAAGTATCACCATACCTACTAATGGTTCTGGATATGACTATAGAGTAAATTGGGGTGATGGAACTGTTGAAAGCGGACTTACAGGAAATGCAACCCACGAGTATGCTACTGCGGGAACATATACAGTAAAAATTACAGGAGATTTCCCTAGAATATATTTTAATAATAATGCAGAGGCTGATAAAATACTGACTGTTGAGCAGTGGGGAACCATCGCATGGGAAAGCATGGAAAATGCATTCGAGGGTTGTGCTAATCTTAAATTAAATGCTGATGATGTACCAAATTTATCTGCAATTAATTCTACAATCAACATGTTTAAAGATTGTACCAATTTTGAAGACTTGAAAGACAAAATTGGAGATTGGAATATGGTTACAAGTACAAATATTTCAAATATGTTTGAAGGATGTACAGTTTTTAATGAAAATATTGGAGATTGGGATACAAGTGGGGTATTCTTTATGGATGCCACTTTTGCATCAGCTACTTCATTTAATCAAGATATTAGTAATTGGGATACTAAAAATATTGCTTTCTTTAGAAATACATTTAATGGCGCAACCGCTTTTGATCAAAATTTAGGTAATTGGAATTTGAGTGGAGTGCAGTTTTTTATGACTGATATGCTATTAAATTCTGGGATATCACAAGCTAATTATGATGCTACATTGATAGGATGGGCTCGATTAGATGCTGACGAAACAAAAATTCCAAATAATGTACGATTTAGTACTAATGCAACATATTGTTTAGGAAAAGAAGCAAGAGATATCCTAACAGGTGCGCCAAATAACTGGACAATTAATGATGTAGGAACCACTTGTTCCGAAACTGATTTCTTTATTACCACTTGGAGGATAGATAGCAATAATGAAGAAATAGCGCTTCCTGTTGTAGATACAGGACTTGATTTTAAAGTAGACTGGGGTGATGGTATCATTACAAATGAAACGGAAGAAGCCTATCATACCTATGCAAACGCTGGTACATATACCATTCGTATTTATGGTAATTTTAATCATATGCGTTTTAATGGTAATGCGGATAGCCGAAAAATTCAAACGATCGAGCAATGGGGAAGTAACAAGTGGACTTCTATGGAAAGTGCATTTAAGGGTTGTGGATCCTTAGAAATAAATGCAACCGATGCTCCTGATCTTAGCGATGCAACCTCCATGGAGAGTATGTTCGAAGATGGATCCTGTATTGATAATGGTGGAAATATAGGAAATTGGAATGTAAGTACCATTAGCTCAATGAATAGTATGTTTCGTAATGCTTTTATGAATGAGAATATCAATACTTGGAATGTTAGTAGTGTAAAGAGTATTGATCATATGTTTCAGGCTTGTGAAGATTTTAATTATCCTTTGGATCAATGGGTTACTACGAATCTAGAATCAGCAATAGAAACTTTTGCTGATGCGAAGTCTTTTGATCAATCATTAGGGGATTGGGATATTAGTAATGTGTCAGATTTTACAGATATTTTTACTAATGGTACGGGTATGTCTGATCAAAATTATGATGTTACACTTATCGGTTGGGCGACGTTGGAAAGTGGAGAATCTCTTTCTTTAAATGTTTCCTTTGGAGCTGGAAATCTAAAATTTTGTTTAGGAGAATCAGCTAGAAATCTATTAACATCATCAACATATAACTGGTCAATTACTGATGGTGGTTTTGGATGTGATTTTACAAATGCCTTTATCACTACGTGGCAAACCACTACAGCTAATGAATCGATTACCATACCAACTACAGGTAGTGGGTACAATTATGCAGTAGATTGGGGAGATGGAGTCGTTGAAAATGGATTTACAGGAGATGCTACACACCAATATACCACAGCTGGAACATATACTGTAAAAATTACCGGAAATTTCCCAAGGATTTTCTTTAATGATGGGGGAAGTAAAAATAAAATTTTAACTGTAGAACAATGGGGCACTATAGCTTGGCAATCTATGGCGCAAGCCTTTAATGGTTGTGCTAATCTTAAATTAAATGCCACCGATACTCCTAACCTTAGTGCAGTTATTACTACCCGACGAATGTTTGCGAAAAACACCAATTTTGAAGATTTACAAGATATTATAGGTACCTGGGACACCGGAAATGTAGAAGATATGAATGCGATGTTCATTCAATCTGGTTTTAATCACGATATCGGAAATTGGGATGTATCCAAAGTAAGAAATTTTGATGCGATGTTTTATGTATGTCCAAATTTTGATCAGAACTTAGGGAATTGGGATATTAGTGAAGCCGTAACCATGAGATCTTTTATCACAACAAATAGTTTGGCTACCAATAATTTTTCCACAGAAAATTATGATAAAACATTACAAGGATGGGCAACATTGGATGCGGGAGAAACCAGAATTCCTCGTGATGTAAATGTATCTATCGATCTTACCCGATATTGTGATGCTTTTGTAGAACGATTTCAGTTAGTAAACGATTATAACTGGAGAATTTCTGATTTGGGATTAGGATGCCCAGAGGATGAAAAATTTATCACTACTTGGCAAACTACTACTGCTAATGAAACCATTACCATACCTACTGTTAGCGGTGAATCGTATCGTTATGTGGTTGAATGGGGGGATAATACCGTAGAAGCAGTAACCACAGATACAGCGCCATCACATACCTATACGAATGCAAGAAATTATACCATAAAGATTACGGGCAACTTTCCTAGAATCAACTTTAATAACACTGGAGATAAAGATAAAATAAGATCGATTGAACAATGGGGAAGTATACAATGGATTTCTATGGCAAATGCTTTTAGGGGATGTACTAATCTGAAATTAAATGCTGATGACGTTCCAGATTTGACTCTTGTTACTTCCTTGTATAGAACATTTTTAGGTTGTACAAGTCTTGAAGATTTAAAAAACAATATAGGTACTTGGAATCTAGAGAACGTAACTACCATATCCAGTCTATTTGAAGATACACCGTTTAACGAAAACATCAATGGTTGGAATGTAAGTAAGGTTGAAGACTTTTCTAGTATGTTTAAAAATAATACGGAATTTAATCAACCTTTAAATAACTGGAATACTGAGAAAGCGAATGATCTAACCAATATGTTTGATGGAGCAACAGCTTTCAATCAACCTATTGGAATGTGGAATGTGGCACTGGCACAATATTTTGATTTTATGTTCCTAAATGCAACTACTTTTGATCAAAATCTTGCAGCATGGGATATAAGTAATACAAGCAGGGATTCAATGGATGGTATGCTTATAGGTTCGGCAATGTCTCAAACAAATTACGACGCTACACTGATAGGTTGGGCAACCTTAGAAACTGGAGAAACAAGAATTCCGGCAGATGTAAAATTAGATGCTAGTACTTTTTATTGTTTAGGAGAAACTGCAAGAAACACCCTAACTAGTGCTCCTTATGATTGGACAATTAACGATGCAGGAAAAGGTTGTCCCGAAGATTTCTTTATTACTACCTGGCAAACTACTGTGGCTAATGAAGCTATTACCATACCTACTACAGGGAGTGGATACGATTATACAGTAGATTGGGGAGATGGTATGGTTGAAAGTGGAGTTGCAGGAGATGCAACTCACCAATATGTAACTGCAGGAATTTATACTGTAAGGATTATTGGAGATTTTCCTAGGATTAGCTTTAGATTTAATTTTGAAAACCAAGAGAAAATCTTATCCGTTGAACAATGGGGAGTACAACAATGGACTTCCATGGAAGGTGCTTTTTCACGTTGTAGTAATTTGGTAATCAATGCAATTGATGCTCCAGATCTTAGTTTGGTAAGCAGTATGCGATGGATGTTTGAACAAACTACTGCTTTGGTAGATAATGGTGGTAACATGAGGAATTGGGACGTAAGTACCGTTGAAATGATGACTTCATTGTTCAGCCGCTCAAACTTTAACGAAAATATAGATTCATGGAATGTAACCAACGTAAAGAATTTCTCATCTATGTTCTTTAGGAATGTTCGTTTTAATCAAAATCTTAATTCCTGGAATACAGCTATGGGAGAACGTTTCGGTTCTATGTTTGATGGGGCGACTGCGTTTAATGGTAATATCTCAAATTGGGATACAGGCGAAGCAACAAGTTTTGCAAATATGTTTAGAGATGCTATTGCATTTAACCAGGATATCAGCGGATGGGATACAAAGAATTTAGGTAATATCAATAATACTTTTGAGAGAGCCACAGCTTTTGATCAGGACTTAGGAGATTGGGATATCAGTTCTGTAATAGAAAATACGAACTCAATTCAGCATATGTTTAGTAATTCGGGTATGTCTACTGAGAATTATGATGCTACGTTAATAGGTTGGGCTAGATTAGATGGTGGAGAAACTAAAATTCCGGTTGGAGTAATTTTTCATGCAGAAGGAATACCGTATTGCTTAGGAGAAACAGCTAGAAATACCCTAACGAGCGCTCCGTACAATTGGACAATTGCAGATGGAGGAAAAGGTTGTCCTGAGGATTTCTTTATTACTACCTGGCAAACTACTACAGCTAATGAATCTATTACCATACCGACTAAGGATTCAGGATATAACTATAGGATAGACTGGGGAGATGGAACTATAGAGACCGGTTTTACGGGCGATGCTATGCATCAATATGCAACCGCAGGAACGTATACTGTAAAGATCGTTGGAGATTTTCCTAGAATCAACTTTGATAACACTGGAGATAAAGACAAAATAAGATCAATAGAACAATGGGGAAATATACAATGGACCAGCTTTAGAGAAGCCTTTTATGGTTGTGAGAACTTGAAGTTAAATGCTGATGATATTCCAGATTTTACACAAGTTACTGAATTAACCAGTATGTTTGGAGAATGTACAAATTTTGAGGATCTTAAAGATACTATTGGTTCCTGGGATATGTCTACTATAGAGTATATTCATGGTATGTTCTATGAGTGTTCTATTTTTAACGAAGATATTAGTGGTTGGGTATTTACGAATCTTTTAAGAACGGATTCTGCTTTTGAAGAAGCTTTCGCATTTAATCAGGATATTTCTAATTGGAATATGGCCACGGTTACAGATATGGCATATATGTTTTATAATGCTACTTCATTCAACCAGCCTGTTGGTAATTGGACCTTAGGAACTGTAGAATATATGTATGCTATGTTTTACGGAGCTACTTCTTTTAACCAGGATTTGAGTAATTGGGATTTTAGTCAAGTTCAAGATATAGAAGAATTATTTGAAGGTGCATCATCCTTTGATCAGGATCTATCCAATTGGGATATTTCAAGTGTTACAAATATGAAAAGGATATTTATAGGTTCTGGTTTATCCCAAGAAAATTATGATAAAACGTTGATCGGATGGGCAACCTTAGAAGCAGGAGAAACTCAAATTCCTTCTAATTTAACGTTAGATGCCGATGTAGCACACTGTTTAAGTGTCGATGCGGTAAATACGTTAACAAGTGCTCCTTATAATTGGACGATTAATGATGGAGGGTTAAGTTGCCCTACACCGGTGATTACATTGCTTGGTGGTAATCCTCAGACGATAATACAAGGCAATGTATATACCGAACTAGGAGCAGATGTAACCTATGGTGCCATGTTAACCATTGATGCTACACCCGTTAATGTAAATCAGCTGGGCATGTATACGGTTACCTATGATGCGACAAGTGCAAGCGGTGAAATGGCTACTCAAGTTACCAGAATAGTTAATGTAGTTGGAGCATGTCCAATCCTTAGTGTGCCGGCTAATAATTTTACAATAACTACGGCTAGCGAAACTTGTGTCGATAAAAATAATGGGATATTAAGCATAACGGCTACTACAGCATTAGCATATACCACTACAATCAATGGCATAGACTATAGTTTTACATCATCTTTAGAAGTAGGAGATTTACCACCAGGTACCTATCCGGTTTGTATTGGAGTTGATGGTTTTACCAATTGCGAGCAGTGTTTTGAAGCAGTGATCCAAGACGCAGAAAGCTTAACAGGAAAGACCGAGCTCATTACCGAAACAGGAGCGGCAAAAGTAAACGTTGAGGTAACTACAGGTACTGCTCCGTATATAGCGCGAATTAATGATGAGGTTATAGGTGAGTACACTACAAAGACTTTTACTGTAGATGTGCAACATGGCGATGAATTGATTATATCATCTAAAGTTGAGTGCGAAGGGAAATTATTTACCAAAGTAAATCTGATTAATGAAATGCGTATTGCTCCAAACCCAACTCAAGGAAATACCACACTCTTTATTCCAAATGGTGCGAGTACTCAGATACAGGTAGCAATGTATAATGCCTTAGGAGTTTTGGTTTCTTCTGATGAGTATACTGTAACATCTGGACAATTAATATTACCAATGGAACGATTGCCAGAAGGGGTCTATTTTATTACAGTGAATAAAGGAGAAGTATTTAAAATTATAAAACAATAAAAAGATAACCTTATATCGGTCATGTTACCAAACTGGCCCTGAATGTAATCAAAGGGCCTTATGTGAAAGTAATGAGTTCAAAAAATAAGAGATGAAAAAAGTATATCTATATATCGCAATACTATGTACTGTATTTCTAGTTTCCTGTGAAGCAGATGATGATGTGATAATTCCTATATTCAATCAGTCTCCTGAGGCACCTAAACTGGTATTTCCGAGTAATAATTTAACATGTGCAAGTACTGATTTAGAGTTTGCCTGGAACACCGCTACCGATCCCGATGGAGATACGGTGAGTTATGTAATCGAGATCGCTGCTGAACCCAGTTTTAATACGATATTGTTTACTTCGGTTACTTCGGCGGCAAACAAGGTATTCGATCTAGAAAAAGGGATTACCTATTATTGGCGAGTTAAGGCTAGCGATGATAAGGGTAACGACGGTGATTACTCAACAGTACAGAGTTTCTTTACCGAACCGGAAGCTTCAATAAATAGATTACCTGGTATTCCAGAGTTGATAAGTCCTGGTTCAGGAAATAGGGTAACGGGAAGCAGTATTACTTTAGATTGGGATGCTAATGATGCCGACGGAGATTCTTTGACGTATGACGTGTATTTTGGAATTAGTGATTCCCCTTCTTTACTAGAAGAAAATAGTACGACTTCTCAAATAGAAGTATCAGTATCAACAGGGATAACATATTATTGGCGAGTAGTCGTGAAAGATAGCAATCAAAATGCTACGATGGGCCAGATATGGAATTTTAGAACAGAATAGCTTATATCAGAATATAACGGAAAGTAAGGGGTCCGTGGGATTATTTATGAAGCTATGACCACTCAAGAGATTGAGTGGTTTTTTTATGTAATCAACTTTTGGAAGTTTAGGTTGAAGGATGATGACTACGTTAATTATTTCAAAAATGAGATATAGTTTTAACTCAAAAGCATATTTTTAAGTGTTTAGAAATTAGCCTAGTAATGAAAATTAAATATATAGTCCTCATTTCCTTTTTGACGTTTGCTTGGATAACCCAGGCCCAAGACCTCAAAAATGCCATACAAAGAAACTATAAAAATATTCCTTTTATCATAACCACACCAGACGATTATATTAAAAACAAAAAGTATCCTACTATTCTTTTTCTTCATGGAGGAGATCGATCAAATACCAAACACCACCCTTCAAAATATGCTTCCAAAGCAGGATTAGAATTTCCATTTATAGTAATTGCTCCTTCCTGTATTTCTGGATGTTCATGGTCTAACGTAGATCTTAAAGGGATTTTAAATCAAGCCAAAGATGAAGTATCCATAGATCCAAATAGAATCTATTTGGTTGGATATAGTATGGGAGGCGCAGGAACATGGGCAAATTTAAAAAAAATGAGTACATCACTTGCAGCAGCTACTCCTTTAGCACCGGCTGGGGGTTCAACTTCGGGCTTATGTGATGTAAAAAATCTGGCAATACGCGTTTACCATGGTACAGCAGACTATGGATATACGAATAGCAAGAAAATGATCAAAACACTTCAAGATTGTGGTGCCAATTCTGCCGAATTAATATCCTTAGAAGGTGAAGGTCATGGAATATGGCCCAGTATACTCTCAGACGCATCGTTTTATGAATGGCTATTGAGTCAATCCAGAAATTAAATAGTAAGAATACATTTGAGGAATTAAGAATTTTTAGAATAAACTAAGTTCTAAGTGTTCATTATCACCTAAAGAACCCCATGCAAATAATAACTCTGAGTATAATTGTCTGATTTCATCCAGCTTGCTCATGTCAAAACCCTTGGGAAACGGAATATTGTTCTCTGCAAGAATACTTTTCAAAGAGTCTATAAAAGCTGAATCTTCTCCAGAATTTGAAAACTCCACCAGTAATAAATTTACAATATGCTCGGTTTGAATTGCCGAAGCATCAAGGTTTTTGGGCTGAAGAGGTTCTGGACGTTTACCTTTTGGGAGCTCAAAGTCTGTAATATCATAACCCTTATTAAGAATTCCATAGAAAGCATTAGTAAACCCCATTACTTTTTCAACTGCATAATGCGCCAGGTCGTGAGTTTCTATACCTTTATGTAATTTTGACCAGGTAGTACTTTGATCATCACGAATGCATGTCAATATCGATGGTTTGGATATTCTTTTTTTTAATTGAATGATCATAAGTAACTAAAGTTATTTGTGAATTTTATTGAAGCACAATTTTTTCACCGCTACTTGCTGCTTGGTATATTGCTTCTACAATTCTAATATCTTTCATCCCCTCTTCACCAGGTACCAGAACAGAAGTATTGTTAATAATAGCTAAGGCATCATCATCCATTTGTTTAGCCTGTTGATTAGGTATGCTGTGGTTTAAAAGCACACCATCACTTGCTTTGCCTCGTATTCCGCCATACGCCTGAAAAGGCCTTAATCCATAGGATCCATTTTGACAATCTACTCTTAAAGTGTTCATGCCTGCACCAAAACTGGTTTTACATTTTGCTATAGCACCAGAGGGGAATTCAAGCGTAAAATGAGTAGTTTCATCAACTTCGGTATAGATTTTTGGTCTTTTGGTGGTATGTTCTGCTTTTAGCACAGCAATGGGTTCTTCGCCAGTTACATATCGGGTTGCATTTAAGGGATATACGCCCATATCATACATGGCTCCACCTCCGAGAGCTTTATTTTGTTTCCAATGATCAGATCGCGAATCATAATATCCAGCTTCAGCAGTAATGGTTTTTATTTTTCCATAAGGTTGCGTATTTGCCCATTTAATAATCTGTTGCGTATTAGGTTCATGTTGCATTCGATACCCTATAGAAAGTTTAACCTTGTTTTTTGTGCATGCATCTATAATAGCCTGACACTCTGAAGTTGTTCTGGCCATTGGTTTTTCACACCATACGTGTTTTCCTGTTTGGGCTGCTTTAATGGCATATTTAGCATGCAATCCTGTGGGAAGCACAATATAAATGACATCGATATCCGGATTATCGGCAATACGATTCATATTTTGATAATTGTATACATTTTTGTCGAGAATACCATATCGCTTCTGCCATTTGGGAATTTTCCAAGGGCTTCCGGTTACTATCCCCGTAAGTTTGCAATGTTTTGTGAGTTGCAATGCCGGAGCCAAAAGATCTGTACTATAATAGCCCAATCCAACGAGGCATACCCCAAGTGGTTTTTGACTGGTGCTAGAATATAAATTAGAATACGGGAGCATACTATACCCCAATAATAAGCCCGTATTTTTGATAAAGGTTCTACGATTTAAACCCATGACAATACGTTTTAAATTTCTCTGTACATGATATATGCATCTACATATCCTAAGGAGGAATGTTTATACCCTTTAGGTATGGTTCCGATAATTTCAAAATTATATTTTTGCCAAAGCTTTACTGCAGCAATATTTGTGCTTACCACAATATTAAACTGCATTGCTTTATATCCCATTTCTTTTGCATTCTGAAGAGAATGTTCGCATAGCATTTTGCCTGCTCCTTTGCCATGATAATTAGGATGAACCATATAACTGCAATTCGCAATATGTGATCCTAGGTCTATTTGATTGGGTTTTATGATATAGGTTCCTATTACTTTTCCTTGTTCTTCTAAAACATAGGTTTTCATGTATGATGCAAACCAATGTTTGGTTAGGTCTTTTTTTTGAGTTTGGGGATCAAAAACATAGGTGTCTCCTGTCTTTATAACCTTTTCAAAGATCTCCCAAATCGTATCGTAATCTTTTGGTGTTGCTTCTCGAATCTTCATTTTGAACACAAAAGAAATTAAACATTAGATGTCAATATATTGAGATACGGTTCGCTCATTTACTAACTCGCCGGTATGTTTAGTACTGGCTTTTTCAAAAAGAAGCACATGAACTTCTTCATTATCTTTAGTAGATGGACAGTGCTCAACCCCCTTAGGTACAACAATAAGCTCTCCTGGATGTACTGTTACCGTTTTGTCTCTAAATTTCATGTACAATGTACCTTTTATCACCTGAAACAGCTCATCTTCATGATCATGCTTATGCCATACAAAATCACCAATAAGTTTTGCTAAATATATTTGATTATCATCTACCATGGCAATACGATGTGGGTGCCATTGTTTATCAAATTTTGATAATTTTTCTTTGATGTTGATTGCTTCCATATGGATTAACTGTTTTAAACAAACAAGTTACTTATTTCATCTGTGATGCGTATAGGTCTTAACGTTTCTTTAGAAAGTAAACACCACATGGTCTTGGCAGACGCTAATACTTTTTGAGTATGGGCGTTAATGATTTTGGTATGGCGCTCGCTTTTTACTCCTCTATGGTGATCGATCCAGGTGTGTAGGGTAATGGTATCGTTTTCAAAAGCGGGATGATGATATTCGATATAATGATTTAGGACTACCCAAACATAGGTGTTTCTAATTTCGGTATTGGTTTTAGACTCCCAATGTTTTTTTGCTATATCCTGTATCCATTGCAGATAAACTACGTTGTTTACATGATCCATATCATCGATTGCAGATTTTGGAACTGTAAATGTATATTCGAAAACTTTGGATTGCATGTATTGAAGTGTTTATGGATTAAATGTACAATAATTTTAATCTCAGGCAGTGATTGCAACGGCAGCTTTTACAAACTTTGATAAATGGTTTGTAAAACTATAGTGAAAAGCACGGTTCAGCCTGCCTAAAATCCTAAAATAAGCTTCGCAATAGAAAAGAATAGAAAAATCCCAAAAATATCATTACTTGTTGTTATAAAGGGGCCGGTTGCAATTGCAGGGTCAATACCTCTTTTATCTAAAATGATCGGGACAAAGGTTCCTACAAGGGCTGCTACAATAATAACACACAACATTGAAATGGCTATTGTAAAACTAAAGATAAGATCCATTCCGTCAAAAAAACCAAAAAGTATAACTAATATACCTAGAGTAATCCCGCTGATTAAACTTAGGCTTATTTCTTTAAGTAATCGATTAAAAAGACTTCCTTTTACGATATCGTTGGCTAAACCTTGCACAATAATTGCACTGGATTGTACACCCACATTTCCTGCCATAGCGGCTATAAGTGGAGTAAAGAAAAAGAGTTCTTTATATTTTGCAAGGGCTTCTTCGTAACCTTCCATAATGAAGACACTACCAAGTCCTCCAAAGAGACCAAGAATAAGCCAGGGCAATCGAGCTCTTGTCAGCTCCCAAACGCTATCATCGGCTTCTACATCCTGAGAGATACCCGCTGCTAATTGATAATCTTTTTCGGCTTCGTCTTTAATAAAATCTACCATATCATCGATAGTCACACGACCTACCAATAGCCCATCATGATCCACCACGGGAATGGCTTCTAGGTCATATTTTTGCATGATACGAGCCACTTCTTCTCCTTCGGTATCTACATTTACATAATCCACTTTAGGAATATAAACTTCGCTAATATGGGTTTTGGTAGAAGCGGTTAGTAAATCTTTAAGCGATAATCGTCCTTTTAATTTTCCTTCTTTATCGGTTACATAGATAGAATGTACCCGGGTTACATTTTCTGCTTGTCTTCGCATTTCGCGAACACATCCGGCAACGGTCCAGGTTTCTTTTACTTTTACCAATTCTTTTGCCATAAGTCCCCCTGCAGTATCTTCTTCATATGTAAGCAGCTCTTTAATATCTTCTGCATGCTTCTCATCTTCAATTTCGGCAATTACTTCTTCTGCGATTTCATCAGGTAACTCTGCAACGACATCGGCTGCATCATCGGTATCCATTTCTTCTAACTCTTCTGCAATTTCTTTTACGGAGAGGTTATCGAGAATGCGTTCACGAAAATCTTCTTCTAACTCCATCAAGGCTTCAGAAGTTTTTTCGCTATCTAATAATTTGATGATATAGGTGGCGTCGGCAAGATTAAGTTCGCTAAGGATTTCTGCGATATCAGCAAAGTGAATTTCATCGAGTATTTGGCGTAAGCGAACATCACCTTCTATCTGAATGAGGTGCTGTACTTGTTCGATTAGCTCTGTGGTTACCTGAAATTGCATAGCCAATATTTTTAGTGATCCCTTGCGCAAGCGCTCACAAAGATAACCAAAGAATTTAATTAGAGAGACTATGGTTTTAAAACTCGCAAATGAGGATTTTAAATCATTTAGTTCAAACTATCCTTTTGAAGAAAGAGATCTAAATTATGCCAATAGTAAAATGAATTTATCCATTCATATTTTGGATAAGAAGCGTTAATTCTATAAACTGATCAACACCTAATTGTTCTGGTCGCTTATTGAAAATATCTAACTCTTTTGTTTGGTCTGTAAGTTGAAAAGTTTTAAGACTGTTTCTTAGGGTTTTTCGGCGTTGACCAAATGAAGATTTTACGACTTTAAAAAACAATTTTTCATCGCAAGGCAAAGTGGGGTTGCCTTTTCGAATTAATCGTAATACACCGCTGTCTACCTTAGGCGGAGGATTAAAAACACCAGGCGGAACGGTAAATAAGTATTCTGCCGTATAAAATGCTTGCACGAGTACTGAAAGAATTCCGTACGTCTTGTTTCCTTCTTTTTCGCAAATGCGTTGTGCTACTTCTTTTTGAAACATCCCAGTAAACTCTGGAATGCGATCTCTATTTTCTAAAGTTTTAAAAACGATTTGTGAAGAAATATTGTATGGAAAATTACCGGTAATGGCAAATTGCTCGTTGTCGAATAATGTATTTAGATCGAATTTCAGGAAATCGGCTTCCAAAACTTGGAAAGAAGAGTTTTTGCGTATGGTTGCATTATGCTCTAATTGAAAACTGGTGTTTAGGTAGTCAATCGATTCGTTATCCAGATCCATGGCTACTACATCGAGTTCTTTTTGAAGAATGTATTTAGTAAGCACTCCCATTCCCGGACCAATTTCGATCACATTTTTGTATCCATTGAGGGTAAGGGTATCTCCAATTTTTTTGGCAACATTTTCATCTTTTAGAAAATGTTGCCCAAGGTGTTTTTTGGCCCGAACAGCAGTTTTTTCAGGTTTTTGAGTGTAATTTGGTGTATTATGTTTATTTTTTTTGTGTTTGGAGGACATCTAAACTTCTTTATTTAATGGTTTGATTTTTTTCAAAATCATACTTTCGATTTCGGTTTGATCTTTTTTCTTAAGCCAAGAAAGCTCCAGATCAATCTTTTCCCCATTTTTGGTTACGATATAAGGTTCAGAACCTCCTTTTGATGGAAAATAGTTTTCTATCTGTTCGTATTCAGTAATTAACTCATTTATAGTTATAGTACTATCACAGAGTTGAATAGTGGGTTTACTATACCTAAAGGATATATAACTAAAAACGAGAGCAATGAATACCAATAATAAAGTGGTTGTAGTTGAAATATTGACAAAAAAATTAAGTACGAAAACTGAAATTGATATACCTATGAGAGAGCCTAAGGCCTTGATAATATATAATACTGTTGGCTTAAAAGTTTTCATTAATGTTCACTCACAATTTCTAATTCGGTTCTAAAGGCTACAAATTTACCGGCAAACCGATCTGCTTCTGCTCTTAATCGATTGGCATCCTGATCATAATATTGTTGCAAGGTTTCTTTACTGTTTGTTGTATATTGAACAGAATAGGTGATACCACCCATTTCTTCTTCAACCAGCACTTTGGTCATTAAAGCCTTTGTGAATTTACCCGTAGAAAGCATATCAGGAATGTGCTCATCTTTCATCCAGGTTAGCCATTCGTCATGAACGTTTTCTTCAATATTTATAGTAACGTTGTATATGTACATTGTAAGGTGTTGATCTTATTAATGAAAGCAAAGGTAGTAAACTAAGGTGAGTTCGATATAAGAAAACCTTGTCAGTTTGAGTGTTTTTGCGGCGACAAAAATATATCGCAAACAAGAGGTTTTGACTCAAAAGCCTTGTCATCCTGAGCGTGTCGAAGAATCGATACAATTTTTCCTCCATACTCATTACGAAAAATCACTCAATTTGGCAGCTTTTAACGATATTCTAATTTATTGCATCCCCGCGGAGGGCGCGGTATTTTTTTCTGGCATTTACAAAAAAGATACTATCGGCATGGTTAAAAATGATCTTTTCGTATAATTCTTTTGCTTTTTCGGGTGCTCCTAGTTCGTTAACATACAATTCAGCTAACCAATAATAGGCATCATCTGCCAAAATATCATCGTTATAAAATTCAATAATTTTTAAATAGTTAACCTTCGCTTTTTCGAATTGTTTTTCTGCTTCATATAATTTTGCCTGTCTCAGAAAAGCTTCGTCTTCTATTTTTTCTCCCCGATGTTGGGTTAAGATTTTTTCATACATGGCGATTGCTTCCTCATTTTTATTCTGAAAAGCCAAAAGATCTGCCTTAGCAAAGATTTTGAGTGCGGTTTGTGTAGAATCTTCCAAAGAATTATCGCTAATAATAAGACTAAGTTCCATGGCGTCATTTGCAATGAGTTGCGAGGTAGAGGATTTTAGAACATCAAGCTGTGTCTGCGCCCATTTAAAATCACCTTTATAATAACTGGTTTTAGCAACTTTAAATCGTGCATCTTGTGCTAAAAAATTATTTTTTAAGGCATTCTGAACTTGGGTGTAATAGATCAAGGCCTGATTAAACTTTTGATCCAAAACCAAGATATCGGCAATTTTCATTTTAATTCGCGACGATTGAAACCTGGATAAGCGCTCTCGTTTAATAATATCCTTTAAAAAACGAATGGCCTCTTGTTTTTGATCTTGATTAAAAGCTAAAAAATGTGCATAATCAATTTGTAAGCCTATGGTTTCTCTTGATTTTCCGTACTCGGTAAATACGGCATTGTATTGTTCTACAATGGATTTATACTCTTTTTTATTGGCATTATCTACCTTGGCTTTGAGAATAATCTTATGAGCCGTAAGTTTTAGATCTCTAGACACTGGGGTTTCCAGAATATAATTAAGAATTTCTGTAGCAGATTTAATATCTTTTTCAGAAATAGCAATTCTTGCTAAATCAATAATCCCTTGTGGCCCTTCTTCTTTACGTTTATAAATGGCTTTTTCTTGCACAAATGCTTTTTTATACTCTTTTTGTTGAATAAAAAGCCAGCTTAGCATTTCATTGTATAAGATATCTGGATTTTGCTGAAGCCTCTTGATTAGTAATTTTCTAAAAATTACGTTAGCCTCGTTTGAAGGATCATTAGAGATATAATCACTAAAATTTCGTTGTACTATATTGATGTAGTTGGGTTGTACCTGTAGTAATGATAGGTAGCTACCAAACATTTTTTCGAGCTTACCTTGTTCGCCATATATTTTGGCCAACTGCACATTAAAATTTGCCCTGGGATTATTTTCCATTCCCTTTTCATATACTAATGCCGCTTCATCTAATAAGCTATATTTTTCAAAAGTTTGTGCCAGAGAATACGCGTGGTTTACATTACTGTTTTCAAATGCTTTTATCGCTTTATCATAGTACAAACGGGCTTGTTCTGGTTTTCCTTGAAGATCATAGTGGTGTCCCAGTTCTACAATAATCTGTGCGTTATTAGGATTTTTTTCTACTCTGCGTAACAAGATTTTTTCAGCTTCGTTAAATTGTTCTAATTGCTGAAAAGATTCTACTAAACCTAATAAATAGCTATTGCGATTCGGATTTTTATTATAAAGCTTCTGATAAATCGAAAGCGCTTTCTCGTACTGCCCTTGTTGCATATAGTTTTTTGCCAACTGCTCTGATTGAGAGAATGCCGAAAGCGTTAGAAATAAACTTATGTATAAAAAGACAAAGCGCATTTTGCAAGTTTTTTTGTAAATATAGCAAAATGCGCTTTAGTAGTATGTTATCGATACCTTAATCTATGAAGCATCTTTCCGTATTTTTCCCTTCAAAGAGAAACTTGTTTTAATCTATATACTCAAATCCACAATATGGTACTAAAACCTCAGGGATTTTAATGCCTTTTGGAGTTTGATAATTTTCCAAAATACCGGCAAGTACTCTTGGTAATGCTAGTGAGCTTCCGTTAAGAGTATGAGCAAGTTGTTTTTTCCCTTCTTTGCTTTTAAAACGCAATTTTAAGCGATTGGCCTGAAACGATTCAAAATTGGATACAGAACTGATTTCTAACCATCGGTCTTGTGCTGTAGAAAATACCTCAAAATCATAGGTCAGGGCAGAAGTAAACCCGATATCTCCACCGCACAGGCGTAAGATACGATACGGTAATTTTAATTCTCTCAGAATATCTTTAACATGTTCTACCATTCCGTCTAGAGCTTTGTAAGAGTTTTCTGGTTTTTCGATACGAACAATCTCAACCTTATCAAACTGATGTAAGCGATTTAACCCCCGAACATGAGCTCCATAAGAACCCGCTTCACGTCTAAAACAAGGAGTATATCCGGTACAACAAATAGGGAGATCACTTTCCTGAAGCAGATCATCTCTAAACATATTGGTTACAGGTACTTCTGCAGTTGGAATAAGATATAAATCATCACCAGTTACATGATACATTTGTCCTTCTTTATCTGGTAATTGTCCTGTACCAAACCCAGATGCCTCATTAACCAAATGCGGAACCTGGTATTCTTTATACCCCGCTTCGGCATTTTTATCCAGGAAATAACTAATCAAAGCACGTTGTAACCGAGCCCCTTTTCCTTTATACACCGGAAATCCGGCACCAGTGATTTTTACTCCCAATTCAAAATCAATGATGTCATATTTTTTGGCAAGTTCCCAATGTGGTAAAGCACCATCTTCTAGTTTTGGAATCTCTCCTTCTTTAAATACTTCTTCATTATCCTCATCACTTTGACCATCAGGTACAGAATCATGTGGTATGTTTGGGATCGTATATAGTAGCTCTGCAAGCTGTTCCTGAATTTCTGTTAGTTTGGCAGAAAGGTCTTTTGAATTTTCTTTGAGCTGAGCTGTTTTTTCTTTTAACAAATTTGCTTTTTGCTGTTCTCCATTTTTAAACAACATTCCAATTTCTTTAGAGAACTTATTAGAATCAGCTAGCGTATTATCTAGTTGGGCTTGCGTGGCACGACGATCTTCATCCAAAGCAATAACTTGGTCTAGAACCGGTGCTGCATCAAAATTACGCTTTGCTAAAGCTTTAATATACCTCTCTTTATTTGCTAAAATGTTTTGTACTACTAACATGATGTCTTATTTGGGCGATTACCGGGCTATTCGTTATATCTTTTTAGTTGTGCCCTTCGACAGGCTCATGGTACAACAAAAAAGGATGCCACTGCTATCCCTATCGCAATGAAGGAGCAAATTTAAAGAAAAGCTTGGTTTTTGAAAGGGTAATAAGAAAATTAATACCGATCAAAATTATATACTCAATTTTACAATACAATTGGCGTTATTAATCAACAATAGAAATAAACCGTGAATATTAAAAAAAAACATATTTTTGAAAATTATTCATAATCTATGTAAGTAAAACGAAAACATAAACACTAATCCTACTTACGATAACCTAATTACCCCGCCGCTTGGAAACAGTTAAATTCAATTTTTTTCAACTACTAATTTTATTTGGCTCTGTTCAAGGGATAATTTTTAGTCTGATTGTTTTTTTTGTTAAGAAGTATCAATCCAAAAGTGGTTTTTTTCTTGGTTTGACTGTCCTTTTTTTATCGATAAGCAACATTCAACATATGTTGATAGACGTTAATTACTTTAGGATTGGACCTATATTAAAAGAGACATATATACCATGGCAATGGCTTGTGGCACCTATGTTTTATCTTTTTGCTTATTATTTTTTAAACAAGGAATCCATTGATAAGAAAAGACTATTTGTTTTAATAGCTCCTTTTTTTGTGATTACTATAGTTCATAGTATTCAGTTTGTCTATCATTTATATTTTAATCCAGAATATCAAATATCTAATTACTATGAACGTGGATTATTTTTATATACCAATTTGATTTCCTTTGTACATATACCAGGAGTAATCTTTTTTATGTATCAAATGATTATTTCTTATGAAAAAAAGCATATAGGATCCATAGAAAAAATTAAGACAGAGACCACATGGTTGAAAAACCTGATTCATATTGGAGTTGTAATTGTTTCTATAGGAATGTTATCTGCGATATTAGGGGTTGTATTAGATATGAAACAATCGTATTATGCTTATCCATTTTTTATCTCCCTTTCTTTATGGATTTATTGGGTTGGGTATGTTGGAATTAATCGATCATCTTCATCTGAAAAACTTAAAAAACTACAGAGTACTTCATCTTCAAAAAAGATGGGATACGATACTTTTGCAAAAATAAATGAGTATATCATTACTGAAAAAAAGTATTTATCGGTAGACATAAATCTTAATGCTATTGCTGATCGATTTGAAATTAGTAATGGGTATCTTTCTCAATTGATAAATGCAAACACAAACAAAAGTTTTAATGATCATATTAATGAGTTACGTGTGGAGGCTGCAAAAAAGATGCTAATAGATAAGCGGTATGATAATTATACTATAGAGTCGATTGGTATCGAATGTGGTTTTAAATCTAAATCTAACTTCTATAGTACTTTTAAAAAATTTAGCGGACAAACTCCTAATCAATTTAAAAAAGCAAAAAAATAGGTATTTGAGTTGCCTACAATGATTATAAATAAATCTCATTATTTGTATATTTATTGGGTATGATTACCAGCACTACAAAACGTTTTCTTGTTTCACTTTTTACCTTAATGGCGAGTCTATATAGAGATAGGAAAACCCGAAAGTTCACTTTAATACCATTATTATGTATTGTATTAGGATTTGCCCTACCACAAAAAATGATTATCCCAGTGCAAGGGGCGACAACTGCCGATTGGGATGATCACTCATTTTGGGCCTACCCTTGGGGTAGCTCGGTAACTCACAAAGGGATCGATATTTTTAAGCCTAAAGGCACTGATGTAATTTCAGCGACCTATGGAATTGTGATCTATACCTATGAAGGAGGCAAGGGCGGTAAAACGGTTATGGTGCTCGGGCCTAAATGGAGATTTCATTACTATGCACATCTAGATCAAAATGATGCATTCCCTTTTCAGCCTGTAAAACCCGGAACTAAACTAGGGACAGTTGGTACTACAGGCAATGCCATTGGCAAACCCCCTCATCTGCATTATGCCATTACAACCCCATTTCCGTATTGGTGGTTGCGAGATCCCGAAGCCATACAAGGCAATCGTAAAATGTTTCATTTAGATCCAGATACCTGGTTACGGGACTGATTATTGCTCTATTGGGGTGTCTTGTTTAGGGTATTTAATAATCCAGGGATTTGTAGTGAAGTAATTCCAGGGCACGCTGGTCAGATCTACATCAGGATCTATAAATTGTCTGCTTTTTTTACCATTGATAGAAATTTTGCTTTTTACATATACGGCAATATCCTTTCCTTCGTCGGCATATTGTTGTTTAAGGTGTTGTGCAAATTGCCACATCGCATCTGGTTTTGTAGATACCAAACGCATTTGCTTTTTTGATACGTACTCTCGTATATTAACATAAGTACGTTTAGCTTTGGGATCATTTTTATCAACTATATAAAAATTTGTGTTGCCAGATCTTCCCCTAAGCATCATGCGCCAACTCAAGCGATGGCCTTCTTCTGTCCATAATACATCACCTGGTATTACCCAATGGCGTAAGGGCAGTGCGATCTGAATTGTAAACCAAATTATCATTGCTGGTAATAACACCTTTTTATAAGAAGGAATAACTATTTCATTACCATCATAAAAAGGTTTCTTCTTCATGAAAATACGGTGTATTCTCTCTTTTGAGAAGAAAAATACGGTAAAGGCAAGCGATAAATATGGAAATATACCAATCTGAAATACAATAGAATTAAACAAATGAAAAAAGATGCTAAAGCAAAAAGCAGCTAATCGGGTTTTTCTCCATAATAAAAGAGGGATAATCAATAAGTCAAATAAAATTCCAAAATAGGTTACACTTATATGCGCCCAATGCCCTTGCAACAGATCTCCAACAATAGGATAATATGCTCTTCCGGCCATTAAATTTTTGGCTACAGTATAATCTAACCAGTCCGGATAAAGTTTTGCAACAGAGGCATATGTATACACAATCCATAATTGAGCAATAATTACCAGGATAATCCAGCGAGGCATCGAAATCTTTTTAAGCAAGGGATTTCTTTTTACATCTATAGAAAAATAATTCCCGGCCGGCAGTATACTCATCAGTATACAGAGCAGTAGTAAGAGATAATAGTGATTATTATATGAGGCCTTTTGCATAAAATATACTCCTGCCCACATCACCGTATATGCAATCATACTCCATCTGTATTTAAAACCGATCATTACCATAAGGCCAAAAATCCCCATTAATGCAAAATAGAAGTACATCCCATTGCCAGGTAAAGGTTGCAAAAAGTCAAGACCTATAAAATTGAATGTAAAATTGGGTTCGACCAGGGTTCGGGTTACCCATCCCGTAAATATGGCTCCGATAGCCTCTGCAGCAATAAGAAATCCAAAAAAAACTCTGAAGATAATAAGAGCGCTATTATCAATTTGGGTAAAAAACCAACGATTGATCATACTAGAGAATTTATATAATCACGAGAGAAATCTTCATCTTGTTGCATAGCTTCTTGCAGATCTTCAATAGAATCAAATTTTTTCTCATCTCGAACACGTTTCAACATTTCTATTTGTATTTTTTTATCGTACAGGTTAAAAGAAGCATCAAAAAAATGAGTTTCTATGGTTTGTTTTGTGCCATTAACAGTAGGGTTGGTACCAATATTCATCATACCAAAATAAGTTCTACCATCAATAAGTGATTGTACAATATACACTCCGTTTTTTGGAATTAGCTTATAGGATTCTTTAATGTCTAAATTAGCTGTTGGATAATTGAGTTTACGCCCAAGTTCTTTTCCTTTCACAACTTTGCCTGTTAGCATAAAATTATATCCTAAATACTTATTGGCTTTAGAAACATCACCATCTGATAGTGCTTCGCGTATTTTTGTAGAGCTTACGGCAACATCATCAATATCTTGTTTTGAGATTTCTTCGACAGTAAAACCATTTTGAATACCATAGGAGGCAAGATCTGTAATATTAGAATTGCGATTGCGCCCAAATCGATGATCATACCCTATAATTACATGTCCAACATTAAGGCAGTCGATAAGCATTTGCTGTACATATTCTCCTGCAGTAAGGCGCGAAAATTCTTTAGTAAAGGGATGAATAACAAGAGTGTCTAAACCTGTTTTTTCTAAGATCTGAATACGCTCGTCGATCGTGTTAATTAGTTTAATATCAGAATCTTGTTGCAATACCATCCTTGGATGTGGAAAAAAGGTTAGCACTATAGATTCCAGTTCATTTCTCTTGGCACTTTCTATTAAGCGTTCAATTATTTTTTTATGACCAATATGTACTCCATCAAAAGTGCCTATTGTTACTACAGATGGGATTTTACCATCATATGTTTTGGCGTCTGTATAGCATTTCATCTGCTCACTTTTTTGGTTTTTCAATAGTCAGATATACTTCGCTAATGAACATTGTGGTTAGCATCAATTAGATTATTTGTATAGTAATTGTAAAAATAAAAAATTGTTTGGACACATTTCCTTATTTTCCGTTAAAGGTGTTCATCGTATTAGAGAGTCCGGCAGTGGCAAAGGATTTAATTAGGGCAATTCCTTTTTCTATTCGTTCTGGCATAGCAGATTCTTCATCGTTGTCCCATTCTCCTAAGACATAATCGACTTGTCTTCCTTTGTTAAATTCGGCACCTACACCAAATCTAAATCGGCAATATTTTGAGGTGTTTAATTGGGCTTCGATATCTTTTAAGCCATTATGTCCTCCAGCACTTCCTTTTGCCTTTACTCGAATTGTACCAAACGGAAGATTGATATCATCTGTAATAACTAGCAGGTTTTCTAAGGGGATTTTCTCTTTTCCTAACCAGTAACGAACAGCTTTTCCGCTTAGATTCATGTATGTATTAGGTTTAAGAAGTATAAGAGTTCTTCCCTTGTACTTGTAGGTAGTAAGATCGCCTAATTTTTGAGTTTCGAATTTGAGATCTTCCGCTTTTGCTAAAGCATCAAGTATTCTAAAACCTATATTATGACGTGTATTGTGGTATTTAGGACCTATATTGCCCAGCCCTACAATAAGAAATTTTTTCATGAGCTCTTCTTGAGTTTCTTCTTTTTGTTTAGAAAATAATGTTCTAAATACAGAAAGCATATTTTGTGTTTTATGTAAGGGTGTCTCCTCAAAAATCTGTGTAAAAATAAAAAAAGCATCCTGAATTGGATCAGAATGCTTTTATATTGTGCTAAAACTTTAGGATTATCCTTCAGCTGGTGCTTCGGCAGCTGGTGCCGCTCCTTCAGCAGCTCCTTCAGTTTCTTCTTCTTCCTCGTCATCCGCAACAGCAGTACGAGAAGTTTTAACCTGGCAAATTACAGTGTTATCTGGGTGAAGAATTGTAAACTTATCACTTGCTACATCAGTAACATATAATTTGTTTCCGATCTTAAGTTTTGTAATATCTCCTTCGATTAGATCAGGCAAATCTGAAGAAAGACCTTTTACTTTGATACGTCTTAAGTTGAAACGTAACACACCACCATTACGTACACCACGAGAGATACCTACTGTTCTGAACGGAAGTTCTACTGTGATTGGTTTGTCGTCAAAAATTTCAACAAAATCAATATGTAAAATTCTATCGGTTACAGGATGAAATTGGATATCCTGTAAGATGGCATTTATTTTTGTACCATTATCCAACGCTATTACCACGGTATGAACGTCTGGAGTGTACACTAAATTTTTGAAAGCAATTTCTGGCGCTGCAAAGTGTACAATAGTGTCTCCACCATAAATAACACAAGGTACCTGTCCAGCATTACGTAAGGCTTTTGTTGCTTTCTTGCCTACGCTTTCTCTTTGAGATGCATTGATTGTTAATGATTTCATTTTAAAATTTATTAATTATTAATTTACATTATAAATTTAGAGCTAATAGACTCATTGTGATGCACTCTATGCATTACATCTGCAAATAAATTTGCACAGCTTACCACTCTAATTTTATCACTTTTTTGTTTTAGAGGAATAGAATCGGTAACGATTAATTCTTCTAATTTTGAATCTTCCAATCTTTCATAAGCACTTCCAGAAAGAATTGGATGTGTACAGATTGCACGTACACTTTTGGCTCCTCGCTCCATCATCAAATCTGCAGCCTTAGTTAAAGTTCCTGCAGTATCTACCATATCATCTACCAATACTACATTTTTACCTGTAACATCACCGATTAGTTCCATATGTGATATTACATTAGCTTTTGCTCTTTGTTTGTAGCAAATTACCACATCACTTTTTAAAGCCTTTGAATATGCATATGCTCTTTTAGATCCTCCCATATCTGGAGAAGCGATAGTTAAATCTTCTAGATTTAATGATTGCAAATACGGCAAAAATATGGTTGAAGCATATAAATGATCTACTGGTTTTTCAAAGAACCCCTGGATCTGATCTGCATGAAGATCCATAGTAATAATTCTTGTTGCTCCGGCAGTTTCAAGCATTTTGGCAATTAATTTTGCCGCAATAGGTACTCTTGGTTTGTCTTTTCTATCCTGACGTGCCCATCCATAATACGGCAATACTGCTGTAATATGTCTTGCAGATGCTCTTTTTGCAGCATCTAACATTAAAAGCATTTCCATTAAATGATCAGAACTTGGGTGTGTCGAACCAATAATAAATACTCTTGATCCCCTAACCGACTCTTCAAAAGAAGGTTGAAACTCACCATCACTATATGTTGATGTGATCACATTGCCTAATTTAGCGCCATAGGCAGCTACTATTTTTTCTGCAAGTTCAGTACTTTGGTTGCATGCAAAAAACTTTGCTTCTGTAACTCCTGTTGGCATAGGGTAAAATGTTGTTTTGTAACGAGTTAAAACTTATTTTCTAAAAATAAGGTGCAAATTTAAAAATTTATTTTAACTCTTACTCTTATTTTATCACTTATTTAATGGTGTAAAACGAATATTTTACTAATTTTGCCATCCAATTCATTAAAAAATGCTCAAGTGGCGGAATTGGTAGACGCGCTGGATTCAAAAGTTTACGCGTTTAGAATTAAAAATCTATTTTAGTTAGCTGATAATAAAATAGTTGTATTTTCAAAAGAAGAAGTTAAACACTTCGAGGTTAAATATAGGTTAAACATACAGCACATGCTCGAGTGGCGGAATTGGTAGACGCGCCGGATTCAAAATCCGGTTCTTTCGGGAGTGTGGGTTCGATTCCCACCTCGAGTACAGATAAAAACCTCAATCCTTTTAGTTATTGGATTGAGGTTTTTTGTTTAATTTTATTTAAATGAAAAGGAGCATATCCTGATTTAGAATTTGACAAAGTTATAAGTCAAAAATATATTTATAAGATATGTTAAAGCACTAAGAGTTTTGTTTGAATAAATCTCGGAACAAACCTTTCTACGCCTTCAAATATTGACTGCTACAAACAAAATAAAGTAGAAAATAGACTGAATAATGTTTACATATTTAATGTAAACACTTAAAACCGTTTGACAGTGGTAATCACCGCAATTATTCCATAGGTAAACGTAAAAATTATTAAAAATAGGATGCATGTAAACACTAATTGTTTACATATTTCTCTAGCTCCAGAGCTAACAAATAATCAGCGACATCCAAACCTAACTCGCGCTGCTTATCACTAGCTTTTCGTTCTAATAAATCAGAAATTTGATAATCTGCATCAGGACATAGTTTAAGAATCTTTTCTTTCCACTTATCATAACCGCCCAAATCAGGGAATAATATCACTTGACGATCTTTGAGTATTTTAGTTTTTTCATGATTCAGATTTGATAGACTGCCTGAAGCTATCCAGGTAAATTCTGGTAAAAAAACACTAGCGATAATTGCTGTTTTCTCACTTTCTACTATAGCAATGGGATTAGTTGTTGCCTTCAATAAATGCTCTCCAAAAAAGCACTGCTTTAGAGTATAATTAGAAATTTTCATAATACGATGCACCCAAGTGATATGATGGTATGGTTTTTTGATACGTTTACCAGTGTTTACATTGTATAGCATAACCTTACCACTTCGTATTTTTCCTTCACAATCCATTTGCCAGAATACTGTGGCTCCTTTCCATTTCTTAGAAGTTCCTATATGATATTTTGTTTTCAATTTGTTTACAGTTTCAGTATCGAAAATTGCACCTAGATATTCAAGAAAGTTATTAGGAGCATCTTTTTTTAAGCTTTGGGTGAGAATAGCTTTTTGAATAGTGCTTGTGGGATTTTCTTTTATATTGGATACAATGATTTTGGTTCTTTTTGGGATTACCTCAAAGTGATGATCTCCAAAATACTGTTTAGGCGTATAGTGATATCCGCATTTGATTTCTCGATTACACCTACCTACGATTTCATGTATATATTCATTGGTTTCGGTGTCTATGTAACGAGAAAACTTGTTTGTTTTATGACAGTTAGGACATCGAAATCGAGATTTTATACCTGAATATGATTGTAGTGTATATCTATAGTTCAAAATTAAAAAGATTGTTTTTTGGGGTACACAACCTACATAACCTACACACTTTTGTCAAAAAATGTAGGTTATGCACGATATGTAGGTTTTTTAAAATACTTTTTTTTCTATAAAAATGGCTTGGCCATAACTTTTACGTTTAATCAGGTAGCCTAATTTTTTTAGCCGTTGTGAAAATGCTTTTTTAGATTCTAACTTGTAATTACTTTCGATACAAAAGATTCTATACTCACTAAATACATTAGAAAACGGAGTATCCATAGTAATTGAGGTTTGGTATCCTACATCGTCCAGAAACAATAATACCGTATCACTTTCTCTTTGATATTGCAATACTTCATTTTGTATGATCTTACTAGAGGTGAAATCACGATTTTTCAATAATCTATTCAAGCCCATTAACATCCAATTAAAGACTCCTGACAATTCACTTCTAATAATTCGTTTTGCTAAATCCGGATCTTGTTCTGCTCTAGGGATGGTTACCCGAAAAGGAATAATCAAAAACCGCCTGAAGAAGGCATTGTTGTTCTCTACTTTTTCAGGAAGCTCATTACAGTTAAACATAAATCGAGCATAATTAGAGATAAGATGTGGCTGCCCAAAGGGTAATCTTGCCTCTACAGGTTCTCCAGAAGTTAATAGTTTAAAAATATTGGTTTCAAGTTTTCCATTGATCTCACTGGCATAATTTAGTAGCTTGTTGGAAAGCATTGCCCTGTAGTAGCCATTTTCGGAGGTAAGTGATTGTAGTGAATAATTAGTAATGTTTTCCCGACCTAATAAAGCCATAATGATTTCGAATAAAACACTTTTACCATTAGCACCAGTTCCATAAGCAAGTAATACCTTCTCGAGTTTCAAAACATTATTTTTGATAAAAATATACCCTAGGTATTCTGCTAAAACATCTTGCAATTCGTCCTCAGGGAGTACCCGATCGATGTATTTTTGAAATTGAGGAGCAATAGCTTTTTCATCAAAAGTAAAGGGTAAATAATAGGTTAAGAAGTCTTCTTTTTGATACGGTCGTAAAGCTTGCAGGAAGGGTGAAATTTCAAAGGTTCCATTAGCTAAATTAATCAAAGTAGTTTTATGATACGATGTGATTTCTTCTAACCTAGCATCTGCCAAAAATTGTTTATACAATTCGCTTTTAAATGCGTGAAATTTTGCCGTAAAACGATCCATTTGCATTTTTTGAGCTACTTGACCAAGAAAATATTCAAATTCATTTCGTTCTATAACTTGCCAGTATTGGCTATTGTATACATATACCAGGTCGTACTTACGACATAAACTAAAACCATTATCATGAGCAGTTTGGATTAGAATTTCGATAATGGAAACCAAAAAGTGGTTCTTTTTTAATTTAGCATCTCCCTGAATTTTGGTGTACGCTCTAAAGTCAATTTCATCGATAAATTCTAACAACTTTTCTAACACTAATTTTGCTTGACTGTCCCTTTGGATTTCCTTGTTATTATGAGCTACTTCAAGAAGTTTTTCTGTTTCTTCCAGAAAATCATCTACTCCAATTGTTTCTGTAGTATGCATGCTATATCAATTTAGAAGTATGAGCAGAGGTGATCAGATCCAGATCTTCTGGCTGTCCAAGTATACTCACGATAAGTTCTACCTGTTTTGGATTAAAGTTTTTACCTAAGTATTCCCCTATTTGTTTTTCTATAGGCTGTAACCATAATTTGATGGTCCTTGGTGGTACGCCATAGGCTTTGGCTAGTGTAGTTTTGTTAATTGTTTTAAATCGAATTTCTTTTGTAGTATTCATTCCTTTTACATTTAAATTATTGGATTGTTTCTTTAGAGTTTTTAAATGGTATTAACTCTGTCTAAATGTAATTGGAAAATCAATGTGGAAAAATGGGGTGTTTCTGGCAAGTGTTCATTAATGCTCATTAAGATTGATTTAAGTTTTAGTACTAAAAAGTTTAACCAAACTTTAACTAAGTCACTGTTTATTAGGGTTTAATACAGTATGTTTCAGTTCCCTAAAAACAAACAAAAACTACTTTTTTTGTGTAAAAAAGAGTGAATACATGATAAAAAAAGTTAGATATTCAAAAATGAAGCTGATATATTACAATTGTAGTATAAAGCTAGTATAATCATATTAAGGAATCCACCAAACTTAACTAAATATACAATATGTTTTTTTGTGTTAATTCAATAATATATAATACTGTAAAAAATATTAGTTGATAAGGGTATAGACACCTTTCTTACTTAATTTAGGGCTCTACAAGAAGAAATTATAAAAATAGAACATCACAAATTTTACTGGATATAAAGAGTGGTCAGAAATTAAAAGTTGTAAAATAGTTCCTAAATTGTCTACGGTTGGAGAAAGAACCGAATTTATTCTAACTTTTAAGGTTTACTACTACATATGCTTACAATTATTTACCACATATTTAATACTAGCAACATTATATAATTGTTACGAACACAAAGATTCACAGAAAAGGGTGATAAATGCCTAAAAGTAACTTTTTACCTTTACGATTAATAAAATATGGTTTAGTAATAACTCTCCTTGTTTTAACACATATTTATAACATTATAAAACATTTGAAATAATAATAAACAATGAGAAAGATTTTAATTCTAATTAATTGTGTGATACTAATAGGGTGCGCTGCAAACCCCTCGAGACTTGCGCCAGACTCTTTTAGCTCAAACAGTAAAAATGGACTGATGGTGGGAACAATAACAATTATAGATGAGAGCCCAGTATATAACTCATACAATTTTTTTTACCGTAAGAAAAATGTCCAAAAAGGACATAGGATTAATATTAAACCTAATCAAGGAGGGCTTTTAAGAGTTTTAAAACCAGACTACCAAATTGGAAGTAGAATGGTATTCCAATTTGCTTTAGAACATATCCCAGGAGATTATGAATTTTGGAGCTATAGCCTGTTTTCGAATTATGGATTTTATCAAGAGTATTATAGTCCGAAAAATCATTTTTCTGTTCCATTTACTCTTAAAGAAGGAACCATAACTTATATTGGAGATTTGACATTTTATCCCAAAGGAAATACAAATGGGTTTACTCTTAAATGGACAGACAATTATTCAAAAGATATTGAGAAACTCAAAGGAAGATATCCTAAATTCAATTGGGAAAGTATAGAAAATGATACGCCAAAAGAAGGGTATGATCTTTTGGATGGAATCATTGAATTTTAATAAAATGTAATAACACAGTAGTTAAAAATATCAAGTGAGTCATGCGAGGATTCATGGAGAATAATACGATGGTAAATAATTATGACGACAGCATAAGAGAATTGGTAGTTTTATCAAAACTAGTTGAAAGAACCGGAGATCCTGAAAAACGGAAATTAATTAAAGAATACCTACAGAAGTTAAACGATTTAATGCTTAATGGATGGTGTTATGCATTAGGAAAAGACAATGAAATAGATGAAAATCTTCTTCCAGAAAAATATCTTAGTCTTCGATATAAGGTCATCGAAGATTTGGAGATGCATCTTGCCTCTTGTGCCAAAAGGTATAGAGCCTCAACTTCGGGGGCGATTGAGGACAAACAGGCTATTACGGATTATCGTAAAACTTTTGAAGAACTTATTCGAATTACTGGCAAAATCATTGGGTTGGATCCAGATGCAGAGTTACCAGATAACTTAATGCCTAAAATTTATGTTGATTATTGGTTAGAGTAATAACTTTTTAAAGCTATTTCTTTATTTCTTGTTTGCATGCAATGATCCTAGTGAGATCTTTTTCAAATCCGTATTGTTTCCATAATACGATATCATCTTTTAAGACCAAAGGGTTCTGATCGGCTTTGATGTATTTTTTTATAGATTTAACAATGGCAGTATTAGAATCTTCAATCTTCAATATAGAGTTTTGACCAGGAATACTATATCCTCCACTATATTCGTAGCAAAAAACAATCACGTTATCACCTTCTTCCAGGTCTAAGTTTTCACAACAATTAGAAGAGAGTAATTGTTGTTGTTGGTATTTATTTTTTTCTAAATTTCGAACGGTTAATATTTCTTCAATTTCAATAATCATTTTGTGAGATGAGACTAATAAGTGAGACTCTTTTTTGGGCTTATTAATCTTATTTATTTCCCCAGTAAATACTAAAGCATATCGATCTCCACATATTCCGATAAAGGGTCCAGAATGTGGCCACCAGTAGGTATAACCAACTTGAATCGTATCTCTAGTAAAACTTTTTGATAGTTTAGAATTCGATCTATTTTTAGGTGAATAGCAACCCGAAAAAACCGCTACAATGCATATGGTTAGTATAGAGATATAAAAACTTCTAGGCTTCATTCATATTAATTTATAGAAATTCGCCAGGTTTTTGGTGCAACTCTCGGCTTACCAACACTAGAAGGTAAACTAGAATCGGTATACACCAAAAAATCGGCATTGTCCATTTCGATATCGACGATAGTACCAGCAGCAAATGATAGTTGGATTAAGTCTTTTCCTTGCGGATTTTTTTGATCATAAATACGTATAATACTCTGTTCTGGTCGAGATGAATCTCCACCATAACCAAAAGAAATATCCCCTACATAATATACAACTATTGTACCTGTATATCTCTCTGGTTTTATAATCAAAGGAGGCCTTTCTGAAGTATAATATGGTTCTTCTGAAATCTTTAAGGTTTCAAATGTTGTTTTATGTACCTGCCATAATATTGGTTTTGCATAGTTTACTTCTTTAAGATCTGCATTCATTAAAAAATAATCTTTAGTAATAATTGCAAAGTATCTAAATGGCTCAAAAGTGGGGGCTTCAAATTTATGGACTAGAGTGTCTATTTTATCTTGAGTAATTTGATACACTTTACTATTCTTAAAAGCAAGGTTATACTCAAGAGTATCATCGATAAGGGCGTCAATTTCTTTACCAGGATCGTTATTCGTGTATAACTCAAATTTTTCTAAACTTCCATCTTCTTGCACCAACAAACGTGCCCCAGCATTTAAATCTGCTTTTTCAGGACGAAAATCAAGAGGTAATATTTCCATTTCATTAGGAACCTCCTCAATTTGTACCCCATCTGAAAGAAGCTTGTATGTTGTCATTGACTTGATTTTCTCTTGAGAGATTTCTGAAGTGTTAATCAATGGTCTAACGATACTTATGATTATTATTACGATAAGAATTAGAAAAATAGAAATAACAATGCCGATTATCCAAAATGTACTTTTCATTGCAGGTTAGTTATGTACTATATGTGTAAAAGATCTGATGAGAATGAAAAGTTAATTGTTTTTTTATAAAATATGGTAGAAATAATGAATGTTATTTTTTATAAACCCCTCTTAGGTGTATCAATACACCTAAGAGGGGTTTATAATTTATCGTATTGAGCAATCACTAGAAAAATTAGTTCCTTTATCCCTGATCCAGCTTGATAGATATCCAGCGGATGGATCATCTACTTGTATGCATTGCAATGGAGCATTATTACCGAGTTTAACATCTGTAAAGGCTACATTATTTCCATTTTTCATGTTTAAATCATTGAGTACGTTATTATTACACTCAAATATAGTGAGGTTTTTGTTTGGAGTGATGTTTAAAATACTGATTTGGTTGTTGTTACATCTTAATTCGATTAATGCTATATTATTACTTATATCAAGAGTAGTTAAGCTTCCAAAGCTACAATCTAGATATCTTAAAGCCGTATTTTTACTTACATCAAGGTTTTCAATAGGATTAGAACCGCAGGTTAATGTAGTTAATGCAGTATTGTGGCTCATATCTACATTAATGATTGCATTTTTAGTAAAGGTTAGTTCGGTTAATGCAATATTTCTACTTACATCAATAGTGATTAAATCATTATTAGAACAGTTTAATTTTTCTAGAGCCGTAAAATATTCAATACCCGAAAGATCTGAGATATTATTGTGGCGTATATTCATCTCTTTTACTGCTTCAGCTTCACCTACAGATACTTCTCTATCATTATTAGTGTCAATTCTTAAGGGATTATCAGAATCAAATGCCAAAAGTGCATTTTTGAAATTAACATCTGGAAATTGAATGTTACCATTTACAACTTCTGCAACAATATCATTAAGTGTTACATTAACTTTAGCTTCTTTAGTAACATCACCATTTTTTAAAGTTGCCGTTGCAGTAAGTTGTGTTCTGGTTTCATAGTCAAATAAAGTAGCATCTTTTACAGTAAGTTTTCCTGTGCTGGCATCGATAGCAAAAGCACCTGTAGGCTCTTCGGTTTTAAGGCTGTATACCAGCGTACCTTGATTGGTCGTAGCTTCAATCATACCCAACTCAAATCCAGGTGCTGGGTTTTCGTCTATAGTAACTTCAAAATCTTTTGTTGTTATTGTAGTGATGACAGGAGTTTCTTGCTCGGTATCCGTCGAGGTTGTGGTTACAGGCGTATCATCATCGCTTGAGCAAGATAAACATAAAATTACTATGTATGTTACAATACTATAATGTACAATTTTCATCTTTTTTTGTTTTTTGGGGTTTAATGAATTCCAATGTGTTTGGACGCAAAAATAACCGATACTGATTACAAATAATTCATGGTTTTCGGTGATATTATTATATTAGATACAGGTTATTAGGTGTTTTTAGAGCAAGACTTTATGATTATTGAAGTATACTGCCTCTACTTTCCGTTTTGATCAATGAAAATAATGTTATCCTTATTTTGTAAAAAGAAAGTCTAAATATTCATAAAAATTATCTACGTTTTCATTTTCTGTATCCAAGCCATCGCTACACCAATCATAAAGACCATGAGCTTGATTATCCTTTCGATCGTATGGACTATACCATGCTTTTGCATATTCCCAAAAAGTTCCTTCGATTAAAGCGTCTGTTTTATTACCTAGAGGAGCAATTAAATACACACCATTTTTACCTTCTTCAAAATTATCCTTTTTGGGCAAAGGGCCTTTGCCTCCAAAGTATGAGTACACGATCAATTGACCTATGATTTCACAAACTTCTTTGGCTTTTGTTCTGGTTTTTTGATCCAATTCTTGATGATTACTAATTTTTTGTGAAAAATCATAAGCATCTATATATGGAAAAGCTATTTCTTGTATTACTTTTCCTTCCTTTTTTTCATGGTAATATCCAGTAGTCTTTTCTATAATAGAGTATATATTAACCTTCTTTTCTTCGGAAAGCAATCTTGCTAATTCATCTATTTTTAGTTTAACATCTGCAATTTTAGAGTTATCAAACAACCCCCAGGAAGACCATTTTTGACTATCATATATTTCTTCTATAAGCAGTTTAGAAAATTGATTTGGAGTCATTTTGAATGGGTCAAGGTTTTTTTCTTTCCCTTCTTCAAAATAACTTTTCTCTTTACTGATTTTTTCATCTGTTTGTAAGCGAGTAAATATATTGTTATAATCCCAAGCCTCTGAAACAGGGGCCGACGCTAGGATATAATCTACAGAAAAGGAAGTCTTGTTGGGTCTCCATTCATAAAAATTCTCTAATCCTGCCATCGAGCATACATCTAATCCTAATATATCTACCGATTCGTCTACAGATAATACATCACTAAGTTCTGTAGAATATAGAAAATCTTCAGTTCCTGATTCATCATCTGGACACATACTCCATCCATCTCCATGTGATCGCAGAATTAACATATAGTGTTTAGCAGGATAATAGGTCTTACAATATTTGATAAACCGCTTTAATAGATAAGCATCCCCCATATTAGCCTCATAGGATGTTTCTTTTTTGAACTCTGGAAGGATGTCTCTTCCTGATAATTCTTTATAACTACCAGTATCAAATTTATAAAGCTTGGTATCTGTGAAATTTTCACCTAACGTTTTTGCATCATTAGAAAATCCTTCAATCCTATCTATTAAGGTAATTGCTTCATACCCTTTTGATTGTTTTCCTTTAATCATTCCATTGATATCATTAAAAAGATCTAGTTCTGAAGAATTTGATCCGGCACCATAATACATAATCGTCCAGCCATTATCAGTTTGGCTATGCATTGTTGTTGTAAGTAAAATAATAAGGACAGCAAGTAGTAATTTGTATATGTTTTTCATTAAGAAGTTGTTTAATAATCTAAATAAGGTTAAAGACATCCATTTCTCGAATTAGAATGGTATAAATACTTTACCTTTTTATTTTGATAATTTATCCGATGTTTCAGAATCCGGTAAATCAAAAGATATTGAGTATGACGGTACATTTATTCCACCAGATGTTTTCTGGATATAGGTGTCAAGAATATTTTCATCAACATCTGTTGAAGTTTGCTTTTTAAAGAAACCTTTACAGATCTCATTCGATGTTTCTTCTGTATACTCCTCGCCATAAATGACGTGCAATCTATATTTTCCCTCAGGAATATGTCTTATATAATGCTCCTGCTTTCTTTTGATATGGGCCGTCCGAACAGTTTTTTCTGTCTCGATATTAACCAGATCAACAATAACTTCGGTGTTCTTACCAACCTTTATTTTTACAAAATTATCTAATTTATAATCATAGGTTGAGTTTTGATTTATACAAGCTGATTCTATTGTGCTTTCTACAGCGTATTTTGTTTTTGAATTGGTACTCAGTGATTGACAAGAAGTATAGGCAAACGTTCCTACCATTACTAGGGCTAATGATAAGTATTTTAACTTCGAAACGGTCTTAGATTTGGTTTTTAGCAACATAAAGTTTTTGTTTTTTTATTAATAATTCATTGAAAAACTGATTTACAAATATGATTTCCTATGTCTGAAAAATTACATTTAGTAATTGTTCTATATAATATATTTTGTTTATAGTCGACACAACTAATGCATTTGCAATCTATTCGTAAAAGTATATTTTTCATAAAGGCAAAAAACAATTTTAGAATCGAAGACGTACTAAAACAAGGGAATTACACGAATCAGGACTTTTTTTGAAGCTTTCTGAAGGCACCTGGGGACATGTCTAAACTGGTGTTAAAGGCGTTATAAAAAGCGCTTTTAGATTTGAAGCCAGCTTCCATACCAATGGCTTCAATAGAATACTTATTAAATACCGGATCGTGCAATAGATTTTTAGCAGCTTCGATTCGATATTCATTTACAAATTGAATAACACTTTTGTTGATTTCCTGATTTATTATCTGTGACAAATACCCTTCACTTGTTCCTAATCGAGTGGCCAGATCTAACCTACTTAAAAGCGGGTTTTTGTATAACTCCTCATCATCCATTAATGCATATAACTCATTAATAATTTTGGAAATAGTTGTCTTGCTTATTTTCTTTTTTACTTCAGTTTTGTTTGTTTTCTTTGAAACTAAATACTGATGTATTTCATCTTTTTGAACTACTATCTGTAGTTTGAACACTCCGTAATACAATATCCACCACGATAAAAAAGAAAGCATTATCCATAAAAAATTGGTAGCATATTCTGAATATAAAAAATGAAGTTCTATTCTAGACAATAGCCAACTGATAATAATGCATATAATAAAAAGGTTAAATCTTAACAACCAACGCCTTTTGTCTTCTGAAATAGTATTGGTCCATTGTATTAAATACCTCGCCCAAAAAATTAAAAATACATTGTAGGCAAATGACATGTTATCTTTAATATAGTATATCAAAACATCAGAATCTTCTTTAAATGAAAAATTAAAAAGGTTAAAATTAGCATCTAAAGAAAGAAAAGTTTCAATAATTAAAGAACTAAAGAAAGGAAGGTACAACCATTTATACCAACCTTTTTTAAGATACTCGTGCCGAATTTGAATTAGAAAATAGGTAAATAAAGTGACGGCAACCAGAAAATCCAACATGATACTATTTAAGAATATCAAAACCTCATTTTCTGAATTATACCATCCTAAAAAGGTTAAACTTATTAGTAAAAACAATGATAATGAGAGATAGTTATTTGCACGGCTTTTATAAAAAGAAGTAGTGACTAATGAGATGCTTATAAAACATCCTATAAGACTACTGGCGATAATTGTAAAATCTAATATTGTTGTATTCAATCTTTATAGAAATTAATGGTGCTCAAATTGTAGTAAAATCCAGTTTATCTATAAACTTCGTTTCTATTTTTGGATAAATATAAGCCGATTTGCTAGTTTTTTGATATGGCTTTTTTTAATTCATTTGTAACTAATATATGATTTATTTTATCTATAGTAATGTTGTAGTCTTTTAATTTTTAATTATTGCTATTTATTAGTTTTCAAAAGAAATACAATAAAATTACATTTTACACTTCTTCAATATTTTTGACTAAGGTTGGAATTTCTATATTTATTATTGTACCTCTGTGAATTCTGGAATCTATAGATAATATCCCCGACATGTTTTGTAACCGGTTTTTAATGTTTTCTAATCCGATACCAGACTTAAAGTGTTTTGTATCAAAGCCAACACCGTTGTCTTCAAATAAAACATTTAATATACTTTCTGATAAAGTTAATTGTAATTCTACAGATGAAGCATTGGCGTGTTTAATCGTATTGGTTATCAACTCTTGGGTGATTTTAAAAGTTTCTATCTGTATCAACTCTTCAAGAAGATTTATTTCTTCTCTTGGGTAAACAGTAAAAGTGGTAATAAGTTTACTAGCATCTCCTATACTGGTAAAATATTCTTCAAGGACGTCACAGAAATTATTATGAATAAATTTTTTGGGAAGTAAGTTGTGAGAAAGATTACGGACTTGATCATAAGTGTCGTTTAATTGCACATTAATAGTTTGTAAAGAACTCCCTTGCACATCATTTACAACATTACTTAGTTGTAGTTTTATAGCAGCAATATTGCCACAAATACTGTCATGTAACTCTTGGGCAATTCGTTTTCTTTCTTTGTCTTGTCCATCAATAGAGGCTTTGATCATTTTTAGTTCTTGCTCATTGAGTAAGGTTGAGATTTTTTGTTGGTTTACTTCTTCTTGCTTTTTATTTAATTGCCTTTGTGTTCTATGTTTTTGATAATAAACCGACAACAAACCAATGATTGGTATTAAGATAACCAAAAAAGAATACAAAATTATGTTTCTAATGGTTTTTTGTCTTGCCAGGTTAGCTTCTTTTATTTTTAAATCAGCTTGTTTAATTTCCTGGTCTTTTTTTAGTAAAACGTTCTCAACCTCTATTTGTTCTGCACTACATTGTAGAGATAAAATTTGATTTTCATTTTCTTTTTTTTCAATCTCTAGCTCAAGTTTACGATTTTTGTTTTCTACTTGTAGGAGTAGAATTTCTTTTTCTTTTTGCGTAGTTTGATATTTCACCTCGAGCTCATTAATCTCTTTATCTTTTTGTAAAATATTGACGGAATCTTTTAAATGATAATATTTTGAGGTGTAATTAAAAGCATTTTTATAATCCAATTGATTTAATGCTATCTGCTTTAGGTTGTCATAAACAATAAACTGCTGTTCTAAATACCCCAGTTTTATAGCTTGATCTAAAGCTTTTAGATATAAAGTTTCTGCTTCCTGATATTTTTTTTGATTAAGTAAAATATTTCCTATATCCATTCGAGATATTAGAGCTAATTGATAAAAACCATATTGTTCTGATAGTTTGATTGTTTTGTTATATAGAGAAATCGCCTCGTCATATTTACCTTGATCTTGAGCATTAGAAGCAAGATTTTCTGTAATTACCGCGTGCGCATAGTGGCTACTGTCTTTTTTAGCTAATATTAATCCTTTTTGCAGATATTTCTCAGAAAGTTCAAAATCCTCTAGCATTGCATAAACACTACCTATGTTGATATAACTACCATAAATTATTTGTTTCTCTTCTTTGTATTCCAAACATTTTTTGAAAAGCTTCAATGATTTTTCAAAATCCCCTATTTCCATATATGCTCTTGCTAAACCATGTGTATTAGCATAATAAAAATACTCTTCATTAAATTTTTCAGCTGCCTCAATTCCTTTAAGATGCCATTTTTTACTTTCCTCAAATAAACCTTTAATAGTGTAATTAGTAGCTAGTGTATTATATGCTGAAGATTGTATTTTTGCCTGAAGAGTGTCATTAGATATATTAAATTTTAAAGCTTCATTAACATAAAAAATAGAAGAATCTATGAAAGCTTTATTTTTAAAATATTGCGCCAATATTATATTAACATTTACTAGAGATCTTTTTGCTTTTAATATTGTAAGTAGCTCATGTGCTTTTTTGTATACTTTTTCATCTCCTCTATTTAGGAGTTCATTTGTTTTATCGATATGCTTCTTTTCTCTATTGTAGATATTTTCTTCATAGGACAATTTAGTATCATTATCTTGTGCAAAAGTAGTTAATGATATAGGTAAAAGGAGAAAGAGAAAAGCTCGTAATGGTAATTTAAGCATAGGCAAATGTATTAATTTTAACTTATTCGTTCATCGCCTGTTTGTACTTGCAAAAGGGTTATACTTTAATTAAGCACAAAAATCACCAAAAACAGTGATGGATTTTGTCTTTGCTAAAAATATTTTTGGTTTCAAAAGGTATATCTCAATAGAAATAATAAAAAGACATAAGTTTTACTGATTATTTTGAGCATAAATTCGAATTGAGTTTGATTTTAGGTTGATGAATACTATAGTACTTATTGTTCTGATGAATATTTAGATTGTTTATGCGAAAAATATATTAATTAAACGAAAAGGATGAGGATTGAAATACTTTATAAAACAGATATAACTTCAACCATTCAGGATCAAGTTTCAGAATTATTTAAACAATTAAGCCCAAACAAAAAACAGCTTAAACTTGTAGAAATTCTTACTCAAGAAAATCCAATTACTATTGTATACTGCATAGAGCAAGACAAAATAGTAGGAATAGCTTCTATGTGCACCTATAAAGTAATATCGGGAAATAAAGGTTGGGTAGAAGATGTGGTAGTTGACTTGAACTTTAGAGAAAAAGGGATTGGAAGAAAATTAGTAGCAAAACTATTAGAAGTTGGGAAAGAAAAAGGGTTGTCTGAAATTTTACTTTTTACAGAAGACGAAAGAAAATCGGCAATTAATCTTTATAAAGGCCTTGAGTTTAAACAAAAGAATAGTCGAATTTACATGAAGATTAGTAATCCATATTAAAATAGTATGTTAGAAATTAGAAAAGTCAATAATAATGAAGATTTAGAAATTATTGAATCATTAGCAAGAAAGATATTACATGAGTTTTACGATGATAGCATTCCAAAAGAGCATACACAATATTTTATAGAAAAATACCAAACGGTTGAAGCTATTGAACAACAAATAAAGGACGGGGGCGAATATTTTATACTTCCCACTCCAACATTAATACTTCTTCCAGTACCGTGATATGTATTATTTTCTTTAACAACGGTCCAAGTGTATGTAAAAGAATTATTATGATTCTGGGCATAATCAGTTCTACTACCTTCGTCTATTCGTATAAACGAATTGTTCTTTAAAGGACAAGGAGGAGGATCATTAAATGTGAAATTTTGAGTTCTTGTTACCTTCAGGCAAATACTTATTGGGATTGTATTATTAATCTTATTTAATACGGTTAGAGTAACCGTTGAGCTACCTTTGGGTAATGTAATTCTTCTTCCGGTTGCGTTAATGGTATTGCCGCTATTGATTACTTTCCACTCGTAGGTAAACCCTTCTGTGAAATTTCGGACTTGTACAATTCTATTAGAACCTGCTAGCATTAAGGTGTCTGTATTATCAGGACATTGGGCATAAGGAGGTGCTTTGCAAAAGTTTATTTGAGCATAATCTAAAGAGGATGTAATAAGTCCTATTGCACCTTCCTCAAGGCTATTTCTTTGGACTCTTACTCTTCTTGCGTTTGGATCTCCAAGAATTTTAAAACTTCCTTCTGTATACCATGTAAAATTGCTTTCGTTTGTTTCAACTATGACTACACTTCCAACAAATGGGATTCTTTTTCCTGCCTCAAAAATCAAATATAATAGGACCTTCACCACCCACTATCCTAAAAAGACTATTTTGGGCATTAGCTCCGATCAATTCTTCCCCCATATTATCCAGTTCTTCACCCATATAAACTTTTAAAGGCGCTTCAGTTTGTAATATCGAAAACTTGGTCATCACTCTTTTCACAACTACTAATAAGAATAGAAAGGATTAAAACTGATATCGTTTTGAAAATTGTTTTTTTCATTGTTGTTTGATTATTAAAGATTGATGCCGATTACCTGTTTTGTGTAGATAATCGGCAATTTAACATCATTCAATTGTTGTTCTATTATAAAGGGATGCATTGTCCTTGATTACAGGCCCAATCAAACTCTCCTGTAGCAACAAAACAGTCTCTTCTTGTTCTACAACTAATTGTCCCACTTTGTGAGCCACCATGAATTGATTTTTGCTCGTTTTTAGTTAAACTTTTAGCATCATTAAGGTTTAGAATGTTTTTTAGCATAGTTATAATTTTAAGAATTAGAATTACCCGAAATTTTATAGACATTCGGGGGATATGTCTTATGTGTGAAAAAAGGTTTGGCTTATCGAAGTTCACAAATACCACCATACATTCCTTCTTTACAGGTGTATAGAGCACCGCAATCTCCACAGTCGTTATCATTTCTGCAAAACCTGAAGCAATTGTTTAGGCCACCAACAGAAAAATCACTTCCATGAATTGATGCTTGATCCCTTTTGGTAAGTTTTACAATACCAGTTATGTTTAATAGCTTATTTTTCATTTCAAATTAGTTTTATGAACCTAAGCCAGGTTTTGGAGTTGATCCATCAGGACATGTACTGCTACATGAAACGGCGATAATTTCTAAATATCCACGTGGTCCCATTACGATACATCCACAATCATCATTAGAAGGTAAGCCAATTCCTCCATTGATAGTTTTTTGCTGTGCTCTGTTAATTTCTTGAGTACCATTTAGATTTAAAATATTTTTAATCATAATATTTGAGTTTTAATTAATAATTCAAAGTTTGTATGCATCAAATTTGATAATTAAACACTACATAATATTCACTGTTTTTGGTGAAATTAGGACTTCACTGCTTCCAGGGATTAAAAAAAAGATATCTAAAGCAGTTGATATTTTGAAGAAAATATTGTTGGGTTAGATTAGACCTTGCTGTATCGCGTATTTAACCAAACCGACCATATTTTTAGCTCCTATTTTTCGCATTAAATTTTTTCTATGCGTATCTACTGTATTAATTGAAATGTGTAGTGTTTCTGAAATTTCTTGAGTGCTTTTTTCTTGTGATATGCACTTCAAAACATCCATTTCTCGTGGACTTAAGCTTACTTTGTTTTCTTTTGTTTTTTTTGAGGAAAAAAGACTTTCATTATGAATTTTTTGGACCTCTTCGGAAAAATATTTTTCTCCTTCAAAAACTGTATGTATAGCATTAAGCAATTCTATTTTTCCGGCACATTTAAATAGATATCCTTCGACATCCAGATTTTTGGCTTTTTCAATCATAGATATTTTTCCGTAAGAACTCGTAATGATTACTTTAATACCTGGATTAATCTTTTTTATTTCTTTGATGAGTTCAAGCCCATCCATTTTGGGCATTTCTATATCCGTAATTAAAACGTCGGTATCTAATGTTTTTAATTTGGTTAATGCTTCTTTTCCATCATTAGCAATACCAGCTATAGTAAAATGCGGTATTTCGTCAAGTATAGAAAAAATGCCTTGTAAAAACATTTTGTGATCATCTACTAAAAACAGTTTTATTTTTTTCTCCATAGCTATGAAGCAATTTAATGCCGGTTATTGAAATCTTAATGCAAAGGAAATACAATTTTGAATAAAACACTTCACCCAAAACCGTGAGGGGCTCAAATAACCAAAAAAAGTGAGTTTTTTTTATAACTATTGATGAAACTTTACAAAAAAGTAAACTATACTTAATAAAGAATTCGATTACATTATTACTAGCCTTTTTGAAATGAAATTGTTTTATAAAGACTTTTAATTAACTATCAAAAAAAGATATTATTAACATTAAAAAAAACGCTTTATGGATTATGAAGTTATCGCTGTGATCATATTTTTCTGTTGTATTTCTGGATCGATACTTTGGTTAGGTTTTCGAAGTATTAAAAACAACAATATATATTACAAAAAGATTGATGAAAATTTAAAAGACGAATATATTATTGATCCAGAAACAGGAACGAGACTTACTTTAGAACAATTGGAAAAGGGCTATCATGAAGGTGTAGAGAATGATTTTGGAATTGTTCCAGAAACTGAAATAGAAAAATTATATACCGAAGAAGAAAAAAAGACTGAAAGAGCTTTTAATTATTTGAAAAGAAATTGCACTAAGCTAACATTTGATAATGACCAGAGAAACATACTTGAACAGACTAAAATCCTGAACCAATATAATATCTATAGATATTCAAATCCTTTTAAGCTAAAAAATGGAGAGGGTGTTTTTTTGATTGTGTATGTAGAATTAGGATCGAGTAGTGATATACCTTATAGTGTAGGGTCTTACTACGCAGAAAGACAAGTAATGTTTTGGTTGCCAGTTAATTTTGATCTAGGGCATTATTATTTCAGAGAAAAAACATCAATCGAAAAATTGATAAGCAAAGTAAAGAATACTAATGATTTTAAATTAGCTATTTATGAAACCTTTATTTTTGAAAAAACAAAAAACACAGCTCAAGTCAAGAGAATTCTGGAAAAGATAGAACAGTACAAAAACCTTGAAATTGAATTCATAAATACAAATATATTTATTAAAAATCTGAGGTATGCAAACATTGAAGATATCCATAAAATAGAAGAATTGGCAAAGGCCATATCGCAACTCTAGAATGTAGAAGGCCTTCCGAAAAAACAAAAAAGTCATTGAGCGATTTTTATTTACTTTTATGTTATAACAGGAATATTAATATTAACAATGGTTCCTTGTCCTGGTGAACTTGTTATTTCTAGTTGACCATGAAGTTCTTTTAATCGCGATTTTATGTTTCTAAGGCCAATTCCCTTGTTATTTGCATTAGTAGTATCATACCCTTGTCCATTATCTTCCATCATAATGTTAATATATTCTTCATGATGAATAATATTTATAAATACTTCTTTGGCATTGGCATGTTTATTAATATTTGTAAGAAGCTCCTGAAAAATACGATATATTTCTACTTGATAGCGTTCAGATAATGTATTCAAATTATTTTCAGGAAAAAACTCTGTATGAATTTTAGTGCTTTCAGTAGTTTTAAAAGAAATCAATTGATGTATTAAGTCTGTAAAAGTGTTGACATTAATTTCCTTAGGTAATAAATCATGAGAAATAGCACGAACTTCATGATATACCTGATCCAAACGATTTGCTAATATCTGTATTTCATTGGCTTGTCCTGCAACTTGAGATAATTGTAGTTTTATAGCAGCCAAATCTCCACTCACACTATCATGAAGATCTTTTGAAATTCGTTCGCGTTCTTTGTTTTGCCCATTGAGTTGTGCTTTTATTGTTTCTAATTTCTGTTCCTCTAACAGTTTGGCAATTTGCTCTTCGTTTAAGGCTTCTTTGTTGGTTAATAGTAATTTTTGAGTTTTTAATTTTTGACGATATAAGTATGTAGAGATACCTAGTAATATGATTACTGATAAAAGTCCTACCCACAAATAGTTACTTTGTCTTTTTCTAGAAGAAAGTAACTTTGCCTGATTAATTAATTCTTTATCCTTAATGTCGGTTTCATACTTTAGTTTAAGATCCTGAATTGTTTTTAAGTTTTGCTCATTTAGAATGCTGTCTTTATAATTCATAAAAAGTGTTGAATATTGTAATGCTTTTTTATAATTACCAATATCCTTATAATTATCCCTAAAACTTTTATACATTTCTCTTTTAAGGTCTATAGATTGAACGCTTTTCATCATAGAATCACATTTTGTCATGTATAATTCTGATTTCTTAAAATCTTTAAGTTCTGTATACGAAGTACTAATGTTCAATAAAGCTCTAGCTAAATTTTTTGCATTAGCATTGGTTTTTACAGCTAATTCATAGGATTTTATGATATAATCTAATCCCTTTTGATGATCACCAAGATTATGATTAATGGCAGATAAATTGTTATAGTTGTTCAGTAACTCGGGGTAATCATCCTCTTTTAATAACTGCTGTGCTTTAATAAGAAATTCTTTTGCTTCTTCATATTCTTTCTGATAAAAACTAATATTACTAAGATTATTGTAAACCCTATATTTGCCTTTGTCTGATGTTGTATATTGTAATGCTTTATGTAGATATTCTTTACCTTGCTTAAAATCTTTTTGCAAAATAAAAACTCTGGAAAAGCCATTGTAGTTGCCATAAAGGTATAAAGTGTCATTATGTTTCTGTGCTAGTTCTAGAGATTTTACATAATATTTTGATGCCTCAACAAAATCTCCTTTGTCTCTACTAAGCTTACCAATACTGTAAAAAGTAATCATCGAGAGAGAATCTTTTAGATAAGATTGAGAATAAGGCATTATTTTTTTACTTTCCATTTTATACACATGTATAGCAGAAGTGTAATCTCCATTTTGCTCATAAGCAAATCCTTTTAACCGAATTGCTTTAAACATAGAAGTAGTATCGGCCACCGTTTTGCTGATCTCATATAAAGAATCGATTCTTTTCAATACATAATTAAGATCTTTTTCTTTTACTTCACTACGAATCTCATCATGGATTGTATTGAATTCTTTTTGATTCTGTGCTAAAAGATTTCCACTAATGAAAATTAATAGTATAAATAAAAATGTACTTCGCATGGGTCTATTAGTATTTTCACAAAGAAAGCAATTTTTTTTCCCCAGAAACATCACTTAAAAGGGTTATAATTCAATTTCACTAATAAACGTTACTATAATATTGTCATAAACGGTAAGATTTGTGGTGGTTGTTAATTTCGAAGGATTCGAAAAACACATATTAGGCTAATCATAAATCCAACTTGTCTTATGAAACTTATTCATCTCGTTCTCCTATCATTTTCATTATTTATTTTTTATGATGCTATAGCTTCAGAAAACACTATTTCAATCCAAAATCAGGATAATGAATTAATCATTACCGAAATTAATAATGTTACCACAAATAATTATCCAATTCAAATAGGCAGGCCTTTTATAAAAGGAGAAATTGTAGATTACCCTCAGGTAGTTATTGGCGATGTTACAATATTAACCCAAGCAGACGTTAAAAACAGATATAATGACGGTAGTGTCAAATTCGCTATTATCTCATTTTTGATCCCTGTTCTTGAAGCGAATACATCGGTATTCGTAGCATTTCAAAATCAGGCTTCTGGCAACAATACTTCTTTAGCTAAACAGGAAATGTTAGACTCTTCTTATGACTTTGATGCAATCATAGAGCTTACTAATGGATCAACTGTCAATGCTTCTGCAAGGCAAATGTTACAAAATGATGATTATGTTTATTGGACTCAAGGGCCAATCGCTACTACGGTTATAATAGCTGATCATTCGAATCAGGAAACTTCATTAGGGCATGCTGTAAGTAAATATGATATTGGGTTTGATGAGCATCGATCTTTTCGGCCAATTTTTCAGGCTACATTCTGGCCAAGGATTCATAAGGTTATGATACGTTTTATAGGAGAAGTGTCTAATACCGAATCGCTTCAGGATGTAGTAGTTAGTGATATTATATTGAAAACGGGAGCAACAAGCCCAACCATTCAATATGATCTCCCCATAACCAAGTCACCTTTAAAGATGTATGTAGGATCTCGTTGGACCAAAAAATATTGGATTAATGGCCAACCTTCTGATATCATTATAAATCATAATTTAGAATATTTAATTAAAACTAAATATTTACCGAACTACGATGTGACAAAAACCATAGATAATAATCGAATTACTAGTAATTACAATACATGGTTATCTTCTAATGATATTTATGATCATGCTATTTGGCAAAGAGCTATGCCCACAACAGGAGGTAGAATGGAGATAGGCCCATATCCAACTATTACGTCAGATTGGTTTTTTACCTGGAATAGAAAAGCAACAGATGTAGCTTATGGGCATGCTGATCTTGCTGCAGCATGGCCCGTGCATTTTCGTGAAGGAAGTATAAGCCGTGGGGCGGTAACGCGCTATTTTGACAGAGATAAAACTACTAAAGCCGTAGGGAAACCAATATCTGTCATTGGAAGGCCTACATTAATGCTAAATGGCACGTACTATACAAACAATACCTCTGTTGGAACTAAAGCAATTGATTTTGTAAATATTGTTGGAGACTGGGCTTCTGATGCTTACGATCCTGATGCATCAGATTATCAACCTTGGGTTCCAGATGCTGCACATACACCTGATCCCTTCTCTGTACAATATATGCTAAGTGGAGATTACTTTTATTTAGAAGAATTATATTTTTGGGCTTCTTATCACTCCTTGCATGAAGCTCCTATAGCACCATGGGGTAGGGGACTTACAGGTGCTTACGGAGGAATTCAGGGGCAGATAAGAGGCGATGCCTGGGTTTTTAGAAATCGTACCCGAACAGCATTGTTAAGTCCTGATCAAAGTCCTGAAAAAAAATTGTATACCGATTTGATAAACGATGCAATTGCATTGTGGGAAGGACAACGCAATGTAACGGGGAGCTCTCATCAGAGTGATCCCATGTGGAACTGGGGTAATACTGTTGCGAAACCTCATGAACCATCACTATTAAGACACTGGAATAAGGGAACAAATGCTAGAGCAAGAGAGCCATTAGATGTGGCTAAAGTTTCTACAGGAACGGCGCCTTGGGAACATGCATTTCTCTTATTTGCTATCGGGCAAGCTCAAGAAATTGGGTATGCCGTTGAAGGAATTCGTGAATGGTTTGCTCCTTATATGATTGAACAAATGACCACATCAGGGTATAATCCTCACCTAATTGCCGCATATAGTGCTCCTGTACAAAATCAGAATGGCGAATTTTTTCAGGATTGGTTAAGTGCACAAGATGCATATCTAAGTGATTTTAATATAGAAGATCGTTTTAATACAACAATAAACTGGGGGTCTGATTCTTATCCACATTACGCCCTAGGAGCAATGGCTATGATAGCAGATTTACCTGGTGGGGGAGATGCTTGGACATGGATTCAAAGTAAGGTGCTTTCCTCTACAGAAGGGAATCCAAAATGGGCTATTTTACCAAGAAAAGTAGATGATACCATACCTGATAACGATGATAATGATGACGATGAAGTAGATAATGATGATGAAATTGGTAATGATAATGACACAGTACTGGAAGAAGATAAACCAGTTCCCGAAGAAATAGCAAATACGATATATCCTATTCCAACAAATGGTACTTTGTTTATCAAAATTAATACTGTCAAAAAAGTGAATTTAAAGTTGTACACCTTTACCGGAAAACTGGTATTTGAAAAAGACTTAGATCAAGAAGTGAAAGAAATTCCAATTGATATTACTGGTTTAACCGATGGCTTTTATATTTTAAAAATCACAGCAAACAAAGAAAGCTATTCAAAAAAAATAGCCTTATTTCATTGATTTTGAGTTTTTAAATCTATGCTAAATTCTACCATCTTGTAGCGTGATGATACTATAGGATAGTTGAATCATTACTATTAAAACTTTGGCTTCAACCAAAATCACCAAAAACAGTGAGCTTCAATTATCTTTTCAAAAATACATTTGTTCCGAAACAAAAAATTAAGGAATTATAATGAAAAATGCACTTTGGTTATTAGCAATGGTTCTTTACTCAATTGCTCATGGTCAGCAAGATCAGAGTAGCTCTTCAAAAGAAAATTATTTTAAAATAGGTTTTCAAACAGGCTTCGGTTTAGGGTTTAAAAATATTGATGTTATTGATTTTGTTCAATTTAATAACAACAATGAATTTGTAGATACTGGAATATCTAGTATAAGTGGCGGTGGCGGATGGCATGTTGCTCTTTTAGGAGAATATATTTTTAATAAAACCTACAGTATAGGAATGGGGTTCGGATATCAATCCAGTCATTTAAGGCCTTCACTGGAGAATGCTTCGGTTAGATTTAAACGATATATTTTTCAGCCTACTTTCAAATATTTAATAGGAATCAATCCGCAAAGAGATCAAACTCTTAATCTTGGGATTGGCTATGGGTCCTATACTGGTGGCACCTTAAAGTTCGATGCTGCCGAAGTTGGTCTAAACGGAACTTTAGATTATGATAATACGTCAGGAATTCACCTTCTGACAGAATACGAATATATAGGACCGAAAGGATTTGGGGTATTAATGGGATTGAAATATTATGGTATTAGCTATGATATAAAAGAGATAATCGGAACTTTTGATTTTGATACCCTAAAGGGAAGTGGTATTGATTTGTATCTTGGGTTTAATTACACTTTTAGATAGCCAATAATTCATATATAAAAACGTTCAAAACTAAAATCATTAAAAAATGAAAATAAAATTTTGCTTAATTATAATATTCTTTCAAAGCTTATTAACATTTTCACAGAGTGTTGACTCTCCTTCCGAAGAGAAAACTATTGTATACTTTACTAGAGCAAGTACATTAGGAGCTTTAATTAACTTCACTTATTTTGATGGAGAAAAACCAATCGGAAGGTTTAATGGCTACAAGTATATGAAGTATGAGTGTAGTCCAGGAGAACATCTATTTTGGGCTAGATCAGAAAATAAATCATTTGTTGAAGCCAATTTAGAGGCGGGTAAAATTTATCTTATTGATGTAATTCCTCAAATAGGAGGTATTAAAGCTGCGGTAAAATTAATTCCTGTTGATATAAATAAGTATAGAAAAAAATATAAGTATAGATTAAAAAGAATACAAAAGCTTATATCTAAAAGAGAACCAATATCATTTGATGAAAATGAATTGGAAGAATTGAAAGAAAAAATGACTGATGTAGTTACTCGTGGATTAAAAAAACATAGTCAAATGGAAAAAAGAAATCTAGAGGTACTAGTACTATCTCCTGAGTTAACAGTCACTAAAGAAGATTTAATATTTGTGAAAAAAAAGAGGAAATAATCAGTTATTGCGCAGTATATCATCAATAAAAAAAATGAAAAATTTTCTCTACAAGATTGTAAACTCAAAAACTTAGAATGTGTTTAATTTAAATAGCAAAAAATTTATCGCTATAGAAAACAACAAAGGCTTGTCTTCTAACGAAACTATTTTTCGGTATTATCAAAATGATAAAATAATTACCGGAAGTTATAAAGGAGGAGCCATTTTTAAAGGTACAATTGTTGGGAAACAAACTGGTTCTAATACTATTGAATTGTTATTTCAATGTATTACTGATAATGGTGAATTAAAATCTGGAGAGTCGAAGGGGACTATTACAAAAGATAGTTCAGGGAAATTACAATTACGGTTTGTTTGGACCTGGTTAAATGGAGATCAAACAGGTGGGACATCAGAATATATAGAACTAATAGATGAATAAGAAAAATATAATGTCTATTTACATGCAATTGTTTTTTGCTATGGCTATAGCGGGAAGTACTATTGTGATAAGTAAATTAATAGTAGGTAAATTTCCAACATTTTTTGGTACCACACTTACTTTAATTGTAGCATTTATAGGAATAACTCCAGCATATATAATCAAAAATAAATACCAGAAGGTTGTTCCCACTAAATCAGAGTGGAAATATTTATTTGCACAAGCAATAACAGGGGTTGTATTATTTAGGATGTTGAGTTTTTACGGGCTTAAAATGACTTCTTCAATAGACGCAGGTATTATTACTAGTACAACTCCAGCCTTTATTGCATTAATAGCGCTATTCTTTTTAAAAGAAAGGATTTCAAAGAATATGTGGATCGGAATTATATTTGCAATGTTGGGTATTAGTATGATTAATGTATTTTCTGATATGCATAATAATGATCAGTTAGAATCGCAAAGAGTTTATGGTAATTTGTTGATCATTTTTGCAGTAATTAGTGAAGCGTTATTTACAATTTTCAGGAAGAAAACTCAACAAATACCGGCAATCCATGGTTCTTTTCATATTATTTGGATTGGTTTACTTTTTTCAGTTCCATTTGCATTTATTGATGTGGACTTTACTGCTGTAGCGAACTACACTATGCATGATTTTTTACCTATTTTTTATTATGGGATTTTTGGCTCGGTTATATCGTTTTTCCTTTGGTTTAATGGAGTTTCAAAAGTATCGGCAAGTATTGCAGGGTTATTTACAGGAATTATGCCTGTTAGTGCAGTGATTTTATCATTTTTACTTCTAGACGAAACCATCGTTTGGTATCATATTGTTGGTATTGTTTTGGTTTTGATTGGCATATTTTATGGCTCAAAAAAGAAAAAAATATGAAAATGGATATTTTAAATACGGTCCATATAAATTCAATCATTTTTCATGTTATTGAAGTAGTTAAGTGCAAACAAGCAACAAGTTGAGCTTACAGAAATTCTTGAATCAAACAATTCGATTTCAATAGTATATTGCCATGATAAAGGATAAATCATTGGAATTACTATGATGTCCACCAATAAAGTTATATCAGGATATAAAGGTTGGATTAAAGAATAACTATAATAAAAATATGGAAGTATGGAGATAGGTTATTTAACTTCATTTTCACTAAAATAGAACAGCTACATTATTATTTTGCAGTAGTTTTTCATTATAAATGACTTTTTTATTTCAACAAACCAACCAATCATCAATTTTATAATATCTTAAATAATCATTAGTTGTTTTATTATCTTTTGCAACCTTAATCATATTGTCATTCTTTCTCGAAAGACTTGATACAGGAATTGTAAATATTATCACTTATCAATATCATGATTTCATTCAAAAATTCAATACACTATCCAAAGCCTCATCTGCATTTTTATGAATAAAATTACCTTGATAACCAATTGTAGTGCTCAGGTTAGAATGGCGGTACAATTTCTGTAACATTTGTGGAGATATTTTATCTCCGGCAATATTACCGAAAGAATGTCGAGCAATGTGACATGTAATTTTTTTATCAATTTCTGCTAATTGGGCAAGTTCATTAAGGTATTTGTTAAACTTCTTTGTGGCTGTTTTGGTTTTATTATAGACATCCTTTGAATCTTTAAGATTTGCCTTTTTTAACTCAGGAAATATAAAATCAGTATTGGATCGCTTGTCCTTTTGATAGTGAGATAACAAACTTAAAATTTTTGAAGTCAATTTAACAGAATCAGCCTTACTGTTTTTATTCATTTTATAGTAGAGTCGATCATTTTGAATAGCTTCCCATTTTATTTTTAAGACATCAGAAATTCTCATACCTGCCAAATAGAACGAAAAAAGAAATATGTTTCTACTATGCCATATAGTTGTTCCAGTTTTGAGTTCGAGGTTTTCTATAGCAGTGATTTCATCTTCACTTAAACCAATTTTTAAAGTTTGGGGAAATTTTATTTGAATTTTACCTTTACCAAAAGGGTAGTACTTTTGATCTACAATACCTTCGCTGATTGCTTTATTAAATATAGTTCTAATTACTACATACGTATTTAAAACAGATCGTTCTGAGGACTGATGTTTTGCAATAAGAAATACTCTTAACTTTTTAAGAAATGCTTGATCAATTTCTTGAAAGGCAATATCTCTGTTATTTGTAAATTCCTTAGTTCTTTTTATCCTGGCTTTGTCAGAGCTTGCTCTACTGTGTTTATTGGTTTTCTCTAGTTCTTCAATATATTCTTCTGCATACTTAAAAAAGGAAATGTTTTTTCGATTCCCCTTAACGAGCTTTAGTATAGATGCTCCTGTGTAAAATCTATTATTAGATTCAAATTCTAAGATAAGATCATCAGCTTGGGTAAGTTTCTTTAAGATAAGATTATTGAGTCTTTTATGGCTTAGATGAGAACTTTTTACTTTAGATTTTGTGTCATCCCAATACTTATTGCCTATCCAATCAAGATAAAGATAGGCAGGTTTCCTGTCTTTGATGATGCGTAATGCTATGGGATGTGTTCCATCTGCTTTCTTTTTACTGCGATAAAGGATTGCTTTAACCGATGCCATAAATTGCCTATATTTTTTACAAATATACACAATTTGGGTTAAACATAGGTTAAACAATTATGAGTTTCAAGCGAACTTTAATGAACTCTAATGATCTTTGTAAATTACTATATATGGTGCTTTAATAGATGTTTAGGTTTGTTTGTAGTTATTAATGTTTATAATTCGCTGGATTCAAAATCCAGTTCTTTCGGGAGTGTGGGTTCGATTCCCACCTTGAGTACATATGATAACCGATTAGATTTTCTAATCGGTTATTTTTTTGTAACTATCTAATAAGTCATATCATTTATTCTCATCAATGTCGCAAAAGTTATAGTACGTCGATTTGATACTTTGCTCATGTCGGAAATCTGTATGGATTTGCCGGACTTGTGCTATAACTAATGCCTCTTCCCGAATTACTTTTGAAACATCAAATTAGTAAGCCAAGCCTATATTATGGTAGATGTTGTGTTAAATGTTTTAAAGGATAAATTAAATGAGCACTTTAAAAAAGTAGTAGGAACTACGGAGTCAAATATTATTGAATTTATTAGTACCAATAATAATGACCCTGTTTCTTTTACTAATGATAAAATCACTCCTTTTCTTATCAACATTTCTGAGGATAGAAAATTTAGAAATGCAGATCAATATTCGGGTATTGTAAGAAACGGAATCCGTACGCAGACTAATCCGGAAATAAGAATTGAGCTTTTGATTTTGTTTGTATCCAAGTTTAACAAATATGATCAAGCACTTAAGTTTTTATCTCACTTGATCAAGTTTTTTCAGGTGAATAGAATTTTTGATCCTCTCAACTCTCCACAATTATCTGATGAGAATATTGAAAAGTTGATTGTAGAACTTATATCACTACCCTTAGAAGAACAAAATCAAGTTTGGCATTCTTTAAACACCTCCTATTTACCCTCTGTGTTATATAGGGTGCGTCTATTATCATTTATCGATGACCAAAGTATAGAATTTGTTGGAGAACCATTATCAAATATAACACTGGACACTAGCCAAAAATAGGCAAAGGTTCTTATGAAACAGAAAAGATTATATCAATAATTAAGATACAAATTGAATTAAAAACATAATAAGTAGAAAGATGGAATATCGTGAATTCTTTCATATTGAAATTATACATCCTTATTTTTCGGGGATACCCAAGGACTTAATACTGGTTGCGGATAATGAAACCAAAAAACGCTTAATTAGCTTGGGTTGCCTACTAAAAAAAGAATCTGGAAGAATAAAGGTTTTAGCGCCTTTTGATGAAGAAGGTACTACCTTCCCGGTTTTAGGAGAAAATGATGCATTCACTTTTTACATATATCCAACATCAGGGAGTATTCAAGAGGTCACAGATTTTTCTGCCATAGAAAAAGGAAACATGATTTCTTTCACAAATTTGCAACAACCCTTAGATAGTTCAGAATTAATAAGTACCCAGATAGAGAAAAAAGGTACTTTTCAAGGTTTCCCGGCATTAGCAAATATTATAATCGCAGGAAATAAAATCAATACAGAGCCTATTGGTGAATCAGCTAAGTTTAAAGCAATATTCAGGGCAAAATCTATAAAATGGAAGTACTATTTCGTTTCTAATTCTCAAGATACTAATGTAAGATTAGAATCCAGAGATGAACAAATACGTTTTCATGAAATCAGTATTGATCAAAATATATCGGATCAGATTATAAGTTCTCTACAATTAAATTTTCCGAATAGTCAAATTAGAGTCTTTGAATCTAGAGATGCAATCCCCTACAGCAGTAAACCCATTAAAAATATCAAACTGCTTCAAAACGAAGATGTGCTCATCAGCCATCTACCAAATCCCCGCGCACAACAACAAGGTATTCAAATAATTAAAATTAAATAAGTAAAAGGCAGATCAAAAAACTTACATGGAATTTTTAGGTATGCCAAGTATAAACATTTTAAAATCAAATAATATGTCTAGTTTTTTAACACCTGATGTGTACACAGAAGAAGTACCCGTTTTGCCACAATCCATTGCAGGTGTGTCAACAGCAGTACCCGCTTTTATTGGGTTTACCGAAAAAGCAGTAAAAGAAGGAAAAAGTATATCTGATAAGGCGATACGAGTTTCTACTTTTTTAGAATTTAAAGAAATATATGGAGGTGCTCAAAAATCAGAATTTGAAGTTCTTATTGATGACGACGAGCAACTACAAAAACTTACTGCTACTCCACCCGCAAGTACGTTATACTATGCTTTAGATCTTTATTTCAAAAATGGAGGTGGCGATTGTTACATTGTATCAGTAGGTTCTTTTGAAGACAGTTACACAAAAAAAGCTTTTGAAAGAGGACTTGAAATCTTAAGTAAGGAAGACGAACCAACTCTTATTATGCTAGGTGAGGCAGCTAAACTATCAGCAAATGATTACTATGCCATCTGTCAGCAGGCTCTAGCGCAATGTGCTGACCTAAAGGATAGATTTTGCATTTTTGATATCAAGAGAGATGATGAAGATGCTAGTGGATTTAGAAATGCAATAGGTACTAACAATCTAAAATATGGCGCGGCGTATACACCATATATACATACCTCGCTTAACCATATCTATGATGATAGTGATGTGAGTATCATCAATCTATCTTCATCTTCAGATACTGCATTTTTTGAAATAATACACGATAGCATTAAAATTACCTATACCGGTAGTATTTCTGAAACACCAAAATATAGAATCAACGGAGGCAGTGGTGACACTATAGAATTTTCTATTCCATCAAGCAAACTTTTAACGATTTCTAATGTTCCTGCAGATGGGATCGTCGTTAATGATTTGTTGGCTGCGTGGGAAGCATTTGAAGATAAAGATAATTTTGATATAGAAGCAGTGAATCAAAATGGACTGGTAAATCAAACTCCCGGAGCTAGTGGTCAGGAACTAATCAAACAAAGTGGAGGCGAAGGATCTGTAAGCCTAGAAAGTAAAGAAGGTACCGCTTTATATAGTAAAATTAAAAGCGAATTAGCCAAAGAAACAATCGTATTACCACCTAGTGCTGCCGTTGCTGGAGTGTATGCTACTACAGATCGAGAAAGAGGAGTGTGGAAAGCTCCAGCCAATGTAAGCATAAACTCCGTAATAGGACCAGTTGTAAAAATAAGTTCTGCAGATCAGGAACGTCTTAATGTTGATGCCACCGCAGGAAAATCAGTAAACGCTATTAGAAGCTTTGTGGGTAAAGGAACTCTGGTATGGGGAGCTAGAACACTGGCAGGAAATGATAATGAGTGGCGATATGTATCTGTACGTAGATTATTTAACATGATAGAAGAATCTACAAAAAAAGCTTCGCATTTTGCCGTATTCGAATCTAATGACCCTACCACCTGGTTAAAGGTCAAAGCTATGATCGAAAGCTTCTTGTATGGAATCTGGCAACAAGGTGGTTTAGTAGGTTCAACCGAAGAGCAAGCCTATTTCGTCAATGTGGGATTAGGGAAAACAATGACACAACAAGATATTCTTGAAGGTCGTATGGTAGTAGAAATAGGAATTGCAGCAGCAAGACCTGCAGAATTTATCATACTGAAATTCTCACATAAACTACAGGAAGTATAAACCAGAGTAGTTTTTAAAGGTGGTTTGGTAATTCAATTGTAAAATTTCCTTACCGAAGCCACTTAATGTTCAATCATAATTAAATAGTAAAGAAAATGGCTTTAACAAAAGAACAAATAAAAACAGATTACCCATTAGTAACGTATAACTATAGGGTAGACATCGATGGAGCATCTTTTAGCTTTTCCAAAGTTACAGGTCTGGATCTATCTTTTGAAACAATAACCTATAAAGAAAGCTTTGCCGCAGGTGGTAAAGTTGGGCCTAATATTATGTATATGCCAGGTCAGATTCAACCGGTTAATATCACGCTTGAAAAAGGATTCGTAAAAGGAAAAAGCATTCCGGCTTTTTATGAATGGATTAATGATATCGAATTAAACCGTATTGATAAAAAAGATATTGTAGTGCATTTGTTGGATGAAACAGGAAGCACGATTGTAAGCTGGAAAGTCATTGATGCATTTCCAACCAAGTTAACGGCTCCTTCTTTTGATGCAAGTTCAAATGAAGTGGCATTAGAATCCATGGAGCTTATGGCATTTCGTGTAACTATGGAAGAAGCTTAATCCTTCATGGAAATGTTTAATCCAGGCTTTTGATTTGACCGGCAATTCATTGTAAAATTTATCATTATGGCAACAGACAAGCATACAATTATTCAGCAGTATCCTTTACCAGTTTATAACTATCAAGTAATCATTGATGGTATAGAAGAAGGGATGTATTTTTCTGAAATTTCAGGTTTAGAAATGGACTATGAGCATGTATTATACAGACACGGTTTCAGTTGGTTAATGGGGGATCACCTGATCCGTGCTCAGCGTAAACCTATTAATGTAAGTCTAAAACGGGGTGTTGTCAAAAATAGAAGGTTTTTGTACGACTGGCTACGCACTGAAGATAAGAAGAACATCAACATAGCATTATGTGATGAAACCAACACACCAATCGTAACCTGGGAGGTGTATCGAGCATTACCTATAAAAATGAATGCTCCTTCTTTTAATGCCAGTACAAATGATATTGCCATCGAAAGTCTGGATTTAATTGCTCACGATATAAAATTAACACACCACGAATAATAGAACCTATGGGAGCACTAGAAAATTTCAAGAAAATTGTAGATCCAAGTCCAGCATTATCCCATCGATTTGGTGTCTTTTTCTTTGCAGGAGGAGTAATTCCTAATCCAATCGATTTTCGATTTCAAAAAGTAAGTGGACTTAGTGCAGATATACAAACAGATACTGTAAACGAAGGCGGGCAAAATCTTTTTGCACATCGTTTACCAGGTAAGGTAAACTACAACAATCTGGTTTTAGAGCGTGGGTATAGCACAAGCTTTGTTCCATCGCCATTAACCGCGGAATTTAATATTGCATTTTCGAGTTTCAAGTTTGCACCTTCTAATGTATTGATAACATTATTTAATGAGATTGGCGGAATTTCGGTTCCAGCAGGCGCTTGGATGTTTTTTAAAGCATATCCTGTGAAATGGTCTGTTTCAGATCTCGATGGGCAGTCTAATACTGTTCTTATCGATACAATGGAGTTAGCATATACCAGATTTCAAACCGTAGGATTATAGTCATGCCAGTAGAGATTAAAGAATTAATAATTAGAGCCGTACTTCAAGAAGACCAAAAAAAGTCCTCCATGAATGATGACCATAATAAGGATAATATAGTACAAGAATGTGTAACACAAGTATTAAAAATATTAAAAAAGAAAAATCGTAGATAATTATGACTTTTGATTCTTTTACCATATTAGAAAAACTAACTATATACAGTTTTACAGATGCAACGCGAGTTAAAAAATTAGGTTCGTTTGAGGCGATGTTTAATCCTGAATCCTATTCGCTGTCCTATCAAAATACATACAGCCGAAAACAAGGGATAAATACTACAGGTAGTGAAGCTAAATATGGATTCTCTAAACCGGAAAAACTAAGTCTTAAACTTATTTTGGATGGGAACAAAGTAGATACACATTTTGGGATACGTAATCTTTTTGATCGTAATGATGTTTCAAAAAAAGTTCAGAAGTTTTTAGAGCTGACCAGCAAGATGGACGGGGATATTCATCAACCTCCATATTTGATATTACTTTGGGGTGACCTGTATTTTAAATGTAGATTAAGTTCTGTAAATATTAATTACACCCAATTTACAGGCAGTGGTATTCCTTTAAGAGCAGAGCTGGATACCGAGTTTTTTGGAGATTTAGAAACAGTCGAAAGACTTAAAAAGGAAGGAAAGAATTCTCCGGATCTTACACATTACCGAATTGTGGGAGCACACGATCGACTTCCATTAATGTGTAAACAAATCTATGGATCTGCCCAATATTATCCATGGGTAGCAAAAGCAAATAACCTGGATAATTTCAGAAACCTACAACCCGGGCAGCGAATTTATTTTCCACCAATAGAAAAGTAAGAACATGTCAGTAGTTACAGCAATTATAAAAAGTGAGGGTATAGAAATTAGCGGTACATACGAGCTGCTTTCTATCGACGTGACAAACGAATTTAACAAAATTCCAACAGCCGAACTTAGATTTATAGATGGAGATATACCCAAAAAAGAGTTTAAGATTTTGGATGACACTTCATTTGATCTCGGTAAACAAATAACAATTGCTTTAAAGTATGAAGAAAAGACAGAAGAAGAAACTAAGATATTTAGTGGTATAGTAGTGAATAAGGTGTTCGAACTTAATGGAATCAACCCCACACTTACTGTCGAAATCAGTGATGTAACCATAAAGATGAATAGTCATCGAAAAAATAAAGTGCATGCTAAAGTAGAGGATGTGCAGATTTACAAAAGTTTGCTGAAACAAAATGGATTAGAAAAAGGGATCATTGAAAATACACCGGTGACCCACCAACAAATGATACAGTATTATACTACAGACTGGGATTTTATGCTGTCAAGGGCAGAAGCAAATGCTCAGCTTGTTAGTATATATAACGGGAAGGTCTCTATTTTTAAACCTAGGTTACAAAAAGCATCAGGTACTTTAGAACTTGGATTGGGCGAAATTTATGATTTCGAGTTGCAAATTAGTGCAGATCAACAATACAATTCGGTACAGGCATTTGCCTGGGACATTACTAAAAATAAGTTGACCCAACCTACCCAGGGCTCAGGCTATAAACTGTCTCAAAAACATATTGATATCCCAAAGATAGCTCAGACTATGGGAACAGAAAAAGCTATGTTAATGACGGGGGTTCCTACCACCTCTATGGAGCTTAAATTATGGTCTAGCGCACAAGTATTAAAATCTAGACTTTCACTTATAAAAGGATGGGTTAAAATTCCGGGAACTGGTAAAATAAAGGTTGGTGATACCCTGGTAATTAAAGATTTTAGCAAGACATTCTCTGGTAAAAATGTTATATCTGCAGTTAGACAAGAGGTTACCGTTGATGGTTGGGATACGTATCTTCAAATAGGAATGGAAGCTTGCTGGTTTACTGCTTCAAATAAAGTTATGGATACACCGGCAGCAGGATTATTGCCAGGAGTAAATGGGTTACAAATAGGGGTAGTGCAACCTACAGAAAGAGATCCAGATAATTTGCACCGCATTAAGGTTACTATACCTGCTTTTGGAGAAAAACAAACGGTATGGGCACGTTTAACAACGCTGGACGCAGGAGCAAATCGAGGTACTTTTTTTATACCGCAACCAAATGATGAGGTAATTGTAGGGTTTCTCAACGATGATCCAAGACACGCAATTATAATGGGATCTGTCTATAACCCTATTAACAAACCACCCCTTCCATTGGATAAGCATCCCAAATCCAAAGGAATTTTTACCCAATCAAACTTTCAGCTGTTTTTGGATGAAGAAAAACAATGTATCACCATTGCTACTTCTGATAAAAATCGAATTACTATTGATGAAAAACAAAAGCGTATAGAACTGTCAGATAGCCATGGTAACCAGGTCGAATTAAACAAAAAAGGAATTGACATACTGAGTGCAAAAGATTGTAAGATTATGTCCAAAGGAGATTTGAAAATCGAAGCAAGCGGATCAGTGGCTATAAAAGGGAAAACAGTAGATATCATTTAAAGGAAATAAAGAAAAGTAGATACTATGATTGATGATAATAAATTTTTAGGTAGTGGTTGGTCTTTTCCACCGCAATTTTATAAAGGAGGTGATCAGATAGCAATGGTCGCCGGTGAAAAGGATATAGAACAAAGCTTAGCTATTTTATTGACTACTTCTTTGGATGAGCGGGTGATGCAATCTAATTACGGTTGTTCATTAAAAAATTACGTATTCGAAAATATGAATCAACGGCTTCTTACTGATATCAAAAATGCAATTTCTGATGCGATCTTAAATCACGAACCAAGAATAACAGTAGATGTTATTGAGTTAGATAATACCGATCCTGAAAAGGGATTGATCCATATCAAAGTAGCCTATACCATACGAATGACCAATAATAGATTTAATCTGGTATATCCTTTTTATATAAACGAAGCATTTATTTAATCTTTTAAAAGAATAGCAAATGGCTTTAGATACAATTGTCGTGGATGGTGATAAAGTATTGTTTGATCCTATTTATGGGCCTGCTAGTGTTGCAGTTAAACCAGGAAAAATAAAAGCGACAGGAAAAACCACTGTAAAAAGTAAAAAAGTAGCGATAAAAGGAGATGAAGGTAACGTAGAAGTTTCAGGATGTACCTATACCAGTCCAGCTTTCCCAATACCTGGAACAGGGAATCTAAAAATAGTAACATTAGGACCAGATCAGGTTACAAAAAAGACTAAGAGCGGTAATAAACCTGTACTCATTAGAGGTAGTGTGTTTATCGCACGATTTGAAGTGAAATCTCCAGCAAAAATAATTCCTCCAGGAAGTGCTCCTGTATCAGACCCCACACCATTTTATATGGGAACAGGAAAGTTAATACCAAGTAATGATAAAGTAAAAGTTACATAGCATAATAAGCTGTCAAAAGACATGAGAAATACAATAAAAACAAACTGGCTCATATTTAGAGATGGGGCAAGTAAGCAGAATGATACTACAGAACGGTTGGATCCTTCCTATGTTGAAATAGAGAACCGAAGTATGGAGGAGTTGATTCAGGAAGCACAAAAGCTGGCAAAAGAACTGGTATTTTTTGATAAAAACAATCAAGCGACAGGAACCTGGGAGCCCTTTTTGATTGAAGATCCCACAACCTATTATCAGGCTTCAGAAACCGGAAAAGCATCATTGCGAAAACAATGGGCCAGTCAATTAGCTGCTTATGTTGAAAATCCGGATCGTTTTCTAAAAGATCAGCGTACAAAACAGAAAGTCTCAAGTCCACATACAGTACTTTTTCTAACTTTTTTAAAGTTGCTTCATCATATCAAAATCCAAATCAATGGATTGACTCAAAAACATTTGGATTTTTACTATCAGGAACGATTAGGGTTGTCTCTAAAACAGGCAGTACCGGATATGGTTAATGTGTTGATTGAATTGACAGAGGAAGATGCAGAACTTGAGTTAAAAAAAGGAACCGTTTTTCTGGCCGGAGAGGATGAAGAAGGTAACGAACTACAATACACAACTACCGAAGATACGATCATCAACAAGGCAAAAGTTGCTCAATTAAGAAATGTTTTTGTAGATAAAAAGACGTTTACGATAGAGCAAACACATCTTCACCATTTTGATACCCCAGACCAGGGGGTTTCCGCAATGATGCAAATGGCATTAGGGGCCCCCAATCCTGGGGATACTTTACCAAAGTTCCCTGAAGGGTTTCAGGAAATCTCAGAGCTCTTTATTGAGTTGGATCAGAATGAATCCGTACAACAATATATTGCAGAGGAATTGTTTCTTAGTATAGAGGAGTTTCGACTTATTTTTCAGAAACAAGCACAAGAACAAAATGGGACAACTGCAGATTGGAAGCCTATCTATCAACTATTAGAAGAAGCATATCGTCGCAAAAAAAGATTCATTCGAAAAGATCAATTGGCTAGAATATCAGAAGAACAAGGTTTCACTTTATTGCTAAAAGAAGTATATGGTGATCCCAATCCGGGAGACCGCTTACCAAATTATCGCGGACAGCAAGTTTCTTTCGAACGTCTTTTTGCAGATCTTAAAAATCCAGACCTTATTTTACAACAAGGAGCCTCAGAATTCATCGAAGAAACCTTAAAATTGAAAGTACCAGATTTTGCATTTATCATGGAAATCAGCACTACAGAGGTAACCAATGAGTCTTGGGAAGAAGTATATAGTTTGCTCGAAAATGCAGAAAGGCAAGTACGTCGCAGAATAATAAATCCACCTACTCAAGAAAAAATACTCAATATATACGCTGCCGATGATGCAGAAAAACTTGCCTTCAGTGAGTATAATAACAAAGAAGAAAGCACACGATTTAAAACGTTTGGTAATGCATCTCATGATATGCAATCTGCCAGACTTGGCTTTGCGGTCACATCTCCTGTACTTTTACTCAAGGAAGGTCAGAGAACGATAATACTGTATCAACAATTAGGAATCGATGATGAAAGTCTTGCTAAACTGAAACAGCTAATTGCCAGAGATGTTTTAAGCATATATCTAAGTGGTGAGGATCAATGGTTTGCTCCGAAGACAGTTACTATAGAACTAGGAGATTATATAAAATCATCTGTGGGGCAACCCTTATCCGGAGTTACCATTGCAGACAATACGTTGACGATTACTAGCAATTCTGATGATCTTTTTGAAAGCCTCAAGAAAGACAAGATGGTAATTGATACAGATGGAACAATCTATCGAATAGTATCGGATATAGCTGATAAATCCTTGCTACTTGATAAGATTGGTAAACTAAAGGAAGGACTTGATTCGATAACCTTGTTTGAAGCATCACAGGTGTTTGTAAATGCCATTAGGACAGAAATACGATTAGCCCCAGAAGAGCAAGCCGTGGTTGGGATTGAAGTACCAAATACTTCAAACTTTATTGATGCACAAATACCATCATTAGCGATGATCGTTAATGCTAAGGTTGTTCAACAATTAAATGAACAGAGCGAGATATCGGTATTTGATTGTTTGATGGATCTAACCATTAAAAAGGTAGGATTGCGTGTAGAAGTAACAGGATTACAGAATATCATTATACAAAATGATCAAACCACAATTAATCCTAAAAAACCTTTTGACCCTTTTGGTTCTGAGCCAACCTTGAGAGAGGGCTTGTATTTTACCAATGAAGAAATTGCGCAGAAGGCAATCACTGATTTGCAGTTACATCCTGAATGGATCAATCAACCAGAAGATTTTGCGGCGCATTATGAGAATTATTGGAAAATTGAACAGGATACGCTTTCTCCTGATGATAAAGACAAAAAGATAAAAAGTAATACTGATTTTACTGCCGATGTATTTGTATATCATAATTTTAATGAACTTCCAGTAAAAGATCAATTGCCATTATTTCCTGATGATGAGGTCATAAAAGTCCATAATATACCGGCATTACTTCAACAAACACGCCCGGACTATAACTATAAGTTCATGCCAATAACCGATACAGATCAAAGTGAAGTTACCGATTGGCTACGTTATTTTAAGGTAGAATTAAATGGAATCGATTTTCAGCATACCCTTTATAATGACCTATTTGTCAAACAGGCACTGACTACTACAGAAGGAATTAAAGAACTAAATGTTCCTTCTCCGTATCAACCTAAACTAAAAAGCTTACAACTCAGCTATACTGCCGAAACTGATATCCTGCTTGAAGATGGAACCATCGCTGAAGATCAGAGATTATTTCATATCCATCCATTTGGATATCAAGCACAACAAAGAGATACTAATGTTAGTTTATTTCCACAATACCAACAAAACGGAGCGCTGTATATTGGGATTTCTCAGTGTACTCCTCCACAAGCAATAAATGTACTTTTTCAACTAGCTGAAGGTACTGCAGATCCTGATGTTCCTAGACCAACTATAGAATGGAGTTATCTTACCAATGAGGGATGGAAATTACTTAATCCATCAGATTTGATATCGGATACTACGAATGGACTTTTAAACAGTGGAATTGTTCGTATCCGTATGCCAGAAGATGCCACCACAGAAAGTACTTTGTTTCCTGATCAGTTTCATTGGTTCAGAGTTAGTGTAGCACAACATGCCAAAGGTATTGCAGATACCATTGCTATTAAAACCCAGGCGGTACAGGCTGTGCTTTCTAATGAAGAGATAGCTACAACACATTTTAGTAGACCTTTACAACAAGAAAGTATTAGGGATACACAACAATTTATTCCGCAAATAAAGTCAATATCCCAGCCTTTTACTTCTTCTCACGGAAGACCGGCAGAAAAAGGATCCAGTTTTAATCAACGTATCAGCCAGCGATTACGACATAAAAACAGAGCGTTGACCATGTGGGATTATGAACATTTGGTACTCGACGCTTTTCCAGAGGTATATAAAGTCAAATGCCTGTCAGCCATCAAAGAGTTGGGTAAAATTGAAATTACAGTAGTTCCAGATATCAGAAAAAGCGTGCCTTTTCATCCTTTTGGTCCAAAAGTAGCTGCTAATACCCTGGAACGTATACGAGAGTTTCTAGACCAACGCTCACCAGACTTGGCAGAGATATCAGTAAACAATCCAGTCTATCTGCAAGTGGTTACCCGTTGTACTGTTAAGTTTAATCTGGGGGTAGACGCTGTTTTTTACAAAGAAAAATTAATTGAAGAGATTAAACGTTTTTTATCCCCCTGGGCCTTTGATGATACTGATAATATTCATTTGGGAGGTACATTGGATGCTGGAGTATTAGTCAATTTTATCGCAGAAAGGCCGTACGTTGATTTTGTTGCAAACCTCAAACTCTTTCAGAGTACAGATGGAGAAGATTTTACTGATGTAACTTCTTTGCCCCATCAAAAAAATGCTGTGATACCCGATGAGCCCAATATGATTATTGTTTCTGCGGCCAATCATTTTATAGATATCGTAGATGAGAATATCTATGACGAAGATGCAGAAAAAGGAATTAATCATATGATCATAGAAACAGATTTTGAAGTAGCTAAAGACTTTTAGTAAAAAGAACAGATTGCCTGGGAAAGGCATTCCAAAAAAGAAATAATATGGACATTAATAAACGAAACAGAACAGAACTTAAAGAATTTTTTAACGAAGGGGACAAACCTACCGAAAAGCAGTTTGGAGAATTGATCGATGCTAACATCAATCAGATGGAAGACGGGATTGCAAAAGTGCCAGGAAACCCGTTAGCAATCATGGCCGAAGGCGATACTGCTGGCTCACAAGAATTATTGCATTTATATACAGACTTTAAACAAGATAATCCCAATTGGTCGGTAAATATGCATCCAAGAATAAACCCGGATGAACCAACTACGGCAATTCCAGGATTAAATATCAAAGATGCAGCGGGTAAAAGCCGACTATTTATACAATCCAATAAAGGAAATGTAGGAGTGGGTACAATAGAGCCTGATTCCAAATTGACTATTGAAGGAGATAACGATACCTCATTAGTATCGGTAATTGATGCTACCCAGGAGCGTGCCAAAATCTTTGAAGTATCCCAAGAAGAGGGAAATGGTTTGGTTGCTGTTCGTAATGGAAAAGCAAATGAATCCGTACAAATAAAAGGAGATACTATTTCTTTTGAAGACGCGAAAGATAGTTCAAATATAAAATCTGCTAAAATTGCATCAGAAGAAGGTACGCTCAAAATTTACGGAAAGTCATCCGATAAGGAGGCTACCCAACGCACCCTCGAAATTGTAGCAGATGAAATGACCGTTACAGGAAATATTGCAATGAACAATTTGTCGGCCAGCCCTAGTTTACAGGACGGGGGAGAGGCGAGTGACCGTAAAATCCCTTCACAAAGAGCAGTAAAAACCTATGTGGATACACGATTGCCACAAGGACTGATTTCTATGTGGTCAGGAAATGAGATTCCCACAGGATGGGCATTGTGTGATGGAACAAACGGAACACCCGACCTGAGAGGAAGGTTTATCGTTGGATTAAACGAAAATAACAATGATTATAACAAAATTGGAAATACTGGAGGATCTGAAAAGGTGCAATTAAAAGTTCAGGAAATACCAGCTCATAATCACACAGGAAATACATCAGAAATTGCAGATCATACACATAATATTTCTCATCCAGCTTCAGGAAATGATAGTGGTAATGGTCTTAAAACAATTACGATGGATGGAGAGACACATGGAGCTTTAAATACCAAGACCAAACCAGCTGGTAAGCACAAGCATTCTTTTACCACGAATCAAACCGGAGGTAATCAATCTCATGAAAACCGTCCTCCTTATTTCGTACTCGCATATATCATGAAACTATAATATCCCTTTGATGTAGATCATATAGAAAACAGCAATAAAAAATAGCATACCAATGTCAACACCAGTTACCATACCTAAAGAAGTACCTCAGAACTCCGCTTTGAGTTATGATTTTTTACGATCAGAGGGGATCAAAACTATCCAACAGCTAGCGGGAGATAGCTGGACCGATCATAACACACATGATCCAGGGATCACCATTCTGGAGCAATTGTGCTATACGATTACCGATTTGGCATACCGATTGGATTATGATATTCAGGATTTATTGGGGAATAATCTTGAGGCATACAACGAGATGTATAGTCCGGCGACCATTCTAACCAATAGCGCCATTACCTGGTCAGATCTAAGAAAAGTAGTTATTGATATCAAAGGAGTTAAAAATGCCTGGATAGAAAAAGTGATACCTGAAGATGACACTGTGCTAACTCCCAAAGGACTCTATAAAGTAATTGTTGAAAAGGATGATTTGGTAGAAGCAACAAGTAATTTGAGGCAAATAGTGAAACAACGTCTATTAGCCTGCCGAAGTTTATGTGAAGATTTTGAAGAAATCGATGTGTTTGATAAGCAAAAAATTCAAATTGGAGGTACGATAGAAGTTTCGGCTCAAAGCGATGATATTTCTAGGTTAGTTGCCGATCTTTTGTTTAAGATACAAAGCTACCTTTCTCCTGCAATTCGTTTTTATACCCTGCAAGAGTTATTACATAAGAACAAACGTATTGACGAGATTTTTGACGGTCCAGTACTCGAACACGGTTTTATCGATGATGATGAATTAGCAAAACATGATAGAAAATTAGAGATCCATGCTTCAGATTTGATTAAGGAGATGATGGATGTCAAAGGAGTTGTAACCGTTCAGGAATTATTGATTCAATCGGGAGTTTCAGATGGGAAAAACTGGGTGTTTTATCTGGACAATACCAAAACACCTACCCTGGATGTTAAAGCAACCTTGCAAAATCTTCAATTTAGAATACAAGGGCTAACCATTACGATCAATACAGAGCAAGTACTTCATCACTATAATAATAAGTTGACAAGCCTGATCACCAAAAGAGTACTTAGGCCAACTGAAAAAGATAGATTGATCTCTATAGGTAAAGACAGAAATATTGCTACATATTACAGCTTACAAAATCAATTTCCGGTTAATTATGGTATTGGTGAATCGGGATTACCAGATTCCACAAATGATTTAAGAAAAGCTCAAACCAAACAATTGATTGCCTATCTTACCTTATTTGACCAACTGTTGGCCAATAATTTTGCGCAGGTATCGAACTTTCATAAGTTGGTGGCATTTGGCGATAATAACAATACTACTTATGCAACGCAATCTTTAGTAGACATTGTTCCGGGGCTGCAAGATATATTGGTAAGCAAAGAACAATATGAAACTTATTTGAATACCTCAAATAGCTTAATGCAAGAGGATCTACAACGCAAAAACAAGTTTTTAAATCATTTATTAGCACGTTTCGGAGAGACCTTTAGTACAGCTGCTCTGGGAGAACATCAGGAAGGAAACCAGATAGCTAACAATGCTCAAAAGTTAATCGAGGATAAGAAACGTTTTTTACAACAATATCCAGAGATTAGTGCATATAGAGGTAAAGGATTTGATTATGGTAAATCGTATACCAAAGATGAAAATTGCTCTGGACTAGAAAAGAGAATTGCACTAAAGCTTGGCATTGAAGATACAGAACAATTTTTGATGGTAGAGCATTTGCTGTTACGACCACAATCTCAAGATAAACATAGTTTAGAAACTTATTATCAACAAGGGGAGATTACCGGTCTTGAAGTTGTGGATACGCAAACGAATACAAAGTGCATGGTGACCCAACATAATTTGGTGGTAGGAGAACAAATACGAATCGTACAAAATGAAACTTATGCCGGAATTTATACGGTTCAACATGTAAATGAAGAAAGCTTTGAAATTGATACACCATTTCGGACAGAAGGAATAAATAATACGGCCAATTGGCAACGTATACAGCCAGATGTACGACATCATCTTTTTTCAGAGCCTATTACTTTGTTTGAAGCATCACCCAATACAGGACATACAATATGTACAGCAGTTCATGAACTACAAGCCGGCGATACCATAACAATAGTAGGAGCTCATGAATATGATGGAATCCATACAGTAACCAATACTACAGCGTCAGGGTTCGAAATCGGCGTAGCTTTTGATCAGGAATATACATCCGGGCGATATATGCGATCAGAAGAGAAGGATCTGTATTCGTTGCAACTGAGTTTTGTGTTTCCCAAGGGAAAAGGGAGATACAAGGATCCGGTATTTCAAAATTTTGTAGAAAACACCGTAAGAGAAGAAACACCTGTACACCTGATGCCTTATATACACTGGTTTGATGATCAGGAAATGGAAGATTTTACGATAGCGCACAAAGATTTTATGGCAAGTAAGCAACAACAGTAATTGTAGCATAATGGGTAGTAATGCACATATCATCAATAAGCAGATCATAGAAGTAGTATTGTCTGATAGGACCACTGCTTTTGAATCACAACAAAGGATCGGTCAATTGTATTCCAAACAGTTAATCTCCATCCTGAATGATGTGTTGGATATACATTTTGACAATGATGATCATATGCATTATCAACTGGATTCCTTAACTATAGATTTGGGATTAGTAACATTGGATGCTTTACCAGAAGTTTTTGCCAAAGAATTAGATGTGGTATTGAAGTCCTCTCAAACAACAAACCAGTTGACCATCACATCTAATGCAAATGAAACAGAACAAGGTGTGATCGAAGAAAGAACACCGCTTAGAGTATTGGGGTATTATTTGATTACTGGAAGATTGCCATGGTGGTTCAACGCTCAGAAAAAATCCTACCTTTTTGAGCAATGGGAGTTACTTATGAAACATCCAACATACGAGTTTAAAACACTGCTGTCGCAATTACATCACAATAAGACACATTTAGATCGATATCTGCATACGTTTTCTGAAGAGCAAGTGTTTAAATCTGCTGAATGGATCACAGGTTTATCACACAATGAACTCTATAGGATTAGAAATAAGGTAAAATATGAGGTGCGTAAAAGAAACAAAAAAGAGATACTCTCATTTTGGAAAACTGATTTTCTACGTGTTTTGTTTCGTCCTAAGAGAGAACAGACAGCAAACTCCGAAGTATATTATCTTGAAGAGACGCTAAAAATTTTAGGGATTGCTTCTCATAATAATACCGAAGTACCAAAATATAAAGTATCGAAAGACATTCAATCTTTATTGATAAAGTATAAGCACCTAGCAAATAAGCATGGATTCTTGAAAAGTATTACGACACAATTGAATAAATTGATACAAACTTCGGCCATCAATGAAGTACCAGTTCATTTGCTTACCCAGCTAACCGTTTTATTAGAAAAAGTACTACTAGAGATAAGCGCTACCGAATTCTATTTTAATAAGGATTTTGTGACTTCAGAAATGTTCACTTCGTTAGTCACAAACTTGAACACCATTGAAAAAATAGTACAACAAGTCAAACCTAAAGATACACCCTTGGACATTACGAGATTACAATCACAGTTTGACGAAACTGATTTTATCACCATAGAAAATGCAGGATTGGTACTGCTTTGGCCCTTTTTGCCCAGGTTTTTTAAAAACCTAAAGCTTTTAGAAGATAAAGATTTTATAGATGAATCGTCGATGCATAAAGCGGTTTGTGCCCTGCAGTATCTTTGTAACCCTCACGAATCCGAACTTTTTGAAGGACAATTACCCTTAGCAAAACTATTATGTGGAGTACCTCTGGAAGAACCCGTGCCCATCATTTTGTTAACCGATGAAGAAAAAGAAATTGCACACGGTTTACTACAAGCTGTGATGCAACAAGGACCACATTGGAAGAATCTATCTGTACTAGGTTTCAGAACATCTTATTTGTGTAGACAGGCTTCCCTTCGTTCACGTGATGACCATTGGTTGTTGCAAGTACAAAAAGAAACATACGATATCACCCTACAAAAATTACTGTGGAGTATTCAGGCAGTAAAATTGCCATGGATGGAGCGGGCGTTGATGGTAGAGTGGCTATAAAAGTTTAGGTCTTAGGTGTGGGGTATGAGTTGTTAGATGTGAGGAAAAAATACAAGAGAAAAATCTCATTTGAGAATATATATAATAATGAAGATCAAATAAATGAAAAAAATATATGGACACTATGATATTAGAGAATAAGCAAGATCTTAAAATTGAAAAAGTAATACACTCCCAACAAAATGCTGAGGTATTAACGGCGGAACTTTCTTGGCTAAGTTTGATCATTCAAACACGTTTGGAGCTCTATTTCCAACAAGAAACCTCATATCAGTCGATTTATGAGTTAACACCACCAGAAGTTGCAGATAAAGAAGGTAGCTATGCCAGCTTTATACAACAACACAAACTCAACTTTGAAGAGCGACTGCTCCTTATTCTGGCACTGGTTCCTCATATCAAGCCCGAAGTTTTGGATATCCTATTGACCAAAAATAAGGACTACGATCGCCGTTACAGCGAGTTTGGTGGACTTTTACTAGAAGGTCATTTAGGATTAGTACCTACTGCAGAAACAGCCATATTTTTATTAGCAGGAGAAAATCTTAATAAACGTTTACAATATCACACGTTACTTACCGAAAACTTTATAGCCATCCGAAAAGGGATGATCAGCGTATCTCAAACCAAAGGAAACAGTCCTTTATTAAGCAGTATATGGATGATTGCTAATGAATATGTAGCCTCCATACTAACAGGCACACCCTATCAAGCAGTATATAGCCCTGATTTTCCTGCGCAGCAGTTGCATACTAAGCTATCGTGGCAAGATCTCATCGTCTCTAGGTCTACAGCACGTAGCTTGCAGGAAATCAGGGATTGGGTTACCCATGGGCAAACGGTTTTAGAAACGTTAGAACTGGGCAAACGATTAAAACCAGGCTATAAAAGTTTGTTTTATGGTCCACCAGGTACAGGTAAAAGCATGGCAGCAGCTTTACTGGGCAAAAGTACTGGTAAGCAGGTGTATAAGATTGACTTAAGTATGACAGTGTCCAAATACATTGGTGAAACCGAAAAAAATCTCGCCAAAGTATTTGATCAGGCACAGCAACACGATTGGATTTTGTTTTTTGATGAAGCTGACTCTTTGTTTGGGCAACGAACCCAGGTAAGCAGCGCCAATGACCGCTATGGGAATCAGGAAATAGGATATCTATTACAACGTATCGAAGATTTTCCTGGGGTTGTCATCCTTGCCTCTAATCTAAAAGATAATATAGACGATGCCTTTACGCGTAGATTTCAATCGATGATCGAATTTAAAATGCCGGGCGTAGAAGAACGCCATCAACTTTGGAAACAATCTTTTGCTAAGAAATTACCACTGGATACCAAAGCTGATCTCTGGCATATTGCCGAATACTATGAGATCTCAGGAGGATTGATGATGAATGTGATACGTAAATGTACGTTGCAAGCAGTAACCAATGAAGAAGCGACCATTACTCAAAACAGCCTGGAAACTGCCATAAGGCAAGAGTTGCAGAAGGAAGGCATATTGTTGAATTAGTATAAAAGCATTGTTTAAATGAAGGCACAAGCAGATACAATCCAAGAATCACAAAAAGAAATCGTACAGCGTGTACGACAAGAAACTGGTTCTGGGGGCGAAGCTACGATAGTCGACAATCGACCAACTAGGGTCATACAACAGAAGCTAAAATCTGCCATGAGTGAACCTAAAAAACCGATACAACTAAAACCTTCGGGTGCTACCAAATTTCAGAAAATAGCATTCCAAATGGGGAACCAATATGGTGTAGATACTTCTGCTTTAAAAGCAACTCATAATTCTTCATTTCCAGCTAAACTGAATGCAGAAGCAACCATACAAGGAAACAATATTCATTTTGCCCCTGGTATGGATACTGATTACAATATGCGACATGAAGTGGCTCATGCAATTGATAATACAATACACGGCACGCCCAAAGGAAATCGGGTGGTGAATGGAAAAAAAGTAGACACCACTCGTGAAAAGGTAGTCGATCGGATGGCAAAAGGTTCTAAGACACAACTTGGAACAAAAAAGAATGCTGGGTTAACAAAAAGAGTGGATATGTTTGGAGGAGGTATTCAGCGACAGGAAATAAGCAAACCACAAAACAAGGAAAAAAATGATCCAGTAAAAAAGTCATTGGAATCTCCTAACAATAGTGTGTATCAACTACATGTATATGAAAAAAAATCCTTCTTCTTTAAAAGAAATGAAAGAAGAATAGAAAGCTATGATAGATTAGTTGACTTGTTGGATATTGAATTAGATAATGTAAGTGATCATTGGCGTCGTGATATAGCAGCTACATTATGGGATAAATTTAATGCGTCAACAAGCGATCACATTACATTGAAGGATATCAAGAATGAAATTAGTCTTCAGAAAAAAGGAGCAAAAGAAGCCTTTAGTTTTTTTTCAAAAGGATTCTACTTTAAAAGTGGCAATCGAAAAAATGAAAGGCTTAAAAATCAGGAGAATTATGACAATAGGGATGTAAAAGAATATGGGTGGCTTGATGAAGCGGGTAAAGCAATCGAAGAAAAGTTGATGGGAATGAAAGAGGATCTGAGGGTTGACTTTTATTACAACGAGCAGGCAGAAAATGCAATAAACAATGCAAATGCCTTAGTATCAAGGAAGATACTAGGACAGGGAGGAAAGACTCATGATAATGATAAGAAGCTAAAAAATCATGATTATGTCTTTGGGTATTTAGCTCATGTAAATACGCCAATGACACCAAAACGTTATATGTTTCCAAACCAAGCAGCGATAGATAGGTGGAAAAGACACAATGACTATGATAAAAAAGATTTTTTGAATATGGTAGCAAGTGGCACTATTACAGGAGCAGCTGCTGGCAATCCGGATTTAGCTGTGGATTATAGTCTTATGCAAGGGGGGCGCAGACGTCGAAGGGACTTTATGAGCCACATGAGTGCACCAGGTACTTTATTACAAGCAGGGGACTTACTAGATGAGGATAAAACTGAATATAAAGCCAGGATAAAAAAGAATACAACCCCAGGAAAAATTGTCGGAGCACAGGAGGGTAGAAATCGTGCGAAATTGAAGGAATATAAGGAATTAACAAGAGCAGAGGGTATTCTAAAAGATTTGATAGAACATATAAAGATAAAATGGTGGCAATCCTTAGAACATTACAAAGGGAATGACGCAGATTATGAAAAAAAAGATAAGATAGAAACTGATATAGTGAATTTGTTAGGATTAGACGGTGAAGATTTTATTGCATACCTCACTAAAAATGTTGTTCGTGTACAAGTATTGTATCCCAGGAGGGATTATTTAGCTTCTCATACCATAGAAAGTATTGAAGAATATTATGACTTTGAAGAGTATAACGATTATGTTCAACGAGGTAATATATATAAAAAAATGGTTAAGAAAGACGATACTGATGAGCTACAAGATGACTGGGAAATATTGACAGAAACATCCGAGAAGGAAGACATGAATAACTTTAAAGAAGAGATAAAACAATACAAAGGTTAAGACAGTGGTTTTCTTTCTTTAATGAAAAATATGACAAACCTTTACATGCCTTCTTCGATACAAGATAGTAAGAAATAGTTAGAAGTAAATTATTGAAATTCAATGGCTTTTGAAGCATATATGAACATACTCGATTACTAATTTATAGATGTAATGAAAATATGAAAACATCAGTAGAAAAAATCCAGGAAACAAAAAAAGATACTGTACAACGTGTGCAGCAAGAACCTAGTACAGGGGGTGAAGCTGCTATTGCAGATTATCGCCCTCGGACAGCAGTACAGTGTAAACTGAGGTCTGTAATAGGTGGTGCGAATGATGCGGGAAACCCTATTCAAAGAAGGGGACATAATACTGGTTTACCAGATACTTTAAAGTCTGGCATCGAAAACCTTTCCGGTTATAGTATGGATGATGTAAAAGTGCACTATAATTCTAACAAACCAAACCAATTACAAGCACATGCTTATGCCCAAGGTACAGATATCCATCTGGCACCAGGACAAGAAAAACATTTACCCCATGAAGCCTGGCATGTAGTACAGCAAAAGCAAGGACGGGTGGAGCCTACTAGGCAATTTAAAAGCAACATAAATATTAATGATGACGCAGGTTTAGAAAAAGAAGCAGATGTAATGGGGAAAATGGCGTTACAAAGGAAAAGTTTTCGATCTTCTGATATTCGGCTTAGAAACAATGGCAATGCACCAACAGCTGTGACCCAATTAAGAGAAAGGCCAATACTAGCAAATGAAAGAGACTTGCTAGATGACACCGAGCAGATATTAAACGGCAATCAGCGAGCCAATATGGATGCTAATTTGATCGATACAACTTATGATAATTTGACAGATAATCTATTGTTAGATATTAACTTAATGTATGAAGAAGAGCTACAAAGAGAAATCGAACATGATTCACACTTTTTGAAGGCAATCAAGAAGGTGGTGAATTTGATTCATCATAGGTTGGATATAGGCTCTGTAAGTGGGCTAAAAGACAAGGAAGAGGATACAACAGATTTTAGAGAACATCGAATAGGATATGTTTTAGGTTGGTTAAATGCTATGTACGGTAGAAGTGATATTGATATTCCTATGCTAGAGACAAATAATTGGAATCATGCGAATTTGGGGAATTTAATAGCAAACACTGAAGAAAATAATCGAAAAGCACGAGGTTATGTAAAGCTTGCTAAAATGCTAACGACTCAGTTACCTTATTTTGGTGGATCTGTTGAATATAAAGAAAATAGAAAAGAGTCTTTAGAATATTGGATTTATCACATGAGTACGCTTACGAAGGATCCGGATCGTTCTTATGCCGTTGGAGAAACAGGGGCAAAATTACCAAAACCCCTTAAAGATTATCGAACCCACGGTGGAGCAGAAGGCCTTGTGCCATATCATAATGAGCGCAATCTAGGTACCGGGGTGGCTGAAGCTGATTGGAATGAATTGCCAACTAATTTACAAAATCTAATTTTAGTTCGATATAATCAATTCATCGCAAATCTACCCCCAACTGGATCAAGGAGAGTCGCGTATAATGCACTGCTTAATGTTAATGTTAATAATGTTAATATTAATAATATTAATAATAATAATATAGATCAGTTTTGGAATGCGCTTAACGAGGATCAAAAAAAGTCTCTTTATGGAGATATGTTACAAATCCCTTGGTCAACAGCACATTTACATGCTAATTTGCGAGGTCATCATCATTTCGAACAAGATCGAAATACTCAAAATGATACCGCTGGTTATATGAGAAAACATCCTGGTATGACTACACCAGGATTACAGAATGTTGTAGGGGTTAGAGGAAATATTCTCGAAACACCCCAGCTAGCAGCGGCACGTTATCGAAGAGATTTGGAAGCGTTGGGAAATAGAATAGGTAAAGCTCCATTATTTTTAAAGAATAATCTCCCAGCTTTTTTAGCTAGCCCGGATTACGCTAAAGCTTTCCCGGAAATTCCTAACACATGGTCTAATTATTTCTTTACTAATGTGAATGGTCTAACGCAAAACTTTCAAGAAAAACATCAAAATTGGTTTAATGATGCCAAACAAAATAAAAAACCTATCATTGGAGGAATTAGTGGTCATACACTTGGCTACTTAAATCTTTATGAAGAGGCATTAGGAGCGGCATTAAGAGGTACTAATCGCATACAATATTTCTTAGATAACAATGTCAACCTGGCCTCGATGGAAGATTTAAGGGCGTGTATGCTTGCCGGATTGGTTGGAGACAAACGCCATCACAGCTATGATGAAGTAATGACTGCCAGCCATGGAATGCCAACGCATCAAAATCAAAATCCAACACTACAATATAACCATCGCGATAGTTATAGAGATGTGACAGAATCAACTAATAATCATATTAGAGAAAGTGCGGAGAAAGCGCAACGTAATACTGCGACCAGATTGAAGGATCCTAATACAGTTTTCAACTCAATAATTCAAAATAGGGAAGATTTAAATGAAGGTCAATTGACTACAAGGTTAATATCACATATTATTGAAGATCATTTGGATGGTACAAGAAGAGATGAAATTGACCGTTTATTACGTTGAGTTCCAGCCCAGCTCTCCGAAGTTTGCAACTTCGGAGTTATTCTCAAGATGATTAGTGCTATTTCCATGATGTAATTTGTAACTACAGTGCATAACTATTTAAATCGAATGCAAAATTGTGACAAAGTTTTGAGATAATCATAGGTCGCACCCTTGCACCACCTAAAATATCGAACGGTTGATGCTAAATATGACTTCTTTATGTAGAAGGTAGTGTCGTAAAATTTCTTGTATTTGGCGCATATCTGATAGTCAAAACAACTACTTCAAGATACTTTTGACTTAGTAAGAACATTTAATAAAAATCCTATGAAAGCCACGAGTATCGCCAAACACGAGAAAACCTTTTTTGAAACGGGAAGGGACTCAGATGGAAAAGAATTTAATTTAACAGAAATGACTGTGCCAATTAAAGGGACTAATGAGGTAATGCCCTATATAAATTGTAGACCCAAAAACGGAGATGCTTCTTTTTATTATCAGGAGAAAAATTCAAAAACACAAATTGTATTACATTATACTGCTGGTTACATAAAAGGGGATGTGGCTGCATTGTCCAGACCCAACAATCATGTATCAACTCCGTTTATCATCGCTAGAAATGGTCATATACTTAACTTGTGGTCTTCTGCCTTTTGGTCATATCATCTTGGATCTGGAGCTATAGGTGGCAATACCAGCGGTAGTAAACGAACCATTGCTATAGAGCTTTCTAATATTGGTTTTTTAAAACGAATAGATAACAAATTGGTTACTGTGTATAGTGATACCGATGTGTATTGTGATATAAGAGAAAAACAGTTTTATACAAAACTAGAGTCGCCGTATCGAGGAGAAGTATACTATGCCAAATTTACAAGACGACAATATCATAGTTTGCAACTGTTACTTCGTTACTTAACTACTGAATATGATATTCCAGCTACATTTTTGCCAGAAGATAAACGATATGGAGTTGTTGCAGAAGAGGAGCTGGTTAATTTTAGAGGGATTACTTCTCATGTAAATTATCGATCTTCTGGTAAATGGGATATTGGTCCGGCCTTTGATTGGGATCGTATTAGTAATGCCTTGTAGTATCCTCGATCATCGTCGGAAAATTACCTGAATTTGCCGTATTTGTAATAGTATGTAGAGAGTGATTCTCCATACTTTTGAATCAAAGTAATCCCTATATAATTCATTAAAACTCCCTAAAAATGAAACAAATACAAGTAACACGGTTGTTTATATTAGTGCTGTTCTGTAGTTGTGCTAGCTATGGTCCTAAAACTAATGAACTCTCGTTGGTCTTATCCAATACACAACAAACCTTGAGCATACTTCAGGAAAAAGTTGAGAATACCAATGACGTCAAACTAAAAGAGGCCTACACTAAGCTGAATCAAAAAAGTGTCGAACTGTTCCCGGTTTTAGAAAAATGTAATGATAAATATGCACTAAGTCCAGAATATGTGTCTACCCTAAAGGAAGCAGAGAATGTGCTACGTCGTTTAACAAAAAATGATGCCGATATAACTAATAAGACCAATGTGCTTCAGGCCATACATCAGGATTATGATGCAAAATTGCAAACCATTAATAATACCTCAAAAAATGATGCAACCACAAAAATTAAAGTAATCGTAAATTCAAATGAAGAAGAAGGATTTTTTGTTTTCGGAAAATTGTCCTACGAACAAGGACAGGATATTAAAAGATTTCGGTTTAACCAACCTACTCAGAATGCTGTTCAAGATTTTGTACCTGGGTATTATCTATTTTGGTTAGAAAAAGAAGGCCGAGTAGGATCACCAGAATTACATCTCATTTTGAGTAGTAGTGGCGAAGAAGAAAAGACATTGGTATTACAAACCCCAAAATAACGGTATCATGTTAGTATCAAAACTAAAAGAAGTCTGGAAAGAAATTACATTGCTAAGCACCTGGATTGCTTCTGTAGCAGGAGCTTTTATTATCCCATTACCGTCCTGGCATGCCTCAGATGATAATACCTCTTTTTTAATGAAATTTGGAGTATTTATAGCAACAGCACTGGCAGGTTTTTTAATTTTATACTCATTAAAAAATAAAATGATCCGAGTATGGATGAGGTTATCCGTTAATTTTATTTTGATTTTAGTAGGAACCTATGCAGCATATCATTTTACTAGAGAAGCCAAAACATTACCCTATCTAGAAAAAGATATTGTAATCGGGAATGAATTTATAGACACCAATCCTTTTGAAGCCTTCGAAGCTTCTCACGGATTTTTGCCAGCGCGAAATGAACAAATGATGATTTTATTAGGAGATCCAGAGAAAGCCTGGACCAAAGAAAGTATTATGACTAATAGAGTGCAGCTTATGGTATTACTCTTTTTATGTTATTTGTTTTCTGCGGGCTTTATCATTTCTTTTTGCAATCTTATGATTTTATATAAAGAAAAATATACAATAAAAGTTGAAGAAAAAAATAACTAGATATATTAAAATAATAAAGATTAGTATCGTATTATAAATAGAGGTATTACAAGGTGTTTAATTGTGAGTTGAAGTTGTATGGCTTGTAAAAAAAATATACATTTTTGATAAATTAATAGTGGATTTATTAACATCTTTTTAAAACCTTTTCATTAATAGAGGTTTTAACAATTCTTACAGTTAAGATTAGAAAAATGATAAGTAGTTTTGCCAGAATCTAAACTATTTTTTCCTGTAACCCTGATTTTAATGAGTTTTTTTGAGGTTCTGTTACGTGTATCCAAACATGATTTAATTGGTAAAAAGTTAATCGTTTCTATTATTTTAGGATTCTCGTTTTGCACTAATATTTCATTTGCTACACAGAAATCCGAAAAGATTGATAGTTTACGAAATAAGGTACAGAACTATGCTTCTGAAGATACTATAAAGGTTAATCTTCTCAATAATATTGGATATGAATATTGGATAGTAGATGCCAATAAATCCATACTTTTTGGCTCACAAGCGCTACAGTTATCTGAAAAATTATCATATCCAAAAGGAATAGCAAGAGCTAATCGAGTAGTAGGTGTAGCCTATTGGGCGCAAGGTAATCTTACACAAGCATTACTGTTCTTAAATAATTCTTACAAAGCCTATCATCGTATACAGGATAAAAAAGGTATAGCCAATACCACGCTTAATATAGGAATGGTATATGCGGATCTTAAAGAGTATAAAAAAGCGCAACAATATTATGAACAAGCTATTAATGGATTTACTGCATTAGGTTTAAAAAGTAGAATAGCTACTACTTTTACCAAAATAGGAACAATGTTGGTAGAACAACATAAAAATGAGGAAGCACTAAAGTATTTGACTGATGCTCTAAAAATGCATAGTGATAACAACTTTACTTATGGTATAGCTGAAGCACATAACAAACTGGGAATTTTATATTTAAATAAAAACGAAATAGAACAAGCCTATTACCATATAAAAAGATCCAAAGAATTGGGGAGCAAAGTGAGTGATATCGATGGGTTAACTAATAATCTTATTATTCACGGTAAAATTCTAAGGCTATCTGGCAAATTCGAAAGGGCAGTAAAGGAGATTAGTAAAGGCCTAAAGCTAGCCAAAGAAAATAACCTTAAGAAATATGAACTGTTTGCTTATGAGGAATTAAAAGAGCTCAAAAAACAACAATCTAAACCTGAAGAGGCTTATTATTTTTATGATAAATATATAGTGCTCAGAGACTCTCTTTTCAATTTAGAAAAATCCAAGCAAATCGCTTATATAGAATTTGCGAATGAACTGGAAGAAAAAGATAAAGAACTGGTATCCTTTAAAGCACAAGAGAAAAAAGATGATATTATCCAACTTATTTTGGTTCTTAGCGTAATTATCATATCTATTAGTGGTTGTTTTATTTATATAATTTCCAGAGAACAGGCTAAGAAAAGTAATCAATTAGCTATAAAAACAAGAGAACTTTTAGAATCGGCTCACGCACTGACACAAAAAGAATTGGAAAACTCTGAGTTAAAACAAAAAGAATTAAAGCAAAAATTAGACTTTAAAAATAAAGAACTTAGTTCCTACACTTTAAATTTTATAAAGAAAAATGAAATCGTACAAAACATAGAACATACGATACAGCAAATCAAAAAGTCTCCTTCTTTAGAAAAAACAAAACTGATTGCTGATCTTAATAAAATTGTACGAAAAAATATAAGTATTGATAGGGACTGGGAAGATTTTAGGCGATTTTTTGAAGATGCTCATCAGGGATTTTATGCCCAATTGAAATCAAAGCATCCAGACCTTAGTACTAATGATCTAAAAATATGCTCACTCATACGACTTAATCTTAATGTTAAAGAAATGGCTGGAATTTTAGGGATCTCTCCCGATAGTGCAAGAACGGCTAGATATCGTCTTCGTAAAAAACTAAAATTATCTCCGGAACAAGAAATATTTTCCTACTTGGTTCACCTGGAGCAAGCAAAAGAGTAGCTATAATTATTTATTGACAAGGCAAAAACAGATAGAATTTAAAATATTGATAATCAATATTTTGCGCATTACTTGTCTACATATTGTATATCGGATTTTAACATTTTGCAACAGCTGGTATACACTTTGTAGGCATCGTTTTTATGGTCTTGGATTTGTTATTCTCTAGTTTTATAAATGCTTTTAAAACCTACGATATGACAAAACCAAAGACAACATATGCAAAGAGTGGAGATATTAATATAGCTTATCAAGTATTTGGTTCAGGGCCTATAGACTTGGTGTATATTCCAGGGTGGGTGTCTAATATTGATTTGATGTGGTCATGTCCAGAGCTGGTCAATTTCTTTGAAGAGCTAGGAAAGTTTGCCAGAGTTATTCTTTTCGACAAAAGAGGAACTGGTTTATCAGATAGAGTGGTAGAATTTGCCACACTCGAAGAACGTATGGAAGATATCACTGCTGTAATGGATGCTGCAGGATCTGAAAAAGCAATACTATTTGGACACTCTGAAGGAGGTAGTGTTTCTGCATTGTTCAGTGCTACATATCCCGACCGAGTGATTTCATTAATTGCTTTTGGAATCTTTGCAAAACGAAGATATTCTAAAGAGTACCCTTGGGCTCCGACAGACGAAGAGCGCCAGGAAGTGTATGATATGATAGCGAATGATTGGGGAAGTGGAGCTATGAATCTGGAATCTTTAGCACCCTCAAAAGCACAGGATAAGGTATTTATGGAATGGTTGGCGAATTACTTTCGCTCCGGAGCAAGTCCAAGAGCGGCGATGATATTAACCAAAATGAATACACAAGTAGATATCATCAATATTTTAGGTTCCATAAAAGTACCTACATTACTGTTACAAAGAGTGGATGATATCGATGTAAAGATCGAAGAAGGGAGGTTTATTGCAGATCGTATACCAGATTCGATATTAATAGAACTTGAAGGGAATGATCATTTATTCTGGGCAGGTGATACTCAGGAAGTTTTAGAAGAGATAAAATCATTTGTAGATACAATAGAAATCGCTTCTGAACCTGTTTATGAAAGAAAGCTTTATACTTTTATGATAGGACATTTAAAAGCGGCAGAAGCATACCAATATACTATTCGAAACTTAGTAAAGAAATTTGCAAATAAGTATAAAGGTACTTTGGTTATTGATACAAGAAACACCTTTACGATTACTTTTGAAGGACCAAGTAAAGCAGTATATTGTAGTACAGAACTTGTAGAGGTCGTTCAAAGTTTTAATGCCCAAATTTCGATTGGTATTGATATCAAAGAATGTTCTGTAGTAGATTGTATTTGTGAAGAAACAGAAGATTTTGCAGCGTTAGTAACAAACCAATCCATTCCTAATCAAATTATACTCACACAAACAGTAAAAAATTTAGTAATTGGTGTAGATATTGACTTTACACCTAACAAAACAGTATTTAAAACAGAATTAGGAACCTCGATGCTTCTGTTTACTGCGACTAAAAAAGTGAAGCAAGAAACTACAGTCCCTAATATATCCCAAATTAAAGACCCCCATCAAGGCTCTTTTTTACAGCAGGTAATTCAAAACATAAATAACCATCTTAGCAATGATTATTATGGAGTAACTATGCTTTGTAGAGAGATAGGAGTGAGTGAGCGACAATTACAAAGGAAACTAAAAGCAATTACTAATAAATCCCCAAATCAATTAATTTCTTCAATCCGTTTACATAAGGCAAAAGAGCTAATAATGAGTAATCAAAGTACAATTTCCGAAATTGCTTTTCAAACGGGATTTTCGAGTCCTTCATATTTCTCTAAATGCTTTAAAAAAGAATTCGCTATAAGTCCTTCCGATCTTGTAAACTAAAACTTTTGAATCAGTACTTATTTGTTGACTTAATAGCATTGAAGGTATATTTGTTTTCTATTGTAGAAGGTTTTTAATGTATTCTTCGTTAATCATCTCTTTTCTTTGAAGGCTCACGAAAAAACAGTTTTCTTTTTGGGCGAGATTTTCATTTAGGGTCAGTTTGAGATACTTTTAGATTAAAAACACGCATATAATGGTAGTCCTGAGTTAGCTTTAACTTTTACTATTAAATCCCCCTTATTTTTGAGGGGTAATCCCCCCTTTTTGGCAGGGTTTTTTTCTGCTTTTTTGATATGTAATTCGTTTATTTTGACTTTTTTTAAACTTAATTCCTGTCTGATTTCGATATTGAAATTTAGTTTTAGCGCGGTCAGATATTTACTGATATTACACAAAAGGAATTTTCCTTTTTTTGATGGGTTGTATAATGAAATTTCATGTTTGCTTTATCTCTTACTCTTCTAAGCCTTTTCCTAATAAGGCCTTTGGATGGTTGAACATGTTTTTAGAATAAATTTTAGTTATAAAGAGCGTTATGTTTTTGTGAATTTAACACAAAATAAATGTGGTTTTTTAAGTTGTCTATCTTTTTGTAAAACAAAGCATTACTTGAATAAAAATTGTAAGAAAAAGTAGGGGAATATGTACATAAGATATTTGTGTTTAAAAAAATAAATCTCCAACTTTATGTAATTAAAGCCACTTAATTTTTTCACACAAAACAAACAATGCTCTTATGAATCCTGACCACAATTTTTACGTAGCTCATTGTGTAGATGAGCCTATTTTTTCTACAGAAATTTCTAAAATATTCAATACTTGTAATGATTCAAAAAATTTGATGATTGGCATTTATCTGATCGAAGATGACAGGTTTTTATATTGCAATAAAATATTCGAAAAGTTAATAGGGTTTGATGCTCATAATCTCGTCAAAAATGGATGGCAATTTTGGTTTTCTTTAATTGTTCCTCATGAAGTCTCAGACATAAAAAACAAAATATTTAGTTTTTTTACTACTCCATTAGTAAGAGATATAATTACGCTTCAATACCATATCAATAATATAAATGGGAAACAGGTTTATATAAGACACGAGATTCTAATTTATAAATTGAAAAATAGAATGTTCGCTCTTAATTACTTTTTTGATATTTCGGAAAAGGAAGAAATAGAGCGATGTGTTAAAAATAATGGAGGACATAGAGGAAGAAATTTTTTAAAAAATCAACTTGCGTGTATCTCTTCCAGAGAAGAAGAAGTGCTCAAACTAATTGCGGATGGATTTTCGTCTAAGGAAATTGCCGAAAAACTTTTTATAAGTAATCATACTGCAATCTCACACCGTAAACACCTCATACAAAAGTTTCGAGTAAAAAACACTGCACAGCTCATAAAGAAAGCATCAAAGGTACTTGAGCTATAAATCATAATGTTTTGTTAACTAATTGTTAATTAAGTATTTGGGTGTAAAATCCCCATTTTTGGGGATTCATTTACCTATTTTTTTTTTGACCTTAGACTCGTCGAATGTAAACATAATATAGAGTTAATAATTAGCATTAATAACTCCAGAGTTTCCTTTTGCTCTGAAGCAACTTGATTTGCTACCCCACAAATCAATCATAAGTTTTGAATTTAATATTTATCTATGATTGGGCTAGCACTAAAATTATTAAGAGACGAATTAAGTAATTATATTTTTCAAAATAAAACACCCGATGATTCTATCACTGAGGATGATATTATTTTGCACAATATTGCCTTAATGGAAAGCGACAGCCAGGCCGATCTCAATAATAAAATTGTTATTACCCTAGTTAATACCGAAGAAGAAAGTACCCTCAAAAACAGCAGCAATATTTTTAGAACTCCTAAGAATGTAAAATATGTAGAACCTCCTGTTTTTTTAAATCTCTATATTCTCATATCTACTACGCTCGGACAAGATCTTCAAGATGCATATGAGTTTGCATTGGGTAGATTATCTCTGGTGATTCAATTTTTTCAAGCTAAAAAAAGCTTTACGGTCAAAAATTCTCCCTTTACAACCATATCCGGAAACAATAATATTTCTCAAGAAAATAAAGAAGAACTCAAACTTAATGTAGAACTCTATACACTAACATTTGAGCAAATCAATCACCTGTGGGGATCTTTAGGAGGGAAACAAGTACCATTTGCAATGTATAAGGTTAGACTAGTTAGTATTAAAGAGAACTCTGGTCAAGAGGTACCATTAATAGAAGAATTGGTTAATAATGAAAATGTAACAAACGCGAATTAGTATGGGGGAGGCGATCATATTTAAAAGATTATTTGAAGTTCAAATACTACACGACTATTTTCTTACTACAGTTGATGGCGAATCCTTCTTTGATAAAAATAAAGCGGATAAAGAGAGTCTAATATTAAGAAAGTTACAAAATCGATTATATGATATAAGGGATCTCTTTGAAATTGAGGCAGTAGGAACTACAAAATCAATCTTAAACAATTACAAATTGATCGTAGCAAAAACAGCTTTAGGGTTTATTGTGGGTACCGAAGTAGTTGTTGAAAATCAAGCTGGAGTAACGCTGTATAAACCCAGATTTGAATTTAGCAACGATACACACCTTACATTTTCGATAAAACCTTCAGCTTCTTTCTTTAACAGTATTAGTAATATAAGTTTGAGACCACCTCTTCCTTCAATCTATTACTTTACCAATAAAGATAAAGAAGTATTTGATGAAGCACCTTTTCTGTATACATCTCTTCCGATTTCAAATGAAGTAAATATTCATCAAGATGGAGTATTGTATGAAATGGGTGCATTGGCAGATTTTGGAGGCACAATTCGAGAAGCAGTACAATATACAGATGGTAATGACCCAGCGCATTGGGTGGATATAACAGATAAGCGCTTTGTAAGTGATGCCGATAGAGCGCTGTTACCTCATAATTTTAGTTATACATTCAAAAAAGAACAAAACATTACTCAAGTAGAGTTTGTATTAGAAGACGAAAATAATAATGAACTAAAAACAATAAGTAAGAGCGGTCTAGATACTCTTGATCGTGTACATTTAAATTTCACAAAAGTTGATGAAAACAACGCAAATTCTGATGATATCCCTGATGGGCAGTATTCACTAAAAGTAAAAGCAAATGCAGGCCCAGAAATTGTGTATCAAATTTATTTGAACAATGATATTTATGATAAAAATTATTTTGCAATCGTAGATATTCGTTTCGATGAACTGGATTCTCCATACAGTCTCTTAGATAATAAAAATTATCTTAAAACCAGAATTGATGCTTTAGACGAAAAAGTTACACATCCCATTTTTGAAATAAGACTCAAAAATAGAAGAACCTACTGGAGATATAATAGAGAAGGAGGCTTTAGCGAAGACGACGTTAATGCAACGAATACATTTCTAAAACCAGAACCAGAACTTCCACTTGTACCAGAAAAATTAATCTCGCTAGACCCAAAAGGTCTAACAGAGACTTTGGTGCCTTTTATTAACGGAACAACATTGATGTTGCCACACCCTAGAATGCCATCCATCAAAATAGAGAAAGAACGAATTTTCTCAGAGATCTTTATTAATCAATCTAATAGATTATTGAATAATTAAATGGAACTTTTTATAAAAATGATATTATGAATTACAAAACACCAGGAGTTTATATAGAAGAAATTCCGAAACTTCCGCCGTCGATTGCTCAAGTAGAAACTGCAATTCCTGCTTTTATAGGGTACACAGAGAAAGCCGTGGATGAAAGAGGTAATGAATTGTTGAATGAGCCGAAAAGAATTAGCTCTATGTTAGAATATGAACGCTTTTTCGGAAAAGCCGTTCCTGAAGAAAACCTATCAGTACTTATTAAAGAAACACTAGGGGCTCCGGCAGATGTGCAAGCATCAATAGGAGATAAAGCAAATTACATAATGAATTATGCTTTAGAAATGTTTTTTGCCAATGGCGGTGGTCCGTGTTGGATTGTTTCTGTTGGAGATTACACAACAGGTATTGTTAGTTTTGCAGACCTTAAAACAGGATTAGATGCTACAGAAAAAGTAGATGAAATCACTTTATACGTATACCCTGATGCCCAGGGGCTGGATAATTTTTCAGACTTCTACAATCTTTTTGGAGAATCCATGGATATGTGTCAAGAACTTAAGGATCGCTTCACAGTAATGGATATTTGGTTAGATCCCACACAACCGGATTTATTAGCAAATATCGATACCATGCGTAATAACACTTCACCAGAAGAAGATACAATCAAATATGGAGCGACTTATTTTCCAAACGTCGAAACCATACTAGATTATTATTATGGGGGCGAAGGCGAAGGCGATGCAAGGGTTACCATTGTACATGAAGGAGGTGATGGGTCGCTAGCAGGTACACTAGAAGAACTAAAAACCAAAAATAACGCCATGTATTTCCAAGCACAAAATGCGTTAAGAACATTGCCCATGGAAATGCCTCCATCTCCTGGAGTAGTTGGTCAATATGCCAGTGTAGATAACTCAAGAGGAGTATGGAAAGCACCAGCCAATGTAAACATGGATTATGTAATCAAACCAGTAATGAAAATTACGGATAAACAACAAGAAAGTTTAAATGTAGATGTAAATGCTGGTAAATCGGTGAACGTAATACGCTCTTTTGTTGGTAGAGGAAATGCCATTATTTGGGGAGCGAGAACTATGGCAGGAAACAGTAATGAATGGCGATACATTTCGGTTAGAAGATTTTTCAATATGGTAGAAGAATCTGTGAAAAAATCATCAATACAATTTGTTTTTGAACCTAATGACCTTAATACCTGGGTACGTGTAAAATCTATGATTGATAATTTCTTAGTACAACAATGGAAAGCAGGTGCTTTGATGGGAACTACTCCCGAGCAAGCTTTTTATGTAAAAGTTGGACTTAATGAGACCATGGATGAAGTAGATATTTGGGAAGGTAGAATGATAGTAGAGATCGGAATGGCTGTAGTAAGACCTGCAGAATTTATCATCCTGAGATTTAGCCATAAAATGCTATCAGAATAGTATTAATAAACGATAAATAACTTTAAAACAGTAGTAAAATGGCAAATATGAATGGGAATGATAGTACTATGCTAAATCCCGAAAAAAATATATGTGACATACTAAAGGTCATTAAAAATGAAGAAAAAACGGCAGATAGCTCACACACTGCCTATAAGACCAAAAGAGATTCTAAAGAAATAGCTCGAGGCTACAAAATCTGTTGCCTTGATAAAGCCGAAGAATCTTATGATGTATACCAGGATTTGATGAGTTGTATCGTCTTAAAAAACTACAAGAAAACAGAGATTATTCAAAAGAATGTAGACGATTACTGCAAGAAAGACGATGAGTTAGAAAAACTTATCAATGAATCTTCAAAACTGATTAATGAACTGCGTGTAAAGATCAATGAAGCTAATGATGCAGCATGTGCAATGGCTAATTGTATAAAAAACTGTATTCCCGAACCTAAAAACGGAGGAGAAAGAAAAGGCGCCAAGGGATTAAGAGATATAAAAGAAGTGTACAAGTTGTTAAGCGATATAACAACAAAAACTTCTACACTCGCAAGTAAAGGCCAGAATGCATTTAATTCTACAGTTAATGTTGCAGGGATACAAACCTTCATAAACACTTGTGGTCTTAAAAGTTTTGCGGCAAACCTTATAGACTCAATGAAAGCATTTAAGGATTTCATTACTGAGAACATCAAAACCACCGAAAAAGATGTTGCCACATTTAGAGATGAGTTAAATGTTGTTGTTGAAGAGCTTGCCGAGGTTACGTGCGCTTTATACATGGAAGGAACCAAAGAAAAAGGCTTATACGCCACCAGAAAATTTATTTGCGAAGGTGAATGTAAAGATGGGCTATTAGATCTTTCATGTGATTGCGAAGAAAATGATAACTGTGATGATGATGATCATTATGATTCTAAGAATATGAAGCAACAAACAGTAGATAAGGATTGATAGATATTTGATATAAATGATATAAAAATAGAATTATGGAGAGTATAAAATTTTTGATAGATGATCGTTGTTGCAAGGATGAAGGAGGTAATGGAGATAATGGGGATAAAAATTGCCTCACAAAATGGGAAGATGATTTCATCGATGCATGCAATACATATAAAAGGAAATCTGCAGAAGCCGATAAACGAAAAGAAAAATATACCAATTCTTATAATTGGAAAGATAAATTAGATAAATGGTTTGACCTTATTGAAAAATCAGACGAAAAAGCAAGTGATATTGTTGTTAACCTTGACTTTTTTTATCAGCAAGTATTAAAAGTTTGTAAAAACTCAAAATGCACCAATGGGGCTTTGAGAAAACTTCTTTGCCTGGTAAAATCCATGTTTGATTGTTTGTATACCTATGAACAATCAAAAAAAGGACTCTTTGAACTTACTTCAGAGCTAATTACGGCTATAGAATGTCTAAAAAATCTTAAAGACGAAGATAAAGACGAAATGATTAAGTGCATAAAAGTGTACGAAGAAAAAATCAAAGCTATTGCCGAACTTCAAGATGCTATTATAACCAAGCTTTTAGATTCGCTTAAATGCGCAAACTTGTTATATGCGTATATCTGCGAAGAGCATGGTCTTGAATATAAATTAAAGAAAATGCTAGACGAATTTAAAGGGGATCTCAAAGAGAAAATGCATTGTTCTCCAGATGAAGATGATGACAAAAATATGTATCCATGTGATGATGAAAAGGCAAAACCTCAACCAGAATTCCCAATTAGGGATAGTGAGTACTTTAAAGAGATTCAGAAAGCATTAGGTATTGCAGTGATAAAAACTGAGCAGTTTAAGAAAGAATGGACCGATAAGAAAAAAGAAAGCGATGAGGCGCTATCTCGTAAAAATAGTCTTACTGAAGCAATAAAAGCAGCCAAAGCAGCTGAAGGAAAATAAATCCAAATATAATTTAAGAATAAAATCATGGCAGAAAAAAAATTAGATTATCCATTACCAAAGTTTCATTTTAAAGTAGAATGGGGCGATAAATTTCGTATTGGATTTACAGAAGTTAGCGGACTTGATTTTGAAACTGAAGTCATAGAATATAGAGAAGGAGACAGCCTAAAATATAATAAAACTAAACAACCAGGACTTACTAAGTTTAGTAATATTACTTTAAAAAGAGGAACATTTCAGGGAGATTTTGACTTCTACAAAGAATGGCAAAAAACATATTACTTCCAGGAAGGTAACAAAACAAGATCTAAATTTAGAAGAGATGTTTCAATCAGCTTATTAGATGAAAATCATAAAGCTATAATTACTTGGCAGTTAGAAAATGCCTGGCCTAGTAAAGTACAATCGACAGACCTAAAAGCAGATGCTAATGAGGTTGCTATAGAAACCATGGAGCTGGTTCATGAAGGTTTAACTATTGTTGAAGCAAAAGGATAGTACTATAATTTATGGTAAATACATATCAAATAGTAGGGTTTCATTTTAGAGTTCTTTTTACAGGTCTTCCTGAATCAAATGGGACAGATGTTAGTTTTCAGTCTGTATCTGGCTTAGATGTTCAAATCGAAAAAGAGGCCATGAAAGAAGGTGGCGAGAACAGGTTTGAACATCAAATCCCGGGGCGAAGCAAATACACCCCCTTAACTCTAAAAAGAGGAATACTTAAACCAGACGACTCTGGTTTGATTAAATGGTGTCAACAGGCTTTTCAGAATATGATCATCAGACCTCTAACCAACGTTGATGTAGAATTGTTAAACGAAGATCATAAACCTTTAATGCGATGGCAATTATCACATGTATGGCCAGTAAGTTGGAAAGTAGGAGAATTCAATGCTGAACGAGGAGAAGTCCTTATTGAAACACTTGAGTTAAACTACAATTATTATGCGGTAACTGCTCCTTAAAAACTATAAAAATGCCTTTAGAAATTAGAGAATTGGTAATAAAAGCTTCAGTAGGAGGCGAAAGTACCTCTACTGTTAATAATAGTTCTAATAGTTCGTCAGAAAGTGGCTTAGGAGAGTCTACAATCAATGAGATTGTGGCAAAAGTACTTGAAATAATTAAAGAGAAAAATGAGCGATAATGGACGAAAGCGGGAAATTAATAAAAGTTTCAATAGAGGCTTATGAAAATGAGGAGTTTACTAAAAAAGCCAAATCCAAGCCGAACCGGATTTCGTTGCCAGTAAATCCCGAAAGTTTTACCCAGAACTTTAAAGTAAAACTTAATGTTCAACAAGGGCAAGGAAACCAAGGGACCAACGCAAGCTATGAAGGAACGGCTCCAGAAGAATTAAAATTAGACTTTATACTGGATGGTACCAATACCATTCAAGGGTATAACTCTACTTTAAAATTTAAACCAGATGTTGCGAGTTTATCTAATGAAAATTCATTACCTGTAAAAGACCAATTAAAAATTTTTATGAATACGGTCTATAATATGAATGGCGAAATTCATAGACCACATTTTTTAAAAGTTCATTGGGGTGATGGGTTTAAGTTTCCATGTATTCTTTCAAATCTAGATCTTAATTATACGCTGTTCAAACCTAATGGTGATCCATTAAGAATTAAAGTAAGCGCCACTTTTCTCAATTATATTGCTCAAAAAGAACGGGTAGCACGTGAGCGTAAAAGATCACCAGATTTAACCCATGTACGATTAGTAAAAGCAGGAGATAGATTGGATTGGATGACAGATGAAATTTATAATGATCCTAAGTATGTAATGCAAGTTGCCAGGGCAAATGGATTAACAACATTTAGGCAAATCAAACCAGGTAGAGAGTTAGTTTTTCCACCTCTGGAAAAGACAACAGAATAAACTAACCAAAATATAAACCAATCAATAGCATGAAAGATAGAGAAATACCAGTAAAAGCATCACACAATGTATCAACATTTGATATTTTGATCGACGGAAAACTAGTTGATCCAGGCTATCAGGTACTCTCGATTTCAATAGTAAAAGAAATAAATAAAATTCCAACTGGTAAAATAGTTTTGCAAGATGGAGATTCATCAGAAGAGACGTTCAGAATAAGTGAGGAAGAAGAATTTCTACCCGGCAAATCAATAACGATAAAAGCTGGACGCGATGGAGAAAACAAACAATTATTTAAAGGAATTATAGTAAAACATGGTATAAAAGTAAAAGAAAATGGCAAGACAGAACTTATACTTGATTGCAGAGATGAAACTGTAAAAATGACCATTGGCCGACATAATTATTATTATGAAGAAATAAAAGATAGTGAAATTATGGAGGAAGTAATTGGCAGATATTCCTCCCTTAACCATGATGTAGAAGCTACAAATGTTAGTCATCTAGAAATGGTACAGCATCATTGCACCGATTGGGATTTTTTATTAATGAGAGCCGAGGCTAATGGTAAATTGGTCACTGTGGATGATGGTAAAATAAATATTAAAGCTCCGGTTACCAATTCAAGCCCTGCTATTTCCGTATTGTTTGGCTCTACACTGATTGATTTTGAAGCCGAAATGGACTCCAGAAACCAGTGGAATTCAGTCGAAGCAAAATCATGGAACTATAGCGGGCAAGATATGTTTGAGCACGTAACAGAAAGTGTATCTATAAATGAACCTGGTAATGTAAGTGGACAAAATTTGGCAGGATTAATAAGTCCTGAAAAATATGAACTTAGACATACAGGGCAGGCTATAGAAGAGGAGTTGCAAGAATGGACAAAATCTATAATGCAAAATAGCAGGTTATCAAAAATACAAGGTCGAGCCAAATTTATCGGTTTTGGAGATGTTAAACCAGGTCAATTGATAGAACTACAGGGGGTCGGACAAAGATTTACGGGTAATGCGTTTGTCTCGGCAATTAGACATGATGTGTATAATGGCTCCTGGTATACGCAGGCCCAATTTGGATTAAAACCAGATTGTTTTTCACATATCCACAAAAATATCGCCGATGTACCAGCAGCTGGACTAGTACCAGCTATTAATGGATTACAAATAGGAAAAGTAGTGCAATTACAGGATGACCCTGATGGAGAAAATAGAATATTAGTAAGATTACCCATTATTGATAATGCAGCCAGAGGAGTATGGGCAAGAGTAGCCACTTTAGATGCAGGTTCGGGAAGTGTAAATGGAGGTAGAGGATCATTTTTCTTACCCGAAATTGAAGATGAAGTTATAGTAGGATTTTTAAATGATGACCCTCGCGAAGCCATAGTATTGGGCATGTTAAATAGCAGCGCTAAACCTGCACCTATAACAGCCCAGGATGACAACCATGAAAAAGGGTTTGTAACACGGTCGGGGATGAGACTACATTTTCATGATGAAACCAAAACTATTACGGTAGATACCCCTGCAGGAAATAAAATTGTTTTAGATGAGGATTCTACATCAATTACTGTAGAAGATCAAAATGGGAATACAGCAGTTATGGATCCAGATGGGATCTCAGTAAACAGTCCGGGAGATATTAAAATAGAAGCTACCGGAAATTTAGATATAAAAGCAGGAATGAATATGACATTAGAGGCAACACAAATATCAGTAAAAGCAAATGCAAGTATGGAGGTCAAAGGAGCAACAACAAATGTTTCTGCAGATGGGCCAACTACAATTAAAGGGTCAATAGTAAATATTAATTAAAAAGAACAAAACTATGCCAGCAGCAGCAAGAATAACAGATATGCATACATGTCCATTAGTTAATGGAACTGTACCGCACGTAGGAGGCCCGATAATAGGACCACCTAAATCTACAGTTTTGATTGGCGGTATGCCAGCAGCCGTAGTTGGTGATATGTGCGTATGTGTTGGACCTCCAGATACTATAAATCGTGGATCAGGAACTGTTTTTATAGGGGGTAGCCCGGCAGCAAGAATGGGAGATATGACCACACATGGAGGAACAATTGTTCAAGGGTACCCAACGGTAATGATAGGAGGATAAAATAAAAAGAATGAATACAAGCAAAGCATATTTAGGAACAGGGTGGTCATTTCCGCCAACATTCGATATGGATAGCAAAACCATAACGATGGTTAGTGCAGAAAAAGATATCGAACAAAGCCTTGAAATTTTACTTTCAACAAGTTTAGGAGAACGTGTAATGCAGCCTGAATATGGGTGTAATTTAAAGGATTATCAATTTGAAAGTACAGATAGCGCATTAATTGGTTTTATAAAGGATTTAGTAGAAAGAGCCATACTTTTTTTTGAACCCAGAATCAAGTTAGAAAGAGTAGATGTTACTGAAGAAGATTCTTTCGACTTGATCGAGGGACTTTTAAAAATTATTGTTCACTATGAAATTGAAGGATCAAATACTCGTAATAATTATGTGTACGATTTCTATCTAAGAGAAGCCAATCAAGGGATATAAATAAAGGTATAAACAAATGAAAAACCCATCAAACATAGCACATCCCTTAAAAAATAGAACAGGGACAAGTCAACGAAACAGAGTTTTGCAAGCTTTGGGAACAGACTCTGCATTAATTGATGGTAAAACAATGGCTGATAGATTATTTTTAATTAGCGAATATGCTAAACACGTTAATTTCTATCAATATGTAAAAACCGAAATTAATGGGGAGTCTCAAGAATTAGATAACTGGTCGGTATTTTTTAACGATAGCTTGCCTTTTAAATTAGCAATTTTGAGCAAAACATCTATCGACGAATTAGAGGCTCAATTTTTATTTTTATATGAAGAGCTTAAGGCTAATCCATCAAAGCAATCCCTCGAATCACTTTTTAATTTTATCGAAAATAAAATTATATCACCTACTACACAATTATTTAATACAGTAGAAAGCGAACAGAATAGTTTTACAGATTCGTTATTGGCAATTATTAAAACTTCATTTTCAGACGCACTAAAATCATTCATTTGTTTATATAATTCTAGCGTTAATTTTTTATGTATCACCAAAAAGAATTTTAGTGGTTTTATAAACTCTCCTTGGCAACTAAAAGTTGAAGAGATATATGCATTAGACTTATGTCTTAAACAAGTGCAAAAAGGAAAAAAAGAAGCTTTTTTAAAAGCTGGAGAAGTACTAAATACCATATTCCGGCAAGTATTAAGCGGGTTACAGGAGATCGTTAGTGTTGTACCCGATTACATAGCTGAAAGCTTAATGCCTTTAAAAGAATCGCTGCAAAAAAAACATCAGCCGCATATAGCACTGTTATTTACTTTTTTAGAGGTGTTCAAACATTTTCAAGGCAATATAAATGAGCTTAATAAAAAGCACTTGGATTTCTTTTATGAACAAGTACTAAAACTTGTCCCAAAAGATGCTATCCCTGATAAGGCTCATATTGTTTTTGAACTTGCAAATCATAAAAAACAATATGCATTAAGCAAAGATTTACTATTAAAAGATGGAAAAGATGGCAATAACCAAGATATACAGTTTGGTCTAGATCATGAAATTATTATAGATAAAGCACAAGTAAAAGATTTAAAAACACTTTCTCTTTATCCAACAAAACTAAATGGTGTAAGACGAATCGAAGGAGTATACATTGCACCAAAAGCCAATGCAGCCGATGGTGTTGACAAGGAGTTTAAAGAGGATCAACCTACCAATTGGCCAACATTAGGATCTAAGTATAGCAAGTATATTAAAGAAGGAAATGAAGAAGTTGAAGAATACCCAAGAGCTCGGCTTGGATTTATATTGTCATCTCCAGTCTTATTATTAGAAGAAGGTAAACGAATTGTAGAAATACGACTTAACTGTAATTTAGCCAACAATGGATTTACGGCAGCACAAATAAAAAGCAATTTAGATCAAATTGCATTACAAAAAGTGTTTTCATTTAGTAAAGAAGCTGTAAATCAATGCCCTGAGATATCTGACGAAACAAGAAAATATTTATTAGATATACTGGGTGATAAAGACAAATACTATATAGAAGGTAGTTTAAAAGATTTTTTAACACAAAAAGATCCGATTAGTTGTGAACCCTTTTTAGATGATAACCAGAAGTCTTACTTATGTAATTGCGAGGTATTTGTTGAAGAAACTTCTCCTGATGTTAGTCAGCTTTTTGTTATTTCTTTTAGCGGTGAAGAAGAATGGGTCATCCCAAAACAGGATAATATTGAAAGCGTACAGATAAACCTTCCGGCATTTACCGAATTAAATACTGAAGGAGACATACAATTTATGTTTAGAATAACGCTAGATGATGATGATCCAAAAGTTGTTTTCTTTAATGAAGAAAAACTAAAAGAAAAAATCAAACTCGACATACCTTTTCCATTAGTAAAAATAGAGCTTAACTCTAAAGTAAAAAAGAAGTTCAACGTTTTTACATGTGATGAAATTGTAGGAGGTCCTGTTATACTTGATGAAAATGATCGTATTGGATGTTGTTTAAAAAAGGATGAAAATCCGCAAGAAGAAAAAGAAATATCACCGTATAACTTTTTAAAAGGATTAGTACTTACAGATGCCAAAATTGACATTGAGGTATGTGGAGTTAAAAATATAATAGTCCAGAACGATGAAAATCTTCAGGATGTAAGCAAACCCATGTTTCCTTTTGGGCCAAGACCTAAGGTTGATGCGTCATTTTTTATAGGATCAAAAGAAGTATTCTGCAAAGATTGGGAGTCTTTTAGAGTTGGAGTGGAGTGGAAAGACAGACCTCAGGATTTTGCAGATTATTATGAAGCATATAATCTAGAAGACGGCGTTAATATTGATAGTGATGATGTCTTTAAAATGGAAGCCAGCGTTTTGGATGATGCTCTTTGGAAGAAAGACAATGTTTTAAAGAATATTTTTACAACAAAAGAGAGCTTTTTATCATGCCCTCCTATTGATCCATTGTTTAATTTTAACGGATATACATGGGATCGGTCAGATTTTCCATTAAATACCTATCAAGAAAAATCAATGCCGATTGATCCTTTATCCCCTCTTACTGTAAATTCTAGAAAAGCGTTTTTTAGAATGCGACTCAAAGGAGAAGATTTTCAACATGATCAATACGCTTTTGTATTAGCAAAACAAGTAATGGCACTAGCTAATATTATAAGTCCAGAAGCTGCAGCACGTGTTCGTGATGATCTAAGATTATTAGGGCTGCTAGGTGATCAAGCACTAGTACTATTAGGAACCATATTGGGAAATGTTGATTTGGTAAACAGTAGTATAATTGCCTTAGATAATACCGAAATACCAAATCTATTAAATCTCGCTAATAGTATACAACAAGATTTAAACGATGTTAATAATGATTATAATGATGCTGCTTCTCCAGGAAAAGTTCTAACTGCTTTGGGTAATATTAATTTGATGCTTGTTGAATTAGATCCTCTTCTTAATGCATCATCTATAATAGATCAAGTAGATCTTATTAGGACTCGCCTCAATCTTATTAAAGGTTTTATAGAGGATAACCCTGGACTTCCATTTTTTCCAAATAGTATTCCCGATAGCGTTATTAATGATAATCCGCTACTACCTAATTATGGTCTACTAATTATCTTAGTTGATATAAAAAGAAGAATTGAAAGAGTAACGCAGCTCTTAGATGTACAAGAAGAGGCCAAACTACCTAACGAACCATATACACCACAGATCAAATCCATATTTGTAGACTATAAGGCTAAAGCTGAAATAGAAGATATGGATATTGTTCACCTGTATCCATTTGAGGATACATCTAAGCAAGAGAATATCGTAAATGAACCTACACTTTTTCCGTATTTTGATGATGAAGGAACCTTGTTTATTGGAATAGAAAAAATAACAATAGGGGGTAGTTTATCCATGCTTTTTCAATTGGCAGAAGCAACGGCCGATTCAGAATTGGATAGAGCCACAATTAATTGGTATTATCTAAGTAATAATGAATGGAAACCACTTGAATTTGATTTTAAAGTAATTTCTGACACCACAGATGGATTTACAGTATCAGGTATTACTACGATCATTGTACCAGAAGATATCAGTAATGAAGGAAATACTGTAATGCCTGATCCGTTGTATTGGATTAAAGCTACGGCACCCAAAGATGTAAAAGCAGTTGCAGAAACCATAGGTATTCATACTCAGGCAGCAAGAAGTTCTGCTAGAATTACCGAGTTAAACGACAAAAACAGGTTAGAAGAAGCTTTAGAGGAGGGTAGTATTGCCAAATTGGTTGAAGCAGATTTTAATGTTAAAAAAGTAGAACAGCTATACCCTTCATTTGGAGGTAGAACTCCAGAAGCTAATGGCCATTTTTATACACGAGTTAGTGAGCATTTAAAGCACAAAGGGAGAGCATTGATGCTTGCTGATTACGAAAAAATTGTTTTAGAAGGATTCCACGAAATCTACAAGGCAAAATGTATAACGCATACCATGGGTCTTTCGGCAATTGATTATAAGCGTGATCTAGAAATAGCACCAGGTTATGTAGTCGTTACGGTAATTCCTGATTTAACAAAACTCAAATCTGGAAATCTGCAAGAACCAAAAGTCCCTGTAAGTCTATTAGAAAAAATAGGAGATCATATTAGAAAGCGCACTTCGCCGTTTGCTCGTCTTAAAGTAATGAATCCAAGATTTGAATATGTTGATGTATCTATTACTATTCGATTAAACCGCGGTAAATCCCCTGATTTTTATAAGAAAAAATTAAAGGAAGATATCAGTCTGTTTTTAGCCCCTTGGTCGCTCGGGGATTCAGAAAAATTGGCCTTTGGTCAAGTAGTACTCTTTTCTGACATCGTTGGATTTGTTGAGCAATTAGAATATGTAGATTTTATTGTTAGCCTCAACCTAAAAGGGGAATGCGATCAAACGGGATCTATTATTAAACCACTAACGGCAAGATCGGTGCTAACAGCTGGAGAAATTTGTGTTAAGGATGATAAAGAAGAGTGCCCGAAGAATGGAACTATTCAGAGGCCTGAGATTAATCAATTATATCAATCAATGTAAGAATGGAAGGAGTATCAGAAAATACCATATCTGTTATCAAGCAAAATGATCCAAATTTGCCAGAATATCTGGATTTTGAGAAGCTTAGAAGAGAGGGATTAGAGCATATCGGAAACCTTTCAGGAAAAATATGGACCGACCATAATGTGCATGATCCAGGAATTACAATTCTTGAAGTTTTGGTATATGCACTCTTAGATTTGGGGTACAAAACAAATCTTCCTTTTGAAGATTTAATTGCCAAAAAAGACAATCAAGATAAAGATGATAACTTTCTAACTCCTCTGGAAATACTAACGATAAATCCAGTCACTATAACCGATTATAGAAAATTACTTCTAGAAATTGAAGGCGTTAGAAATGCTTGGTTAGAACCAATAAATCAGGAGGTGGGTTTGGTTGTGAATCCAAATTTGGATACTCTAAATTGTATAGATCCAAATAATGAAGAGACAAGTAGTACGCAAGACAATTGTACGCTTGGAGAGCTTTGCTTAAATGGATTGTATGAAGTGTATATTGAAAAAGAAAAAGATGCCGATAATGATAAAATCAAGCAAGATGTAATTCAATTACTTTCTAAACACAGAAATTTATGTGAAGATTTTATCAGCATAAAAATTTTGGAGCCTGTAAATTTTGGAGTTTGTGTGGATGTTGAAATACGTTTGGGATATGACCCTAAAGTGATTTATTCTAAAATTATTAAAGCACTAAAACACTTCATTCAACCCGAAATCAGGTATTATACTCTTAATGAACTTCTGGATAAAGGAAAAACTATTGATGAGATTTTTGCCGGCAGACCTTACAGCAAAGAAAGTTTCGGATTTGTAGATACCGATGAGTTTGAACTATTAAAAAAACGAACAGAAATTCATCTTTCAGATATGTATAACGTCATTCTGAGTATTGAAGGCATTCGAAAAATAAAAAAAATACATATACAAAAAGGGAATATTAAATCTTTAGAATGGATCCACACCATTGAGGATAATCAAGTTCCCGTGTTTTCAATTGACAATACTTGTGTTGATATATATAACGAACAAGCATTACTTAAAATTGATAAACTCAAGATTCTGAAATCACTTTCTTTCGAAAAAAAATTCAGACTACCGCTATCTAGCTTAGATAATGAAATTCCGCCTGGAGTATATCATGAAGATTTGGAAGATTATTATTCTGTACAAAACGATTTTCCTGTAGTATATGGCATCGGCGAAGATGGTTTGCCAGATAGTGCTTCATTGTTGCGAAAAACACAGGCACTACAACTCAAAGGGTACTTAATGTTTTATGACCAAATATTAGCAAATTACACCGCTCAATTAGCCAATATTCGTTCATTATTTTCACTGAAATCTGAAAATGAAAGGGATCCAAAAGAAAGAAAAACATATTTTACTCAAATTCCGGAAACAATACCCGAATTAGAGCATTTACTACGATTTTATGATAATGGCACAACGCAAACACAAGGCACAATATTAGCTTACCCTGTAGCAATTGATGAAGAGTGGAAAGCGGCGTTAAAAAAACTTGAAGAAAATCCCAGAACAGAATTTTCTATTGGTAATTATTGTGAAGGTACTACAGGATTAATTAACATGTATACGTTTCCTTCAGTAAATATAAGATCTATACATATAAATCAGTTAATTGATTCCTTTTTTACTAAAAATTACACCATACAAGTGCTAGAAGATCGCTTTGGTTGTTTCTTTATACTATACCCAGGATTACCAGATGGAATAGTAATAGTTGGAACAAAAAGATACAAAACCATTAGTGAAGCTAAAAGTGCTGCAAAAAATGTTACTTTTTTCGCTGCAACAAGTGATAGCTATAGTTTGGTTACTAATAAATCAAAAGATACTTCTCCTGATCAACATCATTTTGGGATTACCACACATCCAATATCATATATAAACCTAATCCAGGAACTAACCGAAAATAAAGAAGAGTATATCTCAAGACGTAAACAGTTTTTGGATCATTTGCTTGCTCGATTTGGAGAAGAGTTTACAGATTATACCCTACTTCAATATAAAGGTACATTAAGTCAGCCAGAGCTAGATCAGGAAATGATTAATGATCATTCTTTGTACATCAATGAATTTGCAGAACTAAGTAGAAATCGAGGTAAAGCATTTAATTATTTAGAACCTTCATGGAATACTGATAACGTTTCTGGATTTGAAAAAAGGATTTCTCGACTTACCGGATTAGATAATTATCACCGAAGAAATCTCTGCAATTTTGAAGTAACAGAGTGTTATAGACTAATACTTAGAGACCCTAAAGGGAACCTTCTTTTTAGAGGCAATACTAGTTATGAGACGCCAAAAGAGTTAAAGTTAGCCGCAAAAGATATTTTATTGAAACTTCGAGATGGGAATTCGTATAAAACTCTTGAAAGAAAGCTCAATGGTTTTGATTCTGATATAGTGGCAAGAATGTTTTGTGAAAAACCAACAGATGAGAATATTATAATTACAAAATATCACTACCGTCAAAAATTAATAAATCATAATGATGTAGAAGTTGTTGGTAGCAAGAATACTAGAATAACCTCTGAAGCAACTGCAGTCAAAAAAAGAGAAGAATTTATTAAGGATATAAATAAGCAAACTTCTCTCGATGCATCTAAAGAAAATGAAAAATATCGTTTACTTCCTGTCGATCAAGAAGATTGTTATTTAGATGTTGATAAACTACAACCCAATATAGATCCAATTATTAGCTGGAAATGGCATGTCAAAGATGCAGTTTCTAAAGAAAAAATATCTAGCGACCATGGTTTTGAAAATGAAGAAGAAGCATGGGAGCATATGATGAAGCGTACTGAGCTGGATCATTACTTAACAGAACATAAAAAAGGACATAAATGGTCTCTAAATATTGCAGATGAGAAAATTTCTTTTCACGGGCTAGGTTGTTATCCTGATAGAGATAAAGTAATTGCCGCTTGGCGAAATGCAAAAGTATTAGGAAATTCTTCAAAAAATTATGTGATAGAAAAAGGAGAAAATACATATAGAATACTATTGCAAAATGAAAAGAAAAAAATTGTCGCAGTATCAGAACCATATGAAAATCTTAAAGAAGAAAGTATTGATGGATGCATAAAAGCTTTCGGTAATAGAAGAACCAAACCTAATTATAGAGAAGAAAAGGCTAAAATTGGGTTCAAAATTCCTATAAACGATAATGTAACACCCCTTGTAAGCTATTGTGTTTATGATTCTAAAAAAGAGGCATTACAAGAAATACGCAAAGTTTTTGAGTTAGGCGCAAACAAAAAAAATTACCTGCTATCGGGAGACGAAGGAAACCCTGAGTATAATTTTTTACTTAGAGATACATCAGATTCGTTTCTAACTGTACCGCCAGATGATTTTGAAACTGCTACACAGCGCAATAAATCATTAACCACAATACTTCGTTTTTTTAAAGATAACGAGCAACCTATTTTAGTTAAAGAAGAACCGCGCAAATATGTTTGGTTACTTTCAGAAAATGAAAATGTAGTACTAAAATCAGAATCCGAGTTCTCATCCAAAGCTAGAGCACAGTCTAATTTTGATAAGGTGATTACTACAGAAGCATTACAAAGTTGTGCTGATTTATGCAGGGATCATTTATACCGGTTTGAGATTACAAGTACGCCGGCAGAATATAAATATGTATATGGAACTACAAATGCGCTTCATGAGCTAAACCCAATCTTTATTAGCAATGATGCCTATAAAAATAAAGATGAAGCTTCAGATGCGTATGAAGAATTTGTAAAAAAATTACCCAAATTATCACTTAAGACAACCAGAAAAAATAAAAATACATCTGAATTCTCCTTATATGATAAAAGTACTTTGGTAGCCATTCAATATAATGACAAGGAGATTAAAACATCAGAAGCAGAAGAGCATAAAGGATCATTAGAAGAAGCAAAAGAACTAACAGAGTATATAAACAGAGTATATACAAATAGTACGACTCCTAATGATGACTTTGTGGATTCAGAGATGACAGAAGATGATAGGGTGTCTTACGAGTGGAGGTTTTATAAAAAGAACGCTCCAATAGCTAAGAACCTTTATTTATGTGATCAGAAAGACGATTCAGAAAGTATCAAAAGAATTATTTGCGATAAAACACCTCCTGTTGACCTAAGGGTTTGCCCTCCAAAACAAATTGTTGTTTGCCCAAGAGATGATAAAAAAATATATCATTATCAAGTGTGTTTTAAGGATAATAATGGTAAAGAATTTGTTTTAATAAGCTATGTTGGTTATCAAACGAGTGCAGAAGCTGAAGCTGCTTGGCAAAAAGAATGGTTAGAAGTAATAAAACTAGCAAAAGACAAAGAAGAGTATACCGAGGAAGGGAGAATAAATATAAAAGAAGAATATCAAGATCTCGAATCCAAGGACTGTAATGAGATTTCCTTCATTGCAGTAATCCCGAAAAAGAAAAGTGATGAAATTGGGGGTGACAAGGAGGCATTGATCCAGTATTATACTGAATTGGCAGATCTATTTCCAATTTATAAAGTCGAGATTGATGAAGATGAATTAGATGAAAAACAAGATCAGGAAATTATAAAATGCAAGGATAAATATAAATATAGAGTTGTTGTTCCTGATAAAGAATTGATAGGAGATACAGGATGTACAAATACAGATAAAAATGAATACTTGGGAAGCCTATTATGGGATAGTGTGGATTGTTTTGACACTATTGAAGAAGCCATTGAAAAGTATCGGTATTTTTACATCTTGGCGCACACCCCAAATAATTGTAGAATTCTATGCGAAAAAAGTAAGTTTTATGTTGGTATAGTTGAAGTTTTAGCCGAAAGTTCATGTGATTTTGAATCCTATACAGATGCATGGGATAGTAATTTTCCAACCAAAGAAGATTCCTGTAAGGATTGTATTCCAGGTGGGGTACGAGAATTTATTTATGCTGCCGAAGATGATAAAAATTATATTCCGGTATGTGATCAGCAGTACTGGAAATTTAAAATAGTGTCTCCAAGCTATTTTGTTTCAGAACATAACTGTTGGTATAACTCTGAAGCTGAAAGAGACGCTCAAATTATCATTTGGGAAGAAATCTTGGAAAAGCTGGATTGGAGCAAATATATTGTTCAAGATCAAGTTGAACCGACAGAAAGAAACAGCACAAAAGCTAGAGCCTTAGATGTAATCATTAGGTTTATCAATGAAAACCCGGATAGAATTAATCAAATATGCGAATATGTTGAAGTTGCTAGGGATTGTATAAAGGCTTGTTCTAAAGATGATCCTTTTGTAGATCAAAATGAAGCGTTCTTAAAATGCTTTTTAGAGAAAATAACTGCAGATATAGACGATCCTAAAATAGTAGACAATCTAGATGTTGATTTAAGTAATATATATTACCTAATTCGTTATTTTCCGGTGTATAAAACAGATAAAGGATATTGTTATAGACTTTACTGGACTCCAGACGATGATGTAATTTCTAACACCGAATTGCAACCTTGTGGCTGTGATGAAGAAATTAGTGATCCCGAAAAAGCTTGCGACGAAGAATATCCTTTTATAAGTAGTAATTGCTATTCATGTTGCACCGAAGCTTTATTAGAGTTTATTCGATTTTGCGAATTAATTACCAATAAGACCTATAGTTTCGAGCCAGTTTCAAAAACAAAATACGGTCCGTATTCTTTTCAAATAATCGATACAAGCAGAGAACTCGCATACCATCCCCAGCAATACAATTGCCTACAAGAAGTAGAGGATGCGATTAAGATGACCAAAGAATGTATCGATGATGGAGGAATGCACCTCTTAGAGCATATACTACTAAGACCAAAAAACCATGAAGAGTGTAATACATCTATAATTATCGAGGATGAGTATGAAAACCAAAGAGGCGATAACTGTCTTTTACCAATCTGTCCTGATTATCGTTGTCCAATAGAATGGCAACCCGATTTAGATAAAGATGACCCTTGTGTAGATAATCCCGGGGCGAATATGATTCATTATTTGCCTGGTACAGACCCATATTCTTTTTGGGCCACAGTTGCTTTACCATCATGGATAAAATGTTTTAGAACTGAAGAGTCTCGACAAATTTTTGAAAAACTATTGTATCGAGAAGTGCCAGCTCTCGTAGGTTTAAACATTCTATGGTTAAGCCCTAAAGATATGTGCAAATTCGAAGATGAATACAAAAGATGGTTAGAGTGGGTTCAAATTTTTGAAACCTATAAATATGATCCTGAAAAAATCAATAAAGACCTAACATCAAGTATATGTGAGCCCGAAAAAGGACCTCCTATTTGTTCTATAGTAGATTGTATAAAAACTCTGAAATCAGAACCAGCATGTCCTACGATACCCGGAGAACAGGGAGATTGTGATTGTAAAGATGATGAATGGATAAACGATGACGAGTGTTGTTTGCCAAATGAAACTAAAGGAACTATTTTTTGGTCTTGTTGTAATTATTCGGATAATAATCCAGTACCTATACCGGGAGATGATACAACAATTTACAGCTTAACTGCAGACATAAAACCTTCTAAAATTGTAAAGGAAAAGCCAAGTAGTGCATCTAAAGAAATCAAAAAGAAAACCGTTTCAAAAACTAAAACCTCGACCTCCAAAACTAAGAAAACAACAAAAAAAGAAATAAGCAAAAAAGAACCTGATCATGACCTATTGACGTTAGTACGACAACGAAAACCAAAATATCTTTCTAATATAAAAACGTTGGCAGATGATGATATGATGAAAACAAAAAGCTACGAAAGAACTGTATTCTTTTTACAAAATACACCTACGGTAGCTGGCTATGTACAATTAGTAAACTTCTTTAAAAGATATAGCCTGCAAAAAGATAATAACATAGAGGGCTTCTTAGGTTTATTAAAAAATGCGACATGGCATGTATTGGATAAATTAGTACTTGATCAAAAAGAAGAGATCAAAAAAGAAGAGATTGATGAGTTACAATCTTGTTTCAAAGTGTTAAGTGAAAAAGGACTATCTCTCAAAGAAATGACTAAACAATGGAAGATAGAAGATGTAAAATCATTAGCAAATACAAAACCCCTTAATCAGATAAAAAAGTTAGTAAACTAAAAAATGGCAAACAAACATCTCATTGGTAAACAAATTATAGATATAGAAGTTAATTCTTCTGATAAAATATATGCCATGCAACAAAAAGTTAGTGAATTGGTGTGGAAAGATTTGTTGCCTATGCTGACCACAATGTTTGATAGAATTGTAGGAGAAGATGAGGTGATTAGTTTAAATAGGATTGAATTAGATATAGGTCATATTAATTTAAATAATAGGGCACAGATTATTGAGATTGTCGATAAAATCATTAAGCTTTTAGAAAAAACAATAGAAGAAAGGGTAAAAAACTTAAGTATACATAAAAACGGTTTTAAAGTTAAAAATGAAAATCAAAATGATAAAACATTCGATCTTAAAAAAGATGTATATCATAGAAAGCAGAAGGAAAATTTAGAACATTATTCTAAAGAGAAACGTACGAATAGAGAACATACTGATAATGAGTCAAAATTAGAAAAAAACAACAGGCAATTGCTTAGGAGATATTATTTTGATTTATGGTTATACTGGTTGGAAAAGGGAAGGTTACCTTCTTACACCATAGAGCCTACAGAAGATTGGATGCCTTTAATTCTTGAAACTTTAGGAATAGACATAGATGCTGTTACCATATTAGAAAACAAACTAAGAGAATATCCTATTGCATTAAAAAGATTGGTTCTACAACATACTGGCAAAGACCTAAAATCAATAGTAGAATTATATACAGGGTTTTCTCAAACTAAACTCCTGGATTTGTGTAAAGAAATTAAAGATCTTTCTAAAAATCAGTCAGCCAAATCAATACCTATAGATGATAGAGTATTAGAAATTAATATTTGGCAATATATTTTCAAAGAGGTAATTCTAGGAAGAAAAAAATTAGAAAGTATTTCTTTAGGAATAGCAGTAATGAAACAACCATTTATGACTTTTCTTTTTAAAGAAACCGTAAATATTAAAGTCATAAAAACTGAAACTGATTATCCTTTTTTACAAGCAATACTTGAGAAAGTACCTCAAGTACATGAAAAAGAAAAAGAAATCTCTTTATTAAAAGATGATGATGAAATTGATGATGGTAAAGATGGCTTTTTAGAAATTGAAGATGCCGTATCTAATGAAGAAGAATTAGAAACGCCTCAATTTTTTAATAATGCAGGAGTCGTATTACTTCATCCTTTTTTGAGTTCTTTTTATAGAAAACTAGGTCTATTAGGTGAAAAGGATTTTATAGACTTTAAAGCCCAAAGTAAAGCGGTAGTATTATTACATTTTTTAGCTACGGCAAAAGAAGATCCTAAAGAATATGAGATGGTATTGCCAAAATTTCTTTGTCAGATGCCGGTAAATATACCTCTGGATCATAGCATTAAATTAACAAAAGAAGAAAAAGTAGAAGCTAACAACTTACTCCAAGCTGTAATAGAACATTGGGGTGTGTTAGGTGGTACTTCACCAGATGGTTTGCGTGAAGGGTTTCTTATGAGAGAAGGAAAATTAGAAAAAGAACAAACAGGATGGAAACTATTTGTAGAACAAAAGACCTTGGATATTTTGTTGGATAGACTCCCTTGGAATTTAGGCTTGATAAAACTCCCTTGGATGAAAGAAATTCTTAAAGTAGAGTGGAGATAAACATTAAATTCAAAAATAGAGAATATGAAATCAATCTTTGATCACCTCTTCTTCTACGAAATTGTAACTCTATTTTTAGGAGTATTCTTGTTTATGCTATTCGGTACCAATGTAATACAATCCTTAATTAAAAACCATGATCTAAAAAAATTACACAACAAAATATAAAAAAGGTTGAAAGTAGACGAAGTACAAAAAAGCACAGCTTCACAAAATGAGATCCAAATGAAGCAGGAGCCCTTCTTCAAAAAAGATGGGCAAGGAGGTTTTTTTTCTAAATCTAACAAAACAGTTACCTCATTTTTTAACCCATCTACGACTCAACCAAAACTAACTGTAGGAAAGCCTAATGATAAATTCGAAGTAGAAGCTGATGAAATGGCGGATAAAGTAGTACAGCGATTAAGTACTACTACTACAAATTCTCCAAAATATATTCAGCCAAAATGTAATGACTGTGAGCAAGAAGAAAAACTTCAAAAAAAGGAAGAAGATGAAGTGCTTCAAAACGAATTAGAAGTACAACGCAAACCTATTTTTGAAAGTAACACCGATGAGCCCGAAAATAATCTGCAAAAAAAGCCATTGCCTAATGTAAAATTGCAAAGAAAATGTGCTTCATGCGAAGAAAAAGAAAAACTTCAGAAAAAAGAAGATGAGTTTTCTGAAACCGAAGAGGACATTCAAGAAAAGTCAGAAACTACTCAAAATCAATCGAGTTATGATGTAGAAAGCGACTTAAATTCTTCTAAAGGAGGAGGAAGACCATTATCTGCAAATGTTGAAAAATCAATGGGCTCAGCTTTTGGGGCAGATTTCAGTAATGTTAGAGTGCATACAGGAAGTCAAGCTGTACAAATGAGCAAAGCATTGGGAGCTCAGGCTTTTACTCATGGAAGTGACATTTATTTTAATCAAGGAAAATACGACACCAATTCGAGCTCAGGAAAACATCTATTAGCACATGAACTAACACACACAGTACAACAAGGAAAAAGTAATTTAGTCCAAAAACAAGATGATCTGGGAGAATACGAAGAACCTGTATTCGAACCTACAGAAAAGCAGTTAACGGACATGGAAGAAGGAACTCCGGTTGAAACTAACGGGGTAGTGCAGCATGATGAAGGAACCACACTTTGGCCACAAACAAATCGCGTAAATACAAGTTTAGGGATATTACCTCTTAATACGCGGGTATTTGTGGATAGAAAAGATAAGCATGGTTGGTATTCTGTATATGTAATGGGGCATCAAGAAGGAAGTACTCTACCAGTAAAAAAAGGCACTCATGGTTATATTCCGGCCCATAGGATCAATATAGATATGCCCGATCCTGGTGCTCGGTTGTATAGAATTACCAAGGAAGGACAAGGAGCTTTGTCTTTGGCAATAGAGTTATTTCCAGGACATGTTTCAGACTGCCTTATTAAGAATAGTTTATTTACCCTTGCGTGTAAAAATGATTTCCGGTTTTTAGTCAATGTGCTTACTGCGGTAAACCAATCAAAAGGCCGAAGGTATATTTATAAGGATAATCCTAACGATTCTTGGGTAAAGACAAAAACAAAAAAAGGGCAAATCTGGGTGCCTGGTAAGCAATTAGTAGAGGCTATGCGCGGACAGGTTTCTTCGGGTTCTATTTCGTATGAAATGCTTTCAACGCTTGCTGATATTGCTATAGGTATTGCAGCTTTTGTTGTGGGATTACTACATGGCGCAGTGATGTCAATAGCTGATGTCTTTATAGGACTTTATGATTTAGTCGTATTAATAAAAGATATCATTGTAAAACTCTTTAAGGGAACATTAATTTCTGATGCGAAAGCCTTTTTTAAAGACATCTCTAAAATAAAAATGAGTGATATCTTAAAGATGGTTGGAGAAAAATGGAACCATCCTAATGTCTGGGATAGATGGAAGTTTAGGGGGTATGTAATAGGATATGCTATAGTAGAAATACTAATGCTTGTTTTTTCTGGAGGAATCGTTACCGCGATCAAATGGGCCGGAAAAGCTGGAAAATTTGGAAAACTAGCAAAGTATTTAGGAAAACTAAAAAGTGTTCAAAAAATCATGAACAAAGCCAATACCTTAAAAGGCAAAGGTGTTGAAAAAGTGCGCAAGGCTCTCAAAGCAGCTAATGCATTGTCTGAAGCTCATGGTTGGGCTGCCAGAGTTCTTAGAATTCCGTTAGGTATTTTAAAAAGATTAAGCAAAGCAGATATAGGGAAGCTTAAAAAGCTTCCCCAATGGGCAAGAGAACGCTTTGCCCGTATGGCAAACAATGCAAAACTTCGCTTGCTTGGGTGTTCCTCTCCATGTAAGGTAGATGTAGATGAAATTCAAAAAGCACTAAAATTAGTGTCAAAAGGAGGAAAAGTACTTAGTACAGTTGATGATGTTATAAGGGCATTGCCAAAAGGTCTTAATAAAATAAAAATTTCCAGAAAGCTAAGAAAAAAAGGATCTGCTCTGATGACGGCAATTAAAGAAGCCGGGTTAACTGATAAAGATTTTCTTAAGCTTGCCGATTTTTTGACTCCAGGAGATGCCAATCTAGCACAGGGATATAGAACCTTTACACGATATTTAACTAGTGTTATTCCTGCAAAGACTGGAAAAGACATTAAAAAACTCAATAAAATTTTGGCAGAAATGATTAAAGCCGAACCTCGTAGAGGAGCAGCTTTAAAAGGTGCAATGTTCGAACAGTGGATAGCACTTCATGTTCCAAAACTTGCATCTAAAACATTTGGAAGAATAAGTTTTGACTTAAAAAAGCTAATTGGCAAAGCTAAACCGCCTTATACGCGTACAGTAGATAAATGGTTACCAAGCGCGGGTGAGATATGGGATATGAAACATCAATTGAGCAAAGTTCCTACAGGGCAGGCTGACGATTATCTAGCTCTGATTGGAAAAGTAGCTCCCGATGGAAATACGGTAAAAGCTGTAAATTATTTATTCCCTACCAAAGAAGCAGCTGAACTTAATAAAGCACTCTCAACAGTTTATGGATTTGGAGTACATTATATTGATAATGTAACCAATAAATTAGTGAAAATATGAGGTGTTTAACTAAATTAAAAGAAAAGTAATTGATATGAAATTATATTGGAGCGGAACAACTCGATATCATGATTGGTATAAAAATAGAAATGAAATTCCGAGACAAATATTTGAAAATATAAATGACCTTCAAGTATTTGATCAGGTCGAGTGGATGTATGAAGGAATGTATGAAGATGAAAAAAAACCTGTTGAAAAAGGTTTTGATGTGATTCAATATCTATTGAAGATAAAAGAGAAGAAAAACGGGTCTTTTTGTGTTAATCTTGGAAGTTCTAAACCATTTGATTGGGAAGCAAACCTACTACTTTTTCCATATGTGTCTTCTATGAAACAGATTAGAGGGATGAACAGATTTAATTTTTATTTTCAGAGCGATCATTTTCTCGCCGATGATGGATCAGATTTGTTAGCCGAGACATTTAAGAAAGCACATACTATACAGGATACAGAATTTGCCTTTATTCATCCTAATGATAGATATAGCGAGCTTACAGATTCTTTAGATGGAGAATATCAAAATCCCTTAACGTTTGGTCCCATGTTTAATGGTATTTTTTGGCTCATTTTTTTGGGGAAACAACACCTCGATTTTTTCGATATAGAAAAATTACAAAATATTAAATGTTACCAACATGAATGGGTGAATAATAACGAAGGATTATATATGCGAATGACCAAAAATATTTTAGATGTAATCACGCCCGAGATAGAAAGAGATATGTTTCAATTGACAAAGCAATTCAAAGAAGCACTTCTTGTAGATATATAAAACAAAGTATTAAAAAGTGAAAACAGCCGAAGCAAAAACAAGTGCTACCGCAAACAGCCAAGTTCAGGCTAAGCGGCAACCTTTCTTTAAAAAAGAAGGGGAGAACGGCTTTTTTTCAAAATCTAATGATGTTACAGAACCTTTTTTTGGTCCGACCATTGTACAGCCTAAGCTAACTATAGGTCAACCCAATGACAAATATGAGATTGAGGCTGATGCTATGGCAGATCAGGTAGTACAAAAATTAAATGAACCCTCTACCGAAGTTTCTTCTCTAGAAGATAGAAATAAGAATGTTGTACAGACCAAATCTGCATATACAACAATACAAAACAAGTGTGATGAGTGTGAAGACAAAGAGCAGCTTCAAAAGAAGGAAGAAGAAACACAAGAGGTTGTAGAGGATACTCCGGAGATTCAAGAAAAACCCATTTTTGAAAGCGAGGCTACAGATAAGGCCGTACAAACAAAAACCGATGTAGTTGATCCAACTACTGAAACAATTTCTGAGGTTGTAAGCAATAAAGTAACTTCTACCGCTACTTCAATCCAAGCAAAATGTGATGAATGCGAGAAAGAAGAAGTAGATGAAAATGCTGAAGATAAGGAATTACAAAAAAAAGAAGTCGTTAACGCTGCTGGCGACCCTTCTGATGAAGAAGACCCTAATTTACAATTAAGGTCCAGAGAAATGGAAAATACAGAATATCCAATTCTGTTCAAAAAGATACCTAATGTACAATTAAGTGGTGGAGGAAGTGCGACAACTGGATCAAGAGAGCGCATTGTCGAAGAAGCTCAAAAGATGGTCGGTAAAATTGAAGCCAAAAAAGATGACGGCTCTGGTCGACGAGTTGGAGCAGAACATTTATTAGAAATTTTTCATTTAGCGGCAAAAGACGAATGGCCCGACGAAGTGATCGAAAATGTAAGATATACTAAAGAGTTTCCACATTGGTGTGGTATTTTTTCGGTATATGCTATTAAAAAAGCCGGGATTGATTTGGGATATTGGCAAATGGGAAAAGGAGTATCAGCATTTGGCACACTTCAACCAACAGATAATCCTCAACCAGGTGATATCGGATATTTTACCAAGCAACAGCACCACTGTATCATAAAAGCGGTAAACGGGGATATGATCGATTCTATTGATGGAAATAGTGGAAATTTCAGTGAAGTCAAAGAAAGAACACGTCCAAGATCTCAATTCCACGCTTTTTTTACCCCCTTTACAGGTTCTGAAACAATAATACAGAACAAGCAACAGGATTCAGTAGTACCGAGTACTAGTTCTGATAGTTTACAAAATAAACTTAATACAAGTGCGGGTAAAGGTACTACTATGGATAGTAAAACCCGAAACCAGATGGAATCCGGATTCGGAATAGATTTTAGCGGCGTTAATATTCATACAGATAGTAGTGCGGTACAAATGAGTAAAGAATTAGGAGCTCAAGCCTTTACACATGGAAATGATATCTATTTTAATGAAGGTAAATACGATACAAATACTACAAAAGGGAAACATTTACTGGCACATGAGTTAACGCATACCATACAACAAGGAGCTTCAGTACAGAAAAAAGAAACGCCGCAAATACAAAAAAATGAGGATGCCGCCACCTCATCCGATGAAGGAACACCTAGATTTATTGTAGAGGATACAGAAATACCTTCCTCAGAACAACTTACTAAAACGGTTTTTATTGATCGATTGAATGAGAGAGCATGTGCAGTTACTAATGCGGCATTTGCAAACACTCCTTTCACAGCAGAACTATGTCCATACCTTACACGAGCAATCTCACGATTAAGAACGTTAACTCCAATAAGAATAGAGGCTCTTCTTTTACGGTATGATACACAACTTCAAAATGCTGTAAATCTAGAACAGTTTTTTGAAATTTTTGGTAACCGGGTTCGTGTTGCGGCGACGAATTGGCTGGAAAACGGAGATCTATCAGGTATTCCAGATGAGATTATTACTCAAATTCCTGATAGTATAAGAAGGGCAGTACGTATTATGGGAGCTGTGCGTTCAGGGATGAATACTGTAACCTCAGGTATTAGTTCGATAGCATCAGGAGTGTCGAGTGTTGTATCGGGTATTGGAAGTCTTTTCTTTAAATCAAAAACGGGAGGTTCTAAACCATCACAAGCACCACAAAATATATTGCAAACTCTTGAAGGAGGTAGTACTCTAGAGGCAGGAACTAGAAGTAAAATGGAAGGTGCATTTGGGGCAAGTTTTTCAGATGTTAAAATACATACTGATAGTAACGCAGCCAATCTTTCTAATAGTATGAATGCGCGTGCCTTTACCCTTGGTAATCATGTGGCATTTGGTAGTGGTCAATACAAACCAGGTTCCATGGCAGGCGATGCATTATTGGCACACGAATTGGCACATGTTCAGCAGCAAAAAGGCAGCAATTCAAATACTGTAATGGAAAAAAATAACCAAGCAACCGACTCTTTGCTTGAGGAACAGGCTGATGATACAGCAGTAAATGCAGTTGCACAAATATGGACTAAATCTAATGAACAAGAAATAGAAATACCAAAAACTAAAATGCCCGAAATAAAATCGGGATTAAAATTACAAAGATGTTTTTGTGGAGGAGAACCAGCTCCTAGGTGGAATGGTGATGTAAGTGAATTGCAAATTGAGTTATATACAACCACTAACATAAATGAGACTCCTGTTGATCCTGGTGAAGCTATCACTAGAGATTTTCCTTCATTCGTAGCAAGGCTTAATTATCATGATTATACCTACCCAAGAGTAACACAATATCATATGTGGGATGAAAATCATGAAGATCCTGTTGGGCCACGTTTTCCAACCGCACCACCATCTGGGGTAAGTAGAATCCCAATGCCTCCTATAGGGCAATACACCTTAGAAGCTAATATATTAACAGGTGTTCGAAGCATGCCACAAATTAATTTAAGCCGCCCTATACGAATTATTGAGTCTTATAGAACATTATCTGAAAGACAATCTGTTACTGATCTTGCTGATCAAGAAGGACGTACCGTGGCAAATGAATTATTGAACTACGAACAATTTTCTGCCATTATTCGTCAGAATGCTGTTTCCGTAGCAGGTGTTTCACAAGAGTTGGTAGATGCATGGAACAGCGCACAAGCACAAGCAATTATTATAGAAGCTGCAATAAATCAAACCATTAGTGCCGGACAAAGTACCGAGGCAAAAACAGCATTTAGAGGATTTTATAATCAATTGAGAACGGAAGTAAGTAATCGAGACGTATTTCATCCAGAAACCACTGAAGTAGAGTATGATGGTTTATCAAGAACGACTATTACTCATCCGGCCTATACAACTAATGCCTATATCACTGCGGGTACAAACCGACAAAATATAAGTGCTCTTAATGGAGGTTCATCTCCTGAGAATTGGCGAAACTATTTAGACAAATTTTATGATGTTACCGGTATACTGAACCGTTATATTTCTGATAAACTTCGATTAGCAGGGTTTACAGATTCAGCCCGTCAATTAGAAGTATCGGGAGCTTATAGTAATCATTTAAGAAAGTTGTATCGCGATCACCCGGATGCACAACCGGTTCAAGCTGTTTTTTATCCAAAATTACAAGCTAATTTGCGTAATGATGCAGAAGATGATGAGACTCCACATTATAATTTAACAGCCCTTCCACAAAAAATGTATACCTATCGTACAGATGATGGAGTATGGCATCTACTTGATATTACTCGTCACAATAGAGCTTTTAATACTGAAGAAAGTGGTGGAAGTACAACGGTACCACCACGTTCATTAATTACAGAATTAGATAGTGCGGAACGTTTTCCAGAGGGGATGATGCATTGGAAATTTAAACATGGTACCCCGGATAAGTGTGAGATGACACATCCTTGGAGTGCTTCTGAAATATTGAATCTTATTAGTATGGTTCTGGCAGTTGCTGGCGTTGTTGCTTTAGTAGCTGCTTCTGGCGGAGCATTAGCCCCTGTCGTACCAACATTAATATTTGTTGCATCAGGTCTGGCTCAAGCAGCAAGTTCAGCGGCGCATATACATGAGAGTTCTGAATTAGGAACTCTTACACCACAGTCATTAGCAGTGGATGCATTTGGCATTGCTGCTGGCCTATTTGGAGCTGCAGCTGCTGGCACAGGACATATTGTTAAGGCGGCCCAGGCAAGTGAGGCAGCTTGGACAGGTTTTAGAGGATTATCGGCGTTAGGAGCACAAGCAATTTATCGTCCGGTTCAAATAGCTGGAATAGCAGCTGATTTTGGTTCGCTTATTGCTTTTTCGGCGCAAGCGGCAGACCAATACGATGCTATTGCTGCAATGCCCGAAGGAGAAGCAAAAACTTTAGCACAACGAAGACTAGTAGCAATGTCATTACTCACTGGAGGAATGACAATCATTTCTATTCGAGGTGGTATGCATGATATTGGTGCAGGGCGAACGCTTTATCTCGATCTTACGACAATTAATGGAGTAAGGACACCAGTAGCACATAGAGTAATGCCTCAGGTAGATATTCTTGCTCATCCTCGTTTGGGTAGCGCTAGAGCTGATGTTGAAGCATTTTTAGCTAGAACAGATTTAAATGAAACTACTTTTAATAGATTTAGAGGAGAATTATCTGTTGCATTAAATACGGCGGGTATGTCTGAAGCCGAAATCAGAGCTTTTGTTAGACGTATGGGTACAGTTGCTGGGGTAGCTGAAGCTAGAACAATATTAACTCAATTTAGAAATAGCAGAGTTGCTGTTGCCGTTGGAGGGGTATCTAGAAGTGCAGGATATGATCTCTCTTATATGCATACAAGTCCTCAAGATTTTCAGACTACTGTACGGGGAACATTTACACAAGAAGGTAGTATTGTACATAATGGATCTCTGACTCATGTAGAAGGTGCTGATATATCAAACTATACAATGCATATAGATGCAGCTGATGGAGGACGTGTTGAGGCAGATGTTGTTGTTGTGTATTCAGATTTTACTGCAGGAAGTGCTATCGGAACAGGTACCGTTGCTCCCGGAGCCGCCACTGGACCAGCTCGTAATACTGTAGTTTGGAATTCTACTACCAACCGATGGACAGTTCGAGTAGAAGTTGATCAACGTTTAGCGCCTAAGGATATCCCTAGGGCATTAGGACATGAATTAGATGAAGCTGGAGATGTAATAAACCGTTTGCATGGTAACCAAGGGCCAGATGTTAATCAACGAATTGCAGATCTTCAACGCCCGGGTATGTTTACTGGTGGATCAATGACATCACATGATTTAGCATCACTACGAGAAATTAATACTTTATTAGCAACTGCTTCAACAAACCCGGGAGCTGCTAATTCACTTTCAATTTTGTTGCGCGACTTAGGTCTTACTGCTGATAGTGGATTGTTTCAGGCCAGGCTTACCAGGGTATTGTCATCGGGGCACATCAGTAGTGATAGAATAGTATTACTTGAAGCTTGGAGCACATATGATATAGCCGTTGCACGTGGATCTAGGTTAAGAAGGTTTACACGAGAAGAATTTATTGCAGAGTATCAAAGAGGTAAACGTTTTGATGAAGGGGGATCTAATCGATGGTATAATCTTAATACAGATCGAGCAAATACCCGACAATTTTTTACTGATGCTGAAATTGCTGATCCCAATCTGGCATTCAATAGATTGGCTGGTACTGGTTCAAGGTCGAGTTTCCGACCATATTACGAGATGCTTACATCAAACGGAATTGCTTCAGAAGCTAGAGTAAGAAGAAGATTTAATGAACTTCTAGCAAGTCCAAGAGGAAGGGATCTTGATTTTGTAAGACACTCACTTAAAGATGCTTTCAAGAATGATATAATGACTTATTTAACCAATCGTCAGCGATTAACTACTGCTCATCCTGGTAAGACTTTTGAAGAAGCAAGCCATATAGAGATGATGCGTATTACAAATGATCTTAATTCTTCAGATAAAGGTTCTTTGTCTGAACGATGGTACTCGGCAGTTTATGACCCAGATTCGTTGACTCATGTACAATTTACAGGGGCATCTGGTACCACAAGATATGCTGACTTATTGAATGAGGATGGTACCATGAAAGATTTAAAATACATTAGGGAAGCTCTGTCGGCTCGTGAATTAGAACAGTTTGATGATTATCGTTTAATGATTGGACAAGATGTTACCGTTACCAATGCAGATGGAAGTACAAACACTATAAGAGTTCAACGATTACGTTATAGTTTTATGAACCCTTCAGGAGTACGAGCTAATGCAGAATGGATGCATGGAATACTAAGTAGCCCTTCGACAAATATAACATTCGAAATATTTAATGCTCATGGCCAGCGAAGAATTGTAACTCGGGCAGGTATATTTGAAATGGGAGCAGGTAATAGGAGTATGCGAGTTGGGGGAATAGATCTTTTAACTGATGCCGCGCAACTTAGGTTATGGCTAAATTTATAACTTTACTAAGATAAAATTATAAAAGACAAAATGAATAAAGAATTGAACATAGGTATTTCAGGGAAGGATAACAAAAAGTTATTTGCAGAACTATATCATATTTTCTTTACCAACGAAGAGCCTGATATTTTAAAAGCAGATAACCTAGATATTAAATACGATCTAAAAAATATTTCTAATGGTTTACCTGAATACAATACTAACCTTTTCTTAAAATGGAATAACATAGGTACCTTGACTATTATCCGTAATGATATTGTATTGCTGGGGCTAAATTCTTTTGATATTAGTCCAAAAAATGTACTAGCCTTAATTGAAAAATTGTCCTTTGAAATTGCTTCTTTTGAGACGCTATATTATGATTGGTATAATCCAGATAACCCTTATGAGTCACCATCATTTGGTAATGGGCATGTGCCTCATGGTTGGGCGTGTGCATTTAAAGGAGAAGGATTTAATAGGTTAGTTTCACGTAGGTGGCTTGATTTTGGTCCATGGAAACAACATTTTGGAAAGAATGATACACAATTAATACAATTTCATCAATTAGATGTAGATAGTGAAACGGCTTTGAGGCAATCTAAAAACGGACATTCATTGATGGGTATTTCTCCTAACGGAGGCTTCATACAAGATAACTATGTGTACCATTATGATAATAAAGGGTTGTATGATAGTAAAGAAAAAAAGATAAAAATAATAGTCCATGGGGTGGATATTCCTGATCAACAATTGCTAGATGCTTGTGCAGGAAAATACTATAAGATATTTGACCCTATAATGCCGGTGGATAATGTAGCCTATGTTTTTATGGATGAACAGGTAGCCAAAAAACATTTAGATGCGATATGGTTAAGAGGACTTGAATGTCGTACTATTCGACAAGGAAAAGAAATAATATTAACTGATGAATACTACCCTTCAATAGAAAAGCCAGATTGGTTAAACGAATAAATATTTTGAAAAAGTGAGATTTACTAAACTGCATATCAAATTTTTTAATTTTCAAATAAGTACGTTCCACTTATTAGGTGTATTTGGTTACATTTTTGGAGTCTTACTAGGAGTAGGTCTAGCCAAACAAGTAAACATACAACCAGGTATTATAATAATACTAGCCTTAATAAGTATGTGTGCTTTTTTTCTCTTAGTTCATATTTCTAAGTGGTTAACAGGACAAGAGATTCTTGTTTACTACCATCATGAAATTAGTATTTTATTTTTTTGCGCTGTTGTACTCTACCTATTAAAAGTACCAATACTTCCTTATTTGGATATTACCTTATTAGGAGTTGGAACTTTCTTGTTTTTTGGACGAATAGGTTGTCACTTAGTAGGTTGTTGTCATGGATCTCCCTGTAAATATGGGATTACTTATGGGAAACAACATGTTGAGGCAGGCTTTACATGGTATTATCAGAATGTAAAGTTGTTTCCAGTGCAACTTATTGAATCTGTTTACGTGGGTGCAATAGTCGGTATCGGATGTATACTGATCATAAATGAAACTCCCCCAGGTACGGTTTTGATCTTGTATAGTGTATTTTATGGATTGTTCCGTTTCATCATTGAGTTTTTTAGAGGAGATCCAGAACGTCCATTATGGCTTGGTATTTCTGAAGCTCAATGGACAACGATGATACTTATCTTTATTACACTAGGTTTTAGCTACCTTGGCTGGTTACCATTATATATTTGGCACAATTGGGTAATGTTAATTTTGGGGATTATAGTTTTTTTCAGAATTATTTACTACTACTATAATGAATCATTTAAGATAATTACTTATAAAGGCATCAAAGAATTAGCAGATGGATTAGCCACTTTAGATAATTTAACTCAAAATTCTAACTCTACAGAAGGGAAAATTAATATTTATAAGACAATAAATGGATTTTCAATTTCAATAGCTAAAGAAATGAACAATAATGATTTTTATTATTGTTATACAATTTCTTACAAAAAAGAACTTAGTTCCAAGATACTAAGGAAAATTGCTCTTAATTTAAAAACACTTCGTAAACATTATTCGACTTTTACAATTCTTAGGAAACAGAATTTTATTTATCACATTGTTTTTAAGGATTGCCCTTACAGCACTCCTACAATTACCCCAACCAAGCTTACCCCTAACAGTGACCTTTTGAAGATTTAAAATAATGGAATAAGTCTTTAACGTAAACATGATATGTAATTTGTTTTAAGGAATAATATAAATAAAAAAATAAAATCATGGCAACAAAAAAAACATACACACCAAGTAAAGCCCATCTATGGAATCGATTAACCTGCGATGCATTGCATTATACAGGAACACCACCTACCGTTGCGGCCAGAGCATTAGCAATGGTACATACAGCGATGTATGATGCCTGGACCAATTATAATGATGGGGGATGCGAGGTAAGTACAACAACCGGGAGCCGGTTAAAGCAACCTGATAGTCAATGCACATCAGAAAACAGGGCAAAATCATATAGCTATGCTGCTTATACAGTACTACAAGAGCTTTTTTGGTTACGATTACCACCAGAAAAGAAAAGTATTTTTCGAGATTTTATGTGTGATTGTGGCTATGATCCTGATGATAAAAATCTAAAACCATTCAATGCCGTTGGTATTGGGAATTTATCGGCCAGATTAATATTAGAATGTCGTATGGGAGATGGCTCTAATCCCCATGCAACGCTGCATCCTGGTGGTTTTTCTGATTTTACAGGGTACCATCCTGTTAATCCACCAGAACCCCAATCAATGAAATATATAGATCGTTGGCAACCCGAATTTCGAAATCATCATCCTCAACAGTTTATGACTCCGCATTGGGGAGTCGTAAAACCATTTGCCTTATCATGGGGCGGACAATTTAGACCACCGTCGCCCATAGAATGTGATGAAAAAGGGTTCGAGAAACAAGCGCAAACACTTGTTGAGTATAGTGCCAATCTTACCGATGAACAAAAAATTATTGCAGAATTTTGGGGAGGAATGCATGAAGATAAATTCGTCGATACATCAAATAGCGAGAAAGGACCTTGGGCAACACCACCAGAACAATGTTGTAGACAAGCACGATATTTATCTAGAAAATATAAATATAAGAATGCATATGATGTGAAAATGTTTTTTGTATTGTCTAATGCACTCCTAGATGCTGGTATCGCAGCTTGGGATTGCAAAGTATATTATGATTATGTACGACCAAAATCCCTTATCAATACATTATATAAAGGAGAAACGATTCAGGCTTGGGGTGGTCCATGCGAAGGTACTCAAGAAATCGACGGTGAAAACTGGATACCGTATGTTCCTACACCACCTTTTGCAGAATATGTATCAGGTCATAGCACATTTAGCGCTGCTGCCGATGAAGTATTATACAGCTTTTGCTCTGATCGAGATTATGGAGAATCTGTAATTATCCCTAAAGGAGGCTCTAAAATTGAACCAGGATGTACCCCATGCGAAGACATAAAACTGACATGGCCAACACTAAAAGATGCAGCAAATCAAGCTGGGATTTCGAGACTGTACGGAGGAATTCATTTTATTGACGGAGACTTAGAAGGAAGAAAATTAGGAAGTAAAGTAGGTTGTGAAGTATGGGATAAGGCATGTCAATATTTTAATGCAGAGTTGGGTTGATCCAACTTTCTGTAAAAGAGAGCTATACCTTAAAATAAGAGAAGTTTTTTAGAATAGGTTTATGTATATTTATATAGACATATTCTTTAATGGAAAATAGAAGATAATACTATAATGAAAGTAATCTCAGTAGCAAATTTTAAAGGAGGAGTAGGTAAAACTACGACTGCAATTAACCTGGCAGCCGGGCTAAAAAAGAAAGGTAAAAAAGTACTGTTGATTGATGTGGATCCACAGGCAAACCTTACACAATCATTAGGAGTACTTGATACAATCGAAGAGTCAATATATACCGTTTTGCATAAAGAGGCTTTTGGCGAGAAAACAAAGATTACTGATGTAATGATTACCGCTTCTGGATTAGACATTATACCTTCTTCTCTTGATTTGGCTGGAGCCGAATTAGAATTGGCTAGTGTGTATGGTCGTGAGCAAATACTTTCACAATTAATAAAACCTTTAAAAGAATATGATTTTGTGTTTATAGATTGCCCTCCATCCATGGGGATGTTAACCGTAAATGCATTAGTGAGTAGTGATTATGTCTTAATACCATTACAAGCAGAATTCTTACCCTTGAAAGGGGTGAAGAGTTTTTTAAACCATTTTGAATTAGTGAAAAAATTAAACAAACAGATTAAACTCATAGGTTTTGTATTAACCAAGTATGATTATCGAAAAAAAATGAATCAACAGGTAAAACAAGAACTTGAACAAGAGTTTTCTGAAGAATTGATCTTTAAGACGCATATTCGAAGCAATATCGCCTTAGCAAATGCCCAACAGAAGGGTAAAGATATCTATACATATGATAAAAATTCTAACGGAGCCAAAGACTATAAAGAGTTGACGGTAGAGTTTTTAGCAAAATTTTAATTTAAAAAAATGCCGAGAGATGAAAAATGTATTTTCTAATAGTTGGAAAAAAAATCCACATAGTAATGAAGGAAAAGAAGGTAAGGAAACTCCTTTCTTTTCTAAGCATAGTAAGAAACCATTTTTTAATGCTGCAAATGGAGATGTAGTGCAAACCAAACTGACTGTAGGACAACCTGGTGATAAATACGAAAAAGAAGCTGATACGATGGCGGATGCGGTAGTTAATAATACTTCAAAACCAGATATTCAAAATAAAGAAATTAGCAGTATACAACGAGAATCATTAGCTACACCACAGGAAGATGAAAAACTAGGAACTGCTGAGCAGCGAATGGAAGAAGATAAACTGGTACAAGAAAAACCAGAGATTCAAAAAATGGGAGGTGAGGAGGAAGAAGAATTACAAGCAAAGAGCATTTCCAGTACTAGCAATCAAACAACAAGTAAAGGCCTATCTCAACAAATAAAGAATAAATCTGGTAAAGGTAAAAGTCTACCAAAAAAGACAAAGGCAGAAATGGAAGCCTCGTTTGAACATGACTTCAGTAGTGTTAATATTCATACAGATCAAGATGCTGTCGCTATGAACAAAGAGTTAAGTGCCCAGGCATTTACATATGGCAGCGATGTTTATTTTAATACAGGGAAATATAATCCTGATTCGACCAGTGGTAAGCAATTATTGGCACATGAATTAACTCATGTAGTACAACAAGGCAAATCAACAAAAAAAAAATCGATAAAAAAGAAAAGTCAAGTCAAAGAGGAGTAATATACTCTAACAATCACATTTTTATTAAAGACAAATTTTATCGTAAAGTAAAAAAAGCGGTTTCTGATGGCCCTATAACCGATGATGAGATTAAAAAATTAAAAAGATATGCAATAAGGAAAAACGGCACTGTAAAACAGGCAGAACTTTTATTGATGGCAGCAATGAGAAAGCAGGAAAATATCGATGTAATGTTAGCGGATAAGAATAAACATTTAACATTATCAATGAAAAAGATACCTGTTATAGATCGAAATCATGTTGTAAATGTGGACAGGCAGGTATTATCTAATAAGCTATTAATACTAAGAATAAAGGAGTTTTTTACGGAATTAGGATTGACAAAATTAAATTTAGATGATATAAAAACAGATATTATTGAAATGATTATATCTGAAATGGAGAAATCTAATAGTAAGAAATTCAAAAATCATGTTATGGAGCTGATCATGTATTTATATGGAGGAAATAAACCGCCATTAGTTTCTGGGCAAGAAGTCTTATTTGCTATGATTAATGCTTCATCAGATAGTACTAAAGGAGATAAGGTTATGGCAGGAAAAGCATATATAATTGCAAAGGAATACAATCATCCAATGGCAAGTAAGATTTTAAATGGTTCATTAAAGATAGATGCATTGATCCCCAGGGTATACAAAAGACTTATAGGACGAGGGAAAGCAGGTTATGTTCCTTCGACCAGAGGCGAATTATTAAAGGCGGATACACTTTATTTACCAACAAACCTCAGTTTGGATAACCTTAGTCATAGAGCATTAATTATTCATGAATTAACGCATGCAAATGAAGATTTTGAAGTGACTTTGGGCAAGCACAAATTAGTAAATGAAATTGATATGGAAATGAGAGCTTATAAAGCTCAGGTAAAGTATATTATAGATCATTATGTTTCTAAAAAGTCTTTTTCTGAGCTGGCAAAAGTTATAGTATCTCATAAAAGAAGTGATCCTCTTTTTTATTGGGCATACATTTCTGTTCTTAAAAGAAACATTACAACTCACAAGGGTTTTTTAGATACAATTAGTAATGCTAAAAAAGATAGAAAATTACTCAAGATAAAATCTGATTTATCAAAACCATTAACCGAAATAGATAAGAAATTACGAGCTGGGATTATTAATTTGACCGGAAGAAATAGAAGAAAAGTATATAGTAAAAGTAAAAATATTTTACTTGAAGGGAATGCCGGACATTTTTATCATGGCAAACTATAGACGTATTAATTGCATATAATATAATGACAGAAGTAACAGAATTTAAATACCTTAAAGAATTAATCCAATATCGATTGGATACGTATTTCAAGACAAATAACGGTACCATCGCACCAGAATTACCACATTTTAAGGAGTGGGGTTTATCTGTTCCTGAGATATTCAAAAATGCCAACTTAATTGATCTTGAAAAAATTACATTATTATTGGCTTTATGCCCTCATGTGCATAGCAATTTATTAGATAATATTATACAGAATAAATTATCTTCAACAGGAGATTTTCCGCAGTTGGGAGGAATACGAGGTAAAAATTTCAGAGGGTTTTTACCTACCGGAGAGACTGCATTGTTTCTATTGGCTGGAGATGATTTAGAAAAAAGAAAAGAGGTTCAAGAGTTTTTTAATCCAGATCATTTTTTTGCGAAACATCGTATCCTTTGGTTAGAAGAACCGCCAGAAGGTGAGCCTAAAATGAGTGGAAAAATAGTGTTCTCGCAAGAGTATGTAGAACTTTTGGTGTTAGGAAAGGCTAGCAAACCTGCCTTTAGCATGAAGTTCCCAGCAGAAATTATAGAAACCGAAATGGACTGGGATGATTTGGTGCTAACTAACGAAACCCATAAGCAAATTCAAGAATTACAAACCTGGATTACGCATGGTAACACATTGCTTCACGATTGGGGGATGTATAAAAAACTTAAACCTGGGTATCGAGCATTGTTTCATGGCCCTCCAGGAACGGGTAAAACATTAACAGCTAGTTTACTGGGTAAGTATACCGGAAAGGATGTGTATAAAATAGATCTTTCAATGGTGGTGTCTAAGTTCATAGGTGAAACAGAGAAAAATTTGGCAAATTTATTGGCCAAAGCCGAAAAAACAGAAAATATCCTCTTTTTTGATGAAGCCGATGCTTTGTTTGGGAAAAGAACCAATGTGCGGGATGCTCATGATAAATACGCAAATCAAGAGGTATCTTACCTTCTACAAAGAATAGAGAGTTATAAAGGTTTAGTTATTCTTGCTTCAAATTTTAAGAGTAATATAGATGATGCTTTTGTAAGACGTTTTCAATCTATTATTCATTTTCCACTCCCGAAGATGTCTGAACGATTGATCATTTGGAAAAAAGCTTTTCCATCGACGATACGATTTCATTCAGATGTTGATCTCACTCAAATTGCACAGCGCTATGAATTATCTGGTGCCGAAATTATGAATATTGTCCAATACGCCTGCTTATGCTCTTTGAGCGTAAATAAAAAAACAATATATCAACAAGATATCGTAACAGGAATCCAAAGAGAATTCCAAAAAGGAGGAAGAGTTATGAGATAATCCCTCTCATAGTATTCTTAGAGTGACACCCCCACAATAACACCAATCCCCACGCCCCCAAGGGCAAAAAGTATTTTCTCGAAAGCACTTTTGGCACGCTGTTGCTTTGTCTTTTTCTCAACAATTTCTAGACTGTTGGTCGCTTTTTCTAGACTATTTATAGTATAATCTAAAGCCTTTTGCGTATGGATTAGAGTAGCTTGAGTTTTTTGATAGATTATTTGATCCAGGCTATCAGTTTTCGCAAAATTAGATTTTAATTGACTTTCCAATCTTTCATTGCGTTCTAAAGTCGCCGTATAATTCTTGTTTATTTCTTTATATATAGAATCCTTGCGTTTCATGTCTTTAAAAGTATTTTTCATCAAATCATAAGAAGCGATATTGATAAAGTAAACGTCAGGTGTTCTAAAAATATACGGAACATTTTTTTTTGCCAAATAAGGTACCCCTCTTCGATTGGCATATGATTCAGGAATTTCATAAGCTTTTAAAGAATCTAATTCTACCACTTGGAATTCTTGTCCATAAGAAACCGAAATGAAGAATATCAAAAAAATAATTGAATATATGTTTTTCATAATAGTGTGAATGTTGCGTTTGATCAACTTTAGTATGTGTAAATTTATAGTCCAAACAAACTGTCTAATAACTTTGTTTCTACTGTAATTTTATCTTGAATTACTTTTAAAGAATCTTGAAGCTCCATTTTTTGCTTCCAATCTATAGCGTTTTTTTGCCCGAAATCAACCAATAATGAATCGCGTTTATGTGTAACAAGATCTTTCTGAAGCTTTAATTTGTTTATTTCTTTCAAAGAGTTTTTTAATTTGGTTTTGGTTGCAGCCAAAGTATCTTTAGAAATTTCTAACTCCTTTCTGACTCTTTCGAGTTCTGACTTTATGATTTTCCAATTAGATCCAGAACTAAACGTCATATAACCAATAATTAGCAAGAATAATAGGGCTACAATTTGAAGAATAGTATTTGTGTTAACGTTTTTCATGAGTTTTAAGTTGGTAACTCAATTCAAGAATTGAATTGATCAGTAAATTTAAGTATTTTATTTGTTATAATCAGGGGGGAATAAACCCCAAAAACGGAGGCAAAGTGATTGTTTTTAATATCTAGTTACCAACAATGTGAAGGTATTCATTTATAAAAAATGTCTGCTTATTCAATGGTGAAAACTTTTGGGGTGTGAACTTTTTAATAAGAATTTTTATCTGATTTCTTCGTTCTTTTATTTAATTGTACATTAGCCTAACCTCAAAACGTTTTGAATATGTCAGAATTTTGGCTCTATGTTAAACTAGGCTTTGGTCATGTATTAGATTGGAATGCTTATGACCACATCTTATTTTTGGTAGTACTTACCGTTGGATATACTTTAGATAATTGGAAACGAATACTGTGGTTGGTCACTCTTTTTACAGTAGGACACACGATTTCGTTATTTTTGGCGGCATACAACGTGGTGTCGGTTAACTCAAAATTGGTCGAGTTTCTAATTCCTTTGACCATACTGGCAACAGCCATATTTAATGTATTGACTGGTAAAAGCGGTTCAAAAACCAGTAAAATAGGAGTTTTATACGGTGCAACAATCTTTTTTGGTTTAATACACGGATTAGGATTTTCTAGCTACTTCAGAGCAATAAGTAGTAATGTGAGTTCTAAGATTTTGCCTTTGATAGAATTTGCGTTGGGTATAGAAATCTCGCAAATCATTGTAGTTCTTATTGTGGTTTTAGTAAGCTTTGTTGCGCAAACCTTTTTAAGGTTTTCAAAGAGAGATTGGATTCTTATTGTATCTTCAATTGTAATAGGAATGGTTATTCCTATGCTTATGGCTAATAAAATTTGGTAATTAAGTGAAGTTTTGAGTTGTATTTGCCACATGGTAATAATATATTCGTACTTTGATTGTTAAGAATATACGAGTCATTCTACCCTATGTCTAAAAAAAAACAACTAAAGTACGATAAAGCATATCTAAGAATAGCAAGAGAATGGGGTAAATTATCTCATTGTGAGCGCAAAAAAGTTGGTGCGGTTATTGTAAAGGATAGAATGATTATTTCAGATGGATTTAATGGTACACCAACCGGTTTTGAAAACCCATGTGAAGACGAAGAAGGATATACAAAGTGGTACGTATTACATGCAGAAGCTAATGCAATCTCAAAGGTTGCATCATCAACGCAATCATGTAAAGGAGCAACCCTATATATTACGTTATCACCATGTAAGGAGTGTAGTAAACTGATTCACCAAGCTGGCATAAAGCGTATTGTGTATCAGGTAGATTATAAAGATAATTCCGGATTGACTTTTCTTGCAAAAGCCGGAGTAGAAATAGAACAGATTACGGATTTAGAAGAGTAATGGGATATTCAAAAAAATACTTGCCTTTGTTTTTAGGTTTGGCAGTTGGAGCGGGAGTGTTTTTAGGGAGTAAACTTGATTTTAGTAGTAACCCCTCTGCGAAGCTTTTTTCCTCCAATGCTAAAAAGGAAAAGCTTAATCGATTAATTGATTATATAGATTACGAATATGTAGATGAAATCAATACCGATAGTATTGTAGATGTTACCGTAAACAGAATTTTAGAAAATTTAGACCCTCATTCTGTATACATTCCACCAGAAGAGCTAGAAGGAATTACCGAGAGTATGCAAGGAGATTTTATTGGTATAGGTGTAAGTTATTACCCCTATAAAGATACTATATCTGTCATTAATACGATTAGAGGTGGGCCTAGCGAAAAATCTGGAATTAAAGCTGGAGATAGAATTTTAATGGCCGATAATGATACATTGTATGGAGAAGGTTTAGTACGAGATGGTCTTGCCAATAAATTGAAGGGCGAATTAAATAGTCAGGTACAACTTAAAGTGTACAGAAGAGGTACAGGGATATTTGATGTTGTCGTAAAACGAGGAAAAGTACCACTGCAAAGTGTAGATGCATCATATATGCTTAATGATGAATTGGGATATGTAAAAGTGAATCGATTTGCAGAAACCACATACAAAGAATTTAAAAATGCCATAACTACTTTGATTGATGATGGAGCGAAAAATATGGTTATTGATCTTCGAGATAATGGAGGGGGATTTATTGCTCCAGCTTTAAAAATGGCAGATGAGTTTCTTGGAGATGATGTTCTTATTATGTTTACAAAAAACAAAAAAGGAGCCATAGAAAATAATTTTGCTACCAGTAAAGGAAGCTTTGAGCAAGGAAAAATTTATGTTCTTATTAATGAAAATTCGGCTTCTGCCAGCGAGATTTTTGCAGGAGCAATACAAGATAATGACAGAGGTATTATTGTAGGTAGACGATCTTATGGCAAAGGTCTTGTGCAAAGAGAAATGGCTTTAGGTGATGGTAGTGCGGTAAGGTTAACAATTTCCAGATATTATACGCCTACCGGGCGGTCCATACAAAAACCATATGCTAATGGAAATAAAGAATACTTTAATGAATATCTAGAGCGTTACAAAAATGGAGAGTTGCAAAGTGCCGATAGTATACAGGTAGCAGACTCTTTAAAATTTAAAACACCGGCAGGTAAAACGGTGTATGGAGGCGGAGGTATCATACCTGATATTTTTGTTAGTAAAGATACTACCAGAGTAGGAGAAACATTGAATTATTTATTGCGTTCTGGTTTTATAGGTCGATATGTGTTTGAAGAAGAGTTAGATAAAAAAAGAGATTTTTATAATAATTTATCGAAACAAGAATTTCAGGAGACTGTCACTATCAGTGATGATTTTGCGGAGGGGTTTTTGAAATATGCTAGAAAACGAAGAGTCGAAATTCAATTAAAAAATTATCAAAGTCAATTAAAAAAGTACCTTAAGGCCATCATGGCTCAACAACTATTCGGTACTAATGAGTTTGAAAAAATTATAAATAATGATGATGCTATGATTACCAAAGTATTGTCACTTAGTAAAGAAGAGTAAATAACGCTTATATGTCAGAACTAGAAGAGTATTTAATTGCCATTGCAATTTGTTCACCACTTTTTTTCTTCATCATTGCCGTTGCCTTTAGGTTATTGGACAATAGCGCTGCGATTTTTTTAAAGCATGACATCTTAGTTGATACATCTTATGTCTCTGGTGATATCATAAGAGAACATATCAATAATTCTGGGGATAGTAAACTCAAAGAATCTTTAAAAAGAGCCCTGTTATTCAGAAAATTGCATAACTTCTTTATGATCCTTATGGTGGTGTCGATTCCACCAGTAATCATAGCTTGCTTTTTCGTTTTTTAATACCGTACTCTAGAAAAATTTTATTTTCCTTTCTTCTTTTGTTGGATCTTTCTCGAAACGAGCAAAATTAGCATTAAAAGAATAACACACGCAGGCGCAATAACACCGATAAGAGCAGTTTTGCTGTCTTCAGCGAGGATATTATCAAAATCAAGATGTGTAGCGTTATATATCATTAAACCAGCAGCAATAGCAATTAATGCGTAAATAAAATATTTCAAAATAATGGTTTTATTAATTGTAAAATTGTTCTAAAATAGTCCTTTGATATTGGTAGCAAATAATTTAACTGCAATAGCAAGTAAAATTACCCCAAAAATCTTTCTAACAACATTTATTCCTTGTTTACCCAATACTTTTTCGATTTTACCCGAAGATTTTAATACAATGTAGACAAAAATGATATTGATAATTATGGCAATTACAATATTTATAGGTTGATACTCTGCTCTTAAAGATAAGATAGAGGTCATTGTACCAGCACCTGCAATCAAAGGAAACGCCAAAGGTACTACAGCGGCAGTTTCAGGCGCATCGTCTTTATATAATTGGACACCTAATATCATCTCTATAGCGAGAAAGAAAATAATAAAGGATCCCGCTACGGCAAATGAATTAACGTCGATACCAATTAAACTCAGAATTTCTTTTCCAACAAATAGAAATAGAATCATCAAAATAGCGGCAACTATGGATGCTTTTTCACTTTGGATATGACCAACTTTCTTTCGTAAATCTATAATAATAGGAATACTTCCTACGATATCAATTACTGCAAATAGTATCATACTTGCAGTTAATATTTCTTTCAGGTTAAAGTTCATAAATTGATGGTTTCAAAATTTGTGCAAATGTAAACAGACTTTATTCAATAAAGGTATTATAAAAAGGTGAATAATAACAAAAAATATATTTCATATGAATTATATTTGCGACATGTTTCAATTAGGAAAAACTATAATTTCTGAAGATATCATCGAGAAAGATTTTGTATGTAATCTTTCTGCCTGTAAAGGAGCTTGTTGTATTGATGGAGAGGCTGGAGCGCCTCTTGAAGAGTCTGAAATCCAGAAATTAAATGACGTATACCCAATAGTTAAACCGTACTTACGAAGCAAGGGTATTGAGGCTATAGAACAGCAGGGAACTTATATTAAAACTTCTAATGGAGAGTTAGAAACACCATTGATTAATGGAGCAGATTGTGCCTATGTGATCTTTGATGAAAATGATACCGCTATGTGTGCCATCGAAGAAGCCTATAATCAAGGAGAAATTGATTGGAAAAAACCAATTTCTTGCCATTTATACCCTGTACGGGTGCAGAATTATACAGAATTTTCGGCGGTTAATTATCATAAATGGGAAATTTGTGATGATGCATGTGTATTAGGAAAAGAATTACAGGTACCCGTTTATAAATTTGTAAAAGAAGCTTTGATTAGAAAATTTGGAGAAGATTGGTATCTCGAACTTGAAAAAGTTGCTGCGACTTTAAACAAGTAAATTTCAATATTGAAATATAATTTCCCTGAATTTTCATTCTTTTTTTGTTAAAAAAAGTACTTTTTAGCGTTACGGTTTTGCCGTAATTTAGAGTTTTTGAACCTCTTCTTTTTTTTGTTGTTAAAACCCTGCTGACAGGTGAGAAATAAACACTTTACGATGATTACAGTGAATCATCATTTTCTTTTCTACATCCTTTTAACAAATTGATTACCAGTTAATTAAGTTTTGCTGGTAAACATGTTTTTTTTAGTAGGAAATCACCTCGTGTTGAAAACTTTGTTGAAAACGTTTATTAACTTTCGGTAGAACTTTTCCTGTATTTCTTGATCTTTGTAAGACCCTTTAGAAAGAAGAAAAGCTAAAAAAAATAAGATGAGCGCTGTAGAACCTATTTTGAAAGAAAATAAAGATCGATTTGTAATTTTTCCAATTCAACACCATGATATTTGGGAGTGGTATAAAAAATCTGAAGCTAGTTTTTGGACTGCTGAAGAAATCGATTTGCATCAAGATATAACAGATTGGTCTACAAAACTTACAGACGATGAGCGCTATTTTATTAAACATATTTTAGCCTTTTTTGCCGCTTCAGATGGAATTGTAAATGAGAATCTTGCCGAAAACTTTGTAAACGAAGTGCAATATAGCGAAGCAAAATTTTTCTATGGTTTTCAAATCATGATGGAAAATATTCATTCTGAAACATACTCATTACTTATTGATACTTATGTTAAGGATGAAAAAGAAAAAGATACATTGTTTAATGCAATCGAGAATTTTCCGGCAATTAAGAAAAAAGCAGATTGGGCATTAAAATGGATCGAATCTGATTCGTTTGCAGAGCGTCTAATTGCATTTGCAGCCGTAGAAGGAATCTTCTTTTCAGGAGCTTTTTGTTCTATTTTCTGGTTGAAAAAACGAGGACTAATGCCAGGACTTACGTTTTCTAATGAATTAATATCTAGAGATGAAGGCGTACACTGTGATTTTGCAGTACATCTTCATAATAAACATTTGGTAAATAAAGTGCCAAAAGAAAGAATTAGAGCGATTATCGTTGATGCACTTAATATTGAAAGAGAGTTTATTACAGAATCTCTTCCAGTAAGTTTAATTGGAATGAACTCAAAACTAATGACTCAATATCTGGAGTTTGTTACTGATAGATTATTGGTAGAATTAGAATGTGAAAAAGAATATGGTACAGCAAATCCATTTGATTTTATGGATATGATCTCATTGCAAGGAAAAACAAATTTCTTTGAAAAACGAGTTTCAGAATACCAAAAAGCAGGAGTGCTTAACAAAGATACCGAAGACAATAAAATAAGTTTTGATGCTGATTTTTAGGTAACTGTTATTCCAGTACACTACAAAATTTAAAATACATCAAATAATAATACATTCATTCTGAGCTAGTCAAAAACGTTTCTTCTGTTTATTCAGATTAGCTCAGTTTGATACAGCTTTGTAAAAAGCATTACAAAAAAAGGACGGGAAAAGTCACAAGATTGTTTTACTAATAGAATTGCTCTTATTCATAACTAGGAGGCTTCTTTTTAGTATCTAATTTCAGATGAAATTGAATATAACTTTCTGACTTTCAATATAAAAAATAGTAACACGAATTAACATCAACTTCTTCGGAAGAAGAAAATTTAAAAACCAAAAAGACGTATGTATGTAGTAAAAAGAGATGGGCGTAAAGAACCAATTATGTTCGATAAGATTACCGCAAGGGTAAGAAAATTATGTTATGGGCTTAATTCATTAGTTGATCCTGTTAAGGTAGCGATGAGGGTGATAGAAGGGCTTTATGATGGAGTGACAACAAGTGAACTTGATAATCTTGCGGCAGAAATTGCTGCAACGATGACTATAACACATCCTGATTATGCAAAATTAGCGGCTCGTATCTCTGTTTCCAATTTACATAAAAATACAAAGAAGACTTTTTCTGAGGTAATTACTGATCTTTATGAATATGTAAACCCACGAACAGGCAAAAAAGCACCGTTGATTTCTGATGAGGTGTATGATGTAATCGTCTCTAACAAAGAAAAGTTAGACTCTACGATTATTTACAATCGAGATTTTGGATATGATTATTTTGGTTTTAAAACATTAGAGCGTTCATACTTGCTAAAAATTAATGGTAAGATTGCTGAACGACCACAGCATATGTTAATGAGAGTTTCTATAGGAATTCATCTTAACGATTTAGATGCGGCTATAGAGACATATGAGTTGATGTCTAAAAAATATTTTACACACGCTACACCAACATTATTTAATTCGGGTACACCAAAACCACAGATGTCATCTTGTTTCTTATTAACAATGCAAGATGATAGTATTGATGGTATCTACGATACGTTAAAGCAAACTGCAAAGATTTCGCAATCTGCTGGGGGGATAGGATTATCTATCCATAATGTACGTGCCACAGGATCATACATTGCAGGAACCAATGGTACATCTAACGGTATTGTGCCAATGCTTAGAGTGTATAATGATACAGCTCGTTATGTAGATCAAGGAGGAGGAAAGCGTAAAGGATCTTTTGCTATATATGTTGAGCCATGGCATGCAGATATTTTTGATTTCCTGGACCTTAAAAAGAACCATGGTAAAGAAGAAATGCGTGCACGTGACTTATTTTATGCTATGTGGGTGCCAGACTTATTTATGAAACGTGTACAAGATGATGCAGAGTGGACTTTGATGTGTCCAAACGAATGTCCGGGATTGTTTGATATGCATAGTGATGAGTTTGAAGAAGCATATACGCGTTATGAAGCTGAAGGAAAAGGTCGTAGAACAATAAAGGCTAGAGAATTATGGGAAAAAATCTTAGAATCTCAGATCGAAACCGGTACACCATACATGTTGTATAAAGATGCTGCAAACCGCAAATCTAATCAACAAAACCTTGGAACCATCCGTTCGTCTAATTTATGTACAGAGATTTTAGAGTATACGAGCCCTGATGAAGTAGCGGTATGTAACCTGGCTTCTATTGCCTTACCAATGTTTGTGAAAAATGGAGAGTTTGATCACAAAGAACTTTTTAAAATTACAAAACGTGTTACCAAAAACCTGAATAGAGTTATTGATCGTAACTACTATCCTGTAAAAGAAGCAGAAAATTCTAATATGCGCCATCGTCCAGTAGGATTAGGTGTGCAAGGATTAGCAGATGCGTTCATCCAATTGCGTATGCCATTTACAAGTGACGAGGCTAAAAAATTAAATCAAGAAATCTTTGAAACCCTTTACTTTGCTGCAGTAACTGCATCTATGGAAGAAGCCAAAGCAGATGGACCATACCAGAGTTACGAAGGTTCTCCGATATCAAAAGGAGAGTTCCAGTATAATTTATGGGGAATCAAAGATGAAGAATTAAGTGGTCGTTGGGATTGGGCAAAACTGCGTAAGCAAGTGCTTAAAAATGGAGTGCGTAATTCGTTATTAGTAGCACCAATGCCTACAGCATCTACGTCTCAGATTTTAGGAAACAACGAAGCATTTGAGCCATATACAAGTAACATCTACACCAGACGTGTACTATCGGGAGAGTTTATTGTAGTAAACAAACACCTATTAGAAGATTTAGTACAATTAGGACTTTGGAACGATGAGCTTAAAGATGCGATCATGCGTGCAAATGGATCGATTCAAAACATTGATGTCATTCCTCAGGACTTAAAAGAGTTATACAAAACTGTTTGGGAAATGAGTATGAAAGATATTATTGATATGTCTCGTCATAGAGGATACTTTATCGATCAGTCTCAGTCGCTAAACCTGTTTATGGAAGGAGCAACCATGGCAAAACTAACGTCTATGCATTTTTATGCATGGAAGAGTGGACTAAAAACCGGAATGTACTACTTAAGAACAAAATCTGCGGTAGATGCCATTAAGTTTACGCTTAAAAATGATAAAAAAGAAGTGCCACAAGCAGAAAAAGTAGCGGTAGCAGCAGCTCAAGTAATGGAGGCACAAGCAGCCACCAAAGCAGAGCCAAAACAAGCTCCTGTTACTCCAGAAGGTACCTCTCTTACTCCAGAAGAGCTTAGAGCATTGATTGCTCAATCAAAAGAAGCCGAGGGAGATGATTGTTTAATGTGTGGGTCTTAGACCTAGATTTATATAGGGCAAAAGGGAAGTTTCTTATGAAGCTTCCCTTTTTTGTTATGCTAAACATACATATACAGAGTATCTGACCAATTATTTTTTACTATTTTTAAAGAATACCATCTATTACCCCGCCATTATGGAAGATGTTACTGTCACAAAAATATTGTGTTCGCAATGCAACACCGAAATCAATTCTGAAGCTAAGTTTTGCACCCATTGTGGTTATCCAGAAAATGGAGATGAAAAAGAAAAGGCAAAATTTCATGCCAATAAAGTCATGCAAAAAAATAAAGGATTTAATGATGCAAAAAAAATTAAATCTGCCAGAAACACATTGTATTGGATGGCCGGTATCTTTTTGGTATCTGGTTTGTTTTTGTTTTTCACCCTGAATGATATTACTATTTTGGTCGCTAATCTAATTTTGGTAGTGGTCTATTTAATCCTAGCATATTGGTCAAAACAAAAACCATTTGCAGCATTATTGTCTGCACTATTGTTGTTTTTAATGGTTATTGCTCTAAATACTGTTTTAGATCCATCGTCTTTATTTAAAGGGATTCTTATAAAAATAATTTTGTTGAGCTTTCTGATTAAAGGAGTGTATTCGGCTTCGCCAAATGCCAAACGTTAGTTTAAAATTATGATTTGCCGGGCCTGTAAAAATCAAATAGAGAATAGGATAAATTATTGTCCTAATTGCGGGGCGTTGGTCAAAAAAACAGAACAAAGTAGTAAGAGCAGTCATCTGAATCTGATTATCACTTTTTACATAGTAGAACTCGTTTTTTTAATTACTGCATTTTTGATCTATCAAGAAGGAACTTCTCTGTATACTGAAATTGTTTTAGAAAGTATCTCTATACTTATAGTGCTGGGTTTTTCTGCCTTAGATATTAAAAATATTGCAAAACTATATAAGTTTCCAAGAGGAAATACATTAATCTATTTAGGAGTCTTTATAGCTCCGTTTTTTACTGCGTTTTTGGTGTATTATACTATGGATTATATAAATTTTGAATTATTTGAAGAACGATATAACTATTATGCAGATTATGTTACGTACCCAAACTCATTACTATGGGCAGTACTATTTTTAGCAATTTTTCCACCTGTTTTTGAAGAGCTGGCTTATAGAGGTTTTTTATTTAATCAACTGCAAAAAGTAACAACTCCAAGTGTTACTATTATTCTTACAGCATTTATTTTTGCTTTAGTTCATTTCTCTGTCATTTCATTAGTGTGGATATTTCCATTTGGATTGTTGTTGGGATATTTAAGATATAAATATGCTACATTATGGCTGGGTATGATAATTCATTTCATTCATAACTTGATAGTATTATCTTTGGACTATTATTATTTTAATCTATACTATTAGAATTTTTTAATTTTTATGATGAATTGGGAACAACTCCTGTCTTTAAAAAGACAAGGGGATACAAATAAAAGACTACGCAAAGAACAAGATGAAACCCGACTTGGATTTGAAGTAGATTATGATAGAATTATTTTCTCCTCGGCATTTAGAAGCTTGCAAGATAAGACCCAGGTAATACCATTGTCTAAGACCAGTTTTGTGCATACACGGTTAACACATAGTTTGGAAGTGTCGGTAGTTGGACGATCCCTAGGTAGAGTAGTGGGTAAAAAGATTTTAGAAAAGCATCCACATCTTTCCAAAATTCACGGATATCACTTTAATGATTTTGGAGCTATTGTTGCGGCAGCTGCTTTGGCGCATGATATTGGTAACCCGCCTTTTGGACATTCTGGAGAGAAAGCTATAGGAGAATATTTTAAAACCGGAAGCGGGAAGCGCTATAAGAACCAACTTGCGCCAAAACAATATCAGGATTTAATCGATTTTGAAGGAAATGCAAATGGATTCAAAATCTTAACCGAATCGCGAAAAGGAATAGAAGGAGGACTCAGATTATCCTACGCTACTCTGGGAGCCTTTATGAAGTATCCAAAAGAATCGTTACCCAAAAAACCAACGGCACATATTGCGCATAAGAAATTTGGCTTTTTTCAGAATGAGAAAGACTTTTTTGAAGACGTTGCACGAGAGGTTGGATTGCTACACTATAAGATAGGAAATGAGACCACTTATAGTCGTCATCCGTTAACTTTTTTAGTTGAAGCTGCAGATGATATTTGTTATACTATTATTGATTTTGAAGATGGTATTAACCTTGGTTTGATCGAAGAAGAATACGCACTAGAATATCTTATTAAATTGGTAAAAGATTCTATCAATACCTCAAAATACAACAATCTGGTCACAACGGCCGATCGATTAAGTTATCTGCGATCATTAGCAATAAATACATTAATAGGAGAAGCGGCAAGTATTTTTATTGCTCATGAAGAAGAAATATTATCAGGAACATTTGATGCGGCTTTAATCGATAAAAGCAAATATGAAGCGCAAATCAATGATATTATCAAAATTAGTATCGAAAAAATATATCAGAGTCAAGAGGTTACCGAAAAAGAAATAGCAGGGTATGAGATTTTGGCTACGTTGTTAGATCGTTACTGTGTTGCTACCGATAATTACAATCAAGATCAAAGTTCAAATTATGATAAACTGATCTTACGAGCCGAAGGAAATAATTTTGACTATAAAAATGATGATTTATATACTCGCTTGATTAGTATAAGTAATTATGTGGCTAGTTTGACCGACGGTAATGCACTATTAAAATTTCAGAAAATAAGAGGACTACAGTTATAATTAAAAAAGCTGTCTCATATGTATATAGACAGCTTTTTTTGATGAGTTCATTTGTTAGTTATAAAGCCCGTTTGCTATGCAATATTCCAAAATCTCTTTATCTGATTTTGCAACATACTCTTCGGGGATATAAAATAACTTATATATAGACAGGTCTCCGTATCCAAATAAATTATCTGGAAGTTTTTGCCATCCCATACGAAAATATTCATAGGTAATGTAATCAGACTTTATAATCGACTGATCAATGTATTTTTCTTTTATTGTATATTCTTTTCCTTCAGTATAGGCTGCGCTACAATCAATTAATACAAAGTCGTTTGTTGGATTTGTATTTATAAGAGTAATATGCTCACTATCATAAGAAGATCTATCTGCTTCATCAGAGTCTATATCCAATATTAATTTATTTACTTCTTTACCATTTTTGGTAATAGAGAAGTCATATTCATTTTCTCCTAAGTATATATGTCCAAGTTTTGCAGTAACACTTCGTATGAGTTCATTATTTACATGAATATTCATGCTGTCTTTAGCGGGATTTAAGATTAGAACTTTAACGGATGTGTCTACCGGAAAATTTTTAGAACACGATAAGAACATAAGACTTATCATTAGGGTTGATACAAGTATAATTCTATTCATTTTTTGAAGTTTTAGTAAATACTGTGGTTATTTTTACATTATCCCTGCTCACATAGGTTAACGTCAATTCGTCATTATTAATGGCGATATACGTGAAGGTAATTTTGTCTCTATACTTTTCTTTTAATCGAAGCATGTTGTCAGAGACTACAGCATAATCACCTTGATATTGTCCTTTTCCTCTGAAAGGAATGGATTCAAAATAATAATCGTTGGCTAGTTTTGTGAGTTCACTGTCTATAGAGTACTTTAAATCTTTATCAAAATTGATGATAAATTTAGTTTTCTCCATGGTGTATTTTTTCCCTTTTATAATTAAGGATTTGGCGGTCCATTCTCCAACGATATCCTCTGTATGTTTATAGCTATCATACCCACAAGAAAGTATAGTTGTAGAAATAAGAAGTAGTATTAAATATTTCATTAGTTACAAGGTTAGAATTTAATTTAAATTATGGTTTTATGTAAGATGATCATAATATGACACCTGATTTTTTGATATTTAAGAACATAAAGGAGATCAAAGTTAATTTAACCTCCTTTATAATAATATGTCTACTGTTTTGTATATGTAGTTACAATTATGAACTGATCATTACCATCAACTTCGGTATATTGTATTTTTAAAGTAGTATCAGTTAATTCTGTAATGGTTTCAGTTTCTTCACCTGTTCCATAGACAATTGTATTGCCCGATAACGACCAGGAAATAGTAGAAGAGCGGTCTTGAGTACATTCTCCTGCTGTAGTTTTTGTATAGACTACAAAGTCTGCTTGTCCATTTTCTTTAAAATCAATCGTGTTCAATTGATCGCAAGCATCAGAAAATTCTGTCTCGTTTTCGGTTATAGAAGTTATTTTCCATTTTCCAATAAGATCAGCCTCGTTAATTACAGTGTTATCCTCTGGTATTTCTGGCTCACCTACATACCTATAGGCTTCAACATCAATTATAGTTACAGGTAACCCGTCAACTATTTCTATATCTTGAGACTGTAGTTTTAAAGTTGTGTCTGTAAGTTCAATAATAGTTTGGGTATCGGTATCTGCAGATCCAAATGTAGTAGTTAGTACATTTCCGGTTGTAAGTGTCCAATTGTAAATATTGCTAATAAACTCAGTACATGTTTCATTATCTTCAATGTTTTCAACAAAAGAAGCAACATTTTCTCCGTTTTCAGAAATAGAAAAATTACTTAGGTCTTTCTTTTCACACTCACTTAATACTAGTGCTACACCATTTTCTTCAATTCCTGTTAATTGCCATTTCCCTACCAAATCGGATTCTTCGAATACTGTAGGACTTGGTGCTGGCGCATCATCCTCGCTACAGGAAATAAAAACACTGATGATTAGAAGTGTTAGTAAGCTTAATTTTTTCATGATCATTAATTTTTTGTTTTCTATGTATTGTTTTATTAATGTAAAAGCATCATAAAATGTTACCCTTTTATAATTTCACTTTTAATCACGTTACTTAAGAACCATATTTCTTACCCAGGGAATTATTTTTATATAGAAATGATCAATGTTTTGATTTTTGATCAACTATGTATTGTGTAATTATTCCATAATCATATAAGTATAAGGCATAAAAAAAGAGCCTCTGATTGATCAGAGGCTCTCTTGATTAAAAATATAATAATTCTTATTTCTTTTTATATGTATCTTCTAGTTCATCAAAAGTTAAAACAAGTACATCATTGGTTGATGAAATACTAAACTTTGGAGTATCTGATGCAGGTGTGCCAAAGTCATTATATATCAAGGTTATAGTTTCTCCTGATATTGCCCAGGTACCTACAAACTCACCATCGCTAGCACACTCATTAGAGATGTTTACAAAAGTTTTTTCTGTATATGTTTTGTCGGCATTAAATTGGATGGTAGAAGTTAACTCGCAGTTATCCAGTGTTCTGTCTACTCCTAATTCTTTTCTTGCTGTTAATTCCCATGTACCGGCAATTAGAGTTTCATTGGTTGGTACTGCTGGCGGTGCAGCGGCATCATCATCACTGCTACAAGAAGTAAATGTTGCCGAAATAAGTAGGATAATTAGACCGAGTTTTTTCATAATCATAAAATTTTAAATAATTTGAATGTTTTATTAATCTAAGTATGTTTTCTAAACTTAGAAACGCCAAACTTACTCATAGTATATAGAACTAAAGTTCTGTATTTGTAGAAAGTTGAAGATCCAGAACTTATTTTTCATAAGATATAGTACTTAAATAATAACTTGTTTTTTATGTATGTTCCTTTATGTTATAAAATGTTACCATCGTACCTTAATTTTTTGAGATAAATTTTAATTGGAATCTGAAATAACTCTTTTTTACAGGTTCTTTAGTATTGTTTTTTGAATCTTGTCTGAAGAAATTCCACAAATATCATGTAACTCTTCAACAGTTCCATGATGAACAAACTGATCAGGAACCCCTAAGGTGATGATTTTGTTTTTGAAATTATGTTGATTGGCAAAATCAATAATTGTACTTCCAAAACCGCCTCTAACAACCCCATCTTCTACGGTAATAATGGTATTGTATTTCTGTAATATCTTCTCTAGAAAAGAAACATCCAAAGGCTTAATAAAACCAAAATGATAATGTCCAATATTTTCTTCTATTGAATTGATGGCATTGGTAATATTATGAGCGATGGTTCCTGTCGAAATAATTGCTATTTCTGTTCCTTCATTAAGAGTAGTGCCTTTTCCGATTTCAATTTCCTGAAAAGGTTGCTGCCAATCTTTGATATAGCCTCTTCCTCTAGGGTATCTAATTGCAATAGGATGATGTAGTCCTATAGAAGCGGTATACAAAAGGTTTCGCAATTCGATTTCATCTTTAGGTGCAGCTACAATCATATTTGGAATACAATTAAGGTAAGCGATATCAAAAATACCGTGATGTGTTGCGCCATCAGCTCCAACAATACCTGCGCGATCAATGCAAAAGATTACAGGTAAATCCTGAAGTGCAACATCGTGTATAACCTGATCATAAGCTCGTTGTAAAAATGTAGAATAAATAGTGCAAAAAGGAATCAATTTTTGGGTGGCCATTCCAGCGGCAAGCGTTACAGCATGTTGTTCGGCAATACCCACATCAAAAGCCCTGTCAGGAATCTCTTCCATCATATATTTAAGAGAACTACCTGTTGGCATAGCTGGTGTTATACCAACAATATTTTGATTAGCCCGAGCTAACTCAAGGATTGTATACCCAAATACATCCTGAAATTTAGGAGGCAATCCAGCGTTATCTTTTGATATTAAATCTCCTGTAGTTGCATCAAATTTTCCGGGAGCGTGATACTTTACTTGATTTTCTTCTGCCTGTTTTAATCCTTTTCCTTTGGTGGTGATAATATGTAAAAGCTTAGGACCTTTTGTGGTTTTTAGTTTCTCTAGAGTGTCAAGTAAAGAAGGTAAATCATGCCCATCTATGGGTCCGAAATAATTGAAGTTTAAGGCTTCAATGATATTGTTAGTTTTTGGTTTTACGCCAACCATAGCCTTGGTAAGATACTCTTTAAGTGCACCCACGCTTGGATCAATTCCAATAGCATTATCATTAAGAATAACCAATATATTGGTGTCGGTGACTCCGGCATGATTAAGTCCTTCAAAAGCCATTCCACTAGCTATAGAAGCATCACCAATCACAGCAATATGTTGTTTTTTTATATCTCCTTTTAACTTTGAGGCAATTGCCATACCCAAAATAGCCGAGATAGAAGTAGAAGAATGTCCTACCCCAAAAGTATCGTAATTACTTTCACTGCGTTTTGGAAAACCACTAATACCATTTAATTGTCGATTGGTATGAAAAATTTCTTTTCGTCCCGTTAGTATTTTATGTGGGTATGCCTGATGTCCAACATCCCATACCAATAAATCATTAGGAGTGTCAAAAACATAATGTAACGCAATAGTAAGCTCTATGACTCCCAAACTTGCTCCTAAATGCCCTTCTTTGGTGGCGACAATATCGATGACAAAATCTCTAAGTTCCTGTGCTAATTTTGGTAATTGCTCAGGAGAAAGTTTCTTAAGATCTGAAGGGTATTGAATATTTGAAAGTAAAGATGTTGACATAGAGCAAAAATACTATTTTGTGTCGGTTCTTTTTAAACTTTTATTGGGTATAGAAAATGAATCAATTTATTTACTAGCTTTACTTAAAATTCGATTGCTATGCTTGATCCATTAGATGATGTGCATTTTATGAAAAAAGCACTTCAGGAAGCCGAGGCGGCTTATGAAAAAAACGAAGTTCCTGTAGGCGCAGTAATTGTTGTTGCGGGTAGAATTATAGCCAGGGCTCATAACCTAACAGAATTATTAAATGATGTTACGGCACATGCCGAAATGCAAGCGATAACTGCAGCCTCTAATTTTTTAGGAGGCAAATATCTAAACGAGTGCACGCTATATGTTACCTTAGAACCATGCCAAATGTGTGCTGGAGCTTTATATTGGAGCCAAATTGGAAGAATAGTATATGGAGCTGTTGATGAACAAAGAGGATGTACTACTATGGGAACCAAGCTTCACCCAAAAACCGAAATGATAGGAGGTGTTCTGGAAGAGGAATGTGGAGGATTAATAAAACGATTTTTTATAGAAAAACGTAACTTAAATTGAATCTTGATTGTCTTAGGTTATGAAAAATACTATTGCAGAACGTATTCAGGATTTTTTAAAACAATTTCCGCCTTTTGATATCCTAAAAAAAGAGGAATTATTATCTATTTCCAGACAAATAAGAGTGTTATATGTAGAAAAAGGAGATTACATTTTTGAACAAGATAAACCTTGTCATGACGAGTTTTATATCGTAAGAGAAGGAGCAGTGGGGCTTTATCGCGGTTTTGATAGAGAACAAACATTGGTGGATATATGTGATACCGGTGACTTGTTTGGACTTCGTATTATGATTATCAAGAGAAATTATCGCATGTCGGCTATTGCAGACGAAGAATCTATTGTATACACCATCCCTGCAAAAGTTTTTGAACCATACATTGAAGAAAACAAAGAGGTAAACAAGTTTTTGCTTAGCACTTTTGCTGCCCATGCAAGAAACTACTATACAGAGACGGCAACCGGAAACAGAATTGATAATACAATTTCAATTGAAGCAGCAAAAGATCTTTCGGCTTTACGCAGTATTTCGTATCGCAAAAAACCTATTACTTGTTCTTTGGAAGATGCTCTTCAAGAAATCGCCAAGAAAATCACAAAGAAAAATGGTAGTTATGCGGTAGTAGTTGATCAAAACAAATCTCCTGTCGGCATTATTACCGATAGTGATTTAAGAGCAAAAGTAGCTACAGGGCTATTTCCGTTAACATCATTGGTAACCGATATTATGACTTCGCCAGTGGTTACATATTCTAAAAAACTTACCGTAGCCGAAGCACAAATTGCATTGATAAAACATAATATTAGCCACCTTTGTATTACCAAAGACGGTACTCCTAATTCTAAATTAATAGGGATTCTTTCAGAACATGATCTTTTAGTCTCTTTCGGAAATAATCCTTCTGTGCTTATTAAAGAAATCAGACGGATAGACAAACTGGAAAAGTTAAGGTACATTCGGAAACAGCTAGAAAAACTACTAGCAACGTATTTAGAACAGGATATCCCAACGACTCATATATTGCATATTATTTCTGAAATTAATGATGCATTAGTTGCCCGAATTATAGAATTATCATTAGAAGAAATGCCAAGTATGCCCTTGGTAAAGTTTAGCTTTTTGGTTTTAGGAAGCCAGGGTAGAAGAGAGCAATTATTGCTTACAGATCAGGATAATGCTATTGTTTTTGAGGATGTGCCTGCAGAAGATTATGAGACAACGCAACATTATTTCTTAGAATTAGCAGGCAAAATTACTAAAGGTTTACATACCATTGGATTCGAATATTGTCCGGCAGAGATGATGGCGAGTAATCCAAGATGGTGTATGTCTATATCAAAATGGGAGTCACAATTTAAGGATTGGATGACGGTTCCTACCAATGAAAGTACGTTGTTGTCTTCAATATTTTTTGATTTTCAGCATGTATATGGAAATGTTACTATGGCTGATAGGTTGTCTGAAGTCGTGTTTGATGGTGTTAATAAAAGTAACAGGTTTTTGAGTTTGTTAGGAGTTAGTGCTTTACTAAAACCTTCTCCATTAGGCTTTTTTAAACAATTTTTGGTCGAACAGAATGGAGAGCATAAAGATACTTTTGACATCAAAACAAGAGCAATGATGGTACTGATTGATGCTGCCAGGATTTTGACATTGTATTATAACCTAAAAGGAGTAAATAATACCTTGCAACGCTATGAAAAACTAGCAGAACTCGAACCTAAAAACGCAGCTCTTTTTGATAGTTGTGCCAAAGCTTTTAGAGTATTGATTAAGTTTAGAACCCGGCAAGGGCTACTTCATAAAGACTCTGGAAGATTTATTAAGTTAAATACACTAAGCAAAAACGACAAACTAAAACTTAAACGATGTTTTAGACCGATACGAGATATACAAGAAGTATTAAGAGTTCGGTTTCAACTTAAATCCCTGATGTAAATGAAGTTTTGGCCGAAAAAAAATACAGAGAATTATCCAGATTTTTGGAAAGCGTATATACAGCTTTTTGATAAAAAGCCACAAAAATTAGGGATCAATGATATCCGTTTTATTGCTTTTGATACAGAAACAACAGGGTTTGATTATATAGATGATAGGATTCTTTCTATTGGTGCAGTAGCCATAAAAAACGGAAGTATCGATGTAGTGGATCAGTTAGAAATGTATCTGGATCAGGAAGTGTTTAATGAAGATACAGTTGAGATCCATGGAATTATAAAGAATAGTCCCTATGATAAGCTGCCAGAAAGAAAAGCGATTCAATTATTCATAACATATATAGAAGATGCTGTTCTTATTGCGCATCATGCAGAGTTTGATAGAAAAATGATCAATAGAGCCCTACAGCGATTTGGGTTAGGCAAATTGAAAAACAAAATTCTGGATACCGGAGTTCTTTTTAAAAACTCAAGACATAAAGTATATGCCAATGACTCCATAAAAAATTATAGTCTCGATGAACTGTGTAATGATCTGAAAATACCAAAAAGTGATAGGCATACAGCTTCTGGAGATGCATTTATAACGGGGATGGCTTTTTTAAAAATTTTAGCAAAACTCAAAAAAGATAAAAGTTTTGATGTAGATCGTCTATTTAGGTTGGCGTAGAAGATTTGCAACGCTTCACAATGTATTACGTCTTTTTAATGTTAAAATTATTGAATGCGCTACATTACTATCGTTTTTGTTACATTAATTACTTTTTATGGTTATTCGCAAGAGATTACAATACTGCATGGTAAAATAGTAGTAGATGCATTACAACCAGAGGCCATACACATACTTAATCAAACACAAAATTTAGGCGTGATTAGTAACCGGGATGGTTTTTTTGCAATTAGAGCCAAACAAGGCGATACTATTGTTGTTTCTTCCATTCAATATGCGTTAAAGCGATATGTTGTGCAGCAGAAGGATTTGCATACTGATGATTTTGAAATCAGGCTAGAAATGGCGGTTAACGAGTTAGAAGAAGTGAGAATATCTCAATACACCTTGAGTGGTAAACTTGAAAATGATATTTTAAACATCCCAACACATACAGAAAATCTTCCTTTTTGGAATGCAGCTGAACTTAAACGAATGGGGGTTGGTACATTTGATGATGCTCAATCGCCAGTACAAAATTTAGTGTTAAATGATGAGATGAGCGCTACTCAAGTCGATTTTATGGCTATTGGAAAAATTATTGGAGGTCTTTTTAAAAATGGGAATAAAATAAAAATAAAAGAAACACCTATCACAATTACTGACTTGTATAGTCAAGAGTTTTTTATTGAAGGATTAAGAATCCCCGAAGAAGAATATTATAATTTTTTGGATTACTTAAATGAACAACCAGGAATTATGCTGGCATTGCAATCGCCCGATAAATTAAAAACATTAGAATATATACTTGAAAAAAGCCAGGCGTATAGGTCAAAATATGGCATTGATTAGGTTGTAAAAAGAAAAAAGCACTATCTGATAGTGCTTTTAAACCTTAAGAAACGTATATATCTTTAGTCATGAATTACGCGTACTTGAGCAGCAATCATTCCTTTGCGGCCTTCTTCTTCTTGATATTCTACTTTGTCACCTTCGTTTAAAGCTTCTCCGTTTAATCCAGAAGCGTGTACAAAGATGTCTTTTCCGGTTTCATCGTTGGTAATAAATCCGTAACCTTTTGATTCATTAAAAAATTTTACTGTTCCTTCCATTGTAATAAAATAAAAAATAAATGATTTGAGTTCTAAAGTTAATCTTAAATATTTTATGAAGCGTTATTAAAATGTGAATATTTTTAAAAATTACTTCTTGTTATTTTCTTTTTTTTTATCGTAATCCCTCATTTTATTAAGGTTTTCCTCAGTAAGCATATAGTCTTTTACTTTTTTATTTTTCCATCGATGATAGATGAAAATAGGCATCAAAATAAAAGAAGCGGCTAATATGCCTATGCCAACTAGCTTATCACCAGTAAGATGATCTCCTGTGTTTTTGAAATAATACCCTACACCTACGAGTATAACAATGCCAATAAAAAGTATTTTAATTACGTATTTCATTCTAATTTAAATTATCTCGTAAAATTAATCAACTTTCTTCGATAAGAAGTAAGGAGTTTTGATTTAGAAATAAAACCTAGATATCTGCCCTCTTTAATTACAGGAAGATTCCATACCCCGGTATCCTGAAATTTTTGCATTACCGTTTTTGCATTATCATTTTCATATATAATTGCGGTTGTTGTTGGGGACATTAGTGTTTCCACTTTCACTTTGTGATACATTGTAATATCAAACATAATATCTCTAATATCATCTAAAGAAACAATCCCAATAAGATGGTCGGCTTCATCAGTAACTGGAAACAAGTTTCTGTTTGACTTTGCTACGGCCTCACTTAATAATTGTTTCAATGTATAATTTGGTTTTACAGGTATAAAGTTAGTTTCTATACACTCTTCGAGATTCATCAAAGTCAATACGGTTTGATCTTTATCATGGGTTATTAAATGACCTTGTTCTGCAAGTTCTCGTGTATAAATATTATGTTCAATTCTGTTTTTAGAAATAATAAATGATATCGCCGTAGTGATCATAAGAGGAACAAATAATTCATAACTGGAAGTAATCTCAGCGATCAAAAATATTGAAGTAAGAGGTGCATGTAATACTCCAGCTATAAGTCCGGCCATACCTAATAGTGTAAAATTAGCTTCTGAAACCTGAAACCCTATTCCGAGGTTGTTTATTACTTTGGATACTACATTACCCAAAGCACTACCCATCACCATGGTAGGAATAAATATTCCACCCGATCCTCCAGCAGCAAATGTGGCGGTCATGGCCACCGCTTTAAAAACAGTAATACCTGCTAATAGTGCAATAACGATCCATATATTGCTTGTAATATCATCAAAAGGGGTATTACCAATTGCTTTTAGATGATCACCATGCAGTAAGTCGTTTATAAAACCAAGTCCTTCACCATATAGTGGAGGTATAAAATATAGCATGATTCCTATGGCAAGACCACCAATCAGGAGTTTATAAATCTTTTTGGAGAATCGATCAAAAAAATGCAAAATCCCAAAATACATTTTAGTAAAATAGATTGAGGCTACCGCAGTACCTACACCAAGGATAATGTAAAAAGGAGTGTCATAAATATCAAATTTTTCTACAACATCAAAGCGGAATAGTACTTCGTCTCCTAAAAAGAAATAAGAGGTAAGTATAGAGGATACCGAGGCAAAGAGCAAGGGTAATAGCGATGCAAGTGTTAAATCAAGACTAAACACTTCTACGGCAAAAACTAAACCTGCAAGTGGAGATTTAAAAACAGCAGATATAGCACCTGCAGCCGCACAACCGATTAACAAAAATCGAGTTTTATCTTTTATTTTAAATAAATTACTGATATCAGAACTTAAGGTAGATGCAGATCCAATGGCTGGTCCCAAAAGCCCTACCGAACCTCCAAAACCTACGGTTAAGGGAGCTAGGATAAGAGGTAGATATCCATGTATGGGTTTTATGATACCATCTTTTTTGGATAACGAGTGTAATATCAAAGGGATGGCTGAACGTACATCCTTTTTGATAATATATTTTGTAAACACATACACGATTAGTAATCCAATTACCGGTATTATAAAATAAAAAGAGGTCTGCCAGGAAATGATATCACTCTCTAAAACCAGTTGGATGAGGTGGGTAATGTTTTTTAACAAAAGTGAAATAAGACCTGCTGTAAATCCTACAAGAATACTTAGTATAAGGATAAAATTCTTATCAGAGATATTGCGATAACGCCATTTTAAAAGCTTGTATAGTACCGTTTTTTTAGAGGGGCTTGACATCTTTTGTAAACTCTTATTAAGTTAAAGGTAATAAAAATCCCGCCATAAGCGGGATTTAATATGTACCGAAATTCTAAAACTCAATAGATTTTATAATATTATAAATCAAGTGTAATATTTAATTCTTTTAGCTGCTCTTCATCAATATTTGCAGGCGCATCGATCATTACATCACGACCGCTATTATTTTTTGGGAAAGCAATAAAGTCACGAATTGTTTCCTGTCCGCCAAGAATGGCAACCAATCGATCAAATCCGAAAGCAATTCCGCCATGAGGTGGTGCTCCATACTGAAAGGCGTCCATTAAAAATCCAAATTGAGCTTTGGCTTCTTCTGGTGTAAATCCTAAATGATCAAACATCAATGCTTGCGTTTCTTTATCATGGATACGAATAGAACCACCCCCAATTTCATTTCCGTTTAATACCAAATCGTATGCATTAGCACGTACATCACCGGGTTTCGTATCTAGCAGAGGAATGTCTTCTGGTTTTGGAGAAGTAAACGGGTGATGCATAGCATGGTAACGCTCGGTTTCTTCATCCCACTCCAATAAAGGGAAATCAACAACCCATAATGGAGCAAACTCTTCAGGGTTTCTAAGACCTAATCTTTCTGCTAATTCCATACGCAATGCACTAAGTTGTGCTCTTACTTTATTCGTCACTCCCGAGAGAATACAAATTAGATCACCTGGTTTTGCTCCTGTAGTGGCAGCCCATTTAGCCAAGTCATCCTGATCATAAAATTTATCTACAGATGATTTATAGGTTGCATCTTCATTACACTTTACATACACCATTCCAAGTGCTCCAACCTGTGGACGTTTAACCCAATCAATAAGTTTATCAATTTCTTTTCGGGTATATGAGGCTGCACCAGGTACCGCGATCCCAACAACGAGCTCAGCATCATTAAAGACTTTAAACTCTTTGTGTTGAGCAACTTGGTTAAGCTCACCAAACTTCATCCCAAAACGAATATCTGGTTTGTCGTTACCATAAGTTCTCATTGCTTCATCATAGGTCATTCTCGGAAAATCACCAAGCTCCACATCTTTTATTTCTTTAAGTAAATGTCTTGTCAGGCCTTCAAAAATGTTTAAAATATCTTCTTGCTCAACAAAAGCCATTTCACAATCGATTTGAGTAAACTCTGGCTGTCGATCGGCACGTAGATCTTCATCTCTAAAACATTTTACGATCTGAAAATACTTATCCATACCTCCAACCATAAGCAATTGTTTAAAGGTTTGTGGCGACTGCGGCAAGGCATAGAATTGCCCTTCGTTCATTCGTGAAGGCACAACAAAATCACGAGCTCCTTCAGGAGTTGATTTAATGAGATAAGGAGTTTCAACTTCGATAAAGTCTTCGTTTGAAAGATAATTGCGCACTTTCATAGCCACTTGATGGCGAAACATCAAACTATCTTTTACCGGATTACGACGAATATCAAGGTACCTGTATTTCATTCGTATATCCTCACCACCATCAGTTTCATCTTCGATAGTAAAAGGAGGTACGAGAGCTTCATTAAGAATATCTAATTCACTTACCAGGATTTCAATATCACCGGTTGGAATATTTTTGTTCTTTGATTCACGCTCTATGACAGTACCCTTAACCTGAATCACAAATTCGCGTCCCAGTGTTTTGGCTTTTTCTACAACAGCTGCAGGAGTACGTTCTTCATCAAAGATCAATTGAGTAATACCGTAGCGATCTCTAAGGTCTACCCAGATCATAAATCCTTTATCGCGTGTTTTTTGTACCCATCCTGCCAGGGTAACTTCTTTATTAATATCTGTGGTGCGTAATTGGCCGCAAGAATGACTTCTGTACATAGTAGCTTATATTAAGGCAGCAAAAATAAGAAAGTTTTAAGGTATATATGTACGGATCATCAGAAAATAAGAGGGTTGGCAAATTGTTAAATATTATACAGTATATTCAAAGTTGTTAATAATATAATTTTTTAATACTTCTGCTACGTATTTTGCGAAGGTGTTAAGTATTTTGTACGAACAATTGTTAGCTTTAACATTTTTTTAGCAATATCTTTTAATAGATTTAAGCAAACATTTAAACAAATCATTATGAAAAAACAAACTCATTTTAGCAGGATGAAAATTTTGCTATTATTAATTTTTACTCCGGTTATGCTTATAGCCCAGGAAACCATTACAGGGAAAGTGGTTGTCGAGAGTTCCGGAGAGGGGGCACCTTTTGTTAATGTTGTAGAAAATGGAACCGATAATGGTACAGCCACCGATATAGACGGTAACTTTTCGATCAATGTTAATGCATTGCCAGTTCGATTAAGGGTATTTGCTCTTGGATTTGCAGAGCAAATGGTAGATGTTGCTACAGCAGGGGCTATTTCAATTCAGATTAAAGAGTCTTCTGAAGCCTTAGAAGAGGTAGTTGTTACGGGTTTAGCAACTTCGGTAAAAAGAAGTAATGCGGCTAACGCGGTAGCATCAGTTTCAGCAGAAGATTTAGCTGGATTAACACCACCTCAAACATTAGATGGAGCGTTGGCAGGTAAATTTGCTGGGGCATTAATTACAAGGAGTTCTGGAGCACCAGGAGGAGGAATATCCGTAAAACTTAGAGGGGTTACTTCGGTTAATGGTAATGCTCAACCTTTATATATTGTTGATGGAATATATGTTAACAATAATAGCATATCAGCCGCAGGACTAAATGCGGTATCGGGAGCAGCAGCAGGAGGTAATGCTTCTAATCAGGATAACCCATCAAACAGGATTGCAGATATTAACCCAGATGATATAGAAAGCGTTGAAGTACTTAAAGGAGCATCGGCAGCGGCAATTTATGGGGCCAGAGCAGCAGCGGGGGTAATTATTATTACCACAAAAAGAGGTAAGCAAGGTAAAACCAAAGTTTCTTTTTCTCAGGATATAGGTTTTAACACGATCATTAATTTTAGAGGTCAAAGGCAATATACCGAGCAAAGAGTATTTGATTTTTTCTTCTCTCCAAATGCTGATCCAATATTGGATCAAAGATCAAGAGATGCAGCGAATGATCAAGTAGCATTGTTTAGAGCTGCCAGTAATTCTGGTAGATTAGTAGATTATGAAGATGAGATTTATGGAGAACAAGGATTAATCTCCAACACAAGTGTAAATGTATCTGGAGGATCTGAAAACACTCAATTTTATGCCGCTTTTTCGAATAATGAAGAAGACGGAATTGTTAAAAACACAGGATATGACAGAAAATCAATACGTTTAAATATAAATCATCAGTTTTTGGATGATAGAGCTAAGCTTTCTTTATCGAGTAACTATATCGATTCTAAGGCAGATAGAGGGTTCTTTAATAACGATAATACAGGAACAACGATAGGTGTTGCGTTAACATCTACATTGCCATGGGCACAATTGCAGCCTGATGCTACAGGAGCATATCCTGACAACCCATTTGGATCATCTAACCCATTACAAACTCGAGATCTGATTACTAACAGAGAAGATGTAAACAGATTTATCGTTGGAGGTACCTTAGATGTAAAGCTCTATGAAAACGAAAAATCAAATTTAAAATTAGTTCTAGGTGGAGGGGTTGATTATTATGAATTGATTACAACATCAATTTTTCCTAAAAGACTACAATTTCAAAAACCTTCTAATGGAGGGTTAAATGGAGTGTCGGCTTTGGGTACTACTGAAAATAAAGATGCTAACTATTCTGCTTTTTTAGTTCATAATTATACGACAAGTAATGACCTTAATTTTAGAACGCAAGCAGGTATTACCAAGCAAACCTTCTTCAGAAATACGGTAGGTAATATTGCATCAGATTTAATTGCTTTTGAAACGAATTTGGATCAAGGAGCCAATGTGAGTGTGTCTCAGTTTAAGCAAAAACAAGAAGATCAAGGATTCTTTGTACAAGAAGAATTGAACTACCAGGACAAAATTATAGGTACAATAGGTATAAGAGGGGATAAATCTAGTAACAACGGTGATGCAAATGAGTTGTTCTATTACCCTAAAGCATCTGCAGCCGTAAACCTACATAATTTCGATTTCTGGAAAGTTGGATTTATGAATCAGTTTAAGGTGAGAGGTGCATATGGTGAAGCTGGTAATTTTGCTCCTAACGGTGCCGTGTTTACGACTTATACAAGCTCATTAATTGACGGTATTGCAGGTATTGTACTTCCAATATTTCCATTATCATTAGGAGATTCAGATATTTCTCCAGAGCGTCAAAAAGAATTAGAAGTTGGTTTTGACGCAAGTTTCTTACAGAGCAGAGTTAATTTAGAATTCTCATACTACAACAAAACAGTAGATGATTTAATATTACAGGCCAATGTAGAACCTTCTTCTGGTTTTACCACTAAGTTTTCTAATGCAGGAGATCTTCAAAACCAAGGATTCGAAGTATCTGTTAATGCCGATGTATTTACTGGAGATGATTTTGAGTGGAATACAGGAGCATTATTTTTCACTAACAGATCAGAGGTAACACGATTAGATGTTGATCCATTTAATTTAGGTGCTTTTGGAACAGGTTTGGGGACTTTTAGAATAGAAGAAGGTGAAAGTGTAACTCAAATTGTAGGTAATGACTCTAATGGCAACCTAGTTGTGTTAGGTGATGCAGAGCCTGATTTTCAAATGACATTTACAAATAATCTGCGATACAAAGACTTTACGTTATCATTCTTATGGCACTGGAAACAAGGTGGAGATAATATAAACCTTACCAATCTATTAACCGATTTTGGAGGTACAAGTCCTGATTATGATGATATTGATTTAGATCCTGCAGGAGTAACTCCTAATGGTCCATTTAGAGTTGGAGCTTTCCGTTCTGGAAACGCAACTCCATTTACTGAAGATGCTTCTTATCTTAGATTAAGAGAAGTAGGGTTGTATTATACACTACCTACCAAATTCCTTGACCAGGTTTTTAAAGGAAATGTATCAAATTTCAAAGTTGGTTTCTCCGGAAATAACCTAATCAACATCTTCGATTATAACAGTTACGATCCTGAAGTTTCTAACTTTGGAGGTAATGGTTTATCTACAGGGGTAGAGGTAACGCCTTTCCCTTCTGCAAAACGCTATCTATTTCACGTAAAAGTTGACTTTTAATAAAAACATAAGAAAATGAAAATAATAAAGATATTTTTAACAGCAATACTAGCTTCAACCCTCGTTGTGTCATGCGAAGTTGAAGATGGAAGTGACCTAAATGGTCCTAGTATTGAATCGATATCAAGTGACTTATCTAGAGGAGAATTGCAAGATGCTATAGGAGGTATTCTTGCTGATATGAGAACACGTATAGGAACCCAGGTAGACGCACAGTCGGTAGCCGGAAGAGAGTATTGGAGATTTCAAAGTTCTGATCCTAGGTGGACAGCAGATTTATTGACGGGTACCTTAGATAATAACACTTTTTATACGACGGCTCCGTATTCTTCTCGATATGCAACAGTAAAAGAGGTTAACTTGGTGTTGCAAGGACTTACAAATAGTACAGAGTCTTTTTCTGATGCTGAAAAAGCAGGGATTAGAGGGTTTGTGAATACGATAAAAGCTCATGAGCTACTTATGGTATTAAACCTGCAATTTCAAAACGGTATACGAATTGACGTAGCCGATGGAGATAATCTTGGGCCTTTTGTAGAATATAGTAATGCCTTACAGGAAATTTTTACTCTATTACAAAATGCTGCAACAGATTTGGCAAATGCAGGAGATGCGTTTGCATTTAATCTACCATCTGGTTTTGATGGGATTGAAGATGCTGGTGACACTCCAGATGACCCTGACGAAGATAATAATGTGGTTTCGCCTAACGATTTTATAACATTTAATAATGCACTTGCCGCAAGAGTAGCAGCGTATAGAGGTGACTATACTGCAGCAGATGCTCTTTTAACAAGTTCTTTTATGAACTTGACAGGTGATGTAACAAATGGAGTATATATGACATTTTCACTTAGTGGTACCGACATCGCTAACCCATTGTTTTTTGCTACAAACTCTACAGGTGCTAACGCTAGAATTGTACACCCTTCATTTATTACAGATGCTGACGCTGGTGATACTAGAGTAAATAAAGCTGTTTTTAGACAGGCTGCAAACACTTCAGGTGTTGTAGAGCCTAATCCATTAACACAAGATAACCTTACAGGGGGATACGATGTATTTATTTATGATAGCAATACCGCACCAGTAGCTATTGTAAGAAATGAAGAATTGATACTGTTATATGCTGAAGCGAATCATATTTCTGACCCAGCTGAAGCGGTAAATGCAATAAATGCTGTAAGAACTGCTGCTAGCTTAGGCCCATATATGGGTGGTACTACCCCAGCAGAACTTGTTACTGAAATATTAAAACAAAGAAGATATTCCCTGTTTGCAGAAGGAGGACATCGATGGATTGACCTAAGAAGGTTTAACAGATTAAATGAATTACCATTAGACAGAGCAGGAGATGCTACTTTTGAGCAGTTCCCTACACCTGCTAATGAGAATCGATAATATCATTCTAAATGTACTACATTAATAAACGCCGCAATTTGCGGCGTTTTTTATGCAAGAAATTTAGTGAGATTTCTTCTTCACAAATTTCAATGTTTTTTTAATACATTTAAAAAAACGGAATGGCTGGGATATTTTCTATTTGATTATATTAACACATATTAAACTGGACCCAATGAAGAATTTATCAATCTATGGATACCTTATTTTATTAGGCATATTTGTGTTTTCTGGATGTACGTTTACACTTCCCGTAGGAGAGACATCTGAGAAAAATATTACCCTGGCTAACGAAAATTTTATGCTAAAGGCCAGAGCCGAAAGATCTTTTGGGATGGATGCTATTGGGATACCACATGCTCCTGTTTTTTTTCCGGTGGTCGGCATGAGTAAAGGATATAGTATCACACTTGTTAGACCCAATGAAGGTTCTTTGGTGATTTCTGGCGGTAATGGTTTTGACGAAATGCTTACCAAACCACAGTTGGATTCGATAGTACAAACAGTGAAACTTGAGAGGTCGCCAGACAAAACAATCCTTGCTTTTTGGAGAGATTCTGAACCATCAGAACATAAAACATTTTTGTATTTGTTAGATAAAGGAGCACCGTTTTATACCTCTGTAATTCAAAATAAAGTTGGGGTCAACCAGAAAGTTCAATGGGATAGATTGCTTAGTGTAAAAGAAGCTGTTGAAATGGAGATGAAAGCCTGCTCCAGTTTTCATGAAAAACCTGAATTTTGGAGTACGGTAGATGAGCAAGAGGGAACAATACTGATTCGTACAGCCCTTTTGAAGACCTGGCCTGGGTGTTATGAAGTTAACTCTCGTTTAGAAAGTCTTGTGAACCCTGATTCAAACCCACCCAAAGAATGGAGAGATAGCGTTATAACTAAAGCAGATAGTGTCTTTTTTAGGCTTGAACAGTATACAGAACTTGCTGCTATGAGCTTGATCATAGCTACAGAGGATCGAGCTTTGATCGATACCCTGGATGCTCACCTTATAACCGGTTGGCCAACAACTGCTTTTAGCCAAAACTATGCCCATAAAAGAGCCAACGAAGATATGGTTCAAAATGATCCGGGTAAGGTGATAAGTAGTAAGAATAAAAAAATATGGAACGACAAGCTACAAAAGCTCCTAAATAAAAAAGATATTGCAGTTTGGGAATTGGAAATGGGCTACAATTTAGCCAAACACTTTAAAGACGATCAAACCATAAGAAGAATTAGGGCTATGCTTATTAACTATTGGCCACGGCATTATGATAGTGAGTTATACCGTGATTTTGACAAGATGGATGCAACACTACAGCATAAAATCCTTGATATTGCCGAAAAACATATAGAAAACGATAAAGTCAATCAAAGAAATAATGCCACTAGAATGCTCGAAAATAAGGGGGATTGCGATAGGCTCAAACGACTAAAAGTGTCATTTCCTGGCAAGATTAGGGTCCGATCTCAATGCGAATAATTGACACAGGTATATATAAAAGCTAAAGTGCCTTTAGACAAGGTTATAGACCATTCTTATACACCTTTTTAGGATGCATGATAACTCCCTATTGATCGTCTCAAATGTCTTGTAAGTAGTTTTTTATTGCGAAAATGCCCTGTGTGATGCAGCAAGCTTTCATTGCAGTAACGAAAGCGTCCTGCGTCACGCAGCAAGGTTTTGTTGCAGTAACGAAAACGCCCTGCGTCATGCAGCACCGTTTCGTCGTATTGAGAAAACGCCCTGCGTGGTGCAGGAAGGTTTCATGGTAGAGAGGAAAGGTCCCTGCGTTATGCAGAGGTATTTCGTAGTATTTGAACCCATAAAATTTTGGTAATCGTATCTGTTATCTTTAATTTTGGCGACCTTAACGATCCCGACCAATCGCATAATTGCAAATCAAACCAATGTTTAATTTAAAATTATGTGTATGAACACACCTTATTTGAATCGCTATCGTAATGGCGAATTTTTACAATATATGAAGGATATATTGGAACTTGTTAACCAACAAGATGTAGATGCATTACAACTCACCTCTCAAAAAAATGCTCTAGAACCCATAGTAAACAATATCAATACCGTTTTTCAGCAATCACAAGGGAGCACTCTTACCCAAGAGATAATCGCCTTGGATGAACGTAGAGATCGAGCGATTATTGGCATTAGAGGAGCCAGTGAAGCCTTTACCTATCACTATGATCAGGGTATGGCAGAGGCAGCCAATACGGTACTTACCAGCATTACTACTCATGGAGATGGTATTTCACGATTGAGCTATCAACAAGAAACAGCAATACTAGGTAGTGTTGTACAAGATTTTGAAACCGAGATCGAGTTAAAAACAGCAATCATGAAACTTGGTTTGACCAAATGGGTAGCAGAATTAAAAAATGCCAATGATAGCTTTGCAAGCAAATACCTGGATCGTGTAGGTCAAGCGGCAGCCAATCCCACAGCCGACATTGCCGAACTTAGAAGCAACGCTACAGAAGCCTATAGGACACTCGTTGCCCATATAAAAGCACATGCCACGCTAGGCACTGCAAAAGGGCATGCCATTATCTTAGACCAGATTGATATCCTGGCCGGGCAGTACAACCAGGTTATAGAGAATCGCAGCAGTAATAGTGCTAATGATGATACTTCAACAGAGGCCTAACTGGTATTATCATACCCTATAAAACAAAAGCCACAACTTTTATATAGTTGTGGCTTTATCTTTTGTCTAATTAATCTCGGATTACAAATCCGAACTATCTAGTTTACTTATTTTCTTAACCCGTTCTGCGAAGTTTGTAACTTCGCACAATGCACACTTTTAAAAAATTGCAATGCATTTTCGTATCACGTTGCAGTTTTATGTTCTTAATTGCTCACTGTTGAGACTGCGAAGTCACAGACATTCGCAGAGCGTTGCAAACTTCGCAGAGCTAGTGTAAAATATGTAAACTTTTTTTAGGATGATACAAGGTGCAAATCCGCGCTATCAGGTATAAACTATTATAATTGCTACTTTGACTTTCTCATATCATATAGTTTTTTTACAGATATAACAATACCTATTATCATTAATAAAACTCCAAATACAAATTGATTTGGATCATATTCATTAACAAATATTAAAGTATTCTTCTTTTCGTTAGTGAGCATTTTTACCGTTTTTTTCTGTGATACCCAATGACAATAATCCTTTTCAATTTTTTTTATGAAAATTTTATTGTTAAATTTAATTTTACTATACGGTGGTCTTCTTCTGTAATTATCACAAGTATTAGGTGCTGTTATTACTTCTGCGACAACTTCAATTCCTTTTTCTGATATTATCTTCTTTTCGTATGTTTTTATGATTGTAATTATGGATATTATGATCATTAAAGCGACAGAAAAAAACAAAAAGATATTTAACCAATTTTTTTTCATTTAATATCTAAATTAAAGCTTCTTTTTAAACTTATTTTCCTCAAACCCTTTTCGTAGTCCATCCAAATTATTTTTAACTACTTCATTAACTAATGCGTCTTTTGATTCATTAGTTACTTCATTAATCTTTTTAATATTTTCTTTTTTGCTTTTCAGGGTTTCAACTTTATCCTTTGCTTCCTTTACAGCTTCTGCGCGAGAAGGTCTTGGGTTGTCTCCTGCAACTCTTTGAGCTCTATCTAATTGTTTTTCTGAAGTTTTTATAACATCATCACTTATGTTCGGAACTTCGACTTTAGATAAAGTAACATTTTCTAAAACAGCATCTGTCATCATTTCTACAGCATCTATGGTTTTATTTTTGTTAATTAAACTTTGTTTCAAAATATTTCCTCCAGCAGCGGTTGAAGAAACAGCAACTGCTTTATAAACTTTTGCAACACCGCCTACTACTTTAATGCTGGATAAACCTCCTGTAGCTGCTCCGGTCACTGTGGCTAATAGAAGTTTTCCTGGATTAACATTTATAAGAGCATCTCCTAATTCTTGACCACCAGCTAAATTTGTTGCTACTTGTACTCCATATTCTACAACAAACCCTATAGCAGCACCTAGACACCAAGGACATTCACCATCAGGATCATTAATATTAGTTGGATTATTCCAACTATAGTTATAAGGTGTTAGATCAATCTGCATTATATCATCAGATTTAGGGTCTATAACTCCCCATCTTCCCAAATCTGGCATGTAATTTCTAGAACCAAAATCATACGTATTAAGATTTAGGCTTGCTGTAAATTCCTTACTACCAAAACCATAGATGTGATTTCTACCTCTGAGAACACTATTATACCCTTTATGCGTTAAGCCAAATGGATAATAGTTTTTCTCCTGGATGATCTCGTCTTGAGTAATGCTACCATCATTATTTTTATCTGAGTATGATAGCCTTGTATTATCTAGATGATCCTTATATTGATATACATATTGATACCCATTGGCTTCTTTTTCAATATACCCTTCTGGGTGGTTAAAGAACTCCAGGTTACCATTCTTATATACATAATTACCAGCATACTCGGTCGTTGTTGCAGAACTTCCTTCGGTTGCGATTTTTTTGAGTTTTGCTCCCGTGGCATCATAAATATAACTAATATTTCCGGTATGAGCCGTACTATTAACGGTTACCTTTAGAGGTAGGTTAAGATGATTATAGGTAATCTCACTTATACCTTTGTTACGATCCAAAATCATATTGCCATTGGCATCGTATTCAAAATCATCATTGGTATTGGTCCCATCTTTAAATCCATAGGCATCATTACCCGCATCAGTGACCTTCAATAGTTTGTTACCATTATCATACGTATAGGATAGGATATCCATATCCCAATAATTACTACTGTTTTGCCATCCATGACGTTTAAGGGATTCTATATTCCCCATTTTATCATAGGTCACATAGGACAAGTTGTAATGGTATCCAGTACTGACCCCTGCGGTAATTCTGTTTAAGGCATCATACTGATATCCATACCCTCTTTTGGTATTATCATTAGCCGTTTTCCATAGGGTTTCACTTATATTACCATTGTACAATGGGGTTGCCATTAAGTCTTCGGTTGTAGTATTATAATTAATCCCAAAGGCAAAGAGGTCATTGCCCAGGTTGTTTACATCGTTGATTCCTCTTAGCCAACCGCGCACATTATAGGTGTAATCTACGGTTTGTAACCCCTCGGCTACGCTCGGGGTTCCATTTGTGCTCGATAACCCACCTACAGATTTACTTTCTAATAGCCCTAAGTTATCGTACGTATTGCTTACAATGTGTTCTTCGGCCTGGTTATTAATCTTTTGGTTTTGTGTAAGCAATCTACCCATATGATCATAGGTAAAGGTATCGATAGTCACAATAGCTGCATTACTCCCTTTGGTATGGGTAGTTTTGGTTTGTAGCACTCTACCCGTAAAATCGAGCTTAGTTTCTATGATATCGGTTGTATTTAGATATTCATTTTTGCTGGCTACATAGATTGGCCTTCCTTTTGCATTATAATAGGTAACGGTGGTGATCCATTTATTAGTGCCCAATACTCTTACTTTGGTACCTGTAGGCAGGGATCGGGTACGATCTGTGGTGCCTACCCCGTAGACCGTACTCGGTTTTGTGATCCCAGCTGTATCAAACTCGTAATTGTCGTAATAATTGATGGTATAGATCTTTTCCATACTGGTAGGATAGGCATCCTTGCTATAATACACATCGGTACCTGCAACTCTAATAGGAGTGGTTTCTCTATGCTCGTATGGCTCATATAGAGAAGATTGTGCCCTGCTTTGCATGATCTTTCTGTTGCTATTATTAATTATCTCACCTGTATAGGCTACTCTACCCAAAGCATCGTATTTGGTAAATAACCAATAATCATATGGTTTTCCTGAATTTTCTTTTCTTAGGTTGGCATCCTGGGTCATTACCGGTTGATCCAGTTTGTTATATAGGATATACTCCCAACCTTTACCAGGAATTTTCTTTTCGATCAATCGGTTTCGATAATCATAATGATATTGATAACAAAGTTCGGCTAGCTCTGTATCAGAGACACCATCGGTTACACTTACTTTTGGAGGGAGTACATAGGTAAGATTTCCAAATTTGTCATATACATAATAGGTGTCATGTTCTACTCCTTGATTATATGTACGTTTCAATATTACACGACCCTGTTTATCTTTATACTCTCTAGTTGTATGATTGTTTCCATCTGCAGCTGTCCAGTTTTCGTCTTTAGTAATTGTGATGTATAATTGATTGGCAGCATAGAACCCTTTTTTGTCAAGGCTTGGCACTTCAGTGTCTCCTGGGTTTGCAAATACAACTTCGAATTGTACTACTTCATTGGTGGTATTGGTATTCCATCCAAATTTAATAGTATGATCGGTATCAGAATTTTTATCGGCTTTCCATGCAGTACCCGGTGCTCCCTGTTCTAAAACTCGATTTAGAGGAGACGGTTCAAGAACGCTTTCAGAATAGGCATTTACTAATGATGCATCTGTAATCCCAGGGAAATCATGTGCATAGGTATTCAAATAATACGTATTGATATCATTATTTACATTTACGGTCTTGTAACTTCCTACGGATGTATTAGATTCAAATGGCAAATACTCTTTTGTTTGTCTACCATAAGGGTCATAAGTAATGTGCGTAACCATATCTTTTTCATAAGGTGATCCTTTGATCGCAGTTTGTTGCATTGGTCGTCCTAATCCATCAAAATAAGTTACGTTTTCGATTACATCTTTGTTAAACTGGATGCCGCCAGGAGTATCCATAGGCTCTTGATATGCTCTGGTAAATACATAATTCTGTGCTGAAGACAATGAAAGACTATGTAAGGTAGCGGTACATCCTCTAATTTCTCCATATTCGTTCGGGCATTGATCGTTATTATCTAACACATAGCCTGCGGGTTGGTTACATGAGTTTTGTGATGTGTTAGGATCGCCAAATCCATCATTATCGGTGTCTGCATACCATGTTGGTGCCTGATCAATACTATAATTGACGGCTCTAGCACCACTCCAGCATAGAGAAGCATTATCTCTGGCTCTTAGATAGTATGTGCTTCCACTGGTCATTGTTATCGATGCAGAAGTATTGGATACGCTGGTTCCCCCAGCACTACTTTGCCAATACCAGGTCATACCACTTGGTGGGTTACTTCTGGTTAAAACTGTATTGCCGCAATGATTTGTAACGGTAGGTGCAGCAGGTGTTGTTGGGGAAAGATTAATACTATAGTTAACTGTTCTAGACGAACTCCAACATCCTGTAGTGTTATTTCTAGCTCTTAAATAATAGACACTACCAGTAGTTCTGGCAATAGATGTCGAAGCATTTGACATACTAGTCCCCGAAGCACTGCTTTGCCAATACCAGGTGATCCCGCTCGGAGGATTATTTCTTGTTAAAACCGTATTGTCACAATTATTGGTTACTGTAGGTGTGCTTGGTGTTCCTGGAAGGGGCTCAATACTGTAATTTACTGTTCGGGCAGATCCCCAACATCCGGTACTATTGTTCCTTCCTCTTAAATAATATACACTACCACTGGTAAGGGTAAGGGTCGTATTCGAATTGGAAGTACTGGTCCCTGAGGGACTACTTTGCCAATACCAGCTGATACCACTTGGTGGGTTACTACGGGTAAGCTTCGAGCTCCCACAATTATTGGCCACCGCTACACCATTTGGTATACTCGGAAGGGGGTTTATATTATATCCTACTGTTCTGGCTCCACTCCAACATCCCGAACTATTGTTTCTTGCACGTAAGTACATCGTACTACCACTTGTAGCAGTATAAGTAGTTGAAGCATTTGAAGTACTGGTCCCTGACGCGCTACTCTGCCAGTACCATGTAATTCCACTCGGGGGATTACTACGCGTAAGTTTGGCGTTCCCACAATCAACGGCTACAGCTGGTGCAGAAGGTACTTCAGGTATATAATTGATGCTATAATTTACCGTTCGGGCAGCACTCCAACATCCCGAACTATTATTTCTAGCTCTTAGGTAGTATAAACTACCACTATTGAGGTTAATGGATGCACTTGAGTTAGATGTACTCGTTCCTGATTCACTACTTTGCCAGTACCAGGTGATCCCACTAGGTGGATTGCTACGAGCAAGTCTGGTGCTACCACAATTCTTGACTACCGAAGGAGTAGAAGGTACCTCTGGAATATAGTTAATACTGTAATTGATGATCTTTGTATTTCCCCAACATCCTGTATTATTATTTCTTCCTCTTAAATAGTATTGTGTTCCACTATAACGTGTAACTGTTTCTGCAGTATTAGCTGTACTAGTACCTGTAACATTGCTTTGCCAATACCATGTGATACCACTTGGTGGATTGCCTCGTGTTAAAACTGTATTACCACACTTTTTTTGTATCGTAGCTGTTGGGGTAGCTGGTCTTTGGTTAATGGTATAACTTACACTTCTTGCGGGTCCCCAACATCCGGTACTATTATTTCTTCCTCTAAGGTAATAGATACTACCCAAGGTACGGTTTACTGTTTTTGCAGCATTTCCTGTACTTGTGCCAGAAGCAGTGCCCTGCCAGTACCAGGTAATTCCACTTGGGGGGTTACCACGAGTAAGTGCTGTGCTTCCACAATTTTTTACTACAGAAATAGCTGAAGGAGTCGAAGGTTTTGGAGATTCGTCCACACTACCATCGCAATCGTTATCCTTACCATCGCAAATTTCTGGAGCCCCGGGATATATATCTTCATCAAAATCATTACAATCTCCAGATTTATCACTATATCCAGTGGGGTTACTTCCGTCATCAAAAATAAAAACGTCTGATCGCCCAAACCCATCACGATCACCATCGAGATATAAAAGTCCGGAACCACCCCCAAACTGTGCGTTTAGGTTGCAAGTTAATCCGATACAAAACAAAAGACTTATATATATAATTTTATTGATATTTTTCATCGTGGTTATTAGTTTTTGTAATTGTATTTATTTTCTGAAATCAACTTTCCGGCATCGTCTTTTACATATTCTAATCGATTAAAGTTATCGTAGTAATACTTCATAGTATATCCCCTGGGATCAGTCACAGAGGTTAATCCGATAAGTGGGTCATGGGTGTAAGAAGTGATCTCTGCTCCATCAAAATAACTATGAACTCTTAGTTGATCGACTAAATCTCTCATCGCTTGTTCTTCTGTAGTATTGTTTTCATGGTTTGAAGCCACTTTTAAATTGTTGATAAGCGTGGTTACATCTGCTGGCATGTCTGTATAACTAGCGTTGACAATTTTTGCAATGGGGTAATTGTCCTGGTAGCCCCAGATGTAAATGATATGGCTTCCTCCAGATTGTTTAACCTCTAATGGATTGCCTTTGGTATCATAAGACACGTATTCTATACGATCGTCCAGATCCCTTTCTAATTTGGCAGATTGTATGGTTTTAGGTAATGTATTGCCATTTTGTAACTTAAAATTGGTACGCTGAGTACTCATTTTTTGTCCTCCAACCCAGGTTTCTTGTTGGATGAGTTCTCCAATCCTGTGGGCAGCTTTTAGGTAATTAATGGCTTGATATGCTTCTGTACTTAGCACTTTTCCTAAAGAAGTGGTTGTAGCCACATCATCAGGATAAAAACTCTTAGTAACTACAGTTTCTCCTAAACTATTTGTAGTACTAATCTCTCTAGGCATGGTTCTACCATAATACCCTGTATCATAGTTATACTGGGTGGTGGTTTTTATATCGCCAGAAGGCTGGTAACTGGTAGAAGTGTTTTTTTCCATCAGATATCTATCTCCAAAAACAGAATACAATTCAAAAATAGGAGTCGGACCAGTTCCTATAAGTCCAACAACAACATTGTTGATCCCTACACCTCCTAGCTTCTTATATGTATTATCAGTTTCTTCAATGAGTTGATATTGAGAGGTGATATTATTATGACGATAGATCTTTTTATTTAATAACAGTCCTCTTCGATGTGAAAAGTCTATTGATGGAGTAGTTAGAAACTCTTCTCCTCCTAATATATTGGTAAGCGGTGCATTAGGGTCTTTAGAAAAATCATAGGTATATTCTGTTTTTCCTTGAGTACCATCAGTATTATATTCTGTTACATTAGTATATCCTACATGCAAACTACTTTGTCCATTTAATGGAAAACGGGCGTTAGAATAAATAATATCATTATTACAGCCTTGACTAGTCATTACCCTTAACTTCAAAAATACAGGAGGGTTTAAAGATTGACCACTAGAAATTGCCGAATTTCCAAATGTCTGATAGTTATATTTTTTTGTATTGACAATACTGCCATTATGATCTTTATATCGAAGTTCTTTAATGCGTAACCCTCCTGTTTTAGAATTATTAGGATTAATTCCATTTTCTGTTACTTTCTCAAAAAACCGTATGCTTACATAATTTCCTGTTTGAAAAGGACCATTTTCTATAACAATAGTATAATCACCTGCCGTTGCATTCAATAATTCTAATGCTGAATTTTGTGTATCAAATGTCCTTATAATCTCTCCATTAGCTCTATATAATCTAATCGCCGGGCAGTCATTATAATCTGCTGGACAGGACTGTTCTACATCGATCTTATAATATAAATACCCATCTCCATTAAATGTAAATGACTTTGTAAAAGTTTGTCCTGGTTTTGAAGGGTCGTTTCCTAATTGTCCTCCAGAAATTTGTTTGGTTACTAAACTATTCCCAACAAAGAACTTCTCTCCACCAGATAAGGTATTGGCTTCATAGATAAATTCAGTTTTCCCGCCGGTTGGGTATGTTATTTCCTTTAGCATTAAAGTTTTTGCAAAGGATTCATCAACATTTCGGTCTGCCCCAATAACTTCTCTTGGAATTTGTATCATAGTGCCTCCAGAAAGTATCGGAGCAGTATATACTAATGAGGGGTAGAATACATCATTGTCTTTACCATTGGCATATCCCCATAAATCCTGATTGAATGACAATCTTTCTGGAAAGATATGATCCTGATAATAACTAAAAGTATGCTGTTTGTTTATAGCACTTCCTTTTTGTTGTTTGATCGCTTTTAAGTATAATTTTTTAGTCCGCTGATCTGTATCTCCATACATTCCTAGATATTGTTTCGGACTGGTAGTGAAATAATCGTATTCCAAATTATAGCTTTCAATAACAGTACTATTATTATCTTTAAGTTCCACCTTTGTCACTGCAAAATCATTCTTCAAATCAACCCGTGTATGGTCATAAGAAAACTCAATACTTCCTTGTGTACTTTGTATACTGGTTAAAAACTTCGGGTAATATTTATCTTCTGACAATGTCGCTGTTGGTTGTAGATTTGTAGAACAGTTTCCAGAACCTTGAGTTGCCCCCAGCGCATGTAAATATTTATTTTGATCCAATAAATTATAATAAACAATTTGTGCAGTACCTTCTTGATAAGTAAACGTAATACGTTCTCCATTATAATGTTTAATTTCGGTAAGATACCATCCCGATGTGTACGCTTGGATAGAAAGTGGAAGTTGTGCATTTTCACTTAATACAGAAGAATATTTTTCTTCTAATACATAGTTGTTTGTGCCTGGTATTGTTCCAAAAGTATAGGTGATACCCATTGCAGTTGTTACTGACCATCCTACAATTTTTTGATGATTATCTTTGGTGTAAGTAATCTTTAGATCGCTCTTAGGGTGAGTATAAATTCCTCCATTTTGATCAAAAAAGAATTTACCGCTATATCCAGGAAAACTAAAGTTATAGATATCAGATTCAAAATCTAACTTTTTATCATTAACCAGTCGAATTTGATCGTCTTTTGGTGTTCCGGTAAGTGTTAGGAAGTTTTCAATAGTGTTTTGGGTATTGATGTATCCTTCTTGAAGATCATCAGCGATGCCTCGAACACTTCTATTAATCATTCCTCCTGCGGTAAGCGACCAGCCTAGTCCAACACGAGAGGACATTTCGTTAACTCTTATTCCGGAAGAATGATAATTAACCGAAACCGGTACATCAATTCCAGATTCTGAAAGGTTTACTAAAGGAATCGAAATATTTGCCGTTCCCGTGTGTAAGCCAATAGGAATATCGGTATATTTTCCCATAGCAGCCACCTCAGGTGTAGGAGGTGTTAGATCGGGTAAGTCTTGACCAAATGTTAGGGTACAATATACTCCTAACATGCAGAACAGTAGTTTTTTCATAAAATGAGTGATTATTTCTATTGAGTGATTAAAAATTTATCTGCGAATTAATTGTCCTGTTTTTAAGTAATCATACCTTAGTTTTTGCAAAAGTTATGATTCACATAGAGTGTTGATTTGTGTTTGTCGATTTGAAGAGTGATACTTTTTTTGGCAACAAATATAGAAGCACTACTAGAGGAAAAACAAGGAAAGTAAATAGGTTTTCAGGGAAAACACAGTATAATTTTTAAGAATCAATAGCTGTTGAAATGCTATAAAACACTTATAGTTAGATAAGTATTTAATCGTGGGGATGTTTTGTTTTATTAGTTTATAGAATTACTCATTTTTAAAGAAGTTTGTTACGTTCTAGACTTTTATGATGTGAATTTTTGGAAGAAAAAGAATAGAAAAGTTTCCCAGAAATTCATCTTTTAATATTAACCAAAAAACGCCGCAATTTGCGGCGTTTTTTCATCAATTTTACATATTCCTATGCTGCTGCAGGAGTAACAGGTACTTCTACAACTTTCTTTTTATAAAATCTTACTTTGAACCTGTTTACGATAAAGAACAAACATGGTACAATAATCAGGGTTAAGAATGTAGCTATAATTAATCCGTAGATTACGGTCCATGCTAAGGGGCCCCAAAAGATAACATTATCTCCACCTAAGTATATTTTTGGATCTCCAGTGCTAAACAATGAAAAGAAATCCAGATTAAATCCAATTGCTAATGGTATTAGCCCCAATACGGTAGTGATTGCAGTTAATAATACAGGTCGTAAACGTGCTTTACCTCCTTTGATGATGATTTTCATTACCTCTTCATTAGGTAATAATTCATTTTCAGGGACGTTAAGTTCTACTTTTTTACGATCAATAAGGAGTTGAGTATAATCCAGAAGTACCACCCCATTATTTACAACAATACCGGCGAGCGAGATAATACCCATCATAGTCATCATAATTACAAAAGATGCTCCGGTAATAATAATACCTCCAAATACTCCAATAAAACTCAAGAAGATGGCAATCATAATAATGGTTGGTTTAGAAATAGAACTAAACTGGAATACAAGAATCAACATGATCAGACCTAGTCCTGAGAAAAAGGCTCCCATCAAAAATGCCATTTGTTTACCTTGTTCTTCGATTTGGCCGGTATAGTCAATCTTAACACCTCTTGGTAGTTCCTTAAAACTAGCCATTTCTGTTTGTATTTGAGAAACAATCGCTCCTGCATCGGTATAACCAGGTTGTAGACCAGAGTATACGGTAACCACTCTTTTAGCATCTCTATGTTTTATAGCACTAAAGGATGAGGTGTTTTTTTGCGACGCTACTGCAGAAACAGGAATTTCTTTGAGTTGACCAGTAGCCTGATCTCTAAAGGTGATATTTTGATTAAAAAGAGCACTGGTATTGTATCTGTTGTCTTCATTAAAACGAACATAGATATCATAATCTTCACCATCTTTTTTATACACACCAGCTTTTTCACCAAAGATAGATCGACGTAGCTGGTTACCTACTTGTCCTGCGGCAACCCCTAATTCTCCTGCTTTTTCTCTATCTACCACAACTTGCATAGCAGGTTTCCCTTTGTTTACATCAATTTTTAACTCTTCAATACCAGGAATATTTTTTTCGTTAATAAAGTTTCGCATTTGCTCGGCGATATTGATTAACTCGTTATAATCCGGTCCTTCAATTTCAATATTAATAGGATAACCAGCAGGAGGACCAACTGGATCTTTTTCTACAGAGATCGCTACTCCTGGATAAATGCCTTTAAGGTTTTCCTGAACTTTTTGACGTAATACTTCAGAATCTTTTCCTTTTCTATATTTAAACTCTCTCATCGTAGCTGTAATCTTTGCACGATGTGGCATTTCAGCATTACTACCTCCATCAGTTTGTGGATTACCGGCTCCTTCTCCTACTTGAGATACCGCAGATTCTACCAAGAAGTTGCGATTTTCTCCTTCTACATATTCTTTGTCGTTAACAACGGCATAGACACGCTGTTCTATTTCTTTAGTAATGGCATTGGTTTTATCGATATCGGTTCCTTGTGGATACTCGATATAAACTACAATTTGATTAGGCTTATTGTCGGGGAAAAATTCCACTTTGGTACGTTGACTCGCCATAGATGCGCCAAACATTGCAAATACTACAATTAATAAGAAAAACGTACCGAATGTAAACATATATACTCTCCAGCCTTTGAGCGCGAATGATAAAAATCGCTGATATCTATTTTCTAACCATGCCAGGATTCTTCTTTGAAAGAAATTAGCAGCCCCCTTCAATACATATCGATACACCCAGAACATAATAGCAGTAACAATCATCAGACTTCCTAATGCTCGTACTTGCCCACCTACAATCAAAATGAAGGTTCCAATACCTCCTAAAATGATACTTAGTCTAATGAGTTGTTTACGAGATAAAACTTTTTCGCCAGTTTCCATAAATTGAGAAACCAACATAGAGTTGATAAAAATAGCAACAAATAGAGATGATCCCAATACTACTGACAGTGTGATCGGGAAGTAAATCATAAACTGCCCCATAACACCGGGCCACATTCCTAAAGGTATAAATGCAGCTACGGTTGTTGCGGTAGAAATAATAATCGGGAACGCAATCTCGCCAATACCTTTTTTGGCAGCTTCTATGCGAGACATCCCTTCTTCTTCCATTAATCGATATACATTCTCTACAACCACGATACCATTGTCTACCAGCATTCCTAACCCCATAATCAAGGCAAATAGGATCATCGTATTCATGGTATATCCTAGTGCGGATAAAATCATAAATGACATAAACATAGACATTGGGATAGCGAATCCTACAAATAATGCATTTCTAAATCCTAAAAAGAACATTAAAACTCCAACCACCAGGATGATCCCGAAAATGATATTATTCACCAAATCACTTACTTGGTTTTCGGTTTTTTCGGATTGGTCATTGGCAACACTGATTGTTAAATCTTGTGGAAACACATTTTCTTTAGCATCTTCAAGAATCACATTTATTTTTTCAACGGCCTCGATCATGTTTTTTCCAGAACGTTTTTTAACATCCAGCATTACTACGTTTTCTCCATATTCCCTGGCATAGGTAGTTTTATCTTCTTCTTTAAAAGAAACTTTTGCAATATCTCTAAGGTATACGGCTCCGTTTTGTGATTTTACAACAAATTCATCCAACTCAGATGGACGTTCAATTTCACCCAGAATTCGTATCGTACGACGTTGTCCACTAGAAATCATGTTACCTGCAGACATGGTCATATTACCATTACGAATGGTATTGATTACATCATCAAAACTCACCTTAGCAGCCATCATTTTATAAATATCAACGGCTACTTCGACTTCTTTTTCTTGTGCACCACGAATATCTGCTTTTTTGATTTCAGGTAAATCCCCTATTTCATCTTCTAAGTACTCGGCATATTCCTTCAATTTGTCTACTGGATAATCACCCGTGATATTGATATTCATGATAGGGGTTTCTTCAGAAATACTTAAATCAAATACATTAGGTTCTACCTTGGCTCCATTAAATGTAGGCCAATCTTCGTTTGCTTTTTCTGAGTCTACTTCGTCCTTAACCTTTTGCTTAGCTTCGGGTACAGAAAGTTCTTCATCAAATTCAACTGTGATAATGGCATAGTCTTCTTGAGATGTGGATAGAATTTCTACGACATTACTAACATTTTTTAGTTTGTCTTCTAAGGGGTCTACAATAAGACGTTCTATATCTTCAGAAGTATTTCCTGGATAGGGGACACTAATATATATTTTGGTCTCGTTAATCTCGGGAAAATTTTCTCTAGGCATAGAAAAATATGCCGAAAGCCCCAAGACTAAGAATATCCCGATCATAACATAGATCGTGGTCGGGTTATCTATCGCCCAGGAAGATAACTTAAATTCTTTATCTACTTTTTTATTATTGACTTGCATAGGGGTATTAGTTTAAAATTTTCACTTTTTGACCATCTTTTACGCTTCTGGCTCCTTCATTAATTATAGCATCTCCATTATTGATTCCTTCTATAATTTCAATGAGATCTCCTTGAGTTTTTCCAGTTTTTACAATAACTCTTTTTGCTAATGCAATATTTTGAGCGTCTTTACCAGAGGTTACATATGTATATTGATCTCCTTCAGCATTTTCAGAAAGGATGCTCTGTGGAATCAGTATGGCCTTTTCATTAGTGTAATCATTGATCTTTACTTTGGCAGTAAGATTTGGTTTTACGGTTCCTCCATTTGAAGGAATACCTACCTCAACAGCAAAAGAACGGTTATTTGGGTTGATATAGTTACCTACCTGACGAATTTTTGTATTAATCGTTTTTCCTAACACCGGAAAATAAACTTCTACTTTTTTGCCAATGGTTACATTCGGAATATAGCGTTCTGGTACTTCGGTTTCGATATACATATTATCTAGATTAACAATACGAATAATTGCATTTTGACCGGGAGAGACAACACTTCCCTGCTCAGTAATTACATCGTCAATCACACCAGAAAAAGGAGCATTTACCGTTGTTTTTGCGAGTTGTCGTTTAATTTGATTTACCGCATTTTGTTGCGCCTCAAAATTAGTCTTGGCTTCCAGGAACTGAATTTCCGAACCAATTTTTTGCTCCCATAATCTCTTTTGGCGATCAAAGGTTGTTTTTGCTAATTGAGCTTGAACTTCTACCTGCGATAATTGTTGGCTTAATCCACCATCGTCTATTCTGGCTAGTAATTGCCCTTTAGATACTTTTTGTCCTTCTTTGACATAGATTTTGGTAAGTATTCCACCCATTTCAGGATAAAGCACAATGTTTTGTTTTGTTTCTACATTTCCTTGTAGTTCCAGATAATGATTAAACAAAGTGTCTTTAGCCGTTATGGTCGTTACCAGAGGTAATTTTTTTATCGTATCTAATGATGCAATAGCTTCATCCAATTGCTTTAGTTGATCAGCGATTACTTGCTGTTGAGTAACAATTTCAGTTCTTTTTGTTCGTAAAGCTTCAAGATTTGCTTCTTCAATAATTTGCTCTACAGATGCAGTTTTATCTTGACCACATGAAATGATAAGAAGAGAAATGGATAATATGGTAAGTATCTTTTTCATAGTATGGTTACTTATTTTTATTTGGTGTGTTTAAAATTGTTTCTAATTCTGCTTTTTTGTTGATGATGTTAAGCATAGCATTTAATACTTCATTTTGTGAAGAGTATAATTGTAATTGTGCTTGTCTTAAATCAAAGCTGGTTGCTAGGCCTTCAGAATATTTAATTTGATTCTTTTTTTCGATACGTTCGGCCAGCGTTAAATTTTGTTTTGATGTCTCAAAGTTTTCTACTGAAAGTTGATAATCACTAAGAGCAGAGTTATATTGAAGCTGTATTTCTTGTTGTGTTTTTATAAATTCTGTATTCGACTGTTCGAAAGCTATTTTGGCTTGTTGACTGCGGGCACTTCGTCTTAAAGAGCTAAAAATAGGAATGCTTAAACTTGCGCCTAAAACAGAAGACTGAAACCATCGAGTTTCGCTATCAAGAAACACAAAATCATCATCAAATGCTGCGGTGCCGTAATTAATAAATGCCGAAAGTTTAGGCAAAGCTCGACTTTTTTCTAGCTTAAACTCTAGTCTTCTTTGTTCGGTAAGAAGGTAGGCCAGTCTGTAATCTACATTATCTTCAATAACAAAAGGTGTTGCGTTTATTGATTTATCGATGTTTTTCATGGCCAGGCTATCCAAATCATCAGATAGAACGACAGTAGAGTCTACATCTATACCAATCGTAAGATTAAACATTTGTAAGGCAATTTTTTCTAATCGTTCTGCATTACTAAGCTGATTTTTGATCTGTAATAATGTAATTTGTAGTTGCTCTACATCTTCCTCTTCGGCTAAGCCATTCTCAAAGATTTTTTTGGTTTCCAGATAATTTTTTTCAAGCGTATTTACGTTGTTTTTAAGAATAGCAACACTCTCTTGTGCTACCAAAACACTGCCGTAAGCATTAATAACGCCTTTGCGCACTTCGAGTTGTACTTTTTCTTCAGAATCATTATTGAATTGTAAAAAACTCTTTGCCGCTTCAAGGCCTACTAAATATGAACCGTCAAATATCAATTGTCGTAATGTAGCTGTCGCGGATACCTGTTGCTGAGGAGTAAAAAACTCATCGAAGCCTCCGCTACCATCAAAAGCAGGAAGTAATAAAGGCTGTTGCTTTAATTGATTTTGATAATCAAGAACTCCTTCTATTTGTGGAAGACCATCTGCAGTAGTTTCCCATTTCCTTTTTAAAGCTTTAGCAACATCTTGTCTGGCATTGATAGATTGATAGCTATTCTCTAATGCAAATTCTATAGCTTCATCTAATGTAAATGAATACTTGGCATTGGCTTGAGGCTCTTGGGCTTGTATTGCGACTGTATATAACCAGCCAAAACAAATTAACCAAAGGGTGTTTCTCATATGTATTATTCTTTTATAAGATTGTTTAAAATTGTACGTCCTTTTTCTGTGGTGATTCCTAAAATGTGATACTCTAAATAATCATCCATAAGTTTTGCAACCGGAAAGATTTGATCCGGAAACATATTTTTATCCTTAATCCCGTTTGTCCCTATAAAATAGATTCTGGATATAAACTCGATATCTATATTTTTTCTAAATACACCTTTATCGATCCCTCTTTTTAGGTTGTCTACAACACAATCCTGAAAAACTTCAAATTGTTTTGATTTTAGGCCTTGATGTATTTTGGGGTAATATTTTTCTAATTGATGCAAAGGAGCTGTTTTCTCATTTTTCAGATGATGCATTACAAAAGTCTTGATTGCATATAACTCTTCAATGGGGTCTAAACTTTCTCCTAAAATGGCATTAATTCCATCATTTATTTTACAAAAAAGATGATGCGTTGTTGCTTCAACTAATTTGGTTTTATTTTGGAAATGAGCATAAATTGTTTTTTTAGAAATTCCCATTTCAGAAGCAAGATCATCCATGGTAACGCTCTTAAAACCAAAGCTCAAAAACATATCATTAGCTTTTTCAACTATTTTTTCCTTCATTATTGGGGTACTTACAATTATATTGAAGGCAAATGTACACACGGAAACTAAAAAAACAGTAAAAGTTTCCTAAGTTTTACATTTATTTAACACTGTTATATTAAAAAAGGGGATAATGTTACTTCTCTATATGTAAACTAGTACTAAGACGTATAGGGTATAAATTTTTGGACAAAAAAATGAAATTAAGATCTCAATTTTTATTTTACCTTAGCCTAAAAATTTGACTGTGCATACAATATCTGATTATCAAGGGTATTTTTTAGAATACTTATCACAAAAGAATACGACCAAAGAACCCAAAAACCTTTATGAACCCATTTCTTATATTCTGAGCCTTGGCGGAAAACGTTTACGTCCCACCCTTGTATTGATGGCAGCAGAAATTTTTGGAGGCTCTTATAAGGAAGCTTTAGATGCAGCTTTGGCGGTTGAAGTTTTTCATAATTTTTCATTAATTCATGATGATATTATGGATGATGCTCCCCTTCGCAGAGGTAAAGAAACAGTACATGAAAAGTGGGATGTTAATACAGGAATTCTCTCTGGGGATGCCATGCTTATTAATGCATATCAGCTGTTTGAGAATTATGATGGAGAAACGTTTAAAGAATTGGCAAAACTGTTTACAAAAACGGCTATTGAAGTATGCGAAGGACAACAATATGATATCGATTTTGAGACCAGGGATGATGTTACAATTCCTGAGTATATAAAAATGATTGAGTATAAAACAGCAGTTTTGGTTGGAGCAGCTTTAAAAATGGGGGCTATAGTGGCCGATGCTTCAGAAAATTGTACGGCCTCGATTTATGATTTTGGAAGGTTACTTGGGTTAGCATTTCAACTACAGGATGATTACTTAGATGCATTTGGAGATCCAAAAACATTTGGGAAACAAGTGGGAGGTGACATCATTGAGAATAAAAAAACTTTTTTATACCTTAAAGCATTAGAATTTGCGTCTGATGACGAGAAAAAACAGTTACAAGGGCTGTTTTCTCTTAATCCTGAGGATCCTACAGAAAAGATAAGTACCGTAAAGCAGTTTTTTGAAACAACAGGCGCTAAAAAAGCAACAAGAAGTGAGATTGAATTATATACTCAAAAAGCATTTTTAACACTTGATAAACTCGATATTTCTGAAGAGAAAAAATCATTGTTACGCCTTTTTGGAGAGAATTTAATGAATAGAAGTGTCTGAAGAATACCATATCACGTTAATAGATAACCTAATTACTCAGGTTAATAATTCTAATGTATATCCAGAATTACTTCGTCAACTCGAAAAGGATATCAATCGTGCGGGAATAGAATATCAAATCGATCCAAAAATTCAGATTAAAGATCTTGTTGTTGCTTTAAATGATCTACTCCTGTATAGATTACAACATGCCTTTAATGCATATCTAAATCTATTATATGCAATTGATGTATCGGAGACTGATCTCAGAAGCTTTACATCAGAAAAAGTAGAAGATATAGCGGTATATTCAACATATTTGATCTTAAAAAGAGAATGGGAAAAAGTGTCTTACAGAAATCGATTATAAAACTCAAATCGAACGCTTCTTAGAAAAATACTCTTACAAAAGGGGCATAAGCACTACCATAAATACTTTTCTGATCATCGTATAAAAGATCATACCTCAGTCCAACGCTAACAGGCCCTGTTCTGTATCCAGCACCTACAAACAAAGCGGGGTACCAATAGTCATCAGTAAATTTTTCTCCAGCAATTTTTGTTGTTCTGCTAACTCCCATTTCTTCAAACTCTGCAGAAAGCTGTAACTCTGGAAAAGGACTGAACAGCGTAATAACACTTCCGCCATAATTTGTGCTGGTGCTTTCCTGATTTAAGGCATCGTTTTCAAAACTACTGTAACCAAAGTTTAATCCTACTCCACCACCAAACCATTCATTAAACTGATAGATGGCAGCAGGAGCTATAGCGATATTTAGTCTGTTATTAGTAAAACCAACATTTAAACTTCCTCCAAATTTAATACCGGGTTCATCACTTTGAGAATATCCTTTCTGAAGTGAGAAGAATACCAAAAATAGTAAGGTTAAGACCAAAATATTTTGAGGAGTAAATACTTTCATTGTTAAATTTCTAAAAAATTATGAGATAAATATAAATATTTTGATGTTCAATATATTGTAATTGTTGTATTTTTGTAGCGTTTTGTCATAATAAAGACAATTGAATGCTTACATATGGATAAATATTCATTTTTGAATGCGGCTCATACCGCATTTTTTGCAGAGTTATATGATCAATATTTACAAAGCCCCGATAGCGTAGAGCCAAGTTGGAGGGCTTTTTTTCAAGGATTTGACTTTGGTCTGGAAAACGCTAATGGTGCAGCTGATACCATTTATGTTGAAAAAGAATCTGGTGGAACGACGGCTGTTCCTGAAAGTGTACAAAAAGAATTTCAGGTGGTTCGTTTAATAGATGCTTATAGAACCAGGGGGCATTTGTTTACCAAAACTAATCCAGTTAGAGAAAGAAGAAAATATACTCCTACACTAGCTATAGAAAATTTTGGGTTAAGTCAAGCAGATCTTAATACCGTTTTTAGTGCCGGAGAGATTATTGGGATTGGCCCTAATACGCTTAGTAATATTGTTGTTCATTTAGAGCAAATCTATTGTGATTCTATAGGTATAGAGTATATGTATATTCGTAATCCCGAAGAGCGCGAATGGATCCAGTCCAGAGTGAACTTCAATACCAATAGAACAAAATTCTCTGCAGATCAGAAAAAACACATTCTTAAAAAACTAAATCAGGCGGTTTCGTTTGAGAGTTTTTTGCATACCAAATATGTTGGGCAAAAACGATTTTCACTCGAAGGTGGGGAATCACTTATCCCAGCATTGGATGCATTGGTAGAAAAAGCAGCTGATCTGGGCGTAAAAGAATTTGTAATGGGGATGGCTCATCGTGGTCGTTTAAGTACCCTTACCAATATATTTGGAAAAAGTCCTAAAGATATTTTTAGTGAGTTTGATGGTAAAGATTATGAAGAAGCTGTTTTTGATGGAGATGTGAAATACCATTTGGGTTGGACCTCAAAACGAAAAACAGATTCTGGTAAAGATATCAACATGAATATTGCGCCTAATCCATCACATTTGGAAACTGTTGGTGCGGTAGTTGAAGGTATTACAAGAGCAAAACAAGATCGTCATTATCAAGAAAACACATCCGCAGTACTACCTATAGTAGTGCATGGTGATGCGGCTATTGCTGGTCAAGGATTAGTCTATGAAATTGTTCAAATGGCTAAGCTTGATGGATATAAAACAGGAGGAACCATACATATAGTTGTAAATAACCAAATTGGGTTTACAACAAATTATTTGGATGCAAGATCCTCTACATATTGTACTGATGTCGGTAAGGTAACCTTATCACCAGTATTGCATGTTAATGCTGATGATGCAGAGGCGGTAGTACATGCGGCTAATTTTGCATTGGATTTTAGAATGACTTTTAAGCGAGATGTGTTTATTGATTTGTTAGGGTACCGTAAATATGGTCATAATGAAGGTGATGAACCACGTTTTACACAACCAAAATTATATAAAGCGATTGCAAAACATAAAAATCCAAGAGATATCTACGCCGATAAATTAATCGCAGATGGTATTATCGATAAGGAGTATGTTACAAAACTTGAAAAAGACTATAAAGCTTCGCTTGAAGAAGAATTAGAAGATTCTCGTAAACTTGAAAAAACCATCATCACTCCATTTATGCAAGATGAATGGGCTGGTTTTGAACGAGTGCAAGAAGATGAAATGATGGAGGTGGTTGATACCACATATCCTAAAAATAAATTGACTGAAATAGCTGAAGTGATTACTAAGCTTCCTTCAGATAAGAAATTCCTTAGAAAAATTGAACGATTGATTGATCAAAGGCATAAAATGTTTTTTGAAAATGATCAACTAGATTGGGCTATGGGAGAATTATTGGCGTACGGATCTTTGTTGAAAGAAGGGTATGATGTGCGTATGAGTGGACAAGATGTAGAAAGAGGGACCTTTTCTCATAGACATGCTGTGGTTAAGGTTGAAGATAGCGAAGAAGAAGTTGTTTTACTCAATAATCTTAATGGAGATCAGGGTGATTTTTATATTTACAACTCTCTGCTTTCAGAATATGGAGTAGTAGGATTTGATTATGGGTATGCCATGGCAAGTCCAGATACACTAACGATTTGGGAAGCACAGTTTGGAGATTTTAGTAATGGAGCCCAGATCATGATGGATCAATACATTTCGTCTGCAGAGGATAAATGGAAGTTACAGAACGGGTTAGTGATGCTATTGCCACATGGTTATGAAGGGCAGGGGGCAGAACATTCTTCAGGTAGAATGGAACGTTATCTTCAGTTATGTGCCAAAGATAATATGTATGTTGCCGATGTGACTACACCTGCAAACATGTTCCATTTACTTCGTAGACAAATGAAAGCAAAATATCGTAAACCTTTAGTGGTATTTACTCCAAAAAGTTTATTGCGTCATCCAAAAGTACTTTCTTCAGTTAAAGAATTTACATCAGGAAGTTTTCAAACGGTGATCGATGATGCAGATGCCAAGGCAAAAGATGTAAAGTCATTGGTTTTTTGTACTGGTAAATTTTATTATGATCTTCTGGAAGAAAAAGAAAAACAGGGTAGAAAAGATGTAGCCTTGGTTCGTCTTGAACAGTTGTTTCCACTTCCGGTTTCAGAAATGGATAAAATTATTAAAAAATACAAAGCTGAAGATGTGGTTTGGGCGCAAGAAGAACCTCGCAATATGGGAGCTTTAAGTCATATGCTAATGCATTATGATGATGCAAAAAGTTTTAGATTTGCAAGTAGAAGGCCATATGGAGCCCCGGCTGCAGGTAGTGCAACGAGATCTAAACGAAGACATCAAGAAGTAATTGATTTTGTTTTTGACAAAACAAAAGATAATCAGAAACGATAAATAAAATAAATAACTATAAGTAACGGATTTCCAAAGGAAATTGTACAAAGGATAAATTCAGAATTATGGCTTTAGAAATGAAAGTCCCATCACCGGGAGAATCTATTACAGAAGTAGAAATAGCTCAATGGCTTGTTGAGTCTGGTGATTATGTTGAAAAAGATCAGGCAATTGCCGAGGTGGATAGTGATAAAGCAACATTAGAGTTGCCTGCCGAAGCAAGTGGTGTTATCACACTAATGGCAGAAGAAGGTGATGCTGTTGCAGTAGGACAAGTAGTTTGTCTTATTGATACCGATGCTGCAAAACCAGAAGGAGGAGATTCTAAACCTGCTCCGGTTACTGAAGCACCAAAAGCAGAAGAGAAAAAAGTAGAGACGCCTGCACCAGTTGCTCCTGTAAAAACGGAAACCTATGCTACAGGTACTGCTTCTCCGGCAGCTAAAAAGGTTCTTGCTGAAAAAGGGATTGATGCCTCTCAAGTACAGGGTACTGGTCGAGATGGTAGAATTACTAAAGCAGATGCACTAGATGCTAAACCTTCTATGGGAACTCCGGGACTTGGAGGTAGAGGAGAGTCACGCAAAAAACTATCAATGCTTCGTCGTAAAGTTGCTGAGCGTTTGGTTTCTGTGAAAAACGAAACAGCAATGCTTACTACGTTTAACGAAGTCGATATGCAACCTATCTTTGATCTTCGTAGTCAATACAAAGAAGCTTTTAAAAGTAAACATGGAGTAAGCCTTGGATTCATGTCTTTCTTTACATTGGCATGTGTACGCGCTTTACAGATGTATCCTGCAGTAAATTCAATGATTGATGGTAAAGAAATGATATCCTACGATTTTCAGGATATTAGTATTGCGGTTTCTGGACCTAAAGGGCTTATGGTACCTGTAATTAGAAATGCTGAAAACTTAAGCTTTAGAGGAGTAGAGTCTGAAGTAAAGAGATTGGCTATTAGAGCACGCGAAGGTCAAATCACAGTTGATGAAATGACTGGAGGTACGTTTACCATTACTAACGGAGGTGTATTTGGAAGTATGTTATCTACACCAATTATTAATCCACCACAAAGTGCAATTTTAGGAATGCATAATATCGTGGAGCGTCCAATTGTAAGAGATGGTCAGATTGTTGTAGCACCAATTATGTATGTTGCACTATCTTATGATCACAGAATTATCGACGGTAAAGAGTCTGTAGGATTCTTAGTAGCGGTAAAAGAAGCCTTAGAAAATCCGGTAGAACTGCTAATGGATAATAATGTAACAAGAGCTTTAGAGTTATAATAACGGGTTCTATATATGAAGTAAAAAAACCTCAACTTTATCGTTGAGGTTTTTTTATTTAGAGAAGGTAATATAAATTACATATAGTATTTAATACAATATTGCTTATATTTTTAGAGCCCCAAAGCGCCTATTCTTAAGAAAAAATGGAAAACATAGAAGACAAATTGAATGACATCATATATGAAACTCCGACGTATGAGTTGTGGGATAGTTTCTGTAAAACCATAGATGAATATGTCAACGAAGGAAATGAGATACCAGAATCTACCCTTATCTATGTAGAACAAATGTTAGATACGCTCTGGCCTTATCACTTTAGAGTAATGCCAAATAATTGGCAAAAAAAACTTGATGCTAATGAGCCTTGTCCGTATGCTTGTTTTGCTGTTTTGAGGCCTTTTTATGATGATTTTTTATTGATTAAAGCCCAAGCATATAGGACATATCAAGAAAATCCAGATTTTTATAAATCTAAAAATATGGATGCTCATGATTTGTATAACGATTTTTTAGGCAACCCATCATCATATGATGAGTATAAGATTATGGCTATTGCTGTTGATGATGATGAGCAAACATTGGCAGTTATGGTTTCTTTGGATAATGCTGATTTTTTTATCAAAATTGATAGAGTAACCAATGATCACGTCATTTTAAAAGAAATAAATAAAGAAGAGCAATGTAAATATAGTGCTTGCGAATATCTCAAAATCTGTAATAATGGATGCATTGTTGCTGTGTATCAACACACGTTAGAGAATCCTAATCAAACATGGAATGAACCACAAAAAATAGAAGTGTTTGTCTGGAAAAACGACACTCAGGTTTTTCATTATCAAAGCCAATGGTATGGAGAATTAGATAAACGTTTTTATAATAAAACTGCTATTGATGTTTCTGCAGATGAAGCATTTTTTCTTTTTTATGATCATCAAAAGAAAAGTGTAGTAAAGGTGTCATTAGATTCTTTTACAATAGAAAAAGAACATGTGCATATTACAAACAATGCTCCACCTAAATGGCCAGAGGTGATATATGCGCTTTCTGTTCTGGAGGATGACAGAAATAAATGTATAGTAGCCGATAAAAACGAAATAGTAATTAAGAATATTGATACTTGGGAAACTGTAGAGGAAATATCGGTCCCTATTCATAATGATTTTAAGAGTATTGTCTGCAAAATTTTGAATAAGAGTAATCGGTTAGTATTACTAAATCCAGTGGATGAGGATTATATCAAGTATGCTTTTTATGCAGATGATCGCTTAGAAAAAGAAAACACGACCGATTATAGTGAACATGGTATTTTGATCTATACTAAGAAAGGTAATCTTTGGAAAAAAGAAGCAGTGTTTTGTAATACTGACGATATTTATCCATTTGAGACCAATGAAAAGATAGTGCATGCTGCGCTTTTTACCGAAAATATTAATAAAGTGGTGTATTATAAACCGCAAACTCATTATGATGCCTGGGACCCTCGTTATGGGTATTCTAATTATCTGTATGTTGTAGATTTGGACACTAAAACAACACAAGAAATAGAAATCGATATCGATGCCATATGCTTTAATGAAAAAGGAGATAAGTTGTATGTTTCAAATGATGTGAATATCGGTATTTATGGATTAGATGTTTGATCATAGGGTTAACAACCAAACCAAGGAGGCTTGGTTATAGGCAAATAATTCATTTGGGGTTCCATATTTTAGGCTCATACCACCAGATTCACAAATCACAGTCTCTATACCAAATACTAGATATGATTTTGCAACTTTATTAATAAGTTTTTTATAGGTTTCTTTGGCTTCAATATCACCATTTTCAGATGTGCCTATACAATAGCTTGCCAATAGTTTACCATGCCAAGTGTTTTGCAAAGGAACTATTCTTGAAAACAAAAGTTTTTGATATGGATTTTTTTTTCGTTTTGGATGATTTTCGAGTTTTTGGATATACATGTCAATTTTTTTGAATTTTTTGAGATCAATGCCACCATGTAAATTCGCATAGCTTGAGGGTAACCCAGAATACGTAACAAGTGAAGTTACTTTTTTAGACCCGGCAACACGTTCTATATATTTTTCTTGCGCGGTTTTAAAATACCCAAAATGATCCCTAAAAGACACTCTATTGTCTGGGGTATCATAATAACCTTGCTCATACCAAGGATCTGCATAAGCGGTATAATGTTGAAAGCTATGAATTTCAGAAGTGTAGCCTCGTGGTTCGTTTAAGGGAAAATATAGTTTCCAATCCTCAAGAGCTAATAACAATATTTCTGGATACGATAAAAAGGTGGCACCCGCTTTAAAAATGGCTCTCCATTTAGAGCATTGCTCAAAGAAGGTTTCCTGTATGATGTCTTCTATAAGCTGTATATCTTTTTTTAGCTTGGGATGCTTCAGAGTAAGAGTGATGCCTTGTAATTGTTGTTCTTTTTTATCAGAGTTAAGAAGTGTGCATATATCTGTAAAATCCGACTTCATAAACGCAGGTTTTATTATAACACCATTTCATAATAAGGTATAATGGTAGTATACCCTTTTTTTCTGAAATAATCCATATCTGCCTTTTTTCCTGTAGCTAATACAAAATCACCACCCCAACCACCAAGGCTTTTAATACTTCTAGGGTAATCAGAAAATAATCGAGATTTTACTGTTTCAGTTTTTATGATTTTAGATATGATTTCTTCGTGAGTATTTAGTAATTCTTCAAACTCTTCTATTGAAGAACAATCGATTAGTTTATAAGTAATTTCTGAAACCGACTTTGCTGCAGTATCAAAATCTTTTAGAGGCAAGGATTGATAATGTTTAATAGATGCCTTGCTATCTTGTTTTTGGTTTAAATACACAAAAAATAAGTACTCTTTAAAAGACGGGTCAAAATTTATTTCCTTAAGTATTGGTTTTCCTTCGGTACGTTTATATAGTATAGGTAATTCATGCTGGGCTGCAGCAATATCATATCCACTACCGCCAAAACTTTTTTCTAATAATAGAAAAGCATCAACTTTTGCCCATTGAGCTATATTATTAATTAAGGTAGAAGAGGATCCGAGTCCCCATTCGCGATCAAACTCTAATCGAGTTTCTATAGCATATCCTTTTTCTGAAGACAAAAAATTTGGATTCAATTTCTTGGCTTCGGTTAAAATTTCGAGTAACGTTTCGGTAATTCCCAATCCTTCTTCATCACTTAAAACAGGTTGCTCGGTATTTTCTGTTTCTGCTGTAATTTCTAAAGGGAGGTTGATTTTTGTATCGAACCAAATATGGCCTTCGTGATCAAAACTTTTCCACTCTATGCAATTGCTATCATTCTCTTCAATAAATAACCATTGTCCTTTTTTTGTAGGTAATGCCAAAGCTTCTACGCTGTCTAATACAAGATATTCTGCTGTAAGCAATAATTTACCGTGACTATAAAAGGACTTTTTCATGATTGCTTTATGCTCTTAATTTTTCAATTTGAGTTACCACTTCACTATGAGTAACGGTATTGGTCTTAAAATATTCAACAAGTTGTTCTTTTTCTTGGTCCGTAGCATTAAATTGATTCAGGATATTCATCAAATGCATTTTCATATGGCCTTGTTGAATTCCTGTGGTGATTAATGAATTTATTGCTGCAAAGTTTTGTGCAAGCCCTGCTACGGCAGTGATTTCCATTAGTTTTTTTGCATTAGGTTTCCCAAGAAGTTGTAAAGCTAGTTTTACTAAAGGGTGTAACGATGTTAAACCACCAACAGTACCTAAGGCTAACGGGATTTCAATAGTGAAGATAAATCGATCATCTTTAATTTCGGCATGAGTAAGGCTTTTGTATTTTCCGTCTTTTGCAGCATAGGCATGTGCACCCGCTTCGATAGCTCTAAAATCATTCCCAGTGGCCAAAACTACGGCATCGATACCATTCATGATACCTTTATTGTGTGTAACAGCCCTATAAGGTTCGACTTCGGCAATGCGAACAGCTCGCACAAATTTTTTGGCATACTGCTGTGATGATAATTGATCTGTGTTGGGTAATTCGTCTATAGCGCAAGAAACTTCAGCTCTAACAATACATTGAGGAACATAATTAGAGAGAATACTCATAATAATCTCAATATTTTTTTCTGTTTCAGAAAAGCCATTGTATTGTTTAGCCTTGGTAACTAATGTTTTTGCAAACTGTTCAAGACAAGAATTGATAAAGTTGGCTCCCATTGCATCTGCCGTTTCAAAAGTGCAATGCAATTGATAGTAATTGTCGATCTCGGCCGTTTTGTCTCTAAGTTCTATTTCTTGTACTCCACCACCTCGTTTTTCCATATTTCTGGTAATCGAAGATACCGATTGTAATAGATCAGGTTTTACGCTTGTAAAAAACTGGGCTAGTTTCTTATAGCTTCCAGTATAGGTAAAATGCACTTGTCCAACTTTTACCGTAGAGAGTACTTCTGCTTTAAAACCACCACGATTTTGCCAAAACTTTGCAGCTTTACTCGCTGCAGCAACTACCGAGCTTTCTTCGATAGTCATAGGTAAAGTGTATCGGGTGTTGTTAATCAAAAAGTTTGGTGCAACCGAAAATGGAAGGTAATAGTTGGAAATTGTGTTTTCTGTAAATTCATCATGAAGTTGCTGTAAGCTATCATCAGAATTCCAGTAGGTGGTTAATGTATTTGTAGCAGTTGCGTCATTACTAAAATGATGCTCTGCTAACCATTTGATTTTATCTGCTTTAGAGAGTTTAGAAAACCCAGAAACTACCGGTGCCATTATGTATTTTATTGTTGATGCTTCAAAGATACTATTCTGTTTTATCATTTACATACTCAAAAAGCCGATTCAGATCATTTTTGTGAATCGATAATTTAAACGTTGATTGATGATTTGATAAAAAATATTGCTTTACTATTGGAGTTTTTATTGTATTTAACATCAATTGTTGTATTTTTCACGGATTTTTTAGTATTCTTGGCGTTAACAATTTTTAAAATATGATATGAAGATTACAAAATTGTTTTTTGGATTTATAGTATTTATTGGGCTTCTAACTACTGCCCAAGACAAAGCTTTTACTCTTGAAGAGATATGGGGAGGAGCTTTTAGAACAGAAAATTTGCAATCATTGCATTCTATGAAAAACGGAACGCAATATTCTGTTTTAGAAAAAGATAAAGTCTCTGGAGCAACCAATATTGAAGTGTATAATTATGAGACGGGAGAAAAGGCAAAAACGTTGATAAGCTCTTCTTCTATTGAAGGGTTAGATTCGTTTCAGGGATATGCTTTTAGCAAAGACGAAAATAGAATTTTACTATCTAGTGAGATGGAACAAATATATCGTCGTTCTTCGAGAGGGATATATCATATTTATGATGTTCCTTCTAATGGTGTGTTTAAGGTGAGCGAAAAGAAAATTCAATCTCCAATGTTATCGCCAGATGGTAATAAGATTGCATATGTTCAGGATAACAATATTTATATGTTAAACTTTGTCACCGGTCAAGAGATTCAGTTAACCGATGACGGAAAGAAAAACGAAATTATTAATGGGATTACAGACTGGGTATACGAAGAAGAATTTTCTTTTGTAAGAGCTTTTGACTGGAGTGCGGATAGTAATAAAATTGCCTTTTTAAGATTTGACGAAAAAGAAGTTCCTGAATTTTCTATGGATGTTTATGGTAAAGCATTGTATCAAAAACAAGATGTTTTTAAATACCCTAAGGCAGGAGAAAAAAATGCAAAAGTGTCATTGTTTATAGCAGATATCAATGCAATGGCCTTAGATCAGGTCAAACTTGGAGAGTATAAGGATTTTTATATTCCAAGAATTAAATGGACAGCAAATCCAGATATTTTGAGTGTACAAGTAATGAACAGACATCAAAATAATCTGGATTTAATTTTTGTAGACGCTAAGACAAAAACTCCAAAAGTAGTACTTAATGAAAAAGATGAAGCCTATATCGATATTACCGATAATCTAACATTTTTAGAAGATAATAGCTTTATCTGGACTAGCGAAAAAGATGGGTACAATCATATTTACCACTATGCAACTACTGGTGAGTTGATTAATCAAGTAACCAAAGGTAATTGGGAAGTTACGCAGTACTATGGATATGATAAAAAAAATAAAAAGGTATTGTATCAAAGTGTTGAGAACGGAAACATTAATCGCGATGTTTATGCGATAACCCTGGATGGAAAAGATAAGAAGAGATTAAGCACTAAAGAAGGTATTAATGATGCAGAGTTTAGTGCTGACTTTAGTTTATATATTAATTATTTCTCAAATGCTACAACTCCATATGAGTATACATTGAATAATGGGACTACTGGTAAAGTGATTAGAGAAATCAAAAACAATAAAACTCTATTAGATAATCTGGCGCAATATGATGTGCGGCCTAAAGAGTTTTCTACAATAGAAGTTAATGGTGAAACATTAAACATGTGGATGATCAAACCAAAAGATTTTGATCCCAAGAAAAAATACCCATTGTTTATGTATCAATATTCTGGGCCTGGATCTCAGATGGTAAAAAACTCATGGCACAGAGCTAATGATTATTGGTACATGATGCTTGCACAACAAGGTTATATTGTTGCTTGTATAGATGGAAAAGGCACAGGTTTTAAAGGAGCTAAATTTAAAAAAGCAACACAAAATGACCTCGGAAACTTAGAGGTGCAAGATCAAATTGCAGCAGCAAAACAATTGGGAGCATTAGAGTATATTGATGCTGCCAGAATTGGAATTTGGGGATGGAGTTATGGAGGATTTATGTCTAGTAACTGCCTGTTTAAAGCACCAAACACATTTAAAATGGCAATCGCCGTGGCTCCGGTAACCAGTTGGAGGTTTTATGATACTATTTATACGGAACGATATTTGATGACTCCACAGGAGAATGCAAAGGGATACGATAGCAATTCACCGATTAATTTTGTAGATGGATTAAAAGGTAAATTTTTATTAGTACATGGTAGTGCAGATGATAATGTTCATGTGCAAAATACGATGCAATTAGTCGAAGCTCTGGTACAAGCCAATAAAGATTTTGATTGGGCCATTTACCCGGATAAAAATCATGGAATTTATGGAGGTAATACCCGATTACACTTATATAATAAAATGACAAACTTCATTAAAGAGAACTTATAATTAATTAAACAAACATAATGGCAAATACAGTTAAAGCAGCTCATCAAAAAGAGCTTTTTGGGCATCCGGTAGGATTATACATATTATTTTTTACAGAAATGTGGGAGCGTTTTTCCTACTATGGAATGAGAGCACTTTTTGTATTATACCTTACGACTAAGACTGTTGATGAGAACCCAGGATTGGGATGGTCATCTGGAGAAGCATTGGCATTATATGGATGGTATACAATGTTAGTGTATGTAGCCTCAATACCAGGAGGATGGATTGCGGATAAATTGTTAGGACAAAAAAAATCTGTATTAATAGGAGGTATTTTGTTAGTAGCCGGGCATAGTATTTTAGCAATAGAAGAGATGTGGGCATGGTACTCTGGTCTAGGTTTAATTATTGCTGGGGTAGGAATGTTAAAACCTAATATTTCAACCATGGTCGGAGGACTGTATAAGCAAGGAGATATACGAAGAGATAAAGGATTTACCATTTTTTATATTGGTATTAACCTCGGAGCATTTTTATCAAGTTTAATTGTCGGGTACGTTGGAGAAGTGCATGGATGGCATTATGGTTTTGGTCTTGCTGGGATCGGGATGGCTCTAGGGTTATTACAGTATTTATTAGGGCAGAAGTATCTTGCCAGTGTAGGTAACTTTTTAGGAGCTTCAGAGAAAACTGAAGATAAAGAAGCAATGAAAAAACCATTAACTAAAATTGAGAAAGATAGGATCGTAGTTTTATTGATTTCATTTTTATTAGTGATCGTTTTCTGGGGAGCTTTTGAGCAAGCTGGTGGACTGATGAATATCTATGCCAAAGAAAAAACAAATAGAATGTTGATGGGATGGGAAGTTCCTGCATCTTGGTTTCAATCCTTAAATGCGATGTTTATTATTTTCCTTGGAACTTCTGTAGCTATATATTGGGCAAATAGAAAACTAAAAGGAAAAGTGTCCAGTTCATTATTCAAAATGATTATTGGGCTTATTATTATGGGAACAGGATTCTTTTTTATGACTGCCGCTTCTATGGAGTTTAGTGCAGATGGATCATCGGCTATGTACTGGTTAGTATTGGCATACTTATTTCATACTATTGGAGAACTTTGTATATCACCGGTTGCGCTTTCTTTTATTACCAAATTAGCACCTGTTAAATATGGCGCGCTAATGATGGGGGTTTATTTTGCGATGACAGGTTTCGGAAATAAACTAGCAGGTTTATTAGGAGAATGGGCAGAAAGTCAAGGAGAGTTTGCAATTTTTACGGGAATCGCAGTTTTTTGTGTAGTCTTTGGGTCGATCGTGATGCTATTCAGAAAAAAGCTAGAGGTGCTTACTCATGGTGTTGAAGATAAAGAAGGGACCATACACGAAGAAGCTGAAGGTTTTGAATTAGCAGATGCAGAATAAGATATTCCATGAGTACGATAACAAACGATTCGAAAGTATTTAGTTTACTTGGGCATAAACCTTCATTATTTGTTCTTTTTTTTACAGAAATGTGGGAACGCTTTTCGTATTATGGAATGCGTGCGCTATTCGTCTTATTTTTAACGAGTCAAATCATCGATGGAGGTTGGGCTTGGAGTAATGAAGATGCACTTAAATTATACGGTTGGTACACTGGTTTGGTATACCTTACACCGATATTTGGAGGATTTATTGCAGATAAGTTTCTGGGGTATAGAAAAGCTGTAGCGCTCGGAGCATTATTTATGACCTTAGGTCATATTTCTATGGCAGTAGAAACTCCTGTATTTCTATATGTAGGATTGGCATGTCTGATTATTGGTAATGGATTGTTCAAACCCAATTTAACATCTATTGTTAGTGGTTTGTATGATAAGAACGAAGAAAAGAAAGATGGCGCATATACCATTTATTATATGGGGGTTAATGCCGGAGCTTTTCTTGGTATTATGCTTTGTGGATATATAGGCGAAAAGGTAAGTTGGAGTTTTGGTTTTGGTTTAGCAGGGATATTTATGCTTTTAGGAATGCTTCAATTCTGGTTTGGTAGAAGTATTTTTGAAAAAGTGGGGTTATCTCCCAAAGAAAAATTAGAACTAGATGATATAGATGATGCAATTGAAGATACTGTTGAAGAAGTAGTAGATGAAGTAAAAGTAAGTTCAAAAGTTCAAAAAGATAGATATATCGTAGTTGCAATTTTGGCTTTCTTTACTATATTTTTCTGGGCAGCATTTGAACAAGCAGGTGGTTCGATGACCATTTTTGCAAGTAAGTATACAAATCGAATTTTAGTAGGTGATAGCGCTACAATTTTTAAAGTGGTGGATGCTATAATAACCTTGGTGCCTTTAGTAATTATTACTTGGGTGTTATATAAGTTATTTGTTCAAACCTTTAGAAAAATATCATTATCAAATAGTATTTTAGGATTTAGCTTTGCTATAATCTGGACAATTGTAGTGTGGAAACTCTATCGTGAGTTTAATGCAGATACTACGGAGGTCCCTGCCTCTTGGTTTGGGATTTTAAATTCATTGTTTATCATTTCATTCGCTCCATTATTTTCAAAGTTATGGGAAAGTAAGTATAACCCTTCTGCAGCTGTAAAGTTTGGACTAGGGCTCATACTCTTAGGTTTTGGTTTTGCACTCTTAGCATTTGGTGCTATTACCATTCCAAAAGGAGCAGAAACTGCTGCCGTAAGTATGGTATGGTTAATTCTGGCATATTTGTTTCATACCATTGGTGAGTTGTTCTTGTCCCCGGTTGGATTATCTTATGTTAGTAAACTGGTTTCACCAAAACTGATTGGTTTAATGTTTGGGGTATGGTACCTGGCAATTTTTATTGGGAATTGTTCTGCAGGACAGCTAGGTGGAATGATTGATAAAATAACTAGCGAATATTCGTTGTCAACCTTCTTTTTAATATTTACAATCGTACCTGTAGCAGCAGGTGGTATTATGATTATATTAAATCCATTGCTTAAGAAACTCATGCACGGTGTGCGATAAAATAATAATGTGTAACTTTACTCGTTTCCCAAAGACGAGTAAAGTTTTTAAATAAGGAACGGTTTTTGTTTCCGACATACTATAAAAACTATCAAAAATGAAAAACCTACTTACGATTCTAGGATTTTTATTGTGTCTATCTACCCAGGCACAAGAAATCAACTGGATGTCTATAAATGAAGCTTTAGCGGCTCAGAAAAAAGAACCTAAAAAGATTTTTATGGACGTTTATACAGATTGGTGCGGCCCCTGTAAGCTTTTGGATAAAAGAACCTTTCATAATAAAGACGTAGTAAATTATGTAAATAAGCATTACTACGCCGTAAAGTTTAATGCCGAAGGCACCGAAGAGGTAAATTATAACAATTTTACATACACTAACCCTAATCATAATCCAAACCGAAAAGGAAGAAACAGTCAGCACTTTTTTGCCAATGCTTTAAAAATATCTGGATACCCGAGTATGGTATTTTTTGATGAAAATGGAAATCTTATCGCTCCTGTAGTAGGTTTTAAAACTCCTCAACAATTAGAGTTATACTTAAAAATGATCCATAATAATGATTATAAAAAACTAACCACAGCAGAAGCTTGGAAGAAATACGAAAAATCATTTGTGGGTACCTTTTCGAATTAAGAATATATCTTTTTTATATGTATAAAGAATTTTTTCGTGATAAGCGAAAAAGTTCTTTGCTTTTAAACGCTTAATACAACTGGGTTTCATGTAATCGTTCCAAGTTTATATAGCAGACCTTATCTGTTAGGTTTAAATCTTCCTAGACTAAACTATTTGATCAGTAGACAAGAAAATCGAAACACTTAACTGTATGTCTGTATAATATTCGTGCGCTATACTTCGAAGCATATGTTTGGTAGTATTGTATAACATAGAGTATATGCTCATACCTGGATGGATTTTTTAGCTAAAATTAGTTCTGGATCTTCAACAATATGAAGATACAGTACTTCAGTAAGTATTTTTCAAGGTATAATTGCCGAGAGTAATGAATCATAAACCATTTTAAAATTGAAACAATGAAAAAAACTTTTTTTTTAGTGCTGTTAACTATTGGGATAATTTCCTGCGAAAAAGATAATGTAGAAGACAGTGTTACACAAGAAAATACTGATTTGGTAGAGAATTCTTTATCAAAAAACTCTAATTCACCGATTATATATACTGATGCATCTGGAAGAGTTGAAGTGTCTGTTACAGGAAAACTTATACAAGAAAGATCTAATTTAGAATCACTGACAGTATATGTTCCCGAAGGATTTGTTTGTATTGGAGGTTCTACACATGCCTCTGTACAGCCTGGTGACCCAGGTGCTTTGTTAACGATGTCTGCACCAACCGTTGGAGCAGATGAGTTTAGAGGCTGGAGAGCAGAAGCAAAAGCACATTTATACGGCAATGGAGTATGGTGGTTTGAAGTAGTCGCTATAGGTATCCGTTTAAAGGATAATGATGGGAATTATATACCTGAGGAGGAGTTGAAAAATAGTTTACAACTGTTTTCAAATACATCTGCTGTAGCATCACATCCTTCTACTTCAGCTTCTGTGCCTTTTGGTTTTAAACTTATTTCTGGAGGGGCAAAAGTAAATTGGTCAGGAGCAGGTAACCTATTAACGGCGTCTTATCCTTCTGGAAATTCTTGGGTTGCTAAGGGCAAGGACCATGTGGCTCCATCTGCTGCATCTATTACATCATATGCCATTGGAATAAAAAATAACATTCCGAATTTTGGATCGCTTAATGTGTTAATGGGTGATAATTGTGAAGATGCTTCTGGTGGTTTTGCTGAAAGTCTAATTCGCACTCCTCCGGGATATGCAACCGTAAGTGGTGGTGCAAAATCTACATTTAATTCTTGGGGTAGATTACTGACTAGTATAACGGTTGATAGACCTGGTGCGCATACACGTTCTAAAGATCATGGATATGGAGATTCCGGAACTGTATGTTCATATTATATTGCTGTAAAAAAAGACTAACAATAAAATTTATGTAGAAAAGAGGCTTCCAATTATAGTAAGCCTCTTTTTTTTGAAGTTAAGTCATGGCTTCTGTATGTACTGATACAATTAAAAATCATGTATAGTTAACTGAAAACTGCATAGTTGAATCCGATTAAAAGAAGTTTTTTTAGGTTCATTTACATAAAATTTAAAGAGATGTCAGAAATAGCATCATCTTTTTCTTGTTAAATTTTAAATTTCAATACAATTAATTGAAATAGTATGCGTTACCTATATCATAAACCGAAAAAAATAATACCCAAATCCGGTTTGAAAAAGATAATAAAGTCAAATAGTTCAACTTTATTGTATCAGTTTTTTGAATCGAAACCTATTTATGAAAAAAATAATTATCATAGCCGCCCCCACTATGTTGTTAATTGCAGTGCTTTTTTCTTTTGCATTTGTAGAACATCCAGAACTCCCAAAACAACCTCAAGCTGTTATTTATCCGCAACCACAACCACCAGAAATTATTTTGCCGGATCTAAAAAAACAAAAATTGGAAGAATCTATCCAAGCGTATTTTAATGAGGCGTTAGAAAAGCATCAAATTGTAGGTGCTGCCGTTGCTATTGTTAAATGTGACTCTATTATCTATGCTAAAGGTTTCGGTAATAAAAATGCAGTCTTAAAAGATACAATTGATGCCAAGACTGTATTTAGAATCGGTTCTGTATCTAAAGGTTTTGCAGGAATTTTAACAGGGATCCATGTTGAAGAAGGGTTGGTAAACTGGGAAGATAAAATTATTGACCACATTCCTAATTTTAGACTTGCCAGTAAGGCATCCACAAATAAAGTTACCTTAGCTAATGTATTATCCCATACAGCAGGGTTACCATATCATAGCTTTACAAATCTTGTAGAAGATGGATTAGATTTAACTACAATAGCAGGACGTTTTAACGAAGTTTTACCCCTACAAGAACCTGGAAGTATATATAATTACCAAAATGCAATTTTTGCTATGAGTGGTGAGATTATTGAAAGAATTTCGGGTAAACCTTTAAAAGAAGTTTTTCAAAACAAGATTTTTGATCCATTACATATGTCAACGGCTTCTGCAAGTTATGAAGCGTTGCAAGAATCTGATAATGTAGCAATGCCACATCAACGTATCCGTAGAGGGTGGAGACCACTTCCAATTAATAAAAAATATTACAAAGCTGTAGCCGCAGGAGGTATTAATGCCAGTGTGACCGATATGGGCAAATGGATGAAATTTTTATTAGGGAATAATCCAGATGTTCTTATGCCAGGTACAATAGAAGATATTTTTAATCCAAAAATCCAAGTAGGCGGAAGAAGAAACTATTATCAGAGATGGCCGGGATATAAAGCTTCGTATTACGGGTTAGGATGGCGTATTCATAAATTTAACGACGCTAAAACTGGTGAATTAAATACAGTAATTCATCATGGTGGTGGGGTTAATAACTATCGAAGTGAAATCGCGATTTATCCCAATGAAGATATAGGAATTTGTGTACTGTTTAATAGTCCAAACAAAATAGCTAAAGATTGTATCCCAAAAATACATAAAATACTGCAAGAGGTTTTAAATTCAGTATCTATTGATACTGATATGTATATAAATGAATCACTAGTAGTAATATAAAGAGGACTTATTCTATATTCTATCATTTCAATATAAAGGCTCCCTTTTTATCTGTGCGATGAAAAGAGATGTTGTTTTTAGTACAACTTTTTTCCCATCGATCGATATAACTTTTATAATTACTTCCATCGGCAACAATTTGTTGTGGACATAGCTTATTTATTACTCTTTCTAAGTGAATTTTTGGCGAGTTGGATAGAATTATAATATCTGGTTGAAATTTTTTGATCGCATATATTGATGTACTATCAATAATCAGAATGGCGTGTTTCTTATATTGATATGTATTTTTTAAGGTTATAAAGGTTGTGTCAAGAGATGTATGATTCTTAATGCGATAATTACCAAATAAAAAGCTTTGGGCTTTAATAGAGATCTTATGTTTACTGTATACTTGAAGCTTTTGATTTTTAAGAACACCTATAGTGGTATTACGATAATTATTATAAATAATCAACTCTTCACGATTAGATACCGTATGTTTTTCATATAATACAATGAACATCATCATAATAATGCTGGTTATTAAGCTGTAAGGTCTTCTTCTTTCATGTTTTTGAAGGGTTGTTACCCCTGTGATAATCACTATGTAAAGGATACCAAGCATCCTCCACGAAAAAGGGATTTCTGTGATTATAAAATCGTGTTGTCTGGCAACCCAGCCTATAAAACCGTTCATAAGATCAATGCAATTGCCAAATAGAGATGCAATTGGTTGAGGCAAAATTCCTATAGAGGCCAATATGATCACTATGATGCCATATGTCAATATTCCTCCTAAAAATGGAATAATGATTAGATTGGAAACAAAAAACAAGCCAGGAAACTGATGAAAATAGAACAACGTTAGCGGTAATAATCCTAGTTGGGCTGCTATCGTCACGGTAAAAGTTTCCCAAATCTTTTTAGTAAAATAAAACTTTGGGTTATATCTCCTGGCAAGTATAGGTTGCATCCAAACAATAGCAAAGACGGCTAGATAACTTAACTGGAAGCCCACCGAGAACAATAACAAAGGGTTGAAGCAAAGCAAAACAAACATCGAAACAAATAACGAATTATAGATGCTGGTTTTAGACTTGATTTGTGCACCTATGGCCATAAAAGAAAACATGGTAACCGCTCTAATTACAGAAGGTGATAATCCGGCTATTATTGCAAAGCACCAGAGTAAAATAAGGGTGATGACTAGCTTGAAAATTTTGCCCTGTCGTTTATATCGATCTAAAGGTTTTAAAATCATATTTAGAATCAATAGAATAATTCCAACGTGCAATCCAGATACAGCTAGAATATGTATGGCTCCGGCATCTCTATAGTTATAAAATGTTTGTTGATCTATATCTTGTCTTTGACCCAAAAGCAAGGCATTTATAATTGATAATTGTTCGGATGTAAAAGAATGCTTTGTAAGTTGTGTGTTAATATGCTTCCTGAGCTTGTCGGTCAAACTTAAGATAGACCACCTGGGATTATGATTATTAAGTAGTCTATAGTTAGAAACCCGTAGTTGATGATAGACATATTGTTTCTTCATATGCTTCGCATAATTAAATTGATCGGGGTTTAAAGGAATGGGGATAGGTTTTATTTTTGCAAAAGCGGTGTAGGAGTCACCAATCTCTAATGTGGTATTTAAACTATCTCTAGGGATAAGCAACAGTAGCTGTCCTTTTGCAATCTTGTTTTCTAGAAGACCAATAGAAACTATATATTTCAGGTAATAATTGCTGGGTTTTAATCTTTCTTTAATGTGAAATTGAATTCCATATGAGTTTTCACTAAAATCGGTACTCGAAAAAAGATTGGTATAATGCTCAGCATCATTTTTTGGATTATGAATATTGACCAAAACAAAACCAAAAATGATGAAAGCGATAATTGTAATAAACGAAAAGCTTATCCCTTTATGAAATATCTTTTTTGATCGTTTCCATGAAATTCCAAGGAGAGTAATAGCAACAAAAAAACTGAATAAAACTGATGCGATATCTATGGTAAGATAATACCCTAAAACAATGCCTATAATGGTTGACAACGTAAGGATGATAAAGGGTGTGTTTAGAAGCCTCACAGGGTGTAATTAGATGATTTTTATGTGAGACCATCAAGACAACCAGCACTCACAATACAATGATACGAGATGCTAGTTTCATTTTTCGTAACTGGAATTATTTTTTAACTACCAGATATTTTAAAAGTGTAGTTTATAGCACCCTTCTAGCGAGAGCAAATGCTTTATTCCAATATTTTTCATCTAGGCTAGAGATGATAACCCCTCTAGAAGTAGAAGCATGTATAAATTTAATGGTTCCTCTAACTTCAACAACTAATCCAACATGAGAAATAACATTTTTTCTCTTATTAGTTTTAAAAAACAGCAAATCACCAATACCAACCTTTTTTAATGAGATTGGTTTTCCTTGTGTAGCCATTGTTTTTGAGGTTCTTGGCAGGATGATATTTTCTTTCTTAAATGAGGTATATACCAGACCAGAGCAATCCATTCCTTTTTTGGTTGTTCCGCCATATTTGTATCGAGTTCCATTAAATGTTTTAGCGTAGCTAACAATGCTTTTAATCTTTTTGTTACTGGGATTGCTAGTAGTTTTTGTTTTTTTACTTGAGACGATGACTCTGTCTTTAGGAGAGCTGCCACATGAAGCAATGGCGAAACTGAGTATAGCTAGTAGGTAATAAACTATTTTTTTCATTTTGGGGCTTATTTTATTATTGTATGGATTCGACAATTAATTTAGCAGTTTTATCATTGGCGCCTTTACCACCCAATTTCTTTTCTAGGTCATAATAATCCAAAAACATCACTGCTCGATTATAACTGTCTGTTATTTTAGTAAGTTCTTCTTTAAGTTTTTTAGTATTAAAATCACTTTGTATAAGTTCTGTCACTACGTGCTTATCCATAATAAGATTTACAAGAGAAATATAATCCAGGTTAATTACTCGTTTTGCAATTTGATATGAAATATAACTTCCTTTGTAACATACAACTTCTGGAACTTTAAACAATGCTGTTTCTAAGGTAGCGGTTCCCGAAGTTACCAAAGCTGCATTACTAAGACTTAACAGGTCATAGGTTTGATTCATGACCAGATGTACTCCTTGCTTTTTGATGAAGGGAGTATAGAATGAAGCATCTTGGCTGGGTGCTCCAGCAATAACAAATTGATATTCAGGAAACCCATCTACTACGGTGAGCATTACTTCGAGCATTTTTCGAATTTCTTGTTTCCTGCTTCCTGGCAGTATAGCAATAATAGGGCGATCATCAAGGTTATGCTGATTTTTAAAAGTTTCAGGCAGGATTTGTTTATGATCTGCAATAGCATCTATTAAAGGATGCCCAACAAATTGAACAGGAAATTCGTGTTTGTCTTCGTAAAACGATTTTTCAAAAGGAAGTATTACATACATCATATCAATACATTTCTTTATGGTTTTAATTCTTCCTTCTTTCCATGCCCATATCTGGGGAGATATATAATAGTGCGTTCTAAATCCTTTTTCTTTAGCCCATTGTGCAATGCGTAAATTAAACCCAGGGTAATCTATAAATACGATTACATCGGGCTGATATTCTATAACATCTTGTTTACAAAGCTTTATGTTTTTTAGAATGGTAAATAAGTTTAACAGTACCTCAATAAACCCCATGAACGCTAAATCTCGATAATGCTTCACTATTGATCCGCCAACAGCTTGCATAAGATCACCTCCCCAAAACCGAAATTCGGCTTGCGGATCTTCTTTAAGAATAGATTTCATAAGGTTAGCACCGTGTAAATCACCAGATGCTTCTCCTGCGATTAAGTAATATTTCATGCATTTATATCATTAAAAAATACAATTTACATTCTGCCGAATGTTATCCAAATTTACTAATTGCAATACAAATAGCTGCAATAAGTGTTGCAAGAAGCACGCCACGAGCACGATATGGTTTGTTTTTCTTCAAAAACCAAAAGAAAATAACCAGATTTGGTATTGCTCCCAGTACAATAAGACTACCAAAGGAGTCATTTTTTATTGAAGCCTTAATAGTTTCTGTAAAGGAGAGATCCACCCGGTTAAGAGCAGAAAAGATGAATACGCAAATTACGAATCCAATACTATTGATAATCAAACCTGCTAAAAAACCAATACTTATTTCTTTTTTAATCATGTAATGACCAGTTGTTTAATTCTTGAATAAATTGATGAGCGGTTAAGTCAAATTGGGTAGGTACAACAGAGACATATCCTTGCCTTAACGCCCATTCGTCGGTATCTTCTCCTTTATCTTCATTAATAAATTTGCCAGAAAGCCAATAATATTCTCTGCCCATAGGGTTTACTCTTTTATCAAACTCTTCTACCCAATGTGCATTGGCCTGGCGACAAATTTTGATACCTTTAATATCTTCGGCAGGTAGCCTAGGAATATTTACGTTGAGTACTACGCCTTTTGGAAGCCCGTTTTTAAGTACATTCTCAACAATTTTTTTGACATATTTTTTAGAAGGCTCAAAGTTTGCATCCATAGAGTAATCAAGTAATGAAAACCCTATAGCCGGTATTCCTTCGATACCCGCTTCAACAGCTGCACTCATAGTTCCCGAGTAAATTACATTAATTGCAGCATTCGATCCATGGTTAATACCACTGACACATAAGTCAGGTTGTCGGTCAAGAATCTGACGAGATGCCATTTTAACACAATCTGCAGGAGTTCCAGAACAACTATATTCTTTTTGAGGCGCATTTTTGTCAACAACAATAGAATCGCAATACAAGGTGTTATTGACAGTGATTGCATGCCCCATACCACTTTGAGGGCTGTCGGGGGCCACAACAAAAACATCCCCGATTTCATTCATAACACTTATTAATGCGCGTATACCGGGTGCGGTAATTCCATCATCATTAGTGACTAAAATCAAGGGTCTTTTTTGAGCCATAGCTTAGAATTTTTTATGAAGGTAAAAATACATTTTTTTTGTACGAATTGGCAGATAAATGAAGAGGAAGAAATAATATTAGTTCATTTAAGAAAAATTTAGTATTATTACCTGATGTTGGCATGATTTTTAATGTATTTTGCCATAAAAAACCCCTAAATTTTATTGAGCGTATGAAAAAGAGTTTTTTGATTTTGATGCTTGCCGTGATTGTTTCTGCTGCTTCATGCAGTTTTACTACTAAAGTTGAAAATGACCCGGATAAAGATAAGCTGCTGATTGATTTAATAAGTTATGTATTAGGAAAGGGTCATTATGATGCCAAAGATATTAATGATGATTTCTCTAAAGAGGTTTTTTCTGATTATATAGATGCTTTAGATCCTCTTAAGCGTTACTTCTATAAAAGTGATATCGAAGAGTTTAAGAAATATGAGAAGCTTATAGATGATGAGATTAGAAATAAGGATATTACTTTTTTTAATCTTACCTATGATCGATTACAAAAAAGAATGATCGAAGCCAGATCCTTGTACAAAGAAATCCTAAAAGTACCCTTTGACTTTGAAAAAGATGAAGCTATTGATACGGATTATGAAAAATTACCGTATGTAGAAAATAAAAGGCAAATGACTAATCGTTGGAGGCTTCAGCTTAAGTTTAATGCGCTGTCTAGCTATTATGATAAGTATGAAGAGCAAACAGATTCTTTAGCGAAAAACAGCGATTATAAAAGTAAAACACCAGATGTGTTAGAGAAAGAAGCTCGCGAAAACACAATGACTTCACTAAAAGAATATTTTGAATTTGCCGATGATTTAGAACGTAAAGATTGGTTTTCTATTTATATCAATTCTATTGTAGAAGAGTTTGACCCACATACATATTATTTTGCTCCACAAGATAAAGATCGATTTGATATTGCTATGTCTGGTAAATTAGAAGGTATTGGAGCTAGACTACAAAAGAAAAATGACAACGTTAAAATTATTGAAATCATTTCAGGAGGACCTGCATGGAGAGGTAATAAAGTTGAGGTTGGAGATTTTATCATGAAAGTAAAACAAGAAGATGAAGAAGAGCCTGTAAGCATAGTTGGAATGCGTCTTGATGATGCTGTAAGTTTAATAAAAGGGCCAAAAGGAACAAAGGTTTCGCTTACTGTAAAAAAAGTGGATGGAACTACCGAGGTTGTAGAAATTGTTAGAGATGTTGTAGAGTTAGAAGAAACGTATGCAAAATCTTCAATTGTAAAGAAAAACGATAAAGCTTTTGGGGTCATTAATCTACCTAAGTTTTATTTTAATATGCAGGATTATAACCAGCGTAATGCCGCTAAAGATGTAAAACAAGAAATTATACGTCTTAAAGAGCAAAACATGGATGGTCTAGTTGTTGATTTAAGAGATAATGGAGGAGGTTCGCTTCAAACCGTAGTTGATATTGCGGGATTATTTATAGAAAAAGGACCTGTAGTTCAGGTTCGTACCAAAGGGGAGTCTCCAGAAGTATTAAGTGATAAAGACAGAAATATCTTATGGGATGGTCCATTAGTAATTTTAGTGAATGAATTATCTGCTTCTGCTTCAGAAATTTTGGCCGCTGCTATGCAAGATTATAAAAGAGCGATTATTATCGGAAGTAAGCAAACATACGGGAAAGGAACAGTGCAAAATGTAATGGACCTTAACCGATGGATGCGTAGTAATGATTTTGGAGACCTGGGAGCTTTAAAACTTACAACTCAAAAATTTTATAGAGTTAACGGGGGATCTACACAATTAGAAGGTGTTAAGAGTGATGTAGTGGTTCCAGATCGTTATAGTTATATTGATATTGGAGAGAAAGATCAAGAAAACCCTTTACCATGGGATAAAATACCTGCTGCTGATTATAAGAGATGGGATGGGTATATAGATTTTGATCAGACCATTAGCAATAGTAAATCAAGAATGTCTCAAAATGAACAATTGAAATTGATTGAAGAAAATGCTAAATGGGTAAGACAAAAAAGAGATGTAGATATCTACTCTTTGAAATATGAAAAGTATAAGGCGAATATCGAGCTTAATGAAAAGCAAGCAGAACGCTTTGGAGCTATAGATGATTATAAAACTGACCTTACTTTTGAGTCTCTTCCTTATGAGCAAGATTTAATCAAAAAGGATTCGATTTTAGCTGAAAAAAGAAAAAGATGGCATAAAGATCTTAGTAAAGATGTTTATGTAGAAGAAGCGATTAGTGTATTAGAGGATATGAAGATCAATAATATTAGAAGATCTAAAAACCCTCTTACACTTAAGAATTAATACATTAATGCCTGAAGCAAAATCAAAGTCTTTAAGTACACTAGCGCTCCAAAAATTCAAGAAGAATTTTTGGGGCGTTTTGAGTTTTTATTTCATTGTTTTGTGTGCAATTATTGCAATATTGGCATATGTTTTAGCTCCTGATAATTCTCAGAACGCTAATCAGATGCATTTGTCAATTCATTCTAAGCCACCTGGGTTTAGTGTTAAGATGTTGACTATCCCTTCTCAAGAAACTACAACTCAATCACTATTTGATAAGCTGTTTTTTGGAGAAAAAAATACGGATACTGAAATTCCTATAGAGCATTATTCCTTAAAAAAAGACGTATTAAAGGTTTCTCCCTATAGTGAGGGTGAGATCAAAGGAGTGACAAAAGAAATTAAATTAGAGGCCTTTCCTGATCATATGACGCCAAATGAGATTGTAGATACTTACATCACTTCTCAAACATTCATTTTAGGAACAGATAAATATGGAAGAGATTTATTGAGTAGAATGCTCGTGGGGATCAGAATTTCTTTTTCTATTGGGTTTGTCGCTGTTTTAATTTCTTTACTATTAGGAATATCTCTGGGTGCAATGGCGGGTTATTTTGGAGGCAAAATAGATGCTGCTATTATGTGGCTAATTAATGTAACCTGGTCTATCCCAACACTATTATTAGTCATAGCAATAACCTTGGCCTTAGGTAAAGGTTTTTGGCAAGTTTTTATAGCAGTAGGTTTAACGATGTGGGTAGAAGTTGCTCGTGTTGTTAGGGGGCAAGTACTAAGTGTAAAACAAATGCAATATGTAACCGCGGCAAGAGCGTTAGGATTTACTAATCTTAGGATTATAACTAAACATATATTACCTAATAGCTTAGCGCCGGTAATCGTAATTTCTGCGGCAAATTTTGCGGGAGCAATACTTATCGAAAGTGGCTTAAGCTTTTTAGGCATAGGAGCCCAACCACCTATGCCAAGCTGGGGAGCAATGATTAAAGATCATTATTCCTATATTATTTTAGGGAAAGCATATCTAGCAATAATTCCAGGGCTGGCAATTATGAGTCTTGTAATGGCATTTATGCTTATTGGTAATGCATTACGAGATGCTTTAGACGTGAAAGGATAAATGTGTATAGGTATATTACATTTATTATACTGATGAATCAGTGCTTAAAAAAACATTTATCTTTTGTATTTCTTGTAGAAAATAACAGAAAATAATAGTGCTAAGAGCAATAACGAGAGAAACAAATACTTTGTTCGTAGGTTATATTTTGATTGGAGAGGACTGGCATCTCCAGATAAAATAAAAGTGGCCCAGAAATGAGGAGAGGTTTCAGATAAACTATGATTTTGTAAATAACTAAGCTTTGCATTTCTTAACGCCTCTGATTTTGATTGTCCTTTCTTTAAATTGTTATAAAAATCATTCATAATATAAGTGGTAGAGCTATCATCAACGTTCCATAGTGAAGATATTACACTTTTAGCGCCAGAGTGAAAAAAACCTCGAGCTAAACTCATAACACCTTCTCCTGTTTCTTGTTTGCCTTTTAATGTGTTGCAGCCGCTTAGTACTACTAAATCTGCATGATTTTTTGTGAAATAAAGTTCTTCAAGGTTTAGTTTATAGTCTTTAAAAGCTATCCATGGTGAGATAGAATCTAAAGCATCTGCATGCGTAGCGAGATGGATAATGTTATGATGCGATAGCTTATTTAAAAACTCTTTTTTTGTAGCTTGATTATCGATATAAATATCTCCGTCAAAACAATTTTTAATATTGAATAATTCTTGCACACTATTTTCTAAAGTAGTCATGTTATAAGAATCAAAATTATGAGGAGCTATCCCCAGAAATGAATTGTCTTTTACACGTCCAGGATTTTTTGTGTTTTTTAAAAACGAATAGGAGTAAACATAGCTTATTTCAGAATCATATATCAGATAATTTGGCTTTTTACTTATACTGGGTGAAGTAACTAATATTTCAAAAGGAAGGTAGTTAAGATAGTTGTCTGGAATTATTTTTACGTTTTTATTTTTAATTTCTTCTTTGAGTTCTTGAGTAGGGAATAACATATTATAGGCCTTATGAGCAATATTTGAGAACGAGACGAGGTCTTTTTTAGTTTTAAACGGAATGGAAGCTTGTTGTACCAATGACGAGATTTCTTCTTTTAATTGAGAAGCCTCTTCTATTGCTATAAATTGAAGATTATGTTTTGATATATATAATACATATGCGTTAGTAGTAGTTTTTATGCCATAATCACTGCCTTTATAAATAGGGATGTATTTTTTGTCCTTAGAAATTAACCCAAAATCTTTATGTTCTGAAATGTTATATTCTAAAACAATAGTATTGCTATCCAGAGCTTGTTGAACTTCTTTTAAAGTCACTACGGTAGATTGAAGATCAAAGAGATCATGTTCAGGGAAAGAATTCTTGATACTATCCTGAAGGGTTTTTAATTGATGCTTTTGATTTAATAATTCGATTGTGATCGAATCTTTTGGAGCTTTTGAATCACTCTTTATGTTTTCAAGAAAAAAGATATTTTTCTTAATGTTTGATTCTTGGTCTATAAGATTAACAGGAAGTACCTTTGATTGTCTGATTTTACTATTATATATATCTTCGGTCAGTAGCAATGCTTTGTTTTTTTCCATGAAATAGAAAGCATGGTTTAAGTCTTTGGCCAGATAACACGCCTCAATAGCTTTTCCATAAAGATCTGCACTTTGCTTACGCCAGTAAAGCTTTGATTTAAACTCTTGACTCTCAATACGAATAAGATCTAAAAATTTGTCTGCAAGTAAAAATGAATGTACAGCATTTTGTAGAGAGGTGTAATTCTTAGAGATTTTAAATTCTTCTAAGTAAGTACTTCCAAGGTCTTTCAACCCATTAAGAAGATTTGTTCTATGGGGTGAATTATAAAGTGCTTTGATATCAATTTCTAATGTGTTATCCGTAAGCTTGTTTCCGGTCAAAGAGTTTAGTGCAATAAAATAATGTTCAATACTGTTTTTGAAATTATTATTTTTAGATTGACAATACGCAATATTAATATGGTTGAAGTATTGTTGAATCGAATCTTTTTTCTTGGTGTGTTTTATGGCTTTTTTCTGATACTCAATCCCAATATCTGGATCAATAGCACTATACAGATTTCCCATGAGTCCATATGCAGTAGCTATTTTAGTAGAATCATTATTCTGTTTTGCAAGCTCAAGCGCCTGGTTATAATAATGTAATGCTCTGTTGGGATACATGAATTTATCCTGATTGTATAGATTGCCTAAATTTTGTTTTATGACATATTTAGTGCTGATATTTGAGTTTGTAATATCAGATAACGAATCGGCAATTTTTAAATTTTCGATTCCTTTCTTAAACCCTTTAATCTTATCTATTCTTATATAGGCTTCACTAGAATTGATTGCATTTGCGATAATTTTCTTGAAATTTTTCTCCTTTTTCAGTAACGAGTTTGCAAGTTCAAAATATTGTATCGCTTTATAGTAATCTCCTATAGCCTTATAACATCGACCTAACTCAATATAGGCACCAGTAGCATATTTGTTTTCAGAATTTAGATCTACTAATTCCAGATATAGATTAATGCTCTTAACATAGTTTTTATTTTTAAAATTAAAGAAGGCTAGGTTTTTTAAGCCATTTTGCAGTAAAGTTGTATCGGTTTTAAATCTTTTTTTTTTGAGAGATAACGAATAGGTGGCAGTTTCAATAGCCTTATTTATTTTTTTATTTCTATAATACCAAATGGCATATTTGTGTGTGAGTCTTTCTAAAATAGAATCATGTTTTTGTATTTGAAGAGCGACAATGATCGAATCTAGCACAATTATCTTTTCATCTGAAGGGAGATTTGACTCTAGAATTTTTACCCACTCCTGATTATCTTGGGCCGTCGATACAAACGTTGTAAATAGACAAAAAAAGAGCAAACACCTTTTTATAAATCGCATAAGTAGAAATGACGCATTGAGTTAATCGATAGCATTATGGTGTTAAATTAAAAAAAGAACCCCGAAAAACAAATAGTTTTTCGGGGTTCTGGTATATTTTTGATTGAGATATTTTCTAGAACATAACTCTAGTCTTATTATTTAGATCCCACTTAAGTTAAAAGGATCATACTCATCTAATATATCGATAGAAGGATTGTTACGAATATCTTCTATAATTGATTCGTATACACTTGGCCCGTCAGGTTCTATATCTACATCTGGATCCTGCTCTCCATTTGCTTGTCCATCACCTCTGGAGATAACATTGCAGTTCGGCGGATCTGGGCAATAAAAATAATCGTCTATAAACCAAATCTCTGTACCATAGGATGATTGTGAACGCTCTTCTAATAGCAGTTGTGGGTATTTCTCATGGAACTGTTTTCTTATGTCGAATCTTTGCATATCACTAGTAGGGTAGTATGCAATTTTAATTGTTGTACCATAGTACTCGACAAAAGGATTTTTTTCTGGCATACCATAAAGAGTGCCAGTAAAATCACCTGTTCCAAAAATTTTAGAACCATTGTTTTTGGTTTCTTCAATATTTTGTAATTGCTCAGTCTGTATATCATCGGTTGAACAGCTAATAACAGTGAATAGAAGGATTAGACTCCAAATTACTTTAATTGTTTTCATATGTTTCATTAAGGGTTTCATAGGTTTATTCTTTGTTTTCCAAATATTAGTTTCTAAATATTCAAAATCTTACCCATAAAGAGTGTAATTTTTTTCACGGCGCAAAAAAGACAAAAAATAATAGATATAAAAATAAAACCTTTATTATTGGATGAAGTGCTAATAAACTGGATTAAAGTAGGTTAATTATTTTAATTATGGTTAAACTGCAAAAATAATAAGGTTTTTATTTTTGTATCATCTGCAATTAATTTAAAATATAGTAGTTTAGTGAAATATGTAAAAATGTTAACTGTCTTTAGTTAAAGTAACTATTAAAAATGCAAGAACCGCAAAATAATATCTATTTAGAAGGTCTGTTATCGGGGGATAAAAATATCATTGATACCATTTACCAAAAAAGTTTTCCTGCAGTAGTGGCATTTGTAAAAAAGAATAATGGAACATTTCAAGATGCTGAAGAAATTTTTCAAGATGCTTTATTTCAGTTAACGGTGCGATTTAAAGTTAGACGCTTCGAAATCAAGTCCACTTTTGAGGGATATTTGTTTACAGTTTGTAGGAATTTGTGGAGAAAAGAATTAAATAATCGAAAAAAGATGGTAAGAAATGATGGGGTGGTTGAACTAGTAAGTGAAGAGCATAAACATAGTTCTTTTATTTTAGAACAAGAACGCTGGGAACTTTTTGAAGAAAAGATAGCTCAGTTGTCAGAAAATTGCATGAAGTTACTAAAGGAATACTTTAATAAAGTTTCCTATAGTATCATTGTAGAAAAGTTTAACTATTCATCAGAAAATGTAGCTTTTCAAAGAGTGTTTAAATGTAAAAAACGTTTAGCAGAATTGATTAAAAAGGATAGCAGGTATCAAGAACTACAGTAGTTATGGACGAAAACATATATCAAAAAATCGAAGCATACCTTGGTGGAGATATGACCACAGAAGCGATAAATGAGTTTGAGGAGATTATGGCTAATGATCCTGAATTACAAAAAGCAGTAAAACTCTCTAGCGAAATTAATCATCATTTAAATAATGAGAGCTGGCTTTCAATCGATAGTATAGAAAGTAACGAGGCGAAACAAGAATTAGAAGAGTATATTAAAAGCGATCAGGCGGCTAAACTTAAAACAAATATACAGGAGGCTGGAAACAGGTTTAAGAAAAAACGTAGTACTACTAATATACGATATCTGATAAGTGCAATTGCAGCTGTGCTTGTGATTGGATTGTTGCTTAATAATTTAGTTTTTAAGCAAGAGAGTCTGGATGACTTTTACAAAACGTATTATTCCACGAATGATTTGCCCTCATTGGTAAAAAGAGGTGCTGATAAAGAGGCGTTGAACACAGCAATTACAGAATTTAAAAATGAAGAGTATGAAAAGGCTATTCTTTCTTTTCGTGCTTTTCAAGAAAAATCTAAAGAAAATGCTCCATTGTTAGATGCATATATAGGGTTTTCATATCTCAAGCTCAATAAAACCAATGATGCTCTTAAGAGTTTTGATGCTCTTCTTACTTCTGATTCTATAGACAGTTCAAAAGCGTTATGGTATAAAAGTTTGGTGTATATGAAGATAGGGGATACCGAAAGATTAAGAGAAATTTTATCGCAAATCACAACCGATCCTGAAAACTTTAACTATGATAAAGCTATTCAGATTTTAGAAAAATTAGAGTAAGCTAGATTTTGTAAATGTAATATTTTGATATTTTTGCATTTCGCTATTAAATGAAAAACATTGACACGAAAATATCTATATCCATTATTAATCATCATTGTTACTATAGGGTTTTATTACTTTGAAGAGTATGCAGAACAAGGTAATGCTCAGGAATATAAAGAAGACAATAAGTCTGAACTTAGTTTTTTTTACCTTCCAACATCAACTACAGGCACTATTATAACCCATAATCATTATTCTTTATCGTATTCTGAAAAGCATGAACAGGCAGAATGGGTTGCGTATCATTTAAAGAAAGAGCACTTGTCTTCTAACGAATTTAAGCGTCCATATTTTGAAGTAGATAAAAGAGTAAGAACATCATCGGCAGATTGGCGTAATTATAAAAAATCTGGATATGATAGAGGGCATTTGTGTCCGGCAGGAGATAGACGATTTAGTTACGATGCTTTCGAAGAAACATTTCTAACGTCAAATGTTACACCTCAAAACCACCAATTTAATAGTGGTATTTGGAACGATCTAGAGCAAAAAGTACGCTATTGGGCTAAGACATATAATGGAGTATACGTGGTAACAGGTGGAGTTTTGTCTGATAACCTCAAAACCATTGGTTATGAAGCGGTGTCAGTACCAAAATATTTCTATAAAATAATACTGAATAAAAATGCTGATACTCCTAGGATGATTGCCTTCTTAATGGAAGCGAAAGATTCAAAAGCATCTCTTAAAGAGTTTGTAGTCTCTGTTGATCATATTGAAGAGCTTACCGGAATTGATTTCTTTCCGAAGTTAGAAGATGATGTGGAAGTTAAATTAGAAGCTTCAACCAGCAGAAAAGGGTGGAAGTTTTGATGTCTAAATCACTACCATTCATTAACTCTATTAGCATCTAGTTTAATAAAGATAAATAGTAAAATCGTAAACCCCCATAGTCCAGAGCCTCCATAGCTGAAGAATGGTAGCGGTATACCAATCGTAGGCATTAAACCAGTTACCATCCCAACATTTATGGCAAAATGAATAAATAATATCCCTACAACACTGTAACCATACACGCGACTAAATTGAGACTTCTGGCGTTCTGCCAAGTTGATAAGTCGTATCAGTAACAAAACAAACAAAATGATTACCATAGTAGCCCCCAGAAAACCCCATTCTTCGCCCACGGTGCTAAATATATAATCTGTGTGCTGTTCTGGAACAAATCCTCCTTTGGTCTGTGTACCCTCTTTCCATCCTTTTCCGGTCCAGCTACCACTACCAATGGCGATTTGACTTTGATTCGTATTATATCCAATGCCTTTGGCATCAACTTCCTTTCCTAAAACAATATTAAATCGATCTCTGTGCCGTTGCTCAAATACATTGTTAAAAATATAATTCACAGAAAAACAGAAACCGGTAACAACTATAATTGTTAAAAGGTATCTTGAGTATTTGGGTTTTTGTTTTCTATTTCTGATTAAAATAAAAATCATAATGGCGGCAATAGCCAATACTACCCATATCGGTTTAAAAAGGAGTGTAAGTATAAATAATGTTGCTGCAGAAACCCCTACAATTAAATAGATTGCGGCTAACCCTTCTCTATAAAGTGGAAAGAAAAAGGCAGCATATACTAAAGCACTACCCGGATCGGGTTGCGGGATTATAATTATAGCTGGTAAAGCAATGATTAAGAAAGCTCTTACTTGGTGCCCAAGAAGCTTAATATTGGTTTGCATATCACTTAAATATTTGGCCAACGCCAAAGCGGTACAAGTCTTGGCAAATTCTGAAGGTTGTAAGCTCATTGGACCGATGGCATACCACGAAGTCGCTCCAGAAATAGTTTTTCCAAAAACAAAAAGACCTAAAAGGGATAGTATGGATAGTACATAGATTAAGCCTGCAAAACGTTCATAAAACTTTGCTTCAATAGCCTGGGTAATGATGATAAGTATAATGCTCAATAAAATCCAATAGGCTTGTTTTACATATGCATGAGAAAAATCGGATAGCGAGAATGCTTCACCTTCATAAGAGGCTGAATAAATATTTCCCCATCCAAATCCCACTAGTAATAAAAATATTAAAACCGTTATCCAATCAATGGCGGCTACATTTGATTTTGCCATTATTGATTAATTTTAAAAGGTTTGCCGCTGTAAGGTTTTGCATATTCTTCTTCAAGGCTATGGGTGAGTATCCAATCTTCCAGATCTGTTCTGGATATTGCATTAGTCAAATGTTTTTCGATCATTAGTGAAGCTATTCTACCTGCGTATCGGGCGCCCCAATATCCGTTTTCAACAAATACAGCAAGTGCTATTTTGGGATTGTCTTTTGGAGCAAATGCCACAAAAACAGAATGGTCAGTAAGTTGTGTTTTTACACCATCAATCTTAGTAAAATTTTCTGCTGTTCCTGTTTTTCCACAAATATCAATCCCTTTAACTTGTAAAAAACTAGCAGTACCATTGGTATATACTTGATGCATACCTTCAATTACAGGCTCAAAATGCTCCTTGTCGATTGTTGTAATCTTGGGTTTGGTGTAATTTTCATTCTCGATAGGTTTTCCATCGATAGCTTTAATAATGTGAGGGGTGTAATAATATCCTCTGTTTGCAATAGCTGCTGTCATGTTGGCTAATTGAATAGGAGTAGAGAGGACCTCCCCTTGTCCAATGGCATTAGATAGTGTGGCGCTAGCATACCATTTATAAGTCGGATATTGATACACTCTGTTGTAGTAGTCAGAATTAGGAACTTTACCTCGTTTACCTGTTGCCAGGTCGTTGCCCAAATATTTTCCTAGTCCAAAGCTTTGAACATGGTTTCTCCAGGTGTCTATACCTTCTTGAGGAGTATCATATTTTTCGATGATTCTTCTATATACCGTAGCAAAATAAGCGTTGCAAGAATGAGCGATCCCAGGAATCATATTGAGAGGGCTTCTGTGAGAGTGACATCCAAGTTTTTGACCTCTTCTACCATAATAATATCCCATTCTACAAGATACGCTTTCTTTGGTGTCAATAACACCTTCTTGTAATGCTATTAATGCATTTATAGTTTTAAAGGGAGATCCGGGAGGATATTCGCCAATTATACCTCTATCAAATAGCGGGTTTGCTATAGTGTCATAAACAAGTTTTGTGAAATTTGGTGACCTTTTTCTACCAACCAACAATTCTGGTTTGTATGTAGGCGCTGTAACCATAGCAAGAATTTCTCCTGTCGAAGGTTCTAGTGCTACGATACCTCCGCGTTTATTTTTCATTAACTTTTGCCCATAGGCCTGAAGTTTAGCATCAATGGTTATTGTAAGATCTTTCCCGTTTACAGGTAAGGTGTCAAATTTTCCATTTTTATAAGGGCCAATATCTCTGTTAAACCTGTCTTTTTGAATTCGTTTTACGCCTTTAATTCCCCTAAGATCTTTTTCATATTGTTTTTCAACTCCATCAATACCAATAAGGTCGCCAGAAAGATAATAAGGATCTTTTTTAATTAAAGCGTCATTTACTTCACCAATGTATCCTAAAACATTAGCAGCATGCACTGTTTGATAATCTCTAAGCGATCGTTTCTGAATGTAAAAGCCTTCAAATTTTCGCATTTTTTCTTGCAGATAGGCGTATTCATCTTTGGTTAATTGAGGAATTATTATTGAAGGAACTCTAGGCGAATAGACTCTGGCCTTACGTAATCTTTTTACAAGTTTATCCTTACTGATTTTTAGAATTGAGCAAAACTCTAATGTATCAAAAGATTTTAACTCTCTTGGGATAACCATAACATCGTAAGATGGTTGATTGGTGACTAATAACCTTCCATTTCGGTCATATATAGCTCCTCTTTGCGGATAATCATAGATTACTTTTACAGCATTATCCTCTGATAAAGATGCAAATGAAGTGTTATAAATTTGCAAATAAAAGAGCCTGGCTACAAAAACGACACCCGTTGTAATTATGATAAGATACAGTAATAATTTTCTCATGAATCTTTTCTTCTAAACAATACCAAAACCAGTAGGGTAATCACTATTGTGAATAAACTGGTAAATAACGTTTTTTTTGCAATTAATAGTATATGCGAGAAGTTAAAAATTTCTAACGAAAATAGAACAATATGATGTGTTAAAACCATTATGGTTACATAGGCAAACCGTTCTCCGAAACCTAAGTTGCTTAATTTTACAGTCTGGAATTCATAACTCAATCCAAATACAGTTCTTAACGCTACCGGACGAAAAAATGCTATGATTGTACAAGCCGCCGCATGAACTCCGCCAGAATCACCAAAAACGTCCATAATTAACCCCAATATGAAGCTAATTACTAGAAAAAGACTTTTGTTGATGTTGATAGGAGCTAAAAGAATAAAAATGATGTAAATATATGGGTTTAAGTATCCTAAAAAATTAACATGATTAAGAACCATGACCTGGATCAAAACCAGAATTATAAATCTACCTATTTGCAGCGCTGTATCCCTATTCATATCCTTATTCTTCTAAGCTATTAATTTCTTGGGCGTTGCTATTTTTAATACTATAAACAAACCCAATATCGGTCATGTCATTAAATAATTTGACATCAATAAGGTAGTAACTTTTATTTTGATTTAGTTTATAGTTCACTATAGTACCTATGCCAATACCTCTAGGAAAAATGGTAGATCGTCCATGTGTAATAATGGTATCTCCTTCTTTTAAAATGGCTTGCCTTGGAATTGTTTCTAACTGAACAATATTTGGATCTTTACCATTCCATACCAAAGATCCATATTGATTTGATTTTTTTAATCCGGCGTTGATACGAGAATTGCTGTTAAGGATTGAAATTATCCTGCTATAGTTTTTTGAAGTGTTTTCCACAATTCCGACAATACCTTTGTCGGTAATTACTCCCATATCTGCAAATATGCTGTCTTTTTCTCCCTTGTCAATTAAAATGTAATTGTCAATTTTACTGTAATCATTTTTAATGACTCTTGCTTTTGTAAAGGTATACGGCTTATCAAATGATAAAGTGTCTATATGTTTTTGTATGGTAGAATCTACTCCATATGCACTGAGTTGATTATGAAGTCGTTCATTTTCTTCTAAAAGTCGTTTATTTTCCTTTTTTAATCTAAAATAATCACTTACAGCATGTTGCCAACCATATACGCCACCGCTTATAAAATTAGTAGAACTTACAAATTTGCTCTTGTGATAGGAGTGAGATTGTATGGTGAAAATTAGCGATAATATCAATAACAAAAGAAATAGCAGCGAATGTTTATTTCGTATTAAAAAATTAATGATCTGCTGCATGATTTAGGGTATGATTATTTCTTTGGTTAAACGTTCCATTATACGGGTTTTATCCTTTAGCTATAATATATTAAAGCAGGATAACGTAAAATCAGAAATTTAGGTATATTCTTTAACCTATTTTTTTGAAATCCTATTTAATCAATACACTTTTATATCTGTTTATATTTTTAAGTGTAATCCCGGTACCTCGCACTACGGCTCTCAACGGATCCTCTGCGATATAAACCGGTAAATCAGTTTTTTGAGACAAACGTTTATCCAATCCACGAAGCATAGAACCACCTCCTGCAAGATATATTCCAGTGTTATATATGTCTGCAGCTAGTTCTGGAGGAGTTTGTGATAATGTTTCCATTACGGCATCTTCAATACGTAGAATGGATTTATCTAACGCCTTGGCCATTTCCCTATAAGAGATCTGAACTTGCTTCGGCTTTCCTGTTAAGAGATCACGTCCTTGAACATTCATTTCTTCTGGAGGCAATTCAAGATCTTCGGTTGCTGCACCTATTTGTATTTTTATTTTCTCTGCAGTACGTTCTCCAACATATAAGTTATGTTGTGTGCGCATATAATATATGATATCATTTGTGAATACATCCCCTGCAATTTTCACGGATTTATCGCATACGATACCTCCAAGAGCAATTACTGCAATCTCTGTTGTACCTCCACCTATATCTACAATCATATTCCCTTTGGGTTGCATGATATCTACCCCAATACCAATTGCTGCAGCCATAGGTTCGTGAATCAGATACACTTCTTTACCATTAACGCGCTCTGCACTTTCTCTTACGGCGCGCATTTCTACTTCGGTAATTCCTGATGGGATACAAATTACCATTCGCAGTGCAGGAGCGAATAATTTTTTCTTTAATGCGGGAATGTCCTTAATGAAAAGACTAATCATCTTTTCGCTAGCATCAAAATCTGCAATTACTCCATCTTTAAGAGGGCGAATAGTTTTTATATTCTCGTGGGTTTTTCCTTGCATCATGGCAGCCTCTTTTCCGGCAGCAATAATTTTACCAGTCATAATATCTCTGGCTACAATAGAAGGACTGTCCACTACAACTTTATCATTGTGAATAACTAATGTGTTAGCGGTACCTAAATCTATTGCGATCTCTTCGGTAAAGAAGTCAAAAAATCCCATAAAAAGTCAAAAAAAGGGGTTAAAATTCAGTAAATGTAATAAATTAATGTTTAAAATGACGAGTTCCGGTCATAACCATTGCAATTCCGTTTTGGTCACAATACTCGATACTCAATTCATCCTTTATCGAACCACCTGGTTGAATTACAGCTTTTATACCTGCTTTATCGGCCAATTCTACACAATCTGGAAACGGAAAAAATGCATCACTCGCCATAACCGCTCCATCAAGATCGAAGTTAAAAGATTTTGCTTTTTCTACAGATTGTTTTAGAGCATCAACTCTTGAAGTTTGCCCTGTTCCGCTAGCTAGTAATTGTTTTCCTTTAGTAAAAACAATAGTGTTCGACTTTGTATGCTTACAGATTTTAGAAGCAAATAAAAGATCTTCGATTTGCTCAGATGTTGGAGCCACTTTGGTCACTGTATTTAAATCACTTTGGGCATCGGTTTTAAGGTCTTTGTCTTGAACCAAAGCTCCATTAAGGCATGATCGAACTTGTGTTTTTGGTAATTCTATATCTTTTTGAATTAAAATAATTCTATTTTTCTTTCCTTTTAAAATTTCTAAAGCATCATCACTATATGAAGGCGCTATAACCACCTCGCAGAATAGTTTATGAATTTCGTCTGCTGTTGCCTTGTCTATTTGTGTATTACTAATCAAAATTCCTCCAAATGCCGAAACAGGATCTCCAGCCAATGCATCGACATAAGATTGTAGTACAGTTTCGCGTTGTGCTAAACCACAAGCGTTATTATGTTTTAAAATAGCAAAAGTAGGAGCTTCTCCTTTAAACTCGTTCATCAAATTAACAGCTGCATCAACATCCAAAAGATTGTTGTATGATAATTCTTTGCCGTGTAATTTGTCAAACATAGCATCAAAATCTCCAAAGAAAAATCCTTTTTGGTGTGGATTTTCTCCGTAACGTAATGCTTTACCTTTAGTTTCACTTATTTTTAATGAAGCTATTTCTTGATTGCTATTAAAATAATTGAAAATTGCAGAATCGTAATGCGATGATACATTGAAAGCTTTAGCCGCAAATCGTTTTCTGTCTTCTAAAGAGATATTTCCTTTTCCTTCAGAAATAATATCTAAAAATTCTGCATAATCATCTACTGATGCTACACAAGTTACATCAGCAAAGTTTTTGGCAGCAGCTCTGATGAGAGAAATACCACCGATGTCTATTTTTTCAATAATATCTTGTTCTGCAGCACCCGAAGCTACCGTTTTTTCAAAAGGATAAAGGTCTACAATAACAATATCAATCTGTGGAATCTCATATTGTTCAAGTTCGGCAACATCGCTATCATTATTTTGACGATTTAAAATTCCTCCAAATACTTTTGGATGCAATGTTTTTACTCTTCCACCTAAAATTGATGGGTAAGAAGTAATATCTTCAACAGGAACTACATCAACTCCCAAATCTCTGATAAATTTTTCGGTTCCTCCGGTAGAATAAATTGTAATATTAAGTTCGTCCAGTTTTTTTACGATAGGTGCTAATCCGTCTTTGCTAAATACAGAAATTAAAGCAGATTTTGCCGATTTTGTGTTGCTCATGAGAAATTTTAGTTAGTAAAACGCAAAAGTAGCAATTTAGTATGCAATTAGACAATCAATTATGTGTAATTGTTTAAAGAAAATTCGAATAAAAACATAAGAAAAATGTCGAATTATTAATAAAAGTAAAAACTGGAATTTAATTTATAAGATTATATCTTTAATTTTTATAAAAAAATGGACAAATGAAGAATATAGCTTTGCATAAAATTGATGATGTGGAACCTTTGATTGATAATTATGAATGGAGAATTGAAGATGTAGAAAAATATAGAAGAAGGGTGAAAGAAAAATTTAGATTTTTATTTTTTTTATATAAAAGTAGCCTGGATTTTATACGATTAAATAGATATTTCAAGGATAATCTAGAGCTAGAGAAAGAATGTTTTGTTCTTGGGCTTAACACTATTTCTGAAGTAAGTAGATTGGCAAATTACCCAGGAAAAGAAGTGGAAGTGAACCTTGAAACCGAAGTTTATAAAACTGTAGTAGAAGATCTTAATGTTTTAAATTATAATTGGCTCAATAGTATATATTGGGCAGTAATAGCAAGAGATCAAAAAAAAATGAATACTATTTGTTCATTTCCTCTAGAAATTTTGCATCTAGATAATAATACTCCTAATGGGATGTATCATAATATACTTTTGAAATTAGAAATGAAATTTTACCAAGAAGGTATTTTTGATCACTATTTGGATGATAAATTAACAGAGATTAAAGAGAATTATATTGATTTAGTTACTCCTGATCCAACTGCATATGAAAACATGACCATGGTCTATTGTAATGATCCTGTTGTGTCGGCAATGCGAAATCTGGCGAATGAAAATGAGGAAGAATTTAATGTTTCATTAATAAAAGCTCTTGAAGCTCATCAAACATATTGGGGGCAAAAAAAATCTATTAATCCTGGAGATCCTCCTTTATGCAGGAATTGGCAAGGCTTCATGTCCTTTTCATGTACTGCATTAGCAGCTAGAGCATACGATAAAGGATTGCAATTAGAAGTAACATCAGATTATATGCCGGCAAATATGGTAAATGGGGATATACTAGAGTAGGTTATGGTTGTTTATTTCAAATACAGGCACATTCTTTCATAATCAATCACGGCTTTTCCACGCTTTAAAATATCTGCACCAATAATTCCATCAACAGGTTCTGCTTGATGAGTTATTAACGCTTCATTTACGTGCTTCAGATCGAATAAAATAAGAGAAAGATTTTTTTTAGACCACTTACCAATTTCGATAGTATTTTTTTTAGAAAGTTGTGTGAGCATATCCGTAGCTCCTGCACCAGCAGCCTTTACATCACTGTCTTGTGTAAAAAGAGTAAACTTTTCTACAGCTTCAAAGCCTACACAAGAGTTTGAGGCTCCTGTGTCTACTATAAAATTGCCTTCAACACCATTTAGAATAGCTTTGACCTCAAAATGATTCGTTTTTGTAAAAATTAATTTGATCCGTTGAAATCCTTTTTGGATTAAAAACTGTCGAAGTGTGCTCATGTGTAGTATAAAATTCTTAGGTAAAGGTAGTGTTTTGTGTATAAAAAGAAATGATTGCAAACTATTTTCCTGATACAGAATTTAATTACTTTTGCGGCATGATAATAACAGATACTCATACCCATATTTATAGTGAGGCTTTTGAAGAAGATCAGGATCAGATGATGGATAGGGCTATAACAAATGGAGTCATACGTTTTTTTGTGCCTGCAATTGATTCTTCATATACAAATGCTATGTATGATATAGAATCGAGATACCCCGAACATGTTTTTTTAATGATGGGGTTGCACCCTACACATGTTAAAGAAAATTTTAGGCAAGAATTGGCTCATGTAGAAGAGGAGCTGGGTGAACGTTTAGGACAGAATTCTGATAAAAAGTTTTATGCTGTTGGAGAAATCGGGATTGATCTTTATTGGGATAAGACTTTTTTAAAGGAGCAGCAAGAGGCATTTAGACATCAGATTCGATTAGCAAAAAAATACAAATTGCCCATCGTGATACATTGTAGAGATGCATTTGAAGAGATTTTTGAGGTTTTAGAGTCAGAAAAGGATGATAATTTGTTTGGGATTTTTCATTGCTTCACAGGAACAATTGAAGATGCCCATCGCGCCATCGGTTATCAAATGAAATTAGGAATTGGAGGTGTGGTAACCTTTAAAAATGGAAAAATAGACACGTTTTTAAATCAAATTCCTCTCCAGGATATAGTTTTAGAAACCGATGCGCCGTATCTGGCGCCTACACCTTATCGCGGTAAGCGCAATGAAAGTTCGTATTTGATTAATGTGCTTAATAAGCTTTCTGAAATCTATCAAAAACCAGTAGAAGAGATTGCAGCTATTACCACTCAAAATTCTAAAGATATATTTGGGGTTTAAATAGATTGAAGATAATTTAAAATTTTGTTCATTTGTTCTATGAATACTTCGCCGCACATACTACTTATTTATACTGGTGGTACTATAGGTATGATCAAAAATTTTGAAACAGGAGCGTTAACGGCTTTTGATTTTGATGAACTATTACTCAGTATTCCGGAATTGAAGCAATTAGATTGCACTATCGATACCGTTAGTTTTTCGACACCGATTGATTCTTCAGACATGAATGTTGATCGATGGAGAGAACTTGGTGATATCATTAATAGTAATTATGAAAATTATGATGGTTTTGTTGTGCTTCATGGTAGTGATACGATGTCATATACAGCATCTGCAGTTAGTTTTATGTTTGAGAATCTGGCAAAACCCATAATTTTTACAGGATCTCAATTGCCGATAGGAGATTTGAGAACCGATGCTAAAGAGAATTTGATTACGGCTGTACAGATCGCTGCATTACAAAAAAAAGGTAAACCTGTAATTACCGAAGTAGGTCTTTATTTTGAGTATAAGTTGTTAAGAGCAAATAGGACAACAAAGATCAATGCAGAGCATTTTGAAGCGTTTCAGTCGCTTAATTATCCCTCTTTGGTAGAATCTGGAGTGCATCTCAAAGTCAATACATCTTTTTTAAGACCAGTAAACAGGCGTAAAAAAATGGTGTATCATACCCATTTTGATAACAATATCATTATAATTAAAATGTTTCCTGGCATTAATGAAAATATCTTAAAAAGCATTCTTTCTGTTGAAACTTTAAAAGGAATCATACTTGAGACTTATGGTGCCGGTAATACAACCAAAGAGAAATGGTTTATTGATATTATATCTGCACTGATTAAAAAAGGCACACCTGTAGTAAATGTTACACAATGTGCAGGAGGAAGTGTTGAAATGGGGAAGTATGATACAAGTGTAGCATTAAAAAAGGCAGGGGTTATCTCTGGATATGATATTACGACCGAGGCTGCCATAGCTAAGCTTATGTATCTTTTAGGGGAGAATTTACCTCTTAAAGTGCTCAAAACCATTTATGAAACTTCACTACGTGGTGAAATGTCAGAAAATTAACGTCTTAATATTTTACCAGTTAACAAATTTTTTGTTATTTGCCCCTCCCATTTTTATGGGAAACCCTAGAGAGGTGGCCGAGTGGTCGAAGGCGCACGCCTGGAAAGTGTGTATACGTCAAAAGCGTATCGAGGGTTCGAATCCCTTCCTCTCTGCAATATATTTAATTTTATGATAGATTTTATATTATTTTTATATCTTTAACCCTTTAACTAATTAAAATTAAGAATCAGCGCAATGAAAAGATTATTTTCTATTCTGGCAATCGTAGCGGTAATGGCTTTTGGAAACTTACAAGCAGCTACTGCACCTGCCCAGTTATTAACGGCAAATGTGCAATTATTAATTGCTCCTATAACTACGACAACAACACAAGATGATGTAGCAGAAGATGCTGCAGAAGAGTTATCCTTCCATCAAAACCTTAAAAAACGTTTTATTGAAGGAGGACCTGAATTCATGGGAATCGTACTTTTATGTTTGATCCTTGGTCTAGCGATTGCAATTGAAAGAATTATCTTTTTAAATCTTTCTACGACAAACACTAAGAAATTACAACAAAATGTGGAAGATGCACTTAATAGTGGTGGTGTTGAAGCAGCAAAAGAAGTTTGTAGAAATACAAAAGGACCTGTTGCATCAATTTATTATCAAGGACTTGATAGAGCAGATGAAAGCATTGATGCTGCAGAAAAAGCAGTTGTAGCTTACGGTGGAGTACAAATGGGACAACTAGAGAAAAACGTATCTTGGGTTTCTTTATTTATCGCTCTTGCTCCAATGTTAGGTTTCATGGGTACTGTAATTGGTATGATTCAGGCATTTGATAAAATTGAAGCAGCTGGAGATATGCAGCCTTCTCTTGTAGCCGGTGGTATTAAAGTAGCACTTCTTACAACAGTATTTGGACTTATTGTAGCGATTATTCTTCAGATTTTCTATAACTATATTGTAGCAAAAATTGATAGAATCGTAAACGATATGGAAGATGCTTCGATTACTTTAATCGATATGTTAGTAGCTTACAAAAACAAGAAATAGGAAGTTTTTCTTCGTAAGCCCCCCTTTAAGTTAGGTGCTTAAAAGACGGTGTTTACCTTTTCTTGTACTTTAATCGGATTGCGTATTTGCATTCCAAATTAAATAAATATACACATGAAAATTTCTAAAATATTATCATATATTGTTCTAGGAGTAGGTGTCTTAGGTGCGATCCTTTGGTACGTTATGAGTAGTACAATTAGTGACCTAATGGCTGAAAATGGTGTGTCTGAAGCTAGAGAACTTCCATTGGAATTAGCAGAGTCTTCAGTAACTCCATTATATAGTCTTACATTGGTTATTTTTATAATAACTATAATAGCAACTTTAATTGCAGTGTTTTCAACACTTGCAAAGAACCCATCTGGCCTTAAAAATACTGCAATTGGTATTATAGCTTTCGCTGTAATTGTAATTTTGGGGTTTGTCTTAGCAGACGGTGTAGAAACACCAATGAAAGACGGAGACGTACTTTCTGCTAGTGGCTCTAAATGGGTAGGAACCGGATTGTATGCTTTTTATGTGCTAGCTGCTGTGGCAGTTGGACTAATGTTTCTTTCTGGGATTAAAAAATTAATAGGTAAATAATTATTATGGCAAGAAGAGCAGCACCAGAAGTAAATGCAGGATCTATGGCAGATATTGCATTCTTACTTCTTATATTCTTCCTGGTTACAACTACTATCGAAACCGATAGTGGTATTAGCCGTAAGCTTCCTCCTCCTCAAGAGGATAATGTTGAACCGCCAGTTCTAAAACAAAAAAATATTTTTGTAGTAGAGTTGAATAAGAACAATGATTTACTAGTAGAAGAAACTCCAATGGAGTTAAAAGATCTTCGTGAAGCTGCAATCAAGTTCTTAGATAATGGTGGTGGACAAGGAGAAGAAGCTTGTAATTATTGCCAGGGAGCAAAAGATCCTTCTTCATCTGATAATCCTACCAAAGCTGTAATTTCTTTACGTAATAATAGAGAGACTAATTATGCTACTTATATTGCAGTTCAAAATGAATTGGTAGCAGCATATACAACCTTACGTGATAGAGAAGCTCAGCGTCTTTTTGGAAAAACATTTGTACAAATGGAAAAAGATCTTAAAGATGTAAATTACACAGGGAATAAGGATAGACTGAAAGAAGATATCAAGAAGATACAGTTTTTGTTTCCAGAGAAACTCTCTGAAGCAGAACCAAAGAAATAGTAATAACATAAAACAGAAATCTTATGTCTAAGTTTAAAAAGAAAAAAAGCGGAGAATTACCTGCTATTTCTACGGCTTCGTTACCGGATATCGTATTTATGTTATTGTTCTTCTTTATGGTGGCAACGGTAATGCGTCAAAATACGTTAATGATTGAAAACAAATTACCATATGCAGACCAGATAGAAAAACTAGATAAAAAAGATTTGGTAATGTATATCTATGCAGGAAAACCTAGTTCTAGATACCGCGCAAGTGCTGGTGATCAAGCTAGAATCCAGCTTAATGATAAGTTTGCAGAAGTAAGCGATATAAAAGCTTTTATACTTGCTGAAAGAGCAGCAAAGAGAGAGGAGTTAATTCCTTTCTTAACCACAGCTTTAAAAGTTGATGGAGAAACCAACATGGGACTTGTTGGTGATATCAAAAGTGAACTCAGAGAAGTTCAAGCGTTGAAGATTAATTATACTACGAGAACTGGTAATGCAGTTGATAATTTGAGATAATTATTTGTAGAAAATAATCCGATATATAATATTAAAATCCTGCCATTGGCAGGATTTTTTTTGAAACTAACTCTTCTAATGATGGGCTTACGTGTTAAAATGGCATAACTATTGTTTGTTTTTTAATACTGTAATCTGTCAAAATCTTAATCAATATCTAACCTTCCAAAGCTGCGATATTGAATATAGAGATAAACTCGTCATGATTTTATTGTACTCTTCTTATTAGTAATTCGTATCGCAAGTGGTTACAGTTTGTGATTATGTATGTAATTATTAACTAAATATGAATTATTATGAATAGAAGATTAGCACCATCAGTTAATGCGGGATCTATGGCGGATATCGCATTTTTATTACTTATCTTTTTTTTGGTTACTACCACGATTCAAAGTGATAGTGGTATTAATAAAAAATTACCACCTCCACTAAATCTGGAACGAGGTACTTTTATTAAGAAGAAAAATCTTTTTGAAGTGGAACTTAACCGTTATAATCAATTAATGGTAGAAGGGGAGCTTATGGAGCTTTCAGATTTGAAAGAGAAAGCAATAGCTTTTTTGGATAATGGGGGAGGTAGCGGTATAGATTATTGTGGGTACTGTAAAGGTGATAAAGACTTAACCTCTTCTGATAACCCTGATAAAGCCGTAATTTCTTTAAAAAGTAGCAGAAAAACCAATTACGCAACTTTTATTGCGGTTCAAAATGAGCTTATAGGGGCGTATACCTTTTTGAGAAATAGAGAAGCCAAACGTTTATTTGGTAAAACCTATTCGGATTTGGAATATGACCTTAAAGATGTGAATTATTTAGGGAATCAAGCTAACCTAAAGAAAAGAATCAGGAAAATTAGAGCGATGTATCCCCAAAAAATCGTTGAAGCGGAACTCTTAGAATAAGTAGGATTTAAACACTTTACTACACTAAAATCATGTCAATAACATGATTTTAGTGTAGTTTCAATTTTGTTTGTCGAAGTTTGTCTGTTTTCTGAAGAAATAAATTTATTTTAGTGTTCTCATGAAAAAGTCTATAGTATTTATTTTTTGCTGCTTATCTATGTTTCTTTCTTTTGGACAAGAAAATAATGCAGACATTGGATCAGAGAAGGTGTTAGATTCTTTATATCGTGAAGATCAATTTTATGTTGGAGTGACGTATAATCTTCTTCTTAATAGACCAGAAGGTATAAGTCAATCCGGTTTTTCTGGCGGATTGCATGTTGGCTTTATTAGGGATATGCCCATTAATAAAAAACGTAATGTCGCTATAGGTATTGGAGTTGGTTATTCTTTAAATGTGTATAATCATAATTTATTTATAGATAAGGAAGAAGGTACCCAGAATACTATATTTAATAGCTTAGAGGACGTCGATTTTAGTACAAATCGATTTGCTACTCATATTGTGGAAGCTCCTTTTGAATTCAGGTGGCGTACATCTGTTCCTGAAACTCATAAGTTTTACAGAATATATACTGGCTTTAAATTGGGGTATTTGTTTTCATTTAACTCAAATTTTAAAGACCCTGAAAGTAGAATCAAGCAAACAACAATTAACGAATTGGACCGATTAAGAATGGGAATTACTTTTACCTTTGGATGGAATACATTCAATTTTCATTTTTATTACAGTTTAACCCCTTTGTTTACTGATGAGGCTTTATTGGGGCAAGAAACTGTTGGATTGAGACCGGCTAAAGTAGGGTTAACATTCTACATTTTATAACCAAAAGTTAATCAAAGTTAACTGCGGAATTACGCCAATTAAAAATCCAAGAATTAATTCTAAGTTCGTATGGGCTTTGCAATGTAGCCTTGATGTTGCTGTAAGTCCGTTTGCAATCATTAGTGCAGTAATAAGTAATGTCAGATTCATTCCAAAATGAATGCTTAAGGCAATTGTAAACATAGTGACCCCGCTAATTCCTGTCATATGAAGACTGGCTTTGATATTAAATAACACCATAAAAATGGCACTTAATGATGAAAACAAGACTCCTAAGAAAAAATAGTACAATTCGGGATAATGATATATGTCTATAATTACTTTTATTACTACAATAAGTAAAATAGATTGAAGCAATAAAGGGATTTTACGTTGTTTAACTTCTTCTAAATGTATAGAATTGATAGTCCCAAAGCTTTTCAAGAAAAAAAACAAAACTATTGGAATTAAAACTGTCAATATCATTAATCCAAAAATCTTGGCTCTAATGATATCTTCGGGTATAAATCTTGGAGCGGCTGTAAAATAAATTATTGCGCCGATTAAGGGCATTAATAAAGGGTGTAAAATATAAGAAACGCTTTTAAGAAAAAAATTCATCAAATTTTCTTTCGTAACCTTGCAACAGGAATATCTAATTGCTCTCTGTATTTGGCTACAGTTCTTCTGGCTATAGGGTATCCTTTTTCTTTCAGGATTTTGGCAAGTTTTTCGTCTGTTAGCGGCTTTTTCTTGTCTTCTTCACCTATAGTTATTTCCAGTATTTTTTTTATCTCTCGTGTGGATACTTCTTCTCCTTCTACATTGGTCATAGATTCAGAGAAAAATTCTTTAATAAGTTTTGTTCCGTATGGGGTGTCTACATACTTGCTGTTGGCAACCCTTGAAACAGTACTTACGTCCATATCGATCTCATCAGCTATGTCTTTTAGGATCATTGGCCTTAGATTTCGTTCGTCTCCACTAAGGAAATAACTTTTTTGATAGTGCATTATTGCACTCATGGTAACAAAAAGTGTTTGTTGTCTTTGTTTTACAGCCTCAATAAACCATTTTGCAGCATCTAATTTTTGTTTTATAAATAAAACCGCATCTTTTTGTGATTTGGACTTTTCTTTACTTGCTTTATACCCTTGAAGCATGTTGTTATATTCTCTGGATACATGTAGTTCTGGAGCATTACGACCGTTAAGTGTTAGCTCAAGTTCGCCATCTATGATTCTAATGGTAAAATCTGGTACTACATGTTCAATCATTCGATTGTTTCCAGAATAGGCACCTCCTGGTTTAGGATTAAGGTGTTCAATTTCTTCTATAGCATCTTTTAGGTCATCTTCAGTAATATCAAACTTTAGTAATAGTTTTTCATAATGCTTTTTGCTAAAGTGATCAAATGCGTTTTTTAATATCTCTGACGCTAATTTGATTGGGATTGTGGTTTCTTTCCTATCAAGTTGTATCAATAGACATTCTTGTAAATTTCGAGCACCAACACCGGCAGGGTCTAATTGGTGAACGGTTTTTAAAATGTTTTCTATTTTATCTTCTGTAGTATATACATTTTGAGTAAAAGCCAGATCATCTAAAATATCGGTTAGTGATCTTCTTATGTATCCACTTTCATCGATGCTGCCTACAAGAAATTCTGCAATTTCCCGTTCTTCTTCGTCAAATCTATACGTATTTAGCTGGTTTACCAAATGTTGATGAAATGTAGTTCCAGAGGCATAAGGAACACTTTTTTCTTCATCATCATTGCTGTAATTGTTAGAACTTAATCTGTAGCTTGGTATTTCATCATCACTCAGGTATTCATCGACATTAATATCGGCTTCTATTTTCTCAGTTCCATAGTCTTCGTCTGCATTATTTTCATTGCTAAAAGAATCCTCATATTCATCTGCTTTTTCTTTACCACTATCCAATGCAGGGTTTTCTTCCATTTCCTGCTTTAAGCGTTGTTCAAATGCTTGCGTAGGAAGTTGTATCAACTTCATGAGTTGAATTTGCTGAGGAGATAGTTTTTGAGAAAGTTTAAAATTTAATTGTTGCTTTAGCATAAAAATATCAATATTCTTCTACTCACAAAAATAAACAAAAACACTGTTTTTAACGAAGTATAAGATGGTTAGTTTATTTAAAAAAATGATAAAATCACAATGATGATACATAATTGTGATTTTATTTTTTTTCTATTTACAATAAACGAGCCAAAAGTGATTATAATATGCAGAATTGCTACTAAGGCACAAATATTTTATTCTTGATGGCATAAATAACTAAACCAGTCCTGTTCTTAAGATCTAATTTTTCAAAAATTGAATCTCTATATCCCTCAATTGTTTTTGGACTTAGACACATGTCTCCAGCGATTTCTTTATACGTTTTTTCTGTACAGGCATGCTTAATAAATTCAAGTTCGCGATCCTTAAGCACCACATTGTCTTCACTTTTAGGGTTCAAGGATCCTAGCAGGAGGTTGGTAACATTCTTGGTGTGATAAAAACCCGTTTCCTGAATTTCTATAAGTGCATTTTCAAGGATACTTTTTTCGGTATCTTTTAATAAGTAACCTTTGGCTCCTGCTCTTAGCATTTTAAGAATGGTTTTTTCGTCTTCTTCAACAGATAATGCTAATACTTTAACGTCTGGATACTCTTCTTTTAGAGCTGCTGTGGTTTCTATACCGTTCATAATCGGCATGTTGATATCCATGAGTACAATATCGGGTATGTTTTTAGGATCTTTAAATCGGGTTAAAAGCTCTTTTCCGTTCTTACAGATATATAATATTTTGAACTTAGCAAACCCATCTACTAACCCTGATAAAGCTTGAGAGAGTAAGATATGATCCTCTACGATTACAACTGAATATTTCATCTGTGTGTGTTTTATTTGAGTCGATGATACGACTATGTATTTGTGTAAATTATTCTTAATACAAAGTTAATCAACTTCATTTTCTAATGAGGTTAAACTTTTCTTATTATAATAATAGGTAAGCGTCATTGCTGTTCCTTTTCCTTCTTCAGATTCTAATATCACGTTTGCATTAATCAATTTGCCTCTGTTTTGTATATTACATAAACCAATACCTTGTTTTGTGTTAGAACCATTCATATTGAAACCAACGCCATTATCTTTGGCGTGTATAACTAGTTTTTCTTCATCATACACTACATTAACATCCAGATTTGAAGCTTTAGAATGTTTGATTGTATTGGTAAAAAACTCTTGAAGTATTCTAAAAATGATAATTTCTACTTTATCATCGAGTACTTCGACCTCTTCATTACTTGTTATCGTTGCTTTTATAAATTGTAGACGATTAAACCGCTCAATTTCCATAGTTATGGCTTCAGTCAGGTTTAAACTCTTGATAGCATCTGGATTGATTAATTTTGATAACGACCTTAGTTCGACGAGACTTTTTGTTATGGTATCGGTAACCTCTTGTAATTTGTTTGGGTCATTTTGTGCTACACTGACTTGTATTTTAGCAAGTGTGAGTAACTGCCCTATATTGTCATGCAGTTCCCAACTGATATTGCGTAATGTTTCTTCTCTAATTTCGATTTGAGTTTCTGCAATAGATTTTTCGAACCTTTGCTGATCTTCTTTTTGTTGTAGCAATAAAGTATTCTTCCTTTTTTGAAAAATTAAAAAAAGAGAAATCATTATTACGATAATCATCACCAGTATGATAGTGGTGATTAATATTGCTGTTTCTTGTCGCTCCATATAAAGCCTATCATATAGCAAATATGTGTTAAAATAATCAACACATATAAAAGTGAAAACAATATAGTGGTTGATTCTTTTTCAAGATAATACTTTATTGCAATTCGAAAAGGAATATTGCCAACATAATACACAAGAATACCTATGCTAATCCAAAAAAATAGATTCTTTTTTATATATAAAATGCGTTTGCTATTCAATATTTCAATAAAATACAAGGCGGCTTGTAAAACAAATAGGATGGATGCTGTTATAAAAGGTATGGATTGAAAATCGGTCATGTAGTTTTCATAAAACCCACCAACTATGAACGAGATTATGTAGACAAAAATAAAGGCATAAACCGCTTTTTTCTTTTTAGGATCTCTTAGGATTCTATAGTATAATGATGACAAGTATATAAAACTAAAAAAGAAAAATATATTGTACACTATTCCATTGTTTCCAATATCAAAATATTCTCTGGCGATATATGCTCCATAATCAAGGATTACGCTGATCCATAAGTACGCCAGAAAATACTTTAATACAGAATCCTTATACTTATAAAAGTATATAGACCCAATAATAGGACTCAAAAGCCCTATAAATAGAGTTGAAAAATCTCTAAGGAATACATAAACCCCTATATCCATTGTTATATTTTAGTTTTATTCGATATCATATGGTGGAGGACTTTGTTGACCACCCCCGTTTTTTGCTTGAGGTTGAATGGTATAGCTCGATGAGAAATTCAAAAAAGAAAGGGCAGATGCCTCGTTTATAATATCTAATTTTTCTAAATAGCCTACAGTATTATCAGTGTTGGTCGTGTCATTAGGGTTTTTTCGTATTGGTTTTTTTACAATATCCCTTAAATAGGCAATGCCCGTTTTGCCTCCTGTTCTATCAATGGCGTAAGCAAGATCTTTTTGATCGGTTTTATCAAACACCGTTGGGTTAAAAAATAGCATTTGTCGCCCTTTTTGCTTATCGGGCCTGTCATTTTTGTATTTGCCGTAATAAAACCGTAGTCCCGAGATTTTTATATTAGCTTCGATAGAGTTCTTTTCGATAAAATCGATATAGTTTTTTAAATCCTGGTACTCAAAAGTTACAGATCTTACTGCTTCAAAATCGGCTATATGGCTTCTTTCGGCTTTATCAATAATTGTAGCTCGATCCCATGCATAGCGATAATATAAATCCCCGATTTGATCCAGGGTAAGAAGGTCTTGTGGGTCATTACCATCCGGTGGATAAGCACCAAGATTTGGTCCTGGTATTAATGCTTTTGCAATAACAAATGCAATTAACCCGCCAATAACAGCAGTGCCAAAATACTCTAAAGGATAGGTTTTAAGCCGTGTTAAAAAGTTAGTCTTGTTGTCCATTGTTTAGGTGTTTAAGATGTTTGTGATTACTAAAAATACTATTATTATGTAGTTATAAAAAGAGAATCGCCAGTTTTGTTAAAGAGTACATGTGGTAACTCCTTGTTAATAAAGTGCTTTTGCCGGAGTTTGAAGCATAGGTATTGAAAACAGAAAGTTTGAAAAAGGGGAAAAACCCCCTGTGCAAAAAAGGGGATTAACTGTTGTTGAATAATAAAAAAATGAGATAAGGAGAATTATTCTCCCCTATCTCATTTTGAAGTGCTATTTCATGCCGTTTTATTGACACATAATTAGATGCCTTATCTACCCATTGGAGGTGTTCCTGTGACTTCATTCGCTATTGAAGTAGAACCTAAACTATTAAATTTAGAAACTATTTTTTCTAAATGTGTCTTACTAAAATCCAAAATGATCATCTCATTATCTACTAAAGTGTACGAGCTGTTGTTGTTTTGGCTTTTAGCTTCGGAAGTAGTTGGCGCAAAAAACAAAGTTTGGTGATTTGCATAAGCTCCAAACGAAGCATCTTTTCCGTATACCCCAAATACTATGTTTATACCCGATACGCTAATGTGGTTATTTGCTGCTTGTTGTTTGATGTATGCCAGGTAATTTTTAAATACTCCCTTTTCGTAAAAACAGATTCTGGTATCATTTTTTATCACATCAGTTAAGGGTTTAAGCTTGGAGTCATAATAATTATTGTACATAGTAATAGCCTTGTCAGAGGAGATGTATCCATCACTACTCAAGATCAAGCTTTGATTAGTAGTTGCAAATTTTACTTGGTCTGTAATTTTTGAATGATTATCAAAAGGACTGGCATGTAAGAAGGTAATCTTATCATTGTCTATTGAAAATGCCCTGTTGATTCCTAATTCTGAATCAAAAGTCATAGGTGCCAGAAAAACGGTTCTTTTGTTATTGTGATCTGCTCCAAGAACAAAACCTAAATTAGTAATCTCGATCCCTTTTTGTTGTGCTATGGTTTCGATTTTTTGCAAGTATTTTTCTAATGTTTGTAGATCATACCACACAGCTCTATTGTCTTTGGCGGCAGTTTCATTTTGAAATGAAGCAACACGAGTATTGTAAAAATTGTTATACTCGTTGATGGCTTTACTAACAGGTATGATTTTTTCAGGAATTTCGGCAACCGTAGTTTCTTGGTTTGTGGTTTCGGTTTCATTTTCACAACTGGTAACTCCTATGGCAAGGGCAGCAATTGCAAATGATAGTTTTAAGAATGATTTTGTTTTCATGTGTGAAGGTTTTTAAAGATTAATAATTAACTTTTGATAATCATCACACAAGTATAGATGTAAAATTAAGTACTAAAGTTCTGGATATTCAACAAGTTTAAGATCCAGAACTTATTTTTTTTACGAAAACTTTCACTCTCATTTTTCATGAAAATTCAATGAAAAGGTTTTCGCATTTGTTTTATGATGAAAACATGATCTAAAATTTTCGCCTCTATTCAACTAAAATTTTTCGCAGCTAAAACTATTTTAATAAAAAACATTGACAGTCTTTAAGAACCTCATAATTCCAATTTTTTGAATTTAATTTTTGGTTAAAAATGCTTCTGTACGAAATCGTTTTTCGTAAAATAATTGTTAATTCTTATCGTGCGAATTGTCTCTTTATGCCCTGTTAGCGTACTTCAATAGAGCAATTAAAATCGACACTAAACTTTTTCGAAAAGTTAAAATCAACAATCAACTAAAAACCACAAAAATCTAACAAACATTAATTATGAAAAGAATTCTAATCCTATTAACAGCTGTTTTGAGTTTGTATTCATGTACTCAGGACACAGACCAAATCGATTCTGTATTAGAATCGGCAGAATTGGCAGCAAAAAACAGTTCAGACAATGTAGAGCTTCTTAGGGCTTGGACATCAAATAGTAGTAGTCCGGTAAGAAGCAGATATGTGAGGCGTTTTGTCGTTAAGGTAAAAAACCTGGCATATCAAAAAGAGGTTTTCATTCATCACGCTACTCCGAGTGGCAACTGGGTGGATATTCCATTAACATATCAGCAGAGTATTGGCAATGATGAAGAAATCTGGGTAGGTGAGGTAGAGCCCGAAACAGAAATCTATAGTGATGAATTTGTGGTAAAATATGTAGTAGACCAACAAACCTATTGGGATAATAATAACGGGGCTAATTATAGCATGCAAGTTAATATAGGGGCAAATCTAAGCGAAGAAATAGAGGTGATGGTAGATCAGTACTACACCAGGTTTACTGGAAGCTATTTTGCTATTAATGTAGATGCACGACGAGATTATGGAGCACCCGGAGCGGTCGAAGTGGTATATACCACTGATAACTGGGCTACGGTGCAACGCGCTTCCCTAAGTTATCAAAGATACTTTAGAGTGGGGTATTCAAATTATATTATAAGCCCAAATCAATTTGATATTGATAAGTGGGAAACTTCTGTGCGAGTAGATGCCAATGTAAGTTCTATTGAATATGCGGTTGTATATAAGGTAAATGGACAGGAATATTGGGATAATAACTACGGAAAAAATTATACTATCAATCAATAATATTCTACTTAATAAAACAACAAGCACAAATCACTCTAAAAATGAAAAAGTATTTATATCTATTCCTAAGCCTCATTGTTTTTTCCTGTTCAACAGATGATGAGAGTATTTCAACTCAAAGTATTGAAGATGTTCAAGTCCTAGAGCTTAAATCTACACAGGGTATTTCCAATGTGAATTTAGTTAAAGCCTGGAACTCTTATAGCTATTATAGAGGATTTAATACATGGACCAGAAAATTTACGGTGAGAGTCTCTAACCTTGCTTATGATAAACAAGTAAGTATTTATCATGAAAAAGTTGACGGTACCTGGGAAGAAATACCACTATCATATGCATATAGCCTTGATAATCAAAATGAAATTTGGATAGGAGAATATCGCTATACCGGATACACTGAAGCTAAAATCTATGACGATGAATTTGTTGTTAAATATGATGTAGATGGAAATACCTATTGGGATAATAATAATGGAAGCAATTATAGTATCCAGGAAAAGGAAGTAGGCTCGTTTTTTGCACAAGCAGATCTTAATATAAGTGTAGATGCCGATTATGATAGTTTATACCCAGTTTACGGAAGTTCGGGTAATAAATTTTCGGTAATTGCTGATGTAAGAAATATTACTTCAGATAAACAAGTCGAAGTCGCTTATACTACCGACGGATGGCAGACCATACAATATCTTCCTTTATCGTTTACACCAAGATGGTATAGCGGTTATCAATATGTATTAATAAGTCCAAACCAATTTAATATCGAAAGATGGACTGGATCGGTAATTCTTGATGCTTCCATTAATAGTGTTGAGTATGCGGTAGTTTACAAGGTAAATGGGCAAGAGTATTGGGATAATAATTATGGAAGGAATTTTACTGTAAATAGCTCAAACTAAATATTTAACTTTTAAAACCACCACACAATGAAAAATTACATTTATTTATTAATCAGTTTAGTTGTCTTTTCTTGTTCAACAGAAGATGATCTTGTAGAAGGCCCTGAAAGCTTAATAGTAAAAACCGAAGCCGAAGCCGAAATTAAAAGCTCTGATCAGGTACGCCTGGTTAAGTCGTGGACGTCTTCTGGCGGGTACAGAGGATACAGTACGTATACCAGAAAGTTTACAGTAAAAGTGGCCGACCTTGCTTATGACAAACAAGTGAGTATTTATCATGAAAAGATAGATGGAACTTGGGAAGAAATTCCGTTAAGCTATAGTATGGATATAGATGATCAAAACGAGTTATGGACAGGAGCGAGTAATATTGGAGGGTACGGTGTTTCGCCTGTTTATGATGACGAATTTGTTGTGAAATATGTTGTAGATGGTAATACATACTGGGATAACAATAATGGAGCTAATTATAAGATGGCGAGAAGAGATGGATATTTTATTGCCGATCCTGATGCTAACCTTAGTGTGGATACTGATTTTGATAGTGTAAATTATTTCCCGAGTTATGATCAAAACTCATTAACAGTTACTGTAGATGTTAGAAATCTGGCTCCAAATAAAGAAGTGGGTGTACTTTATACAACAGATGGTTGGCAAACACAAAGCTATTTCACGCTTGACTATAGAAACTATTGGTATAGTGGCCCATTTTTTTACATCCAAAGTCCAAATCAGTTTGGGGTTGAAAGATGGACAGGGAGTACAAGATTTGATAAATCGATCAATACTGTAGAATATGCGGTTGTATATAAGGTAAATGGACAAGAATACTGGGATAACAACTATGGCAAAAACCATAGTGTATCTAAATGATTTCATGATTAGTTAAAAAAGGGAATTACCTATTTAGAATCCGCTTTGCACATTGTTTTGCAAAGCGGATTTTTTTATAGAATTAATTGCATTTTGATGTTACTTCGCTTATAGAGTGGGTTTTCTTCTATAGGTATTTCTGTAAAACCGAACTTATTGTAGATGTAAATTGCATTTTCTAGAATTCGATTTGAATACAAGATAATTTTCTTCCATTCTTGTTCTTTTGCAAAATCAATACAAAATTGTAACAATTGTTGTCCGATTTTTAAGCCTTGAAATTTTGGCGAAACGGCCATTTTGCCTAACTCATAAACATTTTCTTCAATATTAATTAGAGAAAAAGTTCCGGCGATTTCATCTCCTACTTTTGCAAAAAAGATATAACCGCCTTTATTGATAATAGTTTCTTCGCATTGTTGTAATAACTCTTTGTCTAAAGGTTCAACAACAAAATATTTTTCTAACCATTCTATGTTAAGTCTCGCAAAGTCTTTTGCGTATTTTGGATCAAACGGAATTATAGTTGCAGTCATTGTTTTTGAATTTTTCATAACGCTGTATTGTAATTAGAATTAAACCAGGCCATATGAATAGGGGTTTCTAAACTATGATCAAGGTTTTTAATTTTTTGATGCTGTCTTCCTTCGTTTATAAATCCTAATCTTGAATAGAATTGAATGGTGTTTTTATTGTTTTCTCTAACAAACAATTCTACTCTAAGAATATGAGGATATTCGGATTCTATGGTTTCTAGAAATTGATTAAATAGTGTTTTTCCTATCTTTTGTCCTTGAAAATCCGGGGCTACTACAATAGTTAAATCGGTAAGTATATGCCTAAAAGCGGAGAGACCGATACGATAGGCATGAATTTCGGCAATAATTTGATTATCATCAGGATTCACTGTTACCAAAATAATTCCATCCTGTATACTTTTTGATACAAAATCTCTGATGTACTCTAGAGTAATCTCATTAGTAACCCGTATAATGCCACCAGATTGTTGTGCTACCTTTTTATATAGTGCAAGAATATGAGGTTCGTCTGATTGTATGGCGGGTCTAATGGTATACATTATTGGTTATATTTTTCTAATATTCGCTGACTTAAAGATTTTTCTTTTAATTGATTTTCGAGATGTGTTAAGTGACTTGTTAGGCTTACCGAAGTGCCTTCGGTGAGCCATTTGACTTGTTCATCAATAACTTTCCATAGTGGCAGCATTGTTTGATGAATTTCACTTCCTTTTTTGGTAAGTCTGAATAGCTTTTTTCGTTTATCAGTTTTATCAGTTTTATAGGAAACTAATTGTTTGTTTATTAGCTTTTTTAAGGCTTGCGTGATGGCAGGCTGAGTGTATTGTAGCGCTTCTTGAATATCAGTAGTAGTAGTTAACTCTTTGTCTATAATTACTCTGAAGATCGGAAACAAATAGGGATCAAAATCTATATTACTAGCAGTGTATACCAGTTGAATTTCTTTCATCATGTATTCGCTAAGGCGTTTAAACCTGGAACCTAAACCTAATTCACCATATTGCTGCAGGCTATCTTTCATAAGTATTTATATAAGTGTTTATGTAAAAATATAAAATATTTTTTAAAATTTAAAGCAACATTGATAGAAAATACCTCATAAATCCTTGAGATCTATGAGGTAGGTTGTTATTATTTTTTCAATCCTTTCTTCAATACCTCTTGTATACCGGCTAAGTGATCGCTAAACTGCATCATTTGTGCCAGCACTTGCGCCATTTCATTTTTGTCGCCGAAACCTTTGAGCTTATTGTTCTTTACAAAAGTTTCTTTGATGGTGCCCCAACGAGAGGTTTCGTCTTTAGAAATGGTTTCGGTCATTTCTTTATACTTCAGCAGATTGGCTTCGGCAGCACTAGTTAGTGTTTGTGATTCATTTTCATAATGAGATAGGAGTAGCGTTTCAAGTTCTTGTTTGTTCATAATAGGAACTACCTTGGCTACTAGTTTACTCATATCTCGATAGGACCCCTGCAACTTAAATGAAGGTTCGGTGCGATATGCATCTTCCATTGCCGCCGATTTGATATACGTTTCATTTACTTTTAAAACCGTATTGCGAATGGTGACTACTTTTTCTAACACAGCCAAGTAATCTTGTATTTCTTGTTTGGTATGATTGCCTTGTAATTCGATTCCTTCTTGAGATCCTGTTTCTACGATTTCAATTAGTCGATAGATATCTTCAAAATACTTACTGCTTAATTGATGTAATACAGGGTTTGAAGTCATTGAATTCTCGATCAAACTTAATTTAAACAAATCTGCTGTATCTCCAATAATGTCACCAAGATTATAAATATCGGCACGATTGGCTAACATATCCGGGATCTGAAATTTTTCGCCACTCTCTGTATATGGGTTTCCTGCCATGATTACACAGAAACGCTTACTACGCAAATCATAAGTTTTTGGGTTTCCGTTGTAGATTCCTTCAATTTTACGAGTACCATCGGCTAACGAAATGAATTTCTGTAAAAACTCAGGATTACAATGTTGGATATCATCAAGGTATAACATTACATTATTACCCATTTCAAAAGCCAGGTTTAGCTTTTTTAACTCTTCTCTGGCAGCAGCATTATTAGCTGCCATTGGATCAACCGATGTTACCTCGTGGCCAATTGCCGGACCATTAATTTTCATGAATACCAACCCTAATCGATTGGCCATATACTCCATCAACGTAGTTTTACCATATCCAGGAGGTGAGATTAATAACAACATCCCCATGCGGTCGGTACGTTTGTTTTGGCCAACGCTACCTAATTGTTTAGATAAATTATCTCCAAATAATGGTAAATACACTTGATCGATGAGCTTGTTTCTTACAAAAGACGAAAGTACCTTGGGCTTAAATTCATTTAGTTTCAGGTCTTCTTTTAAATCTTCGGTTACTTTGTGTTTTGCTTCTCGATAGGCTTCAAAAGCTGGAACTTCTACCTCAGTAAAATATCCTAATATCGAAATAAAATCATGATAATGAAACTCAAAAACTCCCTCAATAATAGTAGCATGGCTACCTTTTAACCCTTCAATTTTATGTTTAGGATTTACATGAATTATTTCTGATGCAGATGTATCTTTAAATAATAAAACACAAACAGTTTCTTGTGCATATTCTATTTGGTCAGGATGATGTGCTTTTATATATGAACTTACCCATTGCAAGGCAAGATTAATTTTATCATTCCAGTTTATAGTACCATTAGAACGCGGTTTGGCATCTAATTGTAGCGATTTTTTCAGTTTGATAAATACTTTTTTCTTTTTTAATTCAGTAATAAAAGCATCATATATTTCATTTGCGGTTTGACTAATGCAAAAAGTGTGATCGCTTTGTAATTCATCAAATAAATATCTAGAAATGTTATTGCTTAAACTTGTTTCAAAAAGGTTTGTGGTTTTTGCGAATGCTAAAATTTCTTCTTCTAAATTTGTGATCACTTTTTGGTATTCATTACTGTCCGGAAAAGCCTGTAATACTTCTCCTGAAGCTTTGATGGTCTCATTCCAATAGCTCTGTTTTTCTGGATTTAAACCAAACCAAAAGTACTGTGCATAAGCTCTTGTTTTTGGAGCGTATTTTAGTAACCCCAAGTCGTGATCTTTGGTAACTAATACTTTTAGAATTTTAGCGGCATCTACATCATGAACTCCTTTTACATACCCTTCTGCATAATTCTTACTACTCTCGGTTTTTATAAGGTCGAGAAGTTGCTCTTCGGTTGAACTTACAAGTTTTTCAGAATCAGTGGATTTAAATATTTTATATGCTAGATAGACCGATCTATATATCTTTTCATTTTCAGAAATTAATTCCTGGTCCCAGTATTTTTGAGATTGAAGTAATATTTCATTATTAATCTCTTGATAAAAATCGGTACCAGTAAGATGGTAGACCAGTGTATTATCTTTATACACAATGGTTAAATCCAAAGGTTGTTTGTTTACCCCAAATTTGTGTTTACCCAGTTTGATGATTTTTTCTCCATCTTCATACAGGTCTTGTTTGTCTTTAAGTTTACGAGTGGCATCTTCTTTAGCTACTTTAAGCGCCGTTTCTATCGCTTCGGCTTTGCCCGCATCATCAAGCTCTTTTAGTTTTACAATGATATCTCTTAATTTATTGATCATAAGATCTGAAGCAAAATATCCATTAATGTCAACAACGGCATCAAAACTTAAGGCCTTTTTGGTAACTCCTTTTAGGATGCGATTGGCAGCGTTTTCTAGAGCGACAGCTTTTTTATTTCGACCTTCGATAAGGCTATTTTTTCGACCTTCGAAAGCATTATACACCTCTTCTCGTTTTTCGATGATCTGGGTAATAAATTCTTCAAAATCTGCAAAACGTCCTTCGAGATCTTCTAATTGAACAGAAACTTTGTTTAATAATTCGTCCGTCTTTTCTGGAGTACTGGCAATATCGAGGTAATTGATAATGCTTTGATCTACCAATTTAAGCTGGGCAGCAAATTCGGCAGTTGCTTCTTTGCTTCCCAGAGATTTTATTTTGTTTTTAATCCCGGCTTTGAGCTGATTGATTGTGGCAAAAATCAAGGATATGTTATCAATAATTTTGGTAGAATGTGAAGTGTCTTCGATCTGCAGATTGGACACGATATCGATTAACATTTCGAGATCTGTTGCGATTTGATTTACTTCTTCTTCTAATTTTTTGGCATTAATTACCTTTTTAATTTTTTCGAGTTCGGTTTGCTTTTCTTCAACCCTGGCATGGTAGGGTAGAAGTGCTTTATCATCTAATAAAAACTGAACACATCGTTGTGAAATTGTTTCAGTTTGCGCTGCAATTTCGGTCTCTAATTGCTTAATAAATGTTGTATCTACATACCGGATATCATGTAGTCCTATTACCTCACCTCGCAGCGTACGTAATTGTGAGAGTACCTGCACAAAATCATCGATAGACTTAAATGAACTACTTTTAATTTTTCCAAAGATCCCTTCTGCCTTATCTTGTGTTTCTTTGGTGACGTTAGTAGCTGTTTTACGAAGTTGTACTACTTTTTCAAACTCATCAATAGCAGCATTTGCCGCCCCGTTGATTTCTTCTAATGGTAAATCTAACCTAAATGTGTCTTCTTCACGAATCCAGTAGTAACTGTCTACAACATCATTAGAGAATTTGGCAATATCATCATATAACCCATCATAACTATCTTCTTTGTTTAACAAAGTGATTAATGCATGACATTCGGCCATGGCTTTAACAATGTCTTTATTACCGATTTTGTATAGTAATGTATCCGTATGTTCAGAAGGTAAAACATCTCCTTTCATAAAAGGGGTTTGCCAAATCTGAATGACATGATGTTTGGTTTGCTCGTCTTCGGTTTTAAAGTAACATAGTTCTCCTCCTTGTAGAATAGTGAAACCATTACAGATAATAGGTGTTTTGACTTCTTGCTCAATAACGTTATAGGACATTAAGGTGTATAACCCTTTTTCACTTTCGTAAAATACGTATAAGAAATCTTCGCCATTAGGAGAGATGATTTTTTCCTGAAACTTTACATCCGACACTTCATTTGTAAATAGTTTGTATTCTCCAGATTGTAGATAATATCCATTTGGATAGATAATTCCCTGATCATCAGGAAGCAAAACACAGGCATCTTTGATACATTCGATCTTTTTGACCTCTTGCATTTTGTGATTATACACAAAATAACGGGGGGCTTCTTGGAAAGGTTTAATCTCTAAGGTAATCAGGTTTCCAATATCTGCAAAGCGATATTGTCCATCATCTAAGGTTTGATCTACATGTTCTACGGGTTCATCCAGAATACCTTTTCCTTCATCAGTATTGTCTTCGATCTTAATCGTTAGGTCACCACCAATGGTTTCTACAAATATTTTATCAAGAATTGAAATATGCGGATGTGCTCCATATCGATGCATATCTCGTGTTACTTCGGTCCAATTAAATTCATGTTGCTTTGGAAACTTGAATTCGTGTTCGCTACGGTTGTCTACATAGGTAAGTGTACCATCATTGATTAACCATTTGAAAGTTTTGATATCAGAAATACTTTCACTTAGTTGAAAAACCATATGCAGATAGTTGCCAACGACTGCAAATTTTGAAAATATCGTATTGCGATAATATTTATAGAGATTGGTAAAGTCATCCATAAATATGGGATCGTTAATTAGATCTAATGATTTGGCCGAGAAATGATCATCGGTATAAGTATAAATACTGAATACATCTGCTAAGGTAATCTCTGTGCGAAGCCCGAAGTGAACATTATATCCGAACAAGCAATATTCGCCTATAGTAACAATATCGCGAGCGATACAGTTGTTTTCTGTATTGATTCGATTGTTTGCAATAAGTTTGGTCTCTACACTACCAAAAACCTCTTTTCTTGCATCATTAAGTTGTGTTAGTCGGTTTTGTAGCTCACCCTTGTGTTTTTGCAAACGATTTTGAATGATCTCGTATGTGCCTCCGTCTAATTGTATGTTATTAGTGTTTTCTTCTTGCATGTTTTAAATCGAATTTTTCATTCGTTTGATAATAACTTCGACAAGCTCAGCCTGGCATGAGTGTTCCTAATGAGAATTCCTGTATCAATTTGATTGTCGGTACAAGAAATCAAATACTATTTTCAAAGTAAGAAAAGAATAGCATAATAAAGATTATGGTTGCTATTATACTTAAAAGCATAATAATCATATTTTTAATCTTCGTTTTTCTTCGTTGCTTCTTTAATTTATTTCTGATCTCTTGTAATAGTTCTTCAGAAACAGGTTCTACTTTGATCCCTTGGCTTTCTTTGTCAAAACCTGTCCATCCTTCAAAAGCTTCTCTTTTATTTCTTCTATTATTATTTTTAAGCGATGCAATCATCGCTGCAGTTGATCCTCCAAATCCCATAATTAAACCATTTTAAAAGTTAAATAAATCCCATCTAGTCAATACCTCGCTACCCCAAAGAGAGTTCTTGACTTTCAGGGATTGACTTTATGGGTCTAAAAATGTTGTTGTGATGGTGTACATATATGTATTGTGGTGTGCTTTAAACACCTCTTTCTTCCGCTTTGCGCAATTTAATCTCCTCCTTGTTGCAAGGAGGAGAACTCCTTTCGGGTTTTATTTCAGTTTTTTATCAGATAGTCCCAGGCCACTAGCCAGATTAAACAAATTCGTAAACAGATTATTTTCGTCAGGATCTGTTGTTTTTTGTTTTAGTTCCATCAATAGATTTGCTATGGTAAGATTCTTGATATCTTCAGATGAGATTCCGTACTTGGTAGCAAATTCTTTAATCTTTTCTAAAAGATTTCCTTTTACATCTTCGCTTCCTAGTATTGCATCTTTTACATCCTGTATGTTATCTGAATGTTGAACGAGTCTATCGATTCCTTTAGCTTTTGTAATCTGACCCACAATCTGATCAAAGAACATGGTTTCACCACCAACGATATCAATATTAGCTGCTTTTAAGGCCTCTCCAATAACTTCGGCTTGTGCATCAGCAATCTCTTTCTGGATATTTATATGAGCTAAGTCTACTTGCAATTCTTTATCTAAACGTAGCTTGAACTCTTCGTGTTCTTTACCAACACCATCTAGTTTTTTCATAGCTTCCGCTTTTTCTTCAATTCCGGCAGCATCGGCTAATGCTTTTTCTTTGATTACTTCTGCTTCTGCTAATCCTTCTTCGCGTACTGCTTCTGCTTTAGCTTGTATACCTGCAGCTTCGGCTCTTGCTTTTTTCTCAATTACAACAGCTTCTACTAATCCTTCTCGCTCACGGGCATCAGCTTTAGCATGCATTACTTGTGCTTCAGACATTCCTAGTGTAGCTTCTTCTTTAGCTTGTGCTTCAGCAAGTGTTTTACGTGCTTCAGCCTCTTTTTCACTAGCTTCTTTTTGCGCTTGAGCTTCGATGTTGATTTCTTCCGCTTTTTGTTTAGCTGCTTCTTTTTGCGCTTCGGCAGCTTTTATAGTTCTGATTAATGATTCTTCAGCATTTGCTTCGGCAATAGTTATTTTTACTTGCTTGTCACGGTCTGCAGTTTTAAACGCTTCAATATCTTTCATGTTCTCCTGTTCTTGCACTACTCCCTTTTCGAGCATTACACGATCGCGAATCACATCTTGGATATTCTTTTTCTCTACCTCAACAACTTTTTCTTTTTCTATTTGAGCCAGCGTCACAATTCTTTCGCGTTCTGTAGCTTCAAGCATTCTATCTTTTTCTACTCTTTCGGTTTCTACGGCATCAGTACGTTGCTTGTTTTTGGCGGCAACAATAATTTGTCGCTCCATATTTTCTTCTGCTACTTTTACTTTTTCTTCCGTAGCAATACGAGCTGTTTCAGATTTTAGACGTTCTTCTTCTGCAACTTTTAGCGTTTCAGCTTCTTCGCGAGACTTAATATTAGCAATCTCACGTTTTTGCTGTTCTTCTTTTTCTGCTAATTGTTTATCTAGCTCCAGAATCGCTTCACGAGCTTCTACATCTTGTTTGCGAATTACTTTTTCTTCATCACGTTTGATAAGATTCGATTTGATGTTTTGTGCCGCAGTAAGCTCGGTGATCTTCTTGATACCTTCAGAATCAAGAATATTATCTGGCTTTAAAACATTAAGTGAAGTCTGTTCAAGATCATCGATTGCACAATCATCAAGAATATATCCATTAAGATCGGTGCCGATAATGTTTATGATTTCATCACGAAACTCACGACGCGCTTCATATAATTCTACAAACTCAAACTTTTTACCCACTGTTTTTAAAGCTTCAGAGAATTTGGCATCAAACAGGCTGCGTAAAGTGTCAATTTCTGAAGCGCGGTTACAGCCAATGGTTTGTGCTACATTAATAATATCTTCTACAGATTTATTTACTCTAACAAAAAATGCAACTTTGATATCTGCCCTGATATTATCTTTACAGATTAGTCCGTTTATTCCTGTCCTTTCAATTTCGATCTTTTTAATAGAAATATCCATGATTTCTACTTTGTGTAGTACTGGTATTACATATAGTCCTTTATCAAAGGCTACAGCTGTCCCTCCGAAACCTGTTCTTACCAACGATTCTCCTTGCGGTATTTTCTTATAGAAAATGGCAATGATTATAAAATATAGTACTATAAGAAGTACTAATGCCACCACCACGATGATGGCTATGTTTGCTATGTTGCTCATAATTAAATTAATAGTTTAATGGTTGAATGATATAAAGTTGTTTGTTTTTAACTTGATTTACGATTTCTACAGTAGTGTTAGCAGGGATTTCCATCCCGTCTTTTGATTTGACCATAACCTTAATTGGGTCTGATTGAATCTTTATTTCTAGAGTTGAAATCTTTTCTCCAGAAATAGTACTTTGTAATATCCCTTGTCTTCCTAACAATTCTAAAGCACTTTCACCTTTATTGTTGAAGTTGGTAAAAAATCGTTTGAACGGTGCTGTAAATATTTTTGTTAGAAAAAGTGCAGGAATGATGCCTCCAAAGAAAAATACAAATCCAAAATCGTTATCATAACTATGTGTTATTGATGTTCCTGCCATTGTGATTGCCCACCAAAACAGTACAAAAAAACTGAAAGTGAACATGAACGGAAGACCGACAAAGTTGAAATAAATGAGAAATACCTGAAAAAAATTTAGTTTTCCTCTTCTACGAATAACATCTTCTTTTTTCACCTCGGTATTCGATACATCTTGGATATCTATATTTGTTCTTGCGTCAAATTCTGTATCTATATCAACATCAGCATCAACATCTACGTCAATGTCTACATCGATATCTGCATCAAAGAAGTCTAGGTCTATTCCTGTTAATGTAGTTAATAGCCAATACAGGATTAATAATCCGAATAATATAGTTAAGGGTAGGTTAACTATAGAAATTGCTATGTCAAATAATTCTTTCAAAGGTTAGTGTTTATAGTTAGTAAAATTGATTTAGTTATTCCTCTTCTCAAAGTTTTCGTTTTCAGATATTCTTACCCTCCTAATGACTAAATAAACCAAAGTAGTGATAATAGCGACCCAAAACATTCCATGTAGAAATACAAACGCTGTTTCCATAATTTTGGTTATTTAAGTTTTACCGCGGTACCGTATGCTAATATCTCTGATGCTCCCTGCATAACCATTGATGTCGTAAGTCGAATATTTATTACCCCATCGGCACCTAAATTTTTTGCATCTTGTATCATTCTTTTCATGGCTTGCTCACGTGAGTGGGCCTGAAGTTTGGTGTACTCTTCAATTTCTCCACCCACGATATTTTTAAGTCCGGCAAAAACATCTCTCCCAATGTTTCTTGCTCTCACCGTACTCCCACGCGCGATACCTAATATCTCAGATATCTCCTTGTTAGGTACCGTTTCTGTAGTTGAAATTATCATAGGTTTTTATATTAAACGTTCTTTGTTTTCTTCCTTGCAATGAAGACTTTAAGCATCTTTATCTTTCAGGCCGAGTTGCTCTTTAAGCTTAGCTAAGTCATCTTCAGCATTAGCTTCGGTGATATCGATAGCTTCATCAATTTCTTCATCGATTGATTTAGATGCATTAGCAATATCGCCATAAGCTTCAGCAAGAGCTTCTTCCTGGCTTACTTTTTCTCTCATACGTTCTAACATAGAAACTGTGCTTGAACTATCGATTTCGGCCATTTGCTTGTTAAGGTTCTTTGTTGCTTTAGAAACTTTTACACGGGCTTTTAACGTTTTTAGTTCGTTTTCCCATTTACTGATATTCTGCTTGATTTCTTGTACGTTTTTTTCCAATTGATCTACAGATTTATCAAATCTTTCAGACTCACCTTTGCTACGAGTAACGTGTTGCATCGATTCTTCTTTTTTAATCAATGCTTCTTTGGCTAATCGGTCAGCTTCGGTAGTGTCAATGTCACCACTTTGTGCTTTTTTAAGAATAAGCATAGCTTTTTGTTGATAATCCTCGGCTTTTGCAGCAAATTCTTCAGTATCATTTTTAGCTCTTATGGCCAGAGCTTTAACTTGGGCTAAGGCTTCTAGGCTTTTTTCAAGATCAGTTTTCATATCGCGTATTCCTTGTTCGGTCATCTTGATAGGGTCCTCCATCTTATCAATTGCAGAATTTGCCTCAGCTTCTCCTATTTTGAATAATCGTTTAAAAAAGTTCATAGTATTAGTATTTTGAAAAATTTATAATGTGTTCTGAATATTCGCTTAATAGTAAGCCTAAGGAATTCAGAGAACCTTCAAGTTCATTTAAATCTAAATGTTCTACCTGTAATGTGTCTCTAAAGATTACTTTTTCACCTGTTTCATCGAGAACAAAGGCTCCATGTACTATATCTCGGTTTTTTTGAAGTAAGCTTCTATATACAGCTTCATTTTTATTTTTGATATTAAAAATATGTTGTTCCATTATTAAAATAGGAGGTGCGACACCAAGAATCATATTTTTGATCCCTTCATTTTCTTTACTGATCATTATAATACCTTCGCCTTTATTTTCGTGAATGATATTATAATTAAGTTTCAGTAAATAGTCTTTTACCAGTTGAAAATGATCTTGCATGTGATGGTTATTTTTTTAGTTTTTTGATTGATAATTAGAGGTTTATTTTGGTTTCTCGATAGCGTTTCAATATTACAAAAAGTCGCTCAACTTTTCGGCAATATTTATGACTAAATTGGTGATATAAAATACAATGACTAACATAGTTGTGATGATTAAAAGTTGTTTGTTTGGATTAATTGCTAAAATTTTTAGTAACTCCTCTCTCTTTCTTTAATAAAGTGATAAAATTTGAAAGTATTTCTACTAAAATTAGCATTTTTCAAAAGTATTAGCTAATATTGTTAGTGTAAAAGTACAATTATTTTTGATAATTGCAAATAAAATTAGCAAAAAATGTCTTTCTTTGGAAAAAACATCAAAAAAATACGAAGTGTAAAAGGGTTGAGTCAACAGGCTTTTGCAGAGCTTTTTGACCTGAAACGCGGAACTTTAGGGGCTTATGAGGAGGGTAGAAGTGAACCTAAAATTGAAACGATAATTAAAATAGCTAATTATTTTAGCATTACGATCGACAATATACTTACTCATGAGCTTACTGTAAATCAGTTACTAAAATTTAAGGGAGACCTTACTACATATGCCGAAAATGTAAAACGAGAGCAGTTTGCATTGATTCCATGTATTACAGATGGCACTTCTAGTGAGTACATTACATTGTATGATAAAGAAAACTTTGTCAAAGAACTACCAACGATTCAATTGCCAGTTAATCCTGCAAAAGAGTTTAGAGGGTATACTGTTTCTAATTTAGAAATGACCTCACATGATAAAGGGTTCTATCCAAAAGATATTGTTATAGGAGAAAAAGTACCTGCCAATATTATTAAAAAACTGAATAATGGAACCCTAGTTGTTGTTGTAGTAGAAGGGAGATTAATTTTTAGAAGACTTTATATCACTAATAGTAATGCTGTATTACGTGCTGATCATAAAAATATTGAAGATGAAGTATTTCCTATCTCTAAAATTAAAGAACTATGGAGAGTACGATATGTGTTTTGTAGACGTATTCCAGAGTTTGGAGAAAACATGGATGATAAACTTCTACTGATCGAAGAAGAGCTTAACAAAATGAAAAAGCGATTATTATAAAAAGCTTTAACGTGTCAAATCTATGATGCACCAGAACGTTAATTTTTAAAAGATAAAGTTGCCGTTTTTGAATAAAATGAATTATTTTAGTCTACACTTCTCTACCTACTACTTTGACTTCTCTTTTTTTGATAATAGTGTTTTTTTACTAGAGCAATAATAACTAGAAAGGAATAAACCCCATTTCGACTTTTTTTTATCCCGATTCGTCAGAATTTATATTATTGAATACTTGTACACCTTTAGTTTTGTATTGGAAATCATTAAAAATCAATGGATCAATTATGAAACGAATAGCTATATTTTTCTACGTTACTTTTTGCTTTACAACAACTATCTTGGCGCAAAAGTCAAATCTAATAACAAAAATCCCTTTCCAACTAGAAGGAAATCATTTGTTTATAAAGGTTAAGGTTAATGATTCTGATAATTTGCACTTTGTGTTTGATACTGGGGCAGGAGTTACATCAATAAATTCTACAACAGCAAAGAGACTTGAATTAATAGGTTCCAAAACAACAACTTCAAAAGGAGCTTCAGGAAAAATTGAATTGAAAGTTGTTAAAAATAATGAGCTAGTAATACGTGATTTGAGGTTGAAAAAAATAGATTTATATAGTGCTCCATTATTACATCTTGAGAAAGTTCTGGGTACAGATATAGATGGAATTATTGGCTATGATATATTCAAAAAGTATGTTGTCAAAATTAATTATGATACATCAGAAATAGAACTCTATGCTTCACGAGGATATAAATATGTGGGTAAAGGAGGGTTAGTAAAAATTGATCTAGGAAAAGTACCTACTGCAAAAGCGAAGATTGACATTGGAAACGGAAACTACCTTGATGGAGAATTTATTCTAGATAACGGGGCTGGTTTGGCTATGGGTTTTTGCACACCGTATGCACAAAGACATCAATTAAAAAAATCAATCGGTAAAACCTATAGTGTTAAATCAAGAGGGTATTCTTCAAATACTACTATTGCAGAGGTTGGCAGATTAAAAGAGCTTAAACTTCAGAAGTTTCAATTTTCTAATATACCTGTCAGAATTTATAATACAAAATCGGGCGTACTTGCTCATGAGGGTATTGCTGGTATAATAGGAAACGAAATACTAAAAAGATTTAATATCATTTTTGACTATAAAAGAAAAGAAAGCTATTGGGAACCTAACAATATGTATAATAATGTACCTTATGATGTGTCTTATTCTGGCTTAAAATTATCTCTAGATGAGACTAAAACAAAAGTGCTTATTGATAACATCATTTCAGATTCACCATCTGCATTGTCTAAAATGAAAATTGGAGATGAAATAATTGAAATTAATGGTGTTAAGGCAAAAGATTCTTCATTAACTACACTTCGAAAATTATTGCGACAAGAGAATACAAAAGTTACAATTAAGTGTATGCGAAATGATACTTTGATAGAAGTAGCTATTCAATTAACGGCAATAATATAAATCATTCTTCATGGTTGTTTGCTTGAAAAAGTAAGTACAAATAACATTTAAATACATTGCAGAACATGTCATATGTTCTACCAAAATCTTAAAGGGAAAAACAAAGCCATTATGGAGTTTAAAAAAACAATTTTATTAGCATTTACTATGCTAATGCAGGTACTGCATGCCCAATATTCTGTCAACGGAAAGATTACAGATGGAGATAATACTCCTTTGGTTTTTGCGAATGTGATACTATATAATAATCAGACTAATAAAGCGGTCGATGCTATGGCCACAACAGATACTGGTACGTATTTTTTTGAAGATCAAAAGGTAGGACAATATCGAATAGAAGTCTCGATGCTTGGATATAATACAAGTGTATCTAAAGTATTTAAACTCGATAGTTCAAGAACTACCTTTACTCTAAATTTTTCTTTGCAATCCGAACAGTTAGATGAAGTTATTGTTACGTATAAAAAACCAATTATAAAACAAACTGCTGAAAAACTTATTGTAGACATCGAAAAGTCAGAAATGATAAATACCAACTTACAAGATGTTATGAAAAAAATACCAGGTGTGATTGTAACCAACGGTACTATAAATTATGGAGGACAAGGAAATATAAGGATTCTAATCAATGGAAAAACTACAGATTATATGGATGTAGCCGCTTTATTGAGAGAAATGCCTGCAGATAATATAGCCAGAGTAGAACTTATACAGCAGCCGGGAGCAGAGTATGATGCCGAAGGATCTGGACCTATTATCAATATTATCTTAAAGCGAAATGTAAAATTAGGAACACATGGTAATTTAAAAACTACAATGGGGTACGTAGAAGATTTTTTGTATGGCACCAGTGCATCGATTGCGAGTTATAAAAACAAATTAAATTGGCAGACCAGCGCTGGTTATAACAGATCTTCATGGCGAGAGGATTTAATTATATCACGTAAAGTTTTGGATGAAACCTATCAACAAACATCTATTTCTCCATTTGACCCTGAAACATTTAGAATAAACGGTAGAATTGATTATTACATAAATGATAAAAATACCTTAGGTGTTAGTGCTAATAGAATTCAGTCGCAATCCGATCGAATTACATCAAACAGTACAACAATCATTAATGAAACATCTGAAACAAATTTGTTGACCGATAATAGTTTTGATAGAGATCGAATTACCTTCACTCTAAATCCATACTATGAGTTTGATGATCAAAAAAATAAAGTGACTTTAGATTTTAATTATATAGATTATGATTACGAAAACGAAAATAATTTATTCAAAATTGATGAGAGCCCTATAGAGTATAACAACCAACGTTATTTTCAGGATGCAACGTATGAAATTTTTACCTATAAAGGAGATTATAAACGGATGGGTAATGATAATTTTAGTTGGGGAGCAGGGGCAAAATATTCAAAAATAGACTCGGATAGTGACTTGCAGTCTTTTACCCAAAATGAAGAAGGTGTTTTTGTAGATAATGTTAGTCAAACCAATCGATTCTTAATAGATGAGAGTATTTTGGCACTGTATTCAAAATTTAATGCAAAACTTAATAAATGGTCATTTTCTGGAGGCTTGCGTTGGGAAGAAAGCGATACTAAAGGAACCTCAGTAACACAGGCTGAAACTAGGTCCAGAACTATTTCTAAATTTTTTCCTAGCATAAGTCTTGGTAGAAAAATTGCGAATCAAATTAGTGCAAATGTAGCCTATAGCTATCGTATACAACGTCCGTCATATGGTTCTTTAAATTCATTTGTGTACTATTATGATCCGTTTACTTTTGAAGCTGGAAATCCTAATTTGAAGCCGGCATTTACAAATAGTTTTCAATTTAATCTAACCTATGAAGAACAACCCTTTTTTAGTGTAAGTTATAGAGAAACCACTGATGCTTTATTTGAAATTATTACCCAAAATGATGTATCTGCAGAAACCTCACGCTCAGTAATTAATCTTGCTAAAAACAATAACTTAAGTACTAGCTTATTTGCACCCCTGGATTTTATTGAAGGATTAGATGGTTTTACAGGAGTTATTGCAAATTATAATGAGTATATGTCTGAAAGACTAACACCGGCTTTAGATCTTTCTCAATGGAGTTTTACCTGGTATACCAGCGCAGAATACAAATTGCCATGGGGGATCAATTCCGAAATTTCTGGATATTATACAACAGGTGGGTTAGAAGGACAAATAGAATATAAATGGATTGCCGGAATTGATATTGCCCTAAGTAAGAAATTTTTAAACGATCGTTTAAAAGTTAGTGTAGAATTAGAAGAGATCCTGAATAGAAAATTCTTAGGTAACATTACCTATGATAATGTAAATGCAGACATAGTAAATGATTGGCCAAGACAAAATTTATATTTGCAGTTAAATTATAGTTTTGGTTCGAAGTTTAATAAAAACAAAAAGCGAGGCAATGTTTCAAAAGAAGAACAAGACAGAATTAACAACAAGAACTAAATATAATGTAATGAGAAAGTATATAAAACATTTTGGTTTCCTCGTTGCACTTAGTGTGGGCGTCTTAAGTTGTACTTCAAAAAAACAGACTTCTATAGATAGTTATTTGGGTTTTGATATTCCTAAAGATTCTATTGATGCTTTTATTGACTCAAAAATGAAGGAATATAATATTCCAGGGGTATCATTTGTTGTTGTTAATAATGGAGAAGTAGTATACCATAAAACAAAAGGATACGCTAATGTGGAAGAAAAACTACCTATAACCAACCAGACCATTTTTGAAGTAGCTTCAATATCAAAGCCAGTATTCGGATTTTTTGTGATGACTTTTGTCGAAGATGGATTATTAGATTTAGATAAACCACTATATCAATATATGGAGTATCCAGATATTGCTCATGATGAACGTTACAAGAAAATAACAGCTAGAATGGTTCTTTGCCACCGTAGCGGATTTCCAAATTGGAGAGAAGATAATGATGATAATAGGCTTAATATTCAATTTGAACCTGGAACCGATTATTTGTATTCTGGAGAAGGGTATCAATATTTGACTCTGGTGCTAAAACATATTTTAAAAACTGATGATGCAGGACTAGAAGCCGAGTTTCAAAAGAGAATAGCCGCCCCACTTGGTTTGAAACATACAGTCTATGTTCAAAATGAATACACTAGACAGCATAAAGCAGAGCCTTATGATGAAGATGGTAAGTGGATTGATTGGAAAAATGAGTATTGGTTCAAAAAGGAAGATAGAAAATTTTATGCGCCATCCTCAATGCATTCAGAACCTTTGGAATTCTCGAAATGGATGATTGCCGTAATGAATAAAGACGTTTTGTCTCAAGAGAGTTATTCTGAGTTACTGAAACCTCATTCAAAAGTACCTTATGATGATTTTGACGTATCATATTCTTTAGGTTTTACAATTCCTCATTTACCTTTTACAAACCTTTATCTGCATAGTGGCAATAATGAGGGATTTACAGGTTGGTTTACATTAGATACCAAAAAAGATTGGGGATATGTACTATTTACAAATTCAGAGTATGGAGAGCAATTAGGTCAAGACCTCTTTTTCTATATGCTTTCTGATCCAGGTAGAACAAAATTATATATTAGCGTAGGTTTGATTTTAATTTTTCTTATTCTTACGATTATTTTTTTTACACGATGGTCCTTTAGAGCTATCAGAAAACAAAAAAATAGGTAAATTAAAATATGAATACTAAGTTAAAAAGATCAGATTATGTAGTAATAGCTATCGTATATTTGGTTACTACTATATTAAATTGTATTAACTATTACAGGCAAGATAGTGAGCTTATAGAGTATTTTATAGATATTCCGGCAGCTATCATCACTTCTTTTATAGTTAGTATGCTTTTTATTTACTGGATTATTCCAAATTTTCTTATAAAAGATAAAAAGTATTTTCACCTTACATTTTGGGGATTAATTATATTAGGTATAGGTGGGTTTATTACCTATATAGCTGGTTTTTGGTCTGGAGGTCATGATTGGAATAATTTTCCTAAGTGGTATAACCTAATTGCGATAAGTGTTTTTGAAATTACCGAAGAGGTAGGATTCACTTTAGGTATATTACTTTCAAAAAAATTCTATGAAAGCCAAGCACAGTTTTTTAAAGTGCAGAAACAACAAAAAGAAAACGAATTAAAACTATTGCGCTCACAAATTGATCCGCATTTTTTGTTCAATAACCTCAATACTTTAGATGCACTAATAGATAGTAATACCGGTAAAGCTAAAGAGTACATTAATCGATTGTCATTAATTTATCGTTATTTAATACAAACCAAAGATGCCGAGGTGATGGAGCTTTCCGAAGAAATAGCACTCGCAGAAAACTATATTTTTTTAATACAAACCCGATTTGAGAAAGACTATAATTTCGACATAAAAAAAGAGATCGACCTTGCGGACCGATTTATTCCCACAGGTGCAATACAAGCATTATTAGAAAATGTAGTAAAACATAACAAAGCAAAGCAAGATACCACGATCAATACTACTATTTTAATAGAAGAAGATTGGTTAAAAGTTAGTAATAATAAAACCAAAATCAGTAATGGAAAAGAATCTTTTGGGACAGGTTTACAGAATTTGAAAACACGATATCAATTATTATCAGATCAAGAAGTGCAAATTATTGATTCAGAATCAGAGTTTAAAGTTTGTATCCCGATAATTCGATTAAGTAATGAATCTTAATATTAAGACATGAATATATTAATTTTAGAAGATGAAATCCCGGCATATCAAAAATTGATAACGCATGTAAATGACTATTTTGATGAACATATTGATCATCATTGGTCTAGATCAGTTGTTGAAGGAAAAATACTTTTAGATAAAAATACCTACGATTTTATATTGTCTGATATTCAGTTATTGGATGGAATTTCATTTGATTTGTTTGATGAAGTAGCAGTTGATTGCCCTATTATTTTTTGTTCTGCACATGATGAATATTTATTTCAAGCGTTTAATACTAACGGAATAGCATATATTTTGAAACCATATTCACAAAGCGATTTTAAGAAAGCTCTTGAAAAATATGAATCATTATTTAAACAAGGAGATTATAAAGCCCTAAACCATTCTACATTACATGCTTTAAAATCGGCATTACAAGAAGAACAAATACAATATAAAAAACGATTTGTGATAAAAAGATCCAAAGGTATTCAATTGCTTAATGTTATCGATATAAGTGTTATTGAAGCTTCTGGGGATTTTTGTGTGGCTACCGATCTGAATGGAAAAAAACATCCAATTCTTGAAAAAATAGGAGTACTCATAGCATTGTTAAATCCTAAAAAGTTCTTTAAAATCAACAGAAGTCAAATTGTACATATAGAATATATTACTACCATAGAAAATCATTTTAAAAATAGGTTACTCATAAAAATGCAAGGGGTCGATGACAAAGTGATGACAAGTTCATCAAATACATCCGATTTTAGGAAATGGATAGAGCAATAAATCTTTTCTGAGTTCTCACTTAAGTATAAGTTTTATTAATTATAATTTTTTGTTAAATAGATTATTATTATTCATTAATTATTACAATCGATTTAAGTTGTTGATTTTATGTGAAATATCGAGTATCTTTAAATGTGTCTAATCCTCATAAAAGATGTGCGCCAATGTAGTCCGGAAACTTGGTAGTACGAGGTTTACATAATTTTCTTGTTTTTAAAACTTTAAAACGTAATAATTAATAACACATTTAATCTTAATCGATCAGCAATGGAAAATAATAATCTTAAGACCGTGAATCCTCACGGTTCTAACTATAGTGCTAATGGCGAGAGTATGTGCCCTTTTTTGAATGGCACTCATAAACAAGGTGCAGGGGCAGGGACCTCTAATCGTGATTGGTGGCCAAATCAATTGAAACTAAATATTCTTCGTCAGCATTCAGCATTATCCAACCCAATGGGGGATGATTTCAATTATGCAGAAGAATTCAATACACTAGATCTTAACGCCGTAAAGAACGATCTTTTTGAGCTTATGACAGATTCTCAAGATTGGTGGCCTGCTGATTATGGTCATTATGGCCCGTTTTTTATTCGTATGGCTTGGCATAGCGCCGGTACATATAGAATCGCTGACGGTCGCGGTGGAGCCGGATCTGGAAGTCAACGTTTTGCTCCACTAAATAGTTGGCCTGATAACGGAAACCTTGATAAAGCGCGATTGTTATTATGGCCTATTAAACAAAAATATGGGAAGAAAATTTCATGGGCAGATTTAATGATTCTTGCAGGTAATTGCGCTCTTGAGTCTATGGGCTTCAAAACTTTTGGTTTTGGTGGAGGACGCGAAGATATTTGGGAACCTGAAGAAGATATATACTGGGGAGCAGAGACCGAATGGTTAGGCGACAAGCGTTATGAAGGTGATCGAGAGCTTGAGAACCCGCTGGGAGCAGTACAAATGGGATTGATCTATGTAAATCCTGAAGGGCCCAATGGTAATCCAGACCCTGTTGCTTCAGCTAGAGATATTCGTGAAACCTTTGGGCGAATGGCAATGAATGATGAAGAAACTGTGGCTCTGGTTGCTGGAGGTCATACTTTTGGGAAAGCCCATGGCGCAGCTGATCCCGATACATATGTTGGAAGAGAACCGGCAGGTGCCAGTATAGAAGAACAAGGCTTGGGATGGAAAAATACTTTTGAAAGTGGTTTTGGAGATCATACTATTACTAGTGGAATAGAAGGAGCATGGACACCACATCCAACACGATGGGATAATGAGTATTTTGATGTTTTATTTGGATATGAATGGGAATTAACCAAAAGTCCGGCAGGGGCGCACCAATGGAAGCCTACTGCTGCATCAGCTGCAAAAAAAGCTCCAAGGGCTCATGATGCATCTCAGACACAAAATCTTATGATGACTACAGCAGATATGGGACTAAAAATTGATCCGATTTATGCAAAAATTTCTAAACGTTTTCATGAAAATCCAGATGAGTTTGCTGATGTCTTTGCTCGAGCATGGTATAAACTAACGCATCGTGATATGGGGCCCGTTGTTAGATACTTAGGTCCAGAAGTGCCAAAAGAAGAGTTAATTTGGCAAGATCCTATTCCTGCAGTTACGCATCAGTTAATTGATGATGGGGATATCGACATGTTGAAAAATAAAATACTTTCTTCAGGAGTATCGGTTTCTCAATTAGTCTCTACAGCCTGGGCGTCAGCGTCAACATTTAGAGGGTCTGATATGAGAGGAGGTGCTAATGGAGCTCGAATTCGTCTTGAACCACAAAAGAATTGGGAGGTTAATAATCCTGCTCAGCTTTCAAAAGTAGTAGAAGTTTTAGAAGGTATTCAAAATGAATTTAATAGCGCAAATTCTGATAAGAAGGTTTCATTAGCAGATCTAATTGTGCTTGGAGGAAATGCTGGTATTGAACAAGCGGCAAAAAATGCAGGTCATGAGATAATAGTGCCATTTGCAGCCGGACGAGCAGATGCTTCACAAGAGCAAACCGATGTAGCATCCTTTTCTGTTCTCGAACCAAGAGCTGATGGATTTCGTAATTATGTAAAAGGTAAGTATGAAATTTCGGAAGAAGAAATGCTAGTTGATCAGGCACAATTACTTACGCTTACTGCTCCAGAAATGACAGTTTTGATTGGTGGTATGCGCGTTCTTAATACTAATGCAGATCATTCTAAACACGGTGTCTTTACAAATCATGAAAATGCATTAACAAATGATTTCTTTGTTAACTTACTTGATTTAAGTACTACATGGAAAGCGACCTCTGAGTCTGATCAGGTATTTGAAGGGCGTGATCGTAAAACTGGTCAGGTAAAATGGACAGGTACTCGTGTTGATCTTATATTTGGTTCTAACACAGAATTACGAGCAATCGCTGAAGTGTATGGGTCTAAAGATTCTCAAAAAAGGTTTTTAGATCATTTTGTTGCAGCTTGGAGTAAAGTAATGAATCTTGACCGTTTCGATCTAGCATAAATTGAGATTCTTAAATATAAAAATACTGTATTCGGGTGGTTTAGATCAAAATCACCCGTTTTGAATAAGCGCTTTTAAAGTTAGATATATGTAGTTTGATTGCTGTATCGTAATTAAGGTTTTGATATTTAAGGATAGCGTTTAAGCAGACAGGTTAGGTATAATTAATTTAAATATAGTATTAATGGAGGATATTTTTAATGCCATTCGATCAAATGAACTAGAAGAGGTACAGTCGATTTTGGACGTAGATCCAACACTTGTTAATGTCAAAAATGAAAGAGGTTCTACACCCTTGCTATTGGCTTCGTATTATGGATTTATAGATATCACTAGGTTAATTTTGAAGTATAATCCTCGTATTAATGATAAAGATAATGCAGGTAATACATCTTTAATGGGAGTTTGTTTTAAAGGATATTATGATATAGCAGAATTGTTGATTAAATCTGGGGCCGATGTTAACGAAAAAAACTTTAATGATGCCACCGCATTAATATATGCTGCTACTTTTGGACAAAAGGAAATTATTAAATTACTTCTTGAAAATGGAGCAGATATACATGCAAAAGACAATAAAGGTTATACCGCTGCAATGCATGCTCAAAATCAAGGCGTAGACATTTCAATTATATAATTATATAGAATGAATAACAATAGCAATATAGAGGGTATAAAATCTGTAAATATCAGATCTACAGATATCAAACGCAGGTTATTAATGTCCACATCTATGGTTGTTGTTTTTGAATCTTTTTTAAAGCAAAACATTGGAGATGAAGTACTAATTGTAAATACAAATATTGGGATGGAGGTGTATTACTATTCTAAAAATGATTACAGTACTTTTATCAAAGAGGGCGTTTTGATATACACTATTAAAAATTTGGACCATTCAAAATTACAGTTTAAATATAATTTTAATCGCGAACAGGTGTATCAAAGTTTTTGCCAGGCATTAATGACTTTTGCTCAATATCCACAGATATTTTTGGCGTATACTAAGAAATTTATTCATTTAAAAGAAAAGAATAAATCCAGTCGATTTGTGATTCCTATTCTTAATGATTTTTTTGAAGAGGTACTTAATTTCTTAACCAAAACTGGTAAAATCCCACACTTTGAGAAAATAAGAAAAGCAAGAAGTAAATCTCAGAAACCCGATTTTGACAAAATGGTCATCAAGGATCTGATTTCTGAGATTTTACTAAAGAAGCATTATAATTAGAGTAAAATTGTGGTCCATACTCCTCATTTAATACTGAGATAGAATCACGCTTTACTAAAACTCAGCATTAAGTGGTGTTCTAGGGTATGGGATTACGTCTCTTATATTTCCCATTCCGGTTACAAAAAGGACTAAACGTTCAAAACCAAGTCCAAAACCACTATGCGTACAGGTTCCAAAACGTCTTGTATCTAAATACCACCATAGGTCTTCTTCTGGAATATTAAGAGCAGCCATTTTTTCTTTAAGAACATCTAAGCGTTCTTCACGTTGTGACCCTCCTACAATCTCTCCAATTCCGGGGAATAAAATATCCATAGCGCGTACAGTTTTTCCGTCTTCATTTAAGCGCATATAGAATGATTTAATATCGGCAGGATAATCAAATAGAATTACCGGGCATTTAAAGTGTTTTTCTACCAAAAATCGCTCATGTTCACTTTGTAAATCAGCTCCCCATCCATCAATCGGAAATTTAAACTTCTTCTTTTTGTTGGGTTTAGAATTCTGTAAAATTTCAATAGCTTCGGTATAACTAACTCTCTTAAAGTTGTTTTCTAAAACAAACTTTAACTTATCACGAAGTAACATCTCTGAACGTTCTGCCTGTGGTTTTTGTTTGTCTTCTTGAACTAAACGATTTTCTAAAAACTCCAAATCATCAGCACAATTGTCCAAAGCATATTGCAGTACATATTTTATAAAATCTTCAGCCAAATCCATATTACCGTCAAGATCACAGAAAGCAACTTCAGGTTCAACCATCCAAAATTCTGCAAGGTGTCTGGATGTGTTTGAATTTTCTGCTCTAAAAGTTGGTCCAAAAGTATATACCTGACCAAGTCCCATAGCATACGTTTCAGCTTCTAATTGGCCTGAAACCGTTAGATTGGTCTCGCCTCCAAAAAAATCTTTTTTATAATCTACTTCGCCATTTTCATCTTTTGGAATATTATTAAGGTCTAGATTAGTCACTTTAAATGCTTCACCGGCGCCTTCAGCATCACTTTTTGTAATTACTGGAGTGTGTACATAATAGAAGTCATTTTTTTGAAAATATTCATGGATAGCAAAAGACAATTTTGAACGTACCCGCATAATGGCCCCAAATGTATTGGTGCGTACTCTAAGGTGTGCTTGCTCTCTTAGTTTTTCTAAACTATGACGTTTAGGGGATAGGATGGTGAGTTTTAGTTCTTCCGGATCTGCGTCTCCTTCAATTTCAATACTGGTAACTTGTATCTCAACACTTTGCCCTTTTCCCTGACTTTCTACCAAAGTACCGGTAACTGCAATGGCGGCTCCGATATTAATTCTGTTTTGAATGTCGGTATCAATTGTATTATCATCTAAAACACACTGTATATTATTAATAGTCGATCCATCATTTACTGCAATAAATCTGTCATTACGAAAAGAACGAACCCAACCTTTTATGGTTACGGGTTGTAATAGTTTGTCACTTTTTAATACTTCTACTACTTTAGTGTGTTTCATTTTGTTTTATTTGTAAGTGGTGTAATTTCTTCAATTCAATACTTCTTATAGAATTAATAATCGTCTTAATAACAAGAATTAAAAAATTGAGGTAGCAAAGATAAATTTTTAATCTGATTGAAGCATAATGTTATGAATTCAAAAAAAAACGGGTTTTAAAATTTTATTATTTTTTGTTACGTTTAATAACTGGGATACTAAAAATCTGACGCTTTTTGAGAATCCGATTCTATGAGGAAAACCGTAAAAACGCAATTTTCATGCAAAAAAAGACAATATTTATGGTCTTTTTTCTGATTTAAAATCTAAAAATTAAAAATAGTATTCATTTATAAAATATTGATAATCATGTGTTTAGAAGTGTTTTCGATTATTTTGTTAATTGAAATAATGTTAAAATTTAAAAAAAAATAGAAAAAAGGGGATTTTTCCCCCCCAATGGGTATTTCAAAATATAAAAAGGGGTCGTATCTTGTTTATGCAATTATGACGATTGTGTTTACGTTAAGTTTAGTTCGATAGGTTTTGGGGTAATCTATCTAACATAAGCCCTGTTAGTTTTCTAGCAGGGTTTTTTTATGCAGCATAGATTTTATTCTTCTTCGAGCTCTTCATCGCTAGGGATGATTTTCAAAGCCGGTTCTTTTAATGTCTTCTTATTGGCGATACTTCTCTCTAAAGAAAGTAATAAAGATGGAAGCAGCAGCAGGTTGGCTAACATAGCAAACAATAATGTAGTAGAAACCAGACCACCTAGGGCTTTTGTACCTCCAAAACTAGAGATCATAAATACAGAAAATCCAAAAAACAAAACGGTAGAGGTATAAAACATACTCACTCCCGTTTCTCTTAAAGAAGCTAGAACCGATTTTCGAATTCTCCAATGGTTAGATTTTAATTCTTGTCGATATTTTGCAAGAAAATGAATAGTGTCATCTACAGAAATACCAAAAGCAATACTAAAAACAAGTATAGTGGATGGTTTGATAGGAACTCCTAAAAAGCCCATCAGTCCTGCTGTCATTAATAATGGCAATAGATTAGGGATGAGTGATATAATAATCATTTTAAATGATCTAAACATCCATGCCATGAACAGGGCGATTAATAATACTGCCAATCCTAACGAAAAAGTAAGGTTCCAGACCAGATATTTTGTTCCTTTTTGAAAAATAAGCGCTTTACCCGTAAATGAAACATCATAGCGGTCTTTCGGAAATATTTTCTCCAATTTTGGCGCTAGATTGGCTTCAATACGCTCCATTTCTTCGGTGCCTACATCTTTCATAAAAGTGGTGATTCGGGCATATTGTCCCGTAGAATCAATATAACTTTTCATTACGTCTGACTCTGATTCGAAGCTTTTAAGGTATGGTAAAATGAAATTTCGTTCTTGACTGCTTGGTAGCTGATAGTATTTTGGGTTTCCGTTATAAAATGCCTGTTTAGAATATTTAGCCAGGCTAACAATAGAGATGGGTTTTGATAACTCAGGAGTTTCTTCCAAAAGTTCCTGGAGCTTTTCCATACGTCTTAGCGTAGGTAGTTTTAGAACGCCTTGTTTTCGTTTCGTATCTATAAGTATTTCTAAAGGCATAACACCATCAAACTCATTTTCAAAAAACACGATATCTTTATAAAAGCCTGTTGATTTTGGCATGTCTTCTAATAAACTTCCAGAGACTTTTATTGTATAGATGCCAATAATACTTACGATAAGAATAATGACAGAAGAAAAATAAATGGTTACTCGTCTATTTTTAACCATATCTTCCATCCAGTCCACTAATCTTTCTATCCATCTTTTACCTAAATGTTTTAAGTGCCTTTCTTTGGGTTGAGGCATATAGCTGTAAATAATCGTAATAACGAGTAGGCATAAGATAAATAAAGCAATAATGTTTAATGAAGCTACGATACCAAATTCTTTGAGCAATTTGCTTTCGGTTAGTGCAAACGTTGCAAATCCCGCAGCAGTAGTTACATTAGTCATTAAAGTAGCATTTCCTACTTTGGTAATTACTCGTTGTAAGGATTTTGCTTTATTACCATGCTTTTTTATTTCCTGTTGGTATTTATTAATTAGAAAAATGCAATTAGGGATCCCAATCACAATCACCAATGGAGGAATAATAGCTGTAAGTACCGTTATTTCATATCGCAGTAACCCTAAGATTCCAAAAGCCCACATTACACCAATGATTACTGCAGTCATAGATATAAAAGTTGCTCTAAAAGATCTAAAAAAGAAAAAGAATATAAGGGATGTGATCAACAATGCCGCAAGGATGAAAATTTGAATCTCATCCATAATATTTTGCGAATTCAAAGTTCTGATATAAGGCATACCAGATACTTTTATATCAATATTATGTTCTTTCTCAAATGCTTCAACTTCGGGTTGTAAAACCTCGACAACGAATTTCTTTCTAAGAGGAGTATTTACAATATCTTTTTTTATGTAAAGCGCACTTTGTACCGTTTGCGACTTTTTGCTATATACTAAGCCTTCATAAAAAGGAAGCTTATTAAATAATTCGTATTTGTATTTAGAAACTTGTTTTTGGGTAAAGCTCGAGTCTTTGATAAAAGGTACCAATTCGAATCTTGCTGGGTTTTCCTTTTTTTCAAGTTTTTTAAGGTCTCCGATTGAAACTACAAGATCAATCTCTTCGTATTGCTTAAAAGAATCATTAAAGTCATTCCAGGCTTTTAGTTTTTTTGGAGTAAAAAGTGAGCTATCCTTAATGGCCATCACAATTAAGTTACCTTCTTCTCCAAACTTTTCAAGAAAGTCCTGATATTTTATATTTACTTCGTGATCATCAGGGAGAAGATTGGCTTCGGTATAGGAAAATCTCATGTTTTTCCATTGAAATCCTAAAAAAACTGTAATTCCTATTATGGTTAGAAATATTATAGCTCTATTACGTAGTATTACTCCAGCGAGCGCATTCCAAAATCCGAAACTTAATAATTTTTCCATTCTTTTTTTTCCTGATGCAAATGTAAGGATTTGAAGGATTATTATTTATGAATTTTAAGAAAGAAAATTATTTGTTTTTCGCGTAGAATTTAAAGCTTCAAATAGAAAGTAAACTTGAATGAAATATTGTCTTCAAATCTTGGCAAATGGTAGGCTCCATAGCGATATGCAAAACTTAAACCGAAGCCTGCAAATAACTTATTAATTTCAAATCCTGATTCTTGATAAAGCTGTTGTAGAGATCCAAAATCGACGCCTTGATGATTTTGAATGTTATCTACATCGCCTATGGCATATCGGGTAATGAAAACTAATTCTGGATTAAGCCAGTTGACCACTCTAAAAGGCTTTATACTATGTTTTAATTGTAAAGTTGCCAGTCTGTCACTAAAAAACTCACCAAAAAACATGGTTTCAAACGTTCTTCTACCAGCAACAGAAAACCTTTGTAAGACAGTTTCTTTTGTAGGAGCATTTGGGTAGGCATGATATAAATGGGTAAGTGGGACATCTCCAGTTGCAACATTTGCTTCAAGTAAAAAACTTGTGCGAGATTGATTGATGCGATTTATAACATATTCTGCTTTAATGCCTATTTTGCTATAGTCAAAACTTCCATCAAAGACTCCTTTAAATCCTTGTGTATATTGCGCACTAATTTTTGGATAGCCCTCATGTATTTCTTTCATTCCTTTTGGGGTTTGAAGAAATTTGCTAAAGGGACTCCAACGCAATGCTATTGTAGATTCAACAGTTTTGTATGCCGAAAATAAGGCGCCGTCATTCAGGTATTGATAGCCTTTTGTTTGATTAATATTGCTTACCGAAAATTGCGCTTCTGAAAGAAATTTAGGCGAAATCTGATGCTGGATGCTACTACTCCAAGTTCTGTGCTTGTAATAGAAATCAATATTCACTAAACGGGGTTCGAAAAGAGAATATACTCTTCTGTCGGTAAGATAAAGAAAGCTTCCAACTTCTCTAATGTCATCAGTATAATTAACATTGAGCCAAGAACCCGAATTTTTGTTAATGAGCATACCGCCACCAATCCCAAACTTTGATTTAGAGTCTCTAAAACCATACACTAAATAGCCTTCTAACCTAAATCGTTTAGAAAACTTAGCATTTGTTAACCCACCTAGACCCAAACGAAGACCTTCGAAGTTATTATATTTTATAGGGTATGTAAGATCAAAATTAAAGAACCCAACCGGGTAGTATCCTATATTGAAACTTTGTATTACATCAATTTTTCGCTCTATATTTTGCGCTTTTACTATACTGTCTACAACAGGAAACGAATTCGAATCTTTTTCAGTGATTGTGCTGGTGCGATACTGGTTCCAATATACTTCTGATCTGTCATTAGCCTCTGGAGCAATTTTAATTGAAGCATCTCCTTGCTTTATATCTTGTGGAGTGTTCAGTTTAATATCAAATAAGTCGGTTTTAGAGACTAAAAAATCATTGTTGATCGTATCTTTTTTAGAGTTACCAACTCTTCCAATCGATATTTGCCCCCCAAAAAGGCTAACTTTTTGTCTGCCATCACCTGGTCGAATGGTAATTTCCTGACTTATGGGAAACCAATTTTCTTGTTCTGAGAAGTACTCAAAATTATGCGTAGCCATTACATTAAGTTCTCCGCGTAGTTCAATAATTGCGTTTTGTATTTGTAAGGTCTTTATGTCCAAATACAATATTCCTTCTAGGCTTGCAAATTTTTTGGATTTTCGAGGTTGGAAAAGTATGATGAAAGCTGGTTTTTTGGCTCGAGTAGTGCCAAGGATTTTATAATAATAATTTCTGAGTGCCCTATTAGATAATGGCCCTATATATTTATTGTTAAAAATGGTATAATCATCTTCATAAAGAGAGTTGGATTGTATTTTGATGCCTAAAATATTGTAAATAGGTTCTTTAAAACCCGTCATTCGAGTGGCCAAAACAGTTTCTTTTTCATCAATACCTTTTCTAAATTGATGAAGGCTTATTTTTTCTGATAAAAAAGAGTGTGCTTCATTAAATAGACGTTGCATATCTATTTTTGTAGTGTCTCTTGTGTCTAATTTTGCCTGATTGTCTTTTGTGATTTTTAATTTATTATAACTTTTGTAGCTATAGCTGTTTAGTGCTTTTTTTGGATTATTTTGGCGTTTTCTTCGAATAGCTTCTTTGATTATTTTAGAAGCTACATTTTCGGTGATATCAAGATTTACAGCAGATAAGCTTTCTTCTTTTGGAAGAAGTTTTATTTCTATTTTCCCGGTGCTCTTAGAAGGAATCTGGATATTTTTTGTTTGGTACCCTAGAAAACTTACGGTAAGATTAACAGGATAATTTTTACATCGTATTACAAATTCGCCATTAACAGAGGTCATGGCATATGATTCTGTTCCGGTTTTTACTGTAGCAAAGGGAAGGGGTTGACTAGAACTGGCATCAGTCACAGTGCCTTTAATGCTTACTTGTGCTATTAAGATGAAGTGAGTAAAAAATAATAAACAAAATAATTTGTTTCGCATTATAAAGACGTGGTTCAAAAGAACGAATATACAAAAAAGCGTTTCCAATAAGAAAACGCTTTTTTGTATAATTAGTATGTATTTAAAATGTTAAACCGTCATGATTTCTTTTTCTTTGCTAGAAAGCATTTCATCTATCTTTTTAATAAAGCTATCAGTCAGTTCTTGGATATCAACTTCTGTGTTTTTTGCCAAATCTTCTGAAAGTCCTTCTTTTTCAAGTTTTTTAATTTCATTGTTGGCGTTTTTACGATCATTTCTTACACCAACTTTTGAATCTTCCGCTTCAGCTTTTGCTTGTTTTACAAGATCTTTACGACGCTCTTCAGTAAGAGGAGGGACATTGATGATAACACTTTCACCATTATTCATCGGGTTGAAGCCAAGGTTCGCTATCTGAATTCCTTTTTCAATTTCAGGAATTAAAGATTTTTCGAAGGGTTGTATGGTAATCGTTCTGGCATCAGGTGTGGTCACGTTTCCAACTTGATTTAAAGGTGTTTGTGTACCATAATACTCAACCATTACACTCCCAAGCATTGCGGGTGATGCTTTACCGGCTCTAATATTAAGTAGCTTCTTTTCTAAATGCACAATGGCAGCCTGCATAGATTCCTTAGTTGAATCTAGAATAAAATCTATTTCTTCATTCATTGTTTACTTCTTTTTCTTTTGACTGTATGAAAAGTCTATGCCAGTTTTAAACCGACAGGACAAATTTAGTATAATTATAGGTTTACTTGTGTACCAATAGACTCCCCGGAAACTACTTTGAGGAGGTTTCCAGCTTTATTCATGTCAAAAACTATTATTGGTAATTCATTTTCCTGACTTAATGTAAATGCTGTGGTGTCCATTACTTTTAGGCCTTTTCTCAAAACATCATCAAATGATATGAAATCAAATTTTGTGGCATCTGCATTTTTTTCTGGATCCGAGGTGTAAATACCATCAACTCTGGTTCCTTTAAGGATGACATCTGCATTAATCTCTATGGCTCTAAGCACAGCCGCAGAATCGGTAGTGAAATATGGATTTCCGGTACCTCCACCAAAAATGACAACTCTACCTTTTTCCAAATGTCGCATGGCTCTTCTGCGTATAAAAGGTTCGGCAACTTCGTTGATTTTTACAGCAGATTGTAATCTGGTTGGGATTTCGGCATCTTCGAGAGCACTTTGCAATGCTAAACCATTAATAACGGTTGCCAGCATCCCCATATGATCTGCTTGTACCCGATCCATTCCTTTACTGGCTCCTGCTACGCCTCTAAAAATATTACCTCCACCGATTACGATGGCAACCTGTACACCTTTATCAGTTATTTGTTTGATTTCATAAGCGTATTCGGCCAGTCTTTTAGGGTCTATACCATATTGACGTTCGCCCATTAAGGCTTCTCCTGATAATTTTAGTAATATTCTTTTGTATTTCATTGTAAGGTGTTACTGTGGTGCAAATATAATGATATTCTTAATTTAGAAAATACTTTAGAATATAAAGGTGAAAGTTTTGAGCTTTTACAAGTGTTTTCTAACATAAAACGCCCCTATAAAAAAGGGTCCTTTTCCCCTGACCAAAGTATTGATTGGCTTTGAAATATGTCATAGGTTTGCCACAGGGAAAACAAAAAAAATGAGGGGGATGATAAATATGATTTGAAACCATATTTTAACGTTTTGTGTAGGCTAATTGGGGAGTTAGTCTTTATTTTGGGGGTAAAACCTTATAGGGATTTAAGGTTTTATGACGTTATAAGTTGATCAAAGAATATTTTGAAAAATGAAGAAGAAAAAACCGCTTCTGGTGATCCAGAAGCGGTTTTTGATTTTTCGCCTTTAATAAGCGAATATACTTAGATTACAATAGGGTTATCCTAATGTTACTCTTTCGAAAGCAGTTACATTAACATCTCCGTAAGATTCAACATATTTGGCAACATTAATTTTTTCATCTTTGATGAAGTTCTGATCCAATAAACATTGTTCTTTGTCAAGAGTTGTATTATCTGAAATAAAACGTTCCATTTTACCTGGAAGAATTCTATCCCATATTTGTTCTGGCTTTCCTTCAGCTTTTAATTCTGCTTTTGCGTCTTCTTCAGCTTTGGCTAAAACCTCAGGAGTTAACTGAGACATAGAAATGTATTTAGGTACGTTTTTAAGTGTTTTACCTAAACGCTCTAATTCTTCATTGTCTTTTTCGATTACAGCAATTCTTGCTTCTGTTTCTGAAGCAACATAAGCTGGATCAAAATCTTTATAAGAAAGAGTTGTTGCTCCCATAGAAGCGATCTGCATTGCTAAATCTTTTGCTAATACATCTGCTTTGTCAACTTTGCTAGATAATCCTACTAATGCAGCGATTTTGTTGATATGAACGTATGAACCAACATAAGGAGCTTCTAGCTTAGAAAATGCATTGATTTCTAATTTTTCTCCGATTACACCAGTTTGCTCTACTAGTTTTTCAGCAACAGTCATTCCTCCAAAATCAGCAGCTAAAAATTCTTCTTTAGATGCATAATTTAATGCAAGTTCTGCTAGTTCATTAGCTAAAGAAACAAAACTTTCGTTTTTTCCAACGAAATCTGTTTCACAACCTAGAACGATAGACACACCAGCGGTATTGTCTGCGTTTATTTTAGCAATCGCTGCTCCTTCTGAAGACTCACGGTCTGCTCTCTTAGCTGCTACTTTTTGACCTTTTTTACGTAATACGTCTATTGCTTTGTCAAAATCTCCTTCAGCTTCTACAAGTGCTTTTTTGCAATCCATCATACCGGCACCTGTTGCTTTTCTTAATTTATTTACTTCTGCGGCTGTAATCTTTGCCATATCTTTAAATATTTAATGTGTGTAATGTGTTTCTTTAAAAAGACAAGTCGTTTAGTTTATACTGCAAAAGTAAAGAACCAAACGACTCATCAGTTTTATGTTAAAGTTAAGGTTTTTGATACGGGATCAATAAGATACCTTAATCTTTAAAAGATTGTTAAACGGCCAATCTGTTTATTCTTCTTCTTGCTTTGCAGCTTCAGTTACAACAGGCTCTTCAACTTTTGCTTCTGCTTTTTTAGGGGCATCTTTCTTAGGAGCATCTTTTGCAGCTTTTCTTTCACTTAAACCATCAATGATAGCGTCGCTAACAAATGTCATTACTTTGTCGATTGATTTAGAAGCATCATCATTCGCAGGGATTACATAATCTACCTGACGTGGGTCAGAGTTTGTATCAACCATTGCGAAAATAGGAATGTTTAATTTCTGAGCTTCTTTTACTGCGATGTGCTCACGAGTAATATCTACAACAAATAATGCTCCTGGTAGACGAGTCATATCAGAAATAGAACCAAGGTTCTTTTCTAACTTAGCTCTCAAACGATCTACTTGCAAGCGTTCTTTTTTAGATAATGTGTTGAAAGTACCGTCTTTCTTCATTCTATCGATAGCGGCCATTTTCTTAACAGCTTTACGAATAGTAACAAAGTTGGTTAACATACCACCAGGCCATCTTTCTGTGATGTACGGTTGGTTTGCTTTACCTGCTTTTTCAGCAACGATTTCTTTAGCTTGTTTCTTAGTTGCAACAAAAAGAATTTTTCTGCCGGACGCTGCGATTTTTCTTAAAGCTTCACTAGCTTCGTCGATTTTTGCAGCTGTTTTATATAGGTTAATGATGTGAATACCATTACGCTCCATATAAATATATGGTGCCATATTTGGATCCCATCTTCTTGTAAGGTGTCCAAAGTGTACACCTGCATCAAGCAATTCTTTTACTTCGATATTGTTTGCCATTTTTGTAATAGTTTACGTTCTGTTGAATTAGCAATGCTCAAGTGGCTACTATTTAGTATGGCCTTGCGCATTTAGATGCTAAACTAACCCCTCAATATGAGGTAACAACAAATACTGTTTTAATAAATTAACGTTTAGAGAACTGGAATTTCTTACGAGCTTTCTTCTGACCGAATTTTTTACGCTCTACCATTCTTGGATCTCTGGTCAATAAACCTTCTGGTTTAAGGATAGATCTGTTTTCTTCGTCTAACTCGCATACCGCTCTTGATATAGCTAAACGTACAGCTTCTGCCTGACCAGTGATTCCTCCACCATATACATTTACGTTTACATCGTATTTATCCTCATTACTAGTTAAAGTTAAAGGCTGATTTACTTTGTATTGTAAAGTTCCAGTGGTAAAGTAGTCATTAAGGTCTTTTTTATTAACCGTAATTTTTCCAGAACCATCTTTAAGATAAACTCTAGCTACAGCCGTTTTTCTACGACCAATTTTGTGAATAACTTCCATTACTTAAATTCGTTTAAGTTAACAGTTTTAGGTTTTTGAGCATCTTGATTGTGTTCTGCTCCTGCATAAACCTTTAAATTACGGAATAAATCTGCTCCTAATTTGTTTTTAGGTAACATTCCTTTTACCGCTTTTTCGATTAAACGCTCTGGATTTTTGTCATACAATTCCTGAGCAGTAAGACTTCTTTGCCCTCCAGGATAACCTGTGTGACGGATATACGATTTATCTGTCCACTTTTTTCCTGTTAAGTTGATTTTTTCGGCATTTGTAATGATAACATTATCACCGCAATCAACGTGTGGGGTAAAGCTAGGCTTGTGCTTACCTCTAAGTAGTATAGCTACTACAGAAGAAAGACGACCTAGAGTCTGTCCTTCAGCATCTACATGCAACCATTCTTTTGTAACGGTCCCTTTGTTTGCAGATACTGTTTTGTAACTTAATGTGTCCACACTAATTAATTTTACTTATTAAACATTCCTTTTCCTATATAAAATAGGGGTGCAAATGTACAATTATATATTTATATAGCAAACAGCAGTTGATATTATTTTTAATCTATGATGTATTGGTTTTCAGATAGATTAATATTAGTAAGGGATATTTGTTTATTTTATATGCTTTAACCTTTATTTCCTGTTAATTTTTTACTAAAAAATAAGGGTAAGTGTGACAAAACATAATATTTTCTGTCATCTTAGTTAAGTCAATCATCAAACGTAATAATTATCATGAAGTATTTGCACCATTTTTTGGTACTTTTTCTATTTCCTATTTTTAGTATTGCACAAGATTCCACAAAAGTTGTCACAAAAAGAATATACACTACTAAACCACTTAACAATAATGAAGCGCCTAATATCGATGGAATTATTGATGATTCGAGTTGGGATATTGCAGAATGGACCGGAGATTTTATTGAAAGCCAACCTGATGAAAATACACCTCCTGATCAACAAACCAAATTCAAAATTCTATATGATCAGAAATATTTATATGTAGCATATCGGTGTTATGATAAAGAGCCAAGCAAGATTGAAAAAAGATTATCGAGAAGAGATGGTTTTGCTGGAGATAGAATCACGATTATATTAGACACCTATCATGATAAGAGAACTGCTTTTTCATTTACCATAACAGCTGCAGGAGTAAAAGGAGATGAGTTTGTGAGTCAAAATGGCGATAATTGGGACGAAAGTTGGAACCCAATTTGGTATGCAGCTTCAAAAATAGATGCAGAAGGGTGGACGGCCGAAGTTAAAATTCCTCTAAGCCAGTTGAAATTTGGTAACGATAAAGAGCAAATTTGGGGATTTCAAGTAACACGACTTATTTTTAGAAAAGATGAGCGTTCTGGATGGCAACGTATACCAGCTGATGCCCCCGGTTTTGTAAGTGAGTTTGGCGAATTGCACGGATTGATTGATATTGAACCGCAGAAACAATTGGAAATCCAGCCCTTTGCTGTTACGCAGTTAGATACATATCCTGAAGAAGAAGGGAACCCTTTTAGAGATGGTCAAGATTTTAAACTGAATGGTGGTTTGGATGCTAAAATTGGTGTTACGAATGATTTAACGCTGGATTTAACCGTAAATCCGGATTTTGGACAAGTTGAAGCTGATCCTGCTGCAATAGCCTTAGATGGATTTCAGATTTTCTTTAGAGAACAGAGGCCCTTTTTTGTAGAAAACAAGAATATATTTGATTACCGATTTGCTAATGGATTTGATAATGTATTCTATTCTCGAAGAATTGGTAGAAATCCACAAGGGTCTTTTACTGAATTAGATGGAGAATTTGTTGATAGTCCTACTAATACTACTATGTTGGGTGCAGCTAAGTTTAGTGGAAAAACCAAAAACGGATGGTCAATAGGGGTGTTAGAAAGTGTTACAGAGCGAGAAATTGCTAAAATTGAAGATGAAAATGGAAATCGACGAGAAGCTGTCGTAGAACCCCTTACAAATTATTTTGTAGGTAGAATCCAAAAAGATTTCAACGAACGAAATACATATATCGGTGGAATTTTTACATCAACCAATCGTAGTTTGGGAGATCCCTTTGAAATTGATGAAGAAAACCCAAATACAGATCAAACATCTGAACTAGTAGGGACAAGAGAAAACAACCTAAATATTCTACGAAAATCAGCTTATACTGGAGGGTTGGATTTTAGACATAATTGGAAAAACAGAAAATATTTTATTGAAGGAAATATAGTAACAAGTCATGTAGAAGGTTCTAAAGAGGCTATAGAAGAAACCCAGAATGAGCTTACTCACCTTTTTCAACGTGTAGATGCAGATCATGTATCCGTAGATCCCAATCGAACTTCACTTACCGGAACCGGTGGTAAACTGGTAGGGGGACGATCAGGTGGTGGAAACTGGCGTTATAATGCAGGGGTCTTTTGGCGATCTCCCGAACTTGAATTGAATGATGTTGGTTTTTTACGGCAGGCAGACGAAATACGACAATTTGTTAATGCGCGATACTTGTTTTTAAAACCTACAAAGTTGTATCGAAGGGCTAATATTTTTGTAGAGCAATTCTCTACCTATGATTTTGAAGGAAATTACAATCGCATTCAATATGAGTTTAACGGATTTATCAATTATAAGAACAATTGGTGGACCGAATTAGGTTTTGGACACAAGCCACGTATTTTTACGAATACATTTTTACGTGGTGGGCCACGTTGGAGATTTTCTGATGAAAATTTTGTGTTTTTGTTTTTTGGTTCAGACCAAAGAAAAAAATTCAATTTTACCATAGGGCATGTTAACGCATCTGCACAGCAAAATAATTTTTCGTTTCAGCGATATGTATTAAGGCTTAATTATCAGCCGTTTGATGCTTTTAGCATGTCGGTTAATCCAGAGTTTGAACGAAATCCAAATAAAACACAGTATGTGACAGAAACCGATTTTAATGGTACTCCAAGATATATTACTGCACGAATTGATCAGCAGACCTTAAGTGCAAGTATTCGGTTAAATTATAATATCAACCCTAATCTAACCATACAGTATTATGGTCAACCTTTTATATCCAGAGGTAGATATACTGATTTTAATTATGTAAATAACCCTATTGCCAAAGATCTTGCTGAGCGAGTAACTTTGTATGATCAAAATCAGATTTCTTTTGCAAATGAAGAGTATTCTGTAGATGAAAATAGAGACGGTACTGTTGATTATACTTTTGATGATCCTGATTTTGCATTTGTTCAATTTAGATCAAATCTAGTATTACGTTGGGAGTATATTCCTGGTTCAGAGATATTTTTGGTTTGGTCACAAGGTATAACGGGAGATGGGGTGCCGTCTGATCATCTATTTAGAAGTTTGAATAATCAAATCCTAGATCAACAACCAGATAATACATTCTTGATTAAAGCAACCTATAGATTTGTTTTGTAAGTATATGGGTTCATAACAGTTGTAAAAAACTTTTTACTCTCATTATTTTAAGTGTATTTTGCAACTGTTTAGAATATCGTAGTATGAAATTATTTTACGTTGCATGTATTGCTGTTTTCTTAGGCGCTTGTACTAATTCACAACCTAAAGAAGAGGAAAGTCTAGCAGAGAATAAAAGTCTCAACCTTTCAGAAAAAGATTCTCTGTCATTTTTTCTAGACCATTATGAGAAGTTTTTTGCTACTAATTTTAATGTTTCTGAGTGTCCTGGAGCAGCTATAGTTATTGTTAAAGATTCTACAGTAGTTTATAAAAAAGGATTTGGAGTAAAAGAAATCCATACACAAGATTCTGTTGATGTTCATACGGTGTTTAGAATAGCAAGTTTGTCAAAAGGTGTAACTGCGGTACTTGCAGGTAATTTGGTTGATCATAATGAGTTGCGATGGGATCAAAGGGTTAAAGAATCTGTGCAGACATTTAACTTAAAGGATAAAGAACAGGCAGATAGGCTTCAGGTTAACCATTTATTATCTCATACTACAGGCTTGTATAAATACACCTTTACCAAACTTATTCAAAGAGGTTTGTCGATTGACAGAATCATTAATAGCTTCAGAAGAAAAGGAGTTGTGGCCAGTGAAGGGGTAGATTATGAATATCAAAATGCAATGTTTTCTGTTATTGAAAAAGTAATGGAGAATCAAACCAAAAAATCGTTTGAAACTTTGTTAAAAGAAAGGGTGTTTGATCCGGCAAAAATGGTTACCGCATCGAGCACTTTTTCAGACATTAAAAATAGCACAAATGTGGCGCTACCACATTCTTATAATCACTATTCAAAAAAATATAAGTTAGATAAACTGCATAAAAACTATTATAATGTTGCAGCGGCAGGGGGTGTTAATGCTTCAATTTCTGATATGGGAGAGTATCTAAAAATATTATTAGGATATCGCCCTGATATTATTTCAAAAGAAAGTCTTGCTGATATTTTTAATCCAATTATCTGTACCAGTAATAAGGATACCTATGTAAATTTATGGGATGGAGTTACAGATTCGTATTATGCTATGGGTTGGCGAATTTTGGACTACAGAGGTCGAAGAATTGTATATCACGGAGGTAATGTAAATCAATACAAAACACAGTTGCTTATCGATCCTGATAACAATATTGGAATTTGTGTTTTATTTAATGCTCCTAATCCATTTAACGGACCTGTAATGCCAACTTTTTTAAACTATTATGATTTTTATCTGGACATGAAAAATAAGTAATCCCCACCAATTTGAATCAGCAGGGATTATTGATCAAATAATATTTTTTACGTGGTTTAGCGAGGTCCAGGTCCTCCTACTCATGGTACTTCTTCTAGAACTATAATATCAACCTCTCCAGAAATCGATAGGTCGTTTCCTGTTTCATTGCTATCTCCCGCAACATCAAAAGAAAATGAGAATACCAAATTATGAGTATCTTCATTAAAACTATAATTTGTGATAACAAAATTAGTTACTCCAGCATCAGTATTAGAAAATTCACCATCGTCTATTACAACATATTTAAAGTCGTCAGAAATAATAGCGTAGTCATCTACTTCTAATGAAAAATCGATAGCTTCATCATCCTGGCCTGGATTTGTAATGTCCAAATCTAATTCAACTAATGTTTCTTGATAAACATCATCGGGTGCGCTTAAAAATCTAACAGCGTCAAAAGAAATTTCAGAATCACTTACTTCTACTGAAGAATTTTCGTCTAATTGATCCCCTTCTATCGCTGTATATTTAAATTCTGCTGTGTCTAAGAACGCAACGTCATCAGGTCTGATTCCTTCAAAAGTAATTGTAATGCTTCCAAATTGTGTTAGTTCGTCAAAACCAACCCCGTTTTCTCCATTAATTCCCGCAATACCATCGATACCATTTTCTCCATCAAGACCATTAATACCGTTGATACCATCTTCACCTTCGCAATTTGTTAAGAGCATTCCTAAAGCACAAATGGCTATACTTTTTAAGTAGTTTTTTTTCATTCTTTTTTGTTTTAATAATTAGAAAACCTGTTAAATTTTAAGTAAAATATTGAAGGCGCAAATTTGAAGAACCTGTTATTGATTAGGAATACGTAGCACCACGTATTTGTAGAATTTGACAGATGAAATGCTTTTAGAAAGTAAAAGAGTGCTAAAAAAAAGACCTCCTAGGTTTCAAAGCCTGAGAGGTCTAATTGTTTTTATCGCAAAAACGAATAACTTTTATTTTCTAATGTGCTTCCAGCCAATTATTGCCAAGACCAAGATCAACATCCAGTGGAACGGCAAGGGTATATGCATTCTCCATTTCGGTTTTGATCAAAGTTTTGATTTCTTCGAGCTCTGGTTTAAACACATCAAAAACCAATTCATCATGCACTTGTAATAGCATTTTGGTTTTAAATTCTTTCTCTTTTAGTTTTTTATGGATGTTAATCATCGCTATTTTAATAATATCTGCCGCACTACCTTGTATTGGCGCATTTACAGCATTTCTTTCAGCGGCCCCTCGAACCACGGCATTGGCAGAATTAATATCTTTTAAATACCTGCGTCTGCCTAAAACTGTTTGTACATATCCATTTTCTCGGGCAAAATCTACTTGCTCACTCATATAGTTACGTAACTTTGGATAGGTTTTGTAATAGGTGTCAATCAATTCTTTGGCTTCTTTACGAGAGAGGCTGGTTTGATTGCTTAATCCAAAGGCAGAAACTCCATAAATAATTCCAAAATTCACGGTTTTAGCATTACCCCGTTGTTCTCTGCTTACTTCGCTTATGGGAACATTAAAAACTTTTGCTGCTGTAGAGGCATGAATATCTTCTCCATTTTTGAAGGCCTCTATCATAGTTTCTTCTTCACTTAGAGCGGCAATGATTCGCAGTTCTATTTGAGAGTAATCGGCTGCTAATAGTGTATACTCATCACTTCGAGGAATAAATGCTTTTCTAACCTGTCTTCCGCGTTCGGTACGTATGGGGATGTTTTGTAAGTTAGGATTATTAGAACTTAATCGACCTGTAGCCGCAACGGTTTGCATATAGTCAGTATGAACTCTGCCTGTGTTCTCATTGACTTGGGTAGGTAAAGCATCCACATAGGTGCTCTTTAACTTCGATAACCCTCTAAAATCTAATATGTTTTGGATAATCTCATGATCCTTGGCTAAATAGGATAATACATCTTCAGCGGTAGAGTATTGACCAGTTTTGGTCTTTTTTGGTTTGTCTACCAGTTTCATTTTTTCAAATAAAATAACTCCTAATTGTTTAGGCGAAGCAATATTAAATTCTTCTCCCGCTTCCCTATAAATTTTTGCCTCTAATGCTTTAATGTCCTCATCTAATTCATTTGAAAGCGAGTTTAAAAACTCTTTATCCAGATTAATCCCTTCGATTTCCATATCGGCCAAAACTCGTAATAATGGGATTTCAATATTTTCAAATAGGGATACATTATTTGCTTCTTTAAGTTCTGGTGCAAAGTGTTCTTTTAATTGGAATGTAATATCGGCATCTTCTACCGCATATTCGGTTTGTTGATCTATGGGTACTTGCCTAAAGGATAGTTGGTTTTTGCCTTTTTTTCCAATAAGTTCTGTTATAGAAACAGGGGTGTAGTTCAGGTAAGTTTCAGAAAGCACATCCATATTATGTCTCATATCTGGATTAATAAGGTAATGTGCTAACATGGTGTCAAATATATTTCCTTTAACTTCTATACCGTATTTGGCAAGCACTTTAATATCGTATTTTAAATTCTGGCCAATTTTTGAAATAGTTGAAGCTTCAAAGAAAGGGCGTAATTGCTCAATCAATTGCTGGGCTTCATTTCGATCCTCTGGGAAAGGAATATAAAATCCTTTACCTGATTCCCATGAAAATGCAATACCTACCAATTCTGCAGTGAGTGGATCAAGTCCGGTGGTTTCTGTGTCAAAGCAAACGCTTTCTTGTTTCAATATGTTTTGAAGAAATAGTTTCATAGCCATTCCTGGGGCTACACTTTGATAAAAATGCTCAGTATTAGTTATGGTTTTTCTGCTAGAATATGATTCGGTTTCTGTTGTGTCCCCTGCATCACCAAACAGAGAAAATTGACCTGCTCCAGCTTGTGTTTTTTGTTTTTTTGTTGTCGAAGTACTACTGGTTTGAGTAGTTGCGGTGTCTTCTCCTGAAAAAATCTTGATGAATTGATCTTTTAGTCGTCTAAACTCAAGTTCTTCAAAAATTTCATGTACTTTTTTAGCATCTGGCTCAGAAAGCTCATAGTCATTAGCATTAAAAGTTACATCACAATCGGTTATGATGGTAGCTAATTTTTTAGAAAGAAGTCCTAGTTCAGCGTTAGCTTCAACTTTTTCTTTCATTTTTCCTTTTAACTGATCCGTGTTGGCTAGTAGTCCTTCCATAGACCCATAAGCTGCCAAGAATTTTTTTGCAGTTTTATCTCCTACTCCTGGTAGTCCTGGTATATTGTCTACTGCATCCCCCATCATTCCTAAATAGTCGATTACCTGTTCTGGTCTTTCTATTTCAAATCTTTTTTGAACTTCTGGAATGCCCCAAATCTCGATACCATTTCCCATTCGGGCTGGCCGATACATAAAAATGTTTTCTGAAACTAACTGTGCATAATCCTTATCAGGGGTTACCATATAGGTTTGATATCCTTCTTTCTCGGCTTGTTTTGCTATCGTTCCTATAAGATCATCTGCCTCTACACCGGCACGCTCGATTATAGGAATGTGCATTGCTTTGAGTATATCTTGAATGATTGGTACTGCAATTTTGATGGCCTCTGGGGTTTCGTCACGATTAGCTTTGTATTCTGGAAAAATTTCCAAACGATCTTTACTTCCTTCTTTATCAAATGCAACGGCAAGATGATCTGGTTTTTCTCTTTTTATAACATCAAACAAAGAGTTTACAAAGCCCAATACAGCAGATGTATCCTGGCCTTTAGAGTTAATTCTTGGATTTTTAATAAGAGCATAATATCCTCGAAAAATTAAAGCGAAAGCATCCAGAAGAAAAAGACGTTTTTGTGACATGACGTAAGTAAATTTTTAGAAATGCAATATAAAAAGAAGATTATTCAAAATGGTTCTAAAATATAGAATAAATATAAAAAGAAATGCCGTCAAAAACTGACGGCATTTCGCCCCAAAATAAAATTGATAACAATGTATCAACTGCTATAAATACGGTAGTAATTTTTTATATATAAAATAGATTTTTTATCATTGATCTATATGTTCTTGCAGAATATATTTAGACGAAGTTACAAATAATAATTATACTTCTAAAAGAAATTACTAAGATTTATGATTTTATAAAGAGTTGCTTTTAGCTGTATTTTGGTGTTTTTGACGTAAGATATCGTTAATTTTAACTTAAAAACACCTAGAAATTAAAAAGGAGAGATAGTTTTGCTTAGTTAATAAATTTGAATGTGTTATGCGTTGGTTAATACCGATTTTTTTATATGTCCTTCTAGAAGTTTATGCCTTTCAGGTGGTAAAAACAATGACTAAAAACCTGTGGTTACAAATCGGGTACTTTGTATTATCATTATTAATTTTGGGATATGTTATCTATATTTTTGCAAATTATGATAGGAGTGTAGGGCCTACCAAATATACATTGAGAGCTAGTGGGTTGTTGTTGTTAACCATAGTTCCGAAGTTGATCTTGGTTTTATTTATGTTTGGCGAGGATATTATTAGAGTATGTATAGCTGGATATACCTATTTGACCAATACTTTTTTTGAAGGAACTGCGACCGAGTACCTGCCGGATCGCAGGAAGTTTATTAGTCAAATCGCTTTAGGAGTTGCTGCTATACCTTTTGCCGGACTCTTGCATGGTATTTTTAGAGGTAAATATAATTTTAAGGTCATACGGCATGTATTGCACTTTGATGATTTGCCAGCTGCATTTGATGGATTTAGGATTACCCAAATTTCAGATATACATTCTGGAAGTTTTGATGATGCTGCAAAAATTGAGTATGCTGTTGATTTAATTAATGAACAAGAGTCAGATCTTCTTCTTTTTACGGGAGATATTGTAAATACAGTAGCAGAAGAAATGGATGATTGGATAGACACGTTTAAACGTATTAAAAACCCTAAATACGGAAAGTACTCTGTTTTAGGAAATCATGATTATGGAGAGTATGTAACTTGGAATAGCCAGGAAGAAAAAGAAGCCAATTTCAATGCAATAAAGGATATTCATAATAAAATTGATTTTAATCTGTTACTTAATGATAGCGCTTTTGTTGAAAAGGATGGGGAGCGTATTGCTGTAATAGGTGTAGAAAATTGGGGGCATAACTTTAAAAAGGCTGGGGATTTGACTAAAGCCTCAAAGAAAGTGGCTCAAGAGGATTTTAAAGTTTTATTAAGTCATGACCCCTCACATTGGGAGCACGAAGTAAAGAAGCATACTGATCATTATCACCTTACGCTGAGTGGTCATACACACGGGTTTCAATTCGGGATTGAGATTCCGGGATTTATACGATGGAGTCCAGTACAATATGTGTATAAACAATGGGCAGGAATGTATGACGAAATGGGGCGTTATTTAAATGTAAATCGAGGGTTTGGTTTTCATGCCTTTCCGGGAAGGGTTGGAATTTGGCCAGAGATTACAGTAATAGAATTAAGAAAAAAGACGCAACTTTCTTAATTCTCAGAAAGTAGTATATTTACAATGGTTTAAGGGCTGATTAGTTAATTTAAATCGCCTAGAACATAAAAGTTTTTGAACATGTCAAAGTTTGGAGATATAATTGGTATTGATGTTCCTGTTTTGTTGGATTTTTATACCGAATGGAATGAGCCTTCTTTAGCAATGCATCCTGTATTGAAAGATGTAGCAGCTGCACTTGGTGATAAAGGTAAAGTAATAAAGATAGATGTTGATAAGAATGAAGAGTTAGCTACAGCACTTCGTATCAAAGGGCTTCCTACATTAATGATTTATAAACAAGGAGAAATGGTTTGGCGACAAAGTGGAGAGCAAGACGCCAATACATTGATTGGTCTCATGAAAGAGTATGTTTAATGCTCTATTTTATCAAAAATATATCCTCTTTCTGTAAAATAATCTAATACCTTTGGTAAGGTGTACTTCAAGTTTTTTGAAGCTTTTATACTATCATGAAATACAATAATACTGCCTTGAGACGTGTTTTGAATTACATTTTGAAAACACTGTTCTTTTGATACTGTTTTATCCCAGTCTTTTGATAATATATCCCAAAGAATAATTTTATATCCTAATTTTTCTAATGTTTTAAATTTAGAATAACTTACTTGTCCGTATGGAGGTCTAAATAATTTTGTGCTGGATCTCAAAGTAGAATGTTCCTCGATAATATCCTGGCAATCTATTATGTTTTTAAGATACGTTTTTGGATCATTTTTCCATGCTTTTAAATGATTCATGGTATGGTTTCCGATGGCATGATCACTTGAAAGGATTTTTTTAAAAATATCGGGATGTTTCTTAATGTTTTCTCCTATACAAAAAAAAGTCGCTTTTGCTTCAAATTTATGAAGTTCTTCTAATACAAACTCTGTAACATCAGGTATAGGACCATCATCAAAGGTGAGGTATATTTTTTTTTCGTTTTTGTTATAGAAATCCCAAGTATAAGTTGAGAAAAATTGTTTTAGAACCTTGGGTGTTTTATTTGGAATCAAGTCCACCTTATAAAAAATAAAAAGGCGGGGTTTGCCCGCCTGTATAATTACTTAGAAATGGTATCTAAAGAATCCAAACCTTGTTCTTGATTTTGAAATTCTTTAATTAAATCTTCTTCTTGTTTTTTTATCTCTTCTTCATCATAGCCTTCATCTGCAGAATATAGCCTGGTAAATAATCCCAGGTATTTATTAAATTCATCTGCTTTTACTTCTATCATATCTCTGTCTTGATTGACTAATAATAAGTCAACTACACTGCGATAGCGTTCTACATTGGTAACAATGTCTTCGGCATAGTGATATTGATCCTTAAGTTCTAAACTTCCAAAATACGTCAGTTGTTCTTGGTATTTCTTGGCTATTTTTTCCCAAAGATCACGGGCCTTTTCCTTTTCGCCTATTTGATAATATCCGGTAACATAGGCTTCTAGTAGTGTGTAATATTCGTAATATTCTATTGGCATTTTATCCATCGCCAAGTCCATAATAACTTTGGCTTTGTCCTTTTTACCCTCTTGAATCAGAGCTTCAACCAGTCTGGCAAGATTGCTTCTGTATGTAATAGCGTTTCTTCTGGTTTCGGGATCGTGATATATGTTTGGATCATTGCTGTTACCCCAATCCCAACTAGTAACATTTTTATACATTAGGTCGGTGTCAATTCTACCCATATCAAATGGATTTCTAGGGTCTTGTTTTGTACGGATAGGTACTAATTTATATGTTACGCCATCTAATTGCAGATAATCCTTCATCCATAAAAAGTCATCGTCACCGTAGCTTCCACCTGTAAAATATATAGGGCGTTCCCAATTGTTATTGGCAATAATATCTAACATTAACAATCTGTTTTTGAATAAAAGATCACCTTTTAGATGGATGTCTATATAGGGCACAATAAGATCAGCATCTTTTTGAGAAACAATTCCACTTTTAAGCACTGCTTGTTTGTCAACTGGTATTCTAATGTGTTTTGTAGGAAAGGTGTTTACTTTTTTTCCACTGCTGAGATCACCTTTGGTTCTTGGGTCATCGGTTTGTATCCATCGCATCCAGTTTTTAATTAACATGGTGTCTTTTGTAACCGGTTTATAATAAATGGCGTCATTATTTCCCCATTTATAAAAATCATGGGTTAATTGTGATGGAATTGGCTTGCCTTTATAGGCCGCTCTTTTCATTTGGTCTATATACCAATCTGTAGCAAAAAGACTAGTATTTACTGTTCGAACATCGGTTCTATATGCTTCGATCTCCTGAGCATACCACAAGGCAAAGGTATCGTTATCTCCAATAGTAAAAAGTATAGCATCTTCTTGACAGGATTGAAGATACATTTTTGCCATTGATTGTGCTGTGTATCGATTGGAACGATCATGGTCATCCCAATTCTCTGAGGCTAATAGTACTGGAACGGCCAACAGACATACTGCTGTTACAATAGGAGCAAGAAGTTTTGGTTTTAAATATTCTTTTAGTAAATCAAATAATGCATACACTCCAAAACCTATCCATATTGCAAATACATAAAAAGATCCGACCAATGCATAATCTCGTTCTCTAGGCTCAAAAGGTCTTTCGTTTAGATATACTTTAAGAGCTAAGCCGGTAAATAAGAAAAAGACAAGGAGTACCCAAAAGTATTTTTTGTCACGTTGAAACATAAATACAAATCCAATTAATCCTAGAAGCAAAGGAAGGAAGTAGTAGGTGTTTCTGGCCTTATTTTTTAGGGTATCCGTTGGTAAGTTATCTTGTGAGCCTAGTCGCGCTTCGTCAATAAATTTGATTCCACTAAGCCAGTTTCCTTCTAGATTCGTAAGTCTACCTTGGTTGTCATCTTGTCTTCCTACAAAATTCCACATAAAATAACGCCAGTACATATACCCCATTTGGTATTCAAACAGGTAGGTGACGTTATCCCAAAAAGAAGGTTTCTCTACATTAAGGTAGTTGCCAAATGATTGAAGAAACTTATGATAATCATCATTATCCAATTTGCCACTTGCATATTCTCTTCTAAATTGAGTAACAGCATTTAATAGTTCATCTTCATCTTGATACTCTGGTTTTATTGTAAATTTTAGAGGCCCTGTAAACTCCATATAATTAGCAATATGCTCGGTGCTCCACATTCTTGGTAATATTGCCTTGTGGGCGTTGTCAAGATTTTGTCTTGCGTTTTTCCAGTCATTTACTATTACATATTTGCCTGTTTTAGAATCTTTCTCGTATTTAGGTTTATCATCTTCGTAAGGATTGTTTTCATCTAAACCAGCATAGATCTCTGTAAACTGTGGTCCGTAAAAAAGATGAGTTTCAGGGTACTGTTCCAAGTTATAGTATGCCAAAAGTTCTCTGGCATTATTAGGGTTGTTTTCGTTTATTACGGTACCAGCATTAGCTCTTATTGGTAGCATAATCCAACTTGAAAATCCAATAAGGATAAACATAACACACAGTAATAATGTGTTTAGCTGTGGGTATTCTTTTTTTCGGGTGTATTTTATTGCGTAATAAAAAGCCGCTACAATAATAAGTCCGGCAATTATTGTTCCTGAGTTAAAAGGAAGTCCTATGGTGTTTATAAAAAAGACTTCGGCTGCACCAAAGAATTTTAAAGTTGAAGGTAGTAGTAATTTAAAAATAAATAAAAGTATAGCGACTACGGTTACATTGGCTATAATGAAGTTTTTTAATGTAATTTCTTTATAATTCTTAAAGTAATATAATAACCCTATTGCTGGGATCGATAATAAGCCCATAAAATGAACCCCAAATGATAATCCTACAATAAAGGAGATTAAAATCAACCATTTGTTTCCTCTAGGGGTATGCATATCTCTTTCCCATAAAAGTCCTAGATAAAAAAGAACAGATAATATACATGTGGCCATGGCATAAACTTCGGCTTCTACAGCATTAAACCAAAAGCTGTCTGTAAATGTAAATGCTAATGAACCGACCAGAGCACTACCTAATACGGCTAATGCTTTTCCTTGTGTAAATTCTTCATCTTTTACAATGAGTTTCTTTACCAAAATTGTAATAGACCAAAACATAAATAGTATGGCAAATGCACTAGCAAATGCAGAAGTCATGTTTACCATCAACGCTATTTGGGTATTATCTGTAGCAAATGCACTAGCAAATGCACCAATCATCTGAAATATAGGTGCACCTGGTGGGTGCCCTACTTGCAGTTTCGATGAAGTTGCGATGTATTCTCCTGCATCCCAAAAACTGGCCGTAGGTTCTACAGTCATCGAGTATACACATAAAGCAATGGCAAAAACTACCCAGCCTAATATTTTATTCCACTTAGTAAAGTTGAATGTGTTCATAAGATTTTATCGGTTATATAACGTGTGGCGAATTTAGTAATAAAAATACTTTCCCTTTAGTTTTTTTAGCAAACGCTTAACAGAAGTTTATATTATTGCGTCTTTAATATTATGTGGATTTATATCTTTAGAGGGTTTTGGTAAATATTTTTTAAAAAAATGTTTGCAGAGCCAAAAGAATGTTTTAAATTTGCACCCGCAATGACGCATTGGTCTATGGTGTAACTGGCAACACGTCTGGTTTTGGTCCAGAAGAGTCTAGGTTCGAGCCCTAGTAGACCAACATAAATTGAAGGAATTAGTTTTAGTCTAGTTCCTTCTTTTTTTTGGAATAAAAATTATTTGGGCGAGAAGTTTATGCTGAGCGCTAGTTGAAGGGAGCCCTAGTAGACCAACATAAAAGGAACAACTAATTTATAGTTGTTCCTTTTTTTATTTTGTAAGGATAATATAAGAAATTTGTAAGCAATATAGGCTTAGTCTAGTAAAGAAAAGATGGAGCTAAGTTTCTTTTTTATGATAAGATATGTTTGATATTGGTCTTTAAAATGACATAATCAAAAAGGAGTAACGATTAATTGTTACTCCTTTTTTTGTTTTAGAACGAACATGGGATATGGTTAAGGGAGTTTTTCCCTCCAGGGTAATTATTAAGGTATTGATTATATTTTAAAAGTCAATACAGGTCGCTTGGCATGGTTTACAACATCTTCGCCTAAACTACCATTGATGAAGTGAGATATACCCTTTCTACCATGTGTACTTATTCCGATCATTCCTGCTTTGATCGAATCTGCAAAATTTAAAATCCCTTTTTCGACAGTAATATCATTATAGATGTTTAGCGTGTAATTATTGATACCTAAACCAGAGATCATTTTGTTCATTTTTTCTTCGGTTTCATACGTGGTTTTAAATCCATTTGCAGTATTGATCCAAACAAGATGAAGTTTTGCTCTAATTGAATTGGCAAACTCGTTTGCGGCCAGTAAAGAAGGTTTGTCTTCGTCATCAAAGTTTGTGGCATATACAAAATCTTTTACTTCAAAAATTTCGCAATCCTCTTTAATAACTAGTACAGGTATTTTTGAAGTACGAACAATTTTTTCTGCATTTGAACCTATAAATAACTCTTCAAAACCCGTAGAGCCATGAGATCCCATTATTATAATGTCTGCATTGTTTTTGGTGCTAGACTCAATAATGCCATGCATTACATCTTCAAAACTTACAGTTTCGATAACTTCGATGTCTTTCAAATAGTCTTGCTCTAATACTTCTTCAAATTTTTTGTGGGTTTGTTTCATGAAAAAAACAGCTTCGGGAGCTGGGGCTGGAGCACCAGAAGACATTAAGTCCGTTAAATGCATAGGGAGCTCTAAAATGTGTAATAAATAAATTTTGGCATTATTCTTTTTTGCAATTTGAGCGGCAACCTTTAAGGCACTTTCAGCTTGTTTAGAAAAATCTGTAGGCACTAGTATACTTTTAATCATAATATTGCTTTTTTTTGAGAAGTTAGTTAATAATGCTTTGCTGTTTTAGAATTTGTAAGCTTGTAAAAAGATGAAAGCCTTTGGTGTTAGAAATATAAATTCCTGTATATCAAAAGAAACCATCTTGTAGGATATCTTAAATTTACAAAATAAATTCATTCATTGCGGTATTTTGTATATAAGATATTATTACTATCTTTGCACCGTTGAAATTAAAAAACCAGGATGAGGGGACGAAAAGTCCCCTCTTTTTATCTATTTATGTCATTGAAAGATAATGTTGTAAGATTGTTGGAAGAAGCCCTCGATGAGCGTCCTTCTTTATTTCTAATTAATTACAAAGTTCATCCAGATAATAGTATCGAAGTTATTATTGATGGGGATCAGGGTGTTAAAGTTGAAGATTGTATTGCGATAAGTAGAGCAATTGAGCATAATTTGGATAGAGAAGAAGAAGATTTTTCTCTTCAGGTGATGTCTGCTGGGGTTTCAGAGGGTTTGGTACACCTTCGTCAATATAAAAAGAATATTGGAAGAAAACTTAAGGTAAAAACCAATGAAGAAAAGTTTGAAGGAGAATTGATTTCAGCTACCGATGATAGTATTACACTAACCTGGAAAACCAGAGAGCCTAAGCCAGTGGGAAAAGGAAAAGTGACTGTTACTAAAGAAGCTAGTATAGCATACAAACATATTGTAGAAGCAAAAGTTATGATAACATTTTAATTATAATATTGATATGGAAAATATCGCATTAATAGAATCATTCTCAGAATTCAAAGATGATAAGTTTATAGATCGTGTGACACTTATGTCGATCTTGGAAGATGTGTTTAGAAATGCTCTAAAAAAGAAGTTTGGTAGTGATGATAATTTCGATATCATTATAAATCCCGATAAAGGGGATTTAGAAATATGGAGAAACCGTATTGTTGTGGCTGATGGCGAAGTTGAAGATGATAATCAAGAAATATCATTAACAGCAGCGCGTAGAATTGAACCTGACTTTGAAGTAGGTGAAGATGTATCTGAAGAAGTAAAGCTTATAGATTTAGGAAGACGTTCGATTTTGGCACTACGTCAAAATTTGATTTCAAAAATTCATGAGCATGACAATACTAATATCTATAAGCAGTTCAAAGAATTAGAAGGAGAGATATATACGGCCGAAGTTCATCATATACGACACAGAGCAATAATTATGTTGGATGATGAAGGGAATGAGATTATTTTGCCGAAGGATAGACAAATACCTTCTGATTTCTTCCGTAAAGGAGAAAATGTAAGAGGAGTTATAGAATCTGTAGAACTTAAAGGTAATAAGCCTTCTATAATTATGTCTAGAACATCTCCGTTATTTCTTGAGAAATTGTTTGAATCAGAAATACCAGAAGTTTTCGATGGATTAATAACCGTTAAAAAAGTAGTTAGAATTCCTGGTGAAAAAGCTAAAGTCGCTGTTGATTCGTATGATGATAGAATTGATCCAGTTGGAGCTTGTGTAGGGATGAAAGGATCAAGAATTCATGGTATAGTAAGAGAGTTGGGTAATGAAAATATTGATGTTATTAATTACACAAACAATTTACAATTATACATTACAAGAGCGTTAAGCCCTGCAAAAGTGACATCTATTAAGATAAATGAAGAAACTAGTCGAGCTGAGGTGATGCTTAGGCCAGAAGAAGTTTCTAAAGCAATTGGTAGAGGTGGACATAATATTAGACTAGCAGGTCAATTAACTGGTTTTGAAATTGATGTGTTTAGAGAAGGGGTAGAGGAAGATGTAGAGCTTACCGAGTTTACTGATGAAATCGATTCTTGGATTATAGAAGAGTTTGCTAAGATTGGGTTGGATACTGCTAAAAGTATTTTAGAGCAAGATCTGGCAGATCTTGTAAAGCGAACAGATCTTGAAGAAGAGACAGTAAGTGAAGTAATTAAAATATTAAAATCTGAATTTGAAGATTAATAAATACAATTAATTTATATTTGAGCATTAAATAAAAGGCATTTATGGCTGAAGCAAAAACAATGAGATTAAATAAGGTATTACGCGAATTCAATATCTCGCTAGATCGGGCTGTTGACTTTTTGAGTGCAAAAGGTCACGAGATAGACGCGCGTCCTACCACTAAAATTTCTGAAGAAGTATACCAGCTCCTGTTTAACGAATTTCAAACAGATAAGAGTAAAAAGGTGGCTTCTAAAGAAGTTGGTGAAGAGAAGAGGAAGGAGAAAGAGGCATTACGTGTGCAGATTGAGCATGAGCAGGAAGAAAAGCGTAAACTTGCTGAAGCTAGAGAAGTTGTAAAAGCCAAAGCTCAATTAAGCGGACCTAAGCAGGTCGGTAAGATTGAATTAGATAAAAAGGAAGAAAAAGCACCGCAGCCCGAACAAAAAGTGCAGGATACTCCTAAAAAAGAAGAAGTAAAAAAGAAAGAGCCTGAAGTAGTTTCTAATCGACCAGTAAAAAAGGGTATTAAGATTACTAAAGAAGCTCCAAAACAACCAGAAAAGAAAAAAGAGGTTGAGAAACAAGCGCCTAAAAAGGTTGCTGAAGAGAAGCCGGTCACTCCTCCTGTTGCAGAAGCTACAGGTGAGCCTGATAAGGTGAAAACTCAATACAAGAAATTAGATGGTCCTAACTTTACAGGTCAAAAAATTGATTTAGCTCAATTCAAAAAACCTGCTAAGAAAAAGGATGACAAATCTGATAAAAAAACCACTGGAGCTGGAGGAGATGCTAAGAAGCGTAGAAGAAGGATTAGCAAAGAAAGCGGAGGTCCAGGTTCTGGCGGTGGTAGATCAGGAGGTCAATCTGGTGGAAACAGAGGTGGAAACAGAGGTGGTAGAGGTCCTGGAAAAGGAAAAAGACCTGCTATCGTTAAAGAAGAACCTAGCGAAGAAGAAGTACAAAAACAAGTAAGAGAAACCTTAGAGAAATTACAAGGTAAATCGAGCAAGTCAAAAGCGGCAAAATACCGTAGAGATAAGAGAGATCAGCACCGTCAAAAGGCTGAAGATGATGTTGCACAACAAGAACAGGAAAGTAAAATCCTTAAAGTAACAGAGTTTGTTACTGTTTCTGAAGTGGCAACAATGATGAGTGTGTCTACTACAGAGGTTATTTCTGCATGTATGTCACTTGGAATTATGGTAACCATGAATCAGCGTTTAGATGCTGAAACACTTTCTATAGTTGCAGATGAATTTGGTTATGAAGTGAATTTTGTAACTGCAGATATTGAAGAGTCCATAGAAGAAATAGTTGATGCTCCTGAAGATTTAGTTAACAGAGCGCCAATTGTTACTGTTATGGGGCATGTTGATCATGGTAAAACATCTTTACTGGATTATATAAGACATGAAAATGTAATAGCTGGAGAGAGTGGAGGGATTACCCAGCACATTGGTGCTTATGGAGTGCAATTAGACAATGGTCAAAAGATAGCATTCTTAGATACACCGGGTCACGAAGCGTTTACCGCTATGCGTGCTCGTGGTGCACAAGTAACAGATTTAGCAATTATTGTGATTGCAGCAGATGATGATGTGATGCCTCAAACAAAAGAAGCAATAAGTCATGCTCAGGCAGCTGGTGTTCCAATTGTATTTGCAATTAATAAGGTGGATAGACCAGAGGCTAATCCGGATAAGATAAAAGAAAAATTAGCTTCTATGAATTTATTGGTAGAAGATTGGGGAGGTAAAATTCAATCCCATGATATTTCTGCTAAAACAGGTCAAGGAGTTAAAGAACTATTAGAAAAAGTATTGCTAGAGGCTGAAATTCTTGAGCTAAAAGCAAACCCAGGTCGATTAGCTTCGGGAACTGTTGTTGAAGCTTTCTTAGATAAAGGTCGTGGGTATGTGTCTACTATTTTAGTGCAGACAGGAACACTTCGTGTTGGAGATTATGTTCTTGCTGGTAAAAATAGTGGTAAGGTAAAGGCGATGCATGATGAACGAGGAAACAACGTTAAAGAAGCAGGTCCGTCGACTCCTGTTTCTATTTTAGGGCTTGATGGTGCGCCACAGGCTGGAGATAAATTTAATGTTCTTGAAGATGAGCGCGAAGCGAAAGATATAGCTTCTAAACGAGCGCAATTGCATAGAGAGCAATCAGTACGTACACAACGCCATATTACTTTAGATGAGATTGGTCGTCGTATTGCCTTAGGAGACTTTAAAGAGTTGAACATAATTCTTAAAGGTGATGTGGATGGTTCTGTTGAAGCATTGACAGATTCATTCCAAAAATTATCTACAGAAGAAATTCATGTTAATATAATACACAAAGCAGTTGGAGCAATTACAGAGAGTGATGTGTTGCTTGCTTCGGCATCAGATGCAATCATTATAGGATTTAATGTAAGGCCAGCTGGTAATGCCAGGCAGGTAGCTGATAAAGAAGAAATCGATATCAGAACATATTCAATCATTTATGATGCTATAAATGATCTTAAAGATGCAATGGAAGGAATGCTTTCTCCGGTAATGAAGGAAGAAATTACCGGTACTGCAGAGATAAGAGAGACGTTTAAGATATCTAAAATTGGTACCATTGCCGGATGTATGGTTCAGAGTGGTAAAATATTCAGAAGTTCTGGAATTCGACTAATTAGAGAAGGTGTTGTAGTGTATACTGGAGAGTTAGCTTCTTTAAAACGTTTTAAAGATGATGTAAAAGAAGTTAGTAAAGGATATGATTGTGGTATACAAGTTAAGAACTATAATGATATCAAAATAGGAGATGTTATAGAGGCTTATCAAGAAGTAGCGGTTAAGAAAAAGCTATAATTTGATAATACCTTAATAAGGATATTAAAAAAGCCTCTATGTTAAACATAGAGGCTTTTTTAATTAATACCAATACTGTTTTGATAGTTGGTATTATTTTAAGTCTTTATTTTTTTTCTGGCCTAAAGATAAATGCGTTCGGAAATACGGCATGAACTTCTTTAAGTGCTCTGTCTGCTTCGAGACGAGTACGATAGTTTCCCATCCAAACCTTATAATTTGGAGTTTCCCACTGTATTGATGAGTCCCACTGAGGAAAGGATTCTTTTGAAGATTTCATAATATCATTAGCCTGATTTAAATTCCCATAATACAATTGGATTTTGTAACGATCACTAAAATCACCGTTTTTTTCCATTTTTGCTTTAATGTCCAAAAGCATTTTTATTTTAGGATCTTGATTTATGGTTACTGAAGCTTCCGGTGGGGGTAAAATATTTACAGGAACAAAATTGTTATTATTTGAAGAATCAAGAATAGGATTCTGGTTATCTTGGGCAATTGTTGTTGTTATAGATGCAAGGCAAAAACCTAATAGTGAAAGACAAAGCTTTGTGTTTAACATTCTCATTACAAATTAATTTGGTGTAAAGGTAAAGTTTAATAACTCAAAATTGCTAAAAAATATTATTTAGAATTATTATAAATTAATCATTAACGGTTCTCTAACATTTCCAGAATCGACTTATTATAGTACTTTTGTCGTCGAATTAAAAGTGCTGGTTTTTATATTTTTTTATGTTAGAGAATGAAAAAACCATACCAAAATTAAGACGATAATTCTACTTAATAATATGAAACAGGTGAAACACCGAAATTCAGCCTCTAAAATCCTAGTCCTAGGAACTGTTTTTTTATTTACTTTTTTTAATCCTGTTTTTGGACAGGATGAAGCAGCTGCGAATGCAGTAGTTGCAACCGAGGCTTCGTCTGGAGGAGATGTGGCTAAAGGTGAGGAGTTATTTAAATCTCTTTGTGCTGCTTGTCATAAGCGTTATAAAAAGATGACCGGTCCGGCTCTTTTTGGCGTTGAAGATAAGTATGAGCGAGAATGGATATATTCTTGGGTAAAGAATAGTGCTGCCATGATCGCTTCAGGCGATGCGCAAGCTGTTGCTATCTATGAAGAGTATAATAAAACTGCAATGAATGCATTTCCGCAGTTAACAAACACTGATATTGATGATATCCTTGCTTATGTAATGGTTCCAAAGGCCGATCCACCGGCATCGGTTCCTGGAGCAGATACAGCTGCAGCTGCTGGTAGTGGTTCTGGGATTTCGGCAAATGTGCTTTTGGGTATATTGGCATTGGTATTTCTAATGTTAATGGTGGTGTTGTTCTTGGTTAACAATACGCTTAGACGTTTCGCTGAAGCAAATAATATAGAGCTACCAGATTCTGAGTCGAAAAAACCAATCTGGAAAGCATTTGTTGAGAATCAATTTTTAGTTTTAGTTACTGCTATTCTTTTGCTTTTAGCTAGTGGGTACTTTGTTTATGGCTACTTTATGCAAGTAGGTGTTGATCAGGGGTATGCTCCAATTCAACCAATACATTACTCGCATAAGATTCATGCAGGAGACAATCAGATAGAGTGTAAGTATTGTCACTCTTCTGCTAGAGTAAGTAAAACTTCAGGAATCCCTTCACTTAATGTATGTATGAATTGTCATAAATCTATTAGCGAAGTTGCTGATGCTACTGCTACAGCTGACTACTCTAAAGAGTTTTATGATGGTGAAATCCAAAAGCTATATAAAGCTGTAGGTTGGGATGCAGATGCTCAAAAATATACAGGAGAAACAGAGGCGGTAAAATGGGTTCGTATTCATAATTTACCTGACTTTGCATACTTTAATCATTCTCAACACGTAACTGTTGCAGGGGTTGAATGTCAAAAATGTCATGGACCGGTAGAAGAGATGGAGATCATGTATCAGTATGCTCCACTTACTATGGGTTGGTGTATCAACTGTCACAGAGAAACAAATGTGAAAGTTGCTGATAACAAATATTACGAGAAGATTCATAAAGAACTTTCTAAGAAATATGGTGTTGACCAGTTAACGGCTGCTCAAATGGGTGGTTTGGAATGTGGTAAATGTCATTATTAATAAAATTTTATCCGAATTTCGGAAAATAGTAAGAAGCTAATATCAATTATATATGTCATCAAACAAGAAATACTGGAAAAGTGTTGAGGAGCTAAACGAAAGTAGCTCTATTGTTGAGACGCTACAGCAAAACGAATTCGTACAGGAGATTCCTACGGATGAGTTTTTAGGGGATAAATCATCGTTAGAGAATTCTTCGACTACACGTCGTGATTTCCTTAAATATGTAGGTTTTAGTACTGCTGCTGCTTCATTAGCAGCTTGTGAAGGCCCGGTTAAAAAATCAATACCATACGTAGTTCAACCAGACAGGATAGTTCCTGGTGTTGCTAATTACTATGCTACTACGATAGCCGATGGTTATGATTTTGCAAGTGTGCTGATTAAAACAAGAGAAGGTAGACCAATTAAAGTCGAAAATAATAATCTCGCTACTTCTAATGGAGATGCTAATGCGAGAGTAAATGCTTCGGTATTATCTTTATATGATAGTTCTCGTCTTCAAGGACCTAAAAAAGCTGGAGAAGATATAAGTTGGGCAGATTTAGATAAAGAAGTTGGAGCAAAGCTTAACGGTCTTGGTGGTAAACAAATTGTTTTGTTAACTCAAACGTTTGCTAGCCCTTCTACTTCAAAATTGATTGCAGAGTTTAAGGCAAAATATCAAAATGTAAAGCATGTTGTGTATGATGCGGTATCTCAGAGCGAAGCTCTAGATGCGTATCAAATGATGTATGGAGAAAGAGCACTTGCTGATTATGATTTTGGTAAAGTAAATACGATTGTAAGTGTTGCAGCTGATTTCTTAGGAGATTGGCAAGGTGGAGGATATGATAGCGGTTATGCTAAAGGGCGTGTTCCCAAAAACGGAAAAATGTCTAAGCATATTCAGTTCGAATCTAATATGTCTCTTACTGGTGCTAATGCTGATAAGCGAATTGCGATTACACCTTCGCAACAAAAACAAGTGCTTGCGGCATTATATGCATATGTTACAGGTTCTGGATCTAAAAGTTCTTTAGGAGCAGATTTGGATGGTGAGGTTGTAAAAGCTGCAAAACAAATACAAAAAGCAGGAAGCAATGCTGTTGTTGTTTCTGGAATTCAGGACGTAGATGCGCAATTGATTGTATTGGCTATTAATAAAGCAATACAAAGTAAAGCATTTAATGAGAGCACTCCTCGTACAATCCGTCAGGGAGATTCAAAAGCAGTTGCTCAATTGGTTAAAGATATGAATGCAGGTCGCGTTGGCGGTCTTTTGATTGCTGGTATTAATCCAATGTATTCATTACCAAATGCAAATGAATTTAAGGCCGGTCTTGAGAAAGTAGATCTTTCAGTAGCATTTAGTATGCATGATGACGAGACAGCTTCTGCTTGTAATTATATAGCTACTACACCTCATTATTTAGAATCTTGGGGAGATGTAGAATTTAAGAAAGGTAGCTACAGTTTAATGCAACCTACGATCAAGCCATTATTTGATACACGTCAATTTCAGGAAACATTATTAAAATGGACTGGAAATACAGCATCGTATCATGATTATATTAAAAATGCATGGACAGGTATTTTAGGAGGTTCTTCCTGGAATCAAGCATTGCATGATGGTGTTTTAGTTACGCCGTCGCTTCCAAAAGAAGATTTGGTAGATGCTATTGAAACACCAGAAGGTGAAGCTCCTACTCCGGATGCTGTTTCGGCAGGTCCAAATTTAGGTGCAGCGGCAAGAAGACTTTCTAATGCTAAATCTAATGGATTAGAACTTACATTATATACAAAAACATCACTTGGTGATGGGCAGCAAGCCAATAACCCATGGTTACAAGAAATGCCAGACCCTATTACCAGAACTTCATGGGATAATTATCTAACAGTCTCTAAAGCAGATGCTGAACAATTAGGATTAACTAACGAAAATGTTGCAAATGGAGCATTAAACGGGAGTTATGCTAAAGTAACTGTTGGAGGTGCTGAAGTAGTTGTGCCAGTAATTATTCAGCCTGGACAGGCCAAAGGTTCAGTTGGTTTGGCTTTAGGATATGGTAAATCTAAAGGACTAAAAGAAGAGATGGTTGTAGGTGTAAACGCTTATCCTTTATACCAAAATCTTAATGCAGTTCAGGATGTTACTGTAGCTGCAACAGAAGGTGTGCACGAATTTGCTTGCGTACAGTTGCATAATACATTGATGGGTCGAGGAGATATCGTTAAGGAAACGACTCTTGAAATATTCAATACAAAAGATAAACACGATTGGAATGCTATTCCTGAAGTGAGCAAAAATCATATAGAATTCGAAGTAACTTCTCCAGAAGTTGATCTTTGGGATGAGTTTGATCGTTCTATTGGACATCACTTTAATCTATCTATAGATTTAAATGCATGTACCGGTTGTGGTGCTTGTGTGATTGCTTGTCATGCAGAAAATAATGTGCCTGTTGTTGGGAAATCTGAAATTCGTAGATCTCGTGATATGCACTGGTTACGTATTGACCGTTATTATTCTTCTCAAGACAGTTTTGAAACTGATAATGAAAAGAAAGATAATATCGCTGGTTTAGGAAGCTCTTTATCTGAGTTTGGTGAGATGGAAAGTCCATCTGATAACCCTCAGGTTGTATTCCAGCCAGTAATGTGTCAGCACTGTAATCATGCTCCATGTGAAACTGTTTGTCCAGTTGCGGCAACATCACATGGTCGACAAGGACAAAACCATATGGCATATAACCGTTGTGTGGGTACAAGATATTGTGCAAATAACTGTCCGTATAAAGTACGTAGATTTAACTGGTTCTTGTATAATAACAATGACGAGTTTGATTATTATATGAATAATGATTTGGGTAGAATGGTAATTAATCCTGATGTAACTGTTCGTTCTAGAGGGGTTATGGAAAAATGTTCTATGTGTATCCAAATGACTCAAAAAACTATTCTTGATGCTAAGCGAGAAGGTAGAGAGATCAAAGATGGAGAGTTCCAAACGGCTTGTTCTTCTGCGTGTTCTTCTGGAGCAATGATATTTGGAGATATCAATGATAAGGATAGTAAAGTAGCTAAACTAAAAGAGGATGATCGTATGTATCACTTACTTGAGCACGTAGGTACCAAACCTAATGTGATGTATCAAACTAAAGTAAGAAATACTACAGAAGCCTAATTAACTAAAATAAAGAATCAATTCAATATATAAAGGATTATGTCTCATTACGAAGCACCTATAAGAAAGCCTTTAGTAACCGGCGATAAAACATATCACGATGTAACAGTCGATGTTGCCGCACCGGTTGAAGGTAAAGCAAATAAATCTTGGTGGATTGTATTTTCTATCGCACTTGTTGCTTTCCTTTGGGGAATAGGTTGTATTATATATACAGTTTCTACAGGTATAGGAACCTGGGGATTAAATAAAACAGTAGGATGGGCCTGGGATATCACCAACTTTGTTTGGTGGGTAGGTATTGGTCACGCCGGAACTCTAATTTCTGCAGTATTGTTGTTGTTCCGTCAAAAATGGAGAATGGCAATTAACCGATCTGCAGAGGCGATGACTATTTTCTCGGTTATTCAGGCAGGTTTATTCCCAATTATTCACATGGGACGTCCATGGCTAGCATATTGGGTATTGCCAATTCCTAACCAATTTGGGTCATTATGGGTAAACTTTAACTCACCATTGCTTTGGGATGTATTTGCGATCTCTACATATCTTTCGGTATCATTAGTATTCTGGTGGACAGGATTACTACCGGATTTTGCAATGATCAGGGACCGTGCAATTACTCCTTTTACTAAAAAAATATATAGCCTCCTGTCTTTTGGTTGGAGTGGAAGAGCAAAAGATTGGCAACGTTTTGAAGAAGTATCTCTTGTACTTGCTGGTCTAGCAACACCACTTGTACTTTCAGTACACACTATTGTATCGTTTGACTTTGCTACTTCGGTAATACCAGGATGGCATACTACGATATTTCCACCATATTTTGTTGCTGGAGCAATTTTCTCTGGATTTGCAATGGTAAATACACTGCTTATCATCATGAGAAAAGTATCTAATCTTGAAAACTATATTACTATTCAGCATATAGAACTAATGAATATTGTAATCATGATTACGGGTTCTATTGTTGGGGTAGCTTATATTACAGAGCTGTTTATAGCTTGGTATTCTGGAGTAGAGTATGAACAATATGCATTCTTAAACAGAGCAACTGGTCCTTACTGGTGGGCATATTGGGCAATGATGTCGTGTAATGTGTTCTCTCCACAGTTTATGTGGTTCCCAAAACTGAGAAGAAGTATTATGTTCTCTTTCATTATTTCGATCGTCGTAAATATTGGAATGTGGTTTGAGCGTTTCGTAATTATCGTGACTTCATTACACAGAGATTATTTACCATCATCATGGACGATGTTCTCTCCTACATTTGTCGATATAGGGATATTTATAGGTACTATTGGATTCTTCTTTGTGTTGTTCTTATTATATGCACGTACATTCCCAGTGATTGCACAGGCCGAAGTAAAAACAATTCTGAAATCTTCTGGAGAAAAGTATAAAAAACTTAGAGAAGCAGGTATAGATCACCGAGATGAATTGCCTAAGGTGAAAGCAGAAGTGACAAACGAAGTTGTTGAAAAAACTGAGGAGAAAGCTCCTGAAACAACCATAGCTAAACCAGAAACCAGTCAGGAAGATATCAATAACCTATTAGGAAACCTTGGAACTTTTGATCCTTCAACTCAAACAGCTGATGATCTTAAAAAAGTAAATGGTATTGGTCCGGTAATGGAAAAGAAACTCAATGAGATCGGGATTTTTACTTTTGATCAGGTAAGTAAAATGACAGAAACAGAGTATAATTTATTAGATAGTATCACAGGTTCTTTCCCAGGAAGAGCACAACGTGATGATTGGGCTGGTCAAGCCGAAAAACTTAAAAATAATTAGAAGTATGGCATCAAAAGTTATACATGCATTATATACAGATGATGATGTCCTAATGGACGCAGTAAAAAAAGTTCGAGCAGAACATTATCATATCGAAGAGGTTTTTTGTCCTTTTCCTGTTCACGGGTTAGATAAAGCAATGGGGATTCCTCATACGCGTCTCGCTATTACATCTTTTATGTATGGATGTGTAGGGTTAACAGTCGCTATTTTGATGATGAATTATATCATGATCGAAGATTGGCCTCAAAACATTGGTGGAAAACCAAGTTTTAGCTATATCGAGAATATGCCTGCGTTTGTTCCTATTATGTTTGAGCTTACCGTATTTTTTGCGGCGCATTTAATGGTGATTACTTTTTATATGAGAAGTAGATTGTGGCCATTTAAAGAAGCAGAAAATCCTGATGTTAGAACTACTGATGACCATTTTTTAATGGAAGTTGATGCAGGAAATCATGATGTAGATCAACTAACAAGTTTATTAGGAGATACAGGAGCAGTTGAAATTAAAGTAATAGATAAGGAAGAAGATAACCATTAGTAATAATGAAGAATACTATAAAAATATTAGCAGCGGCAATTGTGATAGTTAGTGTTATTTCTTGTCAGAATGACAAAAAACCTAATTATCAGTATATGCCAAACATGTATGAATCCGTAGGTTATGAAACATATGGTGAGTATAGTGTTTTCCCTGGAGAACAAGAAGCTATGAGGCCAGTAGAGGGATCAATACCTAGAGGTTGGATGCCTTACGATTTTGAAAATTCAAACGAGGGTTATCAGTTAGCAAAAGATACGCTTAAGAATCCTATTAAATATACTAAAGAAAATGAAGAAGCTGGTAAAGCATTATATGATATATATTGTGCGATTTGCCATGGAGCTAAAGGTGATGGAAAAGGAACTTTGGTAAAAAGAGAAAAAATTCTTGGGGTGCCAAGTTATGATGATGTAGGTAGAGCAATTACCGAAGGAAGTATTTATCATGTAATGTATTATGGTATAAACTCGATGGGGTCATATGCGTCTCAAACTAGTGAACATGAGCGTTGGCAAATTGTTCAGTATGTAGAAAAGTTGAAGGCTGACCTTGAAGGTAAAACTCCTCGAATAGATACTGATGTTGCTAGTGTAGAAACGCCAAATATAGTGGCAAAAGAAGAGGAACACCAGGAAACAACAGAAGAACACAAAGAAGCACACTAGTGCATTAATAAAAAAGTTAAGAATAACGATATTATAAAGATATGTATACGCTATCAAATAGATTAAGATTATTTTCTATCATTCTTATGGTTGTAGGTCTTGTAGGTCTTATTATTGGATTTACACAGGCACCTTCATCTATAGAAGAGGTAAAAGAAATGATGGCAGCGCACGACGCTCATGGAGGAGGTCACGGTGATTCACATGCTCAAACAGGTGGTCACAACGAAGGGCACTCAGAAGACGCTCATGGAGGCGATGCACATTATGAGCACGTTTTGCATCAATTACAAAATAAACCTTGGGCATCATTATATGCAGCAGCATTTTTCTTTTTTATGATCGCGCTTGGAGTTTTAGCATTCTATGCAATACAATTTGCAGCGCAAGCAGGATGGTCTCCAGTACTGTTTAGAGTAATGGAAGCTATCACGGCATATCTTGTACCTGGTGGTTTAATTCTTTTTGTAATTCTTGCATTATCTGGTTTTCATGTAAATCACTTGTTTGTGTGGGCAGATCCAGAAGTTGTAGCTCATGATAAACTTATTCAAGGTAAATCTGGCTGGTTAAACGGTACAGGGTTTATTATTAGAGCAGCAATCTTTTTAGGAGGATGGTTGTTATATCGTCATTTTGCGGTAAAATATTCTAGAAAACAGGATGAAGATTCTGAAGGTAACAAGTGGTACAAAAAGAGTTTTAAAATATCAGCAGGTTTCTTAGTGTTTTTTATCTACACAGAGTCTATGATGTCATGGGATTGGATTATGAGTTTTGATCCGCATTGGTTTAGTACATTATTTGGATGGTATGTATTTGCAAGTTTGTTTGTATCGGGTATCACCACAATTGCTTTAATAACCATATACCTTAAATCAAAAGGGTATTTAGAGTTTGTAAATGATAGCCATATTCATGATTTAGCTAAGTTTATGTTTGGTATTAGTATTTTCTGGACGTACCTATGGTTCTCTCAATTCATGCTGATATGGTATTCAAACATACCAGAAGAAGTTACGTATTTTATAACACGTATAGAAGACTATAAATTACCATTCTTTGGTATGTTAGTAATGAACTTTATTTTCCCATTACTGGTATTAATGAATAGTGATTTTAAAAGAGTAAACTGGTTTGTTGTAATGGCAGGAATTGTTATCCTTTGTGGTCATTACATCGATGTATATAATATGATAATGCCTGCAACTGTTGGAGAATCATGGTTTATTGGTATTAGCGAGATAAGCGCAGTATTATTATTCTTAGGATTGTTCTTGTTTGTTGTGTTTAGAGCACTTACAAAAGCTCCATTATTAGCAAAAGGAAATCCTTATTTAGAGGAAAGTAAACACTTCCATTATTAAAATTTGAATTGTAAAAAAAGAAGTTAGATAAAATGACTGTATTTTTAACCATAGTAGTTATAGCACTTTTTGGAATCACATTGTGGCAAATGTCGAAAATATTGAAATTGTCTCAATTAAAAGGTGCAGATGTTTCCCAGGTAGCAAACGATAAGGATAATAATATGCAAGGTAAATTAATGCTTGCATTTGTAATATTCATATACCTATTAACTATATTTTGTTTTGTAAAATATAATAGCTTTTTCCTTCCAGAATCGGCTTCAGAGCATGGTGTAGATTATGATCAATTAATGTTAATCTCGATGGTGTTGATCATGTTTGTTCAGATCATCACACAAGGATTATTACACTACTTTGCTTATAAATACAGAGGTAAAAAAGAAAACAAAGCGTTGTTCTTTGCAGATAACGATAAATTAGAGTTCATCTGGACGATTATTCCTGTAATTGTGTTGGCTGGGTTAATTATTTATGGATTATTTACCTGGACCGACATCATGAATATCGATGAAGAAGAAGGAGATCCTCTAATTGTAGAATTATATGCATATCAATTTGATTGGAGAGCTAGATATTCTGGAGAGGATAATGTATTAGGAAAAGCTAATGTTAGATATATTGAAGGGATCAATACATTGGGTATTGATGTTTCGGATAACTATGGTAAAGATGATAAAATAACTACAGAGTTGCATTTACCAGTAAACCGAAAGGTTATTTTCAAAATGAGATCTCAGGATATTCTTCATTCTGCATATATGCCTTTCTTTAGAGCGCAGATGAATGTTGTACCAGGTATGATTACCGAGTTTTCGTATACACCAACTATGACTTCAGAAGAAATGAGAAATAGTGAATTTATGGTTGAGAAAGTAGCTACGATCAATAAGATACGAAAAGAAAAGAGTAAAAAACTTGTTGCCAAAGGTGATGAAGCATTAGAAGAGTATACTTTTGATTATTATCTCTTATGTAACAAAATTTGCGGAGTTTCACATTATAATATGCAAATGAAGATTGTTGTAGAATCCGAAGAAGAGTATAAAGCTTGGTTAAAAACACAGCAAACTTTCGGAGAACAATTATCAGCTCAGGCAAGTAACTAAGAAGGAAAAGAAGAATTAATATATTTTATTAAAAAGAAATAGCGTTATGTCAGCAAATCACGGAGATAACCACGATCACGGCCACGACGATCACGGACATCATAAAGAGACATTTATTACCAAATATATATTCAGTCAGGATCATAAAATGATCTCAAAGCAGTATTTAATTACGGGTCTGATTATGGGTATTATTGGTATTGCAATGTCAATCTTATTTAGAATGCAATTGGCATGGCCAGATCATCAATTTACTATCTATGAAATATTACTAGGTAAGTTTGGTGAAGATGGAATTATGGACCCAAGTATTTATTTGGCCTTAGTTACTATACATGGTACTATTATGGTATTTTTTGTATTAACAGCTGGATTAAGTGGTACGTTTAGTAATTTATTGATTCCATTACAGATTGGAGCTCGTGATATGGCTTCTGGATTCTTGAATATGATATCATATTGGTTATTCTTCTTAAGTAGTGTAATCATGGTATTATCTTTATTTGCTGAAGCTGGTCCTGCATCGGCAGGATGGACGATCTATCCTCCATTAAGTGCATTACCACAAGCAATTGGTGGTTCGGGTACTGGAATGACCTTATGGTTAGTGTCTATGGCGATATTTATCGCTTCATCTCTACTGGGTTCATTAAACTATGTAGTTACTGTAATTAATCTACGTACAAAAGGAATGTCAATGACTAGAATGCCATTAACAATTTGGGCATTCTTTGTAACGGCAATAATTGGTATTGTATCTTTTCCGGTATTACTATCTGCAGCATTATTATTGATAATGGATAGAAGTTTTGGTACTTCTTTCTACTTAAGTGATATTTATATACAAGGAGAAGTATTACACAATCAAGGTGGTTCTCCAGTATTATTTGAACATCTATTTTGGTTCTTAGGGCATCCAGAAGTATATATTGTACTGCTGCCTGCGCTTGGGATAACATCTGAGATTATAGCTACAAATGCTCGTAAACCTATTTTTGGATACAGAGCCATGGTAGCTTCGATTTTAGCCATTGCGTTTTTATCAACTATTGTATGGGGTCACCACATGTTTATATCCGGTATGAATCCATTCCTTGGTTCGGTATTTACATTTACAACCTTATTAATTGCTATCCCTTCAGCAGTAAAAGCATTTAACTATATTACAACCTTATGGAAAGGTAATTTGCAGCTCAATCCTGCAATGTTATTTTCAATTGGGTTGGTGTCAACTTTTATCACCGGAGGTCTTACAGGAATTATTCTAGGAGATAGTACATTAGATATCAATGTTCATGATACATACTTTGTAGTAGCGCATTTCCACTTAGTGATGGGTATTTCTGCACTATACGGTTTATTTGCCGGAGTTTATCATTGGTTCCCTAAAATGTATGGTAAAATGATGAATAAGAACCTGGGTTATGTACATTTCTGGGTAACCGCAGTCGGTGCTTATGGAGTATTTTTCCCAATGCACTTTATAGGTATGGCAGGTTTACCTCGTCGTTACTATACCAATTCAAATTTCCCTTATTTTGATGACTTAGCAGATACTAATGTGTTGATTACTGTTTTCGCAATTATTACTGCGGCCGCACAATTGGTATTCTTATATAACTTTATCAGCTCTATTTTCTATGGAAAGAAGGCTGTAGAAAACCCTTGGAAATCTAATACATTAGAGTGGACTACACCAGTTGAACATTTACATGGTAACTGGCCAGGTGAAATCCCTCATGTACATAGATGGCCTTATGATTATAGTAAAACTAATGAAAATGGTGAATATGTAATCGCAGGACAGGATTGGGTGTCTCAAATCATTCCTCTACAGGACGGAGAAGAAGAAATGCATCATTAAAATAGATGCTTACTCATATCATAGTAAAAGCCTTTTCATTTTTTTGAGAAGGCTTTTTTTTTGAAAAAGAGAAATGGTTTGGATAAGCACCGAGTTATGGTTAAATTAATGGTTTCGTAAAAAAAAGTAGAATTTAAATTTTATTTTAGATCTATATATAATAACGTAAATTGAACTTCACTTCGTCAGCACATATCTTCTGTTATATAACGATAGTTATTGTGTTTTTCTGCGGACTTTTTTTTGGGAATCAAGAATTGGTTTTTATTAAACCTATTTCATCATTGGCGCTTATTTGGATTTATTTCGAAAATAGAAAAGAGGTTAGTGCTCTGTATCCATGGATTATTATAGTTATTATGGTAAATGATGTATTTGTTCTAAGCGATTTTGATCGATTTTTTAATTATATAGGTATTTTACTGCCGTTGTATTATGTATTATGCTCTTATCTTTTAATGCCATTTATCTCTTTTAAGCAGATTAGATATAAAGAGATTTTTACGCCATCTATGTTAATTGGCATAGTGTTAATTATCTATCTTACTTTTTCTATTCTCAATTTGTTAATGCCCGACTTAGAAGACTCCATCGGTTATGTGGCCTTAATTATTGTTACTTTGTTTTATTATTTAGGATGCTGTTTTATCATCTATTTAAGGAACTTGTATACGCACACGTATTATTTATTAATAGCCGCAAGTAGCTCCATTTTAGTAAACGCAATGTTGCCTATACAAGAACTTTACTACAATAGTCCGGTTTTTGAAGCGATCGTATATTCTGCAGATATTGTTACAATGTTCTTCTATCTAAAGTTTTTAATACTTGCTAAACCTGTTGAAAATACAGATTATCCTGATCTTTTTTAAATCATGTTTGAATCCAAAAGCTAGGATCTTAGTAATATTAAAAATGTCTTAAAATTATATCTAAATTTGATAAAGTTAGGAATCCTTACTATATTTGAATGCAATGTTGCAATAAATTAAATTTTATATCAAATGAGTAAATCAATTTTTTATCACGCAGGATGCTCTGTTTGCGTCGCGGCAGAACATGATATTATCAATTTAATCGGTTCTGATAATGTAGAGGTTGTTAATCTAGGTGAAGATAGAACTAGAATCTCTGAAGCAGAAAAAGCTGGTGTGAAATCTGTTCCGGCACTAGTGGTGCCTAATGGTAATACACTTCATATTAACTTTGGAGCTTCGATAAAGGATGTGAAAGAGTAATTTTTTTAATTCAAAAAGTTAGGAATCCTAATTTAATTAGGATTCCAGGCTTTTTTAAAAACAGACTAAAAATGAAAGTAAAAGTAATTGTATGTTTAAGTTTCATGCTTTTAGGAATAAGTACCAATTCTTGGACCCAAGAAAGTAAATATAAAAATGATGATTTCGCTATTAAAAATGTTAGCGTTACACACAATATAGATCTGGGGATATCTATTTGGGAAATAAAAGTTAATGGGATTGCTGGTAAAACTACCCCTAAAAAAGTAGGTCAACTAGATGGTGCGCCAGTTTTGGGTTATGTGTTTCCTACAAGTCTAAAGCCGGGGGATGTCGGTTTTAGTAATACAGATGGGATTGTTGCCCTGGCACTTACTTCTCACCCAGATTTTGATGATACTCCTTTATGGGATGAGAATAGTGATAAAGTGTATAATAATGATGGGGTCATTTGGCATCCACACTGGGTTGTTTTAAAAGAAGATAAACGAGTAGAAGGAGGGTTATCAGTAAAACAATTTAAGAAAGATGACAAAACAGTAGTCCTACCACCAACAAACCCCGGGATGCTAATGTATATGGATTCGCCTGGTTATCCAGTTGTTTCAAAAAATGATGTGATAAGAGTTATAGTTCCGGATTATAGAATTAATAATCAAACAAGTTTTAAATACGATGGAGTGACCGCTTTTATGAAAGTAAATACAAGTAAACCTGATTTACCCATGTTAGGGGTCTACGAAGTGTTTAGTGTTGCAAGTGGAGATCTATCATTACCCTATAAAGTAAAGTAAAGCGTATGAAAGTTTCAATTTGGGATACTTATGTACATAGAAAAAATGGTACAATCATGCACTTTGATATTGTAGTATCGAGCAATTTAAAAGACGAGCAAGCCATTTTTGAATATGGGAAAGAATTTTTAAAAACAAAACCGCATCAAACAGATGATTTAACAACTGAAGAATGCAGGTTTTGCCATATTGAACAAGCAACTCATGAGATGATATCTGAAATTGAGGATAAGGGATATTTTATCATTGAAATGGAGAATTGTGATTAATTTAATTAGGATAACTAACTTTGCCTGTCAAACAAATTTTGACAGGCATTTATAGTATGGAAAAAAAGATCTTCAATCCGCAAGTACAAGAAAATGATATTCCGAGTAAAATAGTAGCGGGATTGGAGCGAATTTCAGAGGTGTTTAAAGTATTACTGTGGGAAAAAGCAAAGATAGTAGGGTTAAGCCCTATCCAAATTCAGATTCTTATTTTTATAGCATATCATAAACAAGAGTTTTGTAATGTTAGCCATTTAGCAAAAGAATTTAATGTTACAAAACCAACCGTAAGTGATGCCGTTCGGATTTTAAATAAGAAAGAAATGATTCGTAAGGATTTCTCATCTTCAGATAGTAGAAGGTATTCGATAAGGTTATCAGATTTAGGAAAAAAAATAGTTTCCGAAACTGAAGACTTTGCTGATCCTTTAAGAAATCAAATAAAAAATGTTAAGCAGGCTGATTTAGAAAGCCTATACGCCACATTAAGTACATTGATTTATCAGCTCAACCAAAATGGAATTTTGACTGTGCAGAGAACCTGTTATGGTTGCAAATTTTTTGATAAAGTTGGCAATAAGAGTTATTGTAATTTATTAGAAAAAGAACTTTTTACTGCAGATATACGATTAGACTGTTTAGAATTTGAAGAAAAAACAACAGCTAAAAATTAATATCATGATGGTTAATGCCTAAAACACGAAAAGACTTTTCTTTTTAAATTATATTTGCTTTATTGATAACAAATATTCTTCTTTTCTTCTTCAAAAGGAGAAGTCAGATACGAGCATATGAACGAAAATCTTAATCCTACAAACGAAAATTTTTCTAACGAAGACCTGGATATCGAGAGAGCATTACGCCCCCTTGCCTTTGAGGATTTTGCTGGACAGGACCAGGTTCTTGAGAATTTGAAGATTTTTGTACAAGCTGCTAATCTTCGTGAGGAGGCTTTAGATCATACCTTGTTTCATGGTCCTCCGGGATTAGGTAAAACCACATTAGCCCATATTTTATCTAATGAGTTAGGGGTGGGGATTAAGGTAACTTCTGGTCCTGTATTGGACAAACCAGGAGATTTAGCTGGACTTCTTACTAATTTAGATGATAGAGATGTACTTTTTATAGATGAAATTCATCGATTAAGCCCAATTGTAGAAGAATATTTGTACTCTGCCATGGAGGACTACAAAATCGATATCATGATTGAGAGCGGGCCTAATGCAAGAACAGTACAGATCAATCTTAACCCTTTTACACTAGTTGGAGCAACAACACGTTCTGGATTGCTTACGGCTCCAATGAGAGCTCGTTTCGGAATTCAATCTCGTTTACAATATTATACCACCGAATTGTTGGCCACTATTGTAGAGCGAAGCGCACATATTCTTAACGTTCCTATCTCTATGGAAGCGGCTATTGAAATAGCAGGTAGAAGTAGAGGAACACCTCGTATTGCTAACGGATTGTTGCGTAGAGTACGTGATTTTGCTCAAATCAAAGGGAATGGTAAGATAGATATAGAAATCTCAAAATTTGCACTAAAAGCACTAAATGTTGATGCGCATGGATTAGACGAGATGGATAATAAGATTTTAACCACCCTAATCGATAAGTTTAAAGGAGGTCCTGTAGGGATAACTACCCTTGCTACTGCGGTTAGCGAAAGCGCAGAGACGATTGAAGAAGTGTATGAGCCGTTTTTAATTCAGCAAGGATTTATAATGCGAACTCCACGTGGTAGAGAAGTTACCGAAGCAGCGTATAAGCATTTGGGTCGTGTAAAAGGTGGAATCCAAGGAGGATTATTTTAGACTTCATGATATATTAATATTAGTCATATGGGAAATACTATTCCGGTAGTTTCTTTTTTAACAGTACTTAAAAATGCGAGTCGTATTCTTAAGAATCCATTGCCATTTCATCATGAAAATTTTGAGAAACATGGAAACATCTTTAGAGTCCAACTAGGTTTTGGTCATAGTGTACTCTTTACACGTGATGCAGGTTTGGCTAGGCATACGCTTCAAAAACAACATAGAAACTATTATAAATCACCATTGCAATCCAAAGACTTGGCTAAGTATATAGGTGAAGGGTTGTTAACTGCTAATGGAGAAAAATGGTTAAAGCAAAGAAGGTTGATTCAGCCGGCTTTTCATAAAAAAAAGCTAGAAGAAATCATCGGCACCATCCAAAGTGTAATACGTGAGGAGTTATCAAGAATACTACCTGATAAAACAATAGAGGTATTTCCATTGATGAGTGATTTAGCCTTTAAAGTGGTCGCAAAATCATTGTTTAGTTATATTGATACAGGAAATACTATTTCGAGATTACAATACATTACTCAAGCTGCTCAAAAAACCTTAATAAAAGAAATTAGACAACCTTATAAGCGATGGTGGTTTTATCTTAGTGGGAAAACACGTAATACATTAAAACTTACGCAAGAAGCCAGGGATATTTTAAATAGTATTATTGAAGAAAGAAAAAATTCTGACAGTAGTTATAATGATTTATTGGATATGCTCTTAGAATCAAGATATGATGACGGCAGCGCTATGGATAATGAGCAGTTAATAGATGAAATCCTTATCCTTTTTACTGCAGGCCATGAAACTACTTCTAATGCTTTGACATTTACGTTACTGTTATTAGCGCTCCATCCCGAAATACAAGAAAAAGTTTATAATGAAGTCTCTGGAAGTACAGAAAGAATCTCGGCAATGGAGCTGGTTGCAAAATATCAATACACCAAACAGTGTATCGAAGAATCTATGCGATTGTACCCGCCCGCATATTTTTCTGATCGTGTGGCCATTAATGATGATCAATACGATAGTATGATGCTAAAAAAAGGAACTACAATTCTAATTTCATTTTTTGAAATACATAGGCATGCTAGTTTATGGGATGCGCCATCAACATTTAATCCGGATAGGTTTGATCCTAGCATAGATAAAAAAGAATACTCTGATTGGTATTTTCCTTTTGGAGCTGGTCCAAGAATGTGTATTGGTAATAATTTTGCAATGTCTGAAATGATTCTAACAATAAGTGAGGTAATTAAAAAATATAAAGTAACTACTGAATTAAAAGAAGTAAAAATCCAACCATTGATTACATTAAAACCGTTAGAATCTGGATTGAAGTTTACAAAGAGATAAGCGATATATGAATGCTCGGGCAAAACATACGCAACTTATTAAAACCGAAGCAAAACGTTTAGGGTTTTTGTCATGTGGTGTTAGTAAGGCAGAGTTTTTAGAGCAAGAAGCACCTAGGTTAGAAAAATGGTTAAACCAAAATATGCATGGAGAGATGCGATATATGGAAAATCATTTTGATAAGCGCCTTGATCCAACAAAACTGGTTGAGGGGTCTAAAAGTGTAATATCGGTATTGCTTAATTATTTTCCTTCTGCAAAACAAAGTGATCCCGATGCACCCAAAATATCCAAATATGCATATGGTACCGATTATCACTTTGTAATAAAAGATAAACTCAAGCAATTATTACAGTATATCCACCAAGAGATTGGAGATGTACATGGTCGGGCATTTGTAGATTCTGCACCAGTACTGGATAAAGCCTGGGCAGCAAAAAGCGGTTTAGGATGGATCGGAAAAAATAGTAATTTACTTACTCAGCAAGTAGGTTCGTTCTATTTCATTGCAGAACTAATAGTAGATCTCGATTTAGAGTATGATACACCGGTTACAGATCATTGCGGAACATGTACTGCCTGTATCGATGCTTGCCCAACTCAGGCCATTGTAGATCCTTATGTAGTAGACGGTAGTAAATGTATTTCGTATTTTACTATAGAGCTTAAAGAAGAAATCCCCAGTAGTTATAAGGATAAATTTGATAATTGGATGTTTGGTTGTGATATATGTCAAGATGTGTGTCCATGGAATCGCTTTTCAAAACCTCATAATGAACCCCTTTTTAATCCAAAACCTGAGCTGTTAGAAATGACCAAAAAGGACTGGGAAGAGATTACACAAGAAGTTTTTTCTAAAGTTTTTCAAAAATCTGCCGTGAAAAGAACAAAGTTTTCTGGATTGCGCCGAAATATTGAATTTTTGAAACAGTAGTGTTTTTCGTTGAAAATTTAATAATACAAACGTTTGTATTATTAGTTTTTAATATTTTGATTCACAAAATGATACTCATTTTACAATAATCTTGTATATTCATCATGTTTTTTTGAAAAAAACGGTTTAGTTTTTAAAGCTTCCCCCAGATCCTTTACTTTAAAAACAATAATCTTGATTTAGCATAAATACTTCACACATGAATGGATTATCATATATCGACATTGCTGTTATCGTAGTTTATTTGATAGGGATCATTATCTATGGGATATCAAAATCTAAAAGAGGAAGCTCTGAAGATTATTTTTTAGGAGGTCGAACCATGACTTGGCCAATTGTAGGGATAGCATTATTCTCTGCCAATATTTCAAGTTCTACGTTGGTAGGATTAGCATCTGATGGCTTTCAAACCAATGTTAACGTATACAACTATGAATGGTTTGCTGTTGTAGTTTTAATCTTTTTTGCGATATTTTTTCTTCCGTTTTATCTCAGGTCTGGGGTGTATACGATGCCAGAATTTTTAGAAAGGCGCTATGATAGTCGATCAAGGTATTATTTTTCCTTTATTACTGTCGTAGGTAATATTTTGGTAGATACGGCTGCGGGATTATATGTAGGTAAAATAGTATTAACGCTTTTATTTCCTTCTCTAGATTCAACTTTGATTTTAATAATACTGGCTGTTGCCGCGGCAGCTTATACCATACCAGGAGGTTTGAATTCTGTAATTCAAACTGAAGTTATCCAGGCCGTATTGTTGATATTAGGCTCTTGTTTGCTTACCTATTTTGCATTTGATCAACTTGGTGGCGGATGGTCTGGTATGATGGCTAAACTAGATACTATGTTATCCTCAGGAGAGGTCAACTTTGGAGATAGATTAGTAGAAGGCAAGTATATACCACAAAATTCTGATGAAGTATTTAGCTTGGTTCGACCAGATAATGATGAATTTATGCCTTGGTGGGGTCTGCTTACTGGTGTTCCATTGCTTGGATTTTATTTTTGGGCCAATAATCAATTTATGGTGCAGCGTGTTTTGGGAGCAAAAGACCTAAACCATGGTAGATGGGGTGCACTCTTTGCGGGATTATTAAAACTACCTGTAATATTTATTATGGTAGTACCGGGTGTTTTGGCATTATTGTTATTTAGTACTCTTGATATTTCAGGTCTTAATTATGAATTAACGAATGGAACCATTTGCAATAATCTTTCAGATTGTCCTAATCTTACTTATCCGGTATTATTATTTCAATTATTACCAGTTGGAGTATTAGGATTGGTTGTGGCAGGATTAATGGCGGCCATGATGTCATCAGTTTCGGCAACATTTAATTCTGCATCTACTTTGGTAACTATGGATTTTGTCAAACAATTAAAACCAGATTTAACAAGTAAACAATTAGTAAGAGTTGGTCAAATTACAACGGTTATCTTGGTGGTGCTGGCTATTTCCTGGGTGCCTTTTATTGAGAGTGTTAGCGATTCATTATGGACATATTTGCAATTGGTAATAGCGTATACATGTCCACCAGCGGTGTCTACTTTTATTTTAGGAATGTTCTGGAAACGAGCTAACGGTACAGGGTCAATTGTAAGTTTACTAACAGGTTTTTCATTAGCTGTATTGATGATATTATCTCAAACTTTTGACTGGGTCCCAGAAGTAAATGAACTTCATTTTCTGGCAAAAGCAACTTGGTTGTTTGTTATTTGTGTTGTAATTCATGTTACTGTAAGTTTAGTAACCAAACCACAGTCAGAACATCAAATCAATGAGTATACCTATAAAAAAGAAATGTTTGCCGAAGAATCAAAAGATCTTGCTGGCCTTCCATGGTATAAAAACTATAGGACACTATCTGTTATTCTTTTGATTGTAACGGCTATCGTTGTGGGGTTCTTCTGGTAAAAAGAAAGAGGTTATGAGTATAAATGGTTGTATTCGGTGTTTGAGTGTAATTCTACTTTGCTTTCTGTTGATTCGTTGTGCACCAGAAAAAGCTCAAAATTTAGAGTACAGCTCCGTTTTGGAAAGTCTTGTTAACCAGGAGGATACAGATGGTGATAAAAAAATTACTATCGATGATAAAGGACCAAAAAAGTTTGAGTTTATCGATAAAAATGGGGAATCTCATAACATTGAAGGAACGTATTATTTGTCAAATTTGTTGCAGGAGTTAGCTATTGTAGCAAAAGATGATACAATTTCAATAGAGAGAATAACCGAGGCTCCTTCTGCTCGTATTTCTCGTTTAATCAAAACTCGATTTTGGGATAACCTTACTCGATCTATTGATAAAAATGGTTTAGAAAAAGTTTTAGAAGACACTAAGTCTGATACAGATACTTTGCGATTATATATTCCTTTTGATGATAAGGATGCGATTAGGTATTTTCAATCATTAACCAAAGAATACAAAAAACTGAAAGTTGTTATTCTTCCGAAGAAAATCACACCAGAATATGTCAAAACCTTAAATAGTAAACCCGGTATTTTGAACCTCGCACATACCAAACAGGATGAAAATTATCAAGGAATACCCTTTGTGGTACCTGGAGGTCGGTTTAATGAAATGTATGGATGGGATAGTTACTTTGAATCTGTGGGGTTATTAATTGATGATAGAGAGGATTTGGCAATGGCCATGGCTGATAATTTTGCATATCAGATCAAGCATTATGGTAAAATCTTAAATGCAAATCGCAGTTACTACCTTACGCGTACACAACCTCCTTTTTTTAGTTCTTTACTAGTAGAGATTTATCAAGAAAACCCACAAGTATCAAAGGATTGGCTTGCAAGTAACCTGAAAATGGTAATCAAAGAGTATGAAACAGTTTGGATGAAGAATGGAGTCCGCTTGACAAATACAGGATTAAACCGTTTTTATGGTGAAGGGATTGGAATGCCACCAGAAACTGAAGAAGGTCATTTCGATTTTATATTAAAAGAATTTGCAGCAAAGCATAAACTCGATCTTGATACCTTTAAAAATATGTATCAAAAGGGTGAAATTATTGATGAAGAGTTGAGTCAATATTTTATTCATGACCGATCAATGCGTGAAAGTGGGCATGATACCTCTAATCGTTTGGATGATATATGTGCTGATTTAAATACCGTAGGTCTTAATAGTTTGTTGTATAAATATGAAATTGATATTGCCTATTTAATCAAAAATGTTTTTGAGGATAGTTTTGAAATTGATGATAAACAATATACTAGTCAGTTATGGTTAAAACAAGCTGAAAAACGGAAAGGGTTAATGAATACGTTGATGTGGAACGAAGAAAAGGGATCTTTTTATGATTATAATTTTAGTGCCCAAAACCAAACTCAAATAGAATCGGCAACAAATTATTATCCTTTATGGGTGGGGATTTGTACTCAAGATCAGGCTAATCGTTTGGTGGATAACTTGTTTGAGAATTTGGTTCAAAAAGGAGGTATAGCCAGTACTACCGATATTTCAAATACTGCAAGTGTTGATGCACCACAACGCCAGTGGGATTATCCTAATGGTTGGGCACCACATCAAATGTTGATCTGGAGAGGGTTGCATAATTACGGATTTGCGTCTCAAAATCAAGAATTAGTGTATCGATGGTTGTGGATGATTACAAAGAATGCAGTTAATTACAATGGTACAATCCCTGAAAAATATGATGTTGTTCAATGTACCCATAAGGTATATGCAGAATATGGAAATGTAGGAACAGAATTTGACTATATTACTCCAAGTGGGTTTGGATGGATGAATGCTTCCTATCAGTTAGGAATGAGCTTTTTAAATAATGAGCTAAAAGAAAAATTAAATAAACTAACTGATCCTGATGAAATTTTTAATAAAAGAAATCAATAATTAGTAAATCTTCAATTTAAATGTTAAAAAAACATCTACTTTTTACTATTCCTGATTTTTTCAAAGATAACAAGGTTTAAATTTCCGCATCTCATACAGACTTGTACCTTTGTATACTTAGTATTCGCACATTTATCTTGATTTAGTATGAGTATCGAAAGTAAAAGAAGAGAAGCTTTAGTATATCACGCAAAGCCTACCCCCGGTAAAATCAAAGTTGTTCCAACCAAAAAATATGCCACACAAAGAGACTTGTCTTTGGCATACTCTCCTGGTGTTGCAGAACCATGTTTGGAAATAGAAAAGGAAAAATCTAATGTATATCGATATACGGCTAAAGGAAACTTGGTTGCTGTAATATCTAATGGAACTGCTGTTTTAGGACTTGGAGATATAGGTCCAGAAGCATCTAAACCTGTTATGGAAGGTAAAGGACTTTTATTTAAAATTTTTGCAGATATCGATGTGTTTGATATTGAAGTTGATACCAAAGATGTAGATGCCTTTATAGAAACGGTTAAGAATATTGCACCGACTTTTGGAGGAATAAATCTGGAGGATATAAAGGCTCCAGAGGCCTTTGAAATCGAGAGAAGGTTAAAGGAGGAGCTAGATATCCCTGTGATGCATGATGATCAACATGGAACGGCAATCATTTCGGCCGCGGCCTTATTAAATGCCTTAGAACTTGCAGATAAAAATATTGAAGATGTAAAAATAGTAGTTAGTGGTGCTGGTGCTGCTGCAGTATCTTGTACACGACTTTATAAAGCCTTTGGTGCAAAAGCAGAAAACATTGTCATGACTGATAGTAAAGGTGTAATCAGAAAAGATCGTGATAATTTAACACCAGAAAAAGCCGAGTTTGCTACTGATCGTGATTTAAATGAGCTAGAAGATGCGATGAAAGATGCTGATGTCTTCATCGGTTTGTCTATGGCAAATTTAGTAACTCCGGATATGTTGTTAACAATGGCAGATGATCCTATAGTTTTTGCCATGGCAAATCCAGATCCGGAAATAAAATATGATCTTGCTATCAAAACACGCAAAGATGTTATTATGGCAACCGGTAGAAGTGATCATCCTAATCAGGTAAACAACGTGCTCGGGTTTCCGTTTATTTTTAGAGGAGCGATGGATGTCAGAGCAACAGGAATCAATGAAGAGATGAAGATGGCGGCAGTAAAGGCGTTGGCCGAATTAGCAAAAGAACCAGTTCCTGAACAAGTAAATATCGCATATGGAGAAACTCGCCTAAATTTTGGAAGAGAGTATATTATCCCAAAACCCTTCGATCCAAGATTAATAGCAAAAGTACCACCTGCCGTTGCCAAAGCCGCTATAGAAAGTGGAGTGGCTACAGAGCCTATTACAGATTGGGAAAAATACGAAGATGAACTTCTGGAAAGAATGGGGAATGATAATAAGCTTGTTCGATTATTATTAGATAGAGCAAGAACAAATCCCAAAAGAGTTGTATTTGCAGAGGCAGATCATCTTGATGTTTTGAAAGCGGCCCAAACCGTAAAAGAAGAAGGTATTGCTTTTCCGATTTTATTGGGTCGAAAAGATATCATACTGGAATTGATGAAAGAGATAGATTTTGACCCTAACGGCATTGATATTATTGATCCAAAAGCTGATGAAGAATGCGAAAGAAAAAATCATTATGCGAAGAAATATTGGGAAGCTAACAAAAGAAAAGGAATAACCTTATATGATGCGCAGCGTTTATTAAGAGAGCGTAATTATTTTGCGGCTATGATGGTTAACGAAGGAGATGCAGATGCATTGCTTTCGGGATATTCTCGCAGCTATCCTACTGTGGTTAAACCCATGCTAGATCTTATTGGTCTTGCCAAAGGAGCAACACGTATAGCGACTATGAATGTTATGATGACCGATAGAGGACCCTTATTTATTAGTGATACGTCTATCAATATCGATCCTTCTTCAAAAGACTTGGCAAAAATAGCACAAATGACCGCCAGAACAGTAGAAATGTTTGGTATCAAACCAGTTGTGGCGATGCTTTCTTATACTAATTTTGGATCATCAACACATCCAAGTGCTTCAAAAGTACAAGATGCAGTAGCTTACCTGCATCGATATTATCCAAATTTGATTGTAGATGGAGGTTTGCAAATGAACTTTGCATTAAATAAAAAAATGCGTAAGGATAAGTTTCCGTTCTCTAAGCTTAATGGTCAAAAAGTGAATACATTAGTGTTTCCTAATCTCGACGCAGCTAATAGTAATTATAAATTGCTGAGCGAATTAAATAATTCAGAGTCTATAGGGCCTATTATGATGGGGATGAACAAGCCTGTACATATTCTTCAATTAGGAGCTAGCGTAGAAGAAATGATCAATATGGCTGCAGTAGCAGTTATTGATGCACAAGAGAAAGAAAAAAGAGAGCGTGAATTGTCTCTAATATCATAACGTTAAAAACTTAGGCTTCAAATATGAGCCTGTTAATAAGCTTTAAAAGATCCTTTTTAAAGCTTATTTTTTTATCTCAATTTTGTAGTATAATTTTATTACATTTGGTTGCTTAACATCAACTTAACAAATGATCACACATATCAAGGGGAGGCTTATAGAGAAAAACCCTACTGATGTAATAATAGATTGTGGAGGAGTGGGGTATTTATTACATATCTCATTACATACTTTTTCATTGATTCCAGACGAAGAAGTACTACAGTTATATACACATCTCCAGATTAAAGAAGATTCACACACCTTATTCGGTTTTGCAGAGAAATCTGAGAGAGAAATTTTTAGACTTTTAATTTCCGTTTCCGGAATTGGTGCCAGCACTGCCAGAACCATGTTGTCTTCATTACATCCAGATCAAATAAAAGAAGCTATTGCTTCTAATGATGTACCTACTATTCAATCAATAAAAGGAATAGGAGCCAAAACAGCTCAACGAGTAATTATTGATCTCAAAGATAAAATACTTAAAGTATACAATATTGATGAAGTTTCAGTGTCCCAAAACAATACTAACAAAGATGAAGCGTTATCTGCTTTAGAAACCCTTGGATTTAATCGAAAGCTTGCTGAAAAAGCTGTTGATCGAGTTCTAAAAACTACCCCCAAAGAAACAGTTGAAAATATTATTAAACAGGCACTAAAAAATTTATAAAAACATTGAGTTCGTTGAATTACTTTCAGTTTAATTTTTTTAGGATAGTAGTATGTTTGATAGCACTTTATAGTGGGGTGTTACACGGTCAAGAAAACGAAACAGTTCGAGACTCGACAAGTACTACATTTTCTTTAGGAGAAATTTCTTTACCAGACCCTAACAGTATTGTTTCTAAATATGAGTATGATCCTATTACCGATCGATATATTTATCGTGAGATGTTAGGGGATTTTAATGTAAGATATCCTTTGTTTTTAACACCAAAAGAATTTGAGAACCTGGTTGCTGAAGAACAAAGAAGAAATTATTTCAAAGAAAAAATAGAAGCATTTAGTGGTAAAAAGGATGGTAGTGAAGAGAAAAGAAAAAATTTACTCCCCATATTCTATGTAAATTCTGGTTTTTTTGAATCTGTTTTTGGAGGTAATGAAATTGAAATAATACCTCAAGGATCGGTAGAAATGGATTTAGGGTTGCTGTATACGAAGCAAGATAATCCAGCATTTTCACCTCGTAATAGAAGTAATTTTACATTTGATTTTGATCAAAGAATTAGTCTGAGTTTATTAGGTAAAATAGGAACCAGATTACAAGTAACTGCAAATTATGATACAGAATCAACGTTTGATTTTCAGAATCAATTTAAGATAGAATATACGCCTACCGAAGATGATATTATACAAAGTATTGAAGTAGGTAATGTAAGTATGCCATTAAATAGCTCTTTGATTCAAGGAGCACAAAGTCTTTTTGGTGTTAAAATGGGGCTGCAATTTGGTAGAACTACAATTACCGGGGTGTATTCTGAACAAAGATCTGAAACCAGATCTGTAAATGTAGAAGGTGGAGGTACCGTTGAGGATTTTGAGATTAAATCTTCAGAATATGATGATAATCGACATTTCTTTTTGGCTCATTATTTTAGAGATACATATGATAGGGCATTAGCAAATTACCCTTTTATTAATAACAATGTTCAAATTACTAGAATAGAAGTGTGGATAACGAATCGTGCTACAAGTGCACAAACACTTACTAATGCTCGTAATATTGTGGCACTTCAGGATCTTGGAGAATCTGCTGTGGATGGTAATTTTACCATTCCACCATCTTTGTTTAATCCGGGATCGGGCTCTTTTCCTGATAATAGTAATAATGATCTGGATCCAACAAGTATTGGACCAGCTGGTCCGGTTACTGATGCAATACGTCAAATCCCAACAGTACAACAAGGTTTTACAGGTGCTATATCAGGGTTTAATGAAGGTTTTGATTATGCAATTTTAGAAAATGCAAGAAAACTAAATACTAGCGAGTATACCTTAAATACTCAATTAGGATATATCTCGCTTAATCAACGCTTAAATAATGATGAGGTTTTAGGGGTTGCATTTCAATATACTGTTGGAGGAAGGGTTTTTCAGGTTGGAGAGTTTGCTAATGATGGTGTTGATGCAACTATTGGAGATACAACAGGAACAGATGATGTGCAGGTTGGTTCAAGCCAGAGTTTAGTAGTAAAGATGTTAAAAAGCCCTATTGTTAATGTCGATCTACCGATTTGGGATTTGATGATGAAGAATATCTATAGCACAGGTGCATTTAGATTAGAGCAAAGTGATTTTAGGCTTAATATTTTATATTCAAACCCATCTCCTGTAAATTATATAACAGCAGCAGAAGGTTCAACGGTTCCATTGCCAGATGATGTAGAGCAAACCACATTACTTAAAGTGTTTAACCTGGATCGTCTTAATCCAAATAATGATCCGGTACAAGGTGGGGATGGCTTTTTTGATTATGTGCAGGGTGTTACAATAGATTCAGAAAATGGTAGAATTATTTTTACTACTATTGAACCTTTTGGAGAGCATCTTTTTAATAAATTAAATAATACTGTAGGAGCTACTTATACCAATCCCGATTCATATAACCCAAATCAGGCGCAGTATGTATTTAGGGATTTGTATACGCAAACTAAAATTGTTGCTGAACAAAGGTCTGCTAATAAAGACTATTTCAGACTAAAAGGAAGGTATAAATCCTCTGGGCAGGATGGGATTTCTTTAGGAGCGTTTAATGTTCCTCAAGGTTCTGTAACAGTTACTGCCGGTGGTAGAGTTTTACAAGAAGGAGTCGATTATTCTGTTAATTATCAGTTAGGAAGGGTTACTATTTTGGATGAAGCATTATTGGCTTCTAATACCCCTATTGAAGTTTCTACAGAGAATAATGCGGTTTTTGGGCAGCAAACAAAGCGTTTTACAGGAATAAATGTTGAACATAAATTTAGTGATGATTTTATCATTGGAGGAACCTACCTCAATCTTAATGAAAGGCCTATAACTCAAAAATCTAATTACGATTTTGAGCCTATTAACAATACAATATTAGGGTTTAATGTTGCGTATGCTACCGAAGTACCTTTCTTAACCAGAATGGTTAATAAATTACCCAATATTGATACCGATGTACCTTCAAATGTTTCCGTAAGAGCAGAAGCTGCATATCTTATTGCGGGAGCACCAAAAGGAGCAGATTTTGACGGTAAAGTTACTACGTATATTGATGATTTTGAGGGAGCTCAGACTAGAATTGATGTTAGTTCACCATTGTCATGGGAACTGTCGAGTGTGCCTATTGGTTTTGGCGATCCCAGTAATCCAGATAGTAACTCTGTGGTTAGAGGAGTAGAATCCGGATTCAAAAGAGCAAAACTATCATGGTATACTATTGATCCTGTGTTTTATGCAAGAGGAGGTAGACCTAGTGGTATAACAGATGAGGATGTGACAGCTCCGGCAACCCGACAAGTACTTGTTGATGAGGTTTTTCCTGATACTGATATTGAGCAAGGAAGAAATTTATCCTTATTTACATTTGACCTTAATTATGACCCTACAACTAGGGGGCAGTATAATTTTAATCCGGCCTATGCGCCAGGAAGTAGTTTACCAACACCAAACCCACGAGAAAATTTCGGGGGAATTATTAGGCAAATAACATCCACTAACTTTGAACAATCTAATGTTGAATTTATCGAATTTTGGGTATTAGATCCTTTCTATCGAGGTGAAGGAGGAAATAAAGAGCCACTTACAAATGATACCAATGGAACAATTGTTTTCAACTTAGGAAATATCAGTGAAGATGTATTAAAAGATGGTAGAAAACAATATGAAAATGGGTTGCCAGAAGTAACTTCAGATAATTTTACTCCAACAGACTATAGAGCTCAGGTTCCTGTAAACCAATCTTTGATTTATGCGTTTGATTCTGAAGACCAGGCAAGAACCAATCAAGATGTTGGATATGATGGATTGAATGATGCACAAGAAGCTGCACAATATGGAGATCTAGGATTTACAGGTAATGATCCGGCGGCAGACAATTATACGTATTTCCTACAAGCCAGTGGAAGTATTTTAGATCGGTATAAAAATTATAATGGAGTTCAAGGAAACTCACCGACTGATGTTTCTAATGATGATCGTGGTAGTACTACTTTTCCTACTGCGGAAGATGTGAATAGAGATAATACCATGAATACTATTGATAGTTATTTCGAATATGAGATTCCTATTTTTAGCGGTATGGGTATTGGTAATGATAATAATACAGGGTATATCACCGATATTAGACAAGGTACTGCTGTGGTGTTAGATCGAGAAGTGGAGTATCGTTGGGTTCGTTTTAAAATACCAGTATACGAACCTACCAGGGCTATAAATGTTAGTGATTTTAGATCGATACGATTTATGAGAATGTATCTTACGGATTTTGCTGAGCCGGTTTTATTGCGTTTTAGTAATATGGATTTAGTGCGAGGAGATTATAGAAGATATATTGTTGAAGGGAATACAACTAATGATCCAACCAGTGGTTTGAATGTTTTTGGAGATAGTGAGGTTATTGTTACTTCAGTTAGTGAAGAAGAAACACCCAATTATATATTACCTCCGGGAGTAGTGCGCGAGCAGTTTAATAACAACAATAATATAATAAGACAAGATGAACGATCCTTGGCGCTAACGGTAAATGATCTTCAATCTGGTGATGCAAGAGGTGTGTACAAGAATTTTAATATTGATATGCGTCAATATGAAAACTTTGAGCTGTTTATACACGCAGAACCAGTTCCGAATCAACCTGCTATTAGTAATGGTGATCTCAAGGCTTTTGTTAGAATGGGGAATGATTTTACAGATAATTTCTATCAGATAGAATTGCCCTTAGAGGTGTCTAGTCTTAGTGATACAAGTGCTGATGATATATGGCCTGAAGGGAATAGATTAAATTTGCCACTAGAATTACTACAGCAGGTAAAATCTGATGTTCTGGGAGATGAAAATTTAAGCGTGACTAATCTTAACTTTATTGATGGTCCAAACAATATTAGAGTAGGGGTTAAAGGTAATCCTAATTTTGGTGATGTGCGAGTGTTGATGGTGGGTATTAAAAACGATAGTGGCGATAATCAATCTGGGACGGTATGGTTTAATGAAATGCGCCTTAGTGATTTAAAAAATCAAGGTGGTTGGGCTAGTGTTGGTAGTTTAGATGCTAATATTGCAGATTTTGCTAATGTTAGCGCGTCTGGAAGAATTAGCACTATTGGATTCGGGGGTATTGAACAGGGACCTAACGAAAGAAGCAGAGAAGATGTTAGGCAATATGATCTGACTACCAATGTTAATATAGGGCAGTTATTACCAAAAAAATGGGGAATTCAAATTCCATTTAATTACAGTAGAGGAGAAGAATTAATTACTCCTCAGTTTGATCCAGAATTTCAGGATATCGAACTACAGGACAGATTAAATAGTATAACAGATTCTGCAGAAAAAGAACGAGTAGAAAGACAATCAACAGATTATACAAAGCGAGAAAGTTTTAATGTAATAGGATTGCGTAAAGAGAGAACGGGTGATGCTAAACCCATGCCATATGATGTGGAAAATTTTACATTTTCAGGAACCTATAATAAAACCGATCATCGTGATTTTGAAATAGAAAACTCTTTAGATCAAAATGTAAGACTTGGAGCAACGTATGATTTTAGTTTTCAACCAAAAGAAGTAGAGCCTTTTAAGAAAATTAAGCTTTTAGGAAAAAGTAAGTATTTTGATTTGCTTAAAGATTTTAATTTTAATCTTCTTCCTACTAGTATCTCTGTAAGTTCAAATATCAATAGACAATATAATGAGCAGGTTTTTAGAGATATTACTTTAGGGCCAGATGATATACGATTGCCAACATTATATCAACGTAATTTTCTTTTTGATTGGCAATATGGATTCAATTACAACTTGACCAAGTCACTGAATGTAAACTTTACTTCTGCAAATAATCGTATCGTCAAGAATTTTATTGATGATAATAATCAAGTAGATAATACGATTAATGTTTGGAGCGGCTTTTTTGAAATAGGAGACCCTAATACACTTAATCAACAACTGCAGGTGAATTATGAAATTCCGTTCAAAAAAATACCTTTATTTAAGTTTATGCGTGCAACATATTCTTATAATGCCGATTTTCAATGGGTAAAAGGAAGTGAAGTTCTAAAAACACTTGATGATATTCCTGATTTAGGAAATACAGTTCAGAATGCGAATGTGCATACCGTTAATGGATCATTAGATATGAATTCACTTTATAGGTATGTCGGGCTTACCAAAAGGAAGCCGGGGCGAAGAAACCAGAAGAGAAAGAACAAAAAATCGAAAGATGGAAAAAAATTAGGAGTTATAGAAAATGCCAAAGAAACTTCTAAGAAAACGAATCCAAGAAGCAGAGGGAAATTAAGTGTTGGGGATAAGGCATATAATACGTTAATCGGATTAGTAACTGCTGTTAAAAAAGTAAGTGTTAATTATCAACAGGATAATGGTATTTTCTTACCAGGATATGTTAGAGAACCTGGTTTTGTTGGAACATTAAAGCCAACGACCGGTTTTGTTTTTGGTAGCCAGGCAGAAATCAGAGATATAGCGGCTCGTAATGGATGGCTTACGCTGTATGAAGATTTTAATGAACAGTATCAAGAGGTTGAAGGAAGACAGTTTAATGTTCAAGCTTCTTTAGGGTTACTCAAAGATTTTAAAATTGATATTAGTGCAAACAGAAACTATACTGAAACCTATACTGAGAATTATCGTGTAAATAATGATCTGGAGTATGAATCACTTACGCCGAATACTTTCGGTAATTTCACAATCTCTACTTTACTTATAAAAACAGCATTTAGTTCTAGTGATGAGTTTAATTCTAAAGCGTTTGATGATTTTAGACAAAATAGGCAAATAATCGCTGATCGTTTGGCTACCGAGTTTTATGGAACGTCAAATTTTCCAAGAAGCACTGAGGTGGAATCTAACGGGTATAGTTATCCAGTAGGTTTTGGTCGAACAAATCAGGCTGTACTGTTACCTGCCTTTTTATCTGCGTATTCAGGGTCTGATGCTTCTAAAGTGAAAAAAGGTGCATTTAGAGATGTCCCGCTTCCAAATTGGGATGTTAAATATACAGGTTTAATGAATTTGAAATGGTTTAAGAAAAGATTTAAACGTTTTTCTGTGGCTCATGGATATCGTGCAAATTATACCATTAATCAGTTTCAAACAAACCTTGAGTTTGTAAATAGAGATGATATAGATCAATCGGGTAATTTCAGAAACCCAGTATTGTATTCGAATATTAACTTAACCGAGCAATTTAGTCCTTTAATGAGATTAGATATGGAAATGAAAAGCTCTGTAAAAATTCTGGCAGAATGGAAAAAAGACAGAGCCTTAGCACTAAGTTTTGATAATAATTTACTTACCGAAATTCAAGGAAATGAATACATTATCGGATTAGGGTATAGACTACAAGATCTTACGTTTACAACTAAAATAGGAGGGCGAAAACAGGTGGTTAAAAGTGATCTTAATCTTAGAGCAGACTTGTCATTACGTCAAAACGAAACGCTAGTCCGTTATCTGGATTTAGACAATACTCAGATTACCTCTGGTCAAGATATTTATGGCTTAAAATTTACAGCAGATTATGCGTTGAGTAAAAACTTAACAGCCTTATTCTTTTACGATCACACATTTTCAGAATATTCTATCTCAACAGCTTTTCCACAAACAACAATACGAGGAGGGTTTACATTGCGATATAATTTTGGGAATTAAGAAGGGTAGGATCATTTTATAAAGAAATGGTATAGTATTAATAATTTTTTGCTAGGTTTTCTTAATATATGATAAAATAGATTTATTTTCGTCTTCAAAATAATAACAACTCATAAATACATTTTTTCGGATGAATATTCCTTCAGAATTAAAATACACAAAGGATCACGAGTGGATCAAAATAGATGGAGATATTGCTACGGTAGGTATAACCGATTTTGCACAAAGTGAACTTGGAGATATCGTTTATGTAGAGGTAGAAACAGTTGGTGAGGAGCTAGAGCAAGAAGAGGTTTTTGGTACTGTAGAAGCTGTAAAAACTGTTTCAGATTTATTTCTGCCGTTAACAGGAGAGATAATAGAATTTAACGAAACCTTAGAGTCTGACCCAGAATTGGTCAATAGCGATCCTTATGGTGAAGGTTGGATGGTAAAGATTAAAATATCAGACGCATCTCAAGTAGATGACTTATTATCTGCTGATGGGTATAAAGAAATTATTGGGGCATAAATACCTTTTTTTACTGGTTATTTTATCAACAAGTATTATAACATGGGCTTCTTTGGCAAAATTCGTTAATCCAGTAGGGTTTAATGTAAAAGGAAGTGATAAGATAGCACATTGTATAGCGTATTTTGTGTTTGCACTGGTGTGGTTTGTGTTTTTCTTTTTTTCAAACAATGGGAAAACAAGCTTTATCCAAAGTATAGTAAGGACTTTTATTGTATGTTTCTTTTATGGAGTCCTTATGGAATCACTTCAATTTCTTTTAACTAGTTATCGTAGTTTTGAGTGGTTTGATGTGTTGGCAAACACAAGCGGTATAATTTTTGCTGTATTATTTTTAAAAGTACTTGAAAATAAATTAGTTAGTTTTAAGAAGAATCAGTAGAAGCGTAACTAAATAAAAACTTTATTACGAGTTTTTGTTTTGAGAGATCATCAGATAAAAGTTAAAAAACTTATTTTTTAGTTTACATTTTTATCTTTAATTGGAAAATACAAAAGAAATTAGCTATTTTAGCAATCCTATAACGTAATATATAATATGGAACCAAAGAAAAATCCTAAAGCAGATTTAACTAAAAGAAGCACCTTATTCCTTCAATTAGGGCTTATTTTAGTTCTTTTGATAACATGGCAAGGAATAGAGTGGAAAACTTACGATAGAAGCAATATCGATATAGGTCAGGTTAATCTTGATGAGTTGGAAGAAGAAGATGTTCCAATTACTCAAAATTTGAATACACCTCCTCCTCCACCACCACCACCACCTGCTCCAGAAATTATTGATGTAGTAGAAGATGAAGAAGAGGTAGAAGAGACGATTATCGAATCTACAGAGACAAATCAAGAAGAAGAGATTGTTGAAGTAGAAGAGGTAGAAGATGTAAGCGATGAAGAAGAGATTGCTGATGTTCCGTTTGCAGTTATCGAAAATGTACCTGTTTTTCCTGGATGTGAAAATGCAGGAGGTAATGCTGCAAAAAAGAAATGTATGAGTGAAAAGGTTAAGAAGTTTGTTAACCGTAAGTTTAATACAGAACTAGGAAGCGAGCTTGGATTATCTGGTGTAAATAGAATCTATGTAAGATTTAAGATAGACAGAAGTGGAAACATTGTTGGTGTTCAGGCCAGAGGTCCACACCCAAGGCTTGAAAAAGAAGCACAACGTGTAGTTAAAATGCTACCAAAAATGACTCCGGGAAAACAAAGAGGAAAAGCAGTAGGGGTACTATACTCTCTGCCAATAGTTTTTCAAGTGCAAGACTAAGAAAATATACTTTTATATATCAGAATCCCGTCACAATACTGTAGACGGGATTCTTTTTTTTGGTATGCTTGTTGATTTAGAGTTTAATTGTAACGTTAAAACTAAATATTATGAGTAACAAGCATGATGCTAATGTACGAAAAAGTGCATTGGTAAACTTTCAGATTGGACTTATAGCAAGTCTATTATTTACATTTTTTATGTTTGAGGTGTATACTACATCTCAGATTATTGTTGTAGATCCGCCAATTGAAGATCTTTACGATGATCCTATTTTTACAATAGGAGAATTTGAGATTGAAAAAACATCTAAAAAGGAATTGGCGATTAAGACTACGCCTCAAAAAGTCGTAGATGTTTCAAAAGCTGATATCGTTGATGATGATACTGTTATAGAGGATATGAGTAAAGTGTTCAAAAATGAACCTGTAGAATCTACTCCTTTTAATCCAAATATTTTACTGGATATTCCAGAAGGGGGGGATGAGCCAAAAAGCTTTCCTTTTAAAAAGGTTGAAGCTGTTCCGGTTTTTCCAGGTTGTGAAAAGCTAGGTACTAACGAAGAAAAAGCAGCATGTTTTTCTGAGAAGATTGGTAAAATAGTTTCTAGAAGATTTAATACTGATTTAGGAGAGAAATATGGATTGTCTGGTATTCAGCGTATTTATACGCAATTTGATGTCGACTCGAACGGAATGATTAAAAATATTCGAGTTCGTGCTCCACATCCTAAATTAGAAAAAGAGGCAGAACGAGTTATTAATTTATTTCCGGAAATGACACCTGGTAAACAAAGAGGAAAGCCGGTAACGGTAAAATATTCTTTACCGATTGTCTTCAAAATACAAGACTAAATAAAAAGTCCGGTGATATACCAATCACCGGACTTTTTTGAACTGTAATAGAGTGCGCTATTTTGTAAGACTTGTATAAATCGTTTTTCGTATTTGTTCTGGATTGATATAGCCATTGCCATATCCTTTGGCATCGTATGATGCTGTTAGTGATGTGTTTTTTATAATGTCATTCTCAGATGTACCAGCATCAATTTCTTTTTGTACGGCACGAGTAATTTCTTTAAGCATGCTTAAAAAAACTTCAAGATCTTTTTTGGACGCTAATTTTCCGTGACCGGGAATAATTTTGGTGTCGTCATTAATCATCATTAATGCTTTTTCTGAAGCTTTTATGTATCCCGTTATGCTTCCTCCTGATTTTAAATCTATATATGGATATCGGCCATTAAAAAATGTATCTCCCATGTGTAATACATTTCCATTTATAAAATACACCATAGTATCTCCGTCGGTGTGGGCATTATGTACATGAAATGCTGATATGTTTTCATTTTTAAAGTATAGTTGCAGTCCTTCTTCAAAAGTAATTACGGGTAACGATGTCGGGATTATATTGCCTTTGTCTTTTTGCTTGCTTTCCATTCTCAATCGTACATTTTTTTGAGCAATTATTGTGGCTCCTTGTTTAGTCATATTCTCATTGCCTCCAGTATGATCTCCATGAAAATGAGTGTTCATTACCATAGTTACAGGTTGTTTGCTAATGGTTTTTAAATTTTCAAGAATTTTATTTGATATGTTGGCAAACTGATCATCAATAATGAACAGTCCTTTTTCGTTTTTAAATACACCAATATTTCCACCTCGCCCAGTAAGCATATAGATGTTTTCCGTTAGTGGGGTAATTTGAATATTGACTTCCTTTTTTTGTGCATTAGATGGAATCCAAAATAGGAATAGTACTAGAATTAGTATTTTTTTCATGAGAGTGATTGTATGTTTTATAGCATGTAAAATACAAAATTTACTCCTGGTCGTTTGTATATCGTTGAGCCCTTCTTGATAAAAGTGTTTTCTTGTAGAGATATATAAGTAGTTGTTAAAAGGTAAATTATACATAGCCGATAAGTTGTCTAAAAGGCTTTTAAGGTATATCTTTGCACCACTTTAAAAAAAAGCTAATACAATAACGTGCAAAATTTGAGCGTAACCCAAATCAATACTGCAAAAGTTTCTGTTGTTCAGGATTTTAAAGAGATTACAAAAATGCGTTTGGCATTAAGCGTGGTTTTTTCTTCTGTTGCAGGATACTTGTTAGGTGTTGAAACGATCTCTTGGAGTACACTTTTACTTCTTGCTATTGGAGGCTATTTTATGGTAGGTGCTTCTAATGCTTTTAATCAAATCATCGAAAGGGATTTGGATAAATTGATGGATCGAACCAAAAACAGGCCAATTCCTTCAGGAAGAATGTCTGTAAATACAGCATTCATTATTGCCACCCTTTTTACTATTGCCGGCATTACGGTGTTATATATTATTAATCCACAAACAGCAATGTTCGGTGCGATATCTATATTTATATACGTTAGTCTGTATACGCCTTTGAAGACAAAAACTCCTTTGTCGGTTTTTGTGGGTGCAATACCAGGTGCAATCCCTTTTATGTTAGGGTGGGTAGCCGCAACAGACGATTTCGGAATCGAACCAGGTACGTTGTTTATGGTGCAATTCTTTTGGCAGTTTCCTCATTTTTGGGCTATTGGTTGGTTTTTGTATGACGATTATAAAAAAGGAGGATTTTTTATGCTACCTACGGGTAAAAAGGACCAGGGAACGGCTACTCAAGTAATTATATACACGGTTTGGACTGTGGTTACTTCTTTAATTCCGGTGTTTGGAGTTACGGGTAAACTCTATCTAACTCCTGTTTCTGGAGTCATTATTTTAGTATTAGGATTAATTTTATTGAAATCGGCAATTCGTCTATATAAGGTTAGAGACACTAAAACAGCAAAACAATTAATGTTGATGAGTGTTTTGTATATAACGTTGCTTCAGGTTATTTATGTGGCAGATAAATTTATTAGAGTATGGATTTAACACAAGGGACAACAAACGAAAAAATAAAAAGAGCTAAAAAAACCATGATGTGGTTCGCTATGGTGAGTATGGCAATGGTTTTTGCGGGGCTTACAAGTGCTTATGTGGTGAGTAAAACAAGAAAAGATTGGTTGACAGATCTTGAGTTTCCACAGCCATTTATATATAGCATCTTCATTATTATTGCAAGCAGCCTTACTTTATATTTGGTTAAAAAAGCAATCGAAAATGAGAATAGAAGTTTAGCAACAATCTTATTGCTTTCAACTCTGGCTTTAGGAGGAGTGTTTGTATTTCTTCAGTTCGAAGGTTTTTCTGATATAGTTGAACAGGGATATCACTTTACCGGTCCAACGTCAAATATTGTTTCTACATTCATGTTTATTATTGTAGTAACCCATTTAGCACATGTTGTTGGTGGAATTATAGTGCTTTTAGTAGTAATTTATAATCATTTTAAACAAAAATATAAAAAGGGTCAAACTCTAGGTCTTGATTTAGGGTCTATGTACTGGCATTTTGTTGATTTTCTGTGGGTTTATCTCTTTTTGTTTTTATATTTTGTGAAGTAACTGCGAATTATAGATTAAAGTTTGAAAAAATAGATTACTCCTGCGAAATACATCTGGTTAAATTAAAAGATAGATTTGAGCAGGTGAAATGATAAAATTGATTATTTTTGTGGAAAATTTAACAATACCAAATTCTTTATATGGAAACAACTGTTACTAAAACAGGTACAGAGGATAAAATCTGGGGAGGTGGTAACCAACCACTTAAGGTGAGTTATGGTAAAATGATGATGTGGTTTTTTATCCTTTCCGATGCACTTACATTTTCAGGTTTTCTTGCTGCATATGGCTTTTCTAGATTTAAATTTATTAACTCATGGCCAATAGCCGATGAGGTGTTTAATCACTTTCCTTTTTTACATGGAGTTGATGCTCCTATGTACTATGTGGCTTTGATGACATTTATATTAATATTTTCTTCTGTAACTATGGTATTAGCCGTAGATGCAGGTCATCACATGAAACAGAAAAAAGTAATTCTGTACATGTTTCTAACCATTATTGGCGGTTTGATATTTGTTGGATCACAAGCCTGGGAGTGGAAAAATTTCATTAAAGGAGAATACGGAGCTGTAGAAACAAAAGCGGGTCAGATTCTTCAATTTGTGGATGCTGACGGTCATAGAGTTGCTTTAGATAATGTAGCTATAGTTGATACTCATAAAGAAAGAGCACACCACGAGAAAAAAGTAGGAGTTTGGTATGATAAAGAACCGACATTGCCAACATATACGATTGATGAGATAAGAGCAGGTTTTGCCAAAAAGAAAGATCTTTTAATACGTACACAAATACTAACTGAAGACGGCGAAAAAACTATTTTATCTCGAGAAGAATCTCTTAGAAGACTTAATACCGATGCAATTGGTATCGTTGAAGGAGCTAACCTTGTGCATAATGAGTACGGGACACCTTTATTTGCTAATTTCTTTTTCTTCATCACAGGTTTTCACGGTTTTCATGTATTTTCCGGAGTAATCATTAATATTATCATTTTTATTAATGTGATTCTGGGTACTTATGAAAGAAGAAAGAATTATGAGATGGTAGAGAAAGTTGGTTTATACTGGCACTTTGTCGATTTAGTATGGGTATTTGTATTTACATTCTTTTACCTGGTTTAATAAAAATATAGTAGTTATATAACATGGCACACGATACAGCACATCACGAATCAAACATAGGAAGAATCTGGAAAGTGTTTTTTCTACTTTCGGTTATTACTATCGTTGAAGTAATATTGGGTATAATCAAGCCTGCATTCTTAGTTGAAACAACCTTGATTAGTATGAAATTGCTTAACTGGATCTTTATTATCTTAACAATCTGGAAAGCATACTATATAACCTGGGCATTTATGCATATGGAAGGAGAAACTAAAGGGTTGAGAAGATCCGTAGTTTGGACAGGTATATTTTTAATTTGTTATTTGATTTTTATACTTCTTACAGAAGGAGATTATATATATGAAGTGTTTAAAGGAGGGTATAAAGCCTGGGACTTTTAATCCTTTATGTCTTTAAGTTAAAAGCATTGTAAAAAGACGGTTTTTTAAACCGTCTTTTTCTATTTTTGTACGCAGTTTTTAATCCGGTTAGAAGGTTGTTTATAAAAACAAAATTCATTTGTAAATGAAAAAGTTTCTTGTTTTAGGTGTCTTATTTATTTTACCATTAGTGGCATATTTATTTTTTGCTTCGGGAGTTCATAATTTTGCTAAGCTTCCAGTATTAAATGATTCGGTAGGAGATTTACAAAACTTTGAAAGTAATACTAAGGAGCAGATTACATTTCAAAATAAAATCACCGTACTTGGATTTTTAGGTAAAGATATTTACAACAAACAGGGGAATGCATTTAACCTTAATCAAAAAATCTACAAGAAAAATCATGGTTTCCGGGATTTTCAATTTGTTATGGTATTGCCATATGGTAGCGAAAAATCGGCAAAAGAGCTTTTAGATGAATTGGACGATATAGCAGATGTTTCTGGATGGAAATTTCTTTTCGGAACAAATGAAAGCATAGAAACATTGTTTAATAGCCTTAAATCTCCGCATCAATTAGATGATAACCTTGCTACACATTATGTGTATATAATTGATAAGAACGGTGATTTAAGAGGGCGTGATGGTACATTAAAAGAAGATGAATCAAAAGTATATGGTTATGATGCGAGCTCTGTAGCTGATTTGGCAAATGTTATGACAGATGATATTAAAGTAATTCTTGCAGAATATCGTTTGGCATTAAAAAAATATAAAGCAGATCGTAAAGACAAATAAATAATGAAAAAATATTCATACGTAGGAATATCGTTTATTATACTAATCTTTGGAATCATCTTTATTCCTAGAATAGTAAATCGAGTAAAAAATACTTCTGTTGTAAAAAATGACAGAATGAGTGCTAATAACCCACTGGCAAACGAAAAACTTTCTTATAATAAGATCAATGGAGAACCTAAAAAAGTACCTGAGTTCGCATTTTTAAATCAGGATAGCATCTTAATTACACACCATGATTATAAAGGCAAAGTGTATATAGCCGAGTTTTTCTTTACCAGCTGTCCTACCATATGCCCTAAAATGACTAGAAACCTGGTGTACCTTCAGGACCAACTAAAAGAGTATCCTAATTTTGGGGTGGCTTCTTTTACTATAAATCCAAAAATGGATACTCCTACCAGGTTAAAAAAATATGCCGAAAATTATAAGGTTACTAACCCTGATTGGCACTTTTTGACGGGTGAAAGAGAGGATCTTTATGATTTAGCAAATACGGGATTTAATATTTATGCGGCCGAAAACCCAAATGTACCTGGAGGATTTGAACATAATGGGTATTTTGCTCTTATTGATCAGGAAGGGTATATTAGATCCAGATATGATGCATTTGGAAACCCTATGGTGTATTATAGAGGAACAATTGGTGTTGACGAAAAAGTTGACAAAAATGGAGAAGAAGAGCAAATCACTATACTATTAGAAGACATAAAAAAACTTTTGAAGAAAGATGGATAATATATCTACAGTAGAAAAAAAATATAATAAGTGGATTATTATACTTTCAATACTTATTCCATTAACCGTAGCAGCATTATTTGGTGTTAATTTGAAAAGATTGGGATTTGATGTACAACCCCTTACTTTTTTACCGCCAATTTATGCTTCAGTAAATGGTCTAACGGCTGTTATTTTAATTGCCGCATTATGGGCGATAAAAAATAAAAAAGTGACATTACATGAAAAGTTAATGAAAACTGCAATTTTGTGTTCAGTTGTATTTCTGATTATGTATGTTGCCTACCATATGACTAGTGATTCTACCAAATTTGGAGGAGAGGGTACTATACGATATGTATATTATTTTATTCTGATTACACATATCGTATTATCGATAGTAGTTATCCCCTTTGTCTTGATTACTTATGTGCGTGCTTTGGCGCAACGATTTGATAAACACCGAAAGATGGCCAGAATTACATTTCCAATATGGCTATATGTCGCCATTAGTGGTGTGCTGGTATATTTGATGATTTCCCCATATTATGCGTAACTCCAAACTTTGCTGAGGTATAGATCAAAAATCTAATATGAAAAGTAAAATCTTGTACATATCAATCTTAATGTTGTTCTTTTCACTTCCGGTAGAGGCACAATGTGCTATGTGTAGAGCTGTTTTAGAAAGTGAGGAAGGGCAAGAAACCGCTAAAGGGATCAATAATGGTATTGTGTATCTAATGATTGTTCCGTACATCTTAATCGGGCTTGTAGGGTATTTCATTTATAAGAATAAGAAGAAATTGACAGGCTTAGAAAAGTAACAATTTAGTTAGAAGTTAATTTTAACATTTTCATAACAATTTGGTCTGTAACAAAAATCACATAATGTTAGTCTTATGTAACAAGACTGCACTAGCCAATTATAAGTCTTCAAGGGGGAAAAACTAGAAGATAGATCAAAGTTATATTCTAAAAGGTGGTGGGTCATTAGTTAATTTGGGCGCATATTGTGTCTTATATATCTTAATCCGGTATTATGATTGAAATTAAAGACTTACACAAATCTTATCAAATGGGCAGTAATTCTCTTCATGTGCTTAAAGGGATAGATTTTAGCGTTAAGGAAGGAGAATTAGTGGCTATTATGGGATCTTCTGGTTCCGGAAAATCAACATTACTAAATATTTTAGGAATGCTGGATGAAGCAGATAGTGGAAGTTATTTTCTTGATAATGTTCCGATTAAAGGATTAAATGAAACCAAGGCTGCACAATATCGTAATAAATTTTTAGGGTTTGTCTTTCAGTCATTTAACCTTATCAATTACAAAACGGCATTAGAGAATGTAGCTCTGCCACTTTACTACCAACGCAAAAAGAGAAAAGAAAGAACCGAAAAAGCGATGAACTATCTTGGCAAAGTTGGTTTAGCTGATTGGGCAACACACTTACCTAGCGAGCTTTCAGGGGGGCAAAAGCAACGTGTGGCTATTGCTAGAGCTTTGGCAGCCGATCCAAAAGTATTGCTGGCAGATGAACCAACAGGAGCATTGGATAGTACAACTTCTTATGAAGTTATGGATATTATTCAAAATATAAACGATGAAGGAAAAACAATATTAGTAGTAACACACGAACCGGATATTGCTAATATGTGTAAACGTATTGTGCACCTTAAAGATGGTGTTATCGTAGAAGATAAAGAGGTAGAACAAGTTAGAGCATCTCAATATGTTTGATAGAGACCGATGGCAAGAAATATTTGAAGCAATAGGCAAGAATAAACTTCGTACATTCTTATCTGGCTTCACGGTGGCTTTAGGAATACTTATTTTCACTGTATTACTAGGTATGGGTAATGGATTGCTGAATAGTTTTTTAAGCAGTTTCGTTGATGATGCCCAAAATATCATTTTCATTAGTTCGGGAAATACTTCAAAAGCGTATAAAGGCTTTCAGGAAAATAGGAAAATTCAATTTAAAAATGAAGATTTCGAGTTTATCAAAAGCAATTACATTGGTAAAGTAGAATTTGCTACCCCCAGAGTATATCGAAATAGTCAAGCAAAATATAAAAAAGAATCAGGTAGCTATAGCATAAGGGCGGTTAATCAAGATCACCAATACCTTGAAAAGACAATAATGATGAAAGGTCGGTATATTAATGAAGCCGATGTGAAAGAACGCACCAAAAATATAGTAATCGGAAGATTAGTAGAAAAAGATCTTTTTAAGAATGAGAGCGCTCTGGGCAAAATGCTGGATGTCGATGGGATACCTTATAAAATTGTAGGTGTCTTTCAAGATAGTGGAGGTGATAACGAAGAACGAATTATTTATATCCCCTTTACGACAGTACAGTTGCTTTTTGGTAATAATGATCATATTAATCAGATTAATTTATCGTATAACATGGCGATGAGTTCTGAACAGGCAATTGCATTTGCAGATCAAATTAAAGATGACCTTAAAGAAAAATTTAAAGTAGCACCAGATGATCAGAGTGCAATTAGAGTGAGAAGCTTTGCAGAAGACATTAAAGAAACTATGGTGATCCTTGGAGGAATATACCTTGTGATTTTTGTGGTTGGTATTGGGACATTAATTTCTGGAGTAATAGGTATAGGTAATATTATGACCTTTAGTATCAAAGAAAGAACAAAAGAATTAGGTATTAGAAAAGCATTAGGTGCATCGCCTAAATCAATAATAGCTATGGTATTGCAAGAATCTGTTTTGATAACTTCGGTAGCGGGATATGTAGGTTTGCTTTTAGGGATTTTTGCACTTAAATTGATAGGTAATAATCTGGAGAAATTTTTTATCCTTAATCCCAAAGTAGATACAGGAGTCATTATGGTGGCCACTATAACATTAATTCTTGCGGGCTTATTAGCTGGGTATATACCCGCGCGAAGAGCTGCAAGAATAAAACCCATTATTGCATTAAGAGATGAATAATTAAAAATCAAATGGTATGAAGTTTATATTCGAAAAAGATACCTGGCAAGAAATTTATGGAGCAATTCGTAAGAATAAAATTAGAACAGTAATTACTGTTATAGGGGTTACATGGGGGGTGTTTTTGTTTGTCATTCTTTTAGGAATGGCTAAAGGATTAGATAATAGCTTCAGAAGCCAATTCAATGATTTTGCAACCAATACCATGTTTGTATGGGGGCAACAAACCAGTATACCTAATGGCGGGTTTAAAAGAGGACGAAGAATGCAGCTTACACTTGATGATGTTGCCGCTTTAGAGTCTCAGGTATCAGATATTGAATATATTACTCCTCGTAATGTTACAGGTCAATGGGGAACACCACCAGGCCAGTTTGTAAGAGGGTCTAAGTCTGGAGCCTTTAAGATATTTGGAGATTATCCCACTATAGATAAAGTGTCAAAGAAAAAAATATTTGATGGAGGAAGATTTATTAATGAAGAAGATATAAAGTACGAACGTAAGGTTTGTGTTATTGGTGAGGATATTTTTAAGCAATTCTATGATGAAGATGAAAATGCAATAGGTGATTTTGTAAGAATTAATGGGATATATTTTAAAGTAATTGGAGTATATAAGCCAACACAAACTGGATTTGAAGGCGATGACTCTATTTTTTTACCATTTACCACATTTCAAACCATATTTAATCAAGGGAAAGATATATCCTGGATGGTAGTTACAGCCAAGCAAAGTCAAAATATTGTCAATACAGAAGCGACCATAAAAACAATGCTTAAGAGAATGCATAATGTGCACCCAGATGATACACAAGCTTTTGGTAGTTTTAACTTAGGTAAAGAAGTTGCAAAAGTTAATGGTTTCCTTTCTGGAATGCGATTAATAACGTACATCGTTGGAATAGCAACGCTTATTGCAGGAGTTATAGCTATTGGGAATGTACTTCTGATTACCGTAAAAGAGCGTACTAGAGAGATAGGTGTGCGTCGAGCATTGGGAGCAACACCAGCAGAAGTAAGAGGTCAGATTATGTTAGAGTCTGTTCTACTTACATTTCTAGCTGGATTAATTGGGTTTGTTTTTGGAACTTTGGTGCTATGGGCTATCAATACAGCAATTGGAAACAATGATGATATACCGATACTAAACCCTACGGTAGATTTCTTTGCTGTAGTTGGAGCATTATTGTCTATAGTGTTGTTAGGAACCTTGATCGGACTTATACCCGCACAAAAAGCAGTAAGTATTAAGCCAATAGAGGCATTAAGAGAAGAATAAAAATAATAATCATAACAAAATAATCAATCAGAAATCAAATGAAAAAGTTTCTTAAAATTCTATTAATAGTTGTTTTTGTAGCCTTACTTGGTTTTTCGGGTAAATATCTTATTGACTCTAATAGTAAGTCACCAATAGTGTTTACTACCGAAAAGGCTTTTAAAACTTCTATTGAAGAGAAAACTGTGGCAACTGGGAAAGTGATTCCCGAAGATGAAGTTGAAATCAAGCCGCAGGTTTCGGGGATTATTGAAAAAATCTATGTTGAAGAAGGAGCGCCAATAAAAACTGGAGATTTAATAGCAAAAGTAAAAGTGGTTCCTAATGAGCAATCCTTAAACAGTGCAAGAGGGCGTGTTAAAAATGCTGATATAAGCCTGGCTAATGCCCAGCAGGATTTTGATCGTAATAAGGCATTATTTGATAAAGGAGTAATATCTACTCAAGATTTTCAAAATGTACAGTTGCGTTTTGATCAGGCAAAACAAGAAGTAAATAATGCAAGAAATGACCTTCAGATTATTCGTCAAGGATCAACAGGAGGAGCAAAAGCTATTACAAATATTAGGGCTTCAGTATCTGGAACTGTACTAGAAATTCCAGTAGAAGAAGGAGATCAGGTAATTCAAAGTAATAATTTTAATGACGGCACAACAGTAGCAACGATAGCTGATTTAGGAAGGATGATTTTTGAAGGAAAAGTTGATGAAGCAGAAGTAAATAAGCTTAAAATTGATATGCCTCTTAAAGTTAGTTTAGGAGCGATTAGAGATAAAGAATTTGATGCTAAGTTAAAGTTTATTGCGCCTAAAGGGAGTGAAGAGCAAGGGGCAGTTCAATTTAAAATAGAAGGAGAAGTTTTTCTTGATGATTCTTATTTTATTAGAGCAGGATATAGTGCCAATGCATCAATTGTTCTGGATACCAAAAATGATGTGCTGGCTATCAAAGAAGCTTTATTACAATTTGATAGAGAAACAGAAAAACCGTATGTAGAAATTCAGACTGGAGATCAGGAATTTGAGAGACGTGATGTTGAGATTGGGCTTTCTGATGGGATTAATGTTGAAATAGTTTCAGGCGTAACAGAAGAAGATGATATTAAGGTTTGGAGCAAAACAGAACCTGTTAAGAAAGAAGAAGAAAATAAGGATTAAAATAGTAATAAGGATATATACCGATAAAGGCTGATGTTCCTATAACATCAGTAACAACATCAGTCAATTACATACAGAGACATTATGAAAATTAGAATTTCAATTTTGTTATTTACACTTTTTGGAGTGTTGGCATCTCAAGCACAAGAAAAAAAATGGACATTACGCGAGTGTGTTGAATACGCCATCGAAAATAGTATTTCTATTAAACAATCTGAGCTAGACTTAGAAACTGCTTCGTTAGATAAGTTAGCTGCATTAGGTAATTTTGTTCCAGATGTGAGTGGTTCGGGTACACTTTCTTCAAATACAGGGGCAAATATTAATCCAGTTACAAATACCTTCGAGACCACTACATTTTCATCCTTTACCACGGGAGTTAATGTGGGGTTAACGTTATTTGATGGTTTACGTAATTTACGGCAGTTACAAAGAGCTAAACTTAATAAGTTACTAAGTCAGTATAATCTTGGTAAATCCAAAGATGATATTGCCTTGTTTGTCGCAAATAGCTATTTACAAATTTTAGTAAATAAAGAATCTCTAAAAGTTATAGAAAAACAACACGAAATTACATTAGAGCAGCTAAAAAGAACGAAGGATCTTGTGGATGCAGGAGTTTTACCTCAGGGGGATCTTTTGGAAATTGAAGCAACATCTGCAGACGAATTAACCCGTATTGTACAAGCCGAGAATTCAGTGCTTATAGCTCGTGTCGGACTGGCTCAGACATTATTAATTCAAGATTATGAAAATTTTGATATTGCAGAGCAAGAATATCTGGTTCCTTCTGCAGAAATATTAAATAAATCTATAGATGAAATAAGATCTACTGCTAGAGAGGCAAGATATGAAGTGCAAATCGCTGAGCAAAATAAATTATTGGCAGAAAAAGATGTTCAATTGGCAAGAGGATCTTATTATCCAACGCTAAATGCATTTTTTGGGTATAATACCAGATGGTCGGATAATGATACTCAAAGAGATTTTGTAGAGCAATTATACCTGAATGATGGATTTGCCTACGGTTTGCAATTAAATGTTCCTATTCTTAGTGGATTTTCAACAAGAACAAATGTTAAAAGAAATAAAATCAATGTTACCAGAACCGAGTTTCAATTAGAACAGGCTAAGTTAGATTTAGATAGTAATGTATACCAAGCATATCTCGATGCGAAAGGGTCAGCAGAAGCTTATGAAGCTTCTTTAGTGTCGGTTAAAGCTCAAGAAAGGGCATATGAGTATGCAAAAAATCGCTATGATGTAGGACTTACCAACGCATTTGATTTTAGCCAATCTAAGTTTAGATTAGAGAACGCACAAAGTCAGGAAGTTCAGAACAAATTTGATTATATTTTTAAACTAAAAGTATTAGAGCTGTATTTTGGAATAAAGATCGCCGATATTAGACTATAATCGATTATTAATAGAGTTTTTAAGAAGAAAAATCTGGGCAATAGTTTTTCTATTTCGGTTATCTTTGCCAAAATTTAAAACATGGGATACATTCTCTGCATAGAAACTTCTACAACGAATTGTTCTGTATCATTAGCTAAGGAAGGTAAAGTACTTGCTTTTGAAGAGGATTATGACACCAAATATTCTCATGCAGAACGATTGCATAATTATATTGATAAGGTAATTAAAGATGCAGAAATAACGTTTAAAGATCTTTCTGCCGTATCCGTAAGTAAAGGTCCAGGCTCGTATACAGGACTTAGAATAGGTGTTTCTACGGCTAAAGGGTTATGTTATGCCTTGGGTATTCCGTTAATATCAGTACCAACATTACAAGGGTTATCAATGCAAGTCGTATTTGATGGTAATCATAGTATTGTTTCCATGATTGATGCACGAAGAATGGAAGTGTATTCTTCTGTTTTTTCTAGTTCTCATGAAGAAATTCGAGAAACTAAAGCCGAGATCCTTACTCAAGAATCTTTTTCAGAGTATTTACAAAATGGAAAGGTGTATTTTATAGGTAATGGCGTAGAAAAATTCTCTGCTATATGCAATGATGATAATGCAGTTTTTATTCAAAATAAATTGCCATCTTCAAAAGAGATGGCAATACTAAGTTTTTCTAAATTTATAGAAAAGGAGTTCGAAGATGTTACTTATTTTGAGCCCTATTACTTAAAAGACTTTGTGACGGGCTAGTACCGGTATTTTTTAGGGCGTTATATTTTGCAACTAACCTTAGTAGATCTTCCTCCTTTTTAAGGCGAATCTTTTCTTTTTTGATGTATTGTTTTAATTCCTCCTCTTTGTCTGAAAATGTGAGTAGTATGTCTTTTTTATTCATTGGTAATTCTAAAATTACTCCATCGTCTTCAAGATAAAATGTTGTGGTAACTTTGATTTTTCCTGTTACTGCGCTACCAGTTAAAGGGTCCATTTCTTTAGGCTCGGTTATTTTAAGGTCATATTTCTTGTAAACACGATATAAATCATTCATTTCTACAAGAATATAATACCCTCTTTTTTTGCGCCCATGATTGTTTTGAAAATCGCAGTAATAATAATACTCATTATTAATTCTGGCATAAGTGGTAGGAGTTTTGATCACTTCATGCAATTTCCCTCCAACGGTATGTTCAAGAGCATCTGTATAGACATTGTATTTTAGTTTGGTTTCGTAGGTTCCTGACTTTTCATCGATAACACTGGCTCTTTGATATTCTTTATTAATGTATATAGATCCAGCATATTTTTCTAGAGTTGATATTTCTTCAGTAACTTCTATCGGTTGCGAAAATTGTGCATACGATAAAGGTGTAGCAAAAATAAACAGTATTTGTAGTAATTTTCTCATAACGACTTGATTTTATCATTACTAATATAATTAAAAAATCGACTAAATGCAAAAAAATAGGTTTTAATGTAATGGTGTTTTAAAAATTATGTTAAATAATAGTGATTTTAATACAATGTAGTAGGTGTCCTTAATTTGAATTTTATACGTATTTGTGTAAATGGTGAGGTGATAGGTTTTTTTTAATAAAAAAATGCCATCTGTGTACATAGATGGCATAAATTATATTTTTAAAAGATATTTGAATTTCGTTGTCTAGTCTCTACGTGTTACATTACTTAAAAGACTTTGCGAAGGACTCGAATCTGCACTTTTTAAAGCATTATATCTAGCTACTAATCGAATAAGATCTTCTTCTTTTTTCAAACGGATTTTTTCCTTTTTCAAGTATTCCTTTAGCTCATTTTCCTTATCGCTAAATGTTGCCAACATATCCTTCTTATTCATTGGAAGTTCCATTATCATTCCATCTTCTTCAACAAAGTATGTAGTTATCATTTTAAGCTGACCGGCTTCTTCTATTTGTGTCAACGTATTTTGAGAAGGTTCTTTAATTTTAAGTGTAAACCTTTTATAGATTCGATATTTATCATTTAGTTCAACTAATACATAATATCCGTCTCTTTTAAGGCCTCTTGTACTTTTAAAATTGCAGTAATAAAAATAATCCCCGTCAATTCTTGCATGTATCGTTGGGCTCTTAACTACTTCAAAAAACTTTGACCCTTGATTATACTCTAAAGCATCAGTGAAAATGTTATACTTAAGTTTGGCATCAAAAGTTCCTGATTTTTCATCAATCACACTAGATTCTTTGTATCTCATCTTCATGTACAGCGAACCATCGTATTCGTCAAAAGTGGAAACTCTTTCTGTAGATTTTAGTAAGTTTCGAGGTAATTGAGCAAGTAATAGCCCAGGGGATATTATTAAAAATAATAAGAGTAGTATTTTTTTCATGTCACTTAGATTTAGGTGAAGTAAATTTAAAAAAACACGTATATAAATACAATTATTTTTGTTTTTTGGCTATATTTTTGCGAATTATTCAATACGAATGCTTCAAATATTGAATTTTTAAGAGCAAAACAGAGATTTTAACATAAAATCTACATAATTTATCTACGGTTTAACCGTAAAAATTACCTTATTTTAGCTACGAAAACGTTATAATTCGATGTTTTTCGATCTTTTTAGTGGAATGGGGCGATGATTTTTAACACTTTATTTTTGTGAAATTTGAATGTTAATATAGAATACTTAAGTCGTCAGTACTTAGATTTTAATGAATTATGTAAACACAAAGAGAGAAGAAAATTTACTCTATGAACTTTATAGCTTCTTCTATATTTTTCACAGGATATTTGCATGCATTATTTACACATACATAAATCAACGTTTTATCAGTAACAAATCTATTTTTCAAAAGTGCTCTTTCAGAATCTAACTGGCTAGCCGCTACAAGTTTATTAGGGATGTAGATTTTATTAAGATGTTCTACCTTGTTTTTAGATGCTTCACCTGTAATCGCTATTTCATAAAAATTGAACGATACATTAAGCATTTGATCAAGCCAATTAGAATATGCAGAAGCATAAGATGTGATTTGAGGCTTTATATTGTGTAGCATCTGATCACTTATTTTTTTATAATTTGGCATGTTATAATAATGAGACAATAAAAATAGGTTCTTTGCCATAATGGAGTTGGATGCCGGAATTACATTATCACTTGACTCTATTGTTCGAGCAATAAGCTTTGGGTCTTCATCAGAGGTAAAATAAAATATACTCTTTTCTTTATCAAAAAAATGCGTTAGCGTATACTCAGTTAGTTGTTTAGAAATGTCTAACCATTCTGGATCAAAAGTAGTTTCATATAGAGCAATAAAAGCTTCAATGACAGTCGCATAATCTTCGAGATATCCGTTTACATTACTTTTTCCATTTTTATAGTTATGAAACAATGAGTACTCTTCTTTTAGTTGATTGTTTTTTATAAATGTCGCATTTTTTATGGCAGTATCTAAATAATGGTCTTGCCCAAAAGTTTTGTAAGCATCAATATATCCCTTAAGCATTAATGCGTTCCAGGATGTTAATGTCTTATCATCTAATCTTGGTCTAGAGCGCTTTTCTCGTTGTTGAAGTAATACTTTTTTCCAATGCGTACGTTTTTTTCTTAGAGCATCTAATGTAATATCATTTTCTTCGCAAAATTTATGATCAGTATCTTTTCTTATTAAGACATAATTGTTTTTTTCCCAAAACCCATAAGTATTAACATTATAGTAGTTCGAAAAAAGAGTATAATCATCTTGTAAGAGGGAGCTAAGTTCTTCTTTGGTCCACACATAAAAAGCACCTTCTTCCAGTTCACCATCTTGAGTTTCGCTATCGGCATCTAACGAAGAATAAAACGCACCATCTGTACTTGTAAGCTCTCTTGATATGAAATCTAAAGTTTGATGTACTACATCTTCAAACCAAGGATCTTGAGTTACCAAATAAGCATCAGAGTATAGGCTTACGAGTTGAGCATTATCGTATAGCATTTTTTCGAAGTGGGGGATATGCCATTTTGCATCTGTAGAATATCTGGAAAACCCTCCGCCAATATGATCATATACACCGCCAAATGATATTTTTTTAAGGGTGTTTGCTACATATTCTAAAAGTTTTTTATCCTGAGTTTGATGTGCATACCTTAATAAGAATTGATAATTATTAGGCATCATAAATTTAGGAACACGTTTTGTGCCTCCTTGCTTATGATCAAAATTGGCACTCCATTTTTTTATTGCAGTAGCAATAAAATCTTTGCTAAAATTTAGTTCTTCGGGATTAGTTTCGATGAAATCGATAGCTTTAATTCCTTGTTCTAATTTTTCTGCATATTCTAAAAGCTTGTCGGGCTGTTTTTGATATAAATTTGCGATTTGTTTCAAGGCTTCAATCCAATTTCCTTTAGGGAAATATGTACCTCCCCATACGGGTCTTCCATCGGGTAGTGCAACCACATTAAGCGGCCAACCGCCACTTCCGGTCATGAGCTGTACAGCATTCATATATACTTGATCAATATCTGGACGCTCTTCTCGATCTACTTTAATATTGATATAGTTGGTATTCATTATTTCTGCTACTTGTGGATCTTCAAAACTCTCATGTTCCATAACATGGCACCAATGACAAGCAGCATAACCAATACTGATAATGATCAATTTATTTTCTTTTTTTGCCAGATCCAGTGCTTTTTCATTCCAGGGTTTCCAATCTACAGGATTATGAGCATGTTGAAGTAAGTATGGGCTTGTTTCATGAATCAAATCATTGGTGTATGTATGTTGCTCCATAGTTTTTTGATTTTGACTTGTGCAAGAGGTTGTAACAATAAGTATGTAGAAAAACCAATGCTTCATGATAGTCAATTTGATATGGTTCAAAATATAAAAAGCATCCTGAACTACTCAGAATGCTTTTCATAAATAAATTGTAAATTTTTATTTTACCTCAAAAGATACTTTAAGATTCACTCTGTACTCAGCTACTTCATTATCTTTTACAATAACTTTTTGGTCAGATACCCAAGCAGATTTAATACCTTTTACTGTTTTTGCAGCTTGTTTTATTCCGCTTTTAGCAGCATCGTCCCATCCTTTTTCAGAGCTTGCTATTATTTCAATAGTTTTAACAATTGCCATTTTAATGATTTTTTAGTTAATATTTTAAAAGAATCTCTAAGATACGGCATACTTTGTTCTTTTTGAAATAAAAAGGGGTATTATTTTAACAGTTTTTTCGACGTAATTAACGCTTAATCGTTGAACTACCCATTTAATGCTTCTACGTATTCAACTTTATCTTTTAGCATCTCTTTGAGCATGTTTTCGATACCATTTTTTAAAGTAAAAGTAGATGATGGGCAACCACTACAAGCTCCCTGTAAGATTACTTTTACTCCTTTGCTTTCTGGATCATAAGAATCAAACAATATATTTCCTCCATCACTGGCTACTGCAGGTTTAATATATTCTTCAATAATATTTACGATATCTTTAGAAACATCATCTAGTTTTTCGAAATCTACATCTGCTTGTTTGTCGACTTCATTTTTAGATACTGTAGCATTGGCAGATAACACTTCTTTACCCTGTTCAAGGTAATTACGCAAAAATTCTCTTATTTCTAGAGTGATGTCGTTCCAGTCTGCCATGTCGTATTTACTGATCGAGATATAATTTTCGTCAATGTATACTTCTTTAACAAAAGGAAAATGAAATAACTCTTGTACCAGAGGAGCTTCTTTAGCATCATCTATATTTTTAAACTCGTGCCCAGTAGTCACTAATTTTTTATTGGCAACAAATTTTAATACAGCTGGATTTGGTGTGCTTTCTGCATATATTGTAATTGCTACTTTCTTATTGCTTTCAGTTTCTGTAATGACAGGTTGATTACTGTTGAGGTAGTTTTTGATTTGCTCGGCTACTTCATCCTGTACATCTGACCACTCAACAATATCATACTTATCTATAGCTACAAAATTTTGCGCAATAAATACTCTTTTAACAAAGGGAAGATAAAATAGTTGCTGTGCTAAAGGAGAATTCTTTGCCTGATCAATATTTTCGAATTCATAGCTTGTGTGCTGAGTTAAAAAATAATTGGCTTCAAATTTTATAATGCCTGGGTTGGATGTGGTTTCTATTTTTATTTCAAAATTCTTTTCCATGTGCTAATTTTTAGCAAATTTACTAAAAAGCAATGCGATATCATTAAGGTATTTATTTGGCTAACACTTTTTAACTATAATTACTTAAAATAGTGGTAAACTCTTTGATTCTAACAAAAATTTATATCTTTGAGATTATTATAATTTTATAAATTATTAGTGAAGCCCCACAATATAAACTGTTTTTAATAGTTTACATTTAATTCACAAATTCTATTTAGCCCCGTAAATGATAGAGTCCAAATGAACTTTAAAAAGCTACATGTAATCTTTTTAGTATTACTTTCTCAATATGTTTTTTCGCAAGAAGGAATTCCTGTATACGCTGATTATCTTTCTGATAATTTGTATTTAGTTCACCCGGCTATGGCAGGTGCAGCAAATGCTAACAAAATTAGGCTTACGGCCAGAAAACAATGGTTTGATGTTGATAATGCACCAAATACACAATCTGCTAATATTAATTTTAGAGTAGGAGATAAGACGGGATTAGGTGGTATAATATTTAAAGACGAAAACGGAAGATTTTCTCAAACAGGAGTATATATAACTGCTGCATACCATCTGCTATTTTCTAGAGATAGAACAGATCTGAACATGTTATCCTTTGGGGTGAGTGGAGGATTTATTCAATCTAATTTGGATTTGCGAGGGTTAGACGATTTTGCAGATCCTGATCCGGTAATTCTGGATAGAGTCCAAAAAGATTCTTACTATAATGTTGATGTTGGGTTATCGTATAATTTCTTAGAATGGTATGCCCATTTTACAGTCAAAAACCTTTTGCCAACTACACGTGATATTTTTAATAATAATACGCCGATCCAAGAATCAAATAATCAAAGACGTTATGTGATGTCTTTAGGATATCTTTTTGGTGTTGGTGCCAGCGCATGGAGCCTAGAGCCCTCGGCAATGTATCAGGTAACAGAACAAACACAAGAAGCTAGTTTTGATGCCAATATGAAAGTCTATAGAGATCTTGGAGAGGTTACTACATTATGGGGAGGGCTATCATATAGACGTAACCTGGATGGAGCACAGTTTTCTGAAGATGGTACCGAAGTTACAAGCCAGAATTTGCAATATTTTACTCCATTTTTGGGTGTAAATTATAAAAAATGGATGGTTGGGTACACATATAGTTATCAAGCCAATTCTGTTGTGCTAAGTGATGGTGGTTTTCATCAAATCACATTAGGATATGATTTCGGTAAACGTAAAGAGCGCTGGAACTGTAAATGTCCTGCAGTGAATTCGAAGTAATATATCATATTTTATAAGTATTCAAAATGCCTGCAAATCTGCAGGCATTTTTATATTATTTGATTTTGAATACTTTTTATTTCACCGAAGTTCCTTCAAACTGTAATCTTTGATCTTTTATTGGAACTAGAGAAGATAATTCATATACATTTTTATACCCATAGCCATAGAGATTAATAAATGTTGGGATATTCAATGCAAGCGGTGTTTTCTTTGATGCAAAATGTATACGGTCTCCGTCAATATTATTGTTACAATAAATTAAAATTCTGGTATCTTTTAAAGGGATCTTTTTGGCAAGTTTCTTATCTGTAAAATCAGAAAAGTTGATATGCATTGCTCCTTTAAGGTGTTTTTGTTTAAATGCAGTTTCAGAACGAGTATCGAGAACAATAGTGTTTTCTTCACTGGCATATTCTAAAAACGTTTCTAAAGGAATCAGTCTTTCTTGTCTATAATCCAAAATTTCTTCAGATAATTCTAAAAAAGAAGTATAGTCTACTTTTGATTTAGAAAGCTTCTTGCTTTGTTGTGATTGCATTGATATAGGTATAAATAGTAACAGAATTATTTTTATAAAGTTTGTCATGATGGTTCTATTTTTTTGATTATTCTTCCCAACTAAACGATTTTTTTCTTCCTTGTTTTTTGATAGCATTTAATAATGCAGCTTCAAGATTGCTTTCTTCTTTTTTACGATTGTTTTTAAGATATGTTACTCGTTTTTTATTGAGCTCCTGTATTTTTTGTTGTATTTCTTTTCGCTCATTGCTTTTTTCAGAGATGTACTGCTTTAGCTCTCCTTTTGATTTTCCTTTAAGTTGTTCAGGTAGTTCTTCTGCAACCACTTCTTCTAACTCAAATTCTTCATCTTCGGCGGCGTCTACTAAATCCCAACTTTTGTTTTTATAAAAACCAGAGCTTTTACTTACAGTACGACTTACTGCGTTAGCTGCGCTATAAGATTCGGCATTTTTATCTTGTTCTTTTTGCTGCATTCTTTTTTGTGCTCCTCTGTTTCCGTAATAGATATACGTATCATTTAATTGATGATTTAACTTTAAAATTACATCATCATATGGAGTAGCAATATGTACAGTTTCATGATTGTGATCTATAGCACTATATTCTCCATGGGTAATATCTGCACCATGTTTCCACATCGTATCGATACCTTGTCTGTAGTTACCGCAGAAGATAGTATTGATAGTGATATCTTTTTCTAAAGCATCTGTCGCGGCATCTTTATAATTTACAGGACCTTGCGTGAATGGTTCATTGCCGGCAATAAAAATTAACTTCAGGTGATCGTCATTTTTTTTCCAGTCTAATTGATTGATCGACGATTGAATCACTTTACCACAGTATTCATTTCCTCCGTTTGTGGTTAATGCAAAGAGTTCTTTAGATATCTCATCCAAGTCGTCTGAAAATGGTAATACTTGCCTGATATATCCTTCTCTAGAAGAAAGCCCATCATTTCCATATTCATATAATGCTATTTGTAGTTGAATCGTGCTATGTCCGCATTTAGCATACGACAGTTCATTAACAATTTCCCAAAGTTGTGCTTTGGCTTGATCGATTAACCCGTCCATACTATTGCTAGTATCTAATAACAATGCTACCTGAATGTTACGCGTATCTGGAGCCGTTTTTGTTGTTAGTATTTGATGTGATTGCCCTTTGGTTAATGCAATTTCGTTTTTTGGTTTATGGTTGGCAGTACAAGAAATGTGAGTTAATAAACAAAGTGTACTCCATATAATAAATGTTCTCATAATTTTTCCTTTTTTAATTACGGGATAAAACTAGATCGAACTTTTTTGACTAAAAATCTAAAATGAGGGAATGGGTGATTGTAATTAGTAAACGTGTCTATTTAATTAGTGTGCTTTTCATTTTCTGTATAAAAAACATGGTAAAACATCATAATGGCGATATAGTGATTTTATTATCCCATTTAAATGGATTAAGTTTATCATGTTTTAATTAATATATAATGAAGAAGATAGGGTTAATACTGATGTTTTTTTGGCTTACTCCCATGTTGATTTCTGGTCAGGAAACTTTTGAAGTTTCCCGTACGATGAGTATCAAGGGGTCTGTAAAAGAAAAAAGCACAAGAAAACCAATTAAAGGTGCAGAGATTACTATAGCTGGAAAAGGAACAGTTACAACAGATGTATTCGGGGATTTTAAAGTAGAAGCTAGAGTAGGAGACGAGCTTATCATTACGGATGATGGTTTTACTACAGTTCGATATACGATTAAAGATGGACAAAATATAGATGTTTTAGTTGAAGATCACCCCAATGAACCTCAATTAATAAAGAAACGCGCTGGTCAAAAGCTAGAATCTAACTATACTCAAAACTTAGAAGCTGCTAGAAATACATTAAAAAAAGACGCAGCAACTAGTATAGAGTATATTACTAATGCCCTGGAGTCGGTGCGTGATGATGATCCCGCTGCTGATAATAAGAAAGCTGAACTTTTTGAGGCATTAGCAGATATTTATAAGCATTGGAAACAACCAGATCTGGCAGAAAGTAATTATTTAATCAGTCTTAAAAACAAGTATAATGCTGATGTTGAAATCAAATTAGGATACTCTCGATTAGAAGCTAAAAATTATCAAACTGCTTTTAACACTTTTAGCAAATTGCAAAAGTCTAGGCTTAGTGCAACTCAAAAAATTCAAGTGTACGAAGGGTTAGGAGACAGTTATAAAGGATTGCAAAGGTATAGTGAAGCTATCACTAGTTATAATAAAGCCTTATCATTAAGTCAGAGAAAAAAACAAGAAGGAAAGGTAATATCGTTAAATTCTAAACTAGCCAAGGTATTACAGCAACAAGGTCAATTAAGTGCTGCCGAAGGATATTTGGATAATTCTGTACAATTAGCCCAAAAAAAAGACAAGAAAACTTCAGCAAGACAACGTACAGTGGCTGCAGATTTTTATAACAAGAGTAATAGCTATGCTAAAGAAATACAATTAAGAAAAGAAGCGCTACAGGATATTGAAGAGATAGAGCAGTCTGAAGGAGAAGCTCCATTGAATGAAGATAAATCTCTAACACCACAAGTTCAAAATTATAAGATTGCAAGCGCTTTTGCAGCTCAACAAGAATATGATGAAGCTATTACCTATTTAGAAGAAAGTAAAAAAGAAGCGAAATCAAAAAATGATCTGATTGTTCAAAAAGATGCAGCTAGAAAGTTAGGCGAAGTGTATCGAGAAAAAGGCGAATTGAAAAAAGCATCTGAAGCTTTTGAGGAGTATGAGGTGATTATCGATAAGCTTTATATTCAAAAAGATCAAGAGATCTCTCAAGCGGCACGTTTTAGTAGAGAATTAGCCCAAAAAGCTAACCGAATAACAACATTAGAAAAAGATAGAGAACTTAATGAAACTCGATACGAACTTGCATTTGCTTCTCAAGAATTGGCAAATCAACAGAGCTTGAGACAGCAAATAGTGATCTATTTCTTAGTTGGGCTTACAATATTGTTACTTCTGGCAGCGTATTTAATGTTTCGTAATATGAAACAACAGCGATATGCTAATAACCTATTAGCACTAAAGTCTCTTCGTTCGCAGATGAATCCTCATTTTATTTTTAATGCATTGAATTCTGTAAATACATTTATAGCTACAAATGATGAGAGAACGGCAAATCGATATTTAACCGATTTTTCCTTGCTAATGAGAGCCGTTTTAGAAAATAGTGAACAAGATTTTATTCCTTTAGAGAAAGAAATAGAACTACTAAAGCTGTATGTGCAGTTAGAACATTTTAGATTTCAGGATAAATTTGATTATACGATAGAGGTTGATCCAGAAATAAATGTTAATGAATATATGATACCGCCCATGTTACTTCAACCATATGTTGAAAATGCAGTATGGCACGGATTACGTTATAAATCTGAAAAAGGAATATTATCCATAAACTTTCAAAATGTTGCATCTGATACGATTGAAATTATAATTACTGATAACGGAATAGGGCGTAAGAAATCTAAAGAATTGAAAACTCAAAATCAGAAACTGCAAAAATCAAAAGGTATGGGCAATATCAGGAAGAGAATTGCAATCCTGAATAAAATGTATAAAGATAAAGTAGATGTTTTTATAACTGATTTAGAAGAAAACTCTGAAGGAACCAAAGTAAAGCTAACCCTTAACAAAGACAAATGAATTTAACTTCTATTATAGTAGATGACGAAGCAAATAGTAGAGCCATTTTAAGAAATTATCTAACAAAATATTGTCCTTCGGTTACCATCTTAGGAGAAGCTGCGAGTGTACAAGAAACGTTAGTGCTATTAGAGTCTAACACACCAGATGTGTTATTTCTTGATGTAGAAATGCCTTATGGAAATGCTTTTGATTTGCTAGAACAAGTACCAGATCGAACATTTGAAATTGTTTTTGTGACGGCGTATGATCATTATGCGGTTGATGCTCTCAATGCGCAAGCGACCTATTATCTATTAAAACCAATTGCTATTGACAACCTTATCAAAGCCGTGGATCATGTAGGTCATATAAAACAACGAGAAAGAGCATTGCAAGATCAGGTTTTGGTGCCTAAAGTTACAACTGTTGAAGGTAAAATTACCATCCCACAGCAAGATGGTTTTGAAGTGCTAAAAATTGAAGACATACTCTATTGTGAAGCCGACGATAACTATACAAAAATTTATTTGGATAAAGGGCAAAAGTTGGTAAGTAAAACACTTAAGTATTTTGAAGAATCTCTGGCCATTCAGGGTTTTGCCCGAATACACAAAAGTTATTTGGTAAATGTGAGTAAAATCACTCGTTATCGAAAAGGAAAAGGGGGGAGTGTTGTGTTATCTTCGGGTAAGGAATTAGCGGTGTCCTCTTCCAAAAAAGGGATGTTGTTGGATTATTTTAAGTAAGGGACTAGATTTTTTTTAAAAAGTTAGACGACGAATATGTAAAGAAGAGTTGTTGTGTTTAAGAATGCTTTTTAGTATTTCAATATCGTGGTTTGTGTAAAAAGTATGTGTTCCTGTTTCGAGGGTATTGTTTAGAAGGTTATTGGTTTTAAGTACAGCTTTAGTTTGTCTTGCTACAGCTTCTCCAGAATCAATTATTGTAACGTTATCTGGGAGTATTTTTTTTATACTTGGAATAAGATAAGGATAGTGAGTGCATCCTAAAACCAAATGATCTATATTTTTTTTTATCATTGGGGTAATGTATGAAGTTAGTAAGGTGTACATTTCTGGACTATCGATTTTACCATCCTCAATAAGTTCTACTAAGCCCGTTCCAACAACTTCGATAACTTCAATATCATTGGCATGCAGATCCGAAGTTTTAGCAAATAATTCACTAGATAAAGTGCCTTTTGTAGCCAGAACTCCAACTTTTTTCGTTTTAGTTTGAATAGCCGCAGGCTTTATTGCAGGTTCTATGCCTATAAATGGTACATCATAAGAAGAACGAAGTATTTTTATGGCATTTGTAGTTGCAGTATTACAAGCAACAACGATAATTTTACAGTTAAGATCAAGAAGCTTTTCTGTATTTTTTATACTTAATGCTATGATCTCGTCTTTGCTTCTTTTGCCATATGGAGCATTTTTACTATCCGCCAGATAGATTGTGTTTTCTTTAGGCAATGCTAAAGAAATTTCTTTCCATATAGAAGTGCCTCCAATTCCAGAATCAAATATACCTATTGCCTGATGTTGCATAATTAGATTTCAAAAATAAAAAAACAGTAAGAGATAATTCTTACTGTTTTTTTATTTTTTAAGTTTAGGTGTGTAAAATTAAATCCCTAAATCTTTCTTTACATCAGCCATAAGGTCTTTACCGTCTGCCATGATTACTCCGGTTCCTGTTGTAGAATCTAGAACATATTGGAAACCTTGTGCTCTGGCAACCTTTTGAATAGAAGTACGTGCTTTTTCGTAAATAGGTTTCATTAACTCAATTTCTTTTTTCTGAAGATCCTGAAGCGCATTTTGTCTGTAATCGGTAATACTTTTTTCTGTAGCCTGAACTTCTTGTGCTCTTTTTGCATTTTCTTCTTCAGTCTTAGTAGGAGCTTCAGCCTGGTATTTTTTCATTGTAGTTTGCAGTTCTAATACCATGTTTCTAATCTCTGCATCATACGTTTTATTTAGCTTTTCTATTTCGCTTTTAGCAGCTTTATAAGCTGGCATTGATTCTACAAGTTCTTGCGATGCAATATGTGCTACTTTGGATTGTGCATTTACAAAACCTGATGTTCCTATAGTAAGTGCTAAAGCTACTAGTAATGTTCTAAATTGTTTCATTTGTAAGTAATATTAAATAGTGTTATAAATTTAAAAATTGATATTCTAATTACCATCATCTTCACTTCCGTTATCAGAATTTGATGGATTTTCATTTTGTTTTAACTTTTCTCTTTGAGCTTTAAGCATATTAATAGAGTCTTTTTTTCTTTTTTGTAGCTCTAATAATTTAGCTCTTCTTTCTTCAAAATCTTTTTTCTTAGCAGCACGTATAGAATCTCTCTCTGCTTTTCGTTGTTCGAGAAGCTTTTCTCTTTCTGATAGTCTTTCTTGAGCCGCTCTATCTCTGTCAGATACTTCTTTTTCTTGTTCTGCATTTCTTTTTTCGGCTCTAACTAAAGATTTTTTTTCTTTTTTACTGTTAAGCTGTTTTCTTTTTGAGGCTCTGTTTATTCTTAATAATACTTGATCACTTATATCATGCCTGTCTGCCGAATATAACATTACAAGATCAGCAGATTTATCAAAAACAAAATCATATTTCTTGTTTTTTGCAATTTCTTGAACCGCTACAAAAACTTGATCCTGCACAGGCTGTACCAGTCGCTTTTTTTGGATAAATAAATCTCCATTTGGGCCAAATCTCTTTTGTTGGTATTCTAAGATTTCTTTTTCTTTAAAAACAATATCCTCTTCTCTTTCTTCTATTAATTCTTTGGTAAGCAAAACCCTTTCATTGTTAAGGTCTTTTCGCATTTCTTCAACATTTTTTAGCTCTGCTTCAATTTCTACTTTCCATTTTTGAACTTTAGTTTCAAGTTCTGCAGATGCTTCATTATATTCTGGAACATTTTCCAAAATATAACCCATATCTATGTAGCCGATTCTTATACCTTTTTGTGCATGCATTACATTAGTAAAGAACAGACAACTCATTGTTGCAACTAATAAAAGACCCTTTGTTTTCATAATTTGTGTATATATTGAAATAATCGTGCCAAAACTAAAACTGTTGCCCTATAATAAAGTGAGTTTCCCAACCGTGTGGCTGATTAGAACCAGGAATTGGATCAAACCCATATCCAAAATCTATACCAAGCAATCCAAACGCTGGCATAAATATACGTAAACCTGCTCCAGCTGAACGATTTAATTGAAAAGGATTAAAATCTCTAAAGCTGTCATATGATGCACCACCCTCTAAGAATGTGAGCATATAAATCGATGCTGCAGGTTTTAATGTTATAGGATAACGAAGCTCTAACGAATATTTGTTATAAATTGTTGCCCCATCGGCATCAAAAGTCTGATTGTTAGCTCTACTTTGAGGTAGAAGCTGCTGATCAGGATACCCTCTTAAAGCAATTAGTTCACGACCATCTAAGGCAGTAGCTCCCAACGCAACACCTCCTAAGAAGTATCTTTCAAATGGGATGTTTCCTCTGTCTCCATTATATGCTCCTAAAAAACCATATTCTGCACTTGTTTTTAAAACTAATGGTTTTTTTCCAATATTAAAAAGGCTAGTATACCAAGTACCATCAAATTTCAATTTATAATATTCTAACCACTTAAAACGCTCTTGGTCAATTTCTCCTATTCGTTCTTGATTTTCTGCAAACTGTATAGGAGCACTAGTGTCTGTGCTGGTACGTAGAGCATCTTGTTCTGCCTCAAGTGCATCTCTTTCTTCTGCCAATGAGCTGTAATCTACACCATCAAAAAGCGAGTAGGGTAGTGATAATTTGGCTATAATGTTAAATTCTGAACCACCAACAGGGAAAATAGGGTTTACAGTAGTGTTATTTCTACTTAATCCAATAGTATATGCTAAATCATTTGATGATCCATTACCAAATGTAAATAATCGAGTGGTATAATTTTTAAGATTATAATGTCTTAAACTTACTGCCTGAGACAAGGTAAAATAGTTATCTGGCCAATTTAGCCTTTTGGCAATACCTATAGATCCACCTGTAATAAGAAATTTACTGTTTCTATCTACTTGATTTCTACCCGTGAATAAGAAATTTACCGAATGCGAGAATGAGGTTGATAATTGATATGGTCTTTTTCCACCTAACCAAGGTTCAACAAATGAAAGGCTATACGTTTGAAAAGATCTACTTGCTTGAGCTCTAATTCTAAGAGTTTGGCCATCTCCCATTGGTAATGGGCTGTAGGATTCTCCATTAAAAATATTACGTATAGAAAAGTTATTGAACGCTAATCCAAGTGTTCCTACAAAACCACCGCCTCCAAAACCACCTTGAAGCTCAATTTGACTGGATCCCTTTTCTACTACAGGATAATTAATGTCAATTGTTCCTGCCTGCGGGTTTGCATTTTGGAATTGTGGTTCCAGTTGCTCTGGATCAAAAAAGCCTAACTGTCCAATTTCACGAACAGTTCTTACAACAAGATCTTTGCTATATCGCTGACCTGGTTTTGTTCTTAATATTCGATAGACAACATGATCATTTGTTTTGTCATTTCCTGTTACAGAAATATGATCAAAATAGGTAAGTTTTCCTTCTCGTATTCTGACTTCAAAATCGATAGTGTCATTATACACTTTAGTTTCTACAGCATCTATCGAAGAGAACAAATATCCGTTGTTTTGGTATAAGTTGGTGAGATCATCTGCATCTGGCTTAGTGTTATCAGAAATTTGTTTTTCAAGAAGAACTCCGTTATATACATCTCCTTTTCTGATTACTAACTGTCTTGCCAATTGTTTATCGGTATATACGCTATTTCCAAGAAATGTGATGTTTCCAAAATAATATCTATTTCCTTCTTCTATCGAAAGGTTTAAAGATACACTGTTATCATCCTCAACAATCAAAGTATCTTTGGTTATTCGAGCATCTCTATATCCTTTTTCTTTGTACTTTGTTATGATATTATCTTTGTCTTCTAGATAATCTTCTTTAATATATTTTGAACGTTTCCAGAATCTTAAAGGTTTTTTCTTCTTGGTGTTTTTCATTGCGCCACGTATCTTAGCATCAGAAAGCTTTTCGTTTCCTGATATAACAATGTTGTCTACTTTAACGCGATCGCCTTTATCTATTCGAACTAATACGTTTACTTTATTGCTAGTGGCTACGGTATCTTTTACGGGGATTAGATTAACAGCTACTTTGGTGTTTAAATATCCTTCTTTTTTGTATTTATTGGTAATGAAGTTACGAGTAGTTGTAATAAGGTTTTCGGTAACTTTTGCACCTTTTGTTAATCCATTATCTTTAATTAACTCTTCGGCTTTACGTTTTTTAATTCCTTCAATACGAGCTTCATTTAATTCGGGAACTTCCTGGATGTTAATTTCTATGTCGGCGACATCTCCTTCGACTTTTGTGATATAGAAGTTAATGTCACTAAATAATTCAAGATCCCATAATTTTTTGATCACCTTACTTATTTTATCTCCCGGAAGAAATATACGCTCTCCTTTTTTCAGACCTGTGAATGTAATTACGGTGTTTTCATTATAACTGGTAGTACCGGTAACCTTAATTTTTCCGATAACATACTCTTTACCGTTTGCACCAGGTACATTTTGCGCTGTAAGTGATATTGAGTGTAATAATAAGGCAAGTAACGTAAAATACGTTATAGGTAATTTTTTTATCATTCCTTTAACTGAGCTGCTCACTAGTTTTTCCAAATCTTCTTTCTCTTTTTTGATAATTCAATATGGCTTCAAATAAATCTGTTCTTTTGAAATCTGGCCATAAAATTTCTGTAAAATATAATTCTGCGTACGCAATCTGCCATAGTAAAAAATTACTAATACGTTGTTCTCCACTAGTACGTATTAATAAGTCAACATCTGGCAGGTTTTTAGTGTACAAATGCTCATTAATGACTGCTTCATTTATAAGATGTGGCGAAATTACACCATTTTTAACTTTAATACTTATTTCTTCGATAGTTTTTATGAGTTCTTCTCGACTTCCATAACTTAATGCAAGAGTAAGCACCATATGGTCATTAGACTTAGTCTTTTCAATAACTTCCATAAGTTCTACTCTCGCTTTTTTTGGTAAATTTTGCAAGTTGCCAATAGCGTTAAGTTGGATATTATTGTCTTGAAGAGTTTTGATTTCTTTTTTCAGCGAACTTACTAAAAGTTTCATTAAGGTGTCTACCTCAAGTTTTGGCCTATTCCAGTTCTCGGTTGAGAACGCATAAAGAGTAAGATATTTTATTCCTATTTCGGCACTGCCTTCTACGGCTTCGCGTACTGCTTTTGTCCCTTTTTCGTGACCAGCAGCTCTAAAAAGACCTTTCTTTTTGGCCCATCGACCGTTGCCATCCATTATTATGGCAACATGTTCAGGGATATTATTAGAGTTTAATTGTTTTTTGTCAATCATTTTTAAAATGTACAATCACACGGTATTCTACCCCAGGTATATGATAATGTTATACCTGTAAATACATACCAGTCATTGTTGTTTAAATTACCAAATCCTGTTCCAAATCTATCATCAGGATTACTGCCATCTAGGTTATCGGTAAATGTATATCGAGCGCCAATTTCGGCACCTATTACAAAATCTCTACCTAATGTTTTTTTAATTCCTACAACCATAGGGATTGCAAAATTCCACTTATCACTATAGGCGTCCAGTTCATTATTTGCATCTAAAGCTAATGCGCCATGGTTAAATGCAGTAATTCCACTATAAAGATAAGGAGTAAACTGGGGTTTTCCATCATACAGATACCAATCCCAGAAATTAAATTCCATCCCTAATGATAATTCTTTTACAGAATTATTAAAGCTAAATCCTCTCTCTTTTCTTCTATCATCTCCTTTGCTATCATCTGCATTAAGTTCTGCATACAAAAACGAAGCTCTAAAAGCATGGCGCTTACTACGGTTCCATTTTGCAATGGCGCCAAGCGCTATGTCATTAGGAGCAATATAGAGGGTTGACCCTACGTCTCCTATATAGTTAGATCCTCCTGCCATCAAACCAACTTCATAGGTTTGCGACGTGATAGATTGTACAAAAAACAGAACAATTACAAATGATGCTAAGTATCTCATAGATTTTCAAAAGTTTGCAAATATAACAATTAACTTTAGTACACAAGAATTTGAGTAAAATAGTATGAATTTAAAAACACTTTTTAGTAGATTTTATTGTTTAATTGCGTTTATCTTCTCCCCAAAGCATCTTTTTACGTAGTGTTTTTAGGAAACTATCGTCCTGCAATACTACCATATTGATTTTAAATGGAGCTTTTTTTATAATTACAGTTGTTTCATTTGGCAAGGTGTGGACTCTAGAATCTAAAGATACCAAATAAGTGTCTTCTCTTCCAGAAACTTGCAATTTGATTTCCTGATCATCTGGTATAACAAGGGGCCTTGCATTAAGATTATGTGGGGCAATTGGCGTAAGAACCATGCTCTCTGCTTCAGGCATTATTACAGGTCCGCCGCAGCTTAATGAGTATCCAGTAGAGCCTGTTGGTGTCGATACAATTAATCCGTCAGCCCAATATGAATTGAGAAACTCATTGTTAAGACTGGTGTGTACTGTAATCATCGATGTGGTATTTCGTCTACTTACGGCAATTTCATTCATCGCAAAATTCAAGACTCCGAATTCTTTATTTTTTGGTATGGTTTCAATAGTTACTAAGCTTCTGGATGAGGTGTAAAACTTTTTGTTTAATATTAAATCAATACTATCCTGGATTTCTTCTTTTTGGATCGTTGCTAAAAAACCAAGTCTACCAGTATTGATACCAGCAATTGGTATCCCTAAATCTCTTACATATGTAATAGTTCTTAAGATAGTACCGTCTCCACCAATACTAAAAAAAAGATCGTAAGAGGTGTCTAATTCTTCGAAAGTACTAAAATGCGAATATGACTTGTCAATATCATCATGAAGATTGATTAATTCCAAAAAGTTCTTTTCGATAACTACCTCTACACCATTTTTATCTAGGTTTTCTAGAAGTTGCTGGATGTAAATCCCAGAATTTTTATGGTAGAACTGGCCATATATACCGATCTTCATTGCAATTTGATTGTGTTAGTTGAACCCCTTTGTTTATATATTGAGATATTTTTCTAGATATTGAGACCTTTCTTTTAGGTTTGTTAAAAATGAATCTTCCTGATGTTTGGATATTATATTGTAGCTATATCTCCTAAAAGTTTGCACAATATTATTAATATCGCTATCACTAATTTTAATAGTTATTTGGGCTACATCGTTTTCCATATTCGAAATAAATAACCCTAATACTCTTGCATTGTTAGATTCAACAATTTGAGAAATTTCGCTAAAAGAATAGTCTAGGACTCCTTTTTCTACTATTAAAATATTTCCCGGTTCGCTAAGAAATGGGGTTTCATTAAAAAGGTTCATAATGTCTCCCAGTTCAAAAAAACCAAGATAATTATTATTGTCATCTAAAACGGGCATTATATTAGATCGATTTTGAGCAAAAGATTCCAAAATATCGATCCAGTTATTGTCTTTTCTAACAAAAAAACCTTCTAGAGCGTATTGATATGCGGTTAAAGTTTTATCTGTTTCAAAACACCTAATGTCGGCTTCAGAAATGCAACCTAAGTAAGTATTATCTTTTATAACAGGGAAATGAGTGTATGTAAGCTCATTAAAAAGCAATTGCGCATCGGTAACCTTAGTGGTTATCTCGAGCGGTGCAATTTCGTTAACGATATATAAGTTTGTCTTCATGATGTTTTAGAAGCTATGTTATGCAAAATAATCAAAAAATATACAATCAAGGCGTTCTCAACTTTGTATTTTTGCTTTTTTAGTTAAAGACATCAAAAATCATGACAAAGTTAAGTGTTAACATTAATAAAATTGCTACACTACGAAATTCCAGAGGAGGTAATACCCCTAATTTGCTTAAGGTTGCAGAAGATATCGAGAGTTTTGGAGGTCAAGGCATAACAATACACCCAAGACCAGACGAGAGACATATTAGATATCAGGATGCCTATGATCTAAAATCAATAGTGCAGACAGAGTATAATATTGAAGGGAACCCAATTCCTAAATTTATAGAATTGGTATTGGCAGTAAAACCAACACAGGTTACTTTGGTTCCGGATGCCGAAGATGCAATTACTAGTAATGCAGGATGGGATACAAGAAAACATAAAGGTTTTTTGAAAGAAGTGATTTCTGAATTTAAGCAAAACAATATCAGAACTTCGATTTTTGTTGATCCAGTTCTTGAGGTAATTGAAGGAGCTGCACAAACAGGTACAGATCGAATCGAGTTATATACCGAGGAGTTTGCTTCAGAGTTTGCTAAGGGGAATAAAAAATCTATTCAACCCTATGCAGATTGCGCCCAGTTGGCAATCGATATGGGATTAGGTGTCAATGCGGGGCATGATTTATCTTTGGATAATATTCAATTTTTTAAAGAAAATATTCCAGGATTACTTGAGGTTTCAATTGGACATGCTTTGATAAGTGAATCGATTTATCTTGGATTAGAGAATGTAGTTAATATGTATTTACACCGTTTAAAATAACTCGATAAATGAAATTACATGCTAATGTTTTTGGAGAGGGGCAACCGTTTATAATCCTTCATGGGTTTCTTGGGATGGGAGATAACTGGAAAACACTGGGGAGAAAAATTTCTGAACAAGGTTTCCAGGTCCATTTATTAGATCAGCGCAATCATGGCCGAAGTGAACATAGTGATGAGTTTAGTTATGCTATCCTAGCTGAAGATTTAAAAGAATATTGTGAAACTAATCACCTAATCAATATTAATCTTCTTGGACATTCAATGGGGGGTAAAACTGTGATGTTATTTGCAACAAAGTATCCTCATTTTATCGATCATTTATTAGTAGCTGATATTGGACCTAAATATTATCCGTTACATCATCAAGATATTTTGGATGGATTGAGCTCGTTAGATTTTGATGTGTTGAAATCAAGAAACGAAGTAGATCTTGAGTTAAGTTCTTATGTGCCTGATCCAGGAGTAAGGATGTTTCTTTTAAAAAATCTATATTGGAAGGATAAAGGAATACTTGGTCTGAGGTTACACCTGGAATCTTTAATTAAAAATGCTTCAGAAATAGGAGTAGAGCTTAACGAAGAGCTAGTGTTTAAGGGGAAAACCCTTTTCTTAAAAGGGGAAAAATCCAACTATATTCTTGAGGATGATGTAGTAAGAATTAGAAAGCAATTCCCTAACTTTATACTCAAACAAATTTCTTCTGCAGGACATTGGTTACATGCCGAAAATCCGAATGACTTTTTGACTGAAGTATTAGAATTTGTCAAAAAATAGATGAAAAGTCTTATGTATGCATAATAATTTGTGGATTGCGTTGGATAATTGGTATTTTCTTTTAAATTTGGAAAATCAATTTTATAAATTCCTTAATAAACAAAAACAATTCTTAATTAATTATGAAAAAACTTCTATTGTTAGTTCTATTCATCACAGTGACAGCAGTCACATATGCGGGTGGATATAGAGTTAGTATACAAGGACAGAGAGCTATGGCTATGGGACATACCGGAGTAGCTGTAGTTAATAGTGCTGAGCTAGTGTTCTTTAATCCAGCAGGGATCGTATACTTAGAAAATAAATTAAATGTTAGTGCAGGTGCAAGTGGTATTTTTAGTGAAGTAATTTTTCAAAATACTGAATCCGGAGTTACAGCTGAAACTGATAATTCTGTAGGAACACCAATAAGTTTGTATGGATCCTATAAGATCAACGACTGGGTGTCTGTAGGTCTTGGTGTATATACACCTTACGGTAGTGAGGTTACCTGGCCAACAGATTGGGGCGGATCACATTTAGTGAATGAGATTGACTTAGCTGCTATATTTGTTCAGCCGGTGGTTTCTCTTAAGTTGTCAGATCACTTTAGTATTGGTGGAGGACCTATCTTCGTTACAGGTTCTGTAAACTTTAATCGTAACTCTAATAGAACAACAACAGATATTAATGGTGTAAGATCAAATGTTACTGTTGATGACTCTGGTGTAACAAACTGGGGATGGACTATTGGAGCTATGTTTAATCCAACAGAGAATTTTCGTTTAGGATTTAACTACCGTAGCAAAATTATTATTGAATCTGAAGATGGAGAGGCTACTTTTGCTAATTTTCCTAATTCTTTGGCAGCACCACCAAACGGGGTAACAAGTTTTAGAGCAGAATTACCTTTACCTGCAGAGTTGACTATTGGTTTATCTTATGAGTATAAAAAGTGGTTATTTGCATTTGATTACAACAGACAATTCTGGGATGTGTATGAATCTTTAGATCTTACATTTGGTAATGGTGCACCACCATCTATAAACCCTCGTAATTACAAAAACTCATCTGTATACCGTTTTGGATTACAGTACGAAGCAACAGAAAAAATTACATTAAGAGCTGGTTATTATATTGATGAGTCTCCTGTTCAAGAAGGTTTCTTTGCTCCAGAAACTCCACGTAATGATTCTGATGGATTCTCAGGTGGTTTTAGCTATGCGATTACGCCTAAGTTAGCTATTGATGCTTCTTTCTTCTTTCTTAGATTTAAAGAAGTTGATGCCTCATACGATTTTTATCAAGAAAATGGACAAAATGTTCCTTTTGGAGGAACTTATGAGTCAAGCGCATTTGGTCCAGGACTTGGTTTAACTTATAAAATGTAATTACAATGATAAAGAATAATATAAAATATTTAGCGGTGCTAGCATTAGGGTTGATTGCTTGCGAACCAGAGTTTGATAATCCAATCGAAGAATCAAATAATTTTACTAGTGGCGAATTAGATTTAAGTAACTATGTAGCTCTAGGAAACTCTCTTACTGCAGGTTTCGCAGATGGGGCATTGTATATAACTGGTCAAGAAAATTCATATCCGAATATATTGGCTCAACAATTTAAATTTGTTGGAGGGGGGGAGTTTACTCAACCTTTAATGGCAGATAATACTGGTGGGTTTGCAGGGAATAATGATACTTTTCCTCCAAGACTTGTTTTGGTATTTGATGAAAACCAACAGCCTGTAGGGCCTGCGCCTTATACAGGTGCTCCTTCTACAACAGATATTACTGCGAATTTGGGAAGCACATTTAATAATATGGGAGTTCCAGGAGCTAAAAGTTTTCATTTAGGATTTCCAGGATACGGTTCTTTGAACCCTTATTTTGGTCGTTTTCAGCAATCCGCAACATCAACAGTTGTTGCCGATGCCTTAGCTCAAAATCCTTCATTATTTAGTCTGTGGATAGGTAATAATGATATTTTAGGATTTGCAACTTCTGGAGGTACAGGAGAAGATCATAATGTTACAGGTAATGTTGATCCAAGTACGTATGGAAGTGATGATATTACAAATATTGGAGTGTTTAAACAAACATATGATGGTTTGGTTGCTGCACTTGCTGAAGGAGGAAGAAAAGGAGTATTACTTAATTTACCAGATGTAACTTCTATTCCTTTCTTTACTACGGTTCCATTTGCGCCATTGAGTCCCTTAGATTCCAGTTTCGGGCCTCAAATACCAACACTTAATGCAACATATGCTGGATTAAATACGGCATTTACGGCATTGGGAGTTCCAGAAAGAGCAATAGAATTTTCGGAAACAGCAGCAAGTCCTGTGGTTGTAAAAGATGAGTCATTAACGGATATAACTGCTAATTTGACAACTGCAATTACTCCAGTATTTGGACCTTTAGCACCAATTATTGCTGCGCAATACGGCCAGGCAAGACCAGCGACAGAAAACGATTTATTAGTGCTTACAAGTTCTAGTGTTATTGGACAAGTAGATACCGATAGAGTTGCAGAGCTAGTCGCTTTAGGTGTTCCTCAAGAGGATGCAGGGCAATTGTCGGTTATTGGGGTAACTCTTCCTTTAGCGGATCAGTATGTTTTGGTTCCTGCAGAACAAACTGCAATCAAAACTGCTCAGGATGCATATAATACAATTATCAGAGACGCTGCAACTGCTAATGGTTTAGCATTTGTTAATGCGCAATCTCTATTAGCTACTGTTGCTAGTAGTGGAATTCCATTTGATGGAGGTGTTGTTACTTCAACTTTTGCTTCTGGTGGTGGATTCTCTTTAGATGGTGTACATCCAACTCCTAGAGGGCATGCATTAACTGCTAATGCAGTTTTAGATGCTTTAGAAAAAACTTATGGATTAGTAGTGCCAAGAGTTAATCCAGGAGATTATGGTACAATTACCGTAAGTAATGAAGTTAACTAATTAAGAATAAAATCTAATTTACAATATAAAACCTGCTACTTGTTAGCAGGTTTTTTTATATTCATATAAAATATAGAGATATGAAATTTTTATTGAAATTAGTTTTAACAGCGGTTGCCGTCTTATTATTAGCAGAGATACTTCCTGGAGTGGCAATCAACAATTATGTAAGTGCAATTATTGTGGCGCTTGTTTTGGCTATTTTAAACGCAATAGTAAAGCCTGTTTTAGTAGTTTTAACATTGCCGGCAACGATACTTACTTTAGGATTATTCCTTTTGGTTATTAATGCGGCAATTATTTTGATGGCCGATTATTTTATCGGTGGTTTTGATGTCAGTGGCTGGTTTTGGGCATTGATATTTAGTGTGTTGTTGTCGGTTTTTCAATCCATACTACATTCTATTTTAAAGAAAGATTAAATTTAACTGTTTTTCAGGTAGTTAAAAATTTGTTGAGACATAAAAAAGTATTACTTTTGCAACCCAATTTTTAGTAGTAAATCGTAATAGATTATGAATATTTCAAAAGAGCAATTAGACGAATTAAATGCTGTAGTAACAGTAGATATCGCCAAAGCAGATTATAGTGATAAGGTAGATAAGATCCTTAAAGATTACCGTAAAAATGCTAATATCCCAGGTTTTAGAAAAGGTCATGTTCCTATGGGACTGGTAAAAAAGCAGTATGGAAAAGCAGTTTTGGTAGATGAGGTTAATAAGCTGTTACAGGATGCGTTAAATAAATATCTTACCGAAGAAAAACTTGATGTTTTAGGAAATCCATTACCTAAAGAGCAAGAAAATTTTGATTGGGATGCAGATAATTATTCTTTTGAATTTGAGCTTGGATTAGCACCAAAGTTTGAAGTAGCATTAAATGGTAAAAAAGCCATTACTCATTACAAAATTACCGCTACAGATGAGATGATAGATAATCAGATCAAAACTATCCAAAAACAATATGGTAAGCTTATTTCTAAAGACGCTGTAGAAAAGGATGACCTAGTTGCGGGTTCTTTTGTAAATGAAGAAAAAGAAATCAATAATGCAACCACCGTTGCTTTAGAAAAAATAAAAGGAAAGAAAAACCTTGACAAATTTATTGGTGCTAAAGTAGGAGATACTATAAGTCTTAAAACCAAAGGTTTGTTTAGTGACGATCATGATCTTATAAGTGCTTTAAAAATAAGCCATGATGAGGCTCATGACCTGAATATTGAAGTTTCTTTCACAATATCTGAGATAAATACTCAAGAACTTGCAGATTTGGGTCAAGATTTATTTGATAAGCTTTATGGTCCTGGTAATGTAAAAACAGTTACAGACTTAAAAGAAAAAATCAAACAAGATGCAGAGCGTCAGTTTGAGCAGCAATCTGATCAACAACTTCTTAATGATATTACAGAGAACGCATTAGAGAATACAAAATTTGAATTGCCTGTTGAATTCTTGCAAAAATGGATTCGTGCTACCGGTGAACAACCGTTGACCGAAGATCAGGCTAAGGATGAATACGAGAAAAGTGAAAAAGGATTACGTTATCAATTGATTGAAGGAAAAATAATCAATGATAATAATCTACAAGTAACTTTTGAGGAGCTTAAAGAGTTTGCAAAAGATTTGATAAAAGGACAAATGGCTCAGTTTGGACAAAATTCTCCTGAAGATAAAGAATTAGAAGATATTGCCGCTAGAATATTATCAAACCAAGATGAGGTGAAAAGAATTTCAGAGCAATTGATGAGTCAAAAAATGTTAAATTATTATAAAGAGAACGCTAAGCTTAAAATAAAAGAGGTGAGCTTTGACGAATTCATAAAAGAAGTTTACAAATAATTAATGTTGTAATTTACTAAGGAATTTATACTTATATTTAGGGCGTTAAACCATCTTTAGTTTAGCGCCTTTTTTATAAATAAAATTTTCAGAAAAAGAAATATGGATTACGGTAAAGAATTCGAAAAATATGCTACAAAGCATCATGGCATCAATAGTAATTACTATGGTAAAATTGTAAGTAGTATGTATCCTACTGGTATGACTCCTAATATAATTGAAGAACGTCAGATGAATATAGCTATTTTTGATGTTTTCTCTAGATTAATGATGGATCGAATCATATTTATGGGAACAGGTATTAATGATCAAGTAGCGAATATTATTCAAGCTCAGTTGTTATTTCTTGAAAGTGTAGATTCTTCAAAAGATATTCAAATTTATATTAATTCTCCAGGTGGTAGTGTATATGCTGGTCTTGGGATTTATGATACGATGCAATTTATAAAACCGGATGTAGCAACCATATGCACTGGTATGGCAGCTTCAATGGGTGCAGTTTTATTGTGTGCTGGTCAAAAAGGAAAACGTTCTGGATTACCGCATAGCCGTGTCATGATTCATCAGCCATTAGGAGGCGCTCAAGGTCAGGCAAGTGATATAGAAATTACAGCTAGAGAGATTTTAATATTAAAAGAAGAGTTGTACAAAATTATTTCTAAACACTCAGGGCAGACTTATGAAAAAGTATATGAAGATAGTGATAGAGATTATTGGATGAAAGCCGATAAAGCTCTTGAGTATGGAATGATAGATGAAATTTTAACTCGAGAATAATAGATTTTCTGATAAGAATTCCTTTTTTTCAGAAAAGAAAATATGAGAAATAAAGCATAATAAGTTTAGTATTACCCCCTAGGTTTACGATGCAGACTCTATCTTAATGATGATATTATCAGAAAGATAGAAATTAACAGAAACTAGATAACGATGGCCAAAGAAGATTTAGAATGCTCTTTTTGTGGGAGAAAAAAGCCTGAAACTAATTTGCTAATAGCAGGATTAGATGCACATATATGTGATCGATGTATTGTTCAGGCTCATGGAATTGTAGTAGAAGAAGCTAAAGAAGAAGAAACCGGTGAGTTGAGTAGCGAATTAATGCTGCGCAAACCAATGGCTATTAAGAAATTTTTGGATGAATATGTCATAGGGCAGGAGTTTACCAAAAAAATAATGTCGGTAGCTGTTTATAATCATTATAAACGATTACTACAACCACAAACAGAAGATGATATTGAAATCCAGAAAAGTAATATCATTATGGTGGGGCAAACAGGTACTGGTAAAACGCTGATGGCTAAAACCATTGCAAAAATGCTTAATGTACCCTTGGCTATTGTAGATGCTACTGTGTTAACAGAAGCTGGTTATGTAGGTGAAGATGTAGAAAGCATTTTAACCAGACTTTTGCAAGCTGCAGATTATAATCTTGAAAAAGCGCAAAGAGGGATAGTTTTTATAGATGAAATAGATAAAATAGCCCGTAAAAGCGATAACCCTAGCATTACTAGAGATGTATCTGGTGAAGGAGTGCAACAAGCACTACTTAAACTCTTAGAAGGTACAGTGGTTAATGTTCCACCAAAAGGAGGTAGAAAACATCCAGATCAGAAATTTATTGAGGTTAATACCGAGAATATCCTTTTCATTGCTGGAGGTGCCTTTGATGGTATCGAAAAAATGATCCAGAAGCGCCTTAATATGCAAGCAGTGGGTTATAGTGCTTCAAAAAGTGAAGACTCTATAGAAAAGGATAATCTACTTCAGTATATAATTCCTAAAGATTTAAAAGATTTTGGATTGATTCCAGAGATAATAGGAAGACTTCCTGTACTATCTTATATGAATCCATTAGATGAGGAAACGCTAAGATCTATTTTAACAGCACCAAAAAATGCTATAATAAAGCAGTATAAAAAGTTGTTTGAAATGGATAATATCTCCTTTTCAATCACAGATGGGGCGTTAGATTATATTGTAGAAAAGGCTATGGAGTATAAACTTGGAGCCAGAGGTTTGAGATCACTTTGTGAGGCGATTTTAACAGATGCTATGTTTGAATTGCCAGAGAGTGAAGAAACAGAATTTAGAGTAACTAAGGATTATGCTGAGAAAAAGCTTAATAAATCCACGATCAAAAAGCTCAAAGCTGTATCATAAGTAAGTGATAATTTTATATATAAAAAAACACCGTTATACATGTATAACGGTGTTTTTTGTTGGCCTATTAGTTGGGACAATAATCTAATAATTCATTAGGGGTAATTTAAATAAGATAAGTAGGGCATTATTCCGAATACGATATGCGTTCTTTGTTACTGGTTATGATTTCTTCAGTACTTTTTAATGCGATATCAGTATTGTTATCGTCACCTTCCTGAATAGTAATATCAAAACCATTTTGTTTGATTAACGCCTTGAAAAAAGTTACTTTAGATATTTCTGCATAACAGATGTTATCTTCAATTAAATCGTCAGTTAGCGGCGTTAATATTGTACTAGGGGAAGTATTGTTGTTTGTATTTTCAGAAACAAAATTTTTGTGGTTATTTTTACTATCAATAGTTTTAGTTTCTTGTGCATTAATACTTAAAGTTAGTGCGAAAAAAATAAAGAATACTAGTGTAGATTTCATATTAAGGGGCTTTGATATATTTGTAACTATCTGGTATCAAATTTAATATGAAAAATAGAGCTCAAAAAATGATTTGCAAATTTTTAGATCAAACGCTTTTTTTGAACGATGAAATACTGTTTTTTTTGTTAAAAACAACAATTCTTACACATATTTTTTACGGTTTAACCGTAAAAAATATTAAAATTTCATTAAGATTTAATAGATAAAACGACAAGTGATTGTCAAATTCGTTTTTATGATGATGAGCATGAGTTAACCTTGTTGAGTTCTAATAATTCTTCAACATAGGTTCTTTTATTAGATAGCCTTGGTATTTTATGTTGTCCTCCTAACTTACCATTCTTTTTTAACCAGTCATAAAATAGGTTAGGCCTTGCTTCTCGTATTTGTAGTATATTGAGCGTAGTGTCATTATATCTTTTAGCCTCATAATCACTGTTTACTTGTTGTAAATTTTGATCTAAAACATGAGAGAATTCTGTTAGGTTTTCTGGGTGTTTTTTGAATTCAATTACCCATTCATGAGCACCTTTTTCTTTGCCTTTCATAAAAATGGGAGCAACGGTATAGTCTACAATTTCACTATTGGTTTGTCTAGTAGCTCTTTTTAAGGCTTCTTCGGCATTTTCAATAATTAATTCTTCTCCAAATACATTAATATGGTGTTTTGTTCTACCAGATACCTTAATTCTATATGGATCTATTGATGTAAAACGTATTGTGTCTCCTATTTTATATCTCCATAAACCGGCATTGGTAGTGATAATAACTGCATAATTTTTTCCTATTTCTACCTCGCTTAAAGGAATTACTTTCTCTTCGGTACTACCATAGGTTTCCATTGGGATAAATTCATAAAAGATTCCGTAATCGAGCATTAACAATAATTCTTCGGAGTCGTTATGATCCTGGATGGCAAAGAATCCTTCAGATGCATTATAAATCTCATAATATTTAAAAGAATCTTTGGGTAATATCTTTTTATATTGATCTCTGTAAGGGTCAAAGTTTACCCCACCATGAAAATATACCTCTAGGTTATTCCATACTTCGAAAAGATTTTTATTTCCAGTGGTTTCAAGTACTTGATTTAATAAGACGAGCATCCATGATGGTACTCCAGCTAAACTTGTTACATTTTCTTGTATCGTTTCATGAACAATTGCATTCATTTTAAACTCCCAATCACTCATTAAAGATACTTCACTGCTTGGTGTTGAACTAAAATCTGCCCAAAAAGGCATATTGTCAATAATAATAGCCGATAGATCACCATAAGATGTGCCATTGTTTTTTGATAATTCTTTACTCCCACCTAATCGAAGACTTTTTCCAGTAAAAAGTTGAGAATCTTCATTGTTGTTTAGGTACATGCATAAGAGATCTTTTCCGGCGGCAAAATGACAATCTTCTAATGATTCTTGGCTTACCGGTATAAATTTACTTTTTGAACTTGTTGTACCACTCGATTTGGCGAACCATTTAATAGAAGTAGGCCAAAAGATATTATTTTCGCCGTGACGACTTCTTTCGATCATGGATTCATAATCTTCATATGATCTAATTGGCACGCGTTCAGCAAATGTTTCGTAATTGCGTATAGATGTAAAATCATATTTTTTACCAAACTCTGTATTCTTTGCGGTTTCCAATAACACATGCAGCAATTCTTGTTGAACTTCATTGGGGTACTTAAGAAAAAGCTCCATTTGATGAAACCGCTTTTTTAGGAACCAGCTGGCGATCGAATTAACTAATGGGATTGGCATTTTTTGACGTATATTTATGCTGAAATAGTTCTTAACTTACTATTTTTGGTTGTTGTCAACTAAAATAATAAAAATAATCACATTCTTCTTACAGGGTTAATTTATAACAAAATTTTATGCAATATCAAGGAGTGCTTACCAAAATGCAAACAGAGATAGGGGATCCTATTCAGTATTATCTAATTTTTGAATCTGATTTTATTCATGTTAACCAGTTATTAGATAAAAAAGTAAGTATAGAGTTTGTGAAATATCAATGCCTTGCCTGCGGCGAAAATAAAAAGATATTTAGACAGGGATATTGTTATGACGATTTTTACAACCAACCACAAGTGGGGGATTGGGTCATGCGTCCAGAACTTAGTCAGGCACATTTAGGGATAGAAGATAGGGATCTGGAATTTGAAAAAAAAGCGCAGCTTCAGCCTCATATTGTGTATTTGGCAAACTCAAGTAATGTTAAGGTGGGGGTTACCCGGAAATCACAAGTTCCGACTCGATGGATTGATCAAGGGGCTCATGAGGCGATAGAAGTTGTAGAGGTTCCTAATCGTTACCTGGCTGGTATTACCGAAGTTGCATTAAAAGAACATGTGGCTGATAAAACAAATTGGCGAACTATGCTTAAAAATGAAGTAGTTGATCAAGATCTAATAGAATATAAAAATAAGCTAAAAGACTTTCTTCCTGAAGAGGTAAAAGAGTATTTTGTTGAAAACGGTAAAGAAACAGAGCTGCGTTTTCCGGTATTGCAATACCCAGAAAAATTGAAAAGTCTTAACCTAGAAAAAACACCTGCATTTTCTGGAATTCTTAAAGGAATTAAAGGGCAGTATCTAATTTTTGAAGATAATACCGTTTTTAACGTTCGTAATAATGAAGGCTATGTGGTGAAATTGATAGTAAATTGATAGTAAATTGATAGTATTATGTATTGGTGATCTCTAAAAGTTGTTCTTGTCCATAAATTTCACACTGCTCAAGGGTGTTTTTAATATCCTCTATAGTGGTTCTGGGATTTATTAGGCACATTCTAAGTACAACTTGTCCCTGTAGCACAGTCGTCACTAAAAGTGCTTCTTTTGACTGGGTTATTTTCTTTGAAATGTTTTGATTTATTTGATCTAGTTCTTCTTCAGACAAATTATGACCTATGGGATGATATCTAAAATTAATAATGGCTAATGTGGCCGGAGATGTTATTTCCCAGAGAACACTTTTTCTCAATAATGCTTCTGTTTGCTCGGCCAAGTTAATATTGTATGTTATTGCTTTCTTGAAAGATGCTAACCCAAAAGTTTTTAAAGACATGTAAAACTTTAAAGCACGAAAACGACGAGTTAATTGAATGCCATGATCATAGAAATTGATTTCAGATTCATTACCTTCAATATCACGCAGGTATTCTGGTTTTTCACTAAACGTACTGCTTAGCCAACTGTGGTTTTTTACTAATAAGCATCCTATTTCATAAGGCTGATAAAACCATTTATGCGGATCAACAGTTAAAGAATCGGCTCTTTCAATTCCTTTAAGTAAATGTTGCCCATTTTCAGCTAAAATAGCGGCACCCCCATAGGCCCCATCAATATGAAACCACATATTTTCATTCTCACAAATATCGGCGATTTCGTTTAGAGGATCTACAGTGCCAGTATTTGTGGTTCCTGCCGATGCAATGATGCAAAATGGTTGTAGTCCTTCTAGGCGATCTTTGGCGATTATGTTTTTTAACTTATTGAGTGATATTTTAAACTCCATATCCGTTGGGATGATGCGAATTTGTTCTTTTTTGAAGCCTATTACCTTTATTGCTTTAATATTTGATGAATGTGCTTGATCAGAAAGGTAAATAGTCGCTTTAGAAAAATCATCTCCACACTTAATTCTACGAGCTGTAACCAGGGCCGTCAAATTTGCCATAGAACCTCCACTTGTAAAAATACCACCGCCTTTTTTAGTTGGGAATCCAAAAATCTCAAGCAACCAGTTCATAGTTACTATTTCAAGTTCTGCTGCAGCTGGTGATGCTGCCCAACCCCCTGAAAATATATTGAAGCCAGTGGCAATAGTATCTGCCATAACACTTACATAATTGCTTGGACCAGGTACAAAAGAGTATGATTTTGGATGAGATACAATATTGCTATTAGGAATAACCTGATTCATTACAAAATCTAAAACTTCAGATGCCGACGATGGTTGATTAGGGATACTTTCGGTTAATAAAGAATCCATTTCTTCTCTGGTAGCCAGAGCAACGGGTTTTTTGGAGTTTTGATTTTCAAAGTGATCCACAATATGATCGATGATTTTATAACCATATTGTTGCATCTCTTCTTTTGATAGTGTTAGTGTATGACTGGTGTTATTTTTTGTGGACATTACTTGGCTTTAGGAGTCAACAAATTTAGTGGTAAGTATAGCTAATTTACTTGTATAAATCAATGAAAAAACTGTATTCTCAATAAATAACTTAGGTATTATTCTATGATAAATTTAATACTTTGAAAAACAGAAATAGTTATTAAAGCAATACCTATTATTCGATGAAGCTTGGTTTTAGAACCTCCTTGCTTTTTTGCTATTTTATTCCCCCATTTACCATAAAAATAGAGTGTTCCTATTTTACCAAGATAAATTCCTATAAAGAAAAGCAATAAAGTAGATAAAGGGTTTTGGGTTGTAAGTGTAAAAATGTGCTTGTTGGTAAGCGAAATTGCTAAAATCCAATAAATAATGACTGGAGGATTTAGAAGCGCTAATGAAAAACCAGTAAGAACTTTAGAGTTTGATAACTTTAATTTGTATTGTTTGCTTTTTTGACGAGGTATACTTGCTAGATGCATAAAGTAGATACCAATTAAAAGGAAGGCTACAATAAAACTAATTTGAATCCATTGGTTTTCATGAAAAAAATCGGATAACTCCATGCTACAGTGCAGTGCGAAAAATGCTAATACTATCTCGCCTATACCTGCCGCCAGTGCAATATATGATGCACTCTTTATATTTTCTTTTATAGCGGTGTTGATTACGGCAAGATTTACAGCTCCTAGAGGAATTGCCCCTACTATAGCTATAAGTGTTCCAAATAAAAGATATAATAGTATCATGACCGTTTAGTAGTGTTTATTTTATAAATCTTACAAATTATTTAAAAACAGAAGCGGCAATTGCCGCTTCCTACCCTAAGTAAATATGATAATTTAAACACATTACAATATTTTTACTCGATAATCGAGATTTTAAATGCTCAAAGGCTTGTCTGGAAATCAAAATTATGTTCCAACTGATGTCATGGACTCGCCTAGAGGAAGTATACTTTTTCAAAAATTTCCACTGGCACCTATTCTCATTTTTTTAATAACTTCTTCAAAGTATAAGATGGCCCAAATGATTTTTTCGGTATCTGCATATGCAACTAGTTCTTCTATGGCTACATTTGCGCTTTCGATGTTTTTTTCTGTATCTGTTTTGCTGTTTTTTAGTGTTTTAAGATGGCGAGAATCTTCCTTAATCCCTATATCCCGCAATCGAATACCCGGTTCATTAGTTAGGGATAAGAAAGGGAGTACCGTTATGATTTCTTCTACTCGATCTTGATACAGTGTTATAAGATCTCCTTTTTTTATCGCCTCTAAATCACTAATTGTATGAAATTTGTTGATCTGTTTTTTTTGACTAAAAAATATAGCTTCATCAGTTTTTTGTGAAAAAACAGTATTAATTGCTAAAAGTAAAACAAGATTGATTAATAATCTAAACATAATATCTCTATAATAGTATTTCAACAGTTTTGCAGTAATAAATTCAGAACGATTTTTACTGCATCACCATATAGGTGTTTAACGATTGTTTTAAGTCAAATTTTGGAACAACATTGCTTAACGGATTGCTGAATAAATCGTTTACATCTACAAAATTTTTAGTAAATCTATTGTATTTAAGAATGTTTAAAGATTGTTTTTTCATAGATTGATTAACCACATCTACACCTTCTCCATGAATATTAAAAAAACTATTATCCATCATAAATGCTTTTTGCATTTTTGGAAGAGAAACATATGAATTATCAAATTTTACTACATCAGAAAAACCAGATATTTTAGAGTTGTGAATATATAATGTTGCAAGATTTGAAGTTAAAATAGCTGAAGCTGTATGCTGATAGTTGCTTTTATCAGATAAATTGACAAGAGTAGCGTTTGATATTGTTACATCGGTAACCGAGCTAGGATTAGTATATCCCATATTTTTATCATATCCGTCGGCTGCAATTGCATACGATCCCTTTGAACTATTGATATATGGATGACGAATTGCTATGATATTATTTAAATTTCCTTTGAATCCTTCAGAAAATTGAAAATCATTTCCTTGAGCTTTCAGAGAAATTAGATTTCGGATGTTGTTTTTCCCTCCGTGAATATTAAAAGCATCTTGACCCGGGTGACTCACCATTATATTATCTATAATTGAAGATGTTCCGATTCCGTATAATGATAAACCATTAGATCCTTGTTTTCTTTTTATTGAGTTTCCAGAGAATTCTATTCTTACATATCTCAGGATAGTCGTTTCTTCATTATATTGATTTCCTCCATAAACAGAGAATTGAGGTTTATAATCTCCTGGGATTATTCCGCTACCAGATACGGTATTAACTTTTCCGGATCCCGCTATAGTTATTCCTCCCCAGTCTCCACTATTTCTGGATTTAGGTCCTTTGTTGGATGTAAATACAATTGGATAAGCCATGGATCCTACAGCTACTAACTTTGAGCCTTTGGTAACAATAAGATTTGCCGGGTTTTCGTGATCGCATCTAATTATAGTTCCTTCCTGTATGGTCAAAGAAGCATTGTTCACAACATATACATCTCCTGAAAGTAAATAAACAACATCGTTTCTTAGATATGTATTATTAGCAATAATGTTAGGTAGTTTTTCTTCGGCTTGAGGATAATCGGTTTTATTAGGCGCGAAGTTAGTCCAGGTTCTTGCCCATTTATTATTTTCATCAAGATTTTGTGCAAGAGTTAAAAAAGGAAAAAATAGAATTGCAAAAGCTGTAATCAGAAAACATCTTTTTTTCATGATAGGTTTTTTTGGGGTTAAGATTTTGGAAGAAATTTCTTTCTACCAATTTTGGAAACACTAATTTAGGAGAGTTTTAAATATGTAGGTTACGTTTTTACCGTAAACTTTGTACGTTTGTCGGTGTTTTGTAAAAAATTAGCAAAACATTAAGAGTAAAATTCTTACTGATTAATAAGGTATTTTGTTGATACTCAAAAAATTAACTGATGTTTATTTTATTTAAATAAAAAGTAAACAAAATCGATTAAAGGACGAAATTTTTTTTAAAATGGGGAGTTTTCCCTCATATATTGGTGTTTTTTTACATGTGTTTTGTAGATATTAAATCATAATTTTTTCAAAAAAAATCATTTTTTTAACATTTGTAGTTCTAAATTGTTGTTATAATGATGTTTTTTAACACAATGCTGATCACTGATAAAATGCTTTAGAATTTCACGTTAGGTCAAAAGATTTCAGTATTAATTTCCGTTCTTTGTAGTGTCTTTCTTTTTCTTCTTCCCAAGGAAACCACCGAGAATATTTTTAGCCGTATTTTTTAAGGTTTCTTCGGTGTTATTGTTTTCGGTATCGTTTTTCTCTGTATCTTTTTTAGATCCACCTAATAAATCTGTTAAGGCTTTTTGCCCTTTGTCAACTAATTGATCTTTTGCTTTTTCTTTTTGCTTATTTATTAGTTGCTGCGTGAGATCTTTTACGGCTTGACCAGTATTTAGGTTAATTTTTGGATTCGTAAAATTTCCAGATATCCCAATAGGTAAAGGAACTGTGGTAGTATTAATTTCTTCTTCATTGAGTTGAGACATTAAACTTCCAACCTCGTTTCCTAAGTACTTTACCGGTACATCTAATGATACATTGTAATCCATACTTCGGTCAAAACTATGACTACCGCCAGCTGTTATTTTTATGCCTTCAACATCAAATTCAAATGGCTTTACATTGATTTTCCCATCATCAAAACTCAGATTTGTTTTTATGTCCTTAAGATTAAGTTTGTCCATTTCCACAAAACTTAATTGACTATTTAGGTTGGATAACAATGGAGTTTTTGAAGTGGATACTTTTGCATTAAGGATTTCGGCAAGGGCTTTTCCTTTTAACGAGGTTAGCACTGGTGTAAGGTCATCGTTAAGATTACCGTTTAGATTTATTTGTGTAGTTAAATTACCGGTTAATGCTTTTGCAATGGGTGCCAAGCCTTTTATTAGTTCAAGGTTGTTAAAGGATTGAGTGATGTCAATTTTGCTCAAGTCTAATGCCATTGCAAATGTGGGGACTTTAGATTTGGTAGAAACGTTACCGTCAATAGCCATACCTCCGTTAAAAATATTGGAGGTTACATTCTGTAAATAAGCAGTTTCGTCTTTTATCTTAACAGTACCTTTTGCATTTTGAAGGACCAAGTTGTCGTATAAAACTTTTTTGGTGTCAAAATTTAGAGTAGCATCTATAAAAGAAGGTATTTTCATGGTTTCTTCTTCAGTGGTACTATTGGTATTAGTGTTTTCCTCTTCGCTTTCGGGTTCATTGATCATAAAATCACTTACGGCAAAAACATTAGAATTAACATCAAAATTTCCTTTAAGATCTTGTTTTGCAAATAAGAACCCCATAAGGTTATCGATAGTACCCGTTGCGGCAAGGTCTGATTTGCCTGTAGTCGCTTCCATTTGATCCAAAGATATAGTCTGAGGGTTGAAACTCACGTTGGCTTTTTCAATATTTATTTCGTTAGGTAATTCGGTGGAAGCATACGTAAATTCAGAAATACTGGCAACTCCTGAACTTTTTACATTTTGATAATGCTCTTTTTCTAAAGACTGCATGTCGAAATGAGTTTTAATATCTGCCCGAACCACGCCATTTATTTTTTCTTCAAGCTCTAAAGGATATGCTTGATTTAGATTGGCCAGGTTTAAGGTTCCTTTTAACGCCATATCTACAATCATGTTTTTGGTTAGATTTCTTAGGCTACCGTTTGCAGCAAAAGAATCTTGATCTATCTTAAAGGTAAGATTACCAATTTTGATATAGGTGTCATCAACTAAGCCAGTTTCATTTTTAATTTGTGTATCGATATTGATGTTTTTTACACCTTTTGGTAGATCGGGATATTTAAAAGCGGCATTATGCGATACAATTTTAATATCCATTTTAGGGATATAGGTGTCGTCTGATTTGCCTTTAATTTGCCCGTCAATAGAGAAATCTCCACTCGTTTGCACACCATCCAGATTTTTGGCATATGCTTCAGGAATAACAGCTAAAAAGTTTTTAAAATCAGAAGTAGGTGTCTTGAAACTAAGGTCTACATCAGTATACTTTTCTTTTAATTGAACAAAGCCCGCAAATTCTAGTGGTAATCTATTTATCAGTACTTTATTTTCTTTAAAAGAATACCGTTGATTTTTGAGATCTAATTCTATTTGAGCATCTAACTGTAGTTTGTTTTTGTTTAAATATTTAGTGTCATCCAGGCTAAAGGATGCTTCAGAATTGGTTTGGGTGTCTAGAATTACTTTGTCACCCGATACTGATCCATCGCCGTTGTGATTAAGGTGTGTAAGTGTTAAGAATGTCTTGCTTACATTATCACTAAATACAATCTTGCTATCATTAATCTCATAATGTTCTAAAGCGAAAGTAAAAGAACTGTCTTTTTCTTCAGGCTCAGTTTCAGTAATATCTTCTTGTTTTCGGGCAATATCAAAATTAGAGTTACCCAAAGAGTCTGTTTTTATAGCAATATTGGCCTGGTCTATTATTATTTTTTGAACGCTAATCGCTTCTGTAGCATCTTTGAATAATTCATTGATAGACATATCAAGGGCAATTTTTTTTGAGTACGCCAATGTGTCTCCTTCAAAAGGTGCGTAGTTAAGTATAGAAAGTTCATCTATAATTACTGAGGCCTTTGGGAAACTTCTAACCAGGCTTATATCAATATTTGCAAAGTCAACTTTTGCATTTACATGTTCATTTACCAAATAGCGCACTTTATCTTGTATTGTTCCTTTAAATAAAAATGGTATAGAAATAATTGTGATAACAAATAGTAGTAAAATGACACCTAGAATTTTGAGGGCTTTTTTCATGTGTTTATTTTTATTGTTTTTTGGGTGATATACGGGCTTCGATATTCAAAATATTCATTCGTCTTTAATGTTTATTTTGAACATGTAAGTCTCATGGGTATAGCTTTTTTGTAAAATAAAGGATTACAAAGATATATGTTACTTTTTTAAGTTAACTATTTGTTAGATTTTAAATTTCAAGTGTTAATTCGCCTCCCTGTTTTAACTTAAACCTTCTCCTTAAAATATATACACCAAGATATAAAACAGGGGTGTCTAATGCAGCAACAAGCACTTTAAATAAAAAACCATTAAGTAATAAAACACCAAAACGATCCCAATTTATGATTCCTGTAGAGCAGAGTAATAAAAGCACAGTTAATGTATCTATAAATTGTGAAGAGAATGTAGAGAAATTATTGCGCAACCATAAGTGCTTTCCTTTGGTAACGCGCTTCCAGAAATGAAAAATCTGAATATCAATATATTGAGCAAAAAGATAGGCGATCATAGATGCAAAAACTGCTATAGCCGTGGCTCCAAAAACTTTATTAAATAGTTCATCATTTATAGGGGACCATGAGGTGGCGGGCACAGCTGCAGAAGCAGATACAATGAGTAAAGAGAAAAATGAAGCAAAAATACCAGCAGTAACAATCTGATTAGCTTTTCTTTTACCAAATATTTCACTTATAATATCTGTAATCAAAAAAGTAATGGGGTACGGAAGAATACCTACGGAAATCTCGAAAGTATATATTCCGAAAAAATCCCAATAAAAGAATTTTTGAAAAATTAAATTAGAAGCAACCAGAGATGAAATAAACAATGCGCCTAGGATTAAATAAATTCTATAGGCAGATTTTTTATCTTTTAGGGTAAGGGAGGATTCGTTCAAAATAGATATCGTTAATAATAGTTCACCCAAAAATAAGGTGATGTGATTTTGTTTTGCTTAATTTGCTCTTAAAAATAAGGAGTTCTGACCATATTATAAAAATCCAAACTTGAAAACGGCTCATCAAATACATATTTCGCTAGGCAGTAATATGGGAGATCGCTTAGATTTTCTTCAAAAAGCAATTGAACATATTTATAAAATTATTGGAGATGTTATTTCGGTTTCTGAAGTATATCAAACTCCGGCCTGGGGTTTTGATAGTGCAGATTTTTATAATGCCTGTGCTTTAATTGAAACCTTTTACACTACAGCAGAAGTTCTAGATAAGCTTTTAGAGATTGAAACCATGCTGGGTAGAAACCGAAGTGCCGCCGATGGATATGAAGCGAGAACGATTGATTTGGATATCGTTTTTTCTTCAGAAGGAGAGATTAACACAGAAAAATTAGTTGTTCCGCATCCAGCGATACAAGACCGAAAGTTTGTTTTAAAGCCGCTGGTAGATATTGCTTCAGAAGTGAGTCACCCTAAATTAAAGCAGACTGTATCTCAATTATTAGAAAATACCTCAGACACATCACAAATACTTCAATTGGATCAAAAGATTACAAATCCAAAAGAAGGCTATGATTTATCAAGATTTGAATATCTTACTATAGAAGGTAATATAGGGGCAGGAAAAACAAGCTTGGCAAAATTGATCTCTAAAGAGTTTAATGCTAAATTAATTTTAGAACGTTTTGCAGATAATCCTTTTTTACCAAAGTTTTATAACGATATGGAGCGCTATGCGTTTCCTTTAGAAATGTCATTTCTGGCAGATCGTTATCAGCGCATGCAAGATGATATAGCCCAGTTTGATTTGTTTAAAGATTTTGTTGTAAGTGATTACGATGTGTTTAAGTCACTAATCTTTGCAAAGGTTACTTTGCAAGAGGAAGAGTATAAATTATATAAAAAAGTATTCGACCTGATGTATATAAACCTTCCAAAACCTGGGTTATATGTTTATTTATATCAAAATACAGAGCGCCTTTTAGAAAATATTAAAAATAGAGGTCGAGAGTATGAGCAAAAAATCCCTGCCGAATATCTTGATAAGATCAACAAAGGGTATCTTCAGTTTATTAAATCGCAATCTGATTTTAATGTCAAAATCATTGATGTGTCTGATAGAGATTTTATAGCCAATAGGGTAGATTATATTTCGATTTTGGAAGAGATAATTATTATTGACGGTTTAGTTGAATAACGCCTATAGGTGATAGAGTGCTTTTATTGCTAGGACTTATAGCTTATTAATATTTAACTTACAAAACAAGTCCCAAATGACAACCCCCGCACTTACCGAAATATTGAGAGAATGTTTGCTTCCAAATTGGGGTATTTCTATCACAGTGTTACTTTCTGAAACTACTTCCTGTTGTACGCCTTTGACCTCATTACCAAAAATGATAGCATAAGTTTGATTGGTTTCGGGTTCAAAATCATTAAGCATCACTGCATTTTCGGCTTGTTCGATAGAAAGGATTTTTATGTTCTTTGATTGTAGCTCCCGTACTAATTCAAGAGTGTCTTTTTTGTGCTCCCAGAGTACTGTATCGGTAGCTCCAAGAGCGGTTTTCTGAATGTCTTTGTGTGGAGGAGTCGCCGTAATACCACAAAGAAATATTTTTTCAATCAAAAAAGCATCTGCTGTTCTAAAAACGGACCCAATATTATTCAGGCTTCTAATGTTATCCAGAATAACAATTAAACGTGTTTTTTCTGAAGCTTTAAATTCTGCTATCGTTTTGCGATCAAGTTCGCTGTTTTTGAGTTTCCTGTTTCTTTCCATCGCTGCAAAAATATCATTTATTGTTATTCCGGCGTAGGCCGGAATCTATATTTCATAATATCTACACTAAATAATTTCTGTTTTTACATGTTTTGCAAATTGTAAGAGTATTTTAAATGGTATAAACAGTAAAGAACACATTGTAAATGGATCCCAGCCTACGCTGGAATGACAAAAACTCATTCTGCAAGCGGCTATACTACCTGCTTCATCCTACTCACTGAATACTACTTACTAAATACTAACTACTAATGATTGTGAATAAAATTGAATAACTCCCAGTGGTGATATTTCAAAAAAAATAGAAGAATAGCTACTTTAGCCTGATCTATAAATTATAAGCCTAATGGCAGCAAAAAGTGCTAAGAAAGTAACCCCATTGATGAAACAATATAATGCGATTAAGGCAAAATATCCTGATGCATTATTGCTGTTTAGAGTAGGAGATTTTTATGAAACTTTTGGTGAAGATGCCATTAAAGCAGCTGCCATACTTAATATTGTTCAAACCAAAAGGGGTAATGGTAGTGATCAGGAAACGGCTCTAGCTGGTTTCCCTCATCATTCTTTAAATACCTATTTGCCAAAACTGGTAAAGGCGGGTGAACGCGTAGCGATATGTGATCAGCTTGAAGATCCTAAACAAACAAAAACGATTGTAAAACGAGGGGTAACCGAATTAGTTACACCTGGTGTTGCATTAAATGATGAGGTGCTACAGAGCAAAACCAATAATTTTTTATGTGCATTGCATTATGGTAAAAAAGAATTGGGTATTGCATTTTTAGATGTTTCAACTGGAGAGTTTTTGACTGCTCAGGGTGATGTAGCACATATGGATAAATTGATGCAGAATTTTAGGCCAAGCGAAGTGCTTATCACAAAGCCTAAAAAACAAGCTTTTTATCAAGATTTTGGTCAGGATAATCATGCGTTTTTTCTTGAGGATTGGGTGTTTAAAACTGATTATGCAAACGAAACCCTGAATGATCACTTTAATACTTCTTCTCTCAAAGGATTTGGGGTAGATCATCTGCATGAAGGGATTATTGCCGCAGGCGTAATTCTTCATTATTTAGGTGAAACACAACATCATAAGCTAAAACATATAACGGCTATCCAACGTATTGCAGAGGATCAATATATTTGGATGGATCGATTTACAATACGAAACCTTGAATTGTATCATGCCAATGCTACAAATGCGGTAACCTTGTTGGATGTTATTGATAAAACAATCTCACCGATGGGTGGGCGAACATTAAAGCGTTGGTTAGCATTGCCATTAAAAAATATTGCAGCCATACAAAAGCGACATGAAGTGGTGCAATATTTTTTGGATAATCATACATTACACCAAAAGATTCAGCACCAAATAAAGCAAATAGGTGATATAGAACGCTTAATTTCTAAGGTAGCTACGGGTAAGGTTAGTCCGCGTGAGGTGATTCAGCTCAAAAACTCTTTAGAAGCAATCGTTCCTATAAAAGCACAAGCATCAAATAGCGACAACGAAGCATTAAAAGTAATCGGAGATACACTTAATGATTGTGAAGTATTACGTACCAAAATAAAAGAAACACTTAACGAAGAGGCGCCGGTAAATATCTTAAAAGGCAATACGATTGCTGATGGGTATTTGGATGAGTTAGATGAGTTACGTTCTATAGCTTTCTCTGGAAAAGACTATCTAGATAAGATGTTAGAACGCGAAACCGAAGCTACCGGGATTACTTCATTGAAAATAGCGTCAAATAATGTATTTGGTTATTATATAGAGGTTAGAAATACACATAAAGATAAAGTGCCTGATACCTGGATTCGTAAACAAACCCTGGTTAGTGCAGAGCGTTATATTACCGAAGAGCTTAAAGAGTATGAAGCTAAAATATTAGGAGCAGAAGAAAAGATTTTGGCTTTAGAACAGCAATTATTTAATGACTTGGTTGTCTGGATGAATGAATATATTAAACCCGTACAATTAAATGCTTCTTTAATAGGACAATTAGACTGTTTGGGATCGTTTGCTCAACTGGCTAAAGAGAATCAATATGTAAGACCATTGATTGATGAATCTTTTGATTTAGAAATAAAAAATGGACGTCATCCTGTAATCGAAAAGCAGTTACCTCCAGGAGAACAATACATAGCTAACGATGTATTATTGGATCGTGATCATCAGCAGATCATTATGATTACAGGTCCTAATATGAGTGGTAAATCGGCAATATTACGACAAACAGCATTAATAGTGTTGCTAGCTCAAATGGGGTGCTTTGTGCCTGCAGAAGAAGCTAAAATTGGAGTAGTAGATAAAATATTTACCAGGGTCGGTGCTAGTGATAATATTTCTATGGGAGAATCTACTTTTATGGTAGAAATGAATGAAACGGCAAGTATTTTGAACAATATATCTGATCGAAGTCTAGTGCTATTAGATGAGATTGGGCGAGGTACCAGTACCTATGATGGGATTTCTATTGCATGGGCCATTAGTGAGTTTTTACATGAACACCCAGGAAGGCCTAAGACTCTATTTGCTACGCATTATCATGAGTTAAATGAAATGTGCGAAACCTTTGAGAGAATTAAAAACTATAATGTATCGGTCAAAGAACTAAAAGATACTGTTTTGTTTTTGCGCAAACTGGTTCCTGGAGGTAGTGAACATAGTTTTGGTATTCATGTGGCTAAAATGGCAGGGATGCCTCAACAAGTATTGTATAGAGCCAATAAAATGCTTAAAAAATTAGAGAAATCTCATAGTAGCGAAGAGTTAACTGATAAAATTAAAGGAATGCAGGAAGAAGATGAACTTCAGTTAAGCTTCTTTAATTTAGACGATCCTTTATTAGAACAAATCAAGGAAGAAATCTTAGATATTGATATAAATACTCTAACTCCTGTAGAAGCGTTAATGAAACTTAATGAGATTAAACGTATGTTAACCAGGAAGAAAGCTTCAAAGGTGTAAATTTTTTTATTCTTTTTGCAAAAAAGACTTTGGTATTAGTAGAAATGTTTTAAATTTGCATCCGCAATAACGCATTGCGAAGTTCTTAAATTACTGCGAAAGTAGCTCAGGGGTAGAGCATCACCTTGCCAAGGTGAGGGTCGCGGGTTCAAATCCCGTCTTTCGCTCTGAGACAATATATACCATGCTGAAGTGGTGGAATTGGTAGACACGTTGGACTTAAAATCCAATGGCCATTATGGCCGTGCGGGTTCAAGTCCCGCCTTCAGTACTTAAGAAAACCCCTTGATATATCAAGGGGTTTCTTTGTTTTTAGACTTTTCTTAATCGTAGTTTTGATCCTTAGTATTTTCTTGCGGTTTCAACATGGTTTCAACAAAAGATCAAAAAATGGAAGTTTTATTTTATTGAATAGTAAGAGTAACTATAATGATGTGCTAGTGTTTTTGAGGCCTTAATTAATTATCTCTATGTTCTAACCATTTAATCGCCCGATAGTATGTTGTTTTAGAGAAACCAAATTTTTGACAAACATCATCCATTCTTAATCCTGGATTTGTTTTTATGTAATTTTTAATTTCAAGGGTTTTTTGGATGGATTCATTTTTGGGCCTACTATGCCTACCGGATCTCACTTTTTTTGTATGATACTTTCTGTTTTTTAAACCTTTTACATTAAAAAGGATATCTTCATTTTCCAAAAGCTCCATTCCTTTTTTAGTTTTGAGTATCCTATTGGTTAAAGAAGTAACAGTATTTTTATCATGCTCCTCAATATAGTTATAAACAAAAATCGAAACCTCAAATTTTTTATAATCCTGTACCAATACTTTTTTTCCTATAAGCTCTTGGATAATCAGTTGTTCTTTTTTAATAAAATTTTCCGCTTCTAGTTTAGATTTCTTAGATCTTGATGGTTTTTTATGTTTAAGACTATCCTGCCAATTTTTCTCGGCTAGAAATTCAACAAGAGCTGTTATTTCATCTTTGGTAGCTAGGCGTGATTCGAAATCGTATTTGTTTTTTAGAGTATTCATTGTGTGCGTAAATTTTCATCTCCAAATGTAACTTTTTCAAAGATTTATACTTACGAATTACATAGATTTTTGACACAGGAATGTTTCCGTTTTTTTATACAGGGTTTTTTCCTGTTATTTTCTAGAGTTTTCCCCCTTGACTAATACTTGCCTATTTAAGAAATTTAGGGATAAATAAGAGGTTCAATGAAACCTTTGTTATGAGGTTATTCTGTCAATCAAAAATCAATTGTTATGACAATCATGTAGCAGCTAAACTTGATATGTTTTCTCAATGTGTATTGATTTGATATCTAATTAAAAAACATAATTATGGCATTTAAAAAAGTTGATAACTATTGGTTAGGGTATAGTGTGGGTCAAAAACGGTTTTTCTTCTATTATAGACTCGAAGGAGAAGGAAAAGTAACCCAGTTATTTCCAACACCAGAAGAGTTTATAGGACTCTCTGACATGTTTCGAAATGAAGGTCCAATTTCTTATAATACTGCAGGAAAGTATTTTGTTACTAGTGCGGAGGAGATTGGAGAAGAAGAATCCACACCATAGGGAATTAGAAATTTAAAAGATACATTTCAATTTTTTAAATAAAAAGTCCTTTAAGCAAGGTCGCTTAATAGAGCAATAATTTTGTGGATTTGATTTTTCCATGTAATAACGATATTTCAGATATTAAAAGTTTTTAGTGTCCTTAGTATTTTTATCTTATTTCAAAGTAATAACCTTCTACACTTAAGTTTTATTTCTTTGACAGCATCTATTACACTATTTAAATCAAGAATTTTCCCACGAATAACAAGAGTGTTATTGTGAGAGTTATATCCTCTATGGACAGATTCCGCACTAAATGAATGTAAGGATGGATTCATAACAAAATCAGTATAAAAAGAGATGTTATTGTTTTCAAAAAAATCGCTTATGAATTCATCATAATGTTCAAATTTATTCCTAAACTTTCTACATTCTTCAATACATTTTGGATCAATATTCAGGAGTTTTCTAAGTTCCTCACCTCTTTCCGCATATTTACTTATTGGGGACAGAATTTTTGAAATATTACTTGTCGAAATCAAAATAGATTGAATCGCAGACCATATTCCGATATGATCAAATGTATCTACAGATTTTTTTAAACGTTCGTGAGCATGTGATACAAGATCTACTTGGAAAATTATTTCTGATATAAAAGCACCTTCTTGAATTAGTTTCATGTTTTTCGACAAATTTCTTTTCAAACTACGCAATTATTTTACGTAATTAAATTTTGTTTCTATCATAATTATATTGTGATCGTTTTATTGAACTTTATTAATCTAACATGCTCCTTTTGCAAAACATTCATCCATATTCTAATATCTAGTAATAAATAATAATATCCTTATGAATAAATGTGGAATTCAAAATACTCAAAATTTCGATTTTCGGGCTCTGATTGTAAAGCTTCCATATTTAATTATTGCCTTTTTTGAATTTTCAATTTACTCTTCTACGTAAAACAAATTATTGCCATCTGATTGAATAATTTCACTTATTTCAAAAGCCATATTTTTCTTCTCGTTTTAAAAATACTTCTTCACCACCTTCAAGAATATCTGTTACATGTTCTCTAATTCCCATAGATTTTAAAATACCTATATCTTCTTTCTTATCATCTGAAAGTTTAAATGAGTTCTCTAAAGCCCCATTTATATACTCGAATCTATATTCTTTATTATCTCTTCCTTCATCTTGGTCTTTCTGATTGGCAACAATTACATTTTCAGAATCAGCAGAAACTACTATGTTTGGATTATGACTAACTATAATAATTTGTCTATCATCTTTCCTTTTTCTTAAAAACTGAACTAAATCATGATATATTGACCTGTTATCAAGGTTATCTTCTGGTTGGTCTATTAATATTGGAGCATCTGATTCACTTAACTCAACTAATAATTTTAAAATAACAAGGTTGGCTTTACCTGGGGACATATTAGCCATTTCATCATTTTTAATTTTCAATTCCCAGTAATCAAAAAATTCGTCTTTAAAAAGAGCTTTTACACAATCCTTTTTATCTCTATGTTTAGTAAAAAGAAGTTCATCATTAACAATCTTATCAAATACACTTTCTATTTCTTGAAAATGAATATTATAAACAACATCAGGTAATAAATTACCATGGTCTTTACATAAGTTTAAATCAAGGACTTCTCTGGTTTTGGTAGAATTTCGATTAAAAAATGGAAGAAGATTTTCTCTATACCGTTTATGATAAAACTTTACAGTTCCTATCAAGTTAATATCTTCAAAATCTTTCCCTCTTTTGTTTAAAATATCAATTATTTTATCATACTCATCATAGGCTTCTTTATAAAGTTCAATGATTTTAGCTTTAATTTTTATTCTTTCTTGTGTATGATGTCCATTAATTGATTCTTCTATTTTTTCAATTCTATTAAGTTTAGTTTTCTCTTTTTTAATAGTGTCTTCAATAGCCTTAATCTTAGTTTTCTCTTTTAATTTGGAAGTAATTGGCTTCAACTCTTGTTCTATAGTGAGCTTTATGCTATCAACCCTTGTTTTAATAGATGATTCTTTATTTTCTATCTCACTATTTAGGCTGTTTAGCTTTTTATCAGATTCTAAAGCTATTTGATTATATTTTTCTATGAATTCTTTAGCTGAATTATATTCGAAGTCTTCTGCACTATACTCATGAGAAAAAGAAGATTTTTGTTGTTCAATGTTTTCCTTAATTTCGTTTAGTTCTAATTTTAAATCTGAATGATAGGTATTTATTTTTTCTAACCTGTTATTTAGGGAGTCATACCTATTTAACTCATTATCTGTTATGTTAGCATTCTTTTTAAGAGTTTGCAAAACTGAATCTTGTGATTCTATATAGTTTTTAATTCCCTCTTTATCTCCAATACCTTTTTTTTCTTTTTCAAGTGTCTCAACCGCATCTTCATTTTTAAAATATAAATCTATCTGACTATCTCTTGAATTATCTAGGTTTTTAACTGCTACTAGAAATTCTTTATATAACTCATTACTTTTTTCATCTTGTAACAGTATATCTCTTATAAACTTTCCTAATGTTTTTCGTGATTTCGTTCTAATATTATCAGTAAGATTCAAAATATAAGACTGAGGGATATACACAAATTTTCTATCCTTAACTGTTTCTCTTTCTGAAAATTTGTAAGTTACACCATCATTCCAAGTTATCTCGAAATCAAAACCCTCTTGTTCAGAAAAACCATATTTATCTTTTAACTTATCTTCAATATTCTTATTGTTAGGGTTTTGCTGTTTAACTGCGTACTTATAGTTTATTGTATTTGCAATGTAATGTAGGAGTAATGATTTTCCTGAAGATTTTCCACCTATTATTGTATTTAAGTCATTGTTAAAAAAAATCTTATTTTCGATAAAATCGTTATGACCTTTAAATGAAACACTCTTTATGCACTTGTGAGGTATTTTAATATCAGGATTTTCTTTCTGTATTTTGCACCTTAGTTTTGATTCATAAATTATTTGCTTTAAGCCTTCAAAAGTTGGTTCTGCTTTTATCCAAGTATGACAGTGATAATTTTTTATCTCTATTTTTTTCCCTCTCCATCAAATTCATAAGTGTCTAAGGCATTAAATCCATGTATATCTAGTGAGTGAAGTAATTTTTTATCTCCATACTCATTAAGCCATTGTTGATTTTTTTGATTTGTATTTGAGTTGTTACTGAAAAAAGCATTTACTTTAGAATATAAGTCTTCTTTGAAGGGTTTTAATTGTTGCCCTTTCTCTAAGTTACTCCATTCTTTATATCCTAAGAATAAAAAAGTTTTACCTACCCATTCAGAACTATTTAGTAATTCAAATACTTTATCAGTAGAAGGTATTAGATTCGAAAACCCCTCATGTAAATTACCATCAGCCTCATAGGATAAGTTTTCGATACTTAGCACTTTAGTCTTATGCTTTTCTAGTTTCGTTATCGGTATTTGTTCAATAAATTCTTTTTTTACTTTTTGTATTTGTTTATTTATTGAGGTTTCGTCTAAATCAAAAAGTATGTGCAAGTTTATCTTTTGAAGTTTGCTTTCACTTGCTGTTCCAAAAGTATCAATACGAAATTCCAATATAGGAAATATTTTATCAATATTTTCTAATCTATTTTGATTGATTTTATAATCCATCACTTTATCATATCCATCAATAAAATAGTAGTCTGTAATGCCTATTACTTTGACCTCTTCTGGCAAATTTTCAAGTGCATTGATAAATTTCTCCCAACCTTCTGGTGTATTATTATATTGTTGTATAATTGAAGCCGGAGAATGGATATGCAAATCCCATTTTCTCCATATTGACCCTCTATTTTTCATAGTTCATTTAGACTTTATAATTCTGCATAGCAATTGGAACATCTGTAATCTCCAGTAGCAGTACCTAAATAATATTCCTTAAGTTTTCCATATTGATGATCACAATCTTCTTCAGATTCAAGGAATTTTTTGTGACGGCTTTCGGCTTCATTCATCTGTATATTATTCATTGTTTAGCTTTAAATTTAATTTTCAAAGTCGGATCAAACTATTTTTTAGTTGATTTAGAAGGTTTTAAACTTGGTGTGTTTCCCGGAGTATTTTTATTATCTCTCTGTCTTCTATCTGGTTTACCTGTTGTTTTAGCAATTCTTTTTGGTCCTGGTTTAAGTGCCATAATTTTACTCTTTTTAGTTATATAATATATTACCGAACTTATTTACTCCACAATATCTATAAATTATTAAAACAATTATTACGGTTTTCCACAGTAACACTTTTATAATCGTTTGAGGTTATTATAAATCTCTCTCAAAAACAAAAAATCCCTTACCCGGAACTAATCCAGATAAGGGGTAATTTGTAATGTTTACGTTGGTTTAAAATAAGGATTTTTTATTAACCTTCGTTATTTTTTTCCTTTTGTTATAGTGTTTTTTGCAAAAAGCATTATCGATATTTTGATCTTTATCCCAAAACATAGCTTTACAAACGACGCAATTTCTACGACCGCGATGAGCTAGATATTTGTATAACGTTGCTTTTGAATTAATATCAACTAGTTTCATAATTTCAGAAATAGAAAGTTGATTTTTTTCATCTCGATAGTAGTTTTCAGCTAAGATGGCTTTTGCTTCTGCTTTCTGACCAAGTCCTTTTCGTCTGCCAATAACCGCGCCTCTTCTCCTTGCACTTTCCTGTCCAGCCAATGTTCTTTCGACAATAATATTACGCTCCATTTCGGCAACTGCACTAAAGATAGTTAGTACAAATTTTCCGTGAGCAGATGTTGTATCAATAAAAGGTTCTTGAAGGCTTTTAAAACCAACTTCCAATTTTTCAAATTCATCAACGAGTTTAAGCATATGCGAAACACTCCTAGCGATTCGATCCATCTTCCAAACAATGACGATATCTTCTTCCCGTAATTTACTAACAAGTAGATCAAGATTTTTTCGATTCGCTTTTGCTCCTGAAGAAACATCTTTATAAATATTCTTTTCTTTTACTCCTGCTTTTAATAAAGCATCGATTTGCAAATCAAATTTCTGAGATGGGGTACTTATACGTGCATATCCAAATAACATATCAGTTCATTTAAGTGTTAAATCATAAACTTAGAAAATGAACCGTTTTATTGAACATAATAGGGTTTATTCCAGGTTTGAAGCAAAAAGTTCAATAAAACCACCAAATAGATGGTATCTTTTCCCTTAGATTTGATAATCTGCTACTGGTTGGGAATCCATCTCCGTAGTACCCATAATTTCTTTGCTAAAGATGTTGTATTTGATCCCTGTAATACCATATCGGTTTTTGGAAGTAATTGCATAGTTATTTCTAAAAGAATCATCTGCTTTCACAACCTCGATATTAATACCGGCATCAAAAAGTGGAGCTGTTCCTCCCCGTATGGTTTTTTGAGTGGTTCGTTGAAAAATCACAATAAATATGGTGTCAGGATTCTCTTTTCGTAGTTTATCAAAATCTTGTGAAGGCAATCCTGTCTTGTTCCAACTATCAATAATTATTACATCAAAACTTTTAGTCGCATCCTGAATCGTTTTATATCCTTCAGGTAACTGATCAGCTATAAAAATCTTGTGTTGGTTTTCGGACTTGAGGTACTCTTTTTTCATTCGGGTAATCAAATCGGATTTACTCCCAATTTCTAAAGAGAAAATAGCAACCTTATTACCAATCTCTGCAAAGACATCTGCTAACTGGTAGGTGAACCTTGTCTTTCCGCCACCTTGATCTCCTTCAACGGTAATCGCAAGTTCAAACTTTTCTAAATCTCCTAGTAGTTCTCCTAAGGCTCCCTTAAGTCTAAAGGTGTTTTTATTCGTTACAAGAGATTGTTCATTGATTGGAGAAAACAGAGATGTACTTTCTTTGGGTTTAGGATATAGTCCATTAGTTAAGTTTCCTAGTTTTGAATTCATATCATTCAACTCGGGAGGGTTTTTAACTATACTTCTTAGTTGTCTCAACCATTTTCTATTGATAATGATTTTAATTTTTTCTTTCAAAATAAGATTGTTGTGTTGAGCAATCAGTTTATGCTGTATTTGCATCAGATGATCGGCTACCAAAGAATCTTTACTAATCTCCTTTTTTGAAATTGCTTTTTGAAGATCAAAAATATAGCGTTTCAAATCATCTCTGGACTGTATGGTTTTATGCATATCAAGAAATCGTTTTATAAAGTCAATTTCGATTACTGAAATACCATCCAATTGTGTTTGTTGCCTCTCCTTAAGTAGGTGAGCATTTAGTCTCTCAAGATAGATGTCAATGGTTTCTTTAATAATGGGTTCGGTGTAGTAGTAGTTCTTAGCTTCCATAAAGAACTGATGCCCTTCTTTCAGAATTCTAGGAAGTGTATTGATCTTTATAGTACTAATGGACTTTGGATAATTATCAAATGAAATAGTCTGTTTTCTCATAAAAACAATACTACCGAGTTGTCATATTATACTTTCGGAATGGTTCTGTTTTGTTCCAAATCAGTACTGATTTTGTAACTGCAGTTTTAAGGCTCTGGATCTTACCACCAATCTTTCCAACTCTTGAATACCTGACAAGTCTGATTTTATCTTTTCTATATCGTAGTTGGCAGTAAGTACTTCTATTTTTTTCTTTTTTGTTTGTTTGGTTACCGCAATCTTTTTTTCTATCGAATGTTGAAACCATTTATTTTTGTTTTTGTACTTCTCAAGTATGTCTGAAGGGTAACTGCTCAATAAAAACTTTCCCTTGATTTTACTTAAAACCTCTAATAGCTCTTTAAAGTCATGTTCCGAATATCCTTTATAATGCCCCATATCTGAATTAAAATAAGGAGGGTCCAAATAGAAGAAAGTGTCTTTTGTGTCTCTACTTTTAATTACTTTGAGGGCATTATTACATTCGATATCCACCAGAGCTAGGCGATCACAAATTTCTTTGGTAAATGCCCGTTTCTTATTAAAAATTGTTTTTGATACTCCGTTAGATTGCCTCTCGTATGCATATCCTCCATATATCCTTGCTGAAAAACTCATATTGGTTTGCACCCAAAAAGCCCAAGCTCGCTTCACCTTATCTTTTTCTTTCTTATTTTTAAGTACAGCAGCAGCTTCCACATGTAGTTTTCTGCTATGAGGCGTGGCCTGAATAAGTTTATTAAGTTTTGAAAACTCTTGTTTACAAACTTGATAAAAGTTAACTACATCTCCATTGAGATCATTGATCACTTCTGCATTACTTGGTTCCTTAGCAAAAAATACGGCACCTCCACCTACAAAAGGTTCACAATACAGATTATGCTTTGGCATTAAGGTTAGAATACGTTTAGTTAATGTTTGTTTGCCTCCATAATAGGTGATTGGGGTTTTAGCCATTTTTCCTAGACCGTATAAAGGAGATGTTATCATTGTTTTTTTAAACAATGATATTAGAATATCCGAAATTGGTTTCGGATTGGTTCTTAATAATCCTAAGAATTAATGCTTGAATTTTATATTTGCAAAAAAATTATTTTGAAACACACTGAACGAGAATATCAAATATTTTTTGGAGACAATGATGATTACTACCTAGATGTAATCCAAAGTTATGATCGAGGAAGAAAACTTAGATTCAATCCTTATGCCTTTTTCCTAGGCATTTTCTGGTTATTATATCGAAAAATGTACCTCACTTTTACATTTATAGTCGTACTAATTTTTTTACAAGCCTTTATCGAGGAAACGCTCTACGAAAATTATTTAATCTCTTATCAAACGTACAATTCGTTGGATATTATTTCTCGCCTTGTATGGGCTTCCGTTTTAGGTCTTTTCGGTAATAAGTTCTACCAATTGGAAGTAGATAGAAAAATTTCAAGAGTACTGAACGAGAATCTTTCAGAACAAGAAACTAAAACCAAATTAGGCAAAGTTGGAGGGACTACGTTGATTCCACATTTAATATTAGTATTAATTATTGGTTTTCTAATGTATTTGTTTCATCAGGGATATTTAGATAACTATTGATAGCTATGGTTCCCCTAATCGTTCGAACAAAAAACGCACCACCTCCGGTCTAAGAAGTTTGGTACTTTTTTTATATCCAAACTGTTCTAATTCCTCTAGGTAAATATGAATCCAGGAAGAGAAGGTTTTAGTGCAAATATTGTATAGTGCTGCCAATTCATATTTATAATATGCCCTAATTTTTACAGGCTCTTCTCCTTCAAAATAAATGGATTGTAATTTAGTTTCTTTCATGGTTCTTAATTCTATTTAAGTCCTCAACAATCAACTCTTCACCAAGACAACTTCCTATAAATCCTCCTATCAGTATGAAAGGATAGGTTTCATTAGGAGTATATTTTTTGGCTATCATAAATCCGAGCATACTTCCCATCAATGCCAATCCTGCCTTTTTTGTGTTTTTAGATAGCTTCATGTTCTAATTCAATCTGTTTAATAGCCATAGACTTCCAACTGAAATAACCATCCCCCAGGCCACATGACTTAATCGTCGCCTGCGTTCATCTCTAAAATCTACTAAGCTCACTGTAAATGAATTTCCATAGCGAAGTAGATGTTGCTTTGCAATATTCATAAAACGGTTAAAGTCTTGGGCATTGGCAAACACTAGGCATCCGGCAGAGAAGTCATCAATTACATTGGTAGTTCCTTGCTTTCTCGCTCTATGAATATTGATGCCAAATCTTCCAGTATCTGTAACTCCAGACTCAAACCATTTGAACAACCCTTTTCGTTCATAATCTCGAATAATAGTAACTGGAGCGGTTTGTATGAGCGCAGGGTATATTCCTCTATGCAATCCTAAACTATAGGCATACTTATATTGTCCTTTTTTTAAAAAAGCCGTTCCCTGTGGATGCATTGGATTTTCCAACCAATACTGTCCTGGATCCGTGGTGGCTTTAAAGATATGGTATACCCATTTCCCTTTGTCATTGGTATAAAAAACGTGTATCTCATCATCAAACTGGTTACTACGAACAAACCGACTTCTATAGCCTACAATATTCAACCTATAAGGTTGTCTATAGATTTTGTACCCTTTGTTTCGTAATATTTGTAAGCTCTTTGATAACATTCTTTAGTTGTTCATTGATAATTTATTGCTTGTCGGTGCTACCGACGAAGTCAGATACTGCCCACACCTGTTTTTTTAATCTACGTTTTCTATATACGCCATCACCTTCTCTTGATCCATCGTCACCAGTATTGCCTTCTACTGTTGTGATCCATTTCTCTCCCCAATGATCTACAAAACCAATATGAGCGGGACGATTGAGTTTATAATACCATATCATAAAAACATCGCCCATTTGTGGTTTTCTCTTTAGAAACTTACCTCGTTGGTAAATACGTTTGTTTTTCATTGCAAAACTTGGAACCCATCCACTTATCGGAGCATCGACTCCCGCGTTTTGGTAACACCAACTTACAAAGGCTGCGCACCATGAATATCCTGGTCCGAGTTTTACACTAGCTAAATACATCTCTACATGGTCCCCTCGATTTTCTCCTCCGATTTCACGAACTCCAACTTGAGAATCGTACAACTCCTTGACGCATTTTCGCAGTTCAGCTTCTTCTAAAGAAATTGCTCCTTTGGAGGTTAGGGGGCTTATAGCGTCCTGGCTAAAAATGCTATTGCAAATAAAAAAGCAAAGAATATAGAGGTGGATAATTTTAGTTTTTGCCATGGTGATATGGTTTTAAAGTCTTCTTGAAAATGATGATCCAGGTAATGTTCAGATGTGGGCCAAATGAGTTTCATAAGAATACGTACAATCCCGTGAAGTACAAAAATGCCAATGATCGCAAAGAGATATACCTGAAATACTCCTGCATCATACATCCCTGTCGTGGGGTCAATCCAGCGAAGGAATACCGCACTATGAATCCAAAGAATTAGTCCTACTGCCAAGGAGGATAATTCCCTCCATACTTTAAAGTATCCGCATAGCGGCTTTAGCTTATCAAAAAGTCTCTTGATCCATTCGATTGTTTTATTCATGATTTTTTGTTTACAGATTAATATTTAGATATTACATTGAGGACAAGTTTTGAGTAGGGGCATAGACGGTCTCCCCCGATTGAGTGAGAATTCTTGCCATTCCGTTCTGCATTCCTGTTATATATCCTACTACAGTATTAGGTGCTATTTCAGGGACGATAAAGGATCCATCTTCAGCTTTAAGCAAAGTTGGTTTTTCTACCACAGCCAGATTCCATTCCTGTTCAATTTGATCACTCATATGATCAAAATTTCCAAGAGTACCTAAACTTGGAACAAACCATACCCCACGTGAATTTTGTTTGAGTCCCATTCTTCTGAATTCTGCTCTTATTTTTACTTTCTCCAGTTCTTTAGATTTAAAAGCTACACTAAGCAGAGCATTGACTAATGAAGTCACCCTGATTCCCAGGATTTTAACATTTTTGAAAAAAGTACTTACCCGTCTGTATTGACTTGGAGAAGTTATTTTCTTCAGTCCGTTTAGAACTCCAAATAGATTTCGTTTGTTCGCTGCATCAATCAGTTCTTTGGCAACAGCCCCCCAACCCCCAAAAGAAGAGCTTGTATTTTTGCCTACTAAAGAAGTAAATGTACTTTGTGTAATGGCAGAAGAAAATCCTGCAGCACGTAAAGCGCGTTCTGTTCCTCTTCCAAAAATACCGTCAGCCTTACCATTTCTAAAACTAGTTTCTTTAATTATTAGTGCTGCTTGTCCTCCTTTTTGCAACAGTGCATTTTGCACCATTTGTACCAGGGAACCTCTGGCTCCTCTTCGAAGTGGAAAACTACCGGAAGAAGCCACAGGAAGTATGGGAGTAGTCACAATACCTCTTGGTGTCGGTGGAGTGATAGGGTCTATTGTGCCTCTAGCTGTGACCTTACGATTTCTAAGATAATTATAAGCCAGGTATCCACCACCAATAAGGGCAGCAACTCCAAGACCGTAGATGATGTATTTTTTTTGAGCCCCTGCTTTATTTTGGGTTTTATTTTTAGTGTGTCGCTTTGCGAGTGCTTGCGTTTTCATGGTTTATGTTTTTGAATTGATAATATCCAGGGCGATAGCATATTCCTGTGTGGACAGTTCGTTTTTCAAATCTGCAGAAAGATTACTATTATATAAATCTTTATAGGCTCGCAGTACTCTTCGCATCAGTGAGGCAGATGGTACTTGCTCTAATGTGCGATATACCATCTCCTCATCGGTTCCCCACCCAAAGGCATTATCATTTTCAAAAGCCATTTTGAGTTGGGTGGCAAAACTTGCCGGATTACCTTCACGCAATGCCAGACGTTCCCGGGTATTACGTTTAAACTTCCTCACCAAAGCCCGCACTCCAAAAAAAGCTCCCAGGCCAAATCCAGTAGCCAAGAGTACAGTAGTTACTTTCGAACTAACTTTTACTTTTGGTTTGCTTTTTATCGCTTGCATTGCAAGTGTTGCTGCGGGTAATGCCATAGTTTATTTTTTTAATTAATCTCTGGCTATGCCAGTTTCATTTTGACCAGGTTTCGGATAAAAGCATCCTTCAGGAATAACTGTTCCATTCGGATGATCCCTTTTGCGCCAAAATGTTTGTTCATAGTTTCAAAAGCCTTTTTAACCTGATGTGCTTCTGTTTTGTCTTGTACTTTTAATCCTATTGTGATTTGTGTGTTCATTTTTTAAAGTTTCTGTGTTACTAAGTCTTAAAGAATCAAAGTTTACTCGATAATCGAGATTTAAATGCTCTGTAGTGTACTATGCTACTCTGTAGCTTTGTCACTTAGTGACTCTTTGTTTTGTATTTGATCCATGTAGTACGCCATTTTTTGAATGAGGTGAGTATCGTCTTTAATTTGTTCTCCAACCTGCATCATAAGCTCTATAACCTGCCCAAATTGTTCTTTTGTAAATAGTTCTCTTAAGTAATTTAGAATTTGTAATAAATGATCCTGATCTTGATTCATTTCATTTTCCACAGTGCCCGTTGCACTGAGACCTAAGCTTCCCAGAGTACTTGCTATCCCTTGCATTTGTTTGGGGTATTGTTTGGCTAATCCAGAGATGGCTCCGGGAAGCAAGGCCTTACCTAATTCTACAAATCCTAATTTCTTAACCAGGGCTTCGATCTCTTCCTGTTTTGCTTCGGTTTCTTTGTTAGATTTTTCAAGGCTTGTTTCTAGTTGTTCCATCTTCTTTTTACTGGCTGCAAAAGCCTTTTTGAGTTCTTCATGATCTCTTTTTTGCAGTTCTTCTTGAAGCATGGAATGTACTTTATGATGTACCCCATTTAAGGTTTTTTCGCTGCTCCTAGTGATCTCCTCAAGTTTCTCCTGAAGCTTTCTGTTTTCAATAGATAATCGCTGTATGGTGAGCTGATCTTCCACTGCACCAGAATGCGGTCTTTTTTCACTGACCACTGGCAATGCTCTCACCGTATGATCAGAAGGTGATTTTAAAACCTCAAGCTTTGACTGTCCCTGATCCATTTTATATTTCACATAGGCACTCTCATTAGTAAAGCCAAGTTTATCCATTTCCTGATATTGTGTGTCGTTTAATCGTACAGATCCGGGTTTTTTATGCCTTGCTTCCATCATCTTTAGTTTTTAAGATCACTTGTAAAAAACGAATCATACCTTGTTCATCTTTAGCATTTCTAATCTCAATATGATCCCCATGCTCATGGGAGTTTTCTACAATTCCCTGAGTGAACCAATTCTCATACCTACCATAGTCAGATTTTACAATCAGCCCCCATGCAATATGAGTAACCAGCCAGAGCTCATTATTTGCCTGGAATTTGAGCATTCCTTTAGCAGGAATTACAAACTCCCTATAGACTATTCTATACGTATCGTACCCTCGTTCTTTTGCCCTTCTATCGGCATATTGTATTGCAAATTCCTCTCTCATCACGCATAGCGTGTTTTGATATCTCACTCATGCATATGAGTTGAGATGTCTGATTAATAATCTATTTTAAATGCCCATTACCGGCTGAGCATCGGACTCGATAAGGAGCCATACTGTAACTTCATAAGGATAGTTCACTTTTCCATCATCTTCAAAGATGGCATTGATATAATCGGAATTCCCAGATTCATCAACTGGAGTGACCCTAAAGATTTCTGTAGTCTTATGATCTGAAGGAGTTACTATTCCTCTTAATTCCTTGTTTTCTATTTCAGAAAATCGATCTTCAGATGCCACCTGTATCTCTTTATAAAAAACCCCTCTTTTTTGCTGAAGGGTTAAAGTTCCTAGAATCATAATTCGTTATTTTGGATTGAATTGCTAAAGGAAATGGATACCCCGGTTCCCTCTAAGGGAAGAATTCCACTCCAGAGATAATACTCCTGTGGATCACAATGCCCTTCTACGCTAACAGAAACAATTTTCGGATCTATGGAAAGATCAAATCCATTCAATGTGATAGTAGGCCTTTTATCCAGAATAGGATGAGCGAAATACCACCACTTGAATTCGGAGAAAATACCATAAGTAATATCAGGAGGGTAGGAGCCTGTATACACTTCTCCTGGGTTACTTTCCAAAAAGGAAGCATCTTCTATTTGATTATCGGTAATCCCTGTATAATATCTTGAAGTGAAGGGAGCTTTGTTGCAAGTATTTACCTGTTTGGTGGTTAGCACCCCAATCACTTTATTGGTAGTAAAAGGAAGTTTGGCCGATGCGTTTACAAATTGATTTTCCCTAGTGATTTTAAATTGTATAGGCACAAACTTCCTGCGAACTATAACACCTTTACTATCCTCTTTATTGCCTAACTGAATCCTACACTTCATATTTTCATTTTTAAATGCCTCTTAGAGGCCTTCCTCTATGAGTATTATAAGGCTTACTTTATACCCTTCATCAAAATCAGCATTACTGTGATTCTTATCCTGATATCGAACCTTAACAGACAGATCTCCAGGTAAGACATCTCCTAGCTCAAAAAAGCGTTCCTTTGGTGCTACACTAAGAGATGACATCAATATCTTGCTATCAAAGCCATCAGGGAAGAGTTCTTCTCCACCAATTTCAATACGTTGGCTTCCCTGGTAATACAACCTATCCGGATAATCTGAGATCATCTGGAGTCCTTTTACCATTTTAGTATGCTTAGGCAGCTCTAGGTTATCAATAGTGATCAACTTATTGGCTTCACTAACCGTAAAAGAAAAAGTGACTCGGGTTTCTTTGGTGTTTTTCTCCATAATCAGATGGTTTATGCCGGAATCGTTACCGTTCCTGCCAGGACTACTTTAACCAGGGTTTTATTCGGGGCATCATCACCCAATTCAATATTGAATTCAAACTCCTCATCATCTCGAATAAAGCGCGGACTCTCCAGGTAGTAGGTTCCTAGATTCGTCATCAGATTGTTATCGGTCACAAACTCCTGCATAGGGCGCTCATCGATAATTGTTTTCTTATTGGCCACCAAAGAGAACACCCCATTTTGTAATCCTGCCACCTTCTTGATACTATCAAAGTTGGTTTGTTTAATTGTTTTTTTAAGCTGTGAATCACTATCAGGAAGATCACCTTCAATCTCAGCAGCTAACAGGATGATACGATTGCATAAAAACAATCGGTCTTTTTGTAATTTGGATTGGGTGACATTGGTAATTCCAATCTCTTTAGCATCCTGGGTTTCGAACATATCAATATTGGCTCGGTTGCCTGCGAATTTGATGGAATAATAGGCAGCATCTGCCAGCTGTAACCTTCCTTCTTTGATATCCATGGCTACTTTAACCATAGCCGGATCATACTTTTTTGCCTGATCCCTTAGTGAGATATGGGCGTTGACAATTTCTAAGAATTGTGCTCTTGAGCTTTTTTTCATACTATTCATGTTTTTTTTAAATGTTATTATTTATGTTGATTATAATCTAGTAACTATGCTACAGCATTGAGTTCTGTGATATCTTCAGCTCCGTCTAATTCGGTCATATCAAAATTTCCAAATTCTGTAGTTCCGATATCCCCATCAATTCCTTCGGTAAAATCTTCCTGTATATCTGCGGTAGGAACAGGTTCTCCAGCTCCAATACGTCTGATAACATCATCAATTTCATCGGTATCAAAGTCACCTTCATCCACCATATCAGACCCCATAAATACCAGGGGGCGATCTTCCAGATTCCCCAAAGAGAGTTTTTGAGCCATAGAAGGTGAGATTTTATCCAGGTACAGTTTTTTACCAATGGCCTTAAGTGAGTTTACAGCACGATCTTTGGCTTCTTCCAGGTTATCTTGTATGCCATCGATACCATTAGTCGTTTTTGGTTTCCCTCCAAATCCATTGGAGAATGCCATTCCGACGCCTGCTGAAGTAACCCAATCTTTACCGTAGTAAGCTCCCCCGAATATGGTCAGCGCACCAAGGGCGAGGGAGTACCTTCCTACGGCAGAACCAGCTACCATACCTAAAACTCCTGTACTTAAATGTTTCCCTACTTCCAGGAGACTATCTTTTGCGTTTGTTTTTGTTTTCATGATAAAACTTCTTTTTATAGTTTTCCGCAAAAGCGGAAATCTCTACTTGCTATTTCAATTTTTGATTCAACTCATTTTTTGCTTACAACAAAGCCTTAGGGATCAATTTCTTTGTGGTCTTTCGCTTTCTGGTTTTTTTCTTTTTTAGGGTATGTCCTTTAGTAAACCTACCTAAAGCATCTCTACCTTTATTTTTTGGTTTTCTTTGCTTGGTATTTTTTTGTGGAACCCCAGAAACGGGTTTTGCTGATTTCTTTGTATTCGATTTTACGGCAATGGCAATAGCACTTCCGGCAACCAGAACTCCAGCTCCTATAAGTAATGGGGTTTTGTTTCGTTCGATCCAGCTTTGCTTATCGTCTATTGCTGCATTGGTTTTAGCTGGAAGTGGTTTGTTTGCTGTAATCACTCTTCGAGCAGGCCCTCTCATTATCCGGGTAGGCCGTATTGTCGTTCTTGGTATTGGGCGAGGAAGTGGACGAGGTAAGGGTCTTGGAGGAAGTCTCCTGGGTTTTTGAAACAGATTTTGCGCCTGCTGCTTTACCTGGCTTACTTGACTCACAACCTTATTGGCTTTTCCAAAGATGTTTCCGATCTTACTAAGTACCGTAGCCACACTCGCTACGGCACCACTGGCAGCAGCTACTGCGGTTCCAGTAGCCACAGCACCCAATCCATCAACTTCAACCTCGTTGTTTAAGAACGCTTCAAAAGTATCCAGATCAGATTCTATTACGAACTTTTCAAATGGATCGTTATAGATTGTAGGTCCTCCATCTATACTTCCTAAACTAAATCCACTTAGTGGTACCTTCCGATCTTTATTCCCTTTTCCGGTAAGAATCGCTTTTCGAAGGTTTCTACCTCTACCTCCGGCAACACGATAAATTTTTTCTGCTTTTTCCACCGCTTTTCGAAGCTTTCCATACTTGCGCATATCAAGCCCCATTTTCTTAGCTTGCGCAGGACTGAGATACCCATACCGGAGTCTACGGGCAACCTTCATCATATCGGACTTCATAGCTAGTAAAAACCCATTACGAAGCAAGATGGTGGCAGGATTTAAAAAACGATTGAAGGTTCTTACCACTGGCTTAACAACATATTTACCTACTTTACGGGTAAACTTCTTTAACCCCCGTCCAATCTTTTTAAAAAAGCCTCCAAGTCCATCAATAACATAAATATTTTCTTCTGCATCGGCATAAAGGATCACATTGCCATCCTCATCTAATATCTCATAAGCAATATCGGCATCATGGATGCCATTTAGTAGCATATCAGATTCCTGTGAGGTAAAGGTTTCTGTAATATCCATATGATCTATCCCTTCGCCATCAATTCCATCTAGTCTGTGTAATTCCATACGTTTCTTATTTAGGGCGTTGACCCGATTTATTTTTTAGTTGTTTGGCTCCCTGAGCTTTTTTTGTCAATAGCTTTAATACCCCAATTCCTGCAGAAACTGATATCACGGATATGATCAGGTAATTGAGTAAATTCAAATCCTTTTTGATTCCCATAGTTTCTGTATTGGGACTATCCTCAAATCGAAAAGGGGATAGGATGGTTCCAGATTTTATAGCTTTACTTTTTGGTTTTATATGTATGGGTTTGGGCAAGCTACACTGCATGATTGTTGTACCTGGAATAATCTCCAGTAATGGAATACGCTGCTGTACTATAGCATCCAAACTGATATCAGCCATATCCACTCCACTGAGTCCGGATATGTCTTTTATTTCTGCGGTACCGTTGATACTGATATCCTTCTTTTCGGAATATGGGACTTCATGGTTAAACTTGTCCGTCACACAATCAATTGTAATATGTCCCCCTTGTATAGGTACAATAGGGTACACGTGTTGAAAGTGTTGTTTACCTCCGTACTTGGTAATTCTCATTTTAAAAGGAATGTCTAAGTTAGAAAGGATACTGCCTATAAAAACCGTATAGCAATCGCAATCAACCCCGTTTTTTCGATCTGCCCAGGTACGGGATGGCCTGCGTACTTGTTCTATCCCTGTTTTATCCATGGTATATTGAATATGATCATAGACAAACTGCCAGATATTCATACAGGTCTCAACTACATTATGACCTTTTAGTTTTGAGGCAAGTTTTACAGTATCTCCCTTGGTTTCTTTAATGATTTGCTTCATTAAGTTTAGGGTGTCTTTTAACTGGGCTTTTCCGCTACCAACCACTATAGTATCCCTACTGATACTTTTGGGTATTAAATGAGAAAACTGATCTCCAGGACCGATATGTCGTTTTGCTTGTGCCTGCATTAGAGTTGTAGTATGATGTTATCCATTTTTTCATATGGCAGTCCATTGACCCTCGTTGTTACCTGAGTTTGAATCTTTAATTGAATAGGGGCTCCAGATCGGATATCGCTTACCACTTTCGTTCCTAAAATCTGAATCAGCGTTAGCCATCCTGCAGACTGAATGTTTACATCAAAATTCTTTTGGCTATTCTCTTCAAGCTGAATGATTGTGTTTTCAACCGTGGAACTACCCAACAGTTTATCTTTAAATAAAATTTTTATAAATGGATGTTGAATATTCAGGGATACCGGATTGGGGTTTTGTAATTGTACTTCTGCTTTCAGTTCGATCCCCGTAAGATTGATCTTATGGATACGCACCCGTATACGAGAGGTAATATTGGTACTGGCCCGTTGTAATCGGGACAAGTATCGAATCGAAAAAAAAGCGGCCAATCCACCGGCGATCCACTTGAACATAATTCTTTGTTTTACATCAAAGAAATATGGTTCGAAATCAGTGTGCAAATGAGATTGTATAAGCCTGTTTTAGCTCTGGTTTTTTGTTGGAATTAAGTTAGTTTAGTAGTGTTTCAGGAATTTGTTTATTGTATAAGTAGACTTTTGGTTCCTGAAGCTCAAAAAGAACTTAAATGGACCAAAAGAATAACGTGGAAATGAGATTTTGGAGCAAAGCAGAACTGGCTTTACATTTTGGTATAAGTCGAGAAACCCTTCGATTAAAATTAAAAGAAATTGAAGGATTGGATACTGGAAGAAGGCAATTGCTTTATCCTTATGAGGTACGGATGGTGTTTAAGGCGTTTGGAGTGGAGGAATTATAAATAAGAAAAAGGTTTATTCATCTTTAACTAATAAATAATTTTGAAATAGACCGATTATAAAAGTTAATAAAAATCCAGCTACCATAATATTATGTATGAAATATATGACATTAGCTGTCCTGCTTTGTGGTGTAAAGTTACTAGTAAAGAGGATGTTTAATGTATAAGGTAAGACCTGTCTGTAATTCCAAAATGCATTAGATTCAACTATTTTTATTTGCTCATTAATCAGATCCACTTCTGAATTCAAATCAATAAGATATTCTAATATAATTTCTGCAAGATTTTCTTTTTTACTCGTGGTACTGAATTCTATTAATTTTGTTCCATCTGATTTATAAATAGTAACAAGTTTTCTAATATCATCATCAGGAATAACTCTATACTTAGTATTACCTCGTATGATAATTGAATCTAAAAATACGAGTCGGCTATCATCTATTTCTCTCCATATAATTTTTTCTAATGAATTTTTATCTGTGTGAAGAAGTTTAGTTAAGATATACTTCTCCCTATTATTATTCAAAATTGAATCGGTTCTTTGTTTAATACTCTTTAGTTTTTTGAGCTTAATTTCTTTTTCAGATTCGATTATACTTTTTTCAATTTTTATGCTTTCTGGGTTCCTATTGATTTGTACTACATAGATTAAAGGAAAGACAATAAAATGTAATAGGATAAATAATGAAATAGTTTTGAAAAGTAATTTACCTTGAGAAGTTTGCTTACGTTTTGAAAAAATCCAAAACATTCTAGTAACATAAATAAATATTGCAATAATTAAAGCATTAATTATATAATCTTCCATGGGTAATTATTTAAAATTGAATATGATTTGCTTTCTCAAAATTGGCAAAAGACTAAAGTTTAATATGTAATAGTTAAGAACTAAGCGGGTATTTCTGAAGTTAATCATAGATTCTATTCAACTTTGTAGTTGAGCTCTCCTTCAAAAAAATCTTGAGCTTTTAGTTGAAGAGTAAAAGTATTTGTTTCATCTCAATTATTTATTCCTTTTCTATATTACATAGAAGAATATTGCCGTAAAAGTCAAAACCGTCGTTCTGATTATCATGCTTTTATAGTAATTAAGTAAGTCATTAGAAGCTTTTACCTTGAGCAACCATATTATTGGAAGTAATATTACTCCAGTAATTATTCCAGATAAAAGGTTTACTTCTGCTCCAGGCCAATTTTGTAATTTAAAAAGAATACCTACGGGTACTATGGAAAGCAAAAACCCAGAAATTATGGATAAAGCAATATTAGACTTTTTAATTGTTTTATCACAAAAAAAGTAAAATGCTGCAAAAAAATAAATTGTTGCTAATGGTATTAATGAAATTATGAGGATTATTCCAGATGCTGGCCAATCAAAAAAATTGAAAATCAAGCCTATTATGAATAGAATGGTGAATGCAATTTCAGTTTTCATAAAATATAATTTGAAATTAGGCGCAAATCTACAACATCTCAGTTTCAATTTTTGAGACTGAGATGTTTTTTAAAAAAAAGCATAAAACCAAAACAAATTCAATATACCCTAATGCCTTCTCGATACTTAGCAATTTCTCTACCATTGGGTTGGTTTTCATAGATGATCGCTGTTTCCCACTTCCCTTTAAAACGTTGGAAGAGCATTTTTTCCAACCTTTTTAGCCCTAAAATTTTATTGGGTCTGGCATTCCTATGGCTTTTATCTAAAGAGTAAAAAGTACCACAATTTCCATCTTTGAAATAAACTATGCATTTGGACAATGCTATTTTAGATAGGTTGGAAGGAATCATTGGGTTACTTTTTTAGATAGTGTTCTTTGTAAACTGTTTTCATAAGCTTTGAGTAATGTCTTATCTCCATAAGATTCAAGGCGTTTGAGTTGTAAACGAAATAATTGTAAACGACTTTTGCCTTTATGTTTACCTTCTCCTTTATCATGATCCAACCATTCTTTTTCTGCTTTTTGTATAAGTATTCGATTTCGGATATTTCGTTTGAGATTTTGTTGTTTTAAATACCATTGATACGTGTTTTTAAAATTATTACGCTTATTATGTGGGTGAAAATATAGATTAGCAGAGGGTATCCATCGATAAGGATTTCGGTCTAACCATCGTTTTACCATCTCAACCCTTTCATACAAGCCGTCCTGATAGTCCTTCCAATCTTTGTAACTCCCTTTGACCTCAAAATTTCTGTAAATGGTTGTTGTAATATTTTCCAGTACTTTTAATTCTTCTTCTTTAGAAAATATATCATCTGGGAACAATTTTGAACGAGCGTACTTCCAAAAATTATTAACCAACCCTTGTAAAAAAGTCGGTTCCAACTCATTTGCTTTCGCATTATCGAAATTGGAAATCCGACTTTCCTCCGTGTTCTTGTGATGTTCCTGTAGTGTTCCAGTAACATTTATTAAACAATTAACATCACTATTATTATTCTTTTGTTCTTGATGTTCTTGAACTAATGGGTGAATTTTTTTCACTCTTTCATCAAAAATTAATGGATTAATCCATAATTCTATCCCTGTTTTACCATGATGGACTTCTTTAATAATAAACCCTGAAGCTTTTAATCGATCCTTGTGATTGATAATGGTTCTTACTGTACAACCTTTACAAGATGCTAAACTAGGATTAAAGGTTTTAAAGCCTGGAATTCCGTCTTCAAAAGAGTCTCCCCGGGATATGGCTTTATTTAATTGTTTGGCATACAGTCGTGTAATCAGTTCTGCAGTTGCCCTATGATTTGCATTAATACGACTCTTTAATTCAAAATTATCTTTATTATAATTATCTATATAAGATTTTGTTGCTGTAAACAGTTTACCAAAATCATAATTCAATTGTACGGGGGTAGGTTCCATTTCTATTTACTTTTTATGTTTTGTAATTCTCGAATGGAAGTAATGACGGATTCATAGCAGAACATTGTATGATCAATTTGTGTTGTAAAAATTTCATTGTTTACTTCTCCGAATTGTTCGCTAATTTGCTCTAATAGTCGGATTTTTTGATCGCAGGATGCTTCTAGAAATACCAATTGTTCCTCAAGTGTAAGCATAGTAGTAGTTGTTTACAGTTGTTTACCTAACAATGTGTCGATTTAAATACTCGAGTATACTAGTTTTAGAGTAGCGAATAACTTTACCAGCTTTAGAGTATAAAATCTCATCAAAATCTCGTAGTTCTTGTAGTTTTGTTTTGCTTTTTATTCCTAATAAACTTTTTGCCTCTTCGGGAGATAACCAATCGTTTGCGGGATCCATATTCGCTAATGCTTCTTCTTTAGCTTCACGTATGGTAGTTCTTACTATTTGTAACATTTCTCGTTGTAAATTGAGATATGCTTCAGATTCAAATACAATTATTTCCATATTCTTAATTGTTAACTCTAATTTCTAACTGTTCGAGAAAATCATCACGAGATATTAAAATGATGTTGTTTTTGGAATCTTTATGGGAAACAATCCAATCACCATGTGGTAGGTTATTTCTGTCTATTTTGGACCAATCAATCTTTTTATCTTTTGACACTTTTCCTTTATTAAAACTTATTTGGGACAAAGAGAATCATTAAGACCATATTAAAACAGTGGTAAAGGGGTTTACAATCCTTGGTTTAAATTTTAATCAATTGAAAAACAATGAATTGAATTAAAAATAAATTCGATATTTGAGGGAGATAATGGTATATTGTCATCCTAAGCAACTATATAGTCATTGATAAGTATCACCCTAATGCAACCCCTTATTTTAAAAAATTCCATAGAAAATTTAGATCTGTCCAAAGAAATCAAAACATTCATGCAAAAACATAACATTCACACACTCGAAAAGTTATTAGAAATCAAAGGATCTGAATTGTTAGAAATGGATGGATTTTCGTATCGAATGCTACAGCAATTATTAGCTTTTTTGTATGATCATAACTGTTTACACCTATTTAAAGAAAAATAACTATAATTCTCCCTTCATTTGATCCAATTGAAGAAGCATCCCTTTGAGTATCTTTTTTACTGATCTTTTTGAACTTTCACTTACCGAATAATAATTGTTACTTAAGCTTTCTGATGAAATTAGAGCTGCTTTTTCTGTTCTAAAAGTCTTTGAGAGAAATGAAAACAATTCAGTTCTAGGACCATCAATTACTTTAGATTCATATAGCAATTTTGTGATTAAAGAAACTTCTGGCACCGAAACCTTTAAAAGTTTCCTGTTATTGAAGGTTTCTTCTAATACTCTTGATTTATCAAACTTTATAAGCTCTTCATAAAAAGTTATTTCTTCGGTGATCCAATCTAAAAGGTTTTTTCTTAATGGTGGCAGTTTTGGATTTAATCGATAGGGAATAGTGTTTACAATGGGTTTGACTTTTTTAAAGTATTCTCGATACAGTTTTAGTTTATCCTCATTATTTTTTAAGCTTTTGATCTTGTTTTTAATGTCATCAGTCATAAAAAAGAAAATCTTAAACGTATTAAAATCCAAACTAATAAGCACCTCATATAGTTGTTCTTTGGAAGGAAGTTTTTCTTTATTAAAAAGATGATCTAAAACTTTTATAAAGGTTGAATAATATTCTTTGGATTCATAAGTAAGATCCGAAATTGTGTTGTCCTTTATCTTGGACAATAATTGATGTATTTCATCTTTAACAATTTTTGGAACCTTGAGACTGGGGATTTTATCCTGTATAGTATTTATTGTGACCTGATTTTGATGCGCAAACCATAACCTTTGTTGGTAAGGAATATCCAAAGATTTATCTATATACTTAAGAAAAGTTTCTTCTAAAAAAAGCAATATAGAATCTAATGTTTTGTATAAAATTTTAAAAATGTCTGTATTAGTTTTTTCTTCAGAAATTTTAAATATTGATCTCCTATCTTCAGCTGATAAATAGTTTTGTTCTATAATTCTCATATAGTTCAAAACATAGTTCTGGTAATTTTTTATAAGATTATCTATATCCTCAACTTTTTTATCTAGAGAGAATAACTTTTTGTGTAAATCCCACTTAATATTTTGCAGAGTATGATTGAACAAACTTTGGTAATACCAAAATTTTAAAGTGATAGTACTAGTGTTGGTCATCTTCAAATCTATAAAATCACACCTTCCTAATTCATCATGTTCTTTATTTTCAAGATACGTTAGATAGTATTCTTTTGTCTTTTGATTAGTTAATGGATGTAGATCCCCATGAAATATCCTGTGGAATACATTCATATGTTCCATAAATGATGTGTTTAAGTTAATTTTCCCTTTTTATGTAGTAGTCACATCATATGTTTAATTAGGTTAAGGCTTGATAATCGCCGGTATTTTGAAGATTTACTTTTAATAGTTTTCTAATAAATTTCTTCTTTTTAATACTTCTGTTTTTTGTTAGAAAATCTCTAATGTCTACCTCTTCACTTGTGCCTTGAAAGTTTTCTAACAAATTCTTTTTAGTAAGTTTTGTAATCTCTGAGAAAGGGTGCTTAATTTTAAAATAATAGGTATCGAATATCTTCCATTTATAGATTCCTTTCTTTTGTTCTTTATAGATGTAAAGCCAATCGTTTGCACCTATACACTGACAAAATTTTCCATTAGGAAGGACTGTAAACGAGTGTATATCTAAATCCTCTTTAACATCTTTATCGATATCAATAAGATGTTTAATCTCATTTTTAGTTAAAGTGCCAGAAGTATAGGATAATAACATCTCAATTTTTAATAATAGATCTAGAATATCTATCCTTTGCATTCCTATACATTGCCTTAAGACTTTGTATACTATTTGTTGTTGATTCTTCAATGCTATTAATTTTGGTTTTTTGAGCATTGCATATAAACCTATGCATCTAGAAAAGCGAAAATACCATGTATTAGTTTCATTTTTCGGGAGTAATGATTTTTTTTGAATACATCAATATTAATTTCATAACACGACTTTAAGAATAAATAAAAATTGTAGGCATAGAAACATAAAAAGATTAATTTACTTAAAGCCATCTCATTAAAGAAACTATACAAACATAAATTTTGTTATTATATTTCGAAATATGCTTTAATCTATTTCAATGAAGTATAAAAGCCACAACATTTAATATTGTGGCTTTTTTAAACTATGTAATCTATCTCAGCTTACAAATCTGAGTTATCAGGTACCTATAAATCTTTTACATCTTTAGACAAGATGCCATCAGCATAATTTAATATTAGAAACATTTTGGCGAAAAATAAATATATCGAAGAGATAATATTTTTGTCCTTAAATATTGATTTCCCAACTTTTTGATATGGAAATAAAATTTCACTTCTAAATTGATTGGTCTCATATTCAAGATGTTCTGAAACTGCATTAACTAGATCAATATTGAATTTATCATTTAGTATTTCAATAGTATCTTTTTCAAAGTATTCATATCCCAAAAAAAACCTTCTATTTTCTTTTGATACAAAAACTATAACTGAATAATCGTCGTCAAAAAGCATTCCGAATTTAACCCCAATTACTTTTATATCACTTAAAGGTAATTTGAATTTTTTCTGCCTAAAAAAAATTGAATCGTCCTTTGTAGTACCGCTAAAAATAAGCGTATTGTTATTTATTACTGCTTTTTTCATTATTTTTAATAAATCTGTTATGAACTAGTATTCCATTTGCAAAGAATGTATTATTCTTTTTCACATATTTAATATTATACATTAATGCCTCTTCTTTTAAATCAGTAAGCTCTAATATTTTTGTTTCTTTAAGAGTTCCATCTTCTGAATGATACAGAACAACATCACCTAGTTCAATTTGTTTTACCTCAAATGTTAAATCCTTTCTTGCCATTTCGATATCATAAACGGCCCAACCTTTTCCTTTTACATAAAATGGGTGGTGTGCCGAAGATATATTCTCTTTCCCATTATCATATCGCATATATATCTTGTTATATTTTTCGTCTTTCTTAGGAACAATTAAAACAATATCAGATTCTATTTGCATTGTTTCCATGTTGACACTCAAAATTTCATCTCCTTCTATAATTTCTTCAATATTTTTAGTACTACCATCATTCATAATAATTTTTGTCCCAGCAATAAAACAGGTTCTATTCCAATCTCTCTTGTATTCACTTGATCTGATTGTACCATTGTGTGCGGCTTTACCTATTTGATATATACCAAAAGCAAATGCTCCCACTGGTCCTCCATAATACAATGCACCAGTAGCTAATAAATCACCAGTAAAAATACCAGGATGAACTACATGAGAGTTACCATTTGGATCAGTATAATAATTATAAACACCGTATGCATCATATGTAATTGTGACCGCTCCTAACACTCCAGCTGCTTTTGATCCTACATTTACCCATCTATTAGTTAACCAAAATCTTGGTTTTGCGCTTTTAGGGGCATTATTAAAATACTTATCCAAAAAAGCATTAGTAGGAAATGGAGTCATTCTAGCTCTAACAAAATCTTTAATTCTAGTTCTTGCCTCTATACCTCCCGTGTAATCATAAATACCTGGGGCTATTCTAAATTGATCTCTAAGGCTTTCAACATTCCTAATATAATAAAGACGATTTACTCTCATAAACGAAAGGCTAAATCCTAATCCATTACCGGTTGTATCATCTAAACTAGGTCCTGCTTTTTTTGTGGTAATAATCACTTCATCTAACTCTTGTCTGCCACTAGTATGTGGGTACCTAGGATCATATTTTGGATCTGTACCACTCCAAGCTCTAACAGTATAATCATTTCCTAAAGAATTAAGTGCACTCTGTAGCATGCCTACACCAGATAAGCCGCTACTATTAGTATCTGTAGAGATTCCCCAAGAAGCTAAAGCCTCTCCTGGAGACACGGCTCTACCCATCCTATCTTCATATTGACCTGTATAACTATTGTAATGTATTCCTCCACCACCTGCAACACTATTAAACCCAAAACTACCACGGGCCCCACTATCTAGAGTATTTTCTCTATTATCTCTATTCCATGGGCTTTCTGCTTCACTATTCCCTCCACTAGGGTCAGCATAATAAATAGGGTTATTATCAAAGGCGTTATAGGTCGATAGACCATGGTGTACTACAGGATCAACCCTGTTCCAACGTGCTATCGTTGGGTCGTATGATCTAAGCGGCATCTCGTACCAGTTAAGCCCTAAACCTTCTTCGAGTTCGGTATTGTTGTACTTGTATTGGTGAGAACGCCCGTTAATCATACCATTATATCCTTTGTGTTTTAACCCAAAGGGATAATAATTCGATTCTTCTACGATTTCATCTATAGTAATATTACCATTACCATCTTTATCACTATAAGATAGTCGTATATTTCCAAGATGATCAGTGAACTGATAAACATACTGATACCCAGTATTTGAAGGTTCAATATACCCTTCCGGTTGTCCCATAAACTCTAGCTCCCCGTTTTTATACTGTGCTGCAGCATATTCTGTTGTAGTAATAATACCACTATCATTAAGGATTTTTTTAACCTTGATACCCATAGCATCATAAACATAACTGATCTTTTTGGGTATAATGCTATCAAAAACAATTTCTACCGGTAGATCCAGGTGATTATATTGTATATCGATAATCCCTTTATTTTTATCTGCAGTAATACTACCATTCTGGTCATACTCATAATCATTGCCTATGGTATTACCATCTTTAAAGCCAAAGGTGGTATTCCCAACGTCAGAGACGCTTAGCAGTTTATGACCTGTAGGCTCATAGGTATAAGATAGTTTATCCATCTCCCCAAAGGTAGTAGCATTGGTATCTAGGTGCCCTTTTCTATCCAGGGTTAGGATATTCCCCATGGTATCATAGGTAATACCAGTAAGGTCATACTTCCCATCATTACTAATCGCGCTTGTTAATCGATCTAAGGCATCATAGGTATAAGTATAACTTCTCTCTTGGTTATCGTTAGTCGATTTCCAAGAAGTCTTGGCTATATTTCCGTTATAGAGTGGGTTTTGGGTAGTAGTATACTCCATCTTATACCCAAACAAATCACCATTAGCGGTATCTCCATTATTAATCGCTGTTAACCAGCCGCGTATGTTGTGTTTATAATCTACATGCTGTAAGCCACCTCCAATGTTTTTGGCTACCAATTGCCCAAGGTTGTCATACTCGTTACTGGCAATTACTTCTACTGGCTGATCATTGATCTGTTGGGTTTGGGTAAGCACTCTACCCATATGATCATAGGTAAACCTATCGATGATTATAATCGCTGCATTGTTGCCTTTGGTATGGGTGGTTTTGCTTTGGATCACTTTGCCTGCAAAGTCTAATTGAGTTTCTGCGATATCTAGAGTACTAAGATACTCATTTTTGCTGGCTGCATAGATCGGTCGTGCTTTTTTATCATAATAAGGTATTGTAGTGGTCCAATCGTTGGTCCCCAACACCCGTACTTTACTCCCGGTAGCCAGGGTTTTGGTACGGTTAGTCACCGCCTCACCATCTACAGTCCCTGGATTGGCAAGCTCGGCTGGGATATCAAAATTATAATCATCATAATAACTAATACTATGCAGCTCGATATTGGTAGTTGGGAAGGCTGTATTGCTATAATAGACTGTAGTCCCACCGATATTGATTGCGGCGTCTCGCCCCTCCCAGAGGGTAGTTAGGGTATTCACCTCTTGTTGTAATGCCGGTCGATCTCGGGTGTCGGTATACATCCCGGTATAGATCCCTCTACCTAATCCGTCATACTTCGTAAAGAGCCATTGGTCTTTTGCATTCATGATTTCATCCTGGGTGAGTATCGGTTGGTCAAGCTCGTTATACACAATATACTCCCAGCCTTTACCCGGATCTTTCTTTTCAACAAGACGGTTACGCTCATCGTATCGGTATTGATAACACACTTCGGCAAGCTCAGTGTTCGATACTCCGTCTGTAGTATCGACCTTTGGGGGTATCACAAAAGTAAGGTTGCCGTAATCGTCGTAAACGTTGTAGGTATCTATGGCCGCTCCATTATTATAACTTCTAGTTAAAACTACCTTGCCGTTTTTATCGGTAAAGGATTCTGCGGTTTTGTTATGCCCATCAGCAGGAGTCCAGTTTTCGTTTTTAACGATACTTTTGCTTAACTCTCCTGCCCCATAACTACCATTAGGTACTACCGTTGGGATACCATTGGTGATGGTGATATCAAAACGTAATACTTCTGCCGCTTTATTAAGACCATAGGCAGATTTTACGGTGTGCTCGTTAGTCACATATTCATTATACTCCTTTATGTATTGGATATAGCTAAGATCATGGGTACTTCTTATCCTTACTCCATTCGTTAATGGTCTTGGGGTACCATTTATCGGAGTAATCACCAGATAGTTGTTCTCGATACTGGCTCTATAATCGATTGGGATATCGTTAATGTCGGTCAACTGCCCCAGATCTGCATATTCGATCTCAGGATAGACCTCTATTTTTCGAAGTTTTCCTGTAGACAATGCCTCGATCCCTAATGCTGGCTTCGCCCATATAATCACTTTCAGTTCTGCATTGTTTATGTTTATGGCCACCACATTATCCAAATCAACAGCACTATATGCCGGCGGAAACGGATCCAATACCTCTGAGGCACTCCAGTTCTTTACATAGCTGATATCGGTTGGAAAACTGGCATATACCGGATCTTTATGACGGGTATACTTCCAGTTCTTTCCCGGTGCCGCTTGTTCTTCTACACGATTTAAAGGGGAGGCCTCAAGGATGGTCTCGCTATAGGCATTGACATCTTCTAGCGCTACTCCTGCAAAATCATCAGGATATTTGTTTTGGTAATAGGCGTTAATATCCTGGTGGATATTCACTTCTCTGTAACTCCCTGGTACTCCTGTCGCTTCAAAAGGCAGGTATTGTTTGGTCTGTCTACCCAGCCCATCATACTCGATATGAGAAATAATATCGTTATTATTTGTCGAGGCATTGATGGCATTTTGCTGTATCGCTCTACCCAACCCATCATAATAGGTGATGGTTTGGATTTTTTGATCTTCGGGGGCCGTCTCTAAGGCATTGGCTGTAGTAAAAGGCGCTTGTGCCTGTACTGCCATGACATAGTTTTGATCTTCAGACGGGACTAATCCCTGGCCGTAGGTAGTGCTTATGCTAAGCAGCAAGCCTATGGTATATATTATGGTTTTGAATATCGTATTCATCAAACTGTGTTTTTTATCTCTTTGTTTCATCTTGTAGTGGGTTTGGGGTTATTGGTTGTTATCAGGTTGTGAAATCCCGATTCCACCTCCGCCTCCACCGCCGCCAGAGCTACTACATTCTGAGTCCCCTATACTAAAGGTTCGGGTACTATAAGGCGCTTTTCCGGTAATATTATCGGTGATAATACATTTTACGGTTTCTGATCTTGGACCACTACATCTTAGGGTAATAAACAAACTCGATGAGCTTCCCTTATAGTTTCCGTTGACATACCATTTATAGCTGTAGTTACCAGAACCACTGCCTGCTTTGGCTAATAGTTCAAGTTTTTTGGTTCCCGTAGGTGAACTATGACGCCTGGTGTTTATAGAAGCCGTCCAAAAACCATCGTATACATTCATGGTGGTAGTTAGCGTCTCTGTATCTCCGGTCTTGGTATCACGCACTACACATTGTATGTTTACATTGCCATAATAGGTATAGTTCATATACAGCCCGAAGGATTTTTGGCTGCTGGTATAGGTCCCCGCACGCCCACTGATGGTCCAGCTATAGGTATAGCTTCCTGACCCCCCACTTGGAGTGATATTAAACGAAGCCGTCGTATTGATAGCATGATTCGCAGGTCTTGAAATCTGACCAGCCGATCCCGAAAGCGGTGGATAAATACTAATCGATTTGTTGATCACCTTGGTTTTACCGGTAATGGTATCGGTAAGGGTCAGTTCTATGGCGGCCATCCCATGGGTAGTCCCTGCATGAAGCGTAAAATTAGAACTGCTAAAGTATTCTGGCGCCATACCCGGTTTGGTCAGCTTCCAGCTGTAGGCAAATCGGGAAGAACCTCCGCTAACTTCAGATATAATCGGTAAAGTGGTACTAGTATACATCCAGTTTTTATCAGATATGATACTCGCTACGATGGGATCATACTGTATCCCACTATCATTATAATAATACTTATTAATGATATTATGCTCTTCATCTCGGGTATGTAGCAAACGATACAATCCATCATACTCAGTATAGGTAGTATACCCTCTTGGATCGGTTGTACTGGTGAGTCCAATAAGCGGATCATAGGTATAGGTGGTCACTATCGCATTAGGTAGTGTATCACGAAGGGCATCCAGGGCTTGTCGCAGCGCACCTTCGGCTCCAGTATAACCTAGTGTACGATCGGTATCAGCATTTGATTTGGCTTTAAGGTCGGCTACATATGCTGCTACCTCGGTATAAGTGGCATTACCAACCTTAGCGATGGGATACAAATCGTTATACCCCCAGATATAAACCGTATATGGGCCTTTCCCCTGGGATACTTCTAAAGCATTTCCTTTAGCATCGTATTTATGATAGATCGTTTGATCTTGTAAGGGAGCTCCTTCTTTAGCGCCTTGTATGATAGAAGGCATATAATATCCATTAGTAGTGGTCTTAAAATTCACTACAGCGGTAGCTTGTTTTTTGGTCCCGATAAAGGTCTCGGTTTTAACGGGTGAAGCCATACGATGTGCACTCATTAACTGAGTATTATTAATATCGGGATGATACGGATAGTAATAGCTCGATTCTTGTGTCTCTCCTTTGGAGTTGGTTTGGGTTTGCCCGATCATTTGATGATACTCATCATACTCATATGTTGTAGTATTTTCGGTATACTGGCTAGGATCGATATCCGAATAGGTTCTGCTGATCACTCGCTTTTGTAGTGGTTGGATGTTAGTTTCTTTATAGCTTTGTATGGTGAACAGCTTATTTTCATCAGCCGCAGCTGTGCCTACACCTTTGGTATATTCTATTAAAAGTTTGTGCAAATAAGTTCCTTCTAACACTCCACTTCTACGAATTAATTCTACGGTATAGTCCTGATACTCTGCTTGAGTACGGTTGCGGTAATACTCACGAAAATCATGCATTAAAAGTGGAAGTCCAAGATAGGGTATTGAACCTTCATCAAGTCGTCTTTGAAAATATTCATTCATCGGCATATCGCGTTTGATTCCTTTGCCTGAACGCACTTTAAGTCCGTACGGATAATTAGGGTCCAGAGAATTTCCAAAAGTATCTCTATCCATCTGCACTGGTATATACTCATAGCGTTGCTCGGTAAGTAATTGTTCGGTAGGTTGTGGAGTACCATCAATATCTTTATAGGTACGGATCGATTTAATTCGGATATCCCCTTCAACTTCACCTTTTGGAACCTCATTATGCCCTACAGAATCACTAAAGTCCTCGATATTCTCAAATACCTCAGGAGCTTCAAAGGTATAGACCGTTCTCCCGTTATGAAGCTCTTCATTGGGATCTGAGGATACTACACGCTCACTGACCTGGGTATAATAAATCGGTTTAGGTGGTCCAACATAATCGGCACTGTTTGCATTACGAACCACAGAATTGATCTGGGCGCTAGAGCCCAACTCATCTGTACTATAGTCGTATTGTTTTTGGGTACATGGACCGGTGGCCGCCCCACAATTTTCGATGCTCTTTACTCGAAGCCCTCCATATCCTTGAGCATATGAATTTAATTCGTATTCGATCTTAGTTTGTCCACCACCTTTACCGGTAATGGTGTGTAAGGCGCCTTGTATCGTTCCTTTAAGATATGGATAATCTCTTATCACAGGGTCTGTTTCATATGAAAACAGTTGTCTGTCTGCATAATACCCCCATCTATCCATCCCAAGGGTGGCTTCTTCTTTATCAAATTCATAATCAGGAATCGCACGGGGATCATCCTGGTCATAATACCCAAAGCGAACCTCTAACTGATCATTCTTTTTGATCTCGGTCAGCAAACGTCTTGATCGCTGGGTATACAAGTCATAGTTGTTAATGATATTATTGTTATAATCTTTGAGTGTAATACGATTATACTTATAATAGCGTCCTGTAGTGCCTGATTCTAAATGAAATTCTAAAGATCCTTCAGCAAAGTTGATTTTAGTTACTATTGGGGTTGTGATATCTATATCCATACGAACATGAGGATAGATATAGGGATCAAATCTGCGGTTTGATGACTCGGGTTGATCAAATAAAAACTCCGAGGATAAAGACTTAAACGAATATATTTTAGGTACAAAAGCCTTCCCCCTGTCGGTTTGGTTTTGATATTCAAAAGTAATCTGTTGGGTGGTATTAGGCGGTTGGATACTCGTTAAATACCAACTACGCGGGTAGGTATAATAGTCCCCTTCGGCTATAGGGATAACTCCTAAATCCGGCTCGTAGGGATCAAAGATCTCTTTGGCTCCAAAGATGTATTTCACCCCTTCGGCATCGATCACTTCGATCTGATCCCATCCAAAGTTAACCACTACATTATGATTTGATAAGAGTACCGGTTGCCCGTTGATCCCGATCTTAAATGAGAAACTCAATGCTCCGGCATTGACGGTAAACAGATCTGGCTCTCCATCGATAAGTCCATTGGCCAGTAGATAGGCATGATGTTCTTTCATTACCTTCTTACCCCCGGTACCCGGGCTATTATTAGGATCAAAATGATAATAAGGATCCAGGATGCTGGTTTTTAAGCCTTCTGACCCGTGGTAGCCTTTTGGGTGATCATCGGGCAAACCTCTCACTTCTCTGGAGATCATCCCGGTAGCGATTAGTCCCCAACCCAGTCCAATGGGTGAGGGTTCTTCCATCACCTGGAGTCCGGTATATCGATATTGCAGCCCTACTGGCCAACTCACTCCATTTTGTTTGATGGTGTAGATCGGTACAGACTGTTGTACTGTTCCAGTGGTAAGATCCACACTGGCACCCCTGGCTTTGGTAGCTTTGGCAGCCGTGGGAGCCGCCTTAATTGCAGTACCATAGCCCCCGTAATAACCCGATTGGGCGATGGTAGTTTGTAAACATAACAAGCTAAGTATTAAATATACATAACCTAAGAAATGATGTTTCATATATAGTAATTATGGATTAGTGACTGATTTCAATTTTTTAAAAACAAAGCGGCAAACGTACCCCTAATTTTTAAATGACAACGGGGGTATTTTTCCCCTTTTCGATGTCTGGTTTAGAAAAATAGTTGAACAACTCAAATCCTTGAAATTTCAACTTTTGCGTTACGGTTTTCCTCATCGTTTTCTTATTGTTTTTTTAGTTTTCCTGGTGCAATGTTAGACAATACCAGTTTCATTTTTCGACACTGGTAGTTTGTCAAATGTTAAAATTTAGTATTGTTTATAGAATAGATAGGTAATCGCTTCGTAGATGTACTAAAAGAAAAGCAATTAAATTCCAGAATTACTATCCTTAATACATATGTATTGCTTAAGCGCTTGCTTGCTTTTTATCAAAAAAGCCAACTCTAAATCCCACTGCCTTATCATACACAAAGCTTTGTACTTTAAGGTCATAGGATATTGGAGCATTTAATTGCTTCATCACATTTATGACCCGATATAATGTAGTTTTAGAAATCCCCAGTCTATAGGCAAATTCGTCTGCTGTGCCAGTAGCTTGCATACGAATCAACTGATCGATGCGTTGTATGAGTTCAATTTGTTTGATAATAATGTTCATTGTTTTTCCCTTTAATGTTTTACAAATTTTTAATATTGATTACAATCATGGGGGGAGGTTTACGTATTTGGTTGGTAGTTGTCGGTGGATAGTTTTTGGGATTTGATATTTTACATTTGAGGTTTAGGAGTGTATATCGAATGGCAATACAAACCATTTGTTGATGTAAGTAATAATATGTTTCTAGCTTTATAAATGAGTTGTAAGGCTTCATCACTAGTCTTACGTTTTTTATACAGCTTAACAATCCAACGATAAAGTATCATTTCGTATGACTGGTGATGAACAAGATTGTATATAAATGTATCCATTTTAAAATGCAATGCTTGTAAAATAGCTGCAAAGTAATGGTGCTTTTGGTGTTGTAGGTAGGCTTCCATTTGTTTGTTTTTGTTGGGTCAAAAGTAGTAAGTTGGATAGGAGGTTTGCAAGGGGAGTATCCCTCAATTTATAAATTTTGAATGTAAAATTTATAAATCTATTACTCTATTAAGTTTTGTATATTTACAACTTTTTAAGTCTGTAACACCCTCAAAAATATGAAAGTTACATCGTTTGTAAATACTTAAAATCATGCGTATTTTTATTTGTCATTTTTTTCTTTTCAGTTGCCTCTTTATTAAAGCTGAAATCATTCAAAAACATAAGGATAGTTTAGACAATAAAAGTTATGAAGAGCTTCAAGAACTATATTTCATCAATCAAAAAAAAATTGATTTAGCTAAGAAATATGCAAGCTACTTTGTAGAAAAAGGAAAAAGGGATAGAAATAAAATTAAAATAGCTGATGGTTATCATCTCCATTTTATGATTAGCACCCCTGAGATAGCAATGAAATATGTCGATAGTATTATTGAGTTAACTAAAAATGAGAATCATTTTAATTATCCATCAAGGGGATATTTAAATAAAGGGGTATTACTACAAAACAGTAAAAATTTGAATAAAGCTTTTGAGTATTATCTAAAAGCTAAGAGGCATGCGGAAGATAATAACAATAATATACACCTGGTAGCGGCTACACTTAATATTGCTCAACTGAAAATGGTAATTGGAAAAGAAAAGGAAGCATTGAAAGTTTTTAAATCAAACTATGACTTTTTAAAGGAAAAAGGATCTAACGGAAAATTTTTTAGACCATATATCGGAACACTAATAGGATTGTCTTATTTATATAATCAACAAAAGCAACCGGATTCATCAAGAATTTATGTAGATGAAGGTTTAGAAAAAATTTCAAACAATAAGGAAAAGCATGGTTATTCTGCTTTATTATTACATAGTGGAATTAGTGATTATCATAATAATAATTTTCAAAGAGCTATAGATAGTTTAGAAAAAATTTTATCAACTTCGTGGCAACTTGAACATAGCTTAAACCTAGCAGAAACCAATTTATATTTGGCAAAAGCTTATCAAAAAATAAATGAACATGAAATTAGCTTAAAGCACCTTAAAAAAGTTAATGATATTATAGATTCAACTAATTATACTCCTAATACAAGAGAAGCCTTTGAAATGTTATTAACAAAATATAAAAAGGATAATGATGTTCGAGAACAATTGAGAGTGTTAGAAAAAATGATTTTTTTGGATAGTATAGCCAATTCAAAAAACAATAAACTTAATATAGATATGTATCAAAAATATGATACAAAAAAGCTTCGTGATGAAAAAAACATATTATTAAATGGTCTAAAAAAACAGCAAAATAATAATTGGATTATTTCTATCCTTTTAATAATTACTACTCTGGGATTTGCGTATTTTTTGTATCAGAATTATTCAAAACGAATTTATTATAAGAAAAGATTTGATCTTTTAATGCAAAAAATAGACTCGGAACCAAATTCAACTGTTAAAAATAAAAATATAACTAAGTATACAAATACGATTGATTTACCCGAAGAAGTTATTGAAGAAATCTTAGAAAAAGTTGAAGCGTTTGAACAAAAAAAGAAATTTATTGACAATAATATTACCTTAGCTAAACTAGCAAAAAAAATTAATACAAATTCAACTTATTTATCTAAGGTAATTAATCATTATAAAGGACAAAATTTCGCGAATTACCTAAATGATTTAAGAATTGATTATGCAATTGATCAAATTAAAAACAATGATAATTTTAGGAAATACACTATCAAATCTATAGGGGAAGAAGTAGGTTTTAATAATGTTCAATCATTTTCAAAAGCTTTTTTAAAACGAACGGGTATAAAACCATCATATTTCATAAAACAAATTGAAAATCAATCATCTAGAGTAGTGTAATTTTTAAAAACACCTAGTAAGATTTATAAATCTTACTAGGTGTTTTTAAAAAGTTGATTATTCCGCATCACGTTTTTGGTATATTTGCCAATATTAATAATATTGTTGAAACTGCCTGGAAGCCATTATTTAAAAAATCAGACCAAATAAAAAGTTACAAGCAATTAGGCGATAGTTTATTTTATATAACTTCAAAAAATGCTTCTAATTTCAAAATATGTAAAACATCAATTTTAAATCCTGATTTTGAAAACCCAATAATCCTGGTAGACGAAATGAAAGATCAAGTAATAAAAGATTTTATTATCAGGAATAATAAAATCTTTTATAGTACTATAAAAAATGGGGTTGAAGCTAAAATGTTTGTAAAGGATAATAGTGAAGTTGTGGTTGAGATAGAATTACCTTTTGCATCTGGAAAAATAGCATTTGAAAAAAGTACAGAAAATCATTTACTACCTGTAATAATTCAAGGTTGGACCACTCCAAAAGCAAGATATCTTTATAATTTGTTGACAGATGAATTCAAATTAGATAATAATTACCCGTCACATATTAGCGTGAGTTTTGACAATTTGATTGTTGAAGAAGTTCTAGTTAAGTCTCATGATGGAGAAGACATACCACTATCTCTTGTATATAAAAAGGGCCATAAAAAAGATGGAAATACCCCTGTTTTAATGCGTGCATATGGTTCTTATGGGAGAAGCATGACTCCTAGATTTTATTATGGTTTTTTACTGTGGGCACAAGAAGTAGGCATATATGCTGTTGTACATGTCAGAGGTGGCGGAGAAAAAGGAGATAAATGGCATAAAGGTGGATTTAAAGAAACAAAGTCTAATAGTTGGAAGGATTTTATATCCTGCACAAAATATTTAATTAAAAATAAATATACTTCTCCAAAGAAAATGGCTATTTGGAGTGGTAGTGCCGGAGGAATTGTAATTGGTAGAGCAATTACTGAAAGCCCAGAATTATATGCGGCTGCAATTATCGATAGAGGTAGTCTTAATATGCTGCGTATAGATTCCGGAGCTAATGGAGCCAATAATGCGAAAGAGTTTGGCTCAACAAAGGACTCAATTGGTTTTAAGAATCTTTATGAAATGGATTCTTATCACCATATTAAGGATAATACAAAGTATCCCTCTGTTTTGATTACTGCTGGAATGAATGATAATAGATTACCTCCTTGGCATTCAATTAAATTTGCTACAAGATTAAATGAAGCGAGCACATCTAATAATCCTATACTATTAAAAACTGAGTTTGATTCTGGTCATGGCATGGTATTTTCTAAAAAAGATGAAGAGTTTAATATGGTAGCTAATGTATTCTCATTCGCCTTCTGGCAAACTGGTCATTCCGATTATCAGCCTAAATAGTACTATCATTTGCAACTATTTTCATGAAAAGACGACCTCTTTTAATACGTTAAACAAGAACATGTCATTACATTTTTTTAAAGCAGTTACTATAATACTACTCTTCGTCGTTAATTTCTCTACGTTTTCACAAACCAAAAAAGTATCTCGAGACTGGACTTCGTTTTCGCAATCGATAAGCGTAAAAGCAAATAAAGAAACCAAATTTAAACTTCAGGCATCTGTTAAAGTAGAAACAGAAACCGAAGGTGGATTTGCTGGGCTATGGGTTAGGGTAGATAATACAAATGGCGAATATGGCTTTTTTGATAATATGATGGATAGGCCTATCTCTTCACGTCAATGGAAAAAATACGTAATAGAGGGTTACATTGACGAGCATTCGAAAATAATCAAGTTGGGAGGATTATGCCTAAATAATGGTAAATTCTACTTCGACAATTTTGAGTTGTTTATACAAAATGAAAAAGGAACATACGAAAAGCTTGCACTTAGCAATGCGCAATTCGAAAATCTAGTTGATAATGAAATGATTCCCGGCTGGAATAGAGGTATCAGTAAGGATAAAAAAGTTTATGTTAAAGAATTTACGGCATACTCTGTAAAGAATAAAGAAGATAAATCTTTCTGCCTAATGATAGAAGGGAAAGGAATTAAAAATAATAGTAATACGATAAATGCAGAAGAAGGATTTACACCTCAAATCGGAACTCTGATATCGATGTTGAACAATTTAAGTAGACGTGTAGAAAGTGCAGTTCAAGGCTTAGATGTAAGGCAAACAGATCATTTATTAGATGATAAGGCAAACAGAATAGGAGCATTAGTCATGCATCTGGCAGCCGCCGAAGCCTATTACCAGGTTTATACTTTTGAAAACCGTGGATTTAATGACGAGGAAAAAGCAAAATGGCAAATTGGCCTAAGCCTTGGGGATAAGGCTCGTGAAGAGTTTAAAGGAAAGCCTATTTCATATTATTTGGATGTTTATAAAGAAGTACGAAAGAAGACTGTTGAGGAACTATCAAAACGTAATGATGAATGGCTATCTCAATTGCGCCCTGGATCTGTAATGAATAATCATTGGGCATGGTTTCATGTTATGGAACACCAATCCAGTCATTTAGGACAAATTTTAATGCTTAAAAAAAGAATTCCCGAAGAAGAAAAGGAAAAGATTACTTTACCTAAAAACAAAATCGACTAATAAATACTGCTAGGTTTTAATTAAAAAAGCATATTTATTATTTTTAAAATTCTAGTTTACTTTTTTATTCGTTAACAATAATTCATGAAAAAAGTATTTCTAATTCAACTCATAAGCTACTGGTGCTTTTTAGGATGTACCACATCCAAAGAAAAACATATTATTCTCTCGAATAATATTTCTGTGGTTATTGCAAAAAATGAGAAATTAAATGACAAAGAGTTTGAAGGATGGCAATACAAAGATATTTTTGAAGATACTGTCCCAGGTGTAAGCCTTGAAAAAGTATATAGAGAATTTCTAAAGGATAAAAAAGGAGTTCCGATTATTGTAGCGGTTATAGATACCGAAGTTGATATACATCATGAAGATTTAAAAGAACAAATCTGGGTGAATGCGAATGAGATTCCAGAAAATGGAATAGATGATGATCATAATGGGTATATTGATGATATACATGGTTGGAATTTTATAGGAAATGTTAATGGTGAAAATATTATTCACTCTAATTATGGGTTTATAAGATTGATTAGAAAGTTTAAACCTTTATTCCAGAATAAAACCGTTGATAGTATCACTTTTAACCAAATAAAAGATTTTGAAGCTTATCAAAAAGCCTTAAAATCTTTTGGAGAAACCCAAAAATCTAAACTGCAGCAATTAGAAAATGTGAAAGGCTTTATAAATAAATATAATAAAGCCCAACATGCTCTAAAGGCGCATCTTTCTGTCGATAGTATTACAAAGGAACAACTACTTGCTTTACATTCCACAGATACTATTATCAAAAAGTATCAAAAAACACTTATTAACTATATAAATAGAGGTTTTACTGAACATACACTTTTGGGCTACTTAGAGCAAACACAAGAATCAATTGATAAAAGTTTAGATTTTGATTATCAAGAAAGAGAAATCATTGGTGATGATCTTAATGATCTTAGTGATATTCATTACGGAAATAATAACGTTTCTGGCAATTTAGATAAATTGTATCATGGTACGCTAATGGTGGGGATAATTGCTGCCAAAAGAAATAATAGTATTGGAATTGACGGCATTCTTAATGAAGCCAAAATAATGCCTTTATGCATATCTGCAAATGGAGACGAGTTTGATAAAGATATTGCATTGGCTATTCGTTATGCTGTAGATAATGGCGCCAAAATTATCAATATGAGTTCTGGGAAACAGTTTTCTATGAATAGGCAATGGGTTAATGATGCTATTCAATATGCTGCAAAAAAAGATGTACTTTTTATAACTTCGGCAGGTAACAGTGGGCTTAATCTTGATGATAAAGAACATAATTATTATCCCAATGATATTAATACCGATGGCTCAGAGATAAGTGATAATTTTATGATGATTGGGGCTAGCTCATATACTTTGAACAAAAGGTTAATTTATTATAAAACTAATCATGGTAAAAATAATGTCGATTTATTTGCTCCGGGATATAAAGTTTATACGACTCTTCCAAACAATAAATATAGATATAGTCGAGGCACTTCAGCAGCTACTCCAATTGTATCAGGAATAGCAGCTCTTATACGATCACATTATCCTGATCTAAGTGCTTCTCAAGTAAAAGAAATCCTGATGAAATCAGGAATCTCTTATAATATTGATGTAGAAATAATTCTAGAAGATGATACTAAAAAAATGGTTCCTTTCTCCTCGCTATCCAAATCTGGTAAAATAGTAAATGCCTATAATGCCTTATTGCTAGCCGAAAAGATATCTAATGCTAAAAATTGATTTGTATTTCAAATTAGGGATATTGATTGACACAACTATTTAGCCCATATCAACTTTTTTACACAGTTTTCTTTATGAAAAGACCAATTCTTTTCATTTCGCTATTCCGGAAAAAGATATAATTATTGTAGGCCTTTTTAATCAATCGCTAAAAGAGTATGTACAATTAGTATTTAATACTATTAAAATACTACAAGAACAAAATTGGGGGAAATAATAGATGTTTATTTTTCTAATTAAGAATTTTAAAAATTTATCACACTATCCAATGCTTCATCAGTATCTCTGTAAATAAAATTCCCCTGATACCCAATTGTGGTACTAAGATGACTGTGTCTATATAGTTTTTGAAGCATCTGCGGAGAGATCCTATCACCTGCTATATTTCCGAATGAATGTCTTGCAATGTGCGTAGTAATCTTTTTATGGATTTCTGCTTTTTCTCTAATTCTATCTAGATACTTGTTGAATTTTTTAACTGCTGTTCTTATTTTAGCATTTATATCACCAGGATCTTTAGAGTTGGCTTTTTTTAATTCTGGAAATATAAAGTCATCTTCTTTTTTCTTATTAGGCGCATAGTATTTGAGAATATCCTTTACCTTTTCTGATAACTTGAGTGAATCTACTTTACTATTTTTATTCATCTTGTAGATAATTCTACCTTTTTGAATGTCGGACCATTTCATGTTAAGTACGTCAGAAATTCGTATTCCGGCAAGATAGAATGAGAATAAAAATACATTTCTAGTGTGCCAAATAGGGGAGTGCTCTTCTAGATCTAGATTTTCAATTTTTGCTATTTCATTCTGGTCTAAACCTATTTTTACAGTTTCAGGAAACTTGATTTGTATTTTGCCTTTGCCAAAAGGATAGTCTTTTTGATCTGCTACACCTTCGGTAATTGCTCTATTAAATAAAGTTCGGATTACTACAAAAGTGTTCATCACTGATCTTTCACCAGAGCCTTTTCCTTTTCCATTTTTAGATAGAATAAAGGTCTTTAGTTTTTTGAGTAAAGGTTCATTGATTTCATAAAATTGAATGTCTCGACCTTTAAGAAACTCTTTAAATAATTTAATCCTACTACTATCTGGTTTTGCGCGATTGATTTTCCCTTGAGCGGTTAGTTCATCAATATATTCCTCTGCAATCTTAAAAAAGGAACCATCTTTTTGTCCGCCTCTTAATAAATTGACAATATCACTAGAGGTATAAGGTTTCTTTTTGGTTTCATATTCAAGAATAGTGTCATTCGCCTCTGTAAGTTTTTTTAAAATATGATGATTAAGACGTTGAGAGTTGGGATGAGATTTTTTAACTCTCATTTGTGTTTGATCCCAATCTTTTTCATTTACCCATTCAAAAAACAAATAACTAGGTTTTCTGTCATGTGTAACTCTTAATGTTAAAAGATATTTACCATCAACTTTTTTCTTTCCTTTAAATAGAATAAGTTTTGTTGTAGACATATTTATATAATCACTATTGGTGGACGAATATAAGAAATGGTTTCAACATGGTTTCAACATTTTGCAGTTTTATAAGGTTTTTTGATTTTTTATCCGCATTTGAAAAGTACTGATAATACTATATAAATGATAGGTTTTGGTTTTTTTGAGTGTTTTTTGAACCGTGAAGATTTGGACTTAAAATCCAATGGCCATTATGGCCGTGCGGGTTCAAGTCCCGCCTTCAGTACTTAAAGCCTTCTTAATCTTTTGATTTTGAAGGCTTTTTTTGTTACAAGTTTTAGGAAACTTTAAATAGAATTAATGCACCTTTTGAAGCAGGGGATTAAAAGCTTTTGAAGCCACAATGACTTTATCGCCAATTGCGATCGTTCCTATTTCAGTTTCTTCGGCGACAATTTTTACAAAGTTTGTTCCTATCAAAATAGTAACAATATAGATGACATCTTCTTTTTCAATATGAACAACCTCTCCCGAAAATTGAAATTTACCACTCATTTGTTTTGTTGTAAATACCTCAATTGGACTGCCTTGTTTTTTTATTTTTCCATTTTCAATAACAAACACTTGGTCAGACATTTTTATAACTTCACTGATCTCGTGACTTATTAATATTGTTGTTAGGTTGTATTGTTTATGTACTTTCAGAATATAATCTTGAAGTTTAGCCCGCATGGTATTATCTAATGCCGATAAGGGTTCATCCAGCATTAAGATTTCTGGTGTTCTTACTAAGGCTCTTGCCAAAGCAACACGTTGTTTTTGTCCTCCAGATAATTTTTCGGGCTTGCGATCTTGTAAGTCTCCAAGTTCGATAGTATCAATTAATTCAGTTACGGTATTTTTACTTTGCCCTTTTTCTAAGGCATAAAGAAGGTTTTCTTTTACGGTCATATTCGGAAACAATCCGTAATCCTGAAATACATATCCAACTTTTCTGTGTTGAGGTTTTTGGTGTATTCTTTTTTCAGTGTCTAACCAGGTTTTTTGATTAACCGTAATGCTTCCCTTATCTGGAGCCAGTAATCCAGAGATCATTCTTAATATCGAAGTTTTTCCTGCTCCAGAATCTCCATATAGTGTAACTAAGCTACCTCGTTGAATATCTATATTAATATCAAGAAGCATTGTGCCATGAGCAGCTATTAATTCTTTTTGTAGGGTGATATGTATCATTTCCAGAATCTTTTTAGGTATCCTCCATTAATTACATATACCATAAGTAAGATGATAAATGAAATTGCAAATAAAATAAGTGAATACCAATTGGCAGTATCATAGTTAAGAGCTTCGACTTCATCGTAAATTGCAATTGAGGCTACTTTAGTTTTTCCAGGGATATTACCACCTATCATTAATACTACCCCAAACTCTCCTATGGTATGGGCAAAAGCCAGCACAATTCCTGTAAGTAATGATGGTTTAATGTTGGGTAATAGTACTTTAAACAAGGTTGTTATTTTTGATTTTCCAAGTACATAAGAAGCTTCTGTAAGTGATGAAGCCAGATTTGAAAACCCTGCTTGTATGGGGTGCACCATAAATGGTAAACTATACAAAATAGAAGCAAAAATTAACCCTTCAAAAGAAAAAATAAGCCGTATTCCTAAATGTTCATTTAGCCAGTTTCCTAATGGGTTTGCTGGGCTAAACACCACTAACAAATAAAACCCCAAAACGGTTGGTGGCAAAACAAGAGGCATGCTAACTAATGTCTCTAGTATTGGCTTAATTCGTGATTTTGTATGTGCTAACCAATAGGCAATAGGAATTGCTATAACCAATAATAACAATGTCGTTATCAAGGCCAGTTTAAATGTTAGTACTAAAGGTTGCCAATCTATCATTGCGATAACATTATTTCTGTGGTTTTAATCATTGTTGTCACTTCTTCCCCGATATGCAATTGCAGTTGTTGTGCTGCATTAGTGGTTATGATTGCAATTATTTTTCCAACCGAAGTGCCTAAAGTTAATTTACTTAGCAATGTTCCTTTTTCTATGTCCAGAATTTTGGCTACTACTTTATTTTGAATGCTTATAGAGTGATCATGATTTTTACCGATGATTACCTCAGTTTCTTTGAAAGCCACTTTAACAATATGTTCTTTCTTTAGATAAGAAACAGTATCAGGGGTTTCAATTACAATCGTATTAAATGAGACAGGCCCTATTTGTAATGTAACTAATGATACACTACCATGGGTATTTATATCCGTAATTTTTCCTTCAAGGATATTCACGCAAATATGATTTTATCCTATAAAAATACACTAATTAAGTATTTGTTATAATGATTATTGTCTTTTTACAGAATAACCATAATTTTCCAATATATTTTTCGCGTTATCTGTGAATAAGAAATCATGAAAAGCTTGTGCATAATCTTGTAAGTTATTCTTGTTTTTAAGGATAACCACAGCTTGGCGTATTGCACTATAATCTGTGTTTGGTATATCGACCCAGTTTCCTTTACCCTTTATTTGCGGCGATAGCACTATAGATTTTGATGTAAAACCAATTTCTGCTGATTTTGAAGTGATAAATTGATTTGTTTGAGAGATACTTTCTCCAAATACTAATTTACCTTTTATGCTTTCATAAATACCATGTTGATTTAATACCTGTATGGCAGCGATACCATATGGAGCTGTTTTAGGATTTGCTATGGCAATGTGTTTTATCTCTGAGGTGTTAAGTATATCAATTGATGGTTCTGTATCATCAATCATGGACCATAATACAAGTTTGCCATATGCATAGATTTTTGGAACGGTAGAGGTGTGACCAGATTTAAAAAGATCATTAGGGTATTTCATATCTGCAGAAACAAAAATATCAAAAGGAGCACCTTCTTTAATTTGGGCAGTTAGCTTTCCAGATGACCCGATAATAAGATCGCATGCAATACCCGTTTGATTCGTAAACGCCTTGGATAATTCTTTCATTGCAAATTGCATATTGGCAGCAACAGCAATATTTAACTTGTAATCATGTTGGGGTTTACAAGCAGTACTTAAAATAATACTGATAAGAATTAATAGGTTAGCTTTTTTCACTTTGCACCTCATTTTTTGTAATCCAGTATAAAATTTTAAAGGATGTGTTGAAGACCATGAAATAAATATAATTTTACACTATGTATGGCAATGATTATAATCAATATATTGCTGACTAAGGTAATAAAAAGACTATGATTTACTCGATACTCGATACTGAAATGCTTTGGACCTTGCCTCAAAATCAAAATTATTTTTAATTGACATCTCGTGAACTTGCTCTTAGAAAGTTTACTTTAAAATTCTTCAAAACGATAAAAAATGCTTTTAATCGATGATCAGTCTTTTGATTATGAGTGAATTTCATATTTCAGAAATCAGAACTATACTTTTAGAATATATTTTCAACAAGAAGATTAAAACAGTATAAGGTGAGTGATAATTTAAGTATCTCTGATATAAGGTTAATTATTCGAAATTTGATCACGTTTATCGTAGTTGAAGGAAAAGAGTATGTGCATGATGATTATAAAAGAGACTATGTTTCAAAATATATAATGGTGCTCATTAAGACCATTAACTTGATCGATGATGATGAAGAATTTTCTTTAGTGAAAGATATAGCTGATGATATTTCAAATTACTTGAAATAAGAAACCATTGGTTGGTTGTTTTTATGTTGATTTGAGAAAGCTTTCTTAGTGAATTAAGAAAGCTTTCTTTTTATGTAATAATAACTTTTATATCTTAAGCGTTTAAATATCCAAATCTATAGCACAGTGAATGAACAAGATTATATTGAACGGTTAAAGAAAGAAAATACGTTACTACAAAATAAACTCGATAAGATTAACAAGGGTAAGCAGAAGAAAAGAAAATTTAGATGGTGGCTCTTAAAAAAATCGAGTGTTCCAATTTTTGGAAACCGACTTAAGAAAAGTATCAGTGATGCCATTAATGAGTATAAAGAATATAAAACGGTCTCTGTAGATACAGTTTCTGATGTGTCGTCTAGTGTTATCTGGAGAATAACTCGAATAGGGTTATTTGCTTTTATGGTAGCAGTAATACCTGCCGCTGTTTTAATTTTTCAGACGAAATTATTAATGAACCAGAATAAGTTGATCACAAGTCAGAATAATCTTGTTGAGGCAGATCGAAGATCATCATTGGTTTTTGTAATGGGAGATGTTCTAACCGATTTAAATGAAGAGCTTAAATATAAAGGTGTAAATAGTGGACGTAATATAAGTAAAACTTTAGAAGCCAGGATTATAAGTCTTTGTATGGCAATGAAACCTTATCGTTATATAGAAAATGGAGTATTAATCGATAAGCCAATTAGTCCAGAACGTGGACAACTTTTATTTACACTACTCAAGAGTGATTTAGGATCAGAGTCCTCCCAAGATATTCTTAATTCTGCTGATTTTAATTATACCAATCTCAGAAAGGTAAATCTAGGCCGAGGGGCAAATTTAAAATATGCCCGATTAGATTATTCTGATCTTACAGAAGCACAGATACCTGCTGCTAATCTCGAAAGAGCCGAGTTGAAAGAAGCGCAGATGAGCAAAATAAATTTATCAGATGCTAATCTTAAAAGAGCTAGATTGCATAATGCAAATCTCCAAAAAGCCGAATTACTAACGGCAGATTTAACTAATGCAAATTTATTTGGGGCAGATCTTAGTGGGGCAGATCTTTCAGAAGCTACATTATGGGGTACAAAATTAGAAAATGCGAACCTAACAGATGCTATTTTGGATAATGTCATTGTGGACCGACAGGATTGGATGGATTATATATCAGACCTTGAAGGAGCAAGTGATATAGAAGATCGGTACAGGGTTAAAAAACAAGGCAAGAAGCAATTTATCCTGGTCCCGAAAAAATAAATGCTCTGCGATGTATTCTATGGTTTTTTGACTTCTTTTTTCTGAAAAATGAGGTGATGCATTTTGGTAACAAGCCAGTTGCCAGCAGGAAAATATAAAGCAAAAAATAAAGCCATGCCTAAGCTAAAATTCTGAGGGTTAAATAGATGATCTAGCATGTTGTTGGGATAAGCATAAGAGGTCTGAAACCAGTACCCCAGGAATTCTAATATCCCCATAGCTACTAATCCATATGCATATTGATCAAAGAAATGATATTCTTTAAGTAAGATTGAAATAGGAACCATGTAAAAAATGTAGCATGTAATTACTTGCCACCAAAAAGTAAATCTTGCGATTTCCATTTCGGCTCCAAAACGATTCATTCCTAACCCCCACAAAAAATAAATAATTATGTACGTTAGCACCAGAGATTTTGGGGTGTTTCTTAATTTTTTTAAGCTATCATTTACAAAGTTTTTCATGCTGAAGGGTCTATTTCTGTGATCGTGCGAAAAAATGGTTTTTTAGAGATTTTATATTTTTCAATAGTACTATTCTGGATGATATTAGTAAGTTCTTTAATAGAAAAAGCTCTTTGTATGGCTAACATACCATCTTTTTTTGCAATATCGGAAATAGGAAGTACAAAACTTACAAGCTTAAATAAATTGTAAGCGGTCTTATTTCTATAAAGTTCACTAAAAATAACGTATTCAATTTTTTGGGAGTGTATTTTTTTTAAAAAATCAGTAAGCTCACTATCTTCAAAATGATATATAAAATGACTGCTAATTAAGATGTCACAATCGGGTGTCTTGAAATCTTTATCAATAATATTGGCTGTTATAAAATTAATATTTCTTGTATCTATAGTTCTTTCTTTTGCATAGATTATACTCGAAGGATTACCATCAATACCGATAAAAGTCGCTTTGATGTTATGATATTTTAGTCGTTTTGAAATATATCTTAGAGTATCACCACCACCACAACCTAGATCAACAATCCTAAATTCTCTTCTGTCATGATTTGATTTACAGTAGCTTAATACAGCTTTACTTAGCTGTCTATGATTTCCTAAGAAAATATTGATAAGCTTTAAACTATTGAGTGTTTTTTTTAGAGTATTTCCGTTTAGTGATAGATTATCTAGCTGTTCTGGTGTACGAAGTCGAATTTGGGGATTCACAATATTATATTAATTAATAGTATAGGATATTTAAGTCCTAAGAATAATAATAACTTTACAAAAAAAAGAAATTATATGGGTAAAGACAGTATAAATGAAATAATTCGCAATAGAAGGTCTATTTTTCCACCACAGTATAATGATAAACCAGTTTCTAAAGCATTTATTAAAATCCTGTTAGAAAATGCAAATTGGGCACCAACGCATAGATTAACCCAGCCATGGCGTTTTAAAGTGGTGCAAGGATCTTCAAAAGATCGTTTAGGAACATTTTTATCTGATACGTATACTGATATTACTTCGGATCAAGATTTTTCTCCATTTAAGCATAAAAAGATTCGTAATAATTGTACTATGGCTAGTGCAATTATAGTAATATGTATGAAAAGGGATGAGAAAAAAAGGATTCCGGAGTGGGAAGAAATTGCCTCTACAGCTATGGCTGTACAAAATATGTGGTTAACATGTTCTGCTAATGATATAGGGTGTTATTGGAGTAGTCCTAAATTGATTAATTATATGGGGGATTTCTTTGATTTTGAAGAGGGAGAACGCTGTTTGGGATTCTTTTATCTTGGAAATTATAATCAAGAAGAAGATTTGACATCTAAACGCGATTTGATTGAGGATAAGATTAAATGGTTAGATTAGAATAGAAAAAACCATCCCAAGTGGGATGGTTTTCTAGGTCAAAAGACCTATTTTTTTACTATAATATTACTGCTGAGTCATTTTAGCAGCAAGTTCCTGCATTTTCTTAGAGCTTGCAGTCATATAGTCAGTCCATTTTTGAGCATCTTCACCAGATAATTTCCCAGAAATGTCTTGAGCTTTTTGTGCAAGTTCTTGTCCTTTTGTACTCAATCCAGCAAAAGCAGTCATGTCTTTGCTCTCTACTATTTTTGTGTACTCAGCCATATATTCTTCATAAGCGTTCACGTACTCTTGTACAGCAGGGTCGCTAAAGCTAGGTACACCTTCAACAGCGCTTTCCACTTTTTCTGCAACTTCTTCCACTTTTTCTTCAGCCTTTTCAACTACTTCTTCTGCTTTGTCAGCAGCTTCTTCTGCTTTGTCTGCTGCTTGCTTACAAGAAACAACTGATAAAAACATTAGAGCTAGAGCTCCTAAAAAAATTTTTTTCATAATAAATAGATATAGTTATTTGGTTACTTAACGTCAAACATAATATTTTATTTCCTTTATTCGAAATTTAAGGTGGGGAAAAAGTACACAATTTTGACATTATCGTAATATACTTGTATTATGAATGTTAACCGATGATTGTGCTACTTCGATAAAATAAAGTATTCTGTAAGGCTATATATTGTTCTTTTCTGTTAAGTATTTCCAGTAGCGTTTTGGTATATGTTGATGATGCAATTTGCTGTTTTTTCTTGATTTGATATTTACATTTTTATAATAGGCAGTCCATAATTTTTGGAAATCAATTTCTTCGTCCAGGCTTTTTCTTTTAATTGTTTGGTTATTAATTTCAAAAACATTTTCGAAGGTTATAACATCTACAATTTTAAGATTATAGTAAATGCCATATTTTCTTCTCATATCATAGATTAACCATTTTTGATCGGCATATCGATCCTTAAAATGATGTATAATTAGTGGAAGTACATTAAAATCTGGAGCTGCAGAAGATGTATAGATGCCGTCTTGTGTTAATTGAAATCGAACAAAAGCTTCCATTCTATGTTTTTCTCGTTCTACCATTCTTGCGACCTGGTTAATTTTTAGAATGTCTTTATTGCTAAAATCTATATGTTGTTTGTCATTCGCTTTTTTGAAAATATATTGTGTATAATTAAGTAGTGTATTTTCTACGCCTTTAATTTCACTTAAGAAAGCCTTGAAAAAATTGTTTTGCTCTGTTTTGGTAGTTTTTTTCTTAAATGCTTTCCAGACCCTTTGGGCATTATTTTCTAGAGTCTGAACTTGCTCGGTAATGGTGAATAATTGATTATGCGTTTGATCTTCTTTTCTAATTATGGGTGCCGTTATTTTTTTCGAATACACTTCAAAAATACAGCATAAAAATCCATCAAAACTTCCGTCGTATAGTAATATCGTTTGTGGATTCATTGCAGTGATTTAAGAAAAAAGAGATAATTGTTGATTAAAATATTTCTTGTATTTGGTGTTAGAACTCTTTAGTATCTTGTTTTTTAAGCTAAAAGGTGTTAGGTCTTTCTTATAAAAGTCTTTTGAATTGCAAGTGATAAAATATTGAGCCCTGTTTATTGCTATACCAATTGCTTTAAGGTGTGTCCAATCTAAATTTCTATAGGTTCTTGCTTGTATAATTTTGGATACAGATTGCATTCCTATTCCTGGTATTCTAGCCAACATTCTTTTATTGGCTTTGTTAATATCAATAGGGAAGAGATGTAGATTTCGTAATGCCCAGCTTAATTTTGGATCTATATCCAGATCTAAGTTTTTATGAGAATCATTTAACAACTCTGCGACCGAGAAGCCATAAAATCTGAGCAGCCAATCGGTTTGGTATAATCTATTTTCCCTAAGAATGGGTACTTCTGTTTTAAGGGAAGGAAGTCGATTGTCTTCTAAAACTGGAATATAACCAGAATAATATACTCTTCTCATATTATACTTTTTGTAATAATATGCTGCAGAGTACATAATGTCTCTATCGGTTTCGCCAGTAGCACCTATGATCATTTGTGTACTTTGCCCGGCGGGTGCGTATCTTGGAGTACTTTTAATAATTTTTCTTTCATTTTTGTATTGAATGATTTCATTTCTTACTTTTTTCATTGGCTTTATGAAATCTTCATGTTTTTTATCGGGAGCAAGTAACTTGAGTCCTGAAATTGTTGGGATTTCAATATTTACGCTCAACCGATCCGCATATAATCCGGCCTTACGCATTAATTCATCACTGGCACCTGGTATTGACTTGAGGTGGATATAACCATTAAAATTTTCTTCTAAACGTAGTTTTTTAGCAACAGAAATTAGACGCTCCATCGTATAATCAGCATTTTTAAAAATACCAGAGCTTAAGAAAAGCCCTTCGATGTAATTTCTTCTATAAAAATTGATAGTAAGATCTACTACTTCTTGAATTTTGAAGGCTGCACGTTTTATATCATTGCTTTTTCGGGTCACGCAGTATGCACAATCATAAATACAATAATTTGTAAGTAAAATTTTAAGTAAAGAAACGCAACGACCATCTTCAGTATAACTATGGCATATACCCATAGTAGTTGTATTACCTAGTCCTTTGTTTGGGTTTGCTCTTTTGCTTCCGCTACTGGCACATGAAACATCGTATTTGGCGGCATCGGCCAGGATAGATAATTTTTCTTTAATTCTATCAAACGACATATTGATGGGTAATTGAGGATTCAATTTGACCTTTTAGTATCCTAAAAACCTCATCCATATCAATTAAAATCTGATAATCTGTAAAACGTAATACTGTTATATCTAATGAAGAAATAAATAGTTTTTTTGGAGCATCCTGATTATGAATTTCTGAAAACTCATGCGCATATCCGTCGATTTCAATAGCGATTCTAAGTTCAGAACAATAGAAATCAAAATTATAACGCCCAATCTTTTGGTTTTTAATGAAGTAATATCCTTTTTTCTGTAATTCTAACTCTAGGATGTCGATAGTCTTGGTGGTATTATTTAAAGAATGACGGATAACTTCTTCAGGTGCTTTTTGATATAAAGGAACGATTTGTGAAGACATATGGTTGATTTTAGTAGTAATTTTTCCAAATTTATGGAAAAATTCCATATAAATTAAAATTTAATTATGTTAAAATTGGAAATATTCCAAAAAAATGTATCTTTGTTTAAGTAATTATCCCAAACAATAGTTAGAAGTTAAATACTTACTTTATGGTTAAAAATTAAATTGGAATCCTATGGATAATTCAGCTGACCAAACCATTAAGCGGTTTAAACAAATCCGCGAAGAGAACCATTATACCCAATCAGATTTTGCACAGGTATTACAGATTAAAAATTCTACTGCAGATATTGAGCGAGGTAAGACAAAAATTTCAGGAAAAGTTGTTACACGATTACTACAAGAATTTAATATAAATCCTCTTTGGCTATTTGGAGAGAGCGATCAAAAAAGGCTAGAGTTGCATAATGGTAATGTTGCACCAAAAGTGATCACTGTGGATTCTCTTAATAATGAGAATATAGTATTAGTAAATGTAAAAGCTGCTGCTGGATACCCACATAATGTTCAGGATTTAGATTGGTATCAACAATTACCTGCATTTGATATCCCGCTTCCAGAATATAGAAATGCTACGTATAGAGGGTTTCAGGTAGAAGGGGATAGTATGTTGCCGGTTTTAGAACCCAAAGAGTGGGTAATCGGTAAAGCAGTAAATAACCTTTCTGAAATAAGTAGTAATGCAATTTGTGTTGTTGTTTTAGAAGATAGTGTTGTTGTAAAGAAAATTAGAAAAAATGAAGACTCCTCTGTAATTACCCTGGTCTCTTTAAATTCAGAATATTTACCATACACTATTAATACGCATCAAATTGTTGAGCTTTGGGAGGTAAATAGTAAACTAAGCTTTAATATTGACGCCAATTCTGATACAGCTAGTATCAAACAATTACAAGAAGCAATGTTAGCTTTAACCTCTGAAGTGAGAAATTTGAAAACTAGTGTATAAACCCATTTTTTCTTGCATGCTTTATAGCCTGATCCGAGGTTTGAACAAGTAAAATTGGTGAAGAATCATAAGAGGCTATTAATCTTTTGATTCGTTTTTCTTTTCGTCGATGATTTACACTTCTTAAATAGATCGCTAAAATGCGACCAGGCTGCTCTTTCGCAATTTTTGTATAAATATCGGCATCTTTTTCTCCACTATCACCAATAAGAATAAAGTTCATATCGGGATACATTTTCAAAAGATTCAAAATTTCCGATTGTTTATGAGGTATTTTTGGTTTTGGAGTTTTGTCAAAAGGAGTTCTAAAATCTCTAAGTAAAATTGGCCCTTTAGGAAAATGATTTTTTCTAAAAAATGCACTTAAATAATCATACAAATTCCACGGGCTGTTACTTACGTAAAAAAATGGATTTACAGGGGCGTTGCTTTTTCCAAGATGTAATTTTTTATAAAATTTTACGGTACCCTCAATAGCGGTGCGTTTATCAAAGTTTTTGAAAATAGTATTAGCAATAACCCTCCACTTAAAAAAAGAAGCTACTCCTGTATGCAAAATAGTGTCGTCTATGTCGCTTATAATACCAAATTCTGCTGCGTTTGATGGGATAAGCATTTGACTTGAAAAAGAATTATTGTTGTTTATCTTTTTATTAATACTATCTTTTTTATAGGAAGCTGTGTAGTTAGTCCAGCCTTCTTTGTTAATCTGTTTGGTGTCTATTGAAATATCCAGCTCCAGGTGGTAGTATCCTTCATGATCAGTAACCGTTTCTACAATTTTACCGTCAGGAAGTGTAAGTGTAATCGGGGCGTTTCTAATTTCGTCACTTTCAAATTGTCTGTAGATATTTCTTAAGGTTCTAAAAACACCTTGATTAGCGCTAAAATCAATATTTTCATCTTCAAGAGCTCTCCCGGTGGCACGAAATAGAGTAGCAGTGCCATACCCTAAGTAAGTGTTAATACGTAAAGCTTTCTTCTTAAACATGAAAAAAAAGTGGATTTTGTTATAAAAATAAACAACCTCGCTCAAAGAGCGAGGTCGTATATGTATAATTTTATATTTTTTATTTCGAAATTGATTCTATTACTGCAATTTTGGTATCAGATATTTCAGTTTTTTCAACTTCTATATCCTTCTTAGAAGATGATTCAGTACTCTCAATATTCTGATCGGCAACAGCAGTTTCTTGATGGTGCCCGCCTAGTATTGGAGCAATCACTAAACCAACCAAACAAGTTAGTTTGATTAAAATGTTCATTGATGGTCCAGATGTATCTTTAAACGGGTCTCCAACAGTATCACCAGTTACTGCTGCTTTATGAGCATCAGAGCCTTTGTATGTCATTTCTCCATCGATTTCAACACCAGCTTCAAATGATTTTTTTGCATTGTCCCATGCGCCACCAGCATTGTTTTGAAAAATGGCCCACATTACACCAGATACACAAACTCCAGCCATATATCCTCCAAGAGGTTCTGCACCAAATAATAATCCAATGATAATTGGAGTGATAATAGTGATTAATCCAGGTAAAATCATTTCTTTTAAAGCCGCTTTAGTTGAAATGTCAACACATTTAGCATATTCTGGGGTTCCTGTACCTTCCATAATCCCAGGAATCTCCTTAAACTGTCGACGTACTTCTTGTACCATTTCCATTGCGGCTTTACCAACAGATTTCATTGCTAAAGCAGAAAATATAACCGGAATCATACCTCCAACAAATAACATAGCAAGTACATCGGCTTTAAAAATATTGATACCATCAATACCCGTAAATGTTACATATGCAGCAAATAAGGCTAGTGCAGTTAATGCAGCAGACGCAATAGCAAAACCTTTACCTACGGCTGCAGTGGTATTTCCTACAGAATCCAGAATGTCGGTACGTTCACGTACATGATCTTCTAACTCACTCATTTCTGCCACCCCTCCAGCATTATCAGCAATAGGTCCAAAAGCATCAATTGCTAACTGCATTGCAGTGGTTGCCATCATTGCAGAGGCTGCCAAGGCTACCCCATAAAAACCGGCAAGTTCATACGATCCATATATCGCAGCTGCAAATAAGATTACAGATAAGAATGTTGATTTCATACCAACAGCAAGACCGGCAATAATGTTTGTTGCTGCTCCTGTAGAACTGTTTTGAACAATATCTAATACGGGTTTTTTACCCAAACTTGTGTAATATGCAGTAACTACAGATATTAACGCACCTACAGCAAGACCAATTAGTGTAGAATAGAAAACATTCATAGAAGATACTTCTTTAGCTCCTTCTCCAAAAAAGTTCATCGTCATTGTCTTTGGAAGCATTAAATCAATTAAGAAATAACTGGCGATAACAGTTAAAATGATTGCTGCCCAATTACCTAAATCTAACGCTTTTTGAACCTGGGCCTCTTTAGCTTCATTATTTTTAACTCCCACTAAGAAGGTACCAATAATCGATGCTAAAATACCAACTCCGGCTATAACTATTGGTAGTAAAATTGGACCCATATTACCAAAATCATCAGTAAACTGAGAGGTTGTTGACATATCTCTGATCACGTAGTTACCTAAAACCATTGCGGCTAGTACAGTTGCTACATAAGATCCAAACAGGTCGGCTCCCATACCGGCAACATCACCAACGTTATCACCTACATTATCAGCAATAGTAGCTGGATTACGAGGGTCATCTTCAGGGATGCCAGCTTCTACTTTACCTACAAGGTCGGCGCCAACATCGGCTGCTTTGGTGTAAATACCGCCACCAACACGCGCAAATAATGCAATAGACTCTGCGCCCAAAGAAAACCCGGCAAGAGCCTCAAGTACAATAGTCATATTAGTATAAAAAGATCCTTCATCTCCCATAAATTGATTAGTAAAGAACATAAAGAACAAGCTTAATCCTAATACAGCAAGGCCAGCAACACCAAGTCCCATTACTGTTCCGCCACCAAAAGATACTTTTAGCGCTTGCGGTAGACTAGTTTTTGCAGCTTCCGCAGTTCTTGCGTTGGCTTCAGTTGCTATACGCATACCAATATTTCCAGCAAGAGCGGAAAATATAGCTCCAAAAACAAAAGCCGGAACAATCATCCAGCTTGTAGTTTCTACAATCATTGAAATGCCAAATAACGCAGCTGATGCAATAACAACAAAAATTACTAACAATCTATATTCTGCTGCGAGGAATGCCAGAGCACCTTCTTTAATACTTTTAGAAATTTCTTGCATTTTTTCGTTACCAGGAGCTTGTTTTTTTACCCAAGCCATTTTGATAAACATAAAAAGTAACCCTAAAATTGCCAATGCAATTGGCACAAAGATCATATTTGATTCCATTAATTATAGTTTAAGTTAATTAGTCGCTAAAAGTAGTAAAAATACCCTAAATACAAAAAGCGCAATATTTATTATAAAATATTGCGCTTTTGTGAGTTTTATGATTTAGAATTTAGCAAATGTTAAATAAAATACAAATATTATGATTAGAATGATTTTATGTCAATAGAGAAAGTTTGTTTATCCTAAAAATATATCTAATTGACCTTATTGATTCTTATTTATTTAGGATTGGATTTTGAAAATTAACTTCTTCTAAAATTAAACTCTAGATTAATATAAAAACCCTTTTGGCTTTCTTCAAAATATCATATGTGCACTACATCTCTGTAACAACTCAATTTCACCGAAAAAGGTGATGTTGTAAAGATTTTTGAATCCTATTTTTGACATCAATTCCTGACAAAGAGATCGTATTTGTGTAGCGTATGTCTTTTACCCTTTTATAGTGGTGTCATGGATTTTTAATGTTATAATTTTAGTAATAAGTAAAAGCAAAAAAAATGAGGATTTTTAATTTTAAAGTATTGTGTAGGGCAATATGTATTTTGGGTATTGGATTATTCTTGGCGAATTGTGAAGGAGAAGATGGAATAAATGGATTAGATGGTACTGATGGAATAAATGGAGAAAACGGATTAGATGGTGAGAATGGAGAAAACGGTGTTGGTTTTGACGAATTATCGAAATATGGTAGTATAACCTTAAATATCTCTGGTACAAGAGCAGATGGAGAGGCGTTTACTCACGATGAAGAACTGAAATTTATCACTAATGAAGAGGGTGCTAACTATTTTAATACTGAAGGTTCTACGTTGACGTTTGAAGTAGATAGAGCAAATTCTCCAGGGGTTAATGTTAATAAATCGGCAGGCAGCGCAGCTGGTTTTTATTTAGAGGTTACCGATGATTCTGATTTTGGTGATATTGGGTTTTTTCTCCAAAATTATACCATTCTCTCAGATGATCTAAAGCTTTTTACCCTAGATACCTATGTTGAAAGCGGGGATAAAAGTTCTAGTTTAAGCGTAACAGATTATAGTTTTGATACAACAACCAATGAATTGAAGTGCTCTTTTGTTGTAGAAATAGAAAATGAGCGTACAACAGGTAATGATATGACAATATCGGCTACGATAGATGTTGTTGTGTTTGAGAATATAAATATTATTAGAAGATAAAAGACAAAATAATATATAAATAAAAAAAAGGTGCAAATCTAATTTGCACCTTTTTTATGACTTAAACTTATAAAGCATTAAGCTATGCTAAACAATCCTTTTGGTTTGTCTTCAAGTTCTTCAAAACGTTTTACACAAGCTTTAATGATATCTTTAGCTTCATCGATATTACCCCAGCCGCCTACATCAACTTTTTTCTCTTCTAAATCTTTGTATACCTGGAAGAAGTGTTCAATCTCTTTTATCAAGTGTGGGTTCATTTCTTTTAAATCAGCCAATCTGTTAGCTATTGGATCTGATACGGGTACACAAATGATTTTTTCATCTGGACCTTTTTCGTCTGCCATATGAAAAACACCAATAGGTTTTACTTCCATCACACATCCAGGGAATGTAGGTTCAGTAACTAATACTAATACATCTAACGGATCACCATCTAGAGCTAATGTCTCTGGAATAAAACCGTAATCTGCAGGATACATCATCGATGAAAATATCATACGATCATATCGTATCTTTTTTATATCAAAATCGTATTCATATTTGTTACGACTTCCTTTTGGAATTTCAATAAGTACGTCAAAGCTTTCTTTAGTAGCTGCGCTCATAATTTTTGTTTTCTATTTAATGGGCGGCAAAGATAAGTATTACAAGGGGTTAGTTAAAATTTATCTAAAGAAAATCTTGTCTTTTTTGTTAAATCTTATTCTAGAGGTAACCTATAACGTTTTCAGAGCGATACAAAACGATTGTTTTTATCATTTTATGAGATAAATCTTCAGAGATATATTTCAAATTATTTAGAAATAGAAACCAAAAGAACCTGTAACTCCAAATTTACGAGCATCAGGGTTGTCAAAATAGTTTCCTCTAAAATGGAAATCAATTCTAAAAATTTTGAAGATATTACCCACTCCTAAACTATATTCCCAATAGACTTCATCTTCTGGAGCAATTAAAATTTCATTAGAAGGAGCACTTAATAGGATGTTTTCATCTGACAATTGTCCCCATGCTCCTCGAATTCCTACTAGTTCTCTAAGGTTTAATTTTCGGAGCAATGGTATTCTTGAGAATATTCGCCCATTAAAATTGTGTTCCAAATGTAGAGTAGCATAAGTGTCGGTTACAAACTCGTAAAAATTGAGTAGAGGAAATGTATTGTAGATAGATAAGTAGGTTTGGTTACCAGGAATAACACTTAATAACCCTAGTGGTACATCTCCAAAAGTTTTACCAACTTCTAAGGTGCTATTCAGCCTACCAAAACCACCAATATTCCAAGGTTGCTGGTATAAGAATTGGATTTTCTGATATTCAAAATCGCTTTCGATAATGTCCTGTAACCCTACGCTATAGTTTAAGAAAAGAGTCGCAAAATCACCCTGGTTAACCGTGATTCGATCGACTCCATAACCTGTGGTTTTGCGCCCAGGAAAATAGGCGAGAGATGTTGCAATTTCTGTTTGCTGTATTTCTGTTTGTAATTCTCCGGTAGCGGGATCAACAAAATCAAGACTAAATAGGGATCGATCTGCGGGTTTTAAATTTCTGTACGATCCTGTAACTCCTACGGTAAAGTTTTTTCTGGGTTCTAATTGCATAGAAAATGCAGATAAATTAATAGAGGTCAATCTAGTATTATCTCCAGTGGCTATTACAGATGACGAAGCAAGGCTTCTGCCTTCTACGTCATTGGTGTTGGTTAAGCTAGCTCCTAATTGTTCTACATCTCTACGATTTCCGGCCGATACTATTAATCTGGATTTTCGATCTACCAAATACTTTCCGGATATGCCATATTTGAATTTATTGTCTTTAAAGCCATAGGCTCCATATCCTTCTATACGCCATCTGTCATTAGAAGTAAAATAGGTTCTACCTCCTGCACGTAGTCTCCAACCTTCAATATCATTGAATCCCACAGTTGAAAACAAAGGTCCAAAATCAAACCCATTAAATTCTATATATCCCGTAGCTAAAATTGTTCCGATATTATAAAGTCGCTTAAATGCTTTTACTGTGCGAAGTGTGTCAAGCAATTTGTAGACTTTTTGTTCATCTTTGTTCAGTTCTTCCATACGGGCATTTTTCCAGAACGAATCTTCACGATTGTATATGTCCTGATCATATGGATCTACTTGGGTTTGATAAAACTTTTTATCTTTCTTTATGTTGAATTTATAATTGTCGTATAGTGTGGTTCTTTTACCGTATACCCCACGTGATTTTTCTTTCTTACTGAAAGCAAAATCAGATTGAAAATAATCTTTTGTGATTAGAAAAATGGAATCATTTAATACATCAAACTCTTGTTCAATATATAAATCTTTTACCCAGTTTATATTAGCACTTTTTGTAACTTCAAGGTTGATCTCCTTGATAGCCCATGTGGTATCATTTACCCAAAAATCTCCTTTAAAGGTAAGTTCGTTTTTACGCCTTGGATAGTATATGATATTATAACACCATTTATTGCCTATATAGGCACTGTCAGAAAGAATGTAATTATATACACCAACTCCGGTACGTGATAGCGGACTTGTAAAACTTTTATCAAAGAATTTTAAGTAATTTTCATATACATCATAGTCGGAATATAAATCTTTAACGAAAGCAATTAGCGTTTGATTATCACTAAATCCGGCATTTTTATTTCCGGTTAATACTTCTTTATATTCATTTATTTGATTATCCCCATATACTTTTGAAATGGCTTCGTTTAGAAAGATTGGGAGATACGTTTTTCCTGTAATTCTGGAGGTGTCTATATCGTCAAAAATAAACTCCATACCATTGAAAATTCTACTATTAATTAAAGCGCTATCAATAGTATTTAGATCAAATTCTAATTTTTCGTACTTGTCGTATGTGTATTGTTTAAATTTTTTGACTCCATTTACCCGTCGATTATCCCATATCTTCTTTAGAATATCGATAGCAGGATTATTTTTCTTAGAGGTTTTACCTTTATATATAACGACTTCATCTAAAGATGCAGCTTCTTCTTCTAGAGTTATCTGCATTTTATATGTAACTCGCTTATTAAGAGCTATCGTTTTTGTTTGAAAACCAATAAATGAAACTTTGATGTCAGAATGGTTATTATCTGACTCCATGTAAAAATTACCGTTTTCATCTGTAATAGTACCAATTGTAGAGTTTACAAATACAACATTTGCAAAAGGAATAGGTTGTTTGTTGCTATCATATACTTGCCCACCAACTTTAGTTTGCGAAAGGAGAGCTGTGCAGCTAAATACAGCAAGAATTACTCCTAAAATAATTTTTTTCATCTAAAGTTATTATAGTTAATACTTATGATAGTTAGTGGATGCATCAATTTTTAGGCCATTTTTGAGGGTTAGGATATCAAGGCTGCATTCCTAAAATTGATGAAACGTAAAATAAAAAAGTAAATTTTATTTGTACATCACTTTTTTTACGGCTTTAACTACATCCTTGCTATTTGGTAACCACTCTTCTAATAAAACAGGAGAATAAGGGGTTGGTGTATCTGCCGTATTAATTTTTATAATAGGTGCATCCAGATAGTCAAAGATATTAGATTGAACCTGATAAGTGATTTCTGAAGCAATGTTGGCAAGAGGCCATGCTTCTTCAAGGATAATTAGTCGATTAGTTTTTTTAACTGAAGTGAAAATAGCATCAAGATCTAAAGGACGAACAGTTCTTAGATCGATAATTTCACAAGAAATATTTTCTTTAGCAAGCTCATCCGCTGCTTTATAGGCTTCTTTTATAATTTTTCCAAAAGAAATAATAGTAACATCGTTACCTTCTCTTTTGGTTTCTGCTACACCTAATGGAATTGTATATTCACCTTCTGGAACTTCTCCTTTATCACCATACATTTGTTCGCTTTCCATAAAGATAACCGGATCATCATCTCTAATGGCAGCTTTTAATAATCCTTTTGCATCTTTAGGGTTTGAAGGAACTACTACCTTTAGCCCTGGTGTATTAGCAAACCAGTTTTCGAAAGCTTGTGAGTGTGTCGCCCCTAATTGACCAGCAGAAGCTGTAGGACCTCTAAAAACAATAGGGATATTAAATTGCCCTCCACTCATTTGACGCATTTTTGCAGCGTTATTTATAATTTGATCGATCCCTACCAATGAAAAGTTAAAGGTCATAAATTCTATAATAGGTCGATTACCATTCATAGCACTTCCTACTCCAATACCAGCAAAACCTAATTCAGAGATAGGAGTATCCAAGACACGATCGGGTCCAAATTCATCTAGCATACCTTTACTAGCTTTGTAGGCTCCATTGTACTCTGCAACTTCTTCACCCATTAAATAAATGGATTCATCTCGGCGCATCTCTTCGCTCATTGCTTCGCAAATTGCTTCTCTGAATTGTATCGTTTTCATGTGTAAAAAATTGTTTTTTGCTATAACGAAAGGCAAAAGTAGCAATTAAAACGCTTAGGAGGCAGTGGAATATTAAAAAATTTATTATGCACGCATAGTAAATTTGACATTTTATTTGTACCTTCGCATTTATTATTAAATTCTCAAAAAATACCTATATAAAATGAAGATATTAGTTTGTATTAGCCATGTGCCGGACACAACTTCCAAAATTAATTTTACGGATGGGGATACTAAGTTTGATACTAATGGTGTGCAATTTGTGATTAATCCAAATGATGAATTTGGTTTAACTCGTGCAATGTGGTTTAAAGAAAAACAAGGAGCATCTGTAGATGTTGTAAATGTTGGTGGCCCTGAGACAGAACCTACACTACGTAAAGCGCTAGCTATAGGTGCAGATAATGCAATACGAGTAAATACTGAAGCTACTGATGGTTTTTATGTTGCTAAACAATTGGCAAAAGTCGTTCAGGATGGAGGTTATGACCTTGTTATTGGAGGTAGAGAGTCGATAGATTATAATGGCGGTATGGTGCCAGGTATGGTTGCTGCCATTACTGGTGCTAATTTTGTGAATACTTGTATCGGTTTAGAGATAGAAGGTGATGTGGCGACTGCTATTCGTGAAATAGATGGAGGTAAAGAAACATCTACAACTAAATTACCTTTGGTTGTTGGAGGTCAAAAAGGACTTGTTGAAGAAAGTGATTTGCGTATACCAAATATGCGTGGGATTATGATGGCTCGTAAGAAACCATTAACTGTTGTTGATCCAGTTGATGCTGATCACGAAACTAAGGCCGTTCAGTTTCAGAAACCAGCTCCTAAAGGAGATGTGAAACTAGTATCTCCAGATAATGTACAGGAGCTTATAGATTTATTACATAACGAAGCAAAAGCTATTTAAAAGAAAAAAATATGTCAGTTTTAGTATATACAGAAAGTGAAGGAGGAAAGTTTAAAAAAGCAGCTTTCGAAGTAGCATCTTATGCAAAAGAAGTAGCGACTATGTTGGGAACAACAGTTACTGCAATAAGTATTAATGGAGGAGATAGTAGCGAGTTAGGAACTTATGGTGTTGATAAGGTATTAGAAGTAAAAGACGATAAATTGTCTGGGTTTAATGCAAAAGCATATGCTGATGCGATCAAACAAGCTGCTACGCAAGAAGCTTCTAAAGTTGTTGTGGTAAGTTCTTCTGCAGACAGTAAGTTTTTAGCTCCATTATTAGCTGTAAACCTTAATGCAGGGTATGCATCTAACGTGGTTGCATTACCAGAAAGTGCAGCTCCTTTTAAAGTAAAACGTACAGCATTTACAAATAAAGCATTTAATATTACCGAGATGTCAACAGATGTTAAGGTAATTGGATTGTCTAATAATGCATTTGGACTAAAAGAAAATTCTGGAGCCGCAAGCGCAGAAGCTTTTGCTCCATCGTTATCAGATGCAGATTTTAATGTAAATGTAACATCAGTAGATAAGGCTACAGATAAAGTTTCTATTGCTGATGCCGAGATTGTTGTATCTGGTGGTCGTGGTTTAAAAGGACCGGAGCATTGGGGGATGATTGAAGATCTTGCTGAAGTATTAGGAGCAGCAACAGCATGCTCTAAACCAGTAAGTGATATGGGTTGGAGACCGCATAGTGAACACGTTGGACAAACAGGTAAACCAGTGGCTTCTAACTTGTATATAGCTGTTGGAGTTTCTGGAGCAATACAACATCTTGCAGGGATTAATGCAAGTAAAGTAAAAGTGGTTATAAACAATGACCCAGAAGCACCTTTCTTTAAAGCAGCAGACTACGGAATAGTAGGAGATGCTTTTGAAGTAGTGCCAAGACTTATAGAAAAATTAAAAGAATTTAAGTCGAATAACGCATAATTTTCATAAATTGTGCCCAATTAAGGGCTGTTTGAACTTTGGTAAAAGTCCGTGTGTTCAAACAGCCTTTTTTTATTGAGAGCATTATGAGTTTAGTTCGTCTGAACATAAAAGGAATATCATACAGTCAGACCCAAAATGGTGCATATGCACTAATTTTAAGTGAAGTAGATGGGGAAAGAAAGTTGCCAATAGTAATAGGTGCTTTTGAAGCACAATCTATAGCTATTGCTTTAGAAAAGGAGATCAAACCTCCTAGACCATTAACCCATGATCTTTTTAAAAACTTTGCAGATCGATTTGAGGTTATTGTAAAACAGGTCATTATTCATAAACTTGTTGATGGTGTTTTTTATTCTAGTATCATTTGTGAACGAGATAAGATTGAAGAAATTATAGATGCAAGAACAAGTGATGCTATAGCTCTTGCACTGCGTTTTCAAGCGCCGATATTTACATACAAAAATATATTAGATCAGGCGGGGATATATCTAAAAGTCAATCCCAAAAAAGAAGATGAAAATGATCCAGAAAGTTTATTGGTAGACGAGTTGGTGTCTGAAGATGTTGAAATGGTAGGTAAAGAAACTAGTTACAAAGATCTTTCTCTGGATGAACTTAATAGAATGCTTGATCAGGCTGTTGCAAATGAAGATTATGAACTAGCGGCACGGATCAGAGACGAAATTTCTAAACGAGGCTAGTTTTGCACAACACAATCAAACACTACTTAGGGGTCTAATTATATTTTTTAAATGAGGTCAATTTTTATGAAGAAAGGACTACTAACTTTTCTGTTTTTATTTTCTGTTTTTACAATATCATTTGCGCAATCCATTGAGAAAAAATGGACTTTAGAGAAAAGAGAGAACGCTTCGGGAGAAGTTATGAAAGTTAAAAAAGGAGATTATTTTCAATTTGAAAAAGGCCAATTTTCTTATACTATAAATTCAGAAGAATCCTTACAAGGAGATTATCTGCAACAGCATAATATTTTACTTCTATTTCCTGAAGTTGCAGAAGATTCAATTATAAAATATAAAGTAAATACGATTACAGATTCAACTCTGGTAGTATCAAAAAAAGGAATCTCGTATTTGTTAACAGCGCAAAAAGATACAGCTACTCCTGTTCAGGTTACACAAGTTGATACACTTGTGCCTAACCAGGGGTTTTCTTTTAATAGTTTATGGAGAGGAATACTCGGTATGATTGTACTTTTAATCATAGCGTATTTGTTTAGTAGTAACCGAAAAGCAATTAATTGGAAAACAGTTGGATTAGGTGTTGGATTTCAGGTGATAATTGCCATTGGAGTTTTAAAAGTACCGTTTGTTCAAACGATATTTGAATGGGTAGGAAGTCTATTTGTTAGTGTTTTAGACTTTACTCGAGCAGGAAGTAAATTTCTGTTTGAAGGTTTGGTAGTAGACATGGACACCTTTGGTTTTATATTCGCTTTTCAAGTATTACCGACCATTATATTCTTCTCAGCTTTAACTTCATTATTATTTTATTTAGGGGTTATTCAAAAAGTAGTAAAAGGCTTGGCTTGGTTGTTAACTAAAACGCTAAAGATATCTGGAGCAGAAAGTTTGAGTGTTGCTGGTAACATCTTTTTAGGCCAAACAGAAGCACCTCTATTGATTAAAGCATATTTAGAAAAGATGAATAAGTCTGAAATGCTATTGGTTATGGTAGGTGGTATGGCTACTGTTGCGGGCGCTGTATTGGCAGCTTATATAGGATTTTTAGGAGGAGACGACCCGGTTTTAAGATTACAATTTGCAAAACACCTATTAGCAGCATCAGTAATGGCAGCTCCAGGAGCAATTGTTATTTCTAAAATACTTTTTCCGCAAACGGAAGAAATTAATACAGATGTACATGTTTCTTCAGAAAAAATAGGATCTAATATTTTAGACGCTATAGCAAACGGAACAACTGAAGGCTTAAAATTGGCTGTAAATGTTGGTGCTATGTTATTAGTATTTGTCGCCTTTATTGCTATGTTGAATGGTATATTAAGTTGGGTTGGGGACATTACTTCTGTAAACACATGGATAGCATCAAATACATCTTACGAAAACTTATCTCTTGAACTTATTTTAGGCTATCTTTTTGCGCCATTAATGTGGCTGATTGGAGTTGCTAAAGAAGACATAGCTTTAATGGGGCAACTCCTAGGAATAAAACTAGCTGCTAGTGAGTTTGTTGGTTATATTCAATTAGCAGATTTAAAAAACCCTGCTAATCCATTGCATCTTACGTACAGTAAATCTGTAATTATGGCAACATATATGCTTTGTGGATTTGCAAACTTTGCCTCGATAGGTATACAAATAGGAGGAATAGGTTCTCTGGCACCAGGTCAACGTAAAACATTATCTGAGTTTGGTATGAAAGCATTGATAGGAGGTACAGTAGCTTCATTATTGTCTGCTACCATTGCAGGAATGATTATAGGATAAATATTTCTTTTGTTTTTTAATAAAATCGCATTTTTCATAACAGGTTTATAACTATTTTATAATCTTTGGGTTAAACACACTCTCGAAACCTATTTTTTGTATATTTGAGAAGACTATACAACTTATACAATAACGTAAATAGTAAGAGAGAATATGAGGCAATATCTTGACCTTGTGCGTCATGTAATTGAGAATGGAAATGCAAAAGAAGATCGAACTGGAACAGGTACCAAAAGTGTTTTTGGATATCAAATGCGTTTTGATCTAAGTGAAGGTTTTCCTATGGTAACTACCAAAAAACTTCATTTAAAATCTATAATTCATGAGTTATTATGGTTTTTGAAAGGTGATACTAATATTGAGTATCTTCAAGAAAATGGAGTGCGTATCTGGAATGAATGGGCAGATGAGAATGGAGATCTGGGACCTGTTTATGGTCATCAATGGCGCAATTGGGATAGTAATGAAATTGACCAGATAAAAGAAGTTGTTGAAACACTTAAAAATAATCCGGATAGTAGACGAATGTTAGTTTCTGCCTGGAATCCAAGTGTATTACCAGATACTTCAAAATCTTTTGCAGAAAATGTAGCAAATGGAAAAGCAGCGTTACCACCATGCCATGCGTTTTTTCAATTTTATGTGGCAGATGGTAAACTATCTTGTCAGCTCTATCAACGCAGTGCGGATATCTTTTTGGGAGTTCCGTTTAATATAGCGTCATATGCTTTGTTTACTATGATGATGGCACAGGTATGTGGATATGAGGCTGGTGATTTTATACATACTTTTGGCGATGCACATATATATAATAACCATCTTGAACAATTAGAATTACAGCTATCTAGAGAGCCTCGAAAACTACCTAAAATGGTACTTAATCCAGAGGTAAAAGATATTTTTGGCTTTGTTTTTGATGACTTTACTTTAGTTGACTATGATCCGCATCCTCATATTAAAGGAGCAGTGGCGGTTTAACCCCCAAATTTAAAGTAACACATTATGAAAAAACTATTACTAATATTTGCAATTTTATGTTCTGGATTTTCCTTTGCACAAGGGATTATTCTATCTCAAGAAAATGCGGCCGAAAAAGGGATTACACCGATATGGCCAAAATGTGATCGTTCTAGGCAAACTCCAGCGCAATGTTTTGATAATAAATTAAGGAATCATATCATTGCTAATTTCGAATACCCAGATATTGCATTAGCAGAAGGTTTAGAGGGTACGGTAACCGTAGAATTTATTGTAGATAAAAAAGGTAAAATAGAGGTGTTAGAAGTTACCGGTGCTCATCGATATTTACAAAGAGAAGCGATTCGAATAATTAGAGCAATTCCTAAGATGGAACCTGGTAAATGGGGGAATAAGCCAATTGCAATTGCATATACAGTACCTATTACGTTCATAAAACCATAATACAATATTAATATATTTTAACATTGGATTAACCTTGTTAAAGTTATAACAAAAATAAAAATCAGTAAATTTGAGTGTATTCGTAAATCGAATACACTTTTTTTTATGATTATTACCGATACTTTATTAACCTCTTTTTTAAAGACCCGTTCAGATTCTGAAGAAATTTGTGCTCCTCTTGAAATTGAAGATTACGTAATTCAACCAATAGTAGATGTTTCTCCCCCTAAATGGCATTTAGGACACACAACGTGGTTTTTTGAAGAATTTATATTAGCAAAATATGCCAAGGATTATAAAAGATTTCATCCGGAGTATGCCTACGTTTTTAATAGCTATTATGAAAGCATAGGAAAACGAGTAATACGAACCAACAGAGGTAACCTTTCAAGACCTACCGTGAGTGATGTGTATGAATATAGAGACTATGTAACCTCGCACTTGCAAGCCTTGCTCGAAGAAAATGAGGATAAAGAAATATTCAAATTAGTTGAAATAGGTATACATCATGAGAAACAACATCAAGAGCTTCTTTTAACAGACATAAAGTTTATACTTGGTAATAATCCTCTATTTCCTAAGTATAATGATACTTTCACAGAAAACTCAGCCTCTAATATCTCATCAAAGTATATCACTGTAGAAAGTGGAGTCTATGAAATTGGATATAAAGGAACTGATTTTTGTTATGATAACGAATTAGGAGTGCATAAAGTGTTACTTAATGAATATTCTATTAGTAACAAATTAATAACCAATAAAGAATATCTTGAGTTTATTGATGATAACGGGTATAAAAACAGTTTACTTTGGCACGCCGAGGCTTGGGATTGGATACAAAATGGCGATATTAAATCACCATTGTACTGGTATACCATAGACAAGCAAAGATATCAATATACCTTACAAGGATTAAAAGAATTAAACCCTGAAGCTCCGGTCACTCATATTTCTTATTACGAAGCATTTGCTTTTTCGCAATGGAAAGGACAACGCTTACCCACAGAGTTTGAATGGGAAGTTGCTCAACTTAATTTTAAATGGGGAGAACGATGGGAATGGACAGAAAGTGCATATTCACCCTATCCAAATTATAAAAAGGCCCCAGGTGCTTTAGGTGAGTACAACGGAAAATTCATGGTTAATCAAAAAGTGCTTCGTGGCGGCTCGGTGGCCACACCTCAAAACCATACCAGACCAACATATCGTAATTTTTTTCATCCACAGCTAAGATGGCAATTTACGGGATTGCGATTGGTAAAAGATAACTAATTCCATTTCACATGAATTCTAAAGATCAAAAAGTAATAATATCTACTTTCGAGAAGGAGGTATGCGAAGGTTTAACTGCATTCCCAAAATATCTATCGTCAAAATATTTCTATGATGAAGTTGGAGATGAACTTTTTCAACAAATTATGGCATTGCCCGAGTATTATCTTACAAGAGCAGAATATGAGATCTTTGAGACCCATAAAACTGAAATTGTACAAAGTTTTGACCAGGATAAAGAAGGTTTTGATTTGATAGAACTTGGCGCGGGTGATGGTAAAAAAACAAAAGTATTATTAAAAGAGTTATTGAACCACAAGTATGACTTTGCATATAAACCAATAGATATAAGCGAAAATGCAATTGATGGCCTCGTAAAGAACTTAAATCATGAAATGAAAGAAGTACTTGTTCAGGGGCAAATAGGCGAATATTTTGAAGTATTGGATCGATTAAAACATATTAGTGATCGTAAGAAAGTAATTATGGTTCTGGGATCAAATATTGGAAATTTGTTGCACCCAAGGGCAATTCAGTTTTTAAAAAAATTGTGTAATTCAATGAATTCAAAGGATCTGGTTTTTATGGGATTTGATCAAAAAAAACATCCTCAGAAAGTTTTAGATGCTTATAACGACAAATCTGGAGTAACGGCAGCTTTTAATAAAAATGTGTTAACCAGAATTAATAAAGAACTACGCGGAAATTTTGATTTAGATAAATTTATTCATTGGGAGGTGTATGATCCCGAAAGTGGAACAGCAAAGAGTTATTTGGTTAGCACAGAAAAACAAAAAGTAGATATTGATGATTTATCTCTAGAAGTTCATTTTGAAGCCTGGGAAAGCATACATACAGAAATTTCTCAGAAATATGATGATGATATTGTAAAATGGTTAGCCAAAGAATCGGGTTTAGAGATCGTTAAATCTTTTTCAGATCAGAATAATTATTATAAGGATTACTTGCTTAGAAAAGCAAAATAAGAACTCAAAATTTTAAAAAATGAAAGCAATTTGGAATGGTCAAGTTATAGCAGAAAGTAATGACACAAAAGTTATAGAAAACAACCATTATTTTCCGCCAGAAGCAATAAAAGAAGAATTTTTTAAATCTAGCGATACTCATACTAATTGCCCTTGGAAAGGAGTAGCTTCATACTATACTGTTGAGGTGGACGGAAAAGAAAATCAAGATGCGGCCTGGTACTACCCTGAAACCAGTGATTTGGCAAAACAAATCAAAGGATATGTTGCTTTTTGGAAAGGAGTTGAGGTTGTAGAATAATACACCCCAACTCATTTCGATATCTTTTAAGATTAATGTTCTTTTTCTAATACACGTATAACGGTAGGAGATAATTCGTTGCTATTTCCCGAGTTTGCAACACAATTTATATATATTTTTTTGCCATCCGGACTAAATGCTAAATCGTTTGGTGTTCTTAAGCCTGAAGTTTTAGCATCTCCATCGGTATTTGTTGCACTTCCATCTCCAGCAATTACTTCAACAGAGGTTCCATCCAGGCTTACTTTATAAATTTGACCTAACGAAGCAGCCGTAAGATAGAGTTCTCCATCAAAAGAGGTGATATGAGCATTACCTGTTGAATTTGGGATAGGGGTTAAGATAGAAATCTCTCCAGTAGGTGTAACCTCTAATACATTTCCATCATTAAAATTTACTACATAAATATTTCCTGTGTCTTTTACCCAAGTGATCCCATTTGCACATTTAAAATCAGCACTAGTTGCCAGAATACTAGAATTTCCACTTTGCGTAAACTTGGTAATGGTACCATTTTGGCAACTTAATATATAAATATTCCCATATTTATCTATTGTTATACCCGTAGGTAGTGCTACTTCTTGAGTAAAGAGTTGAGCATTTCCACTTTGATCTATTTTAAAGACCTTGCTTGATAAAAAGTTTGATTGATACAAGTTACCCAAAGCATCAAAATGATTTCCGGTAAGACCTGTAGGTTCAAGATTTGCAAAAAGCTCTGATTCTCCATTTCTTGGGTTTATTTTAAAAATATCAGAACCGTTAATATTGGCTAAACCAACCCCAAAATCGGCAGCATATATGTTTCCGTATACATCTACATCAAGTCCACCTGTTCCGATAGGTAGTGTAGTAAGTGTAGATAATATATATTTTTCTGGAGTAGGAGAAGGAGCGTCATCATCATTTGGAATATAATCGTCTATCCCACATGAATAAAATAAGAGCAAAGTAATCCATAATACTGTAGTAAGAGTTCTCATCATGTTTGTTTTTAAGTTTTAGAAATATGATATGTTTTGTGAAAAACAAATGAATATAAATTCTAACTAAAACTTGTTATTCTTTAGAGGCAGAAGATATTTGCCGTCAAAGATTTACATATTTTTTATGTTATATATGAAAACAATAAATGGTTCATAAATTGTATTCATGAAGGTCAAAGAGAAAAAAGAGGATTGAGTTTTACTCTAGTGTGTTTTTCTTTTGATGTAACTGCTTATATTCAGTAGGAGTTATTTTAGTGAATTTCTTGAAGGCTTTGTAAAATGATACTCGATTATTAAAACCACATGTATATAATATTTCAGACATACTCAAACCAGTAGTGTTGCTCAATTTTTCTTTCGCTTCATCAATTCTGTATTTATTAATAAAATCGAAAAAACTTAGATCAAAATGCTCATTAATTACTTGAGACATATGATGTCTTGAAAGATTAAGTTTTTTCGCCAAATAGTCTAATCTTAGTTCATTATCCAAATAGGGTTTTTCTGTTTCCATATAATGAATCAATCTCGACTTTATTTCTAAGGAGTGATCTTTTCTAAGCCCGGTTTTTCTATATTTTTTAAACGGGAGAACCCTGTCCATAGATAGACCATCAAAAACTTTGGGTTGTAAAAAACCAAAATATGAAAGCAATCCAATAAAAAATGTCATGGAAAAACCAATAAAATAATCAGCTCCTTCGCTTAATACATTCAAGTACACTAAAATAAAATATGACGAAAATGAAATTACATACCCACAAAATGAATAGCTCAACCATTTCAACCATCGCGAATTATTATAACTTTTGACCTTTTGTTTGAAGTAAAGAAAAAGTTGTGAGCAATAAAATAACATTAAAGCAATTATAACTTTAATAAAATGTGGTGTATAGAAATATGCGTAGTACCCAAGTCTATTATTGGTGAGCACTTCAATTTTATCATAAGTAGATAAGAGAAAATAAGGCGAATAATTTATTAAGACATATACTAAAGGAATAAAATGAAGCAGGTCGATACCTCTAAATTTACTTTTATATATTATCCTTCTTAAGTACAGATATAAAATGGGGCCATATAAAACCCATGGAATTCTGTTTGTAAAACTTAGATGTATAAATTGATCAGTTTGTAAAAGTTTTGACCAATACAAAATATTATATATTATGTTATAACTAAACAATAATATATAGATGCCCAATAGTGTATTTGCGATTTTATCACCTTTCCTTTTTAAGAAAAATAACATCGCAAAAATGAATGCTTGTAAAGCAAAAAATAGGAAGATAGTTTCTAAAAAATTCATTATTTAAAACTAAGGCAATTAATTTGAATTTTCATAAAGAAAATTAATCCGGCTATAATTTTCTATGATTAAAATATTTAATCATGCTTTTAGCCTATAAGTTAACGCAGTGCTTGGTGCTAAACCAGAATTTGTAGCACTGTAGTAATTAGTAGTAGAAAAAAGAAGAAGTTCTTTTCATAAATTCTTCATAAGTAAGTTCTCGGTTTTTTGTTAAAACCTTTATATTTACTGGTACATTACTAAGGTACTATTAAAATGTTTTCCAAAAGAAAAGAAACACCACAAATCGATCCGCAGCAGCGTGAATTATATGAGCATGCAAGAAAAAGAGTAATTCAGAAAAAAAGATTATTTCAGCATTTTATTGTTTTTGTAGTCGGATCTATTTTTATGGTTGTACTTAACGTGGTTTTTGGATTTGGTAAAGAAATTACTTTTTTTGGTGTCTATTGGTCTTTGGTTGCCATTATATGTTGGACGTTCCTTTTTACAATACATTTTTGTAATGTATGGTTGTTTAACACATTTATGGGACAAGAATGGACAGATCGCCAAATGGAAAAGCTAATAGCGAAGCAAAAAGAAGAGATAACCTTAATTCAGAAAGATGTGGATTTGATGTATCCTAAAGAAGATCTTGTTAAAAAAAAGGAAGAATTTATTAAAGGGAAACAACCTTCTCTGATGACAGAAAAAAAAGAACCAAAACAAATGATCACCATGATTGCCGCCGCGGGTGAGCAAAATGAACTAGGAAAGGATAATGATCTTGTATGGCATTTGCCGGATGATTTTAAAAGGTTTAAACAACTTACAACTGGGCATCATATTATAATGGGACGCAAAACCTTTGAATCTTTTCCTAAACTGTTGCCTAACCGTATACATGTTGTAATTTCCAGAAATAAAGAATACAAAGCAGAAGGTGCTTTGGTTGTACAAGATATAGAAGCGGCATTAGAGATTGCCAAAAGTGATCCACAACCTTTTATTATTGGCGGAGGAGAAATTTATACTATTGGTATGGAATATGCAGATGCTATTGAACTAACACGAGTGCATGAAGGAACGTTTGATGCAGATACTTTTTTTCCAGAAATCGATACTGGGGTATGGGAATTGGTAAAAGAAGAATTTCATGATAAGGATGATAAACACAATTATCCGTTTACCTATTTGACATATAAAAGAAAATAATGTTCTCTTCAGAACTTAAAGAACATTTTGAAAAAATACTTCAAGAAGAAATTATAGCCGTCAAACCGCTATCAGGTGGAGATATCAATCAAGTATACCAGCTAATAACCACCGTACAGAGTTTTGCGGTAAAAATAAATAGTGCTTCAAGATTTCCAGGAATGTTTAGAGCCGAATCAAAAGGACTACAAGCATTGTGGGATTCAAATACCTTTGTGATACCCAAGGTTATATGTTTTGGAGAATTAGAAAATAGTACTTTTCTAATTTTGGAGTACATAGATTCAAAAGGTAAAATCAACAATTTTTGGGAGCTATTTGGAAGAAATTTAGCAATGATGCACAAGAAAAATCAGCCTTATTTTGGTTTTGAAGAGGATAATTATATCGGAAGCCTTCCGCAATATAATAAAAGCTGTGATTCGGCTTCAGAGTTTTACATTACTCAGCGATTAGAACCCCAATTTAGATTGGCTATTCAAAAAGGGTATTCATTCTCGAATCTGGAACTTTTTTATACTGTCGTTGAAGATGAAATTCCTGTAGAAAAATCAAGTTTACTACACGGTGATTTATGGAGTGGAAATTATATGGTTACACAAAATGGTATGCCCTGCCTTATAGATCCTGCAGTGGCCTATGCGCCCAGAGAAATGGATATTGCTATGATGCATCTTTTTGGTGGTTTCGATTCTACCGTGTTTAATTCTTATACTGAAACATTTCCTTTGTTAGAGAATTGGAAAGATCGAATACCTATCTGGCAATTGTATTATCTCTTGGTACACCTTAATTTATTTGGGGGTTCTTATTATCAAAAAGTACAAAATACGATGAATACCTTCTCCTAAACATATACGTGTTTCTACGTATTTTGTAGTGTAAATTACTGGTTTTGATAGTATTACTCTTGTTTTTGTGGTTTCTAACAATTACTTTTATATCAGTTTAATTAAGCAAAGATGTTTTGAACTCCCTGAGGTATTGTCCTCCCCAATCGAATTATATCTAGGGTCTTGGTATTTTCTCTAACACTACTACAGAGAATAATCCCATAGCATGAGTAGATAGTCCCATATCAGAATGTACAATCTGTTAGGTTGATTTTTTCAACCTGTCGAACCACGTACTTATATCTTAAGTACACTATAATTATTCGCGTAACCGAATAATTAAAGTTTGTATTTCTCAAATTGTATTTGAGAGACGTCAACTATATAAAACAATCTAACCATCATATTTAACAACCAATGAAACCACAAATCATAATATTCCTTTTTTGTCTGTTTACAATCGGGTGTTACGGTCAAGATTTTCGTCAAAATCAAGATAAAGCTGAAAAAAAACAGTACTCGTTAATGCGATCTTCTTTAGGTGTTGGGGGATCATCAAATATTGTTACTACCAATGCCGGAAATTATAGTATTAGTCAAAGTATAGGGCAAAGTAGTGTGATTGGCACCTATAGTAAAAATGGATATACCCTACGGCAAGGCTTTCAGCAACCATTTATTTCAGCAAAAATAATCACTACACCTAATGAGAGTAGCCTGAATGCAATTCTTTATCCAAATCCATTTCAACAATCTATCAATATTTCTTTTGACCAACCGATTACGAATCAGATCGATATTGTTTTGTTTGATATCATGGGAAGAACTATTCGTTCACAAAAAAAATCTGCTACCCAATTATTGACAATTTCTTTAGATGATATTTCTAAGGGGGCTTATTTTTTAAGCGTCTCATCAGGAAATAAAAAATTTACAGCCAAACTTATAAAAGAATAATCATGAGGAAACTTATACTCATCGCAACTTGTTTGTTATTTATATCTTCTTTGAAAAGTCAACAACTATACTTAGAAGCCGGTAAAACAATATCTTCTTTTGATTTTAAAAATTCGTTAGGAGGAGAACTTGAAAACCTTCGTGCCACAGACCATACTTTTTTAAGCCTAGGGTATCGAAAAAGTGTTTTTACAGAACGATTATTTCTAAATGTAACTGGTAATTACAGTACTTATGGATCCATAGGAAGTGATAGAGCATTAGATAATTTTTTTGAATGGGATATTACTTACATTGGGATTAATGCAGGCTTCGACTACGAGTTTTATAAGCCTGGCGACTTTACATTCTATATAAAAACTACTGCCGCGGCAGAATTTTTAATTCAAGGAACACAAACGTTAAATAATCAAGTGTTTAATCTGGCTGGAGAAGATGATTTCGACACACCGATCTATTTCTTTAGAGGGGGATTAGGCGTCCAATATAAGGTATCTCAAAAACTTACCGCTTTTACACAATATATGTATGGTATAGCAGGGACCTTTAAAGATATTCAGGGAGATCTTAAGATTAATGCGCATACTTTTGGACTGGGGCTACTTATTCATCTTTCGAAAGTTGAAGAACACAAGAGTGAGGAACTAATCAACCTTAAAGAAGAAGTGGAAACAAATACTCAAAAAATAAAGGAGCTCGAAGATAAATCCAAACAAATTACAGATTTACGTAATGAGATAAGATCTAAAGAAGAAGAAATCAAGTCGCTTCGAACCTCAATTTCTAAAGCACTATTGCCTTACACCGGAAATGAATTGGCTACCAAAAAAGATGATGGGAGTATTAAAATTATTTTAGAAAATGATTTGCTTTTCGATTCAGGAAAATGGGAAGTCAAACCAGAAGGTGAAAATGCAGTTAATGCTCTTGGGGATGTTTTGTCAAGAAACCCTGATGTGTCAATACGTATTGAAGGGCATACCGACAATCAGCCCTTAATTCCAAATAAAGAAGTGTCCAATAACTGGGATTTGTCACTAAAAAGAGCTGCCGCTATTGTTGAGGTGCTGAGAAACAATCAAAATTTAAATCAAAAAAATCTTACAGCTGCAGGTCGAGGCGAATATGATCCAATAGCCGATAATTCGACCGAAGAAGGTAGAGCTCAAAATCGTCGCATCGAGATCATTTTGTCTCCAAAATTAGACGAACTCATAGAATTAATAAAAAACTAAAAACAACATAGCCATGAAAAATATAATACTAACACTGTTTTTTTTAGCAAGTATACATCTAATAGCCCAAACAGATGGAATTAGCTATCAGGCCGTGATTATAGGTCCTGATAATCAAGAATTACCCGGGGTAGACGCTGAAGGCAATATTTTACCAAATGCTACAGTATCTATCCGATTTACGATCATTGATGCTAATAACGGTATTGAGTATCAGGAGATACAAACTACGAATACAGATCAATATGGTAGGATTAATTTGACTATTGGTAGTGTAAACCCAGACGAGTTCACCAAAATCAATTGGGATGGTACCAGTAAAGATCTAAAAGTAGAGATAGATTTTAGTGGTGCAGGTTCTGGTTTTGTAGATATGAGTCGCGAAAAACTTACTTTTTTACCTTACGGTTTTCACAGAGATATCAAAGCTACTGGTAAGTTAGAAGTAGATGATATAACTGATTTGAATAGTGAGTTAACCGTAGGAGGACCAACTCGATTAAATAGTACTTTGGATGTTAATAATAACAATACCACTAATCTAACAGGCGAATTAAATGTAGATGGCGCTGCAGGTCTTAATAATACCCTGGATGTACAAGGCAAGACTGATTTAAACGATGAACTAAACGTTAATAATAATGCCACTTCAAACTTTTCAGGAGATTTGAACGTTGCTGCCCAGGGAACTGCCAAATTTGATGGAGATGCTGTTTTCAATGGTGAGAGTAAGTTTAAAGATTTAAGTGTCGATGGACCGGCCAAACTAAACGGAAAAGTGAGCATAAATGCTAATTTAGATGGTGAAGGTGGGCAAAATAACATTAATACGTATCCATTATTGGTTGAAGGTAGTATGCAGGGTATTGCGATTAAAGTAAATGAAGGTAGATCAAAGGATAATAATTACATATCATTTTGGGATCAAAGTGATCCCGAAGATGCACCAAAGATGTGGGGTAGAATAGAGGGGGTTACTGTTAATGAACTTACCAATGATGAAGGTTACAAGCGAGGACTAGCAAGTAGAAACCTAAGTATTTTTAATGCTTCAAGATTAATTGTTGTTACAGGTGCAGAACAACTTCAGGCATTGGCTGGTTCAACATCAGAGCTTGCTGCTTTTGCAGGATGTGCAGGATTCGGGGCATGTATTGTTTCGCCAGCTCCAAGCAAAGTAGCGGTTAAAGCGTTAAATGTAGTCGTGAAAATAGCAAATTTTATTGTACTAGCGGTAAATCTAGGTGACTCCATAAAAGAAAGAGATTTTTATGTAGAAAATAGTGAAAAAAATATAGGGGTTTCATATCAATCAGGAGCTGGGGACTATGCAGAGTGGTTACCTAAAGAAAATCTTTCAGAATCTTTTACAGCTGGCGAATTAGTAGGAGTAAAAAATGGTTTTGTGACCAAAAATGTGTGGGGAGCAGAAAAAGTGATGGTTGTTTCTACAAGGCCAATTGTATTGGGTAATATGCCACAGCCAAATAATGAAAAAAAATATGTAAAAATTGCTTTTATGGGTCAGGTGCCAGTAAAGGTGATTGGTAATGTGGCACCTGGAGATTACATTTTACCCAGCGAATTTGGCAGTGGTTTTGCCAAAGCTGTTCATCCACAAAATATGAAGACCAGAGATTATAAAAAAGTAGTAGGTGTGGCTTGGTCTACAACAAATAAAATAGCAAATGATGTAAGCATTGTAAATGTTGCAGTGGGAATTAACATAAATGATCTAAGCAATGTTGTTGCAAAACAAGAGGATGAGCTTATGGCATTGAAAGAAGATTATAGTGAATTAAAGAAAACGATAAATGCATCTAACAGTGCGTTATCAAAATTAGTTCCAGGATATAAAGAAGCTATCGGGTTTAAAGATAATTCTGGCTTTATTGAACAGAAAGACGTTCATGTGCACGAAGAAGAAAAACATCAAGGCCAGGTCAAGGATAACATAGTATATCCCGATTTAGACGATATTGTTTATTTTAAAATTGAAAGAGAGCAGATAGAAACCTCAATAGATTTAGCAAGAGAACAATACGCGGAAATGCTGAAGGATCAACAATTGCAAAAAGTTTCTTCAACCAATTTTACAACCACTGCCGAAGGTATTGTACTTATCCCTCTAGAGGAACATCCGTTTTGGCAGAAAATAGATTCTAATCCTGATTATAGAGAAGAGATAATACAATACGTGGAATCCAGTATGGAAAAGACTTTTCATACCCATAAAAAATACATGCATAAGTTTAATGATTTAAAGGTAAGAAACTAAGAACTTCTATTACCTGGGGGATTTTAAGTTAAAACTAGAATGATGAAAATACAGTTTATAAATTTTTCATTGATCGTATTATTTTTTTCTGTGCAAGTGTTATTTGCTCAAGAAACCATAATACCCGATCCTAGCTTTGAACAAGCGCTTATTGATCTTGGAATTGATTCTGATAATGAGCTTAACGGGGTGGTATTGACCGAAGATATTAATACAGTCACCAATCTCAATATTTTTAATAAAGATATTTCAAACCTTACAGGTATTGAGGGTTTTGAAAGTTTAGAAGTTCTTAATTGTGCTAATAACCGTTTAGTAAATATCAATATTAGTCAAAACAGGGCACTTATAGATCTCAACTGTTCTTCGAATCAAATTGATAACTTGGATGTTTCGAATAACGGCTCTTTAGAAAAATTAAATTGTCAGGACAACATCTTAACCGAACTTATTTTAATTAACACCTCTGGTGAAGCTTTTAACCCAGAATTAGAAACTTTGGATGTTGCCTCTAATCAAATACAAAATATAGATATTTCTAAAAATGAAATGTTGATAAGCTTCAAGTGTTCAAATAATCGGCTTACCAATTTAGAGGTAGATAGCAACACTAAATTAGAAGAATTATTCTGTTCTAATAATCAGTTAGATGCTTTAGAAGTTAGTGCTAATTCGTTTTTACGAAATCTTTTATGTGCTTCAAATCAAATAAAAGAATTGAATTTGATCGCAAATGACTCCCTTAGATTTATTGATCTTTCAGATAATCAATTAAGTACTCTAGAGACCACTAGCAATAGATTCATAACCAATTTAATCGTTTCCAACAATCAGTTAGCAGAGTTAAACCTTAGTATGAATGATTCCTTAGAGGTTCTGGGGTGTTCTAATAATCAATTATCTCTTTTAGAGCTTGAGAACAATAAAAAATTGGAAACTTTGGTTTCGGCATTTAACCAATTAACATTGCTAGATGTTGTTGAAAATAAAGAATTAGAATTAATAGATATCTCTTTTAACTTAGTCTCAGAAATTGATATTAGTGAAAATGATTCGATTACCTCATTAAATTGTGTGTCAAATCAATTAACTTCTTTGAATATCAAAAACGGAAACAATACAGAATTAATAACACTAAATACAATTAATAATCCCAATTTATATTGTATTGAGGTTGATAATATTTCTGAAATTGGTGATGGCTGGTTTAAAGACAATATTGCTTCTTATAAAGAAACATGTGAGCCACTAACCTTTGTGCCTGATGATAATTTTGAGCAGGTTTTAATAGATATGGGATATGATGAAGGGGCACTAGATAATCTTGTTTCTACAGCAAGTCTTGATACGATAACCGTATTAGATATAAACGGCAAAAATATAGAACGATTAACTGGTATTGAAGATTTTGTTTCCTTAGATACTTTAAAACTGGCAAATAATGTATTAAGTAATCTTGATGTGACGACATTAGTTAATTTAGAATATCTGGATTGCTCTTCAAATAATTTGGTGGATTTAACACTAAAAAATGATGTAACAGGAGTATTGACTTTTCTGGATGCAACTTCAAATCCAGATTTGGGATGTATTCGTGTTGATGATGTCGCAGCTGCAGAAGCAGAAACGGATTGGTCTATTGATGCAACTGCATCCTACAGTTTAGATTGTTTATCCAATAAAACTTTTATTCCAGACGATAATTTTGAACAGGCTTTAATTGATCTGGGTTATGATAGCGGTTCTTTGGATAATTATGTGGTGACCGATTCAATAAACAAAATAGAAATCCTCAATGTGAACAATAGAAACATTTTTGACCTTACCGGTATAGAGGCTTTTGTAGCTTTAGATTCTTTGAATTGTTCAGAAAATCAATTATCATTTTTAGATATAAGTGCTAATCTTTCTCTAAAAAACCTTTCATGCTTCAGTAACAATCTTCAAGAGCTTGATTTTCAGGTAAACGATTCTATAATAAAGCTTAACTGTGGGGATAATAAATTGAAAAATATAGACCTACAGTCAAATCCGAATTTGGATCTGATAGAGCTGGTATGCGACAATAACAACCTTGCCGAACTCAATGTAAGTGATATGAGTAATCTGGAAGTGCTAGATTGTAGTTCGAACAATATTTCAAAAACAGGAGTCGACGGATTAAATATTACAGGAACTATCCTTAAACAATTGTTTTGCGGTAAGAATAAGTTTACAACACTGGATCTTGATCCAATATCAAGTACATTAGAAGAACTGGATTGTACAGATAATAATTTATCAATGTTGGATGTTTCTAGTGCTGCCAACCTAAAAAAAATAGATTGTTCTTTAAATTATCTCAAAGAGTTCGACTTCAGTCTAAATACCAACCTTGAACAGCTTAACTGTGATTCTAATCAAATTACTGACTTAATTTATAATACCACAATATCTTATGACTTTTTCACAGGGTTAAGTTGCAATAATAATTTACTCGAGACTTTAACGGTAGATGACTTTACAGCACTCGAACGCCTAAGTTGTGCTTCAAATAAATTAACCGATTTAGAAGTTCGTTTCAATCAACAGCTAGACTCGTTAAACTTTTCTAATAACAGAATAACAACTATTGATTTAATAGAAAATGAACAGCTCAGATCTTTGGATTGTTCTGATAATCCATTAGGGGATTTAATCTTAAGTGGTAATAAGCAATTGGAACAACTGTATTGCAGAAATATCCAGCTCAAAACTCTGGACATAGAAGAGAACAATGCTCTTCTTATAGTATCGGCACCTAATAACGAAATAGAAAATGTTGAGCTTATCAATAATACTAATATTGTAATTCTTGACCTATCATCCAACCAGATTTCTGAAATTAATGATCTTGATCAGCTTTTAAATATTACTAACTTGAGTATAGCGTCTAATGAGCTTACAGATATAAATTTGAGAGCAAACGCTATGTTGACAGATGTTGATGTGTCTTCCAATCAACTGGTTAGATTAAGTATACAAAATGGAAATAATACTAATCTTTTAAGATTTAATACGGTTAACAATCTAGATCTGACATGTATCCAAATTGATAATGAAGATAGTATAGGAGATAATTGGCAAAAGGATGAAAGTGCGTCTTATAGCGAGAATTGTCGTTATGATGACACATTCGTACCCGACGATGGTTTTGAAGAGGCTCTTGCAATTTATGATGATGTCCCTAATGATAATTATGTGCCTACGATAAATATAAGTTCATTAAACAGTTTGGATATTAGTAATAAAGGGATTTCTGACCTAACGGGAATAGAAGATTTTACAGCACTAAAATCCTTGAATTGCTCTTCAAATAATATTGTAAACCGTCTAGATCTTAGAAATAACTCTAATCTTACAGAGATTATTTGTGTTAACAATCAAATCGATAGCCTGTTTGTAAATGATAATTATAGTATACAAACTTTGGATATTTCATCAAATCAATTTTCTGAGATCGAGATAGATTTATTTACTAATCTTGAAAAATTTAGTTGTAATGATAATCAGTTTACAGACCTTGATCTTAGGGCGAATAGTAGATTGACAGAAATCAGTTGTGCTGCTAACCAATTAGTAACACTACGCGTAAATAATGGCAATAACGATAACTTAGTAGTGTTTAATACATTAAATAACCCAGAGTTAGCCTGTATTGAGATTGATGATATAAACACAATAGGAGCGAGTTGGCAAAAAGACGATACCTCATCTTATGCAGAGAATTGTTATTATAACCAAACATTTATCCCAGATGATGGTTTTGAGCAAGCGATTATAGATTTGGGTCTGGACTCTGGTTCTTTAGATGATTATGTGCCCACAGCAGGGATAAGTGCCCTAAGTACTTTAGACATTAGTGGAAATGATATTTCTGACCTTACTGGGATACAAGATTTTACAAACTTAACTTCTTTAAACTGTAGAAATAATTTATTGACTGATGTCGATATTAGTAATAACATATTATTAGAGCGGTTACAATGCTCAGGTAACCTAATAACCAGTATTGAAAGCGAGGACATTATACTCAATACTTTGTTAACCTATATAGACGTTTCTGATAATAAGCTTACAACAATTGACATAAGTGCTAATCCCGCTTTAATTGAATTGAATTGTACACTAAATCAATTGACTAGTATTGATATTATTCAAAATCCAAACATAGAAACACTATTATGTGCATCAAATCAGTTGGTAACCGTAAATGCCAATAATGGCTTTAATACCATTATAGAAAGTTTTGATGTTACTAATAACCCTAATTTGACCTGTATATTGGTTGATGATATCCAAGCTTCAGCGTCATACCCAAATTGGTTCAAAGATGAAACTGCGGCATACAAACTCATATGCGATGATGATGATAATGATGGAGTGTCTGATGTAGATGATCTTTGTCCAAGTACTCCGTTTGGAAGTACCGTTGATTTATTTGGTTGTGCTTTTTTTACATTACCTGCAACAAATTTTACGGTCCTTACCACAAGCGAAAATTGTAGAAGTAGTAATAATGGAAAAGTCAAAATTATTGCAAGTGAGATTTTTAATTATAAGGCAACCATTATTGGTGCTGAGGTGGAAGCCGAATATGATTTTACAAATGATGTCGAAATCAGAAACCTACGTGCCGGTACCTACGAATTGTGCATCACAATATATGAAAAGCCTGATTATATAACATGTTTTGAAATCGTTATTACCGAACCAGAAGATTTATCGGTAGCTGCAACAGTTGATAGAAGCAAGTCAAAGGTGTCTTTAGAGATGTCGGGAGGAGCGAATTATATCATAGATGCTAACGGATTTGTTTTTAGCACCCAGGACACTTTTGTGACTTTAAACTTAAGAAGCGGAATCAATACAATAAAGGTAAGTGCAGACGAGGCATGCCAAGGCACCTATGAGAAAACCATTTTTATATCAGATGAAGTGTTCTTATATCCAAACCCATTGCAGGATAACCTAAATGTATTTTTGGGGAGCAATAAAGTACAAGATGTTGAACTTACCATATATTCCTTTTTAGGACAACGTGTGATCTCAAAAAAATATACAGCTTCTAATAGTGCTATCCAAGTGGATACCTCATTCCTTGAATCGGGCATATACATGGTTTCTATAAGCTTCGAGAATTTTCAGTCTACTTTTAAAATTGTGAAAAAATGAAAAAACTAATATTTCTTTTTAGCTTAATCATATTGCTTCCTAATTGTAGTAGTGATAGTGATGAAAGTGGAAATGAACAGCAAACAACTCAAAATCCGACAGCTTCTAAATTAATTTTTCCTTTTGAAAATTCACTTTGTAACGTTGGAACAAATATTACTTCAACAGAAAGTACGGTATTATTTGAGTGGGAATCCAGTGCGAATACAGATAGTTATGAGTTAGAACTCACGAATCTAACAACGGGCGATACTTCTATACATCAATCTACAGAGACTCAAACGCCAATTGTTTTAAGTAGAGGAACACCTTATAGTTGGTATGTGATTTCAAAATCAAACGCGATTACCGAAACTGCCCAAAGCGCTATTTGGAAGTTTTACAATGCCGGGGATGCTATTGAATCCTATGCGCCATTTCCTGCTGAAGCCATTTCGCCTGCTATGGCAGAATCTGTAAGAGTTACTACCAATGAACTGATATTAGATTGGAGAGGAACTGATGTTGATGACGATATTGTTGGGTATGATTTATATTTTGATACCACCGCAACGCCAGAAATTATTGCAAACGATATTGAGGAGAGCACTTTTAGTGTTTCTATTGCCTCAAATACCATCTATTATTGGAAAATAATTACGAAAGATTCGAGAGGAAATACATCAGACTCTGGGCTTTTTCAATTCAAAATATTGTAAAACATAGCATTTATATCATCTGGATATGCTTGAGGGGGTAAAAGTATTAGTTCAGATTTTATAAATTCTATTCTTCGACGGAATGGCAGACTGAAAAGCAAACAAAACAAAGATTTTGCCATTCCGAAGAAGATTAGAAACCATTTTTTTAACAGATAGCTCAATCAAAAAGCCGTCTTGTCCTGAAAAATCATTTTGAATATTCCAGGAACATTATAACACAATAGAATATGCTCTCGGAATTTCCGGGAGGACATTCTTGAACAAGAATATGTTGCGGGGTTTTCCGGGACAACTTTCCTTACTTGGAATATCGTCCCTGAAAATCCGGGGTGTTTTTCCTCGTAGTAGAATCATTCTAAATAAAAAGATAAAGATTTAAAAATCTAATAGTGAAGAACGAGCAACTATCAACTTAATGCTTATTTTTGTCAAAATTATTAAACACACAGTACATGAACGCATATGTATTTCCGGGTCAAGGGGCTCAATTTCCAGGAATGGGTCTAGATCTATATGAAAATTCAGAAATAGCCAAAGAACTTTTTCATAAGGCTAATGAAATCCTAGGTTTTGAAATCACTAAAATTATGTTTGAAGGAACTAAGGAAGAATTACAACAGACCAAAGTAACACAGCCGGCTATATTTTTACATTCGGTAATTCTAAGCAAAGTGTTAGGCGACAGTTTTAAACCAGATATGGTTGCCGGTCACTCATTAGGCGAATTTTCTGCTTTAGTAGCTAATGGAACGTTGAATTTTGAAGATGCATTGCGTTTGGTATCCAAAAGAGCACTGGCAATGCAGCAAGCATGTGAGCTAAAGCCTTCTACTATGGCTGCGGTTTTAGGACTAGAAGATGAGGTAGTAGAGCAGGGTTGTGCAGAAATCGATGGTGTTGTTGTAGCGGCAAACTATAATTGCCCGGGACAATTGGTGATCTCTGGAGAAGTTGAAGCTATCAATAAAGCATGTGAATTAATGAAAGAGAAAGGTGCGCGAAGAGCATTAGTGTTACCTGTAGGAGGTGCATTTCATTCTCCATTAATGGAACCAGCACGAGAAGAGTTGGCAGCGGCCATAGAGGAAACTACATTTAATACTCCAAACTGCCCTGTATATCAAAATGTTACCACTACAGCTATAACAGACCCTGAAGAAATTAAAAAGAATCTTATTGCGCAATTAACGGCACCGGTAAAATGGACACAAAGTGTGCAACATATGATTAGCGACGGAGCAACTTTATTTACTGAAGTGGGTCCAGGAAAAGTACTATCGGGATTAGTCAAAAAAATCGATCGAGCTGCAGAAACAGCAATTGCATCAATCGAGAAGGAGTAGAGATATTTTTTATAATATAAAATCTAAAACCTTACAAGTCATAAAGATTTGTGAGGTTTTTTTGATTAACTATCCTATGTTTTGATTCTCAATTCATCTTTCATGAATTTGTCAATATAAGATGCAATTTCTTCTCCTTTTTCTTCTTGTAAAAAATGACCTGCGTTTTTGATAATGATTTTTTCCTGCTCATTGCTTGTTGGAATTAATCTATAGAAGAATTTTTGAAGTCCACCCAGAACTTTATCCTTATCAGAAAACATAACCAAGGCAGGTTTATCCCATTTAGAAAGTACATCTCGTGCCTTTTGCATAGGTTTTACCGCAGGATCACTGGGGTGCGCAGGTACTAAAAGAGGAAAAGCAACGGCGCCTCCTTTATGTTTTTTGTTAGGAAACGGTGCATCATAAGCATACAGTACTTCTTTGGATAATTTGTTGTGTGATGCATATTTTACAATACCGCTTATAGGTAATGAAGGGTGATATTTTGCAAAAAGTCGCCATAACTTAAAAGGGAGTGACATTTTTTTACCCGTGGGAAGAAAAGTATTTAAAACCACCACCCGCTTAAATCGTTCCGGGTATTCTGCCAAAAGCGAAAGCCCTAATAAACCACCCCAGTCTTGAACAATTAAGGTGATATCTTTAAGATGTAGTGTGTTGATAAAATTTTCTAATGACCTGAAATGAAGCTCAAAACTATAATTTTTGCGGCCTACAATTTTATCAGACTTACCAAAACCAATAAAATCGGGGGCGATAAATCTATAATCTTTTAGAATTGGAATAAACTTTCTATAAAGATATGACCAAGTAGGTTCTCCATGAAGAGCAAGAATGGTTTCTCCTTGGCCCTCATCAATATAATGCATTTTAAGGTTTTTAAAATCTACAAAGTTTTCTTGATACGGAAAATCTTTAATTGATTCGAAACGAGAAAAATCTGGTTTTAAGATGTGCATGATATTATGAGTTTATTGTTGTGTTTTATTAGATAATCGAGACTTAAATGCTCAATCCTTGAGTCTAAATCTAAATCAGGCTTTGTTTCAATGCTTTTTAGATTTGCTCTGAAGTTTTTTACTAGCTTTAAACTGAGTTTCAAGATATGTTTGTTTCCAATTACCATCAATATAATTACCTACTTTAAAATTATAAGTAGTGTCATCAACATATTCCCACATATCAGTTACTACAGATTCTCCATATTGATATTGATAAAGGATATTTTTGCCAACTACTTCTACTACACCGGTTGTGAGGCCTCCAAAAACATCAAACTCCCAAAATTTTATGGTATTAGACACAGCATCATATTTTCTGATGCCATGATTTCGATTACCATATTTTGTTTGTTCTTTATTGATAAACCCTTTAGATTTTGCAATAACGATGGTGCTGTCTAAATCAAATTCGAATGCAATTTCTTGTTTAAACGTACTTCCATCTCCCCATTTACCTTCGGCTTTCCAAACAGTATTAGCTAAAGATTTGAATATAGAAAGTTTGGATTCTTGAGCTAATGTAATTTGTATAATAAAAAAGAATAAGAATACGATCTTGATGTTTTTCATTTTGATTATTATTTAAGCGATGATACTGATTTTATAAGTACTAGAATATAAAATCTTCAATTGAAGAATATGTATCCCTATGTGCTTTGTAAATTTTTAATTGTTTTTACCATTTCTTTTAGCCTAATATTTATATCATATAAACAATAAGCTTTTAAGCACAGCTTTCTATACTCAAAAGTATATCCTGATAATTTTTAATAAGCTGTGCATTAAGTTGTTCTAAAAACTCTAAAATATGTATTAATGATTTGATTTCTCTTTTTTGCAAGGCATTTGCTGCTTTGTTTACTTCATTTTTTACTCTTAGTTGAAGATTGTATGTGCTTTCTAAGTTATATAAACATTCATAATCAAATTCATTGGTTATACCAATAGATTTAGCTGTCTCCCAGGCGATTTGATTTAATACAGGGATTTCTAATTCAATGTAGGTATTAATATTATATCGAAATATAGTATCATTGATTTTTAGTGAATCTGAGATGTTAAAAAAATGAGGATAGCGTTTTTTTAGCTCGTTTACTTTTTGTGGATTTGTGAGTATTGAAGAGGTCCTTTTGTTAGATAGTTTTTGTAAATCAGAAAAGGCATTTACAATAAATTGATTGCTTTTTTGAGTAGTATCTAGTTCTTTAATATTATTTTCAATTTCACCTTTAATCTTTGCAATTACAATATCTTTATTTTGCTTTGTTTTGTTTGAAGAGTTCCAGTTGTTAAACCATATCGCCAGATTGATCCCAATAAAAATGAGGAGTACTTCGCGAATTATATATTTCCAATCAAAGGATTTTTTAAGCTTAAAAAACTTCACTTTTTGGCGTTTATTTCAATAAAATATGATTATACCAGTAATATACTGTAATTTTTTGAAGGTAGAATGTTTACATAAGGATTTTATAAGCGCTTATTTCTTTTCCCCATTTAAGGGTTGTTTAATACAGTTGGTTTAGTACCAGCAACCGAAATACCATATTGTGTAAGTGTTTCAACTTTTTTAGGGTTGTTAGTAAGCATTTGGATTGAGGCAATACCGATATGTTTTAGAATTTTAGCGGCTTGCGCAAAATCTCTGGCGTCCTTTTTAAACCCTGCGGCTTCGTATGCTTCTGCTTGTGATAGCCCAGCTTTTTTATGTTCAATACTTTTAAGAAGAGCATAATGGCCATTGCCTTTACCTTCTTGATCTAACCAAATAATGATCCCTTTACCTTCTTTTTGTATGAGTTGCTGAGAGATTTCCATTTGTTCTCTGCAATCACATTCTATACTATTAAAATGATGTGCAAATATGCAAGATGAGTGTACCCGACAAAGTACATTTTCTTCATTTTCTAATGCTCCCATCACCAGGGCATGAGATTCTTTTTGGCCATCATAAAAAAGGATTTCTTTATAATCGCCAAATTTTGTTTTGAGTTCAGTTTCGGCTAGTTGTATTATCATTAAAATTCTTTGTTTTTTTGTGGATTGTACATATTTGATACAGCAAAAAATGCTACATGCTATAACAGGTTATGAATTTTGGCATATTGCAATAGCATAATGGTTTTGGCATCTTTTATTTCTCCAGAGTACATCATCTTTAAGGCTTGGTCAAAATCTAATTCCAGGACTTCTATATTTTCTTGTTCTTCAGGTATTCCTCCACCATCACTTACTTTCATATTCTCATTATATTCGGCAATGAAAAAATGCAATATTTCGGTCACTGATCCTGGAGACATGTATGATTCGAATACTTTTTTCACATTTGTGATTTTGTAGCCCGTTTCTTCTTCAGTTTCTTTTAGGATACAATCTTTTGGATTATCCTGATCCAATAATCCTGCACAGGCTTCGATCATCATACCGGTTTGGTTACCATTAATGTAAGTAGGAAGTCTAAACTGTCTGGTAAGAATAATTTTTTTATGATCAGAATTGTATAATAGAATTACGGCACCATTACCTCGATCATAGGCTTCTCGGGTATGCGTTTCCCATATGTTATTTTTATTGAGATATTCATAAGTTACTTTATGCAACGTATACCAATTATCGGATAATATTTCTTTATTCTTGATTTTTATACTGTTGTTTTTCATTTTCCGGTATGGTTAAGTCATAAAACAAGAATTATGGATCTACTTTTTAGTAATTGGAATTTTATTAACTTCCTTAATTAATAGGTTTAATTCAATTAATTTATCTCTAAGTTTTGTGATTTGAGCTCTATTTGGAATATCTTCAGCATACCACAGATGCATATTTCGCATTTCTTCATGTAGTTTTTCATAACGAGTCCTTAATTGATCTATATTATAGTTTGATGTGGTATCTCTAACCTCAATTGCAAAACGTCCCCAATATAAGGTTAATAAAGAGTTTGTTCCTTTGTTTTTGAAAACAAACCATGCGGTAGGAGGTATGCTATCTTTTTCGAGCATATTCTCTAACATAAATTGGCTTGTTTTGAACTCGTTGTCCAATCTTTTGCAGTAGTTATTTACGCTATAGGTTAGATCATCGGTATTCGTTTTTTGTGGAGAGCAGCTTATTAAGAAAGAAGCCAATACAAATGTTACCACTTTTAGAGTTACTTTTTTTACATCATAATATACTTGTGTAGTGCACATAAATTATTATTTTTTATACACTTTACCTTCTTTCATTACAAAAACCACATTTTCCATAGTATTAATTTTTTGAGTAGGATCATCATTAACCGCAATGATGTCGGCAAAAAAACCGGGAGCAATTTGCCCTATTTGATCTTGCATGTTCAGAATTTTGGCATTGATGATGGTAGCACTTTGCAGAGTAACCATTGCGGGCATACCAGCTTCTACCATGAATCCAAATTCTTTTCCATTCTGTCCGTGTTTAAATACTCCAGCATCGGTTCCAAAAGCTATACTTACACCACGATCATATGCTTTTTTAAGCGTATTCTGGATTTTAGGGCCAATTTCTAACGCTTTAGGTACAATAATAGCAGGATAATAATTTTTGATTGCTGCTTTTTCGGTTACTTCTTTTCCTGCAGTTATGGTAGGAACAAGATAGGCATGATGTTGTTTCATTAAATCCATTGTTTTTTCACTCATAAGAGTACCGTGCTCAATGGTTTTAACTCCTCCCAGAATGGCTCGTTGCATTCCTTCATCTCCATGGGCATGAGCAGCCACATGAAAGCCATAATCCTTTGCTGTCTCACAAATCGCTTTGATCTCTTCAACAGTAAATTGTGGGTTAGAGCTACTTTTGGCTACACTTAGTACTCCTCCGGTTGCCGTAATTTTAATTAGATCGGCCCCATTTTTATATCGCTGGCGTACTGCTTTTTTGGCATCTTCTACACTATTTACTACTCCATCTTTTGGTCCTGGATCTCCAATTAGGGATCTTTTGCTTCCATTTGTAGGATCTCCATGTCCACCAGTACTTGATATTATCTTTCCGGCAGTAAATACTCTAGGTCCTTTGATTTTTTCTTGTGCAATTGCTTTTTTTAATGAAATATTGACGCCACTACCGCCTAAATCTCTTACCGTAGTAAAACCGGCCATCAAGGTTTTTTCGGCAAAACGAACAGAGTTATAGGCAAGGTCAGCTTCACTATCTGTATATTTTTGGAGATAGGCTTTAGGGTTGGTTTCTCCTTCTAGGTGGACATGCATATCGATCAAGCCTGGCATCACTGTTTTGTTTTTAAGATCAATTGTGGTATCGTCTTTTTTTCCAGAGATGTAACCGCTTTCTATTTTACTAATTTTATTACCAGAAATGATTATGGTTTTTTCTGTAAGTACTTTTCCTGTTTTAGTATCTATTAAGTTACCGCAATGAATGTATGTGTCTTGAGCAAAAAGGAAGAGGCTTGTTAATGAAAACAACAGCGTATAGAAATATTTCATAATAGATGATTTGTGAAAGTGAACTGATTTAGGCTAAATATAGAGCAATTGGGTGAGTTAACAAAACCATTTCTTGTGTTCAATTTGTAGAATAAATAGCACTTAATTAAGTAATGTAGCCAAGTCTTGTTCTATATAATCTGGCATTGTGTTGATGTCGATTATTTCGTCTGATAATCCTTTTTTCTTTTCTTGTAATTGAATAATCTTTTCTTCAATACTGTTTTTGGTAATAAATCGTGTAACCATTACCTTATTGGTTTGCCCGATACGATGTGATCTGGCTATGGCTTGTTTTTCGATAAAAGGGTTCCACCAGGGATCTAGTATGACTACATATGATGCTTTTGTAAGGTTAAGTCCTACACCTCCAGCTTTTAAAGAGATAAAAAATAAAGGAATTTGATCATTGTTCTGAAATTCGTTTACGATTTTTTCCCGATCTGTGGCTTTTGTTTGCCCTGTTAAGGTTACATAGGGTATATTTTGGATTGTACACCATGTTTCATATATATTAAGATGAGAAACGAAAGAACTAAAGATGAGTACTTTTTTGTTTGACTTCACCAATGTATGCAGATGATTTGTTACGTCTTCGAATTTACCTGATTGATCTGTTGTGTCTGTATTAATAAGTTTAGGGTGATTTGCCAATTGCCGAAGCTTGGTTAGTGTATTGATGATATGGATTTTGGTAGCCTCTTTAGAATCAATACCTAATAATAAATTTCGTGCTGCAGATTTTTGGGATTCATATTGTTTTTGTTGCTCGCTAAGCATTTCAGTATAAATAATTTGTTCTGATAACTCAGGCAAATCTTTGGCTACTTGTTCTTTTGTTCTTCTTAGAATGAAAGGATCAATTAAGGTTCGCAGCTCTTTAATACGTTCTTGATTTTGGTTTTTTTCTATTGGAATTTTAAAGTGATCTTTAAAAAAAGCATAACTACCCAGCATACCTGGGTTGATAAATTCCATTTGTGACCATAGATCAGAGAGTGAGTTTTCTATAGGTGTACCACTTAATGAAATTTTATGGCTAGCCTGAATACTATTGATGGCCTTAAATATTTTAGACTCTTTATTTTTAATTTGCTGACTTTCATCAGTAATTAAGTAGGTGAAGTCTATTTTTCTTAATGTTTCGATGTCTTTTGAAACCGTAGTATAGGTACTTAGAATAATATCGTAAGTTTCTAAATACGGGATTAATTTCTTGCGATCCGGCCCTGTATATTTGGTAATATTAAGGTGCGGAGCAAATTTTAATATTTCTTGAGCCCAGTTAAAAACTAAAGAAGACGGAAGTACAATTAAAGTTTTAAGATACGTTTTAACCTCAAGTGGATCGCTAAACAAATCTAAATGTATGGTTTTTGCGGGTTCATTTGTTGGGGTGAGCCGTTCTTTTGCAAAAGCTAACATGGCTATCGTTTGTAATGTTTTTCCTAGTCCCATATCATCTGCAAGGCAAGCTCCTAATCCGTTGCTATAATGGTTGATCAGCCAATGTAAGCCTTCTTGTTGGTATGGGCGCAGCGTAGCTTTTAGTGTTGAAGGAACTTCATACTGTTCTTCTGTAGCCTTGTTAAATGCAATCTGTTGCGTTGGAACAACATTTTTAAGTATCGTGTAATTACTTTTTGCAATCCGTATAGTATCGTCAGCTGTTTTTCCAAAAGCCGTAAGTTTTTGGTATCGCGTCATCCATTCTTTAGGAATAATAAATACCTGCTCATCATTGATTGGGAAGAAGCGATTATTTTGTTTGATATGTGTTATAAACTTAGCAAAAGGTATTTCATGGTTTCCTATCGTAATAATACCTTTAATATCAAACCAATCCGTTTTTTGATGTGTGCTTATTTTAATGTCATATGGCAGTATACTCACAGTTTTTTCTTCAAAAACGGGCAATTTGATGATAAACCCATCTTTTTCGAGTTGTGATCGGTTTTGGATCAACCACCCAACAATTTGATATGGATCATCAGATGCAGGTTGCTGAGTTTCTAGCAATAAATTATTGTTAATCTGCAATCCTTTTGAAAGCAATTGATCAATGACTTCTTTCTCTACCTGTACATCCCTTTTTGTCTGAATAATTTTTATGTGATCATCATTTCCGAATTGAACGTTAGAAGCCGTAGTTTTTTTGCTGTGATATTCAAAAGTAGTATGATCATATTCGAAAATAACTTTTGCTACATAAATGTTCTGGATAAAATCCTGGACAATTTCAATTTGATACGATACTATATTTTGAAGTGTAATAATTTCAAAACCATGAGTAACAACATCAATGTTTTTAATAATGGGTATAATAACTTTTTCCAGATATGTTTTAAGATGTTTATTAGCGATCGTAATTTTTTCTTTGCTAAAAAATGGTTTTAACTTATTAGCATTTAAGTTTGCAATTTGATATAATTGTTTGTTTACAATAACCCATGACGGATCATTTAATAATATTTGTATATCATGATCCTTTGGGATTAGAACTTCGCTCTCATTCTTTATATAAAAAGCATAATCAATACCTTCTTCGATTTTGGTAAATTCGAGTAGGGGTTGAAGTTTACTATCTCCAATTGATATTTTATAATGTTTTATAGGGTCTTTTCTCTTAGCGTTAAAACTTATCTGATATTGATTGGTATGAAGTACCTTATAAAAAGTAGATAGTTTTCTGGTTATAAATCCAGATATAATCTCTTTAGTTTTTTGATCTTGTAATAACTTAGATAGATCTATGTTGTTCCTTTTTTTAGCAGGTTTAAATCGTTGCTCTAAAGAAACAATTTTTAGATCAGCACAGATTTGGATAAGCTGTTTATGAGCCGTTTCTAAATATGAGATGTTATAACTTTCTAAAGTTTGAGAAGTAGCTTGTTTTTCTATGTATCCTAGGGCATCATTCGTTTTACCAACAATATAAACTTCTGGTAAAGGTGGGATTTCAGAAAAGCCATGATCAAAAATATTATAGCAGATACAAAATGAATCCATTGTAGTAGGTAATGTATTAAGTAGGGGACATTTTTTAGTATTTTACATTCTTACACAGAAATTTCTGCATAAGAATGTAAAGCTAAAGTATAAAGTAAACCTGATACGACTTTGAAAAGTCTATTTGCTGACAAAGTTGATCACGGTTTTGGTAATAAAATCGATTTGTTCATCATCTAGCTCAGTGTGCATCGGTAATGAAATTACTTCTTTAATTAATTGATTAGTAACTGGAAAATCAGCTTCGTTATAGCGATCGTCCTGGTATGCTTTTTGACTATGTAGCGGGATCGGGTAGTAAACTCCGCATGGGATACTATTATCATTAAGATGCTGAACTAAATCATCTCGTTTGCCATTAGTGATTCTTAAAGTATATTGATGAAATACATGACAATTACAAGTGTCACAGATTGTATTATGATCTGTTCCACAACCATTTCCTTCAACTTTAGGTGTAATGATATGTTCAACACCTTCAAAAGCTTTACTATATTTTCTTGCTGCTGCTCTTCTGGCATTGTTATAGTTGTCCAGATTGGGCAATTTGGCCCTTAGGATGGTGGCTTGTATAGAGTCTAAACGCGAATTAACACCTACAACATCGTGGTGGTAGCGTTTATACATTCCGTGATTTACGATTCCTCTTATGGTATGTGCAAGATCATCATCATTGGTAAAAATTGCACCTCCATCACCATAACATCCTAAATTTTTTGAAGGAAAAAATGAGGTAGATGCTACATGACCTATAGCGCCAGTTTTAGTTACTTCACCAGTATCAAATTTATAGTTTGCGCCGATACCTTGTGCGTTATCTTCAATCACATACAAGTTATGCTCTTTAGCAATACTCATAATCTCATCCATATTGGCGCTCTGTCCAAATAAATGAACGGGTACAATTGCTTTTGTTTTTGGTGTAATTGCTTTTTTAATCGCCTCGGGATCTATATTAAAAGAATCAGGGTCAACATCTACTAATACCGGGGTTAATCTTAATAAAGCAATAACTTCTACCGTTGCGGCAAATGTAAAATCAGCAGTGATTACTTCATCACCAGGTTCTAGACCTAATCCCATCATTGCTATCTGTAATGCATCGGTACCATTAGCGCAAGGAATCACATGCTTTACGTCTAAGTAGTCTTCTAGTTCTTTTTGGAAGGCATGAACCTCAGGGCCATTAATAAAAGCTGTTGAATGTATAACATCAAGTACAGACGAATCTACTTGATCTTTGATTTGTTCGTATTGACCCTTAAGATCAACCATTTGTATTTTCTTCATGTATGCGTGTATTGTAACCTCACGAAAGTACAAAATATTGATGCTATTGCCAATGTTATAGCTGGTTTTGATAAATTTTTGTACGCTGAAGAATTTTGATAAAGCGAAGTATCTTAGGCAGGACGCTTTCTAAAATACTTCGCTTTAAGAAGGGAAACTAAATATTTATTGGTTTAAGAGTTATTTTTTTATAAACCTTAAGGTTTCAAATTTATTTGCTCTAATCAGGTATATGCCTTTGTCTAATGTTTTTATGTGATTAGAAATATCAAATTGAGATTTTTGATTTGTTTTTACGTTAAAATTTTGAATTTGTTTTCCTGTAATATCGTAGATATTAATAGTAAGATCTTTTGGTAATTGATAACCAGTGAACGATATTTTTGCTTCATTTTTAACGGCATTAGGTGTTATGGTCATAGATTTTTTCAAATTTCTACGCTGATCATTAATTTCAATACCATTCAAGTCTTTTTGAATATCTCCAACAACAAATCCAGAGATTAAAGATCTTTTAAAATTGTTTTTGCTTTCTGAATTTAAAAATAAGCTATATACACCTTCTTCTAAACTAGAAGTATCAAAGTAATAACTATCATTTTTATAGTCAAAAGTTACAATCCCTGGTGATTCTTCAAGTTTTTTGCCATCAAGAGTTGCGGTTCTCATAATTACACCTCTTACTTCGGTTTTGGTATCTAATATTTTAGTATTATCATTAGAAGAGATATCTACTTTCAATACTTGAGATTTGCCTTTTTGTATGTGCTCTAAAGACATTTTTATACCATTATTTTGTTTTATAAAAGCCGCAAATCGAGAATCACTCTTTAGCTTTAATTTGGTGTTAGTAATAGGAATGACAGTTTGATATTCTTTTTCTCTATGACTCTTTTGTCCATTAACCTTTTTATTAGCTTGATCAAAAATCTCGAACTGGGCATCTGGTTTTTCATGAATTATTTCGGCAATAGCATAAGAAGAGTTTTGATCTAATAAAATTTGTTCATATTCATTGTCAGAATGTATGATGTAATAATTGCTTTCAATCTTGGAGCTATTGCTACTTTTTTTGAAGGATACATTGCTTCTTAGAGTCGGATTTTCTATATACGATTTAATATAAGACCAGCTAAACTGCCCTAATCCGACATCTAAATGATCAAAGATTGCTCTTGAGTCATTTTTTGTAAATACATATTCTGCTCCTGGGCGCAAAGTACTGCTGTATGGAGCTACTCCATCATTAACTCCTTGTGCAGCAAATAAAATTCCACCAGTAAGTAAAAATGCAGGAGCAGCAATGGTAGATCCTTTATAAAATCCTGAAGCTCCAAGAATTACAAATTTTCCAGGTTCATTGTCTGGATGGTTATCTAAGATAGGACGAACAACATCTCTACAATAATATGTGGTGGATGTTCTTGCACCCTCATTTAAGCCTGTTAGCCTCCAGGCCCAATTAAGCCAGGGCATTTGTGAAATATCAGCTAAGTAAGTTCCCCAAAATGGTGTTCCCAGAGCAAAAGCTCGTTCAACTTTATCTCTTTTGCCGTACTGAAACATTGCTGCTTCTGAAGCTTTTCCACCATTACTATGGCCAACAAGATATACTTTAGGAACATTAAATTTTTCGGTTATAATATCTATAGATTCGGCAAGTAACTGTCCATTGATCCATATTCCTTTTCCTCTTGTGGTTGCTACAAAAACGGCTTGATACCCTTGATTGTAAGTGTCTTGATAAAAAGAGTTGTCAAATAAAAATTGACCTTGGTTGAGATCAATATATCCATGATTAAATACAATTACTTTTCCATTGTAGTTAGATGGTGTCACTCCATAATGAATTGTAGATTTGACCAACGGACCAATAAATAAAGGACTAAGCTTATCTGGTGTTGGAAGCTGAACTTCTAAAAAACTTTGTGAAAATAATAGCGCATAGGAAAAAAATGCAATTAAAGTAATTTTTAATTTCATAATTGATGAGTTTGTGTGTTAGTTGATGTTAAATTAATTATTTTTTAACAATAATTATAGATATTATTTAAATTTTAGATAAATAATTTGATGTATTATTAAATCAAGTAAGGTTTTTCTTTAAAAATTTCAGTATTGTATTACAATAAAGAGCTGTATTTTAGCAATTCATAAAAACCATCATTTTTGAGTATTTTATATAACTTCTTCATCTCAATATTTAACGGGATCCTGCCTATCATAGGATTGTTAACACCCAAGCTCAAATTATTTGTAAAGGGTAGAAAGGAAAGCTTTAGCATATTAGAAGAAAAAATATCTAAAAAAGACCGCGTTTTTTGGTTCCATTGTGCGTCTTTGGGAGAATATGAACAGGGTGTTCCGGTTATGGAAGCTTTAAAAAAGAAATATCCTTCTCATAAATTATTAGTTACCTTTTTCTCACCATCGGGATACGAAGCAAAGAAAAAAAGCACACTTGCAGATGTCATTGTGTATTTGCCTATGGACACCCAATTGAATGCAATCAAATTTATTAAACATGTACATCCTGAACTTGCTGTATTTGTAAAATATGAGTTTTGGCCTAATTATTTAAAAGCTTTGCAGGCTAAAGATATTCCAGCAGTATTTATATCCACTACGTTTAGAGAAAACCAGGTGTTTTTTAAATGGTACGGAGGGTTTATGCGAAAAGCTTTAAAGACCATAGATTACTTTTTTGTTCAAGATACAATCTCAATGGGCCTGATCAAGAATCTGGGTTTTGAAAATGTTACTTTAAGTGGTGACACTCGTTTTGATAGGGTTAGTCACCAAATTGAAATGGATAATCATGTAGATTTTATTTCTGAATTTATTAATAATAGACTTTGTATTGTAATAGGTAGCTCGTGGCCGGAAGATGAAGCTGTCTTTGTTGATTTTGTCAATCAAGCATCAGATGCAGTTTGTTTTATTATCGCACCACATGAGATTAAGGATGCTTCGGTAAATGCCCTCAAACAGAAAATTAAGAAGAGTACCGTTTTGTATTCTGAAAAAGATAGGAGAGACCTATCAGAATGTCAAGTGTTTATAATGAATACTATTGGGTACTTATCACGAGTATATAGTTACGGGGATATTGCATATGTTGGTGGAGCAATGGGAACAGGAGGTTTGCATAACATTTTGGAGCCTGCTACGTTTGGTATTCCTATTGTTATAGGCAAGAATTTTGATAAATTTAGAGAAGCAAAGCAGCTTCAGAAATTAGCTGGATTGTTTTCTGTATCTAAGGCAGAAGAATTTTCTAAGATTATTAATAAACTTATTGATGATAAAAAATTTAGAGAAAAAACTGGAATGATAGCTGGGCATTTCATAAATAGTAATACTGGGGCAACAAATATGATTGTTGCGTATTTGGAAACTAAAATTACAGAAATTTCAAATCAAGAATGAGTACCTCAAAATTAAACGGTCACGGCTTGACGTAGATATTTTCTAAAAGGAAGCATTTCTTTATACACCATAATCACTCTGTCTGTAAAATCTTCTTTAAGAACGTCTTCAGTTTTTAACTCATGTACAACAGCAAAAGTTCGATGTCGCAGTAGGTCTATATGTTCATGACCCTTGTTATACCCTTTAGGTGCAGATTTCAACATATCGTTATCAGGGTATAAACTTCCAAAGGTATTTTTAAAACTCTTTTTGTTTAAAATCTTTACAAGATCTTCACCGTTATAATCAATAGCTTCTCGAATACTATTTAATATTTTGTTTTCTGGTTTCCAATATCCACCGGCTAATAAGCATTCTGATATACCAATATGGATATAAAAATCACCTTGCTTAGTCTTTTGATCTAACCCTGCGCCAAAATGATCCTTATATACGGGTTTATTTGGATGAAAAAGAAGATTATTATTGATACGATTGATTCCTTTTTTTCCAGGAGTAGGGTAATATTCAGGATCTATTGCAGCTAGTTTGGTGTCTAAATCATCCAACCATTGGATAAATGAATTTCTTACAGCTTGATAACGCTTTCTATTTGCATCCATCCACTCTTTATGATTGTTGTTTTGTAAATCATTTAGAAATTGAAATAACGCTTCGAAATCCATATAATTTTAAATAGGAATTAAGTATGCCTAGAATAGGCCGTTAAGTTCTGCATCAATACGATTAATAATATTTCCTAAATCTTCAGGATTATCAACAAAGTTAAGATTATCAACATCTACAATTAGCAGGTTTCCTTTGTCATAGTCATGAGCCCAGGCTTCATAACGTTCATTTAATCTACTTAAATAGTCTATACTAATTGTATTTTCGTAATCTCGACCTCGTTTATGAATTTGAGCAACCAAATTGGGTATGCTACTTCTAAGATAAATTAATAAATCTGGCCCTTCTACGACATCCTCCATTAGATCGAAAAGCGATTTGTAGTTTTCAAAATCACGATTGGTCATCAATCCCATTGCATGTAGGTTCGGAGCAAAAATATAGGCATCCTCATATATTGTTCGATCTTGTATGATGTCTTTTCCACTTTCACGAATATCCAAAATTTGTCTAAAACGGCTATTCAAGAAATAAATCTGAAGATTAAAAGACCATCGCTCCATTTTGTTATAGAAATCCTCTAGATACGGATTTTCCAATACATCTTCAAAATGAGCTTCCCATTTGTAATGTTTAGCAAGTAATCGGGTCAATGTAGTTTTTCCGGCACCGATATTTCCAGCTATTGCTATATGCATATTCGATTGTTTTTCTTTGGGGGAAAATTAAAGTTCGGCTGTAAATATAGTGGATTTTATGAGTAACTAGAAAAGGATGGATAAGAATTTAATAAAGACATTTGTTTTCAAAGCTTTTCTTAATGTTGATTGTATCATGAATATGTTAAAAATAAACATATAAAGATAATATTTGTAATTATGGTAGGTAGCATAACGACTATACAGTTATACTAAAAAGGTATGAAGATGAGGATAATATTCATAGTACCATTTCTATTCCTGATTACATCTTGTAATTCTGATCAAAAGGGTGTATCACATAAAAAACAAATAAATTTAAAACAAAAAAATATGGATAATCAAGGCGTGATTACTAAGGTGAGTTCTAAAAACTTTGAAGATACTTATAGTACTTTAGTGAACGTTATAACAAATAACCCTAATTTAAAGATTGTAGCAGAGCTCGACCATCAAGCTAATGCTGCATCAGTTGGATTAAAATTAAACCCTACAAGAATTATCATGTTTGGTAATCCTAATTTGGGTACTCCATTAATGCAAAACTCACAAACAACGGGATTAGATTTGCCTCAAAAAATATTAGTATGGCAAGACGATCAAGGCGAGGTAAAGGTATCCTATAATAATCCCATTTACGTACAAGATCGGCATAACATAGTAGGGCAGGTGGATGTACTTAAAAAGATCGGTGGTGCTTTAGACGGTCTCACAAATAAGGCTATTGGTGACTTTTAATATGTGTATGCTTTAATTTTGAAGTTTAACCTTTATAGGTCCACCACTGGATATATAACTTCCTCCGATTTCATCAATATTTATATCTAATTCATCTCTAGTACTTATTGCATTAAGATCTACTTTTAGTTTATCATAAGTGTCAATATTTTTAATATTTACATCAATTTCATCTGTATTGCTTAGTCGTACAGTTATGGATCCATCGCTATTAACAGGTATAATACCATAATTAATAGCAGATGTAGTATTAGCATGTGCTTTTGGGATAATTTCTAGATCTCTTATTACAATGATAACAAGGCATATCGCAATAATGGTAAAGATAAACTTAGTATACTTGTCAGTTTTCATATGGTAAGATTTTATATTTACATAAAGATACCAATAAAGGTGCCAAAATCAACAGTATCTTACCGAGTGTAACCATAAAAGGTGTCTATGAGACACCTTTTATGGTATTTGGTATAAATAGTATTATGCTTTGAGCAGTTCTTTGTATTTATCTTTATAGATGTATAACATAAGGATGTTTAATGCCAAAAACCCTACACCAATATACCAATGTTTTGAGTCCAACTTAATATGATATAAAAAGGCATTGACAGATACACTCATTAGTATCACCATCATTAATGGAGCAAATCTGTTTGCTAAAAGTGCAATTCCGGCGCAAATTTCTACTATAGCTACTAACATCATGGTTTTTGAAGAAACTAAAGCTCTTAAAAAACTTGAAGCAATTTTTGTAGAAGGTGCAGGAGGGTCCATAAAATAAAATAATTTGTTGCATCCAAAGAATAGAATGGCTAAGCCGAAGACTATCTTAATTCCCAAGATTACTTTTGCATTCATAGTGATTGAAATTTTTGGTTATTCGTACTAATACGTAACGTAACAACCTTTGTTAAATTGCCGATATCAAAATGAGTCACTGTGTATTTTACGGAGTAAAAGCGGTTTAAAAGTAGTGATAGTCTAAGTTCCGGTAATTTGTTATACCGTAAAATCCTACATATTTTTAGGTTTTAGATGTATAAATATCTAATAATCAGTATAAAAACAAATAAAAAAGTTAGTTTTGCAGCTTTTTAAAGCAATAATGAACCTCAAAACTCGTTTTTGGGGCAATAACTAACCAAAGACCTCAATAATGACTAAACCAAGTAGTCGATTGCATTTTCTTGATGCAATTCGTGCTTTTGCGATCGTAATGATGCTTCAGGGCCATTTTGTACATGCTCTTTTAGGAGATTCGTACCGCGACCGTGATAATATCATTTATAATATCTGGGAATATTTTAGAGGAATGACTGCCCCTACGTTCTTTACTATCACCGGGTTTATTTTTACCTATTTGCTCTTAAAACAAAAATCCAAAGGTTTGGATAATCCAAGGGTTTTAAAAGGAATAAAAAGGGCGATAAAAGTTATTTTTTGGGGGTATTTGCTTCGATTGAGTTTTTATGCTGTTTTTACAGGAACCGTAAACCCATCATTTTTTTATGTTGATGTATTGCAGTGTATAGGAACATCATTATTGTTGTTGATAGGGGTATATCTTATTTTGTACAAATATAATGAAGTACTATTTCAAAATGCTATGCTTGTTATCGGTGTTGTTGTTTTTCTTTTGCAACCAGTGTATGGTACATGTATACTAGAATTTTTACCAAAAACTTTAGCGAATTATTTTACAAGTAGCAATGGATCAATTTTTACACTGTTTCCGTGGTTTGGTTATGTAAGTTTTGGAAGCTTTATGGCTACATTGTTTTTGAAATACGGCAAGCGTAAATTGTTTTACTCTTATGCTACGGTGGGTCTTTTATCGATAGGGGCCTTGTTAATATTTGCTTCTTCAAGTGTATTAATGCTGTTGTACAATTTAACCAATATTGGAGTTTTTAAATCTGTAGCATATAATAACTTTTTATTCATACGTTTAGGAAATGTGAGTGTGCTTTTTGCTGTTTTCATGATACTGAAAAATCACTTGTCTAATCCAATTATAACTAAAATAGGAGGGAAGACCTTATCTATATATATTATTCATTTTTTTATCCTCTACGGAAGTTGGTTTGGTTTAGGTTTGAATAAGTTTTTCTATCGTGATTTAACACCTGTACAAACCGTAATAGGTGCGCTGTCATTTGTAGTTGGAATATGTGCTCTGGTGTTGTGTTATTATAAATATGAAGAAAAGTTAAAGCTTCAACTGCAGTTTTTGACAAAATTTATAAGTCAGAAAATAAAAATTTCTTTGTTTGAAGTTTTTACGGGAATCAAAAATAACCTAATTCAGCGGTATAAAAACATTCGATAAGTAAGAAAAGTAGAGTTTAGGATTTCTTATAAATGACAAATCTGTTTTTTATTCATTTAAAAATCAGTATCTTATAGTGGTCTAATCAATATTCGTTTTGTTATGCCAACTATAAAATCATTAAATAAATGGGCTAATGCGCATTCGTATTATCCGTTAGATTTATTAAGAATTGCTCTTGGGGTATTTTTGTTTATAAAAGGTATAAACTTTATAAGCAATAGTCAAATCCTTGTAGACTTGATAAAACCAGTACAAAATCTTGCTGGTGGTATGATTGTGATTCATTATGTAGCTCCTGCACACCTTATCGGAGGTATACTTATAGCATTTGGGTTGTTGACCAGATGGTCAGTTGCAGCTCAACTTCCGCTATTGATTGGTGCAGTTCTCATTAATTTTATTGGAGAGATGAATGTGGCAAACCTTATTATTGCCAGTATAATTTTAGTACTATGTATTTTCTTTTTGTTTTATGGGTCAGGAAAACACTCTGTTGACTACTATCTTAAAATGCAACAATAAGAAAATAACTATTATTTCTTCTTGATATTACCAATCTGATAAACGTGTTTCATTTGTTTTTGAAGGTGCGTTTAGGTAAATAGTGTCTACAGTTTTAGACGTATGTATTAAGTTTTTATTGGTAGAAAACTTTTTCTTATTTCTTCGAATTTGTCGTTTTATTTTTCTCCACTTTTTTTCTTTTAAAAAAGATTTTTTTGGTTCTTTATTTGATATAATTTCGCTGTCAGGAGAAGTGTATAACGGATTGTCTAAAGTGCTTTGACCAATAGTCATAAACGATATCAAAAATGTTGCGAGGGTAAGAGAAGCTTTCAATTTCATTTTTCTTTTTTTTAGGATGAATACATCAGGATATACTGTTAAAACCAAATAAGGGTGTAACTATCTGATATACAATCACAAAGATACGATAGTTATTTTGATTTTGGTAGGGGGAAAACAATAGAAATCCATGGGGTTTTTTCCCCTAAAGAAAGTGCAAGTATATTGTTTTAGATGTTTACAATTTTACCAACCAGATAAACTAGATTCTCTGGTTGGTTTAGGGAGATCCATATAGACCGTGTCTATTATTTTAGAAGTATGAATTCCGTCTTGTAATTTTGAAATTCTCTTTTTATTTTTCTTAAGCTGATTTTTTATTTTTCTCCATTCTTTTTTGCTAAAGAACTGTTTGTCTTTACGAGAAATATTTTCAATTGGAGATTTAAATACAAGTCTATCTACCGTAGGAACTTCATCCGTGCTATATCGTTCTTCTTGAATTTGATCATCAATAGATTTAACTGAAGTTAAGTACCCCTTAAATTCTTGGCTAAATGAAGCTGAACAAACCCATAATAAAGAAAAAGTCATTAACAATTTTAATTTCATCGCCCTAAATTTACATTACCTTTTTACGTTCTAATACTTCACTTACATAAAAGTTTATGTGCTACTACAGTATAGTGAATAAGTAATAGTTTTTCAATTAATATCTAAATTGATTAATAGACAAATGTAGTGATATTCTTCCGGTTTATTAATACGGAAAAACCACATTTTTTTCGAGTGTTTTCATAAAATCGATAAAGAGCTATAAAACCGGATGTGTGTTATATGTTAAAGGCTTTTTTAACAGCGTCAACATAATCAAGTTTTTCCCATGTAAACAATTCTACTTCCTTTTCCATTTTACCAGAATATGGGCTTTCAAAAACTTTAGTAATTACCTTAGGTTCTTTGCCCATATGTCCATAAGCTGCAGTTTCCTGATAGATAGGATTACGTAGTTTAAGACGATTTTCTATAGCTGCTGGGCGCATATCAAAAATTTCACCTACTTTTTTGGCTATTTCACCATCAGTTAATCCTAAATTACTGCTTCCGTAAGTGTCAACAAAAATTGAAGTAGGTTCAACAACACCTATAGCATAAGATACCTGAACCAACACTTCGCTTGCCACTCCTGCAGCAACAAGGTTTTTTGCAATATGTCTAGATGCATATGCAGCAGATCTATCTACTTTGCTTGGGTCTTTTCCAGAAAATGCTCCCCCACCATGGGCTCCTTTTCCCCCATAAGTATCTACAATAATTTTTCTACCAGTAAGACCGGTATCTCCATGTGGTCCTCCGATTACGAATTTTCCTGTTGGGTTAATATGATATTCAATTTTATCATTAAATAATTGCTGAACATATTCTGGTAATTGAGCAATTACTCTTGGGATTAAAATAGAAATGATGTCATTTTTAATTTTTGTCAACATCACATCATCATTATCGTCAAAGTCATCATGTTGTGTGGATACAACAATGGCAACGATACGTTGTGGTACATTATCATCACTATATTCTATAGTAACCTGACTTTTAGAATCTGGGCGTAGATAAGGGATTTCTTTGCCTTCTCTTCTTAGTTTGGCCAATTCGATCAAGATTTTATGAGAAATATCAAGCGCTAATGGCATATAATTAGCAGTTTCTTTGGTGGCATATCCAAACATCATCCCTTGGTCACCAGCACCTTGCTCTTCTTTAGTCTCTCGATCAACTCCCTGATTAATATCTTGTGACTGTTCATGAATTAATGATATCACTCCACAAGAATCTCCACTAAATTGATAAGCGCCTTTGGTATATCCTATCTTATTGATTACTTCTCTGGCAATATGTTGTACATCCAAGTATGTTTTAGATTTTACTTCACCAGCTAAAACTACCTGACCGGTGGTAACTAAAGTTTCGCAGGCCACTTTTGAGTTTTCATCAAATGCTAAGAAATTATCTAGTAATGCGTCACTAATTTGATCTGCAACTTTGTCTGGGTGTCCTTCTGATACACTTTCAGAAGTAAATAAATATGCCATTCTCTTTTCTTTTGTTTTAAGTACTATTTGGGATAGGATTGCTATGCGAAGCTTTTGGTAAATAGTATATCAAGCGCTTTAGCATTTTTGATACTGTATCTCAGTATATTGGGTTGCAATCGGTCAAATCTATCCCTGAAAAATATTTCGGCAAAGGTAAAAAAAATGATAACATTCAAAAGGATTTAACACAGGATTAATTTTTCTTGATTTTAGAACCTTTTTAAAGCATTCTTTTTAGCGACAAAATATTTTTTTTGAAGAAAAATGATACAGTTTAAAAAATATTACTAGTTTTGCTTATAAGTTTCTTATACATATTAGTAAGTTATTAAGAAAGGTGGAGGGAATAGACCCGTTGAAACCTTAGCAACCCTTTAATTTTTTTAAAGAAGGTGCTAAATTCTATCCCAATGGTTTGGGAAAAGATAACTCGATGCAATTACTTTATCTCTTGTAATTGTTTTTCCTTTCTTTTTAATTTTCTATCACAAACATTCATTTTGAAGTTTGGTGTATTTGAATTTTATCAAATTATAAAATTTAAATTGGAAAATTATGAGCACACAAAAATTTGCTACTGAAGCTTTACATGCTGGTCATGATGTAACTATAAATGGAGGAACAAGGGCAGTTCCTATTTATCAAACAACATCATATGTTTTTGAAAATGCAGATCACGCTGCAAACTTGTTTAACCTTTCTGAGACGGGATTTATTTACACAAGATTAAATAATCCAACCAATGATATTTTAGAGCAACGTTTGGCAGCACTGGAAGGAGGAATAGCAGGAGTAGTTACAGCATCGGGAACTGCTGCAATTAATACAACATTGCTAACATTATTAAAAGCCGGAGATCATATCGTTGCTTCTAGTAGTTTGTATGGAGGGACATATAACCTTTTAAATGTTACTTTACCCAGATTTGGGATTACAACAACTTTTGTGGATCCATCTGATGCCAAAAATTTTAAAGAGGCAATACAAGAAAATACACGTGCATTTTTTGTTGAATCTTTAGGAAATCCAAAACTTGATGTATTGGATTTAAAAACAATTTCAAAAGAGGCTAAAGAATATAAAGTACCTTTAATAGTAGATAATACAGTGGCTACACCAGCATTGTTAAACCCAATCGATTATGGGGCTAATATTGTTATTCATTCTCTTACAAAATACATTAGCGGTAACGGAACATCTCTTGGGGGAGTTATCATAGATGCGGGAACTTTTGATTGGTCTAGTGGAAAATTCCCAGAATTTACTGAGCCTTCACCGGGATATCATGGACTGGTATATCACGAAGCATTGGGTCCTGCAGCGTTTATTGCAAAAGTACGAATTGAAGGATTAAGAGATCATGGAGCCGCTTTAAGTCCGTTTAACGCATTTCAAATTTTACAAGGGTTAGAAACCTTAGATATAAGAATTAAAAAGCACAGTGAAAACGCATTGGCATTAGCAAAATGGCTTCAAAAACAAAATGAAGTATCTTGGGTAAAATATCCTGGTCTTGAGAATGACCCGTATCATAAATTAGCGGTAGAGTATCTTCCAAAAGGACAAAGTGGTATTGTTACATTTGGAGTAAAAGGTGGTTTTGATTCTGCAAAAACAGTAGCGAACGAAACCAAAATATTCTCCTTATTGGCGAATATTGGGGATTCAAAATCTTTAATTATTCATCCTGCAAGCACAACACATCAACAACTAAACGAAGAACAGCAAAAATCTACTGGAGTAACTCAAGATCTGATAAGGATTTCTGTTGGTCTTGAAGATGTAGAGGATCTTAAAACGGATCTGAAAGCGGCTTTCGCTAAAATAAAACAAATCGCTTAAATAATTTTTGACTTCAATTCATGCTTCAAAAACTAGAGATCCTAAACTACAATACAACAAAAAATAAACGTATTGATAAGATTCCTTTAACCTATGAGGTTTTTGGCAAACCCTTGCATTCTGCACCTGTGGTATTAGTTAATCATGCTCTTACAGGTAACTCAACAGTATGTGGCGATCATGGTTGGTGGAATGGCTTAATAGGTGAAGGCAAGTGTATTGATACAAATGCGTATACCGTATTGTCATTTAATATTCCCGGAAATGGATACCATCGCAGTGATGAATATCTATACCATGATTATAAAATATTTAATGCCAGGGATATTGCGGCTATTTTTGCTGAAGGGTTAAGGCTAATGAATGTCGATTCGTTATATGCTGTTATAGGAGGATCTATAGGAGGTGGTATTGCATGGGAATTAGCAGCTCTTGAGCCAAAGCTAATTAAAAACTTAATTCCTATTGCTGCAGATTGGAAATCTACCGATTGGTTGAAAGCGAATTGTCTGGTACAAGAACAGATTTTACTCAATTCTAATAACCCTGTTCATGATGCAAGGCTTCATGCGATGTTAATATATAGATCTCCTGATTCATTTAAATTGAAATTTAATCGAACATATAATGTCGAAGAGGATGTATTTAATATTGAAAGTTGGTTATTGCATCATGGCAAAAAACTAGATGATAGATATACCTTGCCTGCGTACAAAGAATTAAATCACATACTTGCAAATATTGATATTGTTCATGAAAGAGATGGTTTTTTAGAAGTGATAAAAACTATCGAATCAAATATTTTCATCATAAGTGTAGATTCTGATATGTTTTTCACACTAACTGAAGATTTAATCACATTCGAAGAAATAAAAAAAATAAAACAAAATGTTGAACACAGGGTTATTAATTCCATACACGGGCATGATGCTTTTTTAATAGAATTTGAACAATTAAGTAGATTGTTAAAAGATGTTTTTTAAAAGAAAGTAATAATGAAGATTTTAAAATTTGGTGGCAAGTCGTTGGCTAATGGAAAAGGGATCAACACGGTGATTGACATAGTAGAAAATAGAGTCAAGAAGGGTGAAAAGATAACCGTTGTCTTATCTGCAAGAGGAAATTCTACTGATGAGTTGGAGGCAATTCTAAAAAAAGCATCTAAAAATGAAAATTATCAAGATCAGTTAGATGTCTTTAAAAAATATCAGTTAGAAGCTTTTGATAATGTTGATTTTACTGAAGAATTTGAAACTTTGGATAAGCTATTCTCGGGGGTTTCTTTGCTTGGAGATTATAGTAAAAGGATTAAAGATCTTGTTTTGTCACATGGAGAAGTTATTTCGGCAAAACTAGTAACTCAACTTTTACAAGAAAGAGGAATTGATGCTAATTTTACTGATAGTAGAACATTAATTATTACTGATGCGCAATTTGGGGATGCGCAACCGTTGGATAAGTTGTCTAAAGAGAATGTGATTAAACATTTTTCAAAGCATAATGGTTCTACGGTTAACGTTGTTACTGGTTTTATAGCGGCCAATACTAAAAATGAAACAACAACTTTAGGAAGAAATGGAAGTAACTATACTGCATCTTTATTAGCTAATTACCTGGAAGCAGAAGAATTGCAGAATTTTACACATGTGAATGGAATTTACACTGCAAATCCAGATTTAGTACCTGAAGCTAAAAAGATAGAGAAGCTATCTTTCAAAGAAGCTAATGAATTAGCATATTTTGGAGTTAATATTTTACATGCCAAAACTATTATTCCTTTAATTGAAAAAAACATTCCCTTAAGAGTATTAAATATATTTGATCATACTAATGAAGGAACACTAATTACTGCCGAAACAGGAGAGAAAGGTATCAAATCATTGTCCGTTCTAGAGCATGTGGCTTTAATTAATTTAGAAGGTAGAGGCCTTTTAGGTAGAGTAGGAGTCGATGCACGTATTTTTAGGGTTTTGGCGCATAAGAATATTAGTGTGAGTATAATTTCTCAGGGTTCTTCAGAACGAGGAATAGGATTAGTAGTTGACGTTTCAAAGGCAAAAGAGGCACAAGATACTCTTGAGAAAGAGTTTGAAGCAGATTTTCAAAAAAGAGATGTTAGTGCTATCACAATTGTAGAAAATGTTTCTGTGATTTCGATTATTGGTCAGGACCTTAGTACTTTTCATAAGCCTTATAATGCGCTGATCAAAAACCAGGTGATTCCTTTGTTGTTTAATAATACAGTAAGTGGCACAACAGTTAGCCTGGTAGTAAAAAAAGAGCAATTGCATAGGGCATTAAATGTAATTCATGGTGAGATCTTTGAAATTTCGAAGAAAGTAAATATTGCCGTTTTTGGGCATGGGCTTGTCGGTGGTACCTTGATTGATCAGATACTAAACTCGGTAAAACAAATTGAAAAACGAAAAAAAATAAAATTGAACATCTTTGCTGTAGCAAATTCTAGAAAAGTGCTTTTGAATAAAAATGGAATTGATGAGGATTGGAAGGGTAGAATTAATAGCCAAAGTGCTGATTATGTTATAGATGATGTTATAAAATATGCTGATGAAAATCACCTTGAAAATTTGATTGCTATTGATAATACAGCAAGCAAAATATTTACAAACAATTACATAGCCCTAGTAGAACATGGATTTGATTTGGTGTCTTCTAATAAAATTGCTAATACCCTAAGTTTTAAGTTTTACAAAGAATTAAGATCAAAACTTGAAAAAAATCAAAAACAATATTTATATGAAACAAATGTAGGAGCAGGTTTACCGTTAATAGACACCATCAAATTATTACATTTATCGGGAGAAAACATAACAAGAATTAAAGGTGTTTTTTCTGGATCACTAAGTTATTTGTTCAATACTTTTTCGGCTGGTGAAAAAGAATTTAGTGAAGTGTTAAGGGATGCTATAGATAAGGGATATACAGAACCAGATCCTAGAGAAGATTTATGTGGTAATGATGTAGCCAGAAAATTGTTGATTTTGGCAAGAGAGCTGGATTTAAAAAATGAACTTGAAGATATTAATATTCATAATTTAATTCCTAATGATTTAAGAAAAGGATCTGCTACACAGTTTTTGGATAGACTGCATGAATTAGATAAGGTATATCAAAACGTTAAAGATGAGCAAAAACCTAACCATGTATTACGTTATATTGGCGATCTTTGGGGCGATTTGTTTCAAGAAAAGGGAAATCTGGATGTGAAACTGGTTTCCGTTCCTCAAAATAGTGCGTTAGGACAAGTAAAAGGTTCCGACTCTATATTCGAGATTTATACAGAATCGTATGGGGATCAACCCATAGTGATTCAAGGAGCAGGAGCAGGAGCTGCTGTTACAGCAAGAGGAGTTTTTGGAGATGTGTTACGATTAGCAGATAAAGTGAATAATTAATGCGTTAGGGATTGAAACGGCATCCTTTTCTGTGTACTTCTAGCGGAGTCGAGAAGTGTACAGAAAAGATATAGTTGAAAGCCCGGCCTTGATCGAATCAAGGAAACGCCCAAATATATAACGATGAAAATAGAATTAAAAAGAATAGATAACGATTATCATTTTGAATTAAAAAATGAAAGAGGACATATTACACATATTGACAGTAAAGCCGAAGTGGGAGGTCATGATTTGGCCCCAAGTCCGATGGAATATGTTTTAATGGGAGTGGCGGGATGTAGTGCCATCGATGTGATTTCTATTCTAAAAAAACAGCGCCAGGTCATTACAGACTATAGAGCCGAAGTCGATGGATCCAGAGTAGAAGTTGATGGAGCAAAACCGTTTAAAGAAATTGATGTTACTGTGTATCTTGAAGGTGATATCGCATCTGAAAAAGCCAAAAGAGCAGCTCAATTATCGTTTGAAAAATACTGCTCTGTGTCTAAAACCTTAGAGCCTACGGCAGAAATAAGATATAAAGTAGTGGTTAATAATGAAGAAGTATGATTGAAGAGAATCAACATTTTGAAACACAGGCGGTAAGAACGCAGACAGATAAAACACAGTTTTTAGAGCATTCTACGCCCATGTATTTGACTTCGGGTTTTGTTTTTGAAGATGCAGAAGAGATGAGAGCGTCTTTTGCTGAAGAAAAAGAACGTAATTTATATAGCCGTTTTAGCAACCCGAATACCTCAGAATTTGTGGATAAAATCTGCAAGCTTGAAGGAGCAGAAGCTGGGTATGCATTTGCTACAGGAATGGCAGCCGTTTTTTCGACATTCGCGGCATTACTTAATTCGGGAGATCATATTGTTTCTGCTCGATCGGTGTTTGGTTCGACACATACGTTGTTTACCAAATATTTTCCGAAATGGAATATAGAAACAAGTTATTTTAAAATCAATGAGGTAGAAAAAGTTGAAAGTTTAATTCAACCCAATACAAAGGTTATTTATGCTGAATCTCCAACAAATCCTGGAGTGGATGTTTTGGATCTGGAATTGCTGGGTGAGATCGCTAAAAAGCATGGTATATTGCTAATCATTGATAACTGTTTTGCAACACCATATCTACAAAATCCTATCAAGTTTGGGGCAGATCTGGTTATTCATTCTGCTACAAAATTAATTGATGGACAAGGTAGAGTGCTAGGAGGGGTGACTGTAGGAAAGAAAGAATTAATTAGAGAAATTTATTTGTTTTCGCGTAATACGGGTCCGGCATTATCTCCTTTTAATGCTTGGGTGTTGTCAAAAAGTTTAGAAACTTTGGCTGTGCGTGTGGAAAAGCATTGTCAAAATGCGTTGCGACTAGCTACATTCTTAGAGGAGCATCCCAAAGTAAATTGGGTAAAATATCCATTTTTAAAATCGCATCCCAAACATGAAATCGCCAAGAAACAAATGAAACTTGGAGGTAATATTATTGCTTTTGAAGTAAAGGGTGGGATAAAAGCTGGACAGGTATTTTTTGATAGTTTGAAAATGTGTTCTCTTTCGGCCAACTTAGGAGATACAAGGACCATAGTTACACATCCGGCATCAACAACCCATAGCAAACTAGCAGTAGAAGATAAGTTAATTGTTGGTATTACTGATGGAATGGTACGTTGTTCTGTTGGATTAGAGCATATCGATGATATTATTGGTGATATTGATCAAGCTTTAGAGAAACTGTAATAAAAGCAGAGTTGGTTACAACCCCTGCTTTTTTAGTTTTGTAATTTTAAATATTGTCTATTGTTTTCTTAGCTCAATAAATTGATCTCCAGTTATGTTAATGGTAAGCGTTCCTAATGCTGATTCTACAGTAGTTTCTTCATTAATAGCTATTCTTAATGTCAGAGCTTGCGCACTTAGCGCTATGATTTCATAGGATTGACTTTCTCCTTGCGTAGTTGTGGTAAGTGTGTTTCCGTTAACAGACCATTCTCCGGTACCGAGAACCTCTGGAATAGCTTCTTCTATTACAATCGGTTCTTGTAAGGGTATGCTAAACGTTGCAACTAGTGTAAAGCTTCCAGTACTAGATAAAGTGTTAGGCTCATTTTCTGCAGTTGCTTCTGTAAGCGTAACAGAAGCATTATAATCCTTTCCAGAAATACTATACGTACCAGTAATAGGGAGATTTTGAACTGTTGTAGTAAAGGTTCCATTTTCGGATCTGATTTCTTGCAAATCCCATGCTCCAGGAATGAGTGATGCATCGGCTACAAATGGAATTACATCATCATCGTTACTACAAGATGTAACTATAATAGCCGATACTGCGAATAAAAAAAAGACAATTTTTTTCATAAGTCATGATTTTGATAGTATACTAAGATAATAAACGTATAATTAAGTACTATATTTTTTGATTAAACGCCTCTTTTATTGTGATTTGAGAAGAAATTAGGAAGTCGGCTGTAATGAATTAACACGATATTTTGTACTTACCTTAATAATCTACTAAATTACTAGGCTGTTTATTAAAAATATCACAATTCTTAGAAATCCAGTAAGATTTTGTGGCTATTTGGACTAAGAAATAGATTTTTATATCTACATTTGTCTAATATCCTACTAATCCGATAGGGTAATAGAATTAAAGATTGATATGATTGTAGATCAAATGATATTAGATAAAGTAGCTTCAAAGAAAACAACTTTTGAGGATGATAAAACCTCTGAGAAACCAATACGTAGTATTGTAAAAGCAGTTAGTTGGAGAGTAATAGGAACTCTTGATACGCTAATAGTATCTTATGTTCTTACTGGCGAAATAGTATTGGCTACGTCTATAGCATCAGTTGATTTTATTACTAAGATGATTCTTTACTTTTTTCATGAAAGAATATGGAATCGTGTAAAGTGGGGTAGGTAATTATGATTTTGAAAAAGAAGTAAAAGTTCTGAATTTAATTTGAAAATGAGTTTTACAGAAAAAGAAATAGAAAGACTTAATAGTGAGCTTAAGGCAAAAACACCGCTAGAAATAGCACAATGGGCAATAAGTAATGCCCAAAAGCCGGTAGTAACTACTAATTTTAGACCTTATGAAGCCGCTATTTTAAATGTTTGTGTGCACGCAAAAAAGGAAATTCCTGTAATTTGGTGTGATTCTGGTTATAATACACCAAATACATATAAGCATGCTGAAGAGGTAATTCAGAAACTTGGATTAAATATTAAATTATATGTGCCCAGGCAAACTTCTGCACACCGAGATGCTGTTATGGGAATTCCAGATATAGAAGATCCAAAACATAAAGTTTTTACAGAACAAGTAAAACTTGAGCCGTTTAAAAGAGCAATGAGTGATTTTACTCCTGATGTGTGGTTTACAAATCTTAGAAAAGGACAAACTGCCCTAAGAGATTCTCTGGATATATTAAGTATGGGTAAAGATGGAGTTTTAAAAGTAAGTCCATTCTATTATTACAGCGATGCAGAATTAGACGTGTACTTAGAAGAGAATATGTTGCCTAATGAGTTTAAGTATTTTGACCCGACCAAAGTGTTAGAAAATAGAGAATGTGGGTTGCACACTAACTAATAAATGACGAAAAATTAATATGGAAATATTAGAAAAGAAAATAGAACAATTAAATGGATCTGCCGGAAATTTGGGAGAAACTTCTGTTCTTAAAGTAAACCCTCTTGAGAGTGAAGCTATATATATCTTTAGAGAAGTAGCAGCTCAATTTGAGAAGCCAGTACTACTTTTTTCTGGAGGAAAAGACTCTATAACCTTGGTGAGACTAGCTCAAAAAGCTTTTTATCCAGGAAAAATTCCGTTCCCGTTATTGCATATAGATACTGGGCATAACTTTCCGGAAACGATAGCCTTCAGGGATAAATTAGTTGAAGAATTAGGAGTAGAACTTATTGTTCGTAATGTGCAAGATTCTATAGATCAAGGTAAAGTAGTTGAAGAAAAAGGAAAGTATGCAAGTAGAAATAGCTTGCAGACCACTACACTTCTTGATGCTTTAGAAGAGTTTAAGTTTGATGCTGCTATTGGGGGTGCCCGAAGAGATGAAGAAAAAGCCAGAGCTAAAGAACGAATTTTTTCTGTAAGAGATGATTTTGGTCAATGGGATGAGAAAAACCAGCGCCCAGAATTGTTTGATCACCTGAACGGAAAAATTGATCTTGGACAAAACGTAAGGGTGTTTCCAATTAGTAACTGGACAGAGCTTGATGTGTGGAGCTATATTGAAAAAGAAGGTATTGAGATCCCGTCAATTTATTTTGCCCATAAGCGTAAAACATTTATACGTGACGGAATGATTTGGTCTGCAGAAGATGATGTTGTATATCGAGAAGATGATGAGGTAGTAGAAGAAAGAATGGTGCGCTTTAGAACCGTTGGCGATATGTCTTGTACAGCAGCAGTATTATCTGATGCCGTGACTATTGATAAAGTTGTTTCAGAAATTAGAGAGTCAACAATTTCAGAACGAGGTGCACGTATCGATGATAAGCGATCTGAAGCTGCGATGGAAAAACGTAAACAACAAGGATATTTCTAGAAAGCCGATGCTTTCATGATTCTGAAAAATATTGGGTCAAAATTGTCGAACATATTTCAGAATCTTTAAAAACAAAAAAAGAATAAAGAATACAGCCCCCAAAGGGAAAAATAAGAATAAACCATGGATGTATTAAAAATAGCAACAGCAGGAAGTGTAGATGATGGTAAAAGTACCTTAATCGGTCGCATTTTATATGATACAAAATCATTGACCACCGATAAATTAGCCGCTATAGAGGAGAGAAGTAAGGCAAATGGTTTTGATTACCTGGATTTCTCATTAGCTACAGACGGATTAGTAGCCGAGCGTGAGCAGGGGATTACAATAGATGTAGCGCATATATACTTCTCTACAAAATCAAAAAGTTATATCATAGCTGATACACCAGGTCATATCGAGTATACCCGAAATATGGTTACTGGTGCATCAACATCACAGGCATCTATTATTTTGGTTGATGCTCGTAAAGGAGTTATCGAACAAACGTATCGTCACTTTTTTATCAATAACCTGTTGCGTGTTAAAGATGTAATTGTAGCGATCAACAAAATGGATCTTGTAGATTTCTCTCAAGAGAAGTTTAATGCTATCAAAGCAGATTTTGAAACATTAATTGAAAAAAGTGATTACAAAGAACAAAATATCACTTTCATTCCTGTAAGTGCATTACAAGGCGATAATGTGGTAGATAAATCAAACAACACTCCTTGGTATACTGGTCAAACGCTCTTAGAACATTTAGAAGAATTAGATGCACAAGATGTATTTGAAAAGTCACAAGCACGATTCCCTGTGCAAACTGTAATTCGACCTAAAAAAGATGAGTTCCATGATTTTAGGGGATATGCAGGTAAATTATATGGAGGAGACCTTACGGTAGGTGATGAAGTTACCATTTTACCTTCTCTAACGACTTCAAAAGTAAAAGAGATTTACTTTTTTGATCAAAAATTTGATACAGCAGGTCGAGGAAGCTCATGTACAATTACACTTGAAGATGATGTAAATGTGAGTAGGGGGGATATGATTGTAAAATCTTTAGAAAAACCAAAAGTCGAAAAACAACTTACGGCAACGGTATGTTGGATGGATAGCAAAGATCTGAATCCTGGAACTAATTATTTTGTACAAAGTGGAAGCAACCGTGTTCTCGCAAAAGTAAAAAGTATAAGCGGAACCATCGCTACCGATTTTTCAGGTGAAGATACTTCTGCAAACTCTTTGCAGTTGAATGAAGTTGGAAAAGTACAAATACAATTAAGCAAACCTTTAGCTTTTGATTCGTATAGTAAAAATAAAGCTTCAGGATCATTTATATTAATAGATTCTCAAACCAATAATACTTCGGGAGTAGGCTTTATAGAATAGTAGTTAGCCTGCAACAGAGAAGAAAAAACAAGAATTTTAGAAGTAAAAATATTGCTACACAAAAGTCATAACTATGTCCTTTTTTAAAGGGGCGAAACAAGGAAAAAGATGCAAAGTTTTAGAACTGAAATAGAAAACCCAATTGTCGAAAAAGACATTATAGAATTAGCAAACAAGATAGAGCAATTCCATAAGGGAAAGATTGATGAAGAAAAGTTTCGTAGCCTACGTCTGGCTCGTGGAGTTTATGGTCAACGTCAAGAAGGCGTACAGATGATACGTATTAAATTGCCATATGGTAAGGTTCTTAGTAATCAGCTTAGACGTATCTGTGAAGTTTCTGATGAATATTCTAGAGGGCGCCTTCATATCACAACGCGCCAAGATATCCAGATTCACTATGTGGATCTCAATAGAACACCACAGTTATGGGCTGAGTTAGAAAGAGATGATGTTACGCTTAGAGAAGCTTGTGGTAATACGGTTCGTAATGTAACAGCTTCAGAAACTGCAGGTATTGATCCTAAAGAACCATTTGATGTATCTCCGTATGCAGACGCATTATTTCGTTTCTTTTTAAGAAACCCTATTTGCCAGGAAATGGGGCGTAAATTCAAAGTTTCATTTTCGGGGACAGAAGAAGATACAGGGTTATCGTATATGCATGATTTAGGTTTTATTGCCAAAATCGAAAATGGTGTTCGTGGTTTTAAAGTAATGCTTGCCGGTGGATTAGGTTCGCAACCAAGACATGCAGATGAGTTATATAGTTTCTTGCCTTCAGATAAAATTATTCCTTTAATGGAAGGGGTGTTGAGAATATTTGATCGTCATGGCGAGCGTAAAAGTAGAGCTAAAGCTCGAATGAAGTTCTTAGTGAAAGATATAGGCTTAGAAGCTTTTAAAGAATTGGTCGAAGCCGAACAGACTGCAATTCCCCAAAAAACTGTTACTATTGATGCAGAAGCATATCAAGCATCTGTTCCTGTTGCAGTAGAGCAAGTGCCGCAAGTCGAAATCAAAGATCAAAAAGCTTTCGATTTATGGAAATCGACAAATGTAATCTCTCAAAAGCAAGAAGGGTTCGTAGCAATTGGTATCAAAGTATTGCTTGGAGATTTTTATACAGACAAGGCTAGGTTATTAGCTGATTTAGTTGAAAAATATGCTGCGGGAGAAATCAGGTTATCGTTACGTCAAAATATTTTGATTCCTTTTGTAAAAGAAAATTTACTTCCTTTTTTCTATCAAGAATTAGAGAAATTGGGATTTGTTGAAGCGGGGTATAATAAGGCTGTCGACATTACGGCTTGTCCTGGAACAGATACTTGTAATTTAGGTATAGCAAGTAGTACGGGTATCGCAGAGGAGTTAGAACGAGTAATTAAAACTGAATATCCGCAATACCTTGAAAAAGATGATTTAGTGATCAAAATTAGTGGATGTATGAATGCTTGTGGTCAGCACAATATGGCCAACATAGGTTTTCAGGGAATGTCTGTACGTACCAAAGATAAGCTAGTTGCGCCGGCATTACAGGTGTTATTAGGAGGCGGAAATCTAGGTAATGGTAAAGGTCGTTTTGCTGATAAGGTTGTAAAAATACCTAGTAGAAGAGGTCCAGAAGCATTGCGCAGAATTCTTGATGATTTTGAAGCTAATGCCAATGGTAAACTATTTGTCGATTATTATGAGGAGAAAGGAGAGAAATACTTTTATAATTTCCTTACCGATTTGTCCAATGTGGATAATCTAACTCAAGAAGATTTTATCGATTGGGGAACCGAAGAAGAGTATGTGAAAGCAATTGGAATAGGAGAATGTGCTGGAGTAGTGATTGATTTAATAGCAACACTATTTCTAGAAAGTGAAGAAAAAATAGCAAATGCTAAAAATTCTTTTGAAAACGGAATCTATTCTGATGCAGTTTATCATGCATATAGTTCTTTAGTCAATTCTGCTAAAGCATTATTGTTGGCAGAAAATAAGAAGACGAATACGCATGCAGGGATTATTAGTCAGTTTGACGAAGAATTTGTTGCTAGTGGAAAAATAACTTTAGAGAGTACATTTGCCGATTTAATATATCAACTTCAGAAAAACGCACCAAACAAGGATTTTGCAGTGGATTATATCAAAAAAGCAGAGCAATTTTTACAAAAAGTGCAAGCGTTTAGAGCCCTTGAAGTAGAAAATGTATAATATCTTTAAGGTCTGATAAGTAGTGCAAGGAAACTACTATATAAATGAATAAAAAATGAGTAATAAAACACCAAAATTAACCGTAGTAGGTGCAGGACCTGGGGATCCAGACTTAATTACGCTTAAAGCACTCAAAACTTTAGCTTCTGCAGATGTGGTGTTATATGATGCACTCATAAATGAAAAGCTATTAAATTATGCACCTGCCGCAGAAAAAATCTTTGTGGGCAAAAGAAAAGGATGCTACGCATACCAACAAGAGCAAATTAACGAGTTGATCGTAAGTAGAGCCAAAAGTCATGGACATGTAGTGAGATTAAAAGGTGGGGATCCGTTTATTTTTGGTCGCGGAGCTGAAGAGATTGACTATGTGCAGCAGTTTGATATAGAAACCAATATGATTCCAGGGATATCGTCATCGTTAGCGGTGCCGGCATATCAAGGTATACCATTAACAAAAAGAGGTTCGTCTGAAAGCTTTTGGGTAATTACAGGAACAACAAAATCCCATAAATTATCACAGGATGTATACCTGGCAGCAAAATCTAATGCGACTGTGGTAATTTTAATGGGAATGAGCAAGTTAAGTGAAATAGTTAGTATCTTTGCTGCCGAAAATAAACAGAATATTCCGGTAGCAATAATTCAAAATGGGACTACCGAAAATGAGCAGTTTGGATGTGGTACCGTCGCTACTATTGAAAAGGTGGTTTCAGAAAAAGAATTATCATCTCCGGCCATAATTGTGATAGGAGAAGTGGTAAATCAAAGAGTAAAACTTGCTTCAATTCAAAAAGAAGTTCAAAAAGAATTTGTAAATTGAATAATAGCGATATAAATATCATTGATAAAGAACTTCCTTTTTCATCTAAGAAAGAGATAAATACTATGGATGAAGAGAGAAATAATTTATATCCGGTTTTTTTGAAGGTGAAAAATCTCGAAATCTTAATTGTAGGTGGAGGAAATGTAGCCGAAGAAAAACTCACGTTCTTAACAAAATCTAGCCCAGATGCTAAAGTTACAATGGTGTCACCTATGTTTCGCGAGAGTACAATAGCTTTGGCAAATAGGTTTGGAGTAGAAATGATTACAAAAAAATATCACAAACGTTTTCTTAAACAAAAACATATTGTGATTGCTACAACAGATAATCCTAAAGTTAATATACAGGTGTATAAAGATTGTAGGAAAAGAAGTAAACTGGTTAATGTGGCAGACAATCCACCATATTGTGATTTTTACATGGGTGGTATTGTAACAAAAGGTAATGTTAAAGTGGCTATTTCTACTAATGGAAAGTCACCTACAACAGCCAAAAGATTACGTCAGTTTTTTGAGGAAGTCATTCCTGAAAATATTGATGACTTAGTCAAGAATTTAAACGAATATAGAAAAACAATAAAAGGTGATTTTGAAGAGAAAGTGGAAACACTCAACGAATTTACTAAAGGATTAATAGGAAAAAAAGAAGTTGCAAATGATAAAGACTGATATTTTAATCATAGGAGCAGGACCAACAGGTTTATTTACTGTTTTTGAAGCAGGATTATTGAAGTTAAAAACACATCTTATCGATGCTTTACCACAACCTGGAGGGCAGTGTTCAGAAATATATCCGAAAAAACCAATATATGATATCCCTGGTTTCCCGGAGATTTTAGCTGGACAATTAGTGGATAATCTTATGGAGCAAATTAAACCTTTTAATCCTGGTTTTACTTTAGGTGAAAGAGCTGAAACTATTGAAAAACTTGAAGATGATACATTTTTGGTGACTACCAATAAAGGAACTCAGCATAATGCACCTGTAGTGGCAATTGCAGGAGGATTAGGCTCTTTTGAACCACGCAAACCGCCAATTCCAAATATTACAGATTTTGAAGATAAAGGTGTTGCTTATATCATTCGCGATCCAGAAGTATATAGAGATAAAAGAGTTGTTATAGCCGGTGGAGGGGATTCTGCTTTAGATTGGACTATTTTCTTAGCAGATGTTGCTAGTGAAGTAACTCTGGTTCATAGAAGAAACGAATTCCGAGGAGCGTTGGATTCTGTAGAAAGAGTAGCAGAATTATCAAAGTTGGGTAAAGTAAACTTGATCACCGAGGCCGAAGTGAAAGAACTAAAAGGAGATGATCATGTTACGGCTGTTGGGATTAAACATAAAACCAAAGGAGATATTCATTTAGATACAGATTATTTTATTCCATTATTTGGCTTGTCTCCAAAACTTGGACCAATCGGAAATTGGGGATTAGAGATCGAAAAAAATGCTATTAAAGTTGATAATTCTTACGATTATCAAACGAATATACCGGGTATATACGCCATTGGTGATGTAAATACATACAAAGGAAAATTAAAATTGATTCTTTCAGGGTTTCATGAAGCAGCGATCATGTGTCAGAGTGCTTATCAAAGAATTTTCCCAGATAAAAAGTATGTTATGAAATATACAACTGTAGGTGGTGTAGAAGGATTTGATGGTACTAAAAAAGAAGCTAAAAAAGAAGTAGTAAAAGCTATTATATAAATTAAAATATCCTTATCTCGTTCCCTCTCCTTGGGTAGAGGGCTTGGGTGAGGGGATAATGAAATATTTCCTCGCATATCATACTGATACTTTCAGTATATTTGCGAGGATTTTTATAGCATAAGCACAAGAATTATGTCAGACGTTACCATAAAAATAAAAGATAGAGAAGGAGAAGTGCATGAGGTACAAGCACCTACAGACATGAATATGAATCTAATGGAAGTTTGTAAAGCTTATGAACTTCCTGTAGAGGGTACTTGCGGTGGTATGGCTATGTGTGCATCTTGTCAATGTTATATTTTATCTGATCATGAACTTCCCGAGATGAGTGATGATGAAGATTTAATGTTGGCCGAAGCTTTTTATGTTGAAGATAATAGTCGACTAGGGTGTCAGATTCCGATTACTCCAGGATTAGACGGGTTAGAAGTTGAGTTAGCTCCAGAGTCCTAAAGAAAGGGTTAGTTTTCTAAAATCTTAATACGCTCTTTAGTTGGTTTTTTTATCCTAACGATAATCTTTTGATATTCCCAGTTTTCTTTATTTCTATTGGCAATAATATCTAATTTACCTCGACCTTTAGTGCCAATAATTCCAACGGTTATTGCTACAGTTTTATTATGGTTTGAGTACATTACTTCACCTTCTAATAGGCGAAAAAAATCATGAGGGGATAGTTCTCCTAATTTTTCAATCACTTTTTCATTTACTTTGGCTTTTTCATGCGCATTCTGTATAAGATCTGGTTGCATCAAGACCGACCCATATCTAAAAGTTGCAGTACCCGTCATTAAAAAGAAAAAAGTTATAAAACAGAGAATGGCAGAAATCAGAAATAACCATTTCCAATATCGTTTCCACCAGTGTTTTTTTAATATAGTCTCGTTCATATAATTTGGTTTGTATGTTGTTAAATATAAACTGTTGATTATATGGAAGTGTTGCAGGTTTAATAGGAACAAGTGATAATCAAAAAAGAATTATTTTTTATAAATGATGCTTTTTAATGCGAATATTTGAAGATATCGCTTTATAAGTGGTTGTATTTTGTGTAAACGATAGATTTTATGATATTTTTCGATTTAATTTGGATAACAAATAACTATGCTATTACTTTGCAGGTAGTTCATAAGATTATTTAAATTGTTATCAAGAAAGGTGGAGGGAATAGACCCTATGAAACCTTAGCAACCCTTTATCTGGTAAAGAAGGTGCTACATTCTATCCGTTTATTACGGAATAGATAACCAAGATTCATAGTTCAACTATGTTTTCCATGATTTTTCTTGATATATAATTAAGTTTTTTTCCTTTTTATAGGAAATCAAATGTTTTACAATGATGTTGCACTGAGCCGGTTGAAGTGTTTTTTCACCATTAAGAGCAATAAATGGGCTTTGATAAGTTTAGGCATACAATTTTTAAATGAAAGATATACAAAAAATACTTGAAGAAAGAATCCTTGTGCTTGATGGAGCTATGGGGACAATGTTACAACGCCATAAGTTTACTGAGGAAGATTTTAGAGGAGAACGATTCAAAGATTGGCCTGTTCCTCTTCAGGGTAATAATGATTTATTAAGTATTACGCAGCCCGAAGCCATCAAGGAAGTACATCGGTTGTATTTTGAAGCCGGAGCTGATATTGTTGAGACCAATACATTTTCTGGTACCACCATTGCTATGGCTGATTATGAAATGGAAAACCTGGTCTACGAGTTGAATTATCAATCAGCAAAAATAGCTAAAGAAGTAGCTGATGAACTTACAGTAAAAGAACCACATAAACCCAGGTTTGTCGCAGGGTCCATTGGTCCTACAAATAGGACCGCTAGTATGTCTCCAGATGTTAATGATCCGGGGTATAGAGCAATTACTTTTGACGAATTAAGAATTGCCTATAAACAACAAGTAGAGGCATTAATTGATGGTGGAGCTGATATATTATTAGTTGAAACTATTTTTGATACGCTGAATGCTAAGGCGGCACTTTTTGCAATTGAAGAAGTAAAAGACGAAAGAAATGTTGATGTCCCAATAATGGTTAGCGGTACAATTACTGATGCCAGTGGGAGAACACTTTCTGGGCAAACAGCCGAGGCATTTTTAATATCGATTTCGCATATACCCATGTTGTCTGTTGGGTTCAATTGTGCCTTAGGAGCCAGTCAATTAACACCACATTTAGAAGTATTATCGCAAAAAGCTGATTTTAGCGTATCTGCACATCCTAATGCAGGACTACCCAATGCCTTTGGTGAATATGATGAAACTCCAGAGCAAATGGCAGAACAAATTAAAGAATACATGGAAAAAAGTCTTGTAAATATTGTAGGAGGTTGTTGTGGGACCACCCCAGAACATATTAAGGCAATTGCAGATTTGGCTAAGAATTATAAACCAAGAAAGTTGACTGTTGAAAGTTGTTAGTTGATAGATATGGAGTATATAGAATTAGAAGTTTGGAAGGAGTCAAGAATATGGGTAAATAATCTTTATGAAATAACAAAGAAGTTTCCAAAAGATGAATTATATAGATTAACAAGTCAAATGAGAAGGAGTGCCGTTTCAATACCATCAAATATTGCAGAAGGGTGCGGAAGGAGAACTTCTGCGGATACAATACAGTTTTTACATGTTTCAAGAGGTTCGTTGTATGAATTAGAAACCCAATTATATTTGGCTCTAGATCAAAACTATGTTGAAACAGAGAAACATCAGATTCTTTTAAGTCAAATTTTAAAGTGTAAAAAGCTCTTAAATGGATTTATTAACTATTATAAAATCGATAAATTATGATAGAAAATAAGCCAGAAAACCTATCAACTACCAACCGCCAACCATCAACTAGAAAGTATCTAAAACTTTCTGGTCTTGAACCGATGATTGTTTCTGCAGAAACAAATTTCATTAATGTTGGAGAGCGTACTAATGTAGCAGGATCACGTAAGTTTTTACGTTTGGTTAAAGAAGAAAAATTTGATGAAGCTTTAGACATTGCCAGGCATCAGGTTGAAGGTGGAGCACAGGTTATTGATATCAATATGGATGATGGCTTGATTGATGGTAAAGAAGCCATGGTAAGGTTCTTAAATCTTATTATGGCAGAACCAGATATTGCCAGAGTGCCAATTATGATCGATAGCTCAAAATGGGAAATCATAGAGGCCGGACTTCAGGTGGTTCAAGGAAAATGCGTAGTAAATTCTATCAGTCTAAAAGAAGGAGAAGAAGAGTTTGTTAGACATGCTAAAGCGATAAAGAGATATGGAGCGGCTGTTATTGTAATGGCCTTTGACGAGGTTGGGCAGGCAGATAATTATGAGAGACGTATAGAGATTTCTAAAAGATCCTACGATGTGCTAGTAAATCAGGTAAATTTTCCGCCAGAAGATATCATTTTTGATTTGAATATTTTTCCCGTAGCAACGGGGATGGAAGAACATCGGAAAAATGCTGTAGATTTTATTGAAGCCACTCGATGGGTTAGAGAAAATCTGCCTCATTGTAGTGTAAGTGGTGGCGTGAGTAATGTTTCTTTTTCATTTAGAGGGAATAATATAGTTCGCGAAGCTATGCATTCGGTGTTTTTATTTCATGCTATCAAAGCAGGAATGAATATGGGTATTGTAAACCCAGCCATGTTAGAAGTATATGATGATATTCCTAAAGATTTATTAGAATATGTAGAAGATGTAATCCTGGACCGAAGAGATGACGCAACAGAGAGGTTGTTGGATTTTGCAGAAACAGTTAAAGGAGTAAAAAAAGAGCAAACAGTTGATCTTTCTTGGCGAGAAGAACCATTACAAAATAGAATTACAAGGGCTCTTGTCAAAGGAATTGATCAATATGTTGTAGAGGATATAGAAGAAGCGCGACAAAGTGTTGATAAGCCTATTGAAGTTATCGAGGGACATTTAATGACCGGAATGAATGTAGTTGGAGATCTTTTTGGGTCTGGGAAAATGTTCTTACCTCAGGTGGTAAAATCTGCTAGGGTGATGAAAAAAGCAGTAGCATATTTACTTCCATTTATTGAAGAAGAAAAAAAGAAAAACCCTGAAGCAGCACAAGGAAACGGATCTGCCGGAAAAGTATTAATGGCTACTGTAAAAGGAGATGTACATGATATCGGAAAAAATATCGTCTCTGTTGTATTAGGGTGTAATAATTACGAAATTGTTGATCTCGGTGTTATGGTGCCGCCAGAAAAAATCATTCAAACTGCTATGGATGAACAGGTTGATATCATAGGACTTAGTGGCTTAATAACTCCTTCGCTAGATGAAATGGTGTACCTGGCTAAAGAAATGGAACGTAAAAATTTTAATATCCCATTATTGATCGGCGGGGCAACAACTTCTAAGGCGCATACTGCTGTTAAGATTGATCCACAGTATAAAAATGCTGTGGTGCATGTTAATGATGCATCAAGGGCAGTTACTGTTGTTGGTGATTTATTGAACAAAAGAAGTAACCAAAAATATGTAGGAGATCTTAAAGAAGATTATGAAAGATTCAGAGAAGGATTTCTGAAAAGAACAAAACAGAAAGAATATTTAACTCTTAATGAAGCTAGAAAGAATAAGTATGCTATTGATTGGTCAAATTCTGAAATTATAAAACCGAACCAATTGGGGATCCAGATAATTGAAGATTTTGATATCAAAAAACTAGAACCTTATATTGATTGGACACCATTTTTTAGATCTTGGGACTTACATGGTAAATATCCAGCTATTTTGACCGATGAAGTTGTTGGTGAGCAGGCAACCTCATTATTTAGCGATGCACAAAAGTTATTGCAAAAAGTTTTTGATGAAAAATTACTTGGTGCTAAAGCTATTTATGGGCTTTTTGAGGCGAATACCATACATGATGATGATATTGAGGTGAGTTCTGAAAATGGAAATTTTACATTTAGAACATTACGACAACAATTAAAAAAACATGCCGGTAAACCTAATTTTGCTTTATCAGATTTTATAGCACCAAAAGAGAGCGCAATACAAGATTATATGGGTTGTTTTTGCGTAACAACAGGTTTTGGAACAGCGGCCCTTGCCAAGAAGTTTGAAGCCGACCATGATGACTATAATTCTATTATGATTAAGGCATTGGCCGATCGTCTTGCTGAAGCTTTTGCAGAATATTTGCACGAGAAAGTTCGTAAAGACGACTGGGGATATGCTAATAATGAAGTGCTAAGTAATGAAGAACTTATTAAAGAAGCTTATAAAGGAATTCGACCGGCCCCTGGGTATCCTGCATGCCCAGACCATCTCGAAAAAATAACAATATGGGAATTGCTTAACGTAAAAGAAAAGATTGGGGTCGAGTTAACCGAAAGCCTCGCTATGTGGCCTGCTGCATCTGTGTCAGGATATTATTTTGGAAATCCTGAAGCACGATATTTTGGATTAGGAAAAATAAAAGAAGATCAAGTTAAAGATTTTGCAGAGCGAAAGAATATTGATTTTGAGAGTGCTAAGAAATGGCTAAACCCTAATCTGCAAGATTAAATGGGTGTTAATTTATAAAGATGGTCTTGACAAATACAAAATCAAGAGAAACTTACTAAGTCTAATAACGCAATTACAGCATTATTAGAATATGCTAAATAAAAGAACAAACGAATTAGGAAGTATATAAATGAAAGTTACTGAACATATAACAAAGGCAAAAGGCAAAACATTATTCTCTTTTGAATTAATACCACCTCAAAAAGGAAGAAGTATTCAAGAGTTGTATGATAATATCGATCCGTTGATGGAATTTAATCCTCCTTTTATTGATGTAACCACATCTAGAGAAGAGTTTATTTATATTGATCGCGATGGGCTTTTAGATAAGAAACTAACTCGTATGCGTCCAGGGACCGTAGGGATATGCGCTTCGATTAAACATAAATATAATGTAGATACCATACCTCATGTGCTTTGTGGAGGTTTTACCAAAGAAGAAACTGAATACTTATTAGTTGATTGTCATTACTTGGGGATCGATAATGTGATGGCGCTTCGCGGAGACGCGATGAAAGAAGAAAAATATTTCAACCCAACAGATGGTGGGCATTGTTATGCTAGTGAGCTGGTTGAGCAAATTGTAAATATGAATAAAGGGCAATTTCTTCATGAAGTTATAGAAAGCGATAATCAATCTAATTTTTGTGTTGGAGTTGCGGGTTATCCGGAAAAACACATGGAAGCCCCTTCATTAGATTCTGATTTACGATGGCTGAAGAATAAGGTTGATGCAGGAGCTGATTATGTTGTGACTCAGATGTTTTTTGATAATAAAAAATACTTTGATTTTGTAGAAAAAGCTAAAACTGCTGGAATCAATGTGCCAATAATACCTGGAATTAAGCCAGTTGCAGTAAAAAGACACTTACAATTATTGCCACAAGTCTTTAAATTAGATATACCAGATGAACTAGTGAGGGCAGTAGAACAATGTAAGACGAATAAAGAAGTTAGAGAAGTAGGAATTGAATTTGCAATACAGCAGTCTAAGGAGTTAATGGATTATGGAGTTCCGGTATTACATTATTATTCTATGGGTAAGTCTGATAATATTAAACGAATCGCTTCCGAAGTTTTCTAATGTAGATATACCGTTTTTAAGAAAACATTAAGGCTATTTAAAAAGTATTACTACTTTTGCCGGATGATAAAACGGATTTGCCTCACGTTATTTATTATATGCTATAGTACTTATTCTCAAGAAGAAAGTAAGTCGTATTATACTTTGGATGTCAATAATTTTTATGGAACAATCTTAAAGCATAATCCAGATATTTCCCATTTGATTACGGGCCATCCATCGGGTGTATTTCTTTCGTTTCAAAAAAAGACTTTTGGAGAAGAAGAGTGGCAACGATTATATAATGCTCCTGATTATGGAGTTTCTTTGATGTATCAAGATATGGATAATCCTGCATTAGGGGAGCATATAGGTCTTTATGTGCATTATAATTTCTATTTCCTTAAAAGATATCTATTGCTTCGTTTGGGTCAAGGGATAGCATATAGCACGAACCCATATGACGAAGACCGTAATTTTAGGAATATTGCACATGGTACACATTTAACAAGTGCAACTTATGCATTGTTAAACTTCAAAAAAGAGAATATATTTAAGAGACTAGGATTGCAAGCAGGTTTAGGTGTGGTGCATTATTCTAACGGAAATTCTAAAGCGCCTAATAAAAGTACAAATACGTTGTTTCTAAATGCAGGAGTAACCTATGGATTGGACTCTGAAACTCCTCAATATATTGAAAAAGAAAAAGGACTATCTAAGGGTGCAGAACCTTTTGGATACGGTTTTATTTTTAGAAGTGGTGTTAATGAAAGTGATGTGGTGGGGTCGGGAAGATTTCCTTTTTATACAATAGGGGGATTTATAGATAAAAGACTTAATAAGAAAAGTGCTATTCAGTTAGGAACAGAATTGTTTCTTTCAAAAGCGCTTAAAAGATTTATTGATTTCCGTGCATCTGGAGGATTTAACGATGGAACTACCGGTGATGAAGATTCGAAACGTGTGGGGGTATACATGGGTCACGAATTACGCGTCAATAGAATTTCAGTACTTACTCAGTTTGGGTATTATGTATATTATCCTTACGATTTTGAAGGGCAAACCTATTTGAGAGCAGGGCTCCAATATTATTTTACAAAAAACATATTCGGAGCTTTTACCGTGCGGTCACATGCTGCAAAGGCAGAAGCTATGGAATTTTCGATAGGATATAGATTATGAGAAAAGTATACTACATACTACTATCATTTTTGGTTTTTGGATGTAATTCTGAAGATGCCTCAGATTGTTTCCAAAGAACGGGTGATATTATAAAAACAGAAGTAGAAGTTTCTGATTTTACAAAAATTTTGGTGAATCCTAATGTCGAGTTAATTCTAAAACAAGGTGAAATCACCTCGGTGATTATAGAAACCGGAGATAATTTATTAAATGAAGTTTCTGCTATAGTTGAAGGAGAGGAATTAGTACTAAGTGATACGAATGACTGTGCTTTTTTTAGAGACTTTAATCAAACCAAAGTTTTTGTTACTGCACCTAATATTACCTCAATACGTAGCGCTACCCAATTTAATGTTTCATCCAATGGAGTGTTAAATTATGATTCCTTGAGTTTGTTTTCTGAAGATTTTAATGAAACAGGTGGTAATACCAATGGGATTTTTAATCTAGATGTTAATAGCAAAACATTAAGTGTTGTAGGAAATAATATAGCTTCCTTCTTTATTAGCGGTACTGTAGAGATGTTAAATGTTAACTTGGCTTCCGGAACTGGAAGATTTGAAGGAGCAGATTTAGTATCCGAGCATGTAACAATTTTTCATCGTGGGACGAACAAAATTATAGTAAATCCTCAGCAATCTATTCGAGGTGAAATTAGAAGTACTGGAGATGTAATTTCTATAAACCAACCGGCGATAGTAGAAGTAGAACAATTTTTTACCGGAAAACTAATATTCTTGTAAAAAGCCCATAACCTTTATGTATTTCTATATATATATATATACTATATGTTTCTGATGTAAATAGCATCTTTACAATAAGCTATACAAACTCATTTTTCGTTCCACTCACTTCGGTTTAATGGGATAACCATAAATATATTGAGGGTTTATATACTCTGAATGTTCTTGATTATTCATAAATTTAAATACCTCTCGTCAAGTGCACATGTCCCAATTATAATGATAAGAATAATGTATGGAAAACGATCAGAACAAAAAAGAGAATCCAGTTGCAGAGGAAAACGAAAATTACTTAAAAAAAGAATTATATGCTCTGATAAAAGATGATAGTACATTATTTGATTTTTTGCAAGAAGCGGCGTTAGATGGGTTGTGGTTTTGGGATTTAAATCAACCAGAAAATGAATGGATGAACTCTAGGTTTTGGACCACTTTAGGGTATGATCCGGATAAAATGCCTCATAAATCTTCTGCTTGGCAGCATATTATTCACAAGGAAGATTTAAAATATGTATATGCAAATTTTACTAAGCATTCTAAAGACCCCTCTTACCCTTATGACCAAATTGTAAGGTATCAACATAAACTAGGGCACACGATTTGGATTCGTTGTAGAGGTGTTATCTTAAGGGATGATTATGGTAAGCCTGTAAGAATGCTAGGGGCACATACAGATATTACCGAAATTAAGAAAAAAGAGGAAAAGCTTAGGTTGCAGTCTGCTTTTTTTAAGCAAGTAATAGATAGTACAGATTTGGGAACGTGGCAATGGAATGTGAAAACCGGAGAAACGATTTTTAATGAGCGCTGGGCCGAAATTATTGGTTATACATTAGAAGAGTTAGAACCTGTATCTATAGAGACTTGGATCACCCATACGGTTCCTAAGGATTTAGAGAAATCCAATAAAATCCTTCAGGATCATTTTGCTAAAAAAACACCAGTATATGAATTCGAGGCTAGAATGATACATAAAAACGGTAGTTATATATGGGTTTTAGATAAAGGCAAAGTCGTAAGTTGGGATGAAGAAGGTAATCCAGAATGGATGGTTGGATCTCACCAAGAAATCAATGAAAAGAAGAAAGCTTATGAACGAAATAGATTGTTTATACAGCAAGCACCTACCGCTATAGCAATGTTTGATTGGGATATGAAATATCTGGCTGCTTCTCAAGAATGGTTCAGTGTGTTTGATATTAACGATAAAGAAATTGTAGGTAAATCGCATTATGAAGTGTTGCCAGAAATAGCAAATAAGTGGAAAGTTAGTCATCAAAAATGCTTAAAAGGGAAGGTGATTAAAAATAATGAAGAACGTGTTAAAAGAGCCGATGGATCAGTACAATGGCTTTCTTGGGAATTTCGCCCTTGGCTTATAGACGAAAATAAAGTAGGTGGGATTATTATACACATGTCTGATATTACGAAGATAAAACAGGAAGAAGAATTGAAATCATTACTTGCTGTTGCGGAGGATCAAAATAAAAGACTTAGAAATTTTGCGCATATCGTTTCTCATAATTTAAAATCACACTCCGGAAATTTTGAGATGTTATTAGACTTGCTTATTCAGGAAAAACCTGAAATTGAAGATAATGAAATTGTAAAGTTGTTTAAAACTGCTTCAGAAAATTTAACAGAAACAATTGTACATCTAAATGAAGTTGTCTTAATTAATACATTGGTTAATGATAATTTGGTAAGGTTAAATTTAAGAGAGGTGATTCATAAAACCTTAGAAATTGTCTCTGCTATAGCTATCGAAAAACAAGTGACAATTAACAATTTGGTGAAGCCCGATATTTGTGTTTTGTGTATTCCGGCATATTTGGATAGTATCTTATTGAATTTTATTACGAACGGAATCAAATATAGTTCTAACGAACGAGAAAGTTATGTTTCTTTGAGCGCTGATTTAGAAGGTGATTATGTAGTGCTTAGTGTTGTGGATAATGGATTGGGAATTGACTTGAAAAAACATCGTTCTAAACTTTTTGGGATGTACAAAACTTTTCATCACAATAAAGATGCACGGGGTATAGGCCTTTTTATTACAAAGAACCAAGTAGAAGCTATGGGAGGGAAGATCGAAGTGGAAAGTGAAGTTAATAAAGGGACTACTTTTAAAATTTATTTAAAATATGAAAAAAATTGATATCGCTTGTATAATTGATGATGATCCCATTTTTATTTTCGGGATGAAAAAAATAATGAAACTGATAGACTTTTGTAAAAGTTTAATGGTTTTTAGGGACGGAGAAGAAGCGTTAAACAATTTAAAAGCAATAATTTCAGCAAATGAAAAATTACCCGATGTTATATTACTGGACCTTAATATGCCAGTTCTTGATGGATGGCAATTTTTGGAAGAGTTTGTGAAAATACCTTGTGAAAAGAAGATTATTATTTATATAGTCTCTTCATCTGTAGATCCCCAGGATATTTTGCGTGCAAAATCTTACGAGCTAGTAAGTGATTATATTGTAAAACCAGTCACAGTTGAAAAATTGAAAAATGTGTTAAGCGATCTTAAAAAAGTAAGCTAAAAAAAGCATCTTGAATATAAAATATTATTCATCAAGAGGGATTAGTTAATTCGATAAACAAATTCTCCAGATTTTTATTCTTTCGAGATAGTTGTAATATTTTCAACTCATTATCATGAGCAAAATCAAAAACCGCAGATCTCATATCTACTTTGGTGTCAAAAGTGATATAATAAACAAAATCATGTAAATTTTTTACCGATGAGACATGTGGAAGTTTTAATAAAAAGGCTTCTTCTACCCGATAATCAAATTCTACCTGGATGATTTGCTCGGTTTCATCTAGGATATCACTGAGTTTTTTGTCAGCCACTATTTTTCCTTTATTAATAATGATAACTCTATCGCACATTGCTTCCACTTCTTGCATGATATGAGTTGACAGAAAAACAGTTTTTTCTTTTCCTATAGACTTAATAAGGTCTCTAATTTCTAATAATTGATTAGGATCTAACCCTGTTGTGGGTTCGTCTAAAATCAAAACCTTAGGGTCGTGTAGTAGGGCACAAGCCAAACCGACGCGTTGACGATACCCTTTTGAGAGTTGTTTGATCTTTTTATTAGCCTGTGTTGTTAATCCTGTTAGATCAATAACTTCTTCAATCCGTGGTTTTGAGATTTTGTATACGTTCGAATTAAAAAGCAAATACTCTCTAACATACATTTCCAGATATAGTGGATTGTGTTCTGGCAAATACCCCACACTTTTTTGAACATCAATGGTTTGTGAGTCAATTTCAAATCCATTCACTTTAGCTTCTCCGCTCGATGGATTAAGGTATGTGGTTAGGATTTTCATCATGGTCGATTTTCCGGCGCCATTAGGCCCTAAAAAACCTACGATTTCTCCCTGCTCAATATCAAAACTAATATTATCCAATGCTTTTTGCTCATGGTATGACTTCGAAATATTTGATACTGAAATTGACATATACACTTATTTTTATCAAAAATAGAAAATTAGATTTCTAATACTAACGGGTTTTATTATATATTATGATTACTTAATCAAATATAAAACTCAGATGTATGTTTGATATCTTTTAATACAAAAGTACTATTGAGTACACCAATATTTTCAATTTTTGAAAGCTTGTATTTTACAAAATCATGATACTCTTCTAGACTTTTGGTGTTGATTTTTAAAACAAAATCCACCTGACCAGCCATATGATAACATTCTTGTACTTCTTCTAACGCCTGTATTTGTTCTTCGAATTTTTCAATAAAAGCCTCATTGTGATATCGCATCGAGACTTGACATATCGTGGTAATAGAGCGATCAATAAGTTTCTTGTCCAAAATGGCTACATATTTTTTTATGAATCCCTGTTTTTCTAATCTTCGAATTCGCTCATATACTGGAGAAGAAGTAAGGTTAAGGGTTTTGGCGATTTCTTTAGCCGTCTTCTTAGAATCTTTTTGTAGAATTCTTAGAATGGTGATATCAGTTTGATCAAGTTGTTCCATAATGTACTTCAAAAATTACTTTAATAAAGGTCTTTGGGTTATGAATAAAGTAAAAATAGCTTTTTTTAATTATAATAAAAGTAATTATTACTTAATTTTTAATGATACTCGAATATAAAATTCACATTTTGTATTTTAGTAAGTAAATAACACTTTATGTTTTTAATTTTTAAGGATAAAATATGGAAACGATTATTTTAGTAATTGGAGCTAATGGTCAACTGGGATCTGTTTTGACCAAATCTCTACAGCAAAAATTTGGGAAAGACAATGTTATAGCTTCAGATCTTAGACGTAGAGATAGTTTTAAAGGAGTCTTTGAAGTTATTGATGCTACTAACAGAAATAGGATCCAGGAAATAGTTACTAAATATAAAGTGACACAAATATATCATCTAGCGGCAATACTTTCAGCAAAAGGAGAAGAAACCCCTTTAAACACATGGGAAATTAATATGAAAACATTATTTAATGTTTTGGAAGTTTCTCGGGTAAGTCAAATAGACAAAGTATTTTTTCCAAGCTCTATTGCTGTTTTTGGTGAGGGGGCACCACTGGATGAGACTCCTAATGATGCATATTTAGATCCTGCTACCGTTTACGGTATAAGTAAAGCGGCTGGAGAGAATTGGGCGCAATATTATTTTTTACGATATGGACTAGATGTTAGGTCTTTACGATACCCTGGTGTAATTGGCTATCAATCCTTACCAGGAGGAGGAACAACAGATTATGCTGTAGATATTTATCATAAAGCTGTACTTCAAGAAGAGTTTACCTGTTTTTTGAAAGAAAATGCAACACTACCTATGATTTTTATGGATGACGCAATACGAGCCACTATGGAACTCATGGATGCGCCAAAAGAAAGTATTTCAATAAGAACTTCTTATAATATAGCAGGAATAAGCTTTTCTCCTGCCGAAGTGGTTGCAGAAATTCGTAAATTATATCCAGATTTTGAAGTGCAGTATAAGCCAGATTTTAGACAAGATATTGCATCGAGATGGCCAAAGGCAATTGATGATTCTATTGCTGCTAAAGATTGGGGATGGAAACCCGAATTTGATCTTGAAATGATTACAAAAACAATGATCGATAAACTAAAAGAACAATATAAAACAGGTTCAAAAAACTTGGAAGCTTTACTATTTTGATACTAAATCAAAAGAGAAATGATAAAACTAGATTCTAAAGAACAAAAAATAAAAGCATGTTTTCAAATATAAAAGAAGATTTACAAAAAGAACTTGATGAAATAAAAGCTGCAGGCTTATATAAATCAGAGCGAATAATTACCACCCCGCAAGGAGCAGAAATAGATACGACTAAAGTAAAAGATGTGTTGAATTTTTGTGCTAATAATTATTTAGGACTTTCTTCTCATCCTGATGTGATTGAAGCAGGTAAAAAAGCAATCGACTCTCATGGGTATGGTTTGTCATCTGTGCGTTTCATTTGTGGAACTCAGGATATACATAAAGAATTAGAACAAAAGACCGCAGAGTTTTTAGGTATGGAAGACTGTATTTTATACGCCGCTGCTTTTGATGCTAATGGAGGAGTGTTTGAACCAATACTAGGACCTGATGATGCAATCATTTCTGATGCATTAAATCATGCCTCTATAATAGATGGTATACGGTTATGTAAGGCAAGACGCTTTAGGTATGAGCACAATAACATGGTAGATCTTGAAAAACAATTAAAGCAAGCTGCAGATGCAAGAAGAAAACTTATCGTTACCGATGGATCTTTTTCTATGGATGGAACAATAGCTCAATTAGATAAAATTTGTGATCTGGCAGATAAATATGGTGCTATGGTAATGATCGACGAGTGCCATTCTACGGGGTTTCTTGGAAAAACCGGACGAGGAACTCATGAATATCGCAATGTGATGGGCCGTATAGATATTATTACAGGTACTTATGGTAAGGCTTTAGGAGGTGCTTCTGGAGGGTTTACGGCGGCCAGAAAAGAAATTGTTGATATGTTAAGACAGCGTTCAAGACCCTATTTGTTTTCAAATACAGTCGCGCCATCAATTGTTGGGGCGTCAATCAAAGTCTTAGATGTGTTAAGTTCTTCTACCAAACTACGTGATACATTAGAAGAAAATACTAAGTATTTCAGAGCAGAAATGACAAATGCTGGGTTTGATATTATTCCAGGAGATCATCCTATAGTACCAGTAATGTTATATGATGCAAAATTAGCTCAAGAATTTGCAGCCAAATTATTAGAAGAAGGTATATATGTAATTGGATTCTTTTACCCGGTTGTGCCTAAAGGAAAGGCAAGAATTAGAGTGCAATTATCGGCTGGTCATGAACGCCATCATCTTGAAAAAGCTGTAAAAGCTTTTACTAAGGTTGGTAAAGAACTAGGAGTGGTATAGGTAGTGAATACCATTTTAGGTATAGTTCCATTGGTATTTTAAAATGAAGTTTTGCTGATTCTATTTTAAAGAGAGGCAAATGTGTCGTTTTTTTAAGTTTCGAATAGGAGGCTTGGTCTCTTTTTTTTGTAATTGCCTGATATTGTTGAGTTCACGAACGTTTGTTAGTGGGTTAAATAATAGAAGATTGTCAAAGGTTTATATCTTTTGTTTAGATAATTGTATTGATGTGTTGTAATTATTTAGAATTTGATGATAATACATTAAAAGCGGTGAAAAAAACCAAAAAAATATTTTGAATGGTGATAGTTTTAGCTACTTTAGCAGTGTTATAAAAGACAACAATGAACAATTTATTTACTTGGAACCGATTTTATTTTTTCTTCTTTTATTTTAAAAGTAAGGTCGGGATAGCTATGTAAATAATAGTTTTAAAATATAGTTAGAATCCCGATGAAAAATCGGGATTTTTTTTTGATAAGAAAATTTAAAACGTTTGAAATATGCTATGTCGAATACGTTAATAGTGGTCAAAATGTTGTTGATGATTCTGTCAGATAAAAGAAAAAAGAATAAAGTATATAAATGGAAAGAAAAATTGCCATACAAGGAATAAAAGGCTCGTATCACCACGGAGTAGCCCAAGCATACTTTGGTGAAGGTATAGATGTTGACGAATGTATGTCATTTCAAGAATTAGTGCATAGTCTTGAGAACCAAAAAAGTACAGATGCAGTGATGGCAATTGAGAATTCTATAGCAGGGTCAATCATTCCTAATTATGCATATATCGATGAGCATGATCTTACTATTAGTGGCGAGTATTTCTTGCCTATTCATCATTGTTTAATGGCGTTAGAAGGGCAAAAGATTTCGGATATAAAAGAAGTGTATTCCCATCCAATGGCTTTGTTACAGTGTAAAGAGTTTTTTAGAGGACAGCCTCATATCAAATTGGTAGAGGACGCAGATACTGCAGATGTTGCAAAAAGGATTCATGAACAAAAACTAAAAGGCATCGCAGCAGTAGCTGGAGAAACTGCAGCTAATATTTACAACTTAGACATTCTAGCCAAAGAGATTCAGACTATAAAGTCTAATAGTACCCGCTTTTTTATTTTAAACACCCGAGAAGATTCTGGGGTTAATAAAAAGGAGGTCAACAAAGCATCTTTGAAATTTCTTACAGATCATAAAAGAGGAAGCTTGGCTACAGTGCTTAATGTAATGAGTGATTGTAATTTGAATCTTACCAAAATACAGTCGTTACCGATTATCGATATGCCATGGAAATATTCATTCTTTGTAGATGTTACATTTAAGGACTACAAAGATTATGAAAAAGCAATGTCAATTTTGAAGATAATGGCCTTAGAATTAAAAGTACTGGGAGAATATAAAAACCAAAACGGATGAGCATTCAAACGGCAAAAAGATTAGAGACAGTAGAGGAATATTATTTCTCTAAAAAATTAAGAGAAGTTAGAGAGCTTGCAGCCTCAGGGAAACCAATTCTCAATATGGCAATTGGTAGTCCTGATTTGGATCCACCAAAAGAAGTGGTTCAAGCGATAAAAGAAGCTGTAGTGACCGATGGTGCACATAAATATCAGAGCTATCAAGGGTTACCAGAACTTCGTCATGCGATATCGGATTTTTATAATGATAAGTTCAAGGTGTCTCTAAATCCTGATAACGAAATTCTTCCTTTGATGGGATCCAAAGAAGGTATCATGCATATTTCATTAGCATATCTTAATCCAGGGGATGAGGTTTTGGTACCTAATCCAGGGTACCCGACGTATACTTCTGTTACTAATTTGGTGGGAGCGAAACCAATTTTTTATGATTTAATAGAAGAAAATGGTTGGGAGCCTGATTTTCATAGCCTTTCAAAAATGGATTTGAGTAAAGTGAAAATCATGTGGGTGAATTACCCAAATATGCCTACAGGAGCTTCAGGAAATGTAGAGATGTTTAAGAAAATGATTGATTTTGCTAAAAAACATAGTATTCTACTTGTTAAAGATAATCCATATAGTTTCATCCTTAATGCCAGTCCGTTGAGTATTTTGTCAATAGATGGAGCTAAAGAAGTTGCTTTAGAATTAAATTCTTTAAGCAAAACTTTCAATATGGCTGGATGGCGTGTGGGTATGGTTAGTGGTAGTGCTGATAAAATTGAAGCCATCCTAAAAGTGAAAAGTAATATGGATAGTGGAATGTTTCAGGGTATCCAAAAAGGAGCAATAGCGGCATTAAAGATGTCTAATGGTTGGTTTGAAAAGATTAATACGATCTATAAAGAAAGAAGAGAATTAATATGGGAGTTGACAAATCTTTTAGAATGTACTTACGATAAAACGGCTAAAGGAATGTTTGTTTGGGCAAAATTACCAGAAGGAGTCAATGCAGTTGATTTTATTGATAATATACTTTATCAGAACGATATTTTCATCGCACCAGGAGATATTTTTGGAAGTAATGGTAAAGGGTATATCCGTTTTTCGTTATGTGTGAGTAAAGAAAATATAAAAGAAGCTATAAACAGATTGAAGGTAAAAGTATGAAAGTGTTTGTAATCGGAATCGGGTTAATAGGAGGTTCTTTTACCATCGATATTAAAGCATCTTTTAACGAGGCTACCATCTTCGGTATCGATCGTAGCGAAGAAAACCTGGATAAGGCGTTATCGTTAGGATTGATTGATCAAAAATCGAGCTTTGATAATTTGGACGAAGCTGATGTGGTAATTGTCGCAATTCCGGTTGATGCTACAGTAGAGTTGTTGCCCGTGGTTTTGGATAAAATAAATGATAGTTGTTTGGTTTTTGACGTAGGTTCGACCAAGAAAAAACTTTGTGAAATTATTTCTGAACACCCGAAACGAAGAAACTATTTGGCAACTCATCCCATAGCCGGAACAGAATTCTCTGGACCGCAGGCTGCAATTGCAAATTTATATAGAGGTAAAACGAATATAATTTGTGAGGTAGAAAAAACGGCCTTTAAGTTGCAAGAAAGAGGAATGGAAATTTTTTCTAGATTAGGAATGAGGATCAGGTATATGGATCCGGCTTCTCATGATAAGCATATAGCATATGTTTCTCATCTTTCGCATATTAGTTCCTTTATGTTAGGTAAAACTGTAATAGAAAAAGAAAAGAATGAACGAGATATTTTTGATATGGCAGGCAGTGGTTTTGCATCGACTGTTCGTTTAGCAAAAAGCTCTCCTGCCATGTGGGCTCCAATTTTTAAACAAAATAAAGATAATGTTGTTGAAACATTAGAAGAATATATAGCTAATCTCACTCAGTTTAAAGAGTTAATAGAAAATGATGATTTTGATACAATTTATAATGAGATGAAAGATACAAATCATATTAAAACCATATTGAAAGGAATTTCATAATTAAAATAAAGTATAAAAAATAAAGTATAATAGAGATGGAGAATAAAAAAGAACTTAGAAACTGGTTGGATGAATACAATTTAGATCATCCATTGGTGATTGGTGGTCCGTGTAGTGCAGAGACCGAAGATCAAGTATTGAAAATTGCACATCAGTTAAAAGACTCTGATGCTACAGTATTGCGAGCAGGAATTTGGAAGCCAAGAACTAGACCTGGTAATTTTGAAGGAGTTGGTGCATTAGGGCTAAAGTGGTTACAGCGCGCAAAAGAGGAAACCGGGCTAAAAATCGCAACAGAAGTTGCAAATCCGCATCATGTAGAACTTGCGTTAGAACATGGAGTAGATGTTTTATGGATTGGAGCTAGAAGTACAGTGTCTCCTTTTATCGTTCAAGATATTGCTGATGCATGTAAAGGGATTGATAATCCTGTTTTAATCAAGAATCCAATCAATCCTGATCTTTCTCTATGGCTTGGTGCAGTTGAGCGTTTTTATACGGCAGATGTTAAAAACTTAGGGGTTATTCATAGAGGGTTCTCTACTTACGAAAAGACAAAATATCGTAATATCCCAGAATGGCAAATCCCTATCGATTTACAAAATCGTTTTCCAGATTTACCATTGATACTAGATCCATCACATATTGCAGGAAACAGGGAGTTAATTTTTGATCTTTCACAAACGGCTTTAGATCTAAATTTTGATGGATTGATCGTTGAAACGCATTATGATCCTGATAATGCGTGGAGTGATGCAAAACAACAAATTACGCCGGAAAAATTAATTCAGTATATGAAAGATTTAAAAATTCGTAAAGAAGTTGGTGTTGATGAAGCGTACCAAAAAGCATTAAGCGAATTGAGAGCTAAGATTGATATTGCGGATAATCAATTGTTGGAAGTGTTATCGAAAAGAATGAAAATTTCTGACGAGATTGGTAAGGTGAAAGCGAAGCAGAATGTTGCAATTCTTCAATCTAAACGATGGAATGAAATCCTAGGAAAAATGATTCTAGAAGGTGAAGAAAAAGGATTAAGTGAAGAGTTTATGCTTAGAATTTATAAGGCAATTCATCAAGAGTCAATTAATCATCAGAAAAAGGTTGCAAGAGGATAAAAAAAATCGCCTTCTGAGATAATCAGAAGGCGATTTTAAAAAGAACTTATAATAATTATATTTTTCTTCTAAAAGTATAACGAGTAATATAAATTCCGTTTTTGTCACCTTTTCCTGCATAGCCTTCAACGCCACTGTTAACAAAAGCTAACTCCCATCCTTCAGAAGCCATGGTGTTAATTTTTGAAGTTACGATTGCGTCATTTGCAGCAATGTTTTGAAAACGAATTCCACCGATGTTGAAGAAGTTTAAAAGTTTAGTTTCGTCAAAACCTTTAACACGAATATCACCACGGTCAGATTTGTTTCTGTCATTGTTCTCTTCAGAACGTGTAGAAGTAAAATCTTTGTAATTACGTTTGTCATTAGTAGTAATCATTCTTGATCTTCCTAAACCATTAGGAACAATAGATTCAACTACAGTTACAAGTTGGTATTCGTACTTGTCTTGTGCAAAAGAAGTGTTTAATCCAGCAAGAATTAAGGCAATAAATAAAATACTTTTTTTCATAAAATAGGTTTTAAATTAATGTTAAAAATAGGGCATATTCCAATTTTCATGCCATAAATATAATTGGCCAAGGATACGTTATTTTTTTTAATTAAGAAAAAAAGCATCAAAAATTTTTAATATTTGCATCTTTGTGTTTATGATAACGGGTATAGTTTATAAATCTACTGGAAGCTGGTACACTGTGAAAACAGAAGACGGAACAGTGTATGATTGCCGTATAAAAGGTAAGTTTAGAATCCAGGATATCAAGAGCACTAATCCTGTTGCAGTAGGAGATAAAGTTGATTTTAAGCTAGAAACCAAGAGCGATAAAGTTACTGGAGTTATTGAGCATATACACGAGCGTCAAAATTATATTGTAAGAAAATCTGTAAAGTTATCTAAGCAGACTCATATCATCGCAGCAAACATAGATGTAGTTTTTTTATTAGTTACACTTAACAATCCACCAACGTTTACTGCATTTATAGATCGATTTTTGGTCACTGCCGAGGCTTATGGAATAAAAGCGGTATTGCTATTTAATAAGATTGATACCTATACAGATGATGAATTGTTGGAGGTTAAATACCTGGCTGCTTTATATAGAAAAATAGGATATGAATGTATTGGTATTTCTGCTAAAACTGGTAAGAATGTTGATAAAGTGAAGAGCATAATGGTCGATAAAGTAAGTATGTTTTCTGGTCATAGTGGGGTTGGAAAATCGACATTAATTAATACGATTGAACCCGGATTGTCTTTACGAACTGCAGAAATAAGCGAACAACACCAGCAAGGACAACATACAACCACTTTTGCAGAAATGTTTGATCTTACTTTTAAGGCAAGAATTATCGATACTCCAGGGATCAAAGGATTTGGTGTGGTCGATATGGATAAAGAAGAATTGGGAGATTATTTTCCAGAATTTTTCGAGTTAAAATCAAAATGCAAATTTAATAACTGTCTTCATATAAATGAACCAAAATGTGCTGTTAAGGAAGCTTTGAATAATGAAGAAGTAGCTTGGTCAAGGTATAGAAGTTATTTGCAAATACTTGAAGGAGAAGAAGAGCATTATCGAAAAAATAATTATGATGAAGAATAGTTGTTCTTACTACTATTAGACTCCTGTCAAAACATTTTTTTGAAAAAAAAATCTCAGTTTCAAAAAATGAAACTCAAACAACGTAAACTTGCATAATAAATAGAAGAAAAGAATAAATGAGAGCTGTAATTCAAAGAGTTTCCGAAGCCTCGGTAACTGTTGATAATGAAATAATTTCGAGGATAGCTGAAGGTTTACTTATTCTGATTGGAATTGAAGATACCGATAATCAAGAAGATATTGAATGGCTGTCAGGAAAAATAACACGATTAAGAATATTCGGAGATGAAAATGATATTATGAACAAAAGTATACTTGATATTGCTGGAGAAGCCATTGTTGTAAGTCAGTTTACACTTCATGCGAGTACAAAAAAAGGAAATCGGCCAAGTTATATTAGGGCGGCTAAGCCCGATGTTGCAATACCATTATACCAGGATTTTATCAAACAATTCGAAAAGGATTTGGGTAAAAAAGTTGGAACAGGTATATTTGGCGCCGATATGAAAATATCATTACTTAACGATGGACCAGTTACCATAATTGTTGATACCAAAAGTAAAGAATAAACCTTACCCCCAAAATAAATTTATATGCAAAATAAAACACTACGCTATTTCGTGGTAGTTACCTTATTGATTTTTTTTAAAGTTGCTACTGCCCAGGAAAAACCAGAATTACAGATTTCACGTATTGATTCGGCACTTACCCAAAATGCAAATGCTGTGGTTAGATCTGAAGAGGTTATTGTTGAAATTAATTCGATTAATTCTGTAACCACAAAAACTAAGAGAATTGTAACAGTACTCAATAAAGACGGTAAAGGTTATGCGGATTCATATGAGCCCTATAGCTCGTCGGTAAAAATAAAAAAGATAGAAGCTACGGTTTATGATGCTAAAGGAAACGAAATCAAAAAATACAAAAAGAAAGATTTTAATGATATAAGTGCCTACGATGAATTTTCATTAATGAATGATAATCGTGTAAAGTATTTTGAATATACTCCCTTAGGTTATCCATACACATTGGTATATGAAAGTGAAGTTGAAACTACTTCAACAGCCTTTATTGAACCATGGATTCCAATTCTTACTTATCGCTTAAGTGTTGAAAAATCGAGTTTCAAGATTTTGAATCCAACAAGCATTTCAATACGATTAAAAGAAACAAATTTTGATGGATTTTCTATAGAATCTAATAAAATAGGTCAAGAAGTTTCTTATTCCATTTCTAATGTCTCGGCTAAGGTAAAAGAAGCTTATAGTCCTTCGTTCTATGACCTGGTTCCTGTTGCAAAAGTTGCCTTAGATGAATTTTCTTTAGAAGGTGTTGAAGGTGCTGCTACTGATTGGAAATCTTTTGGAAAATGGCAATTTGACGAACTGTTATCAGGTCGAGATGAATTGCCTGAAGAAACTATTAAAAAAGTTAGTGAATTAGTTGCGACTGCAAAAACCAATAAAGAAAAAGCAAAGTTAATTTATCAATACGTCCAGGATAAAACCAGATATGTAAGTGTACAATTAGGAATAGGTGGTTGGATGCCTTTTTTGGCTAGCGACGTGGATCGATTAGGATACGGCGATTGTAAAGCGCTAACTAATTATACAAAAGCGTTACTGGATAGCCAAGATATACCTTCTTATTATGCAGTGGTTTATGGGGATAGAAATAAAAGGGATATTGATTCTGAGTTTGCATCTATGCAAGGAAATCATGTAATACTAAATATTCCGGAAGAAGACGAAGATCTTTGGCTGGAATGTACAAGCCAAACCATGCCCTTCAATTTTATTGGAGATTTTACAGACAACAGAAATGTTTTAATTGTTACTCCAGAGGGAGGGAAAATAAAAAAAACTAAGAAATATGAACCTGAAGAAAATATTCTAAAAACCACAGCTAATGTGAATTTAAAAATAGATAAATCTATGACGGCGGATATAGAAAGAGTTTCTGAAGGTTTGGAGTATAGCTGGAATAGTGGCATTCAATTTGAAACTACAAAAGATCAGAAGTTAGAGTATAAAGAGTTTTGGGGATATATAAATGCTTTAGCTATAAATGAAATAAAACTAAATGACGATAAAGATGTAATCAAGTTTACTGAAAATATTAAAGTATCTAGCCCATCCTATACCAAAAAAGTAGGTAGTCGTTTATTGGTAACGCCAAATCTCTTTGGTTGTGATCAAAGTAATTTACCAAAATATGAGAATAGAAAAACCTCTATGGTTATATCACGAGGCTATGTTAATACTGACGAATATATTATTAACCTGCCAAAAGGATATACATTTAAAAGTTTGCCTCAAAAAAAATCTATTGAAACAGAATTTGGGCAATATATGTATGAATTGGAAGAAATTACAGAATCACAAATTAAATTTAAAAGGTTTTTGAAAATTATCGATGGAACCTTCCCTAAAGAAAAATACGAAGAATATAGAAAGTTTAGATCAGATATAAAGAAAATAGACCAAACGAAAATTGTACTTAATCAACTATAAAAACAGACCAAAATAATAATGAATAATTTTAATAAACTAATAGTAAGCCTTGTCTTACTGGTGTCAGTAAACAATTTTGCGCAAGAATATAAATTTGGAAAAGTTTCTAAAGAAGAGTTGTTAGAAACATCATATCCAACAGATAGCTCTGCTAATGCAGCTGTTTTGTATGAAAATAAAAAGATATATTATGATTATAATCAATCGTATGGATTTAGATTGATAACTGAAGTGTATAAAAGAGTAAAGTTTTATAACCAAAAAGGTTTTGAAAACGCAAGCGAAGAGGTTTTTCTATATAAATCTGGTGGATCTAAAGAAGAAGTAAGCTCATTAAAAGGGGTTACTTATAGTTTGATTGATAATAAAATAGTTCAAACCAAACTCAAAAAAGAAGGTGTTTTTGAAGATGAATATTCAGAAAATAGAAATCAGCTAAAATTTACGATGCCATCATTAACAGAGGGTTCTATTGTGGAGTTTAAGTATAAGATTATATCGCCATTTATTTACAATATTGATAAAATATATTTACAACAAAAAATTCCTATTAAAAAGTTAGAGGTTAAAGTTGCGATGCCGGAATATTTTAATTTTAAAAAGAACATGACTGGGTATTTGCCAATCGATTTAAAAGATTCTAGAGGTAGTGGCAAAATAGCATTTAATACTAAGTCTGGAGCAGGAAGATATGGCGGGGTAAATACAGTGTCTAGAAATGAGATTGATTATACAATCAATATAAATACTATTACAGCTAGTAATGTACCGGCATTCAAGGTAGAACCTTATTGTGGTAATTCTGATAATTATTTGTCTTCGATTGTTTACGAATTACAATTTGAAAGATATCCTAATAGACCGATAAAACATTATTCTACCACATGGGAGGCGGTTGCCAAATCTATATTTAATCATCCTAAATTTGGAGGTGAACTAAAAAAGAACAACTATTTTAAAGAAGAAGTTGATCAAATAATTGGTAAAACAAGTGATCCAACCCGAAGAACAGCACTGCTCTATAATTTTGTAAAGAATAAGATGACATGGAATCGTAAGTATGGTTCTATTACTAGAGATGGAGTGAAGAAAGCATACAAAGAAGGAGTGGGTAATTCTGCAGAAATTAATATTATGTTGATTTCCATGTTAGATTATGCTGGTGTTGATGTAAAACCGGTGCTAGTGAGCTCGATTAGAAGGACCATATCGTTATTTCCTACTTTAGAAGGGTTTGATTATGTAGTGGCAAGAGTGAAATTAGATAAGAATATTCTTTATTTGGACGCTACAGATAAATATGGTGAGCCTAACGTTTTGCCAGACAGGGTGATTCATGGTTCGGGAAGAGTAATTGCAGAAAACGGAACGTCTCAATTAGTTAATTTTAGACCCAATAAAGTATCGAGGATTCATCATTCTATTTCATGTCAACTTAGCAAAGAAGGAACGATAAAGGGTAAACAAAGTACAAATAGATCTTCTTATCTGGCACATAATTTTAGAACTAAACATGGTGTAAAAGAAAATGAGGATCAGGTAAAAAGGATTCAAAAAACTTATGAACTTGAAAATATCGGTTCATATGAACTCAATGGTGTAAAAGATATTGGTAAAGCCGTTAGTGAGCGTTTTGAGTTTAATATTGATGATGGAATCGAAGTTATTGATGATGAAATGTTTTTTTCTCCTTTATTGTTTTTAAGAAGTGGGGAAAATATTTTTAAATCTGATGAACGAGAATACCCCGTTGATTTTGGATATGGATATTCAAGAAGTGTAATGCTAAATATAAAGATTCCAGAAGGTTATGAAATAGTTGAGGCTCCAAAAGGCTCCGCTTTTAAACTACCGGAAAATATGGGTAACTTTGTGTATAGATCTAGCGTAATAGGAGATTCTATTCAGATATCAGTGACAGAAACATTAAGTACGCCTTTTGTTCCTGCAAACTATTACCCAGTATTAAAACAATTTTATGATCAAATAGTTCAAAAAGAAGGAGAACAGGTAGTACTTAAAAAAGTATAATTATGAACATTCAAAATGCACAGCAAGCCGTAGATGATTGGATAAAAAATCATGGTGTACGATATTTTAATGAGTTGACCAATATGGCACAACTCACCGAAGAAGTTGGAGAAGTAGCAAGAATTATTGCTCGACGTTATGGTGAGCAAAGCGAAAAAGAAAGCGATAAAAATAAAGACCTTGGCGAGGAGTTAGCTGATGTGATGTTTGTAGTTTTGTGCTTAGCAAATCAAACAGGAGTTGATTTACAAAAAGCCTTTGATAAAAAACTAGATATTAAAACCAAGCGAGATCATGATCGTCATCATAACAATGAAAAACTAAAATAATATGATAGCCGACATAATTTCTTCAAAAAGATATTGGATTACGGTTTGTTTTGTGGGTGTGGGCTTTGTCCTTATTTTTAGCATTATAGAACATCTGATGCAATACGGCGGGATAGCTTTTGATTCTTTTCTAAAAGAAAAAATTGAAAACGGAAAATGGATAAGATATGTGTTGTCGCGATTAGCTGGAGGATTATTATACGGAATGATTATGGGATACTATTTTGAACTTAAAAAACGAAAATCGAATCAATAACATGAATTTGAAGCTACAGCATATTTCTAATATAGAAAATAACACATTACAAATAACAGGTTCTAAAAGTGAAACGAATAGGTTATTGATTTTACAGGCATTGTATCCTAATATCAAAATTGAAAATGTATCCAATAGTGATGATTCTCAATTAATGCAAAAGGCACTGGCAAGTAACGATGAAATTGTTGATATACATCATGCAGGAACGGCCATGCGATTTCTTACAGCTTATTTTGCAGTTAAAGATGCTAGAGAAACAATTCTCACAGGTAGCAAAAGAATGAAAGAAAGACCAATTAAAATTTTAGTAGAGGCTTTAGAACAACTAGGATGCTCAATAAGTTATGAAGAAAAGAGTGGGTACCCTCCTATAAGAATTCAAGGGAAGAGACCTATAGGAAATAGAGTCTCTTTACAAGCTAATATTAGTAGTCAATATATTTCTGCTTTGATGTTAATTGCTTCTTTTTTACCCGAAGGGCTAGAAATATCTTTAGTAGGCAAAGTTACTTCAGTTCCTTATATCAATATGACGTTAAGTTTGTTAAGTGATATCGGTATAAAAGGCACATACGATAATAATGTGATTACGATTGAATCCACCAAAGAAGTTGCCTCCAAGAGTGTAGTCGTAGAGTCAGATTGGAGTTCTGCTTCTTATTTTTATAGTATAGTAGCGTTATCTGATCAAGCTTCAGTGACTTTAGGAAGTTATAAAAAAGAAAGCTATCAAGGCGATTCGTCTTTGGTAGAAATATACAAGTATCTTGGAGTGGAGACTATATATGGTGAAAATACAATTACATTAAAAAAAGTTTCTAATCCAGAGTATCAATTGCCACAAGGATTAGATTTATCCAATTCGCCAGATATTGCACAAACTATCGCTGTAACTTGTTTTGGATTAGGTATTGGTTGTTATCTTACCGGCCTGCACACATTAAAAATCAAAGAAACAGATCGATTAGAAGCATTAAAAACTGAAATTGAAAAATTAGGAGGTAACGTGGATATTACAGAAGATTCATTACGACTAGAGCCTTCTGCTGTGATCAAAAAAGAAGTCGTAATATCGACATACAATGACCACCGTATGGCAATGGCATTTGCTCCATTAGCACTTAGAACATCCCTTTCTATTGAAGATGCTAATGTAGTGTCAAAATCATACCCCGATTTTTGGGCAGATCTAAAGAAATTAGGTTTCAAAACTTTTTAAATTTTAAATATATCTCAATTTACTTGACAACCCCTATGGTGAGATTGTATATTTGCAACTTTAAAAAAATAAACACGAATGAAGTTATCACATTTCAATTTTAATCTTCCACAGGAATTATTGGCGGAATACCCGGCAGAAAACAGAGACGAAGCACGCCTAATGGTTCTTAATCGAAAAGATCAGACTATTGAACATAAGCAGTTTAAAGATCTTATCAATTATTTTGAGCCAAATGATGTTATGGTCGTTAATAACACGAAAGTTTTTCCTGCCAGATTGTACGGAAATAAGGAAAAGACTGGGGCAAGAATTGAAGTGTTCTTATTGCGCGAATTAAATTCTGAAACACGTCTTTGGGATGTGCTTGTAGATCCAGCTAGAAAAATACGTATAGGAAATAAACTTTATTTTGGAGATGATGAGAGTTTAGTAGCAGAGGTAATCGATAATACTACATCCAGAGGTCGTACGTTACGATTTTTATATGATGGTTCTTATGATGAGTTTAGACAAAAACTGACTGATCTTGGAGAAACACCACTACCAAAATATATCAAAAGAGAGACAGAGCCCGAAGATGAAGAAAGATATCAGACTATATATGCTAAGAACGAAGGAGCAGTAGCAGCTCCAACAGCAGGTCTTCACTTTTCTAAGCATTTAATGAAACGTTTAGAGATTAAAGGAGTTGATTTTGCAGAAGTAACTCTACATGTTGGATTGGGGACATTTAATCCTGTAGAGGTAGAAGATCTTTCTAAGCATAAAATGGATAGCGAAGAGGCATATATAACGGCAAAAGCAGCAGAAACTATTAATCAAGGGATTGCTAATAAACAAAGAGTTTGTGCAGTTGGAACTACAGTTATGAGGGCATTAGAGAGTTCAGTGTCATCAGAAAAAACATTGAATGAATTTAGAGGATGGACTAATAAATTTATTTTCCCTCCATACGATTTTAGTATTGCTAATTCTATGATTACTAATTTTCATACACCAAAATCAACATTATTAATGATGGTTTCGGCATTTGCAGGGCATGATTTTATCAAAGAAGCATACGAAGAAGCAGTTAAAGAAAAATACAAATTTTACTCCTACGGAGATGCAATGTTAATTCTTTAAGAATAAGGCAACAAACGAGTAAAAAATCTGTTTAGCTATAAATTAAACAGATTTTTTTTGTTTTTTCATTAAGATAACTTGTTAAATTTTTCTTTATATAAAAATTATCGGGCTTCAATTTGCTTAAAACTACGGTTTTACCGTAATTTGCATGCTGTGTATTATGACGATAATAACTGTTTTTTGTCGAAAAAAGTATATTATTTATTTAAGTGAAATGTACTTTTTTTAAATTTTGGACCGTTTTTTGCAATCCAAAAGCGAAACATGAACTAAAACCTAAAATTACAATAATGAAAAAAGTATTTTATTACCTGACATTCTTTATAACAGTATGTTCTTTTGCCCAAACCAAAGTTGGTGCTGTTCGTTTTAATGATGTTGATACATTCGGAGAAACTGAATTGATGCTTAATGGAGCTGGAGCGAGAGAAAAATTATACTCAATGGCCATTTATCTGGATTTTGAAGTAAGTGGACCAGAAGATGGTGTAATGGTAGCAGAAAAAGATGCCGATATGGCGATTGTTATCAAGGCCGCTACTACTTTGGACCAAGAAGGTCTTAAACAAATAGTTAGAAGAGGATTAGAAGTTGCAACAGATGGTAATAGTTATAAGTATGAAAAAGAAATTCGTGAATTTATCAAATTGTTACCTCAAGAAGTAAAAAAGTTTGATATCATCAGAATCCTTCATAAAAAAGGAGGAGATCTTTCAGTGTATAAAAATAGAACACTGTTAGGTGCCATGAAAAGCTTAGAATTTAAGGCTGCTTTATTCAAAATTTGGTTAGGAGAAAATCCTATAGATTATGATCTTAAAGATAATTTATTGGCATCTTACAAACCAAACCCAGTGTTAGGGAAATGGAGAATGGTAGATAAAAAGACAGGGGTTGCTCTTAGTATTGTTCAATTATATATTATTGAAAACAAAGTGTTCGGTACTATAGAAAGAATGTTGAGAGAATCGCAAAGAGATGACCTTTGCTACGACTGTACTGGAGAAGATAAAAACAAAAAAATTGAAGGAATGACAATTATCAAAGGCCTTCAGTTTAGAGGAGATAAGTATGAAGGAGGAACCCTTACCAATGTCAAAAATGGCGAAGTGGTTGATTGCCAAGTGTGGACCGAAGAGGATAGAAGAGATATTCTTTTTGTAAAGTATAAAGGTAGCGGTGGTGTCCACGAATGGAGAAGAGTAAAAGAGAAAAAATAAGTTACCTCAATAGAATATCAAAAAACCCCTGGTTATACATTAACCAGGGGTTTTTTGATTATTCATACTAGAATCACATATGTACCATTTTATCTTCATATTTTTGCAGAAGTTATGAGTAGTAAGAAAAAAGATATAAGAGCGCTAACAAAAGATCAGTTACGAGTATTCTTCGAAGAAAATGGAGACAAAGCATTTCGAGGAAATCAAGTTTATGAATGGCTATGGAGTAAAGGTGCACATAGTTTTGAAGACATGACAAATATTTCTAAAGCGACCAGAAAAATGCTCGAAGAAAATTTTGTTATCAATCATATTCATGTTGATCAAATGCAACGTAGCACAGACGGCACAATAAAAAATGCTGTTAGGCTTCATGATGGATTAATTGTAGAATCTGTTTTAATTCCTACGTCTACAAGAACTACGGCCTGTGTTTCTTCTCAAGTAGGATGTAGTTTGGATTGCAAATTTTGTGCTACAGCAAGACTTAAAAGAATGAGAAATCTTAATCCAGACGAGATATATGATCAGGTTGTAGCAATAGATAATGAGAGCAGATTATATCATAACCGACCTCTATCTAATATTGTTTTTATGGGTATGGGTGAACCTTTAATGAATTACAATAACGTATTAAAGGCGATCGATAAAATTACCTCTCCCGAGGGATTAGGCATGTCACCAAAAAGGATTACCGTATCCACTTCAGGAGTTCCCAAAATGATTAAAAAAATGGCAGATGACCAAGTAAGGTTCAAGCTTGCCGTGTCATTACATTCGGCTATAGATGAAGTAAGAACGTCAATAATGCCGTTTAATGAAACATTTCCACTTACAGATCTAAGAGAAGCTCTCGAATATTGGTATGAGAAAACAAAAAGCCGAATTACGTATGAATATGTAGTTTGGAAAGGAATCAATGATCGAAAAGAAGATATCGATGCGCTGATCCGATTTTGTATGTATGTTCCCAGCAAGGTCAATTTAATAGAGTATAATCCAATTGATGATGGAGAATTTCAGCAAGCATCAAATACCGCAATTGATAATTATATCAATGCCTTAGAAGCAAGAGGGATAGTAGTCAATGTGCGACGCAGTCGAGGAAAAGATATTGATGCCGCCTGCGGACAACTGGCAAATAAGTCATAGACAATACTGATACACATTTTTTTCGAATTTATTTTTTATAATAATGCTTTATTATAGTAGTATCAACTTCTGAGAAATAACTATTTACATTATCTTCGCAATAGATAAAAACTAGAACATAGTACAGCGTATTGAAAGTTGTAGAGCAAATAAAACTACCTATAATTGATGAAATGGAACTTTTTGAACAAAAGTTTTCAGAATCAATGTCTTCAAAAGTAGCCTTACTCAATAGGATTACTCATTATATAGTCAATAGAAAAGGTAAACAAATGCGCCCTATGTTTGTTTTTTTGGTTGCTAAGATGGTCTCTGGTGGAGAAGTAAATGAAAGAACATATAGAGGAGCTTCTGTTATCGAGTTAATTCATACTGCTACTTTAGTTCATGATGATGTTGTAGATGATTCTAATCGTAGAAGAGGCTTTTTTTCCATAAATGCACTCTGGAAAAACAAGATTGCTGTCCTGGTAGGAGATTATTTATTATCTAAAGGTTTATTGTTATCTATAGATTATGGAGATTTTGATCTTTTAAAGATTATTTCTGTAGCCGTACGTGAAATGAGTGAAGGAGAGCTTCTTCAAATTGAGAAAGCAAGAAACCTGGACATTACGGAAGAGATTTATTACGAAATTATTCGTCAGAAAACAGCAACATTAATTGCGGCCTGCTGTAGTTTAGGTGCCTGTTCTGTAGATCCCGAATCAGATAATGTTCAAAAAATGAGAAAGTTTGGAGAGCTTATTGGTATGGCTTTTCAAATAAAAGATGATTTGTTTGATTATGGAGATACCGCTATTGGAAAACCAACCGGGATCGATATCAAAGAGCAGAAAATGACACTTCCATTGATTTATACCCTAAATCACTGCACCAAAGAAAAAAAGAAATGGCTTATTAATTCTGTAAAGAATCATAATAAAGACAAACAAAGAGTTAAAGAAGTTATTGGTTTTGTTAAAAAAAGTGGCGGATTAGAGTATGCGATTAAGATAATGCATAAGTTTAAAGATGAAGCCCTTTCTATATTGTCTGAATATCCAGATTCTGATTACAAATCTTCTCTAGAGTTGATGGTGGATTATGTAATTGATCGAAAAAAATAGCAATGGATGTAGAGTACTAAGTACTATTGTATACCTCAAAACTAAAAAAATTCTTTCCCCAGGCAACCATTTTATTTTTAATCGCGTCTATGTAAATAGAAGATCTAATTTAATTGATTTAGCATTGAAAGTTATTCAGTTTTATAAAAACGAAACACAGCTTATAAAAAAAGCAGCAAAACAAGAACGTGATGCGCAGCGTCTTTTATATGAAATGCATGCGCCCAAAATGTTGAGTATATGCAGGAGATATATTAGAGATCTTCATTTTGCTGAAGAAGTAATGCTTAATGGTTTTCTTAAGATTTTTACAAACTTGAAGAGTTTTAAGTTCGATGGTAGTTTTGAGGGCTGGATGCGCAGAATAATGATCAATGAGTCTATTTCATTTTTAAGAAAAGAAAAACAAATTTTCTTTACAGAAGAGATAAAAAGTTATACCGAAGAATCCTGGAATAATATTAATACAGAATTAGAAGTAGAACAAATTCAAGAGTTAATTGATAGTCTTCCAGAAGGGTATAAAATGGTGTTTGCGTTATATGCTGTAGAAGGGTACAAACATATTGAGATAGCTAAGATGCTAAAGATTTCTGAAAATACTTCAAAATCTCAACTCTTCAAAGCAAGAAAAATGCTACAGCAAAAGTTAAATGAACAAAATAAAATAAGTAATGGCGCCATTAAAATTTGAAGAAAAGATAAAGGAAAAGTTAGAGCAACGCGCTATAAAACCTTCAGAGAACTCTTGGGAAAAACTGTCTACGCAATTGGACGAAACCGAGAGTCACAAAAAAGGATTTAAAAAAGTATGGTGGTATAGTATTGCTGCAATTTTTATAGGGGTTTTGATCTTGACATCAATATTTGGAAATACAAATACAGTCTCTGATCAAATAGATATTCAATATGTAGATCAAAATAATGAGATCAAAGAATATAAAAATATAGAAATCGTCAAAAATAATGAAGTTGAACAGGACTTGATAGAAAAAAATGAATCGACTAGTGAAGATGTTGTAAAACCCTTTTCAAAGGAAAAAGAGGTCATATCACAAAAAAGAGAAATGGCAGTATCATCTCAATTTAAATCAGAAGATTTGATTCATGATAATGATATAGAAAAAAAGAATTATAACACAACTATAGTTAAGACTGATGAAAATGAAGCGGTTGTTGCAAAACAAGAAGAGAAGTTGCCTGTAGATTCTGAAATTATTGAAGATAAAGTAGCCGATATAGTGGCTCAAATCCAAGACATGCAAAATAATAATGTGCATGTGACCGAAGATGAAATTAACGAATTACTACTCCAGGCACAAAGAGAAATCACAACAAAAAAAATAATAAAATCTAACACAGTAAGTGCATCGGCTCTTTTACAAGATGTAGAAAGCGAATTAGATGAGACTTTTAAAGAACGTGTTTTTGAAGCGCTTAAAACAGGTTTTCAAAAAGTCAAAACAACTGTGGCTCATAGGAAAAATTAAATTCATTCATCAATCAAACCTGCTTACCCCCTCGCTTTAAGAGGGGTAAAGCAGGGAACAAATTCTTTAACAATGAAAACAATAATTACAATCACCACAATAGTGGTACTGTCACTCTATGCACAATTATTAAAGGCTCAAGAAACGGATAAAGCTAATACGATAGAGTTACTTGTACAGGAAAAAGAAAATATCACAAATGCTGAAAAAGCTGCACTTAAAAAAGAGGTTGAAGCCATTAATGAAAAGTTAGCTAAAACAGAGATAACAGTTGAAGAGGCGCAACGTCAAAAAGAAGCAGTAGCACAAAAACGAGCACTAAATATTGAAAACCTGCATGCTATTATTGATAATAAAATTGAACTTTTAGATCGTAATGGCGCCGAATATTCTACTTCTATGAAAGGTGAAGGTAAATTAGAGATTGGGATTGGAGCCGAAGATAAGGAGAATGGAGATATCCTTTTCGGAATGAAAATCAATACCGGAAAAGAGAAAAAAATAAAATACGATAGAAGAACATACTCAAATCTTGTGGTTGCTTTTGGGCTAAATAACGCCTTGCTAGATGGGCAATCCTTGGATGATTCTAATTATAAAGTTGCAGGAAGCAGGTTTTTTGAACTTGGTTGGGTTTGGAGCACAAGAGTGTTTAAGAACTCAAATTTCTTAAGACTAAAATATGGAGTATCCTATCAATCTAATGGTTTAAAACCTACAGATAATAGATATTTTGTTGAAAATAATAATCAAACCCAATTAGAAGAATTTAGAGTAGAGTTGGATAAGTCTAAGTTTCGAATGGACAATATTGTAGCACCTTTGCATTTAGAATTTGGTCCGTCAAAAGTGAAAGAAACAGAAAACTCAATTAGATATTCTACCGCTCGGAAATTTAAAATCGGATTAGGGGGATATGTTGGAGTAAATGTTAGTACGCGACAAAAACTAAAATATAAAGAAAACGGTGACGAAATAAAAGATAAAATAAAACGAGATTACAATACTACTGATGTGATTTATGGATTGAGCAGTTATATTGGTTTTGGCGACATGTCTATTTATGCTAAATATGATATATCTCCGATGTTCAGAAATGCAGAGATTGATCAAAACAATGTGTCTTTAGGATTGCGTTTTGACCTTTAATCGATAGGTAAAATCATGAGATAACTCATGTATTTTTGTAATCTTTAAAAAAATAACCACCAAAATTATTTTCATTTTGTAGGCTAAATATTAGCTAATTGTTCTCAAAAAGAGCGGCATCATCATGTTGCTCTTTTGTTGTTTTTAGAGGTAAATGCTATTAGAGGTTGTGATTCTCAGGTCATGGTATGACTAGTGTTTTTCTAATGTAATGAACTAAATAGCAGGAGAATTTTTCTGTTAAATAATTTACCAAACTATCAAATCTGTTAAATATTTAAACTTGAATAAAACCCTTATTCTTGTTACGGTTTTAACGTAACTATTTGATTGTAAGTATTTTATGACATATTATTTTTTTGTTTCTTCATGAATTATTCTATATTTAGAGTCGTCATAATTGAAGTAATTCTTCTCAAGATATGTTCATAAAAAAGGCTTACAATTTTCATCATAATTATGGGCATGCCATACTATTCATTTAAAACTTATACTAATACTTTTTAATACAAACAATTAACCAAAATTCACACAATGAAAACAAAATTCTATTTTTTGACATTATTCGTGTTTTGCAGCTTCGGGCTGCTAGCTCAACAAGGGGGTTCTATGAAAGCCAGCTCATTCGGTGAGGCGGCCTACAAAATAGATATTCCCGCACTCGCAAGTATGAAGAATATCATATCTGCAAAATTTCAAGGAAGCGTAGCACCTCCAAAACGAAGAGGGAAGAATGAATTTGTTGCCGGTAAAGGTTTCCCTAAAAATGGAGATCCATTAAAAGCTGTTCAACAAAAAAATGCTTCCAGAGCGGCAATTACGAACGAGATAGCTTCGTTTGATGCTCATATTGGTACTGTACTAAATGATGCTACCGGGGCAATAGGTCCTAATCATTATGTATATGCCTTTAACTCTGGTTTTGGTATTCTGGACAGAAATGGTAATGTTTTATTACCAGAAGCTTCGCTGGCAACATTATTTCCAGGAGAATCACTAGGAGATCCAGTGGTGGTATATGATAACTTTGCAGATCGATTTATTATCATGCAGTTTAGTAACACACCAAATGGTTTCTTAATTGCTGTAGGTCAAGGGCCAGATCCAGTTAATGACGGATGGTTTACCTATAGATTTAATACAGGTTCGTTTCCAGATTATGAAAAACTTTCTATTTGGAGTGACGGATACTATATAACTGCTAATAAAGATCAGAACAACCCTAGTGGTAATGATGTAGTATTTGCAGTAGAAAGAGATGAAATGCTTGCAGGTAATCCTAATGCACAATTTGTAGGGTTCCCACTTCCTGGAGCAGAGACTAATGGGTTCTATAGCCCAGGAGGATCTAATGTTACAGGAACAACTTTACCTCCTGTAGGTGCAGGACATTCGATAATTTATCTTCAGGATGATTCTTGGTCAGGAGTGTCTAATGATCATTTAAAAGTATGGACTACAGATGTGAACTGGGCAAATCCAGCAAGTTCTACTATTTCGCAACCTCAAGAAATTTCTACAACACCTTTTGATAGTGTGTTTGATGGAGGTTCTTTCCAAAACTTAGATGAACCAGGAAATGGTCCTGATATTGATGCTTTACAAGCTACTATGATGTATATGACTCAATACAGACGTTTTGGAACACATAACTCTATGGTGTTAAACTTTGTAGTTGACCTAGACGGTACAGATAGTTTGGCTGGTATCCGTTGGTACGAGCTAAGACAAACAGCAGATGGTCAACCGTGGACAATTTTTCAAGAAGGAACATACGTTCAGCCTGATGGTCTTAGTGCATTTTGCGGTAGTATAGCACAAGATGCTCAAGGTAATATAGGATTAGGGTATACTGTGGTTAGTAGCAGTGTATTTACTTCTTTACGTTATACAGGTAGATTGGCAAGTGATCCGCTAGGTACAATGACAGCAGTAGAACAAGTATCTGCAAACGGAGATGCTCAAAACAACCGTTCTGATGGTCGTTATGGAGATTATGGGCAAATGACTATTGATCCATTAGATGATATGACCTTCTGGCATATAGCTGAATACATGAAAGGACCTTCTCCTAATGTAAGAAGAAGTCATGTTGTGGCTTTTAAATTAGAACCAGATACACCAGATACAGAAGCGCCTACAGCTCCTACAAATTTAGTTGAATCTAATACAACTGATGTTTCTACAACAATTAGCTGGGATGCTTCTACAGATAATATAGGAGTAACAGCTTATGATGTTTTGCAAGATGGAGTAGTTATAGGAACTGTTGCTGGTACTACTATCGATGTGTCAGGATTGACAGCAAACACAGCGTATGATTTTTCTGTAATAGCAAAAGATGCTGCAGGAAACGAATCAGCGGCAAGTGCTGTTTTAACGGTGACTACTTTAGCTCCAGATACTCAGGCGCCATCAGTGCCAGCTAACTTGGTAGAATCAAATCTTTCTGCAAATCAAGTAACAATTAGTTGGGATGCTTCTACAGATAATGTAGGGGTTACAGAATATGATGTTTTACAAGATGGAGTTGTTGTAGATACGGTTACCGAAACTACTGCGACCGTAACAGGTTTAACTCCAGAAACTACATATGAGTTTACTGTAGTTGCAAAAGATGCTGCAGGAAATGCCTCAGGCGCAAGTACACCACTTAGAGTTACAACACCACTAGCTACAGGGTGTTTAAATGGTGTGGCGGCTCCTTACAGCGAAAGTTTTGAAGCAGGATTAGGAGCTTGGACTCAGGATTCTGGAGACGACTTAGATTGGACACGTGATGCTAACGGAACTCCATCTAGAAGCACAGGGCCATCAAGTGCAGATGACGGTACATTCTATCTGTATGTTGAAGCTTCAGGTAATGGAACAGGATTTCCAAACAAGCGTGCGATCATTAATTCACCTTGTTTTGATTTAGGTGCGGCTACTTCTGCTACCTTCTCTTTTAGATATCATATGTTTGGAGCAAGCAATTTTGGATCGTTAGATCTTGAAGCAAGTAATGATGAAGGTGCTACCTGGACTAGTATCTGGAACAGAAGTGGAAACCAAGGAAACTCTTGGCAAACTGCTACTGTTGATCTTGCTGCATATGTAGGTACAGGAGTTCAATTACGATTTAATCGTTTAACAGGAACTACTTGGAGAGCAGATGCTGCTATAGATAATATTTCATTAACAGCAGGTGACGGTGGACCAGGTGGTGATTGTGCTTCAGGAGACTTAACCTTAAGTATTACATTTGATAATTATCCTCAAGAAACTTCTTGGACAGTAACCGATAGTAATGGTGCTACTGTAGCTTCTGAAAGTTATACTACTGCTAATCCAGATGGATCTACAATTAATGAAACAATTAGTGGTCTGGCTGATGGTAGTTATACTTTTACAATTTTTGATTCTTTTGGCGATGGTATTTGCTGTGGATTTGGTAATGGTTCTTATACCTTATCAAGTAGTGCAGGAACTATCGTTTCTGGTGGAGAGTTTACAAACTCTGAAGCTACGGACTTCTGTGTTACAGGAGGATCTTCTGCAAGACTTAGTACATACCCATTAAGTGATATTGATACTAAAGATGCCGGATTGTTTAAATTATTCCCAGTTCCTGCCGAAAGAATTTTGAATATTTCTGTAGGTAAAGAAGCTATTCTTAATGTAGAGATCTTCTCTATGTTTGGTCAAAGAGTTTATCAGGGAACTGATTCTAAGATCGATGTAACAACTTTCTCTGCTGGAACGTATTTTGCAAGAATCACAGGAAAGAATGAAAGTTTTGTGACTAGAAAGTTTAATGTTATAAAGTAATTTTCTAATAACATTTCTAAATATGAATAAGAGGCGGCCATTTGGCCGCCTCTTTTTTGTTTGCTATATCCTTTGTTTCTAAATTTTACGCCATAATCGAGACTTGAATGCTCTGAGGCTTACCTCGAAATCTAAATCGTTTTTCAACCTAATACCTCAAGGGACTTGTCCTAAGGTAGTTTACTATGCGGCATTTAAAAGAATGTGGAAAACGGCCCATTTCTTGGCCTTGTAGTGCATATCAACGGTGATGATCTAAAAACCAATCGTTAATTTTTTTTGATCGTATAGAAATATAATTTGTATCACAGATTATACTATTTTTGCGTTAAGGATAGAGGTGGTATCCTTTTTTGTTTGTAGATGTTTTTATTATATTTTGCAAATAAACAAAAAAGATATAACCGATAGCCTGACCATTAGCGTAGCGCGATGGTAACGCCCAAATACGTAATTTGAATTTTTAAGAGGGATATACCTAACAAAAAATGATTCATAAATCGACCATAGATGCTGTTTTTGATGCTGCTCGACTAGAAGAAGTAATAGGAGATTTTGTGCAATTGAAAAAAGCAGGAAGTAATTTCAAAGGGTTAAGTCCTTTTAGCGATGAGAAAACCCCTTCTTTTATGGTATCTCCGGTGAAGCAGATTTGGAAAGATTTTTCTAGTGGCAAAGGGGGAAATGTGGTTGCTTTTCTTATGGAGCACGAGCATTTTACATATCCTGAAGCTATAAAATATCTAGCAAAGAAATATAACATAGAAGTTGAAGAAACCGAGCAAACAGACGAACAGAAAGAACAGGCAGATGAGCGAGAAAGTATGTACTTGGTTAGCGAATATGCGAATACTTTTTTTCAAAATTCACTCCATAAAACCGAGCATGGTAAGGCTATAGGACTTACTTATTTTAAGGAGCGCGGGTTTACAGAAGAAACGATAAAAAAGTTTGGGTTAGGATATTCTCCTGATTCCTGGGATGCTTTTACTTCAGAAGCTATTAAGAAAGGCTATCAATTAAAATACCTAGAAAAAACTGGTCTTACCATTGTTAAAGAAGAAAAACAGTTTGATCGATTTAAAGGTAGAGTAATGTTTCCAATCCAGTCTATGTCGGGTAGAGTATTGGGTTTTGGAGGTAGGATATTGACGAATGAAAAGAAAGCAGCAAAGTACCTAAACTCGCCTGAAAGTGATATTTACCATAAAAGTAAAGTGCTTTATGGTATTTATTATGCTAAGCAATCAATAGCCAAAGAAGATAATTGTTATCTGGTAGAAGGGTATACAGATGTTATACAGTTCAATCAAACCGGAGTGCAAAATGTGGTTTCATCATCGGGTACGGCATTAACTTCTGATCAAATACGTTTAATTAGTAGACTTACTAAGAATATAACGGTACTGTTTGATAGCGATGCAGCGGGGATGAGAGCTTCTATACGAGGTATAGATCTTATTCTTGAACAGGGGATGAATGTAAAGGTGTGTAGTTTCCCAGATGGAGAAGATCCTGATAGTTTTGCAAAGCAAAATACTTTAGAGGAGCTAACCACGTATCTCGATAATAATGTTCAGGATTTTATAAGTTTTAAAGCTTCATTGCTCCAGAAAGAATCGAAAAATGATCCAATTAAAAAAGCAGAATTAGTAAGAGATATGGTTACTAGTATCTCTAAAATTCCTGATGTGATTAAGCGAGAGATATATGTACAAGAATGCTCGCGAATCATGGATATCTCTGAAGATGTTCTGTTTAATACTTTAGCACAGATCCGTAATGTCGATGCAAAAGATCAGCGTAAACAGCAGAAACAACAAAAAAAGACGCTAGAAGTTGTAAAGCCCGATGTTCAAAAAGCACCCAAAGTTGATGAGCAATTTGAATTAGAACGTAAAATTATCGAGATTCTATTGTTGTATGGAAAGCGTGAAGAAGAATTTGAAGACCTTATTTTAAAAGAGAATGAAGATGGAGAGCTCGTTTTAGAACCAGAAGCGCATACGGTAAAGGTCTTTGAAAAAATATATTTAGACCTCCAGGATGATGAGATAGAGTTTACTAATGATAATTTTAAAGAGGTGTATACTATTTTGATCGATAAATTACATCAAGAAGAAGATTTTAAAATTGAAAATTTCATTAACCATACTCCTCCACAAATAGCTTCTGAGATTACCGCAATAATGATGAATGAAGAACGATATGCATTGCATCGCTGGCATGATATGGAGATTCATGTAAAACAAAAAGACTATACGGTACCACAGTATGTAAGTGATATAATATTAAACTTGCGTAGGTTTTTGATTAGTCAAAAAGTAGAAGAATTATCACAAAAGATAAAAGCACAAACTATTGAAGATAATCAGGAAACCATCCAGGATATTATGGATTACCAATCTCTTAAGAAAATATTGTCTCAAAAACTTAATCGAGTAGTATAATCAAAGGCTTATTCATCTTGTAAGTCAAATATAAATAAGCCTTCGATTTTTAGTGTTAGCTAATATGCAATAATCTGGATTGATGAATCAAATCGGCAAGATTATCCACTTTTAATTTTTTAAGCAATCTCGTTTTATAGGTGCTTACAGTTTTTTCGTTAATAGATAATGTAGTAGCTATATCTTTATTTCGTTTACCAGAAGATAGGAGATTAAGTACTTCTATTTCTCTGGAAGAAAGTTTTTTATACTTTACAACCATGTTGTTCTCACTGGCATTTCCATTGGCCAATTGTTGAGTAAGATTGTCATTTAAATATATACCTCCTCTGGCTACACGCTCAATGGCTTTTTTTAGTGTTTTGGTAGGAACAGTCTTAGAGAGATAAGCAGAAGCACCTGCTTTTATAGCACTTAGTGCATACATTTCTTCTGGATGAGAGCTGAAAATAATAACTTTTATTCCAGAAAATTCTTTTTTAATGGTTCGCAAAGCCATGATCCCATTAATTTGTGGAAGATCTAGCTCCATAATAAGTACATCTGGAGTATTAGCTTTTAAAACATCATACATTTCATTACCATTGCTTACTTTTCCAGTAATTTCATAGTCTTCTGAGTTTCTAAACAAAGAAACGATCCCTTTCCTGGTAATTGGATGATGATCAGCGATTAGTACGGTTGTCATTCTAGTTTACTTAATGTTGGTTTATTAATTTAACATGTTAGGCTAGGGGTAATTTTTGTAATCTTTATGCAAAATTAATAAGAACTAGTCCTAGTAAACTTTTTTTTTCCGATTTATCGATAAAGTGTTGATTATAATAGACTAATGGGTATTTTACAGACAGGTATGGGATTCATTTTATGCTGATTTACGGTATTTAAACGAATAAAAATTTTAAATACTTCAAGTTTGCGACCTTCAAAATCATCTGATGTTTTTCCTTCATCTTTCATTTTCATGGCCCACTCTAATTCGTCATAACTTGCTCCGATTTGATCTTCATCACTTCGACTGTCTCCAAACAAACCATCTGTTGGAGCTGCTACTTGTATTGATTCGGGAACCTCTAAAGCTTTACCTATTGCATATACATCGCTTTTTAACAAATCGGCGATAGGGCTAAGATCCACGCCTCCATCTCCATACTTGGTATAAAATCCAACCCCAAAATCTTCAACTTTATTTCCTGTGCCGGCAACTAGATATTTGTATAATCCAGCAAAGTAGTATAAAGTAGACATTCTTAATCTCGCTCGGGTATTTGCCAACGAAAGATCTAATTGAGAACTAGATTCTACAGCCGGAACAGTAGATTTTAATTCTTCAAAAACAGGAGTGAGATCAACTCGTACATCAGATACATTAGAAAATCTATCTTTTAATTGCGCAATATGTTCTTGAGCCCTTGTAACTTGGCTAGCAGCCTGATGAATTGGCATTTCAACGCACAACGTTTTTAAACCAGTCTTTGCACATAAAGAAGAAGTAACAGCACTATCAATTCCTCCGCTAACACCTACTACAAAACCATCAATACCTGCTTTGGTAGCATAATCTTTTAGCCAATTCACGATATGGTCAATTACTTTTTCTGTTTGCATATTTTTATTTTTAATAAATTCTTTGCTTTAACTTTGTGGTTATAAAATTAATAAAAAAAGATGGCGTTCTGGAGTAATAAAAGTTATTTAAATAGATATCATAATTTGAGAATGAATACTAATATATTATTAAAATTTTCTATCTTTTTTTGTTTAGTTTTTTCTTGTAATACAAAAAGTGAAGTTGAAAAAGAAATTGCAAAAATCCCTATCGAGGTTAATATTGAGCGATTTGAAAGGTCTTTTGCTGCATTAACACCGCAAAGTTTACCTGAGCTTAAAGAGAGCTACCCATTTTTGTTTTCAGAAAAATATGCGGATAGTATTTGGCTTAACAAAGTTAAAGATACGATACAAATAGAAGTAAATGAGGAAGTAGAAAAAGCATTTCCAGACCTATCTGCCGAAAAAGATAAACTTGAATCTTTTTTTCAACATCTAAAGTTTTATTTCCCAGAGGTTCAGGAGCCAAGAGTAATTACAGTTACCTCTGATGTAAATTACAGGAATAGGGTAATACTTTCTAAGGGATTGCTTATTATTTCATTAGATACTTATCTGGGAGAAGATCATCATTTTTATGAAGGGATTCAGAAATATCTAAAAAAGAATTTTAAAAGAGAACAAATAATACCTGATGTGGCATCTATGTATGCTAAAAATCTAGTAGGACCGATTAGAGATAGAACATTTTTGGGAAATCTTATCTCTATTGGGAAAGAACTGTATCTTAAGGATCTATTTTTACCAAAGTATAGCAAAGCTCAAAAGATGGGGTATACAGACGATGAATACACTTGGGTAGAAGTAAATGAGGAAGAGATTTGGAGGTATTTTGTAGATCGAAAATTGTTGTATAGTACAGATAGTGATTTGATGCCTAGGTTTTTGTATCCAGCACCTTTTTCAAAATTTTACTTAGAAGAAATAGATAAAGAAGCTCCCGATAGAGTTGGGCAATTTATTGGTTGGAGAATTGTTACTTCGTATATGAAAAATAACAATGTATCTTTGCGGCAATTATTATTGGCTGATGCCGAAACAATTTTTAATACTTCAAAATATAAACCAGAGAGATAATGGCAAGTGAGCATAAATCAGAAATCAAGATAGATATAGAATTAGATGAAAATCGTATTCCAGAAAAATTACAATGGACAGCTAAAGATGGTGGTGTAGAAAATGAAGAAACCAAGGCTTTGTTATTATCGGTTTGGGATAGTAAAAATAAAGAAAGCCTCCGTATAGATTTATGGACTAAAGATATGCCTGTAGATGAGATGAAGATCTTTTTTCATCAAACATTAGTGGCTATGAGTGATACTTTTCATAGAGCAACCCAAGACGAAAAAATGTCTGCAACCATGAAGGATTTTTGTGATTATTTTGCTGAAAAGCTCGAGCTAATAAAAAAATAATTAATGTAATAAATATTTGAAAATTAAAGTGTTAGGTAGCTAACACTTTTTGTGTTTTCTGGTAAATATATTTGTTATTCTTCGAAGAAGAATAACAAATATTAATCTTTAACCAAACTTAAAATGAAAACACTATTCCTTCACGCAAATTTATTTTTTAGGACAGTTTGTGTCCTTCTTTTTTTAACAGGAACAATTTATAATGGGTTTTCACAGGCGACCCCTCGTTTAACCTCAGTGAACCCAGAGCCTAATTTGGCTACAGTAACAATAACCAATTTTGGTACAACGGCTGTCGATATAAGCAATTACTGGTTATGTCTAAGACCAGGAACATATAGGCAATTAGAAGCATTAAATTGTGATGGTAGTTTAAATCTTATGCCTTCCGCTTCCGTAACAGTTTCTTATAATGTTGCGGTTGGTGTTTCTAATGATGGGCTCTCACTATATCTTCCTAATACTACAACCAATGGAGGGTTCGGAGAAGCTACTAATTTAATAGATTTTGTCCAATGGGGAGCTGCTGGTAATATTAGAGAGTCTTTGGCAGTAGCGCAAGGGTTGTGGACAGAAGGAGATTTTATTTCTGGATCAGGCCCTTATTCATACATAGGAAATGGCACAGAAAATGGAGTTCGTTTTTGGAGAGCTTGTGATGCAAATGGCGGCGAGATTAGTGGTGGTTCATTTAGTTTTACAGTAGATGATTCTCCAGATTTTGTAAGTGGTGTTTCTGTATCGGGTAGTTCGGGTAGTAATGCGAGTTGGGTGATTACTGATGATCAAGGTACAATCTTAGGTTTACCACCTACAGTCGAAGCTTTGGAAGGAGTTGACTTTGATGGTGCCGGAGTGGGTACTTGTTTGATCTGGTACATTCGATATGAAGATGGTTTAGAAGGATTAGAACCGGGTAATAATGCACTTACAGATTTATCAGGATGTTATGATCTGTCTAATTCTATAGCCGTAGTTCGTAATGAGCAGGTTGATGGTGGAGAGATTAGTGGTGGTCCATTTGTATTTTGTGTAGATGGTGAACCTGATACGGTGAGTGATATCTCATTATCAGGAGCTATAGGAAGCAATAGTACCTGGGTAATCACAGATGATCAAGGTTTGATTTTAGGAGTTCCACCAACGATAGCGGCTGTAGAAGGGGTTGATTTTGATGGCGCCGGAGGCGGAGTATGTTTGATTTGGCATCTAAGTTATGCAGATGGTTTAGAAGGATTAGAGCCAGGGAATAATGCGTTAACGGATTTATCGGGAACTTTCGATTTATCAAATTCTATTAGTGTAACACGTAATGCGCCAGATGGTGGTGAGATTAGTGGTGGTCCCTTTAGTTTTACGGTAGATGGTTCTCCCGATTTTGTAAGTGGTGTTTCTGTATCGGGTAGTTCGGGTAGTAATGCGAGTTGGGTAATTACTGATGATCAGGGTACAATCTTAGGTTTGCCACCCACAGTCGAAGCCTTAGAAGGAGTTGACTTTGATGGTGCTGGCGTGGGTACTTGTTTGATCTGGTACATTCGATATGAAGATGGTTTAGAAGGTCTGGACCCTGGGAATAATGCACTTACAGATTTATCAGGATGTTATGATCTGTCTAATTCTATAGAAGTAGTTCGTGATGAGCCAATAGAGCTTAACGCTATTGTATTTCCTAATCCAGCTTCCAGGTTTGCGTTTGTGATTTTAAGAGGAGTCAGAAATAGTGATTTGCAAATAGAACTTTTTGATATGTCGGGTACTCCTGTTAATGTGCAAATATTTGTAAGAAGAAACTTCGCACGTATTAATGTAAGTGCATTGCAATCAGGGGTGTATATGCTTTCTATAAGAGATAATTTAACAGGAGCTCAAACAATTAAACAGCTTGTGGTTGGGAGCAGGTTTAGATTTTGACGTCTCAGAAATTGGAATAATATGTTTAATTTGAAAAAAAGAGTTGTAATTATTAGTTACAGCTCTTTTTTATAGTATATTCTTTTTTATGAATATAATCTTTGTCTATAATGCAAAATCAGGCTTGTTAAACAAGTCTTTTGATATTGCTCATAAGATATTTAGCCCAGATACATATTCATGTGATCTATGTGGTTTAACACATGGTAATTTTTCGGAAAAGAAAACCTGGAAGAGTTTTAGGGAAAACTCGACTATAGAAATGGAGTTTATGTATAAAGATGAATTCCAGAAAAAATATCCAGACTTAAACGGGTTAGAATTTCCGGTAATTCTTCAAAAAGATATGAAAGCAATTAGTGTGATAATTGATTCGATTGAATTAGCTTCATTACAATCCACTAAAGCATTAATTACTATTTTAAATGAAAAGATTTTATCTATGAAATCTTAAGTTGAGAATTAATCTCTTGGATGTAATTTAGAACCTCTTCTTTTCCGAGTCCAGAAGAAGATGAGGTGATAAAATAGTTTGGCATTTCTTCCCAATATTTTAGCATTTCTTCTATATAGCTATTAATTTGAATGGGAAGTTTGTTTTTAGAAAGTTTATCAGCTTTAGTAAAAATGATAGAAAAAGGAATCTGATTTTTACCTAGCCACTGCATAAATTCAAGATCGATTTTTTGGGGTTCGTGTCTGCAGTCAACTAAGACAAAGGCACTTACCAATTGAGTTCGTTTTGAAAAATAAGCAGTAATAAACTTTTGAAATACTTTTTTAGCGGATTTGGATACTCGAGCATATCCATAACCGGGTAAATCTACTAAAAACCAGTTTTTATTAATGATAAAATGATTTATTAATTGGGTTTTTCCAGGTCTTCCTGATGTTTTTGCAAGGCTTTTGCGATCAGTTAGCATATTGATCAATGAAGATTTTCCTACATTAGATCGCCCAATAAAAGCATACTCAGGAAGTTTATCCTTTGGACATTTAGCAACATCGCTGTTACTGATTACGAATTCAGCGCTGTTAATCTTCATGGGCTTTTATTAGGATTAAAAATTACGTTCTTGCAACCAGTTGTGAAGTAATGAGTTAAACTCGTCAGGGTGTTCCATCATTGCAGCATGTCCACACTTGTCTATCCAGTACAGGTCAGAATCGGGTAATAATCGATTGAAGTCATCTGCAACTTCAGGTGGAGTAACGTTGTCATTTTTCCCCCAGATAATACAAGTAGGGGTTTTCATATTAGGTAAATCTTTTGCCATATTGTGTCGGATCGCACTTTTGGCTATGGCAAGAGTTCTGATTAGCTTATTTCGATCGTTAACCGTAGCATAAACCTCATCTACAATTTCTTTAGTAGCTATGGCAGGATCATAGAAAACATTTTCTGCTTTAGATTTAATGTATTCATAATCACCTCGTTTAGGATAACTTTCGCCCATTGCGCTTTCATATAACCCCGAACTACCAGTAATAACTAATGCTTTTACTTTTTCAGGAAACATTTTAGTGCATAAAAGACCAATGTGACCACCCAAAGAGTTTCCCAAAAGAATTACTTCTTTATCTCCATATCCAAGGCGATCTATAAAATCTTTTAGATATTTAGCATAGGTGCTAACCTTAGTTTTTATTAGCGGTAAGGTGTAAACAGGAAGTTCTGGTATAAGTACTTTATATCCATGTTCAGGAAAGTAAGAGCCAACACCTTCAAAGTTACTTAGTCCACCCATCAATCCATGTAAAATGATGATTGGTGTACCTTCTCCTAAATCAAGATAACTAAACTTTCCGTCTTTTTTTAATTCGTGCTTCATTAATACTTCTTACAAGAATTAAAAGCAAATATAGCATTTTCATAATTAGTTTTGTGTTTTTTTATTAATACTACTGAATGAATTTTATAATTTTTTTAACCTCCCATTTATTTCCGGTCCAAAATTGTTAAAGCCAAGAATTTATAAGCCTTTCTATAGAGTGTTGATAAACAAAATCTTAAAGTTTTTAATCCCGGTTGTAGTCTTTTAAGGAAGGGAACTTATTAACAATGTGGTAAAATGTGGTAAAATGTGGTAATTTTTTCAATATATTTGACTAATTAAACGTTTAGTGAAATAAAGTGGTAAATCTAATCGGTACATATGAGTGTAAAGCTGATGCCAAAGGGCGTCTGATGATACCTGTTGCTTTTAAGAAGCAACTGTCGCCGGTGTTACAAGATGGTTTTGTGTTAAAAAGGTCTGTGTTTCAGCAGTGTTTGGAGTTATATCCAATGGAAGAATGGAATCTTATGATGCAAAAAATTAACAAGCTTAATCGCTTCAAGAAAAAGAATAACGACTTTATAAGAAGGTTTACTGCTGGGGTAAAAATAGTAGAAATTGATTCGGCGGGTCGTTTGTTAATACCTAAGGACTTGGTTGGATTTGCAGGTATAACCAAAGAGTTAGTATTGTCTTCTGCGGTTAATATTATAGAGATATGGGATAAGGATAAGTATGAAAAAGCTATTGATGATGTAGCAGTTGATTTTGCAGACTTAGCCGAAGAAGTAATGGGGTTTGACGATGAAATAACCCATGAGTAGTAAAAATGATTTTAGCTAAGTGATCGATTGAAGATTTCATCTGATTGCTTAAAATCAACGAGGAAGAATACATGAAACAGATGGAGTATCATAACCCGGTTTTGTTAAAAGAGACAGTAGATGGTCTTGCGATTAAACCAGATGGGATATATGTAGACGTGACTTTTGGAGGTGGGGGACATTCAAAAGAAATTCTCAAAAGATTGGGGCCGTCAGGTAAATTGTTTGCTTTTGATCAAGATCAGGATGCTTTAGAAAATACCATAGATGATGATCGATTTACACTGATAAATGAAAATTTCAGGTTTATCAAGCGTTTCCTTCGGTTTTATGGAGTAAGAAAAGTAGATGGTATTCTAGGAGATTTTGGAGTTTCTTCTCATCAATTTGATGTGGCAGAAAGAGGGTTTTCTACAAGATTTGAAGCAGATCTGGATATGAGAATGAATCAAAGCGGTGCCACATCTGCATATAATGTAATTAACGAATATGAAGAGTCTGGTTTGAAAACGATGTTTTTGGAATATGGCGAATTACGGAATGCTCCCAAATTGGCAAGAACAATTGTTGGAGCCCGAAAAGCTGGCCTTATTAAAACGAGTGCTCAGTTAAAAGAAATCTTAAAACCGTTTTTGCCTAAACATAAAGAACATAAAATTTTAGCTCAGATATACCAGGCAATACGAATAGAAGTAAATCAAGAAATTGAAGTTCTTAAAGAGTTTTTGATGCAAACAGAAGAGCTTTTGGATGTTGGAGGTAGAATTAGCTTGATCTCGTATCATTCGCTAGAAGATAGATTGGTCAAAAGGTTTATTAGAAACGGAATGTTTGAAGGGGAGCCTGAGAAAGATTTATTTGGTAATGTTTCGGTTCCATTTAAGAAAGTAGGAGGGTTAATTATTCCAACAGAAGATGAAATTAAAGAAAATAATAGAGCACGTAGTGCTAAACTAAGAATAGCAGAAAGGATTTGAAACAAACGATATATGACATATTAAAAGGTAAGTTCCTTATTGCAGACGACGCAATGAAGAATTGGCGAATGCTATTGTTTTTGTCTTTTTTGGCAATAATAATGATCGCTAGTTCTCATAATGCAGAGAGCAAGGTACATAAAATTGCAGGGCTGAATAATGAAGTGAGAGAATTAAGAACGCAATTTGTTGATGGAAAAACCGAATTGATGCGGTTGAAAATGGAGTCTTCAATCATTAAAAAAATGACTCAAAAAGGATTAAAACGACCTACGAGACCTCCTAGAAAAATAATTGTAAAAAACTAAGCTACTTTGGCAATAAAAGAAAAAAACATATTAAACAGGTTGTATTTTATAGCGGCATGTATGTTTGTTTTTGCAGTTGCTGTATTAGTGAAATTAGTCAATATACAGTTTGTGCAGGGGGATATGTACCGCAAAAAAGCTCAAGAGCGAGTTTTTAAAACTTTTGATATACCAGCAAACAGAGGTAATCTTTATGACAGTAAGGGTAATTTACTGGCTACATCGGTGCCAAAGTATGATATTCGATTCGATGCCCTTACAGTAACGGATAAAGATTTTAGAAAATATGTGAAGCCTCTATGCGTAGCGTTATCAAAAGAATTTGGTAAACCTGTTTCATATTACGACAAAATTATAAGAACCGCACGAGCAAATAAGAATCGATATTTGCTGATTCGAAGAAATCTTGGTTATTCTCAATACATGCGGGTTAAAGAGTTTCCGTTATTTGTTTTTGGGGCCAATAGAGGTGGGCTTATCGTAGAACAACGGACGGTTAGAGAGCATCCTATTGGTAAAATAGCCGAACGTACCGTTGGTTATGAGCGAAGAGATGAGCAAGGATATTATACAAGGGTAGGTCTCGAGGGGGCCTACGGTCCGTTTTTAAGGGGTAAAGAAGGAAAGCGTAAAAAACAAAAAATTGCTAAAAACCAATGGAAACCTATTGGTGATGATAATGAAGTAGAACCTCAAGATGGTTATGATGTAGTTTCTACTATTGATGTGAATATTCAGGATATAGCGCACCATGCACTTTTGGGTCAATTAGAGCGATTTGAAGCCGAACATGGCACTGTAGTGGTTATGGAAACTAAAACAGGTGAGATTAAAGCAATTTCTAATCTTGGTCGTACCAAGGCAGGAAAGTACTATGAAAAACTTAATTATGCTGTAGGAGAATCTCATGAACCGGGATCTACATTTAAGTTAATGACCATGGTAGCAGCTTTAGAAGATAGGGCGATTGATTCTAGCTATGTTATCGACACCGAAAACGGGCGTGTAAAATTTTACGATAGAGTCGTTAAAGATTCTCGATGGGGAGGGTATGGAAAAATATCCGCAGCAAAGGCTTTTGAATTGTCTTCGAATACTGCTTTTGCCAAAATGATCAACGAAAAATATAAAGATAATCCCAGAAAGTTTGTAGATCGATTAATCAATATGGGGCTGTCTGAAACACTTGGCTTGTCAATCAAAGGAGAAGGAAAGCCTAAAATACCATACCCTGGAGATGATGATTGGTACGGTACTACTTTACCTTGGATGGCTCATGGATATGGCGTAGCCTTAACACCTCTGCAAACACTAGCCTTTTACAATGCAATTGCTAATGATGGTGAAATGGTAAAACCTAGATTTATTAAAGAGGTGAAGACTTGGGATAAAACCCGCGAAAAATTTGACAAAGAAGTTCTAAACCCGACCATATGTTCTAAACAAACAGCAAAAATAGCACAGGAGATGATGCTTAATGTAGTAAAAAGAGGTACTGCAGATAATATTAACACAGATAATTTTCTGATAGCTGGTAAAACAGGTACGTGTTGGGGTAACTATGGGAAAGATAAAGAACGAGAGTATATATCATCTTTTGCAGGATATTTTCCAGCCGATAAGCCTATATATTCATGTATTGTTGTGATTCATAAGCCTAATAAAGAGAAGGGGTATTACGGTAGTGAGGTGGCAGCTCCAGTTTTTGAAACTATAGCAACAAAGATATATAATGACATACCCGTAATCGATGAAGTGTCATATGCAGTAATAGAAAGTGCTCCTGTACATAAAAGCTATGAAGAATACTATCAAAAAGCTCAAAAGTATAAAACTATTATGCCTAATGTAAAAGGTATGCCTGCAATGGATGTGATTTCGCTTTTAGAGAATATGGGACTAAAAGTTGAATTGAAAGGATCGTCAGGTAGAGTAAGAACGCAATCTATAGAGCCTGGAACTAAAGTAGAAATTAATCAAACCATTAGATTAGAATTATCGTGATCGAGTTAAAAGATATTTTATATAAAGTCGCTATTAATGCTGTGGTTGGAAATACAGTAATTAATATCAACAAGATTGAATTCGACTCTAGAGAAATAGAAAAGAATGATGTTTTTGTTGCTATACGTGGTTCTGTTTCTGATGGCCATAATTTTATACAAAAAGCTATCGATCAAGGAGCAATAGTTGTTGTTTGTGAAGAATTACCAAAGACTAAAATAGATACTGTTACCTATATAGTTGCTGAAAATACGCAATCGGCCTTGGCAATAATGGGATCTAACTTTTACGGAAACCCTTCAGAAAACTTAAAACTGGTCGGGGTGACCGGTACAAATGGAAAAACAACCATTGCAACATTATTGTATCAACTATTTAAAAAGGCAGGGTTTAAAGTTGGTTTGCTATCTACAGTTAAAATTTTGGTGGATACCAAAGAATATAAAGCAACTCATACAACTCCAGATTCTTTGACGATTAATCGCTATCTAAATGAAATGAGCGAGGCAGGAGTAGAGTATTGTTTTATGGAAGTAAGCTCACATGGAATTCATCAAAAACGCACAGAAGGCCTAGAATTTACAGGTGGGATTTTTACGAATTTATCTCATGATCACTTAGATTATCATAATACATTTAAAGAGTATCGCGATGTAAAAAAGGTGTTTTTTGATGAGTTATCTGCTAATGCATTCGCATTGATAAATAAAGATGATAAAAATGGAGCATTCATGCTTCAAAATACAAAAGCAAAAACGTATGGTTATGCTCTAAAATCTTATGCTGACTTTAGAGGGCAGATTCTTGAAAATAGCATTGAAGGTTTATTACTAAAGCTTAATGACCATGAAGTATGGGCAAAGCTGATAGGTAGTTTTAATGCATATAATTTACTGGCAATTTTTGGTGCTGCAGAATTATTAGGTCTAGAAACTTTGGAGACTCTTCGTTTATTAAGCGATCTAAAAAGTGTAAGTGGCAGATTTCAATACCTGATTTCTGATAATAAGATTACGGCAATTGTTGATTATGCACATACGCCCGATGCTTTAAAAAACGTGCTAGAAACTATCAATGATATTAGAACTAATAATGAGACACTTGTAACTGTAGTAGGCTGTGGTGGAGATAGGGATAAAATGAAACGCCCTGTAATGGGTAACATAGCCGCCAGATTAAGTAATAAAGCAATTTTTACTAGTGATAACCCAAGAACCGAAAATCCAGGTCAGATTATAGAGGATATCGAAAAAGGAGTGGAACCACAAGATTATAAAAAGACATTATCGATAACTGATAGAAAGCAAGCTATTAAAACAGCATGTCAATTAGCAGAGACGGGTGATATCATTCTCATTGCAGGAAAAGGGCATGAAACCTATCAGGAAATTAATGGAGAACGATTTGATTTTAATGATTTTGAAATTGTAAAAGAAGAACTAAAAAAGCTAAATAAATAAAATCCTTAAAAGTACTTTTTATAAGAGTACAAAAGAGGTAATAATCTATGTTGTATTATCTGTTTGAATATTTAGAAAGCGAATACCAGTTTCCTGGGGCTTCGTTGTTTCAGTTTATCACTTTTAGAGCGGCAATGGCAATTATCGTATCGCTATTGATCTCTACAATTTATGGTAGACGAATCATAGACTTTCTAAGGAAAAAACAAATGGGAGAAAGCATCCGAGAGTTAGGGTTGGAAGGTCAAGCTGAGAAAGCGGGTACACCTACTATGGGAGGAATTATTATTATTCTGTCTACACTGGTTCCTGTATTGTTATTTGCAAAATTGGATAATATCTATGTCATCCTACTTATCATAACTACACTCTGGATGGGGGTTATCGGTTTTACAGATGATTTTTTAAAGATCAAAAGAAAAGATAAAGAAGGCCTGGCAGGGAAATTTAAAGTCATAGGGCAAGTTGGTTTGGGACTTATTGTGGGGTGTACTATGTATTTTCATGGAGATATAACAGTTCGCCAGGAGAAAGCACGGTCTGATGTAGAGCAAGTAGCTTCAAATGAAGCCGATTCTGATTTTAAACCGGCTATTAAGTCAACCAAAACTACATTACCGTTTTTTAAAAATAATGAGTTTGACTATGCAGACCTAATTACTTGGATTAGTCCAGATTTGGCGAAATATGCTTGGCTCATTTTTATACCTATAGTAATTTTTATAGTTACGGCAGTATCAAATGGTGCAAATCTTACCGATGGTATTGATGGTCTAGCAGCGGGTTCTTCAGCAATAATAGTATTGACTCTGGCATTATTTGCTTGGGTTTCGGGTAATATTATTTTTTCAGATTATCTCAATGTAATGTACATCCCTAATTCTGGAGAGATGACCATTTTTATTACGGCATTTGCTGGGGCTTTAGTTGGGTTTTTGTGGTATAACACGTATCCAGCACAAGTTTTTATGGGTGATACAGGTAGTCTTACTATAGGGGGAATCATTGCTGTAATAGCAATTGCTATTCGCAAAGAGTTTTTGATTCCAATAGTGTGTGGGATTTTTTTCATTGAAACTTTATCAGTAATGATGCAAGTGAGTTGGTTTAAATACACTAAGAAAAAATATGGAGAAGGTAAAAGAATATTCTTAATGTCGCCACTGCACCATCATTATCAAAAACGGGGGATACATGAGAGCAAGATTGTTGCAAGGTTTTGGATTGTCGGGATTTTTCTGGCAATTATTGCTGTGATTACACTAAAAGTAAGGTAAAGTGAAAAGATTAGTGGTATTAGGAGCAGGAGAAAGTGGAGTAGGAACTGCTATTCTTGGGAAAAAAGAAGGATATGATGTTTTTGTTTCCGATAAGGGGATGATTACTGAAGAATATAAAAATGTTCTTAGAAATTTTGAAATCGAATGGGAAGAGCAAAAGCATACCGAGAGTAAAATTTTGAATGCTGATGTCGTTATGAAGAGCCCGGGAATTCCGGATAAGGTTGCAATGATCGTCAAATTGAAGGAAATGGGAGTTTCTGTGGTCTCTGAAATAGAATTTGCAGCTAAGTTTACTAATGCACAAATAGTGGGTATTACTGGAAGTAATGGAAAAACCACAACCACTATGCTTACACATTATGTGCTTGAAAAAGGAGGGCTGGATATAAATATGGCGGGTAACATAGGAGACAGTTTTGCAAAACAGGTAGCAGAAAATGATGCACCTTTTTATGTGTTAGAGCTTAGCAGTTTTCAACTTGATGGAAGTATTGATTTTGCACCTCATATTGCGGTTTTAACCAATATCACGCCAGATCATTTGGATCGATATGAGAATAAGTTTGAAAATTACATCGCATCAAAATTTCGGATAGCGATGAATCAAACCGAAAAGGATTATTTCATTTATGACGCTGATGATGAAGTTATAGTGACATATTTAAAAAACCACCCCATTCGAGCAAGATTATTGCCTTTTTCATTAACAAAAAAGGTGAAAAACGGAGCGTATTTAGAAGAAGGAAATATAAAAATAACCATAGACAACAACGAATTTAACATGTCAACAACAAATTTATCATTAAAGGGGAATCACAATGTGAAAAACGCGATGGCAGCAGCCACGGTATCACAATTGCTGAAAATAAGAAAAGCAACAATCAGAGAATGTTTAGAAAACTTTCATGGAGTAGAGCATCGTTTAGAAAATGTATTGAAAATTAATAATGTGCAATACATAAACGATTCTAAGGCAACAAATGTAAATGCAACTTTTTATGCTTTAGATGCTATGAAGTCTTCAACAGTATGGATTGTCGGCGGAGTTGATAAGGGTAATGATTATACCGAGCTATATCCTTTGGTTAATGAAAAAGTAAAGGCGATTATTTGTTTAGGAATGGATAATTCAAAAATTATCAATGCCTTTGGTAATTGTGTTGATAATATTGTAGAGACTCAATCTATGAAGGAGGCGGTTAATATTGCATATAAAATAGCGGAAAGAAATGAAAATGTGTTGTTGTCCCCGGCATGTGCAAGTTTCGATTTGTTTAAAAATTATGAAGAAAGAGGAAGACAATTTAAAGAGGCGGTAAGAGAGTTATAAGTTTTTTTAAAGAAAATAATGATCAATTGTGAATAGATAATTACAATCATAGAGGTTAAAATGACTAAAATGCTATCAAATATAAAAGGTGATAAAGTGATATGGGCAGTGGCTGCATTGTTGGCATTGTTTTCCTTCCTCCCTGTGTATAGTGCAAGTAGTAATTTGGCTTATTTGTATGGCGATGGTGATACATTCAGTTTTTTGGTAAAACATTTTGCTCATTTAGTATTAGGCTTTTTGATCATGTATGGTGTTCATAAAATACCATATCATTATTTCAAAGGACTCTCTATAATAATGATTCCAGTGGTGCTAATCTTATTACTGGTTACAATGGCACAAAATACAACCATTGAAGGGGCAAATGCTAGCCGATGGATTCGTGTGCCGTTTGTTGGGGTTACGTTTCAGACTTCGACATTGGCGGCTGTGGTTTTAATGGCGTATGTAGCTAGATATCTTTCTAAAATTAAGAATGAAACTGTCTCGTTTAAAGAGACCTTATTGCCTCTTTGGTTGCCGGTTTTTTTGGTATTGATGCTAATTTTACCTGCCAATTTCTCTACAGCAGCAATCATATTTTCTATGGTAATTATGTTGGTGTTTTTGGGAGGATATCCTATAAAATATATTTCAGTAATTCTGGGAACAGGGTTTTTGACGCTAGTCTTTTTTGTCTTATTTGCCAAGGCGTTTCCGGGAATGTTTCCAAACAGGGTAGATACTTGGGTAAGCAGAATAGAAAATTTTACAGATAATAAAGAAACACAAGAAGATTATCAAATCGAACGGGCAAAAATTGCAATAGCTAGAGGTGGGGTAATTGGTACAGGTCCGGGTAAAAGTGTACAAAGAAATTTTTTACCACAATCATCTTCAGATTTTATTTATGCTATTATTATAGAAGAGTGGGGGTTTTTGGGAGGTGTATTTCTAATGCTGTTGTATATGTTTTTGCTTTTTAGATTAGTAGTGGTGGCACACAAGAGTGAAGATATGTTTGGAAAGTTACTGGTTATTGGTGTGGGGCTTCCTATAGTGTTTCAGGCCTTGATTAATATGGCTGTGGCTGTAGAGTTATTTCCGGTAACGGGTCAAACATTACCGCTAATAAGTAGCGGTGGAACATCAATTTGGATGACATGCCTTGCTATTGGAATAGTATTAAGTGTAAGTAGCAGGAGAGAAGAAATAATTGAAGAACAACAAATAAGAGAAAAAGATGAAAACCCATTAGAGGTTTTGAGAGGAAATATATGAGTAGAAAACTGAAAGTTATATTATCAGGTGGAGGTACCGGAGGTCATATTTACCCGGCAATAGCTATTGCAAATGAATTGCGCAGTAGATACCCAGAAGCTTCAGTTTTGTTCGTGGGAGCTAAAGATCGAATGGAGATGCAAAAAGTTCCTCAGGCGGGATATGAAATTATAGGATTATGGATTAGTGGTATTCAAAGAAAATTAACATGGAATAACCTTCTCTTTCCTATAAAACTATTAAGTAGTCTTTGGAAATCCAGAAAAGTTATCAAAAAATTTAACCCCGATATAGTAATTGGTACAGGAGGATTTGCCAGCGGTCCGCTGCTTAAAATGGCAAATGCTAAAAAAATTCCAACGGTGCTTCAGGAGCAAAATTCGTTTCCTGGCATTACCAATAAATGGTTGTCAAAAGATGCGGGAAAGATTTGTGTAGCATATGATAATATGGATCGATTCTTTCCAAAAGATAAGATTGTTAAAACAGGTAATCCGGTGCGTCAGGATTTATTAAGTATCGACGAAAAAAGAAATTTGGGATTATCAAAATATAAACTGAATAAAGGCAAAAAAACTATTTTAATTCTTGGAGGTAGTCTTGGGGCTAGAAGAATTAATCAGCTAATTGAAAAAGAGCTAGGTTTCCTTATTGATAATGAAGGTGTTCAAGTGATTTGGCAATGTGGCAAGCTTTATTATGATGAGTATAAAAAATATTCTGATCAAAATCATGTGCAAGTACATCAATTTTTGGATACAATGGATCTGGCATATGCGGCGGCTGATTTTATTATATCTAGAGCTGGAGCTAGTTCGGTTTCAGAGTTGTGTATAGTTGCAAAGCCAGTGTTGTTTATTCCATCACCAAATGTGGCTGAAGATCATCAAACCAAAAATGCTAAAGCTATTGTAGATAAAGATGGTGCATTGATGCTTAGAGAATCTGAATTGGATAGTAAGTTTCGGGATACGATTTCAGAATTACTAAAAAGTGAAGATATACAACTAAAACTTGGTACGGCGATAAAAAGGCTCGCATTACCTAATGCTACATCAGATATCGCGGATCAAATAGAAAGATTAATAGAAAATGGTTCTTTAAAGAACTAGTATAAATGAATAACAGTTTAGAAAATATAAAGAATATTTATTTTATCGGTATCGGCGGTATTGGAATGAGTGCGCTTGCCCGATATTTTAAGTTTCTTGGTAAAAATGTGGCTGGATATGATAAAACACCAACTCAGATTACTTCAAGTTTGAGTGAGATGGGTATTGCAATTCATTTTGATGACGATGTTAAAGCTATTCCTAAACCATTTTTAAATAAAGAAGAGACTCTTGTGGTGTTTACACCGGCAATCCCTAATGATCATAAAGAATTAAAGTATGTTAAAGAGCATGGTTTTAATCTAAAAAAGAGAGCAGAGGTTCTAGGGGTTATTACCAGAGACGTATATACATTGGCTGTTGCTGGAACTCATGGAAAAACCACAACAACAGCAATTTTGGCACATTTATTAAAAGAAAGTGGGGCCAAAGTGACTGCATTTTTAGGAGGGATAAGTGAGAATTATAATTCTAACCTTGTTCTGGAAGGAAATGAAGTTGTGGTGGTAGAAGCTGATGAGTTTGATAGATCTTTCTTGCAGTTATATCCAGATATTGCTGCAATTACATCTATGGATGCAGACCATCTGGATATTTACGAAAAAGCCAACGCCTTAGAAGATTCGTTTATAGAGTTCTCATCAAAGGTAAAAGATCACCTTTTAGTGTGTAATGGGCTGCCACTTTCTGGAATTACATTTGGGATTGAAGATGACTCTGATTATTGTGCTCAAAATATAAGAATACATAATGGTACCTATATTTTTGATTTAAAAACTCCAGAACAATTAATAAAAGATTTGCATTTAAACCTGCCAGGTAAACATAACTTGTTAAATGCTATTACAGCCTTTGCCATAGCTAGGCTTTACGGCTCCCCAACCGGATCTTTGGCAAAGGCTTTATTTACGTTTAAAGGTGTACAGCGTAGGTTTAGTTATCAGGTAAAAACGGATGATTTGGTGTATGTTGATGACTATGCTCATCATCCAACAGAGATTAATGCATTACATCAGGCAGTAAGAGAAATGCATCCAGATAAAAAAGTATTAGCAGTTTTTCAACCTCATCTTTATAGTAGAACTAGAGATTTTGCATCAGATTTTGCAAAAAGCCTAAGTCAATTTGATCACCTTTTGCTGTTGGACATATATCCTGCAAGAGAATTGCCTATTGAAGGAATAAGCTCTAGATGGTTATTGGAGATGGTCGAGAACGAAAATAAAAAGCTGATCACAAAAGACAGTTTAGTCGAAGAAATCATTGATAGTGATGCGCAAGTAGTTTTAACCATTGGGGCGGGGGATATTGGAGAAGAGGTTGACCGCATAAAAAAAGCATTATCGGTATGAATAAGAAGGGATATACATATTTAAAATTTAGTGGTCTTGTTATTTTGATCATTATACTTTTTGCTTTTACGAGTAAACGAAATAAGCAACGAAAAATTAACAAAGTATCTATAGAATTTGTAGAAGAACAGGATCCTTATGTAAATGAAATGACGGTTAATAAATTGTTAATACAAAATCAGGAGAGGGTTACGAACGTGGGCAAAGAAATTTTAGTTTTGAATACTGTAGAGAAGGGGCTAGATGCGCACAAAATGATAGAACATTCTGATGTGTATCTAACTGTAAATGGAGAACTTAAGGCACAAATCAAGCAACGCTCCCCCATTGCTAGGGTTAACGCGGTTACTTCTTTTTATGTAGATGTTACCGGTAGTACAATGCCTTTATCCAATAGTTACTCAGCACATGTGCCTTTGGTGCATAATGTATCAGAGAGAGAAGTTCCTGAAGTTTTTCCTTTGTTGAAAAAGATTCAGGATGACGAATTTCTAAAAAAACACGTGGTTGGAGTTTTTAGAACATTCAAAGGACACTACGAACTCGAGTTACGAGTGTATTCTTTTAGAGTGGTCATTGGAAAAGTAGAGAATTTAGAGAATAAAGTCAGAAACTTTAAAGCATTTTATCAAAAAGCTTTAAAGGATCAAAGCCTTGATAAGTATAAAAAGGTGAGTTTACAATTTAGCAATCAAGTGGTATGCACAATAAAATAATACCAGTATGGAAAGAGAAGTAAATGAAATAGCGGTAGGATTAGACATAGGAACAACAAAGATTGTTGCTATGGTAGGGCGTTATAACGAGTATGGAAAGATGGAAGTATTAGGTGTTGGTAAATCCAAAAGCTTGGGAGTACATCGGGGAGTCGTAAATAATATAACACAAACAATTCAATCGATACAGCAAGCAGTTCATGAAGCAGAAAGCGCTTCAGGAATGAAAATTAATGATGTCACTGTAGGTATTGCTGGTCAACATATTCGCAGTTTGCAACATAGTGATTATATCACTAGACCTAATGCTGATGCAGTTATTGATGAAGATGATATTGATAAATTATGCAATCAGGTGCACAAATTGGTTATGTTACCTGGGGAAGAAATTTTACATGTACTGCCACAAGAATATAAAGTTGATGGTCAAGCCGAAATAAAAGAACCCGTTGGGATGTATGGAGGACGATTAGAAGCTAATTTTCATGTAGTTGTGGGGCAAGTCACTTCAATCCGTAATATAGGAAGATGTGTAAAAAGCTCGGGATTAGAATTATCTGAAGTTACTTTAGAACCATTGGCTTCTGCGAATGCAGTATTGAGTCAGGAAGAGAAAGAGGCAGGAGTTGCTTTGATAGATATAGGTGGAGGAACCACAGATCTTGCCATTTTTAAAGATGGAATTATACGTCATACGGCAGTAATTCCTTTTGGTGGAAATGTAATCACCGAAGATATTAAGGAAGGATGTTCTATTATCGAAAAACAAGCAGAGCTATTAAAAATTAAGTTTGGATCTGCCTGGCCCGGAGAAAACAAGGATAATGAGATTGTTTCTATACCAGGTCTTCGAGGTAGAGAGCCAAAAGAAATTACGTTAAAAAACTTGTCCAAGATTATTCATGCACGGGTGGTTGAGATTATAGAACAAGTGTTTTTAGAAATCAAGAACTATGGACATGAGTCGCCAAAGAAAAAACTAATAGCAGGAATTGTATTAACAGGTGGAGGATCCCAGTTAAAACATCTTAAACAGCTTGTAGAATATATTACTGGTATGGATACAAGGATAGGATATCCAAATGAGCATCTAGCTGGTAATAGTGATTCAGAAACTACGAGCCCAATGTATGCCACTGCAGTGGGGTTAGTGATGGATAGTTTGGCTCATATTAAAAAACAGAAAAAAACAATACAAAAACAAGTCGTTACCAATACTGAGGTAGATCAACAAGGAGAAACATATGTTGATAACCTTAGTAATAATGAAGAAGAAAACCCAAGAGTTGATCTAAAACCTAGAAAGAATATTCTTGAGAAGTGGACTGAAAAGTTCAAAGAATTTTTGGATAATGCTGAATAGGACCGAGCGTAAAGAAAATGTCCTGTGGACATTTTTAGCGAGGTGCTCGCATTAAAGAATTGGATAAATAAAGTTCGGATTAGAACTGTAGAAAAATATAAAAAGTAGTAGGAGAACCAGAAAATTAGCAATTATGAGTAAAAAGGATGAGTTCGAAAATATTTCGTTTGATTTGCCTAAAAATCAATCTAATGTAATCAAAGTGATTGGAGTAGGTGGAGGAGGTAGTAATGCCATAAACCACATGTTTCAACAAGGGATTAAAGGGGTTGATTTTGTGATCTGTAATACAGATGCCCAGGCGTTGGAAAATAGTCCGATACCTAATAAAATTCAATTAGGAGTATCGTTAACTGAAGGATTAGGTGCAGGTGCGAATCCAGAAGTAGGTGAACAATCTGCGGTAGAGAGTTATGAGGACATAAAAACAATGCTGGATACCAATACCAAGATGATTTTTATTACTGCTGGTATGGGTGGAGGTACTGGTACCGGAGCGGCTCCTATTATTGCAAAAATGGCAAAAGAGCTAGATATCCTAACAGTAGGTATTGTAACGATTCCTTTTCAGTTTGAAGGACGTATGCGTAATGAGCAAGCCCATTTAGGAGTAGAAAGATTGAGAGCGCATGTAGATTCTCTAATTGTAATCAATAACAATAAACTAAGAGAAGTTTACGGTAATCTAGGGTTTAAAGCTGGTTTCTCCAAAGCAGATGAAGTCCTTGCTACTGCATCTCGTGGTATAGCCGAAGTAATAACACATCACTACACACAAAATATAGATTTACGTGATGCTAAGACCGTTCTTAGCAATAGTGGTACTGCAATCATGGGCTCTGCTAATGCCTCTGGTAATAAACGTGCTCACGATGCAATTGTTAAAGCATTAGACTCTCCTTTGCTTAATGATAATAAGATAACTGGTGCTAAAAATGTACTTCTTTTAATTGTATCTGGAAAAGAAGAGATTACTATCGATGAGATTGGCGAAATTAATGATCATATTCAGCAAGAAGCTGGTCATGGAGCCAACATCATTATGGGTGTTGGTGAAGATGAATCTTTAGAGGATGCAATTTCTGTAACCGTAATTGCTACTGGTTTTGATGTAGAACAACAAGATGAAATTGTAAATACAGAAACTAAAAAGATAATTCATACACTAGAAGATGAACAGCGTACTGCGGTGCAGGATTTAACGCCAAAATCTACAGGAAAAGTTCCCCCAGTATTTTCTCCTTTACCAAAGAAAGAAATAGCAGAAGAACCAATAATAAAACACGAATTAGTTGAGGATGAAGATTCTTTGCTTTTACCTACTACAGATTTATTAAAGAATATTGATGTAGATTATGAAGTAGTTGATCCTTTCTCTTCAGATAACGATTTTGTTATTATTAATGCGCAAGATATCATCAAGCAGATTGAAGTTAATGATGCCGAAGAAGTAAAACAGGAAGAAGAAAAAGCAGATCAATTTTCTTTAGCATTTGATATGCCTGCAAGTGAAGATAATGATACCGTAGATACTAAACCTACTACTGTTTCTAAAGATCAAATGCCAGAAGAAGAACCTATTGTTTTTGATTTGAGCGATGATATTTTGGATATGGAAGTTAATGACCCAATAGAAGTAGTTCCAGTAGGTGAAACAGTATCAGGTGGTGTTCGCAAATATAGTTTAGAAGATTATATGGAAGAGGAAAAACGATTAACTGAAGCACAGCCTGCAGAGGTTATTGAAGAAGATGAAGAAGTAGTTTTTGAGAAGAAAACTATTGCTCCTGCTCCAGAAACAGAACCATCAGAAGATCCTGATCCTATGAATCAACCCATCTCTGAAACGCTAAAGGCTAGAGCTGCAGAACGTCGTGCTAAAATGAAAGAATTTAACTATAAATTCAGAAACAGTAATTCTAAGGTAGATGATATCGAAAAAGAACCGGCTTATAAACGAGCGGGAATAGACGTAGATGCAAAACCCGATGATTCGGGATTGTCCAGAACTTCGTTAGGTACTGATAGTAATGATGATATACAATTGCGTAAGAACAATTCTTTTTTACATGACAATGTAGACTAAGAATTAATACGTTCAAAATGATCGATAAACCGATAATCAAAGGTAAGATTATCGGTTTATTTTTTATCTTCGCAATCCAATAGATTAAAATTAATACTTATGAGCTTACAAAAAGAAGTAATGACCGCAATGAAAGAGGCAATGAAAGCCAAAGACACCAATGCATTGACCTCATTGCGTGCCATTAAATCGGCTATTTTGTTGGCTCAAACAGAAAGCGGTGCTAAAGAAGAATTAAGCGAAGATCAAGAGCTGAAATTACTTCAGAAATTAGTAAAGCAACGCAAAGATAGTGCTGCTATTTTTACAGAACAAGGTAGAGATGATTTGGCACAGCCAGAGCTCGACCAAGCTAAGGTAATTGAGCAGTTTTTACCAGAACAACTTTCTGAAGAAGAAATAGAGAAAGTAGTAGTAATGACTATTGAAGATCTTGGAGCTTCTGGAATGAAAGATATGGGGAAAGTTATGGGGATTGTTTCCAAAGAGTTAGCAGGACAGGCAGATGGTAAAATTATTTCTACCATTGTAAAAAGTAAATTGTCTTAAAATTATATACTGGCCGTGTGGCGCAACTGAATAGCGCATCAGATTTCGGCTCTGAGGGTTGGGGGTTTGAATCCCTCCACGGTCACTAATGAATCACAAAAAAGGTGGATCATGAAGCGAGTTTCAAAAATGAGGCTCGCTTCTTTTTTTGAAAATTGTAAAGTGCTTCTTTTGTGATTCTTAATGCCGATGGTTGTAGAGATCAATGCTAGTTAACCTCTTCGCAGTCATACATTAAGTAAATATTTATCAAAGCAAGACAAGATCGTCTTGCTTTTTTGTTTGATATCTGTACTTTTACATATGTTAAAAAAAAGCTAATACTATTATATAGTTAATGGCTTGAAAAATGATAAAATTTTAAGCCTTGTAATTCAGAGTCTGGTTGTAGTTAATATGACTTCTTACACAGAGTATGATACTCTAAAATTATGGCAAATAATTAATATATGAGAAATAGTTTTGTAACCGCAATTTTGATAGTGTTATGTAGTACATTATTGGTTTGCTGTAAGAAAAAAGTAATTTCTGAAAATGGAGAAGCAAAAAAGAAATACCAAGAATATATTAAAATTGGTAAGGAATATCAGTATAAAAAGATAGATTCCGCTCTCTACTTTTACAAAAAAGCACTCATAGTAAGTAAAGAAGTTGAGGATCCAATAGGTATTATTGAAAGTAAAAATAAAATAGGCTGGGTTTTGGATTTTATGGGAGAACCTGAAGAAGCATATACCATGTATAAGGATGCTCTAACCTTATCAGACAATATTGAAGATACAATACAAATTGCTAAGTCTTACAATTCTCTTGGAAATTATTTTACTAATCTGGGAGATGCTCAAACCGCATTAGAGTATTATACCCAATCCTATGAATTACGTTTAAAACTCAAGGATACTTTTGGGCAAGCCGTTGTAGCGGGTAATATTGGTTTAAACCATTATTTTCATGATGAGTATGATATTGCTGAAAAATACATGTTGGAGGCTTTAGATATCTACAGAGAACTAAGAGATACGACTAATATGGCCACCTGTTATCTTAACTTGGGTAATATTTATGTGAAGCTGAAAAGAATGGACGATGTTTTTAACGCACATTATAAAGCTCTAGAGTTTTATAAGAAAATGGATGATCAAGATGGTGTTTTTCTGGCTTTATCCAATTTAGGTTCAGAATATGAGATAGAAAAAGACTATGCAAAAGCTATAGAGTATAGTAATCAAGCCATGAAAGTATGCCGTGAGATTAATGTTACCGATAGGACACTCTGGGCACATTTAAGATTTGCTGATCTTTATAATGCTCTAGGAGAATACAAACTTTCTCTTATACATGCAGACTCTGCCTTAGCGGTAAACACTCAACTCAATAATAAGTTGAACCAACAAAAATTATATGACTCTAAAGCGATTTCTTATGAGTCTCTAGGAGAATACGATAAGGCATTGGAATTCTTGAAAAAGAATATGACGATGCAAGATTCGCTTCATACAGAAGATAAAACAAATAAATTGGTAGCCGCCGAAGTAAAACTTGGTGTTATTAAAAAAGAAGCTGCTATTATGCAACTCGAAAACCAACAATTGCTATCTGACAGGCAAATAAATCGTTTGTTATTGGGGCTTATTAGTTTGGTAGGGATTATTACACTAGTCTTATTTAGAATGCGATATGTGTCCCTTTCTAGAAAACGAAAACATGCCGAAGAAAAAGAACAACTACAACGCAGTTTTGCACAGGATGTCATTCAATCAATTGAAAATGAAAGAAAACGAATATCCCGAGAATTACATGATAGTGTAGGACAAAGTTTATTACTTATCAAAAACAAAATAAAATTGGATGATGTAAGCACAGATAGTTCTATTATTGATCATACTATTGAAGAAGTTAGGGGTATGGCTTTGGCGCTGCACCCATATCAATTTGAGCAACAGGGACTTGTGAAATCACTCGAAAATTTACTAGACGAGTTTCAGAATAATTCGAAAACATTATATACCCATGATATTGATGAAGATTTACATGATATCGATACGACAGAAGGAATTTTTATTTACCGTATGATACAAGAGGCTCTACATAATGTCGAAAAACACGCTAAAGCAGAAATATGCACACTTCGAGTAACTAATCAAGGGAATGGTGTTGTTTTTCAAATTAAAGATAATGGAGTGGGGTTTAATCTAAGCACTGGGAAGAATAAATTGGATAGCCTGGGGATGAAAACATTAAAAGAACGCGCCACATTAATTAATGCTCAATTGACCTTAGAAAGTATTGTCGGAGAAGGAACTACTATAAAAATATATTTAGATACATGATAAAGCCTAAAATTTTTTTGGCTGATGATCATCCTTTAATCTTAGAAGGAAACAAAGTTTTCCTGGAGAGAAATGGATTCTCTGTTATAGGAACGGCAAAAAATGGTAATGAAGCATTTAACAAGATCAGTAAACTTCAACCAGATATAGTTATTCTAGATATGGATATGCCAATTATCAGTGGTTTAGAAGTTGCTAAAGCATTAAAGGCAAAAAAAATAGGCCCCAAGATTATAATTCTTACCCTTTTCAAAAAAGTTGAATTACTTAAAGAAATTGGTAACACAATTGATGGATATATTTTAAAAGAAGATGCATTAGACGAAATTATTAATTGCATACAAATTGTTACGCAAGGAAAAACATACGCAAGTCAAAAGCTACAAAAAGGTATGTTTTATAATACAATGAATACCAAAACGGCAAAACTTACTCCTACAGAAAAAAAAATCCTTTCTTTAATAGACAAAAATCTTACTTCTGCTCAGATTGCTGAGCGATTATTTATTTCTGGAAGAACAGTTGAGAAACATCGTAGTAATATCATTCATAAATTACAGTTGGATTCGGGTCATAATGCATTAATATTATGGCTACAACGAAACCCTGATGCGTTAGATACGTAATACTACGTATATCTTTACATACTCCTTATACTTAGCTTTGTTAGTACAGCAAAGCATCATGAAAAAAGCGTTTAATAAGTATATAAAGCATAGACTACCTATAGCACATTGGGTATTGGATTTCTATGAACTTCATTTAACGGTTATAAATCGACCTTTTCGATTTCTTCCCAGTGGGTTTTCTTATCTTTTTTTTGTCTTTGGTGATGATCTACAGATTAATGTTAATAATAAAATAACCGTTCGTGGAGTTGTAAGTTATGCTCCAAACGATAATTCATTCATAGTACAGAGTTTAGGAAAAACCAAATTACTAGTAGCTCAATGCACATCACTTGTCGCGGCAAATCTTTCTGACAATAATAGTATAAACCCATTTGGAATTACAATTATTCAAAACTCTTTGGAACTTGTATATACAATTCTAGAACCTCAATATTATGTAAGTAATTATTTAGAAAACCTGGATTATCAAGAAGAGCCAATACTGTTTAATCATATTTTAAGGCATATCGATAACAAACAGGGTTTGGTAACCGATTCTGAAATTGCCAAGCGATATAGCTGTAGTACTCAATATATCGAGCAGCAGTTTAGGAAATATTTACATACTGAACCTTGCCGATTTTTTGAGAAGACTCGCCTTTATTATTGTAGCATTTCTCTTATTAGTAATGTGAATAATCAGACCGTAATACAACAATATGGATATAACAGAATGATAGATTTTTACACTTGTTTTCAGAATACTGTAGGTGTACAGTTTGAATCATTTTTAGAGCAATTTTTATAAGTAAAATTTGTAGTTGGAATGTAGATATACTGCTGTATGAACATAAATTTTGATAGTTAGAAAATCTATTACGTAGAAGTACGTATGTTTTGGCAAGGAATTGAAAACTAACTTTACTTCAATGATTTAACATTCAATTTATGGATTAAATAATCCTTCTTAAAACCTAACTAATTTTATGAATACATTATCTACTATTATCATTGAGGACGATGCCTCTCATTTAGAAATTTTAAAATTTACGATTAATAAATATTGCCCAGATTTGAATATTGTTGGGGTGGCTAAAAATGTTAAAGAAGCTGCCAATACTTTAAAGGATAGTCAATTTGAAATTGTTTTCCTTGATGTAAATTTAGGAAGCGATTGCTCTTTCGAAATGCTTAAAAATTGCGAGCAATCTATACAAGATAAAGAACTGATTGTCATTTCGTCTTGCGATAAGTATGCACTAGAGGCATTCAAATATGTAGCTACAGATTATATCCTGAAACCTATTGCAGCCAACAAAGTGGTAAAAGCCGTAGAAAAGGCAAGAAAAAATATCCAACTCAGGAAATCCTCTGCAGAGTACAACAAAAAAATAAATCCTAAAAATCCGCTTAAGATGATTGCCATACCTTCGCTATCTGAAGTTAAAATCATCAAAGTCGAAGATATTATTTATCTTCAATCGGAAGGGAAGTATACCATATTTCATACCAGCAATAATTGCACTATAGTTTCAAGCAAAAATTTGGGTGTATATGAAGAATTGTTAGCACAGAATAACTTCTTTAGAATTCATCATTCGTATTTGGTGAATATGAGTTTCGCCTTAAATGTTCAGAAAAGAGACGGGACATATTTAGAAATCCCGAATCAAAAATATTTACCGGTATCCAAAAGAAAAACAGAGCCTTTTTACCGTTTCCTTGGCATATAATGAGGCTCTGTTTTTAGTGTTTCTTGTGTAAATAAGAAAAAATGGTTTAAAAGTATATGCGATGTTACTTTGGGGATAGTATTTCGCATATACTTTAATTATACTGGTGTGCTTGGTTTCGGATATCACTTTTATACCTTCTTTATTGTGATTTAGGCATAATTTTATCTTTAATAATTAAGGTACTTTATTCGCACACCAAATAACAATGATATTATCCCCTAAATGATAAGCGACGGAAACTTTTTTTCTTTTCTAGTTTATTTGGCTTAGGTTTTTCAGAGCGCTCAGAATGCTCTTGATTAGTATTTGTGGCAGATCCCACTAATGCTTCCAGAGATGGTTGTTCCTTTTTCTTTTTTTCTTTAGCCTCTTTGTTTTTAGTGGTTTGTTCTTTTTCTTGTAATGAGGATAAAGCATCTTCTGCAGATACAACTAATTCTTTTGTTGCTGTATCTTTTAAATATCCCTTTTCTTTTAGAGCCTTTAACGTATTGTCTATTTTCGTTGGAAATGTATTTGTATAGTGTGTTTGCAGCTCCTTCAATAATGCACGATCTCTTTCCAATTGCGTAGCATTGTTTTCTTTTGCCCAGGTGTCTACACTTTGGCAAATATCTTTTACTTCTTGTAGCTGTATCTCTCGAATTTGCTCTTTTAGATTTGCTTCAATTTGTTCTTGCGGTACTTGTTCATTCTGAAGATCTTCGAGCTCTCCTAAAATATAGGACTCAACATACATTTTTTTGACTTTGGGATGATTGTTAAGGGCTTGCGCTAATTGTTCACGTTGTTCTTCATTTTGTACTGGTTTAAAGGGACTACGACTTTGATGTATTACATTTCCATCAAGAACTTCTTGAGATACGTTTTCACCTTGTTCATTTTTTGGTCCTGTGTTTTCAATAGAATATTTCCCAGTAATCGCTTTTTCTCTTCCTACATTTCCAGAAAAAGAATGCGACTGAGTAATGTGTCCAGCGTTGATTTTTTTAACATCACCAGTAGAGTCATCCATGAAATAAACGGTAGGGTTGTTTTGGATATCACCAGTCCATCCTATGATGTTTTCTTTTTTGTATAATTCGGGATTGTAAATCATATGTATTGGTTTTAAAGTTTATAATAAGTGTTCATAAGACTAATGTAATGTTCAGTAATCCATAATCTAAGTCATAAGTAATAAGTGATTGATCGAGGTAATAAATGGGATGTAAAATCGATTTATAACTTTTTTGGAGGCACAGGTTTTGAGTCCAAGTGGTAATTTTCTATTAAAAGCCCATGAGGGTTTTTATTGGTTCTAGAGACATTATGGAGCACAAATTTTGCCCTAAGCTCTGTAACAGATTCTGTTTTTTGATCAGTCCTGAGCACTCTAAGCTTGCCATAAAATCGTCCTTGATAAGGAGTAGTTTTATCATTTACTTTGACCGAATCGATTACTATTTTTTGTTTTAGGTTTTCTGTAGATATTTTGGCAAAATGCCCATTGGCTTCCAGAGTTTTAAATAATTGCTTCCCCGAGGTGCCAGCTAAGTATAAGGCTTTGTTAATGTTACGCTCATAATTAAACTCATCGATTTGCCAAAATGAGGTATGAAACATTTTGATGTGATTAATGATCTCGGGTTTTCGATACGAATCAATTTCACTAATATGTACACCTTGTATTAGTGCGGCTTGACCATCTTTGGTCAGAACAAATGCGGTGTTTTTGATATTATTGGTTGTTATAAATGCCCAGGTAAGGCTTCCGATACAAACAAAAATTGAAATGATTAGGCAAAAAAGTAAGGATCTTTTTGCCAAGGCAAAACTAGCTGGTATGTTTTTTAATGATTTTAAATCCATAATGGTATGATTAAGAGTTACTGACTTTTATTTTAGGTCTCAGTTATGTAGTAAACCATCGTTGTGGGACTATTATCCTAAGGTTTAAAACATAATGAGACCTTGCAAAGTTGCTGATGTACTTCATGAACTCGGTTGAGATGAATAATACGCTATCGGTGCTATAATAGTTGGAGTTCTATGATATACCAAGGATTATACATCCCAATCTACATCGTTATTTGCTCCTGGTAAGAAGATATTAGCGATTAAGGCAATAAGTCCGAAAATTGCCAAACCAATTATAAATCGAATGAAGTTTTTCTGCGCCTGTTCATTACCCTGCATATACTGAATAAAAATTAGAAAACCACCGGCAATAGAGAATATACCTACTACTGCGTTAAGAATAGTTTTAATATCACTTCCCCAGGTGCCTAATTGAGTTTGAACATCTGATACTTGGGCAAACAATGGTGTTATATTTAATGCAAGTAATATAAGGGTGCATATCAATTTTGGTCTTCTGATTTTGGATCTAAGAGATGATACATCGATGTTTTTAAGATTTGTGAGTTTGAATAGTGTGATTTTCATTTTTCTAAAATTTAAATAATTATATACTTCGAATAAACTACCTATGCAGGAAGCATTCTTAGAGTTTTACTTTTAATTTCTTTTTATTAGGGATTTAATTTGTTGATTAACTCGTATACATTTTGTACTAGAGTTATACTTTAATAATCGTGTTAGTTCTCCTTTTTTTGGATATTTTTTGGTGATGTATACGTAGAAAATTCCAACAGAAAGAGATAGTAGCGACATAAAAAATGATACAAAAACGGTAAATACGAACAGTAATACAGATACTATAATGATTACTATTGTTTTAAGATCGAAACCTGCGATAACCGGTTTTTTTTCTAATACTTTAGGTGTTTTAAATTCCATAATTGTTAATTATCTTCTATAATTTCTACCCGCTCTTTGATAATAGGCTTCTCTTATCGGTGCGGTTATAAAACCTGCCGTAAGTCTGCTTCCAGAATCACTACCTGCACTAACCAGAATATTTGCATATTTAGGGACTCTTAATACTGCTATAATCATAACTACTTGCAAGCAAACCGATAGTAGTATCTGGGTAAAACCACTACCAGTATTGTTATGAATTAGGATTAAAATTGTTTTTAAGATGGTGAGTATGGGTAACCATAAAAGAACAGATAGGAAACCAAAAAACCACTTCTTTAAGACTTCTTGATTACCGGGGATTAGTGCAAGAGGTAGTGCAAAAACACCCAATACAAAATAGATGCCTTTGTATATAAGTTGTCTCAGCATAACATAACCCGCAACTACCGAAGCAATAAAATAGATCAAAAGATGTATGATTTCTAATATTGGGTTGACCTGTAAGATATCGTATATACCATCCCCGGATGACCCATCTGGATTTGTAGATGTATCCTGAATATTGGTAATGCTAGAGTTGTAACTATCTTCAAAAGCATTAATATTTCCAGAGCTGGTTACAAACATTCCTGCTTCAGTTGTAATGTCTCCAATAATGTTTGTGGGCCTTACCAGTAGGTTTTCGACCAAAGGCTGATATAGTGCTAACCCTATTAAAATCAATATAGGTTTAACAAGAATGTAGGGATCCATATTTCCTGAAGGATTAACAAAATAAACAATAACCTTAGAACCCACTAGAACCACCATAATGATGGAGGCCAATCCATATGCGTAACCTATTATATAGTCTACATAGTCATTTAACCCTAGAAGGTTACTGGCTCCTAGTTCACCAGAAAATACTGCTCTTTGAAACGTTTCTATTGCGTCTATTAAATCCATACGTTTTATTTTTTATTTTGATAAAAGCCAACTCGCTCCCATGAGACTCTTTACTTCTTTATCGATCTCGAATATTTTTGCCCTGACTGTCATGACTCTCAATAATAATTTTTGAAAAGCGGTATAATTGTATCCAGCTCCTCCACTTATGGATAAACCAATCTGGAGAGTTTGATATTCTTCTTTTAGCCTGTTGAAATATTCTTTCTCTCTTTTTAGTTCTGCCTCATGTCTTGATAGTCCATGACGTATACCCAAAGTTGAATATTTCCGCACCTTAATATTGTGTTCTATTTTAGCGATTTTAGTCCCCAAAGTCGATATAATGGTTTGAACTGTACTAAATACCAGAACATTAGAGATATTTGATAAAGGCCCTCTTTTTCGGGCGTATTTAACTTCTTGAGATCTTAATTGTTGAATTAGTGAGGCTTGCTGGTTTTTTAACATAATTTCTCCAATCAATAGCCCCGAAATAGTTGCCTTTTGCTTAGCTACCAATGCATCTGCTAGTGATGAGGATTGCCCAATACCTTTTGTAAAACAAAGGATGAATATTATTATAATACTAGTATGTTTCATTTTCAAGGGTAATATTGATTACGTTCTCTAAAGCAGTAAGTACTAATAAAACTCGTTCTCCTTCAGGAATGGGGTTCCGTCGATTTAGATAATGATCAACTTTTTGACTCTCAGCAAAGAGTTTTTTTCGATACCTCCATCTAATTCTTGTATTTCTAAAAACATCTGAAGGACTAGTAAGGTTAATAATTGGATATCTTTTTTCGATATATCCATAACTTGTATACCCCAAAGGTCTGTTGAATCCAGGGCCGCTTATAAATTTTTTAATGCCATTTTTCCTGAGTTTTAAATAAAAATTAATACTACTCAGTTCATCATTTTGATTATCAAATACTGTGCTCATCGAACCTGCAATTCCTGATTGAGTAGCGACCTGTGTTGACATAATCGTATTAGATGTATTAAGAGCAACATAGCTACTTTGCGAAGCAAAATCAGTAAAATACCCTGGTACATTGATCACAATCTGAGCCTTTGCAAGGTGTAATGTGACTATCAAAAGAATATACAGGAGTATGTTTTTTTTATAGTCTTGGATCAATATTCCCAGGGTTTTTATATTTCTTCTATTAAGTATCATTTTGCGATTATTTTCTTCTTGTGATTGCATCTAATAATTTACTTTGGGCAACATTATCTTCTATAATATCCATCAAGCGATGTATTTTGGATAATGACTTCATAGCATTTTGATATAAGTTTAATTTTTCTCCGTGAATAACTCCTATTGAGTTTTGTTTGTTTAATTCTCGTTCGAGATTATCAAGCATCTTCTTTATGATGGTAAGTGCTTTAGCGTTATTTCTTTTTCTGGAGTATCTGAAGAAAACCAATGAATTATTTCTACTAACCAAAAAATTGTACCTACGTATGGCGGTATCTATTTGTGTGTTTATTTTTTTAGTAAGACTAGAAGACAACATTAGATACGGTATCCTTTTTGAATATTGAATAGTAAATCTATTAACCTGTCTGGTTAAATTTCGGTCTGCATTTCCCAATATCATATATTGAAAAGTGGCTGCGCTTGATCCCGATAGTGATCCAGGATCGATCCATTGAGAAAAAACGGCTACACTTTTAAGTAATAGTATACATAGGATTGTACGCATCATAAGATATTTTAAAAGGTGGTTTCTACAGCTTTTAATGTCCTTATCATTTCTGAAAAGGTAGCATAGTTTACTATGGACCAACCGGCTGCAGAGAACAACAGTATTTTTCTAGCTTCTTTATCATTTTTTGAGAATTCTCTGATAAGCTCACCTCTTAATCGATAAATTTCTTGACGTCGCCCAGATTTCACTTTGCGAGCATCGATATATTGTAAACCGAGTAGTATTGCTTTGTCCATAGTTATTGCTTCGATATAATCTCTTTTTGTCTTTGTCATATATGGTAGTTTGGGGTACCTACTCAGTACCGATGTTCCCAAACTTAAAGTAGCAGAACCAGCAGAATTGAGTAAGAAATTATCTTTTCTATCAAAAGAGTTTCTACTGTAGTTTTTGCGCAAGTGATTACGATGACTTATTAAAGCATTGTTTAATGCAGCATTTGTAATACCCAACGCCGTATTTTTTGAAGTCAACGTTAGGATTAATTGACCTAGCTTGCGACGGGTAGGCCCATCGTTATTATTAATATGAAAATGAAACAACTGGCTAAACCCTGTTTGACAAATCAGTATGAATAGGATTAAGAATATGTGATTGTTTTTCATGAATTCTTCTTTTAAAGAATGAACTAAAGACTTTATTTTCCAGGGGTTTAAATTTATCTGGCAATAAGGAACCTTGAGAATCTATTTTTTTCAGCTTGTATTTTCATTTGCTCTAATTCGTTAAATATAGTATTGGTGATACTCGCGTATTTTTCTACAATCTGCTCCTTTACTCCTTGGTTGATTTGACTAGAAGTATGTACTTTCATTAGATCCATAACCTGGGTATGAGCCTCTTTTAGATAATTAAATCTATTGGTACATTTTCTTTTTTTAAAGGGGTTTAGGTAGGCGTTGCACATATTTCTATAGCGTATATAATCAATTCTGGTACTACTAAAAGGGTTAAAATTTAATCGTGTTCTAGATGCATACTCAAAGGCTGTAGTGGCTGCTGCTCCATTATACGCTATGGTGGTTCTTTGGGTCGCCCGCCTGGCACCTCTTGCACTATTACTTTCAAATACTCGTGAAAGAAATCCTGAATCGAAATAAGGTATTTGCCCCAGGCAGTTAGAAGCGGTTAAGAATGCAATTACAATAAAGAAAGTTTTCATCTTAAAGAATTTTTGGTTGTAATAATTTTTCTCTAGGTATTGTTGTACTTACTGATCTACCTCCATTCTCTTCAAAAATGTCTATGGCTAGTTTCTCTTTTTCGTTAAGCATGAATTTGTCAAATAACATCACAATGCTTTGTCGCCCGTGACCAATAATTTCCATACTAGCTGCACACATATGTATGGTAGGAATTACTCTTTCCTGATATAGATAGTCTTTAGAAAATCGTTTATGTAATTTGGTTCTGAATAGAATATTGTCGATATCAAAATCGATAGTAGATTCGTTTTTAAGTTCAATGCGTATTCCTATTTTCTCGTCGATATAAAAGATCCCGGTAATGTCTACTCTCAAGTCTCCTTTTTTGCCATTTTTGATTCGCACATTGGCTCCCTGTTTTTCGAGCTGAGAACATAGCGAAGTCAATTCATCTGATTTTTCTTTTTCTATCCCAACTTCTTTTTTGAAAATAGAAACTATTTGATTCGATGGTTTCACTTTGTAAGTTAGTTTTTCGGCAAAACGATTGTACCCTAAGACAATAGAGTAATAACCACCATCATTGGTAATTACTGTAAGGTTAGAGATCTGGCTTCTGGCATCGATCAACTCTTCTCCTATATGTTTTAGCCTAACCATTTGCTGTAGCGTATCGGCAACAAAATATGGGGATCCTATATCAAGGTATTTGATATCCTTATCGAATAAGAGATGTGTCGTTTTAATATCTGAAACGTGTAAGGTATCTTGCTTAAGTAAAGGGACTAAGTTGGTTTGGCCATAATTAGAGTAGGGGATGACCATGATGATTAAAAATAGTATAAAGTGTTTCATAGTATTGTAGTATCTAAGCTGGTTTTGGATTTAATTATTTTCAACAAATTCTCTTAAAGCGAGTTTCATGTTTTTCTTTTCGTTATAGATGTCATAAATCAATTTGTTTTCATCGGCATTAGATGAATAACAGGCATAGCGTTCTGGTGAGACATTCACTTTATATACATTAGAGACACTGCCGACTTTCACAAAAACTTCCCTTTTGTCTGTAGAGAATAATTTCTCTAGATCCGATTCGCTAAAAGATAGAAATTGAGCAAACTTGTCTTTGGCCGCCATTTTCTTTTTGTGCGACAATAAGATCATGGTATCGGTATTGTTAATCATGGCTGGACCAGCTGGGGTATCTAAAATATCTTCTACATCCTGTGTGGCTATAGCAACTTCGCCGTAGAATTTTCTCACTGTTTTGTATAAGTATTTTATAAATTGTGCCATTTCACCTTTGGATATTGGTTTCCAACACTCATCGATAAAAATGGATTTTTTTACTTCCGGAATTTTTCTGATTTTTCCCATAACCACATCAATACATAGCATAGTAACCAAAGGGAATAAAACAGGGTGATCTTTTATATTGTCCATTTCAAAAACAATAAATCTCTCCTGGACCAGATTGATTTGCTTTCTTGAATTAAGAATTTGCCCATATTTTCCATCATGAAAATCACGAATGGATAATTGAAAGCTAATCTTGTCAAAATATCGTTCTTCATCTTCCAACACGGTATTCTTGTCAACAAACTCATAGAAAGAAGACATGCAAGGAAATAGGGATGAATCTGAAGAAAGGTGATCATAGTATGCGTCTAAGTATAGACCAACAATTTGCTTTTCTTCTCTCATACATGGATCATCACCTTTCCATAAGAAAAGAATCAATGAGGTAAGAAATACTTTTTTATCGTTGTTAACTTCAGCAATTTCACTAAAATAAAATGGATTAAACTGTAGAGGCATGTCAGGGTCATAGGCAAAATATTGTCCTTTTACCAGTTGACATAATTTCTTATAAGAGTTGCCAATATCAATCATGACGATATGGTGCCCTTGTTCGTAATATTGACTAGCGATATGATTAATAAGAAATGATTTTCCTGTTCCTGAAGGCCCAAAAATCAATCTATTTCTATTTACGATAAGCCCTCTTTTTAAAGGTTCATCCCAAAGATCAAGCCTTACCGGGGCCCCATTTTTTCTGTCACTTAGCAGTATGCCGTCTTTGTTTCCTTTATAGTAGCTTTCGAGGTTTAAAAAGATGGGAGTTTGCTCTGATATGCCAATAAACTTATAATTTTCAGGAATGTATACTGCAGCACCAGGTGCGTTATTGATATAGAGATCCTTTAATGAAAATTTAATTTGGTAAGGAACAATACCGAGCTCTTTAAAAGAATTTTCAAGTTGATGTTTGTTGTTTTCTAACCGGTCTTCAGAAGTATTCCAGATGATGATATTGAAATGTTGATTCACAAATCGTAATTCCTTTTCGATAGAATCGCTTACTAGTTTATCAATCTGATCATACGTCACCTCATTTTCTTTAGATAGAATCGCTAAACTCTTAAACTGATTAAGCTTTGTTTTTAATTTTGAAAAAATACTTTTAGAACTGTCAATATAGATAACCTGATTGTATATATGGTTGCATTCTAAACCCAAACAAATGGGCTGAATGAATGGAATTTGAAAATCGGTTTTCTGAGTTGAAAAATCTATGTTTTTCTTTGTCGATTCTATGGTTAGGGGAAGCTGATCATATGAAGTTATGGCATACATTTCTCCTACCTGATTACCGACCTGAAGTCTTTTGTCGAAAAACAAATCCTTTAATGATTGTTCACCACTATTGGATAACGAAAAATATTTGCCAATTACTTCTAGTATTTCATCTGTATTAATCTTCTGTATAGTAAAATAATCTTCTTTAGCGAGAAAAGACATACTAGCGCTTACTACCTTTAAAAAACTATCCACTTCTTCCATATACTTTTCATAAAGTTTAGGAGAGCTGGTGATACCTATTTTCTTTTTCGAGTCTTTGGTGATAAATAAATAGCACTCATGACTTAAGGTAGGTTTTTCATAGAAGAACTTGTTATCACTGCGACATAGCATATGATCTCCCTTGCTAATTCCTTCTTTTATACTATCAATGAAGAAATAATCTTGTTTCTGTATAACGGTGTTTTCGGGTAATGACCGTATTAATTTATCAAATAACTGGTTGATTCTATTAATATCTTCGGTATCCAGAGAATATATTTGGGGTAATGTTAGCTTATAGGCCACACTTATATCTCCCTTTTTAGAGACGATTAAATCGTCTTCTATAGCGTAAATCGGAAATATTGATTCTATCGTTTCGCTTTTCATATTATTTGGTGTTGATATTAAACCATAAATGATATTTTTTAGGCATGAAAACTCTCCTCTTTTCAAATATTTCCTGACTTATTTCTTTAGCACCAGAGAGGACAGCAACATCTTTTGCCTGATCTAGATCGATACTAGAATTACCTCCAAAAGCAGCTGCCTGAGTGCCTCTTTGATAGGCATAATCATATACATCTTTGGTTACTTTTGATGGTATTTTTGGCCAGGTTCTATTGCCTAAGTGCACACCCTCTCGGCCGTCATAATCAAAAAGGCTAAAATCAAGAATGTATAGTTTGTCTCGCTTTTTGTAGCTATTGATGTCAATTAATAGTCTGTCTGTCGAAATATTCACTTTACCATAGATAATGGCTCCTTTTGGAATTAGTAATGCAGGATTTTTAAGTCGCACTGCTTTTTTTGTTCTAATGGCAATAGTACTTCCGTTTACTAGGACTCCTTGATCGACAGTCTCAGCAGGAATTAGGTCTAAAGTCTCATCTGATCCATCCGTAGATCCTGCTCCAAGAAAGTAGTTTTTCTTTGTCATTTTTTCTTTGATAGAATTCGATAACCTTTCGCTGGCTTTTTGATTGGTTTCTGCAATTTCTTCGGGGGATAGCCCTAACTGACCCAGATTTTGCATATTAATTCCTGGGTTTTGACCATATACATTGGCATATTGATTATAAGATTGCATTAATGATTCTATATCATTTGGATCACCTGATACTCCCGCCATATTCGATTCGGCTATGAGTTGATCTTGCATTGCCATAATTCTTTGCAACTCATCATTGATATCATCCTCTTCTGTTCTTTTTTTTGTGCTTTTATTTTGTGAAGATTTTCGAGGCTTATTTTTACTCAGCATTTTTGGAGTTTTATCTTTAGGCTCTTTTTGACCTGTAATTATAGGTTCCTCTTCCAGAGTTTGTTTTTGAGCAATATCCTCAACATCACTTAGATTTTTTATAAATTCATTTTTTGTTCGCGATAGAGATTTATCTTCTTCATAGTTTTGTATTTTTGATTTGCGATCAATCTTTTCTTCCATCACTTTTGGGGTGGCAATACTAATTCTATTTTGAGATTTTGATTTGTTTGACGGAAATATTACAATCTTTATAAACCCAACAAGCATTCCTGCAAAGAGTATAGATACCAGTCCAACAATAATTTTTTTCTTCTTATCCATTATTCATTGTTTTAGCATTAATTGCCATTTTTTTAGTATTCATTTTTAGAAGGTTTTTCCACACCAAAAGAGGATCTACTTTTTTATCCTTTACCCATACTTCATAGTGTAGATGTGGGCCGGTTACTTTTCCGGTATCACCCACAAATCCAATTAAATCGCCTTGTTTGACTTTTTGTCCTTGTCTAACGACTATTACCCATAAGTGACCATATAGTGTTTTTATTTCTTGAAAATGAGCAATGACGACATGATTTCCATAGCCTTTTTCGTAACTAACTTTTTGTACAATACCTGTTGCCGTTGTATAAACCGGTTTTCCTTTTGTTGCTACTAAATCAATTCCAAAATGCATTTTACTTTTCATTTCAATTGGATGTTTTCTATATCCGTATCCTGAGGATACGCGTACAAAATCATTTTTTTTTAATGGAAAATATTTGGGCAAAGCATTATGATTTCTTTCCATTATTGGTTGCTGTTGAGCACAAACACATTCAGCAATGAAAATCAAAAAAACTACTATTGTATGTTTTAGCGCTACCTTGTTATTTTTCATGTTAGACTTTTACTTCATATTTTTTTATGGATACCTAAAATCGCATTATTTAGAAGTAACCTTTGATTCATTTTTTGCACGTATTCTATGCAATTCATTTGCCACCAAAAAGTCAATTTCGTCCACAATTCGATTAAAGTTACCATCCACTAATCGCGAAAGATCCTCTTCATCGATTATATTAGGTATAGGTTTCTTTATCTGATCAGATCGATTATCTATTTTTATTTTTCCTCTAAATATTTTTCTGTTGATTTCTTCGCCAAAATTATCTGCAACTACGCCAACAAATTCTCCTTGAGACAATTGAGAAATAGTAGCAACTGGCATTACATATTCTAAATTTTCACTTATGTTATAGGATGTTGTGGTAGTATCCACAGATACACTTTTTAACTTTTGTTTTTTCTTACCAAAAATTTCTTGAAGCTTTGTTGCTGTTTCGCTCCTTACCGAACCACTAAAAATATTTCCAACAATATTGAATATAGTTTCGGCGATTTTATCCCCATAATCTCTCTTTAGTTGCTCGAGATCTTGCATCCCAATGGTAGTAGATATTTTATTGGATCTAGCTGTTGCAATAAGGTTATCTAATCCCATAAAATACATTGTAGGTAGCTCATCAATAATTACAGAACAGGGTTGACGATTTTGTTGATTAATTTCTTTCAATATTTGTGTTGATACCAAACCTAAGGCAGGTGAGTTTGTCGTTTGAGTAGCCGGAGAATTGGCCAGTATCATTATTGACGGTTTCTCTGGATCATTGATGCCAAGAGGAACATTTAATTCTGGATAAACATTATTACCCATGACCCAAAACAATTCTTTTGTGGCTAATTGAGATAACGGTATTCTGGCTGATGCTGTTTGTCCAGAAAGTTGCTCGAAGGCCTCTTTTTCTAGAGCATCTGCAAAAGGAGTCATAAAAAACTTAAGCTCTCGATATGTACTAAAAATCTTAAATACTTTTTCGTCTGGGCATGAGGCAAGTGCTATGGCATGCGGTAATGTGCAATATTTGCCATCTTGATATATTTTAAGGAAATATATACATGAAGCAAAATATGAGATTGCCGATTGCGCAAAAAAATCTTTATTGGTGATCCATTCTTTGTTTAAGTTGTATAATACGGTTTGCGCTGCTTCGATGGCATCTGCTGCTTTTCGTATTAAATCCGGACTAATGGGATTGATAAAATTGGATTGTCCTAAATTATCAAGTGAAATAACATTAAACTCAGGCTCTATACCATAATTACTTTTATAGTACTCGAAAAAAGCATATGTCTCTTTGGCCAGCGATGGAAACTTAAAATCATATACCAGCATCGAGAATTGTTTTTTTATATGCTGCCGAATGTATTCTTCTATTACCGAGTATGATTTTCCAGATCCCGGGGTTCCCAACACCATGGTAGCTCGAAAAGGATTTACCACATTGATCACTCCATTATCAGTTTTAAAATTGACTGAGTAAAGGTTTTCTTTTACTTTTTTTTCTTGTAAAAAGACAAGGTTTTCTTCATTGAACTCATCTTTTTGTCCATAATAATTGTAGTGCCTTCTAAGACTTATGCTGCTCCAGATAAAAGTTACAAATGCTGAAGAAGTAAATAGTACATGTAGGAGAAGGGATATCTTAAACTCGGGAATGAAAATAAAGGCTATTACGCTAAGTAAAAGTGTTAGAATGTAGTATTTTAATTGCTTGTCGCTTTCAGGATTTTTTTTGACCTCAAACCCTAAAGAACTTACAGCAAATAAGATGAGGCATACTAATCGGGTAAAAAATGTATGTTGAAATAGGGGAGCGGTCTTATATAGTTTAATCAAAAATCGATTAATATAACTTTTTGATAGGCCATTGTTTACAAAATACTCTAAATACGAACTGTAGATATCTGAGCATAAAAGTACCAGACATACTACAAATGAAAAAATTATTAAAATATCTATCGAGAGCTTATTGTCTTTCATTACTAAACGTATTAGTCATTTATAGCCTATAACTATGGTTCTAAATTAGCAATGAATAATGCCAAGAATTAATGAAAAGTAATAAGTGAGAGATTTAGGTAATAACTGGATGCTAAAATGTATTGCGCATTGTAAATGTTGAAAAGTAAGTTACTCTACTATATAGATTTTATTAAACACTTGAATATAAAAAAATACCACTAAATCATAGTTTTTGATAGGTTAGTGGTATTTTGATATTAAGCTGGTTATTGTCTATTGTTTCATGAATCTTCCGGATTTTTTAAGATCTCCTAATTGAACTAAATATGTATAGATACCACTTTGAAAACCACTGGTATCTATGGTGGCTTTCTCAAAACTGGAATACGACTGATTAAATACTATACGACCGCCGTTATCCACAATGATTAGATAGCCTCCATCTGATACCATTTCATTATTGATCTTGAGATGAATCTGATTAACACAGGGGTTTGGATATGCTTTTACACTGATGGCTTCTAACTTTTGTTCGGCTCTTGATTTAGTGAATTGATTGATTTTTCTGCGTAATAGATTCTCATTTCTTTCTACACCGGCATCTTTAAGAATGACATCAGTAGCTTTTTCACTAATTAAGTAAATAGGTACTGCGATAAAAAATCCAGGTATCTTTGGAAATACGGAAGCATCAACAACGCGTAGGTTTTTTACCCCTCGCACTTTAAAATTACTATCTAATACATCGTTAGTGTCACCATTTCCAATCTTACAAGTACCACAGGCATGATGTCCCCAGGTTTCTCTTGCGATAAAGTCTCGCATATCTTCATAAGATTGAATTTCACTTCCGGGCCAGGTTTCTTTTTCAATAATGTTGCTAACATGATGACTTTGCATAATCTTCCGAATATTATCTACTCCTTTTATCAATGCTTGCATATCTGAACCATCTAGGTCCTGAGCATCAGTAAAGTTTTTAAAATTAATATCGGGAGTCTTTCTAGGGTCGCTACTCTTTATTTTAACTTCTCCAGCGGTATTCTCGGTATGACCTTTTAGCAAAGCCCAAGTAATTTTATCTCGAGTTGTTCTTATCGTCTCGCTATACCCGGGATAGTATCCTATAAAATCTGTAGTCACACAAAAAGTGAAAAGATCAGGGTCAGGTAATTCTGGACTTGATCTTTTTATATTTGCAGCGGCGACTCCACTACTGGTGTAGGGGCCAACGGCACTATTATTATATTTATTAAGACAAATATCATTGCCTTCAGAAAAAGTACAGGTTTCTAATATTTTCTCCTTTAGCTTATAACTAACTCCAACTTCATATCTATCCTGGAGATTTCTTCCTACCCCAGGTAAATCTTGTATTAGGTCGATACCCTTTTCTTCTAATAGAGAAGCTTCTCCTATACCTGATAATTGCAATATTTGTGGGGTGTTAAAGGCCCCAGCAGATAAAATAACCTCTCTGCTTGCTTTTACAAATTGAGGAGTATTAGGATTAGATGTGTCATCATATAGTCGATCAGCTTCATAAAGATTTTCTCCTTTGATATATTCTACACCGATAGCTTCTTTTTGATCATTAAAGACTACTTTGCTTACTAAAGCATCTGTAATAATGGTTAAATTCTCTGGATAGAGTTCTTGAGTTTCTAAGAGATATTCTCTTACCGAATGTCGAGAGGCTTTCTTGTCCATTGTTTGTGGAATCAATAAAGCGCCTTCACCACCTCTTTCAAAAAACCTTTTGTTTACATCAAAAGATTGTTCATTAAAAAATATTTCTAATATGTTTCTGCCTGTATAGTCAAGATTAGCCTTAATGATACCTAATAGCGAGGTGTTTTCTAGTAAAGTGCCAATATCCTGATTTTGATAGTTGGTAGGGAGCCACCCATCTAATCCATGATCTTCTCTAATAGCTTCCCAACTTTTAAGGTATTCGCAATTTTCTAAACGTTTAAAATATTCTCTCATATTTTCTGCTCTCCAGCTGTCATCTCCGGTTAGTTCGGCTATATATTCAAAATCATTAGCATGAGGGTATACAGTGATCATGGCATTTACTGCTGTAGATCCTCCTATTGTAGCCCCTCTTGGATATAAGATTCCTTTTCCGGGGACGTATTTGCTATCTAGTTGATCTCGATCTCCGGAGTAATGCTTTACAAAATAATTCCATGACAGTTTTTCGTCTTCTGATGCTAATGGATGATAGGCGGGGATTTTGTAATTATCTGTTTTAGGATCTTTGGCTCCGGCTTCTAGTACCAAAACCTTAAAGCCGTTTCTGGCCAGGTTGGCGGCTAGAGGACCTCCTCCAGCTCCTGACCCTACCACGATGTAATCATAGTCGGTTTCATTTGTGATTTTTTTTGATTTAGAATTTAATAATTGTGGAGCTACAGTCCCAGCTGCTGCTATCAAGGCTGATTTTTTTGCAAAACTTCTCCTTGATAATTTCTTAGAATTATTCATTGTTTGGTTAGGTTTTATTGAGTTTGTTGTGAATAAGTTACTAAAATAAAAGCAGTCAGAGCTCCGTAATTGCCACATAAAAACTACTGTTAAACGCTGTTTTTTCTAAATAAATTGAATTAAAGTGAGTTGAGGTTTTGACGGAAACCAAAAAACCACACTATGGTAGCGAGGTTTTTGTTATTTAAGTTTGATACACCTTTCTGGAAATTTTTAATACAATTGTTTAACAAACTTTATTCTTGATAATTTCTTAGAGTTACTCATGTTTGTGTTAGTTTTTTTAGCTGAGTTCCAGAAACAGGAATAGACGTACTTTATTACAACTTTACTAATTAGTTTTGAGAAGTATAATGTATATCATTTTGTGCTCGTATTATTTTCGCAGCTTGCTCGGCAGTAATATCTCGTTGTGGATTGGCAAACATTTCATATCCCACCATAAATTTCTTTATGCTAGAAGATCTTAACAATGGAGGGTAAAATGACATATGCATGTGCCAAAACTCATATGAAGACCCATCTGTAGGGGCTTGATGTATCCCCGCCGAATATGGAAATGAGGTTTTAAAGATGTTGTCATATTTGGTCGTTAACGTTTTAATGGTTTTGGCAAAATCAGATACTTCTTCGGTTGTAAGTTGATCTATATGTTGTACTTTTCTTTTGGGTATGATCATAGTTTCGTAAGGCCAAACAGCCCAATAGGGAACCAAGGCAATGAAATGTTCGTTTTCTAGCAGAATTCGTTCTTTTATTTTTATTTCTTGCTCAATGTATGACATAAGTAGTGATTTTTTGTGTGTGGACCAATATTGTTTTAGCTCTCTAGTTTTCTTAATTATTTCTTCGGGGATAGAACGTTGTGCCCAGATCTGACCATGAGGATGCGGATTACTGCATCCCATTATTTCGCCTTTATTTTCAAAAATCTGTACGTAATTAATATCATCGGTGTTTTTTAAGGAAGTAAATTCTTCTTGCCATAGTTTTATGACCAAGACGATTTCTTCAATTTCCATTTTTGACAAAGTAAGTCCATGATTTGGCGAAAAACATACTACTTTACATATTCCGCTTTCAGATTCTGCTTTGAGTAATCCATTTTGTAATTCTTTTTTAGGAATATCCCGTAGTAAAGCCGAATAGTCATTAACAAAGGAAAAGGGTTTGGTATAATATGGATTTTTTTCTCCATTTGCACGAGTGTTTCCTGGACATAAATAGCAATTTGGATCATAAGTTGTATGTGAAAAAAATTGAGGCTGCTCATTCTTTCCTTGCCATGGTCTTTTGGTTCTATGGGGTGATACCAGTACCCATTCTCCAGTTAATATATTGTATCTTCTATGCGGATCATTGTTAAAATCTTCCATGATTATTTTCGAATTGAGGTTCCATGACTTGGAACCGTAGTGAATGAAGTTAATTCAATAGAAAACATATCTTCATATGCTTTTTTAACCTCAACTAAAAAGTCTTCAATACTATCTTTATGAATCAGATTTATAGTACATCCGCCAAACCCACCTCCCATCATTCTTGCCCCTAAAATTTTATCGGTTTTTTCAGAAAAATCAACTAAAAAATCTAATTCCTGACAACTCACTTCATATTGATGTTGAAGTCCCCTGTGAGATTCGTACATTAATGCCCCGAATTGTTTTAGATTTCCTTTTTCTAATGATTTTGATGCTTCAAGTACTCTGTTGTTTTCTTCTATTACAAAAGAAGCACGTTTATATAACTTTTTGGAGATTTCATTTTTGAATTTTTCTAATATATTTTTATCTATGTCTCTTAGTGATCTTACATTTTTAAATTGTGAAGAAATGATATTAACTGCCTCTTCACATTCTTTTCTGCGAGTATTATACTCAGTAGAAGCAAGGTTGTGAGTAACATTAGTATTCAATAACAAAATTTTATAGGGTTCAAAATTAGCATCGATTAGCCGGTGTGTTTCGCTCATACAATCTAAAAGAATTACTTTATTATCTTCACTCATAACTGATGCAAACTGATCCATAATTCCGCATTTTGTTCCTACAAAATTATGTTCTGCTTTTTGAGATAGCTTTATGAGTTTAATTTTGGGTAGTTTAAGGTCAAAAAGTTGATTTAAGCCATAGGCTAACCCACACTCTAATGCGGCTGATGAGCTAATGCCTGCTCCAATAGGTAAGTCACTTTCTATTATGCAATTGAAACCCTTGATATTTTTCGTAACCTTAAGCAACTCATGGATGACTCCAAGAATATAATTTTCCCATTCTATAGTGCTAATTTTTATTGCGTTAAAATCGAACTCAAACATTTTATTATAAGTAGTGCTATATAAAGCACAGTAAGAGTTAGTGCCATTTTTTTCGAATGAAAGAATAATTTTTCTATCTATAGCGGTTGGCAACACCAGTCCGCTATTATAGTCGGTGTGTTCTCCAATAAAATTGATTCTACCAGGAGAGTCTATTACAAGCTGTTTTTTAAAATTCGTTAAAAACTCTTTATGTTTTTTATTTATCATGCGGATGTACTTCGTGCCTTTTCGCTACTATATATGAGTATAAATTATGTGAAACGGATATAGCTTTTCGTATAAATTTATTTCTTAAAAATATAAGAAGTTATAAAAATTAAGATATAATTTCGAAGAATAGGCTATACAAATTTGATATGCATAAGAACAATATTACTAATAAATAACCTTTCAGAGATTTTCTATTTATAATTAATGAATGTTAAATTACTATTTTAACAGGGTTTTTGTTTCTAAAACGCTAATTTTAGAAGTCTTAACCTGCATTTTCTTTTTTTTGAACTTTTATATAGCAATCTTACTATTAGAAGAAAAACCTTCTAACTCCATACTCCAAAATATTTTAGGGGTTATTGTTACTGTTGGTATCGTATCCATTTGTGTATATTATGTTTTACGATATCTTGAATCTGTATATGTGAAATACAAAAAGAAGCCCTACTTCATCCATTTTTATCCTTCCATTAAGGAGTTGCCTTCTAATTTACAAGTATTCATAGAAGAAAATGATTTTTATAATAAGTTAGATAAAAAAAGAAAACGGTATTTTGCTCATAGAGCTGCTGTGTTTTTAGATGATATACGTTTTGTTGGAAGAGAAGGTCTGGTTATAAATGATTTTATGCGAATGCAAATTACGATGATGGTCATTCAGCTTACATTTGGAATGAGGCATTATTTATTAGAATACCTCAATACCATAATTATATATCCTGCGTCATTTTATTCGATTTTGAATAAAACGGAAAATATAGGAGAGTTTAATCCACGATCTAAGGCCATGGCATTGTCCTGGAAAGATTTTCAAAAAGGGAACTTACATGAAGACGATGGAAGAAATCTAGGAATTCATGAGATTACACATGCAATTCACTATAACTCCATAAAAAATAATAATATAAGTTCTGAAATATTTTATGATACGTTTTTAGAATTGGAAGAATACCTTGGCTCTATTGAAATAAGAAAGCAGATTGTAGATGCTAAAATACTTCGAGAGTATGCTTTTACAGATAAGTTTGAATTTATCGCAGTTTTGATTGAGGTTTTTATGGAATCTCCAGATGATCTAAAACAAAAATTTCCTGAAATATATGCATACGTGGTGCAGATGTTAAATTTTAGATACTTTGAAGATTAGTTTCTGGTATATAGAAAGAGTACTCCAGATGAATTCTTTAATCTTCTAGGGAATTTTCGTCTTTGACGAGATATCTTTTATAATCGTTTTGGCATGAATTCTAGAGTTTTCGATAAACCAAACATGTGTATCCATTCCACCGCAGATTACCCCGGCTAGATAAAGATTTTTTATGTTGGTCTCCATGCTTTCTTCTTCATACTGCGGATATAACTTATGATCATCAGAAAGCTGTATTCCTATTTCTTGAAGAAACTTAAAATTAGGTTTATACCCTGTTAATGCAAGTACATAGTCATTTGGGATACTTATATCACCTTCAGGCATAGTAATACTAATTTTATCAGGCGAAATTTCTTTAATAAGGGCATTATAATATACTTTAATACTTCCTTCTTCGATTCTGTTGAGAATATCTGGGCGCACCCAATATTTAACACGTTTACCGATTTCTGGCCCTCGCACTATCATTGTTACTTCTGCTCCTTTACGATAACATTCTAAAGCGGCATCAACAGCAGAGTTACTAGCTCCAACAACAGCTAACTTCTGTTTTGCATAAAAATGTGGATCTTTATAATAATGAGAAACTTTTGGTAAATTTTCTCCTGGGGCATCAATAGTATTAGGGATATCATAAAATCCAGTAGCTACGACTACAAAAGAAGCTGTGTATTTTTCTTTTTCAGTCTCAATATAAAAGATTTCTTCCTGTTTTTTTACAGAGGTAACCTTTTCAAACAGATTGATATTTAAATCATTAGAAGTTACAATTCTGCGATAATATTCTAGAGCCTCGTTACGTTTTGGTTTTGCTTCTTTGCTGATAAATGGAATTTCATCAATCTCTAGTTTTTCAGAAGATGAAAAAAACTGCATGTTTATTGGGTAATTAAACAATGAGTTGACAATGGGCCCTTTTTCAATAATAAGGTATTCAATACCATTTTTTTTGGCCTCTAAACCGCATGCTATTCCTATTGGTCCGCCTCCAATTATTATTAGATCAATATGTGTCATTGAGAAATTTTATTTACTAGGTATCTGTCGTATTATTTGAACGAACCTTAATTGATTTATAAAACTACTAATTTTTGAGTTTAGGGTACTAAAAAAGGCAAGCTTCATGTTGAAACTTGCCTATTAGATGAAAAATAGGAACAGCTTATTGAATCACTAACTTTTTTACAATCCTTTTTCCATCTATGGCTACGTTTAAAAAATAATTTCCTTTAGATAATGAAGATGTATCGAGTTCTATCTCTTGATCAGAATTAAACGTAGATTCTGAAATCAAGAGCCCACTTACATTCTTAATACCAACTGTAATTGCGTTTTTTGATGTTGAATTATGGATGTTTACTTTTACAATGTTTTTTGAAGGATTAGGGTATACAATTACTTCAACCCTTTTGTCTTTCTTGTCCTTAATTGGAGGGGATACTGGCTTTTTTTTGCCTTCTTCAAGAGTATAAAACCGGTTTGCCCTCAGGTTTTTATACGTGTCTATATTTCCTGAAGGCCAATAAATGGCTAGTTTATCTATTTTAGGAGCTTTGTTAAGACCAAAATGTGCTCTTAAACTGTTATGTCCCATAAATGTGTTTGAAGCGGAGATTTCTCTTTTGAGGGTTACTACTTTGCCTTTAATTCTTATGGTTGCTTCTAGTCTAGCCCCTAATCCGGCTTTATTTGAGGGATTACCTATAAGCTTAAAGTTTACAAAATTATTTTTTACGGCCAGATCATTTCTAAAAAGAGCTTTTAAACCTCCTCCTACAACAAAAAAGTCTAAATCACCATCGTTATCATAGTCAGCTGCTGCTGCACCCGTAGAATTTCCTCCGGTACTAGAATTGATTAGATTTGAACCACTTTCGGTAAAAGTGCCATCTCCATTATTAATAAAATAACCACTTCCTGTTGCACTTGAGGCTGTAATGATTACATCCAAATCCCCGTCATTGTCAAAGTCGCCCCAAACGTTTGATAAATTTTGAGTATTAGTCGTGGTAAAAGGAGTTTCAGTACTTACGTAGTTTCCTGAATTGTTTACATAAAATTTGTTTTCAATACCAGAATAGTTAGTCAAACAAACATCAAGATCACCATCATTGTCGTAATCAATTACATTATAATTTTGTCCATCTTGTGGATCTTCAGCAAAGGCCAAATCAGCGCTGGTTAATTTCTGAAAACCTTCATTTCCAGTTTCAACTTGTAGGTTTTTAAACAAGAAATCTTGTTTAATACCAGCTGGACCAGCGGCAGGGCCACTTGCAATAAACAAATCAGTATCTCCATCTTCATCATAATCGGTCCAGCTGGATACAGTATATGCTTCTTTGTCTGTTAGAAATTCGTAAGGTTCGGTCACTTCAGTAAATGTACCGTCAGAATTACCTCGATACAATCGATTAGGAAAACTTAAAGGGTTTAAGAAACCATCGGCAAACGTAAGAATGAAATCAACATAACTATCATTGTTGTAATCACACCATTGGGCGCTCCATGTTCCTGAACTAATTGTGTTTAATATTGTATTGGTTTCAACAAATTTTCCTCCACCTGTATTAGTATAAATACGTGTCTGTAATATACCTGGTAGAGAAAACCTTGAATATAGTAAATCTAAATCGCCGTCATTTTCATAATCGGCCCAGCTAACTCCTACAAGCGCAGTTGCAATTGGAATAGCTGCTCCACCTTCGGCTACTTCAAAATTTCCATTTCCAAGATTTCTATAAATTGCACCTCCATAAAACAAGTCAAGTTTATCGTCATTATCGATGTCGGTCCATGCAGTTCCAAAATAAGTACCGCCTATGGTTGGTTCAGAAACAACAGGGTTGTTCGTGTCAGTAATTAAAGTGAATTTTTGTGAAAAAACTGTAAAAGAGATACAGAAACAAATGCATAGAGTTATAGTTCTCATAAGCCTGGATTTTAAGATTTATAAGAATAAATTTCACTAAAAGCTAGGGAGAACTGGTTTAGAATTATAATTTTTTACTTATTTATCTTGGACTTCAAGATATTTTTTCTTGTATTCTGAGGGAGTACAATTATATTTATTTTTAAATGCAGTATTAAATGTTGCTTTATTATTAAAACCTACATCAAAATATATGGTTTTGATACTACTTTCTGAATCTTCTAAAAGTAATTTCCTAGCTTCTTCCAGTCTATACTCATTAATGAATTGGTTAAAATTTTTCCTGGCTTTTTCATTAATAAGTTTAGAAAGGGTATGCGTTGAAAACCCAATTTTATCTGCCAATTGTACCAATCTTAAGTTGTTATCTAGGTAGGGTTTGTTTTGTGTTATATAGCTAAGAAGTTTGTCATAAAACTCATCTTTGGTTGTTCCGGTTAATTCACCATTTATGGTTTCCTTTAAAAATAAATTCGATAATAGTTCTCCATTAAATATAGAAGGTTCTTTATAAACCATATATCCTATGGCATATATAGAAATGGTCATAGAAAAAGAAATGGTATAATCCCAGCCGACATTAAAAAATGAAAACTTTACCAGAACGTAATAGCTGATATAAGAAATTATAAAGACCGAAAATAAATTAAGTAAGAGGTGAGACCATTTTTTTCTTAAGACTTCGTATTGAGAGCTTTTGTCGTTTTTATAAAAAGAAATAAAGTCTCTTATAGTAATTACATAGATGATAAGAGATAGGGCAGGAAGCCAGGGCGATCTTAATGGCCAAAAAATAGAAAATAGGATATCACCTCTGTATTGGTCAAGATTTTGAAACCCATTTGACATGATTAGATAATAGCCATTTAATAAGAATGAGATCATCGCCGGTAAAAAATGATACCATTTAATTCTAAAAGATTCGCGATAAAATCTTATGATATAGCTATAAAGTAATGGTCCGAATGCCAGGTACCAACTTGAATCAAAAAAGTAAACATATGGATATAGGGACTCATATTTTGTCCAGAAAAAAACATATTGAACTAGTATAAAAGAAAACCCCGATATCAATAAAATAATGGGTAGGTTGTTTGCTCTTCCATTTTTATTGATACTTAAAATAATGCTTAGAAAGAATCCTAATGAACTTACCAATAAGAACATGGATGTCCAGGTATCAAAAGATGGTGTTAGGTTCTGTTCCATTTTTTATGCTATCTACATATTGGCAACTTCCTTTAATTGTTCGATGGTTTTGATCGGATTTTCGCTTTTAAAGACAAAACTTCCAGCAACTAGAACGTCTGCACCAGCATCAATGAGTTGTTTGGCGTTTTTATCAGTAACACCACCATCAATTTCAATTAGGGTATTAGCACCTTTGAGATCAATGATTTTTTTGAGCTGTTTTACTTTTTCGTAGGTGTTTTCAATAAAGGATTGTCCTCCAAAACCAGGATTAACACTCATAATACAAACTAGATCAATATCCTGTATGGTATCTTCCAGTAAACTAACATTAGTATGTGGATTGATTGCAACTCCGGCTTTCATACCTTCTGCCTTTATTGCTTGTAATGTACGATGCAGATGAGTACATGCTTCATAGTGTACTGTTAAGATGTTACTTCCTAATGCTGCAAACGTCTTGATATATCGATCAGGATCAACAATCATTAAGTGAACATCTATAGTCTTTTTGGCATGTTTAACAATATCTCTTAAAACAGGCATCCCAAAAGAAATATTGGGTACAAAAACACCATCCATAATATCAATATGAAACCAATCAGCATCACTGGTATTGATCATTTCTACGTCTCTTTGTAGGTTCGCAAAATCTGCTGCTAATACTGAGGGTGCTATACGTTTTGAAGCCATAAAATTATGTGTATTATTTTCAAACAAAAGTACTATTTAAGTTTTGAATATTTTGCTATAAGAGCTTCATAAATTTTTGAATCAAATATTGAATACTTTTGAAGTGTTCAGGATTACTTAACTTTTCTTTTTTTAAAAACTTTTGAAGTTCAATAGGTCCATCGTGATCAGAGATAACAGTAAAAGAAGAATGATAATCAGAAAAAGAGGTATCACTAATCTCTTTATCTAACATTTTAATAATATTATAATGCCTGGGGTCTTTTTTTATTTTTTCAAATAGTGTCGTAATAACTTCTTTTGCGCCTTCTAAAACTTGTAAAAAATTACCATCTGAATAGATTAGTATTCCCGTAATATTCAATAAACAATTTTGGGTTTTAACATAATCCATGAGTTGTGTAATATCAATGTCTGATACATTCGGATTCGAAGTGCTTACATAACTTATAGTATATCTCATAAGCAAATTATTAGGGGTAAGAGATATGGGAAGATATGAATTTTATAATGTTTTTGCTAGTTTATTGTGTTTTTGATAACAAAACAACCGTAATAACTTATTTTTTAGCAATGCGTTAATGGTTTTGTGATAATTGATACTATTAGGAGCAAGAAAAAACCTCCGGTAATCAGCCGGAGGTCATTCATCAATCAAAAAACGAACAGTTATGTTATAAAACTGTTTGTAACTGCAATTTAGGAATTTATCCTAAATATGTCTTCAATATTTTACTTCTAGATGTATGTTTTAATCTTCGAATTGCTTTTTCTTTGATTTGACGTACACGCTCACGTGTTAGGTCAAATGTTTCTCCAATTTCTTCTAAGGTCATTGGGTGTTGATCTCCAAGACCAAAATATAATCTGATTACATCAGCTTCTCTTGGTGTAAGTGTTTCTAAAGCACGTTCTATTTCTGTGCGTAAAGATTCGTGTAATAAAGATCGATCTGGATTTGGAGATTCTCCAGAGTTTAATACATCGTATAAATTAGAATCTTCACCTTCTACAAGAGGAGCGTCCATACTTACATGACGTCCAGAGTTTTTCATAGACTCTTTAACATCATTGATTGTCATATCTAATTCTTTTGCAATCTCTTCAGCACTTGGTGGGCGCTCATGTGATTGCTCTAAGAATGCATAGGTTTTATTGATTTTGTTTATAGAACCAATTTTATTTAAAGGTAGACGTACAATACGCGATTGTTCTGCCAAAGCCTGTAAAATAGATTGACGAATCCACCATACTGCATAAGAGATAAATTTAAAACCACGTGTTTCGTCAAAACGCTTAGCAGCTTTAATCAATCCCAAATTACCTTCGTTTATTAAATCTGGAAGTGTAAGTCCTTGGTTTTGATATTGCTTAGCCACAGATACTACGAATCTAAGGTTAGCTTTTGTTAATTTTTCAAGGGCTCTTTCATCACCAGCCTTAATACGTTGAGCTAATTCTACTTCTTCATCTGCAGTAATAAGATCTACTTTACCAATTTCCTGCAAATATTTGTCCAGCGATGCAGTTTCACGATTTGTTACCTGCTTCGTAATTTTAAGTTGTCTCATCTATGTTCTCCTTGAAATTTTATTTGTGAATATTTTAGGGCCTTTATATGTTATACGTAATATGTTATGAAAATGTTACAAAAAAGTTTCTTTTTTGATATAAATCTTTTTCTTTCGTATTAGTCGTACATACTTACCTATTACTAACACTAGCTTTTTGAAATATTTGGAGATATTTTTTTCACACTTTTTAACAATTTGAAGAACGTAGTTTAGTGTTTTATGGTGAATAGCTTTTTGTATGTTCTTTAAATGAAAAACACCTTTAGTATTTAAATACTAAAGGTGTTTTTTTATGAATCTCAAAAAAAGAAATTAATTTTCTTTTTTGTCTCTATGCGGTTTTCTATCTCCTTTAGGTTTATCACCTTCTGGTCTTGGTGGGCGTTTTAGTAATGCCTTTCTTGAAACCTTTTCTTTTCTGGTCTTTGGGTCAATACCAAAATACTTAACATCAATATTGTCTCCAATATTTACGACATCGGTAACATTATTTGTACGTTCCCAAGCAAGTTCTGAGATATGAAGAAGAACTTCGTTTCCTGGTGCTTCTACATATTCTACTACAGCACCAAAATCTAAAATCTTAACTACTTTTACTTCGTATACGCTTCCAACTTCTGGTTTGAAGGTGATAGATTCGATTTTCTTGATTACACCATCAATTGCTTCTTGATCTACTCCAAGAATTTCTACAATTCCTTTATCACCGTCTTCTTCAATCACAATTGTAGTACCACTTTCTTTTTGCATTTCCTGAATAACTTTACCTCCAGGCCCTATTACAGCACCAATATATGCTTCTGGAATCGTAATCTTAACCATTTTTGGAGCGTGAGCTTTAACAGTTTCGTTAGGTGTAGCTATCGTATCTGTTAATTTTTCAAGGATATGTAAACGTCCATCACGTGCTTGTTTAAGAGCTTTTACCAGGATCTCATAAGAAAGTCCTTTGATCTTAATATCCATTTGACAAGCAGTAATACCATCTGCAGTACCGGTTACTTTAAAATCCATATCACCAAGATGATCCTCATCTCCTAAAATATCAGATAATACGGCATATCGATCACCATCAGAGATCAGTCCCATTGCAATTCCTGAAACAGGCTTTTTAAGCTCTATACCGGCATCCATAAGTGCCATCGTTCCAGAACATACCGTAGCCATAGAAGAAGAACCGTTTGATTCTAAAACTTCAGAAACAACACGAACAGTATATGGGCAATCTTCAGGGATCATGCCTTTCAATGCTCTTTGTGCCAAGTTACCATGTCCAACCTCTCTACGAGAAGTACCACGTAATGGTCTTGCTTCTCCAGTTGAGAAAGGAGGGAAGTTGTAGTGTAAATAGAACGTTTCTTCACCTTGTTGTGTTGGTAGATCAATTACATTGGCTTCTCTAGAAGTTCCTAAAGTTACTGTAGCTAATGCTTGAGTTTCACCACGAGTAAAGATTGAAGATCCGTGAGTAGAAGGTAAATAATCTACCTCACACCAGATAGGTCTGATATCTGTAGTTTGTCTACCGTCTAATCTAATACCTTCATCAAGGGTTAAATTTCTAACTGCTTCTTTATGAGTTTTGCTAAAATATTTAGAAACTAAATCACCGATTTCTTCTAATTCTTCTTCGGTGAACATAGCTTTTATTTCGTCTTTCACTTCAGAAAAAGCTAAACCACGTTCTTTTTTAGAAGATCCTTGCTTAGCAATATCATAACACTTTTGATAAGCAGCATCATATATTTTTTTAGCTAATTCTTCATCTTCTTTTTCTTCTTCGTATTCACGAGTTTCCTTTTTTCCAAAAGCTTCGGCTAATCTAACTTGTGCTTCGCATTGTACTTTAATAGCTTCGTGTGCAAATTTGATAGCTTCAGTCATTTCTTCTTCAGAAACTTCATCCATTTCACCTTCTACCATGGCAACAGAATCTGCAGAAGCTCCAACCATCATATCAATATCTGCTTCGGCTAACTGAGCACGGCTTGGGTTGATAATAAATTTACCATCAACGCGTGCAACTCTTACTTCAGAGATAGGAGTTTCAAAAGGGATATCTGATAATTGAATAGCCGCAGACGCCGCTAAACCTGCTAATGCATCTGGCATTACATCATCATCATGAGACATTAATTGGATCATCACCTGAGTCTCTGAGTGATAATCTTTAGGGAATAGTGGACGTAATACTCTGTCTACTAATCTCATGGTAAGAATTTCTTCGGTACTTGGTCTTGCTTCTCTTTTAAAGAAACCTCCTGGGTAACGTCCTGCAGCCGCAAATTTTTCGCGATAATCTACAGTTAATGGTAAAAAGTCAACAGTACCTGCATCATAAGAGGATACTACAGTACATAATAACATTGCTTTACCCATTTGAACAACAACAGACCCGTGGGCTTGTTTTGCTAGTTTTCCGGTCTCGAGGGTGATTTGTCTTCCATCACCTAAGTCGATAACCTCTCTATACACTTGTGGAATCATATTTTTTTGATTCATGCCTATTTGTGCTACCATAAAACATTACTATGGAGCAATCTTAGGCTTAATTAAACATTGGTTTCCATCTTACTCGGATGGACAAGGTTGTGTTGTTGTTGTAGTAAATTGCGCGACCAATGAAAAACTAAGGCATTCATTCATACTTTTTAGTACTGAATGTTTTCGTTTTAACTATATAGTATAATAAAAAAAGAGGCGCGCAGCCTCTCTTTTATTATTTTCTCAATCCTAATTCTTTTACAATTGCACGATATCTCATGATATCTTTTTTCTTAAGATAGTCAAGTAAATCTCTACGCTTACCCACTAACTTTACCAGAGAACGCTCAGTATTAAAATCTTTACGATTATTTTTTAAGTGCTCTGTTAAATGTGTAATTCTGTGCGTAAATAATGCAATTTGACCTTCTGCAGAACCACTGTCATTCTTTCCTTTACCGTGTTTTGCGAAGATTTCTTCTTTAATTTCTTTTGTTAAATACATTCCAATATTATTTAAATGATTTTTATGTATACAATAGCTCTTTGCTATCAGCGTGCAAATATAGTACTTTTTGAATTAGAAATGCTTTTTATTAAAAAAAATCATCTTTCAATTAAACCTTTCTAAAAATAGCTGGTCTTAGAATAGTAACGTTAAAATTAAATATTATGAAAAACAGCATTTTAAAGTTTGGTTTGATTGCATTTTTGTCAATGATTTTGATTAGTTGTAGCAATGATGATTCTAGTACTGAGGTTATTGAATCTCTGAATTCTGAAGAAGCTGAGCTTACAGCAAAAGTCGATAATACTACTGAGGTGATTAGCGATACCTTTTTACAAGTGTACGAGGCGGAAGAAAGCATGGCAAAAAGCCCTATTCATCCTTTTTTGCCGGAATGTGTAGTGGTCACCATAGAAATCACAGGTAATTCTAAAACGATTCTGGTAGATTTTGGAACCGAAGGGTGCGAAGTTCGAGGGCGTATCATTAAAGGTAAGGTTCAAATGGCTTATGAGGCAGTTATTGATACAGAACTTTTAGTTATCAATTATAGCCTGGAAGATTTCTTTATTGATGATATTCAGTTAGAGGGAAATAAAACAGTAACCAGGCAAAAGGCTAATGAGGCTGGGAACCCTCAATATACTATGAATATGGATTTGATAGTTACTTTTGCTGATGGTACTAAAGCTACAAGAACAGGAAATAAGACCCGCGAGTGGATCGAGGGCTCTTTTAATGGTAATTGGGGAGATAATGTTTTCTTGATTACTGGAGCTTGGGAGACAAATTTTGTTAATGGTAACACGCATAGTACTAACATTACGACTCCTTTACGTAGAGAGGCAAGTTGCAGATTTCTGGTAAGTGGTATTGTTGATTTGGTAAGAACAAATTATAGCGGATCCTTGGATTATGGTGATGGAGCTTGCGATAATAAGGCTGTATTTACGAATGCGAATGGAGAGGAAATTGAAATTAGACTATAGTTTCTCGTATCTTAAAAAGTATATAAAAAGAAATTCTTTTTATTAAGATGTTTTTATAATAAGTAAAACCCGACATATGTCGGGTTTTACTTATTATAAATGTATTTTTTAATTTGCTAAAGGTCTGTTTAAAACCAAATTCAGATAAAGGTTTACTTTTTGTTTTAGATGTTGTCTAGGGGTTATGAAATCTAGAAACCCATGTTCTAATACAAATTCTGAAGTTTGGAAACCTTCTGGTAATTCTTTTCCTGTAGTATCTCTTACTACTCTTGGTCCTGCAAATCCAATCAAAGCTCCAGGTTCTGCAATATTAATATCGCCAAGCATTGCAAAAGAAGCTGTAGTTCCACCGGTTGTAGGATCAGTACATAAGGAAATGTATGGGATACCAGCATCTGCTAATTGTGCTAATTTTGCTGAAGTTTTAGCTAATTGCATTAATGATAATGCGGCTTCCATCATACGAGCTCCTCCAGATTTAGAAATAATCATAAAAGGAACTTTGTTTTTTAATGAATAGTCTGCGGCTCTGGCAATTTTTTCACCTACCACACTTCCCATAGAACCTCCAATAAAAGAAAAGTCCATACAGGCGATCACTAAGTCATTACCACCAGATTTTCCAACAGCAGTTCTAACCGCATCTTTTAAGTTTGTTTTTTCTTGAGCATCTTTAAGACGATCAACATATTTTTTCTTGTCTTCAAATTTAAGAGGGTCCTTAGAACTAAGATTTTTATCAAGTTCTTTGTACTTGTTATCGTCAAATAATATTTCGAAATATTCTTTACTTCCGATTCTTACATGATATCCATCTTCTGGACTTACATAAAAGTTTTTTTCAAGTTGTTCTGCATCAACAATTTTTCCTGTAGGTGATTTGTACCAAAGTCCTTTAGGGACATCTTTTTTGTCTTCGGTAGCAGTTTGTATACCTTTTTGTGTTCTCTTAAACCAAGCCATAAATTTATTGTATTAAAAAAAGCTGAAACTCATCAAGAGTTTCAGCTTGGTTTTTCAGTCTTTATAATGTGTTTACATTATTTAAATCTTCAAACGCCTTTTTTAGACGATTTTTGAATGTAACTTCTCCTTCGCGTAACCATTTTCTGGGATCATAATACTTTTTATTAGGTTCCTCTGGTCCATCAGGATTGCCAATTTGAGTTTTTAAATACTCGATATTATTGGTCATATAATCTCTAATTCCTTCGTTGAAAGCAAACTGAAGATCGGTGTCGATATTCATTTTAATAACTCCATACCCAATTGCTTCTCTAATTTCTTCTAAAGAAGATCCGCTTCCTCCATGAAATACAAAATCGATGTGGTTATGTTCGACTCCATATTTTTCTGAAATAAATTCTTGAGAATTCTTAAGGATTTTCGGTGTTAGCTTTACATTACCAGGTTTGTATACTCCATGTACATTACCAAATGCAGCGGCAACCGTAAATTTGTCACTTACTTTACTTAATTCTTCATAAGCATAAGCAACTTCTTCGGGTTGTGTGTATAATTTAGAATCGTCTACATCGGTGTTGTCTACTCCATCTTCTTCACCACCAGTAATCCCAAGCTCGATTTCTAATGTCATTCCCATTTTACTCATACGAGCTAAATAGTTTTTACATATTTCTATGTTCTCTTCAAGAGGCTCTTCTGATAGATCAATCATATGTGAACTATATAAAGGCTTTCCGGTTTCTTTATAAAATTGCTCTCCTGCGTCTAATAATCCGTCAATCCAAGGCAATAGTTTTTTTGCACAGTGGTCAGTGTGCAAAATAACAGGAACACCATAAGCTTCAGCAAGTAAATGTACATGTTTTGCTCCAGCTACTGCTCCTGCAATGGCTGATTTCTGATTTTCGTTAGATAGGCCTTTTCCGGCATTGAATTGTGCTCCTCCATTAGAGAATTGGATGATTACAGGAGCATTTAATTCTGCGGCAGTTTCTAAAACCCCATTGATAGAGTTAGAACCGATTACATTAACTGCAGGTAAAGCAAACGCTTTTTCTTTAGCGTATTTAAAAATTGCTTGTACCTCGTCTCCTGTAGCAACTCCTGGTTTAATGTTGTGACTCATAATTTAGTTTTGGTTTAATAAGCTTACAAAAATAGTAAAATTATACTGAAACAAGTAGTATTAGAGTAATCTTTGATATGGTTGATCATGATCATTTTAATTGCTTAAAAAATACCTGTTGACATAGTTTTTTTACGATTCTGCGGCTAATATAAAATTATTAGTGTGAATAGATAAAAAAGTTTACGTTAAAAACTGAAGATTGAGAGGCTTGATAAGAATTGTAATCGTGCGGTATATATATTAGAAAGGGTAGTTGATTCCAAAATTATAGACAGCTTCAGAAAAATTATAGCCTTTGAACCATCTTTGATCTCTATCACTTGCGGGATTAAATGTTTTGAATCCTATATCTAGTCGTATCACAAAAAAATCAAAATCATATCTAAACCCAAAACCACTACCTACAGCAATTTCCTGGATATCGTCTAATCTTGAAAATACTGCTTCTTCTTCCTCTACATTATCAAGGATATTCCAAATATTTCCAGCATCAATAAATAAAGCTCCCTTTAGAGATCCTAAAATATTGTAACGATATTCGGCATTGAGTGCTATTTTAAGATTTGCTTCATTAAATTCATTTCTGCCTCCTGTGCTTCCTGGGCCTAAGTCATAAGCAAGCCAGGCTCTATTGTCATTAGGTCCCCCCCCAAAGAAACTACGTGCAAACGGAATACTATTTGCATTGCCATAAGGAATGGCAATTCCTCCAAAAGCCCTGAAGGCAATGATGTTTTTTCTCCCTAGATCCCAGTGTTTAATATAATCAAGTTCTGTTTTTGCATATTGAGAAAATTCTACATTAAATATTTCAAAACGATCATTTGATTTTTTCTTTAGACCAGCAATATTAGCAATAGTGTTTAAGGTATTTCCAGCGAGTTCGATTTTAACTCTAAATCTCGAAAAATCCTCATCATAAAGATTTTCTCTATTGTTTTTGGTATAGGTGTAGCTCGAGGCAAAAATTAAGTTGTCTTCTGTAAGTCGTATTTTTCTTTCATTAATATTTCTAATCTCTTGTAAATCTTCTGCGGTTAAATCGGGATCTGGCCCTACATCTGGAGATGCACCTAAGGATTCAATTATAAACTGGTCCGCACCGGTTGGGATAGTAAGTTGAGGAGTATCGCCATCAGGGTTAAATAAAGGAGAGTCTGCTTCTAAAACTCGAACTGCGATATCATTTAATTCGTTAAATGAAGTCTCATAAATGTTGAAATAATTATTGGTGCGCAGGTTACGTACATATTGTACATTGATCAAATCAAATTGATTTGTTACCGTAATATTTGGTTTCCATCGGTAATTAAAAATTCCCGATGCATTGGTTTTGTCAAGTCCAATGTTTTGCTGCACATTCATACCAAATATAAGGTTTGTGGTTGGGGACATCCGTTTCGGGATAATTTTATTAATTCTAAACGGAAATAATATTTTTGGAAATGAGAGCTTTACATCTGTAGCAACTTCAGAAATGTTGAAGAATTTTTCACCACCATCAACTGCATCACTAGAGGATCCAATACTACCTCGAGCAGAAATTTCTAAGATCTCAGCACCTTTAAAGACATTTCGAATTAAAAGAGATCCACCAAAACCTACGCCAAATGCCTGTATACTTGAAGTAGAGACATCAAATTCGGTATTAACACTATATTTTTTTCTGGGAGTAAGTAAGATGTTTGCAATTAAATTTTCTCCAGAGGGGTCATTGGGGTCAATATCATATTGTATGTTTGGGTACTTGAATGTTCTAAGGTTATTTATTTGATTGTATGTAAATATTTTGTCGCTGTCCCTGTATATTTCACCTGGATTTATCAAAATAGAGTTGGTAATCGCTTTTCTGGTAAATTGTATCTCGTCAAAACCATAAATATTATATCCTCTATAAAACATGCTATCTGTTGGTTTTTTATTTCTGTTTTGATACGAGTAATCTGTAAAAACATTGACCTTGCTAATTTTATGTACTTTGAACGGAATTCTAGCTGTAGAATCACCAAAAGCTACAGACCTATTTTTTATTAAAAGGTTTAGGTTTACTTTGTGCCCCGTATTTATAGTGTCGGCATCAAACTTTATATACTCTTTTTCAAAATGGAATAATCCAGAATTTCTATATAAGGTGGTTAGTCGTTCTCTTTCGGTCTCTATATCCAATGTCTTATATTGTTTTCCAGAGATAATGGCAGATTTTTCAGTATTGAGCTGATAGATAGAATCGGCTACCATGGACTCTATTCTGGTGTGTAATGAATCTATAAAGTAGGGTGAGTTTGGTCTTATGTAATAGTCTATTGTAGCCTTTTTGTCCTCTTTTCTATTTATTTTGTAATCAACCTTATTATTGAACCATCCATTATTCCAATAATACGATTGTAGTCTTTTTACAGCACGTTTTGTTTTAGATTCGTCTATAATTGTTGGTGCTTCACCTGTTTTTTTTAGCCAGTCATTTATACCTGATAATCCAACTCCTAATCTATCTACTTGCTTTTTAGAGAAGAAATTTATCATTCTTTTTTCTCGATTAGGTTTTCTTGTTAACCAATCTTGATATAAAGAGTCCTGGTTTACACTCGCAGCATTATAAATATGAAGTCTAATAGGTATGCCCAGTAGTTTAGTATTGGGTTTTTGGTATAATTGATTGTATAATTTTGGTTTATTAGTTTTTACACTATCGATAAAAATTTTATGATTTTCCAGTAAATAATCGTTTTCCGGAACTCTCTTAACTGCGTTACACGAAATTAAAAAGATTGTGGTTAGGGTAATAAATAATATTTTTGTGAGAAATTGTTTCAATCCGTGTTTATTATTGATTCAAAAATACATTATTTGGATGGTTAGCAAAAATCAAAAGAAACTAATAAAAAGTTTATATCAAAAAAAATACCGAAAACAACATGGGTTATTTGTTGCAGAAGGAAAAAAGGTAATAAAAGAGTTGTTAGAAGCAAATATAAAGCTTCATTCACTTTTCACGTTGCAGGATAATCTTTTTGATGTTTCTGAAGCATTAGAACATAAGATTACTGAAGATGAACTAAAACAAATTAGTTTTTTAACCACTCCTCAGGTCGCATTGGCGGTATTTTATATTCCTGTACAAGATGAAATACGCGGCGATGGTTTGGTGCTGGCATTAGATGATATCAGGGATCCAGGCAATTTAGGAACAATAATTCGTTTGTGTGATTGGTTTGGTGTTGAAGAGCTAGTATGTTCGTTGCAAACTGTAGATTGTTATAATCCAAAAGTGATTCAAGCTACTATGGGGTCAATAACAAGGATCAATATTGTATATACAAATCTTCAGCAATATATAGAAGAGGAGAGTTCAAACTCAAAGGTGTTTGGAACTTTTATGGGAGGCGAAAATATATTTTCGGTAAAACTGCCAGAAAAAGGAGTTATAGTTATGGGTAATGAAGCTAGTGGGATTTCTGCTACTATCGAAAATTTAGTAAGTCAAAAATTAGCAATACCGCAATTTGGACAAATTCAAAAAACGGAAAGTTTAAATGTGGCTACTGCAACAGCTATTGTTCTTAGCGAATTTAAGCGATCGTATTTAGATTAGTGTTACTGAAAAGTAAAGTTTAGAAATACCCCTCTGGTAGACATCTTGTCTATTGTGGATGTCCATGGGCTGTTTGGGTCATTGTCTGGCACCAACTCATCGTTCATTGCAAAAACACCTCGTATTGATGGTGTAAATTTAAAGTAATACAGGTATAAATCTATTCCAAAACCTATTTCGTAATAGTTGGTGTTATTTTTCATTCTAAACTCTCCAGAGCTGTTATCGTCTGGATTGTCGGCATTACTCGATAAGTTTAAAGATGTTGAAACCCCTCCAATAATAAAGGGTTTAATGTTGTTAATTCTTTTGGTAGATATTTTTAATAATAAAGGAACATGTACATACGTAGATTTTACTTCTCTTTCTCTTTCAAAATTTTCAGAAAATAGTGGGTTGTCAAAAGTTAGTGTTCTGGTATTAAAAGTTACCATAGGCTCTAGACGTAAGTCTAAATAATCATTTATTCTCATATTACCCAAAAGTCCAACACTAAAACCTATTGATTCATTATGCAGAACATCAGGATCCAATCTATCTGCAGTATAATCAAAATTGAAGTCATAAAAATTAAGCCCGAGAATATATCCCCAACTAAACCTTGGCTTGTCAAAGTTTTGAAGGTTTTGAACCTTTTCTTTAGTAAATAATTGTGCACTCACATTTTGAGTGAATACTAAAAGAGCAATTGCGATAAAAAGTTTTTTCATCTAAATTAAAATTTACCAACCAAATCGTTAAAACTACGGTATATTTTGATTAGCATTAGTTACTTTTTAATACCCGTAATGGGTTTTCTTATTGTTTTGTGGCTGTATAAATTGTAGCAACACCAAAAGTTTGTGGTTTATCTTCAACATCTATAAACCCAATTTTTTTCAAAATATTGTTGAACACCTCACCATAAGGAAAAGCTGCAGCACTTTCGCTAAGATAAGAGTATGCTGATCGGTCCTTAGAGAAAATTCTTCCAATAACCGGTAAAATCATCGTAGAATAAAACTTGTATCCTTGTTTAAATGGGGTTTTAGTAGGGATTGAAGTTTCTAAAACTATAAAAATCCCACCAGGTTTAAGTACTCTAAAAATTTCAGAAAGCCCCTTTTCTAAATTTTCAAAATTTCGAACACCAAAAGCTACCGTAATAGCATCAAAGTAATTATCGTCATAAGGTAAGTTTTCACTATCACCTTGTACCATACGAATAATAGGGGCTAATTTTTTTGCTTCGACTTTATTTTTTCCAACCTCAAGCATTCCTGCAGAAATATCAAGACCAATAATTTCTGAAGCTCCCGTTTTAGAAAGGTTAATAGCTAAATCTCCGGTTCCGGTGGCAACGTCCAGAATTCTTTTAGGATTGGTTTTACCAACAAGTTTTACAACTTTTTTACGCCATTTTACATCAATTCCAAAAGAAATAACACGATTTAGGCCATCATAGTTTCCCGAAATAGTGTCAAACATTTCAGTAACTTGTTCCTTCTTGGATCTCTTCTCGTCCTTATATGGAGTTATTTTTTCAGGCATTCAAAAAAAAATTTAGGCAAATATACATTTTTGATATTGATAGTTAGAATAGATTTAAATTAAGTTGAGGATCATCAAATTTTATCAGTTAGTCAAATTACATTATCTTTGTACGCTTTTTATATTCTAAGGGATGCTAGAAGTTTTTTAATTGTAAAAAAATACATCTCTTAGTTTGATTTTATCTTTAGATGGAAAACAATAAACAAAACCAATGAAAATCATTATTGCCGGAGCAGGTGAGGTGGGGTTTCATTTGGCAAAGTTGCTCTCATTCGAGTCCCAAGACATTACACTTATCGATACCGATAAAGAGTGCCTCAATTATGCAGATACTCACTTAGATATTAGAGTTATTAAAGGAGATTCTACTTCAATTGCTATTTTAAAAGAAGCAAGAGTAGAAAACGTAGATATGGTAATTAGTGTTACCTCTAGTGAAACGACTAATATTACAGTGTGTGTATTAGCGAAACAAATGGGGGCCAAACGCACTATTGCTAGAATATCCAATACAGAATTTATAGAAAACAAAGAAGAAGTTGGTTTTATAAAATTTGGAATTGACGAATTAATCTCTCCTGAAGCTTTAGCAGCGAGCGAAATTGAATTACTGCTTAATCAATCAGCATTTCATGATAGCTATGAATTTGAAGATGGGGCTCTTACTATGGTAGGTACAACACTGTCTGGAGAGGCATTGTTTATTGGGAAAACCGTGAGAGAAGCAGCAGAGGTGTTTCCAGAATTGCATTTTATGCCAATTGCTATTCAGCGATCTGGTACTCAATATACTATTATACCTAGGGGTGATACCAAGTTTAAAGAAGGGGATCTGGTATATTTTGTAACTTCTCAAGGAGGTGTTGACGAACTTTATAAACTGACAGGTAAAGTAAAAGAACAAATCAAAAATGTTATGATTCTTGGAGGTAGTAAGATTGGTTTTAAAACCTCTTGCGATCTGTGTGATCATAAATTTAGGGTTAAACTTATCGAAAAAGATAAGGATAAGTCTTTTGATCTGGCAGATGAGTTGCCAAATGCCTTGATTATTAATGGAGATGGTCGCAATGTAGAATTACTTGAAGAAGAAGGTATCAGTGATATGGATGCTTTTATTGCGGTAACAGGTAATTCTGAAACCAATATCATGTCATGCCTGGTTGCAAAATCAAAAGGAGTGAGAAAAACCATTGCCTTGGTCGAAAACATGGATTATTTTCAGCTGTCACATTCGATAGGGATTGATACTTTGATCAATAAAAAACTTCTGGCGGCTAATAACATATTTAGGTTTATTAGAAAAGGAGAAGTAGTGGCAATGACCAAGCTTAATAATATGAATGCTGAGTTATTAGAGTTTATTGTAAAACCTACATCCGAAGTAAGCGATAATCGTATAAAAGACCTGGATTTTCCACGTTCGGCGATCATTGCGGGTGTTATTCGAGATGGAGGAGGCTTGATACCTCTTGGAGATTTCTATATAAAAGCTGGGGATAGAGTAGTGGTATGTTGTCTGCCAAAATCCATTAAGAAAATAGAAAAGCTATTCCTCTAAGATGTCTAAATTAAATTATAAAATTATCTCGCATATTATGGGGCTACTGTTACTTTGTAACGGTTGTTTCATGCTTATTGCGACTATAATTAGTTTTATTTATGAAGACGGAGTTACTTTAGAAATTATGATGGCGTCTTTTGCAACGCTATTTGTAGGTATTGCTTTGATGTTTCTTACTCGAGAACATCAAAAAGAGCTCAATAAAAGAGAAGGATATATCGTAGTTACTTTTGGTTGGATTTTTATGTCGCTTAGTGGTACACTACCCTATATATTTTCAGGTGCAATACCGTCGTTTACCAATGCTTTTTTTGAAACCATGTCAGGGTATACAACTACAGGGGCATCGATTCTTAATGAAATTGAAATAATTCCTAAAGGGATCTTGTTCTGGCGAAGCTTAACACACTGGATTGGCGGGATGGGTATTATTGTACTGGCGGTTGCTATTTTGCCGTTATTAGGAATAGGAGGAATGCAGTTATTTGCTGCAGAAGCACCTGGGCCTAGTGCCGATAAATTACACCCAAGAATTACAGATACAGCCAAACGATTGTGGCTTATATATTTTGGATATACAGCCGCAGAAACCATTTTGTTAAAACTAGCCGGAATGAACTTCTTTGATGCTATAAATCATGCCTTAAGTACGTTGTCTACTGGTGGGTTTTCTACCAAAAATGCAAGTGTAGCTTACTGGAATGATCAACCTCTGATACAATATATCATTATGTTGTTTATGTTTTTGGCAGGGATGAATTTTGTATTGAGTTATTTTGGGTTTAAAGGAAAGATTCAAAAAATAATAAAAGATGAAGAGTTTAAGCTGTATTCGTTTTTCGTTATCTCATTTACGATTATTGCAACATTGGTCATATATCTAAAAGCTGATGCATCTTTGTCATCTATTGATCATCCAATGGTATGGGGCGAGGCCGAAAGTGCTTTTCGTCATGCATTGTTTCAAGTGCTTGCAACTATAACGACTACTGGTTTTGTAACTGCAGATTTTACAATGTGGACTCCTTTTTTAACGATCTTTTTCTTTGGATTGATGTTTCTGGGGGGGTCTGCAGGATCAACTTCTGGAGGGATGAAGGTAGTACGACATCTAATCACCATACGCAATGGGATTTTAGAATTTAAAAGAACATTGCACCCAAGAGCAGTATTGCCTGTTCGATATAATACTCGGGCAGTTTCAAAAGAGATTGTGTTTAATGTCTTAGCGTTTTTTATTCTTTATATGCTTTCTTTTATCATTGGTTCTGTAGTCTTAGGCGCATTAGGATTAGATTTTGAAACGGCTATAGGGGGTGCAGCTTCATCACTGGGTAATGTAGGTCCTGCTTTTGGGAAACTTAGCCCTGTCAATAATTTTGATGTTCTTCCTGCAGTAGGAAAGTGGTGGTGTTGTTTTTTGATGCTAATCGGGAGATTAGAACTCTTTACGGTGCTCATACTTCTTACGCCATTTTTCTGGCGTAACAGATAATCGCATTACTTTTTTTCTAGATGGATAGAATTATTCTCTTCTCCATGGAGGTGAAGAATACGAAGTAATAGTCCATAATTCGGTTACTTTTTTTATGGTGTCTTTTACCCTTCCAGTGATATATTCTAGATGTTCATGATCAATTAAAAAAATATCCAGTATAGATTCATAATATGAAATGTAATTCGTTTCATATTCTTTTTCTGGCCAAGTGTTTAGGATGTCATGATCCGATTTGGTTACCTCAAAATTCTCTTTAAAAATTTCGAGTATATTTTTTTTAACAATATGTTCTTTTTCAATGTGATTCATAAAAGGTTTTATTATGCGATTCACAGAAAAAGCCAAACTAGTAATCAAAAAAAAAGTTTTTCAGATATAGAAAAACAACTAAGGGTGATTTAGGATATTCTTGGATATGTATAAAAATAGGGTATTTATTTTTAATGAGAGTATACTACAATGTGAAAAAATATAAAAATTATATAAAGATTTTGGTCTAAAAAAATCAAGCCCGATATATAATCGGGCTTAATGCATATAATATAAAGATTAGCTCAATGCTTCTTTAATCCTTTTTACCGCTTCTATAATTTGTTCTGTACTGGCTGCATATGATATTCTGATACAATTGCTGTTTCCAAAAGCAATACCGGTTACGGTAGCCACATTTGCCTTTTCTAATAAAAACATAGAAAAATCGGTAGCGTTATCAATAGTTTGTCCTTGCAATGTTTTGCCAAAATAGTGGGATATATCCGGAAAAACGTAAAAGGCACCTTCAGGTTCATTGCATGCAAAACCAGGGATTTCTGATAGTAATTTCAGGATTAATTGTCTACGCTCTTTAAATTCATCAACCATGTATTGAATTTTGCTCACAGGAGCTTCTAAGGCACTAATAACTGCGCGTTGTGCAATACAATTTGCTCCACTGGTCACCTGTCCCTGAATTTTATTACAAGCTCTCGCAATTGCCGTAGGAGCTCCGATATAACCGATTCTCCATCCGGTCATAGCAAACGCTTTTGCTACTCCATTTACAGTAACTGTTCTGTCGTACATATCCTCAAACTGAGCCATAGATGCATGACCTCCAACATAATTAATATGCTCATAAATCTCATCGCTTACTACGATAATGTCTGGATATTTTTGTAAAACATCAGCCAGAGCTCTTAGTTCTTCTTTACTGTATATAGATCCGCTAGGATTACAAGGAGAACTGTACCATAACATTTTAGTTTTAGGAGTAATTGCAGCCTCTAATTCTTTAGCGGTCATTTTAAAATCAGTGTCAATAGAGGTTTTAACTTCTACGGGCTCGCCGCCAGATAGCTTTATGATATCGCTATAACTTACCCAATACGGGCAAGGTAAAATAACTTCATCACCCGGATTGATATACACCTGAGCAACATTGTATAATGATTGTTTGGCACCTGTTGAGACCACAATTTGCGAACGATCATATGCCAGGTTATTATCACGCTTAAATTTGGTGATAATTGCATCTTTTAATTCTACATACCCGTCAACAGGGGTGTACGAATTGTAGTTGTCGTTTACTGCCTGTATAGCAGCATCTTTAATAAAATCTGGCGTGTTAAAATCTGGTTCTCCCAGGCTTAACCCGATAATGTCTTTTCCTTCGGCTCTTAGTTCTCTGGCTTTTGCAGCCATAGCTAATGTTGCCGATGCTTTAAGCGCATTAATTCTGTCTGATAATTTGGTACTCATTTCCGATACTTGTGTACTCATTTTTAATTGGTAAATAAAAGGTTATGATTGCAATGCAGGATTCATTCCCATTTCTTTAAGATGTTTAAAATGGGCAATGATTGCTTTGCGTGTGGTTTTGTATTCGTTGTACGGTAAATTAAACTCTAAAGCCGTTTGTTTAACAATTTTAGAAATTTTGGTATAATGAATATGGCTTATATGTGGAAATATGTGGTGTTCCACCTGGTGATTCAATCCGCCAGTAAACCAATTGATTAATCTGTTTTTGGTTGAAAAGTTAACAGTGGTAAATAATTGATGAATAGCCCAGGTATTTTTCATTGTACCGGTCTTGTCGGGTACAGGCATCTCTGCACCTTCTACCATATGAGCTAGCTGAAATACAACACTTAAGATCAATCCAGCAACATAGTGCATAATAAAAAAACCGAGTAAGATTTTCCACCATGCAATAGACATAAATACCATAGGGATTACAATCCATATTAATACATAGATCATCTTAGTGATTACTATAGTGCTCCATTGTTTTAATGGACTTGGTAGTTTACCATAAGATAATTTACGTGCCAGATAGTTTTTGGTTTGCTTAAAATCTGTGGTAAGTGCCCAGTTAAACGTTAGCAAGCCATATAAAAATATCGAATAATAGTGCTGAAACTTATGAAAACGTCTCCATTTTGCATGTTTGGTAAATCGTATTACTCTACCCGCATCCATATCTTCATCATGGCCATGAATATTAGTGTATGTATGATGCAAAACATTGTGTTGTACTTGCCAGTTATATACATTTCCGGCAAGGATATAAATGGTGTTTCCCATTAATTTATTAATCCATTTTTTTGACGAATACGAGCCGTGATTTCCATCGTGCATCACATTCATACCAACACCAGCCATTCCTACTCCCATAATTACAGTAAGTAGTAGCATCCACCATTGTGAGATGTCTAAGGTTAGGATTAAAAAATAAGGTGTTAAAAAAATAGAGAACATAACGATGGTTTTTAAATGCAATCGCCAGTTTCCTGTTCTTTTAATGTTATTGTCCTTAAAGTATTGGTTTACACGTTTGTTTAGTGTTCTGAAAAACTTAGCAGAATCTACCCTGCTAAAACGTACATTGGGTGTAGTCATGGTCGTTGAGGTTTATGACAAAACGTTATTTATCATACTAATATTGGGTAAAGTTAGGTATTTAAATTTTTTTAAGTTCTTAAAAAGAGGTAAAATATATCAGTTTAACATGTATTTTTGTGCTTTAATTTATATTCATGGATATCATATTGAAGTATTTTCCGGGTGTAACCGAGGAACAACAGGAGCAATTTTCTAAGTTAGGATCACTATATGAAGAATGGAATGCCAAGATTAATGTAATTTCTCGCAAAGACATTGAGTCGTTATACGCGCGACATGTTCTACACTCTTTGGGGATTGCAAAAATAATGGAATTTAAACCGGGCGCGCATGTGTTAGATGTTGGTACAGGTGGCGGTTTTCCGGGGATTCCTTTAGCGATTATGTTTCCTGATACCCAATTTTATCTGGTGGATGTGATTGCAAAAAAAATCAAAGTAGTTAATGAGGTAGCCAAAGCATTAGGACTGAAAAATATAAAAGCTGAACAACGCAGAGCCGGTACATTTGATGATCGTTTCGATTTTATTGTGAGCAGAGCGGTAACCAATATGCCCGATTTTGTAAAATGGATTCGTAAAAATATAGCGAAGAAAAGCAATCACGAACTTCAAAATGGGATTCTGTATTTAAAAGGAGGAGATTTAACCGAAGAATTGGCATTGTTTCCTAAAGCAGAACAACATCATCTTTCTGATATTTTTGAAGAAGAGTTTTTTGAAACCAAAAAAGTAGTATATCTACCGTTAAAATATAAAGTATAAACAATTTTTAGTATAATGAGCGATGGGGTTTCAAGGCACCTCGCCTTCGACTTTGCTCAGCTTTCGGATTATCGGATCTTTGGATTGTTAGAGTGTTGATTTTTAATCAAAAAAATACTATCAAATACTTTCGTTTAAACTAGTCTGCGCCTAGTGGTGGTGTAGGTGTGTCTTCCTGAAAAAAAGTTGCATATTTACTCTTATTCCTTAAGATTTATTCGCATCTCGATGAGGTGTTTTTTAAACCCTACTTTTTCATAGGCTCTAATTGCTCTTGGATTATCATCATATACCGTAAGCCGTATTTCTTCAAGACCATGATGAGCAAACCAATCGTATAGATACTGGATTATGTTTTGGCTCAAGCCCTTGCCACGATGCGCTTCTTTTACATACATAAAACCGATATAACCCAATTGTTTTTGTTTAAAATAATCCTTTCGATCTTTAATCTGTCCGTAACCACTGCCAACAATTTCTCCTTCGATTTCGGCAACCACTACCTCGGTATAGTTATCGGAAATATAATCTTTGATACTATAGTAGCTTATTTTTTGATCCTGGATCAATGTAGGATCCATAGGGCGTTCGGCTTCGATGATTTTTTGTTCAAAATCGAGAAGAATATCCAAGTCTTCTGGCGTTGCTGTACGTATGATAATACTCATAGTCTAATATAACGGGTTAAAAAAAGCGCCAATTGGCGCTTTTTTTGTATTGGTATTAAAAATTATTCTCCTAAAAATGGATATCTGTAATCTGCAGGCGAAACAAAAGTTTCTTTGATTGTGCGTGGTGATACCCAACGTAACAAATTAAGATACGATCCTGCTTTGTCATTAGTACCTGATGCTCTGGCACCTCCAAATGGTTGTTGCCCTACAACAGCCCCAGTAGGTTTGTCATTGATATAGAAGTTACCCGCACAGTTCTGTAAGGCCTTGGTAGCTTCTGCAGCAGCATAACGATCGGTAGAGAATATAGCTCCCGTAAGTGCGTATTCACTGGTTCCGTCTACTAATTCTAGCATTGTAGACCAATCTTTATCGTCATATACGTAAATAGTAATTACAGGTCCAAATAACTCGGTACACATTGTAGTATACTTTGGATCTTTGGCTAGAATCACTGTTGGTTCTATAAAATAACCTTTGGATTTATCATAACTTCCTCCGGCAATAATCTCGGCATCGGCATCATTTTTGGCCTGATCTATATATTTTGCAAGCTTATCAAAAGAACCTTCATGAATTACAGCAGTAATAAAATTGCCCATATCTTCAGGCGATCCCATTTTGAATGACTTGATATCTTCTTTTACAAATTTCTCTACATCAGCCCACATGCTTTTTGGGATATACGCTCTGGATGCAGCACTACATTTTTGCCCTTGAAACTCAAAAGCACCACGAGAAATACCCGTTGCTACTTGTTTAGCATTAGCACTTGGGTGAGCAACGATAAAATCTTTACCTCCGGTCTCTCCTACAATTCTAGGATAGGTTTTATAATTATGGATATTGGTCCCGATCTTAGCCCAAATGTCTTTAAATACATGAGTACTTCCTGTAAAGTGGATTCCTGCAAAATCAGGGCTTGCCAAAACGGTATCAGTAATCATTACCGGATCTCCGTATACTACATTGATCACTCCGTCGGGTACTCCTGCTTCTTTAAAGATATCTACAATTACTTTTGCAGAATAGATCTGGCTATCACTTGGTTTCCATACTACAGTGTTACCCATAAGCGCAGCACTAGCAGGAAGATTTCCTGAGATGGCCGTAAAGTTAAAAGGAGTAATTGCATATACAAATCCTTCTAGAGGGCGATATTCTAATCTGTTCCAAGCACCAGAAGTAGAATCAGGTTGATCTTCATAGATCTGTGTCATAAATTCTACATTAAAACGTAAGAAATCTATAAACTCACAAGCAGCATCAATTTCTGCCTGGAATATATTTTTTGATTGCGCCAACATAGTCGCTGCATTTATTTTTGCACGGTATGGTCCGGCAATAAGTTCTGCAGCTCTTAAAAATACAGCTGCACGTTGCTCCCAGGCAAGGTCTGCCCATTGTTTACGAGCTTCGATAGCAGTGTCTATGGCTTGTTGGATATGTTGTTTTTCGGCTTTATGGTAGGTTCCTAAGATATGTTTGTGATCATGTGGTGGTGCCATGGTAGCGGTATCACCAGTTCTGATTTCTTCACCATTAATATATAAAGGAACATCAATTTTGCTGTTGTACATTTGCTTGTATACTACCAGGACTTCTTCTCTTTCGGGTGTTCCCGGAGCATACGACTTTACAGGTTCATTTATCGCTGTAGGAACTTGAAAAAAACCTTTTCCCATAATGTAATGTGTTATTTTAAATTAGTAAGATGTGTTATTATAATGAGTTAGTTATTTTGGTTAGCAAAGATAGAAAATTAAAATCCCAACTCTGCGTTGAATTTATGTTAAAAGAAAATGTTGATTTTTGGGTTTATAGGATACAACGGTAATATCTGTTTTTAACCTTTTACAAACATTGCGGGGTATGTGTTTTTTTTTGTAAGTTGTGACATATTTAGCCGACCCAGAATTTATGTGTACAGTTACTTTAATCCCAACTCAAGAAAATAATTTCATTCTGACTTCTAATCGAGATGAAGCAATTAATCGAAAAACATTACTTCCAGAATTTTATGAAGTAAACAAAACAAGGATGTTATTTCCGAAGGATGCACTTGCTGGTGGCACCTGGATCGGGATTAGTGATAAGAATACAATGATCTGTTTACTTAATGGCGGATTTGAAATCCATGAGAGATTGGTATCATACCGCAAGAGTAGGGGGGTCGTTGTAAAAGAATTGTTAGAAGCAAATGATCTGGAACAAGCAATCGAGCAATATGATTGTAAGGCCATAGAACCATTTACTATTGTAGCTGCAAATTGGCAATCAGATCTTTTACTTTTTGAATTTGTTTGGGATGGGCATCAAAAACATCTTCGTTCTTTAGAGAAGAAAACACATATTTGGTCATCTTCTACATTGTATACACAAGAAATGAAGCAGATGCGCCAGGAGTGGTTTGGTGATTTTGAAAGCAATGCAATACTTACTGCCGATACATTACTTGATTTTCATAAAGATGCTGGAGTAGGAGATAAGGATGTGGATTTGCAAATTGATCGCGGTTTTTTAAAAACAATAAGCATTACTCAAATTGTTAAAAATGAAGAAGAACTTACAATGCGATACGAAAATCTTCAGAATGAAGAAGTAAGTTCGGTTGTTTTTGAGGCTATAACTGCCTAAAAGTACCATTAATAAATTTGTATAGTTTGAATTACACAGGCAAAATAATTTCGCTTGCATTTCCAGATACCTTTGTTCGTTTTTCTGATGAAAAAAATGCGTCAAATGTTCTGCAATTATTTGGTTTAGGCAAGAATGGGATTATCAAAGCAGGGCATGCCGCTTTTGTGCTTATCGAAAATAAAACAGGGATTGCAGAGTATTATGATTTTGGACGGTATATCACTCCGGAAGGCTATGGTAGAGTGCGAAGCGCTGTTACCGATGTGGAGTTAGAAATACCATTTAAAGCTACATTTACACTCAATGGAAAATTGGCTAATGTGAATGAGTTTTTATTATGGTTAGAAGGGCATCCTGAAAAAACGCATGGTAGTGGTCGATTGGTTGCATCAGTATGCGATTGTATTTTTTATGATAAAGCAAGAGCATATGTGCTGGCAACACAAAGTAGAGGCAGTATACCATATTCTACCTTTAGAAAAGAGGGAAGCAATTGCTCCAGAATAGTGACAGATACCATTTTAGAAAGTACAGATAATTCTAAAATACGTAAACCCCTGTTGCGTAATAAAAAGTTTACCCCTAGTCCTTTGGGTAATGTTGAAAAAGCGGCGTTAGATAATCCTATTTATCAGGTTCAAGATGGAAAGTTAACTACCTATCCAGGATCCGTATTTAAAGAAAACCTGACCAATTATTTTGATAAAAATATCCCCGATATAAAAACAAAGCATGCCCCCAAAGTTTTGAACCATCTAAAAGATGCTCATTTTCTTGAAGGGATAGGAAGCGGGGCATATTTTACAATAACACCTTCTGAAGAAAAGGAGCTGTATATAATAACGCGATATACAGACTATGGTGATATGGATTTTAAGGGGTTGTTTATCACCTCAGAACAATCATTTACAATCGTTGAGGAATATAGTTTTGTCTATGACTCAAACTGTAAATATTGCCATATTGAGCAACATGGTAAGAAAATAAGATTTGATCTGGTAAAAAGGATTATTAGTTAAGTGCAAAAGGTGCACTTAGTTTAAATGCAGGGATTTGTACTTTGAACTTTCGGGTAGATGTAAAATTGACCATATTATAATGTCCTTTCATAGATCCAAAAGGAGAACTTAACAGGCAACCACTATTATAAGAGTGGGATTCTCCTGGTTTTAAAACAGGTTTTTTTCCGATAACTCCTTCTCCTTCAACAATTTCTGTATTATTTAAAGAATCTTTGATTTCCCAATACCGAGAAGTAAGCTGTACAGAGTCTTTACTTTGATTTTCTATAGTAATACGATAACCAAAGGCAAAATGAATCTTGTAGTTCTTATAGAACGTACCTTCAAAGGTGGTATCCACCGAAATCTTTATACCTCTTGTTATCTGCTGAACCATCTTAAAATATAAAAATCGAACCTGTAATTGTAATTACAGAGCCTGCAACCGCTAAGATAAAAAATAAAACATTTACTAACAGGAATTTAACAATAGTTTTGACTCTACCTTGGTTATAAAATTTTCGCATTGCTTTGTACAGATAGAACAAAAATATAAGCAGAACGACACCCAATGTAGTACTACTGGCAAAAATTTGATCTAATAAAATAGCAATCCCTATTAATATGAAAAACATAGTTTGGGTATGAAACGTAAATACTAAATGTTCCATATAATTATAAGATTTTCTGATATACAAAAACCATATGGCAAGGGCAAAAAATGGTAAAAAGAAAAAGATAATAAAGGGCAATTTGTTAAAAATAAACTCTAATAATTCTCGACCATACGTATCATCAATATTACTTGTTTTTATAGCTCTGTGATAGACGTATTTATTAAACGGACTTTTGTTGTGATTAAGCTCGTTTAAGGCACGGTAAGCTGATTTTTGACCAGTCTTTTCATAATGATCAGTATACATTGACCATAGGCTTGTTGCCTTTTTAATAAAGCCCATAGTGTCTATTTGGGTTTGTTTGTAGTAAACAACTTCTTCTTCTGTTTTTTCTTTATCAAACCATGAAGTGCCTTTTGCTTTTGTGATTTGATTGTTTATGATTTTTTTTCCTTGGGGCGAAAGATGTTCTGAAGCGTCTAATTGTTGGTTGATGTGTTCTTTTATAGAGTCTAATGCAATGGTTTTTTCAATCTCGTTAATCCCTGCCTTTTCGATAGCTTCTTTTCCTTTGGTAACATCATCTTCTATATCTGCACTAAATCTTTCAAAATCAATAAACAAACCGTTGATTATAAAAAAGATAATCGAAACACTAAGATAGAACCGAAACGGGTTGGCATATTTAATTCGTTTCCCTTCGATATAATCTTTAGATATTTTACCTGGGTTAAACAATAAGGTTGACATAGTATGTCTTAAGCGAGAATCGTAGGAGAATATGCTGGCAAAAAACTCATCAAAAAAATCTTTGAATGATAGTTTTTTTGTGGTATTGATTTGTCCACAATTATGGCAATAACGATCAATAATGTCTAAAGGAACTCTGCAATTAAGACATTCGTTTCCTCTGTACTGTTTAAGAAATCTCCCCTTTTCTTTCATTTGTGATTAGTGTATTACAAGCTCCTAAAATAAAGGTTTTATGTTTATGTTGAACATTTTTGAATTAGAAAAAAATAGTGGCTCGCATAATTGTGTTTTGCAATGAAAGCGTGTTTCGCAAATAGAAAAGTAGATTCTTGATTTTTCTACAACGTTAACTATCTTTTTAATAGAGTTAAAATTCAAAGGATTTCGTTGCATGTGCGCATAGGCTTTTGTCGATTTTATTGTATTCTTATCGAAAAACTGAAAAAGCACGCAAACGTTAGATAATTTGTAATATTTTGTTTTTTAGGTAATTATATTTCATACTATTTTTTTGGCACTTCTAAGTACTCCATTTCCTCTTTTATTCAAGAGTATCTTTGTGTTCTTCATACTATAACCACATAAAACATACTATTAACCTTAAAAATATCTAAAGTGAGAAAGAGTATTATTAATTGTAATTTGTTAAAATTAGTACTAATCGTTTCAGTGTTTTGTTTTACTGCTTGTCAAAAAGAAGAGCTTAATGAAATTGAAGCGTCAGAAAATGCAACGTACCGAATAGAAACTAAGTATCTTAATGAAGCCGAACTACGTGTAGAAAACCATAGGGATTATTTTCTATTAGATGGCGATATTATGTTCAAAAAGGAGCATTTATCAGATCGTCCTGTTGCTTTAAAAAGTACAGGATTAACCAATCGCAGATGGCCAAATAATACGATGATTTATAGTATTTCTGATGATTTGCCTAACAAAAACAGGGTGTATGGAGCAATTCAGCATTGGGAGAGCAACACGAATGTAAGATTTAAAGAAAGAACAAATGAAACCGATTATGTAATTTTTGTTCCGGGTAATGGCTGTTCTTCCTTTTTGGGTAAAATAGGAGGTGCTCAAAGAATTACTTTGGCATCGGGTTGTAGTCAGGGTACAGTAATACATGAAATAGGTCACGCTGCGGGACTTTTTCATGAGCAAAATAGAAAAGATCGTGATCAATACGTTACTATCAATTTTGAAAATGTAAGAGATGGTTTTACTCATAATTTTCAAACTTATATCGCAAGAGGAATGTCTGGAGCCGAATATTCTGCAGAGTTTGATTTCAATTCTATCATGATGTACGGGCCTTACTTTTTCTCAAAAAACGGGAAGCCTACAATTACCAAAAAAGATGGAAGTACTTATAGTATTAACCGCGCGGTATTATCAGACTTGGATATTGAAGGGATAGAGATTATGTATCCATCAAACACAGGTGGTGTAGTCAAGGAAAAAATAAGAGTATTTGCATTTAATCCTGGGTTATATACAACGGCATATACCTGGGATACCGATAATCCTAATCCAACGTTTTGGCCAGGGGAGAAAATGGATAGAACATTTGTTCCTCAATTTCCAAAATTCGCGTTGGCGGCAGAAGTTTTGAAATGGACTACTATAGAAATCAATCTTTTCAATAACAAACAGGAAACCAATATTATATTTAGTCAAGATGGTGCGAGCCAAACTGCAGATCTATTTGCTACAAAGGGCTATCCTTATTTTTATAATAATAATTGGTATGTAGTGCCTCCTAGGCTTGGTGAGTTTAGGGAGTTTAGTTTGGATGTTATGACAATGGGGTATACGCATATGTATACATGGGATCAAAATGGTAACCCTACCAGTGGTGAGTGGCCCGGAAGAAAAATGAGCGAATCGTTAGATGAATGGTATGTAGGGGATCTTTTTGGTAGTGCTACATGTACCAATATAATATTTAGTAATAATGGCCAAAATCAAACTGCAGACTTATACGTTTGCGAGGACAAGCCGTATTATTATAATGGTACGTTTCATAAATATCCACCTAAAAAATAAGGTAGCATAACTTAAAAAAAAGCGAGGTCATTGACCTCGCTTTTTTAGTTTGTGATATTGGCAGAATTGTTTACTCCTTTTCCGATAGCTCTGTCATATCGCGCTCCAGGAGCGCGATAGTAAGGAATAACCATATATTCGTTTTCGGTTTCGTCAAAATTTCCACTTATAAATCCAGGATCTATAGTACCATCTGGTCTCAACAGCACATATTTGTAATTGTAAAAGCCTTGCTTAAATAATCTTTTGGTATAAAAGATAGCTCGCTCTTTATCATATTGCAATCGGGTAGAATCATCAAGTGTAAAATTGTTGAAATTGCCATAAATATGAATTTCACCATCATTTAGAGGCTCATAACATTCCAGAAAAAAATGCATCCATACATAATCAGCTTCTACATTATTGTCTTGTGCATTAAGGTTGCGAATCACAAAATTTCCATTGATATCAGGATTGTAGGTGTATCTTCTGTTGGCTCTAACATTATTGGTATATAGGTAATTGTGATAAAGATCTTTTAGTTCAATATTTCTGATATTTACAGTAGAGGCTCTTATGTCTTTGCTATCAAACGCCAAGTACTCATTTCCTCCCCAAAAACTGGATTCCTGGTCATATTTGTATACTAACTTATTAGCAATCGTAAACTGCGGTACAAGATCGGTAATCGCTTGTTTAAAATCATTATTTTGTATAACTAAGGTTTTTATGGTTCGTTTAGGGTTTCTTAGAATTTCGTTAGGAGAACTAATTTCAAATTGAACAGACTGTTTGGAGTTAATGTAATTAAGATCTCTTGATCTCTTGGTATTGACTATTACTCGGGTAATGTTTTCATAAACAATAAATTTTCTTGAGAACACTACTTCATCGTCATCATTATAAATTTCTATGCCATAGTTTCCACTTACTTTTAGACGTCTGGTATCTTCGTTCGGGATCGTTAATGTATAATGGCTATACATTTGCAAGGTGTTAAACGAGTTTTCGTAGGTAATGATTCTAACTTCATCAAAACCATCGAGATATTCATTTTTATATAATGAAGATGGTGTCCAGTCAAAATTGTAATGAGTGATCCGGTAATAATAATCAGCTTCATCTCCATTAATATCATCAAAAGTAATGCGTATGGGTTGCCCTAATTTAATTACCGGTGTCCCTGCAAATTCTGAATCAGAAATAAATTGAATGGTTCTAATATGATTGGCTTGGTTATGATTGTTATTTTCTTGTTGTGCAAAAAAAAGATAAGGAATACACAAAAAGGAAAGTATTAAGAATTGTTTACTTTTTTTAAACATTTTATAGGTTGTTAAGGGTATAAATATACACAAAAAGTATGCCCAAGGTAGTGTAACGGTTTTTTTAAGCATAAATTGTTATTTAGAATCATTATTAATAAAACATTATACCCCAACCCTCTTTCACTTACGTGTTTTAATTAGTAAATTTGCACGATTTTTTTAGTTAATTAACATAGACTACAAATATGTCAAAAGACATTCGTATCAGAAAGGGCTTAGACATTAAGCTTGTTGGCGAAGCAGAAAAAAACACTGCTAATGCTATCAGAAGTAATGTTTTCGCAATTAAGCCTGACGATTTTCACGGTATAGTACCAAAAGTTATTGCCAAACAGGGTACAGAAGTTAAAGCCGGCGAACCACTTTTTCACTCAAAATCTAATGAAAAAATGCTTTTTCCTTCTCCAGTTAGTGGAGAGGTAGTAGAAATTGTGCGTGGTGCCAAAAGAAAGATTTTAGCTTTTAAAATTCTTGCAGATAAAGAGCAGCAATATGCTGATTTTGGAGCAAAAGATGTTAACGCCATGAGTGGTGATGATATTAAATCCCATCTTTTATCCTCTGGTTGTTGGCCTTTTATTAGGCAACGTCCTTATGATGTAATTGCTAACCCAGATGTTGCTCCAAAAGCAATATTTGTATCAGGATATGCGACAGCACCTCTTACTGCAGATTATGATTATGTGCTAGAAGGTAAAGAGAATGAGCTTCAGGCTGCATTAACTGCGTTAAGTAAACTAACCGAGGGTCAGGTGCATGTTTCTGTAGGTAAAAAGAGTAATTCTCCTCTATCTGGTCTTAATAACATAACCACTCATACAGTTTCTGGTCCACATCCAGCAGGAAATGTTAGTGTACAAATCGCAAAAATAGATCCTATTAATAAAGGAGAAGTTGTTTGGGTTGTAAGTCCTCAAGATTTAGTAATCATTGGTGAACTTCTTTTAACAGGTAAGTTTAATGCAGAAAGAACCATTGCACTAGCAGGATCTTCAGTTAAAAATCCAAAATATTACAAGACTACGATTGGAGCAGAGGTATCATCAATGGTGTATGACTCTGGAGTCCATGATGAAGGAAATATTAGAGTAATTAGTGGAGATGTATTAACTGGTGAAAACGTAAAACCAGATGGTAACTTAGGATATTACCATAATACTATTTCTGTAATTCCTGAAGGAGATGATTATGAATTCTTTGGGTGGAATAAACCTATTTTTAATAAGATATCTCCATCTAGAGCTTTAACATTCTCTTGGTTGTTTCCGAAAAAGAAATATGCGCTTAATACCAATACAAATGGTGAGCATAGAGCTTTTGTAGTTACCGGAAGTTATGAAAATGTATTTCCATTAGATATTTATCCGTTGCAATTACTAAAAGCTTGCGTGGTAAATGATCTGGATGCAATGGAACAATTAGGAATGTACGAAGTTGCTCCAGAAGACTTTGCTCTTACAGAGTTTATATGTCCTTCTAAACAACCACATCAACAGATTGTTAGAGAAGGGTTAGACCTAATGTTAAAAGAAATTGGATAGTGCTATGGGATTAAAAGATAAATTACATAAACTAAAACTAAAATATAAAGGCAAAAAGATGGCTCCTGCATTTAATGCAATCCATACGTTTTTGTATTTACCTAACGAAACTACTCATTCTGGTGCACATGTACGTGGGGCAGATGATTTAAAGCGTACCATGAATACCGTAATCATGGCTTTATTGCCATGTTTGATATTCGGTATGTTTAATGCTGGATACCAATATCATTTGGCATCAGGAACAATAGAAGCTGTGTCTAATGGATTTTTTAGCTCAGAGTTTTGGTCTCTTGATAACTTTATGATTGGATTTTGGGAAATTATACCATTGGTTGTTGTTTCTTATGGAGTTGGTCTTGCAGTAGAATTTGTTTTTGCAGTGATCAAAGGACATGAGGTAGAAGAAGGATATCTGGTTACCGGAATGCTTGTGCCACTTATAGTGCCTGTTGATACTCCATTATGGATGCTAGCTGTAGCTGTAATTTTTGGTGTAGTAATCGGTAAAGAGGTTTTTGGAGGTACAGGAATGAATATTCTTAACCCTGCACTAACGATAAGAGCTTTTTTATTCTTCTCATATCCAGGTTGGATGTCTGGAGATAAAGTTTGGGTGCACTCTGCAGTAGAAAAATCTGGAGTTGATGCGTTGTCAGGAGAAACTGTATTAGGATTCTTAGCTAATTCTAAACCATTTGATTATTCTGTTTCGGATATGTTCTTTGGATTTATCCCGGGATCGGTTGGAGAAACTTCGGCCTTCTTAATTTTATTAGGAGGATTATTCTTGATCTTTACTAAAATTGGAAGTTGGAGAATTATGCTTAGTGCCGTTCTGGGCGCACTAGTAATGGGACTTATATTTAACGGTGTTGTAAATGCAGGTTGGGTCACAGATTCAAGTAAATTCTATGCATTAATGAGCCTTGAATTCTGGAAGCACCTAATCGTAGGAGGTATCGCTTTTGGTATAGTGTATATGGCTACAGATCCTGTAACCGCATCACAAACCAATAAAGGAAAATGGATCTATGGATTCTTAATCGGATTTATTTCAATATTAATTCGTGTATTTAATCCGGCGTATCCAGAAGGAGTATTCTTAGCAATCTTATTAATGAATGTTTTTGCTCCTACTATTGACCATTATGTGGTACAAGGTAATGTGAAGAAAAGAATGAAACGTTTAAAATTAAAAACCGCTTAATCATGGCGATCAATACAGATAAAAATTCGTATACAATCATATTTGCTATTGCAATGGTAGTTGTGGTTGGTTCGTTATTAGCTTTTACAGCTTCTTCATTAAAAGAAAGAATCTCGGCTAATAAGCGTACAGAAAAGCAGCAAAATATTCTTTTTGCAATGGGAATTGCAGATCCAAATGATCCTAATGAGTTTGTTCCTGCAGAACGAGCACAAGAATTGTTTGATAAGTATATTGGCAATGAGGGTCAATATATTGTTACAGGAAGCACTGCCGAAAAAACTACAGATGCTTTTGATATAGAAGTGAAGAAAGAAAACGATAAGGTAAAGCAAGACTCTAATTATGAGAGAAAGATGCCTTTGTTTATCGGTGAAAAAGATGGACAAAAGTACTATGTTGTGCCGATGAGAGGTAACGGGCTTTGGGATGCAATCTGGGGGTATGTATCTCTAGATAAAGATTTTAAAACGATCCAAGGAGCATTTTTTGACCATAAAGGAGAAACACCAGGGCTAGGAGCAAATATTAAAGAAGCTTTCTTTAGAGATGATTTTAAAGGAGAAAACATATTTGATGCTTCGGGATCTTATCAAGGTGTAACGGTAAAGAAAGGTAATGCAGATCCTAAGAATGAAAGAAAAGAAGATAATGCCGTTGATGCAATTGCTGGAGCAACAATCACAGGAGATGGTGTAACTGCAATGGTAAAGAAAGGGATTAGAATGTATTTGCCTTATTTCGAAACTTTAAAAAAATAACAAATGGCTGAAGTAACAGAAGAAAAAGTTAAAGTAAAAGAGCCTAAAGAACCTTTGTTTTCGAAGAAAAACAGAAAACTTTTAGTAGATCCATTAGCGGATAATAACCCAATTACTATTCAGGTATTAGGTATTTGTTCTGCATTAGCGATCACTGCACAATTGAAACCTTCAATTGTAATGGCAATTTCGGTGATTTTTGTATTAGGAGTAGGAAACGTAGTAATCTCTTTAATGAGAAATATTATACCTTCTAAAATTAGAATTATCGTTCAACTGGTTGTTGTAGCAGCTTTAGTAATCATAGTAGACCAAGTATTAAAAGCATTTGCCTATACGCTAAGTAAAGAACTTTCAGTTTTTATTGGTTTAATCATCACCAACTGTATTATCATGGGACGTTTTGAAGCTTTTGCCTTAGGAAATGGTCCATGGAAATCTTTCCTTGATGGAATAGGAAATGCAGCAGGATATGGAGTGTTATTGATTATTGTAGCTTTCTTTAGAGAGTTGTTTGGATCAGGAACACTATTTGGAGCCAAGGTACTAGGTGATCCTATCGAAAAGACAGGGTTATATGCCATAGGATATGAAAATAATGGATTTATGGTATTGGCGCCAATGGCACTGATTACGGTAGGAATCATTATCTGGATTCAGAGAAGTAGAAATAAAGCATTAATCGAAGATCATTAAAATAAAGAATCATGGAATATTTAGAGTTGTTTTTAAAATCGATCTTTATAGATAATATGGTATTCGCATTCTTTTTAGGAATGTGTTCATACCTTGCAGTTTCCAAAAAAGTATCTACTGCGGTAGGTCTTGGAGCAGCGGTAATATTTGTACTGGCTATTACAGTACCACTAAACTTTTTATTAGATAAATATATTCTAAGAGAAGGTGCTTTGGTATGGTTAGGTCCAGAGTATGCAGACTATGATTTAAGTTTCTTAACCTTTATATTATTTATCGCTACGATTGCTACAATGGTACAATTAGTAGAGATTGTTGTTGAGAAATTTTCTCCAGCACTTTATAATTCATTAGGTATCTTTTTACCCTTGATTGCTGTAAACTGTGCAATTCTTGGAGGATCTTTATTTATGCAACAAAAAGAGTTTTCTAATATTTCTCAGGCAGCTGTATATGGTATAGGCTCAGGAATCGGTTGGTTCTTAGCAATTTTGGCTATTGCGGCAATTCGAGAAAAAATTAGATATTCTAACGTTCCAGCTCCATTACGAGGGTTAGGGATCACTTTTATTCTTACTGGATTAATGGCTATTGGTTTTATGAGTTTTGGAGGAATGCTTACCGGTGGTAAAGAAGAAGGTAAAAAAGAGCAAAAGGCTGTTCAGATTGAAAAAGAAGAAGGGACTACAAAAGAAGTAGCCGAAAATACTAACGTTACAATACTTAAATAATATGATATTTTTAGCATCTACAGGTGGAACAATAGCAATTACGATTATTTCGTTTTTGGTACTGATTCTTGTTTTAGTAGGAATCTTATTATTTGCAAAAGATAAACTACTGCCATCAGGACCGGTAAAAATTACCATTAATGGTGAAAAAGAAATCGAAGTAGCTTCTGGAGGCACATTATTATCTACATTAGGAGGTCAAAAAATATTTTTACCTTCTGCTTGTGGTGGAGGTGGAACTTGTATCCAGTGCGAATGCCACGTATTAGAAGGTGGAGGAGAAGCACTACCTACAGAAACTCCACACTTCTCTCGAAAAGAGTTGCAACATGGAGCTCGTTTAGCTTGCCAGGTTAAAGTAAAACAAGATATGAATATCGAAATTCCTGAAGAGGTATTCGGTATCAAAAAATGGGAAGCCGAAGTAGTACGTAACTACAATGTTGCTTCTTTTATTAAAGAATTTGTGGTTCGTATTCCTGAAGATATGGGATATAAGGCAGGAGGATATATCCAAATCGAGATTCCGCAGTGTGAGATCAAGTACTCTGACATTGATATTACTGCACATCCAGAGGAACACGATACTCCAGATAAGTTTCAGGCAGAATGGGATAAGTTTGGTTTATGGCCATTAGTAATGAAAAATGATGAAACTGTAGAGAGAGCTTATTCTATGGCTTCTTACCCTGCAGAAGGAAGAGAGATTATGCTTAATGTGCGTATTGCTACTCCGCCATGGGATAGAGCAAAAAATGGATGGATGGATGTAAACCCTGGGGTAGCATCATCATATATCTTTGCTCAAAAACCAGGAGACAAAGTAGTAATTTCTGGACCTTATGGAGAATTTTTTATTAATGACTCTGAAGCTGAGATGTTATACGTTGGAGGAGGAGCTGGTATGGCACCAATGCGTTCTCACCTGTATCACTTATTCAAAACCCTGAAAACAGGACGTAAAGTAACGTATTGGTATGGTGGGCGTTCAAAGCGTGAATTATTCTATTTAGATCATTTTTATGATTTAGAAAAGAACTTCCCTAACTTCAAATTTTACCTTGCCTTATCTGAACCATTAGAAGAAGATAATTGGAAAGTGAAAAAAGATATTGATGATACCGTAGGAGATGGGTTTGTTGGATTCATACATAATTGTGTAATTGATAATTACTTGAATCATCACGAATCTCCAGAAGATATCGAATTATATTTCTGTGGACCACCATTAATGAATAAAGCTGTTCAGAAAATGGGAGAGGACTTTGGAATCCCAGATGAGAATATCAGATTTGATGATTTTGGAGGATAATTCTTCAAAATAATTATAAAATAAAAGACCGATACAATGTACTTGTATCGGTTTTTTTTGAGCATTTGATGGATTAAAATTTATATAAAATTCCTAGGTGTAAATTTTCTGGACCTATTCTTAATGTGTGATTATCGTAACTACGTGGGTTTTGAAATTGGAAAAAACTACCAGAGTTTACATCAACTTCTGAGTAGCTGTAGTCTAAAATTTCAAATTTCGCAAATAAGGATAGATTTTTTGTAATGAAATAGTTTAAACCTGTTGAGAATGTTGTGCTAAAAGCTTCTGTATTGTCTCTAAAAGAACTAAAACTGCTTTTAGTATTAGAATAATCTACTGCTAGTTCGGTAAATACATTAAATCTTTTTTTAGGTATAAAATAATAGCGACCATTAACACCTACTCCAAATGCATCATAATTGTCAGTATTACTTAATAAGAATTCTGATTGAACTCCCAGAGAAATATTGTCAGATATAAAGTATCCAAAAGATGGTTCTACAAATAATTCATTGTCTGGGTAAAACTGATCACTTATTAAACTGCTATATTTAAAAGCTCCTGAAACATAGAAGTCGCCTTTATTAAAGCCATAATCTTGTTCTTCTTGAGCATACGTGGTAATAGAAAATGTAATTGTGAGCACTAAGAGTGTGTAAGCCGTTTTTAAATTCATAAATTTTATTTTAAGATTTTATTAGTAATTGCTTTAAAAGACTTGTGTTAAAATTATATTGTTTGTTAATGTTTTGTTAAACAAAATGTAAAGGGCTATTTTTCACACATCTTAATTTTTTAATTCGTACAACTATTATAGTCCTATGAAAAAGTATATTGTTTCTATTTGCATTGCTGTGATTCTTCTTTTACTATTAAGAAATATGAGCAGTACAAAACTGGTTGCAAATCATGTAAAGGGAGTTGTGGCAAATGTTATTTATGAACCTGATTTTATAAATGTAAAAGGGGATTCTATTGCTACAAGAGTACTCGTTCCCGAAGGGTATAAAAGAGTTATTTATGACAAAAACTCGTTTGAAAATTATCTTCGATATTATCCATTAAAACCCTATGGGAGTAAAATTATTAATTATGATGATACTGAGTATTTTGCACAAGATTGGCATGAGGCAATTTTAGAGATTTCGGTGCCAAAAAATGGATTACAGCAATGTGCAGATGCTTTAATGCGAATACGATCTGAATATTTATGGCAACAAAACAGAAAGGATGAAATAGGATTTAATTTTACATCAGGTCATTATTGTTCCTGGATTAAATATGCAGAAGGCTATCGACCCAAAATATCTGGTAATAGAGTTACGTTTCATAAAACAGCATCCCCAAACCATTCTAAAAGCAATTTTTATAAATATTTAAACCTGATTTATACGTATGCAGGTACATTATCTATGCATACCGAGCTTGAAAAAGTTGAGGTTGATGATATTAAAATAGGTGATATGTTAGTCAAACCTGGTTCTCCCGGGCACATTGAAATCATTGTTGATGAAATTGTAAATGAACTAGGGGATAAGATGTACCTCTTAGCTCAAGGCAATACTCCTGCGCAGAGTGTTTGTTTACTTAAAAATTTTGAAAACGTTTCAATTTCTCCATGGTATCGTTTTGATAAAAATGAACCTGTGTATACGCCAAGTTATTATTTTGATGAAGCCCGTTTTATACGATTTAAGTAGTTTTATAGATAAATATATGTAGTCTTCCTGCGTAGGAAAGTGTGGGTTCTTAATCCCTTTTTACTATTGATATTTTTCTGAATTATACGTTCAAAATAATATCTTTGCACCGCTATGACTAGGATATTGACAAAACAAGAATTGCACAACCTTGCCATGAATATTGTAGGGGAAGAATTAGAGAAAAAAGGCTTCGAATTTATTGCAATTAATAGTAAGCTGGGAAAACATCCTCAGTTTGTGTGTATAGATAACACCAATCAAAGATATTTTGTTTTGGTAAAGGCCATTTCTTATCCCGATAATCCTCATAATTATGATATGATTTGGATGGAATCGTTTAAAAAACATGCAAGAGAACAAGAAGCCAAAGTGTTTTATGCAGGCGTGGGGCTGCAAAATGCAAAAAATCCAAATAAACCTGTGGTATTGAATGAAGATTATATTTTAGAATACGCTGGATTGCAGGTTGTAGAAACGCATCTTAATTAGGTAATATGTTAAAAAAGCTGATTTTTGGTGTTGTAATTATTTTACTGATTTCTTGTAGAGAAGATTCAAAATTACACCTTAATTTTACAAGCGGAAAAGCTTTTGGTACCACATTTTCTGTTCAGTTTTTGGACCACAAAGAACTTGATTTTTCTAAATCATACGATAGTTTGATCACCGTGATTAATCAATCCATGTCAACATACATAAAGGATTCTGATATATCTAAAATTAATCAAGGAGATACGACCGTGGTTCTTGATGATCATTTTATAAAAGTATTCAAGACCTCGAAGGCAATATATAAAGAAACTGAAGGTGCTTTTGATCCTACCATTGGAGTTTTGGTTAATGCCTGGGATTTTGGTCCAGAAGGAAAAGTAACGTCGTTAGATAGTCTTAAAATTGATAGTTTGTTGCTTTCTGTGGGATTGGATAAAGTATTTCTTAAAGATGGCAAAATTGTAAAAAGAAACCCGAATTCGTTTATTGACTTTAATGCATTAGCTAAAGGATATGCCGTGGATGTATTTGCTGAATTTCTGGAGAGTAAGGGATTCAAAAATTATTTGGTAGAGATTGGTGGTGAAATACGAGGTAAAGGAAGCAATATCCTAAAACAAAAACCTTGGCGAATAGGGATTGAAGATCCTAATTTTGATACTACTCAGTCCTATAATAAAGTAATTTCATTACAAAATGAAGCGATGGCAACTTCTGGAAGTTATCGAAAATATAAAGTTGATGAGCAAGGTAATCGGTATGCACATATTATTGATACAAAAACCGGCTATCCTCATAAATCTAATCTGTTAAGTGTTTCAGTACTTACAAGTACCTGTATGGAAGCCGATGCCTATGCTACCGCATTCATGTCGATGGGATTAGAAAAATCAAAAGAATTTTTAAAAACGCACCCAGAGCTTAAAGTGTTTTTTATTTATGAAAATGAGAACAAGGAGCTGAAAACCCTTGCTGTAAATCAATTTCCGGGCATTTAACGATGCAAATACCCGGATTGAATACTATAATCTTAACAGTGATCTGCTAATGCTTTAGCAAAAGATTGTATTTCGGTATATGTAAATGATGTTTTATGAGTGATAGTGTTATTTAAAGTATTGCAATACTCTTTTCTACTAACACCACCATTTACTTGTTTTAACTCACTAGAATTTAGTTGTTTAAATTGTTTTAAACTTGTCAATTTCATAATTAAATAATTTATATTAATAACTATCTTTAATGTAACAAGTAGTCAAAATGTTACCTTAAAAAAGAATTTTTTAGGGTTTAAAGCGAATCGTTAAGACTTCTCTGGGAACTAGGCAATGTTATTTTTAGGTTTTTTCAATCTAAGCTTATATAAAAATAGACCTGAAACTAGTGCAAGAATGCTTAATCCAATAATCCAATACCATATGGTACTATTTTTAAATTGAATTGGCGAAGGATCTCCAACCAAATAAAACCCACCCCAATATACCGGAGCTGCAAGGTAATTATCTGAGTTTTTTAGGTAGTTAAGTTTAGCTTGTTGTAAGGCTTTACTTTTATTCATCCCTTCTTTGAGGTTTGAATAGAAATACTGCATTAATTTAGGAGTGGTTTCATCATATACTTCCCAACTTGTTAATAATAGGCTTTTGGTTCCTGCATATTGAAAGGCATTTCCTAAACTCATAATACCTTCTCCCTTGGCAATTTTTCCTGAACCTGTGTTGCAAGCACTAAGTACAGTTAATTCAGCAGGAATTTCTAAGGCAAATAATTCATGGCCATACAATATGTTATCTTCTATGGAATCTTTGATTTTTGTAAAATAAAGTTTAGAATTCTCAGGGTGTTTATGATCAACCTCTCCGTGCAAAGCAAGATGTATCATATTGTAACGGGCGGCATTATTTTTAAAATTAGTTTCAATGGCTTGGTCACCATAATAATATTTGCCATCTACAATATTAGCAATGGCATTAATTTCTTTACGCGTTCCAGGGAGGTCTATATTGCTATTTCTTAATGTTGCGAGCGATAAGCTTTGTCCACTAGAGACACTTATAGAATCTGAAAAAGAAAAAGCTACACATTCTTTTAAAAGCTCTGAATTTTGCGTGTAGTCTTTTGGCGGTTTAAATAAAAGGGTAGCCGAGTTGGCATAACTTATGGCATAGTCTTTAAGAAGAAAAGGGAAGCTTTTAATTGATTTTGATAATGTGTTTTGGGAGAGTAATAATTCAAAATTGAGATGCCAAAGGGCTCCATCTGGAACAATAATAAGTTCATCTCCCTTTAATTTAGTTGCAATAGGGGCTAATAGTGTTTCATAAAGAGCATGAGATTTCTTTTGAAAATCCTTCATGTTTTTAGAGATAATAACTTGGTTAAATTGTTCAATTTGTCGAGTTAGATCAGGAGTTTTTAATTTCTTTATGGTAATGTCATTTTTTGAGATGGTAAAAGCGTACGTAATAGTGTCTGAAGTAAAAAACTCAAGTAAGGTAGTGTTTTCTGAAAGCTTCTTTTGAATTCCTGATACCGAAATAACATCGTTTTGATGTTTAAGCTGATAGTATTTAGTGTAGTTGTTTTCTAGTACCGATAATAGGGAGTCTTGCTTCCTATTAATTTCGAAAAGCATATTTTCATATTCTCTAATTTTTATGGTGTCTACTTTGCCGTAAGACCACTCATCAACTATTTGAGATTGAAAAAAAGCACGATTTATTTTTAATTTCTTTTCTAATTCTAGCAATTCTGTGGGAAGTCCGGCAATTTTTTTTGCATTAGAATCGATAAGAAGTTCGTTTAAGGTATTGGCTCTACTTTTTTCAGCACATAGAAGTGCTTGTTTTGAGGTCAAAACATCTTCAGATAGTAAAAGAGTTTGTATAAAATCGGTATATATATCTTTAGAATGCTTTGCAAAAGTTATTTTGTCCTGGTGATTTTGATAAGATTGCCGCATTTTATCAATTAGGGTACCTATGTTTTCATAAGTTGTAACACTTTCGTTAAAATACTCCCGCTTTTGAGTTTTTTTGTATAAAGATTGGAGTGTATTTGCTTTGCAATGAAGTGTCTTTAATAGCCCTTTATGATCTATGTATTTGTTTATGTTAAATGAGCCTTTTGAAACATTAGTGAATTTCCTTTTGGTGTTAATAAGTAATGCTTTGTCTAAATGTTTGAAAGCTTCTTCATATTTTCCTAGTTTACTATAAATTGCTGCAATACTATTATACGAATTAATAGCTTCAATATGTTGTTCGCCATAAGCGTTTTGGATTGCCTTTAAACCTTTTTGAGCATAATACAATGCTTCTGAATACATTTTTTTCTCAAAATAAATCTGTCCAATTCCTATATATGACCATGGGATATCGGGACTGTTTTCTTTTGTAATACTCTGATCTATGACTAAGCTTTTTTCATAATATTCCATAGCGATATCATACTCTTTGCTTCGAGTATGAAGGTTACCGAAATGTTGATATATATTGACCACCTCACTATTATTTTCTCCATTTAAAGTTCTAGTCATTTGCAATGCTTGGTTGTAATATTCTTTTGCTTTCTCAAAATCACCTTTGTTATAGTAACCCAGGCCAATATTGAGATAACCCACTGGTATTTCGTGGTGCTCATTGCCATAAAGTTGAAACTGTACTTCCAAACTTTTTTTATGGTAGTTTAAAGATTTATCGTATTCTCCTTTATCGTCCCATAGTAATCCTAAGTTAGTGTATACTCCGATTATTCCGTAAAGATCACCTTCATTAATAACTATTTCCAAGGCTTTTTCGTAATAATCCAAGGCTTTATCATATTCTTTAAGGGTGTAGTAGATTCCACCTACATTGATATAACCGTATCCTATTTGGAGAGGATTTTCATCAGGATTTTTAAGACCTATAGACAAATCTTTTTTATAGTATTCAAGTGCTTTTCTGTATTTCCCAAGATCATCGTAGATTACACCAATGTTATTATAAGAAGTTCCTGTTTTAGGATGATCAGGACCATAAAACTCTAAATAAATAGTAAGTGCTTTTTCTAAATATTCCAATGATTTTTGAAGCTCATCTTTTTTTAAGTAAAAAACACCCAGATTATTATAAGAATGTCCAATTTCGGGATGATTTTTAGGTAATCTCTGTTGTCTTATCGTTAACGCCTTTTTGTAATTATTAAAAACTTTGTCATATTCTGTAGTATTTTCATAGTAATTCCCAAGGTTATCATAAGCATTGGCTTCTTCGATACTATTTTTGTCTAGGTGAAGAGTAGCTGTTTTTAAGGCGCTTTGGGCATGTAATAGTGCTTTTTTTAAGTCAGAAGTTCTCCAGTAACATGCCGATAGATCACTATGACAATTCGATACCATTTTCCAGTTCTTAGCTTTTCTATAGGCGGGTAAGGCGGTTTTTAGGTATGTAATAGAGGTTTTATACTTACCTACCTCTAATAGAGAATCGGCTATCTTATAATTTTGATACGCAACTAATGTGTCTATTGTTTGTTGTGCCTGTGCTGTTTTACATAGAATCATCAACAAGGCGGTAAAAACCATTTTTGACAACAAAAATTTTGGGGTAGGCTTCATTTTCATCGTATGCGTTGAGAAAGTTAGTTAGTGTTCTTACCAGTAAAGGTATTAAAAAGAAGAATATTAATTGTTTAGGGTGTTATAATAAGCGTAATTAAAGCTTATAACAAACCGGTAAGATTTCTCCAGGTGCAAGGCAGTATTTAACGACTTCTTCTTTTGTAATCGTATCAGTATAATCTATTTCTTCTACTCTAAAACCTATTGATCTTAGTTTTTCGAAATAATCTCTACCATACACTCTAACATGGTCATATTGCCCAAATATTTTGGCTCGCTCGACTGGATCGGTAATAGAGTCATCTTCAAAAGTAGTTTCTCGATTGAGATCTTGTGGGATTTGTAAAATCGCCATTCCTCCTGGTTTTAAGACTCTAAATAGCTCTTGCATAGCTTTAGTATCGTCTGGGATATGCTCTAACACATGATTGCAAAAAATAATATCATATTGATTATCCTTAAAGGAAAGATTACAGATATCTGCTTTTACATCTGCCAAAGGTGAATTAAGATCAGTAGTCGTATAATCGAGGTGTTTTAGCTTTCTAAATCGTTTATAAAAGGCTTGTTCTGGAGCAAAATGTAATACCTTTGAAGGTGTGGTGAAAAAATTAGTCTCGTTTTTTAAATATAACCAGAGTAGTCTATGTCGTTCTAATGACAGGGTAGAAGGAGAGAGTACATTATCTCTTTGTTTACCATATCCATAAGGTAAAAATTTAGAAAAACTTTTTCCATCTATTGGATCTGTATAGGTTTTTCCTCTAAGCAATAAAGAAATAACCGGTCGTATCACATAACTCAACCGAATTAGTAGTGGCCTGGGGATGGTGTTAAGAATAAATTTGAAAAGCTTTTTCATAATTTTGAAGGTACACAAAGAATAACTTTGAGTACAACATAATGCGCTAAACCGTCAATACTTCTTGTCTAAAAGCATCTTCTTCATCAGATTCGATGCCAAGAGCCTGATAGATATATTTGAAGGTAGAAAGAATCTCTGGTTTACCATCTATAATGGCTACATCATGCTCAAAATGTGCACTGGGTTTACCATCTGCCGTAAGAATAGTCCATCCGTCGCGTAATTGTTTGATACGATGTGTGCCCATATTAGTCATAGGTTCTATTGCAACGACCATACCTTCAACAAGTTTTTTTCCTCTTCCTCTACGACCATAATTTGGCATTTCAGGATCTTCATGCATTTTTCGACCTATACCATGGCCTACTAACTCTCTAACAACACCATAGCCTGCTTCTTCGGTAAATTTTTGGATTGCATACCCCACATCACCAACGCGATTTCCTACTTTTAATGCTGCAATACCGACATATAACGATTCTTTAGTAACCTGAAGTAATCGTTCTACCTCTGGAGATACCTCACCAACAGGAAATGTATAGGCATGATCTCCATAAAAATCATTTTTAATCGCCCCGCAATCTATAGATATGATATCGCCTTCTTCTAAAGGAGTATTATTTGGGATACCATGAACAACTTGAGCATTGGGACTCATGCAAAGTGTATTTGGAAAATCATACAACCCTAAAAAACCTGGTATTGCATCGTGATCTCTGATAAATTCTTCTGCTAATTTATCCAAGTGTAGGGTAGTTACTCCTGGTTTTACTTCAGATGCAAGCATTCCTAAAGTTTTGGATACCACCAGGGCACTTTCGCGCATTAATTCTATTTCTTCACGTGTCTTAACAATGATCATAATATCCTAAATTATAAGGTTGGCAAATTTACAAAGAATATTAGGATATATAATTTAATCCTCATACGAATGTTTATACGGTTTTCCCGATACAATCGCCAATATATCTTTTTCTAGTGTTTCTCGTGCAAATTCTACATATCTTCCAATCTCTTTTCCTTCTTTGTAAAAGATAAAAGTAGGAACGCGCATAACGTCTAAACCTTTTTCAAAACCTTCTGGAGTGTTTTTATCTCTAGTAACTGTAATCAATTCAAAATTTCGATAATCATATTTCGCAGTATCCAGAATTTTATAAAAAGTTGGAGTTTCTCTTTTGCTATCACTACACCAAGTACCCATAAAAGCTTTGATAGATATATCCTCAAGGTACATAGAAATGTTCTCTACTGTTTCTGTATCTATAACGTAGTCGTTATAATTTTTATTGAACCAGATTGCAAAGGGTTCCTGTTTCAGGGCTTTTCTATCTTGTTTTCCTACCAAAATATCAGGATTTGATTGCCTTGGTATAATACTATCCTCATCCTGAGTAGTCCCTCCATTATTTACTGAAGAAGAGGTACTCATACATGCATTTAGGAGTAAAGAAATAAAAATTAAAAACACTTTTTTCATTAGCATACTATTGCTTTTTGTACGAAAATAATATAAAGACTATTTTGAGTATTAAACTTTAGAGGTATTTAACAAAATTTGTCTTTGAGCCTATTTAACTAAGGATTTTTGAGTCATTGCATCTGGTTTTTCTACCCCCATTAGTTCAAGTATTGTTGGTGCGATATCACCTAAAACACCATCATTAATATTGATTTGATCGTTATCAATAATAATAAAAGGAACAGGATTAGTAGTATGCGCAGTATGTGGTGTACCATCTGGATTGATCATGGTTTCACAATTACCATGATCGGCTATTAATAAGGTGGTATAGCCGTTTTCAAGCCCGGTACTTACGATGTCATTTACACAAATATCTACAGCCTCACACGCTTTGATGGCAGCCTCCATTACGCCGGTATGACCTACCATATCTCCATTGGCAAAGTTAAGGCATACAAAATCTACCTCTACATTTTGTAATTCTGGAACAAGAGCATCTCTTAATTCATAAGCGCTCATTTCAGGTTTTAAGTCATAGGTCGCAACCTTTGGAGAATTTCGTAGGATCCTGGTTTCACCTTTAAAAGGTTCTTCTTGTCCGCCAGAAAAGAAAAAGGTAACATGAGGATATTTTTCGGTTTCGGCAATACGAATTTGCTTTTTACCAGCTTTAGAAAGTACCTCTCCCAACGTTTCGGTAATATTTTCTTTATCATAAACTACTTTGATGCCCGCAAAAGTATCATCATAATTGGTCAAGGTAACATAATATAAAGGTAGTTTATGCGTATTGTATTCGTGCATATCTTTTTGTGAAAGCATTTCTGTAAGCTCTCTACCACGATCCGTTCTAAAGTTAAAGAAAATGACAACGTCATCATCTTGTATGGTAGCTACAGGCGCTCCATTTTCTTGGATAACCACTGGTTTAATAAACTCATCAGTTATATCATTATCATAGCTTTTTTGAATACTTTCTTGGGCGTTATCACTAATCTCACCCATACCATTAACAACTAGATCATATGCTAGTTTTACCCGCTCCCATCTTTTGTCTCGATCCATGGCATAATACCTTCCTATAACCGAAGCTATTTTTCCGGTAGTTTTGGACATATGGTTTTGTATGTTTTGTATGTGATCTTTACCAGATTTTGGATCTACATCTCGACCATCGGTAAACGCATGAAGGAATACATTTTTGAGCCCTTCAGAATTGGCGGCATCAAGTAATCCTTTAATATGATTAATATGAGAATGTACACCACCATCGCTAACCAATCCAAGTAGATGAATATTTTTATTGTTTGTTTTAGCATATTGAAAAGCTTCAACAAGTGCTGGTTCATCTTTTAGTGTGTTATTTTCAACCGCGAGATTGATCTTGGCCAAATCTTGATAGACAATTCGACCAGCACCAAGATTCATGTGTCCTACCTCACTGTTTCCCATTTGTCCGTCGGGTAATCCAACATGTAGACCATCTGTACGTAAAGATGCATTAGGGTACTTAGTATATAAACTATCGACAAAAGGTGTTTTTGCATGATCTATTGCAGACACTTTTGGATCTGGAGATGTACCCCATCCATCTAGAATCATCAAGATTACTTTCTTATTCATAATATGCTCTTAATTTGAAGTTTTGGTTGGTTAGTATTAAGTAAAAAAATCTCAAAGTGAGATAAGAGGCAAAGTTACAACTTCAAGAATAAGCACACAAAAAAGAGAGGTTATTCCTTTATGGTTTAAACTTTTCTTTAGGGTTATGGGTGCCTTGGTTTTTATGAAACTATTAACGAATGTGTGTAGAGAAGATTAATATTAGGTTATACTTAGTGTTTTAGCAAGTTTTTTTGAGAATAATATAATTTATTTACGAAGTAAAATTTGATACCAATAAAGAAGAGTAACGAGTATTGATTTGAAATACAATGGTATAGAGTGGTATTACTATTAAGATATTTTGTTATATAAAGGTTAAAATTCTGTTATTTGATTCTTTTAGTGTAACAAAATGCATGTTTCAAGGGTCTTATTTAATATGAACTAATAATTAATTAATTTTTAAATTCATTCATCATGAAAAAAACTTTGTTATTTACCCTAGCGATTATGCTTATTTCATCAGTAAGTTTTGCTACAGAAATCAGTACTACAGATTATAATCAGTATAGTTATGATCTAATTACAGCACAAACTAGTCCATTTTGTATGGCTATTGTAAAGGGTGACACCGAAACTGTCAAAAAACTAATCGAATTAGGTAGTGATGTTAACAAGAAATCTAATGGGATGACTCCGTTAATGTTTGCGGCACGATACAATCGTGTAGATATTATTAAACTTCTTGTAGAAAAAGGAGCTAATATCAAAACCAAGAATAGTAAAGGATATAATGCAATGAAATTTGCAAAATTATCTAATGCTAAAGAAGCTATAGCTCTTCTTGAGGAACTATCATAGTATTTCTTGAATTGAAGCTTAAATTTTAAACCTGATTGTTTTAACAATCAGGTTTTTTTATTGACTATATTCTCGAATGGCTTCTTTAATCTTTTCTATACGATTTTCGGGATCCGGATGTGTACTTTGAAATTCTGGAGTACGATTAGGTCCTGCAGCGGCCTTTAAAATCTTCATCACGCCGATCATTTCGGTCGGGTTATAGCCAGAATTAATCATAAAAAGTACTCCCAGTTTATCGCTTTCCAGCTCATCATCACGACCATTACCCAAAAGTACATTTTGACCAATGCTATTTACAATTCCTCCGGCATCTGCACCTACAGATGCTCCAGTAGATATAGTTTTCCAAAAATCATGTTCGGCAATTCGTTCTGCCGAATGTCTACCCAATACATGGCCTATTTCATGTCCTAATACTCCCGCAACCTGATCTTCATTTTCTAATTTAGATAAAAGAGCATAGGTGATAAATATTTGCCCACCTGGCAGTGCAAAAGCATTAATTGTATTAGGGTCTGCCAGTAAATGAAAATCATATTTATAGGGGGTTTCTTTAGCCATACTAGAGTTAACCAGCTTATTTCCTACCATATCTATATAACTTTGTAATTTTTGATCAGGATATAATCCACCATGTTGTTGAGCCATTTCTGGTGCACTTTGTAATCCGATAGCAATTTCTTGATCGCTTGTCATATTAATGTTTTGGACTCTTTGAGTATATGGGTTCAGGGTTTTATTATTGCATTTTTTAAAAAATGCAAAAGCCACTATTGCCAAACCAATTAAGACCCGAATTTTTAAGCCACCACGTCTCATGAAAATATAATTATGATTAGTATTTAAAGTTAAGAAATAAAAAAGTTGCTTACTAATAAAATGTTTAAAACACTTTTTAGTAAGCAACTACTAGAGGTGTCGTTCACAATTATTGAACGAAATTAGTGCTAACTAGCATAGTTGAGTTTGCATAGTTTAGCGATAAAAAATTTGTGTATAGTAATAGCTTCCATTTTGATCTTTTATGGCAGCAATACCTATATGTGTATAATCACCTTCAATATTTTCTCTATGGCCATCACTATTAAGCCAGGCTGTCATCACAGATTGCGCTGAAGTTTGTCCTGCGGCAACATTTTCTCCAAATCTTGTTGCATTTTCATTTTCCCGTAATGTTGCAAATTTTGTATCACGATTATCATGACTAATTCGACCCTGGCCAATCATATATCGTGAATGTTCTGCCGCTAATATATCTGCTGTAGTGCTTTTTTCTAGGGCAGCTAAACCATTGCTCAATCGATGTGCATTTACTAACGTAAATATTTCATCAGTAATAGAAACCTCACTTGGGGTGTCAACAGGTGGATTAGTGCTTCCTTGTGGGATGAAGGGTGCATCATCATCATTTGAACAAGAAAATGTAATACATAGTAAAGCGAAAGCGCATAAATAGCGTAATAAAGTAGTTTTCATGATTATGGGGTTTTCGATAATATAACTAAAAAAGTATGATTTTAGTATGCAAATTTACAATAATTCTGGATTAATATCAGATATGTTCTCTATACTGTATTTTTGAATAAAATCATCAGTAAAAAAACTGCTGCCGAGTAGTTTAGCTTTTTTAAGTTCTTCGATAATAGAGAGTTTTTGATATGCTTTAAGCATGGGGATAGAGAGTGGGGCATAGGAGTAATGCCAGGGTTCGTATTTAAAACCTTTCCTATCTTTTTTGTCTGTATATACTAAATAAAATCCAAAAGAATTTGCATGTTTGTCCATCCATTCTTTGAATTTACAGAATGGTCCGTCGCTTTCAAAGTTTTCTGCAAGAAGCAGACCTTTAGGCTGCCGAGCATTACCATCTACAATATCAATATCGGTACCCCAATGATGCCTGGAAGTGCCAGGGATGGTCGAATATTCAATAATCTTTTTTATGGCATCGATAGGAGATAGACCATCTGCAGTAAATCTTTTGTATTTACGTTCCCAAATTCGGTTTTGGTGAGCATAATTTCTATAACTGGAGACAACTTTTATTTTAAATCCACTTTTTGAAGCTTCAGCTTTCATTTTTAAAAAGGCTTCGTAAGCTTCTTTTCTGAGTTTGAACCCCTCACCATAAAGCGAGGGATTTCCTTTACCCATTAAATCGTCTTTTGAGAATTCAGACTGAAATATAGAAAATGATGCTAATGAAAGTCCTAGGGCTCCCAATGCACTAATTTCCATAAAATCTCGTCGCAACATCAAAACTTGATTATCTATATTATTCTAAGATTCCGTCAACAATACCATACGTTAGAGATTCATCGGCATCCATCCAATAATCACGATTAAAATCCTTTAAAACTTTCTCCATGTCCTGTCCGCAATTGTCCGCAAGTATTTGTGCACTTAATTCTTTGGTTTTGAGAATTTCTGCTGCCTGAATCTCTATATTAGAAGCCTGTCCTCTTGCGCCACCACTTGGTTGGTGTATCATTACTTTGGCATGAGGTTGTATAAATCTACGTCCTTTTTCACCAACACTTAGAAGAATTGATCCCATAGAAGCGGCTAACCCAGTACAGATTGTGGATACCGGGCTTTTTAGACTTTTTATAGTATCATACATAGCAAATCCTGAAGTAACATACCCTCCCGGACTATTAATATATAATTTGATTTCCTCATTGCTTATCATATCTAAATACATAAGTCTATCAATAACATGTTTGGCAGATTTGTCATCAACCTGTCCCCATAGAAATACGCTACGTTCTTCTAGAAATTTTTTATCGATAAGATCTTGTGTTTTTCCTGTTTTTTCTTTCATTCTTATGATTTTATATATTTTAAGAATTCTTTACATCTTTGAGATAAATGTATAATTATTTTTGCAGAAAAACATCATATGAATTTAGCATTTCACAAAATTTTAAAACAGGACTTTCATAAATCTCTTCCCTTGATTCAAAAATTAATGAATAATCAATTTGAAGATGAAATTTTAATGGAACGTTTTACAGAAATGTTTGATCAGAATTATGAATGTTGGGGGGTGTATCAAGATGATAAACAAATTGGAATATTTGGTTTATGGTTTATGACCCGACATTATGCAGGTCGTTCTTGTGAACCTGATCATGTTTATATTGATGATACGTACCGAGGAAAGGGGATAGGTAAAAAGGTGTTTGCATGGATCTATGAGTATGCCCAGAGTAAAGGTTGCGAAACTTCAGAATTGAATAGCTATGTGTCTAATTATCCCTCTCATAAGTTTTATCTAAATGAAAACTATGAAATATGGGGATATCACTTTGTAAAGAAATTTTAATGCTAACTAATTTGCTTTTACCCGAAACGTAATTCTGCTATTAGTGATAATTGTACAGGTTTTAATAGTTAATACAATTTCGGTTCTAGTGCTACTTACACAACCGGCTGCTATATTTCTTGCTTCGGCAAAATAACTACCTGATGCTGTTGGAGTATAACTTACATTATTACTTAGTAAAAGAGTTCCTCCAGTTGCTGCATCGTACCAATCTACGGTTTCACCAGCATTAACCGAAACAGTTAATGTGGGTATAGTGGCTCCGGTGCAGGCTATCATATTGCCATTGCTTACAGGTGCATTTGGAGAATCGCTAACAACAACATCTGTAGAGCCAGTGTTGGTGATGGAGCCATCTGATGAAGTAACAGTAACGGTATATGTGTAACTACCCGCTGTAAGACCAGTTTCTGTTGGGTTTTCTAAGATAGAGCTAAACGTATAACTCCCAGGACCGGTACCTGTCCAGCTAAATGTTGCCGTAGAACTCCCGGTACCCGATACATTTGCAAAAAGTGTAAGAGTTTCACTTGTACAAATAGAGCTATTTGAACTTGGTGTAACGCTAAGACTTCCACCACCATTATTTAGGTCTGTAAATGAAAAATCTGCCCCAGCGCCACCATTACAAGTCGCATATATAGTTGATCCTATTACTAGACGTTTAGAAGCGCTACAAGGTCTTGTTGTATCTAAACTACCCCCCGGTTCAATAACAAAAGCCGCTCCTGCGGGGAGAAATAAACTCACGTTGGCCGTCCATGAAGCAAAACCACCATTAGCAATAGTAATTCGCGATGTGTCTAAATTGGAAGTTCCACTAACCAATAGTGTATCGGTTGCACCTGTACCGTCACCTACAGTGAGTGAATTAAAACTATTAGGAATAAAAGATGATACCGTAATAGAATCTCCACCTTCAATAGACACATCATTAGTGCCGGCTATTTCTCCAGGATAAGTTGTGGCGGCTACCCACGCGGTACCATTATATACTTCCCATATAGATACATTGGTCCAGTTACCGGATCCAACGGACCTATAATCGTTGACGGATTGTGCAAAAGTGAAAGAAATTATAAAACAAAATGCTATGATTATATAGGTTTTAAGCATAGGTTTATTTTTAATGGATATAGCCTATTGAGCTAAACAAAATTTAATTCTCAAGTGGTTAAAACTCGAAAGTGTTAGTTTTAAAAATAGAGGGGTAATTGTCAAGTATAATATAATATACTGAGTGCGACTTTGACGATTGGAGTGTGCTCTCTAGTGATCAAATATATGAATTATATGAATAAGAAAATATGAGGAAATCCGTAATCTACTGTATTTTTTTATAAAATATATTCTTCCCGTAAAAAACTTACGGTCTTTGCATATGTACTCCAGCAAACGGGATTGAATAGATTTATAAATTAATTTGACTTTACCCTAAACGTAATGTTTCTATTGGTAATTATACTACCTGCCCTAACAGCATAAATACTTCCAAATTCTGAAGTAGTATTAGATATCGTTGCTGTAGCGGTTATGATACTGCCTGCTGGTATTGCTGAAGTTAGCGTAATCATGAAATCAAACCTATTGGTAGTGTCTGTATTTCCGTCAACGTCGTTATATGTAGAAGATGCAGCACTATTATCTGCACCAGATCCTTCTATTGCTGATCCAATAAATACTTGTCCTTCTCCATAATCCCGAGATACTCCACCTATTTGATTATTTCCGGCAACGGCAGTTCCTTGATCAATATCAGTTAAGAAAAACTCAACAGTTGCACCGGCACCTACCCATCCTATAACTCTTATTCTGCCTCCAGCAACGGCAGCAGATTCTATAATCGGAAAATTGAGACTACCATTTGGACCCGTATCTGCGTCACCACTGTCATTTATAGTAACTCCATCATCGTTAATGTCTATACCTAATGATAAATTAGTTGCCGATCCGTTATTATAAATTGAATTTTGAGAGATTAAATTCCCAGAGGTTGTTCCCCCTGTCACTGCAATTCCTGATCCGTTATTGGCGTTAATTATATTACTGACAACCGAGGCGTTGTTTGTATTTAATCGAATACCAGAATCACTATTACATCCTGCGTTTTGCCCCGATGTTGTTATGGTGTTATCTGTAATAGTAACTGTTCCGGCGGTATGATTAATTCCATAAGCTCCCGCATTTTCAATTAAGTTGTTTCGTATCTCAATTAAGGCACCCCCACTTACTTGAATATTGCCATTATTATTACAGGTGTTACTGGCATTGTTTGTTATATGATTAAGCGTTATAGTACTTGTTGGAGGGCCATTGTTATTTATCCTAATTCCTCTCAATCTATTTTGTGCAATATAATTTCCGGTCACCGTAGAGGTTCCACCATTTATTCGAATTCCATTTCTTGTGTTTCCCTCAAGAGTGCCGACTGCATTTGGACCTACAATATTTGATTGAACGATTATTCCTGTTCCCGAAGTTACTCGTATTCCATCTCCGCTATTTCCATTGGCAAATGCAGCTATATTTCTTACGGTAACATTATTGCCCTGTATATCGATGGCATAGCCATTCCCATCTCGTCGTACCTGTATTTCGGGTAAATCATAAGTTGGTAACGTAACAGCCGTTGTACCTACTGTAGTACCACCAGACCCGATGCTTCCTGTATTCGTGTTACCGGAATATGCTGTCTGAGTTCTTCCATCTATTTTAGTATTAGCGCCCGTTATTGCTGATAAATTTACAGTAGTTAAAATGTCAAAATAACCATCGGTACTATTGTATCTTGGGTCTGTGGTTCTTCCTAGAGGATCTGCATTGGTAGGAATCATGAATATAGAAGTATCTTCTCCGGCATTTGGATCCAGAGTGATATCATTAGGGTGCGCTTCAATATCTAATCCAGTTTCATCAATAGTATTCGAATTAATAATAAATTGCTCCAGTGATCCTTGCCCGTCTCCATTCGTGTTTACAATAGTGTTAAAATTAAAACCAAAATCTAAATCCACAGCGCCTTCACCACTAATAGAAACAGAAGAAAGAGTTTGTGCTCCCGCAGGTAATGGGTCTCCAATAGTTGTTACCGCTCCAGGATCTTCGTTTAGAGGGTTTGCTCCTCCCACTTCATTAGTGACATCACTTAATGTACTGGCGGTATAATTTCTTCTAAAGGTTTGTATTGGTAAACAAGTTGTGCAAGCGGTTCCTCCTCCTCGTGTAGATCTAACCGTGTTGTTTACTACTCTAACGGTATAATCACCATCTGCCATTCCTGCAAAAACATATTCTCCGGCACTATCTGTAGTGGCAATTAATTCTAGATTCCCGGAGCTGTCATATAGTTCTACCGTAGCATTTTCGATAGGTGCTCCAGAGGATGTGGCAAGATCACGTCCTGCCCCTCCAGGGTAGTTGATATCTTCATAAACCGTTCCTACAATCAAATTACTGGTAACTTTTATAGCTACTGCATTAAGTATAACTATATCACCCCCAACATCAACATTGGTAGTCACACTTGTATCTCCAGCTCCAATAAGTGAAGCAATATTATAAGTGTCCAAATCTAAACCAAAAGCAGCAGTATTATTTACGGTCGCTCCTCCAGGTGTATTGTCAAAAATGGTGGAATTGAATGGGTTTTCTGTTGGAGCAATATTATCTCCGTCTCCCTTTAAAGAAGTTGGTGTCGGATTTAAACTTGTTGTAATTGAGATATCTTCACCTCCCGAAAAAGCTTGATCTCCCTCCCAGCTTAATACTGTTGTCTTAGCGCCTGCACTACTAATGGCAAAGAAGTTATCGATAGTATAGTCGGTAGTAGCATTTTGCAATCCATTGAATCCATTAAATAAATTAATTCTTGAAGCTGGTAGTGATGGTTCTGTATAAAATATCATCAGGCTCCATCCGCCGAGTGTTGTAGAACCACAAAAGAAACCTGTATTATTAGTGTTATCAACATTTAAATCACTAAAGTCGTATGTATTTGAAGAAGGATCAGGAATGCCTTGTATGATCGAGGTTACGTCGCTAACCATTCCAAAAAATGATATCTGACTCACGGCATATTGATTGACTACATCGGCGGTTACATTTTGCCCTTCGAAAGTAACATTAGTATCTACAGTATAATTAGAATGTGCCCAAAATAAGTATGCTTTTTCAATGGTAGCACCTGCAGGTATTGTTCTTGTTAAGGTGTTTGATGAAGATGTTGTTATGGCACAAGGATCAGTATCACTAGTTCTTAATGTTCCCCCAGTGACTGTATAATCAAAATAGCCATTAAATTGATCAAATAATGTGAGCGGAGGATTTTGGGTGACAGAAGTGTCAAATACTGAAAATCCAATTATTCTGGGGCTGGCACCATTAGCTAAATCCTCATCGACGACTAAAACGCCATCTACAAATACGCGTATACTTGAAGCACCATTCCATCCATCATTGAAAGAATCAAAAAGTATTAAGTTATATCCACCATAATTCAAAACTACTGAACCTGTATTGGTATACGAAAGATTTTGATTCGTGGTTTGATTACACGTTGCTGCACCGAGTCCCCCAACACAATCGGTATAAAAAATTGTAGCATTATCTATACTTCTAATTTGAGCAGCATTTTCTTCAGCAAAATTAGGCCATGTAACTTCGATACTAACGGTAGCGGTTTATGAGAATATTTGAAAAATAGGAAGTAGTAAAAGAAGTAGAAAAAGATTTTTTTCTCTAGATATTCCTCTTATATAACCTTTTGTAATAAGCATTCTATAGCAATTTGCCACACTTATTGCTATAGCTAATATTTACATATAGTAAATCATATGTATAGTATTAGATATAGAAAAGCACGTTTTCTAATTTATTTTAAATAATTAGGGGTAATTATTAAGTAAGAATTTCTGTTGACTACAATTTTGACGATTACCTATCAACTATGGTTCAAAGATAAAAAAATATATCGTCATTATCGTTGAGGGAAACCGTAATTACTGATGTTTTTCAAAAAATAAAGTTCTTTATTATGGAGTAAATACTACTTTTTTCGGTCTTTGGATCGTGTAAAACGATTTTTAAAGAGTGTTTTCATATCATTATAAACTGTTTCGGCGCCAGGCTCATTGGTTGTAGATAAATACTTCATTAATCTGTAAAAACTGATAGCATTTTTATAATTATCATGATCGAGCAAGGTTTTGGTATCGATCAATTGTTGGCTATAGTTATGTAATTGTTGAATCATTTTTTCTATTTGATCCCGGGTTACATAGTCACGATCAAATTCTTCTTTATCTAACGGCCTAGGGATCCATTCTGGATATTGATCCATATAATTTTTGGCTTTGTCTACCAATAATTTATTACGATTGGCAATACTGCCGTACTTAGATCTTTCGGCAGGAGTAAGGTTTACCGTTTTGGTTTTAATAATAGTCTCGATGGTGTTAAAAGCGTTATCAATCTCTTGAAGTTCTTCAGATGTAAAACTTATGCTTATAATATTGTCTAATGGCATTATTGTAATTGTTTTAAGTTGGTTATAACGTGTCTTTAGATACATGATAAGGTATCTATACTAATAATATAATATATCTTAATATACAAATATGTATATATAAATATACATTTAAATATATTAAAAGATAGGGCTTTATGTAATTATAGATATGTTGATATAAGTATCTATATATAGAGTATGGTGTGTCCAGATATGATTAAGTGTATCTAGAAATAGTAAAGTTAAGGTTAAATAGGGTTATCTATTGATATAAAGATATCCGGCACGATCTTTTTGTCCTTCGATTTTTAAAACGTAGTAATACGTACCTACAGGTAATTCTTCTCCTTTGGCTATGGTGGACCTTCCTTCAGAAAGCCCTCCCCAAGAGTTGTCATACCCTTTTTTGTTATATACTTCTACTCCCCAACGATTAAAGATAGATAGTTCGTTATTAGGAAATTGCGCTATACCTTGAATAATAAAAGTATCGTTAAATCCATCTCCATTTGGAGATACAGCTGTAAAAATTTCAAGATCACCATCGATTAACCTATCCGAAGTTCCAAAGGTTAGGACTACATAATTATCTGGGATAAATAGTTCTGATGTAATCTCACCATTGTTGAGGTCTCCAGATACACTGAAATTACCAAGATTGACCCATTGCTGCAACGATGGATCCCAACCTACAACTCTAAGGTTTTCTAAGTCATCTACTAATGATGGAATATTACTGTTGTCATCCCAGGTAAGTGTTACTCGGGTTTCTACATTTCCATCGAGATCCCAGAATTCGAATTGACTTACACCAAATAGAGTATTTGAAAAGATATTGGTGTCAAAATTTTCTGAGAAAAAATTGGGAGAATTTGGATCTTCAAAGAAATATGCTCCCCTTGCAGTATTCACTGCAGCTTGGCTCTCGATACGCATAGGTCTTAATCTAAAATCATCTCCTATCGGGAAGGTAAAATCCAAAAGTCCCGTTATTGTGGCATATCCATCTACAAAACGATCATCATTCTCTCCTAAATATGGGGTGTCATTAATATAATCTAAAGATACATCGGGTCTATTTCTTGGGGTTTCAACACGACCACTAATAAACTCTTGAAAATTAGTTACACCAACAGCAACATCCAGGAAAAGCTCGTCTCTTACATCAATATCCAAATCATAAAATACAGGGCGATTACTACCCGAAACATTTAAACCTCCATTTGGGTTATAAAAACCAACCAAACCCAGGTTTTGATCAAAAGTTCCATTATTTACAACGTCGATATGAAAACCAACTTGCCCTTGATCATGTATTTGTATAGTGCCAAAATTACAGAATACCGTTTGTGCATTCAAACCAAAAGAGGAAAGAAGTAATACCAGGGCCAGTATGTTAAATTCTTTGATCATATATTAGTTTGGGTTTACTCTATAGGTTATTTGTCTATTGGTAATTACACTTCTGATAAACACATTTAATGTACCTGTAGTTGTACCTGCCAATGGAATACCTTGATCATTTGTTATATCACCAGATGAAACCGTATTATCAAGATCTCCAACTACAGTACCGATAACATCAAATGTAAAGGTACAACTATTTCCTGCGGGTAAATTTACACCAGAAATGGTGAAATTATCTGAGCCAGTTACAGCAGTAACAGTTCCTCCACAAGAGGAGGTAGCATTAGGCGTTGTAGAAATATTCATTCCTGTTGGTAAATTGTCGGTCAAGGATAAGTTTGTAAGATCTACCCCCGCAGACGGGTTGTTTAAAACTATAGTTACGGTAGATTCTTCGCCATATCCAATTGATGTTGGAGAAAAGTTTTTACTAGCTACTGCTGGGAAAGCTACTTCGGTAGAAACGGCAAATACTCCACCCCAGATTCCTTCATTTGCACTACCCAGATCTACACCTAACGTTGTTGCGTTATTAGGTACTAAACCAGTAGCATCAAAAATATCAATATCAACTCCCCAATTAAAACTTTGATTTGGGTTTCGTCCACCGACATCAACTCCAAATTTGGATATGGTACTATTTAAAGTATTATTGGCTGGGTTTAATCCATTAGAAAGTGCTGTTCCGTTTATGGCAACAAAATCTCCTGTAAAGGTTCCAGAATCACCATCAAAGGCAAAATATCCGGCATCGGTATCAAAAGCACCCGTTGACGGAGTAAGCAATCCAGTAACTGTGAAATTATCATTGGCTCCAAATCCAAAGAAATCAAAACCGTCCCAAATACTTACACTTCGGGTTATATCCGTAGGATCTTCGTATATGATTACCATCGTCCATCCTCCAAAAGGCCCTGTAAAACCAGTACCTGTTAATAACGGAATATCGGCTACAGTGTAGGTTCCGGATCCTGCACTTTGTACTAAAGTTGTAACATCAGCATAAGACATAAATGCATTCCAGGTGGCTCCAAAATTTCCTGTTTCGATATTGGTAACACCTGCATTAACTGTTGTATAGGTCCCGGCACCAGGTTCTCTAAACTGAACTTGTTGTAAATTTAATGAAGGATCTGGGGCTGTAATTCCTGCTACATTAGAACTGTAAGAGCCTCCCCAGTATAAACCTGCCCAGGTAACAGTAGCTCCTGCAGGTAATGTTAAATCCGCACTACTAGAATTTATTGTTGACCCATCAATACTTGCATTACCCATTACTACAGTTGGATTGTTAGCTACAGGGCTTGCACAGTTGGCAGTACAAATAAGATTTGTGTTACCGATCATGTCAAAATTACCTCTTACATTAAAAGTCACCCTTTCTTCATAGGGTCTTGGATTCTCTATTTCTATATCAACAATAGTTCCTATACCTTGATCAGTTATGTCTACAGATGCATCACTTACATTAGAGAAGTTAATAAAGAATGTTTCATCTCCTTCTACTACAATATCATCCAGAATTGTGATTGTAATCGGTTCTGTGTCCCCACTAATTCCTGTAAAGCTTAAAGTACCACTATCGGCAGTATAATCATTACCTACACCTGCAGTAGCGGTATTATCAGCAGTAGCAAAGTCTACTGTAAAATTCCCTGAAGTATTTGGTCCTATATGTGTTACTGTAAATGTAATTGTACCTGCATTTTCATTTACAGACACATCATTGATACTAAGTGCGGCATCATTATCTTGTATAGTGGCTTCACCTTGATTGTCACCAACAGCAACAATGGTATTGCTAGGTGTGCCTAGATTAACAAAGAAGTTATGATCTCCTTCAATATCAGTATCATCAACTATAGGAACAGTTATCTGTTGTGTTTCATTAATGGTCCCGGTAAAATTAATAGGAGAGCTGGTCGCCGTTGCCGAAGTATAATCGGCAGGGTCTGTAGCAGTACCGTCTGCAAAAGTAAAAGGTACCGAAAAACCACCAGAAACACTGGCGCCTGATAAAGTTACAGTAAACGTAGCTGTACCGTCAGCTTCGTTTACAGTTATGTCATTTATGGCTATAGATGCATTATCATCATCATCAATGGTAATCTCTCCTTGTCCATCAGTAATTGTAACTGAAGGATCACTTACATTGGCTAAGTTTACAAAAAATGATTCTGTCGCTTCTGCAAAATTATCATCTATAATAGTAATAGGTACGGTTAACGTTTGGTTTTCAGGGCTTGTTCCAGAAAAAGTAATTGTAGGAGTAGGGGATCCAGTTGCGGTATAATCACCTGGAGATGTAGCGCTATTATTTGCTGTTGAATATTCTACGGTAAAACTTCCAGCAGTATTTGAGCCGGTATGACTTACAGTTAGATCTGCTGTTCCAGCATTCTCATTAACTGTAATATCGCTAATTGATAGTTGAGGAGATGAACTAGTACAAGAAATAGTGGCTTCCCAACCATTTTCTGTAACAGAAAAATCTGAAGTAAATTCAAAAGTTAAACACCCTGAAGCTGTGCTAGCTGTTATATTTGCCGGAGGCAAGTTTGAATTATGAAAAGTACCGATTAGGGTACCAGAAGTATCACTGCCATCATAAATTCTTAGGAAATCAAAAAGTGTAAAACCAGGAGCTTCAACATCAAATGTTGTGAAATTTACAATAACTTCATTTCCTGAGGCATCTGGGCAAATAGTATATGTGAAGTTTTCATTATTTGAATATTGCGCAGAGGGTCCTCCTGAATCATAAAAAGTACCTTCGCAAGCGGTAACAGTTCCACCATTCGAAATTACATATGCATTCGTTTCAATAGTCAAGTTATCAATAAATACAAATTCATTTGCTTCCCAATCTCCAAAAGCCCATGTACTTAAATTGATAAACCGTATAGTAGTATTTGCAGATAAAAATGGAGTGATGTCTACATTGAAAGAATCGGTTTGTGTTCCTCCAAATGATCCAACGGTCGTAAAATTTACTCCATCGGCAGACACTTGTACATCAAGTTGTTCTCTTGTGCTGGCTCCCCCAGACCCATCTAGACCCGTAGTTTGAAAATCAAAAAATAATTGAGCGCTATTAGCACCTGATAAATCCAAACTTCTTATAATTTGTTCCGAATTTATACTTAAATCTTCGAATCTTAAACGCCCTCCAGTTATAAGTATATTGCCAGAATTTGCACTATTGTCGTCATTGGTTTCCGACCAGTTTGTAGACCAGGTTTGTGTTCCATCATTATTATTATAGGCTACTGTACCAAAATTATCAGCATATGTATCCTGACTATAGGCACTACCATATGACAATACAAGTAGCAGAGAAAATAAAAAACATGATATGTAGTGATTAGATTTCATATGTTAATGTTATCTAACTACAAAAACTACATTAATAATGGTGTTAAAATCAGTAGGAAGATTTACAATGCTATAGCTCATATTTCCATTACCATCTATAGAAATAGTCGTAGGATTTCCAAAAACATTTTCATCGGCAAAGGTCACATAATAATACAATTCATTTCTATTATAAACCGGTATTGTTGGAGCATTAATAGGATCACTAGCCGCAATAGGCGAAGCAAACTGATCAACATAAAGTTGATATAAATCAATAGGAGTCTTAACCCCAGTAGATGTGGCGTCAATAGCAATAGAAGGAGGATAGAATACCCGTGCTGCTGCAGAAGTAATTGGGGCGATCGCTTGAATCACTTCTTCTACATTTGTTTCATTGGGAGTAGGATCTGTTGGGGATCCATCTACATCTACATTGTTTAACAAAGGTACTTCTGAAGCATTTTGGTCATCTGTGGATAATTGCCAACCATTAGTAGGGCCTGTATATCTATAAATCTCTTCATCATCCAAATTAAATACTACAGATCCAATTTGTGGATTAAGAATAGCATTTATTTCCGTTAAATCGGTGGCCGTTGGTAACCCCATTAATGCATTTGCATCATTTGGGCCTATTTGTGAATAGGCTTGATTCATCAATGCTATAAATAATATGTAAAGGGGTAATTTTTTCATTTTCAATATTATTTGCTTTCGAACTATCTTGTTTTCTTAATGGTATTCTAGATATTAAGTTTAACTAATGAACTTTTTTAAAAGTCCAGAACGGTAAACATAAACTCTAAATCTATATCATCTTTTTGATTCGTTCCATTATCGCTATCACCAATATTAACCTTAAATCCTGTAGGGGTTTGGTCATAATAAGTAATACCTGGATCATCATAGTCTTGCCCAGTATTTCCAGGACAATCACCTCCACAATCTAATATTGAAAGCTGGATGATGTAATCAGAATCTGGCATAGCCGTTGTGAAGGTTATTTGATAATCTCCTTCAGGATCTGCTGTTACTCTTGCTACCGTAGCATTCAATATTTTTATAGCAGTTCCATCACCAGCCACTTTACCCATGGCTTTTACCGGGTTGGTAAAGAATGCACCACCATCCGTTCCTACTGAAACATCATTACCAGTATTAGCACTTACTACTTGAGCAGTCGTAGCAGTTCCAGCTTCGTTAGTGTACGTGATTTCTCCTGTAACACTAGCATCATTTTGAGTTAAAGTAGTTACTGTTTCATCAATATCTACCGTACTTCCATCAAATAGGTTTACTGTTGCAATTCTATTACCGGCTATTGTATTGGTTACGCTTTCTATATAGGTAGGTCCCGTTGGTCCGGTAGGTCCAGTACGACCTGTAAGTCCGGTACGACCAGTAGCACCTGTGATTCCTGTAGCTCCAGTTGGTCCTGTAGGACCAGTAAGTCCAGTCAATCCTGTTCTACCTGTAAGTCCAGTACGTCCAGTTAATCCTGTACGACCCGTTAATCCTGTGCGACCCGTAAGTCCAGTTCTACCCGTTAATCCTGTTCTACCTGTAAGTCCGGTACGACCGGTTAATCCAGTTCTACCTGTAAGTCCTGTACGACCGGTTAATCCAGTACGACCCGTAAGTCCTGTTCTACCTGTAAGTCCTGTACGCCCAGTCAATCCAGTACGGCCTGTTAATCCAGTACGACCTGTTAATCCAGTACGACCCGTAAGTCCGGTACGTCCGGTTAATCCTGTGCGACCTGTTAATCCAGTACGACCTGTTAATCCAGTTCTACCTGTAAGTCCGGTACGTCCAGTTAATCCTGTGCGACCCGTAAGTCCAGTGCGTCCTGTTAATCCAGTGCGTCCTGTTAATCCTGTGCGACCTGTTAATCCTGTTCTACCCGTAAGTCCGGTACGTCCAGTTAATCCTGTGCGACCTGTAAGTCCAGTTCTACCTGTTAATCCAGTTCTACCCGTTAATCCTGTTCTACCTGTAAGTCCGGTACGACCGGTTAATCCAGTTCTACCTGTAAGTCCTGTACGCCCAGTCAATCCAGTACGGCCTGTTAATCCAGTACGACCCGTAAGTCCAGTACGACCCGTAAGTCCAGTGCGTCCTGTTAATCCAGTTCTACCTGTAAGTCCGGTACGTCCGGTTAATCCTGTGCGTCCTGTTAATCCAGTTCTACCTGTAAGTCCTGTACGTCCGGTTAATCCAGTACGACCTGTTAATCCAGTTCTACCTGTAAGTCCGGTACGTCCCGTTAATCCAGTTCTACCAGTAAGTCCGGTACGACCTGTTAATCCAGTTCTACCTGTTAATCCAGTACGACCCGTAAGTCCGGTACGACCAGTAAGTCCAGTGCGTCCTGTTAATCCTGTTCTACCCGTTAATCCTGTTCTACCTGTAAGTCCGGTACGTCCGGTTAATCCTGTGCGTCCTGTTAATCCAGTTCTACCCGTTAATCCAGTTCTACCTGTAAGTCCTGTACGTCCGGTTAATCCAGTACGACCTGTTAATCCAGTTCTACCTGTAAGTCCGGTACGTCCCGTTAATCCAGTTCTACCTGTAAGTCCGGTACGCCCAGTCAATCCAGTTCTACCAGTAAGTCCGGTACGACCTGTTAATCCAGTTCTACCTGTTAATCCAGTACGACCCGTAAGTCCGGTACGACCAGTAAGTCCAGTGCGTCCTGTTAATCCAGTTCTACCCGTTAATCCTGTTCTACCTGTAAGTCCTGTACGTCCGGTTAATCCAGTTCTACCTGTTAATCCAGTACGACCAGTAAGTCCGGTACGCCCAGTCAATCCAGTTCTACCAGTAAGTCCGGTACGACCTGTTAATCCTGTTCTACCTGTAAGTCCTGTACGTCCGGTTAATCCAGTTCTACCTGTTAATCCAGTACGACCAGTAAGTCCGGTACGCCCAGTCAATCCAGTTCTACCAGTAAGTCCGGTACGACCTGTTAATCCAGTTCTACCTGTTAATCCAGTACGACCAGTAAGTCCAGTTCTACCTGTAAGTCCGGTACGACCCGTAAGTCCAGTTCTACCGGTTAATCCAGTACGACCAGTAAGTCCGGTACGACCGGTTAATCCAGTTCTACCTGTTAATCCAGTACGACCAGTAAGTCCGGTACGACCAGTAAGTCCAGTGCGTCCTGTTAATCCTGTTCTACCCGTAAGTCCGGTACGTCCAGTTAATCCTGTGCGACCTGTTAATCCTGTTCTACCCGTAAGTCCGGTACGTCCAGTTAATCCTGTGCGACCCGTAAGTCCAGTGCGTCCTGTTAATCCAGTTCTACCCGTTAATCCTGTGCGACCCGTAAGTCCAGTTCTACCAGTAAGTCCGGTACGTCCAGTTAATCCTGTGCGACCCGTAAGTCCAGTTCTACCCGTTAATCCTGTTCTACCTGTAAGTCCTGTACGCCCAGTCAATCCAGTACGGCCTGTTAATCCAGTACGACCCGTAAGTCCGGTACGTCCGGTTAATCCTGTGCGACCTGTTAATCCAGTTCTACCGGTTAATCCTGTGCGACCCGTAAGTCCAGTTCTACCTGTTAATCCAGTACGCCCAGTTAATCCTGTTCTACCGGTTAATCCTGTTCTACCGGTTAATCCTGTGCGACCCGTAAGTCCAGTTCTACCAGTAAGTCCGGTACGTCCAGTTAATCCTGTGCGACCCGTAAGTCCAGTTCTACCTGTTAATCCAGTTCTACCCGTTAATCCTGTTCTACCTGTAAGTCCGGTACGACCGGTTAATCCAGTTCTACCTGTAAGTCCTGTACGACCGGTTAATCCAGTACGACCCGTAAGTCCTGTTCTACCTGTAAGTCCTGTACGCCCAGTCAATCCAGTACGGCCTGTTAATCCAGTACGACCCGTAAGTCCGGTACGTCCGGTTAATCCTGTGCGACCTGTTAATCCAGTTCTACCGGTTAATCCTGTGCGACCAGTAAGTCCGGTACGTCCAGTTAATCCTGTGCGACCCGTAAGTCCAGTGCGTCCTGTTAATCCAGTTCTACCCGTTAATCCTGTGCGACCCGTAAGTCCAGTGCGTCCTGTTAATCCAGTTCTACCCGTTAATCCTGTGCGACCGGTTAATCCAGTTCTACCTGTAAGTCCTGTACGACCGGTTAATCCAGTACGACCTGTTAATCCAGTTCTACCGGTTAATCCTGTGCGACCCGTAAGTCCGGTACGTCCGGTTAATCCAGTACGACCAGTAAGTCCAGTTCTACCAGTAAGTCCGGTACGTCCAGTTAATCCAGTACGCCCAGTTAATCCTGTTCTACCCGTAAGTCCTGTACGACCTGTAAGTCCGGTACGTCCGGTTAATCCAGTACGACCTGTTAATCCAGTTCTACCTGTAAGTCCGGTACGTCCAGTTAATCCTGTGCGACCAGTAAGTCCTGTTCTACCTGTAAGTCCTGTACGACCGGTTAATCCAGTACGACCCGTAAGTCCAGTGCGTCCTGTTAATCCTGTGCGACCAGTAAGTCCTGTTCTACCCGTAAGTCCGGTACGTCCCGTTAATCCTGTGCGACCAGTAAGTCCTGTTCTACCTGTAAGTCCTGTACGACCGGTTAATCCAGTACGACCCGTAAGTCCAGTTCTGCCAGTAAGTCCGGTACGACCTGTTAATCCTGTTCTACCTGTAAGTCCGGTACGTCCAGTTAATCCTGTTCTACCAGTAAGTCCTGTGCGTCCGGTTAATCCAGTTCTACCTGTAAGTCCGGTACGTCCTGTTAATCCTGTACGGCCTGTTAATCCTGTTCTACCCGTAAGTCCTGTACGACCTGTAAGTCCGGTACGTCCCGTTAATCCTGTGCGACCAGTAAGTCCTGTTCTACCTGTAAGTCCTGTACGACCGGTTAATCCAGTACGACCCGTAAGTCCTGTTCTACCAGTAAGTCCTGTGCGTCCGGTTAATCCAGTTCTACCAGTAAGTCCTGTGCGTCCGGTTAATCCAGTACGACCAGTAAGTCCAGTTCTACCGGTTAATCCAGTACGCCCAGTTAATCCTGTTCTACCTGTAAGTCCGGTACGTCCTGTTAATCCAGTTCTACCGGTTAATCCTGTGCGACCGGTTAATCCAGTACGCCCAGTCAATCCAGTACGACCCGTAAGTCCAGTGCGACCTGTTAATCCTGTGCGTCCTGTTAATCCAGTTCTACCGGTTAATCCTGTGCGACCAGTAAGTCCTGTTCTACCTGTAAGTCCGGTACGTCCTGTTAATCCAGTTCTACCGGTTAATCCTGTGCGACCGGTTAATCCAGTACGCCCAGTCAATCCAGTACGACCCGTAAGTCCCGTGCGACCTGTTAATCCTGTGCGTCCTGTTAATCCAGTTCTACCGGTTAATCCTGTGCGACCAGTAAGTCCTGTTCTACCTGTAAGTCCGGTACGTCCGGTTAATCCAGTACGACCTGTTAATCCAGTTCTACCTGTTAATCCTGTTCTACCTGTAAGTCCGGTACGTCCCGTTAATCCTGTTCTACCTGTAAGTCCGGTACGTCCAGTTAATCCTGTGCGACCAGTAAGTCCTGTTCTACCGGTTAATCCAGTACGACCCGTAAGTCCTGTTCTACCTGTAAGTCCGGTACGCCCAGTCAATCCAGTTCTACCAGTAAGTCCGGTACGTCCGGTTAATCCTGTGCGTCCTGTTAATCCAGTTCTACCTGTAAGTCCGGTACGTCCAGTTAATCCAGTACGCCCAGTCAATCCAGTTCTACCAGTAAGTCCGGTACGACCTGTTAATCCAGTTCTACCTGTTAATCCAGTACGACCAGTAAGTCCGGTACGACCAGTAAGTCCAGTTCTACCGGTTAATCCAGTACGCCCAGTCAATCCAGTTCTACCAGTAAGTCCGGTACGACCTGTTAATCCTGTGCGACCTGTTAATCCAGTTCTACCTGTTAATCCAGTTCTACCTGTTAATCCAGTTCTACCTGTAAGTCCGGTACGTCCAGTTAATCCTGTGCGACCAGTAAGTCCTGTTCTACCGGTTAATCCAGTACGACCCGTAAGTCCAGTGCGTCCTGTTAATCCTGTGCGACCTGTTAATCCTGTTCTACCCGTAAGTCCGGTACGTCCAGTTAATCCTGTGCGACCTGTTAATCCAGTTCTACCGGTTAATCCTGTGCGACCCGTAAGTCCGGTACGTCCCGTTAATCCAGTACGACCCGTAAGTCCGGTACGTCCTGTTAATCCTGTGCGACCAGTAAGTCCTGTTCTACCAGTAAGTCCGGTACGACCCGTAAGTCCAGTTCTACCTGTTAATCCTGTACGACCGGTTAATCCAGTACGACCTGTTAATCCTGTTCTACCTGTAAGTCCGGTACGTCCAGTTAATCCTGTGCGTCCGGTTAATCCAGTACGACCCGTAAGTCCAGTGCGTCCTGTTAATCCTGTGCGACCTGTTAATCCTGTTCTACCTGTAAGTCCGGTACGTCCAGTTAATCCTGTGCGTCCGGTTAATCCAGTACGACCCGTAAGTCCAGTGCGTCCTGTTAATCCTGTTCTACCCGTAAGTCCGGTACGTCCAGTTAATCCTGTGCGACCTGTTAATCCAGTTCTACCGGTTAATCCTGTGCGACCCGTAAGTCCGGTACGTCCCGTTAATCCAGTACGACCCGTAAGTCCGGTACGACCTGTTAATCCTGTGCGACCTGTTAATCCAGTTCTACCTGTTAATCCAGTTCTACCTGTAAGTCCGGTACGTCCAGTTAATCCTGTGCGACCAGTAAGTCCTGTTCTACCGGTTAATCCAGTACGACCCGTAAGTCCAGTGCGTCCTGTTAATCCTGTGCGACCTGTTAATCCAGTTCTACCGGTTAATCCTGTGCGACCCGTAAGTCCGGTACGTCCCGTTAATCCAGTACGACCCGTAAGTCCGGTACGTCCTGTTAATCCTGTGCGACCAGTAAGTCCTGTTCTACCTGTAAGTCCTGTACGTCCGGTTAATCCAGTACGACCCGTAAGTCCAGTGCGACCTGTTAATCCAGTTCTACCGGTTAATCCTGTGCGACCCGTAAGTCCGGTACGACCTGTTAATCCAGTTCTACCTGTAAGTCCGGTACGCCCAGTCAATCCAGTACGTCCTGTTAATCCTGTTCTACCAGTAAGTCCTGTGCGTCCTGTTAATCCTGTTCTACCTGTAAGTCCGGTACGTCCTGTTAATCCAGTACGTCCGGTTAATCCTGTGCGACCTGTTAATCCAGTTCTACCTGTAAGTCCGGTACGTCCGGTTAATCCAGTACGACCAGTAAGTCCAGTTCTACCAGTAAGTCCTGTACGACCGGTTAATCCAGTACGACCCGTAAGTCCTGTTCTACCAGTAAGTCCTGTGCGTCCGGTTAATCCAGTTCTACCAGTAAGTCCTGTGCGTCCGGTTAATCCAGTACGACCCGTAAGTCCTGTACGTCCAGTTAATCCAGTACGACCCGTAAGTCCAGTTCTACCTGTTAATCCAGTACGCCCAGTTAATCCGGTTCTACCTGTAAGTCCGGTACGTCCGGTTAATCCAGTACGACCAGTAAGTCCAGTTCTACCGGTTAATCCAGTACGCCCAGTTAATCCTGTTCTACCTGTAAGTCCGGTACGTCCTGTTAATCCAGTTCTACCGGTTAATCCAGTTCTACCGGTTAATCCTGTGCGTCCGGTTAATCCAGTACGACCCGTAAGTCCAGTTGATCCTCTTGGTCCAGTTGGCCCTACAGCTCCAGTTGGCCCTGTTGGCCCTCCAGTACAAAGACTACTCCAAGAGTTATTATTATATTGATAAACACAATCATCATCTGTATTGTAAACTAATGCTCCGTTAAGAGGAGTAATAGCATTCATTTGTGCAGTGGTTACTCGAGTTAGTACAAGGGCCTTGTCGGTACTCTCTAATTCTAATATAGAAGAAGGGTCAATTTGATTGGGGTTATCACCAATCTTGACCTGCGCATAGGAATTAGCTAAAGATAAAAGTAAAATTATTAGGGGTAATTTTATCTTCATAGTTTGAGTTTTGGGTGCGGTTAAAAAATTTTTATATTATGGTTTAACCGTAATTGATTTTATGCTTTAAAAAAAATCTTCATAATTACGAAGATAAATATAAACTGTTAAAACTTTAAAATCCAATTAACTAAGCAAATATACAATATTTTCGGTAAAATACAATTATTGTCGATAAAACACCGATTTTTAATAAGTCAATTCCGCGTTTTGTTAAAGTTTTATTCTTCATCAAGAAAAAAAAACATTTTATTTTTTATTTAATATAAATCTAATACATTTGCCATCGTAAAAGCGGGAGTAGCTCAGTTGGTAGAGCGTCAGCCTTCCAAGCTGAATGTCGCCGGTTCGAACCCGGTCTCCCGCTCTAAAAAGGATTCTATTTGAGTTAAATAGGATCCTTTTTTCTTTTAAGGTTTTCAATACATGTATTCTTTTTTGTTTCTGCGAGAGTAAAATATTACTTTGCGCATATGTATATTCTTTATTATAATTAAATATGAATAGTAGAAGTTTTACCAACATTATTAGATATTTTATGGATGAGTGGTTGCCCCCTGCAATCAGGGATTCAAAATTTTTTATGTATCCTTTTTATTATTATGCTTACAAGGGTAGGGATATTAAAAAGGTTATGAATCTTAAGTCAACCATTTATAAATGGACTGATAAAGAGTTTGCTGATTTCTATTCTAACAGGGATACGAGGTTTTCGAATAGTCGATTAACAGATATGTCAAAACAATGTCTAAAGTATATGTTCGATAAAATTGAATCCAACGATAATACTTTTATTGATGTGGGATGCGGTAGTGGTTATTTACTTGAATATGCAAATAAAAAAGGATTTAAAACCACAGGTTGCGATATTATAGGAGGAAAGACTTTTGATCATAGCGATTATTTTAAGGCAAATATTGAAAACTTACCATTTGATGATAATGCTTTTGATGTCGTGGTTTCTACACATACATTAGAACATGTTATAGACTTTGAAAAAGCAGTAAAAGAATTAAAGCGTATTACTAAACATACTTTATGTGTTGTAGTTCCTTGTCAAAGGGCTTATTATTACACTTTGGATGAACATGTTAGGTTTTTTCCATATAAATGGATGTTGGAACAGGAGATGAAAATGAAATTTTATACTTGCGAGAAAGTACATGGAGATTTAGTATTTATTGGAAATATGGAGAAAGAAAAGGCGTGATTTCTTTTAAGTTTAAATCAATGTAATTAAAATTTATTTTGGGAGATAATCATAGAGATACTAAGTAATGTATATAAAGTTTTGAAACGATTTGGTTTTTGGGTTAAGTTTTTAGGAATACTCCTGTTTTGCTTTTTAATTTATAAAGTTGGTTGGAGAGAGACTATAGATTCAATTAAGAAAGTTTCTATATTTCATGTATTTGTTGGGATACTTATTTTTTGGGTAGCTTTCTATTTAAAAAGCTTAAGATGGAAGGTCGTTTCTAATTCTTACGGTATACCATTGAAAAGTTTTCAGGCATTTAGAGTTTTTTTTATTGGTATCTTTCTTGCCAATATTACTCCTGGAAAAATAGGAGATTTTGCAAGATTATTTTATATTAAAGATCAATTGCCTAGCCAAAAGATAGGTTGGTCTAGTTTGATCATGGATCGAATTTTTGATTTGATTTGTCTGGCTTTTTTTAGTCTAATCGCAATTGTTTACTATCAATTTCATTTTGGTATTTTAAAATTTCCTAAAAACCCTTGGTCATTATTATTGTGGATTGGAGTTTTATTATTGGTGGTTGTTATTTTTTATTTATTACGCAATAAGTTAATAAAAGTCATACAGCCTTGGTGGAATGCTTTTAATTCTCATAATCTTAAAGGTTATGATGGTTTAAAGGCTATTGCTATTACTTGCCTAAGTATGATTTTGATTTATGGTGTATTTAATTATATGGCCTGGGTAATGAATATTTCAATAAATCATTTGGGGTTATTTTTAGGAGCTTTTATTTTAGGGATATTAACATTACTTCCCATTACAATATTAGGTATAGGCGTTCGCGAAACATCTTTGGTAATTATTTTTCAATTATATGATCTTTCTTCTCAGGATGCTATAGCATTATCCTTGATTATCTTTTTATTACAACTTCTTTCTTTGTTACCCGGTGCGATTTGGTTTTATTTTTCGCCAGTAGAATTAAGTAAGCTTAAAAGGCTTGAATAAATTTTACTCGATAATCGAGATTTGAATGCTCGGAGGCTTGCCTCGAAATCAAAATTATTTTCCAACCGATGCCTCGCGGACTTCTCCTGAGGTAGTTACTTAGATAGTCTTTCATTATCCTGGATATCCATCCACATGGCAAATAATAATGACTGAAATCCAGATATGGTTAGAAAGATAAATATGATCAAATAATCTGTTGGAGTTTTTGAGTACGGATCCAGAAAATTTATAATTAATTGGTATAGAAAATAGATATTTACAGTTCCTATTATAAATGAGATCCAGTATAGAAGATATAAAGGGTGAAAACTACGGTATAGATATTTTGTTTGTAAACGTTTAAAAAAACAACGGATAAGTAAAAGTAAAATCGGTATAGAAACTTTAAGAATGTTTAATTTAGATTTTTCTCCTACTCCGTATATTGGTTTTATTTTTACTTCACGAATGGTACAAAAAGCGATGTTTAGTTTAACTAAAAGATCATTTGGCATACCATATCTTTTATAAATATCGTATAGTGGGATAGAATTTAGAGCATTGTTCGATATTGCGGTATATCCACTTTGTGTATCAGAAACTCCCCAGTATCCTGAAGCAATTTTGGTAAGAATACTTAGAATAGAATTCCCTAAAAAACGAACTCTAGGTATAATAACCCATGCACTTTTATGGATTAACCTATTACCTTTTACATAGTCAATTTCTTCTTCTACTACGGGTTTGCATATGGATTCAAGTTCGGCAGGATCCATTTGCCCATCACCTGCCATCACTGCCGTACAATCAATGTCATGATCTTTGCACCATTTATATCCTGTTGCGATTGCTGCGCCAACACCTCCGTTGGTAAGATGCTTGATAACAATGATTCTTTCGTTTTCTGGATCTTCGTTTAAAACTTCAATAGGAGTAAACTTTTGAACTTCATCAATGCTCTTTTGTCTTACTTCAATATCTGCTCTATTATATATGTTAGGAGTAATTTCTTGAGAAATATTAGATATTAGTTTTAGAGCAGATTTATTTTCTTCTAAATGCTTTATAACAGCTCCAGTAGTATCATCTTTGGATGCATCATCCACAACAATTATTCGGTCAACAAAGTCTGGCATGCTGTCTAACACCATTTTTATTTGTTTAGCTTCATTGTAGCACGGAACTACTACTGCAATTGTTTTATTATTAAGCATTATTAATTAGGTTTTTAATTCTTATTTATTGGGGATATTATTTTCGGCCCATTTTAGGTTGTTCTTTGCTAATTGAAAATTTGGGTTAATTTCAATTGCTTTTGCACATGCTTCTGCGCCAAGTTTCCATTGTTTTAATTGATTGTATGCTACGCACATATTATTGTAGGCATCGGCATTATTAGGATCTAATTTTAATAGTTCTTTGCTAGCGGCAATAGACATAGCATAATTTTGGATTTCATAGTATTTTATGCTAAGATCAAGATATAGTCTTGGAGAAGGTTTATTTTTAATTTCTTCAAGAAGACTATTGATTTCTTCTTCAGGTTGTTTTATATCATTGGAGATTAAAGATAAAAGCTCTTTGGACTTAGTATGATTTGGGCTTTTTTCAATAGCTTTTTTTAAATAGACTTGGGCTTCATTATATTTTTTTTGACCGACTAGATATCTGCCATAGTAAAACTCTGGTGCCGGAGAAGATGAGTTTAGTGCTATTGCAGATTCGAAATGTTGAATAGCTTTAGCATGATTATTCATACCGCCATTTAAAATCCCCAGATTAATATACAGGGTATAATAATTGGGGGTATATTCTAGTGCTCTATTAAAATATTCTAAGGCAACTTCATAATTTCCATTGGCCATATGCGTGAGCCCATAATTCATTAAACCTCTTCCATTTTTTGGGCTTTTTACAACAACATCTAACCATAAAGAATCTGAGGAATCCCATATTTTGTTTCTTTGAATAGTTCCGTATGCATGTGCAGCAATAATTAATAAAGATATGGATACAATATATCTAGAATAGTTTTTGCTTCTTTCAAGGAAATCATATTTTTCTAATGCCATTTTAATACCCCAAGGAACAGCTATAAAAAGGCCTACAAAAGGGAAAAACATTCGATGATCATTTGCGATCTGAAATAAAGGATTTAAAGTTGTGGGAAGCAATGCAATAAAAAACCAAGCGATACCAAATGCTATTGGCTTTGATTTTTTATGCATAGCGGCTTTTATCATTATAAAAATAAGTGCCGCAATAACAAGGAACCCTAAAATAATTTTAATACTATACCAAGGCTTGATAATTGCAATATCAGGATCTGCACTCAAATCAATTGGAAGTATGAAATTACCAAGATAATGCATAATTACATAACATTGTGTACTTATGTATTCAAACCTGGAGACTAGATAATTTGTGGAATCTGTGGACTTAGGTGTTAAATAATATTGATTGAATAAAAAGAGCGACGCGGCAATAATTCCTGCTGGCGCTATTTTTTTTAGTATTTTAATTACTTTTTGTTTCGTGTCCTTTTTAAACTCAGAAATGAGTTCATATTCTTCGAATAAAAGTATATACACAAAAAGAATTGGAAAAAACATAACCCCTGTTTGTTTTGTCCATATCCCAATGATCATTGTAAGTATGTATAAATGCCATTTTCTAGTCGTGGGGTAAATATATAAAAGAAGTGAGGCGACAATACACAAGGTTGAAAAAGAATCAGATCGAGCACAGATGTAATTAATGGTTTCGGCATTAGCAGTATGGACAGCAAACCAGGCTGTTGCAAAAAGGGCAGTAACTCCTATAAATTTATTTTTAGAATCAGATTCTTTATAGATGTGCTTGGATAATAAAAATAATAAAGTAATTAAAACCAAAAACCAAAAAAAGATATGATAATGGTAATATCTCGGGTTTAGCCCCCCTGCAATTGAGTAATCAATTGCATTTTTAAGAGTTATCATAGGGCGATATGCTCTATTTGCAGGAAGTGAACTAAATGTGTCGGCATTAGTAAAAAATTCTGTCCAATTACTCAAGCTTCTTATGGATTCATTTTCTGAAATTGTGTGAGTATCATCAAAAAAGAAAGGGTTGTCAAAATGATTAAAATACACAAAAAGAGTAACAATAAGTATTGTTATTAAAGCCCGGTACTCAAATTTTTTAGAGGTAAAGTTTTTAAACATATTCTTTTTTGAATTTTAGACAGCTTTGGGAAACTTTTTTATTCTTTGTATGACAATGTTATTTTGCGCTTCACTAAATTTATTAGGTCGAATCGGCATTAAATATAGTAGTTTTATGTTGTTTTCATAATCCGAAGAGAGAGTTTTTTGAGTATTTCTATAAGTATAAACCCAAGTTTATAGTTTTTATAATGTCTGAAAAACATAATTGTTTTGTCAAATTATTACTTTGTCTTCATAAACAAATATGAATTATACTATATTTGAGTATCCCTTTTTATTTAAATTAAGTATTTTAATTTGACGAAAATTAGTAAAGAGGTAGTATAAATTGTAAAATTGTTTAATGAGTTTAAATTTCTTCGTTCATCAGACTGCAGTTATTGATAAAGATTGCACCATTGGAGATGATACAAAAATATGGCACTTTTCTCACATAATGCCTAATAGTGTCATTGGTAAGAATTGCAATATAGGTCAAAATGTAGTAATCTCTCCTGAAGTAGTTTTAGGAAATAATGTAAAGGTTCAGAATAATGTTTCGATTTATACCGGCGTTACTTGTGGTGATAATGTTTTTTTAGGGCCCTCTTGTGTTTTTACTAATGTAATAAATCCTCGAAGCGCAATTAATAGGAGAGGAGAATATACTAAAACACATGTTGGAAAAGGCGCAACAATTGGTGCAAACGCAACTATTGTTTGTGGTCATGATATTGGTCAGTATGCTTTTATAGGAGCAGGGGCCGTAGTAACCAAGGATGTGAAACCCTATGCTTTAGTAGTGGGTAATCCCGCTAAACAAATTGGCTGGATGAGTGAATATGGGCATAAGTTGAAGTTTGATTCTGATGATATCGCCGTATGTTCGGAGAGTAACGAAAAATATAAATTTAGTGATGGTAAAGTTTTTAAAATATAATTCATGAATAATCAAAACTTTGCAATAATTGGAGTTGGAGGTTATATCGCTCCAAGGCATCTTAAAGCAATAAAGGATACCAATAATAACCTGATTGCTGCATTAGATAAGTTTGATAGTGTTGGAATAATAGATAGTTATTTTCCTGATGCACATTTTTTTGTTGAATTCGAAAGATTTGATAGACATATTGAAAAACTTAAAAGGCGTAAGAATGTAGCGCTGGATTATGTAAGTATATGTACGCCAAATTATTTGCACGATTCTCACATACGTATGGCTTTGCGCAGAGGTGCTAGTGCTATTTGCGAAAAACCTTTGGTTCTTAATCCATGGAATATTGATAATTTGATTGAAATCGAGCAAGAATCAGCCGGAAAAGTAAATACTATTTTACAACTAAGGCTGCATCCAAGTATTATCGCTTTGAAAGAAAAAGTAGAGAAAGGGCCAAAAGATAAAATATATGATTTTGATCTTACTTATTTGACATCTAGGGGTAATTGGTATCACAATTCATGGAAAGGAGACGTTTCAAAATCCGGTGGTATCGCTACAAATATCGGTGTTCATTTTTATGATATGTTATCTTGGGTTTTTGGTGAAGTAAAAGAAAATAAAGTCCATCTTCTTACAAATGATAGTGCTTCTGGGTATCTCGAATTTGAAAAAGCTAGAGTTCGATGGTTTTTGTCTATTGATTATGATAATATCCCAGATGAAATAAAAAAACAGGGTAAAAGAACATATAGATCAATTACTATTGATAATGAAGAAATAGAATTTAGTACTGGTTTTACAGAATTACATACAAGAAGTTATGAGGGGATTTTAAATGGTAAAGGTTATGGATTAATAGACGCTAAACCCTCTATTGAAATTGTACACGATATTAGAAATGCAGAAATTACCCCTTTGAAAGGAGACTACCATCCTTTTTTGAAAAATAAAAATATTTAATACTTCTTTTTAGCACGATACCTTAGAAATGAAAAAGCAACTTGTATCCATAGTAGTGTCATTATATAATGAAGAAGAGGGGGTGGATCATTTTTGGGATTCATTAAAAGAAGTATTACGTAGAGAAAATGATATAGATTTTGAAGTTATTTGGGTGAATGATGGGAGTACAGATCAAACACAAATGGCTATTGACCAAATTAGAAAGAAAGAATCTTTTGAAAATATTAGCAATGTTTCTATTGAATTTTCAAAGAATTTTGGACACGAATCAGCAATGATTGCTGGAATTGATAATACTAACGGAGAGGCTATAATATGTATTGATTCAGACGGGCAACACCCACCAGAGGAGATTCCAAAAATGATACAATCGTATAATGAAGGAAATGATATTATTTTGATGCAACGTATAAGTCGCAATGATAATAGTTTTCTTAAGAAGAGATTTTCTAGATTCTTTTATAAGGTTATTAACTTTTTATCAGCTGTAAAATTTGAAGAAAATTCAACTGACTTTTTTTTAATATCAAAGCAAATAAAGGAAATATTAGAGTCTAATTTTAGAGATCAAAATAGATTTATTCGTGGATTTATTCAGTCTCTAGGGTTTTCAAAGAAAACATTGACTTTTACAGCTCCTGCTAGAGAGTATGGAGAGAGTAGCTATTCGTATTTAGGTCTCACAAAACTAGCGTTTAACGCTATTTTTTCTTTTTCAAATAAACCTTTGAGAATTAGTATTTTCTTATCTGTGTTTTTTATTCTATTCACTATAGGCATGATTGGTTATACACTTTATACATATTGGTATGGTACAACGGCTCCATCAGGATATAATACGATCATTATTTTTATGTCTGCTTCTTTTTCAATTTTATTTGTAACACTATCTATTTTGTCATTGTATTTCGAAAAACTTATTCAGGAAATGCGTAAAAGACCAATTTACATTATAAAAAAGAAGAATGATTAATATGAATAAAGTATTAGATTTAATTAGTCGTTTCGAATTGTTTCTAAAGGCAAAAAAAGGATTGAGAATTGTCTTATTGTCGGTGATTCTTTTTAATGCATTTCTTTATGTTAAAACAGATTATAAAAAAATACCCGAAATACAGGCACGAAAGGATGCAGCTGGATTTTCTCCTGATAAAGCATATCGATTTATTTACTTCTATTATTATTTGAATCAGTTTCCTTTAGCAACCTTAAATGGTGATTTAGACTACTCTGAAGAAGGTGCTAAAAATGAAATAAAAAATAGGCCTAATGATCTTATTATGGAGTATATGCATTGGTCCAGATTAGGAGAATCTGCAAGGATTCTGGCATATATGCCCAATGCATTGGTTAAAGGATCTCCTGAGAATCCTTCGATTAAATTGTTTAATTCGTTATTATTTGTAGCGGGGCTTTTAGTCTTGTTTATAGGTTTTTGGCGTATTAAAAAACCATTATTTGGACTTTTACTGTTGATTTTAATTAATTGTACTCCATTTTTTATTTATGAAGTCTATTGTAGAGATAATATTTTTGGATTGATGGCCTCATCCTTTTTTATTGTTCTTGGCCTTAATTTACCTTTTTTGTTTTCCAAGTCTATTAATTATTTCAAGTATGTAATTGTTGCTATAATATCTGGAGCTTTAGTTGGGTTTTTTAGCGAATTCAGGAATGAAGTTTCGGTTGTGATTGTATCTCTTCTGTTGATTTATATTTTATCATCAAGTATTAGATGGGCGCCTAAAATTATTTATGTGTTGGTAGTACTTTTTTGTTTTAATGCTAGTAAGACAATGATCAGGTATCATTTTAGCTTAAAATTTGAACAAACAATGCATCTGGTAGGTAATCACGGAGGACATATATATAATGGTCCAAGATTGAGCGGGCATAATTTTTGGCACCCGGTTTTTTGTGGTTTAGGTGATTTTGATACCAAATATGGGTATCAATGGTATGATGTTATAGCATATCAATATGCTATTCCAATTTTGCAAAAAGAGTATGGTATGGATATTAATTATTCTGGAGGATACATTACGAACGATTATTATGATGATCATAGGCTATACTATAAAAAACCGGAAGAGCTTCCGAATTATGAAAAAGTGGTGAAAAAAAAGGTGATTGATGATATCAAGAATGATCCAGTATGGTATATCACAATTATATTTAAAAGAATAGCCAGAACATTGACTACCACAATCCCGGTTTCTTATGTAGGATGGTTATTATTTCCGTTAGTTTATTTTTTATATAAAAGAAAAAACTGGCAAGATCTTAAACTTATTTTGGTAGCTCTTCCTTTATCTGCAACTTCTATAATTGTACATTCTGGCAAAGGCACTACGTACAACTCTCTGTTTGTTTATTTTATTTTGGTAATTATTATGGCCCAGGGATATAATTTTTATAAGAATAAAATGAATACTGGTAAAGAAAATCTCATTCAGAAAGAAACAGAGAAATAAAAAATTAAAAAATTGATAACCCAGTCAAAGTGGTTAATCGTTCTAAGGCATACATCCCCAATTCAGAATTTCCTTTTGGATTAAGTTTAGGGCTCCATATTGTTACTGCGTATTGGTGGGGGTGAATGGCTACAATACCCCCTCCAACACCACTTTTTCCTGGTAGTCCAACTCTAAAACTAAATTCGCCTGCTTCATCATAAAAACCACAGGTTTGCATTATGGCATTAATACGCTTTGTTTTTTGAAGCGATATAATTTGAGTGTTGTCTATAAGTTTTTTTCCTTGATTCGCATAAATCATAAATGCTTTTGAGAGCTCTTTACAAGACATTTCTATAGAACATTGATAAATATAAAAGTCCAAAACTGTATCGATATCATTTTCAATATTACCAAAAGCTTTCATAAGGTTTAATACAGCAGCATTACGGTAGCTATATTCTTTTTCTGATTTAAAAACATCGGTATTTATAGTTATAGAAGGTTCATCTGTAATCTGGTGAATAAAATTCAGAAAATCCTTTTTGGGATTATCTAATTGAGAAATTAAAATATCAGAAATTACTAACGCTCCTGCATTGATAAAGGGGTTTCTGGGTATTCCTTGTTCGTATTCTAGTTGCACTAAAGAATTGAAAGGGTTTCCAGAAGGTTCTACATCTACACGTTTAAACAAATCGTCACCTAATAAAGACATTGCAAGGGTAAGAGCAAATACCTTTGATATACTTTGAATAGAAAATCTCTCATCATTACATCCAAAATGATAATGCCCAGAGTTAATGCAATATAAATGCATACCTAGTTTGTGGGGATCTATTTTAGCCAATTCAGGGATATAGGAAGCTATTTTCCCCGTACTTTTCTGGGTATAAAGTTCATCTTCGATTTGATTAAGGATTTGTTGATAATCCACAGTGTTGTTTTAGTTTAAATTAGATAATGCACTTTCAGGTTCAACTTCGTATGGGGTTTTATTCTGCTCAAAAATTCGAGCAGATAATTTTCCTTTTAATAAAACTTCTTGACCCTTGACATTTAGCCAACTTCCCTCTCTAAGACCAACAACAGGTTGGGGGTCCAGATTATGAAACTCTTTGATTCTGGTTTCTCTTGTTTCACCTTTATGAGTAGAATTTGGATCTGGGTCAAGATAATGCGGGTTAATATTAAAAGGAACTATTCCTAAAGTTTTAAAACTAGGAGGATACACAATAGGCATGTCATTTGTGGTCTGCATGGTAAGTCCACATATATTGCTTCCGGCACTCGTTCCTAAGTAAGGTGTTCCAGAATGTATAGCATTTTTAAGGGGCTCAATAACTTTATTTCTATATAATTGGTCTACTAGCAGAAACGTATTTCCCCCTCCCGTAAATATTCCTTTAGCATTTTTAAGGGCTTCAGCCGGATTGGAAAATGTATGTATACCAACTGTTTTTTTATTGATTTTATTAAAAGCGATATTGACATTAGATGTATATTCATCATGTGTAATTCCGCCAGGACGGGCATAAGGAATAAATAATATTTCATCAATTCCTGAATATAATTCAAGTAAAGCTTCACGTAAGTATTCTAATGGTTTACTTCCATGAATGGTTGAAGTGCTAGCGATTATACAATTTGTCATTGGTTTTTTTGTAAAGGTAGTTTAACGTTTTCTTATATTGAAATCTGAATTGAAGATAAAAAAATGTAGTATCTTAATTGAAGAAAATTCAATCGCTGCAAATTATGAAAATTAAACTATCCCTAGCTCTTATCTGTTTTACAATAAGTTTAACAATGGCACAAATTACCTCTAGAGTTATTATTGATGGCAAAATAAGTGCCCCAATAGGAGACGATGTAGAAGGTGTTGTTGTGTATAACCGTAGTACAAATAAGGGAACTATTAGTAATAAAGATGGAGTTTTTAGAATTAATGCAGGAATTAATGATAAAATTGAAGTGGTAGCTATGCAATATCAGCATTTTGTTATTTTGGTTGATAAAGGAATTATAAATACTAAAAAATTGAATGTTTTTCTAAACGAATCTGTAAATCAATTAGAAGAGGTAGTGGTTACACCGTATGATTTATTAGGAAATGTATCGGTTGATGTAAAAAAAATAGGATACAGCCAAAGTGGTATTAAAGATGTTGCTAAACAAACATCTTCCAAAATTAATGATACAGATTATGATTTTACGCCAGATGATTTAACAACTCCAGAGAATAATGCATTTGTGGAAGAAAGATTTATCAACGGCCTAAACTTTGTAAACCTTTTTAAATTGGCTTTTGAGAATAAGAATAAATCAAAAACCAAAAAAGAGCCAAAGGATATAGATGTTAAAGTTAGAAATATGTATAATGATGACTTCTTTAAAGATTACTTGGCTCTAGAAATACATCAAATAAATGACTTTCTCTTCTTTGCCGAAGATAATGGTTTGAATAATGCGTATTTTGAAACAGGTAAAGAATTAGATTTACTTCAATTTTTAGTAATTCAAAGTAAACTATATCGTCAACGGCAATAGTAAATCCTACTTAATAATTGCAATATGTTAATCTTCAATCCATCTTTTTCTTGACAATCGTTTAGGGAACCTGAAGTAGTTTCTCTTAGAAAAAAGTAAAGTGCTAGAGGCTCTTTAACAGGTAGAATGATAAGATTTTTAAAGTTTATGATTCATAAATTTAATTTTGGCACAATTTTTTAATTCAAATCTCTAAATTTAATTACATTTAGCATTTTACAATTATACATGACGAATAAATCATTACTATTATTTCTAATAGGAATTTACATTACTTTAAGCTCTTTTGTAACCCATAAATTTTATGTTAGCGTTACACAAGTAGATTATAATAAAGAGGAAAAGTCTTTACAGATCATTTCAAGAATTTTTATTGATGACATGGAGGATGTTTTGAGAGAGCGATATGACGACTCTATCACTTTAAATTCTACTAAAGAGGCCAGTAAAATAGATCAACATCTTGAGAAATATTTTAATCAGAAATTAAAATTTATTGTAAATAATAAAGAAGTTTCTTTTACATTTTTAGGGAAAGAATACGAAGATGATCTGATTATATGTTATTTAGAAATCGAAAATGTTAAGTCCTTTGACGCTATAGAAATCTCAAATGAAATTTTAATGGATCTTTTTGAAGAACAACAAAATATTGTACATGTCAAAAAAGAAAACCAACGTAAGAGTTTAATTTTAGAAGGAGGTAGGAGTACAGGGGTGTTAAAATTTAGTGAATGAAACGCTAAACTTTTAAAAAACGACTATTTTGCAAATTATTTTCAATTAACTCAAAATTACTCAAATGAAAAATGTATTTCAGGTTCTTTTGGCAGCCATTTTAATGTCAGGAGCTATTACATACGCTCAAAATGAAGGATCTTCAGAGAAAACTCGCGAGCTGGGGCATACCAATCAAAATAAATTCAAGCAAATGTATGAAGAGTTTGCTACTCCAAATATGTATAGAACAGGGTCAGGAGCCCCGGGATCAGCATATTATCAGCAGCAAGCAGATTACAAAATGGATATAGAGCTTGATGATAAAAATAAAAAAATAACCGGTAAAGAAACGATTACCTACACTAATAACTCACCAGATAATTTAGAATTTCTTTGGGTGCAATTAGATCAAAACATGCGTGCTAAAGATTCTAAAACTCCGCTTATACAAGGAAGCGGTGTAGATCTTGCAAATACTCCAAAAGGCTTCTTAACTAAATATATGTCCGAACCTTTTGATGGTGGATTTAATATCACTTCTGTAAAAGACGCAAATGGAAAACCACTGAAGCATACGATCAACAGAACTATGATGAGAGTTGAAATGCCTAAGAATTTAGAGCCAGGGGGTAAGTTTGTATTCTCAATAGACTGGTGGTATAATATCAATGATCATGTAAACGGTCGTGGCAGATCTGGTTACGAAGAGTTTGAAGATGGAAACAGAGCTTATGTTATCGCTCAGTTTTACCCACGTATGGCGGTGTATAATGATGTCGAAGGATGGCAAAATCATCAATTCTGGGGGCGTGGAGAGTTTGCACTACCTTTCGGTAATTTTGAAGTAAATATTACAGTGCCAGCAGATCATATTTTGGACGGTACTGGTGTGCTAGTAAACCGAAAAGAGGTGTTTACTAAAGAAATGTTGAGTCGATATGATAAAGCAAAAAAATCATATGAAAATCCAGTAATTATTGTTTCGCAAGAAGAAGCAGATAAAGCTTCTAAATCTTTTTCTGACAAGAAGAAAACCTGGAAATTAAAAGCTGAAAATGTTCGTGATTTTGGATTCGCAACTTCGAGAAGATTTATCTGGGACATGATGGCTGTTAAGATTGGTGATAGAGATGTTATGGCTGTGTCAATGTATCCAAAAGAAGGAAATCCACTTTGGGAAGATTGGTCAACAAAAGTAGTTGCAAGTACCTTAAAATCGTATAGCCGAATGACCTTTGATTATCCATATCACAAGGCTATTTCAGTACATGCTAAAAATCAAGGAATGGAATATCCTATGATTTGTTGGAACTATGGTAGACCTGATCCTGACGGAGCATATTCTGATAGGGTTAAGTACGGAATGATGAGTGTTATCATCCATGAGGTTGGTCATAACTTCTTTCCAATGATTGTAAATAGTGATGAACGTCAATGGACTTGGATGGACGAAGGTCTGAATACATTCGTACAATATGTGGCAGAGCAAGATTTCGGAGAGTGGTATCCAGAGGCATTAGGAAAAGATAAAAAATATCCATCTCGTCGAGGTCCAGCTGCAAAAATTGTTCCTTATATGAGTGGAAACCAAAACCGTTTATCTCCTATAATGACGCAGTCTAATAATATTCATCAATTTGGTCCGAATGCATATGCAAAACCGGCGACAGGATTAAATATTCTTAGAGAAACTGTGATGGGAAGAGAACTTTTTGATTATGCATTTAGAACCTATTCTCAACGCTGGATGTTCAAACATCCAACACCTGAAGACTTTTTTAGAACTATGGAAGATGCTTCTGCGGTAGATTTGGATTGGTTTTGGAGAGGTTGGTTTTATACCACTGATTATACTGATATTGGTGTTAGCGAGGTAAAGAAATTTGTAGTCTCTAAAATTCCAACATTAGAATCTCAGCGTTTTGCCTCAAATAATAGAAGGTTAAGATTTGCTAACCCCGCAGATTTAGTGGTTATGGTAGAAGAAGGAAGTGATGATTATACTAGAATTAAAGGGAATGATGGTATAATTGAAGACCCAATAAAATTAAAAGAGTACTTAATGGATAATTTTTCTGCCGAAGAAAGAGCACGAATGAAAAATCCAAAGTTTTTCTATGAGATTACATTTGAAAAACCAGGAGGATTGGTAATGCCATTAATAGTAGAATATACCTATGAGGATGGTACTACTGAAACAATTACCTATCCCGCAGAGATCTGGCGTAAAAATGATAGCTCAGTAAAAAGAGCTATGGCTACAGAGAAGGCTATTTCAAAAATTGTTGTAGATCCTAATCAGGAAACAGCAGATATTGATACATCCAATAATAGTTGGCCTAAACGAAAAAAATTAGGAAAGTTTCAAGAATTTAAAAATAAAGTTAAAGGACAATAGTTAAAAAATAAATTCTAAATAAAAGCCATCCCGATATGCCGAGGATGGCTTTTGTTTTAACGATATTCTATATATTTGCATTATGATTACACTACCTTTATTTATTAGCGGAACAGAAATTGCTTTCATCGTTTTTATACTGGTGATGGTTTTTGGGGCCGATAAGATCCCTGAAATTGCTCGTGGCTTAGGTAAAGGTATGCGTATTGTTAAAGATGCTACTAACGATATCAAAACCGAAATCACCAAAAGTGCAGAAAAACATGGTATAGATACAGATATCCCTAATTCCATTACTACAGATATCAAAAAGGAGATTGACAAAGTTAAAGATGATGTCAATGAGATTACCGGTCCGGTAAAACGTAAGCTGTAACCCTCTATTTTTTAGTTTTACTTAATTTTAGTGTGTAATTTTTTAGCATTTATTAAAAAATCTATGATTTTTTTGTGATTATTGTAAGTATACTTTCTTTTCTATTAAACCTCAATGTTTACTTGGGTTACGGGGAAATTTCAACTTTATTCTAGATGCTGTGCAAGCATAATATTTTCAATTTCATTGCCATTATCTTAATAAACAGGTGTAATATTTAGTGAATATTTAATATATTAGCCATGAAATTAACTAAATGATAATTTTTCCGCGTCCCAAGGATTTTTTATTACATAGGCTTTTATACACAAACTCGTAAATCTTATTCAAAATGAAAAAAATTGCACTTTTTGCCATTGGGCTTATTCTGGTATTCTCATGCTCAAAAGATGACCCTAATGAAATTATTGATCCAAACTCAAATTCTTTTCAATCCCAAGAATTATTATCTAAAAAAGTAATTAACGATTATATCGAAAGCCAATTAAGGCAATATGGAGACGTCAAATGGATGGATGCTCCTGATGATATGTTATATAGTGCCGTTATGCATGGTGGCGGAATTTTAAGCATTGGTTTTGGTTATGAAGGAGAAAGCTTCTCTATAGAAAAATCTTCCAGATTGATAGATGCAAAAGAAAATATAGTAAACATTGTAAGGTCTTCTGAAGATATATCAAAGTCAGATCCAATAGTTTATGATTATGATGTTCTTAATGCTATAGATGTTCAAATTTCTGATATAGAAACCATTAGAGCGTTAAAATCGGCTGACCAAATTCGTTATCTGGACCCTCTAGGTTATGAATCTTTTTTATTTAGTAATAATGAAATACAGCCGAAGTCTTTTGGTTGTGAAACAGGAAACCGAACGTTAAATACGCAGGATTATAGAGTAATCTCACCAAATGCATGGTTACCTTGGAATTTTGACGTTCATAATGTTCCTCAAGCATGGAATTTAAGTACAGGAGCAGGAATCACTATTGGTTTAATAGATACAGGAATATCATCTAGTCAAAATCTTTTAAGTAGTAATGGATTTAATGATGGATTTTCTACCGGAAGAACTGTACAAAGATTTGGAACCTTTGATGGATCAGATAGTGATCAATGCGGTCACGGAACATCAATGGCATCAGCAATGGTTTCTCCTCGTAATGATGATGGGATGCCTGTAGGAGTTGCATACAATGCAAACCTTGTGGCATATAGAGGTACTGGAGATGTATTGTTAAATAGCTCAAGAGAACGCAGAGGAGTTAGTAACGCGTTAAGACAACTAGGCGATAGATCAGATGTGCGTATTATTTCTATGTCATTGGGTTATGTATGGTCTATAGGAAGTGTAAAAGATGCTGTTCGATATGCCCATAATAGAGGTAAGTTAATTTTTGCTGCAGGAGGAACATCTACCAGTTTTACCAATTGGTATCCAGTAACTTTTCCTGCATCGATGTCTGAAACTGTAGCGGTTACAGGAGTAAAAGATAATGGAGATCGTTGTAGTAACTGCCATAGTGGTAGACAAATTGATTTTACTATTGCTATGCAAAGAAGAGCCAACAGTGATAGAACAGTGCCTGTAATAGGGTTTAATAGTAATACAAGAAATATGGTCGGAGGATCATCGGTTGCTACAGCAACAACTGCGGGTATCGCAGCATTAGTATGGGCTCGTAATCCAAACATGAATAGAGATCAGGTGCTAGATAAATTAAGACGTGCAGCAGATAATTATCCAAACCGTAATAGACGATTTGGTTATGGTAATATTGATGCTTTTAAAGCAGTTCAATAATCATAATGTATTAAAACAAATAAACAAAGGGAGCTTTCAAAAGCTCCCTTTGTTTATTTTACATAACTCTACTAATTGTTAATCCATCTCTAATAGGTAGTAAGACGGTTTCTATTCTTTTATCTGTAATCAAAAGTTTATTGTACTCCAGAAGCGCTTTTGTAGATATGTCTTCTTCAGCAACTTCTTGAATTATTTTTCCACTCCACAATACATTATCAGATAGTATTACACCTCCAGTATTCATCTTTTCAATAATTAGTTCAAAATATGTGGGGTAATTAGGTTTATCTGCATCAATGAATACCAAATCAAATGTACTATCGAGATTAGGGATTATTTGAGTGGCGTCTCCAATGTGTTGGTGGATCTGTTTTCCATAAGGAGAAAGGTCAAAATATTTTCTCTGAAAGTCCTCTAATTCTTCATTAATATCTATGGTATGCAACGCTCCTTCTTTTTGAATTCCTTCAGCTAAACAAAGGGCAGAATAGCCAGTATATGTTCCAATTTCAAGGATGTTTTTTGGAGCAATGAGTTTAGATAGCATACTTAGAACACGTCCTTGATATGGACCACTAAGCATTCGAGGTTGTAGTATTTTTTGATATGTTTCTCGAGTAAGTTGTTGTAATAATTCAGGTTCTTGTTGTGTGTGTTTTACAACGTAATTATCTAACTCTTCAGGAATAAAATGCATGTTGCTAACTTTTTTGCAAAGCTAAAAAACTTTATGAACAAGATATTCTTATCTGTCATTTCTAATCTGTATTTTTGGATCAAAACACCAAGAATGCAATTTGAGAATACTTTAGAATTTGCTCAAAGATTAGACAAACAGGATACATTAAACTCATATAGAGATCATTTTCTTTTTCCAAAAGTTAATGAAAAGCAGGTTATTTATTTCACAGGAAATTCGCTAGGGTTGCAGCCTAAAAACGCAAAAAAATATGTTGATGAGGTAATGCAAGACTGGGAAGAGCTTGCTGTTGAAGGACATTTTTATGCAGATAAACCTTGGTGGGATTACCATGAGCGATTGGCTAATCCTCTTAGTAAAATTATAGGGGCCAAACCTTCAGAAATTACTGTAATGAATACACTTACAGTAAACCTTCATTTGTTAATGGTTTCTTTTTATAGACCTAAAGGAAAAAGATATAAGATCATTTGTGAAGAAAAAGCTTTTCCAAGTGATCAATATATGTTGCAGAGCCAAGTTCGGTTTCATGGATATGACCCTAATGATGCTATAGTAGAAATCAAGAAACGTGATGGAGAACATAATTTTAGGATAGAAGATATTCTCGATACAATTACTGAGGTTGGAGAGGAATGTGCTCTTATTTTGATTGGAGGCGTAAATTATTATACAGGACAAGTTTTTGATATGAAAACCATCACAAAAGCAGGGCATGATATTGGCGCTTTTGTAGGATGGGATCTTGCACATGCCGCCGGGAATATTAAATTAGAACTACACGATTGGGATGTTGATTTTGCTTCTTGGTGTAGCTATAAGTATATGAATAGTGGACCAGGTAACGCCTCGGGGTGCTTTATACATGAGCGTTTTCATAATCAAACAGAGATTCCAAGATTTGAAGGATGGTGGGGTACAAGTAGAGAAACCCGTTTTTTGATGAAACCCCAGTTTGAACCCATGCCTAATGCAGATGCCTGGCAGTTAAGCAATGCACCAATTTTAGCTTTGGCGCCATATCTGGCATCGTTAGAATTATTTGATGAAGTTGGTATGGATGCCCTAATCAAAAAACGGAATCTCATTGTAGCTTATCTAGAATATATTCTGAAAGAAATAGATGCGCAAGTAGAAAGTACTTTTGAAATTATTACTCCATCTAACCCTAAAGAACGAGGAACCCAGCTTTCCGTATTTTTGCATGGAGAAGGCAAAAAACTATTCGAATTTTTGATGAAGAACGGTGTGATAACCGATTGGAGAGAACCCAATGTAATTCGATTGGCTCCCGCTCCATTTTATTGCTCTTTTGAAGATATGTTTAGATTTGGACAAATACTAAAACAAGGGATTTTAGAAAAGAATAGTGAGTTGTCTAGTTAGTATTATTGAGATTGTAAGTCTTTTTGCAAAATATGGTTCTTTACGGTAACAAATTGTATTTTCAATACATAAAAATCAAAGAAACGTAATTTTAAGAGCAAGGTGAAACAAAATCCAGATACTAATACAGAGAATAGAAAGCCGTATTATGCATTTTTAAGTAGTGGTGTTTTTCTATTTTCGGTAACTCTAGCATTGACTATTATTAGTAGTGATTATAATACTATTAACCCTAAATCGCTAAGTAATATTTTTACTTGGATCAAAATTTTGGGGGTTATCTTCATTATTAACGCCTTTGTTTTGATAGTTATGTACTGGAATCTTTCCTTAAAGAAAATTGTTAAAGTTTTGCTCACGATATTCACTGTAATATTTGCTCTCGTAATATTAGCACAAATAACTGCAAACAACCCAAAACCGATAGTGGGCACTATTCGATTGCCTAAAGAAGGAAAGATAATATATGTTACAAAATGGAAGACTCAACATGGAGCTTTGTTTAGTCGGGTTTATCGAGGTATTTCGATTTATTACCACACTGATGGGGAGTTTAGAACAAATCCACCCATAAATGCTTATGGAATATTTAGAAAATTGTTGCGATATAAGACACATGCAGAAATTATTATTGGTGGATATACAAATACGAGTCAACTTTTTGGATTATATTCTACTCAAAGCTGTTGTAAAGAAAAGAAGTACCGTATAGATTATCAGTCGGGTCAAGTAGAAGAGGTCAATGAAGAAGAAAATATCGATTGATGCCTAATGTAATAACACGTTTCATTGATAAGGTAGGGTTTAGTCAATTAATACATAAACCGAAACAATCCTAGGTTACTGTTTGTTGTAATCTGAAGGAGAGACACCTAAGTACTTTTTAAACTGCCTTGAAAAGTAAGAAGGATCGTTAAACCCGCATTGATACATAACTTCTGAAACTGTAACATGTTTATCGTTTTCGAAATGTTCTTGCGCTTTTCGTATTCTAAACTCATTTAGAAAATTAATAAAACTTCGATTAGTAGATGATTTAAACATTCTGCAAAAAGAATTTGGAGTCAACCCTAAGCTATTGGCAATGCTTTCTGATCGTATTTCTTTATTATAGTTCTTATTTATATACTGGTATACTTTTGCAATTCTTTCTAGAGAATGTTTGTTAATCTCTAAAGAATGATTGTTTTTAAGAATTAACTTTTGACCTTCAGAAATTGAAAGTTGATATAATAGTTGTGAAAAATTTAGGAGCTTTTCGGTATTATTTTGATTTCTGAATTTCAGAAAAGCGGCAGATAATTTTTTATGAGTCTCAGAAGAAAAGATGATGCCTTGTGTTGATTTTTGAATGAATTTCATCATCGATGCAAACTCAGGAAAATGAATTAGTTTTTCTGTAACAAAAGCTTCTGGAAATTGAATCACTACTTCTACATTGGTCTTAAATTCTTTATTGCCAAAAGGCATGTGTGGAATATTCGGTCCTAAAAAAATGATACATCCATCAGTATACTCTTGAGAATATCTATCAAGTTGAATTTTACCACTACCATTTTTAATATACACAATTTCATACTCTGGATGTATATGCCAATTAATAGTGTTACATAGCGAATCGTAAGTATAGGTCTCTATTTTTAAAGACTTGGATTGCTCTAGATAGATTTGCTCATAAGACATTTTCATGTAATAAAATTATCATTTTTTTTATTTATAAAGAGCTTATTAGAATATTTTGTCTTAGGGATGGAATATTTTGTTTTATGAATTAATGCTGGTATAGTCTTAATTTTGAGATGATAACAATGAGTATGCAAACTAACTAATAATGAACTCACTACAATTGATCCTTACAAAGCTGCGTTACTTTGGTCCTGCATGGGTATTTGCATCGTTAAACATCATTGTCGGTACTTGGGTACTTTATATTCCTCAGGTACGATCCAAATTGGCAATAGATGATGCACAATTGGGGATTGCATTATTTTGTTTTGCCCTAGGTACCCTTGTAATGATTCCTTTGTCATCTTTAATCATTGATAGGATAGGGGTCGGCAAAACTACATTTTTTGCTATTGTAGTATTCTCGTTGTTATTTTTGATCCCTTTATTGATGCCCACGTATCTTACATTGTGTATTTCTCTTTTTTTAGTAGGATTGTCAGGATGCCTAACCGATATTTCTATGAATGCCCTTGTCTCGGATATTGAACAAGAAGATACAATTCATATTATGTCGGCTTCACATGGTTTTTTTAGTTTAGGAGGTGTAATTGGAGCCGGTATTGGGAGTTTAATAATTGATTATTTTGAAGTTCCAATAATGCATATGCTATGCGCCGTAATTTTTGTTATCCTTACTAATTTGATAATCTTCAAAGCGTACTTTGATATCAAAGGTAGTGCCTCCAAAAAGAAAAAAGAGTCTTATGATTTAAGTCTTATTCGTCCGCTACTTGGGCTTACTATTATAGCTTTTTTAATTATGGGTAGCGAAGGTGCCATAGAGCATTGGAGCAAGTTATATTTGCAAGATGTTATAAAGGTTACTTCAGAGAAGATATCCGGGTTTGGATTCGTAGCTTTTTCTGCCACGATGACATTGGGGCGCTTTTTGGGAGATGCAATTAGTAAACGATTTGGATCGCTAGCTATAATTGTCGGTGGATGTGTTTTAAGTATTCTTGGATTTTCTGCAGTATTAGCTTCTCAATTAGTAATTAGCATCTTTGGTTTTGGATTGGTAGGGTTAGGGTTTTCGGTAATTATTCCTGAGTTATTTAGACTAGCAGGAAAAACCAATGGTATTTCTGCTGCACAAGGAATCTCTTTTGTTGCCGGGTTTGGATATTTAGGCTTTTTATTAAGTCCGCCACTTTTAGGTTTTTTATCAAAAATAGATAGTCTTCAACTTAGCTTTATAGCCTTATTGGTAGCGACTAGTATAGCCATGATAATCACTTTCTTTCTTAAGAAAAAAGAAGCATAACCGATATATAATACCGGTGTGTTATTCTGTAATTATCTCAATATTTGTAAAATGTAAGGTCCAATCACCTTCATTGCGTTTATGAGTTTTTGCAATTTTGATTCCGTTATACGTATTATAATTTTCCCAAGAAGTAATCAATGATGGCTCTGCGGTATTTTTTTGTCTAAAAACCCATTCTTTGATAATGAAATCCCCTTCAAAATAAAAATCATAAGCATCGCCCGGAGTATACCCACCTTCATTTTTATAAACAATGGTTAGCTTTTGCATTTCTTTATTACTAATTGGAGCAACAGCTTTTACTTGATGTTGCGAAGTAAAACTTGCGCTATCCCAAACTAAATTAAAAGGAGCCAATAACCAATATTTGTCATTGATAAAACCTTCGTCTGCTTTTTGATTAGTACTATCTATTTGAGTTCTATTATACGTAATGGTATCTGTTGCAGAGGTCATGGTAACCAGATTTTCTTTAGGCTTCCAGTTCCACGATCGTTCTGAGTGGACTGTATCTCGATCCACATTAAAAGTGAAGATTATTTCTTTTACTTTATTCCAATGTTCAAATCCATTTGCATGCGCAATAGCCTCGGCTGTAGTAAGCATTTTCTTTTTCTCCTTGTTAGTAATAAGTTGTGGATCTCTTACTTCTACATCTTCTTCGTATTGATTCTGCTTTTTAACATCGGTTTTACAGGCAACTAATGTCAAAAGACATACTACGAGGACAAATAAGTTTTTCATCAGGGTTAGTTTTTAGCTAAAATATAAAAAGAAAAACCTTGCTAATCTATATTAACAAGGTTTTAAGTTTTGAAAAAGACATGTAATTACTCTACTACCAGAGTATATTGCGGTGTCTTATTTAACGGACAAAAGTATGTATATGTTCCTTTCTGTAGCGTAACTGTATTCGAGCTTTCAGTTTTACCTTCGGCAACTACCTTAGTTACGTATGCTTCTTTGATGTGATTTTTGGCATCAGATGCATCTTTTCCTTGAGGTACTAATACGAAACCTACATCAGTTCCCGCTTGATTATTAGTGATATTGAAAATATAACTTCCCTCAGATAATTTGATTTCTTTTTGAGTAAATTCTCCTTTAGTTTGTTCTAAAGCAACTGTTTTTACGTCTTGCGCCTGTGCGCTAAAAGTGATTGCTAAAAGTAATGTAAATAATGAGATTAAATTTTTCATGGTTTTGATAATTATTAATGTATATAAATGATTAATTATTTTATTTTTAAAAGGTTCCCGGAAAAAGGAAGAGCTTTTTATTTCTTGCTTCTTCCGGGAAATATATAAAGGGGTAATTCTACCTCGATGGTTACACTTATACTGTTGCAGTTTCTAGTGGTTGAGCAACCGGGAAATCTACAGGAACCTGAGTCGTACTATGGATGTAATTAGAGATGGTTTTATCACCCACTAATGAGATCGTATCAATCAAGTTTCCTTTTGTATATCCAGCTGCAAAGAAATTTTCGATTACGTTTTGATCTGTTTTTCCTCTATTTTCGGTAACATTTTTAGCTAGTTTAGCCAAGGCATCCAGTTTGCTGTCAAAAGAAGCATATCCAGCTCTTAGTTCAAGGATTTGTTCATCAGTGAATCCATTCATTTTTCCGATTGCAGTATGTGCTGATAAACAATAAATACATTCATTTACTTGGCTAACGGCTAGGTTAACTACTTCTTTTTCTTTTGCTGATAATGATGTTTTTGCATTAGAAAAGTTTAGATAATTTTCTAGAGCTGTATCACTATGCGCATAAGTTGCGTATAGATTAGGAACAAATCCTAAAGCTTTATTTAAGTTGTCAAATATCGCTTGGTTATTAGCGCTTACTTCTTCTCTGGTTGGTACATTAAATGTGCTCATAATTTTAAAGTTTTTATAGTTTTATTTTTGTTTTAGTTTATCCTAAACGTGTTTCAGGATGTGTTATAATTTGTTTTAATTTTCTGGTACAAAGATCAGGTGAAAATCAAGGTGATAAAATGTTTATTCTTCCCGGAGACTTGTCAAAAATTCCCGATCTTGATTTTAACTTGTATTAGCTCCTTTCTATAAAAGGTTTTTCTGTATCACAATAAAAATCATGAATCCCTTTTTGCTCACAATGTGTCTTAGGGTTTATTGTATTTATGATTTGTTTCTTTCCTTTTCTGAAAATCTCTATGAGATTAAAAATTGATTTATTCTGAATTGTCATCTTTCTATTGTTTTATATTAACAATACAAAGATGCATCAGAAAGTAGCCATAAGAAATGGAAGATTTTCCCGGATACTTGTCGATTCTTCCCGAAATAAAAAACCCTTGCAATTGCAAGGGTTTAAGCTTTTAGTATATATGTTTTTAGGTGATCTTTTTAGAAAAAGTTGACTTCTCTTCTTTTCATCCAAAGAATTATGGCACTTAAGACAAAAGTAATAACAGCAGTAATAAAAAGAATACCTCCATCATTATTTACTTCAATCCCTAATTTGGTTAAATGCATCATTATGGCTCCACCAATAATTCCTAGTGTTAAAGTAGCTCCCATCCAAATAGTTTTTGGAATGAAGAGTAATACTCCAGCAATAAGTTCGGTTACTCCTGTAATTATTCTACCGTAAGGCTCTAAACCTACTTTGGTAAAAATGTAAACACTATCTGGATGCGCGGTAAATTTAAATCGGAGAGTCTGAATTAGAATTATTGCCACGACAATGCGCAGCAATAGGGGTAATTTATTTTTCATTAATAGGGGTAATTTGTTAGCAACCCGAATTTAATAAAAAAATAATAAAAAATTAAAGTACAACCGGTAAAGCGTCTATTTTACCATTAAAAGTATTTTTTCGAGAAATGATATATAACTCTTCAAGGTTATTATCTTTCCTAAATTGATTAATTAATTCTGGAAGTTTTTCTCTAAGATAATTTACAAAAGCTTCAGCATCAGTACTTCTGTTTGCTCCTTTGCGGATCGTTTTTAAATACCCAGCGGTCAACACTTCGAGACTATTTCTTTCTGAAAGAAATAATAAATAGCTATTATCTTCTTTTGCTTTTTTTATTTCAATTCTAAAATTGATAACATCTTCAGCAATTAAATCGTCGTTAAAACTGCTAAAATTATTTGTATATACTTCCTCTTCAGTATAATCGTTAAGGTATACCGTTTCTAATTCTACCTGGGCAGTACCCGTAGAAAAAGCAAGAAATAATATTCCAAAAAAAGCTATTTTAATATGGTGAGTAAAATTTTTCATGTCTTTATGTTTTTCCCGAAACAGGTTTCGGTGGTTCTTTTATTAATTACACTACAAAGTTGGGGCAAAAACAAATTCTATAACATGGCACTTTTTCCTTTACACTTGTCAATAATTCCCGACAGGTTCAGATTTAAGCTGTTTTCTAAAATCTGAAGGCGAAAAAGAGGTATGTTTCTTAAACATTCTGCTCAGGTGTGACGCATCTTCAAAACCAATTTCATACGCAATCTCCTTGGCAGTCTTTTCTGTATAAATAAGTAGGCGTTTGGCTTCTAAAACAATTCGATCATGTATGATCTGGAGTGGGCTTTTCTCAAATTTAGCAAAATTATTCGAGAGTGTCTTAGGGGATTTGAATAATTTTTCCGCATAAAACGCTACAGAATGCTCTTTTCTAAAATTAAATTCTACCAAAGCATTAAATTCTTTAATAAGGTCTACCTGATTTTTATTCTCATCATATCCTCCTTGTTGTTTAATCAATCGGGTAGTGGTGATAATAAATCGTGCCATAAGCATACGCAACATTTCGGCTTGTATAGTATCTACGGTATCTAGTTCTTCCAAAAAAATCTGGTGAAACAAATCAAGCTTACCACTTTCTTTATTATCTAATTCTATAATAGGTATTGTACTATTACCATAAAAAAGAATACCCATACAACTCACTTCTTTATCATGATCTTTAATACAATAAAACTCGCGATTAAATTGATATACAATCAAATTTGATCCACTAATAAATTTGAAATATTGATTTGGTGTAAGTACTACAATCTTATCTTTTTTGATAGTGGTAACGATGCCATCAATTTCTAAAGTAGCTTCAGAATTTTTAACCCAAACAAAGGTATACAACCCTATAAGCTTTGATACTGTATACGGTTTTAGTAACTCTTCGTCTCCTGTTTTTAAGATAGCTTCTGTAGAAAATTCTGTAAACTCTTTAATCATATCTTAAAGGTCGTTACTTTTTAAAGAATATTACAACCAGTAATGATAAAGTAATGTTAAATGGTACTCTAAAAATATGAGGGTTTGGGGTTGAGAATTTGTTATCGCGTCATAGATTGGGATCTATAGGATCAGATTTGCTTTGAAAGCTTCCAATCTTCTTTACTAATGCTAAACACATTAAAAACCTCTTCGGTTAGTTTTTCGAAGGTCATTCCATTTTTTAAAGCCACTTTTTCAGAACCTATATTATCGATATGTACTACAGAGATTAATGAATCAGTAAAGTTATTTTCAAAAGCATAGTCTTTGCATTTTCGTGCTGCTTCATAAGCATATCCCTGGTTCCAAAATTTGGGAAGAATAGAATACCCCACTTCAAGCCGTTTGACATCATCAATGGTCTGTATTAAGAGCCCGCATTGTCCAATAAATTGGTTTGTTTTTTTATCAATTAAAACATTCATGCCGCCTAAATCATTTTGATATCGATTAAACGATTTATCAAACCACGCTTGACATAGGCCGTTAGGCGATAGTTTTGGATCCATACCCAAAAACTTAGCCACGTCTTTTTCTTTAAAAAGAGGAACCCAGGCATTAAAATCCTCAGGTTCTAAAAGCCTAAAGCTTAATCTTTCGGTTTCTTGTCCGGTGAGCAGATATTTCATGTTGAATCCCTAAGATTTCTGAGTTATATGATATGTACACTTCTTAGATCTTGAAAATATTATTCCTTAGGTTTTACATTAAAACCTCCTGAAAAAAATAAAATCCCTACTACTAAGAATACTAGAAGTTCTAATAAAAAACGATACGTAAAAAAGATATCTTCAAAAGATACATGATCTGCTAATCTAAATAGGTTAGAAATAATAGCAGTCATACCTCCCCATATTCCCCCGGTTTTTATCTTGTTTTTCCATTTTTCACTCATGTAGTAATTTTTTGTTTTCTAAAGTATGAAGAAACAAATCTAAACTATTTATTTAAAATGAAGTTTGGACGTTTAGATAAAAAACAGTTCTCGGTATAATCTCGATTATCATCAAAATCACTTCAACTGATCACAAAATGATATGTCGCATCCAGTGATTCGACCACAGGGAGAATTGTACTTCGATATATATAAACATGGAGCGCTATTTTTAGTACTCCTAGTTGTTTTGCATGGTGTAAAATTTGACTATTCTTCCTTTAGTTGAGCAATATCTTTTTCAGTCAAGGCTCTAAACGAAAATTTATAACCTTCGGCTCCGGCGATTCCATAAAAGAGCAGATCGATTATGCTAAAAGTCTCTTGCATGATAGGCCATAAAAATGAGTAGTCAAACAAAAATAAAGTATCGATATAATTAAGATCTTCTTGATGGGCTAAAAAACCTATAATGCTAAAGAAATTACCAAGCAGGCAGCTCAATACAGCAATAATAGCACCCGAAATTCCAAATATTGAATCTACTCCTTTGCCAGAAAAGCGGATTGCAATTCCCACTGCAGCTCCTATGGCAAGTGCCATAAAGCCAATTTGAAACCCTGTAGCTACAGTAATAGCTCCCCAGATTGCTGCTCCAACAATTCCAGTTGATATCCCCGCTATTAATCCTTGAGGGTAATTTTGCTCTTGCCTTAGTGTATCTAATACGTTATTGTCTACCAAGCTTTTTATTACATGGTTTTCCAAAGGTTTGGTGTCATCAAATCGCTCCTGGTATTCTGGATCAAGAATATAATCACGACATTCGTTTATAAAGTTTGCTTTTTCTTTAGTAAGCGTGCAGACTAAACCTTGTTTAAGGTCCATCTCACGGTTTGTACATTTTTTACAAAATGCTAAATGCTGTTCTCTCGTCATAGATTCGTTATATTAAGGCTAACCAAATTCAATTAGTAATTATGGTTAGACAACTGCAAGAATACAAAGGGTCAGTTTCATTTTTTGAAACTGACCTTCTTTTATTTTTTAATTATTTGCCACTCTATCACTCCAATCTTCTTTAATATTCATCATTTTCTGAAGATAAGGAACCAATACTACCAACTCTAATCGTATACTAAAACCAATATCATTGTTATCAACTAATAACGGAAAAATCAATACAAAGAGGCATACAATGATTCCAAATGAAGCATCTATAATGGCTAGTTGAACCGCCCAATCTTTCTCGGTCCATAATCCAAAAGAGACTACACCTTTTATAGCAAATAATAATGTTATAAGAAGCCCGACTACAGATAAAGCATTGGTAGTTTCCAATCCATAGAGTGATAAGTTAAACCCCATGCCTAAAAACCCAAATAGTAATCCTATCGGAGCTATAAAACCGAAAATCATAAATATCCATAAGAATATCTTGATCCATATCGGTAATAGTGCCCTTCTTCTTGGGGATGTTTCGTCTAAGTCGTTAGGTATTGTTGTTTCGTTCATATGTAAAAAAATATAATGTTTATGTATTATGTAATAGGAATGTTACTGTTGAGATGTAGAGTTAATACAAGATGTCATAGCTTATTCCGAACTTGTTTCGGGGTCGAATACCACATCTAGCATGGTGTATCATAAAAAAGTCTACAGATGAAAAGAATGCCTGATAATCATATTTATTTTGGTTTTAATCAACTCTTACAACCTGACCCTCTTAATTGTTCTTTGGTAGGATCATGTAAGTTGCCAAAAACTGAGTATTTTTTATCTGTAAAATCAACATTTTGTAAGGCACAAAAGTTGTCCAAGTTTTCGTTATCTATAATCGTAGAACCAGTACCTATAGTTCTTATATTTGATATTCCGTCTAAAGTGGTTAATGATTTGTTTTCAGTAATAACCATTGATTCGCCTATTTTTTGTAATGTAGCAAAACAACTCAGACCAGGTAAAGAAGTATTATTTTTAACTTCAAAAGATTTAGATATCTCGGTTAACTTAGAAAAAGGTGATATTGTGGTTAGTTTTGAATTTCTTTTTATTGCAATACCACTTAAACGCTCTACGTTTGAAAATGCCTCAATCGATACTAATTCAGGATTAGAATTTATATCCAGCACCTCTACTTTTTTTAGTTGGCCAAAGCTATCTATGTTTTTTAATTTCTCATTTTTATATACAAAAAATATATCTACAGTTTCTAATTGTTCAAAACCCGTTATCGATTCTAAGGCTTGATTATTTGAAATACTTAAAGAGTGCGAAATTGCTGTAATTCCAGAAAACCCTGATAAGGTCACCATATCTGGATTGTTTTTTATTAAGACGGTTCCATCTATTTTAGTAATAGCATTTAAGGGTGTTAGATCAGTAACTCCAGATATAGTTAAGTTTCCTTGTATTTCAGTATATCCTTGAAGTGCAAAATTGACCAATTCTGCCTGGTTGTTTATCATAATATCTCCTTTGAAAACGAATTGGGTGATGACTATTCTATTGTTTAGACTATCATCTTTATTGCATGATATGGTTAGTAGTAAGGATATTAGTGCTAGGATCAATAGCTGTAGTGTTCTCATTTTTTGTTTTGGTCTTCTGATTAATGTATTGCAATATTATAACAGATCAGTTTCATTTTATGAGATTGGCCTTTTTTTATTCTTTAAAGTTTTACTGACTTGGATGTCTATTGTTGTTTCGTTTATAAACAAAACAATCTATAGTACTTATGTTAATGTGTTGGGATATAGAAATGTTACTGTATAGTTGTTAAGTAAACTCGAGAGGTCACCCTAATTTACCCCAATATTTCCAACCTTCCGATGAGGAAAACCGTAAGGAAATTTAAAAAGATTTTTGTATAAATTAGGTGTTTATGGCGGGGAAATTGCCCTTAATCAGATATGCCGAATTAGACTTGAAAATAGTTTCCTACAAAGCTGTTTTTGTTTGATATTATTCAGTTTAGGTGGTAAAAAAACGGTAAATTTAAAATAACTCTTAAACCAAAAAATATGTCTACTGAAACCGCATTTCTAATCAGCTTATATGATGCTGCCGGGGATTTTAAGAAAGCTAATTTCGGCCCCATCTTTCATTTTACATTTACCGGTACCGGACCCACACAAATGTCTGCAATTTCTGACGGGGTGACCATTAATAATCCTCAAAACTTACTTTCAGAAATTACCTGGAACGCAAGCGATAATAACCCTTCTAGTTTGCAGTTGATCAAAAGTACTGGAGAAGGTGTATATACCATTGCCCCAAGTACGGCTCAATCGACCACTTTTAATCTTGCTGCACTTAGCGCAAAACAAGTGTTTCACTTCGAGGATTTTGATGGTACCTATAAAACAACTAATCATGATAAGGTTAAACAAGGTGATCTGGTTTTATCGGGGAGTCATGTTACTTTTGCTGGTAATGATATCAAAAACCCTTTGTTTTTAGAGCAAAAAGACCAGGATTCAAAAGATACTACTTATATGTTGGCTTGGTTTGCAAGCGATGATAATTCTCATAATGTGGCTATAGCGATCTCTAAGGATCCTAAGGATAAATCCACATTAATTTTCTTTGGTTATAAATGGGGTAAAGGAGATCATAGACCAACGACTGAGTATGATTTTTATGGCACAACATCAGAGGAGTCTGATGCTACACAAGTAGTTGCCTTGGCAATAGCTGCTGCTGCTTTTACTATCAATGCAGGAATGGTAGTTGCCAAAGCAGTAAAGGCCGCACGAAACAAGGATAATGATGCTGCCGATGATGATGCTGCAGATGATGCTGCCGATGACCATGCGGCAGATGATAATGATGCCGATGATAACGCTGGCGATGATGCCGCTGCTGATGCAGGGGATGATGCAGCCGATGCAGGGGATGCCGCTGCTGATGCGGGTGAGGCTGCTGCCGATGCTGGTGAGGTCGTTGCCGAAGTACTGATTGCTGTAGCTGCCCTGGCAGATCCCGAGTTACCCGATGATTCACTAAATGCGCCCAAACAACGATCAGGTTCTAAACCTTCTGATCTTTTAAACATGAAAAAATAGACGGCAAAAATTCTTTTTAATGCTGGATTTTATACACAAAGAGATGAGCGAAGTGCAACGCACTGCGCTTAAAAGTGCATTGGCAGAAGCTGCGGCTATGGCACAAGAAGCCATAGGCGGGGCTTTTGTTATTCACGAAGATATCGATATTACTCAATCTATAATCGAAATTGAAATGAAAGAAAACGAGCTGTCAAGAACCAGGGATAAAGCGAAAACAATAAAAAAAGGTCGTAGTATTCAAGAGCTACTTCGGCTAAAAAATAAAAACAGATAATATGATTGTCGTAGAAATCTTAATCGTCTCCTTCTTTTTAATTTGGGGGATAGCTACGTTGTTTTATCAGTTTCGGGCAACCGAAATGTATATTAGTATCTATAATTATTTCTCTTTAGTACCTAAGTGGACTTTTTTTGCCCCCATACCAAAGACTACAGATTATGTATTGTATTATCAGGATTATGATATCGATACAGATCAGGTTTTTGATCCGGTAGAGATTGACCTTTACGGAAATGAAACAAGATTTGCGATTACTAAGCTTATTTGGAATCCAGAGAAAAGACCGTTAAAAGCTCTGACCGATATGACTTCTTTGCTCTTAAAATATAAAAAGAAACATAGACGTAAAATCGATAAAAATTCTTTGGTACTAGAACTATACACTCCCTATATAGTACTGGTTAATTTTGTGAATAATTATGCCCAACCATCATCCCAGAATTGCAAACGAAGATTTTTAATTTATTCAACATACGGATACTTCTCTACAGATGATCCTACCAAAACCTTTGAATCTTATTTTCATGAATTTGACTGAAACACTTAATTTTTTAACTGATTTTAATAACATCACTGTAGTAATAACCTTAACCGGAATTATATTGGCGGTAGGGTTGATTATTTCGACTTTAGAATTGATGGCGCTAAAAACTCAGATGGGAAATAATGGACTCTACTCTTGGTACATATGGAGAGAGATAAAGTTTAGAAAAAAGCCTCGACTTAAGAAGGGATTATCATTTCTTTTTGAGCCCCTTGGTTTAACCATTGCAATGCTTTTTCGTTTGGGATTGTTACTTTATTTTATATACCAGCTTGCAACAGGTTCAGGGTTGGTATTGTGGGTAGTGATCTTATTGTTTCTAACACAGTTATATTATCATTTTCGATTACCGGTTGGCAAAGATGGTTCAGATCAGATGTCGAGTATTGTGTTGTTATGCTTGTTGATTATAGCTTTGTTTCCTGATAATAAAGTGATCGTAGCGGCTAGTTTATTGTTTATTGCGTATCAGTCCATAGTATCTTATTTAACCGCAGGTGTAGCCAAACTAATTTCAAAGACATGGCGGTCGGGCACTATTGTATTTGGGATATTTAATACCAAAACATATGGATCCAGGCATGTGGTTCAGTTTCTAAAAGATAAACCTAAACTTATCAAGGTCTTAAATCATTCAACCTTTATTTTTGAAGTCTTATTTTTTTTGGTGCTGTTTATCCCGCCACCGTATAATATCTTCGCTTTGATAATTCCTGTCACCTTTCATTTCTTCTGTGCGGGCATTATGGGATTAAATTCGTTTGTATTTGCATTTATTGCCACCTATCCTGCGGTACTCTTTGTAAGCAACGGATTCCAAAAAGTAGTCTCTCGTTTTATTGAAAATATGCAGTTGTAAGTTTTCAGGAGTTAGTCCTTCGGAAAGCTAAGGAACCAACCTTCTACAAGTTTGTTCAAAAACGTACCCTGAGCCTATCGAAGGGTAACAGCATTATCCAGTATATCAAAAAAAGCTTAGTAACTGTATCTATAGCTACTAAGCTTTTAAATGAGGAGGGCTAGTTTATTTATGTATTTAATCTAGAAATATGAACTCGCAATTCGAGCTTGTGATCTCTCGATCGCTACCTTATGTATATCACCCATTGCTGTTAGTTTTTTTAGAGATTCAAGTACAAGCTGGTGATTGGTCGATACAGTCATGCTTTTCTTTTTAACCACTAATTGCTCTGCTGATTTAATCTGATCGGCATCAAGTCTGGCTTTAAGTTTGGCTACTGCTGCCGAGTATTGATCGTCTAGTTTCATCCAGGTATTAATGTCTATATTACCTTGAGCGAGTTCATCGGTAAGTCCGGCTTGTAATGTTTTCATGTGTAAGTAATTATTCTTATCGATAAGAGCAGCATCAAATCTTGCTTGATGCTTTACATCATCGATACTTTCCATAAGTCGATAATAAATCGCGGTAGAAGTAACCGCTTCGCTACCAAAAGTTTCTTCTTCCTGGATGCTTACTGAGGATGCATATAAAAATCCAAACATACCCGGAGATAAACGATTCATAGAGAACGATAAACTCGCCGAAGCTGTTGAAGAAGATTTGGCGGCCTGTGCCACAGTATTCACTACATCTACATACGCATCTATAGCTTCTGCACTCATGGCAGGTTTTACCACGGTAGGGTCTGATGCTGCCGAAACAGCTTTTAACGAAGAGGTCACTACTGCCGCAATCTTATCTAAACTAAACTCGCTGGTATATTCTGTTTTGATATCAGAGTTATACGATAATTGTCTTGCGTCTGTAATATTAGCGCTAGCCAAGTGACTCTCAATCTGTTCGTAGAATTTTTTCTTGTTGGCGGCTTCCTGAGCCTGAATCATCGCCTGAAGCTTGTCTACTTGTTGTTTTGCCTTTACGGTTTTGTCGGCAACTCTTTTAACTGATGCTGATCTACATGCCATGTCTATATTGGTTTTAAGAATTTCCTACTCGTATGGCTTTTCGGATTCCGCCTCGTTTTTTTGAGTGGTTTCTGATCTCCACGATATACTATTAAGAGTACATTTTTTTATGCCTAGGGGTAGTATGCATAGAAGATGTTCTTATCAATGTAAAAGCGAATATTATATGCTAAAGGTATCCCAAGACAAAAGAAGAAACAACAGTATAAATACGTGTTTATTACTAAAGTATTTATACGTAAATGACCATGAATTATAGGTACACACGCTACGCCACAACTTGTCCCGAACTTGTTTCGGGATCGAGTGATTTGACCGTAGGGAGAATTTTATCGAGATGCATTCATAACTAAAAGAGTTCTCGATAGTTCTGCTGAGTTTACCCAAGTACAGTTTTTCTCCATTACATTGCAAAAAACCACTCGAACTGACGTTTCAACTAGACTCAGCATAGTTGAGTATATACGCTACGTCACATCGAGTGCTGCATGGCAATGCAGTGTATCGAAATGTTTTTAGAACCGATATGTTCAAATTTATTCTATAGTACACTTAAGAGTTCTCGATAGTTCTGCTGAGTTTACCCAAGTACAGTTTTTCTCCATTACATTGCGAAAAACCACTCGAACTGACGAGGCGATATGTTATGACATTGATATAACGAAAAACCACTCGAACTGACGTTTCAACTAGACTCAGCATAGTTGAGTATATACGCTACGTCACATCGAATGCCACACGGAACTATCGAGATGCTTTTGGCAACGCGTAGCTCAAGTATAAGTACTCCTTATCAACAGGAGTTTGAAAGAAACCTTAGTGTCAATACAAATAAAATCGAAAAAATAGGGTAACATTTTACCCTTATAGACACATAAAGTAAACGACGTACTATCGTTGTAATAACAATTAGTTAATTTAATACAGAAAACAAACAAAAAAAGTAACATGAAAAACAAAATTTTATCTTTCCCTTTATTCGTAGCAAGCATATTAATAATGCTTTCTTCTTGTGGTTCTGATAGTGATGACCCTCAGGCTCCTCTTCCTGTTAATCCAGTACTACTTGACCAATTTTTCTTTACAGGAACTTTAGGTGATGAAGCCTTTGATATTAGATTTCAATCATATGATCCTACAATTGGTACTCCTCCTAACGATGACCATACTATAGATTTTGGCGGAGGAGGTATAAATAGAGTGCCACGTACCGGAGAAGATACAGAAGATTGTTTTGGCTCATATGCATTTGGAGTGTTGCCTGATAATACTCAAAGTCCGGTACCTAATGTTGACGGAGCTAAACTATTTATTTATGAAATGCCTTTGGGGTTATGTTCTACAGCTAATGAGAATGAGACTCTAGAGTCTTTTTTTGATTCAAACGATTTTGTGTATTCTGAAGGGGTAAGCGATAAAACCTTTAGAAGAATTACGTTTTCATTGTTTCCACCAAAAGTAGCTGGAGTTGCAGATGAAGAACAAGATTTTTATACTTCGGCCGGAGAAAACACGGATGCTTCGTTTAAAATTACTTCTGTAGAGGAAGAGGATCAAAGCACTTATATTGTTGAAGGTACCTTTGCATGTACTATGTACAGCCATTTGGATGATACAAAATCTAAGGCATTGACAAATGGTAAGTTTAGAATTAAAGTAAAAACAAATCTAGATTGATAGCTCGTTAAAAATCTAGTAAACACGCTACGTCACATCGAGTGCTGCACGGTAGTGCAGTGTATCGAGATGTTTTTAGAACCGATATGTTCAAGTTTATTCTATAGTACACTTAGGAGTTCTCGATAGCTCTGCTGAGCTTGCCGAAGTACAATTTTTCTCCATTACATTACGAAAAACCACTCGAACTGACGTTTCAACTAGACTCAGCATAGTTGAGTACACACGCTACGTCACATCGATTTCTATGACAAATTCAAGCGGTTTTGATAAAAAGTTTGATTTTTAATCAAAGCAAAAATGATGTGTATAATTTTGTTTCTTACAGCATTTAGTACACTCATTTTATTTTTACCTTCTTCTACTTTTCTATTATAG
>NZ_JAERQJ010000029.1 GCF_016735115.1 Aquimarina mytili | reverse complement strand
TTAAAAGAAACGAGGGGTTAGCATTCGGTTATACTTCTTGAAAAGCTCAAAACGTAGCATCACCTCATAACTCCCATCATTAAATTGGGATTGCCCCAACTCGGTAGTCTCTCTGTCATATGCAAAGCCAATCATCATCGAATCCGAGATCTGGAAACCCACCTGCCCCGTCACTGCAGCACTCCATCGATAAGCAACCCCCAGGGTCAATCGCTCATACAATAAGAAATTAGCAGATACATCAACCTGTAAGGGAGCTCCAAATACCAGTTTACTCAATACAGCTGGCTTAAACTTAAGATCTGGATTCAAATCAAAAACATAACCCGCTATCAAATAATAGTTAATACGCTCCTCTGCCAAAAAACTAATCGCATTACTATCACTACTGGTGGTACTCTCATCAAAATGATCGGTCTCTAATAAATTAGGAGCACTTAATCCAACATACAACTTATCGGTGTTATAGTATGCTCCTATACCTACCTGTGGACTAAACTTATTGTCGATATTTCTCTCAAACAAAGCATCATTCTGATTGAACTGTGTTAATTGCTGAAAATCAATATTCAATAAATGAGCCCCAGCTTTGATTCCTAAACTTAACTTTCCTCGATCTGAAGTAGGGATAGAATAGGAAAAATCTGCTCCAATGAAGGTCTCGTCTGTAGGACCAATCTCATCATTAACAACCGAAAAACCTAAACCAATACGTTCATTATCACCTATGGGAGTATTCAGTGTGAGGGTCTGGGTACGTGGTGCACCATCTAAACCTACCCACTGACTACGATGTAGCCCCATAATACTCATAACACCTCGACTACCAGCATAGGCCGGATTAACACTAATCGTATTATACATGTATTGGGTATATTGGGCGTCTTGCTGCGCAT
>NZ_JAERQJ010000028.1 GCF_016735115.1 Aquimarina mytili | reverse complement strand
AGTTGATTCTGCTCTTGTGTAGACAAAATATTAATATCACTAAGCTTGATATCTACATTAGCAATAATAGAATTTACAATACGCTTATAATAACTAATAAACCTCTCGATAGTATCAGAACTAAATAACTCCGTAGAATAAGCTATTTTGAATGTAAAATGATCATTTTTATCTGTAGTTGTTAAGCTCATATCGAACTTTGATATCATATCTTCCATTAGATATGTAGATAATTTAAGCCCAGGGATATCGAGCTCTCCTTCCATAAAGTTCTGGTAAGAAAACAATACATCAAACAATGGGTTTCTACTCGTATCTCGTTTAACCTGCAACTCATCGATAAGCGACTCATATTGATACGATTGATTACCAATACATGCCAGGGTATTGGTCTTAATTATAGATAAAAACTCTCTAAAAGTATATTCACTCTTAAGCTCATTTCTAAGAGGTAAGGTATTGACAAACATACCAATCATATTATTTAGATCTTCATGCTCTCTTCCTGAAACAGGGGTGCCAATAACAATATCTTTCTGGTTAGTGAGCTTGTAGAGTAAAATATGATACATCGATAAAAACAACATAAAACCTGTACTACCCAACTCCTCATTGATAGACTTTAATTTCTTTGTCTGCTCGGTATCAAGAGTAAAGCTAATTGTACCACCCTTATGCCCTTTTACTAAAGGGCGTTTAAAATCTGTTGGTAGATTAAGTGGCTGTGCTACCTCATTAAACAAATTCAGCCAAAAATCTTTTTGATCAGAAATCTCTAATTGTCGGCTATCTTGTTGTTGCCACTCTGCATAATCCTTGTATTGAACAGATAATGGAGATAAAGTTTTGCCTGTATACAATGCCATAAACTCTTTTACTAAAATACTATCCGAAACACCATCAGTAATAATATGATGCATATCCAACATCAAAATATGTTTTCTCTGACTCAACCGAATAACACCAATTCTAATTAGTGGACCATTGTTTAGATCAAAAGGTCGAATAAAGCTTTCAATCTTTTTAGGAACCTCTGATTCTGTCGAATTAAAAAATGATATATCAATCTCCTGACTATCGAGTATCTTTTGAACAGGTGTCTCATCAACTATTTTAAAAACGGTTCTCAAACTCTCATGACGGGCTATAAGGGTATTAAAAACCTTTCTCAAAAGATCCATTTCTAGATCTCCTTCTAAACAAACCACCTGAGGCATATTATAATTTAGAGAAGTCTTATTATACTCGTACAAAAAATACATTCGTTTTTGTGCAGAGGATAAAGTGTAATAATCTTTCTCTGGAGCCTTTTCAATAACCTTAAATTTAGAATTAACCGCTTGATTGTTTTCAATAAATCTAATAAGTTCAACCTTGTGCTTTTTGATTTCTTCAAGGATTTCACGGACATCTCTATTTTTTGGAACATTCAATCGTAAGGCACCATTATCTAAATGTAAACCGATCTTATGCTTTCGTATTTTTAATAATAAATTTTCCATACTGATGTAATTCTCGAAATTGGCTTTTGTTCTAACTAGTTTTATACCAGTTCGAAACGATGATTAAAAAAAGTGATGTAAAAAAGATGATAGAATATTATATATTCCTTAAGCTTTGTATTATAAATAATTAGAATAGGTATTTCTTACTTCAAATTACCTATATGATAACTTCTTGAACCATTTCTATAGGCACATTTGTTGCATTATCATTAAATAACCATTGATTGATCTCAATAAACTCTGCTTGTTCTTTAATGGTAGGCTTCTCAAAAACCTTTTCTAAAGGAAATACCATATCAAACTCCTTAGCGATTTTATTAACTAAAACCATAGCTTTTAAAGAATGTCCTCCTAGTTCAAAAAAGCCCTTGTTTACACTAATCATTTCTTTATCTATCGATAATACTTCTGACCACATTGCTGTAATTTGATCTTCAACTGCATTAGAAGGTGCCACATAATTATCCTGTAGTTCAATCTTTGGTTCAGGTAAGTTTTTTCTATCTATTTTACCACTTGAGTTAAGAGGAAGCTCTGCTAAATGAACATAAAAAGTGGGTAACATATACTCTGGAAGTTGCTTAGATAAAAACTCTTTTAAGGTTGAACCTGAAAGCTC
>NZ_JAERQJ010000027.1 GCF_016735115.1 Aquimarina mytili | reverse complement strand
TCCTATGAAAAGCCTTAGTCCAGTTCTCTAAAGTTAATAAATATTTCCTTTTTGCTTTAAACCATCTTTTTTCTTTTAATATAACTTGCTCAGCATCCTATATGTGATACACCATTTATGGGGTTCACCGGCATCTGTATGATTATAAGTTATAATAGAACAGCTCACTTGCTATAAATGTGATTCCCGATAAATCAAGATCACCCACGTTGTTTTGTGATACTGTCCTTGCTACTTTTTGACGAGCTTCGTTATTGGTTTATAATGTTACCCTTTTATGAAACAACCCCTATTTCATAAGGTGTTTCCGTTTTTATAACCGCTAGGGTTCTGCTCAATAGTTTTCGTGCTACCTTAACGATGATACTCTTTACGTTCTTCCCTATATGCTTGCGATAATAGGTTTGCATTACAGGGTCTGTGCGTATCGCTTGCCAAGATGCCTCTACGAAGTAAGATCGTATTAACCGATGTGCTCTAGGTGTCATGCCCATTGTTTTTTGATTCTCCCCACTTTGGTGCACACTGGGAACAAGACCTACATAACCGGCCAAATGCTTCACGCTATTGAACCTGCGCAGATCTCCCAACTCACATAGAATACCACAGGCAACTATACCCCCGATACCCGGAATGCTCCTGAGCAACATATAATCCTTCTTGTAATGGACCTTGCAATACCTTCTTAGCTGCGTAGAGACATCGCGAAGTTCTTGGTCCACAAAACGGAAGAAACGTATCCTACTATCCAAGGTGGCCTTGGCCGTGGGGTGTTCGAAAATCATATCGTCCAACCAATTACGATACTTATGGCTCCAATGGTCATTGTCGAACTCCTCGGGCTCCTTGATACCAAAATACAACAACTGCATCTTGATATAACTCTTGATTCGCCTGAAATCTTTCACCAGGTCGTTGCGACGTCTGAAAAGACTGCGAAGTTGTTCGCGCTCTATATCTGGTATTACTATACTTCCTAAACGACCATCTTTGAGTTCGCGAGCTATCAATTGAGCGTCTATCCGATCCGTTTTGGTATGTTTCTCCTTGCCCTTTCTATGTATATCGGCTGGATTCACAACCAAAGAGCGCCAACCATAACTCTCGAAACAACGATGAGCGTAATAGCCGCAGCAGCCGGCTTCATAAGCTACACTTACTTGGTGGTCGATAAAGTGCTTCGTGACATACTTTTGCAATTGCTCTGGATCGGGAGCCATACTGAAAGATTTACCCGAAAACAATTCTGTAGCACAGTGAACCTTCCAGCTTCGCTTGTGAATGTCGATACCAATGTATAACTTAGGGCAAGCGGTAATTTGAGTATTCATATCTTTAATTTTTAGTTCATTTTAAAGATACTCGACTTACTGCTTTTTCATCGATGCTATA
>NZ_JAERQJ010000026.1 GCF_016735115.1 Aquimarina mytili | reverse complement strand
TATTCTACGGAGTTATTTAGTTCTGATACTATCGAGAGGTTTATTAGTTATTATAAGCGTATTGTAAATTCTATTATTGCTAATGTAGATATCAAGCTTAGTGATATTAATATTTTGTCTACACAAGAGCAGAATCAACTTGTTTATGAGTTTAATGATACCTACAAGCCTTATCCTCAATCGGCTACGATTGTTTCGGTATTTGAGTCTTTAGTTGTTAGTTCTCCTACTAAGACTGCTTTAATTTTAGGAGACACCCGTCTTAGTTATTATGAGCTTAACAAGCGTTCAAATATTGTGGCTCATTACCTTTTGGATAATGGAGTAAAGAAAGGTGATGTTGTGGGTATGATGCTTAATCGTTCGATTGATATGATTGTTGGTATCCTTGGTATTTTAAAGGCCGGAGGGGTATACCTTCCCTTAGATGGGAATCAACCTCGACAACGAGTATTGCATAGTCTTAAAGATAGTGATGCATTAGTATTGCTTACAGAGAAGAGTAGAGTAGAAGCGTATCAAGATGCGATTACTACCTTAACTATTTCAGGGATCAAAGCTTATTCAGAGGAGAATTTATCGGTTGATATAGAGAGTCAAGATGCTGCTTATGTTATTTATACATCAGGTTCTACAGGAGTTCCCAAGGGTGTTAAAGTAGGCCATCAATCAGTGATTAATCTGATCTGGTCACAACAATCCAGGTATGATCTCCAGGATGATGATATGATTTTACAGCTTTCAGAAGTTGTTTTTGATGCTTCTGTAGAACAAATATGGACTGCATTATTGAGTGGAGTTGGTTTGGTGTTGATCGATAAATCAACGATGCTTAACAGTAGTGATTTTAATGCGTATTTGGCTAAACATAAAGTTACATGTCTATTGGCAACACCTACCTTTTTAGAAAATATAGAGTTAGGTTCTCATGATCGATTAAGAACTATTATGGTTGGAGGAGAGGTGTGTAAGACTCATCTAGCAGCTAGGTTATGCAAGGAGTATACTTTGTTTAATGCTTATGGTCCAACCGAGGCTACAGTAATTAGTACGATACACCGGGTTGATTCTGTTTCAGAAGAGGCTACAATCCCCATAGGAAGGCCCCTTGAAAACACTCAAGCGTATATTTTAGGTAAGGATAAGGAGCTTTTACCGATAGGTGTTGTTGGAGAGCTGTATGTTGGTGGTGAATCTTTGGCTCTGGGGTATCTTAATAATGAAGCGTTAACCAGAGAACGTTTTGTAGAGAATCCATATCTGTCTAATCAACGTATGTACAAGACTGGTGATTTAGCTAGATGGTTGGCCGATGGTAGTATAGAGTTTTTGGGACGAATAGATGAGCAGGTAAAGATACGAGGCTTTAGGATAGAGTTAGGAGAGATCGAGAATCAGTTACGCGGGTTTACGGATTTGGATGAGGCGATATTGACAGTTAATGAGAAAGAAGGAGATCAGTATTTAGTGTGTTACTATACAGCTTCAGAGGAGTTAGAT
>NZ_JAERQJ010000025.1 GCF_016735115.1 Aquimarina mytili | reverse complement strand
GAGGCTTTAGGATAGAGTTAGGAGAGATCGAGAATCAGTTACGCGGGTTTACGGATTTGGATGAGGCGATATTGACAGTTAATGAGAAAGAAGGAGATCAGTATTTAGTGTGTTACTATACAGCTTCAGAGGAGTTAGATGGCAAAGATTTGAAGGGTTATTTATCCGATAAGTTACCCGACTATATGATTCCGAATTATTATGTGCACTTAAGCACTATTCCATGTAATTCAAGTGGGAAAATAGATAAAAAGAAGCTACCACAACCAGAGATAAAAATTGAAAATGAATATGTAGCATCGGTTAGTACAACAGAAAAATTATTAGAGAACATCTGGTCCGACACCCTAAATCTCAAAATAACTTCAATAGGAACGAATAGAAGCTTTTTTGAACTGGGAGGTCACTCTTTAAAAGCTATTGTCCTAATTAATAAAATAGCCAAAGAGTTTAATGTATCCTTTCCTTTGGAAAAAATATTTGAAAATCCAACCATTAAACAACAGGCCGAATTTATTGATATTAATGAGTGGTTGTCTAAAGATAATACAACCGAACTTGAACGAGAGATGATCAAAGAAGTTATCATCTAGCAGGTCTCAAATAATCTAGTCAAACCATACCATACAAAAGCATTTATCTATGATACCTCCAATTATAGATAAAGCATTGTACATCATAAAATCAGATAGTATTCACTTAACAAAGTATACAAAAACTTGAATGTAATTATGGATTCGAGGATTGTGAATAGTCTTATACGTATTTGATATTGAATTTCTTATATACTTAAATGGCACAGAAAATAATTTTAAGAACTTAAATCAACATGGAAAATTTATTATTAAAACTAAGGAAAAATAAAATTGGAATACAATTAGTTAATGGATCTCTAAAGCTGGACATACCTAAATATTTGGATGCCCAAGAAATCGTAGAAGAAATAAAAAATAACAAGACTGAACTCATCAAATTTATTCAAAGCACTCAGTCTTTTAAAACCAATTATAAGGTAATAGAAAAAGCTCCAGAGAAAGAATATTATACATTGTCTTCTGCGCAAAAACGTATGTATTTTTTGTATGAGTATAATAAAACTTCTGTAAATTATAATACCCCACAAGTCGTTTGTTTAGATGGAGATTTGAATGCAGATCTTGTGAAAGAAGTATTTAATAAATTGATAAATCGTCATGAAAGTTTAAGAACTATTTTTAAAGTCATAGACGAAAAACCTGTTCAGAAAATACTTGAGACTCAAGAAATAGATATAGAATTTTTTAATTCATTACCGTCAGAGGTACCCAATATTGTTCAAAAATTTATTCGCCCATTTGATTTGAACAATGGTCCACTAATTAGAATTGGAGTCATTCAATTAGAACAAGAAAAGCATGTTTTGATATTGGATATGCATCATATTATCACTGATGGTGTTTCAGATAGTATATTAGTAAAAGAGTTTATGGCTCTGTATACAGGAGAAACCTTAGCACCATTGTCGCTTCAGTATAAAGATTATGCAGAATGGCAACAACAAAACAGTAGGCAATCAGAAATTTCTGAGCAAAAGGAGTTTTGGTTGAATTTATATAAAGACGAAGTTCAACCTATTAACCTTCCTACAGATTTTAGGAGACCCAATATTAAAGGGCATCAGGGTGGCACGGCTAGTTTTGGTATCGACGAAAAACAAGCAAAGAAACTAAAATCAATTAGCGAAGAATCCGGAAGTACAGATTTTATGACTCTTCTCTCCGGGTATTATATTTTACTATATAAGCTTACAAATCAAGAAGATATTGTGATTGGTACTCCTGTAGCAGGAAGAGAACATGAAGATCTTAGTGGTATGATTGGGATGTTTGTAAATACCCTTCCTTTAAGAAATCGTATTAAAAAAGATGCGACTTTCAAAGAGTTTTTGGCACAGGTAAAAACAAATACATTAGCATGTATTCATAATCAATCATATCAATATGAATCACTCATAGAGGAATTAAAAGTTGAACGTGATACCAGTCGTAACCCGTTATTTGATGTGATGTTTTCTTACCAAAATTTTATCGAAGAAGAGGTTGATATCCCTGGTCTTAAATTATCTGCGTATGAAAAAGAAGATAAGGTGTCTAAGTTTGATTTGAGCTTAGTAGCTACAGAAAAAAATGACCAATTTACTTGCAAGTTAGCGTATTCTGTAGATTTATTTACTGAAGAAACTATACATAGATTTATAACCTATTATAAAAGAATAGTAGCAACTATTATTGAGAATCCCGACATTCGTTTGTCCGAGATTGATATTTTATCAGAAGAGGAACGTTTCAGACTTACCGAAGGTTTCAATGCTACTGGAGTTACTTTTCCAGAATATGATTCTGTTTTAGACATTTTTGATGCTCAGGTTAGTCAAAGCCCAGACCGTATTGCTGTTGTACATAGAGATGATACGTTAACATATGGAGATCTTTCTAG
>NZ_JAERQJ010000024.1 GCF_016735115.1 Aquimarina mytili | reverse complement strand
TTTACCGAGACCACGGCTACCGTTGCCGATGGTACGGTTACCTTCCAATGGCAGAGTAGTACGACTGGAGCTGCAGGACCGTTTACTGATATTGCAGGAGAGACATTATCAACATACAACAGTCCCGCCTTAACCCAGGACACCTGGTTCCAAAGAGTGGATACGTCTACCTTAAATACGATAGCGTGTACAGCAACGACCAATGTGATTGCCGTTACGGTAAATAATATTACAGCTGGCGTAATTGCAGCGGATGAGACGATTTGTGAGGGAGGAGATCCAATAGCCTTTACTGAGACTACGGCTACTGTTGCTGATGGTACCGTTACCTTCCAATGGCAGAGTAGTACTACCGGAGCTGCAGGACCGTTTACTGATATTGCAGGAGCTACAACGGCTACTTTTGATAGTGGCGTGTTAACTCAAGATACCTGGTTCCAAAGAGTAGATACGAGTACCTTAAATACGATAGCGTGTACAGCAACGACCAATGTGATTGCCGTTACGGTAAATAATATTACAGCTGGCGTGATTGCAGCGGATGAGACGATTTGTGAGGGAGGAGATCCAATAGCCTTTACTGAGACTACGGCTACTGTTGCTGATGGTACGGTGACCTTCCAATGGCAGAGTAGTACTACTGGAGCAGCAGGACCTTTTGCAGATATTGCAGGGGCCACGACAGCTACTTTTGATAGTGGAGTCTTAACCCAGGATACCTGGTTCCAAAGAGTAGATACGAGTACGTTAAATACGATAGCGTGTACAGCAACCACCAATGTGATTGCAGTGACAGTAAATAACATTACAGCTGGCGTGATTGCAGCGGATGAGACGATTTGTGAGGGAGGAGATCCAATAGCCTTTACCGAGACTACGGCTACTGTCGCTGATGGTATGGTTACTTTCCAATGGCAGAGTAGTACCACTGGAGCAGCAGGACCTTTTGCAGATATTGCAGGGGCCACGACAGCCACTTTTGATAGTGGAGTCTTAACCCAGGATACCTGGTTCCAAAGAGTAGATACATCTACCTTAAATACAGTGGCCTGTACGGCAACGACCAATGTGATTGCCGTTACGGTAAATAATATTACAGCTGGCGTGATTGCAGCGGATGAGACGATTTGTGAGGGAGGAGATCCAATAGCTTTTACTGAGACTACGGCTACCGTTGCTGATGGTACGGTGACCTTCCAATGGCAGAGTAGTACTACCGGAGCTGCAGGACCGTTTACTGATATTGCAGGAGCTACAACGGCTACTTTTGATAGTGGCGTGTTAACTCAAGATACCTGGTTCCAAAGAGTAGATACGAGTACCTTAAATACGATAGCGTGTACAGCAACGACCAATGTGATTGCCGTTACGGTAAATAACATTACAGCTGGCGTAATTGCAGCGGATGAGACGATTTGTGAGGGAGGAGATCCAATAGCCTTTACCGAGACCACGGCTACTGTTGCCGATGGTACGGTTACCTTCCAATGGCAGAGTAGTACGACTGGAGCTGCAGGACCGTTTACTGATATTGCAGGAGAAACATTATCAACATACAACAGTCCCGCCTTAACCCAGGACACCTGGTTCCAAAGAGTGGATACGTCTACCTTAAATACGATAGCGTGTACAGCAACGACCAATGTGATTGCCGTTACGGTAAATAATATTACAGCTGGCGTGATTGCAGCGGATGAGACGATTTGTGAGGGAGGAGATCCAATAGCCTTTACCGAGACTACGGCTACTGTTGCCGATGGTACGGTTACCTTCCAATGGCAGAGTAGTACCACTGGAGCTGCAGGACCTTTTGCAGATATTGCAGGAGAAACATTATCAACATACAACAGTCCCGCCTTAACCCAGGACACCTGGTTCCAAAGAGTAGATACGTCTACCTTAAATACGATAGCGTGTACAGCAACGACCAATGTGATTGCCGTTACGGTAAATAATATTACAGCTGGCGTGATTGCAGCGGATGAGACGATTTGTGAGGGTGGAGATCCAATAGCCTTTACCGAGACTACGGCTACTGTTGCCGATGGTACGGTTACCTTCCAATGGCAGAGTAGTACCACTGGAGCAGCAGGACCTTTTGCAGATATTGCAGGGGCCACGACAGCTACTTTTGATAGTGGAGTCTTAACCCAGGATACCTGGTTCCAAAGAGTAGATACATCTACCTTAAATACAGTGGCCTGTACGGCAACCACCAATGTAGTTGCAGTGACAGTAAATAACATTACAGCTGGCGTAATTGCAGCGGATGAGACGATTTGTGAGGGAGGAGATCCAATAGCCTTTACCGAGACTACGGCTACTGTTGCTGATGGTACGGTTACCTTCCAATGGCAGAGTAGTACGACTGGAGCTGCAGGACCTTTTACAGATATTGCAGGGGCCACGACAGCCACTTTTGATAGTGGAGTCTTAACCCAGGATACCTGGTTCCAAAGAGTAGATACGAGTACGTTAAATACGATAGCGTGTACAGCCACCACCAATGTAATTGCTGTTACAGTAAATAATATTACAGCTGGCGTAATTGCAGCGGATGAGACGATTTGTGAGGGAGGAGATCCAATAGCCTTTACTGAGACTACGGCTACTGTCGCTGATGGTACGGTTACCTTCCAATGGCAGAGTAGTACCACTGGAGCTGCTGGACCTTTTGCTGATATTGCAGGGGCCACGACAGCCACTTTTGATAGTGGAGTCTTAACCCAGGATACCTGGTTCCAAAGAGTAGATACGAGTACCTTAAATACGATAGCGTGTACAGCAACCACCAATGTAGTTGCAGTGACAGTAAATAACATTACAGCTGGCGTAATTGCAGCGGATGAGACGATTTGTGAGGGTGGAGATCCAATAGCCTTTACTGAGACCACGGCTACTGTTGCTGATGGTACGGTGACCTTCCAATGGCAGAGTAGTACCACTGGAGCAGCAGGACCTTTTGCAGATATTGCAGGGGCCACGACAGCTACTTTTGATAGTGGAGTCTTAACCCAGGATACCTGGTTCCAAAGAGTAGATACGAGTACGTTAAATACGATAGCGTGTACAGCCACCACCAATGTAATTGCTGTTACAGTAAATAATATTACAGCTGGCGTGATTGCTGCCGATCAGATTATTGTGAGTGGAGAAGACCCTGTAGCCTTTAGTGAGACGACGGCTACCGTTGCTGATGGTGCAGTTACCTTTCAATGGCAGAGTAGTACTACCGGAGCTGCAGGACCGTTTACGGACCTTGTTGGAGAAACCAATGCAACCTATGATAGTCCTCCATTATTTCAAGATCATTGGTTCCAAAGAGTAGATACGAGTACCTTAAATACGATAGCATGTACGGCAATAACTAATGTAGTATCCATTATCTTAGATAGTGATGGGGATGGAATACCTGACGCTACCGATTTAGATGATGACAATGATGGTATAACTGACGAAGAAGAACAAAATGGTGATGCAACTCTTGATAGTGATGGAGATGGAGTAATCGATCGTTTAGATTTAGATAGTGATGGTGATGGGGTCTATGATGTGTTCGAATCAGGACATGGTCAGTTAGACATGGATGGTGATGGGCGATTAGAAGGGCCATTTAGTAGTGATGGTATCCCTGATGTTGTACAAGATGATCCAGATAGTGGAGTTGTCAATTATGCGGTACAAGATACCGATGGAGATGGTGTTGATGATTTCCAGGATATCGATGATGATGGAGATAATGTGCTTACTGTTGATGAGAACCCTAACCCCGATAGTGATCTAAATCCAGATACAGGAGATACACAAGATACTGATATGGATGGTATTGCGGATTACCTGGATGTTGATGATGATAATGATGGAGTAGATACAGTGTATGAAGATTATGATGGTGATGATGATCCACTTAATCAAGATACTGATGGTGATGGCATCCCTGACTATTTAGATATGGATGATGATGGTGATGGAGTGGATACACAATATGAAGGAGTAGATCCTGATGGTGATGGTAATCCAAATACAGGAGATACTTTGGATACGGATTGTATTCTTGATAATAATTGTGACAACATTCCAGATTATTTAGACACTGATGATGATGGTGATGGTTTCTTAACCGAGGATGAGAGTCCGGATCAAAATGGGGATGGTAATCCAGATGATGCCTTAGATACTGATGGTAATGGTACTCCAGATTATCTTGAGCCTAATGATAATACTGTACCAGAAGGAGAAGATGGTATCACGGTATTTACAGGAATGTCTCCTAATGGAGATGGGGTGAACGATGTATTTGTGATCCAGGGGATTCAGAATCTGGAGAATAGGTTAGAGATCTTTAATCGCTGGGGGATTAAAGTATACGAATCTAACAACTACGGTAGAGATGATAATTTCTTTAGAGGTATTTCTACCACAAGTAGTACTGTTGAAAGACAAGATCAATTACCTGTAGGTACCTATTACTATGTCTTAGAGTATGTTCTCGAATCAGGAGAGCGTAAGAGTAGAGCAGGATATTTATACATTAACAGATAATACAGAGAAATTTAAGTTTCCGTGGGTGTTTTGCCCACGGGTTAAATTAAAAATATTAAATTAGAGCGGATGAAAAAAGTATACACAGTTATTGCTACAACTCTTTTGAGTTTTGTGTTTCAGTATAATTATGCGCAGCAAGACGCCCAATATACCCAATACATGTATAATACGATTAGTGTTAATCCGGCCTATGCTGGTAGTCGAGGTGTTATGAGTATTATGGGGCTACATCGTAGTCAGTGGGTAGGTTTAGATGGTGCACCACGT
>NZ_JAERQJ010000023.1 GCF_016735115.1 Aquimarina mytili | reverse complement strand
CGGTGAACCCCATAAATGGTGTATCACATATAGGATGCTGAGCAAGTTATATTAAAAGAAAAAAGATGGTTTAAAGCAAAAAGGAAATATTTATTAACTTTAGAGAACTGGACTAAGGCTTTTCATAGGACACATTGTTGGCAGTAGTGTTTTTATATCACTTCTACGAGTTCAATATTATTTCCGCAAGTATCGTTAAAGACTGCATATTTCCACGTTCCCATTTTAGATGGTTTCACACTGAATTCGACTCCAAGTTTTGTTAGTCTCTCATATTCAGTATCAACACTTTTAACATCAAATTGAGTATAAGGCATTCCAGCTTCCATCAGTGCATCTTGATAGACTTTACACGGTTCAAAATGATTTGGTCCTGGTTCTAACAACAACTCTGGTCCATCTTGCCATTCAGGTGAAACGAGAGTTACCCATCTATTTCCACCTTCTAAAGGTTTGTCCTTCTTTATTTTGAAACCAAGTATTTCTGTATAAAACTTTACTGCTTTTTCTTGGTCTCGAACGGGAATGCTAACTAATGTTACTTTCATTTTTGATATTATTTATTATTTTCCAAAGTTCAGAACTACCAATATAATTTGCTTCTTGAAAGTTGCTCATTTTGAAATTCGCTTGGCGATTTTCCTGTTTTAGTTTTAAATAAAGTGCTGAACGAACCTAAACTTTCAAACCCGACAGCAAAACAGGTTTCAGTTACCGACATTCCGTTTTTCAACTGTTCTTTAGACTTTTCAATCCTCTTATCTATTAAGTATTGTCTTGGTGTTAGTCCATAATGTTTTTTAAATAAGCGTAATAAATGAAACTTGGACACAAAACGAAAACGGGATAATAAATCCAAATTCAAATTCTTGTCATAGTTATTGTCAATATAGTTCCGAACACCAATTACAGTCTCTATTTGCTCTTGGTTCGAGTAAATAATACTGTTAATTCTATTTATTTCTCTTTGGTAAAATGTCATTATTCAGTTTTCCTACATTACTGCCAACGTTTAATATATGTGTCGTAGCAGGGCAAATTGTTACCTCGCTTTTTGATTTTTCTGCGCATTGGTTGCTAACTTTTCCATTCTGCAAGCATTGCGCCTTTATAAATATACAACAACCATCCGATTCATCACTTAGCTGCTATGATCACATATATTGTTGTACAACGTTTTTTAATTATTTAGTTTTTTTAAACCTCTTTCTATAAATTTTAATCAAATATTCCAATCTTAATGAGTTGATATTTAGTTCGTTAACATAAAGTTCCATTTTGCCTTTATTTGTGCTCACAACAAGATATTCCTGTTGGATTGAAGACGAATAATTTGGTTTAACAATCACCTCCATTTTTTTTATTTCGGACCAGTTAATAAAAGATCCGTTTTTTAAAGTCAATCCTTTATTGGATAGTCTCAACTGAATTTTAGGTTCTTTTTTTGCTTTTTTTACATTTCGATAAACCCCATATAAAAACAAAAAAAATAGTAATAATGCTAAATATCTTAATCCATAAAGGTTAAAATAAACAGAATAAAGACAAAGAATCATTAATGTACTCCACAAAATATTTTCAGTTAACAATTTTGTTCTTGAAAGTTTAATTATTGTTTCATCTGGAGCATAGCTGTTTCCTTTCATTTATATTAAGAGAATTGGTTTATGTTGTACAACGGTCACGTATAACTGTCAGTTACGGGTTAAATTAGCCATTATTTTCGGTTTAGCACAAGCTTTAGTAATTACGTGTGGATTCGGACATAGTCGAATCCGCCTTAATTGTGGTTATACATTGTTGCGTACAGTTATTTTTTTCCGACTACTGTTTTTCAATTCTTTAATTTTCAATATTCTATTCATTATAATTCCGACATACGAGGTCAAAATTATAATCAGAGATAAAACGATTTGCCAAGGTTCAGATTTCAGGTCGGTAAATAATAATTCAAATTGTGGGATTTGTACCCAAGTCAAGATTATTATTAAAACTGAAAATATGAGCAATGATTTTAAATTCCGATTTGTTGATTTTGACTGATATCCAATTAAGATTTCTTTAGTGTAGATGATAAGTAGGCCGACTGTCAAGATATTTGGTAAGAGTAAATTCCATAATCCGTATTTCTCCTTAAATAGATTTCCGAATGTTAAGTATCCAAATGTTAGCCAACCAAAAATATAGATTATGGTCAGTGTAAGTCCTATCCATAACAATTTCAATAATATTTCTGGTTTCCATTTCTCCATTTCTGATGGTCAAATTGTACACAACGTTTCTTGTATGTTGCGTTTGCCTGCCGAAGGCGGCATATGCAATATACAAATTGTTGTAGGTAGTTTTTTATTATAATCCGTCAAATATTCCACTAATAAATTCTCCAATTCCTTCTAAAAATCCATCGAAAATATCCCCAAAGTCAAGCCAAGAAGCATCAATGTCTAAATCTGGGATGGATAGCCAATTAGCAGAAGTACTTGTCGCAAGTCCACTTAGCATTTCTGTTTTCATCCCAACGTAGTCGCATACTTCTCCTGTTATTTTATGGTATGCATCAAAGTCCGAATGAGAAGAAAATGTACACATTGCCCAACAATGCCAATCAATGCCACTAGAATCGTAGTATTTGGATTTTTTTGAAGCTTTTTTCACTTCCTCAGGCATATAATACTTTTTCTTTCCGTGCTCCTCTACTAATATTTTTCCAATGTCAGCGATATATTCTTTTTTATTAGTTGGAGCTGGAGGACATTTTAATTCCATAGGCTTTATTTTGGTAATTCAATTTTGATTATTTCGGCTTCTCCAATTTTATTTGGTCCTTCGTGGATCCACCATTTTCTGCCAATATTTAAATATTCATCAATCGGTTGTTTCAATAAAAACCGAACTAAAACTTCTTGAGTCTCACCAGGCATTATCCATTCGGTTTGTTCGAATTGAATATCTCCCATATATGCATACTTGAATTGTCCATTTGTTTGGTATTCAAAAACGTGATTTGGTCGGTATCCGGTTTTAATTCCTGTTTTCCGCCCTCCATTTTCGGTAGAAACTAATTTTAGATTTGCTTTTATGTGAATCAATTCAGGTGTTTCTTCAAGGTCAAAATCCGTAATACTGTAATCAGTGTATTTTCCAAAAGCGTGTGTGTCAAAAATTTTTCCGTAACCCAAGTCCAACCATCTTTTATAAATCAATTTTCCATTGAAATATAGATATAGTTCATTGTCATTTTTTATTTCCTTTCTTATTATCACTTTTCTGATGGATTACCTACAACGTTTAATATATGTGTTGTAGCAGGGCAAATCTTACCAAGCGATCGATATTTTCTGTGCTGATTTTATAATTTCCATACCATAAAATCTTTGCACCACAGCAAATATACGCGAACCCATTGATTCATCTGGTAGCTGCTATGATCACATATATGGTGTTGTAGTGCGTTTTATCTTAAACCTTTTACTTTTAGATCGGCATAAACTTCTTGGGTTCCGTGAATTTCCTTTCCAAATTTTAAGTCAATTGTATAGTCAATGTTGTATAAATTCAGAACTTCGTCCACTTTATCCTTTTTGTTTTTTGCAGCATTTATATCTTGTCTATATCTATTTAAAGGTCCAAACGCCATCGGCAGAATTAAAAATCCAACCCCCATAATTATAAATGGAACTGTAGAAATAACTCCGCCGTCCAGTGCATATTTACCTAAATAATATCCGCCAAACATTACAAATAGACCTATGAAAAGAAATATTCCAAAATTTACGTAAGATGCGATTTTAGTTTTTTTGACCTGTTCATAGTGAATATTTACTTCTTTTAATTTTTGTTCAAACTTTTCCCTCAAATCAATTTTCGAACAAGTTTTATTAAATTCGGGTTTTTTGTTTGTCAGTATACAGGTAGTTCCGTCTTTTAAACTCACGGTTTGGTTATCGCATAATTCGCAATGTCTGGCTAAATTCATTTAGTTATTCAATTTTAATGCACTACAACGTTTTATATATGTGTCGTAGCAGGGCAAAATGTTACCCTGTTTTTCGATTTTTCTGCGCATTGATTGCTAACTTTTACATTCTGCAAGCATTGCGCCTTACCAAAAATACAATAACCATTCGATTGTTCACTTTGCTGCTATGATCACATATATCGTGTTGTGTGCTTTTTTATCTTTTCCATATCCGTATTTTGTCAGAATCCAGAATATACTGTTCAGACTTTATGTAGTCAATTTTTTCTTGCAAAATAGTTTCGTCTAAATCGGACGCATTTATAAGTAAAGCATTTTCTAGGCTTTCAATAAGTATTTTCTCCGTATCAGATCTTTTAGAAATCAGGTTTCCGTTAAAGTATATCCTTCCGGGAAGCTTTTCAAATTCTAGAATATTCCAATTAACATTTTGCACAAGTTCGATTTCAAATTTTTGCTTTTTTTGATTCGTACAATTTAGAGTTACCGTACCTCCGTCCATCCAGGTGGATAATTCTTGAATTAATATTTGAGAAGTAAAATCTATTTGCAAATTCAGAAATTTATTAATTGCACACAACGGTTTGTGTATGATTAGTTGCGAGAAAGTACGCAGGTACTTTCCGCCGACGCTAAAGATAATTAATGCGTGTGAATTTCCTCAATGGAAATTCTGCAGCAATTACTTATAGCATCGATGAAAAAGCAGTAAGTCGAGTATCTTTAAAATGAACTAAAAATTAAAGATATGAATACTCAAATTACCGCTTGCCCTAAGTTATACATTGGTATCGACATTCACAAGCGAAGCTGGAAGGTT
>NZ_JAERQJ010000022.1 GCF_016735115.1 Aquimarina mytili | reverse complement strand
ATACAGATGCCGGTGAACCCCATAAATGGTGTATCACATATAGGATGCTGAGCAAGTTATATTAAAAGAAAAAAGATGGTTTAAAGCAAAAAGGAAATATTTATTAACTTTAGAGAACTGGACTAAGGCTTTTCATAGGATACGTTGTTAGCTGCTGTTGTTTTCTGTCTTAGATAGAAGATTCCTTCATTCCTTTAAACTGATTGTGAGGCAAGCCAATTAGCGTAACTATTTTGAAAATGCATCCTTGTCTAAGGCCTCTTTGGTATCGTTCAAATAAGACTTCATCCAATCCTCCCAAACGTTCTCTACAAAATCTTGTAATTGTGGTAATACTTCCTCGGATTTTGCTCTAAAGTTATAGTACCATTTTATTTCGGTTCTTGGTCCTACGGGTCTGAACAAAAATTGTGCTACAGCAAGGTCTACCATATCTTTTAAATCTGCGGTAAAATCTGTCAATTGATTGTCGAACAGATATGGTCGCTGAATAAAGTTAATTTCCTCGCGTGCTCTAAAACCTTGGGGACAACAAGTTGGTTATTTGAAAGATTTAAACGGATTTATAATTGAAATTTGTACACCAATTCAAAGTCAAGAATAGAAAAACTACCGCCAACACTGTGTATGGTGTATGGCTTATTGCTTCTTTGTTTTTTAACCGAAGTTTTGGGTATATTTATTATATTTGGTTAGTGGCTAATAGACCGCTATTTTTTAATCGCTACAAGCCATACGCGGTGTTTTTGGTGGTAATTTAAGACTCATTATATTAGAATGAATGCAAGAAATAATTAGACATAGTATTGATAAATTCAAACAACAAGTAAAACCAGAATTTGAAGAAAAGAATTTTTTTTTAAAAGAATTTATCAACGATAATGAATTATTTGAAGAACCATACAGAACAGAAACTTTTGGCATTGGTTACTTAAAAGAAGGGCAATTTGTATTAACTACGGGTTTAACCAATCATACCATTGATGCACCATCATTAATCACTATGGGGCCAAATGTTATTAGAAAATGGACAAGGACGTACAAGCCTGTAATAAACTATACTATTTTCTTTACAAGTGATTTTTTAAGTAGCATATTATCTTCTAATAACAAACTACTTAATGTTCCTTATTTTGAAGAAGCAGATTTACATATTTTTCACTTAAATGATTCTGAAAAAAATTCTATCGAATCTATTTTTGATACGCTGAAGAATTTTATTGAGTCTGATTATAAAAATAAAAATGAGTTTATTCGCCTGCAAACAGCCATTTTATGTGAGATACTAGATGAATTCCATACAAAAAGAGCGATAAGTAATTCTAAAACCCACCAAAATCCATTAGCATATAAATTCAAGCATCTTGCGGCACGTGACATAAAAGTAAAAAGAGATGTAACCTACTACGCAGAAAAACTAAACACAACAACCAAGAAGCTTACCAAAGTTATTAAAAAAGTTACTGGAAAGACAGCAAGCCAATTTCTTCAGGATTTGCTAATTCTTGAAGCAAAAATTCTACTTCAAGATGGGAATGCGACTATTAATCAAATAGCCTATGAATTAAACTTTCCGGACCCTTCTACTTTTGGAAAATATTTCAAGAAGAATATAGGAAAAACACCTTCGGCCTATCGAGAGGAATTTATGACTATATAAAGTCTCATTTTACCCTTTTTTGACAATAGTGCTTTATCTAGATTTGTTACATAGAAATCATAAAACTATACAAGATGAAAAATATCGAAATCGCAAAAAAGTACTTAAATGCAGCATATAGCGGAGATATCGCTACAGCAAAAAGCCTTTTAGATGAGAACGTTAAACTAACAATGAATGGAAATAATGAAATATCTGGTATTACCAATGGAAGAGAACCTTTTTTCGCATCCTTTGGTAAAATGCTACAATTAACGAATAACACTTATAATTTAGATGAACAAGTAGAGTGGCTTGAAGGACAAGAAAGAGCTATTCTAATTGCTAAGGAATCTGCAATAAGAAATGATGAAAAGTTTGAATTTAGCCGGGTTATAGATTACATAATTAAAGAAGGCATAATCAAAGAAATAAAAATATACGAAGGTGACCCAACAATTGCCGATAAAGCATTCAGTAAATAATTATTCTTCATCAACACCATATAAAAAGCCTATATCAAATTCTAAATAACTACTACCAATACCGTGTATAGCTCATTGCGGCTGAATTCTTAATTGGAATTCATTGCAATTTGCTATCTTTCGGTTACGGCGGAAAATCATAGCCGATTTTCCACAACGAGCCATACACAAAATCGTTAGCTACAAGTAGAAAATAAAATGACTGGAAAGATTGACAAAAATATTATTGGATTTTTCGCAAGCTTTAATACTGATGAAACTGATGACGAGTTAGTAAAGTCACATCTCTGGAATGATAATGGGCTGAAAAACAAACTGGCTCATCTAAATTGGGAACATTATGGAGACGACTTAAAAAAAATACTTTTTCAAGTTTATGTTAAACCAATTCGATATGAGAGAAAGAATCTAAAAGAAATAGAAAATTACAGAAGAAAAGAAAAAGCAATCGGAATTCCAATAATTCTTGATAATGAGAATTTTTTCAAATTGACAGAAGCTGATAGACGACAATTCTTTGTACAAACTATAGTCGATAAACTTAGACTAGTTGAATTAAAGATAAAGCAAAATAAATTGAATTTTGACATTTCGCGACTAATAACTGATGTAAAAAAATCGTTGAACTATGAAAAAATTGAAAAAAAGCCAGTACCAAACAATGACTATAATTCATTGTGGCAAAGAGTTAAAACAAAATTTAATCTATAAGACAAGATTAATTTCATAAGCGGGGTGATCCGAAGGATTATTCCACAAATAAATCATAGCCGAGACGTTGTACCAAATAGCTAAATACCACACTTATTTTTATAGCCGATAAATGATATATGGAAGCATTGTTATCCAAATAAGGACTAAGACCCAAATTCTCCCTTGTAAAATATTATAATCTTGTAGAAGTCTATCCCAAGAGTATCCAGCAATATAATGACCAAATAAAAACTCAAAAATGATTGTAAGAATCAACCAAATCAAACCGATCATTATAGACTGATTAGATGATATTGGAAACCAAATCTTAAATAACATCCAAACATAAATACCAAATAGCATTATCATTGTTACAGTAGAGACCTGGTGCGCATGAAGTTCATTTAAGCGAATTCTTAAAATTTTCTCGCGAAATAATCCGTTAACGATTGCGATAAAAATCATTGGAAACCAAGCCAAAATATATCTCAACATTTGTTTAATTATTTAAACCCTAAACTTTATTAACATTAATTAAATGTACTCAACTTGACGTTAGGTTTTTATGATTTTTGTCACTAGACATAACAATGTTTATAGTTCATTATGGCCGAATTCCCAATCAGGAAATTTCGTCGCAATTAATTATCTTTAGCAATATCGAAAAGTACCTACATACTTCCTCGTACCTAATCATACACCAACCCATTGTAGTGTATTTTGAAATTCTAATAATTGAATGAGAAGAACAGTTAAATGGAAATTACACTTAAAATCTGATCCCAAAGTAGTCTTTGATTTACTTTCTACTTCTGAGGGCAGAGAAAAATTCTGGGCCGAAAAGGCAACTGAAAATAATGGTGTGATTCGATTTTCATTTCCCAATGGACAAGCATATAACGGTCAAATATTAAAAACTATACGTAATAGAAAATTCCATTTGGACTATTTCAATAGTTTGGTGACATTTGATTTAGAACCATCCAAAAATGGTGGAACCGACCTTACATTAATTAATAAAAATGTTCACGAAAGTGAGTTTTCTGAGGTAAAAGCTGGATGGATATCTGTGCTGATGAACCTTAAAGCGGTGGCAGACTTCAAATGTGATTTAAGAAATCATGACCCAAAAAGAACTTGGGATCAAGGTTATGCGGATAATTAAAAACGAACTACAGCAACGTTTATAATTAATTGCAAGGTAATTACCTTAAGAGAAATTCATACGCATTAATTATCTTTAACAACTACAGAAAGTACTTGCAAACTTTTTTGCAACTAGACATACAAAAACCTTTGTGTAATATTAAAAACAATTCTTACAGAGTTAAATGAGTGTTCGGTATTTAATATTTAATAATCATAATCGATTAAGGACTCTTTGGAGAATACTAATATTCATATGTACGTTGTCCATTGCAGTTTCACCTCTTATTTTAATTAGAAATTCACATCTACAGTTCTTAGGCGCTGTATTAATTCTTGTACTTGGTCTCTACCTTAATTCAAAATATCTGGATAAAATTGATTTTTCGGAATATGGTCTTATTTTCAAAAAAGAAACCTTTATTCATTTAATTATAGGAATTTTTATAGGTGCTATTTCGGTTGTATTGATTTTACTTTTAGGAAAAGAAATGGATTTCTTAACAGTTTCCAAGGTCAACCCCGACTTTAGAATCAAGTTATCACTTCTATTTGCTCTAAAAATGTTTCTTGTAGGTATCTTGGAAGAGACATTTTTTCGAGGATATCTTTTTACAAATATTTATAATGGACTTAAATCAAGAGTAGTAACTAATAGACAAAGATTTTTAATCGCACTTTTGGCATCATCAACTTTTTTCGGACTTGCTCATATTAATACTAATAACGCAAATCTAATTTCAATTGTATTTCTTTCAATAAATGGAATGGTTTGGTGTATTCCCTTTGCAATAACAAAGAATTTAGGTTTATCGATTGGACTTCACTCAGCTTGGAATTTTGCACAAACTCAAATTGGGTTTATAATGAGTGGAAACAAAGCAAAAAACTCGTTTTTCAATGTTAAAAACAATGCTGCTGATTTATTTACAGGTGGAGAATATGGTCCAGAAGCTGGAATTTTAGGACTCATTGGTTTTGCAATTATGCTAATATTAGTATTGATTTATTTAAAATTAATAAGAAAAATAACGTAGTATAACATAGCCTGTAATTGAAAAATCGAAAACTTGGTACCTATTTGCCAATAATGCCTAAATTTTTAATTTGTTTTTAAAAATAAAATATAAAAATTCGACTCCTATGTTAACCTCAAAAGTTAGTATCTTTTTTGCATGCTACATTTTATACACAACCATTATGGGTAATTAGAATGAAAAAATTAAAACAATACATATTGATTATTGGATTTGCTATTTGGAACTTGTGCATGATAAGTTGCAAAAATTCAACCAACTCAAATAACTATCCAAATGATAGAACTCAATCAAAAATTAGTATCAAAACAAGTCAAACTGTTGCCGAATCGATTAAACAAAAATCATTCTCTAAGGATTCCATAAACAAGACCGATTTCAACTTGCCAAAGGGATACACACTATTTGAAAAAATCCAAGGAGACTTGAATGGGGATGATTTGGATGATTATGTACTTATCATTAAGGGAACGGATAAAAAGAAAATTGTTGTTAATAGATTTGACAAAAAAGTTGACCGCAACAGAAGAGGAGTTTTAGTTTACTTAACCAATAAGGATAAAACTATTTTGTCAACTGAAAACCTGAATTGCTTTTCATCTGAAAATGAAGATGGTGGTGTATACTTCCCTCCAGAACTTTCAATAGATATAAAAAATGGAAAACTATATGTACACTATGGCCATGGCAGGTATGGATATTGGAAATATACGTTTAGATATCAGAGTTCTGATTTTGCACTAATAGGTTATGATTCAAGCGAGAATTATGGCCCAATAATCAATCGCGAAACAAGCATCAATTTCCTCACAAAGAAAAAATTGATAAGAGAAAATGTAAATCAAAATACCGAAGAAAGTGGAGATGAAATTTTTGAGGATAATTGGACAGACATTGACATTAAAGATTTGTACAGATTATCTGAAATAAAAGATTTTGACGAATTAGAAATAAACAGAGAAAATTAAAAAAAGCCCCATAACAGGGTGTATAGGCTATAACACCCTTCGGTAGTTATGCACCAAACACACAACGTTATCAATAATATAAAAAGTTGATGGATAAAACATATCGAGACAATGTAGGTTTTTCTTTTATCAAAGTCATTATGTTTATTATTTTATTGACTCCCCTTTTAATTTCTATTGGTTACATAGCAATCCAAAACTTGGAGATACATTACTTTTTATATGCATTTATATATGGACAGTTAGCAATCATATTTATAAAATTAATCTTCGAACATAGCAAGCGAACTTTCATTTCAGATGTTATTGAACACAGGCTTGAACCAATACTAAAGTTTGAATACGAGCAAGAGGAATGGAATAACTTTATAAAGAAGGTTTTAAAGAAAAAGATTAAAAGAAATTTCATTATTTCAATGACGATTTTATTAATCTCTATTATTTTAATAATTATAGGATATGATCTGAAAAATGATGGAGAATTCGCCTTGGCTATTGGATACAATCTCCTAATGCTTTCACTTTTTTGGGGACTTAACAATTATATTTTTATAATCTACCCTCTTTCGAATGCTTTACATAGCAAGATTAAGGAAATTCAATGTTTTAAATATGGATTAATTTTAATGGATAACCATTTTGTTTTAAAAACTTTTAATTACATAAAAAATATACATTTAGTAGAAATAGATAATGAAATAAATATTTGCTTTACCGATGAAACTAGAGGTACAAGTGTGGAAGGAAATGATGCCAATGTGATAACAAAAACACATATACCTATTCCAAAAAAAAATAAAAATGATTCAGATAAGATATACGTAAAAGCTTTTAGAAAGTTAATGTAATCTAAATTAATGCTGTAAAACATAAGTAGGATAACAAAGAGATTAAATATCGGGAAGAATTACAAACAAATTAAAAACTATGCCCAACAATGGTTCCTATGAAAAGCCTTAGTCCAGTTCTCTAAAGTTAATAAATATTTCCTTTTTGCTTTAAACCATCTTTTTTCTTTTAATATAACTTGCTCAGCATCCTATATGTGATACACCATTTATGGGGTTCACCGGCATCTGTAT
>NZ_JAERQJ010000021.1 GCF_016735115.1 Aquimarina mytili | reverse complement strand
CATTCTTTTGATGTTTCTGTAGCCGAATTGTTTGGATGGTTTCATTCTGGAGGTAGATTATCGATACTCCCTTCAGGGTTTTCAGCTAATACGGATAAGATTATAGAAGCGATTGATCGTGATCAGGTTACGCACATCAGTTTTGTGCCTTCAATGTTTTCGATTTTTGTAGAAGGGCTTAAGAGTGGTGGAGTTGATAAGCTATCGAGTTTAAAATACATTTTTCTGGCTGGAGAGGCTCTTCCTGGTAGTTTGATCGATGATTTTAATGCTCTTAATACTGGTATTGTTTTAGAAAACATTTATGGTCCAACCGAGGCTACTATTTATTGNAGTAGTTATTCTACTTCAGATTGGCAAGGGCAGTCCAGAGTTCCAATAGGGAAGCCGTTAAGTAATATGAAGTTATTTGTTATGGACTCAAGTTCTAAGTTGGTTCCTGTTGGAGTGCCTGGAGAGTTATGCATAGGAGGAGCGAGTTTGTCTAGAGGATATATGAATAATGATTCTCTAACCAATTCGAAGTTTGTTAGGGTGGCTGATTTAGAGGATCAACGAGTATATAAGACTGGTGATTTAGCACGATGGTTACCCGATGGTAATATAGAGTATCTGGGGCGTATAGATGATCAGGTAAAAATCAGAGGATTTAGAATAGAGTTGGAAGAGATCTCTACGAGTTTAAATCAATATAGTGAAATCGGAAATAGTGTTGTTGTGGTTAAAGAAAAATCGGGAGATAAGTTTATTGTCGCTTATTACACTTCAGATTCAGAGCTTTCAGGTTCAACCTTAAAAGAGTTTTTATCTAAGCAACTTCCAGAGTATATGTTACCCACTTTTTATGTTCATTTAGCAGAGCTTCCTCTTAACTCAAGTGGTAAAATAGATAGAAAAAACTTACCTGAACCAAAAATTGAACTACAGGATAATTATGTGGCACCTTCTAATGCAGTTGAAGATCAAATTACAGCAATGTGGTCAGAAGTATTGTCGATTGACAAAGAAATGATTAGTGTAAACAAGGGCTTTTTTGAACTAGGAGGACATTCTTTAAAAGCTATGGTTTTAGTTAATAAAATCGCTAAGGAGTTTGATATGGTATTTCCTTTAGAAAAGGTTTTTGAGAAGCCTACCATTAAAGAACAAGCAGAGTTTATTGAGATCAATCAATGGTTATTTAATGATAACGATACAGATCTTGAGCAAAATAATGAAATGGCAGAGGAGATCATTATTTAAATTGTAATCCTCTATACACACAGTAAAAACTTCTTACAAATCAAAAAAATATTAAAATGAATTCATCAGAAAACAGTAAAAAAGGGATTGAGTTTAAAAAACTCAAAACCATTTGTAAAGTATTAATTACAATAGCATTTATAAGCTATACCCAATTAACGATATCCCAAGAAAGCAATTCTTTTACTTCAAATGGAAGAGAAATAAGTATTGCAGACTTCAATAAAGAAGTAAATCAAATGATCAATAATGTTGGTATTTCTGGACTATCGCTAGCAATCATAGAAGATAATAAAGTAGTATTTAATAACTTTTACGGAAATGAGATAGCATCTAATAACAAAGAGATTAATAACGAAACTGTATTTGAAGCCGCTTCTTTAACAAAAATGTATTTGGTTTATGTTGTTCATCAACTGGTTCATGAAGGTAAGATAGATTTGGATAAACCAATGTACCAATATTTAGTGCATAAAGATTTAGAACATGATGCTAGGTATAAGCAAATTACGCCAAGAATGATTTTGAGCCATTCGTCTGGTATCGAGAACTGGCGATGGAACAACAATAAAGAACTACTTGAAATACTTAGTAAACCAGGAGAAAAATTTGTGTATTCAGGCGAAGGTTTTGAATATCTGGCAAAGGTTGTAGAGCAAATTCTGAATGAATCTTACCAGGAATATGTCAATAAGCGAATTATAAAACCTTTAAAACTAAAGAATACCTATCTCAAGTATGAAGAAGGAAAGGAAAACTCCTTAGGAGTTGAGCAACCAAGAAACTACACAGATGGATATAACATATTTGGCGAAAAAGTAAAGAAATGGAAAAATTTCAGAACTATCCCTGCATCGGGAGCCCATACAACTGCAGAAGATTATGGGAAATTTTTGACATTCTTTTTTGATGAAAATAACTTACCTAAGGAAAGAATTGATGATTTAGTTAAACCAATAGTTGATGTCGGATACGGAAAGGATAAGCTTTATATGGGAGCAGGGTATTTTATGATCCTTAATGAAGGAAATAAAATAGCTTCTTTTAGTGGAAATAATAATGGTTTTAGATCTGAACTTTTTTATTCTATACCCCAAAAAAGAGGATTCGTATTTTTCACCAATAATGATAATGGAAAATTAATTACAAAAGCGTTAAACAAGCTTTCAACTAATTTTGATATAGATTTTCTATTCGAAGATTCTTTTTTTGAGCAATATCCAAGTGCAGCGTTAAATCTTCAGAAAAATTATAGAAAAGAAAAAAACGTAGACAAGTTATTATTAGAGTTAGAAAAAATAAAATCTACAGGAGGGTTAACTGCCAACACGTTAAACGAACTTGGAGAGCTATTTAAAAACAAAGAACCAGAACTATCGGTCAAGCTTTTTAAAGATAATATTAAGTTATTTCCTCAAAACCCTAACCAATATGGATTTCTAGCCAATATTTATCTGAAGGATAAAGATTATAAGCAAGCCTATGATTACTTCTTGAAGGCTAAAGAACTTGAATTTAATTTATGGAATATAGAACAAGATATTTCATACTGCAAGGAAAAGATTGCTAACTAATAAACAAGGTAAATATTAATCAAAAATAGTAAAGAACAAGATGAGCAAATCAAATATAATAGACATACAACAACTGCCACTTTTATTACCATTAGATAATTTAAGTCCTGATAATTTTATTAGTTATTATTTAGAGAATAAAGAAGAGATTGAAGAAAAGTTGTTAGTATACGGAGCCTTAAAATTTCAAGGAATTCAAATCAAAGATTTAGAAAATTTCCAACATATCGTACACTCAATTTCTAATAAGTTTTTGAATTATGTAGATGGAAATTCCCCTAGAATAAAACTTTCTGGAAATGTCTATACATCGACTGAGTATGATAAGACACAAAAGATCACGATGCATAACGAGTTGTCATATTCTGCAAAATGGCCTAACAAACTTTTTTTTAGTTGTTTGATTCCTTCAGAAACAGGAGGAGAAACATTATTAGCAGATAGTAGGCAAATCTTACAGGTTATGAATAAAGAAATAGTCGAAGAGATTGAAAGAAAGGGAATTACATATGTTAGAAATTTAAACGGGGGTAATGCAGGAATGGGAGTGTCATGGCAAGAAACTTTTGAAACCGATGATAAAAAAATGGTTGAAGAGTTTTGCAAGTTGAATAATGTTGATTTTGAGTGGACAGGCAATGATAATCTTAGAGCTAAACAATACAGTAAGGGTATCACGACACATAGAATAACAGGAGAAAGAATTTGGTTTAATCAAATCGATCAATTCCATCCATGTCATCTTGGAGAAGAAATCGTTGAATCGATGAACATTATTTATGACTCACCAGAATGTTTTCCGATGTATGTCAAATTTGGAGATGGTACCGAAATTACAGAGGCTTTTGTAAAAGAAATTTTGGAAACCATAGAGAAAGTTACAATAGCTCCTAAATGGAGCGAAAATGAGCTTTTGATTGTGGATAACGAGATGGTAAGTCATGGTAGAAACTCATTCACTGGGGACAGGCATGTAATCGTTGCGATGTCCGAATAAAATAGGTATTAAATGATGACTTTAGAACAAAAAAATATCATAGGGATTATAGGAGGAATGGGGCCTCAGGCAGGATTAGATCTGTTTAAGAATGTATTGCATAATACACCTGCTACGATAGATCAAAATCACCTTTCTACAATTCTAATGTCATTCCCTAAAGAAATTGCGGATAGAACGTCATTTCTTGAAGGGCAAGTGCTTGAAAACCCAGCCTATAGTATTGTTAGAATTATAGAAAAGCTAGAATTCGCAGGAGCAAATATAATTGGTATGGCTTGTAATACCTCTCATTGCCCAGAAATTCTGAATGTCATTGAAAATGAATTAAAAGAATCGGATAGTAAAGTCAAGCTTATTAACATGCCCATCGAAACATGTAAATATCTGAAAAAGAACTATAAAAAATTTTCTAAGATAGGGCTTATGACAACAAATGGAACCTATAAAACGGGGTTGTATAAAAATTTGTTAGAAGAATATAACTTCACTCCGATAATTCCAAATTTTCATTTTCAAGATACCGTTATAAATAAAATGATCTATGATCGAGACTTTGGGATTAAAGCTTCAATCAATAGTGACCATCCAGAACTAGTTTTATTAATTAACGAAGCAATATCTTTTTTTAAACAACGAAAGGTTGATGCTATTGTATTAGGATGCACAGAGCTTCCATTAGTTTTTAAGAAGAAGTGTATCAAGGATATATCATTTATAGATCCTGCAAATATACTAGCCAAGGCTTTAGTTAGAGAAGCTAAACAAAATGTAGGTTCTCTGGCTAACATCTTATACACATAAATACCTTATCCAATTTCAACTCGCGGCATAGAATTGCGAGTATTTAATCACTTATAAATATGAATATTTTGATGGAAAACATGGCAAAAATCAAATTGTTAGTTTTTTTCTTTATGCTTTTAGGAATGTCTTTTTCTAATTACGCACAAAAGGATGAAAAAGAAATTCTGGAAACCAATCTAGAAGAAGATATACTTAACTTAATAGAAGAAGGAGATATTCCTGGGCTTAGTCTTATTGTTATAAAAGATGGAAAGCAAACAATTAAAAATTATGGCTATGCGAATGTAGAAGAGAACATTCTGGTTTCAGATAGCACACGTTTCGAATTGGCTTCATGTAGTAAAGCTTTTACGGCTTTGGCTTTTCAGAAATTTGTAAAAGATTATAAAATTAATCTTGACACACCAGTCTCAATATACATTCCATGGTTCAAATTATCTTATGAAGAAGTAGAGCAAGAAATAACACTTAGGCAATTATTGCATCATACAAGTGGGATTCCGCAGTCTACCCTAGCAGAAATACCTGAAAGTAATGAGTATAACGCCTTAGAAAATACGATTAAAAAAATTGTTGGTACTGAGTTATCCAATCTTCCTGGAAAAAAGTATGAATATGCTACGGTTAATTATGATGTTTTAGCTCTTGTTATTGAAAACGTAAGTGGAGAAACTTTTGAAAATTACATCAGTGAAACAATATTTAAAGAGTTAAATTTAAATCATACTTCGATAGGAGTTGGAGATAACACTAAGAATACATCAAAAGGGTATAAAATTGGTTATTATGAAGCCAGACCTTTTGAAGCTCCTATATATAAAGGTAATAATGCAGCAGGTTATGTGATTTCCAATGCCACAGATATGGGGAAATGGCTAAAATTTCAAATGGGAAGCACACCATCACCTTTGTATCCTTTAGCCCAGCATACCCAACTAAGGGATGCTACGGTGGCTCCTCATGGTAATTCATCGTATGCAATGGGTTGGGAGGTTTCTCTGTCTGGTAACAACGAGATTTATCATAGTGGTTTAAATCCTAATTTTAGTTCATATATTACCTTAAAACCTAAAAAAGGTATTGCAGTTGCTGTATTGGCAAATTCTAACAGCAGTTATACCAACATCATAGGTGATAAAGTAATGAATACCATTTCTGGTGTTAAAGAAAAGAAAGAATATGATCCTGGAGACGGTAATGATGGAGCTTTTTCTTTAATATCCTTTATAATTAGCATTTATGCTTTATTAGCCTTGATTCATTTTGGAGTTGTGATGTATCAGATCTTAAAAGGAGAGCGAAAGTTCAGAAAATTTAAGTTGAACGATGTAACAAGTTTTTTTACAACATCGCTTTTTGTTGCTATTGTTTTATTAGGAGTAGCATTGTTGCCAAAGGCTATGGCGGGATTTACTTGGGATGCTACAATAGTATGGGCTCCAATAAGTTTTGCAGTTATGGTTATAGCTATACTACTAGCAATAACGATTAGTTATGTATCTTATATTTTTTCATTCTTATTTCCAGGAGATTTGTCCTTTAAACAAAAGCTACCAAGAATTGTTTTGGTAAGTATATTTTCGGGGATATCTAATATGGCAGTGGTATTGCTTATTACCTCTTCGTTCAATAGCAATATTGAATTAAAATATTTGAGTTTTTACTACTTTCTAACTTTAATGTTATATATATCTAGTCGTAAATATGTACAAACTACTTTGATTCACTTCACCAGAGATCTGATATACGAAAAACGAATTAAGCTTATAAGTCAAATATTTTCTACATCCTATCAAAAATTCGAAAATATCGACAAGGGAAGAGTGTATTCAACTTTAAATGATGATGTAAGCATGGTAGGTAATTCTGTAAACATGATTGTAAGTTTTGTAACAAGCTTGATCACGGTAGGAGGTGCATTTATTTACCTGGCATCAATAGAGTTTTGGGCTACGATCCTAATTTTTGCTACAATAATTACCGTTTCTGCAATATACTTTGCTATTAGTAACAAAGCAGAAGTATATTTTGAAGAAGCTAGAGATACCCAAAATACTTTTATGCGTTTGTTGAGTGGATTGATTGATGGCTTTAAAGAAATTAGCTTACAATACAAAAAGAAGTTAGAGTATAAAGGTGATATAGTTTCTGTAACTAACATTTTCAAGAGTAAAACTACGATTGCTCACGTAAAATTTATTAAAGCATATTTGGTTGGTGAATCAACATTTATACTCTTACTAGGGCTTATAGCGTTCGGAATACCAGAAATATTTCCAGAGATTCAATTATATACTATCATGGGTTTTGTTGTGGTGTTATTATATCTCAATGGACCTTTGAATACTATATTTACTTCGTTACCAACAATTATGCAAGTGAAAATTGCTTGGAATAGGATCCAAAGCTTTATAAATGAAATCCCAGCAAATTTAAATATTGAAGTTCAGCCAAATATTATTGATAAAGAATTGGTGTATAACTTAGAAGCTAGTGGACTAACGTACAAATATAAAAATGAAGAAGGAAGAGAGAGTTTTTCTATAGGTCCCGTAAATCTTGAAATAAGTAGAGGAGAAATCCTTTTTATCATTGGGGGTAATGGAAGTGGAAAAACCACACTAGCAAAACTATTAACAGGTTTATATGAACCAAATTCGGGCAAGATTGCAGTGAACAATGAAGAAGTTGTTGGTTCGCAGTTAAGTGAATATTTTTCAGCTGTTTTTAGTCCTTGTCATTTATTCCATAAGCTCTATAACGTAGATGTTAGTGATAAGGAAGATAAAGTTGAAAAATACTTAAAACTATTAGGGCTTCAGGATAAAGTAGAAATAAAAGATAATGCGTTTACCACATTAAATTTATCTGCAGGACAGCGAAAAAGGTTGGCTTTATTGCAATGTTATCTCGAAGATTCGCCTATTTATCTTTTTGATGAGTGGGCTGCAGATCAGGATCCTGAATATAGACGATTTTTTTACAGAGAATTACTTCCTGATATGAAAAAAAGAGGTAAAATCATCATTGCTATAACTCACGATGACCACTACTTTGATGTTGCAGATAAAATTATCAAAATGGATGTAGGAAGAGTTGATTTAGTATCTAATGATTATAAAGTAGATCGTTTACTTACGCTAACTAAATAATAGCGCTAATTTCAATTTACATCCTTTACTATATAGCATTAATCTAGTTAGTTAAAGACTCTCTCTTTTTTCTTATCAATACCAAATTATTTCATCTTATAAAAACTAAAGAAATGAACACCATTATAGAAAATACTATTGAATTAGACCCCGTTTCAGAATATACTACAAAAACTAAGGGATTTACAGGACTTAATGACGATTTATTTTCGGTGCTGCCAGGTATTGAAAAAGCTAAAGAAGCACCAAGTATAGACGTGTCTGATTTAAACCAACAAAACTTTCATAATGATTGGGTGTCTAACAACAAACCATGTCTTATAAAAGGAGCGATCAAGCATTGGCCGGCAACTCAAAAAGTAAAGAATGAAGATTATTGGTTGTCTGTATGTGATGATTTTCATATAAGAGTATATCCGCACATGAATTATAATATGTGGGATAGGCAAAAAGTTGATAGCGAAAGAATTACTTTTCATAATGCGATAAAGAGACTTCATAGAAATGAAGATTATATCTTAAGTATTCCTTCCGAAAAAATAGCCGAAGGAAATAGGTTTTCAGAATTAATAAAAGAAATGCCCGGTTTCTCTTTTTTATCCAATAAAATAAAACCTAGAATGTATGATCAAAGAAGATTTTTTATGTATCGACGGGCAGCTACAAGTTGGCACTATCATAATGTAGATGAAACTCTAATGTGCCAAGTAAGTGGAGCTAAAAAAGTAGCACTTTTACCCCCTGATATACCAAAAGCTAAGCAGATATGCGATTTTTTAACAAACGAAAAATATCTAAATGAAGAAAAATTGGATGAATCATTACAATTAGAATCAATGGTTGTTACAGTAGAAGAGGGTGATGCTTTGTATATCCCTCCATATTGGCATCATGCGGTAGTGCCTGTAGATGGTAATATAGGTTTTACTTTGGCTTATTGCTGGAAAAGTCCTTGGTATAAACTTGGAGATTTATCAAATTATTTTGTTAGAAAATTATATAAAGATGGTTTTTGGCCATTAAAACTGACTTCTTTGATAATGCCTTTTATAGGAGTTGTTTCTATAGGACATCATCTGATTAACAAGCTTTACAAAGTATTCAAATAGTCAGTGTAATACTTTAATTACTCTAAAACCTTCTCAAACATTCACATTTTTGATTTTTATGAAATGTGACGTCACGATAGATGATGTAAAGATTAAAATTTATTATGGAAAATTTATTATTAAAAATACGAAAGCATAAGATCGGTTTACATTTAGATAATGGTGCCTTACGATTGAATGTTCCAAAAAATAGAGATGTCCGTGAAATCCTTGAAGAAATCAAAAGGCACAAGGTTGAACTTATTAGATTTATTGAAAACAATCAAACGGTTAATTCTAAATTTAAGGTTATTGAAAAGGCTCCAGAGAAAGATTATTACACTTTATCCTCTGCACAAAAGCGAATGTATTTTTTATACACTCTTGATAAAACTTCTTTGAGTTATAATATGCCTCAGGCAGTTTGTTTAGAAGGAGATTTAGAAATAGATCTTTTGAGAAAGGTTTTTAATACCCTTATAGCCCGTCATGAGAGTTTGAGAACCGTTTTTAAAATTGTGGATGAGGTACCTGTTCAAAAGATCCTTGATAATCAAGAGATTGATATATCATTTTTTAATTCGACAGAATTAGAGGTTCCTAAAAAGATTGAAAGCTTTATTCGACCTTTTGATCTAAACAATGGTCCACTAATTAGAATTGGTGTTATTCGGTTGAGTCAGAGAAAACATATTTTGATGTTGGATATGCATCATATTATTACTGATGGTGTTTCAAATGGTGTCTTTATAAACGAATTTATGGCATTGTATACAGGCAAAACTTTATCTCCATTATCTGTTCAATACAAGGATTATGCAGAGTGGCAACAACAAGATAGCCGACAATTAGAGATTTCTGATCAAAAAGATTTTTGGCTGAATTTGTTTAATGAGGTAGCACAGCCACTTAATCTACCAACAGATTTTAAACGCCCAAGAATAAAAGGATATCAAGGGAGAACGATTAGTTTTACTCTGGATACCGAGCAGACAAAGAAATTAAAGTCTATCAATGAGGAGTTGGGTAGTACAGGTTTTATGTTGTTTTTATCGATGTATCATATTTTACTCTACAAGCTCACTAACCAGAAAGATATTGTTATTGGTACCCCTGTTTCAGGAAGAGAGCATGAAGATCTAAATAATATGATCGGTATGTTTGTCAATACCTTACCTCTTCGAAATGAGCTTAAGAGTGAATATACCTTTAGAGAGTTTTTATCTATAATTAAGACCAATACCCTGGCATGTATTGGTAATCAATCGTATCAATATGAGTCGCTTATCGATGAGTTGCAGGTTAAACGAGATACGAGTAGAAACCCATTGTTTGATGTATTGTTTTCTTACCAGAACTTTATGGAAGGAGGGCTTGATATTCCTGGACTAAAATTATCTCTTTATGAAAATGATATTGATATTTCAAAGTTCGATATGAGTCTAATAGCGACTGAAGCGAATAACGAATTCTCTTTGCACATTACATATTCTACGGAGTTATTTAGTTCTGATACTATCGAGAGGTTTATTAGTTATTATAAGCGTATTGTAAATTCTATTATTGCTAATGTAGATATCAAGCTTAGTGATATTAATATTTTGTCTACACAAGAGCAGAATCAACT
>NZ_JAERQJ010000020.1 GCF_016735115.1 Aquimarina mytili | reverse complement strand
ATAGAAAAGTAGAAGAAGGTAAAAATAAAATGAGTGTACTAAATGCTGTAAGAAACAAAATTATACACATCATTTTTGCTTTGATTAAAAATCAAACTTTTTATCAAAACCGCTTGAATTTGTCATAGAAATCGAATTGATGGATTGTTTAAAAATATCTAAATGCACAACAGGCTTTTATAATACCTTTTGACAGGCATTATTAGATATAAATGTAAACTTAATTTCTAGTTTAATTAGTTTTTATCAACTATTTCTTAGTTGTTCTGCCTTATCAAAACACTCATTTACCTTTTGATCATCTTTACCCATGCGGCTATAAATTACCCCTAAAGTATACCATGCATCTGCATAGTTTTCGTCGATGTCTAAGGCTTTTTTAATGTATTCACATGCTTTTTCCTCATCTTCATGATATGTACTTACAGCAATGGCTAAATTTTTCCAACCAGTGATATCCAATGGATCACATTTTGTTAGTTTTGCGAGGCAGGCAATTGATTTTTCACCATCTTGATATACAGAATGATATAATACACCTAAATTATTGAGAGCATATGTATACTCAGGATTAATTGCTATTGATTTTTCATAGCAATCTCTCGCTTCGTCATAATTTTCAAAAAAAGTTTGATAAACATAGCCTAAATTATTGTAGGAAGCATAGGCATCAGGGTTCATTTCAATACTGGTTTTATAGTATAAAACTGCGCGCATACCATCTTTTTCATAAGTTTCCTGAATGTATGCCAATTTGTGCCAAACATCAGAATTATCACCTCCCAATTCAATGACCTTATCAAAAGCATCTGTAGCTTTTTCCCATTCTTGTAGGTCATAATGGCAATTTCCTAATTCTTCCCATGCCGATGCAGATTCTGGGTTAGTATTTATATGTAGTATTGCCTGGGCAAGGTTTTGATTTAAATTTTCGGACATTTTACTTAGCTATTAAAATTAGAGTTTATTTCTTAATGTTATAGCAAACAGAAATGTAACCCCCAAAGAGATAATTTTAACAGTTTTATACGTCTTTCAGGTATACGAGAGGTATTAATTCTCTTCGTCTTCGAGATCTTTTAGCAATTCTTTTTCAATATTTTCGGGGATTGCCAGGGATAATTCGTTGAGCTGAATAACCAAACTATTATAGGCTTTAATTAAGCGGGTATTTGCGCCCAGAATTTCTTCAGATCTTACTCTTTTCTTCTTAGACAATTGCGCTAATAGAGCAGATTCTGTAGAAAGAACCGTGATGCGCGAATTGATGGTATTCACATTTAAATCCTCAGAAAGATTTTCTTCAAAAGTACCCACTAGAATATCAGCACTGTCGGCGTATTTTTTTGCATAAAAGGCATTAGCATCATGCATAGTGTGCATAAGACTTCTAAGGTTCTGAAAATCTTCAAAACTTTCTAAGCTTTTTTCTGCTTCCGGAGAAATTTTTAAAAGTTCTGATTTTATTTTTTCTTTAGACAGGCTGTCAATCTTTTCTACCTTAATGTCGTCCTGAAGTGCAGAAGTATTTTCAGTTTTACAGCCAAAACAAAGTAATAGAGATCCTAAAAGGAGAAATAATCGCATTGCTATCTTTTTACTAATAAGAACTCAAAAATAGAACATTTATGGCAATTAGATTTTTAAAAGGGGGATTTCATTTAAAAAATGAAAACCTCAGGTAGATTTCTACCTGAGGTTCAACAAATGCATAAGTATAGATTAAGCTACTTGGGTGGTAGCTTTTTATATGCCAAAGAGGTTAACATTTGTTGATTTACATAGTGGTTGAGTTTATGTTCCTCTTGTAAACGTGAAGGGTTTAGATTATTATTATTTTTAATAAAACTTAACACTTTTTAAGGATATCTTAAGGCTGCTCTGATATTGAATATTGCCATAGAATTTTGTGATTAGATTTTTAAAATGAGGTTTAAATTATTTGAATTCAATCGACTAAATAGGAGACACCGCTTTTTTTTGAAATAATTCCTATATATTTAGAATTCTAAACACACAAATCATGGGTATACTTTCCTTTTTAGGTTTTACATTATTAGTTGGGGTTATTGCATACATTTCTACACTGAAGACCGATGAAAATACATCAGATGGCTATTTTTTAGGAGGAAGAAGTCTTACGGGAGTAGTAATTGCGGGTTCTTTACTCTTAACAAATTTATCTACAGAACAGATTGTAGGACTTAATGGGCAGGCGTTTACCGAAGGGATTTTGGTTATGGCCTGGGAGACATTAGCGGCTATTGCTATGGTCATCACGGCTGTATTTTTATTACCCAGATACTTGAAAGGCGGAATTACAACAGTACCTCAGTTTTTAGAACGACGCTACGATACAACAACAAAAGCCATTACATCTGGGCTTTTTCTAACCGGATATGCTATAGTTTTATTACCCATTGTGTTGTATACAGGTTCATTAGCATTAAGTACCATGTTTGATGTGCCAGAAATGTTGGGTGTTTCAAAAAATGCGGCCATTTGGATATGTGTTTTTGGGATTGGTATTGTTGGATCTCTCTATGCAATTTTTGGAGGGTTGAAGGCCGTTGCAGTGTCTGATACCATTAATGCTGTGGGTCTATTGATAGGTGGGATTATGATTCCGGTATTTGGATTACTCGAAATAGGAGATGGAAGTATTGGTGATGGATTAACTACACTATTTAAGGAGAACCCAGAGAAATTTAATTCTATTGGTTCTAGTGAAGCTAGTGTGCCATTTGCGACTATTTTTACAGGAATGATGCTGGTGCAATTGTTTTATTGGGGAACAAATCAGGCAATTATACAAAGAGCACTTGGTGCCAAAAATCTGAGAGAAGGACAAAAAGGACTTATTCTGGCATCGTTCATTAAAATTTTGGGTCCATTAATTGTTGTGCTTCCGGGGATTATTGCATTTCATATGTTTGGAGATACATTAGAAAAAGCAGATGAAGCATATCCAACCTTAGTTAGTAAAGTACTTCCTTTATCTTTGGTTGGTTTTTTTGCTGCTGTGCTTTTTGGAGCCATACTTAGCTCGTTTAATAGTGCATTAAATAGTTCGGTAACCTTGTTTGGTGTAGATATTTATAAGGAGTATATAAATAAAGAAGCTTCAGAAAAACAAACAGTTAAAGCCGGAAAGATTTTTGGAACCCTTCTAGCCTTATTTGCAATGCTAATTGCACCCTTTTTGCAAAGTGCAGAAAGTATTTTTGGGTATTTGCAGCAGGTAAACGGTTGCTACAGTATTCCAATTCTTACCATTATTGTTGTAGGATATTTAACCAAAAATGTTCCTGCTATTGCAGCAAAAGTGGCTATTATTTCTGGTGCTATATTATACTTACTTTATGTTGTGTTGGATGGCACAATCATGAAGGATCAATTTCCGCATTTTTTACATGTAATGGCAATTCTATTTGTATTAAATGTGATTATCATGCTTATCATAGGAAAACTATATCCAAGAGCACAAGAGTATACCCAAGAGTATACTAAAGAAGTTGATATTACCCCCTGGAAGAGTGTTAAACTTGTTGGCGGTTTAATCTGCATCATTGTGATAGGTATATATATCTACTTTTCGTAATTAGAAGCATAGAAGAGGAGTCATTTTATAGGAAAATATTACCCCTTAGGATGGTACAAGGATCTAACTTGTACCGCCCTTGAGGGTGTCTATAGACGGGCTATAGGGTATTGTAGTACTTATAGATTATAGAGCAAACCCCATATTAGGATATTCTAATAGGGGTATCGTTGAGTTGTTGTTGGCTAAAAAATCCTATAAGAAACCCTACAGGTTCTGTATATACAAAGCTTGGCAAGCTGGGATCATAGTGTATTGGGGCGTTTAATGATTTCATCATATCTAATATGCGGTATAGTTTAGTTCTAGAGATGTTTAGGCGGCATGCTAGTGTTTCTGGGGTACCGGTAGCCTGCAAACGAATAAGCTGATCGATGCGTTTGATCATTTCGATATGTTTAATCACGGTATGCATTACACTATTTTTTGTCAAAGATATAAAAAATAATGACCGATCAGTAATTAAAATTAGTAATAGAAAGGCTGACCTTGGTGTTATGAAAAACAATAAGGATAAAGCGCTTTTAACATTATTAGCCAAAAGGGTAAAACAATTAAGAACAGAGAATAAACTTACCCAAGAACAGGCATATCATGATACAGGTATACATTTTGGCCGTATAGAACAGGGTAAACGAGATGCATCATTTACTACAATCTATAAGATTAGTATTTATTTTGGTATTACTGTAGAAGAATTTTTTAGTAAAGGCTTCTGAGTTTGTGCTCTATACATATTAAAAACCATCAAAAATTAGTATTTTATTACTGTCTAACTTTAAAATAGTAATAAAATGATTCTAGATTATTCTGAACTACTCGAAAAGATTATATCTTATTTACTCACGACCACGGTAATAATGTGTCATTTCTATACTGGCCCTACTATCAAAAATGCGATTAAAAACTCATTAACGACTATAAGTGATACTATTATCTACATAAGCAAGACCAGAGAGTTTCGTATAACAAGTTTAATTTTTATTTATACACAATTCGCAATAGGAACAATTGCAGCACTTTTTATAGGAATATTGGCATGGCTAGACGCCTTTAGCATACTTAATACTATTTTATGGTTTTCACTTTTGTTTTCAGCAAATTCATTTTATTGTTATCAAAATTATAAACTGGTCAATAATTAATACAAATAAAAAAACCACAACACCTTTTACAGCGTTGTGGCTATCTTCTTAATCCGTTTGTTTTTTAATCTTTAAGTAACGTATATTTGCTAAAACCTTTATTTATCATAGGTTTTTTCATTTATAGATTATGAATATAGGAGCAACAATAACACAATTGCGTAAGCAAAATAACTTATCTCGGGAGGAGCTGGGCAATAAAGTAGGTACTTCTGGTGCAGTGATTGGTAGGTATGAACGTGAAGAAATTACACCCTCGGTAGAGATAGCCAATAAAATTGCTAAAGCTCTTGATGTATCTTTAGATTACCTAGTGGGTAATGCTTCTAGTGTAGTAAAAGATAAAAAGATTCTGGAACGTATAGAAGCTATTGCAGAGATGCCTACAGACAACCAAAACCAAATCTTTAATGTTGTGGACGCCTTAATTCGTGACTTTAAAGCCAAAAAAGCGTATTCTTAAAATGTTTGATCTAATAGCAGAACTATTATTACTATTTGAAGAACTTAAATTCTGGAAGAAGAAAAAGAAACGTAGAAAGCTAGAAAAAGAAAAGGGTTTACCAAAAAAAACTATGATTCATCCAGTAACAAAAGTTTTGTTCATTGGGCTTGTTTTGACTTTTATCCTCGGTGTTATGCTTAGAGTTTTCTATACACATCCAAATGAATCAAAAACAACCAAAAAAATTGTAGAAGTTAAAAAGATTCTTGAAAAACAATATAAAGACCTTGGTAAATACCCAACTAAACTAAAAGATATAATAAACAATAACCCTTTAAGGAAAAATATTAATCTGGACGCATGGGGCAATGAGTTTTATTACAAACAAATAAAAGATGGTTTAAGTTATGAACTAAAGTCCAAAGGAAAAGATGGTATTTTAAATACTGAGGATGATTTAAAATAACCATCCTCAGTATATTTAGTTTACTATTTCCATTTTGTTATTATTTCTGCTAATCCTTTTTCAATGCCATTATAAAAGTTTCCTTTTTTAAATTCTGGTAGAAAACTCTCATATATAACTATTTTACAAAAATCATCTGTTAAAGTTTCTTTAGATTTATCACTGGTAGTGATTTCAACTTTTTTTAAAATCTTACTAATGACTATAATTATAATATTATCATTTTTGACTTCTTGACTATAAATATCACCTAAGCTCATGGCATATGAACGAAAGTCAGGAAAACGTCCAATAGAATGTGTAGTCACAATCAAAATTTCATTTCCAGTATCATGTCTGAATTTTGAGATAGTTTCCTCTAAATTTTTCCTTTCTCTTATTGATAAGATTGATTCATAGTCGTATACAAATTTAGATTCAATGATTTTTCCAAAATCAAGATTTTGACATTCAACGCTTTTGCTATTATATTCTGTCATTTGAGCTATCAAATTCGAAGAATAAATAATAAATGATATCAGAATAATATATCTCTTAAACATATCTAATTAAATTACCAGCTTCCACCTGCGCCGCCGCCGCCGTTACTATAAGGCCCTGGGCCTCCAACATTATAATATGGTATTGATTCAATATTATGATGATAATAGTGAGGACTATGTTCCTTTATTCTAGGCCCATACACATATTCATTCATAGTAGTTCTATACATGTTATCTGTCATTATGGGAGTTGATATTATCATAGCTCCAACTTTCAATTGTGGTCGAGCTGTTGTAGCTGTTATGCCTAATATAGTAAATGCTTCATCTAAGTCTGCCAACATTTGTTCTGCTTCTGTACGACTTGTTACAACACCTATAGAATTTTGCCATTCTTCTATTGTCATCATTATAACGCTTTTCAATTGACCTACATTTGTAAGCTTCCCTAAAATATCAAGTATCATAGAATTCCTAATAATTATTCTATCATTTTCTTCATAAGCCTCAATATCCCCTACAGGATCACTTCCTATAATTCTATCTCCAAATTGAATTGTATTTAAGTCGTAGTCATAATGGATAGTATGACGTACCTTTAAAGAGCTTAATGCAGAACTTAACATTGCTAAACCAGACATCTGATTATTTCGATTGGTATCTGTTAAGCCCACAGAAGTTAAAGCCTCTCTATAGGACACTGCTCTACCTAATCGATCTTCATATTGCCCAGTATAACTATTGTAGTGTATTCCTCCACTACCTGCAACACTATAAAAACCAAAACTACCACGTCCACCACTATCTAAGGTATTTTCTCTGTTATCTCGATTCCAAGGGCTTTCTGGTTCACTATTCCCACCACTAGGATCTGCATAATAAATAGGATTATTATCAAAGGCATTATAAGTGGATAATCCATGGTGTATAACAGGGTCTTGTCTGTTCCATCTTGCAATTGTTGGATCGTAAGAACGTAACGGCATCTCATACCAGTTAAGCCCTAAGCCTTCTTCTAACTCGGTATTATTGTATTTATATTGGTGCGAACGCCCATTGATCATACTATTATATCCTTTGTGTTTTAATCCGAAAGGATAATAATTCGACTCTTCTATAATCTCGTCTTGGGTAACTGCCCCATCGTTATTTTTATCAGAATATGAGAGTCTAATATTGCCCAGGTGGTCGGCGTATTGGTATATGTACCTGTACCTTTCGGCTCCGCTCGAGGTACTTTCTTTTTCTATATACCCTTCAGGTTGGCCCATAAACTCTAACTCCCCGTTTTTATATTGTGCTGCGGCGTATTCGGTAGTCGTAATCGTACCGCCGTCATTAAGGATCTTTTTTAGTTTGCTTCCTCCGGCATCGTAGATATATTCGATGGTTTTGTTGGTAAACTATACTTTATTCTATTTCAATGAACTTATTTAAACCACAACATCTTTTACAATGTTGTGGTTCTTTTCTTACTTATAATCGGCACTCGTTACAAACGAGCACTGGTATATACTATGACCCAGCGGGAGATATTTGTATTATGGAACTAACCGTTCCATTCAAATCTTTGAAAAAGTAAACTTTATCACCTTCTATTTTATTTAAATAAATAAGACTTTTCGTTTTTCCTATTAGTTCCACATTTAACGTATTGATATTTATTCTCGATAATTTGAACCCTGAACCTAAAAATTTCTTTACAAAAACAGGTGCATAGATATAATTCTCTTTGTGCAGAATAGGCCCCCCAAAACGATAAGACTTTATAGGTGTTCCATTAATTGAGATTGTTCCTATTTCTGGTCCTCCTTGAGATATCTCCATTAAATCAGAATATGATACTTCTTTTTCATTTATTATTTTATTAATAGCAAATTGTATTGGATCTTCTAATTTCATTTATTTAGTAATTTTAGAGGTTTGGTTTATGACACTTCTCGAGTTTGTAATAAATTGTAGAGAACCGCCAGGGTATTTAACTCCTTGAGGACCTATAATTCCAAATTTAATAGTTGTACCTTTTGGAATAACACCTGTCGTATATTGTGTTAATGGATTCCATTCAGTCTTTATTGCAGCAAAAACCCTATTAACAAATTTATTTTTTCCTATTCTCAATCCCCAAAAATCAGGCCTTCCTGTACTCATTTGTCCAAATCTTTGAACCGGTATATTGAATGGGGTTTTTACAGTAAAGCCGCGAATCAAAAATCCATCTGCTGTAGTTATTCCTTTACCTACTAATCCTACACCTTTAGAGAACAATATGGTTTCAGCAATTTTCTCGGTACCATATCCCAATCCATATCCAATTTCATAATTAGTCATATTAGGTACATCTTGGGCTGTGCTATATATTGAAGCAGCTAATAAGTTTCTTGATGCCTGTCCGTCTAAAGTAGGGGCTTGTAGATTTCCCATAGCCACTAGACCTTGTCCTAGATTAGCCCATCCTTCTGCAGTTCCTAAACTTTGTAAAAAATCCAATGTTGATTCTCCACCAGCTACAAATCCATCAACAAAACCTTCCAATCCTGTGCCGCCTTCAACTCCATACTGTGCTGAAATTCTATTGGCTTCTAACCCAAAATATGTTGCCCAAGGATTAGTAATAGTTAGTCCTACACTATTTAATGCGGCATCAATATCTGTACCATAATTAGTTCTACCATTTGCATTACTATCTTTATTATTATCTTTATCATCTTTGTTTCTAGCCTCTTCATCTTTTTTTGTGCTATCACCCCCACTAGGATCTGCATAATAAATCGGGTTATTATCAAAAGCATTATACGTAGATAAACCATGATGTATTACAGGATCTTGTCTATTCCATCGTGCTATCGCAGGATCATACGATCTAAGAGGCATTTCATACCAATTCAAACCTAGCCCTTCTTCTAACTCTGTATTGTTGTACATAAAGCTATGAGCTTTACCATTAACAATATTATCAACAGATTTCTGAGTCAATCCAAATGGATAGTAAGCCTGTGTTTGTAAAATTTCGTCAATAGTAATCGATCCGTCATGATTACGGTCTGAGTAAGAAAGCCTTACATTATCCAAATGATCTTTAAATTGGTACACATACTGATACCCCGAACCATCATGCTCAATGTATCCTTCAGGTTGTGGGATAAATTCTAATACTCCATTTTTATATTGTACTGCTGCGTATTCGGTCGTAGTAATCGTACCGCCATCATTAAGGATCTTTTTTAGTTTACTACCTCCGGCGTCGTAGATATATTCGATGGTTTTTTCAGCATCATTTTCAAAAATGATCTTCACCGGTAAATCCAGATGGTTATACTCAATACTGGTGATCCCTTTGTTTTTATCTACAGTAATGCTTCCATTGGCATCATACTCATAATCATTACCTACGGTATTGCCATCTTTAAATCCAAAAGTGGTATTGCCCGCATCGGTTACACTTAGTAATTTATGCCCTGTAGCCTCATAGGTATAGGATAGGTTATCCATCTCCCCAAAAGTGGTGGCATTAGCATCTACATGTCCTTTTCTATCCAGGGTTAGGATATTCCCCATAGTGTCATAGGTAATACCCGTAAGGTCGTATTTACCATTTCCACTTTCAGCTTTTATAATTCTATCCAGGGCATCATATGTGTATGTATAGGCCTTTAGGCTATTATCCTGATTAGCCGATCGCCAGTAAATTTGACTAATATTTCCATTATATAAGGCTTTATCCTGATATGCAGAAGCTACATCATTATAATAGATTCTATACGAGAATAAATCATTCCCCATAGTATTGACATCATTGATCCCTTTTAACCAACCTCTTACATTAAATGTATAATCTACATGTTGCAGGCCACCCCCAACATTTTTGGCTACCAATTGCCCAAGATTGTCATACTCGTTACTGGTAATTACCTCTACAGGCTGATCATTGATCTGTTGGGTTTGCGTAAGCACTCTACCCATATGATCATAGGTAAACCTATCGATGGTTATAATCGGTGCATTGCTGCCTTTGGTATGGGTGGTGGTACTTTGGATCACTTTGCCTGCAAAGTCTAATTGGGTTTTTGCAATATCTAGTGTACTAAGATACTCATTTTTACTGGCTGCATATACCGGCCGTGCTTTTTTATCATAATAGGTGACTGTAGTGGTCCAATCGTTAGTGCCTAACACTCGTATTTTGCCCCCGGTAGGTAAAGTTTTAGTACGGTTAGTTATCGGCTCGCCATATACGGTGCCTGGATTCGAAAGCTCAATAGGCAGATCAAAATTATAATCGTCATAATAACGAATACTATGCAGCTCGATATTAGCCGTTGGGAATGCTGTATTCGTATAGTACACTATAGTTCCCGCTATATTGGTGGGGGCGCCTCGCCCCTCCCACAGGGTGGTAAGCGTATTGACCTCTTGTTGTAGTGCCGGTCGATCCCGAGTATCGGTATACATCCCGCTATAGGCCCCTCTACCCAAGCCATCGTATTTGGTAAAGAGCCAGACACCTTGTGTCTTTAAAATATCATCCTGGGTCAGTATGGGTTGGTCGAGCTCATTATAGACAATATACTCCCATCCTTTACCCGGGTCTTTCTTTTCAACAAGACGGTTACGCTCATCATATCGGTACTGATAACACACTTCGGCAAGCTCGATGTCTGAGACACCATCAGTAAGATCCACCTTAGGTGGGATCACAAAGGTAAGGTTACCATAGTCGTCATAAACATTGTAGGTATCTATAGCCGCTCCATTATTATAACTTCTAGTTAAAAGGGTACGTCCATTTTTATCGGTAAAACTCTCTGCGGTTTTGTTATGCCCATCGGCTGGGGTCCAGTTTTCGTTTTTAACAATGCTTTTGCTTAGCTCTCCTGCTCCATAGCTCCCATTAGGCACTACCGTTGGGATACCATTGGTGATGGTGATATCAAAACGCAATACTTCTGCCGCTTTATTAAGACCATAGGCAGATTTTACGGTATGCTCGTTGGTTACATATTGGTTATACTCTTTAATATATTGGATATGGCTAAGACTACGAGTACTTTGTAATTTTACTCCATTGGTCAATGGCCTTGGAGTACCACTTGTTGGCGTAATCACCAGGTAGTTGTTCTCGATACTGGCCGTATAATCAATTGGGGTATCGTTAACATCAGTCAACTGCCCTAAATCGAGGTATTCAATTTCAGGATAGACCTCAATTTTTCGAAGTTTCCCGGTAGACAATGCCTCGATCCCTAATGCTGGCTTTGCCCAGATCTGCAGTTTCAGCTCTGCATTGTTAATGTTTACGGCCACTACATTATCCAAATTAATAGCACTATATGCTGGTGCGTAGGGGTCTAAAACCTCTGAGGCGCTCCAGTTCTTTACATAGCTAAAATCCACAGGAAAACTGGCATATACTGGGTCTTTATGACGGGTATACTTCCAGTCCTTACCCGGTGCGGCTTGTTCTTCCACTCTGTTAAGCGGAGAAGCCTCCAAAATGGTCTCGCTATAGGCATTGACTTCTTCTAGCGGTACTCCTGCAAAATCATCGGGGTATTTGTTTTTATAATAGGCATTGATATCCTGATGGATATTCACTTCTCTATAACTCCCCGGTACACCTGTGGCTTCAAAAGGCAGGTATTGTTTGGTTTGCCTACCCAAGCCATCATACTCGATATGTGAAATAATATCGGTATTGTTTGTTGAGGCATTGATGGCATTTTCTTGTATAGGTCTTCCTAAACCATCATAATAGGTGATGGTTTGGATTTTTTGATCTTCGGGTGCCGTCTCTAAGGCATTGGCCGTAGTAAAAGGTGCTTGTGCCTGTACTGCCATGACATAGTTTTGATCTTCAGACGGGACTAACCCCTGGGCATAGGTAGTGCTTATCGTAAGCAGTAGCCCTATGATATATAGTGTGTTTTTGATTATGGTATTCATCAACGTATATGTTTTATGTCTTTGTTTCATCTTGTGGTGGATTTAGGGTTATTGGTTGTTATCAGGTTGTGAAATCCCGATTCCACCGCCGCCGCCACCGCCGCCAGAGCTACTACATTCTGAGTCCCCTATACTAAAGGTTCGGGTACTATAAGGCGCTTTTCCGGTAATATTATCGGTGATAATACATTTTACGGTTTCTGATCTTGGACCACTACATCTTAGGGTAATAAACAAACTCGATGAGCTTCCCTTATAGTTTCCGTTGACATACCATTTGTAGCTGTAGTTACCAGAACCACTGCCTGCTTTGGCTAATAGTTCAAGTTTTTTGGTTCCTGTAGGCGAGCTATGACGCCTGGTGTTTATAGAAGCCGTCCAAAAACCATCATACACATTCATGGTGGTAGTTAGCGTCTCTGTATCTCCGGTCTTGGTATCACGCACTACACATTGTATGTTTACATTGCCATAATAGGTATAGTTCATATACAGCCCGAAGGATTTTTGGCTGCTGGTATAGGTGCCCGCACGTCCACTGATGGTCCAGCTATAGGTATAGCTTCCTGACCCCCCACTTGGAGTAATGTTAAACGAAGCTGTATTGTTAACCGTAAGATTCGCAGGTCTTGAAATCTGACCAGCCGATCCCGAAAGCGGTGGATAAATACTAATCGACTTGTTTACCACTTTGGTTTTACTGGTAATGGTATCGGTAATAGTGAGTTCTATGGTTGCCATTCCTTCGGTGGTCCCTGAGTGCAGGGTAAGATTAGTTCCTGTAAAATACTCTGGTGCCATACCAGGTTTGGTAAGCTTCCAGCTGTATGCAAATCGGGAAGAGCCTCCGCTAGCTTCAGATGTAATCTGTAAGGTAGTACTCGTATACATCCAGTTTTTATCAGATATGATACTAGCCACTATAGGATCATATTGTATCCCACTATCATTATAATAGTATTTATTAATGATATTATGTTCTTCATCTCGGGTATGCAGTAAACGATACAATCCATCATACTCGGTATAAGTGGTATATCCTCTTGGATCGGTGGTACTGGTCAGCCCAATAAGCGGATCATAAGTATAGGTAGTCACTATCGCATTAGGTAAGGCATCCCGTAAGGCATCCAAGGCTTGTCGCAAGGCACCTTCGTTACCAGTATAGCCTAGTGTACGATCGGTATCGGCATTAGACTTGGCTTTAAGATCGGCTACATATGCCACTACCTGGTTATAAGTAGCATTACCAATCTTAGCGATTGGGTAGAGATCATTATACCCCCAGATATAGACCGTATGTGGGCCTTTACCCTGGGAGACTTCTAAAGCATTGCCTTTAGCATCGTATTTGTGATAGATCGTTTGATCTTTTAACGGTGCCCCTTCTTTAGCGCCTTGTATGATAGAAGGTAAATAGTACCCACTGGTGGTGGTATTAAAATTAACCACTGCTGTAGCTTGCTTTTTAGGCCCGATAAAAGTCTCGGTCTTCACCGGTGAGGCCATACGATGGGCACTCATCAGCTGGGTATTATTAATATCCGGATGGTATGGGTAGTAATAACTTGACTGTTGCACCTCTCCTTTAGAGTTGGTTTGAGTCTGCCCGATCATTTGGTGATACTGATCATATACATATGCTGTCGTATTTTCTGAATACTGTGTAGGATCGATATCAGAATAGGTTCTGCTGATCACTCGTTTTTGTAACGGCTGGGTGTTGGTTTCTTTATAGGTTTCTATTTCGTATTGCTTCATCCAGGCATCAGCATCCTGATCTCCTACAGCAAGGATATATTTATCAAAGGAAAACCCTTGCACCAGACCCACTTTATTCATCGCTTCTCTGGCCCATTCCTCATAAGCTAGCTGGGTGCCTTCTTCATACACTTCACGAAACCCAGGGATCAACTGAGGTAAGTACGGAAGAAGTTCGCTACCGTTTCGTTCTAATTCTCTACGAATGAATTCCCTTAGGTTCAACTCACGCTTTACACCTTTTATAGAACGTACTTTAACGGCATAGGGGTAATTAGGATCTAAGGAATTTCCGAAGGTATCTCTATCCATCTGCACCGGTACATACTCATAGCGTTGCTCACTAAGTAGTTGTTCTGTAGGTTGTGGAGTGCCATCAATATCTTTATAGGTACGCACCGATTTAATTCGAATACCTCCTTCTACTTCTCCTCTTGGTGCAAGATTATGAAGTACATCATTACCAGAATTCTCTGCATTCTCAAATACCTTGGGATCTTCAAAGGTATAGACCGTTCGTCCGTTATGGATCTCTTCATTGGGATCTGAGGATACCACACGCTCGCTTACCTGTGCATAATAAATCGGTTTAGCAGGCCCTACATAATCGGCATTGTTTGTATTGCGCACCACAGAATTGATCTGGGCACTAGAGCCTAACTCCTCTGTACTGTAGTCATATTCTTTTTTGGTGCATGCACTTGTGGTTCCTCCACAGCTTTCAATGCTTTGTACTCGAATCCCTCCATAGCCTTGAGCATACGAATTCAATTCATAGACTATCGTAATTTGTCCACCACTTTTACTGGTCATCGTTTGTAATGCACCTTGCACCGTTCCTTTAAAATAAGGATAATCCCGTATCACAGCATCTGTATCACTCGACGATACTTGTCTCCCTGCATAATACCCCCATTTATCCATCCCAGAGGTAATTTCTTCTTTATCAAAATCATAATCTGGTAAGGCATAAGAGTTGTCTTGATCATAATAATCAAATCGAACTTCTAACTGATCATTCTTTTTGATCTCGGTCAGCAATCGACGTGATCGCTGGGTATACAAATCATAGCTGTTAATGACAGTATGATTATAATCGTTAAGGGTAATACGGTTATACTGGTGGTATATTCCTGAAGTTCCCGGTTTTAGAGTAAAATCTAAAGACCCTTCTGCAAAATTGATTTTGGTCAGTATGGGGGTAGTGATATCTACATCCATACGTACATGTTGATAGACATACGGATCCGTTTTAGGATCATCCCCTTCAAAATTCTGATCAAATAAAAATTCTGAGGATAATGATTTTAATGAATATACCTTAGGCACAAACGCTTTTCTTCTATCGGTTTGGTTTTGATATTCAAAGGTGATCTGCTGGGTCGTATTTGGTGGTTGGATACTACTTAAATACCAACTACGTGGATAGGTATAATAGTCCCCTTCTGTTATGGGGATAACCCCTAAATCAGGCTCATAAGGATCAAAGATCTCTTTGGCGGCAAAGATATATTTCACCCCTTCGGCATCGATCACTTCGATCTGATCCCAACCAAAGTTGACCTCTACATTATGATGGGATAACAATACTGGTTGCCCGTTAATCCCGATCTTAAACGAGAAGTTTAAGGCACCCGCATTGACGGTAAATAAATCTGGTTCCCCATCGATAAGTCCATTGGCCAGTAAATAGGCATGGTGCTCTTTGAGCACTTGTTTACCCCCGGTACCCGGGCTATTGTTAGGATCAAAATGATAATAGGGATCCAATATGGTTTGTCTTATATGTTCTAAGCCATGGTATCCCTTAGGATGATCATCCGGAAGGCCTCGTACCTCGCGAGAAATCATCCCGGTAGCCACAAGACTCCATCCCAGTCCAATAGGTGAAGGGGCTTCCATCACCTGAAGACCGGTATAACGGTATTGCAAGCCTACTGGCCAGCTTACTCCATTTTGTTTGATGGTATAGATGGGCAGGGCATGTTGTATGGCCCCGGTACTAAGATCTACACTCGATCCGCTGGCTTTAGCGGCTTTAGCCGCCGTGGGAGCAGCCTTTATAGCCGTGCCGTAGCCCCCATAAAAACCCTCTTGGGCGATTGTATTTTGAATGAATAGAAAGCTAAGTATTAGATATACATAGCGTAATAATGAATGGTTCATATATGTGATTTATTTTGAGGTTTTTTTAAAACAAAGTGGCAAACGTAGCCCTAATTTTTAAATGATAAAGGGGGTATTTTTCCCCTTTTCGATGTCTGGTCCAAAAAAATTGTTGAACAACACAAAAAAGTGATGCTTTTTCCGAAATTTTACGGTTTTCCTCATAGTTCGCTTATGGTTTTTTAGTTTTACAGTGCAATACTAACACATCCCAGTTTCATTTTTCGGGACTCAGAAAATTTAAATGTTAAAATTTAGAATTAGTTGAAGGTTTATACTTTTATAAGCACCTAAAGAAGTATTCTGTATTCTCGTAATTATATCAGAACTTAATCAAAATGACTACCTTAAACACTTGCCTGTTTTTTATCAAAAAAACCAACTCTAAAACCTACCTCCCAACAACACATTATCCTAAGCGCGTACCCTAATACCCCTCGCCAAGAGTAGTTGATGCTCCCCGCGGGATGGTGATACCAAAGCGCGTATATATAAAGGTGTCTTGTCCTGAAATAGGTTTACACAAAAGTGTAACTATATGGAAAGATATTCAAAGACTTCTTCATCAAAATGGCAAAATAGATATAGTGAAGAATTTAAGCGATTTGTATGTAATGAATTTTTAACAGGCACTTCTACTCGTCGAGAAATTGAGCATAAATATGATATTGGTAATTCACGTATTACTTATTGGTTAAGAGAATTAGGGTATGATTATTCTAAGCCAGGCATTGTATCTTTGCCTAGTATGTCACAATCTAAGAATGCATCCGAAGAAGAAAAGAATAAGGCTCAATTACTTCGAGAATTAGAGGAAGCTAAACTATTGGCAGAAACTTATAGAAAAATAATAGAAGTAGCTGAAAAGGAGTTTAAAATTAAGATTGTAAAAAAGTCCAATACCAAGTAATCCAAGAGATGAAAAACATTTATCCAAAGATAAGTTTAGGCAGGTTTTGCCGATTACTTGGTGTAACTCGTCAGGCATATTATCAGCATTTTTGGTATCGAGAACAATTATCTTTTGAAGAGGATTTAATTATAGGTGAAGTGTTGAGAATACGTAAAAATCATCGTCATATGGGAGGTAGAAAGCTTTATGAAAAGCTTCAACCTTTTTTATTAGAGCATCAAATAAAGATGGGTAGAGATCGATTATTTGATATTCTCTCAGCCAATCATTTGTTGGTTAGACGAAAGAAAAAACAAACCATAACAACCAATTCGTTTCATCGATTTAAGAGATATCCAAATCTGATAAAAGGTCTTATTGCTATAGCTCCTAATCATATATGGGTAAGTGATATTACTTATTGGAGGATTGAAAGTGGTTTTGTGTATATCAGTTTTATCACTGACGCATACTCAAGAAAAATAGTCGGATATCATTTGGCAGATAGCTTACAAACTTCAGAAACTATTAAAGCCTTACAAATGGCCATAACAACTTTACCTAAAGGAAATCATCCCAAATACAAATTGATACACCATTCGGATAGAGGAACTCAATATTGTAGTGGTGAATATGTGAAATTATTAGATCAGAATAACATTGATATTAGTATGACAGAAAATGGTGACCCATTAGAAAATCCAATAGCAGAAAGAGTCAATGGTATTATAAAAGAAGAATATCTCAATGATTACCATGTAGAAAACATACAGGAGGCTACAGGGCTATTACAAACTGTTATTAACCTATATAATAACGAAAGACCACATATGAGCATTGGAAACTTAACACCAAATCAAGTACATCGAAATAATTTAAAAACTGAAAAGCTATGGAAGAATTATTATACAAAAAGTCCTATCATTGTAAATCAATAATAGGACTAAAAATACGTTGTAAATCTATTTTAGGATTAATGTAAAATATGTAAACTTTTTTTAGGA
>NZ_JAERQJ010000002.1 GCF_016735115.1 Aquimarina mytili | reverse complement strand
CCCTAATTTCTATTTGAGTTTATAACTGAACGGAAAAGGTCTGAATCGAATGTATAAGTTTAAAAACTTAGAGTGTATAGATAGTGTACCTTTTCCGTTCTTTAAAATATAAAAAATTTAAATGCAAATCTAAAGGAGTGATTCGACCTGAGAAGAAGTGTATCGAGAATAGGATTATTGATTAAAAAAAGCTATTCTCGATACATTTTGTTTTCATCACAGTACAACAAGGTGCTCGAATTGACGCTTTTTTGTAGTATTTTTCTTAATTACACAACAGATTTAACCCTGTATTTTTTTACATAATATAACGATCCTTTTGTTGTTACAATTGGTTGTAAAAAAGAGGTAGTTATCACCTCCATCTTTGATTTTATGCTTTTTTCTTAAGACTGCGACACTTTCAGGGAAGTTGCGTGTTGTAATATTGGCTTTTGTAATTCCTGCTTTAGAAATGGTTTTCTTATGATATAAAAAAGTTGTTATAACTTCAAACCGTCGACCAGGAAAGTCAATTTTCTGATCAGAAGTATATAAATGGGAATGTAAATGAAGTTTTTTTACTTCAAAGGCATTACCAACACTCAAAAAACCACCGCTCTTAAGAATTGCGGCATTGGGTTCGTATAAAAATGCTTTTGGTTCTGAATAATATATCGATTGCTTTACCTCTTCCTTTAAAGAGAAAGAGAACTCATGCGTTCGATTTTTTGTAATGTTTATGGTCTTAATGATACAGTCACCATCAAAACTTTTCTCCAAAATCCACAGTAGTTCTTTTACTTCGTTTTCTACCGCTACTACATGAATTTCTTTTACATATTTTAAGGCATTTACCCCGAGATGTATATCGAGTAGAGGAGAAGTTTTAATTAGAATGTTCTTACTTTTGGCAAATAGAATATCTAAATTATCGATTACATTAGGAATACAATCTTCCAGAAAGAAAACCTTTCCTTTACTGTCGTGCCTTCTGGAAGGATCGATGTATATCCAATCCAACTTTTCAAAATTTTTAAGAATAGTTACTCCGTCTCCCGTAAGCGATTTGATGTTTTTTACATCGAGGAGATCAAAATTATATTTGGCAATAGCACTAAGGTCAATATTAAGTTCGCAATGTATAACGTGTTGCATTTTTTTAGAAAAAAAATAATCATCTATTCCAAAACCACCGGTTAGATCTATTAAAGTGTCTCCAGAAACTAGGCTGCTTTTGTAGATAGCTGTTGCTTCAGAAGAAGTTTGCTCCAAGTTTAATGTGGGTGGGTAATAGATACCTTTTTTAGAAAACCAAGTGGGCAGTTTTTGTTTCGCTTTTAATCTTCCGTTAATTTGTTGGGCTATTTCTTGTATGGAAATATCGACAAAAGGACTTCCTCTTAAAATCAATTTATTTAAATCAATTGAAGTATTTGATTTTTCGAATATAAATTCTTGAACTTCTTTATGTAGTATTTTTTTGTTCAAATTTTCAAAGTTTCAGAATTGCAAAACCATAATGTTTGTAAGTGTTCAGTTTTATTTAAAATTCTTAACTAGTAACTAACTACAAATCCTTGGTAAGTGTTTTTACGATTTTATATTCAGACAAAAACTCTTTCGCAATTACTTTTATAGCGGTATAAAAAGGAACAGCTACAATTAACCCACCAATTCCGAATAGTAAACCAAAAATAAGAATGGCTAAAAAGATTTCTAAAGGGTGAGATTTTACGCTAGTACCAAAAATTAGTGGTTGATTTAAAAAATTGTCAATCATTTGAATTCCTAAATATCCAATTAAAATATAGGTGAGTTTTGGCAACATCACGGTTTGAAAATCAAGTCCCAAATTACTTGTTATGGCAAGAATTAGCACAAACATTCCACCAAATAAGGGGCCTATATACGGAATAAGATTAAAAATTGCAGCAATTAATGCTACGGCAATTGCATTATGAACACCAAAAATAAGAAGTAAAATAGTGTATAGAACAAAAAGAATAAAGACCTGTAAAAGTAGGCCAACAAAATAACGAGATAATAAATCTTTGATTTTAGTAAAAGCTCTCATAAACTTGTTTTCGTCTTCTTTTTTGGCAAATACCAGCAAGCTATTTTCTAATAAAAGACTATCTTTTAGTAAGAAAAAAGAAATGAATAAAACTGAAAACAATCCAATTAATACGGACCCAAATCCACTTAAAAAAGAGTTAATCATATTGGGTACCGCCTTAAGATCAAAGAACTGCATGAGGTCAGTTTTTTTGACAAGTTCGATAAGGCTTAGTTTTTCTATATTGAAATAATCACTAACTTCTTGATTAAGTCGATCTAAATCATCGCCAATACTATTTACATCAATCTCTCCAATCAATTGTCCTTGTTCTACAACAATAGGCACAAACAGCGTAAAAATACTTAAAAACAGCCCTATGGTTATAACTAAGGTAAATACTACGGCAAGAGTATTGTTGAATTTTAATTTCCTTTTTAAAAAAGAGACTAAAGGTCTTCCCATTAAAGAAATTACCGCGGCAAATGCAATATAAATGAGTACGGATTGTATTTTATACAAAAACCATAATAACCCTAGAATGCCCACAATAATTGCTACTGCTCTTAGGATACCATATGCGATTGTTTTTGAAGTCATATTTTAAGAATTTCTAAGCAATAAAGAATCAAAGTTACAAAGATTTATAGTGCCAACGTTAGAAAGCTATAAAGCTGTTAAGAATTAAGACTATAAGCATATTTAAGTTTTCAAGTTAATTTAATACATTCAATCAACCGTTAACTGTTTCGTAATTTCATACAATGCTATTCCTGTTGCAGTGGCCACATTCATACTACTATTATTGCCGTGCATAGTAATATGAACAATTTGATCTGATACAGCCAAAAGATTTTCAGATACACCAAGGTTTTCTTCTCCGATAACAATGGCTATTTTTTCAGAAGATGTTAAACGATACTCAGAAACTGGAATACTATCCTTAGTGATTTCTAAAGACAAAATAGTATAATCTTCAGTTTTTAATTGTTGTATAACATCCATAATTTGCTCTGATTGCTCATAAGGAATAATTTCATGAGTTGAGCGAGCGGTACGTTGCATACGTTTGCTAATTACAGTGACGTTTTCTCCGCAGAAATGGATTCTTTCTACTCCAAAACTATCTGCAATTCTAAATATACTGCCAATATTTGCTGGAGAATTAACCCTGTCGCATACCAATGTTATTGGAAACTGGTTTTTTGTAAATCGGTTATTTTCGTGCTTCAGTTGTTGATCCATTAATTCTCAAAAGCGTATTTCATAATATTAGCACCCATTTTTAGCGCTTTTATACGTACTTCAGGAGGGTCATTATGCACTTCAGGGTTTTCCCATCCGTCACCTAGATCACTTTCAAAAGTAAATAATAAGACTAATCGACCTTCATGTTGTACTCCTAATGCTTGTGGGCGTTTTCCATCATGTTCATGAATTTTTGGCAATCCTTTCGGGAAATCATACTTTGAAGAAAAAATAGGGTGATTATTAGGAAGTTCTACTAATTCTTTATCTGGAAAAACTTTAATGAGCTCCTTTCGTATATAAGGCTCCATCCCATAATTATCATCAATATGTAAAAAACCACCACTAAGTAGGTAATTTCTTATGTTTTCTGCATCTTTTTCAGTAAAAAAAACATTGCCATGCCCCGTCATATGAATATAAGGATACTGAAAAATATCAACACTCTCAGGTTTAACAGTTTTGGGCTTATTAGCGATTGTAGTATTTATATTTTGATTACAAAAAGAAATAAGATTAGGTAATGCTGTAGGATTGCTATACCAATCTCCCCCTCCTTTATACTGCAAAACTGCAATATCTTGAGCGCTAATACCTGCTGAAATTAAAAAAATGAAGATATACCCAGTAAGTTTACCCATAACATTCGTCTAAATTAAAGTCTAAAAGTACTAAAATAAAACAGATGCGAAAGAAGCTTTTACTCCTATTTATAACTATCATTTCGTCATTAGCAAGTGGTCAAGATAAAAATGAATCTGCAATTGTATTAGAATTATTTACCTCTCAGGGGTGTAGTAGTTGCCCTCCGGCAGACGAATTGCTAGATAAGATTCGACAACAGTATCAGGATCAAAATGTGTTTGTATTGTCTTATCATGTTGATTATTGGAATAGGTTAGGATGGAAAGACCCCTTTAGTACTAAAACATTTACTGATTATCAAAGAGCATACGGATCACAATTTAAGAGCAGATCGATTTATACACCTCAATTAGTAGTAAATGGTAGCGAGCATTTTACGGGTTCTAATCATTACAAAACTGATATTGCTTTACAAAAATATGCTAAATCTAAAAGTACAAATGTCATTATGTTGAAAAACATAAAAAAGAAACAAGAAGAAATAGAACTAGAGTATGGAGTTGAAGGCGATATGTTTAATACGATCACTTTTGCTTTAGTAGTTTCTGAACGCATTACCGTTGTATCCAGAGGCGAAAATAGAAACAGAACCTTAAAAAACACGAATATTGTTGCCAGTCGTAAGGTTACAAAAGGAAGTACAGGAAATGTTTCTATTTCTATTCCTAATTGGATAACAGATAAAGATGAACTTTCTATTATTGGATACACGCAAGATACATCTTTGAAAACCACAGGAGCGTCAAAAATTAGAATTTAGGATTTTGAAATCATGTATATTTTCCAGGGAGCTTTTTTTGTGAGATTTCGTTTTTGAATAGCGTAAATACCTCCTGTCACTGACGAGAGCTTTTCACAAACTTTGAAATACCTCCTGCCATTGACGAGAGCTCTTCGCAAACTTGAGAATATCTCCTGCCACTGACGAGAGCTCTTCGCAAACTTGAGAATATCTCCTGCCACTTACGAGAGCTCTTCGCAAACTTGAGAATATCTCCTGCCATTGACGAGAGCTATTCGCAAACTTGAGAATATCTCCTGCCACTGACGAGAGCTATTCACAAACTTAAAACCATTCTGGTATTATACTGATTATTAATCATAAAGAAATATTAAATCCGGATAAGTATATATTAAACGAAAGTTTTTTTAAAGATTAAATCGCTATATTTGAAACACTTACGTTTTAAGCACCTCCTCTAAGCATAATTGTACAAGCTAATCTAGTAATACAATGATTATAGTATTGTTTATCATTAGATGTATGGTCTGATGATCACTCATTGCTATATTTTATTGCATAAAATATGTCGATATGGATAAGGATGTAATTAAAAGGTTTATTGCCGAGGGCAAAACCCAAAAAGCTATTGAGTTTTTATTGTCAGAAAATGGTAACAACAAGGATATAATAATTTTATCTGGGCGATATGAATCTATAAATGATTTGTTTCGTAAAAATGCTGTTGATATAAGTTATAAAAGTATAGAAGAAGTAAAGATTAACAACGAATTACTTAATCTAATAGAAGATTTAGAGATAGATACAGTCAAAAATTCAAAAGAAATTATCCCTTCATTCAAATTTATTGATAATACAGAAATAAGAATGGATTATCAATTGATAGATAAAAAGGAGCATGAGATCAATTATGTAGATGAAGCTATTGGATATGGATTAAGTATACCTAATAAAAAATTATGGACAGATCCTCAATATTTGAATTATTTTGAATACTTATCCAAATTAGGTTTGAAGGGTATGGAGGAAGAATTAAAAATGGGCCTTGCGATCATACCTTTTGGCAATATGCTTCAAAATTCTAAGCATATTATTTTTCAATATGGTCGAGAGTTGGATATCAAGTATACCGATACATCTTCTACAGAACTAATCGACAAAATCATAAAGTTGGCCAATAAAGCTAGTCTTGAAGAAAATCAACAAGAATTAGATGAACAGACGATAGCTGAATTTAGAGTAGGTATGTTTAAAGGTGATTTAAATATGGATGGATCGGTATTTTCTAACGCAATCACCATAGCGGTCTATGAGAAAAAATATGCGCAAAGTAGTTCTCTGCCTATTAATCTTCCTAATTTTTTTAAGGCAATGATAGGACATAATTTAAATGAATCTATAGATAAATTAGAAGCTTTTTCAGACTCAATTATGTGGGTTACAAAGAATAAATTGTTAAATCTTGAGATTGATAATAAACGAAGTAATCTTTCCATATTTAGAGCGAATAAATTAGTCGAAAACGATGAACAAATCTTTGCAATATCGGTACAATATGCACCAGAAACGGATACAACTATAGAAATTTGGAGCGAGTTGAAAGATGTTTTTGACTCATTTTCGATTTTGAGTAATTAAAATTAGATCGAAATGTTATGACAAAACAAGAAATTACAGATGTGGTTAACGTGCTGATACAAAAAGGAAAAGTTAAAGAGGTTCTTGAACATTTGGCTAATTATGTTAAAGGAAAGGATAGGTACTTAGAAAATGATTTGTTATTGCAAACTGCTTCTTTTAATCGAAATAAAAGAGACTTTAATAGAGGCATGATATCGCAAGGCAATTTTAATGTGGCTTTAGCAAGATTAAATAATGCACTCCTGGAAATTATGGATCAATTGCCTGAGAAAGGCAATGCTGTTTCTACTTCTTCTAATGGTGTAACGGCTTCAGTTCGTAAAATACTTTTTCTTAGTGCCAATCCTAAGCATACGCTTCAATTGCGGTTAGGAGAAGAACTCCGAAAAATAAAAGATAGTATGAGTATGGCTACCTTAAAAGATCAATTTGATTTAGAAATTGAACCTGCCGTAAAAATTTCAACAATTACAAAAGCAATGCAGGTACAAAAACCAGAGATTGTTCATTTTTTTGGGCATGGAGCGGGTAGTGATGGAATTCATGTAGAAGATGATAGTGGACATTCAGTTTTATTTCCTACAGAAGGGTTAGGTAGATTGTTTAAAAATTTTAAAGATACGTCCAAATGCGTTGTACTAAATGCCTGTTATAGTAAAGCGCAGGCAGAAGTAATTAGTGAGCATGGAATTTATGTTGTAGGGATGAATGATGCTATTGGAGATAAAGCAGCTATAGATTTTTCTGTTGGTTTTTATCAAAGTATAGGAGAAGGTAATGATTATGAATTCGCCTTTGATATGGCTTTGGTAAATAATTCTACTAACCTAAAATACGCCGATACTCCAGAACTTTGGTTAAATGGTTCTAAATTAGATGTTTAGTTTTCTTAACTTTATAGTGTACTATGGAAGACACAAAAAAACAATTAGATAAAGTCAGGACATTTGTTGGCAAAGCAAAACTAGCTGAAGCAATCGAAGAATTATCTACCATAGTAAATATACATCAAGAAACGAATTATAAAAGTACCACCTTATTGATTAGTAGGCTTAATAGACTTAAAGAGAATCAAAGATTAGGAATCATTAATCAATCCGAAATCGCAACAGAGTTTAATAGAATATCCAATAGTATACTCGATATCATGTATGATATTGAATTAGAGATACATTTAGAAAATGTAAAGAAAGATACAAAAACTGAGCTTGAAAATATTCAAGAAGATAGAATTGAAGAAATACCAAAAAAAGAAAATAGGACAGTAGATCTAGATAAAAAGAATAAATTAATAATTGAGAATGGTCAGGAGGATAGTAATGAAAATGATGAAATAATAATTGAAAACTTAGAAAAAAAATTAAATTATTTAACTGAAAACAATCTTCAGAAATTCTTTAATCAAAAAATATTATTACTTGGTGCATTTGGTGTTGGTAAAACGAGTTTGGTGAATCAATTTGTTCATGGTAGCTTTTCTGAAGAATATAAGACTACTTTGGGGGTTTGTATTAAGAAAAAAAAAGTAGTTTATAATCATTCAGAAACCACATTGATTATTTGGGATATGGAAGGTGTGATAGGCGCCGAAGAATTGCGCCAATCGTATCTTAGGGGAGCACATGGAGCATTAATAGTAACAGACCTTACAAGACCTGATACAGTGGAAGTTGCTCAAAAAATAAGGAAGCTTCTAAAAGGCTTTTTACCTAATATACAAGTACTAACGATATTTAATAAATCTGATAAAACTCCGATTATAGAAACAAGTACAATGGCACATTTGGCATCAAAAGGACATAGAATACTTTTGACTAGTGCCAAAACAGGAGAAAATGTTGAAGATGCCTTCATTTATCTAACCAAACTAATTCATAGGTTACTAGTTAAATTTCGTAAAGAAAGAATTGTAAAAGTTAAAGAAAAACTTGAATATCGTAGGAATAAAAAAAACACTCAAAATGACCACTAATATTGATTTATCATTTATTCGTATCAATGACGCATCAATTACGATATTGGGTGATATTCCGACCTGGCTAAACGTGCTTTATCCAGAAATTAAAAAGGAAATATCTGTTGAAAATGTATTGAATCGATATCCATTTCTACTTTTAGCAATGCAAAAAAACGAAAATCTGGATTTTGATAATAATGCAATGAAGATTGATAGCTCTATTGAAGAGAGAGAAGATAAGATTTATGAAATTGATATTTATCGAATAGATATAAATAGTGTAAAATTTATTATTCTGCATCATATTTCTAATCGTCAAACTGGTTATGAATCCATTGCTAATGCTCGTAGTGTGGCCTTAAAAAATGAGATAGAAAATGCTAGTCATATAAATAAATTATTTGAAGTACAAGGTATTCTTTATGATATCGAAACAGGAATGACAGGGATCAATAACTTTTTTGAGATTGTAAACTATAACGGTCTTGATCATAATGAAAAAGCCCTATTTAAAATAGGAAAACGACAGATATCAAATATTAAGAGGTTATTACTAGAGTTTAAAGATATAGTCAATCCTGAAAATGAAAAACCTTTATAAGATGCTCAGCGAGATTCAAATAAAAAAATGAAAATAATTAACTTTATCACAAATCAACTTTACGATAAAAATGGCAAAAATATTCGATCACATATCAGATGACTTAAAAGAGTTTATAACGCGTCAAAAGATATTTTTTGTAGGTACAGCGGCCCAAGAAGGAAGAGTAAATGTTTCACCAAAAGGAATGGATACCTTTAGGGTCTTAGATGCAAATACTATCGTATGGCTTAATCTAACCGGTAGTGGTAACGAAACTGCTGCTCACTTGTTAAAACATAACCGAATGACTATTATGTTTTGTGCCTTTGAAGGTAAACCCCTTATCCTAAGATTATATGGGGCAGCAAAAATATATCACCAAAAAGATGATACTTATCAAAAATATATAGACTTATTTCCTAAAACAATAGGTTCTAGACAAATAATTGAGATGAATGTAGATATGGTACAAACATCTTGCGGATTTGCAGTGCCTTTTATGGATTTTAAAGAAGAGAGGACACAATTAATATCCTGGGCAGAAAAAAAAGGAGAAGACCGATTAATAGAATATCGAAAAGAAAAAAATACCGTAAGCATAGATAATTTTGATACGGGATTGCCTACAGATTAAGAATGAACTTCAAAAACTAGTGTTCCCGTAAAGAATCTTTATGGAATTACTTTAAAAACAATCAATTGATTAAGCTGTGGATAAAAAGAGTTAAAGTTATTATCAGATATAAGTACTAATGTTTTACTGCCATCTTTAAGGGTTGGTCCAAAAGTAATTCCCTCGAGATTATCTACTGTCGTATTTGTTAGGTTGCTTCTAATGGTTTCAAAATCAAAAAGCAAAGTTTTGGTAGCCTTTGTATAGTTAGCACTGTTTAAAGTCTCTATAGAAAGGGTGTTTGTTGCATTAGTAGCATCAACCTTATAAATTTTTACATTATTACCGCCATCAATATATCCAGAAGCGAAAGATCGCTCTAAGGCCAAAAATTTATTGTTTTCATATTCTAGTATTTCAACCAAACCATTAACTTCAAAAGTAGTTCCTAATGCTGCTTCTCGGGCTACTGGATCTAACTCATATGCAAATTGTCTTTCTGCAATACCGGTTGTTTTATTAAATGAGGTTATTCTTACTGGAGATTCGGTATCTGTTGTAGTAGGTTCTGGACCATCTTGTATAAGAGGTAACTCAAAAGAAACCCAATATCCTTTAGAATCAAATCGTAACGAAAGTCCTTCTAATACCCCATTATGCCTGGGGCCTGAAGTGTCGTTTGTAGTATTAGCCTTAAAATTGTCAGGCAACGTAAAACTTCTTACTTGATCACCTTGTGTAGAGATTTCAATCAAAGCAGGATCCACATCATTGTTAATAGAACCCTCGCTAGTATATACAAAAGTATTCGAAATAGGATCATATCTAATAGCTTCAGGATCTACAATTCCTGGAGTCATCGGATTACCAGAAACATCTTTTATTTCTATCATTTTGGTGATCTCCACATTCTGAAAAGCATCTTTGTCGTATATAATATCGGCTTCATAAAAACGAATTGGAGGGGTAGAAGTATCACATATGATATACCATTTTCCGTTTTGGTAATCTATCCCAGAAAACCCGCCAATAGGGACACCGTTTATTTCTTGATTAGGAATAACAAATTCATCTATAAACTCAATAGAACTAATCGTATTCTGATTATTTATCGATGGAGTATTATCTGTATTGGTGCTCGTTTCGGTAGTGTTGTTTGATGAACAACTCCAGGATAATAAAATAAGAATAAACACCCTTTTGATACTCTGAAACATAACAAATTTGATTGAGAGATAAAGGTATAGATTTCTCATCAAAATGATGCACGATGGTTTCATTAGTTTGTAGTTATGATAGTAAAACCTTACTTAGGGATAGGTGTTTAACCCTTGTTTATAAGGTGTATACCTCTTGATATTGATAATGGCATTGTATTACTTAGCTCCAGATATTGAAACTCAATTATCTTAGACTTACCCCTTTCTGTAGATTCAGAAAAACCACGAACTACTTTGTGCAGATTGATACAAACAAGCTGCGACCATACAAGAAAATTTATTAACTAATTTAATATGAATCATTATGAAAACATTTTATTACTGTATGGCCTTTTGCTTTATTACAAGCATTGGTTTTTCACAATTTCAACATTCTTATGGAACCGAAAGGACAGAAATGGGAAGATCACTCACACAGCTTCAGAAAATCGAGAAAGGATATTTATTAGCAGGGTATACTTCGCAACAATTTATTGGAAGTCAAGAAGCAACATTAGTCAAAACGGATCTTAGTGGTAATCAGATCTGGTCTCGTGTTTACGGAGGTGAAGATCGAGAATACTTTAACTCTGTAAGACAGTCTACAAATTTTAGTCCTAATAACAATACTTCGTATGTGGCCGCTGGGATGACGCGTAGTTTTGGTTTTGGCGGAGGAGATGCTTTTCTTTTGGGAACAAATACCAATGGTGCTCCTGTTTTTGCCAAAACTTATGGTGGAGAAAGGTATGATGCTGCCCATTGTGTACAAAACATCAAAGATGAAAATGGAAGGCCCGGATATATTATGGTGGGTGAAACGAGAAGTTATCCTCAGGCTTATCCAGGAACCAATATATACGTTGTACGTACTGATGATCAAGGAAATCTTACCAGAGCTACTGTAATTGGTGGAGAAGGAGATCAACGTGGTATGTGGATAGAACAAACAAGAGATGGAGGGTATATCATAGCGGGTTCTACTACTAATTATAGATGTGTTGGTAGTGATGGTTTGGCTTTTCCTCCAACAGATATCTTTGTGATAAAGTTGAAACCTGATTTAACAATAGAATGGAACAGGATACTAGGATATCCAAAAGACTTAGATCCCACTCAAGGTTATAGAAATGTTGCTACATGTGTAAAACAAAATAATAAAGGAGATTATGTATTAACAGGGTATACCAATAGTTTTGGACTTAACCATTCATATGATGCTTTTCTTTTAAATATAAGTAGAACAGGTAATTTCTTAGGGTTGAAAACCTATGGTTCAGAGCGTACCGAGGTTGGATATGGTTTAGAAGAAACTATAAGCCCAAATGGAAATCAATTATATACTATCGTAGGGTTGCAATATGTTACGTCAAGAAAAGCACTGATGTTTCAAACCGATGCCGGTGGTAATCTATTATGGGCACGTAATTATGGAAGAGATGGGCAAGAAGGAGGTCTTGAGTTGGTAAGGGATGATTTTGATAAAGGATTTGCTTTTACCGGATATACTACATCTATTGGAGCTGGTGGAGCAGATATTTACCTGGTAGAAACAACAGATACAGGTAAAACCGGAACGGTTTGCGAAAAAGAGATAGATTTAAAAGAAGTAAAGCATGAACCTTGTATTATTCGAAGTGTTCAACAAATCTTTGTAGACGATTATAGAAAAATACAACCGAAGGCAATCAGAATGGAGTATAAAGAAGATAGATGCGGCAGTGTTTTTGGTGGTAGAGCAAATGAAATTAAAGCACTAGAAAAGTTTCCGGGAGCACAGCTATTTCCAAATCCTGTAAATAATCTACTAACAATTCGAACGGGAGGTGGATCTAAGGTTGTCGCTGTTAAAATTTTTGATATACATGGCAAAGAAGTCATCGAAAATGTCCATACAGGAAGCGCGGGCGAAATGGTATTGTCAACAGAAGCTTTATCCAAAGGAGTATATATTGTAAAATTACAAACAGAAGATGGGAAAAAACATGTTATGCGATTTTTGAAGAAATAAGATTTTCAAAAGTAATACAAAAATTAGCTACACCTTCCTTGTTAAAAAAGGGAGGTGTTAGTTTTTTATGAACTCAATACGTTAGTTTATGTTCATGAATTGATAAATGCAATGCTATGTGCAGCGACCATGGCTGCAGTTTCGGTGCGTAATCTTGTTTCACCAAGTGTTATTGGCAAATATCCTTTTGATAAAGCATTTTGTATCTCTTTTTTTGAGAAATCACCTTCGGGACCAATTAGTATAGTTGTATTTAACTTAGAAGTTACCACATTTTTCAAAGACTGTTTTTTAGTTTCTTCGCAATGAGCAATAAGTAATTGATCTTCATTTTTTTGTGCTACAAAATCGGAAAAAGAAATAGCAGGATTAAGTTTTGGTAAATAACATTGTAGAGATTGTTTTGTTGCACTCAACAAGATACGTTCAAAACGTTCATGCTTAATAACTTTTCGTTCGCTATGATCACAAATAATCGGTGTGATTTCATCAATACCAATTTCTGTTGCTTTTTCTAGAAACCATTCGTATCGATCATTCATTTTGGTAGGGGCAACAGCAAGATGAAGCCTATATTTTCGGTGTTCCTGTTTTTTATGAGATTCTATAACGGCATGACACTGTGATGGATTAGAAAAGGTAATACAAGCTGTAAACAAGTAGCCTTTACCATTGGTTATATACAATACATCTCCTTCATTTTTACGTAATACCTTAGCAATATGTTTGCTTTCTTCTCTTGAAAACTTTATTTCTGTGCTGGATGTGGTTAAGGTATCGTTATAAAATAATTGCATTTTAATAGGTACAAAGTCGTTAATGTTACGTTGTAAGAAGTCGTAAAGTTATAAAGTTTTAAATGATCCGATTTTATATATGTTTAAGTTTTCAATTTTATTTATAAAATCACATCAAACTTCTCAGAACTTAATTCGGGCTTTAGCAACTACAGCCATATCTGTAAAATCTTTTTTCAAATATTTTAAATATCCTACAATAGCAATCATAGCAGCATTATCTGTGGTATATTCAAACTTAGGTACATAGGTTTTCCAACCATACTTGTGTTCGCCTTCTTTTAATGCTTTTCTGATACCAGAATTAGCTGAAACTCCACCGCCAATAGCAATATGTTTAATACCCGTTTGTTTTGAAGCTTTTTTCAACTTATCAATAAGAATATTAATAATCGTGTACTGCAAAGAGGCGCAAATATCATTCAGGTTTTCTTCTATAAAATTTGGGTTTTCTTTCACCATTTTTTGAATAAAATACAATACAGAAGTCTTAAGTCCACTGAAGCTAAAGTTTAATTCGCCAACCTTTGGTTTTGGAAATGGAAATGCTTTAGGATTACCTAATTGAGCGTAACGATCTATTAAGGGGCCACCGGGATAAGGTAATCCAAGTATTTTGGCACTTTTATCAAAGGCTTCTCCAACAGCATCATCGATAGTTTCTCCAATGATTTCCATATCAAAATGATCATTTACCTTTACAATTTGTGTATGTCCGCCACTAATTGTCATTGCTAAAAATGGAAATTCTGGTTTGTCAAATTCATCTTCATCAATAAAATGAGCCAGAATATGTGCTTGCATATGATTGACATCAATTAGTGGGATATCTAATGCTAAAGCAAGTGATTTAGCGAATGATGTTCCGACCAATAATGACCCCATCAATCCTGGGCCTCTTGTAAATGCAATTGCGCTAAGATCTTTCTTGTCAATATTTGCTTGTTTTATGGCTTGATCTATAACAGGAACAATGTTCTGTTGATGCGCTCTGGACGCTAATTCGGGTACTACACCACCATATTGTTCATGTATTTTTTGTGAAGCTACAACATTTGATAAAACTTTTCCGTTGCATAATATAGCCGCAGAAGTATCATCGCAAGAAGATTCAATACCAAGAATGTATATTTTTTGTGGATTCATTATGAGGAAAAGGGCATAGAAATTGTTAATATTGTCTACAAAGTTAAAACAATAAAACGGATCAAAAAATTAAGGAAAATATTGTTAAGGGTATTTCTTACCCTTTTATCACTTTTTGCATTTCTAGTGGTCGTATTTTCTATTCCTGCTTTGCAAACTTTTCTGGGTAAAAAGGCTACTAATTATCTTAAATCTACATATGATGTCGATATAGCGATCAATAAAATCGGCCTAACCTATGCCGGAAATATTGCACTAAAAGAAGTTTTTGTAAAAGATCATCATGCCGATACCCTTATGTATGCCGCTAGTATAGAAACTTCTATCGGTAGTATGAACGATGTGTTGGATAATAGACCAGAACTTGGAGATGTTTTGATTGAGGACCTGGTTTTTAATATGAAAATATACAAGGATGAACAAAGTGATAATCTTATGACTTTGATCAGAAAGTTTAATTCTGGTACTACAAAACCATCTGGCAAACGTTTCCTGTTAACTACACGTAATATTATTCTTAATCAAGGTTCATATAAGTTTACTAACGAAAATTTGAGGGCAACAGAAATAGTATATTACAAAAATATCTTTTTGGATGCCGAAAATCTAATGGTCGACGGACCAGATGTATATATTGATATTAGTAGTTTAGCTTTTAATGACCAACGTGGAATGAACATTTCGAGGTTGCAAACGTGTTTTGTAATTAAACCTGAAGAAATGAATTTTCAAGAACTGGTTATTGAAACGCCAGATTCTAAAATAGAAGGAGAAGTATTGTTTTCTTTTGAAGAGGGTGGACTTAGCGATTTTGAAAACAAAGTAAATATTAATGCAAGTTTTAATAGCGCCGTGGTTTCTACCAATGATTTGATTCCTTTTTATCGAGAATTTGGAAAAGACAGAAAGTTGAGACTAAGAAATACTTCGGTGAGAGGTGTTTTAAATGATTTTAAGATTGTAAATGCCAATATTTCTGGTTTAGATCGGTCTATAATAAAAGGAGATATACGAATTAAAAATGTTGTTTCTAATGCTTCAAAATTTGAACTTGAAGGAGATTTTGAAAACCTTACTACCAATTATTATGATTTGGTGAACCTATTACCTAGGGTATTGGGTAACTCTCTTCCAAGAAAATTATATCAGTTTGGTAGTGTGCGGGCTGTTGGTAATGCTATTGTTACTACAAAAGCTGTAGATGTTGATATGGATTTGTTTTCGCAATTAGGAAAAATAAATGCCTTTGTTTTATTAGAAAAATTGAACAACCTAAACGAAGCTACATATAATGGAAATGTTATTTCTAACAACTTTAATGTAGGTCAATTATTAGGAAGAAAATCTATTGGTAGTGCGTCTTTTGATATTCATGTTGACGGAAGCGGTTTTAATCTAGAAAGTTTAAATACCAAAATAGAAGGAGATATTAATGCATTAGAAATTAATGGATACACATATACAAATCTAAAAGCATTAGGAAATCTTAAAGATAGGGTGTTTGATGGAAAACTGGATTCTAGTGATCCCAATGTAAGGTTCACTTTTAACGGGGTAGCAAATTTGGCAGAAGAAATACATAATTATGATTTTGTGGCTAATGTCGATCATATAGACCTTAATAAGATTAACGTATTTACCAGGGACAGCATTTCAGTATTTAACGGGGATGTATTTATGAATATGAAAGGAAGAGGTATTAATGACGTATTTGGTACTATTTCTTTTCAAAAAACATTGTATACGAATCAAAATGCTGGATATTACTTCGAAGATTTTGATATCACATCAAGTTTTGATGAAAATAACGTAAGAACCATTACTATTAATAGTCCTGATATTGTAGATGGTAGTGTGAAAGGGGTTTTTAGATTTGAAAACGTATATGATTTATTTAGAAACTCGATAGGAAGTCTATATACCAATTTTGAAGCGACCGAAATTACAGATGATGAGTTTATGGAATTCAACTTTAACATCTATAATAAAATAGTGGATGTGTTTTTTCCTGAAATCCAATTTGCACCAAATACCATTATAAAAGGAAAAGTAGAAAGTAATGAATCAGAGTTTAAACTTACCTTCAAATCACCTTCTATTCAGATTTTTGATAACCTGATGCAGGATGTAGATATTCAGGTAGATAATAAAAACCCGCTGTTTAATACCTATGTAGCTATAGATAGTGTAGATTCAAAATATTATGATGTTTCAGAGTTCAGTTTGATTAATGTTACATTAAAAGATACTCTATTTATGCACTCTGAATTTAAAGGAGGGAAAAATAATGAGGATAATTTTAATTTAGAATTTTATCACACTATTAATGAAGAAAATAATTCTGTAGTAGGGTTACGAAAATCTGATTTTACCTACAAAGGGTATACCTGGTATGCAAATAAAGAAAAAGATAAAAATACAAACAAGGTAGTTTTTGATAATGACTTTAGCAGTATTGATATACAATCTATTATCCTTAGTTATATGGATGAAGAAATAAAGGTAGATGGTACTACAAAAGGAAAAGATTATAAAAACTTGAAAGCAACATTTACTGATGTAGACCTTAATAAAATTACTCCAAGAATCGATAGTTTAAAATTTGATGGACGAGTAGATGGAGAATTATCCATTGTACAGGAAGCTGGAAATTATTTTCCTAACTCTAAAATTATTGTCGACAATCTAGCAATTAACAAAACCTCATTAGGAGAACTAAGACTCAATGTAGCCGGTAATTCGGATCTTACCGAATATAATATTAATACCAGGCTAATAAATGATGCTAATAAAAGAACATTATCGGCATTAGGATCTATAATTGTTTCCAAAGAAAACCCATCAATAGATCTAGATCTGGATTTAGATAAGTTAGATGTTTCAGAGTTTAGCGCATTAGGGGGAATTGTAATTTCTAATATCAGAGGATTTGTAACAGGCAAAGCCAAAGTATCTGGAAATTACAAAAATCCCGATATCAATGGAGTACTAAGTCTTAGTAAAGCCGGGCTTACAGTGCCATATCTTAATGTTGATTTAGATTTTGATGATAATTCTAGAGTGATATTAAACAAACAACGTTTTGATTTTGATAATATTAATATCACAGATACAAAACATAAAACTAAAGGGGTTCTTGGGGGCTATATTGCACATAGACGCTTTTCAAAGTGGGAAATGGGACTAGAGCTCCTGGCAAATGAACGGTTATTGGTGTTAGATACTGAAGAAGATGAAGAATCACTATACTATGGTACAGGTTTTATTAGTGGCGAAGCTACTATTAAAGGCCCAACAGATGAGTTAGTAATTGATGTAAATGCTACAACAGAAGAAGGTACTGTATTCAAAATTCCTCTTAATGATACAGAATCAATAGGTGATAATAATTCTATACATTTTTTAAGCCCAGAAGAAAAACGTGCACGATTAGAGGGGAAAGAGATCATTTTAGAAGATATAAAAGGATTAGAGCTTAATTTTGAATTGGACGTAAATAAGAATGCAGAAGTAGAAATTGTAGTTGATAAAAACACTGGAAGCTCTTTAAAGGGAAGAGGGGCAGGGACCTTGCTTATAGAAATCAATACCAACGGAAAATTTAATATGTGGGGGGATTTTGTGGCATATGAAGGAACCTACAATTTTAGATACGGAGCATTTGTCGAAAAACTATTTACCGTACGTGATGGTGGAACAATAAACTGGGATGGGAGTCCAACAAGAGCTGTTCTGGACATGAGTGCCGTATATAAAACTGAAGCAAATCCTGCAATTTTACTAGAAAACTCTTCGATTAATCGTAAAATACCAATCGAGGTAGTTGTTGACTTACAAGGAGAGCTAATTCAACCTAATCTAAATTTTGATATAGAGTTTCCTAATCTAAGCTCTGTAGTAAAGAGTGAGTTGGATTATAAGTTGAATGACCAATCTAATAAAGAACTTCAAGCCATATCACTAGTGTCTTCTGGACAGTTTTATAGCGGTACACTTGATGCCAATGCAATAACAGGAGGTATAGTGGCTGAGAGAGCATCAAGCCTTTTTAATAATATCCTTTCTGATAAAGATGATAAATTTCAAGTAGGGCTAAATTATGTGCAAGGAGTTCGAACCTTAGATCAGGAGAATGCTGATCAATTTGGTTTAACGCTTTCTACTCAGATTAATAAACGAATCCTGATCAATGGTAGAGTTGGGGTTCCTATTGGTGGAGTAAATGAATCTAATGTTGTTGGAGATGTTGAGGTAGAATACCTTTTTAATGAAGATGGATCATTACGAGGTAAGATTTTTAATCGCGAAAATGATATTCAATTTATTGGGGCTGCAAATCAAGTATATGAGCAAGGATTAGGGTTGTCCTACTCAGTAGATTTTGACAATTTTAAAGAACTCTGGGCTAAGATTTTTAAGGCTAAAAAAGCGAAAGATTCCATAGCAAAACCTATAGATACAGTCAAAATTGAAACTCCGAATTTTATTAACTTTACAGAAAAGAATAAATAATTCATTCATAAATATTTGATAGTTATTTATGAATTGCAGTTCTCGTCATCCCGGTTTATGCCGGGATCCATATGTTTTAATAACAAACTAAACAACAAAATTACATGGCAAAAGAAATTAGAACAATTGGTGTTATGACTTCTGGAGGGGATTCTCCTGGTATGAATGCCGCTATACGTGCGGTGGCAAGGGCTTGTGCATATTATAATGTAAAATGCATAGGTTTTTATAGAGGATATCAAGGAATGATAGAAGGGGATCACTGCATACTAAATGCTCGTAGTGTAAGAAATATTATAAGCAGGGGAGGAACAATTCTTAAATCTGCACGATCAAAAGATTTTAGAACTGTAGAAGGCAGAAAAAAAGCAGCAGAACATCTTAAAAAGCTCGAAGTAGATGCTATGGTGCTTATCGGTGGAGATGGAACTTTTAGAGGAGGCGAGATTTTTAGTAAAGAATATGATATTCCGATAATTGGCGTGCCTGGTACCATAGACAATGATATTGCAGGTACAAATTATACGATAGGATATGATACTGCATTAAACACTGTTATTAATGCAATAGATAAAATAAGAGATACAGCAAGCTCACATGATCGATTATTCTTTATAGAAGTTATGGGACGAGATGCAGGTTTTATAGCTCTTAATACCGGTGTTGGTGCTGGTGCAGAAGAAATATTAATCCCTGAAGAAAACTTAGGACTTGATCGGTTGTTAGAATCACTTAAACGTAGTAAAAGATCTGGAAAATCTTCAAGTATTGTTGTCGTTAGCGAAGGAGACAAAATAGGTAAAAATGTATACGAACTTGCAGATTATGTTACTGATAATTTACCAGATTATGATGTGCGAGTAACTGTATTAGGACATATGCAACGAGGTGGTTCTCCAACATGTTTTGATAGAACGTTGGCAAGTAGACTTTGCGTTAAAGCAGTAGAGTTATTATTGGATGGAGAAAAAAATGTGATGGTAGGTATTATTAATAATGAAATTTCTGCAACTACTTTTGATGTAGGATTAAAAGAAGATCATGGTATCAACAGAGAACTTCTACGTATTTCAGATATCCTTTCTACATAAGTATATTTCGAAAAAGTAGGCAATAATCAAATATTATATATTAAGGGGTAAATACCCCTTTTGATTTGGAGTTAAACCCCCGATTAGGTGTAGAAACAAATTCTTAGATTCGCAATTTAAAGTATATGTTGTTTGAAGAAATGGCATAAAGAATAGTAAGAACCCCAAAATGATTGCCCCAAAATGAAAACTTTATTTTTATCCGTATTTGACGGGTTATTTTCTTCGCATACCAAAGAAAATTCCAAAAAAACAGAAAATAATCTGTTTTTGACTTCTACAAATCCTACAACAGGAAGAACGCTTATAATAGAAGAATATACATATTCCGTATGGGCATATATGTTACGTTCTGATAAAGAAGCAATTGATTTTGAAGGTTATTTGTGCACCGTAGTCGATCCAAAATCTATAGATTTTAGTACCGATAAGACATCTAAGAATAAGAAGGAAGTACCATTACCTCCTACATTGGTTAGTCGTTATAGTTATATTAGAAATCTGAAAAAAGAAGATGTACATATCAATTGGAAAGAAGAGCAAGCAATTATACATATAAGAAACAAACCATATTTAATTATGGATGTTATTACAAAAACAAGCTACTCCAAAGGCCTTGCATACGATTGTGAGTATGGTAAAGTTTTAGAACTGTAAATTTGATATTAGATTAAATATGAATTTATTTTTTCTTGAAAGAGTCGCTCATTAGCTATATCTCGGATTATATATATGCTATTTATAAAACCAAAAAGCGAGATGATTTCACCTCGCTTTTTCCACACTGTCCCAATCCTATAATGGATTGTTATTTCCTGCATTAGATTTTATCTATGTATTGCATAACTACAAGATGCAGGAAGTTCTTTTAAAAAGTTAATAATTGGCTCAAAGTTAAATCCGAATGTAATGTAATAAGTTTTCATAAGATATAATTTTAAAATGTTTGTTTCTTGTTTGGTATAGTATAAACAATTGCCGTGCCAAAAAACGAAAAAGCTTGTGAAGTACTTATTTTACTGATGCTTTCAAAATGTGATTTTCAATAAAATATAGAGGTGCTTATGTCGAAATATTGAAAATTATAAGTATTATACTTGAAATTCTAAAAGAAATTACCTGCTAATTATATAAGGGGAGAATAAAAAAATCGATCTTTTCATATCATGAAAAGATCGATAAAAGTGAGTTTTAACAACCATAATATTTTTGGCTAAGTCACAGGTTTGCATTGTATTAACGTGATTGTTATGAAAATATTTTACGTAAGTATTTGATTTTGTGATTTTTGCAGGTGTAAATGATGCTTTGTAGAATTGTGTTTTATATCGAAAGTATTGCGAGATAATTTAAGTTTTTAGAAATACAGAACCCTGAGATTTGTCTCAGGGTTTTGTGTTCTATATAAATATGATTTTCTACTGTACCGCAATCACAGAAATTTCAACATTAACAAATTTTGGTAATGCAGCTACAGCGACAGTCTCTCTTGCAGGTGCAGTATCTTCATTAAAATATTTTCCATAAACCTCATTTACCAAGGCAAAATTATTCATGTCGCTAAGAAAAATCGTTGTTTTAATCACATTTTCGAATGTCATACCTACTTCATCCAGAATTGCTTTAAGATTTTGCATTACCTGTTCTGTTTCGGTTTTGATATCATCAAGAACCAAATCTCCTGTAGTAGGATTAATAGCTACCTGACCAGAAGTATAAAGCGTATTTCCGTTTAAAATAGCCTGGCTATAAGGACCAATAGGCGCAGGGGCTTTTGATGTCGTTATAATTTTTTTCATGCGAAGTATATTTTATAATTAATTTATAATTTTCTCAAACCTGATCCCGAACTTTTCAATGGAGTCAAACTCTCGTTAATCCAATTAGCAATTATAATTGTCTGTCCGGTTCTCTTCGTTTATCATATTTAATATCACTAAGTACAGATGATTTAATACCTATGAAGAAATTCCAGGATGTTCTTTCACTAAAGGGAATCCAATTAAAACTCATTGTCCAACTTTCTAAATCCCGTTGAAATCTTAAGTTGGTAAATGTAAATCCAGGGTTTTTAAGGTCATAACCAGACGAAACGCCTACAGACCATCTGGGGGCAAGTTCTACATCTCCAGAAAATTGAATAGAATGGGAAGATATTTCATTTTGCCTGGCATTATTACTATAATTCACATTATAGGCCAATCGTAATGACCAGGGTATTTTATAGTTATAGTTTTTAACATCTTTATCCGATTTCTTTTCTTTATCTCGAACAAAAGATTGCGCTTCTCTAAAATCAGTTCCGGCACCAAAAAGATTATCAGGTCTTCCTTCGTTTCTAAAGTTTTGGTTTTCTAGGGGATCCTCGTTAACCGCTCCTTTTTCAAAATCGGTGTTTGAAAATGAATATCCAAAATTAGCACTAGCTCTTGTAAGCCTAAATAAACTACCGCCATTGTCTATATTCCAGACATCAATTTTACGATTGTTATTATCAAGTGCATAAGGGTCTAATTGTGCATTGAAATTTATGTCTAATTTATTCTGTATAATGGGGATATTACCACTAATGGATAAAGGACTTAGTTTTAAAGAATCTCCGGCAATATTGTAGGCAGTACTAAAATTAAGGTTATTTAATAATGTGATTTTTTTAGGTTCGGTTGCTGTAGTATCCCTACTTTTTACCTTCATTTCTATATTATTACTCAAAGAAAATCCGATACTGCTTGAAAATACATTACTTGGAGCACCAAAAAAACCACCTTCGAATCTAGAATATTCCACGACTTCGGTTTCATCAATATCTGTGGTGTTAGGATTGTCAGTAACCGTATAGGTGTCATAAAATTGATCAAAAGCCGGGTTAATACTATAGCTTACCGATGGCCTCATTGTATGGCGAATAGCCTGTATTCTTTTCCCTTTTTTAAAATTGAAAGTACCATAAATCGTTGTTCCTAAACTTGCGCTAAAATTATACGTTCTATAGGTATCAAAACCTGTTATTGTATCTCTAACAACTTCACCGGCTCCTTCATTTGCTGTAGAATCATAAGTTTGTTTTATAGTTTCAAAAACCCAGTTTTCCTGAAAATTTGTCCCAGCAGTGGCACTTAGATATTTTAGTATTTTAAAATTCGTACTTAACGGAATTGAATGTTGCATTCCTATTCGAGAATCTTCAAACATTTCAGAAGAAAAAAGAGCATCATCATCAGTTGTGATCCTGTTTTCTCCTCTAAAATTATATTGTGTATTTATGTTATGTATAATTCCTTTTTTAACACCAACTTTTGGTGCAAAAGGAAATATTCTTGATACACTAGCATTTACATTAGGTAAAGATAGGTTAACAATACCTGTATTGGTATTAGAGTTATGAGTTGCTGCCAGATTGAAATTAACTTGTGGGTCACCTTGAAATGTTCGGGCATACGATATCGATGAACTAATCTGATTATTCAAAAAATTACCGGTATTCAGTTGATTCGTGGATTGTTGAAAAAAATCGCTACTACCAAAGTTAACAGAAGCCGAAAATCGGGAGTTTGGATTTGCTTTAGCATCCTGACTGTGGGTCCATTGTATATTATAGGTTGTAGTTCTTGAAAAATCAGGGAAACCTCTTTCACTTTGTAAATTATTTTCAAATCTAAATCTAAGATTACCCCTAAACCTATATCGTAGGGCATAGGCAGATTCTACAGCAAAAGTATAACTACCATTGGTGTAATAGTCTCCAAGAAGTGTTAAATCTACATAGTCGCTAATGGCAAAATAATATCCACCATTTTGAAGAAAATACCCTCGTCTACTTTCTTCTCCGGGATTGGGAATAATAAACCCTGATGTTCTGTCCTCTGTTAATGGAAAATACCCAAATGGCAACCCAAGAGGTGTTGGAACATCAGCAATAAACATATTTACCAGGCCAGTTACAATTTTCTTTTTAGGAACAAACTTAATCCTGCGTGCATAGAAATAATATTCTGGATCTTCGATATTTTCAGAAGTAGTGAATTTTACATTTTTCATGTAAATAACAGAATCATTTTCACGTTTTGATACTTCATTTTTGATTTTAAACCCGTTTTGTTCGGTTCTAGAGTTAAATATTAATGCTTTTTCAGTATCAAAATTAAAACGAATGGAATCTGGTTCTACAACATTTTGTGCCTGTTTAAAAATTGGTGGTTGGGTGTACTCGCCTAAAGAGTCTTTAATTCCATAGGCATATACTTCATTTTTCTCATTATCCACAATAATGGATCCTGCATTGATCTGCATATCACCATAAATGATTTCTGCTTGATTATAGAGATACATTTTATTTTCTCTACGACTTAATCGCATATAGTCTGTAGCTTTATAATCAACTTTATCGGTAAGTAATTGTGGTTCTGGTGCTAACGTGTCTTTTTTTGTTGTATCCTGGGCTTTTTCGTTTAATAGTTGCTCAGGATCAACTTTGATTTCATTGGCTGTAGTGATACTATCTTTCTGTGCAGGAATGGGTACCTCTGTAGTCTTGTTTGTTTCTTGCGCAGTAATTTGACAAATACAAAACAGTGAAAAACTTAGTGAATAAAGTATGTAGCGTACCGTTGTTTGCAATGGTTTAAATCCTATTTTTGTAAAACTATGGCTTAGTTTTTGAAGTGCCAAAATTACATATATTTTTTGTGCTTAGATTGCAATTGATGAAAAAATAAAAAAATATGTTGATCGTATAACTCTAAAGCCATTTAAACGAAGAGGGTATGTATATGTTTTATAAATCATAATCTTACTACTTTTAAGTTGTTATTAAATACTGAAATATTTAGGGAATGTTTCAAATTAGTAGTCAAATTATTTAACTAATGCATAGTATTAAACTAAAAAAATAGCTAATTGTTACATATTAGTAAGTGATTGTAAATGATTATTGGAGAAAAATTGAATAGACACATGAGAAGACGGAATATTGGATATGGTATTTTCCTTACGGGCTTATTTTTTTTAATTTCTACCGTTACTACTTCAGCTTTTTCGCAAGAGAAAGAAAAGTTTGTAGTTGTTTTGGATGCCGGACATGGTGGACATGATTCTGGTAATAGAGGTAATGGATATAAAGAGAAAGAAATAGCACTTAATGTAGTCCTATCTGTAGGGGCTACTTTAGAGAAAGATCCAAGATTTAAAGTAGTGTATACTCGAAAAACAGATGAATTTATCGAATTGCATGAACGAGGTAGAATAGCAAATAAAGCCAACGCAGACTTATTTGTATCTGTACATTGTAATTCTCATAGATCTCAGGCTTATGGTACTGAAACTTTTGTACTTGGATTGCATGCTAATGATGAAAATTTTAATGTAGCCAAAAATGAAAACTCTGTAATCCTTTTAGAGGATAATTATGAAGCTAATTATGATGGTTTCGATCCAAACTCTCCAGAGTCGATAATTGGATTAACACTAATGCAGGAAGAATATCTGGATCAAAGTCTGACGCTCGCTAGTTTTGTTCAAAACAGATTTAAAAAGTCATTAGAAAGAAAGAGTAGAGGAGTTAAACAAGCTGGTTTTGTTGTATTACATCAAACATATATGCCGAGTGTTTTAATAGAACTTGGTTTTCTTACTAATAATAGTGAAGGAAAGTATCTTAATTCAAAAAAAGGGCAAGACGATATGGCAAAGTCAATTACGACCTCTATTGTCGATTACAAAGAAAGTCTTGATGCAATATATTTTGTGCCAAAACCCGAAACTCCACAAGAAGCCGGTAATGTAACTGCCGAAATGGAAGGTGATAAAGTGTATGAAGATATAACATTTAAAGTTCAAATTGCCGCAGGTTCAACCGATATAGAGCTTCAACCATTTAATTTTAATGGCTTAGATCAATTGTCAAAAATTAAAATTGGAGATCTATATAAATATTACTTCGGAAGCACTCCTAACTACACGCTAATACAAGAATTAAAAGAAATTGCTGTGGGCAAAGGATTTGATTCTAGCTTTGTTGTAGCTTTTCGCAATAATGAATCAATTCCGTTGACAGATGCGTTAAAAGCTAACACTTCTTCGAATTAATCTAAATAAATACTGAGAATTCATTAAAGAATAATCAGTAGATATGTATTTTTTATTCTAAATTTGTGTCCTAAATTTAAACTATTTTGAAATTTACTCGAGAAGTCAAGACAGGAATCTTAGCTATTTGTGCCATTGCACTTTTAATTTTTGGATATAGTTTTTTGAAAGGGAAAAACCTATTGGAAAATGATCGAACGTTTTATGCACTCTATGATAATGTAGAGGGTTTGATTCCATCTTCACCAGTTACTATAAACGGCTTAGTCGTAGGGCAAGTTGTATCTATTGATTTTGCAGATTCTAAAGGGACTTTGATGGTAGAGTTTAATGTAGATAGTGATTTCTCTTTTTCAAGAAATAGTGAAGCCAAAGTGTATGGAGGAGGATTAATAGGAGGGAAATCCCTTGCTATTATTCCTAAATATGAAAAAGGACTTGAAGCTAAAGATAAGGATACATTACCAGGTAGAATAGAAGCTGGGTTACTAGAATTGGTAAACGATAGATTAACACCCTTACAAGAAAAACTTGAAGCCGCTATTACTGATGCAGATACCTTGTTAACATCGGTTAACGGTATCTTAAATGTTGATAATCAAAATAATCTGAACTCAATTTTTAGAGATTTAAGTATCAGTGTAAAACAATTTAAAGGCACATCAATCAAAATAAATAGATTGTTAGAGCAAAATGAAGAAAAGCTTAATAAAGCTTTTACAAATGCAGATGAAATCTCTACAAAACTTAATAAGGTTTCAGATTCTCTGGCTCAAATTAATGTGAAACAGATTGGAAAAGAACTTGAAGTGGTATTAGCTAATTTTGAAAAGATATCCAGAGATCTTAATGATGGAAAGGGTACTGCGGGTAAGTTACTTAAAGACGATAAATTATATAATAATTTAGAAAAAACCACTAAAGAATTAGAACTCCTTCTTCAGGATTTAAGATTAAATCCAACCAGATATATTAATGTATCTGTTTTTGGGAAAAAGAATAAACCCTATAAAAAACCGACAGACTCAATAAATTAAAAGATTATGCAATATATACCTAATATCCTATTTGTAATTGCTTTAGTAGCCGGTATTGGATATTTTACAAAAAACATTCGTAAAGTTATTCGCAATATTCGTCTGGGTAAAGATGTGGATCGTTCTGATAATAAAGGAGAAAGATTTAAGAATATGGCAATGATTGCTTTAGGGCAGTCTAAAATGGTAAGACGCCCTGTGTCCGGAATATTACATATTGTAGTCTATCTAGGTTTTATCATTATTAATATCGAAGTTCTGGAAATTATAATCGATGGTATTTTTGGAACACATAGAATTTTTGCTTTTTTAGGAGGGTTCTATGATTTTTTAATAGCATCTTTTGAAATATTAGCTTTTCTTGTACTTGTTGGTGTTATTTTATTTTGGATCCGTCGTAACGTAATAAAACTAAAACGTTTTTGGAATCCTGAGATGAAAGGTTGGCCACAAAATGATGGAAATTTGATCTTGTATTTTGAAATGGTTTTAATGACATTGTTTTTAACTATGAATGCTGCTGATCTACAACTACAAGAATTGGGAGCAGATCATTATATTAAGGCAGGAGCATATCCCATTAGTCAATTTATTTCACCACTTTTTAATGGAATGTCTGAAGGGAGCTTAATACTTTTAGAAAGATCCGCTTGGTGGCTACATATTTTAGGAATTTTAGTCTTTTTGAATTATTTATATTTTTCAAAACATTTACATATTCTATTGGCTTTCCCTAATACCTATTTCGGTGATTTGAATCCTAAAGGAAAAATAGATAATTTAGATGCTGTGACTAGCGAAGTTATGTTAATGATGGATCCTAATGCAGATCCTTTTGCGGCCCCTGCAGAAGATGAAGAAGAGGCAGAACCTTCAACATTCGGAGCCTCGGATGTTACAGATCTTAACTGGGCACAATTACTTAATGCGTATACTTGTACTGAGTGTGGACGTTGTACCAGTGAATGCCCCGCGAACCAGACAGGAAAGAAACTTTCGCCTCGTAAAATCATGATGGATACCAGAGATCGTCTAAAAGAAGTAGGAGACAATATAGATAAGAATGGTAGTTTTGTGGATGATGGTAAAAAATTATTAAACGATTATATTTCACCAGAAGAATTATGGGCATGTACAAGTTGTAATGCATGTGTAGAGGCTTGTCCTGTAAGTATTAGCCCGTTATCGATAATAATAGATATGAGAAGGTATTTAGTTATGGAAGAAAGCGCTGCACCAACAGAACTAAATGTAATGATGTCCAATATCGAAAATAATGGAGCTCCATGGCCATTCAACCAAATGGATAGAGTAAACTGGAGTAACGAATAAATAATAGTAACCAAAAATTAACCAAATAAACCCTTAAAAATTAAGAGAAAAAAGAAGTTATGAAGAAGGAAGAAGTAGAAAAATTATTGCATGACAAAGTAGAAGCAGGAGAACATATAAGTCCTGTATTGCCAGAAGGTATAAAAAATTATCTGATCGATATCGATGGCACAATTACCGAAGATGTACCTAATGAAGAACCAGAACGTATGGTTACTTGTGAACCATTTCCTGATGCTTTAGCTACATTAAATAAATGGTTTGATGAAGGACATATTATATGCTTCTTTACCTCAAGAACCGAAGATCATAGGGAGGTAACCGAAACTTGGTTAACAAAGCACGGTTTTAAATACCACAGCCTATTAATGGGTAAACCAAGAGGAGGGAACTATCATTGGATTGATAATCACTTGGTTAAAGCAACTCGTTATACCGGTAAATTTACAGAATTGGTAGAAAGAGTGGTGACTATCGAGGTTTTTGATGATGGAAAACACGATTAATAAAAAGGTTATATTTTAAACGCCTTAGAATATAGACTAAGAAATATAAAAGATTACATATGAGCGAAACAGTAAAGGTGCCAACAATGGCAGAGTATATGGCTGAAGGTAAAAAACCTGAGGTTTTATTTTGGGTAGGTTGTGCTGGTAGTTTTGATGATAGGGCAAAAAAGATTACAAAGGCTTTCGTTAAATTACTACACAATGCTAATGTAGACTTTGCTGTATTAGGTACAGAAGAAAGTTGCACAGGTGACCCTGCTAAAAGAGCAGGTAATGAGTTTTTATTTCAGATGCAGGCCGTTACTAATATTGAAGTAATGAATGCATATGAGATCAAAAAAGTAGTTACTGCTTGCCCGCACTGTTTTAATACACTAAAAAATGAATACCCTGCTTTAGGAGGAGATTATGAAGTAATGCATCATACGCAGTTTCTTAAATCTCTTTTAGATGAAGGTAGGTTGACTGTTGAAGGAGGTAAGTTTAAAGGAAAACGAATTACATTTCATGACCCTTGTTACTTGGGTAGAGCGAATAATGTATATGAAGCGCCAAGAGATTTACTTAAAAAATTAGAGGTGGAGCTCATCGAAATGAAACGATGCAAACGAAATGGATTATGTTGTGGAGCAGGAGGTGCTCAAATGTTCAAAGAACCAGAGCCTGGAAACAAAGATGTTAATGTTGAAAGAACTGAGGATGCCCTAGAAACTAAACCAGATATTATTGCCGCTGGATGCCCATTTTGTAATACAATGATGACTGATGGTGTAAAGAGTAAAGAAAAAGAAGATAGTATTGAAGTACTGGATGTAGCAGAGCTTATCGCTAATGCTCAGGACTTGTAGATTTTTTCTTAGTTATATACAATTTAATTAGAGTTAATATGTTGTTCATATTAACTCTTTTTTATGTAAGAGAATAGAAATAGTTTTTGTTATTTTAGTAAAAAGTAAAAAAGATAGATAATGTTGGTAGATTTTAATGACCTTCCCGAGACCTCTAGAGTGTGGATTTATCAAGCTAACAGGTCATTTTCTGTAGATGAATTAGAAGAAATTAAGCAGAAATTAGATCAGTTCATAGCACAATGGACAGCTCATGGTGCGGACCTAAAAGCTGGGTATGATATTAAATACAAAAGATTTATAACCATTGGATTAGATCAAGGAGTAAATGCAGCTACGGGATGTTCTATAGATGCATCTGTACATTTTATTCAGGAACTTGAAAAGGTATATGATGTTGATCTAATGGATAAAATGAACGTTTCTTTTAAACAAGGAGAGTTTGTGGCGTATAAACCCTTGGCAGACTTTAAAAAAATGGCAAAAAATAGATCAGTATCCCCAAATACTATCGTTTTCAATAACCTAGTGACTAATATTGCCGAATATCGCACCAATTGGGAAATACCCGCGAGAGATAGTTGGCATAACCGTTTTTTAAATTAAGATTTTTGTGTGGCACATAATTAAAAAGTATATATCCTTAGTAGTAGTTCTTATAAATTTTAGTGTTTATGCTCAGCAACAAAACCCTTTGCATGTAGAAGAATACGATGCTCAAAAACGTTGGGTAGATAGTATTTATAATAAAATGACACTAAAAGAAAAAGTAGGTCAACTATTTATGGTTGATATATTTTCTTCAAAACCTAAAAAAGAAACCGATAAGATAAAACAACTCATTGAAGAGTATCATATAGGTGGGATCATTTTTTCTAAAGGAGGGCCTATACGTCAGGCTAAACTTAATAACGAATTTCAGGAAAAGTCAAAAGTACCTTTATTGATTGGTATGGATGCAGAGTGGGGGTTGGCGATGCGATTAGATTCTACACAAGCTTTTCCTTGGAATATGACCTTAGGAGCCATACAGGATAATAACTTGATAGAAGAAACAGGGAGACAAATTGCAAGGCATTGCAAACGATTGGGAGTACATATTAATTTTGCACCTGTGGTGGATATTAATACCAATCCTAAAAACCCGATAATTGGTAATCGCTCCTTTGGCGAAGGTAAAGAAATGGTTACTCAAAAAGCTTTAGCATTTATGAAAGGAATGCAAAAAGAAGGGATTTTGGCAAGTGCAAAACATTTTCCTGGTCATGGAGATACCGATAGCGATTCTCATAAAACCCTTCCGACTATTAATTTTGAGGCTCAACGAATAGATAGTATAGAATTGTATCCATATCGTAAGCTCATCGATGAAGGCTTGTCTAGTGTTATGGTTGCCCACCTTAATATACCTAGTTTAGAGCCTAGGTCTGGATATCCCTCTTCAATTTCAAAAAATGTAGTTACCAATATATTAAAGGATAGTTTGGGTTTTAATGGTTTGATCTTTACGGATGCACTAAATATGAAAGGTGCTTCTGACTTTAAAGAACCCGGAGAAATAGATTTGGCTGCTTTTTTAGCCGGAAATGATGTGCTGTTAATTTCTGAAGATGTTCCGTTAGCGTCTCAAAAAATAGTTTCTGCGTACTATTCTGGCATGATAACCGAAGAACGTTTAGCTCACTCTGTTCGAAAAATTTTATTAGCAAAATATAAAGCAGGTCTTAATGCCTATAAACCAGTAGAAACAGAGTATCTCTACCAAGAGCTAAATAGTATAAAAAATGAAGTGTTGCATCATGAATTGGTAGAGAATTCTATAACAATTCTAAAAAATAACAGGGCAACATTACCCATAAAGAACCTGGACCTTAAAAAAGTGGCGTATGTTTCTATGGGAGATGACTCTGGAGAAGCTTACTATAAGCAGCTTAGTAAATATACTCAGGTAGATTGGGTTAAAGCAAGCCAATTGAGTGAAATGATAGAGAAATTACGTGATTATAATTATGTAATTGTAGGCTTTCATAAATCTAATGCTTCGCCTTGGGCATCCTATAAATTTAAAGATAAAGAGCTTGTTTGGTTGTATGAAATCGCCAGGCTTAATACCACTGTGTTGAATATATTTGCCCGTCCATATGCAATGTTGGATATGTTAACAACAACTAATTTTGAAGGGATTGTAATGTCCTATCAAAATAGCACGGTTGCACAAGAAAAATCTGCTCAGTTGCTCTTTGGTGCTATCGAGTCAAAAGGAAAACTTCCAGTAAGTCTGGGTGAAGATTTCCCTTTAGGAACAGGAATAGAAACAAGGTCTTTAAAGAGATTGACGTATGGCTTGCCAGAGAGTGTTGGAATGAATTCTTATAAACTAACAAGAATTGATTCTATTGTAAAACGAACACTTACAGAAAAAATGGCACCTGGTTTACAATTAATTGTTGCCAGGAAAGGAAAGGTGGTTTTTAATAAAAATTATGGATATCATACCTATAATAAAATACGTAAAGTTAAAGGATCTGATATTTATGATTTAGCTTCACTAACAAAGATACTGGCAACATTACCACTTACAATAGAATTAAAGGATAAAGGGATTATTTCTCTGGATACTCGGATAGGAGAGATGTTACCAGATTTTAAAGAGTCGAATAAAGAACATATAACAATTAGATCTATGCTGTCTCATTACGCAAAATTAAGGGCATGGATTCCATTTTATCTTAAAACATTAGATACAGTTACTCAAAAACCAGATAAAAAATATTATAGAAATAACTTGTCTAAAGAATTTAATATACAAGTAACAAACAACCTGTACTTGCGAAGTGATATGAGAGATTCTTTGATGTTGAGAATTAAAGAAAGCGAATTGCGAAAAAGACTGCGTTATAAGTATAGTGATTTACCTTATTATTTATTAAAAGAATATCTTGAAAACCATTACGGTAATACTTTAAATGCACTCACGCAACAACATTTTTATAGGCCTCTTGGAGCAAATAATACTTCATATTTGCCTATAACAAGGTTTAAAAGAAAGAGAATTGTTCCAACAGAGAATGATAAGGCTTTTAGAGATGAAATCGTACATGGATATGTTCATGATCAGGGAGCCGCTATGTTTGGTGGTATTGGTGGGCATGCGGGCCTATTTGCTAATGCTAATGATGTTGCTAAGATTATGCAGATGTATCTTAATGGAGGATATTATGGAGGTAAACGATATTTTAAGAGTCAAACACTAGAAGCGTTTAATACATGCTATTATTGTCATAAAGACGTACGACGTGGAGTAGGGTTTGATAAACCACAATTAGGCGATATTGGGCCTACGTGTGGCTGTATTTCTATGACTAGTTTTGGGCATAGTGGTTTTACAGGAACTTTTACTTGGGCTGATCCCGAAGAAGAAATTGTGTACGTGTTTTTGAGTAATCGTACATTCCCTGATGCTGCAAATCGAAAATTAATTTCTAATGATATTAGATCAGAAATACAAAGAGTTATTTATGAAGCGATCGATTACTAGTTGCTTTTAGGTATTACAATTTTTAGAATAATAAGTATGAAGAGTAAGATTTCTGATAATGGACCTGTGTTTTCTCGAATAGTAGCAGGTTGTATGAATTGGGGAGAGTGGGGGGCAAATTTGTCTATAGATGAGTCTCGAAAGTTAATAGAAGATTGTGTTGATATTGATATCACTACATTTGATCATGCTGATATTTATGGGCATTATACCACCGAAACATTGTTCGGTAATGCGCTTAATGGAATTTCTTCTTTACGGGAGAAGATACAACTGGTTACCAAATGCGGAATTAAATTGGTTACACCAAACCGGCCTGATAATAAAATTAAGTCCTATGATACAAATAAAGAATATATAATACAATCGGTAGAGCAATCTTTGGTAAATTTGAAAACTGATTATATAGACCTCTTATTAATACATAGGCCTAGTCCTTTGCTTAAACCGGATGAAATTGCCGAGGCATTTACTAAGCTTAAAAAGGAGGGTAAGGTGTTGTATTTTGGGGTTTCCAATTTTACTCCTTCACAATTTGATATGCTTCATACCTTTGTTCCTTTAGAGACCAATCAAATAGAAATTTCGCCTTTACATGCAGAGCCTTTTATTAATGGAGCTTTGGATCAATGCATTTCTAAGCGGATTAGACCTATGGGGTATTCTACACTTGCAGGTGGTAAATTCTTTGCAAAGGATCCCGAAGATAGGGTGATTAGGATAAACGCGGTAGTTGATAAATTAGCAAAGAAGTATGATATGACACCTGATCAGGTTTTAACTACATGGATTTTAAAACATCCATCAGGAATTCTTCCAATTATTGGGTCTACTAAAATTAATAGAATTCAATCTGCTGTTGATTCTTTAACAAAAGAAATGACTGATCAAGAATGGTTTATGATTTGGGAAGCTTCATTAGGAGAAGAAGTAGCTTAAAGAATAGTGTTTATACCTTGTGATTTTATGGGTTTACATCATTTTTGTAGTGTTAAAATACTTGTAAAATGCTGCGTAGTTTTATTTTTTACTTATATTTAACCATCCTGACTCTTAAACGCAGATGTAGTTTTTAAGGAATTATATCTAATCGTAAACCTAATAAACCGTCATAAATCATCACTCCCTAACTTTAATCCCCCTAACCAATGAACAAGTACAAACTAACGCTAGTAGGATTGTTATTGTCTGTTTTTATTTATTTTTCAACCATTTTTTTAGACCTCGACCTTTTTGAGCAGTTTATAGAATTTTTATCAAGCATAGATCATTTAGAACTTGATGAAATTATAATTCCTTTGTTGATCTTTTTTGTATTTCTATTTATTGATACCAGAAGGAATAGTAAAAAAAATCAAATGGAAAATGCAAAGCTTAATATTTATAAAGCTATGCTTTCGTCTAGTCACCATATCTTAAATAATTTTATATATCAAATGGATATATTTAAAATTACCGCAGAGGATACTCCGGGTTTTGATGCTAAAGTATTGGCTTTTTATGAAGATATTATAAGCAATGCATCACATCAAATCAATTCTTTAAGTAGCCTGACCACAATTGATGAGTTTTCGATCAGAATGTCGGTAATGAATGAGGCTTAGGTTATTCATTTTTAAAAAAACTAAAAACTGAACCACCATATTTTCTTGAATTGTCAAAATAAGGAGCGTCTTCTAATGAGGTGTATTTTGAGTGTTCTATAATTAAAATACCGTTATCCAGAAGCAGTTCATTTTTGAAAACTAATTCTGCTATTTTTAGGAACTGTTCTTTTGTGAAATCATAAGGTGGATCAGCGAAAATAATATCGGCTTTGTACCTTGTTTTTTCCAGGTAACTATATACATCACTTTTGATGGTTTCAATAGAAAAACCCAGCTCTTTGACTGTGTTTTTGATATATCCCATACAGGCATAATGAGCATCAACAGCAGTAATATGGTTTGACCCTCTGGATGCAAATTCATAACTAATATTACCAGTTCCTGCAAAAAGATCCAGAACAGATAATGTAGAAAAATTATACTGATTATTAAGGATATTAAACAATCCTTCTTTTGCCATATCGGTTGTAGGGCGAACAGGTAGCTTTTTTGGTGCACTTAACCTTTTTCCTTTGTATTTTCCTGAAATTATACGCATATCAAAAATGACTTAATAATGTAAAATGTTGATGAGGTTCAAAAGGTGTTATTGTGGGTGATATTTTTAAATCTCGCGAATATTTTCCGAAGGTGATTTTACGAATATATTTATGTGCAATCTTGAAACATTCACTTTTTTTAGTGATATCTCCTAAAAAAACTAACATAAACTCTTCCGGGTTTAGTTTTGTTTGCTCGGTTGTGAACATCAAATAGTATAGAAAATCTTCTTTGTTTTCATATCTAAAAGTGTTTTCTAAGATTAATTTCCCTTTTTTAATGATTACAACGTCAAATAACTTATCCGACATATTTACAAAAACGGTAGTAGCTTCACTATTCTTTTGTTGGGTTAATAGAGAATTTGTTAAAATTGTATTTGCATGTTTATAGGTAAATGAGCCAAAAGTGTCAAAAAAGAAATTGTTTATATTGGCATAGGGTATATATACAGTAACAATATCATGTTGATCTAATTCATCGTACGCAATGAAATCATTTTCAAGTACTTTGATGTTGTATTGTAAATATTCCTTTGCCATATCTTGATTAAATAATGGTTTAGGAACCAAAGTATATAAATCGTTATGATAAATAACTTCTATGGTTTTAAAGTCATCTTTTAATACAGTATTGTTGTCTAATGTATATTTTATTTTATCAAGAACTTGTTCTGGCGTTAATTGTATTCCAAAATTATCATGCTCAATAGCAGTTATTTGCTGATCAGAATCTACTGTACAAAAAGAAAGTCCATTCAAGCTTACCTGAATGGACAATGTTTTTGATGTATAATCAATACTATTATTGGTCGTTTGCTCCATAAGTTAATGGCCAGTTACCCGAAGTTTTTACTTCATTCATTGAACCAACAGAGAGGAAAGGCCCATTCACACCGTCAACAGATACTACTTCTTTCTCTTGAGCTAAAAGATCTTTGTCTAGATCGTGTAACAATACATCTTTAGCTACTTTAACTTCAAAAACAGCAATTCTCAAATCATTTTTATTAATATAACCAGCATCCAGTTCAAAATTGGCGTCAACACCTTCAATAGGAACTTTCATCATGTTTTTATGGTTATTGGACTTAAATAAAGAATCCTTGACAGAAGCATAGCCTAAAGTGTCAATTACTACGGTATCTCTTGGCTCGTCTATCTTTAAAATTTTATTGAATCTAATAAAACTGGAGTCTCTTCTTTGTGTAAGAGTGAACTTAGCAGTGTCAATAAATGCAATTAATTTGGCGGGATCTTTTTCAAATCTTCCGGTTACAGTTTTATAAGCTAATTGGGCTGTACGGATGTTTCTTAAGTTTTCAACGGCTTTAGCGTATCTTGCTTCTTTTATTTTGTTGAATTCTACAGGACCCATTACAGAATTATATACTAGGTATCCTAAAAAACCTATAACTACCCAAAGAACTAATTGAATAACAATTTTCATTTTATGATTTAGCTTTAAACATTAGTGTATACGCAAATCTACAATTTTTTTTTAATCGTAAAAGTTTATTGCCAAAAAATCATCCCTATCTTTGATTTATTAACTAAAGTATTAATACCAGATAATAATTATTAATGGGGGAAAAAGAGTTTTATGGGTTATTGAAAGATGATTTTCCGTTTGAACCTACACTAAAACAAGACATTGTTTTACAAAAATTATCTCATTTTGTCCTTTCTGGATCAAAAGATTCGCTTTTTTTATTAAAAGGATATGCGGGTACAGGTAAAACAACCTTGATAGGTACTTTGGTCAAAAATTTATGGAAAGCCAAATTAAATGCTGTTCTTTTGGCTCCAACAGGGCGAGCAGCCAAAGTAATTAGTAATTATTCTGGAAAACATGCGCAAACCATCCATAGAAATATTTATTACCCCAAAAAGAATAAAAGTGGTGGTTTAGCTTTTCAGCTCAAACAAAATAAAAATCGTAATACTATTTTTATTGTTGATGAAGCTTCGATGATTCCTGATACGCCTAGTGATAGTAAACTTTTTGAAAATGGATCATTGTTAGATGATTTGATAATGTATGTGTATTCGGGATATAATTGTAAAATTCTCTTTATTGGGGATACGGCTCAATTACCGCCGGTAAAATTAGAAGTTAGCCCAGCTTTAAATCCTGATAATCTATCAATAGGTTTTAATAAAGATGTTACACAAATAGAACTTGATGAAGTTGTAAGACAAGCTGAAGGTAGTGGTATTTTAATGAACGCTACTAAATTAAGAGAACTCTTGAATGATGGATTCTACGATACTTTTCAGTTTAAAATTTCTGGATATCAGGATATTGTTAGATTTTTAGACGGGCATGAAATTATGGATGCTTTAAATGAAGCCTATTCAAGCTCTGGTCATGAAGAGTCTGTCATTATTCTTCGGTCTAATAAGAGAGCAAATATCTATAATCAGCAAATTAGATCACGAATATTATTTCAAGAAGAAGAATTATCGGCTGGAGATTATTTGATGGTTGTGAAAAACAACTATTTCTGGTTAGATAATGAAAGTGAAGCTGGTTTTATTGCTAATGGAGATATAATCAAAGTATTAGAGATTTATTCATTCAAAGAGTTATATGGGTTTCGGTTTGCAGAAGTAAAAATTAATATGGTAGATTATCCAAATCAAAAACCTTTTGAGACAGTTCTACTTCTAGATACATTAACATCTGAAACCCCATCATTATCTTATGAAGAATCTAATACGTTGTATCAAGAAGTAATGAAAGATTTTGAAGGAGAAAAATCAAAATACAAGAAGTTTTTAGGGGTAAAAAACAATAAATATTTTAATAGCCTACAGGTTAAATTTTCTTATGCGATAACTTGTCATAAATCACAAGGTGGGCAATGGGATAAAGTCTTTATCGAACAGCCTTATCTTGCAGATGGTATAACCAAAGATTACCTGCGGTGGTTATATACTGCAGTAACAAGAGCTAAGAAAAAACTCTTTCTTATTGGGTTTAAGGATGATTTTTTTATTGAAAACTAGTATATTATAACCTCAGAATAGTATTTGTTAAATTAGAACAGCATATATGCAGGAAACGATATTGAGTATTTGTTTAGGTATTGGTTTGGCAGCTTCAGTAGGATTTAGAGTGTTTTTACCATTATTGGCATTAAGTCTGGCGGGACATTATGATATAGTTCCTTTAAGTGAAAATTGGGAATGGATTTCGGGTACAATATCCATATGTATATTATCTATCGCTACCATTGCAGAGATACTGGCATACTATATTCCCTGGTTTGACAATATTTTAGATACGCTTGCAATTCCTTTGGCTACTATTGCAGGAACCGCAGTAATGGTTTCGGCTATTACGGATTTAAGCCCAGTGGTTACATGGGCCTTGGCTATTATTGCAGGGGGAGGAACTGCTGCGACTGTTAAAAGTACTATGGGAGCTACTCGATTGACCTCAACAGCAACTACTGGTGGTGTTGCTAACCCATTAGTCGCAACAGTAGAAACAGGAACGGCTACAATAATGTCTGCGGCATCGGTTTTCATTGCCCCATTAGCAGTTGTATTAGTTGTTATTTTACTTTTTGGAATAAGAAAATTATTTAAAAAACTATTTTGAAGCAATACAGTATTATATAGTTTTCTGTGGATATAGTTAAAATTTAAATGTTAAGTCAGAGAAATAATTATAAAAAAACTATTTTTGTAATTCTTTAAAAGCAATAAATTTTGAACAAAAATACTCTAAAAACCATCGCTATGATACCTGCGAGGTATGCGGCTACGCGATTTCCTGCTAAATTAATGCAGGATCTTGGTGGGAAAAGTGTTATCAGAAGAACCTATGAAGCAACCGTTAATTCTGGTTTGTTTGATTCAGTTTACGTAGTGACAGATAGTGATATCATCTATAAAGAAATTGCTTCCAATGGTGGAAAAGCTATTATGAGTGTGAAGGAGCATGATTGTGGTAGTGATAGAATTGCTGAAGCAGTAGAGGATATGGATGTAGATATTGTGGTAAATGTGCAAGGGGATGAACCGTTTACAGACCGTGAGAGTTTAGAGAAGGTTTTAAGTGTCTTTTATGCAGAAGATTCTGATAAAGTTGATTTGGCTAGCCTTATGACCCCAATGGATGATTGGGATGATATCATGAATCCTAATAGTGTAAAAGTTATTGTAGATGAAAATAACTACGCATTATATTTTTCTCGTGCTCCAATTCCTTATCCAAGAGAAAAGGAAATAAACCACGTATATCATAAGCATAAAGGTGTTTATGCCTTTAGAAAACAAGCTCTTTTAGATTTTTACCATTTACCAATGCGTTCTCTAGAAGCTTCAGAAAAAATAGAATGTATACGATATTTAGAATACGGTAAAAATATTAAAATGATCGAAACTAGTCATGAAGGAGTTGAAATTGATACTCCAGAAGACTTAGAGAGAGCCAAAAAGATAATTAATAAAGAAAATCCATTGATTACCAAATCTATAAATACTCCTGTGATTCAGACAACGAACCATAGAAACTTTCCGATGGTTCCAAAAGTAGTGTTTGGAAAAGGATGTTTTAATCAAATCGGAAAGATTCTTTCTGATAAAAGAAATGGTATTGCTCCATTTGTTTATTTGATAGATAGTGTTTTTGAAAATAATACCTCTTTTATTGAAGAGAGATTATCATTATCCTCAACAGATGAAATAATTTATGTTTCTACTGCAGAAGAACCTAAAACGTCTCAAGTCGATGAGATCGTTTCTAAAATTAAAAATAGTTATCAGTTTATACCTAGCGGAATTATAGGAATTGGAGGAGGATCAATCCTTGACCTTTCTAAAGCCGTGGCTATTATGTTAACTAATCCTGGAAGTGCATCAGAGTATCAAGGTTGGGATCTAGTTAAAAATAAAGCGGTGTATCATGTAGGAGTTCCTACAATTTCAGGTACTGGGGCCGAAGTATCCCGAACCACGGTGCTTACTGGACCTGAAAGAAAGTTAGGGATCAATTCAGATTATACTCCTTTTGATCAGGTAATACTTGATCCAGAATTAATTAAAGATGTCCCTAAAGACCAGTGGTTTTATACCGGAATGGATTGTTATATTCATTGTGTAGAATCTTTGGATGGAACATATTTAAATGCATTTAGTCAAAGTTATGGAGAAAAAGCATTGGATTTGTGTAATGAAATTTTTCTTGAAAATAATCTAAGCAAAGAAGATTCTGATGCTAAACTAATGATGGCTTCTTGGCATGGCGGTATGAGTATTGCCTATTCTCAAGTGGGAGTTGCACATGCAATGAGTTATGGACTCGCCTATGTATTAGGTACAAAGCATGGAATCGGAAATTGTATTGTCTTTGATAAATTGGGTGAATATTACCCTAAAGGAGTCGAAGTTTTCAAGAAAATGAAAGACTATCATGGTATTAACTTACCTGAAGGAATATGTGCAAATATTACTGAAGAGCAATTAAATACGATGACTACAGTAGCACTTGGATTAGAACCTTTATGGGAAAATGCGCTGGGACCTGATTGGAAATCAAAAATTAATGCAAGTAAATTGAAAGAGATTTATCGCTCTTTGTAAATAAAATCTCAACGTATATTTTCATGAAGCGATTATGGACTTTTGTATACAATAAAATCTTGGGATGGAAGATTGTCGGAGATTTCAATGCAGATAAGATAAAAAAATGTGTTGTAATTGCTGTACCACACACAAGTTGGCATGACTTTTATATTGGCTTGTTTATACGGCAGCTTGCGAATATAAAAATTAGCTTTATGGCTAAAAAAGAACTTTTTAAATGGCCTCCATTTGGATGGTATTTTAAAAAAGTAGGAGGAATTCCTCTTGATCGTACTCCAGGTCAAAATAAAGTTGATGCTATTGCAGAACTCTTTAAGAAAAGAGATGAACTTCGGTTAACAATTGCACCGGAAGGTACCAGAAAAAAAGTAAAAGAATGGAAAACAGGCTTCTATCATATAGCAAAAAAAGCCAATGTCCCTATCATTATGGTTACTTTCGACTTCGGGAAAAAGGAAAATAAAATATCAGAACCATTTTATCCAACAGATAATATTGATAAGGATTTTGAATATATGTATTCCTTCTTTAAAGGAGTAAAAGGTAAAGTACCCGAATATAGTTTTGATGTTGACTAAAACTTATGAATTTTTTCTTCTTTAATTTTTTCTTTTGAGTTTTGTTGTTCAGTATTATTTCTTCCACCAAAAAGAAGTTGGGTACTAGAAAAGGTCGTGCCAAAAGTTTTTGCTGCAAAGTATACCTGTGAAATAGCGCTTTCTACTTGTTCGTTTGTGAGTTCTTTTAATGGATGAATATATACAGACCATAAAATACCATTAGAAATTGCATATTTTACATCCAAAGCAGAATGAAAATTTGCCGTCATAGCATCTAATAATAAGTCTTTGTCTAAATTATCTGATTCTGTTATAGGAGAAATTATTCTCATTCTGTTATTGGTTTCATCAGTGACACAAAGCATTGGTATTTGTTTGTATATAAATTTCCAGTTTCCAGAAACACCTCCTAATGTATCTGATTTTGTATGTATAATTTCTCTTAATGCATTATTATTCATATGCTGTGCATATGATGAACTACTTGCTAGAAGTATAAAGATGATCAATAAATTCTTCATGATAAATGTTTCATATATAGTCGAATTGAAGAGAGAAACATAACAAAAAAAGAGCTTAGCAGTGCTAAACTCTTTTTTATTATAACACAAAATGTGTATTATTTTATAGACCAGGGAATGCAGCAAATGCTCCTGAATAATTTAAAGTTAATGTTACATCATTTTCAAATGTAAGGTTTGCTGTCACATTGTATGTGTTACCAGAACCAGCAACAACTACTTGACCTCCAGTAGCAAAACGAGTATTTTCAGAACCGACTGTTACTTCAGCGGCAGAAAAATAATACGTTCCGGCTTCAGGTTGAGTTGCTCCAGAAACAAAATTAAAGGTGCCTGGTTTAAAACCTGTTCCATCAGTTGGAGAAAACAATTCTAAATACACTTCAGTAGTAACTGTACCGTCAGAACCACTAAGAGTAAAATCAGAATTATGATGTGTCGAATCTGCACCAAAATCTTCAATAACAGCTGATGTAATAGTTACTTGTTTTCCTTCAAAAGTAATACTTCCCGTATTAGCTGGAGCTCCAGCATCATCATCACTAGAGCAAGATGTAAAAACAACTGCTGCACTTAGAGCAAATAAATAAATAAATTTTTTCATACTAGATAGGTTTAGGTTTTTAAAGGGCGCAATATATGAAAAAATACGTTTAAGTTTTCAAAAATGGAAACCCTAAACAGAGGATTTCTATGTTTAAGAAGAGGATTCTTCCATAGTGTGATACACATTCTGGACATCATCATCTTCCTCAATTTTTTCTAATAATTTTTCTACATCCGCAGCTTGCTCTGGAGTAAGTTTTTTGGTAACCTGAGGAATACGCTCAAAACCAGAGGATAAAATTTCCATTTCACGACTCTCTAATTCTTTCTGTATAGTACCAAAACTTCCAAAAGGGGCATAAATCAATATACCATCATCATCTTGAAATACTTCTTCTGCTCCAAAGTCTATAAATTCTAGTTCCAGTTCTTCAGGATCGATACCTTCGCCATTAATTCTAAAATTACATGTATGGTCAAACATGAATTCTACAGATCCAGAGGTTCCAAGATTTCCATCACACTTATTAAAGTATGACCTTATGTTTGCTACAGTTCTATTATTATTATCAGTTGCAGTTTCTACCAAAATCGCTATTCCATGAGGGGCATATCCTTCAAAAAGCACTTCTTTATAATTTCCTTGATCTTTATCGGAAGCACGTTTTATCGCTCTTTCGATATTGTCTTTAGGCATATTTACAGACTTGGCATTTTGTATTACAGCTCTAAGTCTAGAGTTAGAATCCGGATCAGGTCCACCTTCTTTTACTGCTATTACAATATCTTTACCTATACGTGTAAACGCTTTGGCCATTGCAGACCAACGTTTCATCTTACGTGCTTTTCTAAATTCGAAAGCTCTTCCCATATACTAATTTTAAAATCTGAAAATACAAACATAAGTAGAAACCAAGTTTTTGGCAAATGTTTGTTTAAACTTCAGAATCGAGAATATGTAATACTCTTAATATTTTTTTACTGATAGATAAAAGTGATGTAAAAAATCACTCTCCTTCAATAATATCTTCTATTGTTTTTGCCAGTTTAAAATCGTTTTCTGTAACGCCACCGACATCATGAGTAGAAAGACTAATTTGTAGTTTGTTGTAGACGTTTGTCCAGTCAGGATGGTGTTGTTGTAATTCGGCTTCAAATGCAATACGAGTCATTACCGAAAAGGCATCTTTAAAATCACTAAATTCAAAAGTAGTATGAATGGCATTATCATTATATTCCCAGCCATCGATATCTTTTAATTTTTCTTGTATTTCAGATTCTGATAATTTTATCATTGTTTTTATATTAGTGTTATAATCCAAGTTCGTCTCGTAGTGCTTCATCGGCATTACTATTCTTACCCCAATATGCAGATTTAATTTGCTTAATTTTTGTTGCTTTTGTAGTCAGTTCTTTGGCATTGGGGCCGAAGCCACTTCTAAAAGTTTCTTTCCAACCTTGTATTTCATAAGGAAAGGAGTTTCCAAAGGTAATACTAATAGTTCTTTTAAGTTCGGGATACTCAATAGTATAAATACGAGTGTTGTTTTGTTTCTCTATAGATGCCTTGGCTGAATAGGCTTTGATTTCCTTATGGCGTAATCTCGAATATTCAAAAGAAGGAATTATGTTTATATTGCCTTTTGGTAAATTGTCTGGATTGATTCTGATTTTGGTCCAAAGTTCATTTTCTAAGATAGCTTTATCTATAGTAAACTCTTGATCTGCTTCACCTTCAAAATAAGAGTGAGACATAACTTCAAATTTTGTTCTATTATTCAATTGTGCATATACATGACCACACCATTCCTGCATGGAACTAGATATCTTTATTGCATGTTGATTGTCTTTGACGGGGTAAAAAGTGCTTTGCATAATCGAATACGGGTAAATACCTGTGTTGAATTTTTTCGTAGCATTTAACTTTAGTACCGGAATATTATCTGTATGCTGTCGATCAGCTTTTACTTGTTCTTTTTTAAGAAAATCTTCGGTTACATATATTAACACAGCTTTTCCTTGTCGTATTTGGCCATATCGAGCTTGTTCTAATTGATACGAAGTTATTTCAGCTTCACCAGCATACCAATACTTCTTAAAATCTTCTGAAAGATCTTTTACTGGATCAATGTTCTCTGAAATATTTTTCTCCTCCGTTATCGAAGAGTCATTGGCTTTTATATTACTACATGCAATAATGACTAGTATTCCAAGAATTCCAAATAATAGTATTGACTTTTTCATGGCTATATTTTTTAATTTGCCTTTAGCGCAAATTACAATAAACCTATGATGTAGCAAGTGTTGTTAACGTTTCGTAAACAAGATGAATTGGTAACCCCATTACATTAAAATAACTACCTTCTATTGAAGATATTCCGATAAAACCGAGCCATTCTTGAATCCCATATGCTCCAGCTTTATCTAATGGTTTGTATGTATGAACATAATATTCAATCTCTTCTGGAGATAATTCTTTGAAAGTAACCTTGGTGGTATGGTGTACTAGTTTTGTGCCATGAATAGTTTTAAAACAAACCGAAGTAATCACTTGATGCGTATCATTTGATAATGAAACGATCATTCTTTTAGCATCTTCAAGATCTTTAGGTTTTCCTAATGCTTTATGGTTATGCCAAACAATAGTATCGCTAGTAATTAAAATATCCTTGGGTCCCAGGTTAGAGAATGCATTGGCTTTTAAAAGAGCTAAATAATCCGAAATTTCTTCAGCCCTTAGGTGATCAGGGTATATTTCTTCTATTTCTTTTAATTGTATAGAAAAATCCAAACCAAGGTCTTTAAAAAACTGCTGCCTTCTAGGGGATCCAGAAGCAAGAATAACGTTATGCTCTTTTAAAATGTCTTTTAACATGGCTTATTTTAATACAAATTGATAAAGTAATAAAGATAGAGAAGCAATTATAAGAATGATTTTTAAAATACCTTTTAATATGTTAAGATGTTTATCAGATTCTGCAGTAAAACTTCGTATCATAAAATAAAGTAGTGGCGCAATAATGAGTATAAGTATAGAAATAACGGCATTACTGTTAGAAAAAAGATACGTATATATATAGTATACTACTGCAATAAGAGGAATTATTGTTAATATGCCGATAAGTTTGACGGTGCGATCTTTTCCCACGATAATGGGGATGGTTTTTATTCCAATATTATGATCTCTGTCTATGGTTAGGCAATCTTTTATAATTTCTCTTAGCATGATGATCATACAAGCAAATATTGAGTAATCCAAAATAATTGAAAAAATTACTGTTTGTGATGCTCTATTCTTTTCGGTAATTGCTGGTAGAAGATCAAAAATTCCTACAACAATTAAACTTAATGCTGCAAGAACAGCTATGATAATGTTTTTAAGAATCAATATTTCTTTTAGATAAGAGGCATAAATATAGAACACACCTGATATTATAATAAATAGAGCAGCAAAACCAGGCCTGCTTATTAGGTTTGCTAAGTAAAATCCTATCAAAACTCCAATAACATTAAAGATAATAAACAGTTTATTGGCTGTTTTTTCAGGGATTGTGTTCTGAATTAAATTTTTAGGATTTGTATCAGCTTGGTTATAAATCTCAATAATGATATTTCCGGCTGCCGCAATTGAAATTGTAGCGATAATTAATAGAGCAATACCAAAACCATTTAGAGTAATAGCAATACCAAAAGGATCAAAAAGGCCATATTTAATACATAATTGCGCTAAAGCTATAATGAGTAAATTATCAAATTTTATAAGTTTTAGATAGGATGACATAGAGGTGATAGGTTATTTGGAAGCAAATGTAATAATTAATACCAATTTCTAAGGCATTAACATTCATCTTCAAAATGCCTGTATACAAGAGTTTTTAAGAATATTAACGTTAATGCACGGTTAACGGTTCTAATTTTTATGCGATCAATGCTCCTTTATTTTAATTTTGATGATATCATCAATCAAAAATCGAACAGTTATTTAATCTAAAACCATAAAGACCCAAAAAATAATCGCATACTAATGAAAAAACAAAAAATAAATATCCTGATTATTACTTCTATTCTGGCTTTGATAGCCTTGTCTGGGATTCAGGGGTATTTAATTTATAATACATATCAATTAAAAAAGGATGTGTTTATTAAAGAAACAAAGAAAGCAGTGTCTAGTATTGATAATACTAAAGAGATGGATTCTCTAACAGAATTATGGTATAACTCATTATCTGAAAATCTTGTAGAGTATAAAAGGAATAAATACCTTAAAAAAGAAGTTATTACCAAGTTTAAACCAATTACCGATTCATTGAATACCGTTTTTAAGGATTATTACACAAAAGAGATTAGCAAAGTTAATTTGGGTCATGATCTTAAATACAAAAAGACGATACAAAGTGTTATTTTATTTGATAATGATGCTCGAGATACTATTTTTTCTTCAAAAGAGGGGAATGATTTTTTTCTGTTCGGAGAAAATTTTCCAGATGAAGAAGGAAATATGATTAGCAAAGCCCGATGGTTTACAGAACATGATTATGAAGACGATCAAATCGGTAATGGTGATGTTTTTAAAACCACATTAAATATTGAAATTAGAACGCAAGATACCATAAATATAATAGGCTGGAAACGTATCATTTTTGGTCAGATGACAAGCCTTTTTATATTTTCTGTGATACTACTATTGTTTGTTGTGGCTTTGCTCTTTTATTCTATAAAAACATTAATTCAACAAAAGAAAATAGTAGAGGTGCGCAATGATTTTATTAATAATATTACGCACGAGTTAAAAACACCTTTGGCTACCCTGGGTATTGTATCTAAAAGCTTAAGAAATAAAAAGATTCAAGATTCTGTAGCGTCATTTTCTAATTCGCTGGACATTTTGGATAGACAAAATAATCGATTACAAAAGCTAATCGATCAAGTAATGAGTAATACTCTTGGATCCGAAGAAATTGTGTTGTCTAAAGAAAAAGTAAAAGATGATCAATATTTCAATGAAATTATTGAAGATTTTAGGTTGTCTGTTAAAAATAAGGATATTGAGTTTAATGCTGTATTAGAATTGGAAGAAGTAGATCTTACTATTGATAAATTTCTTTTCACTACAGCTCTTTTTAATATTATGGAAAATGCAGTAAAATACGGTAGAGAGAAAAAAGAAATTAATCTAAAAACAGAACGTAATAAGAATACATATAAGATTTTGATCCAGGACAATGGTATCGGAATACCGGAAAAAGAACAGCAAAAGATCTTTGAAAAATTTTATAGAGTTACCACAGGAGATGTCCACGAAGTAAAGGGGTTAGGTTTAGGGTTGTTTTATGCCAATCAAGTTATTAAGGCACATCTAGGAAGTATTGAGCTTGAGAGTAAACCAAATGTAGGAACCACATTTATAATAACTATACCAATAATTTAATCATAATGAAACACATATTATTAGCAGAAGATGATTTTGATTTTGGAAGTATTCTCAAACAATATCTAGAACTTCATGAGTATGACGTTACCTGGGTGAAAAACGGAGAAGAAGCTCTAAGTACGCTAGGAACAAATAACTTTGATATATGTGTGTTTGATGTAATGATGCCCAAAATGGATGGTTTTACACTGGCAGAAAAAGTAATCGAAATTAGACCCGAAATTCCTTTTGTTTTTCTTACAGCAAAAAAAATGAAGGAAGATAAAATTAGAGGGTTGAAATTAGGTGCAGATGATTATATCGTGAAACCTTTTGAAGCTGATATTTTAGTTCTCAGACTTCAAAACATTTTAAAACGAACAAACAAAACTCAATCGATTAAAACAGAAACGGTTTCCATTGGGAAATATAGTTTTGAGCCGATTAATCATAGATTGAAATTTGAAAATGAATCTCAACGATTAACTGAAAAAGAAACTATTCTAATACAATATTTGTGGGAACATAAAAATAGTATGATAAAGAGGGAAGATTTGCTTAAAGATGTTTGGGGTAATGATGATTTTTTCTCTGGTCGCAGCATGGATGTGTTTATTAGTAGGTTAAGAAAATATTTTAAACAGGATAGTCATATCGCTATAGAAAGTGTTAGGGGAGTAGGACTCACCTTTAAAATTGAATAATTAATATCAGTCATCAATCAATAACAATCATCAATCAAAAAACGAACATTATGAATAAAATTAATAAACCACCTATAGTCGTATTTCTGTTTGTCACTATTTTATCACTTGTTTTAATAATAAGAGATCAAATACATGAAGCTTTGTTTAACATAGGGTACGATACATATGCTCAAGGTATAAGTATACGGCTTCTTGTAAATGTTTTATTGATAGTAGGAGCTTTGATATTGATTAAGAAGTATAAATTATCTAATCAAGCAGGAATCGGAAACCTAAAAGCCAAGAATTGGTTATTATTACTTTTTCCTTTTTATATAGTGATTTTAAATTTCATGAATTTAGATGAAATTAAGGATTCTAATTGGCTGAATTTTATTCTGTTTCTTGTATACGTAATCTCTATAGGTTTTTCTGAAGAACTTTTGCTCAGAGGTTTTTTACAGTCTTATTTGATTAAGATATCCAAAAAAACGAAAAGAAATACTGTTTTTGCAGTCGTAGGATCGGCATTCATATTTGGTCTGTTACATCTAATACATTTTGATAAAGGAATTTATGGCGAATTGACACAGGTTGGATTTGCAACTTTTATTGGAGTAATGTTCGGAGGAATTTTACTTAGAACTAATAATATGTTTGGAATCGCTATGCTACATGCACTTATCGATTTTGCAGCTAAGCTTGATGGCGTAGGGATTCCGGTTGACTTTAATAAGGTTATTGAAGAAGATTCTCTTATCAATAGTTTATTAATTTTAGTCATTATATCTCCATGTCTTATCTATGGCTTAATACTTACAAAAAAAGCTAAACCAAGCACAATACAATAATCATCAATCATTAATCCTTTTCGAGAATTCAAGAATTCAAGAATTAAAAAATGAACAATTATGAAAACATTAGTTTTGATTTTAGTCAGCTTAATTATAGGTTTACTTTCAGCAACAGCACAAACAACAACTACCACAACTTCTACATCATCAACCAAGGTTACGGTTAATAGCAATGATAATGATAAGAAGTATTATCGTTCTTTTGCAATAATTGATATGGATGATTCTTTTAGAGTGAAAATTAAGTTTTTAGAATCACTCCAAAAAAATGTGAAATTATATCTTATGGATCAGCTAGGTAAAGATAATATGGTTGCTGATTCTGAATCATATTTGTGGAGAAAAGAATTGGAGAATGAAGAGATGTATGAGGTACAACTTAAAGAAAACAAACTGCGAATTCATGTAAATAAAGAGTTGGCTTCTGATAAACTACTTAAAAAATTCAAACAGATGGGAAAAGAGCTTAAATCTTTAACCTCAAAAAAAGGAAATTAATCAATCATCAATCTAAAACGAACATCATGAAAACAATTATTTGCGTATTAAGCATTGCGTTTGCCATATCTATGGGAAATGCACAAAAATCATCAAAATCAAAGGTGTCAATACATTATTCTGATGATGAATCAGGGAATAATTATAAGGTGAATATCTCTATTACCAATACTGACGACTCTTATGTTTTGAAAGCAGATTTTCCAACACCAAAAACCGAAAAACTTAAGAAGTTTTTAAAAAATCATTTAGAAACAACTATGGTTAAAAAAGGTTCAGAGTACATATGGAGTTATACTAAAAAAGATAAATTGGCTCATACTGTAAAATTGAAGGAAGGAAAACTTGATGTGTACATGAATAAAAAGAATGTGTCAGCCGATTTTGTAGAAGATTTTATAGACATTTTTAGTGATCTAAAAGAGATTGTGAAAGAGTAAACACCACATTTTTTATGGTAAAAGCATTGAGTTATGATTTTTCTTTAACTCAATGCTTTTTGTTTTACAATTGTTTGTGATAGAGTATTGAAATATTTTTAGAAATATCCGTTATGGAGTTACTAACCATAACAAACTCACACAATGAAAAGAATTATTATTCTAGTCTGCATTGTTTTTTCTTTACAGGCTTATTCACAAAGATCTCAGAAGCCATGGACTAATAACCCTAATTACAAAGAGAGTTTTCAAAAAATTAATCAAGATCAAATCAATTTGAAGTATCTTAAGAGATATTTTCAAAAAAACAACCAGAATTCTAAAAAGATCTTGAAAGACACAAAAAAAGGATCCAGAGCAATAGATGGTATTTCATTTGTTAATGGAATTAATCTAGCCTGGATAGAGTATGGGCGCGATGTAGGCGTAGATCCCTTTTTTTCGAGTAATCAATACCATCCAAACCTTATCAAGTTTGGAGAAGTAATGGATTTTGTGAAAGACAGAGGGGGCAACGTAGTGCGATGGTGGTATCATACAAATGGTTCTACCAATCCAATTTTTGATAATAATCAAAAAGTAAAACCAAACCCTTCTTTCTTTCATGATGATGTAAAAGCTATTTTAGACTTGGCGCAAAGTAAAGGACTCAAAGTACAGATTTGTCTATGGTCTTTTGATATGTTAAAAGATCAGTGGGGAGTCGATGCTTCTGCAAACAAAAAACTGCTTACTCAAGATAGCTATATGAATGCATATATTGATAATGCATTATTGCCTTTAGTAAATTTTATAGGCAATCATCCAGCTCTTTTCGCCTGGGAGATTTTTAATGAACCAGAGGGAATGACAAATGAATATGCCGGTCATTGGCCTGGATTTAAAGAAAGAATTACCATGGCTAATATCCAACGTTTTGTAAACAAAACCGCTGGAGCAATTAGAAGAGCGCAACCCGGTGTTCAGATTACTAATGGAGCTTTGGGGTTTCTAACAAATGTTGAAGATTCTTCAAACGGATTTTGGAATGCCTATTCTGATGCAAACTTGCAGTTTCAAGGAAATGATCAAGATGGATATCTTGATTTTTACAATATACATTACTATAACTGGGCACGCTCTAAAGGGTCGCCGTTTCACAATAATTACAATGCTAATAAAATAGACAAAGAGGCAATTATTGGAGAGTATTATCCAGATGATTTATTTTTTAATCAACAGGGTGGAGATAATGATCATACTATACCAACAGTACGTGCTACAGATTTAGGAACTACGCTTTTAAATAAAAAATGGGCTGGCTCATTGGTGTGGTCCTGGACGGATAGAAATTCTTCTGATGAGAGAAATAGAATGGGAACCATTATCAAAAATATAAGTGATAATATCGGTGAAGAAATTATTGATAACGTTTCATTTAATAATCCATCTAATTCAATTATACCTCAAAACTCATATATATTTGCTATTGATTACACTGCGGCAACAGATCGTGAAATTGTTGTAGAGTTTTGGGCATCAGATAGGTGGTTGGGAGAAAATGTAGAGCGTGTATCAAAAGGTTCCGGAACACAATCGATAACAGTTAATCTTTCAAATCCACCTGAAGTTGGCTCAGGTTATTTTTATAAAGCGTATATACGTCCTGTTGGGACCACTTGGAGAGAGGCACTATATAGGACAGAATTTACCGACGTAATTGTAACCAATGCCTTAAGTGATGAGTTAGCATTCAAGAATCCTTCTTCAAATATAGAACCACAAGATTCGTATACTTTTGCTATAGACTACTCTGCTACAATCGATCGAGAAATTGTGGTTGAGTTTTGGGCTCCTGATCAATGGTTAGGAGAAAGTGTAGAACGTGTTTCTTCAGGTACAGGAACACAACCTGTAACAGTAAATCTGGCGAATCCACCACAGCCAGGTTCAGGTTACTTTTATAAAGCATATATACGACCGGTTGGAACCACTTGGAGAGAAGCGCTGTATAGAGTAGAGTTTACCGATGTTACTGTAGCACTTACTCTAAATGATGAAGTAGCTTTTAATACTCCTCTTTTACGCATAGAACCTATGACTTCATACACTTTTACAATTGATTATTCGGCTTCTACAGATCGCGAAATTGTTGTAGAGTTATGGGCACCTGATCGATGGCTTGGAGAAGGTATGGAACTTGTTTCTGCGGGAACAGGAACCAAAGAAGTTACCATAAATCTTACGAATCCGCCGCAGCCAGGTTCAGGTTATTTTTATAAGGCACATATTCGTCCGGTTGGAACTACCTGGCAAGAAGCTATTCAAAGGATTGAATTTAATGATGTTACTGTAGGGATTGAGCAGTTAATTGAAGAAGGAACATATTATATAACTTCTACACAGTCAAATCAAAGAATTGCATCGAGATGGTGGGAAAATTATAATGCCAAAATGTATACTCCAGAAAATACTAATAATGAACGCTGGGTTTTTGAACATCTTGGGAATAATGTATACACGATTAGAGATAGAGCATATAATAGATATCTTGAGGTACGAGATGCCAGATGTGCAAATAGAAGTAATGTAATGTCCTGGAGAAATGCTAATGATGATCATCAAAAATGGAAAGTAGTAGCGAATGGTAATGATGTTTTTTCGCTACTGCCAATGCATTGTCAACAAAAAGCACTAGATAGAGCAGGAGGCAGTTTAAATGCTAATGTGCATTTGTGGGATTTTAACTCTTCTAATAATAATCAACAATGGAAAATCATTTCGTCAACAAGAAATATAGTAAGTTCTGATGCGATTAATGATAAAATTACAATGTTTCCTAATCCAGCTCAAGAACAAATACACCTTGTTGGTCTTGAGAGAGGAGATAGAATTATAATATATAACCTAATCGGAAAAATAGTCAAAAAGATCACAGCAAAAGATACTAAAGAAATGGTTTCAATACGAGGGCTGAAAACCGGCTACTATAGTGTTTCTGTTGTTGGTAAAACAAAACTTACACTATTAAAAAAATAACTTTAAGAATAGATGAGTCTTATCGATGGTGATAAGGCTCATTTTTCAAAATGGTAAATCCCCTATAAAGTTGTTCCGTAAAAAATAAACGTATCATTTGATGAGAAAACGTCATCCTAGATAATGATAGTTTACCGTTTGCACGATTATATACTTCAGGACTAAAACCATAAGGTCCACCAATTACAAAGATTAGTTGTTTGATACCACTATTCATATGTTTTTGTAATAATTCAGAAAAACCTACAGAATCGTATTGTTTTCCATTTTCGTCTAAAAGGATTAAAACATCAGAATTGGATAATTGATCCAAAATCAACTTACCTTCTTTTTCTTTTTGTTGTGCTTCGCTTAGATTTTTTACATTTTTAAGATCCGGAATAATTTCAAAATTAAACTTAATATAAAAACCTAATCTTTTGATATAGTTGTCAGTAAGATCTTCTAATTGTTTATTATCTGTTTTGCCTATAGCCAGTAATTTAATATTCATTTTGTTTATTTTTTTACAATAAGAAAGTGTATATGGTTTCTACTTGTGCTACATATAGTAAAAGTATAATGAGGAAGATTATGTTATTTATGTTTCCGACTTCGTACTTACGACTTCTTTTTTTACATTAGCAAAAATAACCATTCAATATGATTAGTAAAGCTCAATTCGATAAAGAAATTGATTTAATTATTGCCAATGCTATTAGAGAAGATGTAGGAGATGGTGATCATAGTTCGTTAGCATGTATTCCAACTTCGGCTACTGGTAAAGCAAAGCTTTTGGTAAAAGATGAAGGGGTTTTGGCAGGAGTAGAATTTGCCAAGAAAGTTTTTGATTATGTTGATCCCAATATGGATATTGATGTAAAAATAGAAGATGGTTCACAAGTAAAATATGGTGATATCGCCTTCTTTGTGTCAGGAAGCTCGCAATCAATCCTTAAAGCAGAGCGATTAGTTCTTAACGCGATGCAGCGTATGAGTGCAATCGCTACCAAAACCAATTATTTTGTAAAGCTTTTAGACGGCACAGGAACTAAAATTCTGGATACTCGTAAGACCACACCAGGTATAAGAGCTCTTGAAAAGTGGGCAGTTACTATTGGTGGCGGAGAAAACCATAGATTTGCTTTGTACGATATGATTATGCTAAAAGATAATCATATTGATTTTGCAGGTGGAATTACTAGTGCTATAGAAAAAACCAAAAAGTACCTTTCAGATAATGATCTTGATCTTAAAATTATTGTTGAAGCTCGTAATCTTGATGAGATTCAAGAAATACTCAAAACACCCGGAGTATATCGTATATTAATTGATAATTTTGATTATGATGATACCCGAACAGCAGTAAAGCTTATAGGCAATACATGTCTTACCGAATCCAGTGGTGGTATCAATGAAAAGACAGTAAGAAAGTATGCAGAATGTGGAGTCAATTATATTAGTAGTGGTGCTTTGACACATTCGGTATATAATTTGGATTTGAGTTTGAAAGCAGTATAATATATGTCTAAAACAGTTGAGGATAAACTGCGTAAAATTCCTATAATCAATTTTTTGGTTAAATTAGGTAAAAAGCTTGTGCTTCCGGGCTTTGAGGGGTTGTCTGTCTATGATTTGATAGAAATCTATACTATAGGAATTGTAAAAGGCACCTTTTCTGCAAGAGCTAGTGCAATATCCTGGAGTTTCTTTTTATCCTTATTTCCATTTTTATTGTTCCTTTTAAACCTTATTCCATATGTGCCCATAGATAATTTTGAAAATAATTTCTTCGAATTCATTAATGGTGCTTTGCCAAAGCAATCTTCTGATTTTTTTGCTGGAATTTTTGAAGATATAGCCTCTAACCCAAGGGGAGGTTTATTATCTACTGTATTTATTCTTTCGATTTTATTTATGACCAATGGAATTAATGCAGTTTTTTCAGGATTTGAATACTCTTATCACGTTAGTCTTAATCGAAATTTCTTTAGACAATACATTGTTGCGTTAGGAGTTTCTATTATTGTGGCATCGTTATTGCTAATTACGGTGATAGGAACGTTATATTTTTCATATTTAGTGGACGACTTAAGTACAATTGGAGTAGTAGACGATACGGTTTTTTGGTTAACTATAGGCAAATATTCATTATTTGTTTTCATGATATTTGTAATCGTAGCTACATTATTCTATTTTGGCACTTCAGAAGGAAAACAAAATACGTTTTTTTCGCCAGGAGCCTTTATGACCACTTTTTTGATTATTATAACGACCTATTTATTTGGTATTTATATTGATAATTTTTCGAATTATAATCAATTATATGGATCAATAGGCGCAATGCTGATTTTAATGCTATATATATGGCTTAATGCAAATTTATTATTATTGGGTTTCGAACTTAATGCCTCGTTAATCCAATTAAGGAAAAAATTTTAACACTTAATTTTACTAATACAAACACTTAAATTATTATTTAAAAATGAAAAAACTTAGCATATTATTTTTTATCTTAATGTCTGTAACTACTTTTCAAGCACAAACCAAAGTTGGAGATGCCACATTACCTAATAAAGTAGCTTTTAATGGTGAAGATTTAACTATTAATGGAGCAGGTATTAGAGAGAAATTCTTTTTTGACATCTATGCAGGTGGTTTATATCTAAAACAAAAAAGTAGTAATGCAACGGCTATTGCAGATGCAGATGAGACGATGGCGATTAAGTTGCATATATTATCAGGTATGATGTCTAGAAATAAAATGGCAGGTGCTTTAAGAGATGGATTTCAGAAAGCTACAAATGGAAATGTAGGACCTTTAAACGATAGAATAGAAAAGTTTATTGGCTTTATTAAGGATGAAATCGAAGTGAATCAGATTTATGATATCGTTTATGAAAAAGGAAAAGGAAGTGTAATTTATAAAGACGGTAAAGAGAAAGGATTTGTAAAAGGATTAGATTTCAAAAAAGCACTCTTTAAAATTTGGTTAGGAAATAAGCCTGCAGATAAGAATCTAAAGAAAAAGATGTTAGGATCTTAATCAATGATAACACTTAAAAACGGGATGAAAAGCATGATTTTAACGATAAAATACACTTTTTCGTCCTGTTTAATGTATTTTTGTTATGTCGGCATAGTAAAATAAACTATATTTACGCGATTTTTAAAATTAGTTATTAATTACCCCGCATAAATTATATCATATGATCAAAAAAATTACTTTAGTATTAGTAGCATTAATTTCGATTTCTGCTGCTACTGCTCAAATTAGGGTCGGTAAGGCTATTTTACCTTATGAAGAAAATTTTGCAGACACCGATTTAAAATTAAATGGTGCTGGGATGCGAGAAATGTTATGGATTGATCTGTATGCAGGAGGACTTTATTTACAGAACAAAAGTAAAGATCCAAAGGCGATATTGGATGCAGATGAAACTATGGCTATAAAACTTAATATAGTTTCTGGTTTTGTGACACAAAAGAAAATGATTAAGGCCGTTAGAGATGGTTTTAATAAAGCCACTTTCGGCAACACAAAAGCTCTTGATGAGAGAATAAATAAGTTTATAAGATTCTTTTCAGAACCTATAGTAAAGAATGATATTTTTGATATTGTTTATGTTAAAGATAAAGGAGTGAAAGCCTTTAAAAACGGAAAAGAACTTGGTGTAATAGAAGGTCGTGATTTTAAATACGCTTTATTTAAAATCTGGTTAGGAGACGAGCCTGCAAGCGAAGGAATAAAGAAAGGTATGCTTGGATTACAGTAGGAAACCTTACTTAACATATAAAAGCTATCTTAATCTAAAAGATAGCTTTTTTGTTTTTATTTTATATATTGAACCTATTAACAGTAAATCATAATAATACCATGAATTTTTTTAAAGTATTTCTTTTTTTAGTATTCATCTCTGCAGTTACAAATGCGCAGGATATAGTTGGTAAATGGAAAACTATAGATGATACTACCGGTAAAGAAAGATCCATTGTCGAAATCTATAAAAAAGGAGATAAGCTTTACGGAAAGATTGCTCGTATTTTAGATGAATCAGAAAGAGGAAACCTTTGTGAAGAATGTAAAGGAAGTGATCATAATAAACCTATAGAAGGTATGGTAATACTTAAAGGTTTAGAAAAAGATGGGGATGAATATGAAGATGGTACTATCTTAGATCCAGAAAATGGAAAGGTGTATCGATGTAAAATCTGGATTGATGAAGAAAACCCAAATGTACTTAATGTAAGAGGGTATATCGCTTTTCTATACAGAACTCAACAATGGTTAAAAGTTTAACATTTCTTTAGTGTTAGGTTTTTTAGTTTTTGAACACTAACCCAGGGTAATCTATAAAAAACTAAACCATGAAAAGAATAATTACCCTGATTGCTATACTATTTATTTCTAACATATCAATATCCCAAATACGAATAGGAGATGTTGTTGTGCCCGAAAAAGTCAATTTTGATGGAGAAGAATTGGTTTTTAATGGTGGTGCTATGCGTAAGGTACTCTCTTTTAAAACGTATTCGGGAACATTATACACTAAAGCTAAATATAATGATGATAAAAAGGTCTTAGATTCTGATGAGACTATGGCTATTCGATTAAATATAGCTTCTAAAAAGGTGACTAACGAAAGAATGATCAAAGTGTTTAGAAAAGGGTTTGATGATGCTATGTTTGGAAATACTCAAAGTTTAGATGCAAGAATCGAAGATTTTTTGAAGCTTTTTGATTCGCCAATGCAGATCAATGACTTTTATGACCTTGTTTATCTTAAGGGTAAAGGGATTAAAACCTATAAAAATGGCAAAGAACTTGGGTTTATAGAAGGCCGTGATTTTAAATATGCATTATTCAAAATTTGGCTAGGAAATGAACCTGCTTGCCAAATTATAAAAGGCGGAATGTTAGGATTAAGCAAGTAATACACAATAAATATATAGTGAAGTCCGATATAAATTTTATATCGGACTTTTTTTATTCTGATAATTGCAACATATACTAGCTGTTTAATCCAGGTTAAACTTGTATTTTTGTTTCATTAAGATAACTTTTCTACTATTCTGTAATTGGTAATGTCATATTTTATAGATGTAATTCTTCCGATACCTCTTGATAAAGAGTTCACGTATTCAATTACAGAGAATGAAGCCATATTTCTAAAGCCAGGAATGCGTGTAGCTGTACAATTTGGGAAAAGTAAAATATATGCAGCTTTAGTGACTAAGATCCATCGTGATCCACCACAGGTATATGAGGCTAAAGAGATAGAGCATATTTTAGATGAATCTCCAATTGTAACCAAAGAGCAGTTAGAGCTTTGGACTTGGATTTCTAAATATTATATGTGTACCAAAGGAGAAGTTATGAGAGCAGCTCTTCCAAGCGCATTTCTATTAGAAAGTGAGACTATTATTCTTAGAAACGATAAAATTTCTATTGATGAATCTCTTTTAAAAGATGATGAGTTTTTAATCTATGAAGCACTTCAGTATCAGAGTCTACTTCGTATACAAGAAGTGATTAATATTGTAAGTAAAAAGAATGTGCTTCCGGTAATAAAGAGACTGATAGAAAAAGACATTATTACTGTGCAAGAAGAGATTTATGAGCAGTATAAACCTAAGATGGTACGATATGTAAAGTTGCATCCAAATTATTCAAAAGAAGCGGCTTTGCGACCACTATTGGATTCTATGACAAGAGCTCCTAAGCAGAGAGAAGTGTTAATGCAGTTGTTTACGTTACAAGCAAAAGCTACCAAACCTATTAAAGTTTCAGAATTGATCAAACAGTCCAATAGCACTTCTGCAGTTATTAAAACATTGATTGATAAAGAAATTTTAGATGAATATCATTTACAAATTGATCGAGTACAATTTCAAGGCGAAATCCAGGATAACTTCAAAACACTTAATGAGTATCAGCTAAAAGCCTTTGATGAAATAAATCGAAGCTTCCAACAAAAAAGAGTATGCCTATTACACGGCGTTACTTCTTCAGGAAAAACAGAAGTGTACGTTAAACTTATTGAAGAAGTTCTTGTAACAGGAAGACAGGTTTTGTATTTGTTGCCAGAGATCGCACTAACTACTCAACTTATTAGTAGACTGCAAGAGTATTTTGGAGAGAAATTAACGGTATATCATTCTAAGTATTCTGTAAATGAAAGGGTTGAAGCATGGAATAATGTGAAAGAAGGAAAATCTAAGGCGCAAGTAGTTATTGGTGCAAGATCAGCAATATTTCTTCCTTTTGTTGATTTGGGATTAATTATAGTAGATGAAGAACATGAAAGTTCGTTTAAACAGTATGATCCGGCACCTAGATATCATGCAAGAGATACTGCTATCGTATTAGCAAAAATGTTTGAGGCAAAGATTGTGTTAGGATCCGCAACACCGGCAGTCGAGACATATTATAATGCAAAAGAAGGAAAATATGGGTTGGTAACACTTAATAGGCGTTATGGAAATGTACTAATGCCCGAAATTAATTTGGTCGATATAAAGACGAAATATCGTAAGAAGCAAATGACAGGGCATTTTAGTGATACGCTTTTAGAGGGAATTAATGATGCAATAAAAGAAGGAGAGCAGGTTATACTTTTTCAAAATAGAAGAGGGTATTCTCCAGTAGTTGAGTGTAATACCTGTGGGCATTCTCCTCAATGCCCAAATTGTGATGTAAGCCTTACATTTCATAGTCATAAAAATCAATTAAGATGTCATTATTGTGGATATCATATGGCTATGTTGCAACAATGTATGGCCTGTAGTAGTACTGAGCTGTCTACAAAAGGTTTTGGAACCGAACAAATTGAGAAAGAATTGATAGCTCTTTTTCCGGAGTATGTTGTTGGTAGAATGGATCAGGATACCACAAGAGGTAAGTATGGTTACGAAAAGATAATTAATAGGTTCGAACAAGGAGAGATAGATATTTTAGTAGGTACCCAGATGTTATCTAAAGGATTAGATTTTAGAAATGTAAGTTTGGTGGGAGTGATGAATGCAGACAACCTGCTTAATTTTCCTGATTTCAGGGCGCATGAACGAAGTTTTCAACTGATGCAACAAGTGGCAGGTAGAGCAGGGAGAACAAAAAAAAGAGGAAGAGTTTTAATTCAGACCTATAATCCTTTTCATCAGATTTTGCAGCAAGTTTCTGTTCATGATTATACAGGTATGTATAAAGATCAAATAGAAGAAAGACATCAATACAAATACCCTCCATTTTATAGATTAATTAAAATAACCGGGAAGCATAAAGATTATAACAAAGTGAATAATGCAATAAATTGGTTTGCAAAATCCTTAAGAAATGTTTTTAATGAAAATGTGCTTGGTCCAGAATTTCCTCCTATTTCAAGAATAAGGAATCAGTATCATAAAAATATATTAATAAAAATTCCTCAAGGTCAATCGTTAGCAAAAACTAAAGGAGTTATTAAAAAGATGCAGCTTACTTTTTCGAGCATTAAAGAATTCTCCGGAGTTCGAATAATAATAAATGTAGATAATTACTAAAAATTAAAAATCCCGCCAAAAGCGGGATTGTATATAAGTTCTGATTTGTCTAATTGTTCAAAGCTTCAATTAATGAATGCTTCTTGTGTCTACTTAGCGGTATTTTTTCATCCGCAATTTCTATATTACGACTATTGTATCTTTCAACCTTATCTAAGTTAACAATATATGATTTATGAATTCTTAGAAAACGATCGCTTGGTAACTGTGCTTCAAAAGATTTCATAGTTGCTAAAACTACTATTGGATCACCTTCTTCCATAATTAGCTTTACATAATCTCCTAGAGCTTCAACATATTTCAGCTGATTAAGAAATATTTTACGTTTTTTAAGGTTGCTTTTTACAAAAATATAATCATCATCTTCAACATTGGTACTTTCCGAACCTAAGCGCGACATACTTAATGCCTTTTCAACGGCAGCATTAAATCGATCTTTTTTAAGAGGTTTTCTTAAATAATCTACTGCATCATAATCAAAAGCTTTAAAGGCATATTTCGTTTTACCAGTAACAAAAATAATATGAGGTTTGTTCTCTAAATCATCTAAAAGGTCAAAACCAGTAAGTATTGGCATTTCAATATCCAGAAATAATAAATCTACCGGAGTATCTAATAAACCATTTTTAGTTTCAATAGCATTATTCCATTCTGCCACTAATTCTAGTGAAGGATGTTCATCAATTAGCTTAACTATAGCTAGTCTTTGGAGGCGAGAATCATCTACTACCGCACATTTTAATTGAGATTGTTCCACTTGCATAGGTTATATATTCCAAATACAATATTAATGAATATATCTTATTCTCACAAACAATTTTAGCTTTTTATCGATAAAAGTAGTGTTTCATCGAGATGATTTTTATGTTTGAAAATCCAAAAAATAATCTTACTTTTGCAGCCAATTTTAATTTAAATTAGATTTTTATGAATCAATACGAAACTGTTTTCATCTTGAATCCCGTTTTATCTGAAGAACAGATAAAGGAAACAGTTAAGAAATACGAAGACATTCTTGTTTCTAACGGTGCCAAGATGATATCAAAAGAGGATTGGGGGCTTAAGAAGCTTGCTTATGCAATCCAACACAAGAAAAGTGGTTTTTATCACTTATTTGAATACCAGGTGCCAGGTGATGCTATCAACGCACTAGAGGTAGAGTTTAGAAGAGATGAGCGAGTAATGCGTTATCTTACCGTACGTCTTGACAAGCATGCGATTGCTTGGGCAGAGAAAAGAAGAAATAGAAACAAACAAAAAGCTTAATTATGTCATCTATAGAACAACAAGCTAAAGGAAAAAAAGACGGAGAGATCAGATATCTTACTCCTCTTAATATAGATACTACAAAAAATAAGAAGTACTGTCGTTTCAAAAAATCTGGTATTAAATATATCGATTATAAAGATCCAGACTTTTTAATGGCATTTGTAAATGAACAAGGTAAATTGTTACCGCGTCGTCTTACAGGAACTTCGTTAAAATATCAAAGAAAAGTTAGTGTAGCTGTTAAAAGAGCAAGACACTTAGCTTTAATGCCTTATGTAGGTGATTTACTAAAATAAAACTAGTCATAACACATTATGGAACTTATATTAAAGAGAGACGTTGAGAATCTAGGATTCGCAGACGATGTAGTAGAAGTTAAAAATGGTTATGGACGTAACTATTTAATCCCTCAGGGGTTTGCTGTACTGGCAACTCCTTCTGCAAAAAAAGTGCTTTCTGAAACTTTAAAACAACGTGCTTTTAAAGAAAAGAAAGAGATTGAAGATGCTCAAAAAGTTGCAAAGAAACTTGAAGGATTCGAAATCAAAATTTCTGCAAAAGTTGGAACAGGTGATAAATTATTTGGTTCTGTTTCTAATGCAGATGTTGCAGAGGCTTTCGCTAAAGAAGGTGTAGAGATTGAAAAGAAATTTATTACTGTACCAGGAGGAACGATAAAACGTTTAGGTCAGTACGAAGCTTCAGTTCGATTACACAGAGAAGTGATTGCTCCGATTTCTTTCGAAATTGTTGCACAAGCAAAGTAATATATACTAACTCTGGTTAATAACCAGTGTATAAGAATAGAAAAAATCGCTCATTCGAGCGATTTTTTTGTTTTAAATTTATATGTAATTCACACAAAGTTTTTAGTATATGAAAAAAAATATCTTACTGTTTTTAGTGTTAGTAGGGCTAGCTGCTAATGCACAAGTGACAACTTCTAATATTTCAGGAGTGATATACGATAACAATAACCAATTGCTTCCTGGGGCTAATGTTACAGCTGTTCATCAGCCTACGGGAACATCATATGGAGGTGTGACTAACTTTGATGGACGATTTGATCTCATTAACCTTAGAGTGGGTGGTCCTTATAGAATAACAGTTAGTTACGTTGGGTTTAAAAAACAGCTGATAGATGATATTTCTCTTCAATTAGGTCAGACTTTCAACTTGGATGTGATTATGATTGAAGACGACAATCAACTTGAAGAAGTCGTTATAACATCAAGTAAAAGCACAACATTTAGTAGTGAGAGAACTGGAGCTGAAACAAGTATCGGTAATCGAGAATTAAAAACATTACCTACAATTACTCGTTCTGCGGCAGATTTTTATCGATTAGAACCAACAGCATCGAGCAATGGTTCTTTTGGAGGTAGAAATGATCAGTTTAATAATTTTAGTTTAGATGGATCAATTTTTAATAACCCATTTGGGTTAGATGCTGCTACACCAGGAGGTCAGACAAATGCTCAGCCAATTTCATTAGATGCTATTGATCAAATACAGGTGTCTACTGCTCCTTATGATGTTACACAAGCTGGATTTACGGGCGCATCTGTAAATGCGGTTACTAAGAGTGGTACCAATCAATGGAAAGGTACAGTATATGGGTTTTATCGTAATCAGGATATGACAGGTGATAAAGTTGGGGATGATGATATTATAGTTCCAGATTTAACGCAAGCCCAATATGGTATAAGTGTTGGAGGGCCAATAATAAAAAATAAATTGTTTGTCTTTGGTAACTTCGAACGTGACGATCGTGAAGATTTAGGATCTAATTTTTTGGCTGCAAGACCTGGTCTAACAGGGGCAAATGTCTCTAGGGTGTCGGCTGAAGATTTAGATTTTGTATCTCAGCAGTTAGGTGCTTTAGGGTATGAAACAGGGCCTTATGAGGGGTATACTCATGATACAGAATCTACAAAAGGAATTTTGAAATTAGATTGGAATATAAGTGATAAGCATCGTTTAGCATTGATTTATAATTTTCTTGATGCATCAAGAGATCTTCCTGCTAACCCTGAAGCTATTGGGCGTCGGGGACCCGATTTGACTACATTACAATTTAGAAATTCTGGATATACTATAAATAATAAAATTAATTCTTTCTTAGTAGAATTAAATTCCAACTTTAAAAGTAATATTACTAATAAATTTCAGGCCGGATATACATTTTTTGATGACAGTAGAGACCCTTTTTCTGCACCTGCTCCTCCAATTAATATTCAGCAAGGTGGAGTACGATATATTGTGGCAGGTCATGAGCCTTTTTCAATTAATAATCGCTTAGAGCAAAAAGTATTTCAGGTGACCAATAATCTAACTATTGTAACAGGAGATCATACCCTTACTTTTGGGGGTACTTTTGAGCGATTCGAGTTTGATAACTCGTTCAATTTAGGGGTATTTGATTTTGGTGGTGATGAAGACTTAGGTTTAGGTCCTGTTAGTACTTTTTTTGATGCGTTTCAAAGTGTAAGAATAAACCCCGCATCACCAGGAACAAGTTTTGAAGAAGCTATTAATAATGGAACAATTGCAGCGGCACTTGATAACGCTGAAAACGTATTTTTGGCAAATAATTTGGCTGATAGATGGGCGTTGGCTGAAACCAATGTAGGGCAATTTGCATTATATGCTCAAGATAAATGGAAAGTAAATGATAAGCTAACAATTACCTATGGCTTGCGGATAGATCAACCCTTGTATTTTGATACCGAAGATAAAATTGCTGAAAATATAATAAGAGCCGCAGGAGGTACTTTTCCTGATGGGAATTATCAACCGGGAATTACATATTTTGATGAAAATGGATCTCCTACTCAGTTAAATAGCTTGGATTTGCCAACCAGAAAAGTATTGATATCGCCTAGATTTGGATTTAATTATGATGTAAAAGGAGATAAAACTTTTCAAATACGAGGAGGGACAGGTATTTTTACGGGACGTCTTCCTTTTGTATGGATCGGAAATCAGGTGGCTAACCCTAATTTCTTCTTCTACACAACTACAGCGCCAGATTTTCAGTTCCCTCAGGTTTGGAGAAATAGTTTAGGAATTGATTATAAGTTTAAAAATGGAATCGTAGCAACAACTGATTTGATTTATACAGAGGATATTAATGCACAAATGGTTAGAAATTTTGGGTTAGGAACTCCCAGTGGTACGCTCAATGGGATAGATGATAGACCGGTATATTTAGCATCTGATAGAGCTCTTAATGAGTTTGGAGATCCTACTAATGCATATGTGTTTACGAATACTAATGTAGGGTATTCATTCAACTGGTCATTTAAACTGCAGAAAAACTTCAGTAACGGACTATTTGCAAGTGTGGCATATAATTTCTTAGAAGCTAAAGATGCTAGTTCATTAGATGCAGAGATTTCTAGTGATGCATTTGATAGAAATCCTGCTTTGGGTAATGTAAATCAAGCTGTTGAAACAAGAGCTAGATATGGCGATAAACATAGGATTGTTGGGCAAATAAACAAAGCTTTTAGTTACGGTAAAAACAAACAGTGGAGAACATCTATAGGAGCTTTTTATGAATATGCGCAAGGCGGAAGGTTCTCGTATACATATTCTGGAGATATAAATGGAGACGGTTCTCCTTTAAATGATTTGATTTATATTCCTACTCAAGAAGATTTGGCATCCTATAATTTTAGTGGGGATTTTACAGAGCAGCAAACACAAAGAGTAGCTTTTGAAGCTTATATTCAGCAAGATGAGTATTTGAGAGAGCGCAGAGGGAGTTATGCAGAGAAATATGCTATTTTAAGTCCTTGGCGAGGTCGTTGGGATGTAAAACTACTACAAGATTATGATTTCCAAATAGGAGATAGAACAAATACAATTCAATTAAGTTTAGACATTTTAAATTTTGGTAATTTAATAAGTTCTGATTGGGGTGTTATAGAAGTTCCGGTTAATGATCAGCCTATTGGAGTTAGTGTAGATGGTACGGGAACACCAGTTTATACTTTTGATACATCGCAGACAAAAACGTTTGGTAATGATTTTAGTTTAGATTCCAGATGGCAGGCACAAATTGGATTGCGGTACATATTTTAACGAAAAGAGAATCTTTGTAAATAGTAGAAAACCACCCGTTAGATGCAGGTGGTTTTTTTGTAATAGATTTCTAAAATTAAAATGCATGAAAGAATACATAATAAGTACTTCAAAATCGCATGTAATCATCTTTTTATAATTATTTTTGCACTCAATTTTTTTAGAATGAAGTATCAAAGATTAAGCAAAGAACAATTAGAAGAGTTGCATGTTGAGTTTATTAACTTTTTGGCAACACAATCAATTACTGCCGAAGAGTGGAGCGATATAAAGGTTAACAAACCTAATGTTGCTGAAGAAGAGCTAGATGTCTTTAGTGATTTGGTGTGGGAGAAGGTTCTTGCTAGTGCGAAGTATCTTGAGCATTTCTCAAAAGATCAGATTCATTTATTTGAATTAGAGGAGGATCAAATGTATTTAATAGCCGTGAAGGTTAATAATGATGCTGTAGATTTAACTACTAAAGAAGGGTATGCTTGGTTAAGAGATAACTTATTAAATGACGATGTAGTATTTTATAATGCATCCAAAGAGTATAGTAACGACAGAAACCTTGATAAATTTAAATTAATTCAACAAGGAGCAAACATAACCAAGGGAGAGTTATTTCATTATTTTGAAAAATTAATGCAAGGCAATTCTTAGAATTAGATTTCTTAATCGTTTTATAATCTAAATATAATTTTATAAGACAGGGATAATATTTCTGTTTTTTTTGCATGAAAACTATCGAATTTAGGTAAATATTCTCCAGATACCAGATTTTTACATTTTGTATTTACGGTCTTTGTACTTTTTTAGATATTTGCAGCCTTATTTGGTTTAGAGTTTCAAGTGTACAATTCAAAGTTTTTGATGTGCTATAACCTGGAAACCATAAACCTTAAACTATAAACTGATAAAAATGGCACAAAAACCATCAATCCCAAAAGGAACTCGAGACTTTTCGCCTATAGAAGTGGCAAAAAGAAACTTTATTATTGATACGATAAAGAAACAATTTCAACTGTTTGGTTTTCAGCCTATAGAAACTCCTAGTTTTGAGAATAGTGATACTTTGATGGGTAAATATGGAGAAGAAGGAGATCGATTAATTTTTAAGATATTAAATAGTGGTGATTACTTAAGGAAAGTTGATGATGCTTTATACGCAAGTAAGAATAGTACCAAAATGACTTCTAAGATAAGTGAGAAAGCTCTTAGGTATGATCTCACGGTACCTTTTGCTCGATATGTTGTTCAGCATCAAAATGAAATTGATTTCCCGTTCAAGAGATATCAAATACAACCAGTATGGCGTGCAGATAGGCCCCAAAAAGGACGGTTTAGGGAGTTTTATCAATGTGATGCAGATGTAGTTGGAAGTAAATCGCTATGGCAAGAAGTTGATTTTATCCACTTGTATGATAAAGTTTTTACAAAGCTCAATCTTTCAGGGGTTACAATCAAAATGAATAATAGGAAAATACTATCAGGTATTGCTGAAGTTATTGGAGCTAAAGATAAGTTAATTGATTTTACAGTTGCTCTCGATAAGTTAGATAAGATAGGGGAAGAAGGTGTAAAGAAAGAAATGCTTGAAAAAGGGATTTCTGAATCGGCTATAGAAAAGGTAAAGCCACTCTTTGGTTTTACAGGTACTACTCAAGAAAAGTTAGACGAATTAAAAAGTTTATTAACTTCTTCAGAAGAAGGATTGCAAGGTGTAGAAGAGTTGCAGTTTATAATTAATGCGATAGAAAACATTCCTTTGCAAACTGCAAACCTTGATCTTGATGTTACCTTGGCTCGCGGGTTGAATTATTATACAGGCGCCATTTTTGAAGTAGCAGCTCCTGATACTGTAAAGATGGGTTCTATTGGAGGTGGTGGCCGATACGATGATCTTACTGGAATTTTTGGACTAAAGGATGTAAGCGGGGTGGGGATATCTTTTGGATTAGATAGGATTTATTTGGTTTTAGAAGAATTAAATCTTTTCCCGGATACGGTTGCACCAGTTACAAAGGCGCTTTTTATAAATTTTGGTGATGCTGAAGCTCTTTATTGTTTAAAGACGATAAATTTGTTTAGAAGTGAAGGAATTTTGACAGAGCTTTATCCTGATAATGCTAAGATGAAAAAGCAAATGAGTTATGCTAATAAGAAGGGAATACCATTTGTGATATTAGCCGGTACAACGGAAATGAATAATGAAACATTCACTGTCAAAGATATGCAATCCGGAATGCAGAAGGAGATGAATTTTGAAGAGTTAAAGGCAGTATTACAATAAATTTTTCTTAAATTAATAGCTAGTAAATATCACTATAAACCCCTTTGTCAAAATTGAAATTATGAAAAAGACCTTTTTGATCACTGTTCTTTGTTTGTTAGTACTTTCTATAACTTCTTGTAAAAAAGACCCAAAATCGGATAAGGTAGATTCTGTTGAGGTAGTTCAAGACTCCACTGAAGTTGCCGTTGAAGAAGTTGTAGTAGAAAAAAAACCAGTTAAGAAAAAGAAAAAACCTAAAAAGAAAAAAGTAGTAGATAAATCTATACGTATTCCTGGAACTTCATATTCAACGAAAAATGCTGATGCTAAGAGTTATATCAAAAATTATGAAAGATATGTATCAAACTATAGAAAAGCAGTAACTTCACAAAACACAGAGGCTTTTTTTAAACTAAGCGATGAAAGTAATGCGCTTACAAAACAATATAATCAACTAATGTCAAAACTTCCAGGAGAAGAAATTGAAAAGTTGAGTAAATATATGCAAATAAAATCTCAGCAATTGGCAGATTTATCTGCTAAAATGTAAGATTTTTCTCCGTATTTTTATAGGCCATTCTGCTTTTGCAGAATGGCTTTTTTCTTACTTGTATAAGGCAAAACCTTCTTTTATTTGGAATTAAGTGTCTAAAACAATCTCTAAAATTTGATTTTTGACTTGTTTTTTCTTCGCAATTCTCAGGTATAAGTGCATTCTCGTAATGGGCTATGTTTATTGATTTTCAGTTGTTAACATTGTTTTTTTTTCGTAGTATTGCATACCTGAATCTTAACATAGTTTTATGAAAATAAAGTTACTCCTACTTTTGTGGTGTTTGAGTTTAAATTCTTTTTTCCTTATCGCTGGAGAAAAGGATTCTTTATCTGTAAGAAATACTAATCCGGTTGAAGAAAATAAAATAAACACATCTCAGTTTGTTCATTTTCCAGAGCTGGATAAAAAATTCCCAATTCAAAAATCAATTAACATTGATTCATCTCCAGATTTCACTTTTGATAATTTAAAAAGAGAGTTTCCAGCTTCTGCTATTATTGCAGATTCTAAAAAAGAAGCTGAAGAAGGGTTTAAAAAAATTGATAGTGCCGATAGTTGGATTTCTTCATTCGGTACAGAAGATATGCAATCTCTGCCTGTTGGTGTTAAACACAGGTTAGGAGAAGTAGAATATCAACTGGGTATTACGAGAGCAAAATTCACTAAAGAATATACAGAATTAACGGCCTTTGTAAAAGTTATACTTCCTCAATCCAAAGAGGACGGATTACCAATAGAGCTTTTTTTCGGAGCAAATAATGTTAAACTTTCGCATCAAGGTGGGCTTATGGGTGATACAAGCCTTGTATTGCTTGGTGATATGTTTATTCCTTTCAATGGGGGTAATTGGTTATTGATTCTTAAAGGAGGTTTTGATTATAAAACAGGAGATACGCAAAATAAAACATTTGTTACTATCAATTGTGATGGGGTAAAGGAAATGGGAATTGAAGGCGAAGTACAATTTTCTCGTGGTATGGTACTACCAGTTGATGAAACAGGTAAGCTTTTGCCAGAAACCCGAGAATACAAAGGGGCTCTTAAAGAAACAATTCAAATACCCAATAGAGTATCTGGAACTTTTAAAGCGATAGCCTCAGATTGGAATGACCTTATTGTCGAAATAGGACTTTCTCCTTTTGTATTGGCTAGTCAACCAGATAAGTTTATGTTTTCTGTAAATCAAGCTGTTTTTGATTTTAGTGATTTAAGAACCGAAAATGTAAATTTTCCACAACATTATCATGATAATGGATTATTGTTGCCAAGCCCGGAAGCCTGGCGAGGGGTATATGTACAATCTCTAGAAGTAGGTTTACCACAAGAATTTAAAACGGAAGAGAGTATTCCTACAAAGAAGCGAGTTTCTTTTGAGGCGGCCAATCTTTTAATTGATAGCTATGGAGTTTCTGGATACTTTTCTGCAGAAAATTTAATTCCACTCAAATCAGGAAGAACTTCAGAAAAAAAGTCTTGGGCATATTCTGTGGATAAAATAGGAATCGAACTAGCATCAAATAAATTAGTTGGAGCAAGGTTTGAAGGACAAGTTTTACTTCCGATATCGGATAAAGGAGATAAAAACGGAACAACAGCAGAAGGTGAAGATGGTAGGATGGGGTTAGGATACAAGGGCATCATTTCTGAAGACGAATACGGACTTGTAGTTTCGACTTTGGATACCTTGAGCTTTGATGTGTTTAAAGCAAAAGCAGAGCTATTACCAAATTCTGCAGTAGAGCTAATGGTAATTGAAGGTAATTTTAGACCTAAAGCTATATTAAATGGTCGCATGGCTATTTCTGCCAGTCAGAAAGAATCGTTGGCCAACGAGGGACAAACTTATACAACAGGTGAAGGCGATAATGCGAAAAAAGAGACCGTTCAATTTAAAGGAATAGAATTTCAAAATTTAGTGCTTCAAACCACATCTCCAGTAATATCAGTAGATTATTTTGGGTATAAAGATGAGGTTAAAATAGCCAATTTTCCGGTTTCAATCGCTAATATAGCCTTTAGCTCTAATGAGTATGAGGCAGGTATTGAGTTTGATCTTATGATCAATCTTATGGGTAAAGAAAGCAAAGGTTTTGCAGCTGATGCCCGTTTAGGAATCTTTGGGAAGTTTGAAGAGGTTAATTATAAACAACGGTGGAAATATGATCGTTTGGATTTGTCCAGGATTAATATCGAAGCCAATATGGGTGCAATTCAACTTAAAGGAGGTTTGGAGTTGATGGATGATGATCCCGAGTACGGAGATGGTTTTGCCGCAGAAATTGAAGGTACCTTTGGTAGTTTTGGTCCCATAACATGTAAAGCGATTTTTGGAAGAAAAGAATATAGATATTGGTATGTAGATGCAGCAGTTAGAGGGTTAAAGATAAATGTTGGACCATTACAAATATCTGGATTTGCAGGAGGAGCATTTTATAAAATGACCAGAAGGCCAAATGCTGGACCTGATTTTTCTCCCTCAGGACTCTCTTATGTTCCTAATGTAGATTCTGGATTAGGAGTTAAGGCTATGGTATTTGCTGCTATTGGAGATGAAAGTGCTATAGCTGTTGGAGCTGGATTTGAGATTGAGTTTAATAGTAGCGGTGGCGTTAATAGATTAGGACTTTTTGGAGAAGCCCAGGTTATGAAAGCATTCGATTTTGCTAATCCAGTAGCAAAGCTTACGGATAAACTTAGCGGTATGGTCGATAGCGAATTGATAAATGGTGTTATGGACAGCAAAGCGGGTAAAACTTTTCTGGATAAAGCAGATTTAGAATATGAGCCTGAGATCGTCGGAGAAGCAGCAATCAGTGCAAAAATGGGTATGGAGTTTGATTTTGTCAATGACTCTTTCCATGCTACTTTCGACCTTTATGTAAATGTAGCTGGAGGTATAGTACAAGGTAGAGCCTCAAAAGGTCGTGCAGGATGGGGAGTTGTACATATTTCAAAAGAAGAGTGGTATGTGCATATGGGAACACCCACAGACCGACTTGGACTTAAAATGGGAGTAGGGCCAATTTCTTTAGAAACTGGTGGTTATTTTATGATGGGAGACCGTATCCCAGGAAGCCCTCCACCACCAGCAATAGTTGCAGAAATATTAGGTGTTGATGTTGCAGAATTAGACTATATGCGTGATGAAAATGCTTTAGGTGAAGGTAGAGGTTTTGCCTTTGGTGCCGATTTTAGTATTGATACCGGAGATCTACGATTCTTAATACTATATGCTCGTTTCCAGGCAGGAGTTGGATTTGATATCATGTTAAAAGATTATGGAGATGCCAGATGTGTGAATACAGGTGATGAAGTTGGAATTAACGGATGGTATGCTAATGGTCAATCATATGCATATCTGCAAGGAGAATTAGGTATAAATATTAAGCTTTTCTTTATAAAAAAGAAAATTCCGATTATAAGAGGTGGGGCAGCAATATTAATGCAAGGAAAAGGACCTAATCCATTTTGGTTTAGAGGATATGCAGGAGGACACTATAGTTTATTAGGAGGAATGATTAAGGGAAGTTTTAGGTTTAAAGTTACTATTGGAAAAGAATGTGAAATAGATAATGCTTCTCCGTTAGGAGGGATAAAAATGATTACCGATCTAACACCAAAAGACGGTGATACGGACATCGATGTTTTTGCAGCTCCACAAGCAGCTTTTGCTATGAAAGTGAACCAACCTATCGTTATTCCTGAAGATGATGGAGATAATGTTTATAAGATAATACTTGAAAAGTTTACGGTGACCGATGAGTCAGGGAAAGAAATAGCCGGAACATTAGAATGGGGACAAATGAATGATCGTGTTACTTTTATTTCTGAGGATATTCTTCCGCCAAATGCAAAATTAAAAGCTTTTGTAGAAGTTAGTTTCCAAGAAAAAGTTGATGGTGGATTCAAAACGATTTTAGAAGATGGGCAAAAGGCTATAGAGGTTGAAGAACGCAATTTTACAACCGGAACAGCACCAAGCCATATACCTTTAAGTAATATCCAATATTCTTATCCGGTAGTTGATCAACAACTATTTTATCCAGAAGAATATAGTCATGGGTATATTCAGCTCAACAGAGGACAAGATTATCTTTTTGATAATAAATTATGGAAAAGTTCTGTAAAATATATTGATGAAACTGGTGACGTGAAAGAAACGAATTTTGGATATAATAACGCCGATAATAAAGTAAGTTATAAGTTTCCAAAAGTAAGCAAGGATACTAAATACGTAATGTCTGTTGTAAGTTCTCCAAAATCGGGTTCAAACAATGCAACATCGGGTGGTACCACTACAGAAACGACAAGTTATGATGATGATAATACGGTTGAAATTGCTAAAAATGTAGCACAAAATGTTTTAAAAGCTGGAGAAATTGACAGACTTTCTTATGAATTTAAATCTAGTGAGTATAAAACATTTTCGGATAAAATAAAAGATATTAAAATAACAGAAGACAACTGGAGTAAGGTACACTCAGAAGTTATTTACCTTACATCCAAAATAAGCTTCAATGAAGGTTTTGATATTGTCGAGTTAAAAGGAAATAAGTATTCAGAGAACAAAGCTTTAGTGGTCGTAGAATCAGATTTACAAGATTCTTATTTTACTAAAGATATAAATCCTGTTATTTATCAAAAGTATAGACAAGGTAGCAAATATGCCGTTACAAGAGACGTTTCAGAATTTGGTTATGTGCCTAAGAAAGCGTTACCTATCTTAAGTAATTATCTTACTAGCGTAGAATATAATGTAGATTTAAATTGGAGAGCTACACGATTCCCTTACAGATATAATTTACCTGATATCTATTATCAGGATTATATTGATATTAGAGATAGAGTTTTAAATGATTATGCAAAAGGATTGCTTCCTAGTGGATCTCCAGAAATTGATATAATAAATCAAGATTATAAGTTTATGTTATATGGTAAATATAATATTAAACTACAGTATATATTGCCTGGAGGGATCAAAGGGTCGTCAGCCAATTATAAGTATAAGAATAATCTAAAGTTTAGAATGTAATAAATAAGAAGTCGTTTTAAAGATACTTTTAGTTTAAGCTTTTTTTAAGTAGTGTAAAAATTGGTTATGTTGAGAATGATTGGGAAAATAAATACAAGAACCTTATCCATATGCCTTGGGGTATTATGTTTTTGTAGTATGCACTTTCAAGTATTTGGACAGAGCAGTGATGATGAGATTAAGAATGAAGTAAGGGTTGTCGCTAGAGTTCAAAAGGGAAAAGTATTATTAAGATGGGCAGTAAGTACTTCTTCGGCATGGTTGAAAGCTAATAAACATGGATACAAAATAGACCGGTATACTGTTTCAAGAGATGGGCAATTATTATCTCCTCCGGTTAAAACAACGTTGACATCTGTACCTCTTTTGCCATATCCTGTTGCGCAATGGGAAGAAGCGGTTAATACTAATGATTATGCAGCTATTCTTGCACAAGCATTATATGGAGAAGGTTTTCAGGTAGAGCAAATGGAAGGTGGGTTAGCACAGATTATTAATAAATCTAGAGAAATAGAACAACGTTTTTCGTTTGGACTATATGCTGCAGACATGAACTTTGAAGCAGCCAAAATGGGAGGCCTGGGATTTGAAGATACTAATATTGTTTCTGGCGAGGAGTATTTATATAGTGTAGAAACTTTGGTCCCTGTGGATTTGCTAAAGATAGAGCCAGGTTCGGTTTCTGTTAAAGTAAAGGACCCTGAGCCGTTACCCGTACCGTTAGATCTTTATGCAGTGCCAAATGATAAAAATATTTTACTAACCTGGGAGTATGAAATGTTTAAGGGCATATTTACATCATATTATCTAGAAAGGTCAGAAAACGGTAATGATTTTCAACGATTAGGAGATACTCCTTTAGTTAATTTAAATGATAGACCTGGTAGTCCTGCTAAAAGAATGTTTTATGTAGATACCTTATCACAAAATAATAAAACGTATTATTATCGAGTTAAAGGTATTTCACCGTTTGGAGAGATAAGCCCTCCATCAGAAGTTGTATCTGGACAAGGGATTAAAAAGCTATCCGCTGTACCCCACATTTCGAGACACACATTCGATGCTTCTGGCGGAGTTAACATTCAATGGGATTTCCCGAAAGAAACAGAAAATGAAATTACTGGATTCGAATTAGATTGGGCGGCACAAGAAAAAGGGCCATACAAAACTGTAAAAACGGGTATTTCAAAAAGTTCACGTAATACAACCTATAGCGAACCCGAACCTTCTAATTATTTTAGAGTTACCGCATTAGGAAAAAACAACCAAAAAACTACTTCATTAACGGCTTTTGTACAAACTATTGATTCAATACCACCAGCAGCACCAGTTGGTGTAGTTGGTATAGTGGATTCTTTGGGGGTTGTTAAACTGAATTGGACCGCAAATACAGAAAAGGATTTTTTAGGATATCGAGTGTTCAGAGGAAATCTGGAAAAGGAAGAGTTATCCCAGATAACTATTTCTCCGGTTGGAGAAAATACATTTCAAGATACGATACAGGTCAAATCCCTAAACAGCAAAGTTTTTTATCAGGTTGTTGCTGTAGATAAACGCTTTAATATGTCTGATTATTCAGAAAAATTAGCTTTGAAAAAGCCTGATGTTGTACCTCCCTCATCTCCTGTTTTTAAAGAATATAAAGTACAACGAAAAGGAGTTTTTATAGAGTGGATTAATAGTACAAGTGATGATGTTGTCTCTCATAAATTATATAGACAGAATGTTAAAATGTCTGAGCAAGGTTGGCAGTCAATTTTTGTTACAGATACCGTAACGAGTTATACAGATAGTAGTGTAGAAGCTGCAACAAAATATAGGTATGCAATTTTCGCAGAAGATGATAGTGGACTTCAGTCAGCACCATCCACACCAATTACGATAACAAGTCAAAAATCTACCGATGCAGAACTAATCAAAGGATTTTCATTAGTGGCAGATAGGGTGAATAAAAATATTTCGATTTCCTGGCGAAAAATGCCAAAGGAAGTCATAGAAATTATAATTTATAAATCAAAAAAGGAGGGTAAGCCGGTTTTGTTTAAACAAATGCCTAATACTATTAACCGAATAGTAGATAGCTCTATTTCTCCCGGAAATACATATGTATATAGTTTGAAAGCTATTACAAAGAATGGAAATCATTCAAAAGTGGAAACAAAAGAAGTAATTTTTTAGATATGAAAAAAATTATAATGATAATTAGTTGCCTGCTCTTTTTTGCAACTTCTTATGCGCAAGAATCGATTGTAAAGGTTAGAAATTATAGCTATAGCTCTCGTTTCGAGGATAGAAGGTGTGATGAGATTGTTACTCTAACTGCTTTTACAACTGATGGAGGAGAACATTTGCTTATTAGGTATAATATGGGAAATTTTGAAGAGGGAACAGATGCTGATAGAGATTATACTGTACCAGGCATTATAGAACGATTAGAGTTGTATTTATTTGCTAATGATGCCAGAGATCAAGGGGTTAGTACAAGTTGTCGTAAAGGTCGTAGAGTAGAAACAAATCCTCCTTTAAGGAATACTATAGCCATGAATCCTTGTGCTACTGGGAGGTTTGATCATTATCACAATAATAGTAGTGACGTAAACCAGGATATAGAGTTCGATTATGAAGTAATTCCTGTTCCGGTAGTAGATAGAACTACGGTTTCTGATTTAGCTGGTTTTGAGGACCCAATCAACATCACAGCTTCTCCAGGTTTTAACCCAATCGTATATAATTGGCAATACGGTTTTCAGACTGGGACTCAAGAAATAATTTGTGGTATAGTTTCTATCGTTCCTCTTGTTTTTGAATATTGTACAGTACCAACATATGATTGGTTCGAATTGGATGTTACCAATGCACAGGATGCTACAGTGGTCTTAAAGGACTTTCTGGGTGAAGATATTATTGGAGAGAAGATCTATTTTAGAATACAATCTTGTGATCAGAATGCATCAAATATAATTGATTATCGAGTAAGAAAATCAGCTCCACATATTGTTTCTATAGAAACAAAAGATGTTAGCTGCTATAATTCTATTGACCCTAATACAGGTAAAGGTGATGGACTGATTGTGGTTACTTTTGATAGAGAATTGGATAGCGCCAGAGATTTATTTGGTTTTGAAGTTTTTGATCCTGATAAAAATGCGAATGTTACTAATGATGATAATATAAATGTTTTTAATGGATCTCCTGATGAGCCCGGTAATCGTTTAAAACATACCATTACAGGTCTACCGGGTAGTACTTCTTTTTTTACATTAAAAATTATAGGAGAGTATATTTCACTAGATGGTACGGATCACCTTTACTACACTGAAGCGGATAGCCACGAAGAGGATTTCGTTATTGTGAGACCAGATCCTGTCGAGTTTGATAATGATGTCCAGGCAGGTGTAACTGATGTTTGGTGTCATGGAGGAGATGATGGTACAATTACCCTAGTAGCTAAAGGAGGTACTCAAGAAATAGGTAATGAGTATTATGAATACTTAATCAAACGTCAAGATCAGGCATGGAACGATGCTGGGGTAGAATGGCGCCCTTTTTCTAATAATACTACGCACACGATCACAGAATTAAATGCAACCACAGGCATTTTTGCAGGTATTTATAATATACAAATTCGCGATAAAAATGAGTGTGAAGCTAGGGATATTAATGGAACCGATGTTGATGGTAACCCATTATTAGGCCCTATAACTATAAAAACTGTAGAAGTAAAAGAACCTGTTGAGCCACTTACTATCGCTGTAGATTTAGTAAATGAACCAAGAGCTTTTGGCTTTGAAGATGGTCGTATAATAGCAGTTATTAAAGGGGGTACAGCAAAAGCCGATAATAGTTATGATTATCAGTGGGTAGATGAAAACAATGCTCCTGTAAATACCACAATCGAATCGTTTAATGCAGATGGTGACTATACGGTTACTTTGCACAGTATTGGTACTGGTACATACAAGATCACAGCAAGAGATGCAAATCATGGTATTGCAATAAATAAACAGGGATGTATTGAAGAAAGTGATCCTTACTTTCTGGATCAACCAGATCCTTTAAAGGTGAATATCGAGATTCTTAACGAAGTTTCTTGTAATAGAGAAAATGAATACAATAACGGAGTAGACTCTAATGATCCATTCGGCGAACCGGATCAATTTCAAGATGGAGCACTAATTGCTTATGTTACTGGTGGGGTTAGATTTGATAAGACTACAGCCCAAACCGATGAATGCCGAGCCAATTTTATGCCATATTGTTATATTTGGAAAAAAGATGTAGGTGGAGTATGGGTTGATGTTAATGTAAACGATAGTATCGTAAGAAACTTAAGCGAAGGTACCTTTGCTCTTAATCTTGAAGATAAAAATGGTATAATTCTAGGAACTTACACTCCAATAAGTACTGCAAATGGACAAGAGTACGAATTAGTACAGGCAATCGACAGTCTTAAATATTTACCGCAACCCGACAAACTAGAAGTTTCTTTTACAAAAACTGTAATTAGTTGCGCAGAAGGTAATGACGCAATGGCAACTGCTTTTGTTAAAGGAGGTACAAAACCATATACCTACAGATGGAGTAACGGAGACAGAGATACGGCAATCATCGAAAACCTTTTTGCCGGGACATATATATTATATGTAGAGGATGCGAAAGGATGTCAGTTGGAAGGTAGTGTTACAATAGAACAACCGAATGGATTAGTAATAGATCCGATAGTAGTAAAATCTCCAACATGCTTTGAAGGTAATGACGGAGAAATAGAAGTAAATATTACCGGAGGAGTACAACCCTACACATATAAATGGAGTACCGGAGGAAGTTCTAATAAAATATCAGGCTTAACACAAGGTACATATGTTTTAGAAATAATCGATGGTAAAGGATGTAAGGCCTTTGATGAAATGACTCTTACAGATCCAGACCCTATTATTGTTGATATGGAAGAAAAAAGATCACTTTGTGCTGATCAAATTTTAAGCCTTGATATCGCTATTGATGATGCAGCTGCTACATACTCTTGGTCATCAGATAATGGTTTTACAAGCTCTCAGAGTGCAGTAGAACTTAATAAACCCGGAAGATATACAGCAACTATTACCAGTGGATTAGGGTGTATAGGGGTTGGTGATATTGTCGTAGAAGTTTTTGATACCCTTATTGATTCCGACTTTTTGATCACTACTCAGGCGTATACTGGAGAAGATGTTATTTTGGTCAATGTAAGTGAGCCTATGGGAGAACGTGTAGAATGGACAATACCAGAAGGGATTGATGTTGTTTCGCAAACGAATGAAGAATTAATTTTACGATTTGCAGAAGAGGGTGCATATGATATTAATTTAAGATCCTATCAAATGGATTGTTATGAGGATTTTACTAAAACAGTATTGGTGCAACCGGCTATAGAAACTCCTGGGATTAATGCAATTAAAGGAGAGTTTATTGAAGAATTTATAGTGTACCCAAATCCTAATGAAGGTTCGTTCAAAGCGAAAATTACCTTAGCAGAAGCGTCTAATGTTACCATAAAAATAATAGACCTTATGACAGGAAAAATAATGAACGAAAGGACAGAAAATAATAGTATAGATTTTTTATTAGATTATTCTATGTCGATGTCATCAGGAGTATATTTAATACTATTAGAAACACCAAATGGATCATCGCAAACGCTGAAATTAGTGTTTGAATAAAAGTGTTTATGGAGAAATCTATGAATATGTGATTTAAGAAGTTGAATATAAGATTGCAAGGAAATAGCCCTAAATGAAGAAAATTATATTTATCATATCAATGCTTTGCCTATTGAACTGTGCCAAAGAAGAAGCCGTTCCGGTTTTTGCAGATTTCGAGTTCGAAGTATTTAATGATGATTTTTCAATACCGGTTCAAGTAGTTTTTTTTAATAGAACTGAAGGAGGAGAGGATTACGAATGGAGTTTTGAAGGAGGAGTACCTTCAAGATCAGTGGATAGAAACCCAGGAGTAATTCAATATAATGAAAAAGGAGTATATACTATAGAACTAACAGCTAGTAATCAAGACGGATCGATTGATACCAAGGTTCTGGAAATACAAATAGATGATCCGGTTATTGTTGATTTTGAAATTACAAATTTGGTTGATACGTTTTCTCCTGCAAGTTTTACTTTTCAAAATAATTCTACGGGAGCAGATACCTATAGCTGGACGTTTGAAGGAGGAGCACCAGCTTCTTCAACAGAACAAAATCCTGGTACTGTTGTTTTTTCAGAACCTGGAGAACATAAAATACGATTAGAGATAGGTAACGGGCGTGAAACATACGATCTCGAAAAATCAATTACAGTAGATCCTTTTTTAGTTACTGCCTTTGATAGCGAAGTAGCTTTTGTAGATAATGATTTCCAGATTCCTGTTCGAATTCAATTTCAGAATAATTCTATTAGTGCAACATCTTATGAATGGGATTTTGAAGGGGGTACTCCAAGAGTATCAACAGAGCAAAATCCAGGAGTTGTATTTTCTGAAACAGGTATGAAAACAGTTACACTTACCGCCACAAATGGGAAAGAAACAAAGACCATTACAAAACAATTTGAATTCTTTACCAATACAAATTTAAGAGTATTAAACGATATTAGATTAGGAATTAATACAGCGCATTCTAGAAATACGGTGGGTAGTTTTTATAGTATAGATCAGCGTACTGTATATAATAAAGAAGAAATTACGGGGCAACCCGATTTAGGGCAAAATGTTGACTTGGTATTTTTTGGTTTAGATAATACTTTTGATCGTAACCGATTTGTGAGTCCAGACAAAATAAGTACAGATGCCGTTGTCTTTGAAACATTACAAAACCCTAAAACAACTAAGTTTATTAATTCTCAGGAATTATGTAATTGTACAGCTTCTTTAACCTCAGCCCAATTTGATGCAATGCAAAATGATGCATTACTCAGCGCTCTTATTATAGAAGAAACCCCTGGAGGATTACAAGCATTTGATAATGTAATGACTCCAAGAATTGTTTTATTTGAGATGCAAGATGGAAGAAAAGGAGCTATAAAAATTAAAGATTTTATTGACGATGGTCAAAATTCATATATCATAGTTGATATAAAGGTGCAAAAAGAATAAAGTTAAAGAAGGTAAAGTCATAGACATACTTTAATATATTGAAAGACATTATTATGCTAAAAAAAGTTACATTTTATTTTTTACATATACTATTTCTGTTTTCATTAACTGTAAACGCCCAGGTTTTTCCTGTTAATGTAACACCACAAATCATTCCGCCATATAGTTTAAAACTATCAGAGTATGGTTCATCGGCTTCAGAAAAGTTATTATTAAACTTATTATTAACTGATATTACAGAATCGAATCGTCAGGTAAGATTAAAATTTTATTTAGAGAATAACGCAGGTTTATCTGTACAGAGCAGTGATGTTGTTATCGGAGCTAATCCGATTTTCTTAGATGGTGGTGTTCCTTTACGATTAAGTAATATAGATTTACGCCCCTATTTCGAACTTCAGAATTTAAGAGGGATTAATCCTCTTCAATATAGTGTTCCATTAAAAGAAGGTTTGTATCGATTTTGCTTTGAGGTATATGATGCATTATCAAACCGCCAAATTTCTCGTAAAAGCTGTGCAACGGTATATTTAGTACTTAATGATCCACCATTTTTAAATACCCCTAAACGTGGTGAGCAAGTTTTGGTACGTAACCCTCAGAATATTGTTTTTGACTGGACTCCACGTCATTTAAATGCTACAAATGTACAATATGAGTTTACGATCTCAGAGTTGTGGGATACCCAAATGGATCCGCAAGCAGGCTTTCTGGCGAGTCGTCCATTGTATCAAACAACAACTAGAGCAACCACTTTATTATATGGCCCTGCAGAACCACAGTTACTACCTGATAAAATGTATGGATGGCGAGTAAGAGCTGTTGTTAATGATGGAATTAGTGAAACTTCAGTATTTAAAAATGATGGATTTAGTGAAATTAATCATTTTACATATACCGCAGACTGTGCAGAACCTGCATATGTTTTGGCAGAAGGAAAAAATCCTACTACCGAGAAAATTCTTTGGCAAGGAGTAGATCATATTCGCTATAATGTAGAATATCGCAAAAAGGATGCAGAAAGTAGTATATGGTTTGAAGGAGGTACAATTAATGAATACACCAGCATTTATAACTTAGAACCTGGAACAACATATGAGTTTAGAGTAGGTGGACAATGCTTGGATAATGGTCCGTATACCTATTCGCAAATATATGAGTTTACGACCACCCTTGCCGATGATGAAGAGTCAACCTATAATTGTGGGATTACTCCAGAGATAGTAATCAATAACCAGGATCCATTGGAGTTTATGGGAGCTAATGAAACCTTCACTGCAGGAGATTTTCCGGTTACTGTACGAGAAATTAATGGTAGCGATGGCACATTTTCGGGATGGGGATTTATTGTAGTTCCTTATTTACAGGATACTAAAATTATGGTGAGTTTCGATAATGTTAAGATTAATACAGATTATCAGCTTATCGATGGTATTGTGGTTACTGATTATGACGAAGATTGGGGAGGCATGGGATCAGTAAACGAAATAGGAGAGCTTTTTGAAGGAGATAATGATATTAAAGAGATCGACTTGGACTTTGATATTACGATAGATGATATTACTGTAAATGAGGATGGTAGTATCACAGTAACACACCCGGTTAGTGGTGTTACTACAGATTATCCAGCTGGAGATGACGTGGTGATTAGAGATAGAAATAATGATGGGTCTAGTGATACATTTCATATTGATGAAGAAGGAAATATTAGAGAAGGTGGACCAATGGCAGAAGGAGGAGGAGTTACTCCTGAAAACACTCCAGGAGTCGATAAAGATGGAAATGTAGAACAGCTTACTGCAAAAGGAATTAAAGTAACCTTTGAAGATGATAGTAGTTATGCCTATGGTTTTGATGAATTACCATCGGGTCTTGAAAATGATCTAGGGAAATATTACGAAATAATTAATGATGCAGATGGCAAACCTTATAACATTATCAATAAAGCTGTTGCTAATGGAGGTGCAGATATACTAAAAGGAAAAATTGAAATTTCGGATAGTAATATATCCGCAGATAGACTTGTTGTAAAGACATCAAACGGGGAGCTTTTAAAAAGCGAAATTTCTGGTAATACCATAAGTATAGACTTAAAAGGGTATTATTCTTTTGAACATGAGAATATTTATGTGACTTTACAACCAGAAGAAAATTCTGAAGAAAAACAAAGCATAGCGGGAGTGTTCTCTCTTTGGCACTTGTCAAAAAAGGATGTTAATGTAACTATTATCCCGGTGCAGGGAGTTTCTATAAGCGAATCTCAAATTCGTTCTGAAGTTAATAACATATTCGGTAAAGCTTCTGTAAATGTTAATCTTACAATTGCTAATGAATTTACCGTTGATCCATCAGTATATGGTGGAGATAATATCTTAATGGGCGAAAGCGGTGTGTTTGCTAATTACACCAATGAACAACAAGCCATTATTAGATCGTATAAGTCGAGTACATCAACATCTTTAGAATCGTATTATTTATTTGTTTTTGGTAATAATATCAGACCAAGTAGAGATGGTGTTGCCGGGTTCATGCCAATCAAAAGACAGTTTGGATTTATATTTAGTGGTAATGTTTCAAAAGAAGAAGAAGGAAAAAGTAATATATCTGCCACTATAGCTCATGAACTGGGGCATGGAGTCTTCGGTTTAGAACATCCATTTTCAGAACTAGGTACTTCTATAGGAGCTACAGATTGGTTAATGGATTATGGCAATGGTATACAATTATCTCATTTAGATTGGGCGCAAATTCATAACCCAGACTTTAAATTATATTTGTTTCAGGATGATGAAGAAGGTGAATATGGAACATACCAGTTCTTAGTTGGTCTGGATGTTGTTCCAGGGGAATTTAAATCTCACTTGGCTAATTTTGAAGGAGAGAGTATTTCTTTTATATCTTCTGCCGGAAAGATAATTTCGCTACCATCTAATGCACAGGATGTTACATTTAAGAAGAATGGTGCGCTTTTGGCTTTTACGGTCCCAGAAAATGGTGTGCTAGAACGATATGCTTCAGGTAAATGGAATACGACTGAAGAAGATTTTGCAGGATACTTGAAAGAAACTTCTAATACTAAAAAATGGAAAGATGTTGTTTATAGGGACAATTTTTCAAGAAATCTTCCCCAGCAGGTAACAGTCTATTTGGGTAAATTTAAAAAAGAAGGGAATATTTGTGGGATTAATCTTTATAGTCGAAGTTTTGGTAATACTGCAGATAAAAATGATTGGAATAGCGGTGGAAACAAAACACCATTATCTAATACAGATTTTGTAGCAAATAGTCAGCTTTTTAAGGAGAATGTTCCGTCTCCTGAAGCATGCGATTTATGTCCTAAAGGGGAAAAATTCTATAATACCTACAATCATTTAGTTAAAAATGATAATGATGATGCTAATTTAAGAGCTATTAGTAAATATAGTTGTTCTAGCAAATCAGGTGTGGATTATAGCGTGCTTGTTGCGCAAATTCAAGATGATTCTGATAAGGAACTAAAAAACATTTTTTGGTTAAGTGATAAAGCTTTGTACAAGAAAGCTAGGGATGCCTTTTGGGATCAGGATAATGCATTGGCATTATATCTTGAAGCTATAAAAAAAGTAGATAACAAAATAGATGCATACGGTAATCAATTAAACACAGAGTCTTCAGAGGAAAATTTGTATGCAGCAATTTATTATCTGAACGAAGAGTTTATAAAAACCTTATCTATTGACGAGCGTATAAAAATATTATCTGCAATTTTTGAGCATAATTTATTTATTACCGATGATTTTCTTAGCTCAGGAAAAAGTGATGTTTCCATGATTAAAAAAATGCTGACATCGCTAAGCAAAGAAGATTTAACGCTTCTGTTAACTGAAGTTATCAATAATAAAGAGCTGTTTAAAAATGATAATAGGGATGTTCTTTTTGAAATAGCATATGCACTAACAGATGCTGATTTAAAGTCTCTTCACGTACGATCCAAACTAAGAATGTTAGAAGTTCTTTTAAATAAGAGACTTTATAATATGTTTGGTAATAATGAAGATGCTATAGTTGCTAAAATAGTTAAGTCAGTCAAAGATGAAGAGGCAACCGAATTTTTTAAACATTTAGAATCTACAGAGCTTTATAGTATTGATGAAGATCCATTGTTATATCATTTAAAAGAAAAATTGTCAGATTTCTTAAATACTGATGATTCTTATACCGTTTTTTTTAACGAAATAAAAAGATTATCTGATGCTAAAAATAGATTGGCAAATGGAAATCTTGATGTAAAAACTTCAATAATTTGGGACGTAAAACAAAAGGATTATGTTATAGTTTCTTTTGTTATTGATAATAATGATTTTACCTATCACTATAACTCTAAAAATCATACTGTTGGTATTAAAACTTGTGATTCATATGATCTAGTTCTTGTTGAAAAAACTGGAACTTACAGAAAAGTTTGTAATAAAGAAAGACAGTTATTACCAAATGGTAGTTCTCCGTTTGATCTTGTAGGAATTACTGTCCTTAATGATGTTTCACCTTTTGCAAGTGCTTGTAAAGATGGTGAAGGAGAAAGAGAATTATGTGGAAAAATGATTGTTGTTCCTGCGATTTTTATAGATTATTTAGAACAAAAAAAATATGAACAACAGTGGAGTAATTTTGGATGGAATACATTTAATATTATTATAACTGTAGCTACGTTTGGAGAAGGAGCTGCGGCAATAACTGCTATTAGAGGAGCTAGTGCAGGAACTAAACTAGCAATGGCTGGAAAGCATTGGTATACATTACTTGATTTTACTTATACCGTTACAGATTTAGGTTTAAAAGTGGCCAATGTTAACATGCCAAAAGAATGGGGTTATGTGGGATATTTATTCGCAGCTAAAACTAGTTATGATTTAATTAATAAAGGAGGAGCAAAAGGACTAGCATATCTTAAAAAGGCAAGTAAAAGAGAGCGTAGAGAAATATTAGAAGAATTAGATGTAAAGAAAGATGGAAAACCTTTAACTGATGATGAAATTGTTGATTATATATCAGATGTTGAGAAAAAAATAAAAGATCCGAAAACTAATCCAGACGTTAAAAAAGAGTATGAAGATGCTCTTAAGGCATTAGATAATGTTGGAGATACACAGGCAAAGGTGTTATCTAAAATTGACGACTTTGCCGTTAGTAACAAAAGTTTCAAGGATTGGGTAAAATCTTTAGATAACAATCCTGATTTATTAAAGAATTTGGATGAATTAGGAGATGATCTTGAGAAATTTGCTAAAGATTTTGATTTTACTAATGCTGGTAAAGTGGCAAAATTTGTTGCAGAACCTAATTTAGCTAAAGCATGGAAGATTTTAAGGAATCATAGAGATATTAGACGTTTAGACGGAAATATTGAAGTTCTTGCCAAAATCAGTGATAGATTTGAATATGCTGGAAAATCTGGTTTTAATGGTCTTGAAGAAATTTTTAACGGAGGATCCAAAGTCAAGTCGATACAGAATTTTATAAATGGATTAAACAAAGTTGATGAGATTTTTGAATCATCTTTACCTCTTAAATTTAGTGGAATAAAAGCCGGCGAGGTTAAGGTAGTAAGGGCGTTAGATGGTAAAAGTGAAGAAGTTGCCAGAATTGTAAAAGATAAACTGGAAATGAAAAAGTTCCTGGAGGATGGAACGCCCGTTGGGAAACCAGTTGATGGTCATGATATACTTAAAAGTGGAGATGAAGTTGGGTTTAAACCTGTAAATAAAGGGTTAGATTTTTCTCAAATGGATGTCCCTGGTGCTATAAAGCATGTTAAGTATAGAGATTTGAGTGATTTAGCAAGAAGAGATATTGTAGGATGTCATGATATTAATGAATTTAATAAGCTTAGACAGGTCAATGCTGTAAACAATGCTAATTATAATGTAGCTGCTGGTAAAAAACTTGATGAAGTCGAAGAAGTAATAATTATGGCTGAAAAAAGCCATTCGGTACCAGGTGTTAAAGCTATAGAGTATAGAGTACCTTCAACTGATGGTAGATTGGTTGAAAATGTGAATGGAGTAAATGTAAACAAAGGATATACTACAGGTAATACAAAGGGTAAATCATCAACTAAACATTTTGAAAAAACTTTATACGATCCATCTGTTTGGACAGATGCTAAGTTAGAAAAAGCAATTAAAGAAGCTGTTCAAGACGCGGCAAATAAAAACGGAGGTACCGTTCCTACGAAATTTAATGGTAATACAACAGAGGGGTATGAAATTGAAGGATGGTTTAGAAATGGGGTAATAGAAACATTTTATTTTAAATGATGAAAGAATTAACTTGGAAATTTATAGAAAATTCAAAAGAAGTTTCAGGAGGATTTGATATTGTATTTTCTCATGAAATGGATTCTTTGCGATTTTTTTTATTGGGAACTTCTTTAAAGAGCTTACCAAGTTTTATTACAAGTTTGTTAAATTCTGAAGGAGGAGGAGGAGATGAGTTATGTTATTTAGAAACATACTCTAATTTAGATGGGGGCGATTTTGCTACAGGTAATGATTTTGAGATTGATGAAGTAAGAATAGTTCATAGCCTTTTTGATAATGTTATATTAAAAGAAAAATTATTCCTCAAAATCCTTTATGAATATGCGATGAAGGTTTTAGAAATAAATAAAGAGAATAAAGTATTAGGATTAAATTGGATGAATCTTATGAATGATAGTTTAGATAAACTGAAATTGAAAATATATGAGGATCCTTGCGCATAATCATTAATAAGTATTAGTTATGAAAAATAATGCTTTGTTTTTATGGATTTAGATATCTTTAAATATTCATAAAAAGGAATCATATTTTAATTTTCGATATAATGAAACTTCTGGATTATACATTAAAATTTAGCTTTTTCTTGGCTGTAAGTCTTAGTGCTACTTTTATTGCAGGGCCATTAATATATAAAACTGCTATGGAGTCTAAGAATGAAACTTTAGAGACTCGCGAATTAGGAAGTTTAGAGGCTGATTTTTTGAATGAAAATACCACAAAATATATTAAACTAGAGGGAAATTTTTTTAATGGAGAAAGATTTCAGAGAGTATTTAATACCACAGAGAAAACTCATCTTGGACTATTTAAATTTTTTAAGGATAAAAAACTAATCACAGATACTTCGCCAGAAGATTTTTTGCCTATTGTGATTTCGAATGAGAAACTAGTAGAGTTAGGCCAAGTACAAGCCAAGTTTGATAATAAAAGATTATTAGAAAAATTAATAATAGACAATACCTATATAATCGGAGCCCCAGAATCTAGTATTAGGATTGTTGTACTTGTTATCTTGAGCATTATAATAATATTACTAGGAGTAGCTAGCTTTGTGGTTGGTTCAATTATGTTCTATAAAAATTACAATACGTTTAAGAAAACCGGTAAATTACCCGAAATGCCAAATACCGCAGAAAATAAAATTAAAGGAATCAAATTTCTATTAGGTAAAAAGGAAAAGTCAGAAAAATAATTCTAATGATAATTATACAACCGAACTAGTTTTACAAGAATAGTGTAATAATCTTATATCAAGATTTGTCTTTAATTCTAATCAAAGAATCTTTTTTCAAAGTGATTATTATCTCAAAGTCGTCCCAAAATTACCTAAATTAGCAACTTCAAATAACTTAAATAAACAATAATGAACCCCAATTTTCTAAAAATACTACTATCTACTATTTTTCTATGTTATAGCAACCTATCAATAAGCCAGGGTGCTATTAAAGATTCTGTACTACTTGATATTCCTAATATAGGTAAGTTAGGGGGTGCCCATATGCTTAATTGGGCGTTGGATAAAGAAGAAAATAAAATCTATTTATATGCTTATAGCCATGTCAGAGGGTCACAATTTATAAGTAGCGTAGAAGAAATGGAAGCAGCCAAAAGAGAGCATGATAGCAAAGGCTTTTTTGGAAAAATGTTCTCTTCTATGGCAAAAGATAATATGTATAATGATACGACTATACCCGTAGTTATGGAGGGTGTGGTATCTACTCAAGATCTTACAGCGACAGAAACCAAGCGAAACTTATTTCATAAAATAGAAGAACTTCCGGAAGGGAAAAAAGTGTTTTTTAGACCTAAAGAAAATGTTATTGATATTACAGGTTTTGAAACAGGTACGGGGTTAGAGTATCACTATAATGATCTTAATACCGCTTATAAGTATGCTCCTCAATTAGATAAAGAACTGTTATCATTGACAGAGATGAAGTTTAAAGGAGAAGGCTTATTGGGTTTAAAAAATATAAAACCCTGGATGATATCCCGTAAGGCCTTTTTTAGATATGTACCTTTTAAAGGATACATGAGCGAGACTGAAAAGAAAGATCTAATTAATCTTAAAGATAATCCAGAATTAGATGGATATGAAGTCGTAAGAGATAGCGATAATGCTATAGGTAAAAATCATATTGTTTGGTTTGTAAAAGAGAAAGATGATTCTGATTATAAGATGTTATCTTTTAATGAAGAAACTCAAGAAACAAAAATTCAATCTTTTACATTTGATACACCTAGAAAGCCTAAAGTAACAAGTAAAGTTGTATACAACAAAAATCTAGAACCAACAGGCTTTGTTACTGTTTTTGGATACCATAAAAAAGGGAAAAAATCTGAAACGTATACAAAAACAGATTTTGATATGCTATATACAGATGCTTCCGGAAACATCAAGGTTCAAACCAAGTTTTCTCACGGTACCGAAAAGAAGTATAAACGCGTAGTGTCACCAATATTACTGATTGATCAAGGTGATAATACATTAAAAATTGTAAACAATCATCAATTATCATTATTAAGCAGCACGTTTGAAATATTTACTCTTAACAAGGATGGGGTTTTAAATGTAGAAACATCAGAAGATTTTTTCAAAGTAGAAGGCGAGACTAAAAGAAATTACTACAATTATCTTGTAGATTTCAATTCAATTGATAAAATGGGAGAATATTATGTAATACGTAAAGATAATATTGAAAATACAACCGTGCCTTCTAGTGATCCAAATAGTTCTTTGCCACAAAAAGTAACAAACTATAAAGGATATAACTTTACATTGCTTGATGGTACATTTAAGCCTATTAAGTTTGGAGCCTTACATTCATCTTTTAATGAAAGAGAAAGCTTTAGTTTTCAAGACATAGAATTAACAAATAATAGATATGTAATGTTGGCCGAAAGAGCAGGTAGATACTTTCTTACTACTATTACTCCGGATGAAGGGGTTGCTACTATCAGTCTAGAAACTGAGTATGGAAAGAAATCATCCTCAAAACTTTATTTTGGAAGTTATATGCATGATTTTGCATTAGTTAATGAAGATAAAAAAGAGCTTTACATTCTTCACCAATATTACACTAAGGCTCAGACCGGTGAGAAAATACTGGATAAAGCCGCAATTGTTAAAGTAGCCTACTAAGGGAACACTATATTTCAATAGCAAAAACAGACAAAAAACCACTCTATTTAGAGTGGTTTTTTCTTTGAAATCTCCTTAATTTTTTGTTATTTCGCGCGTTCAATTTCTTTAGTATTAAGAAGTTGAGGGGAAAACAGAGTATAGCCTTTTTGATTAAAACCTACTAATGCAAAGCATTTGAGAAAACTACTACTAGTATTCTTATTATTACCTCTTATATCTCTCAGCCAAACGCTGGACTACGAGACTATTACTCAAAGCAAACCCTTTAAAATTAGTGGGCAAGTTTCTGCAAATGGAGTATATTATACATCCAATCAAAATAATAGCCGAGAACCATTTACTTATTTTTTACAAGGAGCATTAAACGTAAGTATTTATAGTTTTTCTATTCCGATATCGTATAGTTTCTCTAATCAGGGAGAAGATTTAGGGTATCAATTACCCTTTGATTTTAATCGTATAAGTCTTCATCCTAAATATAAATGGATTACTGGTCATATTGGTAATGTAAATATGACTTTTTCTCCATATACATTAAATGGTCATCAGTTTACAGGAGGAGGAGTAGATCTCACACCACCAGGGCCACTAAAAGTTAGTGCAATGGCTGGGCGATTACTCAAGGCAACTAACGATGATGATGACCCTAGAACAATTCCTGCTTTTAACCGAATGGGATATGGACTCAAAACTAGTTTTGAAAAAGAACGATATAAGATTGGAGTGATTGGTTTTTATGCTAAAGATGATCAGACTTCGATAGATTCTATTCCTGAAGCTAAAGGAGTTTTACCACAAGAAAATTTAGTAATAAGTTTAGAAGGTGAAGTAAAATTGGGAAGAAGTTTTAGTTTGCAAGCAGAATATGCAGCAACTGCGATTACAAAAGATACTAGATCAGAAGAAACTGATCTTTCAGAAGTTTCGCCAATTGCCGCTTTTTTTAACAATCGCGCTTCTACAGAATATTATAATGCCCTACGTACTCGATTGGGATATGCCATCGGAAGAGTAAATCTTGGCCTCGGTTATGAACGCATAGACCCGGGATACGAAACCCTGGGAGCGTATTTCTTTAATAATGATTTCGAAAATATTACGCTCGATGTGTCGAATACATTTTTTAAAGATAAATTAACTTTGGCAATTAATATCGGTTACCAAAGAGATGACCTGGATAACTTAAAGGCTAATAATACCAACCGAACAATTGGATCATTAAATGCTACTTTGGCTGTGTCAGAAAGGCTTAATATAGCAGGGTCATATTCTAATTTTACAACCTTTACCAATATAAAACCGAATCAATTTGATGAGATTAATGATGCCGATTTACTTGATGAACAGATAGAAGAGTTAGACTATAGACAATTATCTCAAACGGCTACAATGACGATTAGTTATACACTTTCTCAAAAAGAAACATCTCGTCAAAATCTTACACTTAATTACGCTTTAAACGATGTAGCAAATGAACAAGGAGGAATTGTTAGGCTTGGAGATGCTTCTACTTTTCATAATATGAATTTAGGGCATACTATTGATTTTTCAGAAAGAAACCTCAGTATCAGTACATCGGTAAATGGTACATATAATACCATTGGTCGCGAAGAAGCTACTACCTGGGGGCCAACGGTAAGCATTGGGAAACGATATTTTGAAAAAACATTAAATACAAGACTTTCCGCAGGATACAATACTTCAAATAGTAGTACGGCAAAAACAAATATTGCTAATCTAAGAGGTGCTATAACCTATACATTAAAAGAAAGACATAATTTTAATCTTAATGGAGTACAATTGTTCAGAAGTGGTGGAAGTAATGGAGATTTAAGCGAGTTTACGGCTACCTTTGGATACAACTATGCATTTGGACTTAAAAAACCTAAAATTAACTTCAAAAGAAAACCTAAAAAACCAAAAGAAGATAATGATTCTATTAAAATTCAATATAGAAAGTATCGTTTTGAAGGTTTGCCAAAAGATATTACACCACAATTATTAGCGCTACCCGAAAAAGAAGGCTTTGCTCATATTATTAAAGATCAAAAAGGAGAGTTAAGCGAATTAGGAGAGCAACTTAAAGAAACAGAAGAAAAAGATAAGCGAGTATATAAAGAAATCGGAATTAGCTATCTAAAGGCTATGGATGCCTATTTTGACTTTGCCGAATTTTACAATGAAAAACTCTATGAAGCTTATCTGAAACTTGTACAAGAAGCTAGAGAGATTGATCGACAAATACGAGATGAGTTTACAGTCTTAAGTGCTAAGATTAATAGTGCAGAAGAGAAAAATGACGAAGATCTCGAAAGACAAAAAGTACTCGAAAAACGATACGAGTCGCATACATTACTTTTAAACTCGTTGATCAAATGGGATTTAACTTCTTTTGATATCAAAAGTCCGGAAGGAGACCTCAAAGCACTTAAAAAACGAAATGCATCAAAAGTCTTCTCAATGTATCAAAATGAAAAATCTGAAGATCATATCATTAAATTTATTGAAATACGTCTGGCGGATATGTTCCATAAACTATTGAAGGAGTAAATAAATACAATATTTACTATATTAAATAAAAAAGGTTGTCTTTTAGACAACCTTTTTTATTGTAGCGAGAGGGGGACTTGAACCCCCGGCCTCCGGGTTATGAATCCGACGCTCTAACCAGCTGAGCTACCTCGCCATTTTTTGCTTTATTAGAAATATGATCTGTTTAATTAAAAATTAATACTGACATATATCCCTTAGGCGGGTGCAAATATAAAAACAAAATGGATTGTCGCAAACAATAATGAAGAATTAATTTTTTTTTCAATGTCCTTTTAAAGTCGACAATTAATCTATATATTGGCTTATCAACAATTAATAATATGTCTGAAAAAACAAAATATGAACTTGAGTTCGTGGTTCAATCTTCGCCACAACTATTATATCAATATATTTCTACTCCTTCTGGGCTTTCTGAATGGTTTGCAGATAACGTAAATTCTAGAGGTGAGTTGTTTACATTTATATGGGATGACTCTGAAGAAGAAGCTAAACTTTTAAGTAAAAAAAGTGGAGAGCGTATTAAATTTAGATGGGTAGCAGATGAAGATGACGGTAATGATTATTTTTTCGAAATGCGAATTCAGGTAGATGAGATAACAAAAGACGTTTCTCTTATGGTTACCGATTATTCTGAAGATGATGAGATGGACGAGAATAAGATGCTTTGGGATAATATGATAAGCAATCTGAAACATGTTTTAGGTTCGGCTTAATTCTTTTTTTGTATAATAATTTATCTCTCCCATAAGAGTACACTTATGGGACTTTTTTTATGGTTAATATTAACGGAAAATTACTTGAAGATACTTTAGCAAATATTGCTTTGAATAATAGGGGATACGCTTATGGTGATGCTCTATTTGAAACTATTAGGGTTAACTCTGGAAAGATTTTATTTTGGGAAGATCATTACTTTAGGTTAATGGCTTCGATGCGTATTCTAAGAATGCGGATACCGATGCATTTTACTCCAGAATTTTTGGAGAAAGAAATAATCGATCTAATTACAAAAAATGAATTATTAAATTCATCTGCAAGAATAAAACTGATGGTTCATAGAGTATCTGGTGGATTATATACGCCATCTTCCAATGATATTGAATATAATATATCAGTTTCTCGATTGGATTCATCGTTCTATACGATTTCAGAAAATAGATGTGAGGTTACACTATTTAAAGACCATTATGTAGCTACAGATTTACTTTCTACCATTAAGTCAAATAACAAACTGGTCAATATTTTGGGAGGAATATTTGCGAAAGAAAATGGTTTTGATAATTGTATTTTAATGAATTCTAATAAAATGATTATTGAATCATTAAATGGTAATGTGTTTTTGGTAAAAGGAAACCTTATTAAAACACCTCCTATTTCTGATGGATGTCTAAAGGGTGTACTTAGAACTCAATTATTAAGAATTCTTGAAAAATTACCAGAGTTTGAAGTTGAGGAAGGCTCAATTTCTCCATTCGAACTACAAAAAGCAGATGAATTATTTATTACAAATGTAATTAGTGGGATATCACCTATAACAAAATTTAGAAAGAAAGAATACGATACTAAAACAGGTAAAAGATTATTAGGCGTATTAAATGCCAGAATTAGACTTGAGAATTAATTATATGTAGGATTTTCTGGAGCATTAGACCAAAGCATATATTCGCCTCCTAATTCGATCATTTTTTCTTTCCAGAAGGTATCATAAGATTTTCCGAAGATGTTCTTTTTATAGTTGTTTTCTACAATTACCCACGAATTAGCCTCGAGTTCTTGGTTTAGTTGTTCAGAATCCCAGCCAGAGTATCCCAGAAAAAATCGGATCTCGTTAGAGGTGATTTTATTTTCGGCAATTAATTTTGATACAATAGAGAAATCACCACCCCAATAAATCCCACCAGAGATCTCTACACTATTAGGAACTAAATCAGGTACTTTATGGATAAAATAAAGGTTATCTTGCTCTACGGGTCCACCATTATATATTTTGAAATCGGCTTCAATATCTGGCACAAGATCAGCCAGAGAATACTCTAAAGGTTTGTTCATTATAAAACCAATAGATCCCTGTTCACTATGATCTGCTAAAAGAACTACAGAGCGATTAAATGATACATCTCCAATTATGGAAGGCTCAGCAACTAACAGATGTCCTTTTGAGGGTTGAAGTGATATCATACGATGGTTTTGATTATCTTAAAGCTAAATAATTATTTCTAATAATCAAAGTAGTTCGGCTGTTTTTGTAGAAAAACCATAAAAAAAGCTCCCAATTTTGGGAGCTTTTTAAATAATATCGAAAACGGACTGATTAGTTTACTGAACTAGATAAATCAGCACCAGCCTTAAACTTCACAACGTTTTTAGCAGCGATTTTGATAGTCTTTCCAGTTTGTGGGTTTCTACCTTCTCTTGCAGCTCTTCTAGAAACTGACCAAGATCCGAAACCTACTAAAGAAACACGTCCTCCTTTTTTAAGAGTACCTTCAACGTTTCCTAAAAAAGATTCTAAGGCTTTTTTAGCCGCTGCTTTAGTGATTCCAGCGTCAGCTGCCATTGCATCGATTAATTCTGTTTTGTTCATAATTCTGTTTTTAAATTAATTGTTGGTTAAACCAATCTTTATGTTAAACGCTTTACAAATTTATACGGATTTATGATTCATGCAAGGATTAGCCTAGTAAATACGGGCATTTGTTGATAACTCAAGGCGATTGTTAATAAACAATGATCATTTTTATTAATTTTTAAACCTCGGTTACACTAGTATTTCAGGACATTCTTGCATCTCGGTAAAAAGTATATCCATTTAATAATGCTTTAGATTCCATAGCCTTTTTTCCAGGAAGTTGAAGTTTATCAACAATAATATATCCATTTTCTACTGCGACTTTTAAAGTCGAATCTTCAATAATTACTTTTCCAATGTCAAAGTTATGGGCTTCTTCTATGGGTTTAGCATTATATATTTTTATGTTATGATCTTCTCCTTTATTATGTAATACACACCAGGCAGCAGGGTATGGACTCAAACCCCTAATCAAATTATTAATGGTATAAATATTTTTTTTCCAATCAATCTTCGTGTTGTCACGATTTAGTTTATAGGCTGTCTTAAAACTAATGTCTTTTGGCTGGGGTTTAACTTCAATAGTATTAGTTTCTATTATTTTAATGGTTTGGATTACTAATTCTGCTCCTTCGATCATGAGTTTATCATGCAGAATGCCTGCTGTATCATTATTATCAATATCAACCTCTTTTTGCAGGATGATATGTCCGGTATCTATTTTTTCGTCAATAAAAAATGTTGTAATGCCTGTTTTTTGTTCTCCATTTATAATAGTCCAATTAATAGGTGCCGCCCCTCTGTAATTTGGTAGCAATGAGGCATGTAAATTAAAAGTGCCATATTCTGGCATATTCCATACTGATTTTGGTAGCATTCTAAAGGCAACCACAATGTTTAGGTTTGCTTGTAGCGATTTTAATTCTTCAAGAAAACCTTCATCTTTTAGATTGGTGGGTTGTAATACATTAAGATTTTTGGATAAAGCATATTCTTTAACTGCAGAGGCTTTAAGTTTTCTTCCTCTACCTGCTGGTTTATCTGGAGCAGTAATAACACCAACTACATTATAATCGTTTTCTATTATTGATTTTAAGGTTTCTACAGCAAAATCTGGAGTTCCCATAAATATGATTCGTAAGTCTCTCATCATTTTTATACTAATTGATAGTTGTTGTCGTGATTAATTGTTATGATTTGGTGTTCGTTCATTGCTCGCAATACTTCTAATGTTATTTTTTCGGGGTAGTTTAATTTAGAAATCAAATCCCTTGAAGATAATTTTTTTTCTTGTAAAAGCCTTATAATATCCTCTTGAATTTTGTTTACATCAATTTTACTTGTATTTGATTTTGTAGTCATACAAAAACTACAAATACCACAATCTTTAGTGTCCTGCTCTCCAAAATAGCGAAGTAATAACCTGCTTTTGCAAGTTGTTGTGTTTTCTGTATACTGTATTATCGCATCTACTTTCTGTATTTTGGACTTGTTTTGCTCTAAAAGATGATGTTTTATACGGTTAACAGTATGGTCATCTTCTCTTGGCATTAAGAAGATTATTTCGGCATCAAAAACTTTATAGTTAAACTCAATTAATTCAGCGTCTTTTAGCTTATTTAATACATGTATTATTTCTGTTTCTGAGGTCCCAATTTTTGAAGCTAAAAGAGAAAGATTAATATCTACCTCTTCATCAAAAACACCGCCGTATGTTCTCAGTATAGATTTAGTAACTAATTCGTATTGTGAATTGTTTTTTAAAAAATCCAGAAGATGATTTCCGGTTACTAAAATGTGTATGGCACTTTTTTTTGTGTACCGTTGCATAAACCTAATCACACCACAACGATCCAGAAACTGCAGAGTATTGTATGAGGTTAACGTATTTAGTTCATAGGTTTTGCAAAAGGCATTAAAATTAAAATCATGTGTGGATTGTTCTCCTTCTCCGTAAGATATCTGAAAATAATTGCACAATTTTCTATAGACTAATTTTACGGTGTCTACACTAGGCAATACTTTTATAAATTGATTGTTTAATCGCGTGTTGTCATTCTGGTTTTTTAACAAAAAAGCAAAGGATTCTTTTCCGTCGCGTCCAGCTCTACCAGCTTCCTGGAAATAACTCTCAATACTTTCAGGTACGTTGTAATGAATCACAGTGCGCACATTAGGTTTGTCTATCCCCATCCCAAAGGCATTGGTAGCAATCATTACTCGTACTTCTTCATTTACCCATTGCTTAAATCGTTCTGCCTTATCTTTTTCGTCAACACCTCCATGATAATATGTCGCTGTTATACCATGAGAATGAAGAAACTCACTCAATTCAATGGTTGCTCTTCGGTTTCGTACATATATAATTGATGTTCCCGGGTGTTTTTCAAGAATCTGAGTAAGCTTATAATTTTTATCAGTTACCTGTTCTACCCAATATCCTAAATTGGGTCTAAAAAATGATTGCTTTAAAAGTTGGGGTTGAAAAAGATCCAATTCAACAACAATGTCTTGAACCACATTTGTGGTTGCAGAAGCTGTTAAGGCTATCATGGGCACCGTTGGATGTATTTCCCTTAGAATTTTAATCTTTTTATAAGATGGTCTAAAATCATTACCCCATTGGGATATACAGTGGGCTTCGTCAATGGCAATCAGGTTAACATTCATTTGGCGTAACCGCTCTTTTACAATTTCTTGCTGAAGGCGTTCAGGAGAGAGATATAAAAATTTGTAATTTCCATAGATGCAGTTGTCGAGAAGAGTATCTAATTCTGAATATTTTATTCCACTGGGGAGTGCTATTGCCTTAATGCCTTTTTGTTGAAGGTTTTGTACCTGATCATGCATTAAAGCAATTAAAGGCGAAATTACGACGCATATTCCTTCTTTTATTAGTGCCGGTACCTGAAAACAAACAGATTTTCCACCTCCAGTTGGCAACAATGCAAAAGTATCTTGACCTAATAAAACCGAATCAATAATTTCTTCCTGTAATGGTTTGAAACTATCATATTTCCAATACTGTTGTAATATTTGGAGTGGAGTTTTGATCAATCTATAGTATGTTTTTTAGAATGAATGTATTACGCTCTGTAACGGTACCAAAAGGGACTTCTATACAATTGTATCCCAATTTGGTATATGTGTTCAACAAATGATGATGAATCTCTTCGGCCTGCTCAAAACTCTCAAAACGTTCTTCATCAGATACGTATATCTCTTTCCAGGGAGGTAGTATAAAGACATGATCATACACATGCTTCTTGCATTCGTTTATGAAATGGTTTTCATACTGTTGCTCAAAATAATCCATATAAGCTAGTACATCGGGGATACCTCGATCATAAAACAATACCTCATTATCTTTTGATAACCCGTCTTTAAACTGTTGTATTCTTGCATTAAGGATTTTGGTATTAAACTCATACGGATCAGAAACAGAAACTATTGGGTTTGAAACCATAGTGTTAGAGCCGTTATTTTTCTTTGCTTCTTGCGTCATAGTTCGTATCACTTCATGAAAACAGTAGAATTTTGATTCTTCAAGTTTGATGATAACAGAAGTTTTACCTGTTCCCGGTGCACCGGTAATTACAATTCTTTTCTTTGTCAAAGGAATAATTTTGATACAAATTTCGGAATTATAAAAGGATTTTAAAAATACTATTAAGAGAAGTATAAAGCTCTGTTAAAGTTGAATTTGTGAAAGTGAATTTTTAGTAACTTCAATAGCGAACAACCGATAATTACTTTATTTAGACTAGTTAAACATAAATCAAAAAACGAAAACTCATGCCAGTATACAATTTAAAAATAAATGGGCAGTCACAAGCTGTTGAAGCAGATCAGGACACCCCTCTTTTGTGGGTGCTTAGAGATCATTTAGATATGGTTGGAACAAAATTTGGCTGTGGTATAGGCCAATGTGGTGCATGTACCGTTCATGTCGATGGATCGGCTACTAGAAGTTGTCTACTCAAGGTTTCTATGGTAGAGGAAATGGAAATTACCACTATCGAAGGAATTTCTGAAGATACTTCTCACCCTGTTCAACAGGCCTGGAAAGAAATTGATGTACCTCAATGTGGATATTGCCAGGCAGGACAAATTATGTCTGCGACAGCATTTCTAAATCAAAATGCAAGCCCTAGCAAAACAGAAATCAGAGATGCAATGAGTGGAAATATATGTAGGTGTGCATCTTACAATAGAATTGAAAAAGCTGTGGAACTTGCTGCTAGTAAAATGAGCTAACCCATTTAAATCTTCACATAATGAAAAATATAGTATCACCTTCCTTCAGTAGAAGGTCTTTTATAAGAACATCGGCTTTAGCTGGTGGCGGAATGTTAATTGGGTTTAATTTATTTCAAGCTTGCAAACCAGAAGCTACTCCTCCTGTGGATATATCTCAACTCAATTTTAATGATTTTAATGCTTTTATTAAAATAGCGGATAATGGTATGGTAACAATTTTTTCTCCTAATCCAGAAATAGGACAAGGGGTTAAAACGTCTATGCCTATGCTTATTGCAGAGGAGTTAGATGTTTTGTGGGAAAATGTCCATGTAGTGCAGGGTGCTTTGGATACCAAAAATTTCACCCGACAAGTAGCTGGAGGTAGTCAATCTATACGACATGGCTGGGAACCTTTACGACAAACTGGTGCCACGGCTAAGCAAATGTTGATTAACGCCGCTGCAGCCAAATGGGGTGTAGATGCTTCAGAGTGCAAAACTAATAATGGAGTAATCACCAATTCGAAAGGAGAAAAATTAGGATATGGAGAGGTAGTAAAAGAAGCAGCTAATCTTCAGGTTCCAGAAAATGTAACCTTAAAGGATCCTAAAGACTTCAAAATCATTGGTACAGATGCCTATAATGTTGATATCGATAAAATTATTACTGGTAAACCTCTATTTGGTTTGGATTACAAAGAAGATAATATGCTAATAGCTTCGGTATTGAGACCGCCTGCATTTGGTAAGAAACTGGTTGATTTTGACGATACGGCAGCAAAAGCAATATCGGGTGTAAATGATGTGGTGAAATTTGGTGATAAGATTGCAGTTTTGGCAAAAGATACTTGGACAGCCATGCAAGGAAAGAAAGCTTTGAATGCAAATTGGACGTCTGATTCAAAATTAGAAAGTACCGAAGAGCATAACAAAATACTTACCGACCTTCTGAATGGTAAAGAGTTTAAAACCCTGCGAGCTGATGGAGATGTGAAAAAAGCATTTGCCGGGGCTGATCAAGTTATAGAAAGAACTTATGAATCTCCATTTTTACCTCATAACTGTATGGAACCTATGAATTTCTTTGCAGATGTTACTGCAGAAAAAGTTAGATTAGTTGGTCCTATACAGACTCCTGCTCGAACGGCTAGCAGAGTTGCCGAATTATTAGAGAGAGATGTTAAAGATGTTTCTGTTGAAATGACTAGAATGGGAGGCGGTTTTGGAAGACGTTTATATGGAGATTTTGCTTTAGAAGCGGCTGAAATATCTAATTTAGCTAAAAAACCGGTAAAAGTAGTGTACTCTAGAGAGGATGATATGTCTGCAGGTATATATAGACCCTCTATAAAATATAAAATTAGCGCATCAATTAAAGACGGACAAATCACCGGATACCACCTTAAAGAAGCCTCGGTAAATACCAATATGTATGGGTTAATTCCTAACTTTTTCCCCGCAGGCGCTATCGAAAACTACCAGGTAGACGTTGCCGCTTATGATAGTAATATAACTACAGGGGCCTGGCGTGCACCATATACCAACTTTTTATCATTTGCAGAACAGAGTTTCTTTGATGAATTAGCAGAAATACTTGAAATTGATCGAATTAAACTTCGATTGGATTTACTTCAAAAAGTAAAAGGTACTACAGATGAGCGAATCCAATATTCACCAGAACGATTGGAAGAAGTGATTAAAGTAGCTGTAGAGAAATCCGGATGGGGAAATGCCAAAGAAGGAGTTTTTCAAGGTTTTAGTGCATACTATTGCCATAATACTCATGTAGCCGAAGTTGCTGATGTTGTCTTAGAAAATGACACTCCTGTAGTAAAGAAAGTTACATGCGTAGTTGATTGCGGAATTGTTGTAAATCCTTTAGGAGCTAGAAATCAAATTGAAGGAGGAGTTATAGATGGTATAGGACATGCAATGTATGGTGATTTTTCATTTAAAGATGGAGAACCCATAGATAAAAATTTTAATACCTATCGCTTAATACGTATTAATGAAACTCCTGTTATTGAAACTCATTTTATAGAAAATGATATTGCTCCAACAGGGCTAGGAGAGCCAACGTTACCTCCTGCTGGTGCTGCTATTGCTAATGCAATTAAAGCAGCAAAAGGAATACGACTATACAAGCAGCCTTTCGTAAAGCATATGAAAGCTAAAGCACCTTTAGGGTAGAAGTAGTTGATATGACGCACGAGTTTAAAGAAATTATTGAATCGTATACTATTGCCAGGCAGCAGGGTATTCCTGCTGTTATGGCTACAGTAGTTGATGTTGAAGGTTCTTCTTATAGGAGGCCTGGTGTTGGTATGCTCATTCTTAAGAATGGTGTTTCAAAAGGGGCAGTTAGTGGCGGTTGTGTAGAAAAAGAAGTTTTTAGACAGGCACAATCTGTTTTTGAAACAGGTATTCCTAAAATCATGACGTATGATGGTAAATATCGTTTGGGGTGTGAAGGAGTATTATATATCTTGATTGAAACTTTTGATATTGATGAAAAAGTAATTGCTGTAATTCAACGACAACTTGCAACAAGGGCACCATTTGAAATTACATCTTTGTATCACAAAAAAGAACAAAGTACTATTGATATGGGGTCTATTGTTCGGTTTAAAACTGGTCAAGAATTTCCCTTTTCAAATACTTTGGATTTTGAAACTATATCTCATCAAACTCTTTTAGAAAGCTTTCAAAGAAAGATGCAACCTTGTTTTCGTCTAGTAATTATAGGAACCGAACATGACGCAGTTCAATTATGCCAACTGGCATCAGCAACAGGTTGGGAAATCGAAATAATTGGTTCTCCTAAAAACCCTAAACGGCTAAATGAATTTCCGGGAGCAAGCAAAGTGTATAATCTTTCTCCTGAAGATTTAAAAATTAGTCATGTAGATCATCAAACAGCAATCATTCTGATGACTCATAATTTTGCAAAGGATTTATTATACCTTCAGGCTATAAAAGAGTATGCGCCAATATATATAGGTCTCTTAGGGCCTGCACGTCGTCGAGAAAAACTTCTGACGGCATTTATAGAATATTATCCAGAAATTAGGGATGAGTTTTTAGAGGCTATTCATGGACCAGCAGGATTAAATTTAGGGGCAGAAACACCGCAAGAGATTGCTATTTCAATAATAGCAGAGATTTTATCTGTTTGTAGAAATCAAAATCCCATACCCCTACAGCAAAAAGATGGGGCGATTCATGATGATCATAAAAGAAAAAGTAGACATGTCTTCTCACCAAAAACTTAAAGTGGCTCATGTTATTCTCGCTGCGGGTAATTCAAGTAGAATGGGAGAACCTAAACAATTATTACCTTGGAAAGGCACAACACTTATAGGTCATGCGATACAAGAAGCTTTAAGAATAGAAGATGTTTCGGTATTTGTGGTTTTAGGAGCATATTATGATTCGATTTATGAACGAATACATCATTTTCCGATTACTATAATAAAAAATGAAGATTGGAAGAAAGGAATGGGATCATCAATACAAGTGGCAATTAAAACAATAATACAAGAAAAATTGATGTTTGATGCGGTATTAGTTTCATTAGTGGATCAGCCATTGATAGATACAACGCATTTTAAAAATCTAATTTCTGAATTTGAAACTAATTCTAAGTATATTGTAGCTACAGATTTAAAGGATAAACTAGGAGCGCCAGCAATTTTTCCGAAATATTATTTTGATGAATTATCTTATCTAAAATCTGATTATGGTGCGCGATATATTATTAAAAAGTATAAAAAAGAAACCAAGTCTGTTTCTGCTTTTCATAAAGGCATAGACATTGATACCAAAAAAGAATATAATACTTTAGTTCAAGGTAAGCTTTCTTCTTAAAAAAGATTCATGAACAGTTTATGATTTAGCAATGGTTTTATAAATCAGAACACGTATATTTGGCTTGAAATTTGCTTATTAAAGAATATGAATGATCCTGAAGAGTTTTATAAAAAATTAAAAGCGCAATTGTCTGATACTGCACTTTGGCCAACTGCATATTTGTATAAATTTATAGTGCCTACAGATGCTTCTAAAATTAAACAGATTGAAGCTATATTTGATAATCTTGGAGCGGTGATCAGTACCAAAAAATCGAAAAACGGGAAGTACACCAGCGTTTCTATAAATGTACGTATGAAAAATCCTGACGAAGTAATTCTTAAATATAAAGAGGTTGCTGCAAAAGTAGAGGGAGTAATATCGCTATAGAAATACCTGTTTTAATACCATAGTTACTAATAAAATTTACGAAGCACAATAGCTTACTTATTTTATTTTAGTATTTTGCAAAACGAATTATTTTTATGGTTTTTATCATAAGAGATACTTCACTTTTTTATTTATAAATAATTTATGGAAATTAATAATTTAGAATATAACACTGAGCGTGAAAAGCTCATCATACCTGAGTATGGCCGTCATTTGCAAAAAATGATAAACCATGCTGTAGCTATTGAAGATCGTAATGAGCGTAATAAGGTTGCAAAATCTATTATAGCAGTAATGGGAAATCTACAACCACATTTACGTGATGTACCAGAGTTTCAGCATAAATTATGGGATCAATTGTTTATTATAAGTGATTTTAAACTTGATGTAGATACACCTTTTCAGGTTTTAACCAAAGAAAAACTTCAGGAGCGTCCAGATCCATTAGATTACCCTCAAAATTTTCCTAAGTATCGTTTTTATGGGAATAATATTAAGAGAATGATCGATGTTGCCAATAGTTGGGAAGATGGAGAATTAAAAACCGCCTTGACTTTTACTATTGCAAATCATATGAAAAAATGTTATCTAAACTGGAATAAAGATACCGTTGAAGATAGCGTAATTTTTGATCATCTTTTTGAATTAAGTGATGGTAAAATCAATCTAAAAGGAAGCAGTGAAGACCTTACAGATTCGTCTAATTTAATGCGAGGGAAGAAGAAGAAACATTCTGGTAGTACGAGCAAAAAGAATTATCGCAACCGTGGTAAAAAACGCTACTAAATCTATACCAAACTACTATTATTAACCACTAATGATTAAAACTAAATGGGTACTTTTCAAATAGAAGGAGGGCACCAGCTCAAAGGGGAAATTATTCCGCAGGGCGCCAAAAATGAAGCATTACAAATTCTTTGCGCAGTATTATTAACTCCAGAAAAAGTAACAATTTCAAATATTCCTGATATTCGAGATGTCAATAAATTAATTGAGATTCTTAGAAACTTGGGCGTAAAAATTCAGAAGCTCGAAAAAGGAAAATATTCTTTTAAGAGTGATGAATTAAACTTAAAATATCTCGAGAGCGAACAGTTTAAGAAGGAGGGAAGTGGATTAAGAGGATCCATTATGATTGTGGGACCTTTACTTGCAAGATTTGGAAAAGGATATATACCGCGACCAGGAGGTGATAAAATTGGTAGAAGGCGTTTGGATACACATTTTGAAGGTTTTATTAATCTTGGCGCAAAATTTCGATATAACAAAGAAGAACGATTTTATGGTGTAGAAGCGCCAGAAGGACTCACAGGGACCTACATGTTACTTGATGAAGCTTCTGTTACAGGTACAGCTAATATTGTTATGGCTGCAGTACTAGCTAAAGGAGCCACTACTATATATAATGCGGCTTGCGAACCTTATTTGCAGCAGCTTTGTAAGATGCTTAATTCGATGGGAGCAAAAATCTCTGGAGTAGGCTCTAACTTATTGACAATAGAAGGAGTAAAAGCGTTGGGTGGTTGTGAACATAGAGTTTTGCCAGATATGATTGAGATTGGATCATGGATCGGATTGGCGGCAATGACCAAAAGTGAAATTACTATCAAAAATGTTAGTTGGGAAAACCTAGGGATTATACCTAATACTTTTCGAAAACTAGGAATTACATTAGAGCGCGTAGGAGATGATATTTATATCCCGGCTCATAAAGATGGATATGAGATAGAAAGTTATATCGATGGATCATTTATGACAATTGCAGATGCTCCTTGGCCAGGATTTACACCTGATCTTTTAAGTATAGTACTAGTTATAGCTACACAAGCCAGAGGTGAGGTAATGGTGCATCAAAAAATGTTTGAGAGTCGTTTGTTTTTTGTGGATAAACTAATTGATATGGGCGCAAAAATTATTTTATGCGATCCCCATAGAGCGACTATTATTGGTCATGATTTTCAATCTACATTAAAAGCAACTACGATGGTATCTCCTGATATTAGGGCTGGAATTTCTTTATTAATAGCCGCTTTAAGTGCTAAAGGAACATCTACGATACATAATATTGAGCAAATAGATCGTGGTTACGAAAATATTGATGAGCGTTTGCGTGCTATTGGAGCTAAAATTATAAGAATTGAGGCATAATTTTTAATTGAATTATATATGGAAAGGAAATCAATTTGATTTCCTTTTTTTTGTTTAAATATGTGTCATGTATTCGAAATTTTATATTTCAATTTTTTTGAGGTTACATAAGGGATAGTAAAATAAAATGTGGATCCTTTATTTTTTTTACTTTCTACCCAAATATCACCTTGTAACATTTCTACATAAGCTTTTGCTATTGATAGTCCTATACCAGCACCTTCTAAAGCATATCGATCACCAATATCGGCTTGGACAAAACGTTCAAAAATAGCTTTTTGACGTTTTTTTTCAATTCCCATTCCGGTATCTTTGATATAAAATTCTAAGAGATTATTCTTGAGATAGTACCCAAATTCAATAGATCCTTCTTCAGTATATTTAATGGCATTTTTAACCAAATTAGTGAGTATTGCATTAAATTTTTCTTTATCGGTATTAATTATAGCTTTTTCTTTCTTTAGATCATTATGTAATTCCAGAGTTATTCCTTTTTTATCAGTTTCTGGTTTAAAGAAATTGTACAAATATTCGGTTTGTTCATTAACGTCAACTTCACTTATAAAAACTTTTACTTGATCGGCCTCAATTTTAGAGATGTCAATTATATCTTTAATAATATTAAGCATACGGGCCCCGCTTTCTTTAATAAGGTCTAAATATAGTTGTTGTTCATCGCCACTGAGTTTAGGTTCTTTTAATAGCTCAGCTAAGCCTAATATTCCATTCATTGGGGTGCGAATTTCATGGCTCATGTTTGCAAGAAAAGCAGATTTAAGCCGATCGCTTTCTTCAGCTTTTTCTTTTAACTTATTAAGCTCCTGTTCATAAAGTTTAATATCTGTAATATCCGTTATAGTACCAACATAACCAATAACTTGCTTTTTGTCATTATACTCAGGGATAGCTTGCCCCAAAACCCAGGTAATAGAACCATCTGGTTTTAAGAACCTGTATTCGGCATCAGAATCGTTTCTTTTTTCTGCATCTTCGTACCATCCTTGCTTTAATTTTTTTCTGTCATCAGGATGAACAGCATTTAACCAACCATCATTTAAAGCTTCTTCTTGCGATAATCCCGATATTGAACACCATTTAGGATTTACAAAGGTAGTTTTGCCATCTGCACGAGTCATAAAAATACCAACCGGCACCAGATTTGTAAGTGTGTGATATCTACTTTCTGTAAGTTGTATAGCTTTTTCGGCTACTTCAAATTTTTGTTTATACGTAAGTGAATGATATATATCCTTGAAACTTAGATAATTGGTTTGGTATGTTTCTTTTTCAAGAAATTTAAGATAAATAGTAAAGATAAGACTATAAAATATGGCAATACAAACTTTAGAAACTAACCCTGAGTAGAGCACTCGTTGTATATCTTCAAAATACCAAAAAGCACCAAGAGAAAAACTAATGGCATCAAAACTTAAAACCAATATCATGGTAATTAAAATTCTTAAAAATAAATTGGTAATGTGTTTTGAAATAAACTCAAAGATGAATATGATTAATATCGAATCAATAAAAAGAATAGCGGTCCCGACAAAAAGAACAGTTACATTGGTATAAAAGAACTCGGTCGATATATCAAAAGGATTGTAACTATAAGCACCTTCAATATTTAAACGAAAAGAAAGTAATAAAAAGCATAAAATAATATTTGCGGCAACTACAGCATAGATTAATTTTCGGGCCGTAATAGCATCTTCCTTAATGTAAATTAAGAGTACAGCAAAAAGTGTTGCTGAAAACAGAATTGATGAACCAGGAGAAACAACAAGATATTCTGATATTTCAAAATAAAGTGTACTCGCAAGAAAAACTTGTATAAATTGGAATAGCCCTAATGAGGTAAATAGCAAACCAAGCCCCATAATTGTTCGTAAACGAAATAACAGCAGTATTAATGAAGCGACTATTAATCCTTGAAATAGGAAAACTGATATTTGGTAAAAGTTAATTGTGTCCATAAAAATCCAATCTTATATTGGATAGGTTGATTTTTATACTTTGGTTATGACATAAACCTATAGTTTTGCCAATGCGGTAGCTTAAAGCTACGAACAAAAGTTAAATATATACGATTGTAATGCCATAATTTTTACTAGTTTGTAGAAATACGAACCTATTCTTTGAGGAATACGTTGTTAGCAACAATGATTTAAGACTAAGGATTTACCTTTGTTAATAGTAAAATATTTTGTTCTTTCGTTTAAAATACGATTCATATTTTGGAAGATTTAAAGAAAACGATACGATCCTTTACCCATGTTTCTGATTCGGATATGGAATATGGTCTTAAGTTTTATAAAAAGAAAACTTTAAAAAAAGGAACATACCTTCTAAAGCCTGGAGAATATATACGTGATTTTTATTTTATGAAACAAGGTTGTGTTTCATATTATACAATAGAGAATGGAACGACTCAGGTTATGGAGTTTTTTACAGAAGGCTATTTTTTTACCGACCTATATCCATATATACAAGAGATTCAATCCGAATCTTATTTAGAAGCATTAGAGGATTCTACTGTTTATAGTATTTCTAAAAAAGATGTTGAAAAAGTATTTGATCATTCACATCAACTAGAGCGTTTTGGGCGATTATCCATGCAAAGAACATTTGTTATAAATTTTCAACGGATTAATCAGCTTAGAAATTTGTCCAATCAAGAGCGTTATCTGCAATTACTTGAAAAACGCCCGTCATTGTTTCAAAGAGTACCACAATATTTAATAGCTTCTTATCTTGGATTAACTCCTGTTGGTCTTTCAAAAATAAGAAAGAGGTTAAGCGAGGGTGGCTAATGAAGTCGTCTTTTATTACGTGCAATAATAAAGGCCAAGAATCAGATTTTTAATGTATTATATAAAGTGTATTCTCTAATAAAAGTTAAGAGAAATTTAAAATATGATATTTATTAAACTAGTTTAATAAGAATCTGTCAAATATTCACGAAATTTATTGTATGATTAATACCCAACTTTTTAAAACGTTATACAATGGCTAAGGAATATATAGATTTTGAGACTTTAAAGTATCTTTTATATGATGTACACCAATTAGAAGAAATATTACAGCAAGATCGTTTTACCGATCATGATGCAGCATCTTTAGACATGTTTTTAGATTCTGTTAAAGAATTCTCAGACAGAGAACTTTTTCCATATGTTAAAGAAATGGATGAGAAACCGGCATATTACAAAGATGGTGCTGTAGTTGTACATGAACAAGTAGGAGTAATAATGAAGAAAGGTGGAGAGATGGGATTGATCTCTGGTACTTTTGATTATGATGCAGGTGGTTTACAAATGCCCATGATGGCATATACAGCTTCTGCGTTTATTCAAGATGCTGCAAATAATCATTTGCCTGGTTATGTAGGGCTTACTCTTGGTGCAGCCGAATTGATCGTACATTTTGGGAGTAAAGAACTTAACGATACCTATGTGCCTAACATGATTTCTGGCGATTGGGGAGGAACAATGTGTCTTACCGAACCGCAGGCAGGTAGTTCCTTATCAGATGTTGTTACAAAAGCAGTACCCACAAATAATGGGCATTATAAAATTTCAGGTCAGAAAATATTCATTTCTGGTGGGGATCATCAGTATGCTGATAACTTTGTGCATCTGGTATTAGCTAGAATTGAAGGTGCTCCTGCAGGTACGAAAGGGATTTCATTATTTGTTGTACCTAAAAAACGACCCGATGGTAACGGAGGATTAGTCCCAAATGATGTAACTACAGTTGCTGATTTTCAAAAATTAGGTCAAAGAGGATATTGTACCACTCACCTTGGGTTTGGTGATGCTGGAGATTGCCAGGGATGGTTAGTTGGTGAAGCACATCAAGGATTAAAATATATGTTCTTAATGATGAATGGAGCTCGTATCGCTGTTGGGCGAGGTGCTGCAGCAATTGCTACGGCTGCATATCATGCTTCATTGCAATATGCAAAAGAGCGTCCACAAGGACGTAAACTAACAAGTTCTGGAAAGAAAGACCTTGAAACGGGTCAAACTTTGATCATTAATCATCCAGATGTACGTAGAATGTTGTTACAACAAAAAGTAGTATCAGAAGGATCATTAAGTTTAGTGCTTTTAGCATCAAAGTATTATGATCTTAAAGAAACGCTTCAAGACCCGTCCGAAAAAGAAAAATATGCTTTGCTACTAGAACTCATAATTCCAATGGTAAAAACATATCCATCAGAAATGGGTGCACAAGCAGTTTCTAATGGGTTACAAGTCTTAGGTGGATATGGGTTCTGTACAGACTTTATTTTACAACAATACCATAGAGATATTCGTATTTTTCCAATTTATGAAGGGACAACTGGGATACAATCTCAAGATCTACTGGGGAGGAAATTGCTAATGGAAAATGGTAAAGCTTTAGAGCTCTTAACTGCAGAAGTGATGCAAACTATTCAAGAAGCTTCAAAGTATGATGATCTTAGAGTATATGCAGGAAAACTTGGAGAAAAACTGAAATTAACTCAAAAAGTGATAAGCTTCTTAGTTGGTTTTGCTCAAAAAGGAGATTATGAGCGATTTTTATCGGATGCAACACCGTTTATGGAATTCTTCGGTAATATTACCATGGCTTGGGTATGGTTGGATATTGCTATTCATGCTAAAGGAGCCTTGATTACAGGAGAGAAAACACATTCAGAAGATTTCTATGAAAGTAAAATTCATGCCATGAAGTTCTTTTTTAAGTATGAATTACCAAAAACTATTGGTCTTGCAGAAATTCTAATGGATGAAGAAGTGCTTACAATAGCCGGAGAAAAAGAGCTTTTTATTTAATTACAATTATAAAATCACTAACCAATACATGAATAGTATTAAACAATCCTTTAATCTAGAAGGAAAAGTAGCCATTGTAACGGGCTCAAGTAAAGGAATCGGAAAAGCCATTGCACAAGGTTTGGCAGAACATGGGGCCAAAGTTGTAATCAGCAGTCGAAGTCAGGAAGCAGTTGATGAGGTTGTTACAGAATTTAAAAAAGAGGGGTTGGAAGCTGCCGGTATTGCTTGCCACATTGGAAAAGCAGAACAACGAGAAAATCTTATTCAAAAAACAATTGAACATTATGGAGGTGTCGATATATTAGTAAATAATGCGGCAATCAATCCAATTTATGGACCTATAGAAGATGCAGAAGAAGGTGTTTTTGATAAGATTATGGATGTCAATGTTAAGGCACCATGGATGTTGTCAAATTTAGCATTGCCTTCAATGAAGCAAAGAGGCGGAGGCAGTATTATCAATATCGCTTCAGTAGAAGCACTGCATCCGGGAGCTGGGTTAGGACTATATAGTACTAGTAAAGCTGCATTACTAATGCTTACTAAAAATCAAGCAAAAGAATGGGGCAAATATGGCATTCGTGCAAATGTATTGTGTCCTGGGTTGATTAAAACCAAATTTAGTGCTGCGCTTTGGCAAAACGAACAATTACTTAATAAAATCGAAAAAACATTGCCTAGTGCCAGAATGGGAATGCCTGAAGAAATGGGAGGAATAGTATGTCTTTTAGCTTCTGATGCAGGGGCTTATATGACCGGGGGTGTGTATAATGCCGATGGAGGATATATGATTGCCGGTTAAATTTACTTTTTATGTATTTCGCTATTGCGGAAATTCTTTGATTAATACTTGCTAACATGAATTTCAATTACTCAGAAAAAACGATTTCACTTCGTAAAAAACTTACTGCTTTTTTTGAAGAAAATATTCTTCCTATTGAAGAAGAGGTGAGCGCTTTTAATTATAATCCTGATAATCGTTGGAAACGATGGCCAGGAATGGAAGATTTAAAAATAAAGGCAAAAGATGCCGGATTATGGAATCTTTTTCTACCTCAAAATTATGGAGAATTAAGTCCCGGATTAACCAATTTAGAATATGCGCCGTTAGCAGAAATAATGGGGCGTGTATTGTGGTCTTCAGAGGTGTTTAATTGTAATGCTCCAGATACTGGTAATATGGAAGTATTGGCCAAATATGGCTCTCCAGATCAGCAAAAGATGTGGCTAACCCCGCTCATGAACGGTGATATTCGTTCGGCTTTTTTAATGACTGAACCTCAGGTAGCTTCTTCAGATGCTACAAATATAGAAACCTCTATCACCAGGGATGGTGATGATTATATCATTAATGGGCGCAAATGGTGGTCTTCTGGTGGTATGGATCCACATTGTAAGATCGCTATTGTGATGGGGAAAACGGATCCTAATGCTCCAAGGCATCAACAGCAAAGTATGATTTTGGTACCTATGGATACACCTGGAGTAAAGATTATAAGACCATTATCTGTCTTTGGTTTTTATGACTCTCCAGAAGGTCATGCTGAAATTGTATTAGAAAATGTTCGTGTTCCAAAAGAAAACCTAATTTTAGGTGAAGGTCGAGGCTTTGAAATTGCGCAAGGGCGTTTAGGTCCTGGGCGTATTCATCATTGTATGCGATTAATTGGTATGGCTCAACGATCACTAGAATTGATGTCGCAAAGAGCTTCAGAACGTATCGCTTTTGGCAAAACATTTAAAGATTTTAGTAGTATACGTCAAGAAATAGCCCAATCCCGATGTGAAATCGAACAAGCTAGATTGTTAACACTTTCTGCAGCTGATAAAATGGACAAAGAAGGGAATAAAACTTCAAAAGATTTAATAGCAATGATCAAAATTGTTGCCCCTAATATGGCTTTGAATGTGATTGATAGAGCCATGCAGATTCATGGAGGAAAAGGAGTAGGGCCAGATACACCACTGGCACACTTTTTTGTTGCTGCACGGATGCTTCGTTTGGCCGATGGACCTGATGAGGTGCATATGTATCAACTAGGAAAAAGTGTAATTAATACATACGCTAAAAATAAAATATAGATACGACTTAATTGTTGATTTAAACGTATCATAGATTTTCTAATCAATATAATACAATGCAAAACGTACGTAAAGGCGAAGAACTAAACGAAAAAACGCTAAAAGCCTTTCTTCAAAAAGAGGGACTTATTAATACTAATGAAAGTGATTGGCAAGTTACCCAGTATACCCATGGATACTCTAACCTAACATATTTATTACAAATAGAAGATAAGGAATATGTATTACGTCGACCACCTTTTGGAGCCATAAAAAGAGGTCATGATATGGGACGTGAGTTTAAGGTTCAGTCGGGAATATATAAGACTTTTCCTAAGGTGCCTAAAATGCATGCGTTTACTGAGGATGAAAGTGTTTTAGGTTGCCAGTTTTATATCATGGAAAAGGTGGATGGGATCATTCTTAATGTACATGAAGCTAAAAAAAGAAACATTCCTGCAAATGATTTTAAAACTATTGCCAACTCATGGTTGGATACTTTTGTAGAACTTCATAATATAGATTATAAAGTAGCCGGATTAGCAGATTTAGGAAAACCCGAAGGATATGTCCAAAGGCAAGTGCTTAATTGGGGAAAACAATATTTAAAAGCTGCTACAGAAGATGTTCCGGCAGCTGAAAAAGTAATGCGATGGATGGAGGAGAATCAACCCAAAGAATATAGGTATAGCTTGGTTCATAATGATTTTAAATATGATAATGTTGTATTTAAAGATGATAGTTGGAAAGAGGTTATTGCTGTGTTGGATTGGGAAATGGCAACACTTGGTGACCCCTTGATGGATTTAGGTACTTCTCTTGGGTACTGGACTATGGCGAGCGATCACCCCTTTGTGCAACAAGGGATTCCTTCACCTACAATAATGGATGGTAATCCAAGTAGAAGTGAGATCGTTGAATTATACACTCAAAAAAGTGGAAAAGAAGTAAAGCATCTGGTATTCTATTATGCCTTTGGTTTATTTAAAATAGCTGTAATTGCGCAACAAATTTATTATAGGTATAGTAAAGGACTTACAACAGACCCTCGATTTGCACAACTAAATAAAGCAGCAGAGCTACTTTGCAATTTAGCGTTGCAAGCGATTCAAAAAAATAAAATAGATTGATATAGATTGAGAAGCTTATGAGATATACTTGTAGAGCTTTTTTAGAATTACATTAAAATTAATAAGATGGATTATTTAGCCGCTACAGAGTATTTTGATTATGATACGGATGAGATTCAGAAAATTGTAAAAGAATATAAGACCGACAAGCTTACCAATAAAGAAAAAGCGAAGCAATTATATCTTAAAATCAGAGATGAATGGAAATATGACCCCTATACCATAAGTCTTTTAAAAGAAGCTTACAAAGCAAGTTATGTTGCAAAAAAATCGACAGGTCACTGTGTTGATAAATCAATTCTTTTAATTGCTTGTTTACGAGCTGTGGGTATACCTGCTAGAATTCATTTAGCTAAGGTCAAAAACCATATTGCCGTAGAAAGATTAATAGAAAAATTTGGAACTAATGAGCTCACTCCACATGGGATGATTAATGTGTATTTAGAAGGAAAATGGCTTAAAGCATCACCTGCTTTTAACGAGTCTTTATGTAAAATGTGTAATGTAGCGCCTTTAGAATTTGATGGAGAAAATGATTCTATTCTACATGAATTTAATAATGAAGGAAACGCTTTTATGGAATATTTGGAAGATTACGGGCATTTTGAAGATGTTCCTGTTGATTTTATGCTGAATAATATGAAAGAACATTACCCTGAAATAATTAGTATGTCAAAAGGCTCAAATGTTGTGAAATTATAAGAACGAATTAATATAATAAAATTACACATGAATCATAAGTATATAGGAGTTACCCCAGAGCAATTTCATGAGTTCACGAATTTGCCCGAAAAAGGCCCTTTTCAAATGCTGAACCTTCTTAAATTTAAGAAGAAGGTTGAAAAAACAGGGACTAGTGGGGCAGAAGCCTATGCGTTGTACATGCAAGCGGTAGCTCCATTTTTTCAAGAATCGAAAGCTAAAATTATTTATCAAGGAAAACCTGTGTTTGGTCTTATAGGTCCAAGCGATGGTTTAGAATGGGATAAAATACTCATCGTTGAATATGCCACTAAAGAAGATTTCCTAAAAATGATTACAGCAAAAGGATATCCATCAGATATGAGAAGTCAGGCATTAGAAGATTCAAGATTAATACTATGTAAAGCCAAGTAAAACTTAAATATATGCAAGTAAAAGATAAAATAGTGATAGTAACCGGTGCTGGCTCAGGGATTGGAGCCGCTACCGCTAAGCATTTTGCAAAACATCAGGCAAAAGTTGTGGTATCTGATATCAAAAAAGAGAAAGCACAAAAAATTGTAGATGATATTAAAGCGAATGGCGGCGAAAGTGTTGTAATTACAGCTAACGTTGCTAAGTTTGATGAGGTTGAGCAGCTAATTATTAAAACAGTTGAACAATTTGGGCGATTAGATGTTATTGTTAATAATGCTGGAATCGGGCCAAAAAACATGGCTAAAACAGGAGAGTATACTTTAGAAGATTGGGATAGTGTTATCGCAGTAAATCAAACTGGAGTTTTCTATTGTATGAAACTGGCACTGCAGCAAATGATGAAACAAGGAGGAGGAAACATAGTGAATATTGCATCATTAGCAGGTTTAAAAGCATCATTAAACAACCTGTCTTATAGTGCAAGCAAGTTTGCTGTGGTTGGTATGACGAAGTCTGCTGCTTTAGAATACGCCACTAAAAATATTCGAATTAATGCAGTTTGTCCGGGGTATACAGAATCTGCTTTGCTAGATAAACTCTTATCTGTAAGGCCAGATATGGATCAAATGTTGAAAAGCGTGATTCCAATGAAACGCTATGGTCTAGCTGAAGAAATTGCTGAGGCAGTGGTATGGCTTGCTTCTGAAAATACCAAGTTTATAACTGGGCAAACCATAACACTAGATGGTGGAACATCATTATAAGAAACATAAAAAATAGACTAATACATTAAAACAGTATACCAATGAACAAGCAACTAATATTTAAGAAACGACCTCTTGGTCTTCCTGAGCAAGATACATGGGAGCTACAATCTAATCCAATTCCAGAACCTGGTGAAGGAGAAGTTCTTATTCAGCAACATTATATATCATTAGATCCCGCAATGAGAGGTTGGATGAATGAAGGTAAATCATATATAGAACCTGTGCAGATTGATGATGTTATGCGAGCTGGATCGGTAGGAAAAGTAATTAAATCAAATAATCATCCAAAATTTAAAGAAGGAGACTATTTAACAGGCTGGGGAGGCGTTCAACAGTATAGTGTAACCAATGGTGATAACTGGTATAAGGTAGATCCAAACTTAGCTCCTTTACCTATGTATATAGGAACATTAGGAATGCCTGGAATGACTGCGTATTTTGGTATCCTGGAGGTAGGAAAAATAAAAGAAGGAGATACAGTTCTCGTATCAGGTGCAGCCGGAGCAGTAGGAAGTGTTGTTGGGCAAATCGCTAAAATCAAAGGGTGTCGTGTCGTGGGCATTGCAGGTGGCGAAAAAAAATGCAAATACTTGATAGATGAACTGGGTTATGATGGGGCAATAGATTATAAGGCAGAAAATATTCATGCAGGACTTAAAAGAGAATGCCCTAAAGGCATTGATGTGTATTTTGACAACGTAGGAGGAGAGATTCTTGATGCTGCCTTGGCTAGATTAAGAATGCATGCCCGTATTGTGGTGTGTGGTGCGATTTCTCAGTATAATAATAAAGTTGCCATAAAGGGCCCTAGTAATTATTTGTCGTTATTAGTGAACAGGGCTACAATGCAAGGAATGGTAGTAATGGATTATGCTAAGGATTACGGAAAAGCCGCCATGGAAATGGGAGGCTGGATGGCCCAAGGAAAATTAAAAAGTAAAGAAGATATTTATGATGGTATAGAAAACTTTCATGAAACATTTTTACGATTGTTTTCAGGAGAAAAAATGGGGAAGTTAGTATTAAAAGTTATTGAAGAATAAAAAACATAAAACTTACTAGCACAAGATGAAAGCAATAGTTTGTAAAAAATTTGGTCCACCTTCCGATTTAATACTTGAAGAGTTAGATAGTCTCAGGCCTAAGGCTAAAGAAGTTGTGGTGTCAGTAAAAGCCTGTGGGGTAAATTTTCCAGATACATTGATTATTCAAGGATTGTATCAGTTTAAACCAGATTTACCCTTTACACCAGGAAGTGATATTGCTGGAGTAGTTAAAGAAGTTGGAACAGAAATTTCTCATCTTAAACCAGGGGATGAGGTTTTTGGATTTGTCATGCATGGGGGATATGCCGAAGAGGTCATTGTGCCTGGTAATGCATGTTTTAAAAAACCACCCATGATGAATTTTCCTGTTGCTGCTTCCTTTATGATGGCATACGGGACATCTTACCACGCATTAAAAGACAGAGGTAAACTAAAAGAAGGAGAAACCCTGCTGGTCCTGGGAGCTTCAGGAGGGGTTGGTTTAGCAGCTGTTGAGTTAGGAAAACTTATGGGAGCAAAAGTTATTGCTGCAGCTTCAACAAATGAAAAACTAGAATTATGTAAAGCTTTTGGTGCTGATGAAATTATTAATTATACCGAAGAAGATTTAAAATCAAGAATCAAAGAACTAACCAATGGTAAAGGAGTAGATATGGTCTATGATCCTGTTGGTGGTGCTTACTCTGAAGCCGCTATTCGAGGTATGGCCTGGGAAGGTCGCTATTTGGTTGTTGGTTTTGCAACCGGTGAGATCCCTAAAATTCCTCTTAACCTGGCTTTACTTAAGGGTTGTGCTATTGTAGGCGTATTTTGGGGGAGTTTTGCCATGAAAACCCCTAAAAAGAACATGGAAAATACAATGGAGCTGATGCAGTGGTATGGTGCAGGTAAACTAAAACCCCATATTCATAAAATTTACCCTTTAAAAGATGCATCACTTGCTCTTCAGGAAATGATACAACGTAAGGTTAGAGGGAAAGTTGTTATAGAATGTTCTTAATACTAATTCATACATAAAAAATGAGATTAAAAGATAAAGTTGCTATTGTTACTGGTGGAGCCAGAGGAATAGGAAAAGCAGTTTCAGAGTTATTTGCCGAAGAAGGGGCGACCGTGATCATTTGGGATCTCTTGGATGATGGTGATAATACGGCTAAAAATATTGTAAAAACTGGAAATAGTGCAGAGTTTACCAAAATTTCTGTCACTAATAAAGAAGCTATTGAGGTTGAAGCAGAAAGAATTCATAAGAAATATGGTAAGATTGATATTTTGATTAATAATGCAGGTATTACAAAAGATCGAACGTTACATAAAATGAGTGAATCAGAATGGGATGCCGTAATTGATGTAAATCTTAAAGGCGTGTTTTTGTGCACTCAAATAGTTTCAAAATATATGAAAGAAGCTGGTTACGGACGTATTGTTTCTGCGGCATCTAATGTTGGATTACGCGGGAATTTTGGTCAAACCAATTATGCGGCAACAAAAGCAGGTGTGATTGCAATGTCAAAAACCTGGACTATGGAGCTAGGTAAATACGGCATTACTGCTAACGCATTGGCTCCTGGCTTTACTCTTACCGAAATGACTGATCAAATTCCGAAGGAACATCTAGCTGGGATTGAAAAACAAATACCGTTGCAAAAAGCTGCTTTACCAAAAGATATTGCTTATGGATATTTGTATTTAGCTTCAGACGAGGCTTCATATGTATCAGGGATTTGTTTAACTATAGATGGAGGTATCTCAAGATAAATAACATTATGAATCAACTTGTTTATAAAGATTTTGAAGCATTTAGAAAATTGGAAGGTGAGCAATTGCCTGTTGGAGACTGGATAATGATAACTCAAGACATGATCAATACTTTTGCAGACGTAACACAGGATTTTCAGTGGGTTCATGTAGATGTAGAACGTGCGAGGAAGGAATCTCCTTTTAAAAAAACTATTGCACACGGCTTTTTGTCAATTTCGTTGCTTTCAAAAATGCTAATGGATCTCATAACTGTTGAAAGTGCGGTTATGGGATTTAATTATGGACTTAATAAAGTGCGTTTTCCACACCCGGTTATGGTGGATAGTCGTTTACGGCTGCACAGTAGCGTTACCAAGATAGAAGAGTATGCAGACAATGGTTTGAAAATCACGTGGGATTGTACTCTTGAAATTGAAGGTATTGAAAAACCGGCTTGTGTGGCAGAGTTTGTATCCTTGATGTTTGAAGGGTAGTTTTTTTAATGAATGCTTCTCTTAGTGTAAGTGTTAATCAAAAAAATCGACTTAATATTTGGATTAAATCTAAATAAGAATTAGTTTCGTGCCCGGAATATGAATTTACTTTTTGCTTCAAAATATTACGCTTCTTATCAATCTACTGAAGATAGGTGTTTTTACCTTGATTTTGGCCATAAAATGGTAAAGCTTTCTTTTTGCCAACTCCTTAGTTTACGCTATAAGGCAAAACAATTATCATCGCATGACAACCTAGAATATATGCTAAATCATGCTGATGTAACGTTATTGACTTTCTGTGATAAAGAGCATGTGGTTTTGTTAGATACACTTCAGGTTTTAGATTTTGCAGAATTGATTCAGGGTACTTTTGCTATGATGGAATTAAATAGCGTCCTAGCTATTTAATTTGCTTAGATTTAGACTTACTATAAATTAAAATACTACCTTTTTTAACGCTTTCTTTTCCTTAATTTTATAGTTAGAATTAAAAAACTCACGCTATGGAAAATATTGCAAGACAAAAAATTAGTATGAATTTGGAGGTTATGGATATGCTTAACCAACAAATAGCTAAAGAACAGCACTCTTCATCAGTATATTTGGCAATGGCTTCATGGTGTGATCAAAAGGGACTACCGAGAAGCGCTTCTTTTTTTTACAAGCAATCTTTAGAAGAAAGAGAGCATATGATGAAGATTTTCAAATTTATCAATGATTGTGGTGGTGCAGCTTATTCTCCGGATGTTACTAAAATACCTCATGAGTACGCATCACTTACAGAAGTCTTTGAATTGGCACTACAACAAGAAATTTCAGTAACACAGTCAATTTATAAAATTGTTGCAAAGTGTAGAAAAGTTAATGATTTTGGAGTCGAGAATTTCCTTCAATGGTTTGTCGAAGAGCAAATGGAAGAAGAACAGAGTATACGAGATATCTTGGATATGATTGAGCTTATGGGTGACGCTCCTCTTAAATTAATAGATGAACGTATACCAAATGAATAAATTATTCTTTGGTTTTCTTTTTGATTTATATTTTGGATAATAGAGCTTCTAACTCTATGTTATAATCGTATTGTAAATCTTCATGAAACAGAGGTAGCTTCTTTTTGATAACTGCAAGTTCCCTTCGGGCTATAGTTTGCAATACAGCATTTCTTTTTATATACGGCTGAAAATCGATCAACTTTTGGCAAAAATAGAGAAGTAGCTCAATTTCGGTTTCCTTGTTTTTTGAGTATCGTATATATTTCTTGATTGTACGAAGTATTTTACGCACACTTTTTTTAATATAATGATAGGATTTGGTATTGATGATATCAAATTCTTCATCAACTTCACTTTTAACGCTCGTTATATAGCCATCTTCATCAGAGGATTCAAATAACAAGTATGAGAGTAACTCTTTATTTTCTTTTTTAAATCGGGATAGCCTTAGGCATAACTCTACAAGTTCTTGATGAGAATGGTCCGATAGTTCTGTTTTAATTTCTATTACTGAGGCAGATTTCATAGGTGCAATTTAGGTAAAAGATTGAATTGATCATTATTGCTAATTTTTGGTATTAGCCATATACATTTTAATTGAATTAGATTCAGTGGTTGATGATCGACAATATTTTGATAATAACCGTTTTAGTTTCTTTTTGTTTGATTGTTAGTGTTTTATGTTGCTGTGAATGTAGTTCTACTTTACTGCTTCATGACTCTTTTTTGAGTTATCAACATAGTTATTAACAATTAAAGTAGGTTTTGGATTACTTAAAATATTAATAATACCACTATTGGTGTATTTGATCGTTATTTTTATTTATTTCAACAAATTATTAACAAATAATAAACATTTTATTTGGTTTTATGTTGATAACTAGCTACTTTAGTATCAAATAACCTTAAATCACACAATCATGAATTATTTAAACTTTAATAGTATAGTTAAATTTTTAAGTGAACTCCCAGAAGCTTCAAGTTATGCGATTCGTAAGTAGTAATAGAGATATAACAAATATTGGCTATTTGTTTTTTAAATCAATACGAGGGATTATTTTTTGGTAATCCCTTCTTTATTTTTAAAAAGTGAATCGGAGATTTTTCTTTAACTTCTTGGCAAGAGCTTGATAGCATTAAATAGAGAAATAAAACTCCCTCTTTGTATGTAGTGGTTATACAAACGTTTAGAAAAGTGTTCTTTAAAAGGTTTTGTTATATGCTTTGTAGTTCTTGTAGGATACTATAAATTAATCTGGAAGCTAACCTTGCGGTACAGTGATCAATATCATATTTAGGATTGAATTCTACTAAGTCAACACTTAATAACTTTTTAGAATGACAAATCTTTTGAATGGTTTCTAGTGCTATGTTCAAAGAAAAACCTACTGGAGAAGGAGCACTTACCCCCGGAGCATATGCAGAAGAGAATCCATCAATATCGATGGTAAGATAAACAAGATCTACAGAATCTATTAAAGTATCAACAGCTTTAGTGATTTCATCCTTATTTAGAAGAGTAAACTCGGTATTAAAAAGATAGTTAACATTTAATTTGTTTGCAGTTTCAAATAACTCTCTATTATTTGCTTCTTTTTGAATACCAAGACATAGGTATTCGAATATATTATTTTCTTTAGCAATTTGATAAAAAGGAGTGCCAGAGTTTCCTTGATCTTTTACTACTCTAAGATCAAAATGCGCATCAAAATTAATAATCCCAATTCTTTTTTCTGGAAATTGCTTTTTAATTCCATTATAATGGGCATAGGCAAGGTCATGACCTCCACCTACAACAATGGGAAATATTTGATTCTTTAAAATCGTAGCAATGCAGTTTGAAGTTTCGAGTTGTGTTTCTTCAAGATTTCCTGTTGGGCATGTAATATTTCCAATATCTAAAATGGTTAAATCATCAGAAAAATGATTTGATAATGGAGCTAACATTTTTCGAATGACATCGGGGCCTTCTTTTGCACCAATACGACCATGATTCCTACGCACACCTTCGTCGCAGGCATACCCTAACAAAGCAAAAGACTTCTTATTGGTGTCAGGAAAGGCATCCCTTTTTAGATCATGACAAATAATCTTTTCATGCAGATACAATTGATCATTCGATGAACGACCAGTCCAGAGGTCCTTATTCGGCTGCATGTAATATTTCATGATTTTATATACTATATATTAACTCTTAAAATTTTTATTGATTATGTTCTCTTCGACCAAGTTTGGCAAAGTAACTTTTAGATCCGGAGTGCGCTCCATTTCTCTTTGAATGGCAAATAACGCTTCTTTATTTCTGGCCCAGCTTCTTCTGGATATACCATTATTTACATCATAAAAGAGCATACGTTGTAATCTTTGTGCGGCTTCATTAGATCCATCTAGAACAAGTCCGAAACCTCCATTTATTACTTCTCCCCAACCAACACCGCCACCATTGTGTATTGATACCCAGGTTGCTCCTCTAAAACTATCTCCAATAACATTGTGAATGGCCATATCGGCAGTAAACTTGCTGCCATCATAGATATTGCTAGTTTCTCTATAAGGCGAATCTGTACCACTTACATCATGATGATCTCTTCCTAAAACTATTGGCGAAGTAATTTTTCCATTTTTGATGGCCTCGTTAAAGGCTTGAGCAATTTTTATTCTCCCTTCGGCATCGGCATATAAAATTCTTGCCTGCGAGCCTACTACGAGTTTATTTTGTTTAGCTTCCTGTATCCAAGTAATGTTATCCTGCATCTGTTGTTGAATTTCTTTTGGAGAAGCTTTTTTAATTACTTTCATTACTTCTAAAGCAATTTGATCGGTTTTGTCTAAGTCTTCGGGGTTCCCTGAAGTACAAACCCATCTAAATGGTCCAAATCCGTAATCGAAACACATAGGTCCAAGAATATCCTGCACGTATGATGGGTATTTAAAATCAATGCCATTTTTAGCCATTATATCTGCACCCGCTCGTGAAGCCTCAAGTAAAAATGCATTTCCATAGTCAAAAAAGTAAGTACCTCTTTCTGTATGTTTATTAATTGCGGCTGCATGCCTTCGTAATGATTCCTGAACTTTAGTTTTAAACTGTTTCGGGTTGTTTGCAATCATTGCATTGGATTCTTCATAACTAAGCCCAACGGGATAATATCCGCCAGACCATGGATTATGTAATGATGTTTGATCAGACCCTAGTTCTATATGTATGTTTTCGTCATAGAATCGTTCCCAAACGTCTACAATGTTACCTTGATAGGCAATAGATACAACCTCATTGTTTTTAACTGCTTTTTGGGTTCTGTCTACTAAATCTGTAAGATTATCAAGAATTTCATCTACCCAACCTTGATCATAACGTTTAATGGCGGCTTGCGAATTGATTTCGGCACAAATTGTTATGCATCCGGCTATAGTGCCTGCTTTTGGTTGTGCTCCGCTCATTCCACCTAATCCTGCCGTTAAAAAAATCTTACCAGCCGGAATTTCATTTGATTTCAACGTTTTTCTAAAAGCGTTCATTACCGTAATGGTTGTACCATGAACAATACCTTGTGGACCAATATACATATAACTTCCTGCTGTCATTTGACCATACTGAGTAACGCCCAATGCATTATATTTTTCCCAATCATCAGGTTTAGAGTAATTAGGTATCATCATTCCATTAGTAACCACTACTCTAGGCGCATCTTTTGAAGATGGGAATAATCCCATAGGGTGTCCAGAGTACATATGCAAGGTTTGCTCATCGGTTATTGTTGCTAAATACTGCATTGTAATAAGATATTGTGCCCAATTTTGAAAAACGGCACCATTCCCTCCATACGTAATTAACTCATAAGGATGTTGAGCTACTTCGGGGTCCAGGTTATTTTGAATCATTAACATAAGACCGGCTGCTTGTTTGGTTTTGGCAGGATATTCATCAATAGGGCGGGCATATATATCATATTCTGGTATAAAGCGATACATATAAATACGGCCATATTCATTAAGTTCTTCTAAGAACTCTAAAGCAAGCTCATCGTGCCATGGTTTTGGGAAATATCTCAACGCATTACGAAGAGCCAATTTTTTTTCCTCTATCGATAAGATTTGTTTTCGCTTTGGAGCACGACTAATGGTAGCATCCAACTCTTTTTTTGATGGTAATGTTTGAGGTATGCCCTGAAGTATTTTTTCTTTGAAGTTCATTGTTGTTTAATTATGATCAGAATACACAATATCTCCTCGTTTCCATACTTGAGAAGGAGTCATTTTTCCTTGATGATAGAATATTTCGTTAAAATGATTTGTACGAAACAGATTAAAATCGGCTAACATACCGGTTACTAATCGTCCACGGTCATTAAGATTCAGGGCAGCTGATGCTCTACATGTGATTCCTGCCAAGACTTCTGCATTGGATAATTTTTGGAATGTACCTAAAATGCATGCTTGAGTTAATAGGTCTCCCATAGGTGCTGACCCTGGGTTCCAGTCGCTAGCAATGGCAAGGGCACCTCCTGCATCCAATAGTTTTCGAGCAGGAGTAAAATCGCATCCTAATCCAATAGAAGCACCTGGTAAAGCTACTGAAACTACATTGCTATTACTCAATAAAGCTATTTCGTCTTCGGTGCTTGCTTCAAGATGATCTGCACTAATTGCATTCATTTGTACAGCAACTTCACTACCTCCTGTGCTAAACTGGTCTGCATGAACTGTAATATCAAACCCCATTGCTTTAGCTTTCCTAAAATACAGGTAAATGTCTGATGGAAGAAAAGCGCTTTTTTCAATAAAAGCATCGATTCTGTTGGTAAGATTCTCTTCTTTTAGGATAGGGAAAAGCGTATTGCTTATGGTGTCAAGATATGTTTCATGATTTCCATCAAAATCTTTGGGTAGCATATGTGCGGCCAGACAGGTAGGAATAAGATCAGCTTCCAGGTTTTGATTAGCACTTTTTATAGCACGTAGCATTTTTAATTCTTCAGAAACAGATAGTCCATATCCACTTTTTACTTCTATAGTGGTAATTCCACTTTTCAAGAGTGTATTTGCTCGTTTCAGAATACCGTAAGTAAGTTCTTGTTGTGTTGCTTTCCTGGTTTGTGTTACTGTATCCCAAATTCCGCCTCCGGCTTCGGCAATCTCTAAATACGATTTACCACCATTTCGCATAGCATAATCTCTTGCTCTTGATCCCGAAAAGCAAATATGCGTATGCGCGTCTACAAATCCAGGAGTACATACATAATTGGCTTGTAATTCGATAATTTCGGCATCTAATGAAGCCGCCTCTTTTTTAATTTCAGTATAATCACCTATGCTATAGATTTTCTCATTTTCAATAAGTATTCCTACATTGTTCTGGATAGATAATTCTTCATCCTTGATAGGACCTTTTGTGGCTATCTCTTCCAGACTTATAAGTTGAGAAAACGGACCAATTAATTTGTATTTCTTCATAATGCTACTTTACAGTTTTCCTAAACATATTTATCTAATTAATATACCTCAAATTCATTAGAATACTGGGTTTCCAATGATAATTTTTCCCTTTTAGAGATTTTATCAGTAATATGTATTATGGTATTGTCTTTAATCATCTCAATTCCTTTTTCAATATCATCTGCAAACACACGGTCCTTATCTGCAAAAGGTACTACTGTTCTTACATATTTATGAATTTCGTCAAGGATTTTTCCCGATTTTAGAGGTTTTCTAAATTCAAAAGCTTGGGTAGCGGTTAGTAGCTCAATGGCTAGGATTTTTTCTACATTTTCAAGTACTCTTAATGCTTTTCTTCCACCGATAGATCCCATGCTTACATGATCTTCTTGCCCTAGAGATGTTGGGATACTATCTGCGCTTGATGGAAAACATAGCCCTTTATTTTCACTTGCTAATGCCGCCGTTGTGTATTGAAGAATCATATAGCCAGAATTGATTCCTGTATCCTCCATAAGTAGTTTTGGTACTCCCGGTGAGTTTCCTTCTAGTGCAAGATATATTCTACGATCTGAAATATTACCGATTTCTGAAGCGGCTAAGCATGCATAATCTAATGCCATTGCTAGTGGTTGTCCATGAAAACTACCCCCACTAATGGTAAGGTTTTCATCTATAATGATTGGGTTATCTGTAACAGAGTTGAGTTCTATTTCAAGTAACTCTTTGAGATGTAGCCACGCATTTCTTGAAGCACCATGAACTTGAGGGATACAACGCAGGGAGTATGGATCCTGAACTCTATCGCAATCAATATGATCTTCCATGATTTCTGAACCTTTTAATAAAGATTTTACCCTGGTTGCTGTATGAATATTTCCTTTAAAAGGGCGTAATTGATGTAGCTCTTTGTAAAAAGGTTTAACCGATCCTTGTAGTCCTTCAATCATCATTGCACCAATAATATCTGCATGCGAAAGACAATTGTGAAGTTTTGATAGAACTTGTACGGCATGTGCAGCAATAAATTGTGTTCCGTTAATTAAGGCAAGACCTTCTTTTGGACCTAAATCAACGGGAGTTAACCCGGTATGTTTAAATAATTCTTTTGTGGTTATTGTTTTTTGTTGATATATGACTTTTCCTAATCCGATTAGAGGTAAAAATAAATGGGACAGCGGGGCTAAATCTCCAGAAGCACCTACAGATCCCTGACAAGGTACTATCGGTATAGCATCATTTTCTATGTGCCATAATATTCTTTCAATAGTTTTTACTGCTATACCAGAATGCCCTTTGGCCAATGACTGTATTTTTAAAATCATCATCAACTTTGCAATTTGACGGTCGATAGGTTCTCCTACACCAACACTATGGCTTTGTAAAATGTTACTTTGTAAAATTTTTGTTTCTTCTTTCGTGATTTTTGTTGTGCATAATGGTCCAAAACCTGTATTGATCCCATACACTGGTTGTCCTTTTTCGACAATATTATCAACTACTTGGCGGTTTTTTTGAATTTTATTTCTAGTGGCTTCAGAGATGATGCCTTTAATTTCTCCTTGAGCTATTTTTATGGCCATTCCAGCGGTAAGATAATCTTCTCCGTAAGAAAAATGTTGTGACATATTTGACAGTATTATGTTGCTGATTTGTAATTACTAAATTAATAGTTACTTTTAATAATTAAAAATACTTATTTTGTTAATTACTAATAACTATGAGTTATCAATTAGAGCTTCGACATTTTGCATATTTTTTGGCTGTTGCAGAAGAACTTCATTTTAGAAAAGCAGCAGAGAAATTATTTATTTCCCAGCCAGGGTTGAGTAGGCAGATTAAACAACTGGAAGAACGTATCGGGGTTTCGCTTTTTGATAGAAATAAACGTAATGTAAGTTTAACGCCAGCGGGTCTTTATCTTAAAAAAGAACTGGAGTATATTTTTAATCATATTGATTTTACCGTAAAACAAACTCGTTTGATTGATAAGGGTAATAAAGGAGAAATACGAATTGGTTTTTTGGGATCGGCAATGCAAACAGTGATTCCTGAGTTGTTGGTAAAATCTAATACAAAGTTTCCTGCAATACGATTTAATCTAGAAGAAATGTCTAATCACTTACAAGTTGAAGCTATAGAAAAAGATCAGTTAGATATAGGTTTTGTAAGATTGGCTCGTGTGCCAAAAGGTTTGAAAATGAGAACAGTTTTTGAAGATACTTTTTCTTTGGTTTTACCAGAAAATCACAAATTGACAAAAGAGACATTTAGAAGTATTAAGCAGGTATCGGAAGAAAATTTTGTGTTATTTTCTTCCGATTATAGCTCCTTATACTATGATAAGATAATGAGTATCTGCGAGGATAAAGGTTTTACACCTAAAGTTTCTCATAAATCTGTTCACGCTCAAACTATTTATAAGTTGGTCGAGAGTGGGTTAGGAGTTGCTATAGTTCCTACATCACTACAGTATGGATTTGATTTAGGGGTAAAGTTTCTTGAAATTCCGCGGATATCACAAAAAACATTATTATCGGTGATTTGGAAAGAAAATAATCGAAATCCAGCCCTAGAACAAATTAAAAGTTTACTTAACGTATAGTTTAATCGTTACAGGCGTAATTATATTTTTTTATTTCTGGAAAGTGTTGTTTACTTTTGGTTTTCATTTTTTCTTCATTTAGAAAATTAGTAGTGAAGAAAATTGATTAGAATATATTTTGATTGATACTTAATGTGAAGTGTATGTATTATATAAGTATCAAAAGAAATTTTACGGATTTTTTTTCGTTTATATACTAATTTGCTCCAAATTTATAATTATGATTAAAAGACTTTATTTCATTGTTTTAGTGCTTGGTTTAATGGCTCAGACAAGTAATGCCCAAGTAGAATCGTTTCAAATGGGCTTTAAATTCGGACTTAATGTTGCTGATCTTCTTGGAGACCAAACTAGCGGTTTTGATCCAAGAACTATTGTCCATGTTGGTTTAGCTGCCGAAATCCCCATTAATGAGTATTTAGCTGTGCAACCTGAGTTGTTATATTCTTTTCAAGGGGTGAAATATGATAGTGAAGAACCTAACTTTGATGATGAAATACTCAAACTAGATTATATTTATTTACCAGTAATGGTAAAATACTATCCATTTTATGTAGTTCCAGGTTTTAGTATAGAAGTAGGGCCACAAGTAGGATATCTGGCTGCTGCTGTGAGACAACTCAAAAATTCTATTGGTGGAGGTACAGAAAAATCTGATATTGATGTTAAAGATATTATTTCAGATGTTGATTATGGTGCTAATTTTGGATTGGGTTATCAATTCGAGATGGGAGCTTTTTTTCAAGCTCGTTACAGCTTAGGTCTAGCAAATATTGTAGACGATGAAGCGAATGACACTATCGAAAGACAACATTCGGTTGTTCAATTATCGGTTGGTGTTAAATTCTAATTTACCGAAGTTTTAATAGATAGTTTTCTATGCAGGCATTGTATAGAAAAACTGTTCCTCAGTAATTTTTCCATTGTTTACTTGATAAACGGCAAGTTCTTCTATTTGCATGCGACCTTGTCCTTTAAAAGTGCAGTCCATTTTCATTTTGCAACTAAAATGATCTTCTGCAACAATTGGATCCGAGATTTCTCCTCCATGAAACTCTTCTACACTTGCATACCAATCTTCACTCTTTTTGGTTACTGCATCTTTACCAGATATTACCGAATTTGGTACACCAGGCATTTCTTTACTTACTACGTTGTTGGCATATAACTCATTAATGGCCTGCATATTTTCGCCAATACGGCAAAGCTCTACCAAACGATCTGCTACTTGCTGTGTGTTCATCGGTTTGAAGTTTAAGGGTTAGTACTTATAAAAATATCCTTTAAAATACAAAAAACTTCATTCGAATTATTTTAAAAAAATGTTATAATTTGTTGTTAACCAATGGCTTCTTTGTAGACTTTTAAACATCGTTCTCGTGCCATTTTATGATCAATTATGGGTTGTGGGTAAGTAAGTTCGTTGAGATCGTTAACCCAAGTATTAATATATTGTAATGCTTTATCAAATTTGGTAATTTGAGTGGTAGGATTAAAAATTCTAAAATATGGAGCTGCATCTACGCCAGAACCAGCAGCCCATTGCCAGTTTCCAACATTGGCCGACATGTCATAATCGAGTAATTTTTCGGCAAAATATGCTTCTCCCCAACGCCAGTCTATTAATAAATGCTTGCATAAAAAACTTGCTACGACCATTCGTACACGATTATGCATATATCCAGTTTGATTAAGTTGACGCATTCCGGCATCGACTAGAGGATATCCAGTTGTTCCATTTTTCCAATTCTCAAATTCATCTTCATTATTGCGCCAGTTAATTCTATCATATTTTGGCTTAAATGCCTTGTCTTTGGTATGAGGATAGTGCCAAAGTATTTGCATAAAAAAATCTCGCCATATTAATTCTGACCAAAATACTTCATTGTCTTGCATGATAGCTTTTTGTACTATTGTTCTTATTCCTACAGTGCCAAAACGAAGATGAGGACCCAGTCTAGATGTACCTTTGTTTTTTGCAGGAAAATTTCTAGTGTCTTCATAATTTTGAATTAGATTTGGAGACGCATCAAAATCAGGTATTTTGATTGAGGATGTTGTAAATCCCATATCACTCAACGATACTTTTGGAAGTGTTGTAGTTGTAATTAAGTTATTAAGATATTGCGTAGTTGTGCATGGTTTTGCTTTTAAGGCATTAAATGTATCCTTCCATTTATTTTTATAAGGCGTATATACAACATAAGCGCTTCCGTCGGCTTTTAAGATTTCGTCTTTTTCAAAAATTACTTGATCTTTAAAGGAAAGAAATTCAATTTTATTTTTAGTTAAAAGTGTTTTAATTTTTGCATCACGATTTATGGCATTAGGTTCATAATCATGATTAGTGTATACTTTTTGGATATCGTATTGAGATGTCAAGTTTTCAAAAACTGATTCTGGAGTTCCATAATATTGACCCAATGAGCTTGAATATGTTTTCTGAAGCTCTTGATTCATTTTTTGTAGAGTTTCGAAAATAAAGGTAACCCTGGAATCATTTTTAGGAAGGTGATCTAATATGTTTTTGTCAAAAATGAAAATTGGAAGCACTGGATATTTTCCTTGAAGAGCGTTAAATAATCCTACATTATCTTGAAGCCTAAGGTCTCTTCTAAACCAAAAAACAGATACTTTTTGGCTCATGCTTAATTAATATTTAGGGTTGACATTCCGCCATCAACGCCAATAACTTGTCCAGTAATCCAACTGCTATTATCGCTCAATAAAAAACTTGCAATATTGGCAATATCTTCCGCTTGACCAACACGTTTCATAGGATGCCTGTTGTTCATTACTTCCTTTTTCTTATCATTTCCGAGTAATCTTTTTGCTAAAGGAGTATCGGTTAGTGAAGGTGCAATGACATTAACTCTAAATTGAGGAGCATATTCTGCCGCAAGGGCTTTTGCAAAACCTTCTATAGCGCCTTTGGCGGCCGCAATACTGGTATGAAAAGGCATTCCTATTTTAACAGCAACGGTACTAAAAAATACTAAACTTGCTTGATCCGAGTTTTTAAGTTTTGGAAGAAGGTTATGCACAATTTTTACCAAAAACATAAAATTGATCTGCATATCTTCTTCAAAAGCTAAAGGAGAAAGCGTTTTAAAAGGTTTAAGGTTAATACTGCCTGGGCAATATACAAACCCATCAATTCGTTCTGGTAGCACTGAAGCGTCAATTTCATCTTTAGATGCATCATACGGAATATGAGTCACTTCCAGATTTCCAAGATTTTCATTGGTTCTTGATGCAATAAAAATATTATGTTCGCTATATAATTTTAAAGCAATTTCAAAACCAATTCCATGGCTTCCTCCAATTAGTAATATATTTTTTCTCATTTTTTAAGTGTTAAGCAAATACAATTGAATTGGTTGTGTTGGTATCTAATGTTCCAAATATTTCTATTAACTTTTTCTCTCGATATTTGAAGATTTCCTTAAGCTTTGGTTTAATCAGTATTGGATGTATTAGTTGTCCTAAAATTCCAAAAGGTATTTTATAATCAATTATGTCTTCCATTTCTACACCACCAGGAATCTTTTTTATGAAATGCTTGTGATGCCATAGTGCATAGGGCCCAAAGCGCTGTTCATCTACAAAGTATTGCTTATCTCTTACATGAGTGATCTCTGTCACCCATTTGTTTTTAATTCCCGCAACAGGGGTTACTATGTATTGTATAATTTGTCCTGGGTACATTTTACGATCAGCACCCGATAGAATATTAAAACCCATATAGTCTGGAGTAATAGTTTTAAGATTTTTAGGATCTGATAAAAACTCCCAAGCTTCATCAATAGAAATGGGTAAATTTTGTTTTGCCTTTAGCGTATAGATCTTCATATCTTCATGTAATTATGAAGTAAAGGTACAATGATTTTGTTTAACTTTTACGTGCTATCTGTTAAACAAAAAATAATTTTTTACAACTTAAAAATATGCTTCAGCCCATGATTTGGCGTCTTCAAGTGTATTAAAGAAAGCGAAAGATCTACCATATAATTGTTGTTCTATAATTGCCTTATCTCTTTCTTCACTGTTATCTGATACAATTGCAAGCCCTCTCATGTTAGAGAGTTGACCTTGTTTGTATATGTCGGGCGTAACATTAATATTATGCTTACGATGACTAATCATTAAAAAGTCTTTTGACTTATAGTACTTTCGTAATTGGTCTCTTATAATTGATGCTTTATCCAGAGTAAAATTGACGTTTTCGTTTATGGTAAGTATAACGAATTGATCATATAACTGCATTTGGCAAAATTCGTTAGAAAAATGCTCCATATTGGGGGATGTTTATTATATGATAAATATATGTTAAAAAGCCCTAATTATGCAAATCCTGATCAAAGAGAATTGCATAGAGTAATTAACAATCCTCACAGCAGTTATCAGGTTTTACAATTTTACATGTAACTACAGCTAATAATGCCCCTATGATTGGTGCTGTAAAATAGAGCCATTGGTGTTCCCAATGTCCAGATAAAAGAGCAGGTCCCAATGATCTTGCTGGATTCATAGATGCTTTGGTAACGGGGCCAGCAAACATGGCTTCTAATAGCACCACGCCTCCAATCGCTATACCAGCCATTGTTCCGGTTTCTTTTGATCCGGTGGAAACATTTATGATCACAACCATAAGAAAATAGGTGAGTAGTAATTCTAGTATAAATGCTTTGAAAGCATCAATTGAGGGTAGAGTCCCTCCTAAAAAGTCACTATCAGGGAATAAAAAAAGCAAAAGACTACTAGCAAATATTGCTCCTATACATTGGGCGATTATATACTTAGGTACTTCTTTCCATTCAAATTTTTTGGCATAAGCAAAGGCAATAGTAACCGCAGGATTAAAATGTGCTCCGGATATTTCTCCAAATGCATATATCATGGCCATAACAATCAGTCCCCATGTAATTGCTATCCCTACATGGGTAACATCACCACCGGTAATTTCATTAATAGTCATTGCACCTGTACCACAAAAAACTAAACTAAACGTGCCAATACTTTCTGAAATATATGTTCGCATGATTATCTGAATATGCTGACAAATATACTATTCCTTATTTTAAGTTTTTGTTAACTCTTAATGCAGGTGTATTCCTTATTTTCGTTGTCAATAATTCAACAAACTAAATTAAATACAATGAAAAAAATCGTCTTATTTCTTTCTGCGGCTTTATTATCTTTTGGGATAGAAGCTCAGGTTAAAACCCCACAACCTAGCCCATCTTCTAAAATTGAGCAGGTTATTGGATTAACAGATGTTTCTGTAGAGTACTCACGTCCTAGTATGAGAGGAAGAACTATTTTTGGAGATTTAGTGCCATTTGATAAACTTTGGAGAACAGGTGCTAATAAGAACACGCAAATTACGTTTAGTGATGATGTAAAAGTAGGAGGTAAGGAGCTAAAAAAAGGTACATATGCTATCTTTACAAAGCCTGGTAAGGAAAATTGGGAAGTGATTTTTTATAGCGATGCTAATAACTGGGGTACGCCTAGAGAATGGGATGATGCCAAAGTTGCTGCAAAAGTTTCTGTAAAACCTACTGTTATGCCTGTTAATATAGAGACTTTTACAATTGTATTCAGTGATTTTAAAATGGATTCTGCAATATTGAATTTTTTATGGGCTAAAACAGAAGCAGCTGTAAAAATAGAAGTTCCTGCAAAAGAGGCTGCTTTAGCTAGTATCGAAAAAGTTATGGCCGGACCATCTGCTGGAGATCATTATCAGGCGGCAGTGTTTTATAAAAACATAGAAAACTTTGATAAAGCAAAAGAACATATTGATAAAGCAATTTCTTTACGTAAAGAGCCAGCTTTCTGGTACCACAGACAGCAATCTTTGATCTATGCAAAAAAAGGAGATAAAGATGGTGCAATAAAAGCTGCAAAAACATCGTTAGAATTAGCAGAAAAAGCAGGAAATGCTGACTACGTAAAATTAAACAAAGATTCCCTTGCAGAGTGGGGGGCTAAATAAACACTCTTTTTCACACACAAATCATAAAAAGCGTTCTGTGTATTGCAGAACGCTTTTTTTTATTGATGTTTTTACTACATATCACACCAGTAATCTATATAGTATTCTTGAATTTTTGATTTTGAGATACGTTTTTTACAATATAAATCATTGAGCATATGAATTGGGTTTTTGGATCCCATATATCCTTGCCCATAAGGCCCATAATTTTCTTTAATACTTGCGGCAACTTTTAAAATAATTTGAATTGCCTTTTCTTCGTTTTTGGGTATCTTTTTACCATCAAGAAGCCATTGTGCTACTTTAAGATACATTTGCTCGTTATCAGAGTTTAGAAAAGCTTCTACTGCTTTCAAGTACTCACCGTTTTCTTCATGCAAACCGCCCAGAAAATCCAATATTCGACCATCATTTGGTTTATAGTCAAGAGCCTTTTCGAGGTACATTATTGCTTTATGAATGTCTTTTTTTATTGAAGAATCTTCGGGTTGATAGTAAATACGAGCAAGTTCAGTACATCCATCTGCCTTTAGTCCAGTATCTCCAAATTCAATCATACGGTTTAAGTATTTTCGGCTTTTAGAGTAGTTAATTGATACGTTCAGGTCTTCGTACCGGTATGCTTTAGAGAGAACACCAGCAGCAGCGGCCAAATTTTGCTTATCGGCTTTTTTATAATAAGTAATAGCAATTTTGGTATTCTCCTTTGTATTCTTACCGAATGGAAAATCATGAATTTTGGCGTAAAGAAATTGAGCAAGAGGATCATTTTTTTTAGCGAATAATTTTAGGTATTCTCTAATTTCTGAAATGGAGTCTACCGATAATACTCCTTTTTCATACTTCTTTAAATAATGCGTCACTTTTATCGTATCTAAGTAAGAATAAAGTGGAAAATTCTCATCTTGACCGGGTATAAGTATTTTATTTTGAGCACAGACTATGTTTGCATAACATAAAATGAAAAATAGAAGAGGGCACAATTTTATCATCACTTAGTTATTATAGGTTAGGTTAATCTTTTCTCTAACTGTATCCAAAAGTTGTATGAGTTGCCGGCTTTTTTCAAAAGTCATTATCGTACTTTCAATACGATTTTGTAATATCATTTCCTGCGCATGAATTGCTTCAAAGCTATATCCATTTGTGGGTGCTTCAAATTCAATATGCTCTGATTTTCCTTCTTTTTTTATTGTTACAGAAGATGGTTCATGAAAACGACTATTAATAATTATCGTTCCGTTTTCTAATGTTATAATTGCTTCGGTATTGGTTTTTTGATTGATAGCACTAAACAATGAAGCGGTTACTCCATTTTTATAGTGCAGTTGCATAGTACAGGTTTCATCTACAGCAGTTTTTCCGAAGGTTGCATGTGCATTGATTTTTTCAGGATATCCTAGAATAGTTAATGCAGCAAAAAGTGGATATATACCAACGTCTAGTAAGCTACCTCCTCCAAGTTTTTTATTAAAAACTCGACTATCTGGATTAAAAGCAGATGCAAAACCAAAATCAGCTTTAAGGGCTTTGACTTTTCCTAGTTCTTTTGATTCAATTTTATCTAAAACATATCTGTAATGCGGCAAAAAATAGGTCCAAAGGGCTTCCATTAAAAAGACCTTATTTTGTTGTGCTGCTATAATCATTTGTTCGACCTGATTTGCATTCATGGCAAATGGTTTTTCACATAAAACAGCCTTTTTGTTAGTAAGACACATTATCGTGTTTTGATAATGCAAAGTGTGTGGGGTTGCGATATAGATAATATCAATTTCAGGATCTTTACTTAGTGCTTCATAATTATCATAAAAGATAGCGGCGTTGTAGATAGCTCCAAAATCACTAGCTTTTTTAGTACTTCGGCTTGCTACTGCGTGAAGTTTTGCTGATGGAATTGTAAGAAGATCTTCTGCAAATTTATGTGCAATTTTACCACAACCAATAATACCCCATTTTATAACTCTTTCCGAGGACATTATGATGTTGTTTTAGGTTTAGAACCTATTGCAGGTTGTATTAAAATAGCAATTATCATTACCAAACCACAACCTAAAGCATTGAGCCATAAAAAGGGTAACCAATCTTGTGTCCAAACAAAAATCACAATACATTGGGTTATTATGGCGGCAATAAAAGTAGCGTTACTATGCACAAATTTTATAAAAAATGCCAATAGAAATATACCTAATACATTTCCATAAAAGATAGAACCAATAATATTAACTAACTGGATTAAATTATCAAATAAATTTGCAAAACATGCAACCAAAATGGCCAGTACTCCCCATACCAGTGTAAAGAATTTAGAAGCATTTACGTAATGCTTATCTGTTTTTTCGTCTTTTATATTGCGCTTATATAAATCAATTGTAGTTGTAGAAGCTAATGCATTGAGCTCTGAAGCGGTAGAAGACATTGCTGCTGATAAAATTACTGCTAGTAATAATCCGATCAATCCCCGCGGTAAATTATTAAGAATAAAATGAATAAAAACATAATCTTTATCATTGGTTTCTACATCTGGATTTGCTTTTTTAATTAGCACTTTTGCGTCATCTCTAATTTGTTTATCAACAACATTAAGCTCTTGAATTGATGTCTTACTCTTTACTTGATTGTCTGTTAAATAGTTATTTATAAACAATTCTTTTTTAGCATTAACTTCTTCTAATTTGTTTTCAAGTTGCTTATACTCCTGGGCATATTCAGAATTTTGAACAGCTTCTTTTGCTGCAGGGTTAAAATTTATGGGGGTAGGGTTAAATTGATAAAAAACGAATACCATAACTCCAACTAAAAGAATAAAGAATTGCATTGGTACTTTTAGTAATCCATTAAAAAGTAGCCCTAATTGACTTTCTTTAACAGATTTACCTGATAAATACCGTTGTACTTGACTTTGGTCGGTTCCAAAATAGGATAGCATTAAAAAAGTACCTCCTAAAATACCCGTCCAAACTGTGTAGCGATTATTAAGATCAAAAGAAAAATCTAAAACTTTCATTTTTCCACTAGCACCGGCAATGTCTAATGCTTTGGAAAAAGTAACGCCATCTGGTAAATAGCTTATAATTAGAAAAAAGGCAATAAACATTCCTGTAAAAATAACTGCCATTTGTTGTTTTTGAGTAACGCTTACGGCTTTAGTTCCGCCAGATACGGTATATATAATAACGAGAATCCCAATAATTATATTTAATGAAGTAAGATTCCACCCCAATACTGCTGATAATATAATGGCAGGAGCAAAAATAGTGATCCCCGCGCCTAATCCTCGTTGTATTAAAAATAATATGGCCGTTAGCGTTCGTGTTTTTAAATCAAATCTGCTTTCTAGGTATTCATATGCGGTATAGACGTTTAGTTTATGGTATAGTGGTATAAAAATCAAACAAATGATCACCATTGCGATAGGAAGTCCAAAATAAAATTGAACAAACCCCATTCCGCTATGAAATGCTTGTCCGGGAGTTGAAAGAAAGGTTATTGCACTGGCCTGAGTTGCCATTACAGATAAACCAATTGTCCACCATTTAGCCTCATTGCCTCCACGAATGTATTCTTGAACGTTTTTACTGCCTTTCGTTTTCCAGACCCCATATAAAACAATAAATAATAGGGTTCCGATGAGTACAATCCAGTCTATAGTTTGCATATGCTTATGATCAAGAATTAATTTGTGAATTATGAAATAAGAGTGTGTGTATTTTTATGAGGAATACATACTAGTGATCAAATAGAAAAATATGATGTATAATACATTAGCAATCAATACTGCTGAGTACAGCTTTTTCCAGACAAATTTTTCTTTTGATTCTTCCATTGCGGTCATTTATTTCCCTAAAGATAACATATTTGCAAAAAGACGATATGCACCCGGAACACCGGCAGGAAATTCTCTGAAAAAGCTAAGACCAGTGTATACATAATACCCTTTTCCATATTTTGCAATTAATAAAGGTCCCTTTTTTTGAGTTTCTCCTTTATCATTGGAAGCCAAAATTGCTGTATACTCTTTTGACCATTCGTTTGGAAAGTATAATCCACGTTCTTGTACCCATCCTTTAAAATCTTCTTTGGTAATTTTATTAGGAGAGTTTAAAACTTGGTGATCTGGAGCTAAAAAGGTTATTTCAGCATTTTCGTCAGTAACTCTATCTCTTGATAATTTAAATGGATAAGGGCCAAGATTTTCTTCAACCTTTAATCTTCGATTTGTATTATATTGAATGATTAAATTTCCTCCTGCTTTTACATAATCAAGCAAGTATTGCTGTTTAAATTTTAGTTGTTCTACCGTATTATAAGCTCTAATTCCGACTACAATGGCGTCAAAAGGTTTTAAGGTTTCTGCCGAAATTGATTCGGGATCAATAGTTGTTACCTTGTAGCCAATTTGCTGTAAGCTTTCTGGAACAACATCTCCTGCACCTTCAATATATCCTATATTTTGGCCTCTTTTCTTAATATCCAATTTAACCACCTTTGTTTCTGAAGGAAGAACTATAGTTTGATAGGGGATATGATCATAGTCTATAGTGATTATATCTTTCGAGAATACGTCTCCATTACAATTTATTATGGGTGAAATATATCCTTCGCTTTGATTTTGTGGTGCAGTAAGTTTAAAAACTACGGTTCTTTCCTCTCCTTGTTGGCTTAAAGTAAAATCAATATGTTCTGGCGATACTTCCCATCCTTCCGGATGTGCTAAAGAAATACTTCCTTTTATATTCGCTTTACCTGCTTTTATAATAATAGGAATTTGTTTTGAAGGGCCATTGGCATAAATAATTACTTTATCTTTTATATGTGCAGAAACCGTAGGTATAACCTCAAAAGGTTTATAAACCTCACCTTTTACAGGGTCATTGGTTTTGTATACTATTTCTTTTGAAAACGGAATTGAAACACCTTCAATTTGCAAATTGAATACCGCTTTAATTTTATGATCCGTTTCTGGTTTACCGATTAGTTTTTGATCATTGACCAGATACATTCCTAAAGTGCCCTTTTTGTTAAGCCAATAAGGGTTTGTATATTCAAAATCATTAGGAATCATTCCTTTAAATTCGAAATTGTTCCTAATATTATTAGAGAGTGCTTTCTCTGAAGCGTCATTTATATTGATTACATCGATTTTAATAGATTTCAATATAATATTTGAAGTACTTCTGTTAATAGCTTCTAATTTTAGGTTTATTTCACCTCCTTTGGTAGTATAGGGTTGGGTTGCCACAGCTTCTAGATAGAGTCCCGAAGCTCCAGCAATAATGCCTTTTATTTCTTTAGTTTTTACAGTTTTCCAGTGTTTATCTTCTAATTGCTGAATAAGTTGATATGCCTTTATGAGTTGAGGGATTGAAGCGGCAGGATTTCTAAAATCGAAATCTTTTTCTACTTGATATAAAATATTACCTATCTCTTTTCCGCCTTTAATGCGATTCCATGAAGTATCAATTCCTTCAAATATATTGGTTTTATCTTTTGGGAGTTCTCCTTTTATTAATTCGATGTACTCATTAGATGTTCCACGAGTTCCAGTACTACCAAATCCTTGAGATTTATGTTGGCTTCGACTAAGTGACGCGATTTCTGTATTAGAAAGACCTATGGTAGGGTAGTACACTCCAGTATCGAAGCTTAGCATCTTTGATTTATCGGCTTTTTCAAAGTTTTCTCTACTACCATAGAACCACCATGATGTATTAAAAAATAACCTTTTGGGTTGCCATGCCTCTGTATATTGAAGCTGATTTGGATACATTTCTTTATTAGCTGTAAGATCAAAGGCTTCAGTACTTAGCATAGCCGAAGATGTATGATGTCCATGTGTGCTTCCTGGAGTTCTATGATCAAATCGATTAATAATAACATCAGGTCTAAATTTTCTAATGGCCCATATCACATCACTTAATACTTCTTTTTTATTCCAAATGGAAAGTGTTTCGTCGGGGTGCTTAGAATACCCAAAATCATTGGCCCTCGTAAATATTTGTTCGCCACCATCAGTTTTTCTTGCGGCTAATAACTCTTGAGTTCGTATGGCTCCTAATTGTTCTCTTATCTCCGGTCCGATTAGGTTTTGCCCTCCATCTCCTCGAGTCAACGATAGGTAGGCAGTTCTGGCTTTAACATGGTTAGCCATAAATGAAATTAACCTGGTGTTTTCATCATCCGGATGTGCAGCAACGTATAGAACCGAACCTAAGAAGTTAAGTTTTTTTATTGATTCATGAATTTCTGATGCATTCGGTTTATTGGGTTGTTGTGCTCCTGATGTAAAAGGAATTAGTAAGCTTAGGCCGACTAAAAGAAATATTTTTCGCATAATTGTGGCTACAATTTTAATAGTAATGCTTCAAATATATAAAGATAAAATTCTCAGAAATGTGGTTTAAGGATACTTTAACAAGCCTAAATGATCATAGCTAGGTATAGTATTTAACTCTTTTTTCGTTCAACAAATTCAAGTTGATCAAGTGCAACATTTGTTGTGAAAATTCCATAATTAACTACAGCTTTTCCTTTTTCGATAGTGTCAATAGTTCCTGTAGATTTGCCATCAATCATCCGCACTTTATCACCTATTTTTAATACAACTTTTGGTTTTTCCTGTATTGCTTTTTCTTCTTTCTTTTTTTCTTCTTTCTTCTTCTCTCGAATGATTTCTACCTTTTTTTCAACTTCCTTAACTATCTTCTGCTCTTTGACTTTTTCGACTTTTCTTTGTTTTGCAGATTGTTTTTTTCGCTTAGAATTTTCTATCTGTACAATCTTCATAAATTCATCGATCAATTCGCGTTTTCTTTTGTTATTAAAATACTTCTCGCTTAGATCATCAACTTTTTGTCCTAAATAGATCATTCTTTGATTACTATCGTATAACTCCTGATAGCTTTCTAATTTACGTTGAATGCGATTATTTGTTTTTTCGAGACGTTCTTTTTCTTCTTCGGCCTTTTGTTCTTTAGTCTTTAGAGAAGATGTTGTTTTTTGTAATTTTGATCGCTCTTTCTGAAGGTTGGCTATACTTTTATCAAAGCGAATTTTACCACGTTCGACTTTTTTCTTTGCTTTATTGATTAAGCTATACGGGATACCATTTTTTTGTGCCACTTCAAATGTAAAAGAGCTTCCTGCTTCACCTAGGTGTAATTTGAATAGAGGTTCTAAAGTTCTGGCATCAAAAAGCATGTTAGCATTGGTCATATTAGGTAACTCATTGGCTAACATTTTTAGGTTTGCATAATGGGTGGTGATAATTCCGTAAGACTCACGTTCATAAAATACTTCAAGGAATGCTTCGGCCAATGCTCCTCCGAGTTCTGGATCACTACCCGTACCAAACTCATCGATTAGAAACAAAGTTTTGTCATTACATTTGCGTAAGAAATAATTCATGTTTTTTAAACGATAGCTATAGGTACTTAAGTGATTTTCTATAGATTGATTATCTCCAATATCTGTTAAAATCGTATTGAATAAACACATTCGGCTATACTCATGAACAGGAATTAACATTCCACTTTGTAGCATGATTTGTAATAGACCAATGGTTTTTAGAGTGATACTTTTACCTCCTGCATTCGGACCTGAGATCACAATAATTCTATTGTTTTTATCAAGAGATATGGTTTGCGGATACGTTTTTTCTCCTTTGGATTTATTAGTTAAATATAACAAAGGATGATATGCGTCTTTAAGCGTTAATTCTCTATTTGCTGAAATTTTTGGTAAAACAGCGTTTAATTTATATGCATATTTTGATTTTGCAGAAACTACATCAACATTACTCAAATATTCTTGATATTGCTGCAAAAGCTCAATAAACGGACGTAGTTTATTTGTAAGTTCTTTTAGTATTTTTACGATCTCTTCTCGTTCTTCATACTTTAAATTAGCAAGCTCTCTACTGTATTGCAATGTTGCTTCAGGTTCTATATAAACGATGCTCCCTGTTTTTGAACTACCCATGATAGCACCCTTTACTTTACGACGATACATGGCAGCAACTGCTAAAACCCTACGATTGTCGACAACACTTTCTTTGATCTCGTCAAGATAACCGAGACTGTTATATCTCGATAGATCCTTTCCAAAACTTCCATTTAGTTTTCCTTGAACACTATTAATTTCTCGTCTTAACCCTTGTAGTGTTGCAGATGCATTGTCTTTTACGTCACCAAATTTATCTATTATAGCTTCAATTTGAGTGATAATCTCTTTAGTGAAATGTACTTTGGTTGAAGTTTGGTATAAAACGGGATAAAGTTCTTTGTTCGTTCTGAAAAAAGCTAATAAATCATTACATGTGCTACTTATTGCGACTATTTTTTTAAAGTTAGTCCCTTCCAAAAAAGTATTTTCAATTTGTAATAACTGTATTTCTTTATTTATGTTTTCAAAACCATGATTTGGGATCTTGGCATCGTTTAACCGAGAAGATTTATATTCAAAAACTTCTTGTAACGCTATATTGAGTCGTTCCTTGGTATCAAAAGGAGTAATCTGTAATGCTTTTGATTTACCATAATCGGTATTGCATAATTCTGCAATATGAGCGAGTATGGCATCAAATTCAAGGTCATCTAGTGTTTTTTTAGAAATGCGAATCATACTTTTTTTTACCCTATTTTTGGGTTATATTCCATCAAATTTTGAACGAAACAAAAGTACATAATTACTGTAATTTTTTATTACCTATATGAATGTAAATATTGAACCAAGTTGGAAAGAACAACTTAATGATGAATTTAGTAAGCCATATTTTTCTGATTTGGTTGATTTTGTAAAAGGAGAGTATACAAATACTACTTGTTACCCTAAAGGGGCGGAAATTTTTTCGGCATTCGATTTTTGCGGTTTTAATGATGTTAAGGTTGTAATTATTGGTCAGGACCCCTATCATGGTGTCGGTCAGGCAAATGGATTGTGTTTTTCTGTTAATGATGGTGTGCCTATGCCACCGTCTTTGATTAATATTTTTAAAGAAATTGAGGATGATTTAGCTATTAATTTTCCTTCTAATGGTAATTTAAAGCGGTGGGCTAAACAAGGTGTTTTATTATTAAATGCTACTTTGACTGTTAGAGCTCATCAAGCTGGATCTCATCAAAATAAAGGATGGGAAAAATTTACAGATGCGGTCATCAAAGCCGTGTCTGATAAAAAAGAAAATGTAGTGTTTTTATTATGGGGTGGTTTTGCAAAGAAAAAGGGTGCAAAAATAGATAGAACTAAGCACTGCGTATTAACTAGTGGTCATCCTTCGCCGTTAAGTGCTAATAGGGGGTATTGGTTTGGTAATAAGCATTTTAGTAAAGCAAATGCATACCTGTCTAAAAACGAAGAATCTATAATAAGCTGGTAATACGATTAGGCAGCGTTTGGGATTTCTTCTGTCTTAGATTTATTGTTTGATACAGGATTGATTCTAACTTTGTTGGCTTTAGACTTCTTTTTATCTGTATTTACAGATTGCATGCTAAACTTTAGTAGGATAAAATTGAAGGCAACAAGACCTGCCAATATAAGGATGAATGTTAACATAATAGATTTGTTATTCGTTAGTTAATTATTAGATGCACTTAAATTAAAATGGTTGCTTGTGTGATAATAATTAATTAATTTGTGGGGTAGGGTGGTGCAAATGTACAAAAATATTTTAATTATGTATCTAACTGTTTATTAGCTATTTAATAATTAAACATTTGTTATAAAATTATTAAAACAACAAACAATAATATTTAATTTATATTAATTTAATGCATATTCTTTAATACATAACGAATAAGTTTTAAGATACCCTACCCCTAAAACGGTAAAATCTCATTTTTAATTATGCCAATAAAGTTGTTTATATTTCGAAAATTAGATTTTCTGGCGGAAGTTTGTTATCAATAATACTTAATTGATGTAATTGATTTTGTACTCTGTTGAGTACATCATTTTCTATTAGAGATTGACTCCATTCCGTTTGTATCAGCCATTTCTGAATATCTTCAAGTTTTTGATCATATCTGTGAGCTAAAGTTTTGTCTATACTTGGTGTTTGTTTAAAATCTGAAGTGGTGGTATTAATGATATTCATAATTGTACGAACTTCTTCTCGTTTCGATTCTAGTGTTTCATTTCGTACAGCAATAACAAAGCAGGGCCAAGGAGTTGGGCAATCTGCAATATGCCTAAAAGTACCATTGTCAACTAATGGTTTTGTAGTAAAATGCTCCCACATAAAATAATCGCCTTTTCCATTTGTTAATGCTTCTACAGCACCATTAAGGTTTTTTACTACTTCAAATTTTAAGCTAGTTGTATCCCATCCTTGATTTTTTGCATTAACATATGCCATTAAATGTGATCCCGATCCATATCGACTTATGGCGGCAGATGTGTTTTCTAATTCTTCAAGCGAAGTAAAGTTTGAATTTGCGCCTACATGAATTCCCCAAATAAGTGGGGTTTGAATATAGGTTTGAATAATTTTACTTGGATTTCCTGCTATAATATCTTTTATAATTCCCTCTGTAAGTATCACGGCCATATCGATGGCGCCACTTCGTAAGGCTTCACACATTGCACCTGTTCCTCCGGGAAAATCAATCCAGTCAAGTTCTATACCATTTTTTGAATAGCTTTCATCTTCTATGGTAAGATGCCAGGGTAAATTGAAATGTTCAGGGACTCCTCCTATTTTAATCGTGCTCATATGTGTTAAATGTTAATAATTTGTGTATTTCGTCGATTATTATTGTTTTTTAACGATAAATTTGATTTGTTTTACATATATTTGAAATATAATTCTTCTAAAGAAGATATATTTGTTTCAGTAATAACCCAAAATAAAACAATATTGCTATGAAAAAGAATTTTTTGAACACTAAAAGTACTTATGTTAAAGTTGCAAAATTAAAAAATGATCGTTTAGAAAATGGAATAGTTGTTTTTATTGGCGTGTTATTGTGCACAAACCTATTGATAAGCTTAAAAATATTATTTGGATAGTATTTTTATTGAAAATTTTAAAAGATATTTTCTTAATATATTAGTGTGATTGGATGGATGAATTTCCATCCTTTTTTATTTCAATATTTTAGGTATTGTAAGTATTTATTTTATCTAGAGAATATTGTATTAAACGATTAACTACTGCTTTAGGGTTTTGACTAAATTCCCCGGTACTTCTATTGGCTAAAATTGCATTCATTGATATAGCGCTATGTCCTAAAAGTTTTGCCATTCCATAAATACCTGCCGTTTCCATTTCGAGGTTCGTAATTCTGTTATTTTCAAACTCAAAAGAACCCATTTTGGTATTTAAATCTTTATCCTGTAATGGTAATCTTAGTACTCTTCCTTGGGGACCATAAAAACCAACATTAGTTACGGTAACACCTTTGTGAGTTATTTCACTTTGCATATGTTTGGCTAATTTTTGATCACTTTCTACAACGTATGGAGTGGATTTATTTGTGTCCCAATCCAGATGTTTTATCAATGCATTTGATATTTTTTGAAATTGTATATGCTTACTGTTATAAAAATGAAGTAAGCTGTCAAAACCTATAGCCATTTCTGAAACTACAAAACTATCAATAGGAATGTTTGGTTGTATTGCTCCAGAGGTTCCTATTCTAATAATTTGTAATGCTGTATGTTCTTTTTTAGTTTCTCGAGTCTTTAAATTAATATTTACTAACGCATCTAATTCGTTAAACACAATGTCAATATTATCAGTACCAATACCTGTAGAAATTACGGTTATTCTCTGACCTTTGTAAGATCCTGTTTGTGTATGAAACTCGCGCTTTTTGATCTTATATTCAATATGATCAAAATGTTGTGTTACTTGTTCAACCCGATCTGGATCCCCAACTGTAATGATTGTTCGGGCAAGGTGTTCGGGTTTAAGATTAAGATGGTAGATACTACCATCTGGATTAAGAATGAGTTCTGATTTGGCTATAGCCATATTATAGTTTTAATAAAGTGTGAGTTTCGTCATTATATAAATAGTCGTACTTTTTAACTCCTCCATAATGCCAATCTAATTTTTGAGTGTTATAAAAGTTCTTTTTATGTGCTAAAGCAAGTTTTCCTCGTTCTGATAACTGAAGACGGTCTTTGGTTTGATCCAGAAATTGAAATAGCCTAGCCAGAACACGCTTCATTTGCATGTCTCCATACCCATAATATCCTTGATACTCTAAGGCATATCCCATGAGTTGCCTTATGTTTTTTATTTGGTATTTATCGACCATTTCCAGGATGTTGTGTTCTAAAACATTAAGCCCGGTAAGCATATTTGGGAAACGTTGTAGGTGTGCTCTAAGGCTAATTGCCAAGTACTCAAAAGAAGAATTTTTCTTAATCTGTCCGGCTATTTTTTTGGGATTAGATTCGCAATATAAGGTCCAGATATATTCTGCAAGTTCTAGATCATCAATTGTTAGTAGGACTTTGTTTTCGTAATGTTTTTTTAATTGAATATCGGATAACTCACATAGGCCCATTAGTTTTTTTTCATGCGCAATCCTTCCACTACAAACCAGATATATTGGGACGTCTTCTATTCCTTTGCGAAGCAGTAAACTGATGACAGCAATCATATTGATTTGACAAAAAAGATCATACTCAAACCATAAAATAACTTCACTAAAATCGTTTAAATTATCTAGCTTTTTGAGTTGCGAAATGAACTTTTCTTCATAATCATCGGTAGTGATCCTGTAATATTTTTCTAAAAATATTTTACGTTTTTGTATCGAACTTTTAGTTTCTATTTTGATTTCGGTTGGTCCTTCACACAACATTTCGCGCCATGTTAAGAACTCTCCTTCAACTAGTTTTAGATCTTTTAACCTAAGAGTAAGACTGTCACCATTGGTAATATGTAATGTGTTTTTCCCCAAAATATAATTTGTTACTATCCTCCGACACGTTTTACTTTAAATCCTTTTTCTTTTAGAATATCCATAATTTGATTGCGATAATCTCCTTGAATTATAATGCTGTCATTTTTAAAGCTTCCGCCAACGCTTAAACGAGTTTTTAACTCTTTCGCAAGTTTTTTGAAATCTTCATCCGCACCGGTATATCCTTCTAATATTGTGATCGGTTTTCCTTTTCTTTTTTCATATTTACATATGATCGGATCTTCCTGCATCCAAATTCCTTCTTCAACATTATTTTCTACTGGATCCTCTTCTGGCACATGATCAGGAAAGAGGTTCTTTAACTGGTCTTGTAAATCCATAATACAATTTTATTTCTTGATCAATCCGATTTCGACTAATCTCTGATGCAAGAACTCTCCAGCCGTAATATCATCATATTGTTTTGGATTATCATCGGTGATACATTCTTTAAGGCAGTTTAACTTCATATCACTTCTAGGGTGCATAAAGAAAGGGATAGAGTATCGTGGTTTGCCCCATTGTTCTTTAGGAGGGTTTATAACTCGGTGTATCGTAGATCTTAATTTATTGTTGGTGTGGCGCTCTAACATGTCCCCTACATTAATCACTAATTCGTCTTCTTGTGGTATTGCGTCGATCCATTCTCCATCTTTTCGTTGTACTTGAAGTCCACCAGTAGAAGCTCCCATTAATAAGGTGATTAAGTTGATATCACCATGAGCTCCGGCACGAACTGCACCTTTAGGTTCTTCGGTAATTGGTGGGTAATGGATTGGACGTAAAATACTATTTCCATTACTTGCCCAATGATCAAAATAATGTTCATCCAGTCCTATGTATATAGCAAGCGCTCTAAGCACATAGATTCCTGTTTTTTCGAGCATTCTGTAGGTTTCCATACCGACTTCATTGAAATCTGAAAGTTCATCAACAATCACATTTTCAGGATATTCTTCAATTAAATTAGCATTAGGATCGGGTTCTTGTCCAAAATGCCAGAACTCTTTAAGATCCCCTTCTTTTTTGCCTTTGGCATGTTCTTTACCAAACGAAGTATACCCGCGTTGTCCACCTAATCCTTCAATTTCATATTTTTCTTTTGTATCTACAGGAAGCGCAAAAAATGATTTTACTTCTTTATATAGATTTTTAACAAGCTCATCACTTAAAAAATGATTCTTTAAGGCTACAAATCCTATCTCCTCATAGGCTTTGCCTATTTCATCAACAAATTTTTGTTTACGAGATGGCTCATCAGATAAAAAATCAGCCAAATCTACACTTGGAATATTATTCATTGGTTTTAATCTTAATATTGAAGAACTAAAATAGGTGTATTTGATGTAAAACACAGTATAGTCATTCAAAAATTTTAACAATTACTGAATATTGATCAAATTCGTTATTTCTGAATTCCTGATCATAAAAACATGGTAAATTTAATTAATTCGTAGGATTGTTTAGGAGAAATTAACAACTACTTAATAATAATGTGAACGAGGTAAGGCTTCTGAAATAAAAATAATTAAATTTACGTAGCTAATTTTCTTTTATGGAGAACATTTCAAAGGAAAAATCACAATTTGATTTTGATAGAAAAACATATAGCAATGATCTACTTATTTCGCTATACCAAAAAATGCTTACCCCTAGGTTGATTGAAGAAAAAATGTTGGTATTGCTCAGGCAAGGAAAGATATCGAAGTGGTTTAGTGGTATTGGTCAAGAAGCTATATCGGTGGGAGTAACCTCTGCTTTAAATGATGATGAATATATATTGCCTATGCATCGTAATCTCGGAGTTTTTACTACTCGTAAAGTACCATTGTATAGGTTGTTTAGTCAGTGGCAAGGTAAAGCAAATGGATTTACTAATGGTAGAGATCGATCTTTTCATTTTGGAACACAAGAATATAAAATCATAGGAATGATCTCGCACTTAGGACCTCAAATGGGTGTGGCTTGTGGTATTGCTTTAGGTAATCTTTTACATAAAAATAATAAGATAACTGCGGTTTTTACAGGAGAAGGTGGTACTAGTGAAGGAGACTTTCATGAAGCTTTAAATGTTGCTTCTGTTTGGAGTCTACCGGTGCTGTTTTGTATAGAAAATAATGGGTATGGTTTGTCTACACCTACTAAAGAGCAGTATAACTGTAAAAACTTGGCCGATCGCGGTATAGGTTATGGAATAGAATCACATATTATTGATGGTAACAATATATTGGAAGTATATCATGCTGTAAACCAACTCGCTGATAGTGTAAGAAGAAATCCTCGCCCTGTTCTTATTGAATTTAAGACGTTTAGAATGAGAGGTCATGAAGAGGCTAGTGGTACCAAATACGTTCCCGAAGAATTAATAACACATTGGGCAACAAAAGATCCGATTGAGAATTTTAAAACCTATCTAATTAATCAAGAGGTGATTTCTGAAGATATAGATGAAGAAAAAAAATCGGTTCTAAAGTCTGAAATTGATACACATTGGAATAAAGCCAATGAAGAATCATTGGTAGATGTTGATTTGCAAAAAGAGTTAGATGATGTATACAAAGACTTTGACTATAAAAAAATAAAGTCAAGTGCTGCAATTAAAGAATTAAGGCTGGTTGATGCTATCTCTGATGGATTGAATGAAGCCATGAAAAAATATGATAATCTTGTTATTATGGGGCAAGATATTGCAGAATATGGAGGGGTGTTCAAAATAACTGAAGGTTTTGTAGAAGCTTTCGGGAAAGATCGTGTTCGAAACACTCCAATTTGCGAATCAGCAATAGTATCTACGGGATATGGTTTGTCGATTAATGGTTTTAAGGCCGTGATTGAAATGCAATTTTCAGATTTCGTTTCATCAGGATTTAATCCAATTGTGAATCTATTAGCAAAATCAAACTATCGCTGGGGACAATCCTCTGATGTTGTAATACGCATGCCATGTGGTGCCGGTGTAGGAGCAGGTCCCTTTCATAGTCAAACTAATGAGGCTTGGTTTACCAAAACTCCAGGTCTTAAGGTTGTTTATCCAGCTTTTCCATATGATGCAAAAGGATTATTGGCTACAGCAATAGAAGACCCAAATCCGGTGTTGTTTTTTGAACATAAAGCTTTGTACAGAAGTATTAGACAAGAAGTGCCTGAAGGATATTATAATCTTCCTTTTGGTAAAGCTTCTTTGTTAAAAGAAGGAAATGATGTTACTATTATTAGCTATGGAGCAGGAGTGCATTGGGTATTAGAAGTATTAGATAGAAACCCTGGAGTCTCTGCAGATTTTATTGATTTAAGAACATTGCAACCTTTAGATACAGATACATTATATACATCAGTAAAAAAGACAGGAAAAGCTATTGTTTTACAGGAGGATACGTTATTTGGCGGAATAGCATCAGATATTTCTGCTTTGTTGATGGAAAACTGTTTTACCTTTCTTGATGCTCCTGTTAAACGCGTTGCAAGCCAGGACACTCCAATTCCTTTTGAACCTAATCTTGAGAACCAATTTTTAGCTAAAAATAGATTTGAAGAAGAATTGTTCGATTTGTTAAAATTTTAACGTTATTCAGTACTGAAAACGTTATAGTTAATAAAATTAGATTTTTATGTAAGTGTCTGTTTTTTAAGGGTTTGTGTTTTTATTATAGATAAAGTGAAGCTTTTATGGGTTAACAGAACATTATGAATTGTAAATAGGGGTAAAATCCCCTTTATTTAATGTTGTATGTTCTATTAGTAAATCTTAATTTCGCGCAGTCTTAGATAATATCTTAGGCTTTGGGGATTAAAAAACAGGGAGTTAAATTACTATTCATGAATGTTAAACAACAAGAACACCTTCGTTCTTCTAAAATATTAGTTACCGGTGCAGCCGGATTTATAGGATCTAATCTTTGCGAAGCACTTTTAGAAATTGGGAGTACCGTAGTAGCATTAGATAATTTTGCAACTGGACATAAAAAAAATCTTTCTAACCTATTAGAAAATCCAAACTTCACTTTCATTGAAGGCGATATTAGAAACCTTGATGATTGTAACAAAGCGTGCAATGATGCAGATTATGTATTACATCAAGCGGCTTTGGGTTCAGTGCCGAGGTCCATTAATGATCCAATAACAAGTAATGACGTTAATGTTTCAGGGTTTCTTAATATGCTTGTCGCAGCAAGAGATGCTGGCGTAAAGCGTTTTATTTATGCCGCAAGTTCTTCAACTTATGGTGATTCTAAATCACTGCCTAAAGTAGAAGAAAAAATAGGGAAACCTCTATCTCCTTATGCAATCACTAAGTATGTAAATGAATTATATGCCGATAATTTCAAAAAATCTTATGACCTGGATACTATAGGTTTGCGTTATTTTAATGTTTTTGGAAGAAAACAAGATCCTAATGGCGCCTACGCAGCGGTGATTCCTAAATTTGTAATGCAATTTATGAAGCATGAATCTCCGGTTATTAATGGAGATGGTACATTTTCAAGAGATTTTACATATATAGATAATGTGATCCAGATGAATCTTTTATCTATAGTTTCTGAAAACCAAGAAGCTCTTAATACTGTATATAATACAGCATTTGGAGAGAGAACAACATTGGTTGAATTGACAACACTGCTTAAAGAATATTTGTCAGAATTTGATCAACAAATAGGGAATTTAGAAGTTAAATATGGCCCTGAGCGAAAAGGAGATGTTCCGCATTCGCTGGCTTCGATTGATAAAGCTAAAAATTTACTTGGGTATGATCCTAAGTTTGATATGAAATCAGGTTTAAAAGAAGCTGTAAAATGGTATTGGGAAAACCTAAAATAACTCTAAACCTTTTAAAAATAAATAAACAACCACCATGCACGATATTAAAATTGCAGTTATTGGATTAGGATATGTAGGACTGCCTTTGGCCAGGTTATTTGCCACAAAATACCCTGTAATTGGTTTTGATATTAATCAAAAGAGAATTGAAGAATTACGCTCAGGTATAGATGCTACACTAGAACTAGAAAATGAACTGTTGCAATCTGTGTTACGCGATACTACCGATATAGATAAAGGGCTTTTTTGTTCTAATGAAATAGAGGATATTAGAGATTGTAATTATTATATAATTACTGTGCCAACGCCAGTAGATAAAAATAATAAGCCAGACCTAACACCATTATATAAATCAAGTGAAACTGTTGGTAAAGTTCTAAAAATGGGGGATATAGTGGTCTATGAATCTACAGTTTATCCAGGAGTTACAGAAGAAGAGTGCGTACCGGTATTAGAAAAGATAAGTGGTTTACGATTTAATGAAGATTTCTTTGCTGGATATTCGCCAGAGCGTATTAATCCAGGTGATAAAAAACATACTGTAGAAAAAATTCTTAAAGTTACGGCAGGATCTACACCCGAGATCGGAAAGAAAGTCGACGCGCTGTATAAATCTGTAATATCTGCAGGAACGCATTTAGCGCCAACGATAAAAGTAGCCGAAGCAGCAAAAGTTATTGAAAACTCCCAGAGAGATATAAATATTGCTTTTGTAAATGAATTGGCTAAGATTTTTAATTTAATGGAAATTGATACCAATGATGTTTTAGAAGCAGCAGGAACAAAATGGAATTTTCTTCCTTTTAAACCAGGTCTTGTTGGTGGGCATTGTATAGGTGTAGACCCTTACTATCTGGCACAACGTGCACAAGAGTTTGGGTATCATCCAGAGATTATTCTTGCAGGGAGAAGGCTTAATGATAGTATGGGGCAATATGTAGCATCTGAAGTTATTAAGCTTATGGTGGGAAATGATATACGTATTAAAGGAGCTAATGTTTTAGTACTTGGGATTACGTTTAAAGAAAACTGCCCTGATGTACGTAACACAAGAGCAGTAGATGTTATTAATCATTTATCTGATTTTGGAACAGAGATTACCATTTATGATCCATGGGCAAATCCAAAAGAAGTTATACATGAGTATAATCTAACTACCATACAAGAATTACCAAATCGAAAATATGATGCCATAGTATTAACAGTAGCGCATAATGAATATATTAATCTTGATCTTCATTCCTTTTTAGTACCTAACGGTATTTTATATGATGTAAAAGGGATATTGAAAGAAAAGGTTGATGGGAGATTGTAATTTTTAGTATTAGACTTAAAACCAATAAAAAAACCAACCACTTTGAGCCAATTAAAAAAAGGAGCTGTTTTAAATTACACTACGATCATTCTTATCAATATTGTAGGACTGGTCTTAACTCCTTTTATTCTTAAGAGTTTAGGAAAAGATGAATATGGTATTTATATCACTATAGGAGCATTAATTGGTACGATATCTTTACTGGATTTTGGACTTAATAATACTATTGTTCGCTTTGTAGCCAAATACAGGGCCGAAAAAGATAGAAAAGGAGAAGAAAATTTTTTAGCAACAACGATGCTAATTTACTTAGTAATATCGGTATTAGTACTTATCGTTGGAATTACATTTTACTTTTATATTGATTCGTATTTCACAAAATTAAATGCTCAAGAGATTCAATTAGCAAAAATCTTGTTCATTATTTTGATTGCTAATCTTGCATTTAGATTACCAGGGGGTGCTTTTACCGCAATTTGTTCTGGATATGAACAGTTTGTTTTTCCTAAAACCTTAAATATTGTACGATATGTATTGCGATCGCTAACTGTAGTATGTATTTTACTTTTAGGAGGTAGAGCAATGGCGTTGGTGATTATCGATACTGTTTTTAATGTATTTGTAGTAGCCATTACGGGATATTATGTATTCAAAAAATTAAAGGTAAGATTCAAACTTCATAGTTTTAATAAAGGCTTTATCAAGGAGATACTAGAATACTCCGTTTGGATTTTTGTATTTGCTTTAGTTGGAGTTTTTCAATGGAAAGTAGGACATTGGGTTTTAGGAAGGATTAGTGCTCCCGCTGTATTGTCTATTTATGGAATTGGAATTACACTCGGAACATACTACGGAGCTTTCTCTACTGCGATATCTAGTGTTTTTCTACCCAAAGCTACACAAATGTCTGTTGGAAATGCTACTGGAGAACAGCTAACAGATATGATGATAAAAATCGGAAGATTATCTTTTATTGTATTAATGTATATATTAACTGCATTCACGCTATTTGGAAGACAATTTGTATTTCTATGGGTAGGAGGTGAGCTTGGTGATCAAGGAAGCTATGAATCATGGCTTATTGCCTTAGCAATTATGGTTGCATATACTTTACCATTAGTACAGGGCTTCGGAAATTCAATATTAGAAGCAAAAAATAAGCTAGCTTTTAAAGCAACACTGTATTTAGCATTTTTGATTTTAGGAACCATATTAGGTGCGTTCTTAGCAAAATCATACGGAGCTGTAGGTATGATGTTAGGATCAGTAGCAGGTTGGATAATAGTTCAAAATGTTATGAATTTTTATTATCACAAAGTAATTCATCTAAACATTTTGAGATTTTTTAAAGAATTAGGAAATAAAACTATTATTACGGTAATTATCTTACTGGCAATAGGATATGTAATTGATCATATACCAGGAGATGGATGGTTTAATTTCGTTCTAAAGGGGAGTACGTATACCGTTATTTTTGCTGTTCTGATGTATTTTATCGGGATGTTAGATTATGAGAAAGAATTGTTTACTAAACCTATTGCTGCGGTATTAAAGCGAAAATAATTGATAACGGAATGATTAAACTTCAGAAAATAACATACGCAGAAGATGGTAACAGGATCAACTATGAGTATTCTGTAGAACAACACATCCAGAAGTTTTTTGATAACGGTCAACTGTATTATGTAAAATATGGTGTTGATGTTAGTGAAGTGCCCGATAGTATAGCCGTTATTCCATTTTTATCTAATATCATGCCGATAGCATGGTTTGTTGGGTTTGATGTACATGTGCAGGAAGTAGATGAAACCTTTTATAATTCATTATCCAGCTTAAAAGAAGAATTTAATAAATACCATCCGGATAAAAAATTCAAAGGAAACTTACAAGCAGAAAAACTAGTTCAAAATACCATTGAGGGAGAAGAAAATTGTCTTTTATTTAGTGGTGGATTAGATTCTTTTGAGTCGTATACCAGAAATTATGATCTAGACCCGTATCTGGTTTCTATTCATGGAGCCGATGTCGAAATTACTGATACCAAACGTTGGGAAGATTTTGTGCGTTATAATTCCGAAGAAAAAATAGTAAACAATGATAAGTTGTTTTATATAGAATCTAACTTAAGAGATTTCTATACCTATCAGGTTGAGTTGTTAGTTGATATAGGATGGTGGGGTAAAATTCAACATGGTATGGCACTTTTAGGAGTGATTGCACCTCTTGGATACCACTTAGGGATACATAAAATTTTTATAGGCTCCTCAAATACCGAAGAAATTGATTTTGGTTGGGGTTCTAGCCCAAATATTGATGAAAAAATGAAATGGGCAAATAGTATGGTTGTTCATGATGGATACCATCTAAGACGAACAGATAAAATTGATAATATCGTTTCATACTCACAACAAAACGATATTCATATTAATTTAAGAGTTTGTTATTCTGAGCATAGAGATGGGTACAATTGTAATGTTTGTGCAAAATGTCAGCGCACTATGTTCGGTTTTATTTTATCAGGCGCAAATCCTAATAATTTTGGCTTTCGTGTTCCTGATAATTTGTATGAATTAATATTTAGAAACTTTGGACCTAATAGTTCAATGACCGAAGGTTTAAAATATGAATGGAAATGTCTGCAAAAAAAGGCTATAGAGAGTACTGATTTTTTTGTGTTGCAGGATAAAAACATAGAACAAAAAGAAATTGAAAAGTTTATGACACTTGATCTGGATCAAATCATTAATCAAAAATCCGGAAGTAGAAAAACAAAGCAAAAATTAAGATTTATAATACGAAATAAATTCCCTTGGTTAAGAGAATTATATAGAAAAATACGATACTAAAAAACGAAACTATGAAACACGGCCTATTGACTTATGAAGAAGGTAAAAAAAGTTATAACGTAGGAGACTATGTGCAAAGTTTGGCTGCCAAACAATTTTTACCAAAAGTTGATGAATTCTTAAATCGTGAAGAATTAGGTGATTATACAGGTGATTTGGCAAAATTGATTATGAATGGGTGGTTTACACATAATATTCATAATTGGGTTCCTTCAGAGAAGATAGATCCATTATTTGTGTCTTTTCACATGAATTCTACTGCAGCACCTTTTATGTTAACAGAAAAAGGTATAGCCTATCTTAAGAAATATCAGCCCATAGGTTGTAGAGATAAGTATACTGCTCAAATATTACAAGAAAAAGGGATTGATGCTTATTTTACCGGATGTCTTACCCTAACACTTGATAATTATAAAGTTGATGATAGCCAGCGTAATGATGAAATTTACATTGTAGATCCTTTTTATAATTATCCGAATACCGAAAAATTGTTTTTCTCATATAAAAGCTTAATTCGAGGAGTTTTAAAGGGAGATGCATTTCAACTTAATAAATTACAGAAACACCTTAAAAAAATAGTTTCAAAAGAAGTATTAGAAAAAGCAAACTACGTTACTCAGGTGTTACCATCTGGAATACATTCTGAAGAAGAAAAGTTTGCTTATGCCGAAGATTGCTTAAAAAAATATGCCAAAGCAAAATTAGTCATAACTTCTAGAATTCATTGTGCATTACCCTGTTTGGCAATGGGTACGCCAGTTATTTTTCTCAATGCCTTCAACACTTTTGTAGATACATGCCGTTTTGATGGGATTTTAGAATTATTTAATAGAGTCGATGTTGCTGATGATGGTAGTTTTAAAGCGAATTTTGACCTGCCGGATAAAATAACTCTAGATACTATGGTGACCAATCTTGGGCTACATCACAAATTGGCAGAGCCATTAAAAGAAAAATGTAAAGATTTTATTGGCTAAAACGAAATTTTACACAATAACATGATAAAAACCATCTTTTATGAAACGACTCATACTAAACTCGCTTAAAAAATATTTTTTAAAGATTCCTAAAAGATATACCAAGAATCATACTCAGTTTGATCAGGGGCAAACTCAAGAGTTAATAAGTTCTATAGAAAAGAACTATCTGGATAGAGGAGATACTAAAAAACAATTAACCAAAGCCGCTTATCAAGATGCTATTCAAGGGCAGTTAATGGGAAGGCTTAATTATAACAGAAATCGTATTATTCCGTGGTTGGATAAGGTGAAACCATTAAGTGAATGCAGTATTTTAGAAATAGGATGTGGTACAGGGATATCTACCTTAGCCTTGACAGAACAAGGAGCTAAAGTAACCGGAATAGATATTGATGGAGGAGCTTTAAAAGTTGCAGAAGATAGATTGAAATTAGCTAATATGGAAGCTAATTTTTTAGAGCTTAATGCCAATCAGATTGAAGAAAAGTTTAAAGACGAACATTTTGACTTTGTCATTTTTTATGCTTCTCTAGAGCATATGACAATAAGTGAAAGAATAGAATCTCTCAAACAAGCGTGGGGAATTTTAAAGAAAGGGTCCTTTTTAACGGTTATAGAAACTCCAAATAGATTGTGGTATTTTGATTCACATACTGCAGCATTACCATTTTATGACTGGTTACCAGATGATTTAGCTTTTTATTACTCTAAATTTTCTATACGAGATAACTTTAAAGACCTATATAGAGAATTAGATGATGATCAAATGAACAAGTTTTTAAGATGGGGAAGAGGTATGAGCTACCACGAGTTTGAAGTTGCAATACAGCCTTTAAAACAAATTAATGTAATAAGCAGTCTGGCGCAGTTTGAAAAATCTCATTTCCTAAAATACGGATTTAAAGGAGTTCGATATACAAAATTCTTAAGGAGTTGTAAAAAGGGGTTAGCCAAAGGATTTTGTTATCCATATCTAGATATAATAATTAAAAAGGATTAATCAGATCAATTTTGGATTCTAAAAAAATACTCTATATAACCAATAATATATCCGGATCAGGAGGATTGGAACGAGTGCTATCTATAAAGGCTAGTTATTTAGCCGATATTTTAGATTATGAAGTGCACATCATGACTCTTAATCAGGGAGATGACCCCTTCTTTTACAACTTCAGCCCCAAAATTAAACACCATGATATTGCCGTAGTACGTAATCCTATACAATATATAAAAGCGTATAGAAAAGGAATTAGAAGAGTGGCAAAGCAAGTTAATCCTGATATAATTTGTGTATGTGATGATGGCATTAAAGGTTTTTTTGTTCCAAAAATCTTAAAAACATCTTGTCCTGTGATTTATGAAAGACATGTGTCTAAATTAATTGCCGATGAGGTTTGGAAACCTAGCCTAAAGAAAAAGATAATTACGGCTACCAAATATATGTTAATGAACTATGGAGCTAAAAGTTTTGATGCATTTGTAGTATTAACTAACGGCAATTTACAAGAGTGGGATCTGAAAAACATAAAAGTAATTTCTAACCCTTTATCTTTCTTTCCTAAAGAGATTGCGGCATTAGAGAATAAAAAAATTATTGCAGTAGGAAAACAATGCGGGCAAAAAGGATATGATCGCCTGTTATTGAGTTGGAAGGAAGTAGTAAAAAAGCACCCAGATTGGAGTATAGAAATTTATGGAGCTTCTAATCCAGATCATGATTTTGAAAAATTATCCAGAGAATTAGATGTTGATGATAGTGTTCGATTTTGTGCTCCTGTAAAGAATATTAAAGACAAGTTTTTGGAGTCTTCAATACATGTATTGGCTTCAAGATTTGAAGGTTTTGGTATGGTGATTATAGAAGCGATGTCTTGTGGGGTGCCTTCGGTATCTTATGATTGTCCTCATGGGCCATCAGATATCATTTCCCATCAAGAGGATGGAGTTTTGGTCAATAATGGGGATATAGAAGCTTTTAGTGAAGCTTTGATCAATTTGATAGAAGATAAAGAAAAAAGAATTGCTATGGGGGTAGCAGCAAAAGAAAATGTAAAAAGATACTTACCGGAAAATATTGTACCACAGTGGGATGAGCTATTTAAATCATTAATAGAAGATTAAGTATGTTATTAAGTATAATTATACCGGTTTATAATACAGAAAGTTTTATCGAAAGATGCATACGATCTGTAGTTAACCAAATAAAGCAGTATAATGATATTGAGTTAGTGGTAATAGATGATGGTTCGACAGATAGTAGCTATACAATATTAGAAAACCTTAAAGCCGAATATAAAAATATAAAGCTTTTTAGGCATAAAAACCATGGAGTTGGATACACGCGCAATGTAGGGCTAGAAAAGTCGGAAGGCGAATATATATGGTTTATTGATTCAGATGATTACATTGATCAGGGATTTATTCAAAAAATTCATGAAACTCTAAAAAATCAAGCACCCGATATGGTTTTGTTTGGTTATAAAAGAGTTACTCCAGAGGGCGATCAAGTTTCTATACTAAAATACGAGGATAACGAATTGACTCTGAGTGATATCATCAATAAATCCATTTATAGTAATTCGGTGTGCTGTAAAGCCATTAAAACAGACATTATTAAATCTAATAAAATACGCTTCGACCTGGGTGTAATTACAGCAGAAGATTTTGATTTTAGCTTTAGATCACTTTATTTTTCTGAAAAAATAATTACAATCAGTGATGTTGGGTATAACTATGTAGTCAATGATAATTCGGTTAGTAATAAAAGATCCAAGGATCATCTGGAGAAATTGGCTATAGATACAGTAAAAGTAACTGAAAATATTGATTTTTTTCTAAACCTTAATGAAACAGATTTTCCAGGTAAAAAAGAAGCTTTTAAACCCTGGATAGATAATTTCTTATATGGACTTATGTTTAGTCTTTTTAGGTTTAAGTATAATATTCGATTTATAGGCGAAATTGTTGGATTGTTAAAACGAAATAAACACTATCCGATTTCAACCGACAAAATGAATAAAAAAAAGAGATTGTTTATGAAAGTAGCCAATCGTAAGCATCTTTTTTTATTAGCATGTAGGGTAAAAAGAATAGTAGGATAATATCACATGTTTTTAGTAACTAAAATTTTGAGTCTAAAAACAATATAATACACATGAAGAAGATTGTTATTTTAACAGATCAGATTTGCAAAATAGGAGGGATCACGAGCCTAATATACCTTAAAGGTAATTATTGGGTAACGCATGATCATCATGAGGTTCATGTCATTACCACAGAACAGCAAGGTAAAGAACCATATTATCCTATGAACAGTGAAATAAAGCTTCACGATCTTGACGTTAATTACAATCGATTTGCAAGTTATTTTAGTCCTAAAAATTTAATAAAAATTTTTAAAAACCTTATTCGATTACAATCTCAATTGAATAAAACAAAACCTGATATAGTAATTGTTGCTAACCATATACCGGTTACATTCTTTTTTCCTTTATTATTCACAAAAGCGAAATTTTTAAAAGAATTTCATTTTTCAAAATTTTATCTCTCCAGGCGTAAAAAAACTCTATTCCGTAGATTTGAAAGTTACTTAGAATCAAAATTTGATTTTTTAGTTGTGTTGAACCCAGAAGAAAGGGCATTTTATGAATATGATAATGTAGTTACTATTTCTAATCCTATTCAGGTAAACATGGAGACAGAACCAGTCTATACCCATAGAAAAAATATCGCAATGGCCGCGGGCCGTATATCTGGCGTAAAACGATTTGATGTTCTTATAGATATATGGAGTAAGTTTATTGAAGAAAAGAAGGATTGGAAATTAGAAATTTATGGAGATGGAGAACAAGAAGATATTGATTTACTAAAACAAAAAATAGTGTCATTAAACCTGTCAGACTATGTAGAAATTAAAGGTTCTACGAATACGATAACAGAGAAAATGAGTTCTTATGGTCTCTATCTTATGACTTCGGCTGCAGAATGTTTTCCTATGGTACTTTTAGAAGCTCAATCTTGTGGTTTACCGATTGTTTCTTATGATTGCCCAACAGGACCAAGAAATATAGTAACACATAACCATGATGGGATTCTGGTAGAGATGGATAATCAAGATGCATTTGTAAAAGAATTGGTGGATATAACAGCAAATGAATCTCGTAGAATAGAGCTAGCAAAAAATGGTTTTGTGAACGCAAAAAAATATACCCTGGATGTAATAATGGACATTTGGGATAAAGAAATTATAAATAAAAAAGAAATATGATGAGGATATTTTATTTAATACATCAGTTACTATTTCTACCCCATATGCTTCTTTATATAAGTAGCAAAAATAAGAATCTTATAAGAGAAGATTTGTATTGCAAAGATGTGATACCAAATTCATCTTTTAAAGTTGCTTTTGATTTAACCAGGCGTTTGTCTCAAAGTAAATATTTTAGAACACTTTTCTACTTCAGAACGGCTGGTCTTTTTAGTAATATACTTAGAGTCTTTTATCCTCGCGATAATCGATTTACGATTGATATGCATACTAAAATTGATGGAGGAGTAATTCTTGCCCATCCCTATAGTTCAATAATTAATGCTAAACAAATTGGTAAAAATCTATATATTAATCAATTGGTTACTGTAGGAGAAAAAGAAGGGGACAAACCAACCATTGGCGATAATGTAAAATTATATACAAACTGCACAATAATAGGAGATATTACTATTGGTGATAATTGTATTATTGGTGCCGGTGCAGTAGTAACTAAAAGTATTCCTAAGAACTCTGTAGCGGTAGGTAATCCTGCCAAAGTGATTAAGACAATTGAAGTTGTCGAAAGGTCGCAAGAAAATGAAGTGCAATAGATTAGGTTTTAATAATTAATGAATATCAAATATGCTTTTTAATTCTATAGAGTTTTTCTTATTTCTTCCAATAGTATTTTGTCTGTATTGGTTTGTAATTAATAAAAATTTGAAGCTTCAAAATTTTTTATTGCTTACTGCAAGTTATGTGTTTTACGGATGGTGGGATTGGCGTTTTCTTTCATTAATTTTATTAAGTACCATAGTCGATTATTTTGTAGGGTTACAAATTCATAAAGAAGAAAACACAAAAAAAAGAAAAAGATGGTTATGGTTATCAATGGGCTTTAACCTTAGCTTATTAGGCTTTTTTAAATACTTTAATTTTTTCATTACCTCCTTTATTGACGCTTTTAATACCGTAGGGTATGAAATGGATTATTTTTCTTTAAGCATAATACTTCCGGTCGGAATATCATTTTATACATTTCAGACCATGTCGTATTCTTTAGATATTAGTAAGAGGCGATTAGAGCCTACTAAGGATTTTGTGGCTTTTGCTACATTTGTAGCCTTTTTTCCACAACTTGTTGCAGGACCTATAGAAAGAGCTTCAAACTTATTACCACAGTTTTTTAGTAAACGAAAATTTAACTACGAAACCGCCGTAGATGGTGGTCGACAGATGCTTTGGGGACTTTTTAAGAAAATTGTAATAGCCGATAACTGCGCTCCTTATGTGAATACCATTTTTGAAAACTATGGTGATCAGTCTAGCGGAACCTTAATTTTAGGAGTTGTCGTTTTCGCTTTTCAGATTTATGCAGATTTTAGTGGTTATACAGATATTGCAATCGGAGTGGCTAAACTATTTGGGTTTAATTTTAAACGTAACTTTAACTACCCTTACTTTTCAGTGAATATATCAGATTTCTGGAAAAGATGGCATATATCATTATCTAGTTGGCTTAATGATTATGTCTTTACGCCATTGGCTGTTGATTTAAGAAATTATAAGAAATATGGCATTTTTGCGGCCGTTTTTATTACTTTCTTACTCTCAGGGTTATGGCATGGTGCCGGATGGAATTTTATCGTTTGGGGTGGATTGCATGGGTTATTTTATATACCTGTGATTTTTTCTAAAAAGAGATTTACCGCAATCTCTACAAGTAAAGGAATAAAGAATACAAATTCGTTAAAAGATCTTCATAGAATGATTTTTACTTTTGGTATGGTATGTTTGACTTATATCTTTTTTAGAGCACAAAGTTTATCACATGCTATTGATTATATAACCACCATTTTTAAAGGCCTGTTTACTAGTAATGTGTTTGATATTGCGCTGCCTAATATTGTTCTTTTGGGGTTAATTCCTTTATTAATTTTATGCGAGTGGGTTCAGCGTAATGAAGAACATGGGTTATCGATCTCCAAAATCAATTTTCCGATAGCAAGAGGTTTAATATATACATTTCTATTTGCTTTAATTCTTTTGTTTGGGGCATCGCCAGCACCGTTTATTTATTTTCAATTTTAAGGAAGTATGAAAAAATTTCTTTTAAAAACCGCAATTTATTTTTCTACTTGTTTTATAATCACGAGTGTTATTCTTATTTATTTTGGTGGATATGTAGACTTTTTTTATACAAAATTTACAACTCCAAAAGCCAAATCCATGATTATTGGTGGATCAAGAAGTATGCAAGGGTTACAGCCTCAAATACTTGATAAGGAACTTGAAAACATAGGATTAGATCTGCCATTTTTTAATTATAGTTTTACCGTTTCTCAGGCTCCAATCGGATCGCATTACAATAAAAGCATCTTTAAGAAATTAGACCCTAATACAAAAAATGGAGTATTTATTATATCAATTACACCTTGGATGTTGGCGAACGAAATGCCAAAAGATGGAGGAGAAGAAATTTTTAGAGAAGCGGATCAGCCACCACATAATATGATCAATGTATCGATGAATCCTAATTATGAATATTTTCTTAAAAATCTCAGTTACTTTCATTTTAAAGGAATTTTCAGGCAAAATTCAAAAATGCATAAAGACGGTTGGTTAGAGCAACGATACTTTCCAGAAGATAACGCAACTTTTTTGAGCTGGAAAAAGACTCAAAAGGATATGCTTTTGCGATTTGTAGATGATTATCAAATATCTCAAAAACGCTTAAAAAGCTTAGAAGAGTTACTTATATCCCTTAAAAACCATGGGAAGGTTTTTATTGTAAGAACTCCAATTGATAATGACTTTTTAGAAATAGAAAACACATTTTTTACTGATTTTGATTTGTATATAGGGGATTTGTGTAAAAAATATGACGCAAACTATTTTAATTTTAATAACGGAACATCTAAAGAGAATTTTAAAACGTATGATGGTCATCATTTAGATAAAAACGGGAGTAAATATTTTAGTAAAATAGTATGCGATTCGATAAAATCGGTATTAAAATCATAAGCATTTAAGTGTAACAGTACATATGGAACCAATTTTAAGTTTTAGAGAACTACAGAAAGAGGCAAAAAAAGTAGATACGAATGCAAGAGAAATAAAAGTCGCGGTTTTAGGTAATCATACGACTACTTTTTTTTCTAAAGCGTTAAAAAATCAGCTTACGGTTGCGGGATTTGAAACGCAAATATATGAGTCAGATTATGATCAAATAGATATTACTATAATTGATGCACAATCTGGTCTTTATGAGTTTGATCCAGAGGTTATCGTTATTTTTGAATCAGCATTAAAACTTAAAGATAAGTTTTATGCCTTAGATGACAACCAAGGCAGAACTCAATTCTATAATGATGTTAATGATTCTGTTAAAAATAGAATATCGCTTATCAGAGCAAATAATTCTAAAGCAAAGATTATTTACTTTACGTATGAGTTATTAGATGACCATTTATATGGAAATTTATTCTCTAAAATACCACATAGTTTTTATAAGCAATTGTGGAAGATCAATAATAGCATATTAAATCTTTCCGAAGAAGAGCAGGGTTTCTATGTGTTTGAGATTAATAAATATCTTCAAGGTACATCTGGTTATAGAGATTGGCCGGCATATATTAATTCTGATCTGCATTATTCAATAGATACTTTTGCGGTATTAACCTATCATGTTACTCAGTTTGTAAAGGCACTAAAAGGTAATTTTAAAAAGTGCTTGATTTTGGATCTTGACAATACGACTTGGGGTGGTATTATTGGTGATGATGGTATCGAAAATATACAGGTGGGATCATTAGGCATTGGAAAAGCCTTTTCAAGGCTACAAAAATGGGCCAAAGAACTTAAAGAACGAGGTATAATTTTAGCCATTTGCTCTAAAAACACAGAAGAAGTAGCAAAAGAACCTTTTGAAAAGCATAGCGAAATGATTCTAAGGCTAAAAGATATATCTGTGTTTGTCGCGAACTGGAAGAATAAGGCTGATAATATACGATACATTCAGGAGGTTTTAAATATAGGTTTTGATTCTATGGTATTTATTGATGATAACCCCGCCGAACGGGATATTGTAAGACAGAGCCTTCCTGAAGTTACGGTTCCCGAATTACCAGAAGATCCAGCTTTGTATTTACCGTATTTAACAAGTTTAAATTTATTTGAAACGGCTTCATATTCTGATAATGATAAAGATCGAACAGTACAATATCAGCAAGAAGCAGAACGTAAAAAATTAATATCTTCTGTAACTAATATGGATGATTACCTAAAATCTTTAGAGATGGAGGGGGTGATAGAAAATTTTGAAGAAAAAGACGTTTCCAGAATAGCACAACTAACTCAAAGATCTAATCAGTTTAATCTTAGAACGCAGCGATATACAGAGAATGATATTAAAGAATTTATGACTTCAGAAAATCATTTAACGTACTCGGTAAAATTGAAAGATAAGTTTGGGGATTATGGATTAATTTCAGTAATCATCTTAGAAAAAAAAGAAGACAATTCATTTTTTGTAGATACCTGGATCATGAGTTGCAGAGTATTAAAACGCGGAGTAGAATATTATGCTATGAATAAAATTGTTGCTGATGTTGTTGATCGTGGAGCAGAAATCATTGTTGGTGAATATTTAGAAACGCCAAAAAATAAGTTAGTTTCTGATTTGCTTGAAAAATTATCTTTCGAATCAACCGGCGCAAAAAATATATATCAACTTAATCGTACAAATTATAAACCTTTTAATAATTACATATCATGAATGACGTTCATAACGAATTGACATCACTTTTTCGTGAAGTATTAGAAAATGATGACATTGTTCTCACCAACGAAACCACTGCAAATGATATAGATGAGTGGGATTCTATCAACCATATTTATTTAGTTGTAGAGATTGAAAAGCATTTTGGTATTAAATTTACCAGTGCTCAAATCCTTGAATGGAAAAATGTTGGAGAAATGTTAGACGCAATAAAAGAGAAAAAACAATAGAGTGCATTAAATTAGTAACCGCTAGTAATATCTAAAGTAATATATAGTGTTTGATTTCATACCCGTAATAAAGTATTTTGATGTGTATATTAATATATGCCTGGGTATAGTTGCGTTTACGTTATTACACACTTATATGTTATCATTACATGACCAGAAAAACGTTACATTCATCAACGGGATGGGTTATGTTCTCTTATTTTTTATTGTTGTTTATATGGGTTTCAGGCCGATTAGTTATCTATTTGGTGATATGGGGAACTATGACATACAATATAAGAATTATGCTAGCGGGGCACCTGCCAATACGGATAAGGATATAGCGTTCAATATCTTTATGAAATTTTGCTCCTCAGTGATGAGTGCAAAATTTTTCTTTGCTTCTTGTGCATTGATTTATATATATCCAATGTATAGAGTTTCTATTTCTTTTTTTAAAGAATATTGGTACTATAGTTTTTTACTACTTGTTATTTCATTTTCGTTTTGGACATATGGAGTTAATGGAATGAGAAACGGAATGGCAACCTCAATTTTTTTATTGGGACTATCATATCATAAAAGAGTACCAGTAATGGTCGCATTTATGGTATTAGCAACATTGGTGCACCAAACAGTAATGCTGCCTGCATTAGCCTATGCACTGGCGTATTTTTATAATAGACCTAAAACGTATATTATAGGATGGTTTATTGCGATTCCTTTGTCATTAGCACTTGGTGGATTTTGGGAATCACTGTTTGGTAGTCTTGGGTTTGCCGAGGAGCGTTTGGGCGGATATTTATCAGAGAATACCAGTGGTGAATCGTATGGGAAAACGGGGTTCCGATGGGATTTTTTAATCTATAGTGCAGGGGCAGTATATGCAGGGTGGTATTTTATTTTTAAGCGGAAGTATGAAGATGTTTTATACCATCAGTTATTTAATGTATATGTAATCTGTAATGCCTTTTGGATACTAGTAATTCGTGCTAATTTTTCTAATCGATTTGCATATTTATCTTGGTTTATGATGGCCCTTGTGATTATCTATCCATTTCTAAAGCAACAATTTTTTAAAAATCAACATGTAGCTATTGGTAGGGTAGTACTGGGGTATTTTGGATTTACCTACTTTATGTATTTGATTTATTATAGTTAACAAAATTATACAAAATGAAGACCTTAACTGTTTTTACACCAAGTTATAATCGGGCATATTGCTTAGGGAATTGTTATGATAGTCTGGTACGACAGACAAATAATGATTTTATATGGTTGATTATTGATGATGGCTCTTCTGATGATACTAAAAAAGTAGTTGAAGGATGGGTTGCAGAAGGTAAAATCCAGATACAGTATCATTATCAAAAAAATCAAGGGATGCATGGTGCACACAATACAGCCTATGATTTGATTGAAACCGAATTAAACGTTTGTATTGATTCTGATGATTATATGCCTGATGATGCAGTAGAAAAAATTATTTCTTTCTGGAAAACCAATGGATCAGATCAATATGCCGGAATGGTAGGACTTGATGCCGATGTGAACGGAAAGATAATAGGTACAAAAATTCCTGATACATTGAAAAAAACAACAATGTATGATTTATATAATATTCATCATGCTCAGGGTGATAAAAAGCTGGTTTATAGAACAGAAGTTGTGAAAAAATATCCCAAATATCCTCTTTTTGAAGGCGAAAGATTTGTACCCCTTGGGTACCTCTATCAATTAATTGATCAGGATTATCAACTTTTGACTTTAAACGAAGTATTATGTATTGTAGAGTATATGCCAGATGGTTCTAGTATGAATATGCTAAAACAATACAGAAGACATCCAAATGGATTCGCATTCTCGAGAAAAAATAGAATGCGTTTGGCAAAAACGTTTAAAGATAAATTTAAGAATGCAATTCATTATGTATCCAGCTCTATCTTTATTAAGAATGGGAAGTTTATTCAGGAATCTCCAAGGAAATTGATTACCATTATGGCTATTCCATTTGGGGTAGCATTGAATTTATACATACGATTAAAAACAAAAAATCAAGTCTAGTACATGATCAGAATTTTACAAGTTTTTACAATTATGGGACGTGGAGGGGCAGAATCAATGATCATGAACTACTATCGTAACCTTGATAGAGAAAAAGTTCAATTTGATTTTTTGGTACACCGCCAAGAAAAAGGCGCCTTTGATGAAGAAATCGAAAGTTTGGGAGGAGTGATCTATAGATTGTCTACAATTAATCCATTTTTTCCAGCAAACTATTATAAAGAATTAAGAGCCTTTTTTAAAGAGCATAACGAGTATACCGTTGTTCATTCTCACCTTAATACATTTACCAGTTTTGTACTCAAAATTGCTGAAGAATATAAAATTCCATATCGAATTGCCCATGCTCATACTGCAACAGAACAGATAAAACTTAAAGACTTATTACATCCTAAAAGTGCAAAAGAAGCCCTTAAAAAATCGGTTAAATTTAGACTTAAGAAACGCATTCATAATCATACTACACATTATTTTTCCTGTGGAGAAAAAGCAGGGAACTGGTTATTTGGAGCCGAGCAACCTTTTAAAATAATGAATAATGCCATTGACGCAGAAAAGTTTGCATACAATACAGAAATATCTGAAAAATATAAGAAAGAAAATAGTTTAGAGGATCAACTTGTTATTGGACATATCGGAAATTTTACAGATCCCAAAAACCATACATATTTACTTAAGGTTTTTCAAAAGACACTTCAGAAAAAAGAGGATTGTAGTTTAGTGCTTATTGGGGATGGACCATTACGTAAAACTATCGAAAATGAAGCTAAGCAGCTCGCTATCGATCATAAAGTACACTTTTTAGGTTTGAGAAGTGATATTCCTGGTCTTTGTCAAATGCTGGATATTTTTGTTTTTCCTTCATTATATGAAGGATTACCGGTTACCTTAATTGAAGCACAAGCCGCCGGACTTAAAATCTTTGCTTCAGATACCATAACAAATGAAGTACATATTACGGATGATATTTCTTTTCTTTCAATAGAAGATGCTCCTTCTGTATGGGCAGATAAAATTTTGGAAGCCCATAAGTATAAAAGAGCAAATAATTTTGATAAAATTAAAGAACATGGATACGATATTAAATCTGGTGTCAAGGCTTTTGAAGATTTTTATATATCACTAACTTCTAATTAAATATGGGAAATATTAAAGAACAAATTTATTCAAAGTCACCCCATTTTATCCAAAATTGGATAGTTTCTCTATATAACATCCTGGCCTACAGAAAAAGGTATTCTAAAAAGTATATTGGCTTTTTAAACCATTATAAAAAGAATAGTACATTATCTCTCGAGGAGTTAAAAAATGTTCAGAAAGAAAAGTATAAAAGATTTATTACTTATGTACAGGATAAATCATCATACTATAAAACCTCTCTTTCTGGTATAGAATCTCCAGATGATCTTACTAATATTACAAAACTACCTATAGTCGATAAGGAAGTTTTAAGACAAAATATAAAGGATGTATATACCATAAAAAAAAGCGAGGGAGGGGTTTCTAAAACTGGAGGGACTACCGGTAAGTCTCTTGAAGTAGTATTTACTTTCGATGATATTGAAGAACGATTTGCGATACTTGATAATTTTAGAAATAGCTTTGGATACAAATTAGGGAAAAAAACGGCCTGGTTTAGTGGTAAAAGCCTTCTGAGTAATCGTGATATTAAGAAAAACAGGTTTTGGAAAACGGACCACTTTTATAATGTACGATATTACTCAACATTTCATATTCATAATAAATACCTGGAGTATTACGTAAGGGATTTGATAAAGTATGCACCCGAGTATATGGTTGGTTTTCCTTCTACTATGTATGAAATTGCTAAGTATGGTATGGCGAATAATATTGATTTTCCTGCCGGAACCATAAAAGCTATATTTCCTACTGCCGAGACTATTACAGATGATATTCGTACTGTGCTTGAAGGCTATTTTAAGACCAACTTATATAATCAGTATGCTTCTTCGGAAGGGGCGCCTTTTATATTAGAATGTAAAAACAAGAAATTACACTTAGAACTACAAAGTGGTGTCTTTGAAGTTTTTGATGACAATTTTAACCCTTCTCAAAAAGGAAGATTGGTGATTACTTCTTTTAATACTCATGGCACACCACTTATACGATATGATATAGGGGATCAAATTGAATTAAGTGATGAAACCTGTACTTGTGGCAATAATAATCCATTAGTTAAAGAAATTTTAGGCCGAATATCTGATTACATTTATTCTGAAGAAATTGGTAAAATTAACTTAGGCAATATTTCTAATAGTCTTAAAGGTGTAAAGGGGATTGTAAAGTTCCAAATTCAACAAGATATCGTAGAGGAGATCGTTGTACTGATTGAAAAAGATGAAAAAGAATATACTGCTAAGTATGAAGAAATTTTTCTTAAGAATCTTAGGGATAGAGTTGGGCATAAAATGAAGATAATATTGAAATATGTTGATGAAATTCCTGTAGAGAAAAGTGGTAAGTTTAGAATCGTTAAGAACTCTTTAAAAGATGTTTAAGGGGAGTAATTGATAATAAAAATACTCCAAGTGACGTATTTTTAGAACAATACCGTTTATATCCTTAGATAATACTTCTTTTTAACTATTGCAATAACTTTTTGAGTTGCATATTCATTTTTTTAGAAAAGAATTCTGCACCTTTTTGATTGAGATGATCATTGTTATAAAAAAGAGATTTATCCTCACCGCCGTCAGAAAAATCCCAGTGTTGAATATTATGCTTTTCTGTTAAGTATTGGGCATCTTTCTTATTTTGATTTACATATTCTTTGATTAAATGCGGATAGATGTCAGTATACATTGGTAATGTAAATAGGATAGGAGTAATGTCCTTTTTTTTGAGTTGAGTTATAAAATCATCTAAATCTGCAAGGTTTTCTTCTCGTTCAATAGAGTTTTGTACTTCTCTATTAAAATAATTCGCTTTTTTCTTTATACCAGCGGGAGTAAAAGAATTTGCAACGCTTCCGTAATGCGGCATAAAACCTTTTATAACTTCTTCACTGTGGCTTCGTGTATCTTTAAACTGTTCAAGCAATTTATCTTTTACTATTGAGACCGCAATTCTAGGTGTATACCCTAACCAAAAATGTGATATATCATTCCAAAACTCGGTCTTGTCTTTATATTTAATATCATAATCATAATATAACCAAGTATCACGAATCCCCTGGCTCGAAAAATATAAAGAGTGCTGATCAAAGCTAATCAATACATATTTCAAGTTTTTTAAACTATCAATATGTTTCAATGTAATTCGTTTATCAAAATATAAGGATTGATTACCAGCGGCCATATTATAAGCCTCTAAATCAAACTGTCTTGGATCTACGCCATTATACGCATGAGAATTACCCAGAGCCAATATCTCTATAGTATTATAATTAGCCGATAAACCTGTGATTTTTTGTTTGTATTCAGTATTCATTGTTCTTAGGTATATCTCGAATACCAGTGTTACAACGGCTAACGGAATTATAAAAATCAGTAATGTTTTAAAAAATCGTTTCATTTTACTTAAAATTGAAAGTAAATAAATTCTTGTTGCTGTCCTCCAAACAAAAATATCACAGCAATAAGCAGGTAATAAAAAGCAAACCGAACCAATCGTGGCATTTTTGTATTTTCAAATTCTAAAGCATGTTCTTTATCTCGTTGCAACCATTCTATAATTACAAATACAATAATGAAAAATATAACTTGCACTGGAAAAAATTCGGGCATCTGAAATAGAGAAGCCGAAAAAATCTCAGATAAATACACAAAAGCATGTGTTATATTTTCTGCCCTAAAAAATACCCATGCTATTGTGGTAAGCGAAAATGTAATAAAGATCTGTAAGATCTCTTTTACATTGGCAAAAACTCTATTTTTTGCTACAATATCGGTGTTAACCCGGTTTTTATTTAATAACATCAGCGGCAGAAAATATAGGGCATTCAAAAATCCCCAAACAATAAATGTCCAGTTGGCACCATGCCAAAATCCACTTACAATAAATATAATAAATGTATTTCTGATTTTCATCCAGGTGCCTCCTCGACTACCTCCTAATGGGATATACAAGTAATCTCTAAACCATGTTGATAAAGAAATGTGCCATCTACGCCAAAACTCTGCAATATCTCTTGAGAAATATGGAAAAGCAAAATTTCGCATAAGGTTAAAACCAAATAATCTTGAGGTACCTATAGCGATATCTGAATATCCTGAAAAATCTCCATAAATCTGAAAAGCAAAGAATACGGCTCCTAATACCAGTGTGCTTCCCGAATAGTCAGCTGAACTATCAAATATGATATTTGCAAACTTAGCAGCATTATCTGCAATCACAATTTTTTTGAATAATCCCCATAATATTTGTCGAAGGCCATCAACAGCTTTATTGTATTCAAATTTTCTTTGGGTATAGAATTGTGGTAAGAGATTGGTAGCTCTCTCTATTGGTCCCGCAACTAACTGAGGGAAGAAACTCACAAAAGCAAAGAAAGCTACTACATCTTTGGTAGGTTCTAATTTCTTTTTATAAACATCAATCGTATAACTTAAAGTTTGAAACGTATAAAAACTTATCCCTACAGGTAAAATTATATGCAATCGTTCGGCAGATATACTTTGTCCAAAAAAGGTAAAGGCATCTATAAAACTTTCTAAGAAAAAATTGTAGTATTTAAAGAATCCCAAAAACCCAATATTTACCAAAATACTGCTGGTTAAGAGTAATTTTCTAGTACTTGTTTTTTCTGTTTTTGACAAGAAAACCCCAATCAAAAAATCTATTGTTGAACTAAAGATAATAAGGGATAGAAACCGCCAATCCCACCAGCCATAAAAAACATAACTAGCCAACAATATGAGAAAGTTTTGAGATCTTAGTTTTTTATGAACTACAAACCAGTATAGGATAAAAACTACCGGTAAGAATATTAAAAATTCTAAAGAATTAAATAACATTGTTAAGTGTTAAAATTTAAAGTAAAAAGAAGTGGGGGCTTTTAAATAAGTGCCAAATATACATTTTATTTATGTACAAAAATAAGTAGGAATGAAAATAGGGGTAAATTCCCCTAATATAATTAAGAGGAGGGGTTTCATGTAACTTTTGTTACCAGTATACAATAATGTGATCACAAAAAAAGGGATGCTTATGAGCATCCCTTTTTTAAATTATAATTAAATCGTTCGTACGATGATTTATTATCTCGATCCACAAGTGTTACCTGTATCAGCGCCGATTGCATTTGCATTTGTTGAATCATCTTTGATACATTCAAAAGATCCAGAAGGAACCGATATACTGTTTCCAGTTATCGATATTTCAGAATTTACTTCGCTTAAACGAACACCATGACTAGGAGATACAATATCGTTAGTTGCTAATGATATTTTAGAAGCATTGATTAATTGTAATCCTCCTTGAGAATCATTATTCTGGAAAGTAACACCATTAGTTTTTGAGAATACAGAACTTACAGGCGTACGGAACATATTATTATCTACCATTACATTAAAATTCTCTTCTCCAGCTCCTTGATTAAGCTCTACAAAGTATAGGTGATTACCTTGTACAGAGATATCATTCCCCATGATAGTTACATTATCAGCAGTAGTAAGCTGTGCAGAAACTCCTTTACTTGATGTTTTACTACTTGTGATTTTGTTTCCATTAATCGTCATATTCGTAGCATTCTTGATTTGGATACCACTAATACATTCGTTAATGATGTTATTGTTAATTTTTACATCATCGTTAAACGCTGCAATAGCTACACCATATCCAGAGAATGTATTACCCGATACCTCGTTATTAAATACCGTTGGACCTTCTCCTCCTGCTATCAATGCCGGTGACCCTGCAGATTGCTCTGATGCTGTAAAAGTATTGTTGATGATCTTGGTATTGTTTGTTGTCGAGTATACTACTTTACTCTCCATATTATTATTTTCAATCGTTACCGTTTCTCCAATCGAAACTGTAATCCCACCAATTCTACTACCACGCTCTGTATTATTTCTAATGATGATATCATATGCTCGTTCCCAATAAATAAGTTCATTAGTTACTTCATCTCTTCTTCTTAATGCTTCTATATTGATAGCATATCCTACCGTAGAACCGTCTGATAATTCTCTGTGACGTCCTGTATTAACAAATGTATTATTTTCTATAAGGATGTCATGTCCATCAGTGATCGATAAACTCATTCTTCTACTTTCTTCTACAAGACAGTTTTTAATTACAATATCACGAGATGCGATATAATGAGGTTCATATGTAAACCCAATTGAGTTGATATTCATAGATCCGGCAGACCCCATTCTCATGGTTACGCCATCAACAACCACATTACGTGCACCATGAAGCATTAATAAAAATTGCCCTTCTTCTGCGTCTGGTCTTGAATATACGTGCTGATCACGATCTCCCCATAGGTTACCTCCAATAATATTTACATTTTCTACATCTCTGGCAGCTAATAATACTCCAGACCCTCTATTGGTAGGAATTACTCTTAGGTTTGTATTTTCGGTCATTATTAATGTAAAATCTGAAGGTACATTAATAGCTTCAACACTTGGGTAAAAGTTTTGATTACTAGTTGTACTCGTTACTCTACTTACATCAAAAAAGGCATCTAATCTATTTATCTGAACCGTGTTTCCTTTTAATGTCTTAATAAATTCAAATGTATCTTCTAAGATTGCTACATTTTTTTGTGCTTGATCTTCGTTAGTTTGTCCTTCTACAAGATCCCAACGTACGGCATAAAATGTAAACTTAGGATCTTTAAGTTCTACTTCTCCTTCAATATCAAGTTTAGAACTTAATAATCTTCCATCGATTTTACCTCCGGCAAATATCAATTTACCATTAATGATATCACCACCAGCAAAATCAAATATTACATTAGCCGGTAAGGTTACTGTTTCACCATTAAGGTCTAAAAGACAGTCTATAACAACTGTTTCATTGGCGCTAACGCCAGCTAGGTCAAAACCACACGGTGTTGTAATTACATTTTCTGGAGTATCAGGTATAATAACTTCTGATCCATCTGTAATTTCTTGTGGAACTAAATCTCCAACGCTTTCGCTGCTACAGGAGAAAATAAAAACTGATAAAATAAAAAGTAAGGGAAAAATTAAATTTTTCATTTGGGGGAATTATTTTTTGGGTTATTTATGCATCATTTAACGTAGGGTTATCCGATAAATTGTGCAAAAAACACGTTGAAAGTGTTAAAAATGTGTTAAAAAAAAGTTAACTATCAGATATGTAGGGTTTTATACTTGTCAAAACAATCATTTTTCAAAACTTTCCTCTAAAAATACTATTTTATTTGTTCCCGATTAATAATAAATATTTAAACATAAAAAAGAAACTTAAAATTAAAGTTTTCAAACCTACACATATACCTATATTTGTACCCGTTTATAATTTGCGCTCAAATTTTACAATTCTGTTTACATGAAAAAGATCATACGGGTTACAACCGTACCCATATCACTAGGTGGATTATTACAGGGACAACTAAAATTTATGTCTCAACATTATGAGATTATTGGAGTTTCAAGCCGTGGAGGAGATATATTAGAATATGTTTCAGAAAAAGAAGAGGTGAAAGTTATCCCGGTTGAAATGACCCGTAAGATTACACCATTTCATGATTTGAGAGCATTGTACCAATTGTACAAAATCTTTAGAAAAGAAAAACCCGATATTGTACATAGTCATACACCTAAAGCCGGTACATTATCTATGATGGCGGCTAGATTGGCAGGTATTCCTCACAGATTACACACCATAGCGGGTTTACCACTTCTAGAGGCAAAGGGGATTAAGAGAGTGATTTTGGATACCGTAGAAAAAATTACGTACTCTTGCGCGACCATGATTTATCCTAATTCTTTTGTACTTAAGGATATTATTGTAGAAAATAAATATACCATAGAGAATAAACTGAAGGTAATTGCTAAAGGAAGCTCTAATGGTATAGATACGTCATATTTTGATCCAGCACTTTATTCGCCTGAAGATAATCTTGTTTTTAGAAAGCAATATGGTATTAAGGCATCCGATTTTGTTTTTACGTATGTAGGAAGATTGGTTACTGATAAAGGAGTTAATGAATTGATTAAAAGTTTTAAGCTAATCAATCAAGAGTATGATCATGTAAAATTATTGCTGGTAGGACCATATGAAAAAGATTTGGATCCCGTTTTACCCGAAACTGAAGCAGAAATCAATACGAATCCAAATATTATTGCAGCAGGATGGCAAAACGATGTTAGGCCTTTTTTTGCAATTTCTGATGCTTTAACTTTTCCCAGTTATAGAGAAGGGTTTCCTAATGTGGTTATGCAAGCAGGTTCAATGGGGTTACCTAGTATTGTAACCAATATTAATGGTTGTAATGAAATTGTAGAACATATGGTTAATGGTATCATTATTCCTGTAAAAGATCATATGGCATTGTATGAAAATATGAAGAGTTTCTTAGAGGATAAAGAATTATTTTCAAAGTTATCAGAGAAGACCAGAACTATGATCGTTGATAGATATGAACGGCGATATGTATGGAATTCTTTATTAGAAGAATACAAAACAATAACCAAATAAGTAACTTGAGACTGTTAAAATCAATCAAACTATAAAACCATGTATGCACTTTTTGTTAAACGAGTTCTTGATTTTAGTTTGGCATTGATTCTTTTGCTTATTTTATTTCCTATTTTCTTTATTATTACTATTTTCCTGGCTATTGCTAATAAAGGAAAACCATTTTTTGTTCAAAAACGTCCTGGTAAGCATGAAAAGATTTTTAGTATCGTTAAGTTTAAAACAATGAATGATCTTATCGATGAAAAGGGCGAATTATTACCGGACAAAGATAGACTAACCGCTGTTGGAAGTTTTGTTAGAAAAACATCTTTAGATGAGTTACCACAACTGTTTAATGTGATAAAAGGGGAGATGAGTTTTATTGGTCCAAGACCATTATTAATACGATACTTACCATATTATAAAGAAAATGAGAGAGCCAGACATTCAATACGCCCGGGAATTACTGGTTTAGCGCAGGTATCTGGTAGAAATCTTCTTAATTGGGATGACAGACTTGCTCTGGATGTAGAGTATGTAAACAACCTTTCTTTTGTATTGGATCTTAAAATTATTTTAAAAACAATTCAGAGTGTAATCACTTCAAAAGATGTTGTTGTTGACCCTCAATCAGTAATGATCAATTTGGATGATGCACGACCTCGTAGAGACCGTGCCTAAATCTTAATTTTTCATGATCACATAATTACCGATCACCAGTCCATCTAATCCTGTAGAAAAGAAACAGCGCACAGCATCTGTTGGTGATTCTACTACAGGTTCTCCTTGAATATTAAAACTTGTATTTAAAACAACAGGTACTCCTGTTTTATCCCCTAATTTTTTAATAACATTGTAGTATCTGGGATGAAGGTCTTTGCCTACAGTTTGTAATCGCGCACTTCCGTCTACATGAGTTACAGCAGGAATGATACTTTGTTTATCTTCAAGAACATTACACACTTTTAGCATAAAAGGAGCTTCGACTTCAAGATCAAAGAATTCATTTTTGGCTTCTACAATTGCTGAGGGAGCAAATGGCCTGTAGGCTTCTCTAAATTTTACTTCAGCATTGATTTTATCTTTCATATCTGGAAAAGCAGGATTTGCCAAAATGCTTCTGCTTCCAAGCGCCCTGGGGCCAATTTCCATGGTGCCTTGAAACCAACCTATGATATTGCCTTGTTCTAGTAATGTTGCAGCTTTTTCGCAAATATCTTCGTGATATTCATAGGATAATTTAGCACCTTTTAAAACTTTTTCAATTTCTTCGTTTGTATAGCTCGTTCCTACATAAGGATCCAGGTGGACAAAGTTTCTTGGTTTATTCAGAATCCCATTATAAAGATAATATGCAGCTCCTAAAGCGGTGCCATTATCTCCGGCCGCAGGCATCACATACACATCTTTAAATTTACTTTCTCTTACTATTCTTCCGTTCATTACACTATTAAGTGATACTCCACCAGAGATCACTAAATAATCAGCTTTAGTCTTATCGTGCAAAATATCGCAGATTTCAAGAACTTTGTCTTCTAAAACTCTTTGAAAAGCCGCGGCAACATCCATATGGTGTTTTTTGAAGTCTTCTCCATGTTTACGTGGCTCTCCAAAAATCTTAAAAAATTTAGGAGAACAACGTTTCCAGCTCATATTTTGGTAGTTAAAATAACTAAGATCAAAATGTAATTGTCCATTTTTATCGACTGTAATAATTTTTTCTACTTCATCTTTAAAAACACTTGGATCACCCATAGGAGCGAGTCCCATTGTTTTTCCCTCGTCATAGCTAGTCCTGAATCCACAAAATTGAGTGACTGCTTCATAAAAAGACCCTAATGAATGTGGGAAAAAGCTTTGGTTCAGGCATTTTACCTCATTTCCTTTTCCGTATCCTAACCAACTGGTGGCCCATTCTCCAGATCCATCAATTCCTAATAAAGCAGCTTCTTCATAAGGTGATACAAAAAATGATCCTGGGGCATGACTAAAGTGATGTGGAATCAAATGAACCTGAGGTCCTTCTTTTTTACTGTTCCAATGATATTTAAACCAATTCCAAAACCCTTTTTGTTTGTTATATGCATGTACAAACTCATGATTAATAAAGGGTTTGAAACTCTTTAAATTTTTAGCGCAATGAACTAATTTTTTACCTAAATTATGAGAAGGCTTAATAGAAATTGCAATATGATCAATATCATTATAGTTTAGTTTTGCAATTTTTAGACAGCGATCTATTGCCATTTGAGGAAAAACCCTTGTGTGTTTATCCCTGTTAAGACGTTCTTCTTCTATTGCTGCTATTAATTTACCATCAACAACTATACAAGCTGTAGAATCATGAAAGTAGTAGTTTAACCCTAATATTACCATTATTTGTTTATTTCCTGATCAATTATGTTATTGTTAAGTGTATTTTGATGTAATATAATACTGGGGGAGTGATTTTTACAATTCACTTTTTAAAGATGAATTTTAAAAGGCGTAAATATATACATAAAAGCCATAATTTTACGGTAATATTGCATTTTAATTTTTGATTAAAAAGGTAGTGTTAACTTTTGTATCTTAGTTTTAAAGCAGAAAAATAAATGGCTGATCTTAAAAAAATAAATTGGGCAATTTTGGTTTCAGGTTGGGGGAAAAGTGCACTTGATACATTAGAGGCTTATGAAAAAGGAACATTTAAAAAAAGTAATATTTCTGTTTTGATTTATGAGCAAGAACCATGCGGAGCGGCAGAAAAAGCACAAGAAATAGGTATAGAAACTATACGATTGATTAAAAAGGATTTTCCTAATTTAATTTCATACCAAAAAAAACTGATCGAAGAACTGAAAAAAAGAAATATTGATTATATCTTTATGCTCGCTTATAAGTACCTTATTAAAGATGAAATGTTAACTGCTTTCCCCAACAGAATACTTAATATTCATCCCTCGCTTTTCCCCAGTTTTTTAGGTACCCAAACGGCTATTCAGGATGCATTGGAGTATGGTGTTAAGATTACAGGAATTACAACTCATATTATTGATGATAAACTGGATGAAGGGATTATTCTTTGTCAAGAACCTATACGAATTAAAGAAGGTGATACTTTTGAAACATTGTATCCCAAATTTGGAAAGAAAGGGCAAAAAATAATTAGAAAAACAATTAAGAAAATAGAAAAAAATAATCTTTGAGTGATTTCGAAGATCAAGCACAATAAACCATATAAATTATAACCAAAATACCTGACCGGAATTTCTTATGTATAAACTGTTTTTAAAACGTTGCTTTGATTTTTTTGCAGCTTTGATCGGACTTATACTTTTATCCCCGATATTTATTATTGTCGTTATTGTTTTAGTATTTGCTAATCAAGGCAAGCCATTTTTCTTTCAGTCTCGACCAGGTAAAGGAGAGAAGTTGTTCAAGATTATTAAATTAAAAACAATGAATGACAAAAAAGATAAAGATGGAGAGTTGTTGCCCTATGAAGATAGAATTACAAGAACTGGAGCTTTTGTTAGAAAGTATTCTTTGGATGAAATCCCTCAATTATTTAATGTGCTAAAAGGCGATATGAGCGTTATTGGCCCTAGGCCTTTATTAGAGCAGTATTTACCTTTGTATAAAGATTGGCAAAGGCGTAGGCATGATGTTAAACCTGGTATTACGGGTTGGGCACAAGTAAATGGAAGAAATGCAATTAGTTGGAAACAGAAATTCGAATATGATACATGGTATGTAGATAATTTATCGTTTCTCTTAGATGTAAAAATAGTTTTTATGACTATAAAAAAGGTTGTTTTAAAAGAAGGAGTAAATAGTCAGGATAATCTTAATATGCCTGTATTTACTGGTGGAGATGATGAATAATTTAATATACAATAGTAACGCAATTAGTAACCCCAAAACATAGGTATATAGGAAAAAAATACTCAAGATTATGAATAATAATCCTTTTTGCTTACCGGTATTTACCGATAAGTGGATTAAACATTTTAATACATCGGGACAAGAAAAAAGATTTGACTTTATAGAAAATGTTTCTTTTGTAAAGAAATCCTTTTTGCCAGTCTATATTAATGTTGGTAAAAATCTTACTAAAGGGATATCGTATAAATTTTCTAATACAGGAAAAGATTTTAAGAAAAAAGTGTTCTTGCTTTATGACGTTCCAGATTATTTTGAGTTAGATACTACTCATAATTTTTCGTCATTAAAAACAATCGATATTCAACAATATCCTGGGTATTTGGTGGGTACATCTCAATATCCAGATATAACCGCCTTCAAGAAAAGTAGATTCGGAAAAAGTAGCCTTGCTAAGGTCAATAAGTATAAACGTAAGTTAGAATCTAGTTTTGATATTACATATACCCTATATTATGGAGATATATCAAGAGAAACCTATGATTTAGTCTTCGATAAATTCAAAGAGCTTCTAGAAAAAAGATTTTCAGAGATACATGTTCATAATAATAACCTCGATCCTGACGAATGGGAGTTTTATTATGATGTTATTTATGATATGATCCTGCAAAAAAAAGCTTCAATATATGTAATATATGATGGGGATAAACCTATTGCAGGTTCAATTAATTATCATTTTGATAAGGTTGCAATAGGAGCAATAATGGCGTATGATATAGATTATTCTAAGTTTTATTTAGGATTTACAATAATACATAAGCTTCTGGAATGGGCTATCGATAATGGACTTGAGATTTTTGATTTTTCGAAAGGTAAATTTGGGTATAAAACACAATGGAGTGATCAAGAATATTATTTCTCGTATCATATATTATATGATAGTAGTTCGTTGTTGGCTAATTTATTATCATCAATCATGTCGCTCTATTTTAGACTTAAAGTAAACTTAAGAGAAAGAAATATAGGCATGTTAAAAAACAAACTTTTGTTTTTCTTTAAAAAGAAGAAAAAGAGGGCAACTAAAGATTATAAAATAAGTGAGTTTGACGACACCATTGATAGTCAAAAATTTAGTAAAGTTTCTTTTGATGTAAAGACTCTGGAGTATTTGAAAAGAATAACATATGATTTCTTATATTCACGATCAGAGCATATACGGGATATTGAAATTTTTCAAGATTTGAATGATAAAAAAACATTTGTTATTCTTGGTAAATCAGCCAAACAGAAGGTTACTTTTGAATAAAATTATAAATAATGTAAAATTTGATGTTTTAAGAAATTATTTTATTTTACTTATTTCGAGTAGTAGTTATAAAAAAAATGAATGGATAAAATTCTAATTATTGGTGCGTCTGGTCATGCTAAAGTAGTAGCAGATACTATAGAGCTTAATGGCGTATATGAGATTTACGGTTTTGTCGATTCTTTTAAGACCAAAGGAGAAAAAGTTTTAGGTTATGAAGTTTTGGGTACGGAAGAAATAATACCAGATTTGTTTAAGAAGGGTATTACAAAATGTGTGATTGCCATTGGGGATAACTGGTTAAGAAGCTCGATGTATTATAAAATTAAAAAAATTGTTCCCGATTTTGAGTTTGTTTCTATCGTCCACCCTTCAGCTATTGTTAGTCAATATGCTTCAATAGGAAAAGGAACAGTTATATTAAATTCTAGTAAGATAAATGCAGATGCGAAGGTTGGGGATTTTTGCATTATTAATACAAATGCTAACTTGGGACATGATAGTGTTATGGAAAATTTTTCAAGTCTAGCACCTAGTGCTACGATAGGAGGGACGGTCGCAATAGGAGAGTTTTCTGCAATATCTATGGGGGCTACAGTAATTCAAAATTTATCAATTGGAAAACATACCGTTATTGGAGCTGGTGCTGTAGTGACCTATGATATCATTAGCCATTGTATAGCGTATGGAGTGCCAGCTAGAGTGATTAGAAAAAGAGAAATGGGAGAAAATTATTTTAATAGTACTACGTGTACAAATATTGATTTTGTAGGATACAGGATAGAAAATGAAGAAGATCTGGAGAAGTATAAAAAAATAGTTGATTCTTTAAATAATTCAAATCCTTTTTACAAAACAGAGTTGTTGGGGACTTCAGATATGAATATTCATCAGTTGTGCTATTTTGTGTTGAAAAAGGACGGTGTTCCGGTTGTAGTAATGCCTTTTTATGAAAGGGATATTTTGATCGATGGAGAAAAAACGCAGTATAAAGACGTAATATCGCCTTATGGATATAGTGGGCCTTTATATAATCAAAAAAAGGTTGGTGTAGAATTAATACAGCAGTTTTGGGAAAGAGTTGATCAATGGTACCTTGAAAAAAATATCGTAAGTGAATTCATTCGGTTTAGCCTTAATGAAAACTATCTAAAATACTCCGGAGAGTTGATTCCTAGTTTAAAAAATGTAAAAGGGGTAATTGTTGATGAAGAACAACAATGGAATAATTTTAAACCTAAGGTTAGAAATAATTATAGAAAAGCTGTCCAGGAAGAATTACAAATAGAAATTTTTGAAGCCCCAATATCATTAGAAGTAATTAAGGACTTTTATGATATTTACATACAAACGATGCAGCGTATCAATGCGCATGACCAGTACTTTTTTTATATAGATTATTTTACAAACTTCATTTCTGAAAACCCAGATAATGCAATAATTGCAATTGTGTATAAGGAATCGGTTCCTATTTCGACAGAATTAATATTAAAAGGAGAAAATACATTATATTCTTATTTAGGAGGAACACTTTCTGAGTACTTCTATACTAGACCAAATGATTTTCTGAAAATAGAAATGATGAAATGGGCAAGGGAAAACGGGTATAAGTATTATGTACTTGGCGGTGGTAGAGTAGATGGAGATGGATTGTATAAATATAAAAAATCATTTTTTCCAAGTGATGAAGATATTGTATACTATACCGGAAGAAAAATCGTGAATTCAGATATTTATAACGAGCTTAGTTTAAAAAGTAAAGTAAATGAATTGCTCGATGTAGACGATATTAGAAATGGTTATTTTCCACTATATAGACAAAATGAATAAATATGAGTTTGTCAGTCTTAAATATTGAGGTTATTGAAGAAAAGTTAGAATGGCAAAACCTATTAAACAGGGTAAAGTATTATGATTTTTATCATACTTATGATTATCATCAACTTTCTAAAGCAATAGATGAAAAGCCAATTCTAATAAAATACGAAGATAATGGTACTGTGATCGGATTACCTTTACTGTTAAGGAAGATTTTTGATACAGAGTATTATGATGTTACTTCGGTTTATGGCTATGCTGGTCCCTTGCATAATAATATAGATGCCTCGTTTGATAATTCTGATTTTATCAGTCAACTCAATCAATTTTTTTATGAGAAAAAAGTGGTTTCGGTATTCTCTAGATTAAATCCTTTTATAAAAAACCAAGAAGCAATTTTAGGAGAGTTAGGAGATTTGATAGAATTAGGTAAGGTTGTAAATATAGATTTGACTCAAGATGTAGATACGCAGAGAAGTGTCTTTTCTAAAACTACAAAGAGATATATTAATAAAGGTAGAAGGTTGTGTTCTATAAGGCACAGTAATTCAAAAGAAGATATATCAGCGTTCATTAAACTCTATTATGAAAATATGGATAGAGTTAATGCAAAAAAGAACTATTATTTTACCGAGGAGTATTTTGATTACTTCATAAACAGTGATGACTTTCAAACTGATGTGTTGTTAGCTACGTATAATGAAACTAATGAAATTATTTCTGCCGCAATGATGGTTAAAACTAATGATATTGTTCAATATCATATTTCTGGTACTCGAAATGATTATCTATACCTTACTCCGATTCGTATATTGATTGATGAAATGCGAATCAATGCGACTTCAAAAAAGTATAAGTATTTTAATCTGGGTGGTGGCCTGGGGGCATCTGAAGATTCTTTATTTAGATTTAAATCTTCATTTTCTAAAGATTACAAGGTTTTTAAGGTGTGGAAATATATTGTTAATCAAGAAATATATGATCAGCTAACAGAGCAATATGCAACTCTTGATAACGAAACAGATTTCTTTCCGCTATATAGAGCAAAATAGTAGGTCTATTTGTGGTTGATGTATTCTGAAATTAGTGAAGCAATAATATCTCTGCCATGATTATTCCAATGTTGATCATAAATTAGAGTATTCGGTTGATTGGAGCTTTGAAATGCTTCAGAAAAATCTATGAAATCAAAATTATTTTCTTTGAGGTAAACTATAAAATCAGGGCTTGCAATTTTTGAATCAAGAAGCAAAACAAAACGATCCTTGTCATATCCATATGTGGTAATCAGGCTTTTAAAGTTATCAATATACTTCTTGTTCTTATTGATATTTGTATTGCTGTTGTTTTGTGTTATATGCTTTGTGTTATTGCCTTTTATGCTGTTAATACTCTTTGTGATAAGTTGCTTTATTGGTGCGAATACTCCGATACTTTTACTATACACTAATAGTTTACTTTTTTTTAATGCTTTGTTCAAAGGTGATTCTAATGCAAGTCTGTCTCTAACAATGTTGTAAGAACCGCGAGTTAGATCATCAGAAAATTTTATGTATATAACTACATGGTCTATTACATCAAATTGTTCTTTGTATTTGTGGATGAGGTGTAATTGATCTGCCATATCATATCCAGCATAACCGTATTCATAAACCTCTGTTTCTGGTAATGCATTTTCTACTTTTTTTCCTATCGAATTAAAATAATCCTGATGAAAACCTTCAATAAAAGAATCTCCTACAATGGCAATCTCGATTTTATCTTTTGTCGGAGTAAACTCTCGATATGAATTAAATCCAGAACTATTGATTTTGTATTCAGAGAAATTCTGTTTTCGATTTCCTGTCACTGAAAACCCATGCTGATTCGGCTCCCATTTTTCTACACCATATTGATCTAAATAACGTGTAGGGTTATCTTTTCCCAAATGAAATATTCTTACCAAAATTTCTAATGCGATTATAAGAAGAAACCCATATACAATGCTTTTTTTAAGTAATTTTTTCATCATTTCAGGTTTTAAAATTGAAAGTAAATAAATGATCGGTCTATTTGATCATCATAAAATAAAAGTATCGCTAATAGAAGTATGGCATAAATTAAAAACCTAAAATATCGTGATTTAAAATCAAAAGGAACTCTTTCGTCTTTTCTAATACAATACTCGTACATCACAAATAGAATAATTATGATAAAATAGTCTATCATTCTATAGCCAGATGGGTGAGCGTATTTTAATACAATGTCGTTACTAAAAATTGCTTTCAAATATGCCCAGGCATGTGTTAAGGAAGAAGCTCTGAAAAAAATCCATGAAAATGTTACTAATATAAACGTAGTCAAGATTTGAAAGAGCTCTTTAAGTGAAGGGAGTATCGTTTTTTCTGCAATGGTTGAACTAAGGTATGTTCTGTTGTTATTGGTTAGCAAAAGTGGTAAAAACAGTAAAGCATGTATACCTCCCCATATAATAAAAGTCCAATTGGCACCATGCCAAAAACCACTGACTAAGAAAATAATAAATACATTTCTTATAGAAATCCATCGGTTTACTTTAGAACCACCAAGAGGAATATACAAGTAGTCTCGAAACCATCTAGATAGAGAAATATGCCATCTACGCCAAAACTCTGCAATATTTCTTGAAAAGTATGGAAATTTAAAGTTTGGACTCAATTCAATCCCAAACAATTTTGCCGTTCCAATTGCGATGTCAGAATAACCGCTGAAGTCTCCATAAATCTGAAAAGAAAAGAAGAAAACACCCATTATAAGAGTACTTGGTGAATATTGGCTATAATTGGCGAATATATCATCTACAAGCGGCGCAAGAGCATCTGCAATGACTAATTTTTTGAAGAAACCCCATAAAATAAGTTTGAGTCCTTCAACGGCTTGAAGATAGTTAAATGTTCTTTTGTTTAAAATTTGGGGGAGAAGGTTAGAGGCTCTTTCAATGGGGCCGGCAACCAATTGAGGGAAAAAGCTTACAAAGGTGGCGAAAGATATAAAATCTCGGGTTGGTGTAATCTTTTTATGATAGATGTCAAAAGAATATGACATGGTCTGAAATGTATAAAATGAAATCCCTACGGGTAATATAATCTTTAAAGTCCAGGTGCTATGTATGGTATATCCAAATATAGATGCTAGATCTATCCAAGAGTCTATAAAGAAATTAAAATATTTGAAGAACCCCAGAAGCCCTACGTTAAATAGAATACTAAGCCATAACCAGCTTTTTTTATTTCTTGCTGTTGAGCTGGAGTGTATACGTTGCCCTACAAAAAAATCAACAATAGTACTGGCTAGTATAAGAAACAGAAACCTCCAATCCCAGAAACCGTAGAAAAAATAACTGGCAATAAGTAAAAACCAGTTTTGAGTTTGTAATTTTTTATTAAAAACTGCCCAATAGATAAAAAATACAACCGGCAAAAATATGATATACTCTAAAGAATTAAATAACATCCTGCATAGTTTATTTATATTATTTTATGGAGTTGTTTTTTATATAAAAAGGTGTTGCGATAATATTTGAAGTGTGTAAATTTTATGTATTTAATTAAATAAATCAAGATTTATTATTATAATTTTTGATGGAGTATGGAGTTTTATGTCAAATGTATGGATAAACTGTGATATGAGAAGAGGGGGAAATACCCCTTTAAAAATAGGTGTTATCCTAGTTTGGTTTTAATAAAAAAGGAGTAATATTGTACTGTTAATTAATTTTTCTATATGATTAATTGTTTGAAGTATGGAGGTGTGTTTTCGGGGAATTTTTATGTTAAAGAGTGTTAATTTGAATTCGCTTGATCAGAATTAGTCATATTGTTTAGATTTTGTTAATCATAGAGGGTAAAGCCTTGTAGGTTAATATAATACTTTTCTTACGGGACTAACGTATTTTGATTATTTTTTTAAAGTAATATGAGTCATTAAACGTATTTTTAAGTATTCTATCTAAAAAGTAAAAAAATAAATAGAAAATTGATTTAACTGAGCTATTTTAGCCAAGGAAAATAAAATTTTAAGTAATTTCAAAAAAGGAAGTTTCTACCCCCTTCTTCCAGCGTTTTTTAGATTGTCATGAAAAAGTTTTTTGGTTATATATTATTGTTATATATATAACCGAATAGAGAATTATTGTTCATTATTAATGGGAAAATTATGAATGCAATTGATTCAAAAAGGATATGGCTTTCTTCACCGCATATGGGTGGAACAGAGCAAAAATTCGTAAAAGAAGCATTTGATACAAATTGGGTAGCCCCACTAGGGCCAAACGTTAATGGATTTGAAGAGGACATTGAAACCTATTTAAATAATGACGTTCATGTAGCAGCATTGAGTTCTGGTACAGCTTCATTACATCTTGGATTAAAGTTATTAGGGGTTACAACAGGAGATGAGGTGCTATGTCAAAGTATGACATTTGCGGCTTCAGCTAATCCTATTGTGTATTTAGGCGCAAAACCAGTTTTTATTGATAGCGAAAAGGAAACATGGAACATGTGTCCTGAGCAACTTGAGATAGCAATCAAAGATAGAATTGCTAAAGGTAAAAAACCAAAAGCGATAGTTGCAGTGCACTTATATGGTATGCCTTATCAAGTAGAAGCAATTCATCGTATTGCTTCAGAATATAGAATTCCTGTATTAGAAGATAGTGCAGAAGCCTTAGGGAGTTCATATCACGGAGTTAAGTGTGGGACTTTTGGGGATATTGCTATTCTTTCTTTTAATGGAAATAAAATTATTACGACTTCTGGTGGTGGTGCTCTCGTATCTAAACATCAGAAACATAAAGAAAAATCAATTTTTTTGGCAACTCAAGCCAGAGATGAAGCTCCTCATTACCAGCATTCCGAAATTGGATATAATTATAGAATGAGCAATATCACTGCGGGTATTGGTCGTGGTCAAATGGAAGTGCTTGATACTCATGTTGAGTATAGACGTAGAAATTTTGATTTTTATAAAAAACATTTAGGAGATTCTTCAGAAATAAAATTTTTAGAGGAGCCATCGGGTTATTATTCCAATAGATGGCTTACCTGTATTGAAACGAGCTCCTATAAACTACGAGAAGGAATAAGGCTGTTATTAGCAGAAGAAAATATTGAATCTAGACCACTATGGAAACCCATGCATCAACAAGCGGTATTTACGGATTGTGATGCGTACCTCAATGGGATCTCTGATGATCTATTTGATCGTGGACTTTGCTTACCAAGCGGGTCAAATCTTGAAGAAGATGATTTATATAGAATTGTATCAGTTATTAAAAATATATTGAGATGATTAAGAACTACCTAATAAATAATTCACATAAGCATGCATCTAAGTGGTTAGTATTATTGATAGATGTAGTGATCACTATTTTCAATTTCTTTTTAGCCTATATCATTAGATTTGGTATTACACTTAATTTTGATACCTCTAATTTGATATATCAAATTCCTGTTGTAGCGGCTTTGTCAGCTCTAAGTTTTCTTTTAATAGGCTCTTACAAAGGAGTGGTAAGACATACAGGAATGCGAGATGCGTATAACCTGTTCCTTGCGGTTACAGTTTTAATTGCGCTAACTGGGTTTTTAATGGTTTCTAGTAGGCTTTCATTAATGCCAGAGTTGTTAAACATTCCTGTTTCGATAATTTGTATACATTATATGTTAAATATTATTACGCTTACTACAAGTCGTTTAATATTTAAATATTGCTACTATTATGTAAAATCGAAAATAGGTGAGTCTTCAAGAATATTGATTTATGGAGCAGGGGATTCTGGATTAATTACACTGGCTGCAATTACTAATGATTCTAATAGATCTTCTTTGTCCGTCGTTGGTTTTATCGATGACAATTCTCAAAAAATTGGGAAGACGATAAATGGAATAAAAGTATACTCATCTAAAGCGGTAAATAATAATTTTCTGACTAAGAATAATATTAAAGAGATTATAGTTTCTATACCACATATAAGTAAAAAGAGATTATCTGAAATCTCTGATGATTTATTGAAACTACCTGTAAAAGTAAAAATAATACCAGCTGTTAATGATTGGATAGATGGTAAGTTAAAGGTTTCACAGATTAAAGAAATTGAAATCGAGGATTTACTGGATCGGGCTCCAATTAACATGGATAATCAAAATATCAAAAGAGAGCTCGATGATAAAGTAATCATGATTACTGGAGCAGCAGGTTCTATTGGTAGTGAGATCGTTAGACAAGCTTCGTATTATAATTACAAAAATTTAATCTTAGTTGATCAGGCAGAATCACCATTGTATGATTTGCAGCAAGAATTGTTGAGTAAAGGAATCACTAATTTTACTCCTATAGTAGCAGATATTCGTGATCATCAGCGTGTAGAAACTATTTTTGAGAAGTATAGACCTAATATGGTTTTTCATGCAGCGGCATACAAGCATGTTCCTTTAATGGAGGCTAATCCTTGCGAAGCTATAAAAATAAATGTTCTGGGTACACGAAAACTGGCTGATTTATCATCACAATTTGGTGTCGATAAATTTGTCTTCGTGTCTACCGATAAAGCGGTGAATCCAACCAATGTTATGGGGGCCACAAAGAGGGTTGCAGAAATGTATATCAAGTGTCTTCATAAAACAAGTAAGACTAAATTTATTACTACTAGATTTGGTAATGTTTTAGGCTCTAATGGATCTGTGATACCATTGTTCAAAAAACAAATAGCAAAAGGAGGACCATTAACGGTAACTCACAAGGATGTTACACGATTTTTTATGACAATTCCTGAAGCTTCACAACTGGTTATAGAGGCAGGTACAATGGGTAATGGAGGAGAGATTTTCATTTTTGACATGGGTGAATCTGTTAAAATATTTGACCTTGCAAAGAAAATGATAAGATTGTCAGATCTTAGATATCCAGAGGATATAGATATCAAAATCACAGGATTAAGACCAGGAGAGAAGCTATACGAAGAATTGTTAGCTGATACGGAAAATACGTTACCTACATACCACAAAAAAATTATGATCAGTAGATTTGATGATAATGATTGTGCAAATGTAAAGGATAAAATAGATGATTTATGTATTATGAATTTACTGAATCAGGATCATCAGATTGTTGGAAAATTAAAAGAAATTGTACCGGAATACATTTCTAATAATTCTACTTTCGAGAGTATTGATAAAATTAATAAGGATACTGTGCAAACTAAACAAGAAATTCTTGCTTAATTCTTTTTAAGGAATACGAGTAAGGTGTATTTTAGTTTTGTAAAAGTGTAAGGGATTTTTAGACTAATTATCGCTATCTATAAACAAACAGTGAAGTGTTTTTTTACATGTTCACTGTATCACTATTATGTTTAGTGTAAAAAAAAGGAATAAATAGAAACAGATAAGGCAAAATTCCATTGCTAAACTAAATAAAGTTATATTTTTGTGCATTATTCCTAAATTTACCTTTAAACTATTAATGATATGCGATATAGATTTTTGTTTTTACTTCTATTGCTAATTTCAGTTTTTTCCTGTAAGGTTCCTGGAGATGTAGTGTATTTTCAGGATTCAGAAAATTTGGAACAAATTGCTTCAACCAATTCTTTTACTCCTGTTTTTAAAGTAGATGATATTGTTAGTATATTAGTTTCTGCATCAGATATGGATGCGGCGCGACCTTTTAATCTTATGGGAGGATCATCTATCTCGGGTGGTGCAGAAAATGGAGGAAGTACTGGATCTGGCGGTGGCGGTTCTAGCGAACCTACGTATCTTATCGATGAAGAAGGGAATATCGATTTTCCTGTTTTAGGTAAATTAAAGATTTCTGGATTGACTCGTATTGAAGCAAAAGAAATGATTAAAGAAAAACTGAAAGTCTATATTAATGACCCCATTGTGAGTGTTAGGCTTCAAAATTTTAAAATCACAGTTTTAGGTGAAGTAAGTAGTCCGGGAGCATATACAATACCAAATGAACGGGTAACAATCATAGAAGCCCTGGGAATGGCTGGAGATTTAACAATCAAAGGAAAAAGGGCAAATGTGATGGTAATTAGAGAAAATGAAGGAGTGAACACATACCATAGAGTAGATCTTACGTCTAAAACCATTTTTGAGTCGCCAGTATATTACTTAGCTCAAAATGATGTTCTTTATGTTGAACCAAATAATGCGCAAATACGAACGTCTAAAGCGAATAGCAATACCCTAGCTATTATTTTAAGTTTGTTTGGTGTTGTCGTAACTACAATAGGATTGATCATAAGATAAAGTACATGATTACCAATAATAATAACACACCAGTTGTAAATAACGAATTTAAGGCAACATCAGGATTTGGGTTTAATCTAAGAGATCAAATTATAAAATATCTAAAAAAATGGTATTGGTTTGCTCTTAGCGTTACAATCTTTGTGGCGTTAGCTTACCTTAAAGTTAGATATACTATTCCACAGTATAATATCTCATCTACCATAATGATATCCCAAGATGATAACATTAGCGAATCCGAACTTGCAGCTTTTAAGGATTTAGGACTTGTAAATAACACGCAAAGTACTATATCTAATGAAGTTCAAATTATTAAATCAAGAACATTAATTACAAATGTTGTTAATAATTTGAAGCTTAATGTTCGATATTTCTCTGAAGGTAGAATATTAGAGATAGAAAATTATCCAAAATCTTTGGTAGAGATCAACTTTTTATCACATGATTCCATTGTCCATACCAAGTCTAGAGTATTTCATGTTAGAATAGACTCAAATACATCTTTTTCATTTCTTGATGAAAAAGGTAAATTATTAAGTGGCCATGCCTTTGGTAATACAGTAAATGATAAAAGTATTGGTGATATTGTAATTACACCAAGCATTGATGATATAGAATCAAGTATCGGAAAGATTATTAAAATTAAGATTACTCCGGTTAACTTAGTAACTGAAGCATACAGGAATAAGTTATTGATTTTGCCTCTTAAAAACTCGTCTACGGTTAAACTTTCTTTAAACGATCCAGTTAAAGAAAAAGCAAAAGATATCATTAATAATCTAGTCGAAGAATATAATAAGGCTACGATAGAAAATAAGAAACAAATATCGGCACGTACTGCTGATTTTATTAATGAACGATTGAATCTTATTTCTGGTGACTTATCCGAAGTTGATGATGAGGCGGCAGGCTACTTATCTCGTTACGGTTTAACAAGTGATATTAGTGCCCAAACGCAAAGAGTTGCAGATATCGATACAAGAAATGTTCAACAAATTGCGCAATTAAATACTCAGCTTAATTTAATAGAATCTATGCGTAGATTTGTATTGAGTCAGGATGGGAGATTTGATCTGGTTCCTGCAAATTTGGGGTTTGACGATGCTACAATTTCGACCACAGTATCTCGATATAATGGACTGATCCTGCAGCGTAAACGATTGTTAAAAACGTCAAGTGTGCAAAATCCAGTTGTTGTAAATATTGATCAGCAAATTGATGGCCTACGACAAGTTTTAATCGGAAGTTTAAATAGTTTAAAAAGCTCAATTAATATTCAATTAAATAGTCTTAGAACACAAGACAAATATTTTAGTGGTCAGTTGTATAGTGCTCCAATACGAGAAAAGGAAGTAAGAGTTATAGAAAGAGAACAAACAATTAAAGAACAACTTTATCTTTACTTGTTGCAAAAGAGAGAAGAGGCCCAGATAACGAGTCATGTTACACTATCTAATGCCAGAGTAATTGATAAAGCATCTACTTTGGGATCATATCCTATATCTCCAAACAGAAAAGTAATATATGCCGGGGCATTATTTCTTGGTTTACTTTTACCTTTTATGGTTATTTATTTATCTGATTTGTTTAATGTGAAGGTAAGTTCTAGAGAGGATTTGGAAAAAGTGCTTTCTATGCCAATTATTGGCTCTATACCTAAGGTTAAATCTAAGAAAAGAATTGTTATTTCTCAAAACGACAGATCTTCAATTGCTGAAGCATTTAGGATTTTAAGAACAAATCTTGGTTTCTTGATGGCCGGTACAAATAAAAGCATGGGGAAGGTTATTTTTGTTACCTCTACAATTTCTGGAGAGGGGAAAACATTAATTTCTTCTAATTTGGCCAAAATATTAGCAATTTCTGGTAATAAAGTTGTCTACTTAGGAACGGATTTAAGAGATCCTAAATTTCATAAGTTTTTAGATTTACCTAACGGAAAAGATACTAAGGGATTAACCAATTATATCATGAATGATGCGTTAACGCCAGAAGATGTAATCTATTCGGATAGAGATAAAGACTTATTCGACATTATTCCATCGGGTGCGATACCGCCAAATCCTGCAGAATTGTTAATGCAACCAAGAGTTGAAAAAATGTTTAAGTATTTAGAGAGTAAATATGATTACATAGTAGTAGATACGGCTCCAGTTAGTTTAGTGGCTGATACACTTTTGATTAGTCATTTTTCAGACCTAAGTATATACATAGTACGAGAAAATTATACAGATAAGAGAGTCTTACAAATGCCTGAAAATTTCTACAGAGACAAAAGATTGCCAAATGTAGCTGTATTACTTAATGCCGCTGGAAATCAAGCAGGGTATAATTATGGGTACGGTTACGGTAAAAAGAATTAAGAGAAAACACAGTTGTTTTTCATTAAAGAATTGATTTTCTTAGAAACGTTTGGATTAAAACCTTTTTCAAGTATTCCTAATTGGTGGTAATTATGGACATCTGTACCAGTAAAATCGATATAATTGTGTTCTATTGGCTTTTTAGCAAAAGCTTTTATATGATCTCCATAGTATCCTGTTAGCGATAATAAGTTCAACTGAAATAGAAACCCAGCTTCTTTTAGGTCATCAAACTTCTTTAAGTCATTGTTATAAAACATATAACGTTCAGGATGTGCTAAAATAGGAGTGTAACCAGCTAGTTTTATTTCAAATATGATTTCATTTAGATTAATAGGTACATTAAAAGTTGACATTTCTACCAGAATGTAATTTTTATGTAGCGGAATAATATCGTTTTCTTTTATTCTTTGATAGAATAAGTCGTCCATCATATATTCGGCACTAGCCTGTAACGTAATATTGTTTATTCCTAAAGTTGGAAGAATTATTTTTAATTGCTCTAACTTATCAAGTATGATTTGCGATGTATTGGGCCATATTTCTTGTATGACATGCGGAGTAGTAATTATTTTTTTTACACCAATCTTTTCAAACTGTTCTATGATATATGCAGATTGATATACCGTTTTAACCCCATCATCTATTCCGGGAAGTAAATGTGAATGAATATCAACATAATTTTCAGGAACAATCTCACTAAATGGAATTTCTTTCTTGTTTAAAAACAGCAATGCAATTATTGATTGGGGTGAATTAAATAATACCTTACTACAAAATCTAGTAAGTATTGTAAAAATAGCGATTAATATGCATAAAAAAAACTGTTTAGCAACCGAGAAGCGCTAAACAGTTTAATTATAATTTAATTCTATGACCGTTACTGTCTTGTAATATCTCCAGATCCTGATACTTTCTTGTCTTCTAGTTCAGGGTTTCCTTTGTATAATATATCTCCAGATCCGGTTATTCTAGCTTTAATAGATGATGTTGCGGTAACATGTATGTCTCCTGATCCTGTTACCGAAGCAACTACTTCTTTGGCTTTTAGTTGATACGCTTCAAGATCACCAGATCCCGTAACTTTACAATCAAAACTTTCTGAAGCTCCGCTTAAAGATAGATCTCCGCTTCCAGTTACATACCCTTCGGTAGATTGTGCTTCTACGTTAAGTTTTATGTCACCAGATCCAGATATTCCAGTCTTAAAATTTGTAGCTTTTATGGTGTCTGAACTATAAATATCACCAGACCCTGATAAGGTTACTTTGCTTATATCCTTAAACGGAACCGTTACCAAAAGTTTTTTACCTTTAGAAACTTTTAGGTAATACCCTTTCTTCACATAAATTTTTAAAACACCATCCTCTACTTCAGTAAGTACATATTCTATAAGGTTACTTTCGCCTTCAATTTTTATTTCTCCCTCTGTACCAGAAACTAATGATACATCCAGGCTTCCTTTTAACTTGATGACATCATAATCAGAAATGTTCCTGTTTTTTGTCGCCATTTCACCATTACCGCTTATTTTTTTCCCGTTTCCCCACCATTGCGCATGTAAAGAAGTTGTAATGCTCATTAGGATACTTAAAATTATTATTGCTGTTCTCATTTGATTGAATATTAGTGAATTAATGTTGTGTTTTCTTAATTAGTTTTGTCGTAACTTGATTCCTCCGTAACTTGAAGAAATAGTAACGGTTCCTCCGCTATCCGCTTTGCCGTGATAGCCTTGATAATCTTTTTTGGAGCTTTTTACGTATTTTTTCTGAACATTGATGCTTTCATCAACATTAATGCCTCCATATGATGTTTTAATATCGAAGTTAAAATTACAATCATTTTCATATCCTATTTCTACGCCCGTATAATTACTTTTAATAGTAACATTTTTAAAAGAAGATTGTAACGCTTGCACATCTATAGAACCGTATGAGGAAGTGATACTCAAGTCTTCAGAGATACTTCCAATCCTAATCCCTACATAGTCCGAATCCCCAAAAACCTTATCAGCATTCTCAATTGATAAACTACCATAGTCACAATTGTAGTTTAAGTGCTTCACCGATTTAAATTTTGATTTTGTGTAATCTGCATTTAGGTCAATTTCATCACCATTTCCAATTTCTAGATCAGAATAGTCAGCATTGATCTTACCGGTTTTCATATATTTTATAGAGCTATTATTAGTATAATCTATATTGATATAATTGTCGTTTGCCAATAGCTCTCCAACTATGATTTGACCATAGTCACAATTAATTTTTGCATTGCCTTCAATTTTATCCAAGGTTATATTACCATAGTCATTATTGAGGTCTACCTTGTTTGTAATAGGAACTTTTACCGTATAGTTAATTTTCATATTGAGACCATTGCTCCAGCCACTGGTCCATTTATCCCACCAAGAACTATTGTTTTTACTAAATGTAGTGGTAGCACTAACCATTTGAGAAGAGGCTTCAAATTCTACATCAATAGATTCTAGTTTTTTGATTACTTTTTCCTCGTTATTACCACTTACTTTGATACTAATTTCCATAACAATACGGTTTTCATTCCAAGAAGTGATATCTAAATTGCCATAATCATTACTGATTTTTAATAACGCATCTTTATTTACCGAGAATTCCTTTTTTAAGGTTTTTTCTTTGGTATATTTCCCCTTTAAATCGCCATGATTATTAGCAAGTCCTAGTAAGGGCAGAAATAAAAGTAGAAATATTTTATAGTATAGAGTTTTCATTTTTTGATAATTTATATTCATTAATTTCATTGATTTTTTGAAGCACTTCTTCTAATAGATTTGCACGCTTCTGAAAATTTTTGATCATAGCACTGATTACGCGTTTATCATTTTCGCTACGAACAAGGTCTTCTTTTAAAGTTTCGTAATCAGATTCTAGTTTTGCTATTTGCTTCATAGCATCTGTTACTAACTCTTTAGTTTCTTCTGAAGAAACTTTATTGATTTCTTCTAATTGTATTTGAATGGCCGAAGTGAAAAAACTTTGTGTCTCTTGCATTTGAGGAGAAACACTTGCTAGTTCAGCTTCTGTAGAAGTGTTTGACGGTAGCATTGTAAATGCTATTCCAAACAGAACTGCTATTGAAGCTGCAATAGCGAAAGCTTTATACCAATTTCGTTTTTTAGGTTGCAACGGTATTACTTTATTTTGTTGTTGCAATTTTTCTAAAAACCTTAGTTGATGATCAGCAGAAGGTTCATGTATGTCTAATTGATCTTGCATACGTTTAAATAATTGATCTACTTTATCCTCTTTCATACAAATTGTATTTTTTTTCGTAAGCTTTCTTTTGCGCGCGAAATAAGCGTACGACAATTAGAATATGATATATTCATTATTTGACAGATTTCTTCATAATCATACCCTTCTATAAAGTGTAGTGACAATGCAGTGCTATAGCTATCTTTTAGTTGATGTATTGTACTTAATATTGTATTTGCTTTTACATTATTTAAATCTTCTTCTGTAATTCCATCATCTTCTGAAAGGGAATACTCGACTATTTCTAATGAAACCTCACGATGTATATCATTCTTTCTTGATGCGGTTAAACTCGAATTGATAACTATTTTTTTTAACCAGGCCCCAAACATTTTATCTTCTGTTAGCATAGGCAATTTTGTAAAAGCGGTTAAAAAAGCCTCTTGCATTATATCTTCTGCCTCTGCCGAGTTTTTTAAAATCCTCAGGGCAGTATTATACATTGCTTTATAATAGCGATTATAAATTTCTAGCTGAGCATTTTGATCCTGCTTGCGGCATTTAGCTATTAATTGCTCTGTATTTAGTTGGGTTAGTGTCAAAAAAATAATTTTCTTTTACATAAAGATATAGATTGAATGGTTTTGTTACAGTTTTAAAATATTTTTTTTAAAGTTTATGGCATAACAATTGAAATATAAATACAGAAACCATAAAGAACTTGCTGTTTTAGTAGGTTATATAAGGTTTTTTATATAGCTTATATTAATTTAAAAAAGAATAGTTATTTGTTGTAGTGACAAAATGACTTTTAGATATACATATGACAAAAACCAAATTTACATCGCTTGACAGTTTGTCATTTCAGGAGATAGATCAAGATGCAGAATTGATTCCTTTGTTAACTCCAGAAGATGAAGAGGAAATTGCTAAAGAAGATTTACCAGAGATCTTGCCTATATTACCGTTGCGAAATACTGTTTTGTTTCCTGGTGTAGTTATTCCGATTACTGCGGGTAGAGATAAATCTATTAAGCTTCTTAACGAAGCTAATAATGGAACTAAAACTATTGGAGTAGTTTCTCAAAAAGAAGAAGGAGTAGAAAACCCAACATTAAAAGATATTAATAGAGTAGGTGTAGTGGCTCGTATTCTAAGGGTGTTAAAAATGCCTGACGGAAACACTACAGTAATTCTACAAGGAAAAAAACGATTTGAAATTAATGAAATCGTTGAAGAAAATCCATATATCAAAGCCAAAGTTAGTGAAGTACCTGAAGCAAGACCTGTTAAAGAAAACAAAGAGTTTGGAGCTATAATTGACTCGATTAAAGATCTTGCATTAGAAATTATTAAAGAAAGCCCAAATATTCCTTCAGAAGCATCATTTGCAATTAAGAATATCGAAAGCAATTCTTTTTTAATCAATTTTGTGTCCTCTAATCTTAATCTTCCTGTTGAAGAAAAACAAAAATTGTTAGAAATTAACGATTTAAAAGAAAGAGCATTAGCTACTCTTAAGTTCATGAATGTTGAGTTTCAGAAATTAGAACTCAAAAATGTTATTCAGAGTAAAGTGCAACACGATATGAGCCAGCAGCAACGCGAATATTTCTTGCATCAACAAATGAAAACTATTCAGGAAGAACTTGGTGGAGTATCTCATGAAGATGAGTTAGAAGAGATGCGCGTACGCAGTAAGGATAAAAAATGGGATGAAAAAATACAAAAGCATTTTGACAAAGAGTTGGCCAAAATGCAACGTATGAATCCACAAGTTGCTGAGTATTCTATACAACGCAATTACCTGGATTTATTCCTGGATTTACCATGGAACGAGTTTAGTACAGATAAGTTTGACCTAAAACGCGCTAAAAAGGTATTAGACAGAGATCATTATGGATTAGATGAAGTTAAACGACGTATCATAGAATACCTGGCTGTACTTAAGCTTCGTAATGATATGAAATCTCCAATTCTTTGTTTGTATGGCCCACCAGGTGTTGGTAAAACATCCTTGGGTAAATCTATAGCGGAAGCACTTGGTAGAGAATATGTAAGAATTTCATTAGGAGGACTAAGAGATGAAGCTGAAATAAGAGGTCATAGAAAAACATATATCGGTGCAATGCCGGGTAGGATTATACAAAGTCTTAAAAAAGCTGGCACTAGTAATCCGGTATTTGTTTTAGATGAAATTGATAAATTGTCTGTAGGTAATCAAGGAGATCCTTCTTCGGCCTTGTTAGAGGTTTTAGACCCTGAACAGAATTCAGAGTTTCATGATAATTTCCTCGAAATGGGATTCGATCTATCCAAGGTAATGTTTATTGCTACTTCTAATAGTTTAGGAACGATACAACCTGCATTAAGAGATCGTATGGAGATCATTAATGTAACAGGATATACTATTGAAGAGAAAGTAGAGATTGCAAAGCAACATCTTTTACCAAAACAGTTAGAAGAACATGGCTTAGATACTTCTCATTTAAAAATTGCGAAACCACAACTCGAAAAAATAGTAGAAGGTTATACTAGAGAATCTGGGGTGAGAGGTTTAGAAAAACAAATCGCCAAAATGGTTCGTTTTGCCGCTAAGAATATAGCGATGGAAGAGAAGTATAATATTAAAGTGACTAATGAAGACATTATTGAAGTATTAGGTGCTCCAAAATTAGAGCGTGATAAGTATGAAAATAATGAAGTTGCAGGTGTAGTTACAGGATTAGCGTGGACTAGCGTAGGAGGAGATATATTGTTTATAGAATCAATCTTGTCTAAAGGTAAAGGTAACCTTACCATTACCGGTAATCTAGGTAAAGTAATGAAAGAGTCTGCAACTATTGCAATGGAGTATATAAAAGCGAATGCAGATGAATTAGGTATTAATCCAGATATTTTTGGCAAATATAATGTGCATATTCATGTACCTGAAGGCGCTACGCCTAAAGATGGACCTAGCGCAGGGGTAACTATGCTTACGTCTTTAGTTTCTCTATTTACGCAGCGAAAAGTGAAGAAAAGCCTTGCCATGACTGGTGAAATTACACTAAGAGGTAAAGTACTTCCAGTTGGAGGGATAAAAGAAAAAATCCTTGCGGCCAAGAGAGCACATATAAAGGAGATTTTGCTTTGTGCAGATAATAAACGTGATATAGACGAAATTAAACCTGAATATCTAAAAGGTTTGAAATTTCATTACGTAAAAGATATGGGAGATGTTTTACAGTTAGCATTAACAAAGACTAAAGTCAAAAATGCCAAAAAACTTTAACTAAATAAAAAAGCAGAACGTTACGTTCTGCTTTTTTATTTAGTTTTTAAGAATTTATCTTCTCATCTTTTCGACCAAAACGACTGAATATTTATCAAGGTTTTTTAAGACAATATCACTACCTTTAACTACAGACTTTAAAGGTTTGTCTCCTAAATGAACAGGTAAATCTGTTGCTCTTGATAATCGCTCATCCAGCCCTCTTAGCATAGAACCACCACCTGTCAAATAGATCCCAGTGTTATAAATATCTGCCGAAATCTCGGGTGGGATTTCTGATAAGGTTTCCAGAATAGAATTTTCTATTTGCGCAATAGATTTATCTAAACTCTTTTCAACTTCTGTATAAGATAATGAGATTTGTTTTGGTTTTCCAGTAAGTAAATCTCTTCCTTCAACGGCCATATTCTTTGGCGGAACCTCTAAATAATCAACAGCAGCACCAATTTGAATCTTTATTCTTTCGGCCATATGTTCTCCAATATGAAGATTTCTAGATTCGCGGATATATTGTATTATGTCTTCGTTAAAAGTGTTTCCTGCTATTTTTACAGACTGTCCACTAATAATTTTTCCTAGAGAAATTACTGCAATTTCTGTTGTTCCACCACCAATATCAACGACCATATTACCTTTAGGTTCTAAGACATCGATACCTCCACCAATGGCAGCCGCGATTGGCTCATGGATAAGAAAAACGTTTTTAGCATTAAGACGTTTTGCGGATTCTTTTACTGCTCTCATTTCTACCTCGGTACTTCCGCAAGGGATAGAAATGATCATATTATATGATGTAGAAAAAACGGAAGCATTGATTGATGATAATTTTTTAATGAATGCTTTTAACATCTTTTCTGAAGCATCAAAATTAGAAATCACTCCATTCTTAAAAGGGTAAATGGTTTTAATATTCTTATTGATCTTACCTCTCATCATTCCAGCTTCGCGCCCTACAGCAATAATTTTTCCTGTAATTTGATTTATGGTAATGATAGAAGGATTGTTTATTGCAATTTTACCCTTGTGTGTAATAAGTGTATTTGATGTACCTAGATCTATTGCAATCTTATCTGTTAAAAAATCAAGGAAGCCCATAAGTTTGTGATTTGGTTAATGTATGTTGTAGATCTCGGGGGATCTGGTATTAAAAGTAACTTCTAGTCATGTAATAAACGTTTAAAGGTTTAATAACTTCGATAAAGTGTAATTATTGTGTATTTCTTGAAGTTTTTTACTTGTATACCTCTGTTTGATTTTATGTGTTTTGATTGTACTTAATTTGGTACGATACCTGGATACACTTTGTTTATTGAATCAAGACAAAAAAAACGGGGAAATTATAGGTTTTGAATGCGATATTAAAATTTGTTATAACTTTTTCGATTTAGGCTACCTTTTCATAGTAGTTTCATTTAATTTTGATTTTTGAAGAATATGAGTATACTTGTGTTCTGTAATAAAATTCTGAAATTTGAGCGATAAAAAGATAATTATAGCTATTGATGGTCATTCTTCAACTGGAAAAAGTACCGTAGCAAAACAATTGGCAAAGGCATTACAATACATTTATGTGGATACTGGAGCAATGTACAGAGCTGTTACATTATATGCTATGAGAAAAGGGTTTATTGGAGCAGATCATTTTGAGGAAGATAAGTTGGAAGAGGTATTACCAGAAATTAATATCCGATTTGAAGTAAATCCAAAGACTGGAATTGCAGAAGTTTTGCTTAACGGAGAGAATGTAGAACATGAAATTAGAACATTAGACGTTTCAAAACATGTAAGTAAAATAGCCGCAGTATCTCAAGTTCGTAAAAAATTGGTAGAACAACAACATCAAATGGGGGTAGAGAAAGGAATTGTAATGGATGGAAGAGATATTGGTACGGTTGTTTTTCCAAAAGCAGAACTAAAATTATTCATGACAGCGACAGCCAAGGATAGGGCAGAACGAAGGTTTTTGGAACTTAAGGTAAGGGATGAAAACATTACCTATGAAGATGTCTTAAAAAATGTCGTTAACAGAGATCATATAGATAGTACCAGAAAAGACTCTCCGCTTAGACAAGCTGGGGATGCTATCAAAATTGACAATTCAAATCTTACTTTGCAAGAGCAGTTTGAGCAAATTTTACAACTGGCTAAAACAGCCATAGCAAGAGCCTAACTTAATCTTTGGTTATCATATTTGCTCCTGAAAAATTTTTCATTTCAAAATCAAAATCAATAATCTCTTTAGACTGATAAAATCGAATCCTTTCTTTTGACCACTCAATGAGTTTGATATGCTCATTATTGTTTTTTAAAATTAAGATACGATTTAGTCGTAATAAGTCATCTCCAATTTGTTTGTGCCTTTGTATAGTAGTATCAGCGATTTCATAAAAAGGCTTTTCGATAAGTATTTGATACGATTTACCGTTATTCATTACAACTTGCTGCTTTGCCTCATAAATAATTGAGGTTTTTGATAAAGATTGTCCATAATGAGGGGCCGAAAAAAGTATAAAAACTATAAGTAGATATTTTTTCATACATCAGTAGATTATCAATTATTGCAACAAAATTACGGCAAAACCGTAATTATTTTATGTTTATTACAAAAATAATGCTTTTTTTCGATGAAATACACAATTTTGTTAAAAAATACTAGTATAAATTTGAATTAAAGATGATAAATATCTGGTAAACAATGTTTTTCGATAAGAATTAATCAAAGAGTTATGAGGAACATCTCAGGTAATTATTAATTCCAAAAGCTTTGAATTGTATACTGTGAAAATAAAAAAGACCACCTTCTAAAGTGATCTTTTTTATACGATAAGTAAAATTTATCTTTTATAGATTAGGGATGATTAATTCCTGATCAGGATGTATAACGTCTGGATTTTTAAGAATATTTGTATTTGCTTCAAAAATGGCTTTATATTTCATTGGATCACCATAATAATGTTTAGCAATTTTACTTAAGGATTCTCCACTTTTTACTGTATGTCTATGGTATACAGAAGTATCAGCTACTTTAATATCTGCAACAATATCAGAAGGAGATTCACCACCTATTTCTTTAATTTTATCCCAAAGTTGATTTTTTTCGTATTGAGTTTGTGCTGTCCCTTTTATTTTAAGTGTCCCGTTATCTTCAGATACATCACCATCTTGGATATTTAACTTTTGTCCTAAGTCAAGAACACCTTGATATTTAGCTTTTACCATAACTAAGTTGATTTTAAATTATTAAATTGATTTACTCAAATATAACAAATTACCACGTTGTTTTTATAAAATCTTTAGATTAATAATCATTAAATAATCGTTGAAATGCATAATTTATCTATATTCGGATAGGTTTTAATATTTTATCAATGTTTCGAAAGCGTTTCTACTATCTTATTCAATTACAATATTTAGGATTTAGATATCATGGTTGGCAAAAACAACCAAAGGTTAATACACTACAAAGAATGGTAGAGAGAACACTAAATTATGTTTTAAAACACAATGATTTTAAAATATTAGCGGCAGGAAGAACCGATGCAAAGGTATCTGCAAATCATGCGTATGTTGAACTATTTGTAGATCATAAACCTATTGATCTCGATGTTTTCTATCCTTTGTTCAATCAAAACTTACCACAAGATATAAGAGCGTTACATATCGAAGAGACTGATGAGCATTTTAACATCATACAGTCACCTAAAATCAAAGAGTATTTATATTTATTTTCATGTGGAGAAAAATTTCATCCCTTTTGTGCTCCTTTTATGTATAATATAATGGAGGAACTTGATATTGCTAAAATGCAAGAAGCAGCAAAGTTGTTTGAAGGAAAACACAATTTCAGATCGTATTGCCATAGGCCTTCAGAAAATACAAAACTGGAAGGTGAAATCCTTTATTGTGCAATCAAAAAAAATGATGTGTATACAGCCAATTTTTTTCCAGAAGATAGTTATCTTTTACAAGTGAAAGGCGAAGGGTTTAAAAGAAATCAAATACGCTTAATGATGGGGGCATTGGTCGATTTAGGAAAAGGAAAAATAGATTTAGATTTTATACAGCAAACTCTTGATCCCGATGCCGAAGAAATTGTATTAGAACATATAGTACCAGGATCTGGATTGATATTAAATTCGGTCGTACTTAAACCATAAATTGCATGAAAGTTGTTTCTACTAATATCGCTGAACCAAAAATTATTTCCTGGAGTGGTAAAGAGGTTAAAACGGGGATCTATAAATCCCCAGTGAACACCTCCATTTATTTAGATAAAGAAGATGTGAGTGGAGACCATGTAATTGATAAAAGGTATCATGGTGGAATAGATAAAGCGTGCTATCTATATGCCATTGACCATTACCCATATTGGAAAGAAAAATACCCAGATTTAGATTGGAATCACGGAATGTTTGGAGAGAATCTTACAGTAGCTGGGTTTGACGAACATACAATTAAAGTTGGTTCTATCTACAAACTAGGTGAAGCAATCGTTCAGATTTCACGTCCAAGGCAACCCTGTTATAAATTAGGCATTCGTTTTGGAAATCAAGGAATTATAAAGCAGTTTATTGATTCTTTGCTTTCAGGAGTATATGTTAGAGTTCTTAAATCTGGATTTGTAAGGGTTCATGATGAATTTATAATTGAGGAAGAGAATTTTGCTGGAATAACTATTGCTGAACTAAATACACTTATGTTTCATTTTGAAGAAGAAAAACATACTGAGTTACTGAACAAAGCTCTAAACGATCCTTTAGTATCGGATAGTGATAAGAAATACTTCAAAAAACAAAATTAACATCTAGTCTCAATATATCTTTACATATAAATCTAGTGATTTCGAATTTTGCTGAGAAGTTCTGAAGCCAGAATACCTTGGTTTTGTTCATTCGAATTTTCAATATTTTTAATCAGGGTTATGATATTATTGTTAGCAGGACAAGTAATGTTTAGATCTTTTGCAGTATTTACAATAGCTCCATTCAAATAATCGATTTCGGTTTTTTTACCCTGAGATAAATCCCACCACATAGAGGTTCTTACTGTAGGATCTATAGCCAGCATTTTGTTTGCAACCAAATTAAATAAAAAATTAGGTAGACGAAGCACAAAAGGTAAATACTTACCTGGTAATGCCGTTACCTTTGGTACAGAGATATCAAGTGCTTTGGTCACTAAAAGTAATTCTTTCATTAATTCGGCAATCACCAGGCGATAGTTTCTTTGCTGTAACATTGCTTTTACGGGGATGTTAGCCAATGCATTTACACTATTTCCTAAATTTAACTGCAGTTTTGCCCATAGTAATGCCTGCATTTCATCGGTTTGAGTAACGGGCATTATAGCGGTATTTAGTTGCTTTACTAAGCTTGTTAAAGCCTCTTCAGTTCCTGGAGATACTTCAATAGATAAGGCTCCTTCAGACCCGCGATGTAAATGCCCGGGTTTAATTTCGGCAACATTAAAAGGTACCATGACTCTAAGAATAGTGTTTTGCGGGTACTTTTGTTTCATAATTTGATCAGAACCCAATCCATTTTGACAACATAAGATAATGGTATCTGGACCAACTAACGGACTTATATCCTCACACGCTCTATCGACTCCTGTACATTTTACGGTTACCCATAAAAAATCAGTAAAGTTATTTTCGGTATTTTCAATTAAATCTTCGGGATCGAGAAAATCGAGATTCTTTACATACGCAGCATTGTCTAAATAATCGGTAAGCTTCAATCCATTACTGAGCTTTTTTTTGATGTGAGGGCGACACACTAATTTAGTATTATTCCCTAAAGAAGCAAGTACGCCTCCTAAAAAGCAGCCAATTAATCCGGCTCCAAAAACGATATGTGTTTGCATGAATAACTAAGTATTAGACGTTCCTTTTTTTAAAATAGCCAATGCCAGTTTAATAGTGTTGTAATCAATAGCTCCTTCAAAATATTCATAATATGGTTTTAAACCATCGGGATGATTAAGCTCTTCTTTTGCCTGTTGTATTGCTTTTATATCTTGTTTCTGTACAAACATATTAAGGTCGATATCTTCTCCTTCGTTATATAATTTCATAATATGTGAAAAAATAGTAGAAGCGGCTAACTTCCGCTGTATTGCAATTTCTTCAATTGATAACCCTTCTTTGTAGAGTGCCAATGTTTCTTTATGAGTGTTGCCTTTGTTTTGAGGTTTTTTCTTTGTCTTCTGAGCAGAATAATCAATTATGGTTTTGATAAACTGATATCCATAGTTTTGCATTTTTTGCTTACCAACACCACTAATTTGCAAAAACTCTTCATCTGTTGTAGGTTTATGCTGTTCCATCTCTTTTAAAGTAGCATCGTTAAAAATTTGATAAGCAGGTATACCGGCCTCTTTTGCCAATTTAAGTCTAAGCTCACGTAGATTGTCAAATAAAGTATTGGATTTTGTTTTCTTACTTTGCTCTACATGTGTTGCTTTTATTTTTTCAAATTCTTTTAGATGCGAAAGACTTACTTTTTCATTATTGAATAATACTTTTTTAGAGCGCTCTGTAAGCCTTAGCTTATTGTTTAGATGAAAAGCGATTTCTAAATAGCCTTGATTTATTAATTGAATAATATACTGCTGCCAATCTCTCCAAGAGATATCATTGCCAATACCATATGTTCTGAGTTGTTGATAGCCTTTATCATATACCGCTGCATTTTGAGCACCTCTTAGTACGTCGATAACAGTCCCTATGGGTTCTTGCTCTTTGATTCGAGTTACCGTTGATAATGCTTTTTGTGCAATGATGGTTCCATCAATGAAAGTTGGTGGATCTAAGCAAACATCACAATTTCCACAGTCTTTTTCAATTAACTCACCAAAATAACTTAGCAAAATTTTGCGCCGACAACTCAGGGATTCTGCATATTGCTTCATGCGATCCAGTTTTGCCAATTGCACTTCTTTATTGCCAGACATGTCTGCAAATTTTTGTAATTGCACTACATCTGCATAGCTATGAAATAATAGGGTGGAAGATGGTAAACCATCTCGGCCTGCACGCCCAATTTCCTGGTAATAACCTTCAATATTTTTGGGTAAATTATAGTGAATTACCCAACGTACATTAGATTTGTCAATTCCCATGCCAAAGGCAATCGTTGCACATACAATTTGTATAGAATCATTAATAAAATCTTCTTGCACCTTGGCTCTTTTTTCATGTACAACTCCAGCATGGTATGCCTCTGCATTATACCCCTGATTTCTTAATTTTTCGGCCAAGGTCTCTGTAGCTTTTCTGCTTAAACAATAAATGATTCCACTATCGTTTGGTTTATTGTCCAAGAAATTAAGAATCTGCTCTATTCTTTTATTTCCAGGCCTTACTTCTAAACTAAGATTTTTTCGATCAAACGAAGCCAAATGTTGTGTGGCATTAGAGATATTAAGTTGATCACAAATATCCTGTCGTGTTGCTTTATCTGCTGTCGCAGTTAAGGCTATTAATGGTGTATTTGGAAACTTATTCTTTAAGTATCCCAATTGAGTATATGCAGGTCTAAAATCATGACCCCAAGCCGATATACAATGCGCCTCGTCTACAGCAATTAAACTAACTTCAATTTGAGAAAGTATTGTGTCTAAAAAAGATAAACTCTCTGGAGCTACATATAGTAATTTGATTTGTTTATCAATAAGGTTTTGATAAATACTATGTTGTTCATTCTCGGTCTGACTACTATTTACAAACGCAGCTTTAATACCATTAGCTTGCAAACCATCTACTTGATCTTTCATCAAGGCAATTAGTGGTGAGATTACCAAAGTTATACCTGGCAGCAATAAGGCTGGGAGTTGATAACAAATTGATTTTCCACCTCCGGTGGGCATGATTACAAGGTTGTCGTTGCCCGCAAAAATGGAATCGATAATTTCTTGTTGCAGCGGGCGAAAACTGTCGTATCCAAAATACTCTTTTAACGTTGCTAAAATATGTGGTTGTTCTGGCATAAATACAAAGGAACAAAAATAGCATTGGAAAATAAACAAAGTGTGGTATTAAGACAAATTAGATTTTCTAAGGCTGAATCTGTTCACGGTTTAAGATTAGTAATGCCGAAAGTATACGAAATACCAGTTTCATTTTTTGAAACTGAGAAGTTATTAAATTATTGCTTTTCTATAAATTGTTCGATGGCACGGTAATATCTATCTGCAACTACTTTTGCACCAGTTTTGTTATAGTGTACAATATCAGCCATGAACTCATCATTCCATCTTTTAGCCATATTTACTGCCACTACTTTCGAAGTGTCTGTTGTTTGCATTTGAGCTACCTTTTTTATTTGACGGTTAAACAGATTAAATGCAAGAGTACTTTGAGGAGTCATAAAATCAGACCTTCCAGGAGCTATTTGTTCTATGAAAATAGTCACATTCTTATTGTGTTTTTGTAAAATGTTTATGATTCTATGAATATTTATAATTGCATTTTTTACACTAACACCTTTTAAGAGATCATTAGTACCTATTCCTAATAATACAACATCGGGGACACCGGCATCTTCTATAATTTGATGAATATTGGTTAATACATCTTCAGTTTTAAAACCACCAACTCCCGAATGATTTGTATCAAATTCTTTATCCATAAATTTAGGATTTGGAATTCCATCAATAAGAGGGCCGCTAAAATCAAAAGTCCAATTGTTAGCAACCAGATTTTTCCATAACTCATATCGATAACTTTCAAAAACTGGACTTGATCCTTGAACTCTGGAATCTCCCAAAGGCAATATTTTTATTCCCTCACCTATTATTTGGGTTGGTATAGGTTCTGGAACAGTATTGTTATCTTTAGAACAAGACAATAAGTTAATAGATATTAATAGAATAATTAATCTAAATATTTTAGTCTTCATTATATATTGTATTTAATGTCTTTATTAAGTAGAGACAACTTAGAATAATGTGACTTACTCTTTTTTATTATACGCTTTTTAGAAGAATACTCATTTAGGAAAAGTTAACTACCTCTACTTTTTTAATAGGTTTACTTTGTGTTATGATCCAAAAGAAAGTAGCTTCCAAAAGCAGAACTATTTCCAAGCTGTTAGATAAAAAGACTTATGGATGTGAGTAATGTGACAAAAAAATCGCACTGTAATTTTTGAAAAGTAAAGCGCAATTGTTTGTATTTTAGATAATATGTCTGAAGCTATTCTAACGATTCAGAACAATTAGTCATGATAATACTAATGTTTTGAACTTTGTAATCAGTTTCATTTTTTGAAACCAGGTAAGTTTTTTTGACTTACTTATAAGAGTAAAATAATGGGCACTGATAGAATAGCTAGATCTGCCAGCTATTTACCTTCTGTAACTTTATATTTTTTGAAAAGATATTTGTCTGGAATTTTGGATTCTTCAGTTTCGGGAGTAAATAAAGTGTTTGCAATCCACCATCTGTTTTCGAGAAAAACCAATTGGTAACTGTTTATTCCTCTTTTTTCATAGGTTCCAATTAGATTCTTACAGTAATAGCTCTGAAACACGGTTGCTATTCCATTAAATTCATTAACGGTTAATCCGATTGCGTATTCTTTAAAACCATCTCTGGAATAGAATGGACCAACCTTTCTAACAAATTCCTCTAGGTTCATTACTCTTACTTTTGATTTTCCTTCTTTGGTTTGAACTAGTGAAATTTTTTGAGCTGTTGGTAAAAACAAATTCCTATATTCTTCCCAGTTTCTATCTTCTCCAATATCTCCAGAAATTAACTCGATCATCTTACTCGTAATTCCGTCAATTGTTTTTAAGGAAAGTGTATCAATTTGGCAAATTGCTTTGAATTGAATTCCAATTAGAAATAATAGTACAACTATATTTTTCATATGATTAATCATGTTTTATTTGGCAAAAGGGTCTTGTGATGATACATTTTTAAATGTATAGCTTTATTCCACAATCTCACTGATTTGAACTATGGGTTGTGTATTGGTATAGTTCGGAATATCTCCAACAATTTTCTCTGCATTGGGGCCGAAAGCATTTTGATAAGCCGAAAGTGTATCGAAGTATAAATATCCGATGGCCAAATAGGGTATAGGTTCATTAGGTGTTCTGCCTGAAATTCCCTTGTCAATTTTGAATAGCTTTAAAGAGTCGCCTAATACGTTTGCAACCATTGGCATATGTGTATTGGAATAGTAGTCCATGTCAAATGTTTTTCCATCTCCGTTTGGATACAGAATCGTAACTTTAACCATTCCCGTTTTAATTTTTGCAGTATCGGTTGATTCCGCCTGTTGGCAACCACTAAGAAATACAATCATTCCAAGGGTTAGGAAGATACTTTTGATTTTCATTTTGTTGATATTTAATGATTTACAAAAAGTCTATGTTTTTTAAAGCTACTACTTTTTAATGGATCTTTTGGACTATGTATTTATTTTTTTATTCATTGTGCTAGTGTCATGAGAAAAGGTTGCCAGATCATTTTATCACTATTCTAGCTATATTTTTACTCATGCTCCGAAAGCTTTCTGTCTTCTTGAATTTCTCCAATATGGTAATAGGCTACAATTTGTTCAATCAAATCTTTTTTGAAATAATGCCATTCACTTACATCGAGTGTGAAATCCCCTTGAATCGCTTGATATCGAACACAGGCCTTAGTTTTTTCATATATTTCGTCGAGTAGATTAAAACGATATCCTAAAAATTTATCTTTATTATTTTGAACGAGGTTGATATAATTTTTTTTTCCATCAATTACTCCAAATGGGCTAGTATGTTTAAACTTTTCTGAGATTGGTAAATTCAAAAAATCACCTTCTTCCCATTTCTTAAACCATTGTTGTACTAAGTCTTTTGAATTCATTGTTAGGTTATTTTCAATTCGACTTTAATGAATTACATAAAGATAGTAATTCCAATACAGGAACAAGTATGAAAAGAAAAGAACAAAAAATTATTCAAATAAGTCAGAACTTAAATATCGATCACCACGATCACAAATGATTACAACCAAAACGCCACTTTCAAGAGTTTCGGCCAATTTTAAGGCTGCTGTTACTGCACCACCGCTGCTCATTCCAGAAAAAACCCCTTCTTCTTTAGCTAATTTTTTTGCCATTGTGGTTGCCTCCTCCTGACTTACTTCAATGACTTGATCAACCTTATCCGGATTAAAAATTTTTGGTAAGTATTCTTTGGGCCATTTACGAATTCCGGGGATTCTGGATTCATCTGTTGGTTGCACCCCAACAATTTGGATATCGCTAGATTGCTCTTTGAGATATGTTGATGTGCCCATAATCGTTCCAGTGGTACCCATTGAAGATACAAAATGAGTTATTTTACCATTGGTATCTCTCCATATTTCCGGTCCCGTTGTTTTATAATGTGCTTTCCAGTTGTCATTATTTGTAAACTGGTTGAGCATTACATATCCTTCCTTTTTCACCTTAGCTTCAGCATAGTCTCGAGCTCCTTCGATACCAATATCTTCAGAAGTGAGTGTAACCTTTGCGCCATAGGCACGCATGGTTTGTACCCGTTCTTTAGTAGAGTTTTCTGGCATTACCAGCTCAATGTCCAACTTAAAAATCCCGGCAATCATAGCTAAAGCTATTCCTGTATTACCACTTGTGGCTTCAATAAGTTTAGATTGCTGAGTAATATCGCCACGATCTAATGCAGATTTAATCATGTTATGTGCTGCACGATCTTTTACACTTCCTCCGGGGTTATGGCCTTCAAGTTTGAAGTATAATGTAATGTTAGGATTATCAATTAAAGAAGAAGCCTTAACTAGAGGCGTATTTCCAATAAGGTCTAAAATGCTATGTGACATTAAACAACTTTTTTAATCTTAATTTCTGCAGTGTTAGAAATAATTGAATTTTCTGGGACTGAAGAAGTAATCCATGCATTTCCTCCTATAGTACTATTAGCGCCAATAATTGTACTACCGCCCAGTATAGTAGCATTAGCATAAATGGTAACATTATCTTCTACAGTTGGATGACGTTTTACATTTCGAAGTTTTCTATCCACGTACAACCCTCCAAGTGTGACTCCCTGGTATATTTTGACATTATTCTTAATAATTACGGTTTCGCCAATAACAATTCCAGTTGCATGATCTATAAAGAATGAATCTCCTATTTCTGCTCCAGGATTAATATCTGTTCCTGTTAATCGATGAGAATATTCTGTCATTAATCTAGGTACCATTGGTAATCCGAACTTCAGTAGTTCATGACTTAGTCTATATATGGCAATAGCATAAAAACCTGGGTATGCCATATACACTTCTTCTATAGAATTTGCCGCAGGATCACTTTTCATAAATGCTTGTGCATCCAGATTTAACTTTTCCAGTATACCGGGTAATTTTTCTAGGTAGGATTGCCATAGTTTACTACACGGTTTTTCGGTTTCCCAACAAGCAAGATTAATGAGTTCTTCAAAAGTAACTTCAAGAAGATCTATATTTTTGGCAACTTCAGTATCTGTATCAAATAAAGTATAGAAAAGTAAGTTGGTAAAATATTCGGTTCTTTCTTTCAGCTTCAGCTTTAGATTTGGATTCTTTTTTTGCTCTTTGATTTTAGCAATAATTTCGTCTCGTTCTTTGCTCATCATTGTTTTTTTGAAAACTCTAGTAAATATATAGAATAAAGAATATATATGTCTTAATAAGTTATAAATCCTTGCATTTTTAAAATAATTATAACAACTGGTGCTTTAAAATTAGATTTATTCATAATTTTTAGTTGGATTTTGAATTGTTTTACTCTATAATCTTATTATTGCTATAATTCTCTACAGATAACTATCAGTATCGAAATACTCCTAATTGTTAGATTATAATTAAAAACTCTAAGCATATAATTAGGTTTATATAAATATTTATTTGAGTCATATACACTGATATTTGTCATGATAATTATATGATTTTGATTCTATCTTGTTACAGAATTTAAATTTAGTAGGATGAAAAAAAGAACACCGGTTTCCAAAATTATGACCTCTGATGTAATAACATTAAATCAAACTAACGGTTTGGAAACAGCAGAAATGCTTTTTAAACAAAATAAGATACGTCATATTCCAGTGGTAAATGGCAATACGATAATTGGGATGTTAAGTTATACTGATTTATTGCGGATAAGTTTTGCGGATGCCGTAAATGAAAGTGAGCAAGATATTGATACTGTAGTTTATGGTATGTTTACAATTGAGCAGGTTATGGCAAAAAACCTGGTCAGCGTGACTTCTTCAACTACAATTAAGGAAGTTGCCGAGATTTTGTCTAAAAAAGAATTTCATGCATTACCTGTGGTAGATGATGGTAAGCTAAAAGGTATCGTAACGACAACCGATTTAATAAACTATTTGTTGGGCCAATTTTAACAATTTAGAGATTCATAGGTTTTAAAACTAGAAAAGGAAGTGTTTTACTTCCTTTTTTTATTGTTAATATTACTTTACGAAGAAGATCACATATCAAGAACTAAGGTATAGCACAAATTTTAGTTAAACTTCTTATCACAAGAGAGTTTTTAGTATTTTTAGAATTAAAGTAAATTTTATGAGTACCATACCAAAATCAGCATTTGAATTCTTAAAAGATTTAAAAAAGAATAATCATCGGGATTGGATGACCGAAAACAAGAAACAATATCAAGCTAATGAAAAAGAGTTGAAAGTATTTTATGCTGCGGTGGCAGAACGATTAAACGAAAAAGATGAGATCGAAAAAACTAAAGTTTTTAGAATTAATCGTGATGTAAGATTTAGCAAGGATAAAACACCGTATAATGTTCATCGAAGTGTGAGTTTTAGTAGGGCAGGAGCACATCGCAGAGGTGGGTATTACTTAAGATTAGAGCCAGGAAATTCTCTTATGGCTGGAGGTTTTTTTAGTCCAGAGCCGGCTGATTTGTTACGAATTAGAAAAGAATTTGAAATGGATGATCAGGAAATTAGAGAGATACTGGCAGATACTGATTTCAAGAAAGCGTTTGGAGGATTCAATACAGGAAATCAGGTTAAAACTGCACCTAAGGGGTTTAGCAAAGATCATCCAGCTATAGATTTGATTAAGAATAAATCTTTTTTTGTTCAACATAGTTTTACAGATAAAGAGGTTTTGGCTTCTGATTTTCTGGATAAGGTAGTTTATCATTATGAGTTGTTACGACCTTATTTTGATTATATGAGTGATGTATTGACGACCGATTTAAACGGTGTGTCATTATTGGATGATTAAATCGTTAATTTTGAATCTATAGGTAATTAAGACCTCTTTTTTACGACCTTATAACTGGAATATTATTTAAATATTCTTGCAGATTTATTACCAACAAAAATGATAATTAAACTATGAAGAGAATAGCAATAAATGGATTCGGAAGAATTGGACGTGCTGCACTAAAAGTAATCATGGAAGAACCAGATTTACAAGTAGTAGCCGTAAATGATCTAATGTCAATAGACAATGCAAAATATTTACTAAAATACGATAGTGTTTACGGAATTTATGACAAAGATGTTGATATCCGTGACGGGCATTTGCAGGTTGGTGGACAAAAGATATTGTATCTTAATCAAAGAGATCCTGAACAATTACCCTGGAAGGAAAATAATATAGATATTGTAATTGAAAGTACAGGTTTTTTTACGAATAGGGAAGATGCAGAAAAGCATATACATGCAGGAGCTACCAATGTAGTGATATCAGGTCCTACCAAAAGCAAAGATACCCCTACTGTTGTACATGGCGTAAATACAAGTGAAGGAAAGACTGCTATTTTTTCATGTGCTAGTTGTACTACTAATAATATTAGTCCAGTTGTGGAGATTTTAGGACGTACAATAGGGATCAAAAAAGCAATTTTAAATACGATTCATGCCTATACAGCCTCTCAAACATTAGTAGATGCACCTTCTAAAAAAAATCCAAGGATGGGTAGAGCAGGAGCAGTTAACCTAACTCCGACATCTACCGGTGCCGCTATTGCAACAACAAAAGCTTTACCGCAGTATGAAGGAAAGTTTGATGGAGTAGCAGTTAGAACTCCTGTTCCGGTTGGATCCATAAGTGATGTTACTTTTGTAGCTGAAAGAAATACAACTGCAGAAGAAATTAATGAAATATTGCAGAAAGAAGCTAAAACAGACCGATATCTTAAAGTGTTAGATGTTACATATGAGCCTATAGTATCGTCAGATATTCAACAGAGTCCTTATGCAGCTATAGTAGATGCTTCTATGACCAGAGTAGTAGACGGGGATCTCGTAAAGCTAATGATATGGTATGATAACGAATGGGGATTTACTAATCAAATGATCAGACAGATATTGGAGTTGTAAATCATTCGTGATTTATAATAAAAAAGGTGGATCTTGTTAAATTGATCCACCTTTTTTATTATTAGTATTTACAATACTAAATTAGATCTGACTTAATCCGCCATCTACCTCTAATTCTACACCATTAATGTAAGAGGCATCATCCGAGGCAAGAAATAAAGCAGATTTTGCTACTTCTTCTGGTGTACCAAAACGACCAAGGGGTACTTGTTGTGCAAATCCTTTACCCATTTCATCTACCACATCTTGTGGTAATCCCATTTTATCATAAATAGGTGTAGCAATTGGTCCTGGGGCTATAGAGTTTACTCTTATTTTTCTGGGCTTAACTTCTGCAGTCAATACTCTTTGATACGCTCGCAATGCTCCTTTTGTAGCGGAGTAGACACCCAAACCATCAAAACCACGTTGGGTAACAACTGAATTGGTAAACAAAATTGTTCCTTCATCATTTATATGAGGTAAAGCTTCTTTTACGGCAAGGATAGGTCCTTTTACATTAATATTAAAGACAGTATCATAATGGTCCTCAGTAATCTCGTGAGTGGGAGTCGGAGGCGCTACACCGGCATTAAGAAATAGAATGTCAATCTTCCCGTATTTGTTTGCCGCTTCCTGAATTAATTTTTTATTATCTTCTGCGTTAGCAACATCAGCCTTTACACTAATAAAATCTCCTTCTAACTCGTTTGCAACTTGATCTAAAGCTTCCTGACGTCTTCCTGACAGTACGACTTTTGCACCTTCTTGTAAGTAAAGTTTTGCTGTTGCTAATCCTATTCCGCTATTTGCTCCTGTAATAACAGCTACTTTGTTTTCTAACTTTTTCATTGTTTTTAGTATTATTGTTTTTGTATTTATTTAATTATTAATTCGTTAATTTCTTCTTTAGCATCTGATAGGATTTTTTCTGCATTTACCATGACCTGATCTGAATTGATAAATTCGATGTCGGTGATACCAACAAAGTTTAAAAAAGTGGTCATGTATCCAGAAACGTAGTCCACTTCTGTGCCTAGTTTGGTACCACCTGTGGTAATAATTACATATGCCTTTTTTCCTTTTAGTAAACCTTCAGGGCCATTTTCAGTGTATTTGAAACTGATGCCCGCTCGTGCAATTAAATCTATATAAGCCTTTAAGCCAGCAGTAACTCCAAAATTGTACATGGGTACGGCAAATAAATAGGTGTCTGCATCCGCAAATTCGGTTGCTAGTGTATTGGATGCTGTTATGGCTTCTCTTTGGATTTCTGTTTGTTGATTTACAGGTGTGAAGTAGGCCGTAACACTGTCTTCATTTCCAAGTTTTATTAAATCATCATAGTACACATCTCTTGATACCGTAGTATGGTTTCCTAAGTTTTCTATTTTTTCTTGCAAAACATCGGCTAGTTGTCTACTAATCGAACTGTTTTTTCTCGGACTGCTATCTATTCTTAATAGTTTTTTCATTGTTTTTATGTTTTATTTGAAACGATCATTTCAAATTAAGTTAAAAAAAATTAGTGAAGTGCTTTTAGCACCGTGTTTATAATATTTCTTAGTTCTTCTTCATTATTATTTAAAATTCCGGTCATTCGCAATCCCTGTATAGAGGAATACAAGTAAAGTGCATATTCGTTTGCCGTTTGATTTTGATTGAAAACCTTTTCCATCTGACCGTTATGAACCACATCTTCCAACATTGCAAGAGTTTGTTCCTGATTTTGCTCCATAAAGGATTTAATAATTGGTTCTTGATTTACCATTTCGGATTTGCAATTCACAATCAGACATCCTTTTCTATCGTTATCGTTAAGAATATCATTAAGATACATTTCAAAAATCGCTTTAATAGTATCAGAGGAGTTATGAGAATGCATTAATTCTTTTCCCATTTGATCTTTTCCGCTGGATTGATAAAAGGAAAGTACTTCCATGAACATTCCCAACTTACTACCAAAAGAGTTATAAATACTGGATCGATTTAACGAAGTGGCATCAACTAAATCTTGCATAGAAGTCCCATTATATCCTTTTTTATGGAATACTTCAGTAGCTTTTTGCAAAACTTGATTTCTATTAAATGTTTCTGTTTTTGGCATTTTAAATGAAATGAACGTTTCAAAATTAAATAAAAAAAAGGATCACTAAAGTTATAAAAATCATAAAATTTTTGAAGAATTTATAATAAGCGCTTCATCATGACATCGGTTTGAATCTCTGTACCTAGCGTAAATTGATGCTTATCAAAGATTTTAAATCCGTTTCGTTCATAGAATCGAATAGCCCCAGGATTTTGATCCCAAACGCCTAGCCAAATAAAATCAACATTTTTTTCTTTACCAATAAGAAGAGATTGGTTGAAGAGTACTTGCCCTATTTTTTTGCCCTGGTGTTTTTTAACTACATAAATACGCTCTATTTCTAGAGTACTACCCTCTACGGGTTCTGTTTGCGCACCTTGAGAGTTTAGTTTTATATATCCAACAATTTCGCTTTCTAACATGGCAAAAAAGAACTGAGAATTAGGGTTTTGTAACTCCTTATTTATTTGCTCCAAAGTGAATTTTTCTTGAAGATAGCTTTGAATATTAGCTTCTGAATTTGCAGGAGGGCCAAAGGCATCATAAAAAGTTTGTCGGCCAATCTCCAACAGTTTTTGACTGTCTTTAGGTTGTACTTCTACTATTTTTATATCTTGATATGCCATGCTATACCAATTAGATCAAATGATTCTCTTGATAACTCTAAGGTTATGGGTATGGGTTCGTTTTTCTGTATTATAAATCCCTGTATGATCTATTCGATCTATACGAACTTTGCCATGCGCATGGATAATATAATTGTCTTTCATCATAATACCAACATGGATTATGGCACCTTCTTCGTTATCAAAAAATGCAAGATCTCCAGGTTCGCTTTCTTCAATAAAACTGAGTGGTTCTCCCTGAGTAGCCTGCTGTGATGCATCTCGCAAAAGTTTGTATCCGTTTAATCGATACACCATTTGGGTAAAACCGCTACAATCTATACCAAAATTTGTTTTTCCTCCCCATAAATATGGAGTGTTTAGGTACATAAACGCAGTTTCTATTAAATGTTCTTTTGGTTGTTTTTGGACAATTTTATGCCCTTCATATGTATGTTGTAAGAAATCTAAAGCTCCTAATGATACTCCTAATGGTACAGGCATTAATTCATTTTCATCACAACCAATAAATTCGACCAGATCTCCAGATAAGCATGGATCTAATTGGTCAAATTTTTTATACTCATCCAAGGTAATTTCTATGTATTGCTTATTATCTATCCAGCCTTCATATTGATCAAAAGCCAATCTAATTTTACTCCATTTTTTACGCTTTTCGAGTACTTTAAAATGCTCTCCATACAGCACTTGGGTAACCATTTCACTTGGATCGCGAGGTTCAAAACGTAATGGAACGATACTAAGATTACAAATGCCGTATTGCATTATAGTGATTAAATTGTTAGTAAATTATAGTTTGTGAATAGAAGTGTTCTTGAATAGCATTGCAAATAATGAAGCTTTAGATGATTTTATTCTTAAAACCCGTTCTAGTCACAAAAGTTGTAACCGATGGTTTTATATTATCTAAAGCTTCACCTATACTATTTGACTTAGATTAAGCACGTTCAATTACCATAGCCGAGGCACCCCCTCCACCATTACAAATAGCTGCTGCACCTATTTTTGCATTATTTTGTTCTAACACATTAATTAAAGTAATCAAAATACGTACTCCTGAACATCCAAGAGGATGCCCTAAAGAAACTGCACCACCATTAACATTGGTGTTTTTATCGTTAAGCCCTAGAATTTTCAAGTTTGCCAATCCAACAACAGAGAAGGCTTCATTAAATTCAAAGAAATCAACATCGTCTAATGAAATACCTGCTTTTTCTATTGCTTTTGGTAAGGCTTTTGCAGGAGCAGTTGTAAACCATTTAGGTTCATGGGCGGCATCAGCATAACTTCTTATTTTTACTAATGGTTTTAAGCCAAGTTCTGCTGCTTTTTCTGCACTCATCACAACAACAGCACCGGCTCCATCATTAATTGTAGATGCGTTTGCAGCTGTTACGGTACCTTCTTTGGTAAATGCTGGACGTAATGCAGGAATTTTTTCTATCTTCACGTTTTTGTACTCTTCATCTTCAGTGACCATAATAGGTTCACCACGGCGTTGAGGTACAGCAACAGGGACAACTTCATTATCAAATTTGCCTTCAGCCCATGCTTTTGCAGATCTTTCATAGGATTGAATAGCAAATGCGTCTTGATCTTCTCTACTAAACTCGTATTTATCTGCACATTGATCAGCGCAAACTCCCATAGCATGTCCATCGTAAACATCGACTAATCCATCTCTTTGCATACCATCCTCCAGAGTTTGAGGGCCAAATTTATGTCCAGCTCTCAGTCGTACATAATGAGGAATTAAACTCATGCTTTCCATACCTCCGGCAACGATTATATCTGCATCACCTAAGGCAATAGCTTGCGCAGCATGCATAACGGCTTTCATACCACTAGCACAAACTTTATTTACCGTAGTACACGGAACAGTATCACTAATCCCAGCGGCTAATGCAGCTTGTCTGGCAGGAGCCTGCCCATTACCAGCTTGCACTACATTACCCATAAACACTTCTTGAACTAATGATGGATCCAGGTTTATTTTATCTAATGCGCCTTTAATTGCAGTGGCACCTAATTGAGTTGCAGGAACAGTTGATAAACTTCCTAAAAAACTACCAATAGGTGTACGCGCTGCAGATACAATTACTACTTCTTTACTCATTATATGTAATTTAAATTGTGTGTATTGTTTTGTGCGAATTTAAGGATTTTTAAAGGATAAACATAAGTAATTTGCAAACAGTGCTCTCAATATTTTACTGACGTATTTTTTAGTACTTTTGATTAATTTATAGAATATTGCTTGTGAAAAGATTTTTAAATAAATTATATAAAAGGCAGTCCTTTATTTACAGGATTTTTCTTTTTGTATGTACTACCACCTTAATTGTTTATTTATTTCCTAAGGGAGGGATATTTAAATATGAATTTACTAAAGGAAAACCATGGCAGTATGAAAACTTATATGCTCCGTTTGATTTTGCTATAGCAAAGACAGAAGACGATATAGAGGCAGAGAAAAAACGGATACAGGATAATATTATTCCATATTTTGAATATGATACCATTGTGGCTAATACTGCCAAAGATTCATACGATGCAGCTTTTGCCAGTTATTTGACTGTTTTGCATCAAAGTGGATCGCGGGATCAAGCCAAACTTTTTGGTAGAATTTTATTAAATGATATTTACAGATACGGGGTTTTACAAGAAACGTATTCGTATAGAAGTAAAAGACAGATTTTTTTAAGTAAAGGAAATAAAGCAGAGGCTATTACCTATGGCCAAATTTTGACTCCTAATGCTTTAACTAATCTTATTAATGCAAGAATAGATAAAAGTGAATATACCAAGTTCAAAAGCGGTTTTGTTGCTTTATTTTTTGATTTGATAAAACCTAATGTAAGATTAAACAATAAACTAACCGAAAGTACTTTAGAAAATGAGTTGGCAAAGGTTTTAACAACCAGAGGGGGGGTGTCGAGAGGAAGCCGTATCATAGCCAAAGGCGAGGTGGTAGAAGGAGATAAGCTTCAGATTTTAAGTTCTTTAAAAGCAGAATACGAATCCCAGGTTTGGAGTGATAAAAATTTCTACTGGATTGTACTTGGATATTGTCTTTTAGTCTCTTTGGCACTTATGATGCTTTTGCTCTTTATAAGAAAGTACAGAGCCGATATTTATGAAAACAATACTCAAGTAACATTTATATTTTTTAATATCCTTTTTATGGTGTTGGTCACCACATTGGTTGTAAAATATAGATCAAATTATATTTATGTTGTTCCACTATGTATTCTTCCTCTAGTGTTGAAGGCGTTTTTTGATTCCAGGTTAGGTTTGTTTACTCATGTAATTACTGTTTTGATATTAGGTTTTGTTGTTCCTAATAGCTATGAATATACTTTTTTACAGATCATTGCAGGGATTGTAACGATACTAACTACTTCTGAATCGTTTAAACGTGCTAATTTATTTATCTCGGTTGGGCAAATTACATTGGTTTATATTGTGGCATACATATCTTTTCATATAATACATGAAGGAAGCATAAGTAATATTGATTGGACCACAGTAGTATTGTTTGTAATAAGTGGATTTGCTACGTTGATTGTGCATCCTTTGATTTATGCCTATGAAAAGATTTTTGGATTAATTTCGGATGTATCTTTATTAGAGTTGAGTGATACAAATTCAGTATTATTAAAAGAATTATCGAATAAGGCTCCCGGAACATTCCATCATTCGCTTAATGTGGCAAATATTGCCGAAGCTGCTGCAAATGAAATAGGAGCGAACGCAATGCTTGTTAGAGTTGGAGCTCTCTACCACGATATTGGTAAAATGGTTAACCCTACGTATTTTACAGAAAACCAATCCGCATCGGGTAATGCGCATGATGTATTATCCCCAAAAGAAAGTGCCAGAATTATTGTTAATCATGTAATACGAGGCGTAGAGATAGCAAAGAAATATAAATTGCCCGATAGGGTTATTGATTTTATTAGGACTCACCATGGAACAAGTACTGTATATTATTTTTATGCTAAAGAAAGAGAAAGTAATGAAAATGTAAATATAGAGGACTTTCAGTATCCCGGTCCTAAACCATTTTCGAAAGAAACGGCTATATTAATGATGAGTGATAGTGTAGAGGCAGCTTCTAAGAGTTTAAAAAACCCTACGAGTAGTTTAATTGATTCTTTCGTAGAAAAAATAGTTAATAAGCAAATGGAAGATGGGCAGTTTTTAAATTCAAATATTACTTTTAAAGAAATACAACAAATTAAAAAAGTGTTTAAACGTAAATTAACTAATATTTATCACCTTAGAATAGAATATCCTGAATAGTTTTAAAGTATTGAACAATGTAGTTTATGAATTTAAGTAAATACATACGCGTTTTCTAATGTGCAGTAACAATTATGATCTATTAAAAATCACTTAAGAATTTACACTCAGGTATTTCCTATCCATCCAAAAAGTACCAAACGGAATAATTGAACATAATAGAACAATGGCCAAAGTTTTAGTGTTCCATTGTTTTTCTGGTTTTACAAGAATAGCAAATACAATATAAATCAGAAATAAGAAACCATGTGCCATACCGATTACCTTATTAGGTTCAGGAGATTCGAACATATATTTAAGGGGCATGGTAACAAAAAGAATAAGCAAGTATGAAATGCCTTCTAAATAACTAATTAATCTAAAACTTGTAATCATAAACTTCTTTTTAATTCAAACAATTTATTTTTTAATGGAATAATCTAATTCATACACTTCTAAATTAAAGTAGGGAATTGCGGATAGCAAATGATCAAAAATATCTGCCATTATTTTTTCATAATTCTTCCATACTTTATCATTGCTAAATGCATATATTTCTAATGGTATTCCTTGAGCGGTTGGGGCAAGTTGACGACTCATAATCGTCATTTCTTTATTGATATAAGGGTGATTTTCGAGATATGAAGCGACATAAACCCTAAAAACTCCCATATTCGTTAAGTTTCTTCCGTTAATCAGGATATCTTTATCAATTTTATGTTCTGTATTATAGGTGTTTATTTCATTATCAATCTTTTGTAAATAACTACGGATAAGTTCTATTTTTTGAAGGTTTTGTATGTCTTCTCGTGATAGAAATGAAATGCTTGATGTTTTTATTAATAATGATCTTTTAATTCTTCTTCCTCCAGAGTCCATCATACCTCTCCAGTTTCTAAAAGATTCAGATGTAAGATGATACGTGGGTATGGTTGTAATGGTTTTGTCAAAATTCTGAACCTTTACAGAAGATAGATTAATTTCGACGACATCGCCATCGGCTCCATATTTTTCCATAGTAATCCAATCACCGATCCTTACAGTATCATTTACAGAAACTTGTATACTCGCAACAAAACCTAGAATAGTATCTTTAAAAATCAAAAGTAGAATTGCGGACATGGCTCCCAATGCCGTAAAGAATGTCCATATTGATTTTCCTGTTAATAATGAAAAGATTAAAATAACTCCAATAGACCACACAAATATCATAAATACCTGGATATAACTATCTATAGGCTTATCTTTAAATGAATTTAAAGATTTTAAGAAATCTCTTAATGTTCTTAGAATACTTCTTACAATCCAAATCACCAATACGATAACCATAATATCGAATAACACTTCTAAATATTTTTCGGCAGTTGGAAATGCTTTAAACAACATTGGTACGATCCAGATGGTCAACGAAAGAGGAATAATGTGGGCTAAATAATCAAAAGTTTTATTCTTAACCAGATAATCATCAAAAGTGTTTTTTGATTTTGAAGCATACTTTTTAAATATAGCCAGGATTACCTTTTTGGTAATGAAATGTATAATCCATAATGAAACCATTAATAGGCTAATTCCTATCAAAAGGTTTAAATACTCTGCAACATGTTCTGAGAATCCTTTAGATACAAATAGTTTATAAAAATATCGGGTTAATTCTTTCATCTGTATTTGACTATATTTTTTGACAAAATTAGCACTCTAGCCTTAGATTAAGCAAATAAAACAAAAGATTTATTTACCTTTTAAATTAGTGCAAAAAAAATGCTATGTTTATTGCAATAAACATAGCATTTTTGATTAAGAGATATAACTCTAATATACTATTAAAACTTATAGTTTAATGATAAGTTAAATAGAGTTCCTAATTGGCTAAAATGATAACCATCATATGACATTTGAGAATACCTACCGTTAAATGTTATTAAGTTAAATGCCGTTTTCTCGGCAGCAGCATTATTAAGTACAGCTTCTCCGGTTGGAGTAAGTGCTTTAAACTCCCATTCTGGTAACACATTAAAAATATTATTGATATTAGCAGCTATGGTGATATTATCTGTAGCATTAAAGTTTATTCCCAAATCTGTAACTACCTTGGTCATAAACTCAACACCTAGGTCTGATCCACCATCACTATCCGCAGCATTACCACCAACAAGGCCCTCTAGATCTTGTAATCCTTGATTTCTAAACTTAGTAGGACCGAATAAAGTGTTGTTTAGCGAAAAACTAAACTTACCAATATCGTAATTAGCACCTAGTATTGCTTTAAATTCTGGTCTAGAGGTAAAGAATAATGCCTCTTGAGTATCATTTACAACAGATTGACCTGCTTGCGATACAAGTGCAGGATTCTTCACATCTCCATCTCTTTCATTTTCGATTGTATAGTTACCAGATAAGCTCAAACCAAGTTTTCCAGTACCAATTTCTATATTTTTATAGTTTGCCACAATATCGATACCAGAAGTTCTTGTATCAATAGCATTAACAAAGAAACTTACATCGGATAAGTCATTATCTTGTAAAACTTGATCTAACGGAGTACCTCCTGTTGCAGAAGCTCCAATTTCTGTACTTAAAACGATCCTATCATCAACCTGAATGTTATAGTAATCTACCGTAAAGTTGATGTTTTGATTAATTTTTGCTCCAATACCAACGGTTATATTAGTAGATTCTTCAGCATCTAAACGAGGAATATCTAATAATCTCGCTTGAGGAGAAACATTGTTGATTAATCCTCCAACTTGGATCCCTTGACCAGGAACGAAAGAAAATTGAGCACGCTGTGTATATATTTGATGTAGTGTTGGTGCTCTAAACCCTGTTGAAGCAGATGCTCTAAGTGTAAGTTTGTCTTGTAAGAATTTATATCTTGAACTTAGTTTCCATACAAAAGCTTCTCCAAAGTCGCTATAATCTTCTACACGGATAGTTCCATTTACTAAGAAATCCGGAGTAATATCTGCAGATATATCAAAATATCCACCATAATTGTATCGGTTAAACTTTCCTGAGTTTTCTGGTCGGTTTCCTGCAAAAGAATCGGCACCACCCCCATCATAAGAAGCGAGATCTCCCTCTATAATTTCAAAAACTTCGGTTCTAAACTCAGCTCCAAAACCAATACTAACTTGATCGCTAATTAATTTAGCAACATCAATATTACCAACACTGTGTCTAAATTTTGTTCCTCCGGGGTCAAAAGAAACCGGACTGTTTTCTCTATACAGTTCTACAGGTACAAATTCTTCTCCTACATCTGGAACACCATTTCCGTTTACGTCATCAAAACTTGGTGCAAAAACAGAATTACGGTTGTGTGAGTCATTTACAGTATAGTCTTGAGAGTTACCTCCTGTGGTATAACTAAGATCATATTTCCATCCATTCTTTTGAGTTTTAAATCCTATTGTTGCATTGTAATCATTTAAATCTCCTTCAAAAGTTGGTACATATCCATCATATCCATTACCATTAAATGTGTTTCCATTGTTATCTGTAAACGTAACACCGGTGGTTAATGGGTTAGAACCTGGGAAGAAATTACCTAAATATTGAAAATCTTGAATATCTCTCCAATACGGTGTTCTATAATTAGCAAAACTATTTACTTTCTTATATACATAGGCACCATTCATATAAATTTCAGTATTCTCATTGATGTCATATCCACCATTTACCAAAAACTTTGCTGCAGCCGTTTCCGGAGCACCATTAATATTTCCTGCATCGGGACGTCTGGCTAAAAAACCTTGAATATCTTGCAGCCTTTCCCCAACTCTTGTTCCTCCAAAATCGGCAAACTCCCCTTCTGCATCAACATCTCCAGGACGATTTGCAAGGTTTACTTTAGAAAAATCAACAGTATAATTAAAGAATCCTTTATTTTCTCCAATTGTAGCACCATTATTAAGACTAATACCAATAGTTTCTCCATCACCTTCAGAAGTAATTCCTGTTCTAAGTGTTACAGAACCTTCACTTGGATTGTCTTTAAGAATAATATTCATTACACCTGCGATAGCATCAGATCCGTATTGTGCAGAAGCACCATCTCTTAAGATCTCTACTCTTTTGATTGCATCTGTTGGTATTGCAGAGATATCAGATCCTGTTTCACCACGACCAGGAGAAGTTTGCGTATATAATAAAGAACTCAAGTTTTTACGTTTACCATTGATTAGAACTAATGTTCTACTTGGTCCCATGTTTCTAATTTCATAGGGATCTAATAACGATGTTGCATCATTTACAGGTGTTTGCACTGTGTTAAACGATGGAATTTTATACTGTAGTGCTTTATCAAAAGTAATTTGACCCGTAGAGGCCAACTCTTTAGCGGGTAAAACATCAACAGGAAGAGAGGATGTAGTATTACTTCTTGGTAATGCTCTGGATCCTACTAATATAATTTCTTCCAGTTGAGCTCCACTGGATAGAGTTACATTAATTGTTGTTTGCCCTTGCACCAGGACCTCTTTAGAATTAAAACCAACATAACTATAAACCAGCGTGTTTTCTGAAGTTGCTTCGATGCTGTATTTACCATCAAAGTCGGTAGTGGTTCCTTCATTGGTTCCTTTGATAATGATGTTTACACCAGGTAGCGGTGACCCATCAGAGTCGGATACAAGACCCGTAACTGTTTGTTGCGAGAAGCAAAAACTAGTTGTTAATACGAATAAAATAAGCGTGATTTTTTTCATAAAATTGTGTATATTTAAGATGATTGCTGCCTTAAATATATCTAAAAGCACGCTGTTTTAACAACCTCTTTTAATTTTTTTTAATTTAATTAACAAAAAAAGCCGAGAATATTTCCCGACTTTTTACTTGTATTTATCTTCTAAACTGTGATGAATAGTAATTAATTGGATTTATAAATCGTGGTGATTATTTTATCAGAATTGGCATCATATTTTTCTAAGATAAAATTCTGATCTTTATCAAAATATCCTAAACAATTATCTTTTTCGCCCATATTAACATTATAGTAACCGCTACTTAGTTTTCTTACTTTAGAAACTTTGTTTCCCGATTTATCTATAAAAGTCATGCGATATCCTTTACCATCAGAGATCTTACTATAAGTCCCTATGTCGGAAGACGAATGAGATTGTTGTACTTTTACTTCCTCATCTTCATAGATGGCTGTTTGGTTCGTCTTGTCTTCATCACCTGGATTTAGCTTTATTTTGCTTTTTTTAGTAACGACCTCCTGTTTTTTGATGATTTTTTCTTCACCATTTGGGCCTTTTATCCGGGTGATTTTAGTTATGGTTTCTTTTGACGAATTTTCTTTTGGTTTAGATTCATCTGATTGCGCAGAAACTATAGCTGCACAACTCATAAATACTGTTGTAGTTAGAATTTTTAAAGTTCTCATTTGCTTATTTGTTGTTGGTTAAAATTACAAAAAAATGTAAAAATCTCATAAAAACCTTGTCGTTACAGTCTTTTCGGGTACATTAAAAATGATAATTAGCATGATATTTTAAAATATATATTCTTGTGATCATGCACTTGTATACTTCGTATTATTACCATTATCTTTGCACTCTTAAAATTGATTTCAATTTTAAATAACACAGATTTTATATTTTTATTATGAAAGCAGGAATTGTTGGATTGCCTAATGTTGGAAAATCAACATTGTTTAATTGTTTATCTAATGCAAAAGCGCAAAGTGCAAACTTTCCTTTTTGTACTATTGAACCCAATATAGGAGTGGTTAATGTGCCAGATCCCAGGTTAGAAAAACTGGAAGAGTTAGTAGAACCTGAGCGTGTAATTCCGGCTACTGTGGAAATAGTTGATATTGCTGGATTAGTAAAAGGCGCCAGTAAAGGAGAAGGGCTAGGAAACCAGTTTTTAGGTAATATTCGCGAAACAGATGCTATTATACATGTTCTGAGATGTTTTGATAACGATAATATTGTTCACGTTGATGGTTCTATAGATCCTATCAGAGATAAAGAGACTATAGATATAGAATTACAATTAAAAGACCTGGAAAGCGTTGAGAAAAAACTGGATAAAGTAAAACGGGCTGCTAAGACTGGCAATAAAGAAGCTCAGAAAGAAGAGGCTATCTTATTACAACTCAAAGATGGTTTAGAAGCAGGTACGTCCATTAGAGCTATAGATATTTCTGAAGATGATCGTGATGCCTATGTAAAACCATTACAATTTATTACAGACAAGCCGGTGCTTTATGTTTGCAATGTTGATGAAGGGGCTGCTGTTAACGGAAATGAATATGTAGATAAAGTGAAAGAAACTGTTGCTTCTGAAAAAGCTGAAGTAATTGTACTTGCAGTTGGAACTGAAGCAGATATTACAGAACTTGATGATTATGAAGAAAGACAACTATTCTTGCAAGATATGGGATTAGAAGAACCAGGTGCATCTGTTTTAATTCGGTCAGCATATAAACTCTTAAATCAGCAAACATATTTTACTGCAGGAGTTAAAGAAGTGAGAGCATGGACTGTAACTATAGGTGCTACTGCACCTCAAGCGGCAGGAGTAATTCATACCGATTTTGAGAAAGGGTTTATAAGGGCAGAAGTTATCAAATATGATGATTTTGTAAAATATGGTAGCGAAGCCAAAGCTAGAGAAGCTGGAAAATTAGGTGTTGAAGGAAAGTCTTATGTAGTGAATGATGGAGATGTAATGCATTTCCTATTTAATGTATAAATAACATTTATCTAATATTAAAAACCTTCTTGTTATCAAACAAGAAGGTTTTTTTGTGTCTTTTAAATAACAAAGATTATATAGCAAATAAGATATCAATACAATTATAAATACCTTTTTTAATAATATTTTTAGTAAATTAACAATCTTATAGTAAGTGCTTACTTACTTAGAGGGGGGTAAAATATCTATAAAAGATATCGTTTCAAAAACTTTATTCGGAAGCTTGAGGATAATTATATTATTATATAGTATTGTATTCATAGGATTGAATACTTCTAAAAATGGTCAACCAACACAGATAACCAATGATAGTGTTGATGTATTGATCAAGAAAAGTATTGAGTTATACTATGATTATAAAATTAAAGAATCGCTAGATTCTGCAATTAAGGTGGTTGATTATGCTCATGAACTAGATAATATTAATTTTAAGTATAGAGCCCACTACATTATTGCTAGTAATTTTGAAGTGATTGAAGATTTTAAAAATGCAAAAAATCACTATCAGGAAGCATTAAAATTTGCAAAAGAAAATAAAGACTCAGTATTCATTATAAGAAGTCTTAATGGCTTAGGTAATGTGCATATTGAACTAGACAAAGATATCACGAATAGTGTTTCATACTATAATAAAGCCCTGGACCTGGCTAAAAGAGCTAAAATAAAAAAAGAACAATTTGGTCCAGTTTTAAATTTGGCATGGGCGTATATAGATCATAATAAATTTGACACGGCTTTTCCTTACCTTATAGAAGCTATGGACTTGGCAGATGATTGGGGAGGTTTATATGCAAGCAATGATGTTAAATATTTACTAGGCAGGTACTATGCAGGAAAAGGCAATTTTGTAAAAGCTAACGCATTATTTAATGAAGTAATTAAAGCTACCGAAGAAAAACAAGCACTTACAATTCTTACAGATACTTATAAAGCAAAATCAGATCTTTTTGAAGAGATTGGCGAGACAGATTCTGCCTTGTTTAGCATAAAAAAGTTCCTGTTTTATAAAGATAAATTTTTTGATGAAGAGAAGCTGAAACAAGTAGAAATTGCTAAAGTAAATTTTAGTATTGATGAATACCAGAGAGAATTAGAATCTATTCAGAAAGAAAAACAATACTTGGCAAAGATTGCAAGAAACAATATTGCAATTACTTTTACATCCATTGGTTTGATATTATTACTTGTGGTGATATTTTTCTTTTATAGAGGGTATAGATCAAAGAAAAAACTCAACAAAGTACTTAAAGAAAAAAATGAAGAATTACTGGAGGCAAAAACAGAAGCAGAAAAACTTACAAGCGTAAAATCTCAGTTTATTTCTACAGTAAGTCATGAACTGAGAACGCCTTTATATGGTGTAGTTGGTATTACAACGTTGCTAATGGAAGATAGTGATATTACTACAAAGCATAAAAAGTTACTTAATTCATTAAAATTTTCAGGAGATTATCTTTTAGACTTAATAAATAAGGTGCTAAAAATAAGTAAAATAGAATCCGATAATGAAAAGTTGACAAAAACCCCGACTAATCTTTTACAGCTTTCACAAAATTTATTACATTCTTTTGATTATCAGGCAAAAAACAAGAATAATGAACTGGTTTTAGAGGTGCAAAAGGAGCTCCCAGAAATATTACTTGTTGACTCATTAAAACTATCTGAAGTATTAATTAATCTTATAGGTAACTCTTCTAAGTTTACTGAAAATGGAAAAATACATCTTAGAATTAAAATAAATTCAATAGAAGATGATGAAATACAAGTTAGGTTTGAAGTCGAAGATAATGGTTTAGGAATTCCAGAAGATAAAAAAGAATTCGTGTTTGAAAAGTTTTCCCAGATTGGTAGAGAGTTTAATAAGTTAGAAGGTACGGGATTAGGGTTGTCGATTGTAAAAAATCTTCTCGAAATGATGGATAGTAAGATCTATCTAGACAGTAAGGAAGGACGAGGAACTAAATTCTATTTTGATCTTAAATTAGAAATCATTGATGAAAAAGAGGACACAAAAATAAAGCTCAATGGTCAAGATGAAACAAATGTTTACAGGAAAATATTAGTAGCAGAAGACAACAAAATAAATCAAATTGTGACCAAAAACCTTTTGGATTTAATCGGATATGAATGCACAATCGTTGAAAATGGATTTAATGCCTTGCAAATGGTGAAAAAGGAAAGCTTTGATCTAATATTGATGGATCTTAATATGCCATATCTTAATGGTACAGAAGCAACGAAACGTATTCGCGAATTTGATAAAACTACACCAATTGTGGCACTTACCGCTTCAGAATTAACCGAAGTTCAAGAAGAATGTATGGCTATAGGAATGAATGATATTATCAATAAGCCTCTAAACAAAAATGATCTTAGAAATATAATTCTAAAAAACCTGGTGAAATAATTGCTGCTAATTTATTTTTTAGGTAAATCATTGATAAATGAAACGGTATTTTGAAGTACTGCTTCTGAGCTTTCTTTATGAGGTGTATGACCTATTCCTGGAATTACTAAAGGGATAGAATTTCCAGAAGTGTTTTCAACAATAGAAGTTACCTGTTTGATGGTGCCAAATTCATCTTTTTCTCCCTGAATAATTAATGAAGGACATGTAATCATTGGTAAGTATTTTTCTATATTCCAGGATTGATAGGAGTCAGAAAGCCAAGTTTCTGTCCACATTCTAAATACATCATCGGTTTTATCTCCATGATATTTAGATAACTTCTCTTTTAAGTTTGTGTTTTTATACGCAATTACGGCTTCTTTTATTCCAGAAATTGTTTCTTTTTCTACAAAAACATGAGCCCCTTCAGTAATAATACCTGTTATTTTTTTCGGAAATAATGCGGCAGTTAACAAAGCAATACTACCTCCATCACTATGTCCAAATAATACAACATCTGTTAATTGCAATTGATCAATTATTTTTGCTAATATTTCGGCTTCTTTAGTAAGATAATCATTCTCTCTTTTTGATGTAGTAAAAGGAGCAGATTTTCCATACCCTAGACGATCATACGAAAGAGTATTGCATTGTGTTTTTAGTGCTATTCTTTCGGGAAAATTTCTCCATAGTGCAATGCAACCCAAAGAATCATGCAAAAAAATAATAGTTTTTTTTTCTTTTGATAATACACTATAATCTATGGATAAGTGTATTTGCTGATTGTCTAATATTAAATCCAAAAAATAATGTTTTTGTTATAAAAAAACTTAAAATTAAGCTAAAGTCAATGCAATTGTATATTTTGCATCATTAAAGCTGTAATACTAATACTTTTTTTTAGTCTTACAAGAGTATGGATCAATCAAATTAGTTAGAAATACATTAAAGTCTATACTAAACAGCGCTCCTTAAATGGATTATAATAAAATAAATAAATGAAAAACACATTAATCAAAATCTCTGTTGGATTGTTATTAATCAGTTGTGGTACACCAAACGCATCAAAAGACATAGCAACCAATTCACCTATTGTAACTGCCATAGATTTAACTCAAACAACCGATGACAAAGTTCCGGTAACTATTGATCCAGGACGTTTTACTCAAGATACAGTTAAATATTATCTTCCAAGAGTTGTTCAAGGAACATATGCAGTGAGTGATTTTGGAAAGTTTGTTGATGATTTTAAAGCTTTCGATTATGCAGGTAATGAGATGAATATCGAAAAACTGGACACTAATACATGGTTAATTGCAAATGCCAAACAGTTAGATAAAATAAGATATAAAGTCAATGATACCTATGACATTGAAAACAAGGACGGTGAGACACCATTTTCTCCTTCTGGTACAAATATAGAGCCCGAAAACTATGTACTAAATTTACATGGTTTTATAGGATATTTTGATGTGCTTAAAAATAACCAGTATGCCCTAAATGTTAAGGCCCCAACAACTATGAAAAGAACCTCGGCATTACAGAATACCGGTTCTGAGACTAGTAAGGATGGATCTGTTACAACAGATAAATATTTTGCTTCAAGATATTTCGAAATTACAGATAATCCTATGATGTATGGTAATCTCGATGTGGAAGAGTTTCAGGTTGGTGATATCAAAATAGTTTTAAGTGTTTACTCTCCAAACAAAGTGCATACAGCAGCCAAGATAAAGGAAACTGTATTTAAAATGATGAAGGGTCAAAAAGCATATATGGGAGATATTAATAGCACTCCCAGGTATGATATTTATTTGTATTTGGCTTCGGGAACTGAAGATTCTCCATCCGGATTTGGAGCATTAGAGCATCACACATCTACTGTTGTAGTATTACCCGAACAAATCCCTGAAGATCGATTGGCGTCAGCAATGATTGATGTGGTGTCGCATGAATTTTTTCATATCGTAACACCACTTAGTGTACATTCTGAAGATGTACATTATTTTGATTACAATACTCCAACTTTTTCTAAACATTTATGGATGTATGAGGGTGTAACAGAATATTTTGCAACACTTTTTCAAGTAAATCAAGGGTTAATTGAAGAAGACGAGTTCTATCAAAAAATAATGAGTAAAATTCTAAATGCAGGTGGATATGATGACACTATGAGTTTTACAACAATGAGTGAAAATATATTAGATGAACCTTATGCTTCAAATTACGTTAATGTATATGAAAAAGGTGCTTTAATAGGTATGTGTATAGATATTCTGATGCGTGAAGAAAGTAATGGAAATCGTGGTATTTTATCTCTAATGAAAGAATTATCATTGAAATATGGTAAGAATAAACCCTTTGAAGATGATAAAATTATAGAAGAGATTACTAAAATGACATATCCAACTGTTGGAAAATTTATCCAAACTCATGTAGTTGGAAAAACGCCTATCAATTATGATGAGTTTTTTAATAAGGTTGGTATTGTAACTAAATCTGAAAAAATACAAACAAATTATATCCAAAATGCCGGAGAATTGATTGTAGCTGGAGATCAAGATAAAGGTACCATCTTTTTTACTGATTTGGTTTTAGAAAATAGTTTCTGGAAAGAAAATGGAGTATTACCAAATGATAATATTGTAGAGATAAATGGAACTAAACTTAATGTGCAAAATGCTAATCAGGTGCTCGGCGCCACTTTTCAGTGGCAAGAAGGTGATGATATTGAAGTTAAATTAGATAGAGCAGGAGAAGAGGTAGTGATCAAAACCAAAGTTGTTAAATCATATACTAAAGGAAAAAAACTTACTTCAAAAGATGATTCTTCTAAGAGTCAATTAGACTTAAGAACGGCTTGGTTAAAAGGATAAGAATTTATTGAGTATATGATTCTGTATGAAACTAAAAGCTTACAGAATCATATACTACTATTTTGTTCCAAAGATTTTTATTTTCTTCGACAAACTTTTTGTGAATAGGATCTACTTGATAGTTATCATGTGCTTCTTTAGATTTAAAAGTTAATACTACACAATACGTATAAGAATCATCAACTATTGGTCTTGTTGCTGTATCGGCAGGGATTCCGATATGACTAGAAGTTATAAATTGACATTCTTTAAATAATGTAGAAACGCCATCTTCAAAAGTCTTTCTATCCATTAAATTGTCGGGGTTATTAAGCCAAAAGAGAACAGTGTGCACAAAATCTCCCTTTATCGTTCTCGAATTAAGTACTTCTTTATTGGCTGTTGTTTGTGCAATTGAAGCAAAACCAATAAAAAAAAGCAAGGTTGATATTATAAATTTCATATGTGTTTTATTTCGATAAATTCAACTTAAAGATACTAAAATGTAACTATGTAATTTTCAAAACAATTCTATATCGCGCTTTTCCATTTTTTAAATGAGTGAATGCGTCATTTACTTTTTCCAGGGGAAATTCTTCAGTAATAGGATAAATTTCATGACGGATACAAAATTCAAGCATTTTACGAGTCAAAGCCGGGCTGCCTAGTGGGCTTCCTGACAAGGATTTATCTCCACCAATTAAACTAAAAGCTGGAATCTCCATAGGTTCTAATACAGCTCCAACATTATGTAGCCTACCTTTTGGGGCTAATATCTTTAGATATCCTGGCCAATCTAAAGTAACATTAGTTGTATTGAGTATGAAACCTAATGTACCATTGATTTCTTGCATTTCAGAAAGATCTCGAGAGTTTACAACACGATGCGCCCCCATTTTTAAGATTTCTTCTTTTTTTGTTGGGTTGGAGCTAAAAGCTGTTACTTCGCAGCCCCATTTGTTTAAAAATTTTACAGCCATATGCCCTAATCCGCCAATACCAATCACACCAACTTTATCGGTGGGTTTTACGCCAGAAGATAAAATTGGATTGAAAACCGTAATTCCTCCACAGAGTAAAGGGCCGGCTTTACTCATGTCAATTCCTGAAGGAAGAGGGGTGGCCCATGACCAATGACTTCGAACATAGTCCGCAAAACCACCATGACGCCCAACAATAGTTTCTTCTTTTGTGGCGCATAAGTTATGACTTCCTCCCATACATTGATCACAATGCATACATGACTCAGAAAACCAGCCGAGTCCGACGAGATCACCAATTTTCATGTTTTTCACACTTGTTCCAATTGCTATGACTTCACCTACAATCTCATGACCAGGAACAAGTGGGTATTGAGCATTGCCCCAGTCGTTATTGAGCATGCTTAAATCAGAATGACATATTCCGCAGTAATGAACTTTTATATCTACTTGTTCTTCACCTAGATCGGGTAATTGATATTGAAATGGCTCAAATTGGGCTCCAGGTTCTTTTGCTGCATAGGCGTGTATTGTTCTCATAATTCTCTTGTTTCTTTACTACCATGAAATTACAAAAAAAATAAGGTATAGAGCATCTATATGTTTACCCATAAGACGTAGTGGGAAATGGTACTTTATTTCAGAAAAATTTTTATTGGTACGAGGGTACTAAACCTCTTAATCCCATATCAACAATATTCTCTCCCGCGTTTGGCTCTACATCCCATTTGCCATTTCCGTTTGCATCTATCCATTCAAAACTTTTGTTGATAGATAACGATAGTGTTACCATAATATCATTTGTTTCTTGACCAGTAATCACTAAGTTAGAGTCAAAGTTCCCTGTCACGACACAAGAGCCTTGAGGTATTGGAGAAGTAGCAAATAATGGATTTGGAACCGTTGTAGCACCTTCCGGAGCTTGTCCTGTTAGTACACCAGTTACGGTTTCAAACCCCCAATATCCTTGAGGTTTATTTTCATTTACCGTTACCTGTTCGTTTTTCACGGTATATTGAGTGATATAATTATTGAATCCAACAAAACTGGCAACCGTTCCCGTAAAAGGAATGTCATTGAAATAAAACTCAACATCATAATTTTGATACGAAAGCGAAAGGCGAACCCACTCATACGAACCAGGAGTGATATTTTTTAACGGAATTTCTATAAAAATATCACCAGGGGCAACTACATTTGATTTTTCAAAATCTATAGCATTTTCCCCGCCAGCAGTAGTCTCTGCTGCTTGATATAGTACTGCACCATTTCCTAACAACGTATTTGAATTTTGTGCAAACTCCAGATAATGAGCAGAAATTGAATTAAAAATTGGATTTTGAGCAGCATTACCCGCCGGAATTTCTGCAGGAGAGCCATTATTCCCCAAACGAACTTGGTCGCTATCAACAACAAGTTTTACGATTAACTTAGGGGATACAGTAGTAGTTTCATCATCGTCGCTACAAGAAAATAAGATAAGAGTAGCTAAAAGACTTAAGAACAAATTTCTCATTATTTGGTAAAATTTTAGGGCTTTAATATGATTCCGAATATAGGAATAAAATCGAATATAACTCTTTTTGATTGCATATCAGGAAATAGTATTCGGTCTTACACTTCTATATCAATAGTAGGATAGGAGCTATTAATGTAATACTCTAAATTATACCAATCGTGTATTTTTATCTTACCTGGATATGTATATGATCATCGTGTCGAACTGCTCTGCAACCATGATAGCGTATTTTAGGGTTCACTAATTTCATTCTTTTCTTGAGATGCGGTTCTATAAATAACTTTTCTAATTTTTTATTCTTTAAGATGCTTTTTATTAATGTTTTGGTTCCTTTTTTAGAGAAAATTAATTCTGTGTTTATCCTGCCAAAAGTCAAGTACTTTGGATAATCATATTGAAAATAACCATTGTTTAGGCATGTATCGATTTGATTATATTCATTTGATTTAGGGGCTTCAAACACACCATAACCACTTATTGATTTTTGTTTATACGTTAGTTCTCCACTTTTTGTTTCATAAATCAAACTAATGTCGATTTTCTTTCCATCATTATGACTGAGGTGTGGAAGAAGAGGAAATTTATTTATAAACGGAAAATTGGCATCTAAATAATGTATTTTAATACCAGATCCATTCAATTCTTTTTCTGTTTGTAATAGAAGTTCATTTAGTTGTGGGCTAACATAATTTCTATTCAATAAAACGGTCATATAATTTGTTGGTCCTATCAGATCGGTGTGTTTTACTTGCTCTCGTCCAAAAATAGGGGCGATGAATGGAATAATTAGGAATGTTGAAAACAGGTACAGCCCAATAAAAATGATAAAAGGTTTAAATGTAGAATTCCATCTCCATCTTTTAGTTATAATAAGACTTATTAAATAAATAATTCCACCGATTTGAGAAATTATAGCCAGAAAAATAAACAAGAGAATTTTTGACGTTATTTTCAGTATAATTTTTAACAATGGGTTTTGGTTTTTTTCTCTAATTCTTTTGAACTTATCTAGTTTTTGAAAATAGGTAAAAAGCCTTTTCTTCATTCATATTTAATTAAAGCTAATTACTCTATACAATGTAAAAATACAGATATTTCCATTTGCAGATGGTTTTAGATCAAATAATGCGTAAAACCTTGCATACCAAATAATCAACAAAATCCGTTATAGATTTGTTAATTACTTTGTAGAGGGGCTGTTTTAATTTTGTAAGTGAAACCTTATATTAGCAGGCATTCTACCCAAAATTTTATGAGCAAGGAAACCAAATATACCGAAGATAATATACGATCCCTCGACTGGAAAGAGCATATCCGTATGCGGCCGGGAATGTATATTGGTAAGTTAGGCGATGGATCATCTGCAGATGACGGGATCTATATATTATTGAAGGAAGTACTCGACAACTCAATTGATGAGTATGTTATGGGTGCTGGCAAAACGATAGAAATATCTATACAAGGAGATAAAGTTATCGTAAGAGACTACGGACGTGGGATTCCACTAGGTAAGGTAGTAGATGTGGTTTCAAAAATGAATACCGGAGGTAAATATGATTCTCGTGCCTTCAAAAAATCTGTAGGTTTAAATGGAGTTGGTACTAAAGCGGTAAATGCATTGTCAACTTATTTTAGAGTAGAGTCTACTAGAGACGGTAAATCAGCCTCGGCAGAGTTCGAAAAAGGAAACCTTACTAACAAGGATAGTTTAGAAGAGACCTCTCGTAGACGAGGTACTAAAGTTACCTTTGTACCCGATGATTCAATTTTTAAGCATTACAAATACCGGACTGAGTATGTAGCCAAAATGCTTAAAAATTATGTATATCTAAACCCAGGGTTGACCATAATTTTTAATGGAGAGAAGTATTTTTCAGAAAATGGATTGAAAGATTTACTTTCTGATAATATCAATCAAGAAGATAGGTTGTACGATATTATTCACTTAAAAGGTGATGATATAGAAGTAGCTATAACACATAGTAAAACACAATACAGTGAAGAATACCATTCTTTTGTAAATGGACAGCATACCACTCAAGGAGGTACCCATCAAGCAGCGTTTCGAGAAGCATTAGTAAAAACGATTAGAGAGTTTTATGGTAAAAACTATGAAGCTAGTGATATTCGTAAATCTATAGTGTCTGCGATTAGTATCAAGGTCATGGAGCCAGTTTTTGAGAGTCAGACCAAAACAAAATTGGGATCAACCGATATGGGAGGCGGTCTACCCACGGTAAGGACGTATATTAATGACTTTGTAAAGAAATATCTTGATAATTTTTTACACAAAAACCAAGATACAGCAGAAAACTTACAACGTAAAATATTACAAGCCGAACGTGAGCGAAAGGATCTATCTGGAATTCGTAAACTTGCTAAAGAACGAGCTAAAAAAGCAAATTTACATAATAAAAAGCTTAGAGATTGCCGTGTCCATCTTACCGACAGTAAAAAAGACCGTAATTTAGAAAGCACATTGTTTATTACAGAGGGTGACTCTGCAAGTGGATCAATTACCAAATCTCGTGACGTAAATACACAAGCCGTATTTAGCTTACGCGGAAAACCGCTGAATAGCTATAATATGAGTAAAAAGATTGTATATGAAAATGAAGAATTCAATCTCTTACAAGCAGCTTTAAATATCGAAGAATCATTAGAAGATTTAAGATATAATAATATCGTAATAGCAACCGATGCCGATGTCGACGGAATGCACATTAGATTGTTATTAATTACATTCTTTTTGCAATTTTTTCCAGAAGTCATTAAAGAAGGTCATTTGTATATTTTGCAAACCCCATTATTTAGGGTGAGAAACAAAAAAGAAACCATTTATTGCTATTCTGAACAAGAAAGAAGAGATGCTATAGCTAAATTATCTGGTAAACCTGAGATAACACGATTTAAAGGATTAGGAGAAATTTCACCAGACGAGTTTGTACATTTTATTGGAGAGGATATACGATTGGATCCGGTAATGCTCGATAAAGAAAAGTCTATTGAAGAACTATTGTCGTTCTACATGGGAAAAAACACACCACAACGACAAGAATTTATTATTGATAATCTAAAAGTAGAATTGGATACCGTAGAGGAAGAAATATAAGGAATACGATTTATGAATTACGAGTTAAGAATTAATTTAAATTAAGCTAATCTTGATACTCTGTAACTTTTAAAATAGCCCCAGCAATTATTTATGGATTTGGAAAACGAAAACGAAGAATTACATCACGAATCAACACCCGAAGATCACAATCCACAAGAAGTTATCACTAAGGTAACAGGAATGTATAAAGATTGGTTTCTGGATTATGCATCATACGTAATCCTGGAACGAGCGGTACCAGCAATAGAGGATGGTTTAAAACCAGTGCAGCGTCGTATTCTTCATTCAATGAAGGATCTTGATGATGGTCGATATAATAAAGTGGCTAATATTGTGGGGCATACCATGCAGTATCACCCACATGGTGATGCCAGTATTTCTGATGCGATGGTACAAATAGGTCAGAAAGACCTGTTAATCGATATGCAGGGTAACTGGGGTAACATTCTTACTGGGGATAGAGCAGCAGCTTCACGTTACATCGAAGCTCGTTTATCTAAATTTGCACTTGATGTTGTTTATAACCCAAAGGTTACTGATTGGCAATTATCTTATGATGGAAGAAAAAAGGAGCCTATCAATCTTCCGGTAAAGTTTCCATTATTATTAGCTCAAGGAGCAGAAGGTATTGCGGTAGGACTGAGTACTAAAATACTTCCGCATAACTTTATTGAACTTATAAATGCCTCTATAAAACATTTACAAGGCAAACGTTTTACTATTTTACCTGATTTTCCAACTTCAGGAATTGCTGATTTTACGAACTACAACGATGGTAATCGAGGAGGTAAGGTGAGAGTACGTGCTAAAATCTCGCAGCTTGATAAAAATACATTGGTTATTACAGAGATTCCTTTTTCGACCACCACAACATCGTTAATAGATTCAATTCTTAAGGCCAATGATAAAGGGAAAATCAAGGTCAAGAAAATAGAAGATAATACAGCAGCAGAAGTTGAAATATTGGTACATCTTCCTTCAGGGATTTCACCGGATAAGACAATTGATGCATTATATGCATTTACCAATTGTGAAGTTTCTATTTCTCCGTTAGGGTGTGTTATTGAAGAAAATAAGCCAAATTTTATTGGTGTTTCAGAAATGCTACGTCGTTCTACAGATAATACAGTAGAACTATTAAAAAAAGAACTTGAAATTCAGTTAGACGAGTTACAAGAACAGTGGCATTTTGCATCTTTAGAAAGAATATTTATCGAAAACCGTATCTATCGAGATATTGAAGAAGTTGAAACCTGGGAAGGAGTTATAGAAGCTATCGATAAAGGTCTTAAGCCACATATAAAGCACTTAAAACGTGCAGTAACAGAAGAAGATATCGTTCGATTGACCGAAATACGAATTAAACGAATCTCTAAGTTCGATATAGATAAAGCGCAACAAAAGATAGAAGCGCTTGAGGCTGATATAGCACAAGTAAAACATAATTTAGAACATCTTATCGAGTTTGCAATCGATTATTTTAAACGATTAAAAACCACTTACGGCAAAGATAAAGAGCGCAAAACAGAAATTAAGATATTTGATGATATTGAAGCTACAAAAGTAGTTATTCGCAATACTAAACTTTATGTGAACCGAGAAGAAGGATTTATAGGTACATCATTGCGAAGAGATGAATATGTAACTGATTGTTCAGATATCGATGATATTATTTGTTTTACACAAGAAGGTAAAATGATGATCACTAAAGTGGGGTCTAAAACCTTTATTGGAAAGAATATCATGCATGTAGCTGTATTTAAAAAGAAAGATAAGCGCACCATCTATAACATGATTTATCAAGATGGTAGAGGAGGAGCTTCTTATGTTAAAAGGTTTGCGGTTACAGGGGTTACCCGTGATAAAGAATATGATCTTACGCAAGGTAAGAAAAGTTCTAAAGTGACTTATTTCTCTGCTAATCCAAACGGTGAGGCCGAAGTAATTACAATTTTCTTACGTCAGGCCGGAAGTATTAAGAAACTTAAATTTGACCTTGATTTTGCTGATTTAATGATCAAAGGAAGAGGAGTAAAAGGAAATATTGTTACCAAGTATAACATAAAGAGAATTGAGCTAAAAGAACAAGGTATTTCTACATTAAAACCGCGTAAAATTTGGTTTGATGATACTGTACAACGCCTTAATGTGGATGGTCGAGGTGAATTATTAGGAGAATTTAGAGGAGAAGATAGGTTGCTTGTGATTACTCAAAATGGAATTGCAAAAACAATCATTCCTGAAATGACTTTACATTTTAATTCGGATATGATTGTTTTGGAAAAGTGGAAACCTAAAAAACCAATATCAGCAATTTATTGGGATGGAGAGAAAGAGCGTTATTATGTGAAGCGTTTTCTTATCGAAAATTCTGAACGAGAAGAATCATTTATTTCTGATAGTCCAAAGTCATTTTTAGAAGTCGTTTCAACAGATTATAAGCCTATAGCTGAGGTTATTTTTAATAAACTTCGAGGAAAAGATCAACGACCCAATGAAGAAATAAACCTGGAAGAGTTTATTGCCATTAAAGGAGCTAAAGCACAAGGAAATCAACTAACTACTCATAAAGTAAAGCAAATTAATTTGCTGGATCCGTTACCATATGAAGAACCAGAGCCACTACCCGCCGAGGAGATAGAGGTTGTAGAAGAAGAAAATGTGCCGGCGCAACCTGTTAAAAAAGTAGAAGATATTACTCCAGAAACTCCTAATGATGATCCAGAAACAGGAGAAGGCGAACAGGCAAGTTTATTTTAGAATATAAACTTATGATATAAAAAAACCTGTGAACAGTAGTCCACAGGTTTTTTGTTGGTCACTAATAATTCTTATGACTTTTTTACAAATTTTGTTAGAATTACGATATGTTGGCCATTAACCCGCCCTTCAATATGTTCTGGATTGTCATGAACCAATGATATGTTACGTACCGCGGTGCCTCGTTTAGCTGTAAAATTAGCTCCTTTTACGTCTAAATCTTTGATTAAAACTACCGCATCTCCAGCTTTTAGTTGTACGCCATTAGAATCCATGTGTTTTATAGCGTCACTATCCTCTTCACCATCGCCATCTGCTTTAGCCCATGCTAGTGTTTCATCATCAAGATATAACATATCTAGTAAATCCTGCGGCCATCCTTCGTTTTTTAAGCGATTAAGCATTCTCCAAGCTATTACCTGTACTGCAGGCACTTCACTCCACATACTTTCATTAAGACAACGCCAGTGATTTGGATCCATAAGCGATAGATCTTCGATCTGTTCTAAGCAGATTTGAGAGATAAGAATATGTGATTCTAATCCCGAATTTGGCGATTTTGGTACTGCATATATTCTTAGATCTTCTGTAGTACCAGATAATTCACATTTGGACTCACTACGCTTATAAAGCTCTTTTTCAATATTCATTATAACAAGCTTAAGTTATGTTTTGCAAAAATGCATCAAAAAATTATTAATGAATCCCTTTTTGTATATACTTTTTAATTTTTAATAGAATTTTGCTTGCAGTTTATCTTTAAATGAACAATCCCCGGAACCAATGGAGCCGGGGATTGTTTTATGCCAGTATATCTATTGATTTATTATGGCAAAATATGTTTTTAAATATTAAAAACCAGCATACTGAACGGCATCCTCAAGAGTCTTCGCAAAATCATCGTAATTGTTCAATGCTTGTATGCTTAAGTAATTGACCATAGGGTAATTACCACTTCTATATACTTTATTAAAATCTTCAATTCTGAAATTTAAGAGTTTAGCTTCCATTACATCTCTCTTCCAATTCTTTTCTTGTTTCCTCTTCATAGATCCACTTTTAATAAGTTTATCATACTCTACAAGTTTAGAAGTCAGTTCTTTACTTCTTTGAATCATTTCTTCATATTTCTGTATGGAATATTTAACATCATATGTGGGAGACATATTTACTGATGTTGAATATTGAATTTCTTTTTCTTCTGTTAGATTTGATTCGGTAATTGGTGTAGAAAATTGATCTTCTTGTTGAGCGTACATTCCTGTAATAACAAGGAATAATACAGCGAATACATTGTTTTTTCTCATAGTTAGCGAGTTTTGTGCGAAAACAGAAACTGTTTCTTTGAATATTGAATCCAAATTAATAGCGAATTTTCACAACTTAATTATTTTGGGTTTAATTACATAGTTGTTATTCGTTAAAACGCTTTTTTTTAAGATAAAGTGTGTGGTGTTAATAAGTATTTTTGAAAAAAACAGATTTTCTAAAAATTGATTGTATTAAATGATTGGTATTTAGGTTTTTATGATTTGTATTGAATTTGTGGTTTGTAAAGCTTTACGGATTAAAATTTTGTTAAAAACCTCTTAATTTAGCCCTATTTTTCCTTTCACAGACTCAAATAATTTTCTTGAATCAAAGCCAACACCATCTTTGAATACAATCTCCATTTTTCTGATATTTTTAATATCCTTTTCCAGATTACCATTGATTAATACTAGATCTGCAGTTTTCCCTGGTTCTATAGTACCTGTTGTCTTATTTTGATTTAGAAAAGTGGCACCATTAAGTGTACATATTTTGATAGCTTCAGGTAGACTAAATCCAGCCTCAACCAAAATTTCTATTGTGCGTTGATTTGCATATCCAGCTACGGTTCTTCCTGCTCCTGTAGGATCTGTTCCGGCCACTAATAGTCCTCCTTCTTCAGAAAAGCGTTTAACCCATTTCATGTTCTTATGAAATCTAACTGTGGTTGTAGAATCTTTATTGATGTTTCTTTGATAAGTTTTTTTAATTCTTTCCAGTACATGGGGGGCTAAGGCCTCTTGCCCACCACCAGGAACCATCTCATGATTTGTATAGGGTTCAAAAACCACTGGTGTCGTAGTAATTACAGTATTATTTTGAATTAATTTTTTGATTAACGCACCTACTTTTTCATCTTTTTCAGGAGTTACTGTAATTGCTTTTCGTGCTTCAAAAGGATCGCACATATCAGGTTCCTTGTTTTCCATAAAATCACTTGAAACCATAAATCCATGCTCAAGATTATCAATGCCAATATCAGAGGCTTCTTCATAAGTAACAGAGCATAGGTGACCAGTTACTTTTAGGCCTCGTTTATGAGCTTCTTCTACACATATTTTTAAGTCTTTTCTTGTAATGTGATTATATACTTTGAAAGAAGTTACTCCTTTATCAGCCCAATAGTTTACTAACTTGGCTACTTCACTAGTGCCATCAATAAACCCTAATTCAGGAATTTGGTATCCTTCTCGTTCTATAAAAGGTCCAGTAATATGCATTTTTGGCCCTGTCATTTTACCTTCAGAAATCCATTTTTTTACATTTAAATCGGTTTGTGGTTGAATGCTACCGGCCGTTCTCATCATAGTAACACCTCCGGCTAAGTATAGTCTTGGAAACGTAAAAGTCATTTGTCCAACACTAAACCAATTTTCAAAGGGTTGTGGATAAAACATATGTTCATGTAACATGACCAAACCAGGAATTACTGTTTTTCCGGTACCATCAATGACTTTAGCATTTGAAGGAACCTTGATTGATGAAGAATCACCAATACTTTGAATTTTATTCGTATCAATTATTACGGTTTGATTGTTTTTAATAGCACCGCCTGTACCATCTATTAATGTAATATTTTTAATTACAATAACACTATCTTTTACTGCAACAAATGTTTTTACTTGATCAGTAAACTGCTGAGAATATGTGTTGAAAATATGTAAAACGAATGCTAGAAGAAATAATGTGTATTTTTTCATGTGTATAAAAGTTATATCCAGAATATTGAATATAAATTAAATCAATAACATCATTTCTGAGCTATGATAATTTATTTCTTCAATTTATTGAATTTTTTCATAGCGTCAATGATGGTGTTTGTTGGTATTGATGGTACTGTATGCCCTTCATGACCAGTCATTGTTTCGGCGGTAAATAAAGAATTTATGATTGCTTCTTCTGTGGCTTCAATAGTTGCTTGAAATAGAGGGGTAACCTCTTCATTTCTTAGTACTTTCAATGCATTAAAAGAAGATTCGCTTTTATTGGGTACTAAGTTTTCTTTTGCTGTTGACATGGCAATTACAAAATCTCCACTACCATTAGACGCAATTCCACCAGTTTTTGCTAACCCTAACATGGCTCTTTTTGCAATTCGTTCTAAATTTCTTGAATCTAACGGAGCATCAGTAATAACAACCATCATGCATGAGCCATCCGCACTATATTGACTGTATTTAGAGAGTCTATCTAATTCTTTGTCAATAGGAACACCATTTATCTCGAGTACACCTCCAAAATTAGTTTGAACAAGGACACCTAATGTAAAGCCGCCTACAGATTTTGGTAACACCCTTGAGGCAGTTCCAATACCACCTTTATATTCAAAACAAACAGTACCTGTACCGGCACCAACATTCCCTTCCTGCACAATTCCGGGCGATGCATTTTGAAGAGCTTCTAAAACATGTTTTTGATGTACATGTCTTCCTCGAATATCATTTAACCAACCATCATTGGTTTCTCCAACAACAGAGTTTACCGATTTCACCTCTTTATTTTCGGGATTTTCCAACGTATAACTGATAAGAGCCTCAGTAGCAGCGGCTACACTAAGAGTATTTGTTAGTATGACAGGAGTTTCAATATTACCTAATTCTTTAACTTGGCTATATCCGGCCAATTTTCCATAACCATTACCAATATATATAGCAGCGGGAACTTTATTTTGATAAATATTATCTTCATGAGGAATTATTGCCGTTACCCCAGTTCTAATATTATCTCCCTCAATTAAAGTGGTATGTCCAACTTTAACTCCTTTAACATCGGTAATAGCATTATTTTTTCCTGGTTCTAGGACTCCAATTTCTATTCCATAATCTCGTGCTCTCTTTTGTTGGGCCAACATACTTGAAGAAATTAAAACCATAAACAAAACTCTAAATTTATTCATTATTTACTTGTTATACGTATTAAGTATCAAAACGAGGTATACTATGTGTATTATGCACGTTTGGTATTGGTTTTTTGCTTTTTACGAAGTTTAAAGTTTAAAAACTCAACAAGTAAAGAGAATGCAATAGTAAAGTATAGGTAGCCTTTAGGAATTGTACCTACTTCACTATCAAATATTTGTAAGTGTGCTAAATGTGCAGCTTCAGCGATTAGCATAAATCCAATAAGGATTAAAAATGAAAGTCCAAGAATTTGAACAGATGGATGTTTGTTAACAAAACGCCCTACCGGTGTTGCAAATATCATCATAATTAATACAGAAACAACAACCGCTATAACCATTATTAATAATGCATCGTTAGGATCATCACTTAACCCATTTGTCATCCCGACAGCCGTAAGTATAGAATCAAATGAGAAAACCACATTAATCAATGTAATTTGTACAATTGCATTTGATAAAGATGAGGAGCTTTTTTCTTGTATTTCTTTTTCTTCTTCTCCTTTTTCTTCAACTTTTTCATGTATTTCGTGTACACTTTTGTACAACAAGAAAATTCCTCCACCAAATAAGATTAAAGCTTGACCACTAATACCAGCTTCTATCCATGGCAAGTTAATGTGCCAGAAAGGAGCTTCCATGGCAACCAATAATGAGATACCAAACAATAGAATGATTCGCATCACCATTGCAAGTATTAAACCAATATTGGTAGCTTTTTTCTGTTGTTGTTCTGGAAGTTTACTTGATGCCAACGAAATAAAGATGATATTATCAATCCCAAGTACGATTTCTAAAAAAGTAAGTGTTAATAAAGCGACCCAGGCGTCAGCCGATGCGAAAATTTCAAACATTATTTTATTTTTTTTGCGGTTCCACGTTGTTTTTTTGCTGCACCTACCAATCCATATTCGAATGTGTACGTGTTCTTGTCTGTAGTTAAGATCTTCATATGTATTGCTTTTTCTTCAGTCATATTCTTTGGATGCAATTTTTGTACAATATATTCGCAATCATTAATCCAACGAATACTAGCAGTATCTACACGCTCTCTAAAAAAATCAATTTCTATAGAATCGGTTCTCACAAAAGTCGTTTTAGCCAATTCACCATCAAGAAAGGTTTCAAATTCAAATGTTCCTGTATGAAAATTTACACAGTCCCGGTTCTGTTGATAACAACCAGTTTGAAGTAGAGGTAGGAGAAATAGTAAAGCAATTCGCTTCATATAAAAATTTAAACTTAAAACGAAAATAATTCTATTTCCAGAAAATTTACAATAAGGAGAGAAAAAGTTGTTAAGATTTTTTCATTTGATAACTATTAAAACTACCATCGGCATAAAAAATTACAATACGATCTATTTCGTTGTCATCTGAAATTGATCCAGAGATTTTTTGTAAAGGAGGAGGCGGGGTACTCTCTGGTTTTATATTTTCATTCTCCTGAACAGGTTGAGAAAATAAATCTTTCTCAGGTTCTAAAATGGAAGAGGAAGATTGTTGTACAGAAACAGGAGTTTCAATTTTGGAAACCGCAGCAGGTTCTGTAATACTTTCTGATTTAGGAAATGTTCCCTTTCCGTATAATAACCATTGTATATCTACATCTGTATATGCCTCTGTAATTTTCATTACAAAATCTAAGCTGGGTTTATTTCTTCCACTTAAAATATGAGAAATAGAAGAACGTCCTACACCCATATAGTCAGCAAAAGAAGAAGCCGATACTGCGTAGTAATCCATTATTTTTTGGATTCTTTTTCCAAAATCCTTGTTGTTTACCATTGTAAACCTGTTTTAACTGTTTAACACGTTACAAAGGTAAACAAATTAAGTAAAACATCATGTTTACAATTGTAACACCAGCGGTAATTGATGTTAATAATTACTTAAGGTAAATAACTTTAAATATCTGATTAATAAAGTTTTAATAATTAAATTTAAGATACTCATAATAATTTGTGAATACTTATGATACATTTGGAAACTATATAACAAATACTGTTTACTTTGTTAAACAAATGAATATATTCACATTGTTTACAATTGTAACTAAAGGGTATTTACAATTGTAAATGAGGGATCGGTTTACATCTGTAAATTAAAGCTGGTTTGTTATGATACTTTAATAAACTATAGTAATTTCGTGGTCATTATAGACAACACATGGATATTAAGACACTACAAAATCTGTTTACTCAGTATAAAGAATCTTCCTTATTTGGACGGTATATTAATCTAGATCATATCACCCCTCTTTTAGATTTTTTATCTTCTAAAATTGATATTAAAGAACTTGGAACTTCAGAGAATAATGTTCCTATACATGTAATAAAAATTGGTCATGGACCAAAGAAGCTTTTGTTTTGGTCTCAAATGCATGGTAATGAAAGTACGACGACTAAAGCCGTGTTTGATCTTTTAAATTTCTTGATTGATTCGCAAAATATACTTGCCAAAGAAATTTTAGAACAATGTACCTTACATATTGTTCCGATTCTTAGTCCAGATGGCGCCAAGTTATATACAAGACATAATTATAATAATATTGATCTTAATAGAGATGCACAAAACAGAACGCAGAAGGAAAGTATTGTTTTAAACAACCTTATTAATACCATACAACCGGATTTTGCATTTAATCTTCATGGGCAACGAACTATTTTTAGTGCAGGAGATACGAATCATCCTGCCACGGTATCGTTTTTATCTCCAGCTGGCGATAAAGAATGCTCTATTACTCCAAGTCGTAAGATCGCAATGGAGATCATTGCTGAAATGAATACAATGCTTCAGAAAATGATTCCTAACCAGGTAGGGCGTTATGATGATGGTTTTAATATTAATTGTGTTGGTGATACATTATCGCATCAAGGAATTCCAACAATTTTGTTTGAAGCCGGACATTATCCAGAAGATTATGATCGAGAGGTTACAAGAGAGTATATATTTTATTCATTAATTGCTGCGATTCAATATATAGCTAGAATTACAATCAAAGGAGACAAGTATGATGGTTATTTTTTAATTCCTGAAAACTCAAAATGCTTCTATGATATTATTATACGAGATGTCATTTTGGAAGGAAAAAATGTCGATATAGCCATTCAATATACCGAAAAATTGGTCGAAAATAATGTGAAATTCGTACCGAAAGTTGTTAAAATTGAAAATTTGCGAAAATTTTACGGACATCGGGAAATTATCGGCAAAAAAAGAGTAATTTCTTCCGAAAACGTTGGAAATATGATAGTTCCCGAGACTGAGTTGTTAAAATTTCGGTTAAATTCTGAATTATTCTCAATAGAATAGGTAAAAAGATGAAATAAAATGTGTGAAAACTTTATTTTTCTGTTATTTTTGCAATGTAAATAATCGGGAAAATAATACGAATTACTATGGCAAAATTTAAATTAGACGAAGTTGATCACCAAATTTTGGATATGTTGATTGAAAATACTCGTACACCATTTACGGATATTGCAAAGAAACTATTAATTTCTGCAGGTACCGTTCATGTACGTGTTAAAAAAATGGAAGAAGCTGGAATTATAGAAGGTTCTTCTTTAACATTAGATTACAGAAAATTAGGGTATTCTTTTATTGCATATGTTGGGATCTATCTTCAAAACACTTCTCAAACAAAATTTGTTTTACAAAGAATTAATGAAATACCTTTTGTAACTGTAGCTCATATTACTACTGGAAAATTTAATATTTTCTGTAAAGTTAGAGCCAAGGATACAAACCATGCTAAGGATATCATCTTTATGTTGGATGATATCGATGGAGTGTATCGTACCGAAACTATGATTTCATTAGAAGAGAGTATTAATGATAAGAAACGCTTAATGCATTCTATTTTCCAGGAAATGTAAAGGGCATTTATCTGATATAATATCAAATAGCCCTTTAGGAATAACTCTTAGAGGGCTTTTTTGTTGTTAAGTAATCTATTCGATTATAACCTATATAGATTTTTAACGACCTTTTATTAACCACTAACTAGTATTACCACCACAAAATGGCTAGAAAACCAAAAATCGAACGTTTTAACGAAAATGTACTGGCAAAATACCAGATATACAATAGTATATTAATCACTTTGCCTTTTGATACCGTTACCAAAACAGGAGTTTTATTACCTCTTTTTAAAGAAGTATGTGAAAAAGGGTATGAGGAGCACAAAAACCCAACAGAAATTGTAGAGAACTTCTTTACCTTATACCAGGATAACCCATCAGAGAAAGAACGTCATGATCTTTTGTTTAGGTTTATTCAATATATAGAGCGTCAAGTTGTATTATTTGATGCAATCGAAGATGCCGCCTTTCCTGTTGTAAATAATATGGATGGTCGAGGTACATTAAGAAGTATTAAAGAAGAAGCACAAGCAAAGGGACAACTAGATGAGCTTAAAGAGTATTTAAGACGTTTTAAGATTCGTCCTACGCTAACAGCGCATCCCACTCAGTTTTATCCCGGTACAGTGTTGGGGATTATTCATGATTTGGATGATGCAATACGAAATAATGATTTGTCCGAAATCAAAAAATTATTAGCGCAACTCGGTAAAACAGCTTTTTTCAAAAAAGAAAAACCAACTCCATATGATGAAGCGGTTAGCTTAATTTGGTATTTAGAAAATGTATTTTACCATTCTGCTAGTAAGATTTATAATTATGTACAACAAAATATTTTTGAAGGCGAAGATCTTGATAATGACTTAATCAATTTAGGATTTTGGCCTGGAGGAGATAGGGATGGAAATCCTTTTGTAACTACCGAAACCACTTTAAAAGTTGCTAAGAGACTGCGTAAAACAATCTTAATCAACTATTATCGTGATATACGAGAATTAAAGCGTAGAATAACTTTTGGTAATCTGCAGGATAAAATTACTGTTCTTGAAAATGCATTATACGATAATTTCTATTACGCAAAAACTGCTGAGCCTTTATCGGTAGAGACATTAATGAATGGTTTGTTAGAGATCAAAGAAGAATTAATCTCAGAACATCAGTCTTTATTTCTTGAAGAGTTACAAGACTTAATTAATAAAGTAAAGATTTTTGGGTTCCACTTTGGTACTTTAGATATTCGACAAGATTCTAGAGTGCACCATAAAGTATTGACCGAAATTGTAAATAAAACTATTGAGCTAGATTTAGGGATTTTTCCGGATAACTATATGTCATTGTCTGAAGAAGAGCAAATCAATGTGCTTTCTAATGTAAGTGGAAAATTGGATCCTTCAATTTTTGAAGAAGATATGGCTAGAGCTACTTTAGAATCCATTTATGCTATAAAAACTATTCAGCTTAAAAATGGCGAACGAGCTGCGAACCGCTACATTATTAGTAATAATGGGAATGAACTTAATGTAATGGAAACTTTTGCCATGATTAGGCTTTGTGATTGGGAGCTTCCTTCTGTAGATGTCATTCCTTTATTTGAAACGGTTCCAGACCTAAAGGTTGCTCATCAGGTGATGGAATCTTTGTATAGCAATCCTGTATACATGGAGCATCTGAAACGCCGCGGAATGAAACAAACTATTATGCTAGGGTTTTCTGACGGTACAAAAGACGGTGGATACCTGATGGCAAATTGGGGAATTTTTAAAGCGAAAGAAGAATTAACTGAAGTTTCTAGAAAATATGATGTAAAAGTAGTCTTCTTTGATGGTAGAGGAGGACCTCCAGCCAGAGGAGGAGGTAACACCAATCAGTTTTATGCATCACTTGGACCAACTGTCGAGGATGAAGAAATACAGTTAACGGTTCAAGGGCAGACTATTAGCTCTAATTTTGGAACCTTGGATTCTTGTCAATATAATCTTGAACAATTGCTGGGAGCAGGTGTCGAAAATGAATTGACAAATAATGAGAGTAATCTTTTTTCTGTAGAGAATAAAGAAACCATGCAAGAGCTTGCAGATATAAGTTATCAGACCTATGTAGATTTTAAAAATCACCCGAAGTTTCTTCCGTATTTAGAGCATATGAGTACGTTGAAATACTACGGAAAAGCCAATATTGGTAGTCGTCCGTCTAAACGAAGTAAAAGCGCTACTCTGGATTTTGGAGATTTACGTGCTATACCTTTTGTAGGAAGTTGGAGTCAGTTAAAACAAAATGTACCTGGTTTTTATGGAGTAGGTACTGCTCTTAAAGTATTTGAAGATCGTGGAGAGTTTGATAAAGTAACTTCGTTATATAAAGATTCTGCTTTCTTTAGAGCATTGATAGGCAATAGTATGATGAGCCTTACGAAGTCGTTTTTTGAACTCACTTCATATATGAAGGAAAATAAAGAATATGGCGCTTTTTGGGATGTTATTCATAATGAATATCTCTTAACTAAGAGGTTGTTATTTAAACTTACAGGGTATTCAGAATTAATGCAAAATGAGCCAGCTGGTAAAGCATCTATTGATATTAGAGAGAATATTGTTTTACCATTACTAACGATACAACAATATGCATTGAAAAAAATACAGGAGTTGAATCAATCTCAAAAAACTGATCCTAAAGATTTAGAGATTTATGAGAAAATGGTCACTCGTTCTTTATTCGGGAATATAAATGCCAGTCGTAATTCGGCTTAATATATAAAGTACTGTTAAGAAGTTTATCTAATGAGGTAGGAATTATTACATTTCTACCTCATTTAATTTTATAAAACAATTTTTCAAGTATAAGAATGAAGAATTGTATTTATTTTCATACTGGTTCAGGCTAAAAACTATAAAACATTAACTATGTTATCTCAAGTAAAAGAAGAAGAATTCAATTCGTATTATAGTACATATATCTCTAAGGCAGAGCATGCTGATATTGCTGAAGGTTTAGGGGTTGAAAGAAAGGAGTTTGTAACTTTTGTAGAATCTATTCCTGAAGAAAAGTGGTCCTATGCCTATGCAGAAAATAAATGGACAATAGCTGAAGTATTACAACATATTATTGATACAGAACGTATTTTTGCATATCGGGCATTACGCTTTGCTCGTCAAGACAAAACACCTTTAGCAGGTTTTGAACAAGATGATTATGTGCCCAACTCTAATGCTAATCAGTATAGCAAACATGAGCTAATATCTGATTTTATAGGCGCACGTAATAATTCGATTGCGTTATTTAAGAGTTTTACCGATGATATGTTATTGCATATTGGAGAAGCTAGTGGTAGTCCTATGAGTGCAAGAGCAGCAGGGTATATATTGCAAGGACATCAAAAGCATCATCTTCAGGTTATTAAGGAGCGATATCTATAGTGTTTTTAAGTTCTTTGTTTTTGTCAAGAGTGTTAATTGCATCGTCAGGAGTGTTAGCTGAGATGTCAGAAGAAGAGTATAGTTAAAAAATAATAGAATGACTAAAGAAGAAGTAGCAAGAAATTATCTTTTATATCTCGAAAAAGGAGAAATAGATAAAATAATTGATCTTTTTGCTGCAGATGGGATTGTCGTATCTCCTTTATACGGAACAAAATCTGCAAAAGATTTTTATGAAGTCTTGTCTACAGGTACAAACACTTCTAAATTACAATTGGATGGCTTGTTTTTTGAAAAAGACTCCAATCGCGTCTCATTACTTTTTGATTATCACTGGGAGCTTAAGCATGGTGAAATAGTGGATTTTAAAGTGGTTGATATTATTGAGCTTACTACTGAAAATAAGATCAAAAAACTAACCATACTGTATGATACAGTAAGAAGTAGGGCTGCCTTAAACAATTTAAATCTAAAGTAAAAAGACTGAAGTTCAACAAGTAAGTAGGGTTAAATATTTTCTTTTCGCTTCTTACTTTCTTTTAATGTGCTAGACAAATACGCTGTAAAATTGAAAGTGTTGTTATTATCACCTCCAATGGTTTGACCTACCCATGTTTCTAAGTGCCCCATTTTGTTAACCTTATGGATTGCTCTAGGAAAATTACTGTCTATTTTAGTATCAAAAGCATCAACTACAAAAATATTGATATTAAGATCACGAGCCACTTCTTTATCAATCTCTGATGCTGCTTCAATATTTATTTCATAAAAATTTAAGGTTTTTGGATGCCCATGTACCTCGGCTAATAACATTAAACCTTCGGCTACTCTTGGCGCGCCTGTCTTTCCAATTTTATAGGTTTCTATAATAGACTGTGTTTTAAATATTCTGTTTGGGCTTAGTTCTCGTTTCGCAAAAACTTGACCGCTATTTACATCTAGTACAATATATAATTGATGTTCAAGGCCTTCTAGAGCTGTATCTTCACCTAGCAACTGTATCTCTTTTTGTATCTGGTTTTCGTCAAAAACAATGATATAACTATTTTTATGAAGTTCTTTTACTCCTTCCTTAGATTTAGGTCCGCCTTTTTCTTCGATTACAAAATCCCATTCTCTTTTATCAATTACCCTTAAGTTAGTAGTACCAGCCCTGTCTCTTCCTAATACTTCACCGGTTAATCGATCGATATAATCGTCACCATATTTGTTTACCTGAGAAAATGTAAGGTGTTTTTGGTCAAATTTTGAATAAAAAATGTCGCTGATGTGATTTATGTATATACTAATTATTCCATCTTTATTATTATGAAAAGAGTAGAGGTTTGTGGTAGAATTTAGGAATAGCATGCATGCCAATAGTGATATTTTACAATATAAAATATTCATAAGAGATTGTAATAAAAGGGTAAATTACTTTTTTTGTTCTCTTAAATTTAAGAAAAAAATCAATACCAAACTCAAATCCTACAGTATGGCTTTTATGGATTCTAGATTTAATTCATGACCACCAGGATGTGTTTTAAATTGGATCTGAGGTAAAATTTGTTTCACCCTTTCTTTCTCGGCTTCAACTTTTTCGATTTCAAAATATGGGTCTTCAGCTCCAACAATATGTGTGATTTTTGTGGTGTGTGTTAGAAAATCAAAGTCTTCTTTATGTAATTCTTTCGGAAAGCCGCCAGATATCATTATATACGCATTACACTTAATTTTTCGACTAGCGATCCAACGACTGGCTATACTTACTCCTTGAGAATATCCCAAAACGATAAAGTTTGTTTGTTTCAGGATTTTTTCATTTTCTACTATAGCATCAACGTATCTTAGTACGTTTTCAGTTTCGGCTGTTGTATTTTCTTTGGTGAGCCAACTAGAACCAACTCTCCTGTAATCCTCGCCTTTGTAATATTTTGAAGGGGCTTGCGGAGCAATGAAATAATTTTCTTCTTTATTCATATTCTCAAATAATCGAATAAAATATCGGCTTAGATATCCAATACCATGAAAAACTAGCCATACATTTTTTGTTTTATCGGTTAATTGATTTAAAGTAGAGTAGGAGTTGGTGGTTTGGTAGGATACCTTTTTTTCTTCAGAATTCATGTGTGCTCGCTATAATTTTATTGATAGTGTATTTAGTTAAGATCAAACCATTGATTAACTAGTGGCCACAAGGTATCTTGATTTTTCTTTCTAAAAAAATCAAAGTGACCAATAGTTTTTAAGTTGTACTCTGATGGCTTAAGATGTTTTCTGTTTACATCGGCATTGCAGTACACTCTTTCGCCTAAAATGTCTACCGATTTTTTTGGAGCGAACAAATCATCTTCAATACTAACTAACAGCATTGGTGCTTTAATTTCTTGGTAATAGGTTATTGATCTACTTTCGGTAAAATGTAACATAGAATCAGGATGCAATAAATACGTAGTCCAGTCCTTTGCAGCTCTTGTGGTTAAAGGTCTTCCTAATCCAAACCAACTAGAAGGATAATATCCTAAAACACTGGTAGTAATCGGAACAAAAAACTTAAAATTTAAATAGATGAGCAGCTGCATTTTTAATGTAAAATGTTTGTAAAAACCAAACTGTGAAGCAATAGTAAGGTATTTGTCATAATACTGATATCCATCGCTAAAGCCAATGCTGTTTCCACCAAAACTATGACCAATCAAATATTGCTGGTTGTTGGGGTACTCTTCTTTTGCGTGTTTTGAGACAGCTTTAAAATCTGAAGCCCAGGAGAAAAAACCATGTGCCTTAAGAGATTGAATACTTTTTGACATAGAGTTCCCAATACCTCGATAATCAAAAGTAAAAACATTACACCCCTTATTTGTTAAGTATTCAGCTAAACTGAAATAAAATTTTTGCGGAACAGCTACCGCTGGAGCAAATACGATTGTTTTGTTATTAGGTTTCAGCGGAGTGAATTCATGAACCGAAATAGGATATCCATCAAAGGATTTAACAGTGTATGATTCCATTTTTTTATTGTATTTGTGTTTTTATCTGAGCGTCAAAGAAGGATATGATCTTATTGAAATATTGATCACGATGAGGAGATTTTGGTATTTGCGCATGTTTTGCATTAGAAAAGATGTGAACATCTGATGGTATAGGTATAGCCTTACTGAAAAGATCTCCAGCATCATTTTTTATATATTCATCATTGTCGAGGTAGATGAAAAGGATATTTTTAAGGCTATGAGCTCCTTTGATTCTATCGATCATACGAATCTCTTTTTTAAGCCCGGGATTTAGAAATCCCATAAGTTTTAAAACGTTATTTGCTAACGGAAATTTCACCCAAAATTCTTCAAGAGTGTTTGCTGCGCTTTCTACAATAGCAAATTCGTAGTTATGATCCTCTGCAAATGCTATTGTTGCCCATTGCCCTCCAAGGGATATTCCTAAATACCCTAACGGAACATCAGGAAACACTTCTTTGGCTACTTTTCCAGCTGAAATAATATCTTTGTGATAAAAGAAATTTCCAGTTTCGCTTTCTCCAAATCCATTGATATCAAAAACCAAAACATTATAACCGTTATCTCTAAGGATATCAGTATATCCATTTTTTAAGTAATATCCTTTGGCATCCTTACCCATGGGGTGTCCTAAAACAATAGTAGCTTTAGTAACATCTAGTTTAGAGCTTGCATATAGCCCTTTTAGTAATGCTCCAGAATTACTATGAAAAGATATGGCAGTCCAATCATTTTGTGAAGCTAAAGGCAGCGGATTTTTCCATTCGACCATGAATCTTCCAAAAAATGGCTTCTTCATGAGTTTATAATATAATTTCATATTTTAAGTAATATTATTTTTTCCATTCTGGCGATAGCATTATTCAAGTACTTAGGGTCTTCATAGATTTGCGTTAATAAAATGCCACCTTCAATATCCTGTACCATTTGCTCTGCCAATATTATTGATTCTTCAGAAGAGTAATTAGTCTCTAATAATTGCTGCAAACCAGTTATAAAATCACTGAAAAAAGATTGTATTTCTTTTTTGTATGTCGGATTAAGATGGATAGTTTCAAGTGCTGTATTTGCCATAATGCACCCACCATCAGCTATCCTAAATATCTTATTCATAAGTTGTTTCATACTTTCGACTTTTTCTGGAAGAGATAAGGAGGTACTGGCAATGATTTTAAACAGGTTGTGTTTAAAGTAACTATAAACGGTTGAAAGTACCTCCTCTATTAATTCTTCTTTATTATTAAAATAGTAATAGAAATGTGATTTCTGAATACCGCAAGTTTTAGCTAACTCGCTCATACTACTTTTAGAAACACCTTTTTTTCTAAGTACCGGAATTACCTTTTTTAAGACTTCTTCTTTAGAGGTTTTGATTTTAGGCATATTTTATTGAACGTTCGTTAAAATAATAAATATAGTTAGAATTTTTAAAAGCCATTGTTTATTTTTACTTAAAATTTTAAAAACACAAATGCATCTTAACAAAAAAGAAATATTAGAACAATGCGCAAAAATGTGCCCCAACACACTTTTAGAAACATTAGAGATATCTTTTTCTGAAGTAGGAGAAGACTATTTGATAGCCAAAATGCCGGTAACTCCAAAAGTACACCAACCGGATGGGGTGTTGCATGGCGGTGCTATGGTAGCTTTGGCAGAGAGTGTGGGGAGTGCGGCTTCTTATATCTTCTTGAATTCGAAGGATTTTTTTATTAGAGGAATAGAAATTTCGGCAAATCATGTTAAGAGTGTTAAAGAGGGATATGTGTTTGCCAAAGCAGAAGCTATACATAGAGGAAGAACTACGCAACTTTGGAGCATAAAAATCCGAGATGAAGAAGAGAACCTGATCTCAGTCATTAAATTAACGACCATTTCACTTCCAAAAAACAAGTAGTATGAACGTAGAAGATGTTTATGCTAACATTCAAGAACAGTTAGATCAAGAATTGCCTTTTGTTGTGTATAAAAAAGCTGCCAAAAACCAATTACAGTGTTTTCTTCAGCAAAACGACTTATGGTATGAATTGGATGATGATTTCAAATCCGGTTTTATTTTTGCTCCATTTGATAACGCTAAAAAAGATGTGCTAATTCCTTTAGATAAAAGTGTACACTATAGCGTTGATATTACGCCTGGCTCAATTCAAAAAGTAAATGTCTTTGTAGATGTAGAGGAGGATGCTTTGGATAAACAGGAAACAAAAGAAAGACATAGACTACTGGTTAATAAAGCAATTCAAAATATTAAACAAGGTAGTATAAAAAAAGTAGTTCTATCTCGAAAAGAAGAAGTCAAAAGCCCTGAAGCAAATCCTTTGTTTATTTTTAAAAGGTTGGTAGAAAAATATCCAAAAGCTTTTGTGTATTTGTGGTATCACCCGAAAGTAGGTATGTGGTTAGGGGCAACACCCGAAACATTATTAGATGTCCAAAATGATCAGTTCTCTACCATGGCGTTGGCAGGAACGCAAGCATATCAATCTAATGGAGATGCAACTTGGGATGATAAAGAAATTGAAGAACAAGAAATTGTGACAGAATTTATAGTAAAAGCATTGTCACCTATTTCTAGTAATATTATTTCATCAAAAACCTATACCCACAGGGCAGGAACATTATTACATTTACGCACAGATATCAAAGGAGATTTAAACTCAGAGGTATCAGAGATAGAAAATGTAATCAAAGTATTACACCCCACGCCTGCAGTTTGTGGATTGCCTAAAGACGAGGCGAAATCTTTTATCTTGAGGAATGAAGGGTATGATAGAAAATTTTATACTGGATTTTTAGGGGAACTAAATATACAGAGCGATAAAAAAACAACATCCAATTTATTTGTCAATCTTCGTTGTATGGAAATAGAGGATCAAAACATAAGTCTTTATATAGGCGGCGGTATCACTAAAGATTCAGATCCAGACAAAGAATGGGAAGAAACTGTAAGGAAAACTGCAACCATGAAAAACGTTTTGTTTTAATTTACATTCAAAAGATTGGGGTAAATTATTCCGATATTGTAATTTAGCTCTCTGAATGAAAAAACGTTTATATTCCAAAATTCCCTTAGCACAAACTATAGTTGCTTTATGCGAAGCAAAAGGGATTCATCATATAGTTATATCACCAGGATCTCGTAATGCTCCTCTTACCATTGGATTTAGTGAGCATCCCGAGATGAAATGTTATAGCATTGTCGATGAGCGATGTGCAGCATTTTTTGCTCTGGGGATTGCACAGCAGATTCAAAAACCAGTAGCACTTGTATGTACCTCTGGTAGTGCTCTTTTAAATTATTATCCTGCAATTTCTGAAGCATTTTATAGCGATATTCCATTAGTGGTGCTTAGCGCGGATCGCCCTATTGAAAGAATTGATATTGGTGATGGGCAAACTATACGTCAAAAAAATGTATTTGAAAATCATATTTTATATTCTGCAAATTTGTATTCTGAGGTTGTAGCCGAAACCAAGGTTAAGGATATTAAAATAAGACAGAAACAACGAGAAGCACAAAAACATAATGAGAGAGAAATTAATCTGGCACTTAATAGGGCTATAGAAAAAAAAGGCCCCGTTCATATTAATGTACCTTTTTATGAGCCTTTGTATGATAAAGTTGATCAGCCAACTGTTTTTCCTAAAAATATACCTATAGAGGATCCCCAGTATATTATTTCTGATGATTTACATTCTAAAATGATTAAAGAGTGGAATCAAGCAACTCGTAAAATGGTACTTGTCGGAGTTAACTCTCCAGAGAAAATTGATCAACAATGGATAGATTATTTTGCAAACGATCCTTCGGTTTTAGTGCTTACTGAGACAACATCTAATATACATCATTCATCCCATATTAATTGTATTGATCAATTAATTACATCGCTTACTAAAGAAGAGTTTGAAAATTTGCAACCAGATATTCTTTTAACAATTGGAGGTATGGTGATTTCAAAAAGAATCAAGGCGTTTTTAAGAGAATATCAACCAAAATCCCACTGGCATGTAGATGAAAAAAAAGCCTTTGATACTTATTTTTGCCTTACAGAACATATTAGACTAGATGTAAATTCTTTTTTTTCAGATTTCTTGCCTAAAACAAATACGATACAAGGCAACTATAAATCCACATGGGTTGCCGTGAGAGATCATAGAAGAATGCGGCATGCTGAATTTCTTAAACAATCTTCTTTTACAGATTTGACTGTGTTTGAAGCGATATTCGATAATATACCAGAGGATCAGATGATACAATTAAGTAATAGTTCAACCGTTCGGTATGCGCAACTATTTTCATTACACCCTTCTTTTAAGGTTTTTTGTAATAGAGGTACAAGTGGTATTGATGGTAGCACATCCACTGCTATTGGAGCAGCATTAGCATCTGGTACGCCTACAACTCTTATCACAGGTGACCTTAGCTTTTTTTATGACAGTAATGGATTATGGAATGCTTACATACCATCAAATTTCAAAATTATTTTGATTAATAATGGAGGAGGAGGAATTTTTAGAATCCTACCCGGTAAAGAAGAAAGTGATAACTTTAGTCAGTTTTTTGAAACTATTCATAACCTTTCGGCCGAGCATTTATGCAAAATGTACGGTATAGAGTATAATAAGGCTATTACTTTAGAAGAAGTAAATAATGGGATTCAGCAGATGTATATTCATAACGATTCTTCGCAATTACTAGAGATTTTTACACCGAGAAAAGAAAATGATAGTACTTTAATCGATTATTTCAGGTGTTTTGTCTAAATTGTTGGGTGTAAAACAATTTTTCAACTTAAAATTCCATTATAAATACTCTATATTTGAGAAACAAATGAGATTAACTTAAACCTAAAACATTATCATCTTATGAGTAAAAGAGACGAATTAATAGCAAAATATGCTTCTGATATTAAAGATAAAATTGGTCAAACACCTGATATGGATCTTTTAACCAAAGTTACTATCGGATGTGGGCCTTCAATTTATAATGCTGATGCTGCTACAGTGTCGGGGAGTGACCAAAAAGAATTAGATACGGTAAAGAAAAACTTCTTAATGAAGAAACTTGGTCTTTCTGATGGACCTAAATTAGACGAAGCAATTGCGTCTGTAATTGAAAAGTATGGTAAATCAAACCGTAATAAGTATAGAGCTGTTGTTTATTATCTTTTAACAAAGCATTTCGGTAAAGAGTCTGTTTATAAATAGAATAAGATATCAACATTTTAAAAAGGCATTCATAATGAATGCCTTTTTTGCTTAAAATCAAGTGAACTACTTCGGGGCAAGCTCGTGAGGCATCGGTTGGAAAATAATTTTGATTTTGAGGAATGCCTCGTAGCATTTAAATCTCGATTATCGAGTAAAGAGAAGATTAAAAAAGTATCTTTGCGCAAAAAGTTAAAAATGCTTGCATTAGGAGTACATAATACATTGGAAATTTTAAGAGATAGAGAGCCTGGAATTTTTCTTGGTGATCAAGATGGAAACGAAGTATTGCTTCCTAATAAATACGTTCCCGAAGAGTTTGAGATTGGAGATCAAATCAAGGTATTTGTGTATTTGGATAGCTCAGAGCGTATTGTGGCAACTACATTAGAACCCTACGCCACCGTTAATTCATTTGCATATTTAAAATGTACAAGTGTTTCAGAAATTGGAGCTTTTTTAGATTGGGGATTAGAAAAAGATCTTTTCGTGCCGTTTAAGGAACAGGCTTCAAAAATGCGTGTTGGTAGCTGGTATCTTGTGTATGTGTATCTTGATGAAGATACTAATAGACTAGTCGCTTCAAGTAAAACAAATGCTTTTTTAGATAATACATTGGTTCTATTGTCTCCTTATGAAGAAGTAGATCTTATTGCATCACATCCGTCTCCTCAAGGTTGGAATATGATTGTTAATCAAAAGCATTTAGGATTAGTGTACTCTGATGAAATTTTTCAAAAAATTACATCAGGAGATCAGCTCAAAGGGTTTGTTAAAAAAGTACGTCCGGATGGAAAAATAGATCTAACACTACAACGACACGGTTTTAGAGGGATAGAGCCAAATGCTGAACAAATTCTTAAAGAGTTAAAAGCTAGTGGAGGATTTATTGATCTTAATGATAAGTCTGACCCTGAAGATATCAAAGAAGTATTTCAGTTAAGTAAAAAAAGCTTTAAGAAAGCTATAGGTACATTGTATAAGGCAAGAAAAATTACTATCGAAAAAGATGGGATCCGACTTGTAGAATAAAAGGTGGGTTGAAATGGGTATTTGGGATTATAGATATAGAGGAAAATTCTCAATATAAATATTTTATTAAATTTATATTCTCAAACTAAATAATTTCAACAACTTAACCTTTTATTTTTGATGGTAACATTATGTAAAAAAATTGCTGAAGCTAAATGGTTTCAAAACTTCATTATTTCAGTAATTATACTCGCAGGAGTTTTAGTAGGAATACAAACTTATGGAGAAGAAGTAGCACAATGGACTACGATTATTGATGCAATAGATTGGATAATATTAATCATTTTTACTCTTGAAGTAATTATTAAAATTACTGCCGAAGGTAACCAACCACAAAATTATTTTAAAGACGCCTGGAATTTATTTGATTTTTTTATTGTAGCAGCATGTTTTGCCGGTCCTTTTATTGGTGATAATGCCGAGTTTCTACCTGTTTTACGATTAATACGTATACTTCGGGTATTTAAACTGGTTACTGCGCTACCAGAACTGCAACTCATTGTAGGAGCACTTTTACGAAGCATTCCATCTATGGCATATATTAGTTTGTTACTAGGGCTGTTGTTTTATATCTATGGAGCCATGGCCGTTTTTATGTTTGGAGCTAACGATCCTATCCATTTTGAAAATTTACAAATAGGGATTTTATCTTTGTTTAGAGTAATTACCCTTGAAGATTGGACAGATGTAATGTATATCAATATGTATGGATGTGATAATTATGGGTATGGCGGTAATGAAGCTTTATGCACAAATCCCTCTGGATCTCCAATAATAGCATCTTTGTTTTTTGTTTCTTTTGTTTTAATAGGAACCATGATTGTACTCAATTTATTTATAGGGGTTATTATGAATGGAATGGATGAAATGAAGGCAGAAACAGAAATTAAAGCGAAAGTAGAAAGAAAAGCAAAAGATGATGGTACAGATTTAAAAAATGAAATGCATTTACTTATTGATAAGGTAGATTCTTTAAAAGAAGAGCTAAGCTTGTTGTCACATCTTTATGAAAATGAGAGGAACGGAAAACCAGTGCTGCAGGAAGTGTATAAGTATAAACAGGTTAATGGCGAGCCTTGATAAAGACGTTTTGTGTGATTTTTTATAATTGCAATTTAGCAGATGAATAGGAAAATAAAGTATTCAATCACTGATTTAAAAAAATGGGATGATGAAAAAGTGATTGCTATGATTTCTGAAAAAGCTGAGGAATTACAACTTGGGTTGTTTGGAGAAAATCTTAGTATTGCAAGTGAGGCAATGGTAGAGTTTAATGCTGTATGGAATTTACAGGAGTGTGTAAACCAAGATGGATTTGATTTTTTCTTTCTTTCATATGGAATAGATTATGGCAAAATTGCTGTTAAAGGATTTGAAAGAATTGGTGCAGGTGAGTATAAAAAAGTAACTCAGGTAGCTATGGAGGATTATAAAAATGTAGACTATACCAATATAACCGAGCCACATGGTGAAATTTGTTTAGTAAGTTCTGATTTTTATGATTTGACAGGTTTGGAGTTTTTTTTGATTAAGTACATCCGCAAAAATTATGAAGAATTTGTAATTAAATAAATCAATATAATTCTTCTAGCTTTTTATTACACTATATTGTAGTATTTTTGAGGATATAAAAAAATAAATAATGAGTTCAGTACACTGGAAAACAGCAAAAGAATACGAAGATATAACCTATAAAAAATCAAACGGGGTTGCTAGAATAGCATTTAACCGGCCAGATGTTCGAAATGCTTTTAGACCGAACACCACTAGCGAACTATACGATGCTTTTTATGATGCTCAAGAAGATGCCTCAATTGGTGTTGTGTTGCTTTCTGCAGAAGGGCCTTCTTCAAAAGATGGCGTATATAGTTTTTGCAGTGGTGGTGATCAAAAAGCAAGAGGCCATCAAGGCTATGTAGGTAAAGATGGAATGCATCGATTAAATATTTTAGAAGTTCAACGACTTATACGATTTATGCCAAAGGTTGTGATTGCTGTTGTACCAGGTTGGGCAGTAGGAGGAGGACATAGCTTACATGTGGTTTGTGATCTTACACTGGCGAGCAAAGAACATGCCATATTTAAACAAACAGATGCCGATGTGACTAGTTTTGATGGGGGATACGGTTCAGCATATTTAGCAAAAATGGTAGGACAAAAGAAGGCACGTGAGATTTTCTTTTTAGGAAGGAATTATTCTGCTCAGGATGCTTATGAAATGGGTATGGTCAATGCTGTGATTCCTCATGATGACCTTGAAGAAACTGCTTATGAATGGGCTCAAGAAATTCTTGAAAAATCTCCAACATCCATTAAAATGTTGAAATTTGCAATGAACCTTACTGATGATGGTATGGTTGGTCAGCAAGTTTTTGCAGGAGAAGCGACACGATTAGCGTATATGACCGAAGAAGCAAAAGAAGGAAGAAATGCTTTTCTTGAAAAACGAAAACCAGATTTTAAAAATGTTAAATGGATTCCGTAAATTTATAAATCCCCTTTACGTTATCATGTAAAAGGGGATTTTTTATTATATACAATATGGACAAAAAAGAAGAGGAATTATTATCCATGCATTATCAGATGGAAAAGACTGACATCAAACAACAAAGGTTGGAGGATCGTCTTATGTCTATTTCAGAAGATTTAAGGAAAAGTAAAAATATTAGAAATTTATATTTCTTTTTCATAATTGTACTAATACTGCTAATTGCTATTGGTGGTTTTTACTGGACTCAAGATAATGGGGTCGATCAATATTCTGATGATACCAAAAAAATTGAGCACCTCCAATTACTTAACGATTCTTTACAGAAAGAAGTTTCTAAGCTTAAATCTAGTTTTTTGATGGGCAAAAATGAAATGACCGGAGTTGAAGATTCAACAAGTTTGTCAAAAGATTCAATAGCGGGGAAGTTAAAACTTGATAAACGATATTGTTATATTAAAAGGGCTTTTAAAAGCAATGATGTGATTTTTGTTGAAGTTGATTTTATAGAATATTATTACGGTAAAAGGGCTGTAAAAAAGGCTAAAGAATTTGGTGATGCCGAGTATGATTTGGACAAAAATGGGGATACATTGTATTTTCTCTATAAAAATTATTATATTAACAATCAGAATCCTAGTACTAGGATTTTAGAAATTGACGATAGAGCACAGGTGAGGGTTGAGAGTATCAATCAAATTTCTAAAGGTTTTCCATTAAAGGCATTCCAAAAAATTATTACTAATAAACCCGTTTTGATTTTGGAAACTAATAATGGTGTTGTATATAAAATAACCCAACAGAAACTCCCTTAAGGCAAGTGATGATTATGTCTTTAGAATAACTAAAAATCCCTAATACCCCAAAAATGAAAGTTATTAAAGATGAAGATCTTTTATCTTTACATTATCAGATAGAAAAAGCCGAAATAAAACAAAAAAAGCTCGAAGATCTTTTGGATGTTGAATCGGATAAACTCAAAAAAAGTAAAAAATCGAATAGGTTATTCGGATCGTTTTCATTGGTTCTTTTTTTGTTGGCAATTTTTCTTGTGGCAAATTCTTTCCATTTTAGTAAAACATCCGGAAAAAACTACGAAAGCGAAGAACTTTCTCTAATCTTAGAAGAATTTGATGCGGCAAAGGCTGAACTTGAAAAGTTAAAAGAAGAAAATAACAATTACAAAGATATTCAGGGATTGTATTTGTATCGAAATCTTATTAATAAAGATACTATATATTCTGTTCAGGTTAAGGCTTTTAATGATAACAAAATAGCCACAATTTCTAATAAGTTTACCAATGTATTAGTTTATAACAATGCTTCTATTTATAAACTAAGTTTAGGGGTTTTTGAAACCTTAAAAGAAGCACAAGAGTTCAGAAAAGTCTTAATGCAATCTGGATTTGATAAAAAGATCTTTGTGATATCTTATAAAGATGGTAAACGTATACGAATAGAAGACTTTTACTAGTGATTATCTCAACTTTGGAAAATCAGTGGGGTTAGCCTCATTCATAATCTCATATACCTTTTCAAAAATATCTTCTACAGATGGTTTGCTAAAATAGTCGCCGTCAGTACCAAAAGCGGGTCTATGTGGTTGTGCACTTAAGGTTTGAGGTTTACTATCTAAATACTGATATATATTTTGTTCATCAATAAGTTTATGAAGCATATAACCCGTTGCACCACCTGGTACATCTTCATCGATAATTAATACTCGATTAGTTTTTGCAACACTTTTAGCAATGTCGTGATTTAAATCAAAAGGAATTAATGATTGAGCATCTATTACTTCTGCATTGATTCCTGTTGATAATAATTCTTTGGCTGCTTGTTCAACTAATCTTAATGTTGATCCATATGAAACAAGAGTAATATCTGTTCCTTCTTTTACAGTTTCTACAACTCCTATTGGTGTTCTAATCTCAGAAAGGTTAGAAGGCATTTTTTCTTTTAGTCGATATCCATTAAGACATTCTACTACCAATGCGGGTTCGTCACTTTCTAATAGGGTGTTGTAAAAACCTGCTGCCTTGGTCATATTTCGCGGAACAAGAATATGTATACCTCTTAACAAATGAACTAATCCGCCCATTTGCGAGCCAGAATGCCAAATACCTTCTAATCGGTGACCTCTTGTTCTAATAATTAAAGGTGCTTTTTGTTTGGCAAATGTTCTATAGCGTAATGTGGCAAGATCATCACTCAGGCCTTGTACGCAATATAAAATATAATCTAAATACTGAATTTCGGCAATGGGTCTTAGTCCTCTCATTGCCATACCAATTCCTTGTCCGATTATAGTCGCTTCTCTAATTCCAGCATCAGATATTCTGATTTCTCCAAATTTTTCTTGCAATCCTTCAAGTCCTTGATTTACATCTCCAATTTTACCGCTATCCTCACCAAAAATCAAGGCTTCTGGAACTCTGTTGAATATGTATTCAAAATTATCTCTAATTATAACTCTTCCATCCACCAATTCTGCATCATTACTATATTGGGCAGGGACTTCTTCTATGTTGATAGCTTTTGTTTCAAACTCACTGTATAAATGATCGCTATACTTTGGTTGTATGCGATTTTGATAGCTATCAACCCATTGTTGAAGTGCAGTTTTTTCAACAAAATTTTCTTTTGTAAGATAACGTAGTGTTTTTCTTGTTGCTTCAAGTATATCTTTACGTATAGGCTCTTCCTTAGCGGCAAGAGTATTTAGAAGAGGAGAAATGAAATTTTTGTTTTCACTCTTTGCTTCTACAGATTTTAATACTTTTAAAGCTTCATTTTGCTCAGCTTTTATTTCTGATATATAAGCATTCCAAGCATCTGTTTTTCCTTTTCGAACCTCTTTTTTAGAAGTTTTTTCTATATCTAATAGTTCTTCTGCTGTAGCGATATTGTGGTCAATAATCCACTCTTTAAATTTCTTAATACAATCGTGCTCTCTTTCCCAGTTTAATCGCTCTTCGCTTTTATATCTTTCGTGAGAACCAGATGTAGAATGACCTTGTGGTTGTGTTAATTCTTTAACGTGAATAATCACTGGGATGTGTTTTTCTCTTGCTAATTCTTCAGCAGTTTCATATGCATCCATTAGAGCTGGGTAATCCCAACCTTTAACTTTCAGAATTTCATAACCTTCGTGATTTTCGTCACGTCTAAATCCTTCTAGTACTAATGAAATATCTTCTTTGGTAGTTTGGTGTTTTGCATGAACAGAAATTCCATACTCATCATCCCAAACACTAATCACCATAGGTACTTGTAATACACCTCCGGCATTTATGGTTTCCCAAAATAAGCCTTCGCTAGTACTTGCGTTTCCGATAGTACCCCAGGCTACTTCATTTCCTTTAATGGAAAAATTATTCTGTTCTGGTAAAACTTTTTCGTTACGATATACTTTAGAAGCTTGAGCTAATCCTAATAACCTAGGCATTTGACCTGCAGTAGGAGAGATATCAGAACTAGAATTTTTTTGTTGTGTAAGGTTTTTCCAGCTACCATCTTCATTCAAGCTATGCGTAGCAAAATGGCCTCCCATTTGTCTTCCGGCTGCAAAAGGTTCTCTTTTTATGTCGGTATGTGCGTATAGTCCAGCAAAGAATTGTTCAATTGTATATTGATCGATGGCCATCATAAATGTTTGATCACGATAATAACCTGATCTAAAATCTCCATTTCTGAAAACTCTTGCCATCGCAAGTTGTGGTAATTCTTTACCACCACCAAAAATTCCAAATTTTGATTTACCTGTAAGTACTTCACGTCTACCTAGTAAACTACACTCTCTACTTACTAGTGCGATTTTATAATCTCTAAGTATTTGATTTCTATATTCTTCGAAAGAAATATTAGATGTAGTAACAGTTTCAGGTTGCATACGAACGACGTTTTTAGGTTCGCAAATTTAATCAAAATACTAACCATTTGCAAGTATAGAACTCTTAAAGTTTTTGAATATAATTTACTTAAAACGCTATTTTGTTGATGAATTATCTATTTAATCGATTATTTTAAGGATTGATTAACAAATATTCAAAATTTTCACATTTTTAAGATATGTGTATTTTTATATACGATTAGTACCACTCTCTAGTGAAGAGTTTGATTAATGTTTCTGGACTTAATGTTATGATAAAACGAATTTGCTGGTCATAATTGGGTTGAGATATTTCCCATCCTTTATTGGATACAATGGGGAAAAATACTTCAAAATAATCGGCCACCAAGCTAAGTCTAATTCCGCTGTCGAAAACAAATTTTGGAGAAACACCTTTGTTTTTCACTAAACCTACATCTCCATAGGCATAAATCCAATTCCAGATATTTGTATTGGCGTTAAAGGTAGTAAGCCATTGATTAGAAAATGGGTACTCTAATTGAGATTTAAAACCACCTTCTGCTAAAATAATCTGCTGGCTAACCAAGCCTGTATCTTCACTACGACCTAGATAGTTATAATCAAATAAATAATCGGTGGGTCTGTCTAATGCAAAACTGAAAAAATCACCATCTTTTTCGGTATCATTAAAAAGAAATGTTCCTGCAAACAACCTAAGGTTTACCTGGCGATTGTTTAAAAACAGTTTTCTGTAGTTGATCGTAGTAGATAACTTTCCAAAATTCTTGGCTAGTTGATAATCTATAGTATATCCCAGAAAATTTATAAGATTAAAATCAGAGTATTGATACCGGGCATTAAATACATTGTAATCAGGTGTTACTACAGGGTTTTCTTCGTTTCTTTCTCTAAATACGTTTATATTACGAATGGATAATCGTTGTTTTTTATTAGATCTTAGGTCTTTTGGTCTAAAATAAAAATTAACAGAAGAAGATAATCGTCTAAACAATAAATCAGGCGCATAACTAAACATGCTTCCGTTGATTCCATATCGAATTTGATAAAGTCCGTCTTCAGCAATTTGTTTACGAAGGAAAAAAGAAGCAGAACCAAGTAATTTATTAGACTTTAATCCATAAGCAGGGGATATGTTATATTCAAAATTTCTTTTTAAAATTGTTTTGTTATAAAATTTTGAAGCGATAGTAAAACCATCATAAACATTAAACTCAAACTCTGGAATAAAAAATATCTGACCATACCTTGGGTCTTCTACATCTTGTAAAACTCTAAATTGTAGAGGCTTGTTAAAAATCCATTTAAAATTTCTGTAATTATCGCGCCGGTTTATTTCAGGGATTTTTTGATCATAATCTAATACAAGTTTACTGATGTCATCATTAGCTATGGTTACCGTTTTGGTTCCCGAAATATTAGAAACCCATGTTTTAGAGATAACATCCTTTTTACGTAGCCCATATAATGAAATAGGCATTGTGTTACTCCTTTTATTTTTTATAGTTACCTCTAAAGAGTCTTTTCTTTTCTTGACTGATTTTATTTTAAAATCTAACTTTTTATTCGTGTTTACATAATCTTCAAAAAACCAATCAATATTTTTGGGCGATAATGAAGTAAGAATTTTTCTATATTCTTTAGATGAAGTTGGTTTTAATACATTTTGGGTATAAAAATCTTTAATACTTTGGTCAATAATATTATCATCTTCAAGGTAATCCTCTAAATATTTGAATCCAACTCCTGCTTTATATGCATTTGCAATATTTTTATTGAATTTAACTAATTCGTCTTGTGGTAAGGATAAGGGTTGATCCAGAAATAATCTTGCCATATTCTTGTAGCCTAAGAAGTATTGGTCATTAAATTTTAGATCTGCAGCATGAAACCATCTCACTCCAATTACTTTACTTAATTTACCGATGATTTTCATTTCTGGATAGAATTGCTCGGTGTATGACATCATTAGATAGATATGTAATGCATCTCTAATCCAGGTATCATATCTGGGATTGATAAGTAATGTGTTTTCTAAGTAATTTTCGGTAATGGCTTTTAATTGCTTTATCTCATATTGAAATCCATCTGGGAAGGGCCTTAAAATATCTGGTAACTGATTCAAGCCATATACAGGATTATTTTTATAGTCACTTTCTGAAACCAGGATCTTATTAAAGGGATAGGGGCCTAATTTTTTTTGTAAAAAATTAATGATTCTGTTAGTGGCTACAGATTTCATTTCGGGCATGAGATCATTATCATCTATATTACTAATAAATTCTAGATCCCCAGCCGGAAAGCCATAAAAAGTACTAGTTCTTTCTATATAGAGCTTTACTTCATTTCTATTGCTACCTTGTATACTGATTGTTTTGTTAAGTTTATCATCAGATAGGGTGCTGCTTTCTCTTTCTAGTTCGCTGACTATTTCGTATTCTTCCGGAATTTTAATATTTATTTGGTAATCAGCTAACGGTGTATATAAATCATCTAAATTTTTATGACTGTATGCGTTCCATTTAGTATCGTAGACTGCAGGAACTATATGCCAATATTTTAGACTAAAATTTCCATTAGCATGATATCCATAACGTGTAAATTTACTGCTCGGAATTTTTACTTTGTATTTTAAAAGAAAAGTATGGCTTTCTCCTGGTAATAATGGTTTAGAGCACTCTATCCACATAATATCCGAAACCCCATTATGCCGCCCCCATTTTAAGGGTTTTGATGCAGTATTGGTAATAGTTTGGATTATGGTTTTTCCGCGTTCATGATCTTTGGCAAAATAAAATCGTTTTAAAAAATCTTCAGAAAATCTTTTGCCCAATTCTGTTGTCTTACTAGAAAAACTATTGGCCCAGTCTAGAAACAATACTTTGTTTAGTGTATCACTTGATGTGTTTGTATATACTATTTCTTGCTCAATAGAGAGTTCTCTTTTTTCCGGATCAAGATTAGCATTAATCATGACGCTATTTTGTGCTGTTGCTACAGACAAAATAAAAAAAGCTAATATAATATGAGATGTTTGTGTGATACTCAATTTTTATATGCGATTAGCGGGCATTATGTATGTTAAATAATGTACTCAATAATTATTATCTCTTTGAAATATATAAACAAAAAATGAATAATAGCTTTTGCATGAATTCAAATTAAAGTCTATACTAAATAACTGAACTAATTGTTGGTTGTTTCAGAAATTTGGACTTAAATTATACTCACCATAGAATTTATCTAAAATTTTAAGCACTTCATTTGGTGTGTCTACGACATGTATAAGATCAAGATCTCCTGGGCTAATATTACCAAATTTTTCTAGTAATGTACTTTTTACCCAATCAATAAGTCCTCCCCAAAACTCAGTACTTACAAGTATTATAGGAAATTTGGCGATTTTTTTAGTTTGTATTAATGTCATCGCTTCGAACAACTCATCCAAAGTTCCGAAACCTCCTGGCATTACGACAAATCCTTGAGAGTATTTTACGAACATTACTTTTCTTACAAAGAAATAATCAAAATCCAAGCTTTTGTCGCTATCAATATATGGATTGTCATGTTGCTCAAATGGTAATTCTATATTTAGTCCAACAGAGGTTCCTCCTCCAAGATGAGCCCCTTTATTTCCTGCTTCCATAATACCAGGACCACCTCCAGTGATAACTCCGTATCCATGACCCACAATTTCTTTGGCTACGTCAACTGCTAATTGATAATATTTATCGTCAGTTTTTGTACGAGCTGATCCAAATATAGATACACAAGGACCGATTTTGCTCATTTTTTCAAAACCATTAACAAATTCTCCCATGATCTTGAAGATTGCCCATGAATCATTTGTTTTTATTTCGTTCCAACCTTTGTGGTGTTGTTCTTTTCTCATGAATAGTATTTTTAATTTAAAACCTCAAGCTCTTTTTTTAGAAACTTTGCGGTATAACTCTTTTTGTTTTTTATAATTTGTTCTGGAGTACCTTTGGCTACAATTTCGCCTCCATTTTTTCCTCCTTCATATCCTATATCAATAATATAATCTGCCATTTTGATCACGTCTAGATTGTGTTCGATGATTAAAACGGTATTTCCTTTGTCAACTAAAGTATTTAAAACCTCCATTAATACTCGAATATCTTCAAAATGAAGCCCGGTTGTAGGTTCATCTAAAATATAGAAGGTGTTACCTGTATCTCTTTTGGATAATTCTGTAGCCAATTTTATTCGTTGGGCCTCACCTCCAGACAGTGTTGTTGATTGTTGCCCAAGTGTAATATAGCCTAATCCAACATTTTGGATAGTTTTAAGTTTTCGGGAGATTTTTGGAATATGTTCAAAGAACATGCACGCTTCATTAATGGTCATCTCTAAAACATCAGAGATTGATTTTCCTTTATACCTTATTTCTAAGGTTTCTCTATTAAAACGTTTTCCCTGACAGGTTTCGCATTCTACATAAACATCTGGAAGAAAATTCATTTCTATAACGCGTAATCCACCGCCTTTGCATGTTTCACAGCGTCCACCAGCTACATTAAAACTGAAACGACCAGGTTTATAGCCTCTAATCATAGCTTCTGGTGTTTTGGCGAATAAACTTCGTATTTCTGAAAATACACCAGTGTATGTAGCAGGATTTGATCGTGGTGTACGACCAATAGGAGATTGATTGATATCGATTACTTTGTCTGAATGCTCAAGACCCTTAATGCTTTTATAGGGCATTGGCTTTTTTACACCATTAAAATAATGAGCATTTAGAATGGGGTAGAGGGTTTCATTGATTAATGTTGATTTTCCACTACCAGAAACTCCTGTTACGGCAATCATTTTTCCTAAAGGAAGATCAATCGATACATTTTTTAGGTTATTTCCTGTTGCTCCTTTTAACGAAATTGTTTTCCCGTTTCCTTTTCTACGCTTTTCAGGAACTGCAATTTGTTTTTTTCCACTTAAGTAATCTGCGGTAAGTGTATTGTGCTGTTGCAACTCAATAGGAGTTCCTTCACTTATAATTTCACCACCGTGTTTTCCGGCTAAGGGACCAATATCGATAACATGATCTGCTCGCTCTATCATATCTTTATCATGTTCCACTACGATAACTGAATTACCAATATCACGCAATTGAACTAAAGAGTTAATTAGTTTTTCGTTATCTCTTTGATGCAAGCCAATACTGGGTTCGTCAAGTATATATAATACACCAACCAACTGCGAACCTATTTGCGTAGCTAGTCGTATGCGTTGAGCTTCGCCTCCAGACAATGATTTACTGCTTCGATTCAGGGATAGATAAGTTAATCCAACATCAACCAAAAATTGTAAACGAGCATTAATTTCTTTTAAAATCTCACCAGAGATCTGTTTTTGTTTGTCGCTTAATTGATCTGGTAAGGTTTTGAACCAATCTGCTAGCTCTATAATGTCCATTGCAGCTAATTCTGCAATATTTTTGTTATTGACTTTAAAGTATAAAGATTCTTTACGTAATCTTGAGCCATTACATTCTGGACATTGAATATTATCCATAAAATCTTTTGCCCATCTTTTTAAAGATGTAGAATCATTGTTGTTATATGTGTTTTCTATAAAAGTAGCTACACCTTCAAAATCAATTTTATATTCTCGGGTAACTCCAAGTGTTTTGCTATTGATGCTAAACTTTTCTTTTCCTCCATATAGAATAAGCTCCATCGCTTCTTCTGGGATCTTTTTTATGGGATCACTAAGTTTAAAGTCAAAGCGTTGTGCAATGAGTTCTAATTGTTTGAAAACCCAATTATTTTTTTGAGGTCCTTGCGGCGCCAATCCACCATTTTTAATGGACATTGCATCATCTGGGATGATTTTTTTAATATTAACCTCATACAAGTTTCCTATACCGTTGCATTTTGGGCAAGCTCCTTTTGGAGAATTGAATGAGAAATTATTGGGTTCAGGATTAGGATATGAAATCCCACTCGAGGGGCACATTAAACTTCTACTAAAAAAACGAGCTTCTTGTGATTCCTGTTCTATCACCATTAGTACATCATCACCATGATACATGGCAGTATTGATGGTTTCCATTAAACGTTTCGAATTTTCTTGATCCTGGGTAACACTTAATCGATCGATTACTATTTCGATGTCATGAGTTTTGTATCGATCTAGTTTCATACCTTTAGTGATGTCTACAATGTCTCCATCGGTTCGAACCTTGACGAAACCTTGTTTTGCGATTTGCTCAAATAATTCGCGATAATGTCCTTTTCTAGATCGTACAATAGGAGCGAGTACATTTATTTTTTTTCCTTTATAATCGTTTAAGATTAAATCTTTGATTTGCTCATCACTATAGCTAACCATTTTTTCTCCGGTATTGTAGCTATACGCATCACTTCCTCTAGAAAATAATAAACGAAGAAAATCGTATATCTCGGTAATCGTACCTACTGTACTACGAGGGCTTTTGCTGGTAGTTTTTTGTTCGATCGCAATAACAGGAGATAATCCATCAATTTTATCAACATCAGGTCTTTCTAGTCCTCCTAAAAATTGCCGTGCATATGCTGAAAACGTTTCTATATATCGTCGTTGTCCTTCTGCATAAATGGTATCAAAAGCCAGAGATGATTTACCAGATCCAGATAAACCCGTAATTACAACTAGCTTTTCTCGCGGTATGGTTACATCTATATTTTTTAAGTTATGAACCCTAGCGCCTAAAACCTCAATATTTTCTTCTGATACAACCATAAAATTTTAACCAAGAATGCAAATGTAGTTATTTGATCGCGTTTTGCGAAATAGGTTTAGTCTCGGTTGTATAAAATTGTGTGATTTGCATGTCGTTCATTATTCATTCCATGCTTTTAGGTTAGATATTGGTATTCCAAAACCAAGTAATTTATGCTTTTGAGAAAGGTAAGTGCCACTTTTTGTAGTTTGCCAACCTTCCCAAGTAGCTTCAATTCCTCCGATTGGGATTATAGAAACCCACATTTTGTAGCTAGTCGGAAGGTAATTCTGATCTACTTTCCACAAATAAGAATCTCCAGGAGTAGTTCCACCAGAACTATAACTAACTAATAACCCTTTTGAACCGTCTTCCAGTGTTACTATTTTTCGAGTAACCCCTTTGTCAAATAATTTATGCGGAGCCACAACCCAGAACGAATCATTGTTGAAGTTGTCCAAAGCATTTTTTATTATTTTTTGGTCATTGTCACTAATCGTAACTGATCCGTTTTCATAAATCGAACTTTTATTAGGGTTTGCAAGATCTAACTTCACCATTACATTGTCTATGGTTACTTCTACAATATTTGTTTTTTTATTCCAGAGATAGTGATTCTTATTTCTAAACGTCCATTGAAGATAATCGGTGTTTACATATTTATCATGAAGAACTGCTTCTTGTATTTTTAATGCAAAATTATCTGCTTCGGTACCAGTTTCTCCCTCTGGTAATTTTTCATTTAAAGAAAAGTAAAGCGTTGCAAAAGTTAGTATTAATAATGCTAGAATACTAAAAACTAATATTTTAAGTATTTTTAGAAGTTTTTTTTTCAATGCAGTTGAGTTTTAGAGTTGAAAATGTGTTCTAAATGTATAAAAAAAGCATCAAAGGGAGTCGTAATATTCAAAAGACTTTACGATAAGTTCATCCGATACGATGCAATTATATTTTGCCTTCCCTAAGGTCTCTAAAAGAACAAAATAAATGTTCCCTTTTTCATTTTTCTTATCATGAACAAGAAGTTGTGTAATTTCTTGATAATCTTTTGGATCTATAGCTACTTTTGGAAATGTTGCCAAAATCACATCGCTAATATATTGTAGATCCTCTTTTGATAATGATAATAACTCTGAAGATATAAAAGCTTCCATAATCATTCCGATCGCAATGGCTTCACCATGTAACAATGTTGGCTTTTCTGGATGGGTTAGATAAAAAGATTCTATAGCATGCCCTAATGTATGCCCGAAATTGAGATATTTTCGAATGTTTTGTTCTGTTGGGTCTTCAAAAACGATTTCATTTTTAATTACCACAGAATCATATATCATTTGGTCCAGATCGTCAAAGTTTAACTCAGAAAGGTTACTTATCTTTTCCCAATAGGCTCGATCCTGAATTAATCCGTGTTTTAGCATCTCTGCAAATCCACTACACATTTGGTTTACGGGTAGAGTGGTAAGGTATTCTGTATCAACAAGAACCATTTCAGACTCACTAATAACGCCTACCATGTTTTTTAGGTTTCCTAAATCGACTCCTGTTTTTCCACCAACAGAGGCATCTACCATAGCTAATAATGTTGTTGGGATATTGATATAGTTAACTCCTCTTTTGTATGTGCAAGCAACAAATCCGCCAAGATCGGTAACAACTCCTCCACCAAGGTTGATGATAAGACTTTTACGATCAAAACCTAATTCCGATAAAGCATTCCATATGCCGCTACAGGTTTCTATATTTTTATGAATTTCTCCAGGCTCAATTTCGATAACTTCGATATCATATTCTTTTTCAATCTTACTCATAAAAAGCGATAGGCAGTTCTCATGAGTATTACTATCTACCAGAATACATATTTTAGAATGATTGGCTTTTTCAAGATACGAATTCAATGCAGTGTAACATTCCTGACCAAAATATACGATAGAATCTTTTGAAACAATGGGCTTCATAGTAGTATTAAATTATGAGGTGCGAAATTAAGTAGAATTTAGATCAAAATAAACTCGCAAGTTCTATATTTGCATATATCGTAAAATAAACGATAAGTATTCATGTAAATCATTCATATTGCTATAAAATCATCAATAAAACTGAAGATTATTAAAATTTATTTTAATGGGGAAAAACAACTTATTTGATAATACACAAACTGCATTTTCTTTAAAAAGCGATTCTGAGTTAGAAAGAGCTTATTTTTTGTTTAAAATGATTGCTAATGAACCTCTGGTAAGAATAGGAACGGCAGTAACTAATTTTGCTATTAAAGCTCATTTACCGGTTCAAGGATTGATTAGAGCTACAGTATTTGATCACTTTTGTGGGGGTGTAAGTGAAGAAGATTGCTTGCCAGTGGTTGACAAGATGTATACTAAAAAAGTATGCTCTGTATTGGATTACTCTGTAGAAGGTAAGGAGGAAGAAAAACAATTTGATGCGGTATTGAATAAAACCTTAGAACTTATTGAATTTGCTGATCAAAAAGATGCTATGCCTTTTGGAGTTTTTAAACCTACTGGTTTTGGACGGTTTTTAATTTGGCAAAAGAAGACTGAAGGAGCGGTTCTAACTCAAGAAGAGCAAGATGAGTGGGAGCGTATAGAAGAACGTTTTGATAAGGTATGTCAAAAGGCTTATGATTGTGATGTTGCCTTGCTTATTGATGGAGAAGAGAGTTGGATGCAAGATGCAGCAGATGATCTTGTTGCTAAAATGATGCGGAAATACAATAAAGATAAGGCTATTGTTTATAATACATTGCAGCTGTATAGGCATGATCGTCAAGAGTATTTGCAACGCCTTCATGAAGAATCAAAAGTGTATGACTTTAAGATAGGAGTAAAAATAGTACGTGGGGCTTATATGGAGAAAGAAAACGAAAGAGCTAAAGAAAAAGGGTACCCTACTCCGATATGTAAAGATAAAAATCATACTGATCAAAATTTTAATATGACCATGAAGTATATTCTAGAAAATATAGAAGATATTTCTGTTTTTATAGGCACGCATAATGAAGAAAGTAGTTATTTGGCTATGCAGCTAATGGAAGAATATGAGATTACTAAAAATGACCCTAGGGTTTGGTTTGGACAGTTGTATGGGATGAGTGATCATATTAGTTTTAATCAAGCTTCAGAAGGGTATAATGTAGCAAAATACCTACCCTTTGGTCCTGTACGAGATGTGATGCCTTATTTGATTCGTAGAGCCGAAGAGAATACTTCGGTAGCGGGACAAACCAGTCGTGAATTAAATCTCTTGTCACAAGAGAAAAAAAGAAGGAAACTATAATGAACCTCAATCAAATAACAGTGCCGTCTGTAGATGTTGAACGATCTATTTTATTCTATAAAAAATTGGGTTTAAAACTAATTGTTGAAGCTCTACCGCATTATGCCCGTTTTGAATGTGTTGAAGGGGATGCTACGTTTTCAGTTCATCAGGTTGAGAAGTTACCAGAGGGAGAAGGGGTGTATGTCTATTTTGAAACCAATACATTAGATGCTGAAGTTGATCGTTTGGTAAAAGATGGTCTTACATTTGAGCAATTACCCAAAAATCAAACATGGTTATGGCGTGAAGCCCGATTAAAAGACCCAGATGACAATCAAATTATATTGTACTATGCAGGGCATAATAGAAAAAATCCGCCATGGAGAATAAAAGGATAAGAAAATGTGCTTACCAGATCTGAATGTATTTTGAAAGGTGAAGTTAAAATTAAATGAAAACTAAAATCATTGATCAACCCTTTACACAAGAATATTCTTTTGTTTTTATTTAAGATTTTTTACTAACTTGAATTATTCTCAAGTAAATCATCATGAATTTATATAAAAACCTCAGTGTTGTTTATCATAAGATGTATCAAAGCCTTTTTGATTATGATAAGGAGTTTGATTTTTATTCTACCGTACTACATAATTTTTCTGTTAAAAGTGTTTTAGAATATGGATGTGGTACAGGTAATTTAGCATCAAGGTTTTTAACATCCGGTTTTGAGTATTTAGGAATTGATTTAAACCGTGAAATGCTTGATATTGCTAAAAAAAACTTACCGAACGATAATTTTGTTTTAGGAAATCTTAAAACTTTTCAATCAGATCAAAAATTTGATTGTGCATTGATTACCGGTAGAACAATTAGCTATTTGATAAACAATGAAGAGGTGTTAGAGAGCTTTAAAAGTATAGCTAAAAATGTAAAAAATAATGGTGTTTTAATATTTGATGCCATTGATGCCTCTTCGATGTTTGAGGATTTTGATGAAGAAAAAAAAGAAATTACCGTAGGAAATTATGTAAGAATTGGGACTTCTGCACCAAATCTGAAAACCGGTTGGACATGGGATTGGAGTTCGGAATACTTTGAGAAAAAAGAAAATGAATTAAAATCTTTAGGTAAAGATCATGCGGTGGTGAGAGCTTTTATTAAAGATGAAATAAAACTTTTTTTGGCAATGTCAGGCTTTGAGCTATTAGAGGTTATCGATAAAGAAACCTATATGTGGAAGAGTCATTATTATGTGGCAAGAAAAAAGCAGTCTTAGGTATTTAATAGTTTAATGATTGCATGACTTTTTGAAGTTTTTCAATAACAATTTCAATTTCTCTTTCATTTAAAGATGCAAATCCCATTCTAATACCATTGTGTCCAAGATTATTATGATCATAACGGCGCCATTCCGGATTTAATTCTAGGTGTTGCTTGTATGCTTTGCTAACAACATCGTCCCATTTGAATTTTTTATGTAGCTTCACCCAAATAGCCATCCCTCCATCAGGGATTTTGAAAGTAAAATAATCGCTTAGTTTTTCCTTTAGTAAAGAACAAAACAAATCACGCCGGGACTTGTAGATCTTCAATACTTTGTTACAGTGCCGTTGTACGTCTCCAGCAACAATCATTTTGGCAAGTGTTTGTTCAAGCAACATATCGCCTTGTCTATCAATAATACGACGTAATCTTGCTGCTTCATCAATAAAATCTTTTGGAGCTACCAGATATCCAATTCGCATTGCTGGCGCTATGATCTTAGTAAACCCACCAATGTAAATTACATTTCCATTATAATCATTACTTGCAAGAGGTAGGATAGGAGCATTGCTATAATGAAAGTCATAATCATAGTCATCTTCAATGATGGCAAATTTATACTTTTGTGCTAACTGTAGCAGATGCATACGTCTTTCTGCAGAAAGTGTAACTGTAGTGGGGTGATGATGATGCGAAGTAACATAAACAGCTTTTATGTTTTTAACTTTACATAGATCTTCGATAGCGTTAGTGTCAATCCCATTATTATCTACAGGAACCTGTTCTATAGTACCACCAGCATTTTTAAAAGTATTGTTGGTGGTCAAATAATTTGTGTCTCCTACTATTGCTCGATTCTTTTTGGTAAACAATAATTGACTGGCTAAATAGATTCCCATTTGGCTTCCTCTGGTAATCAAAATATTATTGGCTGTAATATGCAGCCCTCTGGTTTGATTCAAATAGGTTACAAGTGCATTTCGTAAATCTTCATTTCCGTAGGTTGAACCATAGGAAAGCAAACTTTTATTATAACCTTTTTTAGTAATGTTTCTATAGGTTTTGGCAATTTCATCAATTGGAGCTAAGCGATGATCTGGGGATCCATCGTTAACCTTTATTAGACGCTCAGTATTCTCTTGTGCCTCTGAATAATTGTATAGCAAATTTGATCTGGAAGTAAATGAAAAATTACTTTTTGCATTAGTCTTATCAAGGGTACCAGTTTCTGAAAAATTACTTGGGTTGATTATCGGAAGAGAGCTGGTTACAAAAGTTCCTTTTGCAGGAATAGTTTCTATCCATCCTTGCAAAATAAGCTCATCATAAGCTGCAATTACCGTTTTGCGATGCACACCTAATTCTTCTGCCATTTTTCGAGATCCAGGTAGTTTAGTAGACGGAGTAAGTTTGCCGGATTTTATATACCCAATTATCTGGTCACATAATTGAAGATAGAGGTTACGGTTCGCTTTGCGATCTAGAAGAATGTTATTTTTAAAAGGAAACAAAACTGGACTACTAATTATTTAAAAACTGGATTACTATAACGATCCATAAAACTAGTATTTTTGAATGAATATTAAAATTCAATAAGCGAAAATATTGTTTGTGTTTAATGAATTCTTTAGAAATAAGTAATACTCAAAGAACAGATGCACCCTTCATTTACTTTTTATTTGAAGAAGCTATATCATATCAGAAAAGGAATCACTATCCAGTCTGGAAAGGCTACGATAAGATTGCTATAGAGAGTGATATTGAAAATAGATTGCAATTCAAAATCATGATCAATACTGAAATTGCCTGCGTTTTTAGTATTTGTTATTCTGATGCGCTAATCTGGAGAGAAAGAGATAATGGAAATTCAGTATATCTACATAGGGTCGTAGTAAATCCAAAATTTAAGGGGCGTAAATTATTTGGTGAAATAGTAAAATGGGTAAAGAATCATGCTAAAGAGAAAAGGCTAAAACACATACGAATGGATACTTGGGTAGATAACCCAACCATAATTAAGTATTATAAAGGATTTGGTTTTAAAGTGATCGACTATTATACGACACCAGATAATATAGAGTTACCCATACCGCAGAGAAATAATTTTGTAGTGTTGCTGCAATATGAACTTTAGATATTAAGAACAGGAAATAATAATTATTAAATAGTTAACTATGACAGAATACAAAGTTTCAGCATTAAATAAAGTTGTAAGAGGCCCTAAACGGGCAAGCTATGATGTAGATTTGATTAACAAGATATTAGATGATGCATTCTTATGTCATGTTGCGTATGTCTGGAATGATCAAGCTATTGTAATTCCTACAGCTTATGCCAGGAAAGATGATAAAATTTATATTCACGGTTCGTTAAAAAACAGAATGATGCTTAGTTTATTAGAAGCAGGAAAAGCTAGTGTGTCTGTAACACACTTAGATGGTTTGGTATTGGCAAGATCAGCTTTTCATCATTCTGCTAATTATCGATCGGTTAATGTTTTTGGTAGTGTTAGAAAAATAGAAGACTCCGAAGAAAAAATGGAAGCTCTAAAGTGTATTCTTAATCATATGGTTCCTGGTCATTGGGATAACGTTAGGCATCCTAATAATAAAGAATTTAATGCTACCTTAGTTATAGAAATAAGCATGGACACGGCATCTGCTAAGGTTAGGGCAGAAGGGGTTAATGATGAACTTGATGATCATGACAAACCTTATTGGGCTGGGGTAATTCCTATTAAACAAGTGGTATTTGATGCTGTTTCTGATAATGATTTGCCTAAGGGGGTTAAAGTACCTCAAGCCGTTTTAGAATATGTAGAAAAAAATAAATAAAAGATGTTAGAAATAAGACCAACTTGCGAGCATTGCAATAAAAAATTGCCAAACGATAGTGATGAAGCAATGATATGTTCTTATGAGTGTACTTTTTGCAAAAATTGTGTAGATACCTTTTTGCATAATGTATGCCCTAATTGTGGCGGTGGGTTTGAGAAGAGACCGGTTAGGCCCACAAATTGTTTAACAGGTAATTGTGTTGAAAAACATCCGGTTGGAACAAGAACAGTATATAAACCGGTAGATAAAGATAAATTTAAGCAGGTTCTGTATACTTTTAAGGATATAGAACCTAATAAAAGATAGTTTATGATTAATATCAGACGAGCCGAATTAGGTGATGCCGAAAGTATTTCGTTTTTAGGGAAAAAGACTTTTGATCAATCCTTTGGGCACCTATTCAACGATCGTAGCGATCTTATTGGTTATTTAGATGATACTTTTTCTAAAATTAAAATAGAAAATAGCATAGCAAAATATCATAATATGTATTGGTACGTGCATGACAATGATATGCCAGTAGGATATGCCAAGTTACAATTGAACGCTCCTTCAGAGTTTATTGAGGGTAATACTGGAGTATGCAAATTACAAAAGATTTATTTTCTAAAAAGTTATGCTTCTCAAGGAATCGGTGGAAAGTTGCAAAATATGATTTTTGATGAAGCCATAGAGCACGGAAATACGCACTTATGGTTATCAGCTTTAAAAGAAAATAAAAGAGCTGTTGTGTTTTATGAGCGAAATAATTATAAAATAGTTGGAGAACACCCGTTTACCATCGGAAAACAACAATTTGACTTTTGGGTTATGAGCAAAAAACTAGTTTAGTTAAGGATTTCAAGGATGTTAATCCTGGCAATCGAATCACAATTTTCAATGAACATTGTAATAGTTTTTTCTTCAATATTTCCTTCTATAAAATAGGTTTTGCAAGAATCTAATTTGGTATTACTTTTCGAGAAATCTACACTACCTTTTGTTAAAACATAAGATACATCAGCAGTATCTATACGATAGGTGTCCATATTAGATAATACCTGTTCCGAAAATACTCTTTCTTTTATTCTTATGTTTTTTAGAACTCTGGCTGAAGGACTGTAGTCACAAGATGTTTTTTTTCCGCCAAGAAAAAAGAATAAAAGGATTAAGCCAATTGCAAATCCGCCTAAATAATAAAACAAACGTTGTGCTAGTCTCATAAATTGAATAAAATTATCCCGCCAAAAGTAAGTAAAGTTTCAGAAAGTAAGGGATACAAAAGCAGTAAAGTTTTTCAAAAACAATATGCCATAGAATTAATAAAACGAAGACATTTTTTACGTAAAACCTTTTTTCTTTATGATGTAGAAGTTTATCTTATAAAATTAGCAAATTGATATCTCTATAAGAAAGGTCAAACCAATCAGCAATGGGTTTGCTTGTCAAAATTCCGTGATAGAAGTATAATCCGTTTTTTAAACCCCGATCAAAACGTACCGCGTTCTCTATACCGCCTTCGTCTCCAATTTGTGATAAATAAGGCGTAAAAATATTACTTATCGATAAAGAAGACGTTCTGGCGTATCTAGACGGGATATTTGGAACGCAATAATGTTTAACTCCATGCTTTTCGAAAGTTGGGTGATCATGTGAAGTGACCTCACTGGTTTCAAAACAGCCGCCCATATCAATGCTAACATCAATAATTACAGAGCCACTTTTCATACACTCTACCATCGATTCTGTTACTATAATTGGAGCGCGATTTTTACCTCTGACAGCACCTATAACTACATCGCAACGGCGTAGTGCTTTGAGCAGGTTTTTTGGTTGAATTGTAGAAGTAAACAGCGGTCTTCCTACATTAGTTTGCAGACATCTAAGTTTGGTAATCGAGTTATCAAATATTTTAACATTAGCCCCTAATCCTATTGCCGAACGCGCAGCAAATTCTCCAACAGTACCGGCACCAAGAATAACAACTTCTATTGGGGGTACGCCGCTAATATTTCCCATCATTAGACCAGAGCCCATATTGGTAGCGCTACTCATTAACTCTGAAGCGATAAGGACTGCGGCAGTTCCCGCAATTTCACTTAGAGCCCGAACCGCAGGATAAGCTCCATCTGCATCACGTATAAATTCAAATCCTAATGCAGTAATTCTTTTTTTGGCTAACGCCTGAAAATATTCTTTAGACTGCGTCTTTAGTTGCAGTGCAGAAATTAATACTGTTTGAGGATTAAAATGTTCTAATTCTTCTAAAGATGGCGGTTCGACTTTAAGAATGATTGGACATCCAAAGACTTTGGATCTGTCATTGGTGATCTCGGCACCGGCTTCGCTATAATCTCGATCTGTAAAACTAGCTCCGAGGCCGGCATTGGTTTCCAACAATACTCTATGTCCATGTGCAGTTAGTGCTGCCACAGCATCTGGGGTGAGACATACTCGCTTTTCTTGATAACTGGTCTCTTTTGGGATTCCAATAAAGAGTTTTCCTTTTCTACGTGCTACTTCTATCATTTCCTCCTGTGGTAGGAGTTGCTCTTTGGTAAAAGGCGATGTTGGTGTGCTCATTTGTGTGAAATTCTGTAACTCAAATTACGAATAAAAAAGCCAAGAAAACAAATTGAACAAGCTTTTAAATACTATCTCATATAGTTAGGATTCTTTTTCCATCTTTTGATACTTCAATTTTTAAAGTAGTAATATTTTCTGGTAGAAGATCAAATACCTTATCTGGCCATTCTATAAAAACCCATGATCCTGAGTCTAGATATTCTTCAAACCCAATATGATACGCTTCCTCAATATCATGTATTCGATAGAAATCAAAATGATATATTGGTCCATCATTGCTATCATATTCGTTAACCAATGCATATGTCGGGCTTGAGATTACATCATGTACTCCAAGTTGAGTGCATATTTCTTTTATTAATGTGGTTTTTCCAACGCCCATCGATGCGTCAAAAAGTAAGATTTTATTCTTGGTTTCAGAAATTATTTGCTTGGCTATACTAGGAAGATCCTGTAAGGTGTATTCTAGTGTCATTCTTAAATTCAATATCTTTTATATGGAATACTATATTAAGTTTATCTTGGATTTAAAACTATAAATGGGATAACCATCTCTTCTAATGAAACTCCACCATGTTGATATGTGTTTCTATAATAACTCACATAATGGTTATAATTATTTGGGTAAGCAAAGAAATAATCTCCCTTTGCAAAAATAAAAGAGCTACTCATATTTATAGAGGGCAAGTGTATTGATTTAGGATCTACAGCTTCTAAGACTTCTTTTCCTTCATAAGTAAGGCTTTTACCGGTTTTATAACGCAGGTTTAAACTTGTGTTTTTGTCACCAATCACTCTCGACGGATTCTTAACATTAATAGTTCCGTGATCGGTTGTAATTAATAATTTAAAGCCAAGTTGTTGTGCTTGTTGGATCATCTCTAGTAATGGAGAGTTTTTGAACCAGCTTTGGGTCAATGATCTGTATGACTTATCGTTGGAGGCTAATTCTTTGATAACTTCCATTTCGGTTTTACTATGAGAAAGCATATCCACAAAATTGTAGACTACTACAGTAAGATCATTGTCTTTAAGTCCTTTAAAATTGGTGGCAAGAGTTTTACCAGATCTTTCGTTAGTAATTTTGTAATACTCATGCTTTATGTCTAGGCCTAATCGTTGTAATTGCGCAGTAAGGAATTCGTTTTCATTCATGTTCTTTCCTCCTTCATCGGTATCGTCAAGCCATAAGTCAGGATGTCTTTTTTTCATTTCCGAAGGCATTAATCCCGAAAAAATTGCATTCCTGGCATATTGTGTTGCAGTAGGAAGAATACTGTAATACGAAACCTCGTGGTCCTTCTTGTAATAATTATTAACGATGGGTTCAAAAGATTTCCATTGGTCATAACGAAGATTATCAATTACGACTAATAGTGTGGGTTGATCTTTACTAATTTCTGGAACAATCTTTTCTTTAAAAAGTGTGTGCGACATTACAGGTGCCCCATCACTACCACTAAACCAATCAGGATAGTTTTTATCTATAAATTTACAGAATTGAGAGTTGGCTTCAACTTTTTGAGACTCTAAAATCTCGAACATTCCTGTATCTTCAATATCTTCTAATTGCAGCTCCCAATAAATTAATCTTTGATATAACTCTGCCCATTCTTCAAAAGAGTTTACCATGGCCATATCCATGGCTATTTTTCTAAACTCTTGTTGGTAATTTGCTGTTGTTTTTTCTGATACTAGTCTGGAATTATCCAAGTTTTTCTTCAGACTTAATAGTATTTGATTTGGATTAACAGGTTTGATAAGATAATCGGCTATTTTACTTCCGATAGCTTCTTCCATAATATATTCTTCTTCGCTTTTAGTAATCATAACAACAGGAAGACTATCTTTTTTCTCTTTAATTTCTGACAATGTTTCTATTCCAGAAAGTCCTGGCATATTTTCATCAAGAAATACAATGTCAAAATTATCATCTTCTAAAATATCTAAAGCCTCAGTACCACTTTGGCATTTGGTAACTTCGTAGTTTTTCTTTTCTAAAAACAAGATATGTGGTTTAAGCAAGTCAATTTCATCATCCACCCACAGTATTTTTATTTTACTCATCAAAATTTTATTTTTTATTTGTGTTCTTTCCTAGTAATGTAACTTATTTTCTTCAGTTATAAACTTAACTAAAGCTTAAATTTATTTTGAAATGTTTTATATGATGGTCATATATGTATATTTGCTTTTGTAAAAGTAAAGTAAACTTGAAAAAAAGAAATAAGCTTAAAATATTAAACGACCCAATTTACGGTTTTATTACCATACCCAGCGAACTAATTTTTGATCTTATAGAACATAAATACTTTCAAAGATTACGCCGTATTTCTCAAATGGGACTTTCGTATTTGGTATATCCGGGAGCGCATCATACTCGTTTTCATCATGCTTTGGGTTGTATGCATTTAATGCAAAAAGCAGTCAGAGCTCTTCGTTTTAAGGATGTTAACATTTCTGAAAAAGAAGAAGAGGCGCTATATATTTCTATTTTATTGCATGATATTGGGCATGGACCTTTTTCTCATGCAATGGAACATAGTATTGTTAATGAAATAAATCATGAGTCTATTTCGTTGATGTTTATGGAGAAAATCAATGAAGAATTTAACGGTAGTTTAACGTTGGCAATACAGATTTTTAAGGGAGAATATCATCGTAATTTTCTGCATCAGCTAATTTCCAGTCAATTGGATATGGATCGTTTAGATTATTTGAAACGGGATAGTTTTTATACAGGTGTAGCCGAAGGAAATATTAATAGTGAGCGCCTGATTACAATGCTTACTGTTGTTAATGATGAATTAGTAATAGAGGAAAAAGGAATCTACTCTGTAGAAAAGTTTTTGTTGGCACGGCGATTAATGTATTGGCAAGTATATCTTCATAAAACCAGCCTAGTTGCAGAGAATTTATTAATTAGAGTGCTGCAAAGAGCCAAAGAACTTGTGGTTCGTGGCGAGAAGTTACCTGCAAGCGAAGCTTTGGCCTTCTTTTTAGAAAATAAAATTACTGCAAGTAACTTTACTCTGGATGTGTTGGAAACATTTTCGAGGCTAGATGATTATGATATTGTTTCGGCAATGAAAGAATGGGCGAATTCAAAAGATTTTGTGTTAAGCAAATTATCATCCATGATTATCGATAGGGATCTCTTAAAAATCAAGATTAAAAAGAAACCTTTTAAAAAAGATAAAAAAGAAAGTCATATCGAAAAATTTAAAGAGAAGCATAAAATTTCGTCAGAAGAAGCGCGTTATTTCATTTTTGAAGGAAAAATCTCAAATCAAGCATATCACCTGAATAAACAGAATATCAATATCTTATATAAATCGAATAAAATTGTAGATATCGTTAAGGCGACAGACGAATATAACTTAGAAGCCCTATCTAAACCAGTGACTAAATATTTTATGTGCTATCCAAAGCATAAAGATTAACACATTTTTTATACTTTTGCAAGAATGATTTTTACAGCCACACAAATTGCAGGTATCCTAAACGGAGAAATTGATGGAGATGAAACCGTTGAGGTATCCAAATTAGCTAAAATAGAAGAAGGTACTAAAGGTTCACTAACCTTTTTGTCAAACCCTAAATATACCCAATACATTTATTCTACTGATGCTTCGATAACTATAGTTGATAAAAACTTTGAAGCTGAGTCATCAATCAAGACAACACTAATTCGAGTTGATGATGCTTACAAAGCTTTTTCGCAGTTGTTAGAGTATTATAATATGGTAAAGATGAATAAAAGCGGGATTGAAAATCCTAGTTTTATATCTGAGACAGCCAAATATGGAGATAATATATACTTGGGAGCTTTTTCATACCTCGGAGAGAATGTATCGCTAGGTGTAAATGCAAAGATCTTTCCTAATGTATACATTGGTGATAATGTTACTATAGGAGATAATGTAGTTGTTTTTGCCGGAGCTAAAATTTATTCAGAAACAATTATTGGTGACAATTGTGTAATTCATAGTGGTGCAATTGTAGGAGCAGATGGTTTTGGGTTTACACCTAATGAAAAAGGAGAATATAGTAAAGTTCCACAAACAGGAAATGTTATTATTGAAGATAATGTTGATGTTGGAGCAGGTACAACGATTGACAGAGCAACTTTAGGCTCTACCATTATAAGAAAAGGAGTGAAATTAGATAACCAAATCCAAATCGCTCATAATGTAGAAATAGGAGAGCATACCGCCATTGCTGCGCAAACAGGTATTGCCGGTTCTACAAAAATTGGAAAACACTGTTTAATTGGCGGACAAGTTGGTATTGCGGGACATCTTGTTATAGGCAATAAGGTTAGAATACAGGCACAATCCGGTATTGGAAGAAATATAAAAGATGGAGAAGCGATTCAAGGCTCTCCGGCTTTAGGATATTCTGATTTTAATAAATCGTATGTGCATTTTAAAAATCTTCCGAAGATTGTTGATAAAATATATAAACTAGAGAAAAAGATAAATAAAAATGAGTGATGTAGCTGTGAGTAAACAAAGAACCATAAAAAAAGAGGTGAGACTTACAGGTGTGGGATTACATACTGGAAAAGAAGTAACACTTACCTTTAAGCCAGCCCCTGAAAATCATGGATACGCATTTTGTAGAGTTGACCTGGAAGGAAACCCGATTATTGAGGCAGATGCCAATTATGTGGTGAATACACAAAGAGGTACCAACTTAGAGAAAAACGGGGTAAGTATACAAACATCAGAGCATGTGCTTGCTGCTTGTGTAGGTTTAGAGATTGATAATCTTTTAATAGAATTAGATGCTTCAGAACCACCTATTATGGATGGTTCCAGTAAGTTTTTTATTGAAGCTCTGGAAGAAGCAGGTATCGTAGAACAAGAAGCAGAACGAGAAGAATATATTGTAAAGGATGTTATTTCGTATACCGATGAAGAATCGGGTAGCGAAATAATTGTAATGCCTTCTGATGAATACCAGATAACAACTATGGTGGATTTTGGCACCAAGGTTTTAGGTACTCAAAATGCATCCTTAAAACATCTTTCTGATTTTAAAAAAGAAATTGCAGATGCAAGGACTTTTAGCTTTTTGCATGAGTTAGAAATGTTATTAGAACATGGACTCATTAAAGGAGGAGATTTAAATAATGCAATTGTTTATGTTGATAAAGAATTGAGTCCAGGTACTATGGAAAAGCTAAAAGTAGCTTTTGGCAAGGATTCTATTGCAATAAAGCCTAATGGTATATTAGATAATTTGACATTACATTATCCTAATGAAGCTGCTCGTCATAAATTACTTGATGTAGTAGGTGATTTAGCTTTGATAGGTACCAGGATAAGAGGAAAAATTATAGCCAACAAACCTGGGCATTTTGTAAATACACAATTTGCTAAGAAGCTTTCAAAAATCATTAAAATTGAAAAGCGTAATAAAGTACCTCAATTTGATCTATCAAAAGAACCACTGATGGATATTAATAAGATTATGGATGTGCTTCCACACAGATCACCATTCTTATTAATAGATAGAATATTAGAAATGTCAGACAAGCATGTAGTTGGTCTTAAAAATGTGACAATGAATGAACCATTTTTTGTTGGGCATTTTCCTGGAGCGCCAGTTATGCCTGGAGTTCTTCAGGTTGAAGCAATGGCACAAACCGGCGGGATTTTAGCACTGAGTACAGTACCAGATCCAGAAAATTATCTCACTTATTTTATGAAGATAGATAAAGTGAAATTTAAACAACAAGTACTTCCGGGAGACACTTTAATATTTAAATTAGAGCTTATTACACCGATACGAAGAGGTATTTGTCATATGCAGGCTTTTGCTTATGCTAATGGAAGATTAGTTACAGAGGCAGAGCTTATGGCGCAAATCGTAAAATCAAAATAAATTAATAAAAGATAAATGGAGTAGATGTATTACGTTTTAGATAACTTCATTATTCTTTAATAACATAAAATTCAACTGATGAATCAACCTTTAGCATACGTTCATCCAGGAGCAAAAATTGCAAAAAATGTCGTAATCGAGCCCTTTACTACAATTCATAACAATGTAGTCATTGGTGAAGGAACCTGGATCGGTTCTAATGTTACGATCATGGAAGGAGCACGTATTGGAAAAAATTGCAGTATTTTCCCTGGAGCAGTTATTTCTGCTACTCCTCAAGATAAAAAATTTAATGATGAAGATACGGTAACCGAAATAGGAGATAATACAACTATACGCGAATGTGTTACTATAAACAGAGGAACTACTGATAAGATGAAAACTAAGGTCGGTAACAACTGTTGGATTATGGCATATTGCCACATAGCTCATGACTGTATTGTAGGTGATAATTGTATTTTTTCTAATAATAGTACGCTAGCCGGACATATTACAGTTGGTGATTATGTAGTTTTAGCAGGAATGGCTGCTGTACAACAGTTTTGTAGTATTGGTAATCATGCTTTTGTAACAGGTGGGTCGCTTGTTCGTAAAGATGTACCTCCTTTTGTTAAAGCAGCACGAGAACCTTTATCATATGTTGGAATAAACTCTATAGGTCTACGAAGAAGAGGGTTTACAACCGAAAAAATAAGAGAAATACAAAATATCTATAGAATTTTGTATCAACAGAATTATAATAACACACAAGCGGTCGCTATTATTGAGGCCGAGATGGAAGCAACTCCTGAACGTGATGAGGTTTTAGAGTTTATCAAGAACTCACAACGCGGGATCATGAAAGGATACTTCTCAAACTAATATTTAATTGAGAAGCTCAAATAATTTAAAAACGAAAGAATAACAATATTTATAATGGCTAATACTAGTGACATCAGAAATGGATTGTGTATCAAATACAATCATGATATTTATAAGATTATAGAATTTTTACACGTAAAACCAGGAAAAGGCCCTGCTTTTGTTAGAACGAAATTAAAGAGCGTTACTACAGGAAAAGTAATCGATAATACATTTTCTGCAGGTCATAAGATTGATGATGTACGTGTAGAAACGCATAAGTTTCAATATTTATATGCAGAAGGAGATACCTATCACTTCATGAATACAGAAGATTACAATCAAATTACACTTCAAAAATCAACTTTAGATGCTCCAGGTTTGTTAAAAGAAGGTGAAGTAGTAACTGTAATTATTAATTCTGAAGATCAAATGCCACTATCTGTAGAAATGCCTGCAAGTGTAATTCTTGAGGTAACCGCTACAGAACCAGGTGTTAAAGGAAATACCGCTACCAATGCAACCAAGCCTGCAACCGTTGAGACCGGTGCAGAGGTTATGGTACCTTTATTTATTAATGAAGGAGATAAAATTAAGATAGAAACAGAAAAAGGTACATATAAAGAAAGAATCAAAGAATAATTTTATTCTTAAGTTTTTATAATGAAATTTCCTCAGGCTCATACTTTAGAACAAATAGCAACGATCATTTCTTCAGAATATGTAGGTGATTCAAATTTTCCGGTATTGGGAATGAATGAAATACATGTTGTTTCTCCTGGAGATATTGTTTTTGTGGATCACCCAAAATATTATGATAAGGCTCTGCAAAGTGCTGCTACCGTAATATTAATTAACAAAAATGTGGATTGCCCAGAAGGTAAAGCATTATTAATTTCTGATGATCCGTTCAGAGATTTTAATACGTTGACCAAATATTTTAAGCCTTTTGAAAAATCAGATGCGATAATTTCATCAAGTGCCAAAATAGGGAAGGATACTATCGTTCAACCTGGTGCTTTTGTAGGTAATAATGTAGAGATTGGCAATAACTGCTTAATACATCCAAACGTTAGTATTTATGATAATACTATTATAGGGGATAATGTGACTATTCATTCAGGTACTGTTTTAGGGGCTGATGCTTTTTATTATAAAAATAGACCAGAAGGATTCGATAAGCTAATTTCAGGAGGCCGTGTGGTTATCCAGGATAATGTTGATTTGGGAGCTTCTTGTACTATAGATAGAGGAGTAACTGGTGATACCACAATAAAAGAAGGAACAAAAATAGATAATCAAGTTCATATTGGTCATGATACTGTCATAGGAAAAAAATGCCTTATTGCTTCTCAGGTTGGTATTGCTGGCTGTGTTGTTGTTGAAGATGAAGTTACTATGTGGGGACAAGTAGGCATAACCAGTGGGATTACTATAGGAACAAAAGCTATTATTTCTGCGCAATCAGGGGTAAGCAAGTCTTTGGAAGGTAATAAAAGTTACTTTGGTACTCCTGCAGATAATTTTAGAAAAAAATACAAGGAAATTGCTGCAATTAGGCAAATTCCTGATTTAATAGAAAAATTGAAAAACAATGAGTAAAACGGCAAAGGATATAGTAAGATCCTTTTATGAAACGGATTTGATTCATGATGCTGAAGCCCTATCTAAATATCTGCATCCTGAAATAGAATTATATTGGAATAGTAGTTTTGGTTTCAATAAGAGAGGTTTTGAAGATATTAAAACTATGTTTAGTCAGATGGCTTTATCTTTTGAAACTTTTAGATGCGAGATTAGTCATTTAATTGCAGAAGGGGATACGGTAACTATTCGATATACGTATTTTGCAAAAACGATAGAAGACCCTGATAAAGAGGAGGCTATAGCTCATTTTATTGCAATATGGGAATTAAAAGATAGCAAGTTATACAAAGGATATCAAATCAGTCAGCAAGGAGATAATACCCCAGAAAGTATGATGTCCTTTATGTCAAAATAAGCATAAGAAAAATAAAAAGTATTTTTTTTATTTTTCACTTTAACTATAGTGTTCAAAAGTGTACTTTTGAAACTCAAAAAAATAAAAATCATAACGCAATGAGTGTTTTAGTAAATAAAGATTCAAAAATTATTGTACAAGGTTTTACTGGTAGCGAAGGTACTTTTCATGCTAGTCAAATGATAGAATATGGTACTAACGTTGTAGGAGGTGTAACTCCAGGCAAAGGAGGACAAACTCATTTGGATAAACCAGTTTTTAATACTGTTAAAGAAGCAGTAGAACAAGTTAAGGCAGATACAACAATTATTTTTGTTCCGCCAGCTTTTGCGGCAGATGCTATTATGGAAGCTGCAGACGCAGGGATCAAAGTTATTATTACTATTACTGAAGGTATTCCGGTTGCGGATATGATTACTGCTTCTAACTATATAAAGGATAAAGGATGTAAGCTTATAGGACCTAACTGCCCAGGTGTAATCACACCGGGTGAAGCAAAAGTAGGTATTATGCCTGGATTTGTATTCAAAAAAGGAAATGTAGGTATCGTTTCCAAATCAGGGACATTGACTTATGAAGCTGCCGACCAAGTTGTTAAACAAGGTTTAGGTATTACTACAGCTATTGGAATTGGTGGTGACCCAATTATTGGAACTACTACAAAAGAAGCTGTAGAAATGTTGGTTAATGATCCAGAAACTAAATGTGTGGTTATGATTGGTGAAATTGGTGGTCAACTGGAAGCAGATGCTGCCAAATGGATAAAAGAAAGCGGAACCTCTAAACCTGTTGTTGGTTTTATTGCAGGTGAAACAGCTCCTGCTGGCCGTACCATGGGACATGCAGGTGCTATCGTTGGTGGAAGCGAAGATACTGCAGCCGCTAAAAAAGCAATTATGAGAGAATGTGGTATTCATGTAGTAGACTCTCCTGCAGAGATAGGTAAAAAAGTAGCAGAAGTATTGGGATAAATACTTGACTGTAAACTATATTGTAAAAAAACCTCTTGGATTAGTTCTAGGAGGTTTTTTTATTGAAATCATCGTGTTGTTAAAATTTTACTAAAAAACGTAACATATTCACTCTTTTTGCCATTAATATTACTTATTTACGTCTATTAAAAGATCTTAAACAAAATCAGTCTATGAAGTTATTAAAATCATTTTTACTATTGGCAGCGATTTTAACGCTTAGCAATTGTAAAAAATCATCATCAGAAACGAATATATCTAAAGAAATAAAAACCGAACAGCATACTGATGCAGCGGGATTCTCTTACGAAACGGTAACCAATGACCCAACCGGACTTAGATTATATACTTTAGATAATGGATTAAAAGTGTATTTGGCAAAAAATGAAGAAGAACCTAAAATTCAGACTTTAATAGCTGTAAAAGCAGGTTCTACATATGATCCTGCAGATAATACAGGTTTAGCGCATTATTTGGAACATATGGTATTTAAAGGAACCGACGAAATCGGGACTTTAGATTTTGAAAAAGAAAAAGAATTAATCAAGCAAATTTCAGATTTATATGAAGAGCATAAAGCAGAATCTGATCCAGAAAAGAAAAAAGAAATTTATAAGAAGATAGATGAAGTATCCCAAGAAGCTTCAAAATTATCTGTGGCAAACGAGTATGATAAAATGCTGAACTCATTGGGAGCTGAAGGAACCAATGCTTTTACTTCAAATGAGCAAACAGTTTATGTAAATAAAATTCCGACAAATGAGCTAGATAAATGGCTTACTGTAGAAAGTGAACGTTTTAGTCAATTAGTGTTACGATTGTTTCATACTGAGCTAGAAGCAGTTTATGAAGAATTCAATAGAGGGCAAGATAGTGATGGGCGTAAGCAATATTATGCGGTTTTAGAAGGCCTTTACCCTAATCATCCATATGGAACACAAACCACTATTGGTAAATCAGAGCATTTAAAGAATCCATCCATGGAGGCTATTAATGCATATTTTGATAAATATTATGTACCAAATAATATGGCCGTAATTTTGGTGGGAGATCTAGATTTTGATTCTACTATAAAGAAAGTAAACAATGCTTTTGGTGGTTTTAAATCTAAAGAAGTTTCTCACCCAGAGTTCCCAGAAGAACCGGCCATAACATCACCAATCAAAAAAGAAGTTTATGGACCTACAGCGGAGTCTATTTATGTGGCTTTTAGAGCCGGTGGTTATGGGACTAAAGAGGAAACCATGGTTACCCTTATTGATTATCTTTTAGCTAATTCTCAAGCGGGATTGATAGATTTAAACCTTAATCAAAAACAAAAGGTACAAAATGCTTCTTCATTTACAAATTTTGATAATGATTACGGATTTCATTTGTTATATGGTACGCCAAAGCAAGGCCAAACCTTAGATGAAGTTAAAGAGTTGTTATTAGGAGAGATAGAAAAAATTAAGAGAGGAGAGTTTGATGATTGGTTGATTGATGCTGTTGTTAACGATCTAAAATTAAACAGAGTTCGACAATTCGAAAATGCAAGCGCAACTGCGTATGAATATCTTGATGCTTTTGTTCATTTTACCGACTGGAAAGATCGTTTGACAATGTTGGATGAGATGAAAAGAATTAGTAAACAAGATGTGATCGATTTTGCTAAAAAGCATTATGGTAATAATTATGTAGAAGTACATAAAATCAAAGGAGAAGATAAAAACATTGTAAAAGTTGAAAACCCAGAAATAACTCCGGTTGAGCTAAATAGGGATAAAGAGTCTGAATTTATTAAAAGGTTCAAAAAGATGGAAGCTCCTGCTTTACAACCAAAATTTGTGGATTATAAGTCGGCTATTAAAACTACAAAAACGGCTAACGGGATACCTGTTTCCTATATAGAAAATGAAACAAACGATTTGTTTGATCTAAGCATTATATTAGATATGGGAAGCGATAATGACAAAAAACTTTCATTAGCTGCCGGATATTTAGATTATTTAGGTACAGATAAATATTCTCCAGAAGATCTTAAAAAAGAGTTTTATAAGTTAGGAATTAGTTATTCGGTAAATTCTTCTTCAGATATAACCAGAATAGGTATTTCTGGATTAAAAGAAAACCTTGATCAAGGTTTAGTTCTATTAGAGCATCTATGTCAAAATGCTTTAGCAGATCAGGATACATATAATAAATATGTAGATCAAATTGCTAAGGGCAGAGCAGATGGTAAAACCCAAAAAGGTAATATCATGTGGAATGGGTTGTTGAATTATGGTAAGTATGGAGAAAATTCAAGATTGCGTAATATTTATACCATCGAGGAATTAAAAGCAATAAACCCGCAAGAGTTGGTAAATATCATAAAAGATCTTGTGAATTATAAACAACGTGTTTTTTATTACGGGAAAGATATCAAAACTGCTGTAGCTTCGTTAGATAAGAACCATCTAATAAATGAAGAGTTAAAAGCATATCCTGAAAAAACTTCATATATAGAAAAAGAAACAGGAGGTAATGTATACTTTGTAGATTATGATATGGTTCAAAGTGAAATGCTGTTTTTGGCTAAAGGATCAGAATTTGATCCTAAAAAACTGGCAGCTTCAAGTTTATTTAACACCTATTTTGGTAGTGGACTTTCTTCAATTGTTTTTCAGGAAATAAGAGAATCAAAATCATTAGCATATTCTGCATTCTCACAGTATAGTAATGCAAAAGAAACGGGTAAATCTAATTATTTATATGCATACATCGGAACTCAGGCAAATAAGATGCCCGAAGCTGTTGATGCAATGATGGAATTAATGACCAATATGCCTGAAGCTGAGCAACAATTTAATCAGGCAAAAGAAGCTACATTAAAAAAGATAGCCGCAGATCGTATAACAAAAGCCAATATTTTTTGGTCATACGAAAAACTTGAAAAAAGAGGAATTGACTACGATAATCGAGAAGAAATGTATAATGCCATTAAAGGCATGACTCTTGCCGATCTAAAAACTTTTTTTGATGAAAATATTAAAGGTGAAAACTATAATGTTTTGGTAATAGGAAATAAGAAAGATGTAAATATGAAGGCACTCTCTAAGCTTGGAGTAGTGAAAGAAATGGATATCGATTATCTCTTTAATTATGAGAAAAAGAATGAAAATGTAAAATTATAAAAAGCTTCACTATTTTGTTGGTAAACCCTGTGAGAAATCGCGGGGTTTATTGTTGGTCACCTATTAGTAATTCTTATATTTGAATTTATTATTCTTAACATACCAAAAAATAATATACACAGATGAATCTTTTACAAGGTAAAACAGCTATTATCACAGGAGCCACGCGTGGTATAGGAAAAGGAATAGCACAAATTTTTGCAAAAAATGGTGCTAATGTGGCTTTTACATATAGTTCTTCGGTTGAGGCAGCAACAGCATTAGAAAAAGAATTGAATGCTATGGGAGTAAAAGCTAAGGGCTACCAAAGTAATGCAGCAAGTTATGATCAGGCGCAAGAGTTGGTAAAAGATGTTTTAGAAACATTTAACAGTATTGATGTTTTGGTTAATAATGCGGGTATAACAAAGGATAATCTTTTGATGCGTATGAGCGAAGAAGATTTTGATAAAGTAGTTGAAGTGAATCTTAAGAGTGTATTTAACATGACAAAAGCTGTTCAACGTACTATGCTAAAACAACGCAGTGGAAGCATCATTAATATGAGTTCTGTTGTAGGAGTTAAAGGTAATGCAGGTCAAGCTAACTATGCTGCGTCTAAAGCGGGAATTATAGGGTTTTCTAAATCTGTAGCTTTAGAACTTGGATCAAGAAATATAAGAAGTAATGTGGTTGCACCTGGTTTTATTGAAACAGAAATGACTGCTAAATTAGATGAAAAAGTTGTTGACGGTTGGCGTAATGCAATTCCTTTAAAAAGAGGAGGTACTCCAGAAGATATAGCAAATGCATGTCTTTATCTGGCTAGTGATTTAAGTACTTATGTTACGGGACAGGTACTTAATGTTGATGGGGGAATGTTAACCTAGTTTTGAATTACGATTAACGATTTTTGAATTATTTTAGAAGATTTTAGTATTTTTTGATATTAAAGTCGTTATTTTTCAACTGATAAAGAATATGTATTCAATTTGTATTGAAAAGATTTAAAATTCATAAATCTACAATCGTATATCGTAACCATAAGAATGCAAACAGAAACTATAGTATTGATCATAATTGCTTTCATAATCGCATTGATGATAGCATTGTTTCAATATTTATACAAAGCAAAGAATAGGAAGAAAAATCTCCTATTCTTTGCTTTTTTACGTTTTCTTAGTGTTTTTGCATTGTTACTATTGTTAATCAACCCAACATTCAAGCAAAAAAAATACTTCACTCAAAAGCCAACATTAGCCGTTGCCATAGATAATTCTTCATCAATAAAACATCTGGGTCAAGATCAAGCCATTACTAGTTTTGCTAAAAGGATGGAAGAAAACGATGATCTTAATGATAGATTTAGTGTAGTCTATTATTCTTTTTCTTCAGAATTAAAGGACTCGTTGGAGTATTCTTTTGATAAAAAACAGACCAACATCTCAAAAGTTCTCGATGATCTCAATCAGATTTATAAAAATACCATTGCTCCCGTAGTTATAGTTACAGATGGTAATCAGACTTACGGAAAAGACTATCAATATAGTAGTGTTGGGTATGAGCAGAATGTTTTTCCTGTTATTTCTGGAGATACCACCGCCGTATTAGATACCAAAATTCAGCAACTTAACGTAAATAGATATGCGTATCTTAAAAATAAGTTTCCAGTAGAAGTTATTCTCAACTATTCTGGCGATGATAATGTAAATACAAGGTTTGTTGTACAATCTGGAAATAGCACCTTGTACTCCCAACCAGTTTCTTTTTCTTTTCAAGATAATTCTAAAGTAATTAATTTTACACTTCCAGCTAGTACTCCTGGTGTGGTTCAATACACAGCTAGATTAGAATCATTAGCAAATGAGAAAAATACAATTAATAATAACAAAGCCTTTGCTGTAGAGATTATTGATCAAAAAACGAATGTACTGTTGATAAGTGATATTGTGCATCCTGATTTGGGTGCTATCAAAAAAAGTGTTGAAAGTAATGAAAGACGAAATATCACAATACGTCCACCACAAGAAGCAAGAGATATTAATCTAGATGATTATCAATTGGTTATTCTATATCAACCCAACAGTAGATTTAGAGAGTTTTATGAGAAATTAAAAACTCTCAGAAAAAATTACTTTACGATTACGGGTTCAAAAACAGATTGGTACTTTCTAAATAAAATACAAAATAAGTATAGCCAAGAAATTACTCGACAAACAGAGTACTATTTACCCAGGTTTAATACTAATTATGGTGCATTTTTATTAGATAATATTGGTTTTGAAGATTATCCGCCATTAATAGGTACTTTTGGAGAGGTTGATTTTAATAGTAATTATGATCCTCTTTTATATCGCACAATTAGTGGCATAGAGACAGATGATCCACTTTTGGTAACTATCGAGGATGATGGCATTAGAGAAGCTGTCTTGTTTGGAGATGGTTTATGGCGGTGGAGAGCTCAGAATTACTTAGATACCAAAAACTTTATAGATTTTGATGATTTCTTTGGCAAACTAATACAATATCTGGCATCAAATAAGAGAAAAAGTCGACTAAATACAATTTCAGAGTCGTTCTATTATGGTAATGCAAGCATAAAAGTTAATGCGGAATATTTCACTAAGAATTATGAGTTTGATCGAAGAGCTACACTAAGAATCACTGTGAAAAATAAAGATACTGAGGTAACACAAACTATTCCGATGATCTTGAAAAATAATACATACGAAGTAGATCTAAGTAGTATAACTGCGGGTAATTATGATTATACGGTAACGGTTGCAGGCGAGAATATATCGCGATCGGGTAGCTTTACTGTCTTAGAATATAATGTTGAACAACAATATCTCAATGCAGATGTAACAAAATTAAAGCAACTTGCGACTAACACTAATGGAAAGTCTTTTTATATAGATCAAATAGATTCTTTGATAGAGAATTTATCCAAAGATCAACGATATCAAGCAATACAAAAAAGCAAGGAAAATGTAGTATCTTTAATAGATTGGAAATATCTTTTAGCGATTGTTATTTTGTTACTTGCTGTAGAATGGTTTGCAAGAAAGTATAACGGACTTATTTAAAATTAAAACTCAAAATTATTATGGAAAAATTACCAAAAATAGGGCTTCCTGTTCTGATTCTTATTGTTTTAGGGATCGTTTTTATTTCAAAATCAACAATTACTATCGGCTCTGGTGAAGCTGGTGTTCTTTATAAAACATTTGGAGGAGGAGTGGTGACAGACGCTCCACCACTTGGAGAAGGGTTTCATTTAGTTGCACCTTGGAATAAAGTAATTGTTTATGAAGTAAGACAACAAGAGGTTTTTGAAAAGATGCAAGTGCTTTCTTCTAATGGATTAGAAATTAAACTTGATGCTTCGGCATGGTTTCAGCCTGATTATAATAAGTTAGGTTTATTACATCAACAAAAAGGAGAAAACTATGTTGCCAGAGTTTTATTGCCTACGATTAGATCTGCAGCTCGTAGTGTAGTTGGGCGATATACTCCAGAACAGTTGTATTCTAGTAAAAGAGATGCGATTCAAAAAGAGATCTTTGAAGAAACTAAAAAAATAGTAGGGGATCAATTCATTCAGCTTAATGAGGTTTTGGTGCGTGATGTAACATTACCACCAACAATTAAGGAAGCTATTGAGCGTAAGTTGCGGCAAGAACAAGAGGCGTTAGAATACGAATTTAGGTTAGAGAAGGCCAGAAAAGAGGCAGAAAGACAAAAAATCGATGCTGAAGGTAAAGCCGTTGCTAATCAAATTCTAAGTGCATCGTTAACAGATAAGATTCTTAAAGAAAAAGGAATTCAAGCTACATTAGAATTGTCAAAATCACCTAATGCTAAAGTAGTGGTTGTAGGCTCAGGAAAAGATGGAATGCCGCTAATATTAGGCAATCAATAAAAAAATAGTATAGCTAATTATACTTTTTAAATACGACCATCATATAATATATGTAACATTATATGATGGTTTTTTTATACCTATTAACCATCTCTAAATATCATAATTATCCGTGTTAAGATGCATAACTGCCTTATTGCGTTTTAATTATATTAGAAAAACATAGAGTTATAGGTTATAATTTTTAAAAAAATGTATTTTTATCTTCTTTAATAATCGTTTGATCTTTTTTAGAAATATTTTTAGTACGATTTTTAGTACTCAATAACCCCTTATGGACAAACAAAATACTACATTGTCTAAAATTACACACCTGTTAGAACAATCCTATAAAGTTAGGATTAATGACTTACAGGAAAGTGTAACACTAGCGAATGAAGCACTAGGGTTAAGCGAAGAGATCGGAGATAAAGAATTTATTGGCAAAAGCCTAAATATGCTTTCGCTATTCAATATGATTAGTGGAAATGGTAGTGAGGCTATATCATTTGCCGAAAAAGCAATCAATTGTTTTGAGTCTTTAGAAGATGAAAGAGGAGTAGCTGATGCTAAATATAACATAGCAGGGATACATTATAAGACAAATAATTACCATCTGGGGATGATTTACCTCATTGATGCTCTGGTTATCTATCAAAAATATGAGGACTGGCATAATCAATCCAGAACCCAAAAATCACTTGGTACTATTTATGAAATTTTAGGAGATGAAAATAATGCTTCTGAAGCGTATCGAATAGCGATTGAAACAGCAAAAAAATGTAAAAATAAAAACCTTGAATCTAATGTTTACAATCCTATGTCTGGGATTTTACTTAAAAAGAATAAGCCCAAAGAAGCATTAGAGATTATTAATAAATCGATAGCGTTAAAATTGGAAACCGGAGACGAAAGAGGTCTTGCTTTTGCAATTTATGGTCGTGGTAAAGTAAATAATTATAATAAGAATTATGAAAAAGCTAAAGCTGATTATATTGAAGCGCTGAGCATACATGAAAAATATAATGAAGTTTTTGGCATAGGAATGACTAAACATAAATTAGCACAATTATATCTGGAAACAGGAGAAAAAGAAAGAGCAAAAACCGCATTAAAGGAAGTTGTGGCATTTGGTGAAAAATATAACCTCTCCAGAACTAAATTTAAATCAAGTCATCTTCTTTATGAAATATATAGAGGAGAGAATGAACATCAAAAGGCTTTACAATATCTCGAAAGTTATTTAATAGAAAAAGATGCTTCTATCAACTCTCAGACATTGAAAGTTATCGAAAATTATGAGCGTATTTCAAAAATAAAATATGAGCAACAAGAAGAAAATCTTAAACGTGAAAAAGAAGCTATTATAATAAAAGAAAAGCAAGCAGAAGAAACTGCAAATATGCGTCAGTCATTTCTGTCTGCGATGAGTCATGAAATCAGGACTCCTTTAAATGCGGTAACAAGTATTATCTCAATGCTTAAAGAAAGAGCAGATGCAGACGATCAAAAGTTACTCACATCGTTACAATTCTCATCAAAAAATTTAATGCGAATTATTAATGATATTTTAGATTTTTCGAAGTTGGATTCTAATAAAATGCAATTAGAAATGCATTCTGTAAACTTCAAAGAACTCATCAACAACATTAGAGAAACCTATTTAGGAATGGCTCTTGAAAAAGGGATCGCTTTAAATGTTCAAATTGACGAAGGACTAAGTAAATTCTATATGCTTGATGAAACTAAATTGTTTCAAATTTTAGGTAACCTTGTGAGTAATGCTATAAAATATACGAATAAAGGGTCTGTATGTATCGATATTGAGTTAATGTCGTCAGCAGCAAAAAAGGACACAATATCATTTAGTATAGAAGATACAGGTGTTGGAATTGCCAAACAAGATCAAACTAAGCTCTTTGATAGCTTTTATATACCAACTACGATTACAACAAGAAATAATGGCGGTACCGGATTAGGTCTTGCAATAGTAAAAAAAATAGTAGAGTTGTATGGTAGTAGTGTTACCTTAACAAGTGAAAAAGGTAAAGGTTCAATATTTCGATTTGAGTTAGAATTAGAACGTACCACAGCAAATATTCAGATTGACCAAAAACTTACAAATCAATTAAAAGGTAAAACAGCAATTCTTGCAGAAGATAATGAAGTGAATGCTTTAGTTATGGGACAGTTGCTTAAAAAATGGGGCGTAAAAATAGAGCGAGTAAAAAATGGATATGATGCTGTAAAAATTGCTAAAAAAACAAAAGTTGACTTTATTTTAATGGATATTCATATGCCTGAAATGAATGGTTTTGATGCGGCAAAACTTATTAAGGATTCACCTAATGATAATCAAAAAACCCCAATATACGCACTTACCGCCGATGTTACCTCGGTAAATAATGAAGAATATGCTACGTATTTTGATGGTTTCTTATGGAAACCCCTACAGATTGATAGGCTATTTGATACATTAGTGAATCAATAAGATAGTATATATACACATCTATATAAAAAACCTTCGCAAAATATATTTTGCGAAGGTTTTTTATAAACTGATACTACTTAGAAACCACTATTTTTTCATGAGCTTGGCTGCTTGATCTGTCCATTTATCTCGTTCAATACGACCAGGAAAAAATTTAATGAGCTCTGTTACTGTTTCTATATCTTCCTTTTTGAACTTACTAATTTGATCAAAGGTATAAATACCTATACCATTCAATTTTTCTTCTATAAAGGGTCCTATACCGCTTATTAGTTTTAAATCATCTTTTTCTGAAGCATCAGCTTTACCAAAACTATCAAAGTTTAGTGTAGGTGGATCACCTTTGTCAGTACTATCTTCAGTAACTGCAACACCACCATGATCTCTAGTTTTTATTGCTTTAATAGTATTGTCTGTATTTTGTGTTTCAGGTGCTGATGGACTTGAGAATGTTGTATTTGCCTTTGGGTTATTGGCATTTCTTAATTTTGAATTTAACCGTTTACACTCATCAAGTTCAGATTGATATTTGCTTTTAAGCGCCCGTTTTGATAAAAACCATCCTAGTAAAAAAGCCAGGAATAATAATAACAATAGACACCACCAATTTGCTTCGTTTAAAAAATCTAACATAGTTGTATTTTATTTAATTTACGATTATTTCTATTCTTCTATTTTTTGCTCTGTTTTCTTCACTGTCATTTGGAGCAATTGGGGTTGATTCTCCTTTAGATAAGGCTTTGATTTTATGTGTTTCAATACCTTGAGAAATAAGGTAGTTCATTACATTATTTGCGCGTTCTTGTCCGTACCAAACATTAGCTTCAGCTTCTCCAACATCATCGGTATGTCCGATTACTTCTACTATTTTGTTGGGGTACTTCTCAAGATAATTTTTAAGTTCAAGGGTATAATTCGTCAAGGTAGCATCGGGAGTAAATGTTTTCTGTGCAAATTCAGAGTACAATATCTTGTTTGCAACGCCTTTTTCTACTTCAGTGATTCTGGATTCATCAAGTTGGTTAAAATCCAGAAGAATACCTCCTATATAGTTTCCAGTGGTTTCATCATATGTATAATCCATCAACTTTGATTTTGTGGTTATTCGATCTCCATTAACACCTGCATTTATTAAAACATCTTTTATGAAATTTGCTCTCGAAACACCAAAGTCACTGTTTTCCTCCTGTTCAGAAAAACTCTCAAACCCAGAAATAATGAGTTCCTGATCTTGATGTTTACCAAGATAAAGAGCAATTTGATCACTAAAATTTTGTAAAGAATTTGGAATAAATACATCTCCGTTATTACGGTTTATTTGAAAGTTTTCTATGTATTTAAAGATATCCTGCCCTTGAAGGTCTTTTGCGAATAAACCTGTGCGTGCCCTGTTTAGGTTGGCTATGCTATCTTCATAAGCTTTTTTTGTGAGTGCTTCGTTTTTAAGATCCGAATCATTTTTTTCTACGACATTAGTAGAAGAGTCACGGTCTCCTAAGCACCAGTTGCAGGAATAATACCACCACATTCCCAGCCATGCAAATAGCAAGAAAATGGTGAAAGAAATAAAATTTTTCATATGTTGATGATTAGCGTTAGTCTTTTAAAGTTATTAAAAATGTTTATAATCAATGTATTATGTGATTTAATTTCTAAAGATTTATTGCAGAAAAAAGACTAATTGCAAAAATTTAAGTTGAAATGCGTTTCAAGAAAATATTTTTTTATAAATTCGCAAAGTATTTACAAAAATCAATGAGAAAAATAGCTATACATCATCATCATTCTTACATTTTCGCTCAGGCGTGGTAAGTGTGGTATGTATATAGTACAACAATAAATTTAACCCGTTTGAGAAGTTCAAACGGGTTTTTTGTTTCAAAACGGGCTTGTTAGAACTGATTAAACTCAACAACAAAGAGAATGTCTAAAATTAAAATTGCTATTCAAAAAAGTGGCCGACTTAATGAAGATTCGGTTAAGATCCTTAAAGATTGTGGTATTTCAATCGATAATGGTAAAGATCAATTAAAAGCTCAAACGCGTAATTTTCCAATGGAAGTTATGTTTTTACGTAATGGTGATATCCCGCAATACCTTAGAGATGGAGTGGTTGATATTGCAATTATTGGTGAAAATGTACTTATCGAAAAAGGGAAAGATATTTCTATTGCCGAGCGTCTTAATTTTTCTAAGTGTAAAGTTTCATTGGCGGTACCTAAAGATTTTGAATACAATTCAATACAGGATTTAGATGGAAAACGAATAGCTACCTCGTATCCCAATACCGTAAATCAATATTTAGAAAAGCAAGGGATATCTGCAGAGTTGCACCAGATTTCTGGCTCTGTAGAAATTGCACCTAATATAGGTCTTGCAGATGCCATTTGTGATATCGTCTCTAGCGGAAGTACCTTGTTTAAGAATAATTTAAAAGAAGTTGAAGTAATGCTTACATCAGAAGCAGTGCTTGCCGTTTCTCCAAAAATATCTGAAGAGAATAAAGACCTTCTTAAAAAATTGCAGTTTAGAATAAAAGCAGTTTTAAAAGCCAGAAATTCTAAATACGTTCTTCTTAATGCTCCTAATGAAAAAATAGAAGATATTGTAAAAATTTTACCCGGAATGCGAAGTCCAACAGTATTGCCTCTAGCAGAAAAAGGATGGAGCTCGATTCACACCGTTGTAGAGAAAAATAAGTTCTGGGATATTCTTGATGAACTAAAAGCTGAAGGAGCAGAAGGAATTTTAGTTTGTCCAATTGAAAAAATGGTGTTGTAATTTATAAGTATAAAGAAAGATGAAGAAGATATACAGCCCAGAAAGAAGTACATGGCCTACAGTATTAAAAAGACCAACACAAACGGTAGAAGATATTGAAGCAACAGTATTGCGTGTTTTTAATGAGGTTAAATCAGAAGGTGATATAGCAATACACCGATATACTCAAAAGTTTGATAATGTATCTCTTGAAAATATTTTGGTTACTTCAGAAGAAATTGAAGAAGCAAAAAAACAAGTAAGTCAAGAATTAAAAGAATCTATAGCTGCGGCTAAATCCAATATTGAAATTTTTCATGCAGCTCAAAAAACTGAAAAAGTTTCAGTAGAAACCGCTACTGGAGTTTTATGTTGGCAAGAAAAAAGACCAATTCAAAAAGTTGGTTTATATATCCCTGGTGGTACTGCACCGTTGTTTTCAACAATATTAATGTTGGCAATACCAGCAAACATTGCAAAATGTAAAGAAATAGTGCTATGCACGCCGCCAGGTAATGAAGGAAAAATAAATCCAGCAATTTTGTACGCTGCAGACCTTTGCGGTGTTACCAAAATATGTAAAGTTGGTGGGATACAAGCTATCGCTGGAATGACTTTTGGTACCAATAGTATTCCGCAAGTATATAAAATATTTGGTCCAGGCAATCAATTTGTAACCGTAGCTAAGCAATTAGCTACAAAATTTGGAGTCGCCATAGATATGCCTGCAGGGCCTAGCGAATTATTAGTGGTTGCAGATGATACGGCAAATGCTTCTTTTGTTGCTTCAGATTTATTGAGCCAGGCAGAGCATGGTAAAGATAGCCAAGTGATTTTAGTTTCTACTTCAAAAAAGATGATCGATAAAGTAGAGAAAGAAGTAGAAGAACAGCTCTCTGTATTACCTAGAAAAGATATTGCTATGACCGCAATCGAAAATTCAAGATTAATATATGTAGATAACGATGTAGAAGCGTTGACTCTTATCAATGAATATGGACCTGAACATTTTATAGTTTGTGTCAAAAATGAAGAGTATTATGTGGCTAACATCGAAAATGCCGGATCCGTTTTTATTGGTAACTATACACCTGAGAGTGCAGGGGATTATGCTTCAGGAACAAATCATACGCTACCTACAAATGGATATGCAAAGCAGTATAGCGGGGTAAACCTGGATAGTTTTATGAAATCGATGACTTTCCAGAAGATCTCTGAAAAAGGAATCCAAACCATTGGAAATGCGATTGAATTAATGGCAGAGGCTGAAGGTTTACAAGCGCATAAAAATGCAGTAACCTTAAGATTAGAAAGTTTAAAATAAATAATGAGATCCTGAAACAAGTTCAGGGTGACAATAACAGATGAATAAAACACAATTCAATATTAATCAATTAGTTCGCGAAAATGTCTTGGGTCTTATGCCATATTCTTCTGCCAGAGATGAATATGTGAGCGACGGATCTGAAATGATTTTTCTTGATGCCAACGAAAACCCTTTTGAGAATGGAGTAAATCGATATCCAGATCCTCAACAAAGAAACCTTAAGGCGGTTCTTGCGCAGCAGAAAAGCGTTTCGGTACAAAATATTCTACTAGGAAATGGAAGTGATGAAGTTCTGGATCTTTTATTTAGAGCATTTTGCGAACCAAAAATTGATAATATTATCACCTTACCTCCAACATACGGGATGTATAAGGTGTTAGCAAACATTAATAATATCCAAAATCGGGAGGTGTTATTGACAGAAAGTTTTGAGCCCAATGTTAAAACGATTTTAGAAGCAGTCAATTCAAATACAAAGATTATCTTCCTTTGTTCGCCCAATAATCCTACGGGAAATTCTTTTTCTGAAGAACGTATAACTCAAGTTTTAGATAGATTTGATGGCTTAGTAGTTATTGATGAAGCTTATATAGACTTTTCAGATAAAGAAAGTTGGATTGAAAAGATAAAAACATATCCTAATCTTATTGTAACACAAACATTATCTAAAGCCTATGGATTAGCAGGTATTAGACTTGGAGTTTGCTATGCTTCTGAAGAAATCATTGCTATTCTTAATAAAATAAAACCGCCATACAATGTTAATGAATTAACTCAAAAACGAGCTTTAGAACGTGTTATGGATTTCGATAAGGTCAATACAGAAGTTTCTAATATTCTGGAAGAAAGAAAAAAACTAATAACTACGTTATCACAGATAAGTTTTGTAGAGAAAATATATGAGACCGATGCTAATTTTATTTTGGTAAAAGTAGATGATGCCGACAAACGTTATGATCAATTATTGCAGAAAGGCATTGTGATTCGTAATCGAAGTACGCAACCTTTATGTGAAAATACACTTAGATTTACAGTAGGTACACCTGCTGAAAATAATGCGCTAGAAAAAATATTAAAACAACTATAAAATCCATAGTTCTCTCTCTTTTTGAAAGAGTGTTGAAGCCATAAGAATATGAAAAAGAAAGTATTATTTATAGACCGAGACGGTACGATTATCAAAGAAACGGCCGACGAACAGATCGATGCCTTTGAGAAGATGATTTTCTATCCCAAGGCATTTACATACTTGGGTAAAATAGCTGATGAGCTGGATTATGAACTAGTCATGATTACCAATCAAGATGGTTTGGGCACAGACTCATTTCCTGAAGATACCTTTTGGCCGGTACATAATTTTATTATGAAGTCTTTTGAAAATGAAGGAGTTGTTTTTGACAAGGTATTTCTTGATAGAACATTTCCGCATGAAAATGCAAATACCAGAAAACCAGGTACAGGTTTGTTGACTGAGTATTTTTCTGACGAATATGATTTAGAAAACTCTTTTGTAATCGGGGATCGATTAACTGATATGGAGTTGGCAAAAAACTTAGGATCCCAGGGGATATTCATTAATGATAATACTAACCTGGGAACAGGAGAAATCACCATTAAGCAAGAAGAATTAAATGGCCATATTGCTTTAGAAAGTAATGATTGGCAAAAGATATATGAATTTCTTAAGCTAAATGATCGTGTTGCCGAGATTTCAAGAAAAACAAACGAAACCGATATCTATATTAAACTTAATCTTGACGGAACAGGAAAAAGTAATATCAGTACGGGCTTAGAGTTTTTTGATCATATGCTGGATCAAATTTCGCGTCACGGTCAAATGGATTTGGATGTTAATGTAAAGGGTGATCTGGAAGTAGATGAACATCATACAATAGAAGATACCGCAATAGCTTTGGGAGAGGTTTTTTCTAAGGCGTTAGATAATAAACTGGGCATAGAACGCTATGGGTTTTGCTTGCCAATGGATGACTGCCTTGCACAAGTGGCTATAGATTTTGGAGGGCGTAATTGGTTGGTATGGGAGGCCGACTTTAAGCGAGAAATGATTGGAAAAATGCCAACAGAGATGTTTTATCATTTCTTTAAATCATTTACCGATGGCGCAAAAGCAAACCTTAATGTAAAGGCCGAAGGAACTAACGAGCATCATAAAATCGAAGCTATCTTTAAAGCATTTGCCAAAGCGATTAAGGTGGCAGTGAAAAGAGATCCAGAGAAAATGATTTTACCAAGTACAAAAGGAATGTTGTAAACAATAATTTTTTGTCATTCCGGCGAAGGCCGGAATCCAAAATTAAATGTATAAGTTCAATTAAAATGATTCCAGCCCTTGCTGGAATGACAGATAAAATGAAAATAGTCATTATAAATTACGGAGCTGGAAATATTCAATCCATAAAATTTGCTATACAGAGATTGGGGTATGAAGCTGTTTTGAGTGATAATCCTGAAGAGATTAAATCTGCAGATAAAGTTATTTTTCCTGGAGTAGGAGAAGCCAGTAGTGCAATGAAAAAGCTAAAAGCTTCTGGACTTGATACATTAGTTCCTCAATTAAAGCAACCTGTTTTGGGAATTTGTCTGGGAATGCAGCTCATGTGTAATTATACAGAAGAAGGGGATACACAGGGGCTTGGTATTTTTGATGTAAATGTATTACGATTTAATCATGGTGTAAAAGTACCTCAGATTGGGTGGAACCAAATAGAATCTTTGAAGTCACCTTTGTTTGAAAATGTAGAAGAAAAGGAATATATCTATTTGGTACATAGTTATTATGCTCCGGTGATGGAAGAAACAATAGCCCAATCCAATTATGGGATTGCATATTCGACAGCCTTACATAAAGATAATTTTTACGGGACTCAATTTCATCCGGAGAAATCTTCAGTGACGGGAGAACGAATTTTAAGAAACTTTTTGAATCTATCAACTACTAACTAACAACTATTAACTGAAAAATGAGAATTATCCCAGCCATAGATATTATCGAAGGAAAATGCGTTCGTCTATCAAAAGGAGATTACAACACTAAGAAAATTTACAATGAAAACCCGTTAGAAGTCGCAAAAGAATTTGAAGACCATGGGATTCAATACTTACACCTGGTAGATTTGGATGGCGCAAAATCTAAACATATTGTGAATCATAGAGTTTTAGAGCAGATTGCTACAAAAACTAACCTCAAAATTGACTTTGGAGGAGGATTAAAAACAGATGAAGACTTAAGAATCGCTTTTGAAAGTGGTGCAAATCAAATCACTGGAGGCAGTATAGCAGTTAAAAACCCTGAAACTTTTAGTGCATGGATAACTACATATGGCTCAGATAAAATAATTCTTGGAGCAGATGCCCAAAATGAAAAAATTGCAGTGAGTGGTTGGCAAGAAGAAAGCGATAAAGAACTAATTCCATTTATTCAAGAATATCAAAAAGAAGGGGTTGTATATGTTATCTGTACTGATATTAGTAAAGATGGAATGTTACAGGGACCCTCTTTTGAGTTGTATAAAAGAATTCTTGAAGAAACTGAAAATTTGAATCTTATTGCATCCGGAGGAATTTCAACATTTGATGAGTTGCCAAAGCTTGCAGAACTAGGCTGTGAAGGAACAATTATCGGAAAAGCAATCTATGAAAATAGAATTAGCCTTAAACAATTAGAAAACTATATTCTTAATTTGAAGTAGTATGGATACGAATTTAAGTTGGCAAGATTTTGAAAAGGTGGATATGAGAATTGGTACCATAGTTTCTGCAGAAGTATTTAAAGAAGCTAGAAATCCTGCTTATAAAATTGTTGTTGATTTTGGAGTGTTAGGAAAACGAAAAACATCGGCTCAAATTACTAAGCTTTACACTTGTGAAGAAATCGTAGGAAAACAGGTTATAGCTGTCGTTAACTTTCCCCCAAAACAGATTGCAAATTTTATGAGCGAATGCCTTGTATTAGGAGGTTTGGGTGAAGATAAAGAAGTAACATTACTTCAGCCCGAGAGAAAAGTAGAAAATGGAACCAAAATAGCATAAGATATATGTTAACAAAACGAATCATACCTTGTCTCGATATTAAGAACGGACGTACTGTAAAAGGAGTTAATTTTGTAGACCTACGAGATGCCGGAGATCCGGTAGAATTGGCAGATCTATATTCTAAAGCAGGCGCCGATGAGTTAGTGTTTTTAGATATTTCAGCAACAGAAGAAAGACGTAAAACATTAGCAAATCTTGTACTCGAGGTTGCAGAAAAAGTGAATATTCCTTTTACCGTTGGTGGAGGTATTTCTTCTATAGAAGATGTGGACATTTTATTACAAAATGGAGCCGACAAAGTTTCTATAAACTCATCAGCAGTAAAGAACCCACAATTAATTAACGATTTGGCTGCTAAGTTTGGTCGTCAATGTATTACCGTGGCAATTGATGCAAAACAAATCAATGGCGAATGGAAAGTACATTTAGTAGGCGGTAAAGTACCTACCGAGCTTAACTTATTTGATTGGGCAAAAGAAGTTGAACAAAGAGGTGCTGGAGAAATTCTTTTTACTTCTATGGATAACGATGGGACCAAAGATGGTTTTGCAAACAAGGCGTTAGCAAAATTATCAGAAGAGCTCAATATTCCTATAATAGCTTCTGGGGGTGCTGGTACAATGCAACATTTTGTAGATACGTTTAAAGAAGGGAAAGCAGATGCTGCTTTGGCGGCAAGTGTCTTTCATTTTAAAGAAATAGAAATTAAAGATTTAAAAGAAGAATTAAGGGGTAATGAAATACCTGTTCGATTATAAAAATTATGAAAATAGACTTCAATAAATATAGTGATGGATTAGTTCCTGCAATAATACAAGATGCAAAGACCAAAAACATATTAATGTTAGGTTTTATGAATCATGAATCATACATAAAAACAATAGAAACAAAAAAGGTTACTTTTTTTAGCAGATCTAAAAACAGATTATGGACAAAAGGAGAAGAAAGTGGTAACATTTTAAACCTTATCGACATTAAAGTTGATTGTGATCAAGATACACTATTAGTTTTGGTAGATCCAGTAGGACCTACTTGTCATAAGGGTACAGATACATGTTGGGCAGAAGATAATACTCCTTCATTTGGATTTTTATCTCAATTAGAAACTGTGATTCAGAATCGAAAAAACAATATGAAGAATGAGAAATCTTATGTAGCTTCATTGTTTAGAAAAGGAATTAATAAAATAGCGCAAAAAGTTGGAGAGGAGGCTGTAGAAGTAGTTATAGAAGCAAAAGATGATAATGAAGAATTGTTTCTGAATGAAAGTGCAGATCTACTATTTCACTATTTAATATTACTACAGGCTAAAGGATATAGCTTAAGTGATGTCGTTAAAACTTTAGAGTCAAGAGTTTGATTCGTTTTATATACTGATACAACTAATTATCGCAGTATAAATAAGGTTTTAAAATTAAATTATACTTTTGCGCACTTAAAAGCTTACTATTTTGAAAACAAAAGGAAATCGGCTAAAAATTCTGGGGGGAAGCATAGCTAAAATTTTACTTTTAATTTTTTTAATACCGAATACTTCTTTAGGACAATGCAATACTGCATACCCTGATATACGTGTTTGTGATATGACTATAATTGATGGTGATGGTGTTCCAGGACCAGATGGTGTTATAAATCTTTATGATGAAATATCAGGTTTAACCCCTCAAGTAGGAGACGAATGGTTCGATCCTGGTTTTAATTTTGCATTGAGCCCAGATGGAGAATTACGGTTGTGGGATCTGGATAATGCCTCTAAGGCTGTTACTGATTATCAATTCATTTTATTGAATTCTGGTTCGGGCTGTACAGATCAGATTGTAGGTAGGGTAAATTTAATTCTTGGACCATATTCAGGACAGGCTTTACCACCCTCTGGACTTAACGAAGTAAATGTTATTGTATGTGATATAGAAGATCCTTGTATTTTAGACCCAGATCCTTTGGTAGATATAGATTTGTTTGAAACATTGGTTTCTTTAGACAATGTTCCACCGCCTCATTTAAATGGCTTTTGGGAATATATAGGTCCTCCTAGAACTGATATTAATTTAACGGGATCATTGTTTAGTACTACAATTCCTTATACTCCTGGAGATGGTAGAATAGATAGTGATGAATTTGCATTTAGATACACAGTTACTGGGTTTGATCCTACGTGCCCACCACAATCAGTAACCGAAGTTAAAATATCTGTAGTGAGGCAGGTCTTTTCTGGATATGCTTCAAGGTATAATATCTGTCAGAGTAGTTTTGAAAATGGAGATTATGATGCTTCTATAAACCTAAGAGATAATGATTACTTATTAAATGAAGACCTTGAGGGAACATGGGCTCTTGATGGTGTTCAGATAACGAGTCCAGATGATTCCGAAGTAAATCTTAAAGCATTGTATGATGATTTAGTGGCTGCAAATCCTCGGTTCGGATGCCAGGTTTTTAATTTTACGTATACAGTTGAGCAACGTTCTGGAGTCTGCGAAGACGATTCTTCAACAGTAAGATTTACAGTTTTTGAAGCGTTAAAGCCTTTTTCACAAAATGGTCCTCCACCAGAAATCTGTTCTGAAGAGTTTACAGACCCGTCTACCGACTTATATGATTTTATTGAATTTTTTACCGATAGCAATGGTGTTTTATTTGATTACATGGATGGAAGTAGTACAGAAGACTATGTGCAATGGGATTTTGTGAGCGGACCATCCGATCTGAATTTGCAAGCTAATCTTGATGACGAAATGATTACCGATCCGTCTGAAAGGCATAGAGGAATTATAAATATACCGGGAGCGGCTACTGGAACATATGTATTTAGGTATACAGTCGCACCAGAGTTGCTTTGTTCAATGTACGGTTCACAGGAACTATTTAACCCAAATTTTTGTAGACCGGATACGGTTTCATCTCATCCATGTGGGCCAGAAACTGCAGAGATTACTATCATAATTTCTCCGATAGATTATCCTGGAGAGAATACTATAGGTATAAATCTATGTGAATCTCTAGGTAGCGTTGATTTAAGAAGTTTGTTAAATACAAACGGAACAGATACAATAGTTACTAATGGTGTATGGACCAACGCTGTAGGAGATGTAATTGATAATATGTTTGTTTTTCCTGATAGTGATGCATCACAAACATTTACATTTACCTATACAACAACGAGTTCTGGTGGTTGTACAGATAGTGCTAACCTAAGCTTTAGAATAAATAAAGTTGCAAATGCAGGGGGAAGCAATAGTGGAATTACATTATGTTCTGATAATTTAACAATTACACTTTTTGATTTGTTAAGTGGCAATCCTGATACTACAGGAACATGGACAGGTCCATTTGGATATAGATCACCGGATCATTTGGGGGTTTTTGAAGCAAACAATACTATGTTGGCTCCTTTAAATGAGGGTATCTATACATATACTGTTCCGGCAAATGCTGGGTGCAGTACCGATGCTCTGTCTACGGTAGCTATTCGAATAGCTGAACCCGCGGAAATTGGAAATGATCGAAGTGAAACGTTCTGCAAACTAGACGGGAATGTGAACTTATTTTCTCTTTTAGATAGAAATACAGTACGAACAGGGTTTTTTCAGGATTCTGATAATACAGATGCATTAACTCCTGATGGTGTAGTAGAGTTTGAGACATTAACCAGTGGGATTTATAATTTTAGATATGTAGTTACAAATTCTTTACCATGTGATGAATCCTCACTAAATGTAGCGGTTCAGATTATTGATGTGCCTATGCCTAATGTTCCTGAACAAGAATTTTGTATCCTTGATGCAAAGCGATTAGGAGATATCGATGTCGATGTTTTACAGTTTAACTGGTATTCGACAATAGATAGTGACGTTCCTATTACGGATAATCCATTATTACTGGATGAACAAGTATATTTTATTACCAATGTTGATACAGATAATTGCGAATCTGAGCGTTTACCGGTTTTAATAAATATTTTAAATACAGGAGAAAAGTTTTCTAACGGTGAGTTATGTTCTATAGATTTTCAAGATGGTGTTTCGCCTAACGGAGATGGTCAAAATGATACTTTTAATCTAGTGATAGATGATGTATACAATATACCCGAAGCCTTTCCTGATTTTGATATAAAGATATATAACAGATATGGAGCTTTAGTATATGAAGGAGATAAGGATACAGAAGAATTTAGAGGAACAAGTAATGCCTCTGTACGTATAGGAGATAATCTTCCTTCAGGGACGTATTTTTATATTTTCTCACCAAATTTTGAAAATAATTTACCAATTCAAGGAAGTTTTTACCTAAGCAGATAAATCGATGAATTGTATCATAGTATTCAGGTTAGTAATAACTTAAAGAAATAGTATGAAAATTCTTATCTGACCAATAAAAAAGATAAATGCAACAGATAATATTAAAAATAATTTTTGGACTAACCATACTTTCTTGCTTTCTGATTAATGCTCAGCAAGAACCTCAATATTCACAGTATATGTATAATATGAGTACGGTAAATCCTGCATATGCCACAAATCAAAGTGGATTAATATCTACAGGCCTTTTATATAGACAACAATGGACAGGTATTGAAGGGGCTCCGCAAACAGCAAACGTTTTTGGAAATATCCCGTTGAATGAAAAAATCGAGTTAAGTGTAAACTACGTAAATGATAGAATAGGGGATGCAATACCCGTAAATAACAACTATGTAAATGTAGATTTTGCTTATGTAACGAAAATATCTGACCAAATGCGATTGTCATATGGTTTAAAGGCAGGAATTAATAACTTAAAAATAGATCCTTCGCTCTCAAATGTAGCTACTGATCCCTCTTTTTCAGACAACACATCTACGACACAATTAAATATTGGAGCGGGGCTTTATATGTTTAATCATAATTTTTATGCAGGAATATCTTCACCAAACCTTTTGCCAAGTAATGTAGATATTAACGGAGTAGGAGTAGCCCAAACTAAAACGCATATTTATGGTATTGCAGGATACGTTTTTGATTTTGTAGATGAAGTACGATTGAAACCATCATTTGTAGTTAAACAAGTATTGGATTCTCCTTTAACTTTTGATGTTTCTCTTAACTCGTTATTATATGATAAGTTTGAATTAGGGGTTTCATATCGATACACAGATGCATTTATTGCTTTAGCTGGATTTAATATTACTCAAAACCTAAAAATAGGATATTCATATGATTTTAATGTTAGCGATTTGAGTGGGTATAACAACGGAAGTCATGAGATTGTCTTATTATATAGTTTTGATCTTTTAAATTTCAGTAACACATATTCATCTCCAAGATTTTTCTAGACTATGAGGATAAAAATTATATTCATACTAATAACAGTATTAGTCAATCAGTTAGCTTTGGCTCAGCAAAGAACAAGGGCAGATCGATTTTTTGAAAAAGGAGATTATATTAATGCGGCAATTCAATATGAAGAAGATTTGAATCGCGAAGGATATACAAAACATATTGTAAAGAATATATCTGCATCATATTACAATACATTTCAATTTAGACAAGCATATAGGTATTTAAAGGTTTTGACTTCTGGAAAGTTTTACAATAGGGATAAGACTTATGACAACAAATATAATTTTATGATGTATCAAGTACTTTCTGCCTTGGGAGAGTATGATAAATCAGTTGAATTTTTAGCATTGTATAGATCAAATGAAACGACATCTTCTGATTTTGATAAAAATGATGCAATTTCGATTATAGAAGACTTTAAGCTTAAAGATGACGATTATACGATAAAAAGTGTTGATTTTAATTCTGAAGCCTCAGAGTTTGGAGCTATAAAAAGAGATAGTGTAGTTTATTTTACAACTGATAGAAAGCCTTATGGAGTATTGAATAAACAATACAAATGGACACATAGGCCATTTTTGGATATTTATCAAGTTCTGGTCGATGAAGAAAATCGTTTAGTTTCTGACATAACCCCAATAGCAAAAGAAATTAATTCTAAGTTACACGAGGGGAACTTCTGTTTCACGGCTGACGGAAATACGATATATATATCTAAAAGTAATTCAGAAAAAGGAAAAAAGAAATTTGATAGTATTCGGAATAATTCAATTCATTTATATAAATCAGTAAAAGTTGATGATAATTGGTCTAAACCCGAAAAACTATCATTTAATAATGTAAATTATTCTATCGAGCATCCTTCATTAAGTGCTGATGGTAGTAAACTATATTTTAGCTCTAATATGCCAGGAGGATACGGTGATTTTGATATTTATTATGTTGATGTTAACTTGGATGGAACCTATGGAAACCCTATAAATTTGGGTGCAGAGATTAATACAGAGCATAGAGAACAGTTTCCGTTTATTGCTAATGACGGTCATTTGTTTTTTTCTTCTAATGGTCATCTAGGTTTAGGAATGATGGATATTTTTGTTTCCGAATTTAAGAATGAAAAACTCAATAAGCCGATCAATTTGGGGGCGCCGATTAACTCTAGTTTTGATGATTTTTCTATGGCGTATTACAATGAAACTGATGGTTTTTTTGCTTCAAACCGTAAAAAAGTGGGAGATGATATTTATACCTTTTCGCAGATCGGAGATATTTTTCCAAAAGAATATATAGCACGTTTCGAGGTTAGAGATTATGCCACTGATGCATATATTAAGGATTCAGATGCTATCTTGTATGATAAGGATAACAAAGTGGTATATGAAAGTCAATTAGACTCTGTTGCTGGTTTTGACATTAAAATTTTCCCTGGTAAATACAATTTTAAAGCTTCTGCAGAAGGGTATCGAACCAGAACGAAACCTGTAGTTGTAAAAGAAAAGGAAGAGGAGACCTATGTGGTGTATTTAGATAGAGAAAAGAAAAAAGAAGAAGTGATTGTTTCTTCTGAAGACTCAACTAGCGATAAGAGTACTGTAAAGGATAGTGTTAATATTCGAGAAGAAGTACGTATTACGGATATAACAACCACTAGGCAAAAGGAAGATGAAATCACAAAAACAAAGCTAAAAGAAACGCTTCTTACAGATACAGATGGTCCTCCGGTTATAGAGAAGAATGGTAGGTTATACTTTGAGATGCCTCCAATTTATTTTGATTATGATAAATGGAACATTCGTGCAGATTCTAAAAAGGTGCTTGATCAATTAGCCTTAAAGCTAGAGCGATACAAAACGGTGTATATCAAGATTAGTTCACATACCGATAGTAGAGGAACAGAATCGTATAATCAGATTCTATCAGAAAGAAGGGCAGAATCTACTCGCAACTACTTGGCACTGGTTGGTTATGTAAATGCTAGAAGAATGAAATTTATTGGGTTTGGAGAGTCGCAACCACTTATTGATTGCAGCGCTAAAATATGCACAGAAGAAGAGCATCAAACAAACAGAAGAAGCGAATTTGAGATTGTTAAGTATTAGTGAGTATGTAGGCATAAGAGAATTAAGCTTTCTAAAACGGAAAAACTCAGAAACTCAATTACTTAAAAATTGTTTTCTAATAATTTAAATCGTACTTTTGCACTCCTTTTTAGCGAGTAAGAGAGTATAGAAAGGAATGATATAAATTTATTTTAACGCTTCTGTATAATTATCGTACTGACTCTCAATTATATACAGAATACAAATTTTATCTTCAATGTCTGAAGAAACAAAAAACACAGATGTTCAGGAAGTATCGCCTCAACAGGCAAATCCCGAGCAATTTTTAAAAGATTTTAACTGGCACAACTACGAAGAAGGAATTGATCCTATCGCAGACTCTAAATTAGAAGAGTTTGAGAAATTGGTTGCAGAAAACTTTGTAGACACTCTTAATGATGAGGTAGTAATGGGTACAGTAATTAATATTACTGATCGTGATGCTATCATTGACATTAATGCAAAGAGTGAAGGTGTTATTTCGTTAAACGAATTCCGTTACAATCCAGATCTTAAAGTAGGTGATAAAGTTGAAGTTTTAATTGATGTACGTGAAGACGCTACAGGTCAATTAATCCTATCACACCGTAAAGCTCGTGTAATTAAAGCATGGGATAGGGTAAATGCTGCTCATGATTCTGGTGAAATTGTAAACGGTTTTGTGAAATGTAGAACTAAAGGAGGTATGATCGTAGACGTATTTGGTATCGAAGCGTTCTTACCAGGTTCACAAATTGATGTTAAGCCTATTCGTGATTATGATGCATATGTTGGTAAAACAATGGAATTTAAAGTGGTAAAAATTAACCACGAATTCAAAAATGTTGTTGTATCTCATAAAGCACTTATCGAAGCTGATATCGAAGAGCAGAAAAAAGAAATTATTGGTCAATTAGAAAAAGGTCAAGTGTTAGAAGGTACTGTTAAGAATGTTACTTCTTACGGTGTGTTTGTTGATCTTGGAGGAGTTGACGGACTTATTCATATTACAGATCTTTCATGGTCAAGAATCAATCATCCAAATGAGATCGTAGAGCTTGATCAGAAATTGAATGTAGTAATCTTAGACTTTGATGAGGCTAAGACTCGTATCCAATTAGGTCTTAAGCAACTTAAGCCACACCCATGGGAAGCTCTTGATAAAGAACTTAAAGTAGGTGATAAGGTTAAAGGTAAGGTTGTTGTAATTGCTGATTATGGTGCGTTTATCGAAGTTGAAGAAGGAGTAGAAGGATTAATTCACGTTTCAGAAATGTCTTGGTCAACTCACTTACGTTCAGCACAAGATTTCGTAAAAGTTGGTGATGAAGTAGAAGCAGTTATTCTTACTTTAGATAGAGAAGAGCGTAAAATGTCTCTAGGTATCAAACAATTGACTCCAGATCCATGGACTGATATTACAACTAAATACCCTGTAGGTTCTAAGCATACTGGTATTGTTCGTAACTTCACTAACTTTGGTGTATTTGTAGAGTTAGAAGAAGGTATTGATGGTCTAATTTATATCTCTGATCTTTCTTGGACTAAGAAAATTAAACACCCATCAGACTTTACTAATGTAGGTGATAAATTAGATGTTGTTGTTCTTGAATTAGATGTTGAAGGTCGTAAATTAAGCCTTGGACACAAACAAACTGAAGACAATCCTTGGGATAAATATGAGACTGAGTTTGGTTTAGGAACTAAGCATACAGCTAAAATTGCTGATATCGTTGATAAAGGAGCTACAATCGATTTTAACGAAGATATCGTTGCATTTGTACCTTCTCGTCATCTTGAAAAAGAAGATGGTAGCAAGCTTAAAAAAGGTGATGAAGCAGAATTCCAGATCATTGAATTTAGTAAAGAATTCAAGAGAGTGGTAGCATCTCACACTGCTTTGTTTAGAGAAGAAGAAGCTAAAATCGTAAAACAAGCTGCTAAGAAAGCTGCTGCAAGTTCAGCAGAAAAGACTACGCTTGGTGATATCGATGCATTAGCAGATCTTAAAGCTAAAATGGAAAAAGGAGGGAAATAGTTCTCAATTTTTTTAATATAATGAAAGCCGTTCGTAAGAACGGCTTTTTTATTTTCAACTAAAAAATAGTAAATACTTTCTTAAACTTATAAAGGTTCTCTACCGTATTAATTCCAAAATTTCACTACTTTTGTATTCCAGATATCCATTTGGAGCTTATGAGTCAAAAATTACTACTTAGTGCAAAAGAGATAGATATTATTCTGCACCGTTTGGCTTGTCAATTAATAGAAAATCATACGCATTTTAAGAATACAGTTCTAATTGGTGTACAGCCAAGAGGAAAGTTTTTAGCAGATAGAATTTGTCAAATTTTAATTGATGATTATCAGGTAGATAACATACAATTAGGATATCTTGATATTACCTTTTATAGAGATGATTTTAGGCGAGGAGATAAGCCATTAGAAGCAAACAAAACTCATATTGATTTTGTTGTAGAAGACAAAAGGGTAGTGTTTATAGATGATGTGTTATATACTGGCCGAAGTATAAGAGCTGCATTGACAGCAGTGCAATCTTTTGGTAGGCCACAAGAAATCGAACTGTTAACACTAATAGATAGACGTTTTAGTAGACATCTTCCTATACAACCCAATTATAGAGGACGACAAGTAGATGCTATTAATCAAGAAAAAGTAAAAGTGCATTGGATAGAAAATGAAGGAGAAGATGCCGTGTATTTGGTAGGACAATAAAAATAGATAATTTTTTAAATACTAAAGGTTAGAAATGAGCGAATTAAGTGTAGATCACTTACTAGGAATTAAATATCTAAACAAGCAAGATATTAATCTCATCTTTGAAACTGCCGATCATTTCAAAGAAGTTATTAATCGTCCAATCAAAAAAGTTCCTTCGCTTAGGGATATTACTATAGCCAATCTTTTTTTTGAGAATAGTACTCGAACCAGACTTTCTTTTGAACTAGCAGAAAAAAGGTTGTCTGCAGATGTTGTTAACTTTTCTGCAGCATCATCTTCGGTTAAAAAGGGAGAAACCCTTATAGACACGGTCAATAATATCCTTTCTATGAAAGTAGATATGGTTGTTATGCGACACCCAAATCCAGGAGCAGGTGTTTTTCTCTCAAAGCATATTAATGCAAGTATTGTTAATGCAGGAGACGGAGCGCATGAACATCCAACCCAGGCATTACTTGATTCGTATTCTATAAGAGAGAGGTTGGGAGAAGTAGCCGGAAAAAAAGTAGTCATTGTTGGAGATATTTTGCATTCTAGAGTGGCATTGTCTAATATTTTTGCGTTAAAACTGCAAGGAGCAGAAGTAAAAGTATGTGGACCCAAAACACTATTGCCAAGATATATAGAAAAGCTTGGAGTACAAGTAGAGACTAATCTTAAGAAAGCATTAGAGTGGTGTGATATTGCAAATATGCTTCGTGTTCAAAATGAACGGATGGAAATTAGCTATTTTCCATCGACAAGAGAGTATACTCAACAATATGGTGTAAATAAAAAGTTATTGGAAAGTCTGAATAAAGAAATTGTAATTATGCACCCAGGGCCTATCAATCGTGGCGTAGAAATCACGAGCGATGTTGCTGATTCTAATCAAGCCATTATATTAGATCAGGTTCAGAATGGGGTAGCAGTGAGAATGGCTGTAATATATCTTTTAGCTTCAAAAATTAAACGATAACTATGATTTTTAATAAAGAAGGTTCTACTACCATTATTACGCAAGAAAAAACAACGGTTGTTGAATTTGTTAAAGGCCTTGAGGATAAATATGAATCCTTAAAAAATGATAACATCATTGTCAACCTATTTTCACTGAAACAATTTACAATAGATGATGTTAATGAGTTTTTAAGAATATCGAATACGCATAAGGCATCTAAACATTCATTTGTTATAGTTACCAATAAAATATCGTATGAAGATGTTCCGGGAGAGATTACAATTGTTCCTACATTGCAAGAGGCATATGATTTGGTTGAGATGGAGGAAATTGAAAGAGATTTGGATTTTTAAAAAAAAGTTATTTTTTTGTAATCAATCTTATAATTTCTCGTCTGAAACTCTATGAATAAATTAGCCCCATTTATCGTAGTCATTTTTTCTATGTTTTCGTTTTCTATCGCTAGTGCCCAAGATTGGCAATACGATTTAGACGGAGCGCTGGCCCTTGCCAAAGAAAAAGATCAAAAAGTTGTTTTATTTTTTACAGGATCTGATTGGTGCCCACCATGCATTAAATTAGAAAAAAATGTATTGTCAAGTAACGAATTTTCGGAATTTGCTGATCAAAAATATGTATGGTTGAAAGCTGATTTCCCCAGACGGAAAAAAAATAAAATTTCTAAAGAACAAAAAAAGAAAAATAAAGCGCTAGCTGATCGGTATAATAAAAGAATGGTATTTCCAGTAATTTTAATTCTTAACAAAGAAGGATTAGTGCTTGGTGCTACAGGATACAGAAGAGATTTAGATGTTAAAGGGTATATATCTTTGTTAACTTCGTTTGATTCTTTTGGAGATTAATTTATTTATAAAAAAGATTAGATTTTAATAATCTAATATAATTAAGAGGGAAAATAATTTTGAAACTTACAATTTTAGGGTGCTATTCTGCAACTCCCAGAACATTTACAAATCCAACTTCTCAGGTTTTAGAAATAAATAATCATACGTTTTTGATAGATTGCGGAGAAGGTACGCAGGTAGAATTGCGCCGTAATAAAGTAAAATTTTCTAGAATAAAACATATTTTCATCTCACACCTTCATGGTGATCACTTTTTTGGTCTCATTGGTCTAGTTTCAACATTTAGAATGCTAAGTAGGGATATTCCTTTGCATATACATGGCCCTAAAGGAATCAAAGAGGCCATAACATTACAACTAAAGCTATCTAGCTCCTGGACTGATTATCCTTTACATTTTCATGAACTCACAAGCACAGAGTCTGAAGTCGTTTTTGAAGACGAAACTATTATTGTAAAAACTATTCCGTTACAACATCGCGTATATTGTAATGGTTTTTTATTTCAAGAAAAACCAGGAGATCGAAAGCTACTTATGAGTAAAGTAATGAACTACGATATTGACAAGGCTTACTATCGTTCTATAAAGAAGGGTAAGGATGTAACTCTAGATGATGGTACTATTGTTCCTAATGAAGAACTTACCGACGATCCAAAACCTACTAAAAGCTATGCCTATTGTAGTGATACCCGATATGATGAAGCAAAAATCTCCTTAATTAAAGACGTTACAGCTTTATATCATGAATCTACTTTTTTAGAGAGTCACAAACATTTATGCGCAACTACAGGGCATAGCTCGGCAATAGAAGCAGCTACGATTGCCAAAAAAGCCAATGTTGGAACATTAATTTTGGGACATTATTCTACACGATATGACAATATAGGATTGTTTAGAGAAGAAGCTAAAACCGTTTTTGATAATGTTGAAATTGGAGATGATGGTGAGGTGTTCGAATTTTAATTCATTAACTTATATGAGTTGTTGATTTTAGAACTACAAATTTGGTAAATTGCAGTATATTTTTTTATCATGAATAGAGATCTTACTGATTATAGAAAATCATATGAAAAAAACTTTTTAGAAGAGAAAAACCTTCCGGGTTCTCCTTTCGAATTGTTTTCTGATTGGTTTAAAGAAGTTGAAAATGATGGAGGTGTTGAAGAAACAAATGCGATGACTATTACTACTCATGGTTTGGATGGTTTTCCAAAAAGTAGGGTGGTGTTGTTGAAGCATTATGATAAAAATGGTTTTGTGTTTTATACAAATTACAAATCTGAAAAAGGAAAAGCTATTGCTGAGAATAATAAGGTTTGCCTTTCTTTTTTTTGGCCCAATTTGGAACGTCAGGTTATAATCAAAGGAGTTGCTTACAAAATAGATGAAGCAAAAAGTAGTATTTATTTTAAATCTCGGCCAATTGGAAGTCAATTAGGTGCATGGGCTTCTTACCAAAGTGAAATGATCAATTCTAGAGAAATTCTAGAGCAACGACTTAAAGATCTAGAAGAAGAATATAAAAATAAAGAAATACCGAAACCTCCTTTTTGGGGTGGATATAGTATACAACCCATAGAATTTGAGTTTTGGCAGGGCAGACCTAACCGTCTTCATGATCGAATTCGATTTTCTAGGGGATCAAATGAAAATGATAAGTGGGATAGATGTAGACTTTCACCTTAGAAAGCTTACATAATTACAAAACTTGACCTTCTGTTTTTCTGGTATTGATCTTCAGAGCAATCCTTACCGTCTTTACATTCATTAACAGGTTTACTTTCTCCAAACCCGATATAAGATAGAATTCTATTTTTAGATATATTTTTGCTAAGCAAGTAATTATAAATTGATTCAGCTCTTTTTTGGGAGAGTTCTAAATTGTAATCTTCATCACCACGACTATCAGAATGGGTTTCGATCTTTATTACCATATCCGGGTAATCTTCATTCATGATTCTTACCACTCGATCTAGCTCTATTTCAGCTTTTTCAGTAATATCCCATTTATCAAAATCGAAGTAAATTTCATTTAGATCTATTAAATCATTGATAGTTCTGTTTAATCCTAGATCAGATTTAACTGATGATTTTGGAGGTTCTGAAGATTGAACTATATCGTCTGGAGTGATTCCGCCACTTTGTGTATTGTTTGATCTTTGGGTTTCATCAAAATCTCCTGGTTGCGTATGCGCAAAACGACTACCAGTTGTCTTTTTAGGTATAGAAACAAGACGATTTGCATTTGGGCAATTTAAGTCACTGATATCTATTGCTAGCTTGAATTGATAGTAATCGGGCAAATCACATTTGTTAATATGGTTATATCCTTCAGAATATTTCATAGTCTCATTCAAAGAACCATTAAATGAAGCTTTTACCGGTTGGTCTACAACTAAAATATCGTCTATTGTCTCAATAGATTCACATGCTGTGTCAACAATAACATTATAGCTAATTTTAAAAGACTCACTGTCCTTTTTTACCATCTTGTTAGGTATTGTAAAACTTAGTGTTCTGGATTGTTGATCAAATTTAGTTTTGATTTTTTTAGAAGGTAATACTAATGATTTTTCAGAAAAAATTACATTTTTAGGTAATATGTCTTTTATAACCGTATTTTTTGCGTCATCATTCCCATCATTATATATGGTAAGGTTATATGTTATTTCTTGTTTAGGTGATAATACGTCGTCTGGATGTACATAGCTATTGTCTGCATATTTTGACCTTTTGATGATATGAATTGCAGGTTCATATATATCCACACTAAACGCTACTGCCATAACAGAATACCCATCGTTATCTGTAGATAATCTAAACTTGGCTTCCGTTTGATTGTTACCTATAATGCTATTTCTAATATTTTTAATATCGAATAAATCAGCATCATACCCAAGGGTATTATAACTTGCAGGTACTCTGGTAGTAATATTTTTACCATTTTCCGTGATATTTGCATTAAAGAAGTTGTTCATTGGGTTTGTGCCATCTGCAAGACTTTTATATTTATTGGTCTCGTTAGACATTACCTGAAAACGATCTCCTCGTATTCCCTTGTCTCCTTCAAAAGCAATAACTCCAATTCTACCATGTACAGCACCATTAGGAATTGTCTGGAAATTATCAAATGAAAAGGCAACAGGTTTTGCTTTTGAATCTATATTTACAAAACCATCGTATACATAAAATCTTTTTCTAGGCTTTGTGTCATCTTCGTAGATTACAACCATTGTCCAACCACCAGTAAGTCCGTTACCAAGTTTCGGATCATTGTTTACTGCCGATGTAGTAGCAGGGATGTTCGCTAGAGTATACGTTCCTAATGGATTTTTTAAACTTAATACCTCTTTCGTAATATCCTTATAACAAGAATACTGTTTAAACAACGCTTCGTCATCATTATAATAATCATGGATTATCTGCCCGTTGGTTATAGTGGAGTAGGACTTCTGTCCTGGGTATTTTATTTTAATAGAAGTAATATCATGCTCACGGTTCTCATCAGCATAAGCAGCTGTCCAATATAAACCAACATGCTTAATCGAATTACATTCTGAATCAATATTTAGATCAGCACTACTAGAGTTAAATGTAGTAGGGTCATTATCAATATCAATAAACCCCATTTGGAACTGATTGTTCAACCCTCCGTCATTATAACTCTTATTAGGATCAAAAACTCCGGATCCATCATCATTACTTACTTTTCCTAAAATTGTATTAGATACAAACGTAAAATCACCTTTAAAAGTAAACTCTGTACGCTTCTTTAAAGGCACTTCTACTTGACTATATGCATGTGAAGAATAAAATATGCATATTAATATAAGTAGGTATACGTTCTGAAATCGGGTAAGATTTCTTTTTTTAATCATTACTTTTTCCACTTCTTTGTCTTTATTAACCCTAAAAAATATTATGATAAATTTGTGTACATAATGTCTTGGGATATATTTTGGTATGAGGGAAAACCGTATGTAAATTTATATTTTAACATTTAATTTTTGCCTAAAAAAAATGACTTTTCGATGTAAATACGCTTTTTATCGATTAAAGTTTGGTTTATATTAGGTTCATTTTCATGAATTTAGCATTTTTTAAGATGTTGCCTCTAATGTGTTAGAATGAGATTTAATAAGCGAAAAACTTAAGATCTTCTTCCTTCATGTTTATATAAAAAATTATTTTTTATAGTCTAATTGCAAGAATTCTTAATGCTAATTCTTAAACTTGTAGTATATAACCTCGTTTTATTAATTTTAGTATATATCTTATGAAAACTTTATACATAATAAGACATGCTAAATCCTCTTGGGATTATGATGTTTCAGATGAAATGAGACCTCTTAATAAAAGAGGACTTAATGATGCGGCGTTAATTGGTAAAGAGCTGAAAACATTGATAAAACCAGTGGATAAGATTATATCTAGTCCAGCCGTAAGAGCACATTCTACGGCAAAAATTGTTATGGAACACTTAGATGTGGATAAGAGTATATTTTCTTTAGAACCAGATCTATACGATTTTGGAGGTCAAAATGTGATTGAGGTGATAAAAAATTGTAATGACAATATTGATACATTAATGATTTTTGGACATAATCATGCGTTGACATCAATATCAAATCTTTATGGAAGTGAAAAAATTGATAATTTACCTACTGCTGGTGTAGTAGGGATTGAATTTGACACTACAAGTTGGAAAAATATAAATGTAGGAAAAAACTTATTAATTATTTTTCCTAAATCCCTTCGATAATGCTAGAAATTATTAAAAATCAATATATTAATAGAGAATTAAGTTGGTTGCAATTTAATGCCAGAGTACTACAAGAAGCTGCAGATGATACCGTTCCTTTGTTAGAAAGGTTACGTTTTATTGGTATATTCTCTAATAATTTAGATGAATTTTTTAAGGTTAGATATGCTACAATAAAAAGAATTGATCTTGCAGGAAAGGATGGAAAAAATGTACTTAAAGGTACTACGGCCAGTGATTTGTTAGAAAAAATAACTAAAATAGTTATTAAACAACAAGCTGAGAGCCTTAAAACCATTAATACTATAAAAAGAAAACTTGAAGAGCATGATATTTTTATTATAGATGAAAATGAGGTAACACAAGACCAGGATGCATTTATTCGTAGGTATTTTATAGATAAAGTTAGTCCGGCATTAGTAACGTATATTCTTAATGATCTTGAAAAATTTCCTCATTTAAAGGATAGTGTGGCCTATTTAGCCGTAAAATTGGTTTTAAAAGAAAAAATTCCCAAAGAAGGTAGAATTTCTAAAATCCTTCAGCACACCACAAAAGAAAAAATATATGCACTAATTGAGATCCCAAAAAATACAGATCGTTTTGTAGTTCTTCCTGAAAAGGATGGAAAACAGTATATCATTATTTTGGATGATTTGATTCGATACTGTATGCATATTAACTTCAGTATTTTTGATTATGCAAGTGCATCTGCTCATATGATTAAGATAACTCGTGATGCACAATTAGATTTTGATAATGATTTAAGTAAGAGTTTTATACAAAAAATTTCGAGTAGTGTTAAATCTAGAAGAGATGGTGAACCTGTAAGGTTTGTTTATGATAAAAATATAGATAAGGATACTCTGAATTATCTTATGGATAAAATGGGAGTTGACAACACAGATAGTATAATACCGGGAGGAAGATATCATAATCGTAGAGATTATATGAATTTTCCAGATCTGGGGAATAAGAAATTAATTTATCAACCTATTCAGCCATTAGAGATTCCTGGTTTAAGCTTACAAGGTGGGTTGTTAAATAAAATAGCTAAGAAAGACTTTTTGCAATACACACCTTATCATACATTTTCTTATACCGTAAAATTTTTAAGAGAATCTGCTATTGACCCCAGAGTAAAGAGCATTAAAATTACCATATATAGATTGGCCAGTATATCACATATCGCCAGTTCTCTTATTAATGCAGCAAAAAATGGTAAAAATGTAACCGTTCAGATCGAGTTACAAGCTCGTTTTGACGAGGCGGCAAATATTCGATATGCAGAACAAATGCAACGAGAGGGGATAAATCTTATATTTGGAGTTACTGGCCTAAAAGTACATTGTAAAGCCTGCGTCATAGAGCGCGAAGAAAAAGGGAAACTTAAAAGATATGGCTTTATCAGTACCGGTAACTTTAATGAGTCTACTGCAAGAATCTATACAGATTATACATTATTTACGACGAACGAAGCTATTCTTAAAGAGACCAATAGAGTTTTTAAGTTTTTTGAAATAAATTATAAGATAAATAGATATAAACATTTATTAGTTTCTCCTCATTATACACGATCATCTTTAATAAAATTAATAGATAAAGAAATCAAAAATAGTAAAGAAGGGAAACCATCAGGGATTAAATTAAAACTCAATAGTCTTAGCGACTATGATATGATTGATAAACTGTATGAAGCCAGTACCGCCGGAGTGCAAATAGATCTTATAATAAGAGGGATATGTTGTTTGGTTCCCGGGATTCCTGGAATGAGCGAGAATATTAAAGCAATAAGTGTAGTCGATAAGTTTCTTGAGCATCCTCGATTGTTTATATTCCAAAATGGAGGCAATCCAAAAGTATATATTTCATCTGCAGATTGGATGACACGTAACCTCGATAGAAGAGTTGAGATTTCTTGCCCTATTTATGATGAAGATATTAAACTAGAATTGATCGATACGTTTGATATATGCTGGAAGGATAACGTTAAAGCGAGAAAACTTTCCGAAGATCAAGATAATACGTACATTAGGAACGATCAAGAAAAAATAAGATCACAGATAGCTACATACGAGTATTATTTAAAAAAACTAGGAAACTAATTTATTTTGTTAACAATAGAGAAATACGGGGCCATCGATATTGGCTCGAATGCAGTAAGATTATTAATAAGTAGCATTCACGAAGAAGAAGGAAAAAAAACCAGATTTAAGAAAACAAGCCTAGTACGTGTTCCAATTCGGTTAGGTGCAGATGTTTTTAAGAGTAAGCGGGTTTCTGATGAAAATATTGCGAGAATGATTGATGCTATGCAAGCCTATCAATTACTTATGAAAACACATAAGGTAGTAAAATATAAAGCCTGTGCTACATCTGCGATGCGAGAAGCTGAAAATGGAAAAGAACTAGTACGTCTTATAAAAGAAAAAACAGGAATTCAAATAGATATAATTGATGGTAAAGATGAGGCGGCCATTATTGCCATGACAGATTTACACGAACTTATTAATACCGATGCAACCTACTTATATGTTGATGTTGGTGGGGGTAGTACAGAATTTACAATATACCATAATGGAAAAACTATTGCTTCTAAATCCTTTAAGCTTGGTACGGTTAGGCTACTCAATAATTTAGTATCTGATCAGATTTGGCAATCAGTTGAAAATTGGATAAAGGAAAATATAAAAAACTATTCTAGAATTTCATTAATAGGTTCAGGTGGAAATATCAATAATATATTTAAAAATAGTGGCAAGAGTATGGGTAAACCCCTTTCATTCTTATACCTAAGCTCATATTATAAACTTCTTAATTCTTTAACCTATGAAGAGAGAATTTGGCAGCTTAATCTAAATCAAGATAGGGCAGACGTTATTATACCAGCGACAAGAATATATCTTTCTGCTATGAAGTGGAGTGGAGCAAAAGATATCTATGTTCCAAAAATTGGTTTATCTGATGGTATTATTAAGTCTTTATATAATGAAAAACTAAAAAAACAATAAGTTTGTTAAAATCAGTATATTTACCATTGCAATTACCCCATAATACCTAACATAATACAGTTTTAATATGAAAAAACAACTACTTTGTGCTGCACTTTTTTTGTTATTAGGAACCCTAAGCTCTATCGCACAAGAAAGCTCATATGGAGTAAGAATAGGGGCTAATCTAAGTTCAATAAGCTCTGATGATATCCCAGATAATCTTGAAGATAGTAGATTTGGTATCGTAGTAGGATTTTTAGCTGAATATCCTATTAACGAAAAATGGAGTATCCAACCCGAATTTCAATATTCATCCCAAGGAAATGATGATAAAACATTGAGAGTTGATTATCTACAATTGCCAGTGTTTATTAAGTATTATTTTAATGATATGATTAATATTCATGTGGGACCACAAGCTGGACTTAAGATATGGGAATGGGAAGACAATACGGTATTGGAAACAAATTTCAATACCTTTGACTTTGCTGCTGTTGGCGGTCTTGGAGTAAATATTACAGAAAATTTCTTTGCAGATATACGGTATGCTTATGGATTGTCTAATATTATAGATGATGAAGGAGCTGCAATAAGCCAAGAAGGAAATAGCACAAATATCCAATTATCATTTGGATATAAGTTGTGATATACCTTTAAAATATAGAGTAAAAAACTCACCATTATGGTGAGTTTTTTATTTTTGCTCCAGTTAAAGAAATGGTGTTTCTTTCTTATAATAGACAGTCTTCACTATTATTACGATTTAGGTTTTAGAAAAAACTTATAGTATATTTAAAGGTAAACCTATTGTAGATTTTTAGATGAAATTACCCCTATTCATATTTGCTTTCTTCTTCTTTGCTTCTATGTATGGGCAAAAGAATCTGTTACAAAAAAAACAGGATAGTATTTATATAGATATTTTACTTTCCCGCGTATCTGGATTAGATAGTATTGATAGTTTAAAAAATGATATGTACGAAGCCCTGAAAATGGCCAAAAAACATCAATTTATCTATCAGCAGGGGCAGCTTCATAAAATGTTAGGTATTTTGTATGCTTCTGATTATAAAAAAATAGACTCATCTAATTATCATTTTAATACATCTTTACACTTTCTTAGACAATCAGGAGACTCATTGGCATCCTTTGATCATGCCAATAATATTAGTGTTAATTATGTGCACTTAAGAGATATGCCTACAGCACTAGAATATGCAATCAAAGCTTTAAAGTTTTCTAAAAAGCTCAATCTAAATGAAGATCTTAAGAAAGATCGTAAAGGAGCAGCACATTTATTATTAGGATCTATCTATGCTGAAATGAAACTAAAAGACTCGGCAATTTTCAATCTCAAAAAGTCTCGATCATATTTTAAAGATATCAGTTCTCCACAAGAATTTGTAGCATCTAGCAATTTGGGAGAGTTGTTTTTGAAATCGCATGACTATGAAAATTCTAAAATATACGTGCAAGAAGCCTTAGACGGATATAAAACACATGATTTAATAGATGGTATAGTATATGGACTTAATCTTTTTGGAGATTTACAGTTTGCTATGCGTAATTATCCCGAAGCTATAGCATATTATAATGCAGCATTAAAGAAATCTGATCATACGAATATGAGTCAGTATAGATTACTTGCTTATCGTGGATTGATCAAAGTTTTTTTGACGCAAAAAAAGAATGATAGTACTGATTTGTATTTGAAGAAATCGTTCGCTTTGCTAGACACTATCGAAGCGCCGAAAGAAAAAGTAGAGATTTTAAAACTTAAAGCTAATTTTTTAGAAGGTAACGGCAGATCAGAGGAAGCATTATCCTATCTCAAATGGAGTATACAACTAGAAGACAGTATAACCAAAAAAGAAAATCTACCCAAAGTCGCTACAATTTTGGTTGAACATGAAAAAAAAGATGGATTACAAGAATTAAAAAACATCAAACAGATATCTTCCAAGAAAAATTATTGGATTTTTACGGTTATAGTGTTACTAATTGCTTTAAGTTTATTAACCTATTTCCTTTTAAAAAAATATAGAAATAAACTAAATGTTTCCAATAAAAGGAAAAAACGCTTAGAAACTACATTACAGCTTGAAAAAGAAAACAATGAATATATTAGACGTAAACTTGTTTCGGCATATGCTAATTTGGCTTTAAAAACAGATCTTCTTTCTCAGGTAAATCAGCTACTTAATCAAATAAAAAACCAACCCAAACGAAACCATAATAAAGAAATTCTTGACACTCAAAACCAAATAAAATTTCAAAACCATATTAACAATCTATGGAGAGAATTCTTTGCTCATTTTGAAGAGGTGCATCCAAACTTTTTAGATCAACTGAAATCTAAATATGGGATAACTCAAAATGATTTAAAAATTTGCGCTTTCTTAAGAATGAATCTTACCAATAAGGATATTTGTCAGTTAATGAATGTTAACCCTAATACTATTCGCGTAAATATTCACCGCATAAAGAAAAAACTTGATGTTCCTACTGAAATAAGCGTCGCCGAATTTCTATCCCCAAAATAATTTTTTTATTTTATTAAATAAATATTAAATCCTTAAAATCAGTCTGTTATAAATTGATGTAACGCTTTGTAACGCATTATTTTTAAACTTCTTTGTTAATGTTTTTACCTTAGTCTATACTGGACTAATTTAGAGTCAATACTAAACGTTTAAAATGTGTTTACATGAAGTTTTTTCAATACATATCTGTTTATTTTTCATTGTTTTTATGTACGACAATTGTAGCACAACAAGAAAAAACAAATTATCATCGCGATAGCTTGGCGGTTGATAATTTACTATCCAAAATCGAAGAATATCACTCAAAAAATATGGATAGTTTATTAAAGGATGGAAGAAGAGCTCTAGAAATTTCAGAAAGAATAAATACTATCGATCAGCAGTATAAGTTACATAGAATCTTGGGTATTATGCTAGCCGAAAGAGGAAGCAAAGAAAACTATGCGAAGGCTATATTACATTTTAAGCGAGCACTGAAACTTAGCTCGAAAAAAGGAAATCAAGATCAAGTAATTTCGATGACCAACAATTTATCAGGGGTGCATTTCTACCAAGGTGATTATTCTAAAGCATTGAAATATAACATTCAGGTTATTGAAGCTGCTAAAAAAATTAAAAAAGATACTGTTAGACATACGATGTTAGGAGCTTCATTTAATGTGTCAGCTATGATTTATAAAAAAATTTTAATGCCCGATTCTTCAATGATAAATTATAAAAGATCTGCTTCACATTATAAACTGAGTGATCCTATAGGGTATTCTACTGCATTAAATAATTTAGGAGCATTACATTCGAATCAAGGAAATTATGAGGAATCTTTTGTATGTTATAAAAAAGCCCTCGAAGGAACAAGAAAAAATAATTCAAAGTTAAAAGAAGCTATTATCACTCTTAACCTTGGAGAGCTATCTGTCAATTTAGAGAATTACCCTGAGGCTATAAAATATTTTAAAAGCACATTAAAACTAAGTACTGAAAACGGATATAAGAAAAACCAATTACTGTCGTATGTAGGACTAACTGAGACCTATTACTTTCTTAAAAAAAAGGACAGTGCATTGTTGTACCTTAATCGGGCATTCTCACTTTGTGATAGTCTTAAATCAATAGATGTAAAAGAACGACTGTTATTTATTAAAGCGAACAGATTGCAGGAAGCAGGTGATTATAAAGAAGCATCGAACTATTTCAAACTTCATAAAGAACTTAAAGACAGCTTAGATAAAAGCAATACTATTGCGAAAACTACGGGAGTTCTTATTAATAATCAACAAAAAATAACCGAAAAAAAGGTTGATGGTCTATTAAATATCGTTTCAAAACAATATCGTTGGATTTATGTTTTTATGGCATCTATACTAATACTTGGGATACTAGCATATGTAATTTTTAAACGATACCGGTCAAGACTTAAAACTTCAAAAATTGATAAAAAAATGCTAGAAGCGTCTTTACAATCTGAAAAAGATAATAATGCATACATCAACAGAAAATTGGTAGCAGCTACAGCTAATCTTGCTTTAAAAACTGATTTGTTATCCAAGGTAAACGATTTATTGGGGCAAATTAAAAATCAACCTTCTCAAAATTTGACTAAAGAGATCAATGAAACTCAAACACAAATCAAAATCCAAAAAAATATGGACACCATGTGGAAAGAGTTTTTTATTCATTTTGAAGAAGTACACCCAGAGTTTTTAAAGGATCTAAAATCAAGATATAATATAACTCAACATGATTTAAAGATTTGCGCGTTTCTAAAAATGAACCTTTCTAATAAAGAAATCTGTCAATTGATGAATATTAACCCTACCACGGTTCGTGTAAATATTCATCGTATCAAAAAGAAACTTAATATTCCCAAAGAAACCAGCGTAGTCGAATTCTTTTCTGTTAACTAGCTGTTGGTTTTTCAATTGGGTATGAATGAAACATTTTTTACGACATGTGAAACGTTTTGAAACGCTCTTTTTTCTTATTTCTTATAGCATTCTCATAATTTCGATCCAATTGATAATTAATTAGTTATCAATTCATGAACTATTTTTTAAACTATTAAAACTGAAATTATGAAATGTAAATTACACAGTATTCACAAGAAGTGGATTCTTATGTTGTTCCTTGCTTTGTGTAACCTCTTTAATGTAGACGCACAATGTGAACCTAACGCAGAAGGAAAGTATTTTGTCGTTTTTAGAAACAAGCCCGAACCAGATGATTTTCCATTAACTCAAACCGAGCGCTATACAAATGAAAATGGTTATGTTATTGATGAGCAAGTTTATTTTGATGTTTACTGTAAGAATTGCGATTATTCTAATCCCAATATTGGACATTATGGGTATATCTACTCTCATGCCGAGCATGCCAGTCCAGAGACCCCACCTGGAACAAAACTATATCGCTCAAATGGTTTTGTACACGATGTAAGTCATTACGCTTCTCAACCTGTTTCTACTTTGGATGCTCTAGATCAAGCCACTGCTTATATGACTAATTACTATGGGAGTGAGACTGGAAATTGCAGTGAGCCATACGATGATGAGTTTCCATATGGTTTTTGTGCAGGATTAGGATTCACAACCTATCATACGGAATATTTGATACATCCTGATGGAGAATCTTCGACGTATATTAACGCAGATGATATGTATGTCGAGAAAATAGTGTATTACAATGCTCTAGATAATACGTTTAAAGATGTGTATACACAAGCCGACGGAGTTATTGAAACTGCGATATGTTGTCTTTATGATATAGAACCAACGGCATATTTTGGAGATAAAAATTTAGATACTGGATCAAACGACGATCTTATTTGGAACGCCGATGATCCTTTTGATTTTACAAAAGCCTTTAAATTTGAAAACCTTGATGGTAATCTTTTACCAGAAGAGGACGTGGCAAAGGTAAAATGGTATGTCGAGGATCGATCAAAACAAGGTGATGAAAGATTTATATATATAGACCCTAATGCTCCATATAATACCCCAACAGCATACTATTTTAATGGGGAAAAAAATGTAGATCAATGGGGTAGCGTAGAAATAAAGGCAGAATATACTTGTGGTGAAGATGATGAAATTCTTACTGTGTATAGTAATGTAGAAATTATTGATATAGGAACGTATTTCAGAAATTCTTCCGGTGATATAATTCGCTGGAACAAAGGTGTGTATGACAAATACCCTGCCGCTTATAATGGTTTTTATGACCCGTCCAAAGATATTGTAATGCACTCTCACGGATGGCAACCTGGAGCTAATAGTAGACATAAAGCTAATCCTGTCGCAAACCCAGAAAGAGAACGATTAGCGTCCGATGGTATTCAGGATTGGCATGGTAATTATAATGTTGCCCTGTTTTTTTGGACACAGAGTGCAGAACATCTTAATGGGGTTACTCCAACATTACTTAATTTTCTTAACCCAGCAGCAAGACCTATTCAGGATAATCCAAAATGGGTTCGTGAAAATGGTTCTGAAACCAGAGTAGGAATAGAATCAGACCCATTAGGAAGTGTTTGTGCCAGTCAAATTGATGAAATCTTAACAACAACTGGTTTTAATTATGCCTCAAAAGAAGTTCGATTGGTTGGGCATTCGTTTGGAGCTATCATGATGACCAAAACGTCTGAGGTTTTAGGTACTTCGAAAATAGATAGATTAACATGGTTAGACCCAGCGACTACCCCTGCGTTTTTGACATATTATAGAGACAATATAATGCCCAACCCTTCAATACTTCCTCCGGTAGAGTGGTATCAAAGTTCTGCCTATGATTATGCTTGGGTTCCTTTTAGCGCTTTTGTAAGTGATCCAAGATGGGATGTTTATAATTGGATGATATCAAAAACAACTTATGTGCGATTAGATCCTATCTGGGAACCTGGATATCCAACAGGAGATGGTCTTTTGCATGGTAGCGCCAGGGAGCACTATTATAAATCGTTAACAGAGGCACAACCCAAGATCGTAAAAAGTGTGGAATCGACACCATCAGGTTTTTTTGATTTTACTTGTCCTGATGACACTATTAAATCACAAAGAATAATGAACTGGGTAGCAGGAAATTCTATAACTCCATTATTTAATAGATGTTTTGAGATTGATGGTCCAAGAAATGGTCCATCTGCAGCGGCTAGCCTAGATGATTTGGCTTTTTATAAAGGCAGAGTACTTGAACAAGTATGGGGTACGACTACTGTTTCGGTAGCAGATGATCGATATTCCCTTCGTCATGCTGATAATCAAGGAAATCAAATAGGACAGTCTTATGAAGAAGTAGATTTATCAATACAAGTTCAAAATAATGTAGATAATGTCGTTATAACTTGGAGTACTACAGCAGCATCTGTAAGATCTTCGACAACCAAAAATGCACAAGGTAAAGCGGCAACTCCAAATTATTATCTCATTGTAGATAAAGATTTCAAGGTTATCGGATACTCCAGTGGTAATACCTATACAGTACAGGGGTTAATTCCAGAAACCAATTATGAGTTTTATGTTTTACCCGTCGGATCCGATGGATATCCTACAGGCTATGATCGCGTATCTGCAGAAACCACAGCATATACTGCGATTTGGACTGGGGGAGCTGCTAATTTTCAACCCGATAAGAAAACTTGGCATAAAGTAGAGTTTTCAAGCCCAATGTATCAACCATCTGTAGTCATGGGGCCAGTATCCAGTACCGATGCTGAACCAGTTACTGTTCGAGTAAGAAATGTCACTAACAATGGGTTTGAATATCAGTTCGATGAATGGAATTATCAAGATGGAGAACGCTTTTATTATGAAACCGTTCATTGGATGGCAGTTTCTAAAGATGTTCCAAACTTGGCCGGTATACCTTTACGCTCAGGTACTATTGATAAGGTCAATCATAATTATAAAGAAGTAACGTTTTCAAGTGAATTTTCCGAAAAACCTATAGTATTTACTCAGACGACCTCATTTAATGGTGGTGCTGCGGTGGTTACGCGTGTCAAAGATGTTACCACTACTGGTTTTAAGGTTAGAGTACAAGAAGAGGAGAAAGAAGACGATCTGCATGCCAAGGAATCTGTTTCTTATATAGCGTTTACTCCTGGAGAACATGTGCTACCTAGTGGAACTAAAATTGTAATTGGAAGAGAGATGGTAAGACATGAAATCAAAGGGATTAACCTTAGCGGTTTTGATGATAGTTACTCGTATTTAATAGCAGGAACTCAGACTGTAAATGGAGGTGATCCTATAAGTCTTAGGTATAATACATTCAATAAAGATTTAGTAGAATTAAGAGTAGAAGAGGAGCAGTCTTTTGATCCTGAAATAAAGCATGCCTATGAAGAAGTGGGATATTTGATCTATGGTATGGAAGCAACAGAAAATGCTTCACGAGCTTCAAAAATAACCAATACCGATACTGCATTTAAACTGTTTCCTAATCCCACCACAGGAAAAATATTCTTGAATAGTAAGATTATTATTAAAAAAGCTACAGTTCTCGATATTCACGGAAGAGTTCTACTTGACATAGATATAATGAATAAAAATCAAGAAATTGATGTTTCGGGTTTAAAAACAGGAATGTATATGCTACAAATTGTTACCGACCAAAATGAACAGAGAAGTTTAACTTTCATTAAATCTTAAGTATAAGATAGTGAAATTAGTTACCCATAGTCACGCTGTTGAACCCATAATAGATGGCGTGACTTTACTTAAATAGTAAACAAAATAAAAAGAATTAATAATGCGTCATGAAAACTTTTGAAAATTATAAAGCACATGCAGTTACTAATGAAATAGAAACTGTTTTAAAAATTATTGAAAATTATATGGATAATTCGACCAAAGTAGTATATCATATTGATCAACTATTAGAAAGTAAAAATTTACCTGATTATTTGTATAAAACCCTTATTTCATTAAGAGACACCTATTCGATAAATATAATGAATGTGGAACGTTTTATGAGTTAAAAAATCTTACTCTTATTTTGGGGATAAAAATTAGCCGCTTAATGTATGATAACTTCTGCGGTTATTTTTTTATTTTATCCATGCATCGTTTCTTGTTTGCTTAAGTCTTTCATGATTTCGGCTTCATAAGTGAGCAATTCTTGCCATTTTTTATCGACTTCTTCGCGATCCCCATACTGTCTTGCAAAACCAAGAAACATTGTATAGTGATTGGCTTCACTAACCATAAGATCCTTATAGAATTTTGCTAACTCTTTATCATTTAACTCTTCTGATAACAATCTAAATCGCTCACAACTTCTAGCTTCTATCAATGCTGCATATAATAAACGATGTACGAGTTGGGTTGTGCGGCTTCCTCCTTTAGGAAAAAATGTAACTAATTGAATCACATATTCATCTTTTCTATCCCTTCCTAAAACCCAGCCACGTTCTAAGATTTTATCATGTACCATTTTAAAATGACTAATTTCTTCTTTTACTAATTTAGTCATTTCCTGTACTAGTTCAGTATACTCTGGAAAACTTACAATAAGTGAAATTGCAGTTGATGTCGCTTTTTGTTCACAATATGCATGATCAGTAAGAATTTCTTCAATGTTTTTTTCTACAATATTTACCCATCTGGGATCAGTAGGAAGTTTTAGGCCAAGCATTTTTTATTTTTTTGAAGGTTAACTAATCCATTTGGTAAATAATTAGCATACATGCAAAGATACTATATTCTATATGATCTTTGGATTTTTTGAATTTTGATAAATAAAAAAAGCAAAAAATAAGCCAAAGTTTTTAAACTTTGGCTTGAACTTATAACATGATAAAGTATATTGTTTCTAATTTTCTTCTTCCTTAGAATTAAGTTTTATAAGTTTCTCTTCACCTTTTTTTATTCCAGACTTAACTTTGGTAACCCTCTCTTGATGCTTTTTTAGCTTTTCTTCAATAGCAGTTACTTTAACCATCTTTTCGGTATACTCTTCTTCGGTTATTTCGCCTGCTTCTTTTTGAGCTAGTAAACGATCTCTAGTTTTCTGAATTTTATCAGCTCCTTTATTACTACGTTTTTCCAGAAAATCTAATCTTTCTTTTTTATTTTCAATTCTACTTTGAACTGCATTGGCTTTCTCATTTTTGAATTCGATTCTTTTCGTTTTTAATTCTTCTCTTTTCTCCTTAGTAGATTCTTTATAAGCATGAAGTTTTTCTTTTAATTCAGGATTTTCCTTAAGATAGGCTTTCTTTTCCTCAGGGGTCATTCCTTTCATTTTTTCATGATGTTCACCTAAAATAGCTTTTTTACCCTCTTTTAGCTCTTTTTTGGCTTCTTTAATTTCGGCTTTTTTCTCTTTCATCTCTTCCTTCTTCTCCTTCATCTCTTGGCGTTTCTCCTTCATTTGTTCCTTCTTCTGCTGTACTTTTTCCTTACGCTCTTTTACTGATTTTTCAGGTTTTTGGGCATTCGCAACACCGATAAACCCTATAATCATTATACAAAGCAAATATTTTGAAAGTTTCATAGGTGTTTTTTTATAGGTTATCTAATTCATTTATAGCATTGTCAAGTTCTTCGGCCTCTTTTTCCAAAGATTCAAAATCTTTATTAATTTCCTGATCAACAGCTTCTATTTGTTCGTTTATTTCAGCTGCTTTTTTTTCTTCTTCAGCTTTCTTGTCGACACAAGCTACCAAAAATAACGCCATTGCTATGATGGCAAATACTGTTTTTTTCATAATAAAATTGATTTAGGTTAGTACTACAACAATATAATTAATTTTTGTTTAGTATCGGAGCTAAACTTTATGATTATCAATACTTCTAAATTGGTCTAGAAATGATATTAAGGAAAGAAAAACAATATGCTGGTTACGTGTAATAACATGGGAAAGTTAAATATCTAAATCAAAATCCGAACGAAGTTTATCAATAAGAGGATTTTTTTCTCTTAATTTTTCGTATTTGTCCTGAGGAGTAAATGCATATTTTTTAGAAGCCTCTTCATTCACAGTAATTTTAAGCGTAATACTAAAATTATTAAGCTTTTTATATAAAAATTGTAATAACCCAGATTGGGCTGCTTCAAGGTCGACTTTCATCGATTGGTTTGGTAACTCTAAGCAGATTGTATGACCATCAAGTGTTGGTATATTCATGGCAAACATAGATCCGATAATGCGTTCTCCTTTTTTATCTTGCAATTTTCCATACTCAATCCAACCATCTTGCATTTCAGATTCTGTAAAATCTTCTGTTGGTAGATTTTTAGGATCTATTACTTTTTCTTGTTTATTTTCTTGATGCTCCTTCTTTTTTCTAATGCTACTAAGTGATAAGCCTGAAGTTTTTCGATCTCTATTTATTGCTATTGGCTTTTTTTCTGTAGAAGTTGCTACTAATGACTCATTGCTAGTAGAAGGTGTGCTATCATTTGAAACCTCATTGGCATTGGTTTGTACCGTATGATTAGCAATGCTAACATCAGCACTTTTTTGAGGTGTTTGAGTTGGTTTTTCTGGTTGTTGTAGTACAGAGTTTATTTCTACGTTTTTTTGGTCAACCTTTTCTTTTGCGGCTGCAGGAATTTTTATGGCCTCTATTCCTTTCTCTTTGAAATATGATGGAGGAATTATGTACGGTTGATCATTTTTTTTTTCTCCATCCGTGTTGAGTAGGATAGAGGCGAGTTGCATTAAGCAGAGTTCTACTAACAATCGTTGATTTCGACTGGTTTTGTATTTGAGGTCACAATCGTTCGCAAGTTCTATTCCTTTTACAAGAAAACTATGTGATGTCTTTTGTGATTGCTCATGATATTTTGATTTGGTTTGTTCTCCAACCTCCAGAAGGTTAATTGTTGCTGGGTTTTTGCAGACTAATAGATCTCTAAAATGCGAAGCCAGCCCAGCTATAAAATGATGGCCATCAAATCCAAGAGCCAGAATCTCATTAAATTCAAGAAGTAATTGTGGAATATTATTTTCAAGAATTAAATCAGTGGTTTTAAAATAGGTTTCATAGTCTAAAACATTAAGATTTTCTGTAACAGCTTGTCTAGTAAGATTTTTACCACTAAAACTAACCACTCTGTCAAAAATAGAGAGCGCATCACGCATCGCACCATCAGCTTTTTGAGCAATAATCTGTAGTGCATCTTCATCAGCTGTAATACCTTCTTGAGTGGCAACCTGCATCAAGTGATTTTTGGCATCTGTAACTGTAATTCTTTTAAAATCAAATATCTGACATCTAGACAGAATCGTAGGGATAATTTTGTGTTTTTCTGTTGTCGCTAGTATAAAAATTGCATGTTTTGGTGGTTCTTCTAACGTTTTTAAGAAAGCATTAAAAGCAGCTTGAGACAACATATGCACCTCGTCAATGATATATACCTTGTATTTTCCAACTTGAGGTGGAATACGAACCTGATCTATAAGGTTTCGGATATCATCAACTGAGTTGTTTGAAGCAGCATCAAGTTCGAAAATATTAAAAGCAAAATCTTCATCAGGATGCTGATTTCCATCTTGATTGATGGTTTTTGCAAGAATTCTTGCGCATGAAGTTTTACCAACTCCCCTGGGCCCAGTGAATAAAAGTGCCTGGGCAAGATGGTTATTTTCTATAGCATTAAGCAACGTATTGGTAATAGCTTGCTGGCCCACAACATCTTTAAATGTTTGGGGTCTGTATTTACGAGCAGATACTATAAAATGTTCCATCGATACAAAGTTAAAAATTGAATACAAAAAATAAATTTTAGGATTCGGTTTTTATTTTTAGTTATTAACAGCTGAAAAAATAATTTGTAATTCGAGATACATAATTATGAATTATGATACTTTTGTAGTAAGCAGATCACCTTATCGCGGCCTTAGGGTCGAGGAAAGTCCGGACACCATAGCACAGTATAGCGGGTAACGCCCGTCCGTCGTAAGGCGAGGACAAGTGCAACAGAAAGTATGTACAGGTTATGCTGTAGTGAAATCAGGTAAACTCTATACGGTGCAACGCCATGTAAACCAGCTTTTTAGGGTTGTGCGCCCAATGTTGGAGGGTAGGCGGTTTGATCTCAATAGTAATATTGAGACTAGATAAATGATAAGGATCCACATTGTTGGAAACAGAATCCGGCTTATGATCTGCTTTTTTTAAAACTCCTTTAACAACTGCCAATACTAATTTTCTTGTACCTTGTGCCTCAAGAAAATTGTCTACATGAAAATCGCAATAGTTTGTTATCCTACCTTTGGTGGTAGTGGAGTAGTGGCCACAGAATTGGGAATCGCTTTGGCTAAACTGAGCCATGAGGTTCATTTTATAACCTATAAACAGCCTGTGCGTTTGGATCTTTTGGACCCTAATATACATTTTCATGAAGTTAATGTTCCTACATACCCATTGTTTCATTATCAACCCTATGAACTGGCACTGTCTAGTAAATTGGTGGATACCATCAAAAAATACCAGATAGATGTGTTGCATGTGCATTATGCAATTCCCCATGCATATGCGGGATATATGGCAAAAAAAATGCTTGAAGAAGAAGGAATATTTGTACCCATGGTTACAACTTTGCATGGTACAGATATCACTTTAGTAGGAAATCATCCTTATTATAAACCCGCCGTAACCTTTAGTATTAATAACAGCGATATAGTAACTTCTGTCTCACAAAGTTTAAAAGACGATACATTGCGTTTATTTGATATCAAAAAAGAGATACAAGTTGTGCCAAACTTTATTGATGTAAGCCACCAAAAAAGCAGTTTTACAGATTGCCAACGCGAGGTGATGGCCCTTCCCGAAGAACGTATTGTAACCCATATTAGTAATTTTAGAGCTGTAAAAAGAATTACCGATATCGTCGATATTTTTTATAATATTCAAAATAAGATGCCAGCAAAATTACTTATGGTTGGTGAAGGACCTGAGCGCAAACCAGCAGAAGAAAAGTGTAAAGAATTAGGAATAAAGGATAAAGTGATCTTTTTTGGGAATAGTAATGAGATTGATAAAATATTATGTTTCTCCGATTTGTTTTTGCTTCCTTCAGAAAGAGAAAGTTTTGGATTGGCGGCGTTAGAAGCAATGGTCAATAAAGTTCCTGTAATATCAAGTAATGCTGGAGGTATTCCAGAAGTTAATAATCATGGAGTTTCGGGATATTTAAGTAATGTAGGTGATGTAAAAGAGATGTCTGAGAATGCGATTAAAATCCTTGAAGATGACAGTACTCTTGAGATGTTTAAGCAAAATGCATTTGCCGAAGCATTAAAATTTGATGTAAACGAAATCGTTCCTAAATATATTGCTCTATACGAAAGTGCATTAGCAATATCTTAGGAACGATTCAGTATATGTATTGTTTATGATATTTTAGAATTGATAGCGAATACCAAGACCAATATCTAAATCTAAATCATCGTTAAAGTCTCCAAAACCAATTTCTGGTCTTATATCCAATGAAATAATTATAGGAGCATCAAAGTTATATTCGATTCCTATATCACCAGCAATGAAGAAAAAACTATCACTATCACTTCTTCCAAAAACACGATCGTCATAGTCCACAAAACCAACTCCACCACCTGGTCCTACATACCAGTTGAATCCCTTATCTAGGTTAAATACCCATTGGTAAAGCGCAGCAACCTTTATAGCAGTAGCGGCATCAAAGTCTCTCCATCCTAAATCAAATTCTAATCGGTTATTACCACTTAGACCTCTTTGGTAAGAAACTTCAGCCCCAAATCCATCATTATCACCAATTCTAATTCCCAGGGCATTTTTAGAAATTTCTTGTGATTGGATAGTACTTATAGTACCTAATAAGAAAGCCGTAATTATTAAAATACGTTTTGTCATAGTTAAATAGGTTTTTATTTAGTCTTCGAATATAACGTCACAAATGTTCTGATCAGTAAGTAAAATTCTTAAATTTTTGTTAATTTCGATTAACTACCTATCTTGAAGTACCATATCTGTGCTTTCAAAAATCTTATCAGCAGAGCCTGCAATGAAGCCAGAATAAAGATTTCCATCAGCATTTGGATAACGAAAAGCAAACTCATAATAACACGAAGTTATTTCTTTGTAACCTTCTTCAAACTCAATCTCAACGGCATCTGCTAGAATACTAGATTGCTCTAGTAGTAGAGTTGGAGATCCTTTGATTTCTCCTCCAGAAGAGTTCATTGTAAATCCGTTGGATTTTAAAAAATCGTTTACCTGTGATAAATTTTCAAAAGTCTTTAACTTATTCACATCTATTGTGAAGTGATTTGAACAAAATCCATTTACATACATCCACGCTGCATATTCGGATACAGAAAGAAGGTTTTGATAGATTTTTAAGGATGGTTTGTTCCAAACTCTTCCTTTTAGAATCAAATCGTCTTGTTTGAATACACTTTGATCTGTTTGATCAAGAATGTCGATAATAGTTTTTCTAATCTCTTCAGAAAATTCTTCTAATAGCAATTGGCTTATAAAAATTTTTGGAGCGTTAGTGTCGTTTTTATGTTCAAAATGCTTGGCAAATAACTTTTTAGCCTCAAAATGATATTCGCCTTTTGGTTCATAGCCCATGGCTATAAATGGTTTTGCTATAACATCTATATGTACTCTTGGGTCATTAAAAGTGCGTATTGCTATATGATCATTGTATACTTTGTTTCCTTCTGCTTCTAATATAGATTTGATCTTTTCGGCAGATGGTGTTTTAGCCGTATACTGATTCCATAATTCATTAAAAAAATAGGTAGGGCTCATTTAATTGTGTTTTTATTTGTTGCAAAAATATTATTTTTGACTTTTATTTTATTATATTTAATTAATTTTGCTATGTTTTTAATGTTTTATGTGTCAATTTGATATAATATAAAATCCATATTGTCATATTGACCATTAACTATTTAATTTCTTGATTATTATGAACCATTTTGATTATGTAGACCAACAGATTTTGTTGCAGATTCGCGAAGATGCTAGAAAACCATTTTCTCAAATAGCCGATGATTTGAAAATCTCAAATTCTTTAGTTCATCAAAGAATTAAAAAACTAAAACAAAGAGGCGTAATAGCCAAAGCAGAGTTTGTTGTAGATGAAAAACAATTGGGATTTAGAACTAAATCCTATGTAGGTATTCGTTTAAGAGAGGCTAGATATGCAGAGCAAGTGGTTGAGGGATTAAAAAAAATTCCTGAAATATTAGAATGTAATTACGTTTCGGGCCATTATGCCATTTTCATTCTTATTTTTGCTGTAGATAACCATCACCTGAGAAAGGTTTTATACGAGCAAGTGCATCATATAGATGGGGTTGCTGGGACCGACAGTTTTATTTGTTTTGATACCAATTTTAAAAGACCGGTTTCTCTGGACTCTTTAGCAAAGAAAAACGTATATGACTCATAGTAGTGCATTAAAATTATTGGAAAAGCAATTAGAAGGAGAATTACAATTTGATTCCCTTTCTAAAGCACTATATGCAACAGATGCATCAGTGTATCGCAGAATTCCTATGGCTGTAGCTTTCCCTAAATCTATTGAAGATTTAAAAATATTAATTGCTTTTGCTACAAAGAACCATATTGGTCTTATCCCAAGGACGGCAGGTACATCTCTTGCCGGTCAATGTGTAGGTGAAGGTATAGTTGTAGATGTCTCAAAGCATTTTACCAAAATACTTTCTGTAGATCAAGAAAATAAAACGGTAACGATACAACCTGGTGTGATACGCGATGATCTTAATCGATTTTTGAAACCGTATAAACTATTTTTTGGACCTAATACCTCGACTTCAAATCGATGTATGATAGGTGGTATGGTTGGTAATAATAGTAGTGGTACAACTTCGATTCAATATGGAGTTACAAGAGATAAAGTAGCAAAACTTAATACTGTTTTATCTGATGGATCTGAAGTTGTTTTTGCTGAACTATCTCAAGAAGAGTTCAATAAAAAGAAAGAACTTACTACTTTAGAAGGTTCGATTTATAAGAATATATATATAGAGCTTTTTTCAGAAACTGTTCAAAAGCAAATAAAAGATAATTTTCCGAAACCTGAAATTCATCGTCGTAATACAGGGTATGCCATTGATGAACTTATAAACTCAGAGGTGTTTTCAGAGCACTCAGAATCCTTTAATATGTGTAAATTATTGGTGGGTAGTGAGGGCACATTAGCGTTTACAACTCAGATTACGTTACACTTAGATGATTTACCTCCAGAAGAATCTGTAATGGTCGCTGCACATTTTAGGACTATTGAGGATTGTATGAATGCCGTAGAATCTGTTATGCGGCATCCTTTGTTCACTTGTGAAATGATGGATAAAACCATTTTAGATTGTACAAAAAATAATATCGAACAGCAGAAGAATCGTTTTTTTATTGTTGAAGACCCAGAAGCTATTCTGATGTTAGAACTCCGAGCCAATAACAAAGAAGATCTGGAGGATCAGATGCAATTATTGCTCAGAACTTTAGATGATAATGGTTTAAGCTATTCAAATGCTATTTTAAAAGGAAAAGAAATAGATCAGGCTTTAGAACTTCGAAAAGCTGGATTGGGCCTGTTGGGAAACATTGTTGGAGATAAAAAAGCGGTAGCTTGTATTGAAGATACTGCGGTTGCAATTTCGGACCTGGCAGATTATATTTCCGAGTTTACGGCAATAATGAAATCATATGACCAGCAAGCAGTGTATTATGCACATGCCGGAGCAGGAGAGTTACACTTGAGGCCTATTTTAGACCTTAAAAAAAGCGAAGATGTTGTTCTTTTTAAGAAAATAACGGATGATGTTGCTGCACTGGTAAAAAAGTATAAAGGCTCTATGAGTGGTGAGCATGGTGATGGTATCGTAAGGGCGGCATATATACCATTTATGATAGGAGAAGAAAATTTTCAGATCATAAAAAATATCAAGAAAATATTTGACCCTCATAGTATTTTTAATCCTGGAAAAATTGTGCATGCATATCCCATGGATCAAAAATTGCGCTATGAGATTGATCGAAAGGAGCCAGAAATAAATACCATATTAGATTTTTCAGATTCTTTAGGAATTCTAAGAGCCACAGAAAAATGTAACGGTAGTGGTGATTGCCGTAAATCAATAGAAGCTGGTGGAACAATGTGCCCCAGTTACAGGGCAACAAAAAATGAAAAAGATACAACACGTGGTAGGGCAAATGCATTGCGCGAATTTTTAACAAACAGTGAAAAAACAAATCGATTTAATAACAAAGAACTTAAAGAAGTCTTTGATTTGTGTTTAAGTTGTAAAGGATGTTCTAGCGAATGCCCATCTAACGTTGATGTGGCAACACTAAAATCTGAATTTGAATATCAATACCAGAAGGAGAATGGAGTTTCGATAAGAACGAAGCTTTTTGCTTATAATAATCGATTAAACCAATTAGGAAGCATAACACCAACGATAACGAATTTCTTTTTCAAAAACACGGTCACCTCAGGACTTATGAAATCTGTTTTTGGTATCGCAAAACAGCGTGAGTTACCTACACTAAGTAAACAGTCTTTAAGGAACTGGTGTAAAAAGAATTTGAAAAAGGTACAACCGGAAAGTCCTCTTAAAACCCTGTATCTCTTCATAGATGAATTTACAAATCATTTAGATGTCAATATTGGTATTGATGCTATTCTTCTGCTTACCAAGTTAAATTATGAAGTGAAAATTGTTGATCATAAAGAAAGCGGACGTACTTTTATTTCTAAGGGATTATTAAAGCAAGCTCAGAAATTAGCAAATTATAATGTGACTATTTTTTCAGATTTGATTTCACAAGAAACACCGCTTATTGGGATCGAACCTTCAGCAATATTAACATTTAGAGATGAATATCTACGATTGGCTAGTGATCAGCAAAAAGCAAAATCGGTTTCGAAAAACACATTTTTGATTGATGAATTTTTGGCTTCAGAAATTGAAGTGGGAAATATAAATTCTAACCATTTTATTACAGAAGCTAAGACAATCAAATTGCATGGTCATTGTCATCAAAAAGCACTTTCAAATATTCATAATACATTTACGTTACTTAATCTTCCTGAAAACTTTAAAGTTACCATTATCCCATCGGGCTGTTGTGGTATGGCGGGTTCTTTTGGGTATGAAAAAGAACATTACGATATTAGTATGCAGGTAGGAGAACAAACTTTATTCCCTACAGTAAGAAAAGCTTCTCAAGATACTATTATTGCTGCAGTAGGAACCAGCTGTAGACATCAAATAAAAGATGGTACACAAAAAAATGCAATACATCCTGTTACGATTATAAGAAATGCTTTGGTTGAATAAGGCTTAGATTCTTTTTATGAAATCATAATAGTTATTAAGACTTCTGGACTAATGATTAGTTCCTCGGTTTTTTCTTTGTTTTCTGCAAAAGTTTCTAAATGTTTATTTTCAGAATGAACTCGTTGCCATTACTGATTATGATATTGTAATGAAGTTAGGTTTTCTGTTCTATTGTCTAATTCTAACACTAATTCGTGTGATACTAAACTAGCTTAGTATCTCATTATGATTTCAAGTGAATATATGACTTCTGTGTTTTTAGAAATAAAAGAAATAATCTTTTTGATTACTTTTAAATAAGGTTTAGAAAAATACTGCTTTCCGAATTGCTAAATATCCACAGTATCCCCATTTAGAATAAGTATTTTGGGTATAATACTATTGAAGTAATTAAATAGTTCTTTGGCTTGGCAACCGTAAGTTAGTATTAAGAGTTATTCTTTAGAATATTATGACATGAATTCAGAAATGATCTATATTGTATGTGGCGTATCCGGATGTGGAAAGACAACAATAGGAAAAGCGCTGTCCCAAGAATTGGAAATTCCGTTTTTTGATGCAGATGACTTTCACTCAAAAGACAATATTAAAAAGATGTCTGAAGGTTTTCCATTAAATGATAAAGACAGAGAACCTTGGCTAAAAAAAATAGCACTCCAAATCGAAAATTGGCATAGAAGTGAAGGTGCAGTATTAGCCTGTTCAGCTTTGAAGCAAGAATACAGGGAGATATTAACATCTATACCGTCTAATTATATTCAATGGATTTTTCTTGATGGAGGTTTTGATTTAATCTCTAAACGGTTACAAGCAAGAAAAGATCATTTTTTCAAAAAAGAATTATTAGCATCTCAATTTGAAACTTTAGAAAAACCTAGCAAAGGTATATCGGTATCTATTGATCAAAATGTTGAAGAAATTATTAAACAAATCATTACAAATTTGAGCATACAAAAATCACAAATAGGCATTGTAGGACTAGGTGTAATGGGAAAAAGTCTAGCCAGAAATTGTTTGTCTAAAAAACTTAAAATATCTGTTTACAACCGACAGGTCTTAGATAAGGAGGTTAATGTGGCACAGCGATTTGTAAACGATCAGGATGATTCTAACATTATTGGTTTTGACAATATAGAGTCTTTTGTAGCATCTATAAAACGACCGCGTTCGATTATAATTATGGTAAATGCGGGTAGACCTATTGATTTAATTGTTGAAGCCATGGTTCCTTTTTTGACAGAAGGAGATTGCTTAATTGATGGAGGAAACTCTCATTTTAAGGATACATCGAGGAGAACTCAGCATTTATCGGAACTAGGAATCAATTATGTTGGAGCTGGAATTTCTGGTGGAGAAGAAGGAGCTTTGTACGGACCATCTATCATGCCAGGTGGATCAAAATTAGGATACCAACAATCAAGAAAGTTTCTGGAAACTATTGCCGCTAAAGATAAAAATAACATCCCGTGTTGTGCATATATTGGACCAGGAGGATCAGGGCATTATGTGAAAATGGTTCATAATGGAATTGAATATGCAGAAATGCAATTACTCGCAGAGATGTATCATTTACTTCGTTTTTATTATAATAAAAAACCAAATCAAATTAGTGATATTTTTAATTCTTGGAGAACCTGTGGTGCTGATAGTTATTTGCTTGAAATTACAGCAGATATTTTATTAAAAGAAGAAAAAGGAGATTTTCTAATCGATAAAATTCTTGATAAAGCGGGGCAAAAAGGAACCGGAGGCTGGTCCACTATTGCTGCCCTGGAGATTGGAATGCCATTATCAACAATTTCAGAATCAGTAATGGCACGAAATATTTCTGGAATGAAATCTAAAAGAGTAGAGGCCTCAGAAGTCTACCAGATACAAACTACAAAAGTAAAAGAAGATGATAGCCGTTTTTTAAATGCCTTGGAAAAAGGATATAGAGCCTCTAGTATTATTAATCATGCTATAGGATTTGATCTGCTGGCAAACGCTTCTAAAGAGTATCGATGGGATCTTAATTTATCCGATATAGCTCGAATATGGACTAATGGATGTATAATACGAAGTGAGTTAATGGAAAGGATATCTTCTCTTTTTAAGCAAAGTAACGAAACTTCATTATTACTATTACCCGAAATCGTATCCTTTATGAAGGATAGTGTTAACCCCCTTACAGAAATCGTTTCAGTTGGACTTAAAGCACGAACACCATTACCCGTTTTATCTGCTGCTGCAAGTTATTTTTTGTCTTATATAACCCAAAAATCTTCGGCTAATCTAATACAAGCTCAACGGGATTATTTTGGAGCACATACATATCAAAGAGTAGATAAACCATTAACAGAATACTTTCATACAAATTGGAAAAAATAATAACTATGGATTATCAATTATTGTTTGCGGTAGGAATAGGTATATTTCTGCTTGTTTTTCTGGTGTTAAGGCTCAAAATCCATGCTTTTATAGCACTCTTAATTGTCTCTATGCTTGTAGGTATAATAAGTGGCATGTCGCCAGAGGTAATGATTAATAGCATAAAGAACGGGATGGGAGGAACTCTTGGTTTTGTTGCTACGGTTGTTGGTTTGGGGGCATTATTTGGAGGATTGTTAGAATATTCAGGAGGAGCACAGGGTTTGGCAGCTTATATCATTAGATTATCTGGCGAAAAGAACGCCTCATGGGCATTAATGATCACCGGTTTTATCATTGCTATTCCAGTATTTTTTGATGTAGCCTTTATTATTCTGGTTCCTCTGGTTTATGCTATAGCCGAAAAGACAAAGAAATCAATATTGCTTTATGCGATCCCGTTGCTTGCTGGATTGGCAATTACCCATAGTTTTATTCCACCAACACCTGGTCCAGTTGCCGTAGCAGATATTTTAGGAGCAAACTTAGGCTGGGTAATCATTTTGGGGTTTATTGTCGGAATTCCTGCAGCAATTGTAAGTGGGCCTCTGTTTGCAAAATTTGTTTCTAAAAAAATAAACGTATCAATACCAACAATAACAGACCTAAAATCTTCGGAAAATAAAGAGCTGCCCAATCCTCTTGTCATAATAGTAATAATAGTGCTGCCTATTTTACTAATTGTATTAAAAACGATGATACTTAGTGATTGGTTTTATCAAAAGGAAATACCTGAATATATCAGATATACGATCTCTTTATTAGGGCATCCTTTCACAGCGTTAATTATTGCTAATTTAATTGCATGGTATGTTTTAGGAATAAAACGCGGGGTAGATAAAGATGCTTTGTTACGAGTATCGAGTAAATCTTTTCAGCCTGCAGGTTCTATAATTTTATTAACCGGAGCCGGTGGTGCATTTAAACAGATATTGGTGGATACTAAAGCCGGAGAAATGTTAGCTTCTTCTTTGCAAAGTTCATCAATACATCCTTTGCTATTTGCTTTTGTCGTAGCTGCATTGATTAGAATCTTGCAAGGTTCTGCCACAACAGCAATGATTGCTGCGGCTGGAATAACTTCACCCATTATTTTAGGAGGAGACTATAGTGAATCGCAGATTGCTCTTTTTGTAATTTCAATAGCTTCTGGGGCTACCATATTATCTCATGTTAATGATAGTGGTTTTTGGCTGGTGGGACAATACCTCGGATTAAATGAAAAGCAAACATTTGGATCCTGGACCATAATGACAACATTAATTGCTTTGATAGGAGTTATAACATCCATAATTCTATGGTATGTTTTTTAAGATTTTCACTTTTTATATCAGAAATACTACCTGTATAACGGCCAAATAAGTGTTTTAATAGACTTTCTAAAAAAATAGCTTAAAAAGACAATAAGATTTAATTTTCATAATAAAACCAGCCTTTTTTATATCATATTACTACCATGATTTTAAAGATTTAAAATTACATTTGTCTTAAAATTTGCATTCATGGCAGGAAATACATTTGGAAATTTATTTAAGCTTACTACTTTTGGAGAATCACATGGTGTTGCAATCGGCGGTATCATTGACGGATGCCCGGCTGGGGTTACTTTAGATTTGGAAGCTATTCAGCAAGAATTGGATCGCAGAAAACCAGGGCAATCGGCTATTGTTACTCAGCGTAAAGAGCCAGATACAGTGGAGTTTTATTCTGGCATTTTTGAAGGGGTTACTACCGGTACACCTATCGGCTTTGTCATCAAAAATGCGAACCAAAAATCCAAAGACTATTCTCATATTAAGGACTCATATAGACCATCTCATGCCGATTATACGTATGACCAAAAATACGGAGTGCGAGATTATAGAGGTGGTGGTCGTTCATCTGCTAGAGAAACAGCAAGTAGAGTAGTAGCAGGAGCTATTGCAAAACAAGTTTTACCTTCAATTACAATTAATGCATATGTTAGTGGTGTTGGATCTATCAAATTAGAGAAATCACATACAGAATTAGATTTTGGATTAACCGAAGCCAATATTGTACGTTGCCCTGATACCGAGATGGCAACCAAGATGGAACAATATATCAAACAGATTAGAAAAGAAGGCGATACTGTTGGAGGGGTAGTAAGTTGTGCTATTTCTGGTGTTCCAGTAGGTTTGGGAGAACCTGTTTTTGATAAACTTCATGCAGAATTGGGTAAAGCTATGCTTTCTATAAATGCGGTAAAAGGCTTTGAATATGGAAGTGGTTTTGCGGGTGCAGAACTCAAGGGGAGTCAGCATAATGATCTATTTAATACCGACGGGACTACAAAAACCAACCTATCAGGAGGTATACAAGGAGGTATTTCTAACGGAATGGATATTTATTTTAATGTAGCATTTAAACCTGTAGCGACCATTATGCAGGACCAAGATACTATTGACAAAGATGGTAAGGTAGTAAAGATGCAAGGTAAGGGAAGACACGATCCATGTGTTGTACCGAGAGCAGTACCCATAGTGGAAGCAATGGCTGCTTTAGTTCTTGTTGATTATTGGTTAATGAATCGAACGGTTAAGAAATAGTAAACACTTCTTTTTTCGTGATTTAGAAAGTAATTATGCGGTGAAACAAATGTGCTTCATTGTGTGATACACCATTTTAATACTTTGCCTCCTTACATATTATCTTAAGTAAATCGCAATTTCTATATACTTTTTTTGTTTTTAATTTATATCTTCGACGCTGTTTGGCTTAATTATTAAAAAATTCACATGAAAAAAGTTGCACTGCATTGGCAAATCGTTATCGGAATGATAGCCGGTATATTGTTTGGATTTATTATGACGTACCCTTCTTGGGGAAAAGGATTTACTGGGGATTGGATTGCTCCTTTGGGTACTATTTTTGTCAATCTTCTGAAATTAATAGCAGTGCCATTAATATTGGCTTCTCTTATAAAAGGTATTTCTGATCTAAAGGATATTTCTAAGTTTAAAACTATAGGAGGGAGAACAATTATTATTTATATCATTACGACCATAATAGCAATAACTATAGGATTATTGATTGTAAATATTGCCAAACCTGGAGAAGGAATTACTCCTGAAACTATTGAAAAATTGACTTCAGAATATGCAAGTAGTTCTAAAATATCAGAACGTATCGCAGAAGCTGGTAGACAAAAAGAAAGTGGTCCATTACAATTTGTAGTCGATATGGTGCCTCAAAATGCAGTTGCTGCTATGAGTAATAATAAGCTAATGCTTCAGGTAATATTCTTTGCAATTTTTCTAGGTATTAGTATGCTATTGGTAAAACCTTCTCAATCAGAACCGCTAAAGAATTTTTTTGATAGCCTAAATGAGGTTGTATTAAAGATGGTAGATCTCATTATGCTTAGTGCACCATATGCGGTTTTTGCTTTGTTAGCCAATGTTGTAGTTACTTCTGATGATCCTGATATTTTATTAGCACTTTTAAAATATGCAGGTGTAGTATTGTTTGGTTTATTATTAATGATTGTTTTTTATTGTATTCTGGTTTCAGTGATTACAAAAAAATCACCATTTTGGTTTTTAAAAGAAATTAGCCCTGCACAATTATTAGCATTTTCTACTAGTTCTAGTGCCGCTACACTTCCAGTAACTATGGAAAGAGTAGAAGAGCATATTGGTGTAGACAAAGAAGTGTCTAGTTTTGTGTTACCAGTAGGAGCGACTATAAATATGGATGGTACTAGTTTGTATCAAGCCGTGGCATCAGTATTTATTATGCAAGTGTTATGGCCTGAAGGTTTGACATTTAGTAATCAAATTACCATTGTATTGACAGCTTTATTAGCATCCATTGGATCTGCGGCAGTTCCGGGAGCAGGGATGGTTATGCTTGTTATTGTTCTCGAAGCTATAGGCTTTCCTTCTGATAAATTACCGATTGGTTTGGCACTCATTTTTGCAGTGGATAGGCCTTTAGATATGTTAAGAACAACGATCAATGTTACCGGAGATGCTACTGTGTCTATGATTGTAGCAAAATCTGTTGGCAAATTAGGAGATCCCAAGGTGAAAGAATGGGATGATCATTATGATGATGTTAAGTAAGTTTAACAGTCTATTCACGCAACAAACACTAAAAGTACTTCATCTACAGTTATATATCTGTTAACTAATTAGAAACTGAAGATGAAATATCTAACGTACATATTAATTTTTATAACACTTTTTAGTTGTAAAAACGATGATGATGCAACCGTAAATATTCCAGATGTAAATACATTTGGATTAGAAGGAAAATGGAATTTAGTTGCTGTTACAGGAGGATTTTTAGGGGTTGATCACATTTTTGAATCAGGAACTATTGTTTGGGACTTTGACGAAACCTCTAAAATCATCACTGTGGTTAATAACAATAGCGATACGAATTTAGAAGATAGTTTACCCACAGGGACTTATAATTATTCCATTCAAACATTAGATGATGTTCAAGAGTTGATTATTAATGATATCAGTATTGGTAATTTAAGCCTTAACAATAATACACTTATTATTGACGAACAATTTAGAGATGGTTTTCTTTTCACTTTTCAGCGATAAGTACAGTAAAATCAAAATTATTGTTGTAGACCTCACTAGTTTTAGAACTGGTGAGGTCTTTGCCTTTAAATTTCAGGATATTTTAAATTGGTATATAAGATAGGGGGGAAAAACCCCTTTTCATTTATAGGTAAACTCCCCTTACGCTGTATTACTCTAAAACTTACTTTTGATGTATCACAATACCACACTAATAAACACTCATTATTATGAAACAATTCATCCTACCCATATCTCTTATTTCATTTGCCGTGATATGCCTTAGTATTGTGCATATTGACAATGTGAATAAACTTGAGTCTCAATCTGATGAATTAAGAAAAAAACATCAAAATGATGTCCTTTTAGAAAATAAAACGAATCATTCTGTCGCAAAAGACGATGTTCTTCAAATTAAATGAAGGGAGAAAAAGGATTCAATTACTATTGATCAATACGAAAAATATTAAGTTTTATACAAGATAATTTTAGCTGTTTTGACCTTTTTGTAAAATTAGACTAACGAATTCTAATTGGATAATTACGAACTCTAGAATGATGTTGTTGACAATATCTACATATGATTACTTTTAAACCGTAATATAGATGTGTTTTTTTTGTTCCAAATCAAACTAAATTCAAAACATAATTGTATGAAGCAATTTTTAATACCTATAGCATTAATTTGTTTTACAATGGCTTGCTTAATTTTCGTGCATATAGATAACATGGACAAAATGAGTAAAGACAATATAGCTTTAGAATTGCAGGATGCAAATAGGAATTCTCAATCTATTTCACAATAAATAGATAGAGATAGTACAAAACCGATCAATTTTTTTGATCAATAAATAGAGCTTTAAGTTCTGGTGTCGGAATCATACAAGCTTCTTTTTTACCAAACCATTTATATCTGTTTTTGGCAATAATATCATAGATCCAGTCTCTAAAGAACCTTGGAAAAATGAAAAAAACAGAAAATAAAGGATATATACCGGACAGCTGCTTCGCAATGTGCAAAGCAGCTGTTGATTTATAATAATAGGCAACAGATGGATCTATCAAAAGTATAGAGTCTATTTTAGAAATATTAATATTTCTCTCAGTAATTAGTTTTTTGCCAATTTCACTTTGTAAAGAAGCGTATCGAAAAACATCATTTTTATCACGTTTTATTACAAAGTTTATTGAATCATTACATAAATTACAGACACCGTCGAACAAAATAATTTTTTTTCCTTCTTCAATCATACTGCAAAGATACTATGAATTATGAGTTGTATACATTCAATTATGACTTCATTAAGAATCATTTTATTATAACCGAATCTATTACTTGTTGTGTTGTAATTTGAAGATTTTTGGGTAATTTATTATCTCTGGGCAAAACAGCTAAGTAACGATCATTATTAGAATCATAGACTTGTTTAAAAACAGGGTCTTCTAGTTGAAGCATATCACAAACCTCTTTTATTAGGTCAAAATGATAAATTAGGTCGGTACTTCCAAGATGAAAAATTCCTTTTTTATTTCGATTGATTATATAATGTATTTGTTGCGTAAACTTCAATATTGTGGTAACATTTATGATAACATTTGGAAAAACTTCTATAGGCGCTTTGAGGTCATGAAGTGTTTTGAGCTCTTGCACCCTGGGGCTCGTAGCTCCAAAAACCATGGGCACTCGAGCGATTACATATTTATGAGGTGGTAATCGCATCAAGGCATTTTCTATTTTGATTTTAAACCTTCCAAAAACACTGTCACTAAGTGTTTTATCGTATTCGTAAGAAGGATAGTTGCTAAAAGAATCAAATACATTAGCACTAGATATAAAAAAAAGTTTGCATTTATGATTTGTAATCCATTTAATAATGCGAAGATGCGCGTCTATTTGAGAATTAAAATTACCTCGTAGTGCGGCAATAATAATAGTAGGTTTTAGGTTGTCAAGTAAGATCGAAATATCCTCGGTCTCCATGTCATATTGAAAAAATTTTTGATTTTTTTCAAAAAAGGAATTGTCGGTACGATAGGTTCCATAGGTATCAAAATAAGAATTCAGCTCTTTATAGAGGGCATTTCCTATAAAACCACTAGCTCCTATGATGAGAATTTTTTTCAATTGTTATGACTTATAAAAAAATTAAGTTTCAAAAATTACAGAAGTAACCTTGAAACTTAAGTATACTATTTTTTATTGTAAGACTATCCTTTGTAAAATGGTAATTTCACTACTGTAGCTGGAATTGCTTTTTTTCTAACCTGAATAGAAATTTTGCTCCCAGGTTTTGCAAAAACTGAAGGAACATAACCCAATCCAATTCCTTTTCCTAAAGATGGCGACATGGTTCCAGAAGTTACGATACCAATTGTATTGCCATTGCCATCAACAATATCATAATCATGTCGAGGAATACCGCGTTCATCAAGTTCAAAACCTATTAACTTACGTTCTGCACCACGTTCTTTTTCTTTTGCTAAAGCCTCTGCATTGATAAAATCTTTAGAAAATTTGGTGATCCAGCCTAACCCAGCTTCAATAGGAGAGGTGGTATCATTAATATCATTACCGTATAGGCAATACCCCATCTCTAATCGTAAAGTATCTCTAGCGGCTAATCCGATAGGTTTTATTCCAAAATCTGCTCCGGCTTCAAATACTCTATCCCATATTTGTTGTACTTCAGAGTTTTTACAATAAATTTCAAAACCACCACTACCAGTATAGCCAGTAGCCGAAATAATTACATGCTCTATTCCCGCAAAATCTGCTACTTCAAAAGTGTAAAATTTTAATTTTTCTAAATCAACAGATGTTAAAGATTGCATTGCAGCAACAGCTTTAGGTCCTTGAATTGCTAATAAAGAATATTCATCAGACAAATCCCGCATTTCAGCTTTCATCGTATTGTGACTACTGATCCATTGCCAATCCTTTTCAATATTTGATGCATTGACAACCATAAGGTATTTTTCGTCTGCGATCTTATATACGATTAAGTCGTCAACAATTCCGCCTTTGTCATTGGGTAAACAACTGTATTGTGCTTTACCGTCTACTAATTTAGATGCATCATTAGAAGTTACTTTTTGTATCAAATCCAGAGCATTAGGACCTGAGATTAAAAATTCTCCCATATGAGAAACATCAAAAACACCAACTCCATTACGAACGGTTTCATGTTCAATATTTACACCTTCGTATGATACAGGCATATTAAAACCTGCAAATGGTACTATTTTAGCTCCAAGAGCAATGTGAGTTTCAGTTAATGCTGTGTTTTTCATTGTATGAATGATTATGAAATTGACGCCGAAAGTAAAAAACTTTGATTAGCTACACAATGCTTTTTTGTTATAATCTTGATAAATTATTGGTTTCTATATACTATGTATTTTTCAATAATATCAACCCAGAAATCATTACTAATATTTATATTAATCAAAAGTATCGGTGGATATCAATTATATTTTATGAGAAGCAACCATTTCAGAAAAATATAATCTTATAATAAAAAGGAAGTCATGCGAAATTTGATTGTAATTGTTATATGTTTTATGGTAGTAACATCTTGTTCTGATGATGATGATACAATAAATATAAGTACAGATATCGTTGGTAAATGGTTGCTGGTAGAACAGTTAGTTGATCCAGGAGATGGGAGTGGTACATTTCAACCTGTTGATAGTGATTTTACATTAGAATTCTTTAATAATGGCACAATAGTATCTACAAATGGTTCATTATGTGATGTATTTACATCATCTAATGACACTAGTTCCGGTACATTTTCCCTAGAAAATACAACATTAAATATAGGTTGTGAAGATGATGTGATTACTATTTTCTTTGAAAAGAATGAAGCAGAACTTATCCTTAATTTTATTTGTATTGAAGCGTGTGCACAGAAATTTAGGAAGTTATAGAGTATTTTTATTTTAAATTTCTTAAAATAAAATCAAGTTTTGCATTTGTGTTCAGGTTTTGCTCAAAAGAATCTGTAATATGAATACTTTTATTCGCTAACCCCAAGTACTGTAGCCTTTCAATACTTTCTTTATTCTCAAGAGTAACTTTACCGGTTAATAAGATATTCATATCTTGATTAGAATAGTAATAATCATATATTTTTTTTAACCCAGTTAAGTATAAATAATCTTTTGTAAATCCTCCGCCTCGGTGTACTCTTAATGTAATTTGCCAGGCCGTATCTCTATCTAATTTATATTGACTGTACAATAGATCAAAAGTAGCTGCAAAATCATATCCTTTGATTAAACTATCAGCAGCGATTACACGATATGCTAATTCTTTCATTCGTTTTAAAGTAAGACAACCTGCCAAATATTCGCTAAAAACAGCTAAGCCTTCTTGGGTTTCTGTGTTATTCACAAAACCATTAGAAAATATTTTTAGAGGCTGGCTTTTTCCATTAAAGGTTGTTACCAGGTGTACTCCAATTTCATGATTAGCCAATACTTTTAAATCATTATCGCTGAACTTGTGGTTTTTTTTCAGAACTAGTGTTTCAGAAGCATTAAGTACCATTGCTGCCGCTGAAATATGAGTAGATTTTTTAATATTTAAATCGAATGTATATCGTTTTGCAAAATCTTCAAAGTATGATTCTGCTTCATTAGCAGAGATTTTTTTTATCAAATCATCTGTAGGTTGTTCGTCTTCAAAGTGAAGAATAAAACGTGCATTTTCTACATCACGCTCTTTGGGTGTTCCAAATACTTTCAAAGAATTATAATAAAAACTTTTTCCAGTTCCTATGGTTTCGATACAGTGTATCAAACCCGAATATTCATATATGATATCTTGATATAATTTTCTTACCTGATCATCTTCTATACGTTCTAATCGCTGGCTAAAAAATAACCGCTGCATTTTATAAGGATTGAACTTAATTTTACGATACTTGAAGACAGGATTCTTTCTATATTTACAAGCAAAAAAGTTCTTTTTTTCCTGTTCAATATTTAATGGGTTAAGAAAATTAAGAAGTTCGATATTCTTAACCAATCTATCCAGATTTTGATCTATTTCAAAAAGATCGCTATATGTTGATACTACATCTTCAATCATTATATTGTTTTTATTCCTTCATGTTCTAGTACCGCAAACTAACTGCAAAAAACGCAGATTAACAAATAGTGCTAGTTATCTTATAACACTATCATAAAATACATTTGCATGTTTTGGAAGTCGCATATTCAGGTCATTTTGAATTGCAGTTACAACTTCTGGATACATAATGTATTCTAATTCGTGGCAGTATATTTTAGAGAATTCGGTAGCTAATACAAGCGTGTTATTGAAGTTTTGCGTGATATATTTCAGAAAATATCCATTACCCTGAAAAGTATTATTGATACCAGCAGTGGTGTTAATTCCATTAGGTAACTCAATTTTTGACAAGGTTTCACACCATGATTGTGCAAAAACGTCGTACTTTGAGTTATCTATATTTGTAGTTCCTAAGTTAATTACTGGAACTTCTCGATTCCAACGACGCCAATTGTAAGAGTGCATATCATAAACAATTGCAGAACCGTATTTAGATTCGATTTTTGATACTAACGCATGAACTACTTTGTAGAAATTATGGTGTTTTTTCAAAGAGCGATTTTTAAAATCATCTGATAGCGGTTTTTTCCATAATTGTTTCCCCCAGGCGTCTTCATAGATTGCATTTTCAGGAGCTCTATTTAAATCATATTCAAACCTGGAGTCACATCCTGCAATTACGATTGGGTGATCCTGAATCATTTGTCTTGTTGCCGGATCTTCTTCATACCATCGATCATACTCAGAATGTAAGCAATTGCTCCATAGTTCTTTACGAAATTGATGCCCGTCATGAACAGCACCACAGATATAATGCGCATAGGAATCAATTTTTAGTGTAAATGAATAATCTTCGGCAACGGCAAAAAAAGGTGTCTCAGCGTTTATTGCAGCAATAATTTCATCAATAGATAGCTTATGCATCATCTACAGTTTTTCTCAATTTTGCTTTTCTATCAAACCTATTTACTCGCTGTACCACTTTATCCTCGATAAAATCCACAACTTTTTCCTGAAGTTTGACCTTATATTTTTTGTTGATATACGTTATACCACCCGGACTCATTACATTAACTTCGACTAACATTCCATTAATAACATCAATACCAACAAAATAAAGACCATCTTTTACTAATTTAGGCCCAATCTTACGACATAATTCTTTTTCTTGTTTTGTGAGAGAATGTTTTACAACAGAACCTCCGGCAGTTACATTTGATCTATGATCATCTTCGCCTGGAATTCTGCGCATAGCACCAATAGGTTTTCCATTAAGAATAAGAATACGTACGTCTCCTTGATCTGCTCCTTCAATATAATCCTGTAGGATTACATAATTGGTAGAGCCATCTTTATTATCGATATAAAAATCAAGTAATGATCGAATACTACGCATAGCTCCTTTTTCTATAAGAATAACTCCAGAACCACCAAAACCGTTTAATGGCTTTAAAATCATTTTATCATTTGGAGCTTCTTTGATCATTTTTATTAAATAATCTTTGTTTTTTGTTACATGAGTTTTAGGGATAAAGTGTGTTTCAATATCCTCAAAAGCCGCTGTATATAATTTGTTGTTTGATCTGCGTATACCATCTATATCATTTATGATAAATACATCATCTTTTACAGAATCCAGAAAGTTCAGCATAATCATATCTAATGGCGGATTACTGCGTAAAATAATCACATCAAACCCTGCTAGTGGTAGCATTTCATCCCTAAAGGTAGTTTTGGTATGGAAAGATTTTAATGAAGAAGAAATTTTTTCAACTCTATTAATGACTTTACAAAAAGAGAACGTAACACTATCTCTAATGGTAAGATTTGAAGGAGTAGCAAGTGCAACTCCATGACCACGCTTGGTACATTCATGGATTAAAGTCAGTGATGTATCATTCTCTGGATCGATTTCTTCCCAGGGATACATTAAAAAACAAACATTCATTGCAGATGATTTTTGAAAGTAAAAATTTACGTTTTTTATGATAAAATCAAGAAAAAATAGAAATAAATTTTAGGTATCAAAAAGGAAATGTCTCATTCACACGTAAGATCAATTGCTATCTTTTTCATTTTCTTCCATATTTGATGTTCAGGTGCCTGGGGTGATATATTAAATAATGCAAGATGTTTTTTTTCTAAGGTGCAATATCTATAAGTAACTATAATATTGAGATTTACATCCTTTCTTGTTGTAAACGGATCATAGGTTAATATTTTTCCGGCATATACAGAATCATTTACCTTTTCGAAGAAAGCTTTTGATTTTGTAATGTCAATATTAGACTTCAATTCTTCTTTAGAAATAACTTTTATTAAACCGTCAAAATAGGTTTCCATATCAGATTCTAATTTTTTTGAAGATAGTTCGGGATCTTGATCTAGTATCCATAAAAAAGCATAAGAAAAATAATCAGCTGCATTTTTTTTACCCCATCCTGGAGCAAAACGAATGTGTTCTGTACCAAAATATTCTAATGATGGGGCAAATTCTAAAGGAAAATCAATAATTTCTGAACGCCAGTTTTCTTCTGTTATTAAAAGGTTTTGTTGCGAATTATGTGTTTTACACTGCAAAAAAAGTAGTAAAATAAAAAAAAAGGGCACGGTTTTTGGAAAATTCATATTCGATGTGTTATTTTAGGAATAAAAGTAATAAATTGGATTATTATATTATTTGCCTAAATTTGTGTTAAATTAAATGGAATACAAAACCTACAAAATGAATTATTATAGAACATTTTTACTACTAGTATTTGTTTTTGCTATTCAGCTAGCCCCAGCTCAAACTGAAGAAGAACGAATTGAAGCCGAAATTATTAACATCCAACGAACTGTCGTTGGTAAGTTAACTGGCCATGAACCTATTAAAGGAAAGAAAACGTTATCGAGCAGAGCAAGTGCTTCTGAAAGAAAAATTACTGCTGATTTTTTATCAAACTCCCTTAAAGAGATTGGACTAAAGCCAGAAAGGAATGATTATAACGTAAAGAATAAAAAAGGAGATCAGTTTCAAGGCTCTAATATTTATGCAACAATTCCTGCTACTAATGGTAGTGATGAGTATGTTATAATCTGTGCGCATTATGATACTGTAGAGAATAGCCCTGGAGCAATACATAATGCCACTGGTATTGCTATTGCATATTATGTAGCTAAAAAATTGGCAGAGTTAGAGGAACGAAATAAAAATTTCATGGTTGTATTTTTTGACCATTGGAAAAGTAATATGATCGGAACTCGAATGTTTACCAAAATGTTACAAACTGAAGGGTATAATATACATTCGATGCATAGATCGGATTATATGGGATGGGATAATGATGAAGATAGAGCTATAGAAATGCTTGCTTCTAATCTTAGTTTAGAGTCTTTATACCGTATAGAATCTCCTGTGCCAATTTATAAGAGAACTGTAGCTACACCAGAGAGTAGATTCTTTTCTAACTTTGGTTATGATACAGTAACACTTACTGCAGAACTTAAAAATGCTGATAACTCTCCATTTGTGAAGCAAAGTTCTGATAAGTATACTACCGTTAACTTCAAATACCTTGCATCTACTACTAGTATTGTGTATAATGTAATGAAGGCAATGGCTAAAGAATAAATAGTTCTATACTAAAAAATAAATCAATAATTTAAAGCAGTTCTTATTTGCGTAATAAGAACTGCTTTAATTCTTTATAGCTATTAATGGAATAGCTTTTTTTCTCTTTATTCATTACTTTTTGTATTTGTGATGGTATTTCAATAGTTGTGTTTAGAGTCTCTTCCACAACATCTAAAAACTTTACGGGATGAGCCGTTTCTAAGAAAATACCATAATCATTACCATTAAGACCTTGCTTTTTCAATCCTAAATAGCCTACGGCTCCATGCGGATCAGCAATGTAACCTGTAGTGTCAAATATTTTTTTCATAGCTTCTTTGGTTTGTGAGTCATCAAAACTAAAAGCAGAAAAAGAGTGTTTTAATTGCTCGAAATTATTATCAAAAAGTTTTTGTATTCGAATAAAATTACTGGGATTACCTACATCCATAGCATTAGAAATTGTAGCTTTTGATGGTTTTGGAGCGTATTTAGATGTTTCTAAATATCGAACTACCGTATCATTTATGTTTGTTGACGCTATAAATTGTTTTACTGGTAGCCCTAATTTGTGAGCAACGATACCTGCACAGATATTCCCAAAATTTCCGCTTGGAACAGAAAAAACTACATCTTTTCCTTTACTTTTAACTTGTTTATAGGCAAACAAAAAGTAGAATAACTGTGGAAGCCATCTTGCAACATTAATAGAGTTGGCAGATGTTAATTGTCTATAATCTGTAATATCACTATCCAAAAAGGCAGTTTTTACCATGTCTTGACAATCGTCAAACACTCCATTGATTTCTAATGCAACAATATTTTGTCCAAGGGTTGTAAGCTGTTTTTCTTGTATGTCACTAACTTTACCAGAAGGATAAAGAATAACTACATCAACACCTTTTACACCTAGAAATCCATTAGCAACAGCACCACCAGTATCGCCAGATGTTGCTACCAAAACGGTTACTTGATTATCATTATTTTTATTAAAATACCCGAGGCACCGTGCCATAAAACGGGCTCCAACATCCTTAAAAGCCATTGTTGGTCCATGAAATAATTCGAGAGTACCTATATTATCTTCAACTTCTACAACAGGAAATTCAAAACTTAGAACATCATTAAGGATATCTTTTAATTCGGTTTCCGGAATTTCGTCACCTACAAATTGCCGGATTGCCTGATAGGCGATCTCGATATTATCAAGAGTTTCGATAGTATCAAAGAATGATTTTGGCAAAGGTGCTATGTGCTCTGGAAAGTATAATCCTTTGTCTGGAGCAATCCCTTTGATAACCGCTTCAGAAAAAGATGCTTTTGTTGTATTATTATTTAGACTGTAATATTGCATTAGTATATATTCTTTATCGTATTAGAGTATTGCAGAAAATTCTATTTCCACTAAAATGTTTGGCGAAATCAATTTAGAGACTTCAACCATTGTAGCTGTTGGTTTTATTTCGCGAAAAAACTCACCATGCGCTTTACCAATTTTTTCCCAATTTGAAATATTGGTACAGTACATTCTGGTTCTAATTACATTGCTTAAATCGGCTCCAAGTTCCTTTAAAGCTTTTTCGGCAATTTTGATAATTGCTACGGTTTGCTCGTATTCATCTTTACCTTCTGCTGTAGTGCCGGCTATTTCTATAGTATTACCTACTTTTATAGCTCTAGAATATCCTACAATATCTTCCCAGGGAGCACCACTTGATATTTTTTTGATTTCCTTCATTTTTTAATCAATTATTTTGACTCCTTGACTATTAATCTTGGATACATGAATGTCGTAATCAAGTCCTGTTTTACTGTACACTTCTTGTATGGCTTCTGCCACTATGTTTGCAGTTTGCTCTCCTTTACTTAAAGCAAAAATAGACGGACCAGAACCCGATATACCACAACCTAAAGCTCCTTTTGCTATAACCTCCTTTTTTACGGTATCAAATTCGGGAATTAAGATTGACCTTAGGGGTTCAATGATTACATCTTGAAGACTGCGACCAATTAGATCATAATCTTCAGTAAATAACCCTGTAACTAATCCTCCGACATTACCCCATTGTTGAATAGCTTGTTTTAAGGATACGTTATGTTTGATTATTGATCGTGAATCTGAAGTTTTTACTTCGATTTGAGGGTGAATTACTGTCATTACCAAATCCTTTGGTGTATGAAGCTTGATTACATCCAGGGGTTCATAACTTCGTACTAGTGTAAATCCACCCAAGAGGGCAGGAGCTACATTATCTGCATGGGCATTACCACTAGCTAATTTTTCGCCTTCCATAGCAAATTGTACCAATTCTTGAGCTGTAAAAGGATTTTCTAAAAGATGATTTACTGCCCACACGGCGCCTGCACTACTGGCAGCACTACTTCCTATACCACTACCGGCTTTAATTTTTTTATAGATTTCAATATCTACACCTACTTTTTTTTCATATGATGCTAATAAGGCTTCTACTGCTACACCTGCAACATTTTTGTGCGTTTCAAGGGGAAGGTTTGCTCCATCAATTTTAGTAATCTTCACTTCATTACTGTTGGTAAGAGAAATCTTCATTTCGTCCCCTACAGTATCTAAGCAGCATCCCAAAACATCAAATCCACAAGAAAGGTTGGCTACAGTAGCGGGAGCAAATATTTTTACACTTTTCATTTTGATCTACTTTTTACCAATTCGTATAATATCAGCAAAGATTCCTGAAGCAGTAACATCTGCACCTGCGCCGGCTCCTTTTACAATTAAGGGTTGTTTTGGATATCGATCCGTATAAAAAAGCACAATGTTATCGCTTCCTTCAAGGTTATAAAATGGATGATCTGCTGGGATATACTGTAGCCCTACTTTTGCTTTTTCATTTTCATATTGAGCAACATATTTTAAGCGACAATCCTTTGAATTTGCTTCATTTAAGATAGCTTTAAAATGATCTTCATTTTCTTTTAGCGAATCAAAAAAGTCTTTAACGTTTGCTGTATCCAAACTCTCTTGCGGTAAAAAAGCTTCTTTTTCAATATTTTCGAGCTCCATAACTTTTCCACTTTCACGAGCTAAGATAAGGATCTTACGAGCGACATCAACTCCGCTAAGATCGATTTTGGGATCGGGCTCAGTATACCCTTCTTCCTGAGCTTGCTTTACAATATCATGAAATGTTACACCCTCTGCATAATTATTGAATACAAAATTTAAACTACCAGATAGAACCGCTTGTATTTTGTGAATATTATCACCTGATGCAATTAGATTGTTTAGCGTATCGATGATTGGTAAACCCGCTCCGACATTGGTTTCATATAAAAAGGACGCATTAAATTTTCTGGATAAATCTTGTAGTTCTTCATAATTAGTATATTCATCTGCACATGCAATCTTATTACAAGTAACTACGGCCATACTCTCTCCTAAATAATGTTTGTAGACTTTTGCTATATCCGGATTGGCAGTATTATCTACAAAAATTGAGTTACGAAGATTCATTTGTTTGGCGGTCTCAAAAAACTCAAGTGCATTAGCTTTTTTTCCTTTTGCAAGAGATTCTTCCCAGATGTTTAAGTCGATACCATTTTCATCAAAAACCATTTTTCTAGAATTTGATAGACCTATAACTCTAATTTTGAGACGTAACTTATCTTTGAGGTATTTTTTTTGTTGTTCTAATTGACCAATTAACTTACTTCCAACATTACCAACCCCAGTGACAAATAAGTTTAATTGTTTTGTTTTTACTTCAAAAAATCGTTCATGTAAAGTGTTTAATGCTTTCTTTATGTCCTTTTTCTCGATAACAACAGAGATGTTTTTTTCTGATGCACCTTGTGCAATCGCTCTGATGTTTACATTGTTTTTACCTAAGGTGCTAAACATTTTTCCGCTAAGCCCTTGATGATGATACATATTATCACCAACTAAAGCTACTATAGCTGCATCATTTTCAATTTTTACAGGGTTTACTTTGTGTTTAGAGATCTCAAATTCAAAAGTAGCATCCAATATTGTTTTTGCTCTTTCGGCTTCAGAGACATCTACTGCCAAACATATAGAATGTTCTGATGATGCTTGAGTAATTAAAATTACATTTATATTTTCTAAAAAAAGTGCTTCGAATAAACGTTTTGAAAATCCCGGAATTCCGATCATTCCACTGCCTTCTAGTGATAAGATGGCTATATCATCAATGTGCGTAATACCCGTTACGGCATTTTGTTTATTATCAACTTTTCTTGTAATAAGAGTTCCTTGATCTACGGGTTCAAAAGTATTTTTGATTACAATTGGAATATCTTTTTCAAGAACCGGTTGTATCGTAGGAGGGTAAATAACCTTAGCTCCAAAATGGGAAAGCTCCATTGCTTCCTGATACGAGATATGACGAACCGGTCTTGCTTGCTTTACAAGCTTAGGATTTGCTGTATACATACCACTTACATCGGTCCATATTTGCAGTTCTTGTGCGTCTACCGCCGCGGCAAGAATAGCAGCGGTAAAATCAGAACCACCTCTTCCTAGTGTAGTAGGTTCTCCATCTTGAGTTCTTGCAACAAACCCAGGAAAAAGACTAATCTTATGCGCATTATTATTCAAAAAATCTTGAATTCTATTATTTGTTTCTTTGTAGTCAATAGCAGTTTTAGAATTTATTGTCTTGATAATAAAATCTCTTGAATCCTTAAGAACAATGTCTAACCCTTTAATTTTTGCTGCTTCTACAATGATATACGAAGAGAGCATCTCACCAAAACTTGCAATTACAGCTTCGGTTTTTGGAGACAATTCGCTTAGTAGAAAAACCCCAACACATAAAGATTCCAGTTTGTTTAATTCTGTTTTTACTTTACTGATTACGGCACTTTGTGAAACCACCGGAATAAGCTCTTTTATTGCGGTAAAATGCCGTTCTTCGATTTCTAAAAGTGTTTTTTTATAGTTTTCATTGTTTTCTGAAGCTTCTTTACCAGCTTGTATTAGCAAGTCTGTTATTCCACCCATGGCAGAAACGACCACATATATGGGGGCTTTTTTTGATTGCTTTTTTATGATATCGATTACATTTTCTATAGTCGCTGAATTAGCAACAGAAGAACCTCCAAATTTTAGAACGTTCATAATATATTTTTAAATTGAAATTAATGTTTAAGGCTTGCTTTCGGTAGTTATATTAACTACGTACTCATTTTGTTGGTGATATGAAAATAAATTAACCCCTAAGGGTAATAATTGTTGTAGTACGTGTAATAGAAGTTGCCCCAGAAATGATAATCATTCCTAATATGGTTAAAAAAATTATGATAGCTACTGTACTAAACATTAGTTTGCCTTATATTTTAATTCAAATGTATAATTTTTTACTTTTAGAGAAAATTAAATTAATACTATCCTTAAACTTTTGTTAATTCAGTAATTTAAGACTTATTTCATTATAGAATTCCTAATAAAAATATCAAACCGCAACTGTGATGCTACCAAACTGGTATTAATTTCTATGTTATTGTAACATTGCTATACTAAACTAAAATAGATACATGAAAATATTTTCTGCGCAGCAAATGCGAAAGGCCGATGAAGCAACCATGCAATCCAAGAACATAACTTCATTAGAATTAATGGAGCATGCCGCTACAAAAGTATTCAATCTTATTCATGAGAAATTACAAGGAGCTCCAATGCTTGTTCATGTGTTTTGCGGATTAGGTAACAACGGAGGTGATGGGTTGGTTATTTCAAGATTATTAGTTGAACATGGTTATAATGTAAAGGTGTATATAGTTAACTTCAGTGATAACCGCTCCAAAGAATTTTTGGTAAATTATGATCGCTTTAAAGATATTTCCAAAGAATGGCCTATTCAAATAAAATCTGAAGAAGATTTTCCAGAAATTAACTCAAAGGATATGGTGATTGATGCTATTTTTGGTATCGGACTTAGTAGACCTCTATTACCATGGGTGACTTCATTAATAAAACACATTAATACTTCTAGAAGCTTTACTGTATCGGTGGATATTCCTTCAGGTTTATATGCAGATAAAGCTCCAGATGATCCTCAAGGCGCAATTTTTGCCAGTGTAACGGTTACATTTCAAACGCCTAAATTAATTTTCTTCTTACCACAAACAGGAATATATACTCAGGATCTTGAAGTCATAGATATAGGATTAGATCAAAATTATTTACAACAACAACCAGGAATAGCAGAATTAATTAGTAAGAATGAAATATTACCATTATATCGTTCAAGATATAAATATAGTCATAAAGGCAATTATGGACACAGTATTATAGTAGGAGGGAGTTATGGTAAAATTGGAAGTGTAGTTTTGGCAACAAAAGCGGCTTTAAGAACGGGTGCGGGTCTAATTACGGCTTATGTTCCAGAATGTGGGTATGAAGTGCTACAGACATCGGTGCCCGAGGCTATGGTAATAACAGATGATGACGATGAACTTTCGGAAATTAGACTAGATTTTAAGCCATCTGCTGTAGGTATTGGAGTAGGAATAGGAACGAGTGAAAAAACAATAAAGGCCTTTGAAGAATTTCTAAAAGAGAATACTTCGCAACTAGTTATTGATGCCGATGGGATCAATATTTTGGCAAAACACCCTGAACTTATCGAAAGTCTAAATGAAAATACAATATTAACACCACATCCAAAAGAGCTAGAAAGACTGATAGGAGCGTGGAAAGATGATTTTGAGAAAATAGAAAAGACAAAATCATTTTCTAAAAAACATCGTTGTATTGTGGTTATAAAAGGAGCTAATTCTTTAATAATTTATGGTGATCAAATGTATATAAATAATACAGGGAATCCTGGTATGGCAACCGCAGGAAGTGGTGATGTGTTAACAGGAATTATTACAGGGCTACTATCTCAAGGATACGATGCCTTGCAAGCTACAGTTTTTGGAGTGTATTTACATGGAAGTGCAGGGGATATCGTTGCATTAGAAACTGGTTTTGAATCGCTAATGGCTTCAGATATTATTTCAAAAATTGGTTTGGCCTTTTTGGGATTGTTTAAGACACCGGATATAAGAAAAGAAAAATCTTAATTTTAATTTCTCAATAGTTTTATTTCTGTTCAAAAGATAGTAGAAAAAATCCCTTAAATATTTTTTTAGCTTTTATGCGCTCTTTTTCTGATATAGGATTGTTATCTAAAATTAAACCTGCTAATGGGTATTTGGCAGATTCATAAACTTGCGGAATAGATCTAATATTATTGTTGTTGATATGTGCCATAAATAAAGAGCGCATTTCAGTAAAAACAATAGGCAATTCCTGAAACTTATTGTAACCTGCATGAACTACCCATAACTTACTCATTTTGGACATTGAATTTGGTAGCATCTTTAATTTATTTTGATCTATATAGAGAAATCGCAATTGTCTAAGATGACCTATGGTTTCGGGTAACTCTTCTAAATTATTATTATCAATCCATAGCGAATACAATTTTGGTAATTGACCTAAAAGAGTATAGCTATTAGAATCTGTTATTGTATTATATGAAAGGTTTAGATCCTTTAAAGCTTTTAGTTTAATGATATTATTAGGTAAATTTTTAATATTATTCCCTTTAAGGTTTAAAAATTCTAATTGATCTTTTGGAATAATTTCAAAAACTTGTTTAAGTTCTAAATCTGGATTATATGCAATTGACAATTGTTTCAGATTTGAAAACTCGCTTATAGATTTCGGGATACTTGATATAGCTAAACTGTCAAGAATTAATATTTCTAAACTTTCTTTTGATGCTATTTTTTGAAACACTCTTGTTAAGTCTATGTTTGAATTACCACTAATGTTTAGCATTTTTAAAGATTCTATCTTTGAGATATTATCAGGTAAAGAATCCAGGTTTTGATAACTTAAATCTAATCGATAAACTTTAGTGGTATCGGTATTTGGAATAGATGTATACGTATGACTATAAAAATTGACATATGTATTACAACAGGTAAAAAATACCAATAAAAACAATCCTGTAAAAAATGAAAGTTTTCTAGTCATTAGTATTTTCTTTTAAGAGAACGTTTCCAGAAATTTCTATATACAATTTATCTTTCACATCTACTCGCCATGGAAATCGAGGATTTAAACCAATACCATCATGCAATGTGTTTTGAATATAGGCGCCTGCTTTTTGGCTATTCATCCCTAATTTTGTATGTAGCGTATAATTATCCTTTTGATACGTCCCATAAGTGTATATGTTTCCATAAAATAAGCTTTTAAATGGAGGCAAAGTATACCATACATTTTTTCTGCTATCATCAGAGTTTATGGGGTTTCTTGGGGATTTGCTATAATCAGGTCTAGGGGTAAAAAGATCTACTCCTAATCCGAGCTGATAAATAGTATTAAGGTCTTCAATTTTTGAAAACCCAATATCTAGTGAACCCGTTACGCCATAATCTGTTCTGGATCCATTAAACCAGCCTATTTTAAAATCATTAAGAAACGCAAAATGAATGTTATGATTTGCATTGCTAAACCTTAATAATAATGCTCCTCTCCTTATTCCATAAGTTTTTAATTCTTTAGGTAAAAAATCTTTGCCAAATCCAAATCCTAAACCATTGAAACCTCCTTTTCCATAGGGGTTAAATAAAACTGAGGTATTCATGTTGGAAACAGAAGAACCCAAAAGATTACTGTTTTTTCCTATTCCTCCTAATGCAAAAAACTCATAAGAATATGCCAATCCTGATATTCTCATTGTATGGCGTTTAATAAACTGATAAGAGGCAAATGATATCCCACTCTCTAAAGATATATCTCCATAATTTATCGTGCCAAATCCAAAAAGCCCCAGTTTTAGCCATTGATTTTGATTTCCAAGGGTGATTTCGGCATTAAGAAGAACCCCTCCATCCACTTGCAATTTTTGAGAATATAATATTGAACAGTATAAAAATATAATCGAGAAAATAGATGATCTTAAACGGCTGTGATTCATATCTACTTTCTTGGATGAAAATTATGAATAACTTCGCTTAAGTGGCTTCGGTCGATATGCATATAAATTTCTGTGGTGGTTATACTTTCATGACCAAGCATAAGTTGTATAGCTCTTAAATCCGCACCGTTTTCTAATAAATGCGTTGCAAAAGAGTGTCTAAAGGTATGCGGACTTACTGTTTTATGTATTCCAGATTTTTCAACCAATCGTTTTACGATGGTAAAAACCATAGCTCGAGTTAATTGTTTTCCTCTTCGATTTAAGAATAAGGTATCTTCAAACCCTTTTTGTATGGCAATATGGTTTCGTATTTCGTTTTTATAGATTGTAATAAACTTTTGAGTATTCTCTGCAATCGGTACGAAGCGTTGTTTATTTCCTTTTCCTGTAACACTTATAAACCCTTCATCAAAAAAAAGATTAGAAAGCTTTAATTCTATAAGTTCGCTAACTCGTAATCCGCATCCGTATAAGGTTTCTATCATTGCCCGATTGCGTTCACCTTCTGGTTTACCTAAATCTATTTCACCAATTATTTGGTCTATTTCTTTTACGGATAACGTATCTGGTAGCTTTCGTCCAATTCGAGGAGCTTCTATAAGCTCCATAGGGTTGGATTCTCTATAGTCTTCAAAAACGAGATAGTTAAAAAAACTTTTTAACCCTGAAATGATCCTTGATTGCGATCTGGCATTAACAAGTTTAGCGGTTTCAAAAACAAATTGTTGGAGTGTATCTGTTTCGATTGAGAGCGGATCACTTTTTATTTCATTTGCGTCAAGAAATTTTAACAGTCGCTCAACATCAAAAACATAATTAATAATAGAATTTTCTGATAGCCCTCGTTCAATTCTCAAATAGTTTGTATAGTCTTTAATAGCGTGATTCCATTTCATCCTGACTAAGATATAAAAAGAAAAAACATAGTAAGATGCTTAAAATTATAATTTTAAATGAAGTCAGAAAAATCTGAAAAATTATTAAGAAAGTTTTAGCTCTTTTAAACAAAAATTTTAGTTTTGCCTCCGAATTTTTAAAAACAAAAAATGATAAAAAGACTTTTATTAGTTATTGTATTGGCATCGTTTAGTATTGTTGCTAATGCACAAGAGGAAAAAATAAGATTTGGGGCAAAGGCAGGATTAAACTTCGCCTCACTTAATGGAGATGGTATAAGCGGTTTGAGCGGTTTAACAAGTTTTCATATAGGTGCTGTAGTAGAAGTTCCTATAGCTGAAAAACTTGCTTTTCAACCAGAATTAGTATATTCTTCTCAGGGATATCAATTTGATACTGTGGTTTTCGATGGTTTTTTAGGTGCTTTAAATGTTGATAGTACAACCAAACTGAATTACATCAATATACCAATAATGGCTAAATATTATGTAGCACAAGGATTAAGTATACAAGCAGGACCGCAAATTGGAATTTTAGTGTCTGCCAAAACTAAAGCAGATACTGCAGGTTTTAGTACTGAAGTTGATGTAGATGATTTTGTCAAAACTATCGATTATGGAGTAAACTTTGGAGCGGGTTACCAGTTAGACATGGGGCTTTTCTTTGATGCAAGATACAATCTTGGTCTTTCAAATATTAATGACGGTTTTGGGTCAGGTCTGGTTAAAAACCAGAATTCCGTAATCCAATTATCAGCAGGATATAAGTTCTAACATATCTGTTATGAAATTATTTTAAAAAGCATTCTGATTTTCAGGATGCTTTTTTATTTATACTATTTATTAAAAAATAAAGTTACTTTTGATGTAAGTTATATACGCATGATATGAATAAGAACATATTTATAATTGTTATTGTATTGTTTTCCTCGATCAACTTTTTATTAGCTCAGGATGAGGATCCATTGTATACTCGTGCCGGATTTAAATTTGGAGGTAACTATGCTAATATCACAGGGGATCTTGAAAATACAGATGCTAGAGTACGTATGCATCTCGGTGCTGTAATAGAGTTTCCGATAACATCCAACTTTTTTGTACAAGCAGAAGTTCTTTATTCGGCACAAGGATATACTATTGAAGAAAATAGTATTGAGAATGAAATTAGCTTAAATTATTTAGCACTTCCCCTTATTGCAAAATATTATTTTGTACCCAAATTTAGTTTTGAAACAGGACCACGATTTGCCACATTGGCTAATGAGTCTAACTCTATAGGTGATGAGACCGATGAGTTCTTTAATACATACAATGATTTTGATTTTGGTTGGGTTTTTGGAGCTGGGTTTAAAGCAGAAAGTGGTTTGTTTTTTCAGGTACACTATACCTTAGGGCTGAATAATGTTTTTAATACAGATATAAATGATATTTCGAGTAATCATTCAATTGCTCAACTATCTGTTGGTTATTTATTTAAAACCAAAAATAATAGAAGACAACAATCACAAGAATAACGCATGAAATTAATTATAGTTAATGGGCCTAATCTCAACCTTTTAGGTAAAAGAGAGCCTGGGATATATGGTAATCAAACATTTGAAGAGTTTTTCGACGATTTGCAAACCAGATTTTCTAAGCTTGAATTATCTTATTTTCAATCTAATATAGAAGGGGAGATTATTACCAAAATCCAGGAGGCAGATGATCATTATGATGGTGTTATTCTTAATGCTGGAGCGTATACGCATACTTCAATCGGGATTGGAGATGCTATTAAAGCTATATCTACTCCTGTTGTAGAAGTTCATATTTCTAATACGTTTGGTAGAGAAGAATTTAGACATCAATCTTATATTTCACCAAATGCTAAAGGAGTTATTCTTGGTTTTGGCTTACAAAGTTATATCTTGGCAATACAAAGTTTTTTAACCCAATAATGCATACAACTTATTTTAATTGGAGTAGTGGTAAAGACTCTAGTTTAGCTTTATATTATATACTTCAGGAAAAAGACTTCGAGGTAACAAAATTGCTAACTACTGTCAATAAAGATTATGAACGTGTTTCTATGCATGGTTTGAGGGAAGAGCTACTAGATTTACAAGTTGATAGTTTAGATATACCCCTCGAAAAAATTAAGCTCCCTGCACAGGTTTCTATGTCGTCTTATAACGAAGCAATGAGAACCACTGTTTCAAAACTGGTAGGTGATGGGTATACCCATTGTGTTTTCGGAGATATCTTTTTAGAAGATTTAAAAAAGTATCGCGAGGATCAGTTGCAACCATCAGGAATCCAATGTGTTTTTCCATTATGGAAAAGAAATACCAAAGAGTTGTTATTAGAGTTTATAGCATTGGGTTTTAAGGCAATAACCGTTTGTGTTAATGCCAAATATCTTGACGAATCTTTCTGTGGAAGAGTTTTGGATGCATCATTCTTAAACGATTTACCTCCAAATGTCGATCCTTGTGGAGAAAATGGTGAGTTTCATACTTTCGTTTATGATGGACCAATATTTAAGCATCCCATACAGTTTGAAATAGGTGAAAAGATTCTTCGCGGTTATGAACCATCAAAAAATGAAGATGATAATTGTTTTGCTAAGGATCAAGAAGATAATAGAAACTGGGATGCATCTTTTTGGTATTGTGATTTAAAACCTATCTAATCATCTATTTTCTCCGATATAAACCGGGCTCAATTTATTTAATTCATCTTCTTTATATATTCTTGATTTAATAATAAATCGAACTCCTAACGGAATTTCTAAAGAAAAACTGGCTCCACGCCCTTTTACAACATCTACAGTTAGTTGGGTATGTTTCCAGTATTCAAACTGATCATTAGACATGTAGAAATCACATCCATGAATTTGCCCAAGACGTATATCGGTTTCATTGATCATTAATTCTCCTTTTTCAAAACACATTGGGGATGAGCCATCACAGCATCCACCGCTCTGATGAAACATCAACTCCCCATGTTGTTTTGAAAGGGTATTAATTATAGCTTTTGCAGCATCTGTAATTTTAACCCGTTCAATCATAAGTCTATTTTAAAAAAATCCCATTGGTTTTTTATCATATGATATAAGCATGTTTTTGGTTTGGCGATAATGATTAAGCATCATTTTATGGTTTTCTCTACCTATTCCAGACTTTTTATATCCTCCAAAAGGAGCATGTGCAGGATAGTTGTGATAGCAATTTACCCAAACACGTCCTGCTTGTACTGCTCTAGAGATTTGATATGCCTGATGCGTGTCACGAGTCCATACTCCGGCTCCAAGTCCATAAAGTGTATCATTAGCAATTTCTATAGCTTCAGCTTCATCTTTAAATGTGGTTACGCAGGCTACAGGACCAAAGATTTCTTCCTGAAAAACACGCATCTTGTTGTTTCCCTTTAATAGCGTTGGTTTGATATAATAACCCTTTTCAAGACCTTCAATATATGCTTCTTCTCCTCCTGTCAATACTTCGCATCCTTCATCTTTTCCGATATTAATATAGTTTAATACCTTTTCAAATTGATCATTAGATGCCTGTGCACCCATCATAGTTTCTGGATCTAGCGGATGTCCTATTTTAATAGCTTCTGTGCGCTCAATAACACGTTCTATGAAGGCATCATATATACTTTCTTGTATCAAAATTCTTGAAGGGCAAGTGCATACTTCTCCTTGATTTAGGGCAAACATAACAGCTCCTTCGATGGCTTTATCAAAGAATTCATCATCTGCATCCATGATGCTCTCAAAGAATATATTTGGAGATTTTCCTCCAAGTTCTAAAGTAACAGGAGTAATATTTTTTGAAGCATATTGCATAATCAATTGTCCGGTAGTGGTTTCACCAGTAAATGCGACTTTGTTGATACGTGGATTCGATGCTAGTGGTTTGCCTGCTTCTGTACCAAAACCATTTACTACGTTAAGAACACCTGCTGGAAGAATTCCTTCGATAAGTTCCATTAGGATCATAATGCCCACAGGAGTTTGCTCTGCTGGTTTAAGTACTACGCAATTTCCGGCGGCAAGGGCAGGAGCTACTTTCCAGGTTGCCATCAATATTGGGAAATTCCATGGAATGATTTGTCCAACAACTCCTAATGGTTCTTGTAAATTAAGAGATACCGTTTCTGAGTCTAACTCACTTACAGATCCTTCTTCGGCACGAATTACTCCTGCAAAATACCTAAAGTGATCAATAGCTAACGGTAGATCAGCGACCAAGGTTTCACGTAGGGCTTTTCCATTGTCCCATGTTTCTGCCCGAGCTAATACTTCTAAATTTTCTTCGATTACATTTGCTATTTTTAGTAGGCAATTACTACGAAATGTAGCAGATGAATTATTCCATTCTGGAGCGGCAGTCCAAGCTGCATCGATAGCTAGTTCTATGTCCTCTGAAGTTGAACGAGCCACTTTGGTAAAACTAGTGCCGTCTACCGGTGAGATATTGTCAAAATATTGGCCTTTAGTTGGTTTGGTCCATTTACCACCAATATAATTTTCATATTGGTCTTTAAAGCTAGGTTTTTCCCGTTTACTTTTGGGAGATGCTTGAGAAATACTCATAATGTTAAGAATTAAGTTTGTTTAAGTAAGCGATAACATGTGTGTACGTTTTGTCAAAATTGTAACTATTTGACAAGAAGGGATCTACAATTAAATATACGCTATTTTGATCGATTTACGAGATATGTTCATGTTAATTTCTTATGAACTTTTTCTAGAGCAATTATTGGTAATAATTGATAGTCATGCGGCTTATTTTTTGGACGAGAATGATTGATTTTGATGTAGAATTATTTGCTAAAATTTTACATCTAAAGGTATGATGATAATAATTACTTTACTTTTATATAAAACCAAGAGGAAATGTTGCACGTAGATCTTAAAGGTAAAACTATATTGATTACTGGAGCTTCAGATGGAATAGGAAAATCTGTCGCAGAATTTTTAATGAAAATGGGAGCTAGAGTGGCTGTTCATTACAACTCTAGTAAAACTTCTGCTCAAACATTAGTGAGTAATTATCCAGAAACTCGCTCAATGGCTTTTAAAGCTGATTTATCAAAAGAATCAGAAGTGTATGGACTCTTTGATGAGATTATCTCTGCTTTTGATAAATTAGATGTTATCATACTTAATGCAGGTGTGTTTTTGAAACATTCTATAATGCGAAATGCTCAAGATTGGTTTTCTGTTTGGAAAAAAACTATGGATGTTAATCTTAACTCTGTCGGGTTACTTACTAAATTAGGAATAGATCATTTTATTGAAAATAAAGGCGGCAGGTTTGTTTTTATAGGCAGTAGAGCTGTGTTTAGAGGCGAGACTGAAGAGTATCTGGCTTATGCAGCTTCAAAGGGTGGGATGGTGTCATTAGCCAGAAGCGTAGCACGTTCTTTCGGAAAACAAAATATTAAATCATTTATAGTATCTCCTGGATTTACCAGAACACAAATGGCAGAAAGCTTCATTAAGCATCACGGAGAACAAAAAGTTCTTGATGAGATAGCGTTGAATGAACTGACAACACCAGAAGATTTAACCCCAACAATCGCTCTAATGTGTGGTGGATTTATGGATCATGCCACTGGAGCGACAATAGATATTAATGCCGGAAGCCATATCAGGTAATATAAAGATGTAGATGTAACTTACATTTCGTTCATACAGACCTTATTTCCCGAATACATCATAATTATTAAAATTTAAAAAAGGACTTTTTTAGGTTAAGTTGTTTTTATAGTACAAGCTAACTAACCCAAAATATTTTTTCTAATTATGAAAACACAAATCAAAAGAGGAGTCCTTTTTCTTGCACTTTCTTTTTTAGTTCTTCTTATATCTTGCAAAACAGATAATGATGAAATTATCAATGCCCCTCTAGATCAAGTGCTAAAATTAAACTCTAAAGTAGCTACACTGATATTAAAAACTACAATGAATGATGGTTCTAAAGACAATATCCTAGATGGTTCAAGTTGCTTTAGTATTGACTTACCAGTTACTATTAATGTTAATGGACTTGAAATTATGATTGACTCTGAACAAGATTTTCAAATCGTTGAAGAGATATTTGATGAATTTGAAGATGATCTAGATGAACTTGATCTTATTTTTCCTATTACTGTCATTTTAAGTGATTTTTCTGAAATTGTTATAGAAAATGATCAACAACTAGAAGAATTAATTGAAAGTTGTGATATAGAAGATGAAGATGAAGATATCGAATGTCTTGATTTTGAATATCCTTTTACTGTATCTGTTTTTGATCCTCAAAATGAACTTATTCAAAGCATCACTTTTACCAGTGATAAAGAACTTTTTGACTTTATAAATGATTTAGATGAAGACGATATTGTAAATGTTGACTTTCCAATTACAGTCATACTATCTGATGGAGCCGAAACAATCATAAATAATTTGGATCAATTAGAAAATGTTATTGAGGCTGTTATTGATGATTGTGACGAGAATGACTTAACAGCAGAACGTTTTACACAAGTGATTACTATCGGAAGTATGAAGGTCCAGAAGTATAAGGATAATGAGAACAATGAAACTGAAAATTATGATGGCTATGTCTTTAATTTCTATTCTGATGGTACCTCAGCCGTAACTATAGAAAATGAAAATGACGATGATGCTCAAGGAACAATAACGACTACAATTAATGGAACGTGGTCGGTAACTACCAGGGTCGATGGAGGACTCAATGCAACATTTGATTTTGGAGCAGAAGAACCTTTAAGTAAACTTAATATCGAGTGGAATGTTAAAAAAATTAAAGATAAAAGAATTATGTTCGATAATAGAAATGGAGAAGGAATTAGTAAAGATGAATTGTTTTTTATTAAAAATTGAAAGGGTTTACAACAAACGCGTTGAAATCAATGTTTTTTAAGGATAAGAAAATATCAAAAGATGGAATACTAATAGCAGGAGCTTTAGTAATTATTTATTGCTTCTTCTTGATTTTTCTACTAGTCGCATATATATAGCCATATTAATATTTCTCAGATATAGTTTATCAAAGCCTCCACAATGCTAATCTTTGGAGGCTTTTTTATACATCATAATGTTGAAGAAAGTCCCTGATTTCTTATAATCAACAACCTTCCTGTATTGACTTCTCATAGAATTTGTACTATCTTTAAAGACAAAGTATTACACATAAATCAAATTATTAACTCAATTTAACTACTCTTAAAACCATGAAAAAACTTACTGTATTAATGCTTTTGGTATTTTGTACCATGAGCAGTCTCACGTATGCGCAAAACAATAAAGATCTTGCAAATACATATCTCAATTTAAAAGGCGAGGTGATTTTCAGTTTTGTTATAAATAACATATCAGAACTAACTACTATAACTAAGGAGTTATCAATTATTCATTACGACGAGGTAACCAAATCGGTTAAAGTAATGGCAAACAAAAATCAATACGTTTCTTTTTTGCAAAAAAATATTCCTTTTACAATTGTTGCAGAAGATAATATAATCGGTGATAGACTTATGACTTCTGATATTTCATATAAAGCGGCAGCTACTTTTCCGCTTACTGCATATCCTACATATGCCGATTATGTGACAATGATGAATGAGTTTGCTACAAACAACCCTTCACTATGTAAAATAGAAAATATTGGAGCAACAACAGAAGGAGATAAATCTCTATTGTTTGTAAAGCTATCCGACAATGTAAATAATAATGAGCAAGAACCAAGAGTAATGTATACTTCGTCAATGCACGGGGATGAGATTGCAGGATATCCAATGATGCTAAATCTAATCGACTTTTTACTCAATGCTTATACAGATACTTCTAATCCAAGACATCTGGAAATTAAAGACTTATTAGATAATAATGAGGTTTGGATTAATCCTTTAGCAAATCCAGATGGCACATTTAGAAACAGTCCTAATAATACCTCTGTAGCCAATGCAACACGAGGTAATGCTAATAATGTTGATTTAAACAGAAATTATCCTGATCCTGATGATGGACCAAATCCAGATGGCAACGCATATCAAACCGAAACATTAGCTTTTATGAATTTTGCAGCTACTAAGCATTTTGTGCTTTCTGCTAATTTTCATGGAGGAATAGAGTTAATTAATTATCCATGGGATACTTATGCAGGAGCACATCCAGATGAAGATTATTTTATACATGTTTCTGAAGAGTATCGTGATTTTTGTCAGGCAAATAGTCCTAACGGGTATTTTGATGATAGAAATAACGGAATAACTAATGGTTATGCATGGTATGAAGTGCAGGGAGGGCGACAAGATTATCAGATTTATAATCATAAAGGAAGAGAAGTAACCGTAGAACTCTCTAATGCTAAAACACCACCTGCAAGTCAATTAGTGAACTATTGGAATTACAATAAGGATGCCCTTATTGCTTTTTTGAAACAAATCAATTACGGAATACGTGGCGTAGTAACCGATGCGGTAACTAATCAACCTATAGAAGCAAAAATTACAATAGTAGGAAAAGAAAATTACGAATCATGGGTTCCTACAGAGTTGCCCGAAGGAGACTATTATAGGCCTATAAAAGCTGGAACATACAATATTTTATATGAAGCAGAATGTTATGAGTCATTAACACTTAACGGAGTATCTATTGCGGATTATGCTACCGTGATTCAAGATGTACAATTGACTCCAATTGGAGGAGTTGCGCCCACAGGTCTAACGGCATCAAATGTTCAGGCAGTATCTGCTACATTAAGCTGGCAAGCTAGTGCGGGAGCAACTTACGATGTACGTTATCGAGTGGTTGGAAATACAAATTGGACAACGCTTTCTGCAAATAATAATGCCATCAATATTACGGGTTTAACCGCTACAACAGACTATGAGGCACAAGTGAGAAGTAATTGTGCAGGAGGGCCAAGTTCGCCATATAGCACATCTATAAACTTTGCAACAACTGAGGTGCCGTTATGTGCAGGAATTAATAACTTTCCGTATACTGAAAGTTTTGAGTCGGGCTTAGGAGCATGGGCAAACGCTACTGGTGATGACATAGATTGGACACGAGACTCTGGAGGCACCCCATCAAGCACTACAGGGCCTTCAACCGGTCAAGAGGGTTCTTTTTACCTATATACCGAAGCTTCAACGAGTGCAAACCCGTCTGGAAACCCTAACAAAGTAGCGCTTCTTAATAGTCCTTGTATTGATTTGTCTTCGCTTTCGGGGGTTTCTCTGGAATTTGGATATCATATGTATGGAGCGACAATGGGAACGATGGAAGTTTTAATAAGTACAGATGACGGAGGTACGTATACTTCGATCTGGTCAGAAAGTGGAAATTTAGGAAATACCTGGAATCAAGCTGATGTAAGTCTTTCGGGGTATTCAGGTTCGGTGATTAAATTACAATTTAAAGGTACGACAGGTACAAGCTGGCGAAGTGATATGGCTATTGATAATATCAAAATTTTATCATCTGTTGTAGATACAGAGGCGCCAACTGCACCAACAAACCTTGTGACTTCTAATATTACAGGAACGAGTATTACATTATCTTGGGAATCATCAACAGATAATGTAGGAGTAACAGGTTACGAAGTATATCAGGGATCAACATTAGTTGATACTACAACCGATGGGTTAATTAGCGTTGTTTCTGGTTTAACACCAAATACTACATATTCTTTTACGGTTATAGCTAAAGATGCGGCAGGAAATAGCTCACCATCTAGTAATACTGCAAGCGGAACGACCTTGGACGCCGATATCACATATTGCACATCACAAGGTAATAACATAAACTTTGAATATATTGACCTTGTTAGTATAGGAGGTTTTAGTAATCCATCGTCTGCGACAACAGGATATAGTGATTATACCGATATAGGTGGGCCTATTGTTAATTATGGTATTAATACTATTACGTTAAGTGTAGGTTTTGCAAATTCATCCTATACCGAATTTTTTGGAGTTTGGATTGATTATAATAAAAATGGAATTTTTGAAGATTCAGAACAAGTAGTGTCTGCATCAACATCAAGTGGTGACGCTCTATCATATGATTTTTCTGTACCTACTACAGCACAGGAGGGAAATACCAGAATGAGAGTGTCTATGAAATATAATGGAGCGCCAGGTCCTTGCGAAACCTTTACTTATGGAGAAGTTGAAGATTATACTGTTAATATTGGAGGGGTGGTCTTTAAAGAAAATGGCCTTGCCCAACTAAATAAAACTGATAAGATTATTTTGCACCCGAATCCTATAAAAAAAGGAGTACTTTTTATTGATGGAATGAACTCTAAAAAAGCCTCTTTTAAAATTGTAAATTACTTAGGGCAAATAGTTATTAATAGCACATTGTCTGAAAACAAGGTGAATGTTTCAAATCTACCTAATGGAATTTATGTTATAGAAATCGATACTAATGGAGCTAAGATCTCTAAACGATTTATGAAGCTATAGTATTACATACCTCATATATACAAAACGAGCCGCAATGAATATTGCGGCTCGTTTTATTATGGATAGTACCTATCGTAGAGTACAAGATTATTTTTCTTTATAATCAATAACATCCTTGATATCTACACCCATATAATCGGCTATTTTCTTTAGCCGCTCAAAATCTTTAGCAAGGTCTTTTCGCTTTACCACATAATCACCTGCCTGCGGACTTACCCCCAAGGTTTTTGATAAGCCGTACACTGTTTTTGCTCCTTTACTTTTTTTAAGAAGCTTTTTTAATTTCTTGTTAACCATTGTAAAATATGTAAAAAGAAATCAAATATACAAATAAATTTTTATTAAAAAAATATTTGATTATTAAAAAAATGTTTGTATATTTGATTCATACTAATCAAATCATTGAACTATGAAACTCTTTTTAGCGATTACTCTAATCTGTATGTCTTTAGGAAATGCGTCACCTATGATAACAGAATCAGCATATTCTTCGGATAAGGAGAAAACTGACAGGAAAAAGAAAAAAGAAGATGAAAAAGATGCTGCGAAGAATAAGAATCTACATTCTGTGAAAAAATGGAAAATCACCATTCAATACACTAATGGTACCATGATATCTAAGACAATTGTTGTTGCAGACAATTCCAAACTAAGCGCTTTGGAAACGGCTTTTGCAGAAGCTGATAAGTATTTAGAAAATAAAAGAAATGTAAAAGAATATAGTGTATCTCCTGTAACCTCTAATTATGTGTTGTTAGCCGGAGATTAAAAATTTAATCAAAACCCTGAACTTACCTATTTTATGAAGAAGGACTGATGTATTTCAGTCTTTCTTTTTTTGTGCTATATTTTAAATGCCATCGATACATAATTTAATTCATTAATAGGGGTAAACCCCCTTTTATATTTGTATTAAAAAAAGGGGATTTTCCTCTTTTTGTATTGTTGAATTATTCATAAATTTATACTCCTCAATTGTCATAAGTATTTCCCCATTTTTAGTGATTTATTATGTGTAGGTAATAACTAATTTTAGATACCTATCGCTACTAATTTTATCAAATAGGATTATGACAATACTGAATATTAATTCTTTTCGAAATAAACTGGTATATCTTAGTATACTATTACTTTTTGGTTCCTGTTATTCTGTACGTCTAGTAAGTACTAATGGCGCTCCTATGCCGGATCAAAATGACCGTGATGATTGGTATCGTGATAAGAAAGTAATTGTTTTGGATACGGTAATAAAAGCGAATATTGCTATTGATAAAATCACTATTCCTGTTAAAAGATTAGGCTGCGAATCGGGTAAACTATTTTCTGTAGAATATAAAGATACATTTGGTGGCAACCTTTTATATCTATTTACTTTTGGCAACAAACGAAAGCTAAAGATCAAGTACGTATGTATGAAACCTGAAAACTAATACATTATGGCAAATACTACTTCTCATCCAAAAACAAGCTGGGACACATTGCATAAAAATGGCCCTTTTGATTTAAAATTATTACAAATCACACAGTTAGAAGGAAAGGCAAATATACCTTCTGCAATAGATAGGTATAATGATGCTGCAAAGGAGATTCAAAATCTTATAAAAGAAGCTCGGGATAATAATGAAGGATTTCGAGCATACGGAGCAAGGTGGTCTATGTCAAGTGTTGCACATCAAAAAGATAGAATGCACTACAATAGTTATATGAATCTGGATCTTCCTATATTTTCAGACGACGTTCATCAAGCATCTTCTTTCGAGAAAAGTAATTTATTTTTTTTTCAATGTGGAAATACGATCAAAGAGATTTCTCAAGCTTTAGGAGCGCATGGAAAATCCCTAAAAACTAGTGGGGCCAGTAATGGTCAAACTATTGCAGGTTGTATTTCTACAGGAGTACATGGTTCTGCCTTAGATGTGGGATCTATACAAGATTATGTCGTAGGACTAAATTTGATTACAGGTCCTAATCCAGAAGATATTGTATATATAGAACGCCATACAAAACCTGCATTGGCAAATTCGTTTATTCAAAAAATTAACTCAAAGGTAATTCGTAATGATGAATTGTTTAATGCTGCATTGGTTAGTTTAGGGTCTTTTGGGTTCATCCATGGTGTGGTACTAGAGGCTGAAGATCGTTTTTTATTAAAACGATATGTAAAAAAAATAAATAAAGATACAGCCTTGAAATTGGCCAAGACTATGGATTTTGCGGCTTCAGATTTTCGTATTGAAGGAGAAATAGATGTTAACGGTAAACCAAAAAGGCCATATCACTACAAGGTTTTTATTAACCCCTACATCGATGATGATCAATATGTGGTCGAAGCAATGTATAAAAAACCGTATACTTCTAGATACCCTGATCCATTTAATACGATAGAAAAGTCTGTATATCGGGATTTGATATATCTTTTGATAAAAATTAGTGAAAAGTTCCCTAAGCGGATTCCTTTTTTCATTAAACAGTTACAAAAACAGATTTTACCTGATGTGAATGAAGAATCATTAGGAACTTTATATGAGACCTTTTGGGATGCACCATATCAAGGACCAGCTTTTGCATGCTCGTTTGGGGTTGACAGTAAAGATTCAGAGAAAGCGTTAAAAGTGCTCATCGACCTTACAAAAAAAGAAGGTCCTATACCCGGAATATATGCCATGCGATTTGTTAAAAAATCTGAAGCAACTTTGGCTTTTACAAAGTTTCCTATTACATGTATGATAGAAATTGATGGAGTACTATGGAAGAAAAGCAGAAACCTAATGAGTTTAAAAGAGTTTTCTAAGAGAATGATCCAAGTGTTGCAACATAATAATATACCGTTTACCATTCATTGGGGTAAAAATTCAGATTGGGGCTTTCCTGGTTTAGTAGAATATATGTATGGTGCTAGGGCAAAAGAATGGAAAAAATATAGAAATAGCTTATTATCTAAAGAAATGGCTCAATTATTTTCTAATGGATTTTTAGATACAGTAGGTTTATCCAATGTCAACGAGGAAATAGAGATAGAAACACTTGATGAAGATTTAATTGCTTCTCTATTAGATTAATAAATCCTTTTTTGGTACATCATTATGATCGTTTTAATGTGTTGATTGGAAGTGGTATATAGGTCGTGTCATTTGGAACAACAGGAAACTCATGATTTTGCCATTGTTTTTTTGCTCCTTCAATTTTTTCTTTGCTCGTAGATACAAAGTTCCAGAATATATGTCGTTCTTCAGTAAAGGGTTCACCGCCAAATAGTAACACGTGGGTATTGGGCTTTAATGTAATAAAACAACTATCTTCAATTTTGGATACCAGCATATTTCCTTCTTCTATGTGATCATCGCATGCTTCAATAGCTCCTTTTACAATGCAAATACCTATCTCTCCTTGTAATTCTCCTTTGATTTTTAATTCATACAATTCTTCGGTTTTTATTTCAACCATAAACAGATCAGAATGAACGGGTAGAGGAGAGGTGTGTCCATATCCTTTTCCGGCAATTAGTCGATAATGTGCTCCACTATCACTCCAACTTGGCAAATCCTTAACGTCAATATGATGAAATTCAGGTTCAATATCTTCTAATTCTTTGGGTAGAGCAACCCATATCTGATATCCATGAGCAGTAAACTCTCTTCCGTCTCTTAAATCATGAGGGGTGCGTTCGGTATGTGTTACTCCTTTACCGGCAACCATCCAATTTACAGATCCAGGAGAAATACGTTGATTCGTACCAATACTATCCTGATGCATTAATTCGCCTTCAAGCATATAAGTTAGGGTTGATAAACCAATATGGGGATGCTGATCAACATCCATATAATTTCCTTTTTTTATGAGGGCAGGTCCCATATGATCAATAAATATAAAAGGACCCACCATACGTTTTTTTCTAAAGGGGATGAGTCTTCCAACTAAAAAATCACCTATATCTCGACTTCGTTCTTCTATTATCAATCCTTGATTAGACATATTAAATACTGTTTTCTTTACTAAGAGAGGTTTAAAGGTAAATTATTTTCGATGGATACAGGGTTAAATTTATATTAACCTAGTATAATTTTTACGCTAAAAATCTCTTTTACATTTGAGTAGAAGTTATGGGCTTTTGTTAAGGATTTTTATAATCCTTTTACTTTAAAATAATTTACTATCTTTTCATTCGTTTATAAGCATAATCAACTAATACAATCAACCTTAAACCTACTTATGGAAATTTTTTCTTCGTACAACGTTATTATTGGAATTTCTCTAACAATTATTTTATCATTTATCTTTAATGGAGTAGCAAAAAAAACCAATGTTCCAGCAGTACTACTACTGATCATTTTAGGAATTATTTTACAATATATTCTCAAAGGTTTTGGAGCGGATCCAAATCAATTCTTATCGATGTTAGAGGTATTGGGTATCGTAGGGTTGATTATGATTGTACTTGAGGCGGCTTTAGAGCTTAAACTAAAAAGTGATAAACTGATGCCAATTCTAAAATCAATGGCTATTGCTTTGATAGGGCTTGTGGCTTCTACTTTTATAGCTGCCGTAATACTAAAAGCATTGGTGAAAGGAATGACTATGCAATCTGCCTGGTTATATGCTACACCATTGTCAATATTATCAAGTGCGATTATTATACCCAGTGTATCTTCGCTTAAAGAGGCGAAAAAAGAATTTCATATCTATGAAAGTACATTTTCTGACATCTTGGGGATTATGTTGTTCTATTTTTTAACCGGAAGATTAAATCCAGCAGAAGATTCTGGAGTAGGAGGCTTTTTTCTAAATCTGATTCTGACCATTATTATTTCATTGGTAGCCAGTTATGCCATTATTTTAATATTTCAGAAAATTAAAAGTCAGGTTAAACTATTTCTTCTCATCGCTGTATTGTTGCTATTATATGCTTTAGGAAAGAAAATGCACTTATCATCACTAATTATTATTTTGATCTTTGGATTAGTTATAGCGAATATGAAATTGTTTTTCCAGGGGCAACTTAAACAATATTTAGATTTTGAAAAGGCAAAATCAATATATCATGAATTGCATGTTATAACGGCAGAGACGGCCTTTGTTGTCCGTACTTTATTTTTTGTGATTTTTGGTATTACAATCGTGCTGTCCTCTTTGTTAAGTTTAAAAGTTACTTTGATTAGTATCTTGATCCTGATTTCTATTTATGCCATCCGTTATGGACTATTACGATTGTTTATGGGGAAAGATATATTTCCTCAATTGTTTATTGCTCCAAGAGGGTTAATTACTGTACTTTTATTCTATGCTATCCCTGCAGAAGCTACTATAGAAGGTTTTGAACCTGGGATACTATTATTTGTTATTATTGGGACCAGTTTAGTAATGACCGGTGGAATGATTAGAGATAAAAAAATGAACCCTGAAGCGTTAGAGGAAGGAATTGACACACCCGAAGATACTCTTGAAGAGACAGAATATTTTATCAATAACACCACAGATTTAAGTGATATTGATGATTCTATAGCGCCTGATGCTCATGAAACAGAATAATGAAATGAACTATTGAATTTTCTTACACATTAGTCTTCTTTTTGAAACATGTCGATTAGAATATTAGTATTGAATTCCATCTGAAATCTAAAGAACATAATAAACAGATGAAACGTTTACATCGATTAACCGCAATATTAGTTAAACTACAATCTAAGAAGATTGTTCAGGCGGCAGAACTTGCCGATAAATTTGAGGTTAGCCAACGCACTATATATAGAGATATGCAAGCACTTACCGATGCGGGTGTACCGATTGGTGCCGAGGCTGGTACGGGGTATTTTTTAGTAGAAGGTTACTCTCTACCACCTGTAATGTTTACTGAAAAAGAAGCTAATGCTTTACTGACCGCTTCAAAAATTATAGAAACAAACAATGATCAATCATTAATTAATGAATATCATGATGCTGTTGAAAAAGTGATTGCAGTACTTAAAACCACACAAAAAAAGAAACTTGAAATCCTGCAAGAACGAATTTTTACATACTCAAAACGTGAGATCCATCCTAGTAATTCGTTATCCATCATTCAACAAGCAATTACTGATTTTAGAGTTTTAGAAATTCAATATACCAAAGCAAATAAAGAGTATAGTAAAAGATTAATTGAACCCTTAGGAGTCTATTTTACCAATAATACATGGATTTTGATCGCATATTGTAGATTGCGTAAAGATTATCGCGAATTTAGAACAGATCGTATTACTCATATTCTTGAAATTCAAGAACTTTTTCCTCCGCAACGATTTACGCTAGAAGATTACTATAATCGAAGAGCGCATCTTTATAGAACAAATATTTCTTCTTAGAAAACACTACTGACATAAGGTTGTCATACACTGGTTTTAGTTTTGATTAAAATTAATACTTATGAACACATTAATTCTAATCATTATGGTAAACTTATTGTTTAATCCTTCCGCAAAACCAAATCAAAACTTTTTGTCTATGAAAAATAAATCAACTGTAGTTGAAGTTGTATTGTTTGAAACCAATCAAGGCTATTCTGAAGAAGAAGCACAAAAGGCATTAACTTCTTTAAATGATATTGTGAAACTACATTATGGTTTTATAGAAAGAACAACGGCAAGTAATGGTGATGGTAAATATATAGATATTGTATATTGGACCGATATGAAATCAGCTAAAACTGCAGCAGCAGATATTATGAAAAATCAAAAAGCTCTTGCTATATTTAATGTAATCAAACCAGAGTCAATACAAATGTACCATTTTGATACATTTAATCATTTTGAGGAGTAGTTAACAAAAAATTAATGAATCAATACCGTCAGTTTTATAAATTGATGGTATTTTTATTATTTATCTATGATTCCAGAACATATACGTACTAGAAAAGGAGCACGAAGCTTGAAAGATCTTGATCAAGAAGTCCTTGAATATTTAAATCATGGACATATAGAAACCGCAAACCTTATGGAGTGGCTTGCTGTTGATCAACTCAAATTATTGCATATCATTCTTACAGATTTGGGTAAAACAGACTGGTATGACAGCTTTTATGAAGCGGTTTCTGCGCAAAAAAAACCTTCTGCTAACTCTAATACTAAGGTGATTGGCTTAGAGTTTATGCAATTAACAGATGATTCTAATATCTTAACGTATTTATCTAACCATACTTCAGATGTTCCAAGATGTTGGGCTGCGTATTGGGCAGGGCTTCAAGAGACAGAAATCAACAAAAAACTGGGTGTGATTAAGAACTATTGTGCAGATACGCATTTTGGAGTTCGTGAGGTCGCTATTTTTGCTGTAAAAGAAGCTATTATCACGGATTTGGATAGTGCTATAGATATTTTGGTACAATGGACTTCAGATCAAGATGAAAATATTCGTAGATACGCTGCAGAAGTAACAAGACCTATTGGTGTTTGGACCAAAAAGATTGATGCATTAAAAGAAAACCCTGAAAAAGGAATTGCAATATTAGAACCGCTTAAATCTGATTCTTCAAAATATGTTAGGGATGCTGTCGGTAACTGGTTAAATGATGCTAGTAAAACTCGTCCAGATTGGGTTATAAAAATATGCAAGCAATGGGAAAAAGAATCAAAAACAAAAGAAACTCAATATATTATCAAGAAGGCTTTACGTTCAATTAATAAATAAGTTTACAACGTTCTGAAGCAATTAAAAAGAAAACGGCATGATCATTAATACAGAGTTAAAACAAAATCATAATTTGTTTCCAGGTAAAGTAATTTCCTTTTCGCAAGAAGAAGGTAAGGTAAATTTTCTAACCAATAACGAAGTTATTTTACAAGTGACTGTATTAAAAGATAGTGTAGTTCGTTTTAGATATGCCACTGATAATAATTTTGAAAAAGATTTTTCATATGCCATAGAAAATGGTTCACCTAAAGAGTATTTTGATGCAAAGGTAGAAGAACATGAGAATCAATATTCAATACACACCAATACGATAAAAATCACCATACAAAAAGATGATCTCGGTACAACAATTTATGACCACCATGACAATGTAATTTGTAAAGATGATCTAGGGTTTCATTGGGAGCAAAGTTATGAGCACGGTGGTAATATTGTAAAAATGAGTAAACATGCTCCCTTAGGAGAGTTGTATTATGGTTTAGGAGATAAACCAATGCATCTCAATCTCAAAGGTAAACGTATTGAAAACTGGGCTACAGATCAATATGCTTTTAGTAAGGATCAAGATCCACTATACAAAAGCATTCCATTTTATATAGGAATGTATGAACAACGGGCATATGGAATCTTTTTTGATAATACGTTTAGGACGTTTTTTGATTTTTGTAAAGAGCGCCGTGATGTTACTAGTTTTTGGGCTCCTGGAGGTGAAATGAACTATTACTTTTTCCATGGACCCAATATGCAAGATGTTGTTACACAGTATACAGATCTTACAGGCAAGCCAGAGTTACCGCCGTTATGGGCTTTAGGATATCATCAATGTAAATGGAGTTATTATCCCGAAAAAGAAGTAAAGGAAATTACTAGTAAATTCAGAGAATTAAAAATTCCTTGTGATGCGATTTACTTGGATATTGACTATATGGATGGATTTAGATGTTTTACTTGGAATAAAGAATATTTCCCCGATCCAAAACGTATGGTCGCAGAACTCGCTGAAGATGGATTTAAGACAATTGTTATTATTGATCCCGGAATCAAAATCGATAAAGAGTATTGGGTATATAAGGAAGCAATAGAGAAAGATTATTTCTGTAGACGAGCCGACGGACCCCTTATGCGAGGAAAAGTATGGCCCGGAGAGTGCTATTTTCCAGATTTTACAAACCCAGAAGTAAGAGAATGGTGGTCTGACTTATTCAAAGAAATCATTGATGAAATAGGAGTGAAGGGCGTATGGAACGATATGAATGAGCCGGCAATAATGGAAGTCCCCAGTAAGACATTTCCTGATGATGTGCGCCATGATTATGACGGACAACCATGTAGCCATAGAAAAGCGCATAATATTTATGGCACCCAAATGGCACGAGCAACTTATAATGGAGTGAGAAAGTTCGTTTACCCTCATAGACCATTCATTATTACACGATCAGCATATTCAGGAGCACAGAGATTTACATCTTCCTGGATGGGGGATAATGTAGCGACATGGGAGCATCTTTGGGTGGCTAATGTCCAGATGCAGCGTATGAGTATGAGCGGCATGTCATTTACAGGTAGTGATATAGGGGGGTTTGCAGAGCATCCTTCTGGAGAATTGTATGCACGATGGATACAACTGGGTGTTTTTCATCCGTTTTGTCGTACACATTCTTCTGGTGATCATGGCGATCAGGAACCATGGACCTTTGGTGAAGAAGTAATTAATATCACTCGTAAATTTGTTGAGCTTCGATATCAATTATTACCCTATTTATACACTATGTTTTGGGAATATGCTGAAGAGGGTATTCCAATGCTAAAACCTTTAGTGTTATTTGATCAAAGCGATTCGCAAACACATTATAAAACAGATGAGTTTATATTTGGAAATCAAATTTTGGTATGCCCGATACAAGAACCAAATTCTAAAGGTAGACGAATGTTTATACCCAAAGGGCATTGGTATAATTACTGGACTCGCGAATTTGTAAAGGGCGGAATGGAGCGTTGGGTAGATGCAGATATAGATAGTATACCCTTGTTTATTAAAGAAGGGGCAATCATTCCTAAATATCCAATACAACAGTATGTTGGAGAGAAAAGAATTGAAGAATTACGTTTAGAAGTATATTATAAACTAGGAAATACAGAAACCTCAAGAGTGTATGAAGATGCACAAGATGGATATGATTATACTAAAGGTGAATATAGTTTGCGTAGCTTCTCTTTAACAGGAAAAGAGACAGAAGTAATTATTGAGCAAATTGTTGAAGGAAATTATATCACAGAATACGAAACTATTCGAGTGGAGTGTATTGGTCTTCCTTTTACAATTGGTAAAATTGAAGTTGATGGCGTTATGGTCCCATTTGATACTGAAAATAATACCTTGGTCATTCCAAAAGTCTTTGCAAAGCTTCATCTAACGAGTTAACTATTTTTTTAGCACATCTGGAGAAAAGCTATAGGTCCTTGCATTTATAATTGAATCAAACTTAAGAAAGTTCCATTTTTTTGTATTTCCTTTTATGTCGGTTGAAATAATATATTTACCATTCTTATAAAAAGTTGCGGTTTTTATGGGATAGTCATGACGTATAAGGCTGGGTATTGGTGTAAATTCGTTTTTTTCTTCGTTCAAAATTCGAGCGATACTATTTCTAGGGTTATCCTTTTTATAAATCTGAACCGTATGATCACTGCTAGCCGTAAGAATATAATCATTTTCGTGAAACTCTAAATCAACAATTTCGCTGGTATGAGCAGAAAGAACTTGCAAAGTATCAAATTTGGCCTTCGTTTTTTTCCATAAAATAGCAGTATTGTCAGAGTTTCCTGAAATGGCATATCTGCTATTTTTTGAGAAGTCGATATCACGAATATTATTTATATAGTCATACATATCTTGATTTCCTTGATTTATTTTTTTTTGTAAATAGGTGATTTTCGTATTACGTGATAAAGGAACTTTTTCTACATTTTTTAGATGTTTATAAAGAGAATCGCTATTAATAATTCGATCCTCAATAGGGGTGATATTCCAAATTTTTACCATTTGATCTTCACCACTTGTTATTATGAAATCTGTATCTCCTTTAATAAAAGAAACATTGTGTATAGGTTTAGAATGGCCAATAAATTGTTTACGTAACATTTTATCTGAGTTCCATAAATTTGCACCATTATCTCTACTTCCGATAAGCATTTCGTTTTTTTCTTTATCAAGAGCTATTGTATTTATTTGCTCATCATGAACATAATGGTCATTTGCATTTAATGTATTTAGATCCAGTTCTTTTATCCGACCTCTTAATCCCAATAAAACAGTATCTTTATTTTTAACCTTAAAAGTATGAATGATATCATCTTCTTTAAACTCAATATCCTCCAGAATATTGATAGTCTTCTCATTTTTTTTATTTAGATACAACTTATCTTTACCGTAAAGCACTATGAAATCAGTGTTATTTAATGCCTTTATTTTTCTGATTTTTTGATCTAAATTCTCAATTTCATTAATCTTGTTTTCGCTTTTTGAAAAATCTAATTCCAAGATTTTATTGTCGACACCTATAATAAATACTTCATTTGCTTTATGTTCGATATCTATCTTTGTGCCGTTTATAATTACATTATCATTTTTGTCTATTACATTTCCTTTAGTGTCAAGAATTCTAAGAACCAAGCTGTTATTAGGTTTTCTTTGTGCTATGAGGATCATTAGTTCTTTCACATTATTTTTATGAGATATGTAAGGTTCAAAAGCTACTATGTTATTTTTAATATTATTAGAATTGGCTTTTGAATTTTTTTGCACATAATTTATGGGGGAAATAATTAGTTTTTCTGATGATGTTGCAGCAAATAGGTATAGCGTATCACTATTCGCCGGAAATCTTCTGGTTTTTGTTGATGTTATAGTATCATTATTGGTGAGTCTCTGGTCTTTTCTTAGGTCAATACTATTATAATAAAAAGGCATTCGCTTATATTCTCTATATAGATCATTTTTAAAATCCATTAACAAATCAAATTTGGTGTCGAAGGGTAAAAACCACAGTAATTTTTCTTCACGAATTTTTTCTGACGCTCTGATATAATTGAAAGAACTTGTTTTATCTACATTATAATCTCGCAATGCATAACTTAGCAGCTCTTTGATGCGATTCTCTTTTACAGATTTTTGTAATGAATAGGCTAATGCTGCCAGGATAAAGAGTAGAGAAGTTAGAATAAAAGGGTAATAAAAGAATATTTTTAATCTCTTTTCAAGCTTTTTTTTCTCTAATTCTTCTTTCTGGCTTTCTCTAATACTATCACTTAAAAATTGTTTTTTACGTTTTAATCGATCAGCATCATCATCATTCATGATGTATGACATACATTGATTCATACGTTCTATTTGCTGTGCAGAAAGTAAATCGCCAGTATTTTTGGTATCCTCATAAATATCAAAAGAAGAAATAAAATCTTTCTTAATTAAAGATCTAAAATCATCTTCAGTACGTATGTTACTAATAACTTTAGCGATGATATCATGACTCAATTCGGCATAACCAGTACTTACATTTAGAATTCCTTTTTCTTTTAATTCATTAATAATTTCTGATACCGTATCATTATACTCTGGGTCGTTATCCTCCCATATATCTGTTTGAATTTTATTAAGTATTTTTTGATTATCTATGATATAATAATTCTCTTTTTCAATTTGTATGGGTACTCTTTTTTTGAGGTCATCTTTGGTTTTAAAATGCCTCAAAAACTTAATTATACTATCTTTATGTTGTGTTTTATTGTTGAGTTTATTATTGGTGTTCCTAATAATTTTGTTATTAATTTCTCGGATATAATTTTCTAATACATGTTCTATAGAACCAAACTCTTTAATTTCGTGTTCTTTAAATTCTAACGGCAATAAAATGTTATTTTCATCTTTTAACTGTTGATCACCATAAGTTCTATAATAATCTACTTTATATAACCGATCTAAATATACTTGTAAAAAAGGTAGATGATAGCTCGTAGATCCATTATCTTTAATTTTGATTTGATCAAGAATTAATTCTATCCTATTATATTTTTCTATATCTGATAGTTTTTCATCGGTATCACCTTTATATTGATTTATGTTAAACTTCAGGAAAGATTTTTCGATAATACTTTGTATGCTTTCCTTATTTGGATGCGCAAGACGTATTTTTTTATAAAAAATATGCGGAATATAAGATTGCAATTGATCCAGGTATCCAAAATACTCTTCTCTTAAAGAGATTATGATATTAAACGGAATTTTATAATCAAAAATGAGCTTTAAGAATAACCCAAGCTTATTCATTTCATCTTTTGTTCCATGAACAAAAAGCTCTTCAAACTGGTCAAAAATAATTAATGGAGTAAATGATGCTCCAGAATTTGAAACTCTAATATTTGTGAAATATTCATTTAACTGATTAGATATGGTACTTAGCTGCACATTTTTTTCTCCTAATTTTTCAAGGAGTTCTTTTCGTTCAAGAATGAATTTCTGTAATCGTTCTTTATATTGTGAAATAACATATTGATCATCTTTCTCTTCAGTGTCAGGAGCATCTTCTGCTATAGATTGTTCTGTAGAAGTTTGTCTAATTTTTCTTTTGTTTCTTTTTCGCTCTAGTATTTCTTCTTCTACAGTAAGCATTAATTCTTCTATATGGTCTATAAACCCTAAAATCCTATTTAGATCTTCATGAAATGAAAAAAAATCATCTAATAGCTTTGAAGGAGTTTCTGGAGTCCAATTGTCGTTTCCGGCATATATGAATAGTTTTTTCTTAATAGATTCTATAAGATTTTCATCTCTTCGAATACTAATCACTTGTTTATCATATCGTATTCGATTGAGTAAACCACAATAAATAAGACTTGTTTTACCAGATCCCGAAGGACCATGCAAAATCATAATTGTAGAATCTTTATAGAGATCAAAAAGGGCAATACTTTCTTGATCTCTACCAAAATAAGTTAAGTAATCCTTTTTTTGATATGAGTTTAAAAATTTAAAGGGTGATATGATTTTTGAGTGAGGCATGACTTACGAATAGGATATTAAATTCTTTATGTACTCAAAATGATCTCTAATTTTTTTCTTTTCTTCAATTTCTATAATATCTTTTTTCCCGTCTTTATATAAAGCTAAGATCATATCTTCATCCAGAGGAACTTCTATTTCTTCGCCTAATTTTCTCTTTTTTGAATCATTATTTCTATCAACTTTTGCATTGATAACTTCTTTATAAATCAGTTTCTCTGTCGCTTCCGAGTATCGATCTAAATAGTATAGTTTTATTTTATCTTTAGCTACAGACGTAGAGTTAACATCAAGATAAAAAGGAGACAGATTTAATTGTCTTTTAGGTTTTCCGGATTTGTTCTTAGTAGTACAGATATATACCGAATGTATGTCAATATCAAGTAAAGCTTCATCATCGGTTACTTCAAAGATTTCACTTTTTTTATCATCTAATGCTGTTGGCCTTTTACTAACAGGGTAATATGAACGATTAATGACATAAGAACGTTGATTATCGTATCTAAATTGATTATAGAATACGTCGTAAATTGATTCTATTCCTAGGGATCTCAAAAATGTAAAATTTCTTAAGAATTTTTCAAGATAAAGCTCTGTCTTAATATAATTATGCTTGCTATTTTGATTATGTTCCATATGGGCAGAGAAAAAATCAGAGACATCTTTAAATAGTTGTCGATTTTGTATAACACAAGCTTTTAATTCGCTCCAAAGGACATTTTTTTCCAAATATTCATCTGGGATATTATTATAAATAAAGAAAAGATCCTCTGTGATTTTATCTTGTACATGAGACTCCCAACCAATTTCAAGATTTTCTCTAAGAATTTCTTTTAGTTGACTACTCAATTTGGCTTTGAAGTCAAGATCTCTTTTTGAAATTGACCAGATAATGGAGTAAGCAGAAAATTTGAGGAAATTTAGAAACTCTTTAAACATACTTCTGATCACCCAGTAGCGTTCTTTACTTAATTCTTGATAAATACTGTTGTTTATATCATGAAAATCTGATAATATTTCTAGGTGTATGCATAAAAAATAAGGGTAGTATTTGTATAAATCTTCTTTGAGATTTTCTTCTTGTTTTATTTCATTAATTAAGTTTTGAAAACGATTTTTTACAGGAAAGTTATCAGGATCTGGATAATACATTGTTCGTAAATCAAAATCAGTTGCTTCTCTGTTGATTTTAAAACTATAATTATTGATTTTATTATCGATATCATCTGCAGCCATTGGTCCTCTTTCAGTATTTTCTGAATCTTCATAATACCCATGCTGAAAACCTTGAGCTTGATTAAATATAGCTTCGATTTTTTCGGCGGTATCGATATTATCCTTTTGATTTAGTAACAATTCATAAAACCTGGTTGACAATGTTTTTGCAAAATGATCATAAACTGGAGTTTTAGTACCAATTACAATAGGTACATTGGATAATGCGTCAACAATTTTTTGACTAGAGCATCCATTGATAAAAACCATCTTTAATTTTGGAGCATTGTTCAAAATCTGAATTAAGCCTTTATCGTTAAATATTTCGTCGCTTAGTGTAATAGCTTCATCATCGTTATTATGATGGCCACTAAAGTGAAAAACGGTCATCACATTAGTAAGTAGCTGAAGTTTACTAATAAATCCATCAATTCCTTCATTAAGGATGATTTCTTTACTAAATATTTCCTTTTCTTTTAATAAAAGAACATCGATGGCTTTACGTTCATCATCCAAATGTGTTAATGGAGCTCCTGCATCATTTTCAAATATTCCAACAAAAAATTCTTTCATGAGTCTGCGTTTAAGGTTTAAAAATCTATTAATAAGGGATTTGCCTGGTTGTCGTCAAGCAATAGTTTAGGTATTTCAATTTGTTCTGCAACGGCTGTTGTTGTACTACTATCTTTTACAGAACGTATGTTGTCTAGCCATTGTCCTCTTGAAAATTTTCCGGTAACGGGATCAATGTTAATTTCTACACAGGTAAATGCATAAGTAAGAGGTGTGTCGCCTTTAAACTTTACTTCATTTTCAGACATTTTTTCGATTGTTAAATTGGTATCAACGTTTGCTAAATATTCCTGAATTAAAGGAATATTAATCTCGGCTTCTGTAGTATTATCTTTATATGTAGAAAGCGAAAAATCCGTGCTAGTTAGAATATCAGTAATTAGGGCTAATTTTACTTCTTTTTTTTCTGAAATTTCCTGAATGAACATATTATCAGGGTCACCTTTAATATCATTAGAAACCAAAACATGACCAAGTTCTAAGGTGTCAATATATTTTCTGACTACATTTCCGAAAGAAAAGGACATTTTGCTGGTTCCTTTTATTGAAGCCCCAACGGCTGCAGGGTCTATTCCAAAAGCTTTAATAAAGTTACCTAGAATATCAAAACCAATTTTAAAATCGATCTTTTTGGTTTTAACATTGGATACTTGTGCTACGGTAGAGGTATTAATCTCAATAGGATGATTAAATCCATCTTTAACCAAAAATCGGAACTCTCCCAAATATTTTGGTTTGTGATTTTGTATTTCGAGCATGCACATGGGTTGTATTCTAGCCTCTGGAATTCTAAGTGGATTAGCATCAAACAAATCTCTTATTTGGTCTGTTATGTCGTTTTTACATATTCTCATGATCTATATATTCTAATTGATTAATAGCGTTTAAAAATTTTTCTGCCACTTTAGCAAATCCCGCATCATTTGGATGAATTTCGTCGTACCATTCGTTTTTACTAACTGTGGATCTCATATCTAAGTAGGTTGCATTCTTATGCTTTTGAGTAACATCTTCTAATAGCGCATTAAAAGTGTCGATGAGATATCGAATTATTTTGGATCTATCTTCTAATACGGTAATTCCTTTTTTGATCAAATATTTATTGACCCAACCATTTTTAATGGTTTTATCATCCAAATCTGCAAGAACATAATCATAACCATGAATAAACACCTGTTCTACAAAATCAAATTCGGAAATTCGATTAAAAAAATAATTATAGTTGCCCCATAATTGGTTCATTTTTTTCTGATGATTCTCATTCAAATACTCAGAAGCTTCTAATCCTGATTCTAATCCTGGTATAAGAATATCTTCAATCTCTGGACCTATAACATCATTACCGCCACCACTAATTAGAACATATCGTGGACGTTCTTTTTCAATTTCTTTAAGGAGTTGACCACTATCTCTATAATTTTGAATCTCATCTCCTGCGGCAGCAATACTGCGCAAAGGATACTTTTCCATTACATAATCAAGAGTGTCTTTTACCAAAAACGGAAATAAAAACCAAGAATCCCCTTCAGCGACAATGACTGGTAAATGAGGAAACATTTTTTTTGATTTTTTAAACTTTCGGTACCTGCATTTGTCATCTAAATAATTTCCAAGTTTTAACTTAAAACCAGATACACTTCGTGTATTAACTTCAATATCACCTGTGGCATTAGGTGAATTTATCGTCTTAAAAATGAACCCATTTTGTTTTTTTGAAGTATATAATGCGTTAATAAAAGGCGCTACAATTTCATCATTTGAATACCAGTCCCAGTTTTGTAATACCTTTTTTCCTAGTATATTATATGTGGGGTTATGAAGTCTAAGCTCGGTAGTGTATACATCCCATTTTGTATTCTCTAATTCTAAATCGTCAACAGCGCCGGTCCCCATTAAATTACCGTGATGGGTAATTGGTGGAGATAGAGGGGATTGAGCCATATCAGGAATAATAGGAGTAATGTCTTCTTGATTGTTTACAATAAATTTGTAATACAACCAATCATGTTTCCAGTTATAAATTTCTTTATATGCATCTAATGTCCAATATGAAAGAGGAGTTTTTCGATGCTCATAAAACAGTATTGTCTCTCCTGGTTTAAGTTTTTTAGATTTATTATCTAATAAATCTGTTGAGATTCCTATATCAGAACTTAGCAGTAAAGCCGAAACAAAAATATCTTCGTTAGAAATATTAGAAACCTTAATTTGAAATTTCTGGTAATATTCGCCACTTCTTGTATATTGATTTTCTATGGTGTTGAGATCAACTCCAGAATTTGTTACATCTATCCATTGTTGACTCTCATTAATTCGCATTTCAACTTTAATCGGGATAACAGAAAAACCGGCATCTGGGTTGATTAATGTGTTGTAATAGTTCCATTTTACTAAGGCTTCTATTTGATTTTCAAGTCTTTTTTGTATGGTTTCTTCATTAGTATTTAAAATATCTATTTGAACTGCTAAAGGTCTGTATGGATCATCGGGTAGTGTTATATATACAGTTTGATTAAATATAATGACAAAAAAACTAGCGCTCTCTGGTGTAGAAATGTTTAGATTATCAATGTTGGTTAGTATCGCGGTTACTTGATTTTGGGTATGTATATTTTTGTCCAGATTCAAAACATGTATGTCTAATGCATTAAAAACAGTTTCGGTAATTACGGGATACGATTTTTTAAAATCTAGCTCAATTCCTGCTTCTAAGGGATCAGTGATTAAGGAGTCTTCAAGGCTTACATCGATAATTTCTGTAGTAAAAGTTTTACTCTCTTCTATTTGAATAGTGATTTTTGCACCTTCTTTTATGCCAAATAATTGGCCTTTATTGTAGTACCAACCATTTTTATTATTATAAAATACTTGACCCTGATCAATTTGATTGTGTTCAGGATAAAGGTTTAGCCAAGAGCTGTAATGATCAATTTTACCCGATCCTTGAACACTAATTGTTGGAGTTTGCTTTTTGTTTGTAATGTCTTTTAAACTAATTTTTGCCCATTTCGCTATGTCTAAGTAGTTCAGTTTACTGTCTTTGGCTTTTAAAAGTTGTAAAAGAAATCTTGTAAATACCCCTCCTTTATGATCTTCCCAGGAAGATTCTGAAGAAAGACAAGCCGAAATATTTACTGAGTTTTTATATGGAATTAAAGAGGATAGTTGTAATGTTTTAGTACTTTCTTCATCAATTTCTTCACAAAAAACGAAGTCTTCATACTTCCTTGACGGAAATACAGTACTTAATTTTCTTTGTCTGGAGTCGTTACCGGCCTGGTTAATAACGGACCTTACAATGTCTCCAGAATGACAACAATCAAATACAGTGATCAGATGTGGATTGTTTTCAAACTTCGAAAACAAATAACGCAGTTCTTTATCTGCCAATAAGAAGTTTTCATTATTCTGATCATTGTGATAACAAACCAAACATTCAATTAAACCAGTATATGCATCACTAAATCGGCCAGAACTATCTTCTAAAGTGCCGTGACCACTATAATATATAAAAGCTACATCGTCGTCATTTGCTTTATTTAAAAAAGTAGTAATGTGTTTAATGATATTACTTTTTGTAGCCTTATGATCAATTAGCACTTCAATTGAAATATTGTTATAGACGTTTCCAAGCGTATTTAGATACTTTTCAAATTCTTTTACGTCATTAACGCACTGATTTAAAGGGCTTAATTCGTATTCATTTATTCCGATAAGTAAAGCATATAGGTTCATAATCGTGTATTCTTTTAGATGGATGAATAAGAACGATTGCAATTAAGAAACCAAAAACTGCGAATACGATATACTATTTTTTATATCAATGTGTGGGGTATATAAATATAACTTTTTATTGTTTTAAATCCAAATACTAAAATTACTGATATACAGTTGTTTATTTGTCTTTTTGATACTTGTGAAGTTAGATATATTTCTTCTTTTTTCTATAAGAATTAACCCCTAAAATATAGGGTGAAAACCCCTTTTTTGCCTGAGATTTTATTTGCCTGAATAATACGAGTATGATTTTGGTGTTAAGTTACCTGTTATCGAATAAGTTGTGTTTTTATCGAAAAAATTAGAAAGAGAACATCATTACTTTGTTTCAAATCCTATGTTTTTTTAGTATTTTTAGCTAACCAAAATTATACAGAATATTGATTATGAAAATTAGAAAACTTTTAGTCTGGGGGACAGCTGTACTATTTATATCGTGTGCTACTAATCCATTTACAGGTAAGCAAACGTTAGCTTTAGTGCCAAATTCTCAGATATTGCCAATGGCATTTCAACAATACAATCAGTTTTTAGGAGAAAATAAAGTAGTCAAGGGTACATCTGATGCAGAGATGATTACCAGAGTAGGGCAAAAAATTGCCAGAGCTTCAGAGCGGTGGTTGAATGCAAATGGTTATTCCGGGTATTTAAAAGATTATAAATGGGAATATAACCTTGTAGAAGATAAAACGGTAAATGCATGGTGTATGCCTGGAGGTAAAATCGTATTCTATACCGGGATTTTACCAATAGCGCAAAGCGAAACAGGTATCGCTGCTATTATGGGGCATGAGGTAGCTCATGCATTGGCTAATCATGGCCAGCAAAGAATGAGTGCTTCACAAATACAACAAGTGGCAGGTGCCGCTACGGCTGTGGCTGTAAGTGGAAAAAGTCAGCAAACACAACAAATCGTGGGTACAGCCTTTGGTCTTGGTAGTCAGTTTGGAGTAATGTTGCCTTTTAGTAGAAGTCATGAAACTGAAGCAGACCGTATAGGTCTTCAACTTATGGCTATCGCTGGATATAATCCTGACGAGGCTGCTAATTTATGGAGACGTATGAAAGCTAATAGTGGCGGGCAATCACCGCCAGAGTTTATGAGTACACACCCTTCTAGTGATACTCGTATTGCAAACCTTACGGCATGGGCACCTTCAGCAAGGGCAGAAGCTAAAAAATTTGGGATAACTACTTTTAAATAATTATAAAGTTTAGATACATTAAAAAGATTATACTTATTTTAGAAGCCGTTCTGAACTAATTCAGAACGGTTTTTTAATTCTATTTGATGAGTAAAACACTACCAAAAGGGCATAAGAAATTATTGAATGCATGGGCATTCTATGACTGGGCAAATTCTGTTTATAATTTAACAATCTCTTCTGCTGTTTTCCCTATTTTTTGGGGAGCATTGACTATCATTAAAGATAATGAAGGTAATATTATTAATGATACTGTACATTTTCTGGGGTATGATTTTAATAATGATTCTTTGATTAGTTATGTTACAGCTATAGCATTTTTGGTGGTTTCATTTATTAGCCCATTTCTGTCAGGTATTGCCGATTATGTAGGAAATAAGAAAAACTTCCTAAAGTTCTTTTGTTATCTAGGGGCGTTATCATGTATAGGGTTGTATTGGTTTTCATTAGAGCATTTGTGGTTTGGACTATTGTGCTATTTTCTTGCTCTGATAGGCTTTTGGGCAAGTCTGGTATTTTATAATTCATATCTGCCAGATATAGCATATCCTGAGCAACAAGATGCCATTAGTGCAAAAGGATACTCTTTAGGATATTTTGGTAGTGTACTTCTATTGGCAATTAATTTGGTCATGATTCTATTTTATGAATTTTTTGGGTTTGAAAGCGCTGGAGAACCTACAAGATTATCTTTTGTAATGGTAGGAATATGGTGGATAGGGTTCAGCCAATACACATATTACTATTTGCCAAAAGGAAATAAAAAAGAAGTGTTGACTAAGGCGATCATTTTTAATGGGTTTAAAGAATTAAAAATGATATGGATAGCTTTGCAAAACGATATAAAACTTCGCAGATACCTAACCGCTTTTTTTGTATACAGTATGGCGGTACAAACCATTATGCTCATTGCTACCTATTTTGGAATAGAGGAGTTAGACTGGGGCGATCAAGATGCTACTTTTGGGCTAATTATTAGTATACTTTTAATTCAAGTTGTTGCTATATTGGGAGCATTCCTTACTTCAATGGCTTCTTCAAAATATGGTAATATTAGAACACTTATTACAATTAATTTTATATGGATAGGGCTGTGTATTTATGCTTATACCATCACAACTCCATTTCAGTTCTATATTGCAGCGGCTATTGTTGGTTTGGTGATGGGAGGTATACAAGCACTTTCAAGATCAACCTATTCAAAGTTTTTACCAAAAGATGCAGTTGATACAGCTTCATATTTCAGTTTTTACGATGTTTCAGAAAAAATTGGAATTGTAATCGGTATGTTTTCTTACGGGATTATAGCGCAATTAACAGGAAGTGTAAGATATTCTATTCTTTTTCTAATATTGTTTTTTGTTGTTGGCTTGATTTTGCTGTTTAGGGTACCAAGAAATAACTAAAACTCAAGCGCAAAGCATTTTATCTTTATTTTAGGTATTTCATCCATTTTGGAATATGAAATAATTCTATTTTCAAAATAATAATTTGAAATATAATAATATTGGAAACGTTATCGTTATTAGCTATTTTTATAAAAATAAAATCTAACTACAATGAAAAAACTTATGTTAATGCTGGTTGTAATAGTACTAGCTTCTTGCAGTGCGCCTCAAAAAACGGTTATTGCAGCCAAAAAAACCTTAAAAGGGGAGTGGTCTTTAAATAATATCTCTTATGATCGTTCAGGTATATTCGATGTAAACTTATATAATGATGCTTCTGCTGAATGTTTCACTGGTAGTACTTGGAAATTTATTCCTAATAATAATACTGGTAAATATCAAGTGAATCAAAGTAGTTGTACATCTACAGGTGAACGTAATTTTAGATTTACAATCCCAAAACCAGAAGGAGACGGAGAATACTACTTCTTATTTAAGCCAATAAACGAAAAGAAAAAAAGTACAAATAATAATGCCGGATATAGAATGGCATTAAAACATCTTGATGACACAACAATGACTTGGGCAATGACGGTTAGTTTAGAAGGTTCACCTTTTGTAATCACGATGAATTTCAATAAAATACAATAATTCAAATCTATACAATGATGAAGACAAATCTTAAAAAAATTGGGGTTGCATTAATGGCAGTGGCAATATTATCAAGTTGTGAAGCCGTACAAAATGCAAACAATACTCAAAAAGGAGCAGTAATTGGTACTGCAGCCGGGGCTGTACTTGGTGGAGTGATTGGTAATAATGTAGGAAAAAGAAACTCAGCATTAGGGGCTGTTATTGGTGGTGTAGTTGGAGGTGTAGCCGGAGGGGTTATAGGAAAGCAAATGGATAAACAAGCTCAGAAAATTGAGTCAGAAATACCTGGAGCCGAAGTAACAAGAGTTGGTGAAGGTATTGATGTAGTGTTTGATGAAAATAGTGGGGTTTATTTTGAAACCAATAAATCTAATATTAATGCAAAATCTAAAACTAATCTGAACAAACTTGCCGGTATTTTTAAAGAATACCCAGATACTAATATCATTGTTGAAGGGCATACTGATAGCACAGGAGATGATAGTTATAATATGTCATTATCTCAAAAAAGAGCAAATGCAGTTACAGAATACTTAGTATCGCAAGGAATTAGTAGAAGTCGTTTAACAACCTATGCACATGGAGAAACACTTCCTAAATATGATAATGGAACTGCAGAAGGAAGAGCAAAAAACAGAAGAGTAGAGTTAGGAATTGTAGCGAACGAAAAAATGAAGAGAGATGCTCAACAACAAGTAAAACAATAATTTTACTGAAAGATAAAATCAAGAATCCCGACATACTAGTCGGGATTTTTTTATGCACAAATTTTACGTATCTTCATTTGATGAATAGGCATTCAGATATAATAATTGTAGGTGGTGGTTTAGCCGGTTTAACCTGTGCAATCCATCTGGCTATGTATGATATAGAGGTCGTGCTTATTGAAAAAGAAAGCTATCCAAAGCATAAAGTTTGTGGTGAGTATATCTCTAACGAAGTATTCCCATATTTTGATTTTTTAAATATCGATTTAACGTCAATTCAACCAGTTGATATTTCTAAGTTTGTCATCACTACTCAAAAAGGAGATACGATTCATAGCGAACTGCCATTAGGCGGATTTGGAGTTAGCAGATATACATTAGATTATCATTTAGTAAAAAAGGCTAAAGAATCTGGAGTGCAAATACTACAAGATCAGGTATTACAGGTTGATTATGATACTGATGGTTTTAAGGTTAAAACTGCTCAAAATTTAATGTTTACGTGTGATTATGTTATTGGTGCATATGGTAAGCGATCAACACTAGACAAGAAACTTAATCGTAATTTTAGTTTCAAAAAATCTCCATGGTTGGCAGTTAAAGGGCATTATAATGCAAAAATTGATACAAATACTGTTGCTCTACATAGTTTTAAGGGAGGATATTGTGGGATTTCAAGAGTAGAAAAAAACAAGGTGAATACTTGTTATTTAGTGAATTATGATAGTTTTAAAAAATATAAGGATGTTGATTCTTTTCAGAGGGAAGTAATGTATAAGAATGAACACTTAAAATCCTTTTTTGAAGATGCAGAACTATTATTTGATAAACCGATAACTATAAGCCAAATTAATTTTGATAGAAAAGAGCCAGTTGAACATCATATTTTTATGGTTGGCGATTCGGCAGGACTCATACATCCATTATGTGGCAATGGTATGGCAATGGCAATACAAAGCGCCCAAATACTTTGTGAATTGTTAATTAAATGTTATAGTGAAGTAGTTGATTTATCAAGAGCGGATTTAGAAAAACTATATGCCCAACAATGGAATCAAACCTTTTCAAAAAGGTTACGAACAGGTAGATTACTACAGCGTATTGTGTTAAATGGTAATCTTCAACAATTATCATATTGGTTAGCAAGTGTTATGCCCTCTGCAGTGCCTAAAATAATCAAACAAACCCATGGAGAACCTTTAGTATGTTCATAAATTTAGTACATAGAAGTAACGAACCAGAAATAATGGATGATGTTAATGTAGAGGAAAAAGCCTTGAAAATTGCATTAGCCGATATCTCACGGGTAAACAAGTTATTAGGAGGGAATAGTATTACTATAAAATCGGTTGATCAACTGATGATTGATGCAGACCTCAACAAAGAATTGACAATTGTAGATATTGGATGTGGAGACGGTGAAATACTAAGGGTATTAGCTGATCTCTATAGAAAGAAAAATATAACGGTAAAATTAATTGGTGTAGATTTAAATGAAAAAAGCCTTGAATTAGGAAAAAAACTAAGTGTTTTATATCCAGAGATATCGTATTATAAATATGATATTTTAAAGGTTCAAAATTCAGAACTTACTTGTGATATAATATTGTGTACGCTTACATTGCATCATTTTAGTTGCAAAGAAATCAAGGGTGTTATAAGAAAGGCTGTAGAATTGGCTTCTGTAGGTGTTGTTATCAATGATCTTCATAGAAGCAAATTGGCATATTATCTTTTTAAATTATTTAGTTTATTTTTTATTAAAGGATACATTGCTAAAAATGATGGTTTAGTTTCGATAAAGAGGGGGTTTAAAAAGAAGGAATTGTTAGACTATGCCAAAGAACTCAATCTTCAACAATACTCTATTGATTGGAGATGGGCATTTAGATACCGTTGGGTTATCAAAACAAAATATTGATTAAATTATAATAAATAATACGTAAGGAAATTTGGAAGTAAGAATTGCCGCAGTAACCAAGCAGTTACCTCAATATATGAGAGAAACCAAAGAAATATTACCTTTTGTTTCTCAATGGTTATCGGGAGAAGAAGACCGTTACAGGCGTAAAGTCCTTAAAATATTCGAGAATGCAGCAGTAGATAAACGTTATGGGATAATGAGTATTGAAGAAGTATTTACAGCTTCATCATTCGAAGAAAAAAATGACATCTATATAAGAGAGGTTAAAAAATTAGGAACTTCAGTTTTAAAAAAAGCTTTAAAAAAAGCAGGTTGGCCAGCAAAATCCTTGGATTATATTATTACAGTAAGCTGCACAGGTATTATGATTCCTTCTATAGATGCTTATATTATAAATGATTTGGATTTGCGCCAGGATATTGTACGACTTCCTGTGACTGAAATGGGTTGCGCTGCTGGAGTATCTGGAATTATTTATGCAAAAAACTTTTTAAAAGCTAATCCAGGAAAAAGAGCCGCTGTAATCGCTATAGAATCACCTACAGCTACTTTTCAGCTAGATGATCATAGTATGACAAATATGGTTAGTGCAGCAATTTTTGGAGATGGTGCTGCTTGTGCGCTATTGTCTTCAGAAGAAGATAGTAGTGGACCTAAAATAATAGGCGATGAGATGTATCATTTTTATGATGCAACGAAAATGATGGGTTTTAAAATGACCAATGGCGGATTGCAAATGGTGTTAGATCCCGAAGTACCTTCAAAAATTGCAGAGCATTTTCCAAATGTGATTCATCCTTTTTTGAAAAAGTACAATACAAAAATTGAAAATATAGATCATCTTATATTTCATCCTGGCGGAAAAAAAATTGTGCAAACTGTTGAAGAACTTTTTGGGCATCTTGGTAAAAATATAGATGATACAAAGGCTGTTTTAAAGGACTATGGTAACATGAGCAGTGCTACAGTCTTATATGTTTTAGAACGTTTTTTAGAACGAAATCCTAAGCAAGGTGAAACAGGTTTGATACTGAGTTTTGGTCCAGGATTTTCAGCACAGCGAGTATTAATTGAATGGTAAGTGTACATAAGTATGCAAATTTATTCTTTTTAAAGAAAAGGTTTAAAACAAAGAGTGTTTATGAGCAAGGAATTTTTAAATAATCAATGGGGCTTGATACTTGGTGGTAGTACTGGTTTAGGATTGGCTACTGCAAAAAAACTTGCTATGCATGGTATGAATATTATTGTAGTGCACCGTAATCGCAAAAGTGAAATGAATCAAATTAATACTGATTTTGAAAGTATTAAAGCATTAGGTGTTGATTTTCTTTCTTATAATGTAGATCTATTAAAACCAGAAAAAAGAGAGGAAACCGTTATCCAAATTAAGGAAGGTCTTGGTCAAGGACAAATTAAAACTTTGATTCATAGTATTGCAAAAGGAAATTTAAAACCAATGGTAGAAACTAACCAAAATCTAAAAAATGATGATTTTCATTTAACAATAGATGCAATGGCAATAAGCCTTTATGATTGGGTTAAGGTTGTTTTTGATACTAAATTATTTACTGATGATGCGCGTGTGATTTCATTTACCAGTGAAGGTAATACCAAAGCATGGAAGAATTATGCCGCAGTTTCTGCAGCAAAAGTAGCGCTAGAAGCTATTACGCGAAGTATAGCTTTAGAATTTGCTCCTTATGGAATTAGAGCGAATTGTTTGCAACCGGGAGCCGTGAATACACAATCCTTACGAATGATACCTGGTTATAAGAAAATTATAGAACATAGCATACAACGGAACCCTTATAATAGGATTACTACACCTAAAGATGTTGCGAATGCCGTATATTTATTGTGTAAAAAGGAGGCATCTTGGATCAATGGTTGTGTGATTCCGGTAAATGGAGGGGAGCATTTAAATTAAAATACGTTAAAAATGAAAAACATATGCATCTTTTGTTTTCCTTTGATCTTATATACGTTTTCATGCAAGGAAGATAATACTACAGCAGAAAATAATATTCCGGATATGAATATTATTGAAGTAGTAAAGGTAATGAGTGTTGTGGCAACAGGCGAAGAAAATAAATATACATTTAGTGTAGGTGTTCAAAGTCCCGATACAGGTTGCAATCAATATGCAAATTGGTGGGAAGTAATTTCTGAAGAAGGAGATTTGATATATAGAAGAATTCTCGCACATAGTCATGTAGATGAGCAGCCTTTTGTTCGATCTGGGGGTCCGGTTGCCATTACCAAAGATCAAAAGGTATTTGTACGAGTACATATGAATACTACTGGGTATAGTGATAACATATTCGCAGGCAGTGTTCAAAATGGATTTCAGGAAAGTATCCTGGATAAAACATTTGCAAGCCAATTAGAGACAATGCAACCACTACCCAATGGTTGTGCATTTTAAAGAAGTGAATTTTGATTAGACCCGATATCATAGAAGAATTACCATATAGCAAACCCTTTTTGTTTGTTGATGAAATCCTGGAGATCGATGATGATCATATTAAAGGAGCCTATACCTTTAAAAATGATGAGTATTTTTATGAAGGACATTTTAGGGATCATCCTGTTACTCCCGGAGTAATACTTACCGAATGCATGGCACAGATAGGTATGGCTTGTTTTGGAATTCATCTTTTAAAAGATAAATGGAATAGAGAAACTATCGGTGTTGCCATGAGTAGTAATGAAATGAGTTTTTATAAACCTGTTTTTCCGGGGGAAAGAGTTATTGTAGTTTCTGAAAAGGTATATTTTAGGTTTAGTAAATTAAAATGCAATGTTTCAATGTATAACACTAAAAATGAACTAGTTGCAAAAGGAGTTGTTGCTGGTGTAGCATTTGAAAAATAATAGATAGAAGATATAAAATGAGTTTTGGATATTCTTTAGTGAAGTTAGTACTTAAATTAAAAGGGGAGAAGCATTCCTGGTCTAAGGATCCTATAGATTATAAAAAGAAGAGAAAACAAAATATACTGCGTCCTGGTAAATGGTTATTGTCTGGAAGCATATTGTATACTAAAAAAGTTGGAGAAACATCGATAACAAGCATAACCCCCAAAAATGAAAATACAGATATACTGTTTTTTTATTGCCATGGTGGAGCCTTTGTCTATGGGCCAACAAGAGAGAATTGGATAGCACTTTCAAAAATTGCAAAGGGTGCAAAAGCAACTGCATGGATGATAGATTATCCTAAGGCACCGGAATATAAGATAAAAGAAGTAACAGAAAATGTATTTAATGCATACCTAGAGGCTATAAAAGAATTTGATCCCAATAAAATAATACTGATAGGAGATTCTGCCGGTGGAAATTTAATCTTAACCCTAACGCAGCGATTAATAAAAGAAAATATTGATCTTCCAAATCGATTAATTCCTATTTCACCATTGATAGATGCATCGCTTACCAATCCAAAGATTAAAGAGATAGATGTTTTAGATCCAATTCTAAGTTATAATGGTGTGATATCTGCTAAAAGAATGCTGTTAGAAGACATTCCGCTTACAGATTCAATAATTTCACCAATTAATGGGTCGCTTAGAAATTTTCCACCCATACATATGTTTAGTGCAGAATTAGACATTTTTACTCCCGATCAGGAGTTGTTTACTAACAAAGCAAAGAAAGAAGGCGTCGAGATTGAAGTAATCGTAGGACAAAATATGCCACATGTTTGGCCTATTTTACCAATAATGTCAGAGGCCAAAGCGGCAATAGATAAAATTATTTCAATTGCTAATGCTATTTAAAAATGTATAGAAGACGAGTTGTTATAACGGGATTGGGAATAGCATCTCCAAATGGAATGACCATTTCAGAATTTAAAAGTTCAATTCAGAAAGGTACTAGCGGTATTCGTCTTATTAAACAACTTAAAGAATTATCTTTTTCGTGCCAAATTGCTGGTTTTCCTATTTATAAAGAAGAACACCTAAACAATTACTTTAATAGTGTTGAGCTTCGAGGTTTAAAAGCAACCGGGATGGAATATGGGGTAATTGCTGGAGTTGATGCTTGGAAAGATGCGGGATTTTATGTGTCTAATTCTGAAACTCCTTTATGGAACACGGGCGTGATTTTTGGAACAGGTATTCTTGGTGTGGATAAATTCCGTGAAGCAATTTATAAAGTGGATGAGGGTAATGTAAGACGATTGGGGAGTAATACTGTAATTCAAACTATGGCCAGTGGTATTAGTGCATTTTTAGGTGGCAAGTTGGGTTGCGGCAACATAGTAACAACAAACTCCTCTGCATGTAGTACAGGAACCGAAGCTATTTTGATGGCCTATGATCGCATTGCCTCAGGTAATGCCGAAGTTATTCTGGCGGGTAGTACAAGTGATAGTGGACCTTACGTATGGGGAGGATTTGACGCCATGCGTATTTTACCTTATAAATACAACGATAACCCAACTCAAGCTTCAAGACCAATGAGTGCATCTGCCAGTGGATTTGTACCCGGAAGTGGAGCAGGAGCTTTGGTAATAGAAAGTCTTGATAGCGCTCAAAAAAGAGGTGCGACCATATATGCCGAAATTCTTGGAGGCACTATAAATAGTGGTGGGCAGCGTAATGGTGGAAGTATGACTGCTCCTAATAGTATTGCCGTTCAACATTGTATACAAAGTGCGATCAAAAACTCTGGAATTTATCCTGAAGATATTGATGCTATAAATGGGCATTTAACAGCAACAACAAAGGATAGTGCCGAAATACAAAATTGGTGTGAAGCATTAGGTCTAAAAGGAAACGATTTTCCGTATATCAATTCGTTGAAGAGTATGGTTGGTCATTGTCTTGCAGCTTCAGGAAGTATTGAAAGTGTCGCTACTGTACTACAACTTAAAGAAAACTTCATTTTTGGAAATGTAAATTGCGAAGATCTTAATCCAGAGATAGCTTCTTTAGTACCTAGGGATCGTATTCCAACAAAAACAATCAATTTTTCTCCAAATATTATCGCAAAAGCTAGTTTTGGATTTGGAGATGTAAATGCTTGTGTTATCTTTAAAAAGTATTAAAACATATTTATGACAAAAGAAGAATTGCTAGCCAAATTAAAAACAATCATAGAACCTTATGTACAAAACCAAGAAGGATTTAAGAATCTAAATCAAGACACAGATTTCATTAAAGATCTTGAGATTAATTCGGCCAATTTGGTAGATGTTGTTTTAGATGTCGAAGATGAGTTTGATATTGAGATTGATAACGAGGCTATGGAAAAAATGCTGACCGTAAAAGCTTCTCTAGAAGTTATTGAAGGTAAATTAGCTTCGAAATGATTGGTAATGATATTATAGATCTACAATTAGCCAAAAAACAAAGTAATTGGCAACGAAAAGGCTGGTTACAAAAAATCTTTACAACTACAGAACAAAAATATATTCTATCCTCAAAAGATCCTGAACTACAAGTATGGTTGTTTTGGAGTATGAAAGAGGCGGCATATAAGGGGCATCAAAGACGTTTTTCATTGCCTCCAAAACTTAACCCTAAAGATTTTAAATGTGCGTTAGACGGTATGGTCAGTATTGATCGTCACTTATATTATACTGAATCAGAGATGACACAATATTATATACATACTACCGCAAAATCTCCAAGAAATAATTACTATTCTTCAATATGTAAAAAAGATACAGATATATACCAATCCTTAACACAAAGTATTCGTCAAAAATTAAATATCCAGGCATCAATTTTTATACAAAAAGATACAAATAGGATTCCTATGGTGTATATAAACAAAAAAGAAAGTGATATTCAGATTTCAATATCAAACCATGGGATGTATTCTGCATTTATTCTGAATGTATAAGATGCAATCGTATTCTTTTTATTTAAGAATCGGAAAATGAAACTGTATATCTAGCTCATTCTTTTGGCGTTCATCAAAAATATTCACTCCATAATCACTAGTGTGGATGGTAGTTTTGCCTAATAATAGTTTATCATTAAGGTTAAAAGTGATTATGACCTCTTTTTGGATACCTTTTATGGTAAGGTTTCCTATAACTTTAAAAGTATTGTTTTCAAATTCAACAACTTGTGTGCTGGTAAATGTGATTTTTGGATATTTTTTCTTGTAAAAGAATTTTTCCCACATCAAGTGACCATCTCTTAAAAAATTATCTGTATCGATTGTTTTTACTAGAGCAGAGCCTTTAAAAACGGCATTTTCAGGATCACTGGGGTTAAAATCAATTCTAAAATCTAATCCGCTAATAGTACCCGAGGTGTTTTCATGAATAAAATCGAAGGTTACTTTTGAGTTTTCTATATCAATATCCAAACCTTTAAAATCATTAATTAAGGATAGTTCCGAATTTGGATTAGTATTTAAACCCGTTGTATTTGGAGTAAGATCCTGGCAGAAACCTTGTGTAATAATTACAGTAAGTAGAATATTAAGAAAAACTTTCATGGGGTATATTTTAATTGTTTTAAAGGTAAAAATTATCAAGAATCATTCCAAGGGTTTTGCATAAATCATAATAGTATAGAAGAGGATATCCTTCTCTGTTAAGGGATTTTCGTGCTATCACTTTCATTTTTTAAAATATAATTTTGAGCTCCATTCGTAGTGCCTATTTTCATAAAATAAATATAAAGTGAAGCAAATGAGTAGATTAAAATAAAAAAAAGTAATAAATTAGAATGGTAAACGATCGTCAGCCAAGTAATCACTCTAAAAGTTTTAGAATTATGAGTAAAAAAGAAAAAACTTCGAGAAAAAGACGCTTTGCGGACTTCCAAAACAAATATCGACGTTCATCCAACTTTGGATATGGTTCCAAAAGAGATCAGTTTGCTATTGCAGGTAATGGAGAATTATTTGCATCAGATGATTTAGAAGAAGGTGAAGAGAATATTAATTAAATGAGTTTCGTGAATTGTATTTTACTATCCTTACCGATTTTTTGATCGCGTATTACTATTGGTGTGTTTCGTTATTGAGGTGCATGGGTAGGTAATGCAGAAGATAATGGCACAATCCAATCTGCTTTCCATATAGGAAAAGGTTCTGTAGAAATATCTACTTCTGGATCAATAAATTGTTGATACGGCCTTCCGTTTAATCTTGCTTTAATATCTGCATACACAGCAACCTCTTTTCCTTGTTTTAAATAATCTCTTCGAATTAAATTTGCAATTTGCCAAATTATAGATGGTTTTGTAACGGCAACTCTATACTGCCATCTTGGTAATTGTTTTGATAGCACTAATGTGTCAGTAAAACTATTATCTTTTGCTTTAACAATAAATACGCCTTTCCCTTTCTTTGACCTTAATTTCATATGCCAGGCGTATTTATGTCCTTCTTCGGTCCAACTAACGTTACCTGGAATTAAAAAATGTCGTAATGGTATAAAAATCATGAGCAGCACCCAGATACTTAATGCTATAATTGTGTGCTTTTCAGATTTTACAACGACAGCGCTTTTTGGTTTTACGATCGTATCATTTTGCAGCCATTTTTTTCTTAAAATTTTGTTCAACACCGTTCTTGGCCAGTTTGGTGGGAAAAATATTGTTGTAGATGCGATCATAAACCAAGGAAAAATACCGATGGTAAACAATTTTGAATTCATGAGATGAAATAAAACTCCTATCAAAAATCCCCAAATTCTGGTACGCTTAAATAAAAGCATGGGAACCAATAATATGTCTACAAGCAATCCCGAATATGACATAATTAGAATCATCCATTTTTCTGTGAAAAAACGACCAATAAGAGGAAAATCAGTATCATCAGATAACCACATTTGCAAGGGTTGTCCAGCTAACCAATCAGGATTTATTTTTGCAATTCCGCCAAAGAAAAATGGAACTCCAATCATAAAGCGTATAAGCCATAAACACCAAAGCGAAATGTATTTAGATCGTATATGCTTTTGCCATAAGGTATCTAAAGAAAAACTTTTGTGAGCAGGAATAAATATCAAAACAAAGCTTAGTAAAACAATTAGATAAAAATGGTTTAGATATCGAGCTTGTTCAAGTAAGAACATATAGGTAAAGCTCATAAAGAAAAGCGTAATACTTATGCGATATAAGAAGCCTATCATAATAAAGATTGATAGTATTCCTAAAAGAATAAAAAGAAAATACATACCATCACCACCAAGCGGTCTTAAGGATAAAAATGGCCAAAATGGAAAATTAGTATTGACATCAATCCAATAACGGGAAATCCAATTATGATCAAAATACCTCAAAACTTCTATAAACATTATAAATCCAAAAGCAATTCTGAACAAAACAATACTAGAAATATCAACCTGGTTGAAAAGAAATTTTAAGTTTTTTATTCCAAAAGACATGGTGTTCTAATTAGGAGGTGTATACCTTTTTCTTTGTATAATAGTACAAGAATACAAAATACAAATTATAAATATTCAAGTTAGCTTCTAAAAAATAAGGCTGTAACGCACCTATTTTTGCAACGTCTTTTAATTGAATCCAACCAAAAAAAGGAAAAGATGAAAAAAAGTTGCATAGTAAACTACCTTGGGACAAACCCACGAGGCATCAGTTGGAAAATAATTTTGATTTCAAGGCAAACTTCGAAGCGTTTAAATCTCGATAATCGAGTAAAAATTTTCGCCCAGCATCAATTTTTAGCTTTTATGATCATCTTATTCTTGGCTTTTATAGGTATTGATAGAATAGAGGCCCAAGAGCAAGAAAACATAGCTCCTAAAGAGCCTAGATTAACCACAAGCGGAGTTTCATATATGGAGCCAACAAATCCTGAAAAACACTCTAAGTTTGTAATTAACTACAGAGTTAGCTCAAATCTCTTTCTTGAAGTAAGAGGGCAGTATGATGTTTATCCTATTGTTAACGTTTTTAAATCAGCATTAATAGCCAAACGATATATTTCTAATAATACCTATTTGTTTTCTGGAGGAGAAATAGAGTGGACCAGAGTTGTTTATAAAGATCTTTTACCGATTCCTAACATTCCTACACAATATAGATCAATTAATGGGATAGGGTATGACGTAAATTCTTATTTCACGATGGAGGTGCAAAAGGATTTTTATATTAATGCAACCAATTTATCGCCTTTTTCCAACCCAGACGCATTTTCGATAAAAGGAACATTGAAGTTTTAAATGAGACGGGCATTAATGATACGTTAAAAATAAGAAAGGTGTTTTTAAATTTTGTAATTTAAAAAAGAATTAAAGGGAATAATTACTATGAAAAACATAATATTTTTAACGATTGTATGCTGTTTATTACTTAGCTGTAGTGGTGCAAAGAATAATATAATTACAGAAGCACAAATCAAAGCATTGGATGATATCGTTGCTAAAAAAACATTTCAAATAGAGTCTCTTTGGGCAAACCCATTAACTACTAATAGCATTACCAGTTTTGCAAATAGTGGGTTATTACCACCAGGAAGTACCGTTAGCAATATAAATTTAATTGGAAATCCGAATTACTTAAAAATGCATGGCGATAGTATTTCAATGTATCTGCCATATTTTGGAGAACAACGAATTGCTACAAATTATAATCGATCTGATGCTGCAATTGAATATGATGGAAAGCCAGATGAAATTAAAATCATAAAAAATAATAAAAAGCAAACGTATCAAATCTATTTTGCAGCCAAAACAGATCGTGATACCTATGAAGTTTATGTAACCCTATTTCCAAATTTGAATAGTACAATAGATATCAACAGTGTTTATAGAACAACGATATCGTATAGGGGTACGGTCTCAAAAACAAAGTTGCCACCAGAAAGCACAGTAACCATACAGTAACTAGGTTATTTAATGGGGTAAAATGCAAGTACTTTACATGATACTCTGCTACCTTTTATTTTTAACACCTTAAAACAATTGAAAAAGGCTTGCCTTCCAGATCGTATATAACCTCTTTATTTTTCGTATGCTTTTATATTATAGGTCATTAACAGTGTGGTGATGATTAATAGTACTACTAAATAGAACTTTGCATTCCTTTTAATCTTTTTTCTATCTTTCTTTTCTTTTCGGTCAGTCGTTTCATGAGATCCATTAAATCCGAGTCTCCTGTTTTCTTATAAACTTCATTTATACCTAATATTAGTGACTTGGCTTCTCTAGACGCAGCAACTCTATCACTGGTTGTCATATTAGACATCTTTCGATTTTCAAATTCTAGGGCAGTTTCTATTAGTTTCATAGCACAATTTTTAACAAAGTGGTGTATGGAAAGTTTTAAAATTAATATGTACAAAAGTAAAACTAATTAAATATATATATTTTGTTTACTTTTTTTAAGTGAATATTAAACAAAAATTAACTATTGCTTTGGGTTTCCAACCCGATAAAGTATAGCTGAAATTATTTCAATTATAATTTTATTAATATCAATTTCAAAACTGTGTACACCTAACTATTCATTTTAGATTTATGAATTATAGAAATTTCAATACTTGATAGAGAAGCAATTCACGCTTTTTCGACCATTGAATGGCGTTTGATAGATTCATGTGAATTCGATTTATTAAATGATAAGAATGATTTTAATAGATACAATAGGGGTATGGATATTTTAAATATTAATCTTAAATCAAAAAAATGCAAATAAATATGTTTTTATCGATATCTAGTTTATTCATTTTTCTATTTACTAGTATTTCTTATTCACAAAACAAACAATTAAAAGATCATGTACTTTTTTACAGTTCTTTTGACGAAAAATTATCTGCGGACATATCTGCTGGTGATGGAATGTTGTATACAGCCGAAAACTATAAAAAAGCAGCTAATGCCAAAATGGGTTTGCATACGCCTGATGTTGTTTTGGCAAAAACAAAAGGCCTTATTGGAGATGCCCTTCACTTTAAAAATAAAAACACTTCTGCTATTTTTTATAAGGCATATAAAAATGTAGGGTATAGCAGCAAATCATGGAGCGGTACCGTATCATTTTGGCTGAAATTAGATCCAAACAAAGATCTGGCTCCAGGTTATTGCGATCCAATATGTGTTACAGATGTTAGATATAATGATGCAGCCTTGTGGGTTGATTTTACAGATGATGATCCAAGAAAGTTTAGATTAGGTGCCATGGGAGACTTAAACGTTTGGAATCCAGAAAACATAGATGATGAAACCAAATGGAAAAAACGTACAGTTACCGTAAATAAACCTCCCTTTGAGCAAGGAAAATGGACATACATTGCTATTACTTTTTCAAAAGTAAATACAACAAAATCTATATTCAAATTATATTTAAATGGCGAATTTCAGGGTGCTATAAAAGATGTTAATGATCCATTTACATGGGAAGCAGAAAAAGGAAAAATTATGTTAGGTTTAGGATATATTGGTTTGATGGATGAACTCACTGTTTTTGACAAACCATTAGATCTTGAAGAAGTAAAATTGGTTTTTGAACTAAAAAATGGAATAAAAGCGTTATTTAAATAAAACGTATTTCAAGAGTCTCTTATATTAATATATGTAGAATGGTAAAAATTGTATAGAGTTTTATTTGTATGGATCGAACTTCTAGACTGTCTTAGCAGAATAATTCTCGACCACAAAGTCTCCCCAATTTGCAATAGATTGTAATATTGGGATGAGTGTTTTTCCTAAATCAGTTAAAGAATATTCTACTTTTAAAGGAGGTTTAGTTGTATAAACTTTTCTATTAATAATACCATCTTCCTCCAAGTTTTTAAGTTGCAAACTCAACGTACGTTCAGTTACAGTTGGCATAATTTTTCGTAATTCATTATAACGTAATGTTCCATCGATAAGATGATATAGAATTACTGTTTTCCATTTTCCACCAATAATTCCCATTGTTAAACTCGTGCAACAAGGGTATTCTTTACCTTTATATGTGTGCATTCTATTAAATTTTATTATTTTTTTTATACTATCCTTTTTGACCGTTATTGTGCAGTAGCAAAACTATACTTAATTTTGTAACTATAAAAATTATAGTAATAATATTTAAAATTTAAATAAATAATTATGAGTTACTATTCAGTATTAGATGTAACACCAACAAATACGGATTGGGTTAAAGATTATGTCGCAGTTTCAGGAAAAATTGCCTCAAAACATGGAGGAAAGTATTTAGCAAGAACTGCTACCCATGAACAAATAGAAGGTGATGACCAACCTGCCGCCTTGCGTATTATTTTAGAATGGCCATCAAAAGAAGCTGCAGAAAATTTCATGAAAGACCCAGAGTATATACCACATTTAGAGGCACGTACAAAAGGTTCTATAAGTCATCACTATTTAATTGAAAAGAAGGACGATTTAGCTTAAATGCGATTTGAACAAATAAATAAAGGTTTTAATACCACATTTCAACACAATAGTTTGAGTATTGGTGTGGTTATTCCTATAGAAAATTATGCCAATAGTCCTATTCCAAAAATGGAAAAGCATTTGGAGCGCGTTAAACTCATTGAAGAATTAGGTTTTAAAGCACTTTGGGTGCGTGATGTTCCATTTCATGTTCCATCTTTTGGTGATGCAGGACAAACGTATGACCCTTTTACATATTTAGGATACTTAGCAGGGCAAACCTCAAAAATCGCATTAGGGGTTTCGAGTATTGCTTTACCATTACATCATCCTGTTCATGTGGCAAAATCGGCTGCTACTATTGATCAATTATCTGATGGAAGATTAATTCTTGGTATAGCCTCCGGTGACAGATACGATGAATACCCAGCAATGAATATCGAATATGAAAAACGTGGACAAATCTTTAGAGAAAGTTTTGAGTATATCAGAAGTGTACAAGATAGTTTTCCTGTTCTAAAAGGCAATTCGTTCGGAAATTTACAAGGACATATTGATGTTTTACCTAAAGCTTTTACCCATAAAATTCCAATGTTGGTTACAGGGTATAGTCAGCAATCTTTAGAATGGAATGCTAAAAATGGAGATGGTTGGATGTATTATCCAAGAAATCCGTTACAACAGCAATATACTATTGCGCAGTGGCGTGAGTTAATGCTACATGGAAGCAGTAAACCTTTTATGCAACCTTTATATATAGATTTACAAGCAAATGATGATTTTAAGCCGCAACCAATTCATTTAGGGTTCAGGACAGGTGCAAATTATTTAATCGAATATTTTCAGAACTTAAAGACTATTGGAGTTAATCATGTTGCCTTGAATTTACGTTTTAATTCAAGTAAAATTGAAGAAACATTAGAAAAACTTGCGGAAGAGGTATTGCCTCATTTTCATGAGGAAATAAAAGAAGAAATCAAATTATGAAAACTATAGTAATCACTGGAAGTACAGATGGAATAGGAAAGCTAACAGCCATCAAGCTCGCGAATAATGGTCATAATGTATATATTCACGGAAGAAGCCCAGAAAAATTGGCTAATGTAATTTTAGAAATAAAACAAACATCTAATAACCCAAATATTGAGGGTTTTGCAGCAGATTTTTCAAATTTAGAAGATGTGAAATCAATGGCTGACGAAATTAAAGCAAAGCTTTCAAAAATAGATGTACTTATCAATAATGCCGGAGTTTTTAAAAGTTCTAATGGTCATACTAAATATGGTGATATTCGTATGGTAGTAAATTATCTTGCTCCATATCTATTAACCAAATCTTTAATGCCTTTATTAGAACTTGGAAAAGAATCACGAATTATTAATTTAAGCTCTGCTGCACAATCACCAGTTTCTTTAGAAGCGGTTGGAGGAGTTCAGATTTCTAATGTAAACTCGGCATATGCTCAAAGCAAATTAGCTTTAACGATGTGGAGTTTCTATTTAGCAAATCAACAAAATAAAGTTGCCTTAATTGCGGTAAATCCAGGTTCATTACTAAATACGAGAATGGTTGCCGAAGCTTACGGACAACATTGGTCTCCAGCAACCAAAGGCTCTGATATACTATTTGATTTAGCGGTTTCTGCAGCATATAATGGTATAACAGGAAAATATTTTAATAACGACAAAGGAAGCCCGAAAGGTACATTCGGTCCAGCACATCAAGATGCATATGATGAAGATAAAATAACTGTATTGATTAATAAAACAGAAGAAATAATAAACTAATACTATAAAATGAATTTAACAGAAGTATTAAACTGGCGCTACACAACCAAAGAGTTTGACCCAACAAAAAAAATTTCAGAAGAAGACTTGGAACAATTAAAAACGTTACTTCAAATGAGTCCTTCAAGTACTAATTTACAACCTTGGCATTTTGTTATTGCAAAAACTGAAGAAGGGAAAAAGCGTTTTACCAAAGGCACACAAGGTTTTTTCGTTTTTAATGAACCCAAAGTATTAAATGCATCCCATGTTGTGGCATTTTGTGCTCGTACATCAGCAGATGACATATATATGCGACATTTAGCTGATAAAGAAGATGAAGATGGTCGCTATGCCAAGCCAGAGTTTAAAGAGCAAACGTACGGAGCAAGAAATATTTTTGCAAATATTCATCGTTATGATATCAAAGATTTTCAACATTGGATGGAGAAACAAGTGTATTTAAACATAGGAGGTTTTTTATTAGGAGCTGCAACTTTAGGTATTGACGCAACACCAATGGAAGGCTTTGACTTAAAAGCTTTTGATGAAGAATTTGGCCTACGTGAAAAAGGGTTTACAGCAATAACTATAGTCGCATTAGGGTACCGTAAAGATTCTGATTTTAATGCAAAATTGCCAAAGTCTCGTTTATCGCAAGATGAAATTTTGACAATTATATAAGTTTTTTTACCACATGGAATTTTGACTAAAATATAGGCTAGGACCTTGGTAATATTTTAGTGTACGAGAACTCAATTTTGTTGAGTTCTCGTTTTTTTTAAATGAACCACTGTAATACTATTGAGGAAGGATAATTTGTACTGAATGTTATGTTTTATTTCACTTCCAAAATAATCTTTTACTCTGACGGAATTATCATTTGAACAGCATTTATAGAAGTCTTGTTGTTATTTAGCCAAGAAATTAAAATGAATGTTATGTTTAAAAAATATCGAATTCTTAAATGGGTAGCCATTGTTTTTGTTAGTTTGATTGTAGTTATCGTTTCTTTTGGATTCTGGTTTAAAAGTTTAATTCCACCTAGGGATATCAATGTGAAATCGACTTTAGTCCAGGAATTATCATATTTATCTGAAGATATTGTACCAACAAGAGGTAAAATATTGGCAGTAGTAACAAGTACAGACGTAATGGGAAATACGGATAAAAGTACTGGATATGAACTATCAGAATTAGCACGAGCCTATTATACTTTTGAAGCCAACGGTTTTGAAGTAGATATTGCAAGTCCAAAAGGAGGAAACCCACCTGTTGTTATTGATGATGAAGATATGGGGGTATACGATTTTGCGTTTTTAAACGATTCAATCGCACAATACAAAGCTAGTCATACGATTAAAATAGAAGATGTTATCGCAGAAGATTACAAAGCCATCTTTTTTGCTGGAGGAAAAGGAGCCATGTTTGATTTTCCAAATAATAAAACAATTCAAACTATAGTCAAAAATTATTATCAAAACAACAAAGTAATCGGTGCTGTTTGTCATGGTCCAGCCGCTTTGGTTAATGTAATATTGGATAACGGACGTCCACTGTTAGCGAATAAAAAAGTAAGCGGATTTACAAATAAAGAGGAATTACTCTTAATAGCTGATGCAAAATCCATCTTTCCTTTTTTATTACAAGATAAAATAGTAGAGCAAGGTGCCAATTTTAATGAAGGTGCTATGTATTTAGAAAAAATAAGTCATGATAAAAACCTTATAACAGGTCAAAACCCTTGGTCAACTTGGAAGTTAGCCGAACATATGGTCAAGCAATTAGGTTATACACCAAAATATAGAGAAAGGACCGATGAAGAAAATGCAGTGCAAGTTCTATCTGCTTATAAAACAAACGGCAAACAAAAAGCAAAGCAAATGATTGAAACCCTATTAGTAAAAGAAAAGAAACCCGTTAATAGAGTATTAATAGCAAAACACGGTATAATTGCAGCTATGAAAGGCGAAGTGGGGCAGTTTTTTAATATGATTGGATTAGTATCTTTTGCGAAAAATTGTGAACCTAAGAACAAGGAAATTTAGTTACATTTGAAAAAAAACATAACTTGAGTTTTTTAGATATACTTCTAATTATTATAAGCAGTGCAGGACTTTTACATGGTCTTGCATTTGCTGTATATTTATGTTTTTTTAAAAAGAAGAGAACAACTAGCAATTATATTTTAGCATTAATTCTAATTTTCATGGCTTTTAGAATAGGAAAGTCTGTAATGCTTAATTTTGGTAATGATTTAGAGCCAATATTCATTTTTGCCGGATTGGCTTTTCTACTTTTAATAGGCCCATTACTGCGATGGTATGTTGCAGGAATGACGCAAGTCGATTTTAAATTACCGCAATATTATTTTTTGGAGTTAGTGCCATTTGCTCTATTATTCTTGTCCAGTTTTTTTGTTACTAAAAACTGGTTTGATAGCAATAATAAAGAAGCTATAATTGTATTTGCCAGTGTTCTTATTTTTATTTATCTGCATTTTGCTTTTCATATTTTTGTGGCCTATCGGCAACTAAAAAAAGTAAAGAAAGGTTATCCTAAAGAACTACAAACAAAATCCCAGAAAGCAATAATTGTGTGGTTAAGAGTATTAATTATTGGTTTTGTCTTTATATGGGTGTCATATTTTTTAAACATAATAGAAGATACTGTACCCTATATAGCTGGCCCAATCATGTATTCAATGGTCGTCTATTTTTTGAGTTTTAAAGCTTTTAAACTTAAAGTAACCGATATTGATGGCAATGTTTTTAGAAAGAATGATGACATCCAATTATTTAAGCAAATATCAAAACTAATTTTAGACGATAAATTATATTTAGAACCTAATGTATCTCTTTCAAGCATTGGTAAGTTAATAAATAGGAGCACCCAAAAAACTTCTGAAGTGATTAACCAATATTCGAAACAAAATTTTAATGATTTTATTAATCAGTACAGGATTAATGAAGCAAAAAAAATGCTTTTAGATAGTAAAAACTATACGATATCGGCTATTGCTTTTGATTCTGGTTTTAATAGTCTATCTTCATTTAATACAGCTTTTAAAAAGTTTGAAGGCATAACACCATCTTCATTCAAGAAATCTAATAGTATTTAAACAAGACTTTAAATTGATTCTTCTTTGTAAAACGATCTTATAAACACACACAATCGTCAATGTTCTTCAATAAATAGGTGCGAAAAAGGACTGTGTCAAAAAAAGAAATAACAATTCAAGAACACAATACGACGATTCAAAATAATTTGATTTCGTATTCTTTTTATGAATACCATATTTGGCTATAAATATACCTAATAACTTTTTAAATAGTTAAATATGACTCCAGCAACAATTTTTTCAATAGCAGGTATGATTACAACTCCTATGTGGGTTTTAATGATCTTATTACCTAAATGGAAGGTGACAAAACTCTTAATGGATTATAAAGTAATTCCGTTAGTGTTATCCTTGGTGTATGCGATTTATATTCTTAACGCTATACAAATAGGAGGAATGATGGATTTTGGAAGCTTAGCATCGATCATGAAATTGTTTACCGAAGAAAATGCTGTTTTGGCTGGCTGGGTGCATTACCTTGCTTTCGACCTTATAGTAGGTATGTGGATGTTAGATCAAAACAAGAAACTTGAAATTCATCAACTCATAATGGCTCCTTGTTTATTTGCCACATTTATGTTCGGGCCTATAGGCTTCCTACTGTTCATGATTATTAGAACCTTTAAAAAGAAGTAATTATGACCAATTTAAAGCACGTATTTAGTACAGTAAAAAAGGAAAGTCCAATACTTTATGGAATCGTTATCATCCATCTAATATTAGCCGTTGTATGTATTGTTGGACTTTTTATTGATGATAGAACTTTGGTAGGTGTTAATGTATGGATTAAACCATTAAAATTTTCAATTTCTGGAGCTATTTATATTTTAACCGTAGGATATCTGATAACATTATATCCTTATTCCAAAAAAAAGAAAAACATTCTTAATGCTATTGTTTCCTGGACATTGTTTATAGAGATAGGTATTATTGTTCTTCAAGCGTCCCGAGGGGTAAAATCTCATTATAATAGCTCTAGTTTATTTGATGGTTTGCTCTTTGCCGCAATGGGTATTTTAATAGCGATTAATGTTATCATTATGATCTTGTTTATATTTGATACAATTCGTTTAAAATTAAACACAAACAAATCTATTCAATGGGCTATATTGTTAGGTTGGATTATTATTGTTGTTGGTAGTTGGGTAGGAGGGCAAATGATAAATCAATTGTCTCATAATGTTGGAACACCAGATGGAGGAAATGGACTACCATTGGTTAATTGGAGTACTGTTGGTGGAGATTTGAGGATAGCCCATTTTTTTGGGTTGCATGGCATACAAATAATTCCGTTATTCGCATTAATGCTATCCAATACATGGAAAACCACAAGTAGAAACCAGATTATTGCTGTAACTATTTTTGGGGTAGCATATGCTTCATGGATTGGATTTACATTCTATCAAGCCAAACAAGGGATACCATTAATAAGCTTATAATTAAACCATAATGTTAATCGACAAAAAGAAACGCATACAATATTTAGGGTTTAATGATCTTTGGTTTACGGTTATAGGTATTCTTATTATAAGTATTATAACCAACTATTTATTTAATGACCCATCAGAAAGAAGTTCTATAGAACTTGTATTTATAGGTTGGTTTGCTGCTCTATTTTTTACGGTTTGTGATTGGTTTATCATAAGGTTTATTCTGATTTTTTTACGGAAAAAATATCCTGATTTTAAAGATGATTTTAAGCGTATTATTTTCCTTCTTTTTGCTATTATTAGTGTAATACTGCTTGTTGATTTTATAGGAGGTTCTTTGCTTGCAAATATTTTTACCCTTCTCGGGTTTAATTCTACACATGCAATAAGATTAAAGGTTCTTTTGCCCGTTATTTTAATCACGATTATGACCATGGCCATATATGAAGCTGTATATTATTATGTACGGTTAAAAAAATCTATTAGAATAGAAGAACAGGCAAAACAAATAATGATTCAAGCGCAATTGGATACCTTAAGAAATCAGGCGCGACCCCATTTTTTATTCAATAGTTTAAATACATTACGTGATATTATTGATCAAGATTCTAAAGAAAATGCAAAAGATTTCGTCGATAATTTATCAGATGTATATCGTTTTATATTAGAGTCGGGGAATGCCAATTTAATTTCGCTTCGAGAGGAATTAAAATTTGTTAAGGCGTATATTCATATCCAATCAGAAAGATTTGGAGATAATTTAAAAATGAATTGGAATATTCCAGAAGCTAAATTAGGGGCTATGATAGTCCCCATGAGTGTACAGCTTTTGATAGAAAATGCTATAAAACACAATATAGTTTCGAGAGCTAAGCCTTTAATTATACATGTAGAAATAAAAGATAACCACTTAGTTGTAAGAAATAAAATTCAAACAAAATCTACACAAATACCATCAACAAAAATTGGATTGAAGAATATCGAAAAACGATATGCATTAACATCAAGTACATTGCCAGTTATTAAAAATGATGGTGATCAATTTATGGTTTCTTTACCCTTATTAAAACTATCTGATCAAAAGAAAAACTATGCGAATATTAATAATTGAAGATGAACCACGGGCTGCAAGTCAGTTACAAAACCTGTTAAATAAAAGTACTTTTGATTTTCAATTATTAGATATTATTGATACCGTTGAAGATGCCGTGTTATGGTTTAAAAAACACACGACACCAGATCTGGTATTTATGGATATTCAATTAGCTGATGGATTAAGCTTTGAGATTTTTCAGAAGATAGAAGTATCTACACCTATAATTTTTACAACAGCTTTTGATCAATATGCTATTCAAGCTTTTAAGGTAAATAGTGTCGATTATTTATTAAAACCAATTCAACAAAAGGAATTAGAGACCGCATTACATAAGTTTACAAAATCTAATGAAACTAAGGTTATAGAGCCTGTAATTTTAAAAGAGCTTCTCAATAGTATTCAAACGCCTCAAAAACGATCAGGTATACTTGTTAAAGAGGGTAGTGGTTTTGTTCAAATCAGGATTTCAGAGTTATTATATATGTATTCTCAAGACAGCATTACTTTTGGTGTAACACATAATAAACGATACATTATAGATGAAACTATGGATCAATTGTTTGATTCGTTAGATGATACTAAGTTTTATCGAATTAATAGAGGTCAGATTGTTGCTAAAATGTCTATCCAAAAAATAGAACCTTATTTTAATCATAGAGTAAAGCTATCTGTTTCAAATCCAAGAGATCAAGAGTTTATTGTAAGCAGACAAAAGACAGGCAATTTTAAAGAATGGATGAACAAATAATACATCGATTACAATTCAACTATAAAAAACGATACTTCAGCAAAAAGCAGTTATTTTCATGATCTAAAACATGAATATTTGTAGTGTTCTAATTAACTAAAAATATTCATTATGAAATTTAGACTTTTCATCACTTTACTGTTACTAGTAGCTTCAACTACACTGTTGGCACAAGAAAAAATAAGCGCAAAACAATGGCAACAAGATTTACGTTTTTTACAGAAAACGGTACATGAAGAATATCCGTTTTTGTTTAAAAAAGTAACCGTTAAAGAGTTTAATGATACTGTCGAAGAGTTACATAAACAAATCCCGAATTTAGAAGAACATGAAATTATTGTTGGGTTTTCTAGACTCGTGTCGCTATTCAAATACGGACATACCTATGTTAGTTTTCATCAAAAACCTTTTGAATTTTCGCAATTTCCTTTCAATGTATATGAATTTAATGATGGAGTATATATACAAGGAACACACAAGAATTACCCAAAAGCAGTTGGAGCAAAAGTCATAGCGATAGAAGGGAGGCCAATTTCAGAGGTTCTCGAAGCAATTGAACCCACAGTAGAAGCAGAGAACTCACAATATTTTAAAGCCTACGGAATTAATAATATACGATATCCCGAAGTACTGCATGCGCAAGGAATTACCGATATGTTGCAATCATCAATAACTTTTACTTTAGAGAAAGAAGGTCAGCAATTTCAACAAAAATTTGACATTTTACCTAATAAAAGTCGAGTGCCAACAACCTACGGATACGTACAACAAGAAGACGACTGGTTAAGCGCTAGAAATCAAAACAAAACACCGCTATACCTTAAGAAATTAGATAAAATTTATTTCTACGAATATCTTACAAAACATAAAACGGTGTACGTAAGACATAGTAGAGTTAGAAATGATCAATCAGAAACTATGGAAGCATTTTACAAACGAGTTTTTGAGTTTATCGAGGATAATGATGTAGAGAAATTAGTGCTTGACGTTCGTTTAAACGGTGGTGGAAACAATTATTTAGTAAAACCAATTATCACGGGAATTATTGAAACTGAAAAAATTAATAAAAAAGGAAAGTTATTTGTCATTACCGGACGACGCACATTTTCGGCTTGTCAAAACTTTGTTAATCGTTTAGATAGTTATACCAATGCCATATTTGTTGGCGAACCAACGAGTGAAAATGTAAATTTTTATGGTGATGCCAAACCCGTACAATTACCAAATAGCAAAATGAAGATAATGTTATCATTTGCTTGGTGGCAAGATAAAGAACCCTGGACAAATGATGCCTGGTTAGCGCCACAATTATCGGTAGATATGAGTTTTGATGAATATGAAAATAATGAGGATCCTGTTTTAGAAGCAACTTTCAATTTTAATCCTGAAGGCTTTATTTTAAGACCTATGGATCATATAAGAACCTTATTTATGCATGGTGATATTGAAACATTACAAAAAGATGTGATTAAAATGTTGCAAGATTCGCGTTACAAGTTTTTCGATTTTGAGGGAAAATTCATTAATTCAGGAAAATTATTATTGAATCAAAGTCAATATCAGCATGCTATTGGAGTGTTTTCTTTTGTAGCACAACTGTTTCCGAATTCTGTAAAAGCGTGGAAACATTTAGGCGATTGTTATTCGCAAATCGGAGATAAAAATAAAGCTCAGGAATTTTACGATAAGGCTGCTTCTATTAAATAAAATTAATACGTATTAATTTCTCAAGACGATCCCGATAACTATCGGGATCGTTCGATATAAAAAAGACTGATTTGTTTAGATATTTAAAACCATTTTGCTTTTATATCTTTGTATTTAGTTCTTCCGATAGGGATACGTTCTCCATTCTTTAACTCAATCATATATTTACTTCCTGATTCTACGATAATTTCTTTTATTTCAGACATCTTCACTAGGTATGATTTATGGATTCGTTCAAAAGTATTTGATAACAATTGTTCTAGCTTTTCGAGCGATTTATCATGTAGTTCTTTTTTTCTATCAGCTAGAAAAAGTTCGGTATAGACACCAGCTCCTTTTATATAAAGTACATCTTCAATAGGTATTAGTTGTATGCGATGCCTTTTTTTAATCGCTAAAAATTTAATTTCATTCGTTTCTATCTTTTCGTTTGCCATAGTTCGATTCAAGGCTTGCTCCAGGCGTTCTCTATTGAAGGGTTTGGGAACAAAATCTAAAACCCCATATTCAAAAGCAGTAATTGCCTGATCTTTATAAGCAGAAATAACTATCGTATGGAATGATTTAGAAACTGCTGTAGCCAACAAGTCAAAACCATTGGCGCCATTAAGATTCAAATCTAGAAGAACAAGGTCTAATTCGTTATTTTCAATAAATGGTAATGCTTCATGAAGTGTATTAATATACTTTAGTGATTCTAAAGTATCTCCAAAAATATCACGAGTCATTCGTTCAATTCTTTTGGCTATTCTTGATTCATCTTCAACGATTAAAACCTTCATCTTCTTAAGAATATATTTTTATGATGTTTTTCCATCCGTGATGTACTGGTTCTGAGGTAAAATCCCATTGCTCATGATAGCTCTCTGTTAGCCGAGCTTTTATATATTTTAGACCTGTACCTTCTGTACTATTATTCGTTCCTTTCTTCACAGGAGCCGCAAAGGTTAAAAATGTATAGCACTTGTAATCAGTATTCGATTCAAAAATAAGCTTAAATCTGATGTTATTATCTTCTCGAGGTAAGCTATGTGTAATTCCATTTTCTAATAACGTATGAAGAATTCCAGGAGGTATCTTTTCTTCAGGATCTATGCCTTCTTCTTCCCACAAATAGTTGATTTCTTTCCGGTATTCCATAATTTCAAGATGTGCACGGCAAAGCGCTATTTCTTGAGCAATAGGAATCAATGTTTTATTTTCTATCTGGTTAAAAAGATCAAATTCTTTGGCTAAAGCTTCAATAAACAAAACTCCTTTCTTAGGCGCTTCTTCTACCCAATCTATTAATGAGGTCAGGGTATTCATTAGAAAATGAGGTTGAATATTCTTTTTGAGTAACTCAAGGCGCAGTCGTGTAGATTGGACCAAGGAGTTTTCATAAGCTAGCCGTTGTTCTTTGATACGCAAGGAAAGTAAGTACAACATGTTAAGTAAAATTAAGCTAAAACCGATAAAGAGACTCATATTAAATGAAACGGAATAACGAATGAATATACAAAGGAGCAGGGTTAGCAGTACTAAAAGAGCACCTTTTGCTTTCTTGTATACGCCAAAAACGGCTATACCTATAGAAAATACCAATAAACTAAAAGCCATATTTAATATCGTGTAATCAAATAAATGGTGTTCAATAGAGAATATATATAAAAGAATAGAAGCGTAAATACCTAAAAAGACTTTCCATTTTGGGAAGGGAAACTGCATCGAGAAATAGAGTGGGATTAAAAACGAAATTCCGAACATTAAACTGGTGATAACTTCTAACCGAACAACATGTAAGCTATAATGAATTGGTATCGTTGTTCTCACAAAGTGGGTCATTGTTAAGCCAAAAAAGAGAAAACAACTAATGCTAAAAATAAGCTTAGGGTATTCTTTTTTATTACCTAAGAATAGAAAAAGAAAATAGATCGCGGTAATGAGAAAAGCACCTGCAAAAACATGCATATAGGAGTTTTGGATGAGCCGGTCGGTAAGTAAATCATCGTAATCGTATATCTTCAACCCATAATTGCCAATATGATCTGGATAATAATAATTACTTAAGCGTATGGCCATTACATGTTCGTCTACATTGGTCAAATGGGTGGGTATGATAAAAGTAGTCCACAATTTACCTTCAGGAGGTAAATCTGCTTCCTGCCCCGGATTTCCATTTTTGCCAATCAAAACCCCATCCCAAAATACCTCATACTCGCCATAGACTTCTAACTGAAGACCATAGGGTTGTAAGATTTCAGGAGCCTTTAAGATATCGATCTTAGTTCTAGACCAGAAAACCTTACCATCAGGCACTAGCTTTAGTCTTTTTTGCCATCTCTGATCATATAAGTTCTTGGTCGACCATTCTGGTTGATCTCCAACCTTGAATACGGTCTGATATTCCTTAAAAACCGGACTTTTAGAGCAAGAGGTTACAAATAATGTAAGGCATATTAAAAGGAGATTGTAGAAAAATCTCAAATTCATTTTTCAATGGTTTTACCGATGCAAGATAATCATTATAATCATCCTCTTAGAGCAGTTCATTAGTGTATAGAGCAGTTGGCAAAATTTAAATTGAAAACATAAAAGAAAAATGCATCTTTTGTAAAGTATAAAAACATAAAAAACACACTCAAAGCATCTGGTCAGTAGTATAAACTAACTCATATACTTCAAATAATTCAAAAGATGTTTATGGGTTTGAGATATATCCAGTAGAAATTAGCATCAGATGAATCTATGGAAACAAACAATATGGTACCAAACATTTTTTACACTCAAAAAAATATGAAAAATTACAACTTTATACTTTCAATATCGGTATTAACTCTATTTTTTAATGCTTGCAATACTAAAAATCAGAAAGCAAACGAGTATGATTTTCCAGCTTTAGAAGATCGATATTTCGGACAAAAACCACCAGGTTTAATTCCTGAAGTTTTTGCTCCTGGAATTATTTCAATAAATGGAAGATATGAACATGGTATTTCGTTTTCTCCTGGTTTAGATGAAGTATATTTTTCAGCTAATAAAAAAGACCAAGATCCAAGCATATATTTCTCAAAACTTGAAGGAAAAAAATGGACTAATCCTAAAAAAGCAAATTTTACAAAAGGCAAAAAAGTGGGTGAGATGCATCCATTTGTAAGCCCTAGTGGTAAAAGGATTCATTTTGCAGCTCATGATTCTTTTACATTGCCTCATCATAAAGAATCGGTTAAAGCTTGGTATGTTAATCGTTTCGACAGTTCTTGGAGTGATGCGATACAACTTGATTCACCTATAAATGATGATTTTGTTTTTTATTCAAATGAAGCCAAAAACGGAGATATTTTTTATACCAATGTGTCAAAGCGAAAAATGTATTATTCCCCTAATAAAAATGGTAAATATCTCGAAGTACACGAAGTTGGAATTGAATCTGGTTTTCACGGTTTTATTTCCCCATCTCAAGAGTATATAGTGGTAAATGCCAGAAACAAAGAAGATGATCAAAGAAAAAGCGATATATATGTCTATTTCAAAAAGAAAGACGATGGGTGGTCAAAAGCCATTAACCTTGGAAGTGAAGTAAATTCTAATTTTAGTGAAACATGCCCGAGTATCACACCGGATGGTAAATATTTATTTTTTGGCAGATATAACGAAGAAGGTGGATTATCAAACTTTTATTGGGTAAGCACAGAAGTTATTAATAAAATAAGACCATTGGACTTATAAATGAGCAATACATTTTTTTTTAAAACAATATGCTATGAATACCAATAATTTTAAACAAGCAAGAGTCTTTTTCATTTTAATTTTCCTATTTGGCATTATTGCTTCTGGTCAGGAAAGTGACAACTCTAAATCACCATTCTATACAATTGCCTATACTTCAAAAGAAACTGGAAACGTAGAAATTTATTCAGGTAATATAGAAGGTAAATCCACTGTTAAAAGTACAAATGAGAATGGAGGTTATGTAGCTTGGTCTCCTGATGGAAAGCAATTTGCATTTTATAGCAAATATGATGACAGAAAGACTTGGTCTATTCATACCATGAATAGTGATGGGACGAATAGAAAACGATTAACACGTGCAAAAGATAAATGGGATAATGCACCTGATTGGTCTCCAGATGGAAAAAAAATTGTTTTTGCAAGAGAGTATAAAGATTCAGAGGGCGTTTGGCATCCAGAAATTTGGATCATGAATTCAGATGGTAGCGAACAGACTCAGATAAAGTCACTAAAAGGGAGTAATCCTTATTTTACTCCAGATGGTAGAATTGTCTTTTCTTGGGAGTTCGATGATAGGAGCAGTGCCATAAGTATAGCTGATATTGATGGGAAAAATATCATTCGGTTAACACATAATAATGATGCTAAAGAATGGCATCCAGATGTTTCTCCTGATGGAAAACAAATTGCTTTTATGTCTGACAGAGATGGAAATTTTGAAATTTATGTGATGGATATAGATGGCTCCAATCAAAAACGATTAACAAATAACGATGTTCGTGATTCTATGCCATCTTGGTCGCCTGATGGTTCTCAACTAATTTTTCACTCAAAAACGGATAAAGACAGGAATATTTATGTGATGAATAAGGATGGTTCTGAAGTAAAAAAAATAATCTCTAATGGGGGGCAAGCTGCTTGGTTTAAAAATAACTAAATAATAAAAATGATGAAAAACAAAACAGAACTACTACTTTTAATTCTTCTGATAGTAACAAATAGTGGCTTTACCCAACAAAGTAATAGTCAAGCACCAGAGGCTACAGCAGCTGAAGCGACATTCTCATATAGTGAGATTCCGTATCTCGATAAAGCCTATATCGATACTACGCCGGCAGACAGAAAAGATGGTATTCTTGTGGGTGAATTAGGGATTGATGGAGGCAATAAGAATATGATTGTTAAACTAGCTAAAGAGATTGCCGACCATAAACATGGTTTTTTTGACAGCTTTCTTATGGCTCACAAAGGCAAGCTTCTCTTTGAATCCTATTACAGAAAGGGACGCATCAACCTGCCTCATTATCAGGCATCAGCGACTAAAGCTTACACCGGTCTAGCGCTTGGTCGAGCCATCCAACTAGGGTATCTAACCATGACCGATTTAGATAAGCCTTTGGTTAGCTTTCTTAACGATCTGGATTCAACAAAGTTTGTTGAAGGTGCAGAAAAAATAACGCTGAACCATGCGCTGACCATGCGTTCTGGTATCCGTATCAGTGACGAACAGAGAAAAGAATTTAAGAAAAATCCAAACCAGTTAAAAGGGCAAGGACAAGTTCAAGTTTTACTCGAACATAGCGAGCCAATCACTTCAGCATCCCAAGTTTTTAAATATGGAGGCGGTCCGGGATTGGTAATGCAGGTTATTGAAGCCGTGGTGCCTGGATCGGCCAAAGATTTTATTAAAAATGAACTGCTCGACAAAATGGGTATCGCAAATTACCGCTGGCGAACAAACGGTGTTACCGGTATGCCAGAAGCCGGTTGGCGTACAAACATGACATCGCGCACTATGCTCAAATGGGGTACTTTGGTCATGAACAAAGGTAAATGGAATGGTGATCAACTAATTCCAGAAGAATTTATCGAAAAAGCTACTAGTAGGCTCCTCTATACTGGCGATGATGATGTATATGGTGGTGGTAAAGATGTCTCTAAACAGGGGTATGGTTATTTCTGGTGGTCTGCAGATTTGAAGGTTGGTAATAAAAGCTATTTCAGTGTATCTGCCCAAGGCGGCAACGGTCAATATATCATTTTGATCGAAGAACTTGATCTGCTGATTGTATTTACTGATGATGATAATGATAACCATGCGCTACAACTGGTCGCAGAGCGAATCTTACCAGCATTTATAAATTAATAGAAACAAGATATGAATGTCCAAACCATGAAAAATTATAATTCGATACTTTTATTACTCATTTTGACACTATTGTTGAGTGCCTGTAATACAAAGAAAAAAGATGCTACGGCTAATAATCCATCCACTATAGAAAACTTATATTTTGGACAGCAACCATCTGGACTAACACCTGAAATTTTTGCTCCTGGAATTATTTCAATCACTGGAAGGAATGAATCGAATATTTCGTTTTCTCCTGGTTTAGACGAAGTATATTTTACGGTTAATAAAAAAGATGAAGACGTATCTATCTATTTCTCAAAACTTAAAGATAATAAATGGACTCCTGCTAAAAGAGCAAATTTTACCAAAGGGAGAAAAAAAGAGGAAATGTATCCATTCGTTAGCTTTGATGAAAAAAGGATTTACTTCACAGCTTTGGATTCTATTTTTTCGGATGAGAAAATTTGGTACGTAAACCGCTTAGAGGATTCCTGGAGTGATGCAATACAACTTGATTCTCCTCTAAATGATGACCAAGTTTTTTATATTAATCAAGCTAAAAACGGAGATCTTTTCTATACGAATTTATCAAAAAGATGGAAAACGTATGTTGCACCCAACAAAAACGGTAAATTTCTCGATGTACAGGAAGTTGAACTTGAATTTGGTGATCACGGGTTTATTTCTCCATCACAAGATTATTTGCTGGTACATACTCGAAACAAAGAAAATGAAAAAAGAAAAGATCTAGATATTTATGTCTGCTTTAAGGAAAAAGACGGAACATGGGCAAAACCAATTAACCTTGGAAATACAGTAAATTCAACTGTTAATGAAGGAAATCCGAGTATCTCCCCAGATGGTAAATATTTCTTTTTTACTAGATCCAACATTGAAGATGGGTTATCTGATTTGTATTGGGTGAGCACAGAGGTTATTGAAAAACTTAGACCAAAACTGTAAACCTGATTTACAAATGCATCAATATATACAAAGGGTTTATTTTGAATTACTTTAATGTAAATAAGTTAACTATCTATGAATAAATCTTTTATATTATTAAATAATAAAAGAAAAAAACATGAAAACCACCAAACTGCTACTATTGATATTTGCTATTTCACTTAACACCGTTTTTGCTCAAAAAAAAATTGAAAAAGATGATTCGCAAACAGTCGAAAAGTCTTATTTAGTATTGCCTAAGATAGAGGTGATCCCCATAAAAGATACTAAGGTTAATAGACAATATGAACTTTATGTTAAACTACCTGAGGGCTATTCGGAAAATAATGACAGACAATATCCAGTAATTTACTATACCGATGCGATATGGCATGTCGAAATATTATCCAGTGCTACAGAATATATAATGGAAGAGGCTATTTTGGTAGGAATATCCTGGCAAAAGGATATTGAGGAAGCTTTAATAAAAGAAAAGGGAGCTCATGTAAGTAGGTTTAGAGATTATTCTGTTGGTAAATCAAGTAATACAGAATATCAAGCTAAATATCAATTTGGACAGGCAGGTAATCATCTCGATTTTATCCGTAACGATGTACTAAAATATGTCGAAACCAATTATCGAACAGATTCTAATAACCGTTCTTATTTTGGATATTCACTAGGCGGGGAATTTGGCGCTTACATACTTCTGAAACAATCAGATACCTTTAAAAACTATATTCTTGGCAGTCCATCATTTGGAAAGGATATTACTTATTTTTCTGAACTCATATCCAATATAACACAAAAACAGAGTAGTCTGAATGCTAATGTTTTTATTTCTTATGGAACATTAGAGAAAGACTCAGGCAAGCAGGTAGAGGAATTTATCAGGTTGCTTAGAGACAGAAATGATAAGAGTCTATCCATACTACCTGTAGTGATTGAAGGTAATCATCGGACAGCTTTTCCTAGGACTGGGGTTCGCAGTGTGACTTGGTTAGCTAGTTTGTTTAAAGAAGGTGTTAAAAGTAATAAGAACTAAGACTATGAAAAAGACCAGTTTTGTGGCACTATTATTTTGCCTAATTTTCAATGCTTGTAGTACTAAAAAGCAGCATTCTAAGTACAATACATCCGTACCAAAAGAAGATTTATATCTTGGGCAAAAACCACCAGGATTAACACCAGAACCTTTTGCTCCAGGTTTGGTTACCACAAATAATTGGGAGGTAAACGGAACCTTCACACCTAACAGGAAAGAATTTTATTTTATTAGAGATCAGGGTGCAAATGCAGATATGGAATTTGTAGTTTATGAATATAAAAATAAGTCCTGGCAGGAGCGAGTGATATCAAAAAGAGTAGGGCAACCTTTTATTTCACCCGATGGTAAGACAATGCATTTAGGTAGAAGATATAAAGAGCGTACCATAACTGGAGACTGGTCGGAGATTAAAAAAATGGATACCGTTTTCCAGGAGATACAGATCATGCGTCTTACGGCGTCATCAAAAGGAACCTATGTTTTTGATGAAGTCGGCATGCCAGACGGAGATGGAGTTATTCGCTATTCTCAATTAATAGACGGGAAACGTGAAGAACCGAGGCCGTTTGGTACAGCCATTAACACCGGAAAAATGAATGCGCATCCTTTCATCGCACCCGATGAATCCTATTTGATATGGGATGGTGAAAGAGAAAGCGGGTATGGTGATTCTGACATCTATATTAGCTTTAAACAGCAAAATGGTTCATGGGGTGAAGCTATTAATATGGGAGAAAAGATCAATACAAAGGCTTGGGAAGCAGCCGCTACAGTAACCCCTGATGGTAAATACCTTTTCTTCAATAGGAATATGGGCTCAGATAACTATGAAAATGTTGACATATTTTGGGTCGATGCCCAGGTTATTGAGAATCTTAGACTCAAACAATAATTCATAAAATATATTTTTCAAGGTAGTTTATTTCTTTTCGCTAAGAGCCATATACTAAGAAAAAGTTCTGCAAGAGCCATAATCACCATAATACTCGCCTTAATTGTTATAGACAGATTTAAGTCTATAAAAAAAACAACGTATGTGAACGAAGCAAATATTAATAATACACCAAGGCTTTTCGGTATATACTCTGACTTGAAAACCGAATAACCGAGTACAAGAATGTGTAATGCAAAAAATATGTATCCAAAAAGCTTTATAGACTCATAGTCATAAACATCAATAATTTGAAAAATCAGAGCAAATAACCCAATTATCAATATACAAGCATACAGCAGTCTGAGAGTTCCGGTAACCAACGCAAGGTTTTTATTGGTAGGCTTAAGAACTACATAAAGTGCGAGACCAATAATAGAATCCAATACAAGTACCAGTAGATAACTAATAACAGCAAAATCAAACAGTTTCTTATTAGCCTCAATATCTCTGGCCAGAGCTGCAGTATCTCCAGGCACAACAAAATTTGCTAGAAGAAAATCATCAACTAAAGTTACAATAAAAACTGAGGTGATAAATGCAATCCCTACAACCATTGCAGCTTTTCTAGACGAAATATTGGAGAGAAAATTTTTCATATTAATTCCTATGGGTTGATCATTTTGCACATTATTAAATATTGGTATAATGTAAAGTTACTCCTCAAGATTATGAAGGTCAATGATATAAATCAGAACTCATAGTACTGTACTAGCGTTATTTTACTTTGCTTTTCCAAAGCTAAGGATGCTAATGTTGTTTTCTTCAAAAAATTCTCTTCTAAAAGCTTTTTTACCAAAGTTAATAGAACACTCTTTTTGCCTAGCGCAGGAGGGAAGGAGCAAAATGTGTGTGGAATGGAATTATAAATCAGTTATTACTTTTATTTACAAAATAATCAAAAAGGTACTGAGTAACTAATTGACTATTTTTTAGAATACATTGCTTGTTTCTTTTTGGTTATTCTTACCGAGTTTTGTATTCGAAATTGCTTTTGAAAGTTACTCGCCTGATTTTTAATATCTTAATCACTTAAGCAGGATAAGTGTCTAGAATACTGAATGTTATGTGTTTGTAGAATACAAAAAATTAACATAAAAATTGTAACTTAACTAGTTCAAGAACTAACAATTTATGAAACCAGAAAGCGTAATACATATAAGACATGACGATGTAGTAGATAGAATGATCGACTTTGAGGTCATCAAATTAGAGGATTTGTTAAATCGTCATGAAGCGAAATACCTAAATCTCTATGATTGGCATAGAATGGATTTCAATGCACTTTTTATCGTTACTGAAGGTGAAGGAAGGCATCATATTGATTGTGAGGTGCATGATTTCAAAATAGGGGCTATAGTACCTTTACTTAAAGGGCAAATCCATCATTTCGACGAAGAAAACCCAATAAAAGGTGTTACAGTATCTTTTACAGATACATTTATACTAGAGAACATTAGTGAAACCAATTTGTTGTTGTTCTTAAAAATGTTTCATCTGCCTAAACTACAGATTAGTCCTGAATCACTTAAATTATTGGAGCCTGTTGTGGAATTACTTTTTAGAGAGCAGGATATAAGAACAACCGTTTTAAAAGGGGACATTACTAGGAGTTTATTGCTTACGCTTTTTATGTACATACAACGACTATCGCCTCTGGAGTTTGCCAAAAGCGATACGGTTAGATTCAAGGATTTTATACGGTTTAAGAATTTAGTGGCGCAAAAATATAGAACAATGCACAATGCCAAAGATTATGCAAAAGAACTGCATTTGTCGTATAAATACATCAATGACATTAGTAAGGAAATGAGTGGTAAAACTGCAAAGAGCTTTATTGACGAATGGTTGATAATTGAAAGCAAACGTATTATTTCACAAAAAATACATTCAATTAAAGAGATGAGTTATGAAATGGGGTTTGATGAGCCTTCAAACTTTATCAGATTTTTTAAAAAACATACAGGGAAGACACCAAAGGAATTTTCAACAAAAATAAGCACCTAAAATGTATATTAGAGTTTTAATAATCATTCTATTTTTTTTCAGCAATTTTGTTTTTGCCCAAAATAATGAGGAAAAGAAGGAAGTATTTAATTTCAGTATTTTTCGTCAAAACGAGAATTACGAATATTTAAAGCATAAAGAGAAGAATTCTTTTGAAGAAGATTTTTTTGACCCAATTAAGTTTATTCCATTAAATCAAAAAAAAGATATATACCTTTCCTTAGGTGGACAAGTACGACCACGATTTGAACATTATACAAACAGGTTGTGGATTGGTGAAGAAGATCAAAATTTTTACTCACAACGTTTGGCTTTTCATTCAAATCTTGTTCTTGGAAAATACATTAGAATCTTTGGAGAATTGTATCATGGTTATACCAGTCATGAAGAAGAATTTGCCGAATACGATGAAGCAGATTTACACCAAGCATTTATAGATTTCAAACTTCCACTAAAAAATAAAACCAGTATTCTATTTAGGTTCGGAAGGCAAGAAATGTCCTATGGTGCCTCGAGATTGGTTGGCTTACGCGAGGGACCGAACATTCGAAGAGCTTTTGATGCTGGAAGATTGATTTTTGAACAAGGGCAAACAAAAATTCAAGCGTTTTACGGAAATGAAGTGCGTGCAAACTTTGAAGCGTTCGACAATGATTTCACCTTATTTGATAGTAATACCTCCAACCCAAAATTATGGGGAGTGTATTCCAAGTTCAAGATTAAAGGACTTATAGGAAATAACGAAGTCTACTATTTGGGATTTAAGTCGGATAATTCAAGATTTAATGACGTAGAAGGAGAAGAGACAAGGCACAATATAGGTTTGCGACGTTTCGGGATTGTAAATGGGCGTTGGCAATACAATACAGAAGTAATATATCAATTCGGGGAAATTGACGATTCCAATATAAGTGCCTTTGATATTGAAACTGATTGGCATTATTTGATTGATGGACCATGGAAACCCAAACCAGGGATCAAGTTACAATATACAAGTGGGGACAAGGATACGGGAGATGATAAAATAAATACATTCAACCCAATGTTTGTCAACCCATCTTATTATAGCCTTGCACTGACCATCACACCAGTAAATATTATTGGCGTTCACCCATCTATTAATGTTTCACCTACAGAAAAGTTGAATCTCTATGGTGAATGGGCCTTCTTTTGGAGAGCCTCCAAAGAAGATGTATTGTACAGGCCGCCAAGATTTATTAACAGATCTGCAAATGGAGTTTCAGATAGAAGTATTGGTAATCAATTGGGCTTTAAAGCATCATACGAAATAAACAGACACTTGTCGTTCGATTTAGATATGAGTTATTTCATCGCGGGCGACTTTCAAAAAGCAACGGGCAATGCAGAAAACATATTCCATTTTGCCCCGACATTAAGTTATAAATTTTAAACAATAATTAATAAAGATTAGAAAAATGAAAATAATAAGTAAACTATCAGTATTAGTATCAGTTATTGTGATGGTATTAAGCTGTAAAACAAATACCGATAATTCTGAAAGTTCAGAGTTGTTAGCGGCAAATTCAGAAACTTCAACCACTGAAAGTGGTGTTAATATGGAAGAAAACACACTTCCTGGTGCTAGCATAATGGCTTTTGGACCTGATAATGTACTATTCGTAGGAGATAGTAAATCGGGTATGATTCACGCATTAAAAACAGAAGCTTCAGAACTAAAAGACCCTATACCTTTTAATATCTGGGGAGTAGATAAGAAAATTGGTGAGAAACTGGGAATCAATGCTTCAGATGTTGTGATTCAGGATATGAAAATTCATCCGGTTAGTCAAGAGGCTTACATATCCGTAAAAAGAGGACACGCACCAGAGGCAAAATCGTTAATTGCCATAATAAGCCCAACTGATAATGATGTACGCTTTTTTAATGTGGCCAATACTAAACATAGTAAAGTAAAAGTACAGGGCTATCCAGAAGGTATATCAAACTTTTGGAGAGATATTCCTGCATACACATTGACTATTACCGATATCGATTTTCATAAGGGTAGTTTGTATGTGTCTGGATTGAGTAATGGTGAATTTGCATCTACAATGCGTGTTATTCCTTACCCATTTAATGGCGAACAATCTAAAGTTGCAAGTATAGAAATGTTCCACACAGTTCACACACAAAAGGAGACTCGTGCACCTATCAGAACAATGTTGTTTCATGAGCTCAACGGTGTTGAAACGTTGATTGCTGCCTATACCTGTACACCTTTGGTAACCTTTCCTACTTCACAGATTAAAGATGGCGGGCATATGAAATCAAAAACAATGGCAGAATTAGGCTATGGCAATGTGCCTATTGATATGTTGATTTTTGACGCACAGGATTTTGCGGGTAACGTTGACAAAAAATTATTGATAACGAACAAATATCGTAGTGCTAGTGTCATTTCAATTAAAGATTTGGAAAAAGCCAACAAAGGTGAAGGTTTAACATCTTACACCGATGGACCAGAAGGATTACCTATAAAACCAGTACCATTATCTGGTGTAATGCAAATTGATGACCAAAATCCAATGATGTTGACTTTGTTGAGAAGAAATATGGACAAAGGTACTGTGGATTTGCTGTCGGAAATAAAAGGAACTTATTTCCGTTTAAGCGACTTCATAAATGAATATGATTTTAGTGACTACAAATATCCAGAAAGTGGAGATTTATACAAGAATTATCATAATATGGCGAGACCATTAGAAGGATTTCCTGAATTAATAAGAAAGAACTAAATGTTTAACATAGCGGGCAATGCTTCAACTTAAAGTATTCGCATTGCCCATTCTAATGCCTTAAAATCTTATGAACAAATTGTATTACATATTGCTTTTGCTACTACTTTGGGCTTGTAGCGATAAAAAAGAAATTAAGCTAACTGTTCAAAAGGATAAGCTTTTAATCGAAAACTTAACTAAGTTAGCGAATTATGATTTGGTTAATATCTATGTTTGGGATTCAGATTTAAATCAACCAACTGAATATCCATTGGAAGGAAACTATAAAAAAGATGGAGACAATGTTGTGGCTTTTACACCTAACTTTCCACTATTGCACAATACGCAGTATGTTCTCATCGCCAGTACTACCAGAGGTAAAATTCAAAAGCGATTCACATTGCCTAAACAGAAAATGACACCATTGGAAGTATCTACTATTTATCCAACTGCTGATACCTTACCAGAGAACTTACTTCGTGCCTACATTGAGTTTTCTCAACCTATGAAAACCACTAATAACTTAGAGCATATCAAACTTATCAATAGCAAAGGCGAAGAAATAAAAGGTGCAATTTTCAATAATGCTTATGAACTATGGGATACATCGCAAAAGCGGCTTACCATTATTTTTGACCCTGCACGCGTAAAGACTGATTTGGTGGCCAACAAAAATTTGGGCAGAGCACTGCAACCAGGTGAGCAATTCAGTATAAAAATAGACTCATTACAAGATATTTATGGGCAGAAGCTTCAGCAAACTTACATAAAAACATTTAACGTAGTGAATCAAGACACAATTTCCCCAAACGTTAATGATTGGACTTTTGAATTACCCAAAAGCAATACCAAAAAGCCCTTACAAATCCAATTTAAAGCGGCAATAGACAGAATGTCATTGTTTTCTAGAATTGGGTTGATAGACAAAGATGAAAAACCTATTAAAGGTAAGATTGAAATAAAAAACAATGAAAAAGGTTGGTACTTTGTTCCAGAAAGCAAATGGAAAACTGGAGAATACCAGATTATTGTCAATTCAAGATTGGAAGACCCATCAGGTAACAATTTAAACGGATTGTTTGATCATAAAGTTGGTAGTCTTAAAAGTGAAAAAGAGGGTGAGCTAATTTCAATACGTATTAAAATTCATTAGTTCAATAGTGAAGAGAATATCATATCGGTTACAAATTGACTATTCTTTTGAATAGATTGTTAACGACTAACTTTCCCGTCTAAAGTACTTTTGTATAAGTAATTAAAAACAATACAGATGGACTTTGGAATCGCATTTTACAACACGTTTCATATAAAAAAGGCAAACATTGACGATTGGTTGAATACCATCAAGAAAATGATTGATGAGATGTCTAAAGAAAAGGAGTTTATATGTGCTCATTTGCATAGAGATATAAACAATCCGACACATTTTACTTTATATGAAAGGTGGAATGAGGAATCTATGGAGGCATTTATTCAAAACCAACTGCATAAAAAGCCTTACAGAGATACCTTTGAAAATCAATTGCCGAAATGGACAATGACCCCGCGTACATTTTCACAATTAGAGCCAATAGAAAAATGGGAAAAGTAAGAATCTAAAAAATCGAATTAAAATGAAAACAATATTATTAGCAGGAAGTAATCGCTCAAAATCAATAAACCAGCAATTGATAGAGTATATGGCGCAATCTATAGACGATGCAGAAGTACTTAATATGCACAACTATGATGCACCAATGTACAGTATTGATTTGGAGTATACACAGGGCATTCCTAAAACTATAAAGAAACTCAATGAAAAATTAAGTGATGCAGATACTGTAGTAATGGCACTACCAGAGCATAATGGTAATTTTACGGCTTTCTTTAAGAATATTATCGATTGGTTGTCAAGAGAGAATCGTGGTTTTTTGGCCAATAAAAATGTACTTTTAGTGAGTGCAACGCCAGGGCCTAACGGAGGAATGTCCGTGTTGAACATTGCAGAACAAATGCTGCCTTTTTTTGGAGGAAGAACTATTGGAAAGTTAAGAGTCAACAACTTTTACCAAGTATTTTTAAATGGAAAAGTAATCGATAAAGAATTGGAAAATGAGCTGAATGCAGCTTTAAATAACGGTTCAATATTAATTTAAAAAATAAGAAAGATGGTAGTTATAAATAAAGCAAATCAAGTTAGAGAATTTGGAAATGAAAATTTTCATATTACATCAACCTCGCCAGGAATCAATTTAGGAAACCCTAATGATTACGGATTGGCACAGTTAGGAAGAATTGACTATTCTGAAATTAAGCCAGGTACGATAGTAGGTATGCATCCACATCAGTATGATGAGATTTTCTCTTACATGCGAAAGGGTGTTATGACACACGAGGATAGTACTGGCAATCTTATTGAAATAGGAGGTATGCATCTTATGATGATGAATGCTGGGACAGGTATTTATCATGAAGAAAGAGTACCTGAAAATGGTGAAAAAGTAGATATGCTTCAAATTTTTATGCGCCCTAGTAAGGACAATTTTCAGCCAAGGGTCCAATTTTCCAAGTTAAATGCTTTGAATAGTGAAAACCAATGGCGATTAGTTGCTGGTAGTACAAGTTCTGAAGCACCGTTAGAGATAAACAGTGAAATTGCTGTTTGGGATGCTCACATTAACAAATCAATAGAATTAAAAGTTTCTAAAAACAAGATAGGATTGCTGTATGTATTTAACGGAAAGGTAAAAATAAAAGATAATGTTTTAGGTAAGTTTGAAAGTGCCGTACTGGATGAGAATATTACTGTAGGTTTGGTTTCATCTTCGGCAGATTTGTTATATTTTGAAATGGATGAACATGCCGAATACTCACGTTCAGGAGCCTATAGTGGAATGTAACAACATAATTAAGAGCCTATGAATTTAATAATTGAAACGCCTGAAGATATTCCAAAACTTTTTGCAGAATTTTGGAACAAAAGAAACGCAAGAGGAATAGCCAACTTGTTCACAGAAAATGCTGAATTTGTCAATGTAGTTGGGCTTTGGTGGCACGATAGAGAAGCTATTTTCAAGGCTCATGATTATGGGTTAAAGAACATATTCAACAACTCAACACTAGAATTAAGAAAAATAAAAACGAAATTGTTGAGTCCGTCAGTTGCAGTAGTTAATGTACGTTTTAAGTTGTCAAATCAAACCTCAGTAAGTGATGTGAAAAATCCAGGATTACGTCAGAACATTTTCACCTTTGTGTTGCAGAAATCTGAAAGTAGTTGGTTATGTGTAGCTGCTCAAAATACAGACATTGTTCCTGGTAAGGAAACACACGTTGTCGATAATGAGGGTAACATTAAGGCAGTAGATTATAGAAAAAGTTAGTGTTGTTTATCATTTTAAATTGTCGCTAATATATTTACCGTTTTACGCATATAAAAATAGATATAATAGCAGCAATTATCTATAAAAAATACCAAACTGCAAAAGTTATTGAATTTCAGACAGTTCTCCTTTTTCTTCTGCCAAATAATGGGTATTTACGGATATGTTTTTAAGTGTATCCACAATACCAGAAGGCCATTTTAGAATAATGCTATTGATTTTGGTCGAATTGCCTAGACCAAAATGAATTTCATAATCATTCTGGCTTCCGTATCCGGTTACAGGGTACATCCATCTATGAATTCGTTTTTCTTTTTGATCAACACTGAAATTAAGGATAGCTCGAGTACCTATACCATGGCTATTAGATTGCACACCTCGTAGCTTTATGGTGATCCAATTTTTTTCTGTTGTTCTATTTTTATAAAACCTGTTGATTTGATCATTATTTCCCCAGTTGGCCACAAAAATATCCAGGTCTCCATCCCGATCAAAATCGGCATGAGCCGTGCCGGCCGAGGTGTCAGCATGTTTCGTAATTTTATCAGTTAAATCACGAATAAATGTACCATCACCTTGATTTAGATACAGAAAATTATGCATATCTGGTCTATAGGTACCATTTGCTATAAAAAGATCAATATCACTATCATTATCATAATCTCCCCAGGCATGCCCCTTAGAGGCTCCTCCTTGTTGCCGGGTTAATATACTTTGTTTTACAACCCTTAAATTACCTGTGCCATCATTATTGTATAAAAAATTCTGTTTGTCAAAATTTGCCAGAAATAGATCCAAATCCCCATCTTCATCATAATCCGCCATAGAAACTCCGTAGGAATACCCAATATCTTCTACAACATGTCCACTATTAATTTTTTCAAATTTCCAGTTCCCTAAGTTTTTAAAATAAAGATTTGGTTTTCGGGCATTAGCTACATAAAAATCGGGGAGTCCATCATTATTTAGATCTCCACATCCACAAGCACGACCTCTGCCATTACCGCTCGTGAGCGGGCTGTCATTCATTTTTTGAAATACTCCGTTACCTTGATTTTTGAATACCAGATTAGATCCGCTTCCAGAGGCGACTATAAACACATCCAAATCCCCATCATTTTCGATATCCACCCAACAAGCCATAGAGGCAGCAATATCATCAGAAGTTAAAGGGTGATCAGAAATTCTTTTGAAGCCCAGATTTTCGATATTTTCAAAGAGAAAGTTTCCTTCTTGACCTCTGCTCACCACATATAAATCCAGGTCTCCATCGTTATCATAATCTACCCAGTTCACGCCTTGCGAATTCCCCCCATGTTTCACTACTTCTGAATATACGTCTCCTCCGGCAGCATCACTCGTCATTTTTTTAAATGTACCGTCTCCATTATTTCTGTATAAAAAATTCCATTGGCCATTAGAATTGGCAACATACAGATCCGGATCTCCATCCTGGTCGTAATCTCCCCAGGCAACTCCGCGCGATAAATTGCCATCTGTGGCTATTCTTCCGGTAACTATAGGTTCGAATATACCAGTTTGTATACTTTCTTTTTTGATAATGTCCCTGTTATTGGTTTGGTTACACCCAAGTATTGATAGGAATGGAATGAGCGTGACGAAAACTTTGATTTTTAATTGCATAGTCTAATGATTTATTTCCACTCTTTTTTAGCATTTTCCAGGTCTTTTATAAACTTTGGATTTTTGGTCATCGCTAGTAACATCTTATGCGCTAAGACCCTTGCTGCTTCTTCATCACTGGGATAATGAATCCCCATAATTTCTCGTGATTCTCCAACTTCGTAGGCTACCTCCAAAAAATCCTTTCTTTTATTGGGTATTAATTCACTCCATGTAAAGGCTTGGATATAGGCCCAAAGGGTATGACCGCTAGCAAAAGAAGGAGAAGATATTCTGGCAAGCGGCTCAAGTTTAGGTTCCAGGTGATAGGGTCGGGCTCTTAATAAGTGGTATTTAACCGTAAACTCCATTAAACGCATGTCTTTTGTGATACCCCTTAGTAATTTGGTAGTAGCAGGATAACTTTGGTAGGTAACCTGGTCACCCATTACCGCCTTACCTTCGTAGAGCAGGTACTCCAAATTCTGCTCATATCGATTATGTGTTTGTAAGATATCTGCATGTGGCCAATATCCTATAGGTGCTAGTACTTGGGATGCACGATCTGACTCTTTTTGAGTACGTTTTGCTTGCCATGCTAATAGATATTCTAGTTCTGCTTTTGTTTGGTCTGAACTATTGGCAGGAAAATGAATACTGTGTTTTAACTGATTGACTTGTTCGTTTGTTAAATAATGAGGGGTAATCATGGTGTAAATCAATGTCCCGCTACTATAGCTGGATGCAGGAAAAACGATCTTGTCCAAATCAGCCCTTGTTACGTTGGGTGTACTGTCTAATTTCCGTAGAGATGCGTAGTGGTTCTTGGCAGATTCAAGGGGATGAAGAGTTTGAGCTACACTATAACAATGAACAGTAATAATAACCAGTAACGAAAGGGATATTTTTTTGATCATAACTTTTGATTTTGAGCATTTATAATTAGATTAAACGTATATCGCTTATAAGCGATTTAAAAGTACATCTTTTTGATTATGAAACTAGTAAAGTAATGTTAAAATAATTTTAGAGTAGGGTAGTAAACTCTTTCAGCAATTCTTTGTTCAAGGTGTAGAAGACAAATTTATCCTTATTTTCAGTTACAAACAGACCGCTTTCCTTTAGAATTTTGACATGTTGAGAAATTGTGGATTGAGAATAGGTGAACATGTTAACCAAATCCTTATTGCAAGTCACATTATCGATGCCTTTACCATCGTTTTTTGTACTTAGATATCTCACCAAAGCAACACGTACAGGATGGGCCAACGCATTTGCTATTGTTGCTATTTGATAATCCTTTTGCGTGATATAATCATTTGATTTTTCTGTTCTAATTCTCATTTGGAAAAATGATTTATAACAAATATAAGATATATTATATCAACACATATGTAAAATATAAGCATCCGTCAATTTGCTTCAATAAATACATTTGTACTATAATGTACTTGCGTTATGTATTACCCTGAGCTGTTGCACTGAGCTTATCACAGTGTTGTCGAAGGGTCACTTTGCTTTGGCAAAAGCGAGAGTTTAACGCATAATTTTCTTTATTTTTTTACCTGATGTAGTTTCAAGGACAATAATAGAGAATTTATCCTCAATTTTCTATGTTAATTCTAGACATAACTACTATGTTGCGCAAGAAGATGCCTTTAAGGCATTAGATAAACTTAGGATAAATGAGGAAGAGTATGTTATAATACTATTTGGAATTCTTAATTTTGATTATTATCAAAACAACTTAAAAGTCAAAAACTTGTCTAAAGACGAGTATAAAGGAATTAAACTAATTCATTATCCAGTTAGTGTTAGAAATGTTGGAACATCCTTTTTTGTTCTTAAGAAAAAGCACCTACCTTGGGTGGACTATAATACTATCCAATAAGAACGTATCGATCTATATGAATTAAATTTATTGGAAGAAGATTGCCAAATGTATGCATCAGTATCAGATCTTAATACTAATGCTAATTTAAGAGAAGCAATCAGTAGGGATGTTACAGATAAAGAATTAGAAAAATTTGTTTATCAAGGTATTGATTTTAATACTTCAAAGTTTAGCGAAAAACTTAAATTAATTAGAATTAAGATTAAAGGATATTTTGATAATGGTAGAAGTACTGATGATTTAAATGATGTAAAAAAGTTTTGATGTCAAGCGGTCTCAGAAAACAGGGGGTAATATCACAGTAAGTACGCTACCTGCCTTATGCGATTATTTTGACATTAATATTTCCGACTTCTTCAAAGATATTTCATAGCAAGTCATTTCTCAATTTGATATCGTTCATGTGCTCTTTCTAACTTTTTACGAATCCTTTCTCTCAGTTTCTCCGGTTTAAGGACTTCAATTGAATCCCCAAAACCCAAAATCATACGTTCCAGTTCAAAATTGATCTGTACAAGAATATTAAAAACAACACCTTTTTCAGTTGTTTTTATAATCCGTTGCGAACTATGAAAAGGCTTGGTAATTACATATGGAGCATTCTGTTTGTCTACCCAAAATTCAATGCGCTGAGCACGGGAATTTGCTACGGTTACGCCAATGACATCTTTGTAATATTTATCTCCATTAAAACTTACGTCTGTAAAGGGAATTTGAGTATCAAAGTCAATAGAAATAATTCTATCAAGAGCTAAAGTTACAATAGGTTGTTTTTTCTTTGCATTTGGTTTGCCTACTAAAAACCACCGATTATTGAATTCTTTCAAAATAAAAGGATGAAATACAAGTTCTGAAGCATTTCTAGCTGTAAAGGATTGATAAGTAATTTTCAACACTATTTTCTTAAGAATGGCTTGATATAATGTGTCAAGATGTTCCAAGCCCTTTAACTTTTCGTTTTTATCTAAATGAATAATGGCTGACTGATGTGTTTTTTCGGTATACACCTTATCCTCCAATCTTTGAATAATACCACCAAGTTCAGAGAATAATGAAAAGTCCTTAAATTGCCTTAGCATTTCGACAGTTTCTGAAAGTACATTCATATCATTTTCAGTCAACGGAATATCTGTAATAGAATAATCTATATCCGCATATCGATAATACTTTTTATCATAAACTTCTATAGGCGCATTATATCCTAATTTATCACTTCTCATCATTTGGATATCGAGTTGTATGGTTCGTTTACTTACGTTTACATCCCTTCCTTCATACTCATATAATGCATCAGAGCAAGCGTCAATAAGATCATCTAAGGTCCACCGACGATTAGTATTCTGTAAACATTTATCAATGGTTTTATAACGTATTAGTGCATTCTTGTTTTGTGCCATGATTAAATATTTGTGGAAAAATAGAGATTATTTATTTCTACGCAAAATAATTGCGTACTTAAATGAAACATTTGTACCAGAATTATAAACAAGTAAATAATTGTTGAACAAGGGAAAAAGAAAATTACTCAAAAACATAGCAAATGGCATTTTAGGTTCTTTCATAAGTCGCAATAATGATGTTAATGGTTATTGGGGCATAGGAAAGATTTATAGCCTAATGATCATTTCCGAATCATTAGAAATTGAAATAGACTTGATTAGAAAAGCCATTTCCCCTTCTAATGACGAGCTTAATTTATTAGTATCTCATTATTCTGATTACCTATTTGATCAGTTAAGCAAACAGGAGATACAAAGAAGTAATTTGAGTCAAGCTAAAATAATTATTGTTGGTAATCCAAATAATCCTTGCCTATCATTAGGAAGATTAGCACCTCACAAAATGAATTGTAAGATCACCATAATTGATAATTTGAATATAGCTTATACTCTTGAAAAAAATGTTTGGAGCAGAGAGCACAATCCAAGATTAGAAATGAAAAGAGGAGAAATAATAATATGAAAACAAAACTTAAACACATAGAAGAAAAACGTAATGTAAAGATAAACTATGCTTGCGAATCGGGTAGTAGAGCCTGGGGCTTTGCTTCTCCGGATAGTGATTATGATGTACGTTTTTTATATACTCATCCATTAGAATGGTACTTATCAGTTTCTGAAAAAAAGGATACCATAGAAATAATGGATGGAGATTTTGATGCCGTAGGTCGGGAACTCCGTAAAAGCCTACGGTTGCTTAAAAAATCTAATGTCCCTGCCTTAGAGCATTTATTCTCACCTATAGTCTATCACGGAGAGGATGAATCGGTTTCAGAGTTGAGAGCTATAGCAAAAGATTGCTTTTCACCAGTTGCCAGTATGTATCATTATTTGAGCATGAGCAAGAAATATGAAGAAAAATTAGCTGGTTCAACTATAAAACTAAAAAGTTTATTCTATGCTTTAAGAACATCTATGGCAGGTAAATGGATATTGGAGTATAAATCCTTACCTCCAGTGGTTTTTAGTGAAATGCTATCTTTAGTATCGAACGATATAGCAAATGAAATAAAAGATCTGATGATAGTGAAGTCTGAAAATGACGAAAGTTATCTTCATTCTAGAAATGAAAAAGTGATAAGGTTTGTTTCAGAAACTATAGCAGCTAATGACAAATATGCTAAATCCTTACCATCTGGAAAACCCGATAGCGAAAGAATAGATAACTTTCTGTTTAAAGAAATAACAAGATGAAAACAATAGAAGAACTAAAAACTTCTGGATCAATAATATTCGAATGTATTAGTGGTAGTCGAGCATATGGCTTGGCTACTGCTACTTCGGATACAGATATAAGAGGTGTTTTTATATTGCCAAAAGAACAATTCTACTCATTAGAATATGTGGGGCAAATAAATAACGAAACCAACGATATTGTTTACTATGAGCTTAGAAAGTTTATAGAACTACTATCAAAAAATAACCCTAATATTCTTGAGCTATTAAATATTCCAGAGGATTGTGTACTATATAAAGACCCAATTTTTGATCAAATCAAAATGGAATATTTTCTGTCTAAATTGTGTAAAAATACGTTTGCAAATTATGCTTATACACAAATCAAAAAGGCAAGAGGGTTAAATAAAAAGATTGTAAACCCAGTAGAAAAGGATAGAAAATCTGTTTTAGATTTTTGTTATGTGAGAACTGAGAAACAGTCTATAGCACTTAAAAAGTATCTTGAAGGTAAACAACTCGAAGCACAGTACTGTGGATTGGTCAAGATTCCTCATATGAAGGATTGTTATAATCTATTTTATGGGGAAAATAAAGGATATCAAGGTATAGCTCGAGAAAATGCCAACGAGGTATGCTTAAGTTCTGTTCCAAAAGAAGAAGTACCTATAGCGTTACTTTACTTTAATGTTGACGGGTATTCATCATATTGTAAAAAGTACAAGGAATATTGGACTTGGGTTGAAAAAAGGAATGAAGAACGATATAAAAACAATGTTGCACACGGTAAAAACTACGATACCAAAAATATGATGCACACTTTTCGATTGCTTCATATGGCTGAAGAAATAGCAAAAGAAGGTATTGTAAGTGTTAGACGATCAGATCGAGATTACCTATTAAAAATGAAAAATGGAGATTTTGAATATGATGATCTTGTTAATGAAGCAGAAAAAATAAAGTCAGGGCTAGATGACTTTTATAATCAATCGAGTTTGATGGAAAGGCCAAATTTGGATGTAGTGAATCAATTATTGGTAACTATAAGAAAGAAATTTTATAAGACAATTTAAACTACGCAAAATATTTGCGTAGTTTCACTTCACTTTTGTATCATAATTCAACGGATATGAAGACCAAACTTAAAATATCAATAGATAACTTATATACAGTTTTTAAAAAATATTGTGTTGATTCAACTAAGCTTAGAGCTTCAAGTTGTCCTTGTTGTGTAACTGATGAAGAAATTAAAGAAATTGTTGGAAAGCCATTAGAGAGGCTATCAGAAGAAGAGTTAGGGCATTTTTCAAGATCTGCAATTTCTACTTTTGGGACCATAGAAGATTATAAGCATTTCTTGCCTAGAATATTAGAATGTATGCAATATCCTAATACTGACCTTTTGTTTGATTTTACTTGTTTTGAAAAGTTGAACTATGCAGAATGGGAAACCTGGCCGTTTGAAGAACAAAAGGCAATAGAAAGTTATTTTGAAACACTTTGGTGTACAGTGATAAATGATGAAAATACCACAGGTGATCAAGTAGAGGGAGTTATGAGTATTATATTGAAATATGGTTATTTGGATAGAGCTTTATTAGAGTGGTCGAAGTCCAATACATCAAAGTCAACCTTTTGTATCATAGAAGGTATTTTAAACGGATTTAATTTTGAAGTAAACGATAACGATTATGATATAATGTTCAAATGGTTGACTTCTCATACCATCAAGTCCAAAATTGAAGATATGTACTTCAAAACCAATGATAAGGAGCTTGCAAATAAAATTGCAATAGTATATACAATTTTGGAAAATAAGTGGGAGGTTACATTTTATTAACTGCTACGCAAAATAATTGCGTAGTTCTAATTCATCTTTGTATCAGAATTTAAAAAAAACAGAAACATTGGTTTAGTAATCGCTCCGTCGAACGGGGAGTCGGCGGAGCTTAAGAAAAAGAATATGAAAAACAAAACAAACATAACAGGAAAGACATTAATCGATTTAGGTTTTAGATCCGGAAAATGGTTTCCAGAAGCAATCAATCATATCAATACAAACCAATTAGAAAGAGAAGCAATGCATAGCTATTTGGAGCAGTTTAAATCTCCGCCAATTGTAGATTTGCATACTGAATCGGCTCCATTCGCAATTAACATAAAAGCTGAAAACGAGTTAGAGGAAACCAATGTAAATTCGGTTGTTGAATCGATGAATACATTGATGAAAACACCAACACTAGTTAATGGGGCAATTATGCCAGATGCTTGCCCCACGGGAGCTAATGGAACAATACCAGTAGGAGGGGTGGCAGTTGCAAAAAATGCGATCCATCCAGGAATGCATAGTGCAGATATTTGTTGTTCTGTAATGCTTACTGATTTTGGTACAATGGATCCTAAAAAAGTTTTGGATGCAGCACATAAAAACACCCATTTTGGACCAGGTGGGAGAGATAGAAATACACAGTATAGATTTCCAGATGAGTTATTAAAAGATTTTCAAGGTAATTATATGTTGAATAATGAAAAAATGATTCAAGCAGCAAGATCACATTTGGGGACACAAGGAGATGGTAATCATTTTTTGTTTATCGGGACATCCAGAAATACTGGGAATACAATGATGATTACGCATCACGGTTCCAGAGGTCCTGGAGCTAATTTGTATACCCTAGGAATGAAAATCGCAGAACGTTTCAGAAAAGAAATTTCACCCGAAACGCTAAAACAAAATGCCTGGATTCCTTTTGATACAGAAGAAGGTCAAAACTATTGGGAGGCTTTACAGATCATAAGAAAATGGACCAAAACTAATCACGAAGTAATACATAATGCCACTCTTGAAACTTTACAAGTTAAAGCTCAAGATCGATATTGGAATGAACATAACTTTGTATTTAAAGATGAAGATTTATTCTATCACGCAAAAGGAGCCACTCCTCTTGATGCTAAGTTTATGCCAGATATTACAGGACCAAGATTGATTCCATTAAATATGTCTGAGCCAGTTTTGATTGTGAATGGAGAGACTACAGTAAACAATCTTGGTTTTGCTCCTCATGGGGCAGGGCGTAATGTGAGCAGAACCCAGCACAGAAGAAGTAAAGAGGGGAGAACCAATGAAGAAGTGTTTCAGGAAGAAACAGAAGGGTTAGATATTCGTTTCTTTTCTAATGAAATTGATGTTACCGAATTACCGAGTGCATATAAAAATGCTGAGACAGTAAGAAACCAAATGGACGAATATGGTCTAGGTAAAGTAATAGATGAAGTACTTCCATATGGGTGTATTATGGCAGGTGACTGGAAGAAAAATGCCCCTTGGAGAAAGAAAAAAAGAAGAAAATGATGAAAGAATTAGAATTAAATATATCTAAAGTACTTATAGGTTTAATAACTATAGATGAGTTTGAAAGTATTATTTATCAAGAATATTATGTGGAACAAATGAAGTCCAATGATTTCATTTCTAATATAATTACAATAAATTATAAGAACAAGAAATGGAAAAAGGAATTAGAGGAATTAATATATGAGTTATGGGTTGATAACAAATATTTAACCTATGTGTTATATAAATATTGTCATATAATTATTGAGAATACCGATTCAGAAACCGTATTTCATACTATGGATAAAATAGCGGAGCTATGTATTAAATATGATTATGAATATGACACTTTAATGCAATTTTATGGATTTGCTGATGAATTAGGTTTTATCCTATCTGGATATGGTTCTCGTTCCGCAGAAAAGTTAATACTTGATATAAAAACCTATGCTAGATTATATTCCAATACATACAACATAAATCAGGATGTTCAAGTATTATTGAATCTTGAGGAAGGTTTGGATAAAAAAGTTAATCGAGTTGAAAAATTGAGAGATAAGAAAACTCCATCTGATTTTCTTGAAAAGTCAAAAAATAACAGAAAATGGTTTCAGTTTTGGAAATAAATGAAAAACAATAGATATGCAAATTAAAAAAGGAACTCTGTATTAAGTTTAAAAATTAAAAAACTTAATACAAAATGAAACCTTATGAGAACAAGAAGTTTTACAATTATAGTAAAAACCACAAAAGAAAAAAAAGAACTAAAAGTGCCAAAATTTGGTGGAAAAGTAATTCTTGGGAATATCGAAGATACTTAAGACAGAAACATCGTAACAAGTGTAAAAATATACTACGGAGGAAATTATTGGGAGAAGAAATAGAATTTCCATTGTATAAAAAAACATTGTGGTGGGAAGCCTAATGTTAGAATACCAAGTAGAACTATTGAAGACATATTCTCTATGAATAGGTAGGTGTAAAAAGAATGCACCGGTTTTTATAACTGGTGCATTTTTATTGAAACAGTCTTCCCATAACAAACTCCCATTTGAAATAAACAAACGTAAACCATTCCCATACTTGCAGAATACAAAGACAGACGAATAAGCAACTCCTTAGGGAAAAAATCATGAACATTATTATCAAACATATTGAAATCATTGAACGAATTGATCAACTAATTCGGTTGCAGGCAACTGGTACACCAGAAGACTTTGCTTCTCGATTGGGGATTTCCAAAACCAAATTGTATCGAGTGATTGGTGTTATGAAAAAACTAAATGCACCTATTGAATATAATATACATTTAGAAAGCTTTGTGTATGCTGAATCTGTGGCATTTACTTTTGGGTTTTATAGAAAAGATTGATGATTTTAACTAATGATGAGAATATTGCTTCAAGCAAGAGAACTATTTAAGCACTTTATAGTCAAGTATTTAACAATCCTTAAAATTGATGTCCTTTTTTTTATGATGATATTATAAGAGTTTTAGGAATTAACTTTTAAAATAAAATATCTATTATGAATTATCTAGTAATAAATAAATTAGGGAGAGAGTCAATTGACCTTATGTATGCAGTAAACAATGTTTCTGTTGGAATTAGAGAAGCCCTGAAGCTTCCTAAATTAAAAAAAGATAAAGAAATTTTCACTCAATTAAAGATACTTTATAATGAGGTTAATTCAATTGATCACCCATATACAGTTGAACAAATTAATATGAAGGATATTCAAAAGGTTGAAAATATTCGTTTACAAGCCTTTGAACTTCTAAAAAAGTATTTAAATTACCATAGTTAAGATAAACTAATAAATAAAACCGATGCTTCTAGAGTATCGGTTTTGTTGTATATAGCCGTTTTACTCATATATTATATTTGTACTATAATTTATATTATGTAAAATAGAATATTTTACTACCTACCTCTATCCAGAAAATATTCCAGCCTATTGTATTCATAAAGAAATGACAAACGCATGCTGACTAATATATCGATGTTATATATCCGCTCCATAAATTCAATATTCAGGAATATGTTCGAGAATTTTTCAAATATTCGATTCTCTGGGATCAAACATGTATTAGAATACATAATACCTTTCACGTTATTATATGAAAATTGTTCAGATTATAATCATGGCATAACTTAAAAAACTATATTCGCGCCCATGTGGATGTATTTAGGATTATTGACGGCACTTTTTTTAGGATTACATAATCTCTGTAAAAAACATGCCGTACAAGGAAATGAAGTTTTTCCTGTACTTTTTGGGACCATCTTCTCAGGTTTTTTGTTGCTTCTTCCATTTTTTATTGGTTCTCGGTTCTATCCAGAATATACTATGCAAATTGGATTTCATATTGATACTATTTCCTGGGCAACTCATGGCTTTATTTTTATAAAATCAATGATCATGGCAACATCTTGGGTATTGGCATATCAAGCCTTAAAGCATTTACCAATCACCATCGTTACACCTATACGCTCTGCTGGTCCGTTTTTTACATTTATCGGTGCTATTCTAATCTACCAGGAAAATCCCAATTTTTTGCAATGGATAGGCTTTTTCCTTATTATTTTCTCTGTCGTGTTATATTCCAAAATAGGAAAAAAAGAAGGTATTAATTTTAAGAGAAATAAGTGGATATTCGCTATCATTGGTGCTACCTTTTTAGGAGCTTCTAGTGGTTTGTATGATAAGTTTTTAATTCAAAATTTAACTTTAAATCCGCAAACCTTACAATTTTGGTTTTGTACCTATACAACGTTAATTTTATTAGGTATCTTATTAGTTACATGGTTTCCTAACGCCCAAAAACGTAAAGAGTTTAAATGGCGATGGACTATCATTGCCGTTGGTATTTTGTTACAAGCTGCCGATTATTTTTATTTCAAAGCCTTACAAGATCCCGAGGCATTAATTATGCTACTCTCGGCAATAAAACGAAGTCAAATACTAATTGCTGTTGTTATTGGCGGACTTGTCTTTAAAGAAAAAAATAAACGTAAAAAATTAGTTCCTCTACTGGGTATTATGATGGGTGTGTTTTTGATTTTATACTCATAAATTAATAGAAAATCTTATTCTACACACTTGTTCTAAGTTGAAGGGTGTGTATTTTATGATATCTTTAAAATGGTGAATCCTCTAATTTTAAGTATAATAATCAATATATTTTGTCCAATTTCAATATTTGATTAATAAAGATTTTTTAGGAGACGTCCTGCTTAACATCGAATGAAGTATTGTAGTTTCTTTTAGCATTATCTTTTTCATAAAATCCGAAAGAAAAAGCAACGGCTTCTTGATATACAAAACTTTCTATGATGTAATCATATTTTATGGGCGCATTTAGTTTCTTCATCACTCCGATTATACGGTATAATTTGGCTTTTGAAATTTCTAGTCGAGAAGCAAAATCTTCTGGTGATCCGGTGGCTTGTAAGCGTATTAGTTGATCTATACGCTCCATAATTTGGATATGTTTAATAATGATATTCAATTCTTATATAGCTGTTTTAGTTGATTAAACGTTTTCTAATTTGAGTTAAATTGTCGTCTACAATCAATTTTCCATCAATAAAGACGGTTTGTAGAAGCCCTTTACTTTCTTCCTCTTGAGAAACCTGATCCTTTAGTGTGATTTGACCGTTTTTCTGATACAAATTGATTAACCCTTTAGCCGATTTTTTGGTGCCGTCATCAGTTATGGGGTCCTTAAAAATCTCTCGCCCTTCGCCATTCACCTCTACATAGGTAGCTTTCATTGCGAAGCCAAAAGTATCCCTGGTATTATATTGATATGTAAAGCTTCCTATACCCAAGACAACATTTGTTGAGGCAAACCCTTTTTTCTTGAGGTGTTCACAAATTTGTATAGCTCTTTCTATGGTAATGCTATCCCCATAAATAGCCCCAATTTTTGGATTCAATACTTTATACCCTTGTTCATTTATAGTTCCTCCAAATTCGTCCCATAATAATTCTATTACTCCTTTAGAAATTATAGGGTTTTCATGCTCGCATCCGCATATAATATCTACGGGATCTCCAGAATCGGGGCGAATCACTAGTTTTCCATCACGATCAAGAATTTCTTTCTTCAATTCTGGTAAATATTCTGTAAGTACTTTCCATAAATCCCATGTATCAGACACTACTGATAATATTCCCTTTGGATATGTATTCAATAATCTTTTAAACGTACCGATTTCATCCTCTTTACTACCGGCACACATTACACTGTGCTCTGTAGCATTAACACTACCAATAACCAGTTCTTTGGTAACATCGGTATTATAAAATGTTTCATAAGCTTTAGCCACTGGAAGAGTATCACTACCTGAAAATGCTAAGGCATGCCCCATACCACTAAGTATTGAAGATTCTGTTCCAGACATTCCTCGCATAGAAAAGTCATGTCCCTGCCAAGTCACGAACTCCAGGTTTTCTTTATCCGTTTCTAAAGCATATTGTGTAAGTATCTTTCTATACCGTTTGGCAATGGTAGCCGAAGTGCAGGGTTGCCAAATTATGCTGGATAAAAGTGTTTCTAAGTAGTTTGTCAACCAAAAGAATTCTGGTTTAGTATTTACTACAGTAAACATTGGAACTCTGATAGGTACTTCTGTTCCTTCTGGTAGGGCTTTGATTTCTATTGGTAAATAGCCCAAGTCATGTAGATCTTCTATATGCTTAATATCATAATCCAAACCTAAGTAATTGTCTACATATTTTTTATATTCTGCAGTTACTGTTTCTTTGGGTTGGAGGAAGAAACCACTATCAAATTGTTTGATCAAATATTCCTTAATGAAGTATTGTAATCCGAAAAATACCACATGATCTATTCCCGCTACTCTACTTTTACGTGGTGTCCAATTAGAATAAACTTTGGTTGTTCCTAGAGGATATTGTTCTTTATGACCTAATTTATAACCGTCTGTTAGAAGTAATGGATTCATTTTATAATATTTTGTGTTATTTGTACGCAAATATAAATCATAAGATTTGATCCACAAAGTATTTTGCGTACTTTTTACATAAAATATGAATAACTATATAGAATGAATTAGTTTCTTCCTTTTTCCTTAGGATATAATGATGGTAAAGAATCACTTTGCCAAAACTCTTTGGTATCTACATCCAAGATAGTCAACTTACCTTTAAAAGCAGCACCGGTATCAATATTCCAAAGATTATAGGCTTGCATTGGCACATTTTGGTTATAATTAGTTGTGGGTGTATGGCCGATATAGATTTCAGAATAATGTTTAAATCTTTCAGGTGGATTATCCCTTAGTATTTCTTTGTCCACTTTATCGGCTAGTAGTGCTGCCTCCCATAAAGTTCTATCCCAGTAATAATTAGACTCGTACTCTTCTTTACCCACTCCATACATCGATGTAAAACCAGCATGAAGAAATAATCGGTTTTTGGAATCTAAATAGTAATCATGCAAATTTTTGAAAAACTTTTTATGTGTATCTTTGGTTAGATGTCTGGAGTGTATATAACTTCTTATGGTTTCTTCGCCTCCATGCGCTAACCATATTGGGTTGGTTTCTCCTTTTTCTAACCATAACCCACACCAGAGATCGTGATTACCTCTAATAAAAGTACAGTTATTAGAGGCAGATAAGGCCAGTAATTCTTCAATTGTTTCTGCAGATTCGCTCCATCCATCCACATAATCGCCTAAAAAAATCAAGGTATCATCTTGTGTAACCCCTGCTCTATCCAATACTTGAAGTAAAGCTTTATGTCCACCATGTATGTCTCCTATAACAAGTGTTCTCATGATTGAAAATCAATATATTCTGGTGAAACATTATCGGTTAACCATACTCCATTATCAGACTGAAAGAATTCAATACCATTAGCATGCATAGCCCCTGATCTGATAATGAGTATAATGGGTTTTCCTCTTCGTGATCCTACTTTGGTTGCCGTTTCTCTTTCTTCACTAAGATGTACATGATGTCTGCTCATTTTTAGTAATCCCATTTCTTTAATAGCATCCATAAATTTTTCAACTGTACCATGATATAAGAACTCTGGCGGTTGTTTTGGTGTGTACTTTAAATCAATTTTTAAAGAATGTCCTTGGCTCGCTCGTATTCTAGTGTAATCCTGGTTGAATGCGAATCGTTTTTTATCATTGGTTTCAACAATTTCTTTCAATAATTCGATGTCTAAATTGGGTTGGTACTTTTGACATTTTGATACTAATTCTTCAACATCAGCCCAACCGTTTTCATCTAGTTGTAATCCTATTTTGCCAGGGTCATGTCTTAAAACAAGACTTAAAAATTTACTTATATGTTTATGATTTGTTTTCATGTTTATTCAAAATCGTATACAAAGACATCTACGTCTTTTTCTATTAATGTTTCTTTAATTATTGGCTCTATTCTGTCCCATTTTCCTCCGGCTAATCCACAACCTATTCTAGGCATATGAATACTTGCATCTAGTTTTTTAGCTTCTATAGCTATCTTTTCCAAACATGTTTTAACGGCTTCATAACGAATAGGAACGCCGTTACTTCTGGTTTTAATTCCTTGTTGTGCAATCATATTACCAATATGGATATAAGCTGATACTTGTATTAATTGAATTGCCCCCAATTGAAAATCATTTTTTGCACGATTACTATGCCATTCTCGATAACTCTTTTCAGGTTCTGGCCATCTTTTAGAAATTGCTAGTACAAAACCTTTTCCCCAGCCACCGATATTATTGCAGACATGCACAATAATCTTAGTTCCTTTGGCTTGTGGAACCGTTGCATCTCCTTTTATATAATGTATTTCTTTCATACCAACATTAAAAATTTATTTAAAGTTTTATTTGTTCTATACTATTCTCATCAATATCTCTAAAAGAATTTGTGGTGAATATGGTGTCGAATTGTTGTTCAAATTTTTCAGTTCCATTACTAAAAATTCCATGGCTAATGATCAGACTTATTTTCCCTGCTTTTTTTTCTTTTAATACTTGGGCCAGTCCTAAAAAAGTTCCGCCGCCGTCACATATATCGTCTACAATTACGCAATGTTTCCCTTTTAAATCCTCTTCATAGACTCTAAAACCTGATAACTGACCTGTTTTAACATCTCTTTTCTTTGAACACTCTATGACTTCTACTCCACCCAAATACTCAGATACTTTATAGATCTTTTTTAGCGCTCCTCCATCTGGCGCAACCAATACTACTTCTTCACCTATAGTTTGTAAACACTGTTTTACAAACTCATAGTTCTGGATCACTTTTACATTATTTAATAATGCAGGAGTTACTTCAGAATGTGGATCAAAAACGGCTACTTGATTATAGTTTTGGGCATTAATAATATCTGCATATACTTTTACACTCAAAGACTCTCCCAAGACCATAACTCTATCTTGCCTTGCTGCAGGAAAATATGGAATAAAAACATGGATCACTTTTACATCCATTCTACGCAAAGCATCTGTAGCGATCAATAATAATCCCAAATCGTTAAAAGACCTAATACGTTGTGTAATCGTAATGGGGCCTTCAATATTTTGGTTTATAATTTTTATATGCGGTTCACCACCAGCAAAAGTAAAGGCCTCAAAGTCTATTGACGGACCATAAGGAGTGAATGATGAATCTAAATGTAAAAACTGCATTATTGTGTTATTTTTACGCAAATTTATGTTTCGAGAATGATTCTACCAAATATTTTGCGTAAAAAATACAATAAATTAATTCCTGAATCCCTTTGCTGTCACTTGAAAACCATTATTTAATATCAAAAAGGAATCCTTCTTTTTGGTGTTTGAAGTATTGTTTTTTGTTGAATTTAAACAAGTTAGCGGGCCTTCCCCTACCCTCGGATACTTTTTCATCCAGTTCTTCGAGAATATTAAAACTTAGTATCTTTTTTCTGAAGTTTCTTCTATCGATTTGTTTCTCTAGTATCGTCATATACAACTTTTCCAGGTCTGAAAATAAGAATTTATCATCCAAAAGATCAAAACCGATGGGTTCATACGTTAATTTACTTCGAAGTCTTCCTTTTGCCTTTTCTAGGATTGTTTTATGATCGAATGTCAAATCTGGAAGGTCTTGTACATCAAACCATGCTACATCTTTTGCATCTGTATCTGCTTTGATATCGTGGTGCTCTGGTTTTACCAAGGCAAAATATGTTACACTTACAACTCTATTTCTTGGATCTCTATTTGGTTTTCCAAAAGAATACAGCTGCTCCATGTAGTCAACGGTTACATTAGTTTCTTCTTTTAATTCTCGTTCTACTGCCTGTTCCAGACTTTCATCTTCCAGAACCAATCCTCCCGGTAGTGCCCAAGAATCTTTAAACGGTTCAATATCTCTTTTGATCAATAATACATTAAGGGCTTTGTCTTTATATCCAAAGACGACTGCATCAACAGCAATTTTAATATTTTGGCGTATCATATACGCAAAATTATGAATTTTGTATTTAAATGAAGAAGATTTATTGATTTTCTTCTTATCCAGAATTGTCATAATTCTTTTGTTCTTTATAAAAACCAAAGGCAAAGGCTACAGATTCTACATAAACAAAACTTTCTAGATGATTGTCGTATTCAATCGGAGCATTTAGCTTTTTCATTACTCCGATTATACGGTATAATTTGGCTTTTGAAATTTCTAGTCGAGAAGCAAAATCTTCTGGGGATCCGGTAGCTTCTAATCGAATTAAATGATCTATTCGTTTAATGATTTCTATATGTTTGATAATAATATTCATGATTTTTCTTCTCTTTTTGACGTACTTAAAGTATGGAATATGAAGACCGGTTCAATAAAAATGCACCAGTTATAATAACCGGTGCATCTTCTTCACACCTAACTATTCACAGAGAATATGTCCTTCAATTGTTTGATCATACCACCGTCACCAGAGACGCTAATCTCTCCAATCTTATCAGCGATTTTCTCTACGTACTCCATTTCTTTAAGTTTGTAGAGCATTTCATTCTCTTCCATAAGTTTGGCAGTATTTAGCAAACTACGAGTAGAGGCTGTCTCTTCTCGACGGGTGATGATGTTGGCCTGAGCTTTCTTTTGTGCTACCAATACCTGGTTCATGATTTCTTTCATATCACCTGGCAAAATAATATCTCGAATACCACAATTCAATACTCGTACACCTAGTTTTACAGCTTGGTTTTTAACGCTTTCCAGTACTGAATCAGCAATACTTTCTTTACGTTCCAAAAGTTCATCTAGGGTGTAGTTTCCTACGAAAGTTCTTAAGGCTAACTGCATCGCGATATACAATTGCTTTTCGTAATCTTTGTTATCTAATAAAGCTTTTTCAATATCCACAACTTTATACTGTGTATAGAAATTGATACGAACGGCCGCTTTATCTTTGGTTAACAATTCTTGGCCGGCAATTTCTAATTGCAATTGACGTAAATCTGCTTTAGCAATCTTGATAGAGGTATCATTTCTCCAGAAACGATACGTACCACTTTCCAGAGTTTTAGCATACACATCATCTACAATCAAGATTGCTTTTTCATAGGCAGCTACTTCAAAAGCTCTTATATACTTAGTTAATGCATAGTGGCTAAATAATGATTTATCAATCTTTTCAGTAATGTAAATCTTACTTAGATCTACTTTTATAAACTCATACTCTACTAATCCTTTCCAGTATACATAACGGCTTGCAGATAACGTATTTTTGAAATTACCATTCTCGTACATCAATATGATCTCATTATCTTTTACTTCAATTACATGTAACATGGCCTCCAACTCTTTGTCTTGTAGTAAGAGTTCCAGTGCTACTGGTGCAGCAAAAGGCTTGGTAAGATCATACTGTATTACCCTTTCATTAAATCCTAACCAATGGATTCCTTTGGTAATTACTCGATGGTAATCTCCTTTTTTGAAAACTAAACCTACTTTGCCCGCATTAATTCTTACTCTTTTCATTTTTTACTTTTTAAATTAAACATTCATTAGATGACAATTCCTGTAACGGAGACCTTGTCTACTTCAATCCAGAACTACGGGTATGGTTCTATCTCAAAGTATATTGTAATCGATTCTAGGAATCGTAATATTTATTTTCTAGAAAAACAGTGAAAGCAAATCATCTTTCCTATACGGAAATATTGGTTTGTTATGTTGTCTATAACCAGTTTTAAGCAAAGAGAAAAGAGTATAGAATCTTAGAAAAGATCATATAGTACTAAAATCTGAGTTCAAAAAAGTGGCTATTTCGAATACTAACAATACTAATATTTCAAAGTACATTCGAGACTGTTGGTATAGTAAGAGTACTATAACAACCGATCTGCAATCACAGTTTTTTGTCATGTTTTACAGCAAGACGTGCTGGGGCCAGTTTTAAAAGATAGCCGAGCTTTATAACCTACATCCTGAGTGTAGTGCTCTAACCGAACTGAGCTACGAAACCTAAAAAAGTGGTCTCGACAGGATTCGAACCTGTGCAAATAAAAAAGGCATTTTGAGTGCCTGTTTCGCTAGATTAAAAGTCTAGTGCGTTTACCAATTCCGCCATATCCGTAAAGGATAGTGGGACTCGAACCCACATGAAACAATCTATTGCTCTACCATTGAGCTACGGGACCATTTGTCATTATTTTTCTCTGCGGTCCCGAAGGGATTCGAACCCTCAACACATAGAGTGGTGACTATTTTTGGTTATAGCCAAACCTTCAAGTCAAGTTGTATATGAAGTTATAATACAAACTTTGCAATACATCATACAATGGTGCTATACAGAAACACTCAACAAGACTTACTTGATATTTTTAAAGAACTTATATTTTGTACCTCTTACCAGATTCGAACTGGTACTTCCGCTATTGGCGGACAGATTGGCTCTAAATGCGCTTCCCTACTTTGATTCTTGTTCATTTCGGTGCTTCTGCAAATTCTATTCATTAGTAGGCAAGCCACTAACAACGTCATCCAATCACTCCGTGGTTACGATCAAGGGTCTTTTACCACAGCTCTTCCTTTTAAGCTAAAGAGGTTCTTTATCAAAGCCCTGCTACCTACCCTATATTGTAGCAGGGCACTACTTCAAACCCTCATTATACCCCATTTAACATGAGGGTTCGTTTTAATGACATAACAAAGATGAGATTATACTACGCAGTCTTTTTGCGTAGATAAAAAATCACTTATAAAAAACACGATGTCTGTCATTTTTACTCTTTACCTCTTCTGAGCCAGGAGGATATAGAGCTTTACTCATCGATTTGATATAATTTGAAGCCCACTTTAATAACACTCTGGTGATTAAAGGCTTCAAGCCTTGCTTTTTTCTTTTGCCACTAGTAAAGTGAGTTTCCATAATACTTAGATGAATTGGTTAAACATTGTTTAAAAAATTAGTGGAACAGATAGGGATCGAACCTATATCTTCGGATCTTCAATCCGGCGCATTGACCAACTTTGCTACTGTTCCTTTTTGGGTGTACTCCGGGGCTCGAACCCTGTTCTTCCCGTTCACAGCGGGGTGCTTTACCAGATAAGCTAGAGACACCATATCGACAACCCGGGGGGATTCGAACCCCCTAATTTCACATAAAAAGTATAGCCTCTTAACCTTTCGGCCACCTTGTCTCAATGGTACAGGGAGTGAGACTCGAACTCTCAAAATCCTGATTCTAAATCAGACGGATATACCAATTTCCACAATCCCTGCAATTGTCTGGGGAACAGGATTAGCTCGTAAGATTGCTATTTAATAATTAGGTACTCGTGAATGCTAAGCATTTCGAACTTATAACCTCCCGCGTCCAAGGCGGGTAAACTACCATTGTTGCATCCCTAGTTTATGCGGAGGATAAAGGAATTGAACCCTTACTACTCAATGGTAGACTTGTTTAGCAGACAAGCGCAACAAACCAATATTTGCCTATCCTCCATAATGTTGACGTAGTAGGATTTGAACCTACATCACCTCGGTTAAAAGCCGAGTGCTTTAGCCAAATACCCTACACGTCAATGTGTTTGGTTTTCAAAATGTCAATGAACTATATCCATAAAAAAAGACGCCTTGTCTGGGCGTCTTCTATATTCTATATATCTTGATGTTTGTATAAGCTATATTCTTATAACCATCTTTTCTATAAAATAGACACCCTTTATGTTCACATCAGAACAATATTCTCTTTGCTTGGTAAAGAGGCGATTTAAAATATGCTGCGAACTATTCGGTATCATTTTTATTGTTTTAAATTATTTTTCTAATACTACAATCTTGATTATCATTTCTTGTTTCGATTGCGATGCAAAGATTAAAATTTTTTTTAAATCTGCAAATATTTTTTTTGATTTATTTTATTGATTATCAATTAGTTATCATTAAAATTAGATATGGGAATTCCTGTCCGTTTTTCAACGGATTTTGGATATTTTCGCAATAGTCTGTCTCCCTGATGCTTACTTTCCAAATATTAATTTTTATGTGCTAATTAACTTTTATACATTTTGCTAAAAAAATTCATAAAAAAAGCGCCCAATTTCTTGGACGCTCGTGGTTATATCTAGTTTTTGTTTTAAATCATTTCAAAAAATGCTTAAACATAGTCTACATAACGTCCTGTTTCGAATGGATAATTCATTAATCCCTCGATAATCACACTGACTAAACAGTGATTTTGGTGCGGTATGTATTCTATTTTGTGTCATTTTGTTATGCAAATATTGACATTTTTTTGATAATTCTCCAAATAATTCTTATTAATAATGAAATTTCATGATATATTTTACAACTGGCCTACATTTAGATTAGATGTAACCGTTATTTTTTATACTGACTTAGCCCAATTCGTTGTTTACTTGTATTACCAGGTTGACCAGGATATGATGCTAAATCCGGATCAATAGGATCGTTATTTTGCGGACCATATTTACCTCCTAGTCCAAAAAATATAAATGTTAATAAATCTCTATTCATTTTACCAAGTTTTCTCATCCATTTTCCCTGTTCACTTCGGTCAAAAGATACAGCTGCTTTAATTCCTTCTGCAGACATTTTTTCGTAGAACTCAGGGCTAGAATAATAATCCGGACCATGAATTGTAGATAAGTCATCGACTTCTTTTAAAAAGTCCTTATATTTTTTGATATTTTCAATCCATTCTTTAAACTTTTTTCCTCTTTCGTATACTTCTTCAAAAGTGGGTTCTTTTTTGTCGTTATATATGACACTTGGTTCTAAAGTATATGGAAAAGGACCTCCTTTAGAATTGGTTGTGGGACTATACTTATTGTTGATCAATTTAGGGCTCTTGTTTTGTAAGGCTATTTCTATTTTTTCCCATGAACCTCTAAACATCCATTGATTTGTGGTTAGTACTGTATCCTGTTTACTTTTAAGATCTTGGATATGTAGTTTTTTCATTTTCCATACTGGAATTTGGGTATGACTATACTCAAATACTCCAGCTCCAAAGTTTTCATCGTAATCAATTTTTAATACCATTTCATGATTCGAGATTTTCATGATTCTTCCTTTATCATCTTTTACTATATCAAATACCGCCGGACGATATAATTCGACAAGCGTTGTTGAGTATACTTCTGGCGTAGCCCGTAAAAAGAAACCATTACCTATATACGACCATAGTCCCTTATGTATTTCTTTGCTTCCTGCCCCTAATGGAGGAATTCCTGTTTTTACAGCAATGGCCTCTATTTCGTCATATTTCATTTGTGTAGTTTGCATCTTGTTTCGTAATGAAGCATAGGTTTTAGCAAGATATCGTATTTCTTTAGGAAGTAATTTATCTTTTATTTTATCAAAATCTACTTCCATAGATAACATTTCCTTTTTTGTTAAAAGCGGTCTTATCTTTTTCTGAAAATTAAGTGGATACTTAGAAAATTTTGTTCCGGCTTCGATCCCCCAAATCAAGGTTTGTACATTAGATTGTGAGATTTCAGGGTATTTGACAGATTTTTTCAGAATATTATGTATCACTTTTGCTCTACTTCCTTTTAGTTTCGCAATTTGATATCCATCGCCTTTGGTTGGCCCGTATACTCCTGCCTTTAGACAATATGAACGCACCTTGGACCTATAATATCCTGGACCTAGTTTAGCACTTCCTATTTCTTGTGATAGTTCTGGTCTAAACAAATCTTCGTCAAACCAATCAATACCAGAAAGTGTGTCTTGTATTGATGTCGAAATAGGCGCAGTTTGATTGAGTGACATTACTCTAGTTTTACCAATACTGGTTTTTACTTTTTTTATTACTTTGTCAAATAGCTGAGCTTCGCTTGTTACTCCTATAAACAAAAAAAAGAAGAGCAATAGTAGTTTCCTATTACTTTTCTTTCGGATTATGTCGTTTACATATTTCATATTTCCCTTTAACTTTTAATGTGTTAAAAACCCACATCTTTAGTTAAAAGTAACCCTTAATCTTATAAGTATACGACTGTATGAGAATGCATACTTAAAATATTAGAATTTATAGATATACAATGAGAATTTTATTTATAATTATGTTACGTCATATGCTTCTACTACATGTTCTACGCTATCTCGATAAAGCTCTAAGTGAGTGACTAGTCAATTTTTCTTCTGACAATCTATTCGAGTATATTAAATATCTTTTTTGTATTTCTAAAAAATACCTCTTATAATACATGTATCATGTATTATCATTTATTGCGGTTTTTAAATTAGTAAATGCATCTTGCAGTTTTGACAATGGTGATGCTATATTTATTCGCATAAAGTTTTGGTGATTATCATCAAACCATGCCCCAGGTGTTAAAGCAAGTTGTGCCTTATTAAAAACTAAGTCTTTCAAATCGTCTTCTGATAGATTCAAATCACTAAAATCTAACCAAATTTGATACGTTCCGTCAGGAACAAATATCTTTACTTGTGGAATTTCGTTTAGAATGAAATTTTGAATCCATTTTACGCTCTTTTCCAAATACCTAACCAATTCATTTACCCAGTCCTCGCCCTTTGTATAGGCTGCAATAGTTGCAAAAGTTGAAAACGCATTACCATGGTCAAGATACATGGATTCTATTGTCGTTTTTACTTTTGAAAAAACATCTTGGTTCGGGATATATAGATAACCATTAGAGATACTCTGCATTCCAAATGTTTTAGCAGGAGAGCCTAAGATTGCAATGTGCTTATCGCTTAATGAAGCAATACTATTAAATTTGGCATTAGAATAGATGATATCTGAATGAATTTCATCACTAATGATTGTGATATTATAGGCTTTTGCTAGTTGGATTAGTTTTTCTAACTCTTTTTGATTCCATACTCGGCCAACCGGATTATGTGGATTGCATAACAACAGAATTTTTACGTTCTCTGCTCGAAGTTTTTGTTCTAAATCCTCAAAATCCATTTGATATTTTCCATCTACTATGTTTAATGGATTTCTTACTATTTTTCTATTAGCCGTATTAATGAGTTTATAAAATTGGTGATATACTGGCGTTTGAACTAATATACCATCTCCTTCGTTAGATAATTCTCTAATAAGCAATGCAATACCCGTTAGTACACCAGAAACCTGTACAAAAGATTTACTATTTAATTGTAACTGATGACGTTTTAAATTCCAATCCGCAATCGCCTTGAACACTTCATTTGGATTAAATTCGTAGGCATAAATGCCTCTATCTACTAGACGTTGCAGCTCGTTTGTGATTGGTTCTGTTACTTTAAAATCCATATCAGCAATCCAAAATGGAACAACATCTGTTGTACCAAACATCGACTTTAAATAATTCGGATTACTTTTTGCAAATTGATGTTCATAGTCATTGTATACTGTGTTAAATAGAGTCATAATTAAAGTTTGTTTTTTAGGACGTAAATAGGTGCATAATAATTGATGAATAAAATTACTATGAATATAACAAAGATAGAAATAGAGAATATATTCCTAAAATTTCTATGTCATAGAGGAGTTATAAAGCAAAAAGATGCTTCAATAATAACACTGAAGCATCTTTTTTGGGTACTTATATAATCATTATTTGATGATTAACTTTTTTATACTATCCTTTTCACCTTCGGATTGGATTTTTATTACATAAATACCGGAGCTAAGTCCTAAGTTATTCGCTGAGAAATTGTTTATACCTGGATTTAATATGGCTTCATGTTTCTTCTGTCCAAGTGTAGTATATATGGATACTATGATCTCTTCAGTACTTTTTGAGCTTGAATTTAGATTAAGAGAGAATTGATTATTTGTTGGGTTTGGCGCCATTTTGATAGCATCTATACCTTCGTTTTCATTTCCAATTGAAGCACCTTTATTGCTTAAGTTAGCAATAAGTTCACTAGCAGATAATGACCCGCTACAAGACCCTTCATATATTTTTAGATTTGAGAAAATAGAGTTATTCCCTGAACCAGCATCATTATCATTGATGAACACTAATCGATCCATTGATCCCGTATAGAAATTTCCAACAGGAATTGTATAGGTAATTGTGCCCGAAGAATAGTTATCAAAACTGGTCTCTCCATAGTTTTGTGTACCGTGCACTTTAAAATAACGCGATGCTGTTAAGAAATTGTTGTTTTCGAACCCAATGGCATGAATTTCACCTTGTGAAGTACTATTAAAATCAAATTCAATCACAGTATTGCTGGTTACTGTATAATCAAAAGGAACGGCTTTCCAAGTGTTGTTGTCAAGCCTTAGACCTGAACCATCATTGATCACAGCGAAGTCACCGGCATTGTCTTGGTTAGAAAAACTATCAATAGAGGCCGTAGCAAAATTAAAAATATCACAATCGGGCGTTGGGTTTGGATCAACGGGACCGTTCTGGATCGTTACAGCATCAATGGCAATATCACTTTGCCATCCGTTATTGCCGTTACCCGTTACAACGACAAAGCGTAATTGTACACTATCGTTTCCTGCATAGGCAGTAAGATCAATATCAGCAGGATTCCAAGTGTTTCCTTGTGCTCCGTTTCTACTAAATATGTTTGTCCAATTTCCTGTATTATTGATTCTTGCTTCTACAGTAAGACTATTAACAGCACTACCAAACATATGATATTGGAACACAAGTCTTGGTAATGTAAGTGCGCTAAAATTTAAACACGGAGAATTCAATATAGCCCTTTTATTTGGGTATCCTGTACCATTGACTGAGGCTTCTACATATAGATAAAAATTACCATCTGCCGCATTAGATGGTCCGGTAGTATTGGAAGGTGTACCTCCAGAGTTTCTTGACCAGTTTAGGTCATCATTACTTGACTGCGACCACTGCCCTATGCTGCTTTCGAAACTTTCGGTATACGGAAAAGAAGATATATTTCCTGAACACGTTTCGCCAGTAGGTGGTGGAGTTGTAGGATCTATTTCTCCGTCGATATCAAATCGAGAAAAGAAATTCCAAATTTCTTGAGAAGTATTTATATTACCTCCATTCCAACTATGTCCCTTTCCTTGTACTCTAATAAACTCTGCCGTTACACCATTATCTCCATTATCCCAAATAGAACGTGTAGACCCACCTCCTAATTGAAATACATCTGGTGTGGGATCGCCATTGTTTACACTGGACCAGTATTCCATAACATCCTGTATAGGTTCATTCGTTCCGTTACCATTTATAGCAATAACGTTATCATTTGTACCCGTTATTTGTAATACAGCAGTAGGGTGTTGTGGTTGACATTGTCCTCGGTCTATCCATACTCTTGTCATGCTTCCTGCTACAGAAGCCACCGCCGCGATTCTGGGACTTAATTCGCATGCTAGTCTGTAACTAAAAAAACCTCCATTAGAAAATCCAGTAGCATAAATACGTTTTTCATTAATATTAAAATCTTCTTGAATTTTATTGATTAATGCATCCGAAAATCCCAAATCGTCTTCATTGCCACCAAAATTATTGTTGATAGCCCATCCTGCGAAAAAACCACCCAGCCCTTGTGGAGTGACAAAAATAAACTGATTATCTTCAGCTAATTGTCTAAAGTCGCTCTGGTTGTATTGTATATCAATGTTGTTCGTAAATCCATGATAATTTAAAATTAGAGGAGCTGGCGTATTAGCATCGTAGCTCTGGGGAACATATAGGCGGTATTGCCTGGTTCTTCCATCATGCTGTATTGTAGCGTTAATAACCTGTTGTGCATAAGTGGTGCTAGTAGCTATACATATAATAACTAAAATGCACAGAAATTTCTGTGTAAGAGTAAGCTGAGTTTTCATGTTAATTTGTTTAAAAAATTATGTTTGTGTAATTGATATCATAATATTTTAACAGTAAAAAAGCATAATTCCTAATTTGTTATATATATATAACTGATTTATTGAATAAGTGCTAATATTGAACATGATCTATTGTCATATTCTTAAAAAGAAGTCTAGAAAAAAGAAAAGAGGTTATGTATGTTTATAGAATCCCTTCAGGATTTGATACTTTTTTTGGTATACGTACTATCAAACGCTTTATTTTGTAAAGAACATTAAGATCTAACTTCTTCTAACTGATCTTTGGAATCAAAAGAAATGATAAATTTTGTACCAATACCCAATTGGCTTTCACAATGAATTTCACCATTCATGGCTTCGATATATTTTTTTACGATAGATAATCCAAGCCCAATAGATGCTTCGCCTTCGGTTGGTTGTGCACTAAGTCTTTGAAACCTTCCAAAAAGTTTCTTTTGGTCTTCTTCACTAATACCCGGCCCTTGATCTTCAACTGTAACATATGTTTTTCGATCCTTAGATTTTATGTGCAAGAATACTTTACTTCCCCTGTCAGAAAATTTGATAGCATTAGATACTAAATTTTCTAATACCTGAATCGTATAATTTTTATCAACTTCAACAAAATGATTTCCTGGTTCGGAGATAGTACTTATCTCAATCTCTTTTCCTTCAGAAGTAAGGCGAAAACATTTTACAACATAATTTACCAATTCTACTAAGTCTAGAACCTGGTTCTTTAATTTAACTCTATTTGTCTCTAAAGCATGTATATTTAGGATCCGGCCGATCATTTGAGAAAGACGATCTGCAGAATTATCAATCTCTGTTAAGTAAGATTCCTGATCTTCAGTAAGGTCCAAAGATGTCATATCAATTAATTGAATTAATAATCGTATATGGCTCAAAGGAGTTCTAAGATCATGCGCTACTACATTAACCAGCATGTCTTTCTCCTTGTTTAGGTTGACAAGTTTCTCATTTTGAATAGCAACTTCTGCCGTTCGCTCCTTGACCTTTTTTTCTAGTATTATATTTTGTTCTTGTATTAATCTTTCATTTTCTTTGGCTGCCAACAATGCTTCTAATTGTGCATCCTCTTTTTGTTGTTTGTACATATTAATACGATCACCTAATGCAAATGAAAGTAATAACACTTCTAAGGCAGAACCAATTTGCATTGCATTTAAATATGTCATTACAAAAGTGACGTTTAATGACTCAAGAATAGCAAAGAAAATACCTAGAATAAGAGCACCCCAGGCAAATAAATAGTACTTAGCAGGGCGATATCCTTTTAATTTAAAACGAATACCCAAAATAAGAAAGAACACCGACATGATAAGAAGACCTCCTTGCGATAGTTTAAGCCCTTCTATTTTAAAACCTAATAGTACGAGAACGCATATCAAGACACCTACAACAAGAAATATCATTGATCCTTTATGCATGGCAGAACCAGATTCTTTGGTATTTAAAAACTTCTGCGTAAATAAGGTAGCTGTAATCATTGTTAATCCCGAACTTACAACTACCAATCCGTTAAGAAAGGGGAAATTTGGCCAAAAGTATTCAAAGAAATAGCCAAATACTGAAGCCATAAACCATGTAATGCTAAATACGTATGCAATGTAGTAGAGATATATTCTTTCTCTGGTAGAAAAATATAAAAAGAGATTATAGAGAAAGATTAATAACATAAATCCGAAATAAATCCCTTGAAGAAAATCTAAATCATGCTCGTAGGCTACAAAATTGGGTAGTGTTCCTACCCTAAGGAGAAAAAATAGGGGTTGATCGCATTTTACTCTAAGATAAAAGGTATGTGTGGTATCCTTTTCAAAATTAAGAGCAAATAGATAATTGCCTACTTTAATTTCTCTACTGTTAAAAGGTAAATCATCGCCTGTATGTCTAGTTGAAATTAATTCGCCTTTATCATCAAATTCATAAAGAGAAATCGAATCGATATACGCAGAACCAACATTCAAATAAAAATTATCAGATATTGCTTTAGAAACCTTAAATTTTAGCCAGTAGGCAGAGGCTGTACTTGAAAAATTTACCGCCTCCTGAGAATTAGGCACAAAAGTAGCCTCAACATCATTATTAATAATATCATTTATTGATAACTTAAGAGTAGCATCTTCTAGATAATAGGTTTGTTTTCCTATATCTCGTAACGCTACTGCATCATCCAGAAGAATCGTAGTTTGACCAAATACATGAGTAGGAAATAATATTAATATTGAGAATAGCCTTAAATAGTATTTGAAATAAGTTATCATTCTTTGTGTTTAGTATGGAGAATTTTATAAAAAATACTTCTTGAATTTACTAAAAATATTCATGGTATTTAACAATTTAACTTGTAAGTTTATAAACCTTTTCTCTAATATATGAACAAACTTGAAATACTTCAGGAAAAAGCAAAAGTAATTGTTGATGGTGTTTCTAATGATCCTCAAGGTCGCTATCAATTGCGGTATGAGTTCTACCAAAAATATGGAGACCCTTTTGCTAAAGGTAAAGAAGGACTAGGTAATTCTGAATTGGCATTTATTAAATGGGAAATAAAACGGGGTACGCTCAATGCTTTAGAAGGCCCTCACTCGGGAAGCCCATGGTGGAGAGAAGTGAATAGTCATTTTCTTTATGTAGCGACTCTAGCCCAATTAATCAAAGAATCCGGGGAAGCATTTCAGGACTTACCCGTTCCTGCCAGTTTTTGGCTTGATTATATCGATACGCCTAACGAATGCTCATGGTACCGCGCTCATAATTCAAGTATAATTTCAGGGTATCAGGTTGCTAATAGATTGGCTCATAACGAATCTATTTATGAACAATGTTTCATGAATATTGTGCTCTATCGCTTACTTTTTGCACAGTCAATGGTTGAAGGTGTAAGTTTTGGGATTTTAGGTAAAATATTTGCTAACCCCAGGGGATTTGCAGTAGCCCTAATAACGGGTGTACGAGCTTTTTATCCGGATAATTACCCAATGTCAAAAGAAGATATAAAATATGTAACCCACCGTGCGCGTAACTTTATGGGCTTTATTGAAGATGTTTTTGATAAGCTATTGATATCGCCACATTTGAACAGGTTGTATAATGAAGCTGCCAACTGGAATCGTTCTCCAATACTTGTAGACTATGTAAGAAATAACAAACCCATCTATCCCATAACTGAAAAATGAGTTGAATTCAACGCACTTTAATACTAAATAAACTGACAACATAAAATAATACTTCTTAAAACCAACAAACCATGGAAAACACACAAAAAAACAAAAAGAAAATAGCCATACTTGGTAGCGGTATGTCGGCTTTAACAGCTGCTTATGAGCTTAGCTCATACAAAGATTGGCAGGATCATTATGATATTACAATCTATCAAATGGGTTGGAGATTGGGTGGCAAAACAGCTACAGGTAGAGGTCCAAACGAGAGAATTCAAGAACATGGTATCCATATTGCACAGGGATGGTATGAAAATGCTTTTCGTCTAATACAGGATTCATATAAAGAATGTGAAAAACACAATCTAATGCCCGATAGTCCTTTTAAATCTTGGGAAGATGCTTTTGATCGAGAAGATACTACCCTACTCACTCATTTTGATCCTAATACAAACCAGTGGATCAAAAAAAATATTATTTTCCCTTCTAATGAATATATACCAGGGCAAGGTGGGCCTTTACCATTTTCGGCTATTGTACATAAAGCTATAGGCTTAGTTGCTGAAATTTTGTTCGGTATAGATCCAAACAAAGATAGTCTTATGAATATGGCTACAGAATCTGCCAAAGAAATTAAACCGCCAGAGCATCATCCACTATGGACTAATTTTAAATCTAAGTTTGAAACGTTTATAAAGGATAAGGTTTTTAAACACGAAGGCGAAAAATTATTGAAATATGTAGCTGAATTGATTCATAACCTAACTAACGGAGATCATGATCACGCCAAGCGAAAAGCTCATCATTCTATTATCAAAGAGTTACTTGATTTACTTTCTAAATGGGTAGCAAAGCTTATTGATTCCATAACAGAACATAATGAGTACTTTTATTGGTTAGCCGTATTCGTAGAATTCGGGCTTGTCAATATGAAAGGAACTTTTGCAGATGTGTATAACCCCGAAACTCATGAGTTGGATTATGAACAGATTAATGATTTGGATTACAGAGCATGGCTCAAAAAACATGGGGCAAGCGAACGTTTGTTAAGCTCTGCAATGGTTAGATTTCTTTACACCGGAACTTTCCACAACCTCACAGGATCTGATGGGCAAGGTAGTTTGGCTGCTGGAGTTGGGCTTCATTTTCTTACAAACTCTGCGGGTTACAAAGGTTCTTTTGTATGGAAATTTAAAGCGGGAACTGCAGATACGATGATCACTCCGATTTACTTGGTGCTTAAAAACAGGGGTGTAAATTTTAAATTTTTTCATAAAGTTGAACAGGTACATTATTCAGATTCTGGTGCTATAGAAAAGGTGTCAATGGCCGAGCAGGTCACTTTAAAAAATGGCAATTATACCCCTACCTATAAATTGAAAGGTCTTGATGTATGGCCGGGAGAGCCACTTTATGATCAAATAGATGATCAACAAGCTATAGCACTTAAAGATGGACAATATGATCTCGAAGAAGCTTGGTGTGGTTGGAAGAATGTAGGACAAATTTCATTAGAAAAAGGTAAAGACTTTGATTATGTGATTTTAGGGATTCCTATTGATGTTCTGGGTGGTGATGAAGGTATTTGTAAAGAAATTATTGATAATAACCAGGCTTGGAATAATATGTATAATCATGTTAAAAGTATCCCTACCATGTCTATGCAACTATGGATCAAACCTACATTGAAAGAATTAGGTATGAATTTACCGGATTGGGGTTTTCCAGAAGGATCATTACCCAATTTGGTCACGTATGCTGATCCGCAATATTCGTTTATTGACATGTCACAGGTATTGCCGTATGAAGATTGGAAAGAAAATAAACCTGGCGTATTGATATACTATACCGGATCATTTTTGGACCCAGAAATTATACCTCCATTCTCGGATCATAATTACCCACATGAACAGTTGGAACGTATTATGAGGGTTTCTGAACAATGGTTAAGAGATAAAATGGGATGGTTCTTTAAGAATGCAACTACTTTGGAGTACCCTGAAGGAATGAGACTGGATGTAATATATGATTTCTCAAAGGCAGCCAAAACGGATTATGGTAGACTCAAGACCCAATTTTTTAGAGCTAATGTAAACCCAACGGATAGATATACCTTATCACTTCCAGATACAAATAAATACCGTCTAAAAGCAAATGAGTCTGGTTTTGATAACTTGATCCTTACAGGAGATTGGATTGATTTTGGCGTTAATGTGGGATACTATGAAGGAGCTATTGTTTCAGGTCTACAAGCTGGTCAAGTACTTCGCGATATACTTGGATTACCAAGTGAAACTGAAATTTTTAGTGGAGTGCAGTTCAAATAGTAATAAATACTAGTTTTATATTAAAAAAGGAGTCGATTTAAATTATTTAATCCACTCCTTTTTTTTATAATTACTGTTTATTCAGTAATGAAAAAACATAACTTTCCCCCTCATTACGTATATCTAAACTTGTCATTGAAAGGCTTGTATGTTATTGTATGTTTAATTTAAATAAAGTTCCATTTCGTATTGATTTACAGTGTTTTTCAGTTTTATTTTATTTAGAAAATCAATCTTTTCTGTCAATGATTCGTCAACATTATTAATCTTTATAGTTTTTGAAATACTTTGTATCGCAGCAAATAGCCTAGTCCAATTATCCGTAGTGTTTTTTAATGTATTGAATTGTGCTAGATTTCTATTAAGAGGATTAACAACAAAATATGAATCTAAAGTATTATTAAATAGAACAGCATAGTATTCATATTTACCTCTGCTAATTGTATTAAAATGATTATCCCATGAATACGTATTTTGATCCAATGTGTTCCAATCAAAATATTTTGTATTCACTCTTTTCAATTCTACATCACTAGATAATGTATCATTAAGAATAATATCGCCATTATAGCATTTGTAGTTTTTAATACAATGGAACCCTATTTTTTTATACGCTTTTATTGCTACTATATTCTCTTTTATTACTTCAAGTTGACATTTAGTTACTCCATGTTTTCGTAATTCTGGGATAGCAAATTGATATATCGAATGAACTATATTTTGTCTTCTAAATTCTGGTAATACTCCTGTACCGGTATTAAAAGCAATAATATCATTCTGTCGCTGATCTATAGCATTTATAATAAATCCAACCAATTTTTCATCATAAAACATTCCATACGAAAGGTCTAAACGAACCTTAGCCATTTCCCAACGTTGTCTATAATACTCATGATCTGTTGGCATTTTTACGAAGTAGTTTTCAAATGCTTTTAAAAAGCACTCCATTAGTACCGAAAACTCTATAATATCCAAACGTCTAATTTTCATATATTTTCTTAATCTTTACAGTATAAAATTACATGTTATTTATGAATGATTGGACCAATGTTATCTACATAACACAAATTGCTGAATAGCAATTTTGGTATTACTTTTATATAATAAATAAAAGACAATATAAGTACATTGTCAAGTTTTGACGTTTTGGTTATCACATGTTTCGAACTGCATTTGGTATATGTTTTCATTGTTCTTTAATTTATCACTTCATCTACCGCTTTATCCGCATGAATGGCTCCCGTATCAAATGTTGGAATGGAAAGGTCACTCTCTTTAATAAGAATCGGCAATTCAGTACAACCAAGAATTACTCCTTCTACTCCATTCACTTGCTCATTTTCAATAATTTTCTTTATGATTTGTTTTGAAGCTTCTGTGAATACTCCCTTTAGTAATTCAGTATAAATAATAGTGTGAATAGTGTTTCTGTGATGTTCATTCGGAGTTATAATTTCTAACCCATAATTCTCTGTTAGGATTTTAGTATAGAAATCTTTTTCCATAGTATATTTCGTTCCCAATAGAAGAATTTTTTTTAGGTTTCTTCTTTGAATAGCTTCACCTGTGGCATTTGCGATATGTAAGAATTTAATTTTAGTATTCTGCACGATAGCTTCGCTTGCAATATGAATTAGGTTTGTACATAACAAAACAATACCTGCACCTGCTTTTTCAAGCTGCTTAGCACTTTTTGCAATAATATCTCCAATCGCATTCCAGTTATTAGAAATTGTTAGTTGTTCTATTTCTGCGAAATCTACCGAAACCATAAGGATTTTTGCAGAATGCGAACCTCCCAGAACTTCATTTACTCTTGTATTAATACGTTCGTAGTATAGTTTTGAGGATTCCCATCCCATCCCTCCTATGAGTCCAATTGTTTGTGTTTGCTGTTTCATAAATATATCTTTAGAAGAAGCTACATATAGCCTTAATTAGAATGTTCTGTTAAATTGTAAGTTCATCACATTTTTTAAATAGTTGCTTCTTTCAAAAGTATGAATGAATATGAGGTTTAATCAAAAAGTTCATTGAAGGATTGTTAGGCTATAGTTGAATATTTTTCAGCTACAATCGACTGTAAAGATTTGTATCTTTATTCTATGGAATTAAAGTACTTCAGGCTTATAAAAACAATTACAGAAGAAGGCAGTATTGCAAATTCATCTGAACGCTTATTTTTAACACAATCGGCTTTAAGTCATCAACTAAGGGATTTAGAAGAACGCCTGGGCTTTAAAGTATTTATAAGAAGCAGAAATAAATGGGAATTAACTGATGAAGGCACAGAGCTTTATAACCTGGCTAATAAACTTTTTAGTTCAATTGATGAAAGCTTTAACAATATCAAGCACATAAAGGAAGGTTCAAAAGGTTCTATTAAATTAAGTGCAGAATGCCAATCTTTTTTTCATAGCATCCCAGGGTTTATTCAGAAAATGGGAATGCTATATCCTGAAATTGATATTGATTTAACGTTGGGTGCTACACACCAAACGATTTCGCAGGTTTTATCTAATGAAATAGATATTGCAATGGTTACCTCAAAACCTGTATCTGAAGAGTTAACTAGCATTAAATTCTATCAAGATGAAATTTTTGCTATCATGCATAAGGAAAATCCATTACATACATTTGAGTATTTAGAAGGTAGCCATTTTTTTGATATTCATTTACTGATCAATTCTTTTCCTATTGAAGGAGTCTCAGTGTACGAACATTTTTTAAAACCCAATAAAATAACTCCAAAAAAAATATCCGCTATTCCGTTTACCGAAATCTCTTTATCGCTAATTGAAGCAAATATGGGTATAATGTGTGCACCTAAATGGCAATTGAAATCGTTCAAATTATCTGATCAAATTAGTTTTAAGCGTATTAGTAAGAATGGTCTTAAACGAAACCATTATATGGTCGTAAAAACAGTCAATAGAAACAAGAGGTATATTTTTGATTTTATCTCAAGTTTTGAAGAGGATTTTATTAATCTAACGGACTGAAAAATGATTTCGTCTTATATTACTTCGCTTATTTCATTTGACCTATACACAATTGAATTGTGTTTCTTAAGTGTATAGGTAAACCAATATTATCATTTTGCAATTTTAGATTATAAGCTGTTTTGGCACCAATCCAAAATTTTAGCAATATTTCTGGCATCATCTACTCCCCTATGATGTGTACCCTCTAAAGGAATATCTAAAATGCCTAGGGCTCCTTTCATACCAACCTTTTTTCTTAATCCTTTTGTTTCCGAAAAAAGTGTTTTTACATTGATGTGATTTTCAGAAAGAGGATATTCTATTCCAGAATATGAACATTGTTTTTTCATCATGTTTAAATCATATTGCCCATAACTTGCCCATGTATATTTTTCACTATTATATTCCGTTCTCAATAGCTCGCAAGCAGCTTGAAAAGAAATTCCTTTTTCATCTAATAACTCTTGAGTAATGGTAGTAAGTTCTGTACAAAAAGAACTCACTACCGACCTTTCTGGTTTGATAAGGATGCCTTGATTTTTAGAAATAGCTCCTGTTTTAATATCTAAAAGGCAGATACCAATTTCTATAATCTCATTGACTTGTCCTTGAGGAATAGATCCCTTCCAGCAAGTAGCTTCAAGATCTATTATTATAATTGTATTTGTTGTTTTCATTTTTTTAATTATTTCTTCTTCGATTTTTTAGAAGTACTATTCTTAGAATTCTTTTTCTCAGGCATTTTGCCTTCAATCCTTGATTTTTCTTCCTTTAAATCATTAATAAAATTGTTGTTATAGGCATTATGTTTAGCCTGTTTTATGCACTTCAGTGCTTTTTTGTACATCATTTTATGTTCAAAATAGATTGCTTTTTTTAGATATAATACTGCTTTATCTGTTCCTTTTATAGTCAAAGCAAAATCAATTAACTTTTCTGCTTCGTTATAATCTTCATTCCATAACAAAACATTGATATACTTAGGGTAGATATCTACAGCATACATATCTTGGGCAAGGGCCTGTTGGAAATATTCTTTTGCGGCTTCAAAGTTTTTAAGTTGTTCAGCATAAATTTGACCCATTAAACCTAGAGCTACAGGATTATTTTCGTCGTATGACAAGGCATAGCTTAATGATTCTACAGCTTCTTCAAGATTATATGGATAGGCGTCTAATGCTTGAAATAAATATTTATCTAATAATATATTGCTCATTTTTATCTTTTTAACTCGTTGCGTAGATCTTTTTTTAATTGATTTCGCTTGTTTTTGAAGGTTTTAATCTTCTTTTCTTTTTTAAAATCGGTCCCTTTAAATATTCTAATCGGATTTCCTCGTTCTACGTTGAGATGATTTTCCCATTGGTCGGTTAAGGATTGCTTAAGTTTGTCCAACTGGGTTTCTAATATCTTATCTTTTAATCGCTCAATGGCTATTTTTCGATTTTGATGTTGAGAACGGCTATCCATCACTACTACAGTAACTCCCGTAGGTTGATGAATTGCTCGTACAGCTGAGTTAACCTTATTTACATTTTGACCACCAGGACCCGTACTACGCATTGTTTGAAACGTGATTTCTTTTTCTTCAATACTTTTCAAATGCACTGGATCCAATTCATAAATTCCTATAAACCAATTTTTTCGTTTATGATATTTTCGAAACGTAGAGGTTCCAATCCATTGTACAGTACCTAACCAAGAAGGTAAAAGGTTAGTAATCTCATCCCCTTTCAATTGAATTGTTACGGATTGTACTGTCCCATTTTCTGAGCCTTTTATTCTTTGGATGATCGTATATGATAATTGTACTTGTTTTACTTCTTCCAAAAAACATTTGAGCACTTGGGCAACGACCCAGCAACATTCTGCCGGGCCTCTGCCTGCTGTTATTTGTATAACTTTTTGATTCATTGTAATAATTTGTTATTTATCCATACGGACAATTTTTGGCGTAAATGTTCCTAATACTTCTATTAACTCTTTTTGATTGGCCATCACTTTATTAATGTCTTTATATGCCATTGGAGCCTCATCGATTCCACCGCCAATAAGTGTTACATCATGCGCTTTTAGCTCTTTTTTAATCTCGCTTTTTGTAAATTTTTCTTTACACTTTCTTCGAGAATGTAAACGACCAGCACCATGCGACGCAGACTGCAAACTTTCTTCATTTCCTAATCCTCTTACAATAAAACCAGGTGCCGTCATAGAACCAGGAATGATTCCTAATTCGCCTTTGGCTGCAGGCGTAGCTCCTTTTCTATGTACGATACATTCTTCTCCGTTGACTTGCTGTTTCCATGCAAAATTGTGATGATTTTCAATTTTTGCTACCGGTTTTGATCCCAAAAGCTTGGCTATTCGTGCATGAATATTATCATGGCACGCTTTTGCATAATCTCCTGCTAAATTCATAGCCAACCAATATTCTTGACCATCGTGTGTGTTTAAATCCAACCATGCTAATTGCTGGACATGCTTTGGTAACGGACATTGTTTAGTTGCCAAATACGTATAATGTTTTGCTATGTTGGCTCCTAATCCTCTAGACCCACTATGCGATAAGAGTCCAAGATACTCGCCCGCTGGTAAATTCCATACATTATTGGTTTCTGAAATAGAGACAATTCCAAATTCTACAAAATGATTCCCTCCTCCAGAGGTTCCCAACTGCTTGTATGCTTTATCTTTTAATCTTTTTACCAGAGGAATGGTTTTAAATTCTTCTCGCTCAAAGATTTGGTGATCATGTTTTGTCTTATGTGTTTCATACATCCCAAATTTGGTGTGCTCAGAAAGTATATTTTCCAATTGGTGCTTTTTACCTTTTAGATAAGAAACCGCTATCGGATAGATCGTTAAACACATTTTACAACCGATATCTACTCCCACTCCATATGGAATGACAACATTTTTTGTAGCCAATACACCGCCAATCGGTAAACCATAACCTGTGTGAGCATCTGGCATTAATGCTCCTGCAGTTGCTACTGGCAGTTTTAGAGCATCAAACAATTGGTATTTGGCTTGTTCGTCAATTTCATTTTCACCATAAATCTGAAAAGGAGATCGAGTTATTTTTAAAACATGTCGTTTGACTTCAACAGGTTTCAATAAACTCTCGGCTATTTTACCCCAAATTCCATCACCTAGATAATCTTCAGGATTTAGCAATACTTTTTTGGCCTCAGTTAATATTTGTTCTTTTTTTACTCGTTTATGATATCGATTAATCTGACCTAAGGTCACATTAATACTATTATTTTTTGGAAAGCCTAATTTGATTAAGTCTTTTCCGCTAAGTTTCTTTCCCATAACTTACATTTTGAGATTCATCGATAACGTATCCTTTTGAGAGATACTCTTGATTTAATTTTATATCTTATGTTTCGGGTAGTTATTAATACTTCAACAAATGCATTATGAAAGCATTGAAGCAAAAAATCCGAAACTTTTAGGGCTTCGGACTTCGTTAAATATCTAATTGAAAGATTATTTATCGATGAAGTCCCGAAGCATACTCAAAAAAAGACCTTGTCCTTTTAGAGTCGTAGTATGTAGCTTTAAAAAAGTCATTGTACTTCGGTTTTTAAAGATTATTATTATATTATTTCGCCTTTGATTACACATAAACAAGATCTGTCTAATGCCTAGGCTCGTAATTCTGTTTTGCGATGCAAATATGAATCTAGTTTTTGAATTTCGCAAGTAAAAATTCAATTTATTTTATTGATTTTCAAATAGTTATAATGAATTAAAGCATAGGAATTCCAGTCCGTTTTTTAACGGATATTGTCTCGTTTTGTAATCAATTGTTATTCTGAAACTTAGCTTTCAAATGACATTCGATTTGATTTTGGTAGTTTTCTAAAAATAGATCATAAAAAAAGCGTCCAAATTGTTGGACGCTCATGCTTTTTATATCTTATTATAGTTTTACTACCTATATACTTGATTTGAAAACAGCTTTTCAGCATCCTTTTTATGTAAACTAAACAACATCATAGGCATAAAATTTGTCTTTTTGATTCTCGATTCAGATGCAAATATGAAATAATTATCTTATTCCATCCAAATTTATTTTAAAAAATAGGTTACGCTATTTTGTTTTGAGATTAAAATCATCATTTAGGTTGTTGTTGTGTAATACAATGTATCATCCCTCCATTTTTATAAACATTCCTTACATCTATGCCTACAACAGTTCTGTTAGGATATAGACTTTGAATTTTGGAATTCGCTATAGAATCATTTGGATCATTATAATTGGGAACAAGTACTTTTGTGTTGGAAATATAATAGTTAACATATGAACCTTTATACCCTAAATCTTCTCCGTAGGTTGTAACAACATTGTTTTTGGTCAAAGGAAGTTTGAGAAATTTATAGGGCTCTCCCCTTTCATTTTTTGCTTTAAACAGTTTGTTGATATCTAATGGTTTTACATCAAAATCCAACAAATCATTTCTATTCATAGTTATTATGACTTTGTTATTGGCAAATCGCGCAAATCCATCTATGTGTTGATCAGTAATTTCTAAACCTATTTGACCATCTAACCAGATAAAATTAGTAACTCCTAAATATTTTGTAAAAATATCCTCTGCTTGTTTTTGAGTCATACCGGGGTTTCTATTTTCATTCAGGATAGAACTTCTACAAGCCATTAAGGTTCCTTTTCCGTCTATTTCTATGCTACCTCCTTCATTGATCATTATAGTATTAAGATTGATTACTGGTAAATTTTGTTGCTCTCCAATTTTTTGGGGAATGGCGTTACATTTCTCAAAATCTGTTTTTTCTCCCCAGCCATTAAATCCCCAATCTTGAATTACTAATTTACCATTTTTGTCTCTTACATAAATTGGTCCATTATCACGCACCCAGAAATCATCTGTTTTATATATACTGAATTCAATATTTTCTAATGGAATTTTTTCATCATTCAGAAGTCCCACAATTCTATTTTTTTCGGTTTGATTGTAGGCTATTATATATACCTTCTCACTAGAAACTAATTCACGTGTCATATCGATCCATGTGGATTCGACACGATTTCTGAAAGTTTTCCCATATTGGTACTGATGCGGCCATTGTAACCACGTCCCTTCATGAGGATCTCCTTCTTCAGGCATGGTATAAAAGATTTCATTTTGATCCTTGAAAGAATCATCGGTACTATTACAAGCGAACATTACAATGGCTAACATTAAAATATATAAACTCATTTTTATCAATTTCATATATCACAGACTTCAAAGAAAAGGTATTGTTACAGTTTCGCACTCTAATATGTTCAAATTGAAGTTAATCAGACTACAGTGTTAAATTATGATAGAGCCTTTAAATAGATGTTAATTAAGATTAGTTTAAGAAAGAATATTGTATCTTAAATATTATTCTTTGTATATGTTTATTCATACTAAAATATGGTTACTTTCGTTTGCTCTTGTGGTGTTAGTTTTACGTACTTGTGTGCAAGATATGAGTACTTCTGAAGTAACCGATATTGTACCTCCACTAGAAGAAAAAAAGAATATTTCAACAAAAATATCTAACGAAAACTCATTCGAAGAGTGCTCTGAAATTACTCGAGGTGTTCTCATTACTTTTTGTGGTAGTTGTCACCAGAGTTCTTTGGATTCTCATAAAGCTGGTGCCATACAGGTTTTTGATTTAGATAAAATGGCCAATTGGCATACTTCTTTATCAGAAGAGAATCTAAACGGGATAGCGCGACGTACTCAAAATAAGGACATTACCGATCAAAAAAAAGAAGCTATTGCAACCTTCATAAAATTAAAGGAATTACAGTTGGAATAATGGTAAAGAATACTCCTTTTTTTTAGGCAATAAGCCACAGTATTCAATTATTCTATTGTCTCCTTCCAAGAGATAGGTTTTTATTCTTTCTCTTAGTCTCTGTTTTAGTTTCTATTTAATCAGAGAATCAACCATTTTTACATTATCTTTATAAGGCAGCCGAAATTTTGGTTTCATAAAAGTTAATATCAAATGGCTGGAAAACCTGGAACATCTCAGTCTACCCATAAGTTTGGTACCTTTTTGGGTGTTTATATGCCCAGTATTCTTACTATATTAGGGCTAATCATGTATTTGCGTTTTGGTTGGGTTCTGGGTAACCTGGGATTGATCAAGACCATAATTGTTGTTTTAATGGCCAGTTCTATAACCTTCATTACAGGATTGAGTGCATCGGCTATTGCAACGAATATCAAAGTAGGTGTCGGTGGAGAGTATTTTATGATTTCTCGTAGTCTTGGATTAGAACCTGGAGGAGCAATAGGAATACCTCTTTACTTATGTAGGACATTAAGTGTTACTTTTTATTGCTATGGTCTATCAGAAGCCATCTTAGCATTATGGCCTGTTACAGGTATCACAATTCCATCGTATACTTTACAATTAATGACTATTGCCTTTATAGTTATCGTTACAGTGCTTTCTGGAAAAAGTGCCAAATTGGTCCTACGTTCTCAAATACCTATTATGATCCTGGTAGGCGCATCAGTTTTGGCATTAATGATTGGTGTATTAACCAAAGATCTTCAAATGCCGATTACTAAGGCGACTTATCAAACAGCTCCAGAGGGATTTTGGTATGTATTTGCAGTTTTTTTTCCGGCAGTAACTGGGTTTACAGCTGGTATTGGCATGAGTGGAGATTTAAAAAACCCTCAAAAATCAATTCCTAGAGGAACACTGGGAGCTGTTGTTTCTGGAGCAGTGGTCTATTTAATTATTCCAATTTTATTGGCAATTACAGGAGCACTTACTATAGAACAAATGACCAATCCTGAGGCAGGGGTAACCATATGGACACGTTTGGCAATTTTAGGACCATGGATTGTATATCCTGCTGTTTGGGGAGCCGTATTATCTTCGGCATTTGGTAGTATACTTGGCGGTCCAAGAATTCTGCAAGCTTTATCTATGGATGGTTTAGTGCCAAAATTTTTGTCAACTCTCTCTAGGTCTGGACAACCTACTATTGCTACTTGGATTAGTGGTGTCATTGCCGTAGGTGCTGTGTTTTTAGGAGGATTAAATACTATTGCCCAATATGTTTCAGTTTTATTTCTCACCTTATATGTGGCTGTAAACATGAGTGCTGCTATAGAACAGTTAATCAAAGAGCCTTCTTACCGCCCTACAATAGATATACCTTGGTATATCTCTATCCTTGGTGCTGTCGCTGCTATGGTGGTAATGTGGCTAATTAACCCATTTGCATTTGCATTTGCCTTGGGATTAGAGGTACTTATTTTCTTATATCTTATGAGTAAGAAACTAGAACAACAATGGGGAGATGCCTCTACAGGAATTTGGATGCATTTAGGCCGATATGCTTTACTTCGATTAAATGCGAAAAAAGTTCATCCCAGAAACTGGAGACCAATTATTATACTGTTTGTTCGTGATATTAACGAGCATATTGAATTAGTAAGATTTACCGAGATGTTAGGGCAAAATAGTGGACTGCTTACGATTTCTAAATTGATTACTCTTGAAAATGAAAGTGAATTCACCTTGAAAAATGAAATTGCTCATGAAATGCAAAAAGATCTTGCTCTAGCTGGACTACAAGCCCTTACAGAGGTCCATATAGTTACCGATCTTAAATATGGGATGAACCATGTTGCGGCTGGACATGGTGTAGCAGGTATCAAAACGAATACCGTAGTTTTTGGATGGTCGTCTACACATGAAGGTAAAATCAAAGAGTTAGAGATTATTAATGATATGGCACGATCTGGGAAGAATGTTTTGATTGCGCATATTAATAAGCCTTTCCCTAAAAAAGTAAAGAAAAGGATTGACATATGGTGGCGAGGACGAGAAAATAATTGTGATCTTATGGTATTGTTGGCCTATTTAATTCAGCTCAATAACAAATGGAAAAAAACAACCATTCGTATTTTTTCTATTACCCATTCTGAAGATGAGAAACAAACTTTAGAAAATCATATTCGATTCTCAATTAGGGAGGCCCGAATCGTAGCCAATGTTATCGTAATTGTAGCACAACCCAAAGAAAATGTTTTGGATATATTATTGACAAAGAGTAAGTATGTAGATCTTGTATTTTTAGGACTGGCTAGAGGAGTGAACCAAGTTGAAGAACGTGTTACATTTATTGATAACATCCTATCAAAACTTAATCGTGCGGTATTGGTACAAAACAATGGCGTAGAGAGTGAGATCCCGGTCATTTTTGATTCTAAAAGCACATCAATAAAGGTGTAGTAATTATCTATTACATATCATTATCTATAGACAGCGGTTAAACCTAATACTTCCCTTCTCTTTTTTTGGTTAATTCATCTACATGGACTTTAATTTCTGAGTAATTGCTATTTATTCTCATTAATAAATTCAATTACTTCGTCTGCAAACAATCCAGCTTCTGAAGCCATTGGACTGTGACCTGATTTTTCGAAAAAAACCAACTTCTTAGTTGTAGAACCCAAATTATCGTATGCTTCTTGTGCAAATCTGGGCGGTACAATCATATCATACCTTCCCCATAATACTAAGGATGGTATTGTGATTTCGGATAACCTACTCGTGTACGAAAGATTTTCCCATAGTCCTTGATTTGTTAATATTGCAAGTGTTCTGTTTCTGCTCCACAAAGCAGTTAAAAAATTATACCTAAAAAAAGTATTACTATCAAAAACTTCATTATTTATCACTCCATTACCAACAAGTATATCTTCTGCTTCAAAAGCTTCATTATTCATTCTAAAAAAATCACTTTCATCATAAATATTTGGATCTACATTATTTACCAAATTAGTAGCTCCTGTCCAATAGTCTATGTTATTTCCGATATCAATCTGTTCTGAAGCTACTCTTTTAAAATTGTCAATATATTCAAAATACAATCCTTTTGGGGCATGAACGCCATCTACATCTATCCATCCTTTAAATTCATCCTGGTTTTTTAATAATGTTGCTGTGCCTAATGTACCTCCCCAACTATGACCCATTAAGAAAAAACGAGAATCACTTCCATATTTATGTTTAATAACCTTGACCAATGCCAGAACATCTTCTGCCATAATATCAATGTTAATACCATTCTGGGAATAACTACCTTGAGCCATCCCAGAACCCCTTTGATCAAAATAGACCACTGCACAAGCCTTTTCGATCTCACTTTTGATAGTTCCTCCTCGATATCCTAATCCAGTATCACCTGGTCCCCCATGTAGTATGATAAGAAATACTTTTTCTGAACCATTACCGTAAATATATGCCGGCATGTCTGCTCCTTTATGACGTACAAATATGGTTTCACTTAAGTCTTTTATATTTTCTTTTGAGCATGAAAAAAGACTAAAAAGAACGCAGGTAAAAAATATGATTTTAAGGTTGTTAATTGTTGTTTGCATCTCTTTTTTTCTTTTTAAAATTAAAACGATACCCATATTCTAAGAAAACCGAGGGCAAAGTACCGGCATTATATGGTGTTTGTAGCATTAGGTTAATATTAAAATATCTTCCTGTTAGCTTTTTATTTTTCCGAAACTTGCCAAAACCAATAGACATGGATGGTGCATAATAACTTCTACCAGGAAAAAATACTCGTTCTACTCTGTCATTTTTCACCTCATAAGTTTCTGGAAGTATTGAACGATAATACCCCAGTGGATTTAGGGTTATACTAAACTGTTTTCCTTTGGTATTTGTTCGTCGCCAGATCAATCCATAATGAGTAAAAACCCCAGTGTCTGTAGTAGTACTAGGATTAAAAGTAAACCCCAGGCTTCCATTAAATAAAAACTGGTTTGAAATTCTTTTTTGCCCGCCACGTTTACGTTCTTTAATTTTAATTTTTTCCTTCCAAAGGTATTCTGCACCTACATTTAATCCCTGATTCCATAGAATATTACCAAAGTAGCCTGCTTTAAATTCTGTTCTTTCTAAGAAGCTAAGGGTATCCTTTACTTGTTTACCTTCAGGCGTAAACTGTGCGTGAATTTGAAATGAGATAAAACAAATGCAACATAGGAAGGTTTTTTTCATGTATCGGTTTGATATTGATCAGTTAATGCTAAAAGACCTAAGCAATTTTTGATTGTTGCAGTGCAATGGTTATTCTTCAACAAAAAACAGTACTCCTTAGTCGAAATTTAGCATTTATTAAACTGAGCTCTAAACCTACCAATTATTACATTCTATTTTAAGGTAAAAACCCATTGTAAATAGGGGCTGTTGACCCTTTTTAACCAAAAAGTAATTTCATATTTTTAATAGCAAGTGGTAAGAATACAAACAAGTTGATATGCAAAGTGATACAAATCTTGAGTCTTTAGTGATTAATCCAGTGTCGATCGATCAGGCCATCAAAAAATTAGAATCTATTATTCAATGGTCAATAGATCATTCTAACCGTGTTGGCTATTTTACTAGTTTATATTTACGAGTTACCCAAACCGTTAAAAGTAAAATAGGAACAGGATATTTTGATAATGATGAACGACTTGAAAAATTAGATGTTCAGTTTGCGGCACGCTACTTCAAAGTCGTAGAACAATTTCAAAATAATGATCCTGGGCTACCCAAAGCATGGGCAATAGCTTTTAATGCAATACACAATGATGAGTTACTTATTGTACAACACTTGTTATTGGCTATGAATCCTCATATTAATATTGACTTGGGAGCCGCCGCTGCAGAAATAGCCCCTGGAGATGCTATTCATGATTTACATGATGATTTTCAAAAAGTTAATACTATTCTTTCTTCTATAATGCCAACGGTTCTAGATGAATTAAGTGCACTATCACCATTGTTACATTTATTAGAAGATATAACAGAACAAAAAGAAGAAGCCATCATTAATTTTAGTATGAAAGTAGCTCGAGATTTTGCATGGAAGCTTGCAGTAGAACTGGCCCCTCTTTCTGAACCAGATAAGCAGGTGATTATCGAACATAAAAACATTGGTATTGCTAAGTTGGGTGAGAAAATTATTGAACCTGGTTTTATGGCAGAATCTATCTTAAAAATTATTAAGGCTGTAGAAATAAAAAATGTTGATCAGATTATTGATACTTTAAATGCAGGAAACGAATTATACGAATTAACAGAACAACACGATGTGATCTTAAGTCCTGAAGCCTTACAGAAAGCACCTAATCAGATATATTACTTTCAAACAGCGATGGGAACCTGGACAGGTGATTTTAATTTTAAGATAAAAAGTTGGTCAAAAATGTTCGGTGCTTCGATTAGTTGGAAAAACAAAATGCTACTTACTATGATGGGATTATTTCAAAAAATAATTGGAAATGCTACCATCAAATCGATTATTACTACTTTTCCAAATCAAGGAAAAGCTGGTGTTGCGAAGAATGATTTTCGAATTCATAGAGGGTGGTTTACTCTTTTTGTTTCTAAGGAGGATTATATTTTATCGCCTAATGGGAAAGGTGTTGCGGTAGATGCTCATGTTCGTTTTGGTCCTTTTTCATTTTTTTTTAAAGAACATGATGTTTATCCTGCCGTAATCTACGAAAATGGTTTTAAAGCATTGTATCATATTGATTTGTTGGGAACAAAATTCATTGGTGATTACACCGTTCGGGCTGATCAAAAACAGGTGTATTCTGTCTTAGAAAATGATTGGGCAAAAGCAGAAGAAACTTTGAATAAGCAATAAACCGTTAAACGCTCGTTTTATCTCTGTCTCTTCTTTTACTATTTATTTTCTTGCTTTAAATCTTTTAGCAAGCTAAAAGCGAAATATCCAATCATTAACGTTGCTATACTGATGCATGCCCACATAAACCATGATTTCTGCCAAAAAGGAACAGGTTTTTCTACTATAGAATCTTTATCTTGATTCTGTTTTACTGAGATAATACGCGCCTCCGGTAAATTCCCTGAAATCTCTGCGCTAAAATATTTGAGATCATAGTTCGGTTTGTTTAGATTTTTATCTCCAGAGGTAATGGCATACGTTTCACCCTGTTTTAAATCTGCAGCTACGAATACAGGTATTTGAAAAAATTGAATAGATGAAAATGTTAATTGAGGATTGTCTTGATTTTCTATTTCTATATATACTTCTTTTTCAAAAAATGATATGGGAGGAAATTTAATATTTTGATCAGAGCTAATCGTGAAATTTGCAATATGGTGTTCGTATGTTTCTACCTGATGCTTTACTTCTCTTGTCCTCAGGGTGTAGATTCTGGCTTTACGATTGTATAATTTTGGCTCGCTAATATTGAATTTTAATTGATTAATGATTTCGGGAGCGTTGAAAACGACATGTATTTTGGTCTTTTTCTCTTTAACTAGTTTAGCACTACTTGTATTTTTTACAGAGATTTCTTCTAATGGAGATTTCAAGATTTTTGTAGTGGCCGTTCCGATTTTTAAAAGATTAATTGGCAATGAGGTACGGTCGTTAAAAATTAGTTTCAGGTATTTATATGAGCACAATGGGAAATCTATTACTTTATAAACACTGGTTGCAGTAGTACTCTTTATAGCGTATAAATTTTGACTATTTACCAATCCGAACCACTGTTTTTGGTCATTACTCCCTTGCAAGCTATACGTTTTGTTGCCTTCATAATTTGCAATAGAAAGTACTGCTTTATTGATTTTATCATTTGGATTGATAAAGATATAGGTAGTAATTGAATCTGGTAGGCTAACTTTAGAAATGATCTCAAATTCTGAAAAATTAGATATTTGGGTCTCCTGATCATCGGGATATACAAAATAAGGTACCTGCTCTCCTTTACTATCCCATATTCTGAAATCGCTTAGGTCCTCCTTAGAATATGAACGAACGTCATGTAAAACTTTAATTTTATACAGCCCATCACTCTTAACCTCAGATAATTTACCCTCAATTTGGGGTTGTTGTGCACTTATTATCCCAGTAAGTAACAGGAATAAAGGTCTAATTGATTTGATCATCTTCTTTGGTTTTATCTTCTTCAATTACTAATCTTTTTATTTTTTGATATACGAATGAAATCACTAAAATAAGTACTCCCAGTAAAATGAAAGCTATAATTTTTCCTGTTTCTGATACATTACTGATATCATAAATGAATAACTTCAAAATGGTAATCCCTAGTAATGTAAGCGCTATAATTCGTAACTGCTTTACCTGTCTTTTGATTCCGACTATTAAAAATATAAATGCCAGTATTCCCCATGCGACGGGCAATCCTGTTTTGATAATCTTGTATCGTGCATCACTAATATTCATAGTAGCCAGGTTTTCTCTCATATAATCTGTATCCGTTTCTCCATAATCTGAAGCAAACTCGTTAATTTGATCTGTAGTAACTTCTAAATTCATAAGTTGCAATCCATGTAGTATGACTTCTGAACTTAAAATAAAAACAATTAAAAACGAAACTCCCCAAATCATGAATGAACGGCTAAATTTAGACTGTGTAGATTTTCTTTTATTCGTTTTGTATATGAGGTAAAAGAAATATACTATTAATACTAACGAAATATAGTGAAAGTAAAAAGCCAATTTACCTCCTTGTTCTAGGATGAGATTTTCTTTTAGTTCTAAAAAAGGAAGTCTAGAGAAGATGAATGCAAAAGCTACGACATTAAATAATGCAATATAATTTATTAATATATCCTTAGTGCTCTTATCACTTTTGTATAAGAAGAAGCATAAAATTGCTGTAAATAATAAGTGATATACAATTGGAAAAGTATTTGCTACGTGTGCTTCAGAATCGAAATAAATATGTGCTTGATATCCTACTTCAAAAATACCTACCAAATAGCCTGTAAAAATAGCTATGATTATAATTATTTTTTTGTAGATAATCGGGTTAAATGATAATAAGAATTTACTGGGTTTATTTTTCTCACTTCGTAATATATACCCCACTAAAACCAGCGAAGCAATAGCCACTATACCCGTTATAAAAATAGGATTAAGTATGATAGATAGGATTTCTTTTTTAAGTAAATAAAACTTAACCCAATCTATCCATAAACTGAATAACATTAAGATCTGAACAAATATCGACGCATATCGATAACTCTTGATACTAGATTTTTGACCAAGCCACATGAGTAGTACAGCTTCTGCCGCCCAAAACAACGTAATATAATTACCTTTAAATTGTATAGGTATAGCCAGGGTAATAAAACTTAGGGCTAGACCAATCAATAGATAAACAGCCTTTTTATCCAATCCAAATTTCTTATACAAGAACGATGCAAATGCAATGTTAAATAGTGCTAATACAGCTGTAAAAAGTCCTGAAAACTCTGAGTGATAGCTTGAAAGTACAACCATACCCACTGTATAAAATACAAATGTATTAATCGATACTATCGTTAATTGTGCTATAGAAAAGGCGCCTTTGGTTCTCATATTATTTATGATATTGATAATCATAAACATGATATAGAATATAAACCCAAAAACTAATGCGCCTAAATAATGTGGTTCTTCTATACCCATTTCTTGTATCAACCATCCTACAAATAAAAGTGTAGTAAAAATAAAGGCAAGAATATTTACTAAAGTCCATCTTTTAAAATAGGCTAATGCCAAAATACCAATATTCAGAATTGCTATATAGCTAAATAGTACAATGTAATTACCACTACCCGTACTAATCATAAAAGGAACTGCAAAACCACCAATTAGTGATAAAACGGCCAATTCTATGCGATTATACGATAAGGATAACAAACAACTAAATGCAGTAATCAATACCATAATAATAAATGCTACGGTTTGGCTAAATAGTTGGTATTCATGAAATGCAATAGCAATAGTAAAATAAAATACCGCTATACCTCCTGAAACCAGAACTGAGCTAAAGGCTGCATATTTTTTTCGTAATCTATGTGCGATACCAATAATCAAACTACCTACTAATACACCAATACCAACACGAGCCGGTTCATTTATCCAATCTTTATTAATGGCATATCGCACAAAATAGCTAATCCCTAATACTAAAATCAGAACTCCTAATTTGTTAATTAAATTCTCACCAATAAATTTTTCTAAATCGGGATTCTTTTCTTTAAAGCGTTTCCAAAGCCCAGGTTTTGGTGGCTTAGGTGGTGTAATCGGCTTTTTTAGAATCGGTGCTGTAGTTTTATCTGAGGTAGCTAACTCGTTCTCCTTTTTAACAGGAGATAGAGGTTTTGGAACATTGGTAACGGGAGTTTTTTCCTGAATTGGTTTTTCTTCTGATACAGGTGGTAAAGGTTTTGTTTTAGGTTCTTCCCTTACGATATCTTTCTTTTCTTCTTGGGTAGCAGTGATACCTTCGATCTTAGATTTTTGTAATTTATTGAGTTTTTCTTGAAGTATTTTTATGTCTTGATGCAGCTTGGAAATTTTTGACTTAAATGTCATTTTATGATGAAGCAACATTATAATAATCAGAATAAGTAAAAAATATTCCATATAAGTTTAATTGGTTAGTTATTTCTTACAAATATATGTCTATTAATTTATTATACATATTACGTGTGATTCTATAGTGTATGATCTAAGGAAACATCAAGTGTCTTTATATAATCTAATGCACTTTATTGATTAATAGAGAATTAGAATGACTTTTGTCGTTGAATTTTTTAATTCATCGAAGATTGATTATATTTTTACTCAAAAAACCGATGCATCTTACCTATCACTTCGTATTTTTGGTTTATGAAAAGTATTAAGGATACTCCCTTTTATTTAGACGCTATACAAGTACTTAACTATGATTATGGCGAATTCTATTTGTTTGATAGTTTTGTTGTAGGCGAGGTTCATAAAGATATTGTCTTTACATGGAAAGATCACGCCAAAGCCGTGGTTGAAGAAATAACTAGTCTTTATGATCAAAATGGAAAAGACTTAGTCTATATAACCAATCGTATTAATCAATATTCTGTTGTTCCTAGTGATTGGTTACATTTCTTTAAATATAGCTATTCACTAAAAGGATATGGTATTGTTAGTTATAACCAAAAAGGAATGCTCAATACCGTTTTTGAAAAATTATTTATGAGAAGTAAACTTCAAAATTTCGACAATCTAAATGATGCTATTATTTGGGCCAGAAACCTTAAATCTAAGACTAAAGCTGCTTAAAAGTATATTACCGCATTATAAAAGAGCCGTTGACCCTTCCTCAGTTACTCCAAAATTAATACTGGAATATCTAATTTGTAAACCATTTGTTGAAGAGAAGACTTAATTTGATGTTTTCGCGAAATACAAAACAATTGCATATTTGTTCTGGATACATACGAAGTTATACCATCTAACGCATTTGTTCCTTCAGAAAATATGTAAGATACCTTTTCTTTAGTATTCCTATGTTGTGGTATATTTTTCTTAGTATTTTTCGTATTACGAATACTAAAAAATCGTATAGGATTTGAATTTTTCTGGTTCAAATCATTAATAATTTCTATACCATCTTTTTGTAAAACATCGCCATACACTCCTAAGGATGTATCATCATAAGAATAAAATTTATCGTCCTCTCCAGCAATTAAAACATTGGCCGGGCATTCATTCAATAAAAACTTTGTTATTCCATTACTTAGAAAGTTAACAAGTTTAGACTTACGTCTACCTAATAAAACGATATCCGGTTTTGTTTTAGAAATTTTTTCTTGGATTGCATTTTTAATATTGCCGTAAGCTATTTGAAAAGTAATCTTTATGTTTTCTTCCTTTTCTATTTTTCTAACCATTGTTTTTAATCGTTTTTGTGCTCGACGAGAATCTTCCTGTATAGCTCTTATAGCAGAAAATTGATTTTCATAATTAACTACATCTGCAGGAGCCTTAACATAAAATACTTCAATTTTACCTCCGATTGCTTTTGCCAATTGTGCAGCATTTTTTAAGATAGTCATTGATGATTTGGATAAATCTGTTAGCGCCAACATTCTATATTTAGTAGAATCCATAGTAGTTAAATTTAAATTAGGTTAGAATCAATACATATTTATCAATAGGTTTACTTTATAAATATAATACATTTACTATTAATATATAATAGTTTAACTTTTGGTTAATAAAATTATAACATGTTTACTAGGATTTCTACAAAGTGTTAATCTCTTCTAAAAATGATACATATTATTCCATCTGTGGTAGGGTAATTTCTTTTTTAGCTGTTCATTTATAAATCAAAAAATAATAGTACTAAGTGTAACAAAAACAGAGGATAAAAAGCATAACATTTTTTTTTAGTTTAAATATGTCACGTTTTTCTTTTTATGACCTTATAGTGATAAATGAATAAACAATTGAACTGTTTTTTTCTTAGTCATTATAGTTTTAATAACTCTATATCCTTTGTAGGTAAACACCAAACTAAGAATGGAACATAAAAACTTTGGATTAACTCAAGCATCATTCGAAAAGCTCATAGCTGATCTAAAAAGGAATGATACTTATTTTTTTGAACAGGTATTTCTTAAACAGTATAAAGAAACTATGAATTATCTATGTCGAGAATATAAATCTAGCCATGAGGATGCATATGATGCAACTATGGATGCTCTGATTGAATTTAGAACACGATTTGTTGACGGAAAGTTACAGTATGGAAACTTACGTTTTCTATTTACCAAGATAGCTTCTCAAATGCTATTTAGAAACCTTAAAAAAAATAATACAACAATAGATGGTACAATATTACTTGCTGCAGAAGAAGATATTGAACCAACAACATCTATTGAAGAATTAGGTCGACTTAATAAAGCATGGCAGATACTAGGAGACTCTTGCAAACAATTACTAACATGGCATTTCTATGGAAAAATGAAATTGTCTGAAATTGCCGAAGAAGCTCAAAAAAGCCCCGCAACGATAAGAAAACAAAAAGAACGTTGTATCAAAAAACTTAAAGACCAATTTGGTCTAAAAACAATATTAAAGTCATGAAGAATAAATTAAAAAGACTTTTAGACCCAAATATCTCAAAAGAAGAAGAGGATCAAATTTTTGAGGAGGTTCTAAAAAGAAAACACGATGAAGATTTAAGAACAAAGTGGCAAAAAATGCTTTCTAATGATTACGGCATCACAAGAAACAGTATTAACTTAAAAAGGAAAAAAGATACTTCTAAGTACATAAAAGTAGTTTTAGCTGCAGCTGCTTGTATTGCATTAATAGTTACTCTACAATTATTTACCTCTGTAGAATCTGACCCTTACGTAATAGCCCAACAATATCTAAATGATCAAGAAATACTTCATCCTGGTGCTTCTAAGGGCATTACCGATGAAAATCATAATAGAATATTAGCTATACAGGCTTTTAATACTAAACAATATTCATTATCAATCAAATATTTTCAAAGTATCAAAGCAGAAACTAAGGAGGATAAATATTATCATGGGTTGGCATTTTTATTAAATGATCAATATATCGAAGCGATACAACTATTTGAGATGATTAACAGTAACAAAGGTCCATTTAGGCAAGAAATAAATTGGTATCAATCCTTAGCTTACGTATTAAACAAAGAAAATACTAAAGCCGGGATACTATTGAAACGAATTAAGAACTCTGATTGGAATCATATAAAAGCTCAGGAATTACTAAAAAATATAAATAAAGAGTAAGTAACAAACAATTTCTAGTTCATGTCAAACCTTACTCCTATCTAAATTAAAACCGCGATATCTTTAAAATTATGAAAAAATTGAAGTTTTTTTTAATCGTTATTTTAGTATTAATAGTTATATCACCGATTTTAGGTCAACAAAATAATAGTATTTTTAATACTATAGTTGAACCAGTTAATCAATATAGAGATGATGACGACGATGATGATGACGATGACGACGATGAGGATGAAGACATCATCAAACATCCTTCATTATATTTTGTAACACTATCCCCTACTATTAGTCAAGCGGAAGTCGATATTTTATTAGATGAGTTAAATTCTGAAGAAATTTGGTACCGACCAGAAATTAATCTTAGATTGTGGAACACCGTAAGTTTTCCGTATATCTCTGCACAGGGACAAACAGTAACAAATATAGATGGACAAGTACAGGGAGCCGAAGGAAAGACTGAGATCGATGGTGCTACGTTTAATATTGGACATATTATTCCCGCGCAACCTTTAGATATCCCTGGCTTTTGTTTCGATACTATACTTCCTCAATATGCTACTGGAACCAACCCTATTAAAATTTCAATTTTTGATACTGGTATTGTTCAAGCCTCTGGAAGCTTTCCTGGATACTCATTCTCAATCCCCCAATATACTGGATATGACTATATAGATGATGATAAAATCCCAGAAGATCTTAATGGTCATGGCACTCATATCGCGGGTCTTATACATCATTTATTAAGCGCCCAGGGACCTGCTTCTGTAGTATCATTTGATATACGAAAAACTCATGATAATCTAGGACGTGGATTTATCTCTAATCTTATTCCGGCCATCTTGGATGCTGTAAACGAGGGGGCAAATATTTTAAATTTCAGCTTTAGCTACCAAAATAAAAATGTAAACCCAACAGGTAGACCTCTAAAATTAGCAGTAGATTATGCAGAACAAATGGGCGCTATGGTAATCGCAGCGGCTGGTAATACAAATGAAAACAATGATACCGATCCAATTATATCATTTCCTGCCTCTTATCCCAATGCTAACATCTTGTCTGTAGCCTCAATAAGTTGTAAAGACAATAAGCTAAGTAACTTTAGTAGCTATGGCCAATATTCTGTGGATGTAGCATTACTAGGCGAAAATATTCCCGGTCCTGGGTTAAACGGAAATGTAGCTTATCAATCGGGAACTTCATTCGCTTCAGCAAATGTAACAGCTTTGGCAACAATACTGGCTACACATCAAACCACATTTGATTATCAAAAAATTAAATGTAGTTTGATCAATACCTCCACAACATCATCAGATTTTTTTGAAAAAGTGGTAGCTAATGGGATTATTAATTTCCCAGCTGCATTTAATCAACTAAGTAATGGTTGTACAACAAGAATTAATACATCCAATGGAGCTGTCGTCCCAAAACCTAAATTTATGTTTTACCCTAATCCTTTTAATGAAACATTACAACTAGAGATAGATAAAAATATAGAAAAAAAGGCAACTGTTTCAATTTTTAACCAAACGGGGATATTAGTATCAAAAAACCGATATATTCTAGAGCGAGCAAGCAACATAATTAATATTGCGCAAACTCAACAACTACCTCCTGGGACATATTTTGTAAAGGTAGTTACCGGGAATAATGCACTCACCCAAATTGTTGTAAAAAGATAAAACCTCAATATTTTTTTATTAAAAAGGGATATACAATATAAAGTATATCCCTTTTTAAATATTTAATAATTTACGGATAATCGCAAAAAATTAACGTTTCACTATATTAGTAGTTCAAAATTTAGTATTGTAAATAAGCAGTGCCTACTTAATTCTTGATTATGATTTTGAAACCTTGTATGGTTATTACAGTTGGTTGTTTTTTTCTCGTTTCTTTATCATGGGCAACACTCCCCGATGATGATTATTTCAGAAAACACTATGAAATCATAAATCAAAATATTGTAGAAGGACGCTACCAAGATAATCTTGAGTTGATTGAAGAACTAATTAAGCAGCATGAATATCAAGAATTGGACTGCTATTATAAAGGAAAAATTTTACATAAAATTGGTGTGTCTTATTATCAACTCAATCAAGAATTAAAGGCCATACAACATTTTAAAGATCAGGTGTTAAGTATTTGGGGAAGTTGCCCTCAAGTTCCTCCAGCAGAAAAAGCAAATACCATATATAATATTGGTATTTCTTACCAATACCTTAATAAGATGGAATCTGCTAAGCTTTATTTAGATAAGGCACTCTATATCTTCGAGAATGATCCGCAATACCCTCATTCTAAACTAGCACGTAAGTATCATGGTATAGGTAAATTTTATAAAAATCTAAATGACATTTTTCGTGCAGAATTGTATTATAAAAATGCAATCAATTTATATAAACAACAGCAGCAAACCGAGATAAAACAATTTGAAGTATTAAACGATCTTATTGTGATGAATAATAATTTTAAAGAATATGGAAAAGCAAAAGAATCTCTTTTAAATGCACTATCTATTCATAAAAAATTCCCTGATTTAATACCGGAACTCAATCTGGCATGGGTATATCTAAATGCTGGTACTACGCATCTTGAATTAAAAGAGTATAAAGAAGCAGAGCAAATGGCTCAAAAAGCTATTGCAATATTAGATAATGATAAAGAACCATATTATCATGCGATTGGACTAGAGTTAATTGCCATGATACAATTAGAAGAAAAAAAGTATGATCATGCTGAAGAAAACCTTTTAAAATCACTTAGTTTAAGAAGAATAATGGTTCAAAAAGGAGAGAGTGAACAATCTCTTGTTCATGCCTTTGAAAATCTTAGTGATGTATTAATTACTAAAGGGGATCATGAAAAAGCTAGTGCATATCTTTCTGAAGCCTTTAACATCATACTTCCTGCGGGTCATTTTGATGAAAATCAATTGCCAATCATTAGTAAATCAAAAGCGCTTGATGATTCTCATTTAATTCGATTGATAGCATTAAAAGTAAAAATATTTAAGACTAAGTTTGAAGCATCTGGTGACATTGCATTTCTAAAAAAAGGTCTTATTGCGAAGCATAAAATCGATTCTGTAATCAACCGTAACTTGTTTTCATTTCAATTCGAACAATCTAAATTAGATTTTTTGAATCTAAAGTTTGAACATTATGGGAAAGCTGTTGAGGACGCTTTAACGCTGCATCGAATTACTGGAGATCGTTTTTATCTTGAAGAAGCTTATTATTTTTCTTCAAAGACAAAAGCTATTGTATTACAATATGAGTTAAACCAAGCCAATGCTTTTCAATCTAATGTATCTCCAGAAGTTGCGAAAAAAGAAAAAGCCCTACGTGAAGAAATGCACATTCAACAGGCATTATTAACAGAAGCAACTATTAAAGATCAGGATTCTCTTCTTCAAACATACACCAAAGCGCAATCTGCTTTGGACAGCTATCTCAATGAAATCGAACAAAAAGAGCCAGCTTATTTTAAAGAAAAATATGCATTTATTCATCCGCCTAAATTAAATGAGGTCCAAAAAGACTTGCCTAAGGATATGGCTGTGATCGAATATTTCGTCTCAGAGAATAAGATTTATGGATTCTGGTTAACACGAAATAGTTTTTTTCCTGTTAGTATACCTTATACTCAAGAGATTAAAACCGCTTTAAATAATTTTATTAATCAGTGTCATGATCCTAATACTAAGGTTTCGCAAAAGATTTCTGAAATGATCTATGAGAAGTGCCTCAAAAAGGGACTTAAAGAAATCGATAAGGATATAAAACGACTATGTATTATACCCGATGGGCAATTACATAAATTACCATTCGAAGCCTTAATCAACGGTAGTAATCCTGCTAAAAAATATGTGATAGAGGATTATGCAATCTCCTACTCCTACTCTATAGCTTTATTATTTCGTGAACATCAAGACGTTGCACTACAAAACTATATCGGTTTTGGTGCCAAATATAGTAATCAACTCAATAAAAAATTGAAAGAGAGCAAGCAGTTTTTTGGGAACGAAAGCCTGATGCAGCTTGCATTATCTCATGAAGAAATAAAGAGAGGCGCTGCTATTTTTGACGGAAAAACATTTATCGATAATGAAGCTTCTTTAAAAAACTTTTTAAAGCATAGTCCTAAGGCCGATATTATTCATCTTTCATTGCACGGCCTGGTTGACATTAATGATCCGGGAAGATCTTGCATTATTTTTGATGATCATCAAGAAGACTTTATACTTTCTTCGCAGGATTTGTATGGAAATCGGTTACAAGCAGATTTAGTACTCCTAAGTGCTTGTCATTCTGCAAGTGGAAAAATCTATAGCGGTGAAGGGGTACAGGGAATGAGTAAATCTTTTCTTTTAGGTGGAGCCCGAAATATTTTATCTAGTTTATGGAATGCTTCCGAGGCAAGTTCTTTGGCTATTACTACTTCATTCTTAGAATATGTACATGAAGGTAAGCCAATAGATCTGGCATTACATCAATCCAAGTTAGATTATCTTTCAAAAATAGAACCCAACAAAAAACATCCTTACTACTGGGCTAATTTCATACTTTTAGGCGAAGTTGGTACTTCACAAGATCCTACAAATCCCATTATTTGGGTTCTCATTGTTGGTATTTTTCTACTTATCTTTTTTATACTAAATACTCCAGAAACCTGGATTAAAAGATTAAAACTCTAGGTTAACACTTCTTCTAACAACTTATTTTTAGTGGTATTTCAGCTTTTACAATAAAAAGTTGAACAAAGTTTGTCACGCTTTACCTTTTTATCTCTTATAGCTATACATAGAAAAGTTTAACTATTAAGATATTATTGCAGTGACTACACTAAAAACAACAATTGTATTATCCTTATTCTTCTTTGTTCAAACCATAATTGCACAAGAAGATCTAAAATTATGGACAGGACATAGTGCACAGGCCAAACTTACAAAAGAATGGAGATTAACAGTTGGCCAATTATTATTATTTAGCCAAGAACCATTTGAACTATCTTCACTACAAAATAGTGCAAGTATTTCTTATAGGATTAGTAAAAGAACACGAGTTGGTTTGGGATATATAAGATCATCAGATCCTTTTGACCCAGATCAGGAGGCTAGAAATAGAATAACAGGCCGTTATAGAAAAGATTTTAGATTAGGTAAACTACGTATTGCAAATAGCTTTAGAGCAGAATGGCATTTTCCCGAAAGAAGCAAATTCGAATATCGTTTGCGTTATGGGTTTCGTATTCATCGTGGTAACTGGGGTTTACCCCTTAAAACTACTCCATTCATCACGAATGAATTCCATTATTACCTTTCGGGGAGACCATTCCAATATCGAGATGAATTAGGAGACAAAGTAATAAAACAATCCCCCAACGGACTCCATGCACACAGAATTACTTTGGGAGTACGTTTTAAGCCTTTTAGAAGAGCAAATGCTAGCTTAAGTTACATGAGGCAAACCGAGTTTAACATTGGTAACAAATATAGAAGAATCAATGTAGTAGATCCTAGAAATGGTAGAGTTAAAAGGGCATTTAGTAATTTTTCTGTAGTGATGTTTCGATTTTCATATCAATTAGATTTAAGAGAGAAATTTTCTAAGCTTACCTCTATAGGAAGTAAAGCTTCAAAACGTCGTCGCAACAATAAAATGACATCAATATAAAATGATCAGAAATTAATTTTAAACCAATTTAAATATTTATTTATGAAAACTATCAAGAGATCTAACATCTGTAAGAATGTAATAAAATATCAGGTTGATGAAAAAATAATTAAAAAGTATCAACCAACTGCAGGAGATGTAGCAATTTTTGAAGTAATAAGTATTGGATCTTTAAATGCGATCCAAGACTTCGAGGGTAGAAACTGTTACATTTTTGAAGGAGACAAAATCATGCTGGCATTTGGCAATCGATATGCAAGTAATCAATTTGAAGGATATGTATCCAAAGAGTATCAAGAAGAGTATGACTTACTAGGAAAAGGTGGTGTCGCAGGCACAGTGGTTTCGATGTTTTATAAGCTTGAATTAAAAGGACCTACAAAACTAAAACTAGTAGGGTATGCAACCCATAAAGAAGGTGCAGTAATCAATACCATCTATGATCATAGAAAACCTGTAAAATTCAACCCAACTAAAATAAGAAATTATAAAACGATTTTATCAATCGGATCTAGTATGGATAGTGGTAAAACCACAACAGCGGCTTATTTATGTAGAGGGTTAAAAACATCAGGATATAAAGTCGCTTATATAAAACTTACAGGTACGGTTTTTAATAAAGACAGGATGTTGGCTTATGATTGCGGAGCTGATTTTGTCAGTGATTTTTCAGAATTTGGTTTTCCATCGACTTATTTATGCTCTACAGAAACCATTATGGATTTATATGAAGCCTTATTATCTGATGTTTCGAAAACAGAACCAGATTATGTAGTTATTGAAGTTGCCGATGGATTATATCAAAAAGAGACACGTGCACTACTCAACCATTCTTTCTTTACAGAAACTATAGATCATGTTATTTTATCATGCTGTGATAGTTTAGCTGTAAATAGTGGTGTACAGTTGTTATCTCCTATTTTTGGTGATCGTTTGTTTGCTTTAGCCGGATTATTTACCGGTAGTCCCTTATTAGTTGATGAAGTTCAAAACTTACATTCTACTCCAATTCTTACCTTAAGTAAACTATTACAATCTGATCTTTTGGTTAATTTGTTGTCGCAGGATGTAGATGTGGCAGTGTAAATGCAATATTTCTTTAAAATAGTAACGCACAAAAAGGCCTCATCATGATATATTCACAAAAACAAGCTATATTAATAAGCGTATTGATTATACTATTGATTCTGTCTCCAGTAGTAGAAAATTGGGCTAGTAAACCAAAAGATAATTTTCCATTATCCTACTACCCTATGTTTTCTAAAAAACGAAAAGCTACTTATGGGTTATATTACTTTGTTGGATATGATTCTGTTCAAAATCGCTATAAAATACCCTACAAAATATCAGGCACAGGAGGTTTTAATCAAGTACGAAGACAAATCAAAAAAGCAGCACGATCAGGCAGAGCAGATGTAATCACACAAGAAGTAGCAGAACGAGTTGCCCTAAAAAAGGGATATCCATATTCTAAATTAAAAAGAATTGAATTGGTTAAAGGGTATTATCATTTAGAAAGATACTTCTCTAAACAAGATACATTACCTGTACATGAGAGAAAATTGGCTTGTTATAAAATCGAAAAATGATGAATGCATACTTAAAAAAGATACAAAATCACTGGTTTATTAAAGTAACTCCACAACGACTTGCATTGTTGCGTATTGCTACTGGTTTATTCAGTTTATGGTATATAGTTTCGCGTTTTGGAATGCTACAAAGAATGGCTAAAAGTAAAGAAGCTTTTGATCCCATTGGAATATTAAGCTGGATGCGTGACCCTCTCTCTCCAGAAGTATTTTGGTGGATAAGCATAGGAGTAATTCTATTAAACATAGGTTACATCATAGGATGGAAATTTAAATACACTGGTCCTGCATTTGCAATTGTAGTGTTATTGTTTTTTACCTATCGAAATTCGTGGTCTATGATTTACCATAATCGAAATGCACTTATAATACATATTGTTATACTTGGATTTGTGGCTTCTGCAGATGCATTATCCTGGGATTCCTTTAATAGGGTTAAAAGAGGTTTTAAGTTACCCAGAGCGCATTGGCAGTATGGATGGCCCATTCAACTTATTTGTGCTGTTACTGTTGGGGCTTATTTATTGGCAGGAATAGCTAAACTTGCAGGTGACCTTGCTTGGGATTGGGCCACAGGTAGTGCTATGAGGTCTCAAGTAGCCGTAGATGCCATACGTAAAGAAATGTTAGGTTCTGAAGCCGCTCCCCTATTCGACTTTTTATTTGAGCATACCTGGTTATTTCTTGGAATGGGTATTTTAACCTTTATTCTTGAGCTGGGAGCACCACTGGCTCTTGTTAAAAGAAGATGGGGAATGATCTGGGCAACACTAACCTGGATGATGCATTGGGGGATCTTTTTTATCATGGGTATACGTTTTCGTTATCAAATGACTGGGTTAATTTTTCTTTCATTTTTTGATGTCGAAAAGTTATGGAAACCATCTGATAGAAGGGCTATAATAACCTCTTTAAAAGAGGATGCGCCCCAAAGTACCCCAAAACCGATAATCCTGTTTGATGGAGTTTGTAATTTATGTAATGGTTGGATTCAATTTATTCTCAAAAGAGAGCGAGATCCCTTATATCTGTTTGCATCTCTACAATCGGAAAGTGCAAGAGTAGTGTTAGGAAACAGAAACCCTGTGCCTCAGAGCCTTTCATCTATTGTGCTCATAGAAAATGGTATAGTGTATCAAAAGAGTGATGCAATATTACGCATCTGTAGCAATTTAAAGCTTCCATGGCCTTTGGCAAAAGCTTTATATATTATTCCGAGGGTCTTTAGAGATCAAATCTATAACATTATTGCTGCAAACCGCTATCGATGGTTTGGAAAGAAGAATCAATGTGTGTTACTACAACCTGATCAGCAATATAGATTCTTAGACACATAGTTATTGTTTGTTATGTAAGTAGGTGGGCCAAACTAAATGGTTTTAGAATGTCTTTTTAAAGGTTTGGCCTTCCTCACAACATATTTTAAGAATTTTTAAATACATGTTATGTCATATACTAAATGGAGCATCATTAATACCTTTGCCGCTAAAAACATAATTTTAGTCACATTAACCCTGTTTACTGGTCTTTTATACAATGTACTAACCATTCTTATCCCAATTAGTATTGGTAAGTTTTATGAGCTTAGTTTTGGGTTTTCTTCACATCGATTGGCTGCATTTAAATTTATTCCTTTTATGGATGCTCCAGATTTTAACTCATTTCTAGTTTTTTTCTTCTCGCTTGTGATATTACGACTACTTTTTGAGTATTTAAATCGTTTTGGTATTGGACTAATTGGTGAACGTTTTAGCAAAACCTTAAGGGAACAACTTTTTACGAATCAGTTACAAATATCAATGGATGTATACGATAAAAAAGGAATTGGAAAATACTTGTTACGATATAGTGGAGATTTAAAGAGTATTCAAAATTATATGAAAAATGGATTGATTCGGTTTGCTCAAGATGTAGTTTTGCTAGGTATTGTTGTAGTTGCAATTGGGTACTTTGATACACTTTTGGGAGTCATTATTGCTTGTTGTATTCTTATTTCATCACTGGTGCTTTGGGGTATCAACAAAGCGTTATATACGGTTTCTTTAGAGAGACGTAATAAACGTTCTGGGATGTTAAGCTTTGTAAATACACGTTTACGAGGTATTATGGCTTTGAAAGCTTTTAATAAATATCGCCCTGAAGAAAAACGGTATCAAAAAAGGTCTGATAACCTTTACAATATAGGTAAACGTTATGTCAAGATTGTAGCATTTTTGCAAGCTATTATTCCAGCGATTACTTACGGTATGCTTGGGATTATTATGGTGTATGTATTTTCATCTACACATGACGACATTACCAAAAGTTTTCAAGGTGCTTCTTTATTGGTCTTAATTTTATTAATTATTTCTATTCTTCCTGTACTTCGCCGTAGTTTACGTGTGAGTATTATCTGGAAATTAGGAGATATTTCATTTAGTAAGTTGATAGCCATTTTTAGTTTACCTAAAGAAAATCAGCTACCATTTGAGGAGATTGCCTTAGGACATAAAGAGATTATTTTTAAAGATGTGATTTTTGGTTATCCAGATACTAATAAACCAGTATTTAAAGATTTAAAACTCTCTATACCTCCTCAAAATACAATATTGTTTCAGGGCAAATCAGGATCAGGAAAATCCACATTCATCCGTTTGTTATTAAAACTAATGTCGCCTAGCAAAGGTCAGATTTTGTATGGGGATCATTGTTGTAGTGAGCTTTCAGAAAAAACCATAAGAAAAAATGTTGCCATAGTATCCAAGGATTTTCCATTATATGGAAGAGATGTTTATGAAGCCATTGTATATAATAGAAAAGAACATAATAAGGAAAAAGCAAAATTTCTATTAGAGCACCTGCAGCAGCACGAAGATGCCAAAAATCAATTACAACTAGGTAGTAAAATTGGTGACATGGGGTGCAATCTTACTTCTGGACAACAAAAAATATTGATGTATTGTAGAGCTTTGCTTACCAGAAAACCAATTTTAATTCTTGAAGAACCTTTAAAAGAACTTAATACCAAAACTCAAAAGCTTTTATTGCATATGCTTAAGAGTATTCAAGACCAAAAAACATTGATTTTACTAGATGATCATAAGGTTCAAGGATTTGATATTGATAAGGTACATTATTTCTAAGGATTCATTTTTTTTTAGATGTCCAAAGTATCTTCCATAAAATTATATAATGCATACATTTCTTTTTTACCGGCCTCTCTTCCTAAACGACCAGCAAAATAAAGTACAAACCAAATAATAAAAAGAGAGATCATAGAAACTATTGGAAATATTATGGGGTTGCCTAAACTTAAGCTAACATATAACCATATTCCGGCAGTCGTAAATAATCCGGCTACAATGAAGTGTAGAAACATAAAGAGTGTCCAAACGGTTGGACTAGGTCCAAAAAGTCCTTTTAGCGTTGGTTTATCTTTATCTGTATCATAAATTTCTAAATGTAATTGTGGAGACCAAAAATGTTGTTCTTTTTTTGGGAAACGTATAAATACATGGTGATCTATACGACTAATTTTAAACTCTCGACAAGTTTTACCTTTTCTTTCGAAAGCCTCCAGAGCTCTTTCTGAAGATATATCTAAATCTTGAAAAAATCGGGGGCGTAAAACAATATCTTTTGAGATTTTCATAAGTGTAGTTATACACCAATTTTAATCTCTTTTTTATTGGTAATCAATGACTTTTATCAGTTTTGATAAAACTACTTAGGTCATAGTTTTTTCATTAGTTAAAATAAAAGAAGAAAACATCATTCTAATCCCGAATTGAACCAAAAATTAATGGGTTTAAAAGGTTTTTGATTTTTTAGTTCTATTGATCGTAATTCGGGTCTAGGTCTTCTGTCTCTGCGAGGAGCTTCACTACTTGGTCTACTCCCATCACCACCTCTTTGTACTTTATCTATACGGCCATTGCCAAGAGAAGGTTTTTCAAGCTTTCCGGATACGACTCCTATGGATAATTTTGATACATCAAAAGGTTCTTCTGAAATTCGATTTTTTGGGATCTCGATTGTCAATTCTATTGTTATATTATCGTTTTGACGTAACGAAGCATTAATATTCAAATTATTCAATAAGATATGGAACTGCTGTACTTGATCAAAGTTTCCATACGTTGCTTGTTGAGGTATTTTTTCTAGTATTGACTGCAAATTTATTTCTTCCGCCTGCTCTTTTTGAACATGTATATGGTTAACGTTCGACTTCTCCATTTTTAAAGGATAATTAACATACACATCTCTATTTTCTTTTCCGTTTATGTCAAAGTATACCGTTGTACCAAGAAAAAGTAACTTTTTAATTGTTTCTTCATGAGAAGTACTAAGCTTCAAGTAAATTGTAGTTTCATCTTGTGTTACTTCATGAGAAATAAATTCGTTATAATCATTTGAATTTAGTCTTATAGTTGCTCCTGCAAGACTATAGATCATGAATAGACATAAGAAGATTGGTTTCATTAGATTCATGTTATTATGATTAAGTATACCAAAGACGAAAACAAAAGAAAACTATTACAATATTAATCCATAACGATATAGATTTCATGTTATACAATATACCAAATTCGTGTACATAATCGTACCGGGTAACTCATTGATCTCCAGGTGCTTTTAAAAAAGATAATGAAACTAAAAAATGCTTAGGGTTGCTTTTGATTTAGATGCAAAACAAAAATAGCATTAAACCCAAATACCAAGTTACCATCTTTGAAGTTAAAGTTATTTGGGGTTTGCATAATGAATGCATCTTCTGCCATTGCCCGTGTATTGGTAAGATGAAATTGCAACATCACATCACTGAGCTCCCAATTTACTCCTAATGAAAATGCATCATAGGTATCAATAGATTCTAATGGATTAATGACATAATAGTATTCTGATGCAATGGATACATGACCGCCTAATTTATAACGTCCTCCTATTCCTATTGCAAATTGATTATTAGGATCTTCAGAAAAAGCTGAAGAACTTCTATGCGTGTACGTTGGTGAAATTTGCATAGAAAATTGTGGTGTAAACTTACGGGCGATAAGCAATTGACTTGTAAACGCTAATTTATCGCTAAACTCATCAAATCTATTAACATCAGGAAAAGGTCGATTACGCTTACTTCGATAAGATCCATTCTGAAAAAGTGTAACACTCAAAGGAGATCCCTTACCATCACTTCGTTGTCGTATGAGTCTATATTTTAGAAACCCATCAAAGATTCCATCGAGGGTACTCCCTCCTGCTCCAAAGGTTAATCGGTTTGAAATTCCGTACTCAAGAGCCAATCTGGCACTAAGTTTATCAGCTACAAAGCTTTGCCCTCCATAATTTGGGATATTCCAAAACCTGTTAAATGCTTGAATTTCTAAAATGCCTTTCTTTCTTGTTTCTATTGAATGTCCTATCGAAATTCTACTCGCCTTAAACGTTGCAAATTCATATTGCGGTGTGTCTGGATACTCTTTTTCTAAGGTTTCTAATAAATCTTGCGCATTGATAGATATACCACATCCTATCAAGATAAAAAAGCATACTAAAAGATGTGTTTTATTTTTCATATGGCTGATATTCAAATCTAAAAGTTATTGATATGGTTTTTGCAATATTTGGAGCTAAAATTGGTGGTATTTTGATGTCAAAATCTTTAACGGTTGCTTCAAAATCGCCCGTTAACAAATAATTGCCATTGTTGTTTTCAATCGTTGTTTTTATTTCAACTTCCTTGGTAATACCATGTATAGTAAGGTCGCCTTTAATGATTTTAATTTGTGTACCTGTGGCTAACGGGTCAAAATCAATAATCTTCCCTTCAAAAGTGGCTTTTGGGTATAAATCAGACTCAATATAACTTTCGTTAAAATGTTCATGCATTAATGATTTTTTAAAAACAAAAGCATTCATGAGCATGCTCACGGCAATTTTATGTTTTGATAAATCTATAATACTCAACACCTGATTGTTTTTTGCTTCAATATTCTCAACAGAGGTGTAAGAGAAAAAAGAAGTTTGTCCCTGGCGTGTGATAATTTGATCAGACTTTACTTCTAATTCCGTAAAACCTGTCAAAATAAATAGCAGAACAATAATTTTATTCATTGATTTGTGTGTTAATCAGCATACAGTTTAATAATATCGCATCTTTAAGAAACCCTTTACATATCCCTTTAATTCTTATCTTCTGACCGGCTTTAAGCTTTTTGACTTCTTCGATTTGATCAGATTGCATATCGCATATTACGCTAGAATATTTGTCATTGCCATGCAATAATACAGTATTTCGGTTATTTAAAAAAGAGACTTCTTTTACAATACCATCCACTTCAATAACCTTACCTCTATATATAGAATTTGCATTTTTTTCATTAAGCATATATGTCGATGTAAGTTTTCTTGAACTAATACTAATATCTGTTGCAACATTATCTATTGTTTCATATGAACGATTATAAAAGCCAAAATATAAATATAGACCCGCTGCGAATACAAGGCAAAAAAGAAAGGTTATAATTTTATTTTTCCTATTCATATTGTGCTTTGGAAGAACTATGGTATTCTGTAATACTTCAATTATGGAATTTATAAAATTTAATTTAAATAGTAAATACCCGGTTTTTAAAATATGCTAGTGGGTTAGGTTGTGATTAAAAATGTGATTTGTAACATTATAATAACCGCTACAATTGAAAATAAGTATAAAAGCATTTTATTTTTAGATGTTTTCATCATTAATATTTTTTGAATTTTTATTGGATCAAATAAACAATGATTATAGTGAACCCCCTTAATAAATGTGTGTAAGGCTGAAAACAAACCGTTAAAAGGGAAAAAAATCCAGTGAAAAGAATTGCAATTGTTTTGTGATTAAACGAAATAGTAAAAAAAAATATTATTTTCGTTTTAACATTATAATTATACCTAACAAGATGCGTTTTGCAATCACAAAGATTCATGTAACGGCTTAATGAGAAAAGACAAATTATACTTTTTGACCTTTATTTCTATATCTATAATTTTTTTGATTATAGCATCTCTGGGTGTCAAATATTTTATCAAAGTAAGTGCTAATCAATTAATTGAAATACAATTAGAATCCAGTAAGCGAGAAGCCAATGAAATAGCAAAACTTATCAGCAATCAATTGGTAGGTGGTATTGAAAAAAAGACAGTAATACATAATATTCAGAATACAATTGAGAATACACATAGCGGAGCTTCTTTTATTTGCGTATTCGACTGGTCGGGTAAAGAAGTTTGTCATCCCGATATTACAAAAGTTGGTCAAAAAGTAAACTCTAATCAATTACTTTTAAAATCGCTGAGCGAAGAAAATAGTTCTGACAAACTCTATGATTTATTGATGAATCGCAAAAAGGAAAAGGAAAACGATACTCTTGATACAGAGTCAGAAATCATATATATCTCTCCCGTGCAAGATTCTGATTTAATTGTTGCTGCACATGCAAATTTAGATAAGATATCAGCTCAAACTCGAAAACTTAAGACCAGTTTTTATACCATATTTGCTCTAATGGGTGGGCTAATTATCCTATCTTCATTTTTTGCAGTTCGTATCATAGGTAGTTATTATGAAAAACAGCTCGAACAAAAAAACATAAGCCTAGAAAGTGAACTAGTAAACCTTTCAAAACTAAATACTGATCTTGTTGCATATCAGCAAAGAGTGGTTGAAAATACGACTACAAATGAACCCACAGAGCAATCATTAGATCCTGGAAAGAAGAGAATTCTCACCTATATTAGAAACGAGTTAATCCCAATAAACATTGATGAAATAGCTTATATCCATACAGAAAACACCATTACGTATGTGATTTGTTCTGATGGAAAAAGATCTACAAGTAATGTAAGCTTAGATGATATGTTTTCGAGTCTTGATTCTTCTTTGTTTTTTAGAGCCAATCGCCAATTTATTATTAGCATAGCCGCTATCGAAAAAATTATCAAATACGGTAATAGTCAGCTCAAAATACTAATCCGCAATGCCGATGTAGAAATTATCATTAGCAAAAACAAAGCTGCAGAGTTTAGACAGTGGTTAAGTATCTAATTAGTGTAGTGAAATCTATATTTTTTCAGGTATTTTCATTTTATTTTCTTGACTAGAAAGCATTGTAGTTTGTCAAGAATTTTGGACTATTTATGTTCTCTATTTTAGACAAAGAGTATGGTGTTTTCAAGTCTTTTTTTTCCTTTTTAAACATTATTTTTTCCTTTTCATAAACTTTAATTTCGTTTGAAACGCCCTATTCATGGTTATTTGCACCATCATTCAAACCATAAATTAATTTTTTAAAATGAAAACAATGAAAAACTTTTTTTTACGAACAATTGTAATTGGCGTATTGGGGCTTTTATCCGTCAATTGTGAAGATGGTGATATCGGTCCTGCCGGACAGGATGGAATCATCGGAACAGATGGAATTGATGGTACCAATGGTATCAATGGAGTTAATGGCCAAAATGGTGTTGGTTTTGACGAACTAACCCAATTTGGAAGTATCACACTTACCCTGGAAGGAACACGACCAGATAATATTCCTTTTACTAAGACCGACGAATTTAAGTTTACTGCAGTAGAAGATATCGATTTTAATAACGATGTTGATATTAGAGATGATCAGTTAAATTTCAATATAGAACGAACTCTAAGTGTCCCAGATGATGATTTTCAAGGTTCAGAAATAGAAGTTAATCTAGATTTTACGAATCCGGGAGAAACTGAGGAAACTATTGAATTCAACTTAGACATTGATAATTATACTATGATTTTTGATGATCTCACCTACTTTGGGTTTACTGGTGAATTTATTAATGATCAAACAGGGGTTACTAATTTTAGTATAACCAACTTCAATTTTAATAATGAGACCAACGCGGTTACATTCTCATTCTCATTTACTGTCGATGCCGCTAATAATGATACGGGTAATGACCTTACTATTTCTGGAGAAGTAGATGTTATCGTTGTAGAAGATATAGATGGTTTAGTAGAATAAATAATTAAAAATATAAGACATGAAAATATTTAATCATATAAACATATATAAAACACTTTTTATTTGCTGCTTTGCAGTATTATGTGCCAATTGTGAAGGAGAAGATGGTGACATTGGACCAGCAGGACAAGATGCCACTAATGGAATTGATGGAGTTGATGGAACTAACGGAACAGACGGAACCGATGGATTAGGTTTTGACGAACTTACACAGTTTGGAAGTATAACACTTACTATAGAAGGTACAAGGCCAGACGATGTAGCTTTTACAGATAGTAAGATATTTAGATTCACTCCTTTGTCTCCAGAAATTTTACCACAATCAAATTCTGTTATTGTAGAGGAGTCTTCAGCACAGTTCGATTTTGGAAGGCTTCTTAGCGCTCCTGGTGGCGAAGATTTCCAAAGTGTTGGCACTACATTTAGTTTAGAAGTCACCAATCCCGAATCAGATACCCCAGAGTTTAACGAATCTCGTTTTACCATATTTCAATATCCTATTATCTCAGAAGATCTTACTGTGTTTAATCTAACAACTTTCGTAGGTAGTGATGCTGATTTAGAGAATTTTAACATCACAAATTTCAACTTTAATAGTGAAACGAATGCACTTACTTTTTCTTTTACATTGGATATACCAGCAGATAGAAATACTACCGGTAACCAATTATCGGTATCTGGAGAAGTAGATGTGATTGTATTAAGAGAACTACAAGGAGAACGAATTGAATTGTAATACACTAAAAATTATCAAAATAAACATAAAATGAAGCATATACATTTAACAACAATATATAAAATCCTTTTCATTGGTTTTCTAGGGATGTCTTTAGTCAATTGTGAAGGTGAAGATGGTGCAGCAGGACCTGATGGCTTGGATGGAATTAATGGAATTGACGGGGTAAATGGTACTGATGGAGTTAACGGACAAGATGGTGTTGGTTTCGCAGAGCTTACTCAATTTGGAAGTATTAACTTAACGCTTACCGGAACCAGACCTGATAACGACGAAGCGTTTACAGATACTAAAGTCTTGGAATTTACAGCTATAGATGCAAATTCGCTTATTAATTTTAATTCGTTTACTACAGATACTGATTCTAATAGTATCACATTTAATCTATTGCGATTTTTAAATACTCCTGATGAAGACTCTCAAGAGTTTACAGCTGGAATTACACTTAATGTTATCAATCCAGGGAACGACACTCAAGAGTTTGAATTTACACTAGACCTTAATGAATATAATATGGTTTTTGAAGATCTGGTGGTATTACAACTTAACGATGATTTTGATAATCTAGGGGTTAAATCGCCTACGTCTAATTTAAGCATCACTAATTTTAACTTTAACGAGGATACACATAATCTTAGGTTCTCATTCTCTTTTGATGTCGATGCAGACAATAACGGTAGTGATAATGATTTATCAATATCTGGAGAAGTAGATGTTATTGTATTAGAAAATATTCCGGGAATTGATATACTGTAAAGGAATATAAAAAGGGGTTTTATTTTCCTCAATACCCAAATCCTGTTGGTTATGAATGAGACCAGCAGGATTTTTTTTGTTTATAAACCTTATTAGAATAAAGGGGGTTTCTCTCCTATCTTACACAATATTAATAAAAACATCGACCATCTTGTCGAAAACATCAGCTACATTAAGGAAACCTTCAACTACCGTGTCGAAAACATCAACTACATTGGAGAAATCTTCAGCTGCATTGGAGAAATCTTCAGCTACATTGGAGAAATCTTCAGCTACATTAAGGGAACCTTCAACTACCGTGTCGAAAACATCAACTACATTGGAGAAATCTTCAGCTGCCATGTCGAGAACATCAACAGTATTCTGGAAACTCTTGAGATTAGTTTTCAGTTGTTGTAAATCAATATTACTCATTTTTTTCAACTCATTTTTTTCCTTTTTAACGCCATTTTTTCCCTCTCACACATATTAATTTGATTCTAAGGGCAGTATTGACGGTACTTTGCTTCATAAATCATAAAAACTCAAAAAAATGAAAAAGTCAATTTTCTTAGTATTCACTTTAGTCGGTATCCTCTATAGTTGTAGTAGTGACGACGATGCCCAACCTACTCCACCAGTAACAGCGGTTAACACTGTACAATTAGCTACAGATGCAACATTTGGTAGTATTCTAACCGATGCTAATGGTATGTCTTTATATTTCTTTTCCAGAGATACAAAAGGAGTTTCAGAATGTGCAGATGGATGTAAGGCTGCCTGGCCAATATTTTATACTGCCGATTTAACCTTAGATGAAGGTTTACTAGCATCAGATTTTGGAGTTATTACTCGGGCAGATGGAGAAAAACAAAACACCTATAAAGGATGGCCTCTGTATTATTTTGCCAATGACAATGCTGCTGGGGACACTAATGGTGATAAAGTAGGTAATAACTGGTATATCGCAAAACCAGATTATTCTTTGATGTATGCTGAAGCTCAATTGATAGGTAAAGATGCAGAAGGAAATCCTATAAACTTTAAAAGTGATTATACAGAAGGTGATGAACTTACATTCTACATTGTGAATGGAAATACAGGAAGAACACTGTATACGTTCCAGAATGACACAAAAGATACGAATAACTTTACAGCAGCAGATTTCTCAAATGATGCAGTTTGGCCAGTATTCCATATCGATATTGATAAGTTGCCAAGTATTCTTGATGCCAGCGATTTTGGAACCATAGATGTTTTTGGTAGACAACAATTAACCTTTAAAGGATGGCCATTGTACTACTTTGGGCAGGATGTAGAACGCGGAGATAACTTTGGAATTAATTTCCCTGCACCAGGGGTTTGGCCAATAGCTAATGTTGATACTCCTGGAGCACCAGAGTAAAACAAAAAACTTTAAACAATTGTTTTTAAATACTTTATAATACTTTACCTAAATATATAGTTTAATTCAATTTCATATTTAAGTAGTTAGTTGATCATAAGAGGAAGGTTGGCTTTGCTCCTTCCTCTTATACCTTAATTCAATACCAATGGATACAATCTCAAAAATTAAATACGCATACATACTGATGATGTTAAGTATTACTTTTTTTTCATGTGATAATAATGTCGAAGAAGAAATTCCAATACCTATCGGAAGTGAAATATGTAGTACAGATATTTCATTTATCGATGATGTTAAACCTATCATTGATTCTAATTGTATTAGATGTCATGGTGGTAATCAAGCTCCTGATTTAAGAACTTTTGACGGAATCAAAAACAACGCCAATAGAGTAAGAACACAAGTGGTGACCAGAAGAATGCCTTTAGGAGGGACTTTAACCAATGAAGAAATAGAGCGAATTAGATGCTGGATTGATAATGGAGCATTAAACAATTAAAGTTATGATTAGAAAAACTAAAATTATACTCATAAACGCTGTACTCATTATCATTTTAGCAGTAATTTTTATTAGTGTCACAGTATTTAATAAACCACATACCGACGTTTCTGAAAATACTCCGAATTTCTATTTAGAAGCAACTAATGTTCTTGAAGAGTTTCAGGATAATGAGACTCAGGCAAACACAAAATACCTGGAGCAAGTACTTCAAATTACCGGCACTATATCTGAATTGAACATAACAGATGAAAAAGGGGTAATAAGTCTAAGTGATAACGATTCATTTGGAAGTGTTATGTGCCATATTGATGCAAAAGAAAATAGCAAGCTAACCACACTAAAAGTTGGACAAATGATTACAATCAAAGGAATATGCACTGGTTATCTAATGGACGTTGTCCTGGTAAAATGTATCATTCTTAATTAGTTAACACATCTATCAAAAATAAAAATATCTAAAAAATGAAACTACACATATTACTTTTCAGTTTCTTGTTTACTATCGTTGTATCGGGACAAGAACGGTTCTTAACAAAGCAGGGATATACCTCTTTTTTTTCTAGTGCACCAGTTGAAGATATTAAGGCTGATAATAATCAAGTATTAAGCATTATCGACACATCTACAGGTACAATTGCCATCGCCATACTTATGAAGTCATTTATGTTCGAGAAATCATTAATGCAAGAACATTTTAACGAAAATTATGTAGAATCCGATAAGTATCCCAAAGCTAAGTTTAAGGGACAGATTTTGAATTTTAACAGCTTAGATCAAAATGAGCAAGAAGTAACTATTGATGGTAATATAACTATTCATGGTGTTACCCAAAAACTAGAAACATTAGCTAAAATTACTCGAACCACAGACCATATATCGGTACAAGGAAGCTTTCCTTTAAAAATTGCAGACTTCAATATTAAAATACCTTCAGTAGTAGTCAATAATATCGCTGAAATTGTAGAGGTAAGTTTTGCTTTAGACCATAAACCATATAAAAAGTAGCATGAAAAATTTATTTATTATAATTACTCTATTGGGTATTCAGACACAGATACTAGCACAAGATGATCTTTTTGAAATCCTTGACAATGAAGCGTCTCAAGATAAAAACTATGTAACTTCTACCTTTAAAGGTACAAGGATACTTAATGGTCATTCTATAGAAAACAGAAATAAAGGAATATTAGAGTTTGTGATATCTCATCGCTTTGGAAGAGTAAATCTTGGTCCGGATGAATTATATGGGTTAGATCAATCAAATATTCGTTTTGCTTTTGAGTATGGTTTATCAGATGATATCATGATAGGTCTTGGGCGAAGTAGTTTTGAAAAAACCTATGATGGTTTTGTAAAATATAGAGCATTAAAACAAAGTTCTGGTGCAAAGTCTTTGCCCATTTCCGTTTCTCTTTTTGCTAGTGCTGCATATCGTAGTATTAATGATTTTGAACCCGGAAGAGAGCCCAGCGACAGTGATCGTTTATCGTATACAACACAAGTATTATTGGCTAGAAAATTTAGTCCAGGTTTCTCACTACAAATTACACCTAGTTATATACACAGAAATTCTGTAGAACTACTAAAAGATCCTCACGACATTTTTGCTATTGGTATGGGAGGTAGAGTGAAGTTAACAAAAAGAATTTCGATAAATGGAGAGTATCATTATACCATTAACCCATTAGAGTCTATAGATGCTAAAAATTCTCTGGCATTCGGAATCGATATTGAAACTGGTGGACATGTGTTTCAAATTATCCTTTCTAATTCGATTACAATGATCGAGAAAAGTTTTATCACAGAGTCTACAGATAATTTCTTTGAGGGTGATGTCCATTTAGGATTCAATATTTCGAGAGCTTTTCAGTTTGGAAAGCATAAAAAATCAAAAGCGCGTAAGATTAAATAGAATCTACAACATGATATATATCATTGATTTTTAAATCATTAAAACTGATTATGCAAACTAAAAATTTAATATGATTTTTCAAGAAACATACAAGGTAAAAGGAGAAGATGTAGATGATTTTATGGTAATGCAAGATCATGCATATCGTACATACATACAATCTACATTAGCAGCTTTTTTATTGCAAAAAGGGTACTCCAAAGAAGAACGAAACACTTTCAATATGGCTTTACAAAGTTGTGAGGAAGAATTAAAATATAGAAAGAATTTAATGTTTACTCAGCACTTCTTTATAAACCTAGAACCTCTTGATGAGATCAGTAATAAACAAAAAATTAAATTGAAGAGTCGTTTTTTTAATGCTAATAATGAATTATGTGTAACAGCCACACATACAATTCTATTCGAATGCTGATCATTACGCTCTTCTTGAATCAATATTGGGAGTTCACGAATATGAATATATTTTTGCCCCTTAACCAGATACGCAATAAGTCATTGATTTGTTAATGTTAGTGAAGTGAAATACTTATTCGTATCTAAAAAAAGCCTCAATTTGTAATTGAGGCTTTTGTAGTATATGTTTTTCTTACGATTCTTGTAACGTTTTTAATTTTCTATTCATTAGTATGAACCATAACGGTTGAAATAAAGCCAATACCATCATTCCGGGATAACCTGTTGGCATTTGTGGACTTTGCGGCAATGATTTTAATACAGCATACTTTTTACTCCCATTATAATGATGATCAGAATGTCTAGAAAGGTTAAATAATAATAAACGACCTATAGGATGATCAGAGTTCCATGAATGATGGTGTTTTACACGCTCGTAGGTTCCTGTTTCTGTTTTTTTCCTCATTAGACCATAGTGCTCTATATAGTTAACGGTTTCTAATAGCATAATCCCTAGTATTGCTGCAGCAATAAAGGCAATCAATACATGTGTCCCAAAAAAATAAAAAATCAATCCTAAAAGTGCAATATTGGCAAAAGAGTATACAATCATTCTGTTTTGTATAGAAAATGGTGATTTGCCTTGCTGTTGTAATCGTTCATTTTCTAATCTCCAGGCCTTAAAATAACTTCCAAAATGAGAAGTTATCCAAAAAGTGAATAAAATTTGGTTCTTTTTTGCCGTAGCTGCATCATTTGGTGTTGCAACATCTTTATGATGACCCCCATTATGATATGGCAAAAAATGGGTATCTAGTGATGTTAACAATAATATTTCTCCTATCAATTGTTCTCTCCTACTTCGTCGATGCCCAAGCTCATGACCAACATTAATTCCTAAAACTCCACACATCAATCCCATGGCAGAAACTCTTCCAAAAAACTCTGTAGTGCCAAATGGAGTTTCCTGTATTACAAAAAGAAAATACACCAGCATACCTAATTGTACAGGTAATGATAAATACATCACCCAATCATAAACAGGGTTATTTTTTTCTGCGGTGGCAGTTTCTTTATCAAAATTTGATGCATCTGGCTTTAGGAATAATTCTAATAGCGGAACAAAACCAAAAAATATAATAAATGGAATAAAGGTCATTGCCCCTGTGCTATTAAAAGAAAAATAAACTGTAATTGGTAGTGTATATACTAAGAGATATTTTAGCCTTTTCATTCTTCTGGGTATTAGGATTCAACAATTATACTTTAGAGATGCCTTTAGTTAGTATTCCAATAAGGTTATCAAAATTAGAGATCAATCTTTCGTATTGCCCTTTTAAGAATAAAGGAGTTTCTAAACCTTTAAGAAAAATCAATAACATTTCTGCATATACTTCAATATTTCCTGGTAGATCTAACTCTTCTTTAACTACTCCTCTATTTAGAATTTCTGTGATTTGCTGTTTCTCCCATTGATCCATCTCTAAAATCACGTCATTTAAGAATTCATAAAACTCGTAAAATTCTGGTCGCAGGGTTTCCTGATAGTTTATAGAGATATTCATAACCTCCATACGTTTAATCATATAGGCCCTTATGATTTCTCTACTATCAGCATCATGATTTTCAAAAATTAATGTGAGCTCTTCTTTTAAAAAAGTAAGCTCTGATAATACAACTTCACGAAAAAGTAACTCTTTGCTGTTAAAGTGATAATATAAAGACCCTTTTGCTTTTCTGGCAGATTTTGCAATCTCATCCATAGAAGTCTTATAGAATCCATACTTACTAAATGTTTTACTCGCAGTCGAGAGTAATTTTTGTTTTGTCGGGCTCATTTATAATTTTTGACTATTTTCGTTTATTAGTCAAATATAATACTTATTTTTTACTAAATCAAGGCGTATTTAGCTCTTAATTGGTGTGATTTTCTATTTTTGAATCAAAATATAATTTTACTTCTATGATTGGTATATGGCAAATTATCTTACTTCTCATTGTTTTCACAATGTTAATAACACCAATTGCTTTAATAATTTATATACTTCGAAAACGAAATAAAAATAAAGAGTAGTTTAATATAATTTGATTAATTCCTTCCTCTTACAAAAGGTACAAATCGTACAGGTAATCGTTTTTTGGTTCGTACTTTCCCGTTATTCTTGGTAACTAGTAGTAAATGCATGGCGTTGCGGGGTCCTGCAGGAATTATCATTCGGCCTCCTTCTGCAAGCTGATCCAATAATGGCTTGGGTATGCTGTCAATCCCTGCGGTGACAATTATAGCATCAAAAGGAGCCTTTTCTTTCCATCCATGATACCCATCTCCTATTCGTACTTCAACATTTTGATATCCCAATGTATCTAGTTGTTCCTTTGCTCTTTTTCCTAAAGATTCAATAATTTCAATGGTGTATACCTCTTTTGCGATTTCTGCCAGTACAGCTGCCTGATATCCAGAACCTGTACCTATTTCTAACACCTTATGCTCTGATTGTAATCGCAACTCCTGGGTCATAAAGGCAACAATATATGGTTGAGAAATAGTTTGCCCTTTACCAATAGACAAAGGTCGATCTTCATAAGCATATTTTTGAGCATTTTCAGGAACAAAAACATGTCTGGGAACAGCACGCATAGCATTTATAGTAGCTAAATCTACTATTCCTCTTATTTTTAATTGATTATTGACCATGTCTTGTCTTTGGGTAATATAGGTATCCTGACTAAACCCAAAAGTGATAGCGAAAATAAAGCATGATATGAATACTAAAATATTCATGAAATAAAACACTAATTATCAGCACTATAAAGATCTTAAATAATCGTAACTATATCAATGTTTTATCCAATTAATATTTTACCCAATGTACAACTTGATCTAATATTCTTCGACTAATTCTCTGCGCAACTCGTTAAGGGAAAGATTACTATTTATGAGGCGTGTAACTACATCTTCTCGAAATTCGTCAAGGTCATCATAATCGTAGTATTTGGCCCACTTGTGTGTTTCTAAAAGGTTTTTGATTTGCTTGATAAGTTTGCGCGTAGCATCTGCAGATCGTAAAACCGCAATTTCATTATAATTGGGGTTGTCTTTGTGCATATAGCTCACTTTTTTGGTTTCAAAGTCTACAGAAATGTAATATGCATCAACATCTGGGTCAAGGTTTTCTCTAAAATCCACCCAATCTGCGTACCCTAGGCGTAAATCATCTATTTCTGCCGGAAAATCAGATACCAATCTCCATTGGCATTTTGCTGCTCTTCCCCAGTGATTTGATAGTCTATATACACCATGTTTTGTATAATAGTATGTGCTTCCTGATTCGCTTCTATAATTAGGCTTTCTTCTTGAGATTTCACGTAAGGGCACCCCTCTAAAGACACAATACGTTTTATTAAAAAAGTTGTACCGTGTGTATACCTTACTTTGTTCTTTTACCTGCTCTTCCAATTGTGTTATTTTTTCCCAACAGCAAAGAAATCACAATTTAATGAAAAAGTAAAAACAAGTTTTTAACATTTCATTATAAAACTCAACATAATTAGTTAAACAACTGATAAAGGGGTTTTTAACCTTTAAAAATAGGCTATATCCCTCTTTTGTTTATACATATAATACGATACATTTGAATCAAAATTATCACTTCTTAAAACCAAAAAAGAGATAGTTAGTTATAGAGGAGATAGTATTTGAATTAGCCAAATTCTAAAAAAACACCTTGCATCATTCTGTAAGGTGTTTTTTAGTTAGTGTAATACTATGTTTGAGAATTACTCTTCTTTTTTCTCTTTCAAATGAAAACGATACGTAGCTCCTACTCTAACAAAAACATTACCAGTCATCTCAGGGTTAAGTAGATTACGATTATCTCCAAACTCAAATGCCGAAACTCGAATAGGGAGTGTATCCCCTTCTTCAAATACTTCGTATGATGCTGTTGAGTATCCGGCTTGTAGACGAACCAAGATACTCTGATCTAAAAAACTGTGTTGCACATAAGGGCCAAACTCTATATTAGACATTTGTGTGTATAATTCTGGAGTATTTTCGTCACGCTCCATGCTAAATGAACGCACAAAAGCTTGAAATCCTAAACCTACTGCTACGGCATTATTAAAACGATGATTTACATCTGCATTGATGGGTAAACTTGCAGAAATCTCCCAATCTTTATTTTCGCTGATATAGTATAGTCCAAGAATTGGAGTCATAAAAGTTCCAAAACCTTCGCTAGATGCATAAACCCCAAATCGATATTGCATGCGCTCGCTTTTTTGATACTTTAATAAAGCTACCCCACCAAAAAATAAATGATCTCCATCGGTATGCAAATCTTGACTTGCAATTTTTGGTAAAAACAAGTACGTACCAGACCATTTTGATCCATGCTTAATATTTAATCCAGCCTTAATCGTGATATTATTGAGATTAATTGTTTCTGAATTTGGAAAAAGATCTAATGAATGTTGAATATAATCGATTCCAGTTATAATTGCAGTGTTCTCATTAAGTCTTATAGGATACGTGACTCCAACATCCAGTAAGTTTACATTCGTTTGGGTATCGCTGCCCTCAAATCCGGCATCTAAAATAGAACCATAATTGATTTTAACAAGATCAATATAATCCTGAGCATGAATGGATGGTGTGATTACAAGTATAAAGAGAAAAAGAATTCTAAGAATCATTTATAAAATATTTCAAGGGTTATATATAAAAAGGAACAAGTATACGAATATTATTCTGTATTGAAATAGGTGCAAATTTCTACAATAAATATCGAGAATTACTGATGGGGAAATAACCCCTTCACAAAAGGGTTTAAACAACTAATAAACAGGGATATACGACTCTTATTTTATTTACACAAAGCTAATACATTTGTATCAGGTTGTACGAATATTTTTCTTGCCGGCAGATGAAGGGGCTACAACTAACTAATTAAATTATTAATAATAAAATTAAAACGAATGAAAAAAATTCATAATCTTAAAACCGTGGCTTTATTAATTGGGGTATTTTGGATAGTATCCTGCGAAAAGTCAGATCTTGTAAACGAGACCAACCAATCTCTGGAGATCGAAGAAGTTGAAAAAAACAACTTAAATCAAAAAAATGAAGGGTTTAAAAGTACCACTGGTAATGATGGGGAAATACTAAAGGATTTTAAAGAAACCGTTAGTCCTGTATTAAAAGTACATTTTGATGATGATGTACCATTGCAGGAAGCGATGCTAAAATTCGATAAAGAAGTTAAGAACTATTTAAGCAACCAATCCAAACAAATAAACAAAGATTTTAGTACAGAATGGTATTACAGAGTTTGGGTAAAAACGGGTACACAGACCTATAATGAAACCGATGGTCCTGTTGGCGCGTATATTAGATTTACCACAAGTGCTGGTGGATATACTCCTGCCTTTAATTGGATGAATGGAGCTGGTAACAGTCTTGATGGCGGATATGATGGATATTTATTTAGAGGAGCTATTCCAGGAGCTGCAGTAGAATGGGTTGAAGTGGACTACGGGCATTTATATTTAAAAGGTATGAATGGATGGTTTGTAAAAGAATTTATCTGTCAATTATGGCAGAGTGATCAAACGATCCCTGCAACTGGATTTTCTCAATTTTGGTCTTATCCTAACGTATGGTTAGATAATGATACGGCTGATGCCTGGGATTATTACTATAGCGGTAATATAGGAACCGGAAGAATAAATTTTTAGTGTTGATTTTTTAAAATTGAATTGTTCGAAAAAACGGGTTGTTATACCACATAACAGCCCGTTTTTGTTTATATCAACTCTCCCGCTTTTTTTACCTTTTTTCCTGCAAGATTTCCTAGCCCATCATAACTGGCATACTTGTACAAATCATGTAATGTTGGGTAATTAAAAACGGTAGCAATTAGATGATCTAAAGTCTTTTTCTCTTGTACAAGCTGCATACCATAATGAATTAATTCAGTCGCAGAATATCCCATAATATGTACTCCTAAAACAACTTTAGTCTTTTTGTCAAAAATTAATTTCAGATACCCATTATCGGTATCTCCCATAATCATTCCGCGGGCAGTATCTCTGTAATAACTATAACCAACTCCAAAATCAATTTTAGCCTCATTGGCTTGCTCTTCTGTTATTCCGACCATAGACACCTCTGGAACAGTATAGATCCCATAGGGAAAAATATCAGCTAAAGACTCTAAATCTGCTGTATTAAACATATGTGTTATAGCAATTCTACCTTGTTCCATACTCGTACTGGCCAATGCCGGAAACCCAATAACATCACCCACAGCATAAATATTGGGAATATTAGTCTGAAATTTATCATTTACCAAAACCGTCTCGCGCTTTCCGGTTTTCAAACCGATTCCATCACAATTTAAGCCTTTAATATGACCACTGCGACCAGCAGCAAACAAGAACATATCTACATTTAGTATTTGCCCTGATCGCAACTCTAGTTTTAGAGGTTTTTCGTCATTTTCGGGGATTTCAAAACTAGTAACCGAGTTGTTGAACAATATCTTTATTTCATTTTTCTTCATTTGTTTTACCAAGGCTTCAGAAACCTCGGTATCCAAAAACCCGAGAATTTTATCATGATCATTAACCACAAAGGTTTTTACGCCCATTGCACCAAAAATAGTTGCATATTCACAACCAATAACCCCTGCTCCCAACACGCATATTGATTTGGGAAACTTTGTGATGCTTAGAATAGTGTCAGAGTCCAGTATTCGCTTATTATCAAAAGGAATATGTTCTGGATGATATGGATAAGATCCTGTAGCGATAAGAATAAATCTGCCTTCAATGGTTTGTTCTAACTCACCCGATATTTTGATATGATTTTTGTTAATAAAACTGGCAAAACCTTCATATAATTCAATCCCATGCTTTTCGAGGTTGTATTTCACCATCTTATTCATGTGATTGGTAACCACATTTTTTCTATATAAAAAGTCATGAACCCCAGTCTCTCTACCAATCTCTTTATCTACACCAAACACCCCTTTTTGATATACTCCAGACAGGTATAAAGCTGTTTCCTTTAAGGTTTTTGAGGGTAAAGTTCCTGTTTGCACCCCTGCTCCACCAAATGTACGTTCCTTTTCTACAAGTGCTACTTTATACCCAAAATATGCTGCTTTTGCAGCTGCTTTTTCTCCGGCAGGCCCTGAGCCTATAACAATTAGATCGTACTTTTTCACAGATATATGTTTTATTATTTATTAATCATATGGGTTATTTCATCCCAAGAGGATGCTTTTCTTTCTATATAATTATGACATCGATCCAAAAAAATCTCTACTGCTCTGTCATTGGGGTGTTTTGAATGCAATCCGGAAAAAACTTTGGTTGCTTCAGCTACATTTTCTTTTTTAATATAATCTACCGCTTTATTATACATATCAAGGTACGCTAATTTTACTTTTTCTTTAGGAGATAAAAATTCGTACACCGAAAGCGTTTTGGTTTTTCCTTTCACCTTAACCCTATCCAAAAAACGATACTTAAAAGACGCTTCATTTTTTAGCTTAGAAAGTGTCGCTTCTGTACAAATGGTTCTTGCCTTATAATACTTGGTCAACCCTTCCACTCTTGAAGATGTATTTACTGCATCCGATATTACGGTCGTTTCTAATCGATGCTCATGCCCAATGGTGCCTAAAATTAAGTTTCCGGTATGTATACCCGTACCTAGTTCTATGGGGCGTCTGTTATTTTTCTTCAATTTATGATTAAATCCTTCCAAAAAATCTTCAAACTCAAAAACCGTACGTATAGCTGCATCAGGTTCTTTAGGAAACAAGGCCATAACCGAATCCCCTATAAACTTATCTATAAACCCACCATTACGTTTTATAATAGGTACGATACCGCTTAGGTATTCGTTTAGAAAATCAAAATTTTCTTGAGGACTTAAAGATTCAGACAATTTTGTAAACTCTCGAATATCACAAAAAATTACAGTCATCTCACGTTCTACCTGATCTCCTAATGCTACTTGTTCAATACTTTCTCTTCCTAAGTTTTGCAAAAACTCTATAGGTACAAATCGACTATTGGCTTCACTCAAACGAAGTAATCTCTTATTCGCATTAGCCAATTCTTCGGTGCGTTCATCAACCTTTTGTTTAAAAAATTTAAGTCTGGAGATAACTTCATCTTTTAAAAAGGAAAAATTCCGGGTAAGACTTCCGATTTCATCATGTGTTCTCACTACGGGATGTTCTGTCTCTAATGTAAAATTACTATCAACAAAACGTGTGATGTGCATGGTTAATTCTGTGAGTGGTTTGGTGATTTTTTTAGAAATCATAGAACTTATCCATATACTTATGATCATTAATGCAAGAGCGACAAGTCCAAAATAAATGGTCAACTTTTTAAATTCTGCTTTTGACCATTCTTTGGCTTGGAATATAGCATCACTAAAACCAGTTTCGCAAATCGTAATAACACGATCTAACACTTCTTTTAAACCTGTATTATCTTTAAGTCCAATACGCTCATCCAACTCAACCAATTGCATAAACTTATTGTTATATCCTTCAAGGTAATAGAGAATTCTTTTTTTTCGCTTATTCGAAATTGCATTGTTACTCTGTACATGGTCTGTAATCAAATCTATGCGCTTTTTGAACCTGGTTACATAGCTTTTCTCATTTCTTATAATATAATCTTTCTCATAACGTCTTAGTCTTAGGATATCTTCTGTTGGAATTTCGGTAATATTCTCAAGCCAATGTGCATCTTTACGCATACTACCCTCTAGATTATAATTTTTATATCCTCTTGCCTGAATATTTTCTATTAATTCTAAGAAAATGCCATCAATTTCTGTAATATCAAGTCGTATAGATTCTATACTTGTATAGAGTTCAGTTTTTTTACTAAAATCAATATGCATTAAATGAAATCGTGTACTATCTAGTAATGTAAGATAATTATCAAGGTATGCATTGTCTCCAGTACTGAAGAACTTTTGATCTTTGGTTGCATAACTAAAAAAATCCTGTTGTGCTTTTACTGTTTTTAAAAGCATTACATAAGATTGTTCTATAGCCTCTGTACGCTGTAAGATATGTTCACGCTTATCAAGATAAGCAAAAGAGAGCATGATAATCACAAAGCTAAAGCTAATGAAAACCAAAAACCAAAATAACAATCGATGACGAAACGTGCGAAACATCTGATAGTTTTAAAATTGGATATATCCTGACTGTATCTAAATACAGGTTTTACCTTAAAAAAAGTAGGTTCGAGGTCAAATTTGGCGCAAAGACGAATTTATACTACAATATACTTAAGTTTCCTCTTTATTTTTAAGTTTTTGAATACTATTATAAAAACTTTATGTTAACAATTAGGTTATAACCCACTGAATTGATATCTTTTAGGTATGAACTTTGTTTGGATTCTTTTAGCACATTGGGTTGGGGATTATGCTTTTCAGACCTCAAAAATGGCAGTGGGCAAAAGTCACCATTTTAAATGGCTCATCCTACATGTACTTACCTATTCTGGAGTTTTGTTGTTGTGCAGTCTTATTTTATTCCCCATTAAAGTGGCTATTTCTTTTTTATTAATCAATTGTATACTTCACGGTATTACTGATTTCTTTACCAGCAAGTTGACTTCAAAATATCGAAAAAAACCTCGTATTTTCTTTCCTATAATGGGATTTGATCAATTAATCCATACTGCAACCCTATACCTTACTTTTCTGAATAGAGAAACGCTAGTGTTTTTCTAACGGATAAACTTAGAGTGCCCAAAAATAGGTAACGCCTCTTTGCTAACTTATACATTAGTTCTATCTTTAACTTAGATTGCATGTAGCTGTCAATAATTTGACAAAAATCTTAAGACCATTCAAAAGTAATCGTTCATGAAACAGGAAACTTCAAGTGTGCCATATGACATTATTTTAAATGCTTCTCCAAACGAAGCGGATATTGCTATTACTTCTGTTGATATATATGGTAATACCGGAAACTTAAATGTTCTAGTGCTTACTGCTTATGGATATGATCCCAAGGTTCTTAAAAGTTTGGATCTTGAAAAAGGATTTGACCTGCTGGTACAAAAGGGTAAAAAACCTATTTTACTGATTGTGACGTATGGTGGAGAGCATAACAATGAAACCGCTCTAAGAAATAATCTAACCTATGCCATACAAAACTATCTTGGGCGTTTATCATCAAAAACTATATGGATTCCGTTATTAGGTACAGGAGAATCTGGTTTATCGTTTGAGAAAAGCCTTAGTATAACTCAATTTGTTATTGAAGGTGTTGCAAAAGAGCTTAATCAATCAGGTGCCAGATTTATTATTTCATTACCGAAGAGCCGAAGAGGTAGTGCGTTTTTTAAAGAAATAAAGCGCAAGACAGAAGACATTACTCAACAATCCAATACGCAAGAAAAGCATATAAAAGTAGAGGCTGAAATCTCTTCTGATAAAAACCTTCTATCAGATGCAAAACACTTTATAGACAACTTTCCTGGTAAATTATACTTGGTTAACCTCTTTAAAGGAAAAGTAAATCTAAAAAATCATTTTTTCGCTGACGGTGTTTGTGAAAATCATGACCCGACTTCCAATTCAGATGAAGCTTTTAAAATGGTTAAACCTGGGGATATAATCGTTTTAAAAAAAACAGATACTAAACAACCAACCCATTTGATCATATTAGGATTTGGTATTGTTACTAAAAATCCGAATGATGGGAAGACATTAGAAGTTGATTGGAAAATTACTGATGCTACTTATAATGTAGCTACTACTGGGGATTATCTTGGGAATGCAATAGCCGTTCCTGAAATGAATGACACCTTAACAATACTAGCATTAGTAAAAGACAGATGGAAAGATTTATTACCAGAATTTAATGTTGATAATACTATTACTACAGTCACAAAAATCAATACCATTGCAGGGTTGATTAGTGATTCAGACTTGAGTATTGATCACCTTAATATTTCTAAAGATGTATCTGCTTTTGCCCGTGTAGTGGCAGCAAAGAGCTTTACACCTCCCCTGGCCATTGCGTTATTTGGTAAGTGGGGATCTGGTAAAAGTTTTTTTATGAAGAAATTGAAAGAGCGTATCCAGTTATTATCGCTTAAAAATCCGGAAAATGGGTTTTGTGAAGGTATTGCTCATGTGCATTTCAATGCTTGGTCGTATATGGATACAAATCTATGGGCAGGTATTATTACCAAAATTTTTGATGGATTAAATCTATATATTCAGAATAATACCGCTGGTGATGAGTACAAAAACAAAATCGAAAAAGTACTTACCAAAAAACTTAATATTACTCATAATGAACTCGAAGAACTTGAAAAGAAAAAAGGAGTTATTGATGCTAAACTCAAAAGCTTAAATGAAAAGAAGAAAAGTATTGAAGAGCTTCTTAATAAAAAAGTAAAGGAGATAAAGAGTAAATCCATGCTTCAAATCATAGAGCAGGTCGATAAAGAATTTAAAGTACAACAAACTGTTGAAAAGGCGATCACTAGTAATATTACGTTCATAAAAAACAAAGAGCAGTTTGCTACCATTGTTCCGAAAGCATATTGGCACACACCTGATGAGTTGTACAATCAAACCAAATCGGCATTCACCTTCTTAAAAACCTTTTTTAGAGCAGGGAAATGGTATATCAATATTTTATGGTTTGTAGGCATTTTAGCCATAGTAATAGCAATACCAAAATTGCTACATTATGTCGCTACTGTAACCAAATGGTCAAATCTGTGGATCGATAACCCCAATATTTGGTATTTCATTTCGGTTGCTGGGGCATTATATATTAGAGGTGTCAAAACCTACCGACAATTACAACCTATCGTTGCGTCATTTTGGAGTATCAAAAAAGAATACGAACTAAAAAAGGAAGATGCTTTGTTCAAATTTGCTCAAGAAGAAAAAGCATTAACCCTGGAGATCGAACAAATTAAAGGTCAAATCACCACTATTAATCAACAAATTAATCAAACAACCGAACAAAAAGCCGAGATTGAGTTTAGATTAAAAAACACCCTGTCTACAGAAGCATTGCATTCGTTCATAGAAAAACGGTCTTCTAGCAAAGAATACGAAAAGCATCTTGGGTTGATCTCAATTATCAGAAAAGATTTTGAAATTTTAAGTAACCTGTTTACCGATCATCATAAAGAGCTACAAAACATTGAAGAAACCGAAGAAACAGAAAAATTTAGAGATAATTTTGACCCTCCGTTGCAAAGAATTATACTTTATATCGATGATCTGGATCGCTGTCCCGAAGAACGTGTTGTCGAAGTATTAGAAGCTGTGAATTTATTGATGGCCTATCCCCTATTTGTTGTGGTTGTTGGTGTTGATCCGCGTTGGGTAAAAAATGCATTGATCAAAAAACATCAAATGCACTTTGTTGAAAATGTTCAAAGCGAAGAAGTAGAAATGATTGACCCGTCTAGTTATCTTGAGAAAATATTTCAGGTCCCGTTTAACTTAAAGGCGGCTGAGGATGAAAGTATAAAGCATATGCTAAAACAGCTAGCCGAAACAAAACCAATACAATCAGAAGAAATATTAGATACTGCAATATCGACTGAGGTAACAAATCTAATCACAGAAACCGAAACATCCCACCAAACAGAACCATTACCGGTCAATAATTCATATGAAAATGATGATCGTGAAGTTATCGAAACCACAGAAACCATTGCTTCATTAGAACTATCTGCCCAAGAAATCGAGTTTCTGCAAGAAATGTCTGTGATTATTGGTTCTAGTCCAAGAGCGATTAAGCGATTTGTTAATATTTATCGCATAGTAAAAGCCCATGAAGATTTTGGGTATAAAGAACAGCATAATACTTTAGAGATTAAGGCTGTATTGTTATTGCTAGCCTTACCTATTGGCAAGTTTAAAAAATTGAACTTTTGGATCGAAGAATATATTATAGATACACCTGCAGATCATAGCATAGCCGATTTATTCAAAAATGATCATATGCAAGGACTTGATGCCGAGGATAAGGAACTGAGTGTAGACTTTCAAGAAGTATTACATCAAAACATGAACGATCTTCTTCAGCAATCCATAGAAATCTTTCAGCACCACTTACCTTTTATCAAAAGGTTTACCTATAACGGGGATTAATTTCTATAATAACTTAATGCGCCCGAAGGACATTTATCGATCTGTTTTATTAATGCTTCAGTAGATGCATTTTCAGGTTTTATCCAAGGTTTCCCATTGGGGTCATATACATTGGGCAATGTTTTAACGCAAATTCCCGCATGAATACATTTACCAGGTTTCCAAACAACCGTGATTTCTTGGTTACTGTATTCTTTTTTAATGTCGTTAGCCATAGTATTAAATTTAAAAGGAATGAACTAAATAAAAACGTATTTGTTATCAAATATAATTTTCTAAGTAGTTTCTGTATTTGAAAGCGCAGCTTTAAAGCCTTCATCTATAGTAATTTTTGTAGCATCGGCTAAATGACTATAAAAAACAGCCATCCCCGACATCGCAATCACCTCAAGAATTTCAGCTTTAGAAAATCCAAGTGCTTGTAACTTTTCAAAATCCTCTTTACTTGATGTATTAGGGTGTTTAGATAATCGCACTGCAAAATCAATCGCTGCTTTATCTTTTGGATCATCAGAATCTGGTAACGTATGACTATTTACTAAATATTCTATTTGCTCTGGCAATGCCCCCATACTAAAACAAAATACTTGATGAGCAGTTTCACAATAGTTGCATTTTTTCAAAGACGATATTGCAATCATAATCATCTCTTTTAACCTGCGATCCAATACACCACTACCTAGTATATATTTCATAGCAGGTACTATGCCTTGAAGCGCCGTAGCGTTATATCCCCATATCTGAAAAAAGTGAGGAACAAAAGGAGCCCCTAGTTCTTCTTTAATGGTTTCGAATGTAGTTTTTAATTCTGGTGTAATTGTCGGATTATCAATAAGTGTACTGATCGTTTTCATAGCAAATCAATTTCGGTTGGCTTCTTTATAAAGGTACTAAATGATTTAATAGCGTATAGCCGTCTAAAGTGGAAAGTTTTTACGGTAAAAGCCTTGTAATCCCTTGGTTTTTGACAATCAAATCCAGCACAAAAGTATGTATTACTATGCTTTGAAAATACCTTATGATATCCAATAAATGATGCTAAATTTTAATAAATTATATTTATTACCAAAAGGATAATCTTATATTTAATGTTTAAAAACCAACATCATGTCATATTACAAAACAACATTATTTCGTTTATTATTGGGGAGTGCGACATTACTATTCTTTAATTCGTGTAAGACAGATACTGGCTATGCCGATTTAAAAGCTGCACTAACCCTGTATGCATCTTTTGATCAAGGAGTTGATGCTGATTTTGCCTTAGGGGATAAACATTTATATACGGTGCCTAATCGCAAAGCCAGAGATTCTGCGCAAGTAGGTTTGCACAAACCGGATATACAAATCAATAAAGGTAAAGGACGTTTTGGTGATGGATTGTTATTTACAGAGCGTAGCAAAGGGTATATTTATTATCCTAGTAAAGACAATATTAGTTACAACACTACAGATTGGAGCGGTGCCATATCATTTTGGTTACAGTTAGATCCTGCCACCGATCTAGAACCGGGTTATTGCGACCCCATACAGATCACTGATGTAAGTTACAATGATGCCGCAATATGGGTAGATTTCACCAAAGAAAACCCTAGAGATTTTAGATTAGGAGTTATCGGTGATCGTAATGTTTGGAACCCCAATCCAAAAGGACCCGACAATGAAAACCCCATCTTTAATAAAAAACTAACAGGAGTTAAAAATCCTCCTTTTGGTAGCGACGTTTGGACTCATATCCTGATTAATTTTTCAAACCTTAATACCCCACAAGGAAAAGCTTCATTATATATGAATGGTGAACTCAAAGGAACACGATCCAACATCACTACCCCATTTACTTGGGATCTAGAATTATCAAACATTTATCTTGGATTAGGATATATAGGGATGATGGATGAACTTTCTATTTTTAATCGAAGTCTAACCGATCCAGAGATTAAAACACTCTATACTTTAGAAAATGGAGTGCATAGCATCTTAAACTAAAAAAAATATTTAATTAGATTGTAGTCATGAATCGTGATCTGAAAACATACCTACAACTTCTATGGCAATCTATTCTTTTTTGGGCGGTTGTCATGGCAGTATTTTCAATATTCAGATATTATGGGCTAGATGAAGAAGTTGGCTTTACTGTAATTGAAAAATATAGTGGAACTCAAGGAACCATTCGAGCTTTGATAGGGTTTACAAGTATTGGGATTTTGATTGGCTTTATATATGCCACCATAGATTTCTTTTTTGAAAAATTTGTATCGACCAGGCTATTACTGGTTTATAACCTAATGATTAGAACATTCCTGTATTTTACAATGACTATAGGTGTATTTACAATAGTTATGGAGTTTTTTTCTGGTATCTACGATTTAGACCTAGATACAGGTCGGGGATGGTGGAAAGAGAACAAATCCTTTTGGGCAACAATCTTATACATTGTAATGGTCTCTTTTGTGTTTTCGTTTATTAAAATTGCTACCGAAAAATTTGGGAAAGGCGTTTTTCTAAAAATGCTTTTAGGTAAATATAAAAACCCGCAAGAAGAGAGACGTATTTTTATGTTTTTAGACCTAAAAGACTCGACTACAATTGCCGAAAACCTTGGGCATTTTAAGTATAGTCAGTTTATTCAGGATTGTTTTTATGACCTTAATGAAGTTGTGCCAAAATATGATGCAGAAATCTATCAATATGTTGGTGATGAAGCGGTGCTAAGCTGGCCCTATAAAAAAGGATTGGCCAATAACAATTGCATCGATTTATTCTTTGCCTTTCAGCAGAAGAAACAAAGTAAATCGCAATATTATCTTGATAAATACGGAATTGTTCCAGAGTTTAAAGCAGGTTTGCATGGTGGCACCCTGATGGTGACTGAAGTGGGCGTAATTAAAAAAGAAATAGCATATCACGGGGATGTGATCAACACTTCTGCTCGCATCCAGGCCGAATGTAATAAGCATCATGTATTGCTTCTTATTTCAGAAAAGTTATTAAAAGACCTAAAAATCAGTAAACACCTATCTTCAACATTTTTGGGGAGTGTCTTACTAAAAGGAAAACAAGAAAAAGTAAATATCCATACGATAAATATGGTGTAATATTTCAGGCTTCAAGAACCTCACCGTTCACATTGCAGGGGCTGAAGTTCTCGAAGCCCTGTTCTATTCTTGCTACACTTCTCCTAAAGTCGAAGCATCAGAATTGCGGTTTTAAAACCAATTACATTTCTTAATAAAATACTGACGATCAAACACCTAATAATCACCTTCAAAAATTGTGAATATCTATTTCTTGAAGCCGACCTCTAGCCTATTCGTATCGCATATATTTGCCCTCCTAAAATAAAACAAAATATGAGCGCAATTTGGTACGAATGTAAAGTAAAGTATAGAAAAACTGATGATTCTGGAGTACAACGAATGACTACAGAACCTTATTTAGTAGATGCAATATCATATACAGAAGCCGAAAGCAGAATTAACGAAGAGATGTCGGCCTATATTAGCGACGAGTTTAAAATCACAAATATAAAGGTTGCAAATTATGCAGAAATTCATCCTTTCGAAAATTCGGATCGTTGGTTCAAATCCAAAGTTTCTTTGATCGCCTATGATGAAGAAAGCGGAAAAGAAAGAAAATCGAATATGTATCTTTTAGTACAAGCTAACGATGTCAAAGAAGCTTTTGATAACACCAATCAAATGATGAGTGGTACCATGGGAGACTATACCATACCCGCTATTGCCGAATCTCCAATCATGGATGTATTTCCTTATTTTTCTGGTGAAGAAGGAGATGTTGAAAGAATAGAACGATTTAATACCCTTAAAGACTCTGTTCCTGTTCAAGAGACTGAAGAGATTCAAGAAGTTGAAGAGGTTACCGAAGTACTGGAAGCTACAGAAGATGATGTTATAGAGGAAACAGCGACAGAAACTGAAGAAACGGTGGAAACACCTGAAACCTTTGATCTCATCGAAGAAGATACATCGTATGCTCAGGTGCATTATGAGGAAGAGGAATAATATCCCTTCTGTGCACAACGGCAAATAACAATAAAAAAGAGAGCTTATGCATGAGCTCTCTTTTTTATTTGGGATATGTTATAAAAGGGGCATTTACCGGTCAAAAAAAAGGGATAAACCCATGGTAATGCGGTTATTATGTGTTATTTTTAGTAGACCGTAAAATGGCATTTCTAATCAAAGAAAATCCTTATGAGAAGTACTACTACTAAAAATCATAAGACTACGCATCCGGAAACTTCTAAGACATTCTTTAATAAGAGTTCTGAAAAAAGCTTTTTTTCTAAATCTAAAGAAGCTGAATCTCCTTTTTTTGGCACTTCAAAAATTCAGGCAAAGCTAAAGGTTGGACAACCCAATGATAGATATGAAAAAGAAGCCGATGCTGTTGCAGATCAGGTTGTAAACCGAAGTAGTCCTAAAAATGGGATTTCCAAAACAATTCAAAGAAAATGTGACACCTGTGATAATGAAGAACAGATCCAGGAAAAGAAAGAAACATACCCTGTTATTCATAGAAAACCCATTTTTGAAAGCGATTCTGAATCAAAAGAAGGGGCAATACAAGCCCAACCAATACATGATCAAATACAATTGAGCCAGGATCTGGAAAGCAAGCTCCAAAGTACACATGGAAAAGGAACACCTTTATCCAAGGAAACTCGTGCCGAAATGGAAACAGGATTTGGAGCCAATTTTAGCAATGTACGAATCCATAACGATGCACATGCGGCTCAAATGAATAAGGAGCTTGGTGCTCGGGCTTTTACGCATGGATCTGATATTTATTTCAATCAAGGACAATTTAATAGTTCTAGCAAAGAAGGAAAAAAACTATTGGCTCATGAGTTGACTCATACCATTCAACAAGGTAGCGTAGCTACGAATCACCCAACGGTGATGAAATCTAATGGTCTTTCGGGTACAAATGTAATCCAAAAAAATGATGCTGCTTTTGAAGCAGGTACAGGATTAAGTACCGCACTCACTTCGGGCACGATGACGGCAGATACCATTATGGGTACTACCGTAACAGCAGATAACTGCCGTGGCCTGTTTGGTTGTAATGTTGGATTTAACTTTGCTAAAGCCTATAAAGGAACGTATCCCTATGCAGCAGCCGGTAGGGATGTTAGAGGGATTTATGTGAAGATACAAAGTGTATATGACCATAATATTTGTGGCAGTTGTGATCAAATTCGATTTATTCAAGTCTTGCGATATTTTAAAAAAGGAACTACAGGTGAAATCATAACAGATGAGCCAACAACTCCTACAAGAAAAGAAAGGGCGGGATGGGACGATCCGGATGCACCATCAAGAGGATGGGCCATAGACAGAGTAGGATCTGCAAAAAGACCTTTTTATGGAGAATCAGACTCTGGAACTACAGGATCAAGTACTCAAATTGGCTCCCCTTCTCAACCAGCGATACTTCGCGATGCTCCAGGTCACTGGACAAGCATACGAAACCATGGAAAAGAGTTTCAAACATTTTTAGTTTGTGAAACATCTGGAGGAAATCGAAAAACCATTGCCGGAGTAACTTGGGGATATTATATTGATAATTCAGGAACAATAAACTTTAGACCAGCAACCCCAATAGCGACTTGTGGGGCTACTCAAGAATTACAAGATTCAGCTACAAGATGGGATGCTATTGCAGGGAATCAAGCCACAGGAATTGATTTTGCCACAGAATCTCCTGTAGATCATGAAGGCACTCGCAGTATTCTTTGGTTTGATAATGACTCTGTAAGTCTTAGAAATGATAGTACTATTAATTCGAATACACATTATGATATAGCCAATAGAAGAATAAGACAGCATATACTAGCTACGATGCCATATTCTCAAATTATTATTCATGGATACTCGAGTCAAGATGGAAACCGAAGATATAATATGGATTTATCAGAAAGAAGGGCAAACGCCATCAGAGCTCGATTAATTAGTGAGGGTATCCCCGCGCATATGATCGTTGTTCAAAAACATGGAGAAGATAATAGTTATTCACCTGAAGATCTTAACAGACGTGTAGAAATTGAAACGACCCGATTCTTGGGCCCCTTACTACCACCCCACCTTCAACCTGGCGGTGGAATGTTAGGACCGCTAGGACCATGAATATGATTCATATGTAAATGCCCCTAAGATGAAATATGTCGTAATTTCTTTAATTTCTCTTTTTCTGATTCAGAAAAGATGTATAAATTCAGAAAAAATAATGGATTCAACTTTGATCGATCAATTACATAATGCTATTAACGCCAAAACTATGGCTTGTGATATTAATGAAGTGATTGATATCAAACCCTTAATAAATACGTGTGATAAAAAAGATCGCTTGAGTCTAGAACATGCAGACTTTGCTCCAGATCCAGATGATCAGGATTTATATACCGATATAAAACAGGCTTCAGAAGTAGCCTATTGGAAGGTTAAACACCCTACCGAAGCAAAAATAATTGGACTTTGCTGGTATACCGATGGTACTATCAAACTTTTTAAGGCTATTGTTTTACCGCCTTGATATTAGATCTCACCCTTCCCTTCGACTACACTCAGGGTTCGGCTTTGATATATGATGTGGGCTTCGAGAGCCTCAGCCCTCACTGTACTTCTCCTACATATACCCAATAGCCGTGTTCTTTGGTAAACATAGAATGTTCATGGATCACTTGCAACGCACCCTGCTCATAATAAAATGCTTTAAACGCTACAGTGCCTTTGGTATCTTTTGGCATACCTTCAGAAGTATGCAGTACTTCTAGTTTTACCCACTGTACAGATTTAGCCCAGCATACTATAGATTTCTTTTCTTTAGATGAGGGTCTGGTGGTACTATGATGGCTTTTCTGTAAATAATCGCCTTTAGCCAATACAAAGGCGCTATACCGCGATCGCATTAGGTCTTCGGCAGTAGCTACAGAAGTAATATCCTCATGAATTTTGCCACAACAAGATGCATACGATATCGCTCTTCCACAATAGCAACTAGTCATGAGCGGTATCGGTATTATTTTGTTGATTCATTTTTTGTACTAAAGCTTTCAAACGTGCTGCCCGGGCTTCTTTCTCTTTTCTGATTTTATTCTTTTTGCGATTCATCAGTTTGGCATGCTTCGCTTTATTTTGTGTATTCTTTTCTTTCCCTTTTTTTGCCATAGGTTATGTTATTAGTAGTATACGACACCTACTTATTTTGCCCTTAGATATACTAAACCCCTTGTGCACTTAAAAAAGCTATTCTCGATAGCTCTACTGGGCCTGTCGAAGTACATTTTGTTTTCATTGCATTACAACAAAGCACACGAATTGATGCTTTTCTTCGTCGTATTAACAGGTATAATGACTATTATTTTGTTATCAAATTGATCTTTCTAGTGCCTAAAAGACATAAGATGAAGTTTTACATCTTCCATGGTTTCTTTGGTAACCATATAATCCTGACCCATTAGATTAATTTTGCATTTGCCTTCTACAGCGCAGAGTCCGGAGATGTGACTGGGATTGATATAATGCAAGGTGCCTTTGTTATCCATTATTTCCATAAATTCCATAATTGACAAATTTTAAGAGTTATACATATTCATAGTATAAGATAAGAAATCCTCTTGAAAAATTCTCTATGATCAATTCGAAAAATGGACTATATGTTTAGTCTTAACAAAAAAGGACTAGGGTCAAATACATTTAACCCAGATCGTACTACTCTAAAACAGAAACGGAGACAGGCACTACCTCTACCTGCTGTTCTTGTTCTTTGAGTTGCTCTTTAGGTAAATCACGTGTTAACCACCCGCTTCTGCCCGCAGTTGCAATCGCATAAGGAGTAATCCAAAACAAGGTAAACGCATAAAAAACACTATATGGGTACGCCCATAATGACTCAGCTACATTGTGTTTTTTGGCATAAAAGAATGCTTGAATACTCGAAAACACCAGTATACTCAATAATGTAGAGCTAAAAAACAACAACGGATAGGTGCTGATAAAAAAGATCATTAACAGCATTGCCGGATAAGCCATTATCATTTTCAACCATTGGTTTAAAAGCAGTACTCTGGTCCCGGTTTTAGATCCTTTTCTAAAGTTGGTAAAGGCAAATCTACTCATAGCGATATTCTCGCGGATATTGCTGCGCTCCCAACGGATAAACATTTTGTATAGGTTTTTATAACGCTCAGGGATATTGGTATAGACATAGGCCTTGCGCTGAAACAACACCTTATAGCCTTGTTTTAAAATCATATTGGTCATGGCGCGGTCCTCTCCTATTTTTGAGACTTGCCCCATAAAAGTTTGATTGATCCATGCTTCTCGACATTTAAAAACAGCCGTTCTACGATATGCCGACAACGCTCCTGGTGTACACAATACAGAACCTAAGGCACTTTGTGCAGAACGTATAAATTCAAAACTAAAAGCAAAACTTACATTAAGCATACGTGGGATCAATGCTTTTTCGCGATTTAGAACACGTACATTACCGGCTACAGCCCCACAATCCTTGTTAACTACAAATGGCGAAGCCATAATACGCAGTGTATCTGTTTTTACGATAGAATCACTATCTACAGTGATCAGCACCTCTCCGGTTGCCAGATTAAACCCACGGTATAAGGCATGACGTTTTCCTCTGTTTTCGGGTTGTTGGTATATCGATACACGATCCCCCAACTCTGCTTTGGCGCGTTGCATCCATTGCCAGGTATCATCCTGGCTACCATCATCAATAGATATAATTTGTAATTTTTCTTGTGGATAATCACTTTCGGCAAGGCTATGCAAGGTTTTGTACACCAACTCTCCCTCGTTATAGGCCGGTACGATTACGGTGCATAGTGGTAACTCTTGATCAGATACCGGTGCAATGGTTTTATATCGTAGATATAGCGCGAGTATATAAATGATAAAACTGATCTTTACTGCTAATAGTAGGATCCCTGTGGTCATTAGAGCAATACCCCAGGAGGTATTCATACGTTCGAGGTGAATTTCTTCAAAATAGGGTTGTAAAAAATAAAACAGCGATGCGGCACCAAATAGCAGTAGAAAAGTTGCTATTAAAATAAACGATGATGAAGCATTTGCAATGAATTTTTCTAAACGATCAATAGATATTGATGTTGTGGTCGCCTTACTAGATGTTGATCCTTTCATGAAAGTTTTCTTAATTCCTTCTCAGAACCACCAATATTGATACCATTTTTAAAACGCTATGAATAACAAGGGGTTATCAAAAACCCTCAAAAACAAAAGTGTGTATAATATCCACACTTGAGGGTAATTTCCCCACTTTTTTGTGTGGATTTTTAATAGTAATTGCTATTAATACATTTATTAATCTTCTCCAAAAACATATTTACGAACAATAGTTTGAGTAATAGGTTTTAGCTTATTTCCATTTGTTGGGTGTATTCCTTTTGAATTAAAAAACTCAATCTTCCCTTCTGTTTTATCATACCAAACCTTGGCTTTCCCATTATTATCAAAGAAAATAGAATTCGTATCTACTTCAATCTTTTCAAATTCATTTAATAAAACTGTATCTAATGGGATAATCTTAGGATTATGGCTTTGTGGACAAACTACTAGTATATAATTGTATTTGGACCATGTCATACAATCTTTTTGTTGTGTATTAAAACTAAAGACTATTATTACCATAATTAATGAAATAACTCCAAAACCAAGTAACAATTTTATTATCAGTTTGATTTTATTCTTTCTTACAAAATCTTCATATCCTTCATATCCTAAATATTGACATAAATATTCAATAATATCAGGTTGGGGTTCATCAATAACACCCATTTTTTCTTCAATGTATTTTTCATAATATCTCGTAAAAGTTCTATAGCTGATAACCCTATCAGGGTAATCTTTTTCAATTCTTTTGGAAATATGTGTTGCTAAACCAGTCTTTGATCTATTAGAGGTTTCTTTTTTTGCTTTTTCGAAAGCCAATTTGACTACTTTGATAATCATATTATCAGTTATTTAGGTCTTAAAGTTACAAATTTAAGATGGACATGTATTCCCAAACCTACTATAAACAAAGGGTGTCTATACTTTGTGCGAAACAAGTCCATAGTGTGTCCACAGCATTTTCTCAAATCTTTATTTCATTTGTCTCATCGAATTGGTAATCATCCTTTTCTGTACAACTAGGATTAATGTACAATATCAATTCAAGACTGGAAATACAAGACAGGATCTGTGAATTGATCTGGGAAGTAAAATAAGCTCTTCTTGTCTAGTTGTTTCCAAACAACTTCCCAAAAGTGAAGAGGCGCCTCTTCACATTTCAAAGTAATGCTGTATGGCAATTTATCCTCTGGGGTTAAATCCCGGACAGCCACAGCTATGTCCAATTTTAAATTTTAGAAATTATGCGTAAAGCAATTATAATATTAGTAGTCGTTTTGTTTAACATGTCATTATTTTCTTGTACAACCTCAGATTTATCTGAAGAAATCGGTATCGAAGAATTAGCTACCGAGGGTGAAGAAGGAGTTGTTGTACCTGATGATGATGATGAATAAACAAATGTTCAATTCATAGAGATCAAAACCGCACCATATTAGTGCGGTTTTGATATTTTTAGTACTTTCAATATATGAAAGTAACCTGCCTTAAATATAGTGCTCTTGTCTTACTATTTTATTCATTATTCTTTACCTCTTGTTCGGATAGAAACAATTCTATTGTCGAGACAAAAAGCTCTAGAATTGATAGTATATCCGAATACTATCAAAATGCTAGGAACAAGTCCAAAACTCTACAGCAGCGCATAAAATCAATTGATTCGGCTTATGAATTATCTATAAATGTCAACATCGATTCGTTAGAAAAAAAATCCCTTTCCTATAAAATTACTTTGCACAACAAAGCTAAACAATACGACAGTGTTCTTTTTTATGGTAGAGTATTACTGGCAAAGGCATTAAATACAAAAGACACGATAATGCTTTCACGAGCTAATTTTAAAATTGGGAACTACTTCTATAAGGCATCAAAACTGGATAGTGCTTACTTTTACTTAAACCGTTCTAAAAATTATCACCTTTCAATAAAAGAATATTCTAATGCTGGTAAAAGATTATTAACAATGGCAACGATACAGCATAAAAAGGGAGACTTCATCGGTAGTGAGGTTACCTCAATTGAAGCGTTAGAGTATTTAGATCCAGAACTCGATAAAAAACATATAGCCTCTTTGTATAATACATTAGCCATTAGCTCAAATAGACAAAACAATTATAATGAATCTATCTACTGGTATAATAAGGCAATTTCAGAGACTAGAAATCAAACGGATAGGCTTATCTACAAGAATAATTTAGCAACTGTGTATTCAAAAAATAACAACTTTGAAAAAGCCATTGGCCTACTCTCTAAGTTATCTATTGACACATTAACCATTAATAGAAAAGAAAAAGCCAGAATCCATGATAACTTAGCGTACATTAAATGGTTGGAGAATAAAAATTACAATGCTCTGGACGAACTAAACCACAATCTTAAGATACGTTTGAGTGAAAATGATTTTTCTGGTCAATTTGCCAGTTATGTCCATTTAATAGAGTATCATAAAAACCTTAAACAAGATAAAATTGCTATTCAGTATGCTAATAATGCGTATGAAACAGCAAAAAAAATAAATGGTGCGAAATCCAAAGTAGAGGCCCTCTCCTATCTCATTCAATTGGAAAAAAATCCGAAGAAAGTTGCAATTGAATATCAAAGATTAACCGATAGTATTAATGTTGCTAGACTACAAGCAAAACACCAATTCGCTAAAATAAAATACGATACCGAAAAGAATCGAGAAAAAGTTCTTGAACTAAAGGCTCAAACGGCAGAACAAGATTTAAAACTTGCCAAAGAAACGTCTAGGAGAAACATTCTTATTCTTATCTCATCAATATTGATAATTATAGTAATATCGGTCTTCCTGATCTGGAAACAGCGAATTAAAACTGCTCGTTTAGAAGAACGTCATGACACCAACAATAGGTTATCAAAAAAGTTACATGATGAGGTAGGAAATAATCTTTATTATCTACTATTACAACTACAAAAGGTTTCTGGTTTTAAAAATGATCAGGAAAACCTTAAGATACTTAAGGGGTTTGATACCGTATATCATAAGATTAGAGATTTTTCTAGGGATAATAAGGTAGAAACCGGAGAAGAATACGGCGATGAACTACTAACATTGTTAGATTCTTACGGTGATGATCAAACCAAAATAATTACAAGTGAATTAGAAACAAGCTTTTGGACAGAGGTATCACCACTCAAAAAAGGAGAACTGTATTTGGTGCTAAAAGAGCTACTTACCAATATGAAAAGGCATAGCAAAGCAAGTATTGTAGCTATTACCTTTACAAAAGAAAAGAAAAAAATTAAAGTAAACTATATAGACAATGGTGTAGGCATGAATCTGAATAAATTAGTTTCAAAAAATGGACTAAAGAATGTGGAAAACCGCATAAAAGACATTAACGGAACCATTACTTTTGACTCAAAACCACAAGAAGGTTTTAAAGCAACTATTGTTTTTACGCCATAATTTGAATAAAATATGTTTACTAAAATTTTGATTGCCGAAGATGAGGATAGTGACAATTTAGGTATTGTTTCTGCTGTTAACGAATTTACCGAAGCCCATGTTGATACGGCTCAGTTCTGTGACAAAACACTGCTTAAAATAAAAGAAGCTAAACAAAAGGAGATCCCTTATGATTTGTTAATCACTGACCTCTCTTTTGCTCTAGATTATAAAAAACATCACATCACTACAGGAAAACAGCTTATCGAGGAAGTAAAAAAGGTACAACCTGATATTAAGATTATTGTCTTTACTGGAGAAAAGAAACCTGCGATCATCAAATCCTTTTTTACAAATCATAAAATCGATGGATATGTTTGTAAAGGCTTATATGGATTAACTCAACTTGTACAAGCTATTACGGCTGTAGATCAGAACAATATATACACCTGCCCGGTATCTAAAGATGCATTGCATCAAAAAAATGTATTACAACTGGAGCAATATGAAATACAGCTTCTAAAATTACTGACACAAGGATATAAACATGAAGAAATAAGTCAATATTTGGTAGAAAATAATATTGAGCCCAGTAGCAAACGATCTGTAGAAGATCGTATACGAAAATTAAGAGATGATTTTAACGCAAAAACTAATGTACAACTTGTATATACCGTAAATCAATTAGGTCTAATAGATTAAACTATCGTTAAATAATCTTAAAACGCTATCCCTTGTGAGTTTCCACAAGGGATTCTTTTTGTGTAATAGTAAGTTTAGTCATTATTAATTTTAAAATTTTTAAAAATGTCAAAAAAACCAATCGGTACAACTGCAAGAACTGGACAAAATTGTCCAGAGTCAGGAATTTGGAAAGTGGTAGGCACTCCAACAACAACTGCACCAATAGCTAAAGGAAATAGAATGCCTCCATATGGTGGCAAAGCTGTTACCTGGAAACTTACTCAATATGCTTAATCAAATAATTTAAAGTTAGGATCAAAATAAAGTTTATTTTGGGATAACAAGCTATGTAGACCTGACAGGTTTTTAAAACCTGTCAGGTCTCTACTTTTTAAAACATTTTGATCCTATGTGGAAAACCACAAGGAATTGGTCTTTAAGGTTGGTAAGTTTGGATTGTATTAACCTTAAAACTTAGAAAACTATGGAATATAAAGTTGTGCCATTTGTCGCTTCAATTGGTAATAAAGGAACCTCTAATCAAGCTGCAAATCAATTAGAAGACCTAATTCAAAATCATGCAAATCAGGGTTGGAAATATGTTAGACTGGAAAGCTTAATAACTTTTGTGCAACCAGAAAGTGGATGTTTTGGCTTTGGGGCTAGACCTGGATATACTACATCAAGACAGATGATAGTATTTAGCAAATAGCAGTATATCATGAAATGGATCCTTGTAATTACTATTCAACTCTATTGGTACTTAATTCCAGAGTCAAAAAGAAGAAGGTGCATTTTTAGAAAGTCTTGTTCAATTTATGTATATGAGGAAACCTTAAAAAAAGGCTTGATATCAGGACTAAGTGCATTACGCTATAGATATCAGAATTGTAGAAGTGGTTTCATCGTTTTTGAAGATCCCATAAGTGATAAGAAACTTATGTTATTACCTAACCAACAAATTATAGAAGAAAAAGAAATCGCTGAAAGATTAATTCGTAAAAACTAATAAGATGACAAAGAAAACAGTACCAGTAAAACCTCATAGAAGGTCCACTCCTTCACCAACACCTAGACCTAATCCCAATAAGCCAAAACCTGGTCCAAAGACGGTTCCTGTAAAACCCCATAGAAGAAAACCTCCTAAGTAAAACCGAAATGGCATTCAAATACAACAAAAGAATAAAATTAGGCAAGGGATTTGGGTTAAATGTAAATAAATCTGGCATTACACCCAGTTATAGAACCAAACGAGGGTCTTTAAGTTCTAAAGGGTACTCCTTAAGAACAGGAATTCCGGGTTTGACCTATAGAAAATCTTTCAAGAAATCAAAAGGAAGTGGATGTCTTATCCTTCTATTGATACTGTCCTCAAGTACTTTCCTATTCATCATAATAATTAACCAATACAACTAAAAATGAAAAATATTTTAACCCTTATACTAATCGGGTTCGTATTAACCTTATTTAATGCATGTTCTAAAAGTGAAGATAATACTACTATAGAAGATATAAACACTGATTCATCGATAGGTTGTAGAGATACTAACTGTGCAAATTACACATCGGAAGCAGCCGCACAAGCAGCTTTTGACGCGGATCCAGAATGCAGAAACGATTTAGATCGAGATAACGATGGAATTGCCTGTGAAGAACCTGGTAATAGTGTAAAAAATTGTGCCTCAACATCTAATTGTGGTTGCTCAAATAAAAGAAAAGCTGAATGTGAAAACGATCCATGCTGTAGATGGGTTGTAGGTGAAGGTTGTAAATGCAGTTAAATACTAATTCTAAATCAATTATATGGAAAATTATACTATCTCAGCTGAACTAAAAAGTCATTTTTTAAGACTATATAAAATGGCATTATCCGATGACGATTTTGACGTCCTTGAACTAAATATGCTCTATCATTTTGCTGAAGAAAGAGGCATCCCCAAAGAAGAACTCGAAAAATTATTACTCAACCCAATAGATCATGAATCTGCCATTCCAGAAAGTTTAAGTGAACGTATTGAATATCTCTACGATTTATCACGAATGATCTGGGCTGATGAAAAAATAACAGAAGATGAACGGAATACACTTAAAAAGTATTGTAGAAAGTTTGAGTTTTTAGAAGAAAATATCGAAGAGCTTACTGAGTACCTTTTGGACTGTGCACAAAAAGGAATAAAAGTGGAGGAAATCATTAACCAAATAAATGCTTGACCTATGGAATCTATAAAAAAGTTATTTGCCCTTAAAAAATCAGAATTCAAAGCGAAGATTTCTGATAATGAAGATGAAGAAGACAGAGAACAAATAAGAATTACCTACTATCAAAGTGGTTATGGAGCATCAAAAAAAGCATCAGGTAATCCGGTCGTATTAAGAACGGGATTACATAACCTATACAATAGTTTCGAAGATCAATGCAGAAAACAATTGGCAGAACAGCAACGTTTAAAGCAACCTTATAAAGAAGAACAAGAACGACAAAGAACCGAACTCAAGAAAAGAGAAACTGCTATTTCTATCTATCATGAACAAGAAAAAAGTATAAATGCCAATATTGATACTAAAAAATTTGAAATGGTAGATGTAAAACAGAACCCTGACAATTATGGAATTGATGTAGATAAAAGACCCAAAGCCCAGTTCTATATTGGTTTATTATTATTAATCCCAATAACCATTTATCTGTTCGTATTTTACATATCTGCTTCTTATTCAGGTTTTTTTAAAGACTTTGAAACCGATAGTGTAGCTGCCGCCATTTTTGATGCAAATGCTTTTAGTAAAGCTATCTCACACGGTTTATTAGAAGCTATTTTTGTAGGAACCCTTCCTTTTGCCTTTATGGGACTTGGCTATTTGATACATATGTTCCAAAAAAATAAAGGTAAGTTATCGTTTATAAAGATCACCGCCTTGTTTCTATTAACCTTTGTTTTTGATGTTATTCTAGCATACTTAATAGAAAGAAAAATATTCTTGTATGATGCTGTACTTGGTGAAAAGTTCACTCCAGAATTAGCAATTAAAAGTGTCAACTTTTGGGGGATTATTTTTGCGGGATTCGTTGTATACATTATTTGGGGATTGGTGTTTGATTTTGTGATGCATGAGTATGAAAATTTAGATAAAATCAAAGCTTTCATTAGAGTAAAAAAAGAAGAGTTAAAAAACCTGCTATTAAAAAGAATAGAACTTCAAGAAAGCATGGATAAGATAAAACAGCAAATAACTTCTATTAAAGGAAAAATAGCAGAATTACAGTCAAAAATAGATGGGTTTGTTTTTCCAGTAAAAGAATACCTTCATTATCATTATCAATACAAAGAAGGTTGGTATCAAGCAATAAGTGCAGAACTGGCATTACCTCACAAAGAAAAAGACGAATTATTAAATAGATGTGAAGAAGTAGCAAAGATGCATTTATCAGAACACAATATGAATGAAATGGATTTTCAACACTTGTTATTTACAAAAAATTAGAATCATGAAATATATCTATAATTGCATAGTACTCATAGTCCTTTCAGTTCTATTGCTATCCAGTGCATGTGAACAAAAGAGTGACAAAACGACTATTAAGAAGCCACAAGAAAGATTAGAGAAATCCGAAAAAGCCAACAATCTCAACATCAGTTTTCTGCTGGATCTTTCTGATCGAATAAATCCTCAAAAATATCCTAATCCGTCTATGGATTATTACAAAAGAGATGCAGCATATATAAAATCGGTTGCAGAGGCTTTTGAGGGTCATTTAAGAACAAAAAGAGTTAGAACCATGAACGATAAAATTCAACTTTTTTTTGATCCAGAACCTTTAAACCAAGAGATAAATGCCCTTTCAAATAACTTAAAATTCGAGGTGACTAAAGATAATGCTTCAACTCAATTACTTGAAAAAGTTCTAGATGCATATTCAACCAAACCAATTGAAGTTTATAGTCTGGCTATTAAAGATGACAAATACATTGGCTCAGATACATGGAAATTCTTCAAAAATAAAGCTATAGATTATTGTATTGAAGATGGTTTTAGAAATGTATTAGTGGTATTGACTGATGGTTATATTTATCACAATAATACAAAGATTAGAGAAGGTAATCTAACTACATATCTTACTCCACAGGATATTAGAAGTTTTAAGCTTACTTCATCGAACTGGAAGATCAGATTAGAAAAAGAAAAATTTGGATTTATTCCTGCTACAGATGACTTATCAAACTTAGAAGTTCTTGTTTTAGGTATTAATCCAGATCAAAAAAACCCTTTCGAAGAAGATATAATTATGACCTATTGGAGCAATTGGTTAAACGCCATGAAAGTAAAACGATTTGAACTCAAGAATGCTGACCTACCATCTAATATGGATAAACTAATTAAAGATTTTATACTTGACAAATGAATAAGTTAGTATTAATATTGTTATTAATCTCGGCATCTTATCAATGTAATTCTCAAAGTACAGAAACGAGTCTTTACCTTAGAGAAGAACTGGTAAGACAAAGAGATGATTTACTTAAACAAGCAAAAGAAATACAAGCAAGAATTGATGCTATAGATAAAAAGTTAGGTACAAAAACACAATCATCAAATACGGTTCAATATTTTACAAAAACTGCAAAGTACAATGATGGCAGCTATTCTAGATCAATAGAAAGTGAACGTAGCAGGCAATATAAAACAAAAACTACTAAAACATATCATCGTGGTCCAAGAGGTGGTTGTTACTATATAAATTCTAATGGTAATAAGACCTATGTTGCTAGAAGTATGTGTAACTAGTCAATTATAATCTATGACTTTAATCAACTGAAAACTAAACACATGATTATAAAATACACCAAGTACTTATTTATATCTTTTTGCTTTTTATCATTTGTTTCTGATCAAAAGGTTCCTAAGGAATTCTTTGCCAAAGTGATTGGGGTTAAAGATGGAGATACTATAGAGGTTTTATATAAAAAAGAACCCATTATTATTCGGTTAGAACATATCGACTGCCCAGAGAAAAAACAACCCTTTGGACAAAAAGCAAAACAATTTACGTCAGATTTTTGTTTTGGTAAAAAAGTAAAGGTTATCTCTAAAGGCAAATTTGATAGGTACCGCAGACTCATCGCTGTTATTGAGTATAAAAACAAAAGTTTAAACAAAGAATTAGTTTCAAATGGATATGCGTTACACTTTAAAAAATATTCAAAAGATTCTGCATATAGCGATTTAGAAGATCAAGCTAGACTTCATAAAAAAGGAATGTGGTCTCAAGAAAAATTAATAGAACCATGGCTATTTCGTAAAAGAAAGACAGTGAAGAAAAAGAAAATAACTCAATAGAGCATAACATATATGATTATAAAACTACCCAACCATGAAAAAAATAGTATTAATATCAATAGCACTTCTCTCCTATTCTGTCTATAGCCAAGAGGAAAAAAAAGAATACAAAAAAGATGAGAAACAGGTTTATATCTGTAATAGCATGAAAAGCGAACGCTATCATTACAAGAAAGATTGTAGAGCTATTCAAAAATGTCAAGATACGATTGTAAAAATTTTACTTAAAAAAGCCAGAAATATCTATGGAAGAACTGTTTGTGGATTTGAAACTCATGTGGAGAGCTCTTCTCGATCAAAAAATTAGTTATAATACCTCCCCCACCACATAAAATCGACCATCGGCACTCCACACCCGACCTGCGGTACTTTTTATCGACCTGCGGCACCCCTAACCTAGTCTGCGTGGGGTGGTGACCCGCCTGCGCGGTACTTTTATCGATCTGCGGTATACTGGCAGTGGCCTGCGCAGGGTGAAAAGAAACCCGCGGACTCAGGTGAGACGTCCGCGCGGTGCGGAAACCCCAACCCAGTGCGCGGGCCAGTTATAATGCAAGTTTTACTAAATTAGCTGGAGTTCGAATTAAGAAAAATGCCTGAAACAAACTAAATGTTCGATAATTAGCTCTTTTCAGTTTCCTCTCCCCCTGGGAGAGGACTAAGGTGAGGGTTTTGATGTGAAAACCCCCTCATCCTAACTCCACTGCTTGGTCTCGCTCATCGCTATCGCGCTGTCGTCCAAGGAGAAGGGACTCTAATACATCCTAAAAAACTTATAGCGGTAATTCTCATACCAAACTCAAGTTAAAACTACTTGCGTTTATATCGGCTGATATAGCCTTTATACCGCTCGGGATTTTTTCTAAACACATACTTACCCGTTTCTCTGATCTCATCGATCGCTTCTTTAAGGTGGGTATACGCCCGATCTCTAATGTCTTTGGCTTTAGAGTTGTCTAAGGTCGCACCATTGGCCTTGGCTAATAGTTCGGCCAGATCATCAGACTGCTGCGCGGCCAGATCCAAACGTGTAAGGTCGTAGTTGATCGCTTCGAGCTCTGGGATATTGGCTTTACCCAAAACACTAATATCCATAAGATCCTGGATCATATCGGCATCGCCTTCTCCATCGGTAATGGCACGTACACGAGCCAATAGGTCGGGGCGTTTACGAAACGCAAACCGCAGATCGGCCAGCAGGTCGTTTCTAAACTCGTAGGCTTTTGGGGATTCTTCGCGCCAGGCTTTGGCAGCCTCTTCCTTGCTGTAGCGTTCTTTCATCCATACTGCTTGTGCATATCGGCATGCCCCGGTACGAATGGGTAGATCCAGTACAAACTGTTTCCAGTTTAGTCCTTTACCCTTTAATTCTTTTTTGTCTTCCTGTGCCCAGATAAACAGATTTTCGGCCTCTTGCAACATGGTGTCTACAGGTGTTGTAGGTGCTTTTACTACATCCAATGGTACATTTTCGAGTACCGGTAACTTTGTGTCATAATTTTCTTTTGACATTTTTCTAAGGTTTTTTTAATCTGTAGAGGTATGTGTATAAAAGCTGTTCTCGATACATCCCGATTACCATCGGGACACTCGAACTGACGTTTTTATACACATTCTCCCACAGATATATGGTTTATAAATAATTGAACCGCAATGATAGTATATGCTAGTTTCATTTTTCGGGACTGGGGTTTATTATGGCATAGGTTGAGGCCCTCGAAACCGAAGGCCGTATACTCACCCTTCGACCCTTCGAGAGCCTCAGGGTACTCAGGGTACTCAGGGTACTCAGGGTACTCAGGGTACTCAGGGTTCGGAGGATCAATAAAATTTAAGCTTTCGTGGGGACTGAGGCTCTCGAAGTCCCAAGTACGCAATCTTGAATATAAAACCCGAATATGGTGATTTCGAGAACCTCAACCACCATATTCTAAATCCCGATACGCCATCGATAACCCAGGTAACGCTTCCAAATCCCCCCTCATCAACGCCTCTTTCTTTGCCCTACTCCATCCTTGTACTTGTTTTGTAATCCAAAAGCGTCAGTTCGAGTGCTTCGACGCAAGGAGAAGTGTATCGAGAACAATTTTTTGGTTTTTAAAACCTATTCTCGATACATCTCGATTATCATCGAGACACTCCTTTAGATTTGCATTTAAATTTTTTATATTTTAAAGAACGGAAAAGGTACACTATCTATACACTCTAAGTTTTTAAACTTATACATTCGATTCAGACCTTTTCCGTTCAGTTATAAACTCAAATAGAAATTAGG
>NZ_JAERQJ010000019.1 GCF_016735115.1 Aquimarina mytili | reverse complement strand
ACAGTGAACCTTCCAGCTTCGCTTGTGAATGTCGATACCAATGTATAACTTAGGGCAAGCGGTAATTTGAGTATTCATATCTTTAATTTTTAGTTCATTTTAAAGATACTCGACTTACTGCTTTTTCATCGATGCTATAAAAAATAGCATAATTAGTGCAAGCCATTTGGCTTGTTCTTTTTTTGTTATCTTTCGCATATTAGAAAAGTAAGTGAATTAAAACCTGCTACTTTTCATATACAAACCGTTGTGCGTAATTAAAAAAAGTAAACTTAAGAATGAATAAAAACTTAAAAAGCATATTAAAATATATTATTGAAGTTATTATTGTTGCTTTTGGGGTATTCTTAGGAATTTATTACAGTAATATAAATGAAGATAATAAGACAAAAAAGGAAAAAGAAAAATCTTTAAGTTTAATAATTGGAGAATTAGAAACGAATCAAGAATTACTTAAAAGTGATATCGATTATCACGAAAATATCAAAATTCAAATAGACAGTATTATTCCAAATTTGAGCGATAAGGATCTGTATTCAACATTTATAGGATCTGATTTTAAGCATGCTGAGATTGATGGGTGGACTGGATTTCGTTTTTCAAGACTTCAAAAAACGGCATTTGAGAGTGCTAAAACTAGTGGAATAATAAAAGAGTTTGACATAGAGTTAATACAAAAATTATCAAATATCTATTATTATCAAGACACATATGTTGGTTTTGGGGAATCAATACTAAATAAAGCTATTGAAACAAATTCTTCAACAAAAGTTGTTGACTTTATTGGAATAATTGAATTGATGACATCGGATTTACTTGGAGTAGAAAAAAATTTATCAAAAGAATTAGAAAAGACTATAACTGAATTAAAAACGACACACAACAAGGTATAAAAAATGTTGCCATCCCGGAGGATGGCTATGTTTTTTATACAAATCGTTAGCTGCAACCAAAAGTGACATAGGACATAGACACAAACAAATTAGAAAATTAAAATGACAGGACATATTTTCTTTTATTTAGGACTTTCTCTTATTATGATGCATGAAATGGATGCTATTCGTTGCAAAGAGTGGCGAATATTCCCAGGATTATCTATGCTGAGTGACAAAATTGGACATATAGTTTTCCTGTTTTTACACATTCCCCTTTTTTACTTTGTGTTTTGGAAGCTAACTCAGAGTAAAGATGCTGAAGTATTTATCTATGGATTCAACATATTTATGATTGTGCATTTAGTACTTCATATACTTTTTCTAAAACACAAGAACAATGAATTCAAGGATTGGATTTCTTGGTCTATAATTATTGGAGCGGGATTATGCGGAATAATAGACCTATTGATTTGACCAGACGATTATTGAAAAAATAAAAGCAACGGGCTAACAATGCATATAAAAAATAGGGGAAATAGTAGTGAAATTAGGGGTTTTGGCTTGCATCAAACTTTGTGCATAACCGAAAGTTTAATGCTTTGAAATCGCCTACTTTTCATATACTAACCGTTGCAAACATTTAAAACTGAATTCAAAAACAACATCTATGAATTTAATAAAAACTTTAATTTTATTTATTCCTTTTACAATATTCTGTCAAACTAAAAAGCATATTGTCGATAAAGTCTCTAACGAAATTTGTAGCGAATTAAATAAAATTGAAAATTTTGATGACATTACTAAAAGTCAAGCTCAAAATATAATGGCAAAAGTATTTTTGGCAAATAAAACTGAATGGGATAATGAATTAGACAAAATTGAAAACTCAAGAAATAATGGTTATAATATTTTTGATAATTTACTTAACCATAGACTACAGTTAACGTGTAAAAAGTTCAAAAAAGTAGACAATCTAATTGATAGTTATTTAGAGAAAAAACCATCTAAAAGAAAGTTATACTTAAAAGTAAAAGAATTTATTATATCTGCAGAATTAGAATCAAATACAAACAATCTCCTATCCTTTTTTAACGAATCGAAAAGAAAAGCTGATCTAACAACAAAACTAAAATCCTTGCAGAGTGAATTATTAAAGCATAAAAAAGAATCTGGACTTTACATTATGCGGTCGGAATATGAAAATAATGGTTCAATTTTTATAATAAACGTTTTTGATTATAAAACAGGGAATGAAAATGTGTTTATCAAAATGCTATTTGAAAATGAAAAGGATAGTTTTATTGATGGATTAGTATTTAAAAATCAAACTGAAATCAAATTGGAAAAGGAAAAAAGAGAAAAACAAAACATTGACTTTGTTCCTCCTCCTCCGCCACCTCCTCCTTCTAAAAAGAAGAATTAAATTAAAAAACGATTTACCAACAATGTATAAGAAAACATAGGGCTTTTAGGATGAATCAATAGGTCTGTGTTTATTTACAAAGTCGCCAACTATAAAATTCAGCGATTATGAGAAAAAAGATAAAAGCAAAATATTTACTTTTGGCTTAGTACCAACCCAAAACGTATTGCTTATCAATTGCCCTACGTTTCTTATACGGTACGTTATATGCAATACTATCTGTCATACAATTGTATGTGGATATTTCTGAGAACGATTTTGAAACTGTAAAATTTCACTCTTTTGGATAACACCTTGTTCGACATTAATAGCTCCGTTTATAGTCGCATTTTTACGCCATTCATCTTTTCCTTTTAGAACTGCTGGAAGATGTACAATTAGTGCTGCGGAAATTGATCTGGTGGCACTTTCCCATAAGTAACTCGGAGTATGATCTACAGCATAGTAATCTATTTCATCAACTGAAATTAATGGATTTCTAAAAGTGGTTGGTTTTGCGAAATAGAATCCCATTCCTTCATCGCAGCTAACATCAATTATCAAGCATCCCTTTTTAAGAAAAGAACTTTCATCCTTGGTTACAAAATCTAATGGATCATTTGGGTCTTGAAATGTACCATTAACAATAATGTCTGATTCTCCAATCAACTCAATCAATGGTCTTTCCGAGCCATCGTGCTCAATGACTAACAATCTATTCTTGGCATCATTTCCTTTTTTGATTCGGACATAATGAACATTAAGAACTTCTTCTCTAACCTCATGATCAGGCCTTTGGATGCAAATAGTGATATCCCTAAATCCATGAGCCTTTAGAGCATAAATCGCTCCTCTGCTCACTGCTCCAAAACTGAAGATTATGACTTTTCTTTGATTTCCATAATGACCATCTATACCTTTTAACTGCATTGCATGAAGAATAGCACAATATCCAGCCATCTCATTGTTTTTGTAAAATGTATGACGTCCTCGAATTCCATTTGGAGACCAAACAAACATATCCTCAAAAGCAATCAGTGTTAATTTTCGATCTATGGCAGATTGAGTAATCAAGTTTTGCTGAGCACAGTGTGGGTATCCCCATAGCAGACCTCCCTCTTTTAATCCCTGAAGATCAGCAAGAACTGGTTTCGCAATAATTACTGAGCCCAGATCGCTTAAAAGCTCATCCCGGGTAGCAATACCTCCAGAAAGTGATTCAATTTCATCGTCACCAATATTAAAAGGGATACCATATCCTTTTTCAAATATCAGTTGTTTACGTATTTCTCTTGGAAGTCTCTCTAAGTGTTCTGGATGAATGGGACGTCTTCTTTCATCTTCCTTTTTTGAAGTACCTATTATACCAATAGTATTCATAATTCTGAGGATTAAATTTTGAGCCTGCTTATTAAAACAATAAGCTTTGAGTCTCTTTGATGTACATTAATAAAGAGGATTGGGATTTCACACATCAAATGAATCACCAAATCAATTGCTCTTAACTCGTCTATTGAAAGTGTAAATACTTATAAAAGAAGAATTAGAATTGAAAAATTCCGAATACTAAGGTAAACATTTTAACGTAATTCGAATTTAAATCTATTTACTCCTTTATCACTGCCAATCAATTTGTACATTATTACTGTATCTTTACTACGAATGACGCAACCTGTGTCTGCTAAACCCAAAGAGATATGAGTCAAAACTTCAATATTGCTGTCCTAATAGACGGAGACAATATACCATCAGCCAATGTGAAGGAAATGATGGAAGAGATCACAAAGTATGGTAACCCTACAATAAAAAGAATTTATGGGGACTGGACTAGACCTGGATTGAACAAGTGGAAAAACTTACTTCTCGAAAATGCTATAACTCCTATTCAACAATATGGATATACAACTGGTAAAAACGCCACTGATTCGGCAATGATCATTGACGCAATGGATATTCTATATAGCAATAGAGTAGACGGCTTTTGCCTCGTTTCAAGTGACAGTGATTTTACAAAGCTAGCCACTAGGTTGAGAGAGGCTGGAATGCTTGTGATCGGAATAGGAGAAAAGAAAACCCCTAACCCTTTCATAGTTGCTTGTGATAAGTTTGTTTATATTGAAATACTCGGAAGTTCTGCAGACGAAAAAGCTGAAAAGGCGGAGAAAACAAAGCCAGGAATTGACAAGATCTCGAAGCGTGAAATCAACCTAATCATATCCTCTATTCGTGATTTATCCGATGAAGAAGGTTGGGCATTCTTAGGAGACGTTGGAGCTTTGATTCAAAAGAAACAACCGAATTTTGATTCTAGAAACTATGGATATGAGAAACTAACTCCTTTGATTCAGTCAATTGGAAAATTTGAAATCGAGCAAAGAGAAACTTCAAAGAGCAAGCACAAACTCATTTATGTTAAGAACAAAGAAAAAGCATATAACAAGCGCTAAAATCCATAGACCAAAGAGTTGCTTTATAAGTGCTTTTGAATCAGACACTTACAAGAAACAAACAAATGGTCAGCCTATGGATTTTAGCTAATCGTTTGCGGTAATTTAAAGGAACAATGTACCAGGAAATAAAACCATCAAAAGGAATTAATAATATAATGGACTCTTTTTGGACTTTCTCGAAAAATAATACGAGCGAAAAATAAGGTCGTTTCAAGGAATTGTAAATGTAAGAGATTTAGCAAAATCGCATTATATAGGTCTAAGACAATTGGAAAGAAGTTTCAAAAGTTATATAAGTGTGACAATAAAGGAATTTTCAAACATTGTGCGTTTCAACAATGCAATGAAATCAATAGCAACTTTTACCAATTCAAGCCTTTTAGAAATAGCATTTGATATGGGATTTTTCCATCATTCCCATATGACATATGAATTCCAACGTATATCTGGTGAAAATCCAGTTATTTTAGATAATGTCGTTTTTTTACAAAATAATCCTTGTTTAGTCAGGTAATTTTGTAACAAAAAAAAATGATATGAAAGTTTTACTTTTATCAATTGGTTTATTCTTAATATTTTCCTGCAATAACAAAGATAACTGCACAGAAAAAAGTATTGTTAAAATTCAAAAACCTAAAATAACAGAAATAGAAATTAAATACGCATACACAATTCTTTATGTTTCGAACGTGCCAAAGGCAATAGACTTTTACAAAAAAGCTTTTGGATTTGAACAAAAATTTCTGACACCCGAAAATGATTATGGAGAAATAATTTCAGGAACTACAACAATCTCATTTGCCAATTTTGAACTTGGTAATTCTAACCTTAAAAAGGTTTTACAAAGAGTAAATTAAACGAAAAACCATTTGGAATTGAATTAGCCTTTACGACTTTAGAAGTTCAGAAAGCAATGGAAAATGCGATTAAAACGGAGCAGAACTTTTAGAGGAAGTAGTAACAAAACCTCCGAAATGTACCCAGCGGTACGCTCCTTTTTGTCCCCAAGGGTCTTGCTGAATTTCATAACCTGTTACTTCTTGGTTCTCCTTTTAAGAACTTGGTAATTACATCTTCTACTACTGTAAAATCGAATACAGTTTCTACATTATTTTACTAATAAATTTGTTCCTTTTTCTACTAATAAATGACTCATAATATTTTCTTTTTACTAGTTTATAATTATTTTATTCGTTGATAACACCTAACTGTTTCATTAAGCCCAAATCATCGGTTAGTCCCCAACGCTCAATTAATTTCCCATCTTTGATTCTGTAAAGATGAAATACTTCAAAAGCAACTTCTTTTCCTGTAGGTGGATTTCCCATTAGTTCACCATTGTTAGTTCCTGTAATGGTGTCTCTTGCCATTACATAATCGACCTCCGCTATGATGTGGTGGTATTCAGCCTGTACATCAGGAAAAATTTCAAAGAACTTACTATATAGTTCTCTGAACACATCTGGTCCTTTTTTCGCTTCTAGCGGAAAGACTTCCTGATGATTTATAAATTCTGGATGCAATACTTCTTCCAGAATCTCTAAATTTCTCTTATTGAAGGCTTCGTCGATCAATCGCTTTAAAATCTGCTTGTTGTTCTCTACTGTAGTTTCCATTTTTATTTGTTTTTAATGTTATTAAATGATTACAGTACAAATGTAGAATGGAAATCTGCTAAGTTTTGGGCAGTAACTAAGGATGATTGTGCAATTTCTAAGGATTCCTGAATTGCGAAGGGGAAACGCCTGTTTCCTTTTTGAAAAAACGGCTAAAACTATTAATGTCCAAGAAACCTAAACTGTAAGCTATTTCGGTAATTGACAAAGTTGATTTGTGCAAACTGGCTTTAGCTTCACTTATAATCTTAGTATTTATCCATTGTTTAACTGTCTTACCAGTTTCGTTTTTAATGATACTGCTAAAGTAATTGGGGTGGATATGAAGTTTATCTGCAAATTTCTGGACGTTCCAGATATAGGTTTCCTTTTTATTTAGAATATCTAGAAAATGAGTATTCAAGAGACTGTTAAACTCTTGCACTATTTCAGCAGGCCGATTTTTAAGTTCAACTTTTGCTTTGTGGGTTCTAAGCAATGCTTTGGTTTTGTATAGGATAGTGATTAATTGGCTTGCTAAAATCTCTTTTTTGTAGGCGCTTGTTCTATTATAATCCAACAGCAAAATCTCAAAAATATTCTTTAATTCTTGAAAGAAATCATTGGGAAGATACATTACCGGAATACTTTCCTTGAGCAGAAAGGAAAATTCTTCAGCTACAGGTTTAGCAACATAAGGTTTTAGAAAATCCAATGTGAATGTTGTGATGTGCCCTTGCCATTTTTTATCGATGGCAAAGGATTTTGTGTGCCCAGGATTAGTGAAGTAAAATGATTTTTCTTTTAACGGAAACCAATTGTCATCTATTGTATAATAACCAGCTCCTTTTTCAATTAGTAGAAAGGCAAAATAATTGGTTCTAAATAGTGGTGATTTTTGCAGGGCATCGTGTTGAAGAATTTCGAGGGAATGTATTGTAAAATCTATTTCCTGTGGAAGGCGAATCTTGAAGTATTCAAAATACTCAGAAATAGAATCGTATGTTTTTATTTCACTCAATAGGTTTCTTTTCAGAATTGCAGCTAACGGTTAATGTATAGTTTGTAGCGGAACTGGCACAAACGTTACACTCAGTACTGGCACGAAGATAGCAAAAGCGCGTGAAATTCCGTTAGGAATTTCCGTCGCTATGAACTTATACATTTTGTTATGCACCGGCTTTTTTGTCAGCCGTGACTTTGCAAAACTGCCTCTAGCAAAGTGATAACTGCTTACGGACTGCTTGCGAACTTATTTTTCAGATTCCCGCAATCACTTTGCGACTTTGCGTTAGACAAAAACCCTCACAAAATAGCGATGACCTTTCTTTCGTCAGTTGCGGATAGGAGCGAACCTTTGGATCATTAAAATTCTTTGGAAAAACGCTCAGGTCTTCGATCTGGCGTTTGTCAGTTTTGAGTGTTGCTTGCGTTTTGCTTTTCAGAACTCCGATGCTGGTGCATAACGTTGTGTATAAAAGGCGTTTTAATGCATTTTTGCACGGTGTTGTAATTAGTTTATTTCGACATTTCAGCTAATTTTAGAGCATATGTCACACACATGGTTTGATATTTTGTTGATGGATTTCCATTGCAATCAAAAAATCCCATACATCCGTGAAAGTCAACTATTTTGTTATCTTTTTCAATTATCCCAAAATCAAACGTATGCCCTGAATTATTACCAACTAATTGATATAATTGATCTTGTCCTTCAAAACAAAGTTTTTTACAACTTCCCCTTTTCATATACAGTTTTGTATCACCTTCTGATTTGAATTTTTCAAGTACCTGATTTAATGCAGCTAAGATGTTATATTGATTCATTTTCATGCTGTCCTCATATTCTTCATCAAAATAGTTTTCGGCATCAGCAACATTGAAATTCCCAATTATTTTCACAAACTGATTTATTCTTGATTCTTCTTTGGTATTCTTAAAATTAAAGTCTAATGAAACTTCTAAGTCTGACAATGTAAATCCAAGCATAACAATATTTTTTAATTAAGTACAACACCAAATATATGAATCGGAGCAAGGCAAGTAAGCCAGAACCAATTGATTTATCTGCGCATTTTTATTTCTTATTCAATTTATAAAAATCTAGCGCCACTGCAAAAAGAAAATGACCTTTCGATCTAGCACTGAATTGCTCTGATTTCATATATAATGTTAGCAACTTGCTATTTCTTATAATTTATTATGGACTCAGATACAATTTTGTCATAATGTTGTTTAAAACCTCTATACCAATCAGTCAATTTATTTCTTTTATCAGGAATTCTTTTAGTTAAATATTGAGAATAGCATTCTAGTAAATATGATACAGTAGAAGTAAATACATCCTTACAATGTTCAAAATCTCGTATTTGTATTATTTGGGCACTATCTTTTCCTGCTCTCGCAAAACCCTTTTGAATTCCAGTAACATGAACATTCTTAGAATACTTTCTATATTGAAATTCATAAATTACAGATTTTTTAAGATGATTAGATAGTTCTAAAAAATTCCTAGGTCCATCATATAGAGAATACCAATTAGGATATTTGGACTTTAATTTTTTTGAAGTTCTCATGTATTCTTGATGTACTTCTTTAAATTCTGGTTTGTTCAATAAATCAACCTTTGCTTTAATTACATCTTTCACTTCTGGTCGATCAAAAAATTGAGAGATGTCAAAATTCATTTCGTCTTTTAAAATTTTTGATTTCAATTCTTTTGATTGTGGATTTTCCGAAATGAATTGTTTATAGTATTTTAAATCTTTCTTTGCTCGCCATACCATAAAACTAAGAGCTCTTTGTTTTTCATTTTCTTTGAGCATATAAAATAATCCAAAATGATTTTCCAATAGTGCTCTGATTTGAATTTTTGCTGGGTCAATTAATGAGTTTCTAGTTAAAACAGAGATGGAATCAGCTAACTCAATTATATTTCTTAAAAACAATGAAGGTATATTATTGTCTTTTCCTTCTCTTTTGGTTTCCACATCCCACAATAGTATATGAGTTCCAAAATTCACTACTTCATCAATTGTTTCTGAAAAATCATCGAGAATCTTTTGTAAATACTCATCCGCGATTCTTGGTAATATTTCGTCAATTGGTTTAGTATTCATTTTTTTATGAGCTTGTTGCTAACGTTCCTTATATGTTGCGTTTGCCTGCCGAAGGCGGCATATGCAATATGCAAATTGTTGTAAAACGTTTTATTTCACATTCTTCTTCTTTTTGTCAGTTGCCCATTTCTTTATTTTATCGCTTAATGTCGAATATCCTAAACCACCTAAAAGCATTCCAATTGGCATTCCGATTATTGTTCTCCAGAATTCTTTTGGATTTCTGCTATAATCAGGGAGATAAGCCCAATATAAAAATCCCACAAACAGAATAACAAGTATTGAAATAATTATAAATTCAGTCATAGTATTTTAACTTTTTCGTTTATAATTCCGTTTCCATTCCTTAAATCCGATTACATCATCTCTAACTTCCTTTATCCACTTTTTTCCTTTTGTCGAATTTAGGTGTTTAAATATCATTCTGTTGTAGGCTATTACAATTCTATTTTCAGGTCCAGTGCAGCCAAATTCATAAAAGTAAATTCCATATTCTTTTTCAAACTCTGGGTCAGTTGTAATTATGGTTGGTGCAATTCCGCCCATTAACAACAAAAATGGATTTCCTTTTTTAATGTCCAATAGCGCCATTTTTTCAGCTTCCTTTTCGTCCGTAATAAAAGTCAGTTTAGAAGCTCCTGAATTATTTAATTGCTCATCACTCAATTCTCCAATTCTTGAGAATATCACAGTTTCTTCTCCTTCCGTTTGAGCATTCAAAGTCAAAGTTAGAATTCCAATAAATAAGGTTAATATGAATTTCATATGGTTCTTTTGAATGTTTTACAACGTCTCTTGTATGTTGCGTTTGCTTCCCAAAGGGAGCATGTGCAATATACAACTTGTTACCTACTGTTTTTTTATATTTTGGTGAATTGAGTAGATTTTTTCATTCCCATATTCAATTTGGTTTTCAGTCAAACTTTTTATTTCAATTTCAATTGGTTTTTGATAATAAAATCCGTCAGTTTCTTTTGAAATCAAACCTTTTTTTAAGAATCGTTTTATCAGTTCTTTTCTTGATTCAGAGTTTTGTTTTGATATTCGACTTTTTAAGATCAGTTTATCGTTTTTGATTTCCCATTTTCCGTATTTAATATGTTCAGATGTAAAGTAATCAATATATTCTCCGTTATTTTTAAAAGTTCGAGTTGGATATCCTGTTCCGTTTTCAGTATATGGTGGACACCAAGGAATTTCCTCAAATTTGTTTTTTTCAACTTCCGTTCTTAAATCACAAGTTTTGTCAAACTCCCACGTACCAATAATCAATTCCGAATATTTTTCTTGAGCATTGGTAATTCCAATTGTAAGTAGAAGTATTATTAAAATTCGGTTCTTCATAATTGCAGGTAACGTTCAATATATGTATCGTAGCAGGGCAAAATGTTACCTTGCTTTTCGATTTTTCTTGCGCATTGGTTGCTAACTTTTACTTTCTGCAAGCATTGAGCTTAACCAAAAATACAATAACCTTTCGATTTGTCACTTAGCAGCTATGACATCATATATAGTGTTACCATATGTTTTTATTCAGATTCTTTGGCAGCTTTGACTCTTAAAACTATGGTCTTAGCTGCTAAATCCCCAACCCTTTGGTTTTTATCAGAATTTTTTATTGAGAGGACTCCAATTAGTCCGAAAAAAAACATATCTATGGGATCTAATAAATGCCTTATAAAAGATTGTCCAAATGACAATTTTTCATCAATTCCGTTAATTGAGATTGGTTTTAATCCAACAATAGAATTTCCAATAGTCGCTCCGAATAATTGCTCAATTCCGATTGTCATTAGTCCCCAAAGCAATATTGGTGGTAGAGTGAGTATTCCACTGACTGAGTAAACGCCTTCTGAATCAGGTTCTCCATAAGCATACAGATAGGCAAAGAAAAAAGTATAAATAAGAAGATAGTCAATAAATCCCGCTAAAATTTTCCTTCCAATATTAGGTTCCGGTTTTATATCCGTAGTATAGGTCATTTAGTTTATTATTTTTAATGTATTGTAACGCTAAATATATGAATTGGAGCAAGGCAAGTATACCTGAACCAATCGATCTATCTGCGCATTTTTATTTCTTGTTAAACTTATAAAAATCTAGCGCCACAACAAAAAAAGGAAATGACCATTCGATCCAACGCTATGTTTGCTCTGATTTCATATATAATGTTACCATACGTATTTTATTCCATCGTTGATCGGTTTTTCATTCTAAATAATAGAACACTTATTAGTGTTCCAATTAAAAATCCCACAAATAAATACCTTCCAAAACTTAAGTTCTGAAAATCCATTGAATTTTTAATTCCGTTTCCAAGATCAAATTCAGATAACCTTTGTAATTGATTATTTAGTTGAAACATTCTTAATTGCCAACTCAAAATTCCACATCCGAATATTATCCCAAGAGTTGCCAATGTTTGATTTAGAGATTTTAGTTTAGAAAATTTATCAGAAATCAAATATAAAAGGGGAACAATTCCAATTGACAATGCGAATATTAAATGAGATTTAAATTGTCCGTTCATAGTATAACTAATAATCTCAATATCCCTTTTGTTAAGTTGAGAGAATGAAATGTCAAGAAAACTTCCTCTAATTAAGAATCCAATAACAGTTAGTACTATTATGAATCCAATATATATTAATATTTTTTTCATTAATCTTTTAATATATGGTAACGGTCTCGTATATGAGTAGTAGCGGAATTCTACTCACAAATCTTTTGTTTTAGGACAGACCTTTGTTTTATGTTCATACTTTCGTTTTATCACTTAAACCGCTATTACTTATAGCATCGATGAAAAAGCAGTAAGTCGAGTATCTTTAAAATGAACTAAAAATTAAAGATATGAATACTCAAATTACCGCTTGCCCTAAGTTATACATTGGTATCGACATTCACAAGCGAAGCTGGAAGGTTC
>NZ_JAERQJ010000018.1 GCF_016735115.1 Aquimarina mytili | reverse complement strand
GAAAAGTAGAAGAAGGTAAAAATAAAATGAGTGTACTAAATGCTGTAAGAAACAAAATTATACACATCATTTTTGCTTTGATTAAAAATCAAACTTTTTATCAAAACCGCTTGAATTTGTCATAGAAATCGAATTGACGGATTTCTGATTAAAAAATATCTAAATGATGTACAGGTAGTATTAAGGTTTTGCAAATACGTCAGAGTGTGATATATACCCTTCTACATATTTTTTTAATTCCTGGCCAGAAACGTTTTCAATATTATCCAGCATAAATTTTTTATCTTCTTCAATATTTTGATAATACCCTGCAATCTTAGGAGCATTAGATTGAATACTTAATCTAATCATCCTTAATTCTATATTATTGGGTTCTAATTGAATAGCCTGATCAATCATTTTTTTTCCTTTATTAAAATAGGATAACTTACTAAAAGGGTTCCACGAATACGACGCTTTTAACGCCAATGCTGCTCCATGATAACCTTTATAAATAGCGCCTTTATTTTGTAGTGCTTTATTTGTAAGGTCGTAAAACTGTTCGGCTTTTTCTTTGGATTCGTTACATATTTTATACGAACTTCGAATTTCTTCAAGGCTAACTACATTTGTAGTAGTTGTAGTCGATAGAAAAACTAGTAGGATAGTTAAGATTTTCATTAATAGTAGTTAAGAAATGGGGTTAATAGCATTAATATTGTGCTCTATTTAGTCAACGAGATTTTAACCAATAAATTATTTTTCTTACCATCATAAGCTTCTAAAATTAAATCCTTATTGGGTAATCTTCCTGATTTAGTAAGCTCTAACACATCTAATCTTGAATTTCTGATATCGCTACCAGTAAGAATAGCTTCTTTTGTGGTTTCTCCTGTAGCATCATCAATAACATATGCAGTAAGATAATTAAACTCTTTTTTGCCATCAAAATAACGAGTTGGAGTTTCGTCAAATGAACGTTTTAAGTTGGTAAAATCATCGATAAAAAACAGGTAATGTTTGCCTTTATCTTCAAAATTAATGTATGACATACTTCTTTTACCAATAGTACCCATTTGCCACTTTGGAAGTTTATGCATCCATACTATACTTCCTTTAGAAGAGAGTTTAAACACAAAAATATCTCTGTAATAATATTTATAGGTTGTTCTGGAACCCGAAGAACTAGAGGTCGTAAAAGATTCAGCATAGCGTTGCTCACCAAATAAGGTTGTACTTCCATCTGTATTAAAAACTACATCATTAATCTTAAGTTTTTCAAGATCCAAAAGGTCATTCTCTTTTTGTGTTCCTTCATTGATGCGTGCTTCTCGCTTAATCACAAAGTCTTGTAATGTTTCTGCAGGTATATCACTTTTGACAAGTGACGCCAGAGATCCATCACCAGCCAATGTAGCAGAAAACACTCCAGACACTTCATTTTTATTTGTATTCTTTGCATAAAAACCAGAAAATGCAATTTCCCCTTCATTATTAAGTTCTATCGCTGCATCGGTAATAGAGTTACCGGGGATATCAATTTGGTTTTTAACGATCTCTCCCCCGTCTTCAGTTATTTTAAATAGTTCGGTACGATAGGTAGCTTCTAATTTGTTTTTTTCCTGGGATGCCTCATTAAAAATTGAAGCCGTCATATAGAAAACTCCTTTATTATCAATAGCAAAATCTTCATACTGCATTTTATCAGATGCATATGGCATGGTTACCTTTCTTCTCCATAACATATTGAGACCATCACTAAAAACTGTAATACCAATCTTATCGGTTTTACTCTCAGCATTCTTAATTCTAAATAAAACTAATAGTTTTCTTCCGTCTGGAGATTTTTTAAATACGAATTGATTGATTCTTCCACCTGCATCAAAACCGTATGTACTTTTAAAACCTACATCTCTAGCCATACTTTCCTTATCATTAATAAGTTGTATAGGTTTTTCTGCGATAATACCCGTTAACGAAATTTTTTGACCATACGCTCGATTTCCTTTAGTATAAAAAACAACTGCCTTGTCGTTTAATTCCATAACAGTTTGAAAATCACCTTTATCTTCTATGACTTGTCTTTTCTTTATATCCTCTTTAAGATCCTCTAAAGAATAACGTTGTATGGTCATTCCTTTTCTACCCTTTTTAATAGAAACAAGTCTATCTCCTGAAGCAATCTGATACGTATTTATGCTTTTTATACGTTTATATTTTTCTCCATTTTTAATTGTGAAATCATCGAGTAAAACAGGTTTTTGGGCAAATATAAAGTTGCTAAACAGCAACGTAAAGATTAGAATATATCTAATATTCATATTTAAAGTATTTTTATACATACACATAACATAATAAATAGGTCATTATTACACAAATATATGAAAAGAAGTAGTTAAGGTTTCTTTGATCATATGATTTAAGGTTTAACTAAATTAAAATGTAGAGAAAAAACTGATTTTCAAGTTTTTAAAAAAAAGCTAAAATCAAATATAAAATAATGCTAAAAAAATGTTGCATTGTAGATACATAAAAGCTACATTTGCATCCGCATTTGAAACACTAGTGCGAAGTTCATAACAAATATTTTTGGAGAGGTGCCAGAGTGGTAATGGAGCAGATTGCTAATCTGTCAGCGCGCAAGTGCTGCCCGGGTTCGAATCCCGGTCTCTCCGCATTTTTGTTTTCGGGGTGTAGCGTAGCCCGGTTATCGCGCCGCGTTTGGGACGCGGAGGTCGCAGGTTCGAATCCTGCCACCCCGACAGAATGAAACGAATAAGGGAAAGTAATGGTTTGCCAACACACCATCTGGCCCTTCACTGTAAAACACCCACCGGGTATTTTACTATCGTTCAATCCGGTCGCGTAGCTCAGCTGGATAGAGCATCTGCCTTCTAAGCAGACGGTCACAGGTTCGAATCCTGTCGCGATCACAGGAAGCCTTACTTTTGTAAGGCTTTTTTGTTTTTAAAACATAACTCATCTTTACGACATATATACCTTTTGACAAATCTTTCAATACATAGTATGTAGATCATACCTCAAAAATTTTTATTTACTACTCTTGTTTTAATTAAATAGGCGGTTATTTTTAGTATCTTTTATGTTGTTCCATAATAATTAACATATTGACGAATTATTCAAAATGAAGATAAAAGCAGCTTTATTAATATGTATGTTTCTCTTTTTAAATTGTGATTCAAACAAACACAATTTTGACAAAGAATTACGCAAAGAAAATCTTGTCAAATTAGAATTGAAAGAATTGAAAATAAGTATACTGGTCCCACAAGAATCTTCCTTTGACGAAAGTAATAATGAGGTCTTGATTAATTTGAATCCAAAAGGGAGAAGTGTGAAACTATTTAGCATAAAAAAAGCAACCGCCCCCAAAAACAACAAATACAATACCTCTTTCACTTTTGATAGCGGAGCAACATTAAATTATTTCATTTTTGAAGAAAATGGAGGAAATGGCGGCATTGAATATAAACTAAATGGTAATCTCGAATATGAGGATAGAATATTTAAAATTACCTCAACATATCAAGAAGAACTAGGAAGAGGTTATCCAGAGTTTTGTTTAAAATACTTAAGCACCATTAAAAACTTATAAATCCAGGGTAGAAAGTTATAAAAGTTGTTTTTATTGCTACCATGAAAAACTAATAAAGAAAAAGCCACTCTTTTGATAAAGTGGCTCTTCTTATAGAGATTAATATATAGTTTTCCCCCTTTATATTAATCGCAATGTATTCCAAGACTGACTTTTATTAAATTCGTATTGTAATAGTGATTAGTTTAAAAAAGGATCACTCCATTTAGTATCTGTATACACGCTAGTCCCAGATAATGTCTTAATAAAGGCTTCGAGCGCCAAAATATCAGCAGCAGTCAAGTTAAGATTTTGCCCATTACCTCCAGGACCTCCACGCAATCGATTATCAAGATTTGTGTTTCCTGTAGCATCAATATCATTATAGTGATTCAGCGCATCAACAACAGAAGGCATACTTGCATCATGCATTAACGCTCCATTAATTATTCCTGCATTATTAAAAATATCTCTTAATGTTGGTGCTCTTGTAACCGTTACATCGGTGGCTGTAGCATCTCCAAAAACTCCAATAATTCCGTTATTTAAACTCTGCGGATCAATATCAAACTCTGGAGCTGCATGACAAGTAACGCACCCTGCCCCATTTTGATTAGGAGGTCTAAAAAATAAGTCTTTTCCTGTATTTTCTTGATCTGTAAAGTTAGTAAATGGTTGATTATCATTTTGGGCCACAATTCTTCCCAGATCGTACTTAGAATCAAAAGATTGAATACTTCGTATAAACTGTGCTAAACTCTCTTGTAATCGTGCTTCAGATATTGTGGTATCGCCATAGGCAAATTGAAATAATTCTTGATAATATGTAATTCCTTCAAGCTTTGTTAAAAGATCGGCAAGTGTTGGGTCTCCATTTTGACCACTAAAACCCATCTCAGCATGATCTTGTATAGGTTGTGTTGTTTGCTCTTCTAATGTAGCCGCACGTTCATCCCAAAAGAATCTTGTCTCTCTTGCAAACCGTGAATTAATTAAACGCATACTATGCCTACCCGTTACACCATTTACTCCAGTACTCACATTATTGTTATCACTAAAAGCAAAAGCTTGTTGATGACAACTGGCACAAGATATTGTGTTATTTGATGATAAATTTTTATCATAAAACAAAACACGCCCCAAAGTAGCTTTTACATCAGTAATTGGGTTTGTTGCAGAATTGTCTTTTGTAATATAATTAGGGGTGATCTGATTAGCATAATTATCTAAATTATTTAGATTTATATTATCGCCAAAAGTACCACTAAGTATCTGTAGAGTTTCTTCTGATACCGCTTGAGTACCGGTATTCGTAATTTCGGTATAGTCATTATCTTCTCCTGAGCAAGATGCCAATATTGCAATAGGAATAAACAACAGCAATTGTCTAAAGTTCATATTTGTTTTTTAAAGATTTGGGAAAACAAATATAAATTAAGATTTCCTTAACATCTAATTTTAAGGAGTGTAATCTAAAAAAACCTTATTTTACAGTAGCTACGAAATTTTTAAAAAAGAGATAATAGCACTATTTATTAAAAATATGTTAAAAACGGTTCCTCTTATGCAGTATACAAAAAGAAACTTTAGCATGCTTACAATTACAGGACTACAAAGAAAAACTAATAATGCTATAATTTACTATTCTAGTCTCAATCATAAATTAAGCTATAATTTTAGATTGTATATTTGACTATTTTTTTCAATAAACCCAAGATTTTTATAGAGATTTATTGCCGGTTTTCTATGATCTTCAGTAAATAACAAGATTTCAGACAATTTCTTTGCTTCACCTATTTCTAAAAGTTTTTCTATTAGTTTTCTACCAATTCCTTTCCCTCTTAAATTAGAATCTACAACGACATCTTCAATCCAACCTTTATACCCAGAAATAACCTTATAAATACATAAAGAAGCTATCCCGACAATTTTATCCTGATCTCTACAATATGCAATAATGATTGGGTTTTTATCTGTTAGAATGTCTTTAAGTTCTATTTGCTTTTTATCAGGACTTAATTGCTTAAATAGTTTAACTACTTCATCTTGAATAGTTGAATTCATATCTTCCGAACTTAAAACATCAATTTTCATCTGCTAATTCTATATATTCTGATGTTCCGTCTATTTGATCTCCATTTAACCAGTTCCAAACAAACTGCAATTGTAATTTACCTGAACTATCTTTTGTAATAATCCCCTTTGATTCTCCATATTTTAACTCACCATTATCAGTAATGCATTGAAATAACAATTCAATAGTATTAGTCCCTGTTTGTTTTCCAATGATTGAACCTTCTATAATCGCTCCTCCTTTATATCTTCAAGTAATTATTTTACCATTTTGGTAATACCGAAAAATAGTTTCGTTAGAAGACAGGCCCTTGTTGTTTTCTATTGGGATAAATTTTTTGTTATTCAGGTTATACATATTTGTAGTTTTTTTAAAGACTATATATGTTAGATTTAGAGATCTACATCTTTATTTTCTAAAAATACGTGAATTGATATCATATTTCCTAATAACTAACTCATTCTCTAAATCAGTGAAACAAGGCTATTTTTTTTGAATAGCTTTCTTTGTTTGCAGTGATTTTTAAAATATAAAAGCCATCGGTTAAGCTCGTAATATCAATTGGAATTTCTTTCACTTCGTGGTCTAAGTCTTTTTCAAACACCAGTTTTCCTGTAAGGGTATACAACTTAAAATTCACTTTTTTGACAGTATTAATTTTGATAAACAAAGTACCATTTGTTGGAATAGGATATATTGTATTTGCTATTTCTTCTGTAACTGGTTTATCTTCTTCTAGTACCGTATCATTATCATTACTTATTTCATTATCATTATCTACTACATCGTCATCATTATCATCGGTATCGGGTATTGTGTTATCTACTTTTCTTGGCAAAATAGCCCATTTTGGATTCCCTTCTGTAGAAGAAAGTACCTTACTTTGAATCCATGTCCAAGCATCTCCTGCACCAGGTAAATCTGCTATCATAGCCATTGCTCCTAGGGCGTAATGTGGATAAGAATCAGACCCCCAGTTTATTGTTGTATTAAAACGATCTTCTATATTGAAATCACTTAGATATGCATCTTGTGCACTTAACCAATCCTGAAAAAATTCGCCATTCTGATTTTGTACAGGAGCACTATATGCGGCAATTAGGTGAGGGTTATACCCTGATGTGGTCATTTGTTCAATCATATAAGGAGCAAACCATTCACGAATTCCTTCAACAGCATACCCAATTTCTTGAGCTTGCCCAATAGCAAATAAGAGAAAAGCATGTTCCCAAGGTGCCGTTCCTGTAGAAACTTTGGTTACATCTAATGGATCTGTTGCCCTGGCACTTGTACCATTATTCCAGTGTTTTAATGGTGAGGGTTCATGGGTCTTTGCTACAGTATTACCCCAGTTCCACATGGGATCACTCTGATGCGTGCTTCCAATTACATTACGTTGTCCTTCCCACAGTGCAATTGCATCATGTATTAAATCGGTAAATAATGTTTTTTCGGGGCTATGATCTGGGCTTAATAAAGCTGTTCTGATACGGTTTCTAAAAACCCACGCATCGCCTCTTATCTGTCCTTGTATTCCTCCATAAGCTCCTGTTAATCCCCTACCCCATGGTGCAATAGGAGCTTCATTTAGGGAGTGATAAGAAGCCCAAAAATATAATTCTTCTAAATAAAAATAATCTCCGCTTAGCATATATTGTACAGAAAAGGGATCAGGAGTATGTGCCGCATCGGGAACCCATGGTTGATAATCAACTGCATCAGCATCATATGCATTTGAAGCCCAATCACCAACAATATTTAAAAAATCAATGGCTTTGGTGCCTACAGAAGTATTATTGATATAATATGTGCCATTAACCATTAATGTAGGTCTTCCAATAACCGATATTGGTTTTCCTATGGCTTGGGTAGTTTTGTCTCTATCAAAATATCGTGTTACTCCTCCTCGAGTTATATTTCCTTCACGAAAATGTACCGGCCAAGCAGCAGCCAGATCAGCATGCCCATAAGCAACATCTGTTGCTTTTTTAGTCCAGGTAAAGAACCAATCTGATGTAATCGTTGGATATGGACCTATCTCCATTCTGCCGCCTGTGGTAGGCATAGCTCTTTGCCAGGTGGCATGATCATAAATATCATTAGAAGATGACCACGTAGTATAATTACTAGTAATTCGATTGAAATCGATAGTTTTTGTCACATCGTAATTAGGTAAATATTTAGTTTTAATTAAATATTCCAAATTATGATTTATAACAATGTCAGAAGGTTGTCCATTAATCCAATATTTTTTCGTCCAACGCGATCCTACATACATTTTTAAGGGTGATTTGGTTATGGGCAGATCATATTGAATAGTTGGGCTCGTCAATCCTGTTTTTAATATAATATCATTAACCACTACATCTTGAAGAGACTCAGTATTAGAAACCTCTCCAATAAAACGAACCATAACCTTATGAATACCAGGCCAAAATGTAGCCTGAAAGATTGGTCGAAAAGATCGGTGTCCATCAAACCCAATATCATATTTACTTACTGCATGCCCCAAAGAAGTTTCCTGATTCGAATGATCAGCTATTATAACAGTTGTAGCAATAGGTCCTTGAGTCCAATAAACATAATCATTGTTTTGTAACATTTGTCGTGCAGAAGCATTGACGACTCCACCATTAATAAGTTCAATGACTGCATCAAAGTCATAAGAAGAATCTAACATTTGCTGTTTAGTCAATGGAATATTTTGTCCGGAAACCTGATTTTGAAATGTAACTGTTACTGATGCATTAGCTTCAAGAGTAGGAATTAAAAAAGAAATAATTGCAAATTTAACACTACCATCTTCATATCTGTTTTTTACATCTGCCTGGGTCAATATCGTAGTTCCATCAATAACTGCCTCTGGAAAATCGGTAATCTCTCCTTTAACAAAAGGTCTTCCTATCTGGACTGGATACTTATTTGTGGTAACATTATTTATTTCAGTAATGATCAATTTGTTATCCTGATTTTGGACAGAAATCGCGTTTTCTGAAGCTAAAATACCATAAGAAAACGGTAATAAGAATACTAAAAACAAGATATAACAATGTTTCATAAAGCAGGTGGAGGTTTAAAATTAACTTGATTACAGTTTTCGAATCCTTCGAAATTAATAACCACCACAAATCTTGTTGTTTATCAAAACATTATCATAACCTTTTTATGTGAAATTGAATTATACCCCTTTCATGTGATGCTCTCAAAGAATATTTTTTACGTTCTTTGTGAAAATCACTTTATATAAACCTCATGCGGATTTTTCTAGTTTTGATTCTAACTATGATGATCATGAATCAATCTCATGGTCAGAAACACGACGGCAATACCACCCAATTATTTAAAGCATTAGAAACCTCGTTCGATAGTTTAGAAAATATATCTTCAAAAAAAGCACTGGTTCATGCCAAGAAAATGCTACAGTATAGTATAAAGCAAAATAATGATATTTATAAAATAAAAAGCTATCTAAAATTAGGAGTAGCTTATGAGAATCTTGCAAAATCAGATTCTGCTTTATATTCTTATGATAATGCATTGGATTTAAGCCGATCTATCGATAATGATACATTATTTGGGTTTTCAGTAGTACAAATGAGCCAATTAAATACCAGTAGAGGAAATCAAGACAAGGTAGTTACACTCATATTAGAAGCGCTAAAAAAAATAAATCAAGAGCAAAATCATAACCTAACTTATGAATTATACTTTAAATTATCTGAAGTATATAGAGAATTAGACAATCATAGCAAAGCCGAACATTATTTAAAAATAATCATCAACAATTCTAAAGAGAATAATATTTTAGCCGCAGCCTATAACTCTTTAGGACTAATCCATTATAGAAATAATGATTTTGAGAAGGCCGAGTATAATCTATTGCGAAGTCTAGACATTTTTAAAATAGTTAAAGATAATTATAACAGTTGTAATACGTTAAGCAACTTAGGAGCTATTTATTATCAAACTGGTGATTACAAAAAAACCAAACAATATTGGATTGAAGCTAAAGAAATAGCCAAGAGTTCAAATTATCAAAACTTACTAAGTGGTATTCTTTCAAATCTTTCAGTTATCGCTACAAAAGAGAAAAATTATGATGAAAAGCTGGAATATTTAAAAGAAGCGGAACAGATCGTAGAAAAAACTAAAAATTATTTAAACCGCTCTAATGTTGCTAATAATTTGGCATTAGCCTATGCAGAAAAGGGAGATATCAAAAACTTCAGAATTTATGCAGGACGATTTGTTAGAGCAATGGATAGCTTTTACAACATAGAGCGAAACAAAAAAATACTTGAAATCGAAGCCAAATATAGCCTCGAAAAAAAAGAAGCCGAAATAGCACACCAAAAAGAGATTGTTACACAACAAAAAAAACAAAAATTACTAATTATAATGGGTAGTATTCTCTTAACAATTTTGTTGGGAGCCATTGCATTTTTATATAGACAACGTCTTTTTAATCAACAAGCTTTACTGCAGAAACAAGAAGAATTAAATCATCAAGAAATTGCAAAACTTTTAGAAGAGCAGAAGCTAGAAACTTTAAAAGCACAGCTTAATGGACAAAATAAAGAACGTGAGCGTATCGCTAAAGATCTACACGACAGTATTAGTGGAGATCTAGCGGCTATCAAACTACAACTTTCTCGATTAGAAGAACAAACGACCGAGGTACAATTATTAGCAGATCGTCTCGATCAAACGTATCATGAAGTACGTTCTATTTCTCATGATTTGGTTCCTAAAGAAATCAATATAAATACATTTACTGGTTTAATACATCAATTAATAGATTTTAAAACTATCGATGGAACTAAAATTAATTCAGAATTTTTTCCAAGAGAAGAACTAGATAAACTATCAGAAAAGAATCAAGTTGAGATTTATCGAATTGTGCAAGAATTACTTACTAATATTAACAAGCATGCCGATGCTAATGAAGTATATGTTAACTTAACACAGCATGAGAATTATATTAATATTATGGTTGAGGATAATGGACAAGGTTTTGACACAACAAAGAACAAAGACGGTATTGGACTTAGAAATATAAGATCTCGATTAGAAGGGCTTAAAGGTGAATTAGAAATAACAAGCTCTCCAGGCCAGGGAGTTATTGTTAATATAAATATCCCGATGGAGTGATTAAAAGAAGGTGTTTTATCCATATTATGTCCTATTCTGATATGCTATCTGTATTATTTTACGGTGTATACCTTAAATTTATGACTAAACAATTTCTTAGCTTTTCCAATTTAACTACCTCACGGTTTTGGGTGAAGTGTTTTATTTAAAATTGTTTTTCCTTTGCATTGATGGTTTCAATAAACAATATTAAGATTGCTTCATAATTATGGAGAGAGAAATAAAACTTTTTTTGGCAGATGATCACAAAATGTTTTTGCAAGGTATTTTTTCTATACTTGATGAAATACCTCACTTCACTATAGTTGGCATTGCTAATGATGGAAAGGAAGCACTAACCAAGCTAAAATCACTAACTATCGATGTTTTAATTACAGATATTGAAATGCCAGAAATGGACGGATTAGAACTTACAAAAGAAATAAAAAAAGTAAATCCGGATATCAAAGTAATCATTACGAGTTCTCATGGAAAAATATCCATGATCGAAAAGGCTAAAAATCAAAATGTAGAAGGATACTTATTAAAAAATACCGGGAAAATAGAATTGCTAAACGCTATACATACTGTTTTTGAAGGAGAAAAATATTTTTCTGAAGAAGTACAAAAAATCCACAATGAAAGTCTTTTCTCTTCAAAAAAAATCAAGGACGAAAAAGTAAATCTAAGCCCTCGAGAAATGGATGTTTTGAAGTGTATTTCGCAAGAAAAAAGCACTCAGGAAATAGCAGAAACATTACATATTTCGATTAATACCGTAGATACACATAGAAAAAATCTAATGCGCAAAATTGGTGCAAAAAACATGGTAGGTTTAGTTAAATATGCTATACAACAAGGATTAATTTAGTCGTTACCAAAAAAACGCTCAGAACAACATAAATCTTCTCACATCTCATTTATGTTAAAGTGCTGTATTTAGCTATATTCTTTATAATCCCCAAAAACAGTGAAATTATAATTTCACCATATAGTGTGAGTACTTTTCAAAGTTTAATCCCAAAATTTGCTAAGAATCTATTATTGAGTTCACGTAGAAATAATAACACATTTTAAACAATGTAATCACACAGGCTCAATCTTCGATTTTTGAATTATTAATTAAAACTCAAGTATTATGATTAAAAACATTTTGAATCTAGATGGCACTCATCAAATCAGCAGAACACAACAAAAATCTATCAAAGGAGGAATTGGTCTTCCTTCTAGTGACGATTGTGGATGTATTGTAATGGGGTCACATGGGTATTTGGAAATTATTGCCGTTTCATGCAGCAATACATGTCCTGATGGATCAACTCCAAAACCGGGCTTAGGTTCATAAAACAAAATTAAAAATGAGAAAAACAATTTTCAGAACGATATCAGTTGTACTCTTTTCTATTCTTATTAGCAGCTGTGAAAAGAATGATAACCAGGGTATTGATACTACAAATCAAGAATTAACCGAAATAACTTCAAAGGTTTATATGGGCGAAGAACTCGATAATATCGAAGAAGGATTGGTAGGAATTAATGCTTCAAATAATCTTTTTGGGATTGTGGGTTATGAAGGACCTGTTATCATTGATTTTCAGGCAGGAAAAACAATTCCGTTTGTTGAAAGTGTAGTTATAGCTGAAACAAACGAAAGTAATTTTAGATGGTATACAGAAGGAAGTTTTAAAATTCTTGGAGATCCAAACTCAAGAAGAGTAAGAGTCCAAAGAACTGGCCTGGAAGAAGGAACAATAGGGCTTATTACATCTTCTTTAAATTATGCTGAAATATACTTTCACGAAGCACCTTCTTATGCCCGATGTCCTGATAATACAGACACCTTAATGCAAGTAGATGCCAATCGAGTTGTGCAAGTCTTAAATTACACAGAAGGGTTTACTTACGAATGGAAAGTAATCAATGATGATAATACCATTAATGCAGCAGGAAGAAGTATTACCATACCCAAAGGTAGCTCAACGGTCACTTTATCTGTATTAAACAAAATCAACAATACGATCCCAATAAGTATTTGCCCCGAAGTGACAAGGACTCAAAATTTCACATTTAATGATCCCCCACCTTGTCCTCTAAATAGTAATTCGTTTATACGAATAGATGTAGCTGGTAGAACTGCTTATGCCAAGAATTACGATAGTTCTTTTACATATACATGGACAGTAGTTAAAAGAAATAACACTTATCATGGCACTGGAAGAAGTATTAATGTTGGTGTAGGTAGTGTAAAAGTCACACTTACGGTTTCTAAAACCGGTTGTGCTAATCAAACCACTACAGTATATGACTATATTGATGTTTGCCCCAGATGTTAATTTGTAGTATTAAAATTTCTATGATTAGAAATTGATCGATACTAATTATAAATCCTGTGCAAAGAAAGGGTATCTAAAAACTAGATACCCTTTTCTCCATTATTTTTTTAAAACATTAAAAAAGAGTACAATTGTAAACTTACAAAATCAACATATTTACTAATGCAGAATTTTTTTAGCCCCATATTCCTTTTCGTTTTAAGTATTCCATTCTTAATGTTAGGACAAACTAACAGTACTACTCTATCTTATGAGCAAGAGATGTATCAACAAGAAAAGCCACTTATCGATTCTGCACTTAACTTAACAAACAAAGGTGACATAAAGGGATATACAATGAGTCATAAGTTACTTAAAACTCTAAAATCGAAAAGAGCCTTAATCAATATTAATCTAATGTTAAGTCGTTATTTTATGTCTAAAACATTAACAGATTCTTCTATTTTCTATGTCAATAAAGCTTTAAAATATACTCTAAAAAATGACACTATTCATACTAGAGTACAATCAACAGCCTATAATATATTAGCCATTAATCATCTAACTAAAGGCCTATTTGAAAAAGCTAAAAAATGGAACTTAAAAGGTATAGAAGCTGCGGAAAAATATAATAACAAATATGTTTATTATCTTAATATGCACGGTTTGGCAAGAGTGTATAGAGAAACTGGAGATTACCAAAAATCATTGAAGTATTTCAAAAAATGCCTTGAATATAAAGAAGATAAGCAAATAATTTATGGAAGCTATATTAACATAGGTGGTATTTATTCAATACTACAGAATTTTGAGCGTTCAGAAGAATATCTGCAAAAAGGATCAATACTTGCCAAAAAGGACAATGATCATAAGGCCTTAGCAGTGATCACAGAAAATCTAGCCTCTAATGCTCAGTTCCAAGGTAAATATGAAGAAGCCATTTCTCTTTATGAAAAAGCTATCGAAGTATCCGAAAAACACGATTTTTTACAAATAGCTCTAGTATCAAGAATGGATATTGGAAATATTTTACTTAACCAAAAAAAATATAAAGAGGCTGATTCAATATATCTGAAGGCATTAGATGAAGCCGTTAAACTAGGGTATTTAGAACAACAATTTTATATTTACGAAAATCTCAAAGAAATTGCATTACATCAATCTGATTACAAAAATGCTTTTAATTATATTTCTCAATACTTTCAGGTAAAAGATTCTATAAGCAAACTACAAAAAGACAAAGAAATCAATGAATTAGAAGTAAAATATCAGACTTCGCAAAAAGAAAAGGAGATTAAATTTCTTCAAATAGAAAATACGAATCGCATACTTGAATTGACGAATCAGAATGAAACTGTTAGAAATTTAAGACTTCAACAAGAAATTGAGAAAAAGGAAAACGAAAATCAAATTTTATCTTTAGAGTGCAGTGCCGAACAAACAGAGAACGAAAATATCTTACTAAAAAAAGATCAAGAAATTAAACAAGCCGAATTGAAAATTAATGAAGCTAATCTGGCCAGACAAAAAAGTCTGAAAAATATTATTCTATACTCTTTTCTCATCATTTTGATTCCAGTTATTGGTCTATTAATTATGTATTACCAAAAGCTTAAAACACAAAGCCAATTAAATAAAAAACAAGAAGAAGTAAGTCAACAAAAGATTTCAACCATACTCAAAGAACAGGAATTAAAAGTAATCAAAGCCTCTGTTGATGGTCAGGACAAAGAAAGAAAACGAATTGCGCAAGAATTGCACGACAGTATTTGTGGCAACCTTGCTGCAATCAAACTGCACCTTAGTAATGCCGTAAATGACACAAAAAATGGTTATCTAAGAACTATTAATCTGCAATTAGATGATACGTATGAACAGGTTCGTAATCTTTCTCACAACTTACTTCCTAAAAAATTTAGCCACAATAACTTTTGTGATGTTATCGAAGAATATTTTACCAGCATAGGAGATGCCAGTAAACTTATTACGACTTTTACTGTTTACCCAAGAAAAAAAGTAGATCTTCTTGATGAATTGATACAGTTAGAAACTTTTAAAATCATTCAAGAGTTGATCACTAATACAATTAAACATGCCAAGGCTTCTTCGGTAGAATTGCAGTTAACATTATCAGAAAACACGTTAAATATATTGTTCGAAGATAATGGTATTGGTTTTGACACCAGACAAACTACTTCTGGCATAGGGCTAGAAAATATCAAAAGTCGATTACAAAACATATCGGGTACTTTGTCTATAGATTCTAGAGTACACAGAGGCACCATTATAGATATAGAAGTTCCAATTAAAATTGATGTTATGGATAATGTTTAACATAACACATATTTCATTTTCCGATATTCTAAAGGGTACAAAAAAGTATAAAAGCAAAGCACTTCATCTCTTTCGTTACCACTCCATTTATTTAGCATTGCAATTTTAAAAGTTATACTGTAGCCAGAAATACAAAAAATGAAAGTTTTATAAACCTCAACTTTAATTGAACAGATCTTTTTGTGTCACATGCAAAAGCAAGGCTCATATATTAGTATGTTGGTTATAGTACAATAACGTGCCAGGCAACCCTTTGAAAAATTTAAGCGTCTTTATATAATAACACACATATTCTAACCCATAAATGCAACATATCATCTATATTTAATTTACTATGAAGAACTACATCACATTATTACTCGTATTTTTAATTTTTAGTTGTAAAAAAGAGCAAGGTAATGAACAAACAAAGCCCATCGAGAATTTAAACAGTAAAGAAGTATTACTTGTTGGAACATTTCATTATAACAACCCTGGCGCTGACATTGCTAAAACCAAATCTTTTGACATTCTAAGCCAAGAATCTCAACTAGAACTAAAAGAAATTTCAAAACGTATCGCAGCATACAATCCAACCAAAATATTTGTAGAATGGCCATATAATGAGCAAAAAGAATTAGATTCTTTATATCAGCTATATACTAAAGGGCAGTATTTTCAAAACGATAGCCTTTCTGATTTTTATCGCAAGAATGAAATATTTCAGTTGGCGTTTAAAATTGCAAAACAGAATCGTCTAAAAAAGGTATATAGTATTGATTACACTACTTCATTTCCTTTTGAGGATGTGATGAAGGATATTCAAAAAAATAATCAATCTGAACTAAAAAAGAAGATTGAAGATGCGATATCTAAAATTACCGTAGAGTTTGATAACCAAATTGATTCTGGTGCTTCGCTTACAGAACTCACCTACTATCTTAATAGTCCAGAAATACGTAGTTTTTCTAATCACTTTCATAACAACTTAATGTTACAAGCAGGAAGTCCTAATGATTTTTCTGGACCTCTTTTAACTTCAGAATGGTTCAAAAGAAACCTGTATATGTGGTCATTGATTCAAAAAAAAACATTGGAGTCTGACCAAAGAATTATGGTTTTGGTTGGGGCAAGTCATGCAGCTATGTTTGAATTATTTATAAAAGAAAATAAAGACTGGAAAATTAAAGAATTACAAGAGGTTATGAAAAATAACGATAACTAAGTCTATACTGAATTAATCAGTCTAAAATAATAGCGCCCCTTTTTTCTGAATATTGTTATTTTTATATTCAAGAAATAATAGAAATAGGTATTGTGCCATTTCTTTAAGCTGTTAATCAAATTTGGAAACTGAAAATAAAATATTATTAGTACTGGATTTAGATGAAACTCTGATTCATGCTACTGAACAAAAACTTGAAATTGACTTTGATTTTCAGTATGCAAATTATTTTATTTATAGAAGACCACATCTCGAATGGTTTCTGGAAACCATGAGTTCTCATTTTAAATTGGCGGTTTGGTCGTCTGCCGATGATCAATACGTTGAAGAAATAGTGAATACAATAAAACCCGAAAGTATTGAATTTGAATTTATTTGGGGAAGAACTCGTTGCACTACAAAAAGAGATTATACACTTGATGAATATGTTCATGAAAAACGCCTCAAAAAAGTCAAAAAGAAAGGATTTTCTATAGAGCAGATATTAATGATTGATGATTCTCCCGAAAAAACTAAAGACAATTACGGAAATGCAATTTATGTAAGCGCTTTTGAAGGGGATCAAAATGATTCAGAACTGAAAAGCCTTGCAGCATATCTAGAATCTATAAAAAACACTTTAAATATACGGAGTATTGAAAAAAGAGGCTGGAAAAACAAAACAGTTTAAATAATTGGATAAGTTAGGCATTCAATTGGTGCTTAGAACTTATCAAAATGGATCAACTCTTGTAGAAAAAATTGACGATAGTTATGAAAAACCATAGTTATCGTATGGATATATTTTTGATTTTAGTAACGTAATATATATTAATTACCTAGGTGATTATATACAATTGTTGTATACAAGCATATACAAAATGGAAAACTTTCAATTAATTTTTGGAATAATTGTCCTAATTCTCATTGGTTTTGTCATTTATAAAAATGCTTTTAACTTTTACAGGATTTCAAATTTACCGAAAGACAAAGTTAAGTTTGATATTATAAGACCATTATTTAAAAAAATAGCTAAAGGAGAAATACCTGAATCTAGTTTATTAATAAAATATGCATTTGATAGTAAAACCAGAGAAATTACATATCAACTTCTTAAAGAGTATAACAGAATTGATTTATTTCCAAAAGAGTATAATACTATAGAAAAGGGAGCAGAAACTAATTTGGTTAATTGGTTAGATTTTCCAGGAGATTTAGAAAAAGTTCCAGACGAAATAGAGCATATTGAAAAAATCAATATTGACAATAATGGAAATCGACTCTATTATCATACATATAAATTTAAAGTTTATGAACCTTCTTATGTTGCGAAGTGTGGATGGATGATCGGAATAGTTGGCCCATATTCTGATATTAGTGTTCCTTACGAAAAACCACAGGTGATTTCAAGTAGATTTGTAAAAAGTAAATATGAGGAAATAACCCCGAAGGATGAAGTTCTTTGGGCGCATAATAATATTTATCTGAAAAACTAAAAGCCTGTACACAACATTATATATAAAATCAGAGCAAAGTTGGATAATGACCGAAAGGTCATCTAATTTTTGCAATAGCGCTAGATTTTTATAAATTGAATAAGAAATAAAAATACGCAGATAGATTAATTGGTTCAGGCTTGCTTGCCTTGCTCCGATTCATATATTTAGCGTTGTGTACAATACAAGAAAACCAATTAAATTTACTGTTTAAAATAAAAAAAGAGTCTCAAAGAGTAAGGAAATTAACTCTTGAGACGCAATTATAAATTATGGTTTTCTTAACCAATCGGAGCATTATCAATTTTACTCAAATCTTCAAAAATGTCAAAAATATAGTCAGTAATATCTGTTATCCCAATGGCATTTAACCTCTTGACATGCATCTCTCGATACTTTTCTAGATAATCAAGATTTTTAAACAAGTAAGTTGATCCATAATGGTTTGTACCTTCCTCATATGTCCATATTTTCCATATGATTCCTTCTTCTTCTGCGATACTTGCAGCCAATTGCTTATTTCCATCCATAAATTCTTGTGTAACTGGGCCATCATACTTTAAATGCAAATCCCAAATTTTTTGTGTACTCATTATAAATAGTTTTAAATATTATTGATTCTGTTTCAATTTTAAATAGCTTAAGATAGACAGTAAGGCAAAAAAGGCAGGGTCTGACCATCCAAACCCGTAAAAGATTCTCTCAGAAATAGCATAGAGTGTTATAATTATGCCTAAAATATTTGTCCATAATAAGCCTGTTAAGATTTTTTTTGCATAAATGCTTTTCTCTTCTACATCTCTAAATAACAAACTAATGATGGCAATTCCTCCTAAAAATATTGTTGTATGCTGTGATAGAAAAACAGCGTATTTATCATTAAGTTCTAAACCGTAGTTAGGCCACAATAAACTCGGAATAAAAAATAATCCTAACCCAAAAACAGCATAAATTATTCCGTGAATTGTTAAAAAAACTTTAGTATTCATAATAAAATTTGATTTTAATATCACAAAACTAAACAATATAGTTTACTTTTGATACTAAATCTAAAAAAGAAAGTAATTTCCTAAAAGAAACTATTAAACATGAAAATACAACCTAAAGAACCTCTATCAGCAGAGTGTGTAAAACAACTACGAGCCATTAGTGATACAATGGAACTATTATCTGGCAAATGGAAAATACAGATAATAGGTACTTTACTTCGTGGTGGTACGATGAGATTTATGGAACTAAAAAGAGCGATAAACGGAATCGCAGCAAAAAAACTATCCAGTGATTTACAAGAATTAGAGTTAAACAAACTTATAACTCGAACAATAAAAAACACGAAGCCAATCACAGTTGAATATACTTTAACCGAACATGGAAAAACTTTAGATAATTTAATCGGAGAGGTTATAGACTGGGGAATAAATCACAGAACTGAAATAATAAAAAAATGAAGTACTGTAGGCAACAACGTGTCCTATGAAAAGCCTTAGTCCAGTTCTCTAAAGTTAATAAATATTTCCTTTTTGCTTTAAACCATCTTTTTTCTTTTAATATAACTTGCTCAGCATCCTATATGTGATACACCATTTATGGGGTTCACCG
>NZ_JAERQJ010000017.1 GCF_016735115.1 Aquimarina mytili | reverse complement strand
TTGGTTACTGCAAGCAGGTAGTTGATAATAATTAAATGTTGTGCATATTCAATTAATACAATTTATTCTTTTAGTATTTCATTATTTTGTGATGGTCTTCAAACGAAGGTATGTTAAGGTTCAAACTCAATATTTAAATTGTTTTTTGAACCTTTTTTACATTTTCCTGTTTTCATTATGAATCACAAAATTAAATACAATGAAAACTAAAAGAAGAAAAAAATTCGATTTGATTGATTTTATCTTACTACTTATCATTTTCTGGGATTAGTTGATCATTCAAGGTACAGAACGATTATTCAATCAATATCCATGCAAGTTAAAGTCGTATAAACTCCCATCAAAAGACTACGGCATAAACCAGGCGATTACATCGCCCTTTTTATTCCGTTTCCTTTTGAGCTGAGATTATATCTTCCCTTTGAAAACTGCCTAAATATTGTTTAATCTAAAATTTTAATTATGTATTTAGAAAATTTAGTGCAGGATGAAATCTATGTTCCTTCAGAAATGAAATCCCTAAAAGAATTAACTGACATAGACTCCAGGAGAGGGTTAGAAAATGTTATTATTTCTAATGGTAAAATCGTCAATGTAGTTTCTAACAGCTATGGACATATACCCAACGAAATCTTCTTTAAAAAGGCAGAACAAATGCTTATTGATTCTGAACTTCACTATCACAAGCAAACGATCAACAGATCCGACAGATCATTTATCACAGATTTTATTATTGATGATGAAAATCAATTTTCAGTCAAAAATGACAATGATCTTATCCTGCCAATGCTTCGGTTCAAGAATTCCTATGACGGAAGTGAAAAAACCTCCGGTCATTTCGGTTTTTACAGAAAAGTATGTTCTAATGGATTACACGTATCTACTACAGAAGTTGAATTTTCCATTAAACATAGAAAGAATAATTCACACTTGATTATGCCAGGAATTAAAAATCTATTTAAAAAGTTTTTAGACAATGAGTTTTATACCATCGTACATCAATTTGAGCAAATGAAAGAAGTGAAGATTATAGATACTAAAGAATTTGTAAAAGATATCTTAGAAAAAACCAAGCTCTTTAGATATGAATGCAGTGACAAGAACCAGGATCCATCCAAGAAATCCAGAGATGTTATTCAAATTTTAAATAGCGAATCAATTTTATTAAACGAACCACCTAATTTATGGCTTGGCTATAATGCTTTTAACGCAGTACTTCACAATCAGATTAAAAAGAGTTTTTCTCAACAAGAGAAGTTTGATAAAGCGCTCTTTGATCACATATATGAATTAGTATAACATACTGATAGGTTTCTCCAGTACCTTAAACTGGAGTTTTATTTAGTATTCCTTACTCTCGCTGTAAAGGTATCGAACCTTTTCAGCTCGATATACTTTCAATCAAAATTTCCCAAAGATAAGCTCGCGAAATAATTCCGGAAAAGGGACGGCATAAACCATTCCTATCCTCACTATTTATTCCGTTTCCTTTCCGCTCCATTATTTCGCTAACACTGGTTACCGGGGAACTATTGTTTCATTTAAAATTCATATCTATGAGCAGACATAACAGACACACCCCGGAGGAATTAAAGAACTTCATAAAATTATTTGATTCTATATCATACAGGCACAGCTATTACAAAGTCTTTGATGATTTCTTAGATTTATTTATTAATGGTTGGAGTTTCAATCATAAAATAGACCTTCCTGGAATACGTAAAATTTATTCACAAGAAGAAAGAAATACATTCGGAAAACTGATTTATGAAACTATACACATCTTAAATTCTCAAATAAAAGAAGATACGGACTTCTACGATGTATTTGGAACATTTTATGAACTAAATAGCCTAACCAATAAACATTTTGCACAATTTTTCACCCCTCTTCCCATATGTAGGTTTATGGCCCAAATACTAGAACCCCAATCAACTGAATTATTTTCTGACCCTTGTTGTGGTTCTGCTAGGTTCTCCCTGGCTGCCAATAGTGTGAATATAGGAATGTTCCACTCATTGGTGGATATAGACTACACTTGTGCTAAAATGAGCGCACTAAACCTTCTTTTACACGGAATCGATGGTATTGTAATTTGTGATGATGGTCTCTTCCCTGGGAGAAACTTTAAAGGTGCATTCATAGTAAACAGGTCTCTCAGGTATGAAAAAATTCCTAGAATCGAATATGTAGAGGATGTTCATCTGGCATATAACTATGTTCGTAAAAGGGTAGGGGTGAGTGAAAAACCGATATCCAAAACAAATAATAGTGTAGAGGATCATAGTGATATCAAAGATATTATTGTAAATCCGGTCACTAAACAATTTAGTCTTTTTTAACCCGTACTAAAATAGTAAATGGGTAGCTTTTGATTCAAGTATGAATTATCCACGCCCAAGCATCCTATATTTACTTCAATTACATTTTCAGTAAATACAAGATCCTTGCTCCATCGCTTTCATCGGAAAATAAATAGTGGCTGCTTGCTTCCAGCTTGACTACCTTATTTTGGTTTTGACTTCATTTCAGGAACGCCCGTTACCTGGGCCACCCTTTCATTCATTACAAAACATCAAAACAGCAAAGAGGTTACCACCACATTGCTGTTTTTCAAAAACGGTAGTCAACTCTTACTAAGAAAAGATAGTAAGAGTGCGCAGCGTCAAAGGGAAAATTAATTTTAAAGCATTGAAATACAGTTATATAATATGTTTATGGAAATAATAATTACTATAAAAAACTAATATAATAATTAATATAATAAAATGTATAAAATGTTGTGTATTAATATATTTATTCGTATATTTACTATGTAAAACAATAACAGTTAAACCTTTAATAATTTTAATTATGAGCACACTAAGAAACAGAGTACAGTTAATCGGAAACGTAGGACAGGATCCGGAAATTAAAAACTTAGAAAACAACAAAAAAGTAGCTAACTTTTCGATTGCTACTAATGAAACTTACACCAACGATAAAGGTGAGAGGGTGACTAAAGCATTATGGCATAACATAGTTGCGTGGAACAAGACTGCAGAGATCATCGAAAAATACGTACAAAAAGGAAAGGAGGTTGCTATAGATGGTAAACTTGTTTCCCGTAGCTATGAAGATGCTGAAAAGAAGAAACGATACATTACTGAAGTAGTGTGTAACGAAATCCTATTACTAGGATCATAGACCTTAAAAGAGAGGGTGTCATTCGACCAAAAACAAGCACCCTCTCAAACCTTTAATAATCCTAATTAAAAGATTATCGTGGCAAATTTAATAAAACAATTCTTCACGGGATTCTCTTTTCTGTTTTTAAGTAAATCAAACTTTACTTTTGAGAATCTAGCACCAGAACCCACTCCATTAGCAACCGGAGTGTCTACACAAAAACGTATGAACGGGGATACAGTTCATATTGAAGTATTCCAAAAACACGAACTATCAAAATCAGGAAGACCTAAAAGAAAGTTCCGTCCTTTTATCTCTGAGACTATCACTAAAAAACATTTGTTATGAATAGTCCTCAGGTAATCACAAATCAATTAGCATCTTATACTTATTCCGAGTTACTTTTTTCATCCCCGGAAACAGAAAGTTTTTATACGGAAGGGATTGAAAGATTCTCAAGAATTTGTCAGTGTAAGTGGTTTATAAAGGATGCATTACAGGTCTGCAGTAAGCTAAAAAAGGCACATCTTTTTATTACAATAGATTTTAAAAAGACCGACAATAAAGCAGCGGTTATATATTCTGATGGAGGATCCATGCTATTGTATCGCCAGGAATATGACCAACCTGATTTTCCATTAGACCAACAACGTCTTTTTTTCTGTAATAATACTTTACTACTTCCTTCAGAATGGTAATAATAATTTCAAAACGATGAAGACATTATATATACAACTTAGATCCATTTATGTGCATACTGATTTCAAAGCACTATGGAAAGATTTAGCCAAAGGTGCAGGTTTTGCCTGTCATAGGTGATTTAGTGTGTGAACGAAACCAACCCTTATTGTTAGGGTTGGTTTTTTAAAAACTTCAAAAACATACAAGATGAATATTTCAGTAGATAAAGAACAAGATATTTACATCAATATAAATGAACTGGCACAAGCCATCGTACATAAAATCATTACCGATGAATACGGAGAAAAGCATTTTCCAAATGGTATTTATAAACAGAATAAACCAGGGGAATATTCAGAGGAAGTAATTGTTTTTTTCGCACAACGGTATTTTGATTATAGAAAGTTAATTGAATTAGCAGAAGTTCCGCTTCCGGTAGAAGAACCACCGCAAGAGAAGAAGACTTCTAAACCTAAAAGTTGGTCCACTAAAGTAAGGGGATTTTTGAAACGGTTCTTTAGTTATTGATTGCCCCCTGTTGATACCTGCTGCTCGAAATGAGAACGAAATGATGTGGGACGAGTAGCAGGGATACAGGGCAAAAAAAGAACACAACTCCAGAACTGGAGGAGATCTATATAAAGATAACGATATTAAAACTTAATAAAAATGAAGATTTTAAAAATATGGGTACTATTACTTTTTTTCCCTTTAAGCATACAAGCTCAGCGAACCCAAAAAGTGTTGATACAACAACAACAAGTTTTTACATACAAATGGGAAGGTATCACAGCTGGAGGGATCCGTGTATGCGGAGTTGCTAAAACCTATAAAGAAGCAAAACAGGCAGTAGATCGTTTTAATACAAAAAACTGGAATACAAAATATAAATTAGAACATCATACCATCCGCCTGGATACCGTAATTCATATTGGCGATGATGATTATTTTGCCGTTTTTAAAAAACGGTGTCCTCCTGGTTATCGTTTTTTTTCTCCCAGGGATATGGCCGCTATCGATATCGTGGATAGGGAAGGAATGAATGCAGCGATCTTGTATTATCTGAAAACCTCTAACAAAGGATATAAAGAAGCAAAAAATTATCTGCAGCATCTTTATTATAATTTGAATCGCTACAGGATAAAAGAGGATTTGAAAACATTTTCAAGAATCAGTCAATTTTAATCTGTAAAGAAATGGATAAACGGCTAGATGAAATATGGGACAAACCAAAAAACCAATTACTCCCTCCTGAAGATATTGCATATTTAAAATCCAAGTTTCCTAAATCGAACTGGAAAGCTCAATATGCCTTTTACAGAAAGACAAGTAAGTTTGATTGCTATATAACTTTTATCATAGATCAGATGCCTTATTGTCCTAGGCGCAGCGCTGTACAAAACAATTGGGAAGTAATATGTGAGCGTGGTATAACCAATATAGAGTACGATGAACTTATCAATAACTGGGGATGTAGCAACCGGAGGTTTATTGTCTATCACTATAGATATATAGAACAGCTCCAGGTAGAAGATGAAAAATACTATATCGATACCCCTTTAGAATTTGTTGAGGAAGCTAAAAAAAGAGGATATACAGGAGATATACAATTGCGGTTAGATATTGAAGGATGGAACAAGGATTACGGAAATTCGTAATACATCCGGAATTAAGCTTCTTAATTTTAAAAAAAACAACGTATGCATCCGGAAGACAAAGAAAAATGGGATCAATTTAAAAAGAATGTGAGTGAAGGGAAAGACCCTGTTACCGAAGCTTTTAAGTTAGGCTTTATGGCTTGTCTTCAGTCCGTAGAGGATAAAGGACACACCGAATTGGTCAAGCTTCTTAAATATGAATATACATTAATAGATAAAAACTTTTGATAATGAAATGCCATTACTGTAACAAAGACCCCGGAACCAAAAGCAACAGCTCCGTTTGGAATGGTTTTCTGGACCAGGACACGAATCAATATGTTTGCTTTAAGTGCCAACAAGTACACTATTCCAGTAAACAAAAATCTGAATTTGCTCATTTGTTTTCTGAGCTTCCCGTAATACTCAATTAAAATGGGAAAAATAATATATATCTATCAAGGGAGGAGGCTTACCCACAAAAAGAAACTGATTCATTCTTATCTTGAGAAAGATTCAGGAAAGGATAGCTGGTATTCTAAAAAACTATCCCAAAGCTCTATTGGATCCATTATAGAATGCACCAAAACAGATACGGGAGTCAAAGCTCCGTATGACTATAAAGGTAAATTTGACGATGAATCTAAAATAACCCATTGGATCGAGTTAGACTGGGCAGCTAAAAAAGAATATGATTTATTAAAGGAAATGAAAAAAGTTCCAAAATCAGAATACGAAAATATCCTTCAAAGATTGAATTTAATTTTAGTTAACTTGCCTAGAAACCAGCGGAAACTATTTAAAATGAAACTTCTTCTGGATCTAAAAGATTAGTGGGTTATGATGACTAAAATTTCAAACTGGATACGACTGAAAAAACGAGCTTATAACTCCTGGCGATACAACTATTGTATTTGTAACCCAAAATATCCAATGTTACCGGATTACAAATATTGTCTGTATTGCGGAAGAAGAATATAAGAACTATTAATTCTAATAAAAACTACAACAATGAATAATACAATTTCAACTGAATCTGTAAAAAACTTAACAGGGATAGAGATCATACATTACTTTTCCCTTTGGCTTTATAACTGGACACAAGATGATTTTAAAGAAGCTTTTAAAGAATCTCGCCTGGGATGGGATTATTTTTGGGATAAGTTACAAGCCCGATCGAATCCTAAAAGTGATAATCCGGATAATCCTACAAACGCGTTAGTAGGAATCGTTCTTAATATGGACAAGACCCATCAACAAATGTTGTTTGATTATATCTTCAATAAAGGATATGTTGCAAACATTGAAAAACAACGAAAAAATAATGCCTGGATGGAAGAACAACTTCAGGAGCACTATAAAAAACACGGAATTAATAAATAGTATTATGAGTATCACCATCATCGGAATCGAAGAAGACCCCAATGAATGCCCTCAGTGCGGAAGTACCGAAAATGAAATGATTGAGCCGGACGGGATCTGCTACGAATGTTGGATTGAAAACCATATGTAACTTTAAATAGAATGAAAACACACGTAACAGTATATGACATTACATCTCAGCGGAAATTAGGAAATATTCATATTTCAAAAATAGATCAATATTACGATCAATGGCGAGGAAAAGGTTATGGAGTATTAATCGATAGAGATGGTTGTGTGTGTATTGATATGGAAGATCCGGAAGATGATGGGAAATATTATAGCGATCAAATAACAGACCTTAATAAATTATGAGCAAAAGAACCATACAAATAGATGTAGTTGACAGTAATAATCCTATAAACGGATTAATATCCTGTAATGTTTATATTGACGGAAGGCCTTGTGCTTTCTGGACCACTGAAGAGAACTATGACTCCCTTATACGCGACGGATTTTTTCTTAGGGATGGTAAAACAAAAGATAGCGCTGGAGTCATCAATACTTCAGCGACCTACTATGAGAAGTAACTGGAATCACACAGATAACCTATAATTGAAAACTATTAAAACTATGAAAATGAGAAAATTAACTTTATTGATCTTACCGATTCTATTTTGTTATTGTTCTGGTAGTAAACCAAAATTTTCTATAGATGCTACCAAAGCCTGTGCTGGGGATGAAATAGAATTTACCTGGAGAGAGAGCAAACCAACCTTTAGATTTACTGTCGTTCCTCCAGATGATAATGTTGAGATAGCCGCTTTGAATGAAAGGATAAATTCTGAAAACAAAGGATCTGCAAAGATAGAAGTAAGGAGAGACACTAAAATGGCCTTGATTGATGGAGATAAAGTTATATGGGAAAATAACATAGCAGTCGTACCTCCGGAATCATCATACCCTTTAGTTTTCCAATTTTTATGTAAATCCGAGAGATATAGTTCTAATAGTCTGACAAATGAATGGACTGATTCTGCGATTATACAGACAGTAGAAAATCAATCTTCTGTTACCGTGTTTTTAGAAATAATAGGACACCCCTATACTATCTTTCCGGGGGAGACTATTAATATTTCGAAAGCTGAAGAACTGGTAGCTTCAAACTATGTTGTTACCAATCGATTAAAGCCAGATGAGAGATGTCCTTTTGATGATTCCGGAACTGTTGAAGGAGAAGAAGATCGTCCTGTTAAAATACCACCACCTATTCGGTTAGTTTTTACTTATAAATGCCCAGGTTCTTAAAGTTTTATAATTGTATTTTTTTACTTTCAATCTGTAAGTGAAATTAACCGATTTAACGAACAGGAGTAAAGTTTGGTATAAAGACAAGCGTCTCATAATTAGTTAAAAAGAACCAATAATTAAGCCGAAGCCAGAAACGATAAGGGATAGGCAGAATTTAACAGTTTGTAACAGAAGTGGTATTATGTAAAATAGAGAGGTAAAATGCCTTTATAAGATACAACAAATAAATGATAGAAAAAACTCCATACACATCTACCGATCACCCCACCCGTGAAGCCAGGATCCATTACCTGAAAAATGATTGTAAACGGTATTCGGGATTTGAACTTCGGAAAACCTCCAAAGGGGAGGAAGTTTTTATCGCTTATCGGTATGGTGTACAAATTGAAATCGATGTGTACAGGATCCAGACACACTTGTACGATAGTTACGTAATGACCCTTTATGCTATCCGGAGAGATCAGGACAACATATTTGTCCATGATATCACCGGGAAAAAGCTAGAAGGATATGGAAGCCTTATAATGGAATACTTGTTATCTTATGCAAAAGCGGAAGGGATAAAGGTGATCTCCGGAGAGTTTTCTTCTTTAGACCTAGAAAACCATAAAGCTTTATTATTACACTTTTACCAAAAATTTGGTGCTGAATGTGTTGTTAATGATCATAACACCGGCGGTACCATTACATTAAAGTTAGAGCAATGAATACAAACACACCTTTATCATTAACAATAGGGGATCTGGTTTGTTTGCAATCCGGAGGCCCTACAATGAAAGTTACCTCGAAGGACACTGAAAACTATGTCCGATGTGAATGGGAAAATACCAGGGGTGACCATATGGTCGGAGATTTTCCAATCCATATTTTAAAACTACAGACTATATAATTTTTTCTATGAGATTATCAGAGTATGATATTATAATAATTAACAGTAGTGCAGGAAAGGATTCTTTGTGCGCTTTGTATGAGATATGCAGAATGGCAGAACTACAGAGCTTTCCTAAACAAAATATCATTGTATCTCATCAAGACCTTGGTAAAGCCAAATGGCCAGGTACCAAGGAGCTCGCTGAAACCCAAGCAGCCTTATTTGGCTTAAAAATTGTCTATTCTCACAGGAGAAACAAACAGGGATATCAGGAATCATTATTGGAATATGTAAAACGCAGAAAAAAGTGGCCTTCGAGTAAACAGCGCTATTGTACTTCGGATTTTAAAAGAGGTCCTGGAGGAAGGGTTGTCACTGCACTAACCAAAAACCTTACATCATGCAAAGTTTTATATGTATTTGGATTTAGAGCTGAAGAAAGTCCTTTTAGAGCAAAAAAAGAAAAAATTTCAATCAATAAAAGACTCACTAACAAGAGTCGTATTGTTCACGAATACAATCCTATCCTACACTGGTCTTTACAAAGAGTTTGGGATACTATTCACCAACAACAATTACCTTATCATTACGCATATGATCTAGGGATGACAAGGCTATCCTGTCGATTCTGTATTTTTGCTCCTTTTGAAGAATTGGTTATTTCTGGAACTCATAACCCAGAATTATTAGAAGAGTACGTCGATGTAGAAAAAACTATTGGACATACTTTTACTACGGCACATTCCCTGGCAGAAGTAAAAGAAACTATACAAAGGAGAACTCATAAAAAAGCCTCTTAATTATGGTAAAAGTATATCAAAAACAAACTAAAGAAATAGAGGAAGACATTGAAACACCTTATTTTGGTGAAATCATTAAAGAAGATACCAAAAGTTTTACGCTCCATTCCTGGTCAGCCCCTTTTTCAAAAAAAGAGTATTATTATAAAGTAGAATTATAATTATGGATGATGCAATCTTATTTCAGAATTATTCAAGAGACGGAGAGACTTCGACTGAAATTGTATTATGGACCGGAAAGTCCACACAATGGATTAATTTCAAGCATTTCTTTTTATCGACATTAGTGTTTGTGGGAATTACGGTAGCTTATTTATACAATGGAAATGACTATATTTTGTATGCATATATTGTTCCGTTTTTTACTGCATTCTGGGCGTGGCTTTATGTACAAACCACTCAATATGTGCTCACCAATCACAGAATTGTAAAAAAACACGGGATCTTGAATCGTTATACATTTGATGTTGAACTATACCGGGTGAAAGATGTCTTACTGATAGAACCGTTGTTTCTCAGAATTCTTGGATTTGGATCCATTCGCTTAGTTACCTCCCAGAAAACAACAGAAAATTTTACTATCCCAGGGATTAGGAAAGCTAAAGCGCTTCGCGAACAAATTCGTAAATTAGTGGAAGAACGCCGGATCAATCGAGGTGTTAGGGAATTTGATACAAATTAAATACATTGCCTTTTCAAAAGCAGTTTAATCCTATGGAAATGGAAATCAGCAATTATCAGGAATTCAGATCTTATTTAACGGAAGTGGAATTAAAAAATTCTCCTGAAGAATTATTTACCGAGGGTGATTTCTCTTTGTTATACGAGGGTAGGAGGGTTGCCGTGGTTGGATCCAGAAAGGTGAGTCCCCAGGGCATCAAAAGAGCTCAGGTTATCACTAAAAAATTGGTTGAAAAAGGAATTATTGTTGTCAGCGGTCTTGCCCAAGGAGTAGATACAGTTGCCCATACCACTGCTATCCGTGAACAAGGAAAAACTATAGCAGTACTAGGAACACCCCTTGACAAGGTATATCCTAAAGAAAACAAAGAGCTTTTAGACCTTATTAAAAAGGATCACCTGGCTATTTCCCAATTTCCTTTGAATTATCCCTCCAGGCCGGCAAACTTTCCTATCCGGAACCGGACAATGGCATTAATCAGCGATGCAACCATTATCATCGAAGCTTCAGAAAAAAGCGGAACCAGGCATCAAGGTTGGGAAGCCCTTAGGTTAGGGAGATCTGTATTGCTTTTGGAAAACATTGTCAGTGACTCTTCGTTAACCTGGCCAAAAGAGATGTTGGATTATGGAGCTCAGGTTTTAACCCGTGAGAATTTTGACAGCATCCTTAGTGATCTTCCCTTTGTAACTTCCAAATCCGATTATGCTTTCTGAACTTGATTACGCTACTTTTGCACGTTATACCACCCGGGGGAATTCAGAAAACGGTCGTAAATCGAGACGTTTGGGAGGAGCTGTTAAAAACGGAAACCGCACAGTTATTCAAAATGCACTAAAAGTTATTGTCAGTACTCCTGAATTAATGGATTTTTTTGGAAAGGACGCGATACTTGTTCCCGTTCCAAGAAGTTCTTTATACCGGGAAGGAAACCTTTGGCCAACGAAAGTTATTGCTGAAGAAATGTTAAAGGCCGGTATTGGAATTGAAGTTTGTACTTGTCTGGAAAGAATAACTGCAGTTCCTAAGTCTGGTTTTCAAACTAATGCAGCTGACCGACCATCGGTACAGAGACATTATGAAAGTTTAGCAGCTCATTTTGATTTTTTAGAATCCAATAATATGATTTTAGTGGAAGATATCATTACTTTAGGGAGAACCACTTTCGCCTGTGCATCCCGGCTAAGTGATGCATTTCCAAATGCAACCGTAAAGGCCTTTGGTTTATTTCGTACACGAGGCTTTGAGGATCCGAATTTACTTCGGGATGTTAGGTTCGGTACAATGATCTACAGAGATTATACCGGTAATGTTCAAATGCCAGATTAAAGTTATACATCGAGCCCCCTTTTTCTTGATATAGGGATCGAACCTATACCAAGAAACACAGGACATTTGTGTTTATAGAAACCTGTGCTAAACCAAAGAAATATTATATCATTCAATACTACTAATTTAATCAAGCCGCCTTTGCCCTGCCAAGGTAGATTTAAAAAAATAGGGTATCCCTCTTCCGTTGTCAGGGGACCCTCCACTATTTTTTTACCGGCAGCCCACTGCCTAATTCCACCTTGTCCCCCTCACCGGTACCCTCCTGTTGATTGTTGCTGCAGTATTGTTTAATATAAAATTTATCACCTATGACAAATTTAAAAGATGATCAACTACAGGGAATTACCAACACGTTAGGATTTCGTCCTATTATTGAAACTTCCGAGGAATGGGAACGAAGAAAACGAGTTGAATTTATTTTACAAAAGATCGAAGGATCCAATGACCTTAAAGAAGCTTACCTAAGCTTTAAAAAGAAGCGTTATGCGGTATATCAGGCATATCAGCAGATGAAAGCTTTAACCGATGGAAGTTTAGATTCGGTACTACCATCAGAACGTGACACCGGATTTCATTATCAAATCACCGTTCAGAATGTTGTAGATGGTGAAAGCAAAGAAATTGTTACCTTATCATCTCCGAATTCAATTACCTTTTTAACGAGTGAGATGTTACGGATTTTAGATGAAATGAAGATCAGTTTCGAACTCGATATTATAGAATACGGAAAAGAAATGAAGTTATAAACACGGGGGCATTATTGCCCCTTTTTTAATGATACTTTTCTCTGGCAGATCATACAATAGCCATCAAATTTTATTTGATGATTGCATTTCTTTAATCCCATTTTTATTAGTGTTCTGTCTATTCTTACTTCTTCTGATATCGATAACTTTTCTTCCATACATTAAAAGTATGTATTTATTTGTAATAGGCAGTATCCCCTTTGTATTTTCTTTTCACAAAAGAAACAAAATAGTATATGGTCTCGCTCCGCTCGGTTATTAATCAATATTAGCACTAAGTTCAGCACACTCGATTTACCATCAAATTTCTGTGCGTAAACAATTACATTAACCCTCTTCCTAACGTCAGGGGACCCATCCAATTCTTCACTTCAAAATTTGAGCGAAAATCTCCTTAGCACTGGAGCTGAGTACAAATATTGTTTCATCATTAAATCTAAAATTATGTACACTACATTAAATCTGGAATTTTTGAACGTTGATTCAGGAATCATTTACAGCCTGCAAAAAATTACAACTAAACAAAACCTGGTTACTTTCCATTGTCAATCCATTTGGGATTCAACATCTAATGAACTTGTAGCAGATCAGGATTTTCTTCATCTGTTGGATAACGGAACTTTTTGTCTACTCTAATTATTAATTATTAAAATTACTATAATGGAACATTCTGAAAAAATACTCGTAAAAGGTAAAGAAACCCTAGTTACCTTAAAAACAATTGAAATGAACTATTACCGTGAAGAGGAATTCTATCAAATGAGTGAACAATTTGGAGACACCGAACCTTTCCCGTATCATTCCTTAAAACATTATATTGATTTATTGAAGGAGGGGAAAGCAACCCTTTTAGACCCTACACTGGGAGCAACCTTTCCTGCTATTCACTTTAAAGACAATCCCGAAGATCTACACAAGGTGATAGCATTTTGCACACAAAATCAAATACCATTTAAGAAGGTGGATATTGAGTATCGATAATACTTTAATAATGTTATATTCTTAGGTAATAAGAATATAACATTATTTCTCTGGACTGCATTCACCAGGAAGAGGATATCGAATCCCTCTTCCTGGTGTTCAGGACTTTTTGGTTTTATAAAACCTGTTCCGGATCCAAGGGTATTTATTAATCATATATCTGTGTAAAGATAAACCCGTAAAATATTCCCTTTCAAATTTTCCTGCACAACAATTAAGGTATCCCACTTCCTTCGTCAGGGGAACCCTCCTGAATTCTTATTTGAAAATTTGAGATGAAATTTTACTACCGTTTGAAAGTGACACAAATAATGTTTAACTTAAATTTATGTATACTATGAAATCTACTTTTAAATTATTTGTGTTTCTCCTTTTTGTACAGTTATCTGTTTTATCACAGGAAGGAAAAGTGATAGGTGTGAAGGACGGCGATACAGTCGTTATCCTGGATGATGATAAGAATCAATATACTGTTCGTGTTGCTGATATTGACTGTCCCGAAAAGAACCAACCTTTCGGCAAAAAAGCAAAATGGTTTACTTCAGAACAAATTTTTGGAAAGAAGGTATCGATACAGGTTAAGGATTCCAATAAGCCAACTGACAGATGGGGAAGGATCATAGGCTATCTCATTTATGAAGATAAAAACCTCTCTCACGAATTACTGAAAGCGGGATTAGCCTGGCATTATAAATATTATTCTTCCGATAAGGTAATGGCCAGTTTAGAATCTACCGCCAAGAAACAAAAAATAGGGTTGTGGTCAGATCCCAACCCAATCAATCCATATAACTGGAGAAAAGGAGAGAGAAATTAATCTCTCTCTTTTTTATTCTTAAAGGGACTTATCATTTTCGGCCCTTTCGGGGTATCGAACCCCTTCAGGAACCGTTTGGGATTTGCTTATTAACAATCTTTTTGCCAGATCGATGATGTACTATTAATCAATTATAGTGCAAAGATAAACCCGCAAAATATTCCCTTTCAAATTTATCTGCACAACAATTAAGGTATCCCACTTCCTTCGTCAGGGGAACCCTCCTGAATTCTTATTTGAAAATTTGAGATGAAATTTTGCTAACGTTTGTCATACCGGCAAATAATTGTTTAACTAAATATTATACATTATGAAAAATGTAGTAGAAATTCAAGTAAATGAGCCAGTAATGGTAGGAAGTAACGGCGAAAATCTTCCAATTAACAATTTTTTCAGACCCTTTCTATCTGAAGAAAAAACAGGAACAAAAAAGAAACCCAATCAAAAAACAGACTGGGTTGCTAAGTTCAGAGAATTCGCAAAAGCAGCAAGTTATGCTTGTCACAGATAAACTTGCATTTTAATTTAAAATTAACCTGCTATCTACGATAGCGGGTTTTTTTATACTATAGTAGTACGTTCCTTTTGGAATGTACAGGGTTTTTAAGTGCGGGTTCAAAAACATAAAAATGTTTTTTTCCCTTTGATTTGTAAAACTACTTCTGTCTATTCTCATATCCGACTCTGCTTTGTTTAGCCGCACATCGCTATATCTTATAGCAAAAGTATAGGGCTTAATCCCAAAGTCGCTGTAATAATTCATTAAGAATTGTACAGCCAAAAATGAAGGAACATATAGTCTTGTTTCTTCAGGGAGATATTGTATAATTTCCCAAAAGGTTGTTTTACCTGTTTTTTTTAATATTCTTTTTATCCTGCCAATTCCACAATTATAAGCGGCTAAAGCTAATTCCCAGTCTCCAAGCTGCGTATACAGTTGCTTTAAATATCGACACGCTGCATCTGTGGAAGCAACAGGATCATTGAATAAATTTATATATTGATTTTCATACAAACCCAGCGACTTTCCTGTAGGTCTCATAAATTGCCACAATCCCTGAGCACCTACTTTACTTGTAGCCCTGGTTTTTAAATTGCTCTCTACTATTGTTAAGTATTTTAGCTCCTCCGGAAGATCATAAAGTTTTAGCTTGGTCTTAAACAAAGGAAAATAGAACTTAGCTAATCCCATCGTCTTCGGGAAGCTTTTCCTTTTACTAAATTTTTGTATTTGATTCCAGACTAATGGATGAAGCTTGACTTTTATTTCATTAATGCTGTTTAAAGCTTCAATCCGATTTTCTATCTCAATTTTTTCCTGTGAGGTACCATTAATTGCAAAACAACATATCAAGAACAACTTAATTAATAAGGTTCTTAATATCTCCATCTAAATCTAATTTGTCATTTTCCTTGAATAGATCTTCCAAGGTTTTCTTACCGTAAGGATCCTTTATTTCGTGTTCTTCAATTTTAAACTCATCTTCCTCCATCCAGCTATCATCGAAAATTGTGTCCTCTTCCTTCAAATCCAATACTTTGGGTTTTTCTTCTTCCTGTTCTATTGCTACGGGTTCTTTCGCAGAATGTTCTTCGTATAGTTTTTTTTCTTTTTTAGAAAAATAAAATTTATCGACGGCAAAATACACCAATCCTGCAGCTACAAACTTCATTATCAAGATCATTGTGCTATCCATACGGTTTAATTATTTATTTTCCTTTAAAAAGTTATCTATCAATTCATTCACGATAGAACTGGCAGAAATATCTGCCAATTCTTCGTTATCTATACTTTGTAATTTCAGCTCCAGAACGTGTTTTCGAAGCTTCTTATCAAGCGACTCATTGATTGTGTACGAAACATTAACCTTTTTGTCTTTAGTGGAATCTGACGCTTCATTTGGCTTCTTAACCACTTTTTTCTTTTTTTCTGTTACAACAGCCTCTTCCTTTTTTTTCCCTTTGAAGGCCCCATCCAACGAATCCGGAACTTTTGTATTACTTAGTTTGTCTGTTAAGTTCATATTCAAGCTGTTTTATGTAATAGTTCGTCTACAAAGGATATAAGCCCTTGATTAAAATCCTTTTTTTCAGTTTCAAAATTAAGAGGTTTAAAGAAACTTCGTTCCTTAACAAACCGGGTTCTTAATGGAATAATAGTATCATAATACTGCAGTCCGTGTTTTTCCTGAAGAATATTTCTGATTTTTTGGTGATTCTCGACCCTGGACTTTTCAATTTTAACCACTAGACAAAAAGCTTGAACGTGTGGGAAATTGTTTCTGATCAAATTATAAAAAGCGATTGCTTTTTGTATTTCCTCTTCGTCATTAGAATATGGAATTAAAATCTGATCTGCTATTCCAAAAACAGGTTCACATTCTGATAAGGTTCGGTTTCCCAAATCCACAAAAACATAGTCATAATCTTTTGACCTTACCTCTTCAATTTTGTCATCAAAATCCTGAACCAGGCATTTTTCTACATCGTAGTTTACGATCTTTTTTTCAGCAATAGCTTTTTCAATTGCTTCCCTGTCATTTTGGTAAGAATCCAAAACCAAATCCATTTCCCTTTGATGATTGTTGTAAGTACTCCATTGGTAATCATCACAGTCAATGATGGCTACTTTTTTACCATAGTAAGCTTCTAAAAATGTTGCAGTGTTTACCGTAGTGGTGGTTTTTGACACACCCCCTTTGTGGTTGTAGACAATAATAATTTTCATTGTAGTAAAATGTTATGCTATAGCAAAATTAGTTCGCCGCTAATATGTATTGCTATAATAGTTAATATATAATATTTAGTTATGTGCTAAGATAAGATATATTTTGATAATTAAAAATATTACCCAAACTATTATGTACCAAGATACTATCTCTTTTTTTAATAGCTATTATATGTTATCATAATATATGTTATGTATTATAATAATATATCTTTTTAACCAATATGTTATCATCATACCTATTGCCATACTATATCATATCCTAATAGGTATTTACATAATACTATACCGCTCTTTTTTAAGGATTTAAGCTACAGTTTTTTTGGAATGTTTTTGGTCAGTTTAAGGTTAATCGTTATATTGCAGTATGAAAACATTCGTTTTCTGCAAGGTAGATTAATGTAAGACATTAATTAATTTACTTTTACAAGTAATCGATTTTTTTAAATGAAAAAAGAAGAGAAAAAACTAGGAAGGCCACCCTTACCGGAGAGTGAAAAAAAGGTCAGTATAACCTTCAAAACCCACCCAAAAAACAAGGCTAAATACATTGAAAAAGCTGATGTTTTATTTGGGGGAAACCTTTCTAATTACATAAACTATGTCTTGCAGAACAAAAACAATAGTGAAATTAGCCTTCCTTCAAAGGGAGAAAATGTAGATCGTGCGGTGTTTTATGCCCTCGTTCGTGAGCTAAACAAGATAGGTGCTAACCTAAATCAGCTCACCAGAAAAGCGAATATGGGACATTTTATCAATGATGATCTGGAAAAAACCTTGAAAGAGTTGTCTCAAAAAAAGGAAGAATTGTTCGCTAAACTGGTTGATAAATTAGACGAAAACGTACCAAATATTAATTAAAATGATAGGAGAAATCGGATATACATCTAGTATTGAATCTTTGGTGAATTATCATCAAACCAAGATCCAAAATGGTGTGGCCGAAATTCTTCAGAGCCATAAAGTACAAGACAGATCTACCAGTCAAATAAATGCATCCTTTCGAGCGTATTCCTATTTAAGTGAAGAAAAGAATCCCTATGTGCATATCAGCTTAAGCTTTCACCCGGACGATCGCTCTAAATTGACCAATGAAAAATATAAAGAGCTGACTACTTCTTATCTAAATCATTTAGGATATCACGACCAGCCTTATGTATTGATCAAGCACGAAGATCAAGATCACCCACACGTACACATTATCACTACTTCTGTATTGGATGACGGAACTAAAATTCCAAAATTTCAGGACCGGTACCGATCGCAAAATATATCCAGGGAATTGGAAAAAGAACACGGCTTAACTATTGTCTCCAGCATTAAGCAGAACAAGGAGTACAAGGTTAATTTATCCAACAAACAGGATCTCAAGAACTATCTTAAAAGTTCGATTAAAGAGGTGATGGCTTTAAAGCCTAAGCGTGAAGAAGATTTTCTTAATACCTTACGGAACCAGTATCAAATTGATGCTTATAAAACCAAATCAAAAGGCGTTTCGTTTCATATTTTTGAGAAAGAAGGCGGTATCGATATTCAGAGGTTTGAAGGATTTGGGGTGAAAGGGATGTCTGGATCTGCTATCAATAAAGAATATTCTTTAAACAAATTAAAAGCATCCCTCCAGGAGAACTTTAAGAATGCTCCCAAACGTTATAGAAACCTAAAGCTTGCAGAAGAAAAACTGAATGATGAATTGAAATATTTCTCTGCATTAAAAGTATCTGATTCTAATGTTGTTTTAGAATCAAAAGGATTAAAGGTATTCAGTGAAAATGAAAAGTCTTATGTCATCGATACCAAAGGGAAGAATTTATATAGTTCCAGTGATTTCAAAGATTTTGATTTCAGCAGATTTTCATCAACAACAGTATTGGATATCGATAAGCTTCCGGAGCTTTTTCATGCTATTTCTTCAGAAGCGTTTTATACCTATAAACAAGATATTTCACCTTATCTAAAAGAAAGTGTATTCCTCGACAAAATAGCCCTTCAAGACACTTATCATACTTACCTTGATACTTCAGACACGTTCCAGCTATATCAACAGTTTATGAGTGAAGAACAGCTGTCAATGTTAGGTAAAAGTGCCACAGCATATTTTAATAATAAGTATTCTTCTATTGAAGCTATTTCTAAAAGTGAGGTAGAGAAAGAACAGGGTTTGAAAGAATTAATAGCAACTTTTGCTAATTCAAATAAGCTGGATTCTGACTCGTTAAATAAGCTTATGGAACTGGTGGATATCAAAGAGCAATATACCCAACACAGTTCTATCCGGAATACTACTTCTTTAATCCAGGCTATTTATCAAGACATAAACGGACTTCAAAAGGATGAAGAGAAAGTTTACGTTTCTCCAGGTACAATGTTTTTACACCAAAAGTATTTCTCTGCAGAGCAGTTGTCTGAAGAATTTTTACCATCCTATGAAAAAGTGATATCAGAATCCTATATAAAATCTGCTTTTCAATATGCGAAAAGTAATATGATCTCTCCGGAAGATTTTATACAGGTGCTAAATCAGCGAGGGATTGAAATTCATATAGAACAAAATGAATATGGAAGAGAAAGTATCTCAGCATCTATTTCCGGACTTAAACACAGAGAGGGGTTACGAGGTGCTAAGGACTTTGTGCTTGATACATTGAAAAGTTATGATCAGAAGGTGGAAGCTGACCTGGTTAACCTACAGTTCCGAAAAGCGCTGGATGATGATTATGGACCAGGATTACATTACTTATATCAACAGGGAGGAATTTCTGAAGAATTGAAATCTCTATATGAATCTTCACAAACGTTCCAAGAAGAGACTGATAAAGCAGCGATACGAGACCTGCTAAGAGAGAAATATTACGAGTTTAGGAATGAATTTGATTATAAATATGAGAGTGATTTTCTAGTGTATTTTAAAACTCATATACCTGAGTTTACTGAATTCTTAGGGGATACCGATCTAACAAATAAAGAAGTATATACCGAATTATACAATAGCTTTCTGGAGACTAAAATAAGTGATGAATACTCCAGAGAGGTGTCTAGGAAAGAAGAAGAAAAATTATCTAATAAGATGAAACTTGCCCAGACTATAGGAGGTAAAAACACAGCTGGTTTACTGGGCGTAATTCAAAATGCTTCTGTAGCTACCGATCTTTATGGTAAATATACAGTTCCTTACCAAGGTAATTTTGATTCTCAAATTAGTCAACTACAGAAAGAACCTTATTTCGCTTATTATTCCCGGATATTTGAATCAGCTTCTAAAAAGTTGTTCTATGATCAGGAAGAGTTCCGAAAGGATCCTACAGGTATATTGGTGAATTGGACTTTTGAAAATCATATTCCGGAGGAATACAGAAAAGCGTATACAGAACTTTTTACCAATAATTATATATCTCATTACCTTAAAGAGTTTAGTGAGCTGAGCTTTAAAGAAGCTTCGGACATTGCCCTTTATTTTAATTCAAAGGGAATTGAAATAGATATCAGCGGAGAAACATTATCTCTCAGGATGACACAAAACAATGTGTCAGTAACTTTAGATGATTTGAAACCGGAGCTCTTGAATGAAATGTACTCAGCTGCACCTTATTCTAGACCTATAATAGAACCTGGTACTATAGTAGATCAGATCCGTTTTAATTTAGCTTTAGAAGGTGGTAATTATCAAAGCGCAGCGTATATTTTAGAAAATTCTGACGCGAAAGTTTTACTGTCTTCAGAAGAAGCGCTGACTCATAAAGAACCCTTAGAAGAAGCAATTGTACGCCTGGAAATAAGAACAAATCTAAACGAGCAGTATTATACTCTCTACAAAGATTCTGGTCATCTATATGAAAGTGATTTTCTTATGGTAACATATGATAATCCGGAAGCATTTAAAGCTTCATTTGTTCTCGATGAAGGATTAGACAGTGCTTTGTCTCATACTGTTTTCTCTGAGTTTATAGGCGATAAGTTAGGGATTGAATATCTCAATAATACCATTGAAAAAGAAGAAAATCGATTATTGGATAAACTGGTCCTGGCAAATACTATTGGCCATAACCACGTAGCTGCATTATTAGGAGTTAAAAAAGTCGATGAAAATACAGTTGCTGATATCAACGGTAAATACAAAGCAACATACAAATTGCCGACGTCCGATGCGCTATTATTACTTCAAAATCAACCATTTTTTAAATACTATTCAAGTGTCTTTGAGAAAGTGTCTCAACAGATATTTAATGAATCTGAAGCTGTACTGGATCCAAACGGAATTTTAGTGTATAAGAGTTTTGAAGCGTTTATTCCGGAAGAACATAATGAGAAATATTTGAGTGCAGTTTCTTCTAACTATATCCATTATTATGTTTCCAAATTGCAAACCTATGAGTTTGATAGTTATGAAGAAAAAACCAGGTATTTAAACTCAAAGGGAATAAGAGTTCTATCTTCTGATGGGGAGCGTAGTGTTCTTAAATTAGTTAATCACCCGGAGTATACTAAAGTGGCTATTGAAGGTCTTAAATTAGGGAATGTTAGTACGGATAGACAAATCATTTACTTTAGAGAAAATGGTCTATTAAGTGAATCTGGCTTGTATAAACAGATCGAGTTCAATAATGCGATTGAAAATGAAAATTATGTTGGTGCAGCTTGGTTATTGAAGAAAGGTGAGGCACGAAATTTGCTGTCTAATAAGGAGTTAGAGCAACATGGCGAACAACTAAATCAAGCTCTAAAATCAATTACAAGGAACACATTATATAGTGATATCCTTGCAGTAACCAAAATTCTTATGGAGAATAAATACCAAGAAGATCATGGTAAGAAAGGCCAAAAGAACAAGAATAAGAAAAAGAGAAAAAACCGAAGGTTATAGCCTTCATATTATTAACTAAATATTATATACATTATGAAAACAAAACGGCGAATTAAAAAGAAAAAGAAATTTGACTGGATCTCAGCAATCTTATTATTGATCATTTTTTGGGATTAAATAGTAATATAAATAGACACTATCTCTAAAAGGGTGTAAATAAAAATACCGAGGGTTTGACTTATTTAGAGGCGGACTTTTTTTTAAATAGATAATATCAAAAATTAACTTCTAAACTTTTTGTAAGTTTTTGACAAGAGTCTTTTTACACTGGTTAATTTTAGATAAGCTTTTCCAGCTAATCCATGTCCACAACAAGCAAATTTATTATCTGGTAAATTTTCTATATCATGATCGTGACTGGATACACTAGACTAATCGCACCCTCTTTTTGACATTTGGTGTACTAGACGATCTTTAACCGGTGGTATGCCCCAACTTCCTCTAGCCACCCTTGCGTTCAGCTAACTACTCTTGTCAAATTGGCTAGCACGGGACTTTAACACTATCAGGAAATAGTATGCGTGGCACAAATAAAAAAGAGAGTTGGATTAAACTCCAACTCCCTTTAATTGTCAATCATCCTAAATTAACAATTTCTTTTTACTCTCTAGTTAATTTCAAAAACGTTGGATAGGACCTTCTATTGTGCCACAAAACATCACTATTAACAGCCGAAACTTCAACCGACACATCAGGATATCCTAAATCAGTGACATTATAGTTAAAATCCTCGTTAAGTTTTAAAATATAAGTAAAAGAATAATTGTTCTCACTATTAATAGGATATAACACGTTAAATCCAGTGTTTATTTCTTCATTATTCTCGTCCAAAATTTGAACGGAATATTCTTCTCTTTCTCTAAAGTTTTTTGGAATTATTGCTATTACTAAATCACCATTATAAACTTCTGTGTTTCTAACGAAATTAAATGTTAACCTGTTGGTCAAAGTTCTAGTAGATTCATCATATCCAATATATTCTGATACAAGCTCACTTTTTTTATCATCTAATATGTACTGATACGTTGGTACTGGCGTGTCATTATCCTCACACGATATAATCAGAACGGATATAAATACTATAATTAAGTGCTTCATTGTTTTTTATTTAGATAATTTTACATTATAGTTAAGATTTTTGTTACCAATCCATTCTGAATCGTCTGCGTTTAAATAGTAAAAGACATATTGTGAAGAATTTATACCAGAAAATTCTATTTTAAAATTAAACTTATCTCCATCTACAACTACATACTCTGAAAGATCTATTTCGTTATCATTCATGTCTAATGTTCTAAAAAAACCAGGGGTATCTTTATCCACTATTGTGTTTACACTATTTAATCGAAAACTAATATTTCCTTCATAATTATTCTGTCTTGTTATACTGATCTCAACTTCATTAGTAAAAACTTTGTCTATTACTGTATCTCCTCCAGCTGTATTAATTAACGTGGTTTTATCTGATTTTCTTAATGCACCTAAATTGCCGTTATCGTCATCACTACAACCAATCAAGGTAAATATCGATAGTATAAAAAATAAAAAGTAAGCTTTCATTATATTTAATTTTATGGTTAATAATCTTTATAAATGTATTAATTTTTAATTAATTGTATTACAAGTTAACATTTTTAAATTCCGTCCAACTATTTCCAATTCTATATCTAATCTTAAATCTTCCCAAAGGTGTACACGGCCCAGGTCCTAATGAACAATTAGTTTGACATGTTGTTTCCCCTATAATTTCTGTTTCATTCGGCTCTATAGAAAGATTTCTAGCATCATTAATTAGGTTGTTGTTTTCATCATAAACTTGAACCCTGTTAATAACACCGCCGTTATTGTTTTTTAGCGAAATTCTTCTTGTATAAATATAATATATCCTTTGTTCACCAGCTTGAACACCACAATTCACACTACGTCTGCCAATATCACTTGTATACTCTTCATTTGGAGCATTGATAGAAAAGGTTCTTGATACTGATTTTCTTTGCCCAAAACTATCTATTACATAAATTGTTATCGAAAAAGAATTAGTGTTATATCCGCTTGCTAAGAACCTATTATTTCCGAAACCGATACTTTGAGAATTGCCAACGATAGAATTGTTTTGATTACGAAGTGTCATTCCAGATTGACTGAATGAATATCCATCTAATCTATACGTTAGAGGGCTTTGTTGAGAAGAAAGATTTAAGTCAACTATCACGTCACTACCAAAACTAATATTGGTAACTGGGTTTATCGATATAGAAAAGTCCCTGTTTCTAACTCTTACTTCTGTTTCATAGTCTCTTGAAGCACCATTGCTATTTGTATATGACCAAGTAATTACATAAGTTTTAACCTCACTATAATCAAATCTTAATCCAATCGTTCCTTGAGTCAAATCAAAGGGAGAATTTAATGTTTGAGAATTTTCTCTTCTTTTTACAGATCCGTTGTTAGTATTAATTGAATAAAACACACGAGCACTCACATTATTATTAGATGCTGTATAATTGATATCAAATTCAGCGGTATTCCCTGCTACAACATCTAATACTTCAGGAACATCAAAATTAAAGGTAAACTCATTTATAGTTAAATCCACATCATCACTTGCTGTTTTACCACTAGAAGATGTTACTTCAAAAGTTAAATTGGATCTACCTGGAGACGTACCTATAAATGCGCCCGTAAAATTACCTGGACTAACCAATATAGGGGTGTTGGTTGGATATGAAATACCATTTAGTACAAATGTACCAGAAACATCAGCCGTCCACTTCATGGTATAAGTAAGAGTAGACAATCCATTTAATTCCATTACTATGTTAGTAGGAGTGTCTGTAAAGGCTGTAGTTCCAGTAGAGGCCGCACTGAAAGTGTGCTGCGTATTTATAAAATTGATGTTTTGCTCTGTTGCCTCAAATGGATTTCCATTTTTGTCTCTTAGTGTAAAACTTAGCCTATGATTTGCTTCATTAACACCTAAATATTTTAACGAAAAAGTTAAATCTGTGATACCGTCGATAACAGATCCTGGAGCATATACCGTTCCGCGATATTCTATATTACCTGTCTCTGTTGAGGAATATACTAAAGAATATGGAGCTCCAGTAGGTCCACTTTCTGTAATTATGCAATTTATTCCCACCTGACTTCCTGCCTCTGCTTGTGACACTTCTGGTATCGCACTTAATGCAAACGTGCCACCAACAATATTAATACTGGCGGTTCTATCAACTTCTACCCCTCCGTTTTCCAAATAAAAAGTAATATTCAAAGTTTGTTCTGAATTTGAAACAGCATCAAAGTAAAAACTTCCAGAAAGAGGAACGTCAACTTGTTCATTTGGATTAACGGGGGTACTGTTATAAGTTATATTTGCAGAGCCACTTTGGATAGTATATCTTATTTTATTGGTTGTAGTTGTTCCTTGGTTTTCTGGTATTATAAAATTAAACCTATAAGGACTTCCTATTGTTGTACTATTGGGACTTGTTGTAACAGAAAACCTTATAGGCGGTTCCTCTACAGTATAAGATAATGTGTCTCTTTTAATATAACCATTACTATCTTCTCCAACGATTACTAATTTAGGGTTTCCTTTCTCTTTAAATTTAACATTATAATTAAATTTTCCCTCGACTGAATTTTCGAATTCTGCCAATTTTATTTCTTCACTTTCATCAGCATTCAATACAACTCCACTCCCATTTATAATATACAAAGCTCTTTTGTAAGTTACGTTTTTATCTTTCCCTTTATTGAATAGATCGTAAGAAAATGGCCTAATCTCATTAATATCTATTTCTGTTATTGCTGTAGATAAGTCTAAAGAATATTCATTGTTTTCAACCTCATACAATAAATCTTTAACCTTTTCTTCATCCCCTCTTTTTATAGTTGCTCTAATTTTATCCGAATCCACATTATTACTTATATAATTTACCTCTAAACTTAAACTATCTAAAGTAATAAATTGATTCTCTGGTATAGTATCATTATTTAAATTTGTATATATACCAGTTCCATTTAGAGATTCATATTTGAACATATAAACATTGCTGGAAACTGGAGTTTCTGTGATAATTTTAAAAACCGTTTTTTCTGGGTAATTTACCGTTACGGTATCTTTCTGAACAATTTCGATTTCAAAAGGAAATTCATCAAACACTACAGCATCATCTTTTGTGCAAGCAAAAAAGAGGGTAGATAAAACAAACATCCCAATCGTATATTTTATTATATTTTTCATATTTATTTTTTTTATTGATTAAAGAAAAACTCTTATTCCACCACCCGCGAAAATGGTAAAATCTCCTATATCTGAGTTTATGTGATAAAATTCATTTGCTTTAATTAGAAAAGACACATTGCTGCTAACAAACAGTTCTAATTCTCCCCCAATAAAAGGACCATAAATAAACCCACCATCAGACTTTAATAAAGCACCTGTTTCTAATTCTTTATTTCCTTTATTAATTCTTTCAATGCCAGCTACCATTCCTCCTCCAAGGTTAAGGTTTATTTTGTCAAATCTATCAAGGGGAATATTATAAAAATATCCCAAATTTAGTGTTATAAGATTGTAAGGAAGATCAAAACCTTTTTTTTCAATGTTACTAAAGGTATACAATAAAGCAAATTGAAAATAATTATTCCTTTTAGAATAAGAGATATATCTATTGTAAGAAAGAGATACCCCAAATCCGTTTTCTGCATAGCCTGCAGAAACATCTATAGCGTTTAAACTGTTATCTGTCAATTGTGCTGATGCTAAAACGCCGTAAAAAAGCATCAAAATAAATACTGTTTTTTTCATTTTTTTCTTTTATAGTTTAATGGATAATTTACTCTCTTATAATACAAAGGGATAAAAATATCTCTCTCCCCGTTGAGTTCGTCAATATCAAAATAGACCGCTCTGTCTTTTGCTATTGTGAATTTGGAAATCACTATAACAAAATTCATTTGTGATTTAGGCTCAATTCTCTTAGATAAATTGTAAACGGTCTCCGGTTTGTAATTTAATGGTTGAATTAACCCTTTTCCAGATAGGTTACCAGTTTCCAACTGCTTAGCAAGCTCCACAGATCCCCTATAGATTTTCCATACTTTTATGTCAAAAGGTTGAGCCCCATCGTTCTTCATATTAAAAACAAAATACAGTTCGTCTTTGTCTGCGTATACCCCTTTTATCGTTAACTCTATATTTTGCTTAACAGCAACACTTTTAACTCTTGAATATCTTCTTTTAGTATCATTTAGTTCCTTGGCCAGGTTTGTCATATATTGAAGCTTATCAGAAACATATAACCGGTCCTGGATTTCTGAATAGTTTTCAGCGTCATCGGGAACATCTGATTTGTCCGAGTAATGTGTAATAGGCGCCTCTACCTTTGTTAGTGTTTCTTCTTCTGTATTTGTTATCTCTTGTCTTCTCATAGGGGTGCTTGAAGCTCCCATTTGGTTTATGTTTACCACAGCCATATTGGGAGTGATGATATACGTTGTTTTCTTTGGATTTTCGGTATTAATCAGTTTTAGATCATATATATCCCCATTACTCGTTTCAACCTGTAGATTAGATGGAAACGTATAATCTTCCGCAGTACCGGCATAGTATAATTTTAGAATTTTATCATTTGGATTTGCACTTGTAGATTTGACAATTTGGTAAGACATATGACCAGGATCCTTGTCAACAACTTCTGAAGTAAAAATTAACTGGGTATACTTACTCTCGGCAACTTCAATACGTAAAGTGTCTTTTTGACTATATATGAGTTGTGTTAAAAGCAATAAATTTATAAGTATTCTCATTTTAAGTATTTGTGTTAATAATTTTTAAGTACCATTTCTTTGTCGTTTTCCAAAGGGATAAACGTAAACTTTTTTCTTTTGTTTGAAGTTAAAACTGTTGACACCGCCCTCACTAAACCGCTTTGAGATTCCCTTGCAGCTTCCTGTAAACCTTGCCTTTCAATTTCAAACTTTAATTCTTGTTCTAGAGCTCCAGCTTGTGGATAATACAAGCCTTCGTGCTTTCCTTTCGGATCATAGGCTTTTAGCTTAATTCTATCTTCGTCATCACCGATTGAATTCACTTCTATAAAAACTTTGTTTCTTTCTACTTTTATTACATTACCTACCAAGGAAAAGCCAGATTCATATTTCTTTCCGTTGTATATAAAAGGGGTAATTAGGGTAAGGTTTACTTGAAAATCTGGTAATACATTTTGGTTCCTATATACATAGGCTTTAATTCTAATTTTCTCTGAAGAGGAAACAGGATCTCTGGATGCATTTTTTTGATTTTCAGCTCGCATTTGTTCCCTTAGCTTTTTACGCTGCTCTATTTTTTGTAAAATCTTTTCCTCTTCCGTGAGCGCCTTTTCTAAACCTAAGTTGTTTTTTGATGGAGTTGGATCCATTTTCCACATATTGTCATTCTTGTAGGGATCCGGAGTGGTTCCTCTTTTTTCCAGTTTTTCAATAGAGGTGCTAAGCTTCGTTTCCTTTTCCTTTTCTTCTTTTTTCCAAGGATTGTTATCCACAATTTTTGTTTCCTTTTCTTTGTTGAAGATATTTTGAACCGGCTTTTCTATAGTATCTAAAGCTACATTGAAATCCACCTTTTCTTTTTTTACTACATCTTCCTTCTTTTCTTTATCTTCAGTCTTCTCATCTGGTTTAAAAACAAAACTTGATAATAATACTAATACTATTAACCCGACGACTAATAGTATTTTTTGGTTTTTAATGGCTTTTAAGCCTTCCTGTAAAGATCCTTGTGTGCTCATAAGTCATTTTGTTTTAAGTTCTTTATTACAGCCATCTCCAACACTTCATAGTCAACAATTTGCCATGCGGTATAATAACTGTCTTTTTTATCCCTTTGTTTTTCTTCAAAATCCAAGTTATTCCTCACCTTTCCGGTAGTCACCAATTTCTTTATCATAATATCCTGGTTCCTGATTACCTTTAATTGGGCAGTCACCCTGAATTCGTAGGGTTTTGTAGTGAAATCGATCTCGATATCATCTTTGTCAATTTCAACTAAAATAGAATAACCCCCGGCTACATTTTTTTCGAAATAATGTTCTTGCCTTTCCAGAAATGTATATAAGGTCTGGATAGTGCTATCCCCCATTTCCTTCGCTTGGTTATAGTTCTTTCTGATATATTCCATATAAGGCTCAGAAGACCAAAACAGATTGTGAAAAAGAATAAGGTGTCCTTTTATAGATCCCTCCTCCGGATCCCTGAAATGTTCTACTAACTTTGCTTTTTTAATAGCATTGTTTTCGTACATATACACTTCCTTTTTTTGTTCGGCCATACTTTCATTAATAGCCTTATTGTTCATATAGATAGCGCTCAGTGGTACAATTAAGCATATAGCGCCTGCTATTACCATTGCCACCATTGAGAACATTTCTTTTGCGCTGATGTTATTTAAAATTCTCATTTTCATAATTACACTCCTCCTGTCATTACTTTACGTGCTGCCAGCATTGCCAGAGCAGCAACCTTTTTACCATTACCTACTGCAGCTGCACCTTGGGTCAATGCGTATTTTACCAAACCTGGTATCGATAAATACATAAATATGATCCCCACATAAAATATTATTCCCAATACCTGCCTGGTTAGTGTTTCGGCCATCTCGGATCCGGAACTGATCACACGGGGGGAAAACACCTTGTCGAGCATCTCAATACCTATGTAATCAACCAAGTAAATCAAAGGAATGTAGGTACAAACTTCTATTAATTTCGTTAACCAACCTATATAATTGCCTTTAAATTCGTTCAAAAACGATAATGATATGTTCAAAGGTCCAAAAAGTGTTAAAATTAACAACTTGAAGAACATTTTTATCTTTAAATAGAAATAAGCTATCATTGATCCGATGAAACCTAAAAACAACAGCAATCGTACCACACCCTCGAAAATTGCAGATTTTATGATATCCGTAAGGATGGTCATTCCAATCTGGAACATGCTATTTTCTTCATAATCCAATTCTGTAGATTCAAAGAAGTGTTTCGTTTTTTCAAAATTTTCCAGTACAGAAATCCTATTATCCAATTCTTTAGACCATTCAAAAAAAGCAATTACTACTACATCATAGTGAAATAAAAGAGCTGCTAAAGGTAGCCAGGAAATATAGCCCCAGTAATCGTTCGGAGAATAATAAAAGTTATATAAAATCTTGATTAATACTCCAATAAATGCAATCCATTTGAACGTCGATAGCATTACGTCCCCATAGGTAAACACCGTATCGATCATATCATATATAAACTCATTCAGGAGTTCTTTTAAACGTAATAAAACCGTCGTTCCATCCATAACTAAAATCCGAATAATTCTTTTTGAGACTTCCTTCTTTTGTTCACCATAGCAAGCCAGGTTTGATCCTGCTCCATTCTGCTAATACACTTTCTAAAAACATCTAAAGTTTCTTCTAACATTTTTTGACGTTCATTAGCAGGGATAATTTTGTCATTGGCATTTAACAGATTGGTTGTCTGATCCCATATAAGCAACACCTGGGTAACCATCCCTGAAAGCCTATCTTCTGTTTTGCTTTTCTCATTTTCGGTGATGTACTCGAATCGTTCCAGGTTCTGCAGTAATTGTTTTACCTGTAGTACGATTCGCTTTTTTTCCATCAACAAGGTTTCTTTTTGATAACTCACCAGTCGGTTGTCCGGTGCGTTTTTATAAGTGTTGATCTCCTCTTCTTTTAGTTCTGCCAACTTTTTTAAATAATCATTGGCCTGTTCCAGTTTTTGATTCGTGTTTTGAACCTTACTGTTCAGATTGGCCAACTTGCTGTTTGTTTGGGTCACGCTTTGACTCAACATCGTTACTTGCATATTCAACGATGATAATTGCGCACCAGCTGCTACGTCTGTTACCGGGATTTGTCCCATTGCCAGAAACGGCAATGCGGACAACACCATTACAATAAATTGCTTTTTCATTTTAAAATAATTTAGTTAAATAAAAGGTTTAATTGCCCGCATATTGAATCGCCGTTATATGCAGGTTATCGTTATTACTCTGGTCTATTTTTCTGAGTTTAACCTTCTCGTCCGGATCTGATTCAAAAACAGATTTTTCCTCCAGGGATACTTCGTTTCCAAAAGTGACCAAATGTTTTTTGGCATAGATCAAACCAAATTCTCTCATATTATAACCTTCCGGAAGATTGTTGTTCAGTGCAAACAATCTGTTGATCTGATGATCCGATAAGGAAAGGATATTTTTTATGTATTCCTTTTTCCCTTTGTAAGACCGGATGTCTGAAACAACCCCGATATCAGAGTTGTTGATCACTGTATTCTTTATGATCTCCGAATTAAAAAAGTCCTCGATATCCTGGGATGTAAAGATCGTAGCTCCTTTTTGTGAACGAACCGTTTTAATGGTATCTTTCATAAAATTCATTAAGATCGGTTTATCCATTGCCGTCCAGGACTCATCGTAATGCAAATACTTTACCTTGTCCAAAAGATCCGGGTGATACAACTTTTCCTTGTATAGGTTCGTTAGTAAAAAGGTTGTGATAGTGAATAATTTTGGGTCATCTTTTAATTCCTTAATTTGGAAAGTGATATACCTGTTATTCAATAATCCTTTTAGTTTTTCATCCCTTGAATTTAAAAGGTAATCATACGCTCCGCCCTTATAGTAGCTTTTTAGCATATACGTGATGGCTTCCAAATACACGTCCTTTTCAATCCCGTTTAATTTTACGATCTGAGGAGCGTTCTCTTTGAAATACTCATAATAGGTATCAAAACAATAATTGTCTTTTATCTCTTTATAATATCCATCCGTAATGTCTGTGAACAGTGTATATGTAAGGTTGTTTGCATAATCCTTTTTAGGGTCGTCTACCAGGTTTAATAAGAAACTTGAGATAAAGGTTCTTTTATCTTCTATTTCTTCCACACTTCCTGTCGTTAACAGAAAAGGATTCAACCCAAGTTTAGTTCCTTTGGACACCTTAAAGTAGAAACCGTTATTATATTTTGTAGCTCTCTCAAAACTAGAGGAACCATCAATGTTAAAGATGTGATGCCCCAAGGTATATTCGTGTGATAAAAGCGTATTCCAGGTAAAGGATTTTCCGCTTCCCGTTTTACCCACTCCCCAGGCATTTCTATTCGTAATCAATCCTTTTTCAAAGGGAGTTTGGAAGGTATCATAAAAAACAGGATTTCCTGAATTTGTCTCTACCAGCCTTACCCCAAATGGTGCATTACCCCTGGAGTAATCTTCATAGTAACCTAATGAGATAGCAGCAGCTTCAGTTAATGGCATATACAGATCTGCAGGTAATCCAATAGCATTGCCCGGACAGCTGGCAAAATATAAGTCTTTAATATCTGCCTCATTAGGTTTTAATTTGAATTTAAAATTTTCCGAAACCTCTAAGTCACCTCCAATGATCCCAACATTAATATGGGTGAAAATCAAGTTTTGGCTATTGCTGACAATATCGTCCTTGAACTCCCTGAGTTGTCTGGCAAAGATTTTATTGTTTTCACTGTCAATACTCTCCCCTTTGTGTTCCGGACGATCCCCGGCTCCTGATGGTTTAAACCATTCGGTGAAGTTATACAGCCTGCTTTGTTTCTCTTTTAATTTTTTGAAGACCTTTTCCTGGGAAGGGATATAGAAATATTGATTCAGGATATGATCATTATCCATCTGCATTCCCAGTTCAGTGATTGCAGATTTGAACAACTGCAAATCATCGGTTTGCTTCTTTTTGCATTCTACAAATTCAGGAACATGATCGGTTAAAGAGTCTGCATTTTGTAACGTATAATACTGAACTCTTTTATCGCCAATGTAAAATTTGTTTTCTTCAAACGATTTGTCTTTATCCCCTCCGGAGAAGTCATAATTCTTAAACAAGTTAAGCACCCCCCTTTTTTCTCTTAAGTACCCCCCAGCACCTAATTCAATAGCTTTAAAGTATTGGTTTTTTAAAGCTTTAGTAACCCTTTCTTTCTTTTTGAAAAAGGAGGCCAGCTCTTCTTGTGTGATATATTTTCTGTCTATAGTTAGGGACAAGAATGATTTTCTTTCCTTGATTAAGAATGAATTCGTGTGAGAAGAATCAAAATCAATATAGTTCTCCGGAACCTTTGTGATGTATATGTATGAAAACTGCCTTCTTACTTTTCGGCCACTAAAATGGATTCTGTTGTAGCGTTGTAAATCGCTTTCTTTTTTAATGGGTGTTTCTTTGTGTGTATCCTGTAAAAAGAAATCCTGTTTATGAACAATGTAATCCTTTTCCAGGATAGAGAAAACCGTTTGCATAATGTTCCTGATGGTTCGGTACTCACTTGCCGGTTTCGTATATAAGGCCGGGTAGCGTACCATAAACCCATAAGAAAGACATCCTTTCTCCTTAGAGATGGTTACGTTGTTTTCAATACCATAAATTGGTAATGACCTATCCTTTATTAAATAAACTTCTTTCATTTCGAATTACAATCATTGATTTGGTTCTGATGACATCCGGCTTTTTGTTGTTTATGTTCTTCTTTTTGATGTTATGCTTCTGGTTCCTTTTGTCTTTTCTCTTGAAGTATCCATAACTAAAGATCAATACCCCAAGGCATAGTAACAGTGATATAAAAGAAGCGCCCAATAACATCAATACAATTCCTATAATGATAATGCTGCTGCCCAGGAACTGCATTGCTATTCCCCTTTCCAATAACAGAAAACGGATTTCCTTCTGAATTCCCTTGTACACCTTGTATGTTTCAGCCTTAACCATTAAAATCCGAATATCTCTCCTGCAGCTAAGATTAGTGTTCCGGCAACCGCTGTATTGATCACCCATTTACCGGCATTAAAACCAATATTCGATCCTCTTTGATCTGCTACTACAGAAACAATAATTAATATCAGCGATGCTATATAGCACAATCCGCTAATGATGAATACAAAGTTCGAGGCGATCACTTCTATATAGCCTCTTAGCCTTTCGATTAAATCAACAATAACTTCCATAATATTTGTTTTTTAAAGTTTCAACAAATATATATAAAAAAAATGTACTAAAAACTATTTTAGTACATTTTTTAATTTAAGTCTATTATAATGTGTTTATGTATAATTTATTTTATGTTGTACTTTTTTTTTAGGATTATGGATTCCCTGGGCTTGTCCTAAGAAGATCTTTCTACGTAGTTTATCATTCAAATTGTTTCCTTCAAAAGATTTCTGTACACTTAATTTTCTTTGCTTTAAAAAGCCCACCTTGCCAACCATTTTGCCTGTAAAAGCGTGTGAAATCTTTTTAAGCTTCTCTTTGTTTGGAAAGCGTATGGCCACGAAGTTCTTATCCTCCGTAAACTTGATAAACCTGTTTTTATCCATAGGGTCGTTCAGGTACTTTTCATTCAGGTATTTCTTTAGGTCCTTAAAGTAACTCCCCACATCTTCTAAATTCTTTGTCTCTTTTGTGGTGAAGATGATCTCTGCAAAGTCAGGCTTGGAGGATAAAGAAACCCTAAAACGCCCTTCGCTTTGAACCCGGTTTAATATTTGGAGTTCCAGGGATACAGACCATAAATTATTATCTGTTCCAACTTCCAGTAGCGTTTTATTTAAGTCTATTCCTTCAGATTTCAGATTATTGAAGATTTCATCGACTACCTCTTTTTTGTACCTTCTACCCGTAGAAATGTAATAGGTGTTCTCATTACTGGCCGGATCTAATTGTTTATGAGATAAAGCATTTAACCCTTGTTCAACAATTACAACCCTATCGACCTCTTTGGGCTTGTTGGAAGTCCATAATGTTTTCGGGTTTCCTTTATTCTCAATTTTAAAACCATCAGATACTTCAGCACCAATCAGATGACCTTCTTTGTGTTTAGCAAAGAACATTTTTTTGGTAACATCCATGCTGTCTTTATCCTTGTCGTCAAAGAGAAACACCTTGTTTGCAAAGCTTCGGTCAAGGAGTAAATCATTACTGATTCCCTTATACACCAACATATGCGGTTCTTCCGACTCCATAAAGTCAGCAATAGGCTTGAGATTAGTGAATTGTTTCTTATCAAATTCATACTGCACCACATCATTCCAGTCGTTGAATTTAGGCGCTTTCTCCATAAAGAAATTTTTCTCCTGAAGAAATGGGATGTTCTCTTTCATTTCCCTAACCAACATCGAATATTCCCCGATCTTCTCCTTGCTGGGAAAGGTGAGATGAAGCTTGTTCTCTTCTGCAAATATTTCAGTCCCCTGAATAGTTTCATTTAACAACATAAAATATTTGTGGACCTCAGAGCGTCTTTTGATATCGTAAGTTTCAAAAGACACTGATCTTTTCCCCTGATAGTCATCATCTACCTTAAAGTTATCTTTCCCTTCCAGCATCCTGTTGACTACCGCTACATCATATTTAATTCCATCAAAATCTTTATCGGTTCCCAGTGTAATCTGAACCTCTTTTTTATCAACGCCCTGGTTTTCCAATTCGTGGAAAAAGCGGTCTATCCGGGCTTCATAAAACTTTCCATTAGTTGAGAAATACCAGGTGTTTTTGTTCTCTTCCGGATGTAGTTGATAATGCGATATCGCATTTAATGCAGACTCGACGATCATTACCTTTTTTACCACTTCCGGTTTGTTGGAATGCCACAACAGATCATCTTTTCCGAAACAATACCCTTTCCCTTTGGTTGGCTTGATTTCCGTACCTTTTATGGTTTCACTGCGGTTATGCTTGGGAAAGAAAATATTCTTATGCACTCTTTGGTAATTACGGAAGTCATATACCATTACTTTCCCTTTGAAAGGAGCGCTTAGCAGGGTTTCATTCTTGATACCCCGTTCGTTTAAATAGTGCTTTTTTTCCTTTTTGATGTCCTCTTCGATGCTACGTAAGTTTTCGAAATCGGAGAGGTTAAAAGGTCTGGAAGCCTTTACTTTACCTTGTAAGTAAGCATATTCTACATTGATATTTTCCTTCCAAAGTGCTGCCTGGTTGAAAAAATCAAAGCGTTCCAGAAAAGGCAATACATCTTTTTTGTTCTTTCCTTCTATCCGGTTCTGGATGAATTGAGATAAATCCCCTTTATCGTTAACCCGGTCATCATTATAATAGATCCCCCTCGGAAAATGCTTTACTTCTCCAGTATCTTCGTCTATTACTTCTTTGTCATATAAAATAATGCGCTGACTCCCCAGCGCATCTACCATTTTGTATTGCTCCCCTTTAGAGCCCACGGAATTGGTTCCTTTGTCGTATATGACTTCCGTAATTCCCAAAGCCTCTTTTATTGGATTATCTGTCACCAGTAAATCCTTGACGGTAAACAATTCATCTATGTTTTCATAGGTATGAGCTACAAATTTTGTATTTTTGTGATCGTTATGCATAGTGATATGTATAATATTTAGTTAAATAAAAGGAGTAAAGAATCGCCGTTCTGCTACTCCTTTTTCATTTTATTAAATACACATTGATTAGTGGTGGCAAGCAAAAGCAGCCCCTTTGGTAAGCTCTCTCCAAATCGCCCACCAATCCCTTTTTTCTTTTTTTGGCTGTGGCGTTTCAGTGGCTTTCGTAGTTTCTGAAATGAAAGGTTTGAATGGTTCCTTTTTCTCTGAAGTGTTGTCGTTTAATGGTATATCCTGCCCTTTGTCATTTACCAAGATTGCACCATTTACACTAATTTCCATTGTAGGGTTTACCCCTTCGATTTTTGCATTGTTGTACATACTATATAATATTTAGTTAAATAAAAGTGGAGCTTTAAATTTGCCGTTCTTTGCTCCGTTAAACAATAAAGATTACTAAAGGTTTGAGCTTTTTCTACTGGTCGAATGAACTCAATTAATTGTAACTGTAAACTTCTTTAATACTGTCAAACATATTCAGTTTAAATTCTTTATCCACATTAGTGATTGGCTTGTCGTGATCATTCCAAAACTCTTTTTTAGGTTTTATAATTTTATACTCTTTGTCTTTAAAAAGGAACTTGGATCCCAATACAAGAAACCCCTTAATTACATTAGCGATCTTGGGTAACTCCACAATAAAGATGATGTTTCCGGTATGATCTTTTCCCTGGCTTAAATTGATCAATTGCTTAATCATACTTCCCTCCAGGTCCTTCTCCACAGACTTCTTCAAATTCTTTAGCTTTTCCAATAGCACTTCACTCTCTTTTGTTACCGGGATACTTAGTTTGTAAAAAGCCGTCCTGTTCTTCATTTTTATGTTGGAGAACACCCCTAAATAATTAAGATCACTGCTATATCCGTCCAGATTGTCCGGGAATGCCAAAAATGTTTTTTTAATTCCCTTTGAGTTTAATACCATACCGATGGTTCTGGCGTGGTTCTCATTAAACTTCCCTTTTACCACGATATAGAAAAAGTCCTGATTTTGCAGGGCTTTGAAAGCCATCATTTCATTGAAGGAATTGAAAATAATCGCTGCTTCACTTTTGATACTTGGGTTGGTAAAATAGATGCTCCTACTTAGCTCCGAAAACTTTAAGATGCTTTCTTTCTTAGTGGCTTTGTCAACCGCAACAACCCCTAATATGTTTCTCCCGCTTTTGATCTTTTCTTCGTCCATAAAAAAGAAATAATGCGTTTTTTCCGTCTCTACGCTATTCACCAGGGCAGGATCTTTTACTTTGGCGGCATCCTTAAGCAGGATTTGGTATAAGTTAAAGGAGTCTACCGGCTTTAACTTTCTTGGTTCTACCAGTTCTTCCTTATGTAGCTCGTAAAACATATCCAACCGGTCCTGTTCATTATATAAGCTTGAAAACTCCGTTTGGAAAAAGAAAACCACCAAGTCTTTGTCTTCTCCGGTGAACTCTCCGGAAGCCGAAGAAAAGAACCGCTTCCCGTTTCTCGCTGATTCATATACAAACAAGTGGGAAGTACCTTTGGTGTACATCACGAAATAATCACTTTGCAACGTATCATTTTCCTGATATCCCAAATGTTTTAATGTTGATTCTATATACATTTATTATAATGGACTTATTTATTTAAAACTATTTTAATAGATTTGCAATACAAATATATAAAAAAATATGTTATGCGGAACAATAGAATAGGATATGTGTTTGGATTGGCTTTTTTTTCCATCGCTTGTTGGGTATTATATGTACGAATCGTTTTTGATGATTTTTTTAAATCCGTCTTTGACCAAAACGTTCTTACCTGGTTGATCCATAAAACAGTCAATGCATTTACCTTGACAGAGTTTAAGCTGAAATTTGTAACCCTCTTTGCGGTTGCTTGTGCCTTTTACTTTTATAAAGGATATACCGAGAAGAAAGGAAACCTGGTACGACAGTACTGGATCTGTGGGATATCGCTTTTATTTGTGTTGTACCCTTTTGAAAACCTACGCGCCTTACCATTGCCCTTAGGCCTTGCATTTTGTGGGCTGTCCCTTCCTTTACTATTGTTCAGTGCCTTACAGATTAAGAAAATATTGTACAGCCGTAAAATTGACCAAGATCAATTCAACCTGAAGAACCAATCATTTATGCAGGAAAAAGAACTGGTTGAAACGGACACCTCTCTTAATTTTGAACACGAATTCTACTTTGATGGTAAGAAACATACCGGAGCCATCAACCTGGTAGAAATCTTTCGTTCGGTTTGGGTATACGGGGTGATGGGATCCGGAAAATCTTTTTCCTTTTTCTTTCCTGGGATCTACCAGCTGATGAAAAAAGACTTTTCCCTGGCTATTTATGACTTTAAGTTTCCTCAGGTATCTACCGCAACCTATAATTTCTATAAACACCTCCAGCCCAACACTTCTTTTTACCAGATATGTTTAACCGATATGAGGTATTCCCACCGCTGTAACCCTATCGAGCCTAAATACATTCCTACTTCTACGGAAATTCAGAATGTAACGAGTACTATCCTGAAGAACCTTTCCGACCAGGACAAAGAAAACCCGTTTTTTGCCGGGTCCGCAGAGAGTATCTTGTCAGCCCTTATCGCTATATCCAAAAAGATGCAGTATAAGTATGATGTTCCTGTGTGTTCCATACCCCACGTTATTGTACTGGCTTCTGTAAAGATCAAATACCTGATCCCTATTTTACTGGCCAATAAAGACACCCTGGTTCAAATCACTTCCTTGAGGGATGCTTTTGATGGGGGCGCTGCAGAAGAACAACTTACCGGGCAGACATCTACCTTACAGCAAAAGTTGAAAGATTTATTTAATAAGGACTTTTTCTATATCGCTTCCGGAAAGAGTGATTTTTCTTTGGACCTGAACGATCCTTATGATAAAAAAATCCTTACCCTGGGCGGGGATGAAGATAAAGCAGATGTGATTGCCCCTTATACTTCTTTATATTTTGAAATCATCTCCAAACGTGTGAACCGCGATGGGCGCCATAAGTTTATGATGGTCATTGATGAATTTGCTCAAATGTATTTTAAAGGATGCCACAAGTATATAGAAACCGGCAGGGAGCGTAAGTGCGGATTATTTGCCCTGATGCAAGGAGTTACCCAGTTGTATAAAAAATATCCGCAACGCGAAGCTGAAGCCCTTATCGATATCCAGGGGACGGTGATCACCGGACAGGCAGGACAAAAGACTGCAGAGCTTGTGTCTCGTAAAATGGGAAAAACCAATCAGAAAAGAAGCTCCATCACCGAAACTTCAGAAAATATAAGTGTCAACCATTCCTTTTATGAAAGTGACCTGGTACCACCTTCAAGAATTGCAAACTTCTCCCCCGGGGATTTTGCCGGAGTGGTAGCTGATCGCTTCCAAAATAAAATCGAACAAAAACGTTTTTTAGGACAGGTACTGGAACATACTGAATCTACTTCTATTTCTAAAAAACACAAACTTCCGCAGATATATTCTTTTGATTCCCCTAAAACACAATCTGTTTATGAAGAACATTGGAATGAAATGATCCACATCGATTTTTTTGAAACCTATAAAACCGCTATCCTGGCCAATAGTTTTGACTCCCTTACCGAGGATGCCCGATTTTATATGAAATACCTGCAGCTGGATGGAGATTTCTTTACCTCCGAACACCGGCATATTCGTAATAAAATGAATCCTGAGCTTCATGAGAAACTCCGTTCCGATGATCCGGACTACAAGACATTCAATTTAGATATGTATCTTTCAGAATTCTTTAGTGCCCGGTTGAAAAAAATCATTCTTGACAACGAAAAAGATATGTTCCTGGACAAACATCTGGATTCTATCTATAAAGAAGTTGAAGATTGGGTCATTAAAGAGTACCAAAATGTTACGGGTAAATATCCGGAAGATGATTTATTTACCCTGGATAACTTAAAAGAACAGGATAAAGACCATATATATTTTTAGAGTATGAGTGAAATGACCACTAAAATTGAAAACCTAAAGGAACAGCTGGAGGAGTATTGCTTTGAAGACGGCGACGTTAATTACATCGTTTTCCGTTTGCGGGATATCCGTAAGGAACTCCTGAAAGAAGACAAGTTGTTTGAAATGCAAAACCTTACTAAAGTTCTGGGAATTTCTAAAAACACTTTCGTTAAACTCGAAAGCGGAACCGTGGGTGCGGATTATCGGACTGTTATCAAATTGATCAATTTATATACAATGAAAGGTTATAACCCGATGTGGATCCTTAAAAAGGAAAACTTTTTTGTGGAGAAAATGGAGGGTGACAATAGCCTTATTTTAAACAAAAGCTCTGTAGAAATCGCAATGAATAAGATGCTGACCCAGTTAAACCAGGCAATGGAACTTACTCAGGATGCTATGGAGGAATTTAAACAGAATATCAAATCATAAGCCTGCTTTCTTTGACAAGCTAAATTACTGACCACTATGAGTTTTTCTTACCTTATTTTTTTAGTATGCTTGGGTGTTATTTTCTTTCTGCTTACTTTTAAACCAGGGAAACATCGGAGGAATATACGTAAGGGAAAACAGATCATCCAAAAGATTAATACTTTTGACCATCCCGGCCAGAAGATTAATTATCTTAAAAAAATAGATCCGTTTGTCTTTGAAGAACTCTTATTGTCTGCCTTTAAAAACAAAGGTTTTAAGATTGTACGCAATAAACGGTATACCGGTGATGGAGGTATCGATGGAGTACTATATGATCAACAAAATAATAAGATCGTTTTGCAGGCAAAAAGGTACTCGAACTATATTAACCGACAACACCTTAAAGATTTTGAAAGAATTATTGCTTTGAAGAAAGCTACCAAAGGATATTTTGTGCATACCGGCAAGAGTAGTCCGGATACCAGAAAACTGTTTTTTTCTTCGAAAATTGAAATTATAGGAGGGAGTAAATTATTGGAATTACTCGCAACTCATTAATTACCCTAAACCACATTTCTCTATAGTCAGTGGAGAAATAATTATCGCGTTCCTGATGGCCGGGCTATCTGCTATATCTTTTGGCAGGTTGCCCTTCCAAAAGGATGCCGCTACTATCCCTAACGCATTTCCCTCCCCTTCGGCCTGTCGCTTTTTTCAAAGGGAAAAATATATTTTAAATAGTTGGTTATGAAGTATATAAATACTCTATGTAACAGGGTTTAATATAAATAAATAATATGTATTAAATGTATTAAATGTTGTGTAAAATGTATTTTTTTCGTATTTTTAAGATGCAATCAAGCTTTAACACCATGCAACGTTACTTTCAAATTCAAGGATATTTTGCAGACGATCAATCCATTTTTGATGCTATCGTCAGTAGTACTCACGATTATGATGAAACTACGGATGATATCATCTTTTTTTATGGGCTGACAGAACCTAATATTCTGCAGGCTATCCAAGAAGAAATTGCTGTGAACGGCGAATTTTTTATCACAGCATATCAGGAAACCGAATTGGTGTAAAGCCTTTAACTAAATATTTTACATCATGACTAAATTATCAGTACAACATCTAAAGCTTGATAAGATCAAGCCAGATGAAAACCAACCCCGGAAATCTTTCGATCAAGACCACTTAAACGGATTGGCTGAAAGTATCGACAAACACGGGGTTATTCAACCCATCACCGTCAGGGCTATCGAAGATGGTTATATGATCGTTGCAGGGGAACGGAGATACCGCGCCTGTAAACAATTAGGAAAAAAGACCATTCCGGCTATTGTAAGGCAAATCAAGGATAACGATATCCTTGAAATACAAATCATTGAAAACCTGCAGCGACAAGATGTAGAACCCATAGAGGAAGCCGAAGCTATTGCCTATCTTGGGTCAAAACATAAGCCCGAAGAAATTTCTAAACGCATCGGTCGAAGCTTGAATTTCGTGTATCAGCGTATTAAACTGGGAGAACTTATCGATGGGTTTAAGCCTTATATTCGAAACAAACAATTATCCCTTGGTATAGCGATCAAAGCTGCAGCTTATCCAAAAGAAGAACAGGAATCCTTTTTGGAACAGATAGGGGATGATTTTTCCGAATGGCAGTTGAGACAGTTGGTAGATAACCAAGCGTGTAACCTTCAAAAAGCCCCTTTTCCCCTTGATGATGAAACGCTACACCCTACTGCAGGTGCTTGTAGTCTATGTCCATTCAATACCGCAAATCAAGGTAATCTTTTTGGGGAAGATAAGCAGGTGTGTACCAAAGGTAGTTGCTTCCAAACTAAAAAGAACCTGGTCTTAACCCGTTTACTTACCAAAGCGAAATCAGAAGATATTCTCTTTATCCCCGATATCCGACGTTATAATATGAATACTGAAAAAGCACAGGCGATTTTCAAAGTGATGGAGCAACACGGATTTACCATATACTTGGAAGGGGATGTACATTTGGTGGAAAAACCTATTGAGCCAAGTCTTGAAGAAATTCGCGCAGAAAATTCATATCGTGATCTGACCGAAGAAGAATTGCAGGAACTCTACGAGGAAGAAGTACAATATTATAGAGACGAACAACAGGACTATAATGAAGCAATGAATAAGGGTTATAAAAAGGCAATGTACTTTCATAGTTATACGTATCAGTGTGTGGAAGCTCTGGCTTTACTCGATGATGCTGACGGAGAACAGGAAACTACGGTTTCCGTAGAATCTAAAAAGATGGATGAATGTACTCCCAAAGAAAAAATCATCAAAATCAAGCAACGGGAAGAACGCAAGAAACAGATTCAGAACAACAAACTGTTTGAAGAAATCTCCAATAACGTAAAAGAAAGCGATTATGTTTCCTCTGCAGAGGAACTTACAAAAGAGGAATTGGTAGCGTTCTGCTTGTCTGCCTTAAGCCATAATGTGCAGTATTATGACAAGGAAAAACACTTTGCTAAAACATTCCCCAATCAGAAAAACCAAAACACAGAAAACTTTATCAAAAAATGTGTGAAGGATTTTAATATGGCAACCTTTAATAAGATTATCCGGTATATGATTCTCAATCAATTGCACTTTGGGGAACAAAACCATACCAATAATAATGTGAACCAATCCTTTTACCTAGCCATACAACATTTTATGGGTGAAGAGATTAGCAATATAGAAACGACCTATCAAATCGAAGAAGCTAAACGGGAAGAGCGTATCGCTCAACGGATAGCGGAATTGGAAGAAACCCCTGTGGTGTAGTTAAGCAATGTTTGTACACATAGCCCCGTTCTTAAGGGCGGGGTTTATGTCTAAATTTGCTAAATATAGATAATATTTGTACTTTTAATAGCTCATAAGTGATGAAAAATACGTATCATTATATTGGCTGGGCAGGAACCCTGAAATACTTTTCTTCGCTATCGAAAACCATTGAAGAAGCGAAAAAAGAAGGAACCGGTTTCGTGTCTATTTATAAAAACGGGGTCTTTTTAAAGACCATAGAAACAACGTATACGGCACATTAAATTTTAGGAAATGGAAAAATATATCGACTTTCCAAGCGAAAAAAAACAAGAGGTTTTAGATGCAATTAACCAAATTTCACATTCTAGAATAGTCACCAGGTTAAACCTGAATAGAAACGGGCAAACCACTTTTTATAGGCTTTCTATCAATGGTAATGAACAAGATATTGATTTATATATCGACGAACTAGAAGCAAATCTTTCTTAAAACAGGTATGATGAAATTATTCAAAAGAAAATACACACCCAACAGTAATCAGCAGGAGGTTAAAAATTTACTGGCTAATCGACTGGAGAAATTACGGCAACTAATAGAAGATGGTTCTCCTGAAGCTTATGACGATACATCACTATATGAAGCATTTGAACCACTAGCATTATATTGCTTTAAGAATCTTGAGATTCCAGAAAGCCACCGATCATATATCGCTAAAAATCTAATGGGAAGAAAAAATGTAGGCGAGAGTTTTACTAAACATGACGCAATATTTTTTCTGCAGTCCAAGCAGCTGCTTAAAGATGATAATTATTTTTTAGAATTTCCATTGAGAGCCATCGAGGTGATGATCAATTATAACGAGCATAAGCTTACCTATGAGCAAATGTTCTATATCTTAGATTATATCTTTGATTTTTATAAACTTAAATGAAGTAAGAATATGAATATCAGTTTCACAAAACAACAGGAAAAATACATTCAGGAACAGGTGGCTTCCGGAGAGTATCAAAACAACAGTGAAGTGATCAGAGATGCCCTTCGCTTACATACTATTTATAGAGAGAAGGTAATCCGCGATTTACGTGCTGAAATAGAAAAAGCGTGGGATGCCCCCATTAGCAACAAGACGGTAAAGGATATTATTGCAGAGAAAAACCTACAAAAATAGTGGGTTCTTACAAGCTTACCGATAATGCCCGGGAGGATATTGACGATCTGTTTGAAGATGGGAAGTATAAGTTTGGGCATATCCAAGCAATTGACTACCTGATTGGACTTGATGAACTCTTGGAAACTTTAGCCCAAAGTCCGACAATAGGCAGATATCGAAATGAAATCAAACAGGGATTATTAAGCTATCCTTACCAGGCACATATTGTTTTTTACAGAATCAGGGACAATCAAGTGGTGATATTACGTATTTTATACGGGGGAATGGATTTACCGAGAAGAATGAAGTAATAGTTGTTTTTGAACCCACGAGTTCAGAAGACTAATTAAAACGCAAGTAAATGATGAAAAAAGCTATTAAACTTTTAGAAACAGGAGATCTAGCAAGATGTTTCAGTTTCACCTACACAAAATATCTTTTAGTAATAGGGGAACATTTTCAAAATGTTAATTACTCTGAAATAAAAGCGTTAAATCTATATGATATGAAGTATGAATACATTCAGGGGGATTTTATAGTAGAAAAGTATGAAGGTGAACTTCCAGATTTACCAAAACAAAATTTAGAGATTGCTTTAGAAAAACTAAAAACTAAAGTCTAAATAACCGATGCCAAGTGTATATATAAACAAACGGGAAAAAGAAGCTATCCACGATGCATATGACTATGTAAATAATTTGTTGGAAGGGTGTACCGCAGATCCTGATACCGCCGAAGGCAAGTTAGCATTAAAGGGACTGTTTGATACACTGGCCGGATTAAGAAGTATTGAAAGAAAAATCTAAAAACCAAATGAAAGATGTCTAGTGTAAAAGAATTAGAAGAGGAAATACAATCATTAAATTTTTTACTCTTAGAACAAAAAGACCAGATTAACGCTTTGGGAACTGAACGGGATTATTGGAAATCACTTGCTACTAAAATGTTAGAGATACAGGGTTATGAAGTTCCAGAGACCGATGGCCCACTTTTAAGAGACAATGATGGGAATTTAATTTCATTTGAATCTGTAAAAGATGATTTTACAAATCTGAAAAGGAAACTTGACAAACCAAAATAACTAATTTAAAGGGATAAATAAACGATGACTTCTTTATTAGAATTAAAAGAGATAAGGAAAAAGATTACCTGGGCAGTAAGATACTCAGACCGACTTATTTTGCTTTCTGATGCAGTGTTTCATAAGATGATGTCAATAGAAAAAGAAAACAAGGAATACTGGGAAACACAAGAGTATATTTTATTAGGAATACGACGAGATGAAATCTCATTAAAAATTGATATACTGGCCAGATATGGCAATATTTTATCCCGCAGAGTATTTCAACAATTACAAGATTAAAGACACAATGAATTTAAAGGAATATATAGCAAAGCTTACTTTTCAGATTGGAGATTTAATACATTACCAGGAACACGATTACCGTCCAGAATTTCCAAAAAACGCTGATATTTATAATAATATGGGCACAATCTTAAGGTTTTTAGGAGGTAAAGAAGGAAGAGAATTTTTTACAGTACAAGACTTGCTGGAAGAAAATTCTACCATAAGAGATATGATCCCAAAAGATGTTATCGATGCCGTAAAGCCTTTTAACTCTATAATGATTGTAGAACTGGTTTCCAGAATGCAAGGAAAACCCGAAGATGGTACCTTTTTCGAAATCGCTGAGTTCGTAAAGTATATGCACAAAAACCCAACCCATAATTAAATATACCTTTCACCCCATTTGGTTAGAAAGGCTCATCGTTGTCCTCCGGAATGTCTACAGTATAGTCCTTATCCCACAAATTGGTTCCATCATCATTATACCACATTTCTTTCACGCACTCCGGCATAATTTCAAGTTCGGACAGCATTGTATAAATAGGCTCCACAGAAATTACCGCAAAGTAACCTAGTTCAGCTGGAGCATGATCATTGATCAATGACTCCACAATAACCCCCATAGCAAAGCCATATTCATTTATGGAAACACCGCCACTAAATCCTCCCCTTGCCATACACGATAGAATGAAATGAGGATGTCCTCCTGTATATTTGTCTACTACCGTATTTACTTCTGCAATGGCAGCAAACAAATTCACACCTCCTGACATAGGAATCCTGGGATACCCTAGAATCAAAGTAGAATGAAGCACCATCTCATCCCCTAACCAATCATCCAAATGTCCCCCCAAAGGAATTGCAGGAAGGTCTTTCCTGTCCACCATAAAACAAGCTAAGTCCACATTTTCATCGGAATGAAAGAAAGGACCGCTTACTATATTTAATTCGCCAGCGAAAGCAGTAACTGTATAAGAACCATTCTCTTCAGGTCCTGACATCACATTTTTAACCGTTCCTATTTTTTTGATCTTCCGAACGTCTACTACGTGCCTAGCAGTTACAAAAACACCTTCCCCAACATGATAAGCGGTACCAATTTCAATATCCCCTTTTTTGTTTTCTATTTCCACATAGGCTACAGCTGGCCCAAATGAATTATAATATTCCCTAGCTTGTTGAGTTTCCATCTTTTTTCTTACTAATTTCTTTTATTAACTCTGCACTGTTCTGCTTATGCAACATAAGTTTTGCAAAATCTAAACTAACCTGTTCAAAAAATTCGTTTTTTACCTTTTCACTTATCGGCTCCCCTGAAGGTTCATTTTCAAATACCTTAACCGCCTTTCTAATAATCCTATCCAATTCCCTTTGATCGTGTAACCTATTTGATATTTGACGTATCCGGAAAACCCTGCTTTTGGCTTGATTTTGGTTAAAAGGTTTTTCTGTAACGATTCTTTTAATTTCCTTTTTGGTTAACGAAAGTTCCGTCACATTTTTTTTCGTTTTTTGAGAGATGACATCAAAAACATAATCAATATCTATGACTTCCCCAGTATAGTCCTCATTGAGAAGTACCATAAAACTATAAGCATCTAGTAATTCTACATAGGCATATAACACACCTTCTTTCGGATCTCCAATAATTTTAAGAACGTGAGGAACCTCATTTTCTTCTGCTTTGTAAACCCTTTCTTCCGGATGGTACATCCATACGATATCTAATTCTTCTTCTCCATTTAAGTAAGGCAACAAGTGTTTTACGACTTCCCTCTTTCCCTGGGCGTAGATATAAAAGTTTACCGCAATCTTTACAATAGCTTTCATTGCTTCAGGACCTCCAATATGTATTTTTAGGTTCAAGGCCTGGTTAAAGTATTCTTTTTGGTGGACGGCAGCTGCTACTCCTTTCTCAACATCTATTTCCGGGTATTTTCTTTTGTAGGACTCCAGTACTTTCCTTAATTCCTTTTCAGAATTAGCATGTATCTCAATTTCCCCTTTCTTCAGATCTTCTTTAATGGTCGGCCAAGAAAGTACCGGTGGCTTTCCAGGAGGAAGGTTAAATCTTTCTTCGGTACGGACTCCTATCCCTATTTCTGATTGGGGCTCTCCCCGGTCACGGGTGATCATTAAAAGATTTGCGAAGGCGTTGGTGGATTTTGCCAGGGCAGCATCCCATTTCTTCCCAAAAGTTGAATTGCATTCTTTACATAGTAAATCCCTAGAAGTTAATCTCCCCCCACAAGCATTTGGTATGATGTGTTCTAGGGAATGATTGTCTGAAGTGATCTCTTTGGTGCAGTTGTAACAATATGTTTTTCTCATAGATAAAGATTTTATGTTCATTTATCTATGTATGCTTTCTGTTTAGATATTCGCGAACCTGCAGGTACTTTTGTTCTTTAACAGTATTTGGTTCATCCATATGCCTGGCAAATACATAGTTCGCAGAGAATTCATCGATATCAATCAATTCAGGATTGTTTTTGAACTGTTTCAGGTTCTCGGCAAAAGCAGCTTTCACATTCTCAAAATCAATGTAAATTTCATCATTATTATACGCATCGATGGTATTATAGATGATATCTCCAATCCTTCCTAAAAGCGTTTTGCTTTTAGTGACAAATCCAAAGCGAGTTTTATTTTTCATTTTGCTTTTTAAAGTATTTCACAAAAAATATGACCATAAGGATCGCTGTGATCATTAAGGCAATAAAAAGTTTTGTGCCGGGTTCATTAAATTGAGTAGCCCGGGCATCAAGCAAAATTATGACGGTTGTATACGCAGTTAATATTGCCGGGATAAGCAATAAAAACTTATAGGGTTTGCCGGTAGCATCTTTATGCCAACCAGCCCAGCCAATGGCTGCAAACAAATGTAATAGAAAAAAATAAATAAACGTGCGGTAGGAGGTAAATCCATTTACTCTTTTTTTACCTTCCTCGTTTACTGTAGTGAAAAATTCTTCGATACCCAGATCCGGAACCCAGTCTTTTACTCCTGTTCCCTTTTCGGTGATGATATCGTGAAGGAATGGTAGCGTTGTACAAAAATAAATTGCCAACGCTACCAATAAGTAATTAAGTATCTTCTTCTGTGATCTCTTCTTTGTCAATTGCTTTTAGGTCAAGTTGTTCCAATTGATCCAACTCCTGAATTTCTTCCTGAGTCGAATCCGCCTCGCAAGAGGTAAATAGTACAGACATACCAACTACTAAAATTCCGAATAAAAATTGTTTTGCTTTCATAATAATTCATTTAAAAAGTTATACTTTGTTAACTTATGAAAGCTACTAAAATTATTCAAACCCAAAAATGTGTAATAAACTAGATTCTAGGGGCTTAAATTCTGGATGTCTCTAACAAATATAAGAAAAGGATTTTTTCCCTTCTTCCATACCTACGTAATTCTTATGGTTTTAGTTTTCTCCCCGAGACATAAAAGTCTAATCTTTTCCCGCTGTTGAAGCTTTTGATAGAAACAATTCTATTGCTGGAGCTGGCGTATACTACTTCCACAAAAAAACGATCTAACGCATACAGCGCATACCCATAATATCCTTCTTTTAAAGAATCGAGGTGTTTCCCTTTTTCTGTAAGCAGTACTTCTTGTTCCTTTTTACTTAGGTTTCTGTATTCCTGTAAGGTAATTTTTTCCATACTAGTTCTTCAGACTTTCCACGAACCCTAACTCCGGGTACTCTTTTTGCCTAATGATTTCAGAATTGTTTGTTTCTACTTTTGTTTTAAATAGATCCTGTGTAACAGGATATGTGCTTAATGTTTTATCATCATACTCCACATTGATCAATTCCTTAATGTGTTTTTCGTTCATATCCGGGCGAAGCCATTCCCTTTCCAGTTCCCGGTCCAATAAAACAATTTGTCTTTTTTTGGTATTATGAATTTTTGCAAACAACGGGCTTGCTTCTTTAGTAATCATTGTCATGGTAAGCGCCCCATCCCTGGTAATAGAATAAATACCGGCTACAGACAATACACCATCCTGAGCATCACTAAAGTAAAAGGGTATTTTCTTTCCATTATGATCGTGAGGCTCGAAAAAGCCCGTCAAAGGAATGATACAGCGTTTTTCATAAATACTATCCTTGTACACATAGTAGTCAAATAGCTTTTCACTTCGGGCATTGAGCCCACCACCATACCGAGCTTGTACTTTGTAATATTCGTTTTGATCTGCAGCACTTTTACCTTTAGGGATGATCCCCCAAATAGAAGGATGTAATTCAAAAGGGCTCTCCTGGGGAATCACCAATAGTTCCGGATGGGAAAAACCATTCAGATGGTATCCCATAAAATCAGTATCCTGTATTTCAAAGACTTCATTTCTTTTTGCTTCATAGCGTTCTTCTAATTCCGGAACTCTTTTTGTTTGACTGGCGTGAAAACACATATGCTAGTATTTAATATTTATCTTTCAGTTTTTTTATAAAACGTTCCATCACTTGAGGATCCATCCGTAAAGCAAATTCTTTGGCCAAGTTTTCCAGTCTGTCATCACTGAATTCATACAACTCTTCATATATCGCATCCCTCAGGCCTAAAAGCCACTGAATCGGAAAGTTTCTAATTCTTGTATAAAATTTTCTCAAGCTTTCCTCAGAGTACCCATCCACTTCTTTAAATTCCTCGATATGGCCGATCTTACTATCCCCTTCCCTTGTCCAATGTTTCAAAGTGTTGTTAACCTCACGGAGTTGGTTTACTTCTACATACCCTTTTATTTTCTTATAATCTATTTCCTTAGAATTTAGAAAGCCTGTCAATGTACTCCACCGGTATAGATCCTTTGAGGTTTTATTATAAGCTGCTTTCAAAAGCCTTTTTACATTAATCTCCAGGCTTTTATATAGATGAATAATTTTCACTTCATAAACAGCCATTAATTGCTGTTCCAAATAATTAGCATTCACCAAATCATACGAACCTGTTTCCATAAAGGACTCTCCGGCATCCTGATATTCATTTTCAAGATTTTCATTTAAACTTTTTATTAAGCCTTTTGTAGGGGCCTCCAACAGGTTTATGTCCAATTCATCCATATAAGTGGCCAATCCCATTTGGTCCATATTTCTCTTCCATTCAATGCTTTCCGGATCGTAATTTTTTTTCATTGCGTACTATACTTCTTTGATCACATACGAAACGACCCCCCAAACAATGAGTTCGTTTTCCTTTTCTACTTTTATTGGGGTGTAATTCGGGTTTTCCGGCATTAAATATACACAGTCTTTTTCTACCTTTAACCTCTTTACGGTGAATTCTCCATCCAAATAACAAACAGCAATACAGTTATTACTAGGTTGTTCGCTTCGGTCAATTACCAACAGATCCCCGTCATCCAGACCTGCCCCAATCATAGAATTTCCTTTAACCCTAGCGTAAAATGTTGCTTCCTTGTCCCTGATAAGCTTATCGTCCAAGCTTAATTTTTGTTGTAAAAAATCATCCGCTGGCGATGGAAACCCTGCAGATATTCCCACATCCATAAACTGTATTGATTTTCCTTTTTTCTTCTCCCTTTGATATAGTTGTATCATCTATTTAACTGTTATAATGTCTTCCCATTTGGTGGTATAAAACGGAGAAAGGCGCTCCTGCCGCATTTTCCATTTTCTACCTAAGTCCTGGCTGGCCAGTCTGATTTTTGTATTTCCTTCCCTTTGGTTTACCTGATCGATAATCTTCATTAGATTTTTATGCCGTGGATCCTCATTACAAAACAGGTTGAGCTGCCGTTCATTTTCCGGTACAATACCCATCACAATCACTCCTATTTTTTTATATGCATAGCCTTTTTTGTAAATACTGCGTAATCCCTGTTCTGCATACCTGGAGATCGTAATAGAAGAATTACTTGGATAAGGAAGGCTCACCGCAATACTATTGCCATAATGCGCTATATTCTCCTTAAACGGATTGGTTCGTACAAAGACATACACCACATTCGCTGCAGAATTTTGACGGCGTAATTTTTCTGCGCAGCTTACTGCGTATGTAGCTATTCGCTCCTTTAAAGTTTCGTAATCCAATACATCTTTCTTTTGTGACCTGGTAGTTGCTATAGCCTTTTTATTTTTTACTTCCTCCAGCTCCAAGGTTGGCAGCCCTTCCAATTCTCTTTTTAGTCGCAACCCTACTATTGAAAATTCCTTACGGACGTATTCGTTTGGTAGGTCTATAAATTCATTTGCTCTCGTCACATTTATCCGTTGAAGCCTTTTCGTAAACTGACGGCCTATTCCCCATACATCTTCAATTTTAGTCCATTTTAACCCTTTGTATTCTTTTTCCTTACTATCCATCACATACACCCCTCTCGTCTGGTCCGGGAATTTTTTGGCAATCTTATTGGCAACCTTCGCCAGGGCTTTTGTTTGAGCAATACCAATACTGATGGGAATGCCTGTAATGGTATACACAGCTTTTTTTATTTCTAATCCGTATTCCCAAAGGTTATAGCGATCAAAGCCTGAAAATTTTACAAAGGATTCATCAATACTATATACCTCGATTTCTGGGGAATATCGAGATATCACGTTCATTACACGTTGACTCATATCCCCATAGAGCGCATAATTTGATGAAAAGACTTTTATATCATTTTCTGTAAAAATTTTTTGATACTCAAATGCAGGAGCTCCCATTGGAATTCCGAGAGCCTTAGCCTCGTTACTCCTCGCAATAACACACCCATCATTATTTGATAAAACTACCACCGGTTTTCCTATCAAAGAAGGATTGAACACACGCTCACAACTTGCATAAAAATTATTACAGTCAATCAAGGCCATCATAAATGCAAAATTATATAAATTTTGGATTTTATTGGAAAAATTCCTAAAAATAGGAATATATCCATATTTCTAATGCATCTCTTTTTAGACATCTATATAAATGTATTAAATGTATTTAAAGTTGTGGAAAATATATTTATTTATTATTTTTACAAGGTTATTTTAGCTTATATCCTGTATATTAGCCGATATTTATGGAGTATGTATTATACACAAACCAGGAAGAATATATTGTAGAGTATTTGTTTGGTAGTTTGATAACTACTAAACATATCTCGGAAGCTATGCGGTTTACTACCGTTGAGCTTGCCCAGGCTTTTCAAAAACAATTGTTTGTACATTATGGTTTGTTATGCTCTATTAACACCTTTATTGAATAAAGATCTATGAATACTCAACGACTTGTTATACAACCTATGCGCTTTGTAGAAGCGGTTTTTGACTTTACCCCCGTTCAGCGTGATCTTATTATGCTGATCCAACATCAGACCCATCCTACGGGTAAAATCAAAAGTGAGTTTTCCATAGATTTGAAACCTTATCTTGAAGAGAAAGGACTTAATTTAAAAGACCAACGTTATGGCCACTACAAAGAACTTTGTGATAGCCTATTGGAATCAAAAGTGAATTTTAAGTACTTCAAAGGAAACAAACTCTATAGCAGCCACAACCTATTTAAAAAATGTACTCTCGATCGGGATTTTATAATGGATGTTGAGATCATTGATGATGTACTGCCCTTATTTTACATCAACAAGCTTAAAGAGGGACATTTTAAAGACAGCAAGTTAGTCAAGGAATTATTTGAGCAAAGCAAAAACGAACACGATAGTTATGTTGCTTATTTACCTAAGACTTATATAAATTTTGAAGAGAGTTCTACGAAGCGCCTTTACGAAAAGTTGTTAGAACACCGAAGATATACTTCTTATAAATTTGAACTTACCAAGGATGAATTGTATATGCTTCTTGGTTATGGATATCTCAAGGATGTAAAGGAGGATAACTTATTTAATATTGAGCGACAGGAGTTTGTACAGACAGCTTATAAAGGGGTTAATGGTTGGAAAAACCTTCGCCCCTTACTAAATAATTGGCTAAAAGATATATCAGAGCACGAGGAGTCAGGCTTGTCAATAGCTAAAAAAGGCAAAAACTTTTTTCAAACACAAGGCCGACCCATACGAAGCATTTTTATTCACGTTACCTATGACGCCAAAACTGTTAAACTGGAACCGGAAAAACAAAAGGTTTACGAAGCCCTGGAAGAGTTTGGACTCTCGGAGAACCAACGAATGAAAATTATTAGTGATTTCCCGGCAGATAGAATATTGTCCAGGATCCACGATAAGATTATCCGGATGCGAGATGATCACGGAAAAAAATACTGGGGAGAGAAAGAACGCGCTGATTACAGAAAGATTTCTAATGTTCCCGGATATATATACGGGGTTGTATTTGAGTATGGTAAAAAACACTAATCGGAATCAAAACATACTTTGCGGAAAGAAAACACACTTTACGGAATCAAAACACACTTTAAGTAAAAAATCCTTCCGAACGCCCATCCACACTTTACGGAAGAAAAACACACTTTACGGAATCAAAACATACTTTACGGAATCAAAACATACTTTAAGTTATTTGATATTTAGTTCAAGGTTATTACTTAAAATACTGTATATCAATAGTATACACTTAAAATATGTGTTATAATCATTCGGAAAAGAAACATACTTTAACGGAAAGAAAACACACTTTATCGGAATCAAAACATACTTTAAAAATGATAAAACCCCTATTATCAAGGCTTTACACGGCCCTAATTTATTTAATAATTCGTATAACTTACGTAATTCGTATTACTAAACCCACCCACCCAACCTGCTCAAACGCCGCGAGGCTATAAGCGGAATTTAATTATTACCTTTTGCAAAAGGTAACCAAAAGCAGGAACAAAGGAACAAGTTGCAGAAAACTTTTGAAGGGGTGTTTTTATTCCGCGCTGTGATTGATTGGGATAAGTTTAAAGATGTTTAAGAGAAAAAACAAGTAGTTGTGTGAAATTAAAAAAAAAATCGCTTAAAAGGCTTTAAAATCGCTTTTTTGAATTTTACGTTTTCAAAAAAAGTTCGAATAATAGAAAACCACCCTGTAAAAGGGTGGTCTAAAATGTGTTTTTGCACATATGTTCACGAAAGGGGTTCCTACATCCCTTCACGCACCACAAATGTAGTATATTTTTTGAAATAACAATTAAATGTATTAAATATTTTAAATGTATAAATATGCTATTAATACATAAAATTCTATTAATATTTTGTATCTTTGAACTACCTTTTAAATTGTAGGAAACGTATAAATATTTATTTAATACATTTAATTACTTTATGGTAACACTCACACAGGTCAATCAAAAAGGAGGAGTTGGGAAGACAACTAATACAATTCATATCGGAGCTGAACTAGCTTCCAGAGGAAATCGTGTTTTACTGATCGACGCAGATCAACAATGTGATCTAACAAGAGGAACGGGTACAACGGAATCTACGTATGATCTTTTAAATTTTCTTAACCAAGATCCTGGTTTTCGATTAAAACAACGCAGCACTAACCTGTTTGTACTTCCAGGAAGTGAAGAATTTTTCGCTAGCCGGTATCAGAGATTTGCTTTAAAAGAAGCAATTACTAATTCATGCACTAATAAAGATGGAGGAACTTTTTATTTAAAAGATCATTTTGATATTATTTTTATAGACGTTCCCCCGCAAGGATTAGATCCGGAAGTTACAACCCCTGCAGAGTTAGCATTATTGGCAAGCGATTATTTTGCAACCTGTCTTTTTGCGGACGTATATGCAGTTGAAAATTTAGAAAAAATTTTATCAAAAATTAAGCGATTAAAAGACGAATATCATCCATCTTTAAAGATGGCAGGAATTTATTTTGGTAATGTGTTATCCACTAGAAGATCTTTTAAGAAGTACTGGAGAGATGTTGAAAATAATGCTCCTGGATTACTTTATAAAACATTTATACGACAAGACGCTCAGATAGTTGAAGCTGCAGATGTTGGTAAAACTATATTTCAATATCAACCTAATTCTAGATCATCCGAAGATTATACACTTTTAGTTGATGATATCTTAAAATCCATTAACAATGACTAAAAAACAAAAACAAGACAGTATTGATCAAGAAGTATCTTTTGGGAGTTCAGCTCCTAAAGAATATAAAAATATGGCAAAAGCTGCTTCTCAATTCAATACTCCTACCTCCAAAACCACCCCTCCACCAAAAATAGATCATTCCAAGCAACAAGGATACGAAAAGGCTTTAAAAGTGGTTATACACAGAGATGCATTTCAGCGTTTCAATGTTTGTTCACGAAAATATGATGATGCTTTCTATGAAACATATAAAGCTACCCTGGCCAGAAAGTTTTTTTTACAAGATGTGATCAGTTACTATGTAAAGTTTTTAGAGAACCAGAATCTCTATAAAACTGCCCCTGATAATTTTATTTATAATGCTACAAAGAAAGGAAGGCGAAAGAAAAATGACAGAAGCTTTAGTTCCGATGAAAAAGTAGCAGAATTTTTTGGGGTAACTCAAAAATCCTATGATGAATATCTCAATGTAATGTATAGTTACTTTGAAAGTAAAGATAACCTGGATCCTTCTATATTTACCACAGGATATTTCTTTTACGACCTAATTGATTTTACAGAGAAACATATTACTTCAATCATTGAATATGCTAAAGAGAATACACATTTAGAGCCGTTCAATAAAAATAATTAAATGTTGTGTCACATATTTTTAAATATTTAATACTATAATGAAATTCATATTTTTACTCTTATTACCAATAACCCTATTATCACAAACTCCTACCTCAGAATTACCTTATAAAGATCAGCCAATATCTAAGAAAATTCAACATCATAAACGTTGGTTAAACACTTCTGATAATTTAAAAGGGAAACAATTGGATGTAGACAAGGAAGATTTAACCGGTGTAGATTTTTCAGGCATCGATCTCTCTAAAGCAAAATTTAAAAATTGCATTCTAAAATTTGCGATGTTTTCCAACACGAATCTTTCCCTAACTGAATTTGTTGATTGTGACTTATCCAACGCAGATCTATCAAATACCATATTAAATGATTCAAAATTTATCCGTTGTACTATGAATGGATCCAGCTTCAAGAATTCTGAAATCAAAAGGGCAACATTTACAGCAAAACAAAACGTTGTTGATACGTCTTATGTTAATTTTGAAAATACTAAAGTACATTCTGTAGAGTTTGGCCATATTAATTTTAAAAACTTTTCCCTGCAGGGAGCCAATTTTTTCAATAACAAATTTTTTACCTGTCAATTTCCTAATAAGGACTTTCGTGTTTTTGAAAGGTTTGAGCGGACTTTGTTTGATAAATGTATATTAGATAATTCCACAGCAATAGGGGTAAAATTTGGTGAAATAAAATTCATCAGTTCAAACGCAAGGGATGTAGACTTTACTAAAGCTGAATTTATTCGATGTATTATATTAAATCAAAGTGATTTTTCCGGATCCAAATTCATTGAAGCCAATTTAAGAGGATCTTATTTTCGAAACTCAAGATTCAGAAGATGTGGTTTTAGTAAGACTAATTTAGATGATTCTGAAATTAGAGTGTGCGATTTTGAATCTGCCGTTATCCAGGAACCGATAGCAAGAAATACCGATTTTTCTGGATCTAATTTTTATGCGGGATATCTTAATTTTTCTGATGTGCATAGTAAAGCAAACTTTACTGGGTGTACCTGGAGTAATGGAAACCAATGTGATACAGAATCTTTTGGTTACTGCAAGCAGGTAGTTGATAATAATTAAATGTTGTGCATATTCAATTAATACAATTTATTCTTTTAGTATTTCATTATTTTGTGATGGTCTTCAAACGAAGGTATGTTAAGGTTCAAACTCAATATTTAAATT
>NZ_JAERQJ010000016.1 GCF_016735115.1 Aquimarina mytili | reverse complement strand
CCCTAAAAAGTTAATCGCTTAACCCCAATCCAATCTAATTTTTTATCCTATGAACTTCGCTTATCTCTCAAAGCGGGTGCAAATATACAACCCCTTTTTTAACCACCAAAACTTTTTTGAAATAATTTGAAAAAAAGTTTTTTTACTCGTGAAATCCAATATAAAACCTTAATGAACTTAGCAAAATCTGTTTTGATTTTGAGCGTGCAAACATACGTCAATTTAAATCAAACACAACACCTTTTTTTAGATTTTTTTTTCAAGAAATAAGAAAAGTCCTGATTTTAAAAAAGATAGAAAACGAAGATAACAAATTTTATTAAACTGAGAACGTTTTTTTCTAAATTTTATCTCCATTTTCTGCTCAAAGAAATCTACTATTTTTATAAATGTATTAGGGATAGAAGCGGCATCCTTTTTATATTACCCATCTTTTGCATTTACAATAACGTAAGTTTTCTAATAAAAAGATATAGCGGATAGCCCGACCGCACCTTTTTTGGTGGGGAAATACCAAAACTATCTCTTTCCGGACGATGGAGGAGAAATAGTATCAGTCCATTTGTTACGCAAATCGTAAAAACTAAAATCTAAAGCCGTTTTTTGTTCTTCAAGGATATTAGATTGAAAACTTCGTTGTAGTATATCTTCTATCCAATAATCTTCTTCTATATTAATGGGATCGTATTCTCTTTTAAGAGAAATTTTAAAAAGCTTTGCTGTATTGTTATACCAAAATGCCCTCCACCCACTTCTATATTCTTTTACCAGGTTAAACATTGTCTTTCCGGTTTGTCGGTGGATCAACTTTACTAAAATCTGACCTTCTGTGCGTGTAAGTTTTTTTAGCTCTGCCGTAAATTCTTCCTCCATATACTTTTGGAGCATTTTTATATATTTCTTTTTAGTTCTTTTTGTATTTATCCCTTCTAGCCGTTCATTTAATGTAGTTAAACGTTCTGAAGCGAGTTTTGCATAGGGATATACTTTACGGGTCTTTCTTCTAAGAATAAGATACTTTCTTCTTGCTAATCTATCTTTGAACTTCAGTCTTCCTAAGATAACAACTTCATCTAAGTCAATAGCTTCATGTGGTATTGTATCGCCTTCTATAATATAATACTGCACATATTTTGAGCTATCAACGCTTGAAGAGTCGATTTCTTCTTGAGAAAAGAGGATGCCAAAAGAAAACAATACGAATATGTAAGTTAGATATTTTAACATAACAGATTTAGGTGGTCCAAAATTATTCCAAAATTAACAATTAACCCATTTTAAACTGTAAAATCTATGTGAATATTACTAATTTCGTAAAAACTAAATCATTTTATCTAATACTATGGCTAAAAAGAGCATACTAAATAAAAAATCTATTACTTTTCTTGAAAAATATTTAAATAATCCAGCTCCAACAGGATATGAATGGGAGGGGCAAAAAATTTGGATGGATTATTTAAAACCTTATGTTGACGATTTTATTACAGATACCTACGGAACCGCAGTTGGGGTAATAAATCCAAAAGCGAAATACAAAGTTGTTATTGAGGGACATGCCGATGAGATTTCTTGGTATGTCAACTATATTACTGATAATGGATTAATATATGTTATTAGAAATGGTGGAAGTGATCACCAAATCGCTACCTCAAAGCGTGTAAATATTCATACTAAAAAAGGTATTGTAAAGGGTGTTTTTGGATGGCCTGCTATACACACCAGAAAAGCAGCTAAGGAAGAAGCCCCTAAGCTCGACAATATCTGTATTGATGTTGGTTGTTCAACGAAAGAAGAGGTTTTAAAACTTGGAGTGCATGTAGGCTGTGTTATCACTTACCCCGATGAATTTTTTATTCTAAATAAGAATAAATTTGTTTGTCGAGCCCTGGATAACAGAATGGGAGGTTTTATGATTGCTGAAGTTGCTCGTTTACTAAAAGAAAACAAAAAGAAGCTTCCGTTTGGTTTATACATCACAAACTCTGTACAGGAGGAAATTGGTTTAAGAGGCGCAGAAATGATCACCGAAACTATCAAACCTGATGTCGCTATTGTTACTGATGTATGTCATGACACCACTACACCAATGATCGACAAGAAAACACAAGGTGAAACTAAAATAGGAGACGGACCAGTGATTTCTTATGCTCCAGCGGTTCAGAACAGGTTACGTGAATTACTTATTGATACTGCAGAAGATAAAAAAATACCATTTCAAAGAATGGCATCGAGTAGAATGACAGGTACAGATACTGATGCCTTTGCATATAGTAATGGAGGTGTTGCTTCTGCTTTAATTTCGTTACCACTTCGATACATGCATACGACAGTGGAGATGGTGCATAGAGATGATGTTGAAAATGTGATAAAATTGATCTATGAAAGTTTATTGAATATAAAATCTGGTGAGACTTTTAGTTATTTTGGAAAAAAATAAATTACGATAATAATTTCATTGATAAATCCTGTTCATGAGAACAGGATTTTTTATTTTTAAGAAATGGCAGATGAACTTATCGACATACTAGACAATACAGGTAAGCCTACCGGAGAAGTAAAACTGAAATCTGTAGCCCATCAATTGGGTTTATATCATGCCAGCGTGCATATTTGGTTTTATACCAAAAATGGAGAAATTTTATTTCAGAAAAGAGCAGATATTAAAGACACGTTTCCTGGTTTATGGGATGTATCTGTTGCTGGTCATATTGGTACTGGAGAAACTCAAATACAATCAGCCTTACGAGAAATTCGAGAAGAAATAGGTATTTCTGTTACCAAAAATACCTTAACGTTTATCGGAACATATCTAGCTGAAAAGACTCCGACCCCTAATATTTTTGATAACGAGTTTCATTATATATACATTTCAGAATTAACTACTCCCCTGTCATCTTTATCTATGCAAAAAGAAGAGGTCTCTGACCTAGCTTTACTGCACATAGACACTGTAACCAAAATCATGAAGGATCCTATATATTGGAAACTCTATGTACCTCATGACAAACAATACTATGCGCTTATTCTTAAAGAAATCAAAAATCGATTATGATAATATTCATATTACCACAAACTATCACTATGTAAAAAACATATTATATATTATAGTATTTTTGTATTGAAAATTAAAAACCAATAAATAAAAACTATGACATATTCTAACAAAGAGACTATAGCAGCGCTCAACATATTATTAGCCGATTACCACTTATATTATCAAAAGCTAAGAAATTTTCATTGGAACATTACGGGACCCCATTTTTTTGAACTTCATTTAAAATTTGAAGAACTTTATGAAGATGCAAAGCTAAAAATTGACGAAATTGCAGAAAGAATATTAACCCTTAGAGCTAAACCATTTAGCAATTATAGCTCTTATCTAAATCATTCTAATATAGGAGAACCTAATCCAAATCTTGTTGATCATGAAATGGTTTCTGAAATTCTTAAAGATCAGGAAATTCTTTTGAATCAGTTAAGACAGGTAGCCGAAAAAGCGGAAGATACTAAGGATGACGGAACCCTAGATATCACAGGGACCTATATTGGAGAATTAGAAAAAACAAGTTGGATGCTTAATGCCTGGAATCAGAGAAATTAAAATATCACATATTTCTTATCTAATTCTTTTGTTAACTATGACAGCTAGTTGTCAAAAGAAGAAGGATTCTAATTTGGTTAAAATTAATAGTCTTCCTAATGCTATTCATGAAATTTCAGGAATTACCTTACTTCATAACACTATACTTTATGCCATTAATGATTCTGGTAATGACAACACATTGTTTGAATTAAATGAGCGAGGTAAAATAATGCGTGAAATTAAAATTCAAGATGCAAAGAATATTGATTGGGAAGACCTTGCCTATGACCAAAATAACAATATTTATATTGGAGATTTTGGAAACAATACTAATAAAAGAAAAGATTTAGTTATTTATAAGGTTTCCGATGTTTCTACATCTAAGGTAACGATAGACAAAATTAAATTTTCTTATGAAGATCAACATAAATTTCCTCCAAAAAAGAAAAACCTTAATTATGATGTAGAAGCTTTTGTATACTTAAACGATAATCTTTATTTATTTTCTAAAAACAGAAGCTCAAAATTTAATGGAGAAACAAAGCTATACAAGATTCCCGCCAAAGCAGGAAATCATACTGCCAAGCTAATTGATACGTTTGTTCTTTGCGAGGATTCTAAAGATTGTTTTGTTACGGCTGCTACAGTCAATAAAGAAGGTAATAAAATAGCTCTATTAACCTATAATAAACTGTTTATTTTTTCAGATTTTACAGAAGATGATTTCTTTGGCGGCGCTATTAAAAAAATTAAACTAAATCACTATTCGCAAAAAGAAGGTGTTTGTTTTAAAAATGACTCTACACTATATATAACAGATGAAAAACAGGGAAAGAAAAAAGCTTCTTTGTATCAATACAGGATTCAATAAAAAAGTTTAAAAATCTAATCCGAAACCAAAAGTAAATCGCAATCCATCATCACTATTAAATAAACCTAGTTGCCCTCCAACTGAATCTACCGCATTAATCCAAAGACCACCACCTATGGAATCATGCCAGGTATCAGAGTCTTCTCTATCAAACCATACTCTTCCGATATCATACCCTGCAAAAAGCCCTAATTGTAATGGCAATAATCCTGTTTTAAATTTATTAAAACTATATCGCAAATCACCACTAAATGCTAATGCACTCTCTCCTGTAAAACGTTCTTCTCTATATCCTCTTAATCCTTTAATACCTCCAAGAGTAGCTCCTTGATAAAACTCAAATTCATCACCTATATTGACTTCGGCAATAACATTTGTTTTTAAGACTAGCTTCCTGTTTTTAGTAATTGCATTATAAAAACTTAGCGTAGGATTAATGTAACCATAGGTTCTATCGGTATCATCTACATTCATTCTAGCTCCTCCTCTAAGACTAAAAAGCATACCTCTTGTTGGATTCACTGCATTATCATAGCTTTCAAACTTATAGAACATATCCAGATTAGTAAAAAACTTCCTTTCAAAAAAATCGGGGTCACTTGTAACAAAACCCAAAGAAGAAGTGATAAACCTTCCTGGCGTATCTTGCACTTCTATCCCTTCAAAATTTGCATTTATAGAAAACTGTGAACCATAATTACCCTTTTTAGCTAAGCCCATACCAAATGCCCATGTACCAATCTTAACTCTATTATAATCTAAATCTAATTGATCATCTAGATTGATTGTATTATTACCAAACCCAAAAAAGTTTTGAGCAAAATTTTCACTAGTATATTTTCCGCTTAATAGAAAATTCCAATTACCAAATGTATTCATAAACTCACCAGAATAGGACATATCATACCCTTCTGTTTGAAAATAATACGCTGCACTAAACCTATGCTTACTGTGGTATGGGTCATTTTTAAACCCATAAACTGTATATGTATCAGTAAGATTTATATTAAGTCCGTCATCTGGGTTAAAACCAATAAAAGGAGCAATTACATTTGTTTTATTAATAAACTTATTATAATCATATACATTATAATCGTAAATATTACTAAATCTAAATTTTGCGCCACCTTTCTTCTTTATAGTATTGGGTTTAGATTTATGATCATACACTTTTATTTTTCTTCCATTTTCAATAGTATAAACATCATTGTTTTGTCCTCCAACAATTTTTATGCGAATTGGGTTTCTACCCTTTCCACTAATAACAAACTCATCATCATCATCCAATCCATATATCCAAATTTCTTTTGTTTCTTTAGATGAAAATACCTTATTGGTGTATGGTTTTTGTGATTCTCCTTTTTTAATTCTAGAAACTTTAACCCTTGTCTTATTATCCTCTCTTATTATCTCAAAAAGATCATCTTTATCAGTTCCTTTAATAATAACATACTTTGAAAGATAAGAAGCATAGCGATTGGCAATATCTTCTATTTGGTTTCTTCGTGCTTTAAGAAACCCTTTGATTTTTTCTATAGTATTGTCTTGAAGCTCTACTGGAATATTTCCAAAAGCTTCTTCTATGTCCTGATCGGTAAGATTGTCTTTGATATGTTTAGCTTCTTCTAACCACACTTCTTTTCCAGAATTTTGAATCAATGCTTTATCTAATCGCATTCCGGATAGGTTTATCCACCTTACTTTTTTAAGCTCTTCATTATACACTTGAAACTTTCGGGATAATGGTGAAACAAACTTTAAGATACTGAGAATTGCCCCATCATAATTACAGAATACTTGATCTCTATCTCTGGGTATAGGCCTGAAAATTTTTCCATCTTTGGTATTAAATTGTGACCATCTCCATTGATCAGGATGGCGGTCCCAATCCCCAAGAATCATATCAAATAACCTTGCTCTTATATAGTTTTTTTCATCTATCTGATACTCTTCATCTTTTCTTAACTTACTCAATACATCATCTGTACTCTCAATATCATCGGGTTTTCCAAATGAAACTTCTTGACCATGCTCTTTCATTGGTCTTTCTTCTAAAAAATAGATTTCATCACCAAAATTCTCATTGTATTTGCCTAATGCGGGATGTTTAGGAATGTAATATAATTTTGGATTTGTATGATACACTCCGATAGCATCTGCCAATCCACCAACAGCTAAAAATGCATACGGATAGCTAGAAGTATAAAAGTCAGAAAGTACACTTTCTGTAAGGGTATTATCAAAATCATCGTCAACATATGTATATTTAAATGCTCCTTTTTGCAAGAACTGTGTCGCACTCTTTCGCATTGCCTTTAGTCCATACTGTCTACCTGTACTATCTATGAGGCGCAAAGATCTTGTCACCTGTCCTCCACCCTGTCGGTCAATTGTTAAACCACCCATTAATGTATCCAACGTAGCAACAGGTACTTTAATCTCTTTTCCGTAGACATCTCTGTAATGATCACCCCACATTAGTTTATGAAATCCAGATTTTTCTACTTCTTTTTTATCATAAATTGAAGCCGACGCTTCACTATCAAAAGAAGAAGAAACCCCACTAAAATCGTATTCTTCCTCTTTAGGATGTACTTCGGTCTGATATACTAGTTTTGCTACTCCATCTTCATTACCATAATAACGTACATTAGAAGATCCATCTGTAAAAACATCTAACACTGCAAAACCTTGCCCTGGATATGAAAATAATCCATGTTTCCCTAAAGATGCAGATGACACTTTAGATCCTGAACCAGACAGGATTTGTTTAAGACCATCATTATCAATATACTGTAAAGAATGCTCATGGCCAGATGCAAAAATCACTCTATCTACACTTCTAGCCATAGTAGCTAATCTTCTCATAAATTTATTATAATGAGTATTAGATATATCTTGAGCCGTAACACCTCCCTGCGAACGAATTTGGACAGCTAATGATCCCAAAACAGGAAGTGGTATTTTTTTCTTTGAAGGAAAAATATGTTTATCAAAACTATATTTTCCTCCATGAGGTCCATTGGTAAACATAGGATGATGCATGGCTACCAAAATAGTTTTCTTACTATGTTTTTTGAACTCTCCTTCGATCTCCTGAAAGAATTTTTCTCTGGTTTTAATTTCACAATCATCATTGATTGTAGGGTTTTTATCCCAATTTGCTAGATACCACTGGGTATCTATGATCAATAAATGCACTTGATCATTAATTTTTACACTTTCTAAAGGACATCCTTTAGCAGGTACAAACGATTCTTTGTTGTCTAATTTCTGATTGACATACTTTTCTTCTCTCTTTAGGCCAACCACTCCACTAGTATACCAATCATGATTTCCTGGGATAAAAAGTACATTGCCCTCAAAACCTTGCGCGGCATCTACTTGAGCATTAATTCTATGTTCTGCCAAAGGTCTTTGATTAGTCCCTTCTTCTGGCATTCCTTTGGGGTAAATATTATCTCCTAAAAATATAAGATAGTCATCTTTGGTTTTGGCCGTATCTATTACCTTTTTGAGAATAGACAATCCCTTTGTACTCTCTTTCATTCTAGCATAACCAGCATCTCCCACCAAATAAAATGTTTTATCTATTTTTTTTGTTGGTAATGTTGTATTAAAATTTTCGACTTTATATTTAGGAGAATATGTAGCACATGAACTAAGTAATAATGCTACACAAATAATTAGAATCTTATTATATTTATTCATTGTTTGCAGTACAATCTCTTTTTTTTAATTATTTTGGTTATTGAAAAATTACAAATATGTCTTCCTTATTAGAAAAAACTGAACATTTTGTTTCTGAGCTCTTTGACAAAGAGCTTCCTAACTCATGTATGTATCATAATTATGATCACACCAAAAGAGTATTTAAAAGTACAAAAGAAATTATTGATAGCATCAATATATCTGATGAAGATGAAGAAGTTTTATTATTAACCGCTCTATTACATGATACAGGATACTCAAAAAGTTCTATAAATCATGAGGAACATAGTGTAGAGATTGCCAAAGATTTTTTGATAGCGCAAAATGCTTCAAAAGATATTATCAATAAAGTTTCTAAACAGATTATGGCAACAAAAATGGAGCATAAACCAACTGATCTTATGGAAGAAATCATCAGGGATGCAGATGCTTCACATTTTGCCAAAGATTATTATGGTGAGACTAGTGAACTTTTAAGGCGAGAGTTTAAATTAAATAATATAAAAGATCTCGATTCTTCAGAATGGTTAAAGGCTAATATCGACTTATTTCAAAACAAACATCACTATTACACCGATTATGCTAAAGATAACTGGGGACCGAAAAAAGAAGAAAATCTGACAAAAATGCTCGAAGAGCAAACAAGATTAAAAAAAGAAAAGAAAAAACAGAAGGAGAAATTAAAAAAATTGTATCGGGAAGAAAGCCCAGAAAAAGGAATACAAACTCTATTTAGAGTGACACTTAGAAATCACCTGAAATTAAGTGATATTGCAGATACAAAAGCCAACATACTTCTATCTGTAAATGCAATTATCATCTCACTGGCCTTGTCAAATTTGATTCCTAAATTAGACAATCCATCAAATCAATATCTAATCTACCCTACTCTTATCTTTTTAATGTTTAGTATTGCGTCTATTGTATTGTCGGTATTGGCAACAAGACCAAATGTTACTAGTGGCGAATTTACCAGAAAAGAAATTGAAGAGAAAAAAGTGAACTTATTGTTTTTTGGTAATTTTCATAAAATGCCATTAGCAGAATATAAATGGGCTATGTCAGAGCTTATGAATGACAAGGATTACATTTATGATACTATGATTAAAGATCTTTATTTTCTTGGCAAGGTACTTCACAAAAAGTATAAGATATTACGGATTACGTATACGGTATTCATGATAGGAATTGTTTCATCTGTAATTTCTTTTATCATAGCCTTTAACACCCTTCAATAATAAAGTATAAAAAATCCCGCTAGTGAGCGGGATATAATATAATATTAAGTAACTACTAATTAAGTTCTTTCATAAGATCTTCATAGGTATAAAACTCTTTATCCTGTTCGTTTTTGTGATAAAGAATATTTACACGCAATGCCTTCAAACCGGTCACTCCCTGGAGATCATCTAATTCTACAATTTCTATCTCTTCCTCGAGATAATTTTTGGATTGTAAAAAATTTAAGTACTTGATATATTCTCTTTCATCTGTTCGCTGAGAATAGATGATGACCAATTTTCCTTTTTCAGTAACGCGTTGATCTGTTCCTTTTATCATGGACTTATCAACTCGTTTCTTAACTACCTCATATCTTGCATTATACGTTCCATCCACATCAAAACGTTTTTCATCCATTCTAAACCTTACCGATAATGACGCATTAAAAACTAATACCATTGACGCTACATCTAAAGCAACAGGTAGATCCTTTTTCATTTGATAATATGCATTTTCCATTTCGCACATTACCTGCAACTGCCATAGTCTAAGATTATACAAATACACCTTATTAAAACTATCATGCTTTGTAATAGACTCACCTATATACATATTATGTTCTACTCCATCAGATTTAAAACGTTCAAAATAATGCGGATACATCCCTTGAGCTTCATCTTGTTTTTGATCCAACAAAGCAGCCATCTTTTTATTGATAAGCATAACAGATTCGTCATACGCCTTGCGATGCTTATATACTGTTTTCAAACCTTTATCTAACAGATCATTATATTCTCCAATGAGCATATTTAACTCTTCATTCTTCTTCTTAAGATGTTTGAATAAAGGTGTGATCTCTTTTTTAATAAAGTTTATAATTTTCTGCTCACTATCTACTTGCAACTGCTCGGTAATAGAATCAACATATCTATTCGTTCTATACTTCAGTTGCTCGTATATCGGCATAGGGTCTGATTCTATAATTTTGTTGATGACCTTAGAGATTCCATTGAGCTGAAGCACTAAATCCTTTTGTATGGCATGATTTCTAGCATCAGAAGAACCTTTAATATCGATTTGCCCATACAAAGGATATACATCTTCAAAAACTACTTCTTTAAACGACACAGGTTTTTCTTCAACCATAGCACGCATAAATTGTCTTGCTTCTTGTCTAAATTTCCAATGAACACTAGGATGGATAGATGTACATTCTTGCTGAATTATAAGTTCTAATTCATTTTCTGCTTTAGACTTAGAACGTAATACAGAATCTACCAAATAAGGCATTACATCCTGAAGCTTATTAGCGTTAATACTATTTAATTCCTGAACATTAGGAGAAACTATCTCTAGAATCCCTAACAACTTTCCTTCACTTTTAATAGGAGCAATAATTGCACTATTAATACCCTGAGAAACTAAATTTTTATACATCTTTTCGTCAGGTGTAGACTTTTGATACTTTTTTACATCCGAAATAGCGAAGTACGTTGATTTTTCGAACATAAAGTAGTATGTTCCTTTACAGAGTGCATCTTTACAATTATCTGAAAACTGATCATAAAGAATATAACTATCTATATTTTTAAAAGGTACTCGCTCAAATTTTTGATCCTCTTCATAATAGTTACTAAAACCTACTTTGATTTCGTGAAGATTAAATATTGCTCTAAAAATCTCCTGAAAACTATCTACAAAATCACCTTTTGTTTTGTCGTATCGAATTAAACTCGTTTTAAAATCGGATAACGAAACATCGGTAGTAACATCAAACATGTTTGCCAGTACCACACCTTTAAAAATCCAACTATGAGGAGGGAATTTTTCTTTCCAGATTTCGATATTATCAAAATTATCTAACAATTCGGCTACATCCTCATCTGTAATATCTTTAGCCTTATCCGTCTTAATAATATCAATAAAATCACCATTATACATAATCCTATAATGCCTCATTATACCCATTGCATCTGGGATATCATAAAAGAATGGTCTTCTAAAATCAATATTATACCCATAATAACTCCCCAAAATCATACTACATCCCATTATATAATAATGGTTTTCGTCTAAGTTTTTGATTTGAGGTTCGAAATCTTCTCCCGCTACCCCAATAATATTCTGATAGCGTTGGGTAGATTTTAATACTGTATTATGAAATGGTATCGTGGCAATTTTTATCTCGTTCTGTTGTAACACCTGTGGGAACGAATCCTCTAAAATAAGATCAATCTGCGGGAGTAATTCTATTACTCTTTTTTCATCTTTTATACCGTTCTCTAACTCTGGATATTGTTCAACAATAGATAATATATACGCAGCACGTTGCTTAAGGAGTTCATTGTCACTTTTTAGGTGCTCCCTATACTGCTCCAAAAATTTTGAAAAGCTAATCCATATATCTAACGGAAAATCCTGCTCTAACACCTTCATAATAGCTTACCGATTGTGATGACAAAAATAATACAAAACCTTTGCATAATACAATTGTATTAACAATTAATTAAAATTATGTTAATAGATAAAAACAAGGTTTAACATTATGACGAATAAGGTTTTAAAATTTAGACTCTAAAACGAAAAAAACCTCTCCAACAAATATTAGCCCTATATTTAAAAGAACTACAATATAAATATTAGACTAAATACTATAGGCATTTGTTACATCACTACCTTATTTTAACGTTTTTTTACACTATTAACAGAAGAGTATCAACAAATTACCCCATCAAAAAGTTAATTTTTGGAGTATATAGGTTGTATTCTGTATTTTTACCCACCACAAAATGAAAACACCATGAAAAAAATTGCATTACTGGTTACAATTATTCTATTTGCAGCCTGTAAAAAAGAAGAAAAAGGATATTCTATAACTGCAGAAGCAACTGGTTTTGATAATGGAACCGTAGTGTATGTTAATGCTATTAGTCAATCTAACAGACCGGTTATTATAGATTCTGCCACTATTGAAAAGGGAACATTTAAAGTTAGCTTACCCACACCAGAAAGTAATGACTTCAACTATTTAACCTTTAAGGACATTCCTGGTAATGTATTATTTTTGGCAGAAGACGCTCCAATCAAAATGACTATTTATAAAGATAGCTTAAGGTCGTCAATAGTTGAAGGAGGAATAGAAAACAAATTATTTTTTAATTACGTTAATGCTATTAAATCATATAGCGAAGAAAAAGTAAAGCTAAATAATGAATATCAGATAGCTTCAAAATTAAATGAAGCTGAGAAAGCGCTAAAACTGGCTACCAAAAGAGAACAACTCATAGAGGACGAAAAGAACTATCGAAAAGAGTTAGCCGAAAAAAACACGAATTCTCTGGTTTCAGTAATGGCATTAACTGATCTTTTAAATTTAAAAGCAATTAAAGCTAATGAAGCCAAAATTCAATTTGATGCACTACCAGATACACTAAAAACAACACGACTTGGTAAAAACCTTGATCGGCTTATCTCAAGCGCTGTTGCAATGGCAAGTCAAAAAAGAATAGATATAGGTAGTGCAGCCGAAGATTTTTCTGCCCCTACCCCCGATGGAAAAAAACTATCTTTAAAAGAATCTATGGGAAAGGTTACTATAATAGATTTCTGGGCGTCGTGGTGTAAACCGTGTAGAATGGAAAACCCAAATGTAGTTAGAGTGTATAACAAATATCACAACAAAGGATTAAATATTATTGGTGTATCGCTGGATAAAAAACAAGAATCCTGGACTAAGGCCATTGCTGATGATAAATTAGATTGGAATCATGTATCTAACCTTCAATTCTGGCAAGATCCAATTGCAAGAGCATACGGAGTGCGATCAATACCAGCTACATTTATTTTAGATGAAAATGGAAATGTTATCGCCAAAAACCTAAGAGGGCCGGCACTAGAAAAGAAAATTTCTGAATTACTAGATAATAAAGCTTTATAAAATAAAGTCAAAAGTTTATAAAAGAGCCCCTAATAGGGGCTCTTTTTTTTATCATTACAACTTGCCAAGTCTTTGCAATACAAAAAGAATAATAATGGGTATTGCTAATAAGCCTATCATGAGTAAATTTTGCTGAAACAACCAAGGTGCTAAAATTAGTGTAATAACGTACCCCCCAACCGCACCTCCAAAATGTGCATCATGACCAATATTCCCTACTTTATTTTTCATTCCAAAAATAGAATATAGTAGATATCCTATCCCAAATACATAAGCTGGAATAGGAATAGGAATAAACATTAAATACAAACTCATATCCGGTCTAAACAAAATACCAGCATAAATTACTCCGGAGACAGCTCCACTGGCACCGACCGCGCTATAATAATATTCTTCTTTATGAAAAAATAACGAAAATAAGTTGCCCACAAATAAACTACCGAAATAAATAATTAAAAACTTAACATCTCCCAAAAAACTAAGTACTACGGGAGCAAAAAAGTACAGTGTAAACATATTAAAAAACAAATGTGTCATGTCTACATGCAAAAAACCCGATGTAAGCATACGTATTTGCTCTCCTCTTCTAATACCTCCTATATTAAATTTATAACGCTCAAAAAAAGAAAAGTCATTAAATCCCTTTAATGACATCAATATATTAGCACCAATAATAATGATTACTACGATATCAAGGTTCCCCATACTACAATAATTTTATCCAAATATACCATATATTTTTACCCAAAAAAATCATAACATTTCAGACTGTGTTATTAGCAAAAGTTTAAGATTTAAAAGTGCGAATAATTCTATCTTTGTAAGCTTCAAAATAATTCACAATGCAGTTATTAGTATATCGTCTGGTGTATCCAATATTGTGGATAATTTCAAAATTACCATGGCGTTTATTTTATATATTTTCTTCTGGTGTTTATGTTTTTGTATATCACATTTTAGGGTATAGAAAAAAAGCAGTAACCGAAAATTTAATACTAATTTTTCCTAAAAAATCAGAAAAGGAGATTATCAAAATCCGGAAAAAATTTTATAAGCACATGTGTGATATGTTTTTAGAGATGGTAAAAACTTTATCTATTTCTGAACAAGAATTAAGCAAACGATTTAAAATTCTAAATCCAGATGTCTTGCAAGCGTTAGAATCAAAAAACAAAAGCATTATGGTTTTGATTGCTCACTACGCAAGTTATGAATGGTCTATTGCGGTGCAATTCTTAGGAGGTTTTCCGATAGTTGGAGTATACAAAAAACTTAGAAATAAATATTTTGATCAACTAGTTCACAAAATAAGAGGGCGTTTTGATGCCCGACTCATAGCTAAGCATAATACAATACGAGAAATTACTCGTGATAATATGGAAGGCAAGCTTTGTGCCTATGGGCTTGTAACTGACCAATCACCTAGATTAAAAAATACTACGTACTGGACAGATTTTATGGGTATCACGGTACCCGTATATCCAGGAGGAGAAAAAATAGCAAAACGGATGGATATGCCGGTAGTTTATCTAAAAGTTGAAAAAGTAAAGAGAGGGTACTACGAAGCCGAATTTATTACCATTACAGATACTCCAAAAGATTGTGAGGATTATTATATCACCAAAAAATACCTTAATCTTCTAGAATCTCAGATTTACAACAAACCAGAATATTACTTATGGACGCATAAGCGATGGAAATATCGTAATGCAGAGATCCCAAAAAGTGCCATAATCAATTAATCCACTAGTATACCATTCAGCAAAAACTAGCTTAGGCTTTTACAATTAATTATTGTTTTTTTGGTTTTTCTTAACACATAATAGTGGTTTTTAACGAAATACCTGTATTTTCGCGCACAAACCCCATCTATTATATGCAATTAATTACCTATAGTATAGTTTATCCACTCTTATGGTTAATCTCGAGATTACCCTGGAAATTGTTTTACGCTTTTTCTACAGGTATATTTTTCTTGGTATACTATATCTTTCGATATCGAAAAAAAACGGTTACTAACAATCTCGAACTAGTTTTTCCGGAGAAAACTCCAAAAGAAATTAAAAGAATATGTAAAGAATTCTATAGACATATGTGCGATATGTTTCTGGAAATGATTAAATCAATTTCAATTTCAAATGATGAAATGATGCGTCGTTTTAAGGTAACTAATATCGATGAGCTTAGACGTTTAGAAGGAAATGGTGAAAATATAATGGTTTTTATGGCGCATTATGCAAGCTACGAATGGTCTAATGTTGTAGATATACAGACAGATTTTCAGGCAGTAGGTATCTATAAAAAAATAGATAATAAGTACTTTGACAGGTTAGTACACAAAATACGTGCAAGATTTGGCTCACGCGTAGTGACTACAAAAGATGCCATGAAAGTTATTACAGAAGATCAGTCTGAGAATACGGGGCCGTATATGTATGGATTAGTCTCTGATCAATCCCCAAAAATATATAATGCTTTTTACTGGACAGATTTTATGGGAGTTAAAGTCCCAACATTTATAGGAGCAGAAGTATTGGCCAGACGTCTAGATTTAAGAACTTATTATTTACAAGTTGAAAAAATAAAAAGAGGGTATTACGAAGCTACATTTGTTCCCATCACAGAAGATTCTAAGAATAGTGAAGAATATTCTATTGTAAAAAAGTACTTAAGGTTATTAGAGAAACAAATCAAGAATAAACCAGAGTACTATTTATGGTCTCATAAACGTTGGAAACATCGTAATGCAGAAATACCAGAAGGTGCTACGGTAGATTAAGAACGCTAACTAGCCAAATACTGATAAATAAGTTTACCTTTATGAGTTTTTAACCATCTACTCATGCAATTACTAATTTATAGTATCACCTACCCTATTATCTTAGGAATATCTAAACTACCATGGAAGTTGTTTTATGCCTTCTCTACCTGCACCTACATCTTAACATATTATGTGATACGATATCGGAGAAACATTGTAACCCAAAATCTAGTACTGGTTTTTCCGGAAAAATCTAAAAAAGAAATAAGCAGTATTCGTAAAGCATTCTACAAGCATATGTGTGACATGTTTTTAGAAATGACAAAATCACTTTCTATTTCCAGAGAAGAACTTATCAAGCGTTATAAAGTTGTTAATCTTGAAGAATTTCATGAATTCGAAAAAAAGAACAAAAGTATTATTGCTCTCATGGGCCATTATGGAAGTTTTGAATGGTCTAATGCCATAGATTTAGTATCTATAAATCCTTGCGTTGGAATCTATAAACAAATCAAAAACAAACATTTTGATAATCTTGCACATCGTATACGAGGTCGTTTTAACTCGAGATTAATTGCTAGTCACAAGGTAGCCAGGCAGATTATTAAAGATAAACAAGAAAACACGGTATGTGCATATGGTATGATCTCTGATCAATCTCCAAAAATTCAAAATGCCAAATACTGGACCGATTTTATGGGGGTTAAAGTTCCTATATTTCTGGGAGGTGAGTTTCTTGCTCAACGATTAGATGTTATTGTTTTATATCTTCAAGTAAAAAAAGTAAAACGAGGGCATTATGAGGTTAAATTCATCCCTATAACCGAGAATAGCAAAGAGGAAGAGAAATATTATTCTATAAAAAAATATCTTCGATTACTAGAAGAACAAATACATGAAAAACCAGAATATTATCTCTGGACTCACAAGCGATGGAAGCATCGTAATGCAGAAAAACCTGAGGGTGCAGTTGTACAGTAATATACCAGGCAGAGATTCAATCTGCCCGGTATATTAGGATTTTTATATTCCTGCAATTTCTTTTAAAGTTGCTATCGTGTCTAATGCTAATTGATCTGCTTTTTCCTGACTTAAAGCTTCAGTATAAATACGAATGATGGGTTCGGTATTACTTTTACGTAGGTGCACCCAACTCTCTTCAAAATCCACTTTTACACCATCAACTGTAGATACTTCTTCTGAAGCATATTTTTTATGAAAACCTGCCAAAATACCATCTACATCTAATTCTGGAGTTAGTTGTACTTTATTTTTACTCATAAAATACGATGGATAACTGTTTCTAAGTTCACTTACTGTACATTTTTTTTCTGCCAGATGTGTAAGAAACAAAGCAATTCCGACTAAAGAATCTCTTCCATAGTGTGATTCTGGATAAATAATTCCACCATTTCCTTCTCCACCAATAACTGCTTTATTAGCTTTCATTGTCGATACTACGTTGACCTCTCCTACGGCACTGGCTTCATATTGTCCATTATGTTTTTGGGTCACATCCCTCAAAGCTCTACTTGAAGATAAGTTAGATACGGTGTTACCGGGGGTTTTTCCTAAGACAAAATCTGCACAGGCCACAAGAGTGTATTCTTCTCCAAACATCTCTCCGTCTTCACTCATAAAAGCCAAACGATCAACATCAGGATCCACAGTAAGTCCTAGATCAGCTTTTTCTTTAACAACCAATTCAGACAAATCAGTTAAATGTTCTTTAAGCGGTTCTGGGTTATGTGGAAAATGTCCATTAGGTTCGCAATACAATTCTACCACTTCTACACCCATTTTTCTAAGAAGCTTGGGTACGGCGATACCTCCTGTTGAATTTACAGCATCTACCACCACTTTGAAATTAGCTTTTTTTACAGCTTCAGCATCAACTAATGGAAGATTTAATACTTCTTCGATATGTTTATCTATATATGTATCATTAACGGTAATACTTCCTAAATCATCAACTTCAGCAAAAGTATACTCATCATTATCGGCAATATCCAGGATCTTTTTACCATTTTCGGCATTTAAAAATTCTCCTTTATTATTTAGCAATTTTAAAGCATTCCATTGTTTTGGGTTATGACTGGCTGTCAAAATAATACCTCCATCGGCTTTTTCGATAGGCACAGCCACTTCAACAGTTGGCGTAGTCGAAAGCCCTAAATCAATCACATGAATTCCTAAACCAACAAGGCCATTCATTACCAATTGCTGAATCATCGCACCTGAAATTCGAGCATCACGTCCTACAACAACAATTGGGTGTTTTTTATTTGTTTCTTTTTTTAACCAGCTTCCATATGCCGAAGCAAATTTGACTGCGTCTACTGGCGTAAGGTTGTCTCCAACGGTACCTCCTATTGTGCCTCTAATTCCAGAGATTGATTTTATTAATGTCATTTTATAATATTGATTGTTCGGTTTGAGGGCAAATGTACGAGCTACAAAAGATTACTACAACTTTAGCCTTAAAGTTTACCTAAAAACAACACTTATTTATCAAAAAATTGTAAATTTCTCTAATGAATTTCTTAGCCCACATTTATCTCTCTGGAGAAGACCCTGAATTAAAAATCGGTAATTTTATAGCAGACTCTGTTAAAGGAAAAAAATTTCTTGACTATCCTGAACGTATAAGCCAGGGTATTACACTGCATCGAAAAATTGATTCATTCACAGATTCTCATGATATTGTAAAAAAAAGTGTGTCGCGCTTATTCCCAAAATACAGGCATTATAGCACAGTGATCGTTGATATTTTATACGATCACTTTCTTGCTGCTAATTGGGTAGAATATTCTGACACCCCTTTAGAAGAATATACTTTAGATTTTTACAGATTACTTCATCAACATCATGAAATCTTACCAAAAGAAATCCAAAAGCTATTACCATATATGGAACAAGATAACTGGTTATTAAGTTATGCCTCCATTTCGGGTATTGGAAATGTTCTATCAGGTATGAATCGTAGAACAAAAAATCGATCCAAAATGAATTTTGCAGTCATAGAACTTGAACAATATTATACCGATTTTGGAAAAGAATTTCGAACATTTTTCGAAGATGTTGAGCTATATACCAAAAACGAAATGAAAAAACTTTAACTCTGCATTATATGAAGCATTGTCTATATTTTTTGCTTGCCTTATTTATAGTATCCTGCAAAACCAGTACAGATAAACCCGCAAAAACCTATACTCCTATACGAGGTCTTATCACTCAAAAAGCGATGGTTGTGTCTGCAAGAGAAGAAGCTTCAAAAATTGGAGTTGAAATTATGAAAAAAGGTGGAAATGCTTTTGATGCAATGGTCGCAACAGAAATGGCACTTGCAGTATCTTACCCATATGCAGGTAATCTAGGAGGAGGAGGATTTATGATATATCGAAAAGCCGATGGAGAAACAGGGGCACTAGATTATCGAGAGAAAGCACCTCTGGCAGCAACCAAAAACATGTATCTCGATGAGCAAGGAGATCCCATCCCTGAGAAAAGTCAATACGGAGCTCTGGCTGCAGGAGTTCCTGGAACTATTGCAGGAATTTTTGCAGTACACAAAAAATTTGGCACGTTACCTATCCAAGACATCCTTACTCCCGTAGCTGAACTCGCTAATAAAGGTTTTGTAATTACAGAAAAGCAAGAAAAACGTTTTGAACATTATAAAGAATATTTTTTCAAAGTAAATGAAGATACTATCCCTATTCTTAAAGGGTACACCGCAGGCGATACTTTAAAAAATCCAAAATTAGCACAAACGCTTTATAGGATTATCAAAAACGGTAGAGATGAGTTTTATGAAGGAGAAACTGGGCAAAAACTAGTTGGTTTTATTCAGCAAAAAGGCGGAATCATAACCTTAGAAGATCTTAAGAAGTATAACGTAAAATGGAGAGACCCTGTACGGTTTACATATAAAGACCTATCTGTTATATCAATGTCCCCACCATCAAGTGGAGGCATTTGTTTAGCCCAAATTATGGGGATGATAGAGCCCTATAATCTAAGTGCCTATGATCATAATCAACTTGAAGCGATTCAAATACTGGTAGAAGCAGAACGAAGAGCGTATTCTGATCGTAGTTTTTATTTGGGAGATCCAGATTTTGTTGAGATTCCTGTTGATTCTCTTCTAAGTAATGCGTATTTAACCAAAAGAATGGAAGCTTTTAGTTTTGACAAAGCCACACCATCTTCAGAAATAAACCGTGGTAATATTTCTGGGTATGAAAGTAATGAAACTACCCACTACTCTATTATCGATCAATTTGGAAATGCAATATCTGTAACCACTACACTTAATGGTGCTTATGGATCCAAACTTTATATTCCTGAATTAGGTTTTTTCCTCAATAACGAAATGGATGATTTTAGTGCAAAACCAGGTACACCAAACATGTTCGGGTTAACCGGAGCCGAAGCTAATGCAATTGCTCCTGAAAAAAGAATGCTAAGTTCTATGACACCGACTATTATTGAAAAAGATGATAAATTATGGATGTCTGTGGGCACCCCTGGAGGATCTACGATCATAACTTCGGTATTACAAACCATTTTGAATGTAAAAGAATTTGGAATGACCATGCAAGATGCAGTAAATGCTCCTCGTTTTCACCATCAATGGTTACCAGATGAAATTTATTTTGAGCCAAATTTGTTTGACAAAGAATTGTTCAGCGCTTTAGAAGCAAAAGGGTACTCTATAAATGTAAAAAAATCCAAAATTACAAGTAAGGTAGATGGTATCCTTGTATTACCCGATGGAACTCTTGAAGGAGGAGCTGATAAAAGAGGAGACGATACTGCTATCGGATTTTAAATAATACACCAAAAATTCATGGATTTTATTACCTCCTTACTTTTAAAATTCGAGAAACAAGCAAATGAAACCGAAGCCAAAGCCATGAAGGTTTATTTAAAAAACCTCTTCCCTTTGTACGGCATAAAAGCTCCCATAAGAAAAGCATTCCTAAAAGAACTAATTAATGATTTTAAAGACCAGTTAACAAGAAACAATGTTATTGAAATAGCAACAATATTATATCAAAAACCTCAGCGAGAATTGCATTATTGTGCTATAGAAATTGTGGATCGTTTTATTAAGAAGAAATATGAAATATCGGATATAGATTTTATTAAAAAACTAATTATTACAAACTCCTGGTGGGATTCTGTAGATTTTATTGCCAAACATATTCTGGGTAATTACTTGCTGCAATATCCTGATCAAATACAGACTGTTGTCAATACTTTTTCTTCTTCAAAAAACATGTGGTTAAACCGAAGTGCGATATTATTTCAACTAGGATATAAAGATAAAACGAATGCAACCTTGTTATTCTCTTTGTGTGATCAACATAAATTTTCAGATAAATTTTTTATCAAAAAAGCAATTGGTTGGGCATTAAGAGAATATTCTAAGGTAAATCCAGAATCTGTAAAACATTATGTATCTCAAGCAAAATTAAAACCCTTATCGCAAAAAGAAGCTTTAAAAAGAATTCTATAATTTTTTAAAGCTGAGAATGATATGTATTCATAACTTCGCGACGTTTCCCTGAGGATAACAAAGGAATTTCGTCCACATATTCGATAGTAATATTAGCATCTTGACCCAAATACTCTTTGTACTCTAACAACATTTTTTCTTCATCTACTTTTGTATTTGTATTTAGTTTTATCAAGTACTCTTTTTCTCCGTACTGAACCAATTGAAACTGTTTATATTCTCCATATTTACATAATTTATACGAAATATGAGATGGTACAAGATCTCCATTAGTATTATAAATAAGGTCCAGTTTTCTTCCTTCGATCGATGCTAAGTAAGGGATTCCATTTTTATCAACCTCCATAGTTCCAATATCCCCTGTATCATAACGTATTAAAGGCATTGCATAATTATGCAAATCTGTAACTACAATTCTACCCCGTTCACCATTAGGCATAATAATATCCTGATCAAGACTCAATATCTCTACATGATAGCTGGCCAGGTTAATCATGAACTTATGTTCTTTACTTTTATCTTCCTGAGCAATAATTCCGTTTTCGTTATTAGAATATCTGGATACCGGGGTTACTCCAAAATATTTCTGCAATCTACTACGAGTATACTCATTTAACCCTTCAGAAATGGTTATAATAGAATGAACATTACAATTAACCGATTTCGCATTACTCCTGTCTAAATATTTACATATTTTTTCGAAAGCCGACACATACCCTAAAAAGCTCTTTCTTGATGTACTTTCTTCAAGTTTTTTGATAAACTCTGCTATATCATCATCTTCTAATTTAAAAACACTTTGTGGCACAATATTTTGTATCCAATCTTTAGAAAACAGGCTGCGTTTTAAGTTATCCGGCCAAATTTTTATGTACACCAATTCATAACCTATTTCATATCCTGATTTTTTTGAATAAAACAAGTTATCTCCTGTATTGCGGCATCTTTTACTCATATTTTGCAATACTGAAAATGGCGCTCCTGTAGATCCACTGGTAGAAACCAAAATACAATTTTTCGTTTTATACTTTGAAGAAGTAAAATCTTCAAAATTATCTCGAATTAAATTTTTATTGATTACAGGGAAATTAGATAGCTTGGAGTCATCAACTGCTTTATAAAACTCGGTAGTATCTATGGCATGATTAAGAATATCCTTAAGATATTTTGCCTTTTTATTTTTAGAAAATTCGGACGTAGGAAATTCATTAATCTGCTTGATATCACGATAATGATCCCTGATATCAAAACCTCTTAAAAAATCGTAAAACCAAAATGCATTTCTACGAAAAATTTGTAATAGATCCATTAGTGTATTACCCTTACTATAACTAAGTTGACTATCATAATGGTCTTACTAATCAAGGTCCAATTATGCTTAAACAAAGGTAAAAAAAAATGCGCAGCTTTTGACTGCGCATTTTTATTGATATACTTAGTGCTTATTTCACTTCTTCGAAGTCTACATCTTCAACATCGCTTCCTTCAGAACCTCCTCCAGATTGGTCAGCTCCTGCTCCTGCATCAGGTCCAGGTTGTCCATTTTGTTGAGCTTCAGCTTGAGCTTTGTACATTTCTTCGCTAGCTACTTTCCAAGCCTCATTGATTTTATCAAGAGCAGGTTGGATTACAGCAAGGTCTTTAGACTCATATGCTTTTTTCAATTCTTCTAAAGCATCTTCAATTGGTTTTTTCTTATCATCAGATAATTTTTCACCAAACTCAGTTAACTGCTTCTCTGTCTGGAAAATCATTCCATCTGCTTCATTCAATTTATCTGCAGTTTCTTTTGCAGCTTTATCCGCTTCAGCATTAGCTTCCGCTTCTTGCTTCATTTTCTCGATTTCTTCTTCTGTTAATCCTGAAGAAGCTTCGATACGAATATCCTGAGATTTATTTGTTGCTTTATCAGTAGCAGACACTTTGATAATACCATTTGCATCGATATCAAAAGTTACTTCGATCTGTGGTACTCCCCTTTGTGCAGGTGGGATTCCATCTAAATGGAAACGTCCAATCGTTTTGTTATCTGCTGCCATAGGGCGCTCTCCTTGTAATACATGAATCTCTACCGATGGTTGATTATCCGCAGCTGTAGAGAATACTTGTGATTTTTTAGTTGGGATTGTAGTGTTAGCATCAATAAGCTTAGTCATTACATTACCCATAGTCTCAATACCAAGTGAAAGTGGAGTTACATCTAGTAATAATACATCTTTAACATCTCCTGTTAATACTCCACCTTGGATTGCAGCTCCAACAGCAACTACCTCATCTGGGTTTACTCCTTTACTAGGTGCTTTACCAAAGAATTTTTCTACAGCTTCCTGTACTGCAGGAATACGAGTAGATCCTCCTACTAAAATAATTTCATCGATATCGCTTGTAGACAATCCCGCTGCTTTAAGTGCAGTACGACATGGTTCTACAGTACGTTTTACTAAGTCGTCGATTAACTGATCGAATTTAGATCTGCTTAATGTTCTTACCAAGTGCTTAGGACCACTAGCAGTAGCTGTTACATATGGTAAATTGATTTCTGTCTGTGCAGAAGAAGATAATTCTATCTTAGCTTTTTCAGCAGCTTCTTTAAGACGTTGCAATGCCATAGGATCTTGACGAAGATCCATATTTTCATCTGCTTTAAACTCTTCAGCTAACCAATCAATAATTTTTTGATCTACATCATCTCCTCCTAAGTGTGTATCACCATCTGTTGACAATACTTCAAATACACCATCTCCTAATTCAAGGATTGATACATCATGTGTACCACCACCAAAATCAAATACTACAATTTTTTGATCAGTTCCTTTTTTATCCAAACCATATGCTAATGCTGCAGCAGTAGGTTCATTGATAATACGTTCTACTTTAAGACCGGCAATTTCTCCGGCTTCTTTTGTAGCCTGACGCTGGGCATCGTTAAAGTATGCCGGCACAGTAATTACTGCTCTTGAAACATCTTGTCCTAAGTAATCTTCTGCAGTTTTCTTCATTTTTTGAAGTGTCATTGCAGATAATTCTTGAGGTGTATATAAACGTCCATCGATATCAACTCGTGGCGTATCATTATCTCCTTTTACAACTTTATACGCAGCTCTCTCAGCTTCTTTTGAAGATTCTGAGAATTTATTACCCATAAACCTTTTAATAGAAGAGATCGTTTTAGTAGGATTTGTAACTGCCTGACGCTTTGCAGGGTCTCCTACTTTAATTTCTCCTCCTTCTACAAAAGCAATTACAGAAGGGGTCGTTCTTTTTCCTTCGGCATTAGGGATCACTACAGGCTCATTACCTTCCATTACAGAAACACAAGAGTTGGTTGTCCCTAAGTCTATTCCTATTATTTTACTCATTTTATACTAAATTGTTATACTATTGTTCGTAATAATTTATTGCAGTAAGGTCAATGATTATGCCATTGCCATCTGTATGACAGGATGTCATTACAATTCTCTTAACCATCATAAAATCTATGCTTTTTAACTTCAAAAAAGTAATCTGAAGCTCTCGCGCTAACTATTCCTTAAAAAAGAAGTTTCTTTATTACCAAAAAACTATATTTACCCCCTAAATAGCTTCAATAATTACGAATTATGGAATGTATTAGTGTTTTTGATATGCTAAAAATAGGTGTTGGACCTTCAAGTTCACATACCTTAGGACCATGGCGTGCAGGTCGCAGATGGATTGCAGAACTTAAAGAAAATAGACAATTTGAATCGGTTATTTCGATAACAGTAGACCTTTTTGGGTCCCTTTCGCTCACAGGAAAAGGCCATGCTACAGATATTGCAGTGATCTTAGGTTTGTGTGGGTATGACCCACAAACCATAGACGTGTCTACCATTTCTTCAATTATAGATACCATACGCACATCAAAACAACTTAAATTTAATAATGAGATATTGGTTTCATTTGATCCAACATCTCAAATTATTTTTAATAGAGAGTTTAAAGAGTTTCATCCTAACGGTATGACTTTTCATGCTACCTTGACCGATGGAAAAAAAATAGACTCATCATTTTATTCTATTGGTGGAGGTTTTGTAGTAAAAGAAGAACGAAAGAGAAAAGAAAAAAAACTTACAGAATTTAAAGAGTTTCCAATGCCAATTCAAAAGGCAACCGATCTTCTCAACTATTGTCAAACACAAAACAAAAAAGTATCTGATATTGTTCTGGAAAATGAAAGGTCTTTGAGAGATGACCAGGAGATAGATCATAGAATTGATCAAATATGGACAGTAATGCTTGAGTCTATGTATACAGGTTGTCATACAGAAGGAACGCTTCCTGGTGGTTTAAATGTGAGACGTAGAGCATATGACACACACCAAAAACTTATTGGTTCTGCCGTTTATAATACTCCTACAGATTGGATTGAAGCCATACGAGATACTGAGGTGAAATTTCGTCAGATCTTAAAATGGGTTTCTTGTTTTGCTTTGGCAGTAAATGAAGTTAATGCTTCTTTGGGTAGAGTTGTGACTGCTCCGACCAACGGAAGCGCAGGAGTAATCCCGGCGGTAATGATGTATTATATGGTGATCGAAAATCACGATGCCAATTTTGATGATATAAAACAGTTTATGCTAGTCGCAGGAGAAATAGGAAGTTTATTCAAAAAAGGAGCTACTATATCTGCAGCCATGGGTGGTTGTCAGGCGGAGATTGGGGTATCCTCTGCAATGGCAGCAGGTGCTCTCACAGAATTGATGGGAGGCACACCAGAACAAGTCTTGATGGCCAGCGAAATTGCAATGGAACATCATCTTGGATTAACTTGTGATCCTATTGCGGGTCTAGTGCAAGTGCCATGTATTGAAAGAAACGCAATGGGTGCTATTAAAGCTATTAATGCCTGTGAAATGGCCCTGGATACAGATGCGGCTCATGCAAAAGTACCTTTAGACAAGGTTATTGAAACCATGTGGGAAACAGCACAAGATATGAACACTAAATACAAAGAAACCAGTGAAGGCGGACTTGCTGTAAAAGTAAGTTTAAGTGATTGTTAAAACAAGTAGTAGGGCTGTATAAAATAGGATTATAGGTATCTATAGACTATGACTACAAAACCGTAATTGGTAAGGTAATTCAAAAAATCATTTACACCCTTCTCTTGTTCTTGTATCTGCAAGAGCAATTATTCTCCATGAAGTTCCATCGTTGAATAATTGAAACACATTGACTCCGCAGTGGCTAAAGGTATCATTAAGATAAAACTCGTAAGGTGTCCAAACGTTTGCAATAGCAGAATCAGTATCAATCTTAAAAAGCAGTAATCGTTCATCCCATCGTTGTTCGGCCGGTCTGTCATGTATAGCCGCTAAAAATTTTTCAACATCAGTTTTGACGGTTTTTATTTTTCCTTCTTTGGTTTTTGCAATGGTTTGCATTACAATATTATGATCTATCGTTTTTTTTATCTTAGCAGTATCTCCCGCATGAAAACCTTCAAAAAATTGTAAAATAGTCTGTTTTACTTCTTTTTTATAGCGATTAACATCTTTAGAGTGATCCTTTTGAGAATACACCACACTTGTAAAAAGTAAAAAAGCAAATACTGTCAATTTATACATAATTATCACTTTTGATATCATTAAATGTAATATTTTAATTTGGAATTAAAATAAAAGAAAATCAAAAACTCCTTATACTTGTTACGATATCGGTAAATGATTACTTTTACAATCCTAAAACAATACAATTAAAATGTCTACAGCAAAAAAAGATTACAAACGTGTCACAGTAAAGTCACTCGTAGAAATGAAGTCAAATGGAGAAAAGATATCCATGTTAACTGCTTATGATTATACCATGGCAAAAATTGTTGATGGTGCTGGAGTAGATGTAATTCTTGTAGGCGATTCTGCATCTAATGTAATGGCAGGACACGAAACCACATTACCAATCACATTGGATCAAATGATTTATCATGCCTCTTCTGTGATTAGGGCTATCGATCGTGCATTGATTGTTGTTGATATTCCTTTTGGAAGCTACCAAAGTGATCCAAAAGAAGCGTTACGATCTGCTATCCGAATCATGAAAGAGTCTGGAGGTCATGCGGTAAAAATGGAGGGAGGTAAAGAAATCAAAGAGTCTATTAAAAGAACATTAAATGCAGGAATACCCGTAATGGGACATCTTGGATTAACGCCTCAATCCATATATAAATTCGGTACATATACTGTTAGGGCTAAAGAAGAGGAAGAAGCCCGAAAATTAAAAGAAGATGCCTTAATGCTCGAAAAAATAGGGTGTTTTGCTATTGTATTAGAAAAAGTTCCTGCCAAATTAGCTAAAGAAGTGGCAGAAAGTCTAACCATTCCTATTATAGGTATCGGTGCTGGAAATGGTGTTGATGGACAGGTTTTAGTTACCCATGATATGCTAGGAATGACGCATGAATTTAACCCTCGTTTTTTGAGACGTTATTTGGATCTATATACAGAGATGACAAATGCTTTTAAACAATATGTGACTGATGTAAAGTCTGTTGATTTTCCAAATGATAGTGAGCAGTACTAGGTTGTTAGTTGTTAGTTGTTAGTTGTTAGTTGTTAGTTGTTAGTTGTTAGTTAAAATTACCATTTTTTTACCTGTTTAAATTTGTCTTTAAAAACGCTTTCAAATAAAAATAATCTCCAGGTGCTGCATGAAGATAACCATATCATCATCGTTAATAAACGTGCCGGAGATATTGTACAAGGTGATAAAACAGGTGACAAACCGCTTAGTGAAATCGTTAAAGAGTATATAGCTGAGAAATATGATAAACCTGGAGCCGTATATCTTGGAGTTGTACACCGTTTGGATCGCCCTACAAGTGGAATAGTTGTGTTTGCTAGAACCAGTAAAGCATTACCTAGGCTAAACAAATTATTTGCAAATAAAGAAGCAAAAAAAACATATTGGGCTGTTGTACAACAACACCCCCCTAAAAAAGCTGACACACTTATACATTGGCTTAAACGAAACCCAAAGCAAAATAAGTCATATGCTCATGCTCATGAGGTTCCTGATAGTAAAAAAGCGATTTTAGATTATGAATTGATAAGAAAGCTTAATAACTACTACTTATTAGAAATTGATTTACATACAGGACGTCATCATCAAATCAGATCACAACTATCAAGTATTGGATCTGTTATCAAAGGAGATTTGAAGTATGGGGCTAATCGCAGTAATAAAGATGGCAGTATACACCTTCATGCAAGAAAACTAACTTTTATACATCCGGTAAAAAAAAAATCATTAACTATTATTGCTCCGCCACCACCTGATGCAATTTGGGACGCCTGCTTATAATCAAATTTATTTATAAGTCCTTATACTCTCTATAATTACCGAAGTTAATATTAACAACCCTCCTATGATGGTTGACAACACTGGAATTTCTCCTAAAAATATAATCCCAATAATAATTCCATATACGGGTTGCACACTACTTATAATACTTGCAGTTGTAATTGAGAATCGTTTAAAACTAGCCAAAAATAAAGTATGACCAATTGCTGTTGTTAACAATGCCAAAGTTAATGTTGGAAGCCACTGATTTTTAATTCCCGAACTATCCATAAATAGTAGAAAGGGTATTAAACAAAAAGTGACCACTACCAATTGATACCACATTAAAACCGATCCATTGTAGTTTCCCACTTTGGTTTTCATAATAATATTACGTAGAGAGTAGCAAAGCGCAGAAAGCACACCTAGAAGTACAGCTTTTGTATAAGAATTACTAAAATCTAGATCCGGAACCAAAAAATAGATCCCTACCAAAACCAATAAAGCTAATAGTAAATGTACTTTCTGAAATTTAGTTTTTAAAAGTACCGGCTCTAATAGCGCGGTTATTACGGGGTATATAAATATAGATAACATACCAATAGCCACATTGGATAATTTAAGTGCATAGAAATAAGTTACCCAATGCAATCCCATTAAAACACCACTCAAAATAATAGTTGGTCGATCTTTACTCCCGGTTCTAAATGATATTTTTTTCCATCTACAATACAGATACAACAATACCCCTGCAAACAAGGCTCTAAAACCAATAATCACAGGTACTGGCATATCAATATATCTTCCTAATGCCCCCGATGTACTTATCAAGAGCATAGCCAAATTTAATTCTAATATATTACGTAGGTGTAGATTTTTTTGCATGAAGAAATTGTATTATCGAATCAGTTTTTTAGATTTTTCTTTAATAATATCTGCAACTGGTCTACCTTCGATATTACTCTCTAACCAAGACAAGATGTCCAAATATAAAAAAGCCCTTTTTTCATAAGGATGATCTTCATACTGTTTTAATGTTGTATGCAACTTTTTAAATTCCTCTTTAATCTGATGTGGAAAAATGTCTCCCAAATTCTTCAGAAACTTAATCATTTCTTTTTGCACTTCATGCAGATCATCCATTTTGATAAGAAAACGATAGGTTTCTTTTAACTGGCTTTCTAAATGATAATCCATACCCGCTTCATAATGTGCCACCAAACTTAAAACTCTTGAAAAACACATCAAGTCTTCTCGCATTTTTAAGGACTTATTGTTAATAATTTTAGCAAGGTATTCGATACATTTTTTATGATTACCCATTCCAAAATATAAGCAACCAATTTTATAATAAAACACCATTACATGATGATCATCTAATCGGTTTTTAAACTCATCTATGCCATTAAGAATTTCTTTTACCAAATATTCCCCTTCTTCAAAAGTACCTTCAAGAAAATGAATGTTTAACTTATTATTATAAATAAATTGGAAGGATAATACCGCAATATTGTCATCCTTAGGAAAACTATCATCTGCAATAGTTTCTTCTAATTTTGATAACATTAACTGCAATTGAGTTTTATCTTTAATCAAAAACAGAGACTCTAATAAATAGTGATTTCCTCTTAAAAAGAAAACAGGGTTCAAAACCATCATCTTGGGATGCTCGTAAAAGAGATCAACCCATTTTTTTGAATATTTATAACAAGATAAAAAATCCTGAATAATGAAACTATACCACAGATGTGCTTTGTACAACCAGAGTTTCTCTCTAAACCCAAGCATACTCCATTCATATTTTGGTAATTTGCTATGAAAGTAATTGGTAATAACATTATGTTCTTTATCGTTTCTTACATAACCACTCTTTAGCATAAGACCATATAATTGAAGTGACAAATTAGACAATCTGCTTGTTAATACATTTTTCATGCTTAACATTTTGGCTTCTACTGTCAACTCATCTGCTCTACTATTGATACTTCTTGTTATATATTGAGTTTCAATAATTTTCTCTAATTCAACAATTTCATAGGCGATATTATGCTCTTCATTTTCTTTAGCCAGAGACTTGGCTTTTTCTAAAATTTTTAAACTTTGTTTATATAACCCTTTATGATATAAGATAGAAGCAAAATCCAGCTGCTCTCGTATTTGTGATCTTATATTTTGATGTAACGGACTTAAACGTAAGCTAATTAATATCTGTTTGTATAAATGCGCCTTGAGGTTAGAAAGTTGTTGTTTGGTAACTATTCCTTTTTTTACAATAAGATCTTCATCTAATGCATCACTTTTGTCTAGGTGATTAAATAATGCCAGAAATTTGGAGTCAGTATTTACCCCTAATCGGCCTACATATACCTTAAACTGTCGTTTTTCTGATTTTGAAAGCGACTTTACTAAAACAAACAAAGGATCTTTTTGATCATTAGTCATTGTAAGAAAATATATTGTAATTAACTGATTAAAAGGAATTTATAATTTCATTGAAATAGTTTAGCATTGTAAAACAACCAACAAAATACTTCCCTTTTGAATTCCCAAAATATAAATTCGTAATAGATTAAAGAAACATCTTTTAAGAATATTTTAAAAAGATGTTGTTTTTAAATGAGCACAATATTTAAAATCAACGGAATTCCTATGAGTGACAACAAAGTTCAAATATTCGACACTACTTTAAGAGACGGCGAGCAAGTCCCTGGTTGTAAACTAAATACCCAACAAAAACTAGTCATTGCCGAACAACTAGATCTTTTAGGTGTAGATGTTATAGAAGCGGGATTTCCCGTCTCAAGCCCTGGAGATTTTACTTCGGTAAATGAAATCGCCAAAATTGTTAAAAATGCAACAGTTTGCGGTTTAACCAGAGCAGTAGAAAATGATATTAAAGTAGCTGCCGAAGCGCTTAAATATGCTAAAAAACCCAGAATCCATACTGGAATTGGTACTTCTGAGTCTCATATTAAATATAAATTCAATTCGACACAAGACAAAGTTATAGAACGAGGAATTGCTGCGGTAAAATATGCAAAGTCCTTTGTTGAAGATGTTGAATTTTATGCCGAAGATGCTGGTCGCACCGACAACGAGTTTTTAGCACGAGTTTGTGAAGCTATGATCAAAGCCGGGGCGACCGTTCTTAATATACCCGATACCACAGGATACTGTTTACCTGAAGAGTATGGGGCCAAAATCAAATACCTAAAAGAAAATGTAAAGGGAATAGACAATGTAATTATTTCTTGTCATTGCCATAATGATTTAGGGTTAGCAACAGCAAATTCGATCGCAGGTGCTATTAACGGAGCCAGACAAATCGAATGTACAATCAACGGAATAGGAGAACGTGCAGGAAATACTTCTCTTGAAGAAGTAGTAATGATCATGAAACAGCATCCTTACCTGAATCTTAATACCGATATCAACTCAAAGTTATTGTACGAAACCAGCCTGATGGTATCTGATCATATGGGTATGATGGTACAACCAAACAAAGCTATTGTTGGAGCTAATGCTTTTGCACATAGTTCTGGAATACATCAGGATGGAGTGATAAAAAATCGTGAAACCTACGAAATTATAGATCCTGCCGAAGTCGGTGTAACAGAATCTGCCATTGTACTTACTGCAAGAAGTGGTCGAGCGGCATTAGCCTATAGAGCTAAAAAAGTTGGATACGAATTGACCAAGCTTCAACTAGACGATGTATATACCGAGTTTTTGAAATTCGCTGATCGTAAAAAAGAAGTTGTGGATGATGATATCCATCAAATAATGAAAAACTCTAATGTAACGGTTGCCGTAGTTGCCTAAAAATAGTATATAAACATACTTCTAGACTTATAAAAACTAGAGGAGTATTTTTTAAGATAAATTAATGAAAAAAACCTTATTCGATAAAGTTTGGGATGCACATGTCGTCAAAGAAATTCAAGATGGCCCACAAATATTATATATTGATAAGCATCTAATCCACGAAGTTACCAGTCCACAAGCCTTTGGAGAATTGGAACAACGTGGAATTCCTGTTTTTAGGCCTGATCAAATAGTTGCTACAGCAGATCACAATACACCAACTGTAGATCAACATCTGCCCGTAAAAGACGTTTTATCCAGAAATCAATTAGAGCAACTCACTAAAAATTGTCAAAAAAACAATATCACATTATACGGTCTCGGACACAAGTATAATGGTATAGTACATGTTATGGCTCCAGAACTAGGAATTACCCAACCAGGTATGACTATGGTATGTGGAGATAGTCATACTTCTACACATGGCGCGTTTGGTACTATTGCCTTTGGTATTGGTACCAGCCAGGTAGCACAGGTGTTTGCCAGTCAATGCTTATTACTACAAAAACCTAAAAGTCTTCGTGTAAATGTAAACGGAACCTTAAAACCCGGAGTTTTACCTAAGGATGTAATACTATATATTATTGCAAAATTAGGAACCAATGCAGGTACAGGATATTTTTGTGAGTATGCTGGAAATGTATTTGAGGAGATGTCTATGGAAGGTCGAATGACCGTTTGTAATATGAGTATCGAGATGGGTGCACGTGGTGGCATGATTGCTCCAGACACAACCACTTTTGAATATATTAAAGATAGAGAGTTTGCTCCTAAAGGAGAGGAATTTGATAAAAAAGTAGCCTATTGGAAAACACTTCCAACCGATGAAGGTGCCGTTTTTGACAAAGAATATCATTTTGATGCTGCCGATATCGAACCTATGATTACCTATGGTACAAATCCAGGTATGGGGATCAAAATTTCAGAAAGTATTCCTACTGATGATAATTCTTCTTTTGAAAAATCATTAGCCTACATGAATTTTGAAAAAGGACAATCTCTTGTAGACCAAAAAATCAATTACGTCTTTATAGGTAGTTGTACAAACAGTAGAATTGAAGATTTTAGAATCGCCGCAAATTATATTAAAGGGAAAAAGAAAGCTGATAATGTAACTGCTTGGTTCGTACCAGGTTCTCAACAAGTCGCTCAGCAAATTGTAGAAGAAGGTTTAAAAGAAGTTTTTGAAGATGCTGGGTTTAAGCTTCGTCAACCAGGTTGTTCTGCCTGTTTAGCAATGAATGATGATAAAATCCCTGAAGGAGAATACTGCGTATCTACCTCTAACAGAAATTTTGAAGGACGACAAGGACAAGGTGCCAGAACCATTCTGGCTAGTCCACTTGTAGCTGCTGCTACCGCTGTAGAAGGAAAAATTATTGATATCACTAAACAACTAAACTAAAATCATGGATAAGTTTACAAAACTAACATCCTCGGCCATACCATTATCTATAGAAAATGTTGATACAGATCAGATTATTCCTGCTCGATTTTTAAAAGCGACTAATCGCGATGGTTTTGGCGAAAATCTATTTAGAGACTGGCGATTTCATAAAGACGGAAGCAAAAACGAAGAATTTGTAATGAATAATCCAACCTATAGCGGAAAAATACTTGTTGCTGGGGATAACTTTGGATGTGGTTCTAGTAGAGAGCATGCCGCATGGGCCATTCATGATTTCGGATTCAAAGTAGTTGTATCTAGTTTTTTTGCTGATATTTTTAAAGGAAATGCCCTTAATAATGGTGTATTGCCTATTCAGGTTTCGCCAGAGTATTTAAAAGAGCTATTTAATGCAATCGAAAAAGATCCTAATACTCAAATCGAAGTAGATCTTGAAGCACAGAAAATCTCACTTCTTACTAGTAGAATTACTTCAGAATTTGAAATTAATAGTTATAAAAAGACATGCTTAATCAATGGATATGACGATATCGATTTTTTAATCAGTAACAAATCAGAAATAGAAGCATTCGAAAACGCAAAAGCATAATAAGAAACACTTCGACAAGCCTGTATTGAGCTAAGTCGAAATACTCAGTGACGAAAATAAAAAGAAACATATGAAATTAGATATCGCGGTATTATCAGGAGATGGAATTGGTCCAGAAGTGACTGCCCAGGCTATTAAAGCATTAGAAGCTGTTGCGCATAGTTTTGATCACACCTTTGTTTTCAAAGAAGCATTGGTTGGTGCCATTGCAATTGACAAAACCGAAAACCCATTACCAGATGAAACTTTAGAGCTTTGTGCCAACACAGACGCTGTTTTATTTGGTGCTATAGGGGATCCAAAATATGACAATAATCCTAGTGCACCAGTACGTCCAGAACAAGGATTATTGAAATTACGTAAAGAATTAGGCCTCTATGCCAACATAAGACCTGTTAAAGCTTATAGTACACTAATTGACAAATCTCCCCTTAAACCAGAGATTATTCAAGGTACTGATATTTCTATCTATCGCGAACTAACAGGTGGAATCTACTTTGGAAAAAAACATTTGAATGAAGATGGTACCGTAGCCTCCGATCTTTGTGAGTATTCTAAGGAAGAGATTGAACGTATTACGCGTTTAGCATTTAAAGCAGCGCAAAAGCGAAGAAAAAAATTAACATTAGTTGATAAAGCTAATGTTTTAGAATCTTCTCGATTATGGAGAAAAGTAGTTACCGAAATCGCTAAAGACTATGATGATGTTGCGCTTGACTTTTTATTTGTAGACAATGCTGCTATGCAAATGATCTTAAATCCTAGTCAATTTGATGTTATTCTAACAGAAAACATGTTTGGAGACATTATTTCAGATGAAGCTAGTGTAATAGGAGGATCTATTGGTTTATTAGCATCGGCATCCGTTGGTGATACGTGTTGCATGTTTGAGCCAATACATGGTTCATATCCTCAGGCAACTGGCAAAGGTATAGCAAATCCAATTGCAGCCATTCTTTCTGCAGCAATGTTATTAGAACATTTCGATTTACTGGGAGAAGCTAATGCAATTAAAGATGCTGTAGAAAAGGCACTAGAATTAAACCTTACTACACCCGATCTAAACGCTACCAATCCATTAACTACCGAAAAAGTAGGTGACTTTATAGCCGATTATATATTAAATCCTGAAGATTCTAATATCAATTTTGAAAACATACACGTCGGACAATCTACAATTATTTAATTTTTTAGTAGTATTCTGTTTTTAAAAAAGCAACCAGAGTCTGTTCTCTTGGTTGCTTTTTCGTTTTATTTTATTTCTAGTATTACAAAAAATCTTTTTTCACTTTCAACAAGCGTTAAAATATCTGTTTTTCAAAAGATTAAACACTGTAACATTTTATAAACTATACACAAATCAGTAATTTAGTAGAGCTAATGAAAAAGAAAAGAAGATGTTATTTCCAAGAACAAATATTGAAAAGCAGTTGAGTAAACTGAGATCTAAAGAATTTGACTCATCTTCATGGAAAAGTCAAGTGCAAAATATTTTCAAAATGGAAGCATTGCATGAAGACAGAATTCTTCAAAATTTGGATGATACCTCAAATGTTACCTATAATTCATTTGATTTTGATCAATTAGAAACTGATAAAATATATCATATCAAACAGATCAAAAACATCTGTATTGATTATCGTTTACGCTTTTTAGATTCTAAATATTTTAAAGGAAAACTTCCGCATGAAGCTATTACAATAATTAAAGAGCTTGAGAAAAAGCATCAAACAGAACTTAAAGGATTTAAAATTATAGCACCCTCTAAGCTTTTTAAATTAGAAAATGCAGATGACCCCCTACTCTTTGCTCCTATGGGTAATGATTACTTTTATCTTGTTCATAAATGGGGAAACGATCTACATCCATTAAGAAAAATCATGATGTGGTTCTTTAAAAGTTTTGAAAACTTACTTTTTCTTACCTTTCTAGTAAGTCTTTTGCTTACATTTATGGTTCCAGATGGGCTGTTTAGTAAAACCAGTGATACATCGACTTTTATCATGATATTTTTCTTCATGTTCAAATCGGTAGCTGCTGTGGTACTCTTCTATGGATTTGCTCTTGGCAAAAACTTTAACACCGCAATCTGGAATAGTAAATATTTTAATGCTTAAATAGAGAATTTATGTTCCCCGAAAGTGAATACGAACGAGTATATACAGGCAGTTTAATTAATATACAGTTTCTACAAAACATACTTCAGGATAGAGGTATTAATTCTGTTACACGAGATGATCTAAAATCTGGTATGATGGCTGGTTTTGGTGGAGGGCTCCCCGATCACATACAACTCTTTGTGAAAAAAACCGATGTAGAAGAGGCTATCCCTATTATTGAAAAAAGTTTATCATAAGCATTATGGAAGACGAAAATAAACCCTCTAGAAGAACCTGGGATTTAATGATTGGAATTGCTTTAGTCATTTTTGGAAGTTTACGACTTTACAATCGACTACAAGCAAACATAGAATGGGACTTCAGGGCTATTTTTACAATATTATTTATAGGGTATGGAGTTTTTTTAATCTACAGGCATTTTCAAAATTCTAAGAAAAATTAGTTTTTCTTTTCCGCAATTTTACTCATTGCTCGTTCACTTATAGCTGTAATTGACAAGGATGGATTAACTCCAGGGTTTGCCGATATCATAGAACCATCACAAATAAACATGTTATCATATCCAAAAACCTTATTATTTTCATCGATAACCCCTTCAGATGGGGTTGCCCCCATAACCGCACCTCCAAGAATATGTGCTGTAGATGGAATTCCTGCAAGAGGTTCTAAGGCAAAAACTGTTTCTTTACCCTTAATTAGTTTCGCATAACGTTTTGCCAATCCTAAAGATTGAGGAATAAAGGCTGAAGGTTTTTTTCCTTCGGCTACTCTGGTATTCATAACTCCAAAGCTATTTCGTTTAAACTTTAACGTACTATCCAAAGTTTGCATAAAAAGTAAAACTGTTGTACTCTTACTCCAGTCCCTGGTCGTGTATAATTTAATGTAGGACAAAGGATGTTTTATAAAACTTGTAAACATTTTAGTTACTCTTACAATTGTATTTTTACCATGAGTCAATGGTAAATGTGACAATCGCCAAAAACCAGAACCTTTTGCATATCGTACAATCTCCAGATGGCTATTCTCATCTGTATTAAGAATAGATCCTATGGCTACTCCTTTTGACATATCCTTTTTTCTATCAAGATTAGTAACACTAATCAAGCTTTCGTTATTCGTTCTTATATCATGCCCTAGTCGATCAGAAAGCTTAGGTAATGATTTTTGTTTCAGTTTAAGCAACAATTTTATAGTCCCCAACACGCCTCCCGAAAAAACAACTCCCTTAGCCTTAATTGATTTTTTCATTTTAAAAATCCCGGTTGAGGATTTATACTTTACCTCATACCCATTTTCCAAAGGGATAACATCATAAACTTCATTTTCTGCAAGAATTTCAGCTCCTAATTGCTGTGCTAGATAGAGGTAATTAGTATCCAAAGTATTTTTTGCACCAACTCTACATCCTGTCATGCATCCTCCACAATAGTTACAACCTGTTCGATCCGGACCTTTTCCATCAAAATAAGGATCAGGTACAGTTACGTTTGGTTTGCCAAAGAAAACAGCCACATCTGTTGCTTCAAAATTATCTTTGATATCCATTTCAGCTGCGAGTTCTTTAAGTGCTTTGTCACCATCAAAAAGTGTTGGGTTTTTTTGTGCACCCAGCATTTTTAAAGCCGTTTGATAGAATGGAGCTAGTTCATTTTGCCAATCTGCTAGTTTACCCCAACTACCAGAAGTAAAAAAAGCCTTTTTAGGTACTGGCAATGTATTCGCATAGACTAAAGAACCTCCTCCGACACCTGTTCCAGAAATAACAACTACATGTTTAAAAAAAGACATCTTCATAATACCGAACCATCTAAAAAAAGGCACCCATAACCATTTCTTAAGATTCCAGTTCGTTTTTGGAAAGTCTTTGGGTTTATACCATTTTCCTTTTTCGATCACTAAAACATTATACCCTTTCTCTGAAAGTCTTAACGCACTTACAGATCCTCCAAAACCACTACCAATAATAATATAATCATATTCTTTTTTAACACTCATGTTTGTAATTGGTATATATACTAGAATAAATTGTTAAGTTTGAAAAAATCACAAAATAAAAATCAAACTATCAACTCAAATATAGTTCGGTTTTAATAAATTACCAAGTATGGGAAGAAAATCTATACTCAAAGATAGAAAAGAAAAAAATAAAAAAGTCGAAGCATGGACTCAAGCGTTGCTTCCAAAAATTAAAAAAACCGATTTAGGAAATTTGACAATGGATGATCTTGCTTTACTTATGAGCAAAAGTAAATCGACTATCTATCAATATTTTACAACCAAAGAGGAAATTTTTGATTATATCACTCAAGTTAGAATAGATCGTTTGTATAGTTACAAAAATGAAATCACTGGAGAAATCTTACAATTAGATTATCAATACGATACCTTGGCCCGAATACTAACTGAAGGGGCAAAAGATATTTCTGCTTTTTACCTTAGACAATTGCAACAGCATTATCCTAGTGCATGGAAGATTATTGAAGAGTTCTTATATGCATTATTAGACGATCTAAAGCAATTTTATCTTTTGGGGATTGAAAACAAAATGTTTAAACCTGTATCTGTTGAGTTACTGATAAAAATTGACGAATTTTTTATTTTACAACTCATCACAGACGATAAATTTTTTACGCAATCAAAAGAAACACTAGCATCGACTATCAAAGACTATATGTTTTTAAAGTTTGAAGGTTTAATGAAATAACAACCTCATTCTTAGTAAGAAGTTTTTAATATAAATAAACCCGAAAGTGATCACTTTCGGGTTTATTATATATTGGATTTAGTTATCTTAAAATCGTAACTAAAATAATTATCTAATTACAAACTTAGAATTGTCAATTGTTCCATTACTCCTTTTTATTTGAGCAAAATATACTCCTGATTTAAGGGTATTCAAATAAAGGGTCTTTGCAGAACTGTTTAATGCCCCAACATTTTGAGTATGCACTAATCTACCACTTAAACTATATATTGAAACTGTTGCATTTGCTACAGGAGGGTTAGAAGAAATCTGAATTTCACCGTCAGAAATTGTAGGGAATAATACTGTGCCATTGGCAGCAAGGTTTGGTTCTTCCTCTTCTTCTTCAGCAGTTTCTTCTTCATCTTCTCCCTGACCCGGATTAATAGAACGAATTGCCCATCCAAATGAGTTAACTGCTGGATCTGTTAACAGTCTGAAACGTAACGCTACAACATCTCCATCTTCAAAGAAGTCTAATAGATTTATCGTTTGTTCTTTAAACAATCCATCATTTATAGAAGGCGTAGGTCCAGAATTATAAACTTCTGTCCATTCTGGGAATCTCTCTGCGTTATATGCATCCAGTTGTACCCAATTTTGTAAATCTGAAGAAGCCTCTACAGCAACAAGATCATAAAATTGTCCAGGAGCAGGTCCCAATTCAACTATAGCAACATCTTCATAAGAAAGATTTTCATTTCCGGCAGTAACTAATACGGGATGTTTTAATACTGTATTATATTCAGTTCCATCTCTATAAGGATGATCTGCATTACTTAACACATCTGTGCTAACAGTACCTCCTACATTATCAACTACGAATTGCCCTCCAAAAGTATACACATCTGCAGCTTCAAAAGTATCAATAGATACTAAGGATTCTGGCTCTTTAAAATCAATAATATCAAATTCTAAGTTTGATACAATAGAGCTATTCCCTTCGCTATCAAATACCTGGAATCCAACGCTATGCTCACCTTCTGTTAAATCATCGATATTATACTCAAATTCGGTACCCTGAGCTACATTATCAGTGATTTCATCTACTTCCGTCCCATCAACAAATACCTTTATTAGTTCGGCATTTTCATTAGTTTGTACATATTTTACAATAGCGTCTTGACTTTCTATAGACTCCTGAGATGCACTAACAATTGTTGGAGGCGCATAGTATGCAGGTGGCTCATACCCAGCTAACTCTTCAAGTTCTGCAGTCCAAACACCTCTACCATGAGTAGCCATTACTACTTCATTGTTCACTATTTTCATCTGAAAAACAGAGAATGCAGGTAACCCAGCCAATAATGCCCAGTTTTTACCTCCATCAAGAGTTTGAAAAACTCCGATATCAGTTCCTACCCACAATCTATCTTCGTCAAAAGGCATTTCAACTAAACTATGTATAGCAACATCTGGAAAACCTCTATCTTCTCCGGTAGAAAAACCAGAGATATCTTCCCAAGTTTGTCCTAAATCTTCAGTTTTAAGAATTTTAGCTGCACCCTGACCAGAGAATAACACATATGCTCTATCAGCATTAGTTGGTGATGTCTCTACACCAGCTATGAAGTAATTATGACCAACACCATCTCTTGGATCAGCAAAAGTAGCTGTAGCTTCATAAGACACTCCATTATCTTTAGAAACGTGCATCACATAACTTCCTGACTCTGTCATTGCATTACCTGCCCAAACAACGTCAGGATTTGCAGTAGATACAGATACATCTAACCAACTTGACGCCCCAACAGAGAAATTATTAGGAATTGGTGTCAAGCTCCATGTTTCTGCAAAGTTAGAAGATCTCCAAACCCCACTAATTGAAGGGCTAAACAGAACATCTGGATTGTTATTTGAATTAGTTATTTTTGAATAAAAAGGTGAAGTACCTCTTCCAGACTCACCATGTCTTGCATTAAATCCTTGTCCATTTACATAACGAACAAATCCATTAAACTGTGAACCACCAATAAACTTATTCGGGTCATTATAGTTCCATAACACTTCAAAACCATCACCTCCGATAATGAAGATATAATCTGTCTCATCATTTGCTCCACTTGGTGTAAATGATATCCAAGTTCCATTATCTTGAGCTCCTGCAGTATAGTCTTGCACTCCATTGCGTTTATCCGCACCATAAAATTGTGTACAATTTAATCCAACCGCAGCTTGAGACCAATCATTAAATGTTGTACCAGGATCAACTAGATAATCCGTATGATATACACCTCCATCATTAGAAAGAATTAACTTAAATTTTTTGTCTTTACCAGGGCTTGGTATATACGTCATTCCATGTTGATCTACATGAACGTAATCATTCAACTCGTTATTATAACCAGCAGCAATAGGTTGATATGTATAACTTAATGGTTTTCCTGCTACTTCTACTCTATGTGTTACAACACCTCCTGAATAAAAGATATTTTCGTTAAAAGGATGCGCCATTAAAAGATTATCATACCATCCTTGACCTGTAACAAGGTTACCAGTTGCTGGATCTCCTTCGTAAGCTAGTAATGTAAATGTTTCTCCGGCGTCATCAGATACATAAAAATCTGTATTAACAGCTGTAGTTGCCCCTCCTTGAGGAGTATATACTCCTACAAAAATCTTATTAGAATTAGCAGGTGATATATCTAACTCAAAACGTGCATGATTTGCATTATAGTCATCTTTATTCAGTACTACATTCCATGTTGATCCACCATTATTACTTTTGATAACTCCAACACTATTTACTCCTGCATACATTACTGTGCATGCATCAGTAGCATAATTAAGGTCCTGAACATTACCTCCGCTATATGTGTTTGCCCATGTAGCACCACCATCTCTAGTAACAAAAATACCGTTAGTACTAGCTACAACAAGATGATTTTCATCATTTTGATTTACTGCTAAACGGCCAATACCACCAAAATCTTTTGTATTATTAAGATACTCCCAGCTACGACCGCCATTTGAAGATTTTAGTAATCCTATTCCACCAATAGCATCAAGATTACCAAAAGGCTCACCTGTACCTACATAAATTACTTGTGGATTATTTTTACTTATTGCCACTGTAGATGTAGAAAGGTTTGGTACTTTATAGTCTGTAAGGTTTTCCCACGTAGTTCCGGCATCTTCGGTAACCCAAAGTCCTCCACCTACAGTACCGGCATACCATTTATCTGCATTATCTGGAGCTACTACTACCCCACGTATTCTACCTGGTACATTTGCAGGACCACGCTCGGTATAATTTATAATGCTTGTTGCGCTTTTTGATCTAAAAGCGCTCGCTTTTTTCATAGCTTTTTGATGCTCTGTCATCATATAACCATCTTTATATGATGATTTTTCTGCCCCAATAGGTTTCATGAGATTTGCCAATTCATTAGCAATTATCTCAATCCCCTTCTTTTTGTTATAATCTTTTTTAGTTTTTTTGCTCTTTACGACTACTGGAGTCTTCATCTCTACTACCGGCTGTTCATTCTTGTTTTGACAAGAAGCAAGAACCAATACCATAGAGGCTAGTAATAGCAACTGTTTAAAGTAAAATTTGCGTTTCATTTTAGTTATTTAAATTGATTATTATTAATTGAGTGTGAGTATTTTTCTTTAAAACTTCTTCTGGGTTATCTGATGTGGGTTTTTGTTCCATCCCGACATATGGGGTAAGCTTTAATGATGTATTATTATTCCACTCAACATTAGTACCCCTAAAAGTGCCTTGCTTTATGATATCTTTTGTACCTGCTTTATACACTATATATTCAAAATGAAATGCAGGGTCTCCTACTTTCATATTTTTTTTAACATGAAGCTCCATGGATCTATCTCCATTTAGCATTGGTTTAGAAGAACTATTCACAGCGGGTATAATTGATGTGGGCACAGAAGTCTTTTCTGTGGAATTTTTCTCAACTGTTTTACATTGCGAAAATGAGAAGACAGTGAGATTAAGAAAAAAAATGAGTGTAATTTTTCTTGATAACATTGAACCGTATTAAATTAACTATTAAAGCTTACTAGCTATAGCTAAATTGTAGGTATGTTCATAAAACTTCTAAAGGGGGACGAAGTCAATATATTCAAATATGATAAAACAAAATAACAGATGCTGCTATCACACGAAAGTGTAAAATAACAGATATTAGACAATTTTTACAACTAATTCCTATGATAATTTAACAAATTTAACATTCGTTAATCAAGCATACCCCATTTAGCTTGCATATATGCTAATAAAATGTATTTAAAACTAAGCTATACAGATTATTCTATTGAAAAAGAATTATGAGAGATATATACTAGTCTTAAACAAAAAAGACCTTGTAAAATACAAGGTCTTTTTTGTTTATAATATATAATCGAATTTACACATTTACGGCATACATTTTTTCTCTCAGTTCCTTAATTTTCAAGTCGCTCATATATTCATCAAATGTTGTATATCTGTCAATCACACCATTTGGCGTTAACTCTATCACTCTATTACCTACCGTTTGAGCAAACTCATGATCATGAGTAGTAAACAGTACAGTTCCTTTAAATTTTTTGAGTGAATTATTAAAAGCGGTAATCGATTCCAGGTCCAAGTGATTTGTAGGCTCATCTAACATCACAACATTTGCTCTAGTCATCATCATTTTAGATAACATACAACGTACTTTTTCTCCTCCAGAAAGCACATTAGATTTTTTAAGTGCTTCTTCACCACTAAAAATCATTTTTCCTAGAAATCCTCTTAAGAACACCTCTTCACGCTCTTCTTCTGTAGTCGCCCATTGACGTAACCAATCTACAAGTGTTAAATCATTTTGAAAATACTCGCTATTATCGGCGGGCAAATAGGATTGTGTTGTTGTGATACCCCAAGCAAATTTTCCGGCATCTGCTTTTTGTTTATCATTTAAAATTTGATAAAATGCGGTGGTAGCTCTCGAATCTTTAGAAAAAACGACAACTTTATCTCCTTTTGCCAAATTAATATCAATATCCTTAAATAACGTTTCTCCTTCAATACTAGCAGCTAACCCTTCTACATTAAGGATTTGATCACCAGCTTCTCTATCTCTTTCAAATATTATAGCTGGATAACGGCGGCTTGAAGGTTTTATATCTTCAATATTAAGCTTTTCTATCATTTTTTTACGAGAGGTAGCCTGTTTAGATTTTGCCACATTTGCACTAAATCGTGCAATAAATTCTTGTAATTCTTTCTTTTTCTCTTCTGCTTTTTTGTTTTGTTGTGCTCTTTGTCTGGCAGCTAATTGAGAAGATTCGTACCAAAATGTATAGTTACCGCTATAATGGTTAATCTTACCAAAATCTATATCTGAAATGTGCGTACATACTGCATCCAGAAAATGACGGTCGTGAGATACAACAATCACCGTATTTTCATAATTCCCTAAAAAGTTTTCTAGCCATGAGATAGTTTCATAATCCAAATCATTTGTAGGCTCATCCATTATCAACACATCTGGATTACCAAACAAACATTGAGCAAGTAGTACTCGTACTCTTTGCTTGGTATCAAGATCTGACATCTGTGTATAATGCAAATCTTCTTTAATACCAAGATTAGAAAGCATTGCTGCCGCATCGCTATCAGCATTCCAACCATTCATTTCTTCAAATTGCACCTGAAGCTCTCCTATTTTTTCGGCATTCTCATCGGTATAATCAGCATACAAAGCATCAATTTCTTTCTTTATCTTATAGAGAGGTTTATTTCCCATAATAACCGCTTCTAAAACAGTATACTCATCATAGGCATAGTGGTTCTGTTCTAAAACAGACATTCTTTTACCAGGCTCAAGATGAACATGACCCGAAGTTGCTTCCATAACACCAGAAAGAATCTTTAGAAAGGTAGATTTTCCAGCACCATTAGCACCAATAATACCATAACAATTACCTTGAGTAAAAGCAGTATTTACTTCGTCAAAAAGCACGCGTTTACCAAATTGAACAGAGAGATTAGAAACAGATAACATAATATAAGAAAGTGTAAAATTTGAATTTGCCGCAAAAGTAGAAAAATGGATTCAGAACCAGAAACAATCTGGCATTAATTTAAAAACAAGAATAGGATATTATTTGTACAAATTATAAACAAGAAAGCTACTTTTTGAGGGTATTACACGACAACATTTTTTATTACAACGTATAGACGAGTAGAATTAACTTATAATTAACAACGGTCGAAGATGATTCCTTTTATTTTTGGGCAAATAGCTAGTTAGTAATAGAATACTCAAAATGCAAATTTCTTTTATAAAATATGTTATATCATTTTCTATTTTGTCCTGCTGCCTTTGTAGCTGTGATTCTTCAGAAAAAACGAATAGAAAATACACCTATTTTGGTGGAGAAATAGTGAATCCAAATACTAATTATGTTGTACTATCTGATGGTAGTGGATCAAGTGACACTATTACATTAGATAAAAATAATAGGTTTTTACACAAAATTGAAAACCTCAAAGAAGGTCTTTATTCTTTTAGACATAATCCAGAAAATCAAATTGTTCTTTTAGAAAAAGGTGATAGTATACTAATACGCCTCAACACTATTGAATTTGATGAATCACTTGTATTTACTGGTGATGGTGCTCGCAAAAACAATTTCTTAATTGATATGTTTTTACAAAATGAAATTGAACGTGAAAAAATTAGAAGAACTGGCTTGAGGCTATCTCCTTCTTATTTTAAAAAACACCAAGATTCATTATTAAAATTTAAAGTTGAAACATACCAAAAGTTTGTTGATAAATATGAATTAAGCGATCTAGCAAAAAAAATAACACAAGCCAGTTTTAAATATGATTTTTATACACGACATGAATTATATTTTAATAGACGATATGGCATCGCTGGTTTAGATTCTTCAAAAGATTTACCTGTTTCTTTTTTTTATTACAGAAACGACATAGATTATAATGATGATGAATTAAAAAGATTATACGCTTATAATAGATATTTAAATTTTTATTTTACGAATTCATCCTTAACCAATTACTCTAAAGAGTTTCCTCTATATAAAAACCGTATAGGGAGTACTATCCATAAATTAAATCATATCGATAGCATTATACAGCATCCTTATATAAAGAACAATTTACTAAGAAGGGTTACTACTAAATCTTTATTAGAAAGCAGAAACAATGTTGAAGCTAATAAAGTACTTTCTCACTACTTATCGGTAAGTTCCAATAAGAAATCTCAGCAAGAATTAAGAAAACTCTCGAGAGCAATTTCTAGGTTACGCCCAAATAATGTAATTCCTGACCAACCACTAATTACATCAAAAGGAGAAACGGTAAGACTTTCTTCTCTTTTCAAGAAATCTATAACGGCATTCTATTTCTGGTCTATGCACAGGAAAGATCACTATGTAAGAGCTCATAAAAAAGCATCATACCTAAGTACATTATATCCCGACATTGATTTTATTGCTATCAATACTGATGACGAGCAAACGAAAAATTGGTTAAAAACCATTAAAAGACACCATTACAACTTAAATTATGAATATGAGTTTAAGTACCCCAAATGTTCCTCTGAAGAACTTGTTATTCATAACCGAAATAAAGTTATCCTCGTCAATAAACATGGTAAAATTATCAATGCCAATACTGATCTTTTTTCATCTGTATTTGAAAAGCAATTAATGCAATATACAAGACTTGCCAGTTTAGGAAACTAAAAAAGCTACCCTTTACAATAAAGAGTAGCTATCTTTTATATACATTATAGTATGCCAGTTTCTAATTTCCTTTTTTATAGTCTGCAAGAAATTTTTCCAAACCGATATCGGTTAATGGATGTCTTAGCAATCCTTCAATAGAAGACAGAGGACCAGTCATTACATCTGCTCCTATCTTAGCACAGTCGATAACATGCATTGTATGTCTTACAGAAGCTGCCAAAATCTGAGTATTAAATCCATAATTATCATAGATCATTCTAATTTCAGCTATAAGATTAAGTCCATCTGTAGAAATATCGTCTAATCTCCCAATAAATGGAGAAACATAAGTAGCACCTGCTTTCGCTGCTAATAAAGCTTGTCCTGCAGAAAACACTAAAGTACAATTGGTTTTAATATTATTATCACTAAAGTATTTAATAGCTTTTACTCCATCTTTTATCATAGGTACTTTTACGATAATTTGATCATGTAGCTTCGCTAATTCTTCACCTTCTTTAATTATTCCTTCATAATCTGTAGAGATAACTTCTGCACTAACATCTCCAGTTACGATTTCACATATTTTTTTATAATGATTAATAATATTTTCTTTACCAGTAATTCCTTCTTTTGCCATTAAAGAAGGGTTTGTAGTCACTCCATCAAGAACACCTAAGTCCTGCGCTTCTTTAATTTGATCAAGGTTTGCCGTATCAATAAAAAATTTCATGTTGTTGTGTTTAAATTATATGTTTTTTATAAGTGCACGAATATAAAAATAATCGGTATGGTTTAATAGGATCTTTCGTTAATTGAATATAAAAAAATCAAGCTTTGAAAACATGAGATTATAATTCGTAATGATTCATTAGTAATTTCTCATATACTTTACTCGGTAGTATTCGTTTTAAAACAATAGAGAATTTTTGCATAAATGCCCCTACCTTATACCCTACATTTGGTTTTTTTGTATGTATAATTTTATAAACCACTTTAGCCATTTCCTGAGGATCGCTACCCGAATCTACATGTTCATCCATAAGCTTTAAGGTTTTATCGTAGATTTTTTCATAAGGAGAACCTTCTAACACTGGAGCATGGTAACGCCCTGCAGCAATATTGGTTGCAAAATCACCTGGAGCTATGTTAGTCATTTCAATATTAAAATCTTTCAATTCCATTCTCCAGGCTTCTGTTGTAATCTCGAGTGCTGCTTTAGAAGCACTGTAAATACCTCGATATGGTAACCCCATATATCCTGCTATAGAAGTTATATTAATTACTAAACCAGACTTTTGTTTACGCATAATAGGCAAAACCGCCTTGGTTACATTGATAGGCCCGAAATAATTTGTTGTAAAATTCTTGATAATCTCTTCTTCCGGTACTTCTTCAATAGGCCCCATAATACCTGCACCCGCATTATTAATCAATATATCTAATCGTCCATGCTTCTCTTTAATGGTTTCAACAGCAGAATTGACACTTTTTACATCAGCAACATCTAACTGAAGTAATTCAAAAGGTTCAAAGTCCGTATATCTCTCTGGATTACGACTGGTACCGTAAACCACATACCCTTTATCTGTTAAAAATGTTCCTATAGATTTTCCGATTCCCGAAGAACCTCCTGTAATTAAAATGATTGGATTTTGATCTAAACTCATGACCACAAATATACAATTATGATTTACGAATATAGAGCAAAGAATTAGGAATTATCGAGCAAAATTTAAGGAGAAAACATCTAAATAGCAGGTACAAAAAAAGGCAAGCTACCTACATCACACCGCTACAACCGTATACCTTTGCTGCGTTCCCGCCCTGGAGGATTCAACAGGAGCTAGTTGTGTAGGACTTGCCGATGCAAAGATACGATCTTTCGCATATAAAACAACGATTTTTTAAACCCAATTAAAATAAATATCTTGCTCTAAATTAAATTATCAAAATGAAGATCTATAACTCCTTAATCGTCATTATATTAAGCTTAACCTTATGTTCATGCGGAAGTAACCAGGAAAAGAAAAAAAAATATTTTTCTATCCAAACAGAGAATAATAAGTCAACCTTTAAGCTTGGAGAAACGATGAAGGCAAGCATAAAAAACAAACAAAATATAACCATAGATTCGGTTACTTATATTTTAAACCAAAAAACAACCCGCTCAAAACCGGATTACAGTTTTGAAGAAAAAATTGACACAGAAAGATTAGGGCATAACGTACTACAAGCGCAAGTATTTTATGATGGAAATGTAGATACAATTACCAAAAAAATTACATTTTTAAACAACAAATCCCCTAAATTATATTCGTATAAAATTATAGCAGAGTATCCTCATGACAAACAAGCTTTTACTCAAGGATTAGAATTTTATGGCGACACTCTCTATGAAAGTACAGGTAGAAAAGGAAAATCTTCTCTGCGAAAAGTTAACTATAAAACAGGTGATGTGCTCACCAAAATAGAGGTTCCTAAAGAATATTTTGCTGAAGGGATTACAATTTTAAATGATCAAATTTTTCAACTAACCTGGCAAGCCAAAGAAGGATTTATATATGATCTGAATACCATGAAAAAAACCGGAAATTTTGCCTATAATAAGAGTAAAGAAGGTTGGGGATTATGTAATGATGGAGAACATATCTATAAAAGTGATGGTACCGAAAAAATATGGCTGTTAAACCCCAATACACTTGCAGAAAAAGAATATATAGAAATAACTACCAATAAAAGTGTAAAATCTAAATTTAATGAACTAGAGTGGATTGATGGTAAAATTTATGCCAATACCTGGCAAAAAGATGGGATTGCTATTATTAATCCCAAAAATGGTGCATTAGAAGGGGTAATTGACCTATCAGGATTACGAAAAAAAGTAAGTCAACATGAAAATCTTGATGTATTAAATGGTATTGCATATAAGAAAGACACTAAACAATTATTTGTAACTGGAAAAAACTGGGATAAACTTTTCGAAATTGAAGTTATAAAGTAAATGGTTTATCATTGAAACATCCTATAAAATTATATAATATCTCCTTATTAGGTAAACAACAACTACATTGCATTTCTCTTTTAGATTGAATCTTTAAAATTGCAACACTATAATAACTACCTCGTTATTGTAATAGACAAATAATAAACCGTACCTTTGCGGCTTATTTTTACTTATATGAACAAATTTGAAGCGTTAGGTCTAGGTGAAGCCATAATAAAGGCTGTGAATGATATGGGGTTTGAAACCCCAAGTGAGGTGCAAGAAAAGGCTATTCCTATCTTACTTGAACAGGATACAGATATTGTAGCCTTAGCACAAACCGGAACAGGAAAAACTGCAGCTTTTGGTTTTCCTTTAATCGAAAAAATAGATAGCAAAAGTAGAATCACACAAGGATTAATCCTTTCTCCTACCCGCGAACTTTGTTTACAGATTACAAATGAACTTAAAAACTATTCTAAGTTTATCCCAGGATTACACACCGTGGCTATATACGGTGGTGCTAGTATTACAGAACAAGCAAAACAAATAAAACGAGGAGCTCAAATTATTGTAGCAACTCCTGGCCGTATGCAAGATATGATAAACCGTAAAATGGTAGATATTACCAATATCGGTTATTGCGTGCTTGATGAAGCTGATGAAATGCTTAATATGGGATTCTATGAAGATATCAACGCCATATTATCTCATACTCCAGAAGACAAAAACACGTGGTTATTTTCTGCAACGATGCCTAAAGAAGTCGCAACAATAGCAAAACGTTTTATGCAAAAACCGGTAGAAATTACGGTTGGACATAAAAATACTGGATCAAAAAATGTTTCCCACGAGTACTATGTCGTTAATTCACGAGATCGATATGCCGCATTAAAGCGATTAGCTGATGCAAATCCAGATATCTTTTCTGTAGTATTTTGCCGTACAAAGCGCGATACTCAAAAAGTAGCAGAAAACCTTATTGGTGATGGATATAATGCTGCAGCTTTACATGGTGATTTAAGTCAAAATCAACGTGACCTGGTAATGAAAAGCTTCAGAAATCGTCAAATACAAATGTTAGTAGCTACTGATGTTGCTGCACGTGGAATTGATGTAGATGATGTTACTCATGTAATTAATTATCAATTGCCAGACGAGATTGAAACCTACACACACCGAAGTGGAAGAACAGGACGTGCAGGAAAAAGTGGTGTTTCTATGGTTATCGTTTCAAAAAGCGAAATCAGAAAAATCAAATCTGTTGAACGTATTATCAAAAAGAGTTTTGAGAAAAAAGAAATTCCTAGCGGAGAAGAAATCTGCCAGGTGCAACTTTTTCACTTAGCTAGCGATATTGGAAAAGCAGAAATAAATCATGAAATTGACAGTTATTTACCTTCTATAAATGAAGTGTTAGAGGACTTTTCTAAAGAAGAGTTAATTAAAAAATTCTTCTCGGTGGAATTCTCTCGTTTTCACAATTATTATAAGAATGCCAGAGATCTTAATGCAGCTGCAGGAGATAGCGGAAGAGAATCTAGTAATGATGGAAGCACTCGATACTTTATCAATGTTGGAGAAAAAGATGGTTTTGACTGGATGACTTTAAAAGATTTCCTAAAAGAAGTATTAGAATTAGGAAGCGATGTTTTAAGTCGAGTTGATGTTAAAGAAAGTTTTTCATTTTTTAATACCGCATCAGAATACCAGGAAAGAGTCTTATCTATTTTTGAGGATTTCAGAATGGAAGGTAGAAAGGTAAATGTAGAAATTTCAAAAGATTCTGGTCGTAATCGAGGTCGCCGCCGTGGTCGTGATAATGGTGGTAGTTTTAAAGGAAAACGAAGAAGCGAAGGGTTTAAGCCAAAAGGTAAAAAACGTTTCGATAAAAAAGAAGATAGAAACCAAGGCGGAAATAGAGGAAGAGATCGTAGGAAACGTAGTGACCGCAGATAAATCTAGATATTAACATAGTAATATGATTTTTGGCGCGGTTTTTATGTTATTTTACTTAAAAAATTGAACGTCATAATTTAATCTATGAAAAGAATTTTATTATACATAGCACTAATACTTACCAGCATAACCAGTTATGCACAAGACGATACACCCAAACAAGAATCAGGCACAGTGTCTGGAAAAGTATTGAATGCTTCGACTGATAAAAAACTAGAAAACGTTCATATTGTAAATCTAAGTCAGGTAATTGGTACTATTACAAACGATGAAGGTGATTTTTCTATCCAGGCCAAAGTAAATGATACGTTGTATTTTACCTATATAGGATACAAACCCTTAAAAGTTAGAGTTACTAATGACTGGGTAAAATTTGGCGAAGTTAAAATTAAAATGACCGAGCTTGGTATTGCATTAGAAGAAGTAGTTGTTGCAGATGTGCAGCTTACCGGGTATTTAGAAATTGATGCTAAAAGAATTCCAGTATATAACAATTACAGATATAGTATTTCTGGACTAGATTCTGGTTATGAAGGAGGAAACAAACAACCAGGTGCCGTTAATAAAGTTTTGGGTGCTATATTTAACCCTGCAGATTTCTTATACAACACTTTCAGTAAACGGTCTAAAGAGCTAAGAAAATTACGCAAGATGAAGAAAGATGACAAGATTAGAAATCTTCTTCAAACCAAATTTGACCGTGAAACGTTGATGGCATTATTACAAGTAGATCGTTTAGATATTGATGAGATTCTTAGAAATTGTAATTACTCTGTAGATTTTATAAAATTTGCCAACGACCTTCAGATACTTGATGCGATTAGTGAGTGTTACGAAGAATATAAAGTTTTGGATAGGAAATAAACTATTGATTAGTATTATATAAATTCTAACCAGCTATCTTCTGTGTATTCTAGTTCATGTTTAACAGATTTTATAAGATTTGCAATCACTTAATTTACTTTTGAGAATGCAAAGCAATTCGGTTACCTTCAGAATCAATAAAATATGCCATATAACCATGATTTTCCGAAATCAACTTTTTAGCAGAAATGACTTTGCCTCCAGCAGCTTCTACTCTACTAATTTCGGCGGCAACGTCATCACAAGAAAAATATACTAATACGCCATCGGCACTTGGTGTATAATGTTCTCCTGCATAAATTAAAGTACCAGTAGCTATACCTACTTGGTTTTTATTAGGAAACCACCCCATTTGAATGTCATCCATTTCTTGTAAACTAATTTCGATATCAAAAACCTTTTCATAAAAGATTTTTGCTCTACCCATATCTCTAACCGGAATTTCGAACCAAGTAACCATAATGTTAAGTATTATCTGTTAGAAAGTTACTTATTTTCATGATATCTGGCAATGATTTGTTTATGGCTTTTAATTGCTTTTTTTGCCCACTCCATACGTTTTTGTAATTTCTCTTCCTCAGATAATTGCCATATGATATCCGATGCTCTTAGTTGAGCAGTGACATGCTGCAATATAATCGCCGCCGAAACTGAGATATTAAGACTTTCGGTAAACCCTACCATCGGAATATGCAACATACTATCCGCTGCATCAAGCACAGTGTCACTTAATCCTTGCTGCTCTCTTCCAAAGAAAAAAGCTGAAGGTTTGGTAATATCAAATTCTTGTAAAACCATAGAATCATTATGAGGTGTTGTTGCCACTATCTGATACCCCTTGTCTTTTAACGTTTTCAAACATGCAGTAGTAGTACCATGCCTATTAATATCGACCCATTTTTGAGCTCCCATAGCAATTTCTCTATCAATACGCTTCACATTTACTTCTTCGATTACATGAACATTCTGGATTCCAAATACATCGCAACTGCGTATAACTGCACTTGTATTATGCAATTGATATACATCTTCTATTGCGACCGTAAAATAATTGGTTCGTTCATTTAAAACTTTTTGATATAATCCCAATCGTCTTGGAGTCAGAAATGATTCTAAATAGGCTATAAGGTCAACATCTATCATGAACGCTAAAATATAAAAACATCTCTTATTTTTTAATAAAAAAAGCTGCCCCAATCACAAAAGGCAGCTTAGCTTCAATCCTAATAACCTATCTAAATGACACAATAAGAATTAAACATTATCATTTAGTTAGATCAACAAACACTTAAAATATTAATACGATCGATACGATCGCAAATTATAAAACACAATGGTTTTAAAATTTAGAATTTAATTGTATCCTTTTAAAAGAAAACCCCCCGCAATTACCCCTAATAACGGGAGGTTTTAAGTAAACACATCGTCAAAATGCATCGTACAACTAATTATACACAGTACAATTAGTTTATATTTTTAATTCATAATCTAGGTATTCCATACTTTAAGGTTTAATAGTAATTGTTTACGGGCACAAGCAATCTACTTATGATCAGTACTAAAAAAACTGTAACATATCGCAAATACAAGACGCTAGATCTATTTATCATACCATAGCGCCGTAAAAAAGTTATCAAGGCTACGACTAGATATGTTAAGGAAATGCTAAAAATATTACGGGATTCCGTAAAAAATAATTTAAAATCCCTATATTTCGTTCTTAGGGACACATAGAAAAATAATCTCTTTCTAAGGGAAAGACACTTAATAAGTATAATAGAATAGAATCGAAAAGAATTTCTAAATATAGATAGTAAAGATCCAAGCATAATGGTTAATTTAATATTAATCGTTAATCAGACCCTGCTTTTGTTGGCTCGCCAAAGTTTTGCAATTGCGGGGTTGTTTTTTAGTTTAAGTGCAATATTAGTTGATTCGAACTACAACTATTATTTTACTAAAACTCATATTATTTGATGCTCTTTATTTTATATGTAAAGTCAAAAAAAAGACTACAACAATAAAGTAGCCGTATAATTTATCAACCAAAATAATGGCATATAATTATACAGAAATAATTGATAGCTTTACATTTTTATACAAAGCTATAATAGCATAAAAGTTCAGGGTGGGGTAAGAAAATAAACGTTTTATGCAAAAAAATTATACTACCACGTTTTAAAAAAAACGCATACCTAAATATAGGTACTATTTGTTAAAATACATTGACAAAAAACCTCATAAAAACTACGTTAAAACCTTATTTATGAAAAATACTTTTAAAAAAAAGGAAAAGCTCATAAGAAAAACTTAAAAAACATACTATAAACACCATAAACAACTAAAAAACAATAAATTACAATTGAATATCTATTTAAAAAAAGTATATAATTTTATAAAAAAGTAGGAAAATTCTTTTTAAAATAAAGTTAATATGTATTTTTAAACCTGTTTTTTACACTTTTTATCCTTTTAAAAATTTCAGTAAAAACGTCAAATTAGTACTTATTTCCCATAAAAAAAGTGTTAAAAAAATGTTTTAACTCTAGTTTTCCGATAGTTAGATTAGATTTAAGAAAGCATGCTTCAAATTATATCATTTTAACCTTAATTCTCTTTTAAAATAGATAAACTATTTACACATACTAACATGCTTCAACAAATATGGCATTCATTTTTTTGATGAGTGGGATACCCGCAGTTTAGTACCCTAAAATAAGTATAGTATAAATACTTTAAAATCTAATTATATCTTTTAATACTTAAGATTTTATTTATTCTTGCTTTTGAATCTCTACTGAATGTGGATATGGGATTTCAATACCAGCTTTATCCAATGCCGCTTTACAATTTTCCATAGTCGCAAAGTATACATCCCAGTAATCCTCTGGTGTACAATATGGTCTCACTGCTAAATCAACAGAACTCTCACCAAGATTAGATACATTTACAGAGGGAGCAGGATCCTTTAGCACTTTATCATTTGTTGTTAGAACTTCTAGTAATATGTCTTTAGCCTTTTTTATATCTTCATCATAACCTATCCCAATTGTAATGTCCACTCTCATTTTTCCTTCGGCGGTATAATTAATAATATTACCATTGGCTAATGCTCCATTTGGAACAATCGCAAGTTTATTTTCTGGCGTGACTAATTTCGTTGTAAATATTTCAATTTCTTTTACCGTTCCTAATGCACCTTGTGCTTCTATAACATCTCCAATTTTATAGGGTCTAAATATCATGATAAGCACTCCTCCTGCAAAATTAGAAAGTGACCCTTGTAATGCCAATCCTACAGCAAGACCAGCAGCAGCAATAACAGCAGCAAAAGTGGTTACATCTACACCTAGCCTTGAAATTACAATAATGATCAAAAATATTTTTAACGCCCACGAGACCAGATTTAGCAAAAACTTTTGTAATGATTCGTCATACTTACTTTTAGACATCACCTTACCGGTCGTACTAATTATCTTTTTGATCAACCATGACCCTATAATGTAAATAAGGATGGCAGTAATAAGTTTTGGACCAAATTCTTTTGCTAATTCAATACCATAGTTTAGCCATTTCTGTGCTTTTTCCATTGTAACCTTTAATTTTATTTGAAAAGTAGAACGTATATTTTGTCATACAGGAACTATTCGGAATCGATTTCCGAATAGTTAAATTTATTAATTCTAATCAATGAATAAAAATATAAATTATGTATATTATGTATAAAATGGTTATTTAATCACAATAAACTCGCTTCTACGGTTTAGTTGATGGTCTTTATCGCTACATTTTATACCATTTTTGCAGGTATTAATAAGGTTAGCTTCTCCATATCCTCTTCCGGTTACTCTTGAAGCCTCGATTCCTCCTTTTTCAACAATATATTTAATCGTACTTTTTGCTCTTCGCTCACTCAAGTACATATTGTAGTTATCATCGGCTCTACTGTCGGTATGAGATCTGACATCAATCTTCAATTGTGGATATTCTTGGAGTGTGGCTATTATTTTCTGTAACTCTACTTCTGCATCTGAACGAATATTAGATTTATTAAGATCAAAATAAATCGTCTGTAATGCTAATAGTTTGGCAAGATCATCTCCTTCTTTTGCTTCTTTATCTTCTAAACCACCTTTACTTATTTGTAAAGGAAGTGTATACTCATACTCCAATACATTGTTTGTTGGTAATAACACCTCTGTAGGCGCATATTCCGACTTTGTTGCTCTTACAATGTATTTTGTTTCACACTCTAAATCAAATTTGTACGCTCCCTTGGTATCGGTTGTGGTTCGTTGTAACTCATTATTATTATCATCAAGCAAGATTACCTCGGTATCTGATAGTATTTCTTTAGAATTAGCATCTGTAACCACGCCCGATACATATTGATTACAACTGGTAATCAATTCTCCGGTTTGTTTAAAACTATAAATATCATCATATCCTTTTCCTCCGGCTCGATTACTAGAAAAATAGCCAATCTTTGTATCCTCATTAAGCACAAAGGTAAAATCATCGGTAGAACCATTTACAGGTTTACCAACATTGTAGGGAATTGAAAAACCATCACCCTCGGGTACCGCTACAAATACATCCAATCCCCCTAAACCAATATGACCATCACTGGCAAAATAGAGTCTTCCCGAATCACTGATATAAGGAAAAGTTTCTCTACCTTCAGTGTTAATATGATCGCCCAGGTTTTTAGGCTCACCAAAGGTTCCATCCTCATGTACATCAACAACATACAAATCTGATAACCCTTTACTGCCCGGCATATCACTCGCAAAATATAACTTCTTACCATCTGCACTTAAAGCAGGGTGAGCTACAGAATATTCATTATCATTAAATGATAACTCTTCGATGTTTTTCCAAACTCCTTCATCTAATGTAGCTCTGTATATTTTGAGCAGAATGTTTCCTTCTGCGTTTTTACCTAATTTTCTTTTGGTATAATTATTCCTGGTGAAATATACTGTTTGTCCATCTTTACTAAAAGAAGTCGAAGACTCATGAAACTTTGAGTTTATTTTTCCTTTTAATTTTTTAGGGGTTTTTAAAATCCCATTGGCCTCTATAATATCTGAAGAAAACAAATTCAAAAAAGGCATTTCATTCCATTCATGAACCGTTTTGCTCATACCACTGCCTCCTCGAGAAGAGGCAAAAACTAATTGTCCTTGATTATTAAAACTAGGAGCATAATCAGAATATTTTGAGTTTGTCGTTAGTTTGAGTAATCTAAATTTACCAGATTGCAACTCTATAAAATTCAAGTAGTCTCGTGTGTTTACAAAAAACTCAGCCCGCTGATCATTAGATGATAATGCATTGAATTTCTCCATCATTGTATCAGCCTCCTCATAACGCTTTACGTTTTTCAAACATTGAGAATACCTAAATATATACTCAGGGTCTACCTCGTCGCCATAATTAGTGATCAACTTTTCATACCAAACCACAGCCTGATCTAATTCGGCATTAAAATAATAGGAGTCTCCAAGCTTTTTTAATAGATCTAAAGATTCATATCCTTTTTCTGCTACTTTATGATATATCTTACGAGCATCAACAAAAGCAAAACGATTAAAGTTTTCGTCTGCTTTTTCTAAACGTTTTTCATGCTGAGAAAAAACACTACAGGATAGTAATAGACTAAGGGATAAAGGGATTAAGTAATTTTTTAAGCTCATAATTTTTTCATCTTTGTGTTGAAGCTAAAAACTGAATTTTATATAGATCTTGATTTTTATTAAAAGAAACGAGGGGTTAGCATTCGGTTATACTTCTTGAAAAGCTCAAAACGTAGCATCACCTCATAACTCCCATCATTAAATTGGGATTGCCCCAACTCGGTAGTCTCTCTGTCATATGCAAAGCCAATCATCATCG
>NZ_JAERQJ010000015.1 GCF_016735115.1 Aquimarina mytili | reverse complement strand
AACCTTCCAGCTTCGCTTGTGAATGTCGATACCAATGTATAACTTAGGGCAAGCGGTAATTTGAGTATTCATATCTTTAATTTTTAGTTCATTTTAAAGATACTCGACTTACTGCTTTTTCATCGATGCTATAAGTAATTCCTTGTTTTCACCTACTCCTGAAAATCTGAGAGGATTTTCAGTTTGGTGTGTACTTATAAAGCTCATTACTAACCCCAATAACTGATCGTAGTCGAGACCGTTGGACACTATATTGAATAAATGAATAGAACTTTACTAATAATCGGAATTGGGCTCTTGATTGTAGTTTGCTCAGAAAAAAGAACTCATCACATTTAAGGTCATTATTGGTTGAACAACTAAAAAGCACTCACACTAATCATGAATGGTTCATTCCAACAAAAATTGCGATTGAAGGACTATCCGCTAAACAATCAAATTGGAAAAATAGTACCGAAAACCACTCCATCGGGGGGCTAGTTTCTCATATTCTCTTTTGGAATGAAGTAAATTTAAGAGCTTTCAAAGGAGAAGATATGTCCAATTTTGAAGTTAACAATGAAACTACTTTTAAAAAATATTCTGATGATGAATGGAAAAATCTTGTAGCTAAATTAGACACTATCCAAATAGAATGGGAGCTATTGACCAAAAATGCTACAGATAAGCAATTAAATGAATGGAGTTCTGAGATTGCAAATATGACGGCACATAACGCCTATCATACTTGTCAAATAATTTATATTAGAAAGCGAAAGGGATGGTGGAATAAAAAAGTACGGTACATGGTATATGATACTATATGTATATGATCATAGCGGTCTGCTTGATGACAAATCACATAGTTTCTGTATTTTTGGTAAAGCAAAATAATTATAAAAAATAAAAACCAGCAATAAATATATCTGTTAAACATTAGTTGTAATTGAATGAAACATACACTATTCTTAATACTTGTAATAGGTTTTTTAAATTGTCTTAGCTCTCAAAAGAAGAGTCCACAAACTAATATTGAATGTGACAATACGAAACTTGTGAATTATGTTTATCCCATTAGCAATTTTGTTAAAGAAAAAAAACTGATTTATTCTCTAAAATCTAATAGAGATGCCATGATCGAATTATTTGAGAAAAGTTATGTATTAAATACTGATACAGACTCATTATTAATAAGGTTTACGAAAAACTCTCAAGAAAAAACAACTGACTCCATAATCTTTTCTCTAAAAAACGGAATTCCGAAGATATTAAAATCATTTACAAAAGTAGATTCTCACCCTTATTTAATTCCAACTAATGAAACTATTACTGGTAATCAATTTTGTGAATTTTCGACTTTTGGAGATATATCGGAATACAAAATATCAACCGAAAATGGAGAAGTTTTCAGAAAGTTTGATGGACATACAACACATAAAGAATATGTCAAAAAAGAATTTAATGGAGTTAAATATAATTGCGCAATCTTTGAGTCGAAAAAAACATTAATAGTTAAATTTAGAGGAATTACCCAGGAGCTAAAGGGTACTTGGGTTGGTTGTGCTTGCGAAAATATTGGCGAACTTTATTCGACAACCAAAACCGAAGATGGATATGTTATAGAAAGTAAACTTGAAAAAATAATTGAAAAGTAATCGCACCTAACAAGATGTATAAACTTTGTTAGTAATGGCAAAAATCATAATACAATAGTCTAAGAATTGTCAAAATAAAAAGTGAAAGTATTAAATATAATTTTATTAGCATTATTATGCACTAATCCCATTGGAAATTCTGTTATTTCCAAAAAACCGAAGCATGTAGAGTCATATGACTTAAAGGAAAAAGTAAAATGTTTGATGTTAAAGGGGATAAAGAAATAATGTATGAACAGGAAATATTATTATTTGACATAAAAGGTTTTATAAAGGAGGAGTCCTCTTATAATACAGATGGAAGCTTAGATTACTCCATAAAGTATAAATATGATAAAAATTATAATCTGGTTGAGAGAAGTAAGCTCCGTCATGATAATGATAATGAAACAGAAAATTATCTATATGACAAAAACAATAACTTAATTGAAGAAAAAAATATGAAAATAACAAACTTGATTCTAGGATAACTTATGAGTATGATAATAACGGTAATCAGGTAAAAAAGATAAATTACAATTCCAAAAACGAAGAAAGAAGCTACGATATATATCTACGACAAAAGCAATAATAAAATTGAGGAGCGGCACCATCATACTGGAAAACTACAGATAAAAACTATATTTAAATATAACGGCAATACCGATAAAATTGAACAGCTACAATATAATTCGAAACACTTTACACATACGATAATCAGCATAACTTAATAATGCTTAAAAGCTTCTATGGTATTTATAATAATTATGGGTTTGCTTCAAAGAAAACATTCGTTTATAATAACAATGGTGATAAAACAGAAATAGTTGAATATAATGTAGATGATTCAATTAAGGAACGAAAAGATTTTAAGTATAATGATAATCGAGATAGAACTCATACAAAAACATTTAATCCGGATGGCGTGTTGATAAATAGTAATGAGAGTAATTATGTCTTGGATCAGAAAAGTAATTGGATCAAATCAACCGATTATCGCAATGGTAATAGATCACGAGTTTGGACGCACGAGATAGAATATTTTGAATAAAAAAACAGGAAATAAATAATCTAATAAAGTCCAAATGGAAGGAATAGGAAATACTCCACTTATCAGGTCACTACTCTTCTCCCCTACTATAATACAGAATTCGTTCAAATTATAAAAAAACAAAAAATATTTGTGTAACTAAATGGTTACTTTTATATTTGTAACCGATTAGTTACCTAAATTATGAGAAGAGATGTTTTTCAAGCCATTGCAGACCCTGTTAGACGTGAGATAATTGAACTACTGGCAGAAGAAACACTTACGGTAAATGCAATAGCCGAAAAATTTGATATAAGTCGCCCCGCTATATCCAAACATTTAAAAATTTTAAAAGAGTGTGAAATAATAGATTTCAAAAAAGAAGGAAGAGAACGGTTTTGCCATATAAAGCCAAAAAAATTAATTCCAGCCTTTATGTGGATTGAACAATATCGAGGCCTTTGGGAAGATAAACTAAACTCATTTGAGAAATATTTAAACAAATTACAAACGAAAACCAATCTTGATGAATACTCCAAACGAAATGGACAAACGAACCATAACGATTAACCGAACTTTTAATGCCCCATTAAACCTAGTTTGGGAGGCTTGGACACAATCTGAACACATTGCAGAATGGTGGAGTCCGAAAGGAATTAAAACGATAGTAGTCGAACATGATTTTAAAATTGGAGGAAAATGGAAATACATTATGCCAATGCCCAACGGTCAAGAATTTATTGCTGAGGGCAAATACACAGAAATAATCGAATTTGAAAAAATAGTTTCATCAGCAAGTTTCAAACCTATGACAGAAGGAGTTGAAATTCAATCATTATTTAAAGGAAAGGTGACAAAACCGAATTCACTTTCAATGTAATTCATCCCACCGAAGAATATAAAATTCAACAAGAAAAAATGGGCATTATGAACGGTTGGGGATCTGTATTCGATAGACTTGAGGAGCTACTTAGTACTATATAATTAATACACAATATCAATATGAAAACAATGACCTGTAAACAATTAGGTGGAGCATGTGACAAAGAATTTCAAGCCAATACCTTTGAAGATATTGCCGAAATGAGTAAAAAACACGGTTTAGAAATGTACCAAAAAAATGATAAAGCACATCAAAAAGCTATGACCGCAATGCAGAAGTTAATGCAAGATCCTAACGCAATTCATAGGTGGTTCGAAAACAAAAGAAAAGAATTTAATGCGTTACCTCATACATAGGTTTCGAAATTTAGGAGTAATAAACAAGATATCAATAAGGATTTATTAAATTAGTTACTTATACATGTAATCAATCATAGCAGAATCCATATGTTCAAGTATGAATGAAATTAGGATAAAAAACGTAATACTTGTTTTACTATTAACACTCACAACACAATGTAAAACGAATAATGATATGAAGGAACAACAACAGAAAATAGTTGAAAATTATGTGAATTCTTATAATCGTTTTGATATTGATGGAATGACAAAAGATCTGACTGAGAATATCGTTTTCGAAAATATCTCTAACGGAAACGTAGATTTGAGAACTGAAGGAATTACAGAATTCAAAAAGCAAGCCGAAACAGCAAAACAATATTCTACACATAGAAAACAAACGATCGAATCTTGGCAATTTCTTAAGTCAAAAGTTATAATTCAAATTGGTTATAAAGCAATATTAGCCATTGATTTACCAAACGGCCTAAAAACGGGAGATACTTTAGAATTGAAAGGTATTTCTGAATTTGAATTTGAACACAACAAAATTAAAAGTATAACTGACAAAAGTTAATACTAAACTCTGTACTATTACTAAACCCCATAATTAATTAGGTCTTAACTTTTGGGTTAAATAATATGATACCGACATGAAGAAAAACTTTGCTTTACTGATTTGTTTTATCCTATTTTTGGGCTGCGGAAAAAATGCCGAAAAAAAATACCACAAAAGAATAACAACATCACTCTTTCTGTCAGAAATGCACATGCAATGGCCTATAATTCCAAAGATGCTAATGTTTATCTTTTTGGTGGAGCAAGCGAAAAAGAAGTTTTATCAGATTTATGGATCTGGAACAGTATAAATTGGGAAAAAATAATAGTTGAAGATGGACCAGAACCGCGAACTTTTAGCTCCATGATTTATGACAAAGCAAATCATCGATTAGTCCTATTTGGTGGAAGTAAAGTGTTATTTGGGAAAAATCCTGATCTGAAAAACCTCCTAAACGATACTTGGGAATTCAGAAATAACCATTGGAAAAAATTAACCCCAAGAAATGCTCCTTCACCAAGGGCAGAGTCAGCAATGGTATATGATGAAAATCACCAAACAATCGTTCTATTTGGTGGATACAAAATCCAAGATGACGAGTATATCAAACTTGGAGATACATGGGAGTTTCGAAATGACGAATGGCACTTAGTATCAACCGAAGGGCCTTCTGAACGACATGGTGTTTCAATGGCCTATGATACAAATAATGAATCTGTTATTCTTTTTGGAGGTAGCACAATTGACAAACAATATGGAGAATCTAAGGGAGAAACTTGGAAATGGAACGGTGCTCAATGGAATAAACTTGAGATAAAACAACCTCATGGCATATTCAACTCTAATATGGTTTATGATAAAGAACTCAAAAAGTTAATTCGATTTGGTGGATGGAATGGAGAATCCAGAGTTAATGAAACATGGTCATTAGATAACAATACATGGAATATACTAAAGATAGATCACAAACCAACTTCAAGAAATCACAGTAATATGGTCTTTGATAAAAAACGAAAAAAAATTATTCTTTTTGGTGGCCATGATGGAAAGAATATTTTTGGAGACACTTGGGAATTTGTAAACCATAAGTGGAAGAAAATCTCTGAAGTCGACCCTATTGTCAGAATACAAAATGAACATTAATTTTACTAAAACTAAAATTGAACAAACAACCTACCAAAGAAGAAAAAAGAATTGAAGTATTAGATGTTTTCAGAGGATTCGCAATTCTAGGCATTTTTGTTGTCAATATTGTCATAATGAATTCGACGTTTCTTAATCAAGATGAATTTGCAAAACAATGGACGTCTAACATCGACATAATTTCAGAAAAAATATTACAGCTATTTTTTTATACAAAGTTCTTCCCATTTTCTCTTTATTGTTTGGATTAGGGATTTCAATGCAAGCCTTAAAGCTGTTAAATAAAAACAAACTCTCTTCTTCATTCTTTGTGCGAAGAATGTTCATCTTATTTGTATTTGGAGCTTTACATATTATATTATTTTGGTCGGGAGATGTACTCAACCTATATGCCATTCTTGGGCTTTTGACTACACTCATGATTAAAAAGTCTAACAAATTAATACTTTTTTTATCCGCATTTTTCCTCTTCTTCCCTTTCTATGATCAAATATTCGAATATATATTTAGAATTTTGAACTTCCACCCAGAAATCTATTTAAGTAATCATACAGGAGAGACGGTACGTCAAGTTATTAGACATGGAACCTATCTAGAAGGAGTACAATTGAGATTGTTAGAATATCTTTCTAATATACCAATGTTATTTGGTTTTTTAGCACCAATAGCAATTTCAATGTTTCTTCTAGGGCTATATCTTGGAAAAAACAAAATATACGAATCCTTAGAATCCTATATCCAGAAAATAAAAAAAACGATGGTAATGATTACCATCATTACTAATGCCTATAGAATTGTGTTTTTATTTGTACTTCCTAAATATGAAATATATTCAACAGAAGCTTTTCGGCCAATATTTATCAAATTAATGGTACTCTCTGATACTGCAATGGGGATATTTTACCTTTGGCTTATTGGTTGGCTTTGGTATACTACACAATGGAAAAAGGTTTTAGTATTTTTAAAATATGCCGGTAGAATGGCATTAACAAATTATATATTGCAAAGTTTCATTGGTCTTATATTATTTTCATCTATCGGATTTAAACTTTACGAAACATTAAGTCCTTCAGAAACGTTATCGACGGCAATCCTTATATTTATCTTTCAGGTGATATTGAGTAAAATTTGGCTGAGGTATTTTCGATTCGGCCCCCTGGAATGGATTTGGAGATGTTTGACATACAAAGAACTCCTTCCGATTAAAAAATAGCATTTTCACAAATATGACCTAAAATAATCACTTAGTTATACATCTTTGCCTAAGATATGTTTGTTATATTTACTATTAGAATGCATTTAAAAAATGAAGATAATAGAAAACGAAATCCAAGTAGATTATAAAAACAGGATCAATAGAGTTTATCAATATATTGATGAAAACCTGGATGGCGATTTATCCCTAAATACAATTTCAGAAATCGCTTGCTTCTCTCCCTTTCATTTTCATAGAATATTTAAATATACACATTCTGAAACCCTAAATGAATATGTAACCAGACGAAGGGTTGAAAAATCTGCTTCTGATTTATTGCATACCACTCGTAGAATATCTGAAATTTCTATCACCTATGGTTTTAACGACAATTCTTCATTTACCAGGGCATTTAAAAAATACTATTCTGTAAGTCCAACAGAATTTAGGAAACAAAATCCAAACAAGTTTAGCAAGATTTGTCAACTCGAAAGCAAGAATGGTCAAGAGTATCCTGATCGCGAAAAATATATTTGTATCATTAATAACCTAAAAAAATGGATACAAATGAGTGCAAAAATTGAAGTCAAGAGAATATCAAAAATGAATTTGGCATATGTCTCATGTATTGGTTCACAAAATCTTGAAGCTGCCTATCAAAAACTAATTCAATGGGCAACGCCAAAAGGATTAATGAATGAACATGCAAAAATGGCTACCATCTATTATGATAGTTTCAAAATAACAGAAGCAAATAAAGTGAGGATGAGTGCTTCTATTATACTAGATAAACCAATTAAAACTGAAGGAGAAATAGGATTAACTACAATTGAACAGGGAAAATGTATTATAGGTAGTTTTGAAATTGGCGTGGACGAATTTGAAAAATCATGGACAGGACTATTTTTATGGATGAACGAAAATGGATATAAAAAGGCGAATAGAAGCCCTTTTGAGATTTATCATAATAATTTTAATGAACACCCTGAAAGGAAATGTATTGTAGACTTTTACATTCCTATAGAATAAAAACACTTTACAGATGATAGGTGTAAGCCATATTCATTAGGGGGCATACCTATCATCCTTAACACTCAATACCATAGTATGAAAACTATATTCTTCAAGAAAGCATCTTTGCTAATTACACTATTACTTGCAACAGGGACCATTCTTGCACAGAAAAAAAGTATTCAGGACTTAGATTTTTTAATTGGAAAATGGGAAGTTAGAGAAGATAATAAAGAAGAAAAATGGTGGGAAAAAAGTACGCGTACCTGTCAATATACACTAGATAGTACATACATTGAGTTAAAATCTGTAGCCATTTCATCAAGTGGCAAAGAAAGAACCTATACCTGGTACATTCATTATAATTCTAAAGCTCAACAATTTGAAATGGTATCTATGTTTAGTAATTGGCCTAAGATCTTATTTGATATTCTACATTGGGATCCAAAAAAGCGCAAACTAATCATTCAAAATGATAAAGATCAAAATAAGGGTGAATATCATGAAAGGTATGGAGAAATTATCTTTGAAGAAGACTTCAATACATATACGTGGACAGGCCAAAATAAATATGGTGATCCAAAAAATCCCAGTATTTGGAAATATATAGAAAAAGGATCTCGAATTAAGTAGTAAGAGCTATCTTTTCTTAATACAAACACTCATATTATAAGAATATAACGAAATACTTTACAAATGAATTTAGAGAAGAATAAAGAAAATGCGATTGCTTTTTACAAGATGGCCTATGAAGGAAATCCTAAAAAAGCTGTAGAGCTATATTTAGGTTCAGAATATATTCAACACAATCCAGATGTTGCAGACGGAACCCAAGGGTTTATTGCTTATTTTGATCGTATGCAAAATGAATATCCTCAGAAATCTATACAATTTGTACGGTGTATCGCCGAGGGAAATCTAGTTGCCCTGCATACACATCAAACCTGGCCAGGAAATGATGAGTATGTTACTATGGATTTTTTTAGATTTGATGAAAATGGGAAGATCTGCGAACATTGGGATTCGATTCAGAAGATTCCAAAACATTCAAAAAATCCAAACACCATGTACTAAAAACACAATGTGTGATGCTTTATAGCGTCGCCTTCTAAATTTCATTCACATTTATTATCTTAGCTATACACCTTTATCACTTTTGTGTGATATTTGATAATGTCTGCCCCATAAAGACTAATTACCATAGTCAAAGATGGTTCCAAAAATTAGTGTATACTAATAATGGAAGCTCCCTTTGGTATTCATAATTTCATTAATAAATACCTTTACAAGTCATGCCAAAAACAATGAAATACCGTACTTGCCATCTTTGTGAGGCAATGTGCGGCTTAGCGATTGAAGTACAAAATAACGAGGTAATTGGAATTAAAGGGCACCAAGAAGATATTTACAGTCATGGGCACATTTGTCCCAAAGGCATAGCTCTAAAAGATCTACACAATGATCCTAATCGATTAAAGCAGCCTATAAAAAAAACCGCTTCTGGATGGCAAACCATATCTTGGGATGAAGCCTTTTCAATAGCAGAAAAAGAATTTAAAAGCATAAGAAAAAAATATGGTAATGATGCTATAGGTACATACACTGGAAATCCAACAGTTCACAATACTGGAACTGCAATAACCTTATATGATACCATTAATGCCTTAAATACTAAAAATCGCTTTGCCTCTCACAGTTTAGATTCGGTACCCGTTTTTTTGGTAAATCAAATGATGTTTGGTCATGCAATGATGGCTCCAATTCCTGATATAGACAACCTAGATTATCTCCTTATCATAGGAGCTAACCCTATGGCTTCTAATGGTAGTTTTATGTCTACTCCAAATATTCGAGAAAAAATAAAATCTATTCAACAAAAAGGAGGAAAAGTAGTTGTTATTGATCCACGTAAAACCGAAACTGCAACCAAAGCCAGTGAACATTATTTTATTCACCCAGAAAAAGATGTATTACTGTTATTAGCCATAATTAATGAATTGGTACTACAAGATGGCGTCCCTACTTCTAAAGCTCTTTTACTTTCAGATCATTTTGAAGAGTTAAAAACAATGGTCCAACCCTATACCAAAGAAATGGTAGCTCCTATAACGGGCATGACCGTAGAACAAATCACACATATTGTGGATGATTTGATAAAACACTCCCATAGTGTAGTATACGGAAGATTGGGCGTTAATACGCAATCATACGGCACCTTATGTCAATGGCTAATTACTTGTATTAATGTATTACTTGGCCAATTAGACGAAAAAGGCGGGCTCTTATTTACTTTACCGGCCATAGATTATGTGACTTTAATGGCACACGAATCAAAAATGTTTCGCTATAGTAGCAGAGTAAAATCATACAAAGAGATTGTGGGAGAATTTCCAACAGCGACCCTGGCTGATGAAATTTTGACTGAAGGCAAAAATCAGATAAGAGGCTTTATTAGTATTGCCGGTAATCCTGCTCGTTCTGCTCCCAATTCTCAACTCGTAGAAAAAGCCTTAGCCAGTTTAGATTTTATGCTGGCGATTGATATGTATATAAATGAGACAACACAACATGCCGATCTTATTATGCCACCTGCCGTGGGATTAGAAACCATGCATTATTCGTTTGTGTTGCATATGATAGCTACTCGTAATACCACAAAATTTAGCCCTGCTCCTTTATCCATTTCTAAAGAACAGCGTTATGATTGGCAAATCATGGGAGAATTACAAAGACGTTTATTTACCGGAAACATACTTCAACGAATAAAAAGTAATATTATGTCCAGAATTCACCCAAAAACAAAACTGGATTTAGCTCTCAAAACAGGTCCATATGGTGTATGGGGAGGTCGTTTTTTACGAAAAGATGGTGTAAGTTTAAAGCGTTTAAAAAAGCATCCTGAAGGCATAGAATTAGCACCTTTACGCCCTGTACTTCCCAAACGATTATTTACAAAGAATAAGCGTATAGAACTGATGCCAGAAATTTTTGTTGAGGAAATGAAAAAAGTAGAACAACTTTTGACTCCTCAAAGCGCAGAACAATACCCCTTAAAACTAATCGGACGAAGACATCTGCGTAGCAATAATTCATGGATGCATAATTTACCTGTTCTAGAAGGTGGGTCAAGACGATGTACTATGATGATTCATCCCAATGATGCCGCAAGCCATAGCATCGAACCAGAAGAAATGGTAGAAGTATATTCAGAGTTTGGTGCCATCTCAATTGAAGCAGAGGTAACAACCAATATCATACCGGGTACAATCAGTATTCCTCATGGTTGGGGGCATTATGGAGATGGGGTTCAAATGGAAACAGCAAAACGTAATGCAGGGGCTAATATTAATCAATTAATGGATCATAATAGACTGGATTCTTTATCGTATAATATGGCATTTAATGGTCATCCTGTAGCTATCAGGAAAATTGAAACTGTGCAGACATAATACACTCAAACCAGGGATATTTGAACACAAAAATTATAATGAAAAAAATATAAAAGCAAAGAACCCGTTTAAATACTAATCCCAACCTTAGTTATTAAAAAAGTTTGATCAAATACTTAAAAACATGAAATATTCGTTAATCTTTAGTTTATTACTTTTTTTAGCCTCAAATCATATTACAGGCCAATATCTAAAAGAACAAGAATGTGCTATATTGACCAATTTTTCTAGTTCTGGTGATATGAAAGGATTAAGCGATTTCTTAGAAACAAAGGGGTTTTTAAAAGATACTAAAGAACATAATAAATATATATTCTACAACTGGAAAAAAACGGACGGCTTTTATTATGGCGTACGAATCAATAAAAGTTCTAAGCAAGTAACCTATCTCACCAATGATCAAAACTATGTGTTACGCTTATTATCACATTTTATGACAGACTATTCAAAAATAAAATCAGAGAAACAAGGAGAAAACAAAGCACTTCATATATTTGATTCTAAAGAAAGTACTATTGCCGTTATGCTGGATACTTCTGCCGATTCTGGCAGTCATTTATTGTACGTTATTAATAAGTGATCAGGTAAATAAATAGTAATTGTTTTATATTGGTAATATAAAATTCTTAATAAATCGAACAATCCCATTTTTGGAAGGACCTTTAATATCTGCATCTATGAGGATTAGGTCATGTTCTTTCTTTTTGAGGTAAATACCACTCATAAAGACATCTACTAAGTTAAGTTCTGATTCTACATTAAAACGTGTATTTTTTTGCCACGCCAAAATTCTACTGGTCGCTACACTAGCATTGGCATTAGTATGCTCTGCGGTTATAGGTTCTCCTTTGGTCATTAAAATTAATTTTCCGGGACCCTTTGCCGTTGTAAATAGTAAACGTCCAAAAAGTAGCGACGTTAATCTTAAACTTAGTATTGCCGAGATTTTGATCCCCTCACTCATTCCTACAAAGTTTTTAAAGTGAAAAACCACCTCCTCTCCTTCTTTAATATCCCACTCCACAAATTCGTGACTACCCATGGCTTTAAAATGAACTATTTCTGGTCTCGATTTCATGACCACTTTATTCATGGCATAATTGCGAGTAAATATTCTTGCTAAAATAGCAGATCTCCATTGAGGTAATGAAAATTTTGGTGCTCTACCACTAGGTTCAAAGGAGCGAGAAACAAAATAGTTTTCTTTTGTAGAAGCAGGATCTATAGTATATTGGTTACCAGCTTTATGTAATGTCCCAATTGAAGTATTTTTATCACCCTCTAATAAAGTTACATAGTTTTCATCATCAGATGAAAAAGCCACTCTAGAGAACACATATAAAAAACTCTTGAGAATCAAAAAACCAAATGCGATATCCAAAAGAAGATTAATAAACAATATCGTATCAAATGTAGATTGGATTGTAAATTTCAATTTTTCTGTAATAGCATCGATCTCCTGCAGCATTAGATCATTAATCCCATCTGTTGAGCCTTCAACTCCTTTTTGAATATCTTTGGTAGATTTATCAACTTCATTAACCAAAAGTTCTCTCATTCGTTTGCGTTGCTTTACATAAGACTTATTTACGGTGTTTTTTGCACTATTTTTTGCTTGACAAGTAATATTGAGCTTTCCCCAAAAACCACAATCTTCCTCTTTAAAAACCGGGGCCATTTGGGGTAATGATGGTTTAAAAATTCCTTTAAAAATATCGTCTACCTCTCCCGGGATGTCATCTGTTTCACTTTTAACGATACGTACTATCTCATTATTCCCCTTTTCGATAGCCTCATGTAGACAAATCACTTCGGCTTCAAGAGAAAACTCAAGGTCTTTTTCAAACTGATCTCTTTCATACTTTCTACTTTCGTTAGTAGACATTATAAATGTATTATTATAAAGCTGATCAATAGAAGCTTTATTCATTTTATTATTTAGTATTGCTCCCGGGATAATAAAAATCAATAATGGTGACCAGTAAAAGAAAGACTTAATTGCCAATTGAGCTGTTTTCTGAAGTCCGGTTTCTCTAAAAATGGCAATATTTTGTTTGAAGGCAAGGAATAAAAAACGTATGAGCACAGTATAGGTTAAAAATAATACCAAGTGTTGAATATCGAGTAAAATCCAAACTAAAATTAAGGTCAATAAAAAAGGTATAGAGCGTAATTTCCCTTTTACAATAAAATAAAGAAATGCGATTTTATAACATAAAAAATGAAGAATTCCAATCAATGCTTGGTACTCCTCTAACGAAACTTCTTTGGAGTTACCGATTACAAAAACATATGCGGCAAAAAAAGTAGGCAACAATCCTAAAATGCGATAGTAATTTTTGCCTCCCATTGTTAATGCTAAACCTAAAGGAATCAAGTATAAAGAAATAGTATATAGTAACCGAAACTCTTCATGAACATGAAACTTAGATATAGAGAAACCAAAAACAGCAAAAAGTGAAAAATCTTCTATAGCAGGAAGAATACCAACGAGAACAATAAGTAAAAAGAGGTTACCTGGCCCTTCTTTTACAAGAAGCTGTTTTAGCTGGTTAAAATTATACATAAAAGAGATTTGTGTTGGTTATTCTTCTACAAGATAATCAATTACAAATAAATCTTTTTCTGCTACGGTATTAATGCGTTGGAGTATTAAAATGAATACTGCCTTTTATATTAGTCTCTATAATTTACTGCTTGTTGTACATGATTTTCTTTACTGAATTTATTTTCTTCCCATTTTGGTATTCTTAATTTTGAGGATGGTGTTATAAATGTTTCACTAATTACGTTTGAAGTAATGGGCAACTCTTTAATCGTTTCGAGATACCTTTTATTTACATGCATAGACGTTCCTTGATACAAAGACTGAAATTTTGAAACAATTTTATTTTTTCTTTTTTGTATAATCAATATATCAATATCATTATAGTATAGATCCCTAAGAGATTGCTGAATTTTTTTATGAATTTTCATAGCTAATCTTGCAGATGTTTTATGTTTTAAAATTATCCTAACCTGGTTTGATTTTCTATATATCAAACTCATTATAAAAAGTAATACTGACGTAAAAAACACGCTTAAACCAAAACCAAAGTTTTTAGTGTACTCTATTACCAAAAGTCCCAATGGTATAGCTACCGCGGATAAAACTTGTAATAAAGAAAACATGACTCTTCGTTTTATAAGTATATTCATACATTTTTTCTGAACGTTATATGTTTTAGAAACATTTTGTTCTAACGTTCTAAGTTGGTTTTCTAATGGAATTGACTCTGGAAATTCTGAACCAAATATCTCCTTCCATTTTAATATCGATAGCCAATGTTCATTATTTTGAGAAAATGTAATTGCGCTTTCGGCTTTATGATGGGCCATCACTGCTTTATACCTAAAATTAAATGAATCAGGAATAATAAGCATCCCTCCTATTGATTTCCATTCTTTTTCGGATGGTTTTTGATCCATAAGAAATTTGAAAAAATCTTTACACATTAAATCATAATACGAATAAGGTTTATCTTTATATTGCCAGGACATTAAAAATTTATGAGCCAATGTATCAATAAGAATGTTTTTAATCGGAACATTGCAATGGTGTTTCCATGCTTTAATCATTCTACACAATCTTTTAAGATTATAATTCGTGGCAATGTCTCCTATTCTTATGGTTTCCTTTTCTTTTTTAAAGTTTTTAGTTTTCCAGCTTCCACCTTTACGTGGATCTGCATATACATGTACATTATCTTTTCCAAAAAAAACCGGAGCTATATGAAAGCTCATATTATCAAAAAAGGAAACTTTAATTCCAAACTTATCTTGTATCAAAGAAGTGTTAGGATATAAGGTAGCAATTGATCTTCTTACATCTTCTAAAAATAAAAACTGTCCGTTTTTGGGTTTTTTAGAATACTCTTCCTGCAATCGATATGGCATTTCGAAGATCATTTCAATCTCTTCAATATGATCATTTGCAGTCTCTCTACCATAGGATCCGACATAAATACCCCCATTGTCAGTATTCATATTCCAAAAATCATTATTAAGTTTTTTACAGATAGAATTATGTCGAAGAGAAATTATTGATTTCTTCTTAGCAGAAATCTTTAAATTCTCACAAAACTGATTAAAATTTATAGATATACTCATTCTCTCTTATATTTTCCAATTACACAAAAGTTATTTTCAACATGATAATAGAAGCCTTGAGATGTAGTAATCGAGTATACTATTGATCATAGTAATAAGCGGTTAAAATACATAGATCATATTATCATGATTTGCAGAATGAGATCGATATTTACGTTATAATGCAATGGATTTATACCATTTATAGCCTTTAATTATCCATTAATATTAAGACTAAATTGAAAAGTTTTAAGAGTAATTTTGATTTGTGTGTTTTGGTTATGTTTTAATGTAGAAATAGTATTTTTATATCATATGCTATTTTATTTACAAGCTCTTTTAAACATAAGCTCTTGTTCAACTTTTATAAATTTACAAACTAGCACTTATATAAATTTACGGTTAAACCGTATTTTAAATAAGGTTTTAATTCACAATCCTTTCGAATTGCAGAAATAGCAATACTTCAGAAATAAGAAACAGATTACAAAAAAAATAACAACCTTATGGTTTTCCGCAATTTCATCAAAAAAACCATGTATTTCATCGTAAAATACAAGTAATTAACTTTAATATTTTTATTTAAAAAAAGGAATAGTTACACGTTATTTTATCAAAAACGTCAAATAATTGTTAAAAAACCATAACATACTCATTAAATTAACGTAATCTATTTATGGATTTAACTTCTATTTCTAAAAACAACAAGCCCCCAAAATTTAAAATTTTGGGGGCTTGTTGTTTAATAATCCAATAATAAAAATCATTAATTATTTTTATTCAAAAATAACTTTTTCTGAAATAATTCTTCCATTGTTATTAATTTCTAAGATGTACATGCCGCGTTTAATGTCTCCTACCGGAATAGTACTTCTCGTAGTTGTTCCAAACTTGATGACACTTCCTTTTAAATCGATTAACTTATACTCTACTTCTCTATTATCTGTAGTCCCTATACTAATATAGTTCTTTGCAGGGTTAGGATATACGTTTGCGGTATACACCTTATTTTCTTGCTCTAATTTTCCATCAATATTTGTTTCTATAAATCCTTTTGCTCTAGCTGCTGTGCTTCCAATGTTAACAGTATAATCTTCTACCTCTCCATATCCAAAGGTTTCACAAGAAGTAGGAGCTCCATTCCATTTCATGGAAACTCTCATTCGGGTACTACCCGCTTGAGTGCTAGAAGGGACCGTAAAGTTATATGACAAATTTCCCGAGCTTGATGTAGATCCAGTCACAACTTTTTCAGAAGATTCAAAGGTTCCGTTTTTATTAAAATCAATCCATACTCCCCAATGTTCTGTATAAGAAGAACTAACAAATCCAACGCTTAATACAATCGTATTTGTACCATAAGGAAGATTTCCTACTAGAGATGTAAAATCTCTATATCCTCCATTTGCTCCTGTAGCATTGGAAATCCCACCTATACCAACATAATCAATAAACTCGTAATTGGTAGTATTTCCTTTTGACGCGCAATACGAAATCACCACATCTTGTGTGGTTATTGAAACCAAATTACTTAATGTAGAGGTATTTTGAGCGGCATCATATGCATTTACTTCAAACGTATAGGTTGTACCAGGAGATAACCCAGTAACATTATAGTAGGTACCCGTTACAGTAGTTATTAACGCTCCGTCTCGATACACATTATAACCAGAAACCCCAATATTATCAGTTGCAGCGGTCCATGAAAGGCGGACACTAGTTTCATTTACATTAGATGCAATCAGATTTGTAGGTGCTGAGGGCGCAACAGTATCCGCACTACCTCCTCCTCCATTGAAAGTATGCTTTCCCAAATCATCAAAAGTATTTTGAGGATACAAATCCCATTCAGATGTTGTATATGTTGCAGAAGGAGCTGAGACAGTTCCTTTTCTTCTTAATGTTACATCTTTTGCAAAATTAGATGAACCCCCATTAAATGTTCCTATAATATCAATTAAAACTCCGTTTTTAAATAATCCTACAGCGTCATTTCCATTAAACACCATTTCGGTAGAAGATGATAAAACATCGGCTTGATTTTTAATCGTTGTAGATGCCGAACTATTAGCAACCACATATACATCGCTATTCGCTAAACTTCCAGAAAGGGATAACCCACCTGACCAAGACCCGGCTCCATTAGTTTGTTTTTTAATCACATATCCAGAAAGGTTTTTAGAGGTTCCGGTAAAGTTTGCTATTTCTAATGCTTTATTATTTGAAGAGCCTTCAATATACTCAGAAAAGAACAACTCTGTTGCATTTCCTCCTCCTGAAGTATTGTCTTGAGTAGTCACATTAATTACTGTACTTGAGGAAGACACATTTCCTGCAGCATCCTTAGCTTTTATTGAAAAAGTATAACTGGTATTTGCAGTTAATCCAGTTACAACATAAGTTGGCGAAACTGTAGAGGTCATAAACCCTCCGTTTTGATACACAAAATACCCAGTGACTCCAACATTATCTGTAGAAGCATTCCAGGTTAATTCTGTTGAAGTTTGAGTAGTGTTACTAGCAACAAGATTTGTAGGTGTACTTGGAGCTGTAGTATCTGTTCCACCTCCTGTATTTCCAAATCTATCTTCGGCTTGTGGTCCACCCCAAATTTGCGTTGCAAAAGCAGGATTATCAATAAATGGATTTCTATTGCCTTGTATATTTTCTAACAATGGATTGCGCTGTAATTCTAATTGTGAAACCGGATCCTCTGCGTTCCATTCAAGAAACAACTGAAGCATATTACTGTCTCCACTTGCCGTTGTTCCTATACCTACATTAGTAGGTAAGCAACGATTTGGATATCGTATATACATGTACATCATCATACGAGCAACATCGCCTTTAAACTCATCACCCGGATACCAGTGTCCTTGACCTGTGGCACCAGAGTTTCCGGATCCGTCTGCAAACTTTCTATTTCCTCTGGAAGAATTACGTTGTACATCTGCAGGTCTTAAATGATGCGCATCTGCACCTGGTCCTTCTGTACCTAAGTTTGGAGTTCCTAATGATTTAGGATACACATGTTCTCTATTCCAATCTGTAGATCCCCCTCCATTATTATCGACTCCTCTTGTTCTATCTGTAGTAGAGTTTCCATCGGTGTCATTATATCCATAAATCAAAATCACTTTTGATGCATTAGTTGGATCCAAATCTGTTTGTTTCAGGGCCTCCCAAACACCAGGAGTATAGGTTAGAAAAGTTGTATGAGTATTCGTTACTTTTGCTCCTAATTCATTTTTAAGAGCATTTCCGGATAAATTAAGATTTACATCGTTGTAATATGCCGGCACCTGACTATATCCCATAGTGCATACTACCAGCATAAATAGTAGTACTTTTTTCATGTGTGTTGTATTGTGAGTTAGTTTATTTATTCCAGCCCGAAGCTAAAATTATTTTATTAAACTTACCAGCATCCTATGTTACCATATGGTTATGCAGTATGTTGATAATGTAATGTTTAGCTCAAAAAAACAATATAAACAACTAATATACAGTCAATTAAGGTATTTAACATTTGTTAATAAGTTATTTCTTACATCAACCATCAGAATTATACTTCAAATAAGTTCTGCCAAAATAACACTAAATGGGTAAACCTACTTCAATAGAACCTCACTTCTTTTTAGGTTTTAACACCCCTGTCTATCAGTAATTTAAACTATATTTAGGTACTAACTTAAATATAGTACACAAATGAAAAAAATTTTAAATTTAACTGGTGTTCATGAACTAAATAAAGAACAGCAAAAGCAAGTTAGAGGTGCATCTTCTAGAGCGAGATGTTGCCCATCTGGTAGAGGGTGCCTTATTGGATGGGGAGGACAAACCTTCTGCGAACCCGGATATTGTGACCGTTGGGGGCGATGCATTTTTGCATAAATAGAAGCAAACTACCTCAGGGCTAGTCCGCAAGGCATCGGTTGGAAAATAATTTTGATTTCGTGGCAGGCCTCAGAGCATTTAAATCTCGATTATTGAGTAAAGGCAAACTTATAGTTTGTCTTTTTTCTTTAAAATCGAAGCTCTTCTTCATACCCCCATAATAATTCATTAAGTAGTTGAAATTTATAAATGTCAAGAACATACCTTTTTTATTTCCAACACTTTACAATATTTTTAGAAGTAATCTTTACATATTAACTCTTTAATACTTATTACTAATGAAAAAAATTTTAAAACTTAATGGAGTTCATGAACTCACAAAAAAAGAGCAACAGGAAGTGATTGGATCAAATTTTGGCAGACCTTATTGTGGTGGTCCAAGACAATGCTGTATTACTACTCCTAGCGGATTTGTATTTTGCGATTATGGATATTGTCAACCTAATGGAAGTTGTATTTGGGCATAATATTTTGAAATTTTCGAACTTCTAAATATCATACAAGTCTTATTTTGTAATCAAAATTTGAAAGGCAAACCTTTATAGTTTGCCTTTTTATTATGCAAGCAAATTGAAAGACTGTTTAGCTATCTCAAATTCTTCATCTGTTGGGATTACAAGAATTTTCACTTTTGAGGACAAAGTACTAATATCTCTTGTTTCTTTTGATCGTTTCTTATTTTTTTCTTTATCCAATTGAATTCCTAAAAACTCTTGATCTTCACACACTAATTCTCGTACCACATCCGAATTTTCTCCAATACCCGCTGTAAAGACTATGGCATCTAAGCCGCTCATTACTGAAGCATAAGCCCCAATAAACTTCTTGATACGGTATGCATTCATTTTTAAGGCCAAGATACAATCTTCATTACCATTTTCTGCTTCTGACTCAATATCACGAAGATCACTATACCCTGTAAGTCCAAGCATTCCGCTTTCCTTTTGTAATAGTGTATTTACCTCATCTAATGAATACCCTAAAGAATTTACCATGTAAAATATTACTGCGGGATCAATATCTCCTGATCGTGTCCCCATGATTAATCCATTCATGGGAGCAAAACCTAAGGTATGATCAATACTCTTTCCATTCTTAACCGCAGTCATACTACAACCATTTCCTAAATGAATTGTTATAATTTTGGATTTCGGTTTTTCTAGATATTGAATTGCTTTTTCCGATACATACTTATGACTAGTCCCATGAAAACCATACACTCTTATATTGTTTTCTATCAAAAATTTATTTGGAATGGCATATTTATAAGCTTCAACAGGAATAGTTTGATGAAAAGCTGTATCAAAAACGGCCACTTGTTTCGCTTCCGGAAAAATTTCTTCGGCCACTAAAATCCCTTCTAAATTCGCCGGATTATGCAAAGGTGCCAAAGCCGATAACTTAGTGATCTTTTGTTTCACTTCTTCAGTAATTTCGACTGTATCGGCAAAAGTACTACCACCATGCACTACTCGATGACCAACGGCATGTATCTCTGAAGCAGATTTTATCACTCCCACTTCAGTACTCATCAAATATTTAGCTATCAAGTGCAACCCCTCTTGATGATTTTTAATTATGCCTATTTTTTCTATTTCATCTTTCTTAGAAGTATATGTGATTTTAGCATTTTCTAAACCAATACGCTCTACAAGACCAGAACAAATTACTCGTGCTTGTGGCATAGAAAATAATTGAAACTTTATAGAAGAGCTTCCTGAGTTTAATACTAGTATTTGCATTTCCCTTTTTTATTTTTTTTATAATCCCTGCGCCTGGATCGCCGTAATAATAACGGTATTATATACATCATCTACTGTACATCCACGGCTTAAATCATTAACTGGTTTATTTAGTCCCTGTAACATTGGGCCAATGGCCAATGCACCAGTTTCTCTTTGTACTGCTTTATACGTGTTATTTCCGGTATTCAAATCCGGAAATATCAAAACACTGGCTTGCCCTGCTACTTCAGAATCGGGAAGCTTACTTTGTCCGACCTTCATATCTACAGCGGCATCGTATTGTATCGGTCCTTCAATTTTAAGATCGGGTCGTTTTTCTTTAACAATTGTAGTGGCAGCTCTTACAATTTCTACGTCTGCTCCTTTTCCAGAAGTTCCTGAAGAGTACGACAGCATTGCTACCTTAGGCTCTATGCCAAAAGCCGAAGCCGATTCTGAAGAAGAAATTGCAATTTCTGCCAATTGTTCAGCATTAGGATTTGGATTAATTGCACAATCTCCAAACACAGACACACGATCTTCTAAACACATAAAAAAGACAGAAGAAACTACTTTTACCCCTGGTTTAGTTTTGATAAATTGTAATGCAGGCCTTATGGTGTGTTGAGTGGTGTGTATCGCTCCAGATACCATACCATCGGCATGACCTTTATAAATCATCATTGTACCGAAATACGAAACATCTGCCATCATGTCTTTGGCCATATCAAGATTTACATTCTTATGTTTTCTTAACTCATAAAATGTCTGCACATAGTCATCATAATATGGAGATTCGGTAGGAAAAACAATATTTACTTTATTAAAATCAATAGGAATATCAAGTTTTACAGCCTTGTTTTTTATTTTCTTCTGATCACCAATTAATGTAATCTCAACTACATCAGAAGCCAATAATCTGGATGTAGCTCTTAGGATTCTTTCATCGGCTCCTTCTGGCAGTACAATATGCTTTTTATGTTGCAGGGCTCTTCTCAATAAGTTATACTGAAACATACGCGGAGTTAATCCTTCAGATTTGAAAGTAATCAATCGATCAGCCAAATGGTCTTCATCTACATATTTTTCGAATGTACTTATTGAAGTATTAATCTTTTGCAGGTTATCGACATATATTTTTGATTTGATGGCTCCTATTTGATTTGTAATGGAAAAGGTTCCACTAGGAACAGATATAATCGGAAATGATATCGAAACTCCTTCAATTAATTTAAGAATAGGCTTTTCAGGGATAATTCCTCCAGTAAGTATAATTCCAGAGATTTTAGGGTAATTATCTGAAATGTTAGCCTGCAATACTCCCAAAATAATATCAGCGCGATCTCCTGGTGTTACCACCAAACTGTTTTCTTTAAGATGGGTAAGATAATTACGCAATTGCATAGCTCCTACTCCAAAATTACCTGCTTGGTTATTCAAATACTCTTTCCCAAATAAAACGGTACCATCTAGTTCGTTTACAATTTCTTTAATGGTAGGATTGATCAAAGAATTTACCCTTGGTATGATTATTCTCTCTACTCCATTTTTAAAATTCTTTTCAAAAGCAGTGTTCAATTCTTGTTCGCAACCTGGTGTCACTTTGTTAGCCACCATAGCCAAAACCTCAACATCTTTGCTGTTAAACGTATCGAAAGCCAATTTCAGATTTCCTGCAATTTCTTCATTCTTTTTGTCAATACCACTAGCAACGATAATTGCAGGTATTCCTAGATTTTTGGCAATAATTACATTAATATCGAATTCAATAATGCTGCCTTCATCAGAAAAGTCAGTACCTTCTACAAGAATAAAATCAAATTTTTCTTCAAGGCTTTTATATTTTCTAATGATACCATCAATTATCTCTCCTGATTTTCCTTGATTATATTTCTGTAATACTTCGCTGCGGGTATATGCATATGCATTTTTAAAATTGATATCTAGCTCGAAGTGGGATATCACGGTATTAATATGGTTGTCTACTTCTCCTGATGCAGGGTCGTCAATAATAGGTCTAAAATATCCTACTTTGGCTATTTTACCAAGTAGCATACGCATCATCCCTAAAACAACAATAGATTTACCACTATTAGGTTCAATAGTAGCAATATAAACGGCTTTACTCATGTGGTTAAATTTGGTGATGCAAAGATACACTAATACACCTTTACCATAAAATTATTAAGGAATAAAACTACTCCATGAAATGATCATTTTTTAAGAGTACACTTATAATTTCAGCAAAAAAGGCTTAGAAAATTCTAAACCTTTTTAAATACTGTATTGTTCAATATCATTAGTTAATATCTTCTCCTTTTTTTAATTTTTCCAGGTCTCCGTTTAATCTTGCTTTAAATCTTTCCGGAGCTTGGGGTAATGAAGTATTTATCGCCTTAATTGCATTTTTATAATCTCCATTTGCAGAGTATGCTCTTGCTAAACCATAATTTGATGGCCACACACCATTAGTATTTTTTACATTATCCTTTAAAATCGAAAATGCCTTATCTTTTTGTCCTTGCTTAATAAGACCCGAACCTAATCTAAAAACTTGCGTTGCATTACCTAATTTTACAGCCTTGTCAACATATGTCATCGCCTCTGTTGTGTTGCCTTGTTTTGCCAATATTCTGGACTTAAGTGAAAGATTATTAAATGTTTCTTTACTAAAAAAACTTCCAGTTATAGAGGTATTAACCCACTCTAAAGCCTTATCCAGTTCTCCTGCCCTAAAGGCATATCCAGCGGCACTGTCCCAATTTGACTGAGAAAACCCTTTAGAACCTCGTAAATCATTTTCAATTTTATTCATTACGATCTCCTTCACATTCACTTCAATCTTAAAAGGAATTTCCTTTTTTTCCCAACGTAAAGCTGCTGTAGCACTATTCGCATCAAACTCTGGAAATAAAAAAGTTAATGTTTCTGTATGTGCAACATCTTTGGTTTGAACATCAACTCTAAGGGCATCTTCTTTTTCATCATAAAAATAACTTCCCCAAGAAGTATAGTTATTAGAAAGTATAATCGTTGCACCTCCATCTTCTTTTAAAGCAATATGTAGTCCATATTTACCAGCTTTAATATCTTTTCCTTCAATTTTTACATCATGCGTAAATTTAATTACTGAATTCGCATTGGCACCAGCACGCCATGGTGCAGCTTTAGATGTTCCAAAACCGAGATCATTATATCCATAAGGCACTAATTTGCCCCAAATTTCTCGTTCTTTTACACTGGGTCTACCATAATCAATGGTAATATCAGTTATTCCAACTCGTTGTGATACTTTTGCCCGTTGACTGGCTTCTGGAGTTTTTAATTGTGCTGTTGTCTCAATAGAGAACAACAACAAGAATACAGCAGTAGATACTGCAAACAGATTTGATTGTTTCATGACTGATGTTTTTTGATTTGAATTAATTGTTATCGTATTGAAGCTTTTTTATAGCTTCAACAGCAACAATTTAAGAGGTAAAAATTTATCCTAATGTTACCATAGTGTTAAACTCATCAAGAAAGTCATAATTGATTGTTAAACCAATCTATTCCATTAACAGCTGATTAACAAACTTCTCAAAATCATTTTTGAAGTCAATATATTTTTGCCCTGTAGCTGGACCATTAAAACCTGTGTGTATTTTACGTACTTTGCCTTTTTTATCAATAAAAACAGTAGTTGGATATGATAAAACATGGTTAAGCATTGGTAATTTCTCTTGAGCTTTTTGTTTATCCGAAGTACCAAACTGAGCTAGAAGAATTGGATACTCTACTTTTAGCTTTTCTTGTAATCTTGCTATAGATGTAAAAGCTTTTTCTTTAGTCTTAGCATATTCAAATGCTAACGCAACAATAGCTATATCTTTTTCTTTGTTTTGATTATAAAAATCAACATAATACTTTGTTTCGTCCATACAATTAGGACACCAAGTACCCATGATCTGCACTATTACAACCTTATCCTTGAACTGTGGATCATTTAAAGAAACTTGTTTTCCTTTTGCATCAGGAAAATCAAAAGCAAAAGCATCATAACCCTCTTTTAGAAAGGTTAACGAATCTTCTGAGGGGAGTTCATAGTTTTCATTTCTCTTAGCGGTGAATGGTTCTTTCCAATGATTACCAGAATAAAAATAACCATTCATAATACTATCAGTTACTTGCGCAGTAAATAAAAATGCATGGGCTGCATCAAACGTTGATAATTGTAATTGATTTTCATTTAGTACTCCTTCAAGATATCGATAATCCCCAGTGGTAGTTCTAAATGTTCCAGTAACGATATTACCATTTTGAGAAAATGTACCTTTAGCAATATATCTATCCTCTTCACTGTCGGCACTGAAAATAGTTTCCCAATTACCGGCAATATTAGCTGCTGGTTTGGAAGAAATTTCAAATCGATCCTGTTCCCCGTATTTTGCTTCAAAAGGTACTACTCTGCCTAAACTTTCTTTTATAAAACTACCAGAGATACTCATAGAATCTATAAATTTTGCAGCAACATATCCTTCAAACACAGGAAATTTGATCTTTATAGAATCCCCTATTATCTCTATCTCATCTACATCTATGGTTTCTTCAGCATTAAAGATTTTTAATGTTTGGTCCTCCATGACCTCAAACAAAAAAGGGAGTTGTTTATTATCCTGAACATCCAAAACAGCTTTCCAAGGGCCACTCTTAAAATCTACAGGTTCTTTAGGTTGATCTTTCTTACACGAAAAAAATACTAAGGTTATCGCTAGCGTTAAAATGATTTGTTTCTTCATTCTATCAAAAGTAAAAAATTAAGTGGATAAATTTTATTTTTTCCGAATTATGAATAAACCTTCTTTTTTAAGAATTAAAAATAACTTCTAGTTCAATATTAAGATAGATTTCTTGTTTGTAACCTCTAACCAATATATTATCTTTACCGACTGAATTTACAAAGATCATAGATGAAGATTTCATATAACTGGCTGAAGCAATTCATCAACCCAGAATGGGATGCCGAAAAAACAGGAGAATTACTTACAGATTTAGGACTCGAAGTAGAAGGAATTGAAACCTACCAAAGTGTAAAAGGAGGATTGGAAGGTGTTGTCGTAGGACAAGTTCTTGCGTGCGAAAAACATCCTAATGCAGATAAATTAAAGATTACCAAGGTAGATTTAGGTAACAATAATCCTGTACAAATCGTTTGCGGTGCTCCAAATGTGGCAGCTGGTCAAAAAGTGCCTGTAGCGACAATTGGTACAAAACTCTATGACGATGAAGGAAAAGAATGGGTTATCAAAAAAGGTAAAATTCGAGGAGAAGAAAGCCACGGTATGATTTGTGCCGAAGATGAATTAGGCCTAGGAAAAAGTCATGATGGAATCATGGTACTTGATTCTAACCTTACTGTAGGTACAAAAGCCTCTGAAGTGTTTGATATCGAAAATGATCAAATTTTTGAAATAGGACTTACTCCCAACCGCGCAGATGCTATGAGTCACTGGGGTACTGCCCGTGATCTTAAAGCTGGATTACAGCAAAAAGACATCAATTTAGAACTTATTACTCCGTCTGTAAGCAATTTTAGAGTTGAAAACAGATTACACAAGATTAATATAGAGGTTAAAGATCCCGTTCTAGCTCCAAGATATTGTGGAGTTACTATTTCTGATATTAAAGTAAGTGAATCTCCTTCTTGGTTACAACATAGGTTAAAAGCCATTGGAATAACTCCAAAAAACAATGTAGTTGATGTTACTAATTATGTATTGCATGAGTTAGGACAACCATTACATGCCTTTGATGCTCATTTTATTGAAGGTAATGCCATTGAAGTTAAAACATTAGAAGCTGGAACTAAGTTCACTACTCTAGACGAGGTAGAAAGAGAATTACATGAAGAGGATCTTATGATTTGTGATGCCGTAAAACCACTTTGTATTGCTGGTGTTTTTGGTGGTATTAATTCTGGTGTGACAGAGAGTACTACTTCAATTTTCCTGGAAAGCGCATATTTCAATCCAGTTAGTGTACGTAAAACTGCAAAACGCCATGGATTAAATACTGACGCTTCATTTAGATTTGAAAGAGGTATAGATCCGAATATTACTGAGTATGCTCTGAAAAGAGCAGCATTGTTAATACAAGAATTGGCAGGTGGTAACATCTCTAGTGAAATCATAGATTTGTATCCGAAAAAGATTGAAGATTTCCAAGTATTTTTGTCTTTTGAAAATGCTGCTAAGTTAATTGGAGAAGAACTTCCTCAAGAAACTATTAAATCTATTCTTACATCATTAGATATTAAAATTAATAGTATTACAGAAAAAGGTATCGGACTTACTATCCCGGCATACAGAAATGATGTACAAAGAGAAGTTGATGTAATTGAAGAAATCCTTAGAGTATACGGTTACAATAATATAGAATTTACACAGAAACTAAACGCTTCTATTTCTAATATTGACAAGTTTTCTGATCACAATGTGCGGAATACAATATCAAATCAATTAGTTGGTCAGGGGTACAATGAGATGTTGGCCAATTCGCTTACCACTCAAGAATATCTAAGCTTAAGCGAGCAACTTAAAGTGGAAAATAATGTTGAGATGTTGAACCCACTTAGTAATGACCTGGCAGTTTTAAGACAATCCATGTTATTTTCTGGACTCGAAGCGATTGCATATAACATCAACAGGAAACGTGCGGATCTAAAATTATTCGAATTTGGTAAAACTTATCATGATTATGATGGTAAAAGAATCGAAAATAAGCATCTAAGCGTTCTTATTTCGGGCAACCGAACAAAAGAAAACTGGAACTCGAAACAAGAACATGGTGATTTCTTTTATCTTAAAGGTGTTGTATCCTCTGTTTTAGAACGCCTTGGACTAACAAAAACAAGAGCTACTCCTATTAAGAATGATCTATTTTCTGAAGGGCTTTCTATTAGTCTTGGCAAAGCCAAACTAGTGGATTTTGGAATTGTAAAAAAATCGATTTTAAAGCATTTTTCTATTACTCAAGAAGTCTTATACGCTGATTTTAATTGGGATGCTATTTTAGATTACGCAAAGCATAATAAAATTTGGTATAACGATATTCCAAAGTTTCCGGAAGTTCGTCGTGACTTTGCTTTACTTTTAGATGATTCTGTGAAATTTGAAGAAATTCACACTATAGCCAAACAAACCGAAAAACAGCTTTTGAAAGACATCAATTTATTTGACGTTTACCAGGGCAAGAATTTACCTAAAGGCAAAAAATCATATGCAGTAAGTTTTACATTGCAAGATGAAAACAAAACACTTACTGACAAGCAAATAGACAAGATCATGAATAAGCTGCAACATAATTTTGTAAATAAATTAGGAGCCGAACTTAGATAATTAATTATATTCCTAAATAACATCAATTAAAAACGCCTTTGAGTTTATACAAAGGCGTTTTTAATATCTCAGTTTTAGAATAACATCTATCTAGTTAATAGACCTATCCAATCGTATAATCAACTATATATATAATTCAGTTTTATCTAAACCTTTATACAAAAAAACGGGATCATTACTGAACCCGTTTTTTTGTTTATATACTTGAAAGGATTAATTACCTCCTTCTAAAGCTTTCAATTTATTCTTCAAAGCATCAGCTTTAGGATCATCTAGTTGCATGAAAATGTTCATTAATGTACGTACAGCTTCAATGTTATCTGCATCACTTTTTAATGCTCCTTCTAAATACGGTACTGCGCTCTTATATAAATCCTCTCTCTCAACCTTTAACTCATCATAACGCTTATAATCCTTGCTAGAAGTACCAAGGTTATTCATTTCTTCAACGATCGCCTTTTCATTACCAAGAATCAAAGCCGCTATATTAATTTGAGCAGAAGTATAATCAGGTTTCAACTCTAAAGCTTTCTTATAATACCCCATAGCTTGCTCATCATCTCCTAAACGAGAAGCACTTACTCCTAAGTTATATAGTAAATCTGCATTTTCCGGATCGTTAGCAACGATCTGCTCCATAATTTCTTTATACTTAGCAATATTACCTTGTTTATAAAACATATCTGCCTGAGCTTGCATTAAAGCAGTATCCTCAGGATTTTCTTGCCTAGCTTCTTCAATTGCTTTGATCGCATCTTCATCTTTTCCTTGAGTCATATATATCAATGCGATATTTTTAACTATTTCGGCTCTTTTTGATTCTAATTTGCGAGATTCAGGTTTGATATATTTTCCTGATTTAACAGAAAGATCTCTAGTTTGTTTAGAATCAAAAGGTTCAACTTCTCCAGTTTCTTTATTGGTAGCTACAAATTCTTCAGTAATCCCTGTAAACCCAGAAGTTTTTAATTCTTCGTAATATTTTAAGGCTGTATCATAATCTTTACCATTCACAGCATTACCTGCTGCATAATATAGATATATAGTATCAACTTTGTTAGTAGTATAACTTAAATACAATTTTTCTGCTGCTCCTTTATAGTTGCTTGCATTTTGATCTTTAATTGCATTCTCAACCAATGACTGACGTATTGTCTGAATTTTTTGGTTCGCTTCAGCAGAGTACTTAGAAATTCCTGACTCTTTTTCTATTTCAATTGCTTTAGTATAAGCATTAGCTGCATTTTCTATTTTTTCCATAGACGTATCTGCAGACGTAGAAAGCACCTGACCTTTCAGGAAATAATATTGAGCTTTCATTTTATTATCAGCAGTTTCTAAAAGTCCTTCAGCTGCTTTTAATGCTTCACTAGCAGCTTCAACATTACCAGATTTAAGTGCTTTAGAAGCTGATTTTAATTCTTGTTTTTGAGAAAATCCTATAGTACTAAATGTTACAAATAGTACTACGATAAATTTAGTTTTCATTACTCGATTTTTTTTTAAAAATTGGGATTTAATTATTCCTTTGTTTCTTTATCAATATTTGTGCCATCTGATGCAGATTCAGAATCTTGAACAGAAATATTTTCGTCTTCCATTCCATTTTCATCAATATCATCTTCGTCATGCATTACTTTGGCTACTGCTGCAATTGAATCTTTACCTTTTAAATTAATCAGACGAACACCTTGTGTTGCACGCCCCATAACGCGTAAATCTTCAACAGATAATCGAATAGCAATACCCGATTTATTGATAATCATAAGATCATCCAAGTCGGTTACATTTTTGATTGCAACCAGGTTTCCTGTTTTTTCGGTAACAGAGATCGTTTTCACTCCCTTACCACCACGATTGGTAATCCTATAGTCTTCTAGTTTAGAACGCTTTCCGTAACCATTTTCAGAAACAACCAAAATATTGCTTTCCATATCATTTACGGCAACCATTCCTATTACTTCATCATTGTCATTAGCTAAACGTATTCCTCTAACTCCAGATGCGCCACGACCCATAGGTCTCGTTTTTTCTTCTTCAAAACGAATTGCTTTTCCTGATTTAACAGCTAACATAACCTGACTTTTCCCGTCTGTTAATTTAGCTTCTAGAAGTTCATCGTTATCTTTTATCGTGATCGCATTAATACCATTTGTTCTTGGTCTAGAATACTGCTCTAAAGATGTCTTTTTGACTTGCCCTTTTTTGGTTGCCATTATGACATAATGAGAATTAATGTATTCTTCGTCTTTAAGATCCTGAGTACAGATAAAAGCTTTTACCTTATCATCATTACTGATATTAATAAGGTTTTGGATAGCTCTACCTTTAGAAGTTTTACTTCCTTCCGGAATTTCATATACCCGCATCCAGAAACATTTACCCTTTTGTGTAAAGAACAACATATATTGATGATTTGTCCCTACAAATAAATGCTCAAGAAAATCTTCATTACGAGTGGTACTTCCTTTTTGACCTACTCCACCTCTATTTTGTTTCTTATATTCGGTAAGCGAAGTTCTTTTAATATAACCAGCGTGAGAAATCGTTATTACAACTTTCTCGTCAGGGATCATATCTTCGATACTTAAATCTCCTCCAGCATATTCGATTTGAGAACGTCTGTCATCACCATACTTATCTTTAACCTCGATAAGTTCTTCTTTGATGATATCCATTCTTCGTTCTTTCTTATCCAAGATATCTTTAAGATCTTCGATAGTCTTCATTAGTTCTTCATACTCGGCACGAAGTTTATCTTGTTCCAGACCTGTAAGCTGTCGTAAACGCATCTCTACGATTGCTTTAGCCTGTATCTCAGAAAGTTTAAAACGTTTTATGAGCTTTTCGCGTGCTTCATCTGCATTTGCAGAAGCACGAATTAATGCTATTACTTCATCTATATTATCTGAAGCAATAATTAATCCTTCAAGTATATGCGCTCTTTCTTCGGCTTTTTTAAGTTCAAATTTTGTACGACGCACAACAACTTCGTGTCTGTGCTCTACAAAATGATGAATCATTTCTTTTACATTCAACAATTGCGGTCTTCCATTAACCAATGCAATATTATTTACACTAAAAGAAGACTGTAAAGCTGTATATTTATATAAAAGATTAAGTACAATATTTGGTATTGCATCACGCTTTAGAACATACACAATACGCATTCCTTTTCTATCCGATTCATCGCGAATAGTAGAAATACCGTCGATCTTTTTATCATTAACCAGATCAGCGGTCTTTTTAATCATATCCGCCTTATTGACCTGATAAGGAATTTCAGTAACAATAATGCATTCACGGCCATTTACCTCTTCAAAAGTGGCTTTACCTCGCATTACTATTCTTCCTCTTCCTGTTTTAAAAGCTTCTTTTACTCCATCATATCCATAAATGATACCACCCGTAGGAAAATCAGGTGCTTTGATATGTGTAATGAGCTCATCAATCTCTATATCAGTATTATCAATATAGGCAATTGTACCGTCAACAACTTCACTTAAGTTGTGCGGTGGCATATTAGTTGCCATACCCACTGCAATCCCCGAAGCTCCATTAATTAATAATCCTGGTACTCTTGTAGGAAGAACTGTTGGCTCTTGTAATGTATCGTCAAAATTAAAGGTATGATCTACAGTATCTTTTTCGATATCGGCAAGCATATCTTCTGATATCTTACGCATTCTTGCTTCTGTATATCGCATTGCTGCCGGGCTATCCCCATCTACAGAACCAAAGTTACCTTGACCATCAACTAACATATATCTTAAACTCCACTCTTGGGCCATACGAACCATTGTATCGTATACTGAAGTATCACCATGTGGGTGATATTTACCAAGAACTTCTCCAACGATTCTAGCCGATTTCTTATGGGCACTACTAGCTCTAACACCGAGCTCATACATACCATACAAAACACGTCTATGCACAGGTTTAAGACCATCCCTAACATCTGGAAGAGCACGAGATACAATAACTGACATCGAATAATCGATGTATGCCGATTTCATCTCATCTTCTATATTGATAGGTATAAGTTTTTCTCCTTCTGTCATAAAAAACTTTTTTCTAAAATTGAATTAATAAACGCGCTAATTTAAGTAATTTAAGACGGTTTTAACGCTTAATAAGCTATGTAATATACGTAATTTATTAACAAAAATAATATAGCTAATGGTTAATAAGTCTATATGTATAGGTTTTGATTATTAAAGCTTTTTTTGTCTATTTACCCATAGTAAAGGTAAAATACACCCATTTTGTCAGTAAATTTGTAGTACTATTTATATAAAATTCTCATTTATATGACATTATATTGCGTTACTGTCAGATATTTGTTAATGATCACGTAAAAGGAATAGTTTTTGCCTTACTATCCTAAAAAATTACTATTTTAGTTAAAAAGAAAGAGATTAACCTTATGGATGATAATTTTTCACCTAGAGTAAAAGATGTTATTGCATATAGTAAAGAAGAAGCTCTTAGATTGGGGCATGATTTTATAGGCACAGAGCACCTTATGCTAGGTTTATTAAGAGACGGTAGCGGAAAGGCAATTAACATCCTTGATGCATTAGATATAGACTTGACAAACCTAAGAAGGAAAGTCGAAATTCTTAGTCCAGCGAACCCAGATGTAGCCATTGTATCAAATGAGAAAAAAAATCTGCATTTAACCAGACAGGCAGAAAGAGCTCTAAAAACTACTTTCCTTGAAGCAAAGTTGTTTCAAAGCTCATCAATCAATACTGCACATCTGCTTTTGTGTATCTTAAGAAATGAAAATGACCCAACTACTAAACTTTTAAATCGTTTAAAAGTAGATTATGATAACGTTAAAGACCAATTTAAATATATGATTGCTAACGACGAAGAATATATGGACAACCCAAAAGCAGAATCTTTCTCTGAAGACGATGATGATTTAAGTGGAGATTCTTCAAAAGAAAATCCTTTTAACTCTCCTACCGGAGGAAGCAAAGCTGGAAAAAAATCTAAAACTCCTGTCTTAGATAATTTTGGGCGAGATTTAACTGCAATGGCAGAAGAAGGAAAATTAGACCCCGTAGTCGGTAGGTCTAAAGAAATAGAACGCGTATCTCAAATTCTAAGCAGACGTAAGAAAAATAACCCTTTGCTTATAGGTGAACCTGGAGTTGGTAAATCTGCTATAGCGGAAGGACTTGCATTACGAATAGTAAAACGAAAAGTTTCTCGAATTTTATTTGACAAACGGGTTGTTACACTCGACTTAGCCAGTTTAGTTGCTGGTACCAAATACCGTGGACAATTTGAAGAGCGCATGAAGGCTGTGATGAATGAGCTTGAAAAGAATGACGACATTATCCTTTTCATAGATGAGATTCACACTATTGTTGGTGCCGGTGGTGCCACCGGAAGTCTAGATGCCTCAAACATGTTCAAACCTGCACTTGCCAGAGGAGAAATACAATGTATTGGTGCTACGACACTAGATGAATATAGACAGTATATTGAAAAAGATGGAGCTTTAGAAAGACGTTTCCAAAAAGTAATTGTAGAGCCTACAAATATTGAAGAAACTATCGAAATCCTTAATAATATTAAGGAAAAGTATGAAGAGCATCACAATGTTAGTTATACCGACGATGCAATAGAAGCTTGTGTAAAATTAACGAATAGGTATATGACCGACCGCTTTTTACCAGACAAGGCAATTGATGCCCTGGATGAAGCAGGTTCTAGAGTTCATATAACTAATATTGATGTTCCAAAAAAGGTTCTTGATTTAGAAAAGAAACTAGAAGAAGTACGAGAGCTTAAAAACAGTGTCGTTAAAAAGCAAAAGTATGAAGAGGCAGCCAAACTTAGAGACGATGAAAAAAATCTTGAAAAAGAGCTTAGTGTAGCACAAGAACAATGGGAAAAAGAATCTAAACTGCACAAAGAAACTGTTGATGAAGAAAATGTTGCAGATGTAGTTTCAATGATGACAGGTATCCCTGTAAATCGTATAGCACAAACCGAAAGTAATAAGCTTGCAGAATTACCTAACCTAATTATGGGTAAAGTGATTGGTCAGGAAGAAGCAGTTACCAAAGTGGTTAAGGCCATACAACGTAATCGTGCTGGTTTAAAAGACCCAAACAAACCCATTGGCTCCTTTATCTTTCTTGGACAAACAGGTGTAGGTAAAACACAGTTAGCCAAAGTACTGGCCAAAGAGCTTTTTGATAGCGAAGATGCCCTTATTCGAATTGATATGAGCGAATACATGGAAAAATTTGCCGTCTCAAGACTTATAGGTGCACCTCCGGGATATGTAGGCTACGAAGAAGGTGGTCAGCTTACAGAAAAAGTACGAAGAAAACCATATGCCGTTGTTCTTTTAGATGAAATAGAAAAAGCTCATCCAGATGTGTTTAACATGATGCTTCAGGTGCTGGATGATGGATACCTTACCGATAGTTTAGGTAGAAAAATAGACTTTAGAAATGCCATCATTATCATGACTTCTAATATCGGAGCACGAAAATTAAAAGATTTCGGTCAAGGTGTAGGTTTTGGTACTACAGCCAAAAAAACTCAGGCAGAAAGCTACGCAAAAGGAGTTATAGAAAATGCACTAAAAAAAGCATTTGCACCCGAATTCTTAAATAGAGTTGATGATGTTGTAGTATTTAATGCTCTTGAAAGAGAAGATATACATAAGATTATTGATATCGAACTTGATAAACTATATGGAAGAATTAAAGGTCTGGGATATGATCTTACCTTAAGTGAAAAGGCTAAAGATTATATTACCGAAAAAGGATTTGACAAACAGTATGGTGCAAGACCTTTAAAAAGAGCTATTCAAAAATATATAGAAGATGCCCTTGCCGAAGAGATTATTAATGCACAACTTCAAGAAGGAGATAGCATATATATGGACATTGATGATAATTCTGGAGAGTTAACGATAAATATCAAAAAACCCGAAAAATCAGCAGAATCATAATTGTTTTACAAAATAGTTAATTACAAAAATTGCCTTTAGTACTACTAAAGGCAATTTTTATTACTAAATACTGCTTGTAGCACAACATTTAACTTTTGTTCATTTTTCTAATTAATAAATTAAACATAATTTTGTAGTTACTAATAAACTTTATTGATGAAGTACAATTTTCTTAGTACTTTGTTGCTTAAAGCGCATGAATTCAATGTTGTTGCTAATGCGAATGATAAGATAGCTAAATGGCTATTTAAAAGAATATTACACAAACGACTCTTATTAGTTTATATATCAAATCGTATACGTTTTATTAAATTTCATATTACAAGGAGATAATATTAATAGACTAGAATTATCAATAAGCAGAGAACGATAAATATTTTAACAAAGAACACATTATCTCATAACTAATACATAAACCAAATTTAAGACCACTAAATGATTGCATCATACAATTTAGGCTTTTGCCAAATGGATATATTCGAAAATTATGTAATCAATGTAATGAATGAAGGAATTACAGTTATTCCAGAATACAATAATGTATTTGTCGAAATCGCAAACAAGCATTTCAAGCATAAAGCGTTTGTCTATATTACACACAGAATTCATTCATATTCTGTAGACCCAACTATATACATTGAAACTGCTAAGATCAAAAATTTAGTAGGCTTCGCTGTTGTATCTAATACTTCTCTTCAAAAAATGCAAACCAAAATAGAAAAGACATTTTTCGGAAAAGAATTTAGACAATTTGATACTATGGAGGAAGCTTTGGAATGGAAGGATGAAATCATTAAAAAACACTCCTTATCGTGTAAATAACCCATTTGAAATATGTAAAAAAAGTATGGCTATTATATTAAATTCATCTGTATTTATTGTAACTTAATAACTTATACTCTGACGCCTATTTATTACCAATGATTAAGTTCTATAATTTAGATTTTTGTACAGCCGAACTATACAATGATTATGCTATTGTAGTAATGAAGCAAGGCGTAACGGTATCTCCAAAATACATAGGTACATTTCTAAAAATCGTTAATAAACATTATAAGAATAAGCCCTTTGTATATATTTCTCATAGAATCAACTCTTATTCTGTTAATCCCGCCACTCATTTACAATCCAGCAAAGTACCCAGTTTGATTGGTGTTGCCGTGGTATCTGATGATCCTTTACAAAAAATACAAACTAAAGTTGAAAAACCATTTTTTGAAAAAGAATTCAAACACTTTAACACAATTGAAGAAGCCTTAAAATGGAAGGATCAAATCATTAAAAAATATATAGATTAACAACTCTAAATCCGAGCATAATACAGACGTAAATTGAAATATCGTATTTTTTTCATACCTTTTAGTTAGAAAAGTAAGGGATTTTTACCTTTTCCTAATTAAAAACGGAACTATATTTTTTAAAAAATTACATGATTACATCTTACAATTTTGACTACTGTCTTGCAGAAATTTATGAAGACCATATACGTGTGTATATAAATGAAGGAGTTACTGTGGTACCAGAACATATTTCTGAATTGAATTTTGTCACAAAGAAACATTTCGAAAATAAATTCTTTGTATACCTGGCAGTTCGTATCAACTCTTACACTATTGACCCCATGATATATGTTGAAAGTAATAAAATCCCGAACTTACTTGGAATTGCTATTGTTTCTAATGATCCAAAGCAAAGAAGTCAAGCTAAAATAGAAAAAGTGTTTACAAACAAAAAGCTCCAGCAATTTGACACTCTTGAAGAAGCATTAGATTGGAAAGATGAGATTATAAAAAAACGCAAGGATGGAATAACAACAAAAGATCAATAAAAAAATGGAGAGGATACCTCTCCATTTTTTATTCCGTTTATTATATAGAAATAAGCAGTAACTTATTTGGCAATATTAACCGCTCTTGTTTCTCTAATTACAGTTACTTTTACCTGGCCTGGATACGTCATATCGGTTTGAATTTTTTGTGAGATTTCAAAAGATAAACTTGCTGCTCTTTCATCATTCACTTTTTCACTTTCAACAATCACACGTAATTCTCTACCGGCCTGTATAGCATATGCCTTCTTAACACCATCAAAAGCAAAAGCAATCTCTTCCAGATCCTTTAATCTTTGAATATAAGAATCCAAAACTTGTCTTCTTGCTCCAGGTCTAGCTCCACTAATTGCATCACACACCTGAATGATAGGAGATATCAACGAAGTCATTTCTACTTCATCATGATGGGCACCAATAGCGTTGCACACCTCTGGTTTTTCACCATATTTTTCAGCCCATTGCATTCCAAGAATGGCATGAGGAACTTCGGTTTCAGTATCTGGAACTTTTCCAATATCATGAAGCAAACCAGCTCTTTTAGCAAGCTTTGGGTTTAATCCTAATTCTGCTGCCATAACACCACATAATTTTGCAACTTCTCTAGAGTGTTGCAACAAATTCTGACCATAAGAAGATCTGTACTTCATTCTTCCGACGGTTTTGATTAATTCTGGGTGCAATCCATGAATTCCTAAATCAATCACAGTACGCTTTCCAACCTCTATAATTTCTTCGTCAATTTGTTTTCTTGTTTTCTTAACAATCTCCTCGATTCGAGCAGGGTGTATTCTTCCGTCGGTTACAAGTTTATGAAGAGACAATCTTGCAACTTCTCTTCTAACAGAATCAAAACAAGAAAGAATTATAGCTTCTGGTGTATCGTCGACTATGATCTCTACTCCTGTTGCCGCTTCAATTGCTCTAATATTTCTTCCTTCACGACCAATGATTCTTCCTTTTACATCATCACTTTCGATATTAAATACAGAAACACAGTTTTCTATAGCTTCTTCAGTACCTATTCTTTGTATGGTATTAATAACAACCTTCTTAGCCTCTTGTTTAGCTGTTAATTTTGCTTCTTCAATAGTATCTTGAATAAGTGCCATCGAGTCGGTCTTAGCCTGCTCCTTCAAAGATTCTACTAATTGTTCTTTTGCTTCTTCTGCCGATAATCCTGAAATTACTTCTAACTGCTGAACCTGGCTTTTATGAAGCTTTTTAAGCTCGCTCTGTTTCTTTTCGAGATATTCATTGCGATGATCATAATTTTTGATCTTCTCTTCCAGCTCTGTATTCAGTTTTTTACTTTTAGACAATTCATTAGAAACCTGAGACTCTTTATCTCGTGTTCTTTTTTCAGCTTCAGCTATTTTCTTATCTCTAGACAGTATAACCTTTTCGTGTTCAGATTTTAATTCAATAAATTTTTCTTTTGCCTGAAGTATTTTATCTTTTTTGATGGTTTCTCCTTCACTTTTTGCATCTCTGAGAATGCTATCTGAAGTTTTCTTTGCGTCTTTAATAATCTCTGATGCTTTACTGCGTTCCAGCATTTTAGCAATAATAAATCCTATTACTAACCCCACTACTGAAGCGCCGACCAGATATATAATGTTATCCATAATCGTTGTTAATGTTTATATATAAAAAAAGCCTGCACTAGCAAAGGTTCTGTATAAACTCTGTAAAAACAGGTTTAGGGCTAACAAATTGATCAAGAATCTGCTCATAATGGCAGCGCGCTTTTACAACTTAAACTCACCCTTTTTAATTAATTCTTGTTGAGTTTATCAAAATAACAACTAGTGCAGGCAGTAACCTTATTTATTTTAATGAACGTTATGATAAATGGTCAAGTAGTAATTCATTTAATGTATGCAATCTGCTTTCTACATTAACCATATCATCATTTTTATCTATAGTTTTTTGTTCGACCTGTGCCGCAAATTGTAAAGCACACATTGCTAGTACATCTTGCTTATCTCTTACCGCATAACTTTGCTCAAATTGCTTAATCATTGCATCTATCTTTTTTGCTGCTTTACGCAAACCTTCTTCTTGATCAGGATAGATCGTTAAAGGATATACTCTATCTGCAATTGATAGTTTAATTTTGAGCTTTTCTGCCATATTTTACTTATTCAGAGAGTTGTGCTATACACATATCAATTTCTCTTATTAAAGCGTTTATTTTGAGCTTGGTCTCCCTTTTATGTTCGTCACTGCCAAGCATTGCGTTTGCATTTTTGAGTGCACTGAATTTTTCTTCCCAGTGCTTTAATTGATCTGCTTGAAGGTCTGAATTAGACTCTAATTCCTTGATTTTATCTTTTAGGTTAGCGTTTTGTTGTTTCACCAATTCATACTTATGAAGCAACTTACTTATTCTATTTTCAAGAGAATCAACAATTTCAATTAAATCACTCATTAATTAATTTTACACAATACTTCGTTACACAAAGTTAACATACCAATTGAAAAAACCCAATAGTTTTTAAACTAATTTTAATGCCACTTATTATTCTTGTTTTCTCTTTGATATTTCTTCTACTTTGGCCAAAGATGAGGCTATTATTTGATGCATATCATAGTATCTATACTCTGCTAATCTACCTCCGAAAATAACATTTTTCGACTTTAATGATTCTTCTTTATATTGCTTGAACACCTTTTGATTATCATCATTATTTATTGGATAATATGCTTCCTTTCCTCTATCCCAATTTTCTGGATACTCTCTAGTAATAATCGTTTTTTCTTGTTTTCCAAACTCAAAATGCTTGTGTTCAATAATTCGCGTATATGAATATTGAGCATCATTATAGTTTACTACAGCATTCCCCTGATAATTTTCAATATCGTGTACTTCATTCTCGAATCGTAAAGACCTATATTCTAATTGCCCAAACTTATAGCCGAAAAACTCATCAATTTTTCCGGTATACACGATCTTATTTGCAAGAGATTCTAGATGTTGTCTGTCTTCAAAAAAATCTATACTCGTTTTTGTTTCAATCCCTTTTAGTAACCCATCAATAATAACATTATACCCTCCTATTGGGATACCTTGGTATATATCATTGAAATAATTATTATTATAAGTAAATCGAACAGGGAGTCTTTTGATAATAAAAGCTGGGAGTTCTGTCGCCTTTTTACCCCATTGTTTTTCTGTATATTCTTTTATAAAAGTTTCATAAATGTCTTTACCAACCAATGACAAAGCCTGTTCTTCGAGATTATTTGGTGATTTAACGCCATACTTTGCAATCTGTTCGTTTATTTTTTGTTTTGCTTCTTCGGGAGTTTTTGTCCCCCATAATTGATAAAAAGTATTCATATTAAAAGGTAAGTTATACAAGTTACCTTTTGATAACGATAATGGAGAGTTTATATAGTTATTAAATGTTGCAAACTGGTTTACATAATCCCATATCTTTTTATCATTAGTATGAAAAATATGAGCCCCATATTTATGGACATTTATTCCTTCTTTTTCTTCACAATATACATTACCTCCCAAATGATTACGCTTATCTATTACCAGACATTTCTTATTTCGCTTCGTCATTTCATGAGCAAAAACACTCCCAAATAATCCTGCACCAACAATTAAATAATCATATTTTTTTTCTATCACTTTTCTCTCTTTTGTTTAAATATACTATTCTAAAACTAACATCGTCAAAACTAATGCTTTTTAATCTATTTAATTTTCTATAATCCTACTTAAAAAAATTCTATTTCAATTATCTTATTAAGATTTTGTATAAAAAAATAAAATGTATGTATCTTTCCTTCCATAAATTTATTTAAACAGATCCAAAAATTAATATTAAATGAAAGGATATTATATTTCCAGAAATTACAAATCTCTTTTTAATGCCGCAGGAAAAGCCAAAACTGATTGCGAAAATATTTTATCAGAAATGGGCTTTAAAAATTTAGGGTTTAAACAATCTTCAATCCCTAGTTCTGCTAAAGGCACTATAAAAAACTTTTTTGGAATTAGCCTTGCTCTATTACGTTTACCAATCAAAAGTACACTTTGTACACAATATCCCTTAAATAAATTTAGAAAGTATGTTCTTTTTGGTGCAAAATTAAAAAGATGTCGAGTGATTACTATTGTCCATGATGTTCGATTCTTAAAAGGGCGCACCAGTAGCGCCGAAAAAGAACTAAAAAAAATAATTTCTTCTGATGCGATTATTGTACATAACGAAGCTATGAAGAAGTGGTTTCTTGATCAAGGTGTACAAATACCAGTCATTGTATTAGGAATTTTTGACTATCTATCAAACCAGGGACTACCTGAGCAAAACAACACTAATACTGGCAAAAAACCATTCGAGGTTGTGTATGCTGGTGGTTTTGGCGAAGGAAAAAACTCGTATATGTATGACCTTGACACATTAGAAAAAAATAATTTCAAGATGAACCTTTATGGTCTTGGTTTTGATTATGAAAAACTTAAGGTCCCAAAAGAAAACTCAATATTAGATTATAAAGGTGGATTCCCTTCTGATGTGGTAGCCTACAAAATAGAAGGATCTTTTGGCCTCGTGTGGGATGGCACCTCTACCGAAGAATGTAGCGGACAATATGGTCAATATTTGAAATACAACAACCCACACAAAACATCACTATATATTTTATGTGGTTTACCGGTTATTGTTTGGGATAAAGCTGCAATAGGTAGTTTTATACTTGAAAATGGTATAGGTATTGCGGTATCAAACCTAAAAGATCTAAGCGACACTCTTGAAAACTTATCTCAAGAAGAATATTTAGAAATGAAAAAAAATGTAAACGAGGTTAGAAAAAAAATAATCTCTGGAGGACACTTAAGCGATGCAATACATCAGGCAATGCAAAACATATAGCTAAACAAAAAACATGTATTTTTACAGTGTTACAAAACTTTTTTACCCCCCTATGCGTTCAATATTAGCTTTTATTTTATTTGGTATTTCTTTGTGCCAAGCCCAAGAAAAAATTGCAAAAGATTATTTTATACACCCTCTTGACATTCCTTTAGTAATTTCTGGAACCTTTGGCGAGTTAAGATCCAATCATTTTCATTCTGGTTTGGATATGAAAACTAATGGTGAAGAAGGACTAAATGTGTATGCATCTGCATCAGGAAGAGTGAGTCGTATCAAAGTCTCGCATGGTGGATATGGTAAAGCAATGTATGTAGTACATCCTAATGGATACACTACTGTTTATGCACATTTAAAGCGATTTTCTCCAGAAATTGAAGCATATGTAAAACAAAGACAATATAAAAAAGAGTCTTATGAAATAGAACTCTTTCCAAAATCTGGTTCGTTAACCGTAAAACAAGGAGATATTATTGCCTACAGCGGAAATACCGGAGGGAGTTCTGGTCCTCATTTACATTTTGAAATCAGAGATGCAAAATCAAGACCTATGAATCCAATGAGCTTTGGTATTGATGTAAAGGATACCAGAAAGCCAATTGTTAATGGCCTTTGGGTATATAACTTAGATAAAGACGGACATATTAATAATGCACAAGAAACAATAAAACTACAACTAACCCCACAAGAAGACGGGAGCTTTAAAGCCGAAAATATAAGTGCCCTTGGAAGAATTGGTTTTGGCGTCTCTACAATAGATAAACAAGATCTCGCTGCAAATAACAATGGTGTTTATAAAATTATCACAGAAATTAATGGACAAGAGAATTTCAAATTAGAAATGAATCGCTTTTCTTTTGCCGAAACCAGATATATTAATAGGCTAATTGATTTTTCATATTTCAAGAAAAATCGAAGTAGAATAAGCAAACTTTTTATAGAAAAAAACAACCCTTTAAGTGTATATAAAAACAAAACAAATAATGGGTATATTACTGTAGAAGATAGTCTATCATACAACTACACAATTCATATTAAAGATTTCAAAAACAATACAACTATAATTAATGTACCTATACAAGGCAAAAAATCAAACTCTATTAAAAAATCAGAAATCCAGAAAACATCAAATTATGCATTGTCAAACGAAAACTATACGTTTAGTTCTGGAATTTTTGATCTCTTAATTCCAAAAGGTAGTTTATACAAAAACACATATCTGGATATATCAGTTAATGGTGAAACAGCAAAAATACACAACAAAGAAACTCCTCTTCATAAAAATATGACATTGGTTTTTGACGTTTCGCATTATAAAGAAGAGGATAGAAAAAAATTATATATCGGTAGAATTAGTGACAATAAAAAAGTATACTTCTCAAGAACTTATAAAAAAGGAAATCAGTTTTCTACCAGAACTCGTACCTTCGGAACCTACTCCTTATTTTCTGACCTTCAGAAACCAACTATAGTACCTGTGAATTTTGCTAATAAGAAGTGGATCTCGAAAGAAACTCACCTCAAAATAAAAATTAATGATACCGAATCTGGAATTAAAAGTTATCGAGCTACCATAAACGGAAAGTTTATCTTAATGGAGTATGATTACAAAACAGGGATGTTAGTCTACGATTTTAATGACAAAATTAATACCGATTCAGAAAATAATTTTAAACTTGTTGTGTTAGATAAAACAGGCAACAGAGCCACCTTTGAAACAACGTTTTACAGAAAACCTTAAATACTCTTACTTTTTGAAAAATAAAACCTTACTTCTTTTAACCGCAATACTTTTAATCAGTTTTTCTTCTTTAGCACAAACAGCCGTCCTAAAAGGCGTGATTCTAGACGAAGATAATTTTCCAATACAAGGTGCTAATATTACATATAACACATCAGGAACTCAATCTGACGAAAATGGTGTTTATCAACTTAGTATACCAGCAAATCAAGAAGTCAACATCACTATATCTCATCTCGGATTAAAAGATGTACAATTTAAAATCAACCTTGAGGAAAATCAAGAATACGAATTAAACCCAGTTTTAAAAACCGATGTTGAGCAAATAAGTGAGGTAGTTATATCGGGTAGAGAAAAAAAAGTTGTTGAAGGGATTACTACGCTAGATCCAGAAACCATCAGGACGACTCCATCTGCAAATGCAGGAGTTGAAGGCCTTCTTAAAAGTTTACCTGGTGTTAGTGCTAATAACGAGTTGAGCACACAATATTCTGTAAGAGGAGGTAACTTTGATGAAAATTTAGTCTATGTAAACGAAATTGAAGTATACAGACCATTTTTAATTAGATCAGGGCAACAAGAAGGGTTAAGCTTTGTAAATACAGACTTAGTAAGAAATGTAGATTTTTCTGCAGGAGGTTTTCAAGCGAAGTACGGCGATAAGCTTTCTTCTGTTTTAGACATCACTTACAAAAGACCTACAAGATTAGGAATAACTGCAGATGCAAGCCTTCTTGGAGCGAGTGTATCAGCAGGTGGCATTTCAAAAAACAAAAAATTGGCTGGTATTGTTGGTATTAGATATCGAGATAATAGTTTATTAGTAAACGCCAAAGACACAGAAACTAATTTCAGACCAAGATTTGCTGATGTACAAACCTACATCTCGTATAACATTACAAACAAATTTGAATTAGGATTCTTGGGTAATTTAGCCATCAACACGTATGACTATGAACCCTTGAGACGACAAGTTAATTTTGGCACATTGCAAACCGTACAAGCTCTTACGGTACGCTATCAAGGACAAGAAAGAGATCGCTATGATACGTATTTTGGAGCCTTAAAAGGAACTTATAAAGTTAATGACAACTTAACCCTAAAATTAATAGCTTCTGGATATCAAACTCAAGAACAGGAACACTATGATATCTTTGCCGAATATGCTCTAGGAACTGTTAATACGGATATTGGTAGTGAAAATTTAGGGCAGGTTGAGTTTAGTGAAGGCGTAGGATCGCAGCTTACGCATGCAAGAAATGATTTAGACGCGCTAATATTTAATGTAGAACACAAAGGAAGCTATATAGCAAATCAGCATCAGCTGGATTGGGGAATTAAATTCACATCAGAAGATATTAGAGACCGCTTACAGGAATATGAAATTATTGATTCTGCAGGATTTTCTATAAGACCACCAATATTAGATATTGTAAACGATCAACCCTACACTCCTTTTGCCAGTCCAATTGTTCCTTTTACCAATGCCAGAGCAATCAATAATCTTACTACTGAAAGGATTTCTGGATATCTACAGTATAATGTTCGTTCAGCCATTAAAGAAAATGAAATATGGGCTAATATTGGTATAAGAGCTCACAACTGGAATATTTCTGGCGAAACAGTAAATAGCTCTGATTCACAAATTGTATTTAGCCCGAGAGCCCAGATTGCTATAAAACCAAATTGGAAAGCCGATATGATTTTTAGAGCATCCGGTGGGGTATATTACCAGCCTCCATTTTACAGGGAACTAAGAGATTCTTTAGGTCAAGTTAGGCCCGAAGTGAAAGCCCAACAATCAATTCATTTAGTTGTAGGTAACGACTATAGCTTTAGCATGTGGAACAGGCCATTTAAGCTTACAACGGAACTATACTACAAAACTCTAACCGATGTAAATCCATATACCTTAGAGAATGTAAGGATTCGATATCGTGCAAGAAATAACGCTAAAGCCTACGCACAAGGGTTAGACTTAAGACTTAATGGAGAATTTGTACCGGGAACTGAAAGCTGGGTAAGTTTGGGGTACTTAAAAACTGAAGAAAATATTGATAATAGAGGGTATATATCCAGACCTACCGATCAAAGATTAAAAATTGGTGTATTGTTTCAAGATTATGTGCCTACAATTCCTAATCTAAAGATGTATCTAAATATGGTTTATCAAACAGGACTACCTGGAGGTTCACCTAGTTATGCCGATCCATATAGTTTTCAGTCACGATTAAGAGATTATAGAAGAGCCGATTTAGGAATGTCTTATGTTGTTTTAGATTCAGAAAAAAGACTGCGGGAAGGTCATTTTTTAAATGCTTTTAGAGAACTTAGTCTAGGTCTTGAAATCTACAATATCTTTGATAATCAAAATGCGATTACCAATACTTTTGTTAGAGATGCTTCAAGCCAGGTTCAATTTGCAATACCCAACTTTTTAACTCCACGAGTTTTTAATGTACGTTTAGGAATGAAATTTTAAATATAATAGGGTCAATTACAATATATTATAAAACTATTGATTGAATTTAAATTAACTGTCAATAAACTTTTTCAATACATCTATCACATAATCAACTTCTTCTCGGGTGTTATATTTTGAAAAAGAAAACCGAACAGAAGGTTTTTGCAGATCTTCTTCAGAAAGAATTTCTGATAATACATGAGATCCCTTACTGCTTCCACTTTGACATGCACTACCCTTAGAACAAGCAATACCGTTAATATCTAAATGAAATAACAATATCCCAGCTTTATCATCAGAAATAGGCAGGCAAACGTTAATCAGTGTATAGGTACTATGTTCATGATCACAACAATTCGCATTAAACTTTACCCCATCAATAGATTTTTTTAGACGATCTATAAAATATTGTTTCAACTCTCTAACATATTGCTTTTCTTCATCCATATTTTCATAGGCTAAGCGCAATGCCTCGTCCATTCCTACGATATTATGAACACTCTCTGTTCCCGCACGATAACCTCTCTCCTGCTCCCCTCCAAAAATCAATGGTTTTAGTCCTGAGTTTTTACGAATATAAGCAAAACCCACACCTTTTGGACCATGAAACTTATGCGCACTTACCGCAGTGAAATCGACCTGTAATTCGTTGAAATCAACCTCAAAATGGCCAATAGACTGAACCATATCACTATGAAATAGCGCATCATATTCTTTACACAACTTGCTAACTGCCTGTATATCTAATATCGTTCCAACTTCATTATTAACATGCATTAAACTTACTAAGGTTTTCTCTTTTGAAGTTTTTAGTAATGATTCTAGGTGTTTATAGTCTATAGAACCATCGGTATTAATATCTACATAGCTTATATCGATTCCAAAATGCGATTCTATTTCTTGTACAGTATGCAAAACAGCATGATGTTCAATCTTTGAAGTTATAATATGTTTCACATGTAAATCTCTTACAGCACTATTTAAGGCAAGGTTATCTGCTTCAGTACCTCCTGAAGTGAAAATAATTTCTGAAGCTTTTACCCCAAGATACCCTGCTATATTTTTGCGAGTTTGCTCGATATGATTTTTAGCAGATCTTCCAAAACCATGAGTAGAAGATGGATTACCATAATCTTCATTTAAAACCGAAACCATCTTTGTTATTACCTCTGGTCGTAACTTTGTTGTGGCTGCACTATCAAAATAAACTTTTTGCATTAAATTCAATAAATTAATCGTTTGAACAGATATTTAAAGGTTTTATGCAAAAATAAGCTATGTTTTTTTAACTATCCATGTTTTTGCGATTACAAAACTAGTTTAAATAAAATTATTTTTAGGCAGACTCGTTATAATCTTTCAATTCCTTTACTTTTGTCAAAAATTGTTAAAATATTGGTATGCTAAAACATTTTCAATTTTATACCGTCTTTAGAATAGAAATAACACCACTACAATTAATAATTCAATAAAACTTTCGGATACGTGAAAAAGCTTTTTTACTTTCTATTTTCTATACTAGTATTACTTTCTTGTGATGATGGTGACATTATTATTACCAGTTTTGAATTTGACGATGTCGATTTACAATTATGTGAAGGCGCAAAGAAAAATGAGTTTGTTTTTTTTAAGATCAATCAAACTATTAACGAGGCCATATCATATAACTTTATAAGCGAAACATATTCTGATACAATTGCTATCGAAGCACCCATATCCATTGAATTAAATAATGAAACAAACAATTTAATTTACAGACAATTTAGTACCAGCATATCGGCTGATTATTATTGTTCAAACATTCCACCTAGTAATATTACCATTACGGAAGAATTAGTAGGCACATCTGGTACGTCAGAAATATTTACAGAGATCATTGAAGAAGATGATGATGATGGCATCCCAGCTGCAGATGAAGCCAATGTCGATACTGATAATGATGGTATTCCTGATTTTAAAGACCAAGACGATGATAATGATAATATTTTAACTAGTGTAGAATTATCTAACGGTATTCCAGATAATGATGAACCTAGAAATACGGATGGTGATTCTCTTGTTGATTATCTTGATCCGGATGATGATAATGATGGTATTCTAACTATTAATGAAGACTTCAACAATAATGGTAATCCAAGAGATGATGATTATGATAATGACGGGACTCCTGACTATCTTGATAATGATGATGATGATGATGGAATTCCTACAATTGAAGAAGATACAAATGGTAATGGAAATCCAAGAGATGATGATGATGACAATGATGGTATCCCAAATTATCTTGACACCAACTCCGAGAATGACTCAAACAATCCAAACGGTGATATATCTCCAAGTTTAGATAATACAGTACAAACGACCTTTAGAACTACAGTTACGATTAATCGAATTATTTTTAGTGGTAGTAATCAAAATTTTCAGGATGAGAATTTTTCATTTGGGTTTAGAGATGTTACTATCCCAAAGACCACAAAAAAAATGTAGTTAAAAAATAGTTTTACAATATGAATAAAGTTTTTAGCCTTATAATTTTTATTTTACTTATTACTAGTTGTAGTGAGGGAGATATTATTGAAAATGATATTGACTTTAATGCTTCATTAGAAAGTTGCTCAAATCTTAACGATAATACTTTTGTATTTTATAAAATAGATGATTCTATAAACCAAGCATTATCGCTTGGTTTTACGAGTACGACTTTTGAAGTGGATACAGTGCCCGAAGACCTTTCAATTACAATACCACTTAATGAAACCACAAACACTCTCTTTTATCGAAAATTTGGTTCGGCAATTAATGGAGCTGATTATTTTTGTGCTAGTGTCCCGCCAAGTGGTGTAACTATTACCCAGGAATTAATAGGCTCTGATGGTAGTATTGTGATAACATATACCGTTGATAGTACAACAAGTACAGAAACTATTTATAATAGAAACATCGCTCTTCAAAATGTAACTATAATTGGAGCAGATAGAGTAATACGACAAGAAGTTTTAGAGTTTGGATCTGACAAAATCACCATAACAAATTAGTTAATTTGGATTCTGAACAATATAGATTTCCATAGCTCCTAGTCCATATTTTTTATAATCTGCATCAGAGATTTTCACATTATCATATCTTCCAAAAAGATACGTTAACTCCTCTTTTAGTACCCCTTGTCCTACACCATGAATAAATACAACTTTTGGAATACGTTTGTGTATTGCAAAGTCCAATTGTCTTTTTGCTGTATCCAATTGCAAAGTTACCATCTCATGATTTGTCATTCCTTTTGTGGATTTGACTAATTTATGAATATGAAGGTCTACCTCCATTGGTGGTAAATGTCGCTCTTTAGGTTTGGGTGCAGCCCTTTTGGGTTTCTTCTTAAAAATTTCTTTTTCCTGTAAGTTTTTATGTACTTCTTCATAAGATGGAACGATCATTTCACCTGACTGTATTTTGACGACTTCTTTAACAAAAAATGTCATATCAAAACCATCTTCAGTTTCAATTGTGATTTCTTCAGCATTTACAGAAATAACCTTTCCTGTAATGGGCTCATCTAACACCGATACCATATCACCAACTTTTATCATAACTACTCTTCTTCAACATTTTTATCGATATCAATTTCTTTCTTAGATTCAATTTTTGAATTCAATAAAAATAACCCAATCATTAATGGCACAACTCCAATACTTTGAATATAATAATTCTTATTTTTTGAGGAGATTTCACTAATTAGAGCAATAGCGCCTATACTGATACTAAGTAGGCTTATTATTTTTTTTACCCTTTCTTGTTTCATTTATATTTTTTATCATTTAAGTGATGAACTTTGCCAAAGTACATTTTAATGTCTATTTACATAGTAATCCTGGCTAATTTCAGCACAAAAGTATCAAATAATAGTTTTTTTATCCTTCAAATACTTTAAATAACTTAATTATGTATATTGCAAATGTTAATCAAATATGAAATTACCTTTGGAAAAATACATGCTTCCTTGCGTTAATAAAAAGATTCTTGGTATCGATTGTTTAGGTTGCGGTATGCAAAGAGCCATTGCGCTTTTATGCAAAGGAGAATTTACAGCTGCATTTTACATGTACCCTGCTATTTATCCTCTCTTACTATTACTACTATTTCTTGGTTTCAATTTTTTTTTAAAGTTTAAACACGATTCTATTATAAAAATTGGTCTTATGGTTACTACTGTGCTAACTATGATCATTAGCTATATTATAAAAATGAAAATTATTTTTAACTAATTAATTAAAATTATGGAAAAACAAACATTACCTAATTCTACCCTTATCTTGGTTTTTGGAATTCTATCTATTGTAGGATGCTGTTGCTATGGATTACTAGGGCTTATTTTTGCTATTGTGGCCTTAGTTCTTGCCAAAAAAGCAACTGCCTTATATACAGAAAACCCAGAGTTATATGAAGGGTACAACAATGTTAAAACGGGTAAAATTTTGGCCATTATTGGTTTAATCCTAAGTGCTATCTATTTGATTTTTGTGATTATCACATTTGCAACGGTTGGAATGGATGGATATCAGCAAATGATAGAAGAAATGGCCCGAGAATACCAAGGAGGAGCATAACATAATAACATAAGTTATATTTCATAAAAAAAACCTCGCAGTGTGCGAGGTTTTTTTTATGAAATACATATATCTGTTATTCAAATTCTTGTAACGTTTTGGTAATAATACTTACACATTCTAATAGTTGTTCTTTATTCATAACTAATGGTGGCGCAAAACGGATAATATTACCATGAGTTGGTTTAGCCAAAAGACCGTTTTCTTTTAAAGCAACACAAATATTCCATGCCGTTTCACTTTCTTCAGAATCATTAATTACAATAGCGTTTAACAAACCTTTACCACGCACTAAGTTTACAATAGATGAGTTTTCTATGTATTTGTTTAGCTCTGATCTAAATAATTCTCCAAGTTCAAAAGCATTTTCTGCAAGTTTCTCATCTCTTACCACTTCTAGAGCGGCAATCGCTACTGCAGCAGCCACTGGATTACCTCCAAAAGTACTTCCGTGATTACCTGGTCGAATTACTTCCATAATAGGATCATTGGCTAATACAGCCGATACCGGATAAGCCCCACCGCTTAATGCTTTACCAAGGATTAAAATATCAGGTTTTACTTCTGGTTCATTAGAACAATTTTTATCAGAGCATGAACAATTACCACATGTTGCCAATAATCTTCCAGTACGTGCAATTCCTGTTTGAACCTCGTCGGCAATAAACAATACTCCATACTTTTCACAAAGGGCTTTAGCTTTTGACAAATAATCTTCTGAAGGAACATAAACTCCTGCTTCCCCCTGAATGGGTTCTACTAAGAATCCTGCAACGTTCTTATTACTTTCTAGCGCTTGCTCTAAAGCTTCAAGGTTATCGTATTCTATTTTAATAAATCCAGCAGTATAAGGTCCAAAATTCTTTCGGGCTACCGGATCATTCGAAAAAGAGATAATAGTAGTTGTTCTTCCATGAAAATTATTTTCGCACACAATAATTTGTGCTTCATTTTCAGGAATACCTTTTTTCTCATATGCCCATTTTCTACATATCTTTAAAGCAGTTTCTACAGCTTCGGCTCCAGTATTCATCGGTAAAAGTTTGTCAAAACCAAAAAACTCTGATACAAACTTCTCATATTCACCTAATTTATCATTGTAAAACGCTCGAGAAGTTAATGTTAATGTTTGTGCTTGGTTTACCATTGCTCCTACAATTTTAGGATGACAATGCCCTTGATTAACAGCAGAATATGCACTTAAGAAATCATAATACTTTTTTCCTTCTACATCCCATACATATACACCTTCACCTTTATTTAATACTACCGGTAAAGGATGGTAATTATGAGCTCCATACTTATTTTCTAAATCGATTGCTTGTTGAGAAGTTAATTTTTCTAAAACAGCCATTTTTAATAATTTAAATTGATAAAATAACCATTCCTTCTGTACCTTTATCCTTTCGAAAAGACTCGAAAATTCAGCGTGGGAGAGAAATCATCCCTAAGAATGTCGCAAATTACTAAATCTTTATCTAATTTTTAATTTTATATCTCGATAAACCATAAAATTTTCATCTTTATTGTTTAGACAAATCCCGAGTAAGGAATTAGTATTATGATACTTTGCCTGCCAAAGAAGAAACTTGCAGTTCTAATCGCTTAATTTCTCTCAACAACGCATTTTTATCCATTTGCATCCAGGAAAAAAGTTTAAGCATTACCACAAAACTCATACAAGTAAATCCTGCAACAGACCATTTGATTAACTCATTGGTATTATCAGTATTTAAAAACTGAACAATGCAATAGACTAAAAGTATAAATGCTATAACATGCACAATATTCATTACAATGATTATCCAACTATTTCTGCTTTTAAAAAGTCCTCCTATCATTTCTAAGAGGTTCTGCTCGTCTAATTCGTCATAAAATTTTGCTTCTTCCTTAGTCAATGTTTCCTTAATCAATCGATCAATATCTTTCATATCATTTTTCATAATTTCTGTTTTTTAAGAATTAATTTCAATTTTTCTCTCGCATTAAATAAACGAGATTTGATAGTACCTGTCGATACATCCATTATTTTGCTTATCTGTTTAATACTATACTCTTCTATATAAAAGAGGTGAAGTACAATCTGTTGATTTTTTGGTAGTTCCTTTATAGATTTTTTAAGAAGAATAAAAACCATATCATCATTATCTTGATGAGCTTGGCTACTAGTATTCACTTTTTGATAAAAATTTATGTTTTCTTGTTCCTTCTTGTGTTTTCGTTGCCAATCAATCGCACAACGAGTTACAATTGTTAATGCCCAACTTCCAAACTTGTTTGGATCCTTGAGGCTGTGAATTTTTTGAAGAATTTTACTCCAACTATCCTGAGCCACATCTTTCGAAACCTCTATATCATTTGTATACCAATATGCCTGCTTACAAAATCTACCATGCCATCTTTGTACAAGAAGTTCCATAGCTTTTTTATTACCCAATTGGCATTGCATGACCAACAAAGAGTCAAATATCTTATCGGTTGTTGTCATAGTGGCCTTTATAATATAGACGTAGAACTATTAGATAGGTTCATTTTTTTATAAGATATATTGAATAATTAATAAGTATATGCTTTCTATTCTTATTTTTGCGCTATGGCAAGAAAAAATCGAAGACAAATCTTTGAACATATCGAAGTAATAGATGCAGGCGCAAAGGGAAAGAGTATTGCCAAGGCTCCTGATGGTAAAGTGATATTTATTAACAATGCAGTACCTGGTGATGTTGTAGATATACAAACTACAAAAAAGCGTAAAGCGTATTATGAGGGTTCTGCTACTGTTTTCCATAAACAATCCGATAAACGCGTTGATCCCACTTGCGAGCATTTTGGGACCTGTGGTGGTTGTAAATGGCAATTTATGGCCTATGAACACCAATTAGAATATAAACAGCAAGAAGTTGTAAATAATCTAACACGGTTAGGTAAAATAGAATTACCAGAAGTGGACTCAATATTAGGATCGGCAGATCAATTTTTTTACAGAAATAAAATGGAATTTTCTTTTAGTGATAGTAGATGGTTAACATTAGAAGAGATCCAAAGCGATATAGAAATTGAAAGTAGAAATGCATTAGGTTTTCATATGCCGGGGATGTGGGATAAAATTTTAGACATTGACAAATGTTATTTACAAGAAGACCCTAGCAATGCAATTAGAAACAAAGTAAAGGCTTTTGCTACCGCCAATAACCTTTCTTTCTACAATGCTCGAAAGCAAGAAGGCTTTTTACGCACATTAATGCTACGGATAGCTTCTACTGGAGAGATCATGGTGCTGATACAATTTTTTAATGAAGACGTAGAAAAAAGAACACTACTTCTTGATTATATTGCTTCAGAGTTTCCTGAAATTACCTCTTTGCAGTATGTGATCAATGGAAAAGGAAATGATACCATTTATGACCAGGAAGTAATATGCTATAAAGGAAAAGATTATATAGAAGAAGAGATGGAAGGACTGCGATTTAAGATTAATGCTAAGTCTTTTTATCAGACTAATTCTAAACAGGCCTATGAGCTATATAAAATTACACGCGATTTTGCAGGTCTAACAGGTAACGAACTGGTATATGATTTATATACAGGTACAGGTACAATAGCGCAATTTGTTGCTAAACAAGCAAAAAAAGTAATCGGTGTTGAAGCTGTACCAGAAGCCATAGAGGATGCTAAAGAAAATGCTAAAAACAACAATATCACGAATACAGAATTTTATGTAGGTGATATGAAAAAAGTATTTACAAAAGAATTTATAGCTCAACATGGGCAACCTGAAGTGGTGATTACAGACCCTCCAAGGGATGGTATGCATAAAGATGTTGTGGGGCAATTGCTAAATATTTCACCCAAAAAGATTGTATATGTAAGTTGTAATAGTGCAACACAAGCACGTGATTTGGCGTTATTAGATGAAGCATACAAAGTAACCAAAGTACAACCAGTAGATATGTTTCCGCAAACGTATCATGTAGAAAATGTGGTTTTATTAGAAAAAAGATAGCGTATGAGAATATTTAAATATTTGCTACTATTATCAGCAATACTATCAATAATCTTTACAAGTACAAGCTGCGAACGAGATGACATCTGTGCAGAAGGTACACCTACTACTCCACTACTTATTATAAAATTTCTCGATTTTGATACTGGAACAGAAATAAAAGCCCCTGTAGAGCTACAGGTAAAAGCAGTGGATGTAGAGACCATTTTTACTTTAAGCGGTGTTACAGATTCAATAGCAATACCACTAAAAACAAACGAAGCTATAACAGACTACGAATTTACCATAAATTCAATCTTCGAAAATGACTCTATCCCATTAAATACAGATACCGTAAGCTTTCAGTATACATTAGAACAGGAATATGTGAGTAGTGCTTGTGGATTTAGAGTTAACTATAGAGGTCTTACTGCATCACCACCGCAATCAGGTGATGACGGCAGTTGGATTAGAAATATAACCATACAAAGAGAAGACGTAACAGATGAAACAACAGCGCATATATTTATTTTTCATTAGCATTTTGCTTGTTGGAATCATTCAGGCTCAAGAAGAAGAGATAGAAGAAAAAGCACTACCTCAGGATACTCTTGCTCCATCAGAAAAATATGGATTTAGAGCTGGAGTCGATATAGCGCGCTTGATTAGAACAGCCGCGGACAAGAAATATGAAGGATTTGAAATTGCTGGTGATTATAGATTTCATAAGAAATTTTATATCGCAGCAGAAGTAGGTAATGAGTCTCTTATTAGAGATGAAGAAAATATCAATGTGGAAGGGTCTGGAAGCTATATCAGAGTTGGTGTAGACTATAATGCATATGACAACTGGAGAGGTATGCAAAATAGCGTTTATGTTGGGTTACGCTATGGTTTTTCTACTTTTGATCAAACTTTGAATGAATATACAATCTTTACTGGCACAAACTACTTTGGCCAAAATAGAATTACCGAAAGTAGAGAATCTGATGGATTGACAGCCAGTTGGATTGAGCTTGTTTTTGGTATTAAAGTAGAAATTATAAACAATCTATATCTTGGAGCCAATGTATCTCTAAGAAATTTAGTTAGCGAAGAAATCCCAGAAGGTTTTGACAATCTTTATATTCCTGGATTTGGCAGAACTAATGATTTTAGTGAAATTGGTGTAGGATATGCATATACCGTGAGTTATCTAATACCGTTTTTCAAGAAGAAAAAATAGAAAACCATGTATGGATATATAAAATAAAACCTGTCAGTTTTTAATTACCTGACAGGTTTTTTAGTTTTATGTAACGTAAGCTCCCCTATATCAAACTCACATTATTTAAATACTTCATTAAACAACTTTTGAAGCTCTGCCCAAGATTGTTCGTCGGCTTCTTGTTGATACGCTAGAGGTAAATTAAATTTTTTACCTATAGAGTCTGCTCCTTTACTGGTAAATGAATGTGTAGTGTTTTTATATGCTATGTATTTATAACGTGCTTCAACACTATCTAAAGCCTTCTTATATGCAACAACAGTTTCTTTGGGTACAAAAGGATCATCTTCGCCATTACAAACCAATATTTTTGCTTTGATATTTTCTGTAGGCATCACCGGAAGTTTTACACCACTGTGAAAAGCCGCTACGGCATCTAAATCCGCTCCTATATTAGCCATTGTAAGTACAACACTACCCCCAAAACAATAACCTATAGCTGCGATCTTATCTGGATCTACAGACTCCTGCTCCTTAAGTATCTTCAAAGCAGCATTAAAACGAGCCGTAGCCGTATCTATATTACCTATCACACTCATAGCAAATTTTCCGGCATCGTCAGGATGAGCTGCGAGTTTACCATCACCATACATATCTATTGCCAAAGCTACATATCCTAATTCTGCAAGCATATCTGCTCGCTCTCTTACATAATCGTTATGTCCCCACCACTCATGAACTACAATAACACCTGGTTTTTTTTGTGCAGCATTTTTGTTATAAGCCAAATATCCCTTCATCGATAAAGTATCTGCTTTATACGTGACTTCTTCACCATTTAATTCAAATGGTTTTTCTACAATTTCTTCCTGTTTTTCTTCAGTAATTTCTTGTTTTTCAGAACCAGATTTATTGTCTTTACAACTAAATATACATATAAAACAAAGTACAAATAAATAAATGTTGATTAGTTTTTTCATAGTGTTAGCCAGAAATTAAAGTTAGTTTATGTTACGTTTCTTAAAAATAATGAATTTTAATCGATAATCCAGATTTAAATGCTTCAAGGCTTACCTCAAGGTGGTTTTACTATATAATATATTTACATGATCTAGATTGGTTCATTATCTAACAAAAAATCATCAATTTTCTTTCTTACATTGTCAGGAAAAGATAGAACCAAAAGTATAGACCTCGCAGGTTTTAGAAACTTGCGAGGTCATTTTTTTCTATATAAACTACAAATTTATTCTTCAACATAAGGTGCTCCAGCCTTTTCTAAAGCATTTGACAGCGAATCCGTTTGGTTTTTCAAGTCATTATATTTTGAAGTTAGCGTATTGATTAAAGTATTAATAATCGTCATCGTTTCGAGGTGCGTGCTTGTTGGGCCATACGTAGAACGATCTACGCCTTTATAAATGGCAAACATTCTATCACCAATAGTAGGCTTGGTTTTCTCTCCTACCTGTTGCTTAGATTGATTTCCTTTAAATTCTATACTTAAATTATCAACACCCTTTTTTAGAGATGAAAGACGCACATCTAAATCGCCTGGTGCTGTATTAGCTTGTTTTAAGGCTCTTTCCATAGCTTTAACACGTTTTTCAACCTTTCCTATCTTTATATCCAATGCAGAAACTTTTCCTTGAGCAGCTTCATAACTTCTCCAAAAAGTAGCCGCTTCAGCAGGTGTAGCTCCTTTTAGTGCTCCCTCTCTCATTTGCTTAACAGTAAAAGATATTGGATCAGAAAGCTGTGTAACTTTTCCGTCTATAACTTTAGATAATGTTGCTGTATATTTTCCAGGAACTGCCATAAGTCCTTGTGGCGGCCCATATGAATATTCCTGCTTTTTAAGTGTAATAGACTCTGTAGCTGGATAACGCAAATCCCAAGCAACTCTATGAAAACCTGAAGTAATAGGTGCATCTATTCTACGAATAGTTTTTCCTGAGCTATTGGTAATCGTAAGAATAACTTGCGGTTTAGATTCTGTACGTTCTATTTCTACTTTATCCCATCCCGGGAAGGTTATATCTCTATCTTTATTTTTCTTTTCGATTTCTTTTCGTTTTTCTTCACTGGTTTTAAAACCATCTTTCAGATAATACGTAAAAACGGCTCCAAAATCTGGATTAGGTGCTACATAATGTGATGCTCCCTGACTTCCTTTTTCTTCATCAAAACTAAGATCAGGTCTTGGGATATACCACCAGGCATCTCGAGTTGGAAATAATGTAGCTTCTTCGTTAAGTTTTGCTTCAGAAACCGTTCTCAACGGGGTGTAATCATCAAATACGAAGAATCCTCTTCCAAAAGAAGCCCCCACTAAATCATTTTCTTTACGTTGTATAGCTAAGTCTCTAAAAGAAATAGTAGGCATATCACCTTTTAGCTTCACCCATTGATTTCCGCCATTTATGGTAAAATAAATTCCGAACTCGGTCGCTGCAAAAAACAAATTGGCCTGTACATGATCTTGTACTATTCGCCATACTAATGTTCTTTTTGGAAGGTTGCCTTTTATAGATTTCCAGGTACGTCCATTATCTGTACTTTTCAACAGATAAGGATTAAAATCACCATATTTATGATTATCTAAGGCTAGATATAATGTGTTGGCATCAAAAAGATCAGCTTTTATATCATTTACAAAAGCTGTGTTTGGAACTCCTGGCAATGTTCCTACATCTATTTTGCGCCAATTCGTTCCTCCGTCTTCTGTTGCTTGTATAATTCCATCATCGGTACCTACGTACAACACCTTTTCATTCTTTGGAGATTCGGCAATTGAAGTAATTGTATTATAATTAGACATCGCCAAAAAGTCCCAAGGTGCGTCCCAGGATTGTTTTTTACCCATAATGGATAATTCTATTCGCTCTTGATTTTTAGTTAAATCTCCAGACACGGCTGTCCACTTATCTCCTCGATTATCAGACCTCCATAAGCGCTGCGAAGCAAAATAAATACGTTTAGGATCATGAGCACTGACCAAAATAGGTGCATCCCAGTTAAATCGTTCAAAGTTTTCATTTGCCCCAGGCTGCGGTTGTATATCAATAACTTCTCCCGTACTTAGGTCAACACGAGATAAATGCCCTTCTTGTCGCTCTGCATACATAATATCTGGATTACCTGGTTCTGTAGCCGGTTGATGTCCATCCCAATTAAGGACAATTTTCCAATCGGAGTTTTGTATACCATGAACATTATCGGTTCTTGATGGTCCTCCCTGGGTACTGTTATCCTGGGTTCCTCCATAAATATTATAAAAAGGCTCTGCATCATCTACAGCAACTTTATAATACTGGGTTACGGGTAGATTATCAATAAAACGCCAATTTTTGGTAAGGTCAAATGTCTCGTATAAACCACCATCGGTTCCAACTAAAACATAGTTAGGATCATTTTTCTTAAACGCCACGGCATGATTATCTCCATGCTTATGCTTTGAGTTCATTCTATGAAATGTTTTCCCCCCATCATTTGAAATTTGCATTCTATTATCAACTAAATAAAGTTTTTCAAATTGGTGAGGTGAAGCATATAATTCTTGGTAATAATGTGGTCCTGTAGCTCCTGCTACTGCATCAGAGCGCTTATGCCAAGTAGTACCACGATCTGCAGATCGATACACCCCTCCTGTTCTTCGGTCTAACTCTATTGCGGCATAGATAATATCTGGATTTTGTGGCGAAATTGCCAAACCAATCTTACCCATTTGTGATTTTGGCAATCCATTTTTGAGTGCTGACCAGGTTTCTCCACCATCAGTACTGAGATGAATTCCTGATCCAGGTCCACCACCCATATAGGCGGCAACGGTTCGATGACGCTGCCATGTAGCAGCATAAAGACGATCTGAATTACGGGGATCAACGATCAAGTCTGTAACACCAATCCATTGATCATCACCTAGAGTTTTCTTCCAGGTTTTTCCACCGTCACTTGATTTATACAGTCCTCGTTCTCCTCCTTTTTTCCATAACGGACCTTGTACTGCTGCCCAGATCACATTAGAATTGTCAGGATGTACTATGATTTTAGAGATATGTTCTGATGTTTTCAATCCCATATTCTCCCATGAAGCACCACCATCAGCACTTCTATAGATACCATCTCCATAACCAACGTGTCGTCCTCCTACGTTTTCTCCAGTACCCACCCAAATGATATTATGATCATTAGGATCAATGGTAATACACCCTATGGAATATGACGTTTGATCATCAAAAATGGGTTTCCATGTTGTACCAGAATTGATTGTTTTCCATACACCACCAGACCCTACAGCAACATACCAAATGCTTTCATTTTTTGGGTGTATAGCTATGTCTGCAATTCGCCCTGACATAAAAGCCGGGCCAATATTTCGTAGTTTCAATCCTGAAAAAACAGAATCTGTAAGTATTGATTGCGTTGTTTGTTTTCCTTTGGATCGTTGTCCTATCGCCTGATAAGAAATTAGAATAAAAAATGCTGAAAAAAAGACATGTGTGAGTTTTGTTTTCATATAAACAGGAAGTATTAGTTAGTTGTTTGTTGAGTTTAGACCAGAAAATTATTGTTATTTCAATAATTATCTCTTAACAAAAGCATAAAACTACTTCCTGCTAAATTGATTTTAAGAATTAATTAACCAATGATAGTTTGAGAACCAAATGAAGTGACAAAAATTACTTTTGCTGAAATTTTGTTCTTTTACTACCGGCATACATTTCATATTTTGCCAAACGCGATTCTAGCTTACCATTAAAAACTTTTATTTTCCTCGATGGTCTAAGTCCAACATGTTTTAAAGCTTCAAGGTTACCGGTAATAAACCATGCATTGGTGCCAGGGTAACTTTTCTTTAAAGTATCTCCTATTTGAGCATAAAACTCAGAAATATTTATCTCTAATCGCTCATCATACGGAGGGTTAAAAACCATATGTAATGGTCCTTCAACTTGTTTAGTTGATTCAAAAAAGTCGCCTTGTTGTATTTTAATAAAATCATTAAGATTAGCATTTTCGACATTCGTAAGAGCCTTTCTAACTGCAGATGGGGCTTTATCCATTCCTATGATTGAATGATGAAAATCTCGGGTTTTATTAAGACAGACTTCTTCGATTTTTTCAAATAGATCCATATCCCAATCCAACCATTTTTCGAAAGCAAACTCTTTGCGATTTAGATTTGCCGGAATATTGCAGGCAATCATAGCCGCTTCAATAGCCATAGTACCACTACCACACATAGGGTCTAAAAAATCGCATTGCCCATCCCATCCAGAAAGTAATAATAGTCCAGCCGCCAAAACCTCATTAATCGGTGCAATATTAGTTGCGGTTCGATATCCTCTATGATGCAATGAACCGCCTGAACTATCAAGAGACACAGTGCATAGATCTTGCTGAATATGTATATCAATCGAAAGATCAGGATGGTTTAATTCAATACTTGGTCTTTTTCCTGTTTCTTTTCTAAACTTATCTACAATAGCATCCTTACTTTTTAAAGCTATAAATTTTGAATGATTAAAAAGTGTAGAATTTACGGTAGCATGAATTGCAAAAGTATCTTCTACAGCCAGATACTGATCCCATCGTATACTTTGAATAAAATTATATAAATCTTTTTCATTCCTAATTCTTTTAGAGGTAATAGGTTTAAGGATTTTAATAGCCGTTCTTAAACATAAATTTGCTTTATACATAAAACCAGTATCGCCATAAAAACTAACCATACGATTACCTAATTGAACTTTTTGAGCTCTTAAATTTCTAAGTTCGGTTGCTAGAACTTCTTCAAAACCATATAAGGTTTTGGCTACCATTTTAAATGAATTACTCACTATCTTCGAATTCGATATAATTAAACCGCAAAAATACATTAATTTTGCGCCCTATGCTAAAAGATTCAACAATGTGGTATGCGTCTTGGTTTGACACACCATACTATCATATACTATACAAGGATAGAAATCATACTGAAGCCAGTGATTTCATGGATAATCTCACTACTTATCTCAGTCTGGAACAAGGTGAAAAAATTTTGGATCTCGCCTGTGGAAAAGGACGTCATAGTATCTATTTAAATACATTAGGATATGACGTTACAGGGGTAGATCTTTCAAAAAACAGTATCGAATATGCGTCGCAATTTGAAAATGAAACACTAAAATTCAGAGTTCATGATATGTGTCGCCCTTATTCTGAGAAATTCTCAGCAGTTTTTAATCTGTTTACTAGTTTTGGATATTTTGACCAGGAAGAAGATAACTTAAGTACGATCAAAGCAATAAAAGCTGACCTTAATCAGCGTGGTTTTGGAGTCATTGATTTTATGAATGTTGATTATGTAATTGATCACTTGGTTCCTGAGGAAAATAAAGAAGTAAACGGTATCCTTTTTAAGATAAAAAGATACGTACAAGATGGGTATATATTTAAAGAAATTAGATTTAGAGATAAGGATGAAGATTTTTTCTATACAGAACGTGTAAAAGCAATCACCCTCAGAGATTTTCAAAACTATTTTGACAAAGCTGATGTAGATCTTCTTGATATATTTGGTGATTATCAGTTACAAAAGTTTAATTCAAAAACATCAAACAGACTTATATTAATATTTAGATAGTGCACAATTACATTTTATCCATATCTGCAGTTTTTATCGGAGCCTTAATCGTCTTCATTTTTAGACCATCAAACCAAAAGAATTTGAAATTGCTATTAGCTTTTAGTGGGGCTTTTCTGTTAGCAATTACAATTTTTGATTTATTACCTGAAGTTTTTGAAGACAATCCTTTTGCAAAACGAACCGGAGTTTGGATTATGATAGGAATCTTACTTCAAAAAATTCTTGAATATTTTTCCAAAGGTGCTGAGCACGGCCATCTTCATTTAGATAAAAACACATATCAACTCCCAAAACTGTTATTTATTAGCCTTGGGTTGCATGCCATACTTGAAGGGTTTCCAATACATCATACTGATGGTATTCTTATCGGAATTATAATTCATAAGATTCCTATTGCCATGATTCTTACTACCTTTTTGTTAAATACCAAAATCAAAAAGATAACAATAATTTTAACGCTTACCGTTTTTGCTCTTATGACACCTTTTGGGACATTTATCAGTGAGCACATTAGTACGATTCAGAATTACTACAAGGAAATTACGGCATTGGTGATCGGTATATTTCTACATGTTTCAACTACTATTTTATTTGAAAGTAATGAAGGCCATAAATTTAATGTATCAAAACTTCTGGTAATTCTTGTTGCCACATTTATAGCCTACTTAATATAGATATGTTTAGTAAAGAAGAATCCAAAAAAATAAGGCAAGAGTTTTGGATACATTTTGGAAAACAATATCCAAGAAAATGGTTATTATACAATACCAAGATAAAGGATGTCTCACTAAAATTTACTTTCACTACAAAAAAAGCGCAAGTATCTATAGACATAGAACCATATGATGAAATCATTAGAGCATATTATTATGATAAATTGTTAAGCTTAAACAATATTATCAAAACCGAATATCTAGAGGATATTGTTTTTGAAGATCACTACCAATTAGAAAATGGAAAAGTTATTTCCAGAATTTATGTCGAATTACAAAATGTAAGTATCCATAATAAAAACACCTGGGAACAAACAATGAACTTCTTAAATTATCATATGGATAAACTCGAAGCTTTTTTTATAGAATATAAAGACTTCATTTCGCAATAAAATCTATTATTTTTTGTTTTTAGATCTTGAAAGATTTAAAACACACAAAAGTTATAGCCATACAATTGAAGATAATAAAATTTATCAATGCATATTCTATCAAAAATTTAGAATATAATAACAATTTAACAATAGAATTAAATTATATTAATACTCTTACAGTCAGCGCATTATAAAAGTATTAAAAAACATAAGTATAGATATTTATCTATATATTTGTAGGGCACAAATTATTTTTAGGAACAATATTTAGAAGAATTAACCATGCTTGATAAGGAAAGGCTTACTCAAAAACCTAAATCCTCTGACAACTCATCCCAAAAGATATCTGAAGTTAGATTATATGGTGCTGGTGGTCACTCGCAAGTGATCAAAGAAACCTTAGGCTGCGAAGGGATTGCAGTTCATGAATATTTTGATGACAATCCTAAACGAAAACACCATTTGGTACCTAAAGTACACAAAGGTGTTAGACAAGATATAGACTCTTTTCCGCATCAAGGTCCGCCTTTTATAATATCGGTTGGAAATAATCGTGAGCGATTAGAAATCTCACAAATGTTGAGAAGCAGTTTTTATACTGCGATTCATGATACAGCTATAGTATCTCCAAAAGCTATTATTGGAGAAGGAACTGTTATTTTTGCAGGTGCAATTATTCAACCCAACACCTCCGTTGGAAAGCATGTAATTATTAATACCGGGGCAAGTATTGATCATGATAATATTATAGGTGACTATGCACATATATCCCCACAAGCAGCTCTTTGCGGGCATGTAGAAATAGGTGAAGGAACCCATGTAGGTGTAAGTGCATGTGTAATTCCTAAAGTCAAAATTGGGAAATGGTGTACTATAGGAGCCGGAGCAGTAGTGATAAAGGATGTTCCTGATTATTGTACAGTTGTTGGTAATCCCGGAAAAATTATTAAAGCAAAAAAGCCATACAGGTCAAATAAACATAATGATATCGCTTTTGTAGGCTCTGGTATCTCTACATCCTTTACAATAATTAAATTATTAGATCTTTACAAAAACAAAAAGCATCCTCTAAAATTATCTATAATAGAGAAAAGCAACGAGTTTCATACTGGTATCCCATATGGATATCGATCTACCGACACCTCATTATTGATTAAGCCATTATCACAGTTCTTGCCTTCAGCAGAATTAAATTATTTTATTGAATGGCTTACATTAAACAAAAAAGAATTAGTCGAAAATGCACTTTTACAAGGTGGTACGTTAACCCAAGAATGGTATGAGAATAATCGTGAAGCTATTGAAAAGGATGATTGGTTAGAACTCTACATTCCGAGAGGTTTTTTTGGAAAATACATTTCTCAAGTAGTAGAAAAAAAGATACGATCGGCTATAAATCAAGGCACATTATCAATTGACTATATTACTGATGAAGTTGTTTCTATTGATAAGTCATCAGGTAATTATACTATCAATCTAAAGAATAATTTCTCTTCTGTGGTATCAAAAAAGGTAGTACTTGCCACTGGTGCAGCGCCTAACCGTAAATTATTCTCAACAAATGATTTACTTGTTGGTAAAGATAATGGTATCATGATTGAAGACCCCTATGCCCCAAGTTTAAAAATTATATTAAATGAAATAAAGAGTTTTATTGATAAAAAACAAAAAAGGAAAATAAACATTCTTGTAATTGGCACAAATGCTAGCGGTATAGAATTAGTCTATAAACTTAATGATGACCCTACTATCAAGTCTAAGATTAACCATTTCTATGCACTTTCGACACAAGGAAAATTTCCCGATGCAAAAATGGATGTAGATCCATCTGTAACGTTTACCCCAACACATCTAATAAAACTTACTAAAGAGAAAAAAATTACCGCATCTGATATAGAAAAAGCTGCAAAAAAGGATTTAGATTATGCAGATCAACATAATATAAGTTCGATATATACAATACAACCGATATCTGAAGTGTTTTGTTCATTACTTGATGAGTTAAGTGCTTCGGAAAAAAGAAAATTTGCTACACAAATTGGAAATGAAATTGGAAAAAGGCAGCGAGAAGCCGGATCCCATTACTCTAAGGTAATACGCGATCTCCACGCTCAAGAACGATTAACTAATCTTTCAGGTAAGTTTTCAGGCATATTATCAAGTACTACTAATGGATTGCAATTTGCTTATGAAACAAAAAAGAAGGTAATTCATCATAATCAACCTGTTGATGTTATTATTAATTGTTCTGGTGGTTCAGATATTACTGATCCAAAGAATGAAAACACTCTACTCCGTACTTTAAGTAAAAATAATATTTGCCAAATTAATGATTCTAATAGAGGAATTACTGTAAACACATCATTAGAAGCTTCTGAAGGGTTTTATATTATTGGCCCCTTATTAGGAGGTAATTTAATCGACAATAAGCCTATTTGGCATGTTGAACATGCGGGTAGAATCTCATCTTTATCCTACAAATTAGCTACTATTATTCATGAAGAATTATCGAATAAAGAGAGGCATCAAGAGAATCTTATAAAAGTTTGATTTCTTTAAATCACATAGTGATATATCAACAGGTAATGAAAAATACTTCCTGCTAGCACAAAAAGATGCCATATAACATGGCTAAAAGGCATCTTTTTTAACGCATAAAAAACAATACCAATTGTATAGGCTAAGCCACCCATAATTAAATAATTTATCCCTTCAGCACTTATCTTCTGGTTTAACGCATCAATATCAAAAACTATTAACCAGCCCATTACCAAATACAGAATTATAGATAAGACTTGGAATTTTCCTGTGAAAAACAATTTTAATAAGGACCCAAATATAGCAATAGACCAAACCACTATAAAAAGCAATATTCCTCTACTATCAATTAAAGAAACAAGACAAACAGGAGAATATGTCCCGGCAATTAGCAAATAAATACTAATATGGTCCATTATTCTAAACTTTTTCTTAAGATCAACATTAGAAGTATAATGATATGCCGTTGAAGCGAAATAAAGCATCAATAATGATCCAGTATATACTATAATTGAAAAAGTACTATATTCTGTTTTATTAGAGTCTTCAGTAATTAATAGGAAAAAGCCCAAAATGGATAAAACAAATCCCAATCCATGAGTTATCCAGTTCCATCTTTCTTCTATTTGAGATTGTATTTTCATTGTGAATACTAAAAAATAGTAAAGCTAAATAATATTGACGGTAATATACCTAAAGCTTATGTTTTTCTTTCTTTGGTTTTAAAAACAGGATATAAAAAAAACCCTTCATTATGATAATGAAGGGTTTTCAAGGAAGGCGGCGACCTACTCTCCCACGATTGTAGTACCATTGGCGCTAACGGGCTTAACTTCTCTGTTCGGAATGGTAAGAGGTGAGCCC
>NZ_JAERQJ010000014.1 GCF_016735115.1 Aquimarina mytili | reverse complement strand
CTAGAAAGATCTCCATATGTTAACGTATCATCTCTATGTACAACAGCAATACGGTCTGGGCTTTGACTAACCTGAGCATCAAAAATGTCTAAAACAGAATCATATTCTGGAAAAGTAACTCCAGTAGCATTGAAACCTTCACTAAGCCTAAAACGCTCCTCTTCTGATAAAATATCAATCTCGGACAAACGAATGTCGGGGTTAGTAATTAATTCATATAACACACTAGAAAAACGGGTCTCAAAAGACTCAATAAATTCAGAATCAAAACATCTAGAATCAAAAACAAGTTTCCCTTCAATGTCATTTTTTTTCTCTTTTAACCATAAACAAATATCTGAAGCCTGCGTATCTAAGTAATTGTGTGACCACGTATATTTTATATTTTCTTCGGTCGTAACTACATTTTCTTTTTCTTCTTCAAAAAAGTACAAAGCATTTATTTGAGCTGTATTGGTAGTTACTTGATTTCTCATATCAAGCTCTGCCATTAGTTTTTTGAATGGCATTGCTAAATAGTCAAGCCCTTTTTCATAAAACTCTTTAACCTCTTTAACATATGTATTAAATGTTTTTTCTGCAGATATCTTACTTTGTAGCGGCATGATATTATCCATGCTTCCCACCACATTTTTTAAACTTTCATAACTCCTGTTATTTTCGATGGTTCCTATGGTAAGGTTTTGTTGACGACTATATTTATGCAGCAAAAATTTATACGCAGCCATACACACTACATTTGTACTTACACCATTTGAATCTGCAAATCTTAACACATTCTGTATCAAGGACTTTGAAACAGTAACATCAACACTCCCAGCAGAATACACTTCTTGATTATCTTTTAAAAGTTGTTTTGGTAACTCTACAGGTTCTATACTTTCTTGTAATTGATTTTTCCAAAACTCTATCGTGTTTGGATATAGTTTCATCAATGTCTCTTTTTGAAGAGAAGTAAAACCAGAATAATTTACCGGAGTAATACTAGATGTTAAATTCTCATTTTTGAGTAACACACCATAGGTTTCAACAATTTCTGTAACAATTTTTTGTATTGAAAAAGAGTCAATAATTGAAGTATGAAAACTCATTAAAAGTTTATGATTACCATCTTTTGTCTGTAATACTCGTATCTTAAAAAGAGGTTCTACTAAATTAAATAAATGTTGCGAAACTGAATTTATAAACTCTGAAGTATCCTTATCATTTTCAAAGATTAAAGTTTCAATTTCATTATGATATGTACTACTAATACTTTGATATAATTGTTCTCCTTTAAAAATTAATTGAGATCTTAGGGCTTCATGAGTATTTGCAACTTCTCTAACACTTTCTTTGAGTACATCAACCTCTATAGTTTCTTCAAAATCAACTATAACAGAGACATTTGAAGAGTTAGCATTTTGCTTTTCATCAATACCATCTAACCACTGTTCTTGCTGCGCATATGTGGCTGGAATTAACTTTTCTATGTTTGAGTTTTCTTGAACATAACCCTGTATTTTCTCTTCTACCAAATCGGTTATTGGACTCCATAAAAAGTCTTGAGGACAGATTGTATCTTGAGGGGATTCAACCATCCTGGATAATACATTAAGAAATATATCATTATAAAGATCATACATCTCCTTAGTCATAAAAGGAGAAGAGTATTCGTGCATACAAATAATTCTATCGTTTGTAACGTCATAGTTTGCATCAAAAAATGTATTTCCTCTTAAAAAAGTATCAAATTCAATTCTGTTACTCTCATCCTCACTAAATTTTTCAAATAACATGTCTTCCTTAACGTGCCAATTAATGTAATTAAAGAACGTGTCAAATAGTGGATTACCTTCATTACTACCTCCTACAAGTTGATTAATCTCAAATAATGACAGGTGCTCATATTTTTTAACCTCTAACACTTTTTTGCCTACCAGTTCGATATAATCGTTCCATGTCACATCCTGTGGTATCTGAACTCTTAAAGGAATAGTATTTAAGAAACATCCTAAGACTTTTTCTCCGTCTGGTTTTAAGGGTCTTGTAAAGGTTACTAAACCAACAAGCAAGTCATTTTCTCCAGAAAGTATTTTCATTGCATATAGATAGGCCGAAAGCAACATATTTTTAACTGTTGTATTTCCTTGTTCAGCGGCTTTTTCTAAGTCTTTCAATAACTGCTGAGGATAAATATCTCTAACAGATCTAAACACTCTGGCCCCTTTATCAGCACTAAGCTTTAACCTTTTATAATCTTTTAGTTCTTCTTTCCAGAAATTTCTAGTTTCTTCATTCTTTTTATTGAAAAGCTCTTGTACGATATAATCCTTAAAATTTGCTTGAAGTTTAGGCAATTCTGAAACGTTTGTCTTTAATAACTCAACGTATGTATTATTCCATTCGGTTAATAAGGAGGCAAAACTCCAACCATCAATAATAGCATGATGATACTCAAATAAGATTTCATGGTGATCCTTTCCTATTTTATAAATAATAATCCTCCAAAGTTTTTCTGCATTCAAATCAAAATGTTCCGGTCTGCTTTTTTCTAAATCCTCATTAATTTTTTGATTTTGCTCTTCTTTGGAATATTGACTATAGTCATAAAATTGAATTTTGGTATCCACTTTTTTATACACTATATGTGCAAACCTCTCCATATTAAAACCAGTTCTCAAGATCTCATGTTTATCCACCATAAGGTCAAGAGCTCTTTGCAATATTTCAAGATTGAGATCTTTATAAAATACTGGCTGCATCAACTGCTCGAAGTATAATATATCATTAGGTCTAGATTTATGAATGAAACACATTGCCATTTCAATATCACTCATCGGAAAAACCGTCTGAATCTGTTCGTTAGGATACGTTTTTAAGTATGTTTCTCCAAAGTTCTCTACTTCTTTGATTACATCTTCATACAACTCTGGAGCATTATTTGTACTACTATTCTCTATAAACAAAGCCATTTTTTCAATGGTGTCATTTTCATAGAGATCTACCATGCTTATTGTAGTAGACAGCTCATTATTTAATGTACCGATTAGTTTAATAGCGAGTATAGAATCTCCTCCTGTTCTAAAAAAGTTGTCTTGAATTCCTACTTTTTCCAACCCAAGTGTTTGTTTCCAATAATACTCAAGCTTTTTTTCCAGATCTGTCTTGGGAGCAACATATGCGTTCTCACTTTCCCATTTCAATGATAATAATGCATTTCTATCTACTTTTCCGTTTACAGTTACTGGAATTTGATCTATAGTTATGAAATACGATGGAATCATATATTCCGGTAACTTAGATGCTAGGACCTCTCTCAGATCATCTTCTGAATATTCTTGATTTGTAACAATATAGCCTACCAGTTGCAACCCGCTTTGGGCCTCTTTTGTTAAAACAACAGCACTATTTACTGCTTTGCATGATTGAATTGCTAATTCTATTTCTCCTAGTTCAATTCTATTCCCTCTAATCTTAACTTGATTATCAATTCTTCCTAAAAATTCTATTTCGCCATCGGGTAACCATCTCGCTAAATCACCTGTTTTATAAAGTATTGATTGTTCATCAAAAGGATTTTCTATAAATCTTTCTTTTGTCAATTCTGGTTGGTTACAATATCCGGGTGAAAGATTAACACCTCCTATAAACAATTCTCCAGGAATACCAATCGGTTGATGTTGCAATTCTGTATTGAGTATGAATAACTGTGTATTATCGATAGGTTTTCCAATCGGAATTGAACGGTACTTTCTGGTTCTGGATACTTGATGATATGAAACATCAATAGTAGCTTCTGTTGGACCATATAAGTTATGTAATCTTGCATTTGAACAATAATCTAGAAAACCTTTAGCATCGTTAACTTTAAGTTCTTCTCCACTAGTAAATAGATTTTTTATACTTTGTAAGGTATGTTTCTGATCATCTTCTGATAAATATGCTAGTAAGGCATTCAACATCGAAGGAACGAAATGTAATGTAGTAACTTTTTGCTTATCAATGATTTCACAAATTTTCTGTGGTTCTTTTTCAGCTCCCGGATCGGCCAACACCAATTTTGCTCCGCACATAGACCACCAAAACAACTCCCATACCGATACGTCAAAAACTATTGGTGTTTTCTGAAGAATTACATCATTTTCGTTTAATTGATACTGGTTTTGCATCCAGTTCAACCTGTTCACCAAAGAAGTGTGTTTAATCAATACTCCTTTAGGTCTTCCTGTAGAACCTGATGTATATATGATATAAGCAACATCATTTGGTAACGCAAGGTTTTCATATACATTTGAGCACTTTTTTGCCTCTACAGGATTTAAACAATCAATCTTATCATTAAAATTCTCAAAATATTCTGGTTTCGTAAAAAGAGCTTTTGCTTCACTATTTTCTAAAGCGTATAAAATCCTATCAGTCGGATGACTTTCAGAGAGTGGCAAGTAAATATTCCCTGATTTTAGAATTCCAAAAATTGTAATCATCAATCCTAACGAACGCTCCATTTGTACCCCAAAGACATTTCCTTTTTGTGGGTACTTTTCACTGATGAAATTTGCAACTTGATTTGACTTTTCATCGAGTTCTTGATACGTCAAACATTTATCATTAATTTGAATCGCAATGTTATTAGGCTTATTTTGAGTCTGTGCTTTAAAAAAGTCAAGAATCGTTTTGTCTTCAGGATATGAGATTTTGGTATTATTAAACTCTTCTAAAATCCTATTTTTATCCTTAGAAGAAATCAATTCGATCGAATTGATTGACTTTTCTTTATTTGCCAAAAGTTCTGAAAGAAGATTAAAGTAGTGCTCAACTATACCTGCTATATACCTTTCATTGTACTTACTACCATTATACTCTAATGATAATACAATAGTATCATTCAATTCAAACTTAAATAGAATATCTGGCAGAAGAGTGCTTAATAAATTTTCATCTTGAACCCCTTGAACAAGCATTCCTACAGTAGGTATATCTTTTATCTCATCACTATCCTTTTGCAAAATCCGATCTATAGGATAGTTACTATACGCTGTATCATTTATCAAATTATCCTTTAAAGCCATTAAAAATTCTGGAAAAGTTTTATTTCCAAAATCACTCATGCGCAAAGGAATTATTGATTGTCCTTTTTCAGAATTCTTATTTTCCAAATACGTTGGCGTAAATATGCAAATATCATTATGAGAAGAATATTTATATGCCAAAACTTCTAAACCCGCTAATAATAGCATATGTTTTGCCTTAGAAGTACTAGCTATTCGATTTAAATTTTGAAATAACTTTTTATCTGTATTACATGTTTTGTATGTTTTTCGAGTTCCTTCATTGATATCATCTGAAGGGACTTTATGATCAAAAAAATCATTCCATTCCATTCCTTCTAACCTATTTTTCCAATAGGTCCTTACCATAATATTTTTATTGGCTTTTATTGCTTCTAAATCTAAATTTGACTTTGCTGACATGAGCTTTATTTTTTAATGTATTTCTATAAAATGTATACCTCTTATCTTTTTTTGAGATAGATAAACAAGTAGAATTTATAATGAAGTAATCAGTAATTCTTTTTTGTGTTAAAAATCAAAAGCGATTTCCTCTTCTTGTATTGAAGTTACAGCAAACTCACTATCAATATATTGAATCACTTCGGCATCTATGTCTTCAGCAACCTTGGTTACTAATTCCTTAAATTGATTTATAATAATATCTATATCCCCTGCAGTAAAATGAGCAGCAGAGTACTCCATCCTGAAAAACATTGCATCATCACCTTCGCTAGCAAATAATGTGATCGGGTATTTATACGTTGTATTTTCAAATTCGTATGAAGAAAAGTTTACTTCATCCAAGTCTACTTTTTTCTCTTCAAAATTTTGGAAAACCAACATTACCTCAAATAAACTATCAATGGTCGTTTTTCTACTATTATTGATATCTTTTACGATGTTTGATAAATCATAAATTTGTGCACTATTTGCCTCTATTAGCAATTGATGAATTTCTTTAACATAATCATGAAATTTCATATGAGGCTTTAACCTATACCGAACTGGTAAGGTTTTGGTAAACATCCCAACTACATCCTCAAGTTCATCTTGAAGTCTTCCAGAGGTATTAATTCCAATCACAATATCTTCTTCTGCAGTAAATTGATATAGATATAAATGAAACAATGAATATAATGCCGAAAACGTAGTTATTTCCTTGTTATTGAGGTTATCTGTAATTTTTGACAATACATTCTTTTCTATTTTGAAAGAAGTATTTCCTCCTCTGTTAGTATCTTGTTTTGTATCGGTAATCGTTGTAGGAAAAGTAAGCTTTGGAAGCTTGCCTTCAAAGGTTTTAAGCCAAAATTCTCGATGTGAAATGTAATCGTCTGTCATCTTAAATTCGCTCTCCCATTCTGCATAATCCTTATACTGTAGTGGTAATGGAATAAGTTCTTCTCCTTTGTACAGTTGTAACAAATCTCCGAATACATTGTTTTGAGAAATCCCATCACATACGATATGATGGATATCTACAACCATAATGGTTTTGTTTTTATCTATCGTAAGAAGACCACAACGTATTAAGGGTTCCTCTGCCAAATCAAATGGTCGTATAAAATCTATGATTTTTTGTTTTGCCGTTTCTTGTGTAGCATTAATTTCTTCGATATTAAAGGAAATCGATGTTTTTACAACTTGTTGAAGCTTTCCATCAACAAATTTAAATCCCGTTCGTAAGCTTTCGTGTCTATCAATTAATGCCAAAAAAGCATTGTGTAATTTTTGCTTATCAAAATCCCCATTAACCATCCATGACATTGGAAGATTAAACGCTGTACTACTCTTATCCAGCTCATAGTTATAATATATACGCTCCTGAGCAGCTGTTAAATTATACGCCTCTTTTTCTTCTGTTTTAGTAATGGTAAGTATATTATCTTTATTGGCTTGATTTATATACTTTGCTTGTTTCTGTATTGTAAGATTGCTAAACATTTCATTCAAAGAAATCCTAACGTTATATTCTTTGTAAATCTTTCCAATCAACCTCATGATAGCAAGTGAATTTCCCCCTATAGTATGAAAACTATCATCTGTTGATATTTCTTTATCGCCCAATATTTCTTTCCAAATTGCCAGAAGCTCTGATTCTGTTTTATTTTCTGGAAGTACGATTTCATTGGTTGTCAAATAGTCGAGTAGTCCATTATAATTAACTTTTCCGTTCTCTAAAAGTGGAAAATCTGTTACTTCTACAACATCAGAAGGAATCATATAAGAAGGCAAATTTTCATTTAAATAGGCCAAAACAGTGTCTTTAAAATCTACCTGACTTGCAGAATCGTCCTTAATTACAAATGCTATTAAAGATTCTGTACCATGAGAAGCATCTGTTGTGGTTTCTGGTGTTTCATCATCAGAATGTTTTATAACTATTGCATTCTTAACATATTCAGATTGTGTTAATACGTTCTCAATTTCATCCAATTCTACTCTGATACCTCTTAATTTTACTTGCCTGTCTTCACGTCCCATTAAGTCGATAACACCTCCTGGCATCATTCTGGCTTTATCCCCTGTTTTAAAAGCAAAAGCCTTTCCAAGTGTTGGTGAATTTACCTTTAAAAATTTCTCAGTATTTAATTGGTCATTGTTTAAATATCCTTTGGTTGTATATGGAGTAATAATGTACAAGTCTCCAGGTACAAAGAGATTACAAGGTTTTAAATTTTCATCGGCCACCAAAAGTTGAGTATCGTTAATTGGAGAACCTATTGGCATTTTTGGCAATTCAACATCTTCTGGTTTGATGTTATAAGAAGTTCTGATCATTGTGGTCTCTGTAGTACCATACAGGTTAACCAACTGAATTCTTGATTTAAACACGGTGTACCAATTTGCTAATTCTGAAGGAATGATTTTTTCTCCAGACATTAAAACATGGGTAAGCGTTGTAAAATTATCGGCAGTAATTTGCGCATTGTTAAACACTCTAAATAAACTTGGAACACAATGAATCAAGTTAATTTTTGCTTTATCAATCCAAGCAACCATTTTTTCTGGTGTAAAGAAATCTTCATCGGCTGGTGGTATACAAATAGTTCCTCCTGCTAATAACGGAGCAAAAACATCTCGAAGAAAAGCGTCAAAATATGGACTAATAAACTGACTCACTCTGGTGCCAGAAGCAATAGAAAAAGTATCAATTTCCCATTTCAAAAATTGTAACAAACTACAGTTCTTTCCTATTATGCCTTTGGGTTTCCCTGTGGTTCCCGAAGTAAAGTAGACATAAGCACTATCTTGCGAATCATATTTTGGATATTGAACGCTCTGTTCATCACTCTCGTTTTCTGAATCCAATATATCTTCAATGAAAATGTATTCTACAGAAGAATGTTTCTCTACCAATGGACTATCTTTGGAAGTAATCATATACGATAGATTCAAATCCTTTATAATATTTTCCATTCTGGAATCTGGCATTGTAACATCCAAAGGCACAATGACTCCTCTAGCATTTAATACCCCTATAATAGAATAGATAAGATTTGTTTTATCTGTCAACTGTATCCCTACAAAGGCTTCAGAAGGCATCTTCTTGTTCAATAATATAGTGGTAATCTTATTTGCAATTTTCAAGACATTGGCATATGTTACCAATGTGTCCCCATTATCTATAGCTACTTGATTATGATAGGTTTTAAAGCTTTTTATTAGTTCGTTTTGAAAAATCATAACAGTGTTTTTTTCAGTTATTATTGTTTATGAATATGGTTTGTATTTTTAAGAAATAATTTTGGTTTCACTCCTTATTTTATCGTGTTTTTGTGAATAGGAATCCCCATTGCAGCGAGAAACTACTGCAGGAACAGTAGCTTCGCCACATTCTTAAGGTAATCTGTTGATGCAATAGTATTTCTTTATAAAAATCTATTACACTTACAGAATATTAAATCAAATAAAGAGGTTAGTTAAGATTCGAAAAACTTGTCTAGAAGCATTCCAAAGGTGATGACTACAATTAACAAATCACTTTCAAAAGGAGCATTGACTGTAAATCCATCTTGGCTATACTTCTTTTTAAGTTTTTCGATTTCATCAGGATTAAAATATCCTTGTTTCTTTATTAAATCGTAAGACAAAAGATCATTAATATATTCAATGTTTTTTTGCAATAAATAAGGACTTCCTGGAGCAATGAAATGAAACTTTTCTCTTTCAAAAACCTTTTTTGGCAAAAATCGAGTAGCCATTTGTTTCAAAATATATTTCTCGGTAAATCCATTAAGTTTTAAATCTGAAGGTAAATGCGTTGAATACTTAATAAGTTCTTTATCTAAAAACGGATATCGTACTTCTACTGAATTTGCCATGGCCATTCTATCACCATGATCAGAAACCAGATGATCTACTAATCGCATTTTATAATCGATATATGCTCTTTTATTTAATACATCTCTGTTTTTTATACGATCTGTATTGATCAATGTATGATTTAAACAGTTAATTTCGTCAAACGAAGCATTAACATCTGCAGAGTACAATGCTTTTTTTAATGCATTAAACTCGGTGTAATTTCTTTCATAGAAAAAAGATTCGTCTCCCCAGAGTTTTTTTCTCAATTCACGTTCTTCGGGAGCTATAGAATCTTGAGTGCTATTTAATCCCTTCATTTTATCAAACCTATACCCTACATATCCTGCAAAGAACTCATCAGCACCTTCGCCAGAGAGAATTACTTTTATGTCCTTTTCTCTAACTGCCTCGGACAATGATAACGATGCTGTATTATAAGTTTCTTTTATTGGACATTCACTATGATAAACAGAATGTAGTAGTCTTTCACTTATATCATCATAGAAAAATGTTCTTTGATTGAGCTTTGCATTGCTTTCTTCGGCTATTAATTTTTGATACACAGATTCAGAATATTGTGAATCGATAAAGTCAATTGAAAACGCTTCTTTCTTGATATCCGGAACTAATTGATTCACTTTTGCCGTTATCATGGATGAATCTAATCCACCGCTCAAGTATAAGCCTGAAGGAACATCGGCTCTTAATCTCAGATTGATTGCATTATTAAATACCTCCTCTAACTCATTTATATAAGCCTTTTCGGGTTTACCATTCATTTTCATTTCTCCCTCAGGATAAATCAAATCCCAATATTCAACATCTTTTATTTCTCCATAGGCATCAACTAAAAGAAAATGTCCGTTTTCGAGACTTTTAATATTCTTAAACATAGTTCTTGGGCTTACTAACCCGGGAAAAGTGAATACCTGATCTAATCCAGTTAAATCTACTTCTCTTTTTACAAGAGGGTGTTCTAGGATCGCTTTAATTTCTGAGCCAAAAATAAATGTGTTCTCGACAAAGGTGTAAAAGAATGGAATAATACCCATTTGATCTCTTGCGCAGAATAGTCTTTTCCTTTTTGTATCATACAATGCAAAGGCAAACTGACCATTTAACTTATCTAAGAAATCAGTTCCATATGTTTCGTATAAATGAACAATAACTTCTACATCAGATTCGGTTCTAAAAACATGCCCTGCATTTTTAAGCTCTTTTTTTAACTCGATGTAATTAAAGATTTCACCATTACATATCACAAGTATTGACTCATCTTCGTTATATATAGGTTGCATCCCATTTTCTAACCCGATAATACTTAATCTGGTAAATCCTAAAGCAACATTATCAAAAAGCAATGTATCCTGAGCATCCGGACCTCTATGAATAAGTTTATTATTCATATTTTCAATTATTCTATTATCTTCTCCTGAAACTCCACTATCGAATTTCAAAAAACCACAAATTCCGCACATAATTTTTTGTTGTATTTTTTAATAAATTAATGTTCAAATCGATTTTGACTGACTAAAACTCAAAACTAAAATCCATTACTTGCTTCTCTAGCATAATATCCTGAATTTGAGTTGTATCGTCTTCTAAAATTGTATTTAGAATGTTTGAGAAATAATCCTTTAAGACACGTATCATTTCTGTATCATAAAGCTCTTTACAGTAGATGAAATCGATATGCATCTGATGATTACTTTCGCTTACCTCAATTTTAAATTCATAAGGAGAAGTTCTTGTATCACTATTAATTAATATAGGATTGAACTTTAGCGTTTCTAACTCTTCATCACCTTCAACTGTATCAGAAACGGCAAAATGAACATCTACAATTGGGTTTCTTACTACTCGCTCTTCTTTATCAACTATATCAACCATCTGATCAAATTGAAAATCTTGATTATCGTAAGCTTCGAGTACGGTTGTTTTTACTTCTTCTAAAAATTGTTTGTAAGACAGGGTAGCGTTAACATCTGTTCGTAATGGCAAAATATTTACAAATGTTCCCACAAGGTTTTTAAGAGAAGTGTGTGTTCTACCTAGTACATCTGTACCAATAATAACATCACTTTTACCCGAAATTTTTGATAATAAGATATAGTAAACCGAAAGTAAAAACATGAAGTTGGATACTTTAGCTTGCTGTGTTTTCTCTTTTATATCTGTGTATAAAGAGCCTGTAATATCCAATCTATCAACGTCTACATAAAAAGTTCCTACCTCGTTCCGATCTTTACGTGTTAGTAATTCAAGTCTGGGTAATTTACCTTTTAGCATATTCTTCCAAAACCCTTCTTGTTTTTCAATTTTATGCTTCGAGTTTCTTTGCCAAGAAGCATAATCTACATATCGGGTGGCAATTGGATCAAGATTTTGTTCAAAATATAATGCTGTAAAATCTTTAATTAAAATATCCAGTGAGATCCCATCGCAAACAATATGATGAACATCTATAAATAAAAGATCCGGAGCTTGTTTTCTTTTTAATAAAGCACAACGAAATAATGAAGCCTCTGATAAATCAAAAGAACGAACAAAGCTTGAAAAAGCCTCTTCTACCCTATCAAATTGGTTTTCTTCTAACTGTTGAAGCTCAAAACGCACATCTTCATTTACTTTTTGTACAACACCATCTTCTATTAACACAAAACTTGTTCTCAGACATTCATGACGATCAATTAGTTTTTGAAATGTAGCTTCAAGCTTTTCTGTACTACTTTCATCACTAATTTCCAAAGCAGTAGAGATATTCCATCCTAAATCCTGAGTATCCAAAGATTGCTGATAATACATTCTTTCCTGAGCAGGAGAAGTTGGATAATACTCTTTTTTATCTATCGACGGAATGACGCTCTCTTTTTGCACGGTTGCTTTTTCTATTACTTGAGCAAGTTTTTGAATTGATGGATTATCAAAAACATCTTTCAGCTTAAGTTTTACCGCATTTAGCTTTCTAATAGCGCTTATCAAAAGAATCACTTTTATAGAGTTTCCTCCTAATTCAAAGAAACTCTTATTTGTACTAATCGATTCTTCATCCAGCTTTAGAACTTTAGCAAATACTTCTACAAGGTTCTTCTCAAGAGTAGTAGATGCAGAAATATAATCATTATTAATCGCTGTATCTGGCAGCGCTTTTTTATCTAGTTTACCATTTTGCGTTAATGGCATTTCTTCTAATTGTATGCAATTAGCAGGAATCATATATTCTGGTAAACTCTTCGCCAAATGTGTCTTTAATTCTGATGCATCTAATTCTTGACTGGCCACATAATACGCAAATAAAGTTTGTTCCCCCTGAATTTCTTTTGGAATAACATATACTTCTTTTACGTGTTCATATGCTTCAATTTGAGCTTCTATTTCCCCCAGTTCTATTCTAAACCCTCTAATTTTTACCTGGTCATCTATTCTTCCTTTATATATCAGGTTACCATCTTCTAACTGTGTTACTATATCACCAGTCTGATACATTTTCTTACCCTTTGCAAAAGGATTTATTAAAAACCTTTGGCTGGTTAGATCTGCATTCCCCCAATATCCTTTTGATATTCCGTCTCCGGAAAGATAGAGTTCACCTTCTACTCCTTTGGGCACCAGATTTAAATATTTATCTAACACATATACCTGCATATTGTCAATTGGTTTGCCTATAGGTACGGAGTTTGTTTGTTCTTTGGAATTAAACTCATAAATCATACAACCTACCGTTGCTTCTGTAGGACCATACTCATTATATTGAATCATTTGATTAGAAAATTGCTCATCAATAGATTTTGCCAACGAAGTTTCAAAATTCTCTCCTCCAACAATTAGTTTTTTAGGCGTCGTGTTCAGTGAAGAACATGTACTATTTTTAATTATTTTTAAATGAGAAGGTGTTAGTTTAATTACATCTACTTCTTTATCCAGAAAGACTTTTTCTACCAGTATTTCATTTTCATTTTCGGGATATAAAACCATTTTATTACCCGTAAACAAAGGTGTAAAAATAGAAGTGATCGTTAAATCAAAAGAAATTGATGTAAACAGTGCAAATGTTGATTTTTCATTATTCACATAGGCTTTTGCACTCCAGTTGATATAATTAATTAATGATTGATGCTCAATCATTACACCTTTAGGTTTACCAGTTGATCCTGAGGTGTAAATAATATATGCTACATCTGTATTTTTTACAGAATGACTGATATATTGTTTCTCAAATGAAGCTAAATCCTGCGTTACTTCATCAAGATTTACAATATCTGGGAACGACGCTATCAATGGGCTTTTATTACAGGTTAAAACTGTTTTTAAATTAGCACTCTCAACAATAGTCTGTATTCTTTCTTCTGGAAGCTTTATATCTATTGGCACAAATGCTGCTCCTGTTTTTAATGTTCCCAAAATAGCGGGTATCAAGTATTCATCGCGATCAAGTAGAATTCCTACCGTATCGCCAGCTTTTACATTTTTTTCTTCGTTTAGATACCCATAAATCTGATTTGACTTGCTTTGCAACTCTTTATAAGTTAGATCTATGCCATTGTATTGAATAGCAATTTGATTTGGCACATCTTGCACTTGCTTTTCAAAATGTTCCAGAATAGTATTTTCTTTCTGATACTTCTTTTTGGTATTGTTCAACAGCTTTAAAAGCTTATTTTCTTCTTTATCATCTAATAGTTTTACGTCAGATAATTTGCAATCTGGATTATTTATAATCTGATTAATTATCTTTTTATAATACGCTATGAAACGTTCTACTGTCTCGCGTCTAAAAAGATCATATGAATATTCTAGTTTAAGTGTTAGATGATCTCCATTTTCTACTGCAGATAATAGAAGATCAAATTTAGATACATTAAGAATTTTTTCATCAACACCATTAAAAACGGTCAATTCTAAATCAGGAATTTTAAGTTGTGTTTCTTCAGTACTTAATTGATACTCAAACATGGTATCAAATAATGGATTTCTACCTTTTTCTCTGTCTATTTTAAGAGCTTCTACTAATTCTTCGTAAGGATAATCCTGATTATCAAAACAAGCGATCGCTCTCTGTTTTACCTCAGCAAGAAATTCTCTGAAGGTGTAATTTCCTTTTGGATAATTACGAATCGACAGGGTGTTTACAAACATTCCTATAACGTTATCAAAATCTGCATGTTGTCGACCTGCAACAGGAGATCCTACTGTGATATCCTCTTGATTGCTCAACTTTGAAAGGAGAATATTAAATACGGCCAGTAAAACCATATAATTAGTCGCTCGCTCTTTATCTGCAAGTTTTGCTAAACCATCAATTTCTTTTTCCTCCAACGTTATCCATACCGATTCTCCCTTATTACTTGATTCAAGTGGTCGAATAAAATCTGTAGGTAAATCAAACGGCATAATATCATCAGAGAATTGTTGCAACCAAAACTCTTTTTGATTTGATATGCGCTCTTGTTGCTCTTCGGTATGTTGCCAATGTGCATAATCTTTGTATTGAAAATGCAATGGAGGTAAGCTTTCATTATTGTATAACTTCATGAAATCTGAAATCAATATCCCTTGAGATATACCATCTGTAATAATGTGATGCATATCCACCATTAAGATATGTTCTGATTCATTTATTTGAACAAGTCCAACTCTTATTAATGGTGACTCATTCAAATCAAATGGCCTGATAAAGTCATTAATTATTTTAGGAATTTCATCTAAACCTGCTTTAAATTGAGTTATTTTAAAGTCAGTACGCTCTTCTATTTTTTGCATTGGTTCACCATTAATCAATGAAAAAGAAGTACGGAAACTTTCATGCCTCTGCAAAAGTTTCTCAAAAACCGCTTCAAAATGTGCAGTATCTAAATCTCCTTCTAACTTTACAATTTGAGGTAAATTATAAGCTAAAGAATCTTTGGCATATTCATGAAGGAAATAAAGTCTTCTCTGTACCGAACTTAGATGATAGTATTCACTCTTCTCTACTTTTGGAATGCTAACATAATTTTTAGACGGTTTTTCTAATTCGGTTTTTTTGGTACTGATACATTGACTAACCAAGCGTACTGTACTGCAGTCAAAGAATTCTTTAATTGACAATTCTACATTGAACGTTTTATGAATTCTTCTAAGCATCGTTAGTGCTTTCAGAGAATCCCCACCTATTTCAAAGAAATTATCTTCTATTTCTACAGATTTTCCGAAGAAGTCCTCCCACAATTTTATCAATCCTTCTTCAAGAGAATTTAATGACACATTTGTATCTTGAAGACTTGTATCTATGTACGATGCTTCGCTTTCTTCAAGAGTCTCTTCTGAATTTCGTTTAACCCAATCATTTAATCTAAGCTGTAAATCAGTTTTTGAAACTACAATTTGTTGAAGATCTTTTAAGGATAAAACACGTTCAATAGCTTCATATATTTCTCCTACATCAAGGCTAGCATCATCAGATGAATTATCTGAAAAATTTAAGCCATCAAAGTTTACACAAAGCCAGTTTTCCAGATTTCCGCTAGACAGCTTTTCTTTTACAAAATAATCCATAAAACTATTCGCCGAAGCATAAGCAGCAAAGCCTAAACCTCCTAGAATAGATGACAACGAGGATATAACCAGGCAAAAATCCAGGTTTTTATCTTTAAAAACTTCGTCTAAAACTTTTATACCAATGGTTTTGGCAAAGAATTGATCTTCAAAATCTTCTTTTTGCAGATGCTTTATTAGATTAATTGAATTTCCATGAATTACTCCCGCTGCATGAATCACACCGTCTATAAATTCAGTTTTTTCAATATTTTCTACTAGTTTTTCAAAGTCTGATTTATCTATAATATCACAAGAATAATATTCTATTTCTCCACCTAATTTTTCGAGTTCTTGATATCTTTCAATTCTTGTTTTAAGATATTCATTAGCTTCTCCCGTATTTACAATTTTTTTCCACTCGTTTCTTTTCGGTAATTCTGTTCGACCTGTGAGTATTACTTTTGCTTTAAATTTTTCAAGTAGATATTTAGAAAGCGTATACCCTAAATTACCAAGACCACCTGTAATTAAATACGTCCCGTTATTCTTAAATCCGCTTTCAGGTTTTATATTATCTACATTAATCGATTCGTAGGTTTGTACCCATCGATTTGCATTTCTTAGTGCAACACTCTTCCCTTGTTCTTTATATAAAATTTCTTGATATAATCTTTCAACATCTTTTTCCTTATTTTTTGAATGTAATGAGATATCAATATGACCTGTAAGAATTCCAGAATATTCTTGTGCTATTACTTTTAATAATCCAAGTTGCATTCCTTCTTCAGAATTTCCTTCTTCATTTCCAACAATTGTATGTAAATCATTTGTTAGAACAATAAGCTCTTTTTCTTCGAGATCGAAATTTGAATGTAGGCTTTTGATGGTATTAAACAGTGTGTAAAAACTTGTTTCTTCAATTTTATATTGTAGTGAGGGTTCGTTTTTACCATCCGAGATAGGCCAAGCATATAAAACTCTGTCTGGATGTATTCCTTTTTGATGTAAATCAGAAAAAAGTTGTTCTATATTTTCTTTGTTTTCAGGATTCAGGTGGTATGTTCCTGAAGTATCTATACTAAAATTGTCTGCTTTTTTAATACCAATTACAGTATCTGAATTTTTCTCAAGTTTCGTTTGTAATGCATCACCAATACCTAACTCATCGAGAAACAGGATATTTACTTTATTTTCAGATTGAGTAGTATCGATTTTAGGTACTGATGCTTTCTTCCAAGAAGGCTCGTAATACATTGAAGCATTATTCGCATTGGTTGCCCCCGAGATTTCGGTCATCATTTTATAAGCATCCACATTGGTCGGGTATGCCACTTTATCAAAAGAATATGTTGGTAAAGATACTTTTAAGCGTGTCTCATCTTGGTATAGGGTCTTCCAGTCTGGTTCTACACCATATTCCCAGATGCTTCCAATACTTGATAATAAATAACGCTGATCATTAGTTTCTTCAGAAGAATGTCTAACCAGGTTAACAATTCCTTGATTTTTATTTCTTGCTGGATTAGACCGTACTAATGAACTTAATACTCGACCTGGTCCAACTTCTATAAATAAGGTTTGTTGTTTTTTGGCTAAATTTTCTATACATTTTGAAAACTTAACAGTCCCCCTTAAATGTTTTACCCAATACTCAGAATTAGTAACCTGATTATCAGAAACTAATTCTCCTGTTAGGTTTGAATAAAAAGGTTTTTGAGGTGAACTGAGTTCTATTTTATCCAATATGGCACGGAATTCTTCCAGAATTTCATCCATCATATGAGAATGAAATGCATGAGATGTTCTCAATTCTTTACAAGAAAATTCTTTATGCTCTAAAACTGCCTTAATTTTTGCAATCTCTTCATGAGTTCCTGATAGTACACATAAGTCTGAACTATTTACAGCTGCCAAAGAAATTCTATCATTTTGTGAAAGATATGGCTGTAGTTTTTCTTCAGATATCGATACGCTAAGCATCGTACCTTTAGAGGCTTTTTGCATTAGTTCTCCTCTGTTCAATACCAAAAACAAGGCATCTTCTAATGAAAACACACCGCTTAAGCACGCTGCTACATATTCTCCAATACTATGACCAACCATAGCTTCGGGTTGAATACCCCAAGAAATTAGTAATTGTGCAAGAGCATACTCTATACTAAACAATAATGGTTGGGCGTTTTCTGTATTATTTATTTCGGTCTCATTCTCAGAAAATAAAATACTTTTTAAATCTTTATCTGTAAAACGTCCTAAAACTTCGAAACACGTATCTAAGTTTTCTCTAAATGCTGTTTCATTATTATACAAGTCAAGGCACATATTAACATATTGAGAACCTTGTCCTGAAAACATAAAAACAATGCTAGGTCTTTCTTTTTTTGAAAGATATTTGTCTACGTGTTGTATTTTTAGGTTTGATAATGCCTCTGCAATATCTTCTTTTTCATTGCAAACAATTGTCTTTCTATATCCTAGTGATGCTCGTCCGGTTTGCAATGTATACGCAACATCAGACAATTTTAGTTCATTATTTTCTTTAATGAATTCTGAAAATCGCTGTAGGTTTCTCTCTAAAGCAGTTGTCGTTTTAGCAGAGAAGGTTAATACTTGATAATCTCTACTATCCGGAGAAGATATCATCTCTGGGGCCTCTTCTAAAATTACATGTGCATTTGTACCTCCAATACCAAAAGAACTTACCCCCGCTCTTAGTGGGTACTTATCATTTTTCCATTTCGTCAATGCTGTATTAACATAAAAAGGGCTTTCTGAAAAATTTATCTTAGGATTAGGTGTTTTAAAATGTAAAGAGGGCGGTATTAACTTATCTTTTAGCGACATTGCAGTTTTTATTAATCCGGCAACTCCTGCAGCAATATCTAAATGGCCTATATTACTTTTTACCGAACCTATAGCGCAATATTTCTCATCACTCTTTCCAAAAGAGTGTGTTAGTGCCTCAACTTCAATTGGGTCTCCTAATTTAGTAGCTGTTCCGTGTGCTTCAACATAGCTGATACTTTGCGGTTCTACTTTCCCCATTCTCATGGCTTTATGAATCGCTTGTGATTGTCCGTCAATACTAGGTGCTGTATAAGCAATTTTATTATCACCATCATTATTGACTCCACTTCCTTTAATAACAGCGTAGATATTATCGCCATCTTTTATAGCATCCGACAGTCTTTTTAATACAATAACTCCTACACCTTCTCCTCCAATTGTTCCGTCTGCATCTGCATCAAACGTTCTACAATGTCCATCAGATGATTCTATCATTCCTTCTTCATAGAAATATCCTTTTTTAGAATGGTTTTTTATTGTTATTCCACCTGCAATAGCCATTTTACATTCTCTCAACAATAAACTCATGCATGCTCGTTGAATAGCTACTAATGATGTAGAGCATGCAGTATTTATATATACCGAAGGCCCTTGTAAGTTTAGCAAATACGAAACTCTTGAGCATAAAAAAGATACATCTCTTAAATGAAACGCATTAAAGTTGTTAACTTTATTATCCATGTTAGATAACAAAGCATAAGTCAGCCAATTTACATTAGAAGAAGCTCCTGCAAAAAGTCCTATCTTATCAGTATTAGTAGTAATATCATATCCAGCGTCTTCTAATGCTTTCCAACAGTTTTCATGAAATAACCTTGCCTGAGGATCCATCAATTTTGCTTCAGATGGAGTATACCCAAAAAACTCTGAATCAAAATATTGTTTATCCTCTAAATAAGCATTCGCCTTTACATAAGAAGGGTTATTTATAGTTTCAATTTCTTCATCTTCTTCTTTAAGTTCTTCATCTGTAAAAAAGCCTATTGATTCTACTCCATTTTTTAGGTTATCCCAAAATTGGTCAATATCTTTTGCCCCTGGAAATTGCCCGGACATTCCTACAATGGCAATTTCTACACCGTTATATTTTTTCATATGTGATAAAGGTTATTCTTGTTCTATAAGATTAAACATACTTTCCATTTCTGAAACCTCATCTTCTGCTACTTTTCCATAGTCTTCTCCGCTAGGTTTCGAACTATTTTTGTATGCAATTAATGAAGCTATGGATGGATATCGGAACATCTCTGGTATAGAAACCTCCCAATTAAGTTTCTCTTGCATTAAGGAGTTTAGTTTTAATATTTTTAATGAATTACCTCCTAATTCGAAGAAACTTTTTTCTACACTAATTTGATTTGCGTGAAGCTCCAGTACTTCTGACCAAATTTCAACTAAAGCTTCTTCTTCACTATTAGATGGGGCCACAAAATCATGTTCTTGAATAGATAATGGATTTGGTAATGCCTTTTTGTCTATTTTACCATTTGGAGTAAGTGGCATTTCATTTAATTGAATAAAAAACGAAGGTTGCATATAACTTGGCAAGTAATCAAATAAATAAGTCCTAATATCATTAACATCTAATGGTTCTGATGCTACATAGAACGCTGCTAAATATTTCTCCTCTTCTACATTATTACATACCACTACAGATTGTTGAATCAAATTATGTTTATTTAATTGTGATTCAATTTCTCCTAATTCAATTCTATGCCCTCTAATTTTTACTTGTGCATCTTCTCTTCCTATTAATTCTATTGTTCCATCGACATTCCATTTTGCAATATCTCCTGTATCATATATGATATCATTTTCTTTATATGGATTTTGTACAAACCTTTCGTTTGTTAATTGCTCATTTGCCCAATATCCTTTTGAAACGCCTTTACCACCTATAAATAATGTTCCTGGAACTCCGACAGGCACCATTTTCTTATTCTTATCTAAAATCAGTATCTGTGTATTTATGATTGGAGTTCCTACAGTCACTTTTGAATCTTCTTCAGAAAACTTATGTATAGAGGACCAAACAGTAGTTTCGGTAGGACCATACATATTAAAAATACTGGCAGACGTTTTTTCTTGTAATTGTTCTACTAGCATTTTTGGCACTGGTTCACCTCCTAATAATAGTGTTTTTAACGATCCTAAAAATTTAACAGAACTTCCACCTTCTTGAGTCATTTTTATAAATGACGGTGTTGATTGCATCATTGTAATAGGCTGATGAGCTTTGTTTCCTTTCATAGCAAATAACTGTTTTAGCTCTTCGATATGGGTTAAGCTTTCTAATACTTTATCATTTTCTACTCCAAAATCGATCAAGCAAGCTATTTCATCTACTCCAATTTTTTTCAAGTTTAGCACCATTTCACTACACTTACTTTTGGTTCCGATAAGTGAGCTATTCTTATAATATCTTTTGAATGCATTTTTTAATACAAGCTTCATTTCTTTACCATCAATATCATCAGAATTTAGCCCTGATTCTTCCATTAATAGTTTATTAAGACCTATAGAAGTCTTTAGATATTCTGTAAATGGTTCTTCAACAATACGTTCTACCTCTTCTATATCTTCGCCAATAAATGCATGAAGCATTACTGCTACTTTTCCTCCATTTTCGTCGTAACCATTTTCTACTCGAGCTTGTCTATACAGTTTAATTTTCTCTTCAAGTTCATCAACATTTTGTCCTAAAAGATGCGTTAATAAGTGAGCACCACTAGCACCTGCACTTTTAAAGGTTTCTATATTTCCACTTGAAGTAATCCATATCGGCATTTCTTTTTGAATAGGTCTTGGAAAAACGGTAAGGTCTACTTCTTTACCAAGGCCATTTTCTCTTTTAATAGGTTCTCCTCTCCACAGCTTCTTCATCACATCAACTTGTTCATGCAGGATTTTATTTCTCTCTTTATATGAATCTTTAGCTAATGAAAAATCATTAGGGTTCCATCCTGAGGCAAATGACAACGCCACTCTACCGTTTGAAAGGTTATCTACCACGGACCATTCTTCTACAATGCGAATTGGGTCATGTAATGGAGCCACCACACTACCACTTCGAAGTTCAATTTGATTAGTAACCATAGAAAGTGCAGAACTTATTACTGATGGATTGGGATACAAACCGCCAAATTCATGAAAATGTCTTTCTGGTGTCCAAACTGCGCTAAAACCAGATTTATCAGCAAATTTTGTAGATTCTAATAATAAATCATACTTGTTGGTTTCTTTGTTATTGTAACTAGAGAAGAAAAACAAACTAAAATCCATTGATAAGTCTTCTCCTGGCATATACCTATCAAGACCAGATAATGAAACGTTAGAAGGATGTATTACGATTTCAACCCCATTACATATGGTCCAGAATAGTTCAAGAACTGAAATATCAAATGAAGTACTGGTTACAGCTAACATTGCATCCTTTTCTGTTGCTGGGATACGATCACTAATTCCTGCTATAAAATTGACCACATTTTGGTGTGTAATAATAACTCCTTTTGGATTGCCCGTAGATCCCGAAGTATAAATCAAATAACAAACACTATCAGGTTTTATATTACTGTCTACACTCGTCTTTTTCTCATGTGCAGTTTGACTTAAATAAACAACCTCTTTATCTTCAACAACTTCATTCTCTATTTCATCATCGACTAGAAGAACATTAGCTCCACTATTTTTTAATACATAAGATATTCGTTCTTTAGGATATGAAGGATCAATTGGTAAATATGCTGCTCCGGTTTTTAATATACCTAAAAGACCTATCACTAAGTTTTCTGAGCGATCCATCATAAAACCTACGATATCGTTCTTTCCAACTTGACAAGAGTTTTTTAAATAATGTGCTAATTGGTTTGATTTCTCATCTACATCTTTATATGTCAATGTTTTTCCTTCATAAACAATGGCTATCTTATCAGGAGATCTTAATGCTTGTTTTTCAAATAAGGAAACTACAGTGTCTTCTTCTGAAAAATCTATTGCCGTATTATTAAACTCTACTAAAAGTTTTTGTTTTTCCTTATCAGGAAGTGGGTCAATATCACTTATTATTATATTTGGATTTGAGGTTATCTCTACTATAATTTCATTAAAATATGAAATGAACCTTTCTATTGTCTCTTCTTTAAATAATTGTGTCGAATATTCGAACTGTAGTTGAAGTTCATTGGTAGTTTCAAAAACTTGTAAGCTTAAATCTAACCTCGATACATCCCGATTAAGTTCATAAGGGGTAACCTCTAAATTTGAAATTTGAAATGTTTCATTTTCAAAGTTTTGATACGCAAACATAACATCAAACAAAGGATTATGATTAATATCCCTACCTAATTCTAATTCATCAATTAATTCTTCATATGGATAACCTTGATTATTGAATGCTTGTAAAACCTTAGATTTTACATTTGACAAAAAGTCTGTATATCCAAGATTAGCTTTTGGAAAATTTCTTAATGCTAACATATTAATAAATACACCTACAACAGACTCTAAATCAGAATGCTGTCTTCCGGAAACTGGGCTTCCTATGGTTACATCTTCTTCATTAGTGAGCTTACTTAATAGAATGTTAAATGCCGAAAGTAACACTACAAACAAGGTAGTTTCTTCTTGCTTTGCTAATCTTTTTAATCCATTAGTTTTCTTTTGATTGAATGTAAAATTTACTACAGCTCCCTCATTAGTATTAACAGCTGGTCGAATAAAATCTGAAGGTAAGTTTAATATCGACTGTTTATTTTTAAACTCATTTAACCAATATTCTTTTTCCTTTTTTAATACAAGTTGTTGCGGCTCTTCTAATTGCCATTCTACAAAATCTTTATATTGTATTGAAAGTTTAGGCAATTCTTGTTTGTCATACAATGCCATAAATTCCTTTATCAATATACTTTCAGATACACCATCTGTAATAATGTGATGCATATCTACCATAAGTAGATATTCTTTGTTAGAAATTTCAACTAATCCAGCTCTTATTAAAGAGGGGTTTTGCAAGTTAAATGGTCTTACAAACTCATTAATAGTCGTATTAAGTTCATCTTCTTTGCATGTATAATATTCTAATTCAAAGTCCACATCATCATGAATTTTTTGCACTGGATCTGAACCATTCATAAAGAAAGATGTCCTTAAAATTTCATATCGATCTATAAGTTCACAGAATGCATTTTTAATCTCAGACGTATTTGGTTTACCTATGATTCTGACTATTTTAGGAATATTATAGGTAACAGATGACGAATTAAATTGATGTAAAAAATAGAGTCGTTTTTGTGCCGATGATAATGGATAAAAGTCTTTTTTGAGTGCACTGTTAATAGCATTATGTGCCGACTCTTTATTTAAACTTTCAATATATTTTGCCAAACTCTGAATCTCAAGGCGATTAAATGCCTCATTCATAGGTACTTTTACTTTAAATTCTTTCAAAACTTTATTGAGCATTAATATCATTTTGATCGAATGACCCCCGAGTTCTAAAAAGTTTTGAGTAGTACCAATTTCTTCTTCAGGTAGTTTCAACACTTCAGACCAAATTTTTTGCAATGTTTTTTCAGTATTGCTTACTGGTGCTATATATTCTCTATTTTCAACAATATCAGGAAAAGGTAGTGCTGATTTATCAAGTTTACCATTTGCTGTTAATGGAATCTTATCTACTACCATGTAATAACTAGGAAGCATATACTCTGGTAATTTTTCTTGTAAAAATATTTTTAGAGTACTTGATTTTATTTCTTCTTTAGTGGTATAATATGCTACAATGTATTTTTCATTATTACTTTCTTTTGCTGCTACAGTACAATCAATAATATCTTTATATTTTGATAATTGATTTTCTATTTCACCAAGCTCAATACGGTAAGCATTAATTTTCACCTGTTCGTCTTTTCGTCCAGAAAAAATAATAGAACCATCTGGTAACCTTTGTGCAAAATCTCCGGTTTTATACATGGTAGTTCCGGGAATAAAAGGGTTTTCTAGAAAACGTTCTAAAGTTAGTTTTTCATTAGACAAATACCCTCTTGCAACTCCTTCACCAGAGATATATAACTCTCCTAACATGCCATTGGCTACAGGATTTAAAAAATCATCCAGAATATAAATTTGAGTATTATTAATTGGTCCTCCAATAGCTACCGATAAGTTTTTATCTTTAGGGTTATATTTATAGATCATACATCCCACAGTTGCTTCTGTAGGTCCGTACTCATTATATATTTCTATATTGCCCTTAAACAATTCATACATACTTGCAGCCAAACTTGTTGAAAGTTCCTCTCCTCCTACAATAAGCCTTCTTATATTACTCCCTTTTTCAATTTGTTTTTTTAAAGCTACACTCTCCTTTAAAATTTTTAGATGAGATGGGGTTAACTTTATAGTATCACAAAGATTCTCTTCTATGATTTTTTCTATAAGGTTGGTAGCTTTATCCTCTTTGTATATAACTATAGTATTACCTGAAATTAATGGAGCAAAAATTGATGTAATAGTTAAATCAAAAGAAATTGAAGAGTATAATGGCATTACTCCTTTTTTGCCCTGGAAATAATAATTAGAAGCCCAAAATGCATAATTAATTAACGATTTATCCTCAATCATTACTCCTTTTGGATTGCCTGTAGATCCTGAGGTATAAATTACATAGGCTAGGTCTGTGTTTTTTCTTTCTTTATTCTTTTTGACTTTTTGAGCATTTATCTTTTTTTGCTCTTTATAAATATTTAGGATAGATAAGTCTGTCTCTACAGAAAATGTATTCTCGTTCTCAATAACCAAGGTGCTAATTTTAGAATCGGTTATAATCCTTTCTATTCTTTCTTTAGGGTAGTTAAGATCAATAGGAACATATGCCGCTCCAGCTTTTAGAATTCCTAAAATAACAGGAATTAGATCATAATTTCTCCCTAACATAATCCCTACAAGATCGCCAGGCTTTACATTATATTGATCAACTAAATATGCCGAAAACCTATTGGCTTCATCATTTAGTTGTTTATAGGTCATATGCTTGTCTGCAATTTGCAGTGCAATATGATCTGGTGTTTTATCAACTTGTTCTTCAAACAAAGCTGTTATGCTCGATTCACCTGGAAAATCAGCATTTGTCTTATTAAACTCATAGAGATACTGATTTTTCTCTTCTTCTGATAGCAGGTTAATATCAAAGAGATTAATCCCTTTGAGATTTAATTTTGACTGTTCCAATGTTTTCTTTATTAAAAGTTAATACTTGATTTTGAGTGTAGAGTGGATTAAGCTACTTCTACTTCGCTAGGTAATATGACTTGATGAATTACCTGATTGAGGTGTGCTAATATATTTTGTACAGTATTTTTATCGTACACATTAGCATTGTATTCTATTTTTATTTCAATTTCTTCATTAGGCACAACAACAAGAGATAGACCATAATTAGATTGAACATACATCTCGACATTTTTAACTAAAAAGTCACTTTTGTTACTGTCGGTTTCTTCATCATCCACAACGGGATAATTCTCTACTACTACTATATGATCAAAAAGATCTCTTCCTAAAGTACTATAGGTTTGAATTTCGGATAATGGATGGTATTGATGTTTTTCGTTTTCTAATGCGCTTTCTTGTATTGTTTTTAATACATCACCTAAACTTTCATCGTCGTTAAATCTAATTCGTACGGGGATGGTATTGATAAACAATCCTATCATATCTTCAATTCCCTCTATTTCTGAAGGTCTACCAGAAACGACGGTTCCAAAAACTACTTCATCTACGTTATTATATTTTGCTAATAACATTCCCCATGCGCATTGAATTATCGTACTCACTGTCACTCCATATTCAATGGTCAATTCTTGGATAAGATTTGTACTGGTTTCTCCAATAATCAAATGCTCAATTTTGGGAACAAAAGCCGCTTCTTCAATAGAAATTGAATTGATTTTAGGCATGGATACAGGATGCTTATACCCCTCTAAATAATTCTTCCAGTAATACTCTGAACTTTTGATATCTCTATTTTCTAACCATTCTATATAATTATGGTATGAATTACTTACAGGCAACTCAGCTTGTAACCCTTTTCTCTTCTTAGAATAGATCTCTCTGAATTCAGATAATATCGTAGCTGTACACCACCCATCCATTAAAATATGATGATAATTCCATATAAAAGTATGTGTATTATCTGCTGTACGCAGGACGGTTAATTGCATTAATAGATCCTTACTTAAATCAAAACTACTTTTTTGGTTTTTCTTATAGTTTTCTACCTCTTCTTCGATACTATTTGTGGTCGTTTTTTCATCAAGTAAGTTTCTATACAGTATTTTTATTTCTCGATCTTTTAAAACAAGTTGTATTGGTCTTTCATATCCCTCATGGAGGAAAATGGCACGAAAAACTTCATGTCGGGCAATTAAATCATTCATACTTTTCTCGACAGCCTGTATGTCCAAATCACCATGAACTTCAAAAGTCATTTGCCCAAAATAACTTTCTGATTCTGGACTCATTAAATAATGAAACAACATTCCTTCCTGCATGGGAGATAAAGGATATATATTTTGAATATCGTATTGTTTAGAAAGCTGATCTAATTGATCAAAAGACAAATCTTTGTAAATAAAGTCTGATGGAGATAATTCTTTCTTGTCATAAGTGGCGCAATATGTTATCAATTGCTCCAAATTCTGTTTTAAAGAAGTCATTATAGCATTAATTGTATCCTGGTTATACTGCTCAGCACTATACATAAGGCTCATTGTCAATTTTCCTTCGGTAATTATACCCGCACAATCCCAATCGTAATCTCTTTCTTTTTCAGGTGATACTTCATCGCCTTTGTCTTCTTTTCCTATAATAAAAGAACTATCTGCTATATCTGCATCAAATTGCCCTAAATAATTAAAGCTTATTTGCGCTTTATTTTTTGTTTCAACAGCATTTTTAGTCAAATATTTATAAATCAAATAATCAATCCCATTATTTGGTACTTTTCGTAGTTTTTCTTTTACTTCTTTTATTAATGTATTTAAGTTGTTTTTATCTACTTTTTCTGCTTGCAATAAAACAGGGTAGAAACTAGTAAACCATCCAACGGTACGGCTAATATTTTCTCCTAGTCCCAGATTTTCTCTTCCATGACTTTCTAAATCTATGAGTACATCTTTACTGTTATAGAATTCGCTATAGGTCCATAAGAATGCTGTCAACAGTATATCATTAATTTGAGTACCAAATGGAAGGTGAACATCGGATAATAGTTTTGATGTAGCTTCTTCGCTTAACTGAAATTGTTTTACAGCTTTATGCTTAAAAATATTTTCCCCATTTGGATAATCTCTTTTTAATATAGAACATGGTTTTTGCAACTCATTATCCCAATATTTCTGTGCTAATTCCATTCTATTGCCTGTAGAATAATCGAGTAGCTTATTGGTCCAATTTTTAAAAGAATCTGTTTTCAATGGTAGTTCAAGAGTTTCTTTATTTTTTATCTGTTGATACAGCGTTTCAATATCTTCAAATAAAATGCGCCAAGAAACTCCGTCGACTGCTAAATGATGTATTACAATCAACAAGCGACTTCCTTTATCCATTTGAAATAATCCTAAATGCATTAAAGGGCCGGTCTGTATATTAATACCTGATTGTATTTTTTTACTTTCAGATAACAACATCGTCGAAGCATCTTTGGCGCCTCTTAAATCAAAAACATGTAACGAAACCGGGGATTCATCAATTCCTAAATAGTATGATGATGGTCCTTCGGCATTTTCTTTATAAACTGTTCTTAAAGCATCATGATGTTCCTGAATCTTTTCGAAAATCGATCTAACAGTATCTTCTGTGATACTATCTGGAAAATCAAGCAATACTGATTGATTAAAGTGATGTTTTTCTGTAAGATTATTTTCAAAAAACCATTTTTGAATTGGGCTCAATATAGCTTTACCTTCTACCTGTGATTGATCAGATTGTTTTAGAGTTTTTCTCAACTTTGTTGCTAAAGATCTGATATCTTTATTGATAAGAATATCTTTCACAGATACTTCATAACCTAAAGATCTCAATCTGGAACTTATCTGTATAGACTTTATAGAATCTCCTCCTACCAAAAAGAAATTGTCGGTCACTCCTATATTTGGTGTTCCTAATACTTTGCCCCATATTTCTGTCAGTACTTTTTCAGTCTCAGTTTCTGGCCCAACATAGTTATTTTGCTCTGTAAGAGATGGTAATGGTAATGCCTTTCGATTAAGTTTACCGTTAGAAGTAAGAGGTAATTGATCCATCCTTACATAATATGCCGGAATCATGTAGCTAGGTAATTTTTCCAATAGATAGTTTTTCAAATCATTAATATCAACCTCATTTTCAGACACATAATATGCAACTAAATATTTATCACCTTCTTCTCCTTTTGCCGTAACTGTACTTTCTTGAAACCTTTCATATGTTGATAAATGCGCTTCAATCTCTCCTAATTCAATTCTAAATCCACGAATTTTTACTTGATGGTCTATCCTTCCTAGAAATTGAATATTTCCATCAGGCTGCCAACTACCTTTATCTCCTGTGCGATACATTCTTTCATTAACTAAAAATGGATTTTTAATAAACTTCTCTTTAGTTAATGTCTTATTATTTACATATCCTTTAGCAAGACCTTCTCCCAAGACACAGATTTCTCCTGGAACACCTAAAGGCTGTAGTCTTCCATATTTATTTAATATAAGTACTTTCTTATTTGGAATCGGCTTTCCAATTGAGTAATAATCATATACCTCATCATTATTTAGTTCTAATGAGGTTGTCCAGATAGAATCTTCTGTTGGGCCATACAAATTGTATATTTTATAAGGTAGTTTTTTTGTTGGTAAATAATTTAATCTGTCACCTGCAATGTTTATTATTTTTAAAGATGAGTTTTGAAGATCTTCTTCATTTTTTAACACATGCTCTGCCAAAACGGTCGGAAGAAATAATATTTCTATTTTATTTTCATTCAACCATACTTTTAATAATTCTGGATCTTGTCGTATTTCTTGCGAAACAATATATAAACAGCCTCCAAATGCTAAAGAAGGCCATATTTCAAATACTGAAGCATCAAAAGTTACATTTGCCAGATGAGCCATTCTAACAGAATTTTTCATTGCAAACTCATGTTTAAAGGCATATAACATATTAGTTATTCCAGAATATTTAACCTCAACTCCTTTAGGTGTTCCCGTAGTACCTGATGTATATATTACATACATAATATCTTCTGGGGACACCTTTTTCGACTCATATCCATTATTAGAAGATGACAATGCTTCGCTTCCTACCCATAACATCTTTGTATCATTTACTAGAGGAATAACATTTTTATTTGTTTTAAGGTTCTCTTGTACCAGTACAAGTTTTGCATCACAGTCTGAAAGTATATATCTATTTCTTTCTTCTGATGTATCTGGAGATAGAGGTACATAAGCATTACCTGTTTTCAGAACCCCTAAAATACTGGCAATCATCTCCATCGAAGAATTAAAAAGTATCCCTATTTTACAATTTTCATCTTTTCTTACTTCTTTATCAATGTTCTGTGCTATTGCAATTGCCCAATCATCTAATTCTTTATATGTAATAGATTGATCTCCATCTACCAATGCTATATCTTTGGGTGATTTACGTGTAAATTCTTCAAATAGCTCGATACTTACCTTATTTGTAGGAAAATCAACCTTAGGAGTATTAAAATTTGATAACAACAATGCTTTTTCTTCAGAAGGGATCATATCTATCTCAGAAAGCAATGTATGCTGATTATTAACTACAACGGTAACAACATTCTTAAAGTAAGAAACGAATCGTTGGATCGTTTCTTTTGTAAATAATTCTGTAGAAAAAATAAGTCTTAAGAATAATTGATCCGCATCATCAACCGCTAAAAATGTCATATCAAATCTAGAAGAAGTATGATTAAACTGTTCTGGTTTAAAGACTAAACCTTCAGTTTCATTTTTAGCTTCTTCATAATTTTGATATACAAACATTACATCAAAAAGTGGATTCCTACTATTATCTCTGGCTATTTTAAGCTCTTTAACTAGCTCTTCAAAAGGGTAAGATTGGTTTTTAAAACATTCTAATGTTTTATCTTTTACCTCTAACAAAAACTCGTCAAAAGATTTCTCTCCTTTGGGATAACTACGTAAACAAATAGTATTTACAAACATCCCAATTAAATTTTCAAGGTCTGCATGTTGTCTTCCTGCCACCGGAGTAGCAATTACAATATCTTCTTGATTAGTTAACTTGCTTAATAATACATTAAGAATTGCTACCAGAACAGAAAATACTGTTGTTCCATCGGCAGATGCAATTTCTTTTAGCTTTTTGGTTTCTTCATGACCTATTTCAAATCGAATAAAATCTCCTTCATTATTTCGAGTTAATGGTCTAACAAAATCTGTTGGTAACTCTAATGGTTCTAATTCTTCTGAAAATTCATTTAACCAAAACGATTTTTCTTCATCTAACCCTTTCTTTTGTTCTTCACTATTTTGCCACTCTGCATAATCTTTATATTGTAATTTTAATGGAGATAAGCTTGCTTCATTATACAAAAGATTAAATTCCTCTCTTATAATAAATCTAGACACACCATCCATAACAATGTGATGAGAATCCATTATTAGCAAATGTTCTGTTGGGCTTTTTTCGACCAATCCTACGCGCAACAATGGCTCTTTTTTGTTAGTTAAATCAAATGGGCGAATAAATGACTTTACTATATCATCCAATTGACCTTCTTTGTACTCAAATAATTCTAATTGAAAATTATACTCTTCTGATATTTCTTGTTTTAATTCGTTTTCAACAAAAGCAAAAGTTGTTCTTAAACTTTCATGTCGTTGAATGATTTGTTTAAATGCTTCTTCTACTTTCTTTTTATTTATTTCACCTAATACCCATAGCACTTCAATTTCATTATACAACGTACTATTAACATCTAATGCCTGCAATAGGAACATTCTTTTTTGTTCTGATGATGTTGCATAGTACTCTTTGGATGGAGTATTCGGGATTGTAATTATCTGATTATCAGAACCGATTTCAGATAATTTGTTCATTATTTCATTGATTGTTGGATATTGATAAATATCATTAATAGCTAGGCTTGCTCCTGTTTTTTGATTAATTCTTGCAGCCAAACTCATTGCTTTTAATGAATCTCCACCTACTTCAAAAAAGTCATCTGTCAATCCTATTTCTTTTCCGAAAAAAGTAGAGTAAATCTCTCTTAGCGTTTTTTCTAAATCATCTACTTGATTTACAATACTGTGATCTACTGCTTCTCCTGATATTTCTGTGGTATCATTTCTAAATTCTTTCAATCGCAATCTCTGAGAAGCCATTGCTTTCTTGAGATCACCCGGGAATATGTTGAATGTAGTTTCTTTATTTTCAAGACATTTGAAAAATAATTCAACTCCTTGTTTTGGATATATCGCATGGTCAATTCTTGAGTTAATTTCGACTATATCTTCAATTTTATCTTGCTCTCTAACCGCATTTACGGTCAACCCTACATCATACCAATCACACCAATTGATTGTAAACGCGTGAACTCCCCATTGTTTTTTTGCATATTGTGCATAACTTTCAAGAAATTCATTCCCTGCATTATACCCAACTTGACCAAATTTTACTTGATAAATAATGTTTCCAATAGAAGAAAATAGCGCCAGAAAGTCGAAGTTCTCAAACTTGATGTATTTTTCAAATAATACTACTCCATGAATTTTTGATGCACCGTATTTTATAAAATCTTCTTTGGATCTATTTAGAATAATCCCACCATAATCCACTTCTCCTGCGGCCCAAATTAATCCGTTAATTTGTTTATAACGATCTAATAGACTCTCCGAAAATAGTTTTACATCAGACTCATTTGCTACATCTAATTGGTGTAATTCTACTACCGAACCTAAGCTTTCTATTTCTTGAATCTGTAGAATTTTTTTACTTACTTCATTAGTATCGCCATATACTTTTAACCATTCTCCCCAGGTTTCTTTTTTCGGGAAATCGCTGCGATGTATCAAAATGAAATTTCCTTGAATTTCTGAGCTCATTTGCGCAGTTATAGACAATCCCATACCTCCTGTTCCTCCAACAATTAGGTAGGTTCCTCCTGGAACTAAACTTACATTTGACGTCGTTTTTTCATTTACCGACACGGTTTCTAAATCTTTAAACCAACGCTCTTTAAATCTATATGCCACAAAGGCATCTTCTGTTTCAAAAAACATTTCATTGATCACCTTTTGCGCATACTCTGTTTCTTGATCTTCAGAAGTAAACGGATAAGGAATATCAATAACTTTACATTGAAGTGTATTTATTTCTGAAGGAATAATCTTAGCAGGTGATAATAAAGTTGCTTTTAGAGGATTTACATCATCATCTGCTATCACTTTAGCCAAATGATTACATAAAACTGTCATTTTCACCTCATCACTATTCTGATAATTGGCAATAGTTTTAGCGATATACGATACTCCTAAATAGTTTTTATCTAATTCTTTCTCGATCGCATTATAATCCAGAAGCGTATATTTTTCAGAAAGGGGCAGGCTGTAAATAATTTCATCTGCTTTAAATTTTATGTTTTCTAGCTCAGTCCATAATTTTTCTATATGATCTAAGGTTGCTATATTAACTTCAAATAACTCGTCATTAACTTTCTTAAATTGCTTACCATGCCTTACCTGAACTACATTTTGCTGTTTTGCACTTAGTTTTTGATGTAAAGCATCACTAAATCCTTCGGCTCCAGTAAATATTAAGAAATTAGACTTTTCTTTATCAAGTTCTAATGCTTTATTTGGAAGAATAGAACGTTTCCAATTGCATATATTAATAAGTTTAGCGTCTTCTGTTACTGTTCTATTTGTATCAGCAACTAATTGCTTGTTTAATAATTTATTTAAGTCAAAATCCGTAGTATATTCTTTTCTATCAAACGCATATGTAGGCAATGATACTTTATATCTTTCTTCATCACCATAAAATTGCTTCCAATTGATTTTTAATCCATTTTCCCATAATTGTCCTAGTTTCTCAAGAAGATATTTTTGGTCACTAATTTTTTGTTTTACATGTCTTACTGTATTGACGATACTATGACCGTTTGTTTTATTGGCATTTTCATTAACATAATTACTTAGCGCTCTACCAGGCCCAACTTCTATAATGCAAGCATCGCCATGTGTCAATAACGTATCTATACCTTCTTTAAAGTTTACCGTATTTCTAAGGTGTTGCGTCCAGTAAGAAGGTTCTTGAACTTCTTGAGAAGTAACAAATTTTCCCGAAAGATTTGATATGAAAGGAATTTGAGGTGATTGGAAATCTACTGTATTCAATTCTTTATCAAAATCCGGTAACACAACATCCATCATTCGAGAATGAAATGCATGGGAGGTATGTAATTTTTTAGAAGTGATTCCTCGGCTTTCTAATACATTCTGGAAATCATCAATGTCATCTAAAGTTCCAGACACAACAACGGCATTTTCGCTATTTATTACCGCTAAATCAATTGTATTGTACTCTTCCAGTAAAGAATCTATTTGGTTTTTGGTTGCATTTACATTTAACATTGTGCCTTTACTGGCTGTACTCATTAGTAATCCTCTTTTTACTACTAATCGTATAGCGTCTTCTAATTCGAAAACACCACTAATACATGCCGCAGCGTATTCACCTATGCTATGACCAATCATATAATCTGGAGTAATACCCCAATTTATTAACAGTTTAGCCAACGCATACTCTGTAAAAAACAAAAGAGGTTGAGCATATTCTGTTTGATTGATTTTTTTTGCAGACTCCTCTACATCTGTAAATAATATTGAGCGTAAATCTGTAGAGGTGTATTTTTGTGCATATTCTAAACACTTATCAATCTCTTTTCTAAATACGTTTTCTGTAGCATAGAGTTCTTTACACATATTAACATATTGCATACCTTGTCCCGGAAACATGAAAATAACATGCTGTAATTCTTCTCGGTTATTTGAAGCTACCGGTTCCAGGGATGAGATGTTCTTTAATTGTTCAACAACGTTCTGTATGTGTTCACCTACAATTGTTTTTCTATATTTAAAACGATCTCTACCCGTTTGTAATGTATATGCTGCATCGGCAAGATCTGTTTGTTGATTTTCATTAAAAAACGCTTTAAGATTTGCTACATTTTTTTGAAAATCTTTAATCGTTTTACCAGATAGCGTTACTAATTTATAGTTTCTATTTGTCTCTGATATTTTCTTTTTAGGAGCTTCCTGAAGTACTAAATGTGCATTCGTACCACCAATACCGAAAGAACTTACACCAGCTCTTAAAACATCAGATGTTGTTCCCCATTGCTTTAATGCATTGTTCACATAAAAAGGTCCATTAGAAAAACTTATACCAGGGTTTGGTTGCGTGTAGTGCAAACTAGGAGGTAGTTCTCTATTTTTTAAAGCAAGTACAGTTTTAATAAATCCCGCTACACCGGCTGCCGAGTCTAAATGTCCAATATTTGATTTTACCGATCCAATTGCACATTCACTATTATTGTCTTTACCAAAGGCTGTATTTAAAGCTTCTATTTCAATTGGGTCTCCTAATTTTGTTGCCGTTCCATGAGTTTCTACATAGCCTATACTATTAACATCTACTCTAGCCATAGCGTGTGCTCTCTTGATAACTTCTGCTTGCCCTTGAACACTTGGAGCTGTATACCCTACTTTGCTGCTTCCATCATTATTTATAGCAGTTCCTTTGATAATAGCTTGGATATTATCTCTATCTCTAATTGCATCTTTAAGTCTTTTCAATACTACAACTCCTGCTCCTTCTCCACCTACCGTACCACTAGATTGAACATCAAAAGGTCTACATTTACCATCTTTAGAATGTATCATCCCTTCTTGATAGAGATATCCTTTTTTAGAGTAGTTTTTAACATTTACACCACCAGCCAGCACAACATTACATTCTCCTAATAGTAAACTATTACAAGCCTCATGTATTGCCACCAACGAAGAGGAACATGCCGTTTGAACAAAGACAGCAGGACCTTTAAGGTTAAATTTGTATGAAATTCTTGAACTCAAAAAGGTGGCATCCCTTAGATGCGAAGCTGTAAAATCATCTACAAATCCAGTTTCTGGAGGATTCTGAGTAGTATGCAGCATCCATGGAATACTAGGATACCCTGCAGTAAAAACACCCACTTTAAGAGATCGATCCTTTAAATTACAACCACTATCTTCGATAGCCTCCCAACAACATTCATGATATAACCGTACCTGAGGGTCCATCAATTCAGCTTCATGGGGAGTATATCCAAAAAACTCTGAGTCAAAGTATTTTTTATTTTTTAGATATGCATTGGCTTTTACATATGAAGGGTTTTTTATCAGTGATTCTTGTTCTCCTTCTTCTGCAACTTCTTCTTCAGTAAAATCACTAATACAATCTTTACCATTCTTAAGGTTATCCCAAAACTGCTCGATGTTATCAGCTTCTGGAAACTTGCCTGCCATACCGATAACGGCGATTTCTAATCCTGTATATTTTTCCATAACTATTTTAAAACTGATTTAATAAATTGATGGTATCGTTCATGAGTTCAAAATTCCCAATATCTGTTTCTTCTTCAGATTCGGTTTTATTGTTGGTTTCATTGCTCAAGAATTGAGCAAGCATTGATATTTCTGGGTAAGCAAAAACTTGAGCTACTGTGATCTCGGCATTAAACGTTGCGTTTATTTTATCTACCATTTTCATCAGTTTTAGCGAATTACCTCCGATATCAAAAAAGTTGCTATGTATCCCTATTTTTTCACCCTCTATTTCTAATATGCCTGACCAGATTTCTACTAATTCTTTCTGAATTTCATTTTTAGGCTTTGAAGAAGCCTCAATAACCTCTAGTTCAGGTTCTGGTAATGCTTTGGTATTTAATTTTCCATTTGAGGTTAATGGAATTTCTGTAAGTGCTATGAAATAAGACGGTATCATATAATCGGGAAGCTTATCAAGTAAAAAGCGTCTTAATTCATTTCTATCAAGTTCATCTGCCGACTTATAATATGCCAAAACATACTTATCGCCTGCTCGCTCCTTAAATGTAACAACGGCTTCCTCTATTTTTGGATGCGTTAATATCTTATTTTCTATTTCTCCTAATTCTATTCTGTATCCTCTAAGTTGGATTTGATGATCTATTCTTCCTTTGTATTCTAATTCCCAAGAATCTAATATTCTTGCCAAATCTCCAGATCTATATAATTTTTCTTCTGGATTATATGGATTGGGTATAAATTTCTCTGCTGTTAATTCAGGCTTATTTAAATACCCTCTGGCGATCCCACTTCCTCCTACATAAAGCTCTCCTATAACTCCCTTTGGGGTCAGATTTTGATACTTATCCAATATGATTGTTGACAGTGTAGAAATAGGTTTTCCTATGTTGCTAATATTGTTTTGAATTTCATGTTCTGTAATTTCCTTGTATGTAACATGTACGGTAGTTTCTGTGATACCAAACATGTTTATAAGTTTAGTATTTGGATATTTTTCTTTCCATGATTTTAGTTTTCGGGGATTTAATGCCTCTCCACCAAAAATCACATAACGCAATCCAAGAGATGTCTCTTTGCAAGATAATTCTGCTTGAATTAAATTATAAAAAGCACTAGGTGTTTGGTTCAAAACTGTCACCCCTTCCTGCTTAACAATGTCTAGATATTGTTTTGTGTCTTTGGCTATTAATTGAGGAATAATAATTAATTTCCCTCCAAATAATAGGGCTCCATATATTTCCCAGACACTAAAATCAAAACAATGGCTATGAAACATTGTCCAGGTATCATTAGAACCAAAATCAAACAATGGGTTTTCATTAAAGAATAACCGAACTACATTGCGATGTTCTATCATCACTCCTTTAGGGTTACCAGTAGTTCCAGAGGTATAAATCACATAACACAAATCTGAAGGGTTGCTCACATTATTAACTGCCAAGTCTTTGTCTCCGATAGATTTTTCAAAAGCGTGTTCTATATACTGTATCTGAAAATCTCCCTTCAGTTTATGAATATCCTCAAAATTGATTGTTGTCAGAATTAATGATGTTCTACTATCTTGTATGATGTATTCTTTTCTATCATCGGGATAGTTTATGTCTATCGGAAGATAGGCTCCTCCTGCTTTAAGAATTCCAAGCATCCCGATTATGGTATCAATGGACCTATCCATTAACAATCCTATGATACTATCATTTTTTACACCAAATTCTCTTAGTACACATGCAACCTTACTACTTTTTTCATGCAACTCTTGGTAGCTAATTGCTGAATCTCCAAACTTAATCGCAATATTTTTTGGATTCTTATCTACTTGTTTTAAAAACAGATCAACTATATTGAGATCTTTAGGGTAGTTAATTTGTGTATTGTTGAGTTTTTGTTGAAGAACATTTTTTTCTTCTTCTGAAACCAACTTCAATTTTGAAATACGAGAATCTTTATCCAATACCAATTGTTCGAGAACATTATCAAAATGAGAGAGTATTTGATGTATAGTAGCTTGGCTATATACATTTTGATTATAATCTATTTGAATCTGAATTTCTTCTCCTGGTATAATAATTACATTAAAATCATAATTGGTTTGTTCAAAAATATCTACATCGGTAACTGAAAAACCATTTTTCTTATCTTCTACTCCTTTAATGTTTTCAGAAATAGGATAATTTTCAAATACCAAAATATGATCAAACAATCCGTTTCCGAGTTCGCTATTCTCCTGAATATCTAATAACGAATGGTAATGATGCGGCTCACTTTCAAATGCTGAAGCCTGGGTCTTTTTTAATAACGTTTCTAAGGTATCTTCTTCATCATATCGTACTCGTACGGGAAGCGTATTTATAAAAAGTCCTACTATATTTTCAATTCCGGCAATTTCTGATGTTCTTCCCGAAACTACATTTCCGAATACAACATCATCTACATTATTATATTTTGCCAAAACCACTCCCCAAATAGTTTGGAAAATAGTGCTTAAAGTAACAGCATTATTTTTTGATATTTTTTGTAAAACATTAGTTTTCTCTTTGCTTACAAGATGTTTGTTACTTCTTAAATCATAAGATTTTAGTGCATTAAAATCTACATCTCTCTTAGGTAATGAAGCTAAATGTTCATAATTTTCAAGATATGTTGACCAATACTCTTTAGATGCATCTTTATCCAGTTGTTCAAGCCATTGTATATATTGAGAATATTTTGGAGAAGATTCGAGTTGTATTGGGTCATTTTTGGTAAATCCAGAATACAAATTTTTAAAATCATTCCATAAAATAGAAGTACACCAACCATCCATAACAATATGATGATGAGACCAAATCATTCGATATTCTTCTTCCTGAACTTTAAGAAGAGTTACACGCATTAATATATCCTCAGATAAATTAAACCCTTTTGATTTGTCTTCTGTTATATATAAATTAACAGCATCATCAATGGATAAACGCTCACATTCCTCTTGGATATCTTTATAAATGAAGTCTAATTTTCTTTCTTTTAAAACAACTTGTATCGGAGTCTCTAAGTTTTTATGCAAAAATACTGTTCTAAATACCTCATGGTGCTTCACCAAAGCTTCCATGCTTTTTTCAACAGCTATGGTATTTAGATTTCCTTTAAGGCTTAGTATCTTTTGATCAAAATACACTTTAGATTCAGGCTCCAATACAGAGTGAAACAACATACCTTCTTGAGTTGGAGATAAAGTATATACATCATCTATCTCTAAATTAGATTGAATTTGATCTAAATCCTCAATAGATAATTTATTGTGTGTTAAATCTGAAGGAGTTAATGTTACCTCATTACGTTGGCAGCAGTGATTAATGATATCTTTTAGACTTTCTTTGAATACTTCTATAAAAGATGCTATAGTTTCTTTTTTGTACTGTTGTGTACTATATACTAGTTCTAATTTTAGTTTTTCTTCAGAAACCCAACCAATTACATTCCAATCATAATGTTGTTCCATATGAAGAGAAATCTCATTCCCTTTGTTCTCTTTCAGTATTTGAAGATTCTCATATGCTGATTCAAACTGCCCCAAATAATTGAAACTGATACCTGCATTACTTTTCTGCTCTAAAGGAGCTACATCAGTATATTGTGCGATCAAATAATCTATCCCTTTGTTAGGAACGGCTCTTAAGGTTTCTTTTATATTTCTTACCACATTTGAAACATCCTCACCATTTCTCTCTAACAAAACAGGATAAATACTAGTAAACCATCCTATGGTTCGACCTATATTAATTCCCGCTGCAATTTCTTCTCTTCCATGTCCTTCTAAATCAATGCATAGGTTATCAAGCCCAAACTTTTTGTTTACGGCTAACAAAAATGCCGACATTAAAAGTTCATTTATTTGAGTTCCGTAAGCAGCATGCGCATCTGTTAGTAATTGTTTTGTATCGAATTGATTGAGTTCTAATATTTCGCTATTATGATACTCATGAATATTTAGACCATCAGGAAAATCTCTTTTAATCGTTGAGCTTTCTTTTCTTAATTGAGTCTCCCAATATAATTTCCCTTTTTGATATTGTTCACTATTTGTGTATTCTTTAATTGTTTTGGACCAAGTTTTAAAAGAATCTGTTTTTAAAGGAAGTTTAATAGAATCACCAGCCAAAATTTGGCGATATAACGTATCTATATCTTCTAATAGAATACGCCATGAAATTCCATCGATAACCAAATGATGAATCACAATAAGTAAACGGCTTCCTGTTTCAGTCTGAAATAAACCTAATTTGAGTAAAGGACCATCAGCTAAATCTATCTGAGATTGTAAATTATTTGCATGATACAGGAATTCTTCCTGTGGATTTTTTATTGAAGTTAAGTCATACTCTTCTATATCAATCTTTATATTATCCTCTTGATTTTGTTGATCGATATTTACACCTTCTTTCTTGAAAACCATACGAAGGGCATCATGATGCCTAAGAATTTCAGAAAATATTTGCTGAACTATTTGTGGTGTTACTTTTGAATCAAAAGCTAATAGAGACGATTGATTAAAATGATGTTGATCTGTTTTAGAGTTATCAAAAAACCATTTTTGGATTGGACTCAATACCACTTCTCCAGTAACCGTTGACTGATCAATCGGTGTTGATAAAGGTTTGGTAACGGCTGCTAGTGTTTTGATCGTTGGATTTCTAAAAATATCCTGAACTGAGACTTCAAAACCATCAGCTCTCATTTTTGAACTTATCTGTATTGATTTGATTGAATCTCCACCTATTAAAAAATAGTTATCTGTAATACTAATTACAGGAACATTTAACACATCAGACCAATGCTTAACTAGTAATTTTTCAACTATAGTCGTTGGTGCGTGATAATCATTTGCTGATAAAGAATTTGGTTCAGGTAATTTTTTAAAATCTAGTTTCCCGTTTGAGGTTAGCGGAAATGATTCTAATCTTATATAATCCATTGGAAGCATATAAGAAGGGAGTTTCTCTCCAACATGTGCTTTTAATTTCTCGATAGCTACTTCACTATCTGACAAATAATAAGCTACAAGTATCTTGTTATTATCTTTCTCCTTAACGGCTACGACCGATTCTTTAATTTCTGGATATGTAGAAAGAGTAGCCTCAATCTCTTTTAATTCGATTCTATGTCCCGATATTTTTACTTGTTCATCTATTCTTCCATAAAAAAGAATATGATTGTTTTTTTCTCGTATAGCATAATCCCCTGTTTTATACATTTTCTTACCAGGTATAAAAGGGTTTTTGACAAATCGTTCTATGGTCAAGTCCTCTCTACCTAAATAACCTCTTGCCAACCCTCCTCCAGCTATATATAATTCTCCTTTTACGCCCGCAGGAACAGGATTCATATAAGGGTCTAGAATATAAATTTGGGTATTATAAATAGGGTTTCCTAGTGGTACAGAACCCGTATTTAAAGAAGTATCAAATTCGTAAATCATACAACCAACCGTCGCTTCTGTAGGCCCGTACTCATTATAAATTGTTACATCTCCATTAAATTTTTCAACAATCTCTTTAGCCAAATGATATTCTAATTCTTCACCCCCAACAATTAATTTTCGAATATTTGTTGTTGCAGAATCGAACAAATCATTATCTCTAATTATTTTTAAATGGGAAGGTGTTAACTTAACGATATTGATTCTCGTATCATTTAGTACTGCATCAATTGGCAATTGATGTGCTTCATCTTTGTAAACTATAATTGTATTTCCGGTTATTAACGGTGTAAAAATCGATGTAACCGTTAAATCAAAAGAAATAGAAGAATACAATGGAAACGTGAGTTCTTCTTCTTTCACATAAGAATCTGAAGCCCAAAAAATGTAATTTAGCAAAGTACCATGCTCTATCATTACCCCTTTTGGAGTCCCTGTAGATCCAGATGTAAAAATTATGTATGCTAAATCATCTTCTAAAACATTTGTATCCGATATAATATCTACACCATCAAGACGCATCATAAGGTCTTCAACATCAATAATTGAAGAAGTTGTGTTTAATGATGAATCTATATCCTTATCTTCTGTTACTAAAAGTGCTAACTTTGATTGTTTCAGGATATTATTAATTCTTACAATCGGATATGTTGGATCAATAGGCACATAAGCAGCTCCGGCCTTTAAAACACCTAAGATGATAGGAACCAAATTAAAATCTCTTCCTAACATTAAACCTACCAAATCGCCCTTTTTAATCTCTTTTTCTTGTTTGAGATAGGTTGCAATTTTATCAGATAAATCTCCTAATTCTTGATATGTCAATTGTTCTGAACCACAGATAACAGCTACTTTATCAGGAGTATTATTTCTTTGCTTATCAAAAAGAGAAACTATAGTTTCTCTTTTTGATAATTCTTTTACAGTTTCATTAAACTCTTTTATTTGCCAAACTTTTTCTTCTTCATGTAAAAGTTCAAAAGAATGTGTTGGTGTAACAGGGTTTTCTTCAATTTGGTTAAGTATTCTTTCTAAAGAAACTGAAAACAAATCTATTTCATCAGTGGTGATTATTGAAGGTTGGTAAATCAATTCTATCTCTAACTCTTCCTTTAAAAACACTGTAACTACTAAAGGAATACCTGTATTTTCATATACCGATTTTAACTTAACTTCAAAACCGGGATTTCCATTAATGGCCTTCTCATCTAAAGGATAATTCTCGACAACGACAACAACATCAAATAGCTCTTCAGATCCTTGAAGTTCTAAGAGTTTTTTTATTTCGTAATATGACGTATTTGCGTTTTGGTTTCTTACAAGACCTTCTTTATACACTTCTTTTGCGATATCAAGAAATGACGTATTGTTTTTATTCGTAATTCTAAGTGGGATTGTATTTATAAAATTACCTACAACATGCTCTACACCTTCAATACTTCCATCTCTTCCTGATACTGTTGTCCCAAGAACAATATCAGAAGTTCCGGTAAGCTTTTGAAGTAATAAACCAATTGCAGTATAAATTATCGCCGTTGGTGTTATTCTCTCTCCCTTAGACAGTTCTTTAATTGACTCTATGTTGAGCTTTATTTTCTTCTTCTCAACAGATCCTTCTACATAGTCGTTGTTGGTTTTTTCAGAAAAACATGAAGTAATTTGATATTCTTCTAAATACTTTTTCCAATAGTCATATTCTTGCTCTGGATTGTTCTCTTTTTGTTTAGACAAAAAATATCTCTTATATGATACTTTTTGATTTGTTTTTACTGTATTTCCTTTTGCCAGGTCATTATAATTAACAAATAATTCCTTTAGCAAAATACCTGTACTCCATCCATCATATAAAATATGATGATTCGTAAAGCATAATACAAAAGAGGTTTCTGATGCTTTGATTACAGTTACTCGCATAGGAACTTGTGAAAGGTCAAAACGCCTTTTTTGATCTGTTAAAGCATACTCTTCAATATAGTCAAGCCGATCTTTTGCATTCTTATCAGAAACATCATAATATTGGATCTTAATAGAAGCCTTCTTTAAGATAATTTGTAAAGGCTTGCTTACTTCTTCCCATCTAAAAACAGAACGCAGCACATCATGATTGTCTTGCACACTATTTAATGCCGATTGTAATGTATTTACATTTAAATCGCCATTAATAGTAAACACTAATTGCGCATTGTATGTGTTTCCATTTTCATTTTTCAAATGATGAAATAGCATTCCTTTTTGAACCATACTAAGTTCAAAAATGTCTTGGACGTTTTGTTTTTCTATCTTATTAACCACTTGTTTCTTTTTATAATTTGGAGAATCAATTTGAATTGAAGTCTATCGAATGATATACAAGGAATTACTCTTTGTATTTTCCATAAACAGGTTGACCGGGAAATGTATCTTTTACAATTTTTCCTTTTCTAAGGACAGGAATACCGTTAACTAAAACATATTCTATCCCTTCAGAAGGTTGAATTCCTTTTTCGAACGTAGATTTATCTATTATTTTATCAAAACTAAATACTGTTATATCTGCATCGGCATTGACTTGAATTCTGCCTTTACGTTTCATCATCGGGGCAATTACTTCCAACCTCTTAGCAGGGAGAAACGTTATCTTTTCTATCGCTTCAGTAAGATCTATTACTTTATCTTCTCTAACATATTTTCCTAATACTCTTGAAAACGTACCAGACGATCTTGGGTGAGCCAGCTTTGCATATGGCATCCCATCAGAAGCTATAATCATACCTTTTGAAGCAATTCCGGATGCAATCCACTCTGGTTTCATGTTGTGCATTACGACTGTACCGCCATCTTTTCTATATGTAGCAAAGGTTTCTTCAGTTAATCGTTCTCCTGTGGCAACCCATTGTAAGTCTTTAAAACTCATCCCTAATTTTTTTTGCCAACCCGTATCAAAAATTGCTGACTTTAAATCGGTAGAACCTGCGGTGTATGGATATAACTCCGTTGTAATATCAAACCCAGATTTTTGAGCCGTATTTACCATCTCTATGGCTAGCATTATTTTATTCAATGCCATACTATTGATATGACAAATATGAAGTGGTGCACGCGTTAATACAGCATCAGAAATAACTTGCTGTATGGCAATAACTCCCCCTTCTCGAACATGTGCATATACTGGCGCTTTTAATGTCCCGGCTAATTGATATACTCTAAAAACCTCTTCTGTACTTGCTCCTGGTAGATATCCTATAGGCATGCTAATACCCAATCCTCCACTTTTTAATGATTCTTGTACATAATCCAACATTTCTGGTATTTTATCTTGAGGTAATTCTTGATAAAAACTCTTACCAAAAACAGGCATCGTTTGCGTCACTGGTAACCCCTTGGTGGACATTATTTCTTTCAAAGAGCTAAGTTGTTCTTGATAAGAAGCTAATGATTGTACTCTGGTTATTGGCCAATTAACACTAGCTCCAAAATTGATGAGGGCCTTCGATTTTCTCAACGCATACCATTCTTTTAAAAATGGTAATCCCCACTCTAACTCTAATGCGGTGGTAACGCCGTCTTTGATTTGGTACTCTTGCTCAATATTAGTAATGCCATGAACATGTAAATCAATAAAACCTGGTGCCACAATAAGGCCAGAAACATTGATAATTTCGGTTCCGGATAATGTGTTAGTAGAAATTTCAAGTATTTGCCCATCACGAATACCAATATTTCGAATAGCATCAAGTTTAGTTTCGGGATCTATTACTCTTCCTCCTTGTAAAACAATATCATATTGATTATTTGGCTGAGCAAATACCGATTGAGCGATCCAATAAAAAAGTATACAACAGGTTGTCGTTTTTCTTAATACTTTAAAAGGTTTAAATGGATTATGTATCATGTAAAAATTTTATCGGTTTGTAACTTGTTCAAAGAGAAAATGGAGTATAACGAGGTAACTATCATAGCTTGATACTTTTTAATTTTTCACTATATCGAACTGTTTTTATCAGAATAATTCTACAAGCACACTTTATGTGAAATCATTGTATTATTTACTTTTTTCAAGTATTGAAAAGCAAACAGTCACATCAAATATGCTATAAACAATGATGAATTATTTCGGTAGTAATCGTAGTCTAATGTTACTATATATATCCTCTCAACAATATCCTAAATCAAGACTAAAGCATTATAGATTTGCTTATACGATACTATGATCCAACTGAGCACTGTATTTTTTGGCCATACCTACAAGGACTTTTCTGTTTCCCTCATAAGGTTCTCTTCCATGCGTATATAGCATATTATCTAAAAGAAGTAAATCTCCTTTATTCCACTGAAAAGAAAACTTTGTATCTTCAAATACCTGTCTTATGATAGAAAGTGCTTCTTCATCAATAGGTGTTCCATCGCCAAAAAATGAATTTCTAGGTAAATTTTCCTCACCTAATAGTTCTATTAATCCTTCTTTGATTTCTGACCCTAAGCTACTAGAATGAAATAAGTGTGCTTGGTTAAACCACAACATTTCTTTTGTTGTTGGGTGCATAATGGTGGCTTGATTTACCTGGCTTGTTCTAAGCCCATTATCTGTCCATTCAAATGTGAGGTTGTTTTCATTACAATACTGTTCTACCTCAGCCTTGTTATTGGTCTGAAATACTTCTTCCCAGGGTAAATCTATATCAGAATAGTTTCTAACATACATGATATTTTTTCTTTCGAATTCTTCTCTTATTTCGATAGGAATTTTTTGGTATGCTTCTCTACTGTCTGAAATTGGAGTATTTCCCATTTTATCCGCAGGAATTAAACATGTAAACCCTATTCTCATTGGCCAAGCATTCGAATATGCATTTTCATTATGTTGTGGAATTACTTCGGATGCATGATATTCTGTTGCTGTATATACATTGCTCTGATTTACTTCTGTACGAGGAGTTGATCTATACGTATAATTGGCCAAATCTTCACCAAATAATAATTTCAAAGCTTCCCCAAATTCTTTATCATTAGAGATTGCTAAACCTCGAATTAATAATGCCCCATTTGTAGAAATGAAATTTTCTATATCATCCTTGTACTGCTGTAACCAATCTAGAGTATTAACCTGTTTTTCTGTTACTTGAAGCAACATCTTTTTATCGGAAATTGTTTGTATATTTTGTGATTTCATGTTATTATTATTTTTGTTAGTTCGAAAAATGAATGTTTTATGAGAATAAAGAGTCTAGTTCTCCTTGTTCTAGATCTACTGATTCAAAATCAGAAGGTGTAAAATGAATATCTTTTTGATCTTTAGTATGATTAATTATGAATGATAATTTTGTTAAGAAAGATTCCAAAAACCTTGAGATAGTCTCATTTTTATGGAATTTGCTATTATAATTAGCAGAAATCTGCAATTTTTCTTGAACTACCATAGCATTAATCTCGAGCTTGGTGGTCAATATATTCTCAAGTCCCACTTCACTTCCATGAAATACTTGTGAGAATTCAAATAGATCGTTAGTAAGTTCTTGATCAAATTGACCCAAATAATTGAATCGGAGTTCAGAAAGCTTCTCATTACTGGTTAATTCTGTTTCCCTCATGTATTTCGAAATACCATACCCTAATCCATTATTCGGAACACTCACGAGTTGCTCTTTAATACTTTTTATTTGATCGTCTATAGTCCCTTGTATTAAAGTAAGTTTTACGGGGTACATTGCTGTAAACCACCCGCTTGTTCTCGAGACATCAACATTCTCAACATGTCGCCCGTGATTTTCAAATTGAATAATAAATTCTTCTTTATTTATCCATTCTTGAAGTGCTAATGAGAGTGCTGTACTTAATAATGTAACTATATTGGTTTTGTATGACAGGTGTGCTTTCTTTACCAGATGTGCTGTTTGATCTTCATCAAGATTAACCGTTATTTGTCTTGAATTTTTGAAACGCCAATCGTTTGTTTCTGTATCATATGGCAGCTCAAAATCTTCTTCTTCAATAGCTTTCCAATACGCTACTTCGTTTGCTGTAAAATTGGTTTTTTGTACCAAACTTGTAAGTGTAATTTGCCACTCTTGTAAAGACATGGTTTTCATTGGAAGTACAGGTTCATTACCTGACAGTAATGACTGATAAATTGTTTTTAAATCATCCAGTAGAATTCTCCAAGAAATCCCATCAACAACTAAATGATGTGCCGTAATAAATAATTTTTCGGAAGCATCCGGATACATAATAATAGCGGCTTTAATTAGCAAACTATTTTCAATATCCATACTGTTTTTAATAGTCGTACATACTTCGAATAATTCATCATCAGCATTAATTTTGTGCTCTTCAATTTTGAAAGGATAATTTATGTATGCTTCATTAAACCATATCTTATTTTCATTTTGTTTATAGTTTATTCTTAATCCATCATGATGATTAATTAACCTCATAAAAGCTTGTGTCAAAACTTCGGTATGTATTGGCTCATTAAAGTTTAATAAAACGGATTGATTATAATAGTTAGGATTTGGCTGTTTTTGATTCACAAACCAACTTTCAATAGGGTTTAAAGCTTTAAGTCCTTCAACAAACCCCTGGTCATATTTTTCATTATCAAGATTAATATTAGCATAGGGTGCTGTAATTGCAATGGTTTGATATGTTAGTATATCCTTTACATCAAGGGTAATTCCTTTCATATTTAATTTCGAAGAAATCTGAACCGCCTTGATCGAGTCTCCACCCATTTCAAAAAAATTGTCATTAACCGATATATCTTCAGTCCCAAATATGTCTTTCCATACCTCTAAAATTGCCTCTTCTAAATTATTTTCAGAAGCTTCTCTTTCTATTTGGTTAGTATTGAACTCAGGAACAGGTAATGCTTTATAATCAATTTTGCCATTTTTGGTTAGAGGCATTTTTTCAATATAGGTATATGACCTCGGGATCATATAATATGGCAAACGATTTGCTAAAAAGCTTACCAGATCAGAATAGTCAATTTTTATATTTTCAACACTTCTGTAATACGCGTGTAATGCTTTTTCTCCTGATACCTCGTCACATACAACTGTCGCTTGTTTTATATCTGGATGATCTAATAAACAGTTTTCAATTTCAGGAATTTCAATTCTATAACCGTTAATCTTAATCTGCTGGTCTGATCTTCCAATGTATTCTAATGCTTCATTAGAACGTCTTACAGCAATATCCCCTGAACGATACATTTTTTGACCTTCGATAAATGGGTTTTCTATAAACTTCTCATTAGTCAAAACATCATTTTTAAAATACCCCTGTGCAAGTCCGTCGCCTGATATATATAAATCTCCTCTTACACCAACGGGTACAGGATTTAAATATTCATCCAGTACATAAATTTGGGTATTTTTTATAGGATCTCCTATAGGGACAGTTCTAAACGTATCGTCTGGTGAAAATTTATAGATCATACAGCCAACGGTTGCCTCTGTTGGGCCATATTCATTATAAAGTTCAACCTGTCCGCCAAATTGATTATAGATATCCTTTGCTAAAGAGGTTTCTAATTCTTCACCTCCTATAATAAATCTTTTAATTGAGTTGGTACTTTTTACATGTAATTCTCTAATAATTTTTAAATGTGAAGGAGTTAATTTCACAATCGTTGAGATTGTATCATTAAGCACTTTTTCTATCAACATTTCTTGTTGTTCCTCTTCATAGATTACTATTGTATTTCCCGTAATTAAAGGCGTAAAAATAGAGGTTACTGTCAGGTCAAAGGAGATTGATGTGTATAAAGGAAACTTTGCTGATTTCTCTTTAATATACGTTTCTGCAGCCCAACAAATATAATTTGTTAGAGAAGTGTTTTTAACAACTACTCCTTTGGGTTTACCCGTCGTTCCTGAGGTATATAATATATACGCTGGATCTTGAGCATTATATTCGAATTCAATATCAGTATTTAGAGTTTCTTTAGAAGATGTAATCTTATCTATAGTAATGGATCTTGGCAATACACTTCCAACATCAGAATTCACTTTAAACTCTTTATCAGAGTTTGTAATTAAAAAATCACATTGGCTATGTCCAAGAATATAACGAATTCGATCTTCCGGTAAATCAGCATCTAAAGGAACATATACTCCTCCGATTTTCATGACACCAAGTATTGTAATGACAAGCTCAAAAGACCTCGGTAACAAGATACTGACAATATTTTGAGAGGCTACTCCTTTTTCTTTTAATACTAAAGCAAATTGATTTACTCTATTATCTAATTCTTCATATGTCATTGTTTGAGAACCAAACTCCAAGGCGGTAGATTTTGGTGTTCTTTGTGCTTGTTCTTCAAACAGATGATATACACTTTTTTCTTTAGGATAGGTTTGGACATCATTATTAAACAAATATGTAAACCTATTTGCCTCCTTGGTATCCAGTAGTGATAATCTTGAATATTGGGTGTCAGGGTTTTTAAGGATTTCATTAACTAAGTTTTCAAAGCATCTTTGAACACTTAAAATAGTATCCTTTTTAAACAATGTGGTATTATATTCTATGCCATACTTAAGAGATTTATCGTTTTCAAAAACTTCCATTGAGATATCGAACTTAGAATAACCTGGATCAAAAAAGTATCTTGATAGTGTAAAATCTTGCCCGATAAGGGTAGTTGTCCCCATATTTTGATAAATAAACATGGTATCAAAAATTGGGTTTCTACTGGCATTCTGAGTATTTACTATAGTGGTAACCATTTCATCAAAAGGATAATCTTGATGCAATAGACCATTAGAGATACGTTCATCAACATTTCTCAAAATTTCTCTTATGGTTTCCTCTCCATTTATTACATTTCGTATAGGCAAGTTATTAACGAACATTCCCTGCATGGTTTGTATGTCTGGATGCTGTCTTCCTGCTACTGGTATCCCGATTATTGTTTCGTTAGCACCAGAATACTTAGCAATCAATACATGATACATTGTAAACATTAATGCATGCAAAGTACACCCTTGCTCTTTAGCGAGTGCTTTTAATTTGAGTGTTGTATGATTGTCAAACTCAAATTCTAATTTTTCACCTTTAGGGGTAAATATTGGTGGTCTGGGATAATCTAACTCTATATTTAATTCTGGTAAATCTCCACTTAATTGATCTAACCAATATGATTTATTAGAAGTTAAAACTTCTTCATCTTTATGATTATTTTCCCAATTGCTATAATCACCATAACCAATACTCAATGGTTCTACAATTTTACCTTCGTATTGTGATATCATTTCTTTTACAAAATGATGGATCGATACTCCATCTGAAATGATATGGTGAAAATCTAGAAACAGAATAGCATCATTATTTTCACTGTTTAAAATTGCCATTCTGAATAATGGACCTTTTGCAAGATCAAAAGGCATTACTAGTCTACGAAGTTCACTTTGAATATTACTCCCTTCACAATTCTTAATTGTTATAGATACTTCGTTTATTTTATCTGTGTTAAAAACCGGATTTGGCCTCTCATCAAACACCATTCGTAAGGCGTCATGTTTATTTACTAATTCGGAGATTACCTTTTTTAGTTTTTCTTCATTGATTCTTCCTTGTATTCTAAATGCCGTTGGAGTATTATATGCAATACTCTTTTTATTCATTTTCCAAGCATAGTACAGTCTTTTTTGTGCGCTGGAAACAGGATAAAAGTTTGACGACTCAGCTTTAGGAATTGCTTTATACTCTTTTGGTTTCAATGTTGTTAACACAGAAGCCAAACCTCTTATCGTTTGATATTTATATAATACATCTGGTGTAATTTCTACTTGAAACTCTTTCACTAATGCCATCATCATTTCGGCGGCTTTTAATGAATTACCTCCAAGTTCAAAAAAGCTTTTTTCTACACTAATATTTTCAAAGTCTAGAACGTTTTTCCAGATAGCGAGTAGTTTACGTTCTTTTTCATTTGCGGGCACTACTATATTATCTAAATTCCTTTCAGAAATTAAAAATTTTATTTGCTCATTAATTTCGTTAAAAACTCCATTCCTATAATCAGATAACAATTTAAAGCGCTGCAATTTTCCACTTGTAGTTTTAGGCACATTTTTAATAGGCACCACACTATTTATTTCTAATCCAATTTCTGCATTTACTACTTCTTTTAATGCCGTTATGATTGGAATAAACTTATCTAAACTTCCTCTGTGAAATACAAAAGCAATAATTTCTTCTTTTTGAGTATTACCGTTAAAAAAACCACCAAAAGCAATTTTATTTAGTTCGATTCCTTCTACCTTTTCGGCTATACGCTCTATATCATGAGGATAATAGTTCTGTCCATTACTAAAAATGATATCTTTCAATCTACCAGTTACATAAAGTTCGCCATCTTTAACAAAGCCTAAATCCCCTGTTTTAACCCAACCACTTTCCAGAACGGCATTTTTGGTGGCTTCTTCATTATTATAATAACCAGAAGTTACATTAGGGCCTTTAATTTGAATATGACCTATTACTTCGTCTTTTACCAATTCATTAGTATCATTTGTAATTCTCAAAGAACAATGATTGATTGGTTTTCCTACTTTGACAAATGATACCGAGTTTTTTTCTTGTGCTTCAGTTATATGTACTTTATCTCCTATTTTAAGTTGGTCTCTATCAAAATTAAAAGAAACAATAGTATCTTCCAGATTAGATATGGTTACTGCCAAGCTTGCTTCTGCCAAACCATAAACCGGACACATGGCAGATTTTTTTAAGCCATATTTAGATAACCCTTCTAAAAATTGATTGCATATGGTTTCTGATATAGGTTCTGCTCCATTATAAATTAACCGAACCGAATTCAAATCCCATTGTTCTGAAGTATCAACATTACAATGTTTCAGAACATACTTATAGCCAAAATTAGGAGAACACAAAATGGTTACCTGATGTTCGCTTGCTTTATCTAGCCATATAGAAGGTCTTCTTACAAAAAGATCAGTAGGCATTAAATAATGATTCATTCCTATGAATAACGGATTTAAATGAAACCCGATAAGCCCCATATCATGAGTAAGCGGCATCCAACTAATCATTGAATCTTCTTCGGCATAGCTCGATGCTGTACTAATATCGAATATGTTAGTTAGCAAATTTTTGTGTGTTAACACCACTCCTTTGGGATTTCCAGTGGAGCCTGAAGAGAATTGGATAAAAGCAATATCATCTTCTTTTGCTTCATATAGTACTGCATCTTCTCCTGAATTCCATTCGCCTTTAACATCAATAATCTTTTGTTTTATTTCTGCTAGTTCCTCTTCCTTATCATGATTATTCAGCTTATTAATCTCTTCTTTTGAAATTGCCAAGTAAGGATTCTTTAATATTGACCAAACATTAAAGAGTTTCTGTTTGTGCTCTGAATTTCTTCCAATACTTAACGGTACAGGGATTATACCCCCTAGGATACATGCCCAAAACAGAACAATAAATGCCTCATTATCGTTTACTTGAAATACCAATTCATTTTGAGGTTTTATTCCTTGCTTTTGCAAATACGATAATCTTGCTACAGCCTTATGATATAGATCTTGATAAGAAAGAAAATTTTCTTTTTCGCTACCTTCAATAAAAGTTATTCCTCTGGTTGAGTTTTTCCTAAATTCGAGCACTTGAGAAAGTGTCTTATGTTTTCTTAAAGAATTCATTATGTATGAAATATTTAACGGATGTTAGAATTATAAAAGCCTACAATTTTGAGTGCTCAAAAACGCACTACAAGTTTTAGTAGTGTTTTAAGAATCAATTGTAATATATTATGATATTGTGATGCCTATGACGGACATGAAATACTAATGTGTTAGTATCTTTTTTGTCTAAATGACAGCAGTGTTTTCGAGAGACTGATCTGGTTTAGTGATAAGCTCGTTTAGTGTTCTTAAGTACATTGACAACATATGTTGCATGGTAGAGGATTCAAAAATGTTTGAATTATACTGCCAATCTATAGAAATTCTTCTATCAGTCTGATGTGTCAAAGAAAAATCGGCTTGTTCTTGTGTTGTATTAACGACTATATTAATATCGAACTTTGATAGTTCATTATGTTCTTTTATGATTTCGATTTCTGCATCCAACAATGACATGTTTCTTATAGGAAAATCGATGAAACTAAACATATATCTAAATAATGCCTGAGGATCGAATCTTCGTTCGGGACATACTTTTTCCACAATTTTTTGAAAGGGAGTATCACCACATGCATATGCGTCTAAACATGTTTTTTTAACGCGATCTAAAACCTCTATTAGACTGTTATCATTCTTAAACCTGCTTCGTAATGGAATTGTATTTAATGTAACTCCTAAAACTTCTTGATATCCTTGATAGAAATTATTTATTGTCGAAGTTCCTATACAGATATCACAGTCTTTACTATACTTACTCAACATTATTTTAAAAGCTGTAACCATTGTAATAAATAGGGAAACATTCTGTATTTCAGAAAATTGCCTTAATTTCTCAGAAAACTCTAATGAAAATGTATATGGTATACCGCCTCTTATTTTTGTTTGTTTTTTGGGGCTTATGCTATCAGAAGCTATTAATACTTCATTTGAAAAACCATTAAGCTTATCTTTCCAAAAATCTAATCGTTTATTAAGAGCTTCCTCATTTAGGTTTTCTTTTTCTAGAAATGCATAGTCTTTATAACTTGCTGTTGGTCTTTTAATTTCAAAATCAGGATTCCTCTTCAATTCATTATAAACATCAACAAAATCCTTAAACAATATTCTTTGTGCCCACTTATCAAGAATCATATTGTGACTACAAAACACAAGAACATTATCTGTAATAGAGAATTTTAGTATTTCTGCTCTAAAAAGAGGTGTTTTTTCAATTTCGAAAGAAACTTCCTTAATAGCCTTAAGGCGATCAAGAATTATCTTTTTCTGATCTTTTTTCTTTACCCCTATGTAATTAGTAACAGGAATACTAAATATATATGGCGGTAATATCTTTTGAAAAGGTTCATCTTCAATTAACTCAAAAACCGTTCTTAAGATCTCATGTTTCTCTATAAGTTTACAAAATGTTTTTTCTATAAGAAAGTAATCTATATTACCCTTTAGCTTGATCGCTCTGGATTCATAACAAAATTCATGTGTAGTATCCACCTGATCCAAAGACCAAATTGCTTGTTGAGAAAATGATAACGGATAAAGATCCAAATTAGAAGCAATCGTCTTCTGGTTTTGTTTCTTTTTTAATGAAGGAATCAATTTACTAATTTCATGTATCGTTGGAAATTTATAAAAATCCTGTATTGATAAATCTATTCCTTTTTCATTTCTTATCGTATTTACAAACTCATTAGCAAGTAATGAGTGCCCGCCCAGCTCAAAAAAACTAACATTGACATCTACTTCGTCTAACTTCAATAATTCTTTCCAAATTGCCGCTACATTCTTTTCTTCTACTGTAGAAGGCAGTTTAATCAATTCTTCATTATTAGAAAACTTAGGTCTAGGCAGTTTTTTAACATCAATTTTGCCATTTGGAAGAAGAGAAATTGCATCGATAACCACAAAATGAGTTGGAATCATATAATCAGGCAAATATCTTTTTAGTTTAATAGCTAATGTTGTAACATTCACAAAAGACTCATTTGCCACAAGATAAGCTATCAAGACTGGGGTATTGTTAACTTTATCCACACGAACATAACAATCTACGATGTAGATATTAATGCGTTGAATCGTTTTTTCAATCTCTTTAATTTCTATTCTATATCCATTATAATTGGATTGATCATCATCTCTTCCATAAAAAATGGGAGCAGAAGCAATTCTATGTTCTCCAATAGTGTTTACATAAGTAGCAAACTCTATTTGGTTATTTTCTGGCATATGATAATCTAACCGATTATAAATATGCGTCTTAGAATTTTTATTTTTCATCACACTGCTTTTGAGATTTTTGATAAGAATTGAGGAGGTATTGTTGCAGTAATACTCTGATTTATGGAATTTAATCGAACAACGATTTTATTCTCATTATTTACCTTTACTACTTCACATTCTAAACCGGCAAGAGATCCATATTGAATCAACATAATCTCGCCAATTTCTAAGTCATGTCTATCATTGTTAATATTTGTAATATCTTCTGACCCTAGAAAAAGTTTTATTTTCTGAATCTCATCTTCTTTGGCCAATGCGTATTGACCACCACAACGAACAAAAGTACAAGCTCCTTCAATAGAAGAGGCTTTATAGAAATCTTTTGCAGAATTAATCTTTACAAAAACATATGACGGAAAAAGAGGTGCCTCTATCGTTTTCTTTCTATCACTCCATTTTCTAATGGTTTTTACCAAGGGAAGAAATGATTCTAAACCACTTTCCTTAAGTAAATTATCGACTTTTTTTTCATGGCGTGATCTAACGTATAGAACATACCAACCAGTTTTAAGAAGTTTGCCCATGATTGTTGTGTTTTTGATAATGTTTAATACTAGAATAAGTATATTATCTTGTTAATTAATGATGATCATCAATAAGGAATTTAGTAAAAGGCTATAGCTTCGCTTCCTTGACTCACATCAAGTATATTCTCAAAAAAATAAAAGGTAATCGATAGTAAAAGATGCTTCTTTTACTCTTACTTTCTAACAGTAAAAATTGCTTACTGTTCTAAAAAGGACTTTAAAATTAATTTCATTTTTATCTCACGTATTTAATCTGTGAGAAAATATTACTACTAATCAAAAAGTTTAAAAACTAATAACCGAATATGATATGAATTAAATAATATCTGTTTCGTTATTCTGTTACAAACATAAATCAAAACTCAACCTCGAAACAAATGGTTAAAACCCGTTTTCAGGAATCAAGACCCGTAATTCATGGAATTAAGTGACAGAAAAAAAACAAAAAAACATTGATTATCAACTATTTAACTCAATTGAAAGCAAAAAAAACAATTCTAAAGAAAACTGTATATTTGTGTTCTTATTAACTGGGGCTTATTTATAATTTTTACTTTGACACAGAAAAATCCATATGTATTTTTTGAAGAATTTTGTATTCGTATACCTCTGCTATCATTGGATTTTTATTACAACTTAACAAAGGGTAAAGAAATATCTTTTGAAGAGTATAAAAAAATATGGAATGATGCCGTAATTAAAGAGGCTGTTTTTCTGGCATCTCCTGAGCTTTTCCTAGAAATAGAAAAGTGGTTTTCAGGTAAAATGAAAGATTCTAAAAAGACTCAGCGACTACAATCTTCTTTACTTAAATATCTCTCTCGAATGTCTTCTAGGTGTACTCCTTTTGGGATATTTGCCGGATGTGGTGTAGGTAAATTTGATAAATCCACACATATAGAATTTGATCGTTTTATCAAAAACCAAAGACAAACCAGGTTTGATATGAATTTTTTGGTTGCATTTTCTCAAAAATTATCCAAAGAAGAATATATACAAAATCAACTATCATGGTATCCCAATAATAGTCTATATAAAATAGGACAGCAATACAGATATGTTGAGTATACCTATAACAAGTATAATAACAGGCAACATAGTATAGAAGCCGTTACCCATACACCCTATTTAGAAACTATTCTCCAAAGTGCAAAATCAGGTAAAAAAGTTGAAGAATTATCTTCACTTTTAGTTAATGACGAAATATCTCTGGAGGAAGCCAAAGAATACGTAATACAACTAATTGATAATCAAATCTTGGTAAGCGAACTGGAACCTTCGGTTACGGGAAAAGATTTTTTAATTCAAATTTGTGAAACTCTAACAAAATTAGATGGTACTGAAGTTATTATTAATCAAATAAATTATTTCCAAAGGTTCCTGGATCAAATAGATCAAGCGGTTGGCAACCCTATTGATGCCTATACAAAAAGTAGCCAAGAGATAAAAAAGCTTGATGTTGTTTTTGAACCTAAGTATTTATTTCAAACAGACATGTATCCTAAAGTCCAGCAAAATGTATTGGACATCCGATTTGCTTACAAGACAAAAAGGGTAATGAGTCTTTTAAATAAAATAAGTTTTCCGCAAAAAAACTCTAATCTTCAACAATTTAAAAACGCTTTTATAAAGAGGTATGAAACCAGAGAAATTCCTCTCGCAAAAGCTTTAGACACAGAAATTGGCATTGGCTATCTTCAAAATCAAGTAGATGCTGATTACAAACCATTTTTGGAAGGTCTGAACATTCCAGCGCAAAAAGAGGATACACATAGAGTCTCATGGAATCCTGTTCATGAAATCTTACACAAGAAATTGATCCAAACGAAAGAAGATAATAGCTATACCCTACAATTATATGATCAAGATTTTGAACAGCTTCAAGAAGATTGGAATGATCTACCTGATACAATATCGTCATTAGTAGAAATCATAAAAATTGACGGGAAAGATAAAATTGTATTGCAAAACATGGGAGGTTCTTCTGCGGCTAATCTTTTAGGTCGATTTTCTACCGGAAATGCAAAAATCATGAGACAAGTTCTGGATATTGCCAATCTTGAACAAGAAATGTATCCAGATAAGCTCTTAACAGAAATTATACATCTTCCAGAATCTCGGACAGGTAATGTAATACGTAGAGCTACAATCAGAAATTATGAAATACCTTATTTAGGAAAATCAAATCTTCCAGAAGAACAGCAAATCTCCATAGATGATTTAATGATTTCTGTAAAACGTAATAAGATAATTTTACGATCTAAAACACATAATAAAGAAATCATACCCAGACTAACAAATGCTCATAATTATAGAGGGCAAAACAGCTTACCTATTTATCATTTTTTATGTGATCTTCAATACCAAAATTTAAGAGGTTCAATCGGATTCAACTGGGGAGAATTGATTAATAAAAATGCTTTTTTACCAAGAGTTGAATACAAAGAGTTTATCTTTTCTAAGGCCCGGTGGAAAATTACTGTAAAAAGTATCAATGCCTTATTTGAATCCCTTGAAGAAGGTAAAGATATTATTGAAGAACTAAAAACATTGAGATCATCGCTCCAGATCCCTAAATATGTTCAATTAATTGATAGTGATAATACTTTATTAATTAATCTAGAGAATAAATCTTCTATTGAAATGTTACTTAATGTAATCAAAAATAGAGTTCAATTTATATTAGAAGAATTTTTATTTACTGAAGAAAGTATTATCAAAAGTGATGAAAAAAACTACTCCAATCAATTTGTATTTTCTTTTTATAATGAAAAAAAAATTAGATCGTTCAAAAAAGAAAAGCGCTACACTAATAAAAACACATATCTAGAAAAATGAAAAGAATATTTTTATTAGGTGACGAATGGTTGTATTACAAATTATATTGTGGGGCGAGAATGTCTGATATCATATTAACAGAAACCGTAAAACCGTTAAGTGAACATTTAATTAAAACTAAACTTATTGACAAATGGTTTTTTATACGATATAATGATCCTGATTACCACTTGAGAGTAAGATTTCATCTTCATGATGTTAAGAAAATTAATGAAGTGATTCTTTTGATAAATAAAGCTTTAAGATCATATGTAGATGATGATATAATTTTTAAAATTCAGGTAGATACCTACCAAAGAGAGATTGAAAGATATGGATCAAATACTATTGAAGAGTCTGAACAAATGTTTTATCATGAAAGTAAGATGCTATTAGATGCTATAACATCAATACAAGATGAACAATTATATTTCTTGTTCATTTTAAAGGCAGTTCATCAATTATTAGAAAATTTCAAGTATGGAGTTAAAGAAAAGGTAATACTGGTTTCTAGAAATAAAGATAATTTTAAAACCGAATTTAATGCTGACAAAACACTTAACAAACAGCTTAATAAAAAATATACAAGTATAAAAAAAGAAATAGCTGATTTTTTTAATACAAACCATTCAAATAAAACATACGATATTTTAGATGAAGTATTGCTTAATAAAACTAATGAAACAACTAGAATTATCGATACTATTTTGAATCACAAAAAAAATGATGCTTTAGAAATACCATTAAATGAACTTATCAGCAGCTATATACATATGATGATTAATAGGGCATTTAGATCGCAACAACGTTTTTATGAGCTTATAGTTTATGATTTTTTATACAAAAAATATAACGCTGATACCATGAAAACTGTATCATTTAATTCTAATTGAAAACACATCTCTTAGGAAATGAAAAAAAATAAACACAAAATCATCTTTCTTGCCATTTTAATGTTTCTTCAAAACATTTATGCGCAAGAAATTAATGAAAATAATATAACCACATTAGCTCAAAAAAAATATACTGAGCTTTTAGAAAAATTCAATCTGCAATTAAATGATTCTGTAAAAGCTCGTGTATATGCTCAAGCTTTCTTATTAAAAGCTAAACAAGACACAAACATTATAAAAAAGGCTAATGGATATTATATGCTTGCAACAGTATCAGAACATGACAATGCTTTGTTATATGCTGATAGCATAATCACTATTACCAAAAATATAAATGATTTTGATTACCCCGCCAAAGCATATTTATTAAAAGCAAGAGTTTTTGGCTCTAAAGGATACTATCAAAAATCTATGGATGAATTAGTAAAGGCTAATTTATATGCGAACAAAAATGATAATATTGATCAAAAATTTAAAACAAAATATTTTATTGCCATTTTAAAGAATAATCTTGGAGAATACCAAGAAAGTCTAGAACTTTTACAATCAACTGTAAACTATTACGAAGACAAATTTACACAACATAGAGAGCACGAATATGATTATATTAAATCGCTCTATGCCACAGGTACCGTATATAATGCAATAAAAAAATACGATTCTGCATATGCCATCAATAAAAAAGCTATTCGTCTAAGTCTGAAATCAAAAGACAGTATTTTATACACTCGACTTTTATTGACCACCGCCATGGCTCATTATTATAAAAAACAATATCAACCTGGCCTTGACAGTATTAATAAATTAAAAAAACTAAGGGATTATAAAATTCAAGGTCCTGGCACAGCAGAAAGAGTAGAACTCTATTTAGGTAAAATATATTTTTCCCAAAATAATTTTGACGAATCCATCTATCATCTTAAAAATGTTGATTCAATAGCATTTTCTACTCAATATTTCTTTCCTAAAATAAGAGAAGCATATGAATTGTTAATCAAATATTACAAAGAACGAAAAAATACTGATAAGCAAATTTTTTATATCGATAAACTATTAACTGTAGATAGTATACTTGACAATAATTTTAAATACTTATCCAGACAAATTAATGAAGAATATTCTACGCCTAATTTAATATTAGAAAAACAAGAGATTATCGACTCTCTTGAGAAAACTAATAAGACCAAGATTATTGTTTTAGTAATATTATCCATAGTTTCTTTAGTATTATTAATAGTTCTTTTCCTAAACGAGAAAAAGAAAAGAACCTACAAAAAGAGATTTCTGGAGTTATTAGATAACAATAAAAAACCGTCTATACATAAAACAGAAGCAATAACTATTGATAAGAAACCTGAAAATGCTAAACCCACCGATATAGGGATTTCAGAAATTATAGTCAATGACATCCTCAAGAATTTGGAATCTTTCGAAAAAAACAATGAGTTTTTAGAAGCTAATCTAACAGTAAGTAGTCTATCTAAAAGATTTAAAACAAATTCTAAATATTTATCCAAAGTAATTAATATGCATAAGGATAAAAGTTTTAGCAATTATGTAAATGAACTGAGAATTGATTATGTAGTTGAAGAATTAAAATCAAACTCGAAATTCAGAAAATATACAATCAAAGCTATCGCAAATGAAATAGGTTTTAATACGACCGAAGCTTTTTCTAAATCTTTTTATAAAACTACAGGAATTTATCCATCATTTTTCCTAAAACAACTCGAAAAACAGCAATTTAATACGGAAAATCAATAAAACACATAAGTGTTTGATTTTCAATATTTTAAAAATCTGTTTTCAGGAATCCAGACATCTGCATTCCTGAAAACCAGACCACTACACCATAAATTACTCTTTGTTTTTGCGATTTACCTATACTTTAGCACCATCAACAAATCATAAAAACAAAAACATGAAAACTTCACACAACTCAAAGACTAAACTTACTTTAGAAAAATTAAGAATTACTAAACTTGATAACCTTGATACCATTAAAGGAGGAGCTCTAGGAATGCAAAATAGAGCCAATACAACTTTTGGTTCTGATACTTTTGGTGAAGAATGTTACCAAGGAGATCTTGACTTAATGTAACACTATAAGGTAAATTGAAGAATTCAAAAACTCTATAAAAAACAAATACTGCAAATAGGGAAAATCACAAATTAAAAAAACACAACATGAAAGCAATAAACAATCCAAAGGCTAAACTTACACTTGATAAATTAAGAATTACTAAACTTGATAACCTTGATCTTATTAAAGGAGGAGTTCAAGGAAATCAGAACAGAGTTAATTTTCAAATTAAGTCTGACACTTTTGTTCGAGAAATATGTAATGTAGGAGAAGATCTAAAGTAGTAAAAGCATTAGAATTAAACTACCCTTAAGTTTTCTATATGTATAAATTGAAAAACACATTACACCTATTCAATTTGAAAGTTCTTAAAACATATTATTAATTCCATATATAGTTTCCTTCTCATATCAAAAAATGTGAGAAGGAAACTATATACTTTATCGAAACAAAAAGAATCTAAAAGTCAAAAATTTAGAATAGTTACAACCAATTCAATATTACTAAACGCTCATTAGAATATCCTCAAAATTAAAAACTCAATCCCTGCAAATGAATTTATTAAATTATGTATAGAAAATTTGTATTCATTTTTGTCATTTTATCTCCATATTTAATTTTACCCCAAGATAAAAAAGACATTTTACCTCCCAAAACTGTGATCGAAATATATCATGGTCAAAAAATTGAAGATCCTTACCGATATGCCGAAAACCTGAATAATCCGCAAGTTAGCCAATGGATTCAAACACAAAATAAAATCTCTACAGATCTATTAAATAGAATCGAAAAAAAACAATACTTAATCGATAAACAAATAGAATTTGATACTAAAAAAGAGCATGTTATAACTAAATTAAAGGTAACCGAAAACGACAATCATTTCTACTTAAAAAGATTACCTAATGAGAATGCCCCCAAACTCTATTATAGAAAAACATTCTCTAGTAAGGAAGAATTTTTATATGATCCTAAAGAATTCGATCCAAATTCTAAAGCTGAATATATAATAAATTATATCCAACCCAACTGGGATGGGTCTAAAATTGTAGTTAGTATAACTACAAAAGGCAAAGAAGTTTCTCAAATGATTATTATTGACGTACCTTTAAAAAAGGTACTGCCCGAAGTAATAGACAACGCATGGCCATCTTATTTAGGTGGCGTAACATGGTTACCAGATAATACCAGTTTCATATATCTACATTACCCCTGTATAGATGTAACCTCTATGGAGTTTTTAAATAACACCAAATCTGTACTTTACAAACTAGGGGACGATCCAAAAAGCATAAAAGAGATATTCTCGTATTCAAATAATCCAAAACTAAAATTAAAAGAAGATGATTTTCCTATCATTAAGTTTGAAAGTAAGGAAAGTAAATATTTGATTGGAAAAACTCCAGGAGTAGGTAGTTACTATAATTCATATTATCTCCCGATTGATGAAATTGAAACCAAAAACTGGAAACCGCTGTTCAAGAAATCTCATCAAGTAAAAAAAAGCATTTTAAAGGGTGATTCTATTATTTTTCAAACTTCAAAAAATGCCCCTAACTTCAAAATATGCATTACTTCAATTATAAATCCAAATTTTGACAACCCAAAAATACTCGTAAAAGAAAATAAACATGAAGTCATTACAGGTTTTGAGTTAACCAAAGATGGATTATATGTTGTTAAAAGTAAAAATGGTGTAAAAGCTAGCTTATATAAATATGATGACAAAACTATTAAGGAAATAAAACTCCCCAAGGTCTATGGTAATATTAATATTACTGCAAAAGGGCTAAAATACTCTGAATTATGGATCACCGCAATCGGTTGGACCTCCGACAACAAACGATATGAATACGACAATCATAATCTTATTGATAAAAATCTAAATGAGACTATAAGCAGTAAACTGTTTGACGAAATTATTGTAGAAGAAATCGAAATAGAAGCCCATGACGGAGAAAAAATCCCTCTATCTATACTCTATAAAAAAGGAACACAAAAAGACGGTAAAAACCGCCTTTTAATGGATGGCTATGGAGCTTATGGTATTTCTTTCACACCTACTTTTTCTTTACGTAGATTGCTCTGGGTTTTAGAAGGAGGAATATTTGCAACTGCTCATGTAAGAGGTGGAGGAGAAAAAGGTGATGCTTGGCACAAAGGAGGATATAAATCTACAAAACCTAATACCTGGAAAGATTTCATATCCTGCGCCGAATACTTAGTATCACAAAAATACACATCAAAAGAAAAACTAGCCATCTGGAGTGGAAGTGCAGGTGGAATAATGGTAGGAAGAGCAATTACTGAAAAACCCGACCTGTTTGCTGCAGCAATTATAGAATTTGGTTCTTTAAACATGTTACGTTCAGAAATGAGAGCTAATGGAGCAACAAACATAAAAGAGTTTGGAGCCCTTAGCGATTCTACAGAGTTTAAAAGTTTACTAAAAATGGACGCATATCACCATATTAAATATGGAGAAGAGTATCCAGCAACCTTATTAACCGCAGGTTTAAATGATGCTAGAGTACCTGCATGGTTTTCTGTGAAATTTGCAGCAAAACTTCTAATGGCTAATATATCTGAGAAAAAGAATTTATTATTAATCGATAAAGATGCGGGACACGGTATTGACAACACCAAATTAAAACAATTTGAAAGATTTGCCACGGTTTTTACTTTTGCATTTTGGCAAACCGGTCATCCGGATTATCAACCAAAAAACAGCAGGTGATTAAAATAGAATTAGGATGTTATTCCTTTAAAAAAGAAATCACTACAATCCTTTTTTAGTTAAACGAAAAAAACCTGAAGAAAAATCTTCAGGTTTTTTATTCTGTGGGCGCGAAGGGATTCGAACCCCTGACCCCTTGGGTGTAAACCAAGTGCTCTGAACCAACTGAGCTACGCGCCCTTAATGTTTTTTTGCAATACTACTTCCTGATTGCGGATGCAAATATAAGACAGTTTTATAGTCTACCAAAAGAATTTTGAAGAAAAATTAAATTATTTCTGCAACGACAAATGTACTTCCGCCTACATATATCACATCTTGATCTGCAGCATCCTGTAATGCAGCATTGTACGCATTTTTAACTGACGCATACTCTTCGCCTTTTAATTTAAATTTTAATGCTTCGTCTTTCAATTTTTTCTCATCAAGCCCTCTAAGAATATTCGGTTTCGCAAAATAATATTGAGCATCTTTAGGCAAATAAGGCAAAATTGTATTTAAATCTTTATCATTAACTACTCCAAAAACAAAATGAAGTCGATTATATCTTTCTTTTGATAATTGCTTCATAACGGGGATTAACCCATCTGCATTATGAGCCGTATCACATATTACTTTAGGAACCTCTCTAAGAATCTGCCACCGTCCTAATAGCCCAGTATTTGCGACAACAGAACCTAATCCTCGTTGAATATCCTGTTTTTTAATCTGCCAACCTTTTGCTCGCAAAATAGAAACCGTTTGTAAAGCCGTTTTCATGTTTTCCTTTTGATAATTACCTTTCAAATCACTATCGTAAAGTGGTTCGGTATACTCTTCAGCAAAATACAAATCACTTTGATGCATATCTGCTTTTTCTTGAAAAACGTTCTTGGTTTCGGTGGTAGCTCTTCCAATCACAACAGGAATATTATCTTTAATTATCCCTGCCTTTTCTTTAGCTATTTCAGGAATCGTATTTCCAAGAAAACGAGTGTGATCTAGTCCAATATTAGTAATTACAGAGACTTCTGGTTTAATGATATTAGTAGAATCTAATCTTCCTCCTAAACCAACTTCAATAACAGCAATATCTACATTGGATTCTGCAAAAAACTGAAATGCCATTCCTACGGTCATTTCAAAAAATGACAATTGATTTTTTTCAAAATACGATCGATGTCTTTGAATAAAATCTACAACATATTCTTTCGAAATCTTCTCACCATTAATTCTAATACGCTCTCTAAAATCTTTAAGATGTGGCGAGGTGTATAATCCAACTTTATAACCAGCTTCTTGTAGTATAGAGGCCAACATATGGCTGGTAGAGCCTTTTCCGTTTGTACCTGCTACATGAACACTTTTAAATTTGGCCTCAGGATTATCAAGATAAGAAGCTAAATCAAAAGTATTACTAAGATCAATTTTATATGCACTAGCACCTTGACGTTGATACATTGGCAATTGGGTAAACATCCAATCCAGTGTCTCAGTATATGTCATAAAAATATTATTCTGAAAGTTTAAATTGATAGATAATGACGCCAACCTGTTTTACAGGCGCCTTAGAGTCGCTATTAAATCGTGTGGCTAAAGCTGCTCTTTTTGCAGGTTCCATCAAACATGGCGTACTATTTGTAGTTCCTTTAACTCCAGGAGTAGCTCTAATAACATTTCCGTTTTGATTAACTTCTATCTTTACAACAACAATACCTGACTCATTGCAATTTTGAACAAATTTTTCTTTATTTAAGGCTTTACGTCCTCCTAATCGGTAATTACCATCTCCATCTAACCCTTTACCAGTCCCATAATACGATTTAGCATTAGGATCTCCATTTGGATTTCCTTTATCGCCAGGTGATTTATCATTTCCTTCTCCTCCTTTTGCTGTTCCATCACTTTTTGGACCATTAGAAAAGCTATTGAGAATATCTAAAGTAGATTTATCTGGTTTAGGATCTGGTTTTTTCTGCTCCACCTTTTTAATAGGCTTCTCAACCGATTTTTCGACCGTCTTTTGTTTTGAAATGTTTTTTTCAGGTTTCTTTTTCGGTAGCTCTGTCTTTTTCTTTTTTGGTTTTTTATCTATTACTGGAGCATCTTCTATATCTTGAGTAACTACCTTATCTCTAATTTCTGGTACTACCTTTTGTACATCAGAAGTAGGAGGTGTCGGTTTTTGAGAAGTTTGTTTTGGAGATGATTTTATAGGTTTATTAGGTTGAACTTTACCCGATCCTGCTATAGTGGTTCCAAAATTTAAAGCAATACCACTTTCTTCTTCTGGATCAATGTAGCTTAAGCCCAGATAAAACAATAAAAAAACGATCCCTATGTGTACAATCAATGTTAACACAAAGGACTTTCTTTTATGTTTTGTATCGAGCTTTATCATTTCTATTCGGGTTTCACCGCTAATATAACTTTGAATTTATTACGATTTGCTATATCCATCACACCTACTGCTTTTTCTATAGGAACACCTTCTTCGGCTCTCAAAATAATTGTAGGCTCATTTTGCCCTTCTAAACGTGACAATAACAAAGATTCTAAGCGGCTTTGACTTATTCTCTCATCATCAATATAATACTGCAACTTATTGGTTATACTAACCGATATATTCTGCACATTAGAGCTTTTACCTTTAGCTTTTGGCAATACTAAATCCAAGGCTTCCGGGGTAATTGCAGGAGAAGTTAGTAAGAAAAAAACCAATAACAGAAATACAATATCTGTCATCGATGACATACTAAACTCCGGACTTACTTTATTTCTTCCTCTTAAATTCATATTATGCAGGTTCGTTTAACAAATCTAAGAAATCCACTGCATTAGCTTCCATACTATGAATCACCTTATCAGTTCTTACTACAAGGTGGTTATATCCAATATAAGCTATAATTCCTACTACTAATCCACCAACAGTGGTGGTCATGGCAGTATAAATACCTTCTGCAAGAACTCCCATATCCGCAGTTCCAGAACTAGATGCTAAATTATGAAATGCCAAAATCATGCCAATTACGGTTCCTAAAAAACCAATCATAGGCGCGGCTCCTGCTACAGTTGCCAAAATACTTACATTCTTTTCTAGTTTGTATACTTCCAGTCGACCTGCATTTTCAATAGCTTTATTAATATCTTCTAAAGAATGACCTATTCTAGAAATCCCTTTTTCGGTTAGTCGGGCTACTGGATTATTTGTTTGCGCACATAAGATTTTTGCTGCTTCAATTTTACCACTGACAACATTGTCTCTAATCTTACTCATAAAGCTCTCATCGTATTTTGAGGCTGCTTTAATAGCAAAAAGTCTTTCAAAATATATATAAACTGCAACAAACAGTAATACAAATAAAATAGCAATGATTACTATTGCTCCTGTTCCACCACTAAGTAAAAGATCCATTATAGATAATGTTTTTTCTTCGTTAGTTGTAGACTCACTGGCTTTTTGGGCTAAAGCGCTAAGCATAAATAAATTTATCATTTTAGTTTTGTTAATTTAGTGTTAGTATACTAACGTTATTTCTACAGGTTAAGTATATGTTTTTTTGTATTTATAGTACGTAAATAATTCCTAATAAACCAATACCTCCTAGTACTATTGTATATGGAAAAGCCATTTTTACCATTCTAGTATATGACAAACCTATTAAAGGAGCTAAAGAAGAAGTTAATAAGAATAAGAATGCTGCCTGACCGTTAGGCGTTGCAACACTTGGTAAATTTGTTCCGGTATTTATAGCTACTGCTAGTTTTTCAAATTGATCTCTAGTAATAACTCCATTATCAAATGCTTGTTTCACTTCGCCTATATATACCGTAGCCACAAAGACATTATCACTTATCATAGACAATACTCCATTTGCAACATAAAACATGGCGGGTTGATCTTCTGGTTTTAGGGTTAAGGCCCATTCGATAATCGGAGAAAATAGATGTTGATCATGAATCATCGCTACAATCACAAAGAACACCACAAGCAATCCTGTAAAAGGCAATGCTTCTTCAAAAGCGGGTCCTAATTGATGTTCGTCAATAATTCCCATAAATGCCGTTTGTACTACGATAAGCGCTAAGCCAATAAAACCAACTGGGGCCAGGTGCAATGCAAGCCCAATAATCAATAATAAAGCAGAAACAGCTTGTACAATTAGTCCATATTTAGATTTATCTGATCGGCTTGCATCTTCTTCTTCGGTATATCGTTCAATAATTGTTCTTGCTACATCGGGTAGTTTAGCTCCAAAACCAAATACTTTAGTCCCTTCTAGAACCATTGTGGTCAAAAGCCCAGCTCCTAAAACGGGTATCGAAATTGGGGCCATTTTTAAGAAGAATTCAATGAAATCCCAACCCATTCTCTCTCCTATCAATAAATTTTGAGGTTCTCCCACCAAAGTACATACTCCTCCAAGTGCCGTTCCTACGACTCCATGCATAACCAAACTTCTTAAAAAGCTTCTAAATTGCTCCAGTGTTTCGCCGCTTAATTCTTTTCTATCGAGTACTCCACTTTCGTCATAATCTCCAGACCCTGAATGAATTTTATGATATACTCCATAAAACCCAACAGCCACGCTAATTAAAACCGCGGTTACTGTCAATGCATCCAAAAATGCCGACAGTACTGCTGCCAGAAACACAAACAATAAAGAGAGTATCATTTTGGATTTTATCTTGGTAAACACCTTACTAAAAATATACATCAGTAAGGGCTTCATGAAATAAATACCGGCAACCATAAAAACTAGTAATAAAATTACCTCCAGATTTTGATCTACCTCATGATAAGCCTTTTTAGGGGTTGTAAGATTCAATATTAGAATTTGAATCGCCAACAAACCTCCTGACTGCAGTGGATAACACTTAAGTGCCATTGCCAAAGTAAAAATAAACTCTCCTATAAACAACCAAGCTGTAATAGTGGCCCCTAAAGTGAAATAAGAAAATACATTAAAAATTAAAAATCCGATCATTACAGTTTTAAACCATTTTGGGCTATTACCTAGAAAATATTTAAACATAGTTATACTTGGTTATTCGATTAATATTATATCAGTTGCTTAAGAGCTATCTCAAAAGCTGTTTTACTTATATTTGTTTTTGTTTGTAAAGTATTATATGTGTTTTGAATTGCTTTTTTTATAGTTTCTGAAGTATCTTTAAAAATTGCTTCATCGGTCATTTGTACTTTTCGCTCCATAAAGTAAGCAAAAACTCTCGCCATTCCACAATTAGAAATAAAATCTGGGATTAAACTCACTCTTTCATCAGTATATTCCATAATAGGGCCAAAGAATATTTCTTTGTCTGCAAAAGGAACATTGGCACCACAAGAAATAACCTCCAAACCTGCACTAATCATACTCGTAATTTGATCTTTTGTGATTAACCTTGATGCAGCACAAGGAGCAAAAATCTCGGTTGGTAACGACCAAATTTTTTCATTCATTTCCTCAAAAGAAATCAATGATTCGTTATAGAGTTTATTTCCCTTTTTATTAAGATATAATTGCTTTATTTCTTCAAAAGAAAATCCTTCTTCTTTTATAAGTCCTCCAGCATGATCTATAATACCTACAACTTTAGCCCCCATTTCAGAAAGATAGTAAGCAGCGGCCGATCCAACATTTCCAAAACCTTGAACAATGGCTCTTTTTCCCTTTACATCGCCTCCATACACTTCATAATAATGACGCACAGCTTCGGCCACGCCATATCCTGTAATCATATCGGCAACAGTATATTTTCTGGAAACATCGGGAGAAAAAGTAGTATTTTCTAAAACTTTAATAACCCCTTGTCTTAATTGTCCTATTCTATTTATCTTATCGGCCTCTGATGGTTGAAAATGTCCATTAAAAACACCTTCTTGTGGGTGCCAAACACCACATTCCTCAGTAATAGGAATCACTTCATGGATTTCATCTACATTTAGATCTCCCCCTGTACCATAATAACTTTTTAAAAGTGGAGACACTGCTTTATACCAACGTTTAAGCACTCCTTTTTTTCGAGGATCATTAGGATCAAAATTAATTCCAGATTTGGCACCTCCTATTTCTGGACCAGATACTGTAAATTTTACTTCCATAGTTTTTGCTAAAGAAAGTACCTCATTCATATCTAATCCCTGACGCATTCTAGTACCACCTCCTGCAGCACCACCTCGCAATGAATTTATAACAGTCCATCCCTCTGCTTCTGTTTCGGAATCCTTCCAATTAAAGACAATTTCTGGAGCCTTATTTTCGTATTTTTTTAATAATTCTTTCATTGATAATGATTTCAATTTATTAGGCATTTAACTCTATGTTCTAAAAACAACACCAATAGTGTTGATCTATTTTTTTAATTAAAAAACAATCCCCCAAACGGAGGTTAGAGCTGAGTCATATTAAAGAATATTACAATAAATTGAACTATTGTCGATATGCGACTCACAAATATAAAAAACTAAACATGGCAAAAGCTTAAATAAAATAAAATTATACCCCCTTAAGCATACTTTTTTCAATGAAGAATATTCAATTTTATCAAAGCATATGGATTCGTTTTTTAAATTTCTATGTTAAAAAAATGATGTTATCAAAAAATAAAAAAAACATTAAAACTATCATATTATCAACTATATTTGTAAGATTAATAAAAATATCGAAGTTATCTCGATTTATTTTCATCAAAAACCAAAAATTGCGTGTTATGCACGCACAGTAAATCATAAAGAAATATGGACTTTAAACTATCCGAAGAACAATTAATGATACGCGATGCAGCTCGCGATTTTGCAAAAGCTGAATTACTACCAGGAGTGATAGAACGTGATAATAAACAAGAATTTCCTACCGAACAAGTAAAAAGGATGGGAGAGCTTGGTTTCTTAGGAATGATGGCTTCTCCAGAATACGGAGGTGGTGGTATGGATACTGTTTCTTATGTTTTAGCCATGGAAGAGTTATCTAAAATCGATGCTTCTTGTTCTGTAATTGTTTCTGTAAATAATTCTTTGGTATGTTGGGGACTTGACACTTATGGAACTCCTGAGCAAAAAGAAAAATATTTATCAAAATTAACAACAGGAGAATCGATAGGAGCTTTCTGTTTATCTGAACCTGAAGCTGGAAGTGATGCTACCTCGCAAAAGACAACAGCAATAGACAAAGGAGATCATTATATTTTAAATGGAACCAAAAACTGGATTACTAATGGTGGAAGTGCAGATTATTATTTAGTAATTGCTCAAACTGATAGAGAAAAAAAGCATAGAGGTATCAATGCATTTATCGTAGAAAAAGGATGGGAAGGTTTTGAAGTTGGTCCAAAAGAAGATAAACTTGGAATTCGTGGTAGTGACACTCATTCTCTTATTTTTAATGATGTAAAAGTTCCAAAAGAAAACCGCATTGGCGAAGATGGTTTTGGTTTTAAATTTGCAATGAAAACTCTTGCTGGTGGACGTATTGGTATTGCTGCTCAAGCCTTGGGTATTGCCGCAGGCGCTTATGAGCTAGCAAAAGAATATTCCAAGGTTAGAAAGGCTTTTGGTACTGAAATTATGAATCATCAAGCCATAGCTTTTAAACTTGCAGACATGCATACACAAATAGAAGCTGCAAGAATGTTGGTATATAAAGCCGCAATGGATAAAGACAATCATGAAAGCTATGATTTATCGGGTGCAATGGCAAAATTGTATGCCTCTCAAGTAGCAATGGATGTTACTGTTGAGGCCGTACAGGTACATGGTGGTAATGGTTTTGTAAAAGAATACCATGTAGAACGTTTAATGAGAGATGCTAAGATTACGCAGATCTATGAAGGAACTAGTGAAATTCAGAAAATCGTAATATCCCGAAGTATTCTTAAGGATTAATTTAATAAAGAATTACTAAATATAATAGCCCAAATTATAGATGATAATTTGGGCTATTATATTTAGTAATTACTTGTAACCGAAAACAAGTTATCGATCTCTTTAAAAGAAAGTTTTCCTAATAATTTTCCTTCAGGAGAAATAAGAAATTTTGCAGGGATCTCTGAGACTCCATATTTTCTTGCTATTGAGGACAACATTACATACCTGTTCTGATTAACAATCTGATTCTTCCATAAGAATCCATCTTTTTTGACCGCTTTTTTCCATGATAAGGAGTCTTTTTCTAATGCAATGGTTACTATAGTAAGTCTATCAGAATATTTTTGATGAAGCTTAACCAATTTAGGGTTTTCCTTTCGACAAGGTGGGCACCATGAACCCCAGAAATCGAGTAAAACATAACCTCCTTCTAAATCAGATAGCTTAAAAGGCGTACCATCTACTAAAGTTGCTTCAAAGTCAGGAGCTTGTTCTCCTTCATCCACACCAGAATATTTAGTAAATAGATAAAACACACTACCCCCAATTATTATAACAAATATTATATATTGAAATAGTTTTTTCATATGGTTATTGATTTGTATTTCTAAAAATACACATTCTACTATAGATAGTCGTTACAATCTTAAATTCACAACATAAAAAACAGGATATAAAAAAAACCCTTCATTATGATAATGAAGGGTTTTCAAGGAAGGCGGCGACCTACTCTCCCACGATTGTAGTACCATTGGCGCTAACGGGCTTAACTTCTCTGTTCGGAATGGTAAGAGGTGAGCCCCGATGCTATAACCA
>NZ_JAERQJ010000013.1 GCF_016735115.1 Aquimarina mytili | reverse complement strand
CGGTGAACCCCATAAATGGTGTATCACATATAGGATGCTGAGCAAGTTATATTAAAAGAAAAAAGATGGTTTAAAGCAAAAAGGAAATATTTATTAACTTTAGAGAACTGGACTAAGGCTTTTCATAGGACACGTTGTTGTACAACGTTTTTATATACGTTTTATAATCCAATTCGATATTTTTTCGATCCGAAAGATTAAAATTAAAGCTATTATTGTTCTTATAATATATTTAGCTGCGCTAAAGTCAGAAATGTCTGCGTTTTCATTTCCATTCAGTTGAGAAGTCAATTGAATACAATATTCTAGAAACTCGGGAATCAAATAAATTGAAGTAGCTAACCAAACAATTCCAACTGTTATTAAAATCACTTTCGATAATGATTTAGGGCTTAATTCGGTAATTATTTCTTTATCGGTTTTAATTAGCTTTTTAGAAATCCATTCCGCTTTTAAAAACAGAAATAAAGAAACAACAATATTAGCAATGGTTAGAAATGTTCCGGTGAAATAAAATTTATCAATTGGTTCTTCCAATAATTCAGCAAACTGAACCATTGTTGCTGTTCCATAAATTGAAAGGAAATATGAGCCAAAATGGTCGAATATTTTAATGAATAAAAATATTCCAGCTATTCTCAAAGTTAGAGCTGTTAAAATCCGATTTGTCATTAATTGTCAGTTTTTTGGATATGTTGTACAACGTTTAATATATGTGTCGTAGCAGGGCAAATTGTTACCTTGCTTTTCGGTTTTTATGCACATTGATTGCTAACTTTTACTTTTTGCAAGCATTGCGCCTTACCAAAAATACAATAACTATTCGATTCATGACTTAGCTGCTATGATCACATATATCGTGTTGTACACCGTTTTATTTCGTTAATGCTTTTTCTGCAAGTTCTATAATTGGTTCATAATCAAAGTGAGAACAACCACCTTCGCTCATCACTCTTTTTCCATTCTTTTTGTATTTTCCTTCTCCCATTTTCCAGTTGAAAACAAAAAGCTCTTGTTTAAAAACTTGATTGAGTTTTGAGTAATTTAAACCGTCACCTGTTTGTTCAAAGTTTTCTTCAGTTTCTATAACTTTTATAGGGATTCCATTAGTCAAATAAATAGTCGTCCTAATTCTTCCATAGGAAAGTCCAATTTCTTGAATGACTTTGCGAATATTATTGTTATCCTTCCAGATTTTTAAAATTCCACCACCGTCTGTTGCCATTCCTGTCAGTTCAACCCAATCGAACTCAGTTATAGTAAGTTCAGAGTTCGAATCTATTGAATTCACCTCGAGATCAATTTGTTTTGGATTATTCTTTTGTCCAAATGTTAATAGTCCGATTAAGAACAATATGGTAGTGAGTATTTTTTTCATATGGTGTACAACGTCTCTTGTATGTTGCGTTTGCCTGCCGAAGGCGGCATATGCAATTTACAAATTGTTAGGCTTTCGTTTTTATTTCATTTTTCATTCGAGAATATAGGTCAGTAACTAAACTCCAGTCAGTTTTGTTATTCATTTCTTGTTTTAACAAACTCAATTGATTTTTAAATTCTTCTTCTCTTTCTTTATGTTCTTCTAATAATCGTTTTTTGTCAATTTGAACAGTTTTCCAGTCTTTTTGAACTGCTAGTTCTACTTGTTTGTCCATTTCTTTAAAAAATCTAATTCCAAAGTCCTTTACCATCTCAATAAAATCAGGAAAATCTAATTCAACAAAGCCATCTTTTGCTGTCCACAAATCAACTCCGTTGTCAAGTTTGTGACTAACATCCCATACTATTCTTATTTTATTGTCATTTCTGTAAAATGATAAATGAGGACCTCCAATTAAATGTCCAGAATCAAAAGTCCTCTTATAAGTCCAAGAAATTAAATTATCATATTCTTCAAAATAAAAGTCGCTATACTCATTTTCATCAGTTTCATAAATATCAAGCCATTTTTGAGCATCTTTTTTAAAGGTTGAAAGGTCTTTTGTTAATTTATACAGCTCTTCAGGAATAGACTCGTTTATTTCGATAAAAATATGCGTAAAATCTTCTATAAAACGAACTAAAGGGTAATGATTATATGGTGAAGGTTTATCTCCGAAGTATTCAAGCGCTTCTTTAGTATATTCGTAGATATTTGTTCCTTTAAACGATAACCACAAATCTGCATCAGTAAGCCAAAACCAACTCATTCTAGCATTTTCTCCACTTCCAGATGGTCTTACGTCCTCTATTTTTTTTAGTTTGAAGTTTATCATTTCGATTAATGGAGCCTAACGGTTGAGCTATGAACAGTACGGAGGCAAACTATCGTTTGCTTTCGGCCATGCTCTTAGCGAAATCTTTTTGTTTTGATTTATTTTTCCTGTTCAGAGCAAAATCCAATAGATTTTGCGAACTTCATAAAAATACACAAACCTGCGATTAAGCCCGAAGCCCGTATTGTTTATAGGTTGTGTTGTGCGTAGGCTTTTTATAGTTTATGAGTTCTCCAACTACAGTCACTTTCATTTGGATTTGCTTTTAAACAAGTTTGAAATTTTATTAATTTCCATTCATCATCTTTTTTCTGGACTATAAATTTTATAGAATTAAAAGACTTTTCAGCCCAAAAATAGACCTCATATTTTGACTTATTCACTTTAACTGATTCTATGGAAACCGCCTTTTCAACATGCGAATATCTTGGGGGCTGCCTAAAATTTAAACCAGATACTGTTCTGTTTTGTTTTCCAAATGCGTAATATTCGAATAATTTATTAAAGTCACTAACAAATCCATTCTCTTTATAGTCTGAATTGCCGAATGCTTTACTTTCCAATTCGTCCGCTTTTTTAGCAAACTCTTGGCACATTGCTATGATTTGTTTTTCTTCCTGTTCCATTTTTACTTCATTTGTATTTGATTTGCAGCTAAGCTCTATGATAATAATCAAAGAAAAGACAATGCCTGTATATTTTCTCATTGAATTTGTCAACTTACGCACAACGTTTTGTGTATGATTAGTTGCGAGAAAGTGCACGAGTACTTTCCGCCGTTGCTAAAGATAATTAATGCAAGTGAATTTCCGATAGGGAAATTCCGCCGCAATTAATTCATACACTGTGTTATCTGCATTTTTATATTTAGTTTCCTTTGTCAAACCATTTATTTCCACAATGTCTACATTGTCTGGCTTCTGGGGTTCTCGCCAACATTCCACATTTTTCACAATTGTTTAAGAAGACAATTTCTGGATTTTCCTTTAATATTCTTTTAGCAGCATTTCTAAAAAATTCATCAGATCCATTTTTAACTAATTCAAGTACTTTAGGATCGCTTGAAATCAACTCTTTTTTTTCATAGACTTCCCAAAGCTTCTTATTTTTTCTTCGATTCCCAAGTTTAGCTAATGAAATGATATGTCGGTAAGCTTTACTTTCTAGTTCAGAAAGAAGTCCACCATAGTAATTTATTATGTATCTTGAAGTTTCCTTGTTCAAACTATTTATTCTTGCAGATAACGTTTTATATATGTGTCGTAGCAGGGCAAAATGTTACCTAGCCATCGACATTTTCTGCGCATTGGTTGCTAACTTTTCTTCATTGCAAGCATTGCGCCTTACCAAAAATACAACAACCATTCGATTGATCACTTAGCTGCTATGATCACATATATGTTGTTAGGCAATGTTTTAATTATATTCTATTTTTCTTTCCCAAACAAAACCTAATTCACCATTTGAATATCTTTTTTTAGTAATCCAATTATTATTTTCGTCGTATTCATAGGAAAATGAGGTCCAATGCTTTTGACTTCCATCTTTATTATACCAATATTGGGAGATTATGTTATTGTTTTTGTCGTATTCAGAAATAAATTTAGTGTAATTTCCATTTGCTTTGGTTAAGTCAGATTCTATTTCGTTACCCTTATCATCATACTTAAAAGTCCTAACATCTTTAATTGAACCATTGGGTTTAAAATCAGTCTCTTCAATTAGTTGATTTTTCAAGTTGTATTTGCTTTTAGTTTTGAAAGTTCGGTTAGAAGTTACGTTGGTTCTCGTTACTGATAATATATTACCGTTCGAATCATATTCATTATCTTGTATTGAAGTCAGTTCTTTATTTGAGTTGTAAATTTTATATTTCACAATATTTCCATTACTGTCAAATTCTGTATTTGTATAACTTTTTAAGTTTCCTTCTTTATCGTATGATGTACTTTTAATTAACTTCCCTTGTTGATTTTTTTCTAGATCTACCTTTTGAAAAATTGACCCATCAATTTCATATTTCCAATATTCAATTAATTCTCCTTTTTCATTATAAAAATTCTTCAGGTCAAGACTTTGATTAAATGCTTGTTCCCTGGTCAATTCACCACTCCTTTTTGCACTATAAGAAGCTTGAGTAATAGATTTAAAAGTACTTTCTTTTAAAATTACAGGAGTTTTTGTAGCTGAATAGGAAGAGATAAGTCCTAAGATAATTATGTTAATTAAAATTTTCATTTTCTTAATGTTGCCTAACGTCCCTTGTATGGTGCGTTTGCTTCCCGAAGGGAGCATATGAATTATACAAATTGTTAGCATTAGTTTTTTACCAATTTTCCTTTATTATAGTTTTCTACTTTTACCTCAGTTCCTAAACTATCATAAAATTTCCAAATACCCTCTTTTAGTCCATTTTGGAATTTAACACTAAACTCTAAATTTCCATTTTTAAAATATTTCTTTATTTCTCCATCAGGTTGACCAGAAGAAGTATAATTCCCTTGTTCATTTAGTTGTCCATTTTGGAACCATATTTTATATATCCCAGTCGGTTTACTATTATCAAAACTTCCAATTGATTTTTTAGTTCCATCACAGAACCATTCAGACCTATCACCATTTAATTTTCCATTTTTCATAATGGCTTCTGTCTTTAACTGTCCGTTTTCGCACCAAAAAAGAACCTTTCCGTCTTGTTTGTCATCTATCCAGTTTGATTCTGTTCTTTTTTGTCCATTTTCATGCCATGCTTGAAATTTTCCATGTTGTAAATTTTCCTTCCAATTTGATTTAGCACGTTGTACACCATTCTCAAACCAGAAAATCCATTCACCATTTCTTTTGTTATCCTTGTAACTTCCCTCAGATAATTTTTTACCATTTTTATGGTAGGAAATCCATTTACCCTGTTTTAAATTTTCCTTTTCGTTACCTTTCGATTTTATTTCACCGGTATCATAATAAATGGTTTTGTTACCAAGAATATTCACACTTTTTTCACCACAAGAAAGGAGTAAGAATAAAAACAGGAAAGTAATATATTTTGTCATAGATATTTAATTAATGCTAACGTTTAATATATGTATCGTTGCAGGGCAAAATGTTACCCTGTTTTTCGTTTTTTCTGCGCATTGGTTGCTAACTTTTCCTTTTTGCAAGCATTGCGCCTTCATAAAAATACAATAACCATTCGATTCTTCACTTTGCTGCTATGATCACATATATAGTGTTATACCCATTTTTTTATTATTTCCCGCGCTTCGTTTAGCTTTTCAGTATTGAATCCGATTAAAAGTTCAGTTTGGACCCAGAATTGTTTTCTGTCCGATTCAAGTCCGTTTAGGGATTTATCATCATCAATAATTAGGAAATTCCGAATGGGTTCATGATCAAGAAACGTATCAATTTCCATTTTTCTTTCAGTTCCTAAAGTTCCTCCTGGTAAAAAACCAGCAAGAGGTACTTTAATATTCCGGTTTTTAAAAATTTCTTGAAATTGCCCTAAGTTTTTGCTTAATCGCCTTGTTGAGCTTAACCATAATTCAGCATCCAGATTATCCATTAAAGAATTCAAATTCTGTACACAATCACTGTTAAATTCCGAATAACCGTCAGAGTGTATTCCATCAGATTTCCAGTTGGGAGTTAATATTAAAACTCCATCTAAATCCAGAATAATTACATTCTTCATTTAATTGGGTATAACGTTAAATATATGAATCAGAGCAAGGCAAACCTGAACCAATCGATCTATCTGTGTATTTTTATTTCTTGCCCGCCTGCCATCCGCCAGGTAGGTAGGTTTAATTTATAAAAGTCTAGCGCCATTACAAAAAGGAAATGACCTTTCGATCTAACACTAAACTTTGCTTTGATTTTATATATAATGTTAACAACTATTTTTTAATTTCAAATTTCCCGATGGCGTTCAATCTATAAGTTGTCTTACCAGTAGAAAGAGTTTTTGTAAGAGGATCTCTGTCATTTTTATCTTTATTTTCTTTCCATTTATAAATTGAATCTATAACAGATATTTCCATTTTGGCGTCAATAGTAACATATTCAAATGCTTCAAATAACATGTCTATCCCACTTTTTTTAAAAACACTTAAAGAATCCAGTTTTTTTCCATTGTTATCATAAACCATTAGATACGGCGCTTCTGCATAATCAGCAATCACTATTTCTGGAATAACAATATTTTTACCATTATTATATAATATTCCAACAGGTCTTTCTGCCCAAGATTGTTTGTATTTCTTATATAAATCTTGATTGTAGTTTTCAGATTTTTGTTCTACGAAAAAACCTTTTGTAGAATTATATTGGAAAGGAAGTTCGATAGTATCCAATGATTTTATGTATTCTTGAAAATCACTTTTCTTTCCGTTTGTACAATTAAACAATAAACAAGTAACACTAATAAATAATAATGCTTTTTTCATTTTAATAATTGTTGTTAACGTTTAATATATGTGTCGTAGCAGGGCAAAATGTTACCTTGCTTTTCGGTTTTTCTGCGCATTGTTTGCTAACTTTTCCATTCTGCAATCATTGCGCCTTACCAAAAATACAAGAACCATTCGATTGATTACTTTGCTGCTATGATCACATATATAGTGTTACCCATAGTGTTTTATTTATAACAGATCAGTTTAATTCCATTTTCGTCAATATCAAGAGAGAACTGTCCGACTTTATATATCAAATTTTCAATCTCCATCAAATCCTGTTCAAGATGCTCGTCCGAATCAATAAACCTCGGGAAAAACAAAAATTCAATTTCTTTAAATGTTAACCAGCCACCAAGTGAATTATGACCTTCAAATCCGTTTTGCCAATAGTCAAACCCATAAGTTGTGTCCTCAGTCAGATACAATTCACCAATATGATCTTTTTGAACTTTTTTAAATTCAAGTTTTTTAATCTTATCAGAATTATTAACAAGTTCGTCAATAAGCCGAACCCATTTTGAGTTTGACATAAGGTGTTCGGAAAATTTTGAGACAGCTTTCTCAATTTCTCGGTCAATTTGCTCATCGTACCTTTTAGCTTTTTTAGTCCTCATTGTAATTATGGGTAACGGTTTTGTGTATGGTTAGTTGCGTGTTTCAGTAACTAAGTTAGCAAACAAATCACAGATAGAATATTCCGCAGGAATGTTCGTAAGTCGGCAGTGACCAAGCAATTAATTATACACAGTGTTGTAGCACGTTATTTTTTGTTTTTATAAAGTTCTATTGCCTTTAATAACTTCTTACCTCCAGATTCATTTTGTATGTTAATGAAATGGTCTAGATTCAGTTCAGGATGATTTTCTTTTGTCCAATTTAGAAGTTCACTTCTGTTCTTTCCCCAAGTGGCCTCATCAAAATTCAAATACTCCTCTTCTACAGATGCTATTTTATTATTTTGAAATTTGACAATATAATTTGACAAAAAAGTTTTATGCATAAAGAAAAGAATCCTCTTGTCAGTTTTTGAAACCTTTGCTTTGACAGTTCCGTTTTCTAAATTCATTTCAAGCACTTTATAAGTTGGTTCAGACACCGAATCCCATTTTAACCAATTACCTACATAATCATTTTTAGAGTATCTCACTTCATAGTCATATTTCGGTATCGTTGTTATCAGACTATCAGTTAATAATTCTTTCATTTTAGAACTATTAGATTCGTCAAGTGCCACGAAATATTTTTCAGCGATTTCCAGCTTATCAAATTCCTTTTCAGAATTTTTACAGGATATAATTCCGATTGCCAATAGTAGTAATAATACTGTAGTTTTATTCATTCGTTTTTGGGTTGGTCTAATGTGCTACAACAATTGCATAATAACAATTGCTATTATTTTTTTTATGTCGACTACAAATCTAATGGATTTTTAATCATTCTAAAATTATTTACAGCAACGTGAGTATATAGCTCTGTTGTTTTACTACTACTATGTCCTAGTAAGCTCTGTATATACCTTAGATCAGTACCGTTTTCTAACAGATGTGTTGCAAAACTATGTCGTAATATATGTGGGGTAACTTTTTTAGATATTCCAGACTTCTTTGCTGCTCTAACCACAATTTCTTTTACACTAGAACCACTATAGGGACCACCTTTTGGCCCCTCAAACAAATATTCCTTAGGTTTCCATCGCTTGTAGTACGTTCTTAAGTCTTTAAGCAATGTGTTAGAGAGCAATGTATATCGATCTTTGTTTCCCTTGGTATTTTCGACTCTGATTAACATACGCTTACTATCAATATCTGTAAGCTTTAGATGTAATAACTCGCTTCTACGTAACCCGGCCGAGTATAAAAGACTAGCAATGCATCTATGCTTTATATTATTGGTGTTGTTAATAAGTTCTAGTATTTCTTCTTTTGATAGTACCTGTGGTAACTTTTGTTGTTTCCGAGGTCGTTCTATCATATAAAATCGATTAGGCATGCCTAAAACAATTTCATAATAAAATTTAATACTGTTTACAGCTTGATTTATATATGAGTTTGACTTTCCTTGTTGTATCAGTTTTTGTAAATAATGCCGTATATCCTGTTCATTAATATCTAATAGTTCGTGATCCTTGTAATAATTAATAAAAGCTTCAAAGGCAGATACATAACTTTTTATAGTGTTATTTGAATATCTTTTTAATATTAATTTTTGCAAATAACTATGAGGGCATATTCTATAATTTGATTCTGTTCTTCGCCTCTCAAACCATGTAATATCTATAGAAGGGTTATTGGTGTTTATCATTCTATCTTTAAAAAAGAAACTTCCATTAATCCAGGCTATTCCCTTAAAGGTGTTAAAAATAATATCTAGATTTTCTTTGGTATTTATAATATAAACCATTCCAAACTCCCTACTCCATTTGGGATTTGGCAACTCTTTAATCAAGGCCTGTATCACTTTATCCGGATAAAACTGTAACCCAATCATCTTTTGTTTTTGAATGAGTAAGTGTTTTAATGTAATATGCTTTTTGCCAGAGACCATATGTCAAATATTAAAAGCATAGATGCATTTATCAAGAATTAGTGTAGATTTATACGTATAATAAACGTTTAATTCTACATATAAAGATGGTAAATTGCCTACACTGTGCTAATGAGATCGAAGGTAGAACCGATAAAAAATTTTGTTCTCCCTATTGTAGGTCTGCTTTTCATTATCAAAAGAATAAAGAAAAAGAAGATACATTATTTAAAACCATAGACAAGCAATTAAAGACGAATCGCAAAATTCTTAAAACATACAATAAAGCAGGATTAGCAACTGTTGCTGCACAAAAAATAATTCAAGAAGGTTTTAACCCTAACTATTTTACCCATTACTGGAAAAACAAAAAGGGACAGATATATCTGTTTTGTTATGAATATGGATACCTGGAGTTAAAAGATGCTCATAAGAAAAAATATGTGTTGGTTACCTGGCAAGACTATATGGATTCTTAAAGTTATTGTTTTTTTAAAATGAAGAAATTGTAAAGTAACCAGATTAGCTACATAATGCTTTTTTTAGTCTTTACTTAGGCAATATCTCATGTCATTGACATGAAGGTTTCCTCAGCACTAGAATCGTTCAAGTCATTGACATGGAGGTTTCCGTAACACTAGATTTATTCTAGTCACTGACATGAATGTTTCCTCAACACTAGATGCGTTCAAGTCATTGACATAAAGCTTTCCGCGAGACCGGATTTGTTCTAGTCGTTGACATGACAGTTTCCTTGATACAAGATCCGAATGTGTCATTAACATCAAGTTTTTGTAAAGTTTTTTGCATGTAATGTTACTTTATATAGCATTTTTGTAGCTTTCGATATATTCTTAAAACCAACACCTTATGAAAACTATTAAAACTGCGTTCACCGGCAATTACAGGAACGGTGAATTGATTCAATTTGTAGATGATCTCTTGGTATTTGTTCAAAAAAGAGGACCTATACACCCTAAACTTCAAGTTAGGTTTGATGAATTATCTACAGCCAAAATCAAAGCTGCCAAAGCTTTTGAACCGAGTAAAAAACTTACCAATACCGAAGATATTATTGCTTTCGATAAGCAGCGAGATGAGCTTACGATAGGTTTGCGAACCCTTCTTTTGGGGCTTACCAAACATCCCGTCTTAACGTATCAAGAAGCAGCAAAACGACTGTTAGAACGAATAGATAGTTATGGTAAAAGAATCTATCGTTTAAATTTACAGTTGCAAACACAAACAACCACCGATCTTATCGATGCTTTAATTACCGAACCAAAGCTTAATAATGATATCACTACGCTTCAGGTCGTTCGAGATTATATTAATGCGTTGCAAAAAGCCAATATTAGCTTTTCTGATATGTATATACAGCGTACCCAAGAAAAAGGGGAGCGAGTAGAAGCCGAAATGGCTGATCTGATTACTAAGCTTGAAGAAACCTATAGAGCTTTTGTTACTCGACTTAATGCTATTTTAGAAATGGATGAAAGTTACCAGGGAGATCACCTGGTTAATGATATCAACGCCGCTATTGATCAATATAATCAAGTAGTACTGGATCGTAGAGGAAAAGGAGATTCGTCTTCAGAAACCAACAATCAACAAGATACTGTAGAAGAGTTTATGGCATAATGATTATCAATACCATATATGTAAAAAAGCGATCCGGGATAGGGTCGCTTTTATTGCTTAATACTAGCCCCAAATTCAAAATTCAGAAATCTTAACTTCTGACTTCTGACAACTAACTAATATAATTCCAAATATTCTTATGTTTTGCCATTTGCCCGTAGGTGTACAGTAATACTTTGTTTTTTTCTGCAGACAATGCCGGATCGTCATTCAGAATTTTCATAGCATAATATCGTGCGGTTTTTAAAATATCATTGTCCCTTACGATGTCTGCAATTTTTAGATTTAACACACCGCTTTGCTGCGTACCCATAATATCACCTGGTCCACGAAGTTTTAAATCTACTTCGGCAATATCAAATCCGTCATTAGTTCGAACCATAGTTTCTAATCGGGTTTTGCTATCTGATGATAGTTTATGACTGGTCATCAGGATACAATAACTTTGTTCTGCACCACGACCCACACGCCCGCGTAATTGATGCAATTGCGATAGCCCAAACCGTTCTGCACTTTCAATAATCATTACACTGGCGTTGGGTACATTTACACCAACCTCGATCACTGTGGTAGCAACCATAATGTTGGTTTCGCCTTTTACAAAACGTTCCATCTCATAATCTTTATCGGCGGGCTTCATCTTACCGTGCACAATAGAGATTTGATACTCTGGAGTAGGGAAGGAGCGTGCAATACTCTCGTACCCATCCATAAGATCTTTATAATCCATAGCTTCAGACTCTTGTATCAAAGGATATACAATATAGATTTGCCTTCTTTTTTGAATCTCATCGGCAATAAACTTAAATACCCTTAATCGATTACTATCATAGCGATGTACCGTTTTTATGGCTTTTCTCCCAGGGGGTAGTTCATCGATAACCGAAATGTCCAGATCGCCATACAAACTCATGGCCAGTGTTCTTGGTATGGGTGTGGCAGTCATCACCAGTATATGTGGTGGATAGGTGTTTTTATGCCATAATTTGGCGCGTTGTGCAACACCAAATCGATGCTGCTCATCGATAATGGCTAATCCCAGATTTTTAAATTGTACCTTATCTTCAAGAATAGCATGGGTGCCAATCAAAATGTGTAGGGACCCTTCTTCCAATTCTTCATGAATTATTCTGCGTTCTTTGGCCGTAGAACTACCCATTAATAATTTTATATTAATATCCAGATCCTGAGTAAGTTCTTTGATACCCATATAATGTTGATTGGCTAAAATTGCGGTGGGCGCCATCAAACAAGCCTGAAATCCATTATCAATTGCCAATAGCATTGTCATCAAACCGACGATTGTTTTACCAGAGCCCACATCTCCTTGTAGCAAACGATTCATTTGTGCACTGCTGCCAATGTCATTTCTGATTTCTTTGATCACTCGTTTTTGAGCATTAGTAAGATCAAAAGGAAGATGGTTTTTATAAAAGTTGTTAAAATGAGCCCCTACTTCAGTAAACGGAAAACCTTTTATTTTCTGTTTTCGGATTAATTTTTTGGTGATAAGCTGTAACTGAATATAAAACAACTCTTCAAATTTTAATCGATATTGTGCTTTGGCTAATAGCTCCTGGCTCTTCGGAAAATGAACATTAAAAACAGCTTCACTTTTTGAAATAAGTTTCAATTCTTCAAGAATCTCTTTTGAAAGCGTATCATAAAAACGCACATTGGTCTCTACAAACAGTTGTTGCATCATCTTCATGATCACTCGATTGGTAATCCCTTTATTAGATAATTTTTCGGTTGAAGGATATACCGGTTGCATGGCTGTTCTTAGATTAGCTTTATGTTCATCTAGCAGTTCCATCTCTGGATGCGGCATACTAAATCCATTGTAGTATTTCGTTTTTCCAAAGATCACATAGGGAGTATTTAACTTTAGATTTTCGCGAATCCATTTTTGCCCTCTAAACCAAACCAATTCCATTTCACCAGTGTCATCTATAAACTTTGCTACCAGACGTTTTCCTTTTTTTTGCTCTACAGTTTTGATGTTTATAAGTTTACCAATGATTTGCACTTCGGCAGAGTTTCGTTGCAATTGGTTGATTTTATAATACTGTGTTTTATCAATGTATCGATTCGGAAACAAATTAATAAGATCTTGATAGGTATGAATTCCTAACTCCGATCGTAGTAAAGAAGCTCGAGAAGGGCCAACGCCCTTTAGATAGTCTATCGGAGTTTGTAAAATATTAGGATTCATTAGGGCGAAGATAGTATTTATTGGAAAATAGTTCAATACGATATTTGTCACATTGCTAGCTTAAAATCGTTATTTTGGCAGAACATTTGATTATATCAGAATATGCGAATTATAATATACATAGTTATAAGTCTTATTTCTTTCGGAAATGTAGCACAACAAATAGATTCGGTAGATTTTTTAAAAGGTCAGATTGATATTACAGTAGATGCCGAGGCGAAAACTGTACAAGGAAAAGTTACCTACAGTTTTAAAGTATTGAAACCAACTACATCTATTTTTATCGATGCGCAAAAGATGAAGATTACTAGTGTAGAACTTGACGATAAACGTGTCGACTTTGAATATGATAATAAGAAAATCACCGTTGCTTCAGATTTTAAAACAACCGCCAATCATAGTATTACTATAGTTTATACTGCCACTCCAAAAAAGGCATTGTATTTTGTTAAAGATTATGAGGGGAAGGATCAAATATGGACACAAGGGCAAGGAAAATATACTTCGAATTGGTTGCCTAGTTTTGATGAAATGAATGAAAAAGTAGAGTTTGATCTTACTGTTGATTATACTAAAGGCTTTGAGGTAATCGCTAACGGAAAATTAGTAAAAACCGAAGCTGTAAATGATTCGATTCAGCGTTGGCATTATGATATGCAACAGCCTATGAGTAGTTATCTGCTGGCATTGGCCATTGGTAAATACGACAAGGTAGTAGAAACTTCGGCTAACGGGATTCCTTTGGAGATGTATTATTATCCAACAGATAAAGATAGGTTTGAGTCTACGTATAGACATAGTAAAAAGATATTTGATTTTCTGGAAAAAGAAATAGGATATTCGTTTCCGTGGCAAAACTATAAACAGATTCCTGTAAAAGATTTTTTATACGCAGGTATGGAAAATACAGGAGCTACTATTTTTTCTGACGCTTTTGTAGTCGACGAAACGGCTTTTATAGATCGCAATTATATTAATGTTAATGCTCATGAATTGGCGCATCAATGGTTTGGAGACCTGGTCACCGAGACCGAAGGTACACATCATTGGTTACAAGAAGGATTTGCAACCTATTATGCATTATTAGCTGAAAAAGAGATTTTTGGAGAGGATTACTTTCTATACAAATTATATGAGAGTGCAGAACAACTTACAGCGCTTTCAAAAACACCCAGTGCAACGGCATTATTAGACCCTAAGGCTAGTTCACTTACTTTTTATCAACGAGGAGCGTGGGCTATCCATGCACTTCGAAATTTAATAGGAAATACTAGTTTTAAAATTACAATTCATAACTACCTGGAGAAGTATAAGTTTAAGAATGCAACGACAGATGATTTTATTTCTATAGCCGAAGAAGTGAGCGGGAAAGATCTATCAGAATATAAAAAGCTATGGTTGGAGAATGTAAAGTTTCCATCGCAAGAAGCACTGGATATTCTAACAAAATCTTCATTTATTCAAGAATATTTGAGCCTCGCACAAGAGCGTACACAGCCTATGGCAGGCAAATGGAAAGTTTTAGAGAATGCTTTAGGGTTTCCTACCAATGATTATTTGGGACAAGAAGCGATCTATCAATTAGAAGGAAAAACTTCTCCAGAAGCCATAGCGCTTTATGAGAAAGGTTTTGCTACCAATAATATTTTTGTGAGACAGGCTATTGCCAATACGCTAAGCACAATACCATTAGATTTAAAGAAGCAATATGAATCATTGTTAAAAGATGAATCTTACGCTACTATAGAACCGGCATTATATCATTTATGGTCCAATTTTCCAGAGCATCGCAAAGAGTATCTGGATGCAACACAAGAAATTATTGGATTTAGTGATAAAAATGTAAGAGTACTTTGGTTGGTTTTGGTTTTAAGTACCAAAGACTATCAAACTGATCAGCATCAAAAGTATTTTAATGAACTCTCTGGGTATACATCACCAAAACACCACTTTAGTGCCAGAGAGAACGCTTTTGCCTATTTAGAAAGTTTACAAGCATTTTCCGACCAATCATTAAAAGATCTTATTGATGGTGCCACACATCACAATTGGCGTTTTAGGAATTCCTGCAGGAAAATCCTTGATAAATTATTAAAAGACGAAAAATATAAAAAGAAATACGTAGTTTTAAAGGATAATTTGCCAAAGAATCAACAAGATTTTTTACAACAAAAATTAACCCCATAGTAAAAATTATATGCGAGCATTGGTGATTTCCGGAGGAGGTAGTAAAGGAGCTTATGCCCTTGACACTGCATGGTATCTTTTACAAAAATTAGATAGAAAATATGATTTGTTTTTGAGAACTTCTATAGGGAGTTTGTTAGTATCTATCTTGCTCTATCAAAAATAAGTGAGATAAAAGAATTTTATGCCAATGTTACTCAATCTTTAATATTCACAAATTAATGGATTGTATTCAAAAATAATATTATGGAAGCTTTTATGCTCTTAGCGGAGTTGACATATTTTGATTTTAAAATATTAGTAAAAAATTCTATCATTGAAATAGAGCATGATTACATGTCAGATTTATTTCGTAAAACACTTGAAAAAACTAAGTTTTTGGAAAATGAATGTTTGATTGTATTAATAGATTTAGACGGCTTCATAGAAGTTGAATTATCATTACTGGTTAGAGAAAAAATAGATGATATGGCGGTAGGCATAATGTTATCAGGAAGTAACCTGGATGAATATGAAAAAGTTATTGAGGATTCATTAACGTCAAAATCATCCAATGTTTCTAGAGTAGTTTAATTTGTTGCCTTCTAATGATAAGAATTTATAGGAGTTATTTTTAATAATTCAAAATTGATAAATAGAACTATATTTGGTAATATTAGAATTCAAATTCATTTCTTAAATATGCGTGCATTAGTAATTTCGGGAGGAGGTAGTAAAGGAGCTTATGCCGGCGGTGTAGCACAATATTTAATGAATGAAGCAGGTCGGAAATATGACTTGTTTCTTGGTACTTCAACAGGAAGTCTATTAGTGCCTCAGCTCGCTTTGGGTAATATCGGTAAGATGTATGATATCTATACTAATGTTAATCAGCATACCATTTTTAATGTAAACCCTTTTGTAGTACGTAAGAAAGGAAATAGAGAGTTTGTTTCGATTAACTTTTTTGCTTCGCTATGGCAGTTTATTAAAAAGAAACGCACGTTTGGTGAGAGCCAAAATCTTAGGACCTCTATACGCAAGAATTTCTCTGAAGCCGAATTTAGATTAGCACGAAGAAAATCAGTTGATGTAGTGGTAACCGTCTCAAATCTTACTAAAAACAGAACAGAATATAAGTCGATTAACGATTTTTCGTATGAGGATTTTTGTGACTGGATCTGGATATCGTGTAATTATGTGCCTTTTATGAGCTTGGCCACCAAAAATGGATACGAATATGCCGATGGAGGCTTTGGATGTATGGTGCCTATTCGTGAAGCCATACGTAGAGGAGCCACCGAGGTTGATGCGATTATCTTAGAGTCTGAAAATATGGAGCACAACAAGGTCCTCGGTAAAAATCCATTTTCATTGATGGTCAATTTATTTGGATACATGCTTGATCAGGTCGAAGGTCACGATACCGTAGTGGGCAAGTTAGCCGCAATAAATAAGAACGTTCCTCTCAATTTATATTATACGCCATCAAAACTAACCGAAAACTCTTTGATTTTTGACAAAAAACTTATGGGTAATTGGTGGCGACAAGGGTTTATGTATGCTGCCAGAAAGGCCAAACAAGCCGAAGAGAATAAACTAAAGGATATTGATATGGCAGGGTAATTTGGATTAAAGTACTTTAGTTGTCTATTTAGTACCAGGTTTTATAGTTCGTTCTCTTTTAAATCTTTAGCTAAACTTGCAATTTTTAGTCTTTTATTCCGCTTTATATATTCTAAATCCGATAAATTGTCAATCATTAACTGACGATTATAATAATTTATATGTTCAAGAATGCCAAAAACATTGGCTATAATACCCCAAACGATTATATTTTCAGGTATAATTTGCCAATCATTTTGATATATTTGAATTCCAAATATTATTGGAATCAGACCAATTAATATCAAATTGAATTTTTTAGAATTCTTGAAAATGTTTAAGTTTTTTTCTTGGTTGAACGGCTTATTAATCAATCTGTATAACTTCAATTTCCAATAGTGTTGTCCTTGAATTAATACTATTATACAGATTAAAAGTCCGTATAACAGAAAAAATATATCTATAAATGAATTTTTAAGGATTAGATAAACAAAAATCAATGGAAATGTCACAAAAGCATGAAATCTTTCCATTGGATAATAATTTTTCAATCGTTTAATTAGTTTTTGTTTACTCATTTTTATTTTCACTATTGAATTTAACCTTTATTATATGTGTCGTAGAGGGATAAAATGTTACAGAACCTTCGATATTTTCGGCGCATTTGTTGCTATATTTTTTCAAGCGAGTGTTGCACTTCTACAAAATAGACAGATCACCCTCTTAGTCATCTGGCTGCTATGATCACATACATAATGTTATACGCTGGCTTTTCCGTTCCAATACTCCAACCAATTCAGTGGTTTTGTCAGTTTATGTTTATTAGACTCTAAACGAATAACTCTTCTTTTCTTTCCATTTGTTGTTTTGTTTGAAGCATGTAAAATTAGGGGCTTCATTAGGATAGGCCCCCTTTTTTTATCTCATAAATAAATTCATTTTTAGCATTTCTTACTGTCCTTTTTTAAAAGTCTAATTCATATAATTTTTCAAATTAGTTTTTTGTCAACAGAAATGCTTAAGTCTTGGTGATAGGCAACAAACCAATTCGATTCACATGGTTTGTCGAAATAGATGGCTTTTGTCAAGAAATAGTTTGATTGCGAAAGGTCGAAAATCAACTTGGTCATCTTATGATTAAAAACCAAATCAATTAAATCCGAAACACTTTTAATCAATTGTCCAATAGCAAATAAATCTTTTGTTTTCAGAAATGAATTTCCGATTGGTTCAGTATTTTCTATACAGTTTGAAATTTAAGCTATTTAGCTCTCTGAATATAAGTCGGCTAAAACGGAATATCCATTTTCTTTAAGTTCTATTTTATTCTTTATGTAATTCATTTCGGGCTCGTGCTACAAGAATTATATAATAGCAATTAGTAATATAAATATTCTCATATTTTAAGCTAAAACAAATCCCCAATCTCTTCTTTAATAAATGCCAATGCTGTATCGCTAGGAGCTCCTTTTTCGATAATCTCCGTTAAAATGACTTCTCTCATTTTATCAGCAGAAGTTACCTCGTCTTTTAAGGTTGTTTTTCTTATCAAAGCGATGGTGGTATTCTTGGCTGTTTTAATAGCATTCCAACATTCATCTGAAACATAGATCTGCTGGGTAAGATTATGTTCGAATTCTTGATCGATAGTATGAACCAATAAAGACTCATACTCTTTTTTGTTTTCGCCAACAGGAGGCATTCTAGTCAATAGCTTACCTGGAGATACTCTTTCAAGAAATAATACCATACGCTCATATGCCTGTAGCTTAAGAGGTAATGCCTGTTTTTGATTTTCTCTATGTAAAAGAAATCGACGACGCCTTTCTTCATTGGTAGTATGAAGCTTAAAAAAATAAAAAGCAATTAACGTGATAAGCGTTGCAGGGATAAGAGAAATGACTAAAGGTATAATATCGAAATCCATTCGTTAAATTAAAGGTGTTATTATTGTGTTACTTCAACTTCTTTTTTGTACTGACCACCAAGATACGTACAATCTTTTAAATCTTGAGCACAGGTATAGGTAACTGGTGTTTTGGTATATTTAAATGATTCTTCAAGAGTTTTGGTGAGTTCTCCATCATCAACATTTAGATCAACATCCCGCATTGTAAATTGACATGGATGTTCATACCCTGCAGCATGGGTAATTTCTATAAATTCTTTTCTAAATGTCTTGAAGTATTGTGCCAAACGATCTGATTTTAAAGGAACATTAATTCCATTTTGTAACCACTTACTTTGCGTAGCTACACCACTAGGGCATCGATTTGTATGACATATTTGTGCCTGTATGCAGCCAATACTCATCATAGCTTCTCTAGCAACATTAATACAATCTACCCCCATAGCAAATGCCATAGCAGCTTTGGCAGGAAATCCAAGTTTACCACTACCAATAAAAACAACACGCTCGGTAAGATTATGCTTCTGAAAAATTTTATAAATAGCGGTAAAACCATATACCCATGGTAAGGATACATGATCTGCAAAGCTAGGAGGTGCAGCACCTGTACCACCTTCGCCACCATCAATGGTTATAAAATCGGGTCCTCTGTTACTTTTACTCATAAGCTCTGCAAGAAGTTCCCATTGTTCGGTTTTACCAATGGCAGCTTTGATACCTACCGGAAGCCCGGTTTCATCTGCAATATCTTCAATAAATTGTAATAACTCTGGGACATTCGTAAAAGCTGTGTGCGCAGAAGGGGAGAGGACATCCTTACCAATTTCGACTCCTCTGATTTTTGCAATTTCTGCAGTTATTTTTTTACCGGGTAAAACACCTCCTTTTCCTGGTTTTGCGCCCTGCGAAAGTTTAATTTCTATGGCTTTTACAAAAGGATTTTGAGCTACCAGTTCTTTCATTTTTTGCATCGAGAAATTTCCATTTTCGTCTCTAACTCCAAAATATCCTGTACCAAAATGAAAAATAACATCTCCACCATTACTGTGATAAGGAGAAAGACCACCCTCGCCAGTATTATGATATGCATTAGCCTTTTCTACTCCAATATTTAATGATTCTACCGCTCTGGCAGAAAGGGAGCCAAAACTCATGGCAGAAACATTAACAATAGAGCCTGGTCGATATGGTTTTTTACGCTGATTATATTGCCCCATAACTTTAGCACAAGGAAGAAAGGTTTTATCTTCTTTATTGGGATGATCTTTTTCCATTTTAAACGGAATCAAACAATTTTTTACAAAAATGTGCTGATGTAAATAGATATCTCGATCGGTCCCAAAACCTTCATAGTTATTCTCGTTTTTTGAAGATGCATATACCCAACCTCTTTCAATTCTATTAAAAGGTAATTCTTCGCGGTTATTGGCCACAAAATATTGCCTCATTTCTGGTCCAATACTTTCTAGCATATACCGTAGATGCCCTAAAACCGGAAAATTATGTTTTATGGTGTGTTTTTTATTAAAAAATATGTCTCTTATTGCTATTAATACGATAACAACAATAAGCCACATCCACCATGATATTGAACTCAAAAAATTAATAATGCTTTCCATATATTTTAGGGTGCCCAGTTTTTATTGCGCGTTTAGATAATCTAAGGTTAATTGAGACATCACTTTAACACCTAATAACAGACCGCTTTCGTCTATATAGAAATCTGGTGTATGGTGAGCTGCAGCTTTTTCGGTTCCTTTTGATTTTCCTCCTAAGAAGAAATAAAATCCGGGTACTACTTCTTGAAAATATGAGAAATCTTCGCCTCCGGTGGTTGCTTTTGATAAGATTACATTTTCTTTCCCGGCAATACCTTCAATTGTTGGTAACATTTGTTTTACCAAAGCGGGGTCATTATACGTGATTGATGTGTTATTTTGAAATTCTATAGTTGCATCTCCACCATAGGCCTTAGCAATTGAAGGCACCATTTCATTCATTCTTCTAATAATAAGTTCTCTCATTTTTGGATCTAGTGTCCTAACGGTTCCGATCATTTCGGCACTTTCAGGTATAATATTAAAGCGTACTCCACTGGTTATTTTACCAACAGTAATTACTGCAGCCTCTTTTACCAATGGCGATTCTCTACTAATAATAGTTTGGAGTCCATCAATTATTTTAGCAGAAATTAGTACAGGGTCAACTCCTGTCCAAGGAGCAGAACCATGAGTTTGTTTTCCTTTTACGTTAATCACAAAACGTTCTACCGCAGCCATTGTTCCCCCGGGTTTGTAACGTATTTTTCCTACTTCGGTACCTGAATTGATATGCAAACCAAAAATGGCATCAACATCTGGGTTTTTTAATACTCCTTCTTTTATCATTAATTTTGCTCCACCTTCTTCTCCTGGTGGCGGACCTTCTTCTGCAGGTTGAAAAATAAACTTAACGGTACCATTTATTTTGTCTTTATGTTTGGTAAGAATCTCTGCTACACCCATAAGAATAGCAGTATGGGTATCATGACCACATGCATGACTAACACCAACTTCGGTATCAAGAAAAGTAGTTTTAACTGTTGATTTAAAAGGTACATCAGCTCTTTCTGTAACTGGAAGAGCATCTATATCTGCTCTAAGCGCAACAGTTTTTCCAGGAGTATTACCTTTTAAAATGGCTACAACACCTGTTTTGGCTACATTTTCGGTTACTTCAAGACCAAGATCTTTTAAGTGTTTCGCAATCTTTTTTGCCGTTTCGAATTCGCGATTCGAAAGTTCGGGGTTTTGATGAAAATCTCTTCTCCATTCGATTACTTTTGATTCTAACTTTTCAGCCATCGAATTAATCTCAGGATTAATCTGTTGAGCTTGTATAGCGCAAAAAGCAAATGCAAAAATTAAGAAGAAAATTGATTGTGTGTTCGTGTTCATTAGGTTTAGAAATTAATAAGTCTGTAGTTTTCGTTTTGTAATTGTACAAGTGCCGTCATAGCCGAAAGTGCATATTGCACTTCTGGAAGCGTTTTTGTTTTTGTGATATTACGATAAGCTGCCGTTTGACCGCATAAAATTATGTGTGCCCCCTTTTCGGATAATGCCGATACGAGTTTTGCATTAGGATTATCTATGCCGTATTTTGTTTTGTAGTTTTCATTATTTAAAATGTCATATGCCGCTGAACCATGAATTACTAAGGCTACTTTTAACTTTTCGGTAGAAACACCTGCTCCTTCATGCATATTGAGAAATCTGGCGGCTGTATTGATAAGGGGATTTACTTTTGAGCTATCTGCAAAGGTTCTTCCAATATCAAAAACAACCTTTAGGTCATGTAAAGTATCTGTTTTATAATCTGGATTAACCACATTATATGTTTTACCATACTCTGGTATTACATTGCCCTTTTTTTGAGAGAAGAACAGGAAGGGTATGGTAAAAATAAAATAGGTCGCTAGGTTCTTTTTCAAACGTTTTGATTTTTGGTTTCTAAAGATATTCAAAAATCTATTAAAGGAAAGTTAAAAATGAAGCCTAGATATTTTTACATATAAAAAAAGCATATTATCCAAGAAAGATAATATGCTTTGATCGTTATATATATAAAATTATTGTTTTATAAACTTACCTACAGGCTTATTGTTAATCAGCAAGATATATAAACCGTTTGACAGTTCTGATAAATCTAATTGAGAAGTAGGGGTTGACTTTATTAATATTTGACCTTGAATATTTACAATTCTTACATCATAATCCTCTATTGTAAAGCCTTCAATATTTAAAAGACCATCTGCCTTTACAGGATTTGGATAGTATGTATATACGTTGTTATCTCTAATTGCATTCAACATAGATTGGTCTACAGAGAATTTTTCTGAAATAGCATTACATCCTGAATCATTAAATACTTCTATTTGATATTCTCCACTTTGTAGTGGTGTGTAAGTTGCAAGATTAGCATCCTCTATTGGACTATTATTAAAATACCATTGGTATGTTGAAAATTCAGAATTAATAGCTAAGCTTTGGTTTTGATTTACAAAAATGACTGGAGATTCCGGGTTTTCTGATATAATAGCTTTAACCTCTGTTCTGGTAGTATTGAAACAGCCACCGATAACACCTTCTATATAGTATGTTTTTGTAGACTTGAGTATAGGGGTTTGATAGCTATCTCCGGTTGCAATTACAGTGCCTCCGGTTGGTGTTTCATACCAATTATACTCGCTATTTCCTGTTACGGTTATAATTGTAAATTCTCCACTGCAAATATTTTGGTCAGACGCAGTTGGTTGGTTGATTGATTGTGCTACTTCAACTCGTACTTCGGTTCTTGTGGCAGTACTACAATCTCCTAGTATACCTTCAACATAATACGTTTTTGAAGAAGTTAGAGTAGGAGTCTCATATGTACTTCCTGTAGCAATACGTGTACCTCCAGTTGATGATTCATACCAATTATATTCGCTATTTCCTGATACAGATAATGTAACTGATTCTCCACTACAAATCCTTTGATCAACAGCCGAAGGTTGATTAGGACTAGGAGCAACAGTTATATTTACTTGTGTTCTGGTTGCGGTAGTACATCCACCTATAACTCCCTCAACATAATATGTTTGATTAGACGTAAGCTCTGGGGTTGTATAAGTAGTTCCAGAAGCGATACGACTGCCTCCTGAAGGAGCGCTATACCAATTAAAATCACTATTTCCGGTTGGTGATAATGTTATAGATTCTCCGCTACAAATATTTTGATCAGAAATTATGGGTTGACTTGGCGTTCGTATAGTTATATAATTTATTTTTTCTTCTGTATCACTACCAGAATCATTTGTTGTGGTTAGCGATACTGTATAATCTCCCTCGGCTGCATAGGTATGCGTAGGATTTTGCTGCGTAGAGGTTTGACCATCTCCAAAGTTCCATAAATATGAATTTATTCTGTTGGTAGAAGTGCTCGTAAATTGGATTTGAGTACAATCTTGAGACGATTCAAACTCTGATAAAGGAGGGTTCTTATCATCTCCTGGAATGTAACTTCCAGAAATGGTATAATTACCTAAGGAAGAGAAATCGGAATACCCATTATTTACGGTTCCTTCACCTACACCATCAATTTCTATAAAATAGATACCTTCAGAGAGATTTTGTGATATCGATGCAGAAAGTCCTGCAGGATCAGAAATGGCAACTTCTTGTCCCAGTTCGTTTAAGATTCTTGCTTGTATATTTAGGTTGGGATAGTCGGGGTCTGGTTCGAAAGAAAAAGACACTGGTCCTGTTTCTATGGCAAAAGTGAATACATCTTTATCATCTCTGGTGCTTATAAGTCCAAAGTTTTGGCTGGCACTTACATCTCCGGCCGGACTTACTCTTATTGATGTAGCGGTATTAATATCATCTGCATGATCATCATCCTGAAAACCAACGCCATTTCTACTATTCGCAATAATCGCTACATCATCTTGTCCAGGGTTAGAAGCTCCTTCATATTCACCTGCACTCCAATGTCCAATAGGTCTACTGGCACTCCATCCCATAATTGGACTCCATTGCCCGTGGCCGTTATAATAGGTTGTAGATCCTTTTCCATGGTGTCTTAGACCTAATGTATGTCCTACCTCATGCGATCCTGTTTCTCCTGCAGCACGTATTGACAAATTATATACCCAACATGGATTATCTCTAGTCGAAGAAAAAGAATTTACATAAGCGACACCACCAGATGTGGGTGCTGCATCTTTAGTAGGAGTAAAAATACACATCATTCTACGGTTTCTTGGGGCGGCATCAAATAGATCCCTACGTGTAGTTACATTTAGATTAAATGGACGAAAATCTTCTGCCATGATTTTCCATATTTCTATAATTTCAGCATTTGTATAATTTGGCGACTGTGCATTAATTGTAGCTCCTGATAACCAGCTGGTATTAGAAACAACCTCTCCATCAAAATCTAGATATATAATACCTGTAGCACCAGGTAAACTCTCAAGTTCTGGTGCGGCCATTGCTATTGATGTTGATTTTTTTATCGTTCTCTTTTGATCTGGAGTTTTTTCAAGGTCTACACATAAAATTGAGTTGATATCTGTTTGTTTGATATATACCTTGCCATCATCTTCAGAGTATAAAGAATATGCTTTTTTACTGTTTGGTAAAACAATTGAACCTTCTAATTTACCATTGACTTCAGAGAAACTGAATGTGGATAATTGCTCTCCATTTACATTTCCGATAAGGGTAAGTGTTTGATCAATTTCTGTTTTCACGGTAAGATTAAGAGCCAAAGATTGATTGGCATCGATTTTTATCGCAAGAGGTTTAGATTTTTTAGGACTAATCAAGGTATTAATAAAAGCTTTTTGATTCTTTGCTATTAAATGAGGTTGGCCTGATTGTGCATTAGCAATATGCACATTGATAAGTGTAATGATTAGAAGAAAATACTTCAATAATTTCTTTCTCATTTTATGTGGGTTATTTAGCGTTAATTTTTTTTGGTATATTATAGTTTGTATTCGTCTAATTGATTGATTTTGATGTGGTAATAGTGTTTTGAAACGCTATTATGAAATAACTAACGAGTAAAAGTGAAATATCTTATATGTACAAGTAAAATCTTACATTATAAAATGGTTAAGACGTATTTTATTTGCAAAATACGTCTCCTACCAAAAAATAAGAGTTTAGATAAAAAAACTCAAATTTAGTTATATCAATTAAATTGGGTATAGCTATTGATTCAAAAATCATGTAATACTGATGATTCTTTCTAAAGGGATAATTGTTGATTGTTTTAGTATAACCTCTTTATCGGTTATACCCCATATAGTAGTCTCTACTTTTTTAAAACCTTGATCATCTACAAAAATGATTCTTACTTTTTGATGTTCTAGGTTGCCAAGTGAAAGTGCTCTTTGTAACTCTAAAAAACGATCAATTTGATCCTTTCTTTTGTTTAAGACATCTTCTTTGGGGAATTTCAATAATTTGATCTGTTCTTTTTCAATAATTTGTACATTCAAGTTTGGGGCCATAGTGTTAGATTTGGTTATGTTTTAATCGTATAAAAATTGAATTTTCGAATTAAATTTTTTTAAATATAGCACTTTTTGTCTTAAAATAATGCTTTTTATCCATTTTTTTTGTTTTTAATTCATTAAGGTGTAAGAAAAAACCTTCTTTGTTGTCAATATCGTTTTTTCATTTGATCAGTGGACGATGTGTGTAAGGGCATGATAATCGCAGTTCAATACATATTTGTATCATTTCGTATTCAATTTTTTGACTAAAAGTTATTGACCAAGATTTGTTTACAAAAAGACTTGTTTATGGTTTCAAAACCATCATTCTTTGCTTAAATTTCACTTTTTAAAAATTGTTACGTTGGAAGAATATTTAGCAGAGTTAAATGACGCACAGAGGGCACCCGTTCTTCAAAAAGATGGTCCTATGATAGTAATTGCTGGAGCAGGATCTGGCAAGACTCGAGTACTTACATATCGTATTGCATATTTGATGCATCAGGGAGTTGATTCTTTTAATATTTTGTCCTTAACATTTACGAATAAGGCAGCACGTGAGATGAAGAAACGTATTGCCAGTATCGTAGGACCAAGTGAAGCTAAAAACCTGTGGATGGGAACATTTCACTCGATTTTTGCTAAAATATTGAGGTTTGAGGCTGATAAGTTAGGGTATCCTTCAAATTTCACGATATATGACACCCAGGATTCTCAACGGCTTATAGCTTCTATTATTAAGGAAATGGGGCTGGATAAAGATATCTATAAGTATAAACAGGTATATTCTCGCATTTCTTCATATAAGAATAGTTTAATTACCGTTAAAGCCTATTTCCAAAATGCAGAATTGGTAGAAGCAGATGCTATGGCAAAACGACCCCGAATGGGAGAGATCTATCAAAATTATGTGGAGCGCTGTTTTAAAGCAGGTGCGATGGATTTTGATGATCTTTTATTGAAAACTAACGAGTTGTTAAATCGTTTTCCTGATGTGTTGGCAAAATATCAAAATCGATTCCGATATATATTGGTAGACGAGTATCAAGATACCAATCATTCGCAATATCTAATTGTACGAGCTTTGTCTGATAAGTTTCAAAATATATGTGTAGTAGGCGATGATGCACAAAGTATTTATGCTTTTCGCGGAGCAAATATTAATAATATTCTGAATTTTCAGCGTGATTACGATGATGTACAACAATATCGACTTGAACAAAATTATAGATCAACAAAGAATATTGTTGAAGCTGCGAACTCTATTATCGATAAAAATAAAACCAAACTTGATAAAGTAGTTTGGACTGCAAATGATCCTGGTCCCAAAATTATAGTTAATCGATTATTGACCGATGGAGACGAAGGAAGGTTTGTTGCCAGTTCGATCTTTGAAAATCAAATGCAGCATCAATTACCCAATGGTGATTTTGCGGTGCTTTATAGAACTAATGCTCAATCCAGGGCTATAGAAGATGCATTGCGTAAAAGGGATATTAAATATCGAATTTATGGAGGATTGTCATTCTACCAGCGTAAAGAAATTAAAGATGTTCTGGCGTATCTACGGTTGATTATTAATCCAAAGGATGAAGAAGCCCTAAAGCGTGTAATCAACTATCCTGCACGGGGGATAGGAGCTACCACCGTAGATAAATTAATTGTAGCGGCAAATCATTATGATCGTTCCATTTTTGAAGTTATCGAAAATTTAGATAGAATAAACCTGAAAATCAATAGTGGTACCAAAACCAGGTTGCAAAACTTTATGACAATGATCAAAAGTTTTCAGGTTACTAACCAAACATCAGATGCATTTGTACTTGCCGAAATGGTCGCAAAAAAAACCGGATTGTTGCAGGAGTTAAAGAAAGATGGTACACCTGAGGGTATAGCACGTATAGAAAATATTGAAGAATTACTTAATGGTATTCGTGATTTTGTAGAAGGTCAAAAGGAATTGGCAGACGAAACAGGATCTTTAGCAGAGTTTTTGGAAGATGTTGCCCTGGCCACTGATTTAGATCAGGATACAGGAGATGATGATAGAGTGGCATTGATGACCATACATTTAGCCAAAGGATTAGAGTTTCCTCATGTATATATTGTGGGTATGGAAGAAGATCTGTTTCCTTCAGGGATGAGTATGAACACAAGAAGTGAATTAGAAGAGGAAAGACGATTATTTTATGTGGCGCTTACAAGGGCCGAAAAGCAAGCATATCTTACGTATACACAATCACGATATCGATGGGGTAAACTGGTTGATGCTGAACCCAGCCGATTTATTGAAGAAATTGATGATCAATATCTCGAATATCTAACTCCGGTGGAAGGATATCGTTACAAGCCGTTAATCGATTCTGATATATTTGGAGAAGTAGATAAAAGTAAACTGAGACTCAAAAAACCAGTTTCTGGTTCACCGCCATTGGCCCATAAACCTAATGAGGAACAGTTGCGAAAATTGCGCAAACTTAGACCAACTTCTGATCCAGTATCAAATGATACTAAAACAAATCTTTTAGATAACAATCTGATACCAGGAACCGCGGTAGAACATATGAGATTTGGTAGAGGGAAAATTCTTAAAATCGAAGGAGTAGGGCAAGATAAAAAAGCTGAAATTCATTTTGAAAAAGGAGGCATAAAAAAACTACTACTACGTTTTGCAAAGTTGAAAGTATTATAAAATAGAATTCGATGAATGTATCGGTTAGAGAAATGAAAAAAGATGATATTGAATCAATAATTGACTATTTTGTCAATGCAGATTCTGAGTTTCTCAAATCGATGGGTGCAGATAAAAGTAAATTGCCGGATAGAGTAGAGTGGATTAAAAAACTAAATCAAGAATTTAAGAAACCCTATACAGATAAAGAGTTTTATTATATCATATGGTTGCTAGATGATACTCCAATAGGGCATTCAAACATTAATAATATTGAATTCGGAAATACTGCAACAATGCATTTACATGTATGGAAGAATGCCAAAAGAAAAAAGGGATTAGGCCTAGAGCTATTGAAGAAGACAATTCCATTCTATTTTAAAAATTTTAAACTAGAAAAATTGATATGTGAACCGTATTCTGAAAATATAGCACCCAATAAAACTCTTATAAGGGCGGGATTTGAATTTATTAAAAAATATGAAACAGTACCCGGTTGGATTAATTTCTTGCAATATGTGAATAGCTACGAATTGACAAAAGATCAATTCGAAAGATTAAAACTATAGTAAAGTATACTGGTAGTTCATCAATAGGAGGTTTTGATATATGGTTTTATTATAATTTACATTACATTTATCGTAATTTCTTTTTTATGGCAGAATTCATTAAAATATATGAAGAAAATCCTAACCCTCGAGAAATTCAGAGGGTAGTGAAATGTTTGCGCGACGGAGGATTGGTTATATATCCTACTGATACTGTTTATGGATTAGGTTGTGATATCACTAATAACAGAGCTTTAGAACGTATCGCACATATTAAAGGTGTAAAATTGGCCAAAGCTAACTTCTCTTTCATATGTAAAGATCTAAGCAACCTCTCTGACTATGTAAAACAAATTGATAATAGCACTTTTAAATTATTGAAAAGGTCATTACCGGGGCCATATACATTTATTCTTCCGGGAAGTAATAACTTACCTACAGTTTTTAAGAAGAAGAAAACCGTAGGGATTCGTGTACCCGATAATTGTATTTGTACTGCTATAGTTGAAGAGTTGGGTAACCCTATCGTTTCTACTTCTATTTATGATGAAGATGAAGTGATTGAATATACTACAGATCCCGAATTGATATTAGAAAAATGGGATAAGTTGGTGGATATTGTAATCGATGGAGGGTATGGAGATAATATACCTTCTACAGTTATTGATCTAACCGAATCTGAACCTGTTTTGATTAGAGAGGGTAAGGGAACTACCGATATTATATAATCTAGAATTATAATAATTAGGAAACGGTATATGTTAATTCGTTTCTATATTCGCTAGGGGTTCTTCCTGTAAACTTCTTAAATAATTTATTGAAATGTGAAAAATTACTAAAACCACTCTCAAAACATATATCCGTAATACTTATTTGTTTTTCGTGTAATAATTTGGAAGCGTGTACCAAGCGATACTCGTTTACAAATTGAACAAAAGTTTTTCCAGTGATTTTTTTGAAATATCTGCAAAAACCAGGAACGCTCATACTGACTTTGTCTGCTATTTCTTCTAATGGGATAGGCCGTATAAATTCTTCTTGTACAAAATTGAAAATTAAATTGATCCTATTGTTATCCTGGATTTCAGTTTCTATAATAAAGCCTTCTGCATTAAGAATGGTATAATCCTTAGTTTTTGCCATCTCTTTCATTACTTGTAAAATTCCGATAAGCTTCTCAAATGGATCCAGGTTCTTTAAAGTTTCAATTTGAGCCCCAATTCTTCTTTTGGTATCCCCATGATATACAATTCCTTTTTTGGCTTGTATTAATAATTTTCCCAAAGTATTCATTTCTGGGATTTCAAAAAAAGTTGCTCCCAAAAATTCAGGTAGCATTTGGATTACTGTTTCACGACTATTACCGGTAAAGCTATCCGTAAAGCCACAATGAGGCAAATTAGAACCTATAAGCATTAATGCTCCATTACGATAATATGACATATGACTTCCAATTTGCCGTTTACCCGTACCTCCATTTACATATACAATTTCGATTTCAGGATGATAATGCCAAATAGGATCTTTGTTCATTTTCTTCTTTGAAAAAGTTTCATAATAGAAAGAACTTCCAAATTCTGGAACTATCTTTTCTAATGATGGTTTAGTAGTAAGAAATTTACTCATTGCAATTACATTTTATAATTTTTAAACCCCACAAGAATTAAATATTAAGCTTTTAAAAATATTGTATCGTATTTGTTAAAATAATATAAGCATAACCTTAAAAATGTGTTAAATTAACATCATTATGGTTTTACCGTTATTACAAAGGTTAAAATAGAACATATTTATGCAAATATAATTGTATTTCATAAAATATTTGCATGGTAGATTTGTACTATAAAACCTTAACAACTAAAACTAGAAAGTTATGAAAAGAGTAATTAACCTATGTCTGCTTGTATGTGCTTTATTATTTTGCACCACTGTGAAAGCTTCAGATGTTTTGTCTGTAAAAATTGAGAACTCTTCTACAATTAATGTTTCATTGTCTAACATAAGTCAGGGACAGAAATTGTATCTAAAAAATTATTCAGGGACTATATTATTCAATGTTACATTAGACGCGATGTCTTCATATAGAAAATATTTTAATATGGGTATTGTAGAGGATGGAATATACTTTGTAGAAACCGAAACAGAGTTTGATATTAAAGTTACACCGGTATTAAAAAATTCAAAAGGAGTTGCATTAATAAATAATTCGGCTGTAACTGTATTTAAACCAAAAGTACATGTTGATAATACAATAGCAAAGGTTTTATTTACCAGAGTAGAACAATCTCCACTTACGGTTACAATATATGATGAAGATGGGGTTTTGTTATTTACTGAAAAAGCGAAGGACGATGAATTAATTTTTCAGAGAAATTACAGCTTTTCTGATGTCCCATCTGGGAAGTATATTATATATTTCTCTTTAAAAGACAGACAATTTATAAAAGAAGTTAGTATTTGATTGTTTATTAACTCAACCACAATTCAAAAGGCAATACACATGTATTGCCTTTTGTTTTTAATTTTTGGATAAAAAAATACCCCGATCATTGAATCGGGGTATTTATAAGGTTGTATTTAAAATCTAATTTACTGCTTTACCAGGTTGATTTCTACACGTCTGTTTTGTGCTCTACCTGCTCTGGTTTTATTCGTTGCAATAGGTCTGTCTTCTCCATATCCAATTGCCGACAGTCTAAACTGATCAATTCCATTTTCTATTAAGTAATTCTTTACAGCATTAGCTCTAGCATCTGATAATCTTTGATTAAGCTTTGCACTACCAGCACTATCTGTATGCCCTTCTACAGTAAATTTTGCAGTTGGGTATTCATTAAGAATAGAAATGATATCCTTAAGCACTTGATCAGATTCTGCTTTTATAGAAGATTTACCAGAATCAAATAAGATGGTTTTTGCATACTCATTAAGCGTCTTTTGGACTTCTTCTGTTACCTCAGGACAACCATTATTAGCCACAGTTCCTGCAACATCAGGACAATTATCATCTTTGTCTAATACACCATCACTATCTCTATCTGGCCAAGGGCAACCTTGATTTTCTACTGGTCCCGCTACATCAGGACAATTATCATCTTTGTCTAATAAACTATCTCCATCGGTATCTGGCCAAGGACAACCGTTATTGTCAACTTCTCCAGCTTCTTCAGGACACTTATCATCTTTGTCTAATACTGTATCTCCATCAGTATCAGGCCATGGGCATCCAAAATTTTCTTCTGGGCCAGCTTTTTCGGGACATTCGTCTACTTTATCTAGTACACCATCTCCATCTTTATCTTTTGGTCTAGATTGGTATACAGGTACTTTAAGACCAACGTATACATCGGCAGCTTTAGACTGATCACTAACAAGTAACGATAATATGGATCCAGACCCAACATAAAGTGGTCCTGCTCTAAGTCCAGCTCCCCATTGAAAACCACTATGTTGTACAAGACTTAAAGGAGAGTAAAAACTAAACCATTTACTTTCAAATCTGGGTGTTAATGATACCACATTGGCAATTCTACTTCTGTTTGTTTTTTCTTTTGAAGTAAGTGAAAAATCCGTATTAAAATTTAAATAGAACTTGTGGTTGATGTTCCAGTCTACATTAGCGTGCAGTGCTGTTGGTAATACCGCTTTTTCAGCTTCAACAAGAATTGGAGTTCCATAAAACCTTTCCAACTCATCAATATCTATATCCTCAAAATCATTTTGAGTAAGTGTATTATTGAAATTATATCTTTCTTCGGTTCCATCGTCATACGAGATAGATCCAAGATCGGTTAATGATAAACCAAACTTCAGCTTGTATTTATTGATGTCTTTTGGTGTAAAAGCTTTTCCTTTACTATCTGTAGAGGTATATTCTTTATAATCTCTTCTCCATTCGTATACAAAACCAAGATCAACACCAACTCCAGAAGATCCGTTTACGATTTCTACATCTTCTAAGTCTTCTTCAAGGTTTTCGCTATAGCCATAAGCCGCTTCACCTAGAGTAGTCACACTTCCGTTACCAGTTGTAATGTCTGCATCAAATGCAACACCTAGACCGGTACCTCGTGCATAAGCGGTTCCTAATCCTTGTAAATATTTAAGTGTAATACCTCCTTTTAAGAAATGCTCTTCTTTGTTCATAAGAACTCTTGCATAGGATACACCTACTTCTGCCCAAGCGTTTGCACTGGCATATAAATCACCTTGGTTAATATTAAAGCTTATATCATCATCCAGGTCATCTATTAAGCTCTCTAATGTTTCTCCATTTACTCCATTTACGTTATAGAAAGCTCTTGCACGGGTATATACCGCAATTGAATTTTTTTCATTAATGTTAAACATAAATGCTGGACCTAATACATCTACATTTCCAATTAAGTTGTTTTTATCTTCTGGAAATCTTTTGGCATCATCTTCAAACTCATAATCATCATCAAAAATATCACTAAAGCTAACTCCGTAGTAATCATTTCCTGCAAAGGCGCTAACACCAACTAAATTGATATCTGTTTTGAATCGTGAATCTACAATATTGGCCGGGTTACTAATAACGCCATGAACACCACTGTAGTTATCGGTTAGAAAGCCCATATAGGATTGAGCTTTACCATAAACCATAAACATGAGTAATATTCCTGTTAGGATAAGTTTTTTCATTTTTATTAAATTTAGATTTGGTTTTCAGCGAGCAAATATATCTTAAATTTTTAACATTTAGCTGTTATAATTACTGGGATCAATGATTTAAAGTATTTTATGTGGTTTATACATAAATTAAAAAAGGGCTATCCACATGGATAGCCCTTTTAATAGTATTTAGACAGAATCTAGTTACCTCCTTGAGAAGCTTTTTTCATACCATCTTCAATCATGTTATAAAACTGATCTAATTTTGGTAATACAACAATTCTTGTACGTCTGTTTTTTGCTTTGTTAGCTGCACTATCGTTACTTGCAACAGGAACATAATAACTTCTTCCGGCCGCTGTCATACGTTTAGGATCTACTTTAAAATCATTTTGTAGAACTCTAACTACCGATGTAGCACGCTTAACACTTAAATCCCAGTTGTCAAGTAATACTTTGTTTTTGATAGGTACATTATCTGTGTGTCCTTCTACTAAGAACTCGATATCTGGTTTGTCGTTTACAACTTTTGCTACTTTACCTAACACCTCTCTGGCTCTTGCAGATACATTATAGCTTCCGCTCTTAAATAGAAGTTTGTCAGAAATAGAAACATAAACCACTCCTTTTTCTACGTTAATTTCTATATCCTCATCAGCAAGATTTCCTAAAGCTCCTTTAAGGCTGGTTACAAGTGCTAATGTTACAGAATCTTTTTTGGTAATAGCATCCTGCATTGTTTTAATCTGCAAGTCTTTTTCTTTGATGCTTTCTAAAGATTTTTCAAGGTTTTCAGCTTCTTTAGTAGAAAGTGTAGCTAAATTACCAACATTATTTAGTAGTGCAGAGTTTTGATTTTTAAGGTTCGATACTTGATCTTGAAGTACCTTAAGCTGTGATGTAGAACTAGCTTTTTCTTCTAAACAGCTATTTAATTTTACCGTTGCAGTATTTAATAAGTCTTCAGTTTCTTTTTGCTTAGCCTCTAATTCGGAAAATTTCTTTTGTGAAACACAAGAAGATAATAGTACCGCCATAGATGCTCCAATAATCATTACTTTTTTCATCGGAAAATTTGTTTTTAAGTCTTTTTTCTGGTTATATAACTCAAAATTATTAAAAATGTGACGCAATGTTTGCCCATTAACAATAATTTAATTTTTTCTAACCTTTTAATTGATTGAAATATTTACGTTTTAAAATAAAATACTGCCATACAACGGAAAAAAAGGAATAATATTTCCCCGACTTAGAAAGTTTTTTACGTTTTTTTAAAAAAACACCTAAATGCCTGTAAAAGCTGATGTGAGCTTTAAGGATAGCGACAAAATGTAACGGTTTTCTTTCTAACAAAAACTTTAACCCCGCTAACCCATCTAATACCATTCTCATAAAAATCAAACCCCATACTTTATAGCCAGGAACATTTTTTATCAATAGATATAAATTGTTTCTAAAATTAAGGTATGTTTTTTTTGGATTCATACTATCCAAAGTTGCTCCGCCTAAATGGTATACTGTAGAATCTCCAGTATATATTATTTTATATCCATGATGGTAAATACGCCAGCAAAGATCGATTTCTTCTTGGTGGGCAAAAAAGTCTTCATCTAGTTTCCCTACATCTTCAAAAACCTGTTTTTTAATAAACAAGCAAGCACCACTTGCCCAAAATATTGTTGTTGTATCATCGTATTGTCCTTGATCTTGTTCGATAGTATCAAATATTCTGCCTCTACAATAGGGATATCCCAATGTATCGATATAGCCTCCTGCTGCTCCTGCATATTCAAAATGAGTCTTCTTTTTATAATCCAGAATTTTAGGTTGAACTGCAGCGATATCATTACCTGATTTAAAGGTTTTAATAATAGGTGTTAGCCAACCTTTGGTCACTTCTATATCACTATTGAGTAAGCAATAGATGTCGGCTTCAATTTTTGAAAGTGCGTCATTGTATCCTTTGGCATAACCACCATTGATATCGTTTTGTACAATTTTTATTTCAGGAAAAGACGTTTTTACATACGCTACAGAGTCGTCTGTAGAAGCATTGTCAGCAAGATATATTGCGGCTTCTTTAGAATATTGTACCACCGATGGTAAAAATTCTTCTAATAAGGTTCTACCATTCCAATTTAATATGACTATTGCTATATTCACGGATGCAAAGTAATGAGATTTATTTTTTATAATCAGGAATATCTTTCAGAAAAGTATAGTGCTTGTCAATATAGTTCATTTGGCAATAATAGTGGTCCAGACCATTAGAAATCATTAAGTATTTTGAGTCTAATGCGAGATTATATCGAGCAATTTGATCAAAAACATCTTGCGTGATTTTTACCGAGTGAGATTTACATTCAACAATAAGATAAATACTGCCATCGGGATTAAATATGATGATATCGTATCTTTTATTAAGATCATTAACTTTAACGAGCTTTTCGACATTAATAAGGCTTTCAGGGTATTTTTTCTCTTTAATAAGATAGTGTACTATATGTTGCCGCACCCATTCTTCTGGGGTAAGAATGATAAATTTTTTGCGAATTCGGTCAAAAATAGAAACTTTATTTTCGCTACTTTTGAACCTGAATTGATATGCTGGAAAGTTTAGCTTTTTCATTTGCATAGCACAAATTTGATGATTTTTTCTGAATGGACGAAGTAAAACAAATTGTAACAGATATAAAGAACGGAAATATAAAACCAATCTATTTTTTGATGGGAGAAGAACCCTATTATATAGATAGGATTTCTGAATTTATTGATAAAAATGTTCTTGCTGAAGAGGAGAAAGGCTTTAATCAAATGGTATTGTATGGTAGAGATGTTACTATAGAAGATATTGTCGCTAATGCAAAACGTTTTCCTATGATGGCAGAGCGGCAAGTAGTTATCGTTAAAGAAGCTCAAGATTTATCAAGAACTATTGAAAAACTAGCTGATTATGCCGAAAATCCACAGTCTTCTACGGTATTGGTAATGTGCTACAAGTATAAAAAAATAGATAAACGAAAGAAACTCTATAAAATCGTAGCAAAAAATGGAGTTATTTTTGAAGGTAAAAAACTGTACGAAAATCAGGTTGCCGATTGGATCAGGAGAGTTTTAGCGGGTGCTAAGTATACTATAGAGCCAAAAGCGGCACAGATGCTGGTTGAATTTTTAGGAACTGATCTTGGTAAAATTAATAATGAATTAGAAAAACTAAAGCTTATTATACCTGCCGAATCGCAAATTACAGCAAATCAAATTGAAGAGAATATTGGAATAAGTAAAGACTTCAATAATTTCGAACTTCGGAAAGCGATAGGTTCTAGAAATGTTGTAAAAGCACATAGAATTATTAATTATTTTGCTCAAAACCCTAAAGACAACCCTTTAGTGGTTACTATTTCCTTATTGTATAGTTTCTTTTCTCAAGTATTACAATATCACGGTTTATCTGATAAATCTCAACGTAATGTGGCCAGTGCGCTAAAAATTAATCCCTACTTTGTAAAAGATTATACAGAAGCTGCTCATAGCTATCCTATGAAAAAAGTAAGTCAGATTATCGCCTTGCTTAGAGATGCAGATGTGAAAAGTAAAGGAGTAGGAGCAGCAAACCTTGCACAAGGAGATATTCTCAAAGAACTTCTGGTAAAGATCATGGGCTGATGTTGAAAATGTGCTTAATTAGCAATTGTTTAACAGGGTTTTATAATCAACAATCTTATTTTAGAGGATGAAATTATTCTCTTTCTTTTCTAAAAATATCTTCCCTATTTTATTAGTTAATTTTATTGGAATATTAGGGTATAGCATTGTTATTCCTATACTTATATTTATTGTAATTGACTTAGGAGGAAATGGTTTTATCTATGGTATTTTGGGAGCAATGTATCCTTTCTTTCAGTTAATCGGAGCTCCGATTTTAGGAAAGCTATCTGATCGTATAGGAAGAAAAAAGGTTCTTATTCTAAGTCAGGCAGGGACATTTATAGCATGGATGTTATTTTTATTGGCTTTTATACTCCCCAAAACCCAATTGTGGACTTCATCATCAGAATTAAGTGGGAGTTATATCATGACTATGCCATTACTTTTGTTGTTTGTGGCAAGAATTTTTGATGGGTTTACAGGAGGTAATGTATCGGTAGCTAATGCGTATTTATCAGATGTTTCTACAGACGATGATCGTGACAAAAATTTTGGAATGATGGGAGCCTCAACAAGCTTGGGATTTGTTTTAGGACCTGCCGTTGCAGGAGTTTTGGCATCTACCTTTCTTGGAGAGTCTTTACCAATTATATTGGCAGCCATGATATCTCTTATTGCAATTTTCGTAATTATTGTAAAGTTACCCGAAAGTAATCCTTACGTTGTAGATACGGGTAATGCAGGATTAAAATCGTTTAGAAGGTTTTTTCAGGTAGAACATAAGGATTGTTATACAGATGATATTACTGATACTAATGCCACTAATTCGTTTTGGGCAATACTCAAACTAGATCAAATCCCACTTTTGTATACGGTATATTTTCTTACATTTTTGGCATTCAGCCTTTTTTATGCAGGTTTGCCAATTTATGCCTCTACAATTTTAGAATGGTCCGCAATAGAACTGGGTATATTCCTGGCGTATTCCAGTATTATAATGATTCTAGTTCAAGGGCCATTGTTATCCTACCTTTCAGGAAAAGTATCTAATGTGTTTTGTATTGCACTGGGATCTATACTTTTGGCTCTTAGTTTTTATCTTCTCTCAGTGTCAAATTTGATTATTCTTTACTTAGCTAACACACTGTTATCACTAGGAAATGGCTTAATGTGGCCTAATTTTTTATCTTTATTATCTAAAACTGGTAATCACCAAATGCAAGGAGCTATTCAGGGTTATGGTAATAGCATGGGTAGTTTTGCCAGTATTTTTGGATTGGTCTTAGGTGGAATCCTTTTCGAAAGTATACAAATGACCTTATTTACGATAGGGTCGGGTGTATTTGTAATCATCTTTTTATTAGTAATCATTAACCATTTCAGAACCAAAAATGCTGTAACACAACGAGAGCCTTCTGTTAAAGTAGCGTAATTATATTTTTGGATTGGTTGCAAAAACAGTTGCTTCAGTAATAAACCCTCTATCGTCCATTTCTAAAAGACTACTTATAGTATGTGCAATCTCTTCGCCTCTTAGTTTGGTTTGTTGTTCTGCTTCAGTATATTGTTTTTGACTCATATTGTTGTCTACACGATTATCGGCAAAACTTGTCATCACCTCACTTGGGTTGACCTGCATTACACGTATATTGTGTGGGCGCAATTCATTTCTCCAGCTCTCTGTCATTCCACGAAGTGCAAATTTGGTAGCCACATATGGAGAAGCGGTCGGCGAGCCTTTTAATGAAGAAGTAGAACCAATATTGATGATGTTGCCATATTCCTGGTCAATAAAATGCTTGGCAGATTCTTTGGCGCATAGCGTAGCTCCTAAAATATTTGTTCTAAACTGATCAGTAAATTTATCGGCTTCTATATCGACAAGTTTTGAAATATAACCATATCCTGCATTATTCACTAAAACGTTAAGGCCTTTCATTTTATTTTTAGCTTCCTGTACCATATCGGTCACTTGGTTTTCGCTGGTTACATCGGCTTTTATGTAATCGATTCCTAATTCTTCGGCAGTAGCTTTGAGTGTGGTTTCATTTCTTCCAGAAATAATTACTTCCGCTCCTTTTTCCTTAAGAAGTTTGGCTGTTGCTTTCCCAATTCCAGAATTACCTCCTGTGATTAATACTTTTGCATTTTTGATATTCATAGTTGTGTTTTTGTGATATTGAATATCAAAATTACGTTTTGAGTTCTAAATCTTTTGTTAAGCTTAAGGATTATTTTTTATGTGATTGGTAAGTATGAAAAATCCTTAACCTCGGTCATGACAAAAGAGCTTTGTACTTTAGAAATATTTTCTAGAGAAGCCAATTTATTAGATAAAAAATCCTGATACTGTTCCATATCAGAGGCATAGATTTTAATCAAATAATCAAACATCCCTGCAACATGGTAGCATTCAACAACTTCTGGGAACTGTTGAATTTCTTTTTCAAATTTTTTAATGAAATCTTTTTGATGCAAATTGAGTGTTATATTGCAAAATGCCATGAGTTGAAGCCCTACTTTTTTTCGATCTAAAATGGCTTTATATGATTTAATATACCCCTCACGCTCTAACTTCTTGACACGCTCAAAAATAGGAGTAGTAGTAAGGTTTAATCGCTCTGCAATGTCTTTGATAGTAATTTTACCATCTTTTTGCAATAATAATAATATAGATTGATCAATTGGGTCCATAATATTTTTCTTTTTCTATCTTCTCATAAAATCAAAAATAGAATAAATTTCTTAAATATTGTTTTTTGCATAATAATATTCTAAAAATATATCAATATATGGTTTTTAATTCTTTTTGGAATAACTTTATTCCATGGAAAAACATAACTTCAACCCAGAAAGCTTAATGATGACTTATGGTTATAAACCTGAGTTATCAGAAGGAGCAATAAAATGTCCGATATTTCAAACTTCAACTTTTGTGTTTAAAACAGCAGAAGAAGGAAAAGCTTTTTTTGAATTAGCTTATGGTTTAAGAGAGAAATCACCAAAAGAAGAATTAGGGCTTATTTACAGTAGAATTAATAACCCTAATTTAGAGATTCTAGAGAACCGTCTTTGTCTTTGGGATAAAGCAGATGATTGCGCCGTTTTTGAAAGTGGTATGTCAGCTATTAGTACGGTTTTATTAGAGTTTCTTAAACCGGGTGATCTTTTAGTATATAGTAACCCTGTATACGGAGGAACGGATCACTTTATTCATCATTTTTTGGATAAAATAGGTGTGGATACGATAGGAGTGATGCCAGATCAGGATATGGATGAAGTAATTAGAATGATCGAAGATTCTGGTAAGGCAGATAAACTAGCTATGATCTATCTAGAAACACCAGCTAATCCAACCAATGATATTGTGGATATAGAGAAGTTTAGCCAGATAGCGAATAGATATAGTACCGAAGATAGAAAAACTTTAGTGGCAGTGGATAATACGTATATGGGACCATTATGGCAGCACCCACTACAATGTGGAGCAGATCTGGTGTTATATTCTGCAACAAAGTATATAGGTGGCCATAGTGATTTAATAGCGGGAGCCGTTTTGGGTAGAGCCGAACTTATGATTAGAGTCAAAACTTTACGCACCTTTTTAGGTAATATGGTAAGCCCACATACTGCTTGGTTAATGTTAAGAAGCCTTGAAACATTAAAAGTACGCATGGATCAACAAACCCAAAATGCTCAGATTATTGCTGATTATTTACAAAACCATGCTAAAGTTGAAAATGTTTACTACTTGGGCTTGTTAAAAGAAGGTACAGAAGAACATACGATTTATAAAAAGCAATGTTCTGCACCTGGAGCTATGGTGTCTTTTGATATCAAAGGAGGAGAAAAAGAAGCCTTTACATTTTTAAATCATCTGAAATTGATGAAATTGGCGGTAAGCCTAGGAAGTACAGAAAGCCTTGCAGAACATCCAAAAACAATGACACACGCAGGAGTAGATCCAGAGCAATGTAAACGAATGAATATTACAAATCAATTGGTACGATTGTCAATAGGAGTAGAGAATGCCAAAGATTTGATATGGGATTTGGAACAGGCTTTAGAGAAAGTTGAGCATGCTTCACCCTTAGAAGTAGAACATATATAAAGTATTTCATGCGCATTAATAAAAGCACGGTTTTTACTGTGCTTTTTTTATTGTAAACAGTTGATTTGAGGTGTAAGGGGATATAAACTATACAAAAAGGGTGTTTTTCCCCATTGCGCGGTATGTATTGTCGAAGTATCTTTACATCAGCTTATTAGAATATATTACGAACCATTTTTACACCCAGAGAACATGAATACATTTAATATCAACTTCAACTTTATTTTAGAATTTGTTAGAGAACTTCCAAAGGCATGTAGTTTTGCTATACATAGATAGTAACTTTTAGATATACGTATCGTTACTTATTTCATTTCAGATACTTAGTACGTATTTTTACATTAAAATCACTTTATTATAAAACAATATTACACAAAAAGCATTATGAAACTATTTCGAGTTAATTTCAGGTTTATACAAGAATTTTTACAACAACTTCCAAAAGCAAGCAGTCACGCTATTCATAGATAATATTAGGTTTTAGAAAAACTTATTATGATTGCTTGGGGGAGCAAGAATAGTAAGGGGGAAACAAAAAATCCGCATGTACTTTACATGCGGATTTTTTTATTGTTTTGATATTTCTTTTTGGAAGTATTTCTTCTTATCCAGATTTTTAAAAATACCTTAGAGGAAATGATGAAGAGTACAAAATGTTACCTTCTTATAACACAAGATTAATAGCTCCTGTTGGAGTATCATCAAATTTTGCTCCGTCTAATTTCGCTCTCTCAAAATCTGTAGAACCAAATTTTGAAGATATAAAATTTGTATCTCTAAGATCAGAATCCGATAAATCCGATTTTTCTAGGGATGCATTTTCAAAAGATGATCCTTTAAAAAATGAATCTGTAAGTATGGAGCCCTCCAGATTTGCACCTTCAAAGTTAACATCCTCAGCAATGCAACCACTTAAGTCGGCATAAGATAAATTTGCTTTTGATAGATCAATTCCTGGAGCAAGTTTCTTTTTACTCAAGCTTAATTGTTGACCTTTTGTAGATTTTTTATTGTAAATAGCCATTGTCATACCGCCTAACCCAAGGCGTTCAAACTTACCATTGTTTCCTCCATTTTCCAAAAATAAGCGATGCTCTTCTAGCATTTCATTTATTTGTTTTTGGCTAATTGGGTCCTCCGATTCGGCTAATATTCTTGATAAATCCTCCATAATTTTAGTGGTAATATAATGCTCTTTTTTTAAATATATTTTTAAGAAAAACTTATTTCAAGCTTCCTACCATATCTTCGGGTTTTACCCATTCTTCAAATTCTTCTTCGGTAACGTATCCTAAAGCAACTGCTTCATGTTTTAGGGTAGTACCATTTTGATGGGCTGTATTGGCAATTTCGGCAGCTTTATAATATCCAATTTTGGTATTAAGTGCAGTAACCAACATTAAAGAATTATTTAATAACTCTGTAATTCTCTTTTGATTTGGTGTTATCCCCTGTGCACAATGTACATCAAAAGAGACACAAGCATCACCTATTAGCTGTGCGCTTTGTAACAGGTTTGAGGCCATAACAGGTTTAAATACATTTAATTCAAAATGACCTTGCATTCCACCAACACCTATGGCTACATCATTACCCATTACCTGTGCACATACCATGGTTAGAGCTTCGCATTGTGTTGGATTTACCTTTCCAGGCATGATAGAACTTCCTGGCTCGTTGGCAGGAATGATTAATTCTCCAATACCACTTCTAGGACCAGAAGCTAACATACGAATATCATTACCTATTTTATTAAGAGAAACCGCTAGTTGTTTTAGTGCTCCATGAGTTTCAACAAATGCATCATGAGCGGCAAGTGCTTCAAACTTGTTTTCTGCAGTGATAAATGGTAAACTAGTAAACTGCGCAATAAATTCTGAAACTCGCTTAGCATATCCCTTAGGAGTATTCAATCCCGTACCAACAGCTGTACCACCCAAAGCTAACTCTGCCATATGCGGGAGTGTATTCTCTAATGCTTTTAATCCATGATCTAATTGAGAAACATATCCAGATAACTCTTGACCGATAGTAAGGGGAGTAGCATCCATAAAATGTGTACGTCCAATCTTAACTACATTTTTAAACTCGTCTGATTTCTTTTTTAAAGTATCTCTTAATTGAGTCACCCCTGGAATTGTTACTTCGATTATTTTCTTATACGCAGCAATATGCATACCCGTCGGGAAGGTATCATTAGATGATTGAGATTTATTTACATCATCATTGGGTAGTAATGTTTTTTCTCCTTCGCCTATTGTTTTACCTGCTATTTGATGTGCTCTATTGGCAATCACTTCATTAACATTCATGTTACTTTGTGTGCCAGAACCGGTTTGCCAAATAACTAGTGGAAATTGATCATCGTGTTTTCCTTCTAATATCTCATCACATACTTGAGAAATAAGGTCTCTTTTTTCTATAGGTAATGCACCTAATTCACAGTTTGTATATGCAGCTGCTTTTTTGAGATAAGCAAAACCATATACTATCTCTAAAGGCATTGATGCTGGAGCGCCAATCTTAAAGTTATTTCGAGAACGTTCTGTTTGAGCTCCCCATAGTTTATCTGCTGGCACTTTAACCTCGCCCATTGTATCTTTTTCTATTCTATATTGCATAGCTTGTGATGATTTGTTTTTTTTAAGAGTGCAAATTTAAGCATTTGTATAGCTATTTCTGAATTTAAAGAGTTGTTTTTTTGGTATATTTATTTAGATAGAAATAGATTTTAAAATAAATTATATTTCTGTTATGACATGTACATAAGACTTATTATCTTTGTCAAAATTGAAAATTAGAATATCGTTATGTTTGAATTTGATCAGTATCTTGGCTTTTTAGCATTTTTAACTATCCTTACTATTGGTTTTTGGTTAATGATCTTTTTATTAACTTTTGTAATACCATATTGGATTATAGGTGCAAACCTTGAGAATTTTAAAATGAGAAGAGAAGCTAAGCGCAAGGCAAAACAGGCATAGCTGATTTAAAATATATTAAAAAAGGAAGTCATTTGACTTCCTTTTTTTGTTTCATTACCTCGGTTATAATATATCTTTTACGATTTCAGGCGGCCTTCCTATTACCGCTTTGTTGTTTTTAATAACAATCGGTCTTTCAATTAGTATAGGATTTTCGACCATTATTTTAATCAGTTCATTATCATCTATATCTTTTCCCTTAAAATTTTCTTTCCATACAGCTTCATTCTTTCGTATTAATGCTATAGGAGAAATATCCAGAAGCGTAACTATTTCAGTTAATTCTTTTTCTGAAGGTGGAGTTTCGAGATATTTAATGATGTTGAACTCTTCTTTTTGTTCTTCAAGTATCGCAAGAGTTTCTCTAGACTTTCGACATCTTGGGTTGTGATAAATAGTTGTCATGATATTCCAGTATTATTTTAATCTTCATTTTTTTGACCCATCATCATAAGATAGGCTTTAAGGAACTGATCAATATTTCCATCCATAACAGCATCAACATTACCAGTTTCTTCTGCTGTTCTTACATCTTTAACCAGTTTGTATGGGTGCATCACATAATTACGTATTTGAGAGCCCCATTCGATCTTCATTTTAGAAGCTTCAATTTCATCTCGCTGTGCTCTTTGTTTTTGAAGCTCAATTTCAAATAATTGAGATTTAAGCATTTGCAACGCCTTTTCGCGGTTATCATGTTGCGATCTTGAGTCAGAGCAAGAAATTTGAATTCCAGTAGGGAAGTGAGTAAGTTGTACTTTAGTTTCTACTTTGTTTACATTTTGCCCACCGGCTCCACTTGATCGAGAGGTGATGATTTCGTAATCTGAAGGATTAATATCAATCTCAATACTATCATCAGCCAAGGGGTATACATAAATAGAAGCAAAAGAGGTATGACGTTTTGCGTTACTATCAAATGGAGATATACGAACCAATCGATGCACTCCATTTTCACCTTTGAGCCAACCAAAGGCATAGTCACCTTCGATCTCTAAAGTTACCGTTTTGATACCAGCAACATCACCATCTTGATAGTTAAGTTCTTTAACTTTGTAACCTTGTTTTTCGGCCCACATTAGATACATACGCATCAACATACTTGCCCAATCACAGCTTTCTGTACCACCAGCTCCAGCAGTAATTTGTAGTACTGCACTCATGCTATCACCTTCGTCACTAAGCATATTTTTGAATTCCAGATCTTCAATTAATGATTTGGATTCTTCGAAACGTTCAGAAACTTCTGCTTCTGTAGCATCACCTTCTTTATAGAATTCAAAAAGAACCTCGAGATCATCAACTAACGATTCTCCTTTTTCGTAGTCAGCAACCCATTTCTTTTGAGCATTAAGAGCTCTCATTAGTTTTTCAGCTTCTTGGGCATTATCCCAAAAATCAGGGGCGTATGTTTTTTCTTCTTCGTTTGCTATTTCTATGAGTTTGGCATCAATGTCAAAGATACCTCCTTAACGCAACCAGGCGCTCTCTAAGATCTTGTAAAGTCTCAGTGTTGATCATAATCGAATTGTTTATGGCAAAAATAGGATTTAACACTTCAGTAAGAAACATTTTTTCGATTATTTTATAGCTTTAAAAATTTTGTAAATGCTTTCACATAAATCATTATTTATGAAACAATTCTTTCTTTCTATCTTTCTGATAGTTACAGGGGCTATATCAGGCCAATTTTTAGAACAGTATAAAAACCTAACACCGTATAATGGTTTTTTTAATTTTCATTATAACGGGGAAAAAGATGAAATATACTTAGAAGTTGATCAACTGAATACGGAGTTTTTATATGTTCATTCTTTAACAACAGGATTGGGATCTAATGATATAGGTCTCGATAGGGGGCAAATTGGAGATGGCGTGATAGTGAAGTTTCAAAAAGCAGGAAACAAATTATTATTAGTGCAACCCAATCAGCGTTATCGAGCAATAACGGATAATGTACTAGAGAAGAAAAGTGTTGAACAGGCATTTGCAAAGTCAGTTTTGTTTGGTTTTCCTATTAAGGAAGAAAAATCGGGTACCTATATAATTGACCTTACCCCATTTTTGATGCAGGATGCTCATAATGTGATTGAGTGGTTGAAATCTCAAAAAGAAGGTGTTTATGCTGTTGATAAAGAAAAAAGTGCATTAAGTCTTGAACGTACAAAAGCTTTTCCGAAGAATATAGAATTTGAAGCGTTGATTACATACAAAGGAGTTGCAAAAGGAGAAAATATAAGGTCTGTGGCTCCAAATTCTAAGTTTTTGACAGTTATTCAACATCATTCTTTTGTGAAATTACCCGACCAGGGGTATAAAAAAAGAGTGTTTGATCCACGAAGTGGTGCTATATCTATTTCATATATGGATTATGCCACTCCAATTCAAGAATCAATTACGAAACGATATATTATTAGACACCGATTAGAGAAAAAATTTCCCGATCAAAATGTTAGTGAAGCAAAAGAACCCATTATTTATTACTTGGATCCTGGTACTCCTGAACCTGTGAGATCTGCTCTACTGGATGGTGCCCGTTGGTGGAATCAGGCTTATGAAGCAATTGGTTTTAAAGATGCATTCCAGGTTAAGATATTACCCGAAGATGCCGATCCTATGGATTTAAGATATAATGTGATACAATGGGTACATCGATCTACGAGAGGGTGGAGTTATGGTGCCAGTGTTGTAGATCCAAGAACGGGAGAAATACTAAAAGGACATGTAAGTCTTGGTAGTTTACGTATTCGACAAGATTTTTTAATTGCTCAGGCTTTATTAAATCAACCATTTAAGGATAGTGATGATAATTATCAACCCATGTTAGAAATGGCTTTAGCTCGTATTCGACAATTATCAGCACATGAAGTTGGACACACTTTGGGTTTTGCACATAATTTTGCAGCGAGTAGAAATAACAGAGCATCTGTGATGGACTATCCACACCCCAAAGTATCTCTTAAAGATGGAAATATTGATCTGTCTAATGCCTATGATACCAAGATAGGAGATTGGGATAAGGTAACCGTTGCGTATAGTTACTCTGAGTTCGATAAAAAAGTAAATGAAGCTGAAGAACTCAATAAAATTTTGAATAATGCATATCAATCAGGACTACGATTTATTTCGGATAGTGATGCCAGACCAATTGGAGGTGCCCATGAATTAGCACATCTTTGGGATAATGGAAAAAGTGCTTCCGACGAATTAGAGAATATATTACAGGTTAGAAAAACTGCAATACGCAATTTTTCTGTTGATAATATCAAAAGTAATGAGCCATACTCGGTTTTAGAAGATGTCTTTGTTCCTCTTTATTTCTTTCATAGGTATCAAACCGAAGCTGCTGTAAAACTTATCGCAGGATTAAATTATAATTATGCTGTAAAAGGAGATAATCAGATTGTAGTCGAAAGAGTGGATGCAAAAAAACAGAAAAATGCGTTAGCGCAAGTGTTAAAAACATTATCACCAGAAGTTTTATCAATTCCGGTAGATAAATTGGAGTTGTTTCCTCCTAGGGCATTTCAGTATAATAGAACAAGAGAGTCTTTTAAGAGTAAAACGGGGGTTGGTTTTGATCCCCTAAGTGTGGCTTCAACAGCAAGTGATATGAGTTTATCTCTTTTATTGCACCCCGAAAGAGCCTCACGATTGGTACAACAAAAAGGCATGGATCAAAATCAACTAGGGTTGTCAGAAACTTTGGATCAATTAATTGAATTAACGTTTAAAACTAAATCAAATACTAATTATGATAAAGAAATCCAGTATACTGTAGCTTCAAATGTGATAAAGCACCTTATGAAGTTGAGTAGAGATAAGAATGCTTATCCCCAGGTTAATGCAATAGCATATTCAAAAATAGTTGGTTTATTAAAAGTGCTAAAAGGAAAAAGTGAAGATGTATTGGATAGAATGTATAATGATTATTATGTGAAACAGATTAACGACTTTTTAGATAAACCCGAAAATTTTAAAATAGTACCTTCGCCTAAAATTCCTGATGGTTCTCCGATTGGGAGCTTTAGATGTAATTTTTAAAAGTTTTTCAAAATTAGGATACATGAAAATAGATCTTAGAAGCGATACGATTACCAAACCAACACCTGAAATGCTTCATGCAATGATGAATGCAGAAGTAGGAGATGATGTATATAAAGAAGACCCAACAGTAAATGAATTAGAACGTAGAATTGCTGAGATGTTTGGTATGGATGATGCATTGTTTTTCCCTTCGGGTAGTATGGCAAATCAAGCAGCGATAAAACTGCATACACAATTAGGAGAACAACTGATTGCAGATAAATATGCGCATGTGTATAATTATGAAGGTGGAGGAGTGTCTTTTAATAGTGGAGTGTCATGTAAGTTAATTGATGGTTATAGAGGTATGATAACGGCTTCCCAAGTAGAAGAATCTATTAATCCTCCGGATTTTTATCACAGTCCTTTAACCAGTTTGGTTTGCATAGAAAACACAACTAATAAGGGTGGAGGGGCTTGCTATGATTTTGAAGAGATAAAAAAAATCAAAGAGGTGTGTGTCGCTCATAATCTTGGTTATCATTTGGACGGGGCAAGATTGTGGAATGCTTTGGTGGTTAAGCAAGAAGACCCTAAACAATACGGAGAGATCTTTGATACAATCTCGGTATGCCTGAGTAAAGGTTTGGGAGCTCCTGTCGGATCAGTTTTAATAGGCAATAAGGATATTATGGAAAAAGCTATCAGAATTCGTAAAGTTTTGGGAGGAGGGATGAGACAAATTGGTTATATGGCTGCCGCAGGATTGTATGCATTGGATAATCATATTAATAGATTATCAGAAGATCATCAAAGAGCTAAAGAAATTGGAGAAGTATTACAAAAACTATCCTTTGTAACACATGTTGAACCTATAGATACCAATATCATTATATTTAACATTGATAGTGATGAAAATGAATTTATTGCTAAAATGGCTGCAAAGAACATTCATTTTTATGGAATGGGACAAGGTAAATTAAGGTTTGTCACCCATTTAGATTATACTAAAGATATGCACGCGCATTTTTTAGAAGTGCTATCCTCTATAAAACTAAATAAAGCTGTTCTATAATCATTGAACAGCTTTATTTGGTTTTATAAATAAACTTAACACTTAAAATTTTAGACCTCTTTAGTATCAGCTCCGGGTGCATTTTCTTTTACAGAGTTTATTCCGTTTTCCATTCCTGATTCTGAAGAATACATCTGGCTACTTCCGATTACTTGGCCATTGCCAGCCTTAAGATTGAAATAGAATTTACCATTTTTTGCTGTTTTACGCTCATATCTTCCATCTTCTGGAGAATTTTTCTTTACAGAGGCAATACCATTTTCTGCAGCTGATTTGCTATTATATACTTCACTACTAAGGATTACTTGTCCGTTTTTTGCTTTTAATGTGAAGTGAAAACTTGACCCTTCCTTGTTTTTGAGTTCAAACATACTATTTGATTTTAGTTAATTTTTTAGCTTTTGTTAAAATTATAGAATTAAATGCAAAAAGAAAAATGTAAAAACAACGAAGCGTATTTTTTTAACCACAAATATGATTCTGAAACAATCAATATTACTTAAACATGTCTAATCCGGGAATGTTTGGCATTCCTTCCTTTGCAACAGCTGCTAATTCGGATTCTTGTATTTGTGTAGCTTTAGCAATAGCTTTATTGATTGTTAAGATTAAATAATCTTCAAGCTGTTCTTTGTCTTCTAATAATGCATCGTCAATAGATATACCAGTTATTTTTCTATTTGCGGTTATTGTAACCTTTAAAAAGTTGTCTGTACTGCTTTCGTCAATTAAAACAGAGTCCATTCTTTTCTTCGTTTCTTCAACTTTTTTTTGGGTTTCTTTTAGTTTACCCATCATTCCCATCATATCTCCAAACATGTATGCGTTTTTTAAAAATTATAAAAACAAAATTAGTATTTTGGCCTTAAATAGCCTAAGAGAATTACTATGAAATGGTTCAGAAAAGCCAAAAACAGTAATATTATGGTTAGATAATAATCAATAGATAAATTTATTATAAATAGATGAAAACTTCATACATTATATTTTTATTATCACTTACTTTTGCAACTTCATGTAAAAATAACAAAATGACGACATTGGATACCAAAATAGCGGCGCCTGTTGCCGATAAAAAGCCAACAAACCTTGAAAAACATGATGATGTTCGTGTGGATAATTATTTTTGGTTAAATGAAAGAGAAAACCCTGAAGTGATTGATTACCTCGAGCGGGAGAATGATTATAATGATAGAATGACAGCGCATACCAAAGATTTTCAGGCAGATCTTTTTGAAGAAATGAAGGGACGTATTAAAGAAGACGATTCTTCGGTTCCATATAAGCTTAACGGGTATTGGTATATCACGCGATATGAAAAAGGGAAGGATTATCCGATATATTCTAGAAAAAAGGAAACACTGGATGCCAAAGAAGAAATTTTATTTGATTGTAATGAAGAGGCAAAAGGACATAGTTATTTTAGAATGGTAGGGCTAAACATAAGTCCAGATAATACGCATATTGCATTTGGAGTTGATACAGTTAGTAGACGTAAATACACCATTAGAATCAAGAATTTAATTACAGGAGAGCTATATCCCGATATTATAGAAACTACATCAGGAGGCAGTACTTGGGCAGCAGATGGTAAAACACTGTTTTATACAAAGAAAGATGATGAAACACTAAGATCAGATAGGATATTTAGACATATTCTTGGTAATGATTCGGCCGAAGATGTAGAGGTGTATAATGAAACGGATGACACTTTTAATACGTTTGTTTATAAGACAAAATCAAAAAAATATATTGTTATTGGTTCAAGTAGCACATTAACCTCAGAATACAGAATTTTGCGAGCAGATGATCCGATGGGAGAGTTCACAGTTTTTCAACCAAGAACACGAGGACTTGAATACGACATTGCACATTACGGGCAAAATTTTTATGTGCTTACTAATGCAGATGGTGCTACTAATTTTAAAATAGTAAAGGTTCCTGAAGAAAACACAAAAAAAGAAAATTGGGAAGACTTAATATCACATAGAGATACCGTATTGGTTGAAGATATTGAAATTTTTAAAGATCATTATGTAATTAGTGAGCGAAGTAATGGGCTTAATAGAATTAATATTAAAAGATGGGATGGGACTGCAGATTATTATTTGCCTTTTGATAATGAAACGTATACAGCTTTTGTGAGTACTAACCCTGATTTTGAAACAAATGTGCTGAGATATTCATACAATTCTCTTACAACGCCTAATTCGGTTATTGATTTTGATATGGATACCAAAGAGAAAGAAATTAAAAAAGAACAAGAGGTTCTGGGGGGTAAATTTGATAAGAATGAGTATACATCTGAAAGGGTATGGGCCACGGCTCAAGATGGAACAAAAATTCCAGTGTCTATGGTGTATAAAAAAGGAATAGAAAAAAATGGCAAAAATCCATTGTTGCAATATGGTTATGGATCGTATGGTTCTACCATAGACCCATATTTTTCTACAGTACGATTAAGTTTGTTGGATAGAGGGTTTATTTTTGCCATTGCTCATGTTAGAGGAAGCGAATATTTAGGAAGATCTTGGTACGAAGATGGAAAACTTTTAAAGAAGAAAAATACATTTACCGATTTTATAGATTGTTCTAAATTTTTAATTGAACAAGGATATACTTCTTCAGATCATTTATATGCAATGGGAGGCTCTGCAGGAGGATTGTTAATGGGAGCAATTGTTAATATGGCTCCAGAGTTGTATAATGGAGTAGTAGCTGCGGTTCCATTTGTTGATGTAGTTACCACAATGCTAGATGATAGTATACCTTTAACAACTGGTGAGTATGATGAGTGGGGTAATCCAAATGAAGAAAAGTATTATCAATACATGAAATCATATTCTCCTTACGATAATGTTACAGCCCAAAAATATCCAAATATGCTAGTAACCACAGGGTTACATGATTCACAAGTACAATATTGGGAACCAGCAAAATGGGTGGCTAAGTTAAGAGAATTGAAGACTGATGATCATTTATTATTGCTACATACCAATATGAAAGCAGGTCATGGAGGTGCTTCAGGAAGGTTCGAAGCCTTAAAAGAAATAGCTGAAGAATATGCGTTTTTATTAGATTTAGAAGATATCAAAGATTAATTAAAAAAAATAGTGTAACTTCGTACCGTTTTTTGAAACAGGTCTAGTGGAACCCCCATTACATTTCACAAGCCTGTTAAAACACAACTATATGAGAGAAAATATACAGGCTTATAATAATGTTTTAGAACTTATAGGTAATACTCCACTTGTAAAACTGAACAAAATTATGAACGGCTTTCCTGGGAATTACTATGCTAAAATAGAATCCTTCAACCCAGGGCACTCTACAAAAGATAGAATTGCACTTTACATAATAGAACAAGCTGAAAAAAAAGGTATTCTTAAACCAGGTGATACTATTATAGAAACCACCAGTGGTAATACTGGATTTAGCCTTGCGATGGTAAGTGTTATTAAAGGATATGACTGTATTTTAGCAGTTAGCTCTAAATCATCTAAGGATAAAATAGCGATGCTCAAAAATATGGGAGCAAAAGTTTATGTTTGTCCAGCTCATGTTAGTGCAGATGACCCAAGATCATATTACCAGGTGGCTAAACGTTTACATGAAGAAATAAAAGGTTCAGTTTATATAAATCAATATTTTAATGAATTGAATATTGATGCTCATTTTAATTCAACTGGCCCTGAAATTTGGGATCAGACTAATGGACATCTTACACATTTTGTTGCTTGTTGTGGAACGGGTGGTACCATATCGGGTACGGCCAGATACCTCAAAGAGAAAAACAAAGACATTAGAGTTTTGGGTATAGATGCTTATGGTTCTGTGTTAAAGAAATATCATGAAACCAAAGAGTTTGATAGAGATGAAATATATCCATACCGCATTGAAGGATTGGGTAAAAACCTAATTCCTACTGCAACAGACTTTGAAGCAATTGATAAGTTTGAAAAAGTAAATGATGAAGATAGTGCACATACTGCTAGAGAGTTAGCGAGAACAGAAGGTTTGTTTCTTGGATACACTAGTGGAGCTGCGCTTCAAGGAATCAAGCAACTAGCAGCACAGGGAGAATTTGATGAAAATAGTAATGTAATTGTAATCCTGCCGGATCATGGCTCAAGATATATGAGTAAGGTATTTAGTGATGATTGGATGATGGAACAAGGCTTTTTTGATAGCCAACATGAAGCTGATGCTACTAAAGTTCAGTTCATTAAATAAAACATAAGAAATTGAAAGATAAAATGCATTTGATCAACGATCAAATGCATTTTTTTATAATATCTTTTAAATCTAAATACAAGAAAACAGCAAATAAACTTGTGTTTGGTTTGTTTTTAATCATTAAATTAACAAAAAACATTAATATATTTGGTTGTTTGAGAGTACTGAGATGATGATTTGTTAAAATGAAACTTTGTAAAAGTGAATTAGAATATAATTATGCCATCAAATCAATTTTCCGTATTTTCGCACACTTATAAGAAACAAATTTTTGATAGATGAGAGATTTATTTGATAAAATTTATAAAGACAAAGGACCATTAGGAAAATGGGCAGATCAGGCAGAGGGATATTTTGTTTTTCCAAAATTAGAAGGGCCTATATCAAATAGAATGAAGTTTCAAGGAAGAGAAGTAATCACTTGGAGTATTAATGATTATTTGGGGTTAGCCAATAAAGCAGAAGTTCGCAAGGTTGATGCAGAAGCAGCAGCAAATTATGGATCGGCTTACCCAATGGGAGCAAGGATGATGAGTGGTCATACAGATTTACATGAACAGCTTCAGAATGAACTTGCAGAGTTTGTTGATAAAGAAGCAGCTTATCTATTAAACTTTGGTTATCAAGGAATGGTGTCTACCATTGATGCATTGGTAAGTAAAGATGATATTATAGTATATGATGTAGATGCACATGCATGTATAATTGATGGAGTACGACTACATCAAGGAAAAAGATATACATATCGTCATAATGATATCGAGAGTATTGAAAAAAATCTAATGCGTGCTACTAAAATGGCCGAAAAAACAGGAGGAGGAATTTTATTAATCTCTGAAGGTGTTTTTGGAATGAGAGGCGAGCAAGGAAGATTAAAAGAAATAGTAGCTTTAAAAGAAAAATATAACTTCAGGCTTTTTGTAGATGATGCTCATGGATTTGGAACATTAGGAGCAACCGGAGCAGGAACAGGAGAGGAGCAAGGTGTGCAAGACCAGATAGATGTATATTTTGCGACTTTTGCGAAATCTATGGCTAGTACAGGAGCTTTTATAGCTGCAGATCAAGAAATTATAGATTATCTTAAATATAATTTACGTTCTCAGATGTTTGCGAAATCATTGCAAATGCAATTAGTAGTAGGTGCTTTGAAGCGTTTGGATATGCTTAGAACCATGCCAGAACTTAAAGCTAAACTATGGGAGAATGTAAATGCATTGCAAAATGGATTAAGAGATAGAGGTTTTGATCTTGGTACTACGCAAAGCTGTGTAACGCCGGTTTATTTAAAAGGGAGTATTCCTGAAGCCATGGCATTAGTTAAAGATCTTAGAGAAAATCATGGTATTTTCTGTTCTATTGTGGTGTACCCAGTTATTCCTAAAGGATTAATATTATTACGATTAATTCCTACGGCATCGCATACAATGAAAGATATAGAAGAAACACTAGTTGCATTTTCGGCAATACGTGAACGATTAGAGAGTGGTATTTATAAACGTATGTCGGCTGCTGTAGCTGCTGCAATGGGTGAATAAGTATAAATAATATCACTTAATGATATAAAAAAATCCGCTATATTTTATAGCGGATTTTTTTATGTAGACTCTCTTTTTTTCTTATAAATGAATTACTTCGTCATAAGCATCTGCCACAGCTTCCATAACGGCTTCACTCATTGTTGGATGAGGGTGAATTGCTTTTAAAACTTCATGACCTGTAGTTTCTAATTTTCTACCTAGAACTGCTTCTGCAATCATATCTGTAACTCCGGCACCGATCATATGGCAACCTAACCATTCTCCATATTTAGCATCAAATATAACTTTTACAAAGCCATCTTTAGTTCCAGCTGCACTAGCTTTACCAGAAGCAGAGAATGGAAATTTACCTACTTTAATGTCGTAACCCGCTTCTTTAGCTTGTTTTTCCGTCATTCCGACACTAGCAATCTCAGGAGAAGCATATGTACAACCAGGGATGTTGCCATAATCTATGGCTTCTACATGCATACCTGCGATTTTTTCAACACAAGTGATTCCTTCTGCTGAAGCAACATGTGCTAAAGCAGGTCCTGCAACTACATCTCCAATAGCATAAACGCCAGGTATATTGGTTTGATACCAATCATTGACTACGATTTTATCTCTATCGGTAGCTATTCCTAATTCCTCTAATCCTATATTCTCTATGTTGGTCTTAATTCCTACGGCAGATAAAACGATATCGGCTTCAAGAACTTCTTCTCCTTTTTTGGTTTTTACTGTGGCCTTTAAAACATCACCACTAGTATCTACACTTTCAACAGAAGAATTCGTCATTACTTTAATTCCAGCCTTTTTGAAATTACGTTCAAACTGTTTAGAAACTTCTTCATCTTCTAAAGGAACAAGGTTTGGTAAAAATTCTACAATAGTAACTTCTGTACCCATTGCATTGTAAAAATGAGCAAATTCAACACCAATCGCACCAGATCCCACTACAATCATTTTCTTGGGTTGAGATTTTAGTGTCATTGCTTCTCTATATCCTATCACTTTTTTACCATCTTGTGGCAGGTTTGGTAGCTCTCTTGATCTAGCTCCGGTGGCAATGATAATATGCTTTGCTTCATAATCAGTAGCTTTACCGTCTTTATCAGTAACAGTAACCTTATTATTGGCTTTCAATTTCCCGAAACCTTCTATAACATCTATTTTATTCTTTTTCATTAAGAATTGCACACCTTTGCTCATTCCATCTGCAACACCTCGGCTACGCTTTACAACGGCATCGAAGTCTTTGTCAAATTTTTCAACCGTAAGCCCAAAGTCTGAAGCATGTTTAAGATATTCAAATACCTGAGCACTTTTTAATAGTGCTTTGGTTGGGATACATCCCCAATTTAAACATACACCGCCTAAGCTTTCTTTTTCTACTACTGCAGTTTTAAATCCTAATTGTGAAGCTCTAATTGCGGTAACATAACCGCCAGGACCACTTCCTAAAACAATGATATCATATGTGCTCATAAATGTCGATTTTTTTGAAGTCACGAATTTAAGGATAATTCGGCTAACCTGAAAAGGAATTAAGTATTCGCTAAGAATAAGAGTGAAGCTAAATGCTATAATAAAAAAACACCATCACAAGGATGGTGTTAAATTTTTATTGTAATGGTAGTATTACCTCTGAAATCAAACGATTAATTGAATTCTAATTGTAATGCACTTTGAACTGCATTAAAATCATTAAAATTGATATTTGAACTGGATGCAACTTCTGCAGGCACAATCACAATTCTAAATACTTGATTCTCTGTTAAATTTGCAGGTACAAGATCCAAATTATTACTTTCCATAATAATATCTATATCCCCTACAGTAAAATTAAATCTATATTGTACAGATGTATCTGCTGCATCATTCAAGAAAAGAGTAACTGTAGGCAAGGGCTCCCATACTTTAAGATTATCAATAACGTCTTCTAAGCGGTATACTAAAATTACGTCATTTGGTGCTATATTGGGATTTAACGGGATTCTTTCAAGAAACTCATTTGCAGCATTAAAGCTAATTGTTCTCTCGAAAGCTTCACCAATTAAACCTGGTTCGCCTTGCGGTCCTGGAGGTCCTTGATCTCCTTCACAAGAAGAGAATAAAACGATAGATATACTAAGTAAAAAAAGAATCTTTTTCATAAATATTAATTATTTGTTGTGAATTTATTTTTTGTCAAAATCTATGCTTACCGAGTTTACACAATATCGTTGACCTGTTTGTGTTGGACCATCATTAAATACATGACCTAAATGACTACCACAATTGGAGCATAATATCTCAGTTCTGATCATGCCATGGGATGTATCTTTAATATATTCAACGTTACCGTCTATTGATTCATCAAAACTAGGCCAACCACAACCAGAATCAAATTTGGTACTACTTTTAAATAAAGGAGTGTCACATGCCATACAAGTATATGTTCCTTCTTCAAAATGCATATTATACTCGCCTGTAAATGGTCTTTCTGTTCCTTTTTGTCTAAGTACCCTATATTGCTCTTCGCTAAGCTGAGATTTCCACTCTGCTTCAGATTTTTGTATTGGATATTTACTCATTTTTTGATTTTTTAGGTACAAAGACTAATGCATCTCCATTGATACAATGCCTCATTCCGGTTGTTTCTCTTGGTCCGTCATTAAATATATGTCCCAAATGACCGCCGCATGTATTGCATAATAGTTCGGTACGAGCGTAACCTAGTTTATGATCTACATCCTTTTCAATATTTCCTTCTACAGCTCGATCAAAACTAGGCCAGCCAGTACCACTATCAAACTTATATTTACTTTCATATAACGGGGTGTTACATGCTGCGCAATGAAATGTTCCTGAAGCATATAATTTGTTTAGCGGACTTGAAAAAGGTCTTTCGGTTCCTGCTTGCCTAAGGATGTAATACTGATCTGATGTCAGAATTTTTTTCCATTCGGCATTGGTTTTAGAAACGGCATAGGCTTTATTTTGCTTTTTTGTTTCTTGTTGAGCAACACCTGTACAACTAATGACTAAAGCTCCAATAATTAAAATGATAAACTGTTTCATACGTTTAGAATATTTGTTTCTATATATAGTCGTACAAATTTCTAATGAATAACACATCAAGAATTATTCCAAAATAAATTTTACAATTTTAGAAATAACCTCTTCATTACCCAAGATTTTGCGATGACCCAATTGTTCTGTAAATAATAACTCTCCATTTTCTAATTCTTTTGCTATTTCATTAGCAGAACTGTAATGTACGTCAACATCATTTTTGTCGTGCACTACCAAGGTAGGTATTTTTACTCCTTTGGCAGATACAGCGCCCGAGTAATTGTTAAGATCTTCGCCATATCTTTTATCAAAATAGGATTTTAAAAGTGTAGCTACTTTTGGCCCAAGTTGAAGATTATTCGCAAAGTTTTTAGTAACAGCTGTTATACTATTAGCAGTACCAATGATTACTAATTTTTTTATTTTCAAACCAAACTTAGTTGTTCTAAGTAAAGACATACCACCAAGAGAATGGCCTACAGCGGCTTCAAAAGGGCCATGGGTCTTCTCTAAATGATAAATAACTTCAAGAAAATGAGGTAAAATTGTTCTTTTTCCGGGAGATTTACCATGAGCAGGAGCGTCAAAACTAACGGTACTATATCCTTTTGCTAATAATTGATCGGCTATTTTTGAAAGTTGGGTGCCACTGCCAGACCATCCATGTACTAGTAATATTTTCTTATCTGATTGCCCATATTCATATACCATTATCTCACGGTTAATTTTTTTTATACGTATACGTGTTTTTTTACTTTTCTCGAACATTGGTTTTTCGCGCTCAGGCATTTCATAACTAAATGGAGTCAAAAACATTCTTGCGGCAAACCTTGATGCAAGAAGAGGAGATATCCAATTTAGTATTTTCCCGGTGCGCAGTATAGATTTAGGAACTAAAAGTGCTTGAATTGGAATTGAATCTTTATCCTTTTTATTCATTGGTTTGAGTTAGGATTTCAAGCTTCAAAATTAAGATAACACTAGGTTTTTAATCAAGGAATTATGAATAATTAACATTTTAATTCGATCAAGAAAAAAAATATATTTCGCCAATTGTTTCGTATAACCTCTTAAAGTGTTTAATTTTGTAGCTTATTTTTAATAAAACCTAATGGGAGCATTACCCACTGAAATAGAAAAAAAAGAACAAAAAGTTTTATACGACTACCAGCAAAGAGATATCGATAAGATATTTAGTCGCTTGGAAGAATTTCCTTCAAAGTATAATCTTCTCTATCAACTACCAACAGGGGGTGGTAAGACTGTAATTTTTTCTGAAATCGTAAGACGATATATAGAAGCTACTAAGAAAAAAGTGGTTGTGCTTACTCACCGAATAGAACTTTGCGGTCAAACTTCTAAGATGCTCACCGAATTTCGGGTAAAGAATAAAATCATCAATAGTGCAGTTAAAGAACTTTATGACCAAGGCGAGTATATGTGTTTCGTTGCTATGGTAGAGACCTTAAACAATAGGCTTAATGATGATAAACTCGAACTGCATGATATAGGAATGGTTATAATAGATGAGGCACATTATAATTCATTTAGAAAGCTTTTTAGGTTCTTTAAAAACTGCTTTATTCTTGGTGTTACAGCAACTCCGCTTAGCTCAAATATGAAGCTTCCTATGAAGGACAATTATAATGAGCTTATTGTGGGAGATACTATAGACTCCTTAATTAAAAGTGGGTTTTTGGCAAAGCCTGTAACCTATACTTATGATGTTGGTTTGGGATCGCTAAAGATTGGTATGAATGGAGATTATACCGTTAAATCTTCTGAAGAGTTGTATACCAATATGATGATGCAGGATAAATTGTTGCATGCATATGAGGAACGATCAAAAGGAAAGAAAACACTGATTTTTAATAATGGTATTAATACATCTGTTTATGTGTATGATACTTTTAAAAAGGCGGGGTATCCCATTCGCCATTTAGATAATACGAATAGTAAACAGGAAAGAGAAGATATCTTAAAATGGTTTAAGGAGACTAATGATGCAATATTAACTTCAGTTAGTATCTTGACCACAGGTTTTGATGAGCCTACAGTAGAAAGTATTATCCTTAATAGAGCAACAAAGTCGCTTACGTTATATTTCCAGATGATTGGTAGGGGGTCTCGTGTGTTACCAACAAAACCAGAATTCTCGATTATTGACTTAGGAAATAATACAGCCAGATTTGGTTTGTGGAATGCTGAGATGGATTGGCAATCTATATTTAGATCTCCGGATTTTTATTATGATAGTTTGGTTGGAGATGAGGAGATTGAAAGAAATTTTAAATACGTACTTCCAGATGATATCAGAAAAGAGTTTGCCAAGTCAACTGATATAGAATTTGACATTGAAGAGGAATACGCAAAAACGAAAAAATATAACCTTAGAAGTCTTACCGTTCTAGAAAAGTCTATAGAACAACACGCCAAAATGTGTGTTGAAAATAGTGAAGATGTTTTTGATGCAAGAATTCTTAGCAAATTACTAGATCAAGATATAGAATATCGTGTACGTAGGTACTCGTATTGCATTAGTAAAAGCACTAAAAACTATAGAGATTGGTTAGAAGAAGATTATAAACGAAAATTAAGATCTAAAATTAATCAACTTTTTATGGATGATTAATTATCTTTTTACGATTAGTTTTCCGGTATTTTTACCAAAGAAAAGCATATTGAGTGCCTTAGGTAAATTTTCAAAACCATGAACAATCGTTTCTTTATATTTTAGGGATTCGTCTTTAACCCAAGGGGTCATTTCTTTGAGCATTTCATCCATTCGGTCATTATAATCACGAGCCAAAACTCCTTGTATTGTAGCTCTCTTATATAGCATTTTATGTAAAAACCTAGGGCCTAATTCTGGATCATCTAATCCACCAGAATATTGCGAAATCTGACCACAAATGATAATTCTGGCTCTAAGATTAATAACTTCAAAAATTGCGTCAGTTATATATCCTCCTACATTATCATAATAGATATCAATCCCTTCTGGGCAAACTCTTGAAAGTACATTTTTCATAGCTAAAGCAGAAGAGTGCTTTTTATAATTAATTACAGCATCCAGGTTAAGTGTTTCTCTGAGGTATTTCGTTTTTTCATCAGATCCGGCGATACCAACTACCTTACATCCTTTTATTTTAGCAATTTGAGCCACAACTTGGCCTACTGCACCCGATGCACCAGAAACGACTACAGTTTCGCCTTGTTTAGGTTTTCCGGCTTCAATAAGTCCAAAATAAGCAATCCTGGCGGGCATGCCCAAAACACCTAATGCCGTGGTAACAGGAACCTCTCTTGGATCTAATTTGCGAAGGCTACTTATATCTGCAATTGCATATTCTTGCCATCCCGTATATGATAACACCCAATCTCCTTCATTTAAATCACTTTGTATATCATTTATTGCAATGATTTTGCCAACGACAGCACCACCTTGTATAGTATTAAGAGGATGAGGCTCCTCCCAGGTATCTTTGCTCGATTGCTGGATACGCATATACGGATCAACACTAAAGAACTCTGAGTGTATTATCGCTTGCCCAGGCCGTAATTGTGCGGTGTTAATTGTACTTTCATTTAGAGTGTAATGGCTATCATCGACTAATTTCTCAGGTCTTTTGGTGTATATCCATTGTTTGTTTTTGAATTCGGTCATGTACTTGCTTTTATAATTTGATGTTTTCTTTATTTAAAGCCAGATCAACTGCACTTTCAGCATGTATTTTGGTGGTATCAAATACAGGGATGTCTACATCTTCCGGTTTAATTAATAAAGGCAATTCTGTACAGCCTAATATTACTCCCTCAGTACCTTGTTGTTTAAGATCGGTTATAATTCTCTTTAGCTCTTGCTTAGAATGTTCATTAATGTCTCCAAGTACTAGTTCTTTATAAATAATGTTGTGCGTGATTTCTCTGTCTTTCTTGTTAGGAATTATAGTTTTGATACCGAGGTCATTTAAAATATTCTTAAAAAAATCTTTTTCCATTGTGAACTTTGTTCCAAGAAGTGCTACTTTACTTGCTCCTTGAGACTTAATTTTGGCACCAGTTGCTTCTGCGATATGCAAAAAAGGGATAGAGGTATTATTGATAATTTCGGTACTACAAAGATGCATTGTATTAGTGCAAAGTATAATTAGATCTGCTCCTGCATTTTCTAGTTGTTTGGCAGATTTTACCATTAGTCCATTCAGCTCATCCCAATTATTATCCCGTTGTAACTTTTCAATTTTAGAAAAATCAACCGAATTTAATATGCATTGAGCGGAATGAAATCCTCCAAGCCGTTTTTTTACATGTTTATTAATAAGTTCGTAATATACTGCCGATGATTCCCAGCTCATTCCTCCAATTAGACCGATTGTTTTCATCATAATGCTATTAATTAGATATAGATTTCTCCTGTTAGATATAATACTGAGTAGCCACTAAGAAAAACCCGATCTCCTTCCAGTTTACAATCTAGTTCGCCTCCTCTTTGCGATAATTGAAGGGCTTTGAGGCTGTTTTTATTTAATTCTTTTGCCCAAAATGGTACTAGAGATGCGTGTGCAGATCCAGTAACGGGGTCTTCAGGAAGTACTTTTGCATTAGCATCAAAAACACGAGATACAAAATCAGAATTATTTCCTTTAGCAGTTATAATAGTACAAAGATAGGGTAGATCTTTTAGCACTTCGAGATTTGGGTTTTCGGCAAGTACTTCTTCTTCAGAAGAAAGTGTAATTACCAAATCTCGGGCTGCATAGGCACCCAAAGGCTTTGCTTTTAGAGCCTGAAACACTTCTTTTGGAATTTCAATTTCCTTAGGAGGTCTTGATGGAAAATCAAGAGTAATCGATCCATTATCTTCTTTTTTTGCTTTCAGAATTCCACTTTTTGAAGAAAATGCTACTTCTTGTATTGATGTATCTATATAGTTAAAAATTACATAGGCTGAAGCTAAGGTGGCATGACCACATAAATCAATTTCGGCATGTGGCATAAACCACCTAATTTCATATACGCTTTCATTTTTTACAAAATATCCAGTTTCTGCTAAGTTATTTTCTATCGCAATATTTTGTAAGGTAGTATCATCTAACCAATGGGGGAGATGGCAAATGGCAGCCGGATTGCCTCCAAATAATGTTTTGGTAAAGGCATCAATTTGGTACATTTTAATTTTCATGCTAATATTTTTTTAAGATTTGACCTGTATTATTTTCGGTTAATGATTTTTGATACATAGCTATAGCATCATCAATAGGAATCGGAAAGTATCCTGCGAACTTTTTATCCTCTGGGAAGTCTCCGGCAATAGCCCCAGGTGCGACGACATTTAAACGAATGTTTCGCTCTAATTCGTTAGAGGCTGCATTAACAAAACTATGTAAGGCACCATTTACTAAAGATAATGCAACTGCGCCGGGTTCATAATGTTCTGCAAGAATTCCAGTAGTGAGTGTTATTGAGCCATTATCATTCAAATACTCTTTTGCAATATTCACGAGATTTACTTGTCCCATAAGTTTGCTTTTAATTCCAATGTAATAATCCTCTTCTGTAAGATCATATAACGGTTTCCATGAAGCAGTACCCGCAGCATTAATTATAGCATCAAGTTTGGGAAGTTTTTCTAATAATTCTCTAATAGAGTTTTTGTCCGTTATATCTACAGGATAAGAGCTGCTATTTCTGTGAGCCCCATAAACCGTTGTATATTCTTTTTTAAGGCTTTCATAAACGGCTTTGCCGATAGTACCTGTGGCACCAATAACTAATATTTTCATAATTATATATTTAATTTTATAAATATGTATTAATAATTTTTTTTAAAGTCTTTGACGTATAGTGTCTAAATAATTTTTGATTACTTCTTCATTTCGTTTGAAATACGTCCATTTTCCATGCCGGGTAGTGATCAATAAATCAGCTTTATGCATTCCTGATAAATAATGTGAAATTGTGGGTTGCGAAAGCCCTGATTTATCTTTGATGTGTTGGCCGCATACGCCATCATTAAAATGCCCTAATTCTTTATGAGGCGGAAAATTTGTCTCAGGATCTTTAAGCCATTTAAGAATATCCAAACGCGTAGCATTTGATAACGCCTTAGTAATTTCTAGTATTTTTTTATCAGTCATAAACAAATATACATATTTAATTTTATAAATATGTTTTTGTACGGATTTTAACAATACATATAAGAAGGAATTTTCTCTCAAAACAAATATTTTATCTATTGTTATTTACGGAAAACCGTAATATTAACTTAATTTTTGACATTTTGTCGATATTTAACATAATTAAACTTGTTTATGTTAATTTAATAATTAATTTCGGCTCCGATTAAAATATGTCCAACTTAAATATTAAAAAATGAAAAGAAGTAAATTTTTATCACTTTGTATTGCCGGAATATTAACAGCTTCGCTTTTTGTTTCTTGTGAAACTGATAATTCTAATGAGGAAGAAATATCTGCAAATGAAATCTCAAAAGATGTTTTAATAAAATTAGAGAAAGCCCATTTTAGTACAGAAAATGCCAAAATGATTAATTTCATGGGGGAACAAGGTGTTGCTGTAGAAGATATGTTTTTTACTTTTGACCAAATTGATGAATTATCACAGGGTATTTCAGGGCCTTTGCAAAAGCAATATCGTACTACTAATTTGGTTACTGGGCTTCCAAGACTTATCAAAGTTAGCGTAGACCCGGCTTTAGGTAACCTTGGTTCTGATGCATTAGATGCTATGATAAGTATGTATAATGCAGAAAATTTACAATTAACGTTTGAACGTACTACTTTTGGATTAAAAGGAAAGAAAAAAGCTGATATCGAAGTAACAGAATTTTATGAATTGGAATCTGGAGGATTTATTACTTTGGGTAGAGCTGCTGGATTTCCAACAAGAAAAGGAGATCCTGCTAAAGGATTTGGGATCAATAGTAGATGGTTTGAATTGCTTAACCCTTCTCTGGCAGAGGTTACAGGTACAATGGCTCATGAAGTAGGACATTGTATTGGTTTTCGTCATACAGATTATATGACAAGAGAAAGTTGTGGGCAAAATGTTAATGAAGGTAATGCTGGAGTAGGAGCTATCCATATCACTGGTACACCAACAATCTCTGACGCTACCTCTTTAATGCAAGCTTGTGGTCCTGCTGATTCGTTTAATAATAATGACAAAATAGCCTTAGATGTATTATATTAAAAACTTTTAATTTATTTTGTTGATATTCAAAAGCTACTTTAGGGTAGCTTTTTTTGATTTTACCCTTTTATTTATTTCAAATACCTATTTTATAGTGTTATGATGTAACAAAATCAATCTCCATTCGTCTGAATAGTATAAGCACGTATAAGTTGCTTATGCAAAGTTTAGTTTTACGATACATAAAAGCACTTATCCTGTTAGTTAATGGGGTAGGTGCTTTTTCTTTTGGTTTTGTATTAGAATAGAAAAAATATCTGTATTCTTGTGTACTATGAAAATTATTCAGGATATAGATACTAAAAGATTGGCTGTAAAATTAAGGCCATCTGCAGAAAAAATGGTGAAGCGCGGACATCCATGGATTTTTGAAGATAGTATAGTGAAGCAAAATTCTGAGGCTGGAGTCGGTGATTTGGTTATTATTTATGATACGAAGAAGAATAATTTTCTTGCTTGTGGACTATATGATCCATATTCTCCTATTAGTATTAAGCTAATTCAGTTTCAAAAACCGGCTCAGATTAATGAAACATGGTTTACTTCAAAAATAAATGAAGCCTATGCCATTAGAAAACCTCTTCTTGAAACAAACACAAACAGCTATCGATTACTTTTTGGTGAAAATGATAGTCTTCCTGGTTTTATTGCAGATATATATGACAATGTCCTGGTAATTAAGCTGTATTCTCATATTTGGTTTCCTTATCTTAATTGGATTGTACCGCATTTGATAACCGTTACGGGTTGTAATACTGCTGTGCTTCGGTTAAGCAGGTTATTACAATCTAAAGGGGATACATATGATTTGTATGATGGAAAAACGATATATGGCACATTAGCCAATGAGGTTGTGGTATTTAAAGAACATGGAGTTTTATTTTCTGCAAATGTAATTAAAGGGCATAAGACTGGTTATTTTCTGGATCATAGACATAACCGGAAACGAGTAGGGGAGCTGTCTGAAAACAAAAGTGTGTTAGATGTTTTTTCATATGCTGGTGGATTTTCTGTTCATGCACTATATGGCGGCGCAAAAGAAGTGATCAGTCTTGATATTAGTAAACATGCGTTACAAATGGCTAGAGAAAATGCCGAACTAAATCGGTATAGCGGTAGGCATACCATTATGGTGGCCGATGCTTTTGAAGGGCTACAAAACTTAATTAATGAAAAACGACGTTTTGATATTGTAGTAATTGACCCGCCTAGTTTTGCAAAGCGAGAGAGTGAGATCTCTAAAGCCAAAAAGGGATATGAAAAATTAGCAAAACTTGGGGCTCAATTAGTATCCTCAAATGGGATTTTGATATTAGCTTCTTGTTCATCTCGTGTATTAGCTGATGAATTTTTCAGAATTTCTGAAGAAAGTATTATGTCTACCGGAAGAACTTTTGAAATAGTGGAAAAAACATATCATGATATAGATCATCCAATTACTTTTCCTGAGGGAGCTTATCTAAAATGCGGGTACTTTAAAATGAAATAAAAAAGCAGCCATATTTAGACTGCTTTTTGTATTAAAAATCACATTTTTTAGTGCCTTCCGTATACATGTACTTTTGCTTTTTTTTGAGATAAGTTTTTTGTGTCGTAAAAGAATGTTATGTCTCGTATAATTCTTTTACCACCTTTTAAATCAATTATTCTAGTTGCGCTCCTGCGCGAAAAGTTATGCCTTAATTTAATCACATCTTTTTGCCCATTTCCGTAATGAACCACCATTCTGTGCATATTAAGTGCTCCTCCCGTAACTTTGACTTTTAATTTTTTGAATCCACCTTCTTTGGCGGTCACTTTGATAACATCTTTATCTAACCTATAATTTACTACTCTAGAACCTAGATGATCCCATCTGTAATTAATAGTGGTAGCAGTAAAACTGCTTCCTAGAAAAAGTATAACTAATAATAATGATACGACTGTTGATCTTTGGAGTATGATATTCTTCATAATATTTCAATTTTATAATGATGTATATCTCTAAGACTTAAGAAGTATAAAAAGGTTTAATTAAATCAATAAAAAAAGGGATGAAAACTGTAATGTTTCATCCCCATTCTTTAATAAAAGAGAATAATATATTAAGTTAGTTAGCCGATAGCATTGCAAAAAACTTATCCATATTTGGCAGTAAAACGATTTTCGTACGCCTGTTTATTGCCATGTTTTCATCTGAACTGTTCTCAACAAGAGGTTTGTAGCTACTTCTACCAGAAGCAATTAATTTTTCTGGAGCAACATTATATTTGTTTTGTAGTTTTCTTACAATAGAAGTGGCTCTCTTAACACTTAGATCCCAGTTATCCTGTACAACAGCATTGCTTATTGTTCTTGGGTCTGTATGACCTTCAACCATAACTTCTATACTCGGTTCAGAGTTTATAACGTTAGCTAATTTTTGTAAAATTCCGTTTGCTTTATCACTCACTCTATAACTTGCCGTTTTGAATAACATTTTGTCAGAAATAGAGATCATAACAACAGTATTATCTATATTAATAGATATGTCTTCATCATCTTTTAAGCTATCATCTAATGAACTTTTTAAGTTGTGAGAAACTGCCAGATTCATAGAATCTTTTAATGTCTTAGCATTCTGTAACTTATTAGGGTCTACTTTTGTAAGTGTCTCCCTCATTTTTTCTTTGCTATTGTTTGAAATCGCTACAATATCATCTACCATAACCATTTTTTCATTGCTTTCATCTCTTAAAGAGTTTATTTTTGCATTGTAATCAGCTACTCTAGCTTCAATTTTTGCAAATTTATCCTCTAATTCATCTTTTTCTACTGCGGTTCTTTGCAGTGTGCTACGTGTATCTTGCAATTCTTGTTCTAAAGCAACATACTTTTTTTTCGAAACGCATGATGTCATTATAATACCTGACAGTGCGATTAGTGTGAATGATTTTTTCATGGTTATCTAATTAATATTTCTGTTATTGTAACTATTTGGAATTTCTTTTATTGTTACTCAAAATATTAATCTTTTCATATGAATATCTTAAAAAATGTTAATTGAGTTTTTGCTAAATGACCGCTCATTTTTTGATTTCGGCGTCAAATGAAAAAATAATATGATGATTGCCAGTTGCTAATAAAGGAATAGGGTGTATTTTCCCCGTTTAACTCGAGAAATATTACTTTTTTTAAAAAGTTAAAATATGTTATAATTTTGATTTATACCTATTTGTTTTCATAGGCCCTTTATGCGTGTGCCGAGGATAAAGCTATGTGACAAAAATAGATACCTCTAAAAATTTTCTCACATGATAGACAAACAAAAATGACTTTAAGAATTATACTATGGGGTTAAATTTTTAGAGATTATCTCCAAAAGATGATTCTTGTTATATGGCTTTAAAATGTAATCATTAAGACCAGCTTGTATAATTTGGCTGTTTAATTGTGTTACATCTACTGCAGTTAGTGCAATAATAGGTGTTTTTGAGTCAAATTCGCGTATTCGTTTTGTTGTACCGATACCGTTTAATTTTGGCATGTTAATGTCCATTAAAACGATACTATATGTATTTTCTCTGACCAATTCTATAGCATCAAAGCCATTATCAATTGTTGTACAATCATAATTTTCTTTGGATAACATTTTTTCAGCGACTAGTAGATTCAGTTTATTATCGTCTACAATAAGTACTTTTAATTTTGTATTGGTACTAGAGGTTTTAGAGAATTGCTTATTCGAGTCTTCGTTTTGTAAAACTTCAAAATCAGTTGCAAATGCATACTCAGAACCAGTCTGAGAGTCATCTTGAATAATAATTTCTCCTTGTAATGCCTTTGCAAGTTTTTTTACAATCGTAAAGTTTAAACCAGTACCTAAATATGATTTTTTAGCTTTATCAACCCCTATAAATTCTTGATAAATAGAATTTTTATCTTCTTTGGTTACTTCAAATCCATCATGCTTAATTTTAAAAGAAATAGTAGCAGTATTTCCTTTTTTCTTTATTAAACTAACAGAAAAATATACATTTCCATTTTTAGTAAATCGCAATGCATTACTGATAAGATTCATTAATATTTGAGAAAGAATTGCAGGATCTCCATTGATAGATTGATCAATTTCCGAATCAAAATCAAAATGTAAAATATTATCGCTGTTTTCGGTAGCATAGCTAAATGAATCGACAAGATTTTGAGTTATCTCTTTCAAATCAAAAAAGATGTGTTGGGGTTGAATTTCTTCAGAGTCAAGATAATTTACATGAAGTATGTTATTAATTAGGGTCAACAAATAATCTCCAGAAAATTTCAGAGATTTTAGTTTTCTATTATTTTTCAGTTCAGGATGATCTTCAGCTAACAGATTTGTAAGCCCCATAATTCCATATAATGGAGTTCTTAATTCCTGACTTAGTACAGAAATATAGTCTTGTTGTAATTGAAACTGTTTTTCAGTTTCAGTATATAACGATTGTAATTCTTTGTTTTTATTTTTTAGTGTCTTTCTTGCACTTTGGGATTGTATCCATAAAAAAAGAATTATGGCTAGAAGTATTCCTCCAATGATATAATAGGCCATTGATACAGTGTTTAGGTAACAAAATAAATCATATCAGTTTTATCTTACAAGTTTGTAAGAATGTTTTTTTAGTATTGTCAATATCTTGGCAAAGATTTTGTAGGGAATTAACAATCATAGCGTCTATATTATATATATATTTACATTGTAGTGATGCACATAATAAGAGTATGAAATTTAGATTTTTTCAAATTATATTATTGTTTGTAGCGGGGGGGCTATCTGCACAGATAGAAAATTCCTCTTCATTGCGTATTGATAGCGAAAGTGATCTTTCTACAGATAAATATAGCATATCAAACTCTGATACAAATACAAATTCTACACTTTATGATTTGCCAGAGGGATTAAAAGAATATAGTCGCCGTAATAATAAGACCTTTGATATGACGGGAGATAATGGTTTTTTAAAACCTGAGTCAGATATTACCCCAAAATGGTTTGAAAAAATTGAAGATGATGCATCAAAAACGACAGGGGATGAGTATTTCGGAGATTTTAAAAGTAATGGCAAATTTGTTCACCTGGTTTACAGAGATCATGGAGAAGTAGATGGAGACATAGTTAGAGTTTTTATTAATGATGACGTTATAGGGGCCAGAGTGCTTCTTAGTGGAGGTTTTAAAAAAACCAAAATCAATCTAATAAAAGGATTTAATAGAATTGATGTGTTAGCATTGAACGAAGGAGCAGCATCACCTAATACTGCAGAGTTCCATCTTTATGATGATCAAGGAAATCTTATCACACTTAACGCTTGGAACCTTGCCACGGGTAAGAGAGCCACTATGATTGTAATCAAGGATTAACTTTTTTCTAGAATTCACTTTTAATAAGCAAAATATAGTTTTTGGCTTGTTGTTTCTGTTTTATATACGATACCTATAAATTATTAGAATTTCTGTGATTTTTTATTCTTAAAGAATACTAATAAGAAAAAAACAAACCCATAGAATGAGTAAAGAACTTGAATTTACTCGAATTATTAGAGAACATGAAGGAGTTATTTTTAAAATAACAACGATCTATACTAATAACCATGATGATCAAAAAGATTTGTATCAAGAGATCGTATATCAATTATGGAAATCTTATGCAAACTTTCGAGGCGAAGCAAAAATTAGTACATGGATGTATCGAGTTGCCCTTAATACTGCTATCACAAGACTAAAAAAAGAGAAGAGGCGTGGAATTCAAATAGGAATTGATAAAATTATAATGCAGCAGACCCAGCAGTATGATACAGAATTTGAGGAACGACTAAAAGTTCTTTATACGCATATACATGGATTAAATGAGCTTGAAAAAGGAGTAATGTTACTCCTTCTTGAAGGAAAAAAATATGAAGAAATAGCAGAAATTACAGGCTTGTCGCCAAGTAATGTGGGAACAAGAATATCCAGAATAAAACAAAAATTGAAATCACAGATCGTAAAAAAATAGCAAACTATGAAATTAGAAGAAATGCAAGCCGTATGGTCTGAAATGGGTGACCAACTTGAAAAACAAAAGAAGTTAACCGATAAAATGATATCTATGATGATACAAGAAAAGTATAGAAATAAGCTTAATAAAATAGCCTATCCGGAAATTTTAGGAGCCATTATTTGCATTACTGCTGCAGTAATGATTTTGTTGAATTTTAATATGTTAGATAATTGGTATACACAGGTATCGGGCATTATTTCAATTCTAGTTTTATTACTATTTCCAATTTTATCTTTGCGATCCATTAATAGAATGAGCAAAGTAGATATTGCGGGGAATAATTATAAAGAGACATTATTAGAATATGCAAAAGGTAAAAAGCAGTTCATGAAAGTAATGAAACTTAGTTATTATCTTGGGTTTATTTTGATGTTTGTTATTATGCCGGTAACATCAAAATTAATTAAAGGGAAAGATATATTTGCTGAAAGTATTTCGGTATGGACTTACGGTATTGCTATACCCTTGGCAATATCTTTTTTTATTATTTTTTCTAGGTGGGTGTATAAATCTTATCAAAACAATATAGACGCTGCAGAATCATTAATCAATGAATTAGAAGAAAACGATTAATCGATAATCAAATAAGAAATAACTAAAAGGGCTGTATATGCGGCCCTTTTTTTTAACAAAAAATGTTATTGAAATGATAAAGTTGATAACTTTAACAAGTTTTTAAGTAGCTTCGCAATCTCAAAAATATAGATGAGTTAAGTTTTATTTTATTCTTGAATTAAAAATCCCCATAATCAAGTATGTTAAGGCCTATAAATGAAGGAGAGTTTGTGAAAAAGTATGACCTAGAAATAGGAAAAGTATCTTTCTATAAAAACTATTTAATCATAGAAGTGGCTGAAGGTATTTCCTTCAATCATGAAAAAGCTAAACAACTATCTAGGTTGACAGAGTTACATTTTGGTAATCAACCTTTTGGGTATATTTCTAATAGAATAAATTCTTATTCTTTAGAACCTATGGATTATCTAAAAATAAAAGAAATACTTCCTAATATAAAAGCATTTGCGGTAGTCGCGTATAATAACTTTCAGAAAGCAAGTGTAAGAATTGAAAATATGTTTTATCAAGATGGTATTGTCACTTTTGAACAGATAGAAGAAGCTGTAAAATGGATAAAAGACAAGCTTAAATAACACATTGTAAAACTTATCCTAAATTCTTATGCTTTATTATCTAAGTAAGTGCCTAAGTTATGTATAGTATCATCCCAGAATTGTTCATAGAATTTTAGCCATTGGTTAACTTCTTGTAAAGGAGTAGCATCAGCATAACAAAAACGCTCTCTGCCTTTGGTACTTATTTGTATTAATCCAGCATCTTCTAGTGTTTTAAGATGTTTGGTCACTCCTTGTCTGCTAATATCAAATTGATTGGATATCTGAGTGATCGGTAAAGCAGTAGCCGCGACTACTAAAGCATGAAAAATCTCACGCCTTGTTGGGTCTGCTACCGCTTTTAGTATTTTGGTGATTTTATCCTGCATGGACCATTTGTTTTAAATACATTTTTAATTCTGAAACACAATTGTCCCATCCACCATTAAAGCTGTTAAACATATTTACAGCTGTATCACCTGGATAATTTGAAATTCCAGAATGTTCAAGATGTAGTTTTGTTCCTCCATTTTCAGTTTTTTGAAGTTCCCACTTAACCGTAGTCTCTGTATCTGTATTGGCAACAACCCAAGTATAAATCAGCGTATATGGATTGGCCTTTTTCACTTCACCAGTTATCTGAGTGCAGTTCTGTTCCTCTGGAGCAGTAAAGGTGTATTTATAACCTGGTTCTGCTTTAAAGTCCGCTTTTATAAACCAAGTAGAAATCTCTTCCTGTTTCGTAATTGCACTCCATACCTTATCAATTGGATGGCTGAAAATGTGTTCTTTACTAATAACGTCGTTCATGATTGTGAAAATTTAATATTAATATGCAACTTGTTGGTTGCAAATATATATTCAAAAATATTAATACGCAACTTTTTGGTTGCTTGTTTGGTTAATTGATATAAATTAAACGATTTTAATAGCATAATCTTTAAAAAAGGTTGTTTACATTTAAAAAATATAATATTTTGCTTTTATGGAAGAGATTATTAATTATTTTGAAACCATCCCATCGTCTCACCGAAGTTTAATTTTGGTAGGAGGGATTACTTTCTTTTGGCTGGTAGAATATGCCGCACCTTTATTCAAATTTGATTACAAAAAATTCAAACATGCATGGCCTAATATATTTTTTACGTTAACCACAATCTTGATTAATTTTTTTCTGGCGTTTATATTATTAAAAACCAGTGATTGGACTGTAGCTACTAAATTTGGAGTATTACAATGGCTGGATTTACCTCTTTGGGCTTCTATACTACTAGGTGTGGCTTTGCTTGATCTTATAGGGGCCTGGTTAGCACATTATGTTGAGCATATGGTAAAACCTTTATGGATGTTTCATTTGATTCATCATACCGATAATCATGTGGATACTACGACTGCTAATAGACACCACCCAGGAGAGAGTGTCATACGTTTTGTATTTACAACACTTGCTGTTTTTATTGTAGGAGCTCCGATTGGTATTATAATGCTTTATCAATCATTATCAGTAGTATTATCACAATTTAATCATGCAAATATTTCATTGCCTAAAAAATTAGATGATATTATCAGTTGGGTTATTGTTTCTCCTGATATGCATAAAGTACATCATCATTATGTTTTGCCATATACAGATACTAACTATGGAAATATTTTTTCTATCTGGGATAGAATGTTTGGTACTTTTGCTAAAATTAAAAATGAAGACTTAGTGTATGGCGTAGATACTTATCCAGATGTAGATTCTAATTCTAAGATCAGCAAGCTATTAAAGCTTCCGTTTGATGGATATCGTGCACCAGTAGGGGCAAAGTTTGAACCTGAAAAATTAGAAGACAAATAAGACTAAAGTACTAAAGGTAAATTACCTCGGGGCAGGTCTCAAAGGGTTTAAAATTCGATTGTCAAGTAAAAACATAAGCCAGGTTGTAATACAACCTGGTTTTTTAGATTATTGTATGTAATGCTTTATTATTAATAGGCATAACGATTTAACCGTATGCGTATTTGTTGTTCGTAGTCATGGCTACTTTGTGAGAAACCTAAAAACACGTTTTGTTTTTGTTTGGTTTCTCTTAATTTTTTTTTGAAGTTTCTTAAGGCTTTCATAGTTGATAGTTTTGATGGATGAATTAGTTTTTTAAGGTTATCTGTACCGTCTTTTGGCGTTCCAGATATTTCCTTTTGATTCTATTGATTTTTTAATGATTTGATTATTGCTTAAAGTTCTCATGTGTATATTTTTGATTGATGAATTATTTTTTTAAGGTTATCTGTATCGTCTTTTGGTATTCCAGATATATCCTTTTGTTGAAGATAATTTTTTAGTGATTTGATTGTTGTCTAAAGTTCTCATGTGTATATATTTTTGATTGATGAATTATTTTTTTAAGATTATCTGTATCGTCTTTTGGTATTCCAGATATTTCCTTTTGTTGAAGATAATTTTTTAGTGATTTGATTGTTGTCTAAAGTTCTCATGTGTATATTTTTTTGATTGATGAATTATTTTTTTAAGATTATCTGTATCGTCTTTTAGCATTCCAGATATTTCCTTTTGATTCTATTGATTTTTTAATGATTTGATTGTTGTTTAAAGTTCTCATGGTTTCTGTTTTTTTTGATTGTTTATACTTACTAGACGCCAAGATTTCATTTTTGTTACAGTACTATGTATAAAAAGGTACTATTTTAACAAATATTAACAATTTATAGCGTAAAAACAAGGGAGGGAGATATAAAATACCCTGTGGTCAAATGCCAAATTTTTCATAAAGAAGCCCAATGAAATACTATTAAACGGTATTTTGAAGCATGTATTAGCATATAAATAGGAGGGATATGAAACTAAAAAGTAAGGCTTTAATTTTTCTATTGGTTCTAATCACTGTGGAAGAAAGTTATACACAGTATAAAGAGAATGACTGGGCAGATAGGGATACCTGGATGAATGTTTCAAGGATATTTGAACTTGCTGGCATTACATCTGGTAGTAAAGTTGCAGATGTGGGTTGCCATGAAGGATATTTGACGATTCATTTAGCAAAAAGAGTAGGAGAGTCTGGTAATATCTATGCAGTTGATGTTAGAGAGGACCGGTTAGAGAAACTAAAAAGACATGTAAAGCATAGAAAATTAACAAACGTCAAAACAATTGTTGGCGATTATGACGATCCTAAATTGCCTGAAGAAACGTTGGATGCCGTTATTGTAATGGATACATATCACGAAATAGATGAATATTTGACCGTATTAGCACATATAAAAGCTTCTCTTAAAACTCAGGGTAGAATTATTATAATAGAGAAATTTAAAATACATATGCGCAATACATCGCGAGAAGAGCAAATGGAAGCACATACCTTATCACATACCTATGTAAAGTCTGAATTACAAGATGCTGGTTTTTTGATTACTAAAGAAATTACAGATTTTGGTAAATGGGAAAACGACCCTGATAAAACAATATGGTTACTAATAGGAGAATTACAATAAATAGTATATTAGAAAACTACTACTAGTATATTAGAAAACTACTACGTTAGTAATAAAGAGGGGCTAGAAAAAACTTAAATGTTCTTTCTAAACGTCCTTCTCATTTTATGCTGTTCATGCTCATAGCCATTCCAAAGTGCTTGAATTGCTTTATTTTCTTCTAATTCCGGGTTGGTCTCAACCATTTCAATTCCATTACGAAGAAAGGCTTCATTCATTTCTTTGAAAATAAGCGCAGTTACCCCTTTGTTTTGATATTCTGGATCTACACCTATAAGATAAAAGGCCGCAGTATCATTTCTGCGTTGCGCTTTTAAAATGTGTAAAAATCTAAGAGGATATACTTTACCATTCATTTTCTTTAACGCTTTAGAAAAAGAAGGCATAACAATAGAAAATGCAATAAGCTTACCTGTTTTATCTGCTATACATGTTATGTATTCTGGATTAAGATATGGCAAGTACTTTTTCTTGTACATATCTATTTGATACTGCTGTATAGGAACAAAGGTTTGTAAACTACTATAGGTTTTATTAAGCAGATCAAACATATCATCTGCGTATTGAAGAATCTCTTTACTTTTATTAAACTTAAGAAGTTTGAGTTGGTAGCGTTCTTTAATTACCTTGGCAAACTTAATAACTTTTTCTTTGGTTTCTTTTGGTACTTTTATTTTGTATTCTACCCAGGTAGCTGCAGGTTCAAAATTGAGTTGCTCCATATGTTCGGCATAATACGGATAATTATACCAGGTGATCATCGTATTTAATTCTTCAAATCCTTTGATTAGAATCCCCGCTTTGTCCATATTAGAAAAACCAACCGGCCCTTCCATATATTCTAAAGAATGTTCAGCGCCGTATTCGGCAACTTTTTCAAGAAGCGCTTTGGTTACTTCTATATCATCAATAACATCAAACCAACCAAAACGAACTTTTGGTTTTTTTTGCTCCTTAACTTCGATCCAATTAATTATTGCAGCAATTCTACCAACGATAGCGTCATTTTTATAAGCTAAAAAGTATTTCGCGTCAGCATTTTTAAAAACAGGATTTTTCTTTGGATTCATTACATCCCGTTCTTCCTTGATAATTGAAGGAACATAATATGGTGATTCCTTATATAATTGAAAAGGAAACTTAACAAATGTTGTTAAATCTCCTTTAGAAGTAATTTCTTTAATCGTAATCATAAATCATATGTCATCTCTAATTCAAAGCAAATATAAGTCCTTTTTTAAATATTATAATTGAGTTTGGATCATTTTGATCATTGAGTTGGTTTTTCTTGCTGGTCAAGATCACTTCACAAAGATGTCAAATAGACTAATTATCAATTATTTCTAATTCTTTATCGATATCAAGATTTTCATTATCTTCTTTTTTCTCCTGACTCTTTCGCTTTTCTTCTTCTTTTTTTCTTTTCTTCTCTTCTTTTAATCGTCTCTTTTCTTCTTTCTTTCTTCGTTTTGCCTCTTCCTTTTTGGCTCTTTCTTGCTGTAATTGATATTTTTCATACTCAGCGTCTACATCTTCTTCCTGTATTTCTTTTTTCTCTTCGGCTTTCTTTTCTTCAGCTTTTTGTTCTTCTTTTTCTTCCTGATTGAGCTCATTTTCCATACGCTCTAATTCCTGAAGCTGCTTATCGATATCATCAAGTTCGCCATCAACACCTTGTTCTTTTTCCATTTTATCCAGTTCGGCATCGATATCTTCGATCATTTTTTGTTTTTCTTTTTCGGCTTTTATTGCAGCTTTTTCGGCTTCGCGGGCTTCTTTTGCTTCACGTTTTAGACGTCTAGCTTCTTCTTTTTTGAACTTTTTGCCTTCTTTCTTATCTATTTTTTCTTGTTCGATACGTTCTCGTTCCAATCGCTCTTCGGTACGTCTTTCATCAAGATCTTGTTCTAATTCTTCTCTAAAACTATCATCTTCAAAAGTATTGATAAATGGTGTTTTTTCAAGCTTAAGACTGTCATTTTCAACACCTTCAATTTCATCAAATTCTCCATCAATTCCTTCTTCTCCTTCTTGTTCTTCATTTTCTTGCTCTTCTCCTTCTTTTACACCACCTTCTAATCCTGGTTTTTCGATAATTTCATCTTTGGTGTGCCAATCAAAACGATAAGACGCCCCAAAACTAAATGTAAATATAGAAGGAGTATCTTTAAAATTGAAGGCTATATTGGCATCAAATTGGAGGTCTTGATCAAACAAATAAGCACCACCTAGCCGTAATATATCATCACTATAAAAATCGCTTTTTTGCCCTTGGTATTCTATAAATCCTGCCCATTTATCATTTACGGTATGGGTAGCCGTTAAAATCCATCCAATAGCAGGATTATCAGTCGTTACTTTATCTACAATAATATTAGTTACGAAAGCCCAATCACCACCATAATCTGTGCTCCAGTTGTTTTGTGCAATTACCGCAAAAATTGGACTAAACGCAGGGTCATCAGGAAACGTAAAGGGATTATCTGAAGTTACAAAATTTGCTCCTACATATGCTGATACAGCAGGAATCAGAGTTTTCCATCTAAATTTATAATGCTCTTTCCAGCTTTTTAGAGCTTCATAGTTCGTAGTGTCTTTTTTGGGTTTTTTATAAGGATCATAAATAAGATATTTTGCTCCTAAAGTATTGATTTCAAAGTTACTTCTGTTTATTTTTTCTTCGTTCGCACCAACAGTTTGTTTTACACCATCAGCTCTAAATCTACCATTTAGTCTAATCTCTAACTGTTCAATAAGAAGACCATATCGTACTGTATAATCAAAGTTAAAGACGTTGGTTTTTGTATCAAAAATCTTATGCTTTTCTTTACCAAAGCCCATACCACCTTCTAATTGCAAAACATTATTCCCAACAGAGAAAGCACCTTGAGAAGTACCAGGCCTATTGGAATTGATTTTCTCTGTATACTGCGCAGAAGCTGTGATACCCAATACAAACAGGGTTAAAAAGAATAGAATAGATCTAGGGCTCATATTCGATAGATTTGGTTCAAATATAGCAGATTTTATCATTTTTTTAGGACTAACAACATGTAATTGTATAGAGAGTTCCTTATTTTTGAAAAAAATTGATATGCAAGTAGCTTCTCTACAAGGGGTGTTAAAGGTAATTCTCATTATATTACTAATATATTATGGACTAAAAGTATTAACGCGTTTATTTGGTCCTCTATTGCTTAGATACGTGACAAAGAAGGCTGGAGAAAAATTTCAACAACAATTTAGTCAGTATCAACATACACAACAATCCCCAGAAGGAGAAGTAACTATTGACAAAAAACCTAAGCAAAATTATTCTAATAAAGATGTGGGTGAATATATCGATTTTGAAGAGGTCGATTGATTTTTTTTGTTTCTTTTCTATTCCTTAAATATCAATTTAAAAAGTATAATGCTTCGCAAAAATGAAATGGTAAATATTGGATTAGTCACCACCAATTAAACTTCAAGTACCAAATTCTTTTTAATGAATGAATGCAAGAATTAAAAATGGATAATATTATAACAGAAGTAACTTATATTTTTTAATTTGGCGCTTCATTTTGTAAACTTGCACAAATCATGTCTTTAATTAAAAGATTTTTACCCCATATACTTGTTATCTTAGGTTTTGTAATTGCATCCTTAGCATATTTTAATCCCGTTCTTAGCGGAAAAAAAATGCGCCAAAGTGATATTGTACAATACACAGGGATGGCAAAACAGCAAACTGATTTTAGAAATCAAACAGGCGAAGAACCATATTGGGCTGATAATGCATTTGGTGGCATGCCCACGTATCAACTTGGGGCTCGATATCCGCATAGTTACATTAAGAAATTAGACCGATTAATTCGATTTTTACCAAGACCTGCAGACTATTTGTTTTTATATTTTATAGGTTTTTACGTTTTATTACTCGTGCTTAAGGTCGACTATAAACTAGCTTTTTTAGGAAGCTTAGCTTTTGGTTTTTCAACATATTTTATAATTATTATAGGGGTTGGGCATAATGCAAAAGCGCATGCCATAGGATATATGCCTTTGGTTTTGAGTGGCATTATTCTCACATTTAGGAAAAAGTATATTTTAGGATTCTTCTTGTTAGCGGTATCTATGGCTTTAGAGATTGCTGCTAATCATTTTCAGATGACGTATTATCTTTTCTTATTAGTTGTAGTACTCGGAATTTCATACCTGGTAGATGCTTATAAGAAAAAGCAAATTCCTGATTATTTTAAATCGTTGGGAGTAATGGTAGTAGCTGTACTTTTTTCTTTGTTATTAAACGCAACAAGTCTTCTTGCAACCAGAGAATATACAAAATATAGCACCAGAGGAAATACAGGCTTAACAATCCAATCCGATGGAAAAGAAAAACAAAATGGTTCTGGTTTAGATTTTGATTATATTACCGAGTATAGCTATGGTAAAGCAGAAACTCTTAATCTATTTATCCCTCGTTTTATGGGAGGGTCCAGTTCTGAGGATATAGGTACCGATTCTAATATATACGCAGAATTACTAACTCTAGGAATGCCACCTACGCAGGCCAAATCCATTACTGAAGGTGCACCTACGTATTGGGGAGATCAAACTTATATAGGAGCACCTGCATATATAGGAGCTGTAGTGATATTTTTGTTTGTTCTTGCTTTATTTTTGGTTAAAGGAAGATTGAAATGGTGGATCGTAGGAGGAACAGTTTTAGCATTATTACTATCCTGGGGGAAAAACTTTAGTTTTCTAACCGAATTTTTTATTAATTTCTTTCCGCTATACGACAAGTTTAGAGCAGTATCATCTATACAGGTGATTATCGAACTATGTTTACCTATTCTTGCTATAATAGGAGTTCATAAACTGTTAAACCAAAAGGTTGAACAAGAAACAAAAATCAAAGCCATAAAATATGCCACCGCTATTGTAGGAGGATTGACTATAATTCTTCTACTATTTAAATCGGCTTTATTTGATTTCAGTGGAGCTAATGATAGTTATTTTATACAGCAATTAGGTCCAGATTTTGTTCGCGCACTTAAAGAAGACCGTAAGGCTATGTTTACTTCAGATGCTTTGCGATCACTAGTTTTAGTATTACTTACGGCAGCAGGATGTTGGCTTTATCTGAAAGGAAAATTAAAAGAAAACTTGTTGGTCATTGGATTAGGAGTTTTACTTGTTGTTGATTTAGTGCCCATAGACTGGAAATATGTGAATAAGAGCAACTTTGTTTCTGCTAGAGAGTTTAGTAAACCTTTTGTTCCTAATGCAGCGGATAAAGAGATTTTGAAAGATGAAGGTCATTTTAAAGTGTATGATCTAACTGCAAATCCATTTAACTCGGGTAGAGCTTCTTATTTTCATAATGCTATAGGTGGTTATCATGCGGCAAAACCAGGTCGAATGCAAGAATTGTTCGAGTTTTATCTTGCAAAAAATGATGTTGGAGTTATGAATATGCTCAATGTGAAGTATATTATCACCCAAGATAAGGATGGAGTAAAAGCATTAAATAACCCATACGCCAATGGAAATGCATGGTTTGTTTCTACGTTAAAATCAGTGGATAACACAAATGATGAAATCCTTGCATTAAAGGATATAGATAGTAAAAAAGAAGCTGTTGTTAATTCTAAATTTGAAGATGTGTTATCCAAAACAAAGTATGCGGTTGATAGCATAGCATCTTTGACACTAACAGACCACAAACCAAATCATTTGGTATATAAGTCTTCTAATATAGAAGATGGTTTTGCTGTCTTTTCAGAAATATTCTACCCGGGTTGGCAAGCTTATATTGATGGAGTCCCTGCTGCACATGCACAGGTAAATTATACATTACGTGGATTACCGATACCAAAAGGAGATCATAAGATAGAGTTTAAATTTGAACCACAAGTTGTAAAGACAGGAACTACAATTATGCTAACCAGCTCAATTATTTTTATGTTGTTGTTTGCAGGTAGTTTGTTATATCAATATAAAAAAACGGGTAGTTTACTATCTTTAACCAAAGAAGATAAGTAACTCAAATTTTGAAAGCTCTAATCATAACATACTATTGGCCACCGGCAGGAGGTCCTGGCGTGCAACGATGGTTAAAGTTTGTAAAGTATTTAAAAGAATTTGATATAGAACCCATAGTCTATGCCCCTAAAAACCCAACCTATCCTCTAGAAGATGACTCTTTACTTACCGAAATTTTGGATGATATAACGGCAATAAAACGACCTATTTTCGAACCGTATCGTTTTGCTGAGATTTTTTCAAAAAAAGAAACTAAAACAATTAGTAAAGGAATCATTTCTGGTAAAGAAAAACAATCGTTAGTACAGCGAATATTATTATATATACGTGGAAACTTTTTTATCCCAGATGCACGAAAATTTTGGGTTAATCCTTCGGTAAAATACTTAAAAAAGTATATTTCAGAACATAAAATAGAGACAATTATCACTACCGGACCACCACATAGTGTTCATCTTATAGGAAAGAAACTTAAAGCACAGATGAAACTTAATTGGGTAGCTGATTTTAGGGATCCCTGGACTACTATTGGGTATCATGATAAGTTAAAGCTTACAACAAAATCACTATTAAAGCATAAAGAACTTGAAAAAGAAGTCCTGGGTAACGCTGATCATATTATTGTTACTAGCTTTACCACTAAAGAAGAATTTCAAAATATTACCAATAGACCAATCTCCATAATAACCAATGGATATGATTTTGAAGATGTTGAAGAAGTATCTTTAGACCAAAAATTTACAATTTCGCATATCGGATCGTTACTATCTGGCCGTAATCCTGAAAACTTATGGAGAGCTTTAGCCGAGCTTGTAGAAAGCGATAAAGAATTTGCAGAATGGTTTCGACTTAAATTAGTAGGTACAGTAAGTCAAGACGTGTTAAAAACATTGCATCAATATGGTTTATCTCAATTTCTGGAGCTGGTTGATTATGTTCCCCATAGTGAAGCTGTTACAATTCAGAAACGCTCTCAGGTTCTTTTATTGATAGAGATTAACAGTAATGAAACCAAATGTATTATTCCGGGAAAGCTTTTTGAATACATGGTATCCAAAAGACCCATTTTGGCCGTAGGTCCAGAAAACGCTGATATTTCAAGAATAATTTCTGAAACAAATTCAGGTTCCTTTTTTACATATAAAGACTGTGAGTCAATAAAATTGCTTTTAAAAGAATATTTTGAGCAGTATAAAGAGCAAAAGTTAGTATCTCGGGTAACAGGAATTGAAAAATATAGTAGGAGGGAACTCACAAGGAGTTTAGCTGAAATATTGAAAAACATAAAACAAGAACTCTAAATATTTGAGGTTTAAATAAGAATGGGAATAGTAGTAAATCAATCTATTAAAAATGTAGTGATCACCTGTCTAGGTTTTGGCATAGGGGCGGTGAACACACTGTTTTTATTTACTCATTTTTTAGAAAAAGAGTATTACGGATTGGTTTCTTACCTGATTTCGGCCTCTAATTTGATATGGCCATTGTTAGCTTTTGGAGTACAAAACACACTTGTTAAATTTTTTTCATCCTACACAAATCAAGAACAACAAAACAAGTTTTTGAGCCTTATGCTGGTATTGCCGCTAGGGATTGCACTTGTTTTAGGCAGTATTGCCATCGTTTTTTATAGTAGCTTACTTGACTTTTTTAATGAAGGAAATACGATTGTAAAACCCTACGTGTGGACAATTTTTGTGTTGGCATTTGCAGGTGCATATTTCGAACTTTTCTTCTCATGGTCTAAGGTAAAACTGAAGAGCGTTTTTGGTAACCTGATGAAAGAACTGTTTCTAAGAGTAACTATTAGTGCATTACTATTTATGGTGTATTTGAAGATACTTTCTGTAGATCAATTTATTTATGCACTAGTTATCGCTTATGTTCTTAGAATGTTAATAATGCTACTCTATGCCTTCAGTTTGCATCAATTTAAATTTAGCTTTTCTGTTCCTGATAATGTTGTTTCGGTTTTGAAGTATTCTTCATTAATATTAATAGCCGGATCGGTTGCCACACTCTTGATAGATTTGGATAAAGCAATGATTGAGCGGTACATGCCTATAGAAAACCTTGCAGATTATCAATTATCTGCATTTATAGCAATAGTAATTATTATTCCGTCTAGAGCTATGCATCAAATTACATATCCTCTTACCGCAAAATTGATGAACGAAAAAGCATATAGCGGATTAAAAGAATTATATACTAAAAGCTCAATTACTCTTTTGACGATAAGTGGGTTGCTATTTGTGTTGATTATCTGTAATGTTCATGAATTGTTTGCGATGTTACCAGAAAAGTATGAGCTGTACATATGGGTAGTTATCCTTATTGGAGGGGTAAAACTTTTTGATAATTTTTTAGGGAATAACAATTCGATCCTTTATAATTCTGATTACTATAGAATTATCTTGTATATCGGTGTAGGGATGGCGGTGCTTATGGTAGTGTTAAACTTAATTTGTATTCCTGTTTTTGGAATTACTGGCGCGGCTATGGCAACATTCACTTCTGTAGTTTGTTATAACCTGGCTAAATTATGGATTGTTAACACTAAATTTAAAATGCATCCATTTTCAAGAAATACATTTGTAGCAGTGTTGCTTATTGTTCTATTTGTTTTAGGGTTTTACTTTTGGGAGTTTCCCTTTCATCCTGTAATCAATATTACCCTAAAAAGCTTTTTAATTACAATAAGTTATATAGTAATTGTTTATGCCTTGAGAGTTTCTGCAGATATTAATTCCTTGCTAAAGAAATATATTTCTAGATAGTTGATCGTTTTTTTTAAAAAGAAAATCCCCAGAGGTGCTTATGCATTGTCTCTAAGGGATTTTCCAACTAACCAACCAAAAAAATAAATGTTCTCTATGCTTTTAGCTTCTACTTCGTGCAGTACGTGATCTAGAGTTTCCTGATCTTGTTGCTCTGTTAGAAGTATTGCTTCTTTGTCTTTTTATTGTTGTAGACCTAGATTTGCTAGGTACTCTGCTACTATATCGACTGTTATTAGATCGTTTTGTTGCACTTCCAGAATAATTTCTTGTCGTACTTCTCGGTTTTTGAACCTGAGATCTATTGCTTCTTTGATATTTTGATCTATTGTTATTTTGAGACCTATTTGCAACAGAACTTCTTGTTCTTTGACTTTTTTGAGTGTAACTTCTAGAAGGTGCTGTTCTTTTATTAGATTGTACTCTTGATTTTGACTGAACGTTTCTGTTTACAGATCGTGTTCTTTGATCAGGAGTTACAGATCGAGTTCTAGATACGCTTCTTGTTCCGTTATAATTTGATCTGCTTCTAGCCGTATTTTTTGAGTAATGATTATTAGCTCTACTTCTTGTAGCATTTCTTGTATTATAAGTATTAGACCTGCTTCTGCTTTGAGCATACTTGTTATAGTTGCGATCATTTCTTTGATACATAGTCGCTCTACGATCTCTTGTTCTATAATTTGTTGCTCTTGCTTTAGAAACTCTATATCCTCTGTTATAACTTGCTACTCTATTATGAGGCCTGTAATAGGTACGGCTTCTATAAGGTCTGTGATAATATCCGTTATAGTAATTACTTCTATAAACAGTATACGAACATCTGTAAGGAGTATAATATCTTCTATAGGGTCTGTTGTATACGATACATCTGCTCACTACTGGTACTGTAAAGTAGGCATGAAAAGGTCTGTATATATATCGTCTGTTATACGTGTTTATATAACCAGTACAGTTTAGAAAGTTTCCGTAGTTGTTATAATGCACATATAATCCACCAACTCTTGCAATTCTTCCCCATCTATTATAGCCTATGTACACATCTCCGGCCTGTATGATTCTACCATAATGATCATAAAAAATAGGGGTATTTTCAATCTGTACTACTGCACCATAATCATCATATTGTACATATGCATCATAATCATATCCAGAATTAAAACTGATATTTACACCAGGAGCGTTAACACCAACACTTACTCCGTTTCTAGATCCATTAAGATAGAAATCGAATTGCCCATCTGCATATATTGAGAAATCTATTCCTCCTTCAGAGAAAATAAAAGATTTACCACTATTATAATAACGTGCAGTTGATTCTGTATTGGTTTCTGATGCGTTAGCACTAAAAGTTGCTAACAAAAGCCCTGTAAAAAGTAAAACAAATTTTTTCATAATTCTTGATTTTAAGTAAACATCTCAATTTGTGTTTTTCGATGCTCACTTTTATAGTATCAAGCAGCGTGCCAAAAAAATAAATGCCAATCGTTGATCATATAGGTAGAGGTCGTAATTTGTGGTTAATGGGTAGCGTTTTTAAGTTGTAATTATTTGATATATATTTAGTTATAAAGCTTCTTTTAAAACAAATACACTAGGTTAAAGATAGAATTTCAATAAATAATATTTGATTGGGTAATATTCTATTATTTTTAGAACTTAGTAGTATACAACCCATGCATATAATATGAATAACTTATGATATTGATCAATTTTAGCAAGAAACAGAAACTGGGAGTCTTTTTTATAATATTGTTTGTACTTAGCACTTTTAGCCTCCTTAGAACAGTTACCGGTAAAAGTTTTTATGGCTATATACATACCAATGGAGGTAATTTATATCTTACAACTGAATCTTTAATATCGTTCAAGTTTTTTCTTTTAGCGGTCTTTTTTCTACTTGGAGTTCTTTTTCTTAGAAATCCTAAAATTATCAAGTGGATTTTATTTTCGTTATGCGGCTTTGTTTTTTCTTTCGGAATATTTATAACGTTTACACAAAATGCAATTTCAGATAAGTTGATCACTGTTATAATTGTTTTAATACCAGCTTTAATTTGTATGGTATTACTTTTTCTTTCTAAGAAAAAAATAAAATGGACATATGTTGTGGCATTAGTAGGGGGTGTGATAGCAACAATTTCTGCTTTAGGAGTTATAGCGATTATAATTGCAGAAAATCATTCTTCTTTCGAGGATAGATATGTTCGCTATCGTAAAGCCGGTACAGAAGACGAATATGTAGTTCAACGGGCGGGTTACAACGATTATCGTTATGTCTACGTAAAAGAAAAATTTCTTGGCGTTTCGGTATATGAAGATTTATATTTGAGTGATTTTGATAGCAAAGGTAGTATTGATGTTTCAGACGGAACATGGTATGAATATGATTATGATGGTAATAAAATTGGGACATATGAAATTTACAATGCTACTGTGGTCTCTTCATCAAAAAATAGGGTAGATGCTATTGAAGCTCAAGACGCATACCAAGACCCATATGAAGAAGAAGGTAAAGAAGAAATACCTTATAAAGGATATTATCAGGAAACAATTGATTGGTCTGGTGGACCAACTCCATTAACTGAAAATATACGTTATGATTTTTACTGGACGCTTTTTTTGGATAACGTTGATGATTATGTGTACTATGGGGATAATGAAGAACCTGATACCGAAACCATTCGTATTCTAGGTAATGAGTATGATGCATTTTTGAATGGAGCGTACGGCTTAGGATATTATAGTGGGATGCAAAGCGCGGTACATCGATTTAATCATATGCGTGGAGCAGATAACGAACTTCAGAAACATGATTTTTGGGATTTCTCGTATGCCGAAAACTTTATAGGATTACCAATATATGATAAAGCACGACAAGAGGCACTAAAAGTCAGTTTTGATTGCTATAATCCTAAAACGGTACAGTGGTTATTCGATAATATGATACCCGATCCTGATACGGTATTGGATGAAGCAACATTTCAGGATATTTATAATGTGATAGGTTCACGATATTTTAGACTAATGATGGAGAGTTATATCTATCTCAGAACTAAAGGTATTGATCAAGAAGTACATCGATATCGTGAAGCTATGAAGGATGATGATTTTAAAGGTCATGAGTATTTAGAGAACCATTATGGATCAATTTTAGACGAATATGTAGTCGAAGAAGTTTGGAATAGTACTACCTATCTTTCTCCAAAAGTGGCCGTAGGATATTGGTTACGAAGGTTAATCGACGGTTCTGCAAAAGATTTTTTTAACGGACACGAAAAGGTAATCAAAATCTATGACAAGGATTGGTTTGATAGAACCCTTGAGAAATATGATTTTGAAAGTCTAGACTTAGTATTGTCACCTATAAGTGGAGCTACAAATATTCATCATATATGCCTGGTTTTTTTAGAGGACTCTAAAAAAGAAATAATAGCTGAAGAACTGAATGATATCGATTTCAAATTTGATTATGCAAACAAACTTGAGGAAAAAACCTTATTAAATTCGTTAAGTTGGTCAGCAAGCTTGTTTGATTCTCAAGCTCCAGGCTATGACATGAGAATGATTAATCCAGGTGAGTTTGATTATTATCTTGGATCGGCTTACACAATGGGGGACTTCAAGTTGTTTACTTTTGCATTAAAAGGAACAATGGCTTCGTACTGGTTTGCAGCTGTGTTTAGTAAGGATAAAATGTTAAATTCTCCTATACTTCTAAGCTCAAAAGAAGAATTTGAAGGCGATAATACTATTGTAAGGTTTAGTTCAAAAATTGAAGTACAAGATAATGACTCTTTATTGATAAAATATAAACGAAATAGTGAGACTGAAAAATCTACTGGTACAAGGGAGTTTTCTAAAACAATATCAGTAGATGATAATAGATTTATTACTTCTGATGATTTCTATTAAGGTTGATTAATAATTTAGAAGGGCAAATCTAAAGACGAACTCGTTTTTTTATCTCCAATAATTTGTGTAATTAGAAATATGATTTGTTGTAATTTGTTGATTTTTAAATCTTTGTGTTTTGCAGGATGATCATAAAAAAACAGCTGTACTTTTGAACAGCTGTTTAATATTCACTATAAAACTTAATATTCTATTATAGTAGGCTAATAAAAGAGCTTATTATATAATTAAAGCTTTATAAGTCTTAGCATATTTATTTTTGTCTCGGTTTGTATTTTTACAAAATAGCTTCCGGATATTTTGATTCTTTTACCCAAAACTATTTTACCTGGATTTGTTTTGTAGTTTTCATGGATGACTTCTTTTCCTAATAAATCATATACTCTTATAGTGATTCTATCACTCTCCAGTTTTGAAACATCTATAGTTACTGTTTCTTTAAATGGATTGGGGTACAATCTAAGCTGATTTTTTTCTAGACCATCTTTAAATCTAGTAGGCCTTTTTGTTAATAACCCTTGATTAGCGCTAGTATTATAAGCGTAATCTAATATGGTATATGATAATCCATTATTAGCGACAGTAATATAGAACCACCCATAATGAGTTGCGCCATTTATTTTGAAGGAAAAGCCAACATAACCTGATTTACCATTCCAATTGCTATATGAAGAGTCACTTATTATGAAACTATTAGAATTAGATCTGAAATTTCCAGAGGTACCAACTTCTATTCCTTCTCCCAAAAGAGTAATATTACTTGATGAATAATTACAGATGACATCTTTTCCATATGTAACTAATCGAATAGAATTATTAGTAAACCAACCACCAAATCCATTGTCATCACCTACATCTATCCTAAAGAAACTCCAGGAACTTGCTGAATTTGTAATCTTATCTTCCATGTCGACGTAAACAACTGTTCCATCATTAATACATGGGGTACAAGAACCACCACAATCAATTCCTGTTTCATCACCATTTTGGATTCCATCTGTACAAGTTGGATTATTAGTTCCTCCGCTGATATTAATGGTATAATCTTCAACCTCATCACCATCATTAGAGCTAGTTCCACAAGGGTTAGGATTACTATACCATCTGTAACGCACTCTTAATTTAGTTGCTCCAGCTTGAGCAGTATTAGGTACGGTAACTGAAGCTGTTCCCCCACCAGTTCCAGGAGTTTTCATTAAAACTTCTTCATTAGCATCTGTAAAATCTCCATCTCTATTCCAATCAATCCAGCCACCAACTACATTAGACGACCAATTAGAAGATGTGATTCCCGGAGTAACGGTCAATATTAAGGTTTGCCCTACACTAACATTAGTACTTTTAGCAGTAAAATCGGTATAACTACTATTTTGACTCGTATTGTTAATAGAGCCAAATGTAACTTCTGCTATATAATTGGTTCCTTGCCTTCCTGCATTACAATAACCCGTTGGTAATGTTGGATCGGTTGTACAAGGGTTACAATCAGGACCACCGCAATCCACACCTGTCTCATTACCATTTTGGATACCATCATTACAGGTTGGGTTTGTTGTACCGTTCCCTTTAATAAATACAAAATAATCTTCTACTTCATCACCATTTGTTGATGCTGTTCCACAAGGGTCGGGTTCAGTATGTAGTTTATAACGTACTCTTAATCTAGTTGCACCATTTTTTGCTGAAAAAGGAACTACAACTGTTGTTGTTACACCACCAGCACCATTGGTTTTCATTAAAACTTCTTCACCTGCGTCTGTAAAATCTCCATCTTTATTCCAATCAATCCATGCTCCAAAATAATTTGGATCCCAGAAATCTATTCCTGGATTAACGGTTAAAGTAACAGACTCGCCTTTAACAATATTAGTTCCCAGGTATGTAAAGTCAGAAAATCCACCATTTCCACTTTTATTAGAGATATCACCAAAGATAACTTCGGCTATATAATTTGTACCTTGATAACCTGCAGCACAATAATTTGTGGGCATAGGATTGGAGTTTCCATCGGTTATACTAAAATTAGCATTGGTAATATCGAAAAAGATATTATTGGTACCTCTTACCATAATTCTATTTACACCTCCTTCATTGTTCGGTATCCTAACTTGATGTGAACCATCATTAGGTACTGCAGAAGCTAATGTTATTGGGTATGTATTTCCACCATCTGTAGATAATAAAATATCCACTGTTGCTGCATTTACTCCATTTCCTGTGGTTCCCGCAACATTCCAAGTTACGGTTTGAGTAGAACCTATTGGCGCATCAAATCTAGAGTTTTGAGAAGTTATTTCAAAAGGACCAGCTGTTCCACTTACCGTAACAACAACATCATCAGAATCTGTATTACCTCCACCTGGATGATTATCTCTTACTGTAAATCTAAAATGCATAGTTCTGGCAACAGAGGGTACAACCTCCCACTCAGAAGAAGATTCTCCAGCTTTTACAGTGGAAAGATCAGGCATATATCGATTTGGAGATGGTCCAGGAGGTCTATATCTGAATAAAGGACCGCTAGTTGAATTAGCCCGAGGAGGCATAGGGGCTATTTCCTTATCCATTTGGTTCCAAGTATACGTTAATTGATCAGATGTATTAGGATCACTACCTGATCCTTCTAATACAAATGGAGTAGATCTTGGAATTGTATAATTACGTCCCGCATTAGCTGTTGGTGCACTATTATCTATCGATCTTGTCGTAGCACAACTCGCTACATCTAAAATATGATTCCACATTTCATCTATTTGTTTAGCATGAAAAAAAACATATTGTGTATTTTCTGTATTAGGCTCACAACCTGTATATGCCATGATAGTATTACCTCCTCCTGGTTCAACGGCGCCTTCGTCAAGACGATTACCACCACATGAGTTATTAAACGAATGGTTAGCACCGAATTGATGGGCTATTTCGTGAACGAATGTGCGAAAGAAATAATCTGCGACAGATGTGAAAGGATGTGCTCCTGTAGCTCCCTGAGCTTTTTTACTATCAACACATGCAGAATTTAAAGCTCCACGTCCAGTCCCATCTGAATCTAAAACATGACCAATATCATAGTTAGCGTTACCAATTGCAGCATCAAGAACACCTTGCCCCTCGTTGACTGATATTGAAGTATTCCCGTGTGTAATACCGTCAGTTCTTCCATCAAGAAAAATGGAATTCTCAATATTAGGTACTAATTCAAACGTAGTTCCAAGATCTCGTTCATAAACGGCATTCACTCTTGTCATGAGTGCATTTAACTCAGCAAGTACTGCGGCTTTCCTTTGTTGAGTTGAACCATTTGTAACGTTTGCTGCATCAGTATAAATTTTAGACAGTTCTCCCGTTACTGCTATAGCCATTCGGTAGACTCTAAGACGACCATCATTAGCGTCTTTTTTTGCTTTGTTTGATTTTTCAGCTTGCCTTGTACTTTTTTCCGAAAAAGTTTCAGTTGCATTATCAATTGTTTGACAGTTAATTGGTTTTACTGGTTCATCCGTTTTTGAAGTAACCACATACATTTTACTATTACTAGTAGAAGGTTTGATATTCGTTATCGTAGCATCAGGTTTCATAATCATACCCCTAAAGTTATTATACCCCAAACTGAAATGTACTACTTCACCTTCTCCATTAACAGATGTACCGATATACGATTTAATATCTGGGAACTTATTGGCTAAATCCAGATGTAAAACACTTGTTTCTTTTACACGATATTCTTTAAATTTTCCGCCTTTAGTAGGAAACGTGATAATGACATTTGATGAACCAAATGAATTAAATCTTTTAGGACAATGAGATAAAATTTCTTTAAATTTTTCAACACTAAGATTATTCATGTTTTGGTGTGAAGTTTCTGTATTGTTCTTTGTGGAAGAAATATTTTTATTCTGAATTGGGTCATGATTTTTTGTCCAAAAATTATTGGTTTGTGAGAAACCACAACTAAAAATGAATACTCCCAGGAATAAGGTAAGTTGATTTTTCATGATTTTAAGTTTAATGGTTGTTCAAATGGGTATTTTGCGTCATAGATATGAAAAACTACAGGTATAATATAGCTAGACGCAGCTTTATTAAGGGTCGACTTTTTTATTGCATATTGCTTTACTTTTTTTTCGAAAGCAACTGCTTTTTTAAGTTCTCCGGGATTATCCTTATAGAATTCTTCTCTAATTTCGTCAAATGAACAAGGTTCATTTAGGATTTCCTGGGCAGTCATGGTTACAACTGAAAATAGTAACCAACAAATAGTCGGAATTTTAATACTAGGATTCATAATAAGATATAGTTTGTGTTACCTACTAAAATTACAACAATCAATATCTTTAAGTGGTTGAAAAATACCTGATTATGGTATTATATATGCATATTTGGCTGCATGTTTTTTTGAATATGAATATACTTCTAACTTATAGTATTGTATCAGAAATATCTACGATTAGGTTAAGGTGAAGTTCATGAAAAAACCTGATCTTAGCTTAAGGATCAGTAACAAAATCGAATATTTTTCTTCCTGATTGGTTATAATCATTACACCAGGAGTAATCTCCATCAAAAGCTATGTGAGAAAGGTGTTTTTTAATTATTGTCTGATACGCCATTAACTCGCCTAAAAGATTATGTTTTACGAGTATTTCCGAAAGTTCTTTGGAGTTGGCTCCTTTCTGTTTGGCAAGGTCATAATATGTATGGATATTATAAATGTCTTTTTCGGAATCTATATGTAGTTTTGGGTAAAAGAAAGATAGTAAATCATCAATACGATATACTTTTTGATCTTTCTTAAAACCTATAGAAATGATCAATTTTAGTTCATCGACTTCTATGATTAAAAGGTTGTACTCATTTTCAAGTACAACTTTATAACAAAATTGATCCTGAAACCATACTTCCTTTTTAAGTGTATACCTGTGATGACTTAGATACTCTTTAAAAGCTTCTTTTACATCTTCGGAAAAGTGATAATAGCTTTGTATCATTGTACATCTGTTAGCTGCTCCTTTAAAGTTTTTAGTTATTTGGGAGAACAATGATAAACTTACTATTTTTTTAGATTTTATCTAAATCGAGGTACATGATAATAGGGAAGAGGTACGGCAATTTTTGTTTTCCCAATATACCGTACCCATTTTTATTTTCCCTTTCAAACTCAACACTACAATAATACTGTTAATACAAGGATCTCAAGTTCTGTATTTGTATAAAGTTGAAGATTCAGAACTTATTTTATGATTTTAGGATGATTTAGTATTAATGTAATTTCTTTATCATCGTTTACATACACGTTCGCTTTGTTAATTAACAGCTACATTCCCTCCTTTTAAATCCAAAAGCTACTTGTACAAGTAGCTTTTGTTCGTTAAATAAGAAATAATAGGATTTTAATTTGTTTTATAGTTATAAATATTTTTTTCTAATACTTTGTTATTTAAATCTGTAACATAATCCAGCCTATTAAAGCTGTCATAGAAGTAGTTTATTTCTTCTTGTCGTTGATTAATTTTTGTAATAATTTTTCCTTCTATATCGTATATGTTTGCATCTATCATTGATTTAGAAAGCTTATCATAAAGTTTGGATAATTCAGCCTTAAGTGTTGCATTGTTAAGGCTTTGTAGGTTACTTAATGAAACTTCAAGATTACTTATAACAGAATTATATCTTACATTCGATAAAGTTGCAACCGGGAATCTGTAATTGTAGCCATATAGTATAGAACTATATTGTCCTTTACCATTAGTCGTTTCTATAATTTGACCATATTCATTCATCTTTGTTACTTCGTAATTTTTTCTTAAAGAAGTAGAAGAGGGCCCAGACCATGTTTCGGAAGCGTATATTCTATTGTTTGCATCTTTTGTCCAAATTGTTCTGCTAATAGATACAATTTTACCATCTATTTTGTTAATAGTTTCATAGGGTTGACTTACTAGATTTCTGTCCTTCATAAAAGAATATTGATCTTTAGCATAGGTAACATCTGTTCTCTCCGTCTGCCCTTTACTATTAGTAACAGTGGTTATCGATGGAAAATAATGTGGTGTTGAATAAGAATTATACTTTTTAGATATCATTTGTTTACCATTGTAAACCATACTGTTTTCTTCTTGGGTTAGTTTAACCGTATAAGAACCTTCTACAGGTTTATATTTATACCAGGTATTTATTTTTGAACTTACAGTAGTATTATTTATATCTTTTACTTTTTCTTCTAACAACACCCCAGCCATTTGTATATCTTCTGATCCGTTGTTATACTTTTTTTCAATAGTCCCTATTGAAGAATTTCCATGCCCTTTATTTTCAACAATTACATTACCATAAAAGGTCGTTTCGTTATTAGAAGATGAATTAAAATTATCATACGTGTATATAGTCTCTCTGATTTCACCATTAGCATCATCAATTTTAACTTTACTCACTACAATGTCATATAAAGAATTATTGATTTTACCATCGATTATTCTATATAAATAAGTAGTAAAAGAACCATTACTATTAGTATTGCTTCTTAACCACATAGATTTATTACTCAAAAAAGGAGTTCTTCCCGCAAAAGGTGTTGGTCCATCGGTATGAAATTTAGCGCCAAGGTTGATAAAGGCTAATTGATTGGTCTTTTTATTGATATAATAAAATCTTGACGATGAGCGAGTTGAAGACCCCGAGGCTAACTCTACAAAACCGTTAGATAACCCATCAGTATGCGTAAATACGTTATCATTATTATTGATTTTTACGGTTTGAGAAAACTTAGAAGCATTTGAAGATAGATAAATATCATTTCCTGCTATAATAAAGTCTCGAGTATTTCCGGTAAGTTTTTGAGTTTCATTCTGATTAGCCGAATAATTGTTTTTCTGAGTATTAAAGAACCACAGGTTTGAGTTTGGATCATATTGTGCATATCCAATACTTCTTATTCCTCTATAATTTTGAAACATTAAAATATCTTCTCCATAAGAGGGTTTTGCAAAATTTATTCCATAAGAATCAGGTAAGTTGCTTACATTCCAATTAGTACCCGTAAATCTTGCATATCTGAAAGGGTATTGGTACAAGCTATTTTGTAGGGTAAACATCCCTGTGTATGTAGGTGTCATGGGATTACTGTCATCATAGGCACCTAATACATTATTTGGTGGCAATAAATTATACTTTTTATCCCATCTTAAAAATAACTCTGGGTTATCATCAGCAACAAAACCACTCATTGCATTATCCGGGTAAAAATAACTTGGTTTTTCAATACCGGCAATATAAGGATCTGCCATAGCAGACCAAGATTTACTAACCCAATTATTTGTAATGTCTAAATAATGGATGTAATAATAATCTTCTCGGTTTTCTCCGGTAATAAAGTCAAGATTAGAACCATCAAGTTTTTCATTAAGGGATAGAACATAATTATTCGTAGCTCCATAAAAATATTCTCCAGTACCTTGTTCTATTGTTTTTTTAGCCCAAGAATCACCATCCCAAGTGAATGTATGTAAAGAACCATTAATTTTAGTGCCAATTGCAACAAATTTATCTCCTGACATTAGTTTAGGTTGGCCTCCTCCTCCTAAAATCAAGTTATAATATTTTCTATGATTCCAGGTTACTCCATCAGGGTTTAAATGAAATAAATCTAATTTTCCATAAATACCTTCATGATATAAAAAAGCGTAAAAATCGTCTCCAAAAGCAGTATAAAAATTTTGCATTGTAAGCCCTCCCGGATTAGGGATAAGATATGGGAAATTAAATGCATTTCTGATCCAAGATTTTCCATTCCAAAAGTTTCTAATAGCTTGGAACCAGTACTTACCATTTACAGGCGAAGGACTTCGATACATTCTTAAAGCATATTTATCGCGAGTTACTATACCATAATATGGGTAATCCGTATTTCTGGGATCTTCATTGCCAAATGCATTATGACCGTTATAACGTAAGTATTTGTTTTTGTATTCATAGGTTACAGAACCTCCTGCAGGATAGGTAACCTTTTTAATCCCCCCCTTAAATGTGCCTGTGGTATAATATTCAAAATGTTGACCAGGTAAAAATTCACCACTTGCATTTTCTTGAGTGATACTTTGTAAATATCGTTTTTGATCACTAGCAGAACTATTATTGACTAATGAATATGCAAAATTATAGTTATAAATAAGTTGATTGTTAGTATTGTATGTACGTATTTGTGCTAGATATTTTTTTTCATAACGCTCCTGATAAGCATCGGGTTCTGATTGTTCTATATGGGGTTCATAAATTTCTCCTTGACTTTTATTAGCATATAAAAATCTAATGCTTTCGCCCGCAGAGGCAGTTATCTTTTTTAAATAGGATGCCTCGGTTTGATGAATACCTCCTATAGTACTGCCCTGGATCTCATATTCGAATTGTATAGTGTTATTCCATTGATCCTGAATAGTTGATAGATTCCAGGCTATAGTTTCTTTAGTCCCACCTCTTTTATTAGAGTTTCCCATCCAGTTGCCCCAGGCAACAAGGTTTTCTCTTGAGTTTTGAGTGTTTCCGTATACATATTCTGCCCCTTCATCATTAACAACTACCCAATAATCAAGAGGTGTTTCTCTTGTTTCAAATGGATTGATAGGGTTTCCTGTTAATCTTTTACGGCTTTTGTAATACCTAATTTTCCAGGGCATATAATTTTCAGCATTAAATTCCCATATTTCATCTCCTTCAAAATTTCCAGAATTGATCTTATTGAAACAGTTAAGCTTTGTACTATTACTTTCACTTTGAAGATAAAATACATCATCATCTTTAGCAGCCGTATTCTTATTGTCTACAACTATTCTTGGTATACTTAGTTTAAATCCAACTCCGGCAGTGCTGGTTGGCATATGCTTGTTGGTATATGTTCCTTCGTCAAATGCAAGATTACCGTTGTAGTTTAAAGAAACATCATAATACACGGTTCTAGAAGCTATTTTGGTAATAGGAACCGAAAAACTCAATTTTCCTGTAGGCTCGTTAATAGAACTTTGTACTAGACCTTCTATATTTTGTCCACTATTAAAATCTGATTGTTGTGGAGTAACGATATCCACTCCCTGCGCGCTAACAACAGTTTGATTGGATATTATTATTAGTATTATTAAAAGAATTTTCTTCATTTCTTTTTATGTATAGGTTATAATAGAATTGTTATAACTTTGGTTTTCAATTTTTTAAGCTATGTTTAATTAAGACTCCATTGGTCTTGAATTTCTTTGATTAATAATATTTTTCTTCCCATAATTTTAGAGTAATGCTATTCCTATTAACATTATGGTAAAAAGATTCTATTTCGGCAGCAATATTTAAACCATATTGTAATTGTATCTTTCTATTAAAAGATAAACCATATAGTCCAGTATCGAACTCATTACCACTAATTCTATATTTATTAGCAATTCTTACTTTATCTACTGCGCTAACAAAATAAGCTTCATTATTAAATGATATAACAAATCCATCTTGGAAATTAGTAATGTCATTTGGCTCGTTCGAAATTAAAGAAGGATGTGGAGAAGCATGATTAGCTACATGAAAATGGAATCTGGACCTTGTATTATCGGGTCTTGGTCCTAGATTTACATCCCTTTTCCCTCCCCATTTAATATCACTCACATTGCCATCCTCAAGAAAGTATCCTCCACTTTCTCTATTTCTTGCAAAGCTACGTTGCCCTGCTCTGCTAAATTTTCTGTAACCACTTCTTGTCAAGTTTCCAAATTCTCTTGGACCATTTTTATATTCTTGATAATTTAGCTCTTCTACAACCTCGTAGGATGCTAATGAAATGGCACCTGATAGCCCAGCAGAAGATGCAATCTCGCCAAAATTACCACCATCTGATCCTTTACGTATGCCTCCAGATATAGCACCGCCCGTAAAGGCGCCTATACCGCCACCAATATATGCACCTGCCATACTTCCAATAACATCACCTTCAGAACCTTCAAAAAAGCCTTTACCTGTCATTAAGTTGGTAGAAGTGGTTGAGGCTAATGCACTAGCTCCTGCGGCTAAGGTTCCTGCATAGGCTATTCCGGTACTAGTTACGGCTCCTCCTGTTGCTGCTCCTACAGTAGCACTAACCCCAGAAACGGTTGCTCCCTGGATACCGGCTCCTAGTGATTGATAAAAATCCCCTCCATTACTTGCTGTTGCTATTGCCGCGTATGTACCTCCTATAATTGTAGCTGCAACTATTCCTGCAATGATTATGGTTTCTGATGCATATTCTCCATTAGGATCTATCATAGAAATATGATTATTTCCCATAGCTAGATAAGGGCTACCAAATTGGTTTTGCGGATCGGTGTTAAACCAACGACCTACTGTAGGGTCATACATTCTAGACCCAAAATCATAGAGATCTATATTATTGTCTTCTTGTAATTCTTTGGCTTGATACTTATATTTGAATGCTGTAGTAACAGCGCTATTAAACTCTCCTTCTTGGATTAACCCCATAGGGTAATAATCGGTATTAGATAATAGTTCTGCACTACTAATGGTACCATCATTATTAGTATCACTATAGGTAACTCTATTATTCCCTAAATGATCAGAAATTATATACATATGCTTATAGGTACCAGAAGCATCTTTATAAACATATCCTTCATCCATTGGGAAGAATTGTAGCTGATTTTGCTGATACTGAAATCCACCTAAATAATCTGTTCTATATGAATTACTTCCAGAATTAAATATTTTAGATAACTTTCTTCCAGAGGCATCATAAATAAAGCTAATACTTTTACCATCATTAAAAGTTACTTTTTTGATAAGATCCAGGTGGTTGTATATTATTTCGGTGATATTTTTATTAAGATCTTTGATCATGTTACCATTATCATCGTATGAATAATCGTCTACATTGGTGTTCCCGTCAATAAAGCCTACGGTTTTATTTGCATTATCGGTTATCGATGTTACCTGGTTCGTACCTAAAGGGCCATAACTGTATGAAAGTTGGTCCATGTTTCCAGATTGACCATTTCGATCCAAATAGGTTATGTTTCCATTGAGATCATACTTTATATTATGAACTTCGAAGGCGTTATTGGTATCTCTTATAAGCGTATTACCACGTAAATAATTGGCATTTGTCAATCGATTTAGTTTATCGTATGTGTAGGCATACGATTTTTTTGTATTGTCAAGTTTTGATCTCCAAATGCTTTGAGTAATATTTCCATTAAAAAGGTTATGGGCTTCTGTATTTGTTCCTTCGATCGGATCATTATAGTTTAGCTTAAAGGCAAACAAGTTATTTCCTATATTGTCTACATCATTCAGTTCTTTTAACCATCCTCTTATGTTGTATTTATACGTAAGTTTTTGCAATCCATTGCTCGCTGTGGCTAATCCTCCCAAACTTTTATTTTGAATATTACCTATCTCGTCATACTCAAATTTTGAAATGCGTTCTTCGGGTTGGTTATTAATTTTTTGATAAGAAGCCTCTATACGTTCAGAATCATCATATTCAAATCGATCAACAATACTTAGTGTCGTTGCATTAACCGTTCTTTTATGTATAGTTGATGCTTTTTCGATTTTCCCTCTAAAATCTAATTTACTATTGGTAGTGGTAGAGCCACCTAAATGGTTTTTTTCATATATTTTGATACTTCTACCTTTTTGATCATAATATGTATATGATTTTGACCATGAGTTTTCTTCTAAAGTTTTCGTCCAGCTACCAGTCGGAAGGCCTCGAGTCTTATTGTTAACCACTTGTCCTTCGATTGTAGAGGGGGTAGCAGGCTTGTCAGGATCTATAAAACTATAGTCATCATAATAGTTTACTGCCAGAATTTCGGTAATTCCTGTTTTTGGAAATGCATTATTTGAATAACTAATATTAACACCGGCAATAGAGCTAGTTCCTGATATGCGTTCTTCTACATTTGGAAGGTTAGAAGAACCATTTATAAAATTGTCAACCTCTAATTGTAATGCTTCTCTAGATTTGGAACTTGCATACTTTCCACTATAAATAACTCTTCCAAAAGCATCATGTTTTGTAAATAGCCATAGGTTATCACTTTTTAGGTTGGCGTCTTGTATTAAGATAGGGTTATCTAATTGATCATATACAACATATTCCCACTCCTTACCAGGAGTTTTTTTGGCAACTTGCCTATTAAATTCATCATACTCGAACTGAAAAGCTAAATTGTCTATAATTTCTTGATCTGTGGGTATTGTTAAATTTCCTACTGGTACTTCAAAAGAAAAACCAAGCAGAGTAACCGATGCAGGATAAGCATTATATCTTACACATAAATATCCATCTTTAAGATATGCTGTATAATTATTCGAATAACCAGCATTTGGAACAATATGCCCTAAATCCATATCGGGTAAGTTTTCATGAATAAATGCAATTTTTCCTGTTTTTAAAGGAGAAGCATTAAATCCTGCACTTGCACTAAGTTTCAAAACACCATTCTCTATATAAACAGTTGAAGATCCACCTCCACCTCCTGGAAAAGTATCCGGTAAAAATTTCGTATATGACCAATTAAAACGGTTAGGTTGGTTCATTTCTCCATATGTTCTTGGGGTGGCTTTTGGAGTAAGTATATAAATTAATTTTCCTTCGTCATCATATACATGCTGAGTTACTAGTTTTTCAATATTAGCACCTTCTCCTGAATAGTATATCTGCGCAATTGTTCTTCCATTTTTATCAGTAAAAACTTCAGAAGTGTTTAACGCACCATCCTCAGGTTGCCAATTTTCGTTTTTAGTAATGCTTTTCATTAAAACATTAGCAGGGTAGTATGATACATTAAAACTACCGTCGGGATTAAGATCATATCGCTTTACTTCATTTTCTCGGTTGGTGTCATATCCATATTTGACAGTATGATCTGTATCATATTCATAGGATAATTCCCAATCATTCCCTGGGTTTGCAGATTCTAGAACCCTGCTTAATGGCGAATCATCAAATCGTTGTTGTGCAAATGGGTTTGTATCACCATATTTGTTACGATAATATGCATTTGTTTCTAATACTGCATTAGACATAAGATTTCCTGTGTTTTGGTTCGCAGGTATTGGTAAATATGTTTTCTCTGTTCTACCAAATTGATCATACTCATAATGCTGAACCAAATCTTTATTATTCGGACTTTGTCCTATGTCGATGGCTTGAATAGGTCTCCCTAATCCATCATAGTAGGTAATACTTCTAAAAACATTGCTATTGATATTATTAACATCATTAATTTTGAGAACCACATTAGGAGTCAATTTGGCCCCAGGATTTAATTTTATAGATTGTGATGCTATAAAATCTTTATTACTCTCAGGAGTTGTGATGGTTATATTTCCTGAAGTTGGTGAAGAAATGTCCACTAACTCATTAACTTCATTAATATCCATGGCAACCTTAGGTGTGATTGACATGGTAAAATTTTGATCTAATGACTGAGCATTGGTATGGATAGCCATTAGAGTTATGATAATTAAAAGCAGCTTTTTCATAAATTAAATGTCATTTAGTTCTTTAGTAATAAAGCTTCAAGTTTAGCCAAACGATTTTCCAGGTGTTGACTACTTACTTTTTGTGCTTTGTTTTCTAATCGTAAGTTTTTGATTTCCTTTTCCTGAGCGATAGTGTATAGGGTGAGCTCTTCAATTTTTTCAAGAAGCTTTTTATTCATTTCTCCTAATTGGATGCCTTGTTTTTCCACTTCTTTTGCCGATGGGATGTTCACCAAATGGCCTTTTTCTTTGATATGTTTTTCTACTTGAGATAGGGTAGGTAGGGTGTAATTTTCTTCAAATACATAATCTGGCCACCCTATTAGATCTACGGTTACTTCTTTGGCATGTACGTTACCATTTACCGCTAGTTTATATGCTCCGGGGTTGTTTGTGCCAATACCTACATTTCCGCCAGTTTTTATAACCATCCAGTCTTTGGATATATCGTCTGTTGGAGTATGACCTCTAAAAACAAAACCACCATCGGTATTACCATTTGTTGCATTACTGTCTTGCATTTCAAAAACGATCCCGTCCTTGTACTGTCCAAAATAATTTATATCCCCAAATACTCTAAATCCTTCTCCAGCATTCATAAACATATCCCCATTGATATGCAGTTTCGCTTTAGGGCCATTGGTCCCTATACCAACATTTCCATTTTCGTCCTGAATTCTAAGGCGTTCGGTTCCTTTAGTTTTTAGGATTAAATCATTATTGTATGATGAAAATCCATTAGTTACTGTATGCACGTCTTTATTGAAAATAATTTTAGGTCGATCCGTATAGATATGTGCCCATGATGCGTTTTGTGCTCCTACATCAATATAGCCATGTGCACTTTTTATTTTTAAAGCCCCACCAGATGCATTACCGCGTATGCTACCATTGATGTGTAGCTTTTCTTCTGGTGCAGCAGTACCGATACCAATGTTTCCATCTCGTCTGATAGAAAACACTCCAAAGTTTTTAGTATTGGTTACCCCATCATGTATGAATAGTTCCATACGACCGCCATTGTTAGGGTTATGAAAAGCATATACATCCTTCTTATATCCATCTACAAGAGCCATCCAGTTTCCCCAGGTTCTTTGAATATTTAATGGAGATCCTCCAACAGTCTCGGTATCTGAGGCCCCAATTGAAAAATTACCAGATGTTCTGAAACTTTTATTGGCATAAGCACTATTCGTTGTTGTTTGTACATATTCTTGAGCTTGAACCCCAGAACTTATTAAAGCGCTAATAGATAAAATTGTGAGTATTCTTTTCATTTTGATTAGTTTTCTAATAGAGTATTTAATTTTTCTTCTAGATTTTTAATTCTCATGTTTTGCTTTTCGAGAGTATTTACTTTTTGATGTAAAGTTTTGATCTTTTTTTCTTGTGAAATAGTATAGAGGGTAAGCTCTTCAATTTTTTCAAGGAGCTTTTTATTCATTTCTCCTAATTGAATTCCGTTTTTTTCAACTTCTTTAGCAGATGGGATATTAATCAAATGACCTTTTTCCGCGATATGTTGTTCCACTTGAAATAGAGTAGGCAGGGTGTAATTTTTCTCGAAAACATAATCAGGCCATCCTATTAGATCTACAGTTATTTCTTTGGCATGGATATCACCATTCACAGTGAGTTTTGCATCGGGAGTATTGGTGCCAATTCCTATTGATCCACTGTTTTTGATGGTCATAATGTTTACGGCACCAACAGTACTTCCATGAGAAATGTTAAGATCATTATTCAGACCATGGTTGATATGAAATACTGAATTACCGTTATTTGGAACAAATGAAATAGAAGATTGGTCATTGTGATTTAACCATACTCTAAGGTTATTAGAGCTTCTTACTTCAAACTTAGAACCAGGATTAGAAGTTCCAATACCCAAACGCCCATTACTCTTTAGATACATATGATTTTGATTGTAAATTCCATTAGCAGAAAATGCAATTCCTCCTGTCGATGGGTGCTTAATGGCCGCATTGGTATGACCGGCTCTATGAAATGATAGTACGACATCTCCCTGATCACTATTTTGAAGTTCGAGGGTGTGGCTTCCGGTTTGCCAATGATTAGTAGTGGGTATCCCAATATTTGCAGTTATGGTTGAAGTTCCATTAACATGTAATGTTTCTTCTGGTGATGTGGTTCTAATTCCTACTTTACCATCTGTATTGACAACAAAACGATTACCTGATGGTCCTACCTGTAATGTACCATCGGTTCGCATAGCACCAGAGTTGTGGTAAAAGTTTTTGTTTCCGTAGGTACGTATCCAAGAACTATCGGTCATATAAAACCCACCTCCAAAATCTTGAAAAAAGATTCCTTTACTTCCCTTAACTCGTAGCCATCCTCCATCAATATAGGTTTCTCCTTTTACATGTAGTAAACCAGCAGGGTTGGTTAAACCAATACCGACACGTCCACCACTAGAGTTTAGATATGTATTCCCTTTACTATAATGGTTCAAGTACGTAGCATTACCATCTTTTGAATCCAGGTGCAGATTACCATTGGTAGAAACTACTGATGCTTTAGTGGTACCTCTACCATTACCTCCAACTTTTAGATATTCTCCCCATGTGGTATTTGGGCCGTAGTAATGGTAACTGTTTCCATTAATTGGTAAAGATTGCGAATATAACATTGAGCTACATGCGAGTGTAATAATGATAAAAATTGTTTTTTTCATGCTATAGATAGTTCTTTCAATTTTAAAGGTCTAGTGAGTTTTATATAAATATGATTTCCCTTTTTTTTAGTCATGCTTTTCTGCTTAGCATGTTTCAGAGAAGTAAAAAGAAGTAGTTTGGGTTCGGCAATTTTAAGTACTTCAGAGAAAACAAAAGTTCTGGATCTTCATATTGTTGAAGATCCAGAACTTATTTTTTTTATTTTTTACACTAATTAATTTCTTGACTTCATGTTTTGATGAGTATAAGAGGTTGATTAGTCTTTCGAGGAGGTTATGTATCGTTTTTAGCGGGTTTGTTACTTATGATTTGGGGGTTCATTATTATCTCGAAGAGGTAGCATACCCCTTCGAAGCTATACGATACTCATTATAATAGGTTGTTGTAGTGGTTCGAGACGGTTCCAGACCTATTCGAAAGGGTTAAGAACCTATTATAAACGGTACATAACCACCTCGAAGGCGTTATATAACCTATTCGAAAGGGTACAGAACCGCTTCGAATCACTTTGGTATAGGGTAGAAGGGGTTCGTAACCGGGTCAGGGGTGGTTCAGAACCACCCTTTGGGGGGTATTGATAGGGGGTAATAGTGTATATAAAAAAAGCCGCTGTATAGCGGCTTCTCTAGAAAAATAATGACTATTATTCGGTTTCGTCTGTGCGTGTTGCCGAAGATTTATTAAAAAGCACTTTCATGTCTTCATACACGGGTTTGGCACCTGGTTCGTTTTCTCCGGCCAAAAAACGCATCATACGATAAAAACTTAGTGCATTGGTATAGTTATCATGATCAAGTAAGGTTTTGGTATCTAATAACTGTTGTGATAAGTTGTCGAGTAACTGTACGCGGCTTTCTACCTGCTCTCTGGTTTTATGATCCCTGTCAAACTCTTCTTTATCCAAAAAACGCGGAATCCAATTTGGGTGTTGCTCCATATATCTTTTTGCTTTATCCACGATAAGCTTATTATGATTACCAATACTACCATACTGTTTTCTTTGCTCTGGGGTGATATTGACTGTTTTGCCTTTAAAGATGTTTTGGATACCAGCCATATGATGATCCAGTTCTTTTAATTCTTCTTTACTAAAATCGATACTGATTAGATTTTCTAATGCCATTTTTTAAAATTTTTGTTGATTAACTAGTTGTGCATTTAGATTTTTTTTGACCAAAATCCGTCAATTCGAGTACTTCGACTTTAGGAGAAGTGTATCGAGAATAGGGTTTTGATCAAAAAAAGCTATTCTCGATACATTTTGTCTTCATTTTATTACGACAAAACACTCCTTTAGATTTGCATTTAAATTTTTTATATTTTAAAGAACGGAAAAGGTACACTATCTATACACTCTAAGTTTTTAAACTTATACATTCGATTCAGACCTTTTCCGTTCAGTTATAAACTCAAATAGAAA
>NZ_JAERQJ010000012.1 GCF_016735115.1 Aquimarina mytili | reverse complement strand
CAGTGAACCTTCCAGCTTCGCTTGTGAATGTCGATACCAATGTATAACTTAGGGCAAGCGGTAATTTGAGTATTCATATCTTTAATTTTTAGTTCATTTTAAAGATACTCGACTTACTGCTTTTTCATCGATGCTATAATTAATTGCTACGGAATTTCCCTATCGAAAATTCACTTGTATTAATTATCTTTAACAACGGTGGAAAGTACCTGCGTATTTTCTCGAAACTAGTCATACACAAACCATTATTTGTAACCAGAATTCAAAAAACCTAAAGGGAAATATGAAAAAAACAATTATTACTTTGACATTGAGTATTTCACTTAATTTCGGCTTTTGTCAGATTAATAACACTACATCAAACAAGCTAACTCAAGAACTAGAGAACATTTATTCCCGGGACCATATTACTGGGTTCTCAGTTGCTATTGTCGATCAAAAAAACATACTGTTTACTAAGGGGTTTGGATATTCAGATATTAAAAAAAAGTTAGAATATACTGAAAATACTATTCAAAATATTGCCTCTATTTCGAAAACTTTTATTGGCATAGCCTTGCTTAAGGCACAAGAATTGAACAAATTGAAACTTGATGATCCAATAAATAAGTATCTATCTTTTCAGGTAACAAATCCATATTTTCCAAATCATGAGATAACAATAAGGCAATTGGCCACACATACTTCTAGCATTAAAGATGCTTCAAGTTATGAGAAATATGGATATATCTTAAAAGAAAGAAATAATGATGGGACTAAGGTAAATCGTAATTTTCGTTTACCAAGTGAAATGCTAGCTCAAAATACGTTTTTGAAACAAATTTTAAGTATAGATGGTAAATGGTATAAGAAAGGAAGTTTTTTAAAGAATATACCGGGGGAAAAGTTTGAATATTCTAATATCGCCGCAGGTCTGGCAGCGCTTGTTTTAGAAAATGCAACGGGAAAATCATTTTCTGAGTTCACAAATGAATATATTTTCAAGCCATTAACTATGTCAAACACTGGTTGGAGTTTTAACGAAGTAAATATTTTAAAACACTCTAAACTTTATGCAAGTGCAGAAACTGAGTTAGCCTTTTATCTATTAGTAAATTATCCAGACGGAGGATTAATTACATCATCATCTGATTTAGGAAAATATCTTTCCGAATTAATTGCCGGTTTTAACGGTAAAGGTAAGATCTTGAATAAAAAAAGTTACGATGAACTATTCACACCACAATTGACAGAAGGACACTTTGAAGAAAGAAATGATAGTGCCTATAACGATGAGTATAATATGGGAATTTTTATGGGAATTTCAGCTCAAAACCAAATTGGTCATACCGGAGGAGATCCTGGAGTAGCAACACATATGTTTTTTAACACCAAGACAGGTGTAGGTAAAATTCTAATTGTAAATACTGATCTGAATAAAGAAGGAGTTAAAGAATTTATTGATATTTGGAAAAAATTAGAGGAATACGAAAACGAATTAAAAAATAGCAGATAACTAAAATCAGATAAAAATAGTTAATTAAGCGCTAGTCACTAAAGCTTGCGCTTTTTTCATACATTTATACTAGCCGAAAAGTTTGACTCTACTATCAAGCTACTTTTCATATACAAAAAGTTTTCAGGTAATTAAATGCAAAAAGAAGTTTGTTTTAGATGTAATACCGATTTAGTCATTACAGATGATCTTGATACCATCATGTTTTACAAATGTGATGAATGATGCAACAATTGAAGACCATAATTCAACCAATAAGCTTATTGGCATCAACTTAAGAAACAAACTAATTCAATAAGGGTGCTATGCCCAGTAGCGAATTTGATTTCATTTATGAAATGTTTACGCAAAATTGCATATATTTATATCACATAAATAATTCATATTTTGAGAGTGATTCTGAAATTTATAGTAGCTTAATTATTAGCTAGCAAACACTAAGGCTAGTAATTCCGTGTTCGGGTATTCTTCCGAACGAATTTCCTTTTAATCAATGTATTCGTGTGTTGTTTTATCAGCACTTATAATGACTGTTGATGTTTTTCAGTGTAGTTATTCATATGCTTTAGTGCTGCGGATGGCTAGCTATGAATTGGCAGGATTTAAACGTACTATCACATACGAATCTTACATCAATTACCTAAAAAACATAATTATTCATGAAAAATCAAGAAGTTAAAAAGAATCCAGAGTTTTTAGAATATGTTTTTAAGCTAAATGAGGGTACTGATCTCACAGAGGCTCTCAAACTCAGTTTGAAAGAAATCAATGACATTGATATCGCTCAATTAAACAGAATTGGCTTGAAAACATATGAAAGAGATAAATGGACAATTCATAAAATATTGCAGCATCTCATTGATTGGGAAAGAATTTGGTGTTTTAGAGCTATACTTTTTGCTCGTGGAGAAGGTACCATCCCAGAGGCGCATGACCAAGAAATAATGGGTAAAAACTCGAATGCCGATGAGCTGTCAATTGTACAATTGGTAAATGAACTTCAGATTGTACGTCAATCAACAATACTGATGTTTGAATCTTTCAGTAAGAAAATACTCGAAAAAAATTGTGTGTTTTTTGAATATGAAATGCCTTTGTACACTATTGGATTGACAATAACGGCACATCAAATCCATCATTTTAACATCATAAAAGAAAGATATTTATCATTAGATAAATAAAGTTTGAATTGACCATTATAATCAATCCATTGTAATATATGATATAGCACATGTCTCAGGCTAGACTAGCTACTTGAAAGTGAAGAATAAAACCGATCCTTTAGAGCAGTAAAAAAGTTCAGAGGTACGTGCCATATCCGAACGTTGTGGGTCAATAAAAAGTTTACTACAGGTCTACTAATTCCCCTTTATTTGTCGCTAACTCTATACCCCAATTTGTTATAACTTCTATTACAGGAATCAAAGTCTTGCCAAAACTAGTAAGATTGTAGTAAACACGATATGGTGCTTTTTTGCCATAACTTGTACGTTCTATCAACCCATCCTCTTCTAAAGATTTTAACTGAATACTCAACATTTTTTCGGTTATATAGGGACTTAAATGTCCTAACTCCGAAAAGCGTAAAGCACCCTTTCGCAAATTCCACAAAACCACACATTTCCATTTTCCACCAATAAAACCCATTGTGACACTTGTACCACAGTGATAAATCTTCTCGTTAATCTTATACCCTTTGTGCTCTCCTTCTATTATCATTTCAAAAAAAATTGGACTGTCAAGTTTGACAGTTATTGCAAGATAAATATACTCAAAATATATTTGAACTGTAAAAAGTATAGCTTAATGGATTCTATTATTATCAATGCTATAGGATATATAGGATTAACTATAAATCTCTATTCTATGTCTGTAAAAGGAGAATATAAACTACGTATAATTTCCACTTTGGCAAATACAATCTATATAGTGTATGGTATATTATTAAATGCATATCCTATAATAATTGGTTGTTCAATAGCTGTGCTGTTACACATATATCGATTAAAGAATTTAAAACCCAAGAAAGATGATTGAAATTAAAACAGCAAAGGAAGCCAATACAGAAATTTTAGCACTTCTAGGAACAATTACATATGTTGAATCCCATGGCCATTTTATTGACAATAAAATGGATTTAGACGAATATATTAAGGACGCTTTTTCGGTTTCAAAAACGAGGATAGATATGAATAATCAAAAAAATGTGTTCTATATCATTTACATAGATGAATTACCCGTAGGATATGCAAAATTGGTGCTAAATTCAGGGCATAAAAACATGACTTCAAAAAAATCCTGCAAATTAGAACGAATCTATATTTTACAACACTTTATTCCATTAAAAATAGGGCAGCAATTTCTAACTTTTCTTGAAGAAATAGTAAGTAATCAACAACTGGATATGATGTGGCTTTCTGTATATAAAGAAAATAAAAGAGCAATACGGTTTTATCAAAGGAACGAGTATAAAGAAGTTGGCAAATCAACTTTTCTTGTGAATGGTATAGGATATGAAAATATTGTTTTCGAAAAAAAATTAATTAGAAAGTCGACCGCATAACAATTTGTATATTGCATATGCTCCAACCCTAGTCGAGAAGCAAATGTAATATACAAGAGTCGTTGCAGTATATTACGTAAAACAAAATACTAATGAAGAAAATTATAATCCTATCATTTTTTTTGACCATTGGATTTATATCCTGCATAACTTCTGAAAAGAAAATTGACAGACTTGAAATTACAAAGCAATATTACAAGGCTCTTGATAATTCTGATGGTGTTACTATGAAAATTTTGTTGGCCGATAGTCTTCATACCAAAGAAACTGATTATAACTATGAACAAACATTTTCACATAAAGAATATATTGAAAAATGGTTAAAATGGGATTCAGTATTTGACCCAAAATATAAAATCCTTGAAATTGATCAAGAAAACGAAATTGTTAAAGTAAAGATTTCAAAAGAGGATAAAAGAATCCGTTTTCTTCATGAAGAACCAACTGTTTGGAGTGCCTTTATCAGATTTGATACCGATAAAATAATTAGTATCGAAAGAAAGAATGTGGTTTTTAAAGATAAAGTTTGGGAGAGAAACAGAACCAAACTCTTGAACTGGGTTGATCAAAATCATCCTGAATTAAATGGATTCATATACGACCAAACAGAAAAAGGAGGAATGAAATTCTTAAAGGCTATCGAACTGTATAAAAACAGAAAATAGTATGTTCCAATTGCATATATTTGATCATAGCGGTTAAGTAATTAACCTGTTGGTGTAGATGTGTTTGCCCTTACACCAATTCATATATTTAACATTAGCTGCAAACTCAACAAAATAAAGTAGTCAAAAAAATTATTATGCAAAGTTTACTTCAAGAAATTAGTAATAGATGCTTTTTGAGTCCAGAATTACGGCAACGAATTATAAATGATTTTGAAGAAAAGGAAACTAAAAAAGGAGAAAAGATTCTGATCCAAGGAAATAAAGCTAACTATCTGTATTTTATAAAAAAAGGTGTTCTGCACAATTATTATTACCATGATGACAAGCAAATATCATCCTGGTTTTACAATGAAAATTTATTTATTACCTCATGGCACAGTTTTTATGCACAAAAACAGAGCTTTGAAGAAATTGAGTGTTTAGAGGATTGCTTGCTATACCAAATTAGTTACAAACACTATCAAAAGCTAATAGCAGATTTTCCTGCTTTTGGAAACTTTGCTCGCCTTCTTGCCGAGGAAATGCTAACGTTTATAGATGAATTCTCCAAAGGCTGGTCTTTTCTTTCTGCAAAAGAAAAATATGATGTACTTCTAAGCTATTTTCCAAATATCGAATTAAGAGTAAAACTAGGGTATATTGCTTCTTTCTTAGGGATTTCGCAAGAAACATTAAGTAGAATTAGAAAATAGATTCTTAGTAAATTTTAAGTTCTCTGAAGATTTTGATATAGATCAAAAAATATGATTCTAATCATCCTCATTTTTGTAAAAAGTATTTAAAAAATGAAAAAAACAACATTAGTATTCAGAAGCTTAGCTGTAATAATTTTTATTGCAGGGATTGCACATTTAACAAGTTTTGCGTCACAAAAAGACGATTTAAATTATAGTTACGAAGACTCTATAGATTTAAATCAGAAGCAGAATCTTTATCAAGATGAAAATCCAAAGAAAATAACAAAAAGTAATCCAGAAACCGATTATATAGTTGGGAAATGGAAAGTTAGCTACAATAGTGACAATTTTAAAGGAGCTGTAGTATATAGTATTAAAAAAGAAGGAAAAGTTTTTAATGCATATACTCATCAATATCAAGATGAAAAAGGCAATCAAAAAAAGGCTGAAGGCGCTAAAACTTTAATCATTAAAAGCTTTGATGGATATAAGGGCAAAGGTAGGTATACCGTTGAATACGAAGATCAACAATACCAGGTTAACTGCCAAATTGATATGGTAGATGAAAACACTTTTAAATTAAGCTATGATCATTATGGTTATGGTGATGTAGAAACCTGGAAAAGACAATAATCATGATAGAATTTTTATCAAAAAAACTCGATTGGATAGATGTAAATTATTGGTTTTATATTCTTAATGATTTAAGTCTAATCTATATTATTCTTCCATTTTTTGTATTGGAGTTGATAAGGTATGCCTACTTAAAAAAGTTAAACAAGGATTTAATTTTAGATAGCATAGCCAATATCATAACTTTTGGAGGATTCTACGTAATAGAAATTATTTTAGGGCTATTAGCCATAACCAAAGTTTATTTTTGGATTTATAATAACTTTAGCTTACCACATCTCGAACTTAATTGGATAACCATAATATGCTGTATATTACTTGCAGATTTTGCCTATTACTGGGAGCACAGAATGATGCATAGAATTGGTATTGGTTGGGCGACTCATACCGTGCATCATAGCTCACCTCATTTTAATATGTCTGTAGCCTATAGGTTCGGCCCCTTGGATGCTATCATGCCAATTATATTTTCTTTGCCTATAGTTATGCTAGGTTTTGATCCTATTTTAGTTTTATTATCAGAAGTTTTTGTTCAGGTTTTTCAAACACTACTTCATACCGAAATAATAGGCAAATTTATAAAACCTGTAGAGTTCATTTTCAATACCCCTTCGCATCATAGAGTACATCATGGCTCTAATCGACAGTATTGGGACAAAAATTACGCGGGTATTTTAATTATCTGGGATAGAATGCTTGGTACTTTTGAGCCTGAAGTTGAGAAAGTTCGATATGGAATTTCAGAACCAATACATAGCAACAACCCAATTAAAGTATTTTTGCACGGTATTTCACGTTTCCTGAAAAAATTAAAAAAGGTAAATGGGTTTAAAAATAAACTATTGGTTTTTATAAAAGCACCAGATTGGATGCCAACCCACGATCAAGGTACTTCAACTAATAAATAGACCTATGTTACCAAACAATCCATTTTTTGCAGATATATCTACCTATTCTCCTGAAAAAACTATGTCTTTTTATAAACATGTTTTTGGATGGACATATTACAAGAGTGGTAATTACTACATAGCATATCTTGGTAATGACGAAGTTTCGGGCTTATACAAAACTCCTGAAAAATTTAAACAAATGCGAATGCCCCATTTTTGGATGACTTATATTCAGGTAACAAACCTGGATGCAACAGTGGATAAGGCTAAACAACTAGGAGGTATTATTGAAATGAATTACGAAATCAGCGGTTTTGGTAAAGTTGCTCTAATTCGAGATCCCCAAGGTGCTGGTTTTACCATTTATAAAGGCAGCAAACTGAAAACTACAAGAACAAAAAACAAAGAAAATACCCTTATTTGGAATGAGCTACATGTTTCTGATGTAAAAAATACCATCCCGTTTTATAAAGGAATTTTTGAATGGGAAATCGTCCAAAATCAAGATGGGGTATATGAAATTTTAAACCATAAAGAAGAACATGTGGCAGATATATTAGAAATACAAAACCAATACAAAGGAAAATATGAATATTGGGTATGCACTTTTGGTGTTGATAGTTTAAAGAATACCAAAAATATAATTCTAAGAAATGGTGGACACCTGGTTAGTGAGGAAAATAACCGAATACTGTTTGCAGATAATTCTAACGAAGCATTTTTTTACATCAAAGAGGTTTAAGATTTAATAGAAAGGCTCAACAGCTAACAACATAGATATTGCCAACCGGAACGGATCTACATATATATTGGAAGGAAGTGTCATAATCAACTCGGGTTTCTATTAAGAGGAGGATTTGAATTAAACACAGAAAGGCGTTTTCTGGCTAATACAAGTCAAGAAGCTAGTAAAGTGTAAGGGAGTATTTATATCTTAAGCAACTATTGTGCTTCCTATTTTTATCAAATATGGTCACTTTTATCTAGTTAATGATTTATTTTTAATTGGAATAATTCCATTATTTAGGAATTATTCCAATAATTCATATTTTTATAGTAGTTTTGTATTTCCTTAATAAAAGTAGAATGCAAGACCAATTATATACCGTTATTGATGTCGAAACTACCGGAGGTGGTATTTTAGGCAATCGTATTACAGAGATCTGCATTGTTTTATTACAAGGAGATATAATCCTTGACAAGTTTACTTCGCTAGTCAATCCAGAGCAAAATATACCCCCTTTTATCACAGGTCTAACCGGTATTGATAATGATATGGTTCGTGATGCACCTACCTTTGATGAGATTGCAGATCGTATTATCGAGATAACTACTGATGCTATTTTTGTAGCCCATAATGTCAATTTTGACTATAATGTGATTAGAGGAGAGTTTAAAAAATTAGGAATCGCATTTACGCGAAAAAAACTATGTACCGTTCGGCTTTCCAGAAAATTAATACCGGGGTTATTTTCGTATAGTCTGGGCAGACTGTGTTCGTCACTTAATATCCCATTAGTAGATCGCCACCGTGCCGAAGGGGATACCGATGCTACTGTGATTTTGTTTCAGCAAATTTTAGAATTAGATCCAGAGTATACCATCATCAACTCTTTTTTAAATGCTCGTTCTAAAGAAGCAACACTACCTCCACATCTCGATGTAAAAATCATCAATGCATTGCCAGAAAAAACCGGAATTTATCTATTTAAAGATCAAAAAGGAAAAGTGATTTATGCCGGTAAAGCAAAGAATATAAAGCAACGGGTACTTAGTCATTTTTATGATAAAAAAAATAAAGAGTATGCCCTTGGCCAAAATACTCATACTATAGACTACGAGGTAACCGGTAATGAATTAGTTGCTTTGTTATTAGAAGCCGAGAAGATCCAGAAACATTATCCAACATTCAACAGGGCTCAAAAAAAGACAATTGCTCCATATCGAATCATACAGTATATCAATCGAAAAGGAATTATACAACTGGCCATCGATAGATCAAAAAGCACAGATCATTCACTAGAAGTATTTTATAGAAGATCTGATGCTATAGAGCAGTTAGAACGGTTATGTTTTGATTACCAATTATGTCCGCGATATTGTAATCTACAAAGTACTACAGAGCGTTGTTCTCATTATCGTATAAAGAATTGTAAAGGAATATGCCATGGACAGGAATCTGTAGTATTATATAACATGAGAGTGCAACAAGCATTAATATCATTAAAAAAACAAAAAGAAACCTACCTAATAAGGGAAAAAGGCAGGACAATAGATGAACACAGTTTTGTAATGATACAAAATGGAATCTATAAAGGATTTGGTTATGTACATCAATCTGAACAAGTATCACATATTGATGATTTTGAAACCTTTTTAACATTACAAAAGCATACGTATCACACGACAAAAATCATCCAAAGTTACTTACGTAAAAACGGGGGAAACAATATTATATATATGTAAAAGTAAGCGTTATGAATACGACAATTGTACACTTCGATCTGGATACATTTTTTGTGTCCTGCGAGCGTCTTTTGGATAGCAGATTGAATAATAAACCTGTTATTGTAGGCGGCACTGGCGATCGTGGTGTAGTAAGCGCAGCCAGCTATGAAACCCGAGCCTATGGGGTACATTCAGGAATGCCTATGAAAATGGCCAGGCAACTTTGTCCTAATGCAGTCTATATAAGGGGTAATGCAGGAACTTATACTAAATTTTCAAAGCAGGTCACCGAAATTTTACAAAGTGAAGTACCTGTTTTAGAAAAATCTAGTGTAGATGAATTCTATGCCGATCTAACAGGCATGGATCGTTTTTTTGGATGCTATAAGTTTGCTTCAGAGTTACGCAATAAAATCATTCGAGAAGCAGGCTTACCTATCTCATTTGGATTGTCTGTTAATAAAACCGTATCCAAGGTAGCAACAAACGAAGCCAAACCTAATAATCAGCTCAAAATTGATACTGGTTATGAAAAAGCTTTTCTTGCTCCACTATCCATCAAAAAAATACCCATGGTAGGTGAGAAAACTTATCGCACCTTTTGTAATATGGGTATTAAAAATGTTCATACGGTACAGCAAATGCCAGTTGAAATGATGACTTCTGTATTTGGGAAAAATGGACGTGTAATATGGCAACGTGCTAATGGTATCGATCATACTCCGATTATAGAATATCATGAACGGAAATCAATTTCTAGCGAGCGTACTTACGGACAAGACACAACCAATATCACTACACTTAAGACTACGATAAGGGCAATGGCAGAGAACCTGGCTTTTCAATTAAGACGAGGCGGAAAGCTCACTTCGTGTGTAACCGTTAAGATTCGTTACTCCGATTTTCAAACCTATTCTAAACAATTAAAAATACCATACACATCGGCCGATCATCATTTGCTCCCTGTAGTGATGGAACTTTTTGAAAAACTTTATAGCAGAAGATTACTAATACGACTTGTTGGAGTACGATATAGTAGTCTTACTGCGGGAACTTATCAAATCAATTTATTTGATGACGAAAAAAAGACTGTAAATCTCTATAAAGCCATGGACAACATCCGAATACGATATGGAGATCGAAGTATTATGCGTGCCGCTACCATGGGAGATGGAGCACGTACTATTGGAAATTTTACCAACCCATTTAATGGAGAACCGCCTATCGTTTTGGCACATAGAACCCAATAAATAAGTATCGTATCTAAGAAAAATGTATATAAACAACCATTCATATTATAGTTTGCGTTATGGTACTATATCCGAAATTGAGCTGTTAGAAATGGCTCAAGAGTATGGTTGCGAGCATTTTCCGTTGACCGATATCAATACGACTTCGGCTTGTTTAAATTTTATTCGAAAAGCACCTTCATATAATATTACTCCTATAGTGGGGATTGATTTTCGTAACGATGCACAACAATGTTATGTATGCCTGGCACAAAACAATAAAGGCTTTCTGGAATTAAATCAATTTCTTTCTAAGCATTTACATCAAGAAAAAAGGTTTCCAGAACAGGCCCCGTCTTTTGAGCATAGTGTGGTGATTTATCCTTTTGAGAAATTGTTAGAAATAGAAAAAACAACCTTTTCTACTCATGAATTTATCGGTATCAGTCTTGCTGATATTAATAAATTACGTTTTTCAAAACTGAGTGAGTTTACAGACAAATTAGTAGTACTTCATACAGTTACTTTTAGAAACAAACGAGATTTTAATACGCATCGATTACTTCGGGCTATCGATACTAATACGCTATTAAGTAAATTACCCGAATCCCAACAAGGTAAACCAGAGCATAAAATACATCCTTTAGCACACATCAAAAAAGCCTTTGAAGATTATCCCCATATTCTAGAAAACACAAAACGATTACTGACTCAATGCCATATTGAATTTAATTTTTCAAAAGATAGAGAAAATCAAAATTTAAAAACGGTTTTTGGAAGTGTTAATCAAGATTATGATAAGCTTGTAAAGCTATGCGAATCGGGGCTCCCAAAACGCTATGAAATTGTTACTGAAGACATACGCCAACGTTTAAAAAAAGAACTCTCGTTGATCAAGCAACAAAACTTTGTAAGTTTCTTTCTGATTAATTGGAAGATTATCCAATATGCAAAATCTATGGATTATTATCATGTAGGCCGCGGAAGTGGAGCTAATAGTATCGTTGCCTATTTATTAGAGATTACTGATGTAGACCCTATAGAATTAGATTTGTATTTTGAGCGATTTATGAATTTATATCGAGCCAGCCCTCCGGATTTCGATATTGATTTTTCTAGCTGGGATCGAGAAGATGTTACTCGTTTTATTTTTGAAGCCTTTGGCACAAATGGTCAAGCAGCTTTACTAGGAGCCTATGTAACCTTTAAACATAGTGGAGCAGTACGCGAATTGGGAAAAGTATTTGGGCTTCCTAAACATGAAATTGATAAGCTAAGTAGTGGTAAATATGATCCTAACAAACTCGATGATCTTTCAAAATTAGTACTTCGGTATGCAAAATATCTTCATGGAAAGCCAAATTATATCAGTATTCATGCTGCCGGAATTCTTATTTCTGAAAAACCTATACATTATTTTTCTGCCACTCACCTACCTCCCAAAGGATTTCCAACAGTACAATTTGATATGCATATTGCCGAAGATGTTGGACTATATAAATTTGATATTTTAGGGCAGCGAGGACTTGGAAAAATAAAAGATGCTATTGCTATTATCAAAGAAAATCATCCTGATGTAATCTTACCAAATATCCACAACGCAAAACCTTTTTTTGAAGATCCCAATATCAATGCGATGATCGAAAGAGCAGAATGTATCGGTTGTTTTTATGTAGAATCTCCTGCCATGCGAATGTTATTAAAAAAGTTAGGAGTACAAGATTATCTCACTCTCGTAGCGGCGAGCTCTATTATACGCCCTGGAGTTGCCAAAAGTGGTATGATGCGGGAGTATATCTTACGACATAAAAATCCTGCACGACGAAAACTAGCCCATCCAGTGTTATGGGATATTATGCCAGATACCTATGGAGTAATGGTATATCAGGAAGATGTAATCAAAGTAGCACATCATTATGCAGGCCTTAATTTAGGAGAGGCCGATGTACTACGTAGAGGAATGAGTGGTAAATATCGATCTCGTGAAGAATTTCAGGCTGTACGAAATAAGTTTATAGCCAATTGTCGAGAACGAGGTGAGGCCGATGACGTAATATTTGAAGTATGGCGACAAATAGAGAGTTTTGCCGGTTATGCATTTGCAAAAGGGCATTCGGCTTCGTATGCTGTAGAGTCGTATCAAAGTTTATTTTTAAAATGTTATTACCCCTTAGAATATATGGTGGCCACTATCAATAATGGAGGAGGATTTTATAGAGTTGAAACCTATATACATGAAGCAAGACTAAATGGAGCCATTATTCATGTACCTTGTATCAATAAAAGTTCGATAGATACCACAATTAAAGGAAAAGAAATCTATCTGGGATTTCAACATTTGCAAGGGTTGGAAAAACGTTCTATGTTAAAAATAATGGAAGCTCGAGTGCATGGTTCATTTTGTTCTTTAGATGATTTTATGGAGCGAGTACCACTTTCTATAGAACAGTTAGATATTCTAATTCGTATCGATGTTTTTAGAATTTTAGGAAAAGATAAAAGAAGCTTATTATGGGAAGCATATTATAAATGTAATCATATCACTATAAATGAGTTTCAGCAACAGCTTTTTGAGGTGCATATCAAAGATTTTACTCTACCCAAGTTTACCATTACAGATTTAGAAAATGCCTTTGATCAATTAGAACTATTAAACTTTTCGTTGTATGACCCATTTATCTTATTAGAAAAACCACCAACAAGTACGCTCTTAAGTACTGATTTAATAATTTATTTAAATAAAATTGTTGTGATCTATGGCTATTTAATTACTGTTAAAAATACCGGAACTTCTAAAGGAGATCGTATGAATTTTGGTACATTTTTGGATCAGAATGGGCAATGGATTGATACGGTACATTTTCCACCTGTAGCTAAAAAATATCCTTTTAGAGGCAAAGGTATCTATCGTATTACTGGAAAAGTAGTCTCTGAATTTGATTTTTTAACCCTTGAAGTTATTAAGCAAGAACGCATGCCGTATGTATCTGACCCTAGGTTTGACACCACCTATAATCGTAAGGATTTACCAAAAGAACCTGATAAACCTTTTGGAGTATTAAGATAACTTCTCTTCTTAGCACTTTTAGAAACCCCATCCTGTATTAAATTAAAAAAAAGTTAAATTTATTTATTTAGTTGATATATCAATTATATTTACATCAAATATATAGATATATGGATCTACCTCTTCCGTCTGAAACAATATTTCATGTTATCGAAAGTACTATTAAAGAGTATCGAAAATTTGCACAGAAAAACATTTCAGAACAAATACAAGACATGACTATCGATCAGGGTTTGGTACTCCTTTTTCTGAATCAACATCCAGACTTAACTCAAAAAGAAATTGCCGAACTGGTATTTAAAGATAAAGCTTCGATGACACGAATGATTGACACGATGGTACACAAAAAATATCTAAAACGCTCTATGAACCCCGAAGACAGAAGGCGTTATAAAATTAAAATCACAGATAAAGGAAAGGATGTATTAGAAACCCTCCCTCCTATCATTCATCATAATAGAAATTCATCATTAAAAGGAATCACAAAAAACGAACTCAATCAATTGGAAATCATTTTAGGAAAAATCATAACCAATTGTACAAAAAAATGACATTATGAAAGCTATACGTAAATCTCTTGTAGCAATATTTTTAATGCTACTAGCCTCTCAACTAAATGCACAAAAAAAAGTTGAACCATTAACTCCAAAAGAACAACAAATTGTTGTTGATTCTATAGGTAGTAAGCTAAATGCTAATTATATTTTTCCAGAGGTTGCCAAAAAAATGTTCTCAAGCATTGCATCTAAACTTAAAAAAGGAGATTACAAATCAACCTTAGACCCCCATGAGTTTGCTACGACTTTAACCACAGATCTCCAAGCGATTAGTAACGATAAACATTTAAGAGTTATTTTTTCTCCAGAACAAATAGCCGAACAACAACAAACAATTACTACTGAAGATAGTATTGCTTATTTAAATCGCCAAGTCAATGCTATGAAACGAAATAACTTTGGTTTTAAAGAAGTAAAAATTATGCCGGGTAATATTGGTTATTTGGATCTTCGAAGTTTTTCTAATGTAGAATATGCCGGAGAGACCGCCGTGGCTGCAATGAACTTTTTGAGTAATGCAGATGCTATTATTATTGATCTTCGAAATAATGGCGGAGGGAGTCCGGCAATGATCCAACTTATTACAAGCTATCTCTTTGGACCTCATCCTGTGCATTTGAATAATTTCTATTGGCGCCCAACAGATCAAAATTCTCAAACCTGGACCTTACCACATATAAGTGGTACACGCAATCCTGACACCCCTGTTTATGTAGTAACCAGTGGTAGGACTTTTTCGGCAGCAGAAGAATTTAGTTACAATCTAAAACATTTAAAGCGTGCAACTCTAGTAGGCGAAACAACAGGAGGTGGCGCACATCCTGGTGGTTCTATTGTAGCAACAGATAGATTCATGGTTTGGGTCCCTACAGGTCGGGCTATTAACCCAATCACCAAAACCAATTGGGAAGGCACTGGGGTAAGTCCACATATTAAGACTTCGGCTGCAGATGCATTAGATACTGCATACATGAAAGCTTTAGAACTACTAAATAAAAACAACACGGATAAAGATCTACAGGCTTTCTACGAATGGCCTCTTGCTAAACTAAAATTAAAGACTAATCCGGTGACCTTAGATACTAAAACTTTAAAGTCCTTTGCAGGAGTTTATGGCCCGCGCAAAGTGACCTTTGAGGATGGTAAATTATTCTATCAGCGCGGTAGTGGAACAAAATACGAGTTGCTCCCCTATAGTGATAATGAGTTTATGCTGAAAGGTCTCGATAGTTTTAGAATACGTTTTTTAAGCGAAGGGGGCACAGTAACCACTTTACAAGGATTATACGACAATGGTCGTACCGATAGAAATGCAAAAGGAAAAGCATAGGTTTATTTACAATCACTAAGTATAGATTAAGGTTATACTCCCTTTATTAGTACACTATAAAAACAGCCTTACAGTAAAAACTAAGGCTGTTTTTTGTTTATGTAACGTGAATTTAGAATAAGAAAATTTACGTCAGTCTGAGTGATTTTCGAAAGAAAATTGTATCGAAGACAAGTAAATTTTCTTATAAAGCCTTGTTATCTCGAATTCACGTTATTTAATTCTTTAGTACAATATTTAATTCCATTTTGTACATCATATTGGTCTCAAGTTCGATTCCTCTATAAGAATCTCCTATTTTACCAAAAGCTAAATATCCGGGAACAAACATTCTAATTACTGAACCTTCATTAACGAGCATAAACCCTTCTGAAACCCCCTTTAAAAGACTATACATTCGTAAGGCTTGCCCATATTGATTTTCTTCTCGGTTAGAACTTCCTATTATTTCATCGGTTTCAAGATTTGTTGTCTCATAATGAGCAATTACCGTATCATCCATTTCAGGAGTTAGTCCCTCACCTTGCTGTTCGATAATATAATGTAATCCCGATTCGGTTGCTTGTACATTTTCATATCCTTTTTGAGTGATATAATCTTTGAGTCGAGCAATCTCGGCATCTTTTTCTTCCTGCGTATACACAAAATCTGAAGTGAGTACAGGTACTGCATCATCATCAGATTTACAAGAAAAGATTAGGGCGATCATACTTAATACTAGAATCGTTTTTTTAATCATGTTGGTGTGTTTTTGTGTGTTATATATTTGGTTAAATTTTAAATTCATTACAATAGTAAAACATCCCAGTTTCATTTTCCGGGACTGAGAAAGTTATTTTTGATTGACGAATTACGATTGATGAATTGTGAATGTTATGAAGCCACTTGCTTAAACTGTAGATTAATTCGTTGCCTTAGAGCTGACGCAAGTTTGCAACTTCTGTCTTTATTATTATGTTATAAAATACAAAAGCTATGGTACTACATATACCATAGCTTTTATTGTTTATTCTGTATTTCTTATAACTAGACATTCTAGCATTAATAAGGGAAAAAATGCTACATCTTTATTCACAGATCAATACATGTCCTTTTTTAACTGAGAAATTATTATTGGATTTTTTTTCAACAAAGTATATTTCGAAAATTGTCTCTTTTCTTTGAAATAATGATTTTCTATTTACGAGGTGTAATGCATTAAATGCTTTTAAATCAATATTTTTTTCTTTACTCGTTGAAAAACTAGCGCCTGGACAAAAAGGCTGGTCCTTAAACTCAATTGTATCGGTTAATTGGAGAACATCGTTAGGTTTATAATTTTTCACCCTTTTATATTCTAACAATTGTTCTTCATTTTCAAAAAGATGATAGTACCTATTTTCTTTTACTATAAGTTTGTCGTCTTTATCAATCAACATATAAATTTTTTCCGATTTTTCATTACAAGAGATTAATAATAAAGTAGTTAAAAACAATATATATTTCATTATTCACATATTTTATTGCCAGTTGCATTAAAGTTCTCTATTACTTGTTCTATTCTCCTTTCTTCACTATCTGGAAGTTCTCTGTATGCCTCAGTATTATGCAGTCCTCCCCAAGCCAAATCTTTGTAAAATTGTTCAGAATGCTGGTTTTTATCATACGCTTTTATAGCATCAACAATGATACCAAGATATTTCTCTGCCATTAGGTCGTGTTGAAATCTATCGAATCCATATTGTCTAATAGCAGCAAACATATCTGGGAACTTATTTTCATTCAAAATTTGTTGAAACCTAGAATGAGATATACCACTAATACTACCGTTATTATTAAAAACTTGTAATAACTGCCGATACATATTAGCATGTATTGCTTCATGAACAATGGTTCGCGCTAAACCAAGTTCAGTTCTATCCGCAAGGTTATTTTCATTAATAGTTATAGTAATCATACCGTTTCGTGGTGAACTTGTGTTTGCATTGGGTATAACAAGAGGGTTTGGATGTTGTATCGGTGCAACTCTAAAAGTTAAATCAGCATTAACAGGATTCGTTATAAGAAAATTTCTTATAAGATCTCTAAGACCTTGACTCCGCTCTTTTAGTTTTTCGTACACACAATTGGCTTTTGAATTCTCAAAACTTTCTTCTTCAATTACTCTTTCATCAAAATCCACATCTCCTCCATTCATCCACGCATTTAATGCTTCATTGGCAAAGTTTATATTGTTGGTAGTTGTATAATATTGATCAAGTGCTTCGGCTTCTGCTCTATGGTCAATCAACCAATCTTTTTGATCTTGATTTAGACTTAAAGCATTAGAAAGATCATACACCATCTCTCTAAAAGCAAAATCAAAAGGTTGATTGTTTAATAATGCGATGGTCCCCTCGATCACATAGGGGCGATCCAACATCGTAAAGAAATCGATATTATTTTGTTCTAAAATTCCCTTAATACCTGTATTTGCATATTCTAAAAAGAAGTTAAATCTATATGTACCATAAGGGTATACGGTACTAAAATTAAACAGCCTGGCTAGTTGATCATCTGTAAGTGTGTAAAGATTATGTTGATCTGCATTAAAAAATGCTCTCATTAATGAGCCCTCTAAGGCTCTATGATTATCATCCAGGTTAAATAAATCATACAGCATATTACTATACCCTCTTAGTCCATTAATTTCTCCTGCAGTATTAAAGGTAAACTTATACGCAAGGTCCACGCCCAAATCCGTGGGTAAGCTTAAAGATGTTCCTGATCCGGCAGTAATATACGGATCAAAAGCCCCTGTAAATGGTTGATTATTTTGGTACATACTGGTCGTGTTTACTACCCTATCTAGTATCCCCCGACTATAGGTATTCCCTTCTAAAACACTTCTAAAGTTAAGCCCTGAAAACAATAAAAAATTAGAAGTTGTTGCACCCATATTACTAAGAGCGAGATTATACAAGGCTGTACCATCAGATATTTCATTAAAAACTGGAGGATCAATAGTAATATTATACGGAAAAGAAAGTAGATAATCTCCCAGTTCTTTGGTTAGAGTAGGATTATCACTATCTAATCTAAAAATAGCATTAAAATTGAGGTGACTCTCGATCAAAATGCTTCGATCCTGGCTAAAATCTGCAATCCTAAATCGTGTAACATAGCGTATTTGATCTTCGTAACTTAATCCATCATAGTAGTGCATATAGATTTCTGTTAACTTATTCTCTAACATCCCTCTTCCTTTAGCATCCTCAAGTTTGGTTGCATCTACATTATATCCTCTATAAGCATCTCTTTGCTGCTCTCGCAAAGCAAGCTCATACGTCATAAATTGCAATACATCTGGATCTGATATATCCTTAAGCCTGGTTCCATTATATTTTAAATCTCCATAACTGGCACTTATCCCATTTCCTTCTCGCTGTCTAATATCAAGAATCTTATGGTGTAATGTAGAGCTATTTAGAACATCTCTATTAAATACATTTTTTTCTTTAAAATACTGATCAACATCCACATAATAATCCTGGGCTACAGTATTCGTTTCTTTAGTTCTTATATAGTTGTAGAGAAGAAATGAAAAGTTATAACTACTCGGAAGGTTAAACTCTTGATATAATTGATAATAATTTATACCATCAGGATCAATTTTTTGAGCCAGTAACAATTCTTGCCGATACAAAAACTCATTCCTTTCATTACCCACTGCTATAGGTGATATAGCATTGTTAAACAATCCAAAATTAACAGGACCAAAACAGAAACAATTTAACCCTTCATTACCTCCTCCCGGATCATCTAAAGCAACGACTTTACCATCATTAGAATATTGATTAATCTGTGCGTATGTGATGTTTGATACCAGGCATAATATCCCTAGTATGCATAATTTATATAGTATTTTCATTGTTGTAAGATTGTGTGATTATTATTCTTTGATGACCATTTTACTATACGGCTTCCCGTCTATGGTCATTTGTATGATATACGTACCACTAGGGAGCCTGGAGCTATCGATGGTAATAGTCTGTTCTCCGTTATCAGTATTTACTCTACCAGGGACTTGTATACGCTGTTGACCATAAAAATCATATACAGCTGTTTGTACTTCTACAGCCCTGGGTAAGGTATAGGTGATATTAAACTGATCGCCTATAGGATTAGGAGAAACCGTAGCAAAATCTTTATCAACAACTATTGGAGTAGCTTCCTTTAAGTCTGTAGCTGTTGAAGCGGCAATGACCATGGTAGCCGTGGGTGCTTCTGGATACAACACCATGCGTATTGGAGTATGCACCTCTTCATTTAATTCTACAATTTTTGTGGTGAATGCTGGTTTTACGATTAAGGCCTGCTTACCATCTATTATTGCTTCTTTAAAAGATAGCCTTTTAATACTGTAGGTATGGGTATTTTTATCAGGATGGTCCTGCATCATATTTTCTAGCGATGGAAGCCTGAGTGGTAAAAACTGACCAAAGTTGATATACAGCTCATTATTATGAGTTCCATTTTTTCGTAGATCGTTGTCACTAATTAAGGTTTCTCCATTCATAGTTAATTCTAGCCTAACTTTTCTATACGTATCATGTTCTTCGCGAACGGTTATCGATAAGGTTACAGGGATATATCTTGCAACTCCTGTAGCCGGCCAGTTATACTCAATAAAATGCCCCTGAAAGGTCGTTTTTCCACTTCCAATCACAGTAACCGGGGCGTAATTTGTGCTATATCCTTCTAAAGAAGCTAAACGCTCTTCGGCAGAGATCGGGATCCAATCGTTATTTTGATGTTGTAGGTATTCTTTTAGAGTTTGACTATTAAAGATATCATTATCAGATAACATCTGTAAAGCCTTCGCTTTATCTCTGGGCACCCCATATCCAAAATAATGCATAATCGCCAGCCAGTGTTTTGCCATAGGGTGGTTACTGCTTTCAAAATGCATCTTGGCTTTATTGACTAAATTGGTATTGGTAAAATCATCATTAGATACCAGGTTTTTAAGGCTAAGATATCCAAGGATGTAATGAGCAATATCCTTTTTATAATCCTGGGTAATTAAGGTTTCAAGATCATTAGATATGGTAGCATAATTAATATAATACTCCTCTTTATATTTATTGGTTAACAAGTTGATCCCATGCGTAAGCATAGCAGCAGGATATTTATAATATGCTGCCCTGAAAATGTGTAAATAGGATAGTTCTTTACGTCTGCCAAAAAGTGTAGTATAATCTCCTTTTTGTAAATGAAGTAAGCCCTTGGCATAAGCTGATGATGGATTGGTTTTTCCATAAGACTCTTCGGCACAAGGAGTGATATATTCGATCAGTTCATCTATTAACTCAGGAGGAAAGTTCTGAAATTGTGATTTGTTGCGTAAAACATCTTCTGCTTTTTGATCACAGGTTGGTTGTGCATAACTATGATACACAAAACATAGGGCAAACAAGAGTAGCCCAAAAAGATTTGATTTGTTCATTTTTATTTGTTTTAAAAGTTAATTTATGTAGTACTGAGTACTTAGTATTGAGTATTGAGAGATTTTTAGTTCATGTTTTTTAGAATTTTTGGTACTTGATTTTTTATCTAAAAACAGAGTATACAAATCCCTGTACAGCTAAAAAACCATTGTTTTTTTGCTGTATATAATGACCTTAAGAGTTATCCTCTTAATCGGTCAGGATCATCAAAGTGTTTGTGAATGCCTAAGTGCGCTCATTTTGGCTCCGCTCAGTACGTACTATATTCTTAGGCTGAGCGAAGTCGAAGTCTAAGGGGATCGTTGGTTTGTCATATACATTGGTTTTAAGGTTGTTAGTATAGTATTGAGTATTGAGATATGAGTATAGAGACCTTTTTTCTCAATATGTATTATCCTGAATTATAAATAAGAACAACTACGTCTCTTCGAGTGGTTTTTTATAAAAAAATTGTATCGAGAAATATAGAGTAATCCAAATTTTCTTGTTTTCGATACTCCAAATCACAGATTTGGCACTCAAACTAACGAAAATTTATTATTCACAGGTTTGGTATATCATAGGCCTGGCTTTAAGGTTGTTAGTATAGTATTGAGTATTAAGATATGAGTATTCAGACTTTATTTTCTCAATATGTATTATCCTGAATTATAAATAAGAACAACTACGTCTCTTCGAGTAGTTTTTTATAAAAAATCATATCGAGAAATATAGTGTAATCCAAATTTTCTTGTTTCGATACACCAAATCACAGATTTGGCACTCAAACTGACGAAAATTTATTATTCACAGGTTTGGTATATCATAGGTTTGGTTTTAAGGTTATTACGATATTTCTTATACAAGATTACGACATCATAGTTTCATTTTTCGATACTGGGAGGGTTCTAAATGTTAAAGTTTGTGTTTGTAATATTTTGGTTCCATTCACATCATGACTTCGCTCACATTTCGGCTTCGCTCAATGTTCGGGGAGATACTAACTAGATGAGTATCTCTATAAGTAAGCTCAAACACTCATGCGTCCACCCATACGTTCTTTATCAAAAAAACCAACGGTAAACCCTACGGCTTTTTCATACACAAAACTTTGTAGGTTATGATCATACTCTATAGGAGCGCCAAGTTGTTTCATTACATTTATGATACGGTACAGCTTGGTTTTTGAGATCCCAAGTTTGTAGGCAAAATCATCTGGTGTACCCGTAGCCTGCATACGAACCAATCTATCGACTCTTTCTATAAGCTCTATTTGTTTGATAAGAATATTCATATTGTTTTCCCTTTCTTTTTAATTGTTACTTTACCGTAGATGCTTCGTAGTTAGAAATTATCCTCATCATAGAAAGAAGCTATCCACTTATATTTACCCACTTATTACCCCTTCCATTTTACCTTCTTAATTTTTGACACCAATACTCTCCTCTAGTACAAACGTATTTCTTGTTATATAAATCACTTGTATGGCATGTTCTGCAGGGGTTTGTTTTTGATACAGTTTGAGGATCCAACGGAAGAGAATGGTTTCATAATGACTATGGTGTATCGGGTTGTAGATAAACTGATCCATAGTAAGGTGTAATGCCTGTAAAATATCGGCTAAATAATGATGCTTTTGGTGTTGTGGGTAGGCGTGCATACAATCGTTTTTGTTGAGATCAAAAGTATGAGGCAATACAGGTGATTTGCAAGAGAAGTATGTCGTAATTTATAAAATAAGGGGTCGTGTTTTATAAATTCGGTATCGTAAAAAACATTCACAAAACACTGAATACCAACCTATTAAAACAACACGGATTCGATATAGGAAAATTACGTCAGTTCGAATGCTTCGACTTTAGGAGAAGTGTACTTCGATAACCTCAGCAGAACTATCGAGAACAGTAATTTTCTTATCAAAAACTTTAGTAGTTGTACATTTTTATTCTTGCTCTTCTAACTTTTTAATAAAATAAGAAGGATGAATTCCAGTTTTTTTATAAAACTTTTTAGAAAACTCTCTGTAGAATTAAACCCGATTTTTTTGGCAATGGCTTTAATGATATATTTTCTAAATACAGTAGCTATTAGTTTTTATGATACTTAATTAATATCCATATATCACAAACAAAAAAACCGAGGCATCTCGGTTTTTTTTATGGATTATAATCTAAATCCAATGCTTGCATATCGGCTCGCCAAAGTTTTATATATGCAAGAACGTATTGTTATAAAAGCCCTAAATCTTTGGTCATTGCTACCAGGTGGATTGAGTTTTTGGCTTTAAAATTATATTTCAGTTTGGTCAATCGTTTTTCTATAGAACTTACACTATGAGGTGATATTTGATTTTTCTTAAAATACTCTCCTATTTGCTCTTGAGTAAGGCCATCTGATAAATGTTTTAGCAATAAAATATCATAGTCCTTGAGTTCAAAAACATTATTCTTACTCATTGCATTTTCTAACTGCGGAGACAGGTAGGTATTGCCTCTGTATACTTCATCAACCGATTTTACTAATTCATTTAAACCTTTTCGACCCTTGCATACATATCCGTTGATATGCTGATCGGTAAAAAATGATTTTACTTTTCCGGGGCGATCCTCCATAGAGTATACAATAATTTTTATATCGGGTTGTAATGCCCTTGCAGCCTCAATTAGCTCCACGCCTGAGCTCATTTCTCGCTCTCTGTGACTTGTCTTAAACGATAGATCAGTAATCATAAGATCAAAAGGATCTTTGTCTTTATGGGCGCGTTTAAATCTAAGGTACCCCTCATCGCAATACTGTGCTTGTTGGATATTATCAACTCCGGTTCTTTCATAAAGGATATTGGCAATCCCATGATTGATACTCCCAAGGTCTTCTGTGATCAAAATTTTCTTGAACATAAGCTTTTCATTTTACTTAACTCGGAAAAATATTTTGGCTTTAAAGCCTTTTCCTTTCTCTGAGTCAAAGATAAATGATCCACCAATTGAATTTATACGGTTTTCCGCATTCTGGAGTCCATTACTATAAAAAATTTCATTTTTATCGACTCCCACCCCATTATCAGCATAACTAATTTCCGCAGTTTTTTTACCTTTTTTTCTAAAAGTGATCGCAACAAGGCTTGCCTGGCTATGTTTTTTCATATTGATCATTAGCTCTTGTATAATGCGATGTATCACGATTTTTTTTTCGGGTTTTACAGCTTGCCAATTAATGTCATCAATATCTTTGATAATAATTTTTGTATCATAAGAGCTATAACTACTTAGCATTCCGCTAAGTTCTTGCGCATAATTTTCTCCAATATCAAAACTGCTATTTTCTCTGGAAATATCTCGAGTTCTGCTATAAATATCCTCTAATCTGTCCAATACTTCATGATCATCGGTATTATTTTGAATGGTATTCATCACATGATATACATCGTTGGCCAGCTCGTCATGAATTTTTTTTGAAATACGGGTTTCGGCATTAAAAACATCCCGTATTTTTTCTCTTTTATGTCGTTGCTGAAGCAAATAAAAGATCAATCCAGCTGCCAGCAATAGGATAATGGTGCCAAAAAGATAGATAATTTTTTCTCGATCTTTTTTTGCCGTTTCTGCCTTTAGGATTAAATTTTCGTTGGTGAGTTTATCATTTTCATACTTGGTTACGGCATAGATCTCGCGGTTGCTTTGGTTGATTTTGCTTAGCTTATGATAAGTTTCATTAAACACCTTGGCTTCCTCATTAGTATTGTCTTTAAGCTGAAATACAAAACCCAGAGCTTCAATGATTGAGGTTAGGCTTTTTAACTCTAAGGCATTTTTATAAGCTTCTTCCGCAAAATGCAATGCTTTTGATTCTTCTTCTTTATCTAAATAATATTTAGTAAGGTGGATATTACTAGCTATTAATCCACCAGTGTCATTTATTTCATTGCGTATTTTTAAAGCATCTCGAAGTAATTTTTGAGATTCTGTATTCTCTTTATTTTGAAGCCATTTCACATGCCCTAAATTATCTAATACCCGGGCATACTCATATTTGTTATTTTGGATTACTAAATTATCTTTTAAACCAGAAAGAATAGATATTGCTTTTTTATAATTTTTTTGATCTGCAAATATATTAGCTTGTGTATTTTTAAAAACTAACATATAATTCTTACCTATGATTTTAGAAGAAATACTATCACTGCCAAGATCAAGAGCCAATTGATTATACCTCAATGCCTCATTATAGTTTTTTTGTTCTAAATTAGAAACTGAAATTATATGATATAACCCCGAAAGGCGCTTAATATCTGGAGTATTCTCTATGTATTTAACCCCATCAATTGCAGTCGTCTTACTCCCAGAATAATCACCTAAAGTTACCTGAATATTTGACATTTGAAGTAAACTTGCTCCTGATTCAATACTATCATTAACTAATCTAGAAATCTTAAAAGCTTCATTATAATATTTAAAGGCTTCAGCTAATTGATTGTTTTTTTTATGGTAAAGTCCCAGTTTAGTATATGCCTTTATCATATAAATCGTATCTCGATTTTCTTGAGCCAAATCATATAATTTTTGAGAATAAACAAAAGCACTATCGTAACTTCTTATTTTTCCAAATAACTTTGTTTTCCGCATTAATCCTAAATAAATCAATGAATCTTGTTTATCCAAATAAACTCTGTCCAAAAAAGAAGCTATGTACTGTAACCGTTTAGAAAATGATAATGAGTCCTTATCACTTAAAGCATAATATAGAGAACTACTATCTATCTCTTGTCGTGAATTAGTAATTTTTGTCTGTTGTTGACCAAAAACCGAAGATATACTATATAAAATTATAACCCCTACCAAAATAAAAAAAGGGGAATTGACGCGCCAAAGTTTCATTCCCCAAAATTACTAAATTAAATCTGGTCTGCATATTTGGATATAAACATACAGACCAGATTTAATAATAGTTTGATTTCTATACCATTAAATTTTAACCTTCATCCTCATCTTCCATTTGTCCATTTTCTCCTGTAGTAGCAACTTCATCAATAGCCGGAGCTTCGTTATCGGCAATGTTATCTGCGGTACAAGCGGTAAAACTTGTGGTCATACATAGGGCGATTAGTATATAAAATATAGTTTTCATGATTTTTTCTTTTTTCGGATTTAACAAAGGGGTTACTGTCCGGATTTTTTTTCCAGATATTTTGATCATCAGTAACCGTTAGGTAATCGGGAGTACTCCTTTGATTTTCGGAAAGTTGAAATCGTAAACAGTAGTCTTTGGTAACTTTCCAATTTGACCATTTACTACTGTGTTACGGATTTCCGTAAAAACTGGGTTGATACATTTGCTATGTTAGCAAAGTATAACCGGAACTAGTTACTATGTGAATTTAGGAAGACTTTGCAGGTTGTTTTATAAACGATTCCAGAGATTCCAAAGATTCCGCAAAAAGCTTAAAGATTCCAATAATTTGAATAGCTATGAACCAAAAAACAAGTCTAACGTACAAGAATGAGATTCTTGAAAAGTACAGAAAAGAAAAAGGTGGCGAGATGAGCAGCTACCTTCTAAAACCTACGAGAAAACAAATAAAAGAAGCCTGTATATGGCTGCTTAATCGTAGAAAAGGTAGTTATGACGAGGGGATTTTAAATCGCTTTTTTAAGTTTAAAGAAGGAGAGAATAAACTCTATGCCATCGAACGCACTAAGGGAGACAAGTTTAAACCAATTGTAAATTTTTTAACAGGAGAAACAAAATCAACAACACCAGCCAACTTAGAACTGATTAGCTGGCTTATCGATTTTAGGCCCAGGCCATTATCTGTATATTTAAGATCAAATCACCCAATACACAAGCCTCTAGAACCCAATCAAAATACAATCTATGCAAATAACGAAGTAGAAATACCTGATATCCCCGAAACTAAAGTGATTCATAAAAATGATAAAAGCATCACTATTATTTCTCAGATCAATCCAACTCTTAAAATTACGACTATAGTGTCGTTATAAAATAGAGGAGACAAAAAAGTATATACGGGAATCACAATATATGTTGACCACAATACATTTAGGGGCTACTATAAAAAGTAAAATTTAGGACACATAGTATAATACGGTTTAAAAACCATGGCTATGCTACACTCTTTTATGTATTAAATACATGGGTTACTCTATATCTGCACATCGTCAAATATCACCCCACTATTAACACATTTTAGACTATACATCAAAGATTTTAAGCAGTCGCTTCTTTTTTCTTCTTGTAGTGCACATTGTTTCTCCAATATGAAAAAGCCCCCAATACCACTAAAAAAGCTATCGAATAAAAAACTGCATTAGGTGTTACTACTTTATCCCCACTGGCATAAGAGTGTAACCCTTTCAGATAAAAGTTTACTCCAAAATAAGTCATCAACACACTGTAGATAGCAAGTATAGATGCAAAATTAAACCACCATCTGCCTCTTAACCCCGGGACTAATCGCATATGAATTACAAAGGCATACACCATAATACTAACCAAAGCCCAGGTTTCTTTTGGATCCCAACCCCAATAACGACCCCAACTCTCGTTGGCCCACATACCCCCTAAGAAGTTTCCGATTGTAAGCATCACCAGTCCAATGGTCAATGCCATTTCGTTTATAATTGTAATCTCTTTGATATTAAGATCCATTCTTTTCTTATTAGATTCTGTAGTCAAAATCATGAGGAGTAAAGAAAGGATTCCTAAAATTGCTCCCACAAAAAATGGCCCGTAGCTCCCAACAATGATAGATACATGTATTAACACCCAATACGAGTCTAATACAGGTTGTAGGTTTGCGATGGCTGGATCGGTCCAGTTTTGATGTGCAAAAAATAAGATAATTGCTGCCACAAACGTAGTTGCAGCTATGGTGAGGTTACTTCTTTTACCAAAAGCCAACCCAATGGCCAGTGTCATCCAGGCAACATAAATCATAGACTCATAGGCATCACTCCATGGAGCATGACCAGATACATACCAGCGTATAATCAATCCGGCGGTATGCAAAATAAAGAGCAAAATTACCAAACCGATGGTTCCGTTAATGAGCCCTCTGATTATTTTAGACTCTTTAAAAATTCTAACAATTACAAAAATCATTAAAAACAACCCGATCAATCCATAATATCGATATAAGGTTCTAAAGATGTCATATTTGTTTAGTGCAATTTCAGCTTTGATCTTTTTATCAGTTGGCAGTACTTCGCTTCCAAATTTTTTCTGGAAACTTTTTATGCTTTCCACATATTGATCTGGTTTGCTATAATCCCCTGTTTTTTTTGCTTCAAAAAGCGATTGTCTATAAATCTGAATAATCTGTCGGGTATATACAGAATCCATCCCCGTAAACTTGTATTCGTTTAACTCTGGTGGAGAAACCCATTTATTCCCTTCATCTCCCGGTACCGGAAAGACTCTAAGAATCCCACCGCCTAATGCCTGATTAAGCAGGTAAAATTTTTCGTGGGTTTTTAAGAAATCCTTTTCAAAACTACTCGGGGTGTTGGTACTACTTGCCCGTTCCAGATATGGAGTCAATTTATAGGTCCCGTCAGGCTCGACAAGATCAATAAGAGAAACTCTTCTTTCTGATTTAGGAACACCTAATATTTTACGAATACTATCATTTTCTCGCTGTAATTCTATCAAAGGAATACTATACCAGATATATGGATTTTCTACCATAGATACAAATACCTGATCTGCACTTAAGCCTTCGTAGGTATCTTTTTTACTTAGTTTACGTAGTAATTCTGAAGAAAATGTGTTTACAGGCTTCATTCGCCCTCGTTCATCCTGGATCACAATACTACCAAACTTAGCCGCGTGCTCGGCATCTACAGCATTGGTTTTAATAACCGAATCTAATTGCGATTTGCTGGGTAGGGTTTGTAGATGCGTACTATGATTTGGTTGATTTTGTGCAAAAGAAAATGTTGATATACCAATGGCAAGCCATACAGATAGCGTTTTCTTTTTAGACTTTACTTTGTTTAACATCACCTCGAGATCTTTAAAACGTGATCCTTTTGTAAAAAGAATTAACATCAACCCAAGATACAATAACATATAACCTGCATAGGTAATCCAGGTACCCCATCGATCATGATTTACAGATAATACGGTTCCTTTTTCGTCTGGATCAAAAGATGCTTGAAAAAATCGATATCCTTTATGGTCTAACACATGGTTCATATATATATCATATGGGCGTGAAGAATTTTCTTCTACGATATCTACCTTGCTTTTAAAAGATTTATAGACATTTTGTGTTCCTGGATATTTTTCTGCTATAAAATCATTTAATTTTAATGAAAAAGGTAATTCTAATTGTTTAGATCCATAACCAAAATACATATCTAAACCTCCAAGAGAAAGTTTCATCATATCATTATTATACCCCTTCCCTCCAAGTAATTTTACTTCTTTAGTTTCTTCTTTGGTAGTGACTTCTAAAATTAATGCATCTTCCTGACCTTTATCTTTAATTTCGATAGGTACGATATCGTATTTTCCTTTCATTGCCGGCTCAGGAATCACAAACTGCATTCCGGCAGTTTGATAGAGTGACCTTAGTATTAAAGGCTGTACACTATCTTTAAAAACTAATCCTTGTTTTTGATCTGCCATACGCAGATAAGATCCTTCAAAAGGAGACTCTATAAAATAGTCATCATCATCGGTATAGGTAATATTGATAGCTCCTTGGGTGGGTTTATTAAATGCAACCAACACATTATGAATGTTAGCTACTTCTCCTTCTTCAAGAAAATGATCGTGTCGATTGCCGTCTCCTGCCTCTACAATCTTTAAATAATTTTTTCCGTCTTCAGAAGGAACTAACCCCATTTCTGCTCCTTGGATAAACTTTTTATATGCAATTGTAACGGGTTGTTGATTATAATCAGTCTGTATCGTAAAATGATTATCGGCAGCTTCGGCAAGTTCTAAAGCTTCAGAGAGAATACGCCTGCGAGGTTCTCCATTAATTTCACCATCCAAAAATACCGTTAGATATGTTTTTTCAGAAAGAAAAGTAGACGTGGTCTCCCCTTCTCTAATAGGCATTACTCCTTCATAACTAATATATCTTGTTACAAAAGCACCAACAATAATTAAGATAAACGATAAATGAAGTAATAATGTAGCCCATTTATCTTTTTTATACAGTCTGTACCTAACAATATTTCCACAAAAATTAATAGCAAAAAACACCATAATGGCTTCGAACCACCAGGTATTATATATCCATATTCTGGCCGCAGTAGTACCATAAGCATCCTCTAAGAAAGTACCTACTCCCATAGATGCTGCAAAAACAATAAATAAAACTGCCATTAATCGTGTTGAGAACAAAATGCTTATAAGCTTATCCTGCATAATAATCTTTCTTTTTTAGCTCGGCAAATTTAGTGTTTTTAGCAGGATAAAGTATAATTATCGGCTTTTGATTTACGGGTTTTAACAGAAGTGTTAATCTTCTTTAATTTTTAAAAGGAACTTGCTTATTTTAGCCAAATGATTAGAGTCGTACTACTTGGTGCCGGAAATGTAGCTCAACATTTATATACTGCTTTGTGCAATCAAACCTCTGTTGAGGTTATACAATGCTATAATCGTAAAGGATCAAAGCTACATCCTGATCAAAAAAAAGAGTTGGTAACCAATACGCTAACCGAACTTGTGGACGCAGATATCTATATATTAGCGATCAGCGATGATGCCATTGAGGAAGTTTCTTCTAATCTGCCTTTTACAAATCGATTGGTCGTACATACCTCTGGTAGTGTTCCTATGGATACTATACATAGTTCAAATCGTAAAGGTGTTTTCTACCCTCTACAAACATTTAGTAAAGATAAAACGGTTGATTTTAGTACTATTCCATTTTGTTTAGAAGCCGAAAACGAAAAAGATTATAACCTCTTAAAAGAACTGGGAGTTACTTTATCTCAAAAACTTTATAAAATATCATCACAACAACGTAATGCTCTTCATGTATCCGCTGTGTTTGTAAATAATTTTACAAATCACTTATTTTCTATCGGAAATGACATTTGTTCGGATAATGATATTCCTTTTGAAATATTGCATCCATTAATTAGAGAAACTGCAGATAAAATTGCAACAATGAATCCTGATAATGCACAAACAGGCCCCGCAATACGTAATGATCATAAAACTATTAATCGACACATAAAATTTTTATCTGATACAACACAAAAAGAATTATATCAAACCCTTACAAAGGCTATACAATCTAAATATGGAAAAAAGCTATAAAGAATATCTACAGCACATCACAACATTTATTTTTGATGTAGATGGCGTATTAACTGACGGAACCGTTTTGGTTAACACCAATGGAGAACTTCTGAGAACTATGAACATTAAAGACGGTTATGCACTTAAAACTGCTGTACAACAAGGATATAATGTATGTATTATTTCTGGAGGAAAGAATGAAGGTGTACGACAGCGATTAAAAAATTTAGGGATCCCAGATATTTATCTTGGGGCGCATCAAAAAGTAGAACAACTCAATGAGTATTTCGAAAATAAGAATATCAAAGCCGAAAATGTGCTCTATATGGGTGATGATATTCCGGATATGCCGGTAATGCAAATCATCGGGTTACCAACATGCCCGCAAGATGCTGTTGCAGAAATCAAAGAAGTTTCTAAATACATATCGTATAAAAAAGGAGGAAAAGGTTGTGTGAGGGATGTAATCGAACAAGTACTCAAGGTTCAAGGAAAGTGGATAACAAGTTTTGATGCAGAAGCTTAGATTTGTTGATGGTTGAAATCCCCAAAAAAGTTAAGCGACACAAATTATTTTTATTACTTAGATGAAACTCGTATTTGCTACAAATAATCGTAATAAACTAAAAGAAGTACAAGCCTTGGTTCCTTCGGGAATTGAATTATTGAGTCTTACTGATATTGGTTGTAAAGAAGATATTCCTGAAACTTCGACAACTATTGAAGGTAACGCTATCCTAAAAGCCAATTATGTTAAAGAAAAATATGGATATAATTGTTTTGCTGATGATACTGGATTAGAAGTCGAAAGTTTAGATGGCGCTCCAGGAGTATATTCGGCAAGATATGCTGGTGAATCAAAAGATGCGGATGCAAACATGAATAAACTTTTACTTGAATTGGATAAAAAAGAACATCGTACTGCTCAATTCAAAACAGTCATTGCCCTAACTATTGATAACCAGCTTGAAACATTTACCGGAATATGCAAAGGTGAAATTACAAAAGAAAAAAAGGGCACTGGTGGTTTTGGATATGATCCTATCTTTTGGCCTAAAGGGTATTCTGAAACCTTTGCAGAGCTCCCACTATCTGAAAAAAATAAAATCAGCCATCGCGGAAAAGCGGTACAACTATTAATAGAATATTTGAATCGTTAACCTGCCCCAGGAAACGCTAACATCTCTCCCATACCAACCGTAAAAAGCCAATTACCATAAATTGCATGCTCTACAGAGACTAAAGTGGTCGACTTTGTTTTTTGATAAGTATATGCAAATAACACACCCCCGATAAAAGTGAGCACTTGTACTAAAAAACTCTTTAGAAAGAGATGAGCCAAAGAAAAAAGAATTGCGTTTATAAAGATAAACAGCCACTTGTTTTTAACCAATCCTTCATAGCGTTCATAAAAAAATGTTCTATAAATAATTTCTTGCGGCCAAACAGATAAAAACGTATAAATAAACAAAATCATTACCCACAATTCTGGTCTTTTAAGCAGCACTGAAAAAAGTTTATCTGGCGCAACAAAAAATACATACAAGCCCGTAACTACAACGATGATTGCTATTTTAACAATGGTTTCTCTCCAAAAAGGTTTCCAATACTCCTTATTAGGTAACCTCAATTTTAGTAACCCTTTTCTCCTAAGTATTAGTAATATATATACAAAACCAATTATTGTAAACACAATTTTAAAAATAATAGAATAACTAAGCAGAAAACTTATAGGAAGCAAAACGAAAAGAAAAAATAATTCAAAACCTTTATATAGATTGGTATGCATCTCTTTGACTTTTAAGCTAATTTCAGCATAAAAAATGAAAACCTCATCATTTAAATTGTGATCATAACCAAATATGCTATTATTTAACATTTCAAAATTTCACCTAATTTCTATACCATAAAAAAAGCCTCGGACTACCGAGGCTCATAAGTTTAGTGTGACCATAATTTGAGGTATTATATCACTTAGGGCAAAAAAAGTTAAAAAACAATTCCAATTTTTCTCTTACTTTTTCTAATTCCTTTCAAAAGTAATATAATCAAGTGTTTACCCTATAAAAAGCAAGGCAAAAAACCTAGTTTTTGTCGACTAAAAACAAATTAAATCGATTAAATGTATTTTTCCAATATATTTCGTAAGCTATACTCCTGATTTAGTGGAATACAAAAAACCCCGGATAACCGGGGTTTTAAAGTTTTGGGGTGACTTAATTCGGGGGGAATTATTTTGTCTTGGGGACAAAAAAAGTCTAAACAATCAATCAAACAAACAATTCTAATTCTTCTTTTTCTTATTCTTTCACAGGTCAAAAATAATATAGAGAATCGTTTTTGCATTAAAATTGAATATCAATAAAACTTACTTTATCGGCAAAAAGCATATTTTATCGTTAAAATGTGATTTATAAATCGTACTAAATTATAAAACCTATTTATGAATGAATTAAACTCTGGCTATACGTTGCATAAATTTTATTAATATCGTAACATTACATCCATAAAATTTCGAATACAACATATGGAAAGTCAAAACATCACTCCTACTGATCCCCAAAACGAAAATATTATTGAGAACAAAGAGTTAAACATTTGGGAGGCAATATTGCCAGTAGTGATCCTAGTAGGTATGTTATTTTTTAACGTTTATCTATTTGGGGATGATGCTTTAAGTGGCAGTAACCAATTCATCTTATTGCTAGGTGCTGCAGTAGCTGCAATGGTCGGTTTTTTTAATAAAGTTACTTACAAACAAATGATGGAAGAGGTTGCAAGAAATGTAAAATCCACTACAGGCGCACTTCTAATATTATTAATGGTTGGTTCGTTAGCAGGTACATGGCTAATTAGTGGTATTATACCGACAATGATTTATTATGGATTGCAAATTTTGAATCCTACTATCTTTTTAGCAGCATGTGTGATTATTTGTGCTATCATATCTATTGCTACGGGTAGTTCCTGGACTACATCGGCTACAGTGGGTATTGCACTTATTGGAATAGGTGACACCTTAGGAATCTCTTTAGGAATGACAGCAGGAGCAGTAATTTCAGGAGCATATTTTGGTGATAAAATGTCCCCACTTTCAGACACTACAAACCTTGCCCCGGCAATGGCTGGTGGAGAACTTTTTTCGCACATAAAATATATGGCTTATACTACAGTTCCAACTATAACCATAACCCTTATCGTTTTTATTATTATTGGATTTGCTATTGATACTTCTGGTACTCCGCAAATCGATGAACAATTAAGTGCCATAAAAGATGCTTTTAATATTACTCCATGGTTGTTTATAGTCCCATTATTAGTGATTGGGTTGATTATTAAAAAAACTCCTCCATTAATTGCACTTCTGGCCGGAACATTATTAGGAGGAATAGCAGCAATTATTGCACAACCCGATATCGTAATGAATATTGCAGGCAGTACAGAATTAACTTTTAATTCTGCTTATATGGGGGTAATGAAAGCCATAACAGTGGATACAGCTGTAGAAACCAGTAATGCAGAGCTTAATGATCTGTTTTCTGCAGGTGGAATGTCGGGAATGCTTGGCACTATATGGTTAATTGTTTGTGCAATGGTTTTTGGAGGTGTCATGGATGCTATAGGAGCATTAGCCAAAATAAGTAAAGCTTTATTGAATGCTTTTGATTCTGTTTTTGGACTTTTTGCCAGTACTGTAGCAACTTGCCTTGCATTGAACGTTACTGCTTCTGATCAATATCTCGCTATTGTAGTACCTGGTAGAATGTATGCCAAAGCATTTAAAGATAAAGGCCTGGCACCAGAAAATTTAAGTCGAACTCTTGAAGATTCTGGAACGGTAACTTCTGTTCTTATTCCGTGGAACACATGTGGTGCATACCAAAGTGGTGTATTAGGAGTTCCTGTTGCAGATTACTTCTTTTTTGCCATTTTTAATTGGCTCAGCCCTTTTATGACACTAATCTTTGCGGCCTTTAGAATTAAAATTAAGGAATTAACGCAACGTTAATACGGCATAAAACATAAAACACTACAAAAGGCATATGAGTTTCATACGCCTTTTTTATATAATACATTTATACAATCGGAATTGGTTTTTTATCATTGCCTATAGCAACAAATTTAAAAGAGCCTTTTACGGCGAGTTCTCTATCAAAACTATACATATCTTCTTTGTATATCTGAACATCTACGACACAACTTGTTCTGCCAACATTAGAAACTTTAGCCACCAACTCAACAATAGTTCCTTCAGGGATAGGTTTTTCAAAATCAACTTTATCCGAAGATATTGTTACTACTTTTTTTCTACTAAAACGAGTTGCACATATAAATGAAACTTCATCCATGAGTTGCAGTGCTGTGCCTCCAAAAAGAGTTTCATAATGATTTGTGGTATTCGGAAAAACGGCTTTAAAAATTCTGGTTTCAGATTTACTTATTAACTCGTCTATAGTATTCATATAATCCTGTATAATTTTTTCTTATTATTATGAAGTTAAAGATAAATCTTATCATAGTATCTTTACCATACATTTAAAAAAAATCGAATGAATATTATAGAAAGTTTGCAGTGGCGTTATGCAACTAAAAAATTTGATAGTACAAAAATACTTCCACAAGAAAAAATCGATACCCTCATCGAGGCATTTAACTTAACAGCTACTTCATACGGGTTGCAACCCTTAAAATTAGTAGTGATCAAAAACAAAGAGCTTCAAAAACAGCTTACAGAGCATTCCTGGAATCAACAACAAGTTGCCGATGCATCTCATGTATTGGTATTTTGTATTGAAAATGCTGTTGGAGAAGACTATATTTCCAAATATTTTGACAATGTAAAAACTACTCGAAATACTCCTGATGAAATACTAAAACCATTTAAAGATCAGTTAGTGGATTCATTTAAAAACAAACCAGAAGAAGAAATACATAACTGGGCATCAAAACAAGCGTATTTGGCAATGGGAAATTTACTTACGGTATGTGCTGTAGAAGAAATAGATGCTTGCCCGATGGAAGGCTTTATTCCTGAAAAATATAATGAAATACTAAATCTAAGTAACCATGGACTTACTTCTGTACTTGTGTTACCGGTGGGATATCGAGCACATGATGATATGTTTTCTGAATTTAAAAAGGTAAGAAGATCTATTAAGGATACTATAATTACTATATAATGCTGCATTTTTGTTTTTATAAATAGTAATCACAGGTATTTAGATAGTAATACTCAAAAAAATATAAAATAGCAACAGGAAAATCAAAACTCTTTTCGGTACTTTTGCCGAAAGGAGTTTTTAATTTTAACACTACAGTTATGCCAGGATTTGAATTATTTGGTGCCGAAGAAAAAAAAGAGGTTCAGGATGTATTAGATAATGGAGTTTTAATGCGATATGGATTTGATCCTATGAGAAATGGTCATCATAAAGCATTAGAGTTAGAGAATGATCTGGCAAAAAAAATGCAAAGTAAATATGCTCAAGTAGTATCTAGCGGTACGGCAGCATTAACTGTAGCTTTGGCATGTGCTGGTATTGGATCAGGTGATGAGGTAATCATGCCTACATTCACTTTTGTAGCAAGTTTTGAAGCAATATTATCAGTTGGAGCTACTCCCATCTTATGCGACATCGATGACACATTAACTCTGGATCCAAAAGCAGTTGAAGCTGCGATTACTGCAAAAACAAAAGCCATAATGCCGGTTCATATGTGCGGATCAATGGCCGATCTTAAAGCTCTAAAAGCTATTAGCGATAAACACAACCTTATTTTATTAGAAGATGCCTGCCAGGCTATTGGCGGAACCTATGATGGTAAGCCACTTGGGAGTTATGGTGATTTAGGTTGCTTTTCTTTTGACTATGTAAAGACTGTAACATGCGGAGAAGGTGGCGGAATTATTACTAACTCTGAAACGTATGCAGACAGAGCCCATAAATATCAAGATCATGGCCATGATCATATTGGCAATGACCGCGGAGCAGAAACACATCCATTTTTAGGATACAATTATAGATTATCGGAGCTAAATGCTGCCGTAGGTATAGCGCAATTGAGAAAATTAGATCATACCATCGCTGTTCAGGAAAAGAACTATACAATTTTACGGGATGCCCTATCATCAATTCCTGAAGTGACTTTTAGACGAGTACCTGAAATGGGGGTTGAAAGCTACGCTTTCTTAAGTATATTCTTACCTTCAGAAGATATCGCCAGAAAGGCTCATAAAGCCCTAGGAGCACATGGCGTAGATGCTTGTTTTTATTGGTATGATAATAACTGGCATTACTACAAAAAATGGGAGCACTTATTGGAGCCAAAATCTTTGAATACATTATCTAAAGAAATACAAACAGGCTTACAAAAAAATAACAAATCTTTTGATGCAAGTGATGCCTGGATGGGAAGAACAATCTCTTGCTTAATCAAATTAAGCTGGACAGAAATTGAGGTCAAAGACAGAGCTTCAAAAATGGTAGATGCTATACAGAGTGTAGTGTAGAAATACTAAATTAATTTAGTATTCTACATATTCAACAATTTCTAATCCATATCCAATCATCCCTACACGTTTTTGTTGAACAGTGTTCGAAACTAAACGTAGTTTATGAATATTGATATCATGTAATATCTGTGCTCCGATACCAAAATCTTTGGAGTCCATAATAATCTTTGGAGCTTTTATTACACTATCGCCATCCTGAATTTCTTTTAAAGCGCTTAAACGACTTAAGAGATTTAAAGACTGACTTTCTTGATTAATAAAGAGTATGGCGCCTTTGCCTTCATTATTTATACGCTGAAACATTGCGTCCAATCTCTTATCAGCATTGTTAGTTAAAGTCCCCAGAATGTCATTATTATATAATGTAGAGTTAACTCGGGTGAGAACCGGTTCATTATCATTCCAGCTACCTAGGGTTAATGCAATATGAATTTGATTATTTGTAGTTTGTTTATACGCTCTAAGCCTGTATTTACCAAAGCGTGTTACAATATCAAAATCTTCTTTTTTATCAATTAATGAATCGTGTTGCATACGATATGCCACAAGATCTTCAATTGAGACCAGTTTAAGGTCGAATTTTTTAGCAACCTCTAACAATTGAGGTAAACGAGCCATAGTGCCATCTTCATTCATTATCTCAACAATAACACCGGCCGGTTTAAGACCAGCCAATCGAGCAAAATCAATAGCAGCTTCGGTATGTCCGGTTCTTCTTAGCACTCCTCCTTCTTTAGCTTTTAAAGGAAATATATGACCTGGACGTGCCAACTCATGAGGTTTGGTATCTGGGTCTGTTAATGCTAAAATCGTATTGGCTCTATCACTTGCGGATATCCCTGTAGTAACCCCGTTTCCTTTTAGATCAACAGAAACCGTAAAAGCAGTTTCCATAGGGTCAGTATTATTACCCACCATCATATTCAACTTCAAATCTTCGCAACGATTTTCTGTTAAAGGAGCACAAATAAGGCCTCTACCATGAGTAGCCATAAAATTGATCATCTCTGGCGTAGCCTTTTCTGCAGCGGCTAGAAAATCTCCTTCATTTTCTCGATCTTCATCATCAACAACAATAATAACTTTTCCTTGACGGATATCTTCAATAGCTTCCTGGATTGTATTCAACTTGATCTTTTTTTTGGTCTCAGTAATCTGCGACATAGTAGTGTTAGCTTAAAAAATTTTCACAAAGATATCTAAAAAGAACGCTACTTCTTAGATTTAGATACTCGTTTTATAAAGAAATCTCTTATCGGTTGAATAAATACATCTAGATTAAAAATCCCTTGATCTGTAGTAGCTCTGTATGTTAAAAATATACTAAGTGGAAATATAATAAATGTAGCTAACCACGAACCTATAAATGGAGGAACCCCTCCTTCTTCAGCACTATTTTTTGCAAAAATCCCAATGAAATGATAAGTAAGAAATAGTACAACGCCTATAACTATTGGTAGACCTAAACCTCCTTTTCTTATAATTGCTCCTAATGGTGCGCCAACAAAAAATAATAAAATACAAGAAATACCCAGAGCATATTTATCATGTAGTGACATCTCGTATTTATTTAAAGCTCTCTTTCTAACAACTTGATTTCTAAATGTAGTATTAATGTTTCTTATGATTCCATCAGTATTAGAATATGCCAGCTTATAAATTTGTAATTTTTGTCCTGTATCAAAATGATCTTTCAAATCTATGATATCCGTTGATACAGTACTCTGTTGTGCCGCATATTTTATATTCTTATTGATGTCCTTTAATCCGTTTCTTCTTTCTATATTATTTATTACAGCAGTAACACTATTATTAACATGTATAGACAAGGTATCGATCTCACTACTTAGCTCATTTACATTAAGCATATTATATCCTTTATGATATTGTTGTTCATCCATATCCACATTATCTAAAGAAGACAAATCTATATTAAGAACGTACTGCTTAAAGTGGGTCTTAGCAAAAGGGAGTTTTTTTCTTCTCTTTGCCGATTTTGGTTGAATTTCATCATAATAATTACCATCATTAAGCACCAATGTCACCAAATCAGAGTTAACACTTCCTTTTAGCTCTCCATCTACGGCTTTAATTACTGTAAAATTACCAGGTCGAGCGGCTTTTTTATGAATAATAATATCTTTGAGAAATTCATCATTATCACCGTACTTTTCGGCGACTTTAATATTTATATCTCCCAGATCATTAAATTGATTGGGAGTAATTACCATAGCGGGTTTAACCTTAACTATATTTTTTCTGAGATTAATAAATCGTTTTTCTGACGCAGGAATAACTGTATTAGAAAAGAGAAATGCACCTATACCTACAAAAAATATGAAAACAGACAATGTTCTCATTGCTCTTTGAAGAGAAATACCTGAAGATTTCATTGCCGCAAACTCATAATTCTCAGCAAAATTTCCGAAAATCATAATAGAGGTTAATAAAACTGTCAGTGGCAATACCATGGGAATTAGTCTTGGCGTAGCAAAGGTTAAAAACTTTAGAATGACAGAAAAATCTAAATCTTTACCTGCTAATTCTGATATAAACAGCCATATAGTCTGCAATAAAAGGATAAACATAATAATAATAAAGAGCGGAAAAAATGTCTTTAAAAATGTAGTTAAAATATATCTGTCAAGAATTTTCACAAGTTTTGTATTTCCGAATTATCTTATATTGGACATGTTTACTAAAAATCAAAGAACGCGTATATTTTAATACTCGTTCTTTGAAAAACATACATAAAATTATGTAACTGTCTTAATATTAAATCTTTCTTTATGAAAAGAACCGTTCTAATCTAGACGATTTATATAGTAATTCTCATATTTTGATTCATCAAACTTAAATAATGTTTCAGAAATTGGTTGATTCGTTTTAAAACTATTTACGGTAAAAGTAACATTAGTTCCATTGTTAAGTTTCTGAACCATTTTGTAAATATGCTTAGTTTGCTTATCAATACCAAGTAATATTTCTTTTAAATCACTTTTAGAATCAATTGGAGTCAATTTAATGAATTGAATTTTTCTTCCATTTAAATCCCTAACGGCATCCATTTTATACGAATATCCTTCTTCATAAAAAGTTAACATTTTAGAAGGTGTTATACTATTGGCATCTTCTTCATCTTGAGATGATATATTTATCTCTTCATCTTCAGGGATAATAACGTATATTTTTTTGCCATCATACATTCGTTGAGTTCCCATTAGGCTAAGAAGGTATTTATTTCCTTGTAATGTTACATCTCCTCTAGTTTCCTGAGATACATTTTCTGTTGGATTATTAAGGGCATATTTAAAGCTTATCACAATATTAGTATATCCTTTAACCTTTTTAGAAACCTCATCTAAAAGACTTTTAGCACTTTGGGCTTGTGCGGTGGTAATTCCTAGTAAAAACAGTAAAAGTATTGCCTTTTTTATCATTATTTTTTCTTTAATTGCTATTATCTTTAAACTAAATTATTTTATTCTTGCTCCAATAATTGTTGGAGTGAAACTAAATCAGGAACTAAAACCTGTCTGGCTTTACTACCTTCAAAAGGACCAACAACACCAGCAGCTTCTAACTGATCTATTAATCGACCAGCTCGATTGTATCCTAGCTTTAATTTTCTTTGTAACAGAGATGCAGATCCTTGTTGCGCTGTAACGATTACTTCGGCAGCTTCATTAAAGAGTTTATCTCTATCGCTTTTATCTATATCAAGACTTGTGCCACTTTCTTCACCTACATATTCTGGTAATAAGTGTGCATCAGGATATGCTTTCTGGCTGCCAATATATTCGGTGATTTTTTCTACTTCCGGGGTATCAACAAATGCACATTGAATCCTAATAATATCATTTCCTTGTGTATACAACATATCCCCACGACCTATTAATTGGTCTGCTCCACCTGTATCAAGAATGGTACGTGAATCTATTTTAGAAGTTACTCTAAATGCGATTCGTGCAGGGAAATTAGCTTTAATCATACCCGTAATCACATTAACCGATGGTCGTTGTGTTGCTATAATCAAATGTATTCCTATTGCTCGGGCTAGTTGGGCTAACCTAGCTATTGGTGTTTCAACCTCTTTACCGGCCGTCATAATAAGATCAGCAAACTCATCTACAACTAATACAATATAGGGTAAAAATCTATGCCCATTTTCGGGATTAAGCTTTCTAGCCTTAAATTTTGTATTATACTCTTTAATATTTCGAACCATTGCATTTTTTAGCAGATCATAACGAGCATCCATCTCAATGCAAAGAGAGTTAAGGGTATTAATTACTTTAGTATTATCTGTAATTATTGCCTCTTCTGTATCGGGTAATTTAGCAAGATAATGACGTTCGATCTTGTTAAAGAGCGTAAGTTCTACTTTTTTAGGATCGACAAGTACAAACTTTACTTCGGCTGGATGTTTTTTATACAATAAAGAGGTTAGTATTGCATTAAGCCCTACCGATTTACCTTGTCCTGTTGCTCCTGCCATCAGAAGGTGAGGCATTTTAGCTAAATCGACTACAAATGTTTCATTAGAGATTGTTTTACCAAGGGATAACGGTAATTCCATTTCAGCATTTTGAAACTTGGGTGATGCAATAGCTGATCTCATTGATACAATGGTAGCATTTTTGTTAGGAACCTCAATACCAATGGTTCCTTTTCCTGGTATTGGCGCAATTATACGAATCCCTAAGGCCGCCAAAGATAATGCGATATCATCTTCTAAGTTTTTAATTTTAGAAATACGTATTCCAGCCTCTGGAACAATCTCATATAATGTAACTGTAGGACCTACTGTAGCTTTAATTTGAGCAATCTCAATCTTATAATTTTTAAGAGTCTCAACAATTCTGTTTTTATTTTCTTCTAACTCTCCTTGATCAATTGTGATTCCTCCAGCATTAGCTGTATAATCCTTTAGTAAATCAATGGTTGGAAACCTATAATTACCAAGTTCTAATTTTGGATCAAACTCTCCAAAATCTTTGACCAATTTATTGCTCAAGTTTTTTACAACTTCTTCTTCAACAGTTGTTTCAACTTCCATTGCAATATCCTCTGGATTATCTTCAGATTTTATTATTATTTTTTCAGGGATTTCAGAATCTCTATTTTTTGGATTACCGTAAAAGTCATTAATCGTAGGATTTAAGGTAACTTCATTAGTATTCTCTTCTTTTTTAACACTTTCAACAATAGGGCTAGCGCTTTTTTCTTCACTCTTTTTGACTTTCTCCTTGGACCTGGCTATGATTGCATCAATTTTTTCTTTAATACCAGAACTTGTTGATTCATCTGTACTCGGAACCGGCGTTGGTATTGAATGACCATTATTTGTTTTTGGAGTTTCGTCAAAATCCTTTGCGATAGCTTTTTGTGTGTTTTTTATAGATGCTGTAAGTTTTTCTGGGGTATATCGCAAACGTACTACTATATATACAATCGCAAAGAATGCAAGAACGAGTACCGTTCCAATAAACCCTATATAGTCTTGTAAGAAATCATTGGTTTCGTATCCAATTATTCCGGCCATCAGACCATTTTCGCTTTTTGTAAATCCAAGAACAACTGAAACCCATATCATTACCAAAGTTCCCCAAAACCAAAATCCGGCTAATTTTCTTTTGTTTAAATCAAAGAACAGATATACACCTGTCAATGAGGTTAAAAACGGGATTACTAATGCAGAAATACCAAAACCTTTAAAAATAAAGAAATGACTTACTACTGCTCCAAATTTGCTTAACCAGTTTTTGGGCGATGATGTTCTGTTATAGAATTGTGATATTTCGCTCTGATCAATTTTCCAATTAAAGAAAAATGAAATAAAAGCAAAAAATAAACCTATCCCCAAAAAGAATAAAAAACTACCCAAAACAACTTTTTGCTGTCTTGATAATGTAAATTTTTCTCTTAATGAAGTTTTATTTTTAGTTGTTTTCCTTTTTGTACTTACCTTTCTTTTAGCCATTTTTTGAATGTCTTATCGCAAAAATACGAATATCTATATTGGAACGTAAAAATGCCTGAAAAATTTTCTAAACAAAGTAAGGTATATAAATAATCAATCCTATAATAACGGCTATGACAGCAGCTATAAAAACCGCTCCTGCAGCAACATCTTTTATAAAACCAATTTTATCATGAAAGTCAGGATGTATGAAATCTGCAACTGCTTCTACAGTAGTATTAACACCTTCAATACTCATTACCAATCCGATGGCAAAAATTTGCAACATCCACTCCGTTGTAGTAATTTGAAAATAAAAACCTAGTATCGTTATAATAACAGCAATTCCGGCCTGAACTTGGATACTTGGTTCAGTTTTTAGTAACAGCAATGCTCCTTTCAAGGCATAACCACAACCACGCAACCTACCTAATATAAAATCAGAAACTTTACTCATTATGTGCTAATATCCTAAGACAGTGTTTTTAGGGCTGCTGCATAATTTGGCTCCTGAACTATTTCTGGCACCTGCTCTGTATAGGCCACTACACCCTCTTCATCAAGTACTACAACTGCTCTAGAATGCAATCCTTTCATCGGACCATCTGTAATTTCTACTCCATAGTCTTTTCCAAATTTACCATCTCTAAAGTCTGAACTATTGATAACATCTTCTAAACCTTCTGCTCCGCAAAATCGAGCTTGTGCAAAAGGTAAATCTCTCGATATACACAAAACTTTAGTATTTTTTAAGTTACTCGCCTCTTTATTAAATTCTCTTACCGAAGCAGCACATATACCTGTATCCACCGAAGGGAAAATATTCAAAATAACTTTTGAACCTCTGTAGTCAGATAGTCGAGATATTGACAAATCTGTATTTACTAATTCAAAATCAGGTGCTTTTTGACCAATTGCGGGTAAGTTACCGCTAGTATGCATTTCGTTTCCTTTTAAAGTTATTGTAGCCATAATAAATGATTGTTGTTTTTTTGAGCCTTAAAATTAGTAAGATTAAATGGTAATTTTAATAAAGTTTATAGAAAATAAAAAAACCTTCCGGATTGGAAGGTTTTTAATTTTTCTTTTTCAAGTATCAATAGATCCTAAGACCCGTTGCATAAAATTATTTAATGCTTCTTTTTTTGGAGTTCCTTGTTTGATCATTTTATCAACTTCGAGAGCTCCATACATATTAGAAATCAATTCTCCGATAACATCAAGCTCTTCATCTTTAAGAGAGGATACCTCGGTTAATGCTTCTAAAGTTTCTATGGTTTCTACCAAAAAATCTTCATCATTTTCTTCGATGAAACTGGTAAGATGCTTAATTACTGGTAACTTCATCTACTAACTCTTTAAGAACATCAAATTTGTTGGTTTGTACCTGATTTACGAAAGTTCCATCCTTAAAAGTGGCAAAAGTTGGAAGATTATCTACCGTGGCCATTTTTCTGGATTCTGGATATTTTTCGGCATCGACTATAATAAAAGCAGTAGCGTCATTTTCTGTTGCTAGCTTTTTAAATTTTGGCTTCATAATTCTACAATTACCGCACCAAGAAGCCGAGTATTGAACTACGACAGTATTATTATCTGCAATTAGTTGTGAAAGATTATCTTCTGTTAATTCTTGAACCATTTGAATTGATTTTAAAGATTAGAAGCAAAATTTCTTCAGAAGGTATTCTGAAGAAATTTTACAGTACGATATTAGTTAGATGCTAAATAAGAAGCCACACCATCTCTATTAGCATTCATTGCTTCTTTACCTTCTTCCCAGTTAGCTGGACATACCTCTCCATTCTTCTGAACATGAGTATACGCATCTATTAATCTTAAAAATTCTGCAACATTTCTTCCTACTGGCATATGATTTACACCTTCATGAAAGACTGTTCCTTCTTCATCAATTAAATATGTAGCTCTATAGGTAACATTATCACCTTCAACAGTTACAACTCCAGTTTCTTCGTTATATTTTTCGTTAGTAATATCAAGAATTCCTAATGTACTTGATAAGTTACGATTAGAATCTGCTAAGATTGGATATGTAACTCCTTCGATTCCGCCATTATCTTTTGCTGTATTAAGCCATGCAAAATGTACTTCAGGAGTATCACAAGAAGCACCAATAACGATAGTATTTCTGTCTTCAAATTCTTTTAACGCCTCTTGAAAAGCATGTAATTCTGTAGGACACACAAAAGTGAAGTCTTTCGGGTACCAAAAAAGTAATACTTTTTTATTATTCTTTTGAGCTTCTTCTAAAACATTAAGCTTAAAAGTATCTCCCATATCATTCATTGCGTCAACGTCTAAATTTGGGAATTTCTTGCCTACAAATGTCATATTAATTTATTTTAAAATTTAATTATTGATTAATTTTTTACAGCACAAATATACACCTACTTGTATAAAAAAAATGAGTGCTCAATTTTTATTATTTATATCTAAATAGTTTTTACTAATCATGACTTATTTTTCAAATAAATAACATTTTTTCTTACAAAAAACTGTATTCACCTACATAAAATACGGATAAATTACACTTTTATTACGGTGAATTGCACAATGTTAAATCTATTTTTGTATTTTCGTCAACTGACTTAAACCATGAATTACAAAGAGTTGAGAAACTTAATTTTATATATAATCCTTTCAATCCTAGTAGGTTTTACACAAAGCCTACAATCTCAACCTTCTCTAATTTCTGATAGTATACAAAGCTATATTGAGAAAGCTGAAAAACTACAAGAAGCATATCAATACGAAAAGTCTCTAGAAATTGCTAAAGCTGCTTTGCAAAATGCTCAATATAATAATGATGATAAAAGCCTTGGTTATATCTATAATATCATTGCCAAGAATTATGAAATTAATGAAGAAGATAACAAGGCAAGAAGTAATTATAGAAGAGCACTTGTCTATGCACAAAGTTCTAACAGCAAAATACTAGAAACTGATCTTTATAATAATCTGGCACGGGTATACACTAAACGTAATCTTACCAGGGTAAAAGGAGTTACCTACTATAAAAAATCATATGAGTTTGCCACAAAACTAAATGATACGGCTAGAATGATAAGGCCATTATTAAACCTTGGCGAATATTATATATCCAGAAATGATTATGACAGTGCATATGAAAATCTTGCACCTGCTATAGAATTAATTCATGAGAACTCTTCAAACCTTGTAAAGACAAAACTGAACGGTCTATTAGGTAAATATTTTTTAAACACTAAAGAATATGAAAAATCTGAAGAGTACATAGAATTGTCAATATCTTATGCCCTAGGTGAAACAAAAAACAAAAACAATAATGACGAATTAATTTCTACATATTTTGAAGAATTAGCCTCATCATACGAAACTAAATCACAACTTTATCACAAACAAGAAGATTTTCAAAAGGCATATGATTACCAAAAGAAACAATTTCAAAATATCTTAAAGGCTAAAGAATTTAAAAAATTAATAGATCTTCAAAGGGTTAATATTAAATATGAAGTTGATCAATACGAAGAGAAAATCAAAAAAGCTGAAACTGAAAAGAAAGAAAGTGAAAGCGAAGTATTAAAGTGGAGAATCAGTATTATACTGGGTATTATTGTGATCCTAATCTCTTTGGCTTTCTTAATTAGCTCATACAGAAATAATATTCAAAAGAAAAGACTAAACAATGTCCTGATTGACAAAAACAAAGAGTTAATAAGTGCAAAAGAAACAGCAGAGCAAGTATCTACTCTAAAATCTCAATTTATATCTACAGTAAGTCATGAACTTAGAACTCCTCTTTATGGTGTTATAGGACTAACATCATTGTTGATGGAAAATCCGGACAAGAAGAAAAAAGATGAATACTTAGAGTCATTAAAATTTTCTGGAGATTACCTTTTGGCATTAATTAATGATGTACTTCAACTTAGTAAGATAGAAACCAATGAAGTAAAATTAGAAAAAGTAACTTTTGATATCAGGTCATTAATTGAAGGAATTGTTAACTCATTACATACCAAACAAAAAAGCAACAACAATACTGTTCACATTGATATTGATAAAAAAATAAATACCACCTTACTTGGTGATTCAGTAAGGCTATCACAAATACTAATAAACCTAATCGGTAATGCTCTTAAATTTACTAAAGATGGTAACATCTGGATCAATGTAAATTGTATCGATTGTAAAGCTGACAGTTACATATTGCGTTTTATCGTAAAAGATGATGGTATCGGAATTCCGAAAAATAAACAGCAAACTATTTTTGACAACTTTGCGCAAGTAAAAAATGAAAATCAAGAATATGAAGGAACAGGCCTAGGCCTCGCGATTGTAAAAAAGTTGATTCAACTACATAATAGTGAGATTAATATAAATAGTAAAGAAGGTAAAGGTTCTGAATTTTATTTTGACCTCTTTTATGAAAAAGTAGTAAAAGAAGAGGAAATTTCATTAAAAACTGGCGAAAATTTAAGTATTGGAACAAGTAACTTTAACGTACTCATTGTTGACGATAATAAAATAAACCAAATCGTAACACAGAATATCTTAAAAAAGAATGGATATACCTGCAACATTGCGAGTAATGGTATGAAAGCCATTGAAATGATAAAACTTGAAAAGTTTGACCTTGTATTAATGGATATTAATATGCCTGAAATGAATGGCCTTGAGGCAACAAAAGTTATACGAACTTTTAATACACATACACCAATCATTGCATTAACAGCGGTCGAAGAAGGAGAGATAAGAAATCAAGCTATCTCTGTCGGTATGAACGATGTAATTATTAAACCCTACGATACGCAACAATTCTTTCAAACCATTATGAGAAATATCTCAAGAATGAAAATGGTTTGATTTTTTTATAAAATTTCAAGGAATTTAACCCCCATCGATATTTTCTCTGTTAATTCTTATATCATTTCTTTTGAATACCGTAATTTAGAGGTGTAAATCTTCAGATTATCATTTAAACATATGGATTCAAAAAAAATGGGTTTTAATACCGTTTGTACTCACTTTGGCGAAATCAAAGACGAACAATTTAAAGGTGCAGTTTCACCAATATATCTTTCAACTTCTTACGCATTTGAAGATGTCGATGTAAAAAGATACCCGAGATACTTTAATACCCCTAATCAAGAAGCTTTATCCAAAAAAATAGCAAAACTTGAAAAAGGCGAGTCTTCTTTGATATTTGGTAGCGGAATGGCGGCTATTAGTACTACCCTATTCGCATTCTTACAAAAAGGAGATCATATTGTATTACAAAGAACACTATATGGCGGCACAGCCAATTTGGTAAATGAAGAATTTACAAAACATGGTATCGAATTTTCTTATGTAGAAACTCAAAACATAAGTGGTTTTGAAGAAAAAATACAATCAAATACAAAAGTAATTTATATAGAAACTCCATCAAATCCTTTGTTAACCATAACCGATATACAAGCGATTGGAGACTTAGGGAAGAAAAAAGATATTATTACTATGATAGATAATACTTTTGCTTCACCAGTAAATCAAAATCCAATAGCATTAGGTATAGATGTCGTTTTGCACTCTGCAACTAAATATCTAGGTGGTCATAGTGATATCTTAGCCGGAGCTGTTGTTTCTTCAGAAAAAAATATAGATCGCATTTTTCAGGTAGCCAAAAACTTTGGAGGTAGTTTAAGCGATTTTACAGTATGGATGCTGGAAAGAAGTATAAAAACTCTGGGCATTAGAGTTAAGCGACAAAATAAAAATGCATTAAAACTTGCTAAATGGCTTGCAAAAAATGATGACATAGCTGCTGTATACTACCCTGGATTAAAATCTCATCCAGACCATGAAATTGCAAAAAAACAAATGAAAGGATTTGGAGGAATGCTATCGTTTGAATTAAAAGAAGGATTAAATTCGAGTGATTTTCAAAAAGAATTAACGCTTATAAAAAGCTCTATGAGTTTAGCAGGAGTAGAAAGTACCATTCTCTCCCCTACTTTAACCTCTCATGCGTTATTAACCGGTGAAGAAAGACAAGCTCAAGGTATTAAAGATGGTTTATTGCGATTTAGTGTTGGTATTGAAGAAAAAGAAGATTTAATGGAAGATATCCAACAAGCTTTAAATAAAATAAAAGTCCCAGAATTAGAACACTAAACTATGAAATTAGACATCCTAGCTATAGGAGCACATCCAGATGATGTAGAATTAAGTTGCTCAGGTACCATTGCAAAAGAAATTGACAAAGAAAAAAAAGTTGGAATACTAGATCTTACAAGAGGTGAATTAGGAACGAGAGGAACTCCAGAAATTAGAGATCAAGAAGCCAAAAAAGCTGCACAAATTTTAGGGGTATCTATAAGAGAAAATCTTGGATTTAGAGATGGTTTTTTCATGAATGATGAAAAACATCAGCGAGCAATAATTACTATGCTTCGAAAATACAAACCCGAAATAGTATTATGTAATGCAATTGATGATCGACATATAGATCATGGCAAAGGAAGTAAATTAGTAAGTGACTCCTGCTTTTTATCTGGACTAAGAAAAATTGAAACTACATATAATGGAGAGCTTCAAGAGGCATGGAGACCAAAACACGTATACCATTATATACAATGGAAAACTATTGAGCCCGATTTTGTTGTTGATATTAGTAATTATATTGACAAAAAAATCGAGAGTGTAGAAGCTTACGAATCTCAATTTTATGATGCTAATAGTAAAGAACCTTCTACCCCGATCTCTAGTAAGAACTTTTTGGACAGTATAAAATACCGTGCAGCAGATTTAGGTAGAATTATTAATGTGAAACACGCAGAAGGCTTTACCGTAGAACGCTATGTAGCAGTCGATTCCATTTTTGATTTAATTTAATGCAAAAAAATGTTTGTAGAAATGAAGAAATACTTTATTTTTGCAGCCTAAATTTAAATGGTGGTTGTAGCTCAGTTGGTTAGAGCGCCTGATTGTGGTTCAGGAGGTCGTCGGTTCGAGACCGATCTTCCACCCAAAAGACAAAGCTTCTCGGAAATGGGGAGCTTTTTTTGTTACACCAACATAAAGGAAATAAACTAATCGGTCGAGAAGCCTGTACTGAGCCCAGTCGAAGTGAGACCGATCTTCCACCCAAAAAAACAAAGCTCCTCAGAAATGAGGAGCTTTTTTTATTTTAAGAGAACGTGTTTTTATTCTCCTTCTTTCTCTATTTTATCTACAACAACCTTTTTTGCTCTATTTGCAACTTCCCAAGCCGTATAAAATACTAATTGAGCACGTTTGGCCATTAAATCATATTCGATCTTATCAGGCGTATCTGTGATCTTATGGTAATCCATATGTACACCATTAAAATAAAATATAATAGGTATATTGTGTTTTGCAAAATTATAATGATCACTTCTAAAGTAAAATCGATTAGGATCATTCTTTGCATTGTATGTATAATCCAAATCCAGTTTGGTGTATTTTGAATTAACTTCTTCACTAATATTATGCAGTTCGGTACTTAATCGATCACTTCCTATCAAATACACATAATTATTCTTGTCCTTTTCTTCATGTGCTTGATCAATTCTTCCAATCATATCAATATTAAGATCTGTAACCGTATTTTCTAAAGGAAAAACAGGGTTTTCTGTATAATATCGAGAACCATACAACCCTTTTTCTTCTCCAGTTACATGCAAGAATAAGATCGATCTTTTTGGCCCTACACCATCGTCTTTAGCCTTTTTAAATGCTTCTGCTATTTCAAGTAAACTAACAGTACCAGATCCATCATCATCAGCACCATTATATACGTTACCATTTGCATCTACACCTACATGATCATAATGAGCAGAAAGTACTACAATCTCATCCGGTTTTTCGGTTCCTTTTATATATGCCAATACGTTTTCTGAGGATTTTATTCCTCCTCTAAAATAGTTCTCAGGTATTTCCTGATAGTAATCATCTCCTCCCATAGGAGAGGGTATTTTCATTTTCTTATACTGTTCTTTTAAGTATTCTGCTGCCTTTTTTTGACCAGGCTCTCCTGTATCACGACCTTCAAAATCATCACTCGCAAAAATGTAAAGATGCTCTTTTAGTTCTTTAGAAGTAATACTTTGAGCATAGGCAACAACAGTTGTCTTATCATTTTTTTCAGATGTCGAATCTAGCTTAGAAGTATTTTCAGAAGAATTTTGCGAAGTTCCACAACAACTCACTATAAAAGCTCCGGCAATTATTAACGTACTTTTCATTCAATTATTTAATTAAGAGCACACAAGATACTCATTTCATCCTATATTTTTCAAAGAATATTCAGGTATGCAAAAATTACCTAAAAATTATTTTAAAAATATTCTTTTTAGAATTAAAAAAGGTTTTATATTTGCACCCGCATTCAGGGAATAAAACCTGATTCGACATAACACTGGAGAAATGGCAGAGTGGTCGAATGCGGCAGTCTTGAAAACTGTTGAGGGTCACACCTCCGGGGGTTCGAATCCCTCTTTCTCCGCAAAAAGCCTTGTAAATGTTTGATTTACAAGGCTTTTATTTTTACTTGACAAAATTATCGACAATTCTATTTTTTACATTGCCGAAAAATATATAAAATCCGTTTCTGTACTATTTTTCTTAAAATTAGCCTTGAACAGTCACTATGTTCTGTTGACAATACTTCTCATTATATTATATGTAAAATCCCCATTATTGGGATTACCTGTTCCATTTATAAGTTTTAACTTTATGATTTGCAGAAAACATCAATCAATACCGCTGTATGGAATATAAAACCAAGTTATTCATCCCAAGACAACTTATTGAAAAAAAGACAGAAATACTTAGGTATTATAAAAATGAAATCACTTTTGAAGATGCTAAAGCTTATATTTATGGAGGTACAGATCTAACTGAAATAACCGAGTTTATAAGTTTCGAAATTATAGATATCAAAAATTTAACAATAAGACTTAAGTTATATCACCATAACAATACGGTGACTACAATTAAAAAAATGTCGTTTAGACAATTAACTATTGAGTCCTCTAATAACTTCAATCAAAACCCAAAAAAAAGCTGGGAGGAGTTAACACCTCAAGAAAGAGTAGAGATATGCCAACACGAATTATCAAGATGGAGCCTTATTCTCAAATCAGAATTTTCGAATTCATTAGAAATCGAAAACGGCGAATCTTTCGATTACATTGAATTAATAAATAATTGCACTACCAGCGAGGGGTTTGAAATAAAGATACACTCAAAGACTATTAAATATCATGCTTCGTTTGAGATGCCCCCTGAAGTTTACAATGTATTATGTCAAGAACAAGCTGGTTCTGAAGCGAGACAAGGCTGGTTTGTAGATTGGAATGGTACGAACCCAGTAAAACCGGATAAAAATCATGGTCTTATAAACACATCGTATCCAAATATAAAAACCAACCCTGCTTTTAGTCAAATTTACTGGGAATCAGAATATCATATGAGAGATATTATCAAAATTGATCTATCCAAATATCGAACTGTATATGAAACTATAATGCATGGCCAAATAGATATTAACTTCGGAACAATCGATTATAATCGTTGGACACATGCCCTTGGACCTAACAATGAATATATCCAAAAACCCAAAGTACGTAAACTAATAGTTGCTCATGATAAAACAGAATATATAGATCCACCATCAACATACTCAGAAATTTTATCCGGCACATATAAATTCAGACTCCCATTGTTTTTAGAAAATGGTATCTATGATGTTACGTCACCTAAAGAAAAAAAGCATTATAGCATACTTCAGAATATAAATATGTATGAAATTAATGTTTTGAATACCGGCAAACATGAAATTGTACTCTATAATAGTTCTGCTAAGGCCAAAGAATTACAAAGATTGGTGGTTGGTAATATTGATCTAGATTCAATACCTACATATCCCGAAATACAAACTATAGATAGATTTTGTTTCGCTCCCAGAAAAACAACTTCCAAATATGATGAAAATTGGCTCCCTTCTTCTATTAAAGAAAAAAACAATACCACTTATGCCTTTCTACTAACCGACCAAAACAACTATATTCAACCAGAAAGTTGGGGTCTGGAAAGAATGATATTATCAAAAGAGAATAACGAAAGATTAATTATTGATTTGATAAGCTATGAGAGAATACTTCCAATTTGGCAAGGGTCTATAAAAGTCCAAAACGTAGTAACATAGTTTTCTTAACCAACAATAAACTGCATCCAAAAAGGATTAAGTGGCACCTTCATTCTACTAAGAAAGTATAGTCATATATCATAAGGTTGTACGCAAATAACAAATTCATCCTCCAAGTTGCATTATAACGCAGTATTAGTATTACTTCAGTAATAAATCAGCTATTACCGTGTAATTTCACCGATTTATGTTAGAGTTAATCGATTATAACTTTAAAAACCCCATCTTTAATGCTGTCATTCTAAATCATTTTGTAACTTTAAGAGAAAATACCCCAGATCTATAATAGAAAATCACTCTTTTACTATGCCTTTTACTCTGGATCAATTTGAAATCTTAGCTGAAAAAACCCTACACTTTCTCCTTGTTTTTGAAAAAGATGGTAGAATCATAGCCTATAATAGCAGATGCGAAATACTATTCCCATCTGATGTAAGCTATATGGAAGGAGGTTACATCACAGATTTTATTATTGATGATGATGTCCCGGTTTTTAAAAAGGTAATTTCTGAACTTTCTCCAGAAAATTTTCTTATCAGCAAATCCTTCAGTTTTGCTACTGAAAACCATGGCGTACTTTCCTTAAAATTTGATTTAACTTTTCAGAACAATCTAGTCTATGCCGCAGGAACAGATACCACCGAAGAATACAAAGAGCATAGAGCCCTGATGACTATTTCTAAACTTACCAAAACCGGTGCATGGTATTTCAATCCTAAGAATAATGAAATGTACTGGTCCAAAGGGTGCTATATTATTAAAGGTTTGGATCCAGATACGCCTATGACCAGAGCGCTTGGCGCTAGTTTTTATCCTAAAGAATCCAGAAAAAGAGTTGAAAAATATCTGGATGACTTAATAAAAAATAAAAAAGCGTATGAGTACACCGAGAAGATTGTTACCGAACAAGGAGAAGAGAAATGGGTAAAAGTTGTAGCCCATCCGGTTATTCATAAAAATGAAGTTATCTATGTAAATGGTACCATAGCAGATATAACAGATCGTCACCATTATATCGAAAAATTAAAGTATAATGAAGAAACTAAACATCTAGCCTTAAAAGGGATTCAATCTGGATTATTTGATCATCATATCGCAAAAAATGAAGTTTTTTATAGCTCAGATTTTAAAAAAATGCTTGGCTTACCCTTAGATCAGGATTTTGTGCCCGAAGAGATCTTTAGAAAAATGATTCACCCAGAAGATGTTGACGGCGCCTTTAAGAGACATCAGGATAACCTTAAAAAAGAAGGAAACCACTATCACAATCATTATCGTTTAAGTGATAAAAAAGGAAATTACAAACATTACGAAGTTCATGGTTTTAGAAGAAAAAATGAAAAAGGGGAAACCATTAGAATGATTGGTAATCTAATCGATGTACATCAAAGAAAATTAAATGAACGAACTATAATTGAAGGCAAAAATAGGTTACAAGCCATTGTAAATAATGGATTTGCATATACTGTACTTCTGGATACCAAAGGAAAAATCTTAATAACCGATAAAAAATCATTAAAGATCATTAAAAAAGACTTTAAAGTCGACCCAACAAAGACTGATTGTTTATTTATTGATGTAATGCCAGCAAATTTTAAAAACTCATTTATTCATACTTTTAATGAAGCCTTAAAAGGTAATACTATAAAAAAGGAAATTGAGCGTGTTATGCATGATGGAAATACACAATGGCTTGAATCAAAATATACTCCAATTTTTGATGACGATTATAAAATAAATTCTGTTTTGGTAAGTTTTCATGATATTTCGGAACGTAAACTTGCACAACAAGCCATTACCTTAGCGCATCTAAGAGAACAAGAGTTAAGCAACTTAAAATCTAATATTCTATCCAATTTTAGTCATGAAATAAGAACACCATTAAATGGTATAATGACGATAAGTAATTTAATTTTAAAAGATAAATATCCCGAAGAACAAAATCAATTACTAAAATATCTGGAAGAAAGTAAAGACAGGCTCCTGGACACCATGAATAAATTATCAAATTTCAGCGAAATAGATGCTATCCATGATACTCTCAATTTTGAAGAAGTCGATATCAATTACACGGTAGAATCCTCTTTTAGAGAATACCAGCATATGGCCGACATTAAAAAACTGGATTATAATCTGGAGCTTGATACCGAAAGTCCTCAGGCAAAAATAGACATAAATTTATTTCGACCAGCACTTAATAATATCATACATAACGCCATTAAATACACTGAAAAAGGCGCTGTTAGCATCAGGATTAATTCTAATACTTCCAAAAAAAATATTTATATTTATATTAAAGATACTGGTATAGGTATAGACAAAAAGGATTTTTTCAAAATATTTGAGCCTCTAATGCAAGGGAGCACTGGTATAAGTAGGGAGTATGAAGGAACAGGTGTTGGACTAAGTCTATCAAAAAGATATATCGAGATTTTAGGAGGGAAAATAAAATTAAAAAGTAAGCTAGGAAAGGGGACAGAATTTATCATTATAATTCCAAAACACGTATGAATATTCTTTACGTTGAAGACAACAAAATAAATGCAATGGTAATGGATAAGATGTTATCCAAACATGATTCTAATGTAGTTATTGCAGAAAATGGGTCACAGGCTCTTAAAGTAGTAAGAGAGAAAAACCTTGACCTTATTCTTGTTGATATTAACCTAGGATTAAATCAAATGGACGGTTGCGAGTTACTTCAAAGATTTCGAAAACTGGATATCCTTAAAAGTATTCCTGTATTTGCTGTTACCGCTTATGCAATGCCTGGAGACAGACAGCGTTTTATGAATATTGGCTTTGACAATTACTTCTCAAAACCGGTTAACTTTGATGAATTATTATCCGCTATTTCCACTTTGAGTGTGAGCTAATTTTTTTATCGTATCTGACCAAATCTAATACCAAGTTGTTTTTCCAACTCTCTTATAACTTTAACTTCAGGTTTTGTTATTAAAGCTAATGACAACCCCGTATTACCAGCCCTAGCTGTCCTTCCACTTCGGTGAGTATAATACTCTATCTGGTCAGGCAATTGATAATGAATTACATAAGACAAATTAGCAACATCTATACCTCTTGCAGCAACATCTGTAGATACTAATAATTGTAAACTCTTATTCCTAAAAGCTCTCATTACTTTATCTCGTTCTTTTTGAGTCATTTCTCCTTCAAGTAAACCTACATCATAATTTTTGGCTTTCAATTGTTTAGAAAGCGTTCGTGCCGCTACTTTGGTCTTTGTAAAAATAATACCTCTACTTCCTTTTTGTGTTTTCAAGAAATACGTAAGAGTATCTAACTTACCTGCCTCCTCTCCTACTACAAATTGATGGTCAATACCCTTATTTACAGCATCATTCTTATCTACACTTACTTGAGGAGCATTTTTATCAACATATGTAGTTATAATCTCGTTCAATGAAACGGGCATGGTGGCTGAGAAAAGCCATACATTTCTATGTCCTTTAGTTTTACTTAAGATTGTTGTCAAATCTTTTTTAAATCCCATACTCAACATCTCATCAGCTTCATCCATTACAATAGTCCTTATTTTAGAGATATCAACAGCCTTTCTGTTGATTAAATCTATAAGTCGTCCAGGTGTAGCAACAACAATATGTGTTGGCCTATTTAACCTGGAGATTTGCCTATCAATCTTCTCTCCTCCGTAAACTGACTCAACAAAAATCTTGTCGGTATATTTTGTGAATTTAAAAAGTTGTTTAGCGATCTGCTGGCCAAGCTCTCTGGTTGGAGCCAAAATTAAGGCTTGTACATGTTTCTTCTTAGCATCTATATTAGATAACAGGGGGATACCAAAAGCTGCCGTTTTTCCGGTTCCTGTTTGTGCTTTTCCAATAAAATCAGTTTGATGATTCATCAAGACAGGTACAGCCTGTTCTTGAATCTTTGTAGGAATAGTAATACCTATCTCTTTAAGACCTTTACATAGTTCTTTAGAAACTCCAAATTCAAAAAATGTCATAGTTAACTGATTTAAGTTGCAAAAATAGCCTAATATATTTACAACCCAACATAATCAGTAATAACTAAGTATATAATTTTTGATTAGCAAGATATGCGCATAAAGTAAACGAAGAGTTGTTTCTTTATAGTCAATCCTTTTTTATGAAAATGAGCTTTATTCATGCAAAAACCTCCTGAACAATTAAAATCAGCTCCTTCATCCGAAGAGATAATATCCTTTAAGGATGCCGCAATTTCATGATCATGGTGATCATGCTTAGTTTTAAAAATGTAAGAATTTTCTTCTTTTATTGGTAATATAACTGCATCTTCATTATGAGCACCGATATGAGTAGTATGAGAATTTTTTTCGTCTATAGAGTGATGGTCATCTGTATCTATCATCTGTGAGTGTACAGCGTTAAAAACCAACAAAAAAGCTACTAAGATTAGAGAGTGTAAAGATTTGCTCATATGATTCAATTTTAAGATTGGGTATTAATTTTATCACATTTCAAAAGTATGCCAGATCTATAAAAATTAAGTACTAATACTTACATAACTTTCAAATACATCGGCAAAATACACGATTAATCGATTAAATACAAGAGAAATTCAAATTTTAACACTTTTTATCCTTAAAAAATGTATTTAATCCTTGTAAAATTACATTTTAGTAAGAAAAAACCTTCAAAATAATTTCAAATCATCTTTTGAATGGTTGGGTAAATTAAGTGTCATCTCTAATTTTTTATTTAGTTTTTCAATAAAATATTTAGATAATAAAGGAGATTCTTTTTCTATATTTTGATGAACAAAAAAGTGAATATGGTTAATCCCAGAATCTTTCCAGGATTTGAGTCGCTCCACCCAAGCATCTAATCTATCATAATCTGTTGGGTGATTTGCTCCAACATATCGTATAAAAGCTTCATCATTGGTAAGTCGCATATGTAACAAATCTCTTCTACCCGCAGTATCTGTAATTATATTCGCTACATTATTTTCTTCAAGAAGAGTATATAATTCATCTGCAACCGATTGATCATTAAACCAATCTGTATGTCTAAACTCTACTGCTAACCGTATTTCTTTTGGCCATTTTTCCATAAACCTGATGACTCTATCAAAGTTCTTCGGGCCAAAATTGCCATGCATCTGTAAGAAAACAGTTCCTAATTTTTCTTTAAGATGTACTGCACAAGCCAGATATTCATCAACATAAGGTTGTACATCTTCATTTAAGCGCTTTAAATGAGAGATATTCTGTACAAGTTTTGGAAAAAACTTAAATCCTTCCGGAGTTTTATCGTACCATTTTTTAAACTGTTCTTCAGGAAATATCCGATAAAAAGTTGCATTTAACTCAATACTGTTGAACTGCCTTGAGTAATATTCAAGCTCATCCTTAGTTCCTCTTGGATAGAACCCTTTTAAATCTTGCCTATTCCACTTAGCACAACCGACATAAACAGATAAATTCTCTGTACGATTCATTTTCAGAACCTTTGCTGTATCTTCGTGATCTTGTGGTAATGTGAAATCAATTTTTTCTGGATATTCTACTTTGCCAAATTGCATATGTGAAAAGAATTAGTATAAAAGTGTAACAAAAGTATAATTCGATTGACTAATTTTACAATAACAACATAAAAAATACAATAATGAGTGCTTTAAAATCCATTTTGATAGCTTTGATATTAGCTATTACGACATCATTTCATGCACAAACTGCAGATGAAATATTGAATAATTATTTTGAAAACACTGGTGGTAAAGATAACTGGGAAAAACTAAAAGGTATCGAAATGATCGGTGTAATGAAAATGCAAGGTATGGAAATTCCTTTTGAACAAGTATCTACCAAAGATGGTAAACAAGTAGTTACCATAGAACTTCAAGGAAATAAAATGGTTTGGTCTGCTTTTGATGGCGAAACTTCATGGCAAAGAAACCAAATGACTATGGAGGCAGAAAAAAGTGATAACGAAGCTACCGAAAATTTAAAAAAACAGTCTAAAGATTTTCCTGATCCATTTTTGAACTATAAAGATAAAGGGTATTCTGTTGAGCTAATTGGTAAAGAGACTGTAGATGGTACAGAAGCCTTTAAAATAAAATTAACCAAAGATCCTATTACTATTAATGGTGAATCTCAGCCAAACATCTCTCATTATTATTTTGATACCGAAAATTTTGTACCAATCATTATAGAGTCTGAAATTAATGATGGACCAATGAAAGGGCAAATCGCAAAATCTTCTATTAGCGATTATCAAGAAGTAAATGGAGTTTATTTTCCTTTTACGATAACCAATCAATTTCAAACTTTAAGTTTTAAAGATATTAAACTTGATCCTGAAGTAGACACAGCAATATTTGCTTTTCCAGAAAAGACAGCTGAAGAAAAAAAGGAATAACACCATATATTAAATTAATCCCCAATACTTCTGTTGGGGATTTTTTATTCACATCAAATCAATCAAACTAATCATGAACAAAAAAATTATTTTTGGGGCTTTGAGTATACTCTTCTCTATGAGTATGCACTCTCAGGAAATTGTCCTTAAAGGGAAAGAACTTTTTGGTAACTTGGAAGCTCGACAAATTGGTCCTGCCCTTATGAGTGGTAGAATAATAGACCTAGAAAATCACCCGACAAATAGTAGAATACTCTATGTAGGTACAGCCGGTGGAGGAGTTTGGAAATCCTCTAATGGTGGTGCTAGCTTTGCACCTATTTTTGATAAACATGCACAATCTATTGGTGTAGTAGCGGTAGACCCTAGTGATCCAGATAATACCATATGGGTAGGTACCGGAGAAATATGGACCAGAAATAGTGTTTCTATCGGAGATGGCTTATACAAATCTACAGATGGTGGTGCAAACTGGAAAAAAATGGGGTTTGAAAAATCTGAACGTATAAGCAGTATTGAAATTAATCCTAAAAATTCTAACGAAATTTATGTTGCTGTTCTAGGCGCATTATGGGGAGATAGTGAAGAACGAGGTATTTACAAAACAATAGACGGCGGAAAAACCTGGAATAAAATACTATATACAAACGAAAAAACCGGAGCTAGTGATCTAATCATGGATCCTACCAATCCCAACATCTTATATGCTTCTATGTGGGAGTTTAGAAGAACTGCATGGGGGTTTAATTCTGGTGGAGCCAATAGTGCTCTATACAAATCTACAGATGCTGGTAAAACCTGGAATAAAATCCATAATGGGTTCCCTAAGGGAGATCTAGGTAGATTTGCTATTGCCGTGGCACCTTCTAATCCTAAAATTGTTTATGCCGTAGTAGAAAGTAAAGAAGATAAAGGATTATACCGATCTGATGATGCAGGTGCAAGTTGGAAATTATTAAACTCAGATTTTGAATTGGTAGTACGACCATTTTATTTTTCAAGAGTAGTTGTAGATCCTAAAAACCCAGATGTTCTAATCAAAGGTGGGTTCTTAGGTTCTATCTCTCGTGATGGAGGTAAAACTTTTAAAGCTTTAACACCTTTAACAGGCCCTTTAAAGCTTCATCCGGATATTCATGATGTTGTATTTGACATTAATAACTCTGATCGATTATATGTGGGTACAGATGGCGGTGTATATAGAAGCTGGGATAGCGCGGGTACTTTTGACATGGTTGACAATCTACCTCTGTCACAGTTTTATCATATTAGTGTTGATAATGATGAACCTTATAATATATATGGAGGGCTTCAAGATAATGGATCTTGGTGGGGACCTTCTTCCTCTCCAGGAGGTATCGAAGCTCGTGATTGGAATCCTGTAGGTGTTGGCGATGGGTTTAGAGTATTAAGACATCCAACAAAACGTATCATTTATTCTGAAATGCAAGGTGCACAAAATGTATGGAGATATGATATGGATAAGAATTATACAAAAAACATCCAACCACTACCTATAAAAGGAGAAGCCGACTTGCGTTTCAACTGGAATGCTCCTATGGCGATTAGTAATCATCAACCAGATCGTTTTTATATGGGAAGTCAATTCTTACACGTAAGTGAAGATATGGGTGATAATTGGAAAAAAATATCTCCAGACCTTACTACTAATGATCCGGCAAAACAGGATAAAGAATCTGGAGGAATCTCTACAGATAAATCAGGAGCAGAAACGCACACTACCATATTTACTATTGCAGAATCTCCACTAGACGAAAAAATAATATGGGTAGGTACCGATGACGGAAATGTTCAAATAACTCAAGATGGTGGTAAAACATGGACCAACACAGTTGAAAACATTCAAGGGCTTCCTAAAAATACATGGGTATACCATATAGAAGCAAGTAGTCATAAAAAAGGTACAGCTTATGCTGTGTTTGATGGGCATGCATCAGGAGACATGAACACTTATGTATATAAAACTTCAGATTTTGGTAAAACATGGACATCAATAGTAACAGATGATATTGTAGGATTTGCGAGAAACATTCAAGAAGACTATGTCAATGAGGATCTTTTATTTCTAGGTACAGAGTTTGGCTTATTTATCACTATAAATGGTGGTAAAAACTGGTCTCGTTTTACCAACAATATGCCTGCAGCTGCTGTTCATTTTATTGATCTACAAAAAAGGACCAATGATTTGGTAATGGGTACTCATGGTCGTGGTGCTATTATTATAGATGATATTTCACCTTTACGACAAATAAACCAGGAGGTGCTTGCCAAAGAAGTTCATTTTTTTGAAACTAAACCAGCGATCATTAAAGAAGAAAGTGGTTTTGGTGGCGGAAGCACAGAACTTCAGTTTGTAGGAGACAATCCCAATACTGCTGCTAAGATTATATATTATCTCAAAAAGCGACATACTTTTGGAAAAATGACTCTATCTATACAGGATCAAGAAGGTAATGAAGTGGTTTCTTTAACACCTGGAAAGGCAAAAGGTATCAATATTGTAGACTGGAACTTTAGAAAAAAAGCGCCTAAGGTAGCCGCAGGTAAAACATTTACTTTTGGTGGGTTTACTTCTCCCAGGGTTTCTGAAGGAACCTACAAAGTAGTACTCAAAAAAGGGAAAAAAGAATTTACAAGTTCTATCATCGTAAAAAATGATCCAGAATCTTTAATTACAAGTCAAGAAAGAATTGCACAACAAAATGCTGCAAAACAATTATTTGATGGTATGGAAGATCTTGCATATTTAGTATATAAAATTGACCAAAACATTAAAAAAGCAGAAAATCTATCCAAAAATGATCCTGCTTCGAGTAAGATTTCAACTTCTGCTATTGATGAGTTAACCAAATTAAAAGAAACTTTAGTGGTTACTACAGGAGATAATTATGTAAACGAAGCAGAGCCGCAATTAAGAGAAAAGTTGTCTGAAATATATGCCGAAGTAACAAATCAGTTTGAAAAACCATCATTTTCTCAGTTAGAAAATATAGATGTATTACAAAAACAGATTGATGAAGCTAAAGCTGCTTTTGAAAAAATAAATGCTAAGCAAGTAGCAAAACTTAATAAATATCTTGAAAAAACAAATGGTAAACCCACTGAAATTCTGGATAAAGCCAAGTTTTTGAGCAAGTAAAACTTTTACATATATTTTTTAAAGCTCCCTCTTATAGGGAGCTTTTTTATTGGTATCAATATCTTAAAATTCGTTTAATACTTAAATAAAGTAGAAAACGTAGATTTATACATTTTGATAAGATTCCGTAACATCAGTATTGTTTATAAGTAGTTTAAAACTCTATTTGATGTCTTGAAATTTGAATACAACAAATACGTATTTTTAGTAAACCTTCATTATTATGGAAAACAGGGAATCAAATTTATTGGCAATGCGCCCACAATTATTGAATGCCAGAGTTTCTGAAAACATGTCTAATGACGAGCAATTTCAAAACAAAACTATTAGGCCAATAATAAAATTACAAGGAGATTTATTACTTGAAGTATTTAAAAACTACATCAGAAAAAGAAAGAATACCTTTTACGAATTGTCCTTAGAAAAAAGGCTCGCCTTTATTGAAAATGCAATCCAAAAAGACATGAAATTCAGAAATAGTCTTAAAGGAATGATCATTGGGCAATTTACTGTTGAAGAATACACTAAATACACGCAAAATTCATCAGCCCTTAACAAACGAATGATGAACATTGTCAAAGAACGCTTGCAGGATAACGTACAATTATTGGAGTACAAGGTTGCTTAGTAAGCAAAAAAAGAAGCGATTGTCCTCCAACAATCGCTTCTTTTTTATATCGTTTTAAAGATTATTTACCTAAATAATCCAGAATATTACGTTCTATACGTTTTTCTACTTCAGAAACATCGGCCTTAACAAACGATACGCCTGTAATGTTTTCATAAAGTTCTATATAACGTTCAGAAACAGAACGTATATAATCGTCATTCATTTCTGGGATTTGTTGTCCTTCCTTACCCTGAAAACCATTACTAATCAACCATTGCCTTACAAATTCTTTTGACAATTGTTTTTGCGCTTCGTTGTTTTGCTGCCGCTCCTCATAGCCTTCAGCATAAAAATAACGAGAAGAATCAGGTGTATGTATTTCATCAATTAAAACAATCTTACCCTCTTTCGTTTTTCCAAATTCATATTTGGTATCTACCAAAATCAAACCTTGTTTTACAGCAATTTCTGTTCCTCTCTGAAAAAGCTTGCGAGTATAGTCTTCAAGAATCAGGTAATCTTCTTCAGAAACAATTCCTTTAGATAATATTTCTTCTCGCGAGATATCTTCATCATGTTCGCCATTATCAGCTTTAGTCGATGGTGTAATGATCGCTTCAGGAAATTTATCATTTTCTTTCATTCCCTCGGGCATTGATACTCCACATAATATTCTTTTTCCGGCTTTATATTCTCGAGCTGCATGACCAGAAAGATATCCTCTAATTACCATTTCTACCTTAAACGGATCGCATAGATGTCCTACAGCTACATTAGGATCAGGTGTTGCTATTAACCAATTAGGCACCAGGTCTTCTGTAGCTTTCATCATTTTGGTAGCAATCTGATTTAAAATTTGCCCTTTGAACGGGATCCCTCTGGGCATGACTACATCAAATGCAGATAAACGATCAGTAGCAATCATAACCAAAAGTTCATCATTAATATTATATACTTCTCTTACTTTTCCTTTGTATACTGATTTTTGATTAGGAAAGTTATAGTTTGTATCTGTTATTGTATTCATTATATAGGTTTCAGGTATCGGATAATGGATTTTACGCTTTTAATATTCTTAAAAAACAATTAAAAATCTATCCGTTTCTATTTTCTATTTCTTTATAAGCAGCAATTACTTTTTTAACCAGTTTATGTCTAATAACATCTTTATCATCTAGATAGATCATACCTATCCCCTGGATATTTTTAAGTACCAGTAATGCTTCTTTAAGACCCGAAGTAACTCTACGAGGCAAATCAATCTGCCCGGGATCTCCAGTAATAATAAACTTTGCGTTTTTACCCATACGAGTTAGAAACATTTTCATTTGGGCATGAGTTGTATTTTGCGCCTCGTCCAGGATAACAAAAGCATTATCTAGTGTTCTTCCTCTCATAAACGCCATCGGCGCGATCTGGATGATTCCTTTTTCTATAAAGCTATCTAATTTTTCGGCTGGAATCATATCACGCAAAGCATCATATAAAGGTTGCATGTACGGGTCCAGTTTTTCTTTGAGATCACCAGGTAAAAAACCTAGATTCTCTCCGGCCTCAACAGCAGGGCGCGTTAAAATAATACGACGTACTTGTTTCTCTTTCAGTGCTTTTACGGCCAAAGCCACTCCGGTATAGGTTTTTCCGGTACCGGCAGGACCAATAGCAAAAACCATATCATTTTTATTCGAAGACTCAACTAGTTTACGTTGATTTGCTGTTTGTGCTTTTATCAACTTGCCTCCTACTCCATGCACCAACGTTTCTCCGCTATTGACAGATGTCTCATAATCAGCTTTGCTGTCACTGGTGAGCACACGCTCAATCACATTTTCATCTAGTTTATTGTATTTTCCAAAGTGTTCCAAAAGCATATTAAGACGCATATCAAACTCTTCGAGCATATCCTCGTCTCCATAGACTTTCATTTTACTGCCTCGGGCTACAATTTTTAACTTAGGAAAGTATTTTTTTAATAACTGAATATTACTATTCTGAAGTCCGAAAAATTCTCTCGGATTGATTTCTGTTAATTCAATGATAAGTTCGTTCAAAAGCTATACGAATTTTAGTATGATTTTTTTCAAGGATTGACTAAGTTTGCTAAAGTTGTTTTAAGTCTTTTGCCGGGAAAACAAAATGATAATTTAAAACTGATTTGATCATATATAGGATCATAACGAGATTTTATGGTCAATAAACCAATAAAAAATGGTTTTATCATCATTTTGCAACTCAAAGAAAGACTTATAAGAACTTCAAAACAAATTTACATATTTTTAAGCGCTTACAGTTAAAAGATATTAACAATTCTTGTACATGCCAATCATTACGTTAACTACTGATTTTGGAATCAAAGATCACTTTGTGTCTGCGGTTAAAGGAGCAATTTATACCGAATTACCCGAAGCCAAGGTTGTTGATATATCTCACGAGATTTCGCCATTTCATATCACAGAAGCGGCATATATTATACAAAATGCATATAAAAGCTTCCCAAAAGGTAGTATTCATATTGTTGGTATTGATAGCGAACTTAATCCCGAAAACAAACATATTGCAGTACAATTAGATGGGCATTATTTTATTTGTGCAAATAATGGATTGATATGCTTAATTACTTCAGAGTTTAATCCCGAAAAGATTGTCGAAATAAATATTCATGATGCTATTGTATCCAATTTCCCTGTGCTCGACGTTTTTGTAACGGTAGCCTGTCATATTGCTCGTGGCGGCACACTAGATGTTATTGGAAAAACTATTTCAGAAATCAAAACCATAAAGGGTATTACTCCTATCGTAAATGTAGGCAACAAACAAATTGTAGGCAGTATTATCTATATCGATAATTATGGAAACCTAGTTACTAATATTACCCGAAAACTTTTTGAAGAGGTAGGCAAAGGTCGAAAATTTAAAATTACAGCGCGTACAGCGGTTTTCGAAAATGTATACGAACGATATAGTGATGCTATTAATTTTGAAATCGAGAAGGGCAGGCGTGAAGAAGATGGTAAAAAACTGGCTATTTTTAACTCTTCGGGGTATTTAGAGCTGGCAATATATAAAAGTAACCCAAAAACGGTAGGCGGTGCTTCTAGCCTTTTTGGTTTGCACTATAGAGATACAGTGAGTATTAGTTTCGAATAATTAGTAATTGAATATTTGATATTGATATATATAATAATTAAAAAATAATATAGGTACTCGAACAGGTTATTTGCTTTATTTTTTGTCATCATATCCTTCGAGAACCTTAGGATAAAATGAAAAAAAGATAAGTTCACCCTTAATGCTTCGTAAATAATAAATAGTTGTCATTCCAGCGCAGGCTGGAATCTATATAATGATAAAACATAAACAAAATGGATTCCGTTCTACAACGGGATGACAAAGATGAAACGTAAATAATGATTGAAAGAATAGTAAAATTAGGTTTTGAACCCGATCAAGTAGATGCCTTTATTGAGGTTTTTGAACAAAACAAAGACAAGATTCTAAATTTTGAAGGATGCAGTCATGTCAAATTATTAAGAGACATCAATACTCCCAATCAATTTTTTACCTATAGCCATTGGGAATCTGAAGAACACCTCAATAACTATAGAAACTCTGCGTTATTCAAAGGAGTTTGGGCCAATACAAAAAGTAAGTTTAATCAAAAACCCGAAGCCTGGAGTGTAAATAGAGTATAATATCAAAAATACGTCAATTCGAGTTTTTCAAGCTTCAAACCAAAAAAAATATGTTCGCATTAATACGAAAAGAAATAAATACCTTTTTTTCCTCTGCCGTAGGATATCTCGTTATTGCTATTTTTTTAATCCTAAACGGACTTTTTCTTTGGGTATTCAAAGGGCAATTTAACATCCTTGATAGCGGCTTTGCTGATCTATCTCCCTTCTTTCAAGTAGCTCCATGGATATTATTACTTTTGGTTCCCGCAGTTACCATGCGAAGTATAGCCGAAGAAAAAAAACAAGGAACTTTAGAATTATTACTTACAAAACCCATTAAAAGATGGCAAATGGTATTGGGCAAATATCTAGGTAGTCTATCTCTTATTTGTATTGCTTTAGTACCTAGTATTCTTTATGTAATAACCATTTATCAATTAGGAAATCCAATTGGTAATCTAGATATTGGAGGTACTCTTGGGTCGTATATCGTGCTTTTATTACTTGTTGCCTCATATACGTCGATTGGGATATTTTCTTCTTCAATTACCAACAATCAGATCGTGGCTTTTTTGATAGCATTACTAATTTGCTTCACCTTCTATTACGGGTTTAGTAGTCTTGCTAATTATGAAACTTTAGGAGATACTGCTTATTTTTTTGAGCAACTTGGTATGCAATGGCATTATGAGCGTATGAGTCAGGGGGTTATAGACACCAGGGATATAATTTATTTTTTAAGCATTATTGTATTTTTTGTTGTTTTAACCAGTATCGTTTTACATAAAAGCACTAAAAAACAAAAGATTAAACCTCTAGTAATTCTATTGGCTTTAACTACAATAGTTAGCGTACTGGCTGGCACGGGTTACACCCGTTTTGATCTTACACAAGATAAACGTTTTACACTATCTCAGGCAACCGAAAACCTTGTTCTTGAAGCTGCCGCCCCTGTGGTTATAGATGTTTTATTAGAGGGTGATTTTCCTTCAGAATTTAGGCGTTTACAAGCAGAAACCAAACAAATCTTAGAGGAGTTTAATGCTATAAATTCTAATATTAAATACATTTTTACCAATCCTCTGGCCCAAGAAGAACTACGTGCACAAACCATTTCAGAATTACAACGATTTGGACTTACCCCCATGGAAGTTAGTGTACAAGAAAGTGGTAAAACTGAAATCGAAACGGTGGTTCCATGGGCCATTATGAGTTATCAAAATCAAAGTGTAAAAATTCCTTTGATCAAAAATACAATAGGAGCAACTTCTGAAGAACGTGTGTATAATTCGGTTCAACAATTAGAATATACATTTGCCGATGGCCTAACCAAGCTATTGCATCCAAAAAAACAAAAAATTGCAGTATTAAAAGGGAACGGACAATTACCAGATGTTAACATTGCAGATTTTATCAAAATACTACAAGACTATTATTTTGTTGGTGCTTTTACTTTGGATTCTGTAGCCGGTAATCCTCAAAAAACATTAGAAGAGTTACAAAAATTTGATATGATTATCAATGCTAAACCCAATGTAGCTTTTTCTGAGAAAGAAAAATATGTGCTCGATCAGTTTATCATGAATGGCGGTAAATCTCTTTGGCTACTAGAATCGACTTCTATGGAAATCGATAGTCTTATGAATCCTGAAGGAGCTTCAGTAGCATTGATGCAAGATTTAAGGCTTGGAGATGCCTTATTTTCATATGGTGTACGTGTAAACCCGGTAATTGTTAATGACCTCTACTCTGCCCCGTTGGTTCTGGCCTCAGGAGAGGGTAATAACACCCAATTTACACCATACCCATGGTTTTATGGATCACTAACCAAAAGTACAAGCAATCACCCAATTGTAAAAAATATAGAGTCCGTAAAATTTGAATTCTCTAATCAGATCGATACCTTAAAAAATGATATTAAAAAGACGGTTTTATTAAGCAGTTCAGATAAATCAAAACTCGAAGGAGTTCCTAAAGAAATGAGACTGGATGTGATCAGAAAAAAACCGGATATCGAAAGTTATATTGAAGGGCCACAAACCCTGGCGGTCTTATTAGAAGGAAACTTTAAGTCTGCTTATAAAAGTAGAATAAAACCAACTGCGCTAAAAGCCAATAAAGACAATAGTCTTGATACAAAAATGATCGTTATTGCCGATGGTGATGTCATCAAAAACAGTACTCGAAAAGGACAACCAATACCATTAGGTTTTGATCCATACATGAACCTTAATTACGGTAATAAAGAGTTTTTACTTAATGCCGTGAACTATTTGTTAGATGATACGGGGATTATAGAAGTGCGAAGCAAAGAAATTAAAATTCCATTTTTACATGTAGAAAAAGTGGTTGCTAATAAAACATATTGGCAAGTTATTAATATTGCGGTTCCACTACTAATTTTGGCGGCCTTCGGATTCTTATTTGTAATGCTACGCAAAAGAAAGTACAGCAAAGCAGTATAAATACCATCTATTTGTTACACTAGATGCCCCGGCGCATCGAGTGATTCGACCTGAGGAAGAATTGTATCGAGATGTAACAAACCTCAACAAGTCATACAGGGATCTTCAAACGGATAGTCTGACATCAAATTTTGCTTTCTTAACGTTATTACATCACCTGCTTAAATTCTATTTTCTATATTTGATATTACAAAGCCCCAAAATTAAAAGCACATACCTATCGAATACGAAAACCTAAATATCGTACTAAAGACTGAAGACCTTTCTATTGGTTACCGCACAAAAAAAGAATTGCATGTGGTAGCAGCCGATATCAATTTAAAGTTGCACGAAGGTGAATTAATAGGTCTGGTAGGCGCCAATGGGATTGGTAAATCTACTTTATTAAGAACATTATCCAGAGTACAACCAGCATTGCATGGCAGTGTCTATTTATCTGATAAAAAACTTACCTCATATAAATCTATAGAGTTGGCCGCACAATTAAGCATTGTATTAACTGAGCAAGTGGCTTCAAAAAACCTAACCGTATATGAGTTGGTCGCTTTAGGCAGGCAACCCTATACCAATTGGGTAGGCAAAATGGCCGAAGAAGATATCGAAAAAGTACATAAGGCTATAGAGGTGACTCATATTACAGATTTGATCAACAAAAGATGTTTTGAATTGAGTGATGGGCAATTACAAAAAGTACTTATTGCACGTGCTATTGCACAAGACACTCCTTTTATCATGCTAGACGAACCCACAACACATTTAGATATATACCATAAGGCGTATATTTTAAAGCTGTTAAAACGTTTGGCTTTCGAAACCAAAAAAACCATACTTTTTTCTACACATGAGATCGATTTTGCTATACAGCTTTGTGATAAAATGATTGTGTTAAATGAAGACGGTTTTGAGTTTGGAAGACCTAAAGAATTGGTCCAGGCAAGGGCTTTTTCTGGCTTATTTCCTGAAGACCTGATTTTGTTTGATGAAAAATCAGGACGATATAAAGTTAGAAATTAAAGCTACTAATTTTTCTATGGCATGAAACTTCTAATAGATAAATATAGCCAGGCAGAAATAGCTATGGTCTTAAATGCAAAAGAAATAAGCTTTCCTTATTTGTCTACGCTTATTTTCTTTGATCTAATAGCAAGAGATGTTCTAACTACTGTTGGCGAAGGTGGAGAACAACTATATCTAGCATTAGATAGTATTCATTTTAAATCTGGTGAAAGGCTAGATGAATATGTGCAAAAAGAATTTGAAAAAAAGCTACTAAAGCATTTTAGGAATACAAGACATAGCTTTAGCATTTTTTATATTTTCAATCACTTTTTTGAAGATTATAATAATGAATATGACCTCAAAAGAGATATTATCAATTCAGAAAACTTATTAGGGTTATTTGATCTGCATTATAATCTCACTAAAAAAGGAAAGCTTCTAAAACAAGAAATATTATCAAATTACAGTGCATTTGGTGAAATAAAAGGATTAAACTATTTTACTGTATTAGCTCCATACAAACAAAATTCAAACGAAGGGTATCCTGCCGACTTTTTCAAAAAAAGAATTATTATCGATGATTTTGAAGATACTTTCGAAATAAAGTTGATTGATACGGTTTTTGAGTTTTTCTACGATCAATGGCTTAAAGAAAAGAAGTTAAAGAGCCTACATGGCAAATTGCAATGGGGCAAATATGGAGGTGGCCCTACCGATGCTCCTATATAATTAAAATAATTGTTCATTAAATCTTTATCTTTGAATAAAGATTAACGAATACATGTCAGAATACACACCGATCATCATTGCCATAGGAGCAATTGTCATCTCTATTATCATAGGTTTTTTTATTGGTAAATATGTTGCTGCACTTAAAAACAAAAGCGAACAAAGTGCCCTAAACGAAAGATATAGTCAGCTTCAATCCCAAATCGAAGAACAGAAGCAACATTCAGAAAAACAACTTTCAGAAATCAGTCATGAACGCGAAGAGATTCGTAGAGAAAAAGATTTTCTGAATACCGAACTTACCCGACGTAATACCGAATATGAAAACTTACTGCTCAAAAACCAGGAGCAAAAAGATGAAGTAGAAAAACTTCAGGAAAAATTTACCAAAGAATTTGAAAACCTGGCCAACAAAATCCTCGACGAAAAATCAAATAAATTTACAGAGCAGAACAAAGAGAACATTAAAAATATCCTAACACCACTACAAGAAAAGATTATCACTTTTGAGAAAAAAGTAGATCAAACTCACAAAGAAAGTATTGATTATCATGCAGCACTGCGCCAGCAAATTTTAGGGCTTAAAGACCTTAATGAGCAAATGAGTAAAGAAGCCACCAATCTTACTAAAGCATTAAAAGGGGATAGCAAAATGCAAGGTAACTGGGGTGAATTAGTATTAGAACGAGTACTAGAAAAATCAGGTCTCGAAAAAGATCGTGAATACTTTATCCAACAAAGTTTTACAACCACAGAGGGCGAACGCGTATTGCCCGATGTAGTCATTTATTTACCCGACAACAAAAAAATGGTGATCGACTCTAAGGTAACACTCACCGCTTATGAACGTTTTGTTAATGAAGATGATGAAGACCTGAAAGCAAACTATCTTAAGGAGCATATCGCTTCATTAAAACGCCATGTAGATCAACTTTCTGAAAAGAACTACCAGGATTTGTATGATATTGAATCTCCGGATTTTGTATTGCTTTTTGTACCTATAGAACCTGCTTTTGCCATAGCCATCAATCAGGATAGTAAGTTATACAACAAAGCTTTTGAAAAGAATATCGTAATTGTTACTCCTTCTACCCTACTAGCTACATTGCGTACGATTGACACGATGTGGAATAATGAAAAGCAACAACGCAATGCTATAGAAATTGCCAGACAAGCAGGCGCGCTATATGATAAGTTCGAGGGGTTGATAAAAGATCTTACTGGGGTAGGCAAAAAAATCGACGATGCTAAAAAAGATTATTCTGCCGCTATGAATAAGCTGGTAGAAGGTCGCGGTAACCTGATCATCAGCGTAGAAAAACTTAAAAAAATGGGCGCCAAAGCCAAAAAATCACTACCAGAACCTATCCTAAAACGTGCTGGTGAAAACGAAGACTTATAAAACGTATATCTTATGGATGCTAATACACCATCAATCATTATTCAACTACTTTTAGGTATTGTTTATGCCTTGCCCACCGTCGCATTTATCATTATTAGCCTCTACTATCTTAAAAAAGCAGGTTCTACAATCGACGGAGTGCTTATACTAATAGGTAATATCATCATCTTTACTACCATTATTCTTAACCAGGCCTCTATGGTGCTATTTGTATATTATAGAAAATGGAGTGCTGATGTCTATTCCTATATTACTATGGGAACAGGAATATTGTCATTTATCGGGTCTATCCTATTTATAGTGGGATTATCTCTTCTAGTCAAAAGAGTTGTAAAAAATTATACATCCAATGAGAATTAACGGCATCTTTTTCTTCCTGCTTTTAAGTTTTGCGATTGCTCATGCGCAAGACGTATATTTCCCACAACGTGGAAACTGGGAAGAAAAATCACCCACTGTCTTTAAAATCAATCAAACAAAACTGGAAGAAGCCATCCAATTTGCAAAAGATCATGAGTATACTGGTGCTAAAGACTTACGACAAGCCATCCTAAAAGGTTTTGAAAGAGAACCGTATCACACTATTCTTGGACCTACCAAAAAAAGAGGAACACCTGCGGGAGTAATTATCAAAGATGGATATATTATCGCGCAATGGGGAGATGTTACTCGTGTAGATATGACATTTAGTGTAACCAAAAGTTATTTATCTACCATAGCAGGATTGGCGATAGATCAAAAACTCATTGCATCGGTAGATGATAAGGCTTATCAATATATTTGGGATCATACCTTTGATGGAAACCATAACAAACAGATTAGCTGGAGACATCTACTTACACAATCATCAGATTGGTCAGGACAATTATGGGGAGGATATGATTGGGCAGACAGACCACCAAAAGAAGGTGGTATCGACGATTGGAAATCCAGAAAACTAAACACCCCAGGAACCGTTTTTGAATACAACGATGTTCGTGTAAACGTACTAGCCTATTCGTTATTAAACATCTGGAGAAAACCTTTGCCGCAGGTATTAAAAGAAAATATTATGGACCTTATTGGTGCCTCTACCACATGGCGATGGTATGGCTATGAGAATTCATGGGTAAATATTGATGGAATCCAAATGCAGTCGGTAAGTGGCGGCGGCCACTCTGGTGGTGGATTGTTTATCAACACCCTGGATCATGCTAGATTTGGTCTTTTGTTTCTAAATAATGGTAACTGGAATGGCAAACAACTCTTATCTAAAGCATGGATTACCCAGGCGACACAACCATCTAAAGCCAACCCCAACTATGGGTTTATGTGGTGGTTAAATCAAAAAGGAGCCAGACATTGGGAAGGAATACCAGAACACCTATATTATGCAGCCGGATTTGGTGGTAACTTTATCGTTATAGATCAACAACAAAATCTAGTGGTGGTGACTCGATGGTTAGCCCCAAGACAAATCGATGAATTTATAACCAAAGTATATAACGCTTTATAACTATGCAAAAAGTACTCGCAATTATTATTATCACTATCCTGGCGCTATTTGCTGGCTGGTATGCTTTTGTATATTATGCTTCATATAGTGAAGGAACCCGTAGTGGCGAACTCATCAAATTTAGTAACAAAGGTGTTGTTGTCAAGACTTGGGAAGGCGAGATTAGCCAAGGGATATCTGGGGCGCAGATCTTTAGTTTTTCTGTAGAAGATAAAGAAAAGGAAGTCATAAAGAAACTCGAAAAATTTCAGGGTCGCTATGTTAAACTGAAATATAAAGAACGTTTTGCCAAAATATCATGGCTTGGTGACACCAAATATTTTATTATTGATGTTGTAGAAGAAGAATCACCGCATTTTAAGAGATAGAGTGAATAGGTGTTAGGTAGTAGGTTTTGGGAGTCAGGAATCAAGAAATAAACTCTGAATTGTCACACCTAATGTGTCATCCCAACGTAGGCTGGGATTTATTGATTGTATGAAATAACAAAAACTAAGAATAGAATGAAAAAATTTAAGAACAGTAAACAATCCAGCGTAAAGATTACAGAATTGATGCTGCCCTCTCATTCTAATTTTAGTGGAAAAATACATGGTGGCTATATCCTATCACTAATGGATCAGATTGCGTTTGCATGTGCCTCTAAACATTCTGAAACCTATTGTGTAACGGCAAGTGTAGACAAAGTTGATTTCTTAAAACCTATAGAAGTTGGCGAACTGGTTACGCTAAAGGCCTCTGTAAATCATGTAGGCAAAACCTCTATGGTCGTAGGTGTACGCGTAGAAGCCGAAAACATACAAACCGGAAAAGTAAAACATTGTAACTCTAGTTATTTCACCATGGTTGCCAAAAACAACGAAGGTCAAAGTGTTATTATCCCTGGTTTGATTTTAGAAAACAAAACTGCCATACGCCGCTTTGTACGTAGTATTATTAGAAAAGAAGATGCAAAAGCAAGACGTGATCGTTTTAAAGCCTCAGAGTTTGAATTAGAATCCCACCTGGATATTCTTAAAGAATATAATGTAAAGGTTAATTTATAACCTGTAACGATACAATTGATCCAGCACAGTACTAATACGTGTTTTCAAGCATACTATAACCAATAACACAACACCAATAGGGTGTTATAGTACTTAAAGGTTGTGGAGTAAACCTCGTATTAGGGTATAATTTCGTTTTTATTGCTGTATTGCTCACTCTTACCCACCACTAGCCACAGACTAGCGGTAGCGGGGGCACTAACACAACAGACTATGCCCAGTGCGGGCTTGGTTAATTTTATAAAATTGATCAACCATTTGGGATTCGTCTCTTTCACTTTACTTAGGATATTAATAATTTAGGGTCTAATCAAAACTTAAAACTCTCAACATGAAAACCTTTAATCTTTTTTTGTATGCCTTCCTATCGTTGATAATCCTATCAGGATGCGAAAAAAATGAAATTGAAACCATAGAAAATCAGGAATTGCAAAAATCAAAAACCATTCAAAAATTGTTAGAAATAGGATTTAGCAACGATGAGATAATTGATAATGGAAAATATTTTCTGGTTCAAGATGATGTTGTCTATCCTTATGATTGGGCAAAAGAATTAAACGAAACATCGGGGAAGCAAAGATTTAATGGCATCCCTATTAGTCCAAACAATACAGTTATAGGTATCTATTTAGCTCAAGAGACTTTTCATACGTTATCGTTAAGAAGAGCACTAGAGGAGGTTATCTGGTATCATAATAGGTTAAATAATAGAACAAAATTCTATCTATCTGGTTTGGGACCAGTAGTTATAAGCGCTGATAATAGTATATTCCCAGGTTTTTGCGCTCAGGCATCGGCTCCCAGAATAGTGAATGGAGAAGGAGTTCCCGGAGGGTTTATTAACATTAATGAAGATTATATGGTTGAACGAGATTATACCAGCAATGACGAACTTAAATTGATACTAGCACATGAATTAGGACATATCGTCGGTCTAAATCACACCAATCAAAGTTTCGGTCAATTAATTCCTGGTACACCTCAATCAGATCCGGGTTCCATTATGATATCAAATAATTGTGGAGTTAATTGGAATGGATATACTAATTTCGACAAATTAGCCCTGGAAACCATATATACATTACCTCCACCAGAAATTAAACGTGCAGGCCCAGGATGTTCTGATAAATTATGCATTTGGATGGTTGGAAAATTCTTTCAGCACGATAAATCTATTGTAGAAGTTAAAGTACCAACAGGGCAGATTTATAGATACAATATTAGTGATCTTGTGTACAACATCGATTTTCAAGGTCAGGAGGTGATAACGTTACGATTAAAAACTAATAATGAAAGGAATCAATTTGGTAGGCTGGGCTACGTAGATGTTAGAATCATCAATCCTGACAATGGAGATCAATCAAGTTTTAAAAGAGTTAGAAGATAATAATACTTAAAAACATTCTCTCACTGCCGCTAATGTCTCACTAGTGTGCTACGCAACCCTATCTTAAAAATACAAGATATTAAAAACAGCTACAATAACGTAGCTGTTTCTATATACACACCTATAACTAATAGCTCTTACCTGTCTTGTCCTGAAATAGGTTTACACAAAAGTGTAACTATATGGAAAGATATTCAAAGACTTCTTCATCAAAATGGCAAAATAGATATAGTGAAGAATTTAAGCGATTTGTATGTAATGAATTTTTAACAGGCACTTCTA
>NZ_JAERQJ010000011.1 GCF_016735115.1 Aquimarina mytili | reverse complement strand
ATCGAAATAATTTAAAAACTGAAAAGCTATGGAAGAATTATTATACAAAAAGTCCTATCATTGTAAATCAATAATAGGACTAAAAATACGTTGTAAATCTATTTTAGGATTAATGTAAAATATGTAAACTTTTTTTAGGACGATACAACCCATACTCGGCACGGAAAACATTTCCGCGCTATCATATCCAAGCGATCGTGGTTTGTAGTGTCCATGTGGAAAGTCATATCAATTGTAGCATTACTTCACTTTAGAGCATAAAAAAACAGCTACATTGCTGTAGCTGCTTTAGGTTATTGTTAATTATATGTAGTAAAGATCAGTTCACTATTAGTGATTTCCCATAAAAATAGAAAAAACATACTAACCCCAAAAAAGTGATATTTAATATCAACATGGCTACATTCTTGAAGTTAAGATGCCTAAACAACATGTAAACTTCAATTATCAATGAAATCAAACCAAAAGTTAATAGCATTAACCATAGGGGTTCACTTCCATGAAAATAATTTATAATACCAATTAGTGTTAACACTAATATGATTAAAGTAATTGCTCTAAATATATAGTTATTGTTTTTCAACGTCATTGTGGTCAACGGGTTTTGATGAATTAGTATTGGCAGGACTCCTGATGCTGCGGATTTACAATCCGTGCCATATCTTAAGCTAAAACAAAGGTAAAACCACCACATCCAACTCATGACCTAAATCAGCATAATTTCTAGCAGAACTAAATATATAATCTTCTGGATGTTTTACAATTTTATCTACTACAGCATTATTATGAATATAATTTATTTTTTGTTTTAAAAACCAACTCGAATTAATCATTTCTGCATGATATCCATCTTGCCAGACTTTATATTGTTGTTTTCTTTTTAAATGTTCACATGCTTTACTGAAATATGTTAACATCCATTCTCTTCTACTCTCTGGGTAGTTTATAATGGTTTCAATGATCTTTTTGGAAGTAAACTTCTTAAAATCTCGAATGACATCTGATAATACACATCCTTCTTTTGCCTTACAAACCATATGAATATGGCTCGGCATAATACAATAAGCATAGATTTCTAATCCTTTCTTATGTTGACAATAGTGTAAACTATCAATAATAACATACTTTTGTCTTACCCTAGTAAAAACATCAATCCATCCTACGGTAGTTATCGTGATAAAATATCCCACATTGGGCATTGTGGCTTTATACTTTGTAGACATGTATTACGTTGCTAAAATTATCTACAATGATAGTATATACTAGTTTTAAAAAATGAAACTGTCTCGTGCCAAATAGAAAAAGACCACAATTAAGTAGTCTTTTTTATCTGTTGTTGCACGGATTGCAAATCCGCGCTATCAGGGTTTCTATTGACTATATTGTAAATGGTTCTCTGGAACAAAAAGCGCAAGATGCCTTAGGTGATGCAGAACTGTTATCTCAATTTAAAGAAGTAGAACAGATGGATGAAGATGATAGAGGTACTGTAAAAAAGCTAATCGATGCCTTTATTACTAAACGTAAAGTGCAAAAATTAGCGCAATAGATTTGTAAATTTTTTTATTAATTTTAAATATTTAAATATGAAGGCGATTGACCAAGTGCATGTAAGTGACTAAAAAAATTGTAAAAACCATTAAAGGTTTAACAAAAATCGTAAAAGCAGTAAACTCTTTTCTTAAAGAGTTTGACAAAACATTATCACTACTTTTTAAGATTTTCAAAAAGATTTGGATCTTCTTAAAACTATTTCAAGTACTTTTCTAAACAAAAAACCACTCCTAAGAGTGACTTTCTTAATATTTAGTTATTTATTCAATCTACCGCATCTAATAAGCTTAGATCTTCCCAAACATCAACATAGCTAGCATTATCTGCTACTAAAAATCTCCAACCAGGCTCAAGACCTAAGAACTTTATTATATCTGGGTAAGTTTCTATTAAGTGATGTAAATGAACTGGTTCAAAAAAAGTGTCATCACTTTTGTCAAAATCTTCTCCTGACCATATGTACCAACCTGTAGTTTGATCATGTATTGGATGACGTAAACCATTAATAGGGTTTTGTTTTGGATCAAAGCCTCTACCAAGACCTATAAACATCTCCCAATCAGCTTCTACATAATTTGCATCATATTTGACACAAGTAGCCTTTTGTTCCTCTATATATTTATTAATTAAATCCATGTTCCTTCTTTTTTTGCTTTGAAAACTTACTCATTGCAGCACCTTCTTGATTTGAGCAAGTTGAGCACTCTGGCTGAATAGCACTATTACTTCTCATATTTGTTTGATCTATTGTTCCAGTTTCGTAATACTCCTCAACTAATGCCTTTTTGTGACCTGCTATATATTTATCAGTTTTAGTTCCACATTTTGCACAACCTGTTTCTTTTCCTACTTCATTTACATGCTTTCGCATTGATGGAGTAGTTGCATTAGATGGTCTTTTATAAGGAGCAGTAATATTAGGTTTACTTACTACTTTGCCCGTATTTTTACTTGTTGAAACAAGGTCATCAGCTTTACTTACAATATTCGTGCCTTTAGTAACGCTTGATACCATTCCATCTGTTGCAACGGTCGTTGCAACATCAATAGCTACTCCAGCTCCCATAACACTAACAGCATTAGCTCTGCTTAAACCTTCTTCTGCTGCTATTTGATCTATTGAAGAATTAACTGATTCGCTAACAGCATTTGCTACACCAGCGACATCTCCGTTACTCGCAGCTCTAACACCATTACCTAGGTTTTCATTACTACTTATACTAGTTAAAGCAGCAGCTACATTTTGACTAGCACTTCTACTAGCAATGGTTGTAAAAGAATTCCATAAACTTTTTGCCTTACGTACTACTGCTATTCTTAAACTTTGACCTGAACTAATTGGCACAGCATCTCCAGCACTTCCACAATCCCCATTTGGACATGGCATCATCCCATCTGGATCTAAAAAGAAAACAGGGTTATCAAACGCAAAGTTATAAGGTGAGTGTCTACGCATAGATTCTGCCAATGGATCAAGGTTCATCCATCTACCAATAGCGGGATCATAATTCCTAGCAGTAATATCAAGCCATTCTAAACCAAGTTCATCCTGTTCTTCAACTCCACCAAAACCATAGTTATGGTTTCTACCATTTACAGCAGAGTTATACCCTTTGTGTGTCAACCCAAAAGGATAATAATTCTTCTCTTGTACAATCTCACTTTGAGAGATTGACCCATTCTTGTCAGCATCTTTATAAGACAGTCTTACATTACCTAGATGATCTTTAAACTGATAGACATACTTATACCCATCAGCTTCTTTCTCTACGATTCCTTCTGGGTGGTTAAAAAACTCTAGGTTCCCATTCTTATAGACGTAATTACCAGCATACTCTGTTTCTATAAAAGAACCTCCACTAGGAGCAATCTTTTTTAATTTTGCTCCAGTAGCGTCGTAAATATAGGTAATATTTCCGGTACCTTTACTATTAGAGATGGCAACTATTTCTGGTAGATTAAGATGATTGTAGGTAATCCCGGTAATACCTTTGTTACGATCTATGATCATGTTACCATTGGCATCATACTCAAAATCATCATTGGTATTAGTACCCTCTTTAAAACCGTAATCTTTATTTGCGGTATCAGTAACACTTAATAGCTTGTTGCCACTATCATAATGGTAACTTAGCTTATCCATCGCACCAAAAGTATTGGTAGTGGTATTGATAAGCCCTTGTCGATCTAAACTCAAAATATTTCCAACTTTATCATAGCTAATATTACTTACTGTAAAGTTGCCGCTATTACCTATTGCGTTTTCGATCCTATTTAAAGCATCGTACTCATAATTATACCAACGTTTAGTATTGTCATTGGCCGTTTGCCACGAAGTCCTTGAGATATTACCATTATATAATGGGCTAATACCACTATTGTAATCTATCGCAAAACCAAAAAGATCATTTCCTAACTGAGTAACATCATTGATCCCTTTGAGCCAGCCACGTATATTGTAGCTGTAGTCTACATTTTGCAACCCACCTCCTACAATTTTTGATTGTAGTTGTCCTAATTCGTCATAGGTATTGGCGACGATCACTTCTTCTGGCTGATCATTGATCTTTTGAGTTTGGGTAAGCAATCGGCCCATATGGTCATATTCAAAAGTATCAATCGTAACAATGGCGGCATTACTCCCTTTGGTATGGGTAGTTTTGGTTTTTTCGACCTTACCCACAAAATCTAATTTAGTTTCTATAATATCGGCTGTATTCAAATAATCATTTGTACTAGAAACATAGATCGCTCTTCCTTTTTGATCATAAAAAGTACCTGTGGTAATCCATTGATTGGTCCCTAATACACGGATTTTTGATCCCGTAGGCAACCCTTTGGCATTTACATCTACCGTTTGCCCCAATACCAATGGCGGTGCACTAATCCCAGGTCGATCAAATGTATAATCATCATAATAGTTAATCGTATGTATTTCGGTTATTCCTTGTGGGATAGCATCATTACTGTAATAGATCGTAGTACCTGCAATGGCATTGGCAGTACTTTGCTTAGTTTCATATTGTGTATATACTGTAGTGTTGTTTGCAGAATCTTGCATAGCAACCCTTTCACTATTATTTTGGATGACCCCTGTGTACGTTACTCTACCAAAAGCATCATATTTAGTAAATAACCATTTACCTTGTGCTTTTAAGTTTGCATCTTGGGTCATCACTGGTAGATCCAGTTTATTATATACAATATATTCCCATCCTTTACCCGGGATTTTCTTTTCGATCAGTCTATTTCTATTATCATATTTGTATTGATAACATAGCTCGGCAAGCTCGCTAATCGATACACCATTGTCAGTAGTTACTTTGGGTGGTAGTACATACGTAAGGTTTCCAAAACTATCATACTTAACGCATTTTTTTTAATCGGATACCCTTTTTTCAAGCGCATACCTTCTAAAAACACTAAAAAATAAAAAACATTGGAACTATCCCCACCGCTCACCACCACTAAAGCCAAAGCTATCTTTACATAATTAGTAGTTATAGTCGCACTTCCTATCGTCAGGGTCTATAACGCAACTATGTAAAATAGCCGCGCACCGATTGCTATACTTGAAGATTTTGACTTCTAACGAGCTATTTTTACGGAAGATATTATAATACTATACCACTATTATCGCCTCGTAGACGTGATTTGGACGAGTTTGGGAGCATTTTAGACCGTTTTTATACTCTTTGCGCGGCATTCAGTCGCCATTTGGCTAGTATTTTAATAAAAAGCGGAAGTTCAATCGCTACAGCCACCGCATTCCGCTTTTTAATTAAAATATTATTTGCAACGATCTTTTTAATATTTTAGTTAGATGGAAAGAGATATAAAATCTATTGATGATAAATACTATGATTTAGTAAGTATTGAAGACTTAAGAACAATTATAAACGAAGGAGATAAACTTTTAAAAGACACCTATAATTCTGAGAAAGATTTAACTTCTAAGTTAACTTTCTTTTTTAATATTCTTGTTGGTTCTGAGTTAGCGATTTTTGCTTTTCTAATAAAGAATATTGCAGGAGATAAGAATGTTATCTTATTGATATCTTCAGTTTTACTACTTATACTTTTTGCTATCCCGATCTATAACATATATAGTATTTTATTTGTAAAAATTGGCTTGAGCGGCATTAAGCCGTTTAGGTTTTTTAACGATGATATAATTAAAGACATTCCAGAGGATACTACTAAAAATATCCTCTACACTAAAGTAACATCATTACAAAATGCTATCGATAATAATATTGAAGAGCATAGGACTAGGTTAAATAAATATCAAAAAAATATTAGGACTGTAATACTCTCAATATTGATTACATTTATTTATTCAGTTTGTCATTATTTTCTCCCTTATCTATGTATGTTGTGTAATCCCTGTTTGGAATCCTAGAACTATTATCCTCGTTTGATTCTGTGGATGATGAACTATTATTATCTTCTTCGTCTTTCATTGCAATATTTTTTTAAAGTAAATTACTCTTAAAGATAAACTTTTTTACGGTAAAAAGTAGTTTCCGTTTTTTAAAACTGAAGATTTAAGCGTTGATAGATGCCGCTGCAATCTTCAGTTTTAAAAAATGCTAGCCATCTGGCGATTGAAGATGCCTGCGTGGCGAACGCAGAACAAGGCGAGAGCCTAGCGGAGAGGAGCAGCCGACACACAAAAAAGAGTGTAACGGTTTTGTGTGCCAGACGATTTTTATGTTTTCTTATTTATCAGATATTAACTTCAACATAAATAATCGGCTAGGCTGTGACCAAGCGGCGTAGCCCATGAAGTAGCGGTTTTGCTTAACTTATTTATAGCGATAGCGTTCTTTATCGTTTTTAAGCAAAAAAGTAGCTACGGGTGAGAGAGGAACAGAGCAAGACTATTTGTTTGTAGTGGAAGCTGACGACCGAAGGTGAGGAAGTCGTAACGGTATGGAACAAGTGCTTTTTCTGCACTTGTGGAATAACAAAAAATAGCTTGTGGCGTGACGAAGGAACACCTTATAACAGCTTATGGGCAAAGCATTTTGATGCGCCCATAATAACTCACCGACCGTAGGGAGTCACTTGGCTATTTACCGTAATGATAACGACAGGCTGCTATTAATAATTGATCTTTTTCGTATTTATAAACCAAGCGATGTTCTGATGTAATACGTCTTGACCAATATCCTTGTAAATCTCCTTTTAAAGCTTCGGGTTTTCCTATGCCCTCAAAGGGTGTTCGTATACAACTTTTAATGAGTTCATTAATTCGTTTTACTATTTTCTTATCGACCTTTTGCCAATACAAATAATCTTCCCAAGAGGAAGTAGACCAAGTTAATTTCATTTATTCGATTAAGTCTTTTTCTATACCATTCCCTGCTTCTAATTCTTTAATAGAGTTTAATAAAATATCTCTATTTTTTCCTGTTAGCAGATAGGTAGTTTCCTTTAATGAGTTATATTCATCTAATGATATTAATACAAGATCTTTACCATTTTTACGCTTGATAATGATATCGCTTACATCATTGACCACTTTGTCGAACCAATGCTTTAGATTTGAACGAAAATCTGTATAGTTTACTGTTTCCATACCACAAAGATAATAATAAGTACTTAAAAACGTACTTTTTTATCGTTTTTAACTAATTGGATGCAAAGTATTGATTACTTTATGCAATTGCTCCAGATCGTTTTGCTGATACATTTCTGTAGATGTAATATGTTTATGACCTGCTAAGTATTGTACTTGCCGTAAGTCATCATATTGTTTCATCCAACCTACGATAACTGATGCCCTAATATGGTTATGATTTCTGGCTCTGGTATTATACTTTTTTATTCGTCGACTAATTCGAGTAATAATACCGTTAATCTGTGATTTACTACCATAAAAAAATTGTTCTTCATCTTGTGTGGTTCTACTATAGTTTAATATCTGTTCCCGTATGTTTTGGATATAGTTTTGCAGTTCCATCATTTGCCAAGCTTTAAAGACTAACTCTCTACTATTACTTTTTTTAGTACTCGGTATATAGATTTTACCTTTTTGTAATTGTACGTGTTCTTCTTTAAGTTGGTAAAGTTCCTCTGCGGTAATGCCTTGGAATACCATAAAACCTAACATTACTTTTTCTCTACATAAACTCGCGTGTACAAGACTATTTTTATGATCGGTTTGATAACTATAATACAAGTCTTCTAGTTCTTCACTATTTAATAAATTATGTAATACTTTCTTTCTGCTACCTTTGATGTGTAACCCTTCTGCTGGATTATCACCCCTACGATTTTCGCTAATCAGATATTCAAAGTATTGCCTTATTGCCATTAACTCTCCATTAATAGATTGGGGTTGATACTTTTTACTATGTAAGTATTTAATATACTGTAACAGCTTTCTATAATTGACCTTTTTAGGATTTATACCTTGTGATCTTGCCCAAGCTATAAAACGGTCATTCTTGGTTAGGTATACACGTATGGTAGATTCACTATATTTTTTAGTATAGAGATAGGATACAAATGTGGTTTTCATAATTTTTGTTTTATGATGTGGGTATAGATTTGTGTACTCTCTAAACTACTATGTCCTAAAAACTGTTTGATTGTTGCAATAGGCACACCGTTTTGTAACAAGTGAGTAGCAATGCTATGACGTAGTTTATGAGGTGTGATTTTTTTCTCGATCAGTTCTGTATCGCCTGTACTTTTGATTAAATCACGCAGACGTATTTTCATTGCTTGACCTCCCATAGGATTACCGTGATAATTCATAAAAAAGGCTTCGCTATCATTCAGATTAGGGAACTGTGGACGACCTTCAAAGACATAGTCTTCTAGTATTCGCATATTGTACTCGTTGATGGGCACGTATCGTTCTTTATAATTCTTTCCTTTACGTACGTAGACTAATTGTTTATCAAAAAGGATATCGCTAAGATGTAGATTTACCGCTTCATTTCTCCTAAGCCCGCAACTATAGAGTACCACAAGCATTGCTTTATCCCTAAGTTGCATACGCTCTTCTGTATTTTTATATACTGTTGCTTTAAAAAGTTGTTTGATCTCGGATTGAGTAACAATGTTGATACTGGCTAACGGATCGATTTTCTCTAAGTGTAATTGTAAGGGTATCTTTTTACCACCTTGTTTGTGCAAAAACTCATTAAATCGGTGTAATGCATTGATATGGTTATTTAAACTATGAACACTTAATGCTCCTGATCTGCTTTGATTGGGGCGTTCTTTGAGATAATTATAGTAGGTTTTTATAATACTAGAGGTAACTAATCTCAAGTCGTTATAGTTATGTATTTCTAGCCAGTACAAACATTCTTGTACGTAAGCAGGGTAATAAATAGTAACCCCTTTACTATACCCTAATATATCTAACCATTCTTTAAAATTGGATAATAAAGCTCTATAGCTAGAGTTTTCTAACTTTAATTTTTTCATCGGTATGTCTTTTTTGTGATGTTGTAGCGCAGTACAGATAATGAACTGGCTTTCTTTTGGTTATCCTCGTAAGTAGAGAGGTTGCGAGTTGGTTGCGACTCGCGAGTTAATTTGCCACTAATCCAAGTTCTATTTGTTGCAAACAACCCTTTAAAGCATTATCAATACTGGCTCTGAGCCAATCATATTCTTTCATATCTACAATCTCAAAACAGTAACTCTTAGTTTTCTTTTTCTTCACTCGTTTTATATATCCTTCTTCCTGTAGTTGTTTATGATAGCCTCGTAATGTACTTTCTTTGATATGTAATTGCTTTCTGATTTCAGCATTAGTAAAAGTGGTTTGCTCATTGTCTTTAAGATAGGTTTTCAACCTTTCCAGATGATTTCGGGCGGCTCCTGTGATCAAGTCACTTTTACGTAGTAACACCTCTTTAATAATCTCGTTGGCTTGCTGTATATCATCAATAGTAGTTTCTACATATATTTCTCCTGTTTCTTTATCGGTTTTCTTTTTACGTTGCCATTGTTTGTAAAAGGTAATGGCTTCTATAAATTGTAAGTAATGTGCATTGGTTCTTCGTGGTTTAAAAACTGATACAGGCAAGGTCAAGTATTCTGCATAAGGATTACGAACTGATACCGTATTTAATGATCGTTGTACACTTCGTAAAAAACGTGCGGATTCAAATTCTTCTTTCTGATTTCGTTTACCTGCAGAGAGTAAACGCTGATAATCCATAATCTTTTTATCCTGTTCTTCACTTTCATCAATATAGAGCAAGAAGCTCCTGTTACTATTATCTTCGTAAACTGATTCTTGAGTGGTACAACCTGCAACACTCACAGGTCCTTCTACAGTTAAGTGTATGGTTTTGGTAGTTCCTTTTCGATCTTTATGAACCACTGTTTTTGTGATTCTCTTTTTAGATTGTAATTCTCTAAGTGGATAAAGTACCGATTCTGCACCGTCCAGATCTTCGATTAAGATCAGTTTGTTTCGTAATTCTGTTCTATTAAAGTAGTAAAAAGCATTCGCTGATAATACAGTGATCTCTATTTTATCTTCATCGGGTATGAGTTCTGCCACTTTAGATTGTAAATGCGTCTTACCAACTCCTGAACTACCAAGACTAATGCAATGTAATGGATTGTTAGTCTTTCTTGATGTAAAGATCAGGTACATTAATAATCTGTTGGTTTCTTCACCTATAACACCAGATTTACCAATAAGTTCATTCGTTTTTTTAAGTAGGTCTTTAGATTTTAAAAAGGTAATGGCTGCTTGTTCTTCTGTGGCGGAGAGTTCTTCTACTTGTATTTGGTTAGCTTCCTTCTCTCGTTCTAGTTCTTCCATACGATATTGCTCTAGTGCTGCGGTTAACTCTTGCAAAGTTTTTCTGGTCACACTTGTACCAATCTCGATACGTTCTGCGATCTTACGTACTAATTTCTCGATCATATTGTCATTATACAAATCGATACTATGTCGTAATACATTGATACTTTTAGGTTTTTGTACGCTCATCGTTACTCGCATACGCTCTAGATTGTTGAACTTAATGCCGCCCAAAATGTGGATTTCTAAGTATGCATTGATGTAACTGTAATTGTGTGGGTTGTGTGTTTTTAGCATTGTGAAAAATATTTTTTTGTTACACTTTGGTGACAAATGTAGACAATCTGTTATTTTTAAACAATACTTTTGGATTTGTTTTTTACCATTTGATGATATATTTTTGCTTAATCCATCACAGAATGGTGATTATTGATACATTATGAGTACAACTTTTGGCAATAGATTAAAAAATATTAGAACAGAAAAAGGTATAAAGCGTGAGGAGTTAGCTTCTTTAATTGGTACTTCTTCTGCTATTATAGGTAGATATGAACGTAACGAGCGTACTCCATCTATTGATATTGCCATGAACATTGCACAAGCTCTTAATGTTTCTCTTGACTTCTTAGCAGGAGATACCTCTGTATTAGTAAAAGATAAAGAAGTTTTACAGCGTATCGAAGATATTTCTAACCTATCTGATGATCGTAAAAAATATATCTATGACTTTATTGATATGTGCCTGCGTGACTATAAAACGCAAAAAGCATATTCATAAAAAAACAGTTACAAACCTAAGTCTATAACTGTTTCATAATCTAATCTGTAAAAGGTTTATTCTTTTACTTCAACTTTACGTCTTATACTGTCCTTAGATTTAAGCTGTAACTTACCTTTTTCTAAATTATAGTTTGACACGATAGAATCAACTAATTCTGAGTAGTTATTTGGATCAACATAATCATCTAACATATTTTTAACTAGTGTAACTCTTACTAAATTTTCTTCTTGTACTATTTCTGAATATGATTTTACAACAAGTTCCGCTATATCATCAATTTTGTGAGACAACAATATTTTATCTACAAGTTTTCCGTTATTGTCGAACTCAAAAAGATACCAAGAAGATGTCTCGTCTTCATTAATAAAATAAATAATTGCAGAACAAGGGATTGATTTAGGAGATGAATGATAAAAACTTCTAGAGTTACTTCTTCCTATTACTTTTGATAGGTAGTTTGCATAATTTTTATCGATAGCAATCATACCTTTTACTCCATCTTCCTTAACCAGTTCAATATCAAAAAGCTTCTGTTTTGTATTAACATCATTATCATTGATATATTTACAATTGATATAAACTTCTCCTTCCTTAATAGAAAAGATTTTATGTGAAGCTTCATCGTTAGTAGTTATATTATCTTTCTTACTATCATTTTCTTTAGTAATATCATTTGAACTTACTTTATCGGATGATATATCATCCTTCTTTTCACTACTTACATTATTACAACTGGTAATAAAAAGCAGTATACATAGGGCATTTAAAAGTGTTTTATTCATATTCATAGTTTTAATCAAGAATTGGTGTTGGTGGTGGTATTATTGGAAGCGGTGCTGGTGCTGGTGCCGGAGCTGGTACAGGTATAGTTCCACCCCCCGGTACTGGTCCGGGTGTTGGTGATGGTGTAATATCATTAGGCGTAATCGTACTAACACTTGTCGCTGTTTCTCTATTAAGATAAGCACTAGATTCTTTAAAATACTTTATATACTCTCCTTCGGGTATAATAAGTGAAAAAGACTGTATAGTACTTTCAAATTGAGACTGTGCTAAAGGTCCTATAAACCCTTCGCCTGCTGGTCTTCCTGCTCCAACAAATTCTCTTTCAAATTTACCACCTTTCCATAACGCTCCATCTGTTGAAGTATTATACTTATCATTTATACTTATTCCTCCTTTATTATATGTGGACTGTATAATATGTAAAGTACCATCATCATTAACCCTAGCTACAACCCCTGTGTGGCTGATCCTAGTAGTACCCGGTTTTCTCCAATATACAAAATCCCCTGCTTTAACTTCTGATACATTTGTGATCCATTGTCCACTATTTTGATAATACTTTGCTTGTGTTCTACTATCTCTACCCGGATCATAACCATCTGCTAGAGCTACTTCTCTAGCAAACTCAGAACAATCTACATAATTATCATTATATGCTGCTGTTCCGCCTACCATTTTATAAGTTCTGGTATCAGAACTATTTATGCTTTTCGCAGCAGCTACTCGATCTCCTGGTCCCATTGGTAACATCCCATCAATATCTATATAAAGAACAGGATTATCAAAAGCGTATGAAAAAGGAGAGAACGAAGGCATAAATTCTGCTAACGGATCAATGTTCATCCATCTACCCAATGCAGGATCATAGTTTCTAGCTCCAAAATCAAGCATACCAAAATCTAAAGAGTTTTGTTCTTCTTTACCATTAAATCCAAAGTTATGTTTTCTTCCTCTTATTGTATAGTTATAACCTTTTTGAACTAACCCAAAAGGATAGTAATTTTTCTCTTCTCGGATTTCATTCGTGTAATCATTGTCTCCATCAATATCAACACCATTTCTAACAACATCAATTTTACCGTCTTTATCATTATCAGCATATCTTAACCTTACTGATCCAAGATGATCCCTATATTCGTAAATATAAGTATAAGTTCCATCGCTTTCAGGTTCTACATACCCTTCTTTATGATCAAAAAATGATAGTTCATTATTCTCATAAATGTAATTGTTAGCATATTCTGTCATTGTTACAGAAGTACCATTGGTTACCTGTTTCTTAAGCTTAACACCATATGCATCGTACACATAGCTAATTTTCTTTGAACTAGAGTTATTAAAAGTAACTTCTACAGGCATATTAAGGTGATTATAGGTCATACCCGTAATACCTTTGTTACGGTCAATAATCATATTCCCATTATCGTCATATTCAAAGTCATCGTTGGTATTAGTACCATCTTTAAAACCATAGGTTTTGTTCCCTGTATCAGCTACTCTCATTAGTTTATTACCTACATCGTAAGTATACCCTAAATTATCCATTATACCAAAATCATTGACTCTTGATATATCTGGGCTTAATACTATTGTTCCTTTTCGTTGTAAAGCTAAAATATTTCCATTTCTATCATAAGACACAGAGGTTAAATCATATCTACCATCACTACTTTTAGCCTTAATTAAACGGTTCATAGCATCATAGTTAAATCCATATGCGCGCTTAGTAAGATCATTAGCTGTTTTCCAGATTGTTTCACTAATGTTGTTATTATATAGTGGATCAGCTCCTAGGTTTTCAGTTGGATTATTATAGCTAAGACCAAAAGCAAAAAGGTCATTCCCCATATTATTTACATCATTAATACCTTTTAACCACCCTCTCACATTGTAACTATAATCCACATTCTGTAATCCTCCACCTACGGCTTTAGATTCTAATTGCCCTAAAGCATCATAAGTGTTCTCTACAATGGTTTCTTCCTGATTTCCTATAGTTTGAGTTTGTTTTGTTAATCTACCAATATGATCGTATTCAAAACGATCTATCGTAACAATGACTGCATTATTGCCTTTCTTGTGTCTAGTAGTAGTTTCTTCAACTTTACCAACAAAATCAAATTTTGTCTCTACAATATCGCTAGTATTTAAATATTCATTGGTAGTTGCAACACATATAGGTCTGGCTTTTTTATCGTGATAGCTAACCGTGGTGATCCAATATGAAGTACCTAATACTTTTACTTTTGTACCTGTTGCTAAGGATTTTGTGCTATTAGATACTGGTTCACTATATACAGTTCCCGGATTAGCTAACTGTTGTACAGGAGTAGTTCCTAAAAAGTCATAATCATCATAATAATTAACCGTAAGTACTTCTGCATTCTGCGTGTTAGGGTAACCTCCATTGTTATAATACATTGTAGCTCCACCTATCATTACAGCACTACCGCGCTCTACCCATAGCGGAGTAGTTAGTGCATTTACTTCATCCTGCATTATTTTATGATCCCTATTATCAGTAATCTTACCTGTATAAGCTACTCTGCCAAAAGCATCGTATTTAGTAAACAACCACTCATTGTTTGCTCTAAGATTAGCATCTTGGGTCATTATAGGCCAGTCAAGTTTATTATAAACTACATATTCCCATTCCTTACCAGGTATTTTCTTGGCATATGGACGATTTCGATAATCATAACGATATTGTATAGATAACTCATCCAGTTCACTCTGACTTACCCCGTCACTAATATCCACCTTAGGTGACAGCTCGTACGTTAAGTTCCCGAAACTATCATACTTAACGCATTTTTTTTAATCGGATACCCTTTTTTCAAGCGCATACCTTCTAAAAACACTAAAAAATAAAAAACATTGGAACTATCCCCACCGCTCACCACCACTAAAGCCAAAGCTATCTTTACATAATTAGTAGTTATAGTCGCACTTCCTATCGTCAGGGTCTATAACGCAACTATGTAAAANCCTTACCAGGTATTTTCTTGGCATATGGACGATTTCGATAATCATAACGATATTGTATAGATAACTCATCCAGTTCACTCTGACTTACCCCGTCACTAATATCCACCTTAGGTGACAGCTCGTACGTTAAGTTCCCGAAATCATCATACACATAATAGGTATCATGAGCTATATTGTTATTAAACGTACGTTTTAGAATCACGCGACCTAACTTATCTTTATATTCTTTGGTGGTATGATCGTTAGAATAGGTTTGGCCAGGTTGCCAATTTTCATCTTTGGTAATGGTGACATATAATTGTCCCGCGGCATAATCATCAGTTCTTTTGGTCAATTTTGGTTTTTCGGTATTACCATTCTCAAAAGCTACTTCAAAATATACCACTTTATCAGCAATCGCATTTGTATTCCAATCAAATTTGATGGTATGATCGGTATCACTGTTTGTATCAACTTTCCAGGCTGCTCCTGGTGCCCCTTGCTCTTTTACCCTGTTTAATGGTGAGGCTTCGTATACACTTTGGCTATACGCATTGATCTGATTTAGATCTGTAATCCCTGGAAAATCGTCAGGATATTTATTTTGGTAGTATCCATTAATATGAGCACGCGTATTTACATTTCTGTAACTACCATTATTACCCGAAGCACTAAATGGTAAATATTCTTTAGCTTGTCTGCCAAACTCATCATATTCGAGATGGGTCACAATATCTTCAGGGATTATTGTTTCTTCTTGAATAGAGCCTGCGGCTGGATTAACATCTCCTCCTAATTTTCGCACTACGGGATTCCAAAAATATTGGCGCACATTAGTATCGATACTATAATATAAATAACTTCTAAATCTTGCTGTAGTTGTTGTATTGCTCCATCTAAATTCATTTCCATCTGATACTTTATTACCATCAATATCATACACTCCACTAATACCCTTGTCTCCTCCGGTATATCCATATGGATGAATTACTCCTCGCATCTGGTACCAAGTATTTAATTTGGGCAGGTCCCCAGACCAGAAATAAGGATTACTTTGTGCTACCCCATTAAGGTTTTCTACATTATTAGTACCGTGATAGGTTAAGCCATCTTGTGACCCGGTTCGCTTTACCCATACGCTATATCGGTACTCCAGGGTTTTATCTACAGTAAAATAGTCGGTGTTCCAACCTCCATCAGCATCGCGACCTGCATCGTTACCACATCTCCAAAGCACAGTAAACTCGCCATGAGGATTATTGCCATACAATCTACGGTTTTCTGAAGTGCCTCCATTCTGATTGAAGAAGGGAGTTCCCCCGTTTCCTTGAGACCAATCCATCGTAAGCTCGTTAGTTGTATTGAATACACTTACATCTGTAACACCTTGCTCGGTACCGTCTAATTTTTGGATCATAGGGTTCCAGAAATACTGTCTTACATTAGTATCTGTACTATAAAACAAATAACTTCTAAATCGAGAGGTATGTACATCATTTCTCCATTTAAATTCTTTACCGTCCAATACCCGGTTTCCGTTAATGTCATACACCCCGCTGATTCCTTGATCAGGGCCTGTATAATTATAAGGATGAATAATCCCAACAATAAGATACCAGGTATCTAGTTGCGGTAAATCACCATAAAAGAAATATGGGTTGTTATCCTGTACCCCGTCAAGCGTATTTACATTTTGTGTTCCATGGTATGTAGATCCATTTTGAGACCCAGTACGTTTTACCCATACACTATAACGATACCCAAGTCTATTATCAATTTGAAAATACTTGGTGTTCCATCCTCCATCGGCATCATTGGCTGCATCATTCCCACATTTCCATAATATGGATTGCTGCCCTGTAGGGCTGATCCCCATCTCACGGTTATTTTCTGAAGTACCTCCATTCTGGATAAAATTTGGCGTACTTCCTTGTCCAACTTCCCAATCTATTGGAACTGTATTGATTTTTGAAGAAAATGCTGGACTGGCACCTACAGCAATTTGTTGCTTTGGTCTTCCTAATCCATCATAATAGGTGATGCTAGTGATTTTTTTCTCTAAAGGTGCTGCATCAATGTCCACTGCTCTTTTGAATGGTTCTTGTGGTTGTACAGCCATTACAAAATTTTCGTCACTGATTTGGATCTGCTGTGACCATCCTGATAAAAAAGACAGGACCATAAATAAACCACAGCTATATAACTTAAATGTATGCATTTGATATTGTTTTAAATTGTGTTTTTGATATAACATGTGATACGTTTATTGTTTATGATTATCACTATCATCAATAAGGTCTGGCCCACCACCAGAACCGCCACCGGAACCACCTCCATTATTATTACAATAATCGGGGTTGAAGTAAAAATTCATCTTTTTGGTATGCTTCAGTCCACTCATGTTATCGGTTACAGTACACTCCAGGTAACCAGATTCTCCACAGTTATATAATGAGATTCCATATGTATCTCCCAAATAAGGTCTATTGGGATCGGCACTGCTAGTCCATGTAATTGTATAATCGCCTGATCCTTTTGATGGAATCGCTTTGTAGTCTTTTCTCATATATGAATTGTAGTATTCATCAACAATCGTGTTCCAACTTTGTCCCACTTCGGCACCGTATACAGAAATATCTCTATACACTTTAATAGTATGTCCTTTTGTATTATCGGTAACCTCGCAGATCAGAAATTTATCGATCCCATAAAAGTTATGACTCATATTCATAGTAAAGGTTCTTGTAGTGGGAGTATGATTAAAATTTCTACCATAGATCAACCACTTATAACTATAATTACCCGAACCTCCAGTAATTGCAACACTAAACGAAGCATTTGTAGCAACCTTAACTTCTCTAGGTGTATTGATATTTATACCATATACTGTAAGTCCTTGAGTAATTGTTTTTTTCTCGCCGGTAACCTTATCGGTCAATTTAACGCGAATAGTATTATACCCCGCCTGATCCATTTTGAAATGGAAATAATGGGAAGGTTTGTTTTCTATAGTAGTTACTTTCCCATCTGGGGCTTCAAACTCCCATTTATAATCATATTGTCCAGAACCACCATTTATCGTAACCTGAAAACCAGTTTGTTTGTGCGTTGCCGCAAACTCAGGAAAGTTTTTAAAACGTATTGCCAAAGGATCATATTCGCTAGATGAGTCGGTAACACCTGCATATCCATAATAAAATTTATTCGTGATATTTTCTTCTGCATCCTTTTGGTGCATCAAACGATTAAAATTATCGTATTCATAATAGGTTGTATATCCTTTGGGATTGGTCATACTCGTCATCCCAATCAAGGGTTCATAGGTATAGGTAGTAACCATGGCCTGTGGAAGATTATCTCGCAGAGTATCTAACGAGTAGGATAAATCGAAATTCATAAGTTCACCTTGTGAAATACCTAATGCAGCAGCGGCTTCTGTAAACGTTGCATTTTCAATTTTGGCCAGAGGATACATTTTATTATGCCCCCAGATATAACTTATGGTTGGTCCATCTGCTTTTTTATACTGTAAAATATTCCCCCTGTCATCATAACGTTCAAATTCAATTGTTTTTTGTAATGGATTTGCAGTAGTGATCACTCCCTTTCCTGCTTCTACAGATTTTTGTAACACTCTATTTTGTGTAATAAAAATATTGTAGCCATAATTCGTTATCTGAGAATTTAGCAAGGTATTATCTCTATACGCTTCAGATTTTACAGGAGTGCTAATACGGTTTGCCTCTCGCAATTCATCCATATACGGAAGATCATACACATCACTATCGTAAGGATAATAGTATCTAGTTTCTATTTCGTGATTATCGCTGTCTTTAGATTTAGAAATACGAAGATGATGTGTAGTTTCATTAAACACATTTGATTGTGTAGTATTGATTACTGCATTTAAATATTCTTCTGTTGTGCTTTCTTCTAAAACAGATTTTTGCGCATAATGATGAGGAAATCTATAGGTAAAATATGACATATGATCGTTACCCCAATCCATTGGAGGACCTCCATTATAATAAAAGGCCATTACTCTGGCAAAACTTCTATCACTTGCAATACCATATAATGTTTTGTATCTGTTTTTAGTACTTCTTACTCTATCGCCTTGTTGATTATATAGTATTTCTTCAGTAACATTACCGTTGATATACCCAAAACTATTTTTTGGTGCAATTCCCAGAACAAAAGCATTTTTAATACTTACATCAGGGGGGTTATGTCCCGATATGCCACCCCAATCATAATATGGTCTACGAAAACTAATCTTATGATATTCATTAGGGTTGTTTACGTACTTTGTTTCTATGGTACCATTTGTATTTCCTGATGCATCTACATCTTTTTCATACACTACAGAGTACCCAATATGACTACCTTGAGCTGATGGTAATGTTCTTAATGTAGACTCTGAGTCTAATTTAAGTGTAGACTGCCCCCATAATCTGGGCGTATAACTAATAGAACCATAGGCTTTTGAAAAATAAAGCAGATCATCCATTAAAATTCCTGTAGTCTCCTTTTCGTTATAAGCATTTACAACGTCATACTCATATATTTTTTTATTGCTAAAGGAGTTATCCTCTAAATAGTTAGTGATACTTTTTACTCTTAACCCTCCTATTTCAAAAGCTTCATATAATCTAGGAGCTGTAGGATTATCAACATTTTTGGGTAGATAAATCTTATAAATATTGGATTCATTGACAACCTCGATTCCAGGCCATCCCGGATTATTAGACGAATATGGTAAAGATTTAGTGATCACTTTATACGTACCAGGAGAAAGCGTTTTTTGCACATTGAAATTCGAGGTACCATAGTTAAACAATACTTGCTCTTGGCCGGTTGCAACATTTAAAATACTTCTCATAGGGTAACCCGAATAAAAACCAACATTATCACAATTATGATGGCACTTACGACTACCAGAAGCTTTAAAAGATGTAGGTTCTGTAATCGTAAACTCGCTATTTGTGGAGACATTTACTTCGTCAAACGCCTCATTAGCACCTTGATCTACGTGATCTATTAATCGATATGACGGATCTTTAGCTTTTTTAAGGTATTGATAGGTAAAATTGTATTTTTCCTCATCGATTAGATTTGTCCATCGATATCTGCCATTAGACAGGCGTTCTGTAATCGTATAAGGTTGTGTAACTTTTATTAAGGCCTCATGCCCTTCGTATTCGAACTCAGAATATCCTCCTGTTGGGTACGTTACTTTATTTAGGGCTCCGATTTTGCTATGTGCAAATGCTGCAGATCGATTGGCCATCGTATTATCTACATAAGCCTGACCTACTTCTAAATTAGTACCAGCATAGGCAGATGTTACAAAACGTCCTATACTTGGTATTCTTTCTGAGTTATTAGCACCGTTATAAAACCCCCAAAAATCAACATCTTTTGTGTCTTTTGTTGGTAATGAGTTTGGGCTTATGTATTCAAAATTATAACGTTTATCGTCAATAACTAGTTCGTCCAGTTTTAGTCTTAAATATTTTTCTTTATGGACATCATTACTTTTATGTTGATTGAAATAACTATGATTGAATACAATATCACGTACTACTTCGTTATCTGAGTTTTTGACCTTAATATTGTTTAATAACAAAGGTGCTTTTGAAGAAGGAGTTGCAGGGTGACTTCGTATTTCTCCTTTAGCCGTAACTAGAAAAATATTTGAATTATTTGTCATTTTGGAGAACACTAACGGAGTTACTAAATCCAATCGGGGAGCATGGATAAATTCGATTTCTCCAAAGTCTCCATAAATGCTTTCCAGGTATTGATTTTCTATAACTGTGGTTGTCGCTTGTACATACATCCCACCAGATGTTATTCCACTTCCATCTGATTGTATTAGGTTTTGGTCACTAACTTCTGTATACTCACTATATCGAGGGAAAGAAAAATGCAACCCTTCTTTATATGTAAAAACTATTTTTCTACCATAAGGAGATTCTATCGAACTTAAGAGCCAACTGGTAATAATACTTTCTTCTTTGCGATTAGGATCGGCAAATATGCCCATTAATGCTTGAAAATCATCTGAAGCACGTGTTAGTCCAGTATTTATATGAGGTACCGTACTAAATGAAGTATTAATCTCTTTGGTAGCGAATATAAATTTAAACCCTTTGTCATCTCGTATCGTAAAAGATTTATTCCTAAAATTGAATACTATTCTTACCGTATTATCATTGAACACCACCGTTTCAACAATATCACTATTAGCTTGTTTTTTCTTGAATCTAAATTTATAGGCTTTTCCTAAAAGATTTAATTCGAATAAATCAGGCTCCATGTCAATAGGTATATGCATACTTGCAAAACCTGTATGCAAATCTCTTACCTGGTTGTATGGTATATAAGGATCTGCCCCTTGGGGTTCTTGAACATTATAATTGTTATATAAAAAACCGCGAGACGTAGTTTCTCCTCTTAAATCATCAGAACCATTAATGGTTCGAGTTATGGCAGAGTATGCCATTAAATTCCAATTCAAACCTACCCAGCTGGCATCTTGATTAGTTCTTACTCCTTTTGAATCATAAGAGATTTGAATCGGTAGTGTTATACCATCAAAATTTAAATTATAAATAGGAATTGATAAGTTTATGGTACCATTGTATTTGTTTCCATTGATATTTCCATAATTTCCTAAACTTGATACTTCTGGACTCGAAGCGATACTCTCAGCAAGTTTATTAGGATGAAAATCGTGTTGGTTATCCTGAGCTTTTACATATATAGAAAAGCCAGATAAAAGCATTGTGATCAGTGACAATACTAAATGTCTCTTTTTAGTTTTATACATTGTTAGATTAGGCATAAAAAATGTTAATAATTGTTAATTATTTTGAAGCGAAGCGGCAAACGTACCACTAATTTTTAAATGGTAATGGGGGGATTTTTCCCTTTTTCGATGACTGGTTCATAAAAATTGTTGAATGGCCCAAAAGAGCCTGTTTTTAGCATTAGCATTACGGTTTTCCTCATCATTCCTTTCTTGTTTTTTTGTTTCCTGGTGCAATATTAGAGAATACCAGTTTCATTTTTCGTTACTGGAAAAACTTAAATGTTAAAATTTTGATTTACGATCGACTATTGATGATTTACGAAGTACGAATTAAGATTGATGAGTTACTTTGTCATATGCTCTTTAGGAAACTATGATAATTTTTGATTTTACACTTTTTGAAGAATTTTCTTATTGACACAACAGGTAGTAATCATTATGCGTTATAAGAATACATACAAATTTGTATATTAGAGTACCAAAACCCCATGCTATGAAAAATATAAATGTAATCCTTTTAGCATTGCTTGTTATTGTTGTAAATTCTGGTTGTAGTAGCAGTGATGACACAGTGCCTAACACAGATGGAGGTACCCCACCACCTGCTGCAAACCCAATACCTGGTAAAACATCAACCTATAATGCTGATGTACAACCTATTTTTGAAGCTCACTGTGTAGAGTGTCATGGTAATCCTCCAACACAAGGAGCACCGGTAGCATTAAGTACATATCAGGAAATTATAATCGCTATTAACCAAGAATGGGATGTATTTGGTAGAGTCTCTACTACTAGTCCTTTACGCGTGATGCCTCAATCGGGTAGATTACCCCAGGAAACTGTAGATATTATTTTGGATTGGCAAGCTGACGGGCTTTTAGAAGAATAAGCACTGTGCAGTTAGACCATATCCTTAGATGATAAAAAACAAAAATACTTACTTACTGACCGATATATAGAATCACCTTTGTGGGTAAAACCCTATTCTCGAAACGTATTTCTTCTAAATTTGAAGTATTATTTAGTATTAACGCGATCTTGTCCTTTATAAAATCGTTTAATGGCCGTGTTATTGCCAGCATATACTTTTACAATGTAAAACCCTTCTCTAAGACCAGACACATCAATTTCTCTATCAAGATGTAATTTTTGCCTTACCCTTATATGGCCAGCTTGATCCACTATTTTGATTTCGATCAATTGATTAGGCACATTAGTTTCAATACTTATAAAATGAGAAGTGACCGAAGGTTTAATTTCAAAAGAAAACAATTCGTCATTCAAATCATTCACAGGTTTTTTATCATTCGGATACACCAAAAATAATCCGACAAAAAACAAAACAGATAGTAGTACATTTTTCATAGCTTTTTTATTTTAATATACTACTAATTAAGCAATTACACCGTTAACAAAAGCACAAAAGAGCATCGATTTGATGCTCTTTTGTAAAACTTTATGAGTTGTTTATACCTATTTACTCAAATACATTTTACGTCTAGAGTATAGGTCATAAAACTGATCATCTTTAAGATCTTTGATAAATAAGATACTTTCTCCAGTACTCTTCATCTCTGGTCCTAGTTTCTTATTTACATTCGGAAACTTATTAAACGAAAATACAGGCTGCTTGATCGCGTATCCATCTAAATGTGGTTTAAAGTCAAAATCAGTAACTTTTTTCTCACCCAACATCACCTTTGTTGCATAGTTTACATATGGTTCTCCGTAAGCTTTAGCTATAAACGGAACCGTTCTTGATGCTCTTGGGTTAGCCTCTATAATATATACTACATCATCTTTTATCGCAAACTGTATGTTAATGAGTCCTACTGTATTTAGTGCGAGTGCAATTTTACGGGTATGGTCTTTAATTTGTTGCATCACAAACTCTCCCAAATTGAATGCAGGTAAGGTAGCATTAGAGTCTCCAGAGTGAATTCCACAAGGCTCTATGTGCTCCATAATACCAATGATATATACATTCTCTCCATCACATATTGCATCTGCTTCGGCTTCTATAGCACCATCCAGATAATGATCCAAGAGTAATTTATTATTCGGTATTTTACGTAATAGATCAACAACATGTTCTTCTAGCTCTTGTTTATTGATCACAATCTTCATTCCCTGCCCTCCTAATACATAAGATGGTCTTACCAGGATTGGAAAATCTAATCGATCTGCTACTTCTAATGCTTCATCAGCAGTTTCAGCCGTATCAAACTCAGGGTAAGGTATATTATTTTCTTTCAGAAGTTTAGAGAAACTACCTCTATCTTCAGCTAAATCCAGGGACTGGAAACTGGTTCCAATAATCTTAACCCCATAACGATCTAACTTTTCTGCAAGTTTTAATGCCGTCTGCCCACCAAGTTGAACGATAACACCTTCGGGCTTTTCGTGCCTAATGATATCATAAATATGCTCCCAGAACACAGGCTCAAAGTATAATTTGTCTGCTGTATCAAAATCTGTAGAAACTGTTTCAGGATTACAATTAATCATGATGGTTTCGTATCCACACTCTGCAGACGCCAAAACACCATGTACACAACAATAATCAAACTCGATCCCCTGTCCTATTCGGTTGGGTCCAGAACCTAAGACAACGATTTTCTTTTTATCGCTTACTTCGCTTTCATTAGCCACAGATACAATTCCGTCTGGAGTTTCTATTTCGGCTTCAAAAGTAGAGTAGAAATAAGGAGTCTCAGCTTTAAACTCTGCGGCACACGTATCTACTAACTTATATACTCTATTGATTCCTAACTCATCTCTTTTCTTATGCACTTCACTTTCATAACACCCTACCATATGTGCTATTTGTCTATCGGCAAATCCTTTTTGTTTTGCTTCCAGAATCAAATCTTTAGTAAGTGATTGTATGGTATAGGTTGAGATTTCTTTTTCAAGGTTATGTAATTCTTCATATTGTTTTAAGAACCACATATCTATTTTAGTAATCTCGTGTATCCTGCTCAATGGAATTCCCATTTGAATAGCATCATAAATTACAAATACTCTATCCCAGCTGGCATAGGTAAGCTTTTCTATGATTTGATCATAGTTTTTATATCCTTTACCATCTGCACCCAGTCCGTTTCTTTTGATTTCTAAGGATTGTGTGGCTTTATGTAGGGCCTCCTGGAAAGATCTTCCAATTGCCATTACTTCTCCCACTGCTTTCATTTGTAACCCAAGGGTTCTGTCTGATCCTTCAAATTTATCAAAGTTCCAGCGTGGTATTTTTACGATAACATAATCTAATGTCGGTTCAAATAATGCCGAAGTAGATTTGGTAATCTGGTTATCTAGCTCATCTAAATTATATCCTATAGCAAGTTTTGCCGCTATCTTTGCAATTGGATATCCTGTTGCTTTTGATGCCAATGCCGAGGATCTGGATACACGTGGATTTATTTCGATAGCAATAATGTCTTCGTTTTCGTCAGGGCTTACAGCAAACTGTACATTACATCCTCCTGCAAACTCTCCTATACTTCTCATCATATGAATGGCCATATCACGCATTCGTTGATATGTTTTATCACTAAGTGTCATTGCAGGTGCCACAGTAATAGAATCTCCGGTGTGAATCCCCATCGGATCCATATTTTCTATCGCACAAATAATCACTACATTATCATTAGCATCTCTAAGGAGTTCTAATTCATATTCTTTCCACCCTATTAATGCTTTATCGATCATTACTTCATGAATAGGAGAAGTTTCCAATCCTCGAGTAAGTAATTCATCAAAATCTTCTTCTTTATACACAAAGGATGCTCCGGCCCCTCCTAACGTATAAGAAGCTCTTATCACTAATGGAAAACCAAACTCTTGAGCGATTTCTTTTCCTTTCAGATATGATCCTGCAGTAGCTTGCGGTGCCATACCCACCCCAATCTTAAGCATTAATTCTCTAAATTGCTCTCTATCTTCAGTAATATTTATAGCATCAATGTCTACTCCAATAATTTCTACATCAAAATCTTTCCAGATTCCTTTTTCATCGGCCTCAATACAAAGGTTTAATGCAGTTTGCCCTCCCATAGTAGGTAACACAGCATCAATCTGAGGATGTTCTTTCAGGATTTCGATAATTGATTTTGTATTCAAAGGTTTAAGATATACATGATCTGCCATCGACGGATCCGTCATAATAGTAGCTGGATTAGAATTGATTAGAATCGTTTCGATTCCATCTTCTCTCAATGAACGTAATGCTTGTGACCCAGAATAATCAAATTCACAAGCTTGTCCAATAATAATCGGTCCGGACCCAATAATCAGTATACTCTTAAGTTCTTCTCTTTTTGGCATGTAATTAAAATTGTGTTGTGTATAATAGTTATTTTGCTAATAGATATAAAAAAAGGCGCTACCTATAAAGTAACACCTTTAATATTTTAAACTGCACATTACCATTAGTGCTTATGTCTTAATTCTGAAGAAACAGATAACTTCTTTCTACCTTTTGCTCTTCTACGAGCCAATACCTTTCTACCATTTACAGAAGCCATACGCTCTCTGAAACCGTGTTTGTTTTTTCTCTTTCTCTTTGATGGTTGAAACGTTCTTTTCATTGCTATCTATCTTTATAATATCTTCTTCGTATATCTTTAATTTACTTTTGAGCATATCTCCTCAAAACTGCGGGCAAATATACGAAGAGTTTTTACTTTGACAAACCTAAATATCAAAATATTTTTAATTGTTTTTATTACCTTTGCCGCGACTTAATAATTAAAGAAATCAATGTACAACAAAAATATAAAACTAGTAATCGCCGCAATGCTTATTGGAGCGGCTGTATGGCAAATAATTGAAGGATATATAGGTAACGGAATAATGATCATTTTGCTGGCATTGATATTTGTTTTTCTTTATTTTAAAAATGAATTCATTCTTCTTGCATTCTTACGACTACGTAAACAAGATTTTGACGGTGCTAAAAAATGGTTAAACAAAATCAAGAATCCAGAAAGTGCACTTACCACAAAACAGCAAGGATATTATAATTATCTTCTAGGTATCATGTTATCTCAAACCAACATTACTCAAGCCGAAAAATACCTTAAAAAAGCAATTAAGCTAGGACTATCAATGAATCAAGATCTTGCCGTAGCCAAACTAAATCTTGCCGGTATTGCAATGACAAAACGCCGTAAAAGAGAGGCACAAACGTTGCTAACCGAAGCAAAAAAATTGGACAAGCATGGTATGCTAAAAGATCAAATTACCATGATGAAACAACAAATGAAGAAAATTTAGGCATACTAATTGTGTAAGATTTTACGTTAACTAAGAGGTTTTTATTAAGAAAACATATAAAAACTGCTAGGGTAGAATTTTAAAGTTTTACAAACAAAAAATGCTTTTTTGGCTACTTTATACTACATTAGCTATCGTAATTAATTTGTAATGAAGAAATTATTAATACTAGGAATACTCTTTTCATATTTTAGCAACGTTGTTGCACAAGAAGAACGAAGAATACCATTCTCTACTGCTATATCAGCTCATATCGTAAAGTACAATCAAAAAATGGACGCCGTTTATAGAGAAAACGACATGGAACGCGCTCAGTTTTTGTTCGATTCACTGGTTACCAATCACCTCAATGGAACCTATATGGATAACTTTACCGTTAATACCATTAAAGAAGAGCCTGTAGCATTTGAAGATTATGAAAAACCACTATTCCTTATAACTTATGCAGCATGGTGTGTTCCTGGTGTTGGTGAAATCCCGGCATTAAATGACCTTGCTGATAGATTTCATGATCAGATTGATTTTATAGTTTTATTTTGGGATACCAAAGAAAATCTAAAGTCTAAAAGCAATGAATATAGCCAAAATATCAAGCTAGTATATGTGGATGAGAAAACCAATCAGGATTCTCATATCGTAAATAAGCTAAAACATGCACTTGGATTTCCGATGATGTATTTTATGGATGAAGAAAGAAAAGTTCTAAATATTCAAAAAGTAGAAACACATCATTCTAGCGAGACAATAAGCAATTCATATAATATACATTTCAACTCTTTATCGAAAGGAGTTTCATTAATTATTGCCGACCTTGATGCCAGAGGTTTATTAGCGGATGATGTAGAGGCTCCAGAGGAGGAAGAAGAAAATACTTCTAAAAAAAGAAGGAACAAAAAAGAGGAAAGAGATGCTGATGGCCGTACCGAAGAAGAGCGTAGAATTGATGAGGAATACGAAAAGTATAAAAAAGAAAAAGACTCACTAAAAAAACGCCGTCGCAGAAGAGGTAATTAATCTATTACCGCCCAAATATCATTTTTATAGCTACTAATAGCAGTACCCCTCCAAAAATCTTTTTAAGCAGGGCTTGATTGATAGAGATTGCTAATTTACTCCCTAAATACCCGCCAATAATAAACGTTACGGCTATTATTGCGGCATATTTCCAGTTAACATATCCTTCTTGATAATAGTTATACGCGGCTAATAATGTTACAGGAACCGCCAACACAGCTAAGCTGGTACCTTGTGCCTCATGTTGGGAAAAATTTACCCATAATATCATTAAAGGAATCATAACTACACTCCCTCCAATTCCAAGGGTGCCACTAAAAAAACCTGCTAATAGACCTATAAGTATAAGCGAAATAAGCACAGACGTATTCATACTACTATAAAATAAGCAGCTAACTTAATCAATTATCTTCGAAATATTAGATAAAAAGAGGCTTATTGTCCTACTCCTGTTTTGTAGTATCCTTCTCTTGGTATTTTGATAAGATATTCTTTACCTGTGGTATTGTTTAAATGAGGCTCTCTAAGCCATGGATTATGAAGCTTCAAGATTTTATAATTGATATCATATTGCTTTGCAAATTCAGTAAAATCCGCAATAGGCTCATCAACTAATACATTAAATGTAGGGATATGTTTATATAAATCCTCAGTATTGAAATTGAATCCATATTGTTTAGGATTACTTAAAATCTCTTTTACAGCGACAATTCTAAATACATATCTTCCTGTTTCTTCACCTAACAATAAATCATAATATGTAGTCACATTTTGTTTTTCAAGCCTTCTGTTAATTCCTGCTCTGCCTGCGTTATAAGATGCAGCAGCAAGGGTCCAAGATCCAAATTTTTCTTTTGCTTTCTTAAGATATTTACATGCTACTCGTGTAGATTTCTCAATATGATAGCGCTCGTCTATGTTTTGGTTTACTTCAAGACCATATTCTTTTGCTGTACCTTTAAGTATTTGCCAAAACCCAGTTGCTCTCGCCGGTGAAACAGCTTGAGTTAAACTACTCTCTATCACAGCTAGATATTTAAAATCATCTGGCACGCCTTCTTCTTTTAGAATTGGCTCTATAATAGGAAAAAATTTATTAGCTCTTTTAAAAAGCAACAGACCATTGGATTGCCAGTACGTATTTACCAACAATTCTCGATCCATTCTTTCTCTAATATCAGGATTTTCGATCGGAACAAGCTCTCCAGCAAAATTAAGATTATCGGGCATAGGTATAGCATAGACATTATAGTCGTTAACTAACTTCTGCTCGAGCACTTCTTGTGCTACCGGTTTTTGTATATCATCTTGGGTAGCATTTACCAAAATGCCAAAAGTGAATAGCACGCCTAAAAAGACTAAAATTTTCCTGATCATTTTCATACTAAGTAGGTTTTATTGGGGAATAAAATATTGTTTTACAATATAACGTAAAAAGTTAGACTAATGCAAGTTATCCTTAATTATTTCAGGTAAATGTTTATTAAACCATCGGTATCGATTTACAATCATTACATGGGTTCCCTGATCCACTGTTATACAATTTTTAATGTTAGAAATAGGAAAAACGATGTCTTTATTCCCATGGATATGTATAATTCCTTCTGGAGTTTTTTCTTGATCCCAACACACCATGTTCTCAATAGCCCAATCCAAATACATTTTATGATTTATAGACAAATAACGCTGATACATAGCTGCTCTTTTCTTCGCAAAATCACCGAAAGCAAGTTTTTCCCAGTTATCAATTCTAGAAACGATTGAAGTTGGCAATAGCTTATAAGCCTTGGTTTTACGGGCAATTTTCATACGTTTTGGCAATTCGTGCTTGTTTTTAACACTAGAAATGATTATTAGTTTCTTTAAAACCAAGTACTTACTCATTTCTTGCACCATAACTCCTCCAAATGAAACACCGATTAAAACACAGTTTTCATGTTTAATTTCTTCACACATCCTTTTTGCATAATCACCCATAGATTCTTTCTTGTTAGGGATCTTCCAGGGAATCAAGTGGCACTCAAATTCGTTTTCAGGGAGTTTTATATGTTCAAAAATAGATACATCGGCAGCCATACCAGGGATAAAGTAAACATGAGTAACTTGCTGCGTCATAGGTATTTTAACAGTGGATTTAAAATTTAAACCTCTAATTTTCTTATCTTTGCATCTCAAAATTATAGTATTCCTTATTAAAAAAAAGGAAATATTGTATTATTTTTTTGTAAAAAGGGAATTTTGAACTAACAAATCTTAGTTAGTAACATAGGATTATATGCAGGAAAGGGCAATATATCTTTTTCGGTAAAAAGTTACAACTATGGTTAGAAATAAGAGAGGGTAACACCTCTTATTTATGATTTAAAACCTCATAATTTTAAAAAATATGGAGAACATGAGTGATGTTGAATTAGAAATTATCGATAATGAATTTCTAAGACAATTTGAAACCACAATTGAAGGTCAAAAAGCAAAGATCGAATACGCTCAACAGGAAAGAAAAATTTTCCTCACAAAACTGATCATGAGCGATGAGCATTTAGAAAAAGGTTATGAAGAAGATTTTATTGTCGCTGTGTTTAATCTGATTCAAGATCGTAATATTAGATTAGTACCCACAAGTCCAATTATTGCAAAGTTTATGCGAAAAAATAGGCGAAAATACAAAGATTTATTACCCGTAGGGATAAACATATAGTTTTTGAAAAAACATACATAAAAAAAGACCGGCAAAAATGCTGGTCTTTTTTTATGCATATACCTTCTTTATATAAATTCAAACCTTACTATACCATCATCATCAATCTCAGTTAATCGCACCGTATTCAATGTGTTTATATACGATGGATTCCAAGGCATTTTTACCTTCACATAATTTTCAGTAAAGCCATGAATATACCCTTCTTTATTCTCTGATTCGAATAAAACTGTTCTTTCTGTCCCTAATTGACTTTCATAAAATGCTCTTCGCTTCTTTGCCGACAAGCCTCTAAGCATTTTACTTCTCTTTTTACGAATATCTAACGGAACCACACCTTCTAAATCAACGGCAACAGTATTATCTCTTTCAGAATATGTAAATACATGAAGGTACGAGATATCTAATGCTGATAAGAAATTATACGTATCCAGAAAATGATCATCTGTTTCTCCAGGAAAACCAACAATTACATCTACACCAATACAAGCATGAGGCATAACTTCCTTAATCTTTTTAACCCTATCGACATATAAATCACTAAGATACCTTCGTCGCATTAGTTTAAGGATTTCATCATTACCCGATTGCAAAGGAATATGAAAATGAGGCACAAAGGTTCTAGAACCTGCCACAAAATCTATGGTTTCATTTTTTAACAAGTTTGGCTCTATAGATGAAATTCGTAACCGCTCAATACCCTCAACAGCATCCAATGCTTGTACAAGTTCGTAAAATGTATGTTCATGTTTCTTATTTCCAAACTCACCCTTACCATAATCCCCTATATTAACACCAGTAAGCACAATTTCCTTGATTCCTTTTTCTGAAATCTCTTTTGCATTTTTAAGTACATTCTCTAAAGTATCACTTCTGGATATTCCTCTTGCCAAAGGAATTGTACAATAGGTACACTTATAATCACACCCATCCTGAACCTTTAAAAAAGCTCGGGTACGATCACCAATAGAATAGCTTCCTACATAAAAATCTGCTTCTTCAATTTCACAAGAATGCACCTCGCCAAAATCATTTTTAGACAGATCGTTAATATAATCGGTAATTTTAAATTTTTCGGTAGCTCCTAAGACCAAATCGACACCATCTACAGCAGCAAGCTCCTCGGGTTTTAATTGTGCATAACATCCAACTGCAGCCACAAAAGCATCTTGATTTATTTTTTGTGCTTGCTTAACTATAGTTTTAAATCTTTTATCTGCATTTTCGGTAACAGAACAAGTATTGATAACATAAATATCTGCATTTTCAGAAAAGTCTACACGATCAAAGCCTTCATCCTTAAAGTTTCTGGCAATTGTAGAGGTTTCTGAAAAATTCAGTTTACAACCTAATGTATAAAAAGCAACTTTTTTTCTCATAAAACTACATGTCATTTCGCCAAAGGCGGAAATCTCTTTATATTTACGCTTATTGCATCTATGATAGAATACTTAAGTATAAATTTAGAGGGTGCAAATATACCAACAATAATCCGTTTACTAAAATTGAAACTCAATCATTACCTATTTATAATTCGCTATTTAGCAATCGTTTATATTAGCTTTTCGCTTTTGTCATGCAAAAACTCTTCGAAAGAAGATAGAGATCATTTAGTATTCCGGTATAATCAATACGACAATATCAGTTCACTTGATCCAGCCTTTGCCAGAAACCCAGCAAATATTTGGTCTACCAACCAATTGTTTAACGGTCTTGTGCAGTTTGATGATTCGTTGCGGGTACAACCAGACATAGCTAAAAAATGGGAAATTTCTGAAGATGGGCTTATATATACGTTTACCCTAAGGGATGATGTATACTTTCATAAACACAGTCAATTCAAAACCCAGGATAGCACAAGGCATGTAATTGCTTCAGATTTCACCTACAGTTTTGATCGTTTAATAGACCCTGAAGTTGCTTCTCCGGGTAATTGGGTTCTTAAAAACGTGAAGTCGTATCAAGCCATTAATGACAGTGTTTTTGAAATTAACCTCAAAAAACCTTTTCCTGCCTTTTTAGGACTAATGAGCATGCGTTATTGCTCTGTTATTCCTAAAGAAGTAGTTGAATTTTATGGAAATCAATTTAGATCTAATCCCATAGGTACCGGGCCTTTTAAATTTAAGTTATGGGAAGAAAACATTAAGTTGGTGTTGCGCAAAAATGAACTGTATTTTGAAAAAGATGAAAATGGAAAACCACTGCCTTATCTCGAAGCTGTTGCCATAACTTTTTTACCAGAAAAACAAAGTGAATTTTTACAATTCGCTAAAGGAAATATTGATTTTTTAAACAGTCTTGATGCTTCATATAAAGATGAACTTCTTACTCCCAGTGGAAAATTAAGAGAAAAATATAAAGACCGCATCACCATCTCTAAAGGCCCTTATCTAAATTCTGAATATCTTGGTTTTTATCTGGATAGCGAAAAAAATGAGATTCAATCTATTTTATTAAGGCAGGCTGTTAATTATGGGTTCGACCGTGTAAAAATGATCACCTATCTAAAAAACGGAATTGGCACACCTGCCATACATGGTTTTATACCCAAAGGGCTTCCGGGATTCAACAATATTAAAGGATACGAATATAACCCTGAAAAAGCCCGAAAGCTGGTCAAAAAATATATAGAAGAAACTGGTAACAAAACCCCTACAATTACCATTACCACAGACAGCAACTACTTAAGTTTGTGCGAGTTTATACAAAGAGAATTAGAGAAAATAGGGTTACAAATCGTAGTCGATGTATTACCACCATCAACTATTAGAGAACAAAAGTGGAGTGGCAAACTAGATACATTTAGAGCCAGTTGGATTGCAGATTACCCGGATGCAGAAAATTTCTTATCGCCATACTACAGCAAAAACCATACTCCAAATGGTCCGAATTACACACATTTTAAGAATGATCTTTTTGATCAATTATACGAAGAAAGTTTTTTGATTACAGACACAAAGTTACGAGAGCAACTCTACTCAAAAATGGATTCAATAGTTATTGCTAACGCACCAATTGTTCCGCTGTATTATGATCAAATAACACACTTTACTCAAAAAAACGTAAAAGGAATGACCATGAATCCGCAAAATTTCTTAGTTCTTAAAAGAGTGTGGAAAGAAAAGAAATAACATCTCATATTTTATTAACATTAAAGAATCTAAAAACGCCATCTAAATTAGATGGCGTTTTTTTTACATTTTCAAAACCAAAATTTAAGAGTCATAACCTTTACGCCAAGATTTAGTATCTTCAAAAACATGCTCTAAAATTTTCCCATCTTGTTCGGTAAATTCAATATCTCTTCTTGACATTACTACTTTAGCTACTTCAAAAGCTTTTTTAGTTAAATACGTTGTAAAACCACCGCTACCACCCCAACTATAGCTAGGTATAAAATTACGAGGAAAACCACTACCAAAGATATTTGCATTAACCCCTACGACAGTGCCCGTATTAAACATAGTATTGATCCCACATTTAGAGTGATCTCCCATCATTAAACCGCAGAACTGTAGTCCTGTTTTTGCAAAACCTTCGGTTTCATAACTCCAAAGCCTAACCGGAGCATAATTGTTTTTTAGGTTTGATGTATTTGTATCTGCACCCAGGTTGCACCATTCTCCCAATACCGAATTCCCAATAAATCCATCATGACCTTTATTGGAGTATCCAAAAATTACACAATTAGTAACCTCTCCTCCTACTTTAGAATATGGCCCTATCGTTGTACCTCCATAAATTTTGGCTCCCATTTTTACGGTCGCTTGGTCACAAAGAGCAAATGGCCCCCTTATGATACTTCCTTCCATAATCTCTGCATTTTTCCCTATATAAATAGGACCATTAGATGCATTTAGGGTTGTAAATTCAAGTTTTGCTCCTTCTTCAAGAAAGATATTCTCAGGAGCAATTATATTATTATTCTTAGGTATAGGTAAACTCTTTCTATCATGAGTTAGCAACTCAAAATCATCATTAATGGCTTTTTCATTTTTTGAAAAGATATCCCAGGTATTCTTAACTGTCAATACATCTATATCTAATGATATGATTTCGTAAGTATCAAAATCTACCTCTTGCTCTTCAAGAACGTAGAACGCAACGGGTTGATCCTTATCAAATATAGCCTGATTAGGTTTTAAATCAACTACCATGGTAGCCAAATCTTTAGAAGGCAGATAAGATGCGTTGATCATTATATTCTCTTCTAATTCTACCATTGGGTATTTCTCGCTTAAATATTCTTCGGTTACCGTAGATGTAGTATATCCAAGGTGCTTTTCCCACTTTTCGCGTATGGTCAAAATTCCAATTCTAATTTCGGCAACAGGCCTGGTATACGTAAACGGTAGCAATGCATCTCGTGAAGCACCATCAAAAAGAATGTAATTCATGCTTTGATTCTAAATAATTAATAGTTGAACCTGTTGTGCATCTTTATATTTTTTAATCCAAAATCCGTCAATTCGAGTACTTCGACTTTAGGAGAAGTATATCGAGAATAGGGTTTTGGGGATTAAAAAAGCTTTTCTCGATACATTTTGTCTCCATTTTGTTATGACAAAAACACTCGAAATGACGCTTTTTTTAATCTGTAATCTCAAAATGCACCACGGTTTATTTCAAAACAAAAATAAAACCCTCGATGTTAAATCAAGAGGAATTATTAAATTATTTCGAAACTTTTGATAATTAACATTAATGATAGATCACAAAAAAAGCCTTTCCAAACAGAAAGGCTTTTGTATATATTGTAGTACTAAATTACTTTTTGAACTTAGCGTATTTGTTTTTGAACTTGTCAATACGTCCAGCTGTATCGATAAGTTTAGACTTACCGGTATAGAATGGATGAGACGTTCTTGAAATTTCTAATTTTACTAGCGGATACTCTACGCCATCAACTTCAAGAGTTTCCTTAGTATTCGCCGTAGATTTAGTTAAAAAAACTTCATCATTAGACATATCTTTAAACGCTACTAATCTATAATTTTCTGGGTGAATATCTTTTCTCATTATATTAATCTTTTCTTTTTTCGAGCTGCAAATTTACAACTATTTTATTAAATGCAAAACATTTTTTAAAATAAAGTAAAGAAACTCGAATTCATTTTTTAAACCTAAAATATAGTCTAGAAAATAGTGATTCTTAAAGCATTGCTTACGACACCATTTGATCCTTAATTAGTTGCTTGTTCTTTCTGACTTACCCAATCTTCAATAGCACACCAAAGGCTACCTAAGTCACAACCAGCAGATGAACTCTTACCTAAACTATTTCTTATTTCTATTCTTAAATATTCATACTGATCCGCAATACGTCTAAACTCTTCACCAGTCATGTTCATCGCCTCAAGTTGGTAATATAAATCCAAAAAGGCTTGTGATTGTTCTCCTAAAAACTCCTCAAATAAATCCTGATTAACAGATTCACTAGAAGTGTCTGTGGCAGTTTTTTGGTATCTAGATTTCATAAATTGTTGAAATTTACCTGTTTCAATAGCACTTTTATTAAACTCAATGATTGTTTGTTTCACTAAAAGTTCTTTTTCTTCCTGTGACATTTGAAGAGACTCATCATCTTTGGTACATGAGGTGATCCCAATAAAAGAAAAAATAAGCGTAAAAAGTAGTAGTTTTTTCATAAACCAATGATTTTGTTAATATATTTTTATGCAATTTAAAAATTGGGGTATTCTACTCCGAAAAGGGTATAATATGTTTTTTTTCGTCATCCCCAATGCTTAAAAACACTCATTTTCAACCCTTTAAAATTTTCGATCTATTTCAAGGTAAAGTATATATTTTACACTTGCTAAGACCATTTACAAACTACGGAAAAACCGTAATTATTTTGTAAATATACGATAAAAATGTATATTAACCCGATAAAAAGCCGTTTTATTTATGATTATAACATTTTTTTATAGTATTATACCGGTAGATTAATAATTACTTAAACACATAATTGCTATATGGAAGAGACTACTATTTCTGTTAAAAAGTATATTTTGGTATATGGGTCTATTCTTGGCCTTATATGGATTATTTATGGGGTGCTTCGTCATATTACAGATAATAGAACAACCTCAAATTGGATGTTGTCAATGTTCGAATTATTCCTTCATATTGGAATTACAGTATTCGGCATATATAAATTCAAACAAAAAGATAATGGTTTTTTAAGCTTGTGGCAAGCCTTTAAAATTGGTTTGGGAATTGCCTTAGTCTGCATCTTAGTACAACTGACTTGGGATATTTTTTTTGTAAAAGTAATTTCTCCAGAAACCCTAATTGAAGCTCTCAATTCAGGGAATGAATCTGCTTCATCCAAATCCCAAGGAGAAAATGATTATATTTTTAATAGATTTTTGAGAGGTTTAATTTTTAATTCAACTTTAGGCATTTTAATCTCGCTGCTAGGAGGAGCCATCATGCAAAAAAATAGAGATCCCTTTTAATAATAGACTTCACTAAATAAATTGTTTTACTGATATAACACCTGTACCATTAAGGTTTTTGGGGACATGTATAGCAACTCAAACCTCAACACCAAATATATTTCTTTGCTCTTGTAACATTTTAGTATCTTTGGCTACTCATGGTTATATAAATAACCAAAACGATTTCAATTATGGAGGATGAAAAGATATCCGCAAAAAAAATTATAATAAATTACGGTGTGATACTAGGAGTAGTATCTATCTTATTTAGTGCTATTATCTATGCTACTGGTATGTATAAAGATCCTCATTGGTCTGTTGGTGTATTAGGGCTTGTGATTATGTTGGCAGCCCTGGTGTATGGAATAAAGGCATATAAGTCCGCTAATCATGGATTTCTTAATCTTACCGATGCGATTAAAGTAGGTATTGGTATAGCATTAATTAGCGGAATTCTATCGGGTATTTGGAATCTTACTTTAACTACAGTAATTGAACCTGATTATTCGGCACAGGTTATGGAAATTCAGAAAGAAAAACTTGCCAAAGAATCTCCAGATATGACCCAAGAGCAAGTAGAACAAGTATTTGCCATAACAGAAAAATTACAAAGCCCACCTATAAGTTTTGCTATCGGAATTATTGGAAGCCTGTTTATGGGGTTCATTATTTCATTAATAACAGGATTGGTGATGCAAAAGAAACAAGAGTTATATTAACCTATGAATATATCTGTGGTCATACCGCTGCTGAACGAGCAGGAATCACTTAATGAATTATATAATTGGATTGCAAAGGTTATGCAATCCAATTCTTTTTTAAAATCTCATTTCTCTTTCTTAAAAAACGTAAATATTGAATAAGAAGCATCTTCTCAAGTATTTTTTTTGCAAAGAAATTGTATTGAGAAGTATGTTCTAATCGAAATTATCTTGTTTTAGATACACCCAATCATAGATTTGACAATCAAGCCGACGAAAATTTTTCATTTATAATTTACGCTAAAAACTATTTATTAAGCATGAAGCATTATTTAAGCAATTATGTATGTTTTAACTTACTAATAAAAGATGAAGGGTAAATTCCTGTTTTTTTATGAAACGCTTTTGAGAATGACTCACTTGTCTTGAATCCTACTTCCTCAGAAATACCTTTAATAGAATATAACCTAAATTTTTCATCATCCCGCAAGCGCTCAATGGCATATCCAATTCTAAGATCATGCAAATAATTAGAAAAACTCTTTTCTTTATACACGTTAATAATTTTTGACAAATAAGTCGAATTGGTTTTTAACTCTTTTGCTAATAGGTTTAGAGTATATTTTTTATTTAAGTATCGCTGTTTTTTTTCAAAATCATTGATTCCTTCTAAGATTTTTTTAATACTATCCTCTGAAATATTTAGATTATCTAATTGTTGTTTCCCCCTTTTTTCAGTATCAGGTTCTAGAACCTGTGTCTTGTTGGTATACGAGACTACAGCTCGAAAACTTTTGCGGTAGCGATTGCGATCATTATAAAAATAAATCATAATTCCAAGTGATACGAATAGCAAAAATACCCCTATAACTATTGCCAATCTATACTTAAACCCTTTACTCTCTAACTTAGAAATTATCGCATTTTCATATGAAACTATGGGGAGAAATTCATACTCTTCTATCGTTTTTATGAATGAATTCGTTGCATTCTTGTCAACAATACTATCAAGTTCTTTTATCCTTTGCCTATATACCAATATATCTTTATTATCTCCTAGGTTCTGACTATATTGCATCAACAGTTTATACCCTTCTACTAAATCAGGAGTTACATATGCATTGATTAGGGCAATCGAATCCATTTTTTTTAAATAATGTACGCTTTTCTCATTGTCACTAAGCTTATGAAACGTGGCCCCTAAATAAAAATAAGCAGTAATCAAAGGCTTAATTTCTTTACTGCTCTTCAAATTTGGTATTTCTTTTAAAATAGTATGTGCTGCGTTTTCATATTCTTCATTATAATATTGGATAACCCCTTGATTAAGAAAAAATAAATGCTTGCTATACTCATCATTAATGTCTAACGCATTTTTTATCCCCAAATTATTATAATACTCGGCAGAATCTAAAACATTCATGCGTATCCACTCTTCAGTAATAAAGTATATATCCTCTAGCCGATCCTCTAAATCTTCTTCAATACCATATTCATAACATTCTTTAAATATTTTAAGTGCATCTTTATGCGTACCTAATCGACTTTTTAAGATTCCTATAGAACGCTTATACTGATACATTAGCTTAGGATCAGAATCTTTCAATACAATATCTTCGGCTTTTTTATATGTACTCCATGCATTTTGAAATTGTCCTTTATTTAGATAATACTCTCCAAGTAAGAGATGTCCTTTTATCAAAAGGTTTTTGTTTTTAGTTTTTTGAGACAACTGTATAATGCTATCCAGGTATTTAAGATATAATGTATTCCCTTTATATAGTCGAGACATCAAATAGTATCCATGTCCTTGAGCATTTTTTTTATTTTCACTTTTTCCTTTTTCTAAATATGCATTTGCATATACAGCAGCTTTTTTTGGGTTTTCTTTATAGGTTTCAAAAAATTGATCATATAACTGAAAATATGTCTTCGATTGCAAAGAATCTGGAATTTTACTTATCCAATTTTTATTTTGAGCGGAAGTAGCAATATTTATTAAAAAGATCAAAAGTAAAATTTGTTTCATGCTAATGTTTCATAAATTTCATCCTATTCTCTATTCATCCAAAAATAAGGATAGTACAAATCATTTTCTAATTTTATTTATTGAGTTTTATAGCTATTATAGTGATTTAACTAACAAACGTTTTACCTTAAAAGGTCATATAAGCGAATTTTGTTATTTTTGCCAATTGTATTTCTTTCTCAGTCCATTAATATGAAATCTAATAACATTTCAACCCGAAAATTTATTATCAAATATGGTTTAATTCTTGGGGCTATCTGGATTATTTATTATTTCATTAAGTATTTAGTTATTAATTCCGTTTACAATGATGGAGGTTATATTTTTTCAATGATTACTGAAATAGGCTTGCATATTTTATTAGCATACCCTATATATCAATATAAATTGATCAACAATGGTTTTCTAACTTTAATACAAGCACTAAAAATAGGTATGAGTATTGCTTTAATAGTCTCCTTAATAGCGGGAATATATTTTATATTTGTAATCAAAATTATTGAACCCGAAGAAGTCCTTCAAAGAGCAAATGATGCTAAAGAAACTATGCTCAATAACAACCCTGATATGTCTCCCTAAGAAGTAAGAAAAGTAATAAAAGCAAATAACATGTTCAGTTCATTTTATATGTATCAATTATTTGATTTGATTTTCACCTTAATAATCAACTTCGTTATATCCTTAGTTACAGCAGCAATCTTATACAAGAGGAAAAAGTTATAGAACGGTATGAAAGACACAACTATTTCAACTAAAAAATTTATACTAAAATGCGGCTTAATTCTAGGAGTGATATGGGGTATCTATTTCTTAATTAGATTTGCTACGGATAATTTATACTACACAGAAGACTGGTTTTTTTCTATTATTGAACTTCTACTACATTTTAATCTGATTTTCCCCATATACCTATATAAATCATTTAATAAAGGAATTCTAAAACTTAGTGAAGCGCTAAAAATAGGCGTAGCTATTTCATTGATTACTGGTTTAATGTGGACAACCTACATTGTTTTAGTAGAAATCATTCAACCAGAATTCGTAATACAAACCCTAAATGAGAGTAAAGAAAAAATGTTAATTAATAAACCTAATATATCTCCAGAAGAGATGCATGAAACTATTATTTCTGATAAAAAGTTCAATTTATTCGGAGGGTTTATATTTCATTTAATAATTGATTTTGTAATCTCCTTAATTGCCGGAGCAATACTGCGCAAGAAAAAAAGTTATAGATGAGTATGAAGGAGACAATTATTTCAACTAAAAAATTTATACTAAAATACGGTCTAATTCTGGGAGTCATTGGAGGCATCTATTTCTGTATTAGATTTGCAACAGATAACATATATACTATAAACTGGTTTTATTCAAGTATTGAAATCATATTATATATTAGCCTGATTTACCCTATATATCGGTATAAATCATTAAATAAAGGGATCCTAAAAGTGAGTGAAGCCATAAAAATAGGCATAGGTATATCCCTAATAGCCTATTCCTTATCATTGCTTTACAATAGAATCCTTATAGATATTATTCAATCTGAATATATAATACAAACCTTAAATGAGACAAAACAGGAGGCATTAATTAACAACCCTAATATATCTCCAGGCGATATACAAGAAACTATCAAGGCCAATAGAAAGTACTATTCTTTCACGGTCTTTATGGTTAATCTAATGATTGGTTTCGTTGTTTCCTTAATTGCAGGAGCAATTCTTCGCAAGAAAAAATTATAGAAGAAGTATGGAAGACACAACGATTTCAACTAAAAAGTTTATTTTTAAATATGGTATTATACTTGGTGCAATTTGGGTTGTTTATCTTTTTCTTTGGTATACTATAACAGGTGGTGTGTCGCTCCCTTCTAAGAACCGACTTTTAAGCATTATAGAACTTGTCTTGCATTGTTCTATAATATATCCTATTTACCGTTATAAATTGATCAACAATGGGTTCTTAAACTTAAAACAAGCCATAAAAATAGGTATAAGTATTGCTTTAATAGCCTACTTTATAAATTTGACTTACTTTACTATTACAATGAAAATCGCTGAGCAGGGAGAAGTGATACAAAGTTTAAATGATGCAAGAGAAAAAATGTTAGTTAATCATCCTGATATGTCTCCTGAAGCTATACGAAAAACTATTAAATCTCCTGAAAAATATAGCCCCCAATTACTTTATGGCAATTAACGCACCTAATAATGAGTACAACATTTAGTTTCATGGTATCCCTAATTGCCGGAGCCCTTATGTATAAGAGAAAAAAATTATAGCCCCATTAAGCAGAGTTTCGTATTAAAATTCATCTTTTAGTAAAAGCGTACGATTACTATCTAAAAACATGTTACCTTATAACATTTTACTATATTTGACTACTGGTTACTTTTTTATCTATACCTATGAATATATCTGTGGTCATACCGCTGCTGAATGAGCAGGAATCACTTAACGAATTATATAATTGGATTGCAAATGTTATGCAATCCAATTCTTTTTCTTATGAAATTATCTTTATTGATGATGGAAGTACTGATGGATCCTGGGATACCATTTCTGAACTGTCACAAAAAGATCAATATGTAAAAGGAATTCGTTTCCTAAAAAATTTCGGAAAATCTCAAGCGCTGCACGCCGGTTTTGGTGTTGCAAAAGGAAATGTAGTGATCACCATGGATGCTGACCTCCAGGATAACCCCGAAGAAATCCCAGAATTATATAACCTTATCACTAAAGATGGGTTTGACTTGGTATCGGGCTGGAAAAAGAAAAGATACGATTCGGTTATCGCAAAAAACTTGCCTTCTAAATTGTTTAATGCCGCAGCCAGAAAAACATCTGGGGTTAAATTGCATGATTTTAATTGCGGACTTAAAGCATATAAAAATATTGTGGTAAAAAATATCGATGTTCATGGCGAAATGCATCGATATATTCCTGTATTGGCCAAAAATGCCGGGTTTACAAATATTGGCGAAAAAGTAGTGCTTCATCAGGCCAGAAAATATGGTACGACTAAATTCGGGATGAGCCGTTTCATTAATGGCTTTCTCGATTTGATCACTATCTGGTTTATGTCTCATTTTGGTAAAAGACCCATGCACTTTTTTGGACTTATCGGAACAATACTATTTATAGTTGGTTTTGGTATTTCGTTATATTTGGGGATCGATAAGCTTTTTATTGAAACCAAAGGAAGACTTATTGCTCAAAGACCAGAGTTTTATATTGCGCTGACCTCAATGATATTAGGAACACAGTTTTTTCTGGCCGGATTTTTAGGCGAAATTATCTTAACCAGTAAAAGAAGTAAAGAAAGATATAGTATTTCTGAAAAGATACATTTATAACAACCTGTTGTGTATTTAAGAAAAAAAAAAGCTATTCTCGATACATTTTGTTGTCATTCCATTACAACAAAACACTCCTTTAGATTTGCATTTAAATTTTTTATATTTTAAAGAACGGAAAAGGTACACTATCTATACACTCTAAGTTTTTAAACTTATACATTCGATTCAGACCTTTTCCGTTCAGTTATAAACTCAAATAGAAATTAGGGATTAGAACCCATTATCAAGGAGTTGAGTTATAACATAATCTCTAAAACCAAAGTTATGAAAACCAATTCAAAATTCATTGGGATTGATGTTAGTAAAAAAACATTAGACATCTGTATTTTATCTGATCGAAAGGAGTTCTTTAAAATTGATAATACCCCACAATCCATTGAAGAATTTTTCACTGGAAACCTATCTAAAAAAACTACCCATTATGTATGTATTGAAAACACAGGAAAATATGGTTGGGCTTTAATGAAACTAATGCCTGAATTTAACTGTTTATTTTATGTTGTTAATCCACTGCATTTAAAAAAGAGTATGGGATTGATAAGAGGAAAAAATGATAAAATAGATGCTCTTAGAATTGCTAAATTCATTAAAAGTAATCATACAGAAATAGTTGCTTTTATTACACAAAGAATTGAAATTAAGGAGCTTCAGGTATTGCTAACCGAGAGAAAACATAGAATCAAACAAAGAAAATCCTTAGTAATAAAAAATAAAGAATATCTATCCTTAAGTGATGAGAAATTAATTAAAAAACTAACCCAGAAAAATAATAGATTGATTAAAGAGCTTGACAAACAAATCAAGGAATTTGAAAAAAGTATACAAGAAATTATAAAGCAAGATCAAAAATTATCAACGTTACAGAAACAACTTGTATCTACCCCAGGAGTTGGAAAGGTTTTAGCTTGGAATTTGTTAGTGAAAACCAATGAATTTAAAACCATAACTGAGCCAAGAAAACTTGCCTGTTATGCCGGTGTGGCTCCTTTTGAAAACATATCGGGAACATCAATATTTAGAAAACCAAGAGTATCCTCTTTTGCTGATAAAGATCTAAAAAGATTATTGCACTTGGGCGCAATGAGCGCTATTCGTTTAAAAAATGATTTAAGTATTTACTATAATAGAAAAGTAGAAGAAGGTAAAAATAAAATGAGTGTACTAAATGCTGTAAGAAACAAAATTATACACATCATTTTTGCTTTGATTAAAAATCAAACTTTTTATCAAAACCGCTTGAATTTGTCATAGAAATCGAACTGACGTAATTTTCTTATACAGAACTTACAGTAGGTTTAGAAGATATATAGATATTCTGGTATTCAATATTTAGTAGGAGAAAAAGATAAATCAACGCCCGCCATTAGCCTGTAAATCAGTAATACAGAGTGGATCAAGTTCTGGTATTGTTTCTCCCATACCCATCATACCACTACCAAACTCTATCGAAGCTTCCATTAAGCAAGTAGGCACATTGCAATGCCCTTCGGCATCTTCGTCTTCGTGTTGTGATTGTAGAGGAGTTCCAATATTTACCAATCCAAGTAAATGTGCAAATTCATGATTTAATGTTGCTATTTCTATAGTGCTTAAGGCTGGAGCAGTTGGTCTGGTACTTAATCTACGTAAAGTGCCTTCATATATTACAATAGAAGTATTTAAATAAGCAGATCCCAACGTCACTTGCTCTTCTGTATCATCTTCTTTGCCTCCATCTGCAAAATAGATATACACGGCAATATCATCTTCTTCATTAAATAAGGATCGAGTTTCGTTCTCTATGTCTCCTATTTCTTCGATAGTAAAAGGTGCATTATTTGAAGAAGTTACAGTACGTTGTGTAATCGTAATTCCGTCGGGTTTAAATAATCGTGCCTGTAAAAACTCTCTAAATCCACTAATTGCTGCAGCACTAGGCTCAAAACCTTGAACAGATACAATCTCTATAGAGAGGCTATTAAAATTGGTGGCACTTAAGAGATCGTTTGCTGAAGATCCTAAAGGTCTTAGATTCGCAACTCGAGAGGCATCATTGTTAACTGGAGTGGTGTCGTCATCATCAGAACAACTAACAAGAATGAACGATGATATAAATAGGTAACCTAAAAATTTTAGTAGCTGCACAAGATTTCTTTTTAAAGTTGTTAGTATTGATCCATAGACTCACACATGGTAGCGTTTATTTGGATGGTAACATTCTATTAATGTATGTAATGCTTTTCCACAAAGATTATACCACATCAATTAAACATAATCAATTTCGTTAATTAACAACAAGTCTTGCTAAGTAGTCGTTATTTTCGCCTTCAAATAACAATTCACATAAGAAACCATTAGCATTAGCAGCATTTTGCAATGTATTATAATCAATATATAACCAATCGAACCAATCTGATTGTTGGCTTTTGTATTTCAATGCATAGCGCATTTCGCCATAATATTCAGCAGAGGCATCTACCCAAAAACCACCCTCATCATCTGTGAAAAGGTATGAAATGTCTGAGGAATCTAATAAAACTTGTCCGCCTGGATTTAAGAGCGTCTTCATGTGGGTAAAGAATCTATCAATATTACTTAGTTTACCTATAATACCGCTTCCGTTCATTAACAATAATAAGGTATCGAACTTTTCATTTTTAAGTTCAAAAATATCCTGAACTATTGCTTTGGTAACACCTCTTTTGGTGCAAATTTCTATCGCGCCTTCTGAAATGTCTATGGCCGTTGTAACTAGTTTTTTTTCATTTTGAAGGTAGAGTGCATGGCTTCCGGCACCACAACCAATATCTAAGACCTTACCATAAGACAGATCTAATGCCTTTTGTTCTATAATAGGCATCTCTGAATATGTTCTAAATAAATAGGGGATAGGGATGATATCATCATCAAAATCTGGAGCTTGCACAACAATATCTTCGGTATATTCTTGATTATAAAAGTCTTTAATAGCGGCTCCGAAGATATCTTTGTTCATATTTTAAATTTTATACCGGTAATTTGAGTATGCTATGCAATCATAAAATTAGCATTTAACAGGGTTGTTAGTTAAATATATGATTCAGGTCCCTTCTCCCTCAGGGAGAAGGTTAGGATGAGGGGATTTTTACATCAAAAGCCCTCACCTTAATCCTCTCCCTCTGGGAGAGGAAACTCAATCTTGACTATTTAAAAGTAACAAAGAATCCAAGTTAATTAATTTACTTCATTCATAAATGAATTCGTCCATCGTAATTATCAAAAGTTGTAATTTTGTACCATGCAAGACTTTATAAATCAATTACCACAGCTGGCCAAAGATAAACATAACGAGAATAAAAAATTCTTTGCTAAGCTTAAAAAAAAACCTCCCAAAAAATTGGATCACATTATGCAGGAATTGCATGATGAAGAGTTCGAACAAACTGATTGTCTGCAATGTGCTAATTGTTGTAAAACTACAGGACCATTATTTACTGATAAAGATGTAGAACGTATTGCAAAACATCTAAAATTGAAACCTCGGCAGTTTGAAGAACAGTATTTAAAAATGGATGATGAAGGGGATTTAATATTGCAGCAGACTCCTTGTTCTTTTTTGGCTGCCGATAACTATTGTTTGATTTATGAAGTGCGACCAAAAGCGTGTCGCGAATATCCACATACCGATCGCAAAAAATTTCAACAGATTTCTAACCTAACCTTAAAAAATGTTAGTATCTGCCCGGCCGCTTATAATATTGTTGAGAAAATGAAGGCCAAAATACCGTTATAAAAAAAGTATTCCTATGTATACTAAGAAAACATAGGAATACCAAGAGTGTGCCTTTTTAATCTAAGTTTTATTCTATTTGAACTGTTTTTTTAAGTCTTCGATGGTTTTAGCCATTACCACACCAGGTAATTTGATCGGCGCTGCAACTTGTGCTAAGAATGTACCTTTTACTTCTCCAGTTTTGAAGGTAGTAAATCCAACACGATATAAGCCAACTGTCAGTGCCTTAAGAGGGTCACTGGCTTCACTTTTATATCTTAGCAAAGAATTATAACTACTTCCGCTAGGTTGCTTTGGCATTTCACTACTATCATCATTTTTTGCTAACGTTGTCCATTTAGCTGATTTTACACCTTCTTCTGTGATATTATCTTTGCTAATGATGCTAGAACGTTCTAAAGTAATGTAAGTATCAAAAAAATCTTTAGAACCAGCATTTTCTTCATACGATTTTGACTTGGTAGCATTTTTTATTTTTGCCCCGGCTACTGGTGACATCATTCTTACACCAAGCTCAGGAGCTACAGCAGGAATCCATACATAGATGTAGTAAAATTTCTTACCATCTTTTACTTCATCTTCATTACCAGGTGCTGCATACCCCATATAGGATACAACCTCTGTATATGGTACTTTAATCGTTTTAGGGCCTATCTTTTTTTCAGTTAAACCACCAAACTTTTTTAATTTTTGAGCTTGTGCATCGACAGAAAAAATTAGTGCAAATGCACTTAGTAAGATTAAGATTCTTGTTTTCATAATTAATTGGATTTTGAATTGATTTAGTTATTAGTGTTAGTATTAAGGCACATTTTTTATCTGTAAATATACAGTTGTTGTATACAAGTATGAGAGTTTATTATCAAAAATTGATAGTCAATTTTATTTTTTTGTCTAACATCGAATTATTTATATAAAAGGTATTGTTTTCTTTTCTTAGCATACTTAATGAGATCTTCTCTCCATGATTTTTTGATTTGGGTGATACTCCAGCCTTCTTGTATTTGCTGTTGTAATTTTTTGGTTCCCGCATGCAATGTAAATGATTTAGTATTAAAGAATTTTTCTTTGTTATTCGAATTTTTGTAGGCATAGACCAACCATTCTAAGTTTATAGCATTTAGATTTGGAGTCTTCTGCAAGTTTTTTCCATAACATACTTCGCCTTGATGCTTAGGGTATTTGGCTCCAAAATTAGGTTGAGGTATATAGGCGTAATCATATTTTTCTATCGTAAGGTCTGGAGAACCAAAAATCTGAAACTGTGTTTCGGTACCTCTACCGGCATTAATTGTTGTTCCTTCAAAAAAACCAAGACTAGGGTATAAGTTAATAGATATATCATTAGGTAAGTTTGGCGAAGGTCTGATAGGTAAGCTATACGAAGTAGTATGCGTATAATTCTGTACAGGTATAATCTTGATATCACATGTCAACCCTTCTCCCAGCCATTTTTCCCCATTTACCATTTGTGCATACTCGCCAATAGTCATTGCATGCACTAACGGGATAGGGTGCACTCCTAAAAAACTAGAATGCTCTGGCTCTAGTGTCGGACCGTCTATATAATGCGCATTAGGATTAGGGCGATCTAAAATTAGCATAGGAATATTATTTTCTGCGCAAGCTTGCATTACATAATGTAGTGTAGAGATATAGGTATAAAATCGCACCCCCACATCCTGGATATCAAAAACCACAATATCCAGACCAGTTAATGTTTCTTTTGAGGGTTTTTTATTTTTACCATATAGAGAAATTATGGGGAGCCCGGTTTTAATATCTTTTCCATCAGCGACTAGCTCTCCCGCATCTGCTTTACCCCTAAAACCATGCTCGGGAGCAAAAACTTTTAAGATATTAACACCTCTAGATAGCAAAGAATCTACGATATGGGTATACTGTGGAAGGGTAGAAGGTTGTATCTCTCCAACATTTTCTAGTAAAGGAGACAGATTAGGGTATTTAAAAATCACCGAAGTTTGGTTACCCACAATAGCTACTTTTTTGTTTTCTAATACTGGTAAGTAACGTTCGGTTTGGTTAGCACCTACAATAATGGGCTTTGTAATTTCTGTGGTTTTTTTTACAATATTAGTATCGATTTTTATGTTTGTAGAATCTGTAGGAGAAGTCTGTGATGATAGTTTTGTTCCACTTCCGCAAGAAATAAGAACAGTACAAAAGAATAAAAATGTATTTTTGAATGCATTTCTAATAAAAACCATAGTTAAGCTTGAATTTCGAGTATTTTATTGCCAAACGCCTTATCAAAGGTAAGGAACATAAAAGTAGCATTTCTGCTCCAATCATAAAAATTGCAATTGCCGCAATTGCGATAGGTATGATTATGATGCTGATTACTGTAGCTACCGGTGTAGGTTTACAACGCAAAATTCGCGAAAAAGTTGCTACGTTTAATGGTCATGTGATAATTTCCAGCTTTGATAACAATAACAATATAGAATCTTGGATTCCTATCAAAAAACAGCAAGATTTTTACCCAGAATTTAATAGTGTAGAGGGAATAACGCATGTTCGAGGAGTAGCTACTAAGATAGGGGTGATTAGAACAGCCTCTGATTTTGAGGGAGTTGTGATGAAAGGGGTTGGCGATGATTATAATTGGGGTCATTTTGAAGAATACCTTGTTGATGGTAGATTGCCAGATTTTAAAGAAAACCTAAATCAAGAGATTTTACTCTCTGAACATATAGCCAATCGATTAGGGCTAAAAGTTGGAGATAAAGCCATAACCTATTTTTTAAAGAAAAATGTTACCGCTAATTCACGGCCTAATATTAGAGCGTTAGAAATTGTTGGAATTTATAATTCAGGATTTCAGGAGTTTGACGAAAAGTTTCTTTTTGCCGATATTAGACATATTCAACGTATGAACAAATGGGAAGCCGATGACGTAGGTAATTTTGAAATTTTTATAGATGATTTTGATAAAATCGATCAAAAAGGACAAGAAATTTATGAAAATATCCCTTCGGTACTCGATAGTCAAACGATTACCTTAAAATACGCAACCATTTTTGAATGGTTAAAACTTTTTGATTTAAACATTATAGGGATCATCAGTATTATTATCCTGGTGGCTGGGATTAATATGATAACCGCTCTCTTGGTTTTAATATTAGAAAGAACACCTATGATAGGAATATTAAAAGCTTTAGGGACCAGTGATTGGAGTATAAGAAAAATGTTTTTGTATAACGCTGCGTATTTAATCTTAATTGGTTTGTTTTGGGGCAACCTTATAGGGATCGGATTATTGTTTTTACAGGATCATTATGGGATAGTACGTCTTAATCCCGAAACGTATTATGTAAATACTGCTCCGGTATATATAGATTTTGGATACATTATGCTGCTTAATCTAGGTACTATGATATTGTGTTTGATCATGTTGCTTATTCCCTCTTATATAGTAGCTAAGATATCACCCACAAAATCTATTCGTTTTCAGTAATACTTATACATGAAAAGGGAAGAATTGCTTCCTCCCTTATTCCCCCATTACTAATCTGTAGTAAAACTCCAGACTTGTCCTATTGTGACTCCTTGTTTATTATCTTTTGCTACTACTCTCCAATAATATTCTGTATTTGTTAATACGTTTACATCTAATGATGATGAGGTACTATTTTCTACAAATAATTCAGGAGGGTTAGTATCTCCAAAATACAAATCATATGATAAAGGATCATTATCTGCATCTGCTGCATCCCAATCTAACGTAATATTAGGCCCGGTTACTGTCGCTCTTACCAAGGGCGATACCACTGTAGGTACAAACGGAATATTATTTATTCCTGCTTCGGGTTCTGTAAAGAATGTTTGTGTTGCAGAATAAATGCTCTCTTTACCCTCTGTATCTCTAGCTTTTACCCTCCAATAATACGCAACTCCTTTTTCTAAAGTAAATGGATGTGTAGTTTGCGAAGTAATTGCGGTAAACAATATGGTTGTAAAATTAATATCTGTTGCTACTTCGATGACATAGCTTAATGCATCTCCGTTAATATCTCTGGAGGCATTCCAATCAAACTGAAGATTAAAATTGGTACATACCAGATTATTTGTAGGAAATACTAAACTAGGTGTTGTAGGTTCTATATTTGGAACCAAAGGGTTTCTGGATATTACAAATTCATCATCTGCATTACACGACAGTAGCATCAATGCACTTAGAAATATGATATATATATGTTTCATAATGTATTCAATTAGTAATTGTCTAATACATCCCCTGCCTTATAAAGACAGGGAATAGTATACTTTATTCTTTAATGATTTTTATAATTTTTGAAGTACTTGCTTTAATAGATGCGAAGTAGACTCCAGCCGTTACATTCTCCATAGGTAAGGTCACTTTATTACCAACTACAGAATATATGCCTGAAGAAACTTTCATTCCGATTGCATTATAGATATCAATTGCAATAGCGTTCTCTGTTGTGCCAGGTAATAATAATGTTACATTACCCCTGGTTGGATTTGGATATGCCGAAATAGTACCTAAAGTACCTATAGTAGTAGACAATTTACCTTGACAAGTTACGCTAGAATGTACGTCTAAGATATCACCGTTGTTAACATCTACCAAGAAGCTATTTGTAGTATATTCACCAACAACTTCATTATTAATGGTTACCGTATACGGAGCGGTCCCTGATTCGATTTCTACCAATACTTGTGTATTAATACTAGTATCATGGATTGTGGTTTTACCACTTAATACCGGAGCCTGATCGATTGCAAGTTCAAAACACTGCTCACAACTTGAGAATCCATCAACTGTAATACATACATTATAATCACCCGGTGATAAATCTGGAACCACAAGGGTTGAGCTAAAGGCATATGCTTGATTATTGATTGTTGCAGTATAATTTAGTGTTTCAACTGTATTAATGGTAATGATCCCGTTGTTTTTACCATCACAAGTTTCACTAGATGTTTGAATCTGAAAGTTGTTTGCTGGCAAATTCACAAGCGGACATGCTTCAACAACGGTTAGCGTTTGCATAACATCTGTAGCAGCATTCCAATTTGTATCTCCTGCTTGAGACGCTGTGATCGTAGTAGTACCCAGACCTATGATTGAAACTGTATTACCAGATACGGTTGCTACTGAAGGATCAGAACTGATATAGGTAACCACTAATCCTGATGAAGCCGTTGCATTTAGATTAAAATCTGCATCATCCTCGGTTACCGTAGCTAAAGGAGTAAAAGTAATGGTTTGATCTGCCTTGTTCACAACTAATGTTTGCATAACATCTGTAGCAGCTGCATAGGTAGCATTACCAGCTTGTGATGCTGTGATCGTGGTTGATCCTGCTCCTACAATAGTTACAGTGTTTCCAGATATAGTAGCTACGGCAGTGTTTGAGCTTACAAAGGTTACCGGGTTACCAGAAGCGCCACCGGTTGCAGTTAGCATAAAATCTGTATCTCCAAAAGTACGATCGGCTAACGAACCAAAAGTGATTACTTGTGGTATCAGATTCGTAATGGTTAGGTTTCCAGGTACAAAAGTCAGGTTGTAATTACCATTTAGGCTTACTGTTCCTTGATTTATAGCATAGTTACCTAACGCTTCTCCTGCCACTCTGCTAAGGCTTCCCGTAACCACATCAGAGAATTGTAACCCACCAGATGTTATTTGATAGGTCAATGCAGGATCTGCAGATCCAATAACTTTTACCAGATCGTCGGCAGTGATCTCGATAGGTCTTTGGCTAATCGTAAGATCATTACTAACATAAGTTACTACATAATTTCTTCCAGCCGATAACGTACCCTGATTAATCGCATACGTTCCTACATTTTCACCGGTAGCTCTAGATAAAGCACCTGTAAAGGTATCGCTAAATTGCAAAGCTCCATTAGTAATTTGATAACTTAATGTAGGATCTGTATCACCATACGTTTTTGCTTGTACATCAGCAGTTACCTCAATAGCACGAGCCGTAATATCAAGGCTTACCGAACCTGCATTGGTATATGTTATCGAGTAAGAAGATTCTCCTCCATTGGTAGAGGTAAATCGAGCAGATAATCCTCTTATCTGGTATCTTCCTATATTTTCACCTGAAGCTCTAAATGTTCCATAGGTTTCTAAGGTGTCATCATATGCTAATGATCCCTGAGTAATAATATATGGCCATGTTAAAGCCGGATCAGTATCTCCATAGGTTTTTGAAATTGGAGCGGCAGGAATTACTCTAATAAAACGATAATCAATATATAAATTACCAGGTACAAAAGTAAGGTTATAGTTTGCTCCCAGAGATAAGGTTCCCTGGTTAATCGCATAGTTTCCTCGTGCTTGTCCAGCAACTCGATACAATGCACCTGTAAATGCATCACTAAATTGTAATGCACCTGCAGTGATCTGATACGTTAATGCTGGGTCAGCATCTCCATAAATCTTTGTTTTTGCTTCTGCAGTAACTTCTATAGCTCTTGTTGTTATTTCAAGGTCATTTGAAACGAATGATATTGCATAATTCGGATTTATTCCTAAAGTACCTTGATCAATTGCGTACGTTCCTACATTTTCTCCGGCGGTTCTTTCTAAGATTCCAATAATGGTATCACTTCCTGCTAATGTTCCCGAAGTAATTTGATAGGTAAAGGCAGGGTCAGCATCTCCATACGTCTTAGATTGAGCATCGGCTGTAATTTCAATAGCTCTTTGAGCAATCGTTAACGTATTAGGGACAAAGCTTAGGGCGTAGTTAGCATTAAGTGCTACTGTACCTTGATCAATTACATAAGGTCCTACAGCTTCTCCTGCTACTCTTGAAAGACTTCCGGTAAAGGCATCACTCCCTGCCAAACTACCTGAAGTAATTTGATAGGTAAGTACAGGATCTGTATCTCCGTATACTTTACTTTTCGCATCTGCAGTAATTTCAATAGTTCTTTGGCCAATCGTTAAAGTATTAGGGACAAAGCTTAGAGCATAGTTACCGTTAAGTGCAATAGTACCTTGACCAATTGCATATGGTCCTACAGCTTCACCGGCTGCTCTATTTAGACTTCCTGTAAAGGCGTCGCTACCAGCTAAACTACCAGAAGTAATTTGATAGGTAAGTGCCGGATCTGCATCTCCATATTGCTTATTTAAAGCATCAGCTGCAATTTCGATAGCTCTCTGGCCAATCGTAAGATCATCAGATATAAAAGTAGTTGTATAGTTAGAACCAGCAGTTAACGTTCCTTGTTCAATAGCATAGGATCCAACGTTTTCACCAGCCACTCTTGAAAGGTTTCCTGTAAAAACATCACTACCTGCAAGCGTTCCCGAGGTAATTTGATAGGTAAGTGCAGGATCTGCGTCTCCATAGGTCTTTGATTTTGCATCGGCCGTGATTTCAATAGCTCTTGGAGTTATGGTAAGATCATTCGATACAAAAGTAATATCATAGTTGCTTCCTGCGGATACAGTACCTTGTCGAATGGGGTAGCTACCTGTATTTTCTCCTGCAATTCTAGATAAACTACCGGATAAGACATCGCTAAATTGTAATGTTCCTGCAGTAAGTTGATAGGTTAACAAAGGGTCTAGCACTCCATATATCTTCGACTTAGCATCGGCCGTTACCTCAATAGCTCTTGGAGTTATGGTAAGATCATTAGAAACAACAGTTATAGCATAGTTCTCACCTGATGCAAGGGTTCCCTGGTTCATGGTATACGTTCCTACACTTTCTCCATTAATTCTGCCTAATGAACCTGTAAATGTATCTCCACCTACTAAACTTCCATTAGTGATTTGGTAGGTAAATACAGGATCAGCATCTCCGTATACTTTACTTTTTGCATCAGCAGTAACTTCAATAGCTCTTCTATTTATTGTAAAATTATAAGTGTCAGTTCCTTGATAGGTTGGGTTTGCTGCATCTATGGCTACCGTTATGGTATAATCACCAGCATTGGTAGGTGGAGTAGTAGAAGGACCATAATCAACATCAGCATTATCAGTTCCTGAATAGGAGATCGTATATGCCGGTGCCGGAGTGATAACAACATCATTGCTATCTGTAATACTCGTAATATTGACTCCTTGTGAAGTTGCATTATACGTTAAACTAGCCGAATCAAAATTAAAGGTTACATACTCTTTTTCAAATATCGTTAATGTCGCACTCGTACTTCCGAAGAAATTTGCATCAGCTGTATCTACATAGGCAAATACTTTGTATTCTCCTGTAGCAGTAGGTGCTGTAGTCGTCTTGTTATAGAACGTTCCATTAATTCCTTCATACGTTATATTTACAGTAGGCGTTGGTGTGGCTGCTACTCCTGGGCTCGTTTCAATACTACTTACTGTAACAGGTTTTTGGGTACCATCATATTGTTGTGTAAGATCAGTAGGGTTAAGGGTAATAGCTACCTCTGTTTTATCGGTAATCACTAAGTTCCCGCCTGAATAGGAAACAGTATGATTTCCTGTTCCGGTAGAGAAAACTGATACCGGATAGCTTCCTATTTCTATAGGTGCTGCTTCACTATAATAGGGGCCTATTTGATAAGATATTCTTAATGGAATATTTTCTCCTGATAATCCTGTTGCCGTAGCTTCAAAAGTTTTAGGGCTACCATCATATACTTTTGTTTGTGGGCTATCAGGAGTAATAGCAATCTGATATTGACTAATACTAAAGTTACCTGTTACCGATCCAAAATAGTTAGGATCTACAGCATCTACTGAAGCTCTTACCATATAATTCCCCGCATTTGTTGGTGGTGTGGCTGAAGGGCCGTATGAGTTTCCAAATACATCGGTTCCTGAATACGATAAATTAACCGTAGGTGAAACAGGACTACCATCAGAAGTTAACACAATACTAGAAATATCTACAGCTCTTCTTGGGGTTGCATTATAGAAAGTGTTATATAAATCAAATCGATCTAAGGTAATCGTTACTTGTTCTTTAGTTGTAATAGTAAAAGTACCTGTTTGCAACTGAATAGTATAATCACCATTCGTTACTCTACCAAAAGAATCTTCTATATCAATATAACCATATCCTAAAGGATCGGTACCAATACAAACTCCTGTAGGGCATAACCCAAAAGGATCAAAACTAGCCGGAGCTTGTGCCGTTTCATCTATGGAAATTACATAAGTTCCTTCGGTTTCTCCAGGTTCTCTTTTTAGAGGAACCCAAATAATCTCACTTTGGTTTAATTGACCACTGGTCAAAGCTGATGTTAATGCAGGATCTGGGCTTCCCAGAGCTTTGATCGCGTCGACAGCAGTGATTTCAATAATACCAGTATTGGAGTTCGTTACCGTAATCGGAGTACTACCTACAGCTACGTTATAATTGGTATCATTAGGAATGAATCTCGTATAAATTGTGGTAGGAAAACCGCTGTTGTATGGTAATGAGGTAACTCCTTCGGTAATTCTTCCTGAAAAAGTATTCGTAAAGGAACTATAAAAGGTATAGTATTCAAAAGAACCAGCAACATTGGCTGATGCATTTAAATAAGAAGCATCTAGAGGAACTCCTGCAACTATACTTGCTGGTGCGTTCCAGGTGATTACCGGGTTAGCTTTTGATATGGTTAAGTTATAATCCTTAGAAATAGTTTGATAAATACCATTGGCAGGTACGGTAACTCTTAGCGTTGTACTACCAACAGCACCTGGTGTAAAATCGCTTCCTACTAATGTGGCTCCTGTAGTATCACCGATCAAACTATAAGCAATAGCTCCTGTACTAGTGGTTGTTGCACTTAGTGTAGTGGCAGGATCATTGTATCGTATTACAGGTGGCGCAAAATTCAAGCCTAAAGCAAATTGTGAAAAAGCATATCCTGTTTGTTGATATATGGTTGTACCGTTACAATCTTTATACCCGTAGATGGTAAAGAAATACTGAGCCCCTTCAGAAAGTCCTGTGATGTTAAGAAGTGGAGTTACTGAAGTTCCTGAATAGATGACTTGTTCTCCTCCTGCATATGCAGTACTGCCGGTTGGTATAGTTGCACCAATAGCTAAAGGTGAAAAGCTATTTACGGTATTCATTTTAATCACATATCCATCAGGTGCATTTACTGTCGCAGTTGGAGCGGTAAACGAGTTTAAATCTAACGAAGTAGTCTCTACATTATTTATAACTGCTCCAGATGCTAATGTTGAAGTTACACCGCAAGTAGTTTGCTGACTGTAAATACCTGTTGGATAAAAATAATAAACACCATTACATATTTTATAATTGACTGCTGCATAATAATACGTAGTATTAGGAGATAATCCCGTGGTCATTAATCCAAAACCGTTTGCCGCACCTATATATGCTGCTACTTGTCCCGTTTTTCCTGTATAATCGGGAGAGGCCGTAGGTAACGATGCTGCAGTTAAAGTTGTGGGTAGTGTAAAATTATTTTCATCGCTCATGTAAATAATCTTACCATCGGCATTATTACCTCCTGTAAAATTTACCACGCGAATAGTGTTATGCGTGTTCGTTGGCTCTGCATATAAATAAATCCCTGCATTACTATTTGGTGGTGAACAAACTGGTGTTATAGATGAAGAGACACCTGTAGATTCAAAATAGTAATTTCCACCGCATAATTCTGCTTTATAGACTTTAAAGAAATATTCAGTCCCTGTAGTTAAGCCTGTTATTAATTCATTTGGAGTTGCAGAATCTCCTGCATACACTACTTGCTCTCCTCCACCATATACCGCGTTTGCAGTGGGTAATGTTGTCCCGTTTGTAGGTGCTGTAAAAGTATTGATTGTGTTTGCTTTTACCACATATCGTATAGATGCTCCTGTTGTTCCGGTAAAAGAACTCACATAACTAGAACTTTCATTATTCGCTGCTAAGTTTAATGCTGTTGCAGTCGCCGGAGCCGCTCCACAAGTGGTTACTGTGAATACATTACCTGCATTTAGTTTTAAATTCCCTCCGCAGTCACTATAGTTAAACACCTTAACGTAATAGGTTGTATTTGCTGTTAGTCCTGAAATAGTAACATTGGGTGTGGTAGAATTCCCAGTATACACTGTTTGCTCTCCTGACCCTGGGTAAGCAACATTAGTTGCAGAGGTAGCAGTTGGATACGTATACCCAGCACTAGGGTCTGTAAAACTATTTACCGTATTTACTTTTATTAATGAAATATTTGTACTCCCTGCAACACTATTTATCGTAAAATCATTTTCGTTACGATCGGTGGATAGAACTGTTGTTAAACCTGGGATATTACACCTTGGGAAATTAGCTCTATAGCTATAACCTCCAGATCGGCCTCCTCCAACTCTTACCAAATAGTATTCATTGGCTGCCGTATACGTTAAGGTCATCGCCCTGTTCGATTGGTCAGTACCTGGGTGAATAAGCGTATTAGAGACCAAAGGTCCATCGTAGCTTCCAGTTCTTGTTTCTAACCATACTTCTGGTTGCATAGATCCACTGTTAGATTGCATACCCATTCCTACGCTACCTAGCACAAAAGGGGATCTACCTATTTTCCAATAATCTTCGTCAGAGCCAACAACAGTACCTCCACTAAAAATAGTAGTAGTATTAGTTGTTGCCACGGTAAGTGTTTGCACACCGCTATCATTAGTAAGATTATTAGGTTCTGTTTCTGTAGCAAAATCAAATTGAGCATAAGAAAAAGTTGTGACCAAAGAACACAAAACTGTAAAAAGAAACGTTTGCAGTCTTCTGGTAAATTCTGGATGAATATCCGGTAAAAGAAGTTTCATAGTTAAGGGGTTTATTAATAGTTGAAATTATTATTGCATTACAAGCTCAGGCATGCGAGCATACTTAAGTGATACTTTGATACTATTGGATTTAGATTAACTTAAGAGCAGTATATGAGATGTTACTCTTTTGTACTGGCAGAAAAAGCCAGGGTATTGATAAAAGATTTGACCAATTTGTAGGTTGAGCTTTGAGATCGTAGTTTTTCTTCATAGTACCAGGGGCTTAGTTGTTATTACTTTTAATTTATCGGCAACTTTTATAGTGCCGGTTATAGGTATTACAGTTCAGTTTTAGAATACCCTATTTTTAATTGCAATTTTTTTTGAAATTTTTATACTGCACCATAGGATGGGCATGGTTTGATGTGCAAGAAGTACTGCCAAAAGAATTGATGGTATACATAGGTTTTAAATATTTTTAGATTTGGGATGGTAAAACTATTAGATGTAAGTGCTTTTAAAGAAAAAAACACCCCTACAAATACCCCTACAAAGTTTTTAAGACTTTGTTTATAAGGGTTTTGGTAGATTTGAGTTTGTTAAAAATGAAACAAAGAGAAATCAGAATTTGTACGGTCACGTGTAGAAATAGAGGTATATTTTTTGGTAGTAGTTCATAGATTTGAGTGTTAAAAAACACTTACTAATTGAAAGCCTACGAATTCTCATTTATAGATCTGTTTTATTTCCTGATAAAATATATTTGGTAGCAAAATTTCACCAATGCATTTTAAAACATCACTACACATTTTATCTATTTTAGGAGTATTACTTTTTAGTGCTTGTACGCCATCTAAAAAAAGTACTTCTAAAGATGAAAAATTAATCGCTCAGGCTAGTATTTTACCCACAGAAGAAAAAGTTCCTACGCTTTCAGAAATTATATCTGTTGATGTTGGATTTACCAAGTTATCTGAAATGATACAAGCCACTGAGTATGCCAAAAAACTTGAAGAGGAAGGCCCCTATACTGTTTTTGCTCCAACCAATGGTGCACTAGATAGATTACCGCCAAAGATGTTAGAAAATCTAAAGAAACCCGAAAATCAGGAAAAATTAATTTCGGTGATCAGCTACCATATTATTCCAGGGTTAATCAATAAACAAGATATTATTAAGGCTATTAAAGAATATGGTGGAAGCGTAAAATTAAAAACCATTGCCGGAGATCGGTTAACAGCCTCGATGAAAGGAGACAAAATCTATTTGATAGACGAAAGAGGAAGCGCCGGTAGATTAATGATTAACGATATTGAAGCCTCTAACGGGATCATCCATACCACAGAATCTGTAATGATGCCAAACTAATAAATAACAACCACAATCAATTAGTAGTATCTAAACGGAAGCTATCGTAATTTAGCTTCCGTTTTTTTATGAATTTACTTTTACTTGATACATCATTCCATTACGAAAAACCACTCGAACCGACGGGTTAACACGCTACGTCACAACTTGTCCCGAACTTGTTTCGGGATCGTGTGCCACGCCTTAGCGTGGTGTATCGAGATGCATTTCGTAACTAAAAGGTTCTCGATACATTTTTCTCCATTACATTTCGAAAAGCACTCGAACTGACGTTGCGACTATACTCAACATAGATCAAGCAAACACGCTACGTCATATCGAGTGATTCGACCAGCGGGAGAATTGTATCGAGATGTTTTTAGAACCAATAGGTTTAAATTTAATCTATAGTACTATTAAGGGTTCTCGATACACTTTTCTCCATTCCATTCCGAAAACCACTCGAACTGACGGATGAATACGCTACGTCGCATCGAGTGCCACGCCTTAGCGTGGTGTATCGAGATGTTTCAGAACCGAAAAGCCCAAAAAAAGGAACACCAATCCGTGTTCCTTTTATAATATATACAAGTGATGTGTCGTACATTACGATATCAACACTTCTTCTTCATCCCCAACGGGTACACCACCAGGTCGGCTAGGGGTGCGGTACAGGTCCCGTTTTACTGGTAACTCGTCAAACACATTATCGGCTGCAGCGTTGATTTTTTGAAGGATGGCATATAGCTCATTAAGCTGCTCTACACGGCCTTCGGTATCTACCATACGCAATAATTGTTGTTCTTGACAAAGTAGCTAAAGGTTTCCCCGTTGCAGCTGATCGTTTCGACAAGATAGCTAAGAGTTTCTCCGTTGTAGCTGATCGTTTCGACAAGATAGCTAAGGGTTTCCCCGTTGCAGCTGATTGTTTCGACAAGGTAGCTAAGGATTTCCCTGTTGCAGCTGATCGTTTCGACAAGGTAGCTAAGGATTTCCCCGTTGCAGCTGATCGTTTCGACAAGATAGCTAAGGATTTCCCCGTTGCAGCTGATCGTTTCGACAAGATAGCTAAGGATTTCTCCGTTGCAGCTGAAGCTTTCGACAAAAATGAATGAACTACTAGTTTGTATATGTATTTATCTGCAATATGACGATTGCATCGGGGTGGGTGTGCCGTTAAGCGATGGCGAATATAGGGATTAATTTTTGAATTATGAATTTTAGGGTATGGTAGTTGGGGTTAGGCACGGATTACGAATCTGGGCGATCGGGGTTATAACACTAAGATAACAAAAAGGCACAGAGTGAGGAATATTCGGAGAATATCCCGATTGGCACTTACCATACTCAAGCAATTATTTATGGCCATTGTTGTGTGTTGTTTTTATTTTTTACGTGCTCCAAATAATTTTATCCATAAGGCAAAACCTCTTTGTTGCAATCTATATTCTCCTCTTTTTGAAGGATTTTTTAGTATAATTTTTCTTGATGTTAAAGCTTTTAAAGCGTCAGTGACTGTATGGTCAGCACCAGAGAATTTTTGAACGATATCACTTTTTTTTATCCAAGAATTCATACTGTCAGCCATTATTGAAAGTACTTCTCTATAGTCATCCGATTTTATTTGCTCATTATATGCACTATGGTAATACCTTGTTCCTATTTCATCTAGTGCACCTCCTTTTCCAAAAGCACCACCAGTTACATCATCTTCATTTATTTCTCCGTCTGAATTAAAATCAAATGCTGAATATGCAAATTGTTGAATAAAATGAGGATAACCTTCTGATAAAGTAGATATTAGATTTTTACCTTTTGAAGTTATAGTAGTTATCTCTTCATTTATTTTATTGCCTTCTTTTATGCCACTTTCAACAACACGTTGTCTGTCTTCTGGGGATAATTCTTTTATTATTAAATGATTGAAAATCCTAATAGATGAAGGGTGTGAGTTAGATAGTTTTTCTATTACGACTGGTAAACCAGCAACAACAAACATTATGTTGTTACATTCGTGTTGAACTAATAATTCTGTAACAGCTTTAACTAAATATCCTAAATGAAGATTTTCGCAAGCATTATCAGCTTCATCAATAAAAAAGATAATACCATCTTTACATTTAGCTTCATCTTGTTTGCCAATAATTCTTTTACAAGTTTGTGCAAGTGAATATGCAAAATCATCAATTATGATGTCAAGTTCACTATTTTGTTTAGCGGAATCGATTCCCGAATCCATAATTTTAATTCTCTGGACAAATTCCCAAGTTGAATCTAAAAATGATTTTACTTTTTCAATTTTACCTAGTTCTCGTTTTAAAATTCGGTCAATTAATTTTACGGAACTAATTAGGTCAGTTCTGTCTGAAATTACAAGTTGGACTGTGACGAAATCTAGTTTTTTACCATAACTATTTTCAATATCGCCTTGAGCAATATATTTAATAAGTTGAATTAATGAGGATTTACCAATTCCTCTTTCTCCAGTTATTAAATAGTTGTTAGGGAATCCATTTTTAGTTTGCCATAGCCCTTTTTCTAATTCTCTAATCTCTTCGATTCTACCTGCAAACATTCCGGGTGGAACTGTATGATTTGGTTTAAATGGATTTATTTTTGGCATAATGTATTTTGTTTTTTCTCAAATAACACACAACGTTCCGTGTATGGTGCGTATCCCGTAGGGTATGCACTATACACCTTGTTGGCGTGTCGTTATTTTTTTAATTTCTCTTTACGTTTTTTCCAATTCTCAGAAATCTTTTCATTATTGGAATTGAAAATTTTAGAATCTAAGTTTGTATTTGCCCAAGATTTTATGCTGTAATATTCCATTACAGGAATTAATAGTTTCGGGACATCACTTTCCGAAATATTTTCATTTTCTAAATTGGTGAATTCTATTTTAAACCTTTCATTAATACTTGTTACGTTTTGAAAGTATACAAAGAGAATAACAAAGTCAGTTAGTAATGTCAATGGAATGCTTATTTCAAATAGTATTCTTACAATATCACTACCGCCTTTTGAGAAAATAGAAAGAAGAAAAGGAATACTAAGTACTACTAGAATTATCAAGTTTTTATATAGCATTAACTTCAACGTATTTTCGGTATGAAATGAGCTTTCATAAGAGTTTAATGCTAGCTTTTTTATGCCATATTCAGTCTCATCATTATTATAGTATTCCGTGGTGTTTTCATCAGAGTAATTAGTTCCAAATGCATTGTCTATCAAGTCATTTCTCTTAAGTTTCTCTACATTGTGAAATAGAATTTTAGTCACTAGTTTTATTATCAAATATCCAATCATTGAGACATAACTAATTACTTTTCCAAGGTCTTTTAAATTCTCGTAATCTTTGTTAACTGTTTCATCGAAGAATTTTCCAAGCATCCAATTTGTTAAAATGAGGAATGCCGAAACCAAAAGAAGAATGAATGCAACTTTTTCAAATTTTCTTATTAGGTCATATTTTGTATCAAAAGGAACGTGTCTAGCCATACTTATTTATGAATATTGAGGAAAATCGTCACCAAATAATTCTCTCCATTTATTAATTGCCGAATTCTGATTTTTGTCTTCTGTTTCAAGCCGATATGCTTCATAACCTTTTGTGTATGCATCATTTGCCTTAGCTGATATTTTGGTTTTATCGTCATTGGACAAACCATTTATATTCGTATCTATTCCTTTTGGATCATTGACATTATTGTAAACAGCAGTTTTTAAATAATTCCAAAAATTTATCAAGTTGACATCTATATAATCTGATAACTCAGATTTACTATCCGCAAAATTCAAAACAAAGTTTTCGAATAAAAACGAACTCATTGTTGGCATTTGAGCTCTTCGATTCCAGTATTTTAAGGTGCGAACAAGCTGGTGAACAGAAAAATTATGTTTTTGATTCATTTGGGTCATATACTCTTGATCCAAAGATGGATTTGTTGCTTTCCAATTACCACTTCCATCTGGAATCAAATAAAATCCTGTCGTAGTATAAAATGCTGGAACTATATCAAAACTCCAGTCATAAGAGGTTAGATTAAGTTTAGCAGCTTCCTGTCTTCGGTGAATTGCGGCAGATTTATATTGCCTAATATTTGATAAACAAGAAACGAATTTGTTTACAACCTTTATCGAGTTTAATTGGTTGTCATTTGACAAATCTTTAAGCCTTTGACCTGCATTTTCGGTATGTAAGTAATAGCGATTATGATACAGAGAACTTTTGGAATAATAAGCATTGTTAGCATGGAGGCAATAAATTAGGTCAATATCGTCAAGTTCTCTAATCTTAGTATTACGAGCGAATGAGCCAAATTTCACATGACGTTCTTCATATTTCAATGGAAATAAATTATAGTTGTCAGGAAAGCTATTCAGCTGACCATATAACCAATCTCGGCTGCTTCTAGCGGTTGTAGTTTTCCCACTATCTAGATTAACATAATCTCGATTAAATTCAGTAAATGCTGAGTTTACGGTTTTTGCCATTTAGTTTTTATTTAATGCACGCCAACATGTATATAATAACAATAGCTATTATTCCTTTTATATCCCCACTAATCTACCCCAATATTTCTAACCTTCTGATGTGGGAAACCGTAAACATTTTTAAAAAGATTTTTGTATGGCCCTTCGACAGGCTCTGGGTGACAGGCTTTAGGGTCGAGATGTTTTAGAACCGATAGGTTTATTTTAATCCGTGTTATTACTAAGAGGTTCTCGATACACTTTTCTCTATTACATTCCGAAAAGCACTCGAACTGACGGGTAGGTGTGTTATGGTATTACATTCCGAAAAACCACTCGAACTGACGGGCTAACACGCTACCTAGTATTACGTTACTCTTTTACAATTCTTTTGGTGATAGATCTTGTGGTGGTTAATATACGTGCTATATATACACCCGATGATAAATGTGTTAAATCAAAGCGTGTAGTATTCGTTTTGTATACTTTCTGGCCGGTGATAGAGTAGATTTCGGTCTCCAGGATACCTTCACCATCTATAAACACCAATCCCGAGGTAGGGTTAGGATACATTGAAAAAATAGTTGGCGTATCAGGATCTATCGTTAGGATAGTATATGTCGATTGATGAAACCCTTGTGTAAGGTTGAATGTATCACCTTTAAGCGTTGTGATCGCAGTTTCACCTACGGTAAAATCTAAAGCGATAGTGCCATTATCAAATGAAGCCCCGGTGCTGCCTATTATCTGGCGTTCTATGCTTTGGGCTTGTAGTTGTGCTCCTGTGAGTACTACTAATATTAATAGTATATGTATATTCATTTGCTTGTATTTTTGTTTAGATTAAATCTTACAATTTAAACTAGTTACATATTTCGAAATTAAAATTTTAAAAAGCGTCATTCCGAGTGGTTTTGCTATAGTGAAACGTAGACAAAATGCCCGCCTGCTGGACGGGCGGGTATCGACCTTTCGGCAAGCTCAGGATGACGAAGCTTTTTTATACGAAAATCCTATTCTCGATATATCCCAAAAACAAGTTTGGGACACTCGAATTGACGGATTTTCGCATAAAAACGTGACATACAAACTCAATTAAAACCTACTAATCAAGTACCCGCTAAAACCACTTTCAGAATGAAGGCTCCAACTTGTATCCGCACTTGATTGTACATTAACATTTACCTGCTCTCCTGCATTTAATTTCATCACACCACTTACGGTTAGGGTATGAAAATTGGTACCCGCATCTCCTTGAGTGATAGCATGCATTCCGTTATCCAAGCTTAGTTTATTCTGGATTCCTAATAATAGTCTAAAGTCTCCTGAATTAACTCCGTCAAAGCGTATTTGTGCCGAAAAGAAGTACAATCCATTTACAGGAGCGGTAAACGTTCCCGAAGCTTCATCAAAATGATTTCCATTATCGTGTAGATTGGTAATGGTTGCATCACTGGTTCTCCAGGATGGTACCCGAACGAAGTTACCAGCACCAGACAATACCAAAGTCCCACTTAGATCTGCAGAAAAACTTGGTAAACCTGTTACGGTTAGTGCAGAGGTGGTTACCGAGTTAGCAGAAACGTCATTGGTCCAGCTATGGTTACCACTGCCATCTGTGCTTAGTAATTGTCCGTTCGTTCCTCCTGAAGGAAGGGAGCTGGCACCAGAAGCATCCACCCATGAAACATTTCCGGCACCATCGGTAGTCATTACCTGGTTAGCTGTGCCGTCTTGTGCAGGTAGGGTATAGGCTGCACCTGCCCCAGTGTTATCACCATCAATGGTTAATTGACCGTTTAAAGTAGTATTACCATTTTTAAGCATCACCAGGGCATCTCTTCTTTGAAGGACAGAAATACCATTTCCGATTACAAAAAGGCGGTCTGTAGCGTTAAAACTGTCTTTTGTTCCGTTGACCACTGTATTATTAAATCCCATAGAAGTTTGTCCGTAACTGCCAGCATGAGTTACAAATCCCATTGCCATTGCTCCAAAAGCAGAAGATGTATTTGAAAACCCAAAAGCCAGTGAAGCACCATGGGTAAGCGTATTACTCTGACCAATGGCGTAGCTTATAGTAGCATCATTGATATCATTTCCGTCTCCTATGGCTATAGAACCGACTGAAGTTCCACGTATATTATTATTGTCTCCAATAGCTATCGAATTTCTGGATGCGGCAATAGAACCTTCTCCTAAGGCAATAGAACCTTCGCCAACATTGGCATCATTCCACTGATCTCCTGGTTCATTATCAGTTGGGTCTGTAGGATCTAGGTCTTTCAATCTTCCAACGCGAAAAGCTGCTTTACTTTTATCAAAAAACATTTTGGCGTTATCATCAGTCGTTAATGGATCATTATCTAATTGGGTACTACCAAACACAAAATCGTCTGTAGCAATCGCACCAGGGGCATTGCTGGTTACATTAGCAGTTGTCGAGAAAGCGCCTGATAAAGCCGTAGTCCAGGATACATTTCCGGCACCATCGGTTGTCATTACCTGATTAGTAGTACCATCTTGTGCGGGTAGGGTATAGGCAGCACCACTTCCGTTATTATCTGCATCAATAGTTAATTGTCCGTTAAGCGTAGTGTTTCCATTTTTGCTCATGACTAGAGCATTTGTTCTATTACTATCATCGATTCCGTTACCAATAATAAATAAGGGATCTGTAGCAATGTAAGCGGCATCATTTCCGTTTACAAACTCACTAAACAATCCAATGGTATGTTGCCCATAACTAGTCGATTGGGTACCACGTCCTATACCTACTGCATAATTACCCGAGGTACTATTATTTGCTCCCAATGAAATAGAAGCGAAACGAGATGATAAATTATTATATCCTACCGAAAAAGCATTTTCTCCTCCAGAATTGTTATAACTACCAAAGGCTGTTGCGGCTGTACCTTGTACAAGGTTTCCTCGTCCCATAGCTACAGAAAAATCACCTGAATTACCCTCATCCCAATCTCCTGCAAATCCATCTGAGGCTACTGCGCTACCGGCTCTAAAAGATCCTTTACTTTTATCAAAATACATTCTGATATCATCTGCCGTACCTCCTATATTATTTAATTGTGAGCTTCCGAATACAAAATCATCGGTGGCGATAGTACCATTGGTATTGCTAGTTACATTATTAGTAGTCGAAAATGCTGTTGTTGGTGCGGTGGGTAAGTTTGTCCACGATACTTGTCCGCTTCCATCTGTTGTCATCACTTGGTTAGCCGTTCCATCTTGAGTGGGTAGGGTATAAGCAGTACCTGCCCCTTGATTATCTCCATCAATGGTTAATTGGCCATTAAGTGTTGTGTTACCATTTTTGAGCATGACCAAGGCATTACTTTTATTGGAAAACGTACCATTACCGATTACAAAAAGCCTATCGGTTGTAATAGCCGAATTAAGGTTTCCGTTTACAGGGTTATTATAGTATCCAATGGTCGTTTGTCCGAAGCTATTGGCTTCATTATTTCTTCCAAGAGTGAGTGCAAAAGTACCAGCTACTTCATTACTAACGCCTAATGCTCCTGCATAAGCTCCTGTAACGGTGTTACCATTACCCATGGCAAAGCCGGTCTCACCGGTTACTGTATTATATCGCCCTAGAGAAACAGATCCTTCTGTAGTAGCTATTGGAGATAATCCCATAGCTACAGAGCCAAAACCGATGTTAGATTCATTCCATTCGTTTCCTAATGTACCATCAGCAGGATCTTCAAAAGCAAATCCGGCTCTAAAAGCACCTTTGCTTTTATCGAAGAAAAATCGGGCATTATCATCCATGCTGCCTGCTACATTATCTAATTGCGAACTACCAAATACAAAATCATCGGTTGCAATTGTACCAGGTGCATTGCTTGTGATATTGGCTGTTGTGCTAAAAGCACCTTGTGTATCGGTTACCCAACTGTAGTTTCCAGCACCATCTGTGCTTAACACTTGTCCGTTGGTTCCTCCAGTAGGTAATTCAATTTCGTTGGTAGGATCTGCATCGGCATCGTTTACATTATCATTTACCCAGCTATAGTTTCCGCTTCCATCGGTTACTAAAACTTGCCCGTTGGTTCCTCCGGTTGGTAATTCAATCTCGTTAGTGGCATCAGCATCGGCATCATTAATGTTATCATTTACCCAGCTGTAGTTTCCGCTTCCGTCGGTTACTAATACTTGCCCGTTGGTTCCTCCGGTTGGTAATTCAATCTCGTTAGTGGCATCAGCATCGGCATCGTTAATGTTGTCATTTACCCAGCTGTAGTTTCCGCTTCCATCGGTTACTAATACTTGGCCGTTGGTTCCTCCGGTTGGTAATTCAATTTCGTTGGTAGGATCGGCATCTCCATCAATGGTGACTATATCGATCCAATTATAATTACCATTGCCGTCTGTGGCTAATACTTGTCCGTTAATTCCACCAGTGGGTAATTCAATTTCGTTAGTTGGGTCTGCATCTGGCCCATTAGTTGCATAATTAGCATAAGGCACCGATTGTAATTGAGTTGCGCCAAGCACAGTATAGTTAGTACCTCCAGCGCTGTCTATAGCAACCTGAAGCCAGTAGTCTTGTGTACTCCATTCGATTGTAGAAAAATTATCAGATGTATTTCCTTGACCAATGGACAATGTGATGATACCTTGGGCATTAGAACGTATTGTATGCGTTTCTTCATAAATATTGGTACCTGTTGCATTTCCTTGTAATACGGAAATTTGTACTCCAATGTCTTGATTTGCAATGGGGTTACCCTCTGCATCGCGAACTGCTGCCTGGTAATTAAAAGATTGAGAAAATCCTTGTTGTGCAACCAATAGTAGCACGGCACAAGTGAGCCATTGTACATATTTTTTTGCAAATGTGTTTTGATTTGAATTGTAATTTGTATTCATACGATACAGGGTTATAATATTTATTTTATTTTGAGCTGATAAACAATAAGTTTACTTCAATTGGTTTCTAGTAGTACAGTTAAGTTTATGGATACCCTATTTTTATTTTAAAATTTGATAAAGAATATGTTGATCGGTTGTGCATTTTGAATTAAAAAAAGCTTTTCTCGATAAATTTTGTCTACGTTTCACTATGACAAAACACTCGAAATGACGCTTTTTTTTAATTCAAAACCTTGTCGTTCTGTTCTTATGATATTTTAGTTTTGTATAACATTCATAATCAGTTTATAAAACAGCAAAACCACCCAATTTCTTGAGTGGTTTTAGTGTTGTTGTGATTTGAAATTTAAAGCATCATAGTACTCTTTCTTATTCTGTTCTAAAATTCCAAACCTGACCGATCGTTGCACCTTGATTGGTATCTTTGACAGTAACTCTCCAATAATATATCGTATCCGGAGATACTGAGACATTAATGGTGTTTGTATCTAGATTTTCTGCAAATAGTATTGGAGGATTTGTGTCTCCAAAGTATAGATCATAGGATAATGCATCTCCATCAGCATCACTAGCGGCCCATTCTAAATCTACAGTACTACCCGATAGTGTTGCTCCTAAAGAAGGGCTTACCAGCGTTGCAACCGTAGGGATGGTATTCAACCCGGCATCAGGCTCGGTAACGAATGACTGAGGTTCAGAAAATGCACTCTCATTTCCTTCACTATCTCTAGCTTTTACTCGCCAATAATAGGTGGTACCTTTTTCGAGGGTAAAGATGGTTTGGGTACTAGTTGTAGTGGTTGTAAATACTACAGTATTGAAGTTGTTATCTCCAGCAATTTCAACTACATAGCTCACCACATCTCCATCGGGATCGGTAGCAATATTCCAGTCGAGTTCGAGGTCAAAATTTGTACAGGTTTCATTATTGATAGGAAATACCAAACTCGGGGTTACGGGAGCCTCATTTCCTGACACAGATCCTGGCGATACTGCGCCATCATCATCTCCACTACAAGAAAATAACAAAGTAATACCAATTACGGCTATATATAGTTTTACACTTTTCATCTGTTTATTATTTTATTGTTTTACAATTCTAAAGGTTTTTGAACTACCATCGTTTAGAGAGATAAAATACACGCCAGATGGTAATGTTTCCATTGGCAATACTACTTTTCCTTCAGTAATACTATATGTATTTGAAGATACCTTTATCCCTAATGTATTGTATATCTCTACGGGTAAGGTTTTAAGTACAGTTTCTGGAATGGTAATTACGATATTTGATCTTGTAGGGTTTGGTGATACCGTTATTTGATCGAACAGCGTTACTTTGGTTGATAATTTTCCTTCACAAGCCTGGCTTGAAAACACATCCAAAGTATCGCCATGTTGTACTTCAACATAAAAGCTATTGGTATCATAGGTGGCAACCATCTTATCATTAATCATTACGGTATAAGGTGCTGTACCTTCGTCAATTTCTACGTATATCTCATTACTTTTAGTATCGGTATTCAATATTGTTTTACCTTCTAAAACAGGGGCTTCTTCAATCGCTACTTCAAAACATTGTTCGCAATCTGAATATCCATCAATGGCAATACATAATTGATATGTTCCCGGGGCTAAATCTTGTACAAAAAGATCAGTCCCAAAATCATAGGTGTTGTTATTAATGGTAGCGATGTAATTCTGCTCTTCGGTAGCTCTAACAAAAATATTTCCGTTATCCTTATCTTCACAGGTTTCGCTATATGCCTCTACCAGGAAGTTATCTGCAGGTAAATCAAAGATAGGACAACTCGAAACTACATGTACCGTTCGTATCACTTCTACTGCAACATTATTTGAAGCATCAGTTGAATTATATGTAATGCTATACGTCCCTAATGCATCAACAAAATCGGAAGTATCGATAATAACCTCTGATCCATCATCTGTAGTAGCTCCTAATTCGGTATATCCATCTCCTAGAACAATGGTTTGAGGATTATCACCTAGTAAAGTGATTATAGGGGGAACGTTATTTACTACATTAACGGTTCTGGTCACTTCTGCGGCAACATTGTTTGACGCATCGGTAGCATTATATCGAATGGTATAACTTCCAAGAGCATCTATAAAGACAGAGGTATCGATTGTTACCGTGGTACCATCATCTGTGGTTGCCCCCAGTTCGGTATAGCCATTCCCTAGTTCAATGGTTTGTGGATTATCTCCTGTTAATGTAATGACAGGAGCCGTAGTATCGACTACGTTTACGGTTCTGGTTACTTCTACCGCAGCGTTGTTTGACGCATCGGTAGCATTGTATCGAATAGTATAGCTTCCCACAGCATCTACAAAATCTGAAGTATCGATAATAATACTACTCCCGTCATCTATGGTCGCTCCCAATTCGGTATATCCATCGCCTAATTCAATGGTTTGTGGGTTCTCTCCTGTTAATGTAATGACCGGAGCCGTAGTATCGACTACATTTACGGTTCTTGTCACTTCTGCCGCAACATTGTTTGACGCATCGGTGGCATTGTATCGTATAGTATAACTTCCTAAAGCATCTACAAAATCAGAATCATCAATTACTACAGCCGTACCATCATCTGTGTTTGCTCCTAATTCGGTATACCCATCTCCTAATTCTATGACCTGAGGATTATCGCCTATTAAGGTAATTACCGGAGCCGTAGTATTTACCACATTTACGGTTCGGGTTACCTCTGCGGCAACGTTGTTTGATGCATCGGTAGCGTTATATCGTATGGTATAACTTCCAAGAACATCCATGAAGGCAGTAGCATCAATGGTTACATTAGTGCCATCATCTGTAGTTGCTCCCAGTTCGGTGTAGCCATCACCTAATTCAATGGTTTGTGGGTTATCTCCTGTTAATGTAATGACTGGAGCCGTAGTATCAACTACATTTACCGTTCTGGTTACTTCAACAGCGTTATTACCTAATAATCCTACAGCATTATACGTAATGGTATAACTTCCTACAGCATCTGTAAAATCTGAAGCATCAATAATTACAGTTGAACTATCACTGGTACTTGCTCCCAGTTCGGTATACCCATCACCCAATTCAATGGTTTGTGGATTATCTCCAATCAAGGTTATGATAGGAGTTTCACAATTATCAGTAATGTCTTGAACACTATCCCAGGCCGTTTGATTGCTACCTTGAAATGATAAGGTTGTCGCACCATCACCTGTGGTAACATAATCATACAAACCACATAGATTCGTAATCCCCAGGTCCTGATCTCGGATAATCAAATTAGAACCTACATTTCTAAGTCCATACAGATTGATACTTTGCAAACTATTATTATTTCTAATAGTGGAGTTAGTTCCTGTAAGGGAAGCTACATTTTGTAAGGCATCAATTTCTACCAGATTTCCATTAAAACTAATTCCTAGAGTACCAATAGAAGTTAATGATGCTAAGAAAGAATTATCGAATGTTGTGAGTAATTCATTTTCGGCAATATTCAATGAATTTATAGAAGTAATCGCTAATTTAGGGAATCCCTCCAGATTAGGTACCAAATCACAATCTGATATATTAAAACCACCTAAAGTTGTTAAATTATCCATTCCTTGAACAGTATTAAGAGCAGTCATATCGGTTAAAGACAGGTTTCCTCCAATACTTGTAACACCTGATAAAAATGATAAATCAGTCACGGCCATATCATGAAATAGTGCAGCGCCACTTATGGTACTTAACACTGTTGCTGTTATGGAGTTCAGGGATGGAGAGTTATCTATAGATAAATTATTTCCAATACTCGTCAGTTTAGGGAAATTAACAGTCGTTAAGTTCGCACACCCTCCTATGTTGCATGCTCCTGTTAAATTTAATATTTCTGGAGCATCAATACTGATTAATCCCGTTGCATCGGCTATGCGGAAATTTCCTGAACTCTCTAATAATGGCAATGATATACTCGTTAATCCTGATCCAATATTGCTAACACGAAACTCCCCGTTAACTTGGGTTAATTGGTCTATTGAAAGCGTACTCAAAGAGCTATTGAAAGTTATTCTGAAGCTACCTGTCATTGTTTGCAACTGATTCAATGTGATAGTTGTCAAAAGCGCATTATCCGTAATCTCTATATTTGGTATTGTAGTTATCTGATCAAGTATGGTTATTTCTGTTAAAAGATCTAAATTATCTACGGTAAGATTCCCTCCTAAACTCGTTACATTAGAGAATGACGCTATACTTGTAGTATTGGTCATATCTTTTAAAGTGAAATTTCCTCCAATAGTAGTCAATGAAGCAAAGCCGGAAAGATCATCCACAATATTTCCTTCCAAATACAAATTCCCAGAAATAGTATTCACATTTGAAAAGCCTGATACATCGGTAATGGTACCATTAATCGTTACATTTCCTTCAATAACCCCACAAGTTCCTAAGGTTGCTATATAACTATCTACTTCTGCTTGTGTAGTTAGTGTAACGCCTCCAGCAACTACACAATCACAACTTCCTGAAATATTGTTAGAAGACGCATCTATCCAGTTACTCGTAGCACCGTTTAACGCAAAATTGGTAAGTGTTCCGTTATAGCTGTTTCCAGAGCCATCCGCTAATGTTGTTAGACCACTATTATCAGCTCCTGAAATACCTTCATTAAAATTATAACTGGCTATTAAATTAGATTGCGACATATCTGCTGTACAGCCATTCAATTCTGAAACCTCGAAAGCACTTAGGGTTTTTGTCCAGATACGTAATTCGTCTAACTGCCCATTAAAATATCCTCCTGTATCTCCTGAAGGTGTATCCCCGACAGCATATCCCAATTGTATATCGGCTGTTGTGGTCGTAGCCGTTGCTGTTCCTACCCATCCAGTTGTTCTAGCTATTGTTCCATCAATATAACATCTTGCATTTCCAGAATCTAAAGTTACAGCCACATGATGCCACTCTCCATCATCTACTTTTGTAGCAGGACTTAACAGACGAGTAATATAATTAGAGGCACTAGCGTAGTAATAAAATTCTATTCTTCCGCCATCTAAGTTAATACGCCATCCATTATTCCCATCGGGCGTAAATTTATTGATGACTCCACCAAGTCCATCGGTAGTTTTAATCCAAAAATCTACTGAAAAATTCAAGTTATTTTGAGAGATATTGTGTGGGATTGTTACCAAATCGTTAGCACCGTCAAAATCTAAACCAGTCCCAGGAGGAATTGCTGTTCCTTGTATGGTGAAACTATATGAAGGTTCATCACAATCATCGCTATCTATAATTACGGTAGCTGTTTTTGTCCCGCCAGATGTAGGAGCAAACTCTATTCTTAATGAAGCAGATTCAGTGGCTGGTATTGGATTGTTATGTGGGTTTTGCGTAATGGTAAAATCAGCTGTATCACCCGTAAGTATAACACCATCTATATTTAAAGCGGCAGAACCATCTGTATTACGAACAAAGAAGCTCATTTCTTTAGTACTACCTACATTGATACTTCCTGCATCTGTATTGTCACTAGTCTCAGGAGTTGTATCCCCATTCAGGATATCGTTACCGTTTCCTTGTACATTAATTTCAGGAATAGCTATTGAACAATTTCCGGAGATACCATTTGCTGTAGTATTTATCCAGTTAGAAGTATTTCCTGTTAATCCAAAATTGGTTAAAGTTCCGTCTAAATTGTTTGAACTAGTATCATCTACGGTTGTTTCACTAGTATTGTCTGCAGCAACATTTCCTTGATTTAATTTGTAGTAAGCAACTAATCCTGATTCGTTTCCTGCTAGTTCACAACCTTGTTGTGCTAAAATCTCATCTGAGCATAATAAACGATTCCAGAAACGAATATCATCCAATTCTCCGGAAAAATAGGTGTTTGAGTAATCGGAATAACCTATAAATACATTTTCTGAATTCGTGGGCGCATTTGTAATAGTTGAAACTGAGTAATCACTATCCAAAACACCATCTACATAAAGCGTTGAAACCTGATTTCCATAAACCAAAGAAAAATAATGCCAGTTCCCATCGTTTAATCCAGAAATATCAGAGTTTCTAAAGGAAGTAAGGTTTGAACTTTTAAAGTATAGACGTAATCTTCCTGTATCGGTTAAATACACTGAGTAACCATTGTCTTCAGTGGCATCGTACTTACTAACAATAGGATTGTCCTGAGACGTTGACGAAGTTTTAAAATACCCTTCAATAGTAAATGTACTGGTATTGAATGCGTTATTATGATTAATACTGATATGGTCATCTGTTCCATCTAAACTGATTCCTGTAGCAGGCGTATAACCTGTTCCTTCTATAGCAAACTCAAAAGTAGCATCATCACAATCATTATTTGAAATACGAACCGTTGCATTTTTAGTTCCTATAGAAGAAGGTGTAAATAGAATCCTTAGATTTCCGGAAGCACCTGCTGCTACATCTGTTGGCGATTCTATAATCGTAAAATCGGATGCTCCATCAATGGTAATGTTAGAAATGTCTAGTGTAATATTACCTGTATTGCTAATGGTATAGTCTGCGGGCTCTGCTTGTCCAAATATAACATTCCCAAAAGAGGTGCTATTATTTATACTTACTGTAGTATCTCCATTATTAATAGCATTATTATTTGAAGCAATGGCAATTATAGCCTCTGTATATGCATTACAGGCTCCTGAAACACCATTAGCAGTAGCATCTATCCAATTGGATGTAGTGCCTGATAATCCAAAATTATTTAATGTTCCTTGTGGTGGAATCCCAGATGTAATCCTATGATTAGGATCTAATATACTGTACTCAGGAAAGTTATTACCATTTACTTCTCCATTGTTAAAATTATAATAGGCAATTAAATCATCTTCGCTTCCTGTTAATTGACAGCCAGATTGATCAGAAATTCTACATGTAGACAGTGCTACATCCCACACTCGTAATTCATCTATTGCACCCTTGTAGTAGAGTGGGCCGCCACCTGATACTGTTCCTAAAGTTAAGTTATTACTGCTATTATCTACAATAGCTTCAGAAAGGGCTAATGAGTTATCTAGCATACCGTTAATAAAAATTGAATAACGAGAACCATTATAAACAATAGCCACATGTTGCCATTGATCATTTACTATAGAGGGGGTGTCTAAATTTTGAATACCACTAGCAGTAAAAAAGGTAAAACTTAACTCTGACATAGAACTTATTCTCAGACTATACCCTGAGTTGCTACTCATATTATCCAGTATAAAATGTTCGTCTGTACCAGAAATTTCAGGTTTTATCCAAAATTCAATGGTAAAATCATCGCTCAGGCTATAATTACCATTGTTAAAAGTGATATTATCATCCACACCATCAAAATGTAGCCCAGTAGCTCCTTCGAAAGCAGTTCCTTGTATAGCAAATGTATAAGTTCCATTGGTTGGATCATCACTGGTAATGGTTACTATCGCGTTTTTTATTCCAGCAGATTGTGGCGCAAAACTTATTTCAATAAATTCTGATGTTCCACTTAATACCGTGACTGGCCACATGTCATTAAGCACAAAATCTGAAGCATTGGCTCCAGTAATTGTAATATTCGAAATATTTAAATCACTTGCACCATTGTTTTGGATGCTAAAAGGTGTCATTAGAGAGTTGCCTGTTCCTAGTTCTAGATACATGGTCCCATCAAACATATCAGGAGTTGTATCACCATTGGCAATCACTGTCATCATATCAGGACCAGTGACACTAATCTGTGGTGTGAATAATTCTTTGGAGGGTTTAAGAGATGTTTTAGCAGATAATTCATAAGAGGTGAATCCTATAACGTAAAACACCACGAAAAACAAAAGTAGTAGTTTCTTCATAAGGGGTATGTTTTGGTTAAAATTTTGTTAACGATTCGAGCTGCAATGGTACAAATCTATGTTCAGATTTATGTTGTTTTTATGGTTACAAAAAGTTTCATCTCTTTGTTTATAAGGGTTTTCAAAGAAATATTGATAAGCATGTGCTATGTTGTTTTTTGTCAATATTCTTATATTTGTAATACACTTTTAATCCCCTTATACCTCATGAGAACTTTGTTCTTTACCATTTCGTTATTGTATTTATTTCCTGTATTGGGTCAGGTACAACAAGACAGTCTGGAAATTGAATTAAGACAAAAGGTTAATGATGCCGCTAATGATTCTCTAAAAGTGCATTACCTTATTGAGCTTACTAAGGAGGTTGAAAAATATAGTATAGATCAAGGAAGGGATTTGATGAACCAAACCCTGCAACTCATTAACAATATCGATGCTCCTTCTTATCACTTTTTGAAGCAAAAAGCAATTGTATTTGATTTATTGGGCAAATATGAATCCAGACAAACCAATTATAAAAACGCTTTGGATCTTAAGTTAAAAGCATTAAAAATCAGGGAAAAATTGCAAGATTCTTTTGAAATTGCCAAAAGTTATCATAATATCGGCATGATCTTCAGATATGAAAAAGAATATGATAAGTCAAAGTCTTATTTTTTAAAATGCATAGCCATACGGAAACGGTATTTAGACAGTACACAATTGTCACGCACCTACAATATGCTGGGAGTCGTACATTATTATACCAAGCAGAATGATTCTGCTATGTATTATTATCAGCTTTCAAAGAATTATGCCCTTACGCTTGAGGAAAAAGCAAAATCCAATGACAATATTGCTGCGATCTACTATACTACTGGTAACTATAAGGAGGCTATTGAAATATATAAGGAAAACTTAGCCATTTTTAAATCTTCAAAAAATTATAATTTTGTTGTTAATAACTTAATGCACCTTTCCAAAATACATTCTGATTTGGGTAAACATCAGGAAGCCGTGGCCTATGTAGATGAAGCGCTTGACTATGCCAAAAAGTATGGGAGTACCTCTAAACTTGCTCTTATATTTCAATTAAGAAGTCATGTTCATGAAGAGATGGGGGCTTATAAATATGCATTGAAGGATTATAGAAACCATAAGTTTTATTATGATTCTATATATAATGTTAGAAACGCAAAAAAGATCACGGTTCTAGAGTTGAATCATCAGTTCCAAAAAGAAAAACTGGCAGATAGCCTTCAATTTGCAAATGAAAAACGGGAAATAGAATTAAAAGCAGAAACCCAAAAAACCAGAAACCAACTGTACGTAGTTTTGTTAATCGCTGCGGTAGTTGGGATTATCGCTTTGTTAATCGTAATGCGAAATCGAAAAAAATTGAATAAAGAACGTATTAAGAAGGAACAGTTAGAAAAGGAATTATTAGACGAAAAGCTGAAACATACCACCTACCAGACCAAACAATTAATTGCAGACAATAAAATGCGTTTACAGTTCAAACAAGAATTCCTGGTAAAACTCAAAAAAGTAAAACAACATGCTGATGCAGTTGATGTCTCAGATTTTCAATCTCTGATTACTGATCTTAATTCTCAAATTACCACAGAAAGTAAATTTGATTTTATAGGAGATAATATAGAGCAGATAGATAGAGAGTTTAATGAGAAGCTTAGACGTTTATATCCTGATCTTACAAAATCTGAACGAGAGATTTGCGCCCTCATGCGTATGAATCTAAGCCTTAAAGAAATTATGGTGATCAGAAACGTAACCATGGGATCGATTAAAGCCTCCAGGCATCGTATTCGAAAAAAAATAGGTTTAGATCGAGAGCAAGAATTAGAGCAGTTTATCAGTAAGCTCGTTTAGATCATAAAAAAACCACCCAATTTCTTGAGTGGTTTTAGTTTTGCCGTGATTTGAAATTTAAAACATCGTGTGTCCCCCTTATTCAGTTCTAAAATTCCAAACCCGGCCTATGGCTACTCCTTGCTTATCATCTTTGGCAACTACCCTCCAATAATATGTTTTATTAGCTTCAATCTGAACATCCAAAGTCATTGCATTCAGATTTTCTGCAAATAATTGAGGAGGGTTGGACTCGCCAAAGTATACATCAAACAATAGTGGGTCATTATCTCCATCTGTGGCATTCCAACCCAGTGTTGCCGTATTTCCTCGTAATAGTTCACTTACAGCAGGTGTTGCTGTTGAAGAAATAGAAGGAATTGTATTTGTTGTTGCTTCTGGTTCTGTAATAAAAGTTTGTATTCTTGAATACGGGCTTTTATATCCTTTACTGTCAAAGGCTTTTACTCTCCAATAGTATAGAGTACCTTGTTCTAAAGTAAATGTAGCAGTAGGTTCGGTAGTTGTAGTGGTAAATACTATTTGATTGAATGTCGCATCGGTTGCAATTTCTACCTGATATCCAATTTTACCTAGGGTAATGGTAGTAGATGTAGTCCACTGAAACTCCAGGTTAAAATTAGTACATACTAAATTATTGGTTGGATATACCAAACCCGGGGTTGTGGGATCAACACTAAGATTTTGTAAAGAATCTACTAATATAGTCTCTTCTTCGGTACAAGAAAATAAAAGTAGTACAGTGCATATGGTGATATATATTTTTTTCATGGGTATTTTTCTTTAAAGGGGTTTTGTTCCCCTTGCATTAAAAGGCAAGGGGAACATTATTTTATTTATTGTTTAATAATTCTTAAGGTTTTTGAAGTGCCTTGATTAATGGTGACAAAGTATATTCCGGATGGTAAAGACTGCATAGGCAACTCTACTTTATTAGCTTTGATATCATATACTCCAGAGGATACGGTCATTCCCAATGCATTATGAATTTCAATAGCTATGGTGCTACTATCAGCATTAAGGATGCTTAGTGTTGCATTGGCTTTAGTTGGGTTAGGGTACAGGTTTATATTTCCTAGATTACCAATAGTTGTTGATAATTTACCCTGGCAGGCAGCTTTGCTTGAAAATACTTCAAGAACACCTCCGGTTTTAACATCGATCTCAAAACTATTGGTGTTATATTCGCCAACTACTTGATTATCGATAGTTACTGTATATGGGGCAGTACCCGATTGGATGTCAACAAATACTTTGTTGTTGATATTGTCTATACTTGTTTTACCTTCTAATGCAGCAGCTTCTTCGATTACAAATTCATAACATTTTTCGCAATCTTCAATTCCTGCAATACCAACGCATAAAGGATAAGTGCCTGGTGCTAAATCTGGTATAACAAGATTAGAGTTGAAAGGATACGCTTGGCCATTAAGTGTTGCCATATAACTAAAGTTTTCTACAGCATCGATACTTAAAATACCATTGTTTTTATCAACGCAAGTCTCATTGGAAGCTTGAATCTGGAAGTTATTATCTGATAAAGTATCGATAAAACAATCTCCGGTTACACGTACCGTAGCGGTTCGTTCAGAAACATTTCCATTAACATCGGTAATGGTAAGCGTTACGATATTGTCTCCAGTATTTCTAATATTAAAGGTATTAGGAGATACTTCCATCGTATCGATTCCACAGTTATCAAATACTGCACTAGTCGGTACAAAAGCAACATAATCATTGGTAGCTCCCCAATTCGCTGCATTACGGCCAGGGACAATAATAGCTGCTGTACCATCTATATTTTCCAATCCTTGCGTTTTATCGTCTCCGGTTAGTGGAATATTAGTAGTATGAATCTCGATACGATTTGTTCCTTCAAACAGTTTTACTTGGGTTGTTGTAATATCATTATCGTCATCAATATGAGTCACACTATCCCAATCCATAATCAGGATTCGATTTGGTGCAGTTCCAATAGTTTCATAATGCATGGTTCCTCCACTTTCAGGGTCAATGTCATTCCAGTCGAAAGCGATAAGATTATTTGGTGTACTAGTATCTGGTAAGGATTGTCCATTACAACATCCATCATCTCCGTCATCCGAAAATGTGATAAAACCGTTTGATGAGATATAAAATTCAGTATATAAATTTCCATAAAAACCAAACTCGAAACCTATGGGTAGTGCTGCAGTTAGTTCATCATCGTCTAAAACTACCTCGGTTCCTGTAGTACTAATATCTACACGATCCAATGTTCCTGAAGTTTCTACAGTATAGTCACGAGCAAGAGGATCTTCGCCAATAACGTCTTGAGGAGTTACAGTAACCGTATCCTCAAAGTTTGCCAGTGTAAGAGTCGCATCTTTTGTATTAAATAACGGGGCTCTGGTATCCACAACGGTTACATCATAACTACACTGTACCGTATTGCCCTCATTATCTAAACTGTCATATGTAAATGTGGTAGTGCTTCCAACAGGTAAAAGTGTACCGCTAGCAGGTCCGGCAGTAACATTACTGGCACATGGATAATTATACACTGCGCCACATGCATCAGTATCACTTTCTAAAGTAAAGTCAGAAGGGCATGATGGCAATGTAATCGTAACTGTTGTCGTGCATGTTACTCTATTTCTGTTTCGATCAAAAACCGTTACCGTTACTGTATTGTCTCCTAAATCGGCACAAGTAAAGGTACTTTTATCAAATCGAACACGATCGATAGCACAATTATCTGTTGCACTTGAAAGAATGTTATCTTCTGTAATCATAGCATTACCTGTAGCATCTAATTCTAACGTAAAAGGAGCTACACATTCTATTACCGGATCAATAGGATCATCAATAAATGCAACTACTGAAGCAGTACTTACATTTCCGTTGGTATCGGTAGCAGTTAGTGTTATTATATTAGGCGGGCCAACATCACTACAGTCAAAATCTGTTGGACTTAATGTAAGGCTTTGCAACCCACAATCGTCAGTTGCGCTTGCATTAAGATCGGCTAATGTAATTGTAGCATTACCTGTTTCATCTAACTCTATATTAACGAATATATCATTAGTGATTACAGGAGCAGATTCAACGATCACCACAGTAACATCTATTGTTGTACTGTTGTTTTGATCATCGGTAGCCGTTAGTTGTATAGTATTATTACCGATATGGGTACAATCAAAATCCGTTTGACTTAAACTAAGATTTGGAGTACTACAATTGTCGGTAGCTGTTAATCCAAAATCAGCTGGAGTTACCGTAGCGTTCCCTGTTGTATCTAAAGTAACGGTTAGTGTAGTTGTACCTGATGGTGAAAGATCCCCACGAACCCATACTCTATGGATTGTACTTGCAGCATTTACTGCAAAATCGTCTACTTCCCAGCGATTACCAGCACCTCTAATTCCCCAATGATACCTTCCTGATCTCCAGAACGGAAAATTAGTTAGTGCTAAATCTCCTTCGTTTGTAAATACGCTAGATGCCTGAGCAGGTATAAAAGCGGTATGATTTGGTAGAATTGTAAAATTACTGGTATTATTTATTCCTGAAAAAGAACCTGAGCCTGTCTTTACATAATTCAATACATTAGTATAACTGGTTTTGAAATCAATAATACGACTGTGCCCTGTAGTGGCTCCATAAAATCGCATTTCTTCAAAATCGATGGCCGCAGCCAGGGCATTCCCCATATGGCCCCAAGTGGCAGTTCCGGCTTCGTTATCTCCTAAAGTAGAAGATCCCAATAAGGGTAAGTCGGTATTACGTACCGTTAAGTTAGAATTATCACCTGCAACATGTACATAGTTAAGAATCATTAACCAACCGCCACCATCGGTGTCATTGTCTAAGACACCTTGAAAAGTACTTCCATTAAAATTAAAATAGTAGGTTCCGCTAGGAACACTACCCACTGTGGTTTGTAATAAATTCTTAAAAGGGTTGGCCATAGTCCCGTCTCCGGCATCACCAAAGACTGGAGGCGTAGTGTCCTGTCCAGGACCACATTGTGCTTGTGTGTTATAAGCAAAACAAAAAGACGCTAATAACAATAGTAGTAGTTTCTTCATAAATAAGGGGTTTATAAAAATTAATTGTTTAATTGTTGTTTCTTATTCTAATACAGTCAAGTTTCAGGATACCCTATTTTTATTTGCAATTTTTTTTAAAGAATTGACAAAAAAGAACTAAAGGTGTTTACTTTGCTGTTTAATAGTTGTTTGATTCCCCTCGCTTCAGATAAAAGCAAGGGGAAGGATATTTATATTTATTGTTTTACGATTCTCAATGTTTTTAAAGTTCCCTGGTTGATGGTCACAAAGTATATTCCTGTGGGTAAAGCCTGCATTGGTAGCTCTACTTTATTTGCAATGATATCATACACCCCAGAAGATATGATCATTCCCAGTGCGTTATGAACCTCAACGGCTATGGTATCACTTATTGCATTAGGTATGCTAAGGGTTATATTAGTCCTTGTGGGGTTAGGATATGCATTAATATTAGCTAATTCATCAAGGGTCATTGATAATTTACCCTGGCAAGCAGCTTTACTTGAAAATATTTCGACCGCCCCTCCATTCTTAGCATCTATTGCAAAACTATTGGTGTGATATTCGCCCACTACTTTGTTATTAAGAGTTACTGTATATGGAGCAGTACCTGATTGTATGTCAACAGCTACTGTATTGTTACTTTTGTCCATTGTAGTTTTTCCTTCTAGCACAGGAGCTTCTTCAATAACAAACTCATAACATTTTTCGCACCCCTTAATTCCTTCGATACTAATACAAATAGGATAAACACCTGGTGTTAGGTCTGTTACGATAAGATTATCAGTAAAAGCATAGGTTTCTCCGTTAAGAGTAGCGATATAATTAAAGTCTTCTATTGTGCTAATCCTTAAGACCCCGTTGTTTTTATCACTACATGTCTCATTAGAAACCTGAAGCTGAAAATTATTATCAAGTAACTCATCAATAAGGCAGTCTAAATGTACGGTTACGGTTGCGGTTTGTTGAGAAACATTTCCATGTACATCGGTTACTGTTAAAGTCACTATGTTAGCTCCTAAGTTTGTATCATCAAAAGTGGTGGTATCTAAACTCATCGTTTGAATACCGCAATTATCCGATGAACCATTATCAATTTGAGTCGGAGTAATAGTTACGCTTCCAGATGCGTCTAATTGTACGGTGATGTTTTGAGTGACCACCGTTGGTACAATTTTATCTTCTAGGGTTACGGTTGCGGTTTGAGTATCTGAATTTCCGTTTACATCGGTTACGGTTAAGGTTACTGTATTCGTTCCCACATGGGTACAATCAAATGAAGTAACATCCAAACTCATCGATTGAATTCCACATGCATCAGAAGAACCATTATCAATTTGAGCCGGAGTAATAGTTACACTTCCAGATGCATTTAATTGTACTGTGATATCTTGAGTTACCACCGTTGGTACGATTTTATCTTCTATGGTTACGGTTGCAGTTTGAGTATCTGAATTTCCGTTTACATCGGTTACAGTTAAAGTTACTGTATTGGTTCCAATGTTAGTACAATCAAATGAAGTAGTATCTAAACTCATGGAATGAATGCCACAATTATCTGATGAACCGTTATCGATTTGATTAGGAGTAATGTTTGCATTTCCTGAGGCATCTAACTGAACAGTTATATTTTGAGTTACTAGAATCGGATTGATATTATCTTCTACAGTTACAATCGCCGTATTGGTATCTGAATTTCCATTTACATCAGTTACGGTTAAGGTCACCGTATTTGTTCCAATATTCATACAGTCAAAAGATGTGATATCCAAACTCATCGATTGAATGCCACAGTTGTCTGAGGAACCATTATCAATCTGAGCTGGAGTGATACTTGCATTTCCTGAAGCATTTAATTGTATCGTGATATCTTGAGTTACCACCGTTGGCAAAGTTGCATCTACCGTACTAAAACTTCCTTCTGAAGAAAAAGCAGATCCGGCAAAACTATGATCTATCGCTTGTACTTTAAAGGTATAATTAGTAGTGCAAGCTGAAGAAAGTTTATATCTGTAACTGGTGTTTTGCTGAGAATTACCCATAGCAGGTAGTTTACGCCAACCATTGTTCTCCTGTGCCATTGGACTTACTTCGTATGCTGAGCTTGTCGAAGCATCTTTTATATACACATTATAGCTTAATCCGCTACTTGGCGTTTCAGCGTCTGTACTTGCAGTCCAACTTAAGGTTACTTCATCTCCGTTTACCACTGCTACCGGATCGGTAGGTGCTGTAGGAGCAGTATTGGCAATGGTACTATTATTAGTAAAAATTTTTGAAGTAAACGAGCTGGTTGTAACTCCTGCCATTGCTATATCTAAATCTCCGTCATTATCATAATCTCCCCAAACGGCATCACTAACTGTTATATTTGGCAAATTACCAGTAATAAGATGGGTAAAAACACCTGCAGTATTCGTATATATTCTGGTTGAAGCACCTCCACCTGTACCTGTTATTAATACGTCTAAATCTCCATCATTATCATAGTCCCCCCAGGCAGCTGAACCTTCTTGTACTCCAAGCAAGTTTGCAGTTGCCAGTTCTGTAAAACTCCCCGCGGTATTGGTGTATATTTTAGAGACCCAAGCGCTTCCCGTATATCCTGATAACAAAATATCTAAATCCCCATCATTATCATGATCTCCCCAAGCTGCCGAACTGTACGATACTCCTGTTAGACTTGCAGAGGTAAGTTCTGTAAAAACTCCATTAGTATTCGTATATATTTTAGAGATATCTAAACTTCCAGTATATCCAGTCAATAATATATCTAGATCCCCGTCGTTATCATAATCCCCCCAAGCTAAAGCACCACTAAATAATCCCGGTAGATTTGCTGAAGCGAGTTCAGTAAAAATCCCTTCATTGTTGGTATATATTTTTGAGATCCTACCTCCACTCAATGCGATATCCAAATCTCCGTCATTATCATAATCTCCCCAGGCTACATCTCCATAGGCGATTCCTTGTAAATTAGCTGTCGCTAACTCAGTAAACGTACCTCCATTGTTGGTATATATTTTTGCTACATTAACATCTCCAACACCTAAACCTGTTAGAAGTATATCTAGATCCCCATCGTTATCATAATCCCCCCATTCTACAGAACCTGACTGTACTCCTTCTAAATTAGCGGAAGCTAACTCTGTGAAAGCACCACCATTATTGGTATATATTTTTGAAATAGGATCGATAAATACAGAAATTGATTTTTTACCAGTTACTAATAGATCCAAATCTCCATCATTATCATAATCTCCCCAGGCTAAATCACTTTGGAAAACATCTGGTATATTTGTTGTAGTAAGCTCTTCGAATATGTTTTGTACGGTTACCGTAGCAGTTCTGGAATTTGAGTTTCCATTGACATCAGTAACGGTTAGTGTTACTGTATTGGCTCCTACATGGGTGCTGTTAAATGCAGTCATATCCAGGCTTGTCGATTGAATACCACAGTTATCTGAGGAGCCATTGTCTATTTGTGCCGGTGTAATGCTTGCATTTCCTGAGGTATCTAACTGTAGGGTAATATTTTGAGTAATTACCATCGGAAGTTCATTATCTTCAATGGTTACTGTTGCGTTTTGAGTATCAGAATTCCCATAAATATCGGTTACCGTTAAGGTCACTGTATTTGTTCCAATATGAGTACAATCAAATGTAGTAGTATCTAAACTCATAGATTGAATGCCACAGTTATCTGAAGAGCCATTGTCTATATCTGTTGTAGTGATACTTGCATTTCCTGAGCTATCTAGCTGTACGGTGATGTCCTGGGTTACTATGGTAGGATTGGTAGTATCTACTGTGCTAAAACTTCCTTCAGCAGAAAAGGCAGACCCGGCAAAACTATGGTCTATAGCTTGTACCTTAAAGGTGTAATTGGCAGTACATACTGGAGGGAAAATATATTTACGGCTAGTGCTTTGTCCTGCATTACCCATAGCTGGGAGTTTACGCCAACCATCATTTTCCTGGGCCATAGGACTCACGCTGTATGCTGAGCTTGTCAAAGCATCCTTGATATATACATTATAACTTAATCCGTTACTGGGTGTTTCTGCATCGGTACTGGCGGTCCAACTTAAGGTTACTTCATTTCCATTAACTACTGCCGTAGGATTAGTAGGTGCAGTAGGTGGTGTGTTAGGAGTAACTATGTTATTAGTATATATTTTTGAAAAGTTAGTATCATCTCCTGCAATACCAGAAACTAAAATATCCAAATCGTTATCATTATCATAATCGCCCCAGACTGCCGAACCATATTGTCCTCCTAGTAAATTTGCCGACACTAATTCAGAAAAAGTTCCTGCGGTATTAGTATATATTCTTGTAATACGCGTACTTCCATTTACTCCGGTTAGTAAAATGTCTAAATCTCCATCATTATCATAATCTCCCCAAGCCACAGAACTGTGTTGTATATTGGGTAAATTTGCGGTAACAAGCTCAGTAAAAGTACCAGCTGTATTGGTGTATATTTTGGAAACTGTTGTACTTCCTGTAAACCCTGTCATTAAAATATCTAAATCCCCATCGTTATCATAATCCCCCCAAGCGACTGAACTATAGGAAACTCCTATTAAATTAGCTGTTAAAAGTTCTTCAAAAACGCCATTGTTGTTGGTGTAGATTTTTGAGACATCTGCACTTCCAGTATATCCTGTTAGCAATACATCCAGATCTCCATCATTATCATAATCACCCCAAGCAGCCGAGCTGTCATCAAGATCTAGTAAATTCGCGGTAGTTAATTCTGTAAATACTCCTGCATTGTTGGTATATATTTTTGAGGTCCCTCCTGTCATTAAAATATCTAAATCTCCATCGTTATCATAGTCACCCCAAGCTACTGAACCTCCAGCAGTTCCTGGTAAATTGGCTGTCGTAAGTTCGGTAAAAGTGCCATTAGTATTGGTATAGATTTTTGTTATCGCGAATAAACCACCTGCTAATAAAACATCTAAATCCCCATCATTATCATAATCTCCCCAGGCTACAGCACCGTTATCCGCTCCTGGTAAATTGGCAGAAGTAAGCTCTGTAAAAGTACCTCCATTATTCGTATAGATTTTGGAATATCTACGATTGGATGCATAAGAATCCAATCCGGTGAGTAATACATCTAAGTCTCCGTCATTATCATAATCCCCCCAGGCTGCTGAGCTGAGAAAAAGATCGGTTAAATTGGCGGTATTGAGTTCGGTAAATGTTTGTGAATAGACGCAAAAAGTTAGTAATGATACCGAGAATAGTAATAGTTTTTTCATAGATAAGGGGCTTAAAAATGTTTATTCAGCTTTTAATAATAAAATCACAGTTTTATCATGTTATATGTATTACAGCCAAGTTTTAGAATACCCTATTTTTAGTTGCATTTTTTTTAGAGCTTCGAAAATTGATGAGAATTAGGTTTATAATTCATTCTTGGTTAGAGCGTAGAATGATCGTACGAATTTTAGAAAAGTTGTAGGTTGGGTATTCGGGTTCATAATGATAAAGTTTTTGGGGGTAACGATCCAAAAGTACACACTGATACGTTTATATAGGTTAAAAACTACCCCTACAAATACCCCTACAAAAATTTAAAAACCATTGAAAAACAATAGTTTATAATAGATGTAAGGAAATAAGGTCCATTAAAATGTTCTAGCTTTCTGTTTTTTTAATAGCTTTGAATATTTCATAATTCTTTAAACCCCATGCCCGAAAAAAAGCAATCTGTTTGTGAAGAAAAAAATTTCGATACCCTATTCAATACACATTTTGAATCGGCAAGAAATTATCTGTACTATAAGTGTGGAGATATACAGCAAGCTGAAGATATTGTACAAGATGCTTTTGTGAAATTATGGAAACAATGTGCAGATATTATCTACGAAACCGCAAAATCCCTCATTTTTAAGATATGTAATAATGCACTTTTGAATGAATTTGCTCATAAAAAAGTGGTACTACGATATGAAGCTATGCCTAGAGATGATAAAGATCACGAAAGCCCCGATTTTGTTTTGGAAACTGAAGAATTTAGAATCAAATTAGAACGAGCTATCTCACAGTTGTCCGAAAAAGAACGTGAAGTTTTTTTACTAAGTAGAATCGATAAAAAAACGTATAAAGAGATCGCAGAAATCACTAATATTACGGTAAAAGCGGTAGAAAGAAGAATGAGTAATGCCTTCATTAATCTAAAGAAATTATTAGGAGAGGATATAAAAATTTAAAAAAAATAGGGTAATTCATTGTTCACCTGTATTATAATTGAATGGGAGAAAATTGCAGGATAAAGAATTATGAATAAAATACCGAAAGTGAATACTTTCTAAACCGATATGGAAAAGTACGAATCAGATAAGACATATATAGCAAGATGGGTTGCTGGAGAGTTGAGCCAGGAAGAATTATCTGAGTTTAAAAAATCAGATGCATACAAAGAATTTAATCGTATTAATCAAGTAGCTCAAAATTTTAAAGCACCGCCTGTAGATAAAAGACAAGCACTTATTAAAACCAAAGAACAAATTACCTTTGGTAAAAAACGAACATCAACTCGTAGTGCGTGGCTTGCTGTTGCAGCCTCTATAGTGGTTGTATTAGGAGTGTTTGGATTGTTTAACACAACCAAAAGTTACACTACAGCGTATGGCGAGCAATTAGCGGTAACCTTGCCTGATGGATCAACAATACAACTCAATTCAGATTCTGAAGTAACGCATAGACGTTTTTTTTGGTTGAATGATCGCGAAGTTAACCTGAAAGGAGAAGCATATTTTGAAGTCGAGAAAGGTGGAGATTTTGTAGTGAAAACCACGTACGGAGATATATCCGTTCTTGGTACCAAATTTAATATCAAAACCAGAACCAAAACTTTTGAAGTAAACTGTTTTGAAGGAGCGGTTCGTTTTGATAAAATCTCCTCAGAAGAATATCATATCTTAAAAGAAAATGATAAGATAGTGCTCTCTGAAGCAAAAGTTGTTAATGAAAAAACTGAAGAAACTATCCCGAACTGGATGAACGGTATTAGTGTATTTAAAGAGAAGCCTTTACAAGAAGTTTTAGGTGAAATTCAAATTCAATACAATGTCACTTTTCAGAACAAGAATATAGATCTAACAAGGCTGTTTACCGGAAGTTTTTTACATGATGATCTTGAAAAAGCACTAAAGTCAACGTTAACCCCAATGGGCATTTCATATACCCTTTCTGAAGATAAAACTATCGTATATTTGCAATAAACCTGTTTACCATATTATTTATGAACCAACGTCTAATGCTTATTGCAGCACTTTTTGTGTCTGCATTATGTTATACCCAAGAAAAATTAACAGTGACATATACCAATACACCACTTAAAGAGGTGCTACTGGATATTGAATCAAAAACGGGTATTCTTTTTTCGTATTCTCAAGATGTTATCGCTTCAAAAACCATTACAATATCTCAACAAGAAACCTCTATTGATGATTTATTACCAGTATTAAGCATACAAAGCGATCTTATTTTTGAAAAAGTATCCACTAAACAAGTTATTATTACTCAGAAAAAAGTGATTTGTGGTTATGTCTTCGATTCAGATACAAATACAGCATTACCATATGTTACCGTAATTATCAATGCTGATCTAAATACCACAACAGATGATAATGGATATTTTAGTGTGCAAGATAGTAGTCTGGCGACCGAAAATGTGAAACTAAGTTTTATTGGATATGATGACAAAGAGATGGTTATTAAAGTTGGTGATCCTTGTCAAAATATACAACTTGATCCATTGTCTTCTGCTCTTGATGAGGTTGTAGTTTTAGGATATGTAACCTCAGGTATTGACAGAAATAAGGACGGATCAATTTCGTTAGACTCTGATAAATTAGGAATTTTACCTGGATTGGTAAGTCCAGATATATCACAGAGTATCCAATTAATTCCAGGGATTTCAACTTTAGACGAATCTGCAACGGGGATTCAGATTCGTGGGGGGTCACCAGATCAAAACTTGATTTTGTACGATGATATCAAGTTATATAACACAGGATATTTTTATGGGATGTTTTCATTATTCAATCCCTTCGCTACAAAAACTGCAACCATTTTTAGATCAGGTACAAGTGCTAGTTATGGAGATCGTATTTCGGGGATTATTGATATTTCTAGTGGAGAAGATATTCCTCAAAACATCGAAGGAGGATTTGAGATCGATGGTCTAGCTATAAATGGATATGTAAAAGCACCTTTATCTGAAAAAACTGCAGTATATGCTTTTGCCAGAAGATCATATGCCGATGTATTAGAAACACCAACGTATATTAGCTATGCTGATAAGATTTTTACAAATTTTGGAGTCGCAAGAGACGTTAATGGTAATGTGTTAGAACTAGAAACTGATGATGATTTTAGCCGTGATACCAGTAATAATGATTTTTCTTTTACCGATGTCAATGCTAAGTTTATTGTAAAACCTAATGCTAAAAACAGTATTTCGCTTAGTGGTTTATATACCAGAAATCGCTTGGATTTTGATTTTACCGGAGGTGAAGAACTTGTTGTAGATTCGTTGATAACCCAAAACAAAGGAGCTAGTATTAACTGGAAGTATACATCAAGCGATACATACCAACAAAAACTTACTGCATATTTTGCTGAATATAATTCGTTTTATCAAAACGATGAGATAAAGGATGAGACTGATGATGGTATTTTGGATCTTGCCGAGATTAATATTCGCAAAAACGATATTTTAGATTTAGGGCTAAAATTTACTTCTTCATTGGCAATCAAAGAAACCCAAAAACTTACATTGGGGTATGAACTTTCGTATACCGATTTAGATATAGTAATCAGTAAAGAAAATCCGGTTGATGCCGAATTTGAAAGCTCTGGTCAAGATGATGAAAACCTTCAAAATGCATTATTTGGGGAGTATACCTTTAATTTCAAAAATAAAGGATTTATTAATGCCGGACTTCGATTAGTACATTATAGTTCTCTTGATGAGTTTTTAATTGAACCCCGTGTCAATTTAGAATACCCGTTAGGAGATCGTTTTAGGGTTAAAACTGCTGTAGAAAGAAGAAATCAACCCATTTCTCAATTGGTAGAGTTTAATCATACCGAGTTGCGTTTAGAAAATGAATTATGGCGTTTATCAGACGATCAACAATTTCCTTTATTGAGTAGTAATCAAATCTCTGGAGGGTTATTATATCATTATAAAAATCTAAATATTGATATCGATGCCTATTATAAAGAACTTGATGGTTTAACAACATTTACCAGTGGTTTTAGTAATCCTTTAGAGAATTTAGAAGAAGGGGATAGTACGATAAAAGGAGTAGACGTTTTATTAAAATATCGATGGGATAATTACAAAATATGGACAGGATATACGTATAATGATATTACGTTTCAATTTCCTAATTTGGCCGCGACTCCATTTGAGTTTCCCGGAAACAATGATATCACACACTCTTTTAGAATTTCAAATACATTGCAACTCGAAAAATGGCAATTTTCTCTGGGATGGCAATTTAGAACAGGAAAACCAATTACCCCTGTTAATAGTTACGTAATTGAAATTGATGCCGATGGTGAAAATGCGGGTGTAGTTAATTTTGGATCCGTTAATAGCGATAAATTGCCCGATTTTCATAGGCTAGATGCTTCAATATTATATGACTTCGCTATAAAAACGGGTAATAATAGATTAAAGGCGCAGCTGGGGTTATCATTTTTAAATATTTACGATAGGATAAAACCTTTAAATTTGATATACAAAGCAGAACGTAAACCCTTAGATGATGGAGGGATAGCAGTTCCTGGGACTACTGGATCAACTCCTGAAGAACTTGAAGTGATTTTAGAACAAGTAATTCAACGATTTTCTCTAGGCTTTACGCCAAATGCTGTGTTTAGAATTTTCTTTTAAAAAGAAAGCAGGACATTTTCTTTCTAATTCTTTTCTAGATATTCAAGAATTGGCGCCCCTTTGGGAGCATTGATTTTTTTACGAAGACGATATCTGTTCATCATAACACTGTCTTCAGAAATAGCTAAAATACTAGCAATTTGTTTTGTGTCTAGTCGTAACTTTTCCATAGCAATTAATCGTTCTTCAGATTGTGTGAGTTCAAATCCTTTACGGTTTAACGTATTAAAAAATCCAGGATGTACATTAGTGAATTTTTCTCTGAAGGTATACCAATCTTCTTTGGTTAGGATTTTAGTAGCGGTTAGCTCTTGAAGGTTTTTTATAGATTCTTTTTCTCCAAACTCAGATTTTAGTTCTTCTAATTCACGGGTCAGTGCTTCTTGTGCATTACTTTTTTCGATGAGCTGTTTAGTGAAGTCTTCCAGCTCTTGTTTGTTTTTTTCTAGCTCTTCAGCTACTGCAATGGCTTTGTTTTTGTAGATTCTTCTAATGAGGTATCCAATTACTAACCCTCCCATAATAGCAGTGATTAGTAAAATTAGGTACAATTGTTTTTTGGCTGTTTCAGATTCATTTATTAAAGCTAGTTCACGTTTTTCAGATACAAATTTTATACTGTCACGTACTTTTTCTTTTTCATATACAAAAGCAGTTTCAAGCTTTGCTAACTTTTTTGCTTCTTCAACATCATTACGTTTTTCCAATAATTTATGATATTCTAGATACGCCGCATAACTCTCTTTATAGTTTCCTATAGCTTCATAACTCCTACTTAATTCAAGGTATCTAAAAGGTATTACGGCTTCACTTTTAAGAGCTACACATAAATCTATAGCTTGTTTTAAATACGTTATGCCTTTTAGAGGTTGGCCTACATCTGTATAGTAAATCCCCAATGCATATAAACCAGATTCTAGGCCTATTTTATTATTGTTTTTCTTATGGAGCACTATAGCTTTTTGTAAATATGATAAACTACTTTTATAGTCCTTAAAGCGTCTTAGTATAGCCGCATAATTAGCATACATTGCAGCTTTTTGATAGTCTGTTCCAATCGAATCAACAAGACGAATCGATTTATTGTAATATCTCATGGAGTTGATAGTGTCACTTGCTCCATAAGCAGATCCAAGCGAGCTATAGATCTCTAATAACTGTCCTGTTTGCTTATATTTTTTTGCAACCTGTTCTGCTTTTTCAAGTTGCTTAATGCCATCTTCCATAGAATTTAAAACAGAAATCCAAGCTTTAGCCTTTTGATGGTAGGATATAGCTAGTAATGAGTCCAGTCCATGTGCAAGTTTTATATCAATACTTTTTTGAGCTAATATTGCAGCTTCATCAAAATTGTGTTCTCGACGTTCATAATAACTAAGAAAGTGATACGCATCGGCCTTTATTTTATTAAAATAATTGTTTTTTGATTTTCTGGGTACTACTAAGCTATCTATATACTGGACTATTTCATAAAGATATTTTTTAGCTTTATAGGGTTTGCGATCCGAATTTTCTTTAGCAAGGCTATATAATTTCTCGACTTCTATGCTATCTTGGGTATCTTGATTTTCCGATTTCTGTTGCCCCATTGCAAAAGAAAACATAGAAAAAAAAGCGATAATGAATAGAGAACATCTCATGAAAACAAAAATATTAGAATAGTTGCATATTTCATCACATAGAAAGTTTTTTATTTAAACAAATTTTCTGGATTGAAAGTATTAAACCTTTTAGATGATACAATATTAGTTTTTAAACTATGAATCATGAAGCATTTATTCAATAAAAACAAATACTGTTTTTATTGAATAGAATAATGAATTTACTAAATAACAAATGTATTCTATCAGGAGTAAATTATGAAATTTGAGATCAAAATAAAATAATATCACCAGTGCATTGAAATCGATATTCTAGATCGTATCTTTGCGAAGTTCAATACCCTAGAATTGGGTTATTAAATTATATATAGTGGAATACGCAAAAAATATATTAGAAACCATTGGAAATACACCTTTGGTTAAAATGAATGCCTTAGTAAAAGATGTTGAGGCTTTGGTATTGGCCAAATATGAAACTTTTAATCCAGGAAATTCGGTAAAAGACCGTATGGCCCTTAAAATGATTGAAGATGCTGAAGCTGATGGTCGATTAAAACCTGGAGGAACTATTATAGAAGGTACCTCAGGAAATACTGGAATGGGACTTGCCTTGGTAGCTATTGTAAAAGGATATAAATTAATTTGTGTAATGGCCGATAAGCAGTCCAAAGAAAAAATGGATATCCTTCGTGCTGTTGGAGCAAAAGTAATGGTATGTCCTACTAATGTAGAACCCGATGACCCAAGATCATATTATTCGGTTTCTAAAAGATTAGCGGAAGAAACACCGAATTCTTGGTACGTAAATCAATACGATAATCCATCAAATGCAGTAGCGCATTATGAAAGTACAGGGCCTGAAATCTGGGAACAAACTGAAGGTAAAATAACTCACTTTATTGTAGGTGTTGGTACTGGTGGAACCATATCAGGAGTTGGTAAATATCTGAAAGAAAAAAATCCTAATGTAAAAATTTGGGGAGTAGATACTTATGGCTCAGTATTCAAAAAATATCATGAAACGGGTATTTTTGACGAAAATGAGATCTATTCATACATTACTGAAGGTATTGGAGAGGATATTCTTCCAAAGAATGTAGATTTTTCTGTAATTGATGGCTTCACTAAGGTTACTGATAAAGATGCAGCCATTTATACCCAGCGATTGGCCAAAGAAGAAGGAATGTTTTTGGGAAATAGTGCAGGAGCTGCGATAAAAGGATTACTTCAATTAAAAGAACATTTTACTAAAGACGATGTGGTGGTGATTTTATACCATGACCATGGTAGTCGATATGTTGGTAAAATGTTTAATGATGATTGGATGCGTGAACGTGGTTTTCTTGAAGAGGAAGTATCTACCGCAGTTGATTTGGTAAAAGATCATGTAGAAAAACCTTTGGTTACCGTTAAAACAGAAGAACTGGTTTCGCATGCTATAGAGCGTATGCGTAAATTTCAAATTTCGCAAATACCAGTTGTTGATAGTGATGGCTTTGTAGGATCTGTAGATGAAAGTGCTTTGTTTAAAGCTTTCATGGAAGATAAGAATATGGATAGTACACCTATTAAAGAAGTGATGAAAGATCCATTTCCAGTTGTAAATGCAAAAACCTCTTTGGATGAGATCTCTAAACTTATAAAAAATGGAAACCCTGCAGTTCTAGTAGAACTTGAAAATGGGAAACACCATATCATTACTAAGTATGACGTTATCAGTCATATAAAATAAATCCTTATATTTAGTATAATTTAACCCCTCTATTAGCGTTATTGGCTGATAAAGGGGTTGTTTCTATTAGCTTAATTTTGCGTTTTGTTGGAATATTTATCTAGATGCATAAATGAAGCAAGTATCTTATATAATGGTAGTAGTGTATGTGTAAGTATGTATTCGATTTTTCTGATATAGATAAATTGCGAGATTATTTCAGATCTCAATTGGATCCAAATAGTATTTCTGATCGAATTTATTTTCCGCCAGAAATAGGAGAGGGGTACCTATCATATTATAAAATATCGCCAGAAGTATTTCTTTTGGTTAATAATTATAGAGCCAATACCGATATAGAGTATATCAGACGACCAATTGATGAAAAAGACATTATTCTTCATTTCAGGAAATATGCATTAGATCATCAAATCGAAGAAGATCAAATTATCAGCACATATTCTGACAATTATACTCCAGGTAATATGAGATGCATGGATGCCCGACAAGGAGAACAGGTTTTTATTACTAAAGGAGCAGAGGTGAGATCGACTATGATTGTATTAAAAAGTTCATATACCAAGTCCTTCTTTATGAAAAGTAATGATATGGCAGAGAAGGTAGATAGTTACATACGCTATTCACATCAGCATATCCATAAGTTTTATCTTTCGTACAAACAATCTAATCTCTTTGATCAAATTGTACAGCCCGATCTGAACAAGATAGAAAATTACCTATATTATATTGCTCGAGGAATACGATTATTAGAAACTTTTTGGAAAGATGTTCTTAAATGGGAAACAGCCAGTAATCCATTTAATGTCAACAGTGCTCAAGTTGGTAATATTTATAAGGTGAGTAACTATCTTAAAGAAAACCTGCATGAACCCTTTATTGGTGTTGATCAATTAGCTACCATGGCACATATGAGTCGTACAAATTTCTTTAATATGTTTAAAGAGATACATGATCAAACACCACTAGAATTTTTTAATAATAAAAAATTAGAAAGCTCTTATAATATGATATTTGGTGAAGGCCTATCCATAAAGGAAGTTATGGATGCTCTTAATTATTCGAATTCTTCAAAATTCAAAAAAGCATTTTTTAATAAGTTTGATATTTATCCTGATATCAATATTTAGAAAATAAAGAAGGTCGTCAAAATATGACAACCTTCTATAACCTAACACAAACTCAACTTAGCTTAGGGTTTTGTAATCTTTATGTCGTTGTGAATTATTTTCCCTCTAATTCTAACAACAAAGTAAAGAAATGAAATTGTTGTTTAGGTTTCCATTAATACATATTATGTTACCAATAGTACATTTTAGAGCAGTATTAACTTGATTTTAAGAATAATTAGGGGTATTTGCTCATTTGGAACACATTTATTTGTCTTTTTTCAAGTTTAAACAGCTTTTTGATCTAAAATCTTGAGAAATGTTTCTGGTTCTGGTCGTACTCTATAATTATCAGTTAAATCGGCAAATATGATTTTTCCTTGTTTATCTGTTATAATGATTGTTGGTAATACTGTATCACTATCATATCCAAGAGTTTGAAAACCCATCGGGATTCCATTTTTGGACAAAATATCCAACTGTTTTGCCACTTTGTTACCTTGATCGACCAAAAAATTGAAGTTTACATCAAATTTATTGGCCAAAGACTGGGTGTATTTATGCGGTTGCGGACTTATAAGAACCATATTTACATTTCTCTTTTCAAGCTCTTTATATTGTGATGCAATTTCTTTGATTTGGGCCATGCATAGAGGACACCAATTGCCTCTGTAAAACATAAAAATAGAAGGGTTTCCAACAAATTTTGAAACATTTACATTATTTTTTTTAGAATCTTGTAATTCAAAATCAGGGAGTTGATTTCCAACTTTAATCATTTGATTTGATTTTCTACCCTTAAATGTTGAATACCATTTTATATAGAGCACCCATCCCAAAAACAAAATAATACTTGGTAGAGAACCATTCAAGTCTTGCTCTATAATCCCACCAAAAACAATACTAATTAAAAAACCGATGCTTATTGGCAATGTAAATGCCCTTAAATTTGCATCTGTTCTCGCCACGGGTTTGATAAAAATCATTGCAAAAAGAAATGCAATTGTAAAAGCGATTAGAATTCTTCCGATATATCTATAGGAGATACCATGATTGATCAAGTGTAAGACGCCATCAATTGCAAAATAAAGCGCTATTAATGGAAATACAGAAATGAAAATTGATTTTAATAAAGAATTCATGTGACTTAATATATTGGTTATGTTTTGTCTATAGTATAATGATAAGCTTACAAGATTAGAATAAATTTTATTATTTTCAGCAAATATTTGAGATAAGCTATTGCGAATTTTTCTTCCTACCCAAAAACATTAATAGTTTATTCTGCTTTCTACACAGCAGGTATTATAATAACTAAATAATGTATAATGGTAATGAATGAAGATTTTCTTCAATATTTATGGAAACATAAAAAATTTGAACTCTCTAATTTAAAAACAACACATCAACAAAAGATTGTTTTACGACATGCGGGAGTTCATAATACGGAAAACTCGGGTCCTGATTTCTTTAATGCCCAGATGAGTATAGAAGACCAAAAATGGGCCGGAAATGTTGAGGTTCATTATAAATCTAGCGATTGGTATGTTCATAATCATGAAAATGATCCTTCTTATGATAATGTGATTTTACATGTGGTTTGGGAGGATGATACTGAAATTTTTAGAAGGGACAATACAATGATACCGACTCTACAACTAAAGGACTATATACCTAAACTTACATTAAAACGGTATCATACACTTTTTAATACTCATCATTATAATTGGGTACAATGTGAAAAACAATTACCAAAAGTTTCAAGTTTTGTAATGTCTAATTGGAAAGAAAGACTGTATATAGAAAGACTAGAACAGAAATCGATTTTGATTCTGGAATTATTACAGAATTCTTCAAATAATTGGGAAGCTGTTTTTTTTAAACTTTTAGCAAAAAATTTTGGACTAAAAATCAATGGAGAAGCGTTCTTAAGCCTTTCTCATTCTTTTGATTTTTCTGTAGTTCAGAAATGTTGTGAGAGTTTGAACAGGTTAGAAGCATTATTCTTAGGGCAAGCAGATTTACTAATGGTTAAGAATGAAACTGCTTACTCAAGAAAACTGAAAGAAGAGTATGGATTTTTGAAAAACAAGTTTCAGTTAAATAATACAGGGGTTTTGCCTTCTCAATTCTTCAGATTAAGACCATCAAATTTTCCAACAATTCGTTTGGCACAATTGGCTAAATTATATTTTAGTCATCAACACCTTTTTAATACTGTTATTCAAACAACAAATATCGAAGATTTTTATGACCTTTTTCAAGTAGATACAAGTGATTTTTGGAAAAACCATTATACATTTGAAAAAGAGTCGTATCCAAGAAAAAAAAGAATAACACAATCATTTATAGATCTTATTCTAATTAATACGGTAATTCCAATCAAATTTATATATGCCAAAAGTCAAGGCAAAAATCCAGAAGAAGAAGTGTTTGAATTACTGTCTCAGGTATCTTATGAGAAGAATACTATTACTGATCATTTTATTTCTTTAAAAATACCCATTAATAACGCTATACATTCTCAGGCAATGATTCAGCTCAAAAATAATTACTGTGATCAAAAAGCGTGTCTTAAATGTGCAATTGGGAATTATTTATTGAATCAAGATTGAAGTTTAGGATAATATAATTATTTTGCGGTATGTTATATAACCTAAGACACTTTTTAGAGCGTAATGGATTTTATGTATCTGCAAGATTGGCAGATAGGTTTGGTATGCGGGCAAAAAATGTACGTTTGTTCTTTATTTATTTGACCTTTGCAACGGTAGGTTTGGGTTTTGTGATATACCTTAATATGGCATTTTGGTTAAAACTTAAAGATTTGGTGTATACCAAACGAACTTCTGTATTTGATCTATGATAAGAATTTACAATTGGGGAAGACCTAGAATATATATTGCACTAATTTTATTGATTATTGTAATTTCTATCGGAGTATTAGGATTCCGGTTCTTTTCAGATTATTCATGGGTAGATGCTTTGTATATGACTGTTATTACTATGACTACAGTTGGTTTTGAAGAAGTTCAACCCCTAGATGATCAAGGAAAACTCTTTACAGTATTTCTGATCTCTACCAGTGTCGCCATCTTTGCCTATTCGGTTTCTGTAATTACAGAGTATATTGTAAGTAAAAATGATCCTAAAAGAGTGCAATTAAGAAAAACACAAAAAATGATACATCAGATTCAAAATCATATCATCATAATTGGTTATGGGCGCAATGGAAAACAAGCTGCAGCTAAACTTATGGCATATGATAAACCTTTTATTATTATAGAAAAGGATGAAGCGATTATTGAGCGATATCAAAATGGAGAATTACTTTTTTTGAAAGGTAATGCTACCGAAGATGAGGTTTTAATTAAAGCTGGGATTAAAAATGCCACCTGTTTGATATGTACATTACCCGAAGATGCAGATAATCTATTTATAGTACTTTCTGCAAGACAAATAAATAAAAGTCTAAAGATAATAAGCAGAGCATCTCAAGATGCTTCTTATAAAAAAATAAGACTAGCGGGTGCAGATAATGTAATAATGCCCGATAGAATAGGAGGAGACCACATGGCATCTTTAGTTGTGGTTCCTGATTTAATTGAATTTTTAGATAACCTTTCCATTGTAGGCAAGCGATCTATAAATATCGAGGAAGTATCTTTTGAAGAACTATTTGATGATCTCGAAGAAAGAACAATTCGCAATATAGATATGCGATCCAGAACCGGATGTACAATTATTGGGTATAAATCTCCAGAAGGAGAATATATTGTAAATCCCGAAGCCGACACACTTCTAAGACCCGGTTCTAAGATTGTTGTTCTTGGTCGTCCCGAACAGATTAATCTGTTAAATAAAGAGTTCAATATTCAACAATTACCGAACATTTAACTCTTTAAAAATTGTACACAACCGTTTTTTTTAGCATCTTGCTGGCTTCTTAATAACTAAATTCAATTAACTCACATAATCATGAAGAGAATTCTTCTTTCAATTTTAGCACTCACACTTCCATTTTTAACAGTTGCACAAGAAACCGCAGAAAAAGGCCTCGATCAAATTATAGATGAAGGGTTTAAGCCTGTTTCAGATTTTTTCTCTAGTGTAATTTTCTTTACCATTGGAGGTACACCATTTGTTTTAATATTGTTGGTGTTAAGTGCCTTGTTTTTTACTATTTATTTTGGTTTCCCTAATATTAGATACTTTGCAAAAGCAATTAATGTGGTTAGAGGAAAGTATGATGATGTTGAAGGGCACGGAATTGAAGGAAACCCAGAAGTAAATATAGTAGAAGGAGACATTAAAGATACAATACGTGACGAATCTAAAGAAGGAGAAGTTTCGCATTTTCAGGCATTGGCAACGGCAGTATCGGGAACCGTTGGTAACGGTAACATTGCAGGTGTTGCCTTAGCAATAGCCTTAGGAGGGCCTGGAGCTACATTTTGGATGATTATTTGTGGATTACTAGGGATGTCAACAAAATTTGTAGAATGTACTCTTGGTGTACAATATAGAGATGTAGGAGAAGATGGAACCGTGTATGGTGGTCCTATGTATTATTTAAGTAAAGGGCTTAAAGAAAAGGGATTTGTTTGGCTCGGTAAAATTGCAGCCGTAATTTTTGCAATCTTTTGTATTGGTGGTTCATTTGGTGGAGGTAATGCTGCACAATCAAACCAGGCCACGGTAGTTTTAAAAGAACTATTAGGTTTGGAAAGTACAGCAGCTGGATTTTGGATTGGTATTATCCTGGCGATTTTAGTTGGAATCATTATTATCGGTGGAATTAAAAGAATTGCATCCGTTACTGAAAAAGTGGTTCCTTTTATGGCATTGCTTTATATCATTGCATGTCTATATATTATTTTTAGTAATTTCTCTTTTATAGATGATGCTATTGGAATGATTATAACCGAAGCTTTTAATCCTAAAGCAATAGGAGTTGGTGGAGTTATTGGGGTATTGTTAGTAGGATTTAAAAGAGCAGCGTTTTCTAACGAAGCAGGTGCAGGATCGGCATCTATTGCTCACTCTGCTGTTAAAACAAAATACTCGGCTTCAGAAGGATTAGTAGCATTATTAGAGCCATTTATTGATACAGTAGTAATCTGTACGATGACAGCATTGGTAATTATTATTTTCAATTCTGAAGGAGCGTTTGCATATGGAGGCGATGGTAGTGGTGCTGTTATTATAGACGGTGTTTCATACGAAGGTGCTGGGATAACCCAAAAAGCATTTGCCAAATATATTCCATTCTCTAATGTGTTTTTAACTATTGCTGTTGTTCTTTTTGCAGTATCAACAATGATATCATGGTCATATTATGGGCTACAATCCTGGAAGTTTTTATTTGGTAGAGGAAAGAAAGCTGATTTAGTGTATAAATTATTATTCTTAACATTTGTTGTGATTGGTGCAGCTGCGAGTATGAAATCAATTTGGGATTTCTCTGATGCCATGATTTTTGCTATGGTGTTCCCTAATATGATTGGATTGTATTTCTTATTCCCTGTAGTTAAGAAACAATTAGCAAGGTATTTTGCAGCAATAAAAGCTTCTCAGAAATAAGTATAGATTGATGAAAAATATTAAATCCCATTTCGAGATACATTCACGTTTCCGAAATGGGATTTTTCTTTTATCAATAGTGTTGTTACTTAGTGTTTTTGGATATTACTTTTATCCGAAACCTACAACACTGGAACAGAGTTTTGTTGAGTTGACAGAGTTTCAAAACCAGGTAGATTCCTTAAAATTAGTAACAAGTCTAGAAAAAAAAGTGTATCAACCTAAACCTTTCAATCCTAATTTTATTTCGGATCATAAGGGATATCAACTCGGCCTTTCCACACAACAATTAGATCGACTCTTTGCATATAGAGAGAAAAATAAATGGATCAATTCTGTTTCAGATTTTAAGAATGTAACAAAAGTTTCGGATTCTCTTCTTGCACTAATCTCTCCGCTGTTCAAATTTCCTGAATGGAAAAAAAATGAGGTTACCTATAAACAATATGCTCGTAGAAAATATCCGATAAAAACATATGCCCAAAAAGAGGACTTGAATAGGGTGACGGCGCAACAACTTCAAGAAAAAGTGAACGTACCAGATTTTATCGCAGAACGAATTATTAGGTATAGAAATAAACTTGGTGGTTTTGTTGGAGATATACAGCTTAAAGATGTTTCTGGATTATATGATCACCAGAGAAAAAAAATGTTATCTCTGTTTACAGTAAAAACTCCAAAACAGATCAAAAAAGTAAATATAAATACAGCATCTGTAAATGAGCTTATCGAGGTACCTTATTTTACTTTTGAAACAGTTTTAGAAATAAAAGATTATATAAAGAAAAATGGTTCTATTTCCAGTTTTAAAGAATTAGAAAAAATCGACGGTTTTTCTTTAGAAAAAATAGATAGAATAGCTTTATATTTGACATTAAATTAATAATCGGAAAAAATTGCTGTGAATTTTGAGAAATCTTAAAAATGTTAACTAAAAACTATCAATTCGATAAAAAAGTTACATCAGTATTGATTTGTCATTATACATGGTAATATGCTAACTACAAAAGCAAAAGTTATCATATGAATAGTATGTATTTTACAGAAGAGCACGAATTATTTAGGCAAAGCCTTAGAGAGTTTCTTAAAAAAGAAGTAGTTCCACATATCGAAAAATGGGAAAAGTCTGGATCAATTGATCGATTTATTTGGGAAAAATTTGGTGAGATGGGGTATTTCGGTATTGCGTATCCTGAAGAATATGGAGGACTTGGATTGGATCTTTTTTATACCGTTATCTTGTTAGAAGAACTGCAGAGAATACATTCTGGTGGTTTTGCAGCGGCTATATGGGCTCATGCTTATTTAGCTATGACACATATTAATAAAGAAGGTGATCATAGAATTAAACAAGAGTACCTTACACCCAGTATATCTGGAGAGAAAATAGGATGTCTTGCTATAACAGAACCTTTTGGAGGTTCTGATGTTGCAGGTATGAAAACTACTGCTGTTAAAGAAGGAGATCATTATGTGATTAATGGTTCAAAGACCTTTATTACCAATGGAGTATACAGTGATTATTTGGTAATAGCCGCTAAAACTGATCCAAAGTTAGGGAATAAAGGAATTAGCATTTTTGTAGTTGATCGTGATACTCCTGGAGTTTCTGCGACTAAACTAGACAAGTTGGGTTGGAGAGCTTCAGATACAGGTGAGATCGCTTTTGATAATGTGAAAATACCGGCACAAAATTTAATGGGAGAAGAAAACAAAGGATTCTCATACATTATGCAACATTTTGCTTTAGAAAGATTGATTATGGGGGTTAATGCCCATGCCAGAGCAGAATATGCCTTAGAGTATACCATAAAGTATATGTCAGAGCGAGAAGCTTTTGGTAAAACCATTGATAAATTTCAGGCGCTGAGACATTCGGTAGCAGATATGGCCAGCGAAATTGAAATGTGTAAGGAGTTTAATTACTCCATTACAAAAAGGCTTGATGAAGGGCAATATGTGGTTAAAGAAGCTAGTATGTCAAAATTACTTTCTACTAAAATGGCAGACGAGGCTATTTACAAATGCCTACAACTTTTAGGAGGATATGGTTATATGGAAGAATATCCAATCGCCAGACTGTTTAGGGATAGTAGATTAGGACCCATAGGAGGAGGAACTTCAGAGATTTTAAGAGAAATTATAGCTAAGATCGTAATCGATAAAAAAGAATATAAACCGGCGACCTAAAATTTGGTTATGGTTTTTGGTAATTATGTTCTTCTTATTAAAACATGATTTAAAATTAAAAAAGTGCGGTATTTACCGCACTTTTTTAATGTGAATCCTATATCATAATGCTTTTTACTTGTAATAAATATTGATTCTTATTGTTTTATCAACACGAAAACGTTTTCGTGTTTCTTCAAACGTTTTCGTTAGTGTTAGAATACTTAATTTGATAAAAATTTAACACAAAACACTAAGTAATTATGAAAATTAATCATCTTTTTTATGGATTTCTTACACTGACTTTTTTGTTTGCAAGTTGTAGTAAGGACGAAATCTTGGATCCTGTAACATCAGAGTCTAGTGATTTACAAGAACAAGTGTCATCAAAAGCTTTAAAACCAATAGGTTCTGGAGTGATGATGCAAGCATTTTATTGGGATGTCCCGGCGGGAGGTACCTGGTGGAATGTTATTAAAGGTAAAGTAAGCTCATGGAGCAATGCTGGTGTCGATGCAATTTGGTTACCGCCAGCGAGTAAAGCACAGAATGGGGCATTTTCAATGGGGTATGACCCTTTTGATTATTATGATTTTGGTCAGTATAATCAAATGGGAAGCACAGAAACTCGTTTTGGATCAAAGTCTGAATTGGAGTCATTAATTTCCAGAGCTCACAATAACGGATTAAGTGTTATTGCGGATATTGTGATAAATCATAATAGTGGTGGTGATCTCGAATCTAATGAGTTTGCAGGAAAAAGTACGTACACAAAATTTACACCCTTATCCGGTAAATTTAATCGAACAAAATATGATTTTCATCCAAATGATCAATATAGTTCAGATAGCGGATTTTTTGGTGGATTTCCTGATTTAAGTCATAATAAACCATATGTTCAGGATTGGTTATGGAAACGATCTAATTCTGTAGCAAAGTATTATAAGAATACCATGAAATTTGATGGCTGGAGATTTGATTATGTTAAAGGATTTGCTCCTTGGGTTCCTAGAGAGTTTAATAGAGCTGTTGGAGGGTTTGCAGTTGGAGAATATTGGGATGGAAATGTTAATACTCTAAATTGGTGGGTGAATGAAGCACAAATGTCTGCTTTTGATTTTGGATGTTACTATAAAATGAGAGATGCATTTATGGGTAATAATTTGAATGCACTTAGTGGTGATATGTTGTGGAAAAGAAACGCTTCTCGTGCAGTAACCTTTGTTGCTAATCATGATACAGATGAGATTATCAATAATAAGATTTTGGCATATGCATATATATTAACCCATGAAGGATATCCTGCATTATTTTATAGGGATTATGAAGATTGGTTAGATAAGAATAAACTAAATAATTTAATCTGGATACATAATAATCTTGCTGGAGGTAGTACAACAAACCTATGGACCGATAATGATGAATATATTGCCAAGAGAAATGGTGGAGGCGGAAAGAATGGCCTTATCGTATATATAAACAACTCTAACTCTTGGAAAGAAAGATGGGTAGAGACGAATTGGTCAAGCAGAAGGATTAAAGATTATACCGGTAGTTCAGGTTGGGAACCTGTAACTCAAGGAGGACGATGGGTGAAGATTCAGGCGCCACCAAAAGGGTATTCTGTTTGGTCTTTAAAATAAAAGTAAAAAAGACTTTGTATATAGCAGTATTGTATTATCTTTGCATCCTAATTTTTAAAGAAAGGAGGTACAACTATGTTAATTATACCAGTAAAAGACGGAGAAAATATAGATAGAGCGTTAAAACGTTTTAAACGTAAATTCGATAGAACAGGAACGATGCGTCAGCTTCGTAAACGTCAACAATTTACTAAACCTTCTGTAGAGCGAAGAGCTCAGATCCAAAAAGCGCAGTACATACAGCATTTAAGAGATCAGGAAGAAATTTAAAAAGTTGAAACGCAGTCTATGATACTTCTTAACAGAAGAAGACTTCGTTTTTCAGTATAAAATTACCGTTAGGATTCTAAAAGTTTCATATTTTTGTTTTCTAACGGTTTTTTATGTTTATTTCTGAATTTATAGACTATTTACTTCTCGAAAAAAAGTATTCAATACATACAGTTACGGCCTATAAAACAGATCTGTTTTCTTTTTTAGAATTCTATCAAGAAACATATGATACTTCAGATATTTCTAAGGCAAATTATTCTCAAATTCGTTCTTGGATTGTAGATTTGGTGGATAATGGTATTTCTAATCGCTCGGTAAACAGAAAAGTTTCTTCACTTAAAACATATTACAAGTTTTTACTTAAAACTGGTCATATTGATAAAAGTCCCTTAGTAAAACATCAAGCTCTTAAAGCAGCAAAAAAAATACAGATTCCATTTTCTACAAAGGAGGTGGATATAGTTTTAAATGAATTTGTAGATAGTAAAGATTTTGAAAGTGTAAGAGATAGATTAATTGTAGAGCTTTTTTATGCTACAGGGATGCGTAGGATCGAATTGGTGAATTTGAAGCTTTCAGATATAGATATAGCTAACCAGCAAATAAAAGTATTAGGAAAGAGAAATAAGGAGCGATATTTGCCATTACTTTCTTCGGTTTGTGGTACGCTGAAGACTTATTTAGACCTTAGATCTGTAACAGTGGGTCAAGAAGAAGTTTCTTCTTTGTTATTGACAAAAAAAGGAGTTAAAATATATGAAACTCTTGTATATCGAATCATAAATGGTTATTTTAGTAAGGCCTCCTCGAAGGTAAAAAAGAGCCCGCATATCTTAAGGCACTCATTTGCGACTCATTTACTTAACGAAGGAGCAGATTTAAATGCTGTAAAAGAATTACTTGGTCATTCCAGTTTGGCAGCCACACAGGTGTATACAAATCATAGTGTAGCTCAACTAACAAAAGTTTACAAAAAGTCTCACCCAAGGAATAAAAAGTAAAGAATAAGAGTAGAGCGCTTATTAATCTTTTTTGGCTAAAAATATTTGTTCAACCAATTAAACTATTACCTATGAAAGTGAACTTGCAATCCGTGAATTTTAATGTAGATCAAAAGTTGGTAGATTTTACTCAAGCTAAATTAGATAAACTTGAAAATCATTTTAATCGTATTATTCATGCAGATGTATTCTTAAAAGTTATGAATACAAGTAGTAAAGAAAATAAAATTACAGAAATTTTGTTAAGTGTACCTGGAGATGAATTTATAATTAAAAAAATCAATAAAACATTTGAAGAGGGTGTGGATGAGTGTGTTAGTTCATTAGAAAGACAATTAAGAAAACGAAAGGAAAAATTAAATGCACATGTTTAGCTATTTTTTTTGAAAATAGTTTTGTCTAAAAAATAAATTATTATACATTTGCAGTCCGTTAGAAATAGCGGACTTTTTTATGTTCTAAAACATGGTGAAAAGCCGATATAGCTCAGCTGGCTAGAGCAGCTGATTTGTAATCAGCAGGTCGTGGGTTCGAGTCCCTCTATCGGCTCAAAAAAAGCTAAAACTTTTAATAAATTTTAAAGCTTTTTTGTTAGAATTTTGAATTGTAAAATAAATGACTATTTTTGCGCTCTCAAAACTCTTAAAGTTCATTGTAAAATATTGAATTTATCAATTGGGGAGATACTCAAGCGGCCAACGAGGACAGACTGTAAATCTGTTGGTTTTTACCTTCGCAGGTTCGAATCCTGCTCTCCCCACTTTTTTAATTTTGAATTTTAAATTCAAAATTTTTTGCGGGAGTAGCTCAGTTGGTAGAGCGTCAGCCTTCCAAGCTGAATGTCGCCGGTTCGAACCCGGTCTCCCGCTCAACAGAGCTAATCTCAATGATATATTATATTATTGAGGTTGGATTTTTAAAATAGATGTAATGGTTGATCGGATTTCTTTCTGAATGTTATGAAAGTGCTCTGATTTATCATTATACTCGTTAAAAAGCCGGTGTAGCTCAGGGGTAGAGCGTTTCCTTGGTAAGGAAGAGGTCACGAGTTCAAATCTCGTCATTGGCTCTGAGTTCAGAAGTATAAATTGAACACTAATATATAACTAAGATTAAATAAATTAATTATGGCAAAGGAAACTTTTGATCGTTCCAAACCGCACTTAAATATTGGTACTATTGGACACGTTGATCACGGTAAAACAACTTTAACTGCTGCGATTACTAAAGTATTAGCAGAAGCTGGTCTTTCTGAAGCGAGAGATTTCGATACTATCGACAACGCTCCAGAAGAAAAAGAAAGAGGTATCACGATTAATACTTCGCATGTAGAGTATCAAACATCAAACCGTCATTACGCTCACGTTGACTGTCCAGGTCACGCCGATTACGTAAAGAACATGGTTACTGGTGCTGCTCAGATGGACGGTGCAATCTTAGTGGTTGCTGCTACAGATGGTCCAATGCCACAAACTCGTGAACACATCCTTTTAGGTCGTCAGGTAGGTATCCCAAGAATCGTTGTATTCCTTAATAAGGTGGATATGGTTGATGATGAGGAATTATTAGAACTTGTTGAAATGGAAGTAAGAGATCTTCTTTCTTTTTATGAGTATGATGGAGATAATGGTCCTGTAATCGCTGGTTCTGCACTTGGAGCTCTTAACGGAGAGAAAAAATGGGTAGATACAGTAATGGAACTTATGGAAGCTGTTGATACTTGGATCGAGTTACCTAAGCGTGACGTTGATAAAGATTTCTTAATGCCTATCGAAGATGTATTCTCTATTACTGGTCGTGGTACAGTTGCTACTGGTCGTATTGAAACTGGTGTAGCTAATACTGGAGATCCTGTAGAGATTATTGGTATGGGAGCAGAGAAATTAACTTCTACAATTACTGGAGTTGAGATGTTCCGTAAAATATTAGATAGAGGAGAAGCTGGAGATAACGTAGGTATCCTGTTAAGAGGTATTGAAAAGACTCAGATTTCTCGTGGTATGGTAATTACTAAGCCAGGATCTGTAACTCCACATGCTAAATTTAAAGCTGAGGTGTATATTCTTAAGAAAGAAGAAGGTGGACGTCACACTCCATTTCATAACAACTACCGTCCTCAGTTCTACGTACGTACAACTGATGTAACTGGAAATATTGCGCTTCCTGATGGAGTAGAAATGGTAATGCCTGGAGATAACTTAACAATTACTGTTGAGCTAATTCAGCCAATTGCAATGAATGTTGGTCTTCGTTTTGCTATCCGTGAAGGTGGTAGAACAGTAGGTGCTGGTCAGGTAACCGAAATTTTAGACTAATACAAATATATACATATAAGTGTGAGGTATTCGCCTAGGCGAATACCTTGACTTATGTATACGGGTTTAGCTCAGTTGGTAGAGCACTGGTCTCCAAAACCAGGTGTCGGGAGTTCGAGCCTCTCAACCCGTGCAAGAACAATCATAAATTATGATTGAGATAGGTAAGAATTTATGTAACGAATTTTAAGGGAGTATTCTTAGGTTCGTATAAATAATAAACAAGATGGCTGGATTAATAAACTATATTACAGAATCATATAACGAATTGAAAAACCATGTAACATGGACACCGTGGGCTGAAGCACAAAGGCTAACCTTGGTTGTTATTGTTTTTTCGGTTATTTTTTCTCTAGCTATATGGGGAATAGATACTGTGTTTAGTAATTTGATCGAGTACTATTTTACTCTAGTTAAATCTTAAATTGTCAAAATGGCCGAGGTGGATAATTCAAAGAAGTGGTACGTTGTAAGAGCGGTTAGCGGGCAGGAAAATAAAGTAAAAGACTATATAGAGAGAGAAATTTCTCACATGGGTCTTCAGGATTATGTTTCGCAAATTCTTGTTCCTACAGAAAAAGTGGTACAGATCCGTAATGGAAAAAAGATAAATAAAGAACGTGTTTATTTCCCGGGTTATGTTATGATAGAAGCTAACTTATCTGGTGAAATACCACATATTATTAAGTCTATTAATGGAGTTATTGGTTTTTTAGGAGAAGTAAAAGGAGGAGATCCTGTTCCTTTACGAAAATCTGAAATCAATAGAATGCTTGGTAAAGTTGATGAACTTGCAGTTAAGACTGATAATGTTGCTATACCTTATACAGTTGGAGAAACTGTAAAAGTTATCGATGGACCTTTTAATGGTTTTAATGGTACTGTTGAGAAAGTAAATGAAGAGAAGCGTAAACTTGAAGTAATGGTTAAAATCTTTGGTAGAAAAACGCCATTAGAATTAAGTTATATGCAAGTAGAGAAAGTATAATAATTGTTACATTATATATCCAGAGTTGTTCTTTTGCTTCCACATGTAGAACAATTCTAATTTAAAATTAGAAAAATGGCTAAAGAGTTAAGTAAGGTTGTAAAATTACAAGTACGTGGTGGAGCGGCTAACCCATCCCCACCAGTTGGGCCTGCTTTAGGTGCTGCCGGAGTAAATATCATGGAATTCTGTAAGCAATTCAATGGTAGAACACAAGATAAAGCTGGTAAAGTATTACCGGTTGTTATTAATGTGTATAAAGACAAGTCTTTTGACTTCGTTATAAAAACTCCTCCTGCAGCGGTTCAGATACTGGAAGCAGCAAAACAGAAAAAAGGTTCTGGAGAGCCTAATCGTAAGAAAGTAGCAAGTGTTACTTGGGATCAAGTTCGTGCAATCGCTGAAGATAAAATGCAAGATTTAAATGCATTTACAGTAGAATCTGCTATGAAAATGATTGCTGGTACTGCTCGTTCAATGGGTGTAACTGTAAAAGGACAAGCTCCTTTTTAATCCAAAAACGTTTACAAAATGGCAAAAGTAACAAAAAAGCAAAAAGAAGCACGTGCTAAAGTTGATAGCAATAAAGCATATTCACTAGCCGAAGCTTCCGCTTTAGTAAAAGAAATAACAAACGTAAATTTTGATGCTTCTGTAGATCTTGCTGTTCGTTTGAACGTAGATCCACGTAAAGCTAATCAAATGGTACGTGGTGTGGTAACGTTACCTCACGGAACAGGAAAAGATGTTAAAGTATTAGCATTAGTAACGCCAGATAAAGAAGCTGAAGCTAAAGAAGCTGGTGCTGATTTTGTTGGTCTTGATGAATATCTTGATAAAATCAAAGGTGGTTGGACAGATGTCGATGTAATAATTACCATGCCTAGTGTAATGGGTAAATTAGGACCTCTAGGTAGAGTATTAGGACCACGAGGATTGATGCCTAACCCTAAAACTGGAACAGTAACAATGGATGTAGCAAAAGCTGTTTCTGATGTTAAAGCTGGTAAAATAGATTTTAAAGTAGATAAAACAGGTATTGTTCATGCTGCAATAGGAAAATCTTCTTTTGATGCAGATAAGATAGCTGGAAATGCTAAAGAATTAATAACAACATTGGTAAAGTTAAAACCTCAGGCTGCTAAAGGAGTGTATATTAAATCAATATACATCTCTTCTACAATGAGTCCTGGAGTTGAAATAGATGCTAAAAACTTTGCTGGGTAATTAAGAAAAACGATTATGACAAGAGAAGAAAAATCACTAGTAATTGAAGACTTAACTGCTCAGTTGGCTGAAAATGCTAATATCTATTTAGCTGATATTTCAGGTCTAGATGCAGGTACAACTTCAAACTTACGTAGAGCTTGTTTTAAAGCTAATGTATCATTAAAAGTAATTAAGAATACACTTCTTGCTAAGGCAATGGAGAATTCTGATAAGGATTTTGGAGAATTACCAAATGTATTAAATGGTAATACTTCATTAATGTTTGCTGAAACTGGTAATGCACCTGCTAAGGTAATCAAAGAATTTCGTAAGAAATCTGAGAAACCTGTATTAAAAGGAGCTTTTATCGAAGAAGCAATATTTATCGGTGATGATAACCTTGAGACTTTAGTTAATATCAAGTCTAAAGAAGAAGTTATCGGAGATATTATCGGCTTATTACAGTCACCAGCTAAGAATGTTATTTCAGCATTAAAGTCAGGTGGAGGTACAATAGCAGGTATCCTTAAAACATTATCCGAAAAAGAAGGATAATAACTAGTAGTGTACGCACTTTTTAATAAATTATATTTCAATTAAAAAAATTATTTAAAACGATAGAAAATGGCAGATTTAAAAGATTTCGCAGAACAATTAGTTAACTTAACAGTAAAAGAAGTTAATGAGTTAGCTGATATATTAAAAGAAGAATATGGTATCGAGCCTGCTGCTGCTGCAGTTGCCGTAGCTGGTGGAGCTGCTGCTGGAGGTGGAGATGCTGCTGAAGAAAAAACAGAATTTGATGTAATCCTTAAGGCTGCAGGTGGTTCTAAATTGGCAGTTGTAAAACTTGTTAAAGAATTAACTGGTCTTGGTCTTAAAGATGCTAAAGAATTAGTTGATGGAGCTCCTAAAGCTGTAAAAGAAGGAGTTGCTAAAGACGAAGCAGAAGCTCTTAAAGCTCAATTAGAAGAGGCTGGAGCTGAGGTTGAGCTTAAGTAAGCTTACCATAGATTGATATATAGGTTTAGACCCGGAGAGTATTCTCTGTGGTCTAAACCATTTTGCATATATAAATGTTAAGCATTAAAATATGCAACCCTTTTTAAAATTTTAATTTAATTCCGTCCATTGATGTTAGCAACGCAAACAGAAAGATTGAATTTCTCTTCCGTAAAGAATAGACCCGAATATCCTGACTTCCTGGATATCCAGATCAAATCTTTTCAGGATTTCTTTCAATTAGAAACAAAGTCTGAAGAAAGAGGAAACGAAGGTTTATATAATACCTTCATGGAAAACTTCCCGATTACTGATACTCGTAATCAATTTGTACTAGAATTTTTAGATTATTTTGTGGATCCTCCAAGATATGATCTGCAAGAATGTATTGAAAGAGGTCTTACATACAGTGTGCCTTTAAAAGCACGTCTTAAATTATTCTGTACTGACCCAGAACACGAGGATTTTGAAACTATTGTTCAGGACGTATATCTAGGTACAATTCCGTATATGACCCCTAGTGGTACTTTCTGTATTAATGGAGCTGAGCGTGTAGTTGTATCTCAGTTACACCGATCTCCAGGAGTATTCTTTGGACAATCATTCCATGCTAATGGAACTAAATTATATTCTGCCAGAGTAATTCCTTTTAAAGGTTCTTGGATAGAATTTGCTACCGATATCAATAGCGTAATGTACGCATATATCGATAGAAAGAAAAAATTACCGGTTACAACACTTTTCCGTGCCATCGGTTTTGAAAGAGATAAAGATATTTTAGAAATATTTGACCTTGCAGAAGAGGTAAAAGTTTCTAAGTCAGGTTTAAAGAAAGTACTAGGGCGTAAATTAGCGGCTCGTGTACTAAATACTTGGCATGAGGATTTTGTGGATGAAGATACAGGAGAGGTAGTATCTATCGAGCGTAATGAGATCGTTTTAGATCGTGATACAATCCTAGATAAGGATCACCTTGAAGAAATAATCGAATCTGGTGCAAAAACTATTTTATTGCACAAAGAAGATAATCAAAAAGGTGATTATGCAATTATCCATAATACATTACAAAAAGATCCAACCAATTCTGAAAAAGAAGCGGTAGAACATATTTATCGTCAATTACGTAATGCAGAACCACCAGATGAGGAAACTGCACGAGGTATTATTGACAAATTATTCTTCTCTGATCAACGTTATAACTTAGGTGAAGTTGGTCGTTATAGAATGAATAAGAAATTGGGTCTTGATATCGCAATGGATAAGCAAGTGCTTACCAAAGAAGATATCATTACCATCATAAAATACTTAATTGAGTTAATTAATTCTAAAGCTGAGATTGATGATATTGATCACCTTTCTAATCGTCGTGTTAGAACTGTAGGAGAGCAATTATCACAACAGTTTGGTGTTGGTTTAGCTCGTATGGCTCGTACTATTCGTGAGCGTATGAATGTTAGAGATAATGAGGTATTTACGCCAATTGATTTGATCAATGCTAAAACCTTATCTTCTGTAATTAATTCGTTCTTTGGTACGAATCAGCTATCTCAGTTTATGGATCAAACCAATCCATTAGCAGAGATTACTCATAAACGTAGACTTTCTGCTCTTGGACCTGGTGGTTTATCAAGAGAAAGAGCAGGATTTGAGGTTCGTGACGTACACTACACACATTATGGTCGTTTATGTCCTATCGAAACTCCTGAAGGTCCAAATATTGGTCTGATTTCTTCGCTTGCCGTATTCGCAAAAGTGAATTCAATGGGATTCTTAGAGACTCCTTACCGTAAAGTTGAAGAAGGTAAAGTTGATATTAGCGAGTTTAGATATTTAAGTGCAGAAGAGGAAGAAGAGAAATTGATTGCACAAGCCAATATTCCATTAAAAGATGATGGAACTATTGAATCTGATAAAGTAATTGCTCGTATGGAAGGTGACTTCCCGGTAATTGAGCCAACAAATGTAAATTATGCAGATGTCGCACCAAATCAGATAGCATCGATTTCAGCATCGTTAATCCCATTCTTAGAGCATGATGATGCAAACCGTGCACTGATGGGATCAAACATGATGCGCCAGGCAGTGCCATTATTAAGAGTGGATGCTCCAATTGTAGGTACAGGGTTAGAACGTCAGGTAGCTTCAGACTCAAGAGTATTGATTAATGCAGAAGGAGACGGAGTTGTAGAATATGTTGATGCTCAAAAAATCACGATCAAGTACGATAGAACTGATGAGGAAAGAATGGTTAGTTTTGATGGTGATTCTAAAACATACAACCTTATCAAGTTCCGTAAAACAAACCAGGGAACAAGTATCAACCTTAAACCAATTGTAAGAGTTGGGGATAGAGTGACAAAAGGTCAAGTTCTTTGTCAAGGGTATGCAACCGAAAACGGTGAGCTTGCACTTGGTAGAAACATGAAAGTGGCTTTTATGCCTTGGAAAGGATATAACTTTGAGGATGCGATTGTAATTTCTGAAAAAGTAGTTAGAGATGATATCTTTACTTCTATTCATATCGATGAGTACTCTCTTGAAGTTAGAGATACTAAATTAGGTCATGAAGAATTGACAAATGATATCCCTAACGTTTCTGAAGAGGCTACAAAAGATCTTGATGAAAACGGTATGATCCGTGTTGGAGCAGAGATCAAACCTGGTGATATTCTGATTGGTAAAATTACTCCAAAAGGAGAAAGTGATCCTACTCCAGAAGAAAAACTATTAAGAGCGATCTTTGGTGATAAAGCTGGTGATGTTAAAGATGCTTCTTTAAAAGCTTCTCCATCATTACACGGTGTGGTTATTGATAAAAAATTATTTGCACGTGCTATAAAAGATAAGAGAAAACGTTCTCAAGACAAAGAAGATATTGATATCCTAGAGAGATCTTACGATACAAAATTTGAATTGTTAAAATCAGAATTAGTAGATAAGTTATTTGCTATTGTTGGAGGTAAAACTTCTCAAGGTGTTATGAATGACTTAGGAGAAGAAGTGCTTCCTAAAGGTAAAAAGTATACTCAAAAAATGCTGAATAGTGTTGATGATTATGCACACCTTACCAAAGGAACATGGACTACCGATGATGAACTTAATAGTATGGTTGCAGATCTTATCCACAACTATAAGATTAAAGAAAATGATTTACAAGGTAACCTAAGAAGAGAGAAGTTTACAATCTCGGTAGGAGACGAATTACCTTCAGGAATTATAAAACTTGCTAAAGTTTACATTGCTAAAAAACGTAAATTAAAAGTAGGTGATAAGATGGCAGGTCGACACGGTAACAAAGGTATTGTTGCACGTATCGTAAGAGAAGAAGATATGCCTTTCTTAGAAGATGGAACACCAGTAGATATCGTATTGAATCCACTTGGGGTACCTTCTCGTATGAATATTGGTCAGATTTATGAAACTGTATTAGGATGGGCCGGGCAAAAATTAAATAGAAAATTTGCTACTCCAATTTTTGATGGTGCTTCTCTTGATCAAATTAATGAATTGACTGATGAAGCAGGAATTCCAAGATTTGGACATACGTATCTTTATGATGGTGGAACAGGTGATCGATTTGATCAAGCTGCTACTGTAGGTGTGATTTATATGCTTAAATTAGGTCACATGGTAGATGATAAGATGCACGCACGTTCTATCGGTCCATACTCCTTGATTACTCAGCAACCACTTGGTGGTAAAGCTCAGTTTGGTGGTCAACGTTTTGGAGAGATGGAAGTTTGGGCTCTTGAAGCTTATGGAGCTTCAAGTACGCTTCGTGAGATATTGACTGTGAAATCTGATGATGTTATAGGAAGAGCTAAGACGTACGAAAGTATCGTTAAAGGTGAGCCTATGCCAGAACCTGGATTACCAGAATCTTTTAACGTATTAATGCACGAATTAAAAGGTCTGGGTCTGGATATCAGATTAGAAGAATAATGAAAGGTGTTAAAGCTTTCACCCTGAGCTTGTCGAAGGGTAGTTAGTTCAAAATACCAAATGTTATTCAATTTTAAATTACAATAATTCTTTAGCAACCATATATTATGGCAAGAAATAATGATAAGAATACAGTAAAGAGATTTAATAAGATCTCTATTGGTTTAGCTTCTCCAGAATCAGTTTTGGCGCAATCAAACGGAGAAGTATTAAAACCTGAAACTATCAATTATCGTACTCACAAACCTGAGCGTGATGGTTTGTTCTGTGAGCGTATCTTTGGACCTGTAAAGGACTTTGAATGTGCTTGTGGTAAATATAAAAGAATTCGTTACAAAGGTATTGTTTGTGATCGATGTGGGGTAGAAGTTACCGAAAAGAAAGTACGTAGAGACCGTGTAGGTCACATTAACTTAGTGGTTCCTGTGGCACACATTTGGTATTTCCGTTCTTTACCAAATAAAATAGGATATTTATTAGGCCTTCCTTCTAAAAAGCTGGATATGATTATATACTACGAGCGTTACGTAGTAATCCAGCCTGGTATTGCCAAAAATGAAGAAGGAGAGCCAGTACAAAAAATGGATTTCCTTACAGAAGAAGAATATCTTAATATCCTAGATAGCCTTCCACAAGAGAATTTATATTTGGACGATACTGATCCAAATAAATTTATCGCTAAAATGGGAGCAGAGTGCTTGATCGAGATTCTAAGAAGAATTGATCTTGACGCACTTTCTTATGAATTAAGACATAAAGCAAATAACGAAACTTCAAAACAACGTAAAACAGAAGCACTTAAACGTCTTCAGGTTGTAGAGTCGTTCCGTGATGCAAACAAAAATAGAGAAAACCGTCCAGAATGGATGATCCTTAAAGTAGTACCAGTAATTCCGCCAGAATTACGCCCATTGGTACCACTTGATGGTGGTCGTTTTGCAACATCTGATTTGAATGATTTATATCGTCGTGTAATTATACGTAACAATCGTTTGAAGCGTTTGATGGAGATTAAAGCTCCTGAAGTAATTCTTCGTAACGAAAAGCGTATGCTTCAAGAATCTGTAGATTCATTATTTGATAATACACGTAAAGCATCTGCTGTTAAAACAGATTCTAACAGACCATTAAAATCATTATCTGATTCGTTAAAAGGTAAGCAAGGACGTTTCCGTCAAAACTTACTTGGTAAACGTGTGGATTATTCAGCTCGTTCGGTAATCGTTGTAGGACCAGAATTGAAATTATTCGAATGTGGTCTTCCAAAAAATATGGCTGCAGAGCTATACAAACCATTTGTAATCAGAAAGTTGATTGAACGTGGTATTGTAAAAACTGTAAAATCGGCTAAAAAGATTATAGATAGAAAAGAGCCTGTTGTTTGGGATATCTTAGAAAATGTTCTTAAAGGACATCCAGTATTACTAAACCGTGCTCCTACGCTTCACCGATTAGGTATTCAGGCATTCCAACCTAAACTTATTGAAGGTAAAGCGATTCAATTACACCCATTAGTATGTACTGCATTTAATGCAGATTTTGATGGGGATCAGATGGCGGTACACTTACCACTGGGTCCAGAGGCAATTTTAGAAGCACAGTTATTGATGCTTGCTTCACATAACATCTTAAACCCTGCTAATGGTTCTCCGGTAACCGTACCTTCTCAGGATATGGTATTGGGTCTTTATTATATGACCAAATCACGTAGATCTACTTCAGAGTTAGAAATAAAAGGTGAAGATTTGACATTCTATTCTCCAGAGGAAGTTGTGATCGCATATAACGAGAAGAGATTAGATATCAATGCTAATATCAAAGTAAGAACTAAAGATATTAATGAAGAAGGTGAATCAGTAACTAAAATAATCGAAACTACCACAGGTAGAGTATTATTTAATGAAAAAGTTCCTGAGCAAGCTGGATATATCAATGAGGTATTAACCAAGAAATCTCTTAGAGATATTATTGGTGATATCTTGAAAGTTACTAGTGTTCCTGAAACAGCTGTTTTCTTAGATGAAATCAAGAAATTAGGATATAACTTTGCATTCCAGGGTGGATTATCATTCAGTTTGGGAGATATCATTATACCTCAAGAAAAGCACACGATGATTGCGAGTGCTAATAAAAAGGTAGATGAAATCGTAGGAAGTTATAACATGGGACTTATCACTAATAACGAGCGATACAATCAGGTAATTGATGTTTGGACAACAACAAACGCAAACCTTACCGAGTTGTCGATGAAGCGTATTAGAGAGGACCAACAAGGATTCAACTCTGTATATATGATGCTTGATTCTGGAGCTAGGGGATCTAAAGAACAGATTCGTCAGTTAACCGGAATGCGTGGATTGATGGCAAAACCTAAGAAAGCTAGTTCTGCCGGAGGAGAGATTATCGAAAACCCTATTCTTTCTAACTTTAAAGAAGGACTTTCGATTCTTGAATACTTTATCTCTACTCACGGTGCTCGTAAAGGTCTTGCAGATACCGCTCTTAAAACGGCAGATGCTGGATATCTTACACGTCGTTTGGTAGATGTGGCACAAGATGTTATTGTTAATATAGAAGATTGTGGTACGCTTAGAGGTGTAGAGGTAACTCCGTTAAAGAAAAACGAAGAGATTATCGAAGGTTTAGGTGCAAGAATTGTTGGTAGAACTTCATTACAAGATGTAATTAATCCTCTTACTCAAGAAGTATTGGTTGAAGCTGGAGTAGAAATTGATGATGTTACAGCTAAAATTATTGAAAATTCTCCTGTAGAATCTGTAGAAGTACGTTCTGCACTGACTTGTGAAGCTAAGAAAGGAATCTGTGTGAAATGTTATGGTCGTAATCTTGCAACTGGTAAAACAGTTCAACGAGGTGAGGCTGTAGGTGTAGTTGCAGCTCAATCAATTGGTGAGCCTGGAACACAGCTTACATTACGTACATTCCACGTGGGAGGTATCGCAGGTAACATTTCTGAAGAAAACCAATTAAAATCTAAGTTTTCTGGTAAAGCAGAAATAGAAGAACTTAAAACGGTTAAAGGTGAAGATGCAGAAGGAAATGAAATAGATGTAGTGATCTCTCGTACTTCAGAGGTGAAGATAATTGACCCAAAGACGAAGATAGTTTTAAGTACAAACCTAATCCCTTATGGTTCTCAACTATTCATTAAGGATGGTGATACCTTAAAGGAGGAACAGGTGATCTGTCAATGGGATCCTTATAATGGTGTTATTATTTCTGAATTTGCTGGTAAAGTAAGTTACGAAAACATCGAACAAGGGGTTACATATCAGGTAGAAATTGATGAACAAACTGGTTTCCAGGAAAAAGTAATTTCTGAATCTCGAGATAAGAAAAAGATACCTACGCTTCATGTATTAGGTAAAGGAGATGAAGTGTTACGTTCATATAACCTTCCGGTAGGTGCCCACCTTATGGTAGATGATAACGACAAGATTAAGGTAGGTAAGATTCTGGTTAAAATACCTCGTAAGTCAGCTAAAGCTGGTGATATTACAGGAGGTCTGCCAAGAGTAACTGAATTATTCGAAGCACGTAACCCATCTAACCCTGCTGTTGTTAGTGAGATCGATGGTGTTGTATCTTTTGGTAAAATCAAGCGTGGTAACCGCGAAATCATTGTAGAGTCTAGAATAGGTGAGATTAAGAAATATCTTGTAAAGCTTTCTAATCAGATCCTTGTTCAGGAAAACGATTATGTAAGAGCAGGTATGCCATTATCTGATGGTTCTATCACTCCAGAAGATATTCTTAAGATTAAAGGACCATCTGCTGTACAACAATACTTAGTTAATGAAGTACAGGAGGTTTACCGACTACAAGGTGTGAAAATTAATGATAAGCACTTTGAAGTAGTGGTAAGACAGATGATGCGTAAAGTAAGAATCCAGGATCCGGGAGATACTATTTTCTTAGAAAATCAACTGGTTCATAAATCAGACTTTATAGAAGAGAATGATGAAATCTTCGGAATGAAGGTTGTAGAAGACGCAGGAGATAGCGAAAACCTTAAACCAGGTCAAATTATTTCTCCTCGTGATCTTAGAGATGAAAATTCAGTATTACGTAGAGAAGATAAGAATTTAGTTGTAGCTAGAGATGTAACTCCGGCGACTGCGACACCTATTTTACAGGGTATTACCAGAGCTTCTCTTCAAACGAAGTCATTTATCTCAGCGGCTTCCTTCCAGGAAACTACAAAAGTATTAAACGAAGCTGCAGTAAGCGGTAAAGTTGATACGCTTGAAGGTCTTAAAGAAAATGTAATTGTTGGACATAGAATCCCAGCAGGTACAGGAATGAGAGATTACGAAAGCATTATTGTAGGTTCTAAAGAAGAATTCGAAGATCGAATGGAACAACGACAAGAAGTTAATTATAATTAATACGAAAAGCCTGCCGCTCTCTAGGCAGGCTTTCTTTTTTTAAAAAGAAGTACAATAAAAGAACTTGAAATGGCAGACAATAAAAATCAAAATCAAAAACAGAATCAATTAAATATAGAGTTAGATGAATCAATAGCAGATGGAATCTATAGTAACCTGGCTATTATTAATCACTCCGTTTCAGAATTTGTTGTTGATTTTGTAAATATTATGCCTGGTAGACCTAAAAGTAAAGTGAAGAGCCGAATTATTTTGACTCCACAACATGCCAAACGGTTGTTAAAAGCCCTTAATGATAATGTTAATAGGTTTGAGGCTGCTCATGGAGAGATTAAAGATTATGAGCAACCACCAATACCAATGAATTTTGGTCCTACTGGAGAGGCTTAATCTTTTATTTTTAAATAGAACTATAAAAAACCGGTTAGATATTTTCTAACCGGTTTTTTATGCTTTCGCCCTATACCGTCTAAAACTCCGAAGTAAAATGAAATTGTATCGAAGGATATTTTTGCTGAGTCATTTGTAAACTAAATGAAGAATCGGCCAAGAAAACAAGTTGTCCTTGCTTGTCTTTAGCTAAGAACTTGCTTTTTACACGTTTAAAATCTTTGAATTCTTCGTTGTTTGGATCTTCGGGATCTACCCAACATGCTTTATGGACATTTAGGTTTTCATAAGTACATTTTGCACCATATTCATGCTCCAATCGATATTGAATAACTTCATATTGAAGCGCCCCTACGGTACCGATAACTTTTCTTCCGTTTAATTCTAAAGTAAATAATTGAGCCACTCCTTCATCCATTAATTGATCAATTCCTTTAGCCAATTGTTTAGATTTCATAGGATCCGCATTGTTAATATATCTAAAATGTTCTGGCGAAAAACTTGGGATACCTTTATAATGAAGAATCTCTCCTTTTGTAAGCGTATCCCCAATCTTGAAGTTACCCGTATCATGTAGCCCGACGATATCACCTGGATAGGATATGTCTACAATTTCTTTCTTTTCTGCAAAAAAAGCATTTGGACTGGAAAACTTAAGTTTTTTATTATGCCTTGTGTGTAGATAGGGTACATTTCTTTCAAAAGTACCTGAAACAATTTTTACAAAAGCCAATCGATCTCTGTGTTTAGGATCCATATTGGCATGAATTTTAAATACAAATCCTGTAAAATCATTTTCTTCAGGTTTTACAATACGTACATCACTTTCTTTTGGTCTTGGTGGGGGTGCTATACTAACAAAGCAATCTAGCAATTCTCTAACGCCAAAGTTATTTAATGCTGATCCAAAAAACACAGGTTGTAATTCTCCGTTTTTGTAGGCTTCGTTTTCAAATTTTGGATATATACCTTCAACGAGCTCGATTTCTTCTCTTAGCGTCTCTGCAGGTCTGTCTCCAATGATTTTATTCAGTTCTTGGGATGCTAAATCAGAAATCTCAATATTTTCTTCTATATTCTTTCTACTATCTCCACTAAAAAGGTTAATATTTTTCTCCCAAATATTATATATCCCTTTAAAATCATACCCCATACCGATTGGAAAACTAAGAGGGGTAACAGTAAGACCTAATTTTTGCTCAATTTCATCCAGAAGTTCAAAAGCATCTTTACCTTCTCTATCAAGTTTGTTGATAAAAACTATCATTGGAATGTTACGCATTCTACATACCGATACTAGTTTTTCGGTTTGTTCCTCTACACCCTTAGCAACATCAATTACAACAATTACACTATCTACAGCGGTTAAGGTCCTAAATGTGTCTTCTGCAAAATCCTTATGTCCTGGAGTATCAAGAATATTGATCTTAATATTTTTATACTCAAAAGCTAATACAGAAGTTGCTACTGATATACCACGCTGGCGTTCGATTTCCATAAAATCACTGGTTGCTCCTTTTTTGATTTTATTCGATTTTACCGCTCCGGCTTCTTGAATAGCTCCTCCAAAAAGTAATAGTTTTTCTGTTAATGTGGTTTTACCGGCATCCGGGTGAGAGATGATCCCAAAGGTTCTCCTTCTTCCTATTTCGTCTGTAAATTTCATTGTATATGTAGTGATGAAGGTGCAAATATAGCACTAAAAACACAATGTAAGAATCAAATTATCTTTCAATATTTATTGTCGATAGTATGCTAATAATATGGTATTTATATAATATACTATATATTTGTTAATCCCTAAATCAATTAAAATTCTAATGAATAGACCCTTACTTATATTTATAATGTTGGTATTTACTTGCACTACTACATTCATTCATGCGCAGCAAGACGCCCAATATACCCAATACATGTATAATACGATTAGTGTTAATCCGGCCTATGCTGGTAGTCGAGGTGTTATGAGTATTATGGGGCTACATCGTAGTCAGTGGGTAGGTTTAGATGGTGCACCACGT
>NZ_JAERQJ010000010.1 GCF_016735115.1 Aquimarina mytili | reverse complement strand
CTAATTTCTATTTGAGTTTATAACTGAACGGAAAAGGTCTGAATCGAATGTATAAGTTTAAAAACTTAGAGTGTATAGATAGTGTACCTTTTCCGTTCTTTAAAATATAAAAAATTTAAATGCAAATCTAAAGGAGTGCTGCATGGCAATGCAGTGTATCGAGATGTTTTTAGAATCGAAAACCTCAAACACAAAAAAAGGAACACTACTAGTGTTCCTTTATAATTTAAATATGGTATACTTCGGCAAGCTCAGCAGAGCTATCGTAAACGACTATACCAGCTCTTCTTCTTGTTCATCCCCAATTGTTACACCACCCGATCGGCTAGGGGTGCGGTACAGGTCTCGTTTTGCCGGTAACTCGTCAAACACATTATCGGCTGCGGCATTGATTTTTTGAAGGATGGCATATAGCTCATTAAGCTGCTCTATGCGCTCAGCAGTATCTACCGTACGTGTTCCTTTTTTCTGTTCTTGCTCTTTATTGGTTTCGCGAAGAGCTTGTGCCAATACAACCGATTGTTTTACGATGTCTTTTGGAATACCGGTGGCTTCTAATGCCTTAAGGTGCTGAGCAATCGTATCAGACAATCCCTCCATAAACTGGATCATTTTTATCTGATTTTTGGTAACATCTTTAAATCTGCCAATACCAAATTGACGTTGTATTGCTTTTTGACCTGGGAATGCATCTAATACCCAATATCGAAGCTTTTTAAAATACGTGCGACAATCTTGCATGGCCTTTTCAACAGCCTCTGTTTTTTCTTGTAACTGTGCTACGTTGAGGTCATCGCCACCTTCTTTATAGCCCTGCGCTACTTTTTGCTCTAATTGGGTTACAAAATCGTTGTTAAGTTTTGGATCAAAGTTGGTAAATTGATCGATGTCTAGTTTTAAATGTTCTACTGTAGTGTCTCCCCATTCTAAAAGAACTGTGTCTTTAAAACTGTAATTGCGTTCTGCCATTTTTTTAGGTTTTAATTTTATGAGTAAAATGATTAAGTTAAATACACATACGCAATAGTTGTTGTTCTTGACAAAGTAGCTAGAGGTTTCCCCGTTGCAGCTGATCGTTTCGACAAGATAGCTAAGGGTTTCCCCGTTGCAGCTGATTGTCTCAACAAGATGGCTAAGGATTTCCCCGCTGTAGCTGATTGTTTCGACAAGATAGCTAAGGGTTTCCCCGTTGTAGCTGATTGTTTCGACAAGATAGCTAAGGGTTTCCCCGTTGTAGCTGATTGTTTCGACAAGATAGCTAAGGATTTCCCCGTTGCAGCTGATCGTTTCGACAAGATAGCTAAGGATTTCCCCGTTGCAGCTGAAGCTTTCGACAAAAATTTACAAACTACTAAACTATATATGTATTTAAACGCAATATGACGATTGCATCGGGGTGGGCGCGCCGTTAAGCGATGGCGAATATAGGGATTAATTTTTGAATTATGAATTTTAGGGTTGTGGTAGTTGGGGTTAGGCACGGTTACAAATCTGGGCGATTGAGGTTAGCATCAGTTTTTAAGAAGTTTCTCATCCATAATATAGGTGCGCCTTTGATGAATGTTATTTCATCTCCTTGATAATTAATTTCTTGATCATTATAGAGGTCTTTAACAAAGGTTTCTTGAGTTTTTATAATTCGTTTTTCGTTTTTAATTAAAGCTGCTTCAAGTTCGCGAATAGTATTGATATTTAAATCTCTTAAATCTTTAATCAATTGATAGCTTCCTATTAATTCCATATCAGTTGATTTACCGCATACTACATTTTTTACTTCTGTTTCAACTTTTGATTCAAGTTCTCTCAAAACTTTATTACTTTTTACAAACTCTATTAAAGAAGATTTGTCAATTATTAAGTCAAGGTTTTTGTTGGATAATTCTGTTCTAATATTTTTTTCGTGTTCTTGAATTTCTTTACGTAATTTGGTGAATTCCATATCAGCTTGCTCAAGAAGAGCTGCGACTCTATAAAATGTTCTTTTTGCAGATTTTGGAATTTCATTTTCTCCTTTGTATCCAATATCATGTTCAATTTCTGCCCATGAATGTTGTAATATACTTCTAATCTGGATTTCGAATTTAAGATTTTTATATTTTTTGTATTCTGTTAATTTCAATCTTTCTTTACTCAAAGAAGCTATGAAATGTACACTTCTATATCCAAATTTATCAACCTCTAAATTTCTTTTATCGATAGAGTTTTTGATATCAATTTCAAATTCAGAGGTAATAATTTTTTCTATAAATTCGATATCATCTTCAAAATAGGTAACAATTCGGAAACCTATAATATCGGTTATTTCTTTAATAGAAGAATATTTGAAGTTTTTTCTAATTAATTTTTTTCCTAGACTGTTTTTATCTTTTACTCTAAATTGAATTTGATGAGGTTTTATATGATCATTAATTAAAGAATTTAAAAGAATGTAAGACTTTTCAGATAATTCTTGATAAAGAAACTTATTTTCTTCAAATTCTCTTATGATTTTATCTGAATTTTCTTTCATGATTTTTAATTAATACAAACATTTAATGTACAATGCATTTTACATATTATTGTATGCAGTTTTATCCAAAAGGGTTTAGTTTATCGTTACTCTCGTTCTTTATGTTTATCTGTTTAATTAATTTATCTAATTCAGACTCAATCTTTTTTTTTAAAATTGGTTTATATTCATCAATATCCTTTTCTAATTGTTCTAGGACACTTTCTATACTTTCCACTTGTTTAACCAATTCTGCCTTTAACATTTCTATAGCTTCATTATTTCCACTAATTCCACCTAGCCAATTCGTCAGCTTTATTATTATTGAGTTTTGATGTTTTTCAACACTTATTGAGCGGAAATTTTGTCCTGCAGAAGGCAAACATTTGAAGAACTCTCCATTTCCAATAAAAGGAATTGTATAATTTGCTATTTCCACATCGTAAATTCTTCCTCTTATAAAACTCGTTCCAGGAGGTAATTGCATTCCAGTCATTTGTTCAGTGGTGATTGATGTTTGAGTTTTTTCTTTTTGAAGTTTTGGAACATTTAAATCCTCATCACGGATAAGATTTTCAATTTCAGCTTTAACATTAAGAGAAGCAAGAGCCATTTCACTATATCTACCTATTTTATTCTTTATGTTTCTTTCTTTTTCGCTTAGAAAATTATGTATCCTTATTTCTTTAAATAGGTTAATTAATCTATTTCTTCCAAACATATTTTTTATTTATTAAGTTAATTCAAATTACATACAAACGGTCTCGGCTATGGTTTCGTTGTAGAATTATTACAAGCTTATTTCGCTTAGAAATCATTCGTTGATTATTACTTTTATTCTGGTGTGGTATAAAAACACAATGATATTGCTCACAGTTATTTATTCTTTTTCGGAGATGGAGGCGGTTTGGTACTTACCCTTGAAATTGTCGGTTTAGGTTTGTTCGAACTGTTTTTCGATTCGCCCTGATTTCCGCTACTCTTGCTCGGTCTCTTCTTGTCCATTTTCTTCTAAATTTGCTAATTCTATTATTATTTCTTGTTTATTCAGTGACAAGTAAACTTCTTTAACTTCATATAGAAATTCAGAGTCTGAATAATTGAACAATGCAACATCACACAATCGTATTTCCGAAATATTGTCCGTTTCTGAGAAAGATTTAACCCATCCGTGATATGTCAATTGATTTTTAATATCTCTCAAGTATATAAATTCAACCTCTTTAGAATTCAAAAACATTGAATAAAGGTTTTCATCTCCATATTTAGCTGAAATCCCCAAAAATCCAGCAATTTTATTGATAACTTTTTTGTTCTCAATTAAAGATGCTATGAATGCGATTACTATCGAAAATATTGAAGCAAATCCAACTTCTTTATATGGGATAGACGAAGCATTATTCAAATTGCTCCAAATTGTCAATTCAGGTAAATAATTACATACGCATATATTAATCAAGTTTATTGCTAATTGAAGTAATAAATACGAAATAATTCCAAACAATATTGAATAAAGCACAAACCTGAAACTACTCCATTCTTTATGTAAAATCAGTTTACCAAAAATCAATGTCGCAATTGCACCTGGAATAAGTATTATTATGAGTTTAATTGTTAATTCTGACATTGTTTGTTTTATAATTGTGTGAAACAACTTGTATATAGGTCATTAGTATCTATATATCTTTTATATCCCACTAATCTACCCCAATATTTCCAACACTCCGATGTGGGAAACCGTAAGGATTTTTAAAAAGATTTTTGTATGGCCTTTTCTGTAAACTAGATGATTATGCTTTGATAAATTTGTACGCTTAGCTGTCCAATGATAGATAAACAGGATATTGTGGCCACTAGTCACAGACTATTGGGAGTTGGCAATCATTATTTATTTGAAAATATCGCAGACTGGACATTTCCAATTTGAATCATCAGGCCTATCTGGGTGAATTTTGTTATCCAGAGACTTTTTACCTCCAAAGTCATGATAATTATTGCACTCTTTTTCAAATGCAGCTTTTGGAGAGGAGGCATAGCTAAATTTAAATCGCTCATACTTTCCTACCCAGCTTTTTAATCGATCGTTTAAATCGATATCAGCTCTTCCTACATACTTAACCCAGAAAGTCTTTTCTTTAACGTAGCCTAGTGCATAATTTCCAGCGGAGGTCTTAGTCACTTCTTCATCAACTTTTTCATTGGTTAGTTCGTATGAGCCATTCATATTTAGTTGAGCCATATTTATTTCAATTTGTATTATTCCATTGTTTATCAATAGTGATACATGTTAATTCATGTTGACGACTATATATCTTTTTCACCTCCACTAATCTACCTCAATATTTCCAACACTCCGATGTGGGAAACCGTAAGGAAATTTAAAAAGATTTTTGTATGGCCCTTCGACGCAGCTCAGGGACCATACTTCGATAAACTCAGGGTGACACTTTCAACAGGCCTGTACTGAGCTTGTCAAAGTGCTTAGCAGAGCTATCGAGATGTTTTAGAACCGATAGGTTTATTTTAATCCGTGGTACTACTAAAAGGTTCTCGATAGCTCTGCTGAGTTTACCGAAGTACACCTTTTCTCCATTTCATTCCAAAAAACCACTCGAACTGACGGGGAGATGTGTGTTATAGTCGGGTTTTTATAGATCGGTTTAGTTTACATTGGGTTTTAATATCCCACCTCTACCAAAAATATAACCGGCGATAGTACCTAATAAGGTACCCAGGGTTTCGTTGCCGATTCTGTCTCCGGTACCTAATATGATAATAGTGATAAGCATAAAAGCCATACTAATCACTTCGACAAGAGAGCGTTTTTCGATAATCTTGCCGGCAATTTCGATTTGAAAAAAGTACAAGCCCATAAATAATACCACTAGGGCAACAATCATAAGATACACGGCATAAACAAGTTTATTATTTATTTCTTGCTGTCCGCCTAATGATTTGTCGACCTCTGCTATTTGTTTTTCAATTTTCTTTTTGTCATCTTTTAAAGATTGTATTTTTTCGTTTACTTCCTCAGAAATAAAATCAACGATTTCTAATTGAAATGTTTTGTATTCGTCAAAAAGCGCTTCAATTTTTGAAATATCAAGGGCTTCAATTTCTGAGGTTAGTTTGATGATTTCTTCGCCCTGCATCTCTATGATCTTATTTCGATATCTAAAACCCCAATATTTGTTTAGTATCGGAAGAAAATCTACGGTAGGTTTGGTATCAAACTTTTTGTCTAACGGTAAGGTTTCTATATATTCTGAGAATTGAGATTTACTATTACCGTTATAAGAGTATTCATTGTAATACAAGGCTCTTCTTATATCTTTTCTAATAAAATTGATGATGTCTTCATAGGGGGTTGTAAGGTGCTCTAGCGAAGCGTATTTAATTTTGCCCGTTTCCAGCTCACTTTTAATCTTAATTAAATTCGTTTTTAAGGTTTTAAGCCTCTCTTTAATTTGATTTTTATTAAAAGTAACACCTTTTATTTTTTCGCTTCTTGCTTGAGCTATTTGTAAAAAGCCTTTAAATATTTTTTCTTCTTCCTCTATTTTATCATGCTTTTGAGTGAGTTTGTTATATTGTCGTTCGATAGCGAGTCTGGATTTCGCATTTTCGGGTTCAGTTGTTTTACCTTCTGCACATATACCAATGAGCAGAAGGATAGTGATGTAATGCCGTTTCATGTTGTGTGTATTTATTCTATATCCTAGAAGTTAATAATCCCCTTTTGTTTCCATTTCAAAATTATAGGTATTCGATAGGGGTTTCAATACCCAATGGCGGGGATATTTGATAAGCTTGTGGAAGGGCTAAGGATGAACCTTTGACTAGACTTAGGGTATGTTATCGAAAACAAAAACATCGGTTCTATACTGGTTTATGTTAAGAAGAGGCTTAAGGTGATTATTCTTTTTGAAGAAAATTCTGACGTAATAATGATGATTTTAGCAATCCGTCAAATACCCTGCATAATTGATTCATGTACACTTATACAAGGTTATTTGGCTAAAGATAATATACTCTGCTTGTGGTGATCTTATGTATTTATTAATTTTAGTACACAATTTCTTTTAGCATTACTCCTATTTTATGATGCCAATTATTACACTTTAGATGTATGGATAAGACCTTAATGTATATGATCTTTTTTATTGTTATCCTGGTTTTGCTTTGGGCAATGCCAAATAAGAAGATTGATGCAATACGCAAGCTTTTCACATCATTATTACAAGTGTTGCCTATCACAAAAATAGCAGAAGCTTGTATAGTGTATTTCAAAAATAAAAACACTTCAAAAACAGAATAAATATATCTTTTGAACATGCAGATTTGTTTCTGTGTAAAAGGCGTTAATGTTATATGTATTATATAATAGTTGTACCCTTCTACAAGCCTGCAAAAGGGTACAACTTTGAGCAAAAAGCTTATGTATTCAAAAAAATGAATGCTTAGTTATTACATTCGCGAAGACGTCTGGCATAATTACTTCGGCATTGTGACTTTTGCGTCTCATTAGAAGCACTACTTAGACAAGCCGAATATCTATTTCTAGCTTGTTGTCTGCAAGTCTTACATCTTTCATCACAATCCTCTGCAGTTTCTTCTGAAGCAAACTTACGTTGTGCTATACTCGCATTATCATATGTTTTGTCTTTTTGATAATCAGAACCTAGGGCTGCTCTTTCCATTGTGATGACTTCAGAATAATCTTTGTTGTTTTGATTACAACCCACAAAAAACATTGTGATTAAAAATAAAAATAGATAGCTAATAGTTTTCATATATATAAAATTTAGAAAGTAATGCCTACTCTATACGGTTTTCGGCTTTCCCCTATTGTTTCCTTTTTCAAAACTATGGGTATACTATAGGGGTTTCAATACCCAATGATGGGGATATTTGAGGGATTTGACTTTAAATTGGAGGCAAATAGTATCATCATAAAAAAGTTTACCTTTGGCGGTTCACAAAAACAAGAAGAAAGCTATTTATGAGAAAATGTATTGTATTTGGTGTTGCCATTATATTAAATGTATACTGTATTGGGCAAGAACATAAACTAAACAACCTTACGGTATCTACCATAGATGATAAAGTGCAACAACAAACTACGATGAGTATAGGCACCATAGGAGATCAATACTTTTCTGTGCACAAAAAAACAGTAGGAAGCTGGGCACCAAAAAGAACCTATACCGCAGTAACCTATGATCAGAATCTTAAAAAAACAAACGCGAATGTACTAGTGCTAAAAGTGGGCAAAAATTTTACGCGTTATCATGTTCTAAAAAACATTGGAGAACATTTGTATTTGTTTTCGTCGTATCCCACAAATAAAACCCATATCAATACGTATTATGTGCGTGAATTTGATCCTAAAACGCTAGAGCCTATCGGATCTGAAAAGCCAATCGCTAAGATCCCTTATGCCGAAGGAGGTAGAAGAAATAGTGGAGCTTTTTGGATGGATCAATCCCCAGATCAAAGCAAAATTATGGTGTATTATGAAATGCCATGGACCCGAAAAGGCTATCTGAAATTTGGTATCGCGGTGTATGATACCACCTTTAATAAGCTATGGGAAAAAGAACACGAAGTGCCCTTTGTAGATAAAGAGTATACGTTATCAACCCATGCTATTGATAACGATGGAAATGCATATGTAGCCGGGCGCCGTACACGAGAAGATAACAAAGGGTATGATTTTATACGTTTCACGAATAACGGTACTACCGTCAATACACAATATGTAGAAGTGCCAGTTGGGTATGTACGTAATATAGATTGTAACGTAGCCAAAAACAATCAGGTAGTGATTACTGGATTTGCTTCTACTGGAGTAAGAGAATTCTCTTCGGGAGCATACTATCATCGTTTTGATACCAAAACGCAAGAATTTGTGGCTAACAAATATACTCCGTTTAATGCCTATCGTTTTTTGAGTCCAACGACCCTGGTAAAGGCATCAGAATTTTCTAAAGATGATGATACAGGTGTGTTGTCTCATATCTCAGATTATGACAAAACTATTCTAAAAGAAGATGGAAGTGCAATGATTATTGCTGAAGAATACTATAAATACGTAAGGGATAATGATGTTGGCGATTATACAGATAATGGTGAAGTAACCTATGGATATGATGATGTATACATTATCAATATATCACCAGAAGGCGAAGTATTATGGGCGAGAACAATACCAAAAATTCAATATACTAAGAATGATTATGCAGACTATAGCTCTACACTAACCGAAATGGTAAATGATAAATTAGTGCTTCTTTTTAATGATCATATCGATAATCTAAATCGCGATCCAAAAAAGAAATTGAAAAAATTTAAAGGAAGTAAAACCAAAGGTGCAGTTGCTGTTATGAAATATACTATTGATGAAGATGGCGGCATTGATAAAGATACTGTTACCTTTGACGAAGATCAAAAAACCTTTCTTAACCCATGGAAATCAGTTAATCCTAACGAAAACGAGTTGTTGTTTTTTACTCAAAAATGGGGGCTATTAGAAAAAAACAAGAAGTACACCTTATCACGACTTAAGTAACATACAAAAGCCAGATGTATTTCTTATTTTTAGGGGTTGGTGTATAGTTTTACTCGTTTCTATTTTTTTAATTTAAAGTCGGTTAAATTTTCAATTTCGGGTAATATTAAATCAAAGAGTAAACTATGATCTTCTGTATAGATACCAGAAATTATAAGATCATAGATATACTTGCCTTTTCTCATCGAAAAAAGAACCCCATTGAGTTCTCCTTCAAAGGTTCTAAGGGCATAGTAGTTTTCGTCTCCGGGTAATTCGAGAGTATCAATTGTAATCGTTCCCTGGCTAAATGAATTGGATACTAAATTCGTAGCGCCTTTGGTTATAAGATACGTTTGTATTGCCTCTCTTACTGTGCGTTCTTTGGTGATTGTAATAGAATAAAATAAAGGATCGTATTTGTCTGTTTCCAACAAATCATATTCATATTCTAATTCAAAAGAACCATCAATATATTTGGTTAAAGCGCTTTTTTCGTGATTCCCACTTAAGTCTAGCGAAACATCATATACTTCAGACAATTCGGTTACCGTAGTAATAATAGGATATTTTGAAATGTCAATATTACGGTTTGGTACGCAAGAGGATAGGATCAAAAATAGTAGAATTGCTAATCTTTTCATTTTGTTTGGTTGCTTGTTATGCTTTTTTATTGTTTTTAAACTGTGCTATTAATGATACAACCAATAGAATAAAAGCTAACCCAAAACCAACAACACCAATGTTAATTCCGAGTATCGTTTTTTCGCTTCCGTCTAGAAATTTCATAGAACCACCATAGGTGTCTTGCAATGCAAAAGCGACCAAAAAACTACCCGTAATAATCATACTTAGTATCGAACTCAAAAGGACCTCGCTTTTTTTCCAAACCAACCAAAGACATAGGACCCCTATACTAGTATTGGTAAAAAGTTGCCATACTTCATGAATTCTTACATGGGGAGTCCAATCGGGATTAAACACATGAGTGTTATTAATTTCGAGATAAGGAACCACGATAGCATATAAAACTACGCTAAAGGTAATCGCTGTTTTTTGCAAGACGAGATTGTTTTTCATGATGAGTGTATTTACGAAGTTAAGGCGTTTTTAGAATCTAAATCATTTTAATCGTCCAATATTGCTACAACTCTTGCCGGAGCTGCAGAACCGCCTTTAATTTTTATGGGAAAAGCGGCGACCTTAAAGCCTTGATAAGGTAGAGCATCTAAATTGGTAAGTTGTTCCATATGGCAATATTCTCGATCTACGCCTACCAGATGGGCTTCCCAAAACAAGTCTGGATCGTTATTCTTTTTGGCCTCTTTGATCAAAAAAGGAAGTGGTAAATCCCAACCCCATTGATCGATCCCCATTACTTTTATTCCTTTATCAATTAACCATTTGGTAGCCTCGGCGCTCATGCCCGTTCCTTTAAGAAAAAAATCTTTGGTGCCCATGTGTCGATCTCTTCCTGTTTTTATCAGAACAATCATATTGGGGGCTAGTGTAATATTTTCTTTATCTAGAAAAGTTTCAATATCATCTACTGTGATCGGGTCATAATCAGCCTTGTGTTTCATATCAACTACTACGCCTTGCCCAAAACACCAGTCCAAAGGAACCTGATCAATAGTTTTGGCAGGTTTGCCTTCGCACGTGGGGCCATAGTGCCAAGGAGCATCGATATGTGTAGTAGAATGAACCCCCATTTTTTTGATGCTATCATCGGCCCAGCCTATAAACCCTTTCGGAAACAATCTAAAGGGCAATCCCAAATATCGAATAAGCCACTTTGCTTTGCGATGAGGTTTGTGCTTGATTTTCACTTTCATGAAAAAAGGATCGCCAGGGTTGTATTGAATGGTTTTTGATAAGTCAATTATTTTCATGTTGGTCGGTTGTTTTTGTGATCTGTGTATACACAAAACTAATGGTTTTTTTGGATATCAGAATATCATGATTTGCTCCTTATGTATTTCACAAAGTTTAACAGAATCAAAGGGTGTAGCATGACGAATATCATTGTTATTCTTCTCTTTTTCAGCTTCTTTCGTTGAAAAATCAAATCATGTGGTTCTTGGTGTTTTTTATTTTGTTTTTGTTGTTGATACTACATGTGTTATTTGCCAAGATTGAAGTATATATCGATACCACTCAAGGTCAATATGAGTTGCGGTTGCAAGGTATAGCTAAGGTAATTGTTGAAGGACATCAAGACGAATTGATTCGCATAAGACTGAAAACCTTATTGTTGAATTTTTATTTCTATCCGCTAAGAAAAACTCTTCGACGGGCTCAGGGTGACAACCTTCAACAGGCTCGGACAAACAAGAAAGAAGAAGTAAAAAAAGCAAAGAAGAAACCCCGAAGAAAGAAGAGTAAGAGATTTAGCTTCAGAAAAATAATCAAAGCATTGCGAACTTTTAAGGTGAAGAAAATGATCTTAGATATTGATACGGGGGATGACATTCAGAATGCAAAGTTATATCCACTTTTTGGATTTATGAATCAGTATATAGGAAGATTTAATATCAACTATGAAGGAAGAAATCAATTGGTAGTACAGATATATAACAGACCAATATATATAATCAAATCATTTATAAATTTTTAAAAAACACAATCATGGAATTACATTTTGAAGAATTATTAGGACAAATCACCGATTTTATAAAAAGTGAAGCGAAAACGGAAACTGTTGTTGGTGATGCTTTTGACTTAGGAGAATTTAAATGTGTACCTGTAATTAGAGTTGGTATGGGATTTGGTTCTGGAGGAGGAGAAGGTACAGAATCAAAATCCAGAAAAGGCCAAGGGGTTGGCGCCGGAGCAGGAGTAGGGATCGAACCTATTGGATTTTTGGTAACCAAAGGAGACGAAATCTCATTTTTGGCAGCCGGAAAAACAAGAGGGCTAGCAGCATTATTTGAGAAAGTGCCTGATATGATCGAATCTTTTGCTAAAACAAGATCTAAACAAGAAGAGGAAGCAGTGTAAAAAGAAAACTCTACAAAGTGATTAAGAGCTTGTAGAGTTTTTTATTTTTTTAATGCAATCTTTTTTACATTAGATACCAGCTCATTAATTTGCCATTGTCTTACTTTTAATTGTTTAGCAATTTGAACAGATTGTCTGCCAAGTTGCATTGCCTTTTCATACTCTTTTTTTATAAAATATAGTTTTGATAATGCTTCATAAGATTTAAAAGCATTAGGATTAGAAGTAATTGATTTTTCAAGTAGTACTTGTGCTTCCTTCAGTTTTTCGACTTGTATCAAATATTTAGCCAAGGCGGCGTAATAATCATCTGTAGAACTAGAAAAATTAGTAGCAATACCTTCTTCTAATATTTTGAGTTCATCAAATTTGTCTTTTCTAAAATAGTAATAGATGATTTTTGATAATTGCATCGGAGGTATTCGAACTTCAGTATTATATTTTTTTGATTGTTTTTTGAAATGATCAATAACTTGGTTCGCGGTTTCGAGTTGGTAAAACTGTTCTTTCGATAACTGAAAATTTTCAAATATTTTTAATAACCCATCTCGTACAGAAACTAACCCAACCGAGCCATGGTTTTCATTTTCATATCTTTTAAAATCCCAATATTTTGTGTTGGGATAATACTTGTCGAGTACATCTACAAAACCAAAAACCCCCATTTGTTTAGTGCTTGCAACGGTTACAAAAAAATGCGAATTGATTTCTTTTGAATTTTTAAGAAGATTATTGGCTTTTGTAATAATTTCGTAGTCGCTCCACCAATACGATGGATCAATCACGATATAGGCTGAAAATAATGTAGGATTATCCAGAAAAACATGAGTTGCAAAAAGCCCTCCAAGAGAATGTCCCACTAAAATTTGAAATGGAGACACTTTGTATTGCTTTTCTATTTTTGGTTTTAATTCTTCTTCAATATACTTTATAAAATTTTCAGAATTACCGTCAGGGTTTTTATTAGTTTTTGGAGTACAGTTTTTCTTATATTCTTCATTTCCGTTATCCGAAATCCCAACGACTATAAGCTCCGGGATTTTTTCTGCAATATTAGAAAGAGATTCAATAATACCCGTTTGGTAATAGAAATTGTAATCTCCATCGATAAGGTATACCACAGGATATGTTGTCGTACTCGTATAATTATAGGATTCAGGTAGAAATACCTGGTATGATTTGGTTATCCCCAATACTTTAGAGTCAATAGAATCTCTTTTGGTATTACTCAAATACGTTTTGGGTTGCCCGTAGGTATAGATAGAGATTATAAAAAATAGAATGGAACTGAGAGATTTCATTGTGATATGATTTAATAGATGTTGTATGATACTTACAAAGCTAATCCATTTATTTTATTGATAAAGGAAGGTAAAAATAAAAGCGACTTGAACCTGAGTTCAAATCGCTTTTCTATACACTATATCTAAGTTGAGTTTGTTTTAGTGTAGTTGTTTAAGTAGCATTTCTGCAACCAATTCTGCTGAAGCTGGATTTTGTCCTGTGATTAATAAACCATCCTCTACGGCATAGGCACTCCAATCATCGCCTTTGGAGTAGATACCTCCATTTTCTTTTAACATATCTTCTACCAAGAAAGGAACTACATCGGTTAACTCCACTGCAGCTTCTTCTGTATTGGTAAAACCAGTTACTTTTTTATCTTTTACCAAAGGAGTACCATCTGTATTTTTAGTATTCTTAAATACTGCTGGGGCATGACAAACGGCAGCTACAGGTTTATTATTGGCATAGAAAGACTCAATCAATGCAATTGAGTTTTTATCCTCAGACAAATCCCATAACGGTCCGTGACCACCTGGGTAGAATATAGCATCATAATCCGCCTGGTTTACAGTTTCTAATTTTAGGGTTTTGCTTAATTTTTCTTGTGTTTCTTTATCAGCATCAAACCTTTTGGTTGATTCTGTCTGGAAATCAGCTAATTCACTCTTAGGGTCAATAGGAGGTTGCCCACCTTTTGGAGATGCTAAAGTAATATCAATTCCTTTATCTAATAAGTGATAATATGGTGTTGCAAATTCTTCTACCCAAAATCCGGTTTTAACACCAGTATCTCCTAATTCTGAGTGACTAGTAAGTACAAAAAGTACCTTCTTTACTTTTGGAGCTTCTGTAACTTCTTTGGTAGAAGTATCTTCAGTAGTCTCTTTGCTTTCTTTTTTGTTTCCACAAGAAGCAAAAAGAGCAAGCGTAAACATTGAAATGATTATTTTTTTCATAATAATATACTGTATTAATTACCAGGAGTAAAAGTATATCAAGATTTCTTGAAAAAAATTGATGTATGATAATTAATTAGGTTCTGATTAATTCTTTTCGAATTCTGCTCAAGCTTTCTGTAGTAATGCCAAGGTATGATGCAATGTGATAATTTTTGATTCGTGATTCGATATTAGGGTAGGTGCTAATAAAATCGATATACCGTTCTTTGGCTGGTTTTGCCAGATTTGATAAAATTCTATTTTGAAAACTGGCAAAGGCCTTTTCCATTTTTTTTCTGAAATAGGTTTCAACTTTTGGAATAGCATTATATATTTCATCTATACCCGTTTTGGATACTTCGTATAGAATTGCATTTTGAATACAATCGATAGTTAAAATGGCATTATTTTGTTCAAAAAAAGCAGTGTAATCACTAATCCACCAATCTTTTATAGCAAATTGTAGTGTATGTTCTTTTCCAAGGGGATCAATAAAAAATGTACGTAAACACCCTTCAGAAACATAATATTGATGCGTTACGATATCATTTGCTCTTAATACAACTTCTCCTTTTTTAATAATTCTACGTTCAAATTTGCTATTGATAAATGCAGTTTCATCAGATGTAAAAGGGATATCTCTAAAAATCTGAGTAGTGATCTGATCGTTTGTTGCCATTTACTTTGTCGTTAAATAATCGCATAATAGTTTAGTAAGCAGCTCTGTCCATCCTCCTTCAAAGTTTTTGATGTCAAAATCTGGATTATCTTGAGGGAACGTTTCTAATCCGGTATGGGTTAATGTCAATTGTGTTTTATTTCCTTCTTTGCTAAGGTCAAAAGTTACTAATGATGAGCCTTTAAAATTCTCATACTCCCAACTATATTGAAGTCTTTTTAGGGGAATTACTTCAGTGATTTTACATAGGTGTATATAGCGTTCACCTTTTACACCTTGACCTTCAAACTGAAATTCGAAACCAACTTCAGGTTTGAATTCTGAGAGGTCAAAGTACCATTTTTTCATTTCTTCTTTATCAGTTAATGCTTTCCAAATACTTTCGATAGGGGCATCATACGTTTCTTTTACAACTACGGTTTTCATTTTTGTTTTTTATTTTTTAGTGAAGATTTAGTGATAATTTTAGAGGTTTCAGAAGTCGGTATAGGGGATGCCTCTACAACCTGTTTCAGGGCCTGTAATTTTTTGGTCCAGAAGATGCTAAATTGTTCTGTCCACTCATGAACTTCGGTTAGTTTATCAAGTTTAGCTTCACAAATCCTTTGTCTACCTTGCTGTTTTATGGCTATCAAATTACATTCTTGAAGAATTTTTATATGCAACGAAACGGCCTGCCTACTCATGTCAAAGTTTTCTGAAATGGTATTAAGATTCATACTTTGGTTAGCTAACAAACTAATGATTTCTCGTCTTGTGGGATCTGCTATAGCTTGAAAAACATCTCTTCTTGTTTCCATAATGATAGAGTTATGCAAGTAATTGCTTGCAAATATACATGCAAGTATTTACTTGCACAAATATTCGTAGTATAAATTCCTTTTAACAACCTTCAAGAAATGGTGATTGTAGTAGTATAGGGCCGCTTAGGAGAAGAAATTTATTTTTTCTGGTCTTGTGTTTTGACTACAGCTAAAACTAAAAGCAGCGAATAGGGTAGCCAAAGCAATAGTAAAATCTTTGGATACTCATTTTTTGATATACCATTTAGTGGCTAAAGCAGTGAGACCATGCCCTAGGATTTCTCCAGTAACCACGTTTCGCATCATTGTGTCGGATTTACCATTACTTGCAGCAATAAATGACCATTCTAAATTTTCTTTCAGTTCTATGGTTTGTTCGTCGTATTTTGGAGTTTGACCAATAATAGGATCTATTTGCGCAAATACGATGGTATCACTTAGAATGGTTAAAAATTTGGCATCTGCAAAATGTTCTACTTTTTTGGTGGCATCACTTTTTCGTTGTGCTGACCAATAGATGCGAATTTCTTCACCCAATCGTACGGCTTCGATTAGGTCGTCGATTTTTCCGTCTATCGTTTTTCCATCTTTATCATTATGATATATAAGTTTCCAATCGCTTTTATTTTGAGAAAAACTATAAGATGATAAGAGTAAAAATAGTATCGCTGCAAGAATTTTTTTCATGATTTATAGGTTGAAGTTGGACTTATGCTCCTAATAAAGGTAAATGCTTAACTCGATGATATGTTAATGCCAGTGAAATGCAATGCTTTAATTGAGCAATAGGTATCTCATTATGTATGTTGAATACTATAGCTCTATTACCTTCAAAAGTAAAGGTATCTCTATAGATTACTCTAAACGTATCCACCAAACCTGTTGAACAAATAAAGTATATGGCAAATTCATCTTGTGAGGATTTCTTCCTGTTTATCCTAATAGTGCTTCCTGTTTTTGTAATGTAACTAGGTTCTCCCCATTTTAGAGTTTCTTCTAATGTGTTGATGTCTTCATTTTCAGAGGCCGTGGTAATAATAAGTTGGCGTAGTGTAGCCAGTTTTTCTTGAATACCTTTGGGGTAATTACGAAGAATTTCTAACACTTTTGGGTTTTCTATAAAGTTCATTTTAATGTTATCAATATTCTACAAATGATTTATGCTCATAACACCATGCCCATTGCTCGTTTGGCTCTGCAGAGATAACTACATTGTGTGTATTGTGCATTTGATAATGTTTGCTAGCATGTTTATTAGGTGATGAATCGCAACATAAAGTTACGCCACATTCTTGACAAGTGCGCAGGTGCACCCATGAATCTCCTGTTTTTATACATTCGGCACATTGATAATCATTATCTTTTTTGATCGTATTGGCATCAAAATGTTCCAGATGTTCACATATTTTAGTTCGTAGTTTCATATTATATCTCTGCTAAATATTCGTGTACAAATTTAATTGCCATTGCGCCTTCACCTACTGCAGAGGCGACCCTATTCATTGCACCGGCACGTACATCACCCGATGCAAAAATTCCTGGACTGCATGTTTCTAATAAAAAAGGCTCTCTATCTTTTTTCCATATTTTTTTAAAGTTAGTGTAGCGATTAAGGTCTCTACCGGTTTCTATAAATCCTCTTTCGTTTTTAATAATATCCAAAGCTATCCAATCGGTATAGGGTCGGGCACCAATAAAGATGAACAAAGCATTGGCAGGAACTTCTTTAATTTCGGAGGTTTTGTTATTTGTGAGTTCGAGTGTAGTCAATCGACCATCACTTCCTGTAGCTTTAGTGATGTTGGTGTATCCTAGCAAGGTAATATTATCAATGGCATTAATTTGATCAATTAAATAACTAGACATACTACTGCTAAGGTCTTTTTTTCGAACTATGATATAAACATTTTTAGCAAATTTTGAAAGATACACCGCAGATTGCCCTGCAGAATTGCCGCCTCCAACGATATATACCTCTTTGTTAGTGCATGCCTGGGCTTCGGTCATCGAAGACCCATAATAAATACCGGCGCCGGTATAGTTTTCGATACCATCTGCCTCTAATTTCCTGTAATTAACTCCGGTTGTAATCACTACACTTTTAGTACTGATACATTCTCCATTACCTAAAGAAATACTTTTATATCCATCTTTTTCAGAAATAGAAGTTACCTCTTGAGGAGATAAAAATTCTATACCAAATCGTTTTGCTTGGGTAATGGCACGATGGGTTAATTCTTGTCCACTTAATCCATTCGGAAAACCGAGATAGTTTTCTATCCTCGAACTTGTTCCTGCCTGACCACCTGGCGCATGTTTCTCGATAAGTAACGTTTTTAAACCTTCAGACCCTCCATAGACCGCTGCAGCAAGTCCCGAAGGCCCAGCACCAATAATGACTACATCGTATAGGTTATCTTTTGGATGAGCATTTAATCCAAGAGCAGTTGCTAGTTCTACTATATCGGGGTTTTTAAAGCATTCGCCATTTTGCAGGGATACTACGGGCATATCGGTCGTTTTCAAATCATAAAGAGATATGATTTCATCTGCTTTATCATTGGTTTCTACATCTAACCACTGAAATGGAAATAAATTAGCGGATAAAAAATCTTTAATATCGTGTGATTTTGGTGAGAATTGATATCCTAATACTTTAATACCATCAAACTCTGGTTGAAAATTTATTTGCCATGCCTCGAGTAAGTCATTTAGGGTAGGGTAGAGTTTTTCTTCTGGTGGATTCCAAGGTTTTGTAAGGTAATAGTCTAATTGGACATCATTGATTGCTTTGATAGCCGCATCGGTATCAGAATATGCGGTAAGCAATACTTTTTTTGCTTCGGGATAGTGTTTTTTTGCTTTAGTTAAAAATTCTACTCCTAACATTTCGGGCATTCTTTGATCTACTAAAAAAAGAGCAACTACTTCATTTTTCTTTTTTAGATCTAGTAATGCCTCTAGAGCATCATAAGCAGATTCGGTGCTCATAATCCTGTATTCTTTACGATATTCTGATTTTAAATCTCTAGTTACCGCACGTAGTACTTGCGGATCATCATCTATTGCAAATATGATTGGTTTTTTCATGCTTTAAAAATTGAAATTATCGGGATCCGGGCCGTTTCGATGGTTTTTGTCCAATGCATCAATATAGTTGATGTCTTCATCAGAGATGTTGAAATCGAACAGATCGGCATTAGAAATGATTCGTTCTTTTTTTACAGATTTAGGAATCGTTATTACACCTTTTTGCAGATTCCATCGCAAGACAATCTGTGCTACGGTTTTATTGTATTTCTTTGCCAAATCATCTAATATGGATAGTTCAAAGATTTTTCCTTGCATCATTGGCGACCATGCCTCATATTGGATATGGTGTTGCCTGCAAAAGTCAATTAGATCTTGCTGAACAAGGTATGGGTGAAACTCCATTTGATTTACCATTGGAATTATTTCTGATGTAGACATAAGATCTTCTAGATGGTGCTGCATAAAATTACTTACCCCTATGGCTTTGATCTTTTTTTCATGATACAACTTTTCTAGTGCTCTCCAGGTTTCTTTATATTTTCCTTGTACCGGCCAATGGATTAGATAAAGATCTAAATACTCGAGTTGCAACCTCTGTAAACTGGATTCGAAAGCCTTTAAAGTGGTTTCGTATCCTTGATCGGCGTTCCATACTTTACTCACCACAAAGATATCTTCTCTGTTTATAATGCTTGTTTGAATAGCTTTTCCTACACCTTGCTCATTTTTATAAATACTTGCAGTGTCGATATGGCGATATCCTGTTTCTAAAGCCCAATGAATCGCATCAACGACCTCATCATCATTATTAGCCAAATATACACCTAGTCCAAGATATGGCATATGAACGCCATTATGCAGTTTAAAAGTTCCTTGTATATCAGTTATATTATTCATCTGCTTTTATGTTATTGGAATACACACGGTGAATGTTGTTTTTCCTTTTTTTGAGGCTACTTTTATATCCCCATTATGTTGATTAATAATTCGTTGTACTACCTCTAATCCCATTCCGGTACCTTTACCAATGCTTTTGGTTGTAAAAAATGGATCGAAAATTTTGTTTAAATCTTCTTCGGGAATTCCTTGACCATTATCTGAAATTTCAATTTTCACAAAACCGTTATCTCTTAGTGTTTTGATTTGAAGCGTTCCCGAATGCTCCATAGCATCAATGGCATTGTCAATAAGATTGGTCCATACCTGGTTGATTTCGCTCACAAATATTTTGGGCATGGGTAGTTCTTCTTGAAAATGTTTTTCTATTACTATATTTTTCTTTTTTAGTTTATGATTAAGCATCGTAAGCGTGCTTTTGATACCAATATGGATATCTGTAGCTACTTTTTCGGGAGCGCGATCCATATGAGTATAACTCTTAATGGATTGTACTAAACTTGAAATACGATCAGAGGCTACTTCGATTTCGTCTACCATTTTTTCTGTGGTCAATACATTTTCAATCCACTCGATGGCGCTAGGGAAATTTTGGTCTCCTATGGCTTCATGTATTTTTTCTATTGCATTGATATCCATGCAAAAATCAAGTAGAGTCTCGGTAAGCTCAAAGGCATTATCAACCCCATGATCTTCTAACCATTCTTCGAGTTCATCCTCTTTTTCATTACGCTCAGTAAGTTTCATGTTGTTTTCTGGACGATTATTTACTTTATCAAAGAGTATGTTATTCAGAATATCTACTTCTTCTGCAGAAATCTTAATTGAAGTTACTTTTTTAAACTTTTCAGGAACATTAGCCAGGTGTTGTTTTAATGCTTTGGCACTTCGCAGCATTGCCGAAGCTGGATTGTTAAGCTCGTGAGCCAAACCGGCTGATAATTTCCCTAATGCCATCATTTTTTCTGATTGCACATTGTTTTTGGTAAATTCTCGCACACGCGATGTCATATGGTGCACTAGGCTTTCGGTAAGCTCATAATGATTTGCAACCATTTCTTTAAAGAAAGATTTATCAAGAAATAAGACTTCAGAATCTTCAATTACTTCGCCATATCCCATTGCAGTACTCATTCTGGAAAAAGGAAGTAAGCCTGTTATTCCATATTTGGTAATCTGATCAACTACTTTATAATTTCCGTTTTGTTCGAATTTAATTTCTAACTTTCCCTCAAGAAGAATAGAAAGTGTATCGATAATGTCCCCTTTCTTAAAAACATATTCTCCCGGTTTAAAAGACTCTATTTTTGATTTTTTAAGTAACCAGTCAATCTGTTGATCGGGAACATGAACAAACTCAGGTATTTCTTTGAGATCTTGTACGGTGATTTTCATTTTCTAAAATTAATCAATAAAAAAACCACCTTTAATGCTACAATTCTTAAGGTTTTTATAAAATTAGTTAGCTTTTCTTAAGTAACGATTGGGTCTTTTCATCAGGTTTTGCATATTGAAAACGATCTAATAGCGATGGTAGCGCATAACCGTCTAATCCAATACAAGATACTGTTTGAGCTTTGTCAAGTTGCGCCCAACCATCTTTGTGCATGATGTTATTATCGATATAAATATGTTCTATAGCCCCAATGACTAATATAGTATCATTTTCTTTGATTACATATTCATTCAGATATTTACAGCCCAATTGAATAGGGCTGTTTTTTACATATGGAGCATAAAAATCATCTCTATATTTTTCTTGAAGTTCGGTCTTATCAAATTCAGAAACACCCTCGTCATATTTGGCCGCAGTATGATGTGCATCGGCAATTATGGTTTTATGCACTTGATTTACCGTAAAAACACCAGTTTCTTTTAAATTTTTATAAGTACCTCTTGATACAGTGGTTGGTCTAAGTATAAAACCTAACATTGGTGGATTGCTTCCAATATGTATAATCGAATTGAAAATAGCAACGTTAGTATTGCCTTCAGTATCTTTGGTGCCTAAAAGATTACTTGATTTATATCCAGTACAACTATTAATTAAATTTGCTCTATATCTTGATGGGAGTTCTAGTAAATCTTGTATAGTGAAGTGATTCATGAAATAAAATTATTTATATTTCAAAGCTAATTAATCTGTATATGATGTCTGAAGAATTCAATAAATATTTTGAAACCAACAAACAGACCTGGGATAAAAAGGTCGATGTACATGCTAGAAGTAAGTTTTATGATATAGAGATATTTAAAAAAGGAAAATCTTCTTTAAAACGCTATGAGTTAGAAGCATTAGGTGATGTTTCTGGTAAGTCATTGCTTCATCTTCAATGTCATTTTGGGCAGGATACCTTGAGTTGGAGTAGAATGGGAGCACAATGTACAGGAGTTGATATTTCAGAAAAGGGGATCGAATTAGCGAAACAACTAAGCGAAGAATTACAACTTGAAGCCACATTTGTTTGCTGTAATGTTTTAAATACATCCGATTATATAAAGGACCAGTTTGATATCGTATTTACCAGTTACGGAGTTATTGGTTGGCTGCCAGATCTAAAACCTTGGGCAAGAATGATTGCAGAACGATTAGAACCTGGAGGAGTTTTTTATATAGTAGAGTTTCATCCTATCGTTTGGATGTTTGATTACTTAGGAGAGACCCCAGAAATAAAATATGGATATCATCAAAAAGAAGTGATATATGAGGAATATAAGGGGACTTATGCCGATACAAATTCTGATATGTTGAGCAAAGAATTTGGTTGGAACCATGGATTAGGAGAGGTGGTTTCTTCTTTATCTGAGGCTGGCTTAGATATTGAATACCTTAGAGAATATGATGCATCGCCGTATGAGATCTTTCCTGGTTTACTAGAAAAAGAAAAAGGAATGTTCGAAACTAAAGATAAATTGTATCCATTAATCTTTGCAATCAAGGCAATAAAAGGATAATTCAGCAATATTTGTTATTTTTACCGAAGGTTTTAATGTTTGCATAAGCTTTGTACATAATCTGAAGCTTACCTGCCAGAAGCATTAAGACTCGAATCTTCTATGATTCTATATAATTTTCTGGCGGGTTGTGAATCACAATTAATTTATGCAAACAAAAAATATAGCTATTGTAGGAAGCGGTCTTGTGGGATCGTTATTGGCACTTTACCTCAGAAAACGTAAATATCAGGTTACTGTATTTGATAGAAGGCCAGATATTAGAACAGTTGAATTTAGTGGCCGTTCTATAAATTTAGCAATGTCCGTTCGAGGGTGGAAGACGTTAGAAAAAATAGGAATTGCTGATGAAGTACAAAAATTGGCCATTCCGATGGATAAGCGCACTATACATGTAACAGGCGAACCTGTGTACCACCAATATTATGGTAAAAAAGGAGAGGCTATTTCTTCAATTCCCAGAGGAGTACTTAATAGAAGAATGATTACACTTGCAGAAGAAGCAGGAGTGGTTTTTAGATTCAACGAAAAAGTTTGGGATATTAATCTACCAGAAGCAAAAATCTATACCGGAGAAACTGAAAAAAGCGAGTGGACAGAGTATCAATATGATATGATTTTTGGTTGCGATGGTGCTTTTTCTCGAGTGAGACACAAAATGCAACGAAGAAGTAGATTTGACTATTCTCAAAAGTTTTTAGATACGGGGTATAAAGAACTTGGAATCCCTCCTAACGAAGATGGGACCCATAGGTTAGATAAACATTCATTACATATATGGCCTCGTGGTAAGTTTATGCTTATCGCACTGCCTAATTTGGATGGGAGTTTTACATGTACACTTTTTATGCCACATGAAGGTGAAAATTCTTTTGAAGAGCTTACAAACGATGATGAGGTAATCAAATTTTGGGAAAACCATTTTCCGGATACGATCAATCTAATGCCAACATTACTTAACGATTTTAAAAATAATCCTACAAGTGCTTTGGTGACTATGAAATGTTACCCTTGGACCTATTGGGATAAAGTAGCTTTGGTAGGAGATTCTGCACATGCTATCGTACCTTTTTATGGTCAAGGTATGAATGCAGGATTTGAAGATATCTCAATTTTAGATGAGATTATTGATGCTCATGGTGACAGTGATTGGCAACAAATATTTGAAGCGTATCAAGAGTCGCGAAAACCAAATGCAGATGCCATTGCCGAACTGTCATATCGCAATTTTATAGAAATGAGTAGTAAGACGGCAGATCCTGATTTTATTTTAAGAAAAAAGATTGAAAAGCAGTTTTCAGAAAAATATCCTGATCAATGGTTACCATTATATTCTAGAGTTACATTTAGTCATAGACCTTATGCCGAAGCTCTGAAAATAGGAGATAAACAGGCTGCCATTATGGACCAGGTAATGCAAATGGATAATATAGAAAATATCTGGAATACAAACGAGGTAGAACACTACATACTCGAGCTTTTAGAAGAGAAGTATTATATAAAGAAATAGTACTATCTTACATCTTTTTCCTAAATATACAGTGTATAGAAAGTATTGATAATATTACTTTTTATTTAATGGCTTCATGTTTAAAGCCCAATAAACCGTTTTAGAAAATTTAATTTTTTATCACTATATGGCGAGTACTTAAAATTAGGTTCGATCCAAAATGGTTTTTGTAGCACACTTTTGTAATGCGAGAACGTTTCGAATCCATATTTTCCGTGGTAACTACCAATGCCACTATTACCTACACCACCAAATGGAAGTGTTTGTTCAGTGAAATGCATCATAGCATCATTTATGGCACCACCACCAAAAGAAATTTCATTCAAAACTTTCTTTTTTACGTTATTATTTTTGGTGAAAACATAGCAAGATAAAGGTTTAGATAAGTTTTTAACCTGTTTTATAGCTTCTTCTATAGTATCAAATGTCAGTACAGGTAAGATCGGACCAAAAATTTCATCTTGCATTACATCATCCGAAAATTCAACATCTTTCATCACAGTAGGTGGTATGATTCTTTCTTCCTTATTTACATTTCCTCCTATGCATACTTTATCACGATCAATCATATCATTAAGCCGATCAAAATTCTTCTCATTAATAATCTGAGTATAATTATGATTTTCTACGTTATAATCTGATTTCTCGATATGCTCTTTTATGGAGGACAAAAGTTTATCTTTTATACTTGATTCTACCAATACATAATCAGGAGCGATACAGGTTTGTCCGGCATTAAGAAACTTGGCCCATACCAATCGTTTGGCAGTCATATCGATGTTTACATCTTTTGTAATGATTGCAGGGCTTTTTCCTCCTAATTCGAGGGTAACGGGAGTTAAATGTTTAGCAGCAGCCTGATAGATAATTTTACCTACCGGAACGCTTCCGGTAAAGAATATTTTATCAAATTTGACATTCAACAATTCTGTCGTTTCTTTTACGCCACCTTCTATTACTTTGAAAAAGTTGGGATCAAAATTTTGATTAATAAGTGTAGCCATTATAGCTGCTGTTCGCGATGGAACTTCGCTAGGCTTAAGTACAACTGTACAACCGGCTGCAATAGCTGCAATAGCAGGGCAAAGTGATAATTGGTATGGATAGTTCCATGCACCAATAACCAAAACAGTACCAAAGGGTTCTGGGATGATATAACTTTTTCCAGGTAGATTTGCCAGCCCAGTTGAGGCTTTCTTTTTCTTAGCCCATTTGTTAACTTTTACTAATGCCAGGTCGATTTCATGATAAATTATAGATAACTCGGTTACGTATGTTTCAAATTCAGATTTCTTGAAATCTTTATAGATCGCATTATATAAGGAGGCTTCATTTTTTTTCAAGATATTCTTTAGACGCTTTAATTCTTTAATCCTGAATGAAATATCCTTAGTAGCATTTGTATTAAAAAACTGCTGTTGCTTATCTATAATTTCCTGATAATTCATAGTAAAAGTTGTCAATAGATTATAAAAAATGTAGCTAAAGTTACGCTTTTTGTTTATTCAATTCAAGCTGTCGTTGCATCTGTTTTACTGTAAGCGTGCTACCATCATGGCTCCATCCCGGAGGGCCAAAGATATACATGAACTTATGATACCAATTTTTAGATTTCTTGGTATCGTTCCAGATGTCTTTATACTCATGGGTTAAAATTACCCATGGATTGTATGAGTTTGGTGCATGCGTAACGCCGTATTGAACTTCAATATTTTCATCTAGTTCTTTCCATGTGCCAAATATTTTATCAAAAATATTAAGGAATCCTCCGTGATTTTTATCCATATACTCTACATTTTTGGCGTGATGTACCTGGTGCATGGTATGGGTGTTAAAAATCTTTTCAATAAATCCCATTTTAGGAATATAAACTGAATGTAATTGAAATTGCCATAATGCTTCTATTCCCAGGCATACAACAACCATTTCTGGAGGAAAACCAATGGCAGGAAGCCACATATAAAACAAAGGCTTATATATAATAGTAAACCACCCGTTTCTAACCGCAGTACCTAGATTAAAATTATCTGATGAGTGATGTACAATATGTGCCGCCCATAGGGCTCTTACCATATGATTTTGCCTATGAAACCAATAGTAAGTAAAGTCATCTAATAATTGACATGCTAGCCATACATACCATGTATACCCAAAAGATTGCCATCCCATAATATTGGTACGTATTCCATCAATTTCGGGATTAAAAATTTCATACACATAATTAAAAATTACAATTGCAGAAATTGTTTTAATTAAAGGCGCTAGTAATGCAGAACCTACTCCCATAAATAAGCTGGCGCTCAGATCTTTCCATTGGTAAAGATTTTTACGTTTATGATCGTGAGTTTTGCTATATGTAAGCTCAAGTAATATTAGTCCAAGAAAACAAGGTACTCCATAGACTAAGGGGTTAGTAAAATCCATTCTTTTTTTTCAATTCATAACAAGGGCAGAAGATAGGAAGATTTTTTTAGTATACCTTTAACAATCCTGTCCTATTATAAAAAATGATAGCTTTTTTTAACGATTATTAAAAAAAGATAATGAGATTGTTTATAGATTACCTCCAAGAGCAACAAAAGCTTTTAATACATTTTGAATTGCTTTTTTCTCCGCTTTCGGTATTGTTCTTGTATAAACGTCATCTTCTCCAACAAATTTTATTTTGACTGTTTTGGCCGCAGCAATTTTTTGGGTCAACATTAGATCTTCGTTCTTTACAACACGATCTAACCACTCTCTTTTTCCACCAGATTCCTGTTTTTCCTTAAACTCACCAGGGGTGGTTTCTGTAATTTCGAAAATTTCTCCATCTACAGTAATCTCTATTCTTTGTATATGGAGCCATTTCTTTTTAGAAAAATAATTTATGGATAATCCTAGCCATGGCTTCTTTTCTTTCTTACCAATATATGTTTGGACATAATTTTTAGTACTCAGTTTGGTTGAAGATTTATCTCTATACCACGTAACATCATTATTGATGTCATATTTCTTCTGCATTTTAGCCAGTGCTTTTTTATTGGCTTCACTGTCAGTATTATCTTGTTTTTCGGCGATGTCTTCTTCGTTTTCTTCTTCGCTACCTTTTGCTTCCCTATTACTTCTTGCTGTTTCTAATATTTTGTTCTCAACTTTTTTTAATAGGATTTTACCTTTTTTATGTTCATTAGAATTGACATATTTAGCCTTTAAGGTTAAAAGCCGTTTTCGGCTTTTAGTATAATCTTCAGCATCATAATAATTAACTGCTTGCTCATACATTTGAGCGGGAGTAAGCTCGCATTCGGCCAATTTATTTTTAAGTTTTTCATTCTCTCTTGTTAATCTATCGTATTCAGCCTGTGGGATACCACAGCTAATAAATAATAAAAACAGGAAAGAACCTATTAATCTCATGGTTTTCATGAAAAGGGCGTTTTGATGGTTTTTGCTCAATATACTAAAAAAGTGTTAACGCTCATAATTGTATATAGCTAGCCATGCTTTTTATAGGGGAATGTGTTAGTAAAAAGGGAGTTGTGTTATTTGGCAAAAATTTGTGAAGTGTCTTTAAATGCTTTAAATTCTAAGGCATTACCACATGGGTCATAAAAAAACATGGTCGCCTGTTCGCCAATTTCGCCTTTAAATCGTATGTAAGGAGCTATGGCAAATTCGACACCCTTTTTTGTGAGTTTATAGGCCAGATTTTGCCAGGATTCCCAATCTAAGAGTACTCCGAAGTGGGGTACAGGTACATTTTTCCCATCAACTAGATTACTATGTGCTTTTTCAGCATCATTTGTTGCTTTATAGTGAATTACTAATTGATGACCAAAGAAATTAAAATCTACCCAATGGGTACTACTTCTTCCTTCTTCAAGTTCTAAAATCTCGTTATAAAACTGTCTTGCTTTTTTTAGATTATCTACTGGAATAGCAAGGTGAAAAGGAGATATGCCAGGATTGCTCATATAATAATTGTTTATGCGTAATTAATTATTCTTTTATTCTATTCCAGATATCTAAATACATTTTCCATTGATTGTCAATTTTTTTCCAGACCACAACATATTTTCCTTTATAACTGATTTCAGTACCGTCGTCATTCTTGTTTTTCCCTTTGTATATACCATAATCGTGCGCTGTATCCCCTAGTATAAAAATTTCTTCGGGGATGATTTGATGCTCGATAGGAGTATATCCTGAAGCTCCAGACCATCTCTTTTTGATGGCTTCATATCCTGAAATAATAGGAGCGTTATTAGGAAATATTTTGGCATCGCTGGTATAGGATTTAGCTATTGCTTCGTAGTCTTGTTTTAAATATGATTTAGAAAATGATTTTGCCGCATTTCTTATTTGTTCTTCATCTGATAATGCTTTGGTGTTTTTCCGTTTAGTGCATTCTATCTCCCAGGTTGGAAATGAAAATGTTTCATTTGTATTTACCCATTCACCTAACCATTTAAAACCATTTGGGGAGATATCATGAAAATTGATTTTATAGAAACCATCCATTCCATTTGGTGCTTTTTGCTGTCGATATAAAATAATTTTATTGTCTTTCTTGTTTCCTTCCCAAGCAGAAAGAACTGTCGTTGGAGTTGCCGAAGAGTAATAGTGTACATACCATCTGCTACTATCTGCAATAAACTGTCGGATACTACCAGAATGTTTTCCATCTTCTTTTAGTGTCTGATCTTGTACTGCCATGCCATTCATAATATATTTAAATTCCCAGGTCATTTTAGTTGGTTCTGCCCAGGTTTTATCTTTATTACGAGTTTTTGATATGCAATCGCAAAGACCAATTAATGGTTCAAAATCAAGGATTTCTTCGGGAGCATTTGGATTAGGCCTCCCAAAAGGATATTCTAAAGAAGACTCGTATTGATTTTGCCCCCAGAGCGTTATTTGTATGAATAGCGACAAGAAAAAAAATGATTGTCTCATGGTATAAAGAATTTATTGGCAAAGTAATTTACCTATTTTGGGAAAGAATGAATTCTTTATATTATGAAATTAGGATATAATTAACAACATTATTTACCTTCTGCGATCTTTGCGTTTTCTGGTCGTGGGTTTTGTTGTATCTCTTTTTGTAGTATGACTTTTTTTACCCTTGGTTGCGCCGAAAACTTTAGTTTTTGTATGTCTTTTTGGTTTTGAATGTTCTATAACCGAAGCTTCTTCAGTCTTACTAGAATCACCTACGTCGGTATTAATAACTTTTAATTCTTCTTCGGTCAGGTATCGCCATTGACCAACTGGAACATCCAAGGATACATTCATAATACGAATTCGTTTTAATCGAACGACATCATATCCTAAATATTCGCACATTCTTCTAATCTGGCGATTAAGTCCTTGTGTTAATACAATTCTGAAATCATATTTGCTAATTTGTTCAACTTCACATTTGCGCGTTACCGTATCCAGAATCGGAATACCGTTCCCCATTCTTTTTATGAACTGTGGACTAATTAATTTGTTTACAGTAACCAAATATTCTTTTTCATGGTTATTTCTGGCTCTAAGAATTTTGTTTACGATATCTCCATCACTTGTTAAAAAGATAAGTCCTTCGCTAGGTTTATCCAATCGACCAATTGGAAAAATGCGTTTAGGATAATTAATAAAGTCTATAATATTATCTTTCTCATTTTGTGCAGTAGTACATACAATTCCAACAGGTTTATTGAAGGCTATGTATACATGTTTTTCTTTGGGTTCGTTGATTAATTCTCCATCAACTCGTACCATATCTTCACGAGTCACTTTGGTGCCCATTTCAGGTACTTTTCCGTTAATGGTTACACGCCCTTGATCAATTAATTTATCTGCCTCTCGACGAGAGCAATAACCAACTTCGCTTAGGTATTTATTTAGTCTGATGAATGTTTTTTCAGGCATATAGATAAAATAATATGCAAAGATAGTATTTAAAAACAATGATTTTACTGTTTCGTTTTTTTGACCATTAACTTTCATAAAAAAAGACCCTTCATTATGAGGACCCTTTTTTTTAAAAATTATTTTAATGAATAACCTTGATCAAGATTATTGCTCTAATTTTAATTCTTTGATATCGATATTTCCATTTGGAGATACTAAGAAATATTTTGGAAATATAGGCTCAGCTTTTACTGGTTCTTTTTCTTCCTGTTTTGGTGTGTATTGCAACTTTATTTCCATCCCTATTTGAATAGCAGGTTCTAGTATTGATGGATTGATAACTACATCATAGTCTTTAAAGGATATCGGCTCATAATAATATGTAGTTTGTTTTTTTGCGGTTACGATACCTTGTCTCTTCCGTAATGCTTCTAATGATGTGCTACTAAACGCTTGATAACTTTTATAAAACTCTTTAGGAAAGTGACAGTATTTTGTATCTGCCATAGTTGGATCATATAATGTTAAATCAAAACCTAAGTCATTATAAAATTGTTGTTTTTCTTTTAAATTCTTTAATATTTCGGTGCGTAATTGTTTATATACGGCTTGAATATCATTTATGAAATAATCTACTTTTACCAGGTTGTATATTTCATTATTAGCACATGCGGAAAGTATTTCCTGAAACTGATTTACATTATTGAATTTTATGTGTAAGTTTTGCTGTAATTCAAAACCTTTAGGCACTTCATTGTATTTAGTACTAAAGATCTTTTTTTCTATAACCGTTTCATAAACAGGTACAAAAGATATAACATCAATAACAATATCCTTTTCTAAAATACCCTTAGAGATTAGTTTATTTTTTACTTTGGTTATTCTGTCATTCATGAGTTTATTGGCTTCTTCAGATGTTTCACCAATTTGAACCATATTAAAAACGGCTGTATATGAATCTGCAATGATATTGTTTAATACTTTTACATCGATAGTTAGTGTCGGATTTGTAACTAAATCTTGTTTTCTAAATTCTTCAATGTCGTCTCTATAGATTTCTGCATTACCTAATTTTTTGGAAGACATTATATTTTGCCTGGAAATCGTAGCATTTCCTTTCATTTGAGCAAAAGTATGAGAGCAGATTAATATAAATAGGATGTGAATTGTATTTTTCATAGTGTAGTGATTTTATTTTTTACAAACCTATATTCAGAATACTTTTGTAGAAAGTAAGAATGAGTAAACTACCTCAATAAATGAGTGAAATGTTCTTTTTTAAAGTTTAATGAGGGATTAATATCCAAGAGAGGGTGTGGTGGTAAACAAAATCATAGTATATATATAGTATAAGAAGTATAAATGCGATCTATATGTTTTTATACTTTTAGAAAATCAATAATCATAGCATCTACTTCATCAAAGAATAATGAATGCCCATAATCTTCAGTAGAGATAAATTGTACTCCATTCCAGTTTTTTGAGATGGCTTCTGCTTCTATATAAGGTGCAACATCGTCATGTTTGTCATGAATTAATAACCCTTTATGTGTAATATTTTTGATAAAGTGAGCAGCAGAGAATTCTTCAAAATAAAAACCATGTTTATCCTTAAAATATTGATCAAGAGCTTTCATGAATTTGGGCGAAAGCTGCAATATTTCTTGATATCCTTTCATGATTCTAGCCAATTCACCAGGAGGCGCTAATACAATTAATTTTTCTATCTCTGAGTTTGGGTAGGTATATTGATGAAATATTGTTGTCATTCCACCTACAGAATGGCCCAAAAGATAATTTGGGCGATATAATTCAACAATTTTTTGAAGGCACTTTGTATATAATGGGACATTAAGGATTTTCCCTGAAGAGTTTCCATGCGCAGGAGCATCAAATGCAATCACATTATAGCCTTGTGTATGTAACTTTTTGATAAGTGCTTTCCAACGATGCGCATTACTCTCCCATCCATGAATTAATAGGATTGTTTCACCCAAACTTGACCATCTGTACGTCTGAATCTGGAGATTTTCAACAAGCACGATTTCATCTTCGGCATCTTCAAGAAAATCCTCCTGTTCGGGTAGTATTTTGCCTTTTCGAGGGGTGCAAAACAGTACATAAGCCTTATTCAGTGCCTTTTTTTTAGAAAAAAAGAATAAGAACAGAATATACTTTCCAATTAATACAGGTAGATATTTTTTAAACTTTTCTTTCATTCATCTTCGCGGTGTACGGTTTCGGGTGTAAATGCAGGAAGACAAATGGCAAGATATTCGCACTCCTCATCAAAGGGGTTAGAATATTGAATCCTTGTATTTTTTTTGATTTTAATAGATTGACCAGATTCTAATATTATTTTTTCATCATCTATAATAAACTGCTTTTTACCACGAATGATGTATGTGTATTCATCAAATTCTGGAGTTTGGAAGGGTTCGCTCCATTCGGAAGGTGCAATCATATGGGCGATACTGATTTCAGAATTACCATCTGTAGCTTTTCCAAAATGCTCTTCAATCAATTTTCCATCGGTCGTGGGGACAAGGAATGGAGATTTTTGAATACTATAATTTTTTGCCATGTTCAAAAGTATAAGATTTATTTAAAAAAATGTGATTTTTTACACTCTTTAGGATACCTTCTAAATTTTAAACATGTAATTTACATTTATTTAGATCGCTAGTTACTAGCATCCCAACTAATCCAGAAATGTTTAATTTTTGCCGAATCAGGTATATCTGAAACATCGATTTTAGCATCTGTTGTATTTTGAAATTTTTTAGGTAATTCTTTTTTGTCAATCGTAAAATATGCTTGAATACTATCAACAAAAATTACAGCAGTGCTTAGCGTATTGTTTATTTTTGAAATGGTATAATGGTCTTTAATATTTTTAAAAACACCACCCGAAGATAAACCAGAACTGGTTTTATACCTTGGGTCTATAATTTGTATGTTTTCAATAGTTGATGAAGGATCAGATTCGTTTTTCACCTCTAATACCAGAAGTTTAGCGCCTCCTTTTTCGTAGATTTCAATTTCATTAGAACTGCTCAAAGAATTCTTATTTGTAATTGCTTTTGCAATAGAGTCATTTGCGAAAACCGAATCTAATTGACTCACCTTGATTTCATTAGTTAAAAACCCTATTCGGTTATTAGAGATATCAAATGGGCTTTGTTTTTCCTCTTTTTGACATCCTGTAAGAAGTACTGAAATTAAAAGTATTTGAAAAATTCTGCTTTTCATGGTGTATTGATTATAATTAGTTCTAAAATAGTAACGTAAATTATTTCATCTGCATATAATTTTAGTTTTCTATTGATAGATAAAATTCGGAATAAGAATTACTTGATTAATCCGAATGTTGTATTTGTGTTTAGACTTATTTCAACAACTTATTTAATACCCCCAGAGCTCCTCTAATAAAGGTAGCACTAGTTAGAACTTTTATGACTGCTTTTTCGGTGGCACTCGTTCGTCTGCTTTTTGATCTAGAACTGGAAGAACTTCTGTTAAGTTTTTCTCTTTCTTTTTTGGCAGCGGCTTTGGCTTCTTCAGCTTCAGCTTTTTCTATCTTTTTTGATAATAGCTCATATGCACTTTCTCTATCTACATCTTCATTATATTTTGAGCTGAGTCTTGATTTTTTTAATAAAGCTTTTAGTTCAGTATCTGTTAAAACATCCATTCTACTCATAGGTGCTCTTAGCATGGTAGCTGCAAGTGGAGTAGGGCGTCCTTTTTCGTCTAATGCAGAAACTAATGCCTCTCCTATTCCTAATGATGTTAGCATCTCTTTTGTATCATAATATTCTGACTCGGGATAATTTTCAGCTGTAAGTTTTATTGCTTTACGATCTTTGGCCGTAAATGCTCTAAGCGCATGTTGAACTTTAAGCCCTAGTTGCCCTAATACACCATCAGGAACATCAGTTGGATTTTGAGTCACAAAATACAATCCCACACCTTTTGAGCGTATCAATTTTACGATACTTTCGATCTGATCCATTAACGCATTTGAGGCTTGTTTAAAAATCAGATGGGCTTCATCAAGAAATATAACTAACTCTGGTCTGTCGCTATCACCTTGCTCTGGAAACGTTCCATAGATCTCGGCTAGTAGACTAAGCATAAACGTTGAAAATAACTTAGGCCTGTCTTGTATATCTGTTAATCTAATGATATTGATTACTCCTCTGCCATTTTCATCAACACGACATAAATCATCAACTTCAAATGATTTTTCTCCAAAGAAAATATCTGCGCCTTGTTGCTCTAATTCAACAATTTTACGAAGAATAGAACCTGTTGATGCAGAAGAAATTCGGCCATAGTCTTTCTCTAATTCTTTTTTACCTTCAGCAGTAGAAAATTGCAATACTTTTTTCAAATCTTTTAGATCCAGCAAAGGCAATTTATTATCATCACAATACTTAAAGATTATAGAAAGAATACCGGCTTGCGTTTCAGTAACGTCCAAAATCCTGGATAAGAGTACGGGGCCGAACTCGCTTACTGTAGCTCTAAGTCTTACACCATCTTGCTCGGACAATGAGAGAATTTCTACAGGAAATTCTTTAGCTTCAAAAGGAATTCCAATTTTTTCATGACGCTCATCAATTTTTGGATGTCCCGGGCTAGCTGCTGCTATACCGCTTAAATCTCCTTTGATATCCATTAGTAGCACAGGAATCCCTTTTTCACTAAGGTTTTCGGCAATCACTTGTAATGTTTTAGTTTTACCCGTACCTGTAGCTCCTGCAATCAATCCATGACGATTTAACGTCTTTAAAGGTATTTTTACATGTGCATTTGTTATGGTTTCGCCTTCGTGCATGGCGGCTCCCATTGTTATAAAATCACCTTTGGTTGTATACCCTTGATTGATATGATCAAGAAATGCCTGATTGTCACTCATAATAGATGTATTTTTTGATAAAAATATGAATCTTAACTTTTCTATTGAAACGAACAACAAGAAATTTGAGTATAACTTCATGAAAGTATATCTTGACAAATCTTTTTGAAACAACAAAACCTAGTAAAGCGCCTAGATTTTTTTTAGATTTTCATGATTATAATTATAAAAGTTTGAATGAATAAAATTATAGGGTATTTTTAATGCTGAACAATCCACGCAAAACGTAGTTTTAATTTTTTTAATTATGAAGAATACATTTTTAGTTGTAGTTATTAGTATTTTATTGTTTAGTTGTAATTCAGATACTACTACCATTAATTTTTATAAGTCGCATGAACCTAAAAAATCTGAAACTCCTTTTTCTGATATTGTACAGGTTGGAAATCTATATTTTTTATCAGGTCAGGTTGGAATGGATCATACAACCAGAACATTAGTTGATGGTGGCATCAAGGCCGAAACCAAACAAACATTAGAGAATATTAAAGCTGTATTAAAACATCATAATATGGGGATGGATAATGTTGTAAAATGCACTGTGATTCTTTCAGATATTAATGATTTTTCTGCCTTTAATAAAGTGTACAAAACGTATTTTCCACAAAAACCCGCTCGCACTACTTTTGCGGCCAAAGGTTTGGCTGTTGGAGCCAAGATTGAAATTGAATGTATTGCCGCCAAAAAATAATACGTATTAAACAGTATTAGCTTTAGAGATTTGCTAAATAATTCTCTAATGTTACGTACCTTTGCAAACTTATGCAAGAGAGTATACAAAAATTGGTAAATGAAGGAAAAATGCTTCCTTTAATGGAAGAATTTTATACAATTCAAGGTGAAGGCTATCATAAAGGAACAGCTGCATATTTTATTAGAATAGGGGGGTGTGATGTAGGTTGTCATTGGTGCGATGTTAAAGAAAGCTGGAATGCTGATCTACATCCTCCAACAGCTACAGAAAAAATTGTTCAAAATGCAACGAAGTATAGTGATGTTGTTGTGGTAACAGGAGGAGAGCCTTTAACCTGGGATATGACACTACTTACCAAAGAACTTAAAAATAGAAATGCTAAAACACATATAGAAACATCAGGAGCATATCCACTTACAGGAGAATGGGATTGGATTTGTCTTTCTCCTAAAAAAGTAAAGCTACCAGAAGAAGCAATATATAATGAAGCCCACGAATTGAAATGTATTGTTTATAATAAGAACGATTTTAAGTTTGCAGAAGAACAAGCAGCCAAAGTTTCCGAGGATTGCATATTATACCTTCAACCAGAATGGAGTGTACGCGAAAAAATGATCCCTTTAATAGTTGATTATGTGATGAATAACCCAAAATGGAAAGTTTCTCTTCAAACTCACAAATATTTAAATATTCCTTAAAGAAAAATAAACGTTTCTGTCGTTTTTAGATGTTTTAATCTCTCTTGAATTTTTTTATTATGGTTTTTCCATACTTCAAAAATGGTGTTGCATTTGAATTTTTTAAGATTTTGTAGGTTTTTTAGTACAATAAAAATACATTTAACAGGAGAGCGTTGAGTTTTATCTATAAAAAGTTATGCGATGTCAAATAAAAAATATTTTTCACATTTTTATGTTAATCGTTTGCTGCTATCCTGTTAATTTTAAAGTAATTAACTTTTAATAAAAACGTATGAATTCTATTTTTACTTTCAGGGGGCTAGACTTTAGTGCAGTAGTAAGATTTATAAAGGATCTTCCAGGAGCATCGATGTATACAATGCGCAAATAATAAAGAAAAATAGCTGAATTTTAAAAAAATGTTTATTATTTAATAGAAAAGACTGTACATATATGTACGGTCTTTTTTTTAATATTCATATAAATGGATTATATATAACTACCTCTTTTCAGAACTTGTGAGTGCTTTTATAGTATTTGTGTACTTGTAAAAAGGGGGAAAATCCCCCTAAATAATTACTTTAAGCTGTAAGATATTTCTTCAAAAATTAGCATGTCTAAAAACTTTCATGCTTTATATCGTGCTAAAATTAGTTTTGGTCTAAAATATTGCTTTCTCTGTGTTAATTTTTTTTCATCAGGAAGGATACCTGTTATCTTTGTATAACGAATTATAAATCAAATGATTATGAAGTTATTTTACGGTATTATGGTGATTGATATAGCAGCATTAAAATCTTTTTTAAAACAATTGCCTTCGGCTTGCAGTAATGCAATTCATAGATAATAATTTTAGAGAAATCTAAAAAGGGAAGCAAATAGATAAAAACGGGATTATTGTCTTAAATAATTGGTATATATAATAAGGGATTAGGGGAAATTACCCCATTTTCCTTGTAAAAAACACCAATATTGAACATTGGAACTTTCTGATATTTAGTTTTTTGTGTCGATAATCGATAAAATCTAAAATTATATCTAAAAGCTTTAAAAAATATTGACATCACCTAATTTGGGTGGTATATTTGAGTAATATTAATTTAATATAAAAATATGGGGCTATTTTACACGAAATTTAGATTAACTTTTAGAATTGTAATGGATTTTCTAAGAGAATTACCTGGAGCATCAGGTCATGCTATTCATAGATAGTATTGAAAAGATATTATTATCTCATTCGGGATAATCAAAATCAATTATATTTAGGGGCATAATATAATTTATTTAAAAAAGTAGCTCGGTTATGATAACCGAGCTACTTTTTTGTTCTATTAGTAGGTAACCTATACTTACATATAAAAAGGAACTTCTACGCGGGCAGTGTCCCAACCCATAACCATATGATAACCTTTGTCAACTTTTTTAAATGCAATTGAGAATGCTTCTAAAGCATCTCCAGAGGCAGCGGGAACTTTTATTCTAGCCACATCTTTGCCTTTATCATAAGAGTAAGCACCCCAACTATCCAGATCAGAATTAATTATAATAGTCCATTCTTTTTCGCCAGGAATAGTATATAAAGAATACGTTCCTGCTTTGATAGATTGATCTCCCATTTTTACGTCTTTAAAAAACTTAATCTCTGTGGCCTCATCGGCTCCCGTTCTCCATACTTTGTCAAACTTAACCAGGTCTCCGAATATTGCTCTTCCCTTTTTTTGCGGACGACTATAAACAACCTTAATTTCTGGTTTAGCATTTCTATCAGCTTTTGCATAAGAAATATCTGTAGGACTCTTTTGCAACCCGGCAAATTTTTGTGCATTCATTGTTGTTAAAGTTCCTATAAACATAATAGCAACTAATAAGAGTGATTTTTTCATAATAGTGATTTTGAATTTTTTCTTGAATGTAAAGATATACCTGAAGTAATGTGTTAAATGTTAATCGAGTCTATAAATTCTGTTAAATGTTTCAAATAACAATTTGATAGTAGGTATAGGGTGATAATTGTATTTTGGTTTCAATTTTTATGTTTTTTTAAATTATATGTTTCAAATTTAAATCAAAAGTTGTATTATTGTTTTTATTTATTAACTATATATAAATCTTTGAACTATTAACTAACATAAATTATTATCAGTATGTGTGGAATTGTTACCGCTTTTGATTTAAAGCAAGATGTAGAGGTACTAAGGCCTCAATTATTAGAAATGTCTAAGAAAATTCGCCATCGTGGGCCAGATTGGAATGGTATATATGCAAGTGAAAAAGCAATATTGGCGCATGAACGATTGGCTATTGTTGATCCAGCTTCTGGAAAACAACCTTTATTTAGTGAAGACAAGAAATTAGTCTTAGCGGCTAATGGCGAGATATATAATCACAGAGAGCTTCGTAAGCAGTTTGAAGGAAAGTATAATTTTCAGACAAACTCTGATTGTGAAGTGATTTTGGCTTTGTATAAAGAGAAAGGAGCTGATTTTATAGATGAGTTGAATGGTATTTTTGCTTTTGCCCTATATGATGTAGAAAAGGATACCTATTTAATTGCAAGAGACCATATGGGTATTATACCTTTATATATGGGTTGGGATCAAAACGGAACATTTTATGTAGCTTCAGAACTAAAAGCTCTTGAAGGAGTTTGTACTAAGATAGAATTATTCCCTCCAGGTCATTATATGTCTAGCGAAGATGGCGCGCCAAAAAAATGGTATGTTAGAGATTGGTCAGACTATAGTGCAGTACAAGAAAATCAAACAAGTATTGATGAAGTAAGAGATGCTTTAGAAGCAGCAGTTCATAGACAGTTAATGTCTGATGTTCCTTATGGGGTATTACTCTCAGGTGGTTTAGATTCTTCAGTTACCTCTGCTATTGCTAAAAAATATGCAGATAAACGAATTGAATCTGATGATGCTAAAGAAGCTTGGTGGCCACAATTACATTCTTTTTCAGTAGGTTTAGAAGGTTCTCCAGATTTGGCAGCTGCACAAAAAGTAGCGGATCATATCGGGACAGTTCATCACGAAATTAAATTTACAATCCAGGAAGGTTTAGATGCGATAAAAGATGTAATTTACAATCTTGAAACTTATGATATTACTACAATAAGAGCGTCAACGCCTATGTATCTAATGGCAAGAGTTATTAAATCAATGGGAGTAAAAATGGTATTGTCTGGTGAAGGAGCTGATGAGATTTTTGGAGGCTATTTATATTTTCATAAAGCACCGAGTGCTCAAGAGTTTCATGATGAGACGGTACGTAAGTTGGATAAATTGCATATGTATGACTGTTTACGTGCAAACAAATCACTTGCAGCATGGGGTATAGAAGGTAGAGTGCCATTTTTGGATAAAGAATTTATGGATGTAGCCATGCGTATTAACCCAAAAGACAAAATGATTAATGGAGAACGAATGGAGAAATGGGTTATCCGTAAAGCGTTTGAATCCTATCTGCCAGAAAGTGTAGCTTGGAGACAAAAAGAACAATTCTCTGATGGAGTAGGGTATAGCTGGATTGATACATTAAAAGAAGTGGTTGAAAGAGAAGTATCTGATGAGCAAATGGCAAATGCCCATTTTAGATTCCCGATACAAACACCACAAAATAAAGAAGAGTTTTATTATCGTTCTATATTTGAAGGCCATTTCCCGAGTGATGCCGCGGCTCTAAGTGTTCCGCAAGAACCATCAGTAGCGTGTAGTACTAAAATTGCGCTAGAATGGGATGAAGCTTTTAAGAATATGAATGACCCTAGTGGTAGAGCGGTAGCTGCTGTTCATGAAGAAGCGTATTAGAGATCACTATATGTAAAGACATCAGTTTGTTTTAAAACTGTACGTTGAGTTAATTGAGATTTATAACCCCTAAGAACATGTTCTTAGGGGTTTTAAAATTGTTGTATATAACTAAAGAAGACTATAGATTTCCTATAGTCTTCTTATTTACTAATTAAATAGTGTTTGATTAAGTGTTTTTTGGAGCATCAGGATTTTTTAGTTTCCACATCTACCTTGATTAGACCATCTAAAGTTACTTTGGAGTTCATATAAAGATCCTCTGTAAGTAACTTTATCTCCAGGAGTGTATCTGGTGTTTCTGCTATATTCGTTAACTCCCGCGCAAATGTCTGCAGGTGGTGTAGTGGTGTCACATTCTTTGATAAGATTCCATCTAGAGAAATCTCTTTCGTATAAAGAACCTTGATATGTTACGCGATCTCCAACTTCGTATCGCTGACCTCTTACCCATTCTTCAACGCCTTCGCAAGTATCAGTGTCTCCACCTCCACCTCCACCGTCTCCGGCTGGGTAAAGTTTGTTGGTACCTGCAATATCTCCAGCAGATAATACACTTCTAAAAGGGATACGACTTCCGTCTTTCTCTAACATTACAGGTTGACGATTCTTACTAAAAGTGAAGCTGCTGTAAATCATGATCGATCTAACATCAAAAGGACCTGGATTAACCGAATTTCTATCTACTCTAAATTGGCTTATTGCACCATCTTGAATGTTTTCAGGAAAAATATCAACAAATTGATCTCTATCACTACGATTTTGTTCATGTAGATACCCTAGTGTATGTCCGATTTCATGAGTCATTACTCCTGTACCAGTTCTTACTCCCATATTTATTGTTCCTCTTGTGCCCTGTACTCCTAAACTAGCCGATGCACAATTACAATTTCGACCACTATTTCTAATGGTTACATAGTAATTTTCATTAGTTCTTTCTTTGAATCTAATATTGGTTTTAGTGGTCCATTCTTCCATAGATCTAAAAGTAACGTCACGTTGATTGCTAGTAAGACTACCGTCTAATACATATATAATGGTGTTATTAGGCCATTTTCTAACCCCAGAAGCGAGACCGAGCTTGGCATCAATTTCGTTAGGAGCTAGGTTAGGATCGTTAACAATTTCTTCGTCTTGTAATTGTTCTGGAGTAAATTCTACATCTCCCCATTTAAACATTCCATTGTCGAGTTCTTCTACTTCTATTAGATTTCCTCTAAAGTACTTTTCTACTAATTGAGGAGCTTCTGAAGTTTCCGGAAGAGTTTCTTCAAAGCTTTCATTAGAACATGAAGCTGCAAAAAGCCCTAAGCATATTGCTGTAACTTTTCCTAAGTAAATTAATTTTTTTGTTTTCATTTTGAATTTAAAATTTGAGTTTGTTTGTGTTTTTTATAGCTGACATAACTAGATTGTTGTTCTAGTTATTACAAATCAACTGGTTAAAATTATTTTAAAGAATGTTAATTTGTGTTAACCAATGAGTATCCGTAAGAAGCTGTTTAGTAAGCGTTTTGCGTAATGTGTGTTTTTAAGTTCGCAGTGAAGTTTTTTTACTTTATTTACATTATCGGTAAACATATTGTGAAGTGCATGTAATATTTTGATTTTCTTTATAATTGCCTTTTTCTTATGTGGTTTTATAGTGGGATTTCACTCAAGGTTAAAAATTATAAAATTATTATAAAATCCATTTAAGGCTATTTTTATCAGTTTTAAGAGCATTTTTGTTTTTTCTGGTAGTAATCTTGATTAATTGTTGATAACTCTTTAAATCATCTTTGATAAAATCCTTTTATCCTTTTACTGTTTTTTTATCTTTGTTCGTTAACCAAAATTATCATAAATAATAAAGCTGGTTTATGAGCGAAGAAAACAAAAAAAGTAATTATTCTGCCGATAGTATTCAGGCGTTAGAAGGAATGGAACATGTACGCATGCGTCCATCAATGTATATTGGAGATGTAGGAGTAAGAGGATTGCATCATTTGGTGTATGAAGTAGTTGATAACTCTATTGATGAAGCGCTTGCTGGGCATTGTGACGCCATCGAAGTTACAATAAACGAAGATAATTCGATCACAACAAAAGATAACGGACGAGGGATTCCGGTTGAGATTCATAAAAAAGAAGGTGTTTCTGCATTAGAAGTTGTAATGACCAAAATTGGTGCGGGAGGAAAATTTGATAAAGATTCTTATAAAGTTTCTGGAGGTTTGCATGGGGTAGGTGTATCCTGTGTTAATGCACTTTCTGATCACTTACATGCCTACGTGCATAGAGAAGGTAAGGTTTGGGAGCAAGAATATGAAAGAGGGAAACCACTATATCCGGTAAAATCAACAGGAAGTACTGATTTTAGAGGTACTATTGTAACATTCAAACCGGATACATCAATTTTTCAACAAACAACCGAGTATAATTATGATACTTTGGCAAGTCGTATGAGAGAATTGGCATACCTAAATAAAGGTATTACAATTACACTTACAGATATGCGTCATAAAGATGATGAAGGTAATGTTGTTTCAGAAACATTCCACTCAGAAGAAGGATTGAAAGAATTTGTAAGGTTTCTAGATGCAAGTCGTAGTGCTATCATAGGAGAAGTAATTTCTATGGAAGGGGAGAAAAATAATATTCCTGTAGAAGTGGCTATGATCTATAATGATTCATATGCAGAGAATCTTCACTCTTATGTAAATAATATTAATACTCATGAAGGAGGAACGCATCTTTCTGGATTTAGAAGAGGATTGACTTCGACGCTTAAGAAATATGCAGATGCTTCTGGGATGTTAGATAAGTTGAAGTTCGAAATTGCCGGGGATGATTTCCGAGAAGGACTAACAGCAATTGTATCTGTAAAGGTTGCAGAGCCACAATTCGAAGGGCAGACCAAAACTAAGCTGGGTAATAGAGAGGTTACTTCTGCAGTTTCACAGGCAGTTTCTGAGATGTTAGAAAATTATCTAGAAGAAAACCCAAGTGACGCAAAAACGATTGTAGAAAAAGTTATCCTTGCTGCACAAGCACGCCATGCCGCTAAAAAAGCGCGTGAGATGGTGCAACGTAAATCGGTTATGAGTATTGGTGGTTTGCCAGGAAAATTATCTGATTGCTCTGAGCAAGATCCGGCTTTATGCGAAGTGTTTCTTGTAGAGGGTGATTCTGCAGGTGGTACTGCAAAACAAGGACGTGATCGTATGTTTCAGGCAATTCTTCCACTTCGTGGAAAAATACTAAACGTAGAAAAAGCGATGCATCATAAAGTTTTTGAGAATGAAGAAATCAAAAATATATTTACTGCGCTTGGTGTAACGATAGGTACAGAAGAAGATAGTAAAGCATTAAACCTTTCAAAATTACGCTATCATAAAATCGTAATTATGTGTGATGCCGATGTCGATGGTAGTCATATTTCTACACTGATACTAACATTCTTTTTCCGTTATATGAAAGAATTGATTGAAGCGGGACATATATATATTGCTGCTCCACCATTATATTTAGTGAAAAAAGGTGCTAAGAAACAATATGCTTGGAATGACGATCAACGAGATCAAATTGTAAGAGAGTTTGGAGAAAATTCTAAAATACAACGTTACAAAGGTCTTGGAGAGATGAATGCAGAGCAACTTTGGGATACTACGATGAATCCAGAGTTTAGAACATTACGCCAGGTAAGTATTGATAATCTTACTGAAGCGGATCGTATTTTCTCTATGCTAATGGGAGACGAGGTGCCGCCACGTCGGGAATTTATTGAAAAGAACGCAGTATATGCAAATATTGATGCGTAATACATAATAAATCTACTCAAAATCCGCTATATCTTTATGTATAGCGGATTTTTTTTATATTGCAACGCCTATAAAACCCAAATCTAATGAAAAAGTTAACATTATTGTTGGCATTGGTTCTAGGCCAATTGGCCTCTTCTCAAACAGATATCGATCAAATTCTTGAGATCGGAATTGCAAATGCTCAAAGGTTTAGTGCAGATTATTTTGTTCCAGCAGGTGAGTCTTTGGTCAATAATATGTCTAATGGCTGGTATAATACCGCTAAAACAAAAAAACTTTGGCATTTTGAAGTGGGCATAGTAGGAAACCTTTCTTTTGTAAGAGAAGAAAAGCAATCTTTTATTCTTAATACGGCAGATTATATTAATATCACATTTAGAGATGGTCAAACTAGTCAAGAAGTGACTAATGCATTTGGGGTTAATCAAGGAGATGTAACCGTAGTTATTAATGAAGGCGATCCTGATGAGTTAGAGGTAGTTTTGCCAGATGGTATCGGAAGTTCAGCAATTAATTCTATACCAGCAGGATATTTACAAGCGTCTTTAGGTCTTATTAAAAGCACTGAAATCAAAGTGCGTTTTTTACCAAGAATTAAGGCTGTAGAAGATGCAGAAATTCAACTATATGGAGTTGCTTTTCAACACGAATTTACAGATTGGGTTTTTCCTTTAAAAAGATGGCCGGTAAAACTAGCAGGATTAATAGGGTATACTAATGTAAAAGGTTTTTATGATATAAACACAGGTAGTGGTTTACCAGGGGTTGATCAAGAAGTGAAACTTAATTCTAATTCTTGGTTGATTACTAGTATAGTGTCTACAAAATTACCGGTACTTAATTTTTACGGAGGTTTAGGGTATTATTTTGGTTCAAGTGATGCTGATGTATTGGGGGTGTATCAAATTCAAAACGGTCCGTTTGCTTCAGATGTAATTACCGATCCTATTAGTGTAAAGAATAAAACCAAAGGAGTTAAAGCTACCATTGGTGCTAGAGTTAAATTTGGAGTTTTTAATGCTAATCTGGATTATACACTTCAGAATTATAATAACCTATCTCTTGGACTCGCTTTTGGGTGGTAATTTAGCTTGTATTTGTGAATTAATTCGTTAAAGAATTTGTATTTTCGCGCAGGTATTGAAATTTTTTCAATACAACGAATTAATATTAATTAAAAATATACACAACATAATGAAAGTTACAGTAGTAGGAGCTGGTGCAGTAGGTGCAAGTTGCGCCGAATATATAGCCATAAAGGATTTTGCTTCAGAAGTAGTATTGTTAGATATCAAAGAAGGATATGCAGAAGGTAAAGCAATGGATTTAATGCAAACTGCATCTCTTAATGGTTTTGATACAAAAATTACAGGAACTACAGGAGATTATTCTAAAACTGCAGGAAGTGATATTGCTGTAATTACTTCAGGAATTCCACGTAAACCAGGAATGACTCGTGAGGAGTTAATTGGGATCAACGCAGGAATTGTAAAGACAGTATCTTCTAGTTTAATAGAGCATTCTCCAAATGCAATTATTATTGTGGTGAGTAACCCTATGGATACGATGACCTATCTGGTTCATAAAACCACAGATCTTCCTAAGAATAGAATTATTGGTATGGGAGGAGCATTGGATAGTGCACGTTTCAAATATAGATTAGCAGAAGCGTTAGGTGCCCCTATCTCTGATGTTGACGGAATGGTAATTGGAGGTCACAGTGATAAAGGAATGGTGCCTTTGACTAGATTAGCTACTAGAAATAGCGTGCCAGTTTCAGAATTTATTTCTAATGATAGATTAGAGCAGGTAGCTGCAGATACTAAAGTAGGTGGAGCTACACTTACTAAATTATTAGGAACATCTGCATGGTATGCACCAGGAGCAGCAGTGTCTGGACTTGTGCAAGCTATTGCTTGCGATCAGAAGAAAATCTTCCCTTGTTCTACATTATTAGAAGGTGAATATGGCTTAAATGACCTTTGTATTGGAACTCCAGTAGTATTAGGTCGAAATGGAATCGAAAAAATCGTTGAAATCGAACTGAGTGATGCTGAAAAAGCTAAATTAGCTGAGAGCGCAGAAGGTGTTAAGAAAACTAATGGATTGCTAGAACTGTAATTATATTTTAGAATCTAAGTTATATGTATAAATAAAAGCTGCTTTATTGCAGCTTTGTTTTTTTTAATTTAAAATCTTTTTATGATATTTTACAAAGCCTTTGGAATAAGTATATTGTTGTTATTTGTTGTTTCAAGCGCTTCAGGGCAACAGACCTATAAGAAACTTAATGTTACACTTCAATTCGATGCAAAACATAATGTAGATAATAAAGCTTATACCGAAAAAATTATCCAAACATTAAGTAGAAGGTTACAAGGTGTTTCCAAAAAAACACAGTTTTATAATGGAACTAAGAATAATGAGGTTTCTATTGAATTAATAACTAAGAGTGATCCTGAAAGAATAAAAAGTTTACTATTGCATAATGGGGAACTTAAGTTTTATGAAGCGTTTTATAGAAGAGATCTGATAAAGTTTGTCGGTGAATTAAGGAAATTGTTGAAAAAGGAGAAGCTTATAGGAAAAAGCCCTTTATTTGATCTTGATGATAAGATGACAATAAAAAATGATGAAAGAGCAGTTATTTTGTATATTTCTGAAAAAGACACTTCAACGGTGAATAAATACTTGTCTAATCAAAATCTCCACTCACTTTTACCTATTAATAAGGAAGATGTTAGTTTTTTTTGGAGTAAAAAAGAAGAGGATCCTGAGGATGAATTATTTCTTTATGCAGTAAAATTAGAAAAAGGAGGAAAACCGATTTTGGAAGGTGATATTATTGAAAAGGCGTATTACGAACCAAATATTTTTGGAAGGTTTAGTGTAATAGTTAAATTTAATGATGAAGGCACTGAAAAATGGAAGGAGTTAACAGAAAAAGCATTTGTAAAACATTTTAAAATAGCGATTGTAGGAAATGATATGGTTTATGCAGATCCAGGTATTGTTTCTGGAGCAATTTCTACAGGCGTATTTGAAATAACTACTTTTAGTTTATATGAAGCGCAAGATTTTACATATATTTTAAATTCAGGATCTTTACCTGATTTAAGACTAACAAACTTCGAAGAAGAGGAATTGAAATAATCTTAAATTTGTAGTTTAAACTTGTAATCTATATTTATATAAAGACGTTAGAAATACAATCTTAATTTTTTTATATTTGCCGCATGAAGAAAAAATGGTACTTCGGAATATTAATCACTGCACTTGCAGTACTTGTTGTTATTCAACGACAAACCGTTGTACCTAATCAAGAAATTGTATTAGAGTTTGTTAATATTGAAGTCACCTCTCAAGAGGCTCAAAATGCTATTGCAAACGTAAAGAAACAATTACAATCTCTTGGGGTTAAGAATACTGTAATATCTAAGGAATTAGAAAATGGTACCCTTAAAATTGCTTATTACAGTGATGAAGATGTAGAGTTCATAAAAAAAACACTTTCTGCAGGTCAAAACGTAGCGCTGGATCATGTTTTTTATGACCAAAATGAAGACGATAATCAGTTTCCTCTAAATAAAAATTCTAAAGACTATAACCTAGATGTTTATGAAATCCAGAAAAGCACAGGTGTTGATTCTGACTTTAATGGTTTATATGTTGTAGAAGTACAGCATGAACAAGATGCAGATTCTAGTGATAATTTATATAGTTTAATTACTAGTATTGATGACGATATAGATCGGCTTGTTAAAGTAGCCCAAAAATTAAATTCATCTATTGTTATCACAATAGATAATATCTCACATAATATTCCAGAAGTAAGGGCTGGACCAATTTCTTAATTGGAATTCAAAGCTTTTATAAAATTCCTAAAACCATATTTCTTTAAAAGCTAAAATAGAAGAGTGATACTACTCTTGAAAGCCATTTTAGTATTTTAAAAATAACTTATATCACTTGCTTGATATAATTTGATTACCATAATAATTTAATAATTAATAATAATTGTCAAACCTTGAGTATAATTTATGTGTACTCATCTTTGCAACTAGGTTTGACCAAAATAAATAAATAATGCAAAATAAAGGACTTGTTAGAGTATTTGCGATTTTGTTCGGATTGGTGTGTGTATACCAATTGTCTTATACGTATTTAACCTACACAAAAGAGAATGAGGCAGAAGCCTATGCACAACAAAAGTACCCTGAAACTGTAGAAGACTATTCAAAGTTAAGAGAAACAGCAGAAGGAGCATACTTAGATTCTATCGGCAAAGAAGAAATTTTTGCTGGTATTACATATAACTTTGCAAAAAATAAAGAACTTAATAAGGGACTTGACCTTAAAGGAGGAATCAATGTTATTCTTCAAATTTCTGTAAAGGATATTTTGAGCGGACTAGCAAACAAATCCAAAGACCCATCGTTTAATCAGGCATTGCTTGCTACAGACGAATTACAAAAGAATAGCCAGAATACATATATAGAGGATTTCTTTACGGAGTTTGAAAAAATTCCAGATGCAAAATTGGCATCACCAGATATTTTTGCTAATAAAAATCTAAGTGATGATATCACTTATGATATGACTAACGATCAGGTAAAGCCTGTATTGAGAAGAAAAATTGATGAGTCTGTAACTTCTGCTTTTGAAGTATTGCGTAAACGTATCGATAAGTTTGGAGTTACTCAACCAAATATTCAGCGTTTAGGAGAGTCTGGACGTATTTTGGTTGAATTGCCTGGAGCAAAAGATGTAGATAGGGTAAAAAGCTTACTACAAAGTACAGCACAACTAGAATTTTGGGATGTGTATAAGGCGGAAGAGATCTTCCCATTCTTATTTACAGCAAACAATCTCTTAAAAGAACAAGCTAATAAAGTTGAAAAAGTTAAAGAAGAGGTTAAAGAAGGGGAAGAAAGCGAAGTTGTAGTCGATTCTACTCAAGTAGATACTACCAAGTCAGATGCTGATGCTGCAATCGAAGATTTATTGGAAGATGCAGAGGATTCTACAGATGTTGAAGCTCAAGTAAATCCCTTATTAGATCTAATTGCGGGTCAAGGTGGTCAAGGTGGACCAGTTGTTGTGTCTGTTTTAAAGAAAGATGCTGATACGTTTATGGCGTATCTTAATGATCCAAAAGTAAGAGCGTTATTGCCTGTAGAGCAACGTTATACAAAATTTGCATGGGGTAAACCTGAAAAAGATTCTGAAGTTCTTGATCTTTATGCAATAAAAGGAAATAGAGATAATGAGCCAGAATTAAGCGGAGGTGTTATTACCGATGCAAGACAAGAATATAACCAGTTAGGAAAAGTTACCGTTACTATGCAAATGGATGGTAAAGGAGCAAAGAAATGGGAAGAAATGACTGGTCGTGCATTTAGTCAAAGAAGCCAGATAGCTGTTGTACTTGATGATGTTGTATATTCGGCACCAGGAGTTACTACTGGAGCTATTAGTGGAGGTAGAAGTGAAATTACTGGGGATTTTTCTGTAGAAGAAGGTCAGGATTTAGCAAATGTATTGAGAGCAGGTAAATTACCAGCTTCAGCAGATATTATTCAGAGTGAAGTTGTAGGACCTTCTCTTGGTCAAGAAGCGATCGATAGTGGTATCATGTCTTTTGCAATTGCATTAGTATTGATTTTAATCTGGATGATATTTTATTATGGTAAAGCAGGTGCTTTTGCAGATGTTGCATTGGTCGTTAATATTCTGTTTATATTTGGAGTATTGGCTGGATTAAAGGCGGTATTAACACTCCCTGGTATTGCTGGTATCGTTTTAACGATTGGTATGTCGGTAGATGCTAACGTGTTAATATTTGAAAGAATTCGAGAAGAATTAGCTAAAGGTAAATCTCAGGTAGATGCTATCAAAGATGGATTTAATAATGCATTGTCGTCTATTCTTGATGCAAACATCACAACTGGTCTTACCGGTTTAATCTTATTATTAATTGGTACAGGACCTGTTAAAGGATTTGCAACAACTTTATTAATTGGTATTTTAACTTCTTTATTTACTGCAATTTTTATTACCAGATTATTTATTGATGGATATGGTAAAAATGGAAAAGAATTAGCTTTTTCTACTAGTGCAACAAAGAACTTATTTAAGAATATAAATATTGACTTCTTAAAGAAGCGTAAAATTGCATATGTAATCTCAGGAGCTATTATCATTGCAGGTATTGCTTCTTTATTTACGAATAACCTGGATTATGGAGTAGATTTTGTAGGAGGTAGAACATACACGGTGCGTTTTGCTAAAGATGTAGTTCCTACTACGGTTGAAAAAGATCTGGTTGCTGTATTCGAAAGTGCACAAGCAAAAACTCTTGGAGCAAATAATCAGTTAAAAATCACTACCAAATATAAAGTAAATGAAACCGGTGAAGCGGTAGATACTGAAATTTCGAATAAATTATTTGAAGCTTTAAAACCATATTTGACTGAAGGACTGACTTATGATGAATTTGCAAATGGTGATGAAGATAAGCAAGTAGGAATTATGTCTTCTATGAAAGTTGGACCTACAATTGCAGATGATATTCAGCAAGCGGCTTTCTGGTCTGTATTAGGTTCCTTGATCGTAGTATTCTTATATATCTTATTACGATTTAGAAGATGGCAATTTAGTTTAGGTGCGGTAGCCGCCGTATTCCACGATGTGTTGGTAGTACTTGGTGTGTTTTCATTGACATGGAAGTTTATGCCATTCAACATGGAAATCGATCAGGCATTTATTGCGGCAATACTGACCGTAATTGGTTACTCTCTGAATGATACCGTGGTTGTATTTGATAGAATCCGTGAATTCTTCAAAGAGCACACTACATGGCCATTAGCAAAGAATGTAAATGGAGCTTTAAATAGTACGTTGAGTCGTACCTTAAATACATCTTTGACTACCTTATTAGTACTTGTAGCTATATTTATATTTGCAGTACCATTAAGAGGGTTTATGTTCTCGCTAATTATTGGTGTATTAGTAGGTACATACTCATCATTGTTTATTGCAACGCCAATTATGCATGATACAGTAAGCAAAGTTGGTTTAAAAATCAAAGAAAAAGAGACTGAAGAGAAGAAAAAATAATTTTTTTCAGTACTGATATAAAAAATCCGTTTCAATTACTTGAAACGGATTTTTTATTTGAATATGTTTTTAATAGGATTTACATTTTGTAAACTACCTCTGGGCGAGTCCATGAGGCATTAAATTGAAAAATAATTTAAATTTCGAGGCGAGTCTTGGAGCATTCAAATCTCGATTATCGAGTAAAAGAAATTGAGTCACCAGACTTAAGATTCCAGGTATTTGTTAAACCGGCATTCACTTCTAAAACGTATTGGGCAGGACCCTCTGAGGGTAAAGAAGATTCATTAAATGGTTGTGCATTCTTTTGAATACTTACCACCTTGTTTTTGGAATCAATAAATATAATGTCTAATGCAAACTCCGTATTTTTCATGTAAAAAGAACGTGGCGCCTCTTTAGAAAATACAAATAGCATTCCTTGGTTATTTTGCATTGATTTACGATACATAAGGCCGGTTTGAATTTGATAATCATCATCGGCAATCTCTATGTCTAATGTGGTAATCGAGCTTGGGATAGAGTCTTTTGAATCAAATAAAGAAAGCTCTCCTTCTTTGGTAAATGTTACTTCTTTTACTAGGTTTTTAGTGTTCTTAGTGTCTGTTTTACACGAAAATATGCTTAGTGTTACGCAGGCTATAACCAGGATAGATATACTTTTTCTCATGAATTTCATTTTTAGAAGAACTAAAAGTATATAAAAAAGCTACACTTCAAAAGTTTGAAGCATAGCTTTTCTTGTTTTGTTTAAGATGTTTTAGTCATTTCCCCAATCAATTTTTCGAGATATCATCATTATGGTTCCAAGGATTAAGAACAATCCTATACTACCCACAAGTAAAGCATAGCTTTCAAGCTGTATAATTACAAAAATAAAAGTGTACAAAACAGCGAGCGAAGCTGCTATAAATCCCATAAACTTAAAGCTTTTGAGTATTGCTTTTGAATATATGGAAATCAATAATACGACCGCTACACCGGCTATAATATAGGCTTGCAAAAAGCTAGAATGTTCAGATATAGATATGAGTAGTGTATAAAACATCGTTAACGCCAAACCTATCATCATATACTGAAATGGGTGGATATGAATTTTACTAATACTCTGAATTAAAAAGAAGACTAAAAAAGTAAGTGCTATCACCAGGTATCCATATTTGGTTGCTCGTTCACTTTTTTGATACTCATCTACAGGGATCAATAATTTTACACCAAAGGCAGATGAATCAATATAGGGTAATTCTCCAAAAAACTCCTGTTCAAATTCTCTGTTGATTTGCAGTATTTTCCAATTAGCTTTAAAACCATTTTCTGTAATCTCTTTTGTTTTGGTGTCTGGAAGATAGTTTCCATTGAAACTTGGTGAAGCCCAATTTGAGGTTATCGATACCTTGGTTTCTTTACCCACAGGTATAAATCGTAGTTGTTCACTACCGTTGATAATCAGATCTAAACCAAAATCAATAGAATTTTCTTTAGGAATAGAGTTTTCTTTAAGAAACTTGGTTTCTAAAGTGTTGGTATGCGTTTTTTGAGCAAATCTTGATTGTAATGCATAACTTTCTGAGCCTATTTTTAGCTCTAAATTACTTTTTATCCCTTTTAGGTTAGTTGAGTTAACTAATACTGTTGCCTTGTTCCATAAGATATCAGTTTCGGCAATATCTTGCATTTCAAAATTTGGAATGCTAAAAGAGCCCTTTATTTTCATATCGGCAGTATACACCACAGACTCATAGATACTTCTTCCTAGAGTTTCAGATTCAACCTTGGTTATTATGTCTAATGTGTTCGGAAAAAAGAATGCATATTTTATAGTAATAAGGTCTTCTTCGGTGTACGATTTGGTCTTTTCGTCCCAGATCTTTTTTAGGCTGTGTATTTGATACGGAATTTTAAGTATAGGGCCATAAAGTAACACTTCGTTTCCCCATTTTTGATTAATTTCTCGAACTACTTCTTCTTGTCTATAGGCACGCTCTTGTATTAAGTTTTTAATGTAGGATAATGGAATTAATAGAACCAGAATTAATATTCCTACCATCAACATGCGTACGGTGATTGAAGTTTTTAGCCATTGTCCGAAGGACTTTTTTTGTTTTTGGGTTTCCATAAGTATAAAGTTTATTGTATTTCTATTGTTAATTGTTTCTTTTGAGGTATAGGTGTCAGCTCTTCTCTTGACAATACTCAATCAATTGATAGGTTATGGTCAAGAAACCACCAAAACCAATGGTAAAAGCCCAAGTGTCTATGTGTTGAATAGGGAAGAGGATTCTTTTTAGAATATCTGATAAAATGCCCATAGGGTTTTGAAGAATATCCCAGCTGTTCCATCGTAAGACTCTTCCTAAATATATTCCAAATCCACAAAGAATTAAAATAAGCCGGATGATATAATTGGTAACTTTTTGGGATAAACGTTCTAATAGCAGTTTTTGCATCATTTGTAAAGATGCAAATCCCATGATCATACCATTAACAGCAAACGATAGAATAAGTAAAACATCAAACCAAACCGAATGTAATGTGCTTAATCTAATGTGTTGTAAATCCGTTATGATGTATGGTGAATTGGGTAAAAAAGCCAACCATATTGTAAAACCACTCCAGAAGATGACTCTGTTTACTTTTTTTGCACTTAGTAGAGTAGTGATAAGGTACGGTATCGCAGCAAGAAATAAATTCCAAATTAGGAAAAGGAAAAAAAGAGAATCAGTTTTTATAATTCTGATCAGCAACAATGCAGCGCTAAATGCTACAGACGCGATAAGACTCTTGATAAATGGTGATCGTTCGTAAGTAGTATTCATTATAGTTTTTTTAAAATGGATTGTTGATCACTATCATTAAATATCCCATGGCTATAGGGATGTTAATCAAGAAAAGTAAAATGGTAGTTATGTTTTCTTTGTAGTACTGATGATTGATAATAGCGTTAGCAAATAACCCAATTAGGGTGATTGCATTTATCACTAATGTTACTAATACATAAAATACACCACCAACTAGAAAAGCTTCAGATTCGAAGGTTAAGTATAATAATAAAATGAATGTTCCTAAAAGAAGGCTAATTGTTGCCAGTGTTAGTGCCTTTTTGTTGATTGTTTGTCTTATTTGCATAACGGAGAGATTAAAAATGTAGTCCTTAATTTGTGAACAGGTTGATGTAATAGTTTTTTGTAATTCAGTTGATGAAAGGAATATGCTGATTTTCCTTTTATGTAGGTGTTTCTAAAAAGATGGATCTTATCAGGGTAGAGTAGGGTGCCTATAAAAATAACTAAGATTAGGTATATGCTTCGTTTCCCATTTCCTAAAAGATAGTACTGCATGGCGATTTCTTCGGGTACAGAAATCCCTATGTTCGTTAGTACATGAAATACATCGTGATCCTCTAGTTTGGGTTGTGGAGAAAAATCATGTTTAAGTAAAAAACATCCCAAATGAAAACCTAAACTATTTTTAGGGTGCAGTTGCAAAAGGTTTGATACAGAAATATCCCAGGCCTTTTGTTTTTTAAACCACTTTTGATATGGTTTTTTGCTTAATTCGTATATCGTTTCTAAAATAAATGCTCTCATTCTATTATTTAAAAGTACTTTGAAATTCAAAGTAAATGATTAAAAAAATATAGCTATTGCTTCAGTAATTTTTCAATAGCTTCTACATGCTTTTTGAAGGCTTCTCTACCTTTTTTGGTTACACTATATCTTGTGTTAGGCTTTCGACCAATAAATGATTTCTCGACCAAAATATATTCATCTTTTTCTAATGCCTTAGTATGACTTGCCAGGTTACCATCTGTGGCTCCCAGAAGTTCTTTTAACGTTTTAAAATCGGCAAATTCATTAACCACCAAGATTGACATAATACCCAATCTGATTCGATGATCAAAAGCTTTGTTTATATTTCCTATTATATTTTTCATTTTTGTTTCCGTCTATGCGAAAATCTTTTATGCTACTTAAAGTTTCTTGACCCTGAACTTATCGATCGTGCTTAAAATAAATAAGGCTTCCATAAATAATATGCATTACTCCAAATCCCAAGACCCAAAACCAAAAGCCATATCCAGGATATACTGCACAGATCAAACCTAATACAATTTCTATATATCCCAAATATTTTACATTACCAATTGTATATTTTGATGCGTTTATTAGGGCTAATCCATAAAAAATAAGCATTAATGAACCTGTGAGACCGTAATGGTTGCTGTATATTTTAATTATAATATAAATTCCACCCGTAATTAGTGGAATTAGAAAGGCAGTAAGTAGTCTCTTTGATGTACCGTTCCATAGCGTTTCATTATTTTTTTTAGCCTTTCTAGTGCTTAGAAATATTGCTGTTATAATGCTTAGTAGTGCTACTATAAGGAGGTCGAGTAAAATATAATTAAATATTTTGCCATCGAGAATTAAATAGTCTCTACCGCTTATGCTTACTAAATAATATGCGATGGCAGCTCCTATCAAGGCATAGATACCTGCCATGATGCCTGATAAACCACTAAGTGAGAAAAAACGTGAAGATTTATTCATCATGTCTTTAATCTCTGTGATGTCTTTTAAGTATTCTTCTGTGCTCATTTTAAAAGTACTTTGAAATGCAAAGTAAAATGAAAATATTGAATTGTGCAAATGATTTTTTTAATTAGTGGTGCAAAATTTTATTTTTGAAGTATGAATCCGGCAGAAGAATACATCCTAAAGCAACCAGAACCTTTTAAATCTATATTGCTTCATCTGCAAGTAGTAATCGAAACTACCTTGTCTGATGTCGAGTTATTATTTAAATGGAAACTTCCTTTTTATTATGAAGGAAAGAATTTTATATGTTATCTTAATGTGACTAAGGGATATGTAGATGTCGGTTTTCCTGCTGCACAATATTTTACAAAGCACTTAGATAAATTATACGCCGATAAAAGAAAGTATGTAAAGTCACTTCGATATCAAAAAAAGGAAGATATCGATGACCAAATACTTATAGAGGTACTAGAGCAAGCTTATAAATTCAGAAAAGAAAAATTTATAACTGATTAACCGTTTGTCTAATCGCTACTAAGTTGCTTAGCAATTTCTCTAAATGATCCAAGTGTAGCATATTAGCCCCATCGCTTTTGGCATTTGCCGGATCAAAATGAGTCTCCATAAATAATCCATCAACACCTGTTACAACTCCTGCACGTGCTATGGTTTCGATCATGTCTGGTCTACCGCCAGTAACACCACTAGATTGATTAGGTTGCTGTAGAGAGTGGGTAACGTCTAATACTGTAGTTCCATATTGTTTCATGGTAGGGATACCCCTAAAATCAACGATCATATCTTGGTAACCAAACATAGTTCCTCTGTCTGTAATCATGGCATTTTTATTACCACTATCGTTTACTTTTTTAACGGCATGCTGCATCGCTTCAGGGCTCATAAATTGCCCTTTTTTAAGATTTACAGTTTTACCGGTTTTTGCCGCTGCCACCACCAGGTCAGTTTGACGAACCAAAAAAGCTGGTATTTGCAGGATATCGACATATTCTGCTGCCAACGCTGCATCTTCATTTTCATGAATATCGGTGACAGTTGGTACTTCAAAAGTTTCTCCTACTTTGCGTAAGATTTTTAAGGCTTTTTCATTTCCAATTCCTGTAAAACTATCAATACGACTACGATTAGCCTTTTTAAAAGACCCTTTAAACACATATGGTATGTTTAATTTAGAAGTAATGTCAACTACTTTTTCTGCAATTCGTAATGCCATTTCTTCTCCCTCAATAGCACATGGCCCAGCCAGAAGGAAAAAATTATTTGCGTCAAGATGTTTTAGATTAGGAATATTCTCTAGTTGCATGATAGCTTATTTTAAGGTGCAAAGATAGAAGTTTTATTGGGAGAATTAAGGCATTATTAATAAGAGTTTTGTGTACTAATTTTAGTGCTTTTTAAATAACGGGTAAAAGATATACAACCTGTCAAAATAACTCGTACCTTTGCACCCTTAAAAATGAGGCGTTTATGACAGCTATAAAAAATATTGCAATAATTGCACACGTAGATCACGGTAAAACTACGTTGGTAGATAAGATTATGTACCATTGTCAATTATTTCGTGAAAATGAAAATACTGGAGATTTAATCCTTGATAATAATGACTTAGAGCGTGAAAGAGGTATTACAATTACTTCAAAAAACGTATCGGTTACTTATAAAGGAACTAAAATCAATATTATTGATACTCCTGGTCACGCCGATTTTGGAGGAGAAGTAGAACGTGTATTAAATATGGCCGATGGAGTACTACTTCTTGTAGATGCTTTTGAAGGACCAATGCCACAAACTCGTTTTGTACTTCAAAAAGCAATTGATCTTGGCTTGAAACCATGTGTTGTGGTAAACAAAGTAGATAAAGAAAACTGTACTCCTGATGAAGTACATGAGAAAGTATTCGATCTTATGTTCGAGTTAGGTGCTGAAGAGTGGCAGTTAGATTTTCCAACGGTATATGGTTCTGCAAAGAACAATTGGATGAGTGAGGACTGGAAAAAAGAAACTGACAATATTGAACCCTTATTGGATATGGTGATCGATCATATCCCATCTCCTAAAATTGAAGCGGGTACTCCACAAATGTTGATTACATCATTAGATTTTTCTTCATTTACAGGACGTATCGCTATTGGTCGTTTGCAAAGAGGAACGCTGACCGAAGGTATGCAGGTTTCTTTGGTGAAACGTGATGGAACCATAAAAAAATCAAAAATTAAAGAACTTCATACTTTTGAAGGTCTAGGAAGAAGAAAAGTAGATAAGGTTGAAGCTGGTGACATTTGTGCATTAGTTGGACTTGAAGGTTTTGAAATTGGAGATACTGTAGCCGATATCGAAAATCCTGAAGGGCTAAAAACCATTGCAATCGATGAGCCTACGATGAGTATGTTGTTTACGATTAACGATTCTCCATTCTTTGGAAAAGATGGGAAATTTGTTACTTCAAGACATATTAAAGAAAGACTAGAAAAAGAACTAGAGAAAAACCTTGCTTTACGGGTAAATGAAACCGATAGCGCTGATAAATTTATGGTTTTTGGTAGAGGTGTACTGCATTTATCGGTACTTATCGAAACCATGAGAAGAGAAGGGTACGAATTACAAATTGGACAGCCACAAGTAATTATCAGAGAGATTGACGGAGTTAAATGTGAGCCGGTAGAAGAGTTAACTATTGATCTTCCAGAAAGTGTATCGGGTAAAGCTGTTGAGATGGTAACACTTCGCAAAGGAGAGATGTTAAGCATGGAGGCTAAAGGCGATCGTATGGTTTGCGAATTCTTAATTCCATCAAGAGGTATAATAGGATTGCGTAATCAGTTGTTAACAGCAACAGCTGGTGAAGCGATTATGGCGCATCGTTTTAAAGAATATCAACCGTTAAAAGGTGATATCCCAGGTCGTATTAATGGATCTCTTGTGTCTATGGAAAAAGGTACCGCTATTCCTTATTCTATAGATAAATTACAAGACAGAGGAAAATTCTTTATTGATCCGGGAGAGGATATTTATGAAGGGCAGGTAATTGGAGAGAATTCTCGCGGAGATGATATGACTGTTAATGTTACCAAAACTAAAAAGTTATCGAATGTTCGTTCTGCAGGAGCTGATGATAAAGCTAAAATTGTACCGGCAATTAAGTTTTCGTTAGAAGAAGCTTTAGAATATATTCAAAAAGATGAATATGTTGAGGTTACACCAAACCACTTAAGGTTACGTAAAATATTTCTTACTGAAGTAGAACGTAAACGAAATAAAATAGTGTAAGTTTAATCTTATTATAATTATAAAACCCCTAGGGATATCCCTAGGGGTTTTTATTTTGTAGGTATTAATACAGGGTCTTAATCGATTCAGTATAAAACTGAAAGTGCTCTATTTCCTCATTGCATATCTACTTGCACCTGGCAATTGTTTCAAAAAATTTCTTAATGCTTTGAGGTCTACGATCATAATTCCGTAAAATAATTTCATAAGCCTATTTTTAAATGATACAATTTTTTATCTATAATAAGATACGATAGAATTTTAATCGAATTACAAACTAATCAAAGTTTTATAAAAATTTTAATACTTGTATAAAGAGGATACAAATAAAAAGTCCCGAGGGGGGAAACTCGGGACTTGTATCGATATTTTGGGGTATGATTTGGGGGCTAATCCAAATATCTTGGGGTAATTTGGGGTTTCTTATTTTTTGGGCGAAATGTTTTAAAAACACCTCTCTCATTTTTACAGTACAAATATAAGAAGGTACTTCGAGTTAGAACTTGTAAAAAACAACAAATAATCGGTAAAATGCATTTTTATATCGATAAAATACACAAATATTGACGTTTTCTCAGTTTTTTGCTTACGGTTTTGACAGAAATGTTGAATACAGCAAAAGTGAAACGGGTAAAGAGTTGGTACTTTTTTGTCCTTTATGAATATTTTTAATAGAATATAAGATCGCAAAAAAAATCCCGAGAGGGGGCTCGGGATTTATAGTCGATATTTTGGGGTATGATTTGGGGTAATATTTGGGGCTTTCTTTATTTTGGGGTGAAGTGTTTTTTTTACTTCGTTAATTTTACATTACAAATGTAAGAGGTTTCTTGGTTTTAAAACTTGTAAAAAACAACAAATAATCGGTAAAATACATTTTTTACCGATAAAAAACACAACTTACAACGTTTTCGTAAAATATAGATTTGTTTTCATACAGATATTTTTGGATAGTACATTCTAATTTAAATGAGAAAACTAAAGAAAAGTGAAATGTGAAATCATCCTTTTCTCTGTACTACCTCAAAAACCTTGTTTCCATCACATTTCAAAGTTTTTGATGGATATTTTAGAAGTAAGGCATAATCATGTGTAGCCATAAGAATAGTGTTACCGTTCTTATTGATATCTTGAAGAACCTCCATTACTTCAACTGAAGTCTGTGGATCCAGATTTCCGGTAGGCTCATCTGCCAATATTAGCTCCGGATCATTTAAAAGAGCTCGTGCTATAGCAATACGCTGTTGCTCTCCTCCTGATAATTGATATGGAAATTTAAACCCCTTGGTTTTCATCCCTACTTTGTCCAGAACATTATCGATCTTATCATCCATTGCTATTTCGTCTGTCCACCCGGTTGCTTTAAGCACAAATAATAAATTGTCTTTTACGGTTCTATCATTAAGCAATTTAAAATCTTGAAATACAATACCCAATTTACGGCGTAGAAATGGGATTTGATTTTCTTGTAGTGTAGGTAAATCAAAATCAACAATACTTCCTTCTCCTTCTAATAAAGGAAGATCACCATATAGAGTCTTCATAAAACTACTTTTACCTGTACCGGTTTTACCAATAAGATAGACAAAATCACCTTTGTTAACCTCTACATTAACATCAGAGAGAATTAGGCTTTCACGTTGATAAATAGAAGCATCCTTAAGGCTTAATACCGTATTAGACATAGTTTATGATTATCAATTAATAGTACTTGGTAAAAGTAAAAAGTTTTCTTTTAAAACAATTAGGTATTAAAAATAGTTTTTAACGACCGTACATGGATAACCATTTTTTATACTAAATATTTTAGTTTTAATAATAGATGTCGGTCCTACTTCCTTGAGATAATATGAAGACGTTAATAGTAAACTCCTTCAATCTTAGTATTCATAAAGAATTCATAATTCTAAAAAGGGATGTAATTATCTTCAAATTCTTTCGTTATTACTATGAAGATTAGGCTATCTTTAACTCAAAATTTATTCGCGGGAAACGATATTTACTCAAAAAAACTCAAGGCTTGCCTTGATTCAATTAAATTGTCATTCCGGTGCAGACCGGAATCTAAACCTATATATTTAGATGAACAAATACATCACCTCGATGCTTTTTGTGATTGGCTTGTCTGGACCTATATCTGCACAGCAATCTGCAATTTACACAAATGAATTAGTACAGTATAACCAAGCGTTAGAATTGTATAATAACAAACAGTTTCTAGCAGCTCAGAACCTTTTTGATAAGGTTCGGGATGCCGTCAATGACGAAAATATCGATGCTAATTGTAGTTATTATATTGCCAATTGTGCGGTTTGGCTTAATCAAAAAGATGCCGATCAACTTTTAGAGAGTTTTGTAGTACAATATCCTACCAGTATTAAGCGAAATGCAGCCTATTTAGACGCAGCTACTTATTATTTTGATAATGGGAAATATGCTTATGCTCGAAAATGGTATGATAAGGTTGATGCAGCAAATTTGAGTAGAAAGGAAAAAGAAAAGTATAACTTCAATTATGGATACGCATATTTTAAAATTCAAAGATTTAATGAAGCAAAAAAGTTTTTAAATCGTGTACAGGATTCTCCGGAATATGGTGCAAAAGCTAAGTACTATCTCGGTTTTATAGCGTATGAAGGTGATAACTATAAAGAGGCAGATAAACTTTTTGATGAGGTCAAAGACTTAGATGAGTACAATAAAAACCTGTCGTATTTTCAGAGTGATATGAATTTCAAATCGGGAAACTTTGAAGATGCTATAAAAGAAGGATTAACCCAATTACCAAAATCAAAACCTTCAGAAAAATCTGAATTAAATAAAATTATTGGAGAAAGCTATTTCAATTTAGGAAAATACGAAAAAGCGATTCCGTATCTTAAAGAATACAAAGGACGTAAAGGAAAATGGAATAATACAGATTATTATTACCTAGGGTATGCCTACTATAAAAAGGGAGATTATAGTAATGCAATTTCAGAATTTAATAAAATTGTAGACGGTCGTAATGCTACAGCACAAAATGCCTATTATCATTTGGCAGAATCGTACTTAAAAACAGATCAAAAACAACAAGCTTTGAATGCTTTTAAGAATGCTTCAGAAATGGATTTTGAAGCTAAGATCAAAGAAGACGCATTATACAATTATGCCAAGTTGAGTTATGAAATCGGAAACTCATATGAAAGTACTCCAAATATCTTATTGCGATATTTAGATCAATATCCAAATACAGAGTTTGAAGATGAAATCAAGGAGCTTTTAGTCAGTTCTTATATTACATCCAAAAATTATAAGGAAGCAATGGACCTTCTTGAAGGAAGTAGGAATTTTGCCGATAAAGAAGTATATCAAAAAGTGGCTTTTTATAGGGGTGTCGAATTATATACTCAAAATAATTATACCGAGGCGATACGTTACTTTGATAAATCGTTAAAAGAACAAGTAGATGCTAACTTTACGGCAAAGGCTATCTATTGGAAGGCTGAAAGCCACTATCTATTGCATGATTTTGATGAAGCCCTAATAGACTTTAAACAATTTCAAGGCAGTACCGGTGCATCGTCTACTATAGAATTTGAACATCTGGATTATAATTTAGGATACACCTATTTTAAACTAAAACAATATCAGCAAGCGGCTCAATATTTTGAAGCTTATAGTAAAAAAAGTGACACAGATGAATCCAGACAAGAAGATACTTTCCTTAGATTAGGGGATAGTCACTTTATTTCCAGTAAATATTGGCCAGCCATGGAAGCATATAACGAGGCGATCAAAAAAAACGGACCCGACGCTGATTATGCACATTATCAAAAGGCAATTAGTTATGGATTTGTGAATAAACATAGTCAAAAGATTAAAGATTTAGAGATGTTCTTACTACAATATCCTAGATCTACATATCGTGATGATGCTATGTTTGCACTTGGTGATGTTTACATTTCGGAAAACAAAATTGAACGAGGAATTGAAGCTTATGATCGCTTAATTAGAGAAATGCCCAGAAGTTCGTATGTGCCTAAAGGGTTGTTGAAACAAGGTTTGGTCTTCTATAATAGAGATCAAGGAAATAGGGCATTATCTAAGTTCAAGAAAGTGGTTGCTGATTATCCTGGTACAGATGAGGCTATACAAGCCGTAAATACGGCGAGACTGATTTATGTAGATTTAGGAAGAACCGACGAGTATGCTTCGTGGGTAAAGGGGTTAAGTTTTGTAGAGGTTAGTGATGCCGATTTGGATAATACTTCATTCGAAGCGGCTGAGAAACAATTTCTTGAGAATAATGAAAGTGCCGCAATTAATGGATTTGAGAAATACTTGAATGAGTTTCCTAATGGATTACATGCTCTAAAAAGCCATTTTCATTTAGCGCAGCTGTATTTCAAAAAAGGAGATAAAGACGCTAGTATACCACATTATGAATATGTGCTTCAAAACGACAGAACAGAATTTACAGAACAGGCATTGGCTAGATTGTCACAAGTGTATTTAGAAAATCGTAGTTATCAAAAAGCAATTCCTGTACTGGAACGATTAGAGAACGATGCTGATTTTCCGCAGAATATTGTTTTTGCGCAATCTAACTTGATGAAGTCTTATTACCAATTACTCAATTATCAAAAAACCATCGAGTATGCAGATAAAGTATTGGCTAATCCCAAAATTCAAAAGGATGTGCAACGTGATGCCAAGATATTTACAGCAAGAGCTGCTTTGCAAACCAATAATATGTCTAGAGCAAAACTGGCATATGCCGAAGTACAAAAAATTGCCACTGGAGAATTAGCAGCAGAGGCATTATACTATGACGCCTATTTCAAAAATGAAGAAGGCAACTATAAAACATCCAATCAAACCATACAAAAACTTGCCAAAGACTATCCTGGATACCGATTGTACGGTTCTAAAGGATTGGTGCTAATGGCCAAAAACTTCTACGGACTTAAAGATGCGTATCAAGCAACATATATTCTGGAGAGTGTTATTAAAAATTTCTCTGATTATCCCGATGTCGTAGACGAGGCAACAGTTGAGCTTCAAAAAATTAAAGCCGAAGAGGCAAAAACTAATTCATCCATCCAAACCGAACAGTAATTATCAGTTTTAAAACGATTTGTATTGTATGTTTACATTTTTGAAAAGAATCAATAGATCTCAAGGGTCTTTAAGACCTTTAGGGCATAGAAAATTACTTTTTACACTTAGTGTCTTGCTAAGTACAATAAGTTTTGCACAAGAAAAAGAAAACGAAGATTTAGAAACCGAACGAGTTGTTATTGTCAAGGCATATACACCAACGATAAGCGATGCCTTTAAGATTAAATCTAATCCGATTCTTAATGATTCGGTGACACAAAAGAAAAAACAAATACGATATAGTATTTTTTCGGTTCCGGTGGCATCTATCTATACGCCAGCAAAAGGAAGAGCGGCTAATATAGATAAACCAAAACCAATAGAAATATATGATAACTACGCAACCTTAGGATTTGGTAATTTTACATCGGCTCTGGCAGAGTTCTACAGTAATTTTCAAGTCAATCGTTCAGATAATCTTGGTCTATATTTACATCATAATTCTTCTCAGGGCGGGATTGATGAAGTACAATTAGATAATAAGTTTTATAATACATTTCTAGATCTTAATTATACCTCTCGTAATCGAGACTATACCTACGGTATAGAAGTAGGAGCAGAGCACCAGCTATACAATTGGTATGGATTGCCAGAAACGCCAGAACTTACATTAGAACAAATTGATGCTATTGATCCACAGCAAAATTATTTTGGAGTAAAATTAGGAGGTAAGCTTCAGTTTGATGATCTGTATTTTAAGAAAGCATCGCTTAAGTATCGTTTTTTCGGAGATGCACTTAAATCCATAGAGCACCATGTTGTTGCCAAACCAACGTTTGAGTTTGAGATGGGAAATTCTTTGATTACTACAAATTTTATTGTGGATTATCTTAATGGTAGTTTTGAACGTGGCTTTGATCCGGTAATAGATAATACCAATAAATACGGTATTCTTAACCTTGGAGTACATCCAAGTTTAGTAATACTTCGAGATAACTTAACCCTAAACCTTGGTGCAGCAGTGCATTATAGTATTGATACAGAAAATGAAGACAATGATTTCTATATATATCCAAAAGTTACAGCATCGTATAGATTATTAGAAGAGTCAGTAATCGCCTATGGAGGATTAGAAGGAGAGTTACGCCAAAATACGTATAGAGATGCTGTACAAATCAACCCTTTTGTATCACCAACCTTAACTATAGAACAAACCAGTACATTGTATAATGCCAATATAGGTTTAAAAGGGAAGATATCAGATGTGGTAAGCTATAATTTTAGAGGAAGTTATATCTCTGAAGATGAGAAACCTTTATTTGTCAATAATACAAGATCTATTTTTCAATTTGAAGGATATGATTACGGAAACTCTTTCTCATATCGTTATGACGATGTCACTACAGTAGTGGGTTACGGTGAATTAAATTTTGAAATCAGTAAAAAATTCAAATTAGGAGCTTCTGCAGAGTATTTTAACTATAGTACAGAAGACGAACAAGAAGCATGGAATTTACCCGAAGTAAAAGCTTCTTTGCTTTTAGATTATCAAATCAATAAACAATGGTACTTTGGAGCACAATTATTTTATGTTGGTGAGCGAAAAGATATAGATAATACTGTTACCCTTCCTTTGTTTACTCAGGCTACCACCACACTAGACTCTTATTTTGATGCTAATATAAACCTTGGATATCGTTTAAATGATCAACTTTCTTTCTTTGTAAAAGGAAATAATCTGGCAGGAGAAAACTATGAGCGTTGGATTAATTTTCCTGTACAAGGGATACAGATCCTAGGAGGGGCTACCTATAAGTTTGATTATTAGTGTTATTATATCATTTCGCATATTAGCAAAATTAAATTTCTTCATATGGGTAAGATTTATGTATGTCTAGGAACATATCTATAAAGGTATGTTATTAATCCAGTTGTCTTCTGGGTTTTCCAGGTTAACAATAAATAAATCTTACATGAAAAAAATATTGACAGCATCAATTGTTATAATCGTTACAATTTTACTTACCTCTTGCAATAATGAGGAAGAAATGATAAATGACGAGATTAATTTATTTGCAGAAAACTTTGATCCAAAAACGGATCAAATGTTCCATGTTGGAGATGAAATAAATTTATCAATTTACGTAAGTTCTAATGAACCAATTAATAATTTAAGTTTATTAGTAAGAGGAGAGAAGATCGAGATTTCTGATGCCTTGGGTAAGGCAGAATTTGGGTTTAACTTAAAAGATTTTCTGGAGCCAAGAGAAGAAGAAAAAGAAGAAACTATCTCTGTATTTGTATCGAGTATTAATTCTTCTTCTCAATTAGATATTAAGTTGAAATCTTTTGTTAATAAATTGATAGTAGTAGCTGACGAAACTTTAAGCGACCATACAAGTCAGATACAAGAGGTATTGGATCAGGCTGATGCTTTTGATGTAGTTTATTTTGAAGAAGGGGTATACTATGTAAGTCAATTAATTATTCCTAATAAAAATTATATCAAGCTTATCTCAGATGGTGCAGTAATTAAGGCAAATAGTGATTCTGATTTTATGATAGGTACCGCAAATTATATTTCAACGGTTAACTATGTAGGAACGCCTTTACGGTTTGATGGTTTTCGGTTAGAATCAAATGGGTTTAATGTTAAACGCGGTATAATACTTAGAAATTGGAATTCTGAAATAAATAATAATACAATCTCAGGATTTGAAACAGGAATTGAAATTTCTACAAAGACTTCTAGTGGAGTTAATTTAACTACTACTCTTGTTAACAATAAAATTCAGGAAAATAAGATTATATGTAAAACGGGCATTAAAGTTACTGATGTTGAAAGGAACAAGGCAACCGATTTTTTTATAACAAATAATCTAATTTATTCTCCAAGTAATGTAACAGGTTATAGAGGTATACATTTGGATGCATGTGCAGGTACATTAGTACAGGGCAATCACATATATTCTATGCATAATTGGGATTTGTATATAAGTGTTGCATCGGTAGGATTAAGGGTAATTGATAATTATTTTGAAGGTGAGAATTATAGGTCGATTAAGGTCTCTGATTTTATTGATAATGAAACTTTGTTATTTAGTGGAAATGTAATAAATAGTCGCGTTCAATTGTATGATGTTTCTACTGGATATAATTCAATATTAAAAAGTAGCAATAATGTTTATAGATCGCAAGGTCATCTTTTTTGTCAATGGTCAAGGATAACACTTATATCAGAAGGGGATTCTTTTCAGTCCAATTATCCATATAGAAGTCATAATAAAGGTACTCCAGCAAAGACATTTGCATTTAACTCTTATGTCATTAAATCAAATGGCAACGGGGTAAGCTTTTTTAATGGAGAGCAGACATATTATACGACCAATCAAGTAGAATATTTTGATTAGATATTTGGAATAAAAAAAGTGGATCTAATCAATAGAATCAGTTGTTTACCTAATATATAACGATCTCTCGTCATTGGCAGGAGTTAATTATATACTATACAACGATCTTTCGTCATTGGCAGGAGTTAATTATATACTATATAACGATCTCTCGTCACTGGCAGGAGCTAATTATATACTATACAACGATCTCTCGTCATTGGCAGGAGCTAATTATATAGTATACAACGATCTCTCGTCACTGGCAGGAGCTATTTACAAACTTCAAAACAGTACTTTGATCAAAAAGCACCCCAGTTTTATTGTTAAAAGAGAAGTCTGCTCTCTAGCGATATAAGAGAAGGTATGATTTTTGTTGTATTTTAGATAAAAATAAAATCTATGAAAAGTATCTCTTTAGCTATTTGTTGCTTCTTTTCAATTCTGGCCTATACTCAGGATAATTTTAAGTTGTATTATGAAGAAACCGATAATGGATTTAGGATCCTTGCCGATAATGATGAGTATAGTCCAGTTTCCGCAAAAATTAATTTTAGGCTAGAAAACCTGAATTCTACTAATGGTGATAATAAAGTTTTTTTAGTTCCGGCCAGAACTAAAAAATACGTTATAACAGATCTCAATGTAATAGATCGTAAAAAAAGAATCAAGCTAGGATACGAGTCAACCTATAATCATGGTGATCATAATCAAAAGAAATACGATGCTGATTTTAAATACTATTTACCTTATGGCAAAGGAAATACCTTTTGGTTATCTCAAGGATATGGTGGTACAACTTCTCATCAAAATGAAAATGCCCTTGATTTTAAAATGCCTACAGGGACAAAAATTTATGCTGCTCGTGATGGTATTGTTGTTGATGTAGAAGAAAGCTATAGCAAAAGTTGTACTACAGCAGAATGTGCCAAATTCAATAATTTTATTCTAATATACCATAGCGATGGTACCTTTGCAGAATATACCCATATCAAGAAAAATGGTGCTAGTGTAAAAATTGGTGATCAAATAAAAATAGGTCAGTTTATTGGATACAGTGGCGATGTTGGATGGGCTACTGGACCGCATCTTCATTTTATTGTCTTTTTTCAGCGATTAAAAGACAGAGAAACACTAAAAACAAAGTTCTTAACCGGAAATGGGAAAAAAGCAATTTCACTTACAGAGAAAGAACAATATACCAGAGCATATTAAAGCACACCTTTAGGTTTTCATATTTAAGTGAAATAGATTAATCTTTATAACTTTATAAAGATTAACAGCAAATAACTATATGCTTCAATTTGACTTCACAAAAAAACACATTCTGGAAAATGATGTGGTACAGCTACGACCTCTACTTATCGAAGATGTCCCTCATTTATTGGAGATTGCCAACGAGCCCGATATTTGGGAGTATTCTTTTGTGAAAGGGAATGGAGAAAAAAAATTAACCTCATACATTCAATCTGCTATTGATGGCAGAAAAACCAAAAAAGAATATCCTTTCATCGTTTATGATAAAGTAAAGAAACAATATGCCGGAAGTACAAGATATTGCGAAATAATGCCTGCCCTATCTGCAATTAGGCTGGGATATACCTGGTATGGATCTGCCTTTAGAGGAACAGGATTAAATAAAAACTGTAAATACCTGTTGTTTGAATTTGCTTTTGAAACCATGAAGGCTGAACGTATTGGAATGGCGGCTTACATAGAAAATACAATAAGTATTGCAGCGATGAAAAGTGTGGGATGTATTCAAGAAGGAGTGTTGCGAGGTATTTTTCCGGCACTTGACGGTAAAGGCCGTACAGATGCAGTACTACTTAGTATCTTAAAGAAAGAATGGATATCCAAAGAAAAAATGATGCTAAAAGCTAAATTGAAAAAATAGAAGATCCTTTTAAAAAGGAAACAATAGATATGAATTGATTTACCTTAAAAATTAACTATTCTTAACGTTAAACTTGTTGATTTACAGTGGATTGTTTGTTATTTTAGGAAACACGAATTGTTTAAATCTAATTGTTATGAGGAATAGAGGGCTTTTATTTTTATCAATCTTTTTAGCAACTACACTTTTTTCATACGGGCAGTATGAAGTACTCATAGATGCTTTTGTTCTTAATCAAGACACGAATCAACCAATTTCTTATGCCAATGTTGGTTTTGTAGATAAAGGAATTGGTACGATAACTAATAAGAACGGGAGATTTTATTTGCGTTATGACGAAGATAGAATTGAAGAAAATGATATCATACAATTCTCGGGTATTGGTTATCAATCTATGCGTTTTACGTATAAACAGCTTTTTCAAATACTGCATAGTTCGAATAAAATATTTCTTGCACCGGTAAATGATAGTGCAGATGCTAGTTCTGAATCTTTAGAGGAAATAAAACAAGATGCTTTAGGGTATATTACATATGATTCTGACGTACACGCCTATTGGAGAGATAAAAATGCTCTTGGAAGCCAAATAGGGGCCTTTATTAGATCACCCAGAAAAAATACAAAACTCACAAGTTTAAAATTTAATGTAGTTGAAAATACTGCAGATAGCGTATTGGTTAGGGTTAATATTTATAAAAATAATGAAGGCGTGCCAGGAGATAATATTGTGAACGATAATATCTACCATACCATTTCTCGAAAAAAAGGAGAAGAAACTGTTGACCTTTCTGCATATAATATTGTGGCTAATGAAGATTTTATTGCAAGTATCGAGTTGCTAAAAGTCTATGGTGAAAACTTAAATTTCACTATTTCCGGAAGTAAAGTTGGGCATTCATTTGTGAAAAATGCAAGTCAAGATAGTTGGCACTTCAAAAAAGATGCGGGTGTAGCATTTAAGATTGATACTCAAAACCCTTTATCATCATACACAACTAATGAGCGAGTAAAACCAAAGCATATTACTATGTATTGGGATACATCACTCTCTATGAAAGAAAAAAATATTGATCAAGAAATACAATTTCTAGAGCATTACTTTTCTGAAATTATAAGTGCAAGGGTGGACTTGATTACGTTTTCTAATCAATCTGCAGAAACCAAACCTTTTGTGATACAAAATGGAGAAGGCAAAGATTTAATCAATGAAATAAAAGCAATCAAATACAACGGGGCAACGAATTTTTCTACTCTTTTTAAAGGCCAAAATAACACAGATCAATATCTGGTATTTACCGATGGGAATTATAACTATGGAAAACCAGAATTTGCTTATCACGTACCCGTTTTTTATATGAGCAGCAAATTAGATTCTAATCATAGTGAGTTGCAACAATCGGCAAGTTTTACAAATGGATTATATGTAAATCTTTTAAAAACAGATCCAGCTCTTGCTTTGGATTACATTTTTAATAAGAAAGAAGACGCACTGATGTATGATTTTGCAATACCTTCAGAAGTAGTTCAAGGTGTTGTGTTGTCAGAAGATAATACACCCGTTCAAGGGTGTAGAGTACTGGTTAAAGGAACTTTATTGCATAGTGAAACTAATAAAGATGGAGTTTTTTATGTAAATGCCAAAGAAGGCGATATGTTGGCATTAACACATTTTGGTTTTGAAGACAAAGAGATTTTAGTAGATGTTCCAGAAGATATTAAAATCAGCCTTAAACCCAAATATAATGAGTTGGGTCAGGTAAGAGTAAGTACTTCAGAAAATGACGGCTCAAAAGAGGTAGTCAATTTTGGAGGAATGAAAAAAGAAAAACAAAGACTTGGATATGCTGCGTATACAGTGACCAAAGATAGATTTTTGCCATCAGCTATTTTCTTAACAGATATAATAAGGTCCAGGTTTCCATCGATTAACACAAGAGGTAATGGTAATGTAATTTGTAATACACGATCAACTTCATTTAGGAGATCCTGTGCGACACCTCTGTTTGTTGTAGATGGTGTACCCATTCGAGATATACCTATGTATTTGCTTCCCTCGATGATCGAAAGCATTACATATGTACCTGGTTTTTCTGGCACTATTCAATATGGGCCATCAGCCAGGAATGGCGTTTTTTATATCAATACTGTGTTGTTTGTTAATAATAAAGCAATGCAAAATATCGGACATGATAATTTTACTGAGACCGCCAAGAATTATTCGCATCCAAAATTGACCTATAATTTTGATAACAAAAGACCCAAATATTTGGATGCATTATTTAATAGTAATACGTATAGAGAGGCTTTAGATCAATATTTTGATTTAATACAATATCATGGAAAAAAGGCAGCTTTTTTTATACATAGTTTCGAATATTTTAAAAAGTGGAACGATAATTTTTCACGAGAAGTATTGTCCAATTTAATTGAGATTTCTAATAGTAAAGATTATGAAGCATTAAGAGCATTGGCCTTTAGATTAGAAGAGTTAGGGGATCAAAAAAGTGCTTTATTGGTCTATGAAAATATTTTTGAAATTCGGCCAAGTTATGCACAATCATACCTTGATTTAGCCAGAACATATAAAGAGAACAAGAGATACCAAGATGCATTTGAGATCTATAAAATTATGCTGCAAAACAAGGATAATAATGTTGATTTTACACCACTTTTATCGCAAGTAAAATCCCAAATACAACATTTATTAAATAATCATAGAGTACAAGTATCATATACTGATGTACCTACACAACTTCTTGTTGTCAAAAGCGCTCCTGTTCGTATAGTTTTTGATTGGAATGACCCAGAAGCAGAATTTGTGCTTCAGTTTGTTAATCCAAAAATGAATTATTATGAATGGTCTAATCAATCTCAAGAATATAAGGCATCTTTTAAAGAAGATGTAAGTCATAAAACGTTATCAAAAGAGTTTATTATAGAAAAATCATTTGAAGGACAATGGGTTGTAAATCTTAATGTAAATAGAAAAACAGCAAAGTCATCACCGTCATTTCTTAAATATACTATTTATACGAATTATGGGTTGCCTAATGAAACTAAGGAGATAAAGTTTATTAAGCTTTATGATCAAAAAGAAAAAGTTACTTTAGATAAATTTTCGATATAATCCTTTGATAAATATTAAATAAGTATTGAGTAAGTTTAGCTTAAAAAAACCTATGGTAACGTTAAAAGCTTTGATTTATAGTAGGTTGTTTTTTATTTTAGGAGATGCCAATTTCTTAATTTTCCAACTATGATGCATAAAAGAATCCTATTTTCATTATTTTTTTTCGCTACCACTTTAATATCATATAGCCAGTATGAAGTACTGGTAGATGCTTTTGTTATAAATCAAGATACAAATAAACCAATTCCCTATCTAAATATTGGTTTTGTGAATAAAGGTGTAGGAACTGTAAGCGATGAGAAGGGTAGGTTTTATTTGCGATATGATGAAGATAAGATAAAAGATAATGATGTATTACGATTATCAGGCAAGGGGTATGAATCTCAAAATATAACGTATAAAAAACTTTTGGCGTTACTTAATAAAAGTAACAGGATATTTTTAGAACCTACAGATATCAATATCGATACAAGCATGAAACCTTCTTTTGTTGAAGCTGAAAGTAAATTGGATTCCATTGGATATGTTAGTTATGATTCAAATGTAGTGTCATATTGGAAAGACAAGAATGCCCTTGGAAGTGAATTAGGAGCTTATATAAAATCTCAAAACAGAGATGCTAAACTTCTAAACCTAAGATTTAATATAGAAGAAAACACAGCAGATAGTCTTTTAGTGCGGGTTAATATTTATAAAATAGACAATGATCAACCTGGAGAAAATATTGTAAACAAAAATATTTTACACTCTATTTCTAGAAAGTCGGGTGAAGAGAGCATTGATTTATCTACATATGATATTATAGTTAATCAGGATTTTATTGCAAGTATCGAACTGGTTAAAGTATATGGTAAGAATCTCAAATTTGCAATTACTGGCAGTACTATAGGGCATTCATTTACTAAAAAGACAAGTCAAGATCCTTGGAGTTTTCAAAAAAGTACTGGTGTTGCATTTAAGATGAATACTTTAACCTCTTTATTACCTGTTGATTCAAATAAACATGAAAAACCACAACAAATTACAATATATTGGGATGCATCATTATCCATGAAGGATAAAAATATTGCAAAAGAAATACAATTACTTACACAGTATTTTTCGGAAATTATAGATGTAAATATAGAGCTTGTAACTTTTTCTAATAGTACAGTGAAGACTAAATCGTTTACTGTTAAAAATGGTAACAGTAAGGCTCTAATCGATCATCTTAAAACCATAAAATATAACGGAGCAACAAATTTTTCTAATCCCTTTCAAGAAAATGGAAATACAGATCAATATTTAGTATTTACCGACGGAAATTACAACTACGGAAAACCTAAATTTATCCACCACGCTCCAGTTTTTTATATCAGCAGTAAAGTAGATACAAATCATTCAGAATTATATCAAGCTGCAAATTTTACAGGGGGTAAATATGTAAATCTTTTAAGAACCGAACCGCAAGAAGCGTTAACACATATTTTTAATGGATGGGATGATCCAATATTATATAAAAACATTGAAGAGTCGTCACAATTAGTTAAAGGCGTGGTCTTGTCTGAAAATACTCCGGTAGAAGGGTGCAAAGTTTTTGTAAAAGGAACGCTTATAGCGACAGAAACTGATAGTAATGGTAGTTTCAGTATTAAAGCTAATGCAGATCAGGTGCTATCTTTTCAGCATTTTAGTATGAAAAGTAAAGAGATAATGCTTAACGATTCAAAAGATCTAAGGATAGAACTTAGCCCAAAGTACGAGAAACTTAGTGAAGTAACGCTAAAACAAAAGAAGAAAGATAAACCCGAAAAGAAAATCTACCTTGGTAATAGAAGTATGGAGAAAGACAAGATGGGGTTTACTGCCTATATGATAACCAAAGAAGAGTTTCCACCATCTGCTCTTCATTTTACAGATCTTCTTAAAGGAGAATTTCCAGGAGTTCAGGTATTAGGTTTCGGAGATTCGGCCAAAATTTTAGTTCGAGGAAGAAATACAATTTTAGGAGATAATGATGCACTATTTGTAATTGATGGTGCTATTCAGACGAGACCTCCTTTTTATTTATTACCTTCTATGATTGAAAGTATAACTTTGATTCCTGGACTTTCGGCAACTACATTTTATGGTGGGAGAGCAAGAAATGGGACTTTTGTTATCAAAACTAATTTGATACCTTCTTTAACATCTGATAATGAATCAAAAAACACGCTTTTAGTGAAAGGGAATGATTATAATGAATCCATTTTTTTATTAAATCCTAATCAAAACAGACCAGAATATCTTGATCCGTTATGGAATAGTACTAGCTATGCCAAGGCTCTAGAGATCTATTACGAACTTAGAGAAACCTATATTAATGATGTGACTTTTTATGTTTTTTGTTCTGAATATTTTAAACGATGGGACTCAAAATTTTCAATAGAAGTGATCTCTAATTTGACCGAAATAATTGAAGACAATTACTGGGCATTACGAACTTTAGCATTTTTATTAGAAGAAAGAGGTGATGTTCGACAAGCAGCGATTATTTATGAAAACTTGTTTGATCTAAGACCGCATTTTGCTCAATCTTATCTTGATTTAGCCAGAATCTATAAAGAGAATAAAGAATATGCAAAAGCATATGATATGTATAAAAAAACATTAGAAGAGTTTCAGTATATAGAAGGATTAACCGAAGTTAGAAAACAAGTAAAATCTGAGATACAGTATTTATTAAATCATCATCGTTTATATATCCCATACAATGATATTCCAGAAGAACTTTTAGTTGTAAAGGGAGTACCAGTTCGTATTGTTTTTGATTGGAATGATCCCCAGGCAGAATTTGAGTTTCAATTCGTTAACCCCGAAAAAAAATATCAAAAATGGATACGTCGATTTGATGATTCTGATGAATCTCTGAAACAGGAGGTAAAACATGGCATTACTTCTAAGGAGTTTATTGTTGATAATTCTGTACCTGGAGAGTGGATCATAAACATAAAATCATATGATGATGCCTCTAAATTGAATCCAACTTTCATGAAATATACCATTTATAGAAACTTTGGGTTGCCCAATGAGACTAAAGAAATGAAATTTATAAAACTCTATAATCAAAAAGAAAAAGTAACCTTAGATAGGTTTTCGATATAAAAAGATCAAAAATAAGTGCTGTTTTAGGATTAAAAAGGAAACAAGATATTTTGTTCTTCCTCTATAGATTTTTTAGCGAGAGGTTAGTAGTGTTGCTATATTGTTAAGAAACATTTCTTTTATAACTAATTTTCCTACCTTTCATTCTTTAAAACAAAAACACATCATATCATGATCAAAAAAATGATAACTATAGCTTGTCTGGCTATTGTATGTACTGCTTGCAAAAATGAGAAAACTATCAAAGAATCTTCTTCAGAAGTTGATGTAAGCGCTAGGTTTAATGAGATGCTTAATAACTATTATGAAGATGGTCTAAAGCTTAATCCGGTACAAGCAACTTTTGCAGGAGATAACCGGTTTAACGATCAGTTTCCCAACCCACTTTCAGAAGAAATTGTCAACAAGAAAAAAGCATACTATACAAAGTATAAAGAAGAATTAACCGCATTTAATGATACGACGCTTTCAGATAACCAAAAGATGACTAAAGCCATACTTAATTGGGAGTGTGATATTAACCTTGAAAAATTTAATTTCAAAACTGATTATTTCCCAATTGATCAAATGTGGTCGATTAATCTTGTAGCAGGACAATTAGCTAGTGGAGCAAGTGCTCAGCCTTTTAAAACGGTTGAAGACTATAACAATTGGTTAAAACGTCTTGAAGGATATCTAGAGTGGTTGGCTTCCTCAGAAGAGAAAATGAAAGAAGGTATTAAACAAGGATATGTATTACCAAAATCTTTAATCATCAAAGTGCTTCCTCAATTAGAGGCATTAACTGTTGAAGATTTAGATAAACATCTTTTCTACACTCCAGTAAAGAATTTTCCAGAAGGTTTTTCTGAAGAAGATAAAAAACAATTAACTGATGCATATAGCAAAATGGTTGGTAATAAAATTATACCAGCTTACAAAAGCTTACATCAGTTTATGAGTACAACATATTTGGATGCCGGTAGAAGTAGTTCTGGTATTGCTGATATTCCTAATGGATCAGATTTTTATAGCTATCAAATCAAGTTGTATACTACTACCAATATGACCGCCGATGAGATTCATAAATTAGGGTTATCTGAAGTTGCTCGTATCTCTGCCGAAATGGAGAAGATAAAAGAACAAGTAGGGTATAAAGGAGACTTAAAATCCTTCTTTGATTATGTGCGTAATAGGAAAGAATTGATGCCTTTTACTAAACCACAACAGGTAATCGATAACTTTAATGCGATTCATGATCGTATGAAACCACAAATAGAAAAACTATTTGATGTAAAACCAAAAACTCCTTTTGAGGTACGTCGCACAGAGGCTTTTAGAGAAAAATCTGCTAGTGCAGAGTATAATCCGGGATCATTAGATGGTACACGCCCAGGGATTTTTTATACACCAATTCCTGATGCAACCAAATATAATGTCTATAGTGATGAGTCTTTATTTTTGCATGAAGCAATTCCTGGGCATCATTATCAAATTTCGTTAACGCAAGAAAGTGAAGTACTACCAAAGTTTAGAAAAACATTATGGTATAGTGGTTATGGAGAAGGTTGGGCTTTATATAGTGAATCACTAGGGAAAGAATTAGGATTATATACTGATCCATATCAATACTTTGGGATGCTTGGTGCAGAAATGCATCGTGCAATTCGTTTAGTAGTGGATACAGGGTTACATTCTAAGGGATGGACAAGAGAACAGGCTATACAATATTCTTTAGATAATGAAGCAGAGTCTGAAGCTGGAATAACCTCAGAAATTGAACGTTATATGGCTAATCCTGGGCAGGCATTATCCTATAAAATTGGACAATTAAAAATACGAGAACTTCGAGCCAAAGCTGAAAAGGAGTTGGATGATAAATTTGATATTCGTCAGTTTCATAACCAAGTATTAGAAACTGGTTGTGTGCCTTTAGCATTGCTAGAAGATAAGATCAATACCTGGATTGCAACAGTAAAGTAATTTCTATTATACGAAAATTTTGACCTCACAGATTGGTTACTGAGCTTGCCGAAGTATAAGATTTGTGAGGTTTTTTTATAATGCAATACAAAAAATGAGAACTATATTCCATTTTTTTTTTTTGAGTATAACGGAGTCAAGGTTTTATTAATACAATAGATGAAGTATATTTATAAGCTATGAAAAACATTTATATTCTACTCTATATTGCTGTTATGACTAGCTTTTCTTGCGCCAAGACCTACAAAGAAAAACTACAGGAAAGTATTGATATCATTAATTCTGAAAGTAACTATAGATATTTAGCTTTAGAAGAAGATAATGGATTAGATCCATTACCCATTGTTGATGATTCGATTATTGGTTATATTACAGAGAATAAGAAGTTTGCGGTGTTAGAGCAGCTTACCATTAGTAATGCTCCAAAGATTACAGCAAAGGGATACGGAAAATTAAAAAAGCTAAAAAACTTAAGATTACTCAGCCTTAAAGAGCTGCCTATTGATAATACCATTGTGAACACACTTTTTAAAGATTTGGATTCAATCGGTTCAATTAGACTTAACAACATCCCTAATATAGATTCTATAATTATTAATACACAAAAAAATTGGTTAAGTGTAGACATTGAAGAATGCCCTAAATTAAGTCACATTCATCTTAAAAACTTGCAAAGACTTTTGAGTCTTACCTTTGATGGTGTTGTTAGCAAAAATCCGTTATCCATAGATATCGAAAACTCTGAAGCACCTGTTATTAGTTTTATACAAAGTAAAATGGTTGCCCCTTTGAAGATCAAAACTGATTCAAGTACCTATTCTCTTGGTTTTTATCGTTGCGATTTTACCGAGAATGCCTTAGATTATTTTTCCTCGTTTGATCAAATGCAAAACCTTCGAATAGATAATTCTTCGATGAAAAGTTTACATATTAATGGGTTATCCAAGTTAGAGAAAGTGCAAATTCATGCTAGTTACGATCAGAATGAAAAGGATTCGCCTTTGCAAGAAATATCTCTAAGTGACTTACCTTCACTTTCAGAATTTTCGATACAATCTAATACATTAAAAAGCCTGAATGTAAAAGGAGTAGATAGTCTTAAAAAAGCTTATATATCTAGTATAGATAAAGATTTTTTTATCGCAGGTATTGACGCCCTGGAGAGCATTGAAGGATTCGAATTACACGGAACAGTGTTTAATGATGAACTTCTTGAAAAGGTTACTGCGTTACCTAATCTTTCTTATCTGGGGTTTCACGCTGATACTATAACTAAGGCTCAATTTGCAAGTATAAGGAACTCACGTGGATTAAAAAGAATAAACATATCTCCTGTAAAAAATGATAAAGAACTAAGTGATCTTTTGCAAATAGATGGTATCGAATATCTTGATATTAATGATGCAGATATTAAAACGATTAGTATAAATGCACATCCAAGTTTAGAAGTTTTTACAGCTAAATCATGTAAAAATATTGAAAATGTTAAGGTTGCCAATTGCCAAAATCTAAGTGATCTTTATTTGGATTTATCTTATCCCAAGAATGTGATGATACAAAATATACCAAATCTTAAACTATTAAAGCTTGGATTATGCAAATTGGATAATCGCCAAGAGTTTATGAATGACCTTACAAAGATAAATTCATTAATGTATTTGAGTTTGGAAATTTGTAATACTGATAAGGTTATTGATCTTCGAGCGTTAGATAAGTTACTTTACATCCCCATTAATAATACGGCAAATGAGCTCATTTTAAATAAGGCATTAGAAGGGAAGATAAGTACCGAAAACTATAAGGGTACGATCCAGTATGCAGAATAATAATTAGATGTTTTTGAGTTTGACTGTGATTATTTTGCGTTCTCTTGATAAATAATAATTTGTAAACCATCGGGATCTCTTAAATAAAGATAATAAGAGCCCCATGGTCTTAGAACAGGACCTCTTGCAGTCCATAGTGCATTGATACGTGTTGCCCAATATTCTATATTATCGGTTCTTAGTTGAATGTCTATTTTATCATTGCTAATAGATTCGCTAAATGATTTTTGGTAGTAGTAATGTGTATCTTTGATTTCAGAAATTTCAAAAAAGGCTGTACTTCCCTCTGGACCAAATCTTAATATTACGCCTTTAGAACCATCTCCATCATTATATTCTTGAACAATTTCTAAATTTAGAATTTTGGTGTAAAAAGATTTTGATGCTTCAAAATCCTTGGTTCTAATAACAGTTTTTAAACTTAATAGACCAGTATTATTTGATTTCTCTTCGTTCTTTTTCATGATTGAGTGATTTTTGGATTTCTAAACTACATGATCTCTCAATAGCATCCTAGTAAAATAAGTAAGGCTTATTTTTTGGTCAAAAAAGATAACCATACTTTCTTTTATATTAAGAAAACCTTAACCCCTAGAAAACTCAGATATCTCTATTTTTAGGATTCGTAAACTCAAAACAAACTCAACAACGATGAAAAAAATATCTATAGTACTGATTACTATTTTACTTTTAGTTTCGTGTCAAGACCCTAAAATATCGGCAGATTTATTAGTGTCCAATGCAAATGTATATACGGTAGATGATGCTAATCCAAAAGCAGAAGCGTTTGTAGTAAAGGATGGTAGGTTTATTGACGTGGGAACCAGTACTGAATTATTAAAAAAGTATGATGTTACCACTACCGTTGATGCCTCAGGAAAAACAATAGTACCTGGTTTGATTGATGCACATTGTCATTTTTATGGATTAGGATTGCAACAACAAAAAGTAGATCTTACAGGAACAAAAAGTTATGATGAAGTATTGGATCGTATTGTAGCTTTTCAAAAAAAGAAAAATGTTTCTTTTATAACAGGTCGCGGTTGGGATCAAAATGATTGGGAAATTAAAGAGTTTCCAACCAAAGAAAAACTGGATAGTTTATTTCCCGAAACTCCGGTAGCGGTTACCAGAGTAGATGGTCATGCTGTATTGGTAAATCAAAAAGCATTAGATATGGCCAAAATAACTACAGATACTGAAGTAACAGGAGGTGAAATCCTTAAAAAAGATGGAAAACTTACCGGAGTCTTGGTGGATAATCCTATGGAGTTAATCGAGGCTATTGTGCCGGAGCCTACAAAATTAGAACAAGTACAAGCCTTAAAAGATGCTCAAACAATCAATTTTAGCTTTGGATTAACCACGGTAGATGATGCAGGATTAAGTCCCGAAGTGATTTCTTTAGTTGATAGTCTTCAAAAAATTAACGAGCTTAAGATTAGAATGTATGCTATGGTAAGCAATGTTCCTGATTATGTGGAGTATTATTTGAAAAAAGGAGTTCATAAAACGGATAAACTTAATGTTTCTTCATTCAAAGTATATGCTGATGGCGCATTAGGTTCAAGAGGAGCGGCATTAAAACAACCTTATTCTGACAAAGAAGGACACCATGGTGCTATGGTTATTGGTAAAGAAGAATTTACAACTTTGGCCAAGCGATTAGCCGGGTCTCCTTTTCAAATGAATACACATGCTATTGGAGATTCTGCAAATGCGGTGGTTATGAAAACCTATTATGAAGTTCTTAAAAATAAATCAGATCGCAGGTGGCGAGTAGAACATGCCCAAGTTGTTGCTCAAGAAGAGTTTGATATACTCAATGATAACTTAATCATGAGTGTACAACCTACACATGCAACTAGCGATATGTATTGGGCAGATGAACGATTAGGAGAGCAACGTATTAAAGGGGCATATGCGTATAAAAAACTTTTGGAAAAGACGGGTAGAATAGCATTAGGAACCGATTATCCGGTAGAACATGTAAGCCCTTTCTATACATTTTATGCAGCTGTGGCTCGAAAAGATCTTAAACAATACCCTGAAGATGGTTTTCAAAAAGAAGATGCACTTAGTCGCGAAGAAACTCTTAAAGGAATGACACTTTGGGCTGCTTATAGTAATTTTGAAGAAACAGAAAAAGGTAGTATAACAACAGGTAAGTTTGCGGATTTTGTAATTCTTGAGGATAATATTATGGAGATCGAAGAGGATAAAATTCCTAATATTAAAGTATACGCTACTTACTTAAATGGAGAAAAGGTGTATAGTATAGATTAACCTGAGTTCTGTATAAGAAAATTACTGTTCTCGATACACTTCTCCTAAAGTTGAAGCACTCCTTTAGATTTGCATTTAAATTTTTTATATTTTAAAGAACGGAAAAGGTACACTATCTATACACTCTAAGTTTTTAAACTTATACATTCGATTCAGACCTTTTCCGTTCAGTTATAAACTCAAATAGAAATT
>NZ_JAERQJ010000001.1:717500-1114347 GCF_016735115.1 Aquimarina mytili | reverse complement strand
GATGTATCTACTCTTTGGAACCAAGTGTCTTGAGTTAACACGCCACTATCAAAAGTGGCTGTCGTGGCCCCTGCAATATCAGTAAACGGTCCTGCTGCTCCAGTGGTACTACTCTGCCATTGGAAGGTCACCGTACCATCGGCAACAGTAGCCGTGGTCTCAGTAAAAGCTATTGGATCTCCTCCCTCACAAATCGTCTCATCGGCTGCAATCACGCCAGCTGTAATGTTATTTACTGTCACTGCAATCACGTTGGTCGTGACTGTACATGCTATCGTATTTAAGGTAGACGTATCCACTCTTTGGAACCAGGTATCCTGGGTTAAGACTCCACTATCAAAAGTGGCTGTCGTGGCCCCTGCAATATCTGCAAAAGGTCCTGCAGCTCCAGTAGTACTACTCTGCCATTGGAAGGTAACGGTACCATCAGCAACAGTAGCCGTGGTCTCAGTAAAGGCTATTGGATCTCCACCCTCACAAATCGTCTCATCCGCTGCAATCACGCCAGCTGTAATGTTATTTACTATCACTGCAATCACATTGGTCGTGGCTGTACACGCTATCGTATTTAACGTACTCGTATCTACTCTTTGGAACCAGGTATCCTGGGTTAAGGCGGGACTGTTGTATGTTGATAATGTCTCTCCTGCAATATCAGTAAACGGTCCTGCAGCTCCAGTCGTACTACTCTGCCATTGGAAGGTAACCGTACCATCGGCAACGGTAGCCGTGGTCTCGGTAAAAGCTATTGGATCTCCTCCCTCACAAATCGTCTCATCCGCTGCAATCACGCCAGCTGTAATGTTATTTACTGTCACTGCAATCACGTTGGTGGTGGCTGTACACGCTATCGTATTTAAGGTAGATGTATCTACTCTTTGGAACCAAGTGTCTTGAGTTAACACGCCACTATCAAAAGTGGCTGTCGTGGCCCCTGCAATATCAGTAAACGGTCCTGCTGCTCCAGTGGTACTACTCTGCCATTGGAAGGTCACCGTACCATCAGCAACGGTAGCCGTAGTCTCGGTAAAGGCTATTGGATCACCACCCTCACAGATTGTCTCATCGGCTGCAATCACTCCTGCTGTAATGTTATTTACTGTCACTGCAACTACATTGGTCGTTGCCGTACAGGCCACTGTATTTAAGGTAGATGTATCTACTCTTTGGAACCAAGTGTCTTGAGTTAACACGCCACTATCAAAAGTAGCTGTAGTGGCCCCTGCAATATCTGCAAAAGGTCCTGCTGCTCCAGTCGTACTACTCTGCCATTGGAAGGTCACCGTACCATCAGCAACAGTAGCCGTAGTCTCGGTAAAAGCTATTGGATCTCCACCCTCACAAATCGTCTCATCGGCTGCAATTACTCCTGCTGTAATGTTATTTACTGTCACTGCAATCACGTTGGTGGTGGCTGTACACGCTATCGTATTTAAGGTACTCGTATCTACTCTTTGGAACCAAGTGTCTTGAGTTAACACGCCACTATCAAAAGTGGCTGTCGTGGCCCCTGCAATATCAGTAAACGGTCCTGCAGCTCCAGTAGTACTACTCTGCCATTGGAAGGTAACGGTACCATCAGCAACAGTAGCCGTAGTCTCGGTAAAGGCTATTGGATCTCCACCTTCACAAATCGTCTCATCCGCTGCAATTACGCCAGCTGTAATGTTATTTACTGTCACTGCAATCACATTGGTCGTGGCTGTACATGCTATCGTATTTAACGTACTCGTATCTACTCTTTGGAACCAAGTGTCTTGAGTTAACACGCCACTATCAAAAGTAGCTGTCGTGGCCCCTGCAATATCAGTAAACGGTCCTGCAGCTCCGGTAGTACTACTCTGCCATTGGAAGGTAACGGTACCATCAGCAACAGTAGCAGTAGTCTCAGTAAAGGCTATTGGATCTCCACCCTCACAAATCGTCTCATCCGCTGCAATCACTCCTGCTGTAATGTTATTTACTGTCACTGCAATCACATTGGTGGTTGCTGTACACGCTATCGTATTTAAGGTACTCGTATCTACTCTTTGGAACCAGGTATCTTGAGTTAACACGCCACTATCAAAAGTAGCTGTCGTGGCCCCTGCAATATCAGTAAACGGTCCTGCAGCTCCGGTAGTACTACTCTGCCATTGGTACGTAATAACACCAGCATCAATACTAGTTGCAGTCGTTTCTGTAAAGGCTGTTGGATCTCCACCCTCACAAATCGTCTCATCCGCTGCAATCACACCAGCAATGATCTGGCAATTATCTCTAAAGGAAAGATCACTTGCCAAAGGCACTGGTGTTGGAGCAGCGTCATTATCAAAATCTCCATACACCGTTTGTAAATTAGCAACATCTCCTGTCGTTACTGCGTCATTAACATCCCAGGTAACCGTATTATCTATAGTATCGAATAGATCATCTATTCCATCGCCATCAGCATCAGCAAAAACGACAATAGCATTATCAGTATCTCCATTCTCTTCAATATCTAAAACTGTATCTTCATCACTATCAGTATCTAAATAATCTGGAATCGTATCTGCAGGACCATCAGTATTAACAGGATTCAAGCCCGGACCACCTCCATTGGTCATTAAATACGCATTATTGACACCATTGTTAGCAATATACTCTGCTGGAGTTGTGGCAATAGGTGCAATATATCCACCTGTGGTTTGTGCCTCTACATTATCTGGAATACCATCATTATCAGCATCTAAATCAAAGTGATTCGCTACGCCATCGCCATCAGCATCAAAAACAGGATCTAAAGTATCACAAATACCATTAAGGTCTCCATCTGTACACACAGGAGTGGTAGCACTACCATTATCATCAAAATCCTGGTAGTTCGGAATACCGTCATTGTCAGCATCTGCAGATGGATCTACACCTAAAGAGTTTTCTACTGTATCTAAAATTCCATCACCATCATCATCAATATCATTGCCATCTCCTACACCATCACCATCAATATCGTTAAAAACTAAATCACAGGCATCTGATATCCCGTCATTATCGCTATCAGGACCAACTTCCTGATAATCCGCCATAGTATTAGTGTTTGTATCGGCAGGGGATGCATATGGTAATGCAGTTATGACCGCTCCATTTGCATCTACAATTGTAGCAAAACCTCCTGCAGGATCTACACCAAATACTCCTGTATCACCGCCATCTGCATTGGCATTATCATAAGCTTCATTAGCATCACTACACCCGTCACCATCACTATCTAAATTTAAATAATCCCTAGAACCATCACCACCAGTATCAGTTGGATTTGGAATTCCATTACTAAGTGGAGTACCTGAAGGAATTCCATTAGTTGCGGTATTATCAGTATTGTTATCATCATCATCATGTCGCCCATCATTATTTGAATCTACTCCACCAGCTTCTACTACATCATAAACACCATCATTATCGGCATCTAAATCAAATCTGTTTGGCACACCATCACCATCAAAATCACAATCTGCTGAAAAGGTAAGTAAGCTATTACCAGATGCAGTTGGATTAGAAGTATTATCTATCAAGGACCATTCTATTTGTGTAATTCCAGCTGGTCCCGAAGCACTAATTCTGATACTTCCATTACCTCCTACTTCAGGAGGTAAAACAGCAATGTTTTCTAATATTCTGGTTCCCGAATTATAAGTCATTACTGTATTTGAAGACACTAATTCTTCAGTATGTTGTGCTCCAGTGAACTGATAATTAGATCGGGCAACACCTCTAAAATGAAATATAATATCATACACTGGTTTATTGAATGCTAACACAAAGTCGACAGTATTACCCAATGCATTACTATTACTAGCACCCGCACTTATAAATTGTATTGCTCCTCCTGGTGCTGGTGTATGATCAGTGTTATTAAAAGCTCCTGAAGGACCTCCAACGCTTAAAGCGTTCAGGTCTCCACCACTTTCGGTAATAGTAAGATCTGCAGTAGCATCCAGTGAAGTAAAATCAATTCCCGTAATTGTTTCTATTGGTCCTGCTGCTCCTGAGACCACAGCACCGGTGAAATCAACATATTCAACAAAACATTCTGTAAGATCCTGAATACCATCATTATCATTATCAAGATCAACAGCATCTCCTACACCATCATTATCAACGTCGTTGAATACAGGATCACAGGCATCAGATATACCGTCGGCATCTGCATCAGGACCTCCTATTTGTTGATAATCATCTGTTAAGTCACTATCTCCATCTACAGGATCTGCATACGCAGGTGCTGGTGCACCAGAAGTTACTAATCCTGTAGCCGGATCAACTGTTGCCGGGTCAGGGCCATATATTCCTGTATCCCCTCCATCGGCATTGATATCTGCATAAGCTTCATTGGCATCACTACACCCATCACCATCGCTATCTAGAGTTAGAAAATCAAAACTACCATCGCTTCCTGTATCGGTAGGACTAGAAACTCCTCCTCCTGCAGAAGTAGGTACACCATTACTGGCTGTATTATCGGTATTATTATCGTCATCATCCGCCCTCCCGTCATCATTTGTATCTATTCCTCCTGTCTCTACAACATCATAAATACCATCATTATCACTATCTAAATCAAAGTGATTGGGCACCCCATCACCATCAGAATCAAATACAGGATCCAAGGCATCACAAATACCATTCAGGTCTCCATCTGTACACACAGGAGCAGTAGCACTACCGTTATCATCAAAATCCTGATAATTTGGAATACCATCCATATCAGCATCGGCAGAGGGATCAACTCCTAAAGAATTTTCAGCTGTATCTAAAATACCATCATTATCATCGTCTAAATCGGCCAGATCTCCTGCGCCATCCATATCTGTATCTAATGCACTAAAAATAACAGTCACTGTAGACATGGCAGTCGTACAGTTTGTTAACGTATATTCAAAAATATAAGTACCATCTCCTAGCCCAGAACTATCTAATGTACCTAATCCTTGGTCAAAATTAGCACCAGGATCATCTCCAGCAACATCCAAACTCCATGTTCCTCCTACTTCTGGCGTTCCTAACAGTTCATTAAATAATGTAATTACTCCAGAAGCCCCATCTGCATTTATTGTATTATTGATCCCTGTATTAGGGGCAGCTTGCACCGATACTGTAACTGAGGTCACCGCATTTATTGTACAAGGGGCGGTTGCATTCACTGTATAATCAAAAATATACACTCCTCCTGTTGTTGGATCATATGTACCGGCTACGGCGCTAAAATCTCCTCCCGGATTATCAGGTGAAGTACCAGAAACACTCCATGCACCTCCAATATCAGCTCCTGATAATAATGCATTTAGATTAACCACTGCATCACCTGCACAGGCATATTCGTCTGTACCTGTACCGGAATTAGGTGGGTTTGTAACCGTAATTTGTACGACATCTTCCGTAGCACAGCTTACACCATTATCTCCTATTATTCTGAACCATGTAGTTTCATTAACGATCCTTGATGGTGTTAATGTATTATTTTCAAAAGACCCTGACCAAGGTCCTGCAGGTCCTGCAGTACTGTAAGACCATTCATATCCTCCTGCTCCACCAACACCTATACCATCTGATAATGATATTGAATTATCTACTCCTGGTGTAGCTGGAGTAAAAGGTACCACATAAATTGAGGCTAAAGCAGGTGTACAAGAGTTATCATTTATAGGCACCGATATTGACCCACTGGTATATGTCGCAACATTACCCAGTCCATCATCAAATACTATGGTAACACCATCTAATGATCCTGTATCTGCAGGTACACAATCATAAATCTGTACTGCCCATCCTCCTTGCCTGGCGTCAAAACCGATAAAGGGAGACCAATCGATGGAAAAGGTTCCTACACCATCAAAATATTGATCATAAGTTCCTGTTAAAGGTGCTTGTAATGGTAGCTCACAAAAATTAAAAATATCATTTACTGTGTTTGAAGTAAATGTCAAACTAGTTACATCGTCACCAGGATTACAAGCATTACCTTGATTTGGTCCTAAAGTGACAGTAGTAGTACCATCTGGAGCTACAGTGAAAAAACCTAAATCAGACACATAGGTATGGGTAGCATCAAATGTTATTGTTATTTGTGTGGTCGCTGTAATAGGAAATGGCCTAGGTACCGGATCATAATAGGTATAAGTAGGATTTGTAACGGTACCAGCACCTGCTAGGTTTACCGTATCTCCAGCACAGGCCACTTGATCTGGCCCAGCATCCATTACTAAAGATGAATTCCAGATCCATGCTCTACCCTCTTCAACTGTACCTCCATCATTTCTTACTACTAAATATCCTCCATCGGCTAAACCTGTTTGTGTAGGTGTTGATCCTAAAGCAAAAGGGTCATACGAATTTGTGGTTGGATTAAAAATATACCAGTCATAAATGGTTCCAACTCCTCCGGCAGGACACACTAATTCTCCTGATCCCGAATCAAATACAAATATAGGATCATCAGAATTCGCAGATTCTAATGGGTTAGTATAAGTAGTAACCAGTTCTCCACAAGCTGAAGGCGAGGTCAATGCAATCTCAGTATTACTCATCTTAATCACCACTACTGTGGTTGATGCATTACTACACGGTGCCGCACCGGTTACATCATATCTAAAAATACTACCGCCCAGAGGTAAAGTTGCTTCATCAACTATGCTTCCTGTTAATGCTCCTGTAGCACTTACATCTACCCAAGTTCCTCCCGAGTCCTCTGTACCATCCATTCCTGTAAATAGATCTGTAGGGCCATCGCCAGTAAAAATTATTAAAGGACCTGATGTTGTTCCTGACTGGGGGCCTCTGGTTATAGGAAATGATGCTGTAGCAATATTAGAGGTATTTCCGTAAATATCGGTAATCTGTACGTCAATCAATCTATTTGGACCAATAGTTGGATTTACTAAATTGTTTAAGTAGAAAATATCATCCAGTGCTGATCTAAATTCTGATTCGGTTGCATTACCATCATTAGATATTGTTACAGTAGTTGTATTATTGCCAGACACTAAAATACCAGTAAAACCTCCATTCATAGTTAGTTCTTCCTGACCAATATCTTGTGGATTTGTAAGTGTTACTGTCATAGATTGAATTCCATGAGGAGCAACCAAATCTGAAGTAGCACCCGTATTGGTGTTATCCAAGGGTTCCCAACCTGTGGCGCAAGCTGTTGAATTAAGGTTAATCCCTCCTGCTCCTGTAGCATTAGTATCATCAAGTCTAACAAAAGGTAGTGGCGCCAGGTTTAATGTAAAGGGTTCTCCTGAAGCGGCTTCTGCTGCATCAGTTACATAATATTCTACCGATAACGTTGTAACAGCAATACTACTTTGTACTGTCCAATAAGTACCGGCGGCAGTAATCGATGCATTAGAGCCAATATGAATCTCTGAAGTATTATTATTGTTTATAAAATGACCCGCTTGAGCCCCGGTAAGATTACCTGAAAATAAAGCACCGGCATCCGGACTGGAAATTTTTATGTTTTCGGTTCTAACAAAGTCACTATGTTCTTGTGAACTCAAGATTACATATACCGGTTCGCTAAAGGTATAGGTATATGTATTACCTGAAACTCCAACAGTAACTCTGGAGTTGTTAAAACTATTGGCTAGTGTTAGCGCTGGTGGGATTGCATTAACAGCTCCCCCTACCGTTGCCGACGGTGTTCTGGTAATATCAACGGTCACAAATGTCGTTCCGTCGCCTACAGCCGATAAGCTACTGGTTAAAAAATTGTTTTCGGGTACTGTACCGGATAAACTTCCCCATGTAGTTACCACCTGTGCTCTAGTTTGAAAAATCATGCATACCAGAAATACAGAAAATAATAAGACTCTCGTTTTTTGATTAGCAGGAAAAGTAATCTTTTTCATAAACATTATATTTTTGGAATAGCTGTATGTTTTAACAATGGGTTATATGATTGAGTAACTAACTCAATAATTTTTTCATCCATAACATTTGATTTACGTTTCAAATGCGCCAATAAGAATTTACAAAGGTGATTCTGTAAATAAGAAGAAATCGGAATAGACTTTAAAAATAATAAAGCTATACACATAGACAATAAGAAGTAGTAACTCATCATTAAGTATTTATAATTAACCATAATAGAAAGGTTAATTGGTTAAGTTGATATGCATAGGGGCAAATGCACAATAATCAAAATTTAATTTTGACGATATTCTACCATTACTTAATAAATAACTTAATACATCAAACACTTTATAGACATAGACATGCTATATATTGTAAGGGGTGGATATGAAGTAAATGTCTTAAAGTATTTTTTTCTCGATAGGATAAATTATTTATTAAACACTATTTTTGTTAAGTTTTTTTTAACAATATAAATTTATGTATTTATTTGGGATTTCAAAAAAAACAGAGCATTTTTTTAAAAAAGAATATCAATCTGATCAATATTTATATATAATCAAAAAAAGGCCACCTACATGGCAACCTCTTTTTAATATAATTTATGGTGAAAGGATTATATAAATCCTCTTTTACGAGCCTCTTCTAAAAGCTTTTGGTCATCGGCCTTAGCGATAGAAAACATTTCCTTTATTTGATTTTTTCTCTTTTCGATTGCACTTAATGAAAGACTTACATAATTAGGAAGATTTTTTGTTTTAACTCCTCTAGACAGGTGATATAAAATCTTTAAGTTTTTCTCATCCAAAGAAAACTTATTGGTCATCATTTTTCTGAAGTGATCATTTACCGTTGCACTATAATATGCTTTACCTTTAACGATATTATTAAATGCTAATAACAACTCACTAGAGGTAAGGTCACTTTTGATCAAAAAGCCAGTCGGATTTATATTTTTTAGAATATTATGAATTCTATGATCTTCTCGATGCATGGTTAGGATGATGATCTTTGCTTTTGGAAGTAGTTCTTTTGCATGCTTTGCCAGATCCTCTCCAGAAGTAATCGTACCGTCTGATGATGGAGGTAATTTTATATCTACAAAAAGCATGTCATAAGGAGTAGACTGAGAAGATTTCAAGATTTTATCATAGGCATCGTCACAGTTAGATGCGATATCGATCTTGATTTGATATTCTTTTTGATTTTCACCTAATAAGGTATTCTTATACCCTTCAATGATCATAGGGTGATCATCAATCATAAGAACTTTTAGCTTTTTCTTCATTTCAAAAATTTGTTGTTTTTAGCTCTAAAATAAAATGTCATACTATGTAAACTTTGTTAGCTGCAAAATATTATGACAACTCTTTAGAATGATACGTTTAATTTTTTTAAGTCGGGACACTAACAGAAACTACGGTTCCCGAATCTTTATTACTTAAAAATTGAACTACTCCACTCATCTGACTAACCCTGGAGGTAATATTCTTTAAACCAATTCCTTTTTTAACCTTTTCACTTTTGAATCCTATTCCATCATCCAAGATAGTAAGATTTATTTTATCTTCTATAAAATCGAAATTAATTTTTATACTTTTTGCATTGGCATGCTTAAAAATATTCTGCAATGATTCTTGTAGAATCCTAAACAAGTTTACCTTTTTTTGATCGTCTATATGTTCCCAATCGATGTTTTCGTCATTATTAAATTCGAAATTAATCTTATTTACATCACACAAATCACTAATCAAACTCTCTACAGCATCAATATAGGCTACATCAGAAGGCAGCGACTCTGTACCCAAATCATGAGAGATTAATCGTATTTCTTTTTCTATAGATTTAAGTTCTTCTATATATTTGTTTCTGGCCTCGGTAAACCCATCGTTAGCACGTTGGTTTATACCATCAAGGCTTAAGCGCACGCCAAACAACCTACCCAGCACCCCATCATGCAATTCTTCAGACATGCGTTGCTGTTCTAGTTGTCGGCCTTCTTCTAATTTGATTTGTTGATTAAGTAGTAATCGATAGATCTCTTGATTAGCTTCTTGCTGGGTTTGAGCAAATAGTAATTCTTTGTTGCTTTGTTGCTGCCTAAAAATGATATATCCTAATAAAAACAAAGCCGTTAATCCTAATATCGCAATGATCAGAATTTCATTTTCGCGACTGATTTGAAGGTTTTTTTCTGCAATTTCATCGGTTTCGAACTTTATTCGAGCAAATTTATCTCGAAATAAACGTTCTTCCTTTATTAAACTATCATTCAGTTTGATATATCTATTAGCATACTCTAAACCTTTTTCACTATCAGAAACATCAGACAATATCTGATACGCCTTTAATAGTTCTTCATTACTTTGCAATTCTGAGGACATTTTACTTGATTCTAAAGCGTAAACCCTTGAAATACTATCCTCTCCCCTTGATTTATAATATTCTGCTAAATGCAAGGTATTGGTCGCAATACCATATCTATCTTTTATACTATCACGTATTTTTAAAGACTCATAGAAAAGATCAGGAATGTCCAACAAATCATTAGACAAAAAATTAACATAGGCTAGATTATCTAATAACAAAGCATGCCTCTTTGGTCTTTTATTCAAAAAATCTTTATAGGATAAAGCCTTATTGTAGTATTCTTTAGCTTTATCATATTTTTTTTGTGATTTATAAACGGTACCAATATTATTAAAAGATCTTAACGTTTGTGAAACTTCATCTTTAGTTCCAATAGTATATTCTATAGCCTTTAAATGATAATTCACAGCCTCTTCATAACGTTCTAAAAATTTAGCCAATATACCTAGGTTAGTGTAACATATTGGCAGATATTTTTCATTATCCGCAGATACAAATTTCTCTATAGCTTCAATAGTTACAGATTCGCTTTCACTATAATCCTTAGCCTTTCGAAGTATTTGTCCTAAATCAATTAATATCTTACCGTGACTATATTCATTACCGGGCATTTTTGAGTAAATCTGATCAGCTTTATCGAAAAAATAGTATGCACTGTCTATTTTCGAAGTCCTATAGTATATACCCAAATTTCCATATGACTTTGCTATACCCAAAGAATCACTTATTAAAGTAGCTAGCTTCAAAGATTTTTCATTCATCCTTTTATAGCTTTCATAATCTTTTATCGTATAATATCCTATAGAAATATCGTTAATTTTATCCCTTTTATAAGTACTATTTTTGAGTGTCGAACATATCGCATAAGCTTTGTCCAAAATTGCCTTTCGTTCATCATTAGGAATTTCAGTATTCCTCGCCTCCTCAATATGAGATATTACTAAATTAGATTTTAGCTCCTCTTCATCCACAACCTTATCTGTGTTATTACATCCAAATAAAGTAATGACTAAAAAAATTATAACAAGCCTATAAAAAAAAGAGGTAATCATAAAACTATACTATTTCTACCCTAAATTAATTAATTTGGTTTCATTAAAAAAATATAAAAGAACCTTAATAAGGTTCTTTTATATTTAATTCTATTTAATTCTATTGTTTATTCCGGCTTAACGTAACCCTCATCATCCTCACCTCTTATATCGTCATTCACTTCTATTCCAATTTCTTCATCTACAGTATCATTTTCACAAGCAATGAACATAGTGCCAAAAAATAGTATAACGAATAAAGTTTTTATAGTTTTCATAGTATATGCTTTTATATTGTTAGTTGATATATCTTATTTATTATTAATTGCTAGAAGACTCTGGCTGTACACTACCTTCGTCATCTTCCAAACTCAATTTTTCAATACCATCATTTATCTCAATCCCAATCTCCTCATTTACTGAATCTGCTTCACAGGCGATAAAAAAAGTACTTAAAAATAATATAGCGAATAATGTTTTTATAGTTTTTATAGTTTTCATAACTGTTAATTTTTAGTTTAATTTTTAAAGAATATTACTTCTCTAAATGGGGTAAATTAATTTTTTTAAATTTTACTTTGGGGTTTTTCGCTGCGCAAGGCGATATTTTTATAAAAATACAAGTCCTTTTTTTTGATTTGTATCTCTAATTGTACACTACAAATGTATGTTAAAACCTCGCGCGCGCCCAACATATTAAGGTCTGTTTAGTACTTTGACCCCAAATAGAGGTAAATGCACCTAGTATACGGGTGATTGTATCGATTTTAAACGTGCAAAAAATAAGAAAGAAAAAACCTACAAATATTTATGTGGGAAATAACGCAAGTGATAATAAAAAAACCGACAAATTGGGTTAGTTATCGGTTAATATTTAGATAAAATTTTGTTAAATCAAATGTTAATCAAACTTTTCTTAGATAAGTTATCTTTAATCTCCTCGACATTAGTTTTATACGATTTAGAAAATGGAATCATATCATTCGTATTTTTTATAGCACATTTTGCTTTACCAAAATGTATTCTGGACACATAATGTGTATTGATAATATAACTGTTATGAATGCGTACAAAATGATCGGGTAATAAATTTTGGAAATGTTTTAATGTCTTAAACGCTTCCACTTTATTACCATTACTCATAATAAAATCTGTGGTATTATTATCGGCTTTTAGATACAGTACTTCGTCAACATCAACAAAGCGATAATCTCCATATGATTTAAAGCATAATGTAGTATCTTCAACCAGATCAAAGTCTTTCTCAAATCTCATTAACGTCCTGGTTATCTGACTCTTATTAAAAGGCTTTAGGATATAATCCATAACGCGATTGCGTATCCCTTCGATAGCATAATCCGACGTTTTTGTTACCACAATAAACTCTGGTAATTGCGACATATACTTGTTTAGTTCTGTCATTAAAGAATACTGAGTCTTATCACAGTGCATACCAGGAACCTCTGGTTCTAAAAATACTAATCGGGGCTTTCTCTCTAAAATTAAATCCAATGCGTCTTGCTCGTCTTTTGCAATTCCTGTACAGATATAGTCGGTTTGTTCTTCTAAAGCAATTTGTATAGAATCTGCAATCTTCTGATCATTATCGATTATTACATAGGGATATTTCATAGGGTTGGCAATTAAAAAATTAGTGCTGGTTAGTAAATGTTGTATTATTCTACTTACAAGATAGGTTATTTATCATTTTTTTAGATACGGTAAAACCGTAAAATTGATACGGAAATGACTCTAGATCAAGATGTTGTGTGAGATTCATTTGTCTAGTATTTTTACTTTTCGTCGATAAAAAACCAGAGAGACTAGAACGCGCAAAATTAAGTATCAGTATGTGATTTCATAAAAAAACTTCATTTTTAAGAAAAAATCGTGTAAAATCGTTGAGTAACTCGCAAAAATGACTGTTATTACTCAACAATTTTGAATAGATTTACTTCTAAATACGTAATACCATCTGTGGTGTATTTTGGGAGTTTTAAGTAAACCACTTAAGGGTAAACCCATTGAGCATTCGATGGAAAGATGATTTAGATTTCGAAGCAAGCCTTGGAGCATTCAAATCTCGATTATCGAATAAAATTCTATTCTCGATACACTTCTTCCTTTGGCCGAAGCACTCGAATTGACGAATTTTAACCTCAAAATTTAAAAAGTATCACAGGTATAATATTTAAAATTTATGAAAAATATTGTTGTACTCACCGGAGCAGGAATTAGTGCAGAGAGCGGAATAAATACCTTTAGAGATGCCAATGGCTTATGGGAAGGTCATGATATTATGGAAGTAGCCTCCCCTATCGGTTGGGAAAATAATCCAGAACTGGTTCTCGATTTTTATAATAAAAGACGTAGCCAATTACATACCGTTCACCCAAATAATGGGCACCTTTCTTTGGTAACCCTAGAAGAGAAACACAACGTAACTATCATAACGCAAAATGTGGATGATTTGCACGAAAGAGCAGGTAGTACTTCTATTATACATTTGCATGGAGAGCTTTTAAAAGTAAGAAGCCAGTTTGATCATGATTTGATCCTGGATTGGAAACAAGACTTGCATCTTGGTGATTTTTGCGAACACAATTCTCAATTACGCCCACATATCGTATGGTTTGGTGAAGAGGTACCCATGATGGATAGCGCCATTGCCATTACCGAAAAAGCCGATGTTTTACTTATTATCGGTACATCAATGCAGGTATACCCTGCTGCAGGACTGCTTCAATATGCCCCGCACCAAACTCCGGTATACTTTATCGATCCAAATCCGGCAATTTCGCCTCAAGAGAACCTTACTATCGTTGCAGAAAAAGCAACTACAGGAGTTCCTAAGGTAGTAGATGTCTTGATGAGTTTATAAGCTTAGTATATACAGAATACTTAACAGGACTTTCATAAATAGATTTTTACCTCTAAAAAGCTATTCTTGATACAATTTTTCTTTGTTTCACTATAGAAAATTACTTGAATTAACGCTTTTTTGAGGTGTTACTCGGCAAGTACACTATAAGTAATAACAACGGGTTTCAGCCGGCGCAAGGATTAACAAGTGATCTATTTAATACTATCTACCTTTACACTATCCACGACAATGGTATCAGACTCTGCTTTAGGCAATGAATCTAAGGGTTTTTCTTTGATTTTTATTCTGGTTTCCTTAGCCCATTTGATTAATTTCTCTCTATCCTGGCTTGACAGTTCTCCATTAATCCAGGTATATGGTTTTAGCGGCATTTTCATCATCCTTATCTCTTCTATGAACTCTTCTAGTTTATGATCTTTTTCTTCAATGGTATACGATTCCCATTCAGATATATTAAAGTGTTCTTTTCCTTCTTCGATATGATAGGCCATCCAATGAGAAACAGGACTAACTTCCATATGCAACGGATATCGTGTACTATTGGTATGACAATCATAACAGTTGTTTTCTAAGATAGTTTTTACGTCTGAAGAAACTAATGTAGCCTCTTCAAAAGCTGTAATACTATCATAGCTTGCCTCATTTTTTTCTGGTCGTAAGAATTGTGAAATCACTAGAACAAGCAATAACACAATAAAAAAGTTTTTAATTTTAGTAAGCATTGTGTGGTTGATTTTGTATGACAACAACCATCTCTGGTAATTATCTGTTACAGAACAGATAACGATCTAAAGCCTTAATTATTATTATTGCTATTTTTGAAACTGCAACACTTTAAGGTCGTATGATTATATTAGAAGAGGTATTAAATACAGTAAATCACTCTCGTGAAAAACGAAATTATTTTGCGAATCTGGTCCTGGATAATCCAGAATTGCTTCCTGATTTGCTTAAAATCTGTGGCAAAATTGATGATGAAATTTCTTGCCGGGCTTCATGGGGTCTTGAATTTTTATGCAAAAATAACTTAGAAGCTATTTTACCGTATCTGGATGATCTTACTGTTTTGGCTCCAAAAGTATATCAACACCCGGCAGTACGACCCATCGCAAAAATATTCGAATACTTAATTGTAGCCTATTATCAAAAAAAGTCTTTGGCAGTAAGACAGTCTTTATCCAAAATACATCGACAAAAAATCACCGAAACCTGTTTTGATTGGTTAATTACCGATCAGAAAGTGGCTCCAAAAGCTTATTCAATGACTTCGTTATATTTATTGGGCACCGAATTTGATTGGATACACCCAGAACTCAAAATCACGCTTGAAAACAATTATAACTCCGGAAGTGCTGCCTATAAAGCCAGATCTAGAATGATATTAAAAAAGCTTTTATAGGTTTCGGGTATCGGTTATCAGTATTTTTTTGGGTTTGTGTATTGAAATTTGACTCCATGTTTCTTATTCTAAGTTTTTGGGATTTGGTTTTAGCTTTTTTGAGTTTTGGATTTTGAATACTGGATTTAAGTTTTGGGTTTAAAAAATCCTTACTCGTACTTCGTAATTCGTAATTAATTGAATTATCTTTGCAGCTTTTAAAAAACACAACATTATGTCCATATTTCCTTTGCAAGCCATCTCTCCTATAGATGGTCGTTATGCATCAAAAACTCAAGCTCTTAGTGCTTTTTTTAGCGAAGAAGCCTTGATCAAGTATCGTGTACTGGTAGAAATTGAATATTTTATTGCGCTATGCGAATTGCCTTTACCACAATTACAAAAAGTTGACACTTCTTTATTTCCAAAACTTAGAGAGATTTATACTAGTTTTTCTAGTGATGATGCTATGGCCATTAAGAATATAGAAAAGGTGACCAATCACGATGTTAAGGCTGTAGAATATTTTATTAAAGAAAAATTTGATCAATTAGGGTTACAGAAGTACAAAGAGTTTATTCATTTTGGATTAACTTCTCAGGACATAAACAATACAGCAATACCATTAAGTATTAAAGAAGCTATTGGTGATGTGTATATCCCTGCATACTTAGAATTAAAAGATAAACTAAAATCTTTGGTTAGTGAGTGGTCTGCAATACCGATGTTGGCACGAACCCACGGACAACCTGCCTCTCCTACCCGATTAGGTAAAGAAATCCAGGTATATGTTACCCGTTTAGAAGCACAATTTGATTTATTAAATGATATCCCAAGTGCCGCAAAATTTGGAGGAGCAACAGGAAACTATAACGCACATAAAGTTGCATATCCAGATATTGACTGGAAAGCATTTGGAACCAACTTTGTTCAAGGAAAACTGGGATTACATCATTCTTTCCCTACTACGCAAATAGAGCATTATGATCATATGGCGGCTTTGTTTGATGGGCTAAAACGAATCAATACCATACTATTAGATCTTGATCGAGATATATGGACCTATGTATCGATGGATTATTTTAAACAAAAAATTAAGAAGGGCGAAGTAGGATCTTCTGCAATGCCTCATAAAGTTAATCCTATAGATTTTGAAAATAGTGAAGGTAATTTAGGAATAGCAAATGCCTTATTTGAGCATCTTTCGGCAAAATTACCGGTGAGTCGTTTACAACGAGACCTAACAGATAGTACAGTACTTAGAAATGTTGGTGTTCCTTTCGGGCATACATTGATAGCTTTCCAGGCCACACTTAAAGGGTTAAATAAACTCTTATTGAATGAAGAAAAGTTTGCTAGCGATTTAGAAAATAACTGGGCTGTTGTTGCTGAAGCCATTCAAACAATTCTTAGAAGAGAAGGATATCCTAATCCTTATGAAGCTTTAAAAGGTTTAACCCGAACAAACGAAACTATAAATCAAGGATCTATTGCTAGTTTTATAGAAACCTTGGACGTATCTGATGCTATAAAATCTGAATTAAAACAAATTACACCTTCTAATTATACCGGGATTTAAGATATATTAGTGTGCACTTTGTTGTCAATATAAAAAAGCCCTGATGTAAGATACATCAGGGCTTTTTCATTAACTTATATTGTTTGTTAATCGCCTATATGTACGTCTATAGTTTCTCCTATTTTCTTAAAAGCCTCGAGATCTATTTTACCACGCTCTACAGATTTCATAAGTTTTGCCATTTTTTCAGGTCTCATATTATCTCCTAACACACGTACTAATGCCAATCCTTTTTTCTGATCTGTAGCGAACACAATAACCTCATCGATATCATCGTCATCGCCCTGATATTTTAGTACGGCTTTGGTACCGTTGGTACCAAACCGCATTAATGTTTCGTATTTGTCTGAGTTAAGAATCTTAGCTATGGCTGCACTTTCTTCATTAAATTTAGTCTCGGTATCACTATTTAGAGGTAAGGCTAAAAAGTTAACTTTCTTTATACTCTCTAATGCCTCTAATTCTTCTTCATCAAGATTAATACTTTCTTTATCTAAAAGACTAGAAGGTACATCTACAGCAATAAAATCATTATCTTCCTGATGGTCGACAAAATACCGTTGCAACGAAGCATTATCATTACAACTCGCCAATAGCAACACACCTATTAGACTTAACGTTTTAAATACATTTTTCATTTTTTGATTGTTTTTGATTGATACTTATTAAATCAGGCTTCTTAAGAAGTATAGATTCTAAGAAGCCTGATCATAAAAAGGGAATACTTTTAGTTTCCTTTTTTTACATTTTTCAACTCTTTCCCTCCAGGAATATTAAGATCGTTTGCTAATTTAGATACTTGCTTAAGGTCTATATTACCTGTGATCGTTAATATTACCGTTTCCGGACCATCTTTTTCATCATTCCCTTCCAGATACATGAACAATTCTCTTACATGATCTTCATCATTACCTGGCTTAATATAGAATTTAATATTCTCGCCATCATCACTTTTGATTCGCATTAATTCATCTAAAGAAGAACTTTTAAGATAACTACTTACATCACCTCGCATTTTATTACTTACTTCTTTATTTTCGGTTACAAATACTTTTATGTTGTTAATATTCTCTACCAAATTAAGATATTGCTGTGTTTCTTCGTCCTGGCTTTCCAGATCTATTTTGCTTAAAAGCTTAAACATTTTACTAGTCATTACCATAGAGGTAACATCTTTCATATTCTCATATTTATCAAAATAGCTTTGTGCATTTGATACGTATGGCAAAACAGCTAATATTAAAACAATTACTACTTTTTTCATGATTAAATAATTTTAAAGTCACGCTTTTTCAGCGCTAATCAATTTTTATTTTATAAACTTATTTTTAGTGTTTTCAAATTCTTTCAGGTACACTAGTTCCTGCTTACCCTCATTCATATATTGAGAAACCATATTGAGGATTTTTTTGGTTTCCTGTAATGCTATTTCCGGATCCTCAAAAGTATCAACAGACTTAGATGGTGCAGTTCTTGTTAAAAAGATACCCGCGATCAACGCTACTGATGCCGCAACACCAATCCAAGCATATGTAAACTTTCTACTGGTGTTTAATTTTAGATCCTTTGTAGCCTTTATGGTACTCTCTTCAGAAAAATACTGAAACAAATCTTTGTATCTCTCCAGATGCGACGGCACAGTTTCTCTGGTAAAATAAACCTTTAATTCTTTTTCTTCAGAAATGGTCGTTTCGCCTTCAAAATACTTTTCAAGTAATTTTTCTATGTTAGACAATTCCATAATTATGTTTTTTTAATAATTCTTCTCTAATTTTTTTTCTTCCTCTTGATAATGCTACTCTAACTGCTGTTTCGTTAATTTTTAACATCTCGGCAATCTCTGCATTATCATATTGCTCTATATCCCTTAACTGGATAATCATACGCTGTTGTTCTGGTAGATCGTTCAATATTTTACCTACCCAGTCCAGGCTATCCTTGGCTTCAACCTGTCTTTGTAACGAAGGGCGTTCATCTTTATAATTACTATGAACGATTTTAAGATTAGCTGTTTCTTTAGCTTTTAATTTATCAAAACAGTAATTCTTTGTCATTGTCATTGCAAAAGCTTCCACATTTTTATACCCTGCCATTTTGCCTTTGTTTTTCCATAACTTGAGCAGCACTTCTTGCGTCGCGTCTTCTGCCTCCTCATTACTCACTAATAAACGTTTGGCTAATCTAAAAAGTTTATCCTTGAATCCATTAGTAAGCGTTATAAATGCTCTTTCTTTCATTTTTTGATTGGTTGATGATAAAGCTTTGTCAGCTTTATATAAGGGAGACGACTATATATGTAATTTGTTACAATCTTTTTTAAAATTATAATAAATAGTTACATTTAACACCTATTACAAAAAAAGAAACTATGAAATACTTGAAGCATTTTATGCTATTGCTTCTATTGGGAAATTTACTCACTGGATGTTTTGATGATAATGATGATGTAATACAGCCTTCTGGTACGACCGAAATTAATGATTTCATTTACAGGGGCATGAGAACATGGTATTTATACAAAAGTGATGTTGCCGATCTTCAGGATAATAGATTTTCTTCAGATCAACAATATACAGAGTATTTAAGAGGATTTTCTTCTCCTGAAGCTATTTTTGAGTCTTTAAAGTCAACTATTGATGAGTTTAGTTTTTTAGTAAGTGATTTTGTAACATTAGAGCAATCTTTTGATGGTATCTCAAGAAATAATGGTATGGAGTTTGGACTAGTACGCTATCCAGACGACCCAAACAACGTTTTTGGATTTGTACGATATATACTTCCTGGTACAGATGCAGAAGCCAAAGGAGTTAAAAGAGGTGATATTTTTAATACTATTGATGGCACTCAGATTACCGCTGACAACTTTAGACAACTTATAGCTCCCGATAGCTATACCATTGGACTGGCCAATATCAATGGCAATACAATCACTTCTACAGGCGAGTCTATTTCGCTTACCAAAGTTCAATACACAGAAAATCCGGTTTTTATCAATAAAACTATTGATGTAGGTGGTAACCCTGTTGGGTATTTAATGTATAATGCCTTTACATTAGATTTTGACGAGCAATTAAATGCCGCTTTTGCAAAACTTAAATCTGATAATGTTACAGATTTAATTTTAGATCTAAGATATAACGGAGGAGGTGCTGTAGAAACTGCTATTGATCTATCAAGTATGATTACTGGTCAGTTTAATGAGAAATTATTTACTACAGAAGAATGGAATGATGAGTTTCAACAAAATTTTCAAGAAAATGACCCTGGTAGATTGATTAATAATTTTGACAATCAAATTAGCACTGGAGCGGCAATTAATAGTTTAAATTTATCCAAACTATATGTATTAACTACCCGAAGTTCTGCTTCTGCAAGTGAACTAATCATTAATGGTCTTGATCCTTATATCAATGTAATACAGGTTGGTGATACCACAAGAGGTAAGTTTCAGGCCTCTATTACGATATATGATTCTGATAATTTTCGTAGACAAGGTGCCAATACAGGTCATACATATGCTATGCAACCTCTTGTTCTTAAATCTATAAATTCTGTTGGGTTTACTGACTACTTTGATGGTTTTGCTCCAGAAATAGCCTTAGAAGAAGATTTTTCTAACCTTGGTGTCTTAGGAGATACTAATGAGCCTTTACTTAAAGCAGCCATAGATGACATCTTAGGGGTTAGCAGTAGACAAAAGAGCAGCACACATCATTTTGAAGAAGTAGGAAATAGTAACATGCAAGATGCAGGCTATGAAAGTATGTATCATCAAAATGATGTTCTTAAATTATACGAGTCAAATTTTTAATAAATATTTCGACATTATAAAAAACCTCCTAAACAAAATGTTTAGGAGGTTTTTACATTTATGTCTTGTTTTGGTTTAGAAATCTAAGCTAAATCCAATTCTGGCGTTTCTTCCTCTGGTACTAAATCCAAAAATCTCTTGATAATCTTCATTAGTGATATTGTTCATTGCAGCATACACATTAAAATTTTTCATTAATTTATGGCTAATGTAAAAATCTAAAACTCCAAATTCATCTAAGGTTACCGGTGTAGCAGTAGCAAAATCTGTATCTGCCCTTTCGGTGTTATATTGATAACTTAATGAAGTAAATGTTTTTTCTCCCAGTTGATACCCTACAGTAGCATTAATCATATGCTCTGGAATTCGAACATTATCATCCAATTTATCAATATTGGTATACGTATAATTTGTTTTTACTGATAACTTGTCTTCCAACATAGTAGCAGCTAATTCTACCTCAATCCCATCTACTTCAATTTCATCTGCAGAATTCAAATTTACAAATGTATTAGGGTCAAATGCGATGAAGTTTTCGATATTACGATTAAAATAAACTACACTTACGATCGCCTTTTTCTCATGAGATAATTCTACCCCACCTTCTATAGTAGTACTCTCTTCTGGTTCCAAGTCTGGATTTCCAGACAAGAAAGCAGTATCGAACAATTGAAATAAAGAGGGTGTTATGTATGCTGTACTATATGATGCTAATCCTTTGATATAATTATCCCCAAATTTGTATGTGTATGATGGGTTTATATTATACACCATTTGATTTCCATAAACACTATGAATATTTAACCTAGCACCAGCGTTAACATTAAGACCAAATTCTGAAGCATACACTACATTTACATAAGGATCAATAATATCAAAAGTTGCTAGTTCATTATCAATTGTTTCTTCTAAATCTGTATTTCCAAAAGGAACACTCAATAAACTAAAATCGCTGTATGATCCATTTGCCCCTATTACAGTATAAAACATATCGTTAAACGTGTATTTATTGTAGGCATCAAAAGTAAATACATCACTTTCATACTTCGATGGAAAACTTGACTGTGTTAGATCTCTTTCTAAAGAAGCATAACTATTTGTAAATGTAAAACTCCCATTTGGGTATTTTACTTCCCAAAAAGACCCTACTCTCAATTGTTTACTATCAAATTGATTATCGCCATCGATCCCTGCAGCAGTATCGAAATCATTTTTATATTGATCTAAATTTCCAAAAAAGTGAAATTTAAAGTTGTTATCCCATTTATATCCAAGTTTTGCATATACATTAAATTTCGAAAACGCATCGCCTTCAGCTCCCACAGCCTCTGCAGCAGATAAACCATTACTAAACTGATTTCCGATACTTCCAAAATAACTTACCTTTCCTAAGGTACCATTAACAGATGCCAGATTTACAAACTCATTAATGTCATAATCCTGATCTTCCTGAGATTGATTAGTTCCTATACTAGATTGAAAAGTAGCTGAAATCGGTTTTTTACTTTCTGATTTGGTTGTAATGTTAATTACAGCAGCTGCAGCTCCTGATCCATATAACGTACTAGAAGCTCCTTTAAGAATTTCGATTTCTTTGATTTGATTAACCGATAACAATCGTAAGTCAAAATCTCCTGCAGAAGTTGAAGGGTCACTAACCGTTACTCCGTCTACTCTAATAACTACCTGACGGTTTCGACCACCTCTAATATACACCCCTAAGTTTTGTCCTGGTGCACTATTACTTCCATTAATAAATACCCCTGCAGTTCTAGTTAAAACAGTTGCTACTGATAGCCCCTGGCTTCTTTCTAACTCTTCGGCAGTTATTTTAGTAATCACTTTACCACTTTGCTCACGTTTCAAATTAAATTTAGAATCCGAAATAACAACTTCTTCTAATTCGTTCACGTTCTCATCTACTTGAGTTTCTTCTTGTCCAAATACTAAAGAAGATCCCAGCATTAAAAATGCTGCCCCAAAAAACATTTTTTTGTTCATTATTTTACTTACTTAATTTTACAATTACCGGAAAAAAGTATGTAGTTTACCCATACCCAAACCTTTATCCCGAAAGTTTGATATTAATCGAATTAAGGCAGGTCTCCTGGCTTGCGTCTTGTTGTTTACCTTCCCACCTATTCAGGCAGTGGTTTTATAAGAAGTAACAACGAGCACCTACTTTGTACTGATATTTTTAAACATCAGTGTCTGTCGGCATAGCTTACAGTTGCGGGAACAGCTCAGGAATTATGATTTACGACTTTAGATTTACGATTTATAAAAATCGTAAATTGCACTTTTTCCATCGTACTTCGTTTCACCTGATTCCCTTTTAATTTTCAACACCATAGAATAGTGTATCAAAACCAAAATTCTGCGCGAATGTATTATATTTTGATGAATTCGAAGTAATATTCACAAATAAATAATGTATTCGATTAACTTTGTTTCTCTAAAAACCGAATTTTAATGTTGTATTACATAACGGGAGGTGAGCGATCAGGAAAAAGCAGTTATGCTCAAAATCTTGCCTTGCAACTTTCTAACACTCCTTATTACCTTGCTACTTCGAGGATTTGGGACGATAATCATCGCAAACGCATTGATAGACATATTGCAGATCGGGATCAACGATGGACTTCTATCGAAGAAGAAAAACAACTCGCTAAGGTAATTCAGGATAAAAGCGTAGTTGTAATTGATTGTGTTACTTTATGGCTTACCAATTTTTTTGTTGATACTAAAAACGATATTGAGTTATCACTATCACAGGCCAAAAACGAATTTGATAAGCTTTTAGAAAAAGATGCTACCATAATCATTATTTCAAATGAAATTGGTATGGGAGTACATGCTGCAACTGAAATAGGTAGAAAATTTACAGAGCTGCAAGGATGGATGAATCAACATATAGCCAAGCATGCCGATAAAGCCATTCTAATGGTCTCTGGGATACCTGTCGAAATCAAAAACGCTAAATAAATCACACAACATGTATGGATTTTCATATTAAAAAGATTTCAAATCTCACCCTAGAGAAAACAATTCAAGAGAAAATAGATAATAAAACAAAACCGATTGGTGCTCTTGGTATGTTAGAAAAAGTTGCATTGCAAATAGGAATGATTCAAAATACAGATCTTCCTAAACTTACCAAACCCACAATTCTTGTTTTTGCAGGAGATCACGGCATCGCAAAAAAAGGAGAAGTTAACCCCTATCCCCAAGAAGTTACAGCACAAATGGTATATAACTTCTTAAATGGCGGAGCAGCAATTAATGTATTATGCAAACAAAATAACATTGATCTTAAGATTGTAGACGCCGGTGTAAATCATGATTTTGGGAGTATCACTGGCCTAATCGATGCAAAAATTGACTTTGGCACCCAAAATTATCAACACCAATCAGCCATGAGTCCAAAACAATGTAATGCAGCCATCAAGAAAGGGGCAGATATCGTTACTGAAACGTATAATGACGGTAGTAATATTATAGGTTTTGGTGAAATGGGAATAGGCAATACCTCTTCTGCATCACTATTGATGTCATTTTATACAAAAACTCCCATTGCTGAATGTGTTGGCTCTGGTACGGGGCTTCATGGCGAAGCTATTAAAGTAAAACAAAAAGTCCTTACTGAAGTCTATAATACATACACTCCTTCAACCCATATGGATATGTTAATGTACTATGGTGGTTTTGAAATTGTAATGATGGTTGGAGCTATATTAAGGGCGGCAGAATTAAAAATGACTATTATTATCGATGGTTTTATAGTTACCTCTGCATTATTAGCCGCTAATGCCATGCATCCCGAAGTTCTCGACTACTGTATATTTGCACATACATCAGGAGAGCAAGGGCATCAAAAAATGCTAGATTTTCTAAAAAAAGAACCTCTTGTTAATTTAGGTATGCGCTTGGGAGAAGGCACCGGAACAGCAGTAGCATATCCCATTATAGTGTCTTCAATTAATTTTTTAAACCAGATGGCTAGTTTTGAGAGTGCTGGAGTATCTAGCAATTAGAAAGTTGTAATAATTAAATTATAGATAAAATGAAAAAAGGAATCCTATCTATTGTTATTGCTTTTATCGGAATTTTTATGGTATACCTAAAAAATCGAAATGAGTTAATCGCATTAACACATCAAGAAGATGTAACCAAAGAGGATATAGTATCTTGGTCTGAAACATATTTTATTGAGACGATCTATAACATCTATACAATAGGCGCTATTATTCTGGCACTTTTAGCCTTACTACTAGGGGTTATTTCTGTGATGCAAAAACACAAAATTGGAATCATTGGAATCACAATATCGATCAGTGCAATTGTTTTATCCTTTATTCCTCTTTGGAAATACTATGTTGATACATTTTTACTTCAATGAAAAAAGAAATACATATCTTCTTCACGGCATTAATGTTTTTTACTCGTATCCCTTGTCCTAAATGGGTAAATCACAACCCCCAATACCTGCGATTAAGCTCAAAATATTTCCCACTAGTTGGAAGTATAGTAGGTGGTATTGGGGCTTTAGTATTTTATGGTGCTTCCTTTATTTTCTCGGTAGAAATTTCAATACTACTTTCAATGCTAGCAACCATATACACTACGGGGGCTTTTCATGAAGATGGGTTTGCAGATGTATGTGATGGGTTTGGCGGAGGTTGGACTAAGAGTAAAATTCTTTTAATCATGAAAGACTCTCGCTTAGGAACTTATGGCACCACCGGGTTACTTCTAATTTTATCTATAAAATTTGCGGCATTACGAGAAACTGAAATGCATTATATCCCTCTGGTTTTAATTTCTGGACATAGTCTAAGTCGGTTTATTGCTACCACTTTGATTTTTACACATCCTTATGTTCGGGATACAGACGATAGTAAGGTCAAACCGGCTGCAAAAAGTATGAGCATAAATATGATAATAACAAGTGGTATTTTTGGTATTGCGCCTTTGTTTTTTTTCAAGAACCCATGGGTATTTTTTGTTATTGTACCTATGTATATCTCAAAAATGTTTCTTGCAGCAAAATTTAAAAAATGGATTGGTGGTCAGACTGGTGACTGTGCCGGTGCTGTTCAGCAACTTAGCGAAGTCGTATTTTATCTTACCTTTATATCCTTATGGAAATTTATCTGGTAAGACATACAACTCCCAATATCGAAAAAGGCATTTGCTACGGGCAAAGTGATCTGGGGATAACTGACTCTTTTCCTTCAGAAGTGAAAAAAATTCATGAGCAGATTCCGGTAGAACTTATTTCTAGAGTATATAGTAGCCCGTTACAGCGTTGTAAACTCTTAGCCAAAACGTTCAAAAAAGAAATAATTTATGACGATCGTCTTAAAGAACTCAATTTTGGAGATTGGGAATTAAAGCCTTGGGATACTATTCACAGCAAAGAGTTGGATCCCTGGATGAATGATTTTGTCAATATTCAGGTTCCTAACGGAGAGTCCTACGTAATGCTTCAACAACGAATATTGGACTTCTACAATACTTTAGACCATATCCGCGAAGAGAAAATTGTAATTGTTACTCATGCCGGCCCGATTAGAGCATTACTTTCCAATATTAGACACCTGCACCTTAAAGATTCGTTTACCATTCAGGTTGCTTATGGTGAGGTGATCTCTATATAACCTAAAGCAATTCTAATCTAGCAAAATTATAGTTCGAAGATTCTTCTTTATCTGTTATTGTCACTTTTACCCTTTTCTTAAAAAGAGGTGCGTTAGTCACCAGTGTATGATACTCTCCATTTTCTCCACAGGCATCCACCCCTAAAGCTTCTAAATCCTTAATCAATGTTTTATCTACCGTTCGGCCTAAAAAATCGGGTCCCAAAGTGTGATTGCAAGAAACTATAATGGCTTCGATTCCATACGTTATCATATCGAGCACTAATTTCTTTCTTGGCTGTTGCCATATTGGTAAAACTGCGTTCAGATTTGCAGCATTAGAAACTTTCTCTTCCCAAGCTCTATGAGATTCTATATCTATATCTCCAAATACAGAAGCCTTAAGACTATAGCGTTGTGTTAACGCAATAAGATTTTCAATATATAAACGTTCATAATCGCTCCAGGTGCTTTCAAAAAAATGAATGGGTAATTCAAGTGCTTTCGCTTGCGCCTGTAATATTTCTTTGGGTATACCATGTGATCGGGAACGATCTCCATATTCGTTCAATACATTAAGCAGGACAACAGGTTTTAACCCTTGTGCTGCTGCCATATGTAATGCATAACAACTATCTTTCCCTCCACTCCAGGAGCATAAAAACGGTACATTATTCATTTGATCAGGTGCTATAATCATTATAATTATTGCTTTTTTACAATTTCTGAATCACAAATTAACGTCAAATTTTATCGGGATTCCCAAAAAAATATCTAAGTTTAATCACGAATCAATACAATGCAATTTTCACAAAACGATAGTACATGCGTAACATCTTTATCATCATATCTTTATTTCTAGTTAGCGGTTCTTGCAAAAAAAAGGCCAATACTACCGATCAGCTTACTGTTATGTATCTGGCACCTCAAAGTATTGAATATGCCAAAGGATTTACCATACAAAATCATGGCACCTATAAAGAAATCAAAGTCACCACTCCGTGGCCCGATGCAAAATATGAACTCACCTACATTTTACACCCTAAAGGAACTGAAAGACCTTTTGACTCCAACAGTGCCGTCTTTGTAGAAGTACCTGTTGAGAGGGTTGTTGTAACTTCGACTACCGATGTGCCTATGCTTGAGTATTTAAACCTCGAACAAAAACTAGTAGGGTTTCCGCACACAGATTATATTTCTTCAGAAAAAACAAGAGCATTAGTTGATAATGGTTCTATCCAAGAACTAGGCAAAGAGTATAATCTAAATACTGAAGTTGTATTAGAGCTTTCCCCTGAACTTATTATTGGTTTTTCAGCCTCAGGAGATACCAAGGCCTATGATCTCATTCAAAAAACAGGCATTCCGGTGGTAATGAATGGCTCTTGGATGGAAGAACATCCAATTGGTAGAGCAGAATGGATAAAGTTTGTAGCTGCATTTTTTGGAAAAGAAACTATTGCCGAAGATGTTTTTCAGAATATCAAAAAAGAGTATAATAAGGCTTCAACATTAGCTAAAAACACAACAAACTCTCCTACGGTGATGTCTGGTAATATGTTTAAAGATGTATGGCATGTACCAGGAGGAAATAGTTTTATTGCTCGATTTCTAAAAGATGCCAATACTACGTATTTATGGGCCGACATCCCAAAAACCGGAAGCCAAGCCTTAAGTTTTGAAAGTGTACTTGAAAAAGCGCAAAAAGCAGAACTATGGATTGGATCCGGAAATTCTAAATCTCTATCCGAACTTAGAGAAACAAATCATAAGTATGAGGCATTTGATGCATTTAAAAATAAAACCGTATATTCTTCAACATTAAAAATGGGTCCAAAAGGAGGATTGATTTATTATGAGTTAGGTCCAATGCGACCTGATCTTATTCTTAAAGACATTATCCACATTGCGCATCCAGAAGTATTAGTTGATTACGAACCTTATTTTTTCGAAAAACTTAAGTAATTTGACCCCAAACAAATCATATAAGAAGGTTTTTGCAGGTATTACTGTATTCATGCTCATTTGTTTTATTGCCAACATAAGCTTAGGTTCTGTTTTTATTCCTTGGATAGATACCTTAAGCAGTCTAATTGGTGGACCTGTAGAAAAAGAATCCTGGAGACATATCATTGTAGATTACCGATTACCAAAAGCACTTACCGCAATTATTGTAGGTAGCGGCTTAGGCGTTTCGGGTTTATTAATGCAAACTTTATTTAGAAATCCTTTGGCCGGTCCTTTTGTTTTAGGTATTAGCTCAGGATCAACTCTAGGGGTAGCTTTATTAATATTGGGTAGTACTTTTGCCGGTGCAACCTTCTCCAGCTTTTTGGTTTCTAAATGGGGGTTGGTTATTGCCGCCAGCTTAGGAAGTGTTTTGGTACTATTTGCCGTGATGCTCATGTCTATAAAAGTAAGAGATACTATGGCAATACTAATTATAGGGCTTATGTTTGGTAGTATTACTTCCGCTATTGTAAGTGTACTCTCCTACTTTGCTCCTGCTGATCAATTACAACAATATGTTTTCTGGGGATTTGGAAGTCTTGGTAACTTATCTTGGTTAGATGTTCTTATATTTTTTGGTATCTCATTCTTAGGGATGTTACTTTCTGTTGCTTCAATTAAACCATTAAACACCTTACTTTTAGGAGAAAACTACGCTCGTAGTCTAGGATTAAACATCAAAACCAGTCGTTTTACCATCATTATTGCTACTGGGTTATTAGCTGGTAGCAGTACTGCCTTTGCAGGTCCTATTGCATTTATTGGGCTAGCAGTACCGCATCTTACCAGGCAATTGTTTCATACCTCGAATCATAAAACATTAATTCCTGCAGTAGTACTAATTGGTAGTATTATAATGCTTATATGTGATAGTATAGCGCAATTACCATCTAGCGAATATACTTTGCCCATTAATGCCATAACCTCATTAATTGGAGCCCCCGTTGTAATATGGTTGTTAGTGAGAAAACGTAAAATGTTATTCTAAACTCTTATTTCAAGGGAAATATCCATTGCTTAAGGCTTTATTATAATAACGAAAACGTCCTGTAACATGCAGGAAGGTTTTGTTGTAGTAACGAAAACGCCCTGCAACATGCAGGAAGGTTTTGTTGTAGTAACGAAAACGCCCTGCAACATGCAGGAAGGTTTTGTTGTAGTAACGAAAACGCCCTGCAGCATGCAGGAAGGTTTTGTTGTAGTGATGAAAACTCCCTGCAGCATGCAGGAAGGTTTCGCTATCAAAATACAATCCCCATAATATATCATGAACGTGTGAAAAATAAGTATCTTTAGAATAAAAGCACAAACCAATGAATACTGAAGCCTATCTTGAAGGAATACTAAAACAATTTAAATACTATAAATCCTTAGGTGAAAAAACTATGGATCAGCTACCAGGTCAAAAACTCTTTTGGCAGTATAATAACGAGAGTAATAGTATAGCCATTATTGTAAAACACCTATGGGGAAACATGAAATCACGATGGACGGATTTCTTAACCTCTGATGGTGAAAAAGAATGGCGAGAGCGGGATGCTGAGTTTGAAGATGACATTAAAGCAAAAGAAGAACTCATGTTAAAATGGGAAGAAGGTTGGCAATGTCTATTTGAAGCTCTGGAAAGTATCAATTCAACTAATTTTGATCAACCTGTATACATTCGAAATATAGAACACTCGATCACCGAAGCTATAAATAGACAATTAGCACATTATGCATATCACATTGGGCAGATTGTCTTTATCGGAAAAATGATAAAAAATGAAGAATGGCAAAGTTTATCAATTCCTAAAGGTAAATCGGCATCTTATAATAAAGAGCGTTTTTCTACACCAAAACATAAAGCACATTATACGGATAAACTTATGGATGACGGCTCCAAACCTTAATTCGCAATTCGCAATTCGCAATTCGCAATTCGTAAATATTCAAGATAGTCAATAACTCCTTTAGGTTTGTTAATAACTATGGTTTTTTGAATACACTATTCCTTATAGATTACAATTATATTTGCGTAAAACTGTACAAAACTAGTCACACACTTATGAAATGAGCCGATAGGATCCTGGTAATGTTTAACTACGGTCTATTGAGGCGAATTTCATCTGACAACTAATAAACAATAAAGAAAAACAGATGAAATTTATAGTATCCAGTTCATACTTATTAAAGCAATTACAAGTATTAGGAGGGGTCATTAATAATAGTAACACCTTACCTATTTTAGATAACTTCTTGTTCGAATTAGATAACAACTCATTAACCGTTTCTGCATCAGACCTAGAAACTACGATGTCTGCAAAGTTAGAAGTAGAATCTTCTGATCAAGGAACTATTGCAGTACCGGCCAAATTACTTCTTGAAACACTTAAAACTTTTCCAGAGCAACCTCTAACTTTTGTTTCTGGAGATAATAGCACTGTAGAAATTAGCTCAAATCATGGTAAATATGCCTTAGCATATGCAGATGGTGAAGAGTTTCCAAAAGCAGTAGAACTAGAAGATCCAAGTGCAACGACATTATTAGGAGATATTTTAGCAACTGCTGTTAGTAAGACCATTTTTGCAACTGGTAATGATGATTTAAGACCCGTAATGAGTGGTGTCTTTTTTCAATTCTCTACAGAAGGACTAACTTTTGTGGCCACAGATGCTCATAAATTAGTAAAATATAGTCGTGAAGATGTTAAAGCATCGCAATCGGCAGAGTTTATAATGCCAAAAAAACCTCTGAATTTATTAAAAGGTATTTTAGCAGGAAGTGACAGTGAAGTATTGATCGAGTATAACGAATCGAATGCAAAGTTCACTTTTGACGAGACACAACTAATCTGTAGATTAATTGATGGTAAATACCCCAATTATGAAGCTGTAATCCCGAAAGAGAATCCTAATAAACTTACTATTGCACGTACCCAGTTTTTAAATTCTGTGCGAAGAGTATCTATTTTCTCCAATAAAACAACGCATCAAATACGTCTAAAAATTGCTGGAGCAGAGCTTAATGTATCTGCAGAAGATATTGACTATTCTAATAAAGCTGAAGAGCGATTAACCTGTGATTATCATGGTGATGATATGCAAATCGGATTTAACTCACGTTTTTTGAGCGAAATGCTTAATAACCTAAATGCTGATGATGTACAGTTAGAAATGTCATTACCAAATAGAGCAGGAATACTTACACCTGTCGATGGCTTAGACGAGGGAGAACATGTAACCATGCTGGTTATGCCCGTGATGTTGAATAACTAAGAAATAATTTCATATCTAAATTTTTCCAGTTTCATTAAATGAGACTGGATTTTTTTTGCTTTGCACAAAATTAAAAATAGAGAGAAGATCGTGAGCTGTCCAAGCAGCTCAAAAATTCATGATAAAAAAATCAAAACAAAAAAAATGTCGATAGCTAGGTAAGATTTGCTGTGTTATGACACCTATATTATATATTAAAACGTTAAAATGTCAAAATCAATGAACAAACAAACATTAACCATACTGTTTTTACTTTTGAGCTATTATAGTCAAGCTCAAATTAAATTTGAAAGCGGTTACTTTATTACGAATGCAGGAGAAAAAGTTGAATGCCTAATCAAAAACATGGATTGGAAAAACAATCCTACTCAAATTGAATATAAAACCTCTGAAGATGCTGAATCAAAATCTGAAACCATACGTACAATTAAAGAATTCGGAATTATTGGTAAATCAAAATACCAAAAACACCAGGTCAATATAGATAAATCAAAAGAAGAAATAGATAATTTAAGTACAGATAGAAACCCTGAGTTTCAACTTGAAACACTTTTTCTAAAAGTACTGGTTGAAGGAAAAGCAAATCTATATCTATATGAAAATCAAACTTTGCGAAAATTTTTCTTTAAAACAGAAGATAAACCTATTGAACAACTGATCTATAAAAGGTATAAAGTATCGCAAAGCGAAATTGGGAAAAACACAAGATATAAACAACAGCTATGGAACACTCTAAAATGTGATAAAATATCTCTTAAAAAGGTAGAAGCACTTCGATATTATAAAAATCAAATGATAAACTTATTTGTTGATTACAACACATGTAGTAATCCAGATGTCGAAGCTGTTCTTTATGAGAAAAATCAAAATGAGGGTTCATTTAATCTGACAATAAGACCCCGAATGAATCTTGCTTCTTTGAAACTTGAAGAGCGTGATGAAACTCTAAGGGTTTATGACTTTGGGAGCAAACAAAACTTTAGTTTGGGTATCGAGGCAGAGTATATTTTACCTTTCAATAAAGGAAAATGGGGACTATTTATAGAACCTACATATCAATATTTTCAATCGGATGCAGAAGTAGTAATACAAGATCAATCTTTTTCTGGTAATAGTAGATTGTTAAATGCAAGCATTGATTATAAATCGATAGAATTGCCTATCGGTTTAAGGCACTATATTTTTATTAACAATTTCTCCAGTTTATTTATAACAGGAGCATATGTCATCGATATAGACGTAAATTCAAAACTTGATAGAAAAGAGACAATCACTAATAATCTCACAGGCAGAACTTCTGTTACAGAAAACAGTTTAGAACTCTCGAGCAAAGGTAATTTTGGACTAGGTATCGGATTTAACTATAAAAGCAAATACAGTGTAGAGTTTAGATATAATACTAATAGAGATTTGCTGAGTAGCTTTGTTAATCGTGAAGCAAAATACCCAATCACCTCGATTATAGTAGGTTATAGTATTTTCTAAGATATACTGTTCAATAATTTTAGTATACTAAAAATCCAACCCAATGTGGTTGGATTTTTTTGTTGTATATACCCATAATCTATTGCCCAACAGAAGGCTTACCGCGCACAAATTTGAAAGATGTAAGAAAAATCAATAAATTTACTACAAACCAAAAGTAACTTTTTGGTTAACAACTCAATAAATAACAAAATAAATAGCAACCTTATGAAAGCTTTAAAAAAAATAGTACTCGTACTTATTATACTTATAGCAATTGTATTAATCGCAGCTGCTTTTGTATCTAAAGAAATGGTCTATGAAAAATCTATCACTGTTAATACTCCTATTGAAACTGCCTGGGAAAATGTAAATAGTTTAGAGGATTTAGACAATTGGAGTCCCTGGAATGATATAGATCCTAATATGAAAAAAGAAATGACGGGAACCGATGGAGAAATAGGTGCTACTGCTAGTTGGGATAGCGAAGTCAAAGATGTTGGTAAAGGAAGTCAAACTATAGCAAAGATGGAAGCTCCTAATCTATTTGAGACCGACTTAAAGTTTTACGCTCCTTATGAAAGCGAAGCTAAAGGATATATAAAATTAGCGAAAGAAGCGGATGCGACAAAAATCACATGGGGTTTTCATAGTGAAATGCCTTATCCATTTAATTTAATGATGGTTTTTAGTGATATGGAAGAAGCAATGGGTGATACCTGGAGTAATGGTTTATCAAAACTTAAACAACTCTGCGAAGAAAGCTATAAAAAACAACTAGAGGAAGAAAAGCAAAAAGCTCTTGAACTACAACAGCAACAAGAACAAAAACAAGAACAGGAGCAAGAAGAAGCTTAAAATACATACTTTTACACATTACATCATAGCATCCTGTTAGGATGCTATGTCTTTTATTAAGAAATGTAATAGCCCAACCATATGAAAAAAATTGGAGTTATAGGAGCCACCGGAATGTTAGGGCATCATGTCGCTAAACATATTCAGAGTAATCATGAAAATATTTTGATTGCAATACATAGAACTACTTCAGACCTATCCTCTATTAGCGATTTAAAATACCAAAGCAAAATTGCCGATCTAAATGATAAAGAAAGTCTTATCCAATCATTTAGAGATCTCGATTATGTTCTAAATTGTGGTGCCTACTACCCTACTGTTCCTAAATCTCTTAAAGAGGAAATCAAAATAGCAAAACACCAAATGAATAATTTTATCGATGCTGTTAAAGAAAGTGGTGTTAAAAAAGCATTATATCTTGGAGGGGCAATTGCAATTCCAAAATCCAAGGAAGGTATAGCCAATGAAGATGAATACTATACCGCTAGTCCAAAAAGTAAATCTGCATATGTTCATGTAAAATGGCTTATGGATAATATGGCCCGAGAAGCGGGAAAAAAAGGTATTCCGATAGTTATCGGAATACCTTCTATGACTTTTGGCGAATACGATTACGGACCTTCAACAGGGCGTATTATTACAAACACCGTAAATCAAACTTTACCCGGTTATGTCAATGGAAACAGAAATGTTGTTTATGCTGGTGATGCAGCTCGAGGGTTATTGTCAGCATGTATTGATGGTAATATAGGTGATCGTTATCTTATTACTGGAGAAAATATCACCATGGAAGATTTAATACAGAAAATCATAACTATCGCAGGTATTGATACGATGCCAAAAGAGGTTCCTCTAGGGCTAGCAAAACTGGTTTCCAAAATTAAAATGACAAAATACAAGTTATATGGGGGCAAATTACCTCTACTCGACGATACGGCAATAGCTGTAATGTCTGCAGGCCAATTTTTGAACGGAGATAAGGCTAAAAATGAATTAGGATATGAGCCAAAAGTATCTATTGACGAGACTCTCAAAAGAACCATAACATGGTTTGAACAAAATAATTATATTGATGGTACAAATTCACACAATTGATGGCTATGTTTTATCAAGCATGGTATACCGATGTAACCCGTCAATTGATAAACATAAAACCCTAATAGTCAATTCAGCTACTGCTGTAGACAAAAAACTATATCATCATTATGCTATATTTATGGCAAATAATGGATATAACGTAATCACCTATGATTATAGAGGTATTGCGGAGTCTCGACCAAAAAAACTAAGAGGGTTTAAAGCTTCATTTGCAGATTGGGGTCAAAAAGATTTTGCCGCTGTTATTGATTTTGCAAAAAAAGAATTTCCAGAACATAAAATTGTAACTCTTGGCCATAGTATAGGTGGCACTATTATAGGAATGACAGAAAAGAATGCAGCTATTAGTGGTGTTATAAATATTGGTGCACAAACGGCCTATTATAAAGATTGGTCCAAAAATCAAAAAACTAAAATATATTTTCTGTGGCATATTTTTTTCCCCTCAATTACCAGAATCTATGGTTACTTTCCTGGAAAAAAACTAGGAATGTTAGAAGATATACCCAAAGGAGTTATCGACCAATGGCATAATCGAAGAAAGCAAGTAGATATGAAAGGGCAATTGGAAAGTAACGGGATGCATTTTTTTTATGACAACTATACCAATAAATTACTAACCTTAGGCATCGAAGACGATCCTATAGGTACCAAAAAGGCTATTACAAGAATACATGAGGAATTTGAAAAATCAGATAAAGAACTAGAGATTATCAAATTAGCTTCGGTTCCTACAAATAAAATTGGTCATTTTGGTTTTTTTAGGCGAAAGTTTCAAGATCCACTTTGGATAAAAACGTTAAACTGGTTCGATACTATTTAGCGATAAAACAATAAAATAAAAAGTCCATGTTCAGGTATCTTGAGTGGATTAAAACAAATAAATCCAACTATTATAGAACAGATGGATTTATTGTATTAAAAGTGTTAATTCTTTCTCAATTTTATTACCTTTTTCTTTCCTTTTGCTCTTACCGTAATATAGTAAATTCCCTTGGGTAATTCAGCAACAGGTATAGTGATATTTCCCATAATATTGGTATCTGATTTCTTTTCCATACCCCAGACATCATGAAGTTTATAACTATACTTGATTACATCATTAACTTTTATATTAAGATCGGTGTTCATAACAGGATTAGGGTACACTGTGACATTATTTAATTCATCTTTAACTAAAACGTTTTCAAAAGGGTTGCAAGAAGAAGTAAAGCTAGCTACTGTATTAGGTTGGAGCCTGGGAATAAAAAAGTAAAAAAGTCCTCTTAAACTATTTTTAAAATTTGCATCCATAAAACTGACAAAAAAATGACGTACTGATTCTGTCGCTTTCTCTCTACCAATACTACCAGGTGAATCTCTATCATATACACCAAAAGCACCATGGTCTGCTCCTTCTATATACAAATTCGTTTTACAAGAAGTACTAGTAAATCTGTCAAAAGTTTCATTCTGTACATCAGGACTTGCAACTGTGTCTTCCGAACCACCAATCATCAATACTTTTCCTTTAAAATTTTCTAATGCGTGCAAAGGTGCTGGTGCGGCATTAGAAGCAAAGTAAACAATACCTAATGCTCTTTCTGGTTGATTAACAATAAATGAAGAAGCCACGACACCTCCATAAGAATGCCCTCCCACAATGAGTTTTGAAGTATCAACATAGCCTCTCCACCCATCTGCTCCCTCAGCAACTTGTTGTTCTATCCAATCCAAAATCAATTTCATATCATCTCTCAATGGATTCGGAGGAAATGTAATAGCCTGTACTACTACTACATAACCATAAGAAGCTAAGTGCTTCATAAAAACATCATAACTTCTTGGAGTTACAATACCCGGACCACCTTGATGAAATAACATTATCGGAAAAGGACCTCTTTTTGTATTATTAGGACGATGCACCAATATATTAGGAGAAATAGTATAATTTGAATCGGTCACAACTTGGTAGGGTCCTTCTCTTAGATAAGGGGAATTTCTTTCTCTCTGGTAGTAATCTGATTCATTTTGAGCTTGTGCTCTGTATGTAAATGAGTAAATAAGTTGTAAAACAATTACAATTAATAATAATTGATGTTTTTTCATAATCTATAGGTTTTAAGGTTGCTTATTAATTTATAAAAAATATAAGAATACAAGTCGCATTTTAATACATTTATATAATATCTTACATCCACAAAAAATAAAAATGTATACCAACTTAATTTAGTAACACATGAACATTACTTTAGAACAAGCCGAAAAAATTATTGAAGTTGCAAAAGAAAAATCAATTTCATTAAACACCAAAATGAACATATCTGTTGTCGATACAGGTGCAAATCTTTTGGCATTTGTACGTATGGACGGAGCCTGGTTAGGATCTGCTGATATTTCAATTAAAAAAGCTAAAACCGCTCGCTTCTTTGATATGAATACAGGAGCTATAGGAGAACTTTCTCAACCTGGAGGACCTCTATTCAACATAGAACATTCTAATAATGGATTAATTTCTTTTCCAGGCGGCGTACCTATTAAAAATAAGAAAGGCGAAATTATAGGAGCCATAGGAGTAAGTGGCAGTAGTGTCGAAAATGATCATGCCGTTGCTTTAGCAGGTTCCTTAGCACTATAATTATCATAATACATAAGAAAAACACTGATCTCTTACATTCTAAAAAATAAGAGATCAGTGTTTTTATCTTAGAAACTTGGATACATGAAGAAGATTATTAGTCATATCTGGCCATTAACCAAACGAATTACTTCAAAGATTAATGGTACTCTTGAGGTAACATGGATTAATGGTAAAAAGGTATTGGATAGTGAACATGCTAATTATTCTTATGGTGCATTAGAGAAAGTACTGACCTTTGGGCTTTCAAAAATTGAAGTTTCCCATACAGCAGAAATATTATTATTAGGATTAGGTGGTGGTAGTATCATTCCTGTACTACAAAACAGATTCAATCATCAAGGTAAAATTACTGCCGTAGAGATTGATGAAATAGTAATTGAAATTGCTAAAAACGAGTTTAATATATGTAATAGCAAACATCTAAATATCATTTGTGAAGATGCCTCAAACTATGTAAAAGAAAGCACAAACCTATATCAGATTATCGTTATCGATATTTTTATTGATCAAATAGTTCCCGAATTATTTTATAAAGAAAAATTTTGGCAACAATCGCTACGACTTTTACAATCTGGAGGATATATTCTCTTTAACGCAGGAATATTGCTAAAAGATACTTCAAAAATTGAAAGTTTGAAATCTAAATTCACAAATAATATAACCTGGACTGAACACAATAATGTAGAGGGTGTAAATACACTTCTAATAGGTAAAAAAAAGTAATATTACTTATAGATTAAAAGTATAGACACAAGTCTGCCATCTGCCGTATTACGAACAAAAACAAGCTAATAATCCCAAATATTTGATGAACTATGACAAATAGCATTCTTTTTGACTAAAAAAGCTAATATTTTTAAAATTAGTATAGTGCGGTTTGTAACTATCAGATTTTTAATATTTATTAATTATGGGGGAACATAATGTAAAAGGTCAAGTCGACAAAAAAAGTCGAGCAAGATTTATAGAACACTTACTTGATGATATAGAAGCCTTAGAAATCATGCTAGAAGAAGGCTTAATTGAAGATGATATTATTCGAATAGGTGCCGAGCAAGAGTTTTGCTTGGTTAACAACCACTGGAGACCTGCAAAAAATTCGGAAGAAATATTAAAACGCATTAACGATACTCATTTTACGACAGAATTGGCCAGGTACAATCTGGAAATCAACCTGGATCCGTTAGAATTAAAAAAAGACTGTTTTTCAAAAGTCGAAAAGCAACTAAACAACTTATTAACCAAAGCCAAAATTACTTCTAGAGAATTTGACACTAAAGTTTTACTTACTGGTATTTTACCCACTATCAGAAAACGTCATCTCGAACTAGCTTATATGACTCCCAATCCAAGATATCAGATGCTTAATGAAATATTAAGAGCGCAAAGAGGTACTGATTTTGAACTTCATATCAGAGGGGTTGATGAATTAAATATACATCATAAAAATGTACTTTTTGAAGCTTGCAATACCAGCTTTCAAATGCACTTGCAAATTCCTCCTCAAGATTTTGTATCTAGCTATAATTGGGCACAAGCCATATCAGCTCCTGTACTAGGAGTAAGTGCAAACTCTCCTTTATTATTTGGTAGAGAATTGTGGAGCGAAACACGCATTGCGCTTTTTAGACAAAGTATGGATATTCGTAGTGCCTCTAATGCTCTCAAAGATCGACGAGCACGAGTAACTTTTAGTAATCAATGGGCATCAGGTTCGGTATTAGAAATATTTAAAAACGATATTGCATTACATAAGGTCGTATTGTCCAGGGATATTTCTAAAAATTCACTCTCAGAAATCAAAAAAGGTATTATTCCAAAACTTCAAGCGCTCAATTTGCATAACGGCACGGTATACAGATGGAATAGACCTTGCTATGGAATAAGTGAAGGAAAACCCCATGTAAGAATTGAAAATCGTTATATCCCATCTGGCCCCACCATACTTGATGAAGTCTCTAATTTTGCGTTTTGGGCAGGCCTAATGATCGGACGTCCTTCAAAGTTTGATAACATGCCTGCAAATATGGATTTTAGAGATGCTAAAGGAAATTTTATTAAGGCTGCCAGGATGGGTAAAGACTCTATTTTACGATGGATGAATAAATCAATTTCGGTTCAAGACCTTATATTGCATGAACTTTTACCAATTGCATATACCGGATTAAAAAAAGCAAATATTGACAACAATGATATCGAAAGACTTCTGAAGGTCATAGAAAATCGAACAAAAGGTAATACCCCAAATGAATGGGCTGTTAAAAACTATCGTTTTCTTAAGAAAAGCATGAAAAAAGATAATGCGCTACGAGCGCTTACTAAAACCATATACCAAAACCAACAAAATAGATTTCCTGGTCATGATTGGCCAACAATTAAAAGCATTCCTGAAATTTTAGATGATACATCTCTGGTAGGCCATATCATGTCTACTAATTTATTCACGGTAGATGAATACGATTTGGCAAGCCTTGCAACAAGTATAATGAAATGGAAAAAGATTCACCATGTACCAGTAGAAAGCGAATCAGGTAAACTCTCTGGCTTGTTAACTTGGAATCATGTAAAAAAAATTCAGGATCAAGAAAAGATTAATGATCAACGTATTGTATCAGATATTATGGTTAAAAAAGTAGTAACAGTGCAACCAAAAACGAACATAAAACAAGCGATTGACCTTATGAAAATGCATGAAATTGGTTGTTTACCTGTAGTGCAAGAACAAGATCTGGTAGGTATTATAACTATAAAAGATGTAATTGCGTTTGATCATGATTAAAGTATATAGCAAAGCGTTAAACGAAACATTAGAAACAGAACGTATAATAGGTTGTATAAAAGGGTCACATGAAGGTCCTACACTCATTTTTATTGGTGGAATTCACGGAAACGAACCTGCTGGTGTATTTGCATTGCACAAAGTAATTGAAGAACTTAATGAAAAAAAAACGCCCGTTAAGGGGAATATTTATGCCATTAGTGGTAATCTCTGGGCATTAGAACACAATAAAAGATATGATAAACAAGATTTAAATAGATTATGGACTAGCAAAAATATAGAATCTCTTATTCAGTGTAAATCCAATGCTACTAATACGGATATTGCTCAGCAAAAAGAAATTTATGCCCTTATTAAAAGTATTCTTAAAACTGAAAATGGTCCATTCTATTTTATGGATCTGCATACTACCTCAAGCAAAACTATACCTTTTCTTACGGTTAATGATAGTCTGTTAAACAGAAAATACACTATGCAATATCCTGTCCCTGTTATTCTAGGTATTGAAGAATATTTAGAAGGGCCATTGCTGAGTTACATCAATGAACTAGGCTATGTAGCTTTTGGTTTCGAGGCGGGTCACCATGATGATATTGTCTCAATAACAAACAATATTGCTTTTATATATCTCACACTTGCTTTTACTGGAAGTGTGTCTAGAACCGATATTGATTACAAACACTTTCATCAGGAATTATCTAAGAGAACACTAGATCATCAAAACGTTTATGAAATCTATTGGCGGCATGAAATTTTGAATGGAGATACCTTTACAATGAAACCTGGATTTGTCAACTTCCAAAAAATACGGAAAGGCCAAGAGTTGGCAATTAGCAATCAAAAAATTATTACTTCCAGTAAACACGGAAAAATTTTTATGCCACTATATCAAAGTCAGGGTAACGATGGATTTTTTGCCATAAAAAGAATTCCGACTTTCTTTCTACATTTATCTGCAATATTGCGGAATGCCAACATTGATAATTTACTCACTCTTTTACCAGGAGTACAATGGAAATCTAGAAAAAAAGATACGCTAACAGTAAACCGAAAAATCGCACGTTTTTTTACTAAACCCTTTTTTCATCTTTTAGGATATCGAAGCAAACAAATGGATAAGAACTATCTTACTATAAAAAATCGAGAAACCGCTTCTCGAACAGAAGAATATCGATATACACCTTGGATCAAAAACAACGTATAAATATACCAGGTATCTAAAAAAAACTTAATTTTAGGCAACTTCAATTCTATAGTCAACATGACCCAAAATGAGTTAAAAGATTGTCATAAGTTAATCAAATCGCATGTTCACAGAACTCCAGTATTGACTTCGAGATTACTTAATGAAATTTCTGGAGCTACATTGTTTTTTAAATGTGAAAACTTCCAGCGAATGGGAGCTTTTAAAATGAGGGGAGCAACGTGTGCTATTTCTAGATTATCCAAAAACCAAAAATCAAAGGGTGTAGTTACTCATTCTTCTGGTAATTTTGCTCAAGCATTATCTTTAGCCGCTAAAAGGCTAGGCGTTAAAGCATACATTGTTATGCCTTCTACTGCTCCGCAAGTAAAAAAAGATGCCGTAAAAGGCTACGGAGGTATAATTATTGAATGCCCTCCTACTCTTGAAGATCGCGAGAAAACTGCGATTCAAGTTCAAGAAGAGAAAGGCGCTACTTTTTTACATCCATCCAACAATTTAGATGTTATATTGGGACAAGGCACTGCAGCGTTAGAGTTATTAGAAGATCATGCTGATCTTGATTATATCATTACCCCAGTTGGAGGTGGTGGATTAATTGCCGGTACTGCTCTTGCTGCACATTTTTATAGTAATCACTGTAAAGTAATCGGTGGTGAACCTTTTGAAGTCGATGATGCATATCGATCATTACAAAGCGGTAAAATTGAAAGTAATACAACCACAAATACTATTGCGGATGGGTTAAAAACCCAGTTAGGGGATATCAACTTTCCTATTATACAAAATTATGTTTCGGAAATCATAAGGGTCGAAGAAGATGAAATCATATCTTCTATGCGATTAATTTGGGAGCGTATGAAAATTATAATCGAGCCTTCTTGTGCTGTTCCTTTTGCGGCATTACTTAGAGAAAAGGATAAATTCAAAAATAAAAAAGTTGGAATCATCCTTTCCGGTGGTAATGTTGATTTAAAGAACTTACCATTTTAACATCTAATCTAAGTATAGTAAGCCATAAAAAACAACCTATATTGGAATATTAGAAAGTTAATATCAAGCCTATTTTTTAAAATAAAAAAAGGCTGCTAATTCCCATGTTAGCAGCCTTTTTATTAACACTAATAATTAAAATATTAATTCAGCTTAAATTCTTGGTAAATCTCCTTCTCCTTTAAGTGGAAGATTAGAAGATCCCATTAAATATGTATCTATATGATATGCTGCTTGTCGACCTTCGGCGATGGCCCAAACAATCAAAGATTGACCTCTACGCGTATCGCCTGCGGCAAAAACACCTTTTACATTAGTAGCATAATTATCTTCGGTAGCTTTTATATTTGTTCTAGCATCCATATCAACTCCTAGTTGTTCTGCAATAGTGGGTTCTGAACCTGTAAACCCTAGGGCCAATAGTGCTAGCTCACATTTCCATTCTTTTTCAGTATTTGGGATTTCTTTTAAGGTAAATCGTCCATTTTCTTTTACCCATTCTACTTCAGAAGTAATTAAACCTCTTAGATTTCCTTTTTCATCTCCTAAGAACTCTTTGGTAGAAATACTCCAATTACGCTCTACTCCTTCTTCATGAGAAGAACTAGTGCGCAAACGCATTGGCCAAAATGGCCATGGTTGATGTGCTGGGCGTTCTATAGTGGCTTTACCCATAATCTCAAAATTAGTGACAGATGTTGCCCCATGGCGTACGGAAGTCCCAATACAGTCAGATCCGGTATCTCCCCCTCCAATAACAATTACGTCTTTATTGGTCGCCATAATTTCTTCTCCAAGATCTTTGATCCCATCAACTCGTCTGTTGTTTTGAGGTAGAAAATCCATGGCTTGTACAACCCCCTTTAGATTAGCTCCCTTAACTGGTAAATTGCGACGTACCGTTGCTCCTGTACATAATACTACAGCATCATACTCACTTTTTAGATCATCTGCTTTGATATCCTTTCCTATATGTGTGTTGGTTTTAAAAATGATTCCTTCTTCTTCGAGTATTGCAATACGACGATCTATTACCTGCTTTTCCATTTTAAAATCCGGTATTCCATAACGAAGTAATCCTCCAACTTTTTCATCTCTTTCAAAAACTGTTATTAAATGCCCTGCACGATTTAATTGTTGCGCTGTTGCTAATCCAGCAGGACCTGATCCTATTACCGCTACCGTTTTTCCTGTTCTTTCTTTTGGTGGGTTTGCTTTTACCCATCCCTTCTTAAACGCTTGTTCAACAATGTTTTTCTCTATATTTTCTATGGTAACAGGGTCTTCATTAATTCCTAATACACATGCTTCTTCGCAGGGTGCCGGGCATAATCTTCCTGTAAACTCAGGAAAATTATTTGTTGAGTGAAGAATGTTTGCTGCTTTTTCCCATTTACCACGATACACAGCATCATTAAAATCAGGAATCAAATTGCCAAGAGGACACCCACTATGACAAAATGGGATACCACAATCCATACAACGTGCACCTTGATTTTTGAGTTTCTTTTCAGGCATTTCTACCGTAAACTCCTTATAATCTTTTATACGATCTTTAACAGGTTGGTACTGTTCAATCTCTCTTTCAAATTCTAAAAATCCAGTTATCTTTCCCATGTTTATTATCGTTTTTTATGCTTGTGCTAATTTTTCTTCTTCTAATCGTTTTAGGGCTTGCTTATATTCCTCTGGGAATATCTTTATAAATTTCGGTAATTCTTGTTCCCAATTTTCAAGGATTCGTTGTGCAAGAGGACTTAATGTTGCATTGTAATGATTCTCGATTAGCTCTTTCAATTCATTGATATCTGCTTGTTCTATAACAGGATCAAGATTTAATGCTTCTTTGTTACAATGTGCTTCAAAAGTCTTTTTATCATCATAGATATAAGCGATACCACCTGACATACCGGCTCCAAAGTTTCGACCAACCTCTCCAAGAATTACGGCAACTCCTCCGGTCATATATTCACATCCATGGTCTCCTATTCCTTCTACTACGGCTTTAGCTCCTGAGTTACGAACACAGAATCTTTCACCTGCTTTACCATTAATGTATACTTCTCCAGCTGTTGCACCGTATAAGGTTACATTTCCTGTAATGATATTTTCTTCTGGTACAATTGTAGCTTCTTCGGGCACTTTAATAATTAGTTTTGCACCAGAAAGTCCTTTTCCTAAATAATCATTGGTATTTCCATTGACGACCATTGTTAATCCTTTGGTGGCAAATGCACCAAAACTTTGTCCTGCAGATCCAGTGAAGTTTAGTTTCAAGGTATTATCTGGTAGTCCTTGAGCTCCATATATCTTAGAGATTTCATTACTTAATATTGCTCCTACTGCTCTATCTGTATTACAAATATCAAAATCTAAGGTGGTTTTTTCTTTACGGAAAAGCGCTGGATGGGCTTGTTCAGTAATTTCAAAATCAATAGACTTTCCAAGTCCATGATCTTGAGTTTCTGTATTATAAATATCTACTCCCTCGGGTGCTTCAACTTGATGTAGGATTGGTGTTAAATCAACGCCAGCTGCTTTATAATGTTCTATAGCTTTATTATGATCTAACTTATTTACTTGTCCTACCATTTCATTAACAGTACGGAAACCAAGTTGTGCCATAATCTCTCGTAATTCCTGAGCTACGAAATACATATAGTTCACTACATGTTCTGGTTTTCCTTTGAATTTCTTACGCAATTCTGGGTTTTGCGTTGCAATCCCTACAGGACATGTATTCAAATGGCATACACGCATCATGACACAACCAGAAGCAACCAATGGTGCGGTAGCAAATCCAAACTCTTCTGCTCCCAGTAAACAAGCAATAGCAACATCACGACCAGTTTTTAATTGCCCGTCACACTCCACAACTACTCTACTTCTTAAATTATTACCTACCAACGTTTGCTGTGCCTCTGCAATACCAAGTTCCCAAGGTAATCCAGCATGCTTTAACGAAGTTAAAGGTGATGCCCCAGTTCCTCCGTCAAATCCAGAAATTAAAACTACATCTGCTTTTGCCTTAGCAACACCAGCAGCAACAGTACCAACCCCAACTTCAGAAACTAGTTTTACGTTAATTCTTGCGTCTCTATTTGCAGATTTAAGATCATAAATTAATTGTGATAAATCTTCTATAGAATAAATATCATGATGCGGTGGAGGTGAAATCAATCCAACATAAGGAGTTGAATTACGTGTTTTAGCTATTTCGGGATTTACTTTTGGTCCTGGCAATTGCCCTCCTTCACCTGGTTTTGCACCTTGAGCCATTTTTATCTGAATCTCGGCTGCGCTAGTTAAATAATTCGAAGAAACTCCGAATCGCCCAGAAGCAACTTGTTTAATCGCACTATTTTTCCAATCTCCATTAACATCTTTATAAAATCTCAGTGGGTTTTCCCCTCCTTCTCCAGAGTTACTTTTACCACCAATACGATTCATTGCCACAGCAAGATTTTCATGAGCTTCTTTACTAATTGAGCCATAGGACATCGCTCCTGTTTTAAAACGTTTTACAATTTCGGTCCAAGGTTCAACTTCTTCTAATGGAATTGGATCATAATTAGAAAACTCCAACAACCCTCGAATTGTCATTAAACTCTTGGATTGTTCATTGATCAATTCTGCATACTCTTTATATGTTTTAGGATCGTTATCGCGAACAGATTTTTGAAGTTTTGCAACCGACAATGGGTTAAACTGATGTTTTTCTCCATTACGTCTCCATCGATATTGTCCCCCAATTTCTAAATCTAAATCGGCAGCCACTTCTTGCTCAACATATGCCCTTTTATGACGCTTTGCAATTTCTTTTTCTATTTCATATAGCCCAATTCCTTCTATACGAGTTGCCGTATTTGGGAAATATTGATCCACAACTTTGGTATTAATACCAATACATTCAAACAATTGAGAGCTTCGGTAAGAGTTTAAAGTAGAAATACCTATCTTATTCATTACTTTTAATACTCCTTTACCTACTGCTTTGTTATAGTTATAGATTGCATCTTCAAAAACTAGATCTGTAATATTATTTTCTTTGATCTGCTCCCCTATAATTTCATTCACCATATATGGATTAATAGCACTGGCTCCGTATCCAAATAATAATGCAAAATGATGTACTTCTCTTGGCTCAGCAGATTCGATAATGATACTAACTTTTGATCGTTTACCTAGCTTTTGTAATCCACTATTTACATAAGAACAAGTTAAAAGTGCCGGAATCGGAGCTCTATGTTTACTAACATTTCTATCAGAAAGAATTATAATATTGGTTCCCTCATCAATCGCGTCTGACACCTCTTTTAACAGCTTATCTAAAGCATCTTCAAGGCCATTTAATCCACGGTTAATATTATATAACATTGAAACCGAAGTAGACTTAAACCCTTTATCCGAATACGTTTTTATTTTATCAAGATCCTCTTTAGAAATTACTGGATTTTGGATCTTTAATTTATTACAATGCTTTTGATCAATATCAAATATATTGTAATCTGCTCCTAATGTTAAGCTTATATCACAAATCAATTCTTCACGAATACCATCTAATGGCGGATTGGTAACCTGTGCAAACAATTGTTTGAAATAATTATAAATCAATTGAGGACGTTCAGAAAGTACAGCAATTGGTGTATCTGATCCCATAGAACCAATAGGTTCTTTACCTAATTGCCCCATCGGAGCAATGATTGTATCTATATCTTCTTGTGTATACCCAAATACTTCTTTACGTTTTGTAATGGTTTCTTCGCCTAAAAATAAAGGACAATCATTATATGGTATATCTTTTAGATGTACCAAATTATTGTCTAACCATTCTCTATATGGATATTTTGAAGCAATTTCTTCTTTTATCTCTTCGTCATTTACGATTCTACCTTCATCCATATTCACCAGGAACATTTTACCCGGTTCTAATCGACCGTGGAACTCAATATTGTTTGGTTCTATATCTACTACACCAGTTTCTGATGACATGATTACATAACCATCTTTTGTAACACTATAGCGAGAAGGTCTCAATCCATTCCTATCTAGTACCGCACCTATATAATTACCATCGGTAAATGGAATTGAAGCCGGACCATCCCAAGGCTCCATCGCACAAGAATTATACTCGTAAAATGCTTTTTTGGCTTCAGACATTTCAGGATTCTTCTCCCATGCTTCCGGAACCATCATCATCATTACTTCAGGTAGTGATCTTCCTGTCATTAATAATAATTCGACAACCATATCCATTGAAGCAGAATCAGATTTTCCTTTTAATACAACAGGTAGTACTTTTTTAATATCTTCACCAAACCAATCACTCTTTAACAACTCTTCTCTAGAGCGCATTCTGGTTACATTACCTCTTAGGGTATTAATCTCTCCATTGTGACACATATATCGGAAAGGTTGTGCCAAGTCCCAAGTTGGAAATGTATTGGTAGAGAATCTCTGATGCACTAATGCTAACCTAGTAACCACTTTTGGGTCTAACAAGTCCTTATAGTATAACTTAATGTCCTCTGGCATTAAAAGACCTTTAAATATCAAGGTTTTTGTTGATAAGCTAGGTAAGTAGAAAAACTTATTTTCTGAGAGTTTAGAACCATAAATAGTATGCTCTGTAACTTTTCTTGCGGTAAACAATTTAAGATTGAAATCAAAATAGCTTTGATCCTTATCTCCTTTACCAATAAATATTTGCTTAATAAAAGGTTCAGTCGTAGCAGCTATTTCTCCCAAATGTATATGATCTACAGGTACATCTCTCCAACCTAACAGTACAAGACCTTGATCAATAATATTCTTTTCGAATGTATCTATACAAAATTGTCTTTGATTTTCTTTTTTTGGCAGAAAAACATTACTTACTGCATACTCACCAAACTCAGGAAGATCAAAGTCACAATGCTCTACAAAAAAGTCATGCGGGATATCGATCAATATACCAGCACCATCTCCAGTTTTGCCATCTGCACTTACCGCGCCACGATGTTCTAATTTTTCGAGAATTTCTAATGCTTTGTGTATGATGTCATTTGACTTTTTCCCTTCTAAGCTACATATAAATCCGGCACCACAAGCGTCGTGCTCAAATTCTGGTAGATACATTCCTTGTTTCTTCATAATATTTCCGATCTAATAGTATTTCAAGTTCATGAAATTAACAAATCATTAAGGAACCAGAAAGAAAAACAAAACATTCAATACCAATTTTCTGAGCTCAATAAAAAAAGGCGCGAATGGATAAAATAATCACAAAATAAGGACCTCTATTTACGAATTTGATAATGCCATTTTTGCAAAAAACAGCAAATAAAACGTGGCTTTTCATAAAATTATAGGGTTCTGATTATCAATAAACTCTAATGAAAACGTTTTCGTAAAAAATGAGGATTTAACCAAGTGCAAAATCTTCATTTTTTTACTTTAAAAATACATACCCCTAATTTTTTAGGGGGTAAATATCAATAAATGATAAAAATTACGTCTTTACCCTATAAAATTTGGATGTAAAATATAATTTGACATATTTTTGATTCGAATTTAACATTAATTTTAACTTTTATTCTTTATGAAAAAAATAGAAGCAATCATTAGAAGATCTAAATATAGAGTTGTGAAAGAAGCTTTGCACGAAAAAGGAGTCACGTTTTTTTCTTATTGGGATGTTACCGGTGTAGGTAACGAACAAAAAGGAAGTGTGTATCGTGGTGTATCGTATAGCACAACAGATATACAAAGACGCTATTTATCAATAATAGTAAATGATGAATTTGAAGAAGTAACTATATCTACAATATTAGAAGCTGCGAAAACAGGTGAAGTTGGAGATGGAAAGATTTTTGTATCCGACATCAAAGAAGCCTACAGAATTCGTACTTCTGAAAAAGGCGGAGGAACTCTAAGCTAATTCTCTGCAAGATTAACCAACCGAAAACAAAAAAATAATTTAAATAGTACTTAAACAATGGAAATGTTAACTATAAATAATGTATGGATGATGGTGTGTACTGCACTCGTATTTTTCATGCACTTAGGGTTTTCTTTTTTAGAAATAGGATTAACCCGTCAAAAAAATACAATTAATATACTTTTTAAAAATGTATTTATAATCTGTGTGGGATTATTATTATACTGTCTAGTAGGTTTTAACTTGATGTATCCTGGTTTTGAAGAAGGTGCAGCTGGTTTTTTTGGATTTGCTGGTTTTGGATTAGATTCTCCCCTTACTGCAGAAGGTGGTTTAGATCTAGCCTATAATGAAGGCTATACATATTGGACTGATTTCTTGTTCCAAGGAATGTTTGCTGCAACTGCAGCTACAATTGTATCTGGAGCGGTAGCAGAGCGTATTAAGCTTAGTGCATTTATGATTTTTACCATTATCTATGTTGGAGTTATATACCCTATCGTTGGTTCTTGGCAATGGGGAGGCGGATTCTTATCTACTTTCCAAATCGGTGACGCAGAAGGTTTTTATGACTTTGCCGGATCTACTCTTGTACATTCTGTAGGTGGATGGGCAGCTTTAATTGCTGTATATTTATTAGGTTCGAGAATTGGGAAATTTAGCTCAGACGGTAAACCTCAAGCTATTCCTGGTCACAACATACCTCTAGCAGCTGCAGGTGTACTTATTCTTTGGTTAGGATGGTTTGGATTTAATGGTGGGTCGGTTCTATCAGCAGATGCAGCCGGAACTTCATTAACATTAGTTACCACATCTTTAGCAGCGGCAGCAGGTGGAGTAGTTGCATTTTTAGTATCGACTTTAATGTACAAAAACTACGACCTTACTATGTTCTTAAATGGTATTCTTGGAGGACTTGTAGGTATTACTGCTGGAGCTGATCAAATGTCTCCAACTGATGCCGTTTTAATCGGTGCTATTGCGGGTGCAGTAATCGTTTTTGGCGTGGCATTAATTGATAAATTGAAATTAGATGATCCAGTAGGTGCCATTGCAGTACATTTAATATGTGGTATCTGGGGAACTTTGGCAGTAGGTATTTTTGGTGCTAAAGCAGGTTTTGATCAATTTCTTGTACAAGGAGTGGGTGTATTAGCAGTAGGAGGGTTTTGCCTGATAACAGCTTTTATAATCATATTTGTCCTTAAGAAAACTGTCGGAATTAGAGTTTCTGAAAAAGAAGAGATCGATGGACTAGACGGGCACGAACATGGTATGGATGCCTATCCTGATTTTAGACTTAACCAACACTAGGACTTAAATAGTGTTTTACCATAAAAGCGGATGATTTTTTAATCATCCGCTTTTTTTATTACTTAATGATATCCATTGATAAGGGATATGAAGGTCTTTCTCCTTTATTTGCTCTTATGGCATTAATGATAGGAAAAACAAAACAAAGTATTGCTATAACAGCTAATCCTAATGCTCCTAAACCAAACAATAATGTTAACGGAACACAGATAATGGCATAGATAAACATACTTATTTGAAAATTCATGATTGACTTTCCATGCTCATCCATTGCTAATACTCTTTCTCTCTGAGTTAACCACAGTATCAAGGGAACGATAAAACCTCCGAATCCTGTGATAAGGTCTAATAATTGCGATAAATGCGTAATAACTAATACTGATCTATCCTGTTTCATGATGTTATTTTTTTAGTTTGATGATTGATGATTGATGAATTGCTAAAAATATTAGCAATATATTTATATGACGCGAGAAATAGTATTTTGTTACAATGATCAATTAAAAAAGCACCTCCATTTCTGGAGATGCTTCATTATAAATTTAATGTCTTTACTATTGTTTTTTTTACTGAACAATTAACTTCTGAGTGGTTGATCCTCCCCTATTGTCATCAAATGTCACGAGATAAATCCCTGGGTTCATTGACAAACTCGCTGGAGATAATGTATTTACTCCAGGTCTCAGTTGTTTTTGCCCAACTTTTCTTCCTAAAATACTGTAGAAAACAGCATTAACATTTCCTTTTGTACCCGAATTAACATAAATAGAAAAACTTCCTTTAGTTGGGTTTGGAGTCATTCTTACATTAAATGCATCATTACTCTCACCTTCTGTACCAAATATTGGATCCACAGATTCCTGATTAGCTACACTTTCAGCTAAAGCTTGACCACATGATCCTTCATAAATTTTCACATTAGAAAATATTGAATTGTTTCCTGAACCGGCATCATTGTCATTAATAAAAACTAATCTATTCATAGCACCCGTGTAGAAATTACCAACTGGGATTGTATATTTAGTTGTTCCTCCAGAATAGTTATCATAGTTTGTTACTCCGTAATTTTGAGTCCCGTGAACTTTAAAATATCTTGTAGGCGTTAATGCATCATCATCTTCAAAACCAACAGCATGGATTTCTCCTTGAGATGTACTACTAAATTCGAATTCGATAACAGTACTAGCTGTTACAGTATAACTTAGAGCTATTTCTTTCCAAGTATTACTTTGCATGGATAATGCTGCCCCACCATTTGTGATCGAAGCAGTACCTCCTCTATCTTGGTTAGAGAACGGATTAACTGTAAAGTCATTAAAGTTTAAAGCTTCACATGTTGGACCAGGATCAGGTCCTCCACTTCCATTTTGAATAGATACGGCATCAATAGCAATATCACTTTGCCAACCACTTCCTCCAGAACCGGTAACTACATTAAAGCGTAGCTGCACACTTGAGTCTCCTGCATATGAAGAAAGATCTACATCTGCAGTATTCCAATTGCTACCTTGCTCTCCTGTTCTGCTAAAAACACTTGTCCAATTACCTGTATTATTAGTTCTAGCCTCAACAGTTAAGCTATTAATCGCACTACCTAACATGTGATATTGAAATGCTAGTCTAGGGGTTGACAAACTACTAAAATCTAAACATGGTGAATTTAAAAGTGCTCTTTTATTAGGGTATCCAGTACCATTTCCAGAAGCTTCTACATAAATATAAGTATTACCATCTGCTGCACTGCTTGGTCCGGTTCCATTAGAAGGAGTTCCTCCGGAATTTCGAGTCCAGGTTAAATCATCTCCAACGGATGTATTTTTCCACTGCCCTAAACTTGATTCAAAACTTTCAACAAATGGAAAAGAAGATACATCTCCGGTACAGTCATCGTTACCTGGATCGGGGCCTCCACCGCCAAGTCCCATAGCGTCCCAAAAAGCAGGGATTGTTGCTCGTTCACCAGAGTTTGACCCTCCAGAACCAGAACAACCACCATACGCATGAACACCTACAGCATTACCTGTAGCTGCATCAATAATCGGACTTCCAGAATTTCCTCCAGTAGTATCTGTTCTATACCTAACAAATGTATTATTTACAGAAGACAAAGGCCCTGTATGTATTTGTTGTGTTTGATTATCTATTCCGGTATCAGTACCAAATCCAGTGATCGTGATATTACTTCCTGGGTCAGTTCGTACCACATTAAAGGATTTAGCTTGGGCCTGGATTGGTGTTAGACCTGTTTGCGAATTCGCGCTTGCCGTAAACACTGCCCAGTCATTTGCCTGAGAGGCATTACCTGGATATGGAGAAACGAAATTACCAATTGGATATTGATCCTCTGGACCTGGATGAACAATAGTTCTATCTGGATTAGATTTAGGTACATTAAACTCAATGATCTGAGCACGACTACCTACACAATGCCCGGCAGTTACTAATCGTCCATTTGTAATAATCCAACCTGTACAACCTATAGGTACAATTCTACCTATAGCAGCATCGTTAGAATCTACTCGGTCATCACTTGAACCACATTGGGATTTAGTTGTTGGATCAAGAAGCCCAATCCCTAATTCTTTAATATTAAATCCAATCGATCGTTCTCCTGGTGCTACAATAAGCTTAAGGGTTACTTTATCACCATTAAAATAGGCACTCGTATTTTTCCAGTCTTTAATCGTGGCTGCGGTTAATGTTTGTGAAGCTCCGTCCAGATCTGATGTAATAGTTAAGCTACTATTTTTACCGAGATTAACATCTTCAAAAAACAAGCGCAACCAGGTTGCTCCTTTTTCTGAAATCGTTTCGGTTATAACTTCTGAAGTACTTTTAGCCAGATTATCATTTGATTTTATCGCCTGATTAAAAGCTTTATAAGTACTTTTAAGCGGTGCTATTTGTGCCAAACTAATGGCTGGTAATAGCATCAAAACCATACAAGCAAGTACTCCAAACTTCTGCAAGGAATACCGCTGTTTAAAATTAGATGAGTTTGTGTTGTAAAAATTCATAAGAATAAGAATTAATTATTATTGGTTAGACATTAAATTTAATGCACATAAAAAAATGTTGTAATCATCACTACAACAAAACTGTTTCCCAATTCATCTGTTATTAAGTAGTTTGCTTAATCACAGAACCTTAATTTTTCTCTTAATTCTATTTCCCAAAAATGGGGAAAGGGTAGATACTAAAGAAGTATTTTTTACTTCATTCCATGCACAAGATAGCAAAAGAAAAACAACTGCTCAAAAAAAGTTTAAGAGTGCGTACTTAAAGTGAATAGATTAATCTCTATTTTTGCGATTTAGTAAGGAAAATATGATTTCACAAGATACTATAGTAGCTCTAGCAACACCATCAGGTGCTGGGGCAATCGCTGTTATTCGTGTTTCAGGAAAAGATGCTATCGCAGTTTGTTCACCTCTTTTTAGATCTGTTAGTGGCAAAGAATTAAGCAAACAAAAAAGCCATACAATACATCTCGGACATATTATTGATGGAGATCGGGTATTAGATGAAGTATTAATATCCATTTTTAAAGGAACCAACTCGTACACAGGCGAACCTACTATCGAAATTTCTTGTCATGGTTCAACATATATTCAACAAGAAATTATTCAATTATTACTTCGGAAAGGATGTAGAATGGCCAATGCAGGCGAGTTTACTTTGCGTGCATTTATTAACGGAAAGCTAGACCTTTCGCAAGCTGAAGCGGTTGCAGATTTGATTGCTTCAGATTCTGAGGCTTCTCATCAGATCGCCATGCAACAAATGCGTGGTGGTTTTTCTAATGAAATTAAGAAATTAAGGGATGAATTACTGAATTTTGCATCTCTTATTGAACTGGAACTTGATTTTGCTGAAGAAGATGTTGAGTTTGCAGATCGCTCTCAATTCAAAGATTTGATTTCTAGAATTACAAATGTTTTAAAACGTCTTATTGATTCTTTTGCTGTTGGAAATGTAATTAAAAATGGAATCCCTGTAGCTATTGTTGGCGAGCCTAATGTTGGAAAATCCACTTTACTTAATGCATTACTTAATGAAGAAAGAGCCATTGTATCTGATATTGCAGGTACTACCAGAGACACTATTGAAGACGAGATCAACATTGGTGGCATAGGGTTTCGGTTTATTGATACTGCAGGAATACGCGATACAAAAGATGTGGTTGAAAGTATTGGTATTCAAAAAACTTTTGAAAAAATTGAACAAGCACAAGTAGTAATCTATTTGGTTGATAGTTCGCTATTAACGGTTGATAGTTTACAAGAGCTAAAAACTGAAATAGGTAAAATTAAAAACAAGTATCCACAAAAACCTTTGATCATTGTAGCTAATAAAGTGGATAAACTCAATACACATCAAATAACAAATTTAACCTCTGAAATTGAGAACATTCATTTACTTTCTGCAAAACAAAACACTGGGGTCGAAGAATTACAAAACAAACTTCTTGAATTTGTAAATACAGGTGCTCTACGTAATAACGAAACTATAGTAACCAATACACGTCATTATGATGCTTTACTAAAAGCATTGGAAGAAATCCAAAAAGTACAATATGGATTAGATTCTGGCCTTTCAGGCGATTTAATGGCGATAGATATTAGACAAGCATTATATCATTTTGGAGAGATCACAGGAGAAATATCTAGTGATGATTTATTAGGAAACATTTTTGCAAATTTCTGTATCGGGAAGTAAATTTTCCTTAATTCAAATTTATTTAAAAGGTTGTTTCTGGAGTTAATTTAGATTTTCATAAACTTATTTTTAAAGTAAATCAATATGATATTTTTATCAGTTTTTAATTAATAAAATAAAAAATCAGTAAATAAAAATTAATTTTTATTTACTGATTTTTATATAATGACTTCTATTACTATTTACTTTTGATCTGACGCTCCTTCAGCTTCTTTCGCTTTCGCTTTCTCTTTATCCTCTTTCATCATCTTTTGATCTTCTTCAGTAATATGCTTATGCTCTTCTGCTATTTGCTGATGTTCCTTTTCCATATTTTCATGCTCACTTTTCATAGATTCATGTTCTGAGGTCATTTCTTCTAATGTGATCTCGCCAGAAGCATGTTTTGTTTCTAGTGCTGCATGCTTTTCTATTAATGCTTTGTGAGCTTCAATAAGTTCACCATGTTTAGCCAATAGAACAGTATGATTCTTTTCAGTTACTTCATGAATAGAATCGTTTTCAATAGCTTTATGAGCATCTACCATTTGCTGATGATCATCTTTCATATCATTATGCTCTTTGGCCATTGCTTCATGAGAAGTTTCCATTTCTTTATGCTTTTCTACCATTGCTTTATGCTCTGGCGATTCAGCAGGATTTTGTTTACAAGAAACAAAGAAAAAAACTCCTGCAATCAATGTTAATTTACTTAGTGTTTTCATGATTTTTGGTTAATGTGTTTATGATTCAATTTTATATAAAACTAATATTTTAAAGAATTATTCTCTCCTAATATTAACAAAATCATAAAATCTCTAAGTAATCTATCGATTAGAGTATGACTGTTTTTCTAAAAAACATCAATTCTTTCAATTTTGTTTAAAATACTTGCAATGGTAAAAAAATTACTACTTTAGATAATGTTAAAGAGTTCGAATGCTGCATCATGGAAATTAAAAAAACGAGAAATACAGAAAAACAAAATCTTGTCAAAGAAATCTTATCTAAATCAGAACATACCTTATCTGCAGAAGATATTATGGCTGCTATGCCAGTAAAAGTTAATAAAACTACCATTTACCGGATACTGGATCGCTTTGCAGAAAAAGGAGAGGTTCATTTTGTAACAGGCAAAAATGGGAAGGCTTATTATGCGCTTTGTGATAATTGTGGTGTATCGCATAAAATTCATAACCATATCCATTTTGAGTGCCAGATATGCAAAGAAGTGACTTGCCAACCCAATACCTTACATATCCCCAATTTAGAGGGTTTTACTATACAAGAAACTCAATTTTTAGTCATAGGTATCTGTAATAAGTGCAAAAAATAAGAGAAACCACCTGTTCTCCAACAAGTGGTTTCGTAACTACACAATCCCAAAATGTAAGTTAAAATGATCTATATCTTTTTATCTTACTGCGATAGGATAATTTTCTCCTCTGTTGCTTACAGAACCTGAAGTTCTAGGACTACTTTGTCTTGCATGCATAATCCCAGCCACATGTGGCGAAGCCATAGAAGTACCACTTAATGTTGCATACCCTCCATTTAAATATGTACTTCTAACACTACTACCTGTAGCAATAACGTCAATCGGATTCATATTATAGTTTGAAAAAGATGAAAATCCTTGATTACAAGTCATAGATGCTACTGTATATATGTTATTACCATTAACACAAGCAGGTTGATAACTAGCCGCATTAGCGCTGCTATTACCAGCAGCAATCGCTATACGTGTTCCTCCATTTGCTAGGTTTAATAATGCTGTACGATACGATGAATTATTAGAGCAACCTGACCCGAAGAATCCTCCTAAACTCAAATTAGCTACATCACCTGCAATATCATTAGCAGCTACATGATTAATCCCATTGAGTATAGTAGAAGTACTACTTCCGCCACTACAACCAAAAACTCTTACAGGTACAACATTAGCTCCTGCAGAAACACCTACAACACCAACGCTATTATTGACAGCTCCGGCTGTCCCGGCAACATGAGTCCCATGTCCATTACAGTCATTTGCAGACCCTCCTACAAAAGATCTTGCATATCTAGAGTCTGTAACTACATTAAGGTCTGGATGATCTAAATCAATCCCGCTATCAATGACCCATATCCATTGGTTTCTTCCGGAACCATCGGCTGCTCCTCCAGCTCTGGAAATACCACAAGGTGTTTGTTGTGCCATTCTTAAAGAAGCATCGGCTTGAATTACTTCTTCTACCTGAAACTTCGGCAATTTTATTACTCTGTCATACTCTATAGAAGTAACATTAGGATCTTTTGATAATTCTTGAAGTTCGTCATTACCCAATTTTAAAGCCATTCCAGAAATAGCTGTTGTATAGTAGCTCAAGACTTTAGATTGATCTACATCATAATCCAATAAAATTCTATTCATCTTTTGGATAGAAACTTCAGAAATCTCTCTAACCGATTTTGCCTTTGCATCCCTACTGGTAAACGAAGATTTAGAAAGAATTTTGGAAGTGGGTAATATCTTTGAATCTTTAAAGACTACAATGTACTGGCCAGGAATGATTTTTCCTTCGGCGTTGGTTGGTTCAACAACTGATTCTACTACTCCATCAGAAACAGTTTCATTCTGACAAGAAGTAATTACTAGTGCTGTGAGTAAAGTACCCAGAGCAAGTTTGCTAAAATTTTTCATTTGAGTAAAAGTTTGTGTTAGTCCCCAAAAGTATAAATTCAAGGCAAAAACGCATTATGGTAAAACCGCACCTTAAGTTATTGATTTACAAAAATTAAGATGAAAACCCGGAGTTAAAAAAATAATTATTGCAACATTGTTGCTTTAGTAAAAATAATGGTTGGAAAAGTATTTAATAGGAAAAATCCTTCAGACCATATTTGTAGGAAATTAACCATAATCAGCTTTTTTAAAATTAACAAACTTTAACTTACATTAACTTAAAATTAACTAAAAATATCTTCAAAGTGGAACTTCTTTTTTCCAAACAAAGGATTTGCGACTGTATTTGGCAAGGTTTAGTTGTAGTCTATTTATCCTAAACACAAAAATAATCGACCATTTATTTGATTCTAGTATTCAATAGAATACTATTTTGAGAAATTTAAATTACAATAGAACTCCCATAAACAGTTGTAGCTTTTTGGCTATCAAAATAAAAATCTATTCTTCCTAAATACAAACCATAACATCCAACCTGATTCACGAGTACATTTTTGCCTTTGCTATTTTTTACAATAGTTGGTTTTTCAAGAAAAGTATGTGTATGCCCACCAATGATTAGATCTATGTTTTCGGTAGCTTTGGCAAGACTAAGATCACTAACTTTATTAGGTTCCTTTTTGTAGTTATATCCTAAATGTGACAAGCATATAACCAAATCACACTTTTCTTCTGTTTTTAATATTCTGCTCATATCTTGAGCAATCTCTATTGGATTAAGATATTTGGTTTCCTTATATAAATCTTTCATTACAAGTCCTTCCAATTCTATCCCCAAACCAAATACACCAATCCTAATACCATCTCTAATCAATACTTCATAAGGTTTTGTGAAGGTATCCATAACCGTATTAGTAAAATCATAATTGGCAGAAACAAATTTAAATTTGGCATGAGGAAGTTGCGCCACTAGCCCTTCAATACCATTATCAAAATCATGATTGCCAATAGTTGCAACATCGTATTTGAGCATACTCATAAGCTTGAATTCCAATTCGCCTCCATAAAAATTAAAATAGGGAGTTCCTTGAAAAATATCTCCTGCATCAAGTAATAATGTATTTGGGTTTTCTTGTCTTATTTTTTCAATGACTGCAGCTCTTCTTGCCACACCTCCCTTGTTTGAATTTCTACCATCTTCCGGGCCAAAAGGATCTATATGGCTATGGACATCGTTGGTATGTAAAATTGTTATTTTTTTTGCATTACTTTCGGAAAAGGAAGATAAACCTACTCCTCCTAAAGTAACCAAAGCCCCTGTCGCTACTGTTTGCCTTACAAATTCTCTTCGTTTCATTTCAAAGTTTGTTTAGTTAATTTGCACAAATCGATCATCTATTACTGGCCTAATTGTATCAACTTTTTTAAAATAATCAACCATAGCATTTCGAATTTTGTAATTTAATATATAGGATTTTTCTCCATGTTCAAAAAAATACATCTCGTTACCACCATGGTACAAATAATCATTAGTCCCTACAAAATAGATCTCCTCATCCTTAATTTCTTTATCATTGATCAAGGCTTTGACTACATCAAAATTGGTATCAACAGTTAGTTTAAGCCCTGAAATAGGATGTGCTTTTTGAGATTTCTGTAAATACTCTATTAGTTTTTTGATATGTATACCTTTCATTTCTACTACAACAATACTATTTTCAAATGGCATAACCTGATAAGCGGTACGTGTGGTAATATTACCTTTCGGAATGGGTGCACGAATGCCTCCATAGTTCAATAGCACCATACTAATTGCATTTCCTATTCTTGATTTAAAAACTGGATTGGCTTGTTCTAAAACAATATCAGCCATTAAATTACCGATAGCCGTATTTAATCTTCCGTCTCCTTTGGAATATGTTTCTGGCGAATATGCTAATACACTATCAAGATTCTTCTGTACATTTTCTCTATACGGCTTTATAAAACTCTCTATATCTGGATCATAAGAAATACTGTCATTTATTTCGATTCTTGAACTCTCAACCTTTACAAGATGCTTATTTCTCTTGCAGGATGAAGAAAGTATTAGAAAAATAGGTAAAAAGAAACTTATATAAATTGTGTTTTTCATAAAGCCATTATAATTTGTTAGATATGTGCCGGATACAAAAATAGTTTGATCGAATGTCTTGCTTCAAAGTAAAAAAATTATTTCCACTCTATGCATTAGAGAACAATATTAATGCATTTTATTGTACTAATTTACCTATGGCATCTTTTATAATATAATTACAATGATCTACATCATCTGCGTTAAGCTCCAGAACACCTGTAACCTCAACAATCTGATCCATTTTAAACTTTGGTTTTTGCCTAAAGACAACTTCGACAACACTTTCTGGTCCCGCTCCTCCACAAAAAAAGCAGGAAGATCTTGGGTTTTTAGACAGTAAAAAAAACTCATCCTCATCAATAGAAAAATCTAAAAAATAACCTTTAACACGAATCCGATCGCCTTGATATGATTTTATAATAGGCCCAAATCTAGGTTTTAAAAAGATATCATCATATTTAGGACTATAAACATTATAAAATTTTACATCTGCAAAATCATTCCATGTCAATTTGTCTTGAGAACATAGACTGAATTTGGTAAATATTAAAAAAAGGATAAAGAAAACTATTTTATGCATGGGATATTGTTTTAGAAACGTTTAACTTAAATAAAGACAATGAGACCAAAATTGCTGCCAATAAGGTTGTTAGAATCACTAATATTAATATGAGTAACTCCTTATTTGTAGGCAAGCTAAATACAAAATGATAACCATATAAATCTTCAGTAAAAATTGAAAAAAACCATATACTTATTCTTCCTAGAAACCATCCTGCTATAGATCCTAATAAGGATAAGAAAAGCGCCTCTAGAAAAACCAATTTTATCAACTGAAAAGTATTGACACCATAGGTAAGCAACAAAGCCAACTCCTGTTTTCTTTCTCTTACAGTTTTTATTAAGTTTATAAATATACTTAACCCTGCCACTAACAATATTGCAACGGAAATACCATTAATTGTTTGAAAACCAACTCCTAAAAACCCCATTAATCGTTCAATTTCAAATTTAGGGAGTGCTGCTTGCATGGTAGTCTCGTCATTAATAAATCTGGACATTTGCAGAGCTCCTAAAGGGTTTCTAAATTTTACTAATAAAGAGGTTATTTCGCGTTCTTTTTCATACTCATCTTTATGATCACTATGCTCATCAACATGCTCTTCTTCATGATGGTGGTGCTCATTATCATGTTCATGTACTTCCCAAACACTTTCAAGATTCGTAATAATGAGATGATCAATAATTGTATTTGTTGGTTTTAATATCCCGGTAATGATAAATGGGTTTTCATTATGAGTTTCTAATACATTTTCAGCTAAACCATGAGAACTTATAAAGGTATCTCCTATTTGTAGATCAAGTTTTTTTGCTACACCACTTCCAATAACTACTTCGAATGGTTTTTCAAATAAACTTCCTTCTTGTAAACTTGCTTCATAGGTATTCAAATACTTATTGGTCGTACCCAAAATCCTAATTCCTTTATAATTATCTCCATATGAAACTGGTATCATTTCTTTAACCATAGGATTTTTGGCAATACGCATAGCCTCTTCTAATGATATATTACCAGTAGGGTTATCGATATGTAAAACCGAGGATAGTATAAGTTGTAATGAGCTTCCCTTTGCACCAATAACCATATCAAATGGTTTGATGTTACTTTCTAAATGCTGGTCAAGCTGATTTCTTATCTGCAAGACAAAAGTCGCTAACGAAATACTAAGCATCAATAACAAAATGCTCAACATAGTATTCAAAGGTTTAGAAATCAGATTTTTGTATGCCAGGTATAACAAGTTCTATAAAATTATATGATTATTAAAATGTGATTTTACTCGTTGATCATGGGTTATGATCACTAAATTACTTTTGCAGATCTGAGCCTCTCTTTTCAATAAAGAAATCACCTTTATACAATTACTATCATCTAAGTTTGATGTAGGTTCATCTGCTAGAATGACTTTAGGTTTATGTATAACTCCTAAAGCGATAGAGAGTCGCTGTTGTTGTCCCTCGCTTAGCTGATACACCTTTTTGTTTTGAAGATCAGAGAGCCCTAGATGCATGATCAATTCTTCTTTTCGATAACGATCACTTTTCTTTTTAGAACATCGTTCACGTAAAGTCAGATTCTCGAGCAAGGTTAAAGATTTGATGAAATACGCTTTTTGAAAAATCAACCCTATATGTTGTCCTCTAAAATAATCAAGTTGACTTCTTGTAAGTTTGTTCAAACAACTATTTGCAATAAAAATGTCTCCTGTTTTGGGTGGCAAAAGCCCCGCTAAAAGATGTAGTAGTGTCGTTTTGCCCACACCCGAAGGCCCTAAAATTAATATATCTTTTTCTGGAGGTAAATCAATATCAGGAAAGCAAAAGGTATGATTTTTTGTATTCTGATATGTAAACCTCAATGATGTCGTTCGGATCATAAAACCATTTTGTCAAAAATAAATAAATATTATTAACGCAACAAAGTTGCATTTATAAAATAATAGTATCTTTGCAGACTTAAACAAATACATTTTCTTGTGAACATATCGCAAATACGTAGCAACTCGGATACTTTGGGAATTATGGCAAGTAGCTTATGTTTAGCACATTGCTTACTTACTCCTATTCTTTTTATGGCTCATACGGGATCAGTACTCTTTCAAGATGAACATCCTTTTTGGTGGAAATCTTTGGACATTATTTTTTTAGGAATTTCTTTTATGGCAATTCGAAGATCTTCTAAAACCACCACAAAACCAAAAATGAAATATGCTTTTTGGATAAGTTGGATGCTATTATTCGTTATTGTGATGAATGAAAAGCTATCCATGTTTCCTTTAGCCGAAGAAACAATTTACCTGGCATCTTCATTATTAGTGATTTTACATGTCTACAATCTAAAATATTGCCAATGCGAACAAGGCTGTTGCAAACACTAAAATGAAACTATGAAAGTAACCAAAGAAGAAATAGAATCCATAGGAGATGCACATATTTCTAATACTACAGAGACTCCTTTACGAAGTGATGCTTTCGAAAAACCGGATGATGATAAAATCGAAAATATACAATATCATTTTTCGGAGATCATGAAAGAGCTAGGGCTCGATTTAACAGATGACAGTCTTTCTGGAACACCTTACAGGGTAGCTAAAATGTATGTCAAAGAGCTATTTTATGGTTTAAATCCTCTAAACCGCCCTAAAATTTCGACCTTCGAAAATAAATATGGGTATCAAAAAATGTTGATCGAGCAAAATATTAATATTGATTCTGCCTGTGAGCATCATTTTTTGCCTATTACAGGTACTGCACATGTGGGGTACATCCCAAAGGACAAAGTAGTAGGTTTGTCAAAAATTAATAGGTTGGTAGATTATTATGCACATCGCCCTCAAGTACAAGAAAGACTTTGCTTGCAAATATTAAAAGACTTACAACAGACTTTAGGCACTGAAGATGTAATTGTAGTAGTAAATGCGAAACATTTATGTGTTTCTTCTCGAGGAATTAAAGATAAAAGTAGTTTCACCACTACAATCGAATACGGAGGAAGTTTTACTAAGACCTCTTTTCGGAACGAGTTCTTAAGAATTATTGAAAAAAACAATGATTAATCTTTTTTTGAATGGATTTGCAATAAGAGACTGGTTATACAGAGTGTTGAAAACATTAAACCAATAGTAAAATGTAGAACATTCTACTTCTAAAAGGAAACAAAAACTTCAATCATGAATACACCACATAACCTCTAACCCCAATGCCATAAGGAGTTTGTCACATATAGTATCCCAAAATAGAATTACTTTATCACAATAATAGATCTCTAAAAATTATGTTTTATTATCTATTACCTATTTGCACTCTAATTATTTGTAAACATCCAATAGTTCATTCTGTTGCTGAATTGCCATTTTAAATTCAGTTTTTAGCTCAGAGATCAAATCACTTACACTGGGCGAATTGCTTATTGTTGCAACTCCTTGACCTGCCGACCAAATTGTAGACCAGGCTTTTGCTTCATTTTCATCAACAGTTAATTCATCTCCAAAATCAACTTTTTTCTTCCTGGCTAACATTTCTTCTGTAATCCCCATGGCTTTCAAACTTGGGCCTAAAAAATTTGCATGAACTCCAGATATGGCCGCTGTGTATACAATATCGCTTGCACCACAATCTATAATCATATCTCTATATGCTTTTGGTGCCTTGCTTTCTTCGGTATTAATAAAACGAGTTCCCATATAGGCCAAATCTGCTCCCATTTGCATCGCTGAAGCAATATCCCTACCAGAGGAAATACAACCTGAAAGTAATATTGTTTTCTTAAAGAATTTTTTAATTTCTGAAACTAATGGCATAGGATTTATAGTACCTGCATGCCCACCAGCGCCAGCTGCAACAAGAATTAACCCATCAACTCCTGCTTCATTTGCTTTTTCTGCATGACGTTTTTTAATAACATCATGAAACACCAATCCGCCATAACCATGAATTGTATCTACTAATTCTGAAACAGCTCCCAAAGATGTAATAATCAGTGGGACTTCGTGTTTAACACACAAGGCAAGATCGGCTTGTAATCTTGGATTAGAATGATGCACAATTAGATTAACACCAAATGGTGCGGCTTTTTTACCCGTTTCTTTTTCAAAATCTGAAAGTGCTTTTTTTATCTCAATAAGCCATTCTTCAAACCCTTCAGAAGTTCGTTGATTTAATGCCGGAAAAGTTCCAACAATTCCGTTCTTACAACATTCAATAACCAATTGAGGTCCAGATATTAAAAACATTGGCGCCGCAACTGCAGGCAAGGTTAATTCTTTGATAAAGGATGCTTTGCTCATTCTATACTTTATGTGTTAAAAGATGAATTCTAACGAAATCATCATCGATTTCTAATTCTTCTGCAATATAATATTATAATATGTATAGCCAAAAGCTTCATTAAACCAAATACTGGAAGTGCAAAGACCATACTAATTTAAAATATAAAAACCATACTTATTTTCAATGAGAAAACTATTCTACCAATCCTAACTTGATTGCATATCGGGTTAATCCTGCCAGATTTTTTACATTTAGTTTTCCTAATAGAGTCTTTCGGTACCCTTCAATGGTATGCTTACTTAGATTTAATTCTTCAGCAATTTCCTGAGTAGTATATTCTTGCGCAATTAGTTTAAGCACTTCTTTTTCTCTAGGGGTTAATGGTGATATACTATCGCGGTTCTTGTCAAACAAAAAACTTGTATATGACTTTTTTATACTTTCAGAAAAATAGGTTTTTCCACCTAAGATATCTCCTATTGCTTTGAGTAGTTCACTTTTTTGTGAGTTTTTAGGAACGTACCCATCCACATTATTTTTAATCAAATTTTCAATCATCCCTGGATCTTTATGCATACTAACAATTAGTGTTTTGATCGTTGGATAACTTTCTTTAACCAGTTGATTTAACGTAATCCCATCCATGTTTGGCATACTCAAATCGGTAATAATCAAATCTACTTGTTCTGATGAATTAATCTGAAGATACTTAATTACATTTTCTCCATCTTTGGCAGTAAATAAAACATTATATTCTGGCAAATCATCAAAAATACTAAGTAATCCATCCAGAAACATGCTATGATCATCTACTATAATAATGTTATAACTCATATCATCTATTTTTTTATATCGGAATATCTATATTGATTACCGTACCTCTGTCTGGTTTTGAATCTATATATAGTTTCCCATTAAAGTCCTTGAGTCTGCTTTTTATATTTTTCAGACCTATGCCAAACGTATTCTTATGGATATCAAACCCCATACCGTCGTCTTCAAAAATAAGTTTGATTTCATTATCAAGATGATCCAATTGGATAGCAACATCAGTAGCTTGAGCATGCTTTAAAACGTTGGTTAGTAATTCTTGTATGATGTTGAATAATTCAACCTGTACTTCTTGTTGAATCTGATTGAGTTTATCTTCTGGATAGGAATTAAAGATAATCGTTAAATCACTGGAGGATTGAACATTTTTTAAATATTCTTTTACAAGTGTAGTAAATGGGTTTTGTGAAAACTTTTGAGGGATCAGATTATGTGAAATTTCTCTTACCAAATCATATGTATCATCAATTTGATGAATTACTTTCTGAAACGAAGTTTTTCCTTTTTGTATGTTATCTAATTGAAGTTTGATACTAGAGAGGTTTCCCCCTACACTATCATGCAATTGTTGAGCAATACGTTTTCGCTCTTTTTCTTGCCCTTCTACAGAAGCTCTTACCAATTTCAGCTCCTGATCCTTAATCAAACCTGCGATTTTTTGTTGATTTACCTCAATCAATTTATTATTTAATTTACGTTGCGTTGTCATACGCTGATAATACGTATTCAGCAAAAATCCAATAGGTATTAAAAGGACACCAAACCCTATTAAAATTGACCATTTAATTATATTCTCATTTGCAATTTGATTATCCTTGATTAACTGTTCCTGTTGCAATTCCAGAATTTCATTTTCTTTTTCTGAGGTTTCATACTTTAATTGAAGGTCTTTTAATTCGATCTTGCTTTGAATACTATCTGTAATTCTAATTATTTCTCTTATTCTTTCTTGACTTTCATAGGCTTTCTTATAATTGTTATTTTCTGTATATAACATTTCTAATTCTTCATAAATCTTTTTCTCTATAAAATAGTTTTCTTCTTCTTGTATCATATCCAATGCTTTATTAAAGTATAACATTGCTTTTTCATATTCAGCATCATCACTATATATAACTCCCAGATTATAAGTTGCCTGTAACAATGTCCCATTAAAACCGTATTGTTCACTTATGGCAATACATTCATTGTAACTCGCTACTCTTTTATCAAATTCGGTGTAGGCATTACCAAGGTTTATAGTAATTATCGCAACACATCTATAATTTTTAAACTTTTTACAAGACTCTAAAGCCTTGTTATAATATTCAAAACTTTTCTCTACGTTATTTCTTGACTTTTCTATGTTTCCAAGATTAATATAAGATCCATAAAAAACTTTATTGTTATTTCCTTTATATGTTGAAATGTTTTCTTTGTAGATAGCTGCCGCCTTATCAAGCTCTCCCATTTTCTGATAAATTAGAGCTATTCCATTTTTATGAACTACAACCGACTCTTCACTACCTATTTTCTTGCCTATTTCTAAGCCTTCGAGATAATTTTCCAAAGCTTTTTCATACATCCCTTTATTATCATAAACAGAACCCAATTGTCGATAAGCACTAGACATACGGCTTTGATATAAGGTATCCTTTTCATTTTTTAATATTTCAATTACCTTTTCAGCATAATGGATGGTAGAATCATTACTTACTTTTACTTCATAATGGTGAGCCAGCACTCTATAGGCTAAAGATTTTCTAATCAAGCTTTTTGAATTCCCTATAATTGTATGACAAGCACTGGTAATACTATCCGAATTCGATTTAGAAATTTCAGTATACAGAGTTATCAATCTCAAGGAATCTGACTTTGTATCAAAAACCTGAGCTTTAGATACTGTAGATATACATAGGGATAAGATTAAGATAAGTACTATTTTATTCATACACTGAGGGGTTACCTAATGGGATATCTATATTAATGACTGTGCCTCTGCCCACTTTTGAATCTATATAAAGTTTCCCCTTAAAATCCTTAAGTCTATTCTTTATATTTTTCAAACCAATGCCAAAAGTATTCTTGTTCATATTAAACCCAATACCATTGTCTTCAAAAATAAGCTTTACTTCATCGCTAAGATGATCCAATTGAATTGCGACATCTGCGGCCTTAGCATGCTTTAGAACGTTGGTTAATAGTTCTTGTATCATATTGAATAATTCGACCTGCACCTCTTGTTGAATCTGGTTGAGTTTATCTTCTGGATAAGGATTAAAAATAATTGTTAGATCACTGGAGGATTGGACATTCTTTAAATACTCTTTTACCAAGGCAGTAAAAGGATTTTGTGAAAATTTTTGAGGAATCAGGTTATGAGAAATTTCTCTAACTAAATCATAAGTATCATCAATTTGATAGATTACTTTCTCATACGAGGTTTTTCCTTTTTGCATATTATCTAGTTGAAGTTTGATACTAGAGAGATTCCCTCCTACACTATCATGCAATTGCTGAGCAATACGCTTACGCTCTTTATCCTGCCCTTCAATAGAAGCCCTTACTAATTTTAGTTCTTGATCTTTAATCAATCCTGAGATTTTTTGTTGATTTACTTCGATTAATTTATTATTTAATTTACGTTGCGTTATCATACGCTGATAATATGTATTTAATAAAAAGCCAATGGGTATCAAAAAAATAGCAAACCCAATTAAAATTGACCATTTAATTATATTTTGACTCGCAATCTGATTATCCTTAATCAGTTGTTCTTGTCGCAATGCTAAAATCTCATTTTCTTTTTCTGAAGTTTCATATTTTACCTTTAAATCTTCATAAACAGCATCTTTTTGTATGCTATCCACTTTTTCTATTACCTTCCGTGTTTTTTCCTGATATTCATAGGCTTTTTTATAGTCCTTTTTATCATAATACAACATATCTAACTCCTCATAGATATATTGTTCCACATGATAATTGGATTGTTGTTTCGCCTTTTTTAAAGCCTTGTCAAAGTAGTCAATTGCAAAGTTGTACTTTTCTTTATCGCTATACAGTACCCCTAAATTATAAGTTACCAATAAAGCTAAATCCTCTATAGAGTTCTCTTCTGCTATTTTGATTGCCTTTCTATAGTTTTCTACTTTTTTATCAAAGTGTGTTTCTACATTATAGGCCGCACCAATATTTAAGTACAACTTTGAAATACACCTATAATTCTTTATATCATTACATATCGCAAGTGCCTTTTGATAATGTGAAATACTTTCATTCGTTTTTTCCTTTTCATAAGCAATAATCCCCAGGTTTATATACGTATTATAGGTTACTGCAACATTATCTCCCTTATAATTGGCCAGATTTTCTTCATAGATTTTTTGTGCTTTATCATACTCTTCGTTTTCAAGATAGATATTGGCAATTCCATTTTTATGAGTGATAACAGCCTCCTGATCATTAATTTCCTCTGCAATACTTAAACCCTGCAGATAATAATTTAGAGCTTCAGTTCTAACACCTTGGTTTTCATTAATGCTACCCAAAACTCTATACGCACTAGTAACTCTACTCAGATACAACGAATCCTTAGAATCCTTTAATTTTTCTATCACTTTTTCACAATAAAAAGAGGCAGAATCTAATACCCCTTTATTATCATAATAATGACTTAGAATACCATATCCTTTAGTAGTTATATTAACTCCTTTATTCTTTTTTATGATGGAATGTACCACATCTGCAATGCTATCTGGGTTGGTTTTATATATCAATTTATACAATTCACTCAACCTTTTATGATCATCAATCTGACAATACCCTATAGCCGTTATCATAAAAAGTAATATCAAAAATATTCTCTTGTGCATACTCTTCTTTGTATCCTGATTTTATAACAATCCAACAAAATTACAATAAAAATAAGATTGCATTACCCCTACTAATGGGGGTGCAATTTACATCAATGCTAGGGGTGTTTTTATCGCATTTATATGGCAACTTTGTATCAAACAATTAACTCATAAACAAATTTACTGATGAATCAAGAACTTCAAAATCAATGTATCAATCTTTCTAAAGAAAAGGATACAGATATAGCTCAAATGATGGATAATTTGATTTCAGAGAATACTTGGAAGTTTCCTTACAAAATTTCTAAACTTATACACGAAAGAGAAACTATACTTTATTACAATGGAGATCTAGAGATTAATGAAGACTTATCTCTGTTCAAAGCTAAAATAGATGGCCTAATCATAGAAGGAAACTTAACTATTAATGGCACCCTACAAACCTATAGTTATCCTGAAACATTTTTATTGGTAACTGGAGAGCTCACCGTCGATTTTCTTAAAAATAGCGGCATGTTGGAAGTTGGAAGAAACCTGACTTCTAATCGGGCTATCATAGGAGATTACAACCATGGTTTTGTATCTGTGCATGGAGCGGCCAAAACCCACTTCTTTTATCCTGAACAACACTTTTTTTCTATTCATGGGGCGATTAATTTTGACTACGCATTGGGAGATTCTTATGGCCTAAATGACAATCAAAATCCAGAGATTTTTAAAATCAATCAAATGGAACTAGATGATGTATTAACCCTATTTCATGAAGAAGTTATTCAACTAATAGATCCCGATTTTTTCGAATTGAAAAATGAAGAGGAAGTACAAGATGTTGAAGAATTATTAGATTTTTTAGAAATAAACGACATCATCAAAAGAGTAGAACAAAATCAACCCATATTCAAATAAAAAAATGAAACATCACTTAGAATATAAAGACAGTAAAAGCCGAAAATTTTGGCAAATAACCAAAGAGAAACTTTCTATAATCATCACTTTTGGAAAAATAGGAACCGAAGGTAAAACACAAAGCAAAAGCTTTGATACAGAAGAAAAAGCAGGCACCTATTACCAAAAACAACTATTCAAAAAAGTAGATACAGGATATCTATCCAAAGACCTACAATACGAAATTAAGGCTTTCGGTGAGTTGGGAATTCAGGATAATTTACAAAGCAGTATTGATCCAGATGAGCAATGTATTGTTTTTAAAAATAATGCTGTGATACCGCATAGCCTCTTATTAGATTATAATGAAAAACTTCTATACAATGAAGAACGCTCGATTGCCGGGATATATGCCGAAGGTGACCTTATCGTAGAAGGATCTATTTATAATGCCGAAATGGATTTTGGACCTTTTTTAATTGTTAATGGTGATTTAAAAGTAAATAGTCTTTTATGTGGTGGTTCAGAAATGATTATCAAAGGAAATTTAGAGGCAAAATACATAGCTCATAAATACAATCATGGCTATATTGAAGTAAAAAGAACAACAAAGGCACAATTGGCAGTTTGCGAATTTTGGGAAGGCCTAAAATTCGCAAATTACACAGGGTATGCCTTTACTGCTGGATATGATGAAGTAGAAACCTATTCAAATAACAAACAGATTGATGATGAAACCTACTCATCTTCCGATTTGTTAAAAGCAGGAGGGAATATTATGAATTTCATTTCAGCAATGTATCAAGACAAACCTTTGCTAAAAGAAAATGCCTTAACTATCCAAGAGAAAATCACCAAACTACTTCAAAAAAAATTAGAAAAACCAGATAGTGTAAAAAGACTATCGCTGGAAAACAAAGGATTAAAAGAAATCCCAAAAGAAATATTTCAATTTAAAAATTTAGAAGAACTAAACATTAATCAAAATATCATTTCTAGTTTACCTGCTGAAATAAAAGGCTTTTCAAAACTTAAGAGACTCTTTTTTAGTGATAATAAGTTTGAAGTGTTTCCAATGGTAATCACAGAGATTGAAACTTTAGAAAGTATAGAAGCCGAAGGAAATCATTTTAAGCATATCCCAGAGGAAATAGGAAACCTAACTAATCTTAGGAGTTTAAATCTATATCGTAATGCTTTACTCCACCTTCCAAAGATCTTATCTAGTTGTTCTTCGTTAGAGAGAATTAATTTAAGACAACAGGAAACGGGGATATGGGATATTCCAAAATATGATGCCTTTACCCCATCAAATTTTCTTGAAATACTTGCAACCTTACCGAACTTAAAGTACTTTGATGTAGATTGGAATCCTATCATTGAATTACCAGATAGCCCTTTTGTTAGTCAAAATCTTCAAGAAATATCGATTAAAGGAACACTTATTAAGAACTCTTCTGTAAAACATCCCTTTGTTAAAATAGATACAGAATCATCTGTAAAGCGTATTACCGATAAAATAAAAGAATTGAGCAAGTTTTCTGAGACAAAAGACAAAGAATTATCCGCAGAATTTTATGCCAAAAAACTTACTTTCGCCATTGAAATGGCTGCTCATTTCTTTGATACTTATGATGAAATCCAATCAAATTTTGAAGAAGAACTTTCTAAATACTTTGAAAATAGGACAAAAAGTCTATCAGACAGTTATCACCATCTAAAATCATGTTTAGAAGAAGTTCAAAATCTAACCAAAAAGTATTCTAAGAATGAATTAGTACAAAGTATTCACAGCTGTGTAAAAGATTTATATGAGCGAGAATCTATCTTTCATGAAGGATATGAAAATATTCCATTGCCAGAATTAGGTTCAAGTAAAAACTACTTATATGACGTTGCTCAACGATATTTTAAAATCCGCGCAAGACATGTTGAAAAGTTCGAGAAAATAGAAGTTAGATTTTTTACGTTAAATGCAGAAATTCCTTCAGAAATTTTTAATCTAACAAATGTAAAGCACCTATCATTAAAGAACTGCCACATTACAGGTATTCCTGAAGAGATTTCAAAACTTAAAAACCTTGAAATACTAGACTTAGAATATAACAATATAGAAGACATTCCACAATCTATTCTAGAGTTGAAGCACTTAAAAACGTTGATCCTTAATTACAATCCGATAAGCACTATCCCTGATGAGTTAAGGTCAATTAAATCTAAAATAAAGCTCTAGCATATAAGGAAGCATATAATGCCTCCGCTATAAAACCAGCAATATGCCGTAGTGTAAAACTTAAAACCAAACTCAAGATGACCGATGATAAAGCTAAAAGCATTCTTAGTAGTTTTTTTGAGCTAGAGAAAGCATATTTTTATAAGGATATAAATTGTAACCTGTATAATACCGCCAAAAGACTAAATACAAATCAAGCCTATCTTTCACGAATAGTTAATGAGTATTTACATATGTCATTTAGAGAATATATAAACAAATTAAGGATTCAGTATTTATTAAAGATATATCATGATGACCATAAATTGAAATATTATACAGTAAAAGCAATTGGTCAGGAATTGGGATTTAAAAGCACCAATACGTTTAGAAAAGCATTTAAGGAGTATGCCAAAACAGAATTTTCGAATTACAAAAAGACTTCACTACTACTAGATCAACAATAAAAACATAAAGTGTAAACCATTATGAATACTAAAGATAATGCCCATAAGATCTCGATTGAAGAAGCAAAGGCAATAATTTTGGAAAAACACCCCGAAATATTGACTACCAATCCTTTTGAATTAGATGAAGCTTCTATTTCAACTGAAGAACCTAAAATTCAATTGTATGAAGGTGATGTGTCTTTTGATCAAAACTTTGCAGTCAGATCAGAAACTATACTGGTTAACGGATCACTTAAGGTAGACGGACTGATAAGCGATTGTAACTTAGCTGATGTTACCTCTCTTATTGTTTTGGGAGATGTGATAGCAAAGCATATGCACATCTGTGGCAAAATGGTTGTTGGCGGTAACATCATTGTTGAGGAATTTATATATCTAAATTCTTTTAATAATTATACGTTCCATGTCTTTGGTTCTCTTGAATCTAAAGTACTTATGGAAGAAGGTATGAGAACATGGATAAGAAATGAAATTGAAGTTGATAAAGCATACTCCTTCCAAAATAGCATTCGGCAAGGAGTGGATATGGCTCATTTTGTTGAACGATATAATGCAGATCCGATAGATGTATTTTTAGAAGAATTTCTTGATGGCGAATATATAGAAAAAGATAAAGTGTTAGAAGCGCAATCCAAAGGTATCTCTGTATTAAAATAAATCAGAACCACGAAGTCAACGAAAATCAAAATATGTATTCAACTACCGTATCTAAACGTTTTTAAAAATTAAATATCAACAGATGAAAGCAGTAAAATTAATTTTCCTACTTCTTTTTTTGCTTGGCAATTTTGTTCCCATTATTGCGCAAAAAAGCACCAAAGCGAACAAAAGTTTGCCTCTATCCAATATTGAAGCTATTATAGCACGTCCCACCATTACAGGATCTGCCTACGGAGCAATCACAAAAGTAGTTACGTATCTATTGCTAAAAGACGGAACTATCTATAGCAGACCATATTTAAGTCCATTAGATTTTGATGTTGATAACTCCAAAACTATAGAAAAGCATCGTTGGGGTACCTGGGTAAAAAAAGGAGAATTGCTGTCTGTACACTTTAAAAGTCAAAAAGCATGGAAAAACGTTTACGGCACATTACCAGCAGCCAATACTCAAAAAATTGAAGGTATTTTTCAGACCGCTGGAGGATTTTCAAAATCCAAAGCACATAGATTCAATACTTTAATTTTGGAGAAGAACGGTCGCTTTACCTGGCGCTATTTTTATCGAACAAAAAAAGTGTACCAACCTCATAAAAGCGATAAAAAAATATCGGGTAGCTATATCATTTCGGGCTATACTATCACTTTTACTTTTGACGATGGATTAACAGAACGCTTTCTTTTTGCAAAATATCGGACCGGTAAGGGTATTATCATTGGAGATAAAAGCTTTTATACTTTTTCTCACCCCCTTCTAAAATAAGCATATAAATATCTGTAAGAAGAAACAAATGACAAAAGTTCAGAAAAATAAATTAAAAACAAAACTGGGAATACTTTGCATTCTGTTGGGTGCTACACTAAGTATTTGGGCTGGATATCGTTTTAGTATTGATGTGTATTTGGCTACAGCAAATACATCTATACCAGCCGATACATTTGTTTATGCCCCCATAATCTTCTTCTTAGGTTTAGGTTTGATTATTATAGGAATCTTAGAATTAAATGGCAGTAATAAACGAAATGAAAAATTAGTACAACAAAAAGAGGAAGAAAAATGGGAACGATTGAAAGACCTGGACAAATTATTTAAAACCAAAGTTAATTCGAGTAAAAGAAAAAAATGAAAAACGAATAAAAAGTAAAAATTTATGAAAACAAACGATAAGATAAAATTTCAGCGATGGAAAAGTGATTTTGAAAACAAGTTTTGCGCCTTTAAGTACATGTATGTTGAAGAACAAGATGAAATAGACAATGGCATCTCTGTACTTGATTCTTTATCTGAGGAGATACTATGTGAGGCAAGAGACTATGATAAATTAAACCAACTAGCTGATAATCTTTATGGCACCGGCTATCCAGTAGTATCTGATAAGTTAAAATCTTTTTTGGAGAAAAAAATTGATAGTAAACACATAGAGTTCTTACCTGTAACACTAATTGATCAGCAAAAGAGAAATATTCCTGGGGAGTATTATCTTATAAATGCATTGCGTGTAGTAGACTGCATAGATATCGAGGCATCCGGAGTGGTTTGGAATCCTTTAGAACCATCCGAGATAATGCATTATGAAAAAGGTTTAGAACTTCAAGAATCAAAGATCCCAGAAAACTTGAAATTATTCAGGCTAAAAAAACATTCGTCTACAATTATTGTAAGGTCAGATCTGGTAACAGAAATTGAACAAACGGGATTTTCTGGACTTTACTTTCCAGATGCAAAAGGTTATATGGGTGTGGGTTAATTAATAGATCATCTTATAATAATTTCAATAAAATAATACATGAAAGACGTAAGAAAACATATTGAAAAAAACTTTAAAGTGATTCTGCCAGAAAGACTTAAAAACTTTTATGATAATAAAGAATATAAGCAATACCATGGACTATGCGCGCATTCTTTAATGTATTACCAATCAGATTTGAAGTTTGAAGTAAAATTTGACGATAAGAGAGCATTTGAAGAAGCCTATATCGAACTATACGGAGATACACAATATGTTACGAATATTGAAGGAAAAATTCCATTAACCCAATTAGGAGAAGAATATAAATTTCTATTTGTAGATATCTTAACTCCTAAACTCGAGGTATTTCAATTAGAAGCCTCAGAATGCAAGTTTTATCTCTACAAAAATTCTTTTGATTTGTTTTTAGAGTCTTTGGTTTAAACCTCTAGTAGCAAGAAGTGATGTGGTTAAGATGTAATAGTGATTTATAGTACAAAGACAATTTTGAAACAAATGAGTATTCTAGAAAAAATAAGAAATCTGTTTAAAAGAAACCCTTTTGATCATGTACCACCACTTCCTATAGACCTAGAAGTACGAGATCAATGGGGAAGAACACCTCTTCTTGCACTTTGTATTACCGAAGATGTAGAAATGGCAGCAGCATATATTCAACAAGGTGCTGATGTAAATGCTGTACAGCATGTCACAGAATATACCTCCTTAATGATAGCCGCCATGAAGAATAATATCGAATTGACTGAAATTTTAATCGATGCCGGAGCTGATGTTAACTATATGAGTACTAAAGAGCTTATTGGAGGCAAAACACCATTAATTGAAGCGGCAACTCATAATGCTTTTGATGTGGCCAAGGTATTAATACAACATAAAGCCGACATCGAATTAAGAGGATATAACCAAAAGTCTGCTTTAATGACTTCTGCAGAAAAAAATGCACTAAAAATTGTACAGCTTCTGCTATCTAACGGAGCAGATACAGAGCAAAAAGTATTTGATCGAACTGCCATATGTTATGCAGCAGAAAATAATCATTTGGATATGGTAAAATTACTTTTACAACATAAGGCAAAAACAAAACCGCTTAGACAAATAGATCGCAATAAAATACATCCACAAATAATGAAATGGATAAAATCTAATAAAATTTTTAAATAATTTCAAAATGAAAGACTTTACACTAGTAACTGAAGAAGAACTAAACCAACGTATAAACACTAAAAGCCTACTCCCTTCAGAAGGAGATTATGGGCTGGATTGTCTCTATTATAAAGGCGACCTAGAAATTGACAATCATTGGTTATTTGATGATAGCTTTTATGAGATCGCCGATCAATTCCCAGAGGCAGAAATAGGTACCATTGCCATAGAAGGTAACCTAACCATTAAGGGTAATTTACAGATCTCAGACAGAGTATTTTGCTTAGTAATTACAGGAAATATAAACTGTGAAAACTATGAAACTTTTGAAACAGAAGTATATCTCGGGGGCAATTTAAAAGCTAAAACATTTCGTGACAACGATTCTTTGACAACCGTAAAAGGTGAATTGTTAGTAGAAAAAATATATAAACCTTATGAATATTAATCCAGATGAAAACAGATCTATATTATTATATCAACACCCAAGGAGAAAAAGTAATACTAGATGAGCATATGTCTTCTAATGATCGTTTTTCTGAAGGGAAAGCAAGCTACCATAGAGTACAAAAAGAAGGCAGAAAGACAATTCGGGAAGATGTAATTATCGACATTAAAGGTAATATCCTTTTTGAAACACCAAGGGTATTAGCACCTTTTAGTGATGGTTTAATTTGTTGTGAAGAAGGTTATCGCAATGAAAAAGGAGATATTGTTCTTCCTATTACCTGGAAAGCTAATTATACCAAATATAAATTAAATGATACCACATACATCGATCTTTCCTGGAGGTTTTTTAATGGATTAAAACGAGTGGCAACATCAGGTAAAAACGGAGTCAATGGTTTTATTAACCAATCCGGAGAAATCGTAATCGAACCTCAGCATGGTAAAGCGACAGATTTTTTTGGGGATTATGCCATAGTAGAAAACTATAAAAGTAAAAACCCTATTACCTCTATTATAAATAACAAAGGTGAACTACTTTATGATTTACCAGATTTTGTGCCACTATATCATATAGATCATCAAGGTTTTATTCCGTATATCCTTAGAAACAAAAAAAATCAATTATGTTTTTGGGATGTAACAAATCAAAAAAGTGTTGAAACCGATATCTCCTATGATATAACAAATTTTCATAAATCACATAGTAAGTACCTAGGTTTCTACAACGGATATTGTCAATTATGTATAAAAGGTAAATGGGGTTTAATAGATACTGATTTTAATTGGGTGATAGAACCAAAATTCAAAGAAATTGGCCTAATGAGTAAGGGTTTGATTGCTGTCAGAAAAAAGATGCGTATGGCTATGCAAATAGTAAAGGAGAAACTATTATCGATTTTAAATATAGACAGGCATCTATGTTTTCAGATGGTTTGGCTGCCGTGAATGAAATTGTTTAAAGTAAAGTCATGAAAATACAAAAAGAAGATTTAGAAGATTTCAAAGGGCATAGTATTTATAAAGGTATAGTACGTTATAACGACCTATACTACTTTCTAACCACAAATGATAACAATCAGGAAGTTAGATTGTTTACCCTTGATAGAGAAGAACTCGGTTTTGATGATATTTCGTTTAATTTTATCTCTGCCTCAGTTTGTTACCAACCTAATGAAAAATTTATCGCTTTGGGGACAACAGGTGAAGTCATTTGCATTGGTGGCGGGGAAGCTGGTGAAGAGTCTCCTATTCCCATCTCAAAAGGACTTTTAAAAGAAGTTAGAGGTATTGCACAAGGAAAAGCTTTTGCAGTGGGAAGTGGTAGACAAGCCTATTGTAGAGATGATGCTGATCATTGGATTAGAATAGATCATACTGCACAGCAATTTTCTAAAGAAATAGATCCTATCGATACCTGTTGGGAATCTATAGATGGATTTGACGAAGATGATATTTATGTAGCGGGTTGGTTAGGTGAAATCTGGCACTATAATGGTAAAAAATGGCAACTACTAGAAAGCCCAACAGATTTAGATCTTACCCGAATACGATGTGCGGATGATGGTACTGTATACGCCTGTGGGCAAATGGGAACCTTAATTAAAATTGAAAATAAGAAGTGTAGCATTATAGATCAAAACCTTACTGAAGATACTTTCTATGGGATGGCGTGGTTTCAAGGAAAACTCTATTGTAGCACGATGCATAATGTATACTACTATGATGGAAAAAACCTTAAAGAAGTAGATTTTAAAAAGAATAGACCTAATACTTTTCATCAATTGAGTGCCAGGGATGGGATACTTTGCTCGTTTGGAGAAAAAGATGTAGTAGAATTCAACGGAAAAGAATGGATAGCAGTATTAAAAATTAAGTGAAATGAAAAACTATTATGAACTAAAAACGGATACAGAACACAAGTTTTGGGAGTATGAATTAAAGGGTAAAAACTTTAAAATGAAATGGGGGCTTGTAGAAGATTATTATGACCGGTCTGAAACACAATCCAAAATCACCAAATATGACAGTCCCGAACATGGTGAGGAAAGAGTGTCTTTAATGATACAACGTTACGAGAAAAAAGGTTATGTAACTGCAACAAAACCAAAGAAAAATAAACCAAAAAAATTAAGTACAAGCTCTGGTACAACAGAGTTTGATGCCATAGCATTAAAAAACACTCTTCAAACTTTAGATAAATTCCTGCAGAAAAAACGCCCTGAGTATTATGAACAGTTTAATCCTCCTCTAGAAATCGAGACAATTCAAGTTTTAGAAGAAAAATATGGTGTAACAATACCAGAGGATTTAAAACTAGTATATCTATGGAAAAATGGTCAAAGCCGTACTTGTTCTAAAACATTTGTGAATAATAGTATGTTTATCCCGTTAGAAGAAATGCTCGCTACTCAACAAGAATTCACATCTATGATAGTTAAAGATTTTGAAGCTAAAAATTGGTGGAATAAACATTGGTTTCCCATATTTCATAATGGAGGTGGAGATCACATTTGTTATGATACAGAAGGTACGTTTACCGGTCAAAAAGGTCAATTATTAGAGTTTTGGCATGACGAAAGTGACCGAAATATTATCTGTTCTAATTTAGTTTCGTTATTTAAAAATTTGAATAAATTCTACGATACTACTGATATCCATAAAATCGATGAATTTATTGACATCTCTAACTATCTTGATTATTAATAAATACATTCATCATGCTTCAAACATCAAACTTCTCATCTTTTGGTATCCCTGGAGGATTTAGACATATGGCTGTGCTCATCGCTATGACGGCCCATAATTTTATTGATCCCTATGTACGCCAATTTCTTGTACAACAAAATTGGGATAATGAGTACAGTAGAATTATTACAAATGGTTTAGTTGCATTAATTATTTATCTCTGTATTGAGTTTGTTGCTGACGTACTGGCAGACAATAACTCTCTATCTAATCAAGATTCTAAAAACTACAAAAATCGATTGCAAGAATTTAAAGAGTTTGCCGTTTTCTTTATCGTTTTAGAAAGTATCTTAATTGGTATATTATGTTTTATAACGTATAAAGATATAAAACAACCCCTGCTACAATCTTGGGGTATAGCAGGTTCTATCGGTGTTTCTTATATGTTATTACAATGGTATCGCTCTACCAAAGAAAAAAATGCCCCTAAGAGATCAATACAACCTAAAAAGAGTAAAGAACAAAAAAATGGTTTGCAGTATATCTCTTTCAAAGAAGCTGATGCGTTATATGATATTGCACAACTTATCAAAAACAATACTATAGACGATATAGATCGAGAATATGACAATGATGACATGCTCATTTTGTACAAAGGAGATACAACACTGCACAAATTACATTGGGATGAAAAAGGTCCTGATAACTACATTGGTATTATAGTTGATGGCAATTTACAAGTTACAAAAGGCATAAAAAACACAGAACATATGGAGCAATTTTTATATGTTACTAATAATCTAACAGTATCATATATTGTAAACTTTGATACACTTATTCATATAGATGGTGATCTGTTTATCTCTGATTATTTGTATGGTGATAGTTTTTTTGGATATATACAATGCCTGGGACAACTTTATGCGCCTAAGATTATTAGTAATGGTCAACAAATAGAAGCCCAAAAATTGTATAGTGACCAACGAATCGATGTATCTGATTTTTCACCTACACACCCCTTATATACTTATGGATTGAAAGATGTAGTTGAAGAAATCTTAGAAAACATTAATTACAAAAAAAATAGCGCTGAACTTGATGAAGAAAAACTACTAGAATATCTCAAAAAAGGAAAGCAAATTCTTCGATAAAAATTTAATCTATGACAATTTCGGTACGACTATTACCATTTTTATTTTTTCTGTCTCACATTTATGTTGGTTCGGCTCAAACTGAAGAAGATACACTTAAGGATATACGAAAAAAATATACGCTTGTTCAACAATGGTTAGAAAAAGATTCAAGACTTCCAAATATTGAGATTTATGAACAATGCCCGGATGATGAAGGTCATGAAGATGTATCGATGAGTAAGATTCAATACTATTATCATCAAAAAAAACTACGTTACGTAGTACACCATTTTGAACCCTACGTTAACGCCGATATACAAACTGAGTATTATTTTTGGGATGATAAATTATTTTTTTGTTTTCAATCAGGTGAAGACCGTTATCTACACACACTTGGGGATACGAAAAAAAACATACAAGTTTATGAAAAAAGAGTATACCTTTCTAAAGGCACCCCATTTTTATGTTTAACTAAAGAGTATAAAGAATTAGAAACAGAGGAAGGCAATTGGCCTAGTAAAAATCCGTTTGACCAACTGGATAGACTACCCAACAAAAAAATAGCATGCAACAGATTATCTGAAAGTATTAATGATGCAGATTACTACTTGGATCTCTTAAAACTAAGCAATACCGAATTAGAAGAAAACTGTATGACGCGTCAATATTTAGATTAAATCACACAATTCAAAAAACAATATTATACTACTAAAAGTAGAGATCAAAAAAAGTAACAAAATTAATACGCTACTTTCTTTGACCTCTATCCCTATTAAGTATTCTTATTTATGAAGTTCTTGATAAATGTTGATGGGTAGAAAATTATGACGTTGTGCATTATCTTCACCATTCGATGCTGCATATAACTCTCTGAAAAAGTTTACTGCGCCTACAGAATAGTTTATCTTTTCTATCCATTGATTAAAATATTCTTCCTTTTCATCAGTATTAGCATAATCAAATACTTTAGATTTTAGTTTCTCTAATCCCTGATCAGTAAAAACAGGACGTGTTGGAAACATTTTAAATGCATTTTCGCTTATATCTAATCTAGATTTGATCCATTTTGATTCAGAATCATATTGCTCGATAAGTTTATCTTCTAAAGAGTGATACATTTCTTCTTCAAAAACAATACGTAACGTACTTCTTTTACCGATCATATCGGCAATTTTAAAAGTAATGGTACCTCCACTTGGCAAATGATATTGCCCATCATTATTGCTTTCTTCTAACACCACCGTAAAAGGGATTCCATTGATACTATTAACAGCAAACTCTTGATCACTAATAGATTGAATAGAAATCTGTTCGTTTTGAGCATTAATTTGTGCGAAAAAGCAAAAAATTAATAGCAGAAGAAATGGTTTTTTATTAGTAATAGTATTTACTCTTTCCATAATTGTAGGTTATTTTGGGATTAAAATTAAAACTTCATAAGTTATTTTCAAAGCACTAATGGCACTCATTTACCATTGTTTTAAAAATTAATCAAATAGAACCAATATTCTATACACTAATCTTTCTAAAACCCATGATAAGAAAAACATAACATATGAGTACTTTAAATAAAACAAAAACCCTGCCAGAAGTAATTACATATACGTAGTAATTATATCCTTTATTAGTAAAAGTATATTGTATTGTATAATGAAGGCAATTATTATATACTATTATTTGTTCAAACAATAATAAGTTACGACACTAAGAATAGAATTTTTCGGAGTATTCTGATGGAGTTTTTTTATAATATTTTTTGAAAGCTTTTGAAAAGTACTTTGGATCTTTAAAACCAACTCTATAAGCAACTTCTGAGATGCTCAACTCTCCTAATTCTAAGAGTTCTGTTGCCTTTTTCATTCGAATAGAATTAATAAATTCTTTAGGTGTAAGATTAGTCCAGGTTTTTATTTTCACAAATAACATGGTCCTACTCAACCCCAATTCTGAACTAAAATACGGGATATCAAAAGATCGGTTATCAATATTATCTTCAACAATCTTTATAGCTTTTCTTTGCAGGTTTTCGTCAATCGAATTTATAATGTCAGACTCATGATTGACATTGTTTTCAGTAAACTTATTCTTAACTCTTTCAGTTGCACCAAGCAAATTTTTAATCACTAAAAACAACTCTTTTATATCAAAAGGTTTGTCAATATAGGCATCTGCTCCTGATTCTAAACCTTCGAATTTATATGTAATTGATGAGCGAGACGTTAGTAACACCACTGGAATATGATTTGTGCGTTGATCATTCTTAATTTTTGAGCATAATTCTGTACCTTCCATTTTGGGCATAATAACGTCACTTACAATTAAATCAGGAAATACTCTTAATGCTTTTTTAAAACCTTCTTCTCCATTTTCTGCTTGTTCTATTATATAATATTCTTTTAGAACATCTACAATAAATCTTCTAAACTCATCATTATCCTCTACAATTAAAATTTTTGGCTTATTCGTATCAATGTCTTGACCAAGATGCTCTAGCCCTATTGTTTTTAAAGTTTCGATTAGATACTCCTGTTTATTAGACTCATACGGTTCTGTATTTGAACAGCTTTCATTTTGAAGTTCAGAATCATCTAAATGTGCACATCCAGATTTTAGAAAAATCTTAAATGTTGTACCAATTCCAACTTTACTTTCTACATCAATCTCTCCTTTGTGCAATTCTATTGCTTTTTTTGCGATATGCAACCCAATACCGCTACCCTGATTAAACTGTTTTTGGTACTCTATATCACTAGCAACTTCGTAATACCTATCAAAAATTTTATTCAAAAATTCTATATTAATACCTCGACCATTATCCGAAATTTCAATAACAGCATTATGGCTATTTTGATACAATTTAATCTTGACCTCCCCTCCTTTTGGCGTGTATTTAAATGCGTTAGAAAGTATGTTATAAAACACTTTTTCTAACTTGTTATGATCATAAAACATTGGTAACTCCGATAAATCATGCTCAAAAGAATAGTGGTAATTTCCAATTGAAGCATACTCCAGAAATGATCTATAAATCCCTTCAATAAATGAAACTAAATCTCCTTGTTTCGCTTGAAGTTTAGAATGTTTATTTTCGTATGCTCTAAAATCAAGTACTTGATTCGTAAGTTTTAAAAGCTGATCCGCATTACGCTCTATGGTCAACAATTTCTTGTACATTTCCTTATCTCCTTTGTAATTTTCGATAAGTTGCTGAATTGGAGCTAAGATCAAAGTTAAGGGTGTTCTAAAATCATGCGATATATTAGTAAAGAATTCCAATTTTGAGGTATTGATTTCTTCTTGTCTTATATTCTCTAAACGTTCAGATTTTAGTTTGTGCACAAGTTCGATCTTCGTTCTCATGTTTTTATAGATTTGGTATAGTACAAAAACTATAATCGCAAAGTAGATTATATATGCTAGTGGCGTTTTCCAGAGTGCCGCTTTTATCGTTATTCTTAGAGTTGTTGGTTCGTCATTCCATGTTTCCTGGTTATTTGCTTCTTTAACCTCAAAAATATAGTCTCCAGGTTTTTGAATCGTATAACTTGCTTCATGATTATTGGTAAATTTCCATTCATCATTTAACCCCAACAATCGATATGCATATCGATTATCAGAAGTACTGGCATAATTAGGTATTGAAAAGTTGAGCAAAAATGAAGCTTCATCATGTTCTAGGGTAATTTGATCTACAAATGAGATACTTTCATCAAGTTCTTTTCCATTAATCTTCAGCCCAGTAAGCACTACTTTTGCTGCATGGTTGTTTCTTCTAAGATCTTTAGGATTAAAAAAAGACACCCCTTTTATACCTCCAAAATATATGTTGTCATTACTTCCTTTTAGATAAGAATTATTGATAAACTCGTTTCCTAAAAAGCCTTCAGATTGATTATAAACTGTTGTCTTTTTTATATCAGCTTGATACTTTACCAATCCAAGATTACAGCTTATCCATAGATTATTATAGTCATCCTCTACTATACTATATGCAGTAGTCACAGTAGTGTTTAATAATTTTAAATCAATCGGTTTAAAATTTCCATTATTAAACTTGAGCACTCCTCGTTCTTTGGTCCCTACTAATATTTGCCCTTGAGAATCTTCATAAATACATAAGATGTTATAGCCATAAAACTTCTTGTTTTCAAACAAAAACCTTTCTAAACTCTGATCACCTGATTTTAGCGATTTGAAAGAAAGTTTGTTCACACCTTTGTCTGTTCCTATCCATAGATTATTATGCAAATCAAAGGCCATGCATCGTATTCTATTATTTGTTAATGAGTTATCATTTGATATATCGTGCTTTATCGAATTTATTTCTTTTGTTTCTAAATCATACAATACTAATCCACCTCCAAATGTTCCAAAAACAAGATAGTTATCATTTTTTTTAATATTATAAACTCCATAGTTTTTTAATAGAACATTTAATTCTTCAAAGCCCGATTTCTCAAAACGTTTAGTACTTATATTAAAACATTTGATTCCACTTTTTAATGTTCCTATCCATAATTTTTGATCCTCTAAGAGTAACGATTTAATATTTGTATTTGCTAATTCTTTATGAAGTACTTCTGTAGTTTCATAGCACGTTTTACCGTCGTTATGGATAACTGTTACACCATTTCCTTCGGTTCCTATATACAGAGTTCCCTTAGCACTCTCTTCTATAGAACTCACTACTCCTAATTGGTATGCTTGGTCCCCCTTGGTTCTATAAAGCGTATGAAAATTATTGTTGTGTACATCCCATAAATTGACGCCTCCATAATATGCTCCTATCCAAACAGCTCCATTTTGGTCTATAAAAATTTCTTTTATACTATTTTTACTAAGACTTTTTGGGTTTCCCGGTTGATTAATAATTTTAATTAATTCATTATCTTCTTTTTTTATAAAAAGGCCTGCATATGTACCAATCCATAAATTATTATTATCATCATAGACTAATCTTCTGATATCCAAATTCAATAATGCATCATAGCCAAAAGCTTTATTATTTATAAAGAGCCTGCTTTCCTTATTAAAAACAAATAATCCATTTGCTTTTGTACCTATTAATAAATTACCTTTCTCATCTTCGTTAATGGTTTGAATAAACATTTTGGAATGGTTAGTACTCCTCAAGTCAAACCTCTCAAACTTCAAATTATGAATATCATAGTTGGTTACTTTATGAAGTCCTAAAGAAGTACCTATCCAAACATTTTGATCTTCATCCTGAAAAATTTCTATAACCACATCACTAAATAGACTTGTTGGATCTTGTATATTTTTACCATAACGAATTAAATCTTCTTTTTTTCTATCATAAATGAATAATCCAACTGATGTGGCAAACCAAAGTGTACCATCTTTCATTTCTCTGATGGCTCTGATAGAACAATGAGAAATAGTATTTTTTTCTGATGAATATAAAAAACGGGTAAAAGCTCCTGTTCTGGGATTAAGCTTATTAAGTCCGTTATGTGTTCCTATCCAAATAAATCCTTCCTTATCTTCTTTTAGAGATAAAATATCATTATTACTTAAAGAGGTTGAATCATTTGGGGTATTCCTAAAAATAGTAATCTCTTCACCATCATACTTATTTAGTCCATCTCGAGTACCAATCCACATTTGACCAAATTGATCTTGCTCTATAGCCACCACGGTACTTTGTGATAATCCTTCAGAAACAGAAAAATGAATAAAATTATTGAAGTGAGATTCTTGAGAAAAGGCAAAAAAATGTATCAAACATACAAATAGTGTAATTGCTCTTTTCATATTATGGGGTCTGGATATAGCTAATTAGTTATAAATATAACGCTAATTTGACAGATTATTATAACATTCTAACCTAGAATAATGCTTTTTTTTGTTTAAAATTCTAACCAATACAATAAACAATTTTGTTAAAAAATAACACTTAAACACATTGAAAACCAACTACTTGAACAAAAACACACCATAAATCGGACTTTTATAATCTCTTTAATCATTAACATTGTTTCGAAAATTAAGTGCAACTACCCCTTGCATAAATTTTTAGATTTATATAAGAATTAAGAATACAGAACAGTTGGGAGAAATAAGTAATAACGTTAAAAACACAAATCTTATGAAAACTATGATAACCCTAAAGTCTGTAAAAATTTATTTATAGCACAAATTCATTTGCTGCACGCCTAGAAGATCCCGTTTCCTCTTTCATGATCTATAAGGTGATTGCTTTATTTTTTTAAGTAATTAGGAATAGCATGTCTGGTTTTGACATTGCTTACTTCTGGTAACTAATATTTAGAATCAAACGATAGTTTCCTATTTGTTAAAAACTATTAGTTGATACGATAATTATAATTTATAACAAATCACAAACTCACAACATCATGAAAATGAAAGTAAAATACTTTTATAGCTTAAAACCTTTTGTCAAACAACTACTGTTTATTTTTCTATTATCTTCTTTTACAATGTCCGCCCAATCCGTAGTACAAAAACACGGAAGATTAAGAGTTGATGGTAATAAAATTGTTAATAACGACGGTATTCCAACAAGCCTAGCAGGAAACAGTTTATTCTGGAGTAATGCAGGCGATACTTCAGATTTTTATAATGCAGAAACCGCTACCCATTTAGCAAACGACTGGAATAGTGCCATCATCAGAGTGGCTATGGGTGTAAAAGAAAACTGGGATGGTGGCAATGGATATATTGACAGTCCTGAAGCTCAAAAAATAAAAATCAGAAAGGTAATCGATGCAGCAATAGACAAAGGTATTTATGTCATCATTGATTGGCATACCCATGAAGCCGAAAAGTATCAAGATGAAGCTGTTTCTTTTTTTACAGAAATGGCAACTTTATATGGAGATAAAGACAATATTATTTATGAAATTTATAACGAGCCCATTCGACAATCATGGCCCGAAATTAAATCATATGCTAATGCAGTGATTTCAGGAATTAGATCAAAAGATCCTGATAATCTAATTATTGTTGGCTCTCCTACCTGGTCTCAAGATGTAGATATCGCTTCTAACGATCCTATAAGTGACTCTAACACAGCATATACTTTACATTTCTATGCTGGTACACATCGTCAAGGATTAAGGGATAAAGCAAAAAGAGCAATGAATAATGGTATCGCTCTATTTGCTACCGAATGGGGAGCCGTAGATGCTAGTGGAGATGGAGATATTGATACAGCCGAAACAGAAAAATGGATGCAATTTTTCAAAGATGAAGATATTAGTCACGTAAATTGGTCGGTTAGCGATAAACCTAGTAACAACGATCCAAATAGAACTGAAGGGTCTTCTATTGTTCAACTTCGCAAAGGTGTGGATGGATTAAAGAATAATGAATTAACTGATTACGGAATTTTCATTAAAGACATCATTAAAAATTGGTCTGATGGAGATACAAACCCTCCTAACCCAGGTGGAATTGTTAATTGTAATACCGTTGATTGTATCTTAAACGCAATGAGAAATGCAAAGCCAGGGGATGAAATTGTTATTGCTTCAGGAACGTACGTGGCACCAGAAAAGGTATCAATCGGTGGAAGAGCTGCTCGTTTTCTATCTCAAAAGGATGGTACTTCTTCTGAACCAATTATCATTCGAGGAAAAAATCCATCCAACCCACCCATCCTTAAAGGGCCCGATAACCGATATGATGGATATGTTATGAGAATTATGGGTGACTATTGGAAAATAGAAGATTTAATTTTAGAAGAAGGGTCAAAAGGGCTTGTATTTGATAATGCAAATCATGGAATCATTCAAAATGTTGTCATTCGCGAATTAGGCGAAGAAGGCATACACCTAAGAGATGGTTCTAGTAATAATCTGGTTAAAAACTGTAAAGTATACAATACCGGAATTAAAAAACCCGGAATCGGAGAAGGGCTATATGTAGGATCAGACAAAGGTCAACACGATGAATACGACAGGGATTGTAATAACAATACAATTGAGGGTTGTATTGTTGGACCTAATGTGACCGCTGAAGGTGTAGATGTAAAAGAAGGTACAAAGAACACAATTATTAGAAATTGTACCTTTTCAGCAAAAGGTATTTCTGGAGAAAATAGTGCCGATGCTTTTATTGATCTCAAAGGTGCTTACGCATTTGTTTACAATAACACCTTTAATCTTGACGGATCAACTATCATAAAGGCCGGTGTAGATTTTTTAGATAGAGGTACAGGATATAATACAGGCTATCGAAACGCTATTTTTAGTAACACTTTTAATCTTCAGGGACGAGGATCTGAAATTCAAACCGCAAGAAAGAAACAAGGAAATCCTCAAGAAATTCATGTTTGGAATAACACACGAAACCCGAATACACCAGACTTTCCTGTTAGTGATGGTACCTTAGGATTTGTAACACTCTCTTGCCCTGGCTGGAATATCATTCCTTGCCAGGGAGGAAATCAAGATCCAAATGTTTCTATAACATCTCCTGTAAATGGAGAAAGTTATATCGCCGGTACAAACATTGTAATCAAAGCAAACGCCTCTGATAATGACGGTAACGTAGTTAAAGTTGAATTTTTCAGAAATAATAATAAAATTGGTGAAGACACCTCCTCCCCTTACCAATATACAATGAATGATACTCCTGTAGGAAGTTACACATTAAAAGCAAGGGCCATAGATGATGATGGGGCAGATACCTATTCTTCAGAAATAAATATTACCGTAACAGAAGAACCAGTCGAGGGGTGTACTGGTAGCGGGCGTCCCATCACATCACGCATTCAGGCCGAAGACTATTGTAATATGAACGGAATTAGGACACAACAAACTTCTGATAGCGGTGGCGGACTTAATGTGGGATGGATTGATCTCGGAGATTATATGGAATATAGGATTAACGTACCAGAAACTTCAGAATATGAAATTGCATATAGAATAGCCAGTAAATTTAGCAGTGGTGAAGTTGATCTTAGAGTAAATAATTCATCATTAGGTAAAACGGCTATTCCGAATACTGGGGCATGGCAAAATTGGGAAACCATAACCACCAAAGTAAATCTTTCCAGTGGTAACCAAACATTACAATTATATGCCTCTGGTCCTAGATGGAATATCAATTGGTTTACACTTACAAAAGTTGACGGACCCGGTAATCCAAATCCTGATGGTTGTAGTTTTGGAACCCCATTACAAAATGCTTTACCTGCTTTTGACAAAGCCTCTTTTAATGAAGTACATGTTCTTGGAAACAATGGACCCGATTTTTCAAACTTCAGAAGATTTAGAATTAACTGGAATCCAAGTCAAAACGGGTTGTATCAATTCGCAATTAACACCAACAATGGCATTCCAAATTATTACGTGGATTTAAGAAGCTTTATGGCCTTTAGATTCAATAGTAGTAATCCTGATGTTTCGATCTCAAATTCAGGATTTACTAGACTAGATGGTGAGTATTGGGTTGCCAAAGATGGAGATAATTTTGTAATGGTGTCAAAGGATAAAGGATTTGCAATATACTTCAGTAATTCTAGTACAGCACCAAATTGTAACAATAGACTGTCTGTTGCAACATTAGATATGAAAACGTCTAGTGCAAAAATATACCCTAATCCTTCTGAGGGTAATGTACTCACAATCTCAAATATCCCACAATCAAATACAAAATTGGAAATTAGAGATATTCAAGGAAAAGTTGTATTAAGCAGATCAATTCTTGATACTAGTATTACCCTGGATATTTCTGAATTAGAGGCTGGTATTTATGTCATTATTGTTAGAGGACATAAATACAAAGAAGTATCAAGACTTTTAAAGAAATAACATAACTCAACTAACTTTTTTAAAACCGGGTAAAACGAATTTACCCGGTTAGTTATAACTAAATTCCCAAAATATGACTCTTTTCACAAACAGAAACCTGATTTCAATGGTTTCGCTATTCGTAACAACTACTTTTTTTGCCCAGGATCTTATATACCAAAACAATTTTGATCAATTAACATTGGGCGAATACAATGAAGAAAAATTTGAAGAAACCTTTGGTGTTTCCTTTTGTAAAGGCGCCGATGAAGGCAGGGTATTTATTTCTGAATTTCGAGATCATGGAAATGTATTAAAAGTTAAATATCCTAAAGGCAAAGTCAAGACCAATGATAGCGGAATGCATACCAAGGTGTATTGGAATAATTATGCGTCTGATTACGAATTGTATTTTAGTTATCGCGTGTATATCCCTGAAGATTTTGAGTTTCGTGCAGGAGGTAAACTACCCGGATTAGGATACCAGACCAGAGAAAGAAATATGTCCCTTCGATTAATGTGGAGGCATGATGGGCTTTTAGAATTTTATAACCACTTCGAAACACGTCCTACTTGGGAGGGTTGGACAGCTTCTGTCAATTGGAGTTTAATAGATCCTTATGACGAATCTGGGGGACCGCAACCAGATCAGGTAAAATTAAAAAAAGGAGCCTGGAATCATATAGAAGTCTATCACAAGCTTAATACTCCAGGAGAACGTAATGGAATCATGAGAGGTTGGCTTAATGGGCAATTGGCTATAGATATAACAAATAATGGTGATTATCGTCAACACGGTCAAGATGATATACGTCTAAATACGATTTACCTGTCCACGTTTTTTGGCGGAAGTAGCAATGCCTACAAGCCTACCAAAGATGTATACGCATATTTTGATGATTTTAAAATATCAAAAACCAGAATCGGAGATAATACAGGAGAGGATACTGATCAATCATTCAATGTTTCTTTTAAAAATCCGGCAGAAGATCTTGCTGTGCAAGAAGGATACGATCTTGAAATAGAAGTCAATGCAAAAGATGACGATGGATCTATAAAAGAAGTACGTTTATTCATCGATGACACATTTGTAAGAAGAGAACGTAGATTTCCTTATACATGGGGACATCAAGGGTCACCAAATCCTAATGAGTTAAATGGTCTTTCATCAGGAGTGTATACTATCAAAGCTGTGGCTACTAATAACAAAGGCAAGAAAAAAGAAACAACTTTTACACTCACAGTAAAAACCAACAATGCTTGTTCATTTGTGCTACCTGATACAAAAGGACTTGAACCTTTGGATAATGTAAATTATAACTATGTACATACAACAGGATCCAGGAGCCCTGAGTTTTTAAGAAATTTTGTAAGTCTTTCGGCCAAGTGGAATCCCAAATATGATGCATTATACAAATTAGCTTTTCAAACCAACAACGGTACACCAGGTTGGTATGTAGATTTTAGTAATTCGGTAACCTTTCAACTTAAAGATAAAAATCCAGAGATTACCTTTAATAATAGTGGTTTTAATGAACTAGATGGAAGTTACTGGGTGACCATGGCTAATAATGAATTGGTTCTGAAGTCAAAGACCAGCCAAAAGCTAATATGTTTTAGTAATTCGGCACTACCTCCTGCTTGTATGTCAGGAAAAAACCAGAAAGTCATCACAGTACATAACTCCCAAAAACTTTTTCTAAATCAAAATCCTGTAAAAGACATTCTTTCCATAAAAGAACTACCTAAATCCGCATATCTACTAAATATATACACCATAAATGGAAACAGGGTGTTTTCAGAATCTATTTCGTCAAAAAAGTCTGATTTTGAAGTAAATATCAATGCGCTTCCAAGTGGACTGTATTTCTTAGAGGTTCTTTCGAATCAAAATGATACAATTAAGGCTAAATTCATAAAAAGCAAGTAATTCCTTCAAGAAATAAACACTTACATAATCGATAGGACTGTCTACTTGTCAACTCGACAATAGAACATCCTTTAATACAAAACAAGATTTTAAATAACACAAGAAACACTTATAAAACTAACACAAACTCACTATGAAAACAAAAGATTTAGTTATCAATAGTTGGCAAATTATGATGGTTCTCATACTATTCATAATTTCTGGAGCCCAAGCACAAAACTGCAGTAACGGTAGTTTGGTGATTAATCAAAATTTTAGTCAGTACAACAACCAAAATAAAGAGTATACATTGAATATGCTCAGAGATGATTTTAAAAGAGTTTCGGCTAGAACTTCTGGAGAAATCCGAGGAATTGGCGGAAATTGGCCACAAGAAACACGAGTAATAAATGGGGCCTTAAGAGCACAGTATATCAAAAACTCAGCAAGCGGTAGAAATGGAGGTTTTATTTTTGATAGTTCTTTTGATGGTGCTGAAGAGGCGACACTCGAATACCGGGTAAAATTTGACAAAAACTTTACATGGGCTACAGGAGGTAAACTTCCTGGTCTTGGTGGTGCCTCAACAAATTCAGGTGGTATACCCGCGGGATGTACTACCAACGAATCTGTAAATAAAAATGCTTTTTCGTGTAGATTGATGTGGAGAAGGAATAGAGATCATACGCAACCCCCATACATAATAGTATATCCATATTTGCCTAATAGAGATACCCGATGTGGAGGCAATATCACTTTTATTAGAAATATTAAAAAAGATAAATGGTATACCATAAAACAATACATCAAGCTAAATACTCCGGGTCGTAAAAATGGAGTTTTAAAAATGTATGTCGATGGAGAACTTAAGCTTGAGAAAAATGACGTAGAATACCGATTACCCGGAAAAGGAAATGTAAAAATTAACTCTTTAATAATGCATACGTATAGAGGAGGGAATCGTACAGATCCTGTTTGGTGGTCACCAAATACAGATTATGCATTTTTTGATGATGTAAAGGTTTGGACCAACTGTACTGGAAACAGTGGCGGAGGTGGTAACCAATCTCCAACTGTATCGATTACCAGCCCTAATCAATCCAATTATAACACAGGTAGTAATGTCTCAGTAAACATTAATGCTAACGATCCAGATGGTAATATCACCAAACATGAGGTTTTTGTAAATGGCAACATTGTAGATACCGACGGAGCTAACTATACACCACATCCTATAGAAAATCTTCAAGAAGGAAATTATACAGTTAAAGTTGTAGTTACTGATAATGATGGAGCCAAAGGCGAAGCTACCAAAAGCTTTACAGTTGGTAACTCTGATGGAGGCGGTAATAATGGAGGCGGTAACAATGACAATTGCGACGTTTATGAAGAAAAAGATGGACTTGTTATAATCGAAGCGGAAAATCTCTCCGCTTCAGGAAATTGGAAGAAAAAAAGTAATATATCCGGATTTACCGGAGGAGGGTATCTCGAATGGACCGGACCTGATCATTTTAATGACCCAGGAAACGGACTAATAAATACTAAAATAAAAATCAATTCTCCAGGAAGATACAGATTTCAATGGAGATCAAAAGTTGGCGAAGGAGATAGTGCAACAGAAGCGAATGACACTTGGTTAAAATTTCCTGATGCCAGTGAATTTTATGCTCAAAAAGGTAATGAAAGGGTTTACCCTAAAGGATCTGGACAAACACCAAATCCCGAAGGTGCTGGAGGTGAAGGATATTTTAAGGTATACTCTACAGGAACTACTAATTGGACTTGGACCACAAAAACCAGCGATAATGACCCTCATGATATATATGTAGAGTTTGATACCCCAGGAACATATACTATGTTAATTTCCGGTCGTTCAAAACATCATGTATTAGATAGGGTAACATTAAATAAATCTAACATAAATGCTACGAATTTATCTCTTGAAGAAACCAAATGTGATACTGATGGTGGTAGCGGCAATAGTAGTGCTTCTATCACAGGAGAACTAAGAAAATGGCACAAGGTGACCTTGACCTTTAACGGTCCAAATACTTCAGAAACGGCTAACGACAACCCTTTTTTGAACTACCGACTTAATGTAACATTTACACATCAAAGTGGTTCTCCATCGTATATAGTTCCTGGATACTATGCCGCTGATGGAAATGCCGCACAAACCTCTGCTAAGAGTGGTAATAAATGGCGTGTTCATTTTGCGCCAGACAAAACAGGAACATGGAACTATAAAGTCTCATTTAGAAAAGGGAATAATGTTGCTGTAAATGATGGAGTTAATGCCGGAAATGTTGCAGGGTTTATGAATGGAGACACAGGATCTTTTACAATTAATGCTTCAAATAAAACCGGTAGAGATTTTAGAGCTAAAGGCCGTTTGCAATATGTGGGCGAACATTATCTCCGCTTTGCAGAAACAGGTGAGTATATGATCAAACAAGGACCGGACTCTCCAGAGAACTTATTTGCATATGATGATTTTGACAATACCCCTAATTCTGGCAATAGAAGAAAAAACTTTAATCCTCACAAAGGTGATTGGAACAGTGGAGATCCTACCTGGAAAAGTGGTAAAGGAAAAGGATTAATCGGTGCCGTTAATTATATAGCTAGCGAAGGACTTAACTCTATGTCTTTCTTGACCATGAATATTAACGGTGATGATGAAAACGTATATCCATATATCGCTTCGAATCAACGTACTCGAATGGATGTTTCAAAAATGGCACAATGGGCTATTGTCATCGAACACATGCAGAATAATGGAATTTTTTCTCATTTCAAACTCCAGGAAACCGAAAATGAAACATTACTGGATAATGGAAATACAGGTACACAACGTAAACTCTACTATCGTGAGTTGATTGCACGTTTTGGACACAACTTAGCACTGAATTGGAACCTAGGAGAAGAGAATGGTGGTGGACCACAATCAGTAGATCAATCGCCTACACAAGAAAGAGCTATGGCAGAATATTTTTATAAAAATGACCCTTACCGTCATCATGTAGTTATTCATAAACATCCAAATGACTTTCCTGAATATTTGCTAGGAAATCAGTCTAAGCTTACCGGTTTTTCTTTACAAACTAATCAAGCCAATTTTAGTAGTGTTTTTGGTAAGGTAAAAGAGGGTATTGATAAATCCAGAAATGAAGGAAAGAAATGGGCAATCGCTTGTGATGAACCTGGTGATGCTCGCCAGGCACTTCGCCCTGATAATAATCCAGGAAATTCGCACACTGACGGAAGAAAAAATGCCCTTTGGGGTACTTTACTCGCCGGTGGATGGGGTAATGAATGGTATTTTGGATACGAACAAGCACATTCAGATCTTTCGCTACAAGATTTTAGAAGTCGTGATAAATGGTGGGATTATGCTCGTTATGCTATTCGATTCTTTGATATAACAGATCTTCCTTTGACACAAATGCGAAATAATAATTCACTATCTTCTAATAATAATGATTATTGCTATGCAAAACAAGGTGAAGCATATGTAGTATATCTAAAAAATGGAGGTACTTCAAATCTTAACTTAAACGGACAGAACGGAAGATTTACTATCAAATGGTATGATCCGCGTAATGGAGGAAACCTAAGGAATGGCTCGGTAACAAGTATTAATGGCGGAGGTAATAGATCCATAGGAAATGCCCCTAACAATGGCGGTAAGGACTGGATAATACTAATTACAAAAGAAGATTCAAATCCAGATGAAAACACACCTCCTTCTGTTTCATTAACTAATCCTTCTCAAAATAATCAGGAATATACGCTTGGAGAAACTATTTCTTTAAGTGCTAATGCATCAGATTCTGAAGGAAGCATAGAAAAAGTAAACTTCAAAATCAATGGCTCATATTTTAAACAAGATAGAACCTCTCCTTATAGTGTATCCTGGACACCAACAGTAGCGGGAACGTATACAATTGGAGCCAGAGCTTTCGAAGAAGGACAACAAGGGCTTTCTACAGAAGTATCAAGAACAGTAATTATAAAAGATGTGACGGCTAGTCAACCTCCACAGGTTTCTTTTGTGAATCCATCAGGAAACTTAACGGTACAAGAAGGTTATGATATAGAGATTGAAGCCAATGCAACCGATGCAGACGGAACGATAAACGATATCAAATTGTATATCGATAATACGCTGGTACGACAAGAAAGTATAGTTCCATATACTTGGGGACATACTGGTTCTCCTAACCCAGAAGAAGTGAATGGACTTTCTTCGGGAACATATGTCTTCAAGGCTGTAGCAACAGATAATGAAGGTAATACGGGCGAGAAAACATTTACACTAACCGTACAAAGTAATGATGGAGGTGGTAATAGTGGTAATTGTTCTTTCGGAACACCGATCGCGAATGGTATACCGGCTATGGATAATATTTCGTATACAGATGTTCATGTTTTAGGACAAGGAGGTCCAAGTCTTAGTAATTTCAGAAAATTTTCAATCAATTGGGACCCTACGTACAACGGTCTGTACAAATTCGCAATTAATACTAATAATGGAGTTCCAAACTGGTATGTTGATTTTTCTGATACTATGAGCTTTCAATTAAATAATTCTCAACCCGAAGTAACGCTATCAAATACTGGGTTTAATGGATTAGATGGGAGTTATTGGGTGACTAAAGACGATGATAATTTTGTGCTAGTATCTAAGGATAGAGGGTTTACATTGTACTTTAGTAACTCTTCTCAAGCTCCTTTGTGTGCTAATAGACAAAGTAAGATTTCTTTTTCTCAAGAAAACACCCAGAAAATAGTACTACACCCTAACCCTGTAAAAAGTGATATACTATCTATTGGCGGGCTTGAAAGTCAGGAAGTAATCATACAGGTTTTTAGTTTGATTGGCCGTAGAGTTTTGTACAAAAGGTCTACAGGAGTTGACACTTTCCAACTACCCGTAAGAGGATTAGAGGCCGGGAGTTATATTTTAAATATACGAGGTAAAGATGTGAATACATCCTTGCATTTTATAAAAGAATAATCCTCAAGCTTAATCAAAAGATGAAAATCTAGCCTCTCACTTTTTATACGAGAGGCTGGATTTAACATCCTACATGTTTCTGTTTGTAACAATCGTATCTAAACTATAGAAACAATTACAAGCAACATTAGAATTTCAAAAAATAACCATTACTTATGAAAAATATTAAGCTAATACTAACAAATTGTTTGCTCTGCCTTTTAATTTTAGGTTCATCGGTTGCAGTAGCGCAAACGTCTACCCTTCTTGGATACGACTCTTCGGGAAAACTGACGTACAAAAAAGATAATAAAGGAAACCGGATTCCTGATTTTAGCTATGTGGGATATCACCATGGTGAGAAACAAATTCCTAATATAAGAGTTGTTAAAACAATTTCTCCAAAAGGAAGTGGAGATAATTGGAGTCATATTCAGAACGCTATTAAAGAAGTAGAGTCAAAAAAACTAGAAAATGGTTTTAGAGGGGCTTTACTTCTTAAAGCAGGGACATATAGAATCAGTAAAGAATTAAAAATAACCAAAAGTGGGGTGGTTATTCGTGGAGAAGGTGATAGAACCAAATTGATAGCGACTACAAGAAAAGAGAAAGCAGATTTTATTGTTTTTCAAGGATCTGGTAGTGCAAATTCAATATCAAGTACCCGAAAAAAAATCACATCGGGATATGTTCCTATTGGAGCACAAACGGTTACTGTTCAGTCTGGACATAGCTTTAAAAAAGGAGATCGCATTTTTCTGGAACGAAAACCCAATCAAAATTGGATCGAACTTCTTAAAATGCATACCTTAAGTAATAGCGGAAATGACACCAACTGGACACCACGAGATTACACCATTCGTTATAAACGCGAGGTAACTGCTGTAAATGGTAACAAAATTACATTTGATGCACCGGTTGTTGATCCTATCGATCCTAGACATGCTGAGGGTTTTCTTTATAAATATTCTTGGAATGGAAGAATTGAAAATGTGGGTATTGAAAAAATGCGTCTAGAGTCAGTTTTTTCTTCCAATGAGGATGAAAAACATGCATGGGATGCTATTACATTCAGAAATACCGAAAATGCATGGGCAAGAAACATCAATTCATACTATTTTGGTTATTCTTGTGTTAATGTGGATCGTTCAAGCAGTAAAATTTCTGTTTTAGATAGTAAAATGTTGGATCCAAAATCCAAAACTAGTGGTGGAAGAAAATATTCTTTTAATTGTGATGGTCAACAGGTGCTTTTTAAGAATTGTTTGGCGAGAGGCGGTCGCCATGATTTTGTAACAGGGGCAAGAGTTGCCGGACCCAACGTATTTGTTAATTGTACTTCTCAGAACCAAAAAAGCACCACAGGACCCCATCATCGATGGGCAACAGGAATTTTATTTGATCAAGTTAAAGGGACTAAAGCTTTTGCAGCCGAAAATCGTAGAAATTCGGGATCAGGGCATGGTTGGGCAGGTGCGCAGACTATGTTTTGGAACTGTACCACTACGACAAGATTCGTAATGCACGATCCACCTGGAGATCATAGAAATTGGGCTATTGGCTGTAAAGGTAGTATCACTAACAAGGGATCTTTTGCCACGGAACCTCTGGCATATGTAGAATCAAAAGGAATCCAATTAAATCCCAGAAGTTTATATGAAAAACAATTAAAAGATCGATTAGGAAATACAACTAACCCTCCTCAGAACCAAAAACCATCAATATCATTTGCATCCCCATCAGGTAATATGACTGTTCAAGAAGGATACTCTAGTTTTAAAGTGACTGTAAATGCTTCCGATAGCGATGGATCTGTTAGTAATGTAAAATTGTATGTAGACGGAAATTTTGTACGCCAGGAGGTTAACGCTCCTTATACTTGGGGTAATGGTAATAACACTAATGAATTATTAGGGTTGTCGATAGGAAATCATACCATAAAAGCTGAAGCTACTGATAATGATGGAGCAAAAGCCGAAGCAACATTTATACTAAAAGTTGAAGGCGAAGTTTCTACTATAAACCCAATAGTTTCTTTTATAAAGCCTTCAGGAAACTTAACGGTACAAGAAGGATACGATATTGAAATTGAAGCCAATGCAACCGATGAAGACGGAGCAATCAATAATGTAAAACTATATATTAATAATGCGCTAGTACGACAAGAAAATAAAGTTCCATACACATGGGGACACGCCACATCGCCAAATCCCGACGAGATAAACGGACTTACTGTGGGTACTCATACTTTTAAAGTGGTGGCAACAGATAATGATGGTAATACAGGCGAAGATACGTTTGTATTAACAGTACAAAATTCAGATGGAGGGGGTAACAATCAAAATTGTTCTTTTGGAACGCCGATTGCAAATGGTCTAACCACAATGGATAATGTGTCATATACCAATGTTCATATTTTAGGTCAGGGCGGTCCAAACCTTAGTAATTTTAGAGAGTTTTCAATCAATTGGGATCCTACATATAATGGACTATACAAATTTGCTTTTAATACCAATAACGGAACCCCAAGTTGGTATGTTGATTTCTCTGAAACGATGAGTTATCAACTAAAAAATGCTCAACCTGAAGTGACATTATCGAATACTGGCTTTAATGGGTTAGACGGCTCATACTGGATAACAAAAGATGGGGATAACTTCGTGATGGTTTCTAAAGGTCGCGGATTTACATTGTATTTCAGTAATACCAACCAAGTGCCATCATGTTCTAATCGATTAAGTAAAGTCTCTATTTCAATAAAGAATTCTCAAAATATTTTGCTGCATCCCAACCCAGTTAAAAGTGATGTTTTGTCAATTGGAGGGCTGAAAAACCAAAACGTATCAATACAAATATTCAATCTGATTGGACGTAGAGTTTTAAATAAAGAAATAAAAGGTCAAAACGTATATCTATTGCCAGTAAGAGGATTGGAAACAGGCAACTATATTTTAAAAATTAATGGAAATGGCATTGATAGATCAATACATTTTGTTAAGGAATAATTTAGCAAAGTATTATTTACATACCACTTGATTTTTAATATCCGAAACCTAATAGGTTTCGGATATTTTTTTAGAAAATAATATAATACAGAATATTCTATCAAAGATCAATGAAGAAATTTGTATCGTAATATCTCATTTTATGAAATCATTAATACTGATAAAACATGTATTAAAGTAATTCTGAATCCATATTAAATGAGATAACTATATTTACCTTATGAGTTTAAGAAAACAATTTGGAAGTAAGGTTACTGCTGAGCATGAAAATCGTTATGCAAAATCTACCCACTGGGATGGTAAAAAATTTGAAAACCTTGAAGAGACTAAAATGGATATCAGTTTTCAAACTATTCCGAAATTGTTATACAAACAATTTTGTGAACGAAAAGGTAGAGAGCCGGATAAACCATTAGATATACTTCCATTTGACAAAGAAAAATTCTTAGCTACATCAGAGAAAACCAAATTTATATGGTATGGCCATTCTGTAGTTTTAATACGTATGAATAACAAAACGATTCTTATAGATCCGATGCTTGGTCCTAATGCAGCACCAATATCGCCTATGCCAGTAAAACGTTTTTCAGAAAACACAATTGAGATAATTGATAACCTACCAAATATTGACCTATTACTACTTAGTCATGATCATTATGATCATTTGGATTACGAAAGTATCAAACGGTTAGAATCTAAGGTAAGTCAATATTATGTAGCATTAGGAACTGCAAGACATCTTGAAAAATGGGGTGTGGCACCTAGTAAAATTCAAGAATTTGATTGGTGGGATAACGTAGATTACAACGATATTAAAATAACGTTTACTCCTACCCGGCATTTTTCTGGCAGAGGGCTTACCGATAGGGCAAAATCTCTTTGGGGTGGTTGGGCATTAAAAACATCTTCGGAAAACATACTTTTTAGTGGAGATAGTGGTTATGGAAATCATTTTAAAACTATAGGAAAAACATTAGGCCCTTTTGATTTTGCCATTATGGAATGTGGTCAATACAATGAAAACTGGCATCAAATACATATGTATCCTGAAGAAAGTGTACAAGCCGCTATAGATATTCATGCGCATTTAATAACTGCCGTGCATTGGGCCGGATTTGCTTTGGCTCAACATCACTGGACAGATCCCATAGAACGATTTATCTCTGAAGCGAAAAAACAAAAGAAAAAATATATTCTCCCCAAACTAGGCGAAATTTTTACAACTGACCATAACCCTAAACAAGAACATTGGTGGTCAAAGTAATATCAGAAAAAGATATTTATATTCTGTAATTTATGCAATTCCTTGCATTGTGAGTAGTGTTGTTGCCCAAACAATAACCGATGATAAGAAAATACCAACTGTATTGGCAACAAAGGCCTTTCTCTTTTTTATTTTAAAAAGATATGTAGCTATACTCCCTGCATATACACCTGTACCTGGAAGTGGGATCATTACAAAAAATAACAGTCCCCAAAATCCATATTTTTGAATTTTGTCACCTGATCCAACTTTTGCTCTACGCGCAACAAAAATGGCAGCTTTTTTATACAGATTCCATCTTAATAAATAATCATTTACTTTTTCTAAGAAAAAGATCATTATCGGAAAAACTAGTACGTTAGCCAAAAAACACGCTACAAACACTAAATAAATATTTAGTCCACTGAGCATGCCATAGGGAATTCCTACTTTAGCCTCTCCAAAAGGAGAAATACTCCATAAAATAGCAATAATAATGTCTTGTATCACAATTCCAATTACTTAAGATCCGCAAAGATACTGTTCTAAAACGGTTTACGCTTAATTATTAATCATAAAAAACGCATAAAAAGCTCAAACAGTATACATAATAATCAATTTTTACAGCAGAGATTATCTATTCATCATAGATTTTTTACCTTGTAGTTGCGCTGCTGCATCAACGGTAAAGGTACCTTGAGTAACTATTTGTTCCCCTTTTTGAAGGCCACTATATATAGTATACATTTTTTCATTTTGATCGCCAATAACTACTTCGCGCATTTCAAAAATTGGTTCATTAGCATGAGTTTTCACATATACTAAAGAACGCTTACCTGTCCAGAGTACAGCACTTGCCGGGATAACTATACTTTCTTGATTCTTTTGACTATTTGGGTTGATGACAGTTCCTGAAACAAACATTCCGGGTTTTAACAATTTTTCTTTGTTATTTAACTCTACCCTAGCTTCAACCGTTCTTGTATTAACATCTAAAACAGGGTTTATAAATGAGATGCTAGACTCATATTTTTTATTTGGATAAGCCTTAATTACAACATTTATTTTCTGACCTTTTTTAATAGAAGCCACTTGGTTTTCGTATATATCAAATACTGCCCATACCGTATTTAAGTTTGTAACATTAAATAAGGGTTGCCCTTGTTTAACATAATCACCTTGTTCTACAATTTTTTTAGAAACGATACCAGATACTGAAGCATAAATTGGAAAATTCTCTTTAATTTTTCCTGAAACTTCTATTTGATTGATCTGTTTTTCTGAAAGTTTCCATAACTTCAATTTAGTACGCACAGCTTCATATAATTCGGGTTGCGATGCTTTTAAAGAAACTGCTGTTAATAGTTCTTGTTGAGCAGCTACTAATTCTGGTGAGTATATAGTTCCTAAAAGTTGACCTTGATTAACGGTTTCCCCTACAGCATTAATATAAAGTCTTTCTATACGACCAGAAAAATAGCCTGATTGTACAGCACTTGTTGTTTCGTTTTCTTTAATTTTTCCTGATATGGTAAGTACATCATTTTCAAATTCGTCTTGACCTACAATCATAGTTTGAATATTTGCCAAAGTAATTGCATTTTTTGTCATTTTGAATTGATCGGATACAATATGATCATCTTCAATTTCGGCTGGTATTAAATCCATTCCGCAGATAGGACAATCACCAGGTTCTGATTGCATAATCTGTGGATGCATGGAGCAGGTCCATTTTTGATCAGAATCTTCCTCTAAATGATTATGCGTCTCTATACTATTAGTTTTATTGGCAAAGATCAAGTATCCCACAAACAAACCTATTATTGCGGCGATACTTATATATAATATGTTTTTTTTCATCTCTAAAATATTTTTGTTAGCATGATTATAGCCATGATAATCATAATTGCATTTTCAATAAATGTGGCCTCTGTCATTGGTAGTTTCAGTGCTGTACCTAAACAAGCACATTGAATTGATTTTTTATCAAGTAAGGTTCTCGTCACTCCAATAGTGGTTATTCCTAAAACAATTAGTGTAACTACTAATGCGATAGGTATTTGAAATCTCATTAAAAACATTAAGCCTAAAATTGTTTCAATAAAGGGGTATATCCAACCATATATGGGGATTGCTTTTGCCAGCGGATCATACATTTTAAAAGAATCAGGAAACCCTTTTAGGTCTAGCATTTTAAAAAAACTAAATACAATGTAAAAGAGACCCATGAAATCCAGCATAATATCGTTACCATCCCAATTTTTATAATGTAATAGAACACTAGCAATCGATATATACCCTAGTATAATGAATAGTGGCTGAAGCTCTTTTAGTTTTGTTTTCTCTTTATTGGTAGATGTTTTACCATAATTAGATGTCCCTAAAATAATAGTATTGCCCTTTTCTGAAATAGAGTATTTATTTGGTAAAACAATTTGTAATTGTTCTGTTGATATATAAGTATTCATGTCTATTATGGCTTCTTCTGCTTCTAAATCAACCGATACACTGGTGATCCCTTGCACCGTACTTAGTGTTTTTTCAACACTATTACGACAACCATTACAAGTCATTCCGGTAATTTTATATATATGTCTCATTCTTTGTAGCATTTTAATTGCTTAAATAATTGATAATAGCCGTTTGTATGAAATAGTCTTTGATAGATTCTATCTTTTTAATTTCAAATTCAAGTATCATATCTTGAATTTCTAACAATTCATTAAAATCTAATCTTCCTGTTTGATATACAGACAGTGCAACATCCTCTGCCTGCTTCGACTGTTCAATATTTTTAATTTGAGTTGTATAATTAATTCTTGATGTAATCCTATTGTTAATAGCCTTCTCTAATATCTCCTCTAGTTTATTTTGTTCAGCATCTCTTTGCTGTGTATAGTTTTCTTGTTGTAGTTCGAATTGTCTATTTCTAGATTTAAATTTCTTAGAGAGCAGTGGTATCGAAAAAGAAACCATTGGCATTACAATATCTTTACCATTATCACTAAAATCCAGATTAGGTCGTTCTTCTACTACTACATAATCCAGCCCTAAACTTAATCCCGGTAATCTTTCTTTATCATTTATTTTTTGTTGTGCTTGGAGTATTTCGCTTAGTACATCATATTTCAATAATTCAGGATGGTAGGTTACATCATCTACAGATAATGTAGGTTCTTCATCTGGAATGAATAAATTATGAGGAATAACAAGGTCATCAAATCCATCACGATCCAGAATTTTATTAAAGCTAGTTTCAGTATTTAAAATATCGCCTTTAAGTATTTCGATGTGATTGTCTAATTGGTTTTGAGCAATGTTAATTTTCAACACATCAACAGCAGAAGCTTTATTATTCGAAACTTTGGAAATAGAAATCTCTTTATAATTCTCTAATAACTGCTTTTGTTTTTCGAGAATCTTTCTTTTCGATTTTAGTGCATATAACTCATAATACCGTTTTTTCACATCCAAAGATAGTTTAGCGCGAAGAATTTCCATATCATTCTTAAGCACCTGACTGCTTAATACTTCTTTATCTTTTTTTGCTTTTAAGGTACCAAACCACGGAAGTGATTGTGAGGCACTAAGCTTTATTTTTTGAGCTCCGGTTCTAGTTTCTGGTTCACTAACAAAATACCCTGCACCAATTTTGGTATTGGGCAAACTTCCGACTTCATTAACTTTCTCCAAATTTGCCTCATAGTTATATTGAATTGCTTTTAATTTAGGGTTATTTTGTGCAGCCTCATTAACATAGTCCCGAAGCGTTTGACCATAACTTTGTAGAAAACAAAATACAGAGCACAAAAGAAAAATATTCAATTTTTTATTACTAAAATTGTTCGACCTATACTGTTTATGCTTGATCATACCCATAGTATTCTTAATCCTATTATTTTTCATTCAATTTTTTTCTTAATAATACTTCTTCTTTCCAGCTAAATAATATTGGTACCACAAATAAAGTTATTAATGCAATACCCATGCCTCCAAAGCTTGGTATAGCCATAGGAATCATAATATCACTACCCCGTCCTGTAGATGTCAACACAGGCAAAAGCGCCAATATAGTAGTTGCTGTAGTCATTAAACAAGCACGTATGCGTTTTTCTCCAGCTTCAATCACCGAAGCTCTTATATCATTAACAGATTTGGGTTTATTTACCTCAAAAACCTGGGTAAGATAAGTAGCAATTACAACTCCATCATCTGTGGCTATACCAAACAATGCTATAAAACCGACCCACAGAGCAACACTCAAATTAATTGGGTGTAGTTGAAAAATATCTCTTAAATTTTCACCAAAGAAATTAATATTTAAGAACCAATGTTGTCCATAGAACCAGATCATCAAAAAACCGCCTGCAAAAGCCACGGCAATACCAAAGAAAATAATCAATGAAATTACAGTTGAGCGAAATTGAAAATACAATATCAAGAAAATAATAATCAATACTAATGGAATAATAATGCTTAATGTTTTTTCTGCTCTAAGCTGGTTTTCATACGTTCCTGTAAATTGATACGTCATTCCCTCTGGCATAATCAATTGACCGTTTTTGATATATTGTTTGATTAATTTTTGAGCATTTTCCACTACATCAATCTCTGCAAACTCTTCTAATTTATCAAACAAAACATACCCTATAAGAAAAGTATCTTCGCTTTTAATAGCTTGGGGGCCTTTTTCATATCTAATTTTAACTAATTCTCCTAAAGGGATAGAATTTCCATTTCCAACAGGAACATAAATCTTCTTCAGATCTGCAGGGGTAGAACGTAATTCTCTAGGATATCGTACGCGTACGGTATAACGTTCTCTTCCTTCTACAGTTTGTGTAAGTGGCATCCCTCCTACCGCTACTTGTAAAACATCCTGAACATCTTGAACCGATACACCATAACGCACAAGTTTATCACGATCTATATCAATTAACAAATATGGCTTACCTACGGTACGTTCTGCAAAGACTGCATCTTTCTTTACACCTTCTACTTGCTTCAGAACATTTTCTAACGCTATTCCAAAAGCTTCTATTTGTGCTAAGTCTTGTCCTTTTACTTTTATTCCCATTGGTGCCCGCATGCCGGTTTGCAACATTATTAAACGGGTTTCGATTGGCTGTAATTTGGGAGCTGAAGTGACACCAGGCAGTTTTGTTGCACGAACAATTTCTTTCCAGATATCGTCAGGGGTTCTAATTTCGGGTCTCCAATTACGATAAAACTCACCTTTAGAATCTGGTATTAATTCTTTATATTCAACTTGAAAAGCGGTATTACTAGAATTATCCTCAGCAGCATTGTTATTCGGGTTAGAAATTAAACGACCATCTTTTAAGATAAATACACCTTCTTCATTTACTTTAAAGCGTTGCCTTTTTCCGTTTTCATTTAGTATAAATTCTGGTTTATAGAGAATTATATTTTCGTACATTGATAAAGGAGCTGGATCAAGGGCTGATTCGGTCTTTCCAGCTTTTCCAACCACTGTTTTAATCTCTGGAATCATTGCCACAGCCATATCCAATTGCCGCAAAACTCTTTTATTTTCTTCAATACCTGAATGAGGCATAGAGGTAGGCATTAATAGGAAAGCACCTTCATCTAATGAGGGCATAAATTCTTTCCCCGTATTTTTCATGATTAGAAACCCAACAATGACAAGAACACATGGCAACGACATAAATAACAATTTGTTTTGTAATGCCCATCCCAGAATTTTGGTATAATATCGCCTGAAAAGCACAAAAATCGCTAGAACTCCCAAACAGATAATAGATACAAAAATCAAATTCCAAAAAATACTCTTATCAACACCAAGTGGCCTCCAATACTCTGCTAATAAGATCATTATAGTAATAGCAGAAATAAGTATGTTTATACGATTAGAATACGTTTTAGAAAATATATTTCTCAAATTAAGTATTTTAATAACTCCAAATAATATTAGAATAAAACCTAACCAGATACCATAAAAAGTAATTACAACACCTAATACAATAAACACCAAATTAATACTATACTTTACAAATGATCTAAGACTTCTTTTTTTGAATAGAAAAGCGGCAAACGGAGGAATCAAAAACAATGCAACTATTATAGATGCAATAAGTGCCATAGTTTTTGTAAAAGCCAATGGTCTAAAAAGTTTTCCTTCGGCACCAATCATCATAAAAACAGGAATAAAGCTAATTATAGTTGTAAGCACAGCGGTAATAATTGCTCCAGATACCTCAACGGTTGCATTATATACTACTGTATTTACCGGTATACTTTTTTGATCTTGTTCAAGGTGTCTAATAATATTTTCGGATATAATCACTCCAACATCTACAATCGTACCTATAGCAATAGCAATACCCGAAAGTGCTACAATATTAGCATCAACATTAAACAGTTTCATGGTTATAAATACCATAAGAATAGCTACTGGTAGTAAGCCAGAAATGAGTATAGATACCCTAAAATTAAATACCATAACCACGATAACCAAAATGGTAACTAGTACTTCTAAGCTAAGAGCTTCATTAAGTGTACCTAATGTCTCTTCAATAAGTTCCGATCGGTCATAAAATGGAACAATCGTCAATTGCGAGGTTCTACCATCTGACAACTTTTTTGAAGGCAATCCAGTAGCAAACTTATCTATTCTTTCTTTTACGTTAGCAATAACCTGCATTGGGTTTGCTCCATAACGAGCTACTACTACCCCACCAACTACCTCTGCTCCTTCTTTATCCAGAATACCTCTTCTACTGGCCGGTCCTAAAGTTACCTTAGCAATATCTTTTACTCGTATGGAAGTGTAAGCTTCGGCTGTAACTACAGCATTCTCAATATCTGTAATAGATTTTATATACCCTAGTCCTCTAACTAAATATTCGGCTTTATTAATTTCTAAAGTTTGAGTCCCTATATCCTGATTAGATTCTTTAATTGCATTGGTAACCTGCGATAGACTAATCCCATATTGCTTCATTAACTCAGGATTTACGTCAACATGATATTCTTGAACATACCCGCCGATAGAAGAAACTTCAGACACTCCATTTACAGAGGACAGCGCATTTTTCACATAATAATCCTGAATACTTCGTAGTTCGTGCAAATCCCAACCTCCCGTTACATTTCCTTGCTCATCTCGTCCTTCGAGTGTATACCAAAATACCTGGCCTAATCCCGTTGCATCCGGACCAAGAGTTGGATTCACTCCCTCTGGCAATAACTCTGAAGGTAAAGAATTAAGTTGCTCTAGAATACGACTACGACTCCAATAAAACTCTATATCTTCTTCAAAAATGATATAGATACTTGAAAAGCCAAACATCGATGAACTTCTGATTGTTTTTACCCCTGGCACTCCTAATAATGAAGTTGTTAATGGATACGTGATCTGATCTTCTACATCCTGCGGTGAGCGGCCTACCCATTTTGTATAAACAATTTGTTGGTTCTCTCCAATATCGGGTATAGCATCTACAGCAATGGGATTTCTAGGGAATATATCTGTATCCCAATTAAATGGTGCGTTAATTAAACCCCATCCTACAAACACAATAAGTAGTATGACGGATACTATTTTATTTTCTATAAGGAATTTAATGCTTTTGTTTAGCATACGTTTTGATCATTACATAATTAATAAGAGGTCTACTTTTAATCGTAAACAATTTTAGCCCTAATACACTAATAGGGTTCACATTAATTATACATACATCAAATCAGAAAAGTTTCATGTAATACATGAATATCTTTGACTAAAAAAGGAGGTGGATACTCTTTGAAGGGAACAATATTTTGTTCTAAACCTTCAAATAAATCTATATAAGAAATATACAATGAAGCAATGAAAATCTGTTGTTCAAATGTTAATTTATCTATTGAAACTTTAAGCTCATCCTGACCTTCATATGCCAACTGCTTATCAGTGCAGCATCCTTTTTTCTTAACTATATTGTTGTCAAAAGAATTTAAAGTCTGTTGCATTTCCATTCCGCATGTTTTTGCTTCTTTAAATACTGCAACATCAACCAAAGTTTTTCCGCAATAATGCATATTAATAGTAAATGACATTGTAGAACATAATACTACAAATGACATAACAACAGCTAATATGGTATTGAAATACTTTTTCATGTATAATGCAAAATTAATAAAAAATTAATCGATTAAGTTTTTCATTGATAAAAAGTACTACTTTCTAAGAAAAACAATTTACTATTTCACCTTATCTATCTATAATTCACAACAATAGACCACACAAAAAGCTTTAGAAGAAATGATTAGGATATATTCTAAAAATAGAATTATTATATTTTTTTATTTAATGAATAGTTAATTGTTTGGTTAAAAATTAAATAAACTTCTTATATTTATTCACCACATATTTAAAAACTCAATATTTCACTATTACATAAGACTAATATTTATTAGTCTTTTTTGCCACATAATAAAGGCTTTTTACAATTTAAGAAATCAGAAATCATATTAGTATATATTGTTTCTGATTGCTCAAATTTGGAAGTTTACTAATGTAAAAAAGAAAACTATAATAGATGAAATCATTCTCTTTACCCATTGCGATTATTTGCCTATTTATTAGTATGGGTTGTTCTAATCAAAAAAAAACAGATAAAGAAACTATTACTATTGGAAATAAAAAGAAGGAGAAAAAAGTTGAATCAACAAATACTTCTTCAGTGCCTATTATGCTCGAAAACAAAGGTATTGGCCCAATAACGTCTGTGACATTTGATAAGAGCATAAACCAAAACCTTGCAGATAAAGGAGAACAATTATTCAAATCTAAGTGTGTAGCCTGTCATAAAGCTTCTCAAAAATTTATTGGGCCGCCTATGGTAGGTATTTACAAAAAGCGTAGTCCAGAATGGGTAATGAACATGATTATGAATCCTGATGAAATGCTCAAAAAAGATCCTGTAGCTATTGCGTTACTTAAAGAATATAATAATACCATAATGCTCAATCAAAATATCTCTGAAGATGAAGCAAGAGCTATGGCAGAATGGTTTAGAACATTAAACGAATAAAATTACCCGCAAATTATCAACGAATATGAAAAAAGAACCACAATACGATGCTATCGTAGTAGGTACAGGGATTAGTGGTGGCTGGGCCGCCAAAGAACTCTGCGAAAAAGGATTAAAAACTCTTGTTTTAGAGCGTGGCCGTATGGTACGCCATATTGAAGATTACACAACCATGAATGACGACCCATGGGATTCTGAGTTCAAAGGGCAACCTACAAGAAAAGAAATCGCCGAACAGGAAAAACAAAATAGAACCGGATATGTTACTGGTACCGAACACCGACATTTCTTTGTAAATGACCTAAAACACCCTTACAATGAAACCAAAAGATTTGATTGGATTAGGGGGTATCATGTTGGTGGTCGATCACTGATGTGGGGAAGACAAAGCTATCGATTAGCCGATATTGATTTTGAGGCTAATAAAAAAGACGGAATAGCAATCGATTGGCCCATACGATATAAGGATATAGCACCGTGGTATGATAAAGTGGAAGAGTTTATCGGTGTTAGTGGAGAAAAATTAGGGTTAGAACAATTACCTGATGGACAGTTTTTACCACCTATGGAGCTAAACTGTGTAGAAAATCATTTAAAATCTAATATTGCCCAGAATTATGAAGATCGATTATTAACAATTGGACGTACGGCTCATATAACCGGAACAAAAACTTTTGAAGGAAGAATGAATTGCCAATATCGTAATCGTTGTATGCGAGGATGTCCTTTTGGAGCCTATTTTAGCAGTAACTCATCAACTCTTCCTGCCGCCGAACGTACTGGAAATATGACATTGCGTCCCAATTCTATTGTGCATCAAGTAATCTACAATGATAAAACAGGAAAGGCAACAGGCGTAAAAGTTATTGATTCTGAAACTAAGGAGGTTTTTGAATTTACTGCAAAAGTAATTTTTCTGTGCGCCTCTGCTATTGCATCAGCCAGTATTTTACTGCAATCCAAATCAGAGCGATTCCCTAACGGAATGGGAAATGATTCTGGTGAGTTAGGCCATAATATCATGGATCATCATTTTAAAGCTGGAGCCATTGCCAATTTTGATGGATTTGAGGATAAATACTATAAAGGTCGAAGACCCAATGGGTTATATATCCCAAGGTTTAGAAATTTGGGAGGTGAAACGGATCAAAAAACGTTTAAAAGAGGTTATGGGTATCAAGGAGGAGCAAGTCGACGAGATTGGAAAGAAACCATTTCAGAATTAGGATACGGAGCCGCTTTAAAAGAAAGTATTCTTAAACCGGGTAAATGGCAAATTGGTCTCATGGGATTTGGAGAATGTCTTCCGTATCATGATAATAAAATGACTTTGGATTACGAAAAATTAGATGAATGGGGATTACCCACCATAACGTTTGATGCAGAATTTAAAGAAAATGAGATAGAAATGAGAAAAGATATGGTATCCCAAGCTATGGAAATGCTTGAAAAAGCAGGCTTTAAAAATATTGAACCATGGGACGATATAGGAGCTCCTGGATTAGGAATTCATGAAATGGGAACCGCAAGAATGGGTAATGATCCAAAAACATCAGTACTTAACAAACATAATCAAATCCATGCGGTACCCAATGTGTATGTTACCGATGGTTCATTTATGACGTCAGCAAGTTGTGTAAATCCTTCGCTTACGTATATGGCATTTACCGCTAGAGCCGCAGAGCATGCTGCAAAACAAATTAAAAAAACCGCTTAATTCAATATAAGATGAACAGAAGAGAAGCTTTAAAAAACATTGGATTATCAGCCGGATATATAGCTACTACTCCCGCTATTATTAGTATACTACAAAGTTGTACTTCCGAGATAAAACTAAATTGGGTCCCAGAATTACTTTCAGAAGATGAAGCCAAAGTATTAGATCAACTTGTAGATCTAATTATTCCAGAAACTGATATCCCAGGTGCTAAATCTCTTAATGTGGCTATGTTTACTGAGAAATACATGAGTCAAGTCGCTAAAGAAGAAGAAGCGAGTATGTTTAAAAAAATAGCAGGTATAGTACTCAATGAATTAGGTGTTAATGAAGACAAGCCCGTTAAGAAGATTAAAATTGAAGAATATGATGCTTTATTGGCTAAATACCTTAAATCATCAAAAGAGCAGCAAAAGGCCTATCAAGAAGAAATGGAACACATGAAAAGTCCGGATGATTTTGATGCAATATCAAAAGATGCCAAAATTTTTCTATTCTTATCGGCCATAAGGGACCTTTCAATTTGGGGATTCAAAACCAGTAAAGAAATAGGAGAAAATGTACTTGCATATGCGCCGGTACCAGGCCAGCAAATAGGATGCGATTCTTTAGAAAAACTAACAGGCGGAAAAGCCTGGTCACTATAAACCTTATCATTACAATCATGCAAAAAACCATTATAACCGGGCTAATTTTAATTCTATTTTTTGGATCATGTAAAAACAACACCTCTCAAAATTCTGAAGCTCAAAAAGAAGAATCATCAGTGGAAACATTAATAGAAGAAACAAAACCATTTTTTAAACTTTCACTAGCACAATGGTCTCTTCATAAAACAATTCAATCTGGTGAAATGAGTCCAATGGACTTTGCCCAAAAAGCAAAAGAATTGGGTTTCGAAGGAATTGAATATGTAAGCCAATTATATACCGATGAACTCATAAAAGACCCTGATCCACAAAAAGCAATGCAAACACTTTTAGAAGCATTAAAAGCCAATAGTACAAAACATAATATTCAGAATTTAATCATTATGGTAGATGGCGAAGGCGATTTGGCAGTTACCAGCGAAAAAGAGCGAAATGATGCCGTAGAAAACCATAAAAAATGGGTGGATGCCGCTCAATTTTTAGGTTGCCACTCTATCCGTGTAAATCTATTTGGTACTAATGATCCAGAACAATGGGTTGATGTTGCAACTGATGGTCTAGGTAAATTATCTGACTATGCTGCGACTAAAAATATTAATGTTATTGTAGAAAATCATGGATACCTGTCTTCTAATGCATCACTATTAGTTGAAGTGATGCAAAAGGTAAATAAACCCAATTGTGGAACACTACCCGATTTTGGTAATTTTTGCTTAAAAAGAGAAGGTGGTGCTCGCTGGGGAGCTAAATGCGTTAAAGAATATCCTAAATATCAAGGAGTAAAAGAAATGATGCCCTATGCTAAAGCTGTAAGTGCAAAATCATATGATTTTGATTCAGAAGGAAATGAAACTACAATTGATTATAAAAAAATGCTCGAGATCATCAAAAACTCTGGATACAAAGGCTTTGTGGGCGTTGAATATGAAGGAGAACGCCTCAATGAAATTGAGGGTATTAAAGCAACCCGCGACTTACTAATTAATTCATCAAATTAACTAAACTAACCAACCAATTTTATGAAGATTTCAACTCAGATCCAACTCTCATTAATGATGTTCTTAGAATTTTTTATTTGGGGAGGATGGTTTGTAACCATGGGTATATATTTGCCCAATACTTTGAAAACAAGTGGCGGCGAAATTGCCATGGCGTATTCAACACAATCCTGGGGTGCTATTATTGCTCCTTTTATTATCGGATTAATTGCAGATCGCTTTTTTAATGCAGAAAGAATATTAGGGATTTTACATCTAATCGGAGCTTTTTTAATGTATCAAATGGCAAATGCAACCGATTTTAGTTCTTTTTACCCTTATGTGCTTGGATATATGATTGCCTATATGCCTACTCTTGCGTTGGTAAATTCTGTTTCTTTTAATCAAATGAATGATCCCGCCAAGCAATTCTCTTTTGTTCGTGTATTTGGCACCATAGGTTGGATCGTAGCTGGATTAGTAATTAGCTATGTATTTCATTGGGATTCTGAAGAGGGAGTTGCAAGTGGTATGCTCAAGAACACTTTCTTAATGACCGCTGTAGCCTCTTCTGTTTTAGGAATTTTAAGTTTTACTCTTCCCAAGACACCTCCTAAGATTAGTAAGGATCAAAAAATAAGTATTTCCGATATTTTAGGGTTAGATGCATTAAACCTTTTAAAAGATAAGAATTTCCTATTCTTTTTTCTAGCTTCAATACTTATTTGTATACCCTTAGCATTTTATTATCAGCATGCGGGTCAATTTTTAGGTGAAATTGGGGTTTCTAACCCCGCTGCGAAAATGACTATTGGACAAGCGTCAGAGGTAATTTTCATGTTGTTACTTCCATTTTTCTTTAAAAAATTTGGTTTTAAAATGACTCTTTTAGTTGGTATGTTAGCATGGGCAATCAGATATTTATTATTTGCCTACGGTAACTCAGGCGAACTAGCGTTCATGCTTATTACTGGTATTGCCTTACATGGTATTTGTTATGATTTCTTTTTTGTATCTGGTCAGATATATACAGATAGTAAGGCCGGAGAAAAGTTTAAAAGTGCAGCCCAGGGATTAATAACTTTAGCCACATATGGTCTCGGAATGCTTATTGGATTCTACGTAGCTGGTAAAATTACTGATGCTAATTTAGTATCAGAAGGACAGCATGATTGGACTGGTATTTGGATCTTTCCAGCTATGTTTGCTGGAGCAGTGATGCTACTTTTTGCTATCTTCTTCAAAAATGAAAAAATAGAATATAAAGAATAAACAATATGACTCGACTTAAAATGGGAATGATCGGTGGAGGAATTGGTTCTTTCATCGGAGATGTACATAGAAAAGCAGCAAGTATTGATGGTATGATTGATTTGGTATGTGGTGCATTTTCTAGTAGTGAAGAAAAAAGTATCGCTTCCGCGGAAACGTTAGGAATTTCAAAACAAAGGGCATATGCAAATTATGAACAAATGCTCATAGAAGAAGCTAAGCTTCCTGAAAAAGAGCGTATGGATTTTGTAGCCATTGTAACTCCTAATCATATGCATTTCCCTCCTGCTAAAATGGCTTTAGAACATGGTTTTCATGTTATTTGTGATAAACCAATGACCTTGACCCTGGAGGAGGCAATCGAACTTGAAACGATTGTAAATTCGTCTGAAAAAGTTTTTGCGCTAACACATAACTATACCGGATATCCAATGGTAAAACAAGCGAAAACAATGATATCCAAAGGTGATTTGGGAGCAATTCGTAAAATTAATGTTCAATATTTACAAGGGTGGTTGGCTACTTCTATCGAAAAAACGGGGCAAAAACAAGCAGCTTGGCGAGTAGACCCCTCAAAATCGGGAATCGGAGGAGCTTTGGGAGATATTGGTACTCATGCAGAAAATCTGGTCGAGTATATCTCTGGTATTCAAATTAGTGAACTTGCGGCAGATCTTTCTGCTTTTGGAGATGGAAGAGTGTTGGATGATGATGGAAATATTTTACTTCGTTTTGAAAATGGAGCTAAAGGAACAATGAGCTTTTCACAAATTGCTACCGGCGAAGAAAACAATCTGGGGATCAAAATTTATGGAACCAAAGGAAGTATAGAGTGGTATCAGGAAAACCCAAATGAACTAATAGTTCGTTGGTTAGACAAACCTAAGCAAATCTATACTCCTGGTGGAAATGGTGGATATCCAGAAGCCTCAGAATATGTACGTATCCCTGCAGGTCATCCTGAAGGGTACCTGGAAGGTTTCGCAACAATTTATAGAAGTTTTGCACTAGAAGTGCAAAATATTAATTCTGGAGGGATCCCTTCTAATCTACCAGATTTTCCAACGGTAAAAGATGGTCTGCGAGGCATGAAGTTTATTTATGCCTGCGTAGAAAGTAGTAAAAATAATACTGCTTGGACAAAAATTTAAAAAAGTGATGAGTATGATATAGAAGAGTTATTGTGCAAAATATTTATAATTCAGATATTACAAAGTCAAAAGAGATACTAAAACTCACAAATTTTCATACCCAAAAACTCAAAAGCTAATCATATGAAAACAATCAAAGGGCCTGCCGTATTTCTGGCTCAGTTTATGGATGATAAAGAACCTTTTAATTCTCTAGATGGGCTTTGCAAATGGGCTTCAGATCTTGGCTATAAAGGGATTCAAATTCCGACTTGGGAAGATCGACTAATTAATTTGGATAAAGCTGCCGAAAGTCAAACGTATTGTGACGAACTAAAAGGCAAAATTGCAGATTACGGATTAGAGATCACCGAATTATCAACTCACTTACAAGGACAATTGGTAGCTGTGCATCCAGCTTATGATATTATGTTTGATAATTTTGCGCCAGATCGGCTAAAAAACAACCCAACAGAGCGCACCAAATGGGCAGTACAACAAGTAAAAAATGCAGCAACAGCAAGTAAAAGATTAGGAATTACAGCGCATGCTACTTTTTCTGGTGCTCTACTTTGGCATACTATGCACCCATGGCCACAGAGACCCGCGGGTTTAGTCGAAATGGGATTTGAAGAATTAGCAAAACGATGGTTACCCATTCTTAATCATTTTGATAAGGAAGGAGTTGATGTTTGTTATGAAATCCACCCCGGGGAAGACTTGCATGATGGAATTACTTTTGAACGTTTTCTTGAAGCAACTGGTAATCACAAAAGAGTAAATATCTTATATGATCCTAGCCATTTTGTACTTCAACAATTAGATTATATAGAATATATTGATCATTATCATGAATTTATTAAAGCATTTCATGTGAAAGATTCAGAATTTAATCCTACCGGCAAAAAAGGTGCCTTTGGAGGATATAGTGACTGGATTGATCGTGCTGGTCGCTACCGATCTCCGGGAGATGGGCAAGTAGATTTTAAAACCATCTTTTCTAAATTAACGGAATATGGATGCGATGTATGGGCCGTAATGGAATGGGAATGTTGTATTAAATCTCCTGAACAAGGAGCCCAGGAAGGCGCTTCGTTTATTCAAGCCCATATTATTGAAGCCACGCAAAAAGCTTTTGACGATTTTGCAGGTGCAGATATTGATAAAGAACAATTAAAAAAAATACTAGGATTATAACCCACTAAAAACAACCACCAAAATGAAAAAGCTAATCTATTTTTTCACCTTTTTAACTATTGTATTTTCTTGCAAAGAGAAAACTACTTCTATTGAAAACATCGAGGTAGCAAAAGAAAAAGAAACTACCACCAATACTCCACCAGAAAAAGAGATCACTGATCCCAAAGAGACTGAAGTATGGGAGCCTGAACCAAAGGCCATTTCGTTTAATGAAAATAAGGTTCCCTCGGATGCTATCGTTTTGTTTGATGGTTCTAGTTTAGATGCTTGGGTTTCTGCAAAAGATTCTGTTTCGCCAGCCGGTTGGACTATAAATGAAGATAAAACTATGACCGTAAAACCTGGAACTGGAGATATACAAACCAAACAAGATTTTGGCAGTATTCAATTACATTTAGAATGGAGTGCTCCAGATCGTATTGAAGGTGAAGGACAAGGAAGAGGAAATAGCGGAGTATTTTTCCAAAACAAGTATGAAGTACAAATTTTGGATAGTTATCAAAATAAAACCTATGCTAACGGACAAGCAACTTCGATTTACAAGCAACATATTCCTTTGGTCAATGCTACAAAAGCGCCAGATCAGTGGCAAACGTATGATATTATATTTCATGCTCCGGAGTTTGACAATGAAGGAAATAAAACCAAATCTGGTTTTATTACCGTAATTCATAATGGAGTTTTAGTACAAGATCATGTCGAGATTTTAGGATCTACAGAATATATTGGTCCACCTAAAAATGAGGCCCATGACAAAGGGCCTATCAAATTACAAGATCATAGTAACCCGGTAGAATATCGCAATATTTGGGTAAGAGAACTGTAATGAAAATTTCAACCAAAATGATATGGATTATGGTGATTGCTGCAGCAATCACCATAATTGGTTTAATTACCGGGTGGTATCTCTTTATACTAGTGATTTTTCCTTTGGGACTTCTTTTTTCTAAGAAAAAATGACTTTCCCATATTCTTTTGAATTTTAATACCCGCTATTCAATTACTAATTTTCTTACCTGACTGGCAGATGAAGTTTCTAGTAAAATAAAATATACTCCAGACGTTAACGATGACATATCATAATCGAACTTATAGGTATCATTCTCCTTTCCTTCTCTAAAATCTATTAAGGTATTATTAATCATATTAAAGATTTTTAGACTAATAGATTTTTTTTCTGATAAGCTCACATCCACAGTAAACTTTCCATTATTTGAAGGGTTAGGGTAGATTAAGTAATCTATATAACTTTGAATTTCGGTGTTATTTTCTGCTTGATCATCTTCAAATTCTTTATCCACAACAAAAACCTTTTTCGTAATTGTAGCACTGCACAGTCCTCGGTTAGTTTGAAGAGTGATTTCATATTCCCCCGGAGTTTCAAAAATTAGCTCTGCATAATTATTATCCTCATAAGTAACTATTGCTTCTTTCGGAAAAATCCATTCTAATGAGTCTGGAATCGGGTTACTATTATCGACTATAACAAATTCTTCTCCAGTAAATACTTGGGTAGATGCAATAAATTGTGCGGAAATGACATCAGTAACTCTATCAATAAATATATTATCTGTAGCCACGCAACCTTTTGAATCTGTAACTACAACTTCATAAATACTAGAATCTTCAACTTCAATTACTGGTTCAGAACTAGTATATCCATTTGTAGAAGTCCAAACATATTTTGCATCTGGATCATCTATGGTTGCGTTTAAAACTATGGTCTGATCTTTACACAAGGTAACATCTTCTCCTAAATCGACAATTAATCTATCTGGATCATTTAGAACAATATTTTCTTGAATCTTACATCCTTTAGAATCTGTAACCGTAATTGTATATGAACCTGAAGGTATATTTTCTATATCTTCTGTTTTATATCCATTACTCCACTCAAAAACATAGGGTGGGGTTCCTCCTTTGGTTTCTAAAAATATCGCTCCATCACTTCCTCCATAACAGGTGGGTATAGTGAGCGATTCTGAAACAGTTAAAGATTCTGGCGGATTTAATGTGACCTCACCCCTGGTGCGGCATCCTCTAACATCTGTAATTTCAACTGAATACGTTCCGGGTACTACATTTTCTATTATAGAACTGATCTCATTAGTATTCCATAAATAGGTGTATGGAGGAGTTCCTCCTTCGACTTCTGGAGTGATTGTCCAATCATTACCATCTCCACAATTCATGAAATCTGTTTTTAGCTCAACCTGAAGCTGATCGGGTTGAACAAGTTGAAATACGTTACTAATTGCTTCTGTATCTGCAGCATCGGTAACTATCACATAATAATTTCCAAAACCTATATTTTCCAGTATAAAACTGTTTCCGCCTATGGGTGCATTTAGATCTGCATCGAACCACGCATAATTATATTGTTTTGTTGCATTAAAAGGTCTTCCTCCTTCTGCTAAAGCAATTACACTGCCAGATGTATCACCATTACAAGTAATAACATTGACCCTTTCAACAACAACTTTTAGTGGTGGTGGCTCAAATAGATCAACATCAGGTATATAAAGTTCACAATTATTAAAATCTTTAATTCTTAATGAATATTTTTCGGCACCGATATTATCAAGAACATTTGTGCTTGAGGCCTGTAAAACGCCATTAAAATCTCTCCATTCGTAAGTATACGGAGGTATTCCTCCTCCAATATTTACAGTGACACTTCCGTCTCTAGCACCACTCGTAGAAGGATAAAGTCTGGTAATATCTCCATCTATAAATAACCCTGGAGGTTGATTAACAACAATTTCTTTTTCCAACGTACAATCATTAGTATCTGTAATTAGGATTGTATAGTTTCCTGCTCTAAGTGACGATAAATCTTCTGTAGTCTCACCGTTACTCCAGTTAAATGAATACGGTTTCACACCGCCTACAACTGTAATATCAATACGACCATTATTATCGCCTTTACACAATAAATGAGTTACACTTTCGCTGATATCAAGTATTTCGGGTTCAGTAATTATATATGTATCATCATCTTTATTTCCGTTTTCATCGGTTACAACCACTACATATGTACCTGCGTTAACTGTAGTAGTTTCTGATGTTGTAAAAAGCACGGTGTTTAAATCATTTTCTTCAAACCATTCGTAAGTATAGGATCCAACACCACCTACAGTAGTAGTGGTTAATGGTACCAGCGTTTTCTCTCCGAAACATTGTATACTATTATCCAAAGTTATGGGTTGAATGGCTACAATTAATTGATTTGGTTCTGTTATTTCTTGCGTTATTGATGTCGTACAATCATTTTTATCAGTTACAATCAATTGATATCTTCCAATGACCAATTGATCTATATCTTGAGTTGAAGCGGTATATAGTGGGTTATCTAAATCTGTCCAAGTGTAATTATAAGGCGGAGTCCCCCCTCTAACCTCTAAAGATATACTCCCGTTTTGAGTCTGGAATCCTGTTAAATTAACTGGTTTCAAGTCGTAAATTTCTAAAATAGCATCGGGTTGCTCTATCACAATGGCTTGACTAAGTGATGTTGTACACAAGTTATCATCGATCACTACTACTTCGTATGTTCCTGCCGTAATATTTTGAAGATCTTCTGTAGTAGCCTTAAAATCAGGATCTCCTACTTTTGTCCAACTAAATGCGTAAGGTAAGTACTCGCCTGTGTTTTCATCTTTAGGTCCTCCTGAAACTGTGATATCAATACTTCCTGTTGCCTCTCCTCTACATTTTACATCAATTGGAGTATTAGTAAGTGTTACTGAAAGGTCATCAGGCTCTACAAGATCAAATATATTTTCTGCTGATGCTCCTTTACTATCTTTTGTAACTACTTTATATGTTCCGGCAGATAAATTTTTGATACGATCTATTGTAAAATCAATATTTATGGGAGTTTCTATCGTATTTACAATTTGATACCACATATATTCAAAGTCAGACGGTGAAGAATCTATTGGATATCCACCCGTTACTGTTGCAAGAAGTTCTCCAAGAGCATCATCATGGCATAAAATCGGTACAGCTTCGCTAATAACCACTTCCATTGGAAGTGGTTCTTTTACTTCATAAGTTTTATCAATACTACAGTCCTTTTCATCTTTTATAATCACTGTGTACACCCCAAATGATAAATTATCAATGTTTTGGGTACTTTTATTGAAAGTGGGATCATTTAGTTTAGTCCATAAAAATGTTTTATTTCCTGTTCCTCCTATCACATCGATAGCAATACTTCCATCTGTACCCCCTATCGTTGTAACATGCTCTAACGAAGCTTGTATAATTGTAATTTTATCGGGCTGGTCAATAGTTATTGTTTCTGGAGTTGATATTTCAAGGTTTCCATTATCTCTTAACCATACATCATATATCCCATCAACTAATCCTTCTATAGTAAGATTAGTAAGATCATTTTCTGAAATATAGCTTTGTTTATTATCAATAGAAAAAGAATATGGTCTTGTTCCTCCTTGTGGATTTAAAATGATTTTTCCGTCATTTCCATCAAAACAGGATACATCGGTCTTTGATACCGATAAACTTAATGGATCAATTATCGTAATTACATTAGAAATCGTACTACAATCATTATTATCAACCACTGTTGCTATGTATTCTCCTGCAAAAAGACCAGTAATGGATGCTCCTGTATTGGGTATTAAAGCTCCGTCTTTTTGCCAAGTAATAGTATAACCTGGTGTACCGCCAATAATATCAATAGTTATTTCGCCTGACGAACCTCCAAGAACAGTATTATCTATAGTAGAAATATTATCAATAGTTAATGCCAGATCTGGTTCATTGACAGTTATAATATCCACAACCATGAATTCACATGATTTAGAATCTTTAATATATAAGTATTCAGACATTTTACTGTCTATGGTAATATCCCAGATATTGCTATTATTTGTTAAATCTGTATAATTTCCTATTACACCTAAACGATAACTATAGGGAGGTGTTCCGCCGACGGCCGTAACTGTTATTTTTCCATTTCCACCTTTACATTTAATATGCTCGATACTTACATCGGTGACTCTAACCTGCGTAGGATTATCTATCATTTTACTACCAACAGCATAGGAAGCCGGAATTGCAAAGTCTGTTCTTGAATCTCCTACTGTTAGGATATAGTCTCCGGGTTCAAGATCTTTAATTGGGTTTCCTGATTTAGAAAACAAATTGTCTCCAACTTTTGTCCATTTAAAATTGTAATTTCCATTTCCGCCTATGACTACTGCTCTAAGGCTACCATTATTTCCATTAAAACAATCCACCGATTGATCGACTATTATATTTTCTATTGTAATGGCTTCTGCGTCGGTTAATATAACTTTTGTCACAAAGGTATCACTACAACCATTATCATCTGTTACTTTTATAGTATACTCCCCTTCTATCAAACCACTTAAAGTTGCACTAATATTACTAGTAGTCTCTGATTTTTGCAAAGAAGTTCCAAGAAAAGCTTCATAGGTAAAAGGAGATTTAGCTGTAGAACCCGTTTTAAGTATTACATCAATAGCACCATTAGATGCTCCTGGGTATGATGGGTTCTCATTTATCGAAGCTGATTGTATTTTAATTGTGTTTGCAGGCTTTGAAATAGGAATATTTGTATCTGTAGGATTCTGACCTGTACCTTCACAAGAATCTGTTCCATTAGTTAATCTTACTTTTATCGTATAATTTTTCTCTGAATCAAGATCCGAAAACGTATATGTATTATTTGTATTTGGGGTTGGTGATTGCCATCCTGTATTTAACCCTCCAGTAAGCGCGAACTGATATCTCCCGCCAGGTAACGTTCCTCCGGAAGCAGTTACTTTAATACTTCCTGTTCCATCTACACAAATAGGTTGCGTGGCAAGAGAAGTAAACTTTACAGGTGTTGGCGCGTTGATCTCAAAATAATGTATAAACTCATCACAAAATGGAGTTTTATCTATATCATCCTTTTCATAACCAGATACGATAACCTTATATTCACCTGCGATTAAGTCTGCCGTTGGAGATGGAATCCATGTATATCTATAAGTAGTTGGATTAACTTCAAAAAAACCTTGAATCCCAACATTTTTATCCTTAGCCTCATAAACATCGGCCTGATTTTTCCTTTCTAAGCTAATGTCGATTCTTTCATTAGGATAAATCTGTCTATCAAAAAACAATTCGATTTCTCCTAGTTGACTGTCTGAACATTTCGGTTGTATTACATCTACTTTAGTTACTGTTGGTGGTTCAGGAAGATAAATCACCGACATTTCTCCATAGTCAAAACATCCCGGGCCAAACCTAATTCTTATATTTTTATTTATTGCTTTTTCTCGATCATTAGCATTAGGGTACAAATCGTTCAATGATAAATCGATATTAGACTGACCTCTCTTATTGGTAATTTCTTTCCAACCATCAAAAGGAACGATTTCTGTTAAGGGTCCCGAATATGCATTGAGTTCATCTTGAGCTCTTCTAAGTCTCGCCCTAAAAAATCTACAATCAGCTCCAGGTTCTTCCAAACAATCCGCTAAGTTCTGTTGAGCATCTTCTACCGCCTGTTTTAACAACGTTAATTCTCTTGCTTCTATTTCCTTTGTTCCAATAGTATCAAAATACTCCCATCGATATATATCACTAGGAGTTGCAAATCCAGCTGTTGCAACAATGTTAACAGAGCCTGTCTCACAAACTGTATATGGAGTTGTAACTCCATCATAAGACAAATTTGTATTTGGATATACCGAGATATTTGCCCAACCCGGGAATGCCCCATGTACTTCAGCAGCAGCATATCTTGTGTCGGAACAAAAGCCATTAACTGGTACTGTTAACCTGGTATGTTTTCTTTTACAATCAATTTTGTCTTTTCTTCTTTTGGTATAAAATTCAACACCGGTTATTGGATTTGAATCATCATAAACAAACGTAGCCGAATAATTGCTATTTGCAAGACCCGAAGGGTTATCTATGATTATTTTTTCGCTTCCGTCTGCGCGAATTAGAGTTACTGTCATAAGACCTCTACTACTTCCGCAAGAACTTCCGGCCATACCTATATACCCTTCTACTTTTATTGTATAGTCCTGCGCATACGCCCCAAGCGAAATGAACAATACTATTAAAATAAGTAATAACCTCTTCATATATTCTCTTTAGTATTCTACTTCTATTTTTTTTAAGGGAGACTTAGCCCCCGAACTAAATGTTGCTTGCAACAGATAGCTATATTTTGTATTTACCGTTAAATTTTGATCTGTAAACTGATTCGTGTCATTTTTAAAGACTTTATAAAGCGTTGGTTTTTGTTCTTCTTCAGCCTTATATAGAGAAAACTCGACCACATCATCTACTTTATACTTCCAGGTGAGCATAATCTTTTTTTCTTCTCTATTTACCAAAGCTGTAAACTTATCTATCTCTGCTTTTAATACATTATCGGGTAAGCTTACAGTTAATGGTGTCACAGGTTCTGATTCTAATCCAGACTTATCCATAGTCACCAATGTATACAGATATACTACTATTGGTTTTGCAGTAGTATCTTTAAAGCTATTATCCGGTAAATCAGTTTCTGCAATTAACTCCCATGGAGTATCTTCGCCTTTTACTTTTCGATACACTAATGTTTTAAAAGCATCGCTACTGCTACTATTGATCCAGTAGAGTTCAACTACTCCCTTATCGGCTTTGAATGATTTAAAAACAGGTTTTGTTGGCGGAATTACATCAGGTTTTTCAAGCATCAATATCTCTGAAAAACCAGAGGGATTGTATCTCATATCGAAAGCTTGTATTTTATAATACACCTTACTATTTAGGGTTTTGATATTTATAGTATCGGCAATATTACTTTGAGGTATAGTTTTAAAGGTTATCTGAGTAAATTCTTCGTTTTCCAGATTAGCTCTAAACACCCGATACCCTAAAAAATCGGGTTCTGTATTTTTTTGCCAGCTTAATTGCACTACCCCGGTAGAATCAATCACTCCCGTTAATCCAATAGGAATAGATGGCGGAGTATCATCTACGGGTTGTACCATTTTTGGGAAGGAAACTCGTTTATAGCCATTAATACCAACGGCAGTAATTGTAAAATAATTGATAGCATTAAGATTAGAATACTCAATGCTACGTTTATCTTTAGAAATATTAGAAATAATTGTAGCAAAATTACCTTTGATGAGATCGGATCGATTTAGCTCGAAATGATCAATAGATGCCAGTCCTTCTTCTGGAAACTCCCAGGTAATTCTAGCACTATTATTATCAGGTAATAATTTAGCTTCAGTTATTGCGGGATTATGTTGCAATGGTTTTTTACCAGAACCAGAAATCACTTTAGATGGTGGGCCTATTTCGCCAAAAGGGGATATTCCTTTTAATCGATAATGGTATTCCTTATTATTTTGTGGAAGGCTATCTATATAAAACATGCGATCCGATGGGTTCTTCTTACGCTCATTCAAATTAACAATAGGAATATCACTTAAAGCTTTATAGATATTTCCATCATCTGAACGTTCAATAATATAATTATTATACTGTTTTTTCAACAACGTAAAATTCCAGCTTAACATCACATTTTTATCATTAAATACGCCTACAAAATCCTGTGGTTCTGGTAGTGGTTGGTAATCTGATAATCCGAGATATACTCCTCCAAATTTGACATTCAGTTTTTCTTTTGGTATCGCAGTACTTACAGTATATAAATAGCGTTCATTTGGCTTTACATCGATGTCGACAAATGCTAAACCAGAATATTTTGCTACTTCATAATCTTGATCAGCGGCAAAAAGTGCAAAAGAGAAACGCTGTTCTAAAGCTTCAGCCAGGTTGATAATATTTAAAATCCCATTTCCTCCTTCTTCTAACTCTACTTCAAAGTCCTCTCCATAAATTGCCTGGGCAGCAATAGCCGCATTTTCATTTCCTTCAACAAAACTTTCCCACTCCATCATTGGTTTTGGCAATATAGGAATGGGAGTTATGTTTTTTACAATTGGATCTTTCAGGATTTCCTGCCCTATTGCTATTGTTTTACGCTCTAATGTATAGCCGTATTGGTTGACATATTTCCATGCAAGAGGAGTATTTACTGCCCAACGTAACATAATAGCATCTTTTGTGACAGTACCTATAACTTTCACTTCAGGAATTTCATCACCAATAGGATCTTGGGCCGAAATATGAAATGGCAATAGAACTAGTAATACTACTAGAACATATATGTGATTCAAGTGCTTATTCATATAATGGGTTTGTATATTTTACAACATCACTTCCTCCATTTCTGGTCTGCCCCGGTAAAATATATTGTAATTTGGTTTTATATTTTCCTTTCTTCATTAATGGGAAAGGTTCTATTATTAAATCACGATACATTTCTATCTCTTCCCACGGCAGATCTGAACTCACTAATTGATATCGCAGATCAACATAATCCTGATGATAATAATGAGTAAGATTATATCTGTATGGATTATATAAACTTGTCTCTCCAGTAAGATTATTTTCTAAGTAGGTTAAGTACCATGATAAAGGTTCAACACCTTCTAATGGCGGCACCCCTACTTTACTAATATCTCTGGTTACTGAAAAAGTGTTTTTTAAAGGATAATCTTGATACAGTAATGGATAAATTTGATTTTGATAATATGAATTATCTGGAATAGCTCTGGCTACAATAAGCGGCGAATGTGCTGTATACTTACTTCCGACTAATTCTACTAACTCAAAAGGTTCGATAGGATCAATAGTCATTAGCAATGTCAATCCATATGGATACGTAACGTGTTTATACAAATCATTGTTCCCCTTCATGGCATTCATCTTTTTCTCAAAAGTGGTATACTGACTTGTACTAAAATCAAAAGTCAACAATTGTCTTTCTTCGCCTTTTACAGCTAATTCTTCAATTTTTTGGGATCGAATTTCTAATTCATTGCCCGTATCTTCACTTCCTATATCTTTTGATGTATACGATTCTGTAACATTATCAAAAGCATTATTTTCTTTAGGTTTTAATGTAATACGTAGTGAATAATCACTCTGAGTTGATATATCATTAGGTACACTAAAGGTTAGTTGTTTTTTTGCAGCATTATATCCAAAACTATTTGTCAATATTTCTCCTGTTGAACTATTCATTGACATAGTTTTATTCCAGGTAGGTACTGCGTCAAAAAGATAAGATTGTCCTCTTTTTAGATTAATATATCCCGTGCCATACTCATCAATAAAAAAGTTCTTTTGATTTACAACCGGATATGTATACGCTATATTACTTAATGGTATACTTTCGGGTGCTTGGCCTGTAGTAAAGTTAACCTCCTTGGTTTCGGTTGCTATTTTACCATCATCCATTATGGTTTCCCATTTACCATTTATGAATTCTTCAAAATGTAACTGTACAAATGCTTTAAGATTTGAATTAGGGGGTAATATTTCATGAGAATAAAAAACGGCATTGTCATTTCTATTATTCCATTCTACATCGCCAATAATTGCATTTCCATCTTTAGTAACTTCGAATGTATCCATAAATATTCGATACTTGCGATCTCCTGTATCATCGGGCAACTCAAATATTTTGTTTATTTGCAGATTAAATGCCACTTGTGGTGCAGCGAAAACATCCACTTCTGTAGATCTATCACCTGGCGACATATCTCCTATCACTACAATCCCGTCTAAGGCGCTACCTCCGATAATTTCACATTTATCACCTAACTCTACTTTAAATCTGAAACGACCTTTAATCAATCCTCCTAAAATACTATATTGCCCACCTAAGTATCCTCTAAACCAAGCAGGATTAGGAAGCCTGGCCTGCATCAATAATGCTCCGCCTCCTTTGAAAATGGCAAATTTCTTTCTCTTCCCAAATAGCTTTACTTTTAACCCAACTTCTCCTTGCAGATACGCATATGACTGCCCATTAGCATACCATCCATTAATTCCTATCTCTTCTGATGATCCTTTACAATGTGCATCACCATAGTCCTTCAGCATAATATCAAAACCTAATCCTGCGTCAAAACGTGCATAGAAAATAAGAAATTTCAGATCTCCGGTAGTCACACTAAAATGGGAACCAAAAGCCATTCCTTTGCCCGATTCTAATATATTAAGATCGCGCATATAATCCAGTTTTGTAATATCAACACCCAAAATCTGCGCTACGATATCTGGTGGTGGTGGACTACCAGGTAAATTATCACCGGTCATGAAGTACCCATCGGTCTTTAATTTTATAATTCCTAAATTCAAGGCAATACCTATGGGATCATTTGGAGTACCAATTAAAATATGCCATTCATCGGGTGCCACATAAAAATCCATCCATCCAGCTCTACCAGAGGGCCCTACACCTTCAAGAATATTAAACATATTGACATACACCTCTGATGTTGCGTGAAATATATCATTCACAAAATCGTAGCCAATAAATACATCTGCAGTTATGGCTCCATCAGGCTCAAATGGTGCTAACCCAGATATATTATCATCGGCAATATCTGCTAACTGATCATCTAGTATATCATAAAAGTCCACCGGTAATTTTGCAATAAGTCTTCCGTGTCCTTTCAAATATATTTCTTGTAGTCCCCCTGATCTAAGAAACGACATACCAAACTCTACGGTAGCATTAAACAGATCTGGTGAGTTTTGCGTAATTATCCCTACAGAGGCTTTCATCCCAAAACCATTTTCATTGTATGGTTCGTATATCACGCCAGAGAGTGAAGCACCAATCTGGTTATAGGCAGCATTACCCGCTTTGGTGGTTCCTGCCATTTTCATGCGATTATAGAACCCTCCTCCAAACTTGTTCATAGCAAATCCCGGGAAAACCGGAATCCCGTTTGGCAAGGTGACTTCGGCATCGGCAAACCAATATCTAAAATCTGTGGTGCGACCAAATAATGCTTTGGCTTCTACTTCAAACTTTACTCCTGTTGTGAATTTTGCTCCAACAGCTCCTGCAAAACCAGTTCCATAAGTAGTATCATCTTCAAAAATGAAGATGGCTCCCTTAAGTTCCATTCCGGCTACTTCCATCTGGATAAAAACACGTTCTAGATCTATGCCATCATATTTCCAGTAATCTCTACCATCGCTATTATCAAGAACACCATTGATGACTAATTTTGTTCCACCGCCATTACCACCATCGCTCTCTGAAGTTAAATTAATATTAAAGTCAAAGACCAGTTCTGCTTTGGTATCTGAAGGAGTTCTAATTGCAATCTCATTAATCGTTACCGGAAACTTTGCAAGCTTCATATTTCCTTGATATCCAAAATAGGAAACCGAAAACTTGGGCGACTCTGTTTGCAATAGCATATTCTGAAATACTATTCCATCAAAATCAACGGTTTTATCTTTTGAGCCCGATGAGTTCTCTTCTTCTTTCTTTAATCCAGACTGAATACTTACAGACCCGTTAAGGTTTGCTTTAGGCATGAACTTATCATCTTTAACCTTCATTTCTATATACGAATCTTCGGTTAAAGAAACCTGAGCATTCCAAACATCAAATTCTATTGCTTTGGTTGTGGTAACTCTAAAGTTATATTCATCTGGCTGGATAATCGCATTATACTTAAGGCTATCTACCTGAGAAACTGGTAACCTGATCTGCCCATTAAATTCTCCAGCTTTTAACCTATTCGTTTCTATATCCAATAAAAAATGATCCAGTGAAAAATCCCACCCCGAGGCGGTTCCTTCATCGAGTGTGAATATATTCTTACCCGTAAATTTACCTGTTACCCCCTGACCATCTATGATCATATCGGTTGCGCCAAAAGTTACTCGGTCGTAACTATTTCTTTTACCGAACGATTTCGGTAATAAAACTTCTAGAGATTTTATATATACCCCTCTCCATAACTCTTTATTTTCGCTGTAATATTTATCAAGGTAAACCGATGGTGTCTCAGGGTCGTTGCGTAAATCACTAAAATCAAATATGGCTGTATTGAGTTTAAATGTTGTTCCTTCTACTCCTTTAACCCCAAACTCAGGTAAGTTGATATTGACAACCATATCATTCCAATCGCTTGCAACGATTTTGAAATCACTCTCTACATAACCATTTTTCTCTTTACCATCTTTATCTACTGGAAATAGTAGGCCATTTGTAAATTTTAAATTAGCATCAATTCCTAATTCTTTAAACCCGAAACAGTCAATCAATGCATAGGTGCCTGGGTTTTCAAAATCTCCTTTTAAGGTAAGTAACATGGCACCACTATTAAGATTGACCGTAAACTGAGAAATTAAATTTAGTTTAGCTTCTCCAATAATTCCTCCATCTCTGGATAATTTGATATTAGAAGCTCCTAGAATGAGTACATCTTTTTCTTCTGTTGAAGTTGTTTGAGTTGCTGTCTCTGTATTGTCCGGGTCTGTACTTATTGCCGTAGTTGTAGTGGTTGTAGACGTTCTTGGTAATTCTACCTTAAGAAAAACTGTAAGTTCGGTATATGTTGGTTTGAAAACCGCCTTAGCAATACCAACAGTATAGGTTACATTGCTAATTGTTTTGGGAGTAATTGCTACTGGTAATTCACCTAAATCACCATTGGTAAGCTCTTCTATGTAATTTTTCGTCTTCTCTATGGTTTTAAAGACATTCTTTGCTTTTTTATACCATTCTTTATTTTTTAACGAATCCGGCGTAGTATACTTAAACCCCACTTTATCGGTAAATCGAGTTGATTTAGTTTTGATTACAGGAGTATCAAATCGTTCAAGAGATTTAAAATTTCTGAATGCTTTAAGAGTTTTTTTTACTACAATATTCTTATCCAAATTGGGGTTGGTCATGGAAAGACTATCAATAGGTTTGATTTTTTCGATAGGTTCACCTATAGTTTCATAAAGCACCGGAACCAAAAGATCTTTTGCAAATAAACTTGTTGCGAACAAAAAAACACAAAAATAAAGGAGTACGTGTAAAAGTTTGGTCATAGATTGGGGCCAGGGTTTATTCAACAAATTTTATTCATTAGGCTATTTTGCAAGTTTATTACTATTTTTCAAAAAAAAAGTCACGGTTTTGGGTGGTTTTGAAGTAATTAATGTTTGAATGTTTTAAAAACTCATAGGTTATGACATAAATTAAATAGCCTTGCTACCTGAGTCAGGAAACAAGATTAGTTCTGGGTTTTCCTTGACCTTATTTACTAAGGATGCCAACTCAAACCCAAAATTTACTTCTTCCCAATTTTCAATCATATCAAATGGCATCAAAATACCTTCATGCACATTAACATATTCAACTTTTGTTAATAGGTTTGTACCTTCAAATACTTCAAAGGAACTCAACTCTTCTTTAGACCAATTTACATTGGGTTTAATCGTAATATTTTTTGTGATTTCCAGAAACTGATCCTTTAAAAACAAGTAGTTTTTATTATCGAAACTTAATATGGCATATAATGAATCGTTAAAAATATCGTATACTCCAGAAACATTGTCTACGCTTCTATCAGCAGAAAGAGATTCTTCATTATCTATAGTCAACTCTATCAATGAGTCGAAATGGATAACCCTCTTTGTATTCAAAAATCTATTAAGTTGTTTTTCCATTTTTATTTCATTCGGTATTTATAAAGAATCTCTACAAAGTGATCAAATTCTTTTTTACTAATCTGGCCTGTAGTTACTTTTTCTTCAAAAAACTTGTATAAAGCATTTCCTAATTTATATTTATCTTCTCCAGCGGTTTTTGAAGCCCCATTTGCGATGGCATCATAGATTTCATCTAATTGAGATTGAGTTGCAGAACTTATATCAATGCCTTTTTTGGCTGCTATTGAATTAAATAGACCATCGAAGGTAGCTCCCCACTTATCACCTTTACCAGATTGTGTATAAAGAATATCATTTCGTTTAAATATCAACTCAAGCATATCATCGGGTGTTATACCTTTATACTCAATTGTTAAAGATCTTCTTTTTTCGAACACTACCTTTGCAACTTCTTCTATTGTTTTTCCTTCACTCAAGAGCTTCGTTTTTTCTTGAGCCAACGCAGTAACTAATCCATCATACTCGTTTCTTAAGTTACTCTTGGATATCGAATTTCTTAATACATCTAAATCGGCACTTCTTACATTATTTTTCCAGGCATCAAAAAGATTTTCATCTTGAAGTTTTTTAATCACATCATCAGAAACATCTGCAAAATCTTCTACAAATTGAGGTTTTAAGGTGTTATCCAGTTCATTAAACCTTTTTTGAAGATCAGGTGTTTTTTGGAGTTTGACGAGCATGTCTTCGGCATTGCTTATCCTAAATCCAACTTCTTTATCTCCTTTTCTTAATATATCAACTCCATTATGTTTTCCAACAACCTCTGCTCCTTCATTCTCATTCAAGAATTTCTTCTTAATAAATTCTTTTTCTCTATTTATTCGCGCTATTTCAACTTTGGTACCATCAATAACGGAGATTACTTTTACTTCTCCATTTTTTATACCACTAAAGGTTACAGGCCAACTGGCATCAAATATTTTATCTACTTCATTTAATCCTTCAATAAGTCTTTTTTTACTGGCTGGACTACCTTCTGCCATTAATTTTTTCAACCCATCAAATAAAGAACTTTCTCGATACTCAAATCGTTCACTCACTCTAGACAGAATTTTTATATTATCTGGCTTAACTCTTAATGTTTCGGCTCCTTTTAAAACTTCCCAGGCTTTAACATAGCTATTTCGCTGAGAATTAGAAGCTATATCAAAAATATCTTTTAAAGCTTTGTTACTAGCAAGATCACTTTTTAAAAGTTCATCTGAAATATCATCTAGCCAGCCACCTCCTCCTGAAGGTAGTCCAAAATGATCATCTAAGGCTTTTACTTCTTCGGGATCATCTAACTTACTTCTTGTTTTAACATAAGCTTCTTTAGCTTTTTGTCTACTAGCTACTATTCTCCCTTCAATTATACCTCCTCCGAACAGAGCTAAAGATAGATATGTACTATATGTACTAAGTGCCTGACAATATTCTTTGTTCTGTTTACAATATTCCAGGTCTCCATATTTCAGTATAAAACCAGCAACACTATTTGACACATCAACCGTTCCCAGTGTTATCCTCCCTAATCTTTGCAATTTTGTTAAGTGCCTTAGTTTGGTAAAGTTTGCAACTCCACTGATTGTCAGACCAATTTCCATTACAAGCTCTGCTTTTTCCAAGTTTTTTTCGAGGTTGTCTTTCTTTATTTGTCCTGCAAAAAAGATGGCCGGTATCTTTACGGTTATCTTTGAAATATTTTCTTTTTCAAAAGTGACCATAATTGGCTGATAATACTCATATTTTAATGTACCCTTTAGATTTCCCATATCTGCAGGGATTGTTATGTATCCTTTATTAAAATTAGTTTTGCCATAGGACACATTAGGAAACCAAGATTCTCCATCATAATGAATCACTTGAGATGTTCTCGGCGTTGTATAGTCTAAGACATTTTCGATATAGGTATATCTGGTTTCATCTTTGTACGAACTTTTATCCCATAATTTATAGATAGCATTAATAAATCGCGTAAAATTATTTTCATTTCCGGCCCATAACCAAGCTGCATTCTCATCCTGGTTTTGTTTAAAAAGTTTTTCTAACAAGATGTAATCATCCTGTAGCAATCGTAAGATTTCAGTATTATAAGATCTTACACTTGTAGATGGAGGCGTTTCCAGTAAATCGAGTATCATATCTTCATAATACTCTGTCAGCCAATCTCCATTGACCTCTAACGTTTTTACTATTTTAGATATGATCTTGTATCTTACATCGGCAGAAAAATATTGTATCCCACAATTAGCTATACTTTTTAATTGCTCAAAATCTTCTTCAGTTAATAGTTCTTTTTCTAATATTTCTTTTACAATTTTATTTGCCTCATCTCTAATTGTAGATTTATCTTCAGGAAAAAGGTACTCGCGTAATCTTAGCAACTCTAAGGGATCTGCTCCTGTTGTATATCGAGGTGTGTATATTTCAACATTTTTATACAATAAACTATAACGCCATGGTGTATTTTCTTGTTTATTTTTTCCTAATTCTACAGGTTCGTATACAGATGAACCTTCAAAACTACCATTATCTATTTTTATCCATATTTGATCACCTTTCCATTTTGTATAAAATGTTCCAGTTTTACCAAAGACAGATGTGTCGAAAGAGATAATATTCGTACTCGAATTTATATATGCACATCGTATAATTTGAAAAATTTTGTCGGCAAATTCTGAATCGGTATATTCTCCTTCTTCATCATCCTGAAACCAATACAATTTAAACCCTGGAGCATGCATATTTTTCCAATCCATATGATTAAGCAAGGTTTCTCCTGTATAGTCCATCAAGAAATCTGTAGACTTTTCTGGGGTTTCATATGTTACAAATGGGTGTTCCAAGCCAAACACACCATGTCCTAATTCGTGCGCGATTGTTCTTGATTGGTTTGTGGAATTAAACACAAAAGCAAATTGACTTTTAAGCGGCATAAAACCTTCTATACTATCGTCTGTAGTCGGTAGATCAGTTAAGAAAACATAATACGCTTCCTTATTATAATCACCGTTTGCTTTATAATATGCATTGATTGCACTTTCTTCAGGAGAATAATATGATAATATACTACTATCTCCAATATCAAGTTTTTCATTAGTATTCTCTACATCCCATACATTCTCAGGTAATTGTAATCTACTTCCAACTTTGATCGTAAAATTAACTCCAGCCTTATTATAAATGTCATTAATCTGTCCCTTGATATTAGATGTAATATTTACACCATTTATAGGTACGATGACTACATTAATACCTTTTGTATCTTCGGCCCCTAAATGAACCAAATTAAACGCTCCGGCAACAGTATACTTCCCATCTGTTTCTTTTGGTTTTACGGTTGCTAATATCTTTTCGATAAGATACCCGGACTTTTTCTTCAAGGATAAAGTAGCAATATTACCTTCCCAACTTGCTGAGATTTTTACTCCCTCTTTGGTTTTAAAAACAATATCATTTGTCGTAATACTACTATCAGAAAAAGTAGCCTTCGCTGTAATAACATCTTCTCCTTTAATATCGGATACCGCCTTAAAAGGAACATAGTATACTTCGCCATTAGCCATGGCAAGTGTTTGGTATTGATCCTTAAGTGTATTAGAATCTACGCCTTCAGGGAAATTATCAAAATAGTACGTTCCTGATTTTTGAAAATCTATACGTACTCCGGTTGCCGATATTTCAGATACTTCTCCATCAATGATTCCAACGGTATTATCGTCTGTAGCTGCTCCTCCTTCTGCTTCTTGCCCTTTTATAATTGTACCATCATCACCGACAGACCAAATGGCACCATTACTATCTCTTATTTGTACATCCCGTCCTCCGGGGAAAACATCTTTTTCTCCATTTGCACCATTAACTTCGATCGCACCATTGCTATTAATCGTAATGCTGGTGATTACAAAATCTACTTGTTCTTGACTATCAAGCTCTCCTAAATCACCTGTAACACCTTCAGAAATATCTATATCCACATCAACAGTCATCTCTGCACCTTCACCAAATTCTGGATCGTATAAAGTAATTATCTCTCCCTGTGCAAGCTGACGATCTGTATTTACTAATATGCCATTAAACTTAACACCAAATCTGGCTAGGTTTAAATACGGAATACCAACATAACCTCTACCCTTAATTATTCCATTGGCCTGACTATCAATTTCGGTAATGGTAATAACAAAATCTCCAGCGGTGATACGATCACCAATCATTAATCCAGAATGAGGTTCTCTATTACTTATGGCAATTTCATCGGGTACGATACCGCAATTATAATTAGAGGTTTCATCTTGTGTTTTGGCAGTTGTTATTTCTTGAATTTCTGAAAACTGTCCATATTGGTATTTACACTTTCCTTTAACCTTATATTCATAGGTCGTACCGGGTTTTAAATCCCAAACGGTTGCCCATCCACTATTAGTTCGCATCGTAAACCATTGTGCATTCGGCTTGTTAGCCTCTCGATATGCAATGGTGTATTCTTGATAAATTGTTGGATCTTCATCCCAAAAAACATTAATTTTTGATATCCCCTTAGGTTCTGCATATACATTAAGTGGTGTTGTACATGGTGATGTTCTTGAAAACCAAAAAATCTCACTATTTCCATCATTTCTAAATAGTCCTACCTCTTCTGTTCCTTGTAACGCTTTAGCTTTTACGCGCCAAGCATAACGTTTTTCGGGTAATAATAGCGGCTGCGCTGGGCCATATACAAACGATGTTGCTTTTGTGGTCGTTTCAAAAAATGGAATTGCCGACAAAAAAGCCGTTTGTGGGTCCACAAAATCATCCCATATCTCTACGATGCTAAGTTCGTATTCTACATTACTTACATTGATTTGTCTTGGTGTCCATTGAAAAACAATATTGTCGACCTCTTTAGGTTCAATATTTACCTTATTAAGTGGCAAGTTTAGTAAAGGAGGTTCGTTTTTAAATATGTACGTTGTTGCACAAGTTTTTGAAGAAAATCGATTACCGGTTATAAAATCAAAAACTTCAAAACAAAATTGATAACTTCCCTCTGGTATTGTTTGTCCATATATATTGGGGTTTATACCTTGTATATTTTGAAATTCGAAATAAGGAGCTAACTCTGCATTGGTAAGTATCAAAGGCACACCACCATCAATAAATAATTGAGAAGCACCAACAACTACATCTCTGCTCTCAAAAGCAATTCCATTACCTTCAAAAGAAATTTTTAACCGAATCTGCTCATTAGTAACTGTAAGGTCATTAAGCAATAGTTGAACTCTTAATGGACTATTTATTGTAGTACCATCTGCATAATTATGAAAGTTTACAGGAGCTGGTGGATTTACTTGTGGGACAACTGTTATTGGAAAACGTTGTGCAGTAGCCTGATTAAAACCATATACCAATACAATAAGGGTAAGTAAAAGTTTTTTCATAGGTTGTTAGTTCTTTTCGATATACTTTAATTCAAACTTATCTGGATCTGTATGTTTTAAAGATTCTTTTAAGTAAAAATCAATAATCTGGGTTATCAAATATAATTTTATTTTTTGGTCATCATTTTTCTGATCTTTCATACGGAATATGTTCTCTTTCTCTTGTTCCATTAATTGAGAAAGATACTTATCCGGTTTTTCTATTTTCTCTATGGTTCTATAGCTTTTTATAATAGGAAGCATCCAACGATGCCCAATTAGCCTTCCTAAAGCATTATCCGAATTCTCTTGTAAGTTTTTATACTGATTTCTAAGAACCTGATCAGAAAGATTACGTTGTTCTTCAATTTTAGGGTGTAATTCATGATTGTCGACAGCTACTTTAGCTTTAACAAAAGCCTTTTCAAAAGCATAATCAAGACGCAACATATCTCTTCGCAATTCAATCAATGTTTCAAAAACTAATTGATTATATCCTGCTAAGAAATCTTCGTAGCTATACAGCTCTCTTAAAAAAATAATAGCTTTAGGTTTGTATTCTTTAGCTTCTTTTTGATCGGCTACAATCTGTCGCAACATAGTAAGCTCTCCCTTTTTATATCCAGGAATATGATCAAAATGGGGATGGTTTTGAAGATTCTCTAATTGTATATTTACCTCTGCCAAAGTACCTTGATACAAAGAGTCTCTATATTTAAAATGCACTCTTTGCTCTTCGTTTGAATTTTTATCCTTTTTTGTTTTTTCTTTCCTACCCTTCCTTTTTGGAAATTTAAACTTAGGGTTAAACTTATCAAAGGTGTAGTTATATCCAAAAGTAACCGTAAAATCTTGTGTTGAATTGGTAGAATTTCTAAACTGTGAAAGCACATTGAGATTGAAATTGTGTCTTTTGAGATACACATAAGTGCCGCTAAGCCTAACATTAGTAACCTCTCCTTGTTTTTCGCTATTAGCATTACTTTGATTGTAACTTAATGAAGCGGTTGTTCTTAACTTTTTATCAAAAAACTGCTTGTTTGCAGATACTATGGGACCGTATGTTAGACTATTATCTACTCCTATTGTACTATAGCTTACATTGACCGAAGTAGATATGTTAAGATTTGTGGCAGGGTATCCAATTGTATATGATGCACTACCATTATAAAAGTTAGAATCCCCATTTTCTATTGTTTGCCCCCCTTGTTTATTTACTGCATTTTGAAAAGATAAAGCAATGTTTAGATTCCTTTTCTGAGTTTCTGTGTCTTTGAGAATATAGTTTGCATTCAGGTTAGCATTCTGAGAAGTTTGCTGAAAATCCAGTGTGTCAAGATTATCAAATTGACTGACTTCATTTATAAAGTCAAACTGATTTTTTATATTAGTATAGGATTGAAAATTAGAATATCCTCCGGATAATGTTAATTTCTCAGAAGCATTATATCCTACATTAATAGCACTTACTACTCGTTGCAGCTGCGTACTTTTTGTATTATCCAAATCATCCCTTTGAAGCCCAGCATTAAATGACACATTAACTTTATTTTCGAATATGTTTTGAGTCGCATTAATGGCTATATTTTCTAAATCATTATTAAAAAAATAAGCTCCTAATGTTCTATAATCCGGATCGATATATTCATAACTTACTCCAACCGTGCCCTGTGCAACGGGGTATGAGAGTTTTGCATTATATGCCTTAAATTGTTGGGTTGTTGAATTGGTTTGTAATAGAGGAGATAGCATGACCGAATTTTCTTCACCTCCTTCAACATTTAAATCTTCTGTAATAGCAGATGATGCTACTTCCAGAGATATTTCTCCTTTATCAAAAAGTTTTGCTCGTCCTTCTAAGCTTATTACAACATTCTCTTTAGGTTGTAATTCTAACTCAACAGGAACAGGATTCTCCAAAGAGTTTTTATCATCTACAGCTTTAAAAAATATTGCAGCAATAGAAAATTTATCAAACTCGTACCCCGTTTTAAATCCATAACCAATTCTTTCAAATGCTGCTAACGATTGTTGATCATTGGGATTGAATTCAATTTTTTTAAGCAACCTTCCGTACATTGCACTTATCCTAAAAGGACTTTTAGGAGTAAGATCTACTCCTAATCCTGTAAATTGATGACCGCTTAGCGTATAGGGTGAAAATGTCATATTTACATCTCCAATATGGGCAGTTACCCATTTATAAGATGGATGTATACTTAATCTATTAAAAGTAAACGGATTGTTGTTTTGAAATTCTTGATTAGAATACGAAAATGAGAACGGTATATTATAAACTCCGCTAATATTCAAATTTACATTACCATTAACAAAGTACGTAAATGGTTCTCTATTAGACTGTCCTTCATAAAAAATCGCATTAGCTGCCACGCCTCCTGTTAATTTAAAAAGTTTTGCTTTCCCTATCTGTCCAAGGTCTTGACAAAAGGCAATTGCTGAGAAGCATAAGAAAAAAATGTAACAGAGTAATTTTATGGCCAATCGTTAATTTTTTCTTAAAAATGGAGCACGAAAATATACCTTTCCAATAAGGCAACCAAAAGTCTTAAGTTCTTTTAACCGACTTATATCAAAAGCTAAACACCTATCTACCTGTGACATAACACAATCTATATCTCCTTAATATTAATAACTGAAACTACATTTTCATTTTTATGACCTTGTACATTAAAAAATGAAATTTAGTTTCAAAAGTATTTTATTTTTTCTTAGAAAATATCACTGTTTTCGGGGATGCCATCTTGACTTTATGAGATTTATAATTAAAACATATCATAACAATGATCAGAGTGCGATCTATGAACTTGGTTAAAAAGAAGAAGATTTTTGTTGAAATTCAATACTAAATTGAAGTACGTTTACATTTGACAGAACTCTTACGGCCATCGATATGAACTACATATACAAGCTTATCTTAAGTAGTAAAACTAATCAGTTAGGTATTGTAAAATAAAAGGTACTCCCTTTTCCTTCTTTTGAATTTAGCCAGATTTCTCCTCCATGAGATTCTACAATTTTTTTGCAATGTGCAAGGCCAATACCTGTTCCTTGATATTGCTCTCTAGAATGTAACCGTTGAAATATAGCGAATATTCTTTCTTTATGTTGTTGTGGTATCCCTATACCATTATCTCGTATTGAAAATTCCCAGAAACCACCTGTCTTTCCATTTGTATCATTCTTCTTAACGCAAGAAATCTCAATTTCAGGAATTACATCGGTACATCTAAATTTTATTGCGTTACTTATTAAGTTTTGAAACAATAGCCGTAGTTCAACTTCAGAGCCTTTGATTACCGGTATATCGTTTACTTTTATTTTAGCTTCGGTTTTATCAATACTGCTTTTAAGATCTGTAAGTAATTCTTTTAATAGCGTATTGGTATCAACGGCTTTATATTCTTTACTTCTTCCTAATCTAGAATACTCTAATAACGAATCGATCAATTTTTTCATTCGAATACTGGCATCTTTAATAAAAGTCAAGCTTTCTTTTCCCACATCATCAAAACTATCTCCATAATCTTCGGTAATTAAACCTATAAAACTAGAAATAGTATTAAGAGGCTCCTGAAGATCATGACTGGCGATATATGCAAATTGTTCTAATTCTTTATTCTTTGATTCTAATTCTAATGATTGTTGATGAATAGCTTCATTTTTCTTTTCTAAAGTGGCACTAAATCTTTTCTTTACGATATATGCTCTATAGACAAACAACCCTGTTGCCAAAATAATGACAACCAGGCTTGCCAATAAAATATTGATTTTCTTTTGGGCTTCGATTTCCGAAGTTTGTTGCACTAAAATCTCTTCTTGAGCCTTAATTTGATCTTCCTGACGTTGCAAAAATTCAGTTTGCTCATCAATATGTTCTTTCCCAGTTTTTATTCTTTGATCCTGTTTTTTTATGAAAGAAATCTGTTCCTGAATATTTTTTTCAAGCTCTCTCTCTATTCGTATCTTTTCTTCGTATTTTTTTTGCTGTATTTCGCTTTGCGTATATAAATGCTCTATTTCTTTATTTCGTCTATTAATCTCTTCTCTTTTATCATCTATCTCTCTCTCCTGGTCCCCTAATTTCTCTAATTGATTCGTTATTTTACTTTGTTGATGTTTAATTTCTTGCTCTTTATCACGAATAATCGTCTTATTTTCTTCATTTTCTTTTTGCTCTTTTTGCAAAGATCTTTCCGTTTTTTTGTAGAGTCGCTTCCATTTTTCTGAAGAGGATATTGCATATCTTTTTAACGAAGGAGCTATAATAAAACCTTCATTTTCTATACGATTTGAGTTTATCTCATATTCAAAAGAATCACCTACATTGACCATGTTAATCATAGATGAATTGAAGTTGTAATCCTCGCCTATCAATAGGATATTTTTGCCAGAAATTTTACTCAAAATATAATCGATACTATAATTATATTTGTGGTTTACATATAATAACTGAATATCTTTTACATTTTTAACTAACTGAAAACGAATAATTTCAACTGGCTTCCCATATATTTTTCGTTTTTGAGATAATACCTGAAGATCGAGTATGGTTCTATCTGGGCCCAAAACCCCAATCTTGTATGTAGATTCTTCCGCAAGATTTTGCCATTCTACCTGTTGTGCGAAATTAAAAATAAATATAGCCCGCTGTAATCTTTTTACTTCTTCATTACTTGTATCTTGAGCTTGAATTTGTGTAGAAAAAAAAGTAGTAAAGCAAATTAGCACATAAACCGAATACGTTTTTAATATTGATATATACTGAAGTTTATACATCATAACTTAAGTAATAACCTGAAATAATAATTTGCCCCATTAACCCCAAACTGTTGCACTCTTCTACTATAGATAAAATTACCCTCTTCTGTATTTGCAGAATGTTTATGCTTATCTGGATAGACATTGAACACATTATTGCCTCCTAATGTACATCTTACATAGTCGTTAATTTGGTATGAAACAGCCATATCTGTAACTAATTTAGGAGAAAATGTCTGATCTCTGGTTTCTACACTTCCAGTAAAATTATTTAGAACCCAATTATCTGGGTTTCCATCATTTGGGTGAATATACTTTACTCTTCCGAATACTGTATTTACAACTTGGAACCGATACTTATTAAAATCATAAGACAATAATGAATTAATCTTATAATTTGGTTGAGAATACTCTACTCTGGCAATCTCCTCTCTATTAAATAATAATTCTTCTTGCCCCACGAGTGCAGGAGACACCTTAATAGGTCCTTTTACAGTAGTACTCGTAAGATTTGCCCCTAAGGATGCATTGAACTCTCCTCCTCCAAGGTTCTTCTTAAAAAATAGAGCAGCATCTGCACCAGAGGTTCTTGAATCTATAGCGTTTGTAAAAAACTGAGCAGCTCCGGCATTAAACGGTTCTAATATGGTTTCGTACCCTTCAGAAAATCTTCCTGACAGCACTATTCGATCTTCTATATCAATCAAATAATAATCAAAACTAAAGGTTACATTATCATTTATTTTTCCGCTAAAACCGGCACTTAAATGGCTTGACAACTCGGGTTTTAGTTTTCCAATCTGAAAAGCTTGGGTAACTATGGCACTCTCATTATTAAATGTTCCTACTTGTACACTTTCTCCATTAACAAACTGAGTGCTTATATTTTGAAAAAATACTTGGTGAAGCGATGGCGCCCTGAAACCTGTAGAGAACCCAGCTCTTACGCTGATACCATCTTTAAGTATATATCTTCCTGATAATTTCCAGATGGCCTGACCACCAAAATCATTATACGCTTCGTATCTTGCCGCTCCTCTTACTAATAGTTTTTCAGATACATTAGCCTCTATATCAACATATCCCGAACTATTGGTCCTAAATCGATTTAATTCATTTTCTGGTCTGAAACCCGGAAAAACTTGTGCCCCAACAATTCTTGGTAATTCTTCTCCTAAATTATTTATAAACGTACTACCGCCATCTATGTACGATGCTTCTTCTCCTGCAATGATTTGATAGTTTTCAACTCGCAACTCTGCTCCAAAAGCTATATTAACACCTTGTAACCAATCAAATGTCCTAGAAATGTCAAGGTTGGTCGTGTTTTGCTTATATGCAAATCCTCCTGCATAAAAAGTTCTGGGTGAGGCTATTCCTAACGAGGCATTGTTAGAGTTATTTACGGTATAATCCAATGTATTAATTCCGATAGAATGACTAAAATCAACATCCCAACCGTTTTTAACACCTTTTACACCACCGGTAATAGCATCATCTTGTATATCAGTCAGAATTTCTGGAGAAAAACCATTTGGAAATAAATCCAAAACTACCCTATCTTCATCTTTTGGAAAGCGATAAAAACCTTTTGATTTACCTTCTCTATAATTTCTTCCACCATGCATATAAAATGTTGAAGAATTTGACATAGGCACCTCACCATTAAAAGACAAAGCTAAATTTTGAGTCTCGGCACTTCCAATTTCCATAACTTGTTTATCAGAGTATCCCGTTTGATTAAAAAAATTATTCTGCTCAATCAACCTTTGATCTTCTGTTGCATCATTAGTATATACAGTACCTGTATAATCTCCCGCCCTATTAACAGCTTCTCTTTCTCTGTACTCTGCCGTAACATTTACATAACCTGTTTTTCCTATTTTAAGCCCAAAATTTGCCGATGAATATACGGTAAGTCCATCTCCTTCTGTATTTATCCCAACTCTATTGTCAACTTGGATAATCTCGATTTGTTTTTTTAGTATAATATTAATTACTCCGGCTATAGCATCAGAACCATATTGAGAAGTGGCACCATCTCTTAAAACCTCTATACGGTCAATCGCAGCTATGGGTATTGCATTAAAATCTGTGCCTACAGATCCTCTACCCACGGTTCCATTAACATTTAAAAGAGAACTACTATGTCTTCGCTTTCCATTAACCAATACTAGAACCTGATCAGGTCCCAACCCTCTGAGCGTTGCAGGATCTATATGATCCGTGCCATCAGCAATAGTCTGATGAGTAGAATGAAATGATGGAGTTAAATAATGAAGTATATGACTTAATTCTATTTGTGATGAACCCGTTAATTGTTGTGGTGATATAATATCTACTGCTGCAGTGTTTTTAAGTAATGATTTGGGCTTTGCTCTCGAACCTAACGAAACAGGTTGATCCATAGAAAACCCAGTTTCCAGAATGAAATCTATTTGTACTGTATCTCCAACCTTTACATTTGCCGTTTTAGAAATTGAAGTGTACATTACAAACCCCGAAGTAAGCACATATTCGCCTTCATCTACATCAAAAGAATAGTTACCGTTAACATCGGTTGTTGTGATTTTATCAGTACCTTCTATAGCAACTTTTGCTCCAGGAAGATTACCAAATTGATCTGATACATTTCCTGATATGACTGCTCTAGATTGAGAAAAAACTTGGAAAAAACAGCAAATAGAGAGTAGTACAGTAACAAATAATTGATACTGCTGACCGAAGAAAACTAGGGGTATTTTTCTTTTTAAGATTTTAATGTGTTTACTAATTTGATTGTTGTTTTTATACTTCTGAAAAACTATCGAAAACTATTATCAAAATATTAAATGCCGCTACACATTTTTTCTAAATCATAAGATTATACTCATGCATTAATGCAATTCGAGAAACTAAAATATTTAGAAACAATTTTGCAAACAGTATCTTTAGTTAACATTTTTTGTTGAAATTCTTTTATTTCTATAATCTCCTCTGCTTTGTTTTTATCGGCATCACTCAACTCAGCTCCAAGCATTAGAATTATAATTGATTTTTTATATGAAATATCAAGTTTCTGATATTCTGCGATAAATTCCCATCCGTTCATTACTGGCATATTAATATCAAGAAAAATAATCTCAGGGGCCAATCCTGATTTAATATACTCAATAGCAGACCTTCCATTTTCTGCAACAACTACTTCTTCTACGCATCCTACTTTTTCAATAATAGTTTTATTAAAAAAATTAGTTGCCTTACTATCGTCGATAAGCAGAAAGCTTTTCAATTTCTCCATATATATAAAATGTTAGTATATACTTGAATACTAATTCTTAACCTATATATTAATTAATATCACCATTGTGTCTCAGAAAAAAATCTGTTCAAATATCGGTGCAAAAAAATTCAAAACAATAGGTTATTATTTAAAACAAGAAAGAAATCGACCTAATTTTTAGACCAAATACAAAAAATAACGTCAAAATACCTTTTTTCTATGTTTTAATATAAATGTAATTATCCCTTATTACTATATCAACTTTCAAAATGGTTTTTTAGTACATTATCTAACAGTCCTAAAGACAATGGTTTATTTATAAAATCATCTACTGAATGATTTTTTGCCGATTCTCTTACATCATCCGGGTTCGATGATGTTGATAATAAAATTACCTTAATATCATGCGTAAGGTCTTGATCCAGTTTTGAGAACTCTATCAAAAACTCCCACCCATTCATGGCGGGCATATTAATATCTAAAAAAATAAGGTCAGGTTTAGTAGCTGCATTATTTTTTACAGCATCAAGATACTCAAGAGCTGCCAGTCCGCTTTGTACAGTATTTACCTGCTGAAAGCCTTCATGTTTGGTAACAACTCTTTCATTAAAGAAATTTGTGGCCTTATCATCATCTATTAACAAGACGCAATTAACCAATTTATTCATATGACGATTCCAATTACTGTTTAAAGAAAATAAACTTATTTGACATTTCATAACAAAACTATACTTAATAGAATAGTTTTCGTTTAAAAACACATATTCAACGTTAAAATAAGCTGCGACAACCCGATTAAAATAAGACAGATGTCATTTAAAACCTGTAGTTTCTAACATTATTTACCGATATTAGCTTTATACAGTTTTAATACAGAGAAAAAAATAAGTGTAACTTTATACAAAATCAGACGACTCATACACTACATTAAAAGTCTGGATGGGATATATGCTTGAAAAGATAAAAAACAAGTGCAAGAGCACCTCTTTGCGATATAGCTATTTTAGTCATATCGATGAAATACCTGAAGCTGAATGGAATTTAGCTAATTCGAAGAATACTGTTTTTCTTTCTTTAGAGTATTTAAAAACTCTTGAAGACACACTTTCAGAAACTATTCGATTTAAGTATATCATATTTTATCAAAATCAAACTCCGGTAGCTATAGCTGCTACACAACTTATTAAATTTAATTCTGCTCAATTAAAGTTTCATGAATTTCCGTGTAGAATTAGTGATGCCATAAAAAATACATTGTTTAAAAACTTAGATGTCAAAGTTTTAGTTTGTGGAAACTTGTTTTCCTGTGGTGAACATGGTTTTGTATATAACTCTGACAAATTAAGTCCTCAAGATGCTTTTGAAAGTTTATCAAATGCTTTACGCGAAATAAGAAAATCTGAAAATACAGACAAGCCATCCTTTATATTACTGAAAGAGTTTTGGCCCCATTCTTTTAGTAACAGTGACAATATTAAAGAACATGATTTTAGAGAGTTTAAAATAGATGTAAATATGGTATTAAACATTCTTCCTGAATGGAATACTTTTGATGACTATCTATCGAGCATGCGTACTAAATTTAGAACCAGAGCCAAAAAGGTTTTCAAAAAATCCGAAAAGATTAGTGTAAAAGATTTTACAGCAGAAGATATTGATACGTACAAAAATCAAATTAATACGCTTTACTTATCGGTTATAGAAAAAGCAGATTTTAAAATAGGAAAACTAAATGCCTCTACTTTTAAACGCTTAAAGGAAACCCTGAACGAATCATTTATTTTAAAAGGATATTTCTTAAATGAAACTCTGGTTGGGTTTACAACCGCTTTTATTTTGGAAAATGCTGTGGATGCAAATCATATCGGAATAGATTACGAGTACAATAAGGCACATGATATTTATCAAAAAATGCTATATGACTATGTCGATTTAGCTATTTCAAAAAACACAAAAGAGTTAAGACTAGGAAGAACAGCCGAAATTATAAAAAGTTGCGTTGGGGCGAAACCTGTAGAAATGAAATTGTATGTGAGACATGGTAATTCTATTTCTAACACGCTATTAAAACCATTGGTAGAGCTAATTTCTCCAAACGAATATGAAGTTAGAAACCCATTCAAACTTCAATTAGATTAACAACTATGGATTCATTAACTCAAATTGTGCTTGGTGCCGCCGTAGGTGAAGCTGCCCTTGGAAGAAAAGTTGGCAATAAGGCTATGCTATGGGGTGCCGTAGCAGGAACTATCCCTGATCTGGACGTGATATCCAAACTTTTTGTAGATACCGTAACGGCAAATGAATTACATAGAGGGTTTTCGCATTCTATATTGTTTAGTATTCTGGTAGCACCCATAATGGGATGGTTGCTGTCTAAACTTTATAAAAATAAAGAAGCCAACTGGAAAGATTGGACTAAACTTATGTTTCTAGGACTTTTTACCCATCCAATCTTAGATGCTTTCACCACCTGGGGAACTCAACTGTTTTGGCCTTTTGATTATAAAGTAGCCGTTAATAATATTTTTGTGGTAGACCCTTTATATACTATCCCTTTTTTAGTGTTCTTAATCATGGCCATGTTTTATAAACGCACACATCATAAAAGAAGGAGATTCAACAATCTTGGATTGTATATAAGTAGTGGATATATGTTATTAACATTGATATTACAACAAACTGCGAGAGCAAATTTCTCTAGTAATTTAGAAAATCAACATATTCAGTATAATGAAATACAAACGCGCCCTACGCCACTAAACAGTATTCTTTGGACCGCTAATATAGAAACTGATGATTCATTTTTGATTGGTTATTATTCATTATTAGATAAAGATGACACTATTAATTTTGCAGAATTTCCAAAAAATCATCACTTGCTAGGTAAAATGAAAGATGATCCTCTTATTCCCAGGTTAATTAAACTCTCTGAAGGATGGTATACTATAGAAAAAGTTAATGATAGTGTGTATTTTAATGACTTAAGGTTTGGAACGCTAGGTATAGGTGATCAAGCAAAACGGTTTGTTTTTAGTTACGAACTGTATTATGATAAAAATGGGGAATTAATAGCTAAAGAAAGAGAACGAGATATGGGCAAAGCCTCTCCGTTACTTAAAAAATTATTCAATCGGGTATTAGGAAACAAATCATAAAAAAGGGTCCGAATATTCAGACCCTTTTGTATATAATATATATTATTTTTTTCAAGCAAATTGACAGATTACTCCTCCCATCAAAGCTAAACATACGGTCCAGTATCCTACATTTACAAGAATATATTTAAATCCTTTTCTCTCAAAAAGAGCATTGGTTCCCAATACCGGTAACACAAAGAATATTCCAGATATCGCTCCATGTAACGCTCCATGTTTGAATGTTCTAAAATTCCCTCCATATTTTGTCATAAAATCTTGTGCATATTGATAGGTCTCAGTCCCTTCTTTCATCAAATCTGGATCACTCATTAGTGTAGAGAAAAAACCAAACTGATGAATTACAATAGTATTTAACATCATAGCCAGAAAAAAACTAAACACATAGCTTAATATAAAAATCAAAGCCATATTACCGCCTTTTAAATCTTCAGGTGTAAACCCACATGCATTCATCCAAGCGGTACCAAATACTTTGGGATTATACCAAATAAAACCCAAAACCATTGGTATCAAAGCCGCAAGAGCAGCAATCAAAAAATTAACTTCCATATTGATTAGTATTTAAAGTTGTTATACTCAAATATAGTTAAAATCAAATTCATGAGATTTACCATACCATATAGAGCAATCTAATTGAGAATAGAACAAGAACAACTCCAGTTACTTTAAAAAATGCAGTAAGTCGCCTTGGAGATATAAATTTCTTCAATTTTTTAGACAAAAAAACTTTTAATAAATCGGTAGTAAGAATTCCGAATAATACGGCTGTCAAAAAAGCAAAAAGTAATCCCTGATCAGGATATTTTGATTTTCCATACTGAAAGACACCAATCCAAACTACAAAAACAAATGGATTAAAGAAATTAACACTGAAACCCTTTATAAAAAATGATTGAAGCCCACGTGTATTTATAGAAACATCTGTAGTGATTTTTGCTTTTTTGAAAAAATAATTAATTCCTAAAACAAACAAGATTGTACTACCAATAACCCCAATCCAGAATCTATTATCTTCTCCATTTATAAAAGAAGAAAGACCATAGTAACACAACATTATGCAGACAATGTCACTTGCTATTATTCCCAGAGCTACTGCAACACCGGCTTTAGAACCCCATTGAAAACTACTGTTAAGCAAAAGAAAAAAAACCGGCCCTACGAAAATGATCATCCCCAAACCTATAGCAAAACCTTCTAAAAATGACATAGAACTATCAACACTAATTAAGAATGTAAATATAGCAATTCTAAAAAATGGTGAACCATTACTTAAATGGTATTGATATTAGTAAGTCTGAATGTATGATGGTTCATTTTTTAATTTGAATAAAAAAACTCGTTATTAAATTATCAATGAATTCATAATTAATTTGTTTTTATCTTAAGAAATTACTCTCTTTAATGCCTGTTTTTATTAAATAAACAAATATCTACTATGAACAGCACTTATAAAGTAACAGTCAACAAAAACTTTGAGTTTGAGTTTACCAAAAAAGGCATTGCAGAAATTGATGCATTGCTCACTTCAGACACACAATATCATGTTCTTCAGGATAGCAAATCATATCATACTGAAGTAATTCAATCTGATTTCAATAGTAAACAATATGAAGTAAAAGTTAATGACACTATCTACAAGGTAGCCATTGCAAACGAATTGGATATGCAAATTGCTGCCATGGGGTTCTCGATTGGGTCTTCAAAACAAATAAACGCAATCAAAGCCCCTATGCCAGGGTTACTGCTGGATATTCATGTAGATATCGATCAAGAAGTTAAAGAAGATGAACCATTACTTATCCTTGAAGCAATGAAAATGGAAAATGTAATTCTATCTCCAAGAGATGGAGTTATCAAATCTATCTCGGCTGCCAAAGGAGATGCAGTAGATAAAGGTCAATTGTTAATAGAATTTGTATGAAAAAGATATTAATTGCCAACAGAGGTGAAATTGCCATAAGAGTAATGACCACCGCAAAAAAAATGGGGATTAAAACTGTAGCAGTATATTCTACCGCAGATCGAAATGCCCCTCATGTACGTTTCGCAGACGAAGCCGTATTAATTGGTGAAGCCCCTTCGAATCAATCTTATCTATTAGGATCAAAAATTATTGAAGTTGCCAAAAATCTTGGTGTTGATGCTATACATCCTGGTTATGGTTTCTTAAGTGAAAATGCAGATTTTGCTGAAGAAGTAGAGCAAAATGGCCTTATATTCATTGGACCAAAATCTAAGGCAATAAAGGTTATGGGAAGCAAACTAGCCGCCAAAGATGCTGTTAAAGCTTATGACATCCCGATGGTACCCGGTATAGATGAAGCAATTACTGATGTTAATAAAGCAAAAGCAATCGCTACAGAAATTGGATTTCCGATATTGATTAAAGCATCTGCCGGTGGTGGTGGTAAAGGAATGCGGGTTGTAGAAAAAGAACAAGACTTAGAATCACAAATGCAACGTGCAATTAGCGAAGCTACTTCTGCTTTTGGGGATGGCTCAGTATTTATCGAAAAATATGTAGCCTCACCAAGACATATTGAAATTCAGGTAATGGCAGATAGCCATGGTAATGCAATCCACCTCTTTGAAAGAGAATGTAGTGTACAGCGACGACATCAAAAAGTAGTTGAAGAGGCTCCGTCGGCAGTACTTACTCCTGAGCTACGCTCAAAAATGGGTGAAGCGGCTATCAAAGTAGCCAAAGCTTGTGATTATTTGGGGGCCGGAACCGTCGAATTTCTCCTGGATGAAAATAACAACTTCTACTTTCTTGAAATGAATACTAGACTGCAAGTAGAACATCCCGTTACAGAACTCATCTCGGGAGTAGATCTGGTAGAGCTTCAAATAAAAGTTGCCAGAGGAGAAAAACTACCAATACAACAAGAAGATCTAAAAATTAATGGACATGCCCTGGAGTTAAGAGTTTATGCAGAAGATCCTTTGAATGACTTCTTACCAAGTGTAGGGCACCTGGACGTTTATAAAATTCCTTCAGGCGAAGGAATCCGAGTTGACAATGGGTTTGAGCAAGGTATGGATATTCCTATTTATTATGACCCTATGCTTGCAAAACTTATTACCTATGGTAAAACACGAGAAGAAGCTATTCAATTAATGATCAAAGCCATTAGTGAGTATCATGTAGAAGGTGTACAAACCACGCTACCTTTTGGTAAATTTGTTTGTGAGCATGAAGCCTTTACGTCAGGAAATTTTGATACTCATTTTGTAAAAAAATACTATTCGGCAGAAAAAATACAAGCAGCAACAGAAGAAGAAGCTAAAATTGCTGCACTAATCGCCATGAAACAATACATAAAAGATCAAGAAATATTACGATTACCCGTATAAAAAAATAATGAATACTGAATAAAGAACAACGAGTAGTAAACTACCTTGGGGCAAGCCCTTGAGGTACCGGTTAGAAATGATTTTGATTTCGAAGCAAGCCTTGGAGCATTTAAATCTCTACTATAGCGTAAATTATTGAAACTGAATTAAAATTTCTAACTAGTAACTACTCCACACTAAGTACTAAAACATGGATTCAAAAATAAAGACATTACAAGAAAAAATAGATCAGGCAAAGTTAGGTGGTGGTGAAAAACGTATTGCAAAGCAGCATGAAAAGAAAAAGTTAACCGCTCGCGAACGAGTTGAATATATCATGGATGAAGGTTCTTTTGAAGAAATAGGAATCCTTGTCACTCATAGAACTACAGATTTTGGAATGCAAAAAGAAATCTACTATGGTGATGGTGTTATTACTGGTTACGGAACTATAGACGGTAGATTAGTATACATTTTTGCACAGGATTTTACCGTATTTGGTGGAGCCCTATCCGAAACTCACGCAGAAAAAATTTGCAAAGTTATGGATATGGCCGTTAAAATGGGAGCACCTATTATCGGACTTAATGATTCTGGTGGAGCCAGAATACAGGAAGGCGTACGTTCTCTTGGTGGATATGCTGATATTTTTCATAGAAATGTATCTGCTTCTGGAGTAATCCCTCAAATATCAGCAATTATGGGCCCATGTGCCGGAGGGGCAGTATATTCTCCTGCTATGACCGATTTTACACTTATGGTAGAAGATACCAGTTATATGTTTGTTACCGGTCCTAATGTTGTAAAAACGGTTACAAATGAAGAAGTAACTTCAGAAGAATTAGGTGGTGCCAGCACACATTCTACCAAATCCGGAGTGGCACATGTAACATCAGGTAACGATATTGAATGTCTTGAAGATGTAAAAAGATTATTAAGTTACCTACCACAAAGTAATACCGAAGTTACCAAAAAACTATCATACACTTTACAAGATGAGGTACGAGAAGTACTTGCTAGTATTGTTCCTGATAATCCAAACAAGCCCTATGATATGCATGAGGTGATTGGTGGGATTATAGATCAAGATTCTTTCTACGAAATCCATAAAGATTATGCAGAAAATATTATTGTTGGTTTTGCTCGTCTAGGTGGAAGAAGTGTGGGAATTGTTGCCAACCAGCCTATGTTTTTAGCAGGTGTATTGGATGTAAACAGTTCTAAAAAAGCAGCAAGGTTTACGCGTTTCTGTGATTGTTTTAATATCCCATTATTGGTATTAGTAGATGTACCTGGGTTCTTACCCGGAACTGATCAGGAATGGAATGGAATTATAGTACACGGAGCCAAATTATTGTATGCCCTAAGCGAAGCTACTGTACCTAAAGTAACAGTAATTACTCGTAAAGCATATGGAGGTGCCTATGATGTTATGAACTCTAAGCATATTGGTGCCGACCTTAACTTTGCGTGGCCTACAGCTGAAATAGCTGTAATGGGTGCCAAAGGAGCAAGTGAAATTATTTTTAGAAAAGAGATACAAGCTTCAGATGACCCTGAAGCTAAACTTGCTGAGAAAGAAGCTGAATATGCCGATAAATTTGCGAACCCATATCGAGCCGCGCAACGTGGGTTTATAGATGAAGTAATCTTACCGCAAAACACACGTCGCAAACTCTTAAAAGCATTTAGTATGCTTGAGGATAAAAAGATTGATCGCCCTAAGCGTAAGCATGGTAATATCCCATTATAAAATTAATATGTAGATCTCACAGATCAATCTGTGAGATCTTTTATACATCCTCCACTACCCCATTCCTAAACTTACCCTAAGAATTTCTTTGCTGTACTGTGCAATTTTTTAGTTTTGCACTTTTAAATAAAATGATATGATTTCTGTAGATGGTATAGCAGTGGAGTTTAGTGGTGAAACTTTATTTAACAATGTTTCTTTTGTCATAAATGAGAATGACAAGATTGCTTTAATGGGAAAGAATGGTGCTGGAAAATCTACAATGATGAAGATTATAGCTGGAGTACAAAAAGCTACACGCGGCAATATCCGGTATCCTAAAGAAGCGGTTATTGCCTATTTACCACAACACCTATTAACCGATGATAATTGTACTGTATTTGAAGAAGCTTCCAAAGCTTTTGGTCATATCACGGCTATGCAGCAAGAAATGGATCGTCTTAATGCAGCTCTCGAAACACGAACAGATTACGAGTCAGAAGAATACATGAACATCATCCAAAAGGTAACCGATCTGGGTGAGAAATTCTATGCAATTGAAGAGGTAAATTATGATGCCGAAATTGAGAAAGCATTACAAGGATTAGGGTTTAAACGAGAGGATTTTACGCGCCCAACTAGTGAATTTAGTGGTGGATGGCGTATGCGTGTAGAACTTGCCAAAATCTTATTAAAAAAACCAGACCTAATCCTGCTAGATGAGCCGACAAATCATGTCGATATTGAATCTGTAATTTGGCTTGAGGATTTCTTAATTAATAAAGCCAAAGCCGTAATTGTTATTTCGCATGATAAAGCATTTATTGATAACATTACCAATCGTACTATAGAAGTAACGATGGGTAGAATATATGATTACAAAGCTAACTACTCCCATTATCTTCAGTTAAGAGAAGAACGCCGGGCCCACCAGATCAAAGCATACCAGGAACAACAAAAATTCATTTCAGACACCAAAGATTTTATAGAGCGGTTTAAAGGCACCTATTCTAAAACCAACCAAGTCAATTCCAGGGAGCGCATGTTAGAGAAGCTACAGATAATCGAGATTGATGAAATCGATACTTCAGCTTTAAAACTTCGTTTTCCACCTTCTATGCGATCGGGAGATTATCCCGTGATCGCAAAAGATTTATCAAAAAGCTATGGAGATCATGTTGTATTTAAAAATGCTAACTTATCCATTGCTCGTGGAGAAAAAGTATCTTTTGTTGGTCGTAATGGTGAAGGGAAATCTACCATGATTAAAGCTATTATGGGTGAGATCGATTTTGAAGGAGAGTGTGCATTAGGTCATAACGCCAAAGTAGGATATTTTGCACAAAATCAAGCCTCTTTATTAGATCCTAATCTTACTATTTTTCAGACCGTAGACGAAGTGGCAAAAGGTGATGTTAGAACACAGGTAAAAAACATTCTGGGGCAATTTATGTTTAGTGGTGATACTATTGATAAAAAAGTATCTGTACTTTCTGGTGGAGAAAAAACTCGTTTAGCCATGGTAAAACTATTGTTAGAACCCGTAAATGTGCTTATACTCGATGAACCAACTAATCATTTAGACATTAAGTCTAAAGATGTATTAAAAGAAGCCTTATTGGCATTTGATGGCACCTTGATATTAGTATCTCATGATCGTGATTTTTTACAAGGATTATCCCAAAAAGTATTTGAGTTTAAAGATCAAAGAGTTATCGAACATTTTGAAACAATCGATGAATTTTTGGTTAGAAACAAAATTGAGAACCTAAAACAAATTGACCTAAAGGCATAATCGATTATTTCAAATTTTGTATTGAGACCATCTTTAAAAAATATGATAGCAGTACTATTTTGTCATTTTAACAATAGCCCTTATCTCTATTCGTATTAAAATAATCAGCACTATAACTTCCAACAAAAAATAAAACACTCCTATACCCGTTAATCTATTATAAAAATAAGTTACAATCCCAATAGTTAAGATAGTGTAGACTATATTGGCGATGACGATAATTTTTAAATAAGGTTTCCAGTTTCTTTTGATGAAATAATAGCAACAAATAGAATATATCGCATACATTAATGCTACTGAAGATAAGAGATAAAGTATTTTTTTAGGCATTCCAAAATATGCTTCCAGATTTGCTAGAATGACACTCAAGAAAAAAGCAGTTAACAGTGCTCCTAAACTATCAATTAAAAAAAGTGTTTTAGGATTTGAAATCATTTAGAACCTATTATTAATTATATTAAAACTCTTAGCTTTTTTAAACCTTTGATCTCAATATTGAGGTGATCTATGGTATTAAGTTTCAGCTTCTGAAAGTAATATTGCGCACTCAGATACGCAGTTGGCTTTCTACTCCACCCGGTTCTTCCATTTTTTGAAAGCATTGCGCCGTACCAAGCGTGTTTCAGCAACTAAATTAGCAAATACAAACCGAATAGAAAATCCTAGCGGATTTTCGTAAGTAAGCCTTTACTAGCAATGAATTGCACACATTGTTATGTGCATACTGCATTCAATAGTATTGCTTTTTTGAAAATTGTCCATGCTTTAGTAATAAACATCCATTCTATAGTCTCTTGTTTCATCTCAAATTTGCACTGTAACAAAAAAACAAGAAAAAATGACAACTAAAGTTCCATCAAAATTAGCAATCCTGATTTTTTTACTAGGATTTACAATTCAATCATTTTCAAAATCTAAAAACACAAACATTATGAACAGCACAAAAAAAGAAACAATCGGATTATTAGTAATTATGAATGCAAAACCAGGAAAAGAGCAAGATGTCAAAAGCTTCTTGCTTGGGGGATTAGCATTAGTGAATCAAGAACCTCAAACAGCATCTTGGTTTGCCTTTCAAATAGATAACAATACCTTTGGAATCTATGATACTTTTGAAGTAGAAGAAGGTAGACAAGCACATTTAACAGGCGAAGTTGCAAAGGCATTGTTAGCAAATGCAGGTGATTTATTAGAGGATTTTAATCCAAGTACAGATATTCAAGCAATAGATGTTTTAGCGTCTAATCATAAGTCTGGATTGCAAAACAAAGGCTTGCTTGTTATCATGAAATCTAAAGAAGGAAAGGTAACAGATGTCGAAAACTTCCTTAATGTTGGAAAACAATTAGTAAGTGATGAGTCAAAGACTTTATCTTGGTATGCAATAAAAATAGATGCAACTACTTATGCAATCTTTGATACCTTTACAGATGATTTAGGCAGGGATGCGCATTTAACAGGAAAAGTAGCAGCAGCACTAATGGAAAATGCTCCAGTTCTTTTAGATGGATTTGAGGCATCAGCAATTCAAAAAATAGATATTATAGCTTCAAAATAATTGTTATTTTTAGAAAGGAGTGTTGCATGCACTCCTTTCTTTTTAATACGTAATACTAAATTAAGGAAGAGACTCTTATGGCTCAAATTATTATTGATAAGCAAAATGGTGAACTAGCCTTTAGACTTGAAAAGTTTGAAGATCTTAGTCAGTTTGACCATTTACAGAGAAAAAATTATTATTCTATTATTTTACTTAAAGGAAGTAATTATAAGTTAAGTGTAGATCTTTCTAATTATGAATTGCAAGGCAACCAAATGATTTGTTTGTCGCCTTATCAACCTTTTATGATTTCTTCTGAAGAATTTTGTTCAGGTTGGTTGTTAAACTTTCATCCAGATTTTTTCTGTACCTATCGACATCAAAATGAAATTGAAACTGAAGGCATTCTATTTAACAATTTTCATGGATTACCACATTTTAAAATTTCTGAAGAAGCGTTGTTTTTTAATTTAATAGATCAAATTTCAAAAGAGATGGATAGAGATTCTATTGCTCAACATGAAGTTCTTGTTGCTTTTTTGAAGGTGTTTTTAATAGAAGCCGTGAGACAGAAAAAACAATTCGATAAAGATATAGTACCAAAATTTTCTGACAGTCAGTCTGAAATCTTACAAAATTTAGTAGATGCTATTGAGAATAATTATTGTGAGTTGCATTCTCCAAAAGAATATGCAGATGCTTTGTGCGTTAGCACTAAAACATTGGCAGGAATTGTAAAAAAGTATTTGCTCCAAACACCTAGCGAATTAATTTTTAATAGAATTATTATTGAAGCTAAACGTGAGCTATATTTAACCTCAAAGCCGTTGAAACAAATCGCTGCTAGTCTTGGGTATGATGATGAATTTTATTTTAGTAGGTTTTTCAAAAAGAAAGTAGGTGTTTCTCCCGATAATTATAGAAAGACAGTAGGTTTTGCCAAACTGGAAAAATTATGATTGTCAGGTTGTCTTAAGTTGCACATAACGTACCTTACAAGAAACTTAGGTTAGGAGATATGCGATATGTTTGGAGTTGGTACTAAGTCCAATCTTTTTATACTTTGTTACCTACTGACTTTTTCTATTAAATGTTCTGAAGAATTAAGTTAACAATAGCTAAAAACTTAATCTATTACTCTTTCTAAATGCCATATTTTAGAAACTATCTGCCATCCATTTTCTCCATTAACAAAACCAAGATGGTCTACAAACACATTACTATGTGCTCTAATTCTTATTTTAACTGTTGCACAAGAATTTGATAACCAATCAATCAATAAAATTTCTGCTTGAGGTTCTTGTCCTTTGCTCGCAGGTGATACTCTTCCTCCAACATCTTTGCTAAAACTATTGATGGATTCAACAAAAACCTTTCCTTCATCGACATCGAATAAGCTAGAATTTTTATGGAATATTTTGTTGAGTATTTCAGTATCACAATAGTAAAGAGCATCGAAATAAGTTTGTATAGCACTTAGTAAATCGGTTGTTGAGTTCATTTTTTGTTTTTGCATAATTTCTAAAATTTATTTTCGTCAAAATTAGTTTGAGTATTGTGTTTTTTTTAATCTACAAATTGAGCCTTTTTAAATTTTAGCTGAAATTTTCTCAATTACACTATAATTACAAAATGTTAATTTTGTCACTTATGGAAATTAAATATTTTAGGTTAATAAAAACTATTGCTGAAGAAGGGAGTATTGCTAATTCAGCTGAAAAATTGTTTTTAACACAATCGGCTTTGAGTCATCAATTACGAGAACTAGAAGAAAGATTAAGGTTTAAGGTTTTTCTTAGAACTAGAAATAAATGGGAATTGACAGATGAAGGAGTCGAATTATATAAACTAGGAAATACAATTCTTGAAAGTATTGAAAAAGGTTTTCAAAATATTGAGCAGTTGCGAACTGGTTCCGTTGGCATAGTCAAAGTGAGTACAGAATGTTACAGTTTTTATCAAGGTCTTTCTGCTTTTGTACAAAAAATGGGTCTTTTGTATCCTGAAATTAATGTTGATTTAATTCTTGAAGCAACCCATCAACCAATACCAAAAATTTTGTCTAATGAAATTGATATAGCAATAATCACTTCAAAACCTGAAAATGAAACATTATCAAGTATTGAAATTTACGAAGATGAGATTTTTGCAATTATGCATAGAGAAAACACTTTAAACAAAACTGGTTTTATAGATGCAAATGATTTTTTAGAGTCACATTTGATCATCCATTCTTTTCCATTAGAAACGGTCTCGGTATATGACAAATTTTTAAAACCAAATAAAATTACGCCACTCAAGATTTCCGCTATTCCTCTTACTGAGGTTGCCTTAGAAATGGTCGATGCCAATATGGGAATAATGTGTATGCCTAAATGGGCATTAAAACCCTTTAAATTGTCTGATGATTTGGTTTTTAAACGAATTGGTAGAAGTGGATTGAAAAGAACACATCATTTAGTTTTTCGTAAATCCGATAAATCAAAGAAGTATATTAATGATTTTATTTCAAATTTTAAAGATAATTTTTCGAAGATTTGAGTATTTTCAGGTTGTAGGTAACGCTTAATATATATGCCGTAGCAGTGCAAAATGTTACCTTGCTTTTTGATTTTTCTGCGCATTGGTTGCTAACTTTTCCTTTCTGGAAACATTTCGCCTCACCAAAAATATAGTAACCTTTTGATTCATCACTTAATTGCTATGACATATATATAATGTTACCAAATCGTTTTTTTCCATTTCATTAGTCAAAATCAATTCAGAAAATTCCATTTTTCGGGGAGATATTTCTTCCAACCTCTATCATAAGTGTCCCAATAAAGTAAGTCATTATTATGCCAGAAAACATAAATAATTTCTCCAATTTTAAAAGGCTTGCTCGTATTGTCTGCATAACGTAACTTTCTAATCGTATAATCTTCATTTTCCAGATCAATTTTGACATAAGGGTAATTCAGTTGCGTATAGTCATTTCTCATAGGCCCTTTTTCTCGTTTATATTCAACAACTTCCGCTTCAATTTTTAAAGCGCTCGATCTTAATTTAATAAACTGGACTTTTGTATGAATTAAATAAATTAAAACTCCAACCCCAATTGTTATAAGACTCCAAATTCCCATTTATTTCTATTGTTTGGTAACAAGTATATATAGTTACAAAAAGTAACTACATATCTTTTTTCATCAGGAGCTAATTTAATAAATCTTTTATACCTGTTAAGTTCTAACTCAACCCTCTGGTAAAAAATTTTGATCGATTACGGAATCCCATAACATACGTATTGATTATTGATATAGCTTAGCCATTTTTAAAATCAAATATTAACTTTTAAAACCACAATGTTTATGTCTAAAGAAAATTTTGAAATCAAACTAGCCGTATTAAATAAAATCGATACAGATGCTATTAAAACACCTAATATGCCTGTTGATAGTGCTTTGCAAGAAGCCGAAAATCTATATGTTTGGGCCAGTGATGATAAAAAAACGTTACTGAGTAACTCTGGCTTGGATTGGACAAAATATGCTAAAGACTTACCTGTTCGTGCCGGGGCATTGCGCCACGCACAATCATTATGGGTTAGCGAACGCTACGGGCAAGAAGAAGCTAATAAATCATGGAAAGAGCAATCTCCCAAAGCATATGAGCTAAGAGATGATTTGTTAGACGATTTTAGATATGCGTTTAGAAAGCGCCCTGATCTATTAAGTCGTGTGCGCGAGATTGCTAGTGGCAGCGGCAATGCTGATATGATTCAGGACCTTAGTGATCTAAGTGTATTAGGAAAAAGCAATCCAGAAGAGCTAACTGTTGCAAAATTCAAACTAGCAAAACTGGATGTTGCGGCCAAATTCTCTAATGATATGGCAGAGCTATTGGCCAAAGCTAACGGAGCTACACTCGAAAACTCTATGGCCAAAGAGATACGTGATAAAGCCTTTACTCATCTTAAAGAAGCCGTAGATGAGGTGCGCGATGCCGGCAAATATGTTTTTAAGAATAATCCTGAGCGGTTTAAAGGATACATTAGTATATATAATAAGAAGTAGTATCAATATAAGATCTTTTCTCCATTGAAATAGAGGATTAAGGTGGGGGTGATTCAATTACCCCTCACCCTGCCCCTCTCCCCAAGGAGAGGGAATAAACTATAGCGTATACTATAGTATAATAAGAAGGCTTTTAGGACTTACGCTGATCCATACTAACAGCTCCCAATCACTTTTAAATACTCCCTGGGACTTATTATTGTTTTCCCAGCATACATATAGGCTCTCCCGGTTATTTTTTTATGCTTCCCGGTGCTTCATGTATATTTCCCGGGAATTAATATCGCATTCCCAGTCGCCGGGATGAGATAATATAGTGCCGGGATGATACCTATACCTGCCGGGAAACCTCTAAAACTTGACAGGAGAGGTATTCATATTGCCGGGAAAAGGTCATCACCTCCCGGGGAAGTATAAAAACCTGCCGGGACGCCTAATAATACGGCGGGAGCTTTTTAATTCTTTATCTCAATACTAAATCGGTCTATGGTATTAAGTTTTTCAACTTCTGAAAGTAATTTGGCGTACTCAGATGCGTAGTAGGCTTCTACTCTATCCTGTTCTTCCTTATTTTGTTCCTTTGATTTTGGATCTACATCACCAGTTGTTGCCATATTGGGGAGATCAAACCTATAATCTTTAGGATAGACCGATTTTACAAATTTGTGCATAGCATGAGTTCTGATTCCTTTCTTAATGTTTTCATGGTCAACAACTACATATAGGGTAAGCTCTTTATTTCTTTTTAAATAATTTGTTATCCGTTCCTCAAACTCGTGCTCGCATTTTTTCTTATAATCATAGAGCCTTAGCTCTACAAGAATACTTGCTTTTAGAGAATCTACTCCTGTACTATTAGTAACCTTTATTTTTTGAATGTTGTTCAATACTGTCAATTTATATGTGCCTCTGGGTATCTCAGTCTTTTTTAGATTTCTTTCTTTTTTCTTTATAAAAGGATTTGTCTGCGATGTATAACGTTTTTCTTATTTCGCAATATACTTTTGTTCTATCTTTATTAGTAAGTTGCGTTAACTTTATGATTTCAATTTCGTTTTCTTGTTTCACCCTGTCTTTTATTGTCGACAGCTCTTCTGGGGTATAGATAAACTCTGCATACAAGTGTTCTTTAGCGGGGCGTTTAAAGCTAATCTCGGCAGATTTATCCCAAACCACATATTCTTCGCCAATAATATTCATTAACTGAACCATTGGGATGGGGTCCACAGCAGAAAACATGCTTCCGCCAAAAATTGAGTTTACGTAATTCTTATTTTTATAACTAATTGGTAGCTTCATAGTTACCTGAAGCAAGTCTTTTGAAACTTCTTTTATACGCCCTGTGCTTCTTCTGTACATAGGAGACCAATTAAAACCATATTTAAAAAGGTTATGCTTTCCTATATATTTTGATCCTACTTTTGCTATTTTCTGGTAGATTGACATCTTATTTCTGAATTTAGATGAGTGTAAAAATATTCATCTCTGTTGATTTTTTTATACTTTTCTTACTTCATATGACAATTCTACCATACCATCTTTATATGCTGTTACATCTTTTAGATGTAATAACCGTTCTTGACCGATATAATCAAAAAACAACGTACCATCACCTAAGAGAACAGGCATGATGGATAGTATAATCTCATCCACCAGATCTAAACGAATAAAATCTTTGGTAAGTGCAGCCCCACCTACCAACCAAATGTTTTGATATTTAGGTTTTAATCGATCGTTTACAAGTTTGCTTAGATCACCGACATAAAATTCAACACTTTCTTTATTAGTACTTAGAGTTCTATTGGTCAATACAATAACTGGAACATCACCATAGGGCCACCCTAGTTCTAGAGCATGCTCATAGGTTCGTGATCCCATGACATAACAATCTATAGATTTTAGAAATTCTGCAATATATTCCTGGGTTAGGGTAATCCCTTTTTCATAGGTGTCTGAAGATTGCATCCATCCAATATCTCCATCTTTTTTGGCAATAAAGCCATCCAGACTTGAAACCATATGTAAGGTTACTTTAGAGGTATTAGCAGTCATGTTTAAAGTTTTTCAACAGTTATCAAAGTTAAGATAGTTATATTCCTTTTACACATTTAATTCATTACTTTCTCTAAAGCCAAAGAACTTCATAATACCGATACAACAAGAACTTATTTTCTTTTATAAAGTTCGTTATGAATCAAAGCTTCGAGATCTTTAAATTTTATTTTCAATGAGGTAGAAACTAGAGATAATGGAGATCCATACATTTTATAGTTTGTTTTCATCGCTCTTTTTGATAAACTACCTTTGGCTCTATCGATATATTTATCGGGTTTATCAGTTAAAATCATCAGCATTTTTGTTGATGCTATTTGCAAAGTTTCAATCCCCGTAATATCCTGCCATTCTATAAGACCTACGCTTGTTGCATTTGAGTTATCTGTAATTCCGTTTTCATCTATGATTAAGCCCATCTTTTTGTCAAACAATTTTCGTATTGCAAATAATAGACATAATCCAAAAAACACTACCGAAACAATCCCTATTATCAGAATTACAGTTTCATTTTTGATGCGCGAAGTGGTAAATGTCTCAGGATTCAAGGATAAAAAAACACCACCAATCACAAAGGCCAACGCTCCAAATACCAGCAGAACAATTTTTGTCTTACTTAATGGGATTTCGATTTTTTCACTCATTGTTGTATTGATTGTTTTCTGATATTACCAAGGTACTTATATTTCTATAGTCAAACAAACTACATTATATGTATCATTACTCCATGCTTTTGAAGTGATACCACATCATTGCGATCCTAATAGTAATTTTCGAATAGCGGCCAATTGAGAAAGTAAAACAATCGGTACGATTACGGCAGGCAACCAAACAAATGGGAAATATGTAACTCCAATATTGGGTTGATCAAAAGCTAATTGCTGAAACGGTGTCTGTGCACTTAGAATGGCTATTGTCAAAATATTTATTAATAAAGCAAGGCAGACGAAATTCCAGAATAATAGAAACCGGTTACCAAGTTTCTTCTTTTTAAATACCCAGTAATATACTAACGGAGCCGTGATCCCTGAAATAATATCAAAGTTGTACCCTTCAAAGGTCATATATACCGGAATTAGGCCGCTTAAAAAAACTGCATGCAAAACAATCTCTACAGGGACTCTTACAACATGCAATATAGTAAGCCATTTTAGGTTTAGCGAATCCATAAACTGCCTTCCTCTTTTGGTAAGAAATAACAATAGCACTACTACAAAACCAGGCCCTATCAAGAAAACAAATCTAGGCGGGAATGTATCTATTTTTTGATAAAATCCGGATAGCCCCAAAACCCCCACTGCAATTGCCCAAATCAGAACAGCAGATACTGTTTTCATGTTCTTGTTTGTTGTTTTATAGAACAACCAAAGTGTAGCTATAACTGTTAGGACAAACATAATAATCGTAAAGAAGGATACGCTCTCCATAGATGTAAGTTTTTATCTAAGATAATCAACCTATCTGTTTTTTGGAAAGAAGCTGCTCATTAAAATTTGTCGCAACTATAATTAGTTTTGAGTCTCAATTTTACTAACAAATTCACTCAACTCTTTTAGTACTATATCAGGATTAGTTATGTGGATATGGTGTGGACTATTCTTGTAATCTACCAACTTTTTTACAGGATGATTGGAATGATCTATAAGCTCTTGATATAAATCAAGATACTTTTGTCTTACTTCACCATCATTTTTTGAAGCTGATATGATGTAAATCGGCAGGTGAGACAAATCTATATTAGCACTTTTAAACTGTTCGATTGAGGCATCTATGGCTTCGGTTTCTTCTCCGAATGTTTTGATACATTTTGTTATTTTATATGTGGGATGTGGTGGATTTGGGAGCATAAAATATGGTATTCCGCTCCATGATAGATCAGTCATTGAATATTGGAAAAAAGATTCTATCATTGATGGTTCTGGGAGGCCATCCTTCATTTTTTCATGACTTGGATCGATTAAGAAAAGTCCCGATATGTTACTAGGAAACTTATGTGCAAAATAACGTATATGAGCACCACCGATAGAATGCCCGATCATAATATAAGGACTTGGTATATTCGCTTTAGAAAGCACCGAATTTAATTCAACGGCTATTTGGTCGGTTGTTCTGGGGTTCTGGCCTTCTTCGCTAAAACCAAGACCTGATCGATCATACATAAAAACTTTCCCCATTTGCGCAAGAGAATCTTGAATTGCAGACCAGGTATTTATATTTTCTCCAAGTCCAGTTTCAAGAACGAAGGTGTACTTTCCTTCTCCAAAAAAATTATAATGAATACGATTTCCCGATATATCAATAAACTGTCCAGAAGGCTGAAACTCTTTGGTTACCTTTTTGTCATAACTATATTGATGTATTGAGCCATATAAAATAAAACTAACCAGTAAGGCCATGAGAAGTATTACAATCCATTTTATTATTCTTTTGATCATATCTATTGTTGGTTTATGAATAAAAATACAAGTTTAATAAATAGGTTCTTAGAGTGAATCAACTGAATATATCAGGAAAACACCCCTTTTCAGTTAAATCAGAAGCCACGTTCAATAAGGATAATTTAGGATTACAAGTCGATCTAATCGATTGTTCAATTTTATGACTGCTTTTCTACAAATTCTTTAAATTGATTCATCCATTTTTCTGCTGGTTTCTTATACATCCCTGGAAATAGAATTGCAATAAGCTTTGGCATAATCCAATTGATACGAGTGTATTCAAATTCATATTCATATCTTGTTTTTTTATCTCCTAAAGGAGTAAAAGTACATTTCATGGTATTATCCATATGCTTATGATGATAACTTGCTTCAAAAGAATTTGGTAAACGATTTGCCGTAATAGTCTCTGTTAATTCCATCTCACCTTTACCGTATTGGTAATACATTTTAGACACTGCTCCATCTTGCCCCTCATTACCACTTACAAGTTCTTTTCGTATAAAACCATCCTGATATTCTTTGAGGTATTTAGGATCTGCAAAAAGTTCGGTTAGTTTATCTATATTTTGATTAATATCCTTATAGCCTCTAAATTTCATGTTTGTATATTTTTGTGGTTTCCTTATTTAACTTTAATATTTAGCCGTAAACTTTCCAATTCTTTGACCTTGTTGTACAGTTAGTGAAGTAAGTCTGTTTTTTTCAAAAAGTAATAATACTGTTGATCCGCCAAATGCAAAATATCCAAGTTTTTCTCCTTTGTACACCTTTTTAGAAGTACTAGGTTTAACATCCCTAAACTTTTCTACAAAATTTACCGATCCAATGGTCTGTAAGCCTATGGGAATCATAGCTACATGCCCAAAATCTTGAGTGTTTATAATAAAATAACCATGTCTAAAATCCTGAAATACGCTATAATCCTTGTTGTAACCAGGATTACCATTATTAATCATGTCTAATATGTTGGGCATTCCAAATAATCGATCCCCCACACTTTCTTTGGATTCGACCATGATTCCTGATACCGGTGCATGATAATGATGGTAATTTGTGGGCATTAAAAACACGGCGATGGCTGTACCGCCAATAAACTTTTGTGCATATTCAGATGAATCAAGAAGTTGATTTAGGCTTAACTCCATTTTTGCTTTGGTTGGAATTTTGGTATCCAGTTTCAAGTCGTTATTAATCACATTGATGACTCCATCTGCAGGTGACACAATTACAGAATTGTCATGAACATTGTCTATTGGTCGTGCCCCATGTTTAATATCTCTAGTAAAAAAGTCATTAAACGATGTAAATCCATCTTTGGGCAAAACAAAATCCTCATTCCCAAGGCTTTCATCGGATAACCATTCGTTTATATTTTTTGTTGAGGCTGGACTTTCCATAAATTTGCCTCGCTCTTCGATAAAGAATAAAGACCAGCTCAAACCTGGTTCTTCCAAAATAAATTTTTGACCATCAGGGTTTTGATAGTATAGCAGCGAAAATTTAATAATACGATCCAATCCATTATTTTTATTGGGTAGAAAATAAAACCATTCATTTAAAAATGTATATAAATCCTGGATACCCTTACCACGCCAAGGATTCTTTGAACCATCAGCTAAATCCTGGACATTTTTAAACATCTTATCGACTGTAGATTGAAATTCGATATTAGTGGTATACAATTCTTTAAGTTTTTGAACAGGAGGAGAATCATTCTGAGCCTTCATCTCGTTTATTAGAAATAAAGAAAAGGTAAGTACATATATAGAAAATCGTATTGCTTTCATCTTATAGTGTTTTAAAGATTAAGCATCGTATTTAAGTAAAAAGTAGTTGGGCTCTGAAGCATTCTCTTAAGTGAAAAATCGTGCTTCTTTTAAAAATATAAGCTTATAAAAAGCTTGGTACTATTAAGAAATATCAATATAATCAATTTATTTCTCCCATTATAATTTTATCGGGTTTTAAACTATTCTTTAGTCTTTTTAAGTTATACTTCTTTTATTGAATAGCAAGTGAGTATATTTTCAATTCTTATTAAGAATATATATTACAATGCCTTGTCTATAATCTCTTGCACTACTTCTGGATTTAACAAAGTACTGGTATCTCCAAGATTACTTATATCTTTTGACGCAATTTTACGTAAGATTCGTCGCATAATTTTACCACTACGCGTCTTAGGTAGTCCGGGTACAAATTGTATTTTATCAAGCTTTGCAATTGGCCCAATACGCTCTGTAATCTGTTGATTAACCTCTTTACTCAAGTTATTGCGATCTCTGTACTCTCCCGTTTCTTTCAAAATAACATATCCATATAATGCATTTCCTTTTACATCATGCGGAAATCCAACAATAGCGGATTCTGCGACAGCAGGATGCTCGTTGATTGCATCTTCAATGGGAGCAGTACCCAAATTATGCCCTGAAACTATAATTACATCATCCACTCTACCTGTAATTCGATAGTATCCTACCTCATCACGTAATGCGCCATCACCTGTAAAATATTTATTTTCAAAAGCAGAAAAATACGTTTCTTTATAGCGTTGATGATTTCCCCAAATGGTTCTAGCCATAGACGGCCATGGAAATTTGATACACAAACGACCATCGACCTGATTTCCTTTTATTTCTTGACCACTTTCATCCATCAATGCTGGTTGTATCCCTGGCATAGGTAAGGTGGCATAAGTGGGTTTAGTTGGTGTAGAATATGGAATTGGTGAAATCATAATACCTCCTGTCTCGGTCTGCCACCAGGTATCGACTATTGGAGATTTCTTTTTTCCTACATGATCATTATACCAATGCCATGCTTCTTCATTAATGGGCTCTCCTACTGTTCCTAATACCTTTAAACTAGTAAGGTCATGATTAGCAACATAATCCAGATTTTCTTTGGCTAAGGCTCTAATTGCCGTTGGTGCTGTGTAAAACTGCGTCACTTTATGTTTCTGTACGATATCCCAGAAACGACCATAATCAGGATACGATGGCACTCCTTCAAACATTACCGTAGTTGCACCATTGGCCAGTGGTCCATATACGATATATGAATGCCCGGTAATCCAGCCAATATCTGCTGTACACCAATAGATATCATCCTCTTTATACTGAAACACATTTTTAAAAGTATACGCCGTATACACCATATATCCAGCAGTAGTATGAAGCATTCCTTTAGGCATTCCTGTAGATCCAGAAGTATATAGAATAAACAAGGGGTCTTCGGCATTCATAATCTCTGGCACACAATCCTTATATGCTTCATCTAATAACGGTTGCAGCCAATGATCGCGACCTTGTTTCATATTAATATCAGACCCAATTCTCTTGGCCACCAAAACTGTTTTTACCCCCTGGCAATCTTCTAAAGCCTCATCTACAATACCTTTTAGGTCAATTGTTTTTACACCCCGGTAAGATCCATCAGAGGTGATCACCATTTTTGCATCGCAATCATTAATACGAGTTGATAATGCTGTAGCTGAAAATCCAGCAAAAACAACAGAATGTATAGCTCCAATTCTGGCACATGCTAATACCGAAACCGCTAACTCGGGTATCATTGGCAAATAAATACATACTCGATCCCCTTTATTGATTCCTTGCTCTTTAAGTACATTGGCAAATTTGCAAACACGTTCATGTAACTGTTTATACGTTATATGTTGTGCATCTTCTTGGGGATTATTGGGTTCAAAAAGAATTGCTGTTTTATGTCCTTTATTGCGTAAGTGTCTATCAATACAATTTTCTGTAATGTTAAGTTGTGCTCCTTCAAACCATTTAACCTCGGGTTTAGTAAAATCCCAGCTCAATACATTGTCCCATTTTCTTCTCCACATGAAATGTTCTTCCGCGATTTCTGCCCAAAAGGTTTCTGGATCTCTTACTGATTTTCGATATACCTGGTAGTATTCTTCAAGATGTTTTATGTGATAATTACTCATTGTGTGGTTGGATATTTTATGTCTTCAGTCGACTATAGTTTATTCGTTATATTTTGAATCTGGAAAATAAAGAAATATATCTTCAGAAGTTTAAAAATTTCGCTAAAATGATCTAAAATTAATACCAAAGGATAGTTTGTCCTTATAATCTACCTCAATTATTATAAGAGCAATATTGCCATTATTATCTTTAAATTCATTAAAAACCATTAATGTGGTTTAGCATCACCTGCTTCATTGGGTATTCTTATCCGTTCGACAATTTCTTGTACATGTTCTGGAGGTGGAGGCGTCATCCTTGATATAACCATAGAAACTACTACATTTACAATCATCGCAATAGTACCAAATCCTTCTGGAGAAGTACCAAACCACCAATCTTGTTTTGGTTTGGGTTCTAACACTCCTATTAATCCAGTTTTATAAATTAGCATATATACCAACATTAGTGTAGTTCCTATAATCATTCCGGCTATTGCACCTTGTTTGTTCATTCTCTTATCAAAGATGCCTAGTATTATTGCTGGGAAAAATGATGCAGCGGCCAAACCAAATGCCAATGCCACTACAGCTGCTACAAATCCCGGTGGGTAAATACCAAATAATCCTGCAATGATGATGGCGACAAGTATACTTATACGTGCTGCCCAAAGCTCTCCTTTTTCAGAAATATTAGGTTTAATTTGTTTCTTGATTAAATCATGAGATATTGAGGTAGAGATCACCAATAATAATCCGGCTGCAGTAGACAATGCTGCTGCTAACCCACCTGCCGCCACCAAAGCAATTACCCAGTTTGGTAATTTAGCAATCTCTGGATTAGCCAAAACCATAATATCTCTATCTACATAGAGTTCATTAACAGAAGTATTAGCGTTAGAGATCAAACGTTGTCCATATTTACCTCGTTCTTCTATATATTTTGGTTTGCCATCCAGAGCGCTACCATTCACATATTGGATTTTACCATCATCATTTTTATCAGACCAAGCTATTAATCCAGTGTTTTCCCAGTTTTTAAACCATTCTGGCACCGCTTTGTATTCTTTATTGCTCACAGTCTCAATCAGATTTGTTCTTGCAAAAACAGCTATTGCCGGTGCCGTTGTATATAAAATTGCAATAAACAGCAAGGCCAATCCAGCTGATTTGCGTGCATCTTTTACTTTGGGCACTGTAAAAAAACGTACAATTACATGTGGTAATCCAGCGGTACCCACCATTAATGCAAGGGTAATTGCAAAAATATCCCAGGTAGATTTTGATCCGCTGGTATATTCTTTAAAACCCAATTGAGTATGGAGTGTATCAAGTTTATCGAGTAAATATGTCCCATCTTCTACGGTAGATCCCATCCCTATTTGTGGAACTATATTTCCTGTCATTTGCATGGAGATAAAAAAAGCAGGAACCATAAAAGCAAAGATAAGTACGCAGTATTGCGCTACTTGTGTATAGGTGATTCCTTTCATTCCCCCAAGAAATGCGAATACCAGTACCACCGCCATACCAATCATAACTCCTAAATTAATATCAACCTGAAGAAACTGTGAGAATACGATCCCCACTCCCCGCATCTGGCCTGCAACATACGTAAACGATACGATCAATGCGCAAATTACTGCTACTGTTCTGGCGGTATTAGAATAATATCGATCTCCAATAAAATCAGGAACAGTAAACTTTCCAAATTTTCTAAGATAGGGAGCTAATAATAAAGCAAGTAATACATATCCACCAGTCCACCCCATTAAATAAACAGATCCATCATATCCGCTAAAAGAAATAATCCCCGCCATTGATATAAATGATGCAGCACTCATCCAATCTGCAGCAGTTGCCATTCCATTTGCTAAGGGTGACACTCCTGAACCTGCTACATAAAATTCTTTAGTAGAACTGGCTCTGGCCCATATGGCGATTCCGAAATAAAGCGCAAAAGTAATCCCTACTAAAATCCATGTCCAAACCTGAACGCTCATCATAGTATAATTTTTTGAGTAGTACTTAGGTTATTCATCATAACCATATTTTTTATCTAACTTATTCATTAATCGTACATACACAAAAATGAGTATTACAAAAACATAAATGGAACCTTGCTGTGCAAACCAGAACCCTAATTTGAAGCCTCCCAATTTAAACGTATTTAATGTGTCTTTAAATAAGATACCGGCCCCATAAGAAACTAAAAACCAAATTGTCAATAAAATGACTAGGTACTTAATGTTTTCTTTCCAGTAGGCTACTGCTTTTTGTTTATTTGTCATACTTACTACTTTATTGAAAAAAGATCAATTATCACATCTACTTTTATGCTGATAGGTTTGTTCCATGATCATAATTTATACTAAAATACACATAATAATGACATCAAGAATTGCTGGTGAGGATCCAACATAAAATTATTATGAGTTTCTAGTACATTGTACATATATTTGAAACATCATATAATAAATTAAAGACTGTAAGCGTTTTTTCTCATGAAATTTTGGTTTAATTTCGTAGTAACAATTCCTTTTTGATTGTATATAAGAACATAGTAAACACCCCAAATGAATAACAAAAAAATTACCCAATACGCTATATATGCAGTTGCAGTATTATGTGCTGCACTGATTAATGAACATATCATTAAGTATGTAAAAAAACATATCGATCAACAAGGATATCTTTTGGTGCTAATCGACATGGCAATTGTGGTACTTATTTTTGCTCCGGCTTTTGCACTAGTCACCAAATACACAAAAAAGCTATCTCAAGTTTATCTCAAAACTTCTAAAAAGTTCTCTAGCAGTAACAAAAAAGGTACTCTTTGGGGATTTGTAATCGCTATTTTTATACTGTTTATTCTTTATGCACATCTTAGGCATAATATTGATGTAATTGAAGATTTAAAAGCAATGGTTCCTAGCTTATGATTGGTGAGCTATAAAATGTTCAACTTCTTTCTTCGTGAAAATGGGATTAGCTCCTTTACTACCAGCTACCATAGCTCCTATTGCACTTGCAAAATCGATCGCTTCTTGAGGTTTCTTTTTCTGAAATAATTCTGAAATCAAAGAAGCTAAAAAAGAATCTCCGGCTCCTACTGTATCAATCACTGTAACCTTATAACCTGTGTTATGGTAAAATATATCCTCATAAAACAGAGTGGCTCCTTTTGCGCCCTTGGTAATACATATTTGGTTAGTATTTGTATGTGAAGCAATAGCCTTTACCTGATCTTCGAAAGTACTTTTTTGTATCTTAAAAAACGTACAGATCTCTTCTAACTCTTCATCATTAAGTTTAATAAAATCTGCTTTGCTCATAAGTTCTAAAAGCAATTCTGCATCATAATGAGGTGGTCTTAAATTGACATCCAAAATTTTAAAATTAGCATGGTTTAACAATTGAAGTAATGTATTTCTGGAAATTTTGTTTCTACTTGCCAAACTACCAAAGATTACAGCATCAGATTGTTGAACTTCTGTCTTTAGATCTTCAGAATACTCGATAAAATCCCAGGCAACAGGTTTACTGATCTTATAAGATGCTGTATTTTCTTCATCTAAAGCAACCAATACTTCTCCTGTTTTATGCTGCTCATCGATCTGAAATGTGTGTACGGGTAACCCTTGTTCTTTTACAAACGCTATAATTTCTTTGCCTAAGTCATCATTTCCTATTTTAGTGATAACCGATGATTCTATATCCATACTATGGAGTCGCAAAGCTACATTAAGCGGAGCACCTCCAATTTTTTTATGTGTTTCAAAAATGTCCCAAAGTACTTCTCCAAAGCTGGTTATTTTCATTTCTAAGTTCTTTATCATTAAATATAATTCTTTTACTCGATAATTGAGATTTAAATACTATGAGGTGATTTACTGAAAACTTAAATATTTTAAAGATCTATGAGATAAAACAATAGTATATAAGCAACCCCCACAGGTTAACTACTCCTCTGGGGGTCTAGACTAAAGCTAAAAAAATTAAACTAACTCAACTTACACTCAATTAAACTTGCTTTAGTTTCTCTTTGATATTTTCAAGACATAAATTATTGATACTACCTATATGACTATGTTTTGTATTTTTTTCGGGTTTATACTTTCCATTTTCTATATCGAGTCCTATTTTTATGTAAGCATCTCTAAACGACATCCCCTTCATTACCAACTCATTAAGTGTATCAACACTGAATAGATAATCATATTTATTATCGTCTAGAATATTTTGGTTTACAGTCACATTTTTTAAGGCATATATTGTCATTTCTAAAGACGCTTTCAAATCCTGAATTGCAGGTATGATTCCTTCTTTAAGTAACTGTAAATCTCTATGATATCCGCTTGGTAAATTATTGGTTAACAACGTTAACTCATAAGGTAATACTTGTATTTTATTGCATTTTCCTCTAATCAATTCGAATACATCTGGATTTTTTTTATGAGGCATAATACTTGATCCTGTAGTAAACTCCGCTGGTATACTTATAAAATTAAAATTTTGACTCATGTATAAACAAACATCCATTGCTAGTTTAGAAAGTGTTCCTGCCACACTACTCATTGCAAATGCTGTAGATTTTTCAGATTTGCCTCTACTCATCTGAGCAGCTACAACATTATATTTTAATGTTTCGAATCCTAATTCTTTTGTTGTAAACTCTCTATCAATCGGAAACGAACTACCATAACCCGCAGCACTTCCTAAAGGGTTTTGATCTACAACTTTTAATGCTGCATTTATAAAATATAAATCGTCTACAAAGCTCTCTGCATAAGCCGAAAACCACAAACCAAATGAAGATGGCATTGCGATTTGTAAATGGGTGTACCCTGGTAAAAGCGTTTCTTTATATTGTTCTGCAGAAAGTAGCAGATTGCTAGATAATTCTTTAATTAGAGATTTAATTTGTAATAATTCATCCTTAAGATATAAATGCATGGCAACAAGGACCTGATCGTTTCGAGATCTAGCGGTGTGAATTTTTTTACCTGCTTCACCAATTCTTTTGGTAAGTTCGAATTCTATTTTAGAGTGCACGTCTTCAAACTGGTTTTCAATAACAAATGTACCCGCTTCAATCTCGATAGATAAGCTATTCAATTCTTTTTCTATATTTAAAATTTCATCATCAGAAAGTAAATCGATACTATGCAACATCTTGGCATGAGCCAAAGTTGCCTGTATATCGTATTTGGCAATCACCAAATCTAACTGTCTGTCATTACCTACAGTAAACATATCTATCTTTTGATCTGTTGGTAATCCTTTATCCCAGAGTTTCATTATCTTAATCTTTATCAATTAATTCCGGTATTGACCGGAATGATCATATTTTATATTTCTTATAATATACCTTCCAAAATCTTTATATACAATGCTATTCCTTCTTCTATTTCATGAATATAAATAAACTCATCAGCAGAATGTGATCTGGTAGAATCGCCTGGCCCTAATTTTAGAGATGGACAACTCAAAACAGATTGATCTGATAGCGTTGGTGATCCATACGTTGTTCTACCCAATGCTATACCGGATTTTACAATTGGATGATCCTTTGGTATTGACGAGGATCCTAAATCCAGAGATCTGGGTTTTATTTTGACATTGCCCGGCATTGCTTGTTTTACAATATCTAAAATCTCTTCATTTTGATATTCATCATTTACTCTTATGTCAACCACTAAATCACAATGAGATGGTACTACATTATGTTGATTCCCTGCATTTACTTGTGTTACGGTCATTTTTACTTTCCCAAGGGCTTCTGATTCTTTCTCAAACTCATATCCTTGAAACCATTGTATGATATCAATTGCATTATAAATTGAATTATCATCATTTGGATGTGCAGCATGACTTGCTGTACCTTGTATGGATACGTCCAATACTAATAATCCCTTTTCGGCAATAGCTAATTGCATTAACGTTGGTTCGCCCACCACCCCAAATTCTACATTTTTCAGGTATTTGAGCACACTTTTTAACCCCAAAGGCCCACTACTTTCTTCTTCTGCAGATGCCACTATTACAATATTATAGTCTAAATCTTTTTGATTATAGAAATACGTAAATGTTGCAATTAAAGAAACTAAACACCCTCCGGCATCATTGCTTCCTAAACCGTAAAGTTTCCCGTCATTTACAAAAGCATTAAATGGATCATTTGTATAATTCCCATTTGGTTTCACAGTATCATGATGCGAGTTTAATAGAATCGTTGGTTTCTGTTGATCAAAAAATTTATTATATGCCCAGATATTATTATTCTCTCTCTCAAAAGGTATATTATGACTTGTAAACCATTGCTCTATTAGTAATGCAGTATTATCCTCTTCGGCAGAAAAGGAAGGTGTTTCTATAAGCTTATGCAAAAGCAATATGGCCTGATCTGTTAATTCTTTTTGTGTCATTGTTTAAAGACTCAAGGTCGTATGTTTAATATTATTATCTCTTATAAATTCTGCATTAGCAATATGCACTTTGTTTACATTTTTATGTAATGCTTCAAAGCAATTTTGCAGCTTAGGTAACATTCCATCAGCGATGACTTCAGTATCTCTAAGTTTTGAATATGTTTCCAAATTAATATGTTCTATTACCGAATCCTTATCTTCGATATTTTCTAAAACACCTTTAAGTTCAAAACAGTAAAATAATGAAACCTCAAAGTGATTCCCCATTGCAGAGGCAATTTCGGATGCTATGGTATCGGCATTGGTATTAAATAACTGCCCATCACCATCATGAGTAACTGCACAAAACACAGGAGTAATACCCAATTGTAAAAAGTTATTGATTACATTATCGTTTACTTTAATTACATCTCCCACATACCCATAATCAATAAACTTAGGTTCTCTTTTTTTAGCTAAAATCACATTAGCATCTGCTCCAGTTAGCCCTATAGCATTACAGTTATTTTTTTGTAATCCAGAAACAATTGTTTTATTTAATAATCCGGCATAGGTCATTACCACAATATCCAGATTTTCTGCCGATGTAATTCTTCTTCCATCGATCATTTCTGTTTTAATATTTAATTTTGAAGCCAAATTAGTAGCCGATTTCCCTCCCCCATGTACTAATATTTTCGCTCCTTCAACTTTAGAAAAATCTTTTAAAAAAGAATCTAAAGCCTCTTGATCCTCTATGATGTTACCACCAATTTTAGCGACAAATAATTTTTGCTTTTTCATCATTTTTCGTTTTTCAGGATTTTTTTTAACACTAATTGTGCAGCATATGTTCTATTATTTGCTTGTTCAACAATAATTGAATTTTGACCATCTAACACAACATCATCAACTACAACATTACGTCTTACTGGTAAACAATGCATAAACTTAGCTTGATTGGTTAACTTCATTTTGTCTTCCGTAATTTTCCAGGAATCATCTGCACTCAACACTTTACCATAATCGGTATATGAACTCCAATTTTTTACATAAATGAAGTCTGCATCCTTAAATGCACTTTCCTGGTTGTAATCAATGGGCACCTGTTTAGTAATCTGACTGGCTAACTCAAATCCCACAGGGTGGGTAATTACAAAATGCGCGTCCATTTGTTGCATCATTTCTACAAATGAATTTGCAACTGCCTGCGGTAAAGCTTTTGGATGCGGTGCCCATGATAGTACAACTTTAGGTTTATCTTTCTTTTTGTATTCTGTTATCGTAATTGCATCTGCTAATGCCTGTAATGGATGTCCCGTGGCACTCTCCATATTAACCACCGGGATTGTGGCATATTTTATAAATCCCTTTAGTACCTTTTCGCTATAATCTTCATCTTTATTTTCGAGTTTAGCAAAAGCCCGTATTGCTATTACATCGCAATATTGAGAAACAACTTGAGCCGCTTCTTTAACATGTTCAGAATTACCTTGATCCATTACAGTACCATCTTCATATTCTAGAGACCATCCTTCTTTTGTAAAATTCATTACAATTACATTCATACCAAGGTTTAGTGCAGCTTTTTGAGTACTTAAACGTGTACGAAGACTTGGATTAAAAAATAGTAAACCAATAGTCTTATTAACACCTAATACCTTATCAGAAAGGGGTGCTTTCTTTATCTTGATAGCCTCATCAACCCAATGATCGAGTGAATCAATATCTTGTATAGAAAAATAATTCTTCATTGTACGTTTTCTTAATGCTTAATATTATCAAACAATTACACTTTTCTCTATGACCAACACTTCTTGCAAAGCCTTTATAAATAGATCTATTTCTCTTTTTCCTATGGTTAATGGAGGAAGAATTCTCAATACATTTTTATTCATCGCCCCTCCTGTAAAAATATGCTTGTCATAGATCAGTTTCTTTCTCAATTCACTCACTTCAAAATCAAATTCTAATCCCAACATAAGTCCTTTACCTTTTACTTTTCGAACTCCCGGGAGATCACTCACTAAAGCCGAAAAATAATCTCCTAGTACTCTTGCATTATCTATTAGTTTTTCGGTTTCGATGACTTCGAGAACTGCTAATGCCGCAGCACACGCTAAATGATTACCTCCAAATGTAGTACCCAACATTCCATAGTTTGGTTCAATATGAGGAGCAATCAAGATACCTCCAACAGGAAAGCCATTACCCATCCCTTTAGCTATAGAAATGATATCAGGCGTAATACTGTGAAACTGATGAGCGAAGAATTTTCCGCTTCTTCCATATCCAGATTGTACTTCATCTAAAATCAAAACCACACCAAGTTCATTACACAATCTTTCTAAGGATGTAAAAAACTCTGTACTTCCTTCATTTAAGCCTCCTACACCTTGAATAGGTTCTATAATTACCGCGCAAACATCTCCTTTTTTTAATTCTGTTTCTACCAATTCGATCTGATTTAATGGTAAAAAGGTAACGTCTTGTTGTTTATTTAATGGCGCATTAATTTTGGCATTATCTGTTGCAGCAACCGCTGCCGATGTTCTGCCATGAAATCCATTATTAAATGCTACGATTCGTGTTTTTCCTGTAAAGAAAGAAGCAAGTTTTAATGCATTTTCGTTTGCTTCAGCACCAGAATTACATAAGAATAATTGATAATTGTCGTAACCGGATAGTTTTCCTAATTTATCCGCTAATTTTGATTGTAAGCTATTTTGAACTGCATTAGAATAAAAACCAATCTTTTCAACTTGTTCTTTTATTTTTTTGACATAATGAGGATGCGAATGACCTATCGAAATAACGGCATGTCCTCCATACAAATCTAAATACTCGGTATCGTTCTTGTCAATCACAATGCTACCATAAGCATTAACGGGCTCTACATCATACAATGGATATACGTCGAATAGTTTCATTTCTTTATAATTCGTTATTGGTTAATAGTTTATTGTTGTTAGTTTTTACAATTTCCATCTAAAAACTATCAACTACTTTATTGTATTTATTTTTTCATAAGAAGCCATTACTCCTTTAATTACCGAAGAACTTAATCCCTGATGTTCCATTTCATTTAAGCCTTCAATTGTGCATCCTTGTGGAGTCGTTACTTTATCTATTTCACGCTCTGGATGGGTTCCGTTTTCTGCAACCAAAGTGGCAGCACCAATAGCGGTTTGTACTGCTATAATTTGAGCTTCGTGAGGGTGAAATCCCATTTGTATCCCACCTTGTATCATTGCTCTTAAAAATCTTAAAAAGAAAGCAATTCCGCTAGCTCCCAAAACCGTAGCAGCCTGCATCAAACGTTCTTCAATCACCAATGTTTCTCCAATAGTATTAAACATTTTTTCTACAAATACTAATTCTTCTTTGACATCATCATTTGCTGAAATACATGTCATCGATAGTTTCTTTGCTGCACCTGTATTAGGCATTACTCTAATTACCTTATTATTTGGAACAACCTCATTGATTTCGGCTAATGAAGTTCCTGTAACCGTAGAAATTAAAATCTGATCACTTGTAACGACATCTTTAATCTCTCGTAAAACGGCATCTAATTGTCTTGGTTGCACACAAAGAATCACCCATTTAATTCCTTGTATTGAAGTTATAATATCTTGTGATGTTGACACTCCAAGTTTTTCTTCAACTTCTTTAAGGTTATACTTGGATTTATCTACTACCGTTATATTCTTGGCTTCAAATAATTCACTACTCGCTAAACCTGATATGATAGATTTTCCAAGATTTCCTCCTCCTATGATTGTTATTTTATTCATTTTGTTTCATTGTATTACTTCTAAGCAATCTGTATTTACTTCTTATTCTCTTGGGAATGTAACCTGATCCTCGATCATCTCTTAAGAACTGAATCAGAAGGCGCTTGCTTTTAATTCTAAACCTGTTTTCCCTTTGTAACCAAACATGAGATTCATATTATGAATCGCCTGTCCTGAAGCTCCTTTAATCAAATTATCTATGACCGATGTAATCAATAACATTCCATTTTTTTTACTAATATGAAGAATGCATTTATTGGTATTAACTACTTGTTTTAGGTGAATTTCTTCATCTGAGACTACAGTAAATTCTGCATCGGCATAAAACTTTTTATATAGCGCTTTAGCTTCTTCTACATCACCATCATATTTAGTATACATCGTTGCGTAAATCCCTTTACTAAAGTTTCCTCTATTGGGAATAAAAAAAAGAGGTGCTTCAAAATCATTTTGCACTTGTTTTAGGCTTTGTTCTATCTCTCCTAAGTGTTGATGTGTAAATACTTTATAACTAGAAAAATTATTATCTCTCCAGCTAAAATGTGTAGTTCCTCCTGGCATAACCCCTGCTCCTGTGCTTCCGGTCGTTGCATTAATATGTACAGGGTTCTTCAATTTGTTTTCCGCAGTCAGTGGTAATAATCCCAATTGAATTGCTGTCGCAAAACATCCTGGATTAGCAATATTATTAGCCGTTTTAATCTTTTCTTTTTGTAATTCTGGTAATCCGTATACAAAATCTCTATCTAAGAACTTATGATCAGCATTTAATCTAAAATCATTACCTAAATCTATTACTTTAGTATCTTTAGAAAATGTATTGGTTTCCAGAAATGATCTTGAACGACCATGACCAAGACATAAAAAAAGGACATCCACTTCTGGATTAATTGTATTTGTAAACTTAAGATTAGTTTCTCCTATTAAATCTGTATGCTGTTTATAGATTGAAACTCCTGCATTGGTAGTACTATATACAAAATCTAATGTTACATTAGGATGATGCACGAGCAATCTTAATAATTCTCCGGCAGTATATCCTGATCCTCCTATAATTCCAACTTTAATCATGATTCGCTCTGATTTACGTTATGATATATTTTATTTGCATTTCCGTAGATTTTGATAAAACCCTTTGCATCATCTGATGTCCATGAGTTATTCATTTCTCCATACTGACCAAAATCTGACTTCATCATATCAAAATCTGATTCTATACCTTCTAAACTAAAATGATAGGGTTTCAATTTAACTTTGACATCTCCAGTAACTGATTTTTGAGAATCTTCCATAAACATTTCAATATTCCTCATAACCGGATCAAGGTAATTTCCTTCATGCAATAGCATGCCGTACCAATTAGCTAATTGTTCTTTCCAATATTGCTGCCATTTGGTCAACACATGTTTTTCTAATAAATGATGTGCTTTAATAATCACCATAGGAGCTGCTGCCTCAAATCCTACTCTACCTTTGATACCAATAATAGTATCTCCCACATGTATATCTCTACCTATTGCAAATGCACTGGCCAATTCCTCTAACTTCTGAATATTATTCACAGGAGTATCCTTAATCCCATCTAATCCTATTAATTCTCCTTTTTCAAAATTTAGAATCACGGATTCTTCATTCTTTTTTTGTAGCTGACTTGGATATGCATCGTCTGGCAATGCACTATGTGAGGTTAGTGTTTCTTTTCCTCCAACACTGGTTCCCCATATTCCTTTGTTGATAGAATACTGAGCCTTTTCCCAACTATAATGTACACCGTGACTTTTTAAGTACTCAACTTCTTCCTGACGAGAAAGTTTTAGATCTCTAATCGGAGTAATAATCTCAATTTCCGGGGCTAGTGTTTGAAAAATTACATCAAACCGTATTTGATCATTTCCTGCACCTGTGCTACCATGGGCAATGTACTTTGCTCCTACTTTTTTAGCATAATTAATAACTTCTATAGCCTGAAAAATTCTTTCGGCACTAACAGAAAGAGGATAGGTATTGTTTTTCAAAACATTTCCAAATATTAAATACTTTATTGCCTTGTTATAAAAATCATTTAATATTGTCTTGTTTACATGGTCTGCACTACCAAGTTCATACGCTCTCTTTTCTGTTTCTTCTAATTCTTTATCCGAAAATCCTCCGGTATTTACCAAAATGGTATGTACTTCAAGGTTCAGTTCATGAATAAGGTATTTTACGCAATACGAAGTATCTAAACCTCCACTATATGCCAATACTACTTTTTCCATAATAATAATTGTTTATTATTAGCAAGCATGGTTTGCTTGATATTTTTTAATCTTTTTAATACTCTTTTATTAAACCACTTTTCTTTTTTCTTAACCGTAATTGCAGGATCATACAACATCCCTGTGCATAAGCACATTTTATGATTTTTAGCGGTTAGGATATCAAAATTGGTACATGTTTTACAGCCAGCCCAAAATTTTGGATCATCTGTTAATTCAGAAAATGTTACTGGTTTATATCCTAAATCAGAATTAATTTTCATCACGGCAAGTCCGGTCGTTATTCCAAATACTTTTGAATTGGGATATTTTTTTAGTGAATGATTAAATGTAAATTCTTTAATTTTTTTGGCTAAACCTTGGTTTCTATAGTCTGGATGTACAACTAATCCAGAGTGTGCGACATATTTCTCATGCCCCCATACTTCGATATAGCAAAAACCCGCAAACTTATCACCGCTTAGCGCGATGATTGCGTTTCTATTTTGCATTTTAGTTTGTACATATTCTGGAGTACGCTTAGCTATACCTGTTCCTCTTACCTTGGCAGAGTCAGATATTACTTCGCATATTTCGTGCGCATAACTAAAATGACTTTCGTCAGCGATTATGATATCTACCTGTTCCATAAACGAAATTACGTTTATCAAAAAGTTTTGATTATTAATATAAAATTGATGTAATGATACCTATGGTCAACTTTAGAAAAGTCAGGATATGCTTGTTTGATTTTTGAATACAAACATTTAAAACACACATCGGTTTCTAAAATTAAAAAGGAATTGTCTCTAGGGGAAGTAGGACGCACCTACTTCAAAAGAAAATTAGACCCCCAAGGGGCGACGAAAGCGGCGAGCAGGTATTTGAGTATTACCTAATCTGTTCAAAGATTGAACACTAACTTCTGAATAAATGTTTTTTGCCGTTTTCATAATAGTAACTCTAAATCGTCGGCCGTAGCCCCTTTCGTTAACTAGATGGTACAATATTACATAAAAACTAAATACAGATCATAACTTAATCCATTAAATATCATAAAAATGTGATTTTCATAAAATTAACCCCTATAATTTATAATATATTCAATTAAACATCATAAAAACCGCGCATCTATACAGCAAATAAAGAACATAACTCCATATATTTTGAAGTAAAAATAAGCCTACCCATAATAAAATTCGTAATTACCGTTAAGGTATTTGTAAACAATAGTCCACCTAAAATAATAGTATGATTAGGTCTTTTTTATATTTTTCCTTAAATTGGTCACCCAATTATAGTATATAGTAATTGTTAAATAACCCCAAAGTAATCATGAATACAATTAATTCTTTTAGCACGTACCTATTTATTTTATCTTTTTGTTTTATCTGCGGATGTTCTTCAGATTCTGATTCTGATCTACCAGATACTCAGGAGCAGGTAACCGATCAACCCGAAGATGGAGATGGTACCGGTAATGATGGAGATGGAGGCGGAACTGGTGATGATGGAAATGGTGGAGATAATGGAGACGGAACCACAAATTCAGATATTCCATATGAGGTATTAGAACTTAAAAATTGGAAGATTACACTTCCAAGAGATTTTAATAATGATGATTTGGCTGATGAAGTATACCTGGATAAAAGTAGGAATGACCACAGTGAAGATCCAAGTTTTACCACGTACAAAGATGAGTTCTTTTTTGTTGAAAATGGAAATGTAAGATTTTCGTGTCCGACGGAAAATGGTACACCAACAACAGGTAATTCGTCTAATACAAGAAGTGAATTGAGAGAAATGCCTTCTAATGGCGATGGCGAAGCTGGATGGGATGCCACAACTAATACTACGAAAACATTAACTTTTAAAGTAAGAGTCATTCAAACTTCTTCTACAAGTAAATTTGCTTTTGCTCAAATACACGATTTTAAACAAAGTGTATGGGATGATCTATTACGAATACAAATTGAAAGTGACAATCCTAATGCAAAAGAAGGCGATACAGGAAGAATATATATTTTAGGAGATGTAACCGAAGGAAGAGCATCAGACGGATTTCCTGTTGACTTTAGAAGTCTGAATTATAGCGAAAGATATATCAAAAATAACTATACTCTGGGCGACTGGCTAACATTTAAAGTCACGGTTCAAAATAGTGTTATGAAGATCTATCTTGATGATATGAATACTCCAATAAGAACATACGACAATATTACGTGTAAGAGTAATTACTTTAAAGCAGGAGTTTATAATCAATCTACCCAATCCACAAGTACTGGAAACGGCATTGCTGAGTTTAGCGAAATAACCGTTTCTGAAAATTTTTAATCTATTAACAACTCCTAAATTATCGGTTTATATAAAGACAGCTTTTAATTCCAGAGGGTAACGCTCTGGAATTTTTAGTTTTATACGTTTTTTTTCACTTACCTCCATATAGTAAAAATATTCTTCGTTATACACTTGCTTAAAACCAAAGTAATTCAATTGAAATATTGTAATTAAAAAACAGGTAAACAAACAACAGTTTCAACAAATATGAAAAATTAATTCAAGATAAATTAGCATTGTTAACGTATCTAAACACCCTTCCTATTTAAAATAGATTCTAGTATGTTAAAAACATAAGTTTTTCACGTTAAATGTTAAAATTGATAATTATTTAACTCTTTTATTAACGAATATTCAGTTTTTCCTTGCTTAAATGATTAAATTAATATAAATTGGTTGACCAATTATATTGTAATACAGCAATTTAACACAAACATTATGAAAACTTTCCAAAAAATTGTGGGCTATTTGCTCTTAGCATTCACCTACGTCTCACTTACAAATTGCACTACGGATATTGAAACTTTCGAAGAGTTTAATGACATCCAAAACATCGACAACCAAAAAGCAGGAATAACGAAACTTAATGTTTCCTCTGTATCTGCAAATGGGGATGATGGTAATACACCCGCGAATACATTAGACGGAAATCTGAATACAAGATGGTCGTCCAAAGGTAGAACAGGAAAATATATTACATATGACTTAGGGTCTTCAAAAAAAGTATCCAGTGTAAAAATAGCATGGTACAAAGGAGATCAAAGAAAAGCATATTTTAAAATAAGAGTTGGTAACTCAACCTCTAGCTTATCTACAGTATATGATGCAAAGTCAAGTGGCAGTAGCGGATCTACAAAGCAACTGGAAACGTATAATTTTAACGAGGTAAATGCAAGATATATACGTATTTCTGGGTTTGGTAACTCGAGTAATGACTGGAATAGTGTTACCGAAACAGAGATTTATGGTGAAAACAATGGTGATAATCCTCCTCCATCAGGAAACACTCCATATGCTCTTTTAGGACTTCAAAACTGGAAACTCAATGGATTACAAGGCTCCCCCTCTAATAATGATTATGTGGATGCGATTCCTAATCTGCAGTCATATACCAATAGCAACTGGTTCTTTGTAGAAAACAACTGGACAATTTTTCAAGTTTGGGCGGGTAGTGACACATCTTCTGGTTCTGGTAATCCACGAATGGAATTAAGAGAATTAACAACCAACGGTAACAGCAATATCTACTGGGATGGTACAACGAGTAAAGAACATAGCATGAAATGGAAAGTTCGGGTGGATCGCTTACCTAGCTCAGGAAAGGTTTGCTTTGGACAAATACATGACAAAACGGATAAGTTTGATGATGTAATCAGAGTACAATGCCAAGGAAATGCAAACCAAACTAGCGGTTCTGTAAAAATGAGAATTAACGGTTATGTAACCGAAGAACTCGAAGGAGGTGGGAAAACTGTAGGTAATTTCAATTTAGGAGAAGAAATGTATTTAGAACTTACATATCAAAATAGCATCGTAAAACTCTACGAATTGAACAGCAGTGGCAACCGAATTAAAACCATCTTTACTTCCAAAAAAGCTTCAGCCAAACAAAACTATTTCAAAGCAGGAAGTTATCTTCAATCTATGAAAGGCAAGTCATATAAAAGCTCTGATTATGGCCGTGTTGCTATTCAACAATTAGATGTGTTTCATTAAAATTCGGAATACACAATAAATTTGCCCTCAAAACGTCAAGGCTATTTAGATATTTTTCTAAATAGCCTTATTTTTTTCATAAAAACCAAGGCTTTTTAAAATTATATTAATAGTTTTAAATTATACATAGTTAATTACTCAATAAGCCAATTAATAACAGATATGAATTTTAATATAATAGATGATATCGATAAGTCGAATACTTCCAAAACTAATGCAGAAGAAATTATTATCTCCAAAATAAGAGAACTCATAGTCTCTAAACAACTTGAACCTGGAGATAGACTCCCTGCCGAGAGGGACCTTGCAAAAAAATTTGGTGTAAGTCGTAATCAACTGCGTCAAGCTATTCAGAAATTAGAATTCTATGGTTTGGTGAAAAAATATCCACAAAGTGGAACTCGGGTTTCCAATATAGGAGTTACTGCACTCAAGGGGATGATGTCTGACATACTAGAGCTGCAAAAACCAGATTTTAAATCCTTGGTCGAAACCAGGATTATTTTAGAAACAAATGCTGTACGCTTGGCCGCCACTCGAAGAACCGAAGATCAAATTCGTCAGATAGAAGAAGCTCATGAAGCATATAGCAATAAGGCAATACAGGGGCTTGAGGCTGTAGAAGAAGATTTGATGTTTCATCTTAAACTAGCTGAGGCAAGCAACAATAGTGTCATTAACTCTTTAATGTTAGTTATCACTCCAGAAATAATTACTCACTTTGTAAAAAATAAAGTATGTAATAAAGAAGAAAACTATTTATTAATTAAGGAGCATCAAGCTATTGTTGATGCTATTAGAGAAAAAGATGTAGACAAAGCAGTTGCAAATCTTAATGATCACTTTAAAGAATTGCATCGATATTGTAGTGAATAAAAATTCATTTCTATACCCATCAAAAAATTTGCAAACCACAATTTCACTGATAATATTTTATCTAAAACACACTTATTCTATTAAAAAGACATCATATCAACGTCTTTTTTAAACATTTCATCAAAAAAATAGGATTACTTATTTGATTATTGATTTATATTTCTATTTTTGGTTAACCAAATTGGTAAACCAGATTAATTCCATGAAAAGAAATATATTTTATTACATACTCATTAGCGTATTTTTATATTCGTGTACAACTGCACAAAAAGAAAAAGTGAATACAGTTAACTCAGTTGAAGCTTTTAATGAAGCTGTGAAAATTGCGCAACCCGGAGATTCAATAATACTAGCTAAAGGAGTCTGGAAAGACGCCGAATTACTTTTTGAAGCAAAGGGTACAAAAGAGTTACCGATTACATTAACTGTAGAAGAAAAAGGAAAAACTACATTAGAGGGAGCTTCTAACCTTCGAATTTCTGGAGAATACTTAATTATTAGCGGTTTGGTGTTTAAAAATGGCTACACTCCCACTTCAGAGGTAATCTCCTTTAAAAAAGACAAACAAAATTTTGCTTCTCATTGTCGCTTAACAGAATGCGTAATCGATAATTATAGCAACCCAGAACGAAGAGAGCAGGATTATTGGATAGGAATCTACGGAAAAAATAACCGAATAGATCATAACCATATTGAAGGCAAAAGTAATCTGGGTGTAACTATGGCAGTTCGCTTAAATTCTAAAAAGTTCATTAAAAATCATCATAAAATTGACCATAACTATTTTGGCCCCAGACAAACTCTAGGTTCAAACGGTGGAGAAACATTAAGAATTGGAACCAGCCACCATTCTTTAAGTAATTCAAATACTGTAGTAGAATACAATTATTTTGACCGATGTAGTGGTGAATTAGAGATTATTTCCAGTAAATCTTGTCAAAATACATTTAGAAACAACGTATTTTATGAATGCCGCGGAACATTAACGATGCGACATGGTAATGAAACAAACGTAAATAATAATGTCTTTATCGGCAACCGAGTTCCAAGTACAGGAGGTATTCGAGTAATTAATGGTAAACAAACTGTAGAAAACAATTACGCTATTGGACTTACCGGTTATCGTTTTGGAGGAGCATTAGTTGTGATGAATGGTGTTCCAAACTCACCGCTTAATCGTTATTTTCAGGTAGAAGATGCAGTGATCAAAAATAATACACTTATTGATTGCGATTATATACAACTATGTGCAGGTAGTGATTCAGAAAGAAGTGCAACTCCAGTTAACTCTACTATGCAAAACAATATTTTTTATAACGAAAATAACACCGACACCTTTACTGTATATGATGATATTAGCGGAATTCGCTTTGAAAACAATATTATAGCTCCCAACACAAAACCCATTATAGAAGAAGGTTTTATTTCTAAAAAAATTAGCTTCAAAAAAAGTACCAATGGACTACTAGTCCCTGACGATACAAATATAAATGCCGGTGCATTAATTAAAGGAGATATCCCTACAAAAGAAACCACAGGTGCTTCGTGGTACCCAAAAACCGAAAAAGCAATACCATTTAATTCAGGAAAAACCATACAAGTAAAGCCTGGTATTAATACACTATTTGATGCCATAAAAAATTCAGCTGCGGGTGACATTATAGAACTTACATCAAATAGTGGATATTTGGTAACTAAAACTATCGATATAAATCATCCAATTACTGTTAAACCTTTTTTAAAAAAATCAACGATAACCTTTGAAAAAAAATCCCTTTTTGACATACAAAATGGAGGTAGTCTAGAACTAAAAGGGCTAATTTTTGATGGAAAGGATGCCCCAGATTATAGTGGTAATGCCGTTATAAGGACTAGTAAATACTCTATGAATAAAAATTACAAATTACTCATAGATGATTGCGATTTTAAAAATTTAAATATCAATCATTCTTATGATGTGATAAAGGTGTTTAAAAACACGATGGCCGATATGATTCGCATTGAAAATTCTACCTTCAAAAACATATCAGGCAATGTTATATCACTAGATAAAGAAATTGGTGAAAACGGAATTTTTAATGCCGAGTTTGTCATTTTAAAAAACAATATTTTCTCTAATATTGAAGGAGCGGTCCTAAATTTAGTTCGAGATGGCAAAGATGAAAGCACATTTGGTCCCTTTTTGACGTTTGACCATAATGTTATTGATAATGTCGGTCATGGTAAGAGAAATAAGAATAAAAAAGCCATCACGCTAATTGGGGTACAAAATGCAGAAATTAAAAACAGTATTTTCAACAACAGTAAAGGAATACAGATGCATCTTGTTGTTGGTGGCCCGATCGTAAAAATACATCACAACAATTTTTTTAATTCTGAAAAGACCGTTGTAACCGGAGACGAGAAATATGACATAAATACCATATGGACCATTGACCCTCAATTCGAAAACTCTGTAGCTTATCAGCTAAGTAAAAACTCTAAGCTACAATTCAAAGGTGATGACGGTTTGCATTTAGGATTAATCCACAAATAATAATATAGAAACTAAACTCACAGATATCTTTATCAAAAATAATGAAATCCTTCTTTCAAATACTTCTTTTATTCTTTTGCATTCATATTTACGCGCAAGAACATCCAAACCTGATTTTAACTAAAAAAGGGGTTGAAAATATCAGAAAAGAGCTTGGAAATATCCCTCTTTTTGATGAAACTCTTCAAAAGACCAAAAAAGAAGTTGATGCAGAAATTGCGACTGGAATTCATGTCCCCATCCCTAAAGACATGGCCGGTGGTTATACGCATGATAGACATAAAAAAAATTGGAGTATACTTCAAAAAGCAGGGGTATTATACCAGATTTTGCGAGATGATAGTTATGCGTCTTATGTGCATAATGTACTTAAGGCCTATGCCAAGATGTATCCCACACTACCTCTACACCCACAAACAAGGTCATATGCACGAGGAAAACTATTTTGGCAATGCCTAAATGATGCTAATTGGCTAGTTTATGTAAGTCAGGCATATGATTGTATTTATGAATTTCTAACTCAAGAAGAACGTGATTATTTAGAGAAGAACTTATTTATCCCATATGCGAATTTTCTTTCTGTAGACACTCCACAGTTCTTTAATCGTATTCACAATCATAGCACATGGGGAAATGTAGCTGTCGGTATGATTGGCTTAGTAATGGATAATGACGAATTAATTAAAAGGGCGTTGTATGGATTAAAAAGCGATAACATTGATCCTCATCTAAAAGACAATGATGGAGGGTTTATTAAATCTGAAGGTCAAAAAGCAGGTTTTCTGGCCAATTTAGATACTCCTTTTTCACCCGATGGTTACTATACAGAAGGTCCGTACTATCAAAGATATGCCATGTACCCTTTCATGATATTTGGCGAAGCTCTACAAAATGCAAAACCAGAACTAAAGATTTTTGAATATAAAAATGGCGTTCTGATAAAAGCGGTTTATGCATTACTAAATCTTACCGATGCAGATGGAGAGTTCTTTCCTCTTAACGATGGCCAAAAAGGAATGTCATATTACTCTAAAGAGCTTGTATCAGCAGTAGATATCGCTTATCATTTTGGAGGAAATGACTCCTCACTACTGAGTATCGCATCCAAACAAAACATTGTACAGCTGGATGATAGCGGGTTAGCCGTAGCTAAAGGTCTTCAACAAAATAAAGCAACTCCTTTCTTAAAAAAATCGATTGAATTCAGAGATGGATCCAATGGTACAGAAGGTGGAGTTGGTGTTTTACGGTCAATAAATCAACACTTTGATGCTGTTATGAAATATACTGCCCAAGGATTAAGTCATGGGCATTATGACAAACTATCCTTATCCTATTACAATAAAGGTAATGAGGTATTACAAGATTACGGCCTTGCGAGATTCGTGAATATTGAGCAAAAAAATGGAGGTGGGTATCTCGAAGAAAATACCTCTTGGGCCAAACAAAGTATATCGCACAATACTATTATTCAGGATGAAACTTCACATTTTAATGGCGAATTTGAAAAAGGGAGCGCTCATCATTCTGAAAAGTATCTTTTTGATATCTCAAACCCAAAATTGCAAATCATTAGTGCAAAAGAAGAAAATGCATATCCAAACACAAAGCTTCATAGAACTTTAGTAATGCTAGAAGATAAAGAAGATTTTGATACCCCTATATTGATTGATATGATGAAGTTTGCTTCAGATTCTACCCATCAATACGATATGCCTTTTTATTATTTTGGCCAGATAATAAATACCAACTTTAAATATTCTAGTCCACAACAACTCAAAAAACTTGGAACTAAAAATGGTTATCAACACTTATGGTTAGAGGGAAAATCAATAATTAGAGATAAAAGAACATCACAAATTACATGGCTATCAAATAAAACGTTCTATACATTATCAACACTCACAAATGCTAATGATGAATTATTATTAACAAGAATAGGTGCCAGTGATCCTAATTTTAATCTAAGAAGAGATCCGGCATTTATAATTAGAAAGCCAAAAACGAAAAAAGACATTTTCATTAATATCATTGAAGCCCACGGATCCTATAATCCAATAACAGAAATCGCCCACAAAGCATTCAGTACGATTAAGGACATTAAAGCAGTATCCTTAGCTAAGGAAAACTACATTGGTTGGAAAATTATTACTAAAAAAGGCAACACACATAGATTTATTCTTTGTACATCAGATTCTAAAAAAGATACTAGTCATACCATCACATTGAATGGAAAATCTGTTCAATGGATAGGACCATACGTATATAATAAAGTAAAATAACAGCATAAATAACAATCACATGAAAAGTTTTGGATCAAGTAATGAATTTATAATCGGAAAAGAAATTGAATGGGAAACTGTGGGCGAAGGAGTGAAACGCCAAATTATGGGGTATAATGATAATATCATGTTAGTCAATGTGGAATTTGATAAAGGTGGTATCGGAATTATTCATAAACATTATCACTCCCAGGTTACCTATGTTGTAAGTGGTGAATTTAAAGTTACTATTGGTGATGAAACCAAAATACTAAAAGGCGGGGATTCATTTTACATCCCTCCTAACATAATGCATGGTGCCGTTTGTTTAAAAGCAGGTTTTTTGATTGATGTTTTTAGTCCGATTCGTGAAGATTTCATGGAATAAAGTCAAACATAACTTATTCTATGAACATTAAGAACTGATGATTTATCAACATTCTTACCCCAAAAACTAAGGACTTATAAAATTTTAACATTAAAATTTATAATTTTTTTTTTATTAACATTAAAATAACATATATTTGGTAAACCAATTTGGTTACCCAATTTGGTTTACCAAAAAAACAATTACTTCAAACAAAAAAAGTTAAATCACAGTCATTATGAAAAAAACAAATTACTAGGGAATAAAAAAGGACAGGTGCACACCTATCCCTTTTTGAATTACTTCTTTCGGAGGGAAGTAATACTAAACATGCATGAACTTTATCAATTACATGCCTTGCAAAAATACGAAAATTTGTTAAAACTGCATGGTTATGTACATCGTAAAGAAGGGAGAATAAGGAATATTTCTTTGTTATTCTTCATTAAGATACCCTGAAATCGGTATTAAACTAATTGTAGGAACATAACATTATTAAAATGAATTTTAAAGTTAAACTAATTTTTATTGTCCTGATCTTATTTCAAATTCCTTTGCTGGCGCAGGACAGCTCTTATATAGTAACAGGAACAATTGTTGATGCAAGTGACCAAACACCACTTCCTGGTGTAAACATACTTGTCAAAGGTACATCTAATGGTACTTCAAGCGATTTTGATGGTAATTATTCCATAAAAACGAAACAAGGAGATATTCTTGAATTTATGTATGTGGGGTTTAAAACGCAAACCGTTATCGTAACCGATCAAACGGCTATAAACATTGTATTAGAAGAAGACGCAGCAGAACTTGAACAAGTGGTCGTTATTGGATATGGTACACAATCCAAAAAAAATCTAACAGGTTCGGTCGCAAAAGTATCTGGAGAATTAATCCAAAATAGAGCGGTTCCTCGTCTTGATGATGCCATTGTAGGTAAAGTTGCGGGTATACGTATTCAAGCCACAAACCCAGAAGCGGGTGGAGCACCAAAAATTACTGTTCGAGGCCCTGGATCTATTTCAGGCGACTCAAGTCCTTTAATCGTTGTTGACGGAATTGCACTAGGTACTGACCCTGACTTGCTTGGTAGTATTGATTCTAATAATATTCAGTCAATCGAAGTATTAAAAGATGCTTCATCGGTTGCTATCTTTGGATCTCGAGGGGCAAACGGAGTTATTATAGTAACCTTGAAAGAAGGTAAAAGTGGTGATACAAAATTTGCTTACAACTCTTATACGGGGTTTAAGTTTGTACCAAAAAATGATCAATATAACTCATCTGTAGAACGTTGGAGAAAATATATTAATGGAGTTGAATCTGGTTTAGATCCAAACTCAACTGAAGGTCAGAGATTTCAAGAAAATTTAGATAAAGGTAATGCATTATTAACGGTTGCCGGAATCATCAGTGCTGCTAATGGCGGAGAAACTGACTGGCAAGATATCATGATAGATGGTGGAACTATTCAAAGCCACTCTTTCTCAGCTACTGGAGGTACCCCTAAAACTAAATTCAATGCTTCATTAGGCTATGTACATGATGAAGGTGTATTACTTACAGATGATTTTAAAAGGTATAATGCCAGAGTTAAGATCAGTTCAAAATCGAAAAATAATAAAATTAGATTTGGGTTAAACCTGAATGGACAAAATACATTACAAAGAAGGTTTCCGGTCGGTATTGAAACAGCACTTAGACAATCTCCATGGGTACCAACCCGATTGAACGATGCAACTTTGGGCTTAGTAAATACAGCAGACAGCCGTGGAGCAGTTATTTTTTCTGAAGCAATCGCTGGTGACTATGCACTCGAAAGAATGTTTGATCATGTTTTTACACAAGATGGTGGAGGTATACTTAGAGATGCCTTAGGAAATCCCGTTCTTGATTTTTCGAGAACAAGTGGTGGAATAAGTCTAAGTACAACTGGTGATGCCAATGCATTAGCAAAAGTATTAGAAAGAAAAAGAACCAAAGGAGAAACCAAAATCCTCGGAAGTTCTTTCTTAGAATTTAAACTAGCTGAAGGACTTAAGTTCAAACAAACAATTTATGGTGATTTCAGATTCACAAGAGATTATGATAAGAGAGGAATTCTTCATCACCAAAATAGATCTGGACGTACTCAAAGAGATGAAAGAGTAAGAACGGTAACTCACTATGGTGTAGAATCTTTATTAACGTATAAAAACAACTTGGGAGCTCATACAATTGATGCTGTTGGTGGTTTTTCTTTTGACGATTTCGACTTTACAGAACAATCTACTCGAGGGTTAGGATTTACAGATGATATTACGGATAATATTCCTGCAGCAAATGTAGGTGAACAAGGAAGTTTTACTCGTCTGGGTAACGAAAAACTAATCTCTTATTTTGGGCGTCTTAACTATGATTTTGATGATAAATATTTACTGTCGATTAGTGCAAGAACAGACGGTAGCTCGAGATTTGGAGAAAATACAAAATTTGGATTTTTCCCTGCTGCTTCTGTAGGATGGAGAATCTCTGGCGAGCGTTTCCTTCAGGATAGTAATATTATTACAGATCTTAAAATAAGAGCTAGTTATGGTATTTCAGGATCTAATGCGATTGATCGTAATATCTTTAGTTCTTTATACAGATCATTGAGCACCCTATCCCCTGTTGTTTTTGATGGACAACCGGGATTAAAACCTACTGTTATCGCCAATCCTGATCTGGGATGGGAACGACTAATCGAATTTAACCCAGGAATTGATCTGGAAATAGCAAATGGTGCATTTGGTTTATCTGCCGACTATTATACCAGATCCAGCGACGATCTTATTTTATTTTTACCAATACCATCTGTTACAGGAGCTAGAGGGTTTTTACAAAATTCTGGAGAAGTTAAAAACGAAGGAATAGAAATTGAAGCACGTTCAAATATTATTACACGACCAAACTTTAAATGGAATGTTTCGGCTCAATTCACAAAAAACACTAATGAATTGGTAGATTTTGGTAAAAATGACGGATTAATTTCCTCTATAGAAGATGACAAAAGAGCTACTCAATTTATTGCAAACGAAGGGCAACCTATCACTTCTTTTTATGGGTTTGTGATGGATAGAGAAGTTCCTTTTCAGTATCTTAACAATCCTTTTTATCCTATCAATGCGCAATCACAAGATGTGTACGTAAAAGATCTGAATGGTGATGGTATTATCGATGATGAAGATAGAACCGAATTAGGTAATCCTTATCCAGACTTTGAATGGGGATTCTCGAGTAATTTCAATTTTTATGGTGTAGATCTTAGCTTCTCTTTACAAGGTTCTCATGGAGCTGAAGTGCGTGTTTCGGATCTTGAGTATCAAAGAAACGAATTTAGCTCAAATCAAGATGTAACCAGCGACGTGCCTAACAGAGAATTTTTAAGAAAACGAATCTTTACCGATGATCATATTCAAGATGCTTCTTTTATAGCGTTACGAAATATAGGGGTTGGTTATACATTACCAACAGATATAACTAACAGATTGAGTATTGATAAATTAAGAATATATATAAACGGTGAAAACTTAATTTACATAACAGCTGATGACTATTTTGGATTTAACCCAGAAGGTGCAAATTACAATACGAGAGGAGCAAATTTGGCAACAACCTTTGGATATCAAAGAGGAGCTCCACCAATTCCTAGAGTGGTTTCAATGGGTCTTAATCTTCAATTTTAAACATACAACGGCATGAAAACTAATTTTTTAAAAATATTATATACAACAGCAGTTGTTTCTTTGATGCTAACCAGCTGCTCAGTAGACGAACTAACCATAAGTAATCCAAACGAACCCGATAAAACCCCTACTCTTAATGATCCATCTGGTTTTGTCTCGATTCTAAATGGAATGTATGATGGATACCAAAAAATTCCGGCAGGTGAGTTTCTCATTACTGAGCTTAGATCAGATAATGGCGTATCTGCCAACGGAGATGGAGATTTTGGAGATATTGAGTCTTTTAATATGACTGCAGACCTTGGTGAAGCGGCAAATTACTGGACCAATAACTATAAAGTAATATTATCAGCAAATATTATCCTTGATAATCAGGATAGAATACAAAACAGTAATAAAAACCAAATTATCGGGGAAGCTTACTTTATGAGGGCCTTATCCCATTTTAATCTGGCAAGAGCGTTTGGAGATGTTCCTTTTATAGATAGAGAGATTACGCCAGAAGATTTTGAAGAATATCCAAGACTTCCACTAAGCGAGGTATATCAAAAAATAGTTAGTGACTTCAATGCCGCAATTTCTAATTTAGAAAGCTTTAGTGCAAAAGCAAATAGAGGAACTGCCGGAGCAGCAAAATCATTACTTGCCAAAGTGTACTTAAGCGCTCCTACTCCTAATTATGCACAGGCAAAAATACTACTAGATGAGCTTGTAGACGAAAACAACTCGTATGGGTATCAACTCTTAGATTCATTTGAAAATGTCTTCGCCTTTGATAATGAATTAAATGAAGAGATCATATTTGCAGTTTCCTACGAATCATTAAGTACTCCTCCAATAACTTCTGATGCAAGAGACGATAGTAGTGCACAAGTACAAGGAGATTCTCAACGATTCAGTATTGATATGACAGCTGCTGGTCGTGCGCAAGGTGTTAACCTGGCTACACCTGAACTTCAGGCTCTAATTACGGCGGCAAGCGAACCTATAAGATTTCCTGTAAGTTTCTTGAGTTCTACGGTGGGTAGCAATAGGGTTGAAAACAATAAGTTTCAACCAGATGCTGATCAAAACTCTGGTAGAGATTGGATAGTATTACGATATTCTGATGTTTTGCTTATGCATGCTGAGGCAATCATGGGAGAATTTTTAGAAACTTCTGACGCAGATGCAATAACCTCTTATAACCGAGTTCGAGAAAGAGCTGGAGTAGCACCTATAGCTGGTGGAGACGTGCTTACAAAAGAAGCCTTATTAAACGAAAGAAGAGTCGAACTAGCTTTTGAAAATCATAGATTATACGATCTAATAAGATTCAATCAAGCCGTGCCAATACTTACACAGTTTTCAAATGACAATGGATACAATTTTTCTGCAAATGACCTCTTGTTACCTATTCCACAAAGAGAACGAGATGTAACAGATAACTTTTATCCGCAAAACCCAGGCTATTAATACCATATTCTTTCCTGAATTCAGGAAGTAAATAATTAAAATATTAAAAAAATGAAGACAAAGCTGAAATATCTAAAAACATATGCTTGGTTATTTATAACTAGTATAACAGTCTTGATCTCTTGTCAGGATGATGACCTTCCGGAAGTTGGAGACTTACCTGATTTAACACCTCCTTCTGCAAACTTTGTAGCCATTCAAAAAGAAGGAACGACTCCAGAAGAAGATTTTAAAATTTATTTTCTAACAAATCAGTCGGTGAGTTCAACTGATTATCAATGGGAAATCCCTGAAAATGTTACATTGTTAGACCTGGACACAGATGATGATGTTACTCCTTCACTTACTTCAGAAAACATCAATTTAGAATTTCCAGGAGAAGGTACATTTGAAGTTACGTTAACTTCTTCAGATAAATTGGGAAAGACGAGCACAATTACCAAAAGTATTGAAGTAATTGAGCCACCAAAACCAGATGTTCCCGACCCCGTTTTAGTAAACTCTGATTTTGACAAACTTCCTAAATCATCAGGTTCTGATTGTACTTGTTCTGGTTGGATTAATAAAAGTATTGGAGACCAGGGAGAATCTAGTTCTGGTAATGGAGGTTCTGATAACGTTGTAAAATTTGATAACAATGAGCCAGATCATCTGTATCAAGAGTTCGAAGTGATCCCAGATTCAGACTATACAGTAGAAATAGTGACATCTTTTAAAAGTCCGACAGGAGGTTCGTTCCCCAGTATGCTTGAATTAAGAGTTTTAGCTGGTTCTGGATATACAGGAGGTTACACTCCAACGTATTATACAGATACTGTAGATTTTCCTCAAGATGGTTTTGGTTATTCTTCAATTTCACAGGTAGAAGAGGCGGCAAACAACCTTCTAATTCAGACACAAGCTAACCCTAACGATGATGGTTATATCACGTATACATATTCATTTAATTCGGGAGCTAATAACAGTGTTGCTCTTTTTATAAGAGGTATTGGAGGCCCAGCTACTGGTGGTGGTGGTGGTGATTTCGGATATAATAGTGGAGATGAAGAAATACGAGCTGATTCGGTAACTGTTACGGCTACTAATTAATTTGTAAAATGAAAAATATTAAAAAAAATATAGTCCCCTTTTTAGTATTAATATTTCTATCTGCCAATACTACTTGTCTAGCCCAGACAAGTAGTATTGCAGATTCTAATACTCAAAAAGAATCGGAAAAGAAAGAAAAACAGTTATCACCAAAAATAGATTTAAGCCATTGGAAGGTAACCTTACCTATAGGCAGCCCAAAGCCAATTAATGTGAGTCCTCCCGAAATTTTGGATTATGCAAACAATCCTACACTACAAAAGTACATGTATAATGACCCAAAAGATGGGGCACTCGTTTTTTATGCAACACCAGGAGCAACCACCACAAACACCAAATATTCTCGATGTGAATTAAGGGAACAAATGGTACCTGGCAAAAATAATGTCAACTGGACTTTCAAAGAAGGAGGACGTATGAAAGCTACTATAGCCATTGATGAAATTTCTAAAAACGAAAAAGGTAAATATGATAAGGTAATAGTACTACAAATTCATGGGAGATTATCAAATGAACAGCGAGAATTAATTGGAAAAAGCGATAATGATGCACCTCCTATTATGAAAGTATATTGGAATAATGGGCGAATACGATTAAAGTCAAAGTTTCTTAAAGATCAATATGTCTCGGATAAAGAAATCTTAAAAAAATCTACCTGGAAAGATGATGAAGGATATAATTTTCCTAAAAAGGTGGGTTTTGAAAAATTCACAGTGGAAATAATCGCCTCAGAAGGTAAAATGAAAGTGATACTAAATGATAAGTATTCAAAAGTATACAAAGGAATTGATATGAAGAGATGGGGAGTATTTGAAAATTATTTTAAAGCCGGAAATTATCTGGCTACAAAAAATAAAAATGCATTCGCCAAAGTAAAATTTTATGATTTAACCGTTAGCCACTAAGCCATGATGTTTTCAAAAAACATGATCACATATTTACAAAACAATGCTTACAGAAGATGTTTTAAAAACGTAGCATTGGTGGTATTAAACTTTACGATGTTAATCAGTGTTAGCTGTCAAAACGATAGTGACAATAATGACAATAACATTCTTGAAGAAGATTCAGGTGATATCGAGCAAAGTGGTGATAATGTTACTAATGAAGACAATACAAACCCAGATAATTATATACTATCAAAAATTGATTTAAGTCATTGGAAGGTCACCTTACCTATAGGAAATCCAACTGAAGTTAAACCTCCAGAAATTCTAAATTATGCTACAAATGAAATATTGAAACCTTTTATGTATAATGACTCTACAGATGGTGCTTTAGTTTTTCACACCTATCCAGGCTCATCCACAGCAAATTCTTCATATTCAAGAACAGAACTAAGGGAGCAAATGGAACCAGGAAGCAATACAACCAATTGGACATTTGCTCAGGGTGGAACCATGAAAGGTACACTGGCTATGAATGAGATTACAAAAGATAATAATGGTAAATATCATAGAACTATTATTATGCAAATCCACGGTAGATTAACTAACCAACAAAGAGATCTGATTGGACAAAATGATAATAATGCTCCCCCTATTCTTAAAATATACTGGAATCAGGGTAAAGTAAGAGTAAAAACAAAAGTTTTAAAGGATATAAACGCAAGCGATACAGAACTATTAAGGACAGATGCCTGGGGAGATGATGAAGGATATACATTTCCTGAGTATGTAGGTTTTCAAAAATTTACTCTGGAAGTAAAAGTAAGTAAAGATAGAATGGAAATCATTCTTAATGAAAACTCCTCTGTGGTGTATGATGATATCAATATTAAAAAATGGAGTGCCTTTGAAAATTATTTTAAGGCTGGTAACTATTTAGTTACTCGTGATGAAGGAGCGTATGCGACAGTCAAATATTATCACCTAGAAGTTGAACATTGACAACATAAAATCAATACTAATAGAAATACTGATGATAAAATGATATACATAAAATGAACTTGAGTTAGCCTTGCCATGAGTTTGTTATTCCACAAAAAGGTGTAACAAACTCTATCGGCAGAAAGGGAAAAATCAAGTAAAATTATAATCACTAATATCCTTTTATTGTAACAAATAATTTTTTAATTTTGGAAAACCAATCTGGTTAACCAATTTTAGTTAATATCTATTTTATACTATGAAATTAGAAATACTAACAAAAAATGAAAATGAACAAATCCAAAGAAAAATTATTTCTCAAATACGGGATTTAATTAACTATAAAAACTTAGAACCTGGAGATAAACTACCTTCTGAACGAACATTATCAGAAAAATTCGAAGTAAGTAGAAGTGCCATTAGAGAAGCAATCCAGAAGCTAGAATTTTATGGGTTACTGAAGTCTATCCCGCAAAGTGGAACTTTTGTAGCTAACATTGGAGTTATAGCGCTAAATGGTATGATTGAAGATATATTAAGACTTAACGAACCCGATTTTAAATCTTTAGTAGAAACTCGGATTCTTTTAGAACTCAAAACGGCAAGATTAGCAGCAATACGAAGGGATGAAAATGATTTAAACCTTATGAAAGATGCTCTTGACGCTTATGAAAACAAAGTAGTCAAGGGTGAAGATGCCGTACAAGAAGATTTGCTATTTCATCTGGCCATTGCAAGAGCAAGCAAAAACAGTTCTATGAACACTTTAATGTTAATGATTACACCCGGTATCATAACTAATTTCGAAAAACACCACGTTTGCGATGCTAATCAAACTTTTTTAGGAATACAGGAACATAATGATATCTACAATGCCATAAAAAACCAAGATCCAAAACTAGCGAAAGAAAAAATGAAAGCGCATTTCAAAATACTGTATCAATACTGTTACAGTCAAAAAGATTAAAAAATCAACTAATGAATAATCGTAGATAACATAAAATTGCACGTTTTTATCTACTAATAAAATATTAAAGGAGGGATAATCTATACTTAAAACTATTAGTGCTAAAATTACTGATTTGTATACAACTATACATAATAGATTAAGTAAGAAACGATACGTATTACATGTTTGACTTTTACCCCAGTTCACATCAAATACATTATAGAAGCCTCTTTAACAAATAAAAATATATGAAAGTTAAAGGATTACGATGGTGGATTATTGGACTAGTATGCCTAGCCACAATAATAAATTATATAGATAGATCAGCATTAGGAATTATGTGGCCCGAAATGAAAAAAGATTTAGGGCTCACAGAAGAAGATTATGCCTGGATTATCAACATTTTTACCATCACATATGCTGCCGGTAAATTTATCTCTGGTTGGGTATATGATAAAGTGGGCACTAAGATCGGGTTTGTATTATCAATCTTTTTCTGGTCGTTAGCATCTTTACTGCACTTTTTTGCCAAGGGATTAGCTTCTCTCGGTCTATATAGAGGAATATTAGGAGTTTCAGAAGCTGGGAACTGGCCGGGTGCTGTAAAAAACAATGCAGAATGGTTCCCTATAAAAGAAAGAGCAGTCGCCCAAGGGATATTTAATGCTGGAGCCGCTATTGGTTCTATTGTTGCTGCACCAACAATCGCTGAATTATTTGAAGGATATGGTTGGAGATGGACATTTATCATCATTGGTGTTATTGGTTTTTTGTGGATTATTCCTTGGTTAATTTTTAATAAAAAACAACCTAAAGAACATCCCTGGATAACAGACAATGAAAAAGAATATATCCTATCCGGTCAAGAACAAAACAAAGAAAAAATAGATAAAAGCAAAGCTATGCCGCTATCAAAGATTCTTAGTTTCAAAGAAGCTTGGGGTATATTAGCAGCTAGGTTTTTTATTGAACCAATATGGTGGTTATTTGTGTTCTGGATGCCTATTTACCTTAATAAAGAATATGGATTTAATGTAAAAGAGATTGGGCTGTATGCATGGTTTCCATACGTTGGGGCTGCTATAGGAAGCATTGCTGGTGGCTGGTATGTACAAAGATTAATGAAGTCTCTAAGTCTTGATAAAGCAAGAAAAAGAGTTATCGCACTTGGTGGAGCTATTATTTTTATAGCTATTATAGGAGCTATTCTATTTGCAGACACTCCTATCAAGTTTGTTTCCTTCGTGTTTATAGTGCTTTTCGGATTTCAATTTTCCATTAGTAATATCCAAACACTTTCTAGCGATCTATTAAAAAGTAAATCTGTAGGAGCACTTGCGGGTCTTGCAGGTACTATTGGAGCCATTTCAGTAGCGATCATGAATTTCATTATTCCAAAAATAACAACTGTTTCCTATACTCCAGCTTTTATCATTCTGGCAGTATTGGCGCCACTATCAGTACTATCAATTTTTGTACTGATCAAAGAAATAAAACCACTAAAAGAAAAAAATTAACTTAATAATTATTAAAAAATGAATTTAAATGGAAAAGTTGCCGTTGTAACTGGTGCTACCGGTGGTATCGGTTTTGAAGTTGCAAAAAGATTAGGCAACGATGGATATACTGTAATATTAAATGGTATAGAGGATGATAAAGGAGCTGAAAGAATAGAAGAGCTTACCGCACTAGGAATAACTGCAGAGTACTATGGATTTGACGTTACAAACGAAGAAGCTGTAACATCAAACATTAATGCTATTGGAGAAAAGTATGGTAAAATTGATGTGCTCGTGAATAATGCCGGTGGATTAGGAGGAAGGTCAAGATTCGAAGAAATGACAACAGAGTTTTACAGAGCCGTAATGGCATTAAACCTTGACTCTACCTTCTTTGCTTCAAGAGCCGCTATTCCTTTTCTTAAAAAAGGAGATAACGCCTCTATAATTAACTATACATCTAATGCAGGATGGACTGCCGGTGGACCTGGAGCTGGAATCTATGGAACCTCTAAAGCAGCTGTTAATGCAATAACCAGGGCATTAGCAAAAGATCTAGCAGAGTATGGAATTAGAGTAAATGCAGTATCTCCCGGTACAATTGACACGCCATTCCACGCGCAAATTAAATCTACAAAACCAGAAGTTTTTGCCTCATGGAAAAATAATATTTTACTAGGACGATTAGGCCAACCCGAAGATGTAGCCTCTGTGGTTTCTTTCTTAGCAAGTAATGATGCAGCCTTTTTAACGGCTGAAACAATTCAAATTGGAGGAGGACAGGCTTTAGGGATTTAAAAATAAAGAATTTTATAACGTTAAAATAGTAAATTAGTTAACCAGCACTTAATAACCTTTATTTTGGGATATAATACTAATATAAATGTAGATCCGGATGTTAATTAAAAGTCTAGATCAACAAATAAATCAAAGTTGAAAATGGAGAAAGTAGTAACCTTTGGAGAAGTTTTAATGCGTATTGCTCCACTGGGAAATAAAAAATTAAAACAATCTAACCAACTAGAGTATTACTTTGGCGGAACAGAGGCTAATGTTGCAATTTCTCTATCTCAATTAGGTAATGCAACACAGCATATTACCGCTGTATCTAATGATTTTGTAGGTGATGCTGCAAAAAGTTACCTCCAAAAGTTTGGTGTAAATACAAGCTCAATTATCAATTCTGAACATCCTTTAGGTTTATATTTTCTGGAAGTAGGCGCGGTGATGAGATCTAGTACAATATCATACAACAGATCTCAAACTGCGTTTAGTAACATTGACCCAAAAGAGATAGATTGGCCTACAATTCTTGAAGATTGTACTTGGTTCCATTGGACTGGTATTACTCCTGCCCTATCCTATAATGCTTATAAAGCGCTTAAAGAAGGGCTTAGGGTCGCTAATAATAAAGGAATTACAATATCTGCAGACCCAGCATATCGAAGTAATTTATGGAACTACGAAAAGAATGCATTTGAAACTCTTAATGAGTTAGTAAGTATGTCCAATATTTTTATTGGCGGTCCTAATGAAATAAATGAACTACTAACCACTACATTTGCACATACTAAAGAAGGTTTTATTGCAGGAAGCAAGTTATTGATGAGTGAACATCCAAGTATAAAAAAGGTATTTGATAAGACCAGAATATCTATTAATGCCAATTGGCATAAAATAAGAGCCAGAATGTGGAATGGAAATGACTATGCTCAAACAGATGAGTTAGAAATTACTCATGTAATTGATAGAATTGGTACAGGTGATGCTTATGCTGCGGGATTAATTCATGGTCTTTTACACTATGATGATGTCATGGCACTTGAGTTTGCTAATGCCTCTTGTGCGATTAAACATACGATTGAAGGTGATGCTAATTTAGTTACCGAAAAAGAAATACTGAATATTATTCAGGGTAACCTGAGTGGTCGAATCATACGATAATGGCAAAATATACAAGAATAGAAGTCACGCAAACCATGAGTCAAACAGGGATAGTTCCATTGTTTTATTATCATGACCCTGAAATCGTTCAAAAAGTGATTAAAGCATGTTATAATGGAGGTGCACGAGTATTTGAATTTACGAATAGAGGCGATAATGCTCAAGACGTATTTTCTAAGGTTATCGAGTGGTGTGCTAAAAATCTTCCAGATATGATTCTTGGTATTGGATCTGTAGTCGATTCGGGAACCGCTTCTCTTTATATTCAAAAAGGAGCTAATTTTATCGTATCACCGATACTAAATCCCGATATCGCAAAAGTCTGTAATCGAAGAAAAATTGCTTGGCTACCTGGTTGCGCCACGTTAACAGAGATCAATTATGCCGAAGAACTTGGAGCAGAAGTTGTGAAGATTTTTCCTGCGGCTCAAATAGGAGGTCCTGATTTTATTAAAAGTATTAAAGCTCCTTGTCCATGGTCAAGTATCATGCCTAGTGGTGGCGTTACTCCTGAAGAAGAAAATTTAAGAAACTGGTTCCTTTCAGGAGCTCATTGTGTAGGGATGGGATCAAAACTTATCGTTAAAAACAGTAATGGTGATTTTGACTATGAGATGATTGAGAAATTAACTTATAAATCAATTCAGATAGTACAAAAATTAAAAAAAGAAAGTTGATTTTATGTTTTGTGTTTTGTGTTTTAGTTATGTAATAAATCAAAACTGAAATTAGATTACTCTTGAACGACTCAGCTATTAGCTAATGTCGAAAAACCCCTTGTTGAATTAACAAGGGGTTCTTTTTATTATTAATAATATAATGTATCAAAAAAACGGGTACTAAAATGATAACAGAATAGTGATTACCATGAGTACCCCAGACCAAATCCAAACGTTGGTATGATACCATTTTCTTTTAACTTTACCGTAATTGTACCATGATCTTTATAATTAAATGGCATATAGCTAATCCCTAGATTGAGATCTAACGTGAGACCACCTTTATTAGCCAATTGATATCCCGATTTAATACCGCCTCCTAATGAATGAAAATAAATGGGTCGATTAATAGTGAAAAAAGCCAAAGCAAATTCAATAGTCTCTTCTTCACCGGGTATAACCTCCCCTCCTTGATAGTGGGCTAGTGCACCTAAGTAGAATTTGTTAATTGACTCTGTAAAGTAGTATCGATATTGCAAAGATGCCCCTTGAGACTTATATTTTAAACCACCAACTCTGAATCTACCTATTCCTGCACCAAATAACACAGAAGAGTGTTTCGTAATTCCTCTTTCATAAGATAATAAATCAGAGCCATCCCATAAGGCTAGCGGATTAACTTTGATTGAGTTTGATATTTCTTGGGCATGAACACCCAAAACAACGCAAATATTGAAAGCGATAAATAAAAAAGTTTTTTTCATTATTAATTAAATCAGTTATTTCAAATTTTAGGGTTGTGTTTTTTATCTGTTGAAGTAATAAAGATTGTTAACAGAACAACAATTACATTCCACCATTAAAGAAACACTACCATAAATGTCACAAAATGCAAAAATGTTACCCAAGTATCTTTAAAAAATTAGCATAAAAAAGCCCGAGAAAAAATCTCAGGTTTTATATAAAGTATATTTTAGACAAGTATTACCAGGAATACCCTAGGCCAAATCAAAAAAAAAGTAACATACTACTTACTTTCAATATCAGTTTAGATTGTGTATATCACTACGCCATAACTAAATAACTAGAACTTACAATTAGATTAAAATAAATCCAATCTACTTGCAATCGATGCTGTTAATAAATGTTACACCAAGAATTGAAACAAATCAGGTTTGTCATTTAGATAATCTCCATAGAAATTCAATTTTTTCATTCTCGAAATAAGTGGCTTGAGGTCTTCTTTATCTTTCAATTCAATTCCAACTACAGCTGGACCATTTTCTCTACTTGATTTTTTAGAATATTCGAAATGAGTAATATCATCATTAGGCCCAAGTACTTCGCCTACAAATTGTTTTAAAGCGCCTGCACGTTGTGGAAAACGAACGATAAAATAGTGTTTCAAATCGGCATACAATAATGCTCTTTCTTTAATTTCTGCTGTTCGAGTGATATCATTATTACTACCACTTACTATACAAACTACATTTTTTCCTTTGATTTTATCTTTATAAAACTCTAGCGCGGCTAGTGTAAGTGCTCCTGCCGGTTCTACAACTATGGCATCCCTATTATATAAATCAAGTATAGTTTGACAAACAAGCCCTTCAGGTACAGTAAACATATCGGATAAATGCTCCTTACAAATCTCAAAGTTAAGATCTCCTACCTTTTGTACAGCAGCACCATCAATAAACTTATCAATATCAAAAACTTCAGTGTTTTTATTATTCTGAAAAGAAGTTAACATAGAAGGTGCTCCCTCGGGTTCAACTCCAATAATCTTTGTTTTAGGCGAAAGCGCTTTTAATGCTCCACATAATCCAGAGGCTAATCCTCCCCCACCAATAGCTACAAAAACATAATCAATAGGATCATCGGTCTGTTTAAATATTTCAAGACCAATAGTACCTTGCCCTTCTATAGTTTTTGGGTCTTCAAACGGATGTACAAAAGTTTTATCTTCTAATTCACACAAGTGTATTGCGGCTTTCGAAGAATCATCAAATGTATCACCTTCAAGAACTATTTTCACATGATCTCCTCCAAACATTTGTGTCTGTGCAACTTTTTGTTTTGGCGTTACCGATGGCATATAAATAGTGCCATCAATTTGTAAATGATTGCATGCAAATGCCACTCCTTGTGCATGATTTCCTGCACTTGCGCAAACCACTCCTTTATCCAGTTCTTTTTGAGTAAGAGAGCTTATTTTATTAAATGCACCTCTTATTTTATAAGAACGAACACGCTGAAGATCTTCTCTTTTCAATAAAATATTGGCACCGTATCTTCTAGAATATCTAATACTATTTACCAAAGGAGTTACCATTGCTACTTCTTTAATTACAGAAGCCGCCTTTTGTATATCCTCTAATTCAGGGAAATATGTAGTCGTTACCGTGCTCATAATTATTTAATTCTATTTGTTTGCCTGGGCCCATCAAAGGTTACACAATACACATCTCAAAAACTTCAACAGACCCTTGGCTAAACAAAATTTAGTGTTATCTATACTATAGGTTTCATTGCTGTCATAGAAGCTCTAAGTCTGGCTCCAACAACTTCGATAGGGTGATTTCTTAATCTTGCGTTTACTTCGATTAATTTTGCATTATCCACTCCATTATTTTTACCTTGATCATATGCTTTTCCAATGACGTTGGTATCTATGTTTTTCATAAAACCTCCTAATAAAGGCTTACATGCATGATCAAATAGGTAGCATCCATATTCTGCTGTATCAGAAATTACACGATTCATTTCAAATAACTTTTTACGAGCAATAGTATTTGCAATAAGTGGAGTTTCATGCAGAGATTCATAATAAGCCGATTCTTCAATGATCCCAGAATCTGTCATAGCTTCGAATGCCAGTTCTACCCCTGCTCTAACCAAGGCCACCATTAATACTCCATGATCATAAAATTCTTGTTCAGATATTTCAACTGCTCCCGCTGCAGTTTTTTCAAATGCAGTTTCACCAGTTGCAGCTCTCCATGACAATAGATTTTTATCATCATTAGCCCAATCTTCCATCATGGTTTTTGAGAAATGTCCAGAAATAATATCATCCATATGCTTCTGAAACAAAGGTCTCATAATATCTTTCAATTCTTCAGATAATTCAAACGCTTTTATTTTTGACGGATTTGATAAACGGTCCATCATATTAGTGATACCTCCGTATTTTAATCCCTCTGTAATAGTTTCCCAACCATACTGAATCAATTTAGAAGCATATCCTGCATCAATTCCTTTTTCCAACATTTTGTCAAAACACAAAATAGATCCGGTTTGTAATAGACCGCAAAGAATCGTCTGCTCTCCCATCAAATCTGATTTAACCTCGGCTACAAATGAAGATTCTAATACTCCAGCCCTGTCTCCTCCAGTTGCAACTGCATAAGCTTTTGCCTGATCTAAACCGTGCCCTTGAGGATCATTCTCTGGATGCACTGCAATAAGAGTTGGAACTCCAAACCCTCTTTTATACTCTTCTCTTACTTCAGATCCAGGGCATTTTGGCGCCACCATAATCACAGTTAGATCTTCTCTAACCTGCATACCTTCTTCAACAATATTAAAACCATGAGAATACGATAGGGTAGCTCCTTTTTTCATGAGCGGCATCACTGCGGTTACTACTTGAGTATGTTGTTTATCTGGTGTAAGATTAATTACCACATCAGCAGTTGGAATCAATTCTTCATAAGTTCCAACATTAAAACCATTATCGGTAGCATTTACATAAGATTGTCTTTTTTCATTAATTGCTGCTTCTCTAAGCGCATAAGAGATATCCAATCCAGAATCTCTCATGTTTAGACCTTGATTAAGTCCTTGAGCACCACATCCTACAATAACAATTTTTTTTCCTTTAAGTACATCTACTCCAGCCGAGAATTCATCGGCATCCATAAATCTACATTTTCCTAATTGTGTTAATTGATCTCTTAATGATAGCGTATTAAAATAATTTGCCATTTTCCTTCTTAATTAGTTGTTTTTTCCTGTTACAGGATATTGATTTTTAATTTTGATTTATAGTTGTTTTTCTTTTTGGGTGTATCCCTTAGCCGACACTTCGATAAACTCAGTGCCATCTTAGGGTCGGGCTATCCGCTATATCTTTTATCTCAAATCCCTTCGAAAACCTCTGGGATCAGAGATAAAAGGATGTCGCTGCTATCCCTTACACGGCTTCTTCTGTAAAACTTTCTAATATTTTTGAAATATCCATTTTCTCCTTAGTTACAGCAATCCGACCCGAACGCACAAACTGCATTAACCCATACGGTTCTAATTTATGATATAGTGCCTGTACTTCTCTACGCCTACCCGTCTTTTCAATTACAAAAAATTCTGGGGTTACTGTAACTATATTCGCATTACTATTTTTAATTACATTTTGGATTTGTCGTTCTTCAAATAACAATTTAGAAGCTACTTTAAACAAAGCCGTTTCCTGATAAATAATATCTTCTTCTTTATGATAAAATGCTTTGATCACCTCGATTTGCTTCTCTATTTGCCCAACAATCTTTTTAACCTGTTCCTCGGTCACTTTTACTGCAATAGTAAATCGAAACACATCTTTGATTTCTGATTGTGATGCAGTCATACTATCCAAATTAATATGACGCTTTAAAAAGATCGCTGATATTCTATTAAGCAATCCTATATTATTTTCGGTATATACCGATATTGTAAAATTTTCTTTTTCCATAACTATTCTAATCTTATATCAGAAACCGATGCTCCTGTTGGGATCATAGGAAATACATTATTTTCTTTTTCTACACATACTTCTAAAAAGTAAGGCTCTTTACTAGCAATCATCTCAGCAATAGCATCTTGCAAATCCTCACGTTTGGTAACTCTTTTAGCCTCGATATGATATCCTTTTGCAATGGTCACAAAATCTGGGTTCACCATTTCTGTAGATGCATATCGCTTATCAAAAAATAGCTGTTGCCATTGTCGCACCATCCCAAGAAAATCATTATTTAATACTACAATCTTTACCGGTACTCTAGTCTGAAAAATAGTACCTAATTCTTGGATGGTCATCTGATAACCACCATCGCCAATAATCGCTACTACTTCTCTCTCTGGAGCTCCCATTTTGGCACCAATCGCTGCTGGTAAGGCAAACCCCATAGTTCCTAAACCTCCAGATGTTACATTACTCTTAGAGGTTGTAAACTCTGCATAACGACAGGCAATCATCTGATGCTGCCCTACGTCTGATACTATAACAGCATCTCCCTTGGTCTCTTCATTAATTCCTCTAAGTACCTCGCCCATAGAAAGCCCATCTTTGGAAGGAAACAATTCTTCTTTGATTACTTTATCATATTCTATTACATCATAATCTTTGAATTCTTGTAACCAAGCATCATGAGAATTAGATTGAACCAAAGGCAAGATCTGCGAGAGTGTGTTTTTTACATCTCCCATTACAGCAACATCTGCTTTTACATTTTTATTTACCTCTGCCGGGTCAATTTCAAAATGAATGATTTTAGCTTGCTTGGCATAGGTATTTAAATTACCGGTTACACGATCATCAAAACGCATTCCTATCGCCAATAGAAGATCACATTCATTAGTTAATTTATTTGGACCATAATTACCATGCATCCCAACCATTCCTACATTAAGAGGATGTGCGGTTGGCAATGCGGATAACCCTAAAATTGTCCATGCTGATGGTATTCCAGATTTTTCTATAAAGTTTTTTAATTCCTCTTCGGCCTCACCTAAAATAACACCCTGGCCAAAAACGATCATTGGTTTTTTAGCCTCATTAATCAATTTAGCAGCTTTTTCTATACTCTTTGGATCTGTTTTAGGAACGGGCTTATAGCTGCGCACTCCTTTACATTTTTCGTAAGCAAAATCCAACTCTCCAAACTGGGCATCTTTAGTGATATCAACTAATACAGGGCCTGGACGTCCAGATTTGGCTATATAAAAAGCTTTTGCCAAAACAGTTGGAATATCTTCTGCTTTTGTCACCTGGTGGTTCCACTTCGTAATTGGAGTAGAGATCCCGATAATATCGGTTTCCTGAAATGCATCAGATCCCAATAAATGTGACCCTACCTGACCGGTAATACATACCATAGGCGTAGAATCAATCTGCGCATCTGCAATCCCTGTTACAAAATTAGTCGCTCCTGGTCCCGAAGTAGCAATAGCCACACCTACTTTTCCACTGGTTCTTGCATATCCTTGTGCCGCATGAGTAGCACCTTGTTCGTGCCGAGTTAATACATGATGTAATTGATCCTGAAACTTATACAATTCATCATATACTGGCATAATGGCTCCACCTGGATACCCATAAATCAAATCTACTCCTTCTGCCAAAAGACACCTGATTACTGCTTCTGCACCAGTCATACGCTTTGTTTCCACTTTTGTTTTCTTTTCAATTGTTTGCGTTTGTGTTTCCATACGCTTGCTCTTATTTAAGCTCTAGTAATCACTAGAAAAAAATTCATTTTGATTCCCGTCATTTCGGAAATGTTTTCTAATTGAAACCTACCTATACTTTCTGTACCAGATTATATTAGAATTCATCAGTAACACAACCTTCTGAAGCTGATGATACCGTTCTTGCATATTTATACAATACCCCTCTTTTAAACTTTAGTTCTGGCTGCTCCCAAATTGCTTTTCTTTTTTCAATCTCTGCATCATCAATAGCTACTGCAATAGAATTTGTTTCGGCGTCAATTGTAATAATATCTCCATCTTTCACTAAACCAATCAAGCCGCCTTCTTGTGCTTCAGGAGTAATATGTCCTACAACAAAACCATGAGTTCCACCAGAAAATCTTCCATCTGTTATGAGTGCTACATCTTTACCAAGACCAGCTCCCATAATGGCCGCTGTAGGTTTTAGCATTTCTGGCATACCAGGTCCTCCTTTTGGTCCTTCGTATCGAATGACGACTACATCTCCTTTTTCGACTTTACCGTCGCGAATACCGTCATTTGCAGCATACTCTCCATTAAAAACCTTTGCTTTTCCTTCAAAACGCAGTCCTTCTTTTCCAGTTATTTTTGCCACACATCCATCTTCTGCAAGATTTCCAAACATAATTCTAAGATGTCCGGTTTGTTTGATTGGGTTCTCTAGAGGCTTTATTACATCTTGCCCCTCGGTAAGATCAGGAACTTCTAGTAGATTTTCGGCTAAAGTCTTTCCGGTTACGGTTAAGCAATCTCCATGTAACAATCCTTTCTTAAGAAGATATTTTAATACCGCCGGGATTCCTCCAACATCATGTACATCTTCCATAAGGTATTTTCCACTGGGTTTTAAATCAGCCAGAAAAGGAGTTTCATCACTAATTCTTTGAAAATCTGCTAGCGTAAATTCTACATCTGCTGCACGAGCAATTGCCAAAAAGTGTAATACCGCATTGGTAGACCCCCCTAGAACGGTTACTAATCGAATAGCATTCTCAAGAGCTTTTTTAGTGACTATATCCTTAGGTTTAATATCTTTTTCTAAAAGTAATCGCATAGCACGACCGGCAGCAATGCTTTCTTCTTCTTTGTTTTTGCTTATTGCTGGATTAGAGGAGTTATATGGTAAGGACATCCCTAAGGCTTCTATGGCAGACGCCATAGTATTTGCTGTGTACATTCCGCCACAAGCTCCTGCTCCAGGGCAAGCTTTTTCTATAACATTTTTATATTCTGTTTGACTAATAGTTCCTGCAACTTTCTCTCCCCAAGCTTCAAAAGCTGAAACCACATCGAGCTTTTTACCTTCATGACATCCAGATGCAATTGTTCCTCCGTACACTAATATTGCCGGACGATTTAATCGTAACATAGCCATTAATGCTCCTGGCATGTTTTTATCACATCCCACGACAGTAACCATACCATCATAAGACATAGCTTGTACGACAGTTTCCATAGAATCAGCAATTACATCTCTTGACGGCAATGAAAAGCGCATACCTGGAGTCCCCATAGAAATTCCATCACTTACTCCAATAGTATTAAAAATCAATCCAACGACATCTTCTTCTTTAGTTCCTTTCTTTACTAATTTGGCCAAATCATTAAGATGCATGTTACATGGGTTACCTTCATACCCTGTACTTGCAATACCAACTAATGGTTTGGTAAAGTCTTCATCGGTCAAACCAATAGCATGCAACATTGCTTGTGCTGCAGGTTGTGTGTCATCTTGTGTGACTTGTTTACTATATTTATTGATACTCATTCTAATATTTAGTTTTTTGAGGATTATTTAATTTTTTAACTAAAAAACTGCGGTATTCTTACCTTAACAAATAAACCACAGTATAAAATTATTTTGTTGTAGCTAAACCATTGTATATTATTCAATTCCCTTACAATATCCACTTAACACCATATCCTTATTAACAACTGATAAACAGATACTTAAGTGCAAAATATTTACAATCACTATATGTTAATTTTTTATTCAACATGATGTTAAAACCAAAAAAACTCCCTTCACTTTTTGAAGGGAGTTTTTTACTTTAGTCATATCAATATCCCTTATCGCAAATACATAATCACGATAATAATAATGACGATAACGATATTGTTTTTTACTTTATTCATTCTAAATTTATGTGTATAAAAAAATCCCTTTTTTAGAAAAAAGGGATTTTATATCTCTAACATAGTATAAACATCCCCATCAAGGCGAAATAATCACTTTAATACTAATGACGTTTATATTATATGGGTTGTTGCTTTTCATATACAATTCAAATATAGAAAAATTATATGAAAGTTATATCCTTTTCAAAATAATCAACACAATACCCTAATAGATCCCGCTCTACAGCGGGATTAGTTCAACCTACTATTTTGAATACGCTTTCAAAGCTTTTCAAAATAGGGTTTTACTATATCTTAAATAAATTATTTTTAATACAATAGATCACTAAACCTACCCGGGTTTTTACTTGTAGTTTTTTAAACACCGTCTCTCTATAGTTTTCTATAGTTTTAGGACTCAATCCCATCTCTGCAGCAATATCCTTATATGTAAGTTCTGAACACGCGTATTTCAAAAACCCTCTTTCTTTATCGGTTAACCTTTCCTGAAAATCTTCAACCGGGTCAAAACCTTCAGAATGTTTTAATGCACTTTCGACTTTACCAGAATAATAAAAACCTTGTTCGATAACCATCTTCATAGCAAATTCAAAATTCTCTGGATGAATATCTTTCAATAAATACCCCTTTGCTCCTGCTCTAAGCATTTTAATGATGGTTTCTTCATCGTCTTCCATAGTAAGTGCTAAAACCTTTTGCTCTGGCCTATTTTTTTTGAGCCATTGCATTGTTTGCACCCCGTCCATCACCGGCATTTTTACATCCAAAAGAATTAAATCAGGTTTTTTTCTCTTATGTAGATAATATTGGGTAAGCTCTTTTCCGTTCTTTAGAATTGCCAAAACTTCGTATTCTTCAAGTTTTGTTATCAAGCTCTCCAGAGATTGTGCAAACAAAAGATGATCATCAACAATTACTATAGTCTTTTTCTTCATCATTTCTATTTGTGTGTTTTTCAAAAAATTAGGAGATCCAATTAACAATTATTTGATCTAGCATTGTTACAATTACCAAAGCCTCCTGTATTTTTTAGAGTATAAATATACTTAAATCAATCTTTATGCTTAGCGGGGTAAGATAATCTAAGCATAACTCCTTCACCTGGGGCTGATTTATATTCATAATTTGCTTTAACCATTGCAGCCCGGCTTTTCATGTTTAACAATCCAGAATTAGCCTGAACAGATTTCATATCAAAGCCAACACCATCTTCTTGCACCTTAATATCTAAACTATCCGGAGAATACTTCAATTCTACTTCTAAATTTGAAGCCTCCGCATATTTTATCGTATTTGAAAAAAACTCCTGGATAATACGGTATAAAATAATCTCATCCTTAGGATCGATATGAAACTCTTCTCCAGTGACCAAAAGTTTTGTTTTTAAAAAGCGAAGCTTTTCGAATCGATCCAATTCTACTTGTATCGACTTTTCTAGACCAATATTATGAATTACCTCATTATTTAAGGTTTTGGACAGGTTGCGTATTTCCTGAAGGCTATCTCCAACCAATTTGCGTACATCGTTGAGAGAATCTGTAGCATTTTTATCAATGGTTGTGCTCATGATATTGATTTGCATCACAGCTGTCGACAATAACTGACCAATATTATCATGAAGCTCCCAACTTACATTTTTAAGTGCCTGTTCTTGTATCTCTATTCGGGATTTAAAGATCTCATCTTCATACCGTTGTTCGGCTTTAAACTTATCGAGAAGTAATTTATTTTTTCTGCGTTGGAAGGCAATAAAGAAAACTATACCAAATACTATAAAAAATGAAATAATAATGGTAAAGTATATTATTAATAAGATCTGTTCTTTTTCGAGCATACTATAAAACCAATAGTATAGCAAGTATACAGAAAAATATTTGCACTATTAAGTATTATTTTACGAACCTGAACAAAATCCGGATTTTGCACTGAATTATACTGAATATAAATAAATAGCGGTGTAACAATTAAATGAAACACCATTGCTCCTATTGCTATATAAAATGGAAGGCTTTTATGAAATGATAAAATAGTATCACTTTTCAATATTTCGTAAAAATAAAGCATCACACTTAAGAATATTAAAATAGCTCCAAAAATGTAAGTAACTGGAGAAGTTCCTTCAAAAAACACATTTGTAAAAATCAAATTTGAAGTTGAAGCAATCACATATAGAAACATTAATACACTTAAGAAAAGTTTTATTTTTTTTGAATGTATATTTTCTTTGAAAAAAAAGATGTAAAACAAAAAACTTATAATAAAATAAACATTATAAGCCCAGTGATTATTACCTAAAAATGTCTGTTTTAAATGAGAAATTGAATCTATTTTATAAACAAACCAGGGAATCCAACCAAATATTAATTCTACAAAAACTGTAAGCCACAAAAAATACACGAAATACCGAGTCAATTTTCTAACTCGGTATTTTTTCATAGTATAACTCCCTACCAATGCAGCTAAGAGTTCAAATATATTTACAATAATTAGCAAGTACATTTTTTAATAATCTTTCGGAGGAAAGCCTGCTCCAGCACCATTCATTGGCTGTATTTCATAATTATTAGAAGCACTATCTCCACCTTTACCAAAACTACCAGCAGGTGCACCCGTTGGTGCTAAAAACACAGTAGAATATCCTCTATGCATTTTGCATTTTGATTCAGGATACGCACCAAAATATATTCTAATTCCAGGATCATCGATCCCTTGTTTTTTGGATTGTTTTTTTACATATTTAAGATATTCCTCTAATTCTTCTACGCTCCACCAAAACTCTCGGGTGTCTTGAAATCCAATACATTTATCTATCTCGGGTGTACGTGTATCACACCATACTTTTTGTAGTTCTCTAGCTTCGTCTACTGTAATACACTTTTTAGGTACTTTTTTTGCCATTACATTACTTTTTTTAGGGTTAGTAATCGCTAATATATTTAAAAAACAGCCTTTTACGCAAATACACCCTACCTTTTTCAGAGTTTAAAAATATTTAATCCCTTGTTAACACGATATATACTAAGGACTTAACTAAGCTGTATTATACTCATAAAAAATGTAAGCAGGGGATTTTCCCCCTGTAGGTCCTAGGGGATTTTACCCCCCTTTTTATTAACAAAATAAAATTGATATCATTTGAAATTAAAAAGTATTAGATACCCTAAATCTAAACGTGCCCCCAACTTGTTTTTGAGCAATATAATTAATCGATGCTTCGCTTAACTGTAAAATTCTGGGGTAACCACCTGTAGTTTGGCAATCTCGCATTAAAACAATTAATGATCCAGAAGGTGTGAGCTGAACCGTACCAGGCAAAACTGGTCCCGTAAGCATAGAGGCAAAATCATTAACCAACTGTTCTTCCAGTACGATAGCCATTCTATTGATATTTCTGGAAATCGTGAAATTCGAATCTGAAACTACAGATTGCTGTTTTTCAGACAATAATGAAAATTCTGGCCCTGGGTATGCTTTAAGCGTTTCGCGATCATCAAACAACAATGGTCTTGTAATATTAGAAAACTGAAAATCTGTATACTCACCAACAGCATAAGAAAGTTCATCATTCTTTTTTAAACAAAAATTGGTGGTTATCGATTTATAATACGATCTGCTTTTTAACACAGTCGGATTCAAAAAACCCTTCAAAATTCCTACATAACCATATACCCCTTTTTTATAATTTTTAATCTTAAGAACATCTCCTTTAGTAACATTAATTCTACGGTACATTTGTACACCATCATTGTTTAAAAAAGCATCAATGCTAGCACCTGTTAATGCAATCATAGTAGTATCAGAAAACTCCAAGACGAGATCCTGAAATGCAAATTCAATACATGCTGCATTCTCATCATTGTTTAATAATAAATTTGCCATTATAAATGAAAACTGATCCATTGCTCCACTTTTTGGCACACCAAATTTTGCATACCCAAAACGTCCTTGATCTTGTATTGTTGCATAAAAATTGGTTTGAAGAACTTTTACTTTTCCAATCATATCGAAGTAGATTTCAACAAATATTTATTCTCATATACTTGAGATCTTATATCGTTATATTCGGCAACATCAACAGACGTAAATCTAATCGTATCTCCTGGTTCAAAAACACAAGGAGGTTCAGTATATACATTAAAAAAACCCAAAGGGCATTTTCCTATAACATGCCAACCTCCTGGACTATCTTCAGGATATATTCCGGTTTGATTTCCGCCTACAGCAACAGACCCTTTTTTAACTTTTAAGGAAGGGGTTTTCTTTCTAGGTAAAAATAGATTTTCATCAAGGCCACCCAGATATAAAAATCCGGGTAAAAAACCAATACAATAAACCGTATATACAAGAGTGGTATGTAGTGTAATCACTTCATCGATTGTTAGCGATTTAGTGGCAGCATACTCTTTTAAATCAGGAGCCAAATCTAATGAATAACAAACAGGTATTTCCCAAAGTTTTGTATTCGTATCTAACTTTAAAAAATTACTAGCATATAATAATTTTAAGGCTTCAACTTTCTCATAGAAATCATCTATAGTGATATCGTAACAGATTAATAATGAATTATATCCGGTAATTACCTCAACAACTGATTCAATACTTTTATATTCTATCTGTTTTTTATAAGAAAGAAGATCTTTGAGAATATTTTTGTTGATTTCTGAAGGCCATTCAATCAAAATTGCCTTTTCAGAATAACGTTTGTATTGCAATGTAAACTTCATGAATTTAATTTAAAAATCAAAGTTTAAATCAGAAAATTTTTGATGCACATACTTCAAAATCTCAACTGATTTTGGATTGTCACCATGTACACATATCGTATCAAAAACAACAGGCTTATCTTCATTCTTAATAGTTCTAACCTTACCTTCTTTAACCATTCTAAACACGTGATTAAAAACTCTTTTAGGATTGGTAATTACGGCATCATTTTCTAATCTGGAAACTAAGGTAAGATCATTATTATAATTGCGGTCTGCAAAAGCTTCATATTTAACATCCAGAGTCCCAATACTCAGATCGGAAAGTAAACCATTTTTCAGTGTAACCACGCTCAACCCTTTATCGATATTTTTTATTGATTCTACCACTGCTTTAGCTACTGTTTTATTTATTATCGTATCATTATAAAGTGCTCCATGTGGCTTTATATGATGAAGTTGTAAGCCAGCTTGTTCAGTAAATCGTTTTACTTTTAAAATCTGATCTGTAATAGATTTCAGTAAATCGTCATAAGGCATATCTAAACTCCTTCTTCCAAAATTTTCATGATCTGGATATGAAGGGTGAGCACCTATTTTAACTTTATATTTTGCAGCTAATTTTATGGTTTCTTGTATCACCTCATCATTACCAGCATGTGCACCACAAGAAATATTACACCAAGAAATATAAGGCATAATTTTGTGATCAAAACCAGTCCCCTCACCTACATCTGCGTTGAAGATTATCTTTTCCATATTCCTACAATAATAATCAGATTTTACCTACAAATCAACAATTACCTTCCAAACACTTCTTAATCCCAAAAAAACTGTAACTCCAAGAATTAAACATCCCAAAAGATTTTGTTTCCAAGAGTTGGTGTATTTACCTAAAAGCACCTTTCTATTCATAACCCATACTAAAAAACCTGCTATAATGGGTAACAAAAGTCCGTTAGCCACTTGAGCAAATTGAATAATTTCTATTGATTTTATACCTAGAGAAGAAAACACAACGCCAAGCAATAGAATAAACATCCAAACAGATCGAAATTCTTTACTTTTCATCCCTCCTTTCCACCCCATGCATCCTTTTACAACATATGCTGCAGCAAGAGGAGCCGTAATTGCAGAAGTAACACCCGCCGCAAAAAGTCCTAAAGAGAGTACATACTTTGCTGCTACTCCAAAAACCGGTTCTAAACCTTTGGCAAGATCAGCGGCATTTTGTACTTCTATATTTTGTATTGCTGCTCCGGCGATAATGATTGCCATTGACATTATTCCACCTCCTATTATAGCAATAATTGTGTCTTTTCTTGCTAAAGGAAGCTCTTCTGGAGTTTTCCACTTTTCTTTTACTAATGAAGCATGAAGAAATAAGTTATAAGGAACTACGGTGGTGCCAATTAATCCAATAATCATGAAAATTTTTTCCGATTCAAATACAGGAACAAAGCCTTTTAAAACTAAAGATACATCAGGTTTTGTTACTACCGCAGCAATAATAAAGGCTAAACTCATCCCTAACACTAACACGACTAAACTACGCTCCAATACTTTATAATTACCAATATACAAAAGCACAAAAGCTAGGACGCCAATAATCAGGCTCTGATAATTTAGCGTAAAGCCACCCAAATTTATTGTAGGCGTTCCTAAAATTGTAGACATTCCTAATACTCCGCCGCTAATATTACCGGCTTCATAGGCAGCATTACCAATAAAAATTGCAGAAATAACAATCCCAATAAGTGACCATTTCAAAACTTTGTTTTGAAACTGGGACTTTAGCACTTCACTCAATCCGTTTTGTGTTACTACACCTAGTCTGGCGGCCATTTCTTGTAGAATGATACATGCCACAATTGACAATAACAAAGCCCACAATAAAGTATAGCCAAATTTGACTCCGGCTATAGTACATACAGTTACCGTACCTGGGCCAATAAACGCGGCAGTAACTAATGCTCCAGGGCCAATATTAGCAATCCATTTTTTCATGATTTTTAGTCTATTCTTAAAAATATTGATTTTTCAAGGCACTAAACCATGATTGTTAATAAGAATTTAAAATAGTTTATAAATTCCAGGGCGACTACTTACCCTTCTTAACCCAACCAGCCATCGCGATCCAGGCTTCTGTACTGAATTGCTTCAGAAATATGATCCCCATTAATATTATTTACCCCATCAAGATCTGCGATAGTACGAGAAACCTTTAAAATACGATCATAAGCTCTTGCAGAAAGATTTAATCTTTCCATAGCCATTTTTAGCAACTCTTTTGAAGATGGATCTAACTCGCAAAATTCTCTTATTTGTTTTACTCCCATTTGAGCATTATAATGAATGTTTGGCAAGTCTATATATCTTTTGGTTTGAATATCTCTGGCTGCAATGACCCGCTTTCTTATATCGACGCTGGATTCTCCAGTTCTATCATCACTTAATTTATCAAATGGCACCGGAGTTACTTCAATATGAATATCTATTCTATCTAATAATGGGCCTGAAATTTTACTGAGATACCGTTGCATTTCGGCGGGAGAAGAGGTTACCGGGGCTTCGGGGTCATTAAAATACCCTCCGGGGCTTGGATTCATACTTGCTACTAACATAAAACTGGAAGGGTACGTAACCGTAAATTTGGCACGAGATATCGTAACTTCTCTATCTTCCAGGGGTTGACGCATAACTTCTAATACTTCTCTTTTAAATTCTGGTAATTCATCCAAAAACAAAACTCCATTATGTGATAATGAAATCTCTCCTGGCTGTGGGTAACTGCCTCCTCCAACTAGAGCTACATTGGAAATGGTATGGTGCGGGCTTCTAAAAGGTCTTTGTGCCATTAGCCCTACGTTATCTTTAATTCTACCAACCACACTATGTATTTTGGTGGTTTCTAAAGCCTCTTGTAAAGACATTGGAGGCAAGATACTTGGCAGCCTTTTGCTAAGCATGGTTTTGCCGCTTCCCGGAGGGCCTACTAATATAATATTATGACCCCCCGATGCAGCTATTTCCATACAACGCTTTATACTTTCTTGCCCTTTAACGTCTGCAAAATCAAACTCGGGATTATCAAGAGCAGCATAAAACTCTTCTCTTGTATCTACAAGGGTCCTCTCTAATTGACCTTTACCATCAAAATAATCGATTACATCTTTAATGTTTTCTACTCCATACACCTCCAGATTATCTACAATTGCCGCTTCTTTTGCATTTTGTTTTGGAAGAATAAATCCTTTAAACCCTTCTTCCCTAGCTTTAATAGCTATTGGCAAAGCGCCTTTGATTGGCTGAAGATTTCCGTCCAGAGACAGTTCTCCCATGATCAAATATTCTGAAATATTATCTCCCTTGATTTGCGAACTGGCAGATAGAATACCTAATGCCAATGTAAGATCGTATGCCGAACCCTCTTTCCTTAAGTCAGCAGGGGCCATATTGATCGTTATCTTTTTACCCGGAAGTTTGTACCCGTTATTTTGTAGTGCCGCAGCTATTCGATAGCTACTTTCTCGAATGGCATTATCAGGTAATCCAACAAGGTGATATCCTATACCTTTATCTATATTTACCTCAACTGTAATCGTAGTGGCTTCTACCCCAAAAACAGCACTACCGAAAACCTTAATTAACATCGCTTTATTTTTTGCTTAAATGCAAAAGTAGGTGCTATTAGTTTTAAAAAATGAAACTGAATTTTTATATAACAGAAAAAATTAAAGCCTGAAAAGAACTATTCTTTTCAGGCTTAATTAAAGCGAGGCTGCAAGTAAAGGATATATTACGTACGATATCAAATGCAACTCAACTTAATCACATAACAAAAAAATTATACCGCTGCTATTGCTTCAACTTGAAACAACTTTTCATTTAAAAATTTTAGCGTTGGTATTTTATCCTTAGTATCTACTAAAATTGAAATATTATTATTACTTCCCCCATAAGAAACCATTCTGACAGGAATGTAATTTAAAATTTCAAACAATTTATAGGAATTCTTATCATTAATCACAGATTCTCCTACAATACAAATAATACTATGATCATGCTCAACCGTAATCTCTGCATACCCTTCTAGCTCCTTTATTATCTTATCAAGATTACTTGTGTTATCAATTGTTAAGGATATTGCAATTTCGGAAGTGGTAATCATATCGATAGAAGTTTGAAAATTATCGAAAACCTCAAAAATTCTTCTCAAATAACCATGCGCCATTAACATTCTATTGGATTTAATTTTAATCGCGGTTATACCATCTTTTGCAGAAATTGCTTTGAGTCCTTTCTTATGAATCTTATCAGAAATAATAGTCCCTTGTGCTTCTGGATCAAATGTATTTTTTAACAAGACCGGGATACCTTTATCCACAACCGGAGAAACAGTTTGAGGATGAAGAATTTTAGCTCCAAAATAAGCAAGTTCTGCTGCTTCATTATACGTTAGATGGGATATAGGCTGTGTATGCTCTACATATCTTGGATCATTATTATGCAACCCATCAATATCTGTCCATATTTGCACTTCTGAAGCGTTTAGAGCGGCCCCGATAATTGTTGCGGTATAATCACTACCTCCTCGTTTTAAATGACTTATTTGTCCATCTATATCCCTACAAACAAAACCTTGAGTAATATAAAGCGTTGTATCAATGTTATTATCAAGAACTTTATGTATTCTTTTACATACCTTTTCTATATTAGGGTTTTCGGTGGAATCTACGTGCATGAATTCTTTAGCATCCAATAGTACATTAGTCACACCAGTAGCATTCAAAAAACCTGAGAAAATATAAGTTAACAGCGTTTCACCATAAGTTATTATTTTAGAATTAACTTCTTCAGAGTATTCTTGACTTGATATCTCAAACATATCAGTGATCATACTTGACAAACCATCCTTTAATCCATTTCTAATCTCAACATCTTCAATTAAGACATCAATGACATCACTATGTTTACTTTCAAGTCGATGTAAATTTCTGGTGATGGCATCTGTATCTCCAAATTTAATATTCTCTAGCAACCTTACCAATTGATCAGTAACACCAGACATTGCAGAACAAACCACAATTTTCTCTTCAGTGTCAGATGTTAAAATTTCCTTTACTTTATATAGATTTTCTACTGATCCAACAGAGGTCCCACCAAACTTTAAAATTTTCATCGATTCTAGCTTATTATTATTTTTTAAAGTTGCATAGTTAATTAATAACCTGTGAAGAATAAATATTTTAAAATAAAAAGTATAAATTTGTACAAAATGTTAAATATATAACAATGAAAACTATTACAGACTGTGTACATAATATCTTAAGACATCAACCCTTTCTTGAAGATGCATTATCGAGAGATATTATTAACTTTAGTTCTCTAGCTATTGATCTCATGCCGCAAGTAGAAAAAATCATGAGAAAGCCTGTAAAGCAAGGCTCTATTGTTATGGCTCTTAGGCGTTATAACCCAAGAAAAATCAAACATGACTATAACTTAAGGAACTTAGGTGATATAGTGGTACGTTCAGGAATTACAGAATACACCTTTTTAAATTCTAATACGATTCTAACGAGCCAAACCAACCTTTTAAATAGCGTCAAAAATGAAGCTAAAGCCTATCTTACATATTCCAGTAATTTTCAGGAAAGTAATATACTGGTTACTTCATCTCTAAAAGACACTGTAGAGAAGTATTTTATGGACGAAACTTGCATTTCTGTTGCCGACAATTTATCTTCAATATCGATTGCATTACCCGAAGATAATTCTAAAGCAATTGGTTTATACTTTTATATTTTCAAACTATTAGCTTATGAAGGCATTCCAGTTTTTGAAGTGATTTCGACCTCCAATTACTTTACCCTATTTTTAGAAAAAGAATATGTAAACAAAGCCTTTCTTCTTATGAATGAAATAAAAGAAAACTAAAAAAAACCCACTCTTATGAGCAGGTTTTTTTAAAATTATTCTTTTGAAAAAACTAAACTACCAGATTCTAACTCTCTTTTCTGGTGCTAAGTACATTTTATCTCCTTCTTTAATATCAAATGCTTCATAAAAAGCATCTATATTAAGTAATGGTTGAACTGCTCTAACTGCTCCTGGAGAGTGCGGATCTGTTTTGATACGGGTTCTTAATGCATCATCTCGCATAAGCGTACGCCATACTGTTGCCCAAGACATAAAGAAACGCTGCTCTGCAGTAAATCCATCAATATCTTCAGGTCTTTCATTTTCAGCAAAAAACTTTTGAAGACCATCATAAGCACCTAAAACTCCTCCTAAATCTCCAATATTTTCTCCAAGGGTAAATTTTCCATTAATAAAAACACTATCCAATACTTCAATGGCGCTATATTGCTCTGCAAGTGCATTACCTCTCTCAGTAAATGCTTTAAGATCATTTTCTGCCCACCAATTTTTAAGATTTCCTTCTGCATCAAAACGCGCACCAGAATCATCAAACGCATGTGATATTTCATGCCCGATAACTGCACCTATCCCACCATAATTAACGGCTTCATCTGCAGTGTAGTTATAAAACGGAGGTTGTAAAATAGCTGCCGGGAATACAATCTCGTTATTAAGAGGATTAAAATAAGCATTTACGGTTTGAGGAGACATTCCCCATTTAGTTTTATCTACAGGCTCTCCTATATCAGCAAAATTTTTGTCAATAGCCCACTTGTCTACCGCGATCATATTTTCAAAATAGGATTTATCTGCAGACACTTCCATTTTTGAATAATCTTCCCACTTATCAGGATATCCAATTTTAACTGTAAATTTATTTAGCTTTTCAATTGCTTTTGTTTTCGTCTCATCGCTCATCCAATCTAATTTTTGGATACGTGCTTTATAAGCTTCGATTACATTTGCAATCATTTTTTCTGCCTTGGCTTTCGCTTCTGGCGGAAACTTTTCATCAACATACAATTGACCTAAAGCTTCGCCAACAGTATTATTTACGGTTGCCAATGCACGTTCATTGGCAGGACGCTGTTCTTTTTGACCACTAAGATATTTACTATAGAATTCCCAACTAGCTTTCTCTATATCTGTAGTTAATCTATTGGATGCATTGTTGAAAGTATCCCATTTAACCAAAGTTTTAAGATCTTCTATCGGTGTATTCTTCAAAAAATCATTCAATACTTTTGTAAAGCGTACTTGAGTAACAATAATAGTATCAAATTTCTTTGTAATACCAACATCTTCAATTAATTTCTTAAAATCAATTGAAGAGAGCATAGCATCAGCTTCTGCAATGGTTCTAGGGTTATTATAGTTACGAACATCTCTACTCTCAACCTTATCTAATCTAGGCTCAGCAAGTTTTGTCTCTAATTCAAGTATTTTTGCAGCTGCCGCTATAGCATCTGTTTCTGAGTCGCCAAGAATTTGTAGCATTTTAGTGATATGCTTTTTATATTCTTCACGAATCTCTTTAGATTTCTCATCCTGATCTAAATAATAATCACGATCTGGCAACCCTAATTGACTAGCTCCTAAATACACAGCATTCATAGCACTGTTGTTTAAATCTGCCTGTACACCAACACTAACAAACGGCGAAGAAACAGAAGAATTCTTTGCCAACACAGTTTGTAAATCGTTCAAGTTTTTGATCGATGCAATTTCATCTAGGGCTGGTTGCAATGGTTTTAAGCCTGCTTCGTTTCTAGCCACAGTATCTAACTTAGTATCAAAAATAGCTAGTGCTTTGGCTTGATCAGTATCAGCACTATATTTACCACTTTCTTTGGCTTTTGCCAAAATATCCAAAACATCTTGATCTGTAGACTTACGCAGTACTCCAAATCCACCCCAAGTTGTTCGATCATCAGGAATTTTTGTGTTTTTCATCCAATTACCATTTACATAATTGTAGAAATCTTCTTTTGGACTAACACTAGTATCCATATTCTCGAGAACAATCCCGGGAATTTTTTCTATTTCGGCAACAGGCTCACTGTCTTCCTTTTTTGTTTCATTTTTACAGCTTACAAAAGCTAGTATGAAAGTAGCTAAAAAATATACTTTCGTCAATTTTATACTCATTTTATTATCAAATTAAGATTAGTTTTAGAAAATATGACGTACAAATTATGTTTTTGTTACGTTTATTCCGCCCGAAATATATAGAAAATGAATACCATTAATGAACTGAATCTCGTTTTTTAACTAAAAAATTAAGAATCAAAAAAGCAAATTGCTCAAAATAAAACTATTGACTTGAGGATATAAGACCGCATTTTGGGAAAGATTACTTTATTAGTCTCGAATCAAAACTAAAAGGTTCTACTGTAATCAACTTTACTTTATTAAATTTAGGATGTAAAGGATTAATCAAAAGGTTTTTTTCATTAGGAATAATAATACTAGGTACTTTTATTCCTAAATACTTCTCTTCATTAATCCACTTCATGGTAAAACTCTGAACTTCTATAGGTGCAGGAATTTTTTTCCAATTTTCGGGAAGTTGTTCATGGTCAATTTCGGTTACCAGATCATCTGGTATTTCTATTGTTGCAATTGCCATATCATCTGGAAAATAGGCTGCCGGCAAATGCGCCAACACTTCTAAAGCAGAAAGCGCCGCGGTAGTACTTGTATATAATACCGCTACTCCTTTAGGATTCCATCTTCCTCCTACTGTTTTAGCCCCAATGCCTGTAAGGTCATTAATATATTTTTGCTTTGCTATTCTATATACGTGCATTATGCAAAAATTCCATGCTCAATACGAACTAACTCTTCATTAAGTAATTGAAATCCAAAAGTAGTATCTAAAAGCTCTTTTGGCTTTTTCATAGCTAAAGCAACACTAGGGTGTTCCATCCAATTTTTAAAGCGTTTAAGATCTCCAAAAATATTTTCACCTTTTGCATAAAGTTTAGCCAGCTGTAATGCTTTTGCACTAGCTTCGGTACTCATTTTTTTGTTCAAATCATAGCGTTGAATCGTTCGCTCAGACATATGAAGCACATGAGCTAACTCTTTAAGGTCAAAACCTATTGTTTTTGCAAGGTGTAATAATGCCTTTTTGTCAATCCCATTTCTAGACAACTCAATAAAGTCATACATATTACGCAAAGGAATATCTATGTTAAGATATCTTAATAACCCTTTATTTTCAAAACTATCAAAATCTAACGGAGATACTGCTCCCATAACTTTACATTTTACGACAAAAATACAAAAAATAATGACATTTGTCTTAATTTCTTAAAAAAATAATTCAAAATAAATAGAAATGAAGTATTTCTATTTTCTTAAAACAGTATAACGTAATAAAAAGAGTCAATGTTGTAGGGTAATATATTATGCACATGCTTATTTTAATCTTACACTTTCTCAAATCAATAAACAGCACTTCTATCTTTCTATTTCAAGATATTAGAACGCTAAAAATCAAATAAATACAATAAAATGAAAAAAAATTGTTAAAAAAAACAAAAAATGCAACACCTTGAATCTATTGTAATTACAAGGCATTTGAGCTTTTTTGTACTTTTTTGCTATTGAAAATTCAATATTACGCCTAAAAAAATTACACTTTTATTACAAAAAATTGTATATTGTCGTTGATTTTACGTTTTATATCGATAAAATTATAATATATGTAATCTAAAACCTACATGTATTAAAATTGAGGTTTAACCCTAAAACCAAACTATATGAAAACACTTTTACCCCTAATCGCTTTGTTTTTAACAAGCATTACTTTCGCAAACACAAAAATCGACATTTCATACAAGTTGATGTCGGTTACAGAGAACACTGTAGTTGATGGTTTAGATGAAAATACCGAAGAAGGTGTTATTTTCATTACTGAGAGCTTACATCTTGAAGCTGGCGCACGTATTAAAGTAAGAAATGCCTGCTTAATCATTCTTGGAAACTTAACCGGTACCGGTATTATTGATGTCGACAGTACAGCAACCGTAACTCTTGAAGGAGAGGAACAAGGAAGAATTACATTTATCAATAAATTTTTGGCTGATGATACTTGTCAACAAAGTACAGATCAGAAAACTTTTAGACATATTATAGAAGTACCTCAAGGCCTAAGATATAGTCTTTATACTACATCAGGAAGGTTATTAGACAAAGGACGAATTGACGACTACATACACTACCTTGTAGATCCAAAAACGTATTTAATCAAAGTAGAAGGTTATAAAATAAAAAAATACATATTCAAAGGTTAACCCATAATCAATAAAAGTAAGGTTTAGAATCCACGATAATTAATTACATATCGTGGATTTTTTTTATCTTATTACAAGCAAATCATTCCTTAATTTTATACAGATATTTGGGATGAAACACTAAATAACTTATATTTAAAAACTAATACCTCTAAAAATTACCCCTATCCCTAATTTTTGAATTACTAATTACGTAAGTAACCAAATCAATTATTATGACACGAAGATCGTGGTTCAAATCGGAGGCAACCAAATATGCATTTTACGGAATGTTCTTTGGTTTAATATTTCCAATTTTAGCTACGTGTATTGATATTTCAGCGCATGACCTTGAGTTTACTTGGCAATCTGCTTTGTTTGTTCAAAAAAACTCCCCTATTCATTATATTATAAATACTGCTCCTTTATTTTTAGGTTTATTTGCAATGTATGGTGGAAAAAACTTAGATAAATTACAAGAAAAAAATCAGCAAATACTGAAGGCTTCAAAATTTAAACAAGATTTTCTTGCAAACATGAGTCATGAAATAAGAACACCAATGGTTGGGGTTATCGGAATGATTGATCTACTCTACAAGACCACTAATTTAGATGATTTACAAAAAGAATATGTAAATATTATTCACAGATCCTCTCTCAACTTGTTGGATATTCTAAATCAAATTTTAGATCTTTCAAAAATAGAGGCGGGAAAATTTAAACTCTCTCCTCAAAACACAAATTTAAAAGAGTTAATTCTACAAAACATTGATCTTTTTATTGCCACAGCTAAAGCCAAAGAAATAGATTTAACCTTAGAGTACTCAGAGGAACTTCCAGAATTTGTTTTAACTGATAACCAAAGACTTACACAGATTATTTCAAATTTAATTGGTAACGCTATTAAGTTTACCGAAAAAGGAACTATAAAAATCAACACTACTTTAGAGTCAAAAAAGAGTAATGAATTAATTATCAAAATTGAGATCATAGATACAGGAGCTGGTATTTGCAAAGCAGATTTGGAAGATCTGTTTAATCGTTTTAGCCAATTTCATGAAGCATCTATTATAGCCGGAGAAGGAAGCGGACTAGGGTTAACTATATGCAAAAACCTTGTACAGTTAATGGGGGGTAAACTTAGTGTAGAAAGCGAACTTGGTAAGGGGAGTAATTTTTGGTTCACCTTTAAAACCAAAACCTCAAATATCTCTTCGAACCAAGAAACTAGAAGTAAAGTTGGCACTCAAAACCAAAATTATAACTTGCATGTCTTATTAGTGGAAGATTCTGACACGAATATACTGGTATCTCAACAAATTTTGAAATATTTGGGGTGTACTGTAGACATTGCAAAAGATGGTAAAAGCGCTTTAAAAAAATTTAAAGAAGACATGTACGATCTTATCTTAATGGATATCAATTTACCAGAATTAGATGGCGTACAAACTTGTAATTTAATCCGAACAAACTTTAATAAAATACCTCCAATTATAGCACTCACCTCAAATGCACTGCCAGGGGATGCAGAAAAATTTATAGCCAAAGGACTGGATGATTATATCACAAAACCTTTTACAACAGAGATCTTAAACATTAAACTCAAAAATTGGTTTGGGGACCACCATAAATATCATTAGATATGAAAATAGAAAACCCACCGTTTTTAATATTCTAATAAAATTATTGAATAAAAATCATTATCTTGTACATAAGCTCTTTTATGAGAATTTTAAAACTAAAAACTCGGGCTATGAACAAAAAAAGCATTCTATTCTGCAAAAAACATTTGACCTCTTTATTGTTTGTCTTTTTTCTTGTTGGGCAATCAAATAACATTCAGGCTTTTACGTATTTTCAAGATGACGCTGACTATAATGAGTATAAAGGAATTGTAGTTAGCAAAGAGACCAATCAATTACTTGTTTCTGCATCTATTTCTGTTAATAATACTAATATCTCTACCGTTACTAATGATGAGGGAGAGTTTTTACTAAAAGTTCCCAAAGACATTTCAAATAATGAAATCACAATTTCTTATCTAGGATATAATGATAAAGTCTTAAGTCTTTCAAAATTTCAAGGTAAGGAACTAAAAATAAAACTCGAATTATCAATTACTGAGCTTTCAGAAATTAATATTGATCCTAGAGACCCTGAATCTTTAATACGGGCGGTAATGAAGAAAAAAGGGAGTAATTATATCGATCACAATACTATTATGACTGCTTTTTACAGAGAAACTATTAAAAAACGTAGAAGTTATGTTTCTCTATCTGAAGCCGTTGTTGATGTATATAAAAACCCCTACGAGTCTTCCAAAACGGATATTATTAAACTATACAGAGCAAGAAAAAGCGCTGATTACAAAAAGCTAGACACCTTAACGGTAAAATTACAAGGAGGGCCATCAAGTACGCTATATATTGATGTAATGAAAAATCCTGAGATTCTTTTTACTGATAATATGCTAAATACGTACCAATTTAGTTTTGACAAATCCACTAAAATTAATGATCGATATATTTACGTATTAAAATTTAAACAGCGCCCACAGATAACCGAACCAATGTACTTCGGAAAACTCTATATAGATTCTGAAACTCTTGCAATGACCAAAGCTGTCTATAGCTTAAATATGGAAAACAAAGAAGAAGTAAGTAGAATGTTTGTGAGGAAAAAACCTAGAAATGCCAAGGTACAGCCTACAGAAGCAACCTACAATATAGATTATAGACAAAGTAATGGCAAATGGTATTATAGTTATGGAAGAATTGACCTTGCCATTAAAATTAATTGGAAAAAGAGACTATTCAATTCTGTATACAAACTAAATGTAGAAATGGCTATTACGGATTGGAAAAAGAATATTGATAATGAAACTCTAAAACCGAAAGATCGCTTAAAATCTACTGTTGTAATTAGCGATGAAGCATCCGGATTTTCTGATCCAAAGTTTTGGGGAGAATACAATGTTATCGAACCTGAAAAATCTATCGAATCTGCGATTAAAAAAATACAGAAACAACTGCGTAAACTAAATTGAGTTTCGTTTGATTGTAAAGCAAGTAATAAAAAAAGAATGCACTCCTATGCATTCTTTTTTTATTATTTAAATACCACTGTATCCACTATATAATTTTGTTATTTTTACCATCATCTAAATAAAGAGTTGCAACATCAACCCGTGTTGACAAGTCATTTATTACTAATAACGGTATACTTTTTGAGAATTAAGGCATGTTGAGAACACTTTTCATTATACTTTGCTGGATAAACATCCATACATTATTTGCACAAAAACCAATAGATTCTCTTGGTATTAAAAAAGATTTCAAAATTTTTGAAAACATCCTAAAAAATGGGCACCCCAGTCTTTATGAATATATTAATCAAGATTCTTTAGATTATCTTTTTAAAACTAAAAAAGAATCGCTTTCAAACGTTTCTACAGATATAGATCTATACAAAAAGATGCTTGACATAACGGATAAAGTAAAAGACGGGCACCTTTTGTTATTTGCCCCCAATACTATAAAAAGTGAACAATATTACTTTCCGTTAATTCTTAAAATTATTGATACAGAATTGTATACTGATACTGATGATTTTGATATTCCAATAGGGTCAAAAATCAATTCGATTAACAAAAAAAAGACTTCCAAAATTATTGAAAGTTTAAAGAAGTATGCAGCTACCGATGGATATAATTTGACTAGAAAATATAGAGATATCGAATTAAAATTTGGGTTGTTTTATGCCTACGAATACGGAATAGCAAAACGTTTCTCTATACAATATACAGAACCTGATGGTACAGAAAAGTCAATTGATCTTGATGCAGAGTCATTTGTAAAGGTTAAACTAAGGAATGTAAAACGTAATTCATATTTTGCTTCATATCATAACCAGACAAATAGATTTGATTTTTTTGACAAACACATCAATACCAAAGATCCTTTTGTTTATTATAAAGAAGAATTAAGTACTGCTATATTGGTTGTAAACACTTTCGGAATTGACGTACGCGTATTTAAGTCTAATCTTGTTAAAATTTTTAAAGAGTTAAAAGCAAAGAAAATTAAACATCTAATTGTAGATATACGTAATAATGATGGTGGCTTTAGACCAAATGCAGTTCATTTGTTTTCATTTGTAACAAAAAGACCATTTAAACAAATGGTAAGCGAATATGTTATTTCGTTATCTGTACAAGAAAAAGAATATGCTACACGAACATTTTTAAATGAAAAAGATTTTTTAACCGATAGATTTAAAAACCACCCTGTTTATGATGGTTGGAAATTAACTTTTGATGACCTCGAATCTATAATGGTCCCTGATCATTATAATAGATTTAAAGGAAAGGTATATGTACTAACCAGTGGGACTACTTTTTCTGCAGCTTCTACCTTTGCTCTCAATGCAAAAAACGATAACGACATCACGCTAATAGGAGAAGAAACCGGTGGAGGATATCACTTATTAAATGGACAATTTCCTGTATATTATGAATTTCCTAATTCAAAAATTATCATGGTTATGTCTATGGTTAAAGTACAAAATTATGTCAAAGATAAAACCGTACCTATAGGGTCAGGAGTACCTCCTGATAAATATATTGATCTTTCTGTACAACAATTAATAGATGGCAAAGATCCTTTATTAGATTATATTTTTAGATTGATCAAAGGATAAAATGATAATTTTTATTGGATATACGTATTTACACTTGTAGTAAGTTTACATGAAGCATGCAACATTTGCTTAAATCTCAAAGCGATATTTTCGTCATTAAATTTCATGGCTTCACTTATACTATTAGACAATACAAGTTCCCCAATAAGATATTCTACAAAATAATTCTGATCTTCAGTTAAAAGCACGTATTCTGTCATACTATAAAAATTATCAAGGCTAAAATAGATCTTTAAATAGATCCAAATTGATGATCCGCTGAATACTTTTACACAGAAGTATTAACAATTATCATTCACTTAAAATGGATTAGCAATCAACTTCCTGAAATATTGAACACTAAACAAAATCATAAGTATTTTAAAATTTTAAAAATTACAAAGGACACATTCCTGCTACAACATAGGCACAAGCAATTTTCTACGGAAAGCATTTTTATAGACCCCTATGTTACAGAACATATAAAAATAAAAGATCGAGACTACCATTGGTAAAAAAACCGGTTAAAAACAAAGCTCTAACCGGAGGTCTTATATAATATAAGTCTTTGTAATGTAAAAAATAATATAATTAATAATTACATACTAATGTTTGTTAGCTATAACTAGGTTTAATTTTTCTTAAAAGCCCAATTTCTATATACTCCGAAATTTTATCAGCTTTACCTATTTTTTCAGTTTCAATAGGTATCCAACCATCTATCTTAATCATATCATTGGGATTACTACTAAAGAACATTTCATATTCGTATCCTTTCAATCCTTTTGGTACAAAGGAAGGCATTGGATTATTTTTGGCTTTATCTGCAATTCTTCTTTGGACAATCTCTATTTTGGATGCAAGATCTAAAGTTTCTGTATCTCTATGCACTTCTACATCTAAAAACTCTGCAATTGATGCCATAATTACCTCTTCTAAATTCATAATCATGATTTTTGGGTTAATATTAATACTGTTTATTAAAACAGGGGTCAAATCAAAAAAAAACATTAATAAATCAAATTACACCCCTATAAAAACTAAACAAATCTATACATAAACGACATAAAAATAAAAATATACCCTAAAAAATATAGGGTATATTACCAATAATTACACTTTACTAAAATTTAATTTATATAAATTGACTATTTAATAATACAAGAACATAAAAAATTGTTTTTTTAAAACTCACTTACATTAGCCATTTCTTAGCCAACCCCTTTAAAGCCTTAATATTTTGTTAATGAAAGGTAAAAAAAATGATTATTAAAAAGAGATGAGAATATTTCTGAATTTTCCTTTAAACAACTTCTAGGTTGATTTTCTGAAAATTGTCTTTTGAAGCTTCACATAGAGAACAACAATAGTCATCAGGAAGGTCTGCAAAATCAATTCCCGCAGAAATATTAAAAGAAGCATCCCCTAATGTAGGGTCGTAAACATTTTGACAATCTTTACACTGATATACTTCAATTTCAAGAATTTCTTTCTTTGTGGTTTGGTTATTATTTTGCTCAACCTCTGTCGTTCCAAGGTTTTGAAAATAAGTTTTAGTTAGCTCCAGCAATAAACCTGGAAGATCGATTTGATCAACATCTTGAGCATAAACAATATATTTTTGGGTATTTGAATTAAAATTTCTAGCATACAATACATTGTAAGTGGGTCTAACCACAAAATCCTTAACAGCCGACGGGGTTTTATTCTCTTCTATCATTATAGAAGTAAAATATCGTTTTTGGTTACGGCTTGCAGTAATACCAAACGTTAATCCATATGTACTAATATCATTTTGATCAAAATTCATGACCAAAAACTTCTTAAGATCTAATGCTTTTTTATTATGTACAGGCAAATGCCAATTTAACTCCAAAGCAGAATGTCGAACATTTATTCCGGACTGTCCTAATAGCTTCTCTAGAGCTAATTTACTTTCTTTAGGGATTCCTTTTATAATAAACGACTTCCAGGGAGTTAAACAAATTTTCCCTATTCTATGTTCTAAACAAAATTGGCATAGTGTTTTAAGAAATTTTAAATCATACTGGTTATTTCTCCAGTACAATCCCAACCAATACTGGTTTATCCCCATTTTATTCATCCCTTCATAATATGGAAAGGGATTAAATTCAATTTGCAGCGGTTTCTCAATGATTCGATTATTTGTATCCAAATTTTCATTAAGAAATTGAAAAAGCTCATCAATATCATCTACAGTTTCATATTGCTTTTCTATTGCTTCTGCTACCTTAGCAATATCCCAGGTATAGATTAACGCAGGATAATACACCTCTTCCCAACCCGGCAGCTTTAGGAACAAATACCAATAATCCTCATGAGGAGAAGCTATAAAATTTAAATCTCCTGTAAACAACGATACCACTTGTTGCTTTGGATCTGTAATATTGATTTTTAACGTAGGTGTATACCTAAAATCTTCTAAAATATATAAGTATGTAGTTCCTCTTAGCCATACAGTAGAGTCAAAAATATCAATAGAAACATACGAACAACTTATGTTTTCTTGTGTTTCTGAAGCAAAAAAAGCAGGATCAAAAGCGTCATGTTTAGTAAGTATATTACCATCTTTGTCCTTTGAAGGAAATATAATATCCTGTCTAGATCCAAAATGAAAGGTTTCTAAACCCAGCTTTTGACCATATTCAATAATACGCTGTAACTCTATAGGCGATAAAATACCTCCTTTTATATCAACTCTGTGCAGGGACAATTCTTTCTCCATAATTAAACCATTTGCATAACAGCATTCAACACTTCTTTTACTTCGGGTTTACAACTGCCGCATCCTAAACCAGCTCCAGTTTTTATACAAAGTTCTGAGAAATCTTCGCATCCAGATCTTATAACTTTTTCTAGATTGCCTTCTCCAACCTGGCTGCATGAACAAATTAGTTTACCCACAACGGGCTCGCTTGGTTGCGAAGAACGCAATAACTCTTCTCTTTTCTCAGATAGCTCTATTTTTTTCTCTATAAGACTCTTAAAATCGGCAAATTCTTTCTTATCCCCCATTAAAATAGCCCCAATTAGCCTGTCATTTTGTACGATACATTTTTTATAGAAACGTTTTCTTACATCCATGAAAACAATTTCTTCAAAGGATGGATCATTTTTTGGCACATCTATATTTCCAATACTACAAAGATCAAGGTCTTCAAACTTTAAAATATTCATAAATACAGAACCTCGATAGATTGCGCTAAAATCACCTAGTAAATATTTTGCTACGATATCTGCCTGTTGTTCGGCAGCTGCTGTTATACCATACAAATCCCCTTCAAACTCTGCTATTTCACCTATGGCAAAAATATTAGTATCACTTGATTGTAAATATTGATTTACTAAAATTCCTCTTCGGCAATTCACTCCTGTTTTTTTAGCCAGATCAATGTTTGGTATAGTACCTATAGAGTACACAACGGCATTGCAAGTAAATGACTTCCCAGACTTTAGATTAACCAATAAATCTCCGGAATCCTGATTAAAAACGGTATCAACCTCGTTATCAAAATGAATCTGAATTCCTTTTTCTTGCACGTCTTCTGCCAATAATCTACTAGCCACTATATCCAACTGGCGCTCCATTAATCGATTGCCCCGTTGTACGATAGAAATTTTCATATCTTTCTTTCTTAGAGCGGCTGCTAGTTCTAAGCCTAATAATCCTCCTCCTACAATTGTAACATGTTGTTCGTTTTCGGGCAATCCCGTTTGATCAAGATATTCTTTTAATTTATCGGCATCACTTCGATCACGCATAGTAAACCTACCTGGCAAATGAAAAGGTACTTCTTTTGGTACAAAAGCACGACTACCTGTTGCCATCAAAACTACATCATAGTTATGTTTTTGATTTTGACTATCAATAATATATTTTTCTTCTCTATTGATCTCTTTAATTGGATTGCTTGTAGAGAGTGTTACATTAAGAGATTCCATATTTCCCTCTCTCATCTTTTGTAATTGCTCCCATTTCAATTCATCACTTACGTATTCTGGAAGTAATACCCTATTATAAAAAGGATAAGGTTCTTTGGAAAACACAACAATTTCATCATGATTGTTAAATTCTCTATAGGTTTGAATAAACCGATAAGCTGCTGTTCCTGCTCCTATGATACAGATTTTTTGCTTTGGTTTCACATATTTTGAAACCCGAACTGCAGTAAATTTGAAATCTGGTTCTTTGGAAATAGGATCAACAATATTTGTTGTTAGATTATTAGCTCTTCCATAATCGTTACCCAATACTTTACCCCAATGCATTGGAAGAAAAACGACTCCTTTTTTAATGGTATCGCTTACTTTTATTTTCACCTGTACTTTCCCCCTTTTACTTTCAACAACAACTATATCACCTTCTTTTAATTTCAATAAAAAAGCATCAACTTGATTCATTTCCAAAAATGGATCTGAAATGTGCGTAAGGAGTCTATTGACCTTTCCTGTTTTGGTTCTGGTATGCCATTGATCACGAACTCTTCCTGTAGTGAGAATAAGCGGATAGTCTTCAGTAAGTAATTCTGAAGTGGGTTTTGTAAATCTTGGCACTACAAATTTTGCATTTCCGGTATCGGTATAAAACTTTTTATCTTCAAAAAGTCGTGATGTACCTTCATGATTATTTTGAGGTACAGGCCATTGAAAACTTCCTTCTTCTTTTAATCGGGTATAACTTAGTCCAGAAATATCAATATTTGTGCCTTTGGTTAATAAGCAATGTTCTTTATACACCTCTTCTGCAGAATTGTAATCAAATCCATGATACCCCATTCTTCTTGCAAATCTCCATAATATCTCTGAATCGGAAATTGCTTCGCCAGGAGGATCAATTACTTTATTAAGATATGTAATACGGCGCTCGCTATTGGTCATTGTCCCTTCCTTTTCTGCCCATCCGGCAGCTGGCAGCAACAAATCAGCATATTCTGTAGTTTCAGATCGATGCGAAATATCTTGTACAATAACGTATTTAGCTTTTTTTAGCGCATTTTCAACTTTATTTGCATTTGGTAAACTTACTAAAGGGTTGGTACATATAATCCAAACCGCTTTTAGCTTTCCACTTTCTAAAGCATCAAACATCTCTGTTGCTGTAAGTCCTGGTTTTGGTGATATTTCTTTTCCTCCCCAAAAATTAGCCACTTCTCTTCTATGATCATCATTAGCTAAATTTTTATGAGCAGCTAACAGATTTGCCATACCCCCTACTTCTCGACCTCCCATTGCATTAGGCTGTCCAGTTAGAGAAAATGGTCCAGATCCAGGTTTACCAATATGTCCGGTTAATAAAGACAGGTTTAGTAGTGCATTATTTTTGTTTACCCCAATAGAACTTTGGTTTAATCCCATTGCCCAAAGCGTAATAAATCCCTTAGCATCCGCTATATATGAAGCAGCTTTCTTGATTTCAGCTACGGTAATTCCACATAATTTAGCAGCTTCCGCCAAGGAAGTTGACCGCAAAGATTCTTTCAACTTTTCAAAATCATTAGTATGATTATTAATGAAATTTTTGTCTATTTTTTTTCTATCAATAAGCCTTTTTGCGATAGCATTATATAAAATCACATCGGTTCCAGGAAGAATTTGTAAATGTAGATCTGCTATATCGCATGATTGTGTTCTTCGGGGGTCTACTACTATGATTTTTGTGTTAGGATTCTTTTCTTTTTGTGCTTCAATTCTTCTAAACAAAATAGGATGACACCAAGCGGGATTTGCACCAGCAATCATAAAACAATCTGCAAGTTCTATATCTTCATAAGCAATAGGAACACTATCTTCTCCTAAAGCCTGCTTATACCCAACAACCGCAGAACTCATACATAACCTAGAATTGGTATCAACATTATTAGTTCCAATAAATCCCTTCGCGAGTTTATTCACTAAATAATATTCTTCAGTTAAACATTGCCCAGAAACATAAAACCCTACACTGTCAGGTCCATATTTTTTGATGATGGTACTAAAAACCGCAACCGCTTTTTCTAACGCTTGCTCCCAAGATACGCGCTGGCGATCATGCCCTTTGCTCCATCTCATTTCTGGATATAAAATACGGTCACTCTTATCCTGAACAACATGATGAAGATTCATCCCTTTTGAGCACAACATGCCTCTATTTACGGGGTGGTCGGGATCTCCCTCAACTGTGATTACTCCTTTTGTATCTTTTTTGGCGATGATCCCACAACCAACTCCACAATAGGAACATGTTGTTTTATATGATTTGAATGCCGGCATATTTTATTTCTACGCTAATATTAGAAATTCAAAACTAAGTATTAATACGTATGTATCATAGTTTAGTAACTGATTTCTGTTCTTGAAGTGAAAGAATTATTAATTCAGCAAAATATGTCTATTTAAAAAACGGTATTGAGACTATCAGGAAGTCTATTTTATCATATTTATTATAAAAAAACCGGTTACAAACTTGTTGTAACCGGCAACACAAGAAACACTTAAAGTAACATAGTTCTTTAAAGTGTTTCAACACTAAGTTATATATACTTTTATAATTTTATTGCAACATATCAATATTCTAGGAATACAATTCTATGTAACGATTAGAACCCTACTTTATTCTATAAAAAAAGTAGGAAAGACTGATTTTTATGTCGTCGATAGTTAAGCACAAAAGTTGTAATATATTAAATATACCAATAATCCTTGAATCGGAAATAAAAATCATCGGCAAAATTCTTTTTTTTATTCGTCATTAATCATAATGTATATATTATCACTAATGCTCCAAAAAGTTAATTAAGTGTTCCCTGTATTTGTAGTAATCTGGATGCTCCAAAACATCTTTCCTAAGACGAGGTCTTTCAAAATCTATCTCTAATATATCTCCAACTTTTGCTCTAGGGCCACTTGTCATCATAATGACCCTATCAGCAAGAAATATTGACTCATCAACATCATGAGTTATCATAATGGCCGTTATTTTTTCTTGATTCCACACTTCTATAAGCACATCCTGTAGTTCGCCTCGGGTTAAAGAATCCAGCATTCCAAAAGGTTCATCTAATAGTAAAACCTTCGGTTTCAGGGCAAATGCCCTTGCTATACCAACGCGTTGTTGCATTCCTTGTGATAATTCTTTGGCTTTTTTATGCATTGCATCTTCCAAACCAACTTTAGCCAAGTAGTACTTCACTATATCATCTCGATCTTTTTTGGTTCCATGTGCAAAAACTTGTTTTACTCCTAGCATTACATTTTCATAAGCAGTCATCCAGGGTAAAAGGCTCGGAGATTGAAAAATTACTCCGCGATCAGGCCCAGGTCCTTTTACCGTTCGATTATTAACTACAATTGTCCCTTTGGAGATCGGATTAAGACCTGCTATCATTGTAAGCAATGTTGATTTTCCGCAGCCCGAATGACCTATAATAGAAACAAACTCTTCATGCTTTATCTTAAGATCAAGATCATCTAGAACTACATAATCTCCTTTAGGTGTTGGATATATTTTGGTAAGGCCCGAAATATCAAGCATATATTTATCTTCAAATAATCCATTTTCTATTCTTCGCGTTGCTGTTTTTTCAAGTATTTTCATATTATACTTTTTATCCAAAGTTTAACTTTCCGAATGGTGCAGGTTTAATCACTGGTTTAATATCGGGCAATGCATAATTATTTTCCTTCTTAGAAGCACGTTGCTCTCCAATCTGAATTAAGTATTCCATAATACTGTTTCTTAGTTTTTTGTACTCCTCATTATGATTAAGAGCAGTTTTATCTCTTGGTCGTTCAAGATTAATATTATACTCCGGGCCCAGAGTAGCTTTAGGTCCCGGTTTTAGAGGAATAATTCTATCTGCCATCAAGATCCCTTCATCTACATCATTGGTAATTAATAATGCCGTCTTCTTATCCTTGTTCCAGATGTTTAGTATTTCTTGCTGAAGATTCCCTCGGGTTAACGCATCAAGGGCACTTAGCGGTTCATCCATAAGAATTACTTCCGGACTCATCGATAATGCTCGGGTTACAGATACTCTTTGTCTCATACCTCCAGAAAGTTCTTTGGGCAACTTATTTATAGCTGGTGACAGATTAACCATCTCCACAAACTCCTCTACTCTTTTCTTCCTATCTCTTCGGGTCATTTTTTTAAAAGCTTCCTTAACAGCCATACCGACATTGCTTCCAACATTCAACCATGGCAATAAAGAATAATTCTGAAAAATCACTCCTCGTTCATGACTAGGACCTGTTACAGGTTCTCCTTTAAAAAGAACCTCTCCTTCATCGGGCATGATCAAACCCGATATTAGATTGATTAAAGTAGTTTTACCACTCCCGGTAAACCCAACAATCGCAACAAACTCTCCTTCTTCAATTTCAAGGTTGATGTTTGATAATACCTGAGTGCGATCTTTTCCAATACCAAATGATTTAGATACGTTTCTTAATTCAATATATGCCATACATCTATCTTTAAGCGGTTTCTTCAGTAAATGTTACAAACTTTTGGATAGTAAGCATTATACGATCTAATAAAAACCCAATGATACCAATCACAAACATCGCTACTATAATTTTTGAGTTAGAATCATTGGCTCCATTTTGAAATTCTTCCCATACAAACGAACCAAGACCTGGACTTTGAGCAAGCAATTCGATAGCAATTAGCACCATCCATGCTACTGACAGCGTAATTCGAAGTCCTGTAAAAATAAGCGGGAATGAGGATGGTAAAATGATTTTAAACACCTTTTGCCCTACATTAAGCTGCAATACCTTAGCCACATTAATGTAGTCCTTATCAACTGAAGACACTCCCATACTTGTATTCACCAAAGTAGCCCACATAGAACATAACCCAACACTTATAAAGGAAATGATAAACGAACTATCAGAATCTGAATTTCTTGTCAATGTTTTGACTATCATAAACACCAACAACAACCAAACCACCGGAGAAACTGGTTTAAAGATTTGTATTAACCAATTAACCGATGACCTGAGTGTAGGACTAAGCCCTAGCATAATACCTATAGGAACCGCAATTAAAAATGCCAATAAAAATCCTGCAAAAACAGTTTTAAGACTCGTTAAGATTTGGTCAACAAAAGATGGGCGTCCTGTATATTTTATTGGTATTAAACCTTGCGCTTCTCGTTGTGTATTTGTTGTAGCAATTTTTTCTGAAAATGCAGCTTTCTTTTGCGAAATCGCCCTATGATCTGCTAAAAGTGATTTATAAGCATCCCAAACCTGTGATGGAGAAGGCAAAGTGTTAGGCTGACAACTTATGTCTCCAGATTCTATACACGCTTTCATTTCTGAAGCTGCAACTTCTCCTCTATCATTTAGAGCTTTTTCTATACGTGCATCTTTTTCAATATTGTATAAATAAGTCGCTCCTGAATGCCAAAATATTAAAAACAATCCTACTGAAAGAATAGGTAGAAATACTTTTTTAAATAAGGCAATCAAATTTTTCTTGACTTCTTCTCCAGAGGCCAATCTAATTGCCGGCTCGAAAAAACTTAACCCTACAAAATTTAGGATATGAATTGATCTATCTTTCATTTATCAAAATTTATATATTGCTGTTACTTTAGTTTTAACATAACAGTACACCAAGCGGTTATTTCACCCGGCATACTATTATTTACTACTATTGAATACTAGGAACTTCCGTTTCTTTATTTCCTATACTAAAACTATTTATATACCCTAAAGGATCTTTTGCATCATATTTTTTACCATCTATAAAATCTGTAGTAGCAGGTTTGTAACCATCAGTCTTAGGTAGCTCTGAAGATTCTAGATAGCCTTCTTCAACCAAAAGATTTGCAGCCTTGATCCAAATATCTGGTCTATAAATTTCTTTGATCTTGCTATGATACCAATCCGCTGGTTTGCTTTCTGGTATTTGTCCCCATCTCCTCATCTGGGTTAAGAACCAGATTCCATCAGAATAAAATGGATAAGTTGCATGATAACGATAAAACACATTAAAATCTGGCATTTCTCTCTTATCCCCTTTTTCAAACTCGAACGTACCCGTCATAGAATTTGCCAAAACCACTTCATCTGCACCAACATACTCTGGCATAGATAATATTTTAACCGCTTCCTTACGATTTCCTGGAGTATCTAACCATTTACCTGCTCTAATCAAAGCTTTTGTAACCGCAGTAGCAGTATTCGGGTATTGTTCTACAAATTTTTTGGTCATTACAAACACCTTCTCTGGGTTGTTTTTCCAGATATCATAGTTGGTAGTAACTGGCACTCCAATGCCCTTAAAAACGGCTTGTTGATTCCATGGTTCACCAACACAATAACCATAAATAGTACCCGCTTCCAGAGTTGCCGGCATTTGTGGTGGTGGAGTTACAGACAACAATACATCTGCATCAATTTGCCCTTGTATATTATTCTTAGAATACATTCCTGGATTGATCCCAGCCGCTGCCAACCAATATCGTATTTCATAATTATGAGTAGATACTGGAAAAACCATTCCCATTTTAAAAGGTTTTCCTTCATTCTTGTAAGATTCAATAACAGGTTTTAGTGCTTTCGCCGAAATTGGATGTATCGGCTTTCCATCTTCACCAACAGGAACATTGGGTTTCATTTTTGACCAAACATCATTAGACACTGTAATTCCATTTCCGTTTAGATCCATAGAAAAAGGCGTTACTAAATCTGCTTGCCTACCAAATCCTGCTCCTGCAGCAATAGGCTGTCCTGCCAACATATGTGAACCATCCAATTGCCCATCAATAACCCTATCTAATACATTTTTCCAATTCGATTGCGCTTCTATCGATACGAAAAGACCTTCATCCTCGAAGAATCCCTTTTCTTTAGCTATAGCAAGGGGCGCCATATCGGTTAACTTAATAAAACCAAAAGTTAATTGTGGCTTTTCTATAAGTAGCTTCGAAGAACCACTTACCGAAGAATCACTTGCTGCTATTTGTTTTTTCTTTTCTCCACCACAAGACATTAGCGTCATTGCGGTCATAATAATTACAATTTTAAGATATACTGTTTTCATAACTCTGTGTTTTGAGAATTTCACTAATAGAATCAATTCAAAACTAAGTATTATTACTTATTTAAAAACTATTTAAAGAATAAAAAGTACGTATTAATGTAATTATTATGCATAATAAAATAAGTAGTTATATTAATTATCTTTTTAATAATTTACCCCTTACAAAATTAAAAATAACATAAAAAGAAAGAAACAGACTTTAAAAAACCCTTTTAAATCAAGGTATATACATTAAAAAAAGATGGTTTCAACGTAATTAAACCAAATAAATATATTCAACTGAATAAAGAAAATTATCAAACAGCTTGAACTTTTGGTGGTAGAAAAAAAATAAGTATTTTTACTTAAAATATTTTTATTAACCCCTAGATAAACAACTATCCTATGAAAACTAAAATCATATCTATTTTTTTTACGTTTACCTTACTATGTGTAACAAAATTGCATTCGCAATCTCAGAGTTATGGAAGTATTAGCTACAATAAGGCTGTTAATATTTCGGGAAAACAAAGAATGTTATCTCAAAAAATGTCTAAAGCCTATTTATTATTAGCTAAGGGAATCAACAACAAAGAAATCTCTAAAGAATTAAATTCCAGTAAGTTTATTTTTGACAAACAATTAGAAATTTTAACTCAAAATGCTTCAAGTACTGCGGTTAAATTATCGATAAAGAATGTAAAAAAGTTCTGGTCAAAATTTAAAGGGTTAATTTCCACAGCTCCCAGCTTTACAAATTCATTAGAGGTTATGGAACTCAATACAAAATTACTAAGTGCATGTCATGAATTAGTGTTAAGCATCGAAACAAGCTCGAAATATAATAATCAATTTTTTAAAACCGAAAATCAAGACCTAATAAGCATTATTAATGTATCAGGAAAACAGCGAATGCTATCTCAAAGACTTTGTTTATATTATACCGCTTCTAGTATGTTTCCAAACAAAAAAGCAGAATACAGACGAATTTTAAATCAAGTTTTTGAAGAATTCGACAGCGTTATTGGTGATTTATTAATTAGTAGTTATAATACTACAGAAATTGAAGAAGAACTTGGTAATGTAATGTCTATCTGGGAGAAATTTCAATCAAATAAAAAAGGATTTTATAGCAATGGATTTACGCTTGAAGAAGTTTTTTACACTTCTAACAATCTCACTAAAAGTTTTAATAAAATTACCGGAATCTACGAGTTGATTGCAAAAAGTACATAAAAAACTGGCTAGGGAATCATTCCATATTCCCTAGCCTTATTATTTAGTTCAGACACATTTTTAACTCCCATTTTTTTCATCAAATTAAATCGATGAACTTCAGTAGTACGTTTACTGATTTTAAGTTCTTCGGCTATATCTTTGTTCGTTTTTCCGGAAATAGCAAGTCGTAGAATTTGATTTTCTCTTTTTGTCAAATCAAATGGGTTATGCATCTTTTCTTTTGATTCCATGACATCGGAAGCCATATCAGAGGCATCAACATTTTTTTCAGACTTTATTTTTCTCACCAAAATTGAAGAAACATCACCACTAAAGTATTTTTCCCCTCTACTTACAACCGAAAGAGCCTTCATAAACTCTTCCTTACTAGAACCTTTCAGAAGATATCCATCTGCACCCGCATTAATAGACTGTAAAATATATTCATCAGAATCATGCATAGACAGCATAACAAACTTAGTTGGCACATTCATTTTTATCATTTCCTGAACCATTTCAATACCCGACATTTCTGGCATGCGGATATCACATATAGCAATATCAGGTTTGATTGATTTTACCAATGTAATAGCATCTTTTCCATTGGATGCCTCGCCAACAACCTCATAATCATCCTCTTCCTCTAAGATTGCACGAATACCATCTCTTACCATAAAGTGATCATCAACTAATATTATTTTAATCATGTATTTAATCTAAGTAGTTATTAAAAGGTCATATTTACTTTCAAATAAACGAAATATATGAATTATTCAAAAGTAGCTACATAAATTTAAACAAATGAAAACAAAGCATACGTATTTTTACATAAAAAAAAGTCTAAAAATAAGTATTAATACTTAGATTTGAGTCATAAATCAATAACTAATAGAATCAACAGAAAAGACGAATCAAAACTTGTCATGTAATCAATTGCAAGACAATAAAACTATTTTTAAATGAAAAACAAGTTATATTTTGCCTTACTTCTATTCGTAGTGGCAATAAAGGGAAAAGCACAAGAGGTTAGTATTGATGCCGATATCAGACCTCGATTCGAGTATTTAAACGGTTTTGGCAGCCTTATCCCAGAAGGCGTTGATGCGGGGATATTTGTTCAACAACGCTCTCGCTTAAAGCTTGGATATAAACAGGAAAAATTCTCAGCTTATGTAAGTGTACAGGATGTAAGTGTCTGGGGAGATACACCCCAAATTGCAGCTGCAGATAACAACAACAGTTTCTCTTTAGCTCAAGCCTGGATTGATTTTAAGTTCGGAAGTGGCTGGTCAACAAAACTTGGTAGACAGGCACTGTCGTATGATGATCAACGAATCTTTGGAGGTCTAGATTGGGCTATGCAAGGACGTTTTCATGATGCGGCTCTACTTAAATATACAAAAGAAGGATTTAAGTTTGATCTTGGTGTTGCTTTCAATCAAAATGGTGTTAGTCGGCAAACGACTCTCTTTGATCCAAATAACTCGGGAAATGCCAGAGCAGTATTCGACTATAAAGGAATGATATATGCATGGCTGCATAAAGATTGGGAGAAGTTCTCAGCAAGCCTTTTAGTTGCTAATAATTCTTATCAAAATTTAGACCCAACCGATGGTCAAACACCAATTGATGGTAATGTAAATCGTCAAACCTTTGGAACACATTTGGTCGCAAAACCCTCAAAGGGCTTATCTATTACTGCTAACATATATGGTCAAACAGGAGAGTTTACTGAAGAAGTCGATCTATCTGCTTACAATGCTATGTTAGAGGTTAACTACAAACCAGGGAAAACATTATTTGGGCTTGGGTTCGAAACACTTAGTGGTGATGACAATGGTGGAAGTGATGGTGAAATCGAATCATTCTTTCCAATTTTTGGTACCAATCATAAATTTAATGGGTATATGGATTATTTTTATGTCGGTAATCATGCAAACAATATTGGATTAAATGATATCTATGCAAAAACAGTAATTAAAACCGGAGAGAAATCGAGTTTACTATTGAAAGCACATTACTTTGCTGGAGCTGAAAGCCTGGGTGCAAATGTTGATGATTATCTAGGAACCGAATTGGATATCGTTTATACTCAAAAACTACTGCCATTTGCTACCTTGAAAATAGGGTATTCTCATATGTTTGCTTCTGACTCTATGGAGATTCTAAAAGGAGTTTCAGAACCGGCAGATGCACAATATTGGGGATGGGCTATGCTAGTTGTAAAACCAAATTTCTTAAAATGGAGCCCAAAACCAACTCCAACTGAAGAGCAATAATATATTTCTAATTTTTAACAACAGTTAACCTTGCCAAAATCATTTTTAGCAAGGTTAACTGTTTATTTTTTTGGAATCGTCAATTTCCCCTAGCTATAATTACGTATTATTCACTAATTAATTAAGTATTAATACTTAATTTTGAATTGTTAATACGTAATTTATGAAGAAAGTAGTAGTTATTGGTAATGGAATGGTTGGTTACAAGTTTTGTGAGAAATTTGTGGCCTCAGAAAAATTCAACGAATATAAACTTACCGTTTTTGGTGAAGAACCCAGAAGAGCTTATGATAGGGTTCACTTAAGTGAGTATTATGCAGGAAAAACTGCTGAAGATTTAAGTATGTGCTCTGCCAATTGGTATGAGGAAAATAATATAGATCTTCATACCTCTGAAATGATTACCGAAATTAACAGAGAAGAAAAAACAGTGTCTAACCACCGAGGTACTAAATATTCATACGACTACTTAGTGTTAGCCACTGGATCCTCAGCATTCGTTCCTCCTATTCCGGGAGTAGAAAAAGAAGGCGTATTTGTATATAGAACTATAGAAGATCTCGAAGCAATTGAAACCTATGCAAAAAAACTAAAATCTGAAGGCAAAACGCAAGCTGCAGTACTTGGCGGTGGATTATTAGGTCTTGAAGCTGCAAATGCTGTAAAAGAATTAGGACTTGAAGCTCATGTTGTAGAGTTCGCCCCTAGATTAATGCCTAGACAGTTGGATCAAGGAGGTAGTGATATGCTTCAAGCAAAAATCGAAGAGCTTGGACTACATGTACATGTAAGTAAGCAAACCAAATATATTCAAGGCGATAAAACCATCGAAGGATTACAATATATCGATGGGTCAGAATTAAAGTTAGATATGCTAGTGATTTCTGCCGGGATACGACCTCGAGACGAAGTTGCGAAAGAATGCGGACTAGAAACTGGATTACGCGGCGGTGTTGTTGTAGATAATGCCATGAAAACTTCGGATACTAGTATTTATGCCATAGGAGAAGTTGCGTTATATAATAACATGATCTATGGACTTGTTGCACCGGGGTATGATATGGCAACCATTGCTGTATCTCAAATAACTGGTAATACCACTGAAACCATGATAGATCATATTGATATGTCTACGCAATTAAAATTGATAGGTACCGAAGTAGCAAGTTTTGGAGATGCTTTATCAGAAAATAACACTATAGACACTATCGTTTACGAAAACAAAAGAAAAGGTATTTATAAGCGGATCAATGTTTCTGAGGACGGATCTAAACTTCTTGGAGGAATTTTAGTTGGAGATTCGTCAGATTATAATGCTCTCTTTCAAATATATGATACGTCAATGGCACTACCAGAAGATCCCGAAGACTTAATATTTGGTAGTCGTGGAGAAGGTAATTCTTTATTAGGAGATATAATGGATCTACCTGATGATGCCCAAATATGCTCTTGTGAAAGTGTAAGCAAAGGCGCTATTTGTGACGCTATTCAAGACGGAACATGCAATGATCTTGGCGATGTTTTTAGTTATACTAAAGCCGGAACAGGATGTGGAGGATGTAAACCTATGGTCAAAGATTTGGTTGATGCAACTCTAAAATCTTTAGGAAAAGAAGTTAAAGACACAATTTGCGAACATCTTGAATATAACAGACAGGAGCTTTTTGATATTATAAAGTTAAAAGGATACAGAAAATTTGATGATGTATTGGATCATTATGGAAAAGGTGATGGATGCGAAATCTGTAAGCCTGTTGTTGCATCCATTATGGCCAGCATCTACGCCGATACCGCTAATGAAGAAGAAGTGATACAAGATTCTAACGATAAGTTCTTAGCAAATATTCAACGTAATGGTACTTATTCGGTGGTGCCCAGAATTCCTGGAGGAGAAATTACTCCTGAAAAATTAATCGCTTTAGGTGAAGTGGGTAAAAAATATGAGTTATATACTAAAATTACGGGAGGACAACGTGTAGATTTCTTTGGTGCACGGTTGGATCAACTGCCCAAAATATGGAAAGATTTAATTGATCATGGTTTCGAAAGCGGACATGCCTATGGAAAATCTTTACGTACCGTTAAAAGTTGTGTAGGATCCACCTGGTGCCGATACGGTATGGATGAAAGCGTAAGTTTTGCCATAGAATTAGAAGAACGTTACAAAGGATTACGATCGCCACATAAAATTAAAGGTGGGGTTTCTGGATGCATTAGAGAATGCGCCGAGGCTCGTTGCAAAGACTTTGGGGTTATTGCCGTTGAAGGAGGATGGAATCTTTATGTGTGCGGAAATGGAGGTGCCAACCCAAAACACGCTGAATTACTGGCAGAGCAAATCGATAACGAAACAGTAATCAAATATCTTGATCGATTTTTAATGTTCTACATCAGAACTGCAGCACCATTAGAAAGAACAGCTAAGTGGTTAGACAAACTTGATGGAGGCATAGAATACCTAAAACAAGTAGTAATCGATGACACCCTTGAATTGGTAGAAGAGCTCGAGGCCGAAATGGCAACATTGGTCCACAATTTTCAATGTGAGTGGACTCAAGCCATACGAGATGAAGAAATTATGAAACGTTTTAATCACTTCGTGAATAGCGATCAACCCGATGACAATCTTGTATTTGTTCCCTTAAGGGATCAAAAAATGCCAAAGCTCTGGAAATAAGAATTGATCTTTTAAGAAAAAGATAAAATTAAATGAATAAAAAAATGGAAGAAATCTTAGATATATATAGAACTACAACGACAGAAGATGTAAAGATATGGTTTGAAGCCGCCAAGGTTAGTGATTTTCCGAAAAATGGTGGGGCTTGTATCAAATACAAAGAAAAACAAATAGCCATTTTTAATTTCGAAAGAAAAAACAAATGGTATGCCTGTCAGAATGTTTGCCCTCACAAAATGGAGATGGTGTTGAGCCGTGGTATGATAGGTGATCAAAATGGGATACCAAAGGTAGCCTGCCCAATGCATAAAAAAACGTTTTCTCTAGAGAATGGAGAAAATCTAAATGGAGATTTAGATGCCATTGCCACATACCCCGTAAAAATTGAAAATGATGTCGTATACATTGGTTTTTCAGAATAAAGGATTATTTGATTAAGGTACAAAAAGTACTAACTTTGGTAGCTTACCAATTATAAACTATTTTATGTCTTCTGAAAAATTATTACTTAAGGCTTACAAAGTATTTGATGAAGTTAATGCTAAGGATCCCAATTCCGAAAAAATTGATGGAAACTTAGTTCCTAAAGAATTAATTTATGGGCAACGTATGACCAAAACTCTGGAAAATTTTGATTCAAATGCCTCAGAGGCTTTAAAGCTTGCGGCCAGATCTCAACACATTTGTCGTTGGGAAATTCCTAGAGACAGCTACCCTATGGACCGTGTTGGCTATCTAAAATGGAGAGAAGAACTTAAAAAATTTCATGCCTCAAAAGCGTCAACAATTCTTCAAGAAATAGGATATGATGATGATATTATCCAGAGAGTATCCTTTTTACTTCAAAAAAAGAAATTAAAAAAAGACGAGGAAACTCAAACCTTGGAAGATGTAATTTGTTTAGTCTTTTTAGCATATTACTACGAAGAGTTTTCAGCAAAACACAACGATGAAAAAGTAATCGATATTTTGCAAAAAACCTGGAGAAAAATGTCTGAAAAAGGTCATAAAGCAGCATTAAAACTATCATATTCAGAAAAAGCATTAGATTTGATAAAACGAGCTTTGGCATAATCCTGTTGCATTGAATAGAAAAGAAACCTTAGACCACCAAACATTTGAACGCCTAAGTAAAATATACATCATTGCATTAGGCGCTATTGCTATATTCACTATTGGAGGTCAATTTTTTATCCAACGCTATCTAAATTCACAAATTGATGATTCTAGGATTATTAACATCTCAGGGAGACAGCGAATGTTAAGCCAAAAATTATCTAAAGAAATTCTTCTATTATCCGATGTAAAGAATAATAGACTTAAAACGTCATACATTAAAGAGCTCGAATCTACTCTCGAACTTTGGCAGCAATCTCATCAAAGCCTTATACAGTATAATGATTCAATACAGAAAGAAAGTAAAGACAGCCTTAAGATTAAACAAATGTTTGTGGCTTTACAGCCATATTTTAATTCGATTTACCAAAGTAGTATAAAAGCGATTCAATTAACCAGAAAAGACTCTATAGATCATCAACAATTAAAACCTCATCTAGAAGCCGTTATTTTGAACGAACCTTTCTTCTTGAAACAAATGGACGCCATTGTATTTCAATATGAAAAAGAAGCACAACAGAAAGTGGCTAGCTTAAAGAAAATCGAATTGTTATTGTTTTGCCTGATAATTCTAATTCTGATTTTCGAATTTTTGTTGCTTTTTCGACCTGTAGCTTTGAGTATAAAAAAGACAATCTCTAACTTATTGGTTGCTCAAGAAAAAGCCGAACAAATGGCATCCAGGGCAGATGAATTAAGAAAAGTTCAAGAAGAAAACATACAAGAATTAGTTTCGCTAACCAGAGCCATTGATCAAACCTTGTTATATGCGAGAGTTGATGAATATGGAGCCATACTCAGTTTAGGAGGACGCTTTGCTGATTTATTAGGTGTAGAGCATAATTATCAAAGAAAACAGCTTTCAGATTATATGAATTTGAGTGAAGTTCAAAAAAGTAGATTGGATGATCTTATTACCCAAAACAAAGGTGGAGTCTTTAATGAAGAATTTGAGTTTGATACTATATTAGGACAAAAAATATGGTTGGATATAACAATACTTACCGTCTATAAAGAATCAGGTTTATCAGAAAGGTTAGTATTATGCTCAGATATTTCAAAACGAAAAGAAGCTCAAAACGAAGTTGAACGATTAAATGCAGCTCGGTATAAGGAAAAGGAAGAGGTACAAAAATCTAATGCTAGTCAAATTGTAGAAGCTCAAGAAGAAGAACGAAAGCGAATTGCAAAAGAGATCCATGACAGCATAGGGCAAATGTTAACTGCACTGAAGTTAAATATCGAATCTATTAATCTTAGTAATATTGAAAAAGCCAATCTTAGGATTGAAGGTTTAAAAAAAATATCTGAAGACCTGATCCAAGGTATACGTATTGCGACATTTAACCTTACTCCGCCAGAGCTAAAAGATTATGGAATTTCTATTGCACTTCAAAAAATGGCAAAAGAACTCTCTAAATTAACGGGTAAGAATATCATTTTTGAAAATAATTCCAATTTTGATCAACGTTTTGACACGTTAATCGAGACTAATCTGTATCGTGTTACACAAGAAGCGGTAAATAATGCAATTAAATATGCACAATCAAGTTATATAATGATTTCTGTAAATCATTCAGACACCCTTTTAAGCATAACCATAAGCGATAACGGAAAAGGATTTGACATTAAAACAATCCCTTCTAAACCAACGAATAAAGCCGAAGGAGGAATGGGGTTATTTTTTATGAAAGAACGAATGAATTATATTGATGGAAGAATATTTATTAACTCAATTCCTAATGAAGGAACCAGAGTAACGCTTAATTTCAATATTCCAAAAACTTAGGTATTTAAACCTTATTTACTTTTTTTTTTATGACCTCATTTCTGTAATAATCAATAATACCATCTATTGGTCGTCGTACTATATTACCTACGGTAAGATGATATGGCCAAACAGCTGCTCTAATAATATCTTCACTAAAATGGGCTATTGAACCAATAAAGTGTACCGGAACATTTTGTGCTTCTGGGAAACATAAGACTCTGTTTTCAACAAACTCTTGAATTCCTTCGGTTACGATTTTATAAAAATATCCATTACGCTCACTTGTAAAAATAAACTCTGCAAAAGATGCTAAATACGTATTAGGATTATCTTTTTTATACAGATTCTCTTTAATAGCATCAGAAGATAAATCGAAACGTTTTTCGAATTCTGCGGCTACCTCCGGAGGCATCCTCTTATAATAATAATCTCTAATTAGTCGTTTTCCAAAATAGTTACCACTGGCTTCATCCATAAGGATATATCCAAGAGAATCGACCGTCATTTTAATCTCATCTCCATCAAAATAGCAACTATTAGATCCTGTACCCAGGATACAAACGATACCTGGCTCTGTTGTGGCTGCATATACTGCCGCCACCATATCTTCTTTAACAACAACTTCTGAAGCATTAGTAAAAAAGTCTTCAAAGACTTCTTTTAACATTGCCGCTGGCTTTTTAGTTCCACAGCCAGCGCCATAAAAATGAACAATATCAATTTTATCGCGATACGCAGTGAGTTCCTCGTTCTTTTTAACTCTTTTTTCTAACAAAGAAATTTCAAATACAGCAGGATTTAAACCTTCTGTACGGGTTTTAAAAACGATTTCTCCTGATTCATCAAGAAGAATCCAATCACACTTAGTAGAACCACCGTCAGCTATTAAAATCATTTTAAAATGTATTTGTTGTTAAAGAAAGAGAATAAAGCCCCAAAATTAATTTCGGGGCATGAAATATAGTTCTATTATAGATTTCCTACATGCGTTGACAAATCAACCAACTTTGTTGAGTATCCGTATTCATTATCGTACCATGATACTAGTTTAAAGAAATTATCATTAAGTGCAATTCCTGCATTAGCATCAAAAACCGATGTTTGAGATTCTCCAACAAAATCCTGAGACACAACATCTTCTTCTGTATATCCTAAGATTCCATTCAGTTCGTTTTCAGAAGCTTTTTTCACAACAGCTTTAAGCTCATCATAAGATACTGATTTTTTAGTTTTTACAGTAAGATCTACAACAGAAACATCTGCTGTTGGTACTCTAAATGCCATCCCTGTCAACTTACCTTTTAAGGCTGGTATTACTTTGGTTACAGCTACAGCTGCTCCAGTAGTTGAAGGAATAATGTTGTTCAAAGCACAACGACCTAATCTATAGTTTTTTCTTGATGGAGTATCCACCACAGCTTGAGTAGCTGTACCTGCATGTACAGTAGTCATTAATCCTTCTTCGATACCAAAGTTATCATCGATTACTTTTGCCAATGGTGCTAGACAGTTTGTAGTACAAGATGCATTAGAAACAATAGTATCAGAATCTTTTACATCCTTATGATTTACTCCCATTACAAACATAGGTGCATCTTTAGAAGGTGCAGAAATCACAACTTTCTTTGCGCCAGCTTTAAGGTGTGCATCAGCAGTATCTAGAGTAGTAAAAATACCTGTACAATCCATAACTACATCTACACCTACGGCATCCCATTTTAGATCTTCTGGGTTACGTTCTGCAGTAACACGGATTTCTTTTCCGTTTACAACCAGGTTTCCGTTTTTCACTTCTATAGTTCCATCAAATTTACCATGAACAGAATCATATTCTAATAAATAAGCTAAATGCTCTACTTCTAACAAATCGTTAATCGCTACAATCTCTACATTATCACGCTTAGATGCAATTCTAAAAGCGATTCTTCCAATTCTACCGAAACCGTTAATTCCAATTTTTAACGTACTCATATCTAAAATTTTAGTTGTTTTTAATTTAAAATGTGGTTATATAATTATACTGAAGTAATATCAGCTACTTTAATTAACCCATCATGACTATGGGATCTTTTATCTAATGCTTTTTTTAATGGTACAATTGTTACTGTTTTATGAACAATACCAATCATTACCTCACTTTTACCTTCTAACAATGCTTCGACTGCTCCTACTCCAAGTTTACTTGCAAGCACTCTATCATAGCAACTTGGTGCACCACCACGCTGAATATGCCCCAATACAGACACCCTAACTTCATAGTCATCCAGGTTTTCTTCGACATATTCACCAAGTTCAAAAATATTTTTACCTGATTTATCGCCTTCTGCTACTACTATAATACTCGATGTTTTACCTGTTTTTTTACTTTTCTTGAGAGAATCAATTAGCCTATCAACTCCCATATTTTCTTCAGGAATCAAAATCTCTTCGGCTCCAGCCCCTATCCCTGCGTTTAAGGCAATATCACCCGCATCACGTCCCATAACTTCAATTAAGAATAAGCGGTTATGAGAACTTGCGGTGTCTCTTATTTTGTCAATCGCATCAACGACAGTATTTAGTGCGGTATCATATCCAATGGTATAATCTGTACCATTAATATCATTATCTATAGTACCTGGGATACCAACTACAGGAAAATTAAATTCTTCTGACAATTTTAATGCGCCAGTAAAACTTCCGTCTCCACCGATTACTACAAGCGCATCAATATTATTCTTAACTAAATTTTCATGGGCCTTTTGTCTACCTTCTACAGTTCTAAATGTTGCAGACCGTGCAGATTTAAGGAAAGTACCTCCTTTGTTTATAATATTACGAACAGATCGCGCATTAAGCGCTTCAATTTCATTATTTATAAGACCTTCATATCCTTTATAAATACCAAAACATTGTACTTCATAATAACTACAGGCACGCACTACAGCACGTATTGCAGCATTCATTCCCGGAGCATCTCCTCCTGAGGTAAGTACGGCTATATTTTTCACTTTCTTTATCATTGAAGTCAAATCTATTGTTAATGAATATAATAACCTAATTTGCCAAAAAACTAAAACGTTTTCGGTTGATAAATTCAGTATTTACTGACAGAAATGGGGAAATTTTAACACATTTTCATTGATTTTGTTAAGAATAGATTATTATCATAAAATGATCACTTTTGGAACGTTGTACGATATTAAACATATATAAAAGCAAAAACGGCCTGCATTTGCAAGTCGTTTTCTCAAATAAATATATCTATTTTTAATTATTCCTTAATCAGAATCATATACTGCCATGAATCAAGCTCATATTCTTGACCTAATTTGCTTTCTAATTCTTCTTCAGAAAGGTAGTCTTTAAATTTACCTTCAAATTCTGCAGTAAATTTCACAGGTTCTTTTGTCATATTTGAAACGAATACGATCGTATTATTATCTTTTTCCCTTTTAAATACCAGAACTTTGTTATCATCTGAAGTTTTAATCCTTGTGTAAGAAGCTGCATTTTTACCTCCATGTAGTGCAGGATTATTATTTTTCAGCTTTCCAAGTTTTTCATATAAAGGAAAAAACTTACCCTTCTTTTTTATAATTGTATCTTTTTCAAAAAACAATAATCGCTTATCCATATCATACTCCTGACCGGAATAGATTAAAGGCATACCTGGAGCAACATATGATAATGCAGCAAACATGGCTGCAGCATCTCCCATTCGCTCTTGAACGGTTCCGTTCCATGAATTTTCATCATGATTAGAGGTAAAGTTCATTAAAATATCATCTTTAGCATACATTGTATCTATTTGTACCATCCTTTTATCCCACTCTTTTGCATCTGCTTTTCCTTGAGCAATATCATTCATTTTGTGGTGTGTATCCCAACCATACCCCATATCGAAAGCATTTTCTAATAACTCTGGCTCCCAACCTTCAGCTAGCATAAATACTGGTTTTATTTTTTTAAGCTCTGCTACAGTGGCATCCCAGAAATCAACTGGTACCATTCCTGCTACATCGCAACGAAATCCATCTACACCTTCCTCTTTTAACCAGTATATCATGTCTTTTTTCATCTGTTCACGCATCTCTTGATTGTCATAATTAAGATCTGCAACATCGGTCCAATCTGTATCAACTGTATGTGTTATGTTACCAGCTTCATCTTTAGTATAATATTCGGGATGTTCTTTTAGCCATGTATGATCCCACCCTGTATGATTTGCAACCCAATCTAAGATTACATAGATTCCATTATCATGTGCGGTTTTAACTAACTCCCTAAAATCCTCTATCGTACCAAATTCTGGGTTTACTTTGGTGTAATCCGATATAGCATAATAACTTCCAAGAGATCCCTTACTTTTGGTTGTAGAAATTGGGTATATTGGCATGATCCATAGTATTTTTACGCCTAATTTTCTAAGCTCTGGAATATCTTTGGTAAATGCTTTAAACGAACCCTCTTCTGAGTATTGGCGTATATTAGCTTCATAAATAACGGCGTTTTCCATTATTGCGTCACTTACTGGTGCAAGTGTTTCTTTAACTTCTTCTTGAGTGACTTCAGCTACTGCTTCTTCTTTTTTAGCTTTGCCGCAGGAAAATAATATCCCAGCAGAAACAAAACTTAAAATTAAATTTTTCATTTTTTAGTTTTATTAGTGGTTATTGGTCTTACTTTAATTCGATTATCATTGATGTTTTACCTTGAATGGTAATCGCTTCTGTGACATCAATATTAGAATCTGTAATAATATCTGTCCCCATTTTATAATCCTTAAGACCTTCTTTGAATCGAGTAACATTTAATTCTTGATCATTAGAATTATTATTAATAATTATCATTACACTTTTTTCTTCTTTATACCTGAAATAGACATATACATTATCAAAAGGGATATACTGTAAAAGTTTGCCTGTGTGTATTACTTTTGCATTTTTTCTCCAATTCAATACTTTTTTAGTGAAAGAATGAAAAGCTTCCTGATCATTAGTCCTTCCATTTTCCTTATCAGATGACAAGAAAGCATTTTGGGTGTCTCCTTTCCATCCCCCTGGAAAATCTCTTCGAATATCTCCATCTCCTTTTTTATCTCGATTGCCCAGCATTCCTATTTCATCTCCATAATACATTTGAGGAATACCTCTAGTGGTAAACACCAATGTCATAGCCATTTTATACTTATTTATGTCTCCTTGATATATCTCATTAATACGATTAGTATCATGGTTGCCGGCAAACAATAGAAGATTATTAATATCAGGATATAAAAAGTCGTTTGTGAAATTATCATATGCTTTGATCATCCCTTTATCCCATGCTCCTTTATCTTCATTAAAGACAACCATTAATGCATCATGAAGCGTAAAATCCATTACTGAAGGTAAATGAGAGTTGAAATTATCAATCGCTCCTATCTTACTGTCTTTTTGCCAATACGCCATTTGTGCCTGATCATGCATCCACACCTCACCTACGATATTAAAATCAGGGTACTCATCCATAATCGCTTTGGTCCACTTGGCTATTCCTTCTTTATCATTATAAGAATACGTATCTACACGAAATCCATCTAAATCTGCATACTCTATCCACCAGATTGCATTTTGGGTAATGTACTTAAGAAGCAGTGGATTGCTTTGATTCATGTCGGGCATGGTTGTGTCAAACCAACCATCCATACATCCTTTACTATCTACAACAGAAGCATTAGTATCAAACTGTGTAGTCATACGATAGTTGCTTCGCTTAAATCCTTCTGGCCATTGATGGATCCAATTTTTAGTTGGTAAATCTTTAATCATCCAATGTTTTGACCCCCAATGATTCGTAACATAATCCATGATTAGTTTCATGTCCAATTTATGCATTTCTGAAGCCAAACGTTTATAGTCTTCATTAGTTCCGTATCTAGGATCAATCTTATATAAATCACTTTGAGCATAGGTATGATAGGAATATACGGGTTCATTATCCTCTAATAATGGAGTACTCCATAAAGCTGTTGCTCCAAGGTCTTTTAGATAATCTAAATGATCTATTACTCCTTGTATATCGCCTCCGTGGCGACCTCCTGGTTTTGACCTATCTGCTTTCTCAACAGTATCAGGGTGCGAATCATTATTAGCATTACCATTCGCAAATCGATCTGGCATGATCAAATACATAACATCGCTACTATCAAATCCTTTACGCTGAGAAGAATTTTCTCTTCTCTTTTTTAACTCATAAGGTTGCGAAAAGGCAATTTTATCTTTTTCTAAAAAATGTATAGAAAAGGTTCCAGGTTCTATCCCTTTGGTATCTATAGTTACAAATAGATAATTTGGATTTTCTGTCTTCTTTATCTCGTCAATCGTGATACCTTCAATCTGTACATTGTATTTGGAAATATCTTTTCCATAGCACATTAGTTGTAGCTTTTGGGCATGCATCCCACTCCACCAAAATGGAGGTTCAATTTTTTCTACTTGCGCTTGTGTCAAAGCCACTAAACACCAAGAAAGCAGAACGATTAGTTTAGTTTTCATTTTATGAGTTTTTATTTAAAATAAAAGTGAATCTCTTCTTTATTGTAGAAATAAATACCCCAAAAACCAAGTCTTTGGGGTATCATATGTTTTATCAATAGTATTTAATTAAACCGTAATTAGACTATTAGGAGAAATATTAAACTCCTTACCATCAACATAAATCACTAAATCCTTATCGCCTTCGAGATTGAATGATGTTCCTTGTTGTGAAACATTAACTTTAAGAATCTGATTTCTAAAGTTTACATTAAAACTATAACCTTTCCATTCTTTAGGAATTTTTGGTGTAAATGATAATCTGTCATTCTTAATCCTCAGTCCTCCAAATCCTTCAACAATACTCATCCAGGTACCCGCCATACTAGTTATATGCAGGCCTTCTTCAACTTCTTTATTATAATCATCAAGATCCAGTCTAGAAGTTCTTAAATAAAAAGTATATGCCTGATCCATTCTATCCAAAGTAGCCGCTTGGATACTATGTACGCATGGTGATAGCGAAGATTCGTGTACCGTAAACGGCTCATAAAAGTCAAAGTGACGTTCTAGCTCTTCTTTAGTAAACTGATCTTCAAACATATAAAATCCTTGAAGAGTATCTGCTTGTTTTATATAAGGAGAGCGCAATATTCTATCCCAACTCCATTTTTGATTAATTGGTCGTTGTGATGTATCAAGATCAGCTACTGTGATTAACTCTTTATCTAAGAATCCATCTTGCTGTAAGTATACCTGATGCTTTTCTGAATATGGGAAGTACATTTTTTCAGCAACCTCTAACATTGCATTTATCTCTTCCTGATCAAGGTTTGTCTTTTTGGTGATTCTAGAATAATCATTACTATACTCTTTTTTTACCTTATTGATATTTTCTACACAATACTCAATACACCATTTTGCAAGATAGTTTGTATACCAGTTATTGTTTATATTATTTTCGTATTCGTTAGGCCCTGTAACTCCAAGAATAACATATTTATTTTTATCAGTAGAAAAAGTTGCTCTTTGATGCCAAAAACGGGCAATCGCAATCATTACCTCTAAGCCTTTTTCTGGTACATAACTATAATCCCCGGTATATCTAACATAATTATAAATAGCAAATGTCATGGCTCCATTACGATGTATTTCTTCAAAAGTAATTTCCCATTCGTTATGACATTCTTCACCATTCATGGTTACCATAGGATATAATGCGGCTCCGTTTTTAAAACCAAGCTTTTCTGCATTTTCTATTGCTTTTTCAAGGTGATGATATCTATATGTCAATAAATTACGAGCGACTAGCTGATCCTTGGTTGCCATATAAAATGGAATACAATAAGCTTCTGTATCCCAATATGTACTTCCGCCATATTTCTCTCCAGTAAATCCTTTAGGACCGATATTTAAACGAGCATCTTTACCAAGGTATGTTTGATTTAACTGAAAAATATTAAAACGGATACCTTGCTGCGCTTTCACATCGCCTTCGATAGTGATATCAGCCATTTCCCATATCTTAGACCATGCTTTCTTCTGTAAGTCTAATAATGCATCAAAACCAGCTTCAGAAGCCTGTTTTAGTACTGTCTTACTTGCAGAAGCTAAATCCTCTTTTTTATGATTAAGAGAGACTGTATACCCACCAAACTTAACTAAACTAGCTTTAGTTCCTTTAGGTACTTCCACACTATAATTAAGTTTAACATAGACACTATTAGTTTCTACTTTTGGATAAATATCAATTTGTTCTCCTTCGACAAAAACCTGATTTAACATTCCCGTACAGGCATGAAATTCGGTTTTCATCGTTTTAGATAAGATTTGGGCAGAATTACCTTTATGAGATAAATCATATGTATCCCAAAACTTATCATCCCAATTGGTATCTTCATTCGTAATTCCTGCATCGAGATATGGAGTAAATACAATCTCAGCTTCTTGATTTACAGGAGTAACTTCATACTGTATAGCTCCTACTTCATCAAGGTCCAGACTTAAAAAACGTGTCGATTTTACAGATACTTCAACATCATTTAGGAGAACAGCATTAAAGGTTCGTTGATACCAACCTTCTTTCATGTTAAGTTCTCTTCTAAAATTAGTTACTGATTTACATCTGTATAAATCTAATTTTTCACCATTTACCTTTACATCAATCCCTATCCAGTTAGGAGCATTAAGCACTTTTGCGAAATATTCTGGATATCCATTTTTCCACCAACCTACTCTGGTTTTATCAGGATAATACACTCCTGCAATATAACTTCCTTGAAAAGTAGGTCCAGAGTACGTTTCTTCAAAATTAGCTCTCTGTCCCATCGCTCCGTTACCTATACTAAAAAGGCTTTCTGAGGATTTAACTCGTTCTACATCAAACCCTTCTTCAATAATTGACCAGTTATCTGGTTTTATATAATCCTGATTCATCTTCTTCTAAACTTTTTTGGCCGCAACCAAATTATTTATAAACTCTTCTTTTATTTCTGTAAAATCATTAAAAACATAATCCGCTTCGTGTAGTACCTTTGCATCTCCTATACCAATACTGATCATATTAGCAATATTAGCTGCTTGAACTCCTGCAACAGAATCCTCGAACACCACACAGTTTTCTGGTGATATTCCTAACTCTTTAGCTCCAATTAAAAATACCTCTGGGTCTGGTTTTGCCTTAGAGACATTAGTCCCATCAACAATGGCCTGAAACTTAGCGGTTAAATCCACTTTATCAAGAATAACTCTTGCATTTTTACTAGCAGACCCCAAAGCGATTGCTTGCTCTTTTGACATCAAATAATCCAAAACTCTTGGCACATCAGGAAGAATTTCACTCGCGTCCATTTTAGATATATACACAAGGTATTCTTCATTTTTCTCTGACATTAGTCTGGTAAACTCTTCTTCTGAAATGGTCTTATTACCCCATTCTAATATTTTTTCTAAAGATCGTATTCGGCTAACTCCTTTTAGTTGTTCATTTTGTTCTTCAGAAAAAGAAATACCTAAGCTATTTGCAAGATTTTGCCACGCCAAAAAATGATATTTTGCAGTATCAACAATTACTCCGTCTAAATCAAATATAAATCCTTTTTTCATTATTCTGTTACTTCTTTTGGATTATACGTTATGGCATCTTTATTGGTAATCAACAAGTTACAAAATCCAGCAATGATTAAACTAATTCCAGCAACAATCATTGCATTAATTGTGTCTTCTCCAATAAGCTTATATGTGAAATTTATACCTCCAACTGCGGCTATTACCTGAGGTATTACTATAAACATATTAAAAATCCCCATGATCACTCCCATTTTCTTTGGATCTACTGAGCTAGAAAGCATTGCATAAGGCATTGACAATATACTACCCCAAGAAAAACCTATCAACGTAAAAGATAGAATCAACCATGATGGTGAAGGCACAAAATACATGGATATGAATCCAAGCCCACCAAGTACTAAAGAAAATAGATGAACTAACTTTCTGTTTATTCTTCTTCTAGAGGTGTAAAAAACCAAAATCAATGCAAAAGCCATAGAAGATAAGCCATATATTCCCATATAGCTTCCTACTTTGTTCGAAGACTTTTGAAATTTATTGTTACTTACCCAATACCAAGCCTTATGATTATCAAAATCTTTAGTAACAGATTGCACAAATGCATACTTTTCCGCGTTATCTTCCAAAGAATTATATTTCACTTTGTACTGTTCAGATAACCTTGAATCTGAAATTAATGTATCTGCAAGAGCGTTACTAAAAAACAGTGAATCTTCTTTTGCTATTACTAAAAACTCACTTTTAATTTTTTCTATAGATTCCGTACTTTTATCAGCCACCTCGTATAACTCCTGAGTTGGGTTAGGGGTTTTAAAAACATGCTCAGTTAAAGCAGGATTTGTTAGTCCCCACATAGTAAAAAAGGCAAACCAGCTAAAAAATTGAACTAAACCCAATTTTTTCATAGTTAATGGCATGCTTCCTATGTTTCCTAAAATGTCAGATACAAAACTATTTTTCTCCTTTTTCTCTCTTTCAAATTCCTCCATATCCTCTGGGGGATACTCTGTAGTTGTAAACACAGTATATAGAATACTAATAAAAAAGACAAAAGCTCCTATTGCAAAAGCCACTTTTACGGACATTGGTACTACTCCACTCGGCGCTGAATCGCTAACTCCTAATTGAGATACCATCCAAGGTAAGTTACTTGCTACAAATGTACCTATACCAATAATCAAAGTCTGCACAACAAAACCATACGATCTCTGAGAATCAGGTAGTTTATCAGCTACTAAAGCCCTAAAAGGCTCCATAGAAACATTGATTGAAGCGTCTAGAATCCATAAAAACCCTGCTGCTACCCATAGCGCAGGAGAATATGGAACAAAAAATAATGCTATAGAACTAAAAACTGCTCCAATTAAAAAATATGGTCTACGTCTTCCCCATCTAGGACTCCAAGTACGATCACTAAGATATCCTATAATAGGCTGTACCAATAAGCCTGTTAAAGGAGCTGCAATCCACATGATTGGTATATCATATATCTCAGCACCTAAGGTTTGGAAAATTCTAGACATAAATCCGCCTTGCAATGCAAAACCGAATTGAATTCCTAAGAAACCGAAACTCATGTTCCAAATTTCCCAGAAACTTAACTTACGCTTGTTCATTAAGTGAAATTTAATTATTACACTGATAAGCGCATGACTTATCAAAACTTATTTAAATGTAGAAAGTGAAAATATAAGTTTTGACTGGGGCCAAAGATATTATAATTTTTGAATAAAAAGGATCACTCCTTAGTTTTTTTTGTTGACTGTCTATGAATTAAATTTGTATCAATTATAACTGTTCTATACTCTTCGGTTAAAGCATCATCCCCTTCTAGCTTATCAATTAGCAGTTTTGCAGCTCGAACTCCCATATCTTCTCCATGCTGACTTATTGTTGTTAAACTTGGGATAAAATGCTTGGATAATATACCATCAGTAAACCCTATAATAGCCACATCATCTGGAATTTTCTTCCCTTGTTCATTTAAAACTTTAGCTGCGGTAACAGCAAATAATTCATTTACGGCAAATACAGCATCAACATCTTTATTTTTCAGAAAATCTTCGATTTCTGATTCACAATTATCAATATCCTCGATTTTAAGAATAAACTCTTCATTTTCAGGAATATCATATGCTCGTAAGGCTCTAAGATATCCGTTTGTTCTTAATTTACCTACGCTTATATAATCAACTGTAGTTAGAATAGCTATTTTTTTACAACCTATTGATAATAAATGATTTGTAGCCGTTTGAGCTCCTTTCGCATCGTCAATAATTACTTTATCACAAACTACTTCATCGATAATCCTATCAAAAAGAACAACGGGCATCCCTTGACTCATCGTTTCTTCTATATGATGATAATCTTTCTTTTGCTGTGTCTCTTTGGCTACTGATAAAATAAATCCATCTGCACTACCACTAGCTAACATTTCCATGTTAATTACCTCTTTGTCAAATGAATTATTTGAGGAACATATAATTACATTATACCCTTTTTCGTTAGCCACCTTCTCTACTCCTCCAATCACCGTAGTAAAAAAATGGTGCACAATTTCTGGTATAATAACACCAATGGTTTTTGTCTTTCTATTCTTAAGACTTAATGCAATGTTATTAGGTTTGTAATTATACAGTTTAGCGAAGGCTTTTACCTTTTGACGAGTGTCCAAACTTATCTCTACACTATCTTTTAATGCTTTTGATACTGTAGAAATGGAAACATCCAGCTCTTTTGCAATTTGTTTTAACGTAACTTTTTGTTTCATTTATCTTACTTATTTTTTTTACAACCCAAAAGGGTGGCTAACTGCAATTTAATCAATCCCAACGTAACTTAGCACAATTTGGTCTATGGCAGTCCTTTTTTAATTAAAAGTCAATTTTGAAGGCGAAAATATGCTATATGGTCATAATTATACTTAAAATTTTAACGAAATTTTAAAAGTTTTCCACACGCAAACGTTTTCGTAAGGTTCAGACTACAGCTTCTCTAAAAATTAACACAAAATTTACATACTTTGGTTGCAGGAAAGTGAAAATATAAGATTTAAAACAATCAAAAACTAATTTAATTTTATGAAAACATTTACAAAAAGCGCATTGTTTTTATTGTGGTTGATACCAATGAGCTTTTTTGCGCAGTCAACTATCAATGGAGTAGTTACTGATGCAGGAAGTGGTCAACCCATTCCTGGTGTAAATATCATTGTAAAGGGAACTACAAATGGAACATCATCTGATTTTGATGGTAATTATTCTTTAGGCAATGTTAACCAAGGGGATATCGTAGTATTCTCTTATGTTGGTTTTATAGCACAGGAAGTAGCTTACAGCGGTCAAGCTACAATCAATATTGCATTAGAAGAAGACGCCGCAGAACTTGAACAAGTAGTACTTATCGGTTATGGTGCCTCTAGAAAAAGAGACCTTACCGGATCTGTTGCACTTGTAACATCAGAAAATTTTAATACAGGTAACAATGTTACTGCTGAAAATTTATTTAACGGACGAGTAGCAGGTGTAAACATCAATACAAATGGTGGTCCTGCAGGAAACTCGGAAATTAGAATTAGAGGAGGTGCTTCTTTAAATGCATCAAATGATCCATTAATTGTAATTGATGGTTTACCATTAAATGATCCAGATGATTTGGCTAATGGTTCTAGATCTCTTCTTTCGACAATAAATCCAAATGATATAGAATCTTTTTCTATTCTAAAGGATGCATCATCTGCCGCAATATATGGTAATCGTGGTGCAAATGGAGTTATTATCATTACTACTAAGAAAGGAAAGAAGAAACTTCAAATCAGTTTAGATTCTCAAACAACTGTGGAAAGAGTTAATAAAACTGTTGATGTATTTTCGGCTAGCCAGTATCGAGAATTTATTCAAGAAAACTTTCCTGATCGTGTTGATGAATTAGGTAATGCTAATACAGATTGGCAAGATGAAATTTACCGTACGGCATATTCATCTATACATACTTTATCAGCAAGTGGATCTCTTTTCGATGTATTACCTACACGTGTCGCAATCGGAAGGTCAGATCAAGAAGGTCTAAGAAAAACTTCAAAATTTGAAAGAACGACTACTTCTCTCTCTTTAAACCCAAGACTATTTAACAATCATCTTAAAATAGATATAAACGCAAACCTAAACTTCGAAAAGAATAGATTTGCACCAGGTGTTGAGGGAGCTGCGATTACATTTGACCCTACACAGCCTGTTTTTGATACAGATACTCGTTATGGAGGCTTTTTTGAATACAGAGACCCAGCTACAGGATTTGCGCTTGGAAATGTACAACGAAACCCAGTTGCTGAGTTAGAACAAACAAGAGAAATTGCAAATGTTAGACGTTACTACGGTAATGTAAAACTTGATTATCAATTGCATTTCTTTCCTGATTTACGCGCTGTAGTGAACATCGGTGTAGATGATAGTGAAACAGATCGTTTTAAAGACGTTTCTACGCAAAGTGCATTAGGTTTTAACTCTACGCTAGGAGAACTACTTGGTTCTAAATCTGATACAGACTTATTACTCAAAAACCGACTTTTAGATACGTATTTAACGTATAACAAAACTCTTGGTGGTTTAGATATTGAAGCTACAGGAGGTTATTCTTATCAGAAATTCGATTTTGACAAAATAGAAACAGGAAATCAGCGTGACCCAAATGCTCTTACTGAAAGAACAATTAGTCCGGATATCGTATTATTAGCATATTTCTTAAGAACGAATCTAAAGTTTAATGATAAATACTTCTTATCAGCTTCTATCCGTAGAGATGGAACTTCAAGATTTGGACCGGATAATAGATGGGGATATTTTCCTGCAGCATCGTTTGGATGGCAGATCAGCGAAGAAAACTTCTTAAAAAACTCATCTGTTTTAAGTGACTTAAAACTACGTTTAGGATACGGTATTACAGGTCAGCAAGACATTGGTGATAATGGATTCGATTACTTAGAAAGATATAGAAGAGGAAGTCCATTTACTCAATATATTCTTGATGGACAAGTAATTAACATTGTACAACCTCAGTTCAGAAATGAAGGAATCGAATGGGAAAAGATCACAGAATACAACCTTGGTCTGGATTATGGTTTCTTAAACGACAGAATTAGTGGTGCAATAGATGTCTTCAAAAAAGAATCTAAAGATCTACTTTCTGAAGCACCAATACCAGATGGAGCTAACTTTTCTAACCAAGGTTTCCAAAATATCGGTAAGTTTGTTACACAAGGTATTGAATTCTCTGTCAGTGCCGATATCATAAGAAATAATGATGTAAATTGGAATGTAAGCTATAATGCTACTTTTATAGATCGAGAAATAGAAGAATTAGCATTTGGACAAGATATCTTAACTAAGGATATCGGTGGAGGAACTGGTAACACCATTCAAGTACAAAGAGAAGGTGAAGCTCCAAACTCCTTTTATACATTTGCTCAAATTTATGACAGTGCAGGTAGACCAATTGAAGGAGCTTATGCCGATCTAAATGGAGATGGTTTATTAAACAACAGTGACCGATACGTTTCGGGTAAAGGTACCCCAGATTATATCATGGGACTTCAATCGAGATTTAATTATAAAAACTTTGATTTTAGTTTTAGCATGAGAGCAAATTTAGGTGCTGAAATATATAATAATGTAGCATCATCAAATGCGCAATTAGGGAACATAGTTAGATCAGTATTTAACAACACACCAGTTTCTGTACTAGATACTAATTTTCAAAGTACACCAGATGTTATACTTTCTGACTTCTATATAGAGGATGCTTCTTTCTTGAGAATGGATAACATCACAATGGGATATACTCTAAGAGATATCATGAGAGGAGTTTCAAGCCTTAGAATATGGGCAGGTTTACAAAATGCTTTTGTAATCACAGATTATACTGGTTTGGATCCTGAAATCCAAAATGATGGTGTAGACAATACGATCTTCCCAAGAGGACGCTCTCTCTTGTTTGGAATAAACTATAAATTTTAAAAAAATAAGAAATGAAACTATATAAGATTTTTTTATACGCATTTCTATTCATAGGTATCTTCTCTTCTTGCGAAGGTGATTTAGATATCGAATTAGAAGATGATGATGATTTACTGGCAAGTGATGTCTTCAATAATAGAGATGACTACAGAAATGCTTTAGGTGGGGTTTATGCTAACCTTTCTCTAATTGGACTTGATGTAACTGCTGACGGTAGACCCGAAACAGCTAACTTAGAAGGAATTGATGATGGAACCAGTCAATATGTAAGAGGTTTGTTTTCGCTACAAAACGTTTCTACTGACGAAGTAATATGGTCTTACGAAAATGACCCTGGTATTGCAGACATTCAAAGAAACTCTTGGGATGCCAACAATGTATTTTTACTTAGTTTTTTCTCGAGAGCATCATTCCAAATTTCTTTGGCAAATGAGTTTTTACGCCAAACAACTGACGGAAAACTAGATGAAAGAGGAGTTGCTGGAGATTTAAGAAATGAAATACAAATTTTTAGAGCAGAAGCACGTGTATTAAGAGCTCTATCATACTATCATTTATTAGATTTATACAGAAGAGCTCCTTTTGCTACCGAGAATGATGAAGTAGGATTTACAAGACTACCTGAAATCAAAGACGAAGAGTTGTTTAACTACATAGAGGAAGAACTTATTGCTGCAGATGCAAATCTTTTAGCTGTAACTCCAGGTCAAAATTATGCTCGTGCAGACAAAGGAGTAGCAAAAATGATTCTAGCCAAATTATATCTTAATGCAGAAGTGTATTTAGGTGCTGGTAATGGACGTTATGCAGATTGTTTACGTGTTTGTGAAGAAATTATCAATAGCGGATATTCATTAAACCCTGTTTACCTAAACAATTTTAATGCAGACAATGACTCTAATGGAGCTCAGAATGAAATCATATTTCCAATTGTTGGAGATGGTAATTCTGTAAGAAACTTTGGAGGTGCATCTTTAATTATACAAGGAGAACAAAATGCACCAGGATTTGAACCAACTCCAGCGTCATTAGGAGTAGAAGGATTTACAACATTATATAGAGCTAGAAGACAGTTTTCTGAAAAATTTGTAACTGATCCTCTTTTCCAAAATGATAGTAGAAATGCTTTAGTTACTCAGGATATAAGCTCTGACCCAACCAGTACAGATCCACCAGTTGATAGACCAATAGAAATTGGCGATGATTTTACTGATTTCACTAGAGGATATTTGGTAACCAAATACTCTAATATTAAATCAACAGGTGAACCAGCACCGAATGTTACTTTTGCCGACACTGATTTCCCGATGTTTAGATTAGCAGATGTATACTTAATGTATGCTGAAGCACACTTACGAAATGGTGGTGGAGATAGAAGTGTTGCCTTAGGATATGTAAATGCACTAAGAGAAAGAGCTTTTGGAGATACTTCTGGAAACATTACAGATCCAGAATTGACTCTAGACTTTCTAATCGATGAAAGAGCGCGAGAGCTATATTGGGAAGCACACAGAAGACAAGATTTGATTCGATTTGGTTTGTATACAGGAGGAGCATATAATTGGAGATATAAAGGAGGTACTCCTAATGGATCTTCAATTGGAGAGCAATTTAAACTATTCCCAGTTCCTGCTCAAAACCTATCGGCAAATCCAAACCTTGGACAAAATCCAGGATTCTAATAAACTATGAAAAATTTAAATTATACAGTCATGAAAAAAATATCAATTTTAATGTTTGCATTTGTAGCATCGTTATGCTTCAATGCATGTGTAGAAGACGAAGAGCCTACATTTGTAATACAGGAAGAACAATCTGAAGGACCGCTAATTGTATCTCCTGCTGCAACAGAAGTTACTCTTAACAAAGACCTGGCAGATCAACAAGCGTTTACCTTTGTTTGGAAAGATGCTGCATATAATGTTGATACACCAATTACATATACTATAGAAGCTGCAGCTAGCGGAACTAATTTTGAAACTCCCCAGGTTGCTGCAACAACTAATGATCTTTTCTATACTTGGACAATAGGAGATCTTAATAATTTAGCGATTACTATAGGTTTATTACCAGATGTTGAAAGTGCAATACAATTAAGAGTAGTTTCTTCTATCGGAACCGATGGCGGATCTGGTATCGAGTCGAATGTAATTTCTGTTGTAGTTACACCTTATGCTACAGTTGTACCTGTAAAGAACCTTTTCTTAGTTGGTAATTCTGTAGACACAAACAAAGATGGTACTGCTAATAATGATGATTGGGAAAATGGAGGAGCAATGACTTCTACAAATACCTATTTATTTAGAGATCCTGATAATGAAAATGTTTTCCATTTTAGAGGATATTTCAGTACTGATGGTGGTGGAGACGAATTTAAACTGTTAGAAACCCAAGGAGCATGGCAACCACAATGGGGATTAGATGGTGGTGGATTTACCAGCAGTGATATTCTTGGTGGTGACCCTGGTGCATTTAAAGTTGCTGCAACTGGATATTATGACTTAACAGTTAATATTGATGATTTAACATATTCTTTTACTCCGTTTACTATTACTACAGAGCCTGAGTATACTACAATTGGTATTATTGGAGCTGCAAGAACCGGTGATGATAGTGGTTGGAATGCTCCTGATACTGATATGACTCAATCTGCATTTAACCCTCATATTTGGTACTTAGAAGGAGTTGATTTATTTGACGGACCATTAAAGTTCAGACATAGTGATGACTGGCCAGGAAACTGGGGTGGTACAACAGAACTTACAGGTGTTGGTATTACCGATGGCGATCCTCCTGCAATTCCTGTAACTGCTGGTAAATATGACATTTGGTTTAATGACCTAGATGGACGTTACTTATTAGTTCCTGTAGAGTAATCTGATTGATAAACCTTAAAAAGTTGAAATGAAAAAATTTAAAAATATATCAACCAAAACCATCCTCCTTCTAGGAGGGTTGGTTATTGGATTGACCGGTTGTTCTGATGATGACGACACTTCAGTTAATGACGGAGAAGTAACAAGCCAGTTCCTAAAAATGGACCTTAACCAATTTAAAAAAGAAGATGCAGGAGTATTTATGCAAGCTTTTTATTGGGATGTAGAACCTATTGGCGATTGGTATAATGTAATCAATGAAAAGATTGAAGATTATGCTGCCGCAGGAGTAAATAGAATATGGCTACCTGCACCTGGTAAAGGTGCTTCAGGATCTTTTTCTATGGGATATGACCCAATGGATTATTTTGATGTAGGTGAGTTTAGCCAAAGAGGTGATGAAAATGTTGAAACTCGTTTTGGATCTAGAGAAGAACTAGAAAGCCTTATTGAAAAATCTCATGCTAACGGTATAGGTGTTATTGCGGATATCGTAATGGGACACAACTCAGGAGGAGGATTACAAGATAACCCTCTTAGACCTGGAGATACTGAAGTATTCAGTTTATTCAATGAAGCAAACGGTAATGCTTCTGGTAAATTTAACCGTTCATACGAGCATTTTCATCCTAATGATATTCATGCTAATGATGAACAAGCATTATTCTTTGAAAAAACTGATTTATGCCATGACCAACCTTATGTGCAAGACTGGTTATGGAAAAGAGATGACTCTGTAGCAGAATTTTATAAGTCTTTAGGTTTTGATGGGTGGCGTTTTGATTATGTAAAAAGTTTTGCTCCAAAATGGGTAACAGAATGGAATAATAAAGTAGGTGGATTCTCTGTAGGAGAAAACTTCGATGGAAACCAAGATGTTTTAAAGGATTGGGTAGACGCCTCTGGTTCTCCAGCATTTGACTTTGCTTGTTTCTATAGATTAGATGAAACTCTTGATAGAGCTCAAGATCTTACGGCATTAGGTGATGCAGATAACATGTTAAGAAAATTAGATCCAGACATGGCTGTAACTTTTGTTGCTAATCATGATACTGAAAAAGATGAAAATGAGGACAACAGAATTAGTTATGCAAAAAAATTATTAGCATACTCTTATATTCTTACTCATGATGGATATCCTACTATTTTCTATTTGGATTATGAAGCGTTCAGAGATCAATTAAAAACTCTTATAGAAATCTATAATACTTTAGCAGTTGGTGATGTAGAAGTTATCGAAGCTAGTAAAGATGAGTATATCATGAAAAGAAGTGGTAGCGGAGATAATCCAGGACTAATCTTATACATGAACATTAGTGGACAAACCAAAACTCGTACTGTAAAAACGAACTGGGCAAACAGAACCTTAGTTGATTATACAGATAACTCGAGAGCTACTCCAACTACCGATGGTGAAGGTAATGCTTTATTACAAGCACCAGCAGGAGGTTATGCTATTTGGTCTGTTACAAAATAATGAATGATATTCACACATTTTGAGTTAGCCAAAATGATTAAAGAGTGCTTATTGTAAGCACTCTTTTTTTTGTTATACACTCGTTCATACCTCCCTCCTTCTCCAAATCATATCACGTTCTTTATTCTTTTTATAGTTAAGGCTACACTTCAATTATAACCTAAGCATACGCTTTGACTCTATGTTATAAAAATGATGACATCTATAGTACGAAAGCAGAAACCTAAAAATTCATCAAATAATTACTTGAAATTATGTAAATGCTGCAAATAAATTGAGCATAAGGTGTAATTTTCATAATAAATTATCCTAAAAAACCTACAAAATCAAAGTCTTTATTAACACTACATCGTTAGAGTTGATTTTCATTTTTCATCCCGATTATTATTTATATAGATTAGAGTATTATTAATCATTTAAAAACAAATCATTATGAAAAAATCGGAGATTTTGAAAAAAATCAAATGTGAAATTTTAGACAAGGCTGAAGCTAAAGAAATTACTGGAGGTTATACCGGTTATGGAGCTTGTCCTTACCCAAAATGTCCATCAGACAGAACGTACCCTCCATTTGGAGTATGGGGCGGTAGCTGTGGTGTTTTATATTGGGACAACCAAAGTGTTAATTTTTGTAGAGCATAATTTTTCTCAACAAAAAGAATCTAATTATTTATTAGAGGATGTTTCTAACATCCTCTTTTTTAAATACAACAGTTAATGAAAGTTATTCAAAGTTTTTGGACCAAACCAGCGTATCACAATTCAGAAGACACTAATGCAAGATTTAATGGTGGATGGCCCAATCAAAAGCATGCCTTTTACAGTTTTGCACTAAGTGCATTGACCATCAATAAATTTTATACTAAAAATGAACTATATACCGATCAAAGAGGTAAAGAATTGTTTCAGGATTTTCTAGAACTTCCCTATTCTAAAATTCATACCCAATTGGATGCTCTTAATGATTACAATCCAAAATTATGGGCCATTGGTAAACTGGTAGCTTGTGCAGCTCAAAACGAACCTTTTATTCACCTTGACAATGATATTTTTATTTGGGATAAAATCTCGTATCAAATTGATGATTATGATATTATTGCACAAAATATAGAAGAAGACTTCCCTAACTACAGTAAAGCATTTGCATATATGCTGGCTAATTTTGATTGGATACCAGATGAGTTAACTTCAACATTTCACAAAAATCAAAAAATATTAGCTCATAATGCGGGACTAATTGGAGGAAAAAATCTTGATTTTTTTAAAGAACTTAAAGACAAAGCCTTCAATCTAATTAATACCAATACTGATCATCTAGAAAATCTTGATATTGGTATATTTAATACTATTTTCGAACAGCAGTTGGGTTATGCCCTAACAGAAAAAAACAACCTGAACGTACAATACTTATTTGATGAAGTCGCTGCAGATTTTGCAGAAATTATTGATTTTAGTTCTGTACCCATTTCATCTCAGTATATACACTGTATTGGGTATGCAAAAAAATCGATTTTTGCATGCGAACAAATAGAAGCTCGCTTAAGCTACCATTTCCCGGAGTATTATCAACACCTAAATACAAAAATAAAAAAGGAATACGGAGATCAATACCATGCAGGAAAAATTTCTAAAAAACGACTTCAATATCTACATAAATTTTATGATCTTGTCGAAAACACATCAATAGAGGAGCTTTGGGATATTAAGTTTAAAATCAATGAAAAATGTACTATCGATTTTAATTCTGATCCCATAACAGTAGAGTACACTATTCCTTACGATCAACGGTTGCACAAAAAAGAGTTAGAAGGCTGGGATTCTATTTTATTATACTTTTTAGAACCCGTATCCATGAAAGAATTGTATGATGAATTGTCTCAGGATGAAAATTTTATGAAACAATTTCAAAACGATTTATCAAAATTTAAAAATAAAATTATGTCCTTTGTACTAGAAAAAACATTACTTATAGAAATTTTGTATCCAGTAACACTAACATAATTTATGAAAGACTCTGTTGTTTATCTTCTTTACAAACTTCTAAGAAAAAACAAAATTACCGTAGATGAGGAAGAAGTAAAATTTCAATTATTAAGCCATCCTACCTACCCTAGCCTTCACTCTATAACGGGCGTATTAGATCATTTTAATATAGAAAATATTGCCGTACAGGCTCCTACCAATAACGAGACTTTATCACAATTAGAATCTTATTTTCTTGCACAAATCAAAAATGATACTGGTGAGCATTTTGTGCTTTTTATCAGAAAAAAGGATAAGATTAATCTTGTATTTAGTAGAGAATATACACAAGTGCTTACCGATGAAGAGTTTCTCAAAATCTGGACGGGGATTATCTTAGTTATTGATCCAAATGAAAATGAAGTTAGCACTACCGCAAAAAATAATGACACTAAGATAGGAGCAACAGTACTCACCTCTCTCCTATTCATTACTTTATTTTTTTTGTTTAAACCAAGTTTATCTGAGTTTTTACACTACAGTTTATCCATCATAGGCGCTGTATTTAGTGCTTTGATCATTTTAAAAGAATTGGGACTACAGTCGAATACTTTGGATCGATTTTGTTCTTCTGGGCAAAATAAGGTGGATTGTGATGCAGTACTAAACTCTAACGGTGCATCGTTATTAGGGATATTCAAATTGAGTGATGCAGGGATAGTATATTTTGTAAGTCTGGTTTTTTCAAGTTTCTTATTTCTGTTAAGCCAAAACAGTTTTGATCTTATTTATATTATTGGTCTATTAAGTATTCCATTTACGTTATATTCTATTGTTTATCAATATACTGTTGTAAAAAACTGGTGTACTCTATGCTTATTTGTTGTAGCCGTCCTTTGGCTTCAAATAATACCGATATATTTATCTGGTTTCAGTATACAGAATATATCATTTGATTTTTCGGCACTATCTCTATTGTTGTTTAGTTTTTCATTAGTATCTGTAGGGTGGTCGTATATTTTGCCTCTACTGAAAAAGGAAATAGAGCTAAAAACGTTAAAAATCGATCATTATAAATTCAAAAGAAATTTCACCCTATTTAATACATTATTATCAAAGTCTGAAGTTTCTCCCGTTGGAGTTATTGATCAAAATGAAATTATACTTGGTAATAAAACCGAAAAACCGAAACTAAGTATTACAGTGATCACAAATCCTTCATGTGGATATTGTAAAGAGGTGCATACACTTGTTGAGCAATTATTCCGCAAAAACATTGAAGAGATGCAAATAATTGTACGTTTTAATGTACCAACTATGGATAGAGATAATGATACCGCAAAGGTTACTGCTAGATTACTAGAAATATACACTGAGAAAGGTGAAGAAAAATGCCTGGAAGCCATGCATGATGTGTATCTAAATTTACAATTTAAGGATTGGCTCAAAAAATGGGGTCAAAATGAAAATGGAAACTATTTTAAAACTTTAGAAAATCAAAACAAATGGTGTATCAATCATAATAAAAACTTCACTCCTGAAATTCTAATAGATGGGAAATCATATCCAAAAGAGTATAATAGAAAAGAATTACTTTTCTTTGTAGAAGATCTTCTCGAATAAAAAGGATCAGTTTATCACATAAATCAGATTAATTATTGACGTTTAATGCCAAAATTTCCCTTTTACAAACAAACTGAAGCCAAAGATTGCGGACCAACTTGCATCAAGATTATCGCTAAGCACTATGGTAGAATTCTCAATACAGAAAAACTTAGAGCGCTAAGCGAAACAACTCGCGAAGGAAGTTCTCTCTTAGGATTGAGTGATGCAGTCGAACAAATTGGTTTTAGATCTCTGGGAGTTAAACTTTCATTAAAAAAATTAGAAGAAGTACCACTGCCATGTATTGTTCATTGGAACAAAATACACTATGTAGTTGTATATAAAGTCAAAACCAATCGAAAAGGAGAAAGCACAATTTTTGTTTCTGATCCTGCCCATGGTTTAATAACATATACTAAAGAAGAATTTATCAAAGCCTGGATAGGTAATAATGCCAATGAAAATACCGAAGAAGGTATTGCTTTATTAGTTGAACCTACTCCAAAATTTTATAATGACGATTTAGATGAAGAAGACGAAAAATTTGGATTTAAATTTATCTCTAAATATATCTTTAAATATAAAGCGTTTATACTTCAACTTATATTAGGTCTTGGAGCTGGTAGTTTATTGCAACTTATTACTCCATTTCTAACGCAAAGTATCGTTGATGTTGGTATCAAAAATCAAGATTTAAATTTTGTATACCTCGTACTAATTGCTATGCTTTCTTTATTTGTTGGTAGGACAGTAATTGATGTTTTGAGAAGTTGGATTCTTTTACATCTTAGTACACGTATAAACATTTCTCTTATTTCTGATTTCTTTATCAAACTAATGAACCTGCCAATCTCCTATTTCGATGTAAAAATGACAGGAGATCTTTTGCAAAGAATTAATGATCATAAACGTATTGAACAAATATTAACCATGTCTTCCTTGAGCGTTTTATTCTCTATGGTTAATCTAATTGTATTTAGTATTGTTTTGATTTATTATAGCATTCCTATTTTTGGTGTTTTTGCAGTTGGAAGTACTTTTTATTTTGCCTGGATATTGATTTTCTTCAAAAAACGAAAAAGACTCGATTATAAGCGATTTTCGCAAATTAGTGAAGAACAAAGCAAAGTTATTGAACTGGTAAATGGGATGCAGGAAATAAAACTTCATAATGCGGAAAAAAGAAAACGATGGAACTGGGAGTTTGTTCAGGCAAAACTGTTTCGAATATCTATAGAAAACTTAGCTCTCGAACAATATCAAAACGTAGGTTCTTCTTTTATAAATGAGCTTAAAAATATTTTTATCACTGTACTTTCTGCTAAACTTGTTATTGATGGAGATATTACCTTAGGTATGATGCTGGCAATTACCGCAATTGTAGGTCAATTAAATGCTCCTATTTCTCAATTAATTAATTTTTTAAGAGAGTTACAAGATGCCCAAATCTCTCTCGAGCGCTTAGGAGAAATACATAATAAAGAAGACGAAGAACAATTAGGAGTTGAAAAGATAAAAGAAATCCCTGAAAATTCTAATTTTAACATCAAAGATCTAAGTTTTAGATATGTTGGGTCAGACAAAAATGTGTTAGAAGATCTGAATCTTACAATACCAGCTAATAAGATTACAGCTGTAGTGGGAGTAAGTGGTAGTGGAAAAACTACTTTAATGAAACTTTTGCTTAAGTTTTACGAACCCAACGATGGTCAAATCTACATTGGTTCTCATGATCTTCAGAATGTTTCTCAAAAGGCCTGGAGAAATCATTTTGGAGTGGTAATGCAAGAAGGTTATGTTTTTAATGATACTATAGCGAATAATATTGCTGTAGGAGAAGATTATGTAGATAAGAAAAAGTTAGCGCATGCTGTTGATGTTGCTAATATCAAAGAATTTATAGAAACTCTTCCCTTATCTTATAACACCAAAATAGGGATGGAAGGTGTAGGATTAAGTACGGGTCAAAAGCAACGGTTATTTATTGCCAGAGCTGTCTATAAAAACCCTAAATTCTTATTTTTTGATGAAGCTACTTCTGCATTAGATGCCAACAATGAAAAGGTAATCATGGAAAAATTAGATACCTTTTTTAAAGACAAAACTGTAATGGTTATAGCTCACAGATTAAGTACTGTAAAAAATGCACACCAAATCGTTGTATTAGATAAGGGAAAGATTGTTGAAGTTGGCAATCATGAGGCTTTGATCAAGAAAAAAGGAAACTATTATAACTTAGTAAAAAACCAGCTAGAACTAGGTAAGTAAAGCTCAATTAAAATATTATGCCAGAAACTATTGATGACATACAGTTACGTAGTGAAGAAGTCCAAGAGATTTTGACAAGAGTTCCTAATTGGATGATACGATGGGGAAATTTATTGATCTTAATCTTAGTATTGTTACTATTGTTTCTTTCTTGGTTAATCAAATATCCAGATGTGATTCCTGCTGAAGCAATCATAACTACCCAGATTCCTCCTCAAAAGGAGTATGCCAAAGTAAGTGGGAAAATCGAATCTATCTTAGTTGAAGATAATCAAATTGTACCACAGAATACACCATTGGCTATTTTGCAGAGTTCTGCAAACTATAAAGATGTCTTTTTATTAAAATCTATTGTAGATACTATTAAAATAAACAACAAGTCTTTTACTTTCCCTTTAGAAGATTTACCTGTTTTATTTCTTGGCGATATTGAAACCAGTTTTGCTTTATTTGAAAATAGTTATTCTGAATACATTCTTAACAAAGAGTTGCAACCATTTTCTAATGAAGCTATAGCAAATCAAATATCACTATCAGAACTATATAGAAGACAGCAAAGCCTTATGGCTCAGAAAAAGCTTGGAAAAACTGAATTAGATTTTAAAAGAAAAGAACTACAACGTCAAAAAAACCTATTCGAAAAAGGAGTTATCTCCGCACAAGAATATGAAAGCAAGGAACTAGATTATCTTCAGGTTAAACGTAATTATGAAAATAATGATGTACAATTATCTCAGATAAAAGAAAATATTAGTAACGCTACTAAAACTTCAAAAGGTACAGAGATCAATAAAAGAAAAGAGGAAATCAACTTATTTAAAAAAGTATTACAATCTTTTGATCAATTAAAAAAGAGTATCAAAGACTGGGAGCTGCAATATGTGCTTCAATCTGATATCGAAGGCAGGGTTTCATTCCTTAATTTTTGGACTAAAAATCAAACCGTAACTCAAGGAGATCTTGTTTTTATTGTAATTCCATCGGAAGACTCTTCGTATGTAGCAAAAATAAAAGCCCCTTCACAAAACTCGGGAAAAATAAAAATAGGACAAGTTGCTAATATTAGATTAGAGAATTTTCCTGATGACGAGTTTGGAACGCTAAAAGGTAACGTAAAACACATATCGCTTTTACCCGATAAAAATGGATTGTATTTAATAGACGTTGAGCTCCCTAAAAAACTCATTACTACCTATAACAAAGAAATTCCTTTTAAACAGGAAATGAGAGGTGTAGTAGAGATTGTTACAGAAGATCTTAGACTAATGGAGCGCTTCTTTTATCAATTCAGAAAATTAGCAGATAAATAGTATACATTACCAATCAAAGAAATCAATACTGTGTTTCGTTTTTGCTCTTATTTGATGAACTACTATTAAGCAGCTTTGGGTAATGATATACAGAAAATACTCCCCGAACCCGGAGTGCTTTTCACTTCAATCTTACCTTGATTAAGCTCAATAAGTTCTTTACAAATTTTTAGTCCAAGACCTGTCCCTGATTCATTCTGAGTACCTGGTGTTGTATACGTATCCTCAGCAAATAATTTATGAATATGATTTGGATCTATCCCAATGCCAGTATCCTTAAAACAAATTTCAAAAAGGTCATCTTTCTCTTCAGAAAGTAATGCTATAGAATCGCCAGAATTACAAAACTTAATAGCATTTGCAATTAAATTTTGAGCAACAATAGCAAACATATCTTTATCTGCATAAATAATAGTAGGGTTTAAATTATTAATGAGTTTAATATTTTTTTTCTGTGCTTTCTGCTCAAAAAAAGTAAACTTATCACAAATAACTTCTGATATATCAAAAGTGGTAGGGTTTGCGTTTAACTCTTTTAATTGGGATTTTGACCAATTTAATAAATTATGCAAAAGTATAGAAGTTTGATGGGTTCCGCTTGCGAGTAAAGGAACGATTTCTTTAAATTCTTTTTCAGAAATAGAGTTTTCTTTAAGCAAATTAAGACTACCTTCTAGCCCGTTAATTTCATTTTTTAAATCATGCGCAATTATGGAGAATAATTTGTTTTTTACTTTATTAGAGTTATCCAACATGGTAATTAATCTCTTTCTTTCATTACGAGTTCTTATGATTAAAATTAAAAATGTAAGAATAACCAAAACGGCCACTATAGCTATATAGGCTATTAAACGAAACTGAAACAACTTGGCTTTTGTTTCACGCTCTCTCTCTTGTTGTGCTTCAATTAATTTTAATTGCTCTAATTCTGCCTCATATTGCGACTTAGTTTTTTCTACTTTTTTAGCCGTTATATCAGACATTCTTTCATCTAAAAGCTTTTGATATTTTTTTTGCCAATGTATGGCACTTAACAAATTACCTCTTGTAGAGTCTAATTTAAATGAGAACATGTAATTTTTCAATAGTAATGGCACAGCATTAACTTTACTAAATTCATCTCTCGATATTTTTAACAACTCTTCAGCTTTATTAAATTCTCTTTCTTTTAGGGCAATAATACCAAGCTGTTGTTTAGCATTAATAACTAACAATTTAAAATTGGTTTGGCTTGCTACACATAAAGTAGTGTCATAATATTTCTTTGCAGTTTGATAGTTTTCGTTATACAGTGCAACTTTGGCCATAATACTATAAGATTGGGCCGTATGTCTTATATCATTCTCTTGTTTATTAATCTTCAATGCTTCAGGCAACAAGCTTTTGGCTTTTGAAAGATTTCCATTTTCAGTATACAACAATGCTAAATTATTCATCACCAGCCCAAGGCCTTTTAGCTTTAATTGTCTCCTAAGCGTTATAGATTTTATGTAATATTCTTCAGACGAAGTTATATTTTTAAGTTCCTTATAGATTATTGCCAAATTATTATAAATACTGGATAACCCAATACTATCTTTGAGTTGCTCTCTATATAATTTGGCTTCTAAAAGATAGTCGGCTCCTTTTTCAAAGTTACCTTTACTTTGCTCAATAATAAACCTTTCATTACATACAATGGCCAACCCTTCAAGATAATCGATATCTTGAAAATACGATGTTGCTTTCAAGAAATTTTTATCAGACGCTATCGTATTATTCTGTTTATTACGAATCACGCCTTTTTCTTTATAAACCAGACCTAATCCTTTTTTGTATTTGATTGTGTTACCAATAGTAACAAGTTGATTAGATAATGTTTGGGCCCGGTCTAATTGTTCTTCTGCAATAAGTTCTCTTAAATCACGGACTGCATTATCAAAACTCAAAGAATCTTTTAATGTTTTAATCTTCGAAAGATCAACTCCAGACACCTGATTTTGCGAGAACATTGAGAAACTCATCAGAAGCAAGGTTAAATACGTTAAGACTATATTATTCATTTCATTTATTTTGGGGGATAAATATGATAAAAAGCATATTTACACCACAAAATACACAAAATTTTACTTTTAATATTATTTAATAGTATTTTTCTTACAATTTTTTATGGTAAAACCACAAATCAATGCTATACAAATAAGCCTTTCCTATACAGAAAGGCCTATGATAACAAATTAAGTCTTTTTATAATTTTTTGCGGTTAAGAATTTTCTTCTTGTGAATTACTCACGCTTTTTGAAGCAATCCAATCTTCAACCAACTCTTTAAGGATATTAAGAGGCACCGCTCCATTAGTTAATACAACATCATGAAACTCTCTAATATCAAACCGATCCCCAAGTTTTTTTCTTGCATCTTCTCGTAACTCCAGAATTTTATTCATTCCTATCTTATAAGCAGTAGCTTGGCTTGGCATTACGATATGACGTTCTACCATCTTTATAGCATCGCTTTCTGCATTAGGAGTATTATCTGTATAATACTTAATCCCCTCTTCTCTGCTCCACTTTTTGACATGTATCCCAGTATCAACAACTAGCCTGCAAGCTCTCCAAAGTTCCATGGCCAGTCTTCCAAAATCAGAATATGGATCACCGTACATTCCTATTTCTTTAGGTAAATACTCATTATATAGCCCCCAACCTTCTACATAAGCTGTATATCTTCCATATTTTCTAAACTTTGGAATATCTTGTAGCTCTTGTGAAATTGAAATCTGCATATGGTGTCCAGGAATACCTTCATGATACGCTAATGCTTCCATTTGATAGATTGGCATAGCTTCCATATCATATAAGTTAGCATAGTAGGTTCCTGGTCTTGTGCCATCTGGCGTACCCATTTGATAAAATGCCTTTCCAGCACTTTTTTCTCTAAAAGCCTCGACAGCTTTAACTACAATATCTGCTTTAGGTTTTGTAACAAATAATTCGTCCAATCGAGATTTCATGGTATCGATCAATCCAACTGCCTGTTCCATATATGCCTTTCTACCCTCATCAGTGTCTGGAAAATAGAATTTCTTATCTTCTTTCATATACTTAAAAAAGTCTTGTAACGTACCTTCATATTTTACTTGCTTCATAATATCTCTCATCTCATTATGAATACGTTCAACTTCTTTTAGACCAAGATCATGAATTTGATCTGCTGTCATGTCTGTTGTTGTGGTACGCTTAAGTGCATTGTTATAAAAAGCATCTCCTTTCGGAAATTTCCAGCAACCATCTTCTGTAGTAGCTCTTTGTTGCTGCCCTTCTAATAACACGATAAGATTCTCAAATGCCGGTTTTACACCTTCTAATAAGGCTTTTTCTGCTTTGGCATACAATTCATTTTTTTCTTCGGCAGAAAGCTCCAGCGGTTCTACTTTTCTTTTAAAATCGGCAAGGAGCGTACTCTCTTCATTAGATTTATCAAAAGGTTTTCCAATAATAATGTTACGACTATCATCTAAAACTTTAGCAAATACAAATTTAGGCGGTAGAACTCCGTTTTTTTCTCTAATTTTTAAGTTTTCAACGACCTGTCCAAATAAGGTATTCATTCCGTTTAACCTTGAAATGTAAGCTAAGGCATCATTTTTATCTTTAATCCTATGCATGTTTATTAAAAAAGCAGGGATTTCTGCTTGCATTCCATGCATTTGATTTATGGGATAATCATAAAATCGATATTGGTAATCCTCGATTGTGTTTTCAAGATCCTGTTTCATAAGCTTAAAGCTTAATGCGGTTGCTTCGTTTAGTTTAGAAACATCAACAGAGTCTTTGAGATAAGCAAGACGTTCTTTTGCTCGCTCATGATCTTCTGCTATTTTTTTTGATGATACATCATCCCATTTTCCATAATCATCAGTTTTAATACCGAGATACGTTTGTGTCATTGGCGATTTTGTAACATTTTCCTGAAATTGTGCTTCAAACCAATCATTTAAGTTCTTAGAATGTTGTTCTATAACATCAACAGAAACAGCATTGCCTTTTTCTGATTCTTTGATTTCCTGCTTACAATTCGAAAATATGAAAAGAAAGGAAAGAAGTAATGCCGTATTTTTCATTGTGTTCATCTTACTGATTTTATATGGGTTAGTACGCTATTCTATTTCAATATCATAACTTCTATTTCAGAATCGTGATATATTTTATGGGTTTGTTTTACGAAATCAGATGCACCAGCTTTGAAAATATTGTCAACATAGGTCTGAGGGTTTAAATCGATTAAGGGAAACCATGTGCTTTGTATCTGAATTTGAATTTTGTGCCCTTTTTTGAAAGTATGGTGTACATCCTGTAGCTTAAGATTTACATCTGTCTTTTTATTAGGTGTAAAAGGTTCTGGTTTGCCAAAACTATTTCTATATCTTCCTCGCATGACTTCGCTACGCACCATCATGTGGTAGTTAGACATCTTTAAATATTCTTGTGTGTCTTTAGTGTCTTTAGTATCATTTGGGTATACATCTACTAACTTTACAACCCAATCTGCATCTGTACCTGTTGTTGCAACGTTTAATTTTGCTAACACTTCTCCCGATAGCGTTATATCTTCCGTAAGTACTGAAGTTTCAAATACCAATACATCTGGACGGCGCGCTGCAAACCTTTGATCATCGGTCATATATTTTCTTGGTGTAAATACCATTTTAATATCTTCAGAATATGGAACAGGTTTTTTTGGATCACTTATGAATTCAGAAAAACCACCACTCATTTTCTCCGATAACTGTTCATTTGATGTTAGGTAATACGTTTTCTTTTCAACATTTTTGGGTGGCCAACTATCAAAAGAGTTCCATTCTTTTTTCCCTGTATCAAAAATCTGAATTTCGGGTAAGCCAGAATTATCATCAGCTTCACCCTTTAAAAAATGATTAAAAAATTTAGTCTCAATATTCTTTTGAAAATTAAAAGAAAGATCATCGCCAAAATGCACATTACCTATGGTTTGTCTTTTCTTTGTTCTTGCCCAATCACCATGGCTCCATGGGCCAAAAACCATAATATTATAGTTCTTACTTTTATTTTCTATATTTTCATAGGTTTCAAAAGGACCATATAAATCTTCTGCATCAAAGAGCCCTCCTACAACCATAACGGCTGGTTTAATATCTTTTAGGTGTTGAATAATTCCTCTTTTCTGCCAAAAATCATCATAATCCGGATGCTCCTTAAGTTGTGTCCAAAATACATTATCCTCTTTATAATATTTATCCAAATTACTTAAAGGTCCTGCATCAAGAAAAAATTGATATTGATCTTCGCTTTTCAAATCGGGAAAGGTATACCATGCTTCTGCTGTAGGTTTTGTCTTTTCATAGCCAAAAACAGCAGTAGCTCTCCAATAACTTAACAAATATGCTCCATTATGATGAAAATCATCAAAATAAAAATCTCCAATACATGCTTGCGGAGATACAGCTTTAAGGGCCGGGTGCGCATCTAATAAAGAATAAGTAGCATAGAATCCTGGATACGAAATACCCCAAACCCCAACTTTTCCATTAGTATTGGCTACATTTTTGATTAACCAGTCGATGGTATCATACGTATCACTGGCTTCATCAAATTGTTTGCCTTTTTTATTAGGAATATAGGCTCGCATATTGTCATAAACTCCTTCACTCATCCACCTACCTCTAACATCCTGATATACGATTATATTACCTTCTTTCATCAAAAACTCATTGGGACCTATCTTAGATCTAAACTGATCATCACCATATGGTCTTGAGCTATAAGGAGTTCTCTGCATAAGAATAGGATACTTTTTTGAAGTATCTTTTGGAGAATAAATAGTGGTATGTAGTTTAATACCATCTCGCATTACAATATCAACTTCTTGCTTAGTATAATGATCTTTAACGACATAAACATCGGAATCTTGAGAAGATCCATATAGAAAACATAGGAAGAAAAAAAATCTTAGTGCTATAAATTTGATGAATTGCATTAGTGAAAATTTAGTTTTGGCTGAAGATAAAAAATTGATAGGGTGAGCAGAATAATTTAAGGAGACTTTAACAGCCAAAAATACAAAAGCCCAAAAGCATCTTTAGAGATGTAATGGGCTTCTTTATATCAAAAAATAAATTATTTTGCTTTATCCTGTACGCTTCTTGTTACTGTGGTTACCATTTTTCTAGGCATAAACCGAACTGAATTTGCCAGCACTCTATTCATAAACCCATGAATCGCGACAGTTTTTCCTTTCATCATTGCTTTATAACCATAAAGAGCAACTGACTTTGATGATGGCAACTTTTTACCTTTTACAAGCTTACTTTCTTTCATCTGCGCAACTGATTGAAAACCGCTTTCTGTAGCCCCAGGACACAGTGCTGTAACAGTGATCTTTTTATCCTTAAGTTCATTAGCAATCGCTTCAGAAAAATGTAAAACATACGCCTTAGTTGCATAATATACAGCCATTGTCGGCCCCGGTTGAAAGGCAGCCGTAGAAGCTACATTCATAATCTTACCGCTATTGCGTTTTACCATTTCTTTCAAATAGAGTTTTGTAAACTCGGTTACCGCTGTAATATTAAGCGTTATCATATTGTGTTCTTTTTCCCAATCGGTTTCATAGAACATCCCAAAATCACCAAAACCGGCATTATTAATTAAAAAATCTACCTGAATTCCTTTTTGCTGTGTTTCATCAAAAACCGATTGTGTCGCGTTTGGAGTTGAAAGATCTTTCACAATAATTAAAACATCAATCTCATACTTTTTTTCTATTTCTAGTTTAATGGCTTCTAATTTGGTTTGGTTTCTGGCTACCAAAACCAGATTATCTCCTTTAGAGGCATGTACTCTTGCCAATTCTAATCCGATACCACTTGATGCTCCTGTGATTAATGCTGTTTTTTTCATTTATAATTATTTTAATGAATATTTATTCGTTTATTAGTTAAAAAAATTACTTTCTAATACTATTCCATGCCATTTCAAAGCAAGTATTTATTCCATTGTTCTTAAGTTCTATATGCCCCTTTACTATCATTTTTATTATTTCATGAATGGCCCCTTGCAATTGCGCTTTCATAATTTCTACGTCTACATCTTTAATAAACCCTTGTTTTTGTCCATCAATTAAAAATTGATCAAGAGGTTCAAAATATGCATCGGCCTTTGCGATATTGGTTTCAGAGATATAACCACTATAAATAAACTGTTCTACAAAAAGCATTTTTTCGGGATGCTTCAGACAATAGGCAAAATATCCATGCCACATCGCTTTAAAGGTTTTGTAAAATGTATCTTTCAGATAATCAGGATTAATTATTGCCTCAGATATTTCTTTTTTAGTGATTACGTAGACGTCATTAATCAACTCTTCTTTACTAGAATAATATACATATAAAGTTCCTGTAGCAATTTTCGACTTCTTTGCCACCTCGGCCATTTTAAGGCCTGAAAAACCGGTTTTGGTTACCAATTCTATAGTAGCTTTATGAATAGCGTTTATTTTATTTTGATCTTTAAGCTTTGGCATCCTTATTTATATATTCAGTGCAAATATAAATGAATTTTTATTCACTTAAAAATAAATGAATAGAAATTCGCTATAAAAGCATATCTCAACATTATTCTACAGCTAAAAGCCCTTGACAAGATGTCAAAGGCTTTATCAAAAGCAATCCTATTTAATAATCAATAAAATAGATTGTTATTGTTTACTGGTGCTTATCTATTGAGGTTGAATATTGATTTCAACAAGATTATATCCACCTCTAGGATCCCCAGACCAAGTAACACCAGGAGCACTATTTATGGTTCCTTTACCAAATTGAACATCTTCCAGAGAAGATACTCTTCTAATCGAAGTATTAGCATCAGCAGGTCCTGTATTGGCTGAACCTTGATTCATGACTTGATTACTTCCAAATCCAACAGGTTGATCTTCTTCGGTTCCTGCATCATACAAGTATGTATTTGAACTTATACTATTTCCTGAAAAAGGACTCCCGTCGGCATTAAATAATGTGAGCCCAACATTATTATTACTAATAAACCAATCATTAGATTTTACAAACATTGTCCCGAAACCTAATTTATAATCCTGACCTTGTGGTACCTCTATGGTAAATGTAAAAGATCCTCCAGGTCCTACCGGTCCATTTTCTACACTTAATGCTACAGGAATTCCAAAATCTTTCAAATAATTATACGCTATCATTCTATTTCCATCCTCTGCAATTTCTTCTAAACCATTTGCCGCTTTGGTTGCTTCTCCCTGAGTAAACCATGGATCTCTATCTGTATTAAATGCATATATAAAAGCAGGAGAAAAAGGAGTTAATGATGATGACAAACGCAATGGTGTACCTTGACTTCCTGTTTCTGTAAACCAATTGTATAGAGTTCCTGGCATACCATCTTCGGCAATTCTTTCTAACCCAACACCTCGATCCACTTCTCCTAAAGTAAATAAAGGATTACTTTGTGCATGCAACACTATCAGCCCAGGTGTAATTACGAATCCGTTATTTTGGCTGGTTGCCATGCCAGGGTTTGGAGTATTAATTGCCGTAATAGTTAGTGTAAACGTCCCTGCCGAGTTACCATCACCATTAGCATAGTTTAATACTGCAGTCATATAAATATCACCGGTATCTCTACCCGGTACCAGACGTACAGATGTGTTTGCATCTGCGGGCCCCACATTTGTTCCGGCAGAAGGAAAAGTACTCGGATCACCATCAGCTTCGGTACCTAAATCATATAAAGATAGTTGACTTGCAATATCTACTCCATTAAGTGCGGTACCATTGGGAAACAAATCTATACCATCTGTATCTGTTGGCGCTAAAAACCAGTCGTTACTATTCCCCATCATAGTTACGGGACTAAATTTTGTACCTGGAACAGCTTTAAAAGATATAACATACTGTGCACCATATGTCGCTAACGGCCCTGGACCAGATGCTCCGACTGGGGTTGTAAACGTATGAACGTTCAAATAATTTATTGTATTTTTTATAGTTACATTAAATCTTGTCGTTGGATTTTGTACATCGTTAGATGCTCCTAATGATGGGTTTACTTCTTCACTCCAGTCTGAAGCAGCATCACCTTCTCCATCATATTCTATACTAAAGCTATCTAATGCCACTGTTGAAACAAACTCTCCAGCAGTCCATATCCCAGCAGCAACTGCTACATCTTCTCTTGCACTACCTGTTGCTCCCCATTGCACAAAGTCTACTATTGCTTCAGCGTTGGTAAATTCATTTGTAGAATATAACCCTAAACCACCTTCGTTATCTGGCATATCATATGGTAAAACTAAAAATTCTCCAGGGTTTAACTCGATGGTACCACTTTCGGGAGTAAGAGTCCCTATTTGTACATAAGTACTAGGGCCTAAACATAACCAATATGTACTCAAATCTATTGGGGTATTACCATTATTATAAAGTTCGACTAGGTTTTTATTTCCGTATTGTACTTCATTTAATACAACAGAACGACGAAGTTCTGGCACGGTAAGCATATTTTCTTGCCCAAAAGTTACCGTACTAGTTTCGGCCCAATTTGCTGCCCCTTTACCATCACCATCAAATACAATACTATTCTCTGCATTAGTAATTGTTGGCACAAACTCTCCGGCAGTCCAAATTCCGGCCGCTACGGCGACATCTTCTCTTGCACTGCCTGAAGACCCGTATTGCACAAAATCCACTATCGCAGTAACGTCTGTAAACGAGTTTGTTCTATACAGGCCTAATCCTCCATTGGTATCAGGAAGATCATAAGATAATACCAAATACCCGCCTGCAGGAATTGTTGTACTACCACTTTCTGGGGTAAGCGCCCCTATCTGTTCATAGGTCCCAGGACCAAGACATAGCCAATATTCACTTATGTCTGCCTCTTGATCTCCTTGATTAAAGATCTCTATCAAATCTGTACCTTGGTACCTGATCTCATTAAGGACTACATTTTTTGTTATTGCATCTGGCTCGCCTGAAGGGTTTACTACTGCATCATCATCACTATTACATGAAGCGAAAACAATGATAGCCATAATCAAATACGTTAATTTCTTTTTCATAATAAATACTTTTATTTGTTCTTTTTATTTGAAACAAATGTAGAGCGTACTTATCCTTAAAAACGGTGACAAAAGTCACCGTTAGGTGTTAAAGAAATGTTATTTAATTACTTGAATATCAATTATTTATATCATTTTAAAGCAAACAGAATATGACGCTAAAAAAGCGCCTAAATACATAAAGTCTGAAGTTATTATATAAGCCTAAAACTAAGGTTGCCTTAGTTCTATATGCCTTTTGTGTTGCACTAATAAATTACTGGATTGTAATTTTTTAGTTATTCTTGAAACTACCTCTCTGGATGTTCCTAAGTCTGACGCAATTTCTTTATGCGACATCTGAATCATATTACAATTTTGAAGCTTTGCTTTTTCGGTTAAATAGTTTACAAGCCTGTCCTCTATTTTGTAACACACTACTTGCTTTGTTGTATTAAGAAGATCTTCGTAATTACGTTGAAAATCCTTTAAAACAATTTGCGTAAAAGATGGATATTTTACAAACCACTCTTTTACCTTTTGAATTGGTAAACAAAGTACTTTGGTATCTTTTTCTGTTACTGCTGAAAAACGAACGGCTTCTTTGCTAAATAGATGATTAAAGCTAAGTATACAACATTGATTAGGATGAATATAATAAAGAAGAAATTCTACCTCTTCTTCTTCAGCATACATCTTAATTAAGCCATCTAATATAATGGGTAAGAAATTTAAATAACTTCCTTGTCTTACAACATATTCTCCTTCTGGGATGTTTTTAAATTCGCCAAAGGAAATAATCTCATCTTCTAATTCTTTTTCAATAAAAGGAAAACATTTAGAAAGTGCTATTTTCTCAGTAATCATTATTAAGACTTATTAGTTGTTACTACTAATAGAGTCGAAAAATCAATGTATACTTACAACATAGCCATAATAAAAATCTATACCGTTATAAATCAATTAACGTTTAGTATGATTTTTTAAACCTTGTTTTAACCATTTTAGATACTCGTTTGTATCGGGTGTATATGCCGTAGTTTTATTTAGCATGTTCATGTTGGTATCTAATAAAACATAATACGGTTGAGAATTATTTTGAAAATTCAATGTTTGAAATGTTGCCCACTTATCCCCTACTGTTCTAATATCTTTAACTCTGCCATCAGGTTTTAAGAACTTAAATTTATTCTTATCTCCTAAAGACTCACGGTCATCTACGTATAGAGAAATTAAAACATACTTATTTTTAAGGATATCTATAATTTGTGGATTACTCCATACTTGTTCTTCCATTTTACGACAATTTACACACGCCCAACCCGTGAAATCTATCATTATGGGTTTGTTTTGCCGTTTTGCTGCTTTTACTCCTTCTTCAAAATCGGTATACGCATTTAATCCTAATGGACCATGAGTTTCTTTTTCGTAGATACTATAAAATAACGGTGGAGGAAAACCACTTAATAATTTTAAATTAGCATATGCCGTATTTGTAAGTCCTGGTATTAAATATAGCACAAAAGCCAGGGTGAGAACTCCTAATGACTTTCGTCCGACACTTAATTTTTTAATCGGACTATCATGTGGAAAACGTATCTTACCAAATAGGTATAAGACCATAGCAATTCCAATAACGATCCATATTCCTATAAATATTTCTCGTTTTAATACTCCCCAATGCTCTACAAGATCTGCATTGGATAAAAACTTAAACGCAAGTGCTAATTCTATAAACCCAAGAACTACTTTTACTGAATTTAACCACCCTCCGCTTTTAGGTAAAGAATTTAACCAATTAGGGAATAAAGCAAATAAGGCAAATGGCAATGCCAGTGCTAACCCAAAACCACCCATACCGAAACTTAATTGAATGGCTCCACCATCACTACTAAGCGACCCTCCTAACAAAGAACCTAAAATGGGTCCAGTGCAAGAAAATGAGACTAAAGCCAGTGTTAATGCCATAAAAAACACACCTATTACGCCCCCAATGCTATTAGCCTTACTATCTAAACTATTGCTCCATGATGCAGGTAAAGTAATCTCAAAATACCCGAAAAACGAAATCGAAAAGACGATAAAAACAATGAAAAAGATAATATTCAGGGTTACGTTGGTAGAAATGTTATTCAGGATCTCTGGGTCTAAAGAATCCAAAAGGTGAAAAGGAAGACTAAGCAATACATATATTGCAAATATGAAAAACCCATATAAGATAGCATTAAATGTTCCCTTTTTCTTGTCTTTTGCCCCTTTTGTAAAAAACGATACTGTAAGAGGTATCATTGGAAAAACACAGGGTGTAAGTAATGCTATTAATCCTCCTAGAAAACCTAAAATAAATATGTTCAAATAACTTTTTTTCTCTACGGCTTCAGATTTGAATTTGTCTTTCCCCTTTATATCTACAAAAAGTGCTTCGGATTTGCTGCGATCCTCTTCTGTAATTGCAGATGCATCTCCTTTGTTTTCTATTGCTTCTCCGGTAAGATTTAAGTCAAACTCAACTACCTCTGGTGCCAGGCATTTTTCATCATCACAAACCGAAAAGAACACCTCGGCTTTTATGGTTTTAATACTTTTATCGACTAATTGAATTTTTTGAGAAAACGTAACCTCATCTTCAAAATACTTAACATCCATTTCAAATATGTTGTCGTATTTCTCGATCCCTTTTGGTTCAAAAGTTTCTCCTAATAAGGTATATGTTTGATCCGTATTATTGAATGTAAACTCTGTAGGAGTTGGTGCTATTTCGTCAGTCTCAGCTTCATTTTGAGAATATAAATGCCATCCTTTATCCAAAGTAGCTTTGAAATATAGTATATATGTATCTTCTGCTTCTTTTTCAACATTAGCTTTCCATTTAACAGGATCTAAAGTTTGTGAAAAAAGTGTAGTAGAAAATAAAAATGTAGTTAATAATAATACGTACCTCATCAGGTTATTCTAATTTTTAATATTTGATTCGTTTGGGGCGTTATTTTAAATCGGTTATCCGCTCTATAATTAATAATCCATATGATTTCTTTTCCTGAGCATAACAACCATACTCTTTCTTTGGCAAGTAAAGATAGTTTTTCATCTTTAAAATATTTACTTAGCTTTTTCTTGCCTTTCATTCCCAATGGATAAAAATAGTCGCCATCTTTCCATTTTCTTACAGTAAGGGGATATTTTAACTTTTCTTTATCAACAAAAATTGTTTTCAGATCTACATCAGACATTTCTTCAACAATTTTAAATTTTAATGTACCCGATGGGATCATAATCATATTTTCTTCTTCGGGGATATTGTAACTTCTATTGGAAATCCCTTCTACAATTGGGCTCAATAATAAATTGTCTCTATCTTTTACCAACCTATGGGTCTCAGAATAGATTTGCTTTCCAGATTGAGCCATTACTACTTTCTCGATATCATCCCATGCTTTAAAACCATATTCTTTTAATAAAAGATACAAACATGTCCTAGGATTTCCATAGTCGCGTAAGTTATTTATCGGGATCTTTATGATATCACCTTCTAAAAACTCAAATAATTCTTTTTTGATACGAAATACCTGATTTTTTATAAAATCATTACTCTGCTTAAGATACTCTACAGTAGCACCAAAGTTTTGTAAAAATTGAGGATGTACTGATTTCAAATCTGGGATCACATCATGTCTTAACTTATTTCTAAGATATTTAGTACTACTATTACTACTATCCTCACGCCATTTTATTTTGCTCTCTTTTGCAAACTCTAAAATTTGATCTCTTGAAAACGGTAAAAGCGGACGAACAAAATTTTCGTTAATTTCGGGAATTCCGGTTAACCCATCAATGCCAGTACCCCTGGAAAGATTAATCAAAAATGTCTCTAGATTATCATCTGCATGATGTGCCGTTAGTATATAATCAAATTGGTGTTCTCTTGCTAAATCATTAAACCAGGAATACCGAAGCTCTCTGGCGGCCATTTGGATAGATACCCCATGATCTTTAGCATATTTTTCGGTATTAAAATGGCGAACAAAAAAAGTGGCATTAACCTGATCTGCAAAATCTTTAACAAACCGCTCATCATTATCACTTTCTAATCCTCTTAGATTAAAATTACAGTGTGCAATATTAAATTCAAAATTTAATAAACGGCATAGACGAGTAAGAACAATACTATCCAAACCACCACTACAGGCTATTAACAATTTACCACTAAAAAGAAATGGAAAATGATTTACGATATGGTCTTTGAACTCTTTTAGCAAAAGATTTTAGCTTATACTTTTTAGATTTTCAAATATACGATTTTGAATTGCGATCGCAATCAACTTAAATAATCGATTTACATGTTGATTTTCAAGTTTTTAACATCAAATTTAGTTTGTTTTCGTTATTTTTAGAAATCAACTCTTAAATCATTCACCAATGAATAGCACGCAAGAACTACAGAAATTTTATGGAGACGATGATCAAAGAGAATTCAGTAAGAAATTATTATCTATTGTACCTCATTTACATCCTTATGTTAAACACAGATTATACATTGCAGAAAGCGTAGGTATTTTACCTCAAAACATGTATTGTTCTAATGGAATTATAGATGATGCAATTTTAAAATTGTACTCTGATGATCTGGATATTCAAGTAGATACCTTATCCTTAGAACTTCAATTATTTAAGATTGCTGATAATCTTATTGATGAACTCTATGTAACCGAAGGCTGGCATCAAAGAAATATCAGCACCAATCATTTTCTAAAAATCGAACTCGAAAAACTTGAAGAAAGTTATACCGTAGAAGCCAATAATGAGCTTATTATGAAAGAAGAACTCGATGACATCTGTTACCATCAAAATAATGAAGACAAACAAAATTTCATATACGACGATTTAGATTCTGAAATTATTAAAATCATCGATGATGAACCGTCTTCAGATTTTAGAAAACAAAAGTTATTAGGTAAGTTTTATAGTTGGCTCCCTATGGAAACTTCGAAAATCATAGACCTTTTTGTTTTTGGCCGATTAAACTTTGAAGAAATAGCCACTATCAAAGATTTAACTGCCAATGAAGTTAAAGAAATTATTATCGGTGTAAGAAAGAGTTTTAGACGAAATTTAATATAGTTGAGTCTGTGTATACGTTTGTTTTTATTTTGTGATTCTGGCCTATTCTGGAACGACAACAATTAAACACTACACTCCTTCTAGGACTTCTCGCATGGCTTTTGCTTTTAAAAGGCATTCTTCGTATTCTTTATCAGGATCAGATTTTGCCGTGATAGCACCTCCTACAGTGTATGAGATATATTCTTCTTCTTTATTATAAAGAATACTGCGTATTACTACATTAAAATCAAAATCTCCATTGGGTGTAAAATACCCCATGGCACCACTATACAAACCTCTTTTTGATACTTCTAACTCTTCTATGATTTGCATAGCAGAAATCTTAGGTGCTCCTGTCATACTTCCCATAGGAAATGTTGATTTAAGAACATCAATTGGAGATGTATTTTTATTAATCTTTGACACTACAGTTGATATCATCTGATGAACCTGCTCAAAAGAATATACTTCACATAACTCTTCCACTTTAACTGAGCCCTGTGCTGCTGTTCTCGATAAATCATTTCGTACCAAATCCACGATCATTACATTTTCTGACCGTTCTTTTGGATCATTCTTCAGGTTTTCGATAAGCTGTTGATCATCTTTCGGATTCAAGGATCTTTTTGCTGTACCTTTGATAGGTTGCGAAATAATTTTGAAACCTTCTTTTCTAATATATCGTTCTGGAGATGCCGATAATAAATAATGATGATTCATTTTAAAAAAGGTTGCAAAAGGGGGCTTAGAAATATCATTAAGATGATGATAGGTTTGCAAAGGATCAATACAACTTCCCTTTGCAAAAAATTCTTGGCAAAAATTGGCTTCGTATATATCCCCTCGATGAATATGTTCTAACATTTTGCTCACCTTACTTTTATATACATCCTTTGTAATTCGAAGGCTGATTTTAACTTTACCACAAGGTTGACCCTTATCTTCTTGATATATAGATAAAATCGTATCAAAATCTTCAACAATTTCATCATCAACCATTCTTAAATACTGTATCTCTAATACATTTTCTTTAAGAAGGAAAAGTTTTTTGGGTTGAAAAAAGTAAAGATCTGGAAAATGAAGCCCATCAAAATTATTGGATGTTAGACTCTCGGTATCATTTTTAAGATCATACGAAAGATATCCAAAAATCCAATCAGCCGTTTGCTCCTGATACTCTTTTAAGGCGTCAAAACCATTTTGATAATCTGTTTTTACAGAAGTAAAAGTATCTACCGCAAGAACCGCATCATAACTAGAGTAACGCTGAGAATACTGATTAGAATCTAACCAAACTACATCTTCAAACTGTTGTGCCCAATACAACAGCTTATTTTTAAATTCTAACGGATTTTTTAAAGTATATTTTTTAATACTTCGCACTTTCTATTTAATTTGATGTGCAAAAGTACTTAGAACTTCATTTAAACCCAACAAAAGAGTCTCATCTGTAATCATATTAGATTCTGAAGAAAAATTATCATAGAATGAAGGGAAACTAAAACTTTCAATAATCTCACCTCCAAATCTAGGGAGTACATTTTTAGCATATTCCAATGAGCTCAATCCTCCTCTTTTTCCAGGCGAAGTACTCATCAATAAGATTTTCTTATTTTCTAAGAAATTACGATCTAAACGTGATAGCCAATCAATTATATTTTTGAAAAAAGCACCCCAACTACCATTATGCTCATTTACAGAAATCAGTAAGGCATCGGCTTCAGAGATTTCTTGTTTTAGTCCCATAGCCATTCCCGGAAATCCTTTTTTCTCCTCATCTTCACTATACATTGGCATTGAATAATTCACTAAGTTGATCACCTTTGTATGGTGTTCTTTTATTTTTGAAGCTACAAACTCAACTAGTCTTTGGTTTATAGAACTGCTACTATTAGAACCAGCAAAGGCAAGAATATTTTTCATAAGTAATCGATTTGAGCTATCAAAAATAATCAAAAAAAATTCGGACATAAAAAACACCTACTATTATTTACATAAAGTAAGTGTTCATTATATTTCACCTTAAAATACTGTATTTAAGTACTCGGTACTTCGCAAATTTCATAAACATAAGAATTAAGTACAATGTTACACAAACTGTAATAACAACAAATCACATCAAAATGGTTTCTAAAAAGTTTGATTTCGTTTATACGAACGGCTCTTGATTGGCATTTTCGGAAATTTTCTAGATCCCCATCTTCTTGTCGCTGATCCCAGCATACCTTTTGCATAGCATGAAATGTATCTCTTCTTTCTCTATATCTTTGACTATATGGAATATAACAAGGTGTACACCACCAATCCATTGGTCCTTTAACTATATTTTGTCCCTCTGGGTCCCTATTTACCACTTTTTCCACTTGTTCCATAAATAGATCAACTAAGATTTCATTAATTTCTACTTCATTTTGATTTCTCAAGTCAAATCGTTTAACCAATTGATCCCAGCTTTCTATTCTAAGATCATAATATTCATTCATTTGTACCGTGCCTTCAAAACCTAAGGCAATTGCTAGCTCCTCATTTTCCTGGTCCGACAGCTCATCTATTTCTTCAAATAAAGAAGCAGTCTCTAGATCAACTTCTCTATCCAATGCATTTATTGATTGCTCTACATATTCTATAAGCTTTGGGTCATTTTTAAAATTAGCAAAATCTTCGATAACGACTTCTTCAGGTATTTCATCTATTACTTCTTCTACCCCTGTATCATCTGGTATTTTCATGTCATCAGACGAGTCATCACCACAGGATATAAATATAGCAAGGATTAAACTACTTATTAATTTAATTTTTAATGTGTTTTTAATATGTATCATGATTTGTTTTTTTAAGTTGATACTCAAAAATAGATCATAGTCAAGCTTAAAAAGGTTCAATTTATAAAATGGCACCACTATTTAATAGTTTGACCGATGCACATTTTCACCTATAAACTATTGTATATAGTTCAATCTTTTAATGTTATAAATTGAATACCAAAAATAAGCCTACCTTTGCCATAAAAATAAATTCAATTGACTTTTCAAGACTTAAATTTAAGTACACAGCTTCTTAATGCTCTGGATGATCTAGAGTTCAAAATACCTACTCCAATTCAGGAGCAGGCTTTTTCTCCTGTAATGTCTGGTAAAGATGTTGTTGGTATCGCACAAACAGGTACTGGTAAAACATATGCCTATATGCTTCCAATTTTGAGAATGCTAAAATACTCTATACAACAAAACCCGAGAGTTCTGGTGTTAGTCCCCACTAGAGAGTTGGTTGTGCAAGTTGTAGATGAAATTGAAAAACTATCGACCTATATCAATGTTCGTGTTTCTGGTGTATATGGAGGAACCAATATTAATACTCAAAAACAAGTCGTATCCCAAGGGCTAGATATTGTAGTGGCTACACCAGGACGATTATATGATCTTGCCGTAAGTCGTGCCTTACAGCTAAAGTCTATTCAAAAACTAGTTATTGATGAAGTCGATGTCATGATGGATTTAGGATTTAGACATCAACTAATGAATATCTTTGATATTCTGCCAAGACAAAGACAGAATATTATGTTCTCGGCGACCATGACAGAAGAAGTAGAACGTATCATTTCTGAAATCTTTGTAAACCCACAAAAAGTATCTATCGCTAAAAGTGGAACGCCTCTTGAAAATATAAAACAGTACGGTTATCGGGTTGCTAATTTTTATACTAAAGTTAATCTATTAGAGCATTTGCTTGATAACGAGGAAGAATTTCAAAAAACCTTGCTCTTTGTTGCTAATAAGAGAATGGCGGATCGGTTGTTTGATCGATTCGAAAGAACTTTTCCTGATCAATGTGCCGTTATTCATTCTAATAAAACACAAAATTACAGGTTACGTAGTATTGAACAGTTTGAAAGTGGAGAACATCGTATACTTATCGCTACTGATGTAATGGCGCGCGGACTTGACATCGATGATATTTCTCATGTAATCAATGTAGATACTCCTGAATATCCTGAAAATTATATGCATCGTATAGGACGAACAGGACGAGCTCAAAAAAAAGGAGTTTCTTTGGTGCTAACTACAGAGAAAGAAAAGGATGCTCTTGATGCCATTGAAGATTTAATGGAAATGAACGTTGAATTACTAGGTTTTCCTGTATCTGTTGAAATTTCTGAAGAACTTACCCCTGAAGAACAGCCCAAAGTAAAAGAAATCTATAATCCTCATAAACGCCCTAATGATGATGAAGCTGGAGCAGCTTTTCATGAAAAAAAGGAAAAAAACCGAAAAGTAAATCAAGGCGGAAAGTATAGAAGAGAAATCGCCAAAAAATATAAAAAACCCAAAACCAGAGGAGATAAAACGTTTAACCTGAAACATAAGAAACGTAAGAAAAAATAGGCGCTCATGAAACCTTTATTGTTAGCACTTTTACTATGTATTGGATGCTCCCAAAATCCAAAAAAGAGCCTCGAAACTTCTAAAACAGAAGATGAAAAAGCAATCAATACTATTAATCAAAACTATATTGAGGGGTGGAAAAACATGAACGAAGAATTGATTATGTCTCTTTTTGAAGATGGTGCTCGCATACAACCAAACTCTTTAAAACCTTTTGAAAATAAAGAAAATATTAGAAAATTCTGGTTTCCTAAAGATAGCTCAATTACAACCATACATAATTTTGAACTTGAACTTCTACACCTTACTATAAAAGACAGTATTGCAACAACTTTGCAAGAATCTCTTATTGATTGGTCTTATCAAAAAGATACAATTCATATGGCAATGATTCAAAAAGGGATTAATACTACTGTATATAGAAAACAGCAAGATCATTCATGGAAAATATGGAGAAAAATGTGGACTGATATTTATATAGAGAAGAAATAAATCAATGGCTTCAATTTTTGCACATGGATTAACCGCATACGCCTTTGGCAAAACATTCTCCAAAGAAATTATAAGCTATAAATTTTGGTTTCTTGGTATTCTATGTTCAATACTTCCTGATGCAGACGTAGTTGGTTTTAAATTTGGTGTCGCTTATGAAGATTTTTGGGGACACAGAGGGTTTACACATTCGTTCGTTTTTGCAATTCTACTTGGGGTTGTATGTACCTTTATATTCTATAACAAGCATTTTTTTTATAAAACCGGTCTATTGCTTATTCTCTATTTCAGCGTTTGTACTGCTTCACACGGTATACTTGATGCTATGACTTCTGGCGGATTAGGGATCGCTTTTTTTTCACCTTTTGATACAACTCGGTATTTTTTTCCATGGAGACCAATACAAGTCTCGCCAATTGGAGCAAGCAAATTTTTAAGTGTTTGGGGCATTAAAGTATTGTTAAGTGAATTGATCTGGATCGGAATTCCGGTAAGTATTTATATTTTAGTAATTCGTTATGTCAAAAAATATAAAACCCAACCCAAAAGTGTTTAACAAAAAAGCGCGTATTCTACTTATATCCATTATTGCATTTCTTTATATATCTACGTATAAAATTATCGCCCAAGAAACAATAACTATTTCCGAAAATCTTAAAATTACAAGAATCAGTGATCATAGCTACATTCATGTATCATCTATTACTTTAGAGAGTGGATCTATTTATCCTTGTAATGGTTTTATTTATCTAAATAGTAATGAAGCCTATGTTTTCGATACACCTGCCAATGATATCGCTACAGCTGAATTAATAGATTGGCTTCAAAATGACCAAAAAATTACGATAAAAGGTGTAATATTCAATCATTTTCATAGAGATTGCAATGAAGGTATCAATGTTTTTAAAGATAAAAGAATTCCTACTATCGCCAGTAAAAAGACGGCAAAACTGATGAAAGAAAAAAAATATCAAGAACCCGACTCATTATTCAAAGATAGTCTTACATTAACATTGGGTAACAAATCTATAGTAAACGCATTCTTTGGCGAGGCTCATACATCTGATAACATCATATCCTATTTTCCTGCAGAACAACTTATTTATGGTGGTTGTATGATCAAGAGTTTGAATGCTTCAAAAGGAAATTTAGCCGATGCCAACCCATCAGAATGGTCTAATACAGTATCCAAAATTAAAAAAACATATCCAAGTGTAAATATCGTTATTCCCGGTCATGGTGACTATGGAGATAAAGCACTATTAGATTATACCATTTCCTTATTCAAAACAGAAGAATAGTATATGAAAAAGCCAGAAGATAAAAAGATCAAAAATAAGCCCAAAGTAACTATGGCTAAGGCTTTTAAGACTATAATATGGCCTAGACGAAACCTGGTATTTATTGGCCTGATCTTAATCGTATTTAATCGCATAGCTGGACTTATACTACCATGGAAGAGTAAAGCTTTATTAGATGAAGTGATCCCAAGTAAAGATATGGGACAATTATATGAACTATTAATCATTGTTGGGGTTGCCATATTGGTCCAGGCGACTACCTCATTTTTATTGACAAGAATTTTAAGTGTACAAGCGCAATATTTAATCTCTGAACTTAGAGCACAAGTGCAGAAAAAAGTGTTATCCTTACCCATTAGCTTTTTTGACAATACAAAGTCAGGAGCTTTGGTATCTAGAATCATGAGTGATGTAGAAGGAGTTCGCAATCTTATTGGCACCGGTTTAGTTCAAATGGTCGGAGGTACATTTACCGCCATTGTTTCTTTAATCATTCTTATCTATATCAATCCCTGGATGACTTTATTTGTTTTGGTTCCAGTAAGCCTCTTCGGTATTGTGGCCTTAAAAGCATTTAAGTATATCCGTCCAATTTTTAGAGTAAGAGGAGAAATAAATGCCGAAGTAAAAGGTAGATTAACTGAAACTCTTGCGGGAGTGCGAGTAATTAAAGGATTTGGAGCTGAAGAGCAGGAGCATAAAATTTTTGAAAGCGGAGTACATCGCTTATTTCAGAATGTAAAGAAGAGTCTAACAGCTACGGCGTTGATGACCAGTTCTTCTACATTTTTATTAGCTGGAATAGCATCTACTGGTATAATGGGGATTGGTGGGTATTATATGATGCAAGATGTTGATCCAATGACCACGGGAGATTTTTTATTTTTTACAATGGTACTTGCTTTTATGATAGCACCAATTGTACAAATGAGTAATATTGGTAGTCAATTAACCGAAGCGTTAGCAGGATTAGACCGTACCGAAGAACTAATGAATATGACTCCTGAAGAGGAGATTGAAGACAGAACTATCGAATTGGATGATATTAAAGGTGATATTATTTTTGATCGTGTTTCTTTTGCCTATGAAGAAGGAAAAGATGTACTGCATGATATCAGTTTTAGAGCCTCAACAGGATCGGTTACAGCTTTAGTAGGCAGTTCTGGTTCTGGTAAATCAACTATAGCTGGATTGGCGGCCACCTTTTTAAATCCAAAATTAGGACTCATAACTATAGATAGTCATGATATCTCTAAAGTAAAGTTAACCAGTTATCGCAGAAATCTTGGGGTAGTATTACAAGATGAATTTTTGTTTGAAGGCACAATTCGAGAAAATATTGTTTTTCCGAGACCAGAGGCAACAGACGAACAAGTATTTCAAGCCGTAAAGGCCGCTTATGTAAACGAATTCACAGATCGATTTGAAGATGGATTAGACACTTTAATTGGTGAACGTGGTGTAAAACTATCTGGGGGACAACGACAGCGCATTGCAATTGCAAGGGCTATATTGGCTGATCCAAAGATTATTATACTCGATGAAGCAACATCAAGCTTGGATACCGAAAGTGAAGCTCTAATACAGAAGAGTCTTGCAGAATTAATGAAAGGAAGAACGACTTTTGTAATTGCTCACAGGTTAAGTACCATAAAAAAAGCCGATCAAATTCTAGTGATCGAATCAGGTAATATTGCCGAACGCGGAACCCATGAAGAATTAATTGCCAAAGAGGGTCGATATTTTGATTTATATACGTATCAGGCAAGGATTTAATCAACAAACATTTCTTTGAGGCTTGTATAGATTAGCTTATTAATTCGACTTATTATAAAAAATACGTTGGATGATAAGGTTTTTATTGGTATTGGTTATTGTTATGCATACTGGTTTTTCATATGGCCAAGACTTAATGAATAATAACCCTGCAAAAAAGGAGTATGAGTATTTCCTGGATTTTTTTACTTCTCGAAATACTCAGGATCATAAAAATGCACTGAAGTATATCGATAACAATTGGTCGGAGCACTTTGAAATCCTTGCCATAGAGTCTCTTTATTTTCTTAGAAGCCCATCTACTTCTCTTAAACTTTTGAATATTCTTCAAAAAAAAACAAGAAAACAATATCCTCGTGATTTTGACAAATGGTACGAATATATTTGGAACAAAGAACCTTCATATCTCCACTCCTATTATACGTTTAAGGCCATCTTACATAAAGCAATAGACTCTCGTTTTGACACCTATTTTTTGGATCGTGACAATCAATCTACTATACGATTAGATGAAGTGCGTTGGGGTGGTGTTGTACAAGACGGTATACCTCCATTACGTAACCCTAAAATGATAAAAGCTAATGAAGCTAATTATTTAAATGACACCGATATTGTTTTTGGTATTGCTGTAAATGGGGATACTCGCGCCTACCCAAAACGTATTTTAGCCTGGCATGAAATGTTTACCGATCAAGTCGGAAACGTCCCAGTAGCTGGCGTATACTGCACCTTATGTGGAACCGTAATTCTATATAAAACAGAAAAAAACGGAAAAAAATACGATCTAGGAACTAGTGGTTTTTTATATCGATCAAACAAATTGATGTATGACCAAGAAACACAATCTTTATGGAATACACTTTGGGGAAAACCCGTTATTGGACCTTTGGTAGGAAAAGGAATCGAACTGGAATACCTTAGTGTAGTAACCACAACCTGGAAGGCATGGAAAAAACTACATCCAGAAACAACGGTTCTATCTATAAAAACAGGACATACTAGAGATTATGGTACTGGTGTTGCTTATCAGGATTATTTTTCTACGGATGAGCTAATGTTTACTGTGCCTACAAATGATACTAGATTACCTAACAAACAAGAAATCTTAGCCGTACGACTTCCTTCTGAAACCGATAAAAACATTGCAATCTCATCAAAATTTTTAAAAAAGAACATCATTTACCAAAATACGATAGCAAACAAAAACTTTACCGTATTTACAGATAGCAGCGGAGCACATAGAGTCTATTTTACCCAAAATATTAGGTTTATTTCCTATAGTAATACTATTGCAATAGATGCTAATGGAGGTACCTGGAAACTAAATGAAGACGGTATGATGAACACTTTAACAAAAGATATACTCAAACGACTGCCAACACATAATGCATTTTGGTTTGGATACAAAGCTGCTTTTCCTGAAGTGATATTGATTAAATAACATCTATTTAAAATCAATCTTAACTTCAGATTTAATAATTTTAAAGGACTAAAATCAAAACTATGGAAAATAATATACGTGGAGGCGATGCTCCTATTGCTTGTGATCTGGAAGCTGGTAAAAATTATGCCTGGTGCAGTTGCGGACATAGTGCAGATCAACCTTTTTGTAATGGAAATCATAAAAAAGAAGGAGGAACCAATCCTGTTATTTTCAGTGTTGAAGAAGCTAAAGAGGCTTATTTGTGTACTTGTAAGCAGACTGGCAATCCTCCATATTGTGATGGATCACATAAGAATTAAATAAGAACACCCTATATTCCATAAACGAAAAAAGCTTTTCTCGTTGAATGAAGCATTTATTCTTTTATAAGCTCTTCATGTTGTATCCATGAGAATACAATGGTAATAATTCTGGAAATTACGAATACTAAGATCCCAAAAATGGTTGGTAAGGCGGATATTTTTAATCCTCCCGCCAGCATGGATGCAGAAATTTCGCCAAGTTTTTCGATAGTATCAAACGCTTCTACCAACCCAACTAATTGACCAAGTACTCCCCAAACCATTGTAAAAAGGCCAATAGAATTAATCAATGAACTATATTTTATTGAAGAAAATCCTTTTCTTCTTATTTCTAATACGTTTTTTATGGTTAGAAAAAGAATCAATAAAAGCATTATTAATATTGGCACCATAAAAAACAAACCTCCAAAATAAAGCAAATCAAACAGGTCAGGAAATAAAAAAATATTTTGTAGCTGCATCAGAAATAGTTGCATAATTTTTAATGTGAAATTAGACATATTATTTTTTAGTTAGACTTTTTGAGGATTTATTTTTATGTGATATTGACACTTCGGGATAATCACCAGCAGGAAAATTATGTATCATATCATTATTTTCATCTTTTATGTAAGTATCAAAAAAGTTTAAGATCAATTCATTTGTTATGTGGGTCATTCTCTCTGGAGCTATTGATCCTGTCTCTGTTAATGCATGTATTTTAGTCCAATATGATAAATCCCCAAAATTAGCATGGCCTGTAGTTGCAATTGTTACTAAAAAAAAGTCATTTTTTGCTACCCTTTCGTATACATAAAAATTGGGAGTAAAAAAGCTCTTATAATCTCTATCTGCATGCATTACCATTAAAGGCACATCTAATCTAGTGTCAATGAGTCTTCCAAATTGAGCCCCATCCATATTGATTACTCCTTTAATTCTTTTATTCACAGATGCATTTTGTACTACCGAAGCTCCGCCCCAAGAATGCCCTAAAAGTCCTATTTTATCAACATCTAATTTTTGAAATAGAAATCCATTATGATCGCTATTCATTATTTCTAATTGATCTATTACAAAAGAGATATCGTTTGACCATCTATCCAGACTTTTAAAATATGGAAGATGTTGTATTATTTCATAAGTTGCCTTATTTCGCAATAGGGAGTCTTTTCCATTAAGAGCTACTTCCATTTTTTTATTCACATAATCAAAATCTAGTCCTTTGTTCATAGAATCTATATTGTCCTGACTCCAAGCTATTTTCTTTCCTTGATACTCTGTAAGAAAGGATTCATAGGTATGATCAATACCAACTACAATGTAACCCTGGCTAACAACTTCTTCAATAATAGAGGTATACATTTCACTATTCCATAGCAATCCATGCGACAATACAATAAGTGGCAATTGGGTATTGTTAGTAATGGGTAATAGTTTCTGGATATGAGTTTTTGTAAGATTAAAATGTGTTGCAATAAAGGAAGGCATATTCTTACTTTTCACAAAAGCTTCGGCATATCCTTGATCCATATACCGTTTGGGTTCGGTTATTTTATGATCAGAAGGATACCATATATGCAGTTTTAATTTTCTGTAATCACCTATTTCCTTCGTAAGTACTTCTTGCCGTGTTTGATCTTCTATGTATACTGATTGTAATCCTACTGAAAATGGGCCTGTTGGCTCAGGAAACTTCATCACAGGCATTATAACTCCCAAGACAGTGCTCAATACAAGGGCAAGAATTCCAAAAGTTACCAGAACCGTTTTAATCCATTTTTTAAGAGTTGATTGATAAAAAAGAAGCATTCCTATAACAAAAGAAATATAAGCCAGGTACATTTGCCATCTACTATTCTCAATACATATATGAAGTATTAGGAATAAAACGGAGAAATAAAAAGTCCATTTTTTTAATTTAGAATGCTGTGTAAATAACGTGATGAAAAAACCTGCGCTAGAAATAAGAAATAAAAACTCAATGGTTCGCATAAGTCGTATTAATTTTAGTTTCAATCAAAATTATTAACCTCGAGCATTCCATGATTTTAATTACGATAGAATACAGGATTAGCCCTATTTATTACCAAATGGTTCTTAAAAGATGAGTATGATGGTTAAAACCCGAATTCATTTGGTTATTCGTCTCAATAATGATGTAGTTTTAAAAAATATGTTGATATTATGATCGAATAAGAATATATGATCTCTCAAGAATTTATAGTAAAGAAGGTTACTCAAATAGTACTTCATACTATCTTTTGGATAGTTGTTCTGTTCTGTTACACCTATTTTTTTGGCCACAACACCAACAATATAAATTATGTGTTTTCGTTTTCATTATTCTTGATACCGGTAACCATGGGAACGACCTACACGGTAATCAATCTGTTAATTCCTAAATACTTACTTCAGGAGAAGTATTTCCTATTTATTGTATACTGTATTTATACTGTTATCATATCAGCTTTATTCATTATTCTATCTCTATTTTATGGATTAATTTTCTTGTCATCTTTAAAATTCGCTGGAATGGCCCCTATGACCCGTAGTCCATTATTCCTTTTTGTTGCCGTATATTTTGTTGTATTTATTGCTAGTGCTTTTAGTCTGGTACAACATAATTACAAATCTACGTCGGCAAATCACGAACTTAGGAACAAAATCTTAGAAGCTCAGCTCAAGCTTAAGGAACAAGAACTACAGTATCTTAAAATGCAAATTCATCCACACTTCCTATTCAATACACTAAATACAATGTACGGGTTTGCCTTAAAAAAATCTGAGCAAACTCCCGAAATGATCTTGATGTTATCGAATCTTTTAGATTATTTACTTTATCAGGTCGATAAACCTTTGGTCTCTCTGCACGAAGAAATTAACCATATTAAAGATTATGTGGCATTAGAAAAGATGCGTTTTAGTGATACCTTAAAAATCGATATGAAATTTGAAAATATCCCCGATACCATTCAAATTGCTCCAATGCTTTTTATTCCTTTTGTAGAAAACAGCTTTAAACATGGGCAAATTCGAAATCAAAAACTTACTATTGTAATGAAAATGATTTATATAAATAATGAAATTCATTTTTCAATAAAGAACTCGATCCTTAACTTTTCTACTGATAATCATGAATATGGTATTGGGTTAACAAACATAAAAAAAAGATTATCTCTCCTGTATCCAGACAACTACAAATTAGAAGTAACAAAAAATAAAGAGTGGTATTCTGTTATCTTAATCTTAAAACTTTAAAAAAGACAAATAAATGAGCACTACAATATCCTGCATAATTGTTGACGATGAACCGACTGCTCGCGATATCATTGTCGATCATCTTTCAAAAATTGATTGTATCGATGTATTAGCTGTTTGTAATAGTGCTATGGAAGCTTTCAACACCATTAATAATCAGAAAATAGATCTAATTTTTTTAGATATTAACATGCCCGAAATTTCAGGCATTTCTTTTGCCAAATCTATCAATAAGGATATTAAAATCATTTTCACCACTGCCTATAGGGAATATGCGATAGAAGGATTTGATCTTCATGCAGTTGATTATCTATTAAAACCCATTTCTTTCGAAAGACTTCTGAATTCTATAAATAATTATTTTGAAGTCTATCATAAAACCAAAACTGCGGCAATAGCAGAACCTCTTTTGAATGATTTTATTTTTGTGAGATCAGATAGAAGAATGAAAAAAATTAATTTTTCTGAGATTATCTATGTAGAAAGTTATGGAGATTATATAAAAATTCATTGTGAATCTGCTACACTAATAACCCGTGAAACTATAAGTATTATAGAATCTAAGTTACCTCAGCAACAGTTTATGCGGACCCATAGATCTTATATTATTTCCATTTCGAAAATAGATTCATTTTCTAATGAAGAAATACAATTGAATAACAAATCTATCCCTATAAGCAGGAACTACAAATCAGAAGTTCTACAAAGACTTGGAGGAATATAAAAAAAGACCACCATATGGTGATCTTTTTTATTCTTATATATTTAAAACCCAAGATAAATTATACATGTAACGCTCTATTTTCTGTTGCAGCTAAAGCCGCTTCTTTTATAGCCTCAGTAAAGGTTGGGTGTGCATGAGACATTCTAGAAATATCTTCTGCAGATGCTCTAAACTCCATTGCAGTAACTGCTTCTGCAATTAAATCTGCACAACGAGCACCTATCATATGTACTCCTAATACCTCATCAGTAGTTTCATCAGCAAGTATTTTTACAAAACCATCTAAATCTGCACTGGCACGAGCTCTCCCTAATGCTCTAAACGGAAACTGTCCTGATTTATACTTTATACCAGCTTCTTTTAATTCTTCTTCAGTCTTACCAACTGCAGCAACTTCTGGCCAAGTATATACTACTCCTGGGATTAAGTTATAATCTATATGTGGTTTTTGACCTGCTAAAGTTTCTGCAACAAAGACACCTTCTTCTTCGGCTTTATGAGCCAGCATAGTCCCTTTTATTACATCTCCTATAGCATAGATATTAGCTGCACTAGTCTGCAAGTGATCATTTACTTCCACTTGTCCTCTATCGTTGAGTTTAACTCCAGCGGCTTCGGCATTTAATCCATCGGTATAAGGACGACGCCCCACAGAAACCAAACAATAATCACCTTTAAATTCTACAGGGTTACCTTTCTTATCATCAGCAGTAATGGTAACCGTTTTTGCCGTGGTCTTTAAAGCAGTTACTTTATGTGAAGTATAGAATTTAACTCCTTGTTTTTTCATCACTTTCTGCAATTCTCTAGACAATGATTTATCCATACCCGGAATAATTCTATCCATAAACTCTACAACAGAAACCTCTGCACCAAGACGACGATATACTTGTCCCAATTCAAGACCAATAACTCCTCCACCAATAATAACCATATGTTTAGGTACCTCTTTTAGCTTCAGTGCCTCTGTAGATGTGATCACTCTCTTCTTATCCAGCTTAATAAAAGGCAGAGTAGAAGGTTTAGAACCTGTTGCAATAATAGTATTCTTAGCCTCAATAGTATCTACCTTACCATCAGCTTTTGTAACATTAATATGTGTAGCATCTTTAAAAGATCCCACTCCTTCAAAAACGTCAATCTTGTTTTTCTTCATTAGAAAATCAACACCGCCTGTAGTTTGATCTACCACAGCTTGCTTACGTGCGATCATCTTTTCCAGATTAATTTTTACACCGCCTGGTATTTCAATACCGTGATCAGCAAAATGTTTGGTAGCATGCTCATAATGATGAGAAGAATCCAGTAGTGCTTTACTAGGAATACACCCTACATTAAGACAGGTTCCACCAAGTGTAGAATATTTTTCGATTATTGCGGTTTTCATACCCAGTTGTGCGCATCGAATAGCGGCCACATATCCACCAGGTCCAGAGCCAATTACGGCTACATCATATGTACTCATAATAGATTATTATGTTGTGCGTATTAATAAGAACAGCAAATGTACAAATGTTTTATTTCTTACCGAAGTACAGATCTTCTCATTTTTCATTAAAAACAATATTAGAACTATCAAAAAGTTATACATTAATCAAAGAGAGAATTAAATATCTGAAAAAACAAAAATCTTTGCTACTTTGCAGCCTAGATACTTTATTACTTTTTAAAACTTAATATGCGCTATTTACCAACGATATTTTTAATTGCTGTTATTATTTTATGGAGTTCCTGCCGCAAGGATTTTGAATCGGACCCGAGTATAGGAAATCTCCAATTCTCTACCGATACTTTATTTTTAGATACTATATTCACAAATATCGGATCTAGTACATATAGTTTTAAAGTTTATAATCGAACTGGTGATGATTTTACTATCCCAACAATTAGGTTAGAACGAGGAGAAAGTTCTAATTACAGGCTTAATGTGGATGGGATTCCTGGAAAATCTTTTGAAAACATACAAGTCCTGGCAAAAGATAGTATTTTTATTTTTGTAGAAACTACTACTGATATTACTAGTGAGACTACAGATACAGAGTTTCTATACACCGACCGTATTTTGTTTGATCGAGGAGGAAATCAACAGGATGTTGATTTGGTAACTTTAGTAAAAGATGCCGTATTTATTATACCCAATAGGGACTGTATGGTAATTAATGGTGAAGAAACATGCACCATAGAAGGCGTTACCATTGGAGACGCCACCATATCGGCTCATGTATTATCAGATGAAGAATTAATTTTCACCAACGAAAAACCCTATGTTATTTATGGCTATGCAGTGATTCCTAATAATAAAACTCTTATTATAGAAGCTGGGGCAAGAATTCATTTTCATGAAAACTCAGGTATTATTGCCGCAGACCAAGCGACTCTGATTGTAAATGGTGATGTAAGTACAGACCCAGAGCGTATGGAAAATGAAGTGATTTTTGAAGGCGATCGCCTCGAACCAATATTTAGTGATATCCCAGGACAATGGGGAACCATATGGCTTACTCCTGGAAGTACAGCTCATAGTATTAATCATGCCACCATAAAAAATGCTACTGTCGGTATTTTAATGAATTCTGATGATGGTCGCCCAGATCCTACTCTTAGGATTACAAATACACAAATTTATAATAGTTCAAATGTTGGCTTTCTTGCCAGAGCGGCTAATGTCGAAGGAGAAAACCTGGTTATCAATAATGCAGGACAAGTATCACTTAATTGTTCGTTAGGAGGAACGTACAATTTTAATCATTGCACATTTACTAATTATTCGAATATTGGATCGGGATTTAGAGAATTGCCAACTGTTTTGATTGACAACAACCTACGAGTAGACGACAACGAAGTAATAGTTGCAGATTTAGTTGAAGCAAATTTTACAAATTGTATTATCTATGGAAACCAAGATAGAGAGGTTTTGTTTAGCAAAATTGAAGGTACCGCATTTAATTATTCCTTTAAAAATTGCTTGATAAAATTTGATGATTTTGACGATAGTTTTAAAGACAATCCTTTATACGATTTTGCTAATACAAGTTTGTTTGAAAATGTTATTTTAAATGAAGATCCAGAGTTTAAAGCTCCTTTTGAAAATATATTAAGAATTGATGATAGCTCTCCTGCAAATGGTCGTGCATCGGTAACTGCTTCTGGTATGGATATTTTAGGAATTCCAAGAAGCGCTACAACTCCAGATATAGGAGCCTACGAAAGTGCTGCTTTTGAATAGAAATAATAATATTTCTGGAACGCAATTCTTCTCACTAAGGCTCTCTTACCCAAATATGAACCCTTCTATTTGACGGTAATCTGCGGCCTCTAATCTGAGGGACTGCCCATCTATCTCCATAAGTTTCTATTTGAATTCTGGAACTGTCAATCCCGTTTTCTTCAAAATAGTTCCTAACCGATTCAGCTCTTCTTCTAGACATGGAAATCGGGTCTTGATGCCCATGAGACGCTACACCTCCCAGTATTAAAATTTTATCTGATTCTCGATTTAATCTTTCAATTATTGGATCAAGAATTGCGCTATGTCCTTCTGGAAGATCCGCACTTCCCGAAGCAAATCCATCTAGGATGTTTTCTGTACTAAAATATGAAGTGACTCCATCTTGGAACCTCTGAGAAGTGTCAGCACTACAACCTGCATCCAAAACTTCTGTTGTTGAAGCAATTATACTGAATGGATCTCTCGAAGAACTTTTTTCAATAGACCACCTAAAACTCCCTAATACTCTTCCCGTATTAATATTTACTGCCACTGTATCAAAGTGTTTACGTTGATTCATATTCAACATTGGAGAGTCATTAATTACTGCGCTACCTGTTGACGAAGTGTAAGGTCGACTCCCATGTAAAACTCTTCCTCCTGGACCGGTTTGTCCTGCATTAGGTTCATCAGCCCATTGATTTTGAGATTGATCCCATTGAGCACCAAAATATGGATCTCTTTCATTTATTGATCGATCTACTTTTGGTCTATTTGCCCATCGATCGTAATCAATAATCGTCCTACTCCAATTCTGAACTTCTACCGTTTGAATAAAAGATATCGTTTCATTTGGACCGACGACGCTACTATTTGGTGTAAATTCTATTCTCACATGCACAATCCCCCCTACTCTCCTTCCTGATCTACTATGTGAAGGAGTTAATTGCCATTCAAATACACCTGTCGGAAGTGAGCACGAACCTACGTTAGGCGTTCCAATCATATGAGGTCTACGTATAGCCCTATTAACAATATTATTCGATGCGTTATTTTTTTGCTGTATTGTATGGGTTAATTCATGAGCTAGTAATTTTTTACCTTCGGTAGACTTGGTATCGTACATATTGGTATTAAAGTATATATCATTACCATGTGTAAAAGCTTTCGCATCTAGGCTTTCATTCATCTCGTGAGCCTTATGATCAGTATGCACGCGAATATTCTTAAAATTTTCACCAAATCCATGTTCCATATCTGTTCTTACCTCTTTAGGAAGCCGAGCACCGTTTCCTTTGGTATTACGAATATTACTTTCTAATTCAGAGTTGAATTGAACATTTGGTACGTATGATTTTGTCTGTACTTTACCTTTTAATGGTTCTTCATTACTCTCAAATATGGATTTTTGCATAACAGATTCTTCATCTTTCTTCTCCGATTTTTGTAATTTTTCTTCTTTAACACTATTTTCTTGCTTTTTTTGCCTAGGTTCCAAAGTACTGGAATGATCGAGTTTTTGAATCACTTTATCCGCTATTAAATCTGCCTCATATTCATCATTAGGCTGACCTACAATTAATTTAGGCTGAATAATTGAAGGGGTAAAAAAGGGAGTCTTTTCTTCTTTATATTTGGAAAAAAAGGGAGTAGATTCACTTCTATCAAAAAATGATTTTGATGAGTGAAAATTCGAAGAATCATTAATTTTATTAGATGTAGCCCTCATAAAAACTATGATTTTATTTCAAAAAAGAATAAATTAACTCGATTAATGAGGTGTTTACGATCTTATAAAGATAGCATCTTTATTTTAAACACATTAACAATGATTTTTTAAACTATATTATATACTAATAAAGGCCTTAATTCCCGTACTATGTCCAAAATTAAAACCATATTCATCATTATCATATCCAGTATGATTCATACGATTACTGCACAGAATAAATCTATCCATGCTAAGATTAATACAGATATGTATGAAAACTTTTCAAAAGCCTATAAAACTTTAGATTTTGACTTATTTGCTTCTATACATAGTAAAGATATGATTAGAATTTCTGGAGATGGTGGGCAAATAAAAGATGTAAAAACATACCTAAAAAGGTATCAGAAAAGATGGTCTGATTCAAACAGAAAACCTTCACCAATTGATTTTAGGCTTTTTGAAAGAGTATACTCTGATTCTTTAGTTTCTGACAGAGGTATTTATAGGGTAACCTATTCAGATGATAAAAATCAAACAAAGTACTCTTATGGACAATTTCACGTGGTCTTAAGACTAGAAAACGGGCTTTGGAAAATACTTTTAGATTATGACTCTAACGAAAATAAAAGTATAAATAAAGAACGTTATGAATTAGCTTTCCCCCTTTCAGAATATAAAAAATATTGGAAACATTAGAATACTTAATAGTTTCTAGTATTTTTGAAAAATTCATCCCCCTAGATTAAGACATCAATGAAGGTTTCTAAAAAAACAAGAATTATAGCAATTCTGTCTCTGGTATTTTTAAATATAAGCTGTGATCAAATTTCTAAAAGTATTGTTCGAAAAACCATTGAACCTTATGAACGAATAGAAGTTTTAAAGAATAATTTTGTACTGACCAAAGTTGAGAATACAGGAGCAGCATATAGTTTAGGTTCTGATTTAACTCCTGTATTGAAAATTCTAGTATTGCAAATCCTGCCAATATTAGTCTTATTACTATTACTAAGATTACTCCTTATTAAAGTAAACTACTCCAAAACAACAATAATAGGGCTTGCTTTTATTATTGGAGGAGGAATTGGAAACCTTTTTGATCGTATCGTATATGGATCTGTTACTGATTTTTTAATTATGGATTTAGGTATCATAAAGACTGAAATATTTAATATAGCCGATGTTTCGATTATGACGGGTTCTGTTTTAATTATTCTAAGTACTTTTTTAAGCAAGAACGAAACTTTTTTCACCCAAAAGACCTCAATACATGAGTTGGATTAAAGAAATATCATATGATAACGCCACTGGTCAACTAAAAAAACTGTATAATCGTATAAAAGGTCCCAACAATACTATTGACAATGTACTTTCAATACACAGTCTAAGACCGCATACGCTTGTTGGACATATGGGATTATACAAAAACGTATTACACAACTCCAATAATACCCTCCCCAAATGGTATCTAGAAACACTTGGTGTTTATGTCAGCAGTTTAAATCAATGTAGCTATTGTGTTGATCATCACTCAGCCGGATTAAAACGGTTATTGAATGATGACTCCAGGTATCAAGAAATAATCTCTTGTTTATTAAAAGACGAAACACACAATCATTTCAAATATCAATATTTAGCAGGGTTGCGTTATGCCAAACAACTAACATTATCCCATAACACCATTACAGAAGCAGATATTCATATCCTAAGAGAACAACAACTATCAGATGGAGAAATATTAGAAATCAACCAAGTAGTTAGTTACTTTAACTATGTAAATAGAACTGTAGTAGGTCTTGGCGTAAATACGGATGGTGATATAATAGGCCTCTCGCCGAACGAAAGTGATGATCCCAATAATTGGAACCACTCTTAAACCCTAAAAAAATAAAAAACGCATGACTATTAATCACGCGTTTTTCTATACTCTACTTCCTATAATTTATGCTACAAATAGAGGCTTATCTGCCATCATTGCATTAACTTCATCTGCTATAGCATGTAAGGCATCTTCATTATCTACGTTAGCAATTACTTTATCAATAAGCTCTACAATAGCCAACATATCCTTTTCTTTTAAGCCTCGAGTTGTTACAGCCGATACTCCAATACGAATTCCTGAAGTAACAAACGGAGATTTATCATCAAAAGGTACCATATTTTTATTTACTGTTATCTCTGCAATACCAAGTGCTTCTTCAGCTTGTTTTCCTGTTACTTCTTTGTTTCGAAGGTCAATTAACATCATATGGTTATCAGTACCATTAGAAATCACCTTATATCCTTTTTGTACAAAAGCTTCAGCCATAACCGCCGCATTTTTCTTCACTTGTACGATATAATGTAAAAACTCATCTGTCAAGGCCTCACCAAATGCGATTGCTTTTGCTGCAATTATATGTTCTAACGGACCACCTTGATTACCAGGAAATACTGCACTATCTAACAAAGAAGACATCATACGTTTTTTTCCGCTTTTTAGCGTAATGCCAAATGGATTTTCAAAGTCTTTACCCATAATAATCAATCCACCTCTAGGTCCTCGTAATGTTTTATGAGTTGTCGTTGTAACTACATGACAATACGGTACCGGATCAGAAATCACACCTTTGGCAATTAATCCAGCAGGGTGAGCAATATCAGCCATAAGAATAGCTCCTACGCTATCTGCGATCTCTCTAAATCTTTTATAATCAATCTCTCTTGAATAAGCAGAAGCTCCTGCAATAATTAATTGTGGTTTTTCTGCAGTGGCAATTTCCTGAATTTTATCATAATTTAATCTACCTGTCTCCTCTTCTACCCCATAAAATACAGGATTATATAGTTTACCTGAAAAATTAACCGGGGACCCATGAGTTAAATGTCCTCCATGAGAAAGATCAAAACCAAGTATTTTATCACCCGGTTTTAGACATGCATGATACACTGCAGTATTGGCTTGAGATCCAGAGTGTGGTTGTACATTAGCATATTCTGCTCCAAACAATTCTTTGGCACGATCAATAGCTATTTGCTCTACAACATCCACTACTTCACATCCACCATAGTAGCGTTTGCCAGGGTATCCTTCTGCATATTTATTGGTTAGTACTGATCCTGCTGCTTCCATTACTTGTTCACTAACAAAGTTTTCTGAAGCAATCAATTCCAATCCATTAATTTGACGTTCTTTTTCGTCCTGGATTAAATTAAAAATTTGTTCGTCGCGTTGCATGTATTCTTAGTTTGTTAATAAAGATGCAAAAGTAGGAAATACATTTCTTAATTCAGCTTAAACAAACCCTAATAAATATAAACAACTTGTTCACAGTTTTCATAAATTTTAATTGGATTCTTGCCTCTAAATCGGGCTACTAGAAAATCTTATCAATATTTTATATATTTTTCACATAATTAGAAACTTTTAACCGTTCGAAAATTATATATTTGATTATAAGAACGACCAACAACATATTAAAAAAACTACAATGCCGATTACAGCAAATTATCCCAATAGAAAAACATGGATTGAAACTCCTTCAAATACAGATTTTCCTATACAAAATATTCCATTTGGAGTATTTCTTACCAGAGATGATATTATTACTATCGGAACCCGGATAGGTGACACCGCTATTGATCTTGGTGCGCTTCATCAACTTGGGTACTTCGAAGGAATCCCTCTGACTGATGATATTTTCTTACAGGATTCGTTAAACGATTTTATTTCTGATGGAAAAAAAACATGGAGGTTGGTACGTAATCGAATTGCAGATATTTTTGATACCGAGAATAAGGCGCTAAAAAATAATAAAGAACATCGAAAAATTGTTCTATTTACACTTGATGAAATTGAAATGCAATTACCAGTCAATGTTGGTGATTACACAGATTTTTATAGTAGTATCGAACATGCAACTAATGTAGGAACAATGTTTAGAGGTAAAGAAAATGCGTTAATGCCAAACTGGTTACATTTACCTGTTGGATACCATGGGCGCAGTAGTTCTATTATTCCTTCTGGCATCCCAATTCATCGTCCACAAGGACAAAAACTAACCAATGGAGCAACAGAGCCAATTTTTGGACCTTCAAGATTAGTAGATTTTGAACTAGAGATGGCTTTTATCACTACCGATGCTAATCAATTAGGAGAACCTATTCCTATCGAAGAAGCAGAAGATTATATATTTGGACTCGTATTATTTAATGACTGGAGTGCTCGTGATATCCAAAAATGGGAATATGTACCATTAGGTCCTTTTTTGGGAAAAAACTTTGCATCATCAATATCACCTTGGATTGTTACTTTAGATGCCTTAGAGCCTTTTAGAACAAACGGACCTAAACCCTTAAAAAAACAACTTCCTTATCTTCAATATGAAGGAAAAAAGAGTTTTGATATACATTTAGAAGTTGCCATTCAACCAGAAAAAGAAGAAGAGACTGTGATCTGCAAAAGTAATTTCAAGCATATGTATTGGAATATGGCACAACAACTAACACATCACACAGTTAATGGTTGCCCTGTAAACTCAGGAGATATGATGGGTAGCGGAACCTTATCTGGCCCTACCAAAGACTCTTATGGATCTATGCTAGAACTAAGCTGGAGAGGAGAAAAACCTGTTCAACTTAACTCAGGCGGTAGTCGTAAGTTTATAGAAGATAATGACACGGTTATTATGAGAGGATATTGTGAAAAAGACGATGTGAGAATTGGTTTTGGAGAAGTATCCACCAAATTACTCCCCGTATTTAAAAAATAAAGACATTACAAAGTAGTATTAAACCTCGAAAAAATTAAATTTCGAGGTTTTTTGTTACTTTGTGGCATCAAAGTTGATTTTAATACCCAAATCAAACAAACTGAGAAATGAAAAAACTACTACTTTTATCGTTTATACTGGCCGTTACCTTTTCATGTAACAGTGTAAAGAAAACCCAGAAAGCTCTTAATACAGGAAATTATGATCAGGCAATAAACATTGCCTTGAACAAGCTTAAAACTAATAAAGACAAAAAAGGGAAACAACCTTATATCCTAATGCTAGAAGAAGCCTTTATCAAAGTTGTTGAAAGAGATATTAATACCATTACCTATCTAGAAAAAGAAGGCAATCCTGCTAATCTAGAACGTACATATAATACATATCTAACCTTAAAAGACAGGCAAGAACGTATAAAACCGTTATTACCACTTTATATGGTTGAGCAAGGTCGTAATGCTAATTTTAGATTAGAGAATTATGATCAGAAAATTATAAGTACAAAGGATAAACTTTCAAAATATCTATATGAAACGGCTAATGCAAGACTATCCTCTGCTAAAAGAAAAATAGACTTTAGAGAAGTGTATGATGATCTAATGTACTTAGATAAGATTACTCCCAACTATAAAAATACTAGAGCTTTAATCGAGGAAGCTCATATTAAGGGGACAGATTTTGTAAGAGTTACCATGAAAAACAGAACCGATGTTATTATACCTAGACGATTAGAAACAGATTTATTAAATTTTGGCACATATGGCCTCGATGATTTATGGACTGTTTACCATAGCAAACCACAAAATACTGTCCAATATGATTATGCAATGGAGGTTACTTTAAGAGAAATAAACATCTCTCCAGAGCGTGTAAAGGAACGTCAATTAGAAAGAGAGAAACAAGTTAAAGATGGTTGGGAATATTTACTGGATGAAAATGATGAAATTGTTTTAGATGAAGAAGGAAACAAAATAAAAGTAGATAGAATGGTCACCGTAGTATGCGAATATTACGAATTCACACAGTTTAAAGCTGCTAATGTAGTTGGAAATGTACAATACAAAAACCTAAGAACAAAACAACTTTTAGAGTCATTCCCTATAGCCAGCGAATATATTTTTGAACATATTTATGCTACGTATAATGGGGATAAAAGAGCATTAGATGATGATTTAGTTCGATATCTAGGGTTGCAAGCAGTTCAATTCCCAACTAATGAACAAATGGTTTATGATTCTGGTGAAGACCTAAAGAATAAAATAAAAAATATCATTACCAGCTATCGTTTTAAATAATTTGCATAGCACACCAAACACAAAAAAAGGAGCCAATATAATTGACTCCTTTTTTTCATTATACATATATCTATTATAATTTATATAAATTGATGTAACACTTGAGGTGTAATCATACTGTGAGATGAGTGATGCACCGTTTCTCCATTACGAATCACAATAAACTGAGGGGATTCATGAAAAACTTGAAACTTAGCAGATACCTCATTAGAAACATCCCGGTAATTTAATAAGTCTAAATAATACAGATCAACATCATCAGCGGTAAGATCAAAACTACTCTCAAAATTACGAACAACCATTCTACTAATTCCGCATCGCGTAGAATGCTTAAAGATGGCCTGTGTTTTTGTTTTTGAAGCTTCAGCTATTTTAGCCAATTGCTCAATCGAGGTTAGCTCTTGCCATGGTAACGCCTGTTTTTCTTCCTTAGGCTCTTTTGCTTCAGAACCAAATATCTTATTAAATATTCCCATTGTTTTCCTATACTATATTTATTACAAACTTAAGTAATTGATTTATATAATTGACTATTCTCATTTTTTGTCGTTATGATTTCCGTAACTTTACAATAAGTCAAAAAGTCAGCAAAACCAACACATAACAAGACATTTTGACGTATTTCTATAATCGGAATATTATTTGATTTTCTACAATCAAACTCAAAATAAATAATAAATGAATTTTAATAATTTCACTATAAAATCACAAGAAGCCATACAACAAGCGCAACAGCTTGCTCAAGGTTTCGGACATCAGCTCATTGAAAATGAACACATTTTCAAAGCTATTTTTAACGTAGACGAAAATGTACTTCCATTTTTGTTAAAAAAACTAAACGTAAACCTTTCGCTCTTACAACAAGTATTGGATAGTACCTTAGAGAGTTTTCCAAAAGTAAGCGGTGCCGAAATTCAGTTATCTAGAGAAGCCGGTACGTCTTTGAATGAAGCCAGTATAATTGCTAAAAAAATGAATGATGAATATGTGTCAATCGAGCATTTAGTTATAGCAATTTTTAAATCTAAAAGTAAAATAGCTCAAATCCTAAAAGATCAAGGAGTAACGGAAAAACATCTCACTGAAGCCATTAATGAAATTAGAAAAGGTGAACGGGTAACTTCTCAAAATGCTGAAGAAACCTACCAGGCGTTGAGTAAATATGCCAAAAATCTTAATGAGATGGCAGAAAACGGCAAACTTGACCCGGTTATTGGGCGTGATGAAGAAATTCGTCGAGTTTTACAAATCCTTTCTAGAAGAACTAAAAACAACCCAATGTTAGTAGGTGAACCTGGAGTTGGTAAAACTGCAATTGCCGAAGGTTTGGCTCATCGTATTATTGCAGGAGATATTCCAGAAAACCTTAAAAATAAGCAGATCTTCTCATTAGATATGGGTGCATTAATTGCAGGTGCTAAGTTTAAAGGCGAATTTGAGGAACGTCTTAAATCTGTTGTAAAAGAAGTCACTACAAGCGATGGAGATATTGTCTTATTTATAGACGAAATACACACTCTTGTTGGTGCAGGTGGTGGACAAGGAGCTATGGATGCAGCAAATATCCTAAAACCGGCTCTGGCCAGAGGCGAGCTTAGAGCTATTGGAGCAACCACCTTAGATGAATATCAAAAATACTTTGAAAAAGATAAAGCCCTCGAAAGACGTTTTCAAAAAGTTATCGTAGATGAACCAGATACAGAAAGTGCCATCTCTATTCTTAGAGGAATTAAAGAAAAGTACGAAACACATCATAAGGTGCGTATAAAAGATGAAGCCATTATTGCGGCAGTAGGGTTATCTCAACGTTATATCACCAATAGATTTCTACCAGACAAAGCCATTGATTTAATGGATGAAGCAGCTTCTAAACTTAGAATGGAAATCAACTCTAAACCCGAAGAACTTGATGTATTGGATCGAAAAGTTATGCAGCTTGAAATCGAAATAGAAGCTATAAAGAGGGAAAATGATGAAGCTAAATTAAAAGCTCTAAATGCTGATCTTGCCAATATCAAGGAAGAGCGCAATGAGATTTTTTCTAAATGGCAAAGCGAAAAAGAAGTAGTAGATGCAATACAAAATACAAAAACCAGCATTGAAGAATATAAACTCGAAGCCGAACGTGCTGAGCGTAATGGAGATTATGGCAAAGTTGCCGAAATCCGCTATGGAAAAATCAAAGAAGCGCAAGAAAAACTAGATGCGCTGCAAAAACAATTAAGTGAGCAACAAAGTTCTTCTTCATTAATTAAAGAAGAAGTTACTAATGATGATATCGCTGAAGTAGTTGCGAAATGGACAGGAATACCCGTGACTAAAATGCTACAAAGTGAACGCGAAAAACTTCTGGTTCTTGAAAAAGAATTACAAAAACGTGTGGTGGGGCAAACTGAAGCTATACAAGCAGTAAGTGACGCCGTTAGAAGAAGTAGAGCCGGTTTACAAGATCAGAAAAAGCCGATCGGTTCTTTCTTATTTTTAGGTACTACTGGGATTGGTAAAACAGAACTTGCCAAAGCATTAGCCGAATATCTTTTTGATGATGAGGCCGCCATGACACGTATAGACATGAGCGAATATCAAGAGCGTCATGCAGTTAGCAGATTAGTTGGTGCTCCTCCGGGATATGTAGGATATGATGAAGGCGGGCAGCTAACTGAAGCAGTAAGAAGAAAACCTTATTCTGTTGTTTTATTGGATGAAATTGAAAAGGCTCACCCAGATACGTTTAACATATTATTGCAAGTATTAGACGAGGGAAGACTAACCGATAACAAAGGTAGAACTGCTGATTTCAGAAATACAATCATCATCATGACCAGCAATATGGGTAGTCATATCATTCAAGAAAAATTTGAAACTATAAAAGATATGGATACAGCCATGGAATCCGCCAAGATTGAAGTTCTTGGATTGCTAAAACAATCTGTACGTCCAGAGTTTTTAAATAGAATTGATGATATCGTAATGTTTTCTCCTTTAACCAAAACAGATATTACAGAAATTGTAAAGCTTCAACTACAAAGCGTATCCAAAATGTTAGCAGAACAAAACATTACTCTTGATGCCACCAATGAAGCCATTGTATATTTATCTGAAAAAGGCTTTCAACCTGAGTTTGGAGCCAGGCCAGTAAAACGTACAATACAAAAAGAAGTACTGAATCAACTATCTAAAGAAATTCTTGCCGGTAAAATATCCACTGAGAGCATTATTCTTATTGATGAATTTGATAACAGTCTGGTGTTTAGAAATCAAACAGATCTAGTTTCATAAAATCTATTATATAAGTTTAGAGTATCGCAACTCTAAACTTATATTTTTATTTTAAAATATACCAATTGGTATATTTTTAGTATATTTGACACATACAGTCCTAAAAATGTTAACTAAAGCTAAACAAACATCTGAGTATATAATCCAGACAGTAGCTCCTATTTTTAATAAAAATGGGTACGCCGCTACGAGCCTTAGTGATATCACAAAAGCAACAGGACTTACAAAAGGTGCAATCTATGGCAACTTCAAAAACAAAGAAGAATTAGCCCTTGCTGCATTTGATACTACCGTTAAAAATATGTTACGTCGCATTACGGTTCATCAGTCCTTGAGTGATTCACCATTAGAAAAATTATTCCTGGTTACAGATTTCTACAGAAATTATTATAACTACAGTCAAGAGCTTGGTGGGTGTCCTGTACTTAATATGGGGGTCGATGCCAAACATCAAAACCCTAAGTTATTTCAACATGTAAAATACACCATACACAAAATACAGAATAGTGTTGCTAAAATCATTGAAGCTGGAAAATTAGCTAATGAAATACATCCACATATTGACACAATGTTATATGCAAAACGATTATATACCATGATAAGTGGTGCCATTTTTATGACACATACCATTGAAGACAACAGCTATTTATTAGAAACAATGGATCAAATAGATAGTATGATTCATAAAGAAATTAAACGATAAACTATTTTTTTAACTTATAATATACCGATTGGTATATACCAAACATTAACAGATATGAAACTACCAAAAATACTAGAAAGCAAAGCAAAAATAAGGTTCCAGGATTGTGATCCTTTTAATCATCTTAACAACGCCGCATACATCAACTATATGATCAACGCTAGAGAAGATCAAATTGAGAAATATTACGATCTTGACATTTTTGACCTTGCCAAAAACAAAGGTATTAGCTGGGTTGTTGGCACAAATCAAATAGCGTACTTAAAACCAGCTTTATTAATGGAAGATGTTATTATTAACTCTCAATTAATTCATTGCACAGAAAATCAATTACATGTAGAAATTAAGATGTGGAATCATGATAAAACGGAGCTCAAAGCAATACTATGGAGCACATTTGTACACTTTAATTTACTTCAACAAAAGCGCTGGAATCATGATGATGATCTTATGAAATTATTCAAAAGTATAATCGAACCTGTTAGTGCTAAAAATTTCGAAGAAAGAATTATGAATGTTAAACCACAAAAAGTGTAACATTTTCTTTTTTTATCCGTCTTATAAAGACGACAACCATTTAAAACTATGCCATCATGAAATCTTCTGGCGATTTGGGCTCTTCTCATAAAAAGAAAAGCTCTTATATTTATATAGGATTTTTTATCATAGCTATTATATCTATGATTATTGTAATATGGCAGATGGGTATGTTGGAATAGTATAATTTCAACCTAACTTACTTAGTCTTTTGAATACGTAACCATTTATAATCCTATATGAAGAAACTTTTGGTTTTATTTTTTGCACTGTTTTCTCTTGTAGGTTTTGCACAAGAACCGGAAATTAAACAAACGACCACGACTTATTTCTTTATAAGACATGCTGAAAAAGAGATAAAAAATACACCTAAGAACCGAAACCCCCTGCTTTCGGAAACCGGAAAAATTAGAGCTCAAAAATGGGCCGAATTATTTTCTGACACTGCAGTAGACATGATCTATACCACTGATTATATTAGAACACGACAAACGGCCAAACCTATTGCAGAAAATCAAGGACTACAAGTATCATTGTATGACCCCAGAAATATATACGACTTAGATTTTCAGCAACAAACAAAGGGAAAAACAGTGATAATTGTTGGTCACAGCAATACTACTCCACTTTTTGTGAACACTATCCTTAAAAAGGAAAAGTACTCACAAATCAACGAAAAAGATTACGGCAAACTATTTATAGTTAAAATAACGGAAAATATAATTACAGATACAATCCTGAATATTAACTAACAACAATCATCGCTTACATAGACATGGATATCTTCCAATTCAATTTTTGAAAGAAGCTTGAGCTTTCCTTTCTCAAATAACGCATCTAAATCGGATAAAGAAGTACTTAAATTCAAAGCTTTATAGTTATTGTAATCTACAAAACGAATTCCATTAATAATTCTTGGATTATATGCTTCTCTAAAACGAATTCCACCTCCATTAACGGCATATTTGTATGCCAGATAATCTACGGTAAAATTTTCTTTATGAATCCAATATAAAAACTCGTCTTCAAAATCGGTCCCTCCCCCTTCTTCATTAAAAGATATTTTAATCTTATAATATTCAATTCCCTTAATGATAGACTTTCCAACTATGTTTTTTCTAACAGCAGAAGCATTAAGACCATAGGGTAAGTACGCAAAATAATGTACCGAATTAACACCATCGCTAATTTTTGTGATCAGAGAATCTGTAACAGGCACCGAACAATTCTCTATAGTTCGTGTAAGACCAGAATTACTAACCACATCATGAATTACTCCATCCGGACCATCTATTTTTCTTTCAAGTGTATAAAACCCTTTGTTTCGTTCACTTCGGTATTGCTTGCCTCTAAATTTAAAATGAATGATTGCATTATCATATCTCTCTCCACCAGAAACCTGGATAGTTTTATCAATTATTTCCTGAGCAGAAAATTGAGTTTCTAACATCATAAACGAAGAAAGTACCACACCCAGTATCAAAAATAAATATCGCTTCATGAAAAACACGTTTACAAAAACGAAATTAACCTATATCCTATTAATAATTGTAACAATTTTGTTAAACTAAAGGCCAAAGAATTCCAAATAAACCGAAAGATTTCTGGCTCAAATCAATATCCACCTAACCTTCCGTTGCATTCATTTTAATTGTTAACTTTTTTTTAAAATTTAAAAAAGATAATTATTTTGCATACCCTAAATCTCAAAAAAAATGACCGCCATGAGACAAATATTACTTCTATTAACGTTCTTCATAGTTTCCTTTGCTTTTGCACAAGACAGTGCGATGTATGAAAAAACGGCATTAGCGTTTCAAGAAAATTTTAATGCGCAAAATGTGGATGCCGTTTACAACTTATATACTGCAGAAATGCAAGAAGCTATGAATAAAGAAGGCGTAACTCGTTTTGTTAATGGCTGTTATGAACAATTTGGGAGCCTGAAATCTCTAACTTTTATTGAAACCACCGAAGGTATCTATAGTTATACGGCAGAATTTGATAAAATAAGTCTTGTTATGGAGCTACAACTTAGTCCAGATGGTAAAATATCGACCATTCAGTTTCAAGAACCTTAAAAACTTTTTAAATATCATAATACAAAGCTTTCTTTCGGGAAAGCTTTGTATTTTTGTAGGCATTTATAACCGAGTTCGAGCGCACACATGAATCAAAATAAAATCAATATCCTAAACCGAAAAGCAAAATTCGAATATGAATTTCTTGATAAGTATACTGCAGGAATAAAGCTCGCCGGAACAGAAATAAAGGCAATCCGAGAAGGAAAAGCCAATATCGCTGAAAGCTTTTGTGAGTTTAGTAACAATGAGTTATTTGTAATCAATATGCATATTGAAGAATATTCTCATGCAACATACTTTAATCATAATCCAAAAAGTGAACGAAAACTACTGCTTAACAGAAAAGAACTAAAAAAACTCGAAAAAGAAGTTAAGCACAGTGGGTTAACCATTATTCCCACTCGCTTATTTATTAATGATCGCGGATTAGCAAAACTTGATATTGTACTTGCCAGAGGTAAAAAAATGTATGACAAACGTGAAACCATAAAAGATAGAGATAACAAAAGAGCCTTAGATAGAGTAAAAAAGGATTTTAGATAGCAAATTGATTAACTAGACCACTTTTTATATAAAAAATTAATAATCAATACATTACACAACACAAGAAGGCATTTAAATTTGTAGTCAATTATAAGGTATTTATCAAAATTAAATATTAAGGTACTGAATAATTAATCCTATATTTGCATTTTTTCAAAGATTAAACATGGTATTTAGTAGCGCCTATTTTTTACTTCTTTTTTTCCCTTTAACATTACTATTGTACTTCATTGTTCCAAAAAAGTACAGAAACTTAGTTTTACTTGTAGCCAGTCTCTATTTCTATACATATGGCGAGAAGTTTTTGGTACTTGTAATGATATTTTCAACTTTGGTTGATTATAAGTGTGGTATTTTAATTGAAGAAGGAAAAAGAAAACTAGGTCTTAGAATATCAATACTTACTAATTTAATTACGTTAGGAATTTTTAAGTATTTCAATTTTGCCATCGACAACCTATATAACTTACTTGAAGCTCTTAATATAAATGGCGAAAGTCTACATAATATTCCAGAAATTGTTCTTCCGTTAGGAATTAGTTTTTACGTTTTCCAAACCATGTCGTATACAATAGACGTATATAGAGGCAATGTAAAAGCTGACAGAAGTTTACTCGAATTTGCCACCTATGTAACGATGTTTCCGCAATTGGTAGCCGGACCTATTGTTCGGTATATCGATATACAAAGAGAAATCGCGGACAGAGAAGTAAGTCTTTTTGGTTTTGCAAAAGGTTTAGAGCGTTTCACGATTGGTTTAACCAAGAAAATGATTATCGCCAACACTTTTGCCAGTACTGCTGATATCATTTTTACAGAAAGTGGAGGAGGTTTTTCTACACTTAACGCCTGGCTAGGGGTCATCGCATATAGTTTCCAGATTTATTATGATTTCTCGGGGTACTCAGATATGGCAATTGGTCTAGGAAAAATGTTTGGCTTCAATTTTCTGGAGAACTTTAATTATCCATACATTTCCAAAAGCATTCAAGAATTTTGGAGACGCTGGCACATATCTCTGTCAACATGGTTTAGAGATTATCTCTATATTCCATTAGGAGGAAATAGAAAAGGTAAATACAGAACATACCTTAACCTTTTTATTGTATTTCTTGTTACTGGTTTATGGCACGGAGCCGAATGGACTTTTGTTATATGGGGATTATATCACGGTGCTTTTATTATCATTGAAAAAGTTGGTTTTGATAAAATATTGAAAAAAACCTGGGCACCTATTCAACATTTATATGCCTTATTAATTGTTAATGTTGGATGGGCTTTATTTAGAGCAGATGATTTTGGATCATCAATAGCCTATCTCAAAACCATGTTCGTGTATACAGAAGGTAATGAAACCGTAAATGATTTTATTGCTTATTTCAATAGTACAAACGAACTAGTTTTTACGACAATTTTAGCTCTTATTTTTGCTGTTCCAACGTATCCATATCTTGAAGCTAGGATGAGAAATCGCAATTTCTTAATCTTAAGATATTTTGCCATAATCGCAATGTTACTGTTATGTATTGTATATATCGCAGCTGGATCTTATAATCCATTTATATATTTTAGATTTTAAGCCATGCAGAAGAAAATAATCAAAATATTCATTATTGTATTTATCACAATGATTTCTATTCCTTTTGTTTTTACGGTGTTGAAAATCAAGGTCAAACCTGTTAACAAACTTGAAAAAGAGATTAGCTTAAATTTTAAACGAAACTTTCCATTAAAAGCCGATTTGTTTAAAATATACTACGCTATTAAGAATGATATTTTTGAAACCAATCCTATGCGAAGACAAGTAGTTGATGTCAAAAATGGGTGGAAATTTTTGGGAGATGACTATAGCAATGCTTTATCAGAATCAAAACGCATCATTGTTTTTAATAAAAAAGAAATAGAATCCTTAAAACAGATCCTTACATATAGAAACAATTGGCTTAAAGAACGAAATATAAAGTTTTACCTCTCTGTAGCACCTAATAAACATAGTGTTTATGGAGATATGATTGATATTAAAGAATATAATCGAAATAGCAAGCTTGAACAGATAGACTCGCTTTGCAAAACTCTGGATATTAATTTTATTAATCTTGGCGCGGATTTTCCAAAAGATGAAAACATAAGGTTGTATCATAAAACAGATACCCACTGGAACGATTATGCAGGTTTTTATGCTTTTGGATCGATTATGAAACAAATCACTAAAGATTTTGTCAATACAGAATTCAATATTTATACCTTAGATGATATGAATATTGAAACCACAATTGATCCTATCGGAGATCTGAATGAAATTTTACGGTTAGAAAAAAGTGAAGCATTCATTCATTTTAATTTTAAAAATCCGGAAAAAATACATGAACTAGATAAGACGTTAACCATACGAAAAGGGTATCACAAAGACCCATCCTTTTATGAATTAAGATACAGAAATGATATCAATGATCTAAAAATAATGACGATGAATGATTCGTTTTTTGGTTATTTTAGAAAGTACTTAGTAAACAATTTCGGAAACTCTCTTTTTATTTGGGATTATGTATTTGATGAAAATTTGATCGAATCAGAAAAACCGGATATTTTGTTACATGAAATTGCTGAAAGAGACGTTGACTTTCTTCTAGTGAAATAAATATTTTGATGAAGGCATGAAAACTAAAATCTTAAGAAAAATATCAGGTATTAGTAACTTAAAACGTAACTTCTCGTTTTTTGATTCCATCAAAATATCCAATGCATTAAAAAAAGAAAAGGAGAACATTACCTTATCTGATAATTCGCAAATACATCTGCGAAAAAACACAAAAGATCATGAAACTTTTGACGAAGTTTTCATCGACAACATATACAATTTACCTTTACCCATAGCACCAAAAACCATAATTGATGCAGGTGCTAATATTGGTTTAGCCTCTCTCTTTTTCAAAATGAAGTATCCAGATTCTGCGATTGCGTTGATTGAGATTGACAGCGGTAATCTTGAAATGATTCGCAAAAACCTTAAAGGTTATACGAACATCACTATTCTAAACAAAGGACTCTACAACAAACACTCATACTTCAAAATTTTTGATCCGTTTAATGCTACAAATAGTTTTGTTATAAAAGAATCTACACAAGATGACTATGATATAGAGTCAATAACAATAGATCAAATTATCGATGATCACAGTTGGGATACCATAGATATTTTAAAAATCGATATCGAAGGTGCAGAAAAAAACCTATTTGAGTCTAATTATCAGCATTGGCTCCCAAAGGTTAATGTGCTTATGATTGAGACACATGATAGAATGGTACCCAAATGTTCTATTACCGTGATGAAAGCCTTGGATGAGTATGATTTTGGATTGTACACGACTACCAATGGAGGAACTTTGGTCTATTACAATAGTAAATTTTTACAATAAATTGAATACCCTAAATCCAGAACAAAACTAAACCTTAAACACCTTATAAACAGACTATTAAACAACCGAATAAGGCCATACCTCGGTTCAATATATTTCACGAAAAAATAATTTAAAAATAAATTTATTGCAACATCTTAGGTTGCAAACGGGTCTTTCATGTCAAAATCAATAACCACACGCAAAACACCTTAACAGGTAAATGCTTAACAAAATTAAACATGAAACAAACCAAATTATTTTTACTACTAATTATTTCGACTGTAATTTTTTCTTGCTCATCTGACGACGACGGACCAGACTATACTGGAACCTATAAATTCAACAGAGGCTTTGTAAGCAGTTTTCTTGAAAACAATGAAACCTTATCCACCACTTCCATAGACGTTACTAGTGAAGATTGTTCTATTCAAGAAATTGTTATTAATGCTAATGGTACAGCCACAATCACATCTTCATCCCTACTCGGGGTATCTCTGGAATTTGCAGAAGGTAGTACTAATGAACTTGAGCATCAATTAACATGCTCTTCAACAGCAGAAGTATTAAAAACATATACTTGGTTTCCGGGTCCTTACTCTGATGGAACCAATATAACAATAGAAGTTCCTGGTTATGATGTTATCACTTTTGTAGATGAAAATGGAATAATTCAATTAAACGGTACGTTGTATCCGGGAGGGATTTTAAATATAGGATCAAGTGGAATCAACTCGAGAAAGTACACAACGGAATTAAGCGGAGAAACACTAGAAATTAAAGAAGAGAGGTTTTTTAATTATAAAAGACAATAGGAATTTACCGAGTTAGTCTTGGAAACAACAAATTTTAAAAGAATAAAATAAAAGATCGCCTAGTTAGGCGATCTTTTATTTTGTTTTGTCTTTCTGCTGTTCAAAGAAACACAATAATTAAGAGATGTTTCATTTAATCAGTACATTTGCACGTATAACAAAAACACTAATTTAGAGACTGAATTAAGACCTTTTAACATCCTCTTAAATCAGTAACAATAAAATGTCTCAATAAGACTTTGGCATGCAAAAGAGAGTAACTAAAATATTTATCATTGTATTTATTGCACTAATTTCTATTCCGTTTATTTTTGTAATTCTTCAAATTAAAGTCACTCCTGTAAATAAACAGGAAAAGAAAATAAGTTTAAATTTTAAACGAAATTTTCCATTGAGATCAGATTTATTTAAAATGTACTCTTTAGGGAAAACCACTTTCTTTGATGCAGAACCAATTCCTAACGGAGTGGTAGACGCCAAAAATGGTTGGAGATTTTTAGGAAATAAATTCAGTAATGCTTTATCAGAGTCGAAAGGATTAATAACGTTTAATCAGAAAGAACTATCTAAGATTGCTAAAAACCTTTCAGAAAAGAAAGAATGGCTAGACAAGAAAAATATAAAATTCTACTTTTCTATTGCTCCAAATAAGCATACTATATATGGAGATATGATTCCTATTAAAAAGAGTCATCGAAAAACAAAGTTCGAGCAATTAGACTCTATATGCCAAAGTCTAGGTATTAATTTTATTGACTTAGGATCTAACTTTCCGAAAAATGATAGTTTAAGGTTGTATCATAAAACAGATTCTCACTGGAATCACTATGGAGCGTTCTATGCCTACAATTCTACTTTAGAAGCCATTATGCCCGATTTTAAAGGTGTAGATTTCAATTATAGAACCATGAAGGATATGGAAGTTGAAAAATTCTGGGCACACATAGGAGATCTAAACAGAGCTCTTTTTCTAGAACAAAATGAAGAGTTTATTAATGTTAAGCCTATAAAACCTTTTAGTTTTACTGCTCAAGAAAAAACACTTACCGTTCCTTTAAACTACCACTTTGGTGATCATTTTTATGAAGAACGATATAAAAGCCCTGCAAATGAGTTAAAAATTATGGTGTTAAGAGATTCTTTTTTTGGAGCTTATTTCGAATCAATTGCCGATAGTTTTGGTGAATCTCTTTTTATTTGGAGGCATAATTTCAACAAAAAACTTATCGAATCTGAAAAACCCGATATCTTATGCTATGAACTTGTTGAAAGAAACATTGATATTTTATTAACCGAAAATTTTAATCATTCTCCAAATTAGTGGTTTTCGTCACAATTAACTCCCAATAGTAATAAATGAACGTTACAGATCAAGAAAAATCACCTTTAGTTTCTCTATGCATACCGACGTATAATGGAAGTAAACATATTCGAGAGACATTAGATAGTGCGCTTAGTCAGACTTATCAAAATATCGAAATTGTTATCACAGATGATCACTCTTCTGATGATACTGTTGCGATCTGTGAATCATATGCCAAAAATGACAGCCGTATAAAGGTATATCGAAATAGCAAAAACCTGGGGTTAGTTGGTAACTGGTGCGAATCAGTGGATAAGGCTTCTTCAAAATGGGTTAAATTTCTCTTCCAGGATGATCTTTTAGAAGAAAATTGCGTTGAAAGAATGATCAATTGCGCAATACAGCACAAAGTTGATTTTGTAATATGCAACAGAGAGTATTTTTTTGAAGAAGGATTTAATCCAAAAATTAAATTATTTTATTCAGAAAGGCTTCCAAAAACTGAAAAAATATTCAAAGAAGAACGCCTATACGCTCCAAAAGAAACTGCTCAACGCATAGCACCACATATTTTTAACAACTGTATTGGCGAACCTCCTACATTTTTATTTAATAAAGAACAATATAGCAGAAACGATTTTCCAAATAATTATTTCCAACTTATCGATTATATCTTTATTCTTAATAAAATTCTTGTACATGATTTTGTATTTATAAGTGATAAGCTGGTAAAATTTAGAGTACACACTTCTTCAGAGTCCATGAAGAATAGCGAAATAAATACCGAGGATAAAAAAGAATTTTATAAATTTCTATATATACAGTATTATGAAAAAATACAGATATGTTATGAAATTATAAGCAACCCTATTTTTAGTGAGGTAAAAAAGTTCATCCCGAAAAAAGATGTAGAAATTATTAAAAACTTTTATACCGTGTCCTCCTATAAGAGACATGGATTTAAAAACGTATTTCCTTTTTACAAAGACTCAAAATTAAGTGATTTTATCTTGGATAAATTTTCTTCTTCCTATAGCTATGCTTCTTATAAAATATTTAAGATCCGAAACAAGAAAGTTAAATCAAAATATAAGATATAACTCATGGAATTAGTATCTATAGTTATAGGAACATATAATGGAGCTTCATACATCTCAGAACAATTAGAAAGTATACTACAGCAAACATATACCCCGCTAGAAATTATTATTGTGGATGATGCTTCTACTGATGAAACTTTAGATGTTATACAAAAATACGACAAGATGCATAGCAATATCAAAATGCATGCATATGATATTAATGTTGGATATATCAAAAATTTTGAAAGAGGTATTGCCCTGGCTACAGGAGCTTATATTGCATTATCAGATCAGGATGATTGGTGGATGCCTACTAAAATTGAAAAATTAATGAATCACATACATCATTATGATTTGGTGTATTGTGATTCTATATTTGTTGATGAAAATTTACAGAACTTAGGAAGTAGTTTTTCTACAACCAAAAACTTGATTAGTATCAACACTCCTATAAACTTGCTAATTGATAATTGTGTGTCCGGTCATGCTGCGCTTTTTAAAAAGTCGCTTTATGAAAAGGCAATCCCTTTTCCAGATTTTATACCCCATGATTGGTGGTTGGCATATGTAGCCAGTATTGAAAATAATATCTATTACCTAGATGAGCCCCTGATAAAATACAGACATCATCAAAATAATGTTATCGCATCTAGCGAAAAGAATAAGAAAGCCAAAAAGGAAAAAAAGCCTAAAAGACTAAAATATATCCAAAAAAGAAAAAGAATTGATAGCTTTTACGAAAAGTGCCCTGACGCTTTTACCAAAGAAAAAAGAATTATTTTATCCATAAAAGAGTCCTATCGCAACTTTTCATTGTTCAATAATCTTAAAAGAATTTTTGTGTTTTATAAAAACAGAAAAGAATTACTAAAAATTGTTAAAAAGAACAATATCAATAAAATAGTCTACATTGCCAATATGTTTTTTAAAATCAAATGATGCCTTGATGAATTTTTGAAATGATTAATTTCTAGAAGTAAAACATACTTCAATTCAAGCTAAATACCTGATTTATATTTTTTTAATTTGAATTTTAATAAACAAAACAATAACTTTGCAAACCCTAAATTTACCTTAAAATTGAAAAGAATATTACCTATATTGCTGTATAAATTTGTTACATTTTCATGTAATAAAAACTTCAATAAGATTATGGCACCTTCTTTTACACCAATAATTTTAAGAACATTTAACAATTTTGTAGACCTATACCCAATACATATAAATAGTAAAAGTTTAGATCTTAAACTAGAATTAAAATATTGATATTGTGAATATAACTATTATTAGTTTAGACAAATGGGGCTATAACAAATACATAGCAAAAGAGCTTCAAAATCGAGGTATCAAGGCTAGGCATCTGGACTTTTACAAACTAAAATATAGATATCCCTCTTTTTTACATAAACTACTTAATTTCTTTACAAAAAATCTATTCAATTACAATTTCAAAAGACAACATCTGAATAAGGTATTATTAAGGTTATTATCCAATCAAGAAAAACAAGATATTATATTAATAATTAAAGGAGACGATCTATCACTATCTACAATAAAAAAGATACGTAAGAATACTGATCAATTAATTACTTTCTTCAATGATAGTCTTGATCGATATCCGAGAATGAAAAAGATATATCCTTATTTTGATAAAGTATATTCCTTTGATTCCAAAGATGTGGCAGAATACAATTTTAGTTTCATTACCAATTACATCTATTTTGATATTAAAACATTTGATAATGAAAATGTAGAATACAACATATTTAATATTGGTTCTTTAGATAAAAGATCAAAAGTTTTACCTCAATTTGTGGCATATTTTAAAGAACATAATATCGATTATAAACTGATCGCATATGATAAAGGGGATAACGAGGAGTTGATTGAAACCTATGATATAGAAATCACAAAAAAAACCTACCCGTTAAAAACTATTTTTTCAGATTTTGTTAGCAAAAGTAATATCCTTTTAGACCTACAAAGACCAAAACAAAAAGGATTGTCTTTTCGAATTTTTGAAGCCATAGGATTACAAAAGAAAATCATAACTACAAATAAAGATATTGCTAACTACGATTTTTATAATCCTAATAATATCGCCATTGTAGATAGTGATAATATTAATATACCAGAAACTTTTTTCACCACTCCTTATGAAGAAGTCAAACCCGAAATAGTAAACAAATATCATATTTCGTCCTGGGTAAATGAAGTCTTTGATCTTGCCGATAATTATAAGACTGCTTAGTGATGACGGTTACGCTATTGATTACAACATACAACTGGCCCGAAGCCTTAGAACTAGTGTTACGTAGTGTTGCCTCTCAAAGTGTCTTGCCAAATGAGATTGCAATTGCTGATGATGGTTCTACAAAAGATACAGACCAGTTGATATTAAAATTAAAAAAGGAATTTTCTATTCCTGTAAAACATATTTGGCATGAAGATGTGGGGTTTACTAAAACAGTGATTTTAAATAAAGCTCTGCAAGAGATTCAATCGGATTATATTATTCAAATAGATGGTGATGTCATTCTTCATAAACATTTTATAAAAGATCATATTAGACAATCAGAACCAAATACCTACCTTTTTGGAAGTCGTATTTCTCTTAAAGAAGAATACTCAAAAAAAGTCTTACAAAACAAAAAAATCAAGTTTCATTGGACGAATACAGGCTTATTAAGAAGAAGTCGGGCAATATATTTACCCCTATTCAGCAAATTTTTAACCAAAAAAAGTAATCAAAGTTCGGGTAAGTTAAGAGGTTGCAATATGTCTTACTGGAGAAAAGATGCTGTTGCAATAAATGGATATAATGAAGATTTGATTGGATGGGGGTATGAAGATTTTAATTTTGCACAACGCTTATTGAATTCAGGAATCTCTTCTAAACGTATCAAACATATAGCACTACAATTTCATATTTATCATAAAGAAGCTCCAAGAGGAAACACAGAATTAGGTGATAAAATCAACATAGAAACAGCAAAAAATAAAATCACCAAATGTAAAAACGGACTTGTAAAATTATAAAGATTGCATTCCAACTAGTTTTTTATACATTCCATTTTTAGCAAGTAATTCGGTATGCGTCCCTTGTTCAACTATTTCCCCTTTTTGCATAACCACAATAGTATCTGCTTTCTGAATCGTAGATAATCTATGGGCAATAACAATTGATGTTCTATTTTGCATCATTTTTTCTAAAGCATCTTGCACCAAACGTTCACTTTCAGTATCTAATGCAGATGTCGCTTCGTCCAATATCATGATTGGTGGGTTTTTAAGTACAGCCCTAGCGATACTCAATCGTTGTTTTTGCCCTCCCGATAGTTTCCCTCCTGAATCACCAATATTAGTATGAATACCTTTAGGAAGATCTTTTACGAATTCCCAGGCATTTGCAATTTTCAATGCACTTATAACCTCATCATCTGTGGCGTTCTGCTTTCCGAGTAAAACATTGTTCTTTACCGTATCATTAAATAAAATCGAATCCTGAGTTACTAATCCCATCAAACTACGTAACGAGTTTTTAGTAAGATCTTTAATATTTTTATCATCTATTGTTATAGCACCTTTATTTACATCATAAAATCGAGTCACTAAATTTGCAATAGTCGATTTTCCACTACCCGATTGTCCAACCAGCGCCACCGTTTTTCCTTTTTTAATCATAAGCGAAAAATCTTTTAGCACATAGTCATCTTTATACTTAAAAGAAATATTCTCAAAAGAAACCTGATTCTCAAAATCATCTTTTACAATAGCATTTTGTTTATCTTCTAATGGAGAAATGGTATTTAAAACTTCTAACACTCTATCCGCAGCAGCATTTCCTGCTTTTACTCTATAGCTTGCCTTACTAATAGCTTTAGCCGGAGTTAATATTTGATATGATAAAGCCATATACCCTATAAAAGCTCCTCCCGACAGAGAATGATCCACCAAGACCATGCCCCCACCATACCATAGTAAAGCGGCAATAGTTACAATACCCAAAAACTCACTAGTCGGAGATGCCAAATTTTGTCTATGTCCCAAGTTATTTGAGAAACGAAAAAATCTATTGGTAGAATCTTGAAATTTCTTATTAAAATAGGATTCAGAATTAAACCCTTTTATAACTCTTAATCCGCTTAATGTTTCTTCAAGAGTAGATAAAAACAACCCTTGTTCTTCTTGTACTTTTTGCGAATGCTTTTTTAGCCTTTTACCAATAAGAGAAATAATAAAACCCGCCACAGGGATAAATAAGAATACGAATATGGTGAGTTTTGCACTTATAATAAACATTGTTATAATGGCAAAAACAATGGTTAACGGCTCTCTAACAATCAGTTCTAAAACAGATAGTAATGATACCTGAACCTCGTTAACATCTCCCGAAATTCTGGCTATAATATCACCTTTTCTTTTTTCCGAATAATAAGAAATTGGCAAATTAATAACCTTATCGTATATATTATCTCTCAAATCTTTTAAAACACCGTTTCTAAGATAAGTAACAAAAAAAACGGCTAGATAACTAAACAAATTTTTAAGAAGAAATAAACTAATAATCAAAACAATCATATACATCAATGCCTGCTGCGGACCATCATTAAGCGATACAGATGTTACAAAATAGTTAAGTGAATCTTCTAAATAGGGTTTGATTTTACTTATTCCTTCGTAGGTGGGCTTTACAGTCACCTTTTTACTCTCTCCAAATAAAACATTAATCATCGGCATTAATGAGACCATAGATAGTGTACTAAATAGCGCATAAAAAATATTACAAACAATATTTAAAACAGCATATTTCTTATAAGGTAAAATAAACCTTGATAACTTCTTTAAATAATTCATTAATTCAAATTCGTTTAGAATAAAATCTTGTCTTATAGCATTCGCTTAAAGTAATTTTTCATGTACTTTACAACAAGATATTAGGCACAAAAATAGAACTTTATTTTGGGTTCTATCTATAAGAGCTGATTGCAATTTTAATACCACTTAAAATTTACAAGTCTATGGTCCAGGTTTTACTGTAGAAATGTCAGTATTTTTAATTATTACAATTCTCGAAAAGGGCTAGGTCTTAATCTATTCTATACAAAAAGAATATCCAAAACTCGTACAACATTTAATTTTTATCTTCTAACAGGGGTACAAATCTAAACTCCCCAAACTCACGTTTTTCAAATTCTTTTTCGGATTTCCTAACAAACAAGGTCATTATCTGTGGATCATCTCCAACAGGTATTACCAAACGACCACCGATCTGTAATTGACTTAATAAAGGTTTAGGCACATAAGGAGCTCCTGCAGTAACAATAATAGAATGATAAGGAGCATGCTCTACTAACCCTTTATATCCATCACCAAAAGATAGATGTTTAGGTCGATACCCTAACTTAGATAAAAATAATTTTGTCTTTTTAAACAATTCTTTTTGGCGTTCTATGCTATATACCTTAGCTCCTAATTCGCACAAAACAGCCGTTTGATAACCAGATCCTGTACCAATCTCCAGTACCTTATCCCCTCTTTTAACTTGCAATAATTCACTCTGAAAAGCCACAGTATAAGGCTGTGAAATAGTCTGATCTGCAGCAATCGGAAATGCCTTGTCCTGATAGGCATGATCTTCAAAACCAGAATCCATAAACAAATGTCTCGGTATTTTTCCAATAGCCATTAGCACAGCATTGTCTTTAATTCCTTTTTGGATTAAAACATCAACCAATTGTTTTCGTTTTCCGGCATGTCTAAGAGTGTCTTTCACTATTTCTGAGGGTTATTTAGCAGGCTAAAATTACATAAAGATTTTAAAGATTAATAAACTATTTAGGCTTTAGAATTAAAATTTTGCTTTTTAGATATAATTAGGATTTAAAATTTATAAATAATACTATTTTTGTGTAAAATCTTGAATTATGCTCAAAGCCGGAGTACTCGGTGCGGGACACCTTGGTAAAATCCATTTACGTCTTCTTGAACAATCTGAAAATTATGAACTTGTAGGGTTCTATGATGCAAGCTCAGCTCAGGCCCAGGCCATTGTAGAAGAATTTGGATATAAACTATTCAATTCTGTTGAGGAATTAATCAATGCTGTAGATGTCGTAGATATTGTTACACCTACATTTGCTCATTTTGAAGTAGCAAAACAGGCCATAGAAGCGGGTAAACATGTTTTTATAGAAAAACCAATTACCAATACCGTTGCAGAAGCACAGCAATTAATTAACTTGGCTAATGCCAATAATGTAAAAGGACAGGTTGGTCATGTAGAACGATTTAATCCTGCATATACTGCAGTTGCTAGTAAGATTGACAATCCAATGTTTATTGAAGCACATAGATTGGCAGAGTTTAACCCAAGAGGAACAGATGTACCTGTTGTTTTGGATCTTATGATTCATGATATTGATGCTATACTAAGTGTAGTTCACTCTGAAGTAAAACATATTAGTGCCAGTGGAGTTTCTGTGATTAGTGAAACGCCAGATATAGCCAATGCAAGAATCGAATTCGAAAATGGTTGCGTGGCTAACCTTACTGCCAGTAGAATTTCATTGAAAAACATGAGGAAATCACGTTTCTTTCAACGTGATGCTTATATTTCTGTAGATTTTTTTGAGAAAAAATGTGAGGTTGTGAAAATGAAAGATGCTCCTGAACAGCCAGATGATTTTGCAATGATTCTACAAAATGCGGAAGGGGTTAAAAAACAAATTTATTTTGACAACCCTGATGTTTCGTCTAACAATGCTATTTTAGATGAGTTAGATACATTTGCCAAAGCGATCAAAAATAACACCACCCCAATAGTTTCTCTTGAGCATGGTAAAAAAGCATTAGAAGTAGCCTTGAAAGTTATAGACTGTTTCAAGCATTAAAAATATAAACACACACCACATCTAAATAAATACAATGAAAAACATAGCAGTTATTGGAGCAGGAACCATGGGAAATGGTATTGCACATACTTTTGCTCAAAAAGGGTTTAAAGTTCAGCTTATCGATATTTCTCAGCAAGCACTTGATAAAGGTCTAGTAACAATTACAAAGAATCTAGATCGAATGATCGCTAAGGAAAAGATTTCTGAAGCTGATAAAGAAGAAACACTTGCTAATATATCTACCTATACCAATATTAAAGAAGGTGTAGAGTATGCTGGCCTTGTTGTTGAAGCAGCCACAGAAAATGTTGATCTTAAATTAAAAATTTTCAAAGAACTTAATGAAGCTTGCCCCGAAGATACAATTCTTGCTAGTAATACTTCTTCAATATCTATTACACAAATAGCGGCTGTTACCGACAGACCAGAAATGGTGATAGGGATGCATTTTATGAACCCTGTACCCATTATGAAATTGGTCGAAATAATCAGAGGATACAATACTTCTGATGAAGTAACCAATACGATTATGGAAATGTCTAAAACCTTAGGCAAAGTACCTGTAGAGGTTAACGACTATCCAGGATTTGTTGCCAATAGAATATTAATGCCTATGATTAATGAATCTATAGAAACCTTATATAATGGTGTTGCAGGCGTTACCGAAATTGATACTGTCATGAAACTAGGAATGGCACATCCTATGGGACCATTACAATTAGCTGATTTTATTGGCCTAGATGTATGCCTTTCGATTCTTAATGTAATGTATGATGGTTTCAAAAACCCAAAATATGCTCCTTGTCCATTATTGGTAAATATGGTTATGGCGGGTAAGTTAGGAGTTAAAAGCGGAGAAGGATTTTACGACTATTCTGAAAGTAGAAAAGCAGAAAAGGTTTCAAAGCAGTTTAAATAGTAGTTAGAGGATAGTGGTTAATTTAAGTATTTGTACACGAATGCTTGGATCGTTTTTAAACTAAAAGCCCTTGGTATGTATCAATGGATGTATAGTAAAGACTACTAAAAAACCAACCATTAACTACTTAAACTTAATATTTAACCACTGAAAGAATATGGCAAAAATCTATCCGTTTAGAGCAATTCGTCCGACTAGAGATAAAGTGAGCTTGGTGGCATCTAGATCCTACCAGAGCTACACTCCAAACGAACGTGATTCTAGAATGGATTACAACCCCTACTCTTTTCTTCATATTGTAAACCCTGGATATAAATATCAAAAAGAAATATCTGGAGAAGAACGTTATAAACTGGTTCGAAATAGATATCTAGAGTTTAAAGAAGATGAGATTTTTATACAAGATGAATCCCCCTGCTACTATGTATATAAAATCGTAAATCGAGAACACGAATCCTTTTGTGGCATTATAGCAGCCGCAAGTGCCGAAGATTATGAAAACGATATTATAAAAAAGCATGAAAACACACTACAAGATCGAGAAAACACCTTTAAGGAGTACCTAAAAACTGTAGGGTTCAATGCAGAACCGGTACTACTCACTTACCCGGATAATGATGTGATTTCTGAAATTATTTTAGAAACGATCAAAAATAGAGCTGAATACGAATTTACCACGACATATCGAGATACTCATTATCTATGGAAAGTAGATGATCAAAAATCAATTAGTACTATACAAAAAGCTTTTTCAGAAATAAACACCATATACATTGCCGATGGGCATCATCGTTCGGCTTCATCCTATCTTCTGGCAAAAGAACTTAAAGAAGATAATTCTAAACATAAAGGAGATGAAGCCTATAACTTTTTTATGAGTTATTTGATTCCGGAGTCCGATTTAAGAATTTATGAATTTAATAGATTAATAAAGGATCTTAATGGACTATCTAAAGAAGAATTCTTAATACAATTAGATGAATGGTTTAGAATCGAAAATAGAGGAATTGAAGTGTATAAACCTTCAAAACCACATCATTTTAGTATGTATTTAGATGGTGAGTTCTACTCTTTATATCTTAGAAAAACAATCTATGAGTTTGCCGACGCCCTAGAAGAATTAGATGCTCAAATCTTGTATAAAACCGTTTTAAAGCCAATATTAGGAATTAACGATCTGCGTACTGATACCAGGATCGAATATTCCCACGGTAAGAATGATATTATTTCGGTAAAAAGCAAAGTTGATAATAATGAATATCAAGTTGGTTTTGGTTTGTTTCCCGCTTCAGTAGAACAAATGAAAAAAATTGCAGATCAAGGCCTAATTATGCCTCCAAAAAGTACGTATATAGAGCCCAAACTCAGAAGTGGAGTTACTATTTACGAATTCTAAACTAGAATATTTAATAAATTAGAACAACACATAACTACCTTCTAAACCCAGAAAACGATTTTTTAAATATCTTTGCACCTTATGAATGATATTGAAAGAAATCTGCATAATATCAGAACATCACTTACTAACGATGTAACTCTGGTTGCCGTATCTAAAACAAAGCCTGTTTCCGAAATAATGAAAGCCTATGATGCCGGGCAACGCATATTTGGTGAAAATAAAATACAGGAAATGGCAAAAAAATGGGAAAACATGCCAAAAGATATTCGCTGGCATATGATTGGTCATGTACAAACGAATAAAGTTAAGTATATGGCCCATTTTGTTGATCTTATTCATGCCGTAGATAGCTTAAAGCTACTTAAAGAGATTGACAAGCAAGCAAAAAAACATAATAGAACGATTAATTGTTTACTCCAAATTAAAATTGCCGAAGAAGAAAGTAAATTTGGTCTTAACGAAGAAGATGCAATCGCATTATTGAATTCCCAAGAAGTAAAGGATTTAACCAATGTGCATATCCAAGGATTGATGGGCATGGCGACCTTTACTAATGATCAAAACCAGGTGAAAGCAGAATTTCAAAAAATTAAGAGTTTCTTTGACCAAAATGTATCCAAATATCCCAAGTTAAAAATTCTGTCAATAGGAATGAGTGGAGATTACAAGGATGCTATCGATTGTGGCAGTACAATGGTTAGAATAGGAAGTTCTATCTTTGGAGCAAGAAATTACAATCTTAGATAGGTTTCAGGAGTTAACGACCGAAAAAACCTATTTTAGCAATTACTGGCTTAATAAGGGGAGTATTAAATGATGAAATGTATAAAATTTAAAAACGTAATGACCTACCAAAATTCAATGAATCCCATTAATCTTATTTATAATTCTTGCAAGAACTCTTCCATGAAAGAACACAACACGCTATCATCTCTATGCATTACATTAGGACGACTAACTCCCAATTACTAAATACTACGAACTAATTATGTACGCAATTTTAGATATAGAAACTACTGGAGGAAAATACAATGAAGAAGGTATTACTGAAATTGCTATATATAAGTTTGACGGACATGAGGTAGTAGATCAATTTATCAGCTTAGTCAACCCCGAAAGACCTATACAACCTTTTGTAGCAAACCTAACCGGCATAAATAATCAAATGCTACGTAACGCTCCAAAATTTTATGAAGTAGCCAAAAGAATTGTGGAGATAACTTCAGAATGCGTTGTTGTTGCCCATAATGCAAGCTTTGATTATCGAATTTTAAGAACAGAGTTTTCTCGCTTAGGATTTGAATACGAAAGACAATCTTTATGTACTGTAGAACTCTCAAAAAAATTAATCCCCTATCAAGAATCTTATAGTTTAGGAAAATTAGTCAGAGGCCTTGGCATTCCATTATCAGACCGCCATCGTGCAAATGGTGATGCACTTGCTACCGTAAAACTGTTTAAACTATTACTAACCAAAGATTCGAATAAAAGTATAATTACCGAAGCCGTTAGAATAGATACTAAAAAGCAGATCGATGATAAATTATTGAAACTTGTAGAACAAGCTCCGATTGCAACAGGAATATATTATATGCATCGTGAGGATGGAACTATAATTTATATTGGAAAAAGTAAAAACATTAAAAAACGTCTTAATCAACATTTTACAAATGATAATAGAAAATCTCGAAGAATACAACAAGAAGTAGAAAGTGTATCTTTTGAGATTACGGGAAGTGAACTTGTTGCACTCCTAAAAGAGAGTGAAGAAATAAAACGCAACAAACCCAAATACAACAGAGCATTACGAAAAACAAAATTTGACCAGGCATTATATCAATTCACAGATGATAATGGTTTTATAAATCTAAAAATAGCGAAAGTTGACCATCGAAAAACCGTGATAACCACATTTTCTAATCGACAACAAGCTAAGTCTTTTATACATCGATGGACAGAAGAATACAATCTTTGTCAAAAATTCACTGGTATAGACACCGGAAAGAATAATTGCTTTAATTACACTATAAAACAGTGTTTTGGTGCTTGTATTTCAGAGGAAACCCCACAAGAGTATAATGTGCGAGTTCAACAGTTAATTCAAAACAACTCTTTTGATAGTCAAGATATGATTATTATTGATCGTGGTAGAAATATTGATGAGCAAAGCGTTATCTTAATAGAAAAAGGACAGTTCAAGGGTATTGGATTTTTTAATTTAAACCATCAAATAAACAATATAGAAATTCTACGATCAATTATTACTCCAATGGAGCATAATAGAGATGTACAACACATTATACAAAGTTATACCCGTAAGAATAAAAAGTTAAAGGTTGTTCCTATTTCTAAAAGTTAACTTCTTTTTAGTTTTAGTATTTTTAATCAAATTTACAATTACAATTGAACAAGAAAACAAATCATAAAACCTGGAAAGATCAATTACATGGTATCATTTATGAAGCCGATACTCCCATTGGAAAAATATTCGATGTAGTTCTACTTATTTTAATTGTACTGAGCATAGTATTTGTAATGTTAGAAAGTGTAAAAGGATTGCATGACTCTCTCTATACATTTTTATATTATGGGGAATGGGTAATTACCGTATTTTTTACTTTTGAATATATTGCTCGAATTATCACTATCAAAAAACCATCAAAGTATGTCTTTAGCTTTTATGGTATCATTGACCTTTTATCTACACTGCCCCTGTATTTGTCATTTTTTATTACAGGTACCAGTGCCTTATTAGCCGTTAGAGCTTTACGATTGTTAAGAGTTTTTAGAATCCTAAAGATTTCACGTTACATTGGAGAATCTAATAGGTTAGCCAAAGCAATTAGAGACAGTGGCGCAAAAATATTGGTCTTTCTTTTTGCTGTTATTGTGCTTTGTATTATTATGGGTACCGTAATGTATTTGGTGGAGGGCGAGCAAAGTGGTTTTAGAAGTATACCCTTAAGCGTATATTGGTGCATTGTGACTATGACGACGGTTGGATATGGAGATATAGCACCGGTTACCCCATTAGGGCAACTAATAGCGGCTATGATTATGGTGGTAGGTTATGGCATCATTGCGGTTCCAACGGGTATTGTTTCTGCCGAATATGCCTCTGGTCAAAAACCAAAAAAAATCAATCTAAATACACAGGTGTGTTCTAATTGCCACACATCTGATCATAAAGATGGTGCAAAATTCTGCCATAAATGTGGAGAAGATTTACATAATGAATAAAAATCTTATTGTAATTACTGGGCCAACCGCAATTGGCAAAACAAGTCTAGGCATCAAACTTGCAAAACAATTTGGATGTGAAATTATTTCTGCGGACAGTAGACAGTTTTATAAAGAAATGAGTATTGGTACCGCGGTACCGTCTATCGGTGAATTAGAACAAGCTACACATCATTTTATACAACACAAAAGCATTCATGACATATATACCGTTGGCGAATTTGAAAAAGAAGCTCTAGAAAAAATAAATGAGCTATTTACTCGCAACAACTATGTTATTATGGTTGGAGGATCTGGGCTCTATATTGATGCTGTAACTAAAGGCCTAGATAGTTTTCCCGAAATCGACATAGAAATAAGAAAAAAACTACAAAAAGAGTACTCTGACAAGGGCATTGAACATTTACAAAAGCAGTTACAAGCATTAGATCCTATCTATTATGAAAAAGTCGACATACATAATACACATAGGATTATGAGGGCACTTGAAGTATGTATTAGTAGTGGAAAACCTTACTCCTCTTTCTTAACCGCTACAAAGAAAACAAGACCGTTTAATACTATCAAAATAGGAATCACAGCTGAAAGAGAAATCATTTATAACAGAATAAACCAAAGAGTAGAAATTATGATTGAAGATGGCTTACTTGAAGAAGTAAAATCTCTTTATAAATACAGATCATTAAATGCCCTGAATACTGTAGGATATAAAGAAATATTCAATTACCTGGATCATACATGGGATTTGGATTTTGCCATTTCTGAAATTAAAAAAAATACCAGGCGTTTTGCTAAAAGACAACTTACATGGTTTAGAAAAGACACAGAGATCACATGGTTCGATTTTGAAGCAGATCTCGATTCAGTAGTATTAGAGATCAAAAAAAGGTCATTATAATACTTATAATGACCTTTTTTGGACTACTGTTACCGTTATTAATTTCTATGATTCTTCTCCGCGAACCACTAATCGAAATCCTTCTCCATGAATATTAAGGATTTCTACATTTTCATCTTTCTTTAAGTACTTTCTTAGTTTAGCGATATATACATCCATACTTCGAGAAGTAAAATAATTATCATCTCTCCAAATTTTTGTTAAAGCCAACTCTCTAGGCATTAAATCATTAAGATGTAAAGCCAATAAACGTAATAATTCATTCTCTTTTGGCGAAAGCTTGATAGGATCTTCATCTTTATAGGTTAAAAAACGAAGTTTAGAATTTAAGTGAAAACCTCCTATCTTAAATTCAAACTGTTTGCTATCCGCAACAGACTCTGTATTTTTACGCTGCATTATAGCTTGTATTTTCATTAATAACACTTCGCTATCAAAAGGTTTATTAAGATAATCATCTGCTCCTACTTTGTACCCTTTTAATACATCTTCTTTCATTGCTTTAGCTGTTAAGAAAATGATTGGTATTTCTTCATTTTTATCTCTAATTTCTTTTGCCAGGGTAAACCCATCTTTATAAGGCATCATTACGTCCAGGATGCACATATCATAATCATCCTTTTTAAATTTTTCGAAGCCTTCCATACCATTTTTAGCATGCACAACATCATAATCATTCATAACTAGATAATCCTTTAATACTGTTCCAAAGTTTGGATCATCTTCTACAAGCAAAATCTTTTTGTTTTCTGTTTCCATATTTTAAGATATTAACGGTAATTTAATAATAAATGTGGAGCCTTTTCCCCTTTCGCTCTCCACCCAAATTTGACCATGGTGGTCGTCAATAATTCTTTTTACATATGTAAGTCCTAATCCGTGTCCTTTTACATTATGAAGATCTCCTGTATGCTCTCTAAAGAACTTTTCAAAAATCTTTTTTTGAGCAACTTTACTCATTCCAATTCCTTGGTCACGAATCTTAAGAACTATACTATTCTTTACGTTTTCGGTATATATATCAATTTTAGGTTCTGTCTCAGAGTACTTTATAGCATTATCTAAAATGTTTACTACTACATTTGTCATATGGCTATCATTAGCTAATACTGATGATTTAAGAGCTCCTAAATGTGTTTTAATATACCCTTCTCTATTTTCAATAATCAAAGAAACATGAGTTACTGCATCTTCTATAATATCATGTAATTCTTGTCTCTCTTTCTTTATATTAAGTTCATTTTTCTCTAATTGAGATATCCTAAGTACATTTTCTACCTGTGCATGCATTCTCTTGTTTTCTTCACGTATCATATCCATATAGCGTTGCACTTTCTCTGGATCTCCTCCTATTTTAGGATTTTTAATAGAGTCCAATGCCAAGTTGATTGTTGCTATTGGAGTCTTGAGTTCATGAGTCATATTATTAATAAAATCCGTTTTGATCTGTGATATTTGTCGTTGTTGCATTAACTGAGACAGTGCACTAGAGTATGCTACCACGATAATCAATGTAAATATTATAGATAATATGGCCATCCCTTTAATAGTCGAGAGTACATATTGTTTTTTACCTGTAAAGTTTACTAGCAGCTGATATTTACTAATGCCTTCATTATCTACAAAAAGTGGTATTGCATATGTAGCAGGATGATCCAAACTAAAATCATCAGAACGTACTTTTGTGGATAAAGCATTACTATATATAGCATACTCAAAACCTACTTTTATATCTCTTTCTTCAAGTTCTTTTTTTAATAAATATTCAATCTCTTCCTTTTTAACCCTTCGGTGTATTGGAATAAAACTAGCAATCTGCCCAATAACTATCTCATAATCCTTCCGCTGAAGGTCTGTTAGACCTTTTATCCGTTCTAATTTTGATTTAGAATTTTGTTTTATGTTATTGTTTTGACTGTTCTGCGTCGTAACATCAATATTTCGATTTAGTATATTTTTTAATTTAACCGTATCGATATTAAAGTTTATAAAAGATGAAAACAACTTATAATCTTCTTCCAAAATCCCGTTAGCATATGCAAATGATTTTGTGGTATTATCAATACTTATATTTAAAAGCTGACGTATTGTTTTATTATCAGGTTCTTCTATGCTATCAAGAATTTCCCGAAAAGGAAAAAACATCTCTTCAAATTCTCGATACTGCACCCTGTTAGATACAGATATCAGTATTTGTTTAGCATTAAAAGAAAACTGTTCTTCATTATTCTCAACTGTATTATTAATCCAATATCCCTGAACGAAAATAATCCCGATTAATGATAAACTCATAAGGATTATCAGTAATACGAATAACCGTTTATTCATAAATCAAAAGTAAGACTTTAACATTTAGCTACTTTACGGTTTAACCAAATGTTAACAAAATGAAAGATTAGCATTAGAACCCCTTTGAGAAGATATTTTTTTATGAATTTCACACACTTGCTTTTTAGTTTCTTCTAAATCCATATTATTTATGACAAAATCAGCCAGTGGAATTTTTTGAGTATCATCCCATTGATTATTAATTCGCGAAAGTATTTCTTCTTTTGTCGTTTTATCTCTCTTTAACACTCTTTTAATTCGCTCATCTATAGGAGCCATAACAAGAATAGTATGATCACACTGTTTATGTCCTTCATTTTCAAAAAGAATTGCCACCTCTTTGATCACATACTCACCCCCTTGATTATTTTTCCATATATCAAAATGAGTCGCTACTGCCGGATGAACAATTGCGTTTAATTGCGTAAGCTTAGAAGAATCATTAAAAACTATTGAAGCAATATATGGCCTGTTTAATTGATTATCAACATACGAATCAGTTCCGAGTAATGCTATAATTTTTTGTTTTACAATTTCATCTTCATTCATTAACTTTTTAGCCTCATTATCAGCTATATAAACTGATATACCCAGCTCTTTAAACATCTTAGCCACCGTGGATTTACCACTACCAATACCTCCTGTTAAACCTACTATTTTCATAAAGATGTTTATTTTAAAACAACAAATTGCACTTGTTTCTCTTGCAATCTAACATCATGAATTGACTTAGGTGTATTTGTTAATTCTAATGTCATAAACGAGCTCTCTTCTGAAGCTTTTGCATAATCTGCCACTACCATAAAATCTCGAGAACTAATCTCGTTATAAACATCTAATCCGACCCGATACACCACTGTAATTTCTTTAGGAAAAATTTTAATTTCAATACCCTCAGGAACATTATTTACCGTAATAGGAATTTTTTGATTTCCTTCGGTAAACTTACTCACTAAAATATCGGCTTTTACCTTTTGAGGAGCAACAACAATGGAAACGGGTAATTCTTCTGAATTAATATTTAACTCTGAAGAATAATTCACATTAAGACCCTCTAAATTCAAATCCTCGGTATTGACAACTTGTATAGTATCTATAATTTTTGAAGGACCACTTATCAATACTGAATCTGGCGAAATCACCAACCCTTTATCACTACCGTACCCAACCGTATATTGGATGTCTTGTTGGGTTTTAACGGGTACTTTTTTCTCTAAATTGACATCAAGTTTTAATCGTAACGTATCCTTAGGTATTGACAACACTTTTCCGTTAAAATCTAACTTTTTCTTTAAAATAGAAGATTCTTTATTTACATAAAAAAAGTACTCATCTGCATTACTTGAAACGGCATCATCTACATTAAAATATAGAATAGGTTTTTTCCAATTATGATTCATGAGTCTAAACCCATTACCGTTGAGCACCATCCTTAAAAGCTGATCGCTTTCTTCATTAAAAATCTTACCTTCTGGAAGATTAGTATATTGAATTGCCACTTCAACTTCTTGAGTATAATTTTTAGAAAACTGAATGAGAAGCCATAGAATTGAAGTGAATATCAGGAAAAACAAAAAGGTTTTTACATTATTCCTCTTTAGCGAAAATCTATTTTTTTTTCTATTACTCGACATATTATGAATTACTGCTTTGGAAAAACAATGCTCTAAACTGCTTTTCCGGCTCTTTTTTCAATAAATGAATATAATAATAAGATTTTAAGAATCCTTTACCATATCCATAAAATTGTATCAAAACGGCTATAACAGACTGTATCCCAATAGAAAAATTCTTAAAAGTAAAGGTGGCACCAAGGAATATGAGCACGAAATACCCAACTAAAAAAAGAATAAAATACCAAAAACCAAAAATTACTGAAATCAACGAAAACACTATATAACCGAGAAACAATGTCGGAAACCAATAGGTAAGTTTTGATGTTTCAGGATGCCATCGGTTCAAAATAGGCCGTACTAATCCAAACTTATGCACTTGATTGTAAAACTTTTTCCAAGAAATTCTTCTTTTATGAAACACCTTGGCGTCTGGCAGTAATGCTGTATCATATCCTAGTTTCCATAACCGTATTGTAAGATCTGGGTCCTCGCCTGGATGTATATCTCCAAAACCTTCTGAAGCCTGAAAAGCTTCTTTAGATAAACCCATATTAAAACTACGTGGCTGAAATTTTCCTAATGTATTCTTACGACCACGAATACCACCGGTTGTTAAGTATGATGTCATACTATAACTTATCGCTTTTTGAAGATTTGTAAAACTTTCATGTGCATCATCAGGGCCACCATAACAATGTACAAAGTTTTTAGATAAAAAATCTTCTACTTCAGAGAGGTAATTTGTTGGCAATATCACATCGCTATCGAGGATAATAAAATAATTACCCTGAGCCTTTTGCATTCCATAATTACGTGAATCTCCGGGGCCTGTGTTTTGTTTTTGATAGTAGCTTATAGACAGCTTATCATTATACTTTTCTATTACCTGTTCTGATGTTTCTGATGACCCATCCTCAACAATTACGATTTCGTATGCATTAGTATAATCCATATCTGCCATACTCTCTAGCAATTCATCTATTTCATTCGGTCGATTATATACGGGTATAATAAAGGAAAAATCTATTTGCATATAACAAAGGTAATCAACAAAAAATCCCATAACCAATTAAGCATGGGATTTTATATAACGTATTATTGGTTTCTACACTATTTATTCTTCATCAACAAATTTATCCATTACCAATTGGCTTACTCCTACATTAGAGAAACCACCATCATGATATAAATTTTGCAATGTTACTTTTTTTGTTAAATCAGAAAATAAAGTAATAGTATAATCTGCACATTCATCTGCCGTAGCATTACCTAATGGAGACATTTTATCTGCATATTCTATAAAACCATCAAATCCTTTTACTCCTTTTCCGGCAGTGGTCGGTGTTGGTGATTGAGAAATTGTATTTACTCTAACCTTATGATCTGTACCAAAGAAATACCCAAAACTACGTGCAATAGATTCTAAATATGCTTTATTATCTGCCATATCATTATAATCCGGAAATACACGTTGTGCAGCCATATATGTTAGTGCAACTATACTTCCCCACTCATTCATAGCTTCTTTTTTATACAATGTTTGCATTGTTTTATGAAAAGAAAGTGCGGATACATCCCATCCTTTTTGACTCCAATCGTAGTTAAGGTTTGTATAATGACGTCCTTTTCTAACATTTACCGACATTCCGATAGAGTGTAAAACAAAGTCAAGTTTGCCCCCCAAAATTTCCATTGATTTTTCAATAAGATTTTCAAGATCCTCCAAAGAAGTAGCGTCTGCAGGTATAACCTGAGAATTAGTTTTCTCGGCCAGAGTATTAATTGCCCCCATACGCATAGCAACCGGAGCATTGGTAAGCACAAAACTTCCTCCTTCTTCAAAAACACGTTCTGCAGTTTTCCAGGCAATTGAATTTTCATCAAGTGCACCAAAAATAATTCCTCTTTTACCTTTTAATAAATTGTGTGACATTTTAATTCTTAATTAAAGATGGTTATACAAGCCGTAAAGATAATAAAACGACCCAAACAGCAACCCATCAAAATACATTTTAGCGTTTAATTATGTAATAAAGATTTTGCGTGGGTCAATGCAGAATCAGAAATACTTTTGCCTCCTATCATTTCTGCAATCTCATGCACTCGTTCTTCTTTATCCAATAGCTTAAGTTGTGTAACCGTGGTATTATTGATATCTTCTTTGTATACCTTATAATGACTTTGTCCATTAGCAGCTATCTGCGGTAGATGAGTAATACTAAAAACTTGTAGATTCTTACTCATATTCATCATCAAATCTGCCATTTTCTGAGCCACTTCACCAGAAACTCCGGTATCGATCTCATCAAAAATAATAGTAGGCAATTGTGCATATCTGGAAAGAATTGCTTTTATAGCAATCATAATCCTCGATAATTCTCCACCAGAAGCTACTTTTTTCAATTCTCCATAAGAACCTCCTTTATTGGCAGAAAACAAGAATGCTAACACTTCTTTTCCGTTAGACAGATACTTTTCTTGCATCTCCAAAGTAGCATTAAATGAAGCATTAGGCATTCCTAAAGATTTTAATATCTCTTCCAATTCTTCAATTAATTTCGGAAGTGCTTTATTTCTCTTTTTATGGATCTTTTCTGCTACATCATCTAATTGAGATTTTATTCTATCGATCTCATTTCTTAATTCATTGATATCATCTGTAAGCGATTCTGTCTTGGATACTTTTTGTCGAAGTGTTTCAGAAATTTCTATTAACTCCTCTACTGTAGAAACTGTATGTTTCACCTGTAAGTTATGTAAGAGCTCTATACGTTTACTTAGTTGCTCTAATTGCTCAGGGTCAGCTTCAAGTTTTTCTAATTCGTTTTGCAATGATAGATGTACATCATCTAACTCGATGTAAATGCTTTGAACTCGATCTGAAAGCTCTTTTAATGCTCCCGAAAAGGACTCAATTTTAGAAAGGTTAGTTTTTATCGTATTTAATTGATCTAAAACTCCTATTTCTTCAGAAGACACAATAGCTATTGATCCCGATAGCCTTTCCTGAATTTCTTCAATATTATTTAGCTTTTCATATCGCTCTTCCAGCTCTGCCAGCTCTCCAGCCTTAAGCTTTGCTTCTTCCAGCTCTTTCAACAAAAAAGCATTGTAATCATATTCTTTATTAAACTCTTCTTGATTAGCAATTAAACTATTGACTTCTTTTTCTTTTTCTTTAAGTAAGGTAAGCCCACGTTTATACGATTCTATTTCTCGATATGTTTCTGCTAATGCATCCAGAACTTCAAACTGAAAATCATTGGTAGTAACCTCTAGGGTTTGATGTTGACTATGAATATCAATTAATTTAGCACCCAACAGTGCTAAAGATTGCAACGTAACTGGCGTATCGTTTACAAAAGCCCTTGATTTTCCAGAGGGTAAAATCTCACGTCTTATAATTGTTTCATTTTCATAATCGAGACCTTCTTCTTCAAAAAGCCTTGTAAGATCATAGTGTTTTATTTCAAAAACCCCTTCAATAATACATTTTTGCGAACTATCTTTTACACTACTAAGATCGGCTCTCTTACCGAGCAACAACCCTAAAGCTCCTAACAATAATGATTTTCCAGCTCCTGTTTCACCGGTTATAGTTATTAAACCAGAATCGAAAGAGACTTGTAGCTGTTCTATTAAAGCGAAGTTTTTTATAGAAAGACCTCTAAGCAACGGATAGAAATTTTTATTGTTTAAAAAGTAAAGATACTATAGTTTTAAGAAGAATTTATCTGTTTTAAAAAAAGAGTTTTCTAAAACTTGATGTTTTTCCAGTTATCAGAATATGTTGGCGCTATTCTGTTCAGTATTTGTATAGTTTCAGCAATATTAACTGAAGGACCTCCAGAAAGTGCACTTGATATCTCATCTGCTTTGGCATCAAAAAACACTCTCATCAAATATGAGTTTGGTCTGTTATTATGCATATCCTGAAGTGATTTCATAGACTCTGTAATCACTTCTTTTCCTTTTTTCAGGTTATTATTCATGACGTCTAAGCCCTCTCTATGATAGGTATACATAGCCGTTCTATATCCATCATATGTACCTGAAAGCAAATCATCATTAAGTCTATATCTATTTGGGTCTTTATCCCTAATCCAACCTGAAGAAGTTGTTCCTTGAGCATTACCTACAATGTTTTTAGCTTCTTCATAATATTTAGTACCGCTGTTTAACTCAAACGTATCAGCATCAACCCCAAGAATAGTGTATAAATAAAATGCTATAACAGAGATCAAATTAGACTCAAAACTATTAGGGTTATAGTTTAGCGGCTGAAATTCTAAATAATCAAAACTGAATTGCTTGTCATTGACATTAAAGATCGTAGTTTCATAATTCGATCCATATACCGGACGAGAAGCTTGCACTTGAACAGTTGCTGAAAAAGCATCATTAGTATAACTTACTATGGTAATAAAAAAGCTACAATTGATTCGTTCTTCTGTTCGATAGTCTATATTAGTCCACTTAGTATTATTGATAAATTCCTTCAAAGAACGTTCTAAAGTCTTAAATACTTGCAGGTTTGGATTTCCAGTTTGTTCTGCATTGACAACTACCTGAGCATTAAACTCTTGAGCAGAAAGATTAAAACTGAAAATAAGTAGTACAATGAGGAAGAATCTATTCATTTTTAAGTGCATTAATTTCATTGAATATATCTTTAGCAACTTCTGCTTTAGTTTTTAATTGAAACGCTTTAATCTCAAATTTATGATTAATCAGACTCACTTTATTAGTTTCTCCTTTGAAACCAGCTCCTTTATCATTGAGAGAATTTAGAACAATTAAATCTAAATTTTTATTTTTTAACTTCTTTTTTGCGTTTTCTTCTTCATTTTCCGTTTCTAATGCAAAACCAACTAGAAACTGATCCTTTTTCTCGGCTCCCATCCATTTAAGGATATCTTTAGTTCGCTCTAACTCAATTGAAAAGGCCGTATCTGCTTTTTTAATTTTTTGATCAGACACATGTTTAGGTCTATAATCGGCTACAGCAGCAGATGCTATGGCAATATCACAGCTATCATAATTAGAAACTACAGCTTGATACATATCCTCTGCACTTACCACATTGATCACATTAACAAAACTATGGTCGATTCTTAATGATGATGGACCAAGCACTAGATTAACCTGTGCTCCTAAATTTGCAGCAGCCATTGCAAGCTCAATCCCCATTCTACCGCTAGAATGATTACCAATAAATCTTACAGGATCAATAGCTTCGTATGTAGGACCGGCAGTTATTAGTACGTTCTGGCCTTTGAGTGGTAATTTACTAACTATATCCTTTTCTATGAAGTCTACAATGGTTTCTGGTTCTGCCATTCTGCCTTGCCCCACCAGACCACTTGCCAATTCACCTGATTCTGACGGAATCATAATATTACCAAACTCTTGTAGTTTTTTGAATGTTTCGTTGGTAGAAGGGTGCTTATACATATCCAGATCCATTGCAGGTGCAAAATAAACAGGACACTTTGCAGATAAATACGTAGCTAGCAACAAATTATCACTATTACCTGTAGCCATTTTAGACAAGGTATTAGCTGTTGCCGGGGCGATAATCATTAGATCGGCCCATAGACCAAGATCTACATGATTATTCCATACTGCATTCTCATCTTCTTCATTATAAAAAGAAGAATAGACTTCGTTTTTGGATAGTGTTGATAATGTAAGTGGCGTAACAAAGTCTTTTGCTGCAGGTGTCATTACCACTTTTACCTGAGTACCAGCCTTAATAAAAAGACGTACCAAACCAGCGATCTTGTATGCAGCAATACCAGCGGTGACACCTATTAAAATCTTTTTACCGCTTAAAACAGACATAGATTTATAAAGATTCTGTGTCCGCTTTTGTATTTCTATGGTAGATCTTATCTTCTAACCATTCTTGTACCGCTAAAGCATGTGGTTTCGGTAACCTTTCATAGAATTTAGAAACTTCTATTTGCTCCTTATTTTCAAAGATTTCTTCTAAACTATCATTATACGTAGCAAACTCATCTAATTTTTCAAGAAGTTCTTTTTTAATATCAGTATTAATTTGAGTTGCTCTTTTTGATATTATAGAAATCGCCTCGTAAATATTATCTGTTGGTTGATCAATAAGGTTTTTATCGATTGTAGTAGTATTTACCGGAGCATTACTTTTTTTCAAATCCATCTTCTACTTAATTTTTTATTTAAATTGTTCTAGTCGTGACTTTATATCTTGCGCTATTTCTTCAGCTTTTTCTGTATACTCACCCGACTTGTAATATTTTTTATAATTATTATAGTAGCCCTGAGCAACTTCTAAACGATCTTCGACCAAGTTTTCATAACTTCCAATAGCCAAAAGATACTCAGACTCTAGCTTGTAATATAGTACTTTTTCTTTAAAAGGTGACCCTGGGTAGTCAACCAAATAATTATCAAAAGCAGAAATTGCTACTTTATAATTCTCTCTATGATGATATTGTTTAGCAATCTCGTATGCTTTTCTTTCTTTTTTCTCTCTTAATTCTGCAACTAAAGTATTAGCTTCTGCCAATTTTTCACTTTCTTGAAAAGTATTAATAAAGGACTGCAGTTTTTCTATCGCAGTAGTAGTTTCAGTTTGGTCTAAACTGTACCTGGGAGACAAATAATAATAACTTTTTGCACTTTTAAACGCTGCTTCTTCAATTTTATCACTTCTAGGAAATGATTTTACAAATCTCTCATATTGATAACCAGCCAAGTAATAATCTTCTAACTGATAATATGTATCAGAATAATAATACATTACTCTTTCTGCCTGTGGTTTCCCCCTATATTGAGGAACAATTTGTTCAAAAAGTCTTAAAGCTTTCTTGTACTTTCCTTCTTTATACAACTCTTCGGCCATTTTATATTTAGGAGAAACATCGTCATTACGAAGTACTTTTTGGTACTCGCTGCACGATCCAAAGGTTAACACAAAAATTAGTAAATACAATAATCTCTTCATAGCTTAAAAAACATCGTGCAAAAATAGATATTTCTGCGGTATTACAAAAACTTTAATTCATCAATTCAACTGTCGATATCTATTATTTTTTGACAGACAGATAAAATACTTTAAAAAACAATATCAATTGTTAAAACTTTCTTGATTTTGATTTACTTTAATAACTATACAATTAAGTATATGTTGCAGAATATACAAACTATAACACCTCTTTATAACTTACCTGGCTTATTCTCATATGTCTTGTTCAACTTATCATGATCAAGAACCGTATACCCAAGTTCGTTATAATAAAATGCCGGAGTAAAACGATGATCTTTTTTAAGGTTCTTAAGGACATAAGAATGAACTTGATGCACCTCTTGATTAAAAGACTCGTCATAATAACTAACTAGAAGTAATATCTCGGCTGTTAATTGCGATAATTCTTCTCTATTAAATTCTTTTAATGGGCTTTTTTCGTCAATTGGATGCACAATAGTCCAAGTAGTAGGAAGATAGGTAATCGAATTACGCTCTAAATTAAGGCTATAAAAATTGTTTATATACTTTTTATCATCCCCTTCTTGAGAAAGTGCTAGTGTAGCTTCTATTTTAGGTCTAATCATAACATTTGAGCTTCCGCTCATTAGTCTAAACATTATAGAATCTACACCATTGTGCTCTAGTAAAACTATACTATTACTAAACTTTATATTTGCTTTTGGTTTAGAAAATCTACCATACAATAACCCTGTAATAAATGAGAAACTTAGCAACCCAATGAGGGCCTCAAATGAAGAAATAATACCAAATAACATCCCTTTTGGTGCCATTGCTCCGTATCCAACGGTAGTAATTGTCTGAGCCGAAAAAAAGAAAGCATTAAGAAAATCCATAAAAATGCTACCTGTAGGCTCTGCAATATCGGATACACCTAAGATTATATAAATTATTGCAAATAAAGAGTTAACCAAGATGTACCCTACTACCACCCAAAGAAAGAATTTCCACCAACTTATACTAATTAAATAGTTATAACTTTCTGATAAAGAACTAGGTCTATTAACATGTTTAATATTAAACGATCCATCTTGATTAATAAAACGTTTAGCATGCCTATTTGATGATTTTCCTATTCCCGGATCCTTTATTCGCTTAGCCATGAGGGTGAAAATTAGTAATTTTCAATAAACACTTTTATTTTTTTTGCTAAATCTTGCGTTGCGGGTAGTAAAGGCAAACGAACATTGTCATCACAAACACCTTTTGTTTTTAAGATGCTTTTTATCCCTGCGGGGTTACCCTCTTCAAAGGCATAATCGATAACCGGTAAAAGTCCATACAGCGCATTAAAAGCTTGTTGGATATGACCTGACAACCCTAATCTAATCATTTCTGAAAACTCTTTCGGAAAACCTTGACCTATAACACTGATAACGCCATCACCTCCAGCCGCTACTGCAGGTAAAGCTAATGTATCATCTCCAGAAATCACTAGAAAATCATCCGGTTTATCTTTTATAATCCTTAGGACTTGAGTAAAATCTCCTACCGCTTCTTTAATACCAATAATATTATCTAATTTAGATAAGCGCAATGTAGTTTCTGCTGTCATATTGCTTCCAGTACGCGATGGCACATTGTATAACAAAATTGGCAATGGAGAAGTATCATTGATAACTTTATAATGATGATACATGCCTTCTTGAGTTGGTTTATTGTACATTGGAACTACAGAGAGAATAGCATCAAATTCTGATGTATCTATCTGTTCTAATTCTTCCAGTATTGCAGCTGTATTATTACCTCCAATACCAATAACAACAGGAAGTCTCTTATTATTAACTTTGACAACATGCTGAACCAGTGTCTTTTTTTCTTCTTTAGAAAGTGTAACCGATTCTGCAGTTGTTCCTAACACAACAAGATATTCTATACCTCCATCAATACAGTAATTAACTAATGAGGTAACCCCATCAAAATCTATAGAACCATCTTTATTAAATGGAGTAGCCAGTGCTACACCCGTTCCTCTAAGAAACCCACTCATAATTATATAACCTGTAAAATTTTTAAATATTTCTTTAGTTCTGCTATGAAGAGATTAGTATCGTGTGTTGTAGAACCAATGATCAAATCATTAATTCGATTATCTACCTCTGCAAAACCAATCTTAAGTTTTGCTTTTGAAACTGCAGCAACATAGTTCAACTCAAGTTTATCCTCCTCATAAAAGTTTATCAATACATCATAATCTTTATTTACAAAATCTTGCAAAGCACTATTTCTTATAGAGCCATTAACAGCAAAGCTTTTATCATTATAATATGCAGCATCCTTATCATCTTCTAGATCTTTATCTTCTTTATATCCTACTACTTTTAAATTTTCGGGGTCGACTTGTAATTCGCTTGCCAATTTTACAATTGAAGCTATATTAACAGCATACGATGCATCAACAAGCACGGCAAGGGTTTTAAGGCTAGAAATTCCTGTAGACGAAGAATCTCTCTTCTTCAAATGAGTTTCAATACTTTTTTTTATTGCATTTCTTTTAAGACCCTTTAAAATCATTTATAAAAAAGATTAAGAAGCCACAAATGTAGCTATTTTACAATTTAAAATCACTTCGTTTACTTCAAGAAAACTAAAAAATCGTTTCTTCATAAATTATTTATTCTATCGGATACTCTTTCTTTTATATTCTAATTAAAACACCGGATTATAAACCCCGAATAAACCAACTGAATTACAACACAGTACAACAAAAACAGACAACCTATACATACATTTACTCAATATTACATCAAACCTCAACATTTTATATGGTTGCTGATAAAAACAATTCTTATACATTTTTAGTACAATTAACTCTAAAAATATTTTTCTTTTAGCTCTTCTACATCAACAAGTTTTGTCTTTATTAAAAAAATAGTAAAAAAATAAAGACCAACTATCTCAGCTATATTGATCAGAACTGTAAAAAGCCTTGTGTAATAATACAATTCACTTATCGCCAAAAGCGCATCTACAAATAACGTACAACAAGCAGAGATAAATAAATAAATCGATTTTTCATATCTATCTGCCACATAAATAAAGAAACTAACTGCCACAAATAAAAGTAAACTCGCTACAATTATAGCTATCGAACCTACAGAACTACCAATTTTGGGCATTGCCAGTTCTATAATAGAATATATTAGATACACGATAAAAACTAAACTGACTATAACCGGAGGTGATATTAATTTGTCCAGTTGAATATCTTCTATAGAAATAAAATCTTTAAGTAAAAGAAGGCATAAAACATAAAAAAGCGATATTAATATTGCAATAAGGTCAAAAAAATTCACAAAATCAGTATAATTAAAAATATCTGTAATTAATATAACAATCATACTAAACGGAAACAAAAAATCAATCTTTTTGATCGATCTCGAATATAATAAAATCAAAGAAAGAGGAACTATTGGTTTTACATAGATCAACAACCATTTATCTAAAAAGATAGATACACATACCACTACTGCAAAAGCGCAATAGAACACTAAATATGTAAACTCTATTTTTTTCAAAAATCTAATAATTACCTATAAAAATTACCAACACAAATCAACCCTAAAAAAGATCGTATTTAAAAAAAATCTTCTTCATTCGGAACCAATTTGTGTTGTTCAATAAAAAATTTCACTAAAAAAAACTGTCCAAAAACCTGCAGCAGGTTATTTATTATCGGAAACACCTCTATGGAAATGTATAACCGATTTAAGGCCGCAAGAATATTAACAATTAAAAAACATGACGCTGCCACCATCAACGAATAACTAACCACAGTTTTACTATTTAAATAAATATAATAACACACCCCGATAAATAAAGAGAAGAAAAAAACCAACATTGTTAGAGCAAAAAAATGATCGTTTACCTTAGGAAGAATCAATTTCGCAACAGAAAACAACACATACACAATCAAAGCCATAGATATCAACAATTGTAATGTAAAAATCTTTTTAAGCCTTATCTTAATCAATTGTAAACTCTTCCAAAGCAGACCAATATTAAGAGCATAATGCACGGAAAGCAAAACATGTATAATTGCAAAATTCTGTAAATAATCCCGAAGAAAAAGTATTTCACAAACCAAAAGCAATAATAAGCTTACTAAAACAAAATAGTTTTTCTTTTCGGTATTTGTTAAATACAATAAACTTAATGCTACAATAACAAAAGGTTTGAAGTAAATAACTATGTCACGAGCAAAAATAGAGGCCAACATAGTTAGAAATCCAGTTACATAAAACAAATAATATGTAAATTTTGCTACTTTCAAATAGTCATCTTTTAATTAAAACCCCTCAAATTCTTCTGATTTGAGTTTTAGAGATTTTGTAACCATATAATTCACTAAAAAAAGAATAGCTAAGGGCTCGCATATCAACAACAAGACCTCTAATTCATATGATTGTAAATAAAACGTATCTAACAACAACATAAAATCACTAAACGCAAAGTTTAACATTGACAAAAAAAACCAAAGTGATTTTTCCGATTGTATATTTATATAGTGCATTGCACCAACAATTAGTAAAATATAAATCAATAGCAGATTAAGAAAACCGATCACATGCAACTCTCCCATTTGTTCTTTCAGCGATAAATATGCCATAAAGAAGATAACAGTATACAAAGAACTACCCAATACCAATGTAAACACATCTCTGCTATTGTATTTAAACGATTTATGGTTGTAATACAAAAAATAAAACAACAAGACATAAACCATAATACGTCCTATTATCAGAGATTTCATCAAATTATTCTCAATAAAAAAAACAATCCACTTATTAAACAAAAGAGCTAAAAGAACAACGACATGAAACAATTTTATTCTTTTAGTGCTTATAAAGTAAATTAAAGCAATTAAAGCGGGAAGTATTGCATTGGCGCACAAGTATAACAACGAGTTTTTGAATACAAAACCAAGTACCTGTACTACAACTAAAAAAGAAATAACAAGTTTTAGTAATTTTTCTCCATTCATTAAACATTTTTTATACTCAAAAAATTAATCATAATTAATTCTGAGTACGCCATCCCGAAATAATTTAGTGTGATAATCTCCTGTACACAAGATAGCAAAATTATAACAATTAAAACTCTTAGCCCTCTACCTTTTAATTCATACCTCCTGCAACTTTAAAGGTACAGGACTTGATATCTTGAATTTCACAAGAAAGAAAACTGCCAATAATTGATAAATCGAATTTATAATTTCGAATTCTATTGAAGGGATATAAAACCTGTTTAAAGCAAAGCAAGCATCACTTACAACAAAGTTTAGTATTGCAATTAAGAAGAATAATGATTTTGCTGATCTTATATTGACATATTGAAAAACGGCACCAATCAAAAGAAGATATAAAATCACTAAATAACTCACCCCATAAGGCTTAATCACCCCCATTGAACCATGAGTTACATCATAAATCTTATAAGCAATTAAAGTCCACAACAAAAAAAACACAACTAAGTAAATAATATCTGTAGTGCTGTAATTTAAAGGCTTATGATTTTTATACAAAAAATAAAATAGGATTATATAACATGTAGTATAGCTTAAAAGTACATACATAAAGCTATTATCTACATTGACTAGTAAAAAAATATCTCCCAAAAAACAAAGGAACAATATGAATAAAAATAGCCCATCTGGTTTTTTAACATTAAACCAATACAACATAAAAAACAAAGGAACTGTAGTTGGCTTTACATAAAACTCTAGCATTGGTAATTGCATTGCAGTACTATACACACAAAGCCCACCCGTGATTAGTAGTAATACTTTAATAAGCGTTCTTACTTTCATGTTACTTTACTAAGGAAATCATCTTCACTGATGATTGGTATCCCTAATTTATTCGCTTTTTCCAATTTACTTGGCCCCATATTGGCTCCAGCAACAACGTATGAAGTTTTAGAGGAAATAGAACTTGACACTTTACCTCCATTATCTTCAATCATTTTTTTTAGTTCATTACGCGACACTTTCTCAAAAACCCCAGAGACAACAAATGCCTGACCATTTAAAGTATCGGTTTGATTAGCTAATTTATCTGCAGAAATCTCCAATTGAACTTGATATTGTTTTAATCGATCCACTAAAGCTTTATTATCTTCAGAATCAAAAAACTCTTTTACACTTTGGGCGATTTTAATCCCTATTTCATCAACGTTTACCAATTCTTCTTCTGTAGCGGCAATAATTGCATCAATAGTTTTATAATGCTTTACTAGTTTTTTAGCAACAGTTTCTCCAACATACCGAATCCCTAAAGCAAATAGCACTCTTTCAAAAGGGATTTCTTTGGATTTTTCTATCCCCGAAATAAGGTTTTCTGCACTTTTTTCTGCCATTCGCTCTAAAGGTAGCACTTGTTCTTTTTTCAACTCATAGAGATCTGCATAATTCACTATCAGGCCTGCATTTACAAGTAACGCCACTGTTTCACCTCCTAGACCTTCTATATCCATGGCCTTACGTGAAATATAATGTTGGATCCGGCCAATGATTTGAGGAGAACATCCAGCATAATTTGGACAATAATGCTGTGCCTCACCTTCTTTTCGAATGAGCGAAGTATGACACTCAGGACATTGAGTTATATATTGTGTTGGCACAGAATCAGATGTTCTTTTTTTGAAATCTACACCAATAATTTTAGGAATAATCTCACCTCCTTTTTCAACATAAACGGTATCCCCTTCTCGAATATCTAATTTCTCTATTTGATCTGCATTATGAAGCGAAGCTCTTTTTACAGTAGTTCCTGCTAGTAATACAGGTTTAAGATTAGCAACGGGAGTAATCGCTCCAGTTCTTCCTACCTGGTAAGTAATCTCATTAAGTATAGTAACCGCTTGTTCAGCTTTAAACTTGTATGCCATTGCCCATCTTGGTGCTTTGGCAGTAAAACCTAGCTCTTCTTGTTGTTGAATATTATTCACTTTAATTACCACTCCATCGGTTTCATAAGGTAAATCATGACGATGCTCATCCCAATAGGCTACAAAATCCAATACCTCATCAATAGTATTTACCTTTTTTGACTCTGGCGGCACCTTAAATCCCCATTCTCTAGCCTTTTCAAGACTTTCGAACTGAGAACTAATTCCTAATCTATTTCCTGTAATATTATACAACAAACAATCCAAAGGACGCTTGGCCACCTCACTACTATCTTGCAATTTTAAACTTCCTGAGGCTGTATTACGAGGATTCATATAAGGCTCTTCTCCCGCAGCAATTCGCTCCTGATTCATTTTAGCAAACCCTTCAAAAGGCAACACAATCTCACCTCTAATATCAAATTTAGGTGGATACCCCTCTTTGAGTTTTAAAGGAACTGATTTAATCGTTTTTATATTTGTTGTTACATCATCACCTTGAATACCATCGCCCCTAGTAACAGCACGCAGCAACTCTCCATTCTCATATGTCAAACTTATAGATGCTCCATCATATTTAAGCTCACAAGTATAGCTAACCTCTCCATCTACTATTTTTTTTATTCGTTTTTCCCAATCAAGCAGATCCTCTTTAGAGTATGAGTTATCTAGAGAATACATCCGATAATCATGAACCACAGTTTCAAAATTCTTGGTTATTTCTCCACCTACTCTTAGTGTGGGCGAATTAGGATCATAAAACTCTGGATGCTTCTCTTCTAGTGCCTGTAGATCTTTAAGCATCATATCAAACTCATAGTCACTTATTGTAGGTGTATCCAGCACATAATACTTATAATTATGCTGTCTTAGATCTTCTCGTAGTTGATTGATTTTTTGTTCTGTAGTCATTTTATATACTAAATAATATCAGGTTCTGTCCAATTTTAACCATTTAGGCACTTGAACAGGTTTAAAGGTTTTCATTTTTTCTAATAGGAGATCAATATCATCATCGACCAGAAGTAACTCATAATTTTCCATTTTTAAGAACCCTCTTCTTACCATATTTTCTAACAACCCTAAAAGATTATCATAAAAGCCACCAGTATTTAAAAGGCCAATCGGTTTTTGATGCAACCCTAATTGCGCCCATGTTATAATTTCAAAAAGTTCTTCTAACGTCCCAAATCCACCAGGCAATGTAATAAAGCCATCACTAAGCTCATGCATTTTCATTTTTCTTTCATGCATATTCTTTGTTGTAATTAACTCATGCAATCCTTGATGAACGACTTCTTTTAACTTAAGAAATTCTGGAATCACACCAATCACTTTCCCTTTATGCTTCATCGACCCCATGGCTACTTGACCCATAATTCCAATTTTAGCCGCTCCATATACTAAGGTAATATTTTTTTGAGCGAGTTTTTCTCCAAGAAGGAATGCCTCAGAAATCACACGGGTATCATTACCTTCGCTACTTCCGCAAAACACACAAATCGAATCTAAAGTATTCATATCCTATTATTTTAGTTTATAGACGCATGTATCATTCGATCATTATTATATATATCCTTACGTAATATCACAGATTCAAAACCTGAAGCTTCGATCATATTTTTTGTCTCTAAACCCAAATATTGATTAATTTCAAAATACAATGAACCCCCTGGAGTTAAGCTTCTTTTTGCTAATTCGGTAATTCTTTTATAAAAGATCAAGGGATCATTATCTGCCACAAATAATGCCAATGCTGGTTCGTTATCTAAAACATTCGCTTTCATCTCCTTTTTCTCCAACTCTCGTACATAAGGAGGGTTAGACACAATAACATCAAAATCCAGTGGTAAACGTTCAGTTTTTAAAATATCTGCTTGTATACATGTTACTTCCACTTGATTTTTCTTTGCATTGCTTTTAGCTACAGAAATAGCTTCTTCTGAAACATCAAGTGCATATACTTTTGCATGGGGTGAATTTTTAGCCAGAGAAACTGCAATACAACCGCTACCCGTGCCAATATCAAGAATATTTATTTGTTCTTTTCTTGTGCTTAGATTTTTTATAATCCAGTCTACTAACTCTTCAGTTTCCGGCCTTGGGATCAAAACATGGGAGTTTACACTAAAGTCAAGTCCATAAAAATTGGCCTCACCTATAATATACTGTATTGGTTCTTGTTTTTTTAATCGATCCGTAGCATCGGCAAAACTAACCATTTCTGCCTCAGGCAATTTCTTTTCTAAATGTACAGCAATATCTACTCTTCGTAATCCCATAATATGTTCTGAAAGCATATAAAAAAATGAACGCGTTTCTTCTATACCATAAATTGCCGATAGAGAATTCAAAAAATTATTTCTAAGATCTTTTATCTTCAATTGGAATATTTTTTTTAATACAAATCTTTGATCATCCATGCTTGACAACTAAAGTGACCTGTATCACCAACAGGACCATCAAGATCTTTAAAACCCACTTTTTTATACAATTTTCTCGCTGCCTTCATATATGGCATAGTTTCTAAATAACACTTAGTAAATCCTTGTTCTTTTGCATGATCAAGACAGATGTTTATCATTTCATACCCAATCCCTTTGCCTCTGGCAATAGGTAAGAAATACATTTTCTGAAGTTCACAGGTATCAGAGCTCCCATGCTCTAATCTAGCAATTCCAGCACCTCCAATAACAATGCCATCTTCTTCTACAACAAAATATGCTGCATTTTTCGAAGTATATGTTTCATACATCATATCAAGAGCCTCATCCTCAAATACCGTCCCAACTTTAGGAACACCCATTTCTACCAAAACCTCTCTGATTACTTTAGCGATTACTTGATTATCTTCTGGCTTTATCTTCCTTATTTTTATTGTTCCCATTATATTTTTAAATACTACTTTTGCCTTATCTATAATTACAAATAAGAATATTCTCATGAATTACTTTTGGGCAAAAAATTACTTCTAAAGGATATTGAAATATACGTTAAATCTAATCAGGAATCAATGAAGAACTTTTTTTTATTATTAACAACGTTTCTGCTTATAACCAGCTGTACAATATCTAAAAAACCAAAATTTAAACATGTTGAAAATCTTGAAGTTAAAAGCATAGGTTTACGTAATGTTACCCTTAGAGCAGATGCTGTTTTTAACAACCCGAATAATCTAAAAGGAAAACTTTCTATAGATGATATTCATGTTTTTATAGATAACATCGACGTAGGAACAATTTCTTCGAAAGAATTTGATGTTCCGGCAGAAAATGAATTTGCAATCCCTCTAGAAGGCACGTTTTCGCTCTCTAAAATTTATGAGAAAAATAAAACCAACATTTTAGGAAGTGTTTTAAAAGTAATCCAGACCGATTCTCTAAACGTACAATACAAAGGAAACATCAGATACCATTTAGGTAGTTTTTCTTATCCGTACAAGATTGATAAAGAACAAAAAATATCATTAAAATAAATTGACAATACACGAAAAACACATTAGTAGATGCATTCAACTAGCTAAAAATGGTTTAGGAAGTACCTATCCAAATCCATTGGTTGGTAGCGTTATCGTTTATAACAATCAGATTATTGGTGAAGGATGGCATTATCAAGCCGGAGAACCTCATGCCGAAGTAAACGCCATTAAATCGGTCAAGAACAAAGCGGTATTAAAAAACGCCACTATTTATGTAAGTCTGGAACCCTGCAGTCATCATGGAAAAACACCTCCTTGCAGTGATTTAATTATCGAAAAAGGAATTAAAAAAGTTGTTATAGGAACCATCGATACTTTTTCAGAAGTATCTGGAACCGGAATTCAAAAATTAATGAATGCCGGTTGCGATGTTACGGTTGGCGTATTAGAAAAAGAATGTCTCGAACTTAACAAGAGATTTTTTACTTTTCACAATAAGAAAAGGCCTTATATCATTTTAAAATGGGCCCAAACCCAAGATCATTTTATTGCACCAGAAACGAGAAAGAACAGAAAACCTATTTGGATTACTAATTCGCACTCCAGGCAATTAGTGCACAAATGGCGCTCAGAAGAACAAGCCATTCTTGTAGGTAATAAAACTGTAATCAAAGACAATCCAAAACTTACAACCAGAGAATGGCCCGGTAAAAATCCAATTAGAATTGCCATTGACATATCTGGTAAAATAACTGAGGATTCTGCAATATTAGACAACACGACAGCTACCATCATAATTACTTCAGAAAAGTTTAAAAAAGAAAGTTTCAATAATCTTACTTACGAAGTAATACAAACGAAGGAGAAAATTATTGAAGAAATATGCACCATACTCTACAGACATGAGATTCAGTCTGTAATTATTGAAGGTGGCACACAAACGATACAGTCTTTTATTAATGAAAATCTATGGGATGAAGCCAGAGTTTTTGAAGGAAATACTACATTTAACAACGGAATCAAAGCCCCTACGCTAAAGGGAAATTTGGTTTCTGAAAGAAAAATTATGAATGACACCATAAGAATATATAAAAATGATTAAAACAATAATTTTTGATTTTGGCGATGTCTTCATTAATCTAGATAAAACCGCAACAATTAGAGAGCTCTCTTTATTAGGAAAAACTTCCAATTTCAATGAAATAGAAACAGTTAACAATCAATACGAAATTGGTGCAATTACAACTCCAGATTTTATTCGCTTTTACCAAGGATTATACCCGAAAGCTTCAGAAAAACAAATCATTAATGCCTGGAACGCTATTTTACTTGATTTTCCGAAGCATCGATTAGAATTCATTCAAAATCTGGCCAAAAACCATGAATACAAACTAATTTTACTTAGCAACACCAACGAATTACATATTAACTGGATCAAAGAAAACATTACATTTTATAATGATTTTAAATCCTGCTTCGATGCTTTTTATCTCTCTCATCAAATTCAACTAAGAAAACCAGAATCTGATATTTTTGAATTCGTTTTACAACAGCATAAAATACAGCCTCATGAAACTTTATTTATTGATGACACCAAAGAAAACACCAACGGAGCCTCAAGACTAGGAATTCATACCTGGAACAATGATCCTAGACAAGAAGACATAACAAATTTATTTACCATAAAATCTGATTTATTTTGATTTATTTAATCTTAAGCATATTAGCTTCGAGCTTGATTTTTGTAATCTTTAAGCTATTCTCTAAATACAATGTAGACACGCTACAAGCCATTGTCATTAATTACGTTGTTGCATCAATCTCTGGTATTGTGGCTTATTCAGACCCTATAGACATAAGTACTGTTTCTAAAGAAGGTTGGTTTTACGGTGCCATGGGGTTGGGAGTGATTTTTATATCTGTATTCAATTTAATGGCTATTACCACACAAAAAAATGGATTATCTGTTGCCGCTGTAGCCACCAAGATGAGCCTAGCTATACCCATAATCTTTGGAATTCTGGTATATCACGAAAGTACAGGTATCGTTAAGATCATCGGAATTATTATTGCCTTATTTGCCGTATATCTTACATCAATGAAAACGGCCGAAGGGATTTCTATTACTAAAGAAAATCTAATTTTTCCACTATTGGTTTTTATTGGAAGTGGGATTATTGACACAAGTCTTAAGTTTTTTGAAACTAACTACGTAGCAGAGAATGATGTTCCCGTTTTTTCAGCTTCAATTTTTGGTTTTGCCGCTATTGTTGGGATTTGCACATTAGTATACAAAGCAATACAAGGCTCCCTAAAATTATCGATAAGGAATGTCATAGCTGGAATAGGATTGGGAGTTCCTAATTACTTTTCAATTTATTTTTTAATAAAAGCATTGCGATATGACAACATGGATAGTTCTACCGTGTTTACCATAAATAATGTAGCTATACTTTTAGTTTCTACTGTTGCAGGAATAATACTTTTTAGAGAACGATTAATACTTAAAAATTGGATCGGTATTATTCTAGCCATTATAAGTATAATTCTGGTTGCTTTTTCTATATAATTAAAATTAATTGGAAATAAAGGACACATATAAGACTATAGATTCTCCCGGAGAAGAAACTCTATTTAAAGATAGAAACAGTAAATTTTTTGGATACACTTTTCCAGTTTCATCTGAAGAAGAGGTTAAACGATATATAGAAAATCTAAAAAAACAACATCATTCTGCGAGACATTGGTGCTATGCCTGGCAAATAGGATCAGAAAACTATAGATATCGTGTTAATGATGACGGAGAACCTTCTAATTCTGCCGGACAACCCATTTACGGACAAATACAATCCTTTGAAGTTACCAATATTTTAATTATTGTAGTTCGATATTTTGGAGGTGTAAAATTAGGAGTTGGCGGGCTTATCAACGCTTATCGCACCTCGGCTCAACAAGCTCTCGAAGCTTCAAAAATTGTAGAAAAAACAATCAATATCAGTTTTGTTATTCATTTTGAATACAAGGATATGAATAAAGTGATGCGTATCATCAAAGAAAACAACATTAAAATCACAAAACAAGAACTTGAATTGAACTGTAAACTATATATTTTAGTCAGAAAAAGAAATATTGATAAAATAAATGAGGTTTTTTCCCCGTTGTATGAAATAAAAATTAAAAGGTTAGCAGATCAATAATTTTTAATTTTTTCGATTAAGTAAGAAGGACACGAGATAGGTTTTCTTGTTTTACTATCAACAAACACAAGGGTTGAAGACGCAGTTGTTAGTAGTTCCCGATCTCCATTAAAGATCTCATAGTCAAAAATAATTCTTGCCGTAGGAATTTTCCTAAGCAAAGTTTTAACAGTCAATTCGTCATCGAAGAAAGCAGATTTATTAAATTTAAAGTCTAAAGTATATACCGGAAGCATAATACCATTTGCTTCCATTGATTTATAAGAAATACCTAATCGGGATAACCAATCAATACGCGCCAATTCTAAGTATTGCGCATAGTTGCCATGGTGAACAACCCCCATTTGATCAGTTTCTGAATATCGCACTTTCAATGTAGTCTCTGAGGTGATTGACATAGGATAAAAATATAAAAACATTAAAATTGTTAAAAGTAGTACTATCAAATTATGCAAAAAAAATAATTAAAATTCAACCCCGAAATCGTTTTTTTTTTACATTTTTTGTTCACATATTTGTCAAGCAAAAACAGTAAGGAGTTTTTCAACAATTACTTTTAGTAACTTAACAGAAAAATAGTAAATCTAACCACTGGAATGAATGTAACCGCGCAATCAGTTTGGGATAATTGTTTATCTTTTATAGAGGATAATATTACTCCACAGGCTTTTAAAACTTGGTTTGAACCCATCAAAGCTGTAAAACTTACAGATGGCGCTTTAAGTATTCAAGTCCCTAGTAAATTTTTTTACGAATGGCTAGAAGAGCATTATGTAAACTTACTTAAGGTATCTCTAACACGCGAATTGGGAGAAAACGCTAAATTGGTTTATGTAATCAAAATGGAAAACACCTACGGTAACAAAAAACCTTTTACCGAAAAAATCCCAAGTGCAAACCGAACCCCTGTAAATGCTCAGGAAGTAGATGTACCTATCAAAAGTAAGAACCCTGAATTAAAAAACCCTTTCGTTATTCCTGGAATACGAAATGTAAAAATAGAATCTCAGCTTAATCCAAGTTACAACTTTGACAATTTCCTAGAAGGAGATTCGAATAGATTAGCAAGATCCGCTGGTATGGCCGTTGCCAATAAACCGGGAGGAACTTCATTTAACCCATTACTTATTTTTGGTGGTGTTGGTTTAGGAAAAACACATTTAGCACATGCAATCGGTGTAAATATTAAAGATAATTACCCAGAAAAGACAGTGCTTTATATTTCTGCAGAGAAATTTACACAACAATACATAGAATCTGTAAAAAAGAACAATAGAAATGATTTCATTCATTTTTATCAAATTATAGATGTACTTATAGTTGATGACATCCAATTATTATCCGGAAAAGCTGGTACTCAAGATGTATTTTTCCATATATTCAACCATTTACACCAAAACGGAAAACAAGTAATTCTAACTAGTGACAAGGCTCCTGTTGATATGCAGGATATAGAACAAAGACTACTCTCTAGATTTAAATGGGGATTATCTGCAGAGTTGCATCAACCAGATTTTGAAACCAGGGTTTCTATTATCAAAAACAAATTATACAGAGATGGTGTAGAAATGCCAGAAGAGATTGTTGAATTCCTGGCCAATAATATCAAAACCAATATCCGCGAATTGGAAGGGGCAATTATCTCTCTAATAGCACACTCATCGTTCAACAAAAAAGACATTACTATAGATTTAGCAAAAGCTATAGTGGATAATTATGTCAAAAACACGAAACGGGAAGTTTCTATTGACTATATTCAAAAAGTAGTAAGCGATTATTTCCAAATGGACGTTGAAACTCTTCAGTCCAAAACAAGAAAACGACATATCGTTCAAGCCAGACAACTTGCAATGTTCTTTGCAAAGAAACTTACCAAGGCATCATTAGCAAGTATTGGAACTCAAATTGGCAAAAGAGATCACGCCACTGTACTGCACGCATGTAAGACAGTAGACAACCTTTCATCTACCGATAAACAATTTAGAAAATACGTAGAAGATTTAGGCAAAAAGCTCACCTTGTAACTTTTTATCGAAATATGAAAACCAAAATCTTAATGGTTTGCCTAGGCAATATCTGCAGATCCCCTTTGGCAGAAGGCATCTTAAAAAACAAGCTTGACCCCAGTAAGTATATAGTAAACTCATGCGGAACAAGCAATTATCATATTGGCAGCAAACCCGATAAACGATCAATCGCTATAGCAAAAAAATACGGTATTGATATTAGCGACCAAAGGGCTGCGCAATTTAACATAGAAGATTTCCAAACTTACGACTTCATCTATGTTATGGACAACTCTAACTATCAGGATATTAAAAAACTAACAAACAAAGAACAAGACAAGAACAAAGTAACCCTTATCCTAAACGAACTATATACAAACGAAAACCTAGATGTTCCCGACCCATATTACGGTGGCGAGCAAGGCTTTGAAGATGTATACCAAATGCTCAATAAAGCATGTGATAATATCGTTATAAAACTAGAAAACCGTAGTTAGCTTTTCAAAAATAAAGTTTTTGTATATTTAAATTTGATTTAATACACAATACAACTTTTAAAACACTAAAAAACAAACCAATTACCATCAATTGGCTATAAAACAAACCTATGGAGCTTAAACCCCTAGATCCCAAAGGAAAACTATACTTAATCCCAACACGATTAGGAGACGATGTACCTCTAGAAGTCTTACCCATATCCATCAAAAAAGTATTAGAACAGGTAAATCACTATATCGTTGAAAACGAAAAACCGGTTAGACGATTTATTAAAAAGGTAAGCCCAAGCAAATCACAGCGATCACTGATTATACACACAGTAAATAAATACACTGATATTTCAGAAATCCCTGGATACTTAACCCCTTGTCTTAATGGAGAATCTGTTGGATTACTGTCAGATGCAGGGTGCCCTGGGATTGCAGACCCAGGAGCAGAAGTTGTTAGAATAGCTCACGAAAAAGGAATACAAGTCACTCCACTTGTAGGCCCATCATCTATATTATTAGCAATGATGAGCAGCGGCATGAATGGTCAAAACTTTAGTTTTAATGGCTATTTACCCATTGACAAGAACGAAAGAAAATCAACAATCAAATACTTAGAAAAAACCTCTCTAGAAAAGAATCAAGCACAAATTTTTATTGAAACACCTTATAGAAATGATAAAATGTTTGATGATCTCAAATCTATACTAAACAACAATACGCGTTTATGCATTGCGTGCGACATTACCCTAACTACAGAGTATATTGCCACTAAAACCATCGCAGAATGGAAAAAAGAGAATGAAATTGATCTTCACAAAAGACCAACTATATACATCATACAAAGAGATTATTAAAAAGATACTAAAGAACTACCTTTGCTTTTCGATTAGACACTACAAAAGAAGTATCATAACCTCCAAATCGTTTCATGTAGTAACGGATAGTTGTACCAAACGCATCAGCAAAACCATTAACACCTCCACTACGCAAGTATCTTTTTACAGCATTTGGACCTCCTAAATGAGCTGCAGCAAGAATTCCAGACTCAGTAACCTTAACCCCGTTTATAGTTTTACCAGCAAACCACTTAATATCTCTGCGCAAAACCCATTTGTTTCTTGAAAGATATGCATAAAATGCTTTTTCTTGAAGCTGCGGATTGCCAAGAAATTCCTTTCTACTTACATTCCCAACTCCTATTAAATCTAAAGTACTTTTTCCAAACTGGTATTTTCCCATATAACCAAATTGGTTCACTACACCATACGCTCCTCTAGATTCTTTAAATGCAACAGCTTCCTTAAACCCGATATAAGATTTACCAAGTTCAGGAAAAACAAATACATTATTATCCTCTATTTCATTAAAGTTCGGTGCAACGTAATACAAGTCAAGTCCAGAAGTGCTATATGAGCTAAAATCCGGTTTTTTAGTAGTCGTAAAACTCAACAAAAGTATTCCCCCAATCGTAAGTAATATAGATAAACTTATTATCCTTTTTATCATATAAAAAATTTCTAAGTAGCCATTAAAAAATGGTCCCCTCTACTTAAATTTTTGCGGTGCAAATATACGATGTTTTTTTAAACTACTAAGAACAAAATGTTAAAATAATTAAATTACTGATTACTAGTTATTTACATTTAAAAAGAAGCAAAAAAAAGATAAAAACACCCTAAAAAACACTCGATTATTACACTTAAACGTCAAATCATGTAATTTTATCGAATAAAATTGTTATCTAAAAACAAACCGTAATTAACAGAAAAATTGGGATTTTGTTAATAAATCGAATACCATTTATCGAAGAGAATGCAATTTATCGATTTTTTTGGGAGCAATATTCGACACGTATTTTTATCGTTTAATTCCCTGTTTATTTACCCAATTTACATACTGTTTTTTATTTCGATTATGTTGATTGAGTGTTTTTGCAAATTTGTGATACCCCATATTCTCAACATCGGCTACAAAAAAGTAATATTCATGGTTTTCATAATTTAGAACCGCATCTATTGATGAGATATCTGGCATCGAAATAGGACCAGGAGGTAATTCTTTATATTTATAAGTATTATAAGGACTATCTAACTCTAAATCTTTATACAAAACTCTTTTGATTACTGTATCCCAATCATTACGATGATTCTTAATAGCATAGATCACAGTAGGATCTGCATCTAATTTCCATCCATTCTTATATCTATTCATATATACTCCAGCTACCCTAGGTCTTTCATCTACTTTTGCTGTTTCTTTTTGAACGATAGAAGCTATAGTAGTAGCCTCAGCCTGAGTTAAGCCTATTTTTTCGAGCTTAGACATTCGATTTGTATTCCAAAATCGATTATACTCTTTAAACATTCTATCTCTAAATTGACTTGCAGAAGTGTTCCAAAAAAACTCGTACTTATTAGGCACATACATAGACAAAGCACTTTCGGCAGTGAACCCCTTTTCATTTAAAAAAGTAACATCTTTAAAAGCTTGTATTAAAGAAGTGCTATCAGCCTCAATTTGAGCAGCAATTCTCCCAGCAAGGTTTTCTAATCTTTCCTGATTATTGAAGCTAAGTTTAATTGGAGTGTTCTTACTACGTAAAACATTAATAATATCATTATTATTTAGTCCTTTTTTTAGAATGTATCGGCCTGCTTTAATATTATCTACATATCCCTTTCTTCTTGCTATTCGATCAAAACTATAAATATCTTTCACTAAAGGACTTATCAACTCTACAAGTTCTGTATAAGTAGCCTCTGTAGGAATATACATTTCTGTAGTTTCTGATTCAAAATTTGTGTTTGGAGAAAAAACTGCTTGATATACATAATATGCAAAAATTCCTCCAGCTACAAGGCCTATTAATACAATTGCTAATACTATTTTTTTAATGTACATATACTAATTGATATAAAAATTCGTCTTTATAAATATTGTTTACCAAATTCCATTCTTTTTTTACACCTATTTTTGTAAATCCTTGACTTTCAAATAATTTCACACTAGATAGATTATCTTCAGAAATATTAGCATATAACTGATGTAAACGAAGATGGGTCGCTCCATAGTCTATCATAAGTTGCAAGGCTTCTTTTCCATAACCTTTGCCCCTATTTTCTTTTTCGGCTATTAAGATCCCAACCCCTGCTCTATTATGAGTAGGGTTAAAATCAAATAAATCGATAAGCCCTAATACTGCATGATCGATAGAACAGATCACTAATCTTAATTGCTTCACTTCATAAATATCTTTATGGGCGTTTTCCAGATATTGTTTTATCAAAAACCGAGAATACGGAGTTTGAGTTGAACTCATTTCCCAGACCTGTTCATCGTTTTCAATGGTGTAAATAAAATCAAGATCTTCTGGCTCCAGAGCTCTTAAATAGATATGTTCACCTTTTAACGTTAACATACAATTTCTCCTTTAAAAACCTGCTTTGCTGGTCCTATCAAATAAATATCTTCATATCCGTTCGCAGTTTGTTTAAACGTAACCTTAAGCTCTCCTCCAAGTGTATGTATAATAACTTCCTGCTTATCTGTTAGCTGTGTAGCATGCATAGAAAGCGCAACAGCGGTTACTCCGGTACCGCAAGACAACGTCTCATCCTCTACTCCCCTTTCGTAGGTTCTAACGGCAAAATGATTTCCATTTTTCTTTTCTACAAAATTTACATTACTACCAGACTCAAAATAAGGTGCGCCATTCCTGATTTTTCTCCCTTTTGTAAAAACATCAAAATCAGACAAGCCTTCTACCATTGCAACATGATGAGGAGACCCTGTATCTAAAAACAAATAAGAATCATGCTTCTCTATTTCAGAAACATTTTGCATCTGAAGATACACCAAATCATTCTTAATCTCCGCATGATGTTTTCCATCAATCGCTGTAAAAGTAGCCTTATGCTTAACAACTCCTAAAAAGGCAGCAAAAGCTACTAGACATCTGCCACCATTACCACACATAGAGCTTTCATTTCCATCGGCATTAAAATACACCATAGTAAAATCATCTTCTTGATTTTCAGGAAGTTCTAACAACATCAACCCATCTGCTCCGATTCCAAATTTTCTGTCACATAACTTAGCAAATAATTTGGTATTATTTTTGGAGAGTATTTGTTCTCTATTATCAATGATGACAAAATCATTACCTGTACCTTGATATTTATAAAAAGTAAGTGTCATTATTCTTTACATTATATCGAGCAAAGGTACAAAGAATGTTAACATAAAACCGTTGTTAATTGTGAGTTAAATATCATAAAAAAAGTATACTATAATTGTAATTTTAAAAGTTATCTATAGTCTATTAAAGCAGTACTAAAATAAATTAAACAAAAGAAAACGAAGATGAAAAGATTTTTGAGTTTATTAACTGTAGCTATTCTTGCCGGAATACTAACATTAGGAGCCTATAAAGTATTTTTAGAACCTGAACCTACAGTTATTACTGAGAGCGAATCCAAACCTAATGTATTTCCTACTACATACACTGTTGCTAATTCTAACACTTATCCTGTTAATGCGGGAGCAGATTTCACTGTAGCTGCAGAAAAAACGGTAAATGCAGTGGTGCACGTAAAACAATATGGAGTTAGCAGAACCCCCAGAAACCTGATGGAATATTTGAGAAACGGAGGAGCCGAAGAAAGAAGAATTCAAGGTGCTGGTTCTGGAGTTATTATTACAGAAGATGGATATATTGTTACCAACAATCATGTTATTGATGGGGCCACCGACCTAGAAGTTACACTAAACAACAATAAATCTTACAAAGCAGAAGTAATCGGTACTGCTCCTCAATCTGATATCGCATTGATCAAAATAGATGCCGATGAAAAATTATCCTACATCCCTTTCGGAGACTCAAACTCCGCTAAAATTGGAGAATGGGTTCTTGCTGTGGGTAATCCATTTAACCTTACTTCGACGGTTACCGCAGGTATAATAAGTGCAAAATCAAGAGACCTTAACGAGAGAGATAATAATACACAATCATTTATACAAACAGATGCTGCTATAAACCCTGGAAACAGTGGTGGCGCGCTTGTAAATGTTAATGGTGAATTAATCGGCATTAATACAGCAATTACATCACAAACAGGAAGTTATGTGGGATATGCTTTTGCAGTACCTTCAAACAATGCCCGTAAAATAGTTGAAGACATATTGGAGTTTGGCGACGTACAGAGAGGTATCATAGGAATTACCGGAGGTACTATTAACTCAAAAGCTATGGAAGAATACAACATTGCCACATCACAAGGAGTGTTTGTTGCATCTGTAGCCGAAAAAAGTGGAGCAAAAAAAGCAGGTATAAAAGAAGGAGACGTTATTAAAGAAATTGACGGATTACCTATTAGAAAATTTGCAGATTTGACCGGGTATGTAAATAGTAAAAGACCTAAAGACGTAATTAATATTAAAGTGTTAAGAAAAAACGAAGAAATTGTTTTTCCAGTAACATTATCAAAATATGAAATTCAGAGTTATAATATAGATGATGTTGGGGTTGAAGTTGTTAATCCACCAAAGGATTATTTAAAGAAATTCAGCCTGGATCATGGGGTGGTTATTAGCAAGGCATTAAGCTCTAGAATGAAAAGATACAACCTAGAAGGACTAATTATCAGTGAGATCGATGGTAAAAAAGTAAAAAGTGTTCTTGAGGTAAAAGAAATTATTGAAAACAAATACAAAGATGAGGATATCACAATTAGTTTGATAGATCGTAATGGCGAAAAGAGAGAATTTGTTTTTCAGTAACAAGCCAAAAAGCTAGATAAAATCACATCTCCCATTGCTTAAAAAAAGTAATGGGAGTTTTTTATTAAAAAAGTTTCACGAAAACGTTTGAAATATATACTTTTGCACGAAATTTCAAGACTATAAAAACACAACGAATTATGAGCTCTAACGAAGTTTATGAAAAAGAACTCGCCTTTCAGGCAGATAGACGCCGAGCTACGGTGGCATTTATCAAAACTGTAAGCGATTTATGGTATGACAACTCTATAGAGTTGGTCCTTTTCCGAAATCAATTGATCGACAAAAATGTAAGTGAGATTATCAATCTACACGAGTATGCAGGAGAGTTTGTACAAAAACCAATTTCAATTTTTGATTCTGTAGAAATTGCACAAGCTATTAAACTAATGGATTTACCACCTTCAAAACTAGATATCGGTAAACTCACCTACGAATATCATTTAGCAAGTGATGAGTATGGCTCTATAAATCGTTTTGTGCAAAACAAATTAAAAGACGCCAAAGAATTTAAACCAATTTCACCAAAAAATGTAGTCCTATATGGTTTCGGACGTATTGGTCGTTTGGTCGCTCGAGAGCTTATGACCATAACTGGAAAAGGAAGCCAATTAAGACTTAGAGCTATAGTAACAAGAGGTGCGGTTACCCAAGAAGTATTAGAAAAAAGAGCTTCTTTACTTAGAAATGATTCTGTACATGGTGATTTTGCAGGTACTGTTGAAACCGATGTTGATAATAGTGCACTTATTATTAATGGCACTACCGTAAATATCATTAGTGCTAATAATCCGGAAGATATAGACTACACAACATATGGAATAGACGACGCTCTAATTATTGACAATACAGGAGCTTTTAGAGATGAAGAAGCATTAAGCCGACATTTAGCAGCAAAAGGTGTTGATAAAGTATTACTTACTGCTCCTGGAAAAGGTATTCCTAATATTGTACATGGGGTAAATCACAAAGAACACGATCCAGATAAAGTAAATATCTTTTCTGCCGCTTCATGTACAACTAATGCAATTACCCCAATTTTACAAGCAGTAGACGAGAGTTTTGGAGTAGTTAATGGCCACTTAGAAACTATACATGCATATACAAATGACCAAAATCTGGTTGACAATATGCATAAAAAATATAGAAGAGGTCGTGCAGCGGCTCTTAACATGGTAATTACAGAAACAGGAGCTGGAAAAGCAGTTTCAAAAGCACTACCAAGTTTTGAAGGAAAGCTAACCTCTAATGCCATCAGAGTACCAGTTCCTAATGGTTCATTAGCCATCCTTAATCTTAATTTAGAAAAAAAGGCTTCTAAAGAAAGTATGAATGCAGTAATAAAAAAATATGCATTAGAAGGAAACTTAGTAGAACAGATCAAATACTCTTTGGATAACGAACTCGTGTCTAGCGATATTGTTGGCTCTTCTGCACCATCTATATACGATAGCAATGCTACAATTGTTGATCCAAAAGGTCATAATGCAGTACTATATGTATGGTATGATAATGAATATGGATATAGTCATCAGGTAATAAGGCTATCCAAATATATTGCAAAAGTTAGACGCTTTACATACTATTAGTAGTAAAACAACTCTTAAAAGCCGTTACATATGTAACGGCTTTTTTTATTCCTAAAACTTAAGGCATAAAAAACCAAATACAACTTTCAAAAAACATCGCCTAACAAATCTGGATAACACATTTTAAATCAACAGGTTAAAACAAAACTTATTTTATCAAAAATTCTTACAAAAAAAACTTTTTAATTACTTACAATATCGTACATTTATTATCGTTACAGAAGAAATTAAGAACAGCGAAAGGAATTAAAAAGCCTTTCAACGATTTTTTTAACTAGGAAAAGTTTTTATGTATTCACCTACGCTTCAAAAACAGGTGAAATTTTGGAATATATAATTATAAAATAAGAATACTATCACATGAAATTATCGCATTATCTATTCGTTTTAACCGTATTACTATCATTTCCTCAAATGATCAATGGGCAGGAGGAAAATGTAACTGTTGAGCAAGCTTTAAAGCAACAAAAAATAGAGGAGCAATTTGATATCGTAATACAAAAATCCGGAAGATACCAAGAATATAAAGTTATCAAGCAGGTTTGGGTAAATAAATTAAAAGCAAATACCTTAGATTCTATAAAAACTCTCGAATCAAAATTAAAAGAAACAAACCTTCAGATAACCAAACAAAAATCTACTATAACCGGATTAGAAGAATCATTAGCAAAAACAAATGAGGATCTAACGGCTGTTACTAACGAAAAAGACAGCATGAGCTTTTTTGGCGCCTCTATAACCAAATCAACCTACATGACTATTATGTGGCTAATCGTAGGTGGACTTCTGCTGCTACTTGGTTTCTTCATATTCAAGTTTAAAAACAGTAACACCATTACGCAGCAAGCCAAAAAGACTTTAGCAGAGACCGAAGCTGAATTTGAAGACCATAGACGCAGAGCTTTAGAGCGAGAACAAAAAGTAATGCGCAAACTTCAGGACGAAATTAATAAGCAGCGCAAAGCTGGGGCTAAATAAACTTAATTTTAGATTTTTATTATATTCTTTCGCATCTTTGCAGGCAATATTTAGTTGAATTTCTTAAAAATGCGAATAGACATTATTACGGTAGTACCAGACATTTTAAAAAGTCCTTTTGAAGCTTCTATCATGAAGCGATCCATAGAAAAGGGATTAGTAGAGGTACATTTACATAATTTACGAGAGTATACTACCGACAATTATCGACAAGTCGACGATTATCAATTTGGCGGTGGCGCAGGTATGGTAATGATGATCGAACCCATAGACAAGTGTATTTCTAAGTTAAAATCAGAGAGAGATTATGACGAAGTCATATACATGACCCCAGATGGAGAAACTCTTAACCAGAGAATAGCAAATCAACTATCATTAAAAGGTAATCTTATCATACTATGTGGTCACTACAAAGGAGTCGATCAAAGAGTAAGAGATCACTTTGTTACCAAAGAAATATCTGTCGGAGATTATGTACTTTCTGGAGGTGAATTAGGTGCATTGATTTTATGTGATGCTATAATAAGACTAATACCTGGGGTATTAGGTAATGAAACCTCTGCCCTAACAGATTCTTTTCAAGATAATCTATTAGCTCCACCAATATATACTAGACCCGCCGAGTATAAAGGATGGAAAGTTCCGGAAGTATTGACTTCAGGAAATTTTCCAAAAATAGAAGCCTGGAGAGAAGAGCAAGCATATCAAATAACAAAAGAGCGTAGACCAGATTTGCTAGACGAGTAAGCCTCACACTAATAAAACCTTTAAAAATAGTTGCAGATAATCAAATAATACTTATTTTTGCACCCTGATTGGATCAACCTCTGGCGAAAATCGTGAATGTTGTTTTAATAAAACCCAAGAAACTATATCAAAAATGGAAGATTTAGTAAAATTCGTACAAGACGAGTTTGTTGCAAGAAAAGAGATGCCTGAATTCTCTGCTGGTGATACTATCACTGTTTATTACGAAATTAAAGAAGGAAACAAAACACGTACACAGTTCTTTAGAGGGGTTGTTATCCAAAGAAGAGGTGCCGGAGCTACAGAGACGTTTACTATTAGAAAAATGTCTGGTACTGTTGGTGTAGAACGTATTTTCCCTGTAAACTTACCAGCACTTCAAAAAATTGAAGTAAATAAAAGAGGTAAAGTTCGTAGAGCTCGTATATTCTACTTTAGAGGACTTACTGGTAAGAAAGCACGTATTAAAGAAAGAAGAAGCTAATTTCTTCTTTTTTACAAGTCAAAAAAGGTTGCTGTTTGAGCAACCTTTTTTTATGAACAAAAGTTAACAACTGCAGTTCATAACCAGTTGATAACTAATGATATAACAAGTATTGATATCATTATCGATTTTTCTTATCTTTATAGAAGAAATTACATAATTAAGAGATGACACAAGGATTCCTAAGTATGTAGTTCACACAATACGTTCTTTGAACATTTTTAAGACCATCTTTAGATTTAAGATAAATATGAGACGAAAGTTATTTTTTTGAGTACATCCTTGAAATAACTTTAAGGGCTTTACTTTAAAATCATTTCAAAATGAAATTCAAAAGAAAAAATTAAGTTTTGACACCTTCTTAAACTAAATGGCATTAGACTATACGAGTGAAAATTTAAATAATTACACTGTAATTTATAAACACAATCACTCATATTAGTCGTCTGAGTAGAATACTATTTAATCCAATCATAGTTCAATGACGAAGATTAAAATTCTACTTAAAATCCGGAAATAAAAAACATGTTATAAATAACGAAAGTTTTTATTTAATAGCGGGTAAAACAGCTAACATAAAAAAAATTATTTCCGATAAAGCCATATCAAAATATTCGTATTCTTGATATGGCTTTTTAATTTTAGGCATTTTATAATATTAAACTACACATTTTAGATTTCACAATACTTTCTTCTTAATTTTTTAAGAAAATACAATTCAGTCTCTTTAACGCAAAACTAACAAGACACAGGTTGCATATGCTTTGCTAGATTTGTATCTTCGCGCTCGGAAATTCTCCGAATATTACTATTGTAAAACACAATATATTAGAGATGTGCTTAAAAACACCATCTATATTGTTTATAAAAGAGAAATTAAACGACTAAGTATTTTCTTGAACAATAGTATAATGATAAATATGGTATCAAAAACTATTAAGTTGTAATCGAATAAAGAGATACCTTGATAAAAAATTAAAAATTATGGGAGTTAATACCTCAAAGATTGTTTACACCAAAACTGATGAAGCACCTGCTTTAGCAACTTATTCTTTTCTACCAATAGTTGAAAAATTCACAAAAGCTGCAGATATCACCATAGAAATAAAAGACATATCTCTTGCAGCCAGAATTCTAGCTACTTTTCCTGAAAAATTAACCGACAAACAAAAGCAAGCTAATGCTCTTGCTGAACTTGGGGAATTAGCACAAAAACCAGAAGCCAATATTATAAAACTTCCGAACATAAGTGCTTCTGTTCCTCAATTAAAAGCTGCCATTGCCGAACTACAACTTCAAGGGTTTGACTTACCTAACTATCCTGAAGAACCAGAGAACGATGCAGAAAAAGACATCAAATCTCGATATGATAAAATAAAAGGTAGTGCTGTAAACCCGGTTTTAAGAGAAGGTAACTCTGATCGTAGAGCACCTAAACCAGTTAAGCAATACGCAAGAAAAAACCCGCATTCTATGGGGGCATGGAGTTCAGACTCTAAGACCCATGTAGCTACCATGTCAAATGGAGATTTTCGTTCTAATGAAAAATCTGTTACTCTTTCAAAGGCTGATACTGTAAAAATCGATTTCATTGATAAAAATGGAAATACCACAACTCTGAAAGAAGAAACTAAATTACTTGAAGGAGAAGTAATTGACGCAACTGTATTAAGTAAAAAAGCGCTCATTTCTTTTCTTGAAGAACAAATAAAAGACGCTAAAGAGAAAGACGTATTGTTTTCTTTACACATGAAAGCAACGATGATGAAAGTTTCTGACCCTATCATTTTTGGTCATGCTGTAGAAGTATTTTTCAAAGATGTTTTTGAAAAGCATTCAGCAATTCTAGAAGAAATTGGTGTAGAAGTAAATAATGGGTTTGGGGATCTTATCAATAAACTGAAACGAGTTCCTGATGCTAAACGCGCTGAGATAAAAGCAGATATACAAGCATGCTACGAGAAAGGCCCAAAATTAGCTATGGTAAACTCTGATCAGGGAATTACCAACTTACATGTTCCAAGTGATATAATTATCGATGCATCAATGCCAGCAATGATCAGAAATTCTGGGCAAATGTGGGATGCTAATGGAAACACTCAAGACACAAAAGCTGTAATTCCTGATAGCAGTTATGCAGGTATATATCAAGAAACTATAGACTTCTGTAAAAAACATGGTGCTTTTGATCCTACTACAATGGGTACAGTACCCAATGTTGGGCTTATGGCCAAAAAAGCAGAAGAATACGGGTCTCATGATAAAACTTTTGAAATCCAAGGAAATGGTACTGTTCGTGTAACAGATACATCGGGTAATGTACTTATAGAACATGCTGTAGAAAAAGGTGACATTTGGAGAATGTGTCAAACCAAAGACGCACCAGTGAAAGACTGGGTAAAACTTGCTGTAAGTAGAGCAAAGGCCACAAATACTCCGGCTATATTTTGGCTGGATAAAAATAGAGCCCACGATGCTGAGTTAATTAAAAAAGTAGAACAGTACTTACCAGAGCATGATACTACAGGTCTTGATATTAGAATTATGTCTCCAGTAGAAGCAACTCGTTTTTCTTTAGAAAGAATTAAAAATGGTCAGGATACTATTTCAGTTACAGGAAATGTATTACGTGATTACAATACAGATCTTTTCCCTATTCTTGAACTTGGAACTAGTGCCAAAATGCTATCTATTGTACCATTAATGAATGGTGGAGGGCTTTTTGAAACGGGTGCCGGAGGTTCTGCTCCAAAACATGTTCAACAATTTAACAAAGAAGGACACTTAAGATGGGATTCTTTAGGTGAATTTTTAGCACTAGCTGTATCTCTAGAACATTTAGGAGAAACAAACAATAATTCGAAAGCGTTGATTATAGCTGAAGCCTTAGATCAAGCTACAATAGAATTTTTAGATAATAAAAAATCTCCTTCTCGCAAAGTTAACGAACTTGATAATAGAGGAAGTCATTTTTATTTGGCATTGTATTGGGCTCAAGCTCTTGCAGAACAAACTCAGGACAAAGCATTACAAGAAGAATTTACTATAATTGCCAAACAGCTAGCTGATAATGAAACCATAATCATTGATGAACTGAATAATGCCCAAGGGAGCGCAGTAGATATGGGAGGTTATTATTGGCCAAATACTGAAAAAGTATCTAGTGCAATGCGACCTAGTAAAACATTAAATACTATCATAAGCGCATAAGTATTTAAAAAAATACGACTACAAAAAAACCTTGCATAGAAATTTCTATGCAAGGTTTTTTTTTGAGTAATAATATATAAATCAGAAGTAACATTTTCTCATCTCATAACATTAACTAAAAAAGTAAATCAAATTAAATGAAAACAAACTTTTTATTGCTTAGCCTTATTATTTTAATGAATAGCTGCGCAACGGGATATGTAAACATAAATCCCAAAAATCAAAACTATGCTTCTTCTGATGAGCAAAACAATGTTAAAATCGAATATAAATACAATGTTCTTAAAAAGAAATATGCTAAAAAAGAATTAAAAAAGAATATTAATGTAGTCGCAATCAAGGTTACAAATAATTCTGACAAGGACATAACTTTTGGAAACAGTATGATTATAACAAATAACCAGGGATCAAAAATCAATATGTTAGAAAATGATGAAATATTTAAACCACTAAAGCAAAATGTTGCAACCTATTTTCTCTATCTATTGCTAACCCCTATTAATCTTTTTACTACAAAAACTAATGAATTTGGGCAGCAAGAAACTACCTCTTCTATACCGATCGGTTTAGTAATTGGCCCTGGAGTTACAGCAATCAACACCATTACTGCAGGATCCGCCAATAAAAAATTCAAAGAAGAGATTAAACTACATAATCTAAAAGGTAAAACAATAAAAAAAGGAGAAACTGTTGCTGGTATCATCGGTATCCGTTCAAATAACTACAACAACTTAAAAATAAGTCTGAAATAACAGTATCTAACGCTGTAAAGAAAAAAGCTTCTTAGAGGGTTCTCCAAGAAGCTTTTTTTTAATAATTAAATAACATTAGTTTATCAAAATTGTCTGTAGTTTTGAATCTAAATAACTTTTGTTTATGGATTATAAAATTTTGCTGGTAGACAAATATTCTAAGTTAGTATATAGTTTTTTGATAAAAAATGACTTCAACATAACTTTGACACAACAACTACAGTGTAGATAAAAAAGTACATAATTTAACATCGAACGCAACATTTCTCTTGATTTAGGGTCTTGTATATATGTATTCTATTAAAACCAGCATATCTTGAAAAAACTCGTCATATTTAGTTTCTGTTTAGCATTTATTACAAATTTATCTGTTACAGCTCAAGAAAAATTTACACTTAGTGGAACGATATCCGAACAGTCAAGTAACGAAACTTTAATTGGCGTGAATGTCATTTTTCCTGAAATAGGTAAAGGTGTTGTTACTAATGAGTATGGTTTTTATTCTATCACACTACCTCAAGGAAATTATAAATTACAAATAAGCTATTTAGGATTTAAGGATCTCATCCAAGAAATTAATCTTAATGAAGATAAAAAGCTAAATTTTCAATTATCTGAGTCATCCGAAATGCTTGATGAAGTTATTATAACCGAAAAAGCCGAAAAACTGAATATTAAAACGCCACAAATGAGTGTCAACAAACTTTCTGCTGCCACAATTAAACAGGTACCGGTAGTTTTAGGAGAAGCTGATGTGATTAAATCTATTTTATTACTTCCTGGAGTAACAAGTGCCGGCGAGGGTGCATCAGGGTTTAATGTGCGTGGTGGAGCGGCAGATCAAAACCTGATTTTACTTGATGAAGCGACTATTTTTAATTCCTCTCATCTTTTTGGTTTTTTCTCTGTATTTAACCCAGATGCTATAAAAGATATCAAACTCTATAAAGGAGGAATCCCAGCGAAGTATGGTGGGAGGGTTTCTTCAGTATTAGACATCTATCAAAAAGAAGGTAATAGTAAAAAGTTTGGAATGAATGGAGGTATTGGGGCAGTATCAAGCAGGTTACTTGCCGAAGGTCCAATAGTTAAAGACCGCGGCGCCTTTCTTATAGGAGGTAGGGCATCATATGCTCACCTATTCTTACCACTTTTTGATAACGAAAACTCAGCATATTTCTACGATTTAAATACAAAATTGAATTATAAAATTAACGATAATAACAATGTATATCTTTCTGGGTATTTTGGACGTGATGTATTTAGTATATCCGAAAGTTTTGAAAACATTTATGGCAATACGGTACTTAACTTACGTTGGAATCATCTGTTTTCAGATAAGTTATTCTCCAATCTATCTTTGATATATTCAGATTATTTTTATGGCTTGGAACTAGGGTTTGTAGGTTTTGAATGGGATTCCGGAATTAGAAATTTTAATGTAAAATATGATTTGAAGCATTATATAAGCAACAACTTTCAGCTCAATTACGGGATCAACAACATCTATTTTAAATTTAATCCTGGAGAAATAAAGCCAAATAGTAATGATTCTGGAATCAATAGAGAAAAACTAACCGATAAATATGCAAACGAATTTGGAGCATATATAGATGCAGAACATAAAGTTTCAGACAACTTAACATTACAATATGGACTAAGGCTAAGCAATTTTATACGGTTGGGACAAGACGAATTGAACAGATATCAAAATGATATTCCACTTTTATTCAATGAAGAGCTTCAGGTGTATGAATCTGCAGAGCCCATTGGAGTAGATAATTTTAAAAGAAGTGATCAAATAGCAACTTTTACCAATTTAGAACCGAGAGTATCATTAGCCTATGTACTTAATGATAACACATCGATAAAAGCAAGCTACAACAGGATGGCGCAATATCTTCACCTCTTATCAAATACAAACTCCCCTACTCCTTTGGATGTTTGGACTCCTAGTGGCAAATACATAAAACCTCAATTGCTAAACCAGTATGCATTAGGGTATTTCAAAAACATTAGCGATAACAAATACTCTCTAGAAACCGAAGTTTTTTATAAAGACATAGAAAATCGTATCGATTATATAGACGGAGCTGACCTTATTGCTAATAATGCTATAGAACAAGATATTCTTAACGGTGAAGCACGAGCCTATGGTTTAGAGATGTTACTAAGAAAAAACGAAGGTAAACTCAAAGGGTGGCTGGCGTATACTTTATCAAAATCAGAACAACGAACGCCAGGAAGAACACCTCAAGAACCCGGGATCAGCAATAACGAATGGTACAATACCCCATACGACAAAACTCATGACATATCATTTAATGGGTCTTATGAATTAAATGAAAAATGGAAATTCGGGGCCAATTTTGTATTCCAGACCGGGCAACCGACCAACTATCCATCAGGTCAGTTTGAATTTCAAGGGTTATCAGTACCAATATTCGATGGATTAAGAAATAGTGAACGTTTACCCGCATATCACCGAATAGATATATCGGCTACCTTAACTCCCAGAAAAAATAAGAATAGAAAGTGGAAAGGTGAATGGGTTTTTAGCATCTACAACCTTTATAACCGTAGAAATGCAGCTTCGATAACATTTACGAGAAATGAAGATACGTTTATAAATGAAGCCATTAGAACTTCAATATTCGGAATTATACCAGCGGTAACTTATAATTTTAAATTCTAGAGCAATGAAAAAAATATTTTATATACTTATATCAATTACGATTTGCCTAAGTTGTGAAGATGTAGTTGATGTAGACGTTCTTTTTAGTGATCCTAGATTAGTTGTCGATGCTTCATTTGAATTATATACAAACGAAACTCCCGTTAATTTGGAAGGTGGAGTTAGATTGACATTATCAGCTCCGTATTTTGATACAAATGTTCCCACTGTAAGTAATGCAAATGTTTTTATCACCAATAAAAATGATGATTCAATTATTAATTTTGTAGAGTCGGGAGAAGATGGGTTCTATATCCCAGAAACACTAGGTTTTCTTCCTGAATTCAATACTCCATACGAATTAACAGTTAATTATTTAGGAGAAACCTATGTAGCGACTACTCAACTTATCCCAACAGTCCCTATTGACAATGTCGTACAAGGAGATGCTACTCTTTTTGATGATGACGAAACAGAGATAATTATTTCCTTTACTGATGATGGAAGTCGAGATGATTTTTATCTTTTTGATTTCGATTTTAGTTTATTTCTTGCAAGTGAAGATCGATTTTACCAGGGTCAACCTTTTAAATTTTCATATTTCTACGAAAATATGGTAGCAGGACAAGATGTAACAATTAAAATTTTAGGGGTTGATCAACGTTACTACAATTATGCCACTCTACTTATCGAACAAAGTGAGCAAGATGGGGGAAATCCTTTTCTAGCCCCTCCATCGGTATTAAGAGGCAATATTATTAATACTACAAATCAAGATAATTTTGCTTATGGATATTTCAACTTATCTGAAGCAGATAGAATTGACTTCACTATTGAGGATAAAAATTTGTAGTAAAAGAAAATAGTGTGTAATTCAGAAATCAAAAATCAGTACTTTTGACCTATGTCTTTTATAAAAACTACAGAACAAACCTCAGACTATGATCATTTAGAAAAAATGAGCATTAATGAGTTACTTTCTAACATCAATAAAGAAGATAAGACAGTTCCTAATGCTGTAGAAAAATCAATCCCTCAGATTGAAGCTCTAGTAACCCAAATTGTTCAAAAACTAAAAAATGGAGGTAGACTTTTCTATATAGGTGCCGGAACCAGTGGAAGATTAGGAGTTGTTGATGCAAGCGAGTGCCCTCCTACGTTTGGCGTTTCTCATGATTTGGTAATTGGTCTAATTGCGGGAGGAGATGATGCCATCAGAAAAGCAGTAGAATTTGCAGAAGATAGTTCTGAGCAAGGGTGGAAAGATCTTAAAGAGTATCATATTTCTGAAAAAGATGTTGTTATAGGTATCGCCGCCTCAGGAACAACACCATATGTTATTAGTGCATTACAGCATTGTAACAATAACAATATTATTACAGGTTGTATTACATGTAATGAAGGAAGTCCTTTAGCAAATACTGCTCAATTTCCTATTGTGGTTATTGTTGGACCAGAATTTGTTACCGGAAGTTCTCGTATGAAAGCTGGAACAGCACAGAAATTGGTTTTAAATATGATTTCTACTTCCTCGATGATACAACTTGGAAGAGTAAAAGGCAATAAAATGGTAGACATGCAACTTAGCAACAACAAACTAGTGGATAGAGGAACTCGCATGATTATGGAAGAACTGCATATTGATAAAAAACAAGCAGCCGAGTTATTAAAGCAATATGGAAGTGTGCGTAATGCAATTGATCACTATGGAGCCCAATAGAACCAATAAAGAATTACTAGGAAAGGGTGTACAGAGAATGGCTATAGCCCTTATCTTTATGTTTATAAGCCCGGTGATCATTCATTCTGCATTTAAAAATCAAGATCATCCGTTATATGTACCCATTTTGGTTTTAGGGCTAATAGGTGCTGGTTTTGCCATATTCATGGCTTTTAGAGGATTAAAGACTATAATGAATTCCATATTTGGTAAGAAATAGGACATTTTCGTACTAATCGTAGAGTTAATACAATTATTATATCCCCTCTCTTTTATTGATAGGAGTTGTTGGGTTATATCCAAAACCAGGAATTTTTACTTCCTTACCTAAATGATTAAGTATATAGCCTATAGTCGCATAATGATGAACAGTATGACTATTAGCATGAGCCAGAATACTTTCTAATGTATAATTAACGGTCACCTTACCCTGCCCCATATTGTCGGTTACATGAATCAAATAATCAGTATTGACATCAACATAAGACAATAAAGTTTCTTGCAGATTATATATATGTTGTATTGCAGCAGCTTTGTCAGTAGACAAAATTTCATCGCGTTTTCTAGCGGTTAAATCAATATCATTAGAATCTAACCCATTGATAATACAGTCAAAAAAATCCAAAGTATGCCTTATATGGGAACCTATACTAGAATAATACGGCCCTAATGAAGCATCGCAATACGTTTTTGAATCTATAGACTTTAATAAAGCAACAGCATTATTAAGATTATGATTTATTGAGGATATAATTAATCGTTTCATAAAATATTAAGACGAAAGATACATAATTAACTTACATATTATATGTATAGAATCATAAAATTAAAATTTATTTATGGTTGTTAAAATATTACATAAATATTATCGTTTCTTAAATATTCATGTAATAAAATGGTTATTCTTACAAAACAGTAGGACATTTATTCCAAAAAACTAAGGTTTCCCCGTAAAAATCAAGATAAAATGCGCTTTTTATCGATTAATGACATTTTTTTTGGGTATTACATGAAAAAAATTGTATTATTGCTTCGTGATTTAAAAGCCCCCTTACAATGAAAAGAATTGCACTTATCTTATTTTTATCTTGTTTTGCTTTTCAAGCAAATGCTCAAGACCTTTATGATGACGCTTTAACTGCAGCAAGCTATGCATATTCTCATAGCAAAAAAGCACATGGAGCGAATAATGTTTATCACACTCAAGAATATGCAGATAAAGCTATTGAGTCTTTTCAAAAAGTGGAAGACCTTGCTAACGAATGTGGTTGTAAAATAGCCAATGAAACTGCATATCAAGCTAGAGTTGACATGCAAAGTTCATTAGAGCAAGATACTTATGAACGCAGTAGATTTTTTGCTAAGCGTGCTAAAGAATTAGGTTCTCAACTACTTGAGCAATTAACATATTGCCAAGCTAGTACTGGAAATAACATGTATGCTGAAGAAGCTTCGATTGAAGAAGAGAATGAAATAGCAGAAGCAGAAAATGAGGTTTCTGAAAAGCAAAAGGCGCTTGAAGAAAAAAGAAGACAATTAGCTATCGAGCAAAAAGAGCTTGAAGAGCAAATTGCAATGCAAAATAAAATGAAAGCTGAGTTAGAAGCTAAAAGAGCTGCTGAATTTAAAGAGCAATCTTTAATAAAATCCAAGGCTGAAAAAGCACTTCAAAAGTTAGAAATAGCACTTCAAGAATTAAGTGTAGTTTTAAATGAAGAATCAAAATTCGAATCACAAAGAGATTATCTAAGAAGTGAAAATGATTTAAAAAATGAGTCACTTAACGATACTAAAAACTTTTATGTAAACAGAGCTAAAGAGCTTACAGAAACAGCTATACAGCAATTTGCTGGATACACTGGAAACTAATATAAAATGAATTTTATTTTGTAGCCCCAAAATAAAATTTTTCACGACGGCATCTACTTATTTAGATGCCGTTTTTTTGTTTAAAACTTTACATCAAATTGCAGTCAAATTTAATTCTGACATCATCAAGATCCTTCCATATTGCATGTTCAAATTCTTTAGGAGACAATCGAAAGAAAACAAGATGTTTATCTATCTTTTTACAGTATGATATAGATACTTTAGAATTCAAATTAATTTCCTCTTTCTTAAAAAAAGCATCATATACACGAATTTTGCCTTTATAGGAGTTTTCTTCGGGATCATCTTCACTAATCATTACTAACGTTTTGGGCAGCCTTTTGAAAAATCTCAGCTTTATAATCAACCCTGTCTTCATCAACCCTGTAAAATAAATATCCATATTCTCCTTAATTTTATCCGCTGTGAAACCTGAGCTCTCATCCAGAATCCAGACAAATACATAACTAAAATATTCTTCACTAGTCGTATCCCCCCATCCTTTAGCGAAGCGAATATGTTCTTCACCTTTATATGGTAGTGATCTAGCAAAGATCAACGGAAATTTCAATACTTCTCCCCTCCAGTTATCTGGAGCCTTTAAAAGATTATCCTTCTTTACCGTTTTGCATTGTATACATCCAAGTAGAATGCTAAATATAAGAACACTATTTATTACTTTTTTCATAGAAAAACAAATTAGATTACCCTTACAAAACAAGATTTTTATTGATGTAAAAGCAATAAAATGGGGTGATCTGGAAGTAATTGTGGTAAAATGGAAGAATACCCTAATGAAGAATTCAGATATTAAGTATGTAATGGCTAAAACGTGTAGAAAACGTTATTACTTGAACCCTTGATGAATCTTATTGAACGAAGATATCTTTGATCTAGATACAGGAATTTTATCCCCCACTCCTTCTACTGAGAGTTGATATCCTCTAGAATTACCGGCAACGCTTTGTATTTTATTAGTATTAATTAAATAAGAGCGATGACATCTTATTATAAAAGGATATTCAACTAATATAGCATTAATATTGTTCATAGTATTACGAAGTAAACTCGATACCACTTCGTTATTTTTTGTATAGAAAACTTCTATATAATTATTCCAGCTTTTAATCATTATCAAATCACACGGAGAGATTTCAATATACTCTTGGTTCAGATTAGATGTAAGCTTTAGTTTTTCAATTTGATTCTGTTGCAATGACAGTATTTCTTGTTCGTCAGAAGTAGAATAAGATCGAAAATAATGCTTTAGAAATAAAGATAAAGGAATAAAAAGTATTTCGAAGATTAGAACATACTTTATCGAAAGCTTTAACCAATTGAAATAAGTGATCGTAGTAAAGCCTGCAAAAAACATATTAATAACAAAGGAAAGTATTAAAAACAATGAAATGTCCAGGAAAACATTCTTCAATTCATGAACAAAAATACTCTTATTATTCTGCAAATAATCTTTAAATAGATATGGAAAAACAATTCTAGTACTTGCTGTCGCTAATAAAACTAGAAAAGAAGAGAGTAAAGAATCTCCAACTATTCTGGCCAATGAGTATGATCTATATTCAAAGGGTTGAAATAATACGAGCAGTAGAAACACCAAAATACTAAATAC
>NZ_JAERQJ010000001.1:0-715000 GCF_016735115.1 Aquimarina mytili | reverse complement strand
AGACTTTTCAACGTCAACGGGTTCGGTCCTCCACTTTGGGTTAACAAAGCTTCAACCTGCCCAAGGGTAGATCACACGGTTTCGCGTCTACTACTACTAACTCAATCGCCCTATTCAGACTCGCTTTCGCTACGGATCCGTTGCTGAACAACTTAACCTCGCTAGTAAAAGTAACTCGTAGGCTCATTATGCAAAAGGCACGCCGTCACCCTAATGGGCTCCGACCGCTTGTAAGCGTATGGTTTCAGGATCTATTTCACTCCCTTATTCAGGGTTCTTTTCACCTTTCCCTCACGGTACTGGTTCACTATCGGTCTCTCAGGAGTATTTAGCCTTAACGGATGGTCCCGCCAAATTCATACAGGGTTACACGTGCCCCGCACTACTCAGGATACTACTAGAATTAATGATCTTTACTTATACCAGGCTATCACTGTCTATGGCTCCTCTTTCCAAAGGATTCTAATTCATTACACAATTCATATCGTAGTCCTACAACCCCCGCAATGCCGTAACATTACAGGTTTGGGCTAGTCCGCGTTCGCTCGCCACTACTAACGGAATCACTTTTGTTTTCTTCTCCTCCGGGTACTTAGATGTTTCAGTTCTCCGGGTTCGCCTCCTCGAAAGGATACTATATCTTCAATATAGTGGGTTGCCCCATTCGGATATCTGCGGATCAATCTGTATGTGCCAGTCCCCGCAGCTTTTCGCAGCTTATCACGTCCTTCATCGCCTCTGAGAGCCTAGGCATTCCCCATACGCCCTTAATTAGCTTATGTGTCTTTGCTTTAACTTGCTCTTTTTAACTCTCGATATAATAACAAAGTAACTAAGTTATTATATCGCTCTTTTTTTATCACATATTATTAATATGTGCTCGTATTTTTAAATCAATATGTCAATGAACGTTATGGCGAGTCGCAACTGACCTAAAATCAGTAACTACTCCCTGCAATAGCTCTTGAAATTAATATCTCAAGGCATTGCCCTGTGGAGAATACCGGAGTCGAACCGGTGACCTCCTGCGTGCAAGGCAGGCGCTCTAGCCAGCTGAGCTAATTCCCCGTCAATAAAGTTGGCAGTTGCCAGTTTATAGTTGACAGTAGCACAACTTCTAAAATTTCCTTTAGTATTTTAAATGAACTTTAAAATCTCAAATCTACAATCGTAAACCTGTAGTCTCAGGCAGACTCCCTTCGATAAACTCAGGATAAACTTCTCGTCTGTCTTTCGACTTGTAGTCTCAGGCAGACTCGAACTGCCGACCTCTACATTATCAGTGTAGCGCTCTAACCAGCTGAGCTATGAGACTGTCTTTTCTAGTAGTTAGTATATAGTAATTAGTAGTGAGTAGTAAAAAAACTCTATAATCTTTATACTCAATACTCAATACTACGTACTCAATACTAAATAAAATTAATCGACAGCTAAAAAACTAAAAACTTCAATACAAGATACATTCCATCGTATCATCTATCTCTAGAAAGGAGGTGTTCCAGCCGCACCTTCCGGTACGGCTACCTTGTTACGACTTAGCCCCAGTTACCAGTTTTACCCTAGGCCGCTCCTTACGGTGACGGACTTCAGGTACCCCCAGCTTCCATGGCTTGACGGGCGGTGTGTACAAGGCCCGGGAACGTATTCACCGGATCATGGCTGATATCCGATTACTAGCGATTCCAGCTTCACGGAGTCGAGTTGCAGACTCCGATCCGAACTGTGATAGGCTTTATAGATTCGCTCCTTGTCACCAAGTGGCTGCTCTCTGTACCTACCATTGTAGCACGTGTGTGGCCCAGGACGTAAGGGCCGTGATGATTTGACGTCATCCCCACCTTCCTCGCGGTTTGCACCGGCAGTCTTGCTAGAGTTCCCGACATTACTCGCTGGCAACTAACAACAGGGGTTGCGCTCGTTATAGGACTTAACCTGACACCTCACGGCACGAGCTGACGACAACCATGCAGCACCTTGTAATCTGTCCGAAGAAAACTCTATCTCTAAAGCTGTCAGACTACATTTAAGCCCTGGTAAGGTTCCTCGCGTATCATCGAATTAAACCACATGCTCCACCGCTTGTGCGGGCCCCCGTCAATTCCTTTGAGTTTCATTCTTGCGAACGTACTCCCCAGGTGGGTTACTTATCACTTTCGCTTAGCCACTCATCCCGAAAGACGAACAGCTAGTAACCATCGTTTACGGCGTGGACTACCAGGGTATCTAATCCTGTTCGCTACCCACGCTTTCGTCCCTTAGCGTCAATTAATTGTTAGTGATCTGCCTTCGCAATCGGTATTCTGTGTAATATCTATGCATTTCACCGCTACACTACACATTCTAACCACTTCACAATAATTCAAGACTTGCAGTATCAATGGCAATTTTCCGGTTGAGCCGAAAACTTTCACCACTGACTTACAAACCCGCCTACGGACCCTTTAAACCCAATGATTCCGGATAACGCTTGGATCCTCCGTATTACCGCGGCTGCTGGCACGGAGTTAGCCGATCCTTATTCGTAGAGTACCGTCAGACCGGTATACATACCGGGGTTTCTTCCTCTATAAAAGTAGTTTACAACCCATAGGGCAGTCTTCCTACACGCGGCATGGCTGGATCAGAGTTGCCTCCATTGTCCAATATTCCTCACTGCTGCCTCCCGTAGGAGTCTGGTCCGTGTCTCAGTACCAGTGTGGGGGATCTCCCTCTCAGGACCCCTATCTATCGTAGCCTTGGTATGCCGTTACCATACCAACTAGCTAATAGAACGCATAGCCATCTTTTACCAATAAATCTTTAATCAATCAACGATGCCGTTAATTGATACTATGGAGCATTAATCCAAATTTCTCTGGGCTATTCTCCAGTAAAAGGTAGGTTCTATACGCGTTACGCACCCGTGCGCCGGTCGTCAGCAAGATTGCAAGCAATCTCCTGTTACCCCTCGACTTGCATGTGTTAAGCCTGCCGCTAGCGTTCATCCTGAGCCAGGATCAAACTCTTCATCGTTTGTTCTTAAATATTATTCGAAAACAATACAACGGAATTATAATCGTATCTCTTTGATGTCTCTAGTTTCTTATTCTTAATGTAATAACTATACTAATATAGTTAATACGCGCTGTCAATCAATATGTCTATGAACTTTCTTAGCCGAAATCACCACTACTAATAGTGACTCAAACTACTCGTTTTTACCTAAGGAATCGAACCCTAAAAAGTTAATCGCTTAACCCCAATCCAATCTAATTTTTTATCCTATGAACTTCGCTTATCTCTCAAAGCGGGTGCAAATATACAACCCCTTTTTTAACCACCAAAACTTTTTTGAAATAATTTGAAAAAAAGTTTTTTTACTCGTGAAATCCAATATAAAACCTTAATGAACTTAGCAAAATCTGTTTTGATTTTGAGCGTGCAAANTTGATGTCTCTAGTTTCTTATTCTTAATGTAATAACTATACTAATATAGTTAATACGCGCTGTCAATCAATATGTCTATGAACTTTCTTAGCCGAAATCACCACTACTAATAGTGACTCAAACTACTCGTTATTACCTAAGGAATCGAACCCTAAAAAGTTAATCGCTTAACCCCAATCCAATCTAATTTTTTACCCTATGAACTTCGCTTATCTCTCAAAGCGGGTGCAAATATACAACCCCTTTTTTAACCACCAAAACTTTTTTGAAATAATTTGAAAAAAAGTTTCCCAGAAAAAATAAAGCCCCAAAATCCTCAATGAACTCGCAAAAAGAACCCCCTTTTTGCGGGTGCAAACATAACACCTTTTTATAAACCAACAACACCTTTTACAATCTTTTTTTAAACCTTTTTACAACTAACTGATACACCATGACTTAAAATTAGAAAAAAACTTTAATCGCACTTATGCTTTCTCGACTTGAACAATAATAGATTTACTAATCGGCGTATGACTTTTATCTGCAAAATGGTTATACGGTACCAAAACATTAGTTTCAGGGAAGTATGAAGCTAAATTACCTTCTGGTATATTATAAGGTATCACTAAAAAATTATTAGCTTTTCTTTTTGTATCATCATAGATGCTAATGAGATTTACAACATCCAGTTTCTTTAAAGAGTATTTTTTCATGTCTTTCAAATTCATAAATACTACTCTTCTTTCATTATATACTCCTCTGTACCGATCATCTAATCCATAAATTGTAGTATTAAATTGATCGTGAGATCTAATCGTCATTAATATAAACTCATTTTCTTTGGTATTATGCTTTGGTAAATCACAAAGACTAAATTGTGCCTTTTGGTCTGGAAGTTTACTGAAGTCTAAATCTCTTACATTATTAGGAAGATAAAAACCTGATCCTTTCGACCTATTATTTATATCATTAAACCCCTTTATCACGTGTTCAATTTTTTGTCTTATTAAATCATAATCCTGACTTAAGCTTTTCCATGGTACAGAATGACTTCCTTTAAAATAAGTCTCAGCAATCTCTCCAATAATTTCCGGTTCGCTTTTCAAATGTTCTGAAGCTGGTTTTAACAGTCCTTTAGATTGGTGCACCTTACCCATACTGTTTTCTACTGTAAAGAACCTATGACTACCATTTTTCACATCCATTTCGGAACGTCCTAATGTAGGTAAAATTAATGCTGTTTTACCCGTTACCAGATGTGTTCTATTAAGTTTGGTACTTACATTAACTGTTAAATCGCAATTTTGAAGCGCCCGACCTGTATACTCGGTATCTGAAGCAGCAGATAAGAAGTTGCCTCCTAAAGCAATAAACACTTTGGCTTTTTTATCATACATTGCTTTTATTGCATGCACTGTATCTAATCCTTCTTTATTTGGAGGAGCAAAACCAAAAGTATTCTCTATAGATGTATTTAATGCTGGAGAAACATGATGCATAATACCGACTGTTCGATCACCTTGCACATTACTATGACCACGTACCGGACAGGTTCCTGCTCCAGGTTTTCCTAAACTCCCTTTGAGTAATAATAAATTGACACACTCTTTTATGTTTTCAACACCATTTTTATGTTGTGTCAACCCCATAGCCCAACAAATAATAATTTTATCATTATTTGCCAATAGCTGTACCGCTTCATCAATCCTTTTGGCATCAACACCCGATAGTTTTAGTAGCTCTTCTTCTGAATACTGATCTAAATCTCTTACTACTTCTTTATAACCATTAGTATATTTCGCTATAAAATCATGATCAAAAACATCTTGTTTTTCTTGATCTAATGTTGCTAGTCGTTTTATGATCAATTTTAAAAGTGGAACATCTTGATTTATTTTAACCTGTAAATGCACATCAGTTAACGATGTCCCGGATGCTAATACTCCTTTTACCTCTTGTGGGTTTTTGAATCTAATCAAACCTGCTTCTTCAAGAGGATTTATACTAATAATCTTACCACCGTTTTCTTTACATTTTTGCAATGCGGATAACATTCTGGGGTGATTAGTCCCCGGGTTTTGCCCCATTACCACCACCACTTGGGCAAGATCAAAATCTTCGAGTTTAACAGAACCCTTACCAATACCGAGTGTTTCATTTAATGCCACACCACTGGACTCGTGGCACATATTAGAACAATCTGGCATATTATTGGTACCGAAGGCTCTAACGAATAATCCATATAGAAATGCCGCCTCATTACTAGATCTACCAGATGTATAAAATATTGCTTCATCAGGTGATTTGAGTTTATGCAGCTCATCAGCGATTAATTGATAAGCCTGTTGCCATGCAATTGGCTCATAGTAGATACTATCAGGTTTTAAAATCATTGGCTCTATTAATCGCCCACTTTTTCCAATTTGATAATCTGACCATCTGGATAATTCTTCAACAGAATGTTTTGCAAAGAACTCTCTATCCACCTTGCTATTTGTTGCTTCTTCGGCTATTGCTTTTACTCCATTCTCGCAATACTCACCTAACTTTGACGGTTTTTCGGGGTCTGGCCATGCACAACCCGGACAATCGAATCCATTTTTTTGATTCATTTGAGAAAGGGTACGCACAGATTTTACCACTCCCATTTCTTTAAATGCGTGCTTAATCGCCACTTTAACAGCTGGCAACCCCGCTGCATAGTCTGCCGGTTTTTTAAGGGTAATACCTGTAAAATCTTCTGGCCCTAGAACCGATATATTTCTTTTTTTGATATTGCTCATTCGTATAAGGTAATCATGAAGGGTATCAAAGGTACATCTAAATGTTGAATTTTATTTAGTATTTGCACCAGGGATAGTAGTGGAAATCCCACAACATAAACCTTGTATAACATCAGGAATTTAACCAAAATAGTGAGGAATTGAAACGGATAGCCCGCCCGGGTGCCCTATAAGAAGAAGTTCCACACCAAACCAAAACGCAGTACGGCATCGCGAGTAGCATAACCTGGAGCCGAAAACTCTTGGTTTTGACTAAAAGCCTCTCCAATATTTTCTACTTTAAAAAAGATACGTGTTTGTCTAACTTTGGCGTTAAAAAATATATCAAACTGGGGAAACCCTCCTATTTCTTCATCATTTTGCACATAAAACTCTGAAAGCACAGGATCATACGCATCTCCATTATACGCTGTAAAGTATTTTAACGTTACACCAGCTTGCATAAACAGCGCATTTTTCTTAAAAAAATGATCTTGGAAATAGAGGCTGTTTCTTGTAATGATCTCCGGTACATTATACACCTGTTCCCCGCCCTGCACATTTTGATACATTACCGTATTATCGAGTCCTAATTTCCAGAATTTGATTCCTTGAGTCAGCTTCACCTTTAACAAATCAATCGTTTGTCCAAATTGAACGGGCGTGATAACATCATTGACATCTTTTTGAAAAAATGTATAATTATCAATACTAGAATAACTAGCTTCTATCTCGGCTATTTTTTTTGCTTTGATATTGACCTGAACTTTTTGAGTTTCTGTATTAGAAAAATCATTTTGCCAATTGTAATTAATATAATCACTTTGATATAAGAGAAAATTATAATTTGGTGCGACGGAATTAGCACTGATTTTTACTTGTGCTTCGTATTTATCATACAAACTAAATCCTGCTCCTGCGTTAAAATAATTACCTGTAAAATCTCCCGAAACCAAAGACATACCATCAGCAAACAAAGAAAACCCTTTATAGTTATTGTAGTACTCTCCTCCAACGGAATATACATCTCCCTTGATACGATTTGTTATGTTAGTTTGCACACCAGCATCATTAACTTGAGATAATAAGGTATTGTAACCGTAGTTATAGTTAGTACTACCACCAATAATTTTTAAACGTCCTAACCATGTATTGACAACATCAATAAATACTTGGTTACTAAAATCCTCTAGAGCCACATTGTCTGCAATGGCTCCCGACACATAAGCTTCTCCTAAAAGATTATCTGGAGCTATGGCCGTTTGATCATACTTAAATCTTTTATCCGTAAGATCCATAATATGTCCAATCGATACTCCTGTATCGGTACTATCTGTTTTTTTAATCAATGCAAATTGATGATCTAAATAAAACCTTTTTCCCAGCAGTTCACTCTCTGCATCTTCAAAATTAACAGATATCGCTCCCCTATCTACAAACTCATCTTCATCTGCAACAAACTGCCCTCTTCCTAAATATTGATCAATCCCTTCTTCAGATAGACCTCCATTTTCTTCATTGAGTAAATCTTGAGATACAAAATGTGATTTCATTTTGTATCGTTTGTTTTTGGTAAAATACGTAAGTGTAGCTCTAAAGTTACCTGTACTTGTTAATGCATGTTGATATTTACCTAAAGAACGTACTCCTTTATATGCAATAGAAAGATTAATTCTGGGCGACGTATTTACGGTAAAAAAAGCATCTAACTGTTGTCCTTGTTCAAAGGTAGTTTTAAAATACAGTTCGGTAAGCGGTGTCGGAACCTGATAATAGTTGATATCCTCAGCTTCCATAAAATTGAAATGGCGAGCTCTTGCTCCGAAAAGCGGTAATAAGTGTGCTTTCTCTTCGCGTTTAGCTAGACTATTATAGGTTTGTCCAACATTATGAATAGGCAGCAACTCAAAATCATCTCTTCGCAAATAATTAAACTTATAATCTTTTTGAATAGTTAGTGTTGTATCTAAATACGTTGTATCATTTTCTATGTTGATAATCTTATATTCTGTAACAGGAGGTTTCTTTTCTTTATCTTTCTTAGCTTCTGCAGCTATTTCTCTCAAAGACTTCTTAGATTTCTGATCATCTTCTCTACTCAATGTAGGATTGTTCTGATTGATTTCTTGAGGGTTTCTATCCTGGGCAAAAATCACAGAGACAAACAGAAGCGCAATTATAATTATTAAGTTTTTTCTCATTAGCATACAAAACTGTGGCAAAAATATACTTTTTTAGCGAAAGTAAATGACCTTGATTGTTTGTTTAAAATACTTTATCCTTTTGAATCGGTTAAACTTTTCTTCTTTACGACAGAAAACATCAATATGGTTATTTTTTATACCTAAATAACGAGAAAATATATCAAGTGTGACTTTTTAATCTTCTATATCATTCTTGAAAGTCATACTAAGCCTATTAAAGCTTTGAACCAAACAGTAGGATTATCAAGGAATACACAAAAACACGTATATGAACAGTTAAAAAAACAGGCTTTTAGTGTATAAAAATTTCCTGTATATAAATTTGTTATTCCTGCTCTTAAATTTATGATCCTGCATACAATCTTATTGTTCCTGTATTATTTTATTATTTTCCTGTAGCATACTATTGATTTCCTGCATTTAATTATAATATTCCTGCAATACAGGAGTATTAAATATATATACAGGAATATTTTTTTATTATGCAGGAATATAAAAATTATATGCAGGAGTTATATTTTTTATGCAGGAGTTATACATGATTATGTAGGAAATACATTTTATTTTACAGGAATAGTAAATCAGGGTTATTAAAGAAATATATTGACTTGGGTTTGTCTTATTTTTTATATCGGATAATTTTTAAATACTATTTTTTTGGTATCAATAGTGTCTATTCCTAAAAATAGTTTTCCGAAATTATATCCATAACGTATATTCGTATAATGCTTACATTAAAATTAAACCCTGACCTTATCGAGTGCGGCACAGACGAAGCCGGACGAGGTTGCCTTGCTGGTCCTGTTACGGCAGCAGCTATTATTCTTCCTGATGATTTTAGTAACAAAATCTTAAATGACTCCAAACAACTTAGTGAAACCAAAAGAAAATCTCTTAAACCTCTACTAGAAGACTGTTCTATATCCTATGGTGTTACACATATTTTTATGGAAGAAATTGACAAGATTAATATCCTAAACGCTTCTATCCTTGCCATGCAAAGAGCAATTGAACAGTTAAAACCGCAGCCCGAGCATATTATTGTAGACGGAAACAAATTTAAACCATATCATAATATACCACATACATGCGTTATAAAAGGGGACGGAAAATATTTGAATATAGCAGCTGCATCAGTTTTAGCAAAAACCTATAGAGATGAGTTTATGGAAAAGATTCATGAGGAGTTCCCGATGTATAATTGGAAAAAAAACAAAGGGTACCCTACAGCGGAGCACAGAGATGCTATTCGTAAATATGGTATCACCAAATATCATCGGAAAAGCTTTAGATTACTTCCTGAACAACTTACACTAGATCTGAAATAGTTATATATTTGAAGCCGAAGAGATAAATAAACAAATATATTCGAAATATATTTCGATCATTAAATAAGACTTTATATTTTGCAAACCATAAGACCCAAATCTTTAACTAATACGATTAAATACAGCAACGCAAAAGGCATTCAGATGATGAAAAAAATAATTGCAATTTTTTTAGTTTTTATTGCTATTTCTTGTGACGACATCAAAGAAAAACCTAATACTTTAATCGATTATATCCCCAGAGATTCGCAAATCATTATAAAAATTAATGATCTTGAAGGAGCAAAAAGCAAATTAAGAGACAATGGTATTATTAAAAACAATGATCATATACAATTATTTGATTACTTTAAGAATCTAACCGTTATCAATGAAACAAAACAACCTGAAGGTTTGTTGTGTTTTTCGCCTCTGGGAAAAAACAGTTTCGAATACACGTATATTTCAAAATTTGATCCTTCTCTTATCCAAACTGACTCGTTAAACACAAAACAAATTGAAACGATAAATTATTCTGAAAAAACTATTTATAAAATCTCATCTAAAGGGTCTTCCTTTTTTGCTACACAACAAGACAGCATCCTTATTGCTTCTTCTTCTCAGATCTTAATTGAAAATGCGATTAGAGTAAATGCCAATCCACTTCCGATAGACAAAGATTTGCAAAAAGCATATGACGTTTCTGGTCTTGACAATACTATATCTTTACTAATAAATGGAAAAAAGTTAAAAAACATTCATGATTCTTTTTTACCGAAAAATGAATTAAAAGATCTTCATAATTTTAGTGGATGGTCATCATTAGATGCTACTGTAGAACAAAATGCAATCTATTTAGATGGTATTGCGATAGAGAAAGATTCACTTTCGAGCACCATTGGCATTTTTGATAGTACTATACCACAAGAAAATAGAATTGCAAAAGTTACTCCTATTAGTTCAAAAGGATTTATCTCATTTACTTATGATGATTTTGAAACCCTTAAAAAGAACTTATCTGAAGCACAGGAGCGTGAATTAGAAGATGTTCCTGATAATCTCGATGAAATATTATCTGGAGTTTCGGAAATAGGAATGATTTTTTTAGAGAAAGAAAATGTATTGGCTTTAAATTCTTTAGATCCGGAAACTGCCATTAAAAGTTTAGGAGAGAACAAAATAGAAACATATAGAAACACCCCTATATATAAATATGACAGTCCTTTATCTTTTTCACAAATTCTAACTCCACTAATAAAAGATATTGATGCATCTTTCTATTTTGTGCACAATGAATTTATTGTTTTTGGATCATCAAGAAATGTACTTAGAGATATTATTGCCAATATCCTGAATCAAACATTACTGAACCAACAAGAATACTACAAAAATACAATCAAGGATTTATCAGATGAATCTTCTATTTTAATTGTAGGTAACATCAAGAACCTCAAAGAATATATTTCTAAAAACACCCAGGAAAAATACACATCACAATGGGATAGTTTACATTATAAAGGGTATCAAGCGGCCATACTTCAGGTAATAAAAGAAAATGATTTTGCTCACATACACGGCGTGCTACAAAAAAGTCTTACCAAGGGTAGTGCAACTTCAGTAACGCAAGTTGCTTCAACCACACTTGAAAATAAAGTGTTAAACAAACCTATTTTGGTAAAAAATCATAGAACCAAAGGAATGGATATTGCGATACAGGATATCGAAAACAACCTGTATTTAATCTCTGATAAAGGATCCATTTTCTGGAAAAAACAAATTGATGGTGAAATATTAGGAGACATACAACAAATAGACATCTACAAAAATGGCAGATACCAATTATTGTTCAATACGGCAAACACCTTATATCTGGTAGATCGAGATGGCAAAGATGTTACTCCTTATCCGAAAAAATTCAACAATACCATTACTCAACCTCTAGCCTTGTTTGATTATGATAAGAGTAAGCGATACCGTATCGTAATTACTCAAGGGAATCAATTAAAAATGCTTAATGCTGAGGGTGAAATTGTAACCGGTTTTGGATTTAAAGGAACTGAAACTGATATTACTTTACCACCTAAGCATATAAGAATAGGAACGAAGGACTACATCTTGTTGCCAGAAAAAAGTGGAAAACTAAACATCATAGATCGATTAGGTAGGGATAGAGTAACTGTAAAAAACAATGTTAACTTTTCGAAAAATGAATGGTATCAATACCAGGATAAGTTTACATCAACTACCAAAGACGGAAAATTAATCCAAGTTCAAGAAGATGGCAACGCTGTAACTCAAAATCTGAAGTTGGATGAAAATAACCGAATCGTAACCACTAATAAAACTTTAGTTACTTTATCAGAAAATAAACTTTCTATAAAAGGTAGAACTCTAGAATTGGATTTTGGCGTGTATACAGAACCCAAACTTTATTACATAAACAATAAAATATACATTACTGTAACAGATATTCAGGCCAAAAAAGTATATCTGTATGATAGTAATGCTGAATTATTTCCAAATTTCCCAGTATACGGAAACTCTGTACTAAGTTTAGGTAATATGGATAAAGATCCTAACTTAGAATTCGTAGTTCAAGGAGAAGATAACAGCATTCTGATTTATCAAATCAATTAACCGTAAACCCCTTACAATAAGGTTTATACATAAAAAATAACAGTTCAAACTCCTTTCAAAATTAGGGGTTTACCCCTTTTTATTACACCACAAACCTTTTAATATTGCACCAGTATTATCAAAAATGCATTACAAACTGTATTAAGGTTTCTGATATTTTATCATTCCCTGTTTAGAAATCTTCAACAATAAGTACACTAGGATACTCCCAAATAATTTTTCTTCCCCAAAGAAAATATTCAATCCCTTTTAACATAGCGATCAATAGATCTGTACAAGGTTCTTGTATTGTGAACCTTATATACCAAAAACTTTGAATCGATTCGATGGGGTGATATGCCGAAAAACCCGATTACAAAAAGAGTAGGCAAAACTAAAACTACACGATTATGAAAAACAAATTCTTAAAACCTAAAACATTAATCACCACTATGCTGATGGGGCTGTCACTTGCATTTACAAGTTGCGAAAAGGAAAAAGAAATTACAGCCGAAGAGGCTTTACAGCCTGTAGTCGATATTAAAAGTGATATCACAGAAAAAGCATATCCCGAAAAAACAGGAGAACTCATTGATGTCTCATTTCTAGGTGGGACAGCAACGGTAGAAGATTTTGGAGATCATTATATTTTTGAAGGCGATATTATATTATCTCCCGATGATCTAAATCAAAAAAGTACCGGTAGAACAAAAAAATTCTGGCCAAATTGTACTGTATACTATACTATAGAAAACAGTCTTCCTAACAAAGCGAGGGTATATAATGCCATTGCTCACTGGGAAGAGTATAGTAATTTGAGATTTGTAAAGCGTACCAACCAAACGGCCTATGTGAATTTCAGAAAAGGATCTGGATGCTCATCAGCCGTAGGACGCACAGGAGGTAAACAAAATATCAATTTAGCTAATGGATGTTCTACTGGAAACACGATTCACGAGATAGGACATGCAATTGGTTTATGGCATGAGCAAAGTAGAAAAGATAGAAATAACTATGTAACTATCAATTTTGGTAATATTGAATCTGGTAAATCTCATAATTTCAAAACCTATATTCAGCGTGGTATGGATGGAACAGAATATACCAGCACATTAGATTTTGGAAGCATTATGATGTATGGTCCATATGCATTTTCGAAAAATGGAAAACCTACAATCACCAAAAAGAATGGTAGCACATATTCTGTACAAAGAAATGCATTATCATGGGGGGATCGAATAGGAGCTTCAAAAATGTACCCATACAAACCTTGTGGTACGCAAGATTGTATTCCTTTCAACCCAAATAACCTTAGGGTAGTTAGAAATTCTCTAGGTACCTACTCTATTGCCGATGGTAGTCATTATGTTTTCTCGGCACCTAACTATACTGAAGCCAAGAGGATTATTTATATCGTACAACGTTATGGATTCACAAAATCCTGTTTTGTAAAACGTCCAAACCCTTCATTTAAATATCAGTTGGTAGGCAATAGTGCTTCTAATGTACAACCCGTTGCTAGTGAAGATATTATTAGATTTGATCCCGGTAATATCGACGTACAAAAAATTGGAGGAAGATGGAAAATTGTCGATGGTAACCATTGGATATTTGATTTTGGAAACAGCGAAGCTGAAGCCAGAAAAGCTTTATGTCTTATTCTTAGATACAAATTTACTGGCGTAGGATATGTAGGACGTCCGGGTGCTTCTTTACAATATATGGTTAAATAATAAAGTAACTCAATTCAAAAAAAGGCCGCTCATGTAGCGGCTTTTTTTATATCGCTACTTTTTCACACATACTAAAAGGCTTTTTTTAAAGAACTGCTTATAATAATTACATTAACATTTTATTAAGAGTTTTAACATTTGGTGTTAAACATTGTTTTATTGACACTAAACTGTGACATAAGGAGTTGTTAAGTTTATGATATAAACTTACAAACACAAACTCAATTATGAAAACAAGTATTTTAAACAAAATACTAATGCTCACTTTTTTACTGGTGAGCATGAGTATACATGCCCAACTATGGAGCCCCATGTCTCTCAGTAAATCTCAAGACAAAGAGAAAGAATTTAGAAAAACTACTCCGAATAAATATCAATTATTTGACTTAAACACTACAGCATTAACTTCTATTTTAAATAACACTCCTTCTAGAGCTCAGCAAAAAAGCTCTAGTGTTATCATGGAGCTTCCTACGGCTAATGGTGTATTGAAAAAATTTAGAATCCTGGAGGCTTCCATTATGGAAGAAGACCTTGCAAGACAATTTCCAAGTATCAAATCCTTTGTTGGTTATGGGATTGATGATCCTACGGCGGTTGCCAGATTTAGTGTATCAAAAATCGGTCTCCACGCCATGATAACTTCGGGAAACCATAAAACTATTTATATCGACCCATATACAAAAGATAAAGGAAGCTATATTTGTTATTCAAAAGCGGATTTACCCGCTAATCCAGATACTTTTGAATGTCTGGTTGAAGATAATTTTAAATCCAATTTTTCTGAACAACAACTTCCCGCGATAAGAAATGCAAACGATGGTAAATTAAGAACATTCAGACTTGCTATTGCTTGTACAGGAGAGTATTCTCAATTTCACTTAAACAATCAAGGGATCAGTTCTGGAGCTTCGGATCAAGTAAAAAAAGAAGCTGTACTTTCTGCTGTTAATATAACAATGACTCGAGTTAATGGCATTTTTGAAAGAGATTTAGCTTTAACTATGGTCCTCGTAAATAACAATACAGATATCATCTTTTTAAATCCTAATACAGACAACCTTAGCAATAGTAATGCTGGTGCTTTGATTAATGAAAGTCAAACAGTTTGTGACCAATTTATAGGTCGTAATAATTATGATATAGGTCATGCTTTTAGTACTGGAGGGGGTGGATTGGCACAACTTAGGTCTCCTTGTACAAATTCTAAAGCTAGAGGAATTACCGGAAGCGGTCGGCCAATTGGAGACTCGTATGATGTAGATTATGTTGCTCACGAGATGGGACATCAATACGGAGGAAATCACACTCAAAATAATAGCTGTCAAAGATCCAGTGCATCTGTAGAACCAGGTAGTGCATCTACCATAATGGGATATGCGGGTATCTGTTCTCCAAATGTTCAAAATAATAGCGACGCTTATTTTCACGCTATAAGTATCCAGGAAATGTGGCAGAATATTTCTCAAGGAAATAGCCGATGCGGTGCCCAAAGCAATACAGGTAACTCTGCTCCTACGGCTAATGCTGGACAAGATTTTACGATTCCAGCATCAACACCATTTGTTTTGAAAGGTGTTGGATCAGATGCCAATTCAGGAGATTCACTTACATATTGCTGGGAACAAATGGACACGCAACCTGCAACAATGCCACCATCTTCTACTTCAACTGGAGGACCAGCGTTTAGATCATTAACTCCAACATCATCACCTGACAGATATATGCCTGCATTATCAACGGTTAAAGCAGGTCAAACTGCTTCTACCTGGGAGGTTGTTCCATCTGTAAGCAGAACTATGAATTTTAGATTAACTGTTAGAGATAATGCATCTGGTGGCGCTAGTACTGCTAGTGATAATACAAGAATTACAGTTGCGGGTGCTGCAGGACCTTTTGTTGTAAATGCACCTAACACAAATGTTAGCTGGGCGGCGGGATCAACACAAACAGTAACATGGAATGTTGCCGGAACCACCGGCAATGGCGTTAATGCAGCTAATGTAGACATATTATTATCTACCGATGGAGGAGATACATATCCTATTACAATAGTATCGGCAGTAACCAATGACGGTGCTCAAAACATTACCGTACCCAATGCAGTAGGTACTCAAAACAGAATTATGGTTAGAGGATCTGGTCATATTTTTTATGACATCTCTAATACAAACTTCGAAATTACTCCTGGTACCGGTGGAGATACGCAAGCGCCAACTGAACCTGGTAGCTTAGCGACTTCGAACATCACTCAATCAACAATCGACCTTAATTGGAATGCTTCTACAGATAACGTAGGAGTTACAGGGTATGACATCTATCAGGGAAATGCTATAATTACAACAGTAACAACAACCTCTTACCAAGTTACTGGGTTAACACCAAATACAGCGTATAGTTTTAGAGTAAAAGCTAAAGATGCTGCCGGTAATGAGTCTGATTTTAGTAATACTGCCAATGCGACTACATTATCTCAAACAGATACTCAAGCACCGACCGCTCCAAATGGATTAGTAGCTTCTAATGTTACACAAACTACGGCTGACCTTAACTGGAATGCGTCTACAGATAATGTAGGGGTTACTGGGTATGATGTATATCAAGGCACCAATGTGATCGCAACTACAACAAACACTTCATACCAAGTTACTGGATTATCTCCAAATACTAATTATAGTTTTAGTGTTAGAGCTGAAGATGCTGCTGGTAATGAATCAAATGCCAGTAATGTTGTTAATATTACCACTGAACCCTCTGGAGGTGATACGTGTATTGGAGGGATTTCTTCGTTCCCGTATACAGAAGGGTTTGAAAATACATTTGGATCATGGACACAAGATTCGACAAATGATTTTGATTGGACGATAGACGCTAACGGAACCCCATCTAGAAATACAGGACCCTCTAGTGCTGCACAAGGAACATATTATGCGTATATGGAATCTTCTAGACCAAATTTCCCATCAAAAAGAGCTATTCTAAACTCTCCATGTTTTGATCTAAGTACTGCTACTACTGCTAGTTTTACATTTCAATATCATATGTATGGTGCTGCAAACATGGGAAGCCTTGCACTAGAAGCTAGCACAGATAATGGTAATACCTGGGCCGCAATTTGGTCGAAATCTGGAAACCAAGGAAACTCCTGGCAATCTGCAAACATTGATTTAAGTGCGTATGCAGGTACTTCTGTACAACTACGCTTTAATGGTTTTACTGGTAGTACGTGGCAAGGAGATATGGCAATAGACAATCTGCGTCTTAGTAGATCAGGCGGACCATCTACATGTACAGATGTTGTATTAACTCTTAATTTTGATGATTACCCACAAGAAACAAGCTGGCAGATTATTGATAGCAGCAACCAAGTGATTGCATCTGGAGGAACATATGGTTCTCAACCGGATGGATCAACATTAACGATTACAGAATGTTTAGATCCTGGAACGTATACTTTTACGCTTAATGATAGTTATGGCGACGGAATGTGTTGCGGATATGGTAATGGATCTTATTCTCTTGTATCTGGAGGTACTACTATAGCTTCAGGGGGTGCATTTGGCTCTTCTGAAACCACAACTTTTACCATTGGAACTTCTACTAAAGGGATAGTAATTGAAAGTGTTACCACTACAGAACCGTTACGAATCTCTATTTCACCTAATCCAGTTGGGAATGATGAATTGTTAACGGTTACCATTTCTAAAAAAGATACTCCATATGAAATTGTTAATTTGCTTGGACAAACTGTAATGAGAGGTAAAATAACTCATAAGACAATAAATACGAGCGCATTACAAAAGGGTATGTATATTCTAAATCTTAATCCAGGTGGAGGAGATAAATACAAATCAATGCGATTTATTAAAGAATAATAATCGCAAATTATAAACTAATCAACTAGCGATGCATCTTTTCAATGTATCGCTAGTTTTTTATAACTTAATTTTTTCCTTAATCTTTGTAACACGGTGTGTAACCTTATCTAATTGAAATGACAGATCAATAGTGATTTCATTTTCCGATTTTCGAAATATAAGGTTTCCACGTTTAACTTTATAATATCCAGCCTCACCTCTACAAAAACATTGTTTTCCGAAAAGCATATTCACCTGAGATAGTTGTTCGTTTTTTATATGCAAACTCTCAACATTTTCATTAACCTCAAAATGTATAGTTTCTGAATAATCCCCATCAGCTGTGCCTTCTGGACCTTTTTTTGAAAATTCGAATACGATAATAATGTTATTTCCTGTTTCAATTACAGGATAATAACTATCCGTTATATCTTTTTTAAGGGTTAGAGAAGAATTTTTATGAATTCTGACATCGCATTTTCCAGCTTCAGGACACAAATCAATGTTTTGAATATCTGAAATAATCGCTGATCCTGGTGAAGAAGTAGTTTTACATGCATGTATGAGCATGAGCGGAATCAAAAAGGTATATAATTTCATCTATATAGATCACTAACTCCAAAAAAATGGAAGGTTATGAAATTAAAACCTAAGAATTTCTTTTTTAGTATTAGAAATACTAAGCTTCTGTTTTTTGTTTGCTAAGTTCGGCTTCAAAAAGCACTTTAAAATGCTTCAATAATTTTTCTTTTACCTCATCTATATTTACAGTTTCAACACCAAGCTCAACATTTAACGACGTCACTGCTTTTCCTTTAATTCCACAAGGTATTATATTGTCAAAATAGCCTAAATCTGCATTGATATTTAACGCAAAACCATGCATAGTAACCCAACGACTAGCTCGTACACCCATAGCGCAAATTTTACGCGCAAACGGAGTACCTACATCTAACCAAACCCCTGTTTCGCCATCGCTTCTCGTAGCACTTATACCATACTCGGCCAACGTAAGAATAACCATTTCTTCGAGAAAGCGAAGATACTTATGAATATCGGTAAAGAAATTATCAAGATCAAGAATAGGATACCCTACAATCTGACCAGGGCCATGATAGGTGATATCACCTCCTCGGTTTATTTTATAAAAAGTGGCCCCTTTTTCTTTTAATTGATCTTCAGACAACAAAAGATTACTCATATCTCCACTTTTACCCAAGGTATATACATGTGGATGTTCAACAAAAAGAAAATAATTAGGTGTTGCTAACCCAGCATCTTCTCGTCGGTTTTTGACTTTTATATCTAAAATTTCTTTGAATAATTTTTCCTGATACTCCCAGGTTTCTTTGTAGTCCTTATGTCCTAATTCTTGTATTTCGATCTTCTTATTCATCGATACAAATATACAATGAACATAATAGATTCTTTGTTAGATTTATTTTGAAATTTTATTTCTCTGGATTATTTAATATGACCAAAGCTGCTATTACCCCGGGAACCCATCCACAGATAGTTAATAATAACACTATAAGTACAGAACCACAGCCTTTATCAAGTATTGATAATGGCGGAAAAAAAATAGCAAGTAAAACTCTCCAAAAACTCATAAATCTGATAAAAATAAATTAAAACGTTATACTTATTGGTAGCCTAACTTATTATTCTGTTACAGTTTTATTAAATTAATCTTTATATTTCTTGTTTCTTTTTGAGTATGAAATTATTATCCATAGTATATAGCATCTTTTTTACACTCCCGTTTGGAGGCTTTGCACAACATCATTTTTCTGGATATGTAGATAAAACAAACTGGCCAGAAGATGTCTATTTATCACTTGTTGAAGATTACAGGAAAATTTCAGGAATTTATCCCGAGCAGATTATTCAAAAAGCAACTCCAGATTCTACCGGATATTTTACGTTTTCTGGGGATCACCTTCCTTCTAATAATCATATATATAGAATCCATGTTGATAATTGCTCTAAAGCCCACGAAAACAAAGCGCATTTAAACGGATTTTGTTCTGACAGCAAAGAATTACTTTTTATAGCAAACAATAGGGATTCACTTTCGTTTCCATTTTCATTTGATAAAGAAATGTTTTGCAAAATCGTTTCAAGCAATGAAAAAAACAATGGTTTTATCAAAATTGATTCAATTATTGACGAAATGCGTTTTGCATTTGGAAATTATCGCAGTAAGGCCAATCGAAAAATAAACTCTAATAGATGGCTGAATGTTTTGCAACAATTTGGAAAAAACCTTAATGAACCCCTAGTAGAATTATACATATACGCATTCTTATCGAATAAAACGAATGATTTATATAATCACTACCTAGAAGACCTTAAAACCAACAACTACTACGATCAACTCTTAGAAAGACTACAAGAGAAATATCCCAATAGTACATATACTAAACAGTATGAAATCGAATTGGCCTCAGATAAATTTTTACTTGATCCCGAGGCAACCCAAAAACAACCATGGTTATGGATCATATTAATGTTATTGCTGATTTCTGTGCTTCTTAATATTTTGCAATGGATACTCCAGAAAAGAAAAAGAAAACCCATTTGGATTTCAGAAACAAAACTCACCCAACAGGAACAAAAAATACTAGCTCTCATCCTCGAAGATAAAACCAATAAAGAGATTGCTTCTTCAATGTTTGTAAGTGTCAGCACAGTAAAAACACATATCAATAATCTTTACAAAAAACTAGGAACAACGTCTAGAAACGAAGTTAAATCGCTATATATCAAATAGAAAATAAAAATCCACCCCCGGGTCTAGTCCCTATTTCAAACCTCTTCTCAGCGTTTTTTTGCGGTTAAAATTTCAATTTTGATACCGGTCATTCGAATTGAGTGATCTATAGACTAAATTTTAATAATCTAAAAAATCAAATCAATGAAAACAGGTATTTTAATTACAGTAGCAGGAGCTTTTTTAATGACAATAGTATCGTGTAAGAACGACGCAACTCAAAAAATAAAAACCGAGAACGTAGAGATTGCTGCAAAACGAGATGCTAAGAGTACAGAGCTTCCTATAATGACATTCTCTATAACAGATCATGATTTTGGAGTCATTAACGAAGGAGATATTGTAGAACACTCCTTTACTTTTACCAACACTGGTAAAACACCATTATTAATAGTTAGTGCAAAAGGTAGCTGCGGTTGCACCGTTCCAGAATGGCCTAAAGAACCTATTGCACCAGGTGCATCGGGAACCTTGCTCGTTTCGTTCAATTCTAACGGAAAGCCTAATATGCAAAATAAGCAAGTTACAATCACTACGAACACCAAAAAAGGTAAAGAGATTCTTAAAATTAAAGCAATGGTTACACCCAAAAATAAAGTAAAAGCGTAACCTATTGAAGATGGATAAGGTATTGACGTATTGTATTATCTTATCCATCTTAAAACAATTCGAATACGACAAAACGTTAATGAATTTTGCTGATAATGAAGAAATACGGTTCAAAATTAAAGAATTGAGAAAAGCAGCAAATCGAGGAGAAATTTTTTAAGCAGACTTTTCTTTAAATTCTCTAAATAGGCTACTTTTGTGCCTTTAAAAAGGCAGCATTATGCAATTATCAGAACAAGAACTTGTAAGAAGAGAGAAATTAAATTCTTTACGTGAGCTCGGTATTAATCCATATCCAGCAGCATTATACCCAATAGATCATACTTCAGAGAAGATAAAAAATGAATATGAAGAAGGCAAAAAAGTAATTATTGCCGGTAGATTAATGTCGCGTCGTATACAAGGTAAAGCTTCTTTTGCTGAACTACAAGATGCTGATGGTCGTGTGCAAGTATATTTTAATCGAGATGAAATTTGTACTAGCGAAGACAAAACCCAATATAATGAAGTCTACAAGAAATTACTGGATATTGGTGATTTTATTGGTGTCGAAGGTGAGCTTTTCACCACTCAGGTAGGTGAAAAAACGGTAATGGTGAAAGATTTTACGATACTTAGTAAGTCTTTAAAACCCTTACCACTTCCAAAAACTGATAAAGAAGGAAATACATTCGACGAATTCAATGATCCCGAATTGCGTTATAGACAACGATACGCCGATTTGGTTGTAAACCCTCATGTTAAAGAGGTTTTTGTAAAAAGAACCAAATTGTTTAATGCTATGCGTGAGTTCTTTAATGATCGTGGATATTTTGAAGTAGAAACTCCTATACTGCAACCCATCCCCGGTGGAGCAGCGGCGCGTCCATTTATTACGCACCACAATTCATTAGACATACCATTATATATGCGTATAGCTAACGAGTTGTACCTAAAAAGATTAATAGTTGGTGGTTTTGATGGTGTATATGAATTTTCTAAAAACTTCAGAAATGAAGGAATGGATCGTACGCACAATCCTGAATTTACGGCAATGGAAATCTATGTAGCCTACAAAGATTACAATTGGATGATGGATTTCTGCGAGCAATTATTAGAATATTGTGCTATAGCTGTTAATGGAACTACCAAAGCTACTTTTGGAGAACATGAAGTTGATTTCAAAGCGCCGTACGCAAGAGTAACTATGGCTGATTCTATTAAGCATTTTACAGGTTTTGATATTACAGATAAATCTGAAGATGAAATACGGGATGCCGCTAAAGACATGGGCATAGAGGTAGACCATACCATGGGTAAAGGAAAACTTATCGATGAGATCTTTGGTGAAAAATGTGAAGGAAACTACATCCAACCTACTTTTATTACTGACTATCCGAAAGAGATGAGTCCTTTATGCAAAGAACATAGAGACAATCCAGAACTAACAGAACGTTTTGAACTTATGGTATGTGGTAAGGAGATTGCCAATGCCTATTCTGAACTTAATGATCCTATTGATCAAAGAGAGCGTTTTGAAGATCAATTAAAACTAGGTGAAAAAGGAGATGACGAAGCTATGTTTATCGATCAGGATTTCTTAAGAGCACTGGAGTACGGGATGCCACCTACTTCTGGTATGGGAATTGGGATGGATCGTTTGATTATGTATTTAACCAATAATCAGTCTATACAAGAAGTATTGTTTTTCCCGCAAATGCGACCAGAAAAAAAACAGGTTGAACTTAAAGACAACGAAAAAGCAATTTTCGAAATTCTTAAAAAAGAAAAAAGCATAACGCTTACCGATCTCAAAAATGCAGCTGGTTTAAGCAATAAAGCATGGGACAAAGGTATGAAAGGCCTTTCTAAATTAGGGTTAACCAAAGTTACCAAAACCGAAGACAACCTAATTGTAGAAATCACAGACTAAATCTATAGGACAAAGACACAAAAATAAAACGCAACCCTACCGGTTGCGTTTTTCCCCTAAAAAATAAATTCTAATACTACCGAAGTTATATTTACTGCGGTTTCAGATTGTCTATATCAAAGATATTCCTGTACAGCTATACCAATGTTACCTGTCAATTAAATAAACTTTAAGTATTTCAAATATCCCTATCTAATTGCTAATCAATTTTTAGTATTATGTATACTAATTATATGCTAAGTGCACCAAACTCTTGAAGTTTTATAAGAATCTCCTATATTTGAGTGTTCAAAAAAACTAACAACCATGGCATTTATCACAGACGAAGAACTACAAGACCTTAAGGATCAAATATATAAAGCCGAAGAAGCTACACAAAGCGCTAAATATCTTAGCGAAAAAGCAGTTAAAGATGAAAAGGAGAACTCCAGGAAGTTTAAGATTGCAACAATTATCCTAGGGATCCTGGCAGTATTAGGAATTGCCGGAACAGTATATTTCATGAACTTTGGTACAACAGGCATGATTTCTGAAAAAGATCATAAATCAGAATTAGAAATCCTTGAGAATAAAATTGCTGAACTGGAAGTTACACTTCAAAATGTATCGATGAATCAAGAATTAGATGCTGATACCGGAGAGTCTGCTGGTTCTATTGAAGGCGAATTGGTATATGCAGTACAAATAGGAGCTTTCGAAGAAAAAAATCTATCGATGTACTCGGATAACTTTGTCAATTTTAAAGAAATCAAAAGTGAAGGATATAATAAATATGCTTTAGGAAATTTTGAAACCCTCGCAGAAGCCAAACGTTTTCGTAGAGAGTTGGTGAAACTTGGTTTTAGAAATGCGTTTATCGGATCTTATCAAAATGGAAAACGAATAAAAATCGAAGAAGCCTGGTAATCGTTTAAAAATAATAAGTGGGTAGTATAGAAATCACGAACTTCTAGAAACTACCCACTCATCACAAACTAACTATCAACTACACATTAACCACAATGTATTTTCTTCCTGATCTTTTGTAATATACCCCTCTATAGGTATAATATTTTACTCCTCTTACTTTTACAACACGATATCCTCTTGGCAAAGTCGTAACTCGTACACCTACCGGAGCGGCAATAGTTCTATATCCTCTATTTTGTTTAACATACCAGGTTCCATTACTTCTATAGTATCTTACATTATTATGCACAACAATCTTTGGATGATGTAACTTTGTAACCACAACTCCACGAGCAGGTCGCACCCTAACTGTTGTAGCACAAGATGTAGTAAAAAAAGAAAGTAATATAATCGGAATAAGTAATTTCAATATTGTCTTCATATCTCTAGTTTTTTTGTTTTCTATATGATATAAGACTTCAGTATTTGATAAAGGTTTAATTTGAAACTATTTCTCTACAAATTTTTGTATTGAAATTCCATTAATGATCACATCTTTAAGCACTGATTTTCCTTCTTTAATATGTACCAATGCATATACATCGTTTTGTGTATTGTTTCGATTATTCTCTCTATATGCTTTTTCCGCATCATAAGCCTTGGTTTCTTCCATATAAAATCTATCGAAAGGCAGTTTAAAATTTATAACATCTTTATGATTCCCTGTTACTTTGGCAATAACATAGTCTTTATCCAATCTAAGATCAGTTTTACTTAACGAATGTACCTTGGCATAACCTGCATCATCATTTTCTATATACACAAATATCTTATCTCCTTGAATATATGTTGTATCTGCCATAGTAAAAGAATTCATCTCGTACTGTAACGTTATATATTTCCCTCTAAAAGGATCTGTTGGGTCTATTGGTCTGGTTTTGAACTTATATACTTCTCCTGAACTCAATACATCTTCCTGTTGCCAGATCATTTGTAATGGAACAAAAATCTGTATCAATGCTACTATTACAAACCCTATAAATACGTGAATTATCTTCATAATTGTAAATCTTTTAATTGTTTTGAAATTTTCTGCTGTCGCTTCAACATAAAATAGTTCGTTAAAAAGAATCCTGTTCCCGCTAAAACAAATAAAATTCCTTTTACTATAAATCCCATTCCAGTATCAAAAAACCTACACGCTATAAGTATTGAGATAATAAGTAATCCATAATTAAGAATTTTAAAATCAAACTTGTCTGCACCAATTTTAATTGCCGAAATCCCTAAAGCAAACACAAGTATATTCATAAGTATTACGGGTAGCGCCCCAAAGGTCGAGAACAAAAAATATACGATCCAGAATACTACAAAAGTTACCTGAAATAAATTTGTTGCTCTCCATCCTTTTTTCCAGATTGAGTATCCTAAAACCAAAAGCGCTATTGCAAGTAGAACTAGGGTCATATACCATTCGTGGGTATTGTAATTGGGGTTATCCGGAAACTCACTCCATATCCATTTAAACGTAAAGATTAGCATGCAAATTACTGTTCCTAGTGACCCTATAATTAAAGAACCATTTCTAAAGACCTTCAAATCTCTAAATACTGGAAGTCTTCCTATGTTATACAATACTCCAAAAAGTGTGATGTACATTACAAATCCAAGAGTATCACTAGTTCCAATAAAAGCAGCCAAAGCAATTGTTATACTTATGGGTATTGCCCAGTTAAAGATAGTTAGTGTGTTGCTGTTTATTTTCGTTTTAATTAACCTCCAATACTGAGGGAGTATGGTCAAAAATAGTACTATATACAGCCATGGAGTCGTATTATCTCTAAATCTCCACAGACCAATTTCTAGTGCATAATAGGTACTTAATAATATTGATAATAATGCCACAGCATTAGATCGCAACAGATAAATCAAGGGCAAACAAAGAGCAACCCAAGTGAGCAAATACACTCCTAAATCTCCTGGAATATTATAGATTTGACTTATCAAAGCGATACATGCGCCTACCGAAAAGAAAAGGAATGTAGCAGATGCTTCTTTCCATGTTTTACTTTTTTCTTTGAGTATAGAAAAACCTGTTAAAAATTGCCCTACTAGCAATGGCAAAAATGCTAAGATTGTTTTTATGGTTCTTGAGAATTCATCCCAATTATGAGCCAACATTAAAATAACACCCGACCCAATCAATAATGCACCAAAAATCCCGAAAACCGTAAATAATTTATTCGGTTTCCCGATATCTCTGGTAGCATAATACTGCTCTATTTTATCTGCAAGCTCTGGCGAGATCACCTTATCTTTTACCAATGTTTGCAGTTCTTTGTTAAACTTTGAACCCATGTTATACTATTGTTTAGTTATAAAGTTAATAAAAAGACGACTGCAGCCACACAGCCGTCTTTTCAAATCATCAAAACAAGAGGCCTCCCCCCGGATGTTCATGTAACCATTTGCACAATTAAATAAACACGGCCTCTTCTTTTGATTTCTTACTTTTCTTCTTGATTTTCTATAAACTTTTTATCCCTGGTATTTTTCTGTACTGCAATTGCAGCAAATAAACTTAGGGCAAAAGACATCCCATAGAACCCTTTTTCACTTAACTCCAGATCGGCATTCCATAAACCGATAATTAATAATAAAATAGAAGTAAGTGTTGTAAACCAACTAATCCCATAATAAATTTCGGTTACCGGGATGCCTTCTAACCTATCCCTAACACTTTTTTGTACAGATACTGCAGAGAACAATCCAAATAAGAGGATCGTGAAGTAGTACCCTTTTTCATTAAGCAACATATCTGCATTCCATAAACCAGTACAATACGATATCATACCAATAAACAATGCAGACCATGATGCTGATATAAAAGCCGGTGTTGGCTTTTGATCATATGTTTTGTTTTTTTTCTTTTCCTTTTTTTCTGTTACCGTATCCTGAGATACGTCGTTACTAAATTTGTAATCCATGATAATTTTGTTTTTGATGATTAATTTATGGTACAAATGTGCAGTGGTTTTATCTCTGGGCAAATTCTATTTTTTCAAAAAACTTACGATATAATTTATATTTATATAATAAAAATATAGTATTTATAGTATATTTGAACCACAGCTAATTACGATATAATGAACATCATTTCATCTATAATTCGCACTTTATCTGATGAAGAGAAGAGAAGTTTTATTGCGCTTTTGAAACAAAAAAACAAAAGAAATGATACTAAAAACATACAATTATTTAAGCTTTTAGACACTGCTGAGGAAGTCAAAAACCTAGACATAAAAATCTACGGAAAACAATCTAAAGGAGCTTTTCATGCGTTAAGCAAAAGGTTACATGATAGTCTAATCGATTTTGTTGCCTCGAAAAGTTTAGAAGGAGAAACTTCTGAAGAAATGGAGATTCTTAAATTATTATTAGCGAGTAGAATCTTTTTTGAACAAAAACAGTACAGGATAGCGTTTAAAACTTTGAATAAAGCCGAGCAAAAAGCAAAAATATATGATCTTTACAGCATTTTAAATGAGATTTACTACACCAAAATTCAATATGCTCATCTTAACACATCACTATCACTAGAATCGCTTATTCATAATTTTAAAAACAATAAAGCATCAATACAACAAGAAGAAAACCTTAATCTCTTTTATGCAACGGTACAGAACAAACTTATCCAACATCATCAGGATTTTGTTGTCGTAATACAAGATGCTTTATTCAAGTTTGGGATCTCGACCACACAAGACCTTACCTTTAGGTCTTTATTTAAGATTTTAGAAATCACCAACAAAGCCGCACAGGCCTCTAGAGACTATTATACCATTCTTCCTTTTGTAGAAGAAGCCTACACCCAAATCAACACTAAAGAAGATCTCATTGATAAGCATCTATTCTACCATATACAGATTTTGTATTATGTAGCCAATGCTTATTTTAGGAATAAGGATTTTAAAACATCGAAACATTATCTGGTATTGATGACGAACCAGATGCATAAAAGCCAAAATAAGTATTACCGTCGGTTTTTTCCTCAATATACCTTATTACACACCCTAAACCTTAATTATACGGGGCATGCCGATCAAGCCATTGCCACCCTCGAAACTTTTGATGACAACCATCATAAAGAACAGACTTCTTACATTTTAGACCTAAAGCTAAGCCTGATTGTATTTTACTTTATGCAATCCCGCTTCAAAGATGCATTAGGTATAATATCTGGTTTTTATCATAGCGACACATGGTATACCGAAAAAACCGGAATCCTTTGGGTTATTAAAAAGAATCTGGTCGAGATTTTATTGCATATTGAACTCGATAATCTAGACCTGGTAGAATCTCGAGTAAACAGCTTTAGAAAAAAGCATAGCAGCTATCTCAAAAATAATGGTGAAACCAGAGCACTTGAATTTTTAAAACTTGTCCTCGAATATTATCGAAACCCCGAGATCATTACTACAGCTTCCTTTAAAGAAAAAATCCAGAATACGCTAACCACTCCAGATCCTGAGCAGGAAGATATTTTTGAAATGAGTTTTTATGCCTGGTTAAAAGCGAAAGCATATAGAACTGATCTGTACAAAACAATATTGGAGTTAGTACACCGCAAATAAAAGTTTGCCATGGCCAGTGAGATAAAGCTGCTTCTCCATCATAACTATAGTTAATTGTAATATAATTATCTATCATGACGCTTATGTATTTGTTATCTTGGTTACAGATCATAATACGTTTATCATCAATCATCATAAACAAATCAGAAAACTCACCATGAAAAAAAACCTTATACTACCCTTAGTATTTATCTTTATCTCGAATTTGGGAGTAAACGCACAAACCGAAATTGAGCTGATCAACACTACATTACAACATTATATAGAAGGTACTGCCAACGGAGAACCCGAACGATTAAAAAAAGCATTTCACAAAGATTTCAAACTATTTATTGTGGATAGCGATACCCTAAAAGTTATAGATGGAAAGGGCTATATCAAACGTGTAGAAAAAGGGAGAAAATATAACCGAATCGGAAAAGTAATTACTATTGATTATGAAAACGATGCTGCATCAGCAAAGATCGAAGTATATTTTCCTGACAGAAATAGAGTAGCAACCGACTACCTGCTACTATTAAAAATACAAGGAACATGGAAAATCCTTCATAAAATCATCAACCTTAATACTTTTGAAAACGTTGCAGATTTACAGGCTAAAAACACACTAGAGATCGACAAGATCAATACCACCTTACTACACTATATAGAAGGTACAGCCAATAGCAAACCCGAGAGACTAAACAAAGCGTTTCATAAAGACTTTAATTTGTATTATATAAAAAAAGATACACTGGGTATTATCCCAGGAAAGAAATACATAACCAACTTCACCCAAGGCAAAACATTTAATCGAATTGGAAAAGTACTATCTATAGATTATGAAGATGATGCTGGTCTTGCAAAGATACAAGTACTCATACCTGATAGAGACCGAGTAGCCATAGATTACCTATTACTGCTAAAAATAAAGGAAGAATGGAAAATAATTCATAAATCCTTTACTTCTAAAACATATCGTAGGTAAACAACTCTTTAACCTACCCCATTCGCTACCCCCTAAGGGGTGGTTCTGAACCACCCCTAACCCGGTTATAGACCGGTTCGAATCGGTCCTGAACCCCTTATTACATCTACCAAAGTCCTTCGAAGCGGTTCTACACCCTTTCGAATAGGTTGTATAGGTGCTTAGAGCAGGTTATAGACCGGTTATAACAGGTTCTTAACCTATTGGAATGGGTTACGAACCGTCTCAAACCGGTACACCAACCTATTATAATGAGCAAAATACCCCTTCGAAATAGTATACAACCCATTCGAATGAGCAATCAACTACCCCAGCATGAGCTAGACACTCATTAAAAAGGATATTAAACTATCTCGAATCTATAAACAACCACCTAATCATAACTAATAAACCTATTGAAAAGGGTGTAGAGCCTCCTTCAAATAGATATTCTACCTCTTGCAACGATTATTGTAACAAATTTGATCAATTCTTGTCAAATAGTAAAGTGTAATATGAGTTCAAATCCTAATAAAAAAGAAGATATAAATTCGCAAAACGCAGCTGATAACTCACTAAACTCTTCAGAATGGTTTGGTGCGATTATTAGATATTTATGCCACTTAGGTAAAAAAGATTTTAATTCATTTTACACCCCAAAACAACTTAAAAAAAATGCTCTTGTCGGTTATATATTTAAAATAATTATGGTCTTAATTTTAATATTTTTTGGATATCACTATTCTAAAATTTGAGTATCCATGTTCGACGTATAAACAATCTACTTTCTTTTACAAATATTTACGTTATTCTTTTAGCGCTTCAAAAGTTTAAAAACCTGACAATTACCTCCCTTACATAAAACGTATGTATTATAAATATTTTATAAAATTAAAAACAACAAAATCTAAGAATACAACGTTATATATTTTCTTATAAACCAAGTCAAACTATTAATGAGTATACTACCACAGTATGGGTTACTACAATTAAGAAACTCTGCGAGAATATATACCAAAGATGTTACTGAAAGCCTACAACTCTTTAAAAAAGAAACCAAAAACCTTAAAGTAACGCTATTTATTTCTCATCATCCTGATGAACTAGAAGAACTGGATAGTGCCATTAACTTTCTAAAAGGTTTTGGAGTTCTACTACATGCAGATTGGCTTGATAAGAGTATTCCTAAAGATAAAAGTGATGCTACTACAAAACAGTTGCAACAGCAAATACGAGAAAATAGTAAATTTATTTTTTTGGCTACAGAGACAGCAGTTCAGGATAAATGGTGCGATTGGGTACTGCGATTGGCTGCAACCATAAAAAAGCCCGAAGATATTGCTGTTTTACCGATACGAGAAGATTTTAGTGACTACGGCGGGGCAGAATATCTCAAGAAACATGCATACATCAAAGAAAACGATTTTACGGCACAGGCCTATGATGTAAAATATCCCAATGGAAAAGAAATAGCACTTAGTAAGTGGTTTGAATCGTAAATAAAACCCCTTCTATCTATTTAACAGAAAGGGGTTTATATACATTTATTTATTATGCAGTTATAGATTAGCGTCTGGTTATAATATTAATTGTGTATTCTTTTTCAGAACCATCCTCGGCAGTTACTATATATTTTGCACCACCACTTACACTAAAGTCATTGGCAATTTTATTACCTGGGTTTACTGTAGCTTTATCAGATATTACAATGGTAGGCTTTAATGCAGTAAAGTCTGAACCATCTGCCATTTCTAAGGTAATTATATTGGTGTCTTCATCTATGGTAAAATTTGTTACATCACCACAGCAATATCCAGGATTATCTGCTGCTAACATTGTAAAAGAAGTTATGTCTTTGGCATCAGATTTTAATACTGTAATAGTTACTGTATATACTGCTGTAGAACCATCTTCTGCAGTTACTGTATAGGATACAGGTTGGGTAAAATCAACTTCAGTCTTATTACCTGGGCTCACTGTAGCAGCATCAGAAATAGTTAAGGTTGGAGTTAATGAAGCTGCCGAAGAACCAATAGGCAACTCTGCACTAATCGTTTTAGCATCTTGATCAATCGTAGCTGTAATATCTGCAGACAATCCTTCATTATCGACTGCCAATAATGAAAATGCTGTTATTTGTTTTGCATCACTTTCGGTTACTGTTGTTGGCACATCACCTCCTGTAATAGCAACATCATCATCGCTGCTACAAGAAACACATATAAAAAAGCTCAATGCTAATACACTTAATTGATTTAAAAATAATTTTGGGGTTTTCATTTCTTTTAATTTTTATGTTTATTTTCCTTTACTTTAAAAATCATGCAAACTTATCACTGCAAATAATTTAAAACTTGTCAAAAACTTTATTTTAACCCTTTTTACAGATAGTTGTAGCACAATTACCCTCTTTAATGTGAAAACAATTAAAAGTGTTACCCTAAATTTTTGAAATATTCTATGTAAACAAAGCTCTGAAGTCAAAAAATGAAGTTATTCACTATTTACCATAAAAAATAATGAAACTCCAAACCTAAACACAAGGCTGGAATGATGCAAAGAATTAGTATAACAAAAGGCATCAAATAAAAAGATTTTTCCAATGCATTAGAAAACCTATATCGACCCTTTCACCATAGACAGGAATTAAGTTTTTATTTAAAAAAAGATTGACCTTTAATGTAAGTTTAGCATCCCGAGTTCACTTCAATAGATAAAAGTGGCTAAAACAAAGTACTTGACACTGTATTCACTGCGGCTATAGTTTCATCTAAATCTTCATAAGTAAGTGCATCTGTTATAAACCAGGTTTCAAAAGCACTTGGGGCTATATAGATCCCATGATCCAACATACCATGAAAGAATTTTTTAAAAGTATCGTTATTTCCATTGGCTGCTGTATCAAAATCTACTACCTCGTCTTTAGCAAAGTGTACAGAAATCATAGACCCCACTCTATTGATTGTATGGGTGACATTATGATGCAACAAGGCTTTTTCGATCCCTTCATGTAAATATTCGGTTTTTTCTGCTAAGCTCTTAAAGATTTCTGGAGTGTTATTAAGCTCATTAAGCATAGCTAATCCTGCTGCCATAGCCAATGGATTACCACTCAAAGTACCGGCTTGATATACTGGACCTAAAGGTGCTAGGTGATTCATAATTTCCTCTCGTGCTGCAAATGCCCCTACCGGCAATCCTCCTCCGATTACTTTACCAAAAGTAACGATATCGGCATCTACTCCTAATAACTCTTGCGCTCCTCCTTTGGCAAGTCTAAAGCCAGTCATCACCTCATCAAAAATTAAAAGTATACCATGCGTATCACATAAAGCTCTCAACCCCTGAAGAAATCCTTTTATTGGTGGGATACAGCCCATGTTGCCCGCTACAGGTTCAATAATAATGCAGGCAATTTCGTTTTTATTAGATTCGATAATCTCTTCAACTTGATCTAGATCGTTATACCTTGCTAAAAGCGTATCTTGAGCAGTACCTTTAGTAACACCTGGACTATTGGGGCTTCCAAAAGTAACAGCGCCACTACCCGCTTGGATTAGAAAAGAATCGCTATGCCCATGATAACAACCTGCAAATTTGATTATTTTATCTTTACCGGTATACCCTCTAGCCAAGCGCACAGCACTCATACAAGCTTCTGTTCCTGAGTTGACAAAGCGTATTTTATCAATATTAGGCACCATAGAAACCGCTAACTCTGCAATCTGGGTCTCGATTTCTGTAGGCATCCCAAAGCTAGTTCCTTTTTTAGTTTTTTCGACCACTGCATCAACTACAGGAGGGTGTGCATGCCCCAAAATCATTGGTCCCCAAGAATTGATATAATCAATCAATCGATTACCATCCTCATCATATAAATATGCTCCTTTGGCTTCTTTAACAAATATGGGGTCTCCTCCTACGGCTTTAAATGCTCTAACTGGTGAGTTAACTCCTCCTGGAATTACTTTTTGTGCTGCTGCAAATAATGCACTGCTTCTTTGGTATATCATGATTAGTTGAAATCTTCTTCTTCCTCATCTTCGGCAGCTACTTTAAGTACTTGCCCGACATGTATTGTATTGTCTGCGAGGTTATTATATGATCTAAGTTCTTGTACAGAGATTTTATACCTTCTTGAGATAGAATATAAGGTATCTCCTTGTTGTACCACATGACCTCCATCCTGAGTACGAATAGGTGATGTTACTACTGTGGCAATATCTTTTTTGACTTCTTTTTTGATTTCTTTACGAACCCTATTCTTATTGCTACGACCCAGTACCTGATCGTCAAAAGTATACAATTGATATCTTTCGATAATACCTATAAGTTTTTCTGGATACTTTTTATCGGTAGCATATCCTGCTTCTCTTAGTCCTCTTGCCCAAGATTTATAATCTTTTTTATTGAACGTAAAAAGTCTTGAATATCGTTTTCTATTCTTTAAAAACAAAGAATGATCTCTAAAAGATTCGCTGGCATTGTCATATTTTCTGAAGCACTCTTGAGAAAGATCATCATCATGATATACGCGATCACCTTTCCAATTATGGCATTTAATTCCAAAGTGATTTTTTGCTCTTTGAGTCAACTCTCCATATCCTGCTCCCGATTCCAGAATTCCTTGCGCCAGAGTAATACTGGCAGGTATACCATAAGTCTTCATTTCACTCATCGCTATTTCAGAAAATTCATAGATATAGCGTTGTACTCTTTCTTTGTAAGGAATTGAAGCCGGAGCTTTTTTGCGAGGAGTAACATCAGGTAATTTTTCTGATTTAATTGCTTGCGCCTTACGTTCTATCTTAGTTGTTCGTTTGGGTACTGTTGTTTCTGTTCGTGAAATAACTGTTTTTTTACTTCCTCCGCAAGAAATCAAAAAAACAGCGACACATAATAGTGAAATAAATTTCCTCATTTTCTATATTAAGTTGTAATAAGGGGTAGCTTCTTTTTCTTTAATTTTTCGTTCATCCCTGCTATACCTTGTAACCCTCCGGTATGCACGGCTAAAATACGAGTATTTTTTGGAAAAACACCTTTATGCACCATGTCAAAAATTCCATAGAGCATCTTACCCGTGTAGATTGGATCTAATAAAACATTGTGTTGTCTATAAAAATCATTTATAAACTCTACACCTTCTTTATTTATTTTACCGTATCCTCCAAAATGATAATCGGTTACCAATTTCCAATTTGTCCTGGACGTAAATTTTGAAATCTCTTCGGATAAAAAATCACCCTTCAAAGCTGGAAACCCTAATATAGTTTGACTAGTATTACTACTATTAATAATACCCGAGATAGTACCCCCTGTACCTACGGCAGTGCAAATAAAATCAAAACTTTCATCTTGTTTTGTAAGTATTTCTTCGCATCCTTTAACCGCCAACTCGTTTGTTCCGCCTTCAGGAATTAAAAAAAAAGAACCGAACTCTTTAGCCAATTTCTCTAAAAAAGCTTCAGAAGTTTTTTCTCGGTAGTCTTCTCTGGTAACAAACCTAAGACGCATCCCATTAGTATTGGCAAAACGTAAAGTGTCGTTTTCTGACAAGGTTTTATCGATATTTTTACCTAATTCATCACCCCTGATAACACCAATACTGTCTAGTCCTACCATCTTTGCTGCTGCAGCGGTTGCTGTGATGTGATTACTATAGGCTCCTCCAAACGTCAAAACTGTATGATGTTTTAATCGCTTAGCTTCTGTAAGATTGTACTTTAATTTTCTGAATTTATTCCCGGAAACATCTTTATCAATCTGATCTTCTCTCTTGATATAAAGTGAAACTTGTGCATTATCCAGAATCGGATGATTAATCTTTTGATTTTCTGAAAGTACAGTTTCCGAAGAAAAAATATGCATTTAAAAATATTTAATAAAACTCCAGGGTTTTCTCTTTTTTAGATAATTAAGATCATCTTCATTGTAGTAAGCTTCTCTCTCAAAAGAAATATTACGATACGCTAATTGTAAGTTTCGATATTGAAACACCCTAATAATATATTCTGCAAAATAAAGAATATAGAATGGCAATACCAACAACTCTGCTTGTTGTCTGATATGAATTTTTTCGTGATTAATAAAGGCTTCATCATCTTTAAGGAATGAATCTTTGACTACAATAAATGGCCAAAGAGCTAACCCAACAAAGTGGCGTCCTATCAAATATTTGTTAACAACAATGCGCATATAATTACAAGATACTATTTTTGTATTAGATGAGTAACCCTAAAAAAATATTAACTCCAAAAGAAGGAGATTATTATATTACCCCAGAAGGGTATCGATGTTTTACAGAACAATATCACCTTAGAAGGGGGTATTGCTGTGAGAGTGGCTGCAGGCATTGCCCATATGGCTATGACAAAAAAACGAATAGCTACTCAAAAAAATAGAAACAAGATCTATGCCATGGTATGATTATTGTGAGCAATAATCGTAAAAGCTATTGTTAAATCTCTAAAAAATATAGGATTATGAAATTTTTATCACTTGTATCATTAATCCTTATCATAATGCTTAGTTCCTGCTCTACGGTACGTGTAGCTTCAGATTATGATAAGCAGGCAAATTTCAATACATATAAAAGTTTTGCTTTTTATAAACCAGGAATTGATAAAGCAGAAATTAGTGATCTAGACAAAAAACGTATTCTAAGAGCTATCGAAGCAGATATGACCTCTAAAGGATTTATTAAATCAGAAAATCCCGATATGCTTGTTAGTATTTTCACAAAAACCCGAGAAAATGTAAATCTCTATCAAAATAACTGGGGCTGGGGCTGGGGTCCAGGTTGGGGTTATGGCTGGGGATGGAATCCTTGGTTCTGGGGTCCCAATTACAATACCGTTTCTCGTGTGACTGAAGGCACTTTATATATAGATCTTATTGACGCTTCTAAAAAAGAATTGATATGGCAAGGAATGGGAACAGCCGCCTTAACAGAAAGAGTAGAAAAAAAACAAGAAAAAATGAATAAAATTGTGGGTGCAATCCTCGAAAAATACCCGCCACAAATAAAATAAGACCAATATTTCTTTACATGGGTATAGCCTTTCTTTTTATAGAAGGGCTATATTTTTTTATGTACATTTATACGAAACATGAAAGTATACCCTATGCGTAATTTTTTACTTGGTGCACTTATAACTGCCCTTTTGGTATTCGGAATAAAGTATTTTATCGATCAATCTACGGCTAGAAAAACTGAGCTTCAATCATCAGATCTTATCCTTAATCAAATAAAAAATGTTGGTAAACTTGTAGTTACAGAAGGCCATTTCTCTGAAGTGATCAATTATAAAGAGAACAAAAAAGTGTATTCTTTTATTCCTACAATAAAAACTGCATTGGTGGTTGTCAACGCAAAAGTGGAAGTATCTTATGATCTTAGTCAGATTGAGTATATCCTTAATAAGGATATTAAAACCGTAGTGATTACTAAAATTCCTGAACCTGAAATTAACATCAATCCCGATATAAAATATCACAGTCTTGAGTATGGTATTTTAAATCAGTTTAACCCAAAAGATCATAATTTAATCAGACAAAAAGTAGTGCAACAACTTAACAAGAAGGTAAAAAAGTCGTCTCTAGTAACGAATTCTGAAAATCGACTCATTAGTGAACTACAGAAGATATATATACTCACTAATTCGTTAGGTTGGACCCTAAAATACAACAATACTATAATCGACAACCAACTTAAGTTTGAAGAAGTATTACCTTGAAAGCATCATAAAAGCTCCTATCTTTTATATCAAAATTGCCATCCTGAACCCCAAAGGTTCAGGATTCATAATACAAACTCAACTCTTTTATGAATTCTGATCTTTTATTAACAAAGTACGGCATTAATCCCACACTTGGATATCAGAATGACAATGTCTTTTTATAGTGATACAAAAAGATGGAAAGATTTCTCTTTCCATCTTAAAATTTAAAAAATCTACATAGTATAGCATTCGTTTGTCCCTCAAACCCTATAATATTTTACAGATTATTTATTTGTTTACACTAATAAAACGAGCTAGTTATTATATACCCTACCCCCCTAATTCCAATTTATTTTAAAAAATGTTACAACGTGAGTGATTTTAAATCCTCTAACGCCTTTTATAAATTCTTTGAATAGATATAATAAGCCTAATACAGATTCGCTTGGGCTGTTGTGAGCATAAATGTTATTTTATGTGATTTATGCCCTTTTGATAATCAAACAGGCATACGCCTGATTGATCACTAAAAATACTTAATTAGGCTACTAGTTTTCATATAAGTATTTGTGAGATAATTGAAGAGGGATTGAGTTATTTCATACTATAGTCTTTGTTTAGAATATAGTAGCGATGTTCATCCCATATCTTGCCATTTTTAAATACAGCTTTTTCAGATATTGCCTCCTTTTTATAACCATTATTTTCCAAAATCTTCATAGAAGCTACATTATACTCAAAAATGCCTGCAAATATTCTGATTACGTTTAATTCGTCAAATCCATATCTGGTAATTAATCCTACAGCTTTAGTCATGATTCCTTTTCCCCAATAAGGTTCACCAATCCAATATCCTATTTCTGCGGATTTTTTATATACATCTTTTTGTGGTATAAGACTAATTACTCCACAGAGTTCACCATTGAATTCGATGCCAAAACTTTGCCTAGGATTTTGCTCTTTAGTTAGATTTATAAAAACCTCGGCATCTTTTTCGGTGTACGGATAAGGAAAATAATCTCTTACATTATCCCATACCTTTTTATTATTAGCCAGTATGGTCAATTGGCTAACATCAGAAAGCTTTAGTTGTCGCAATAGAATATTTGAATCCCCCATTAAAACACTTATTTTAATTCAAAAATATAACATTTTAAAAAACTCATAAATCTCTGCTTTATAATCAAATAATTATTTACAAACGGTTACAAATAATTACAAACGAAATTAAACACTTCCTAACCGAATCTCTAAAACAGACTCTTCTATGTTTGCATTGTCGAAACATCAGAACTCGATAGTATCAATTGTTTAACACGTAAAACTAAAATTATGAACACGCTAAAAAACAAAGTACAGTTGATTGGAAACTTAGGACAAGAACCAGAAATTATTACTCTAGAATCTGGTAAAAAATTAGCCAAATTCTCAATCGCTACAAATGATTATTATTACAACAAACAAGGTGATAAAATAACAGATACGCAATGGCATAATATTGTAGCTTGGGGTAAAACTGCAGATATCATCGAAAAATATGTAAACAAAGGGCAAGAAATTGCCGTTGAAGGTAAACTGACCTCTAGAAGTTACGAAGATAGTGAAGGCCAAAAAAGATACATTACCGAAATAGTTTGTAATGAACTATTAATGCTAGGAAATAAATAGAAAGCTTTTTTACAATTCTAACAATCAAAAACCCCTAATCCAGGGGTTTTTTTACTATTCAAGAACATAAGGAATTGACTTGCAAATTTTTAGTAATTGTCGCCTACAGTAAGTTTCCACAAATTAATACTACTAAGGTCTTATCAAAATTCACTACTTTTAACTATACTAACTTATAAACCAACTCTCTTTGAATACATATACCAAATATTGGTTTCTGGAAGGATTTAATCTTTTTAATAAACTTGGCAGAATTACAATGATGCGTATGTGTGAGATTCTTGAAATGGAAAACATTGATAAAGGAGGCACAATTCAATTACTAAACAAGGATAAAAAAAGCATCTTTTTTCTTAAAAAAGGAACTATTAAAATTGTAGACACGTCTAATAATGCTGCAAAATATATTGTAAAGAAGGGACATATTTTTGGAGAATTATCATTATACGATGCCCAAGCTGCAGCAGAAGAACAAGCAATAGCCCTAGAAGATTGCATCGTATGCTATATAGAAGCTGATCGTATGGAAAAGATTATGGAAAAACATAAATCTTTAAAAAATGGTGTACTAAAAGTATATGGCCTACGCATTAAAAAATTAGAAAGAAGACTTAAGGATTTATTGTATAAAGACAGTAATTCTAGGATCACAGAATTCATTAAAGACTATATTCAAGAGTTTGGCGAAAATAAGGATGATACAGTCGTCGCCAAAAATCTATTGTCTCATAAAGATATTTCACATCTTACGAATACCTCAAGACAAACAGTTAGCAATGTTATGAGTGCTTTAAGAAAAAATGGAATTATTAATTATAATTCCCAATTCATATCAATGCAGAAAAAATTACTTCCTACTTAAATCAGTTTATAAGAATTCACTAATACATTATGAAACTCACGCAATCACAAATCATCTTATCTTTTTTCATATCCCTTCTAACACTCCCAATTCAGGGGCAAGAAAGTGATATTGAAGCTTCTATATTTATTACTGCAAATACTAGCGAGGATATTGACCAAAATATTTTACAAAATATTGTATCAGCATCTTCACAAACCAAGGATGCTACCTTATTAATCGTTGGTAATATGGCTGATCCTATTAGCATTAAAGAAAGTTCAGTAAAAACAACAGTAGGAAAACAATTGGATGTAATTTCTGATTTTAATGGAAAAATTGTTTTTGTTCCCGGTTATAACGAATGGAAAGCCAAAGGATATAAGAATGTAAAAGGTCTAGAAAAATTTATCCAGCAAAACAGTAGTGCCAAATATTATCCAGATAATGGATGTCCAATAAAGAAAAAAGAAATTTCTGAAAATGTAGTATTAATTGCTATAGATTCACAATGGTTTTTAGAAGACTGGAATAAAAACACCTATATCAATGATGATTGTGACATCAAAAATAGAACACAATTTTTTCTGGAATTTGAAAGCGTTCTAAAAAAATCACAAAATCAAATAATGATAGTGGCAATACACCATCCCATGTTCACAAATACCAAATCTGGAATAATATCGAGAACCGGTGGGATATCTATACAGGATTTTCAAAACAAACAATACCGTATGTTAAGAAACAAATTAATTACTCTAGCAAGGCAAAAAGAGAATGTAATTTTTGTTTCAGGACAAGGTAATAATTTACAATACATTTCTAAATACGGTATCCCTCAGATAATAAGTGGTGCTGTAGGTGAAACAAAAGGAGTAAAACCTTCTCAAGAAAGTGATTATGGCTCATCAGAAAATGGTTTTACTGCCCTTAAGATTTTTAAAAACGGAAAGGTTATCGCGGATTATTTTGGTGTTAAAAATGAGAATGTATCTAAAATTCATTCTTCAAAGGTTTTTAAAGGAGAAAGCCCAAAATTAGATTACACTTTTACTCCAAAAAGTAGTTTCGGAACATCTAAAACTGCCTCAGTATACTCTGTTGAAGAGACTACAAAAGGAAAACTTTATAAAGGATTATGGGGAGATCATTATCGAAAATATTATAGCAAATCTGTGGATGCTCCTATTGTTTTTCTGGATACATTAATGGGTGGGTTAGAACCAATACGACGCGGTGGTGGGCACCAGTCTAAATCATTGCGTCTTGTTAATAAAAATGGAAAACAATATGTAATGCGTGCATTAAGGAAAAGTGCCATCAAATTTTTACAATCCACTGCTTTTCAAGATAAATATGTAGAAGAAGATCTTGAAAATAGTTTTGCCGATCGCTTTCTTTTAGATTTTTACACCACAGCGCATCCTTATACTCCTTTTGCTATAGGTACACTAGCAAATGCTGTTAATGTTTACCATACCAATCCAAAACTTTATTATGTTCCGAAACAAGAAGCCTTAGGGATATATAATGATGAATATGGTGATGAATTATATATGATCGAAGAGCGAGTGGAATCCAACCATAGTGATTTAGAAAGTTTTGGAAAACCAAAAGACATTCTAAGCACAGATGATGTGCTTCATGAAATTAGAAAGACAGGAAAATCTATTGTAGATGAGCCGTCATACATACGAGCAAGGTTATTTGATATGCTTATTGGAGACTGGGATCGTCATGAAGATCAATGGCGATGGGCTCGTTTTGAAAAAGAAGATGGTACCGAAATCTGTAAACCCATTCCTAGAGATCGTGATCAGGCGTTTTCGGTATTTGATGGAAGTATCATTTCCTTTCTAAGATGCGCAGTACCTTTTATCAGAATGATGCAATCTTATGATGAAGAATTGCCAAATACAAAATGGTTTAATTTTGAGCCTTATCCACTAGATCTCACATTTCTGAATCAGTCAGATTGGACAGAATGGGAGAAACAAGTAAAATATATTCAGAACAATTTAACCGACGAAATCATTGAACAAGCTTTTGAAGAGATTCCGAATGAAGTCAAAGGAGAAACTATCGATGAAATTAAAACCAAACTCAAAGGAAGACGAAAAAACATACTAAATATTGCCAGAGAATATTATCTGTACATTAATAAATTTGAAGTCATTGCCGGAACTCAAAAAAATGATGAATTTAATATTACACGACTTCCTGGAGGAAAAACTTCTATCGATATTCATAGAAAAGATCTTGGCATATTTAATCGAACCTTTACTCATGACATAACTAAAGAAATATGGTTATATGGCCTCGATGGTAAAGATTCTTTTGTTGTAGAAGGTGAAGGTGACCATCCAATAATGGTTCGTGTTATTGGAGGTAGAAAAAATGACACATACGATTTTAAAAACACCAAAAAAGTAAAGGCATACGATTACAAGTCTAAAAAAAATACAATCATCAATAAAAAGTCTAGAAAATGGTTGGTTGATTCGTATGACATCAATAATTATGATTACAAAAAAAGAGAATACTTTGTGTATCAACTCCTTCCGTTATTGGCATTTAACCCTGACGACGGACTTAGAGTTGGAGTATTAAATCACTATACTAAATATGGATTGCAAAGAAATCCATTCACACACGAACATTCTTTTGGAGCATCATTTTATACTGGATCTTCTGGGTTTGATATTTCTTATTCTGGAGAGTTTTCTAATATTTTTCATAACTGGAACTTTGGTGTAGAAGGATTATATACTAGTCCAAATTTTGCTCAAAACTTTTTCGGGTTTGGTAATGAAACGGCATATGATAGGGATGAAATGGATTTGGACTTCAATAGGGTACGAATTAGAAAATGGAATGCCGCTATTTCTTTAATCTGGAGAGGAAGAGACGGAGGGTCTTTTTACTTCAAACCATTAGTAGAATCATTTGATGTTGAAAATACCATCGGTAGGTTTGTCAATACACTACAAGAAAATAGCACTGTTTTTAACCAACAAACTTATGCCGGGGCTGAAGTTAATTATGCTTTCAAAAATATGAATGACCTTGCTTTTCCTACCTTGGGATTAGATGTTGGAATAACCGCTGGCTATAAAACCAATATTGATGATACAGAAAATGAAAATCGCTTTGCTTATATACAACCTCATCTCGCAATAGATCACAAAATATCCAAAAATGGAAAACTTGTACTTGCAACAAAAATCGGAGGAGAAGCCATTTTAGGAGATGATTTCGAATTTTATCATGCTGCACAACTCGGAGGAGTATCTAGCTTGAGAGGATACAGAAATGAACGATTTACAGGAAAATACTCGGCATACCAGAATATAGATCTTAGATATCAAATAGGAAAATTTAAAACAAGTTTTGTCCCTCTCAAATATGGAGTTACCGGAGGGTTTGATTACGGACGAGTTTGGGTAGAAAATGATGACTCAGATAAATGGACTAATAGTTTAGGAGGATCCTTTTGGGTAAGTGGATTGGATACTTTCACTGGAAATGTTGGCTACTTCTCTAGCTCAGATGGAGGTAGAATTGTCTTTGTCCTTGGATTTTCATTTTAAAATTAAAAACAACAGTAATACATATGAAACAACCTATCAAAATTGCTAAAATTGCAGATCTAGAAAATAAGAAACCAACTCATGCTCTGGTAAATAATTTGGATTTGGTTATTGTAAAATATGGTGAAGAGATTTCAGTTTTGTATGGAAGATGCCTTCATCGAGGAGCCTTAATGGCTGATGGGCACATAGATGGACATAATCTTATTTGCGGTGTTCATGGTTGGGATTATCGCTATGACACCGGAGTATCTGAGTATAACAACAATGAGGTTTTATATAAATTCTCTTCAAAAATTGAAAATGGAAATCTTTATGTAGATGAAATTGAAATCAATTCGTATCTTAAAGATTACCCTCAACCTTTTAATCGAGATGAGTATCTCGGAGCCTATGCCGATACTCATCCAGAAGATACAGAACCTTATACAGGACACATCAAAGAGCTGGCAAAGAATGGCTTAAAAAACCTTGGCCATCATGGATTTTCTGCATCGATGGGAGTAGATCGAAATACCTTACCAAAATGGAACGATATCCAATTCTTGCCCGCACAATTAGCTAACAGACCTTTATTGGATCATGAAGAAGTTGCTACCAAGGTTATCATTGGACCTAAAGCAGAGAAACCCTTGATAATTGATATTCCCTTATTTGTAAGCGATATGAGTTTTGGAGCCCTTTCGCGAGAAGCAAAAATAGCTTTATCCAGAGGAGCAGAAATGGCAGGAACAGGTATTTGCTCTGGAGAAGGTGGAATGCTTCCACAAGAGCAAGAAAATAACAACAAATATTTTTATGAATTGGCCTCTGCACAATTTGGGTTTTCTTGGGATAAGTTAGATAAAGTGCAAGCATTTCATTTCAAAGGAGGACAAGGTGCTAAAACAGGAACCGGAGGGCACCTACCCGGTAATAAGGTGAGTAAAGAAATTGCTGAAGTCAGAGGATTAAAAGAAGGGCAAACCGCCATTTCACCGGCTACTTTTCCAGATTTTCATGGTGTGACAGATTTTAAAGATTTTGCTCAAGAAGTAAGAAAACGTACCGGAGGTATACCCATTGGTTTTAAAATTGCTGCCAGTCATATAGAAAAAGATATTCAATTTGCTCTTGATGTAGGTGTGGACTATATTATTTTGGATGGTCGTGGTGGAGGTACCGGTTCTGCACCTACCATTTTAAGAGATAATATTAATGTCCCAACAATTCCGGCATTAGCAAGAGCTCGAAAATACTTGGACAAAGTAGGAGCCAAAGACATTACCCTAATTATTACTGGAGGGCTTCGTATTGCTGAAGATTATGCAAAAGCAATGATGCTTGGCGCCGATGCTGTAGCAGTATCTAATGCTGCAATTCAAGCTATTGGTTGCTTAGGAATGCGTGCTTGTGGCAGCAACAATTGCCCTGTAGGGATCGCTACACAAAAAGAATCGTTGAGAAGTAGATTGATTATAGAATCTTCTGCAAAACAATTATATAATTATTTTGATGCAACCAATAACCTCATAAAGGTTATTGCCAGGGCCTGTGGGCATGATGATATTACAAAATTTAATCATGATGACCTTTCAACTTTTAATTATGATATGCATCGCCTAACAGGAATCAATTATGCCGGAGTTATTTAAATCGAATACATTTTTTATATGCTCTTTCCTCTTTCTTGTATCATCAAGCGTCTATACACAACAAGGATGGATGGCAGGTATTGGTCCTTCATTGGAATTGAATGAGAACATCTTTGGAATCAATACTAGAATATATTATGGGCCGAATAATCATTTTTGTTTTGGTCCTGAAATAACTTTTTTTCCATATCAGGAAATTGACGAAGAGTATGAATTGTCAATTACAGAGTTAAATCTTAATGCACACTACGTTTTTGAATTAACACACTCTTTCGGGGTATATCCTCTTAGTGGGATCAATTACTCTTTAGAAAAAGAACGTTTAATTGATCAATCTAATACTAAAGAAGAAGAATTTGGTTTGAATTATGGATTAGGAGTCCATTACGGCTTAGGAAAATGTTTTGTTTTTGGCGAATTTAAAGGAGTAGCCGGAAAACTTAACGATGAGTTTGTAACCGTTGGTGTTATTATACAGCTATCAAAGCCTGAAGAAAAACATTAAACGTTCAAATAGAGATAATATAGAATAAAAACAAACAACATATGACAACTCAAATGCACTTGGCGGCACAGTATCTAGCGGCCGCAGGAATAAGTTTTATAGAAAAAAAACAGGATGACAGCCATACCAATCTTGGTTTTTCTATAGAATCAGAAAGTTTATTTACCAGACCACTAAATGCTGATGGAGTTATACTTTCTCTCAGCTATGCTCTATTTACTTTAGAATGGATTGGTAATAATGCGACAAAAAGATTACAACTTGATGGTACCTCGCATGCCCAGGTTATGCAATGGATAAACAGTATGGTAATAGATAGTGGCTTTGAAAAAGCTTATTCCTATGATCTTCATTATGAGTTGCCATACCAAATAACCGATGATTATGTATTTAAACTACAAGATGCAAGTAGGTTGAAAAAACTGATTGAATATAGAAAACTAGCACAATTAGCCATACAAGAATTTTTAAAAACCAATAGATTCGATTCTGAAATCAGAATATGGCCACATCACTTTGATACAGGAGCATTTACAACAGTAGATACTAGTTCAGGGGTTTCTATTGGATTAGGTTTAGCAATTCCAGATTCTATGTGTAAAGACTATTATTTCTATATCAGTGGTTACAGAGGGCACGATGGCCTAGATACCAATACGTTTAAGTCTTTAATAAAAGGGAAATGGTACAACGATGGCTTTAAAGGCGCTGTATTGCCTATTTCAGGAATAAATAAAACTGATGCTGTTACTTTTTTTAACGAGGCACTTATTGCCTATACAAATTAACTTCTATGGAAAATTGGTATGTACCTATAACTATTGTTCCTGGAATTGGGTTGTTAATATTATCAACCTCTAACCTATTAGTGGCATTGAGTACCGAAATTAAATCACTTATTGCAGATACAAATTCTGAACAATTGATAGAACGTAAATTAAAGCAGTTAAAATTACTCAATAATGCAATGGTATTCTTATATATTTCTGTAGCTTGTTTTGTGATTTCTGGGCTTGTTTCTGGCTTATTTATAAGTACTGGAGCTAAATTTAATTCATCAATTTATATAACAATAACAGGCATAATATTCGCTTTGCTAGGTTTAATAGCACTTATAATATACTCTTTTAAAGCTGTAAAAATACGGCAAGATCAATTTCAAAATACGCTTTAGCAACATAATCATACAACACATGGCTTCTCAAAAAAACGTCACTTGGCATAAGGTACTTAGCAATAAAAACAAACTCCCTGAAGGTAGAGTACAAACTGTTACCGCAGGTCATCAAGGTATTTGCCTAACTCATTTTGAAGGAAAATTCTCTGCATTAGATAATCGATGTCCACACCAGGGAGGACCACTTGGTGAGGGTTCTATAGAAAATGGAATGCTTCGCTGCCCTTGGCATGGGTGGGATTTTCACCCTTGTACCGGGCTACCGCCGGGAGGTTATGATGATGGTATAACTACTTTTGAAGTAAAAGAAGAGAACGATGCTATTTATGTAGGAATCCCTGAAGAATCAGAGCATGAAGAAACTATCTCCGATTTGATGATACAAACTATGATAAATTGGGGAGTAGATACTGCATTTGGTATGGTAGGACATAGTAACCTGGGGGTTGCTGATGCAATGCGAAGACAAGAAATACAAGGAGAACTAAAGTATTTTGGGGTTCGCCATGAAGGTGCTGCTGCTTTTGCTGCATCTGGATATGCAAAACTTACCGGTAAGCCAGCCGTTTGCTTTGGTATTGCAGGCCCGGGTGCAACCAATATGTATACTGGTATGTGGGATGCTAAGGTAGATCGTGCTCCACTTATAGCTATTTCTGGGCAAGTAAATACACAAGTGGTTGGTACCGGAGCTTTTCAAGAGGTAGATTTGGTTAAAGCATTTAACACCGTAGCAGAATTTAATCATGCGGTGCATCTCAACTCTAATCACAGCGAATTAATGTCCTTAGCCATAAAACATGCACTTATCAAAAGAGATGTTTCACATTTAACATTTCCAGACGAAGTAGCATTCACTAAAAAACGCAAAAACGCAAAACCTCAAACTCCTGAAAATCGCATTACACCTTTCAATATTTCTCCACCAAAGGAAATGATAGAAAAGGCTACTTCGATGATTTTATCATCCAAAAGACCTGTTATCATAGTAGGACATGGTGCCCGTTTTAATATGGATAGTATTATCACCTATGCAAAAAAGCTAAACTGCCCTGTTATTACTACATTTAAAGGAAAAGGATTGATTGCAGATGATCATGAATTAGGATGCGGGGTTTTAGGTCGAAGCGGTACTCCTATCGCTTCATGGTTTATGAATGAGAGTGATCTTCTTATTGTTTTTGGAGCTTCTTTTTCTAATCATACAGGTATCACTCCCAAAAAGCCATTAATCCAGGTAGATTTTGACCCTATGGCATTAAGTAAATTTCACAAAGTGGATGCTGCGTTATGGGGAGAGATTTCAGAAACTTTGGAAGTTCTGAAACAAAAAACTTATGATAAAACTAATACTATGGATCAACGAACCGAAATTGAAGAACGCTGGAAGCTTTGGAAAGAAGAAAAACTAAGTCGCCTTAAAGATTCGAGCAGTAAAGGATTAAGTTCTATTGCAGTCTTTAACGCCATGAATAAGGTAACTCCAGACAATGCCGTGATCGCTGTTGACGTAGGAAATAACACATATTCCTTTGGAAGATATTTTGAACCAAAAAATCAATCCATTCTAATGTCTGGATATCTAGGGTCGATAGGGTTTGCATTACCTGCAGCAATGGGTGCCTGGGCTGCACAAGGGCATGAACGACCTATATGGTCAGTATCTGGAGATGGTGGTTTAGGGCAATATTTGGCAGAAATTACCACACTGGTAAAATATAATATGAATATTAAACATATTGTCCTCAACAACTCTGAGTTAGGTAAAATTTCTAAAGAACAACGAGCTGCAGAACTTGATGTATGGCAAACATCTCTTAAAAATCCAAGTTTTGCCCAGTTTGCAAAAAACTGTGGTGCACTTGGAATACGAGTAGAAAACCCTGATGATCTAATACCGGCTATGGAAAAGGTTCGCGATCATAATGGACCAGCCCTTCTTGAGGTTGTTACTGATGTTGGTTTAATATAAAACTTTTGTAATTATGCTTCAATCCTTCAGTATTATTTTTGCAATAGCTTCTTTTTATAGCTATATCAACTACAAATGGTTGAAACTTCCTACTACTATTGGGTTGATGTTAATGAGTTTGGCAACTATAGTACTTATTACAGTAAGTAAGAGTATTATTCCTGGGTTCTACATGTTTTTTTGTGATATCATAACGAATTCAGATTTCAAAACATTGCTTTTAGATGGTATCTTAAGCTTTCTTCTTTTTGCTGGGGCACTACACGTAAATATTGAAGATCTATCTAAAGAAAAGTGGTCAATCATTCTATTCGCAACTTTAGGCGTACTTATTTCAACATTTCTGGTTGGCGGTTTAACTTTCGGAATTGCCAAAATAATAGGTATTAACTTACCTTTTCTGGATGCTTTATTATTTGGCGCTTTGATTTCTCCTACAGATCCTATCGCAGTTATGGCTATTCTTAAAAAGGCTAATATTGCAAAAAGTCTTGGCGTTAAAATTGAAGGAGAGTCATTATTTAATGATGGTATTGGAGTAGTAGTTTTTTCGGGGATTTTAATCCTTACTGGAATGGGTGAACATCATATTGAGGGTTCAGTAGGTTCGGAAATTGGGAAATTATTTCTAGAAGAGGCCGTTGGAGGCATCATATATGGAACGATCCTCGGTTTTTTGGGGTTTCAATGTATAAAATCTGTAAAAGAAAACCCTCAGTTGTCGGTCATGATTAGCCTCGCTATTGTTATGGGAGGATATTCGCTAGCTTCTCTAATCCACGTATCCGGGCCGTTGGCAATGGTGGTGGCTGGAATAATTATAGGAAATAAACTAAATATTAAGGCCAACAAAGGGCCAACAAGAAAAATGCTTAATGAGATCTGGGAAATACTTGATGAAGTTTTTAATGGTATTTTATTCGTGCTGATAGGCCTTGCAATTCATCTTTTAAAATTTGATTTCAATTATCTTATTCTTGGGATTATTGCAATTATAATAGTATTGATATCAAGGTTTATTTCTGTATTTTTACCATATTCCTTATTAAAACATTCAGAAAGCAGTCCATTAAAAACAGTAATTGTTCTGACATGGGGTGGCTTGCGTGGAGGAATTTCTATAGCATTAGCATTAAGTCTTGCTGACACCTCTTCTTCAGAAATTATTCTATACATAACCTATGTGGTAGTTCTATTTTCTATTATTGTACAAGGATTAAGCATTGGTGCATTGGTAAAAAAAATATATGGATAAAGGTTTACCTTATTTACCTAAAAACAACCTTAATCTAATTTATGATTCTACAATTACTAGCAAGATTATGTTTACATTTCAAAATTCAAATTTTAATAAAGAATGGCATTAATTTCAAAGAAATACTATAACAGAGATCTCTCCTGGTTACGTTTTAATCATAGGGTTTTACAAGAGGCTTCAGATAAAAATAATCCTTTATATGAACGAATTAAATTTCTTGCCATTTTTTCATCTAATCTGGATGAGTTTTTTAAAGTACGGGTGTCTGATATCAGGAAAATTAAAAACCTGGATAAACCTTTAAGAAAAAAACTAATTACAAAACCCAATAAGCTTTTAAAAAAAATCAAAAAGCAAGTGCTTTTACAACAACAAGAATTTGGAGACCTTTTTGTTAACCAAATTATTCCAGAGCTTAAAAAAGAAGGTATTCAGCTAATCTCATGTGAAGATTTTTCAGATTCGCAAAAAGAATTTGCCGAACAGTATTATCAAGAAAAATTAAAAAACAAACTCACAATCAATATTAATGTAGAGCAAAATGATGGGACTATTTTTATTGAAAATGAGCAACTTTATTTAACTGCTTTACTTAATGATGAACAACTTATTTTTGTAAAAATTCCATCAAACACTCCTCGATTTGTTACTTTCCCTTCAGAAAACAACACACACTACATTACTTTTGTTGATGACATTTTAAAGCATAACCTTGCAAAATTTTATGCTCAAAAACAATCTTCTAAATTTTATTCAATAAAAATTTCTAGAGATGCAGAACTATATATTCAAAATGAATATTCGGGTGATTTGCTAACCAAGATTAAAAACTCTTTAGGCAATCGAGAGACAGGACAAGTTACAAGATTGTTAATCGATACTGCAATGCCAACGATCCTGTTACATCATGTAAAACAAATATTAGATGCTAATGAAACGGATGTTATGCAAGGGGGAAGATATCATAATTTTAAAGATTTCTTTGGTTTTCCTAACCCAACCCAAAAGAAACTTTCTGAAGAAACTCTGACTCCTATTCAGGATCCAGAACTTCAAAAATTTTCGAATATGTTTGAGGCGATCGCAAAAAAAGACCGATTACTATGTTATCCATACGAGTCTTTTGATGATGTGCTTCGTCTTGCAAAACAAGCTTCTGAGGATAAAAATGTATCTAAAATTAAAATAACACTTTATCGTATTGCCAAACAATCCGGGCTAGCAGATGCATTATTAAATGCGGCAAAAAACGGAAAAGATGTTTTTGTTTTTATCGAAACCAAAGCTCGGTTTGATGAAGAGAACAATATACGATGGGGTAAAATATTGGAAGAACATGGAGCAAAGGTAATGTATAGTTATCCCGGAATAAAAGTGCATTCTAAAATATTGCTAATAGAACGAATAGAAGATAATAAACCTATGCAATATGGTTATATTAGTACAGGAAATTTTAATGAAAAAACTGCTAAAATATATACCGATTTTGGGTTGATGACCGCCAATATTGAAATAACTTCAGAATTGAAACAGGTTTTTCAACTCTTAGAAGGAAATATTATTATTCCTAAAACCAAAAAATTATTGGTTTCTCCGTTTACCACAAGAAGTACCTTCGAAAAATTCATACAAACAGAAATCGAAAATGCAATCGCAGGAAAAGAAGCCTATATTATCCTAAAATTGAATAGTCTTCAAGATAATAAAATGATTGATTTGTTGTATCAAGCAAATAATGCAGGTGTTACTATAAGAGCTGTGGTTAGAGGTATTTGCTGTTTAGTCCCCGGTATCGAAGGTCAAAGTGAGCATATTCATATTACAAGTATAGTAGATCGTTTTCTTGAACATGGACGAGTATATGTTTTTGCCAACGGAGGTAACGAAAAAATGTATATCGGTTCTGCAGATTGGATGACACGTAACCTGGATCATAGAATTGAAGTAATGATTCCTGTATTAGATAACGATGTTTATTTTAAATTAAGAAGAATGATACAATTGCAACTGGATGACACCGTAAAGGCAAGAATTATAAACGAAGATCAAGATAATACTTATGTAGATTCTGCATCTGCGCTTAGGGCTCAGGTAGCGTCTATGTCAAAAACCTAAACCTATAAAACCATTACTGATAAAAAAACAGAAAAATCAAAGATTCGTTGTTAATAGATGATTCCGTCTATTGCCTTTATTTTATCCATTTACTTTTTGGACAATATTTTAGATAATAAAATACCTATATAAAATTAGTGGTATCAATTAATTTTTTCATGTCTCTAACTGTAATCGTGCTCTCTTTAATATCAATTGCCTCTTCTTCTTTAAAATCATGTAATACTCTTACTAAAGACTCAATGGATGTGCCAACAATATTACTAAGGTCTCTCCTTGATAATTTGATACAGTGATCATTAAAGAATTGTTCCAACTTTATTAGGGATAATGCCGTTCTTTCTCTAACATTGTGTTGAGCGAGTATCTTCGAATTAGTAATAAACACTCCAAATTCGTGGCTCATGCTTTTTAACAGACGATGGAGCATTTTACTATCGTTTTCAATAACCCAATAAAAAGTCTTTTTAGGTATAAGCTCAAAGGTACAATCTGTTAGACATCCCGCAGAATGTGAATATGTTTCTTCACTTAATAAACTATGGTATCCAAAGATTTCATTTTCTTTTATTAAATAAAAAATATGTTCTTTACCATTTATTCCTTGAGTGTATTTTTTTACTTTACCTGTTTTTAGAATATAAACCCCCATAGGGATTGTACCTTCATGGAATAACACTTGCCCTTTTTTAAGGTTCAAAACAGTTTTATTTTCTTCAATCTGATCTAAGATATTTTTTGGAAGACTTTCCATCACGGATTCATTTATAAACGAATACCTCTTATGGGGGAATAGGGTATTAATCATAACGATGGTTATTTAGTGTAATATGAATTTACTCTATGGAATATCTAAAATACTTATTACTAAACTAATAACGAATAAATATCAGATTTATTTACTCATATCTCCTAAATTAAAGCGAAGGAATTCTGAAAAAAAACAGGACGAGTTAAAAGTAGGAAATGATGTATTCATCTAGTTTATAAAACCAAAAAACTGCCTCATTAGTTAAATAAGGCAGCTTTTTCAAGTTTGTGTCTAGTTAATCGTCTATTAATCATTAGTACTTACAATTCTACCGCTAAGCGTTTGTATCGGTCTAAAGTTTTTATGCATTATATGTTCAAACCTCTCTAATTGTTCATGTGATGCTTCTATGGTTTCTTTAATTATATACCAGGTAACTATTTCTGAACAAGCAGGTGTTGTTAAAGACCCGCTGTAAGTATAAAAGTCCATATCTCCAGGTAAAATATCTTTAATATGATATTTCTGACTGCTTGTGTAGTGATCATCTTCATATTCTGGAAGATTATTCATAAATTGGTTAAGAAGTAGGTTTCTATTACCCTCTTTAAAAAACACACCCACTACAGCAAGTAATTTTGTTATGGGATCTTGATGTACTAAATGCATCTCCATAGGATATCGAACTCCATCTACGGTGTGTTCACTTCCTGTGTGAAAATGAAACTGTAAAAGGTTATAATCGATATTATTTAGTGAAGCCGAACTACCTGCATCATAATTAAATTGGATAGTATGACCATTATTAAAAATATTTGTGCTACTAATAGTATAATTAGTATTGATATTGTTAATACTTTCATCTTCAAGAACAGCATCTGTTATGATATTGATCGGAGACTGCGAATTACCTCCACAATCCTTCCAATCATCTCCGCAAAGATCTGCCCAGAATTCTGGGCCTGATGATCCTTCATATTCAAAATGGCAACCCGATGAGGATTTACGACCAAAATAAGCATCAGAAAGACTGGTTTCATCATATTTTAAAACCTCTTGATTTTGATCTTGAGTATCGATTTGTTGATTTTCACAAGAAGTAAAAATTGAGAGTAAACCGAACACTAATGCATACTTTAAAATGTTTGTTTTCATAATACGTTGAGTTTATTGTTACGAATAAACCAAATGTATTTGCTTATTATGATTTAGAGTGAAGCATTAGTCAATACAAGTATTGATATTTATCAAGGACTGTATTGACTAATGATAATATGTATTAAAAAAACCAGTCTAAAAAGTCGTCATTCCGAGCATAGCGAAGGAATCTGTCAAATTTAAGTTACTGAAAAACAGATTACTTTAAAATTAAAATTTTTCGTAATGACAATTTTTGAGTCTTTTCAGACAGCCTCTTTTCTTAATTTAAATCTTGAGAATAGAATTAAACTATTTATTTAAATAGAAATCAATTGAGTTTACATGAAATTAGAAGCTTTAACCAATTTCTCCATATCTTTAGTTATAATCATGCTTTCTCTAAGTTCAATAGCACCTTCTTCTTTAAAATCATGCAAGGTTCTAACCAATGATTCGATAGATGTACCAACAAGACTACTATGATCTTTTCTTGATAGCTTGATACAACCATTATTATCAAAAAAACGTTCTAATTTTATAATAGACAATGCTGTTCTCTCTCTAACGCTGTGTTGAGCTAAAATTCTAGTATTATTTGTAAATACCCCAAATTCATGACTTATACTCTTTAGGAGGCGATACAACATTTCATAATCATTTTCAATCATAGAAAGAAATACTTCTTTTGGAATCAGATCAAATTCGCAATCTGTCAAACAAGCTGTAGTATGAGCATATGTTTCTTTGCTTAGCAAACAATGATAGCCTAAAATTCCGTTTTCTTTAGCCAGGTAGAAAATATGTTCTTTCCCATTCAATCCAGTAGAGTATTTTTTTACTTTACCAGATTTTAATATATATACGCCGGTTGGGATGGTTCCTTCGTAAAACAAAACCTCTTTTTTCTTTAATTTTATAGAAATTTTCTTTTCTTCAATTAAAGAAATTGTATTCTTCGAAAGGTCTTCTAAAATGGTATCATTTGCAAAAGAATACCGCCTACAGGGGAAAAGAGTATTAATCATAGAATACTATTTGGTTAAGACTTGTGTGCATATATATAACAAGTTAAACTTAAAAATTCCTTTTCATTTTCAGGTTTTTTATGAATAATTTCAAAATAATCATGTCTTTATAAAACTTTGAATATTAATACTTAAGATGAAATAATTGACATATATCAATACTGGTATTGATATATGTCTGATTTTATAGTTTCTCAAGAAGTTATATTTGATTTTGGCTCATTTTCCAGATACTTTTAAAGGTATTTTATTTATTTTTAACTTACTAACTTTATACCTCAACCCATGACACAGTCATCAGACCTACGGGACAAATTAATCTCTATTTTAAAGCTTTCCACTTTCCTGATTTTTTTAGGTAGAGCCTATCAACATATCGTTTGGGATGCTCCTTATAGAACTTTTTTATGGGATGAAGCTATCCTAAAAGGGGTTGTTGAAAATACTTTTGGAGTAACATGGAATGACTATGTAACCAGCCTTTCTGCTGCCAATACCATTTCTTTTTCTATAAAAACTATTGGTGTTTTCTATCTTCTTTGCGCTATCGTTACATTACTAATAAAACCCAACATGAAAAAACTGGGTAAATTCTTTTTACTAGGGGGAAGTATTGGACTTTTCATACTTGCAATTTTATATTGTAAGGAAAAATTCTTACACGTTGGACAATTTTTTGAATATATGATTCAATTCATGACTCCTGTATTACTTTATATGATGTTGTTTACTAGTCTTGAATTTAAAAAAATACGTCTAATTGCGTTAATTGCCATCGCATTAACTTTTAGCTGCCACGGTTTGTATGCTGTTGGATATTATCCCAGACCAGGAACTTTTATTGACATGACACTAAACACATTACCAATTAGTGAACCTAGCGCGCATGTCATGTTGAAGATTGCGGGAATTCTAGACTTTGTAGTGGCTATTGCTATTTTTATTCCCAGAATATCCTATGCCGCTTTAGTATATGCTTTTATCTGGGGAGGACTTACGGCTACAGCTCGATTAGTAGGGCATTTTCATATTGAGTTTTTATGGAATTCATTTAGCCAATGGACTTGGGAAATGTTAATTAGATTGCCACATGCGCTTATTCCTTTATTCGTGCTAGTTGCAGATCGTCCCGATATGCGATTTTTAAAAGGTATCCCTTTTTGGAAAGGAACACAAACCGTCTAGATTCGTATTTATATAATTATTGGGCTTAAAGGCACCTAGACAAATTCTATTAAATATAAAAAACTGCCTGAAATTTCTTTCAGGCAGTTCAAAACAAACTAAAAGCAAAAGTTCTACTTCTTAACGAACTTTGTACTAATTTTACGGTTTCCTACTTTAATACTAATAAAATAAACACCCGCATTCAGCTTATCAATATTATACATTTCAGTTTTTGATTTAATATTAATTTCATGAACTACTTTTCCAAACATATCTCTAATTATTGCTTTTGGTTCTTGAACCTTGGCATAGTTGGGGTATACGATATGTAACAATCCTGATTCTATTGGATTAGGATAAGCGCTCAAATCAAATTCAGAACTTTTAGTAGTACTATTATTTGTAGTTATAGCACTACGTACTGCCAGGTTATGTGGATTATTAATAGTAACAACGCTACCGCCTGATGGATTCCATACATCTATATTTGCAGGTAGAGAAAATAAGTCGTTATCATTTACTTGTCCAACACTAGTGGCATTGTCAACTTTGATCGTTCTCATGATGATTTGATTTTGATCCACCCATAACCATTTAAACTGATTAAACGATCCTGCAGCTCTGGTCCAGTTTTTAGTATCAGATGCATTCCTTAGCGGAGCACCCCAACATCCTTCTCCAACATAAACTGCTCTTTTAGGATCGTTATCAACTCTAATAAACCCTTCATCACTACCGGTTCCTGTAGACGGCTTGATTGGCCAGGTACGCTTCACTACATGAGAGTCACTCTCCATTACCAACTGCACTGCATGAGTATAAAATGGCTTTGACCAAGCCTCATATTGATCATTTTGTTCTGATTTCCCAGGTTCGTGAGGTCTGGTTGATCTATGATACTGAGCCACCGCCCAGGTATGACTTGCAGAATTAGCAGCTAAATCATTAGCTAACCAACTTCCTTGTGTACCTGCTGGAGTTACCTCGGTATTTAACGTATAGGTTCTCATAAGGTTTCCACCAAAACTAAGGGCATAAAACTCTCCGCCTGCAGCGGTAGGAATATCAAACAGGTCTCTAATATCATTAGAACTCTCATGGTTTCCTCTCGCAGCCACAACTGGAATCATTCTTCCATCTGACCCAATTGTTAATTGCCAGTCGTTAAACCAGTTTTGCCATTGAGAACTAGAAGATGAACTGGTCATATCCCCTCCAAACAATACAGCGTGTGGTCTAATCTTGGCAACCAATCTATTGGCATTTTGTCTTGGGGTACGATTGTTTCTCGAATCTCCACCAGCAACAATCGATAATCTTATCGTTGGGTCATTAGGAGCCGTCTTAAACCAGTATCTTTCAGAAACTCCTTCGCTATCCTTAATTACAAAATAATAAGCTGTATTGGGTTGAAGCCCAGTTAACCGTGCATAACGATTATCCATCCCTTTACTAGAAACGGTTCTATCAACTGTTTTACTTAAAGGATAAGAACTATAGTTAAGTCCAAAATCTTTAGGTCCATAATGCACTACAGGATTGGTTCCGCGTACTTGATTCCACCCTATTACCATGGTGGTAGATGGATTTTCTCTCCAGGTTAAACGATATTTCTCTGTAGATGTACTTACACTAATCACTTCAGTAAATGTAGCAGTAACCGTTTTATCAGCATCCATGGTAAGTGATCCTGGATTCGCATTCCCTGATAGATCACCGGTCCATCCACCAAATTCCCAACCCGAAGCCGGAGTTGCAGTAACAGAAGCAACTTCTCCCGAGTTATAGGTACCACCTCCACTTACGGTTCCTTGACCAACTGTATTAGTTGTCAATGCATATTGAACAACATTAGTTGTAGTAACAGTAGTAGCGATACTATTAGCAGATATATTTCCTGCGGCATCTTTTGCTCTTACGCTAAAGCTATACGAAGTGTTGGCAGTAAGTCCACTAACACCATAATCCGTAGTCGTTGATGAACCAATAACTGTAGTTCCTTGATATACATCATACCCTACTACACCAATATCATCGGTAGAAGCGGTCCAGTTGAGATCCACAGATGTATTTCTGATATTAGAAGCAGTTAAATTAGTGGGTACTGACGGCGCTTGGGTATCCACGAATTGTGTATAATTAGCATATATAGAATATCTAAAATCTGCCTGGCTTCCACTACCATAACTTGAAGGCATATTGTTTCCACTTGTGGACCAGGTTGTTCCTGAAGCACTATATCTTCCTGGGTTTCCGGATACATAAGCAACTCCTGGATTCGTTGAAAGCATCCAGGCTAGCCATATAGTATCACCATTACCAATAATAATTGGGTTTTCTAAAGCAATGGTTTGCCAACCGGTGGTTGCGTTAGCAGATGCCACAGTAGTCTGTCCTAGTTTGTTACTAGGCACTCCATTATTATCAGCATAAACGCCTAGTTGCATATCTCCAGAACCTCCTGTAATATGAATTGCAATGCTTTGCAATGTTCCATTTTCGGGCATAGTGTATGACATTGCCCTTCTATCAGCATGAGTAGATGTACTAGTACCAACGGTTGTAATCCCTACTGTAAATAATTGGGCGGGAGTACTTGTCGTCGTTACATTTACGGCAGTACTACTTCCTGATGTATTACCTCCAGCGTCTTTGGCTTGTACTGTAAAACTATATGAAGTCTCGGCAGAGAGTCCTGATACATTATAGTTTGTTGTCGTTGAAGTTCCAATACTGGTTCCGTCCTGGAATATTTCATAACCAGTAACTCCAATATTATCTGTAGAAGCCGTCCAGGATAGATCTGTACTGTTGGAAGATGTATTAGAAGCTGTCAGGTTTGTTGGTACACTAGGCGCTTCATTATCAGGAACTGAAGAAATGATACTGAGGTTATCAATAGTCATATCACTGGTAAAATCACTACCCGTAGTTCCTTTGATTTGTAGTTTTATCACGCTTCCGCTATAGGCGGCTAGGCTTACTGTTTGTGAATTCCAACTATTACCTTGATCACCACTCAAACTCCATATCGTTGTCCAGGTAGAACCATCATCGGTAGAAGCTCTCATCTCTAAAACACCCATAGCAGCTCCAAACATATGGTAATCAAAACTTAGTTTTGCATTTAGCTGATTTGAAAGATCAATACAAGGACTCGTTAATAAAGCAACTTTATTAGGGAAACCTGTACCATTTCCAGTAGCTTCTGTGTAGATATAGTTTGTACCATCATTAGCAGCTGTAGGACCTGTATTATTAGAAGGAATTCCCGCACTATCTACAACCCAGTCTAAATCATCGGTACTTTCTTGTACCCAAACTCCAACACCAGACTCGAAGCTTTCACTATAGGGGAAATTAGCAATCCCCGAGCATGGAGGCGGAGCAGTTGTAGTTACATTTACGGCAGTACTACTTCCTGATGTGTTACCTGCAGCATCTTTGGCTTGTACTGTAAAACTATATGATGTTGAAGCCGTAAGACCGGTAACATTAAAACTTGTAGTAGTCGATGAACCAATACTTGTATTCCCTTGGAATACTTCGTATACCGTAACTCCAATATTATCTGTAGAAGCTGCCCAAGACAGGTCTGTACTACTTGATGTTGTATTAGAGGCGGTCAAATTTGTTGGAATACTTGGAGTTTCATTATCTGGGACTACATTAACATTCACTCCAGTAATAATCAAAGAAAAATCTTGTGACCCATTTGTTAATGTACCTTTATGGGTTACTGTAACCGTATATGTCCCAGGAGCTAAAACTGCATCAATCTTCTCAACGTTATCTCTAAAATTATCACCTCTTTGGGCAGGATCTGTATAGTTATTAAAACTTCCGTTAGGAACCATTACCCATGGAGAATAGGTATTTCCATTACCCGTTACACGAACATCCAGATCATTTATTAATATAGGTGCGGTTCCGGTGCCTGTTGCTCCTCCCGGATCATTCCATACAATATTCAATGATAAAGGAGTAGAACCATCAGAAACAATAGTTCTAGTATATGTTCCTCCGTTATTTAGTGTCAACTCATCCATAATAGATGAAGTTCCATTATTACTTATCACTTGGGCAGCTCTTTCCGCATTAACCAATCCCCACCCACTGGCAAAATCAGGACCATCATTAGCTCCTACCTCATCAGCTGTATTAATTAATAGTGCTTTTGCAGTAGCTGCTCTCATATACACACCATTTAAATTCTTATAATGCTGTTGTAATAATGCTAAGGTTCCTGTGGTTGCAGGAGTAGACATTGAAGTACCTGTCTTTGTACCGTAATCTGTATCATTAGCATTATCCGAAGAATATACAGATCTACCATTATTTGATATATCCGGCTTAATTCTCCAATCGTTGGTAGGACCATAAGAGCTAGTAGTCCACATACTTACAGAAGATGGTCCAGTATAATTTGGGACATCTACTGTATTTCCTACCACCAAAAGATTCTTGGAAAGTTGAGTACTTCTAATCACTCCATATGTATTTCCATCATTTCCTGCTGATTTACATTGCAAATAAAATGGGGCGTTGTATAGCACATCATCCATATCTCTTGCAACTGCATTATAATTTCCTGATGTACCTGAAGGTGTATTTGAATTATTCGCCAAAATTCCTCCTGCTGCGGCGAATACAGCTGTTTCAGAAACCATATTTGTAGCAGTATAATTTTTTATGGTTGCTCCAGAAGCCATACCTCTGGCAGCGGCGTCAATACCCGTTGCAATTAAAGTACCTCCTGTATGGGTTCCATGGCTGGTAACAGATCCTCCATCACCGCCATTAGAAGCTCGACCACCAAATTCTACATGTGTAGGTCTCGCATAACCGCTTTCCCAAACAGCAATTTCGATTCCGGCGCCTGTTAGATCTAATCCTGTTGACCCTCCTTGCCAGATTTTGTCTGTACGTCCCGTTGCGGCAGCTGCAGTATTATCATCATAAGCATAAACTGGCTCTCCTTTTTCATCAAATCCAAAAATAACTCCTAATCGGCCATCTTTAGTAGTTTTTGTTAACGGAATTTTTTGCCTATTCGTCTTAGTTTTATTGGCTTTTTCTAATTGATTAGATCTGTCTATGATCTTTTGGAGAGCTTGTTGGTTGGTTTGTCTTTTTATATTCTCTCTGTCGGTACTGTTTTGTGCGTTCACGAATATCGAAAACAACAAAAAAAGAACTAGAAGGAATATGTTCTTCCTTGATTTCATAAATTGAGTTTTAAGGATTAAGATTTTGTGTTTAAAAAAATGAGTCTAAGATTTTAAGAAAAATCTTTTATGTCTAAAATGAAAGTGACATTGGGGTCAGAGAAATGTAATTCTTGGTATTTATTGGTTTTAGGTTTTGTGAGTTTGCATATTTATAATTTGGTTACATATTAAGATTACAGACTGTCTATTATTTAAGACGTATAAAAACATTATCATCCCCTAATTAATCATTATCATTATTAAAAAAATATGCAAAAAACTGATTACCAGGTAAATGGGATTTAAAAATTGTAAAAATCATCGCTCTTGCACGCATAGATCATGATATCTATCAATTTAAATCTTGACATTTGTCAATCATTCTTTTGATTTATATCAGGTTGCCATTTTATTTACTGTATTTTGAACGTTTTTTAGTGTTTAAATAGACTTTTTATTAGCAAAACCACTTTGTGCTAATATTTAATAATGAGATATGAAAGTATGGGAATGGGTAATAAATTTTCGGTAGTTTTTGATTTCACGAGCTTGGGCTTGTATATGGTTAATGACATATCAAAAGTAAATACTAGCTCTTTTTTATGCTCCCGAATTTATCAATCTAAACCATGATTATTATCAATTATTTTTTTTATTTATATCGATTTGATATCGCTCACGCCCATATTTGCTATATAGATTTATGGTCGAAAAATTAAAACCAAAGTGATAATAGGAATGGGGGTCAAATTATATTCACAAAAAACTGCTCAAAAATTACTTTCAAGCAGTTTTGGCTTATATTATCAAAAAATAAGTTCTTTTAATTGGATTCTTTCTTTTTCAATAATATCTCAAATGTTCTTTTTCTAAAAGTTCTGCAGATAAATCTTGGTTGGTTATGAGCTCAGACTGAATACATAATCCACCTGCAATGGTTCCAAACTGCATACACTTCTTTATTGAATATTCTTTTGAAAAACCATAAAGAAACCCAGAAAAAAAGGCATCTCCTGCTCCATTGGTGTCCTTGATTCTATATTCAGTTATAGCTTCAACCTCTACCCATCCTTCTTTAGTTAAAGCACAGGCTCCTGCTTTCCCATGCGTACAAACAACTAACTTTTTGCCTTGATCTATCATCTTTTCCATAAAAGGCTTATAGTCTTTGAGGTTATCTGAGCTCAGAAAAACGTAATCAGATGAATCAATAAAATCTTGATGATAGCTACTTTTTCCGTCATAATCATGAAGATCTGTCCATACTTCTATTTTATTGGCTTTACATAACGGAAGTATATTTCTGCAATAGTTAGAAATATTCACAACAACAAAATCGGATTTCCTAATTTCTTTATTGAATCTGTTATAATCGATATTAGGTTCATCTGTTATAGGGTTCATAAATATAGAAATGCGTTCTCCTCCGCTATTCATAAGGTTTAGATGTCGTTCGGTACCTTGTGGATCGATATCATGAATAAATTTCAGATTAGGTTTGTTGAGATATGTTCGGATCTTTTCTCCGTAAACATCATTTCCTATCATGGAGTGGAAAGTGACATCAAAATCCAGTTTTGAAAGCGTTACGGCTTTTCCCGCACCGGTATTACCTACAGTCTCTTTAAAATTACAATGATGAATTGTGGTAGGTACAGGTTTTGGAAATTGATCTAGATGTATAACCGAATTATAAGAAACTCCACCTATATTAAACACTTTTTTCATTTATTAATCCTTACAAAAGTTGCCCTATAATAACTTCCAGTAGGTTTATCATTTTTGTCATACTCTACAGACTTTAAAATATACTCATCCTTTGAAACCCAATTGTATGTATATATTCTATACCGACCATCATCTACTCCCTGAAACCTAACTTTACTTTTTATATCTCCATTAGCATTAATTGTACCCCGTCCTGCACTTGTTCGGTTACCCGAAAAACTAGAAAGCGAATTTGTTTCCTTTTTGTCAGAGTCATAATTCCAAAATGCACTACCATGTGATGCTCCTGTATCTACAATTAAAAGCACACTATTATTTGTATTTATTTCTTTGCAAATGGTATGATGACCGGGTATTTTTATAGACCTTTTCCTTAGGTTTTCATCGGTATACTCCCAATTATCATCTTTTAATTTCCACTCTCCGATAAATTTTTTAAATGGATTTTCAAGTTTTTTAGCATATCTAAATGTGTCTTTAAAAGTAGCTGATTCATTTTTTAATGATATTTTTCTATTCTCACCACCTTCCCATTCATCAGCATTTAATGTGTATTTATAATTTAAAAACTCGATTCCTTCAGGAGTTTCAAAAGTAACAGTTGTAGAATACACACCATCATTATCAGGATCAGATAGTTTTATTCCGTCATACCAGGACAATGGGGCAAGATCTCCCCGTACCTCAACATCAAGTGCTTCTTCCTGAGAATTTATATCAACATTAAACGTAAGTTGTTTCTTATGCTGGGCAAAACAATGCTTCGGAAAAACAACCATAAATGCTCCTATAAATATTGAAAAAATTAGTTTAGGTTGTACTACCCACTCTTTTACTTTGCGACTATCTTTATTCATTTTTTCTATTTTAAACCGTTACTATTCTTCTTTTTTATGTATATGTGTACCAATCTGTCGATGTATTCTTAGTGAATTATCTTCAACTCTTCTCCAATAAGAAATCCCTGATCCTTGTGTATTTCCAGAAAACTCAGGCACAGACCAGTCTACATAAAAACCTGTATACCGAATGTACCCATCCTCTACAACATCATAATCATAGGTCCATCCCTGTATAGAGTCTATTTTGACAGGATATTTATAATATTCTTTATAATGTTTGATTAGAGTAGCTTTTCCGGTTTTGATTGTGTCTGCAAAAGGAAGATACATTGCATCCTTCGTATATCCATTTGCAGATCTTTCGGGAATTCTATCCATTACATTTGTTTTATTCAAAGCACTATAAGCTTCCATTTCCCATGGAATACCGATTGCATTATATTTAACTGCATTTATACCTTCAACAATTAGTGCATTGGGATCTTCTATTGGATGTAAATATCCAAAAGCCTGAGCTTTCAGTGTAAGCTGGGTATCATTACTCAATTTCCAAACATTTAAATATTTACCCCGATACTCTTTTGCATTATCAAGTATTTTGGTAAACAACCCAATTTCGATAACCCTCTTCTCAAAAACTGTAATCTCTATTATTTCTCTCGAATATTTCTTTAGGGTTTCTCTATCAAAAATTTCATCATAGTATCTTTTGATGTTTTTCTTGTTTTTTATTAAAGGATGATACTCGGCCATTAGCATAACATCATCCGCATAAAGATCACTTATCTTGGTAAATGATTTTGTCTTTGCTGCATCAATGATTCTTATATTATATTGCTGTAATTGCTTTTTTATAGCCCTGTCTTCAGATGTTTTTATATCAGGTTCTTTAGTACTCGAATTTGTACATGAAAAGAATATCAAAATAACGAGGACCGAGATGTAACTAAGTTTCATATTTCTATTTCTTTTTAGGATTAAACTACTTTTTCAAATCTAAAATCAGTGCTGTGTTTTTAATCAATTTAATAGTATCCAGAGTAGTATAATTTTTACCTGAAATGATATCAATCCCATTAGAGTACCCCATAAGTGATTCTTGATATCGATTTAAGTCAAATGCGGCAATATCTTTGTTACTATTATTGATGATTATCATGGTGTTTTGGGTCTCGGTAGACCTAAAGTATACGTACACATTATTATCGGGTTGATAATGTTTTAGTTTTCCTTTGTGAATTGATTCTGCTTTTTTTCTCCAATTAAGTATCTTTTGGAGATAGTTGAACATTTCATTTTCTTGATCTGTTCTACCACTTGCTACAAATGCATTTCTAGTATCCCCCTTCCATCCGCCGGGGAAATCCTCTCGTAACTGCCCATCGGGCTTATCCTTTTTCATTAAAATTTCGTCGCCGTAATATAGTTGTGGAATACCTCGAGTAGTAAGTGTAAATACCATACTTAATTTAAATTTATCTACATTACCACCTAATAACCCTAAGGTACGCCCCTGATCATGGTTTCCATTAAAAACTTTATTGTTAGATGCGTTTCCATAAATGAAATCTTCTGCAAGGGTTTCATATAATTTATAAATGTCTCCATCCTTCCCAAATGCTTCAATCATTGCATAATACAAGGGGTAATCGCTTACACTATTAACATACGAAGTATATCCATTTCTGTTGGTCTTCTCGTTATTCCAATACGATAAATAAGATGCTCTACTTGCCCAGGTTTCTGCTACCATATAAAAATCTGGATATTCTTTGGTTAAGGCCTGCATCCAATTTGACATAGCTCCTTGATTTGGATAGGGATACGTATCCATTCGTATACCATCTAAATCGGCATATTCTACCCACCAAATTGAGTTTTGGATCATATAAGCTTCTAAAAACTTATTTTCTAAGTTTAAATCTGGTAAATTAGTATCAAACCATCCTTTGGTTAATAGATCAAAATCCTTCTTAGAAGCGTATGGGTCAGATGCTATTATTGTTGAAAAATTGCTATAGGTAAACTCTTCCCATTGATTTAACCAGTCTTTTGATGGTAAATCATTCATCCACCAATGTCCAGATCCGCAATGATTAAATACCTGGTCCATAATAACTTTCATTCCATTTTGATGACTCTTATCAACCAATGCTTTAAAATCTTCATTAGTACCAAATCTGGAATCAGTTTTATAAAAATCTGAAATCCCATACCCATGATAAGAATAGGCAGGTTGATCATTTTCTTGAAAAGGGTTTAACCACAGTGTAGTCACTCCGTAGTCTTTTATATAATCAAAATGATCCAGAATTCCTTTAATATCTCCCCCGTGCCTTCCGTTTTCATCATTCCTGTTTACTTTTTCTATAGTATCATCTGTGGAGTCATTAGATGGATCTCCATTTGCAAATCGATCTGGTGTGATAAGATAGATAACATCAGAACCATCAATTCCTTGACCAACATTTTCTCTTTTTATTCTGGGCTTTAGAGAATATTCGTACTTCATACTTTTATTTCCCTTAGCAAAAAGTATCGAAACAGTACCTGGTTTTGTGTTTTTAGAAACCTCAAGGTTTACAAACAAATAATTAGGATTTTCTACCTGATGTATACTTTCTATTTTAATTCCCGGATAATTGATCTCAATCTTAAAATCATTAATCTTATCTCCATGAATAAGTAATTGTAGTTTGGAATTTTTCATCCCTACCCACCAAAAAGGAGGTTCGATGTGTTTAAGGATTGTGGCATTGTTCTGTTGTGCATTTACAAATAATCCTAAAAAAATGACACAAATGATGATCAGAGGTAATGTTCTTTTTTGCATGTATGAGTATTGTTTTCCCCATAATTACAATAGATAACTCTTGTCGACAAATTGATTGTACATATGCCAATTTTTAAAGGACCAAAAGCAAGTAATATTTCAATTTTGGAAAAAATCACTCTCAGTTTGAAAAAAATGTGTGCAAGTAGCATTTTGTAAGAGATTGCATGTCATTTGTCCTTGATTTTGTTTTTTACCAATAATTTTTCAGATTTTAGTGATCGCTATGAAGTCAGAACAAATAATAAATACGGTATCCTCAAATAATTTCTTTTCTAAAAAGATAATAAAGCATATCCTTTATTGGATAGGTATGGTCGTTTTTTTTGGTATTACTTGGGGTACTTATGATCATGATTACCAAAGATCCTTTCTTATTCAGTTCTTTGGGCTTCCTGGTAAAATTGTCTTGGTATACATTACATTACTGTTCTTAATTCCTAAATTCTTTGTTACCCGAAAATTTACACTGTTTGCTATTTTTTATTTTCTCACTTTGGTACTTACTACCATTATTGTTCAAAGGCCCATAATGCTATACCATGTAGAACCTAACTATCTCCCAGGATGGAGCAGCAAAGGTTTTTTTGCAATCAATGAAATTATGAAAACTGCACTTGATGTAAACAATGCTGCTATACTGCCTATGGCCTATATATTTTTTAAATTTTATTACAATTCGCAACAAAAGACACTGACTTTAGAAAAAGAAAAACTGGAAGCCGAATTAAATCAACTTCGCAATCAAGTTCATCCTCATTTTTTGTTTAATACTTTAAACAACTTATACTCCTTAATTATCCAGAAATCTAGTAATGCTGAGGCTGCCGTACTTAAACTCTCGGGGCTCATGCGCTATATGTTATATGAAGCTAATGTGCCCAAAGTTCCAATATCGAAAGAAATTGAATACCTGAAAAACTATGTGGATTTAGAAAAATTAAGGTTTGATGATCAAATGGATATCAGTTTTAATACAGAAACTGATAAAGAGTATATAATCTCTCCTTTTCTATTGATTCCTTTTGTAGAAAATGCCTTCAAGCATGGATCTAACCTTCAAGATGGTTCATGGATTGTCATTAGTATTTTTGTAAAGAAAAATAATCTAATTATGAAGGTTGAAAATGCAAAGTCTCCAAATACATTACAAAATGAAAATTCTGAAGGAGGAATAGGGTTCTCGAATGTAAAAAAGCGATTAGAATTGTTGTATAAGAATAAATACACTTTACAAACAGAGGATACAGGGCTTTCTTATGAATCAATTTTAAAACTAAATCTCGAAACCAATGACAACTAAAGATAAAATAACGTGTTTAGTGATCGATGACGAGCCATTGGCCAGAGATATCCTGGTTAATTATATATCAAGAGTAGATCATCTACAACTGATCGCCTGTTGCGCTAATGCTTTGGAGGCGTTCAATTTGATTGCTAAAAAAAATATAGATCTACTTTTTTTGGATATTGAGATGCCAGAGATAACCGGAACCGATTTTTTAAAACAATTAAATAATCCCCCAAAAGTAATCTTTACTACAGCCTATAGTAATTATGCAGTTGATGCGTTTAGTTTAGAAGCTTCTGATTATCTTTTAAAACCTATTGAATTTCCACGATTTTTAAAATCAATACATAAAATTTTAAAAGAGTTAACACCTGTTAATGCACCTTTGGTAAACTTTGATGAGGATGCATCATCTTATCAGGATGCTTTTATATATCTAAAAGTTGAAAAAAAGATGCAAAAAGTATTTCTAAGGGAAATTCATTATATCGAAAGTATTAGAAATTATATAAAAATTAAAACTATAGATAGAGAAATTGTAGCACTTAAAAGTATTTCAAATATTGAAGAAACCTTACCTGGTAAGAAATTTTTAAGAGTACACCGATCGTTTATTGTGGGTATGGATTTTATTGATTCCTTTTCTCCTAGTGAGATTGATATTAAAGGAGTTAAGATTCCTGTAGGACGTAATTATAAAGATACTGTTAAAGAAGTTTTGGGGTATTTTTAAACATGCATAATTATTTGAATATCAGTTTTTTATGTTAAATTATTATTAAAGTAGATTTTCATAACAAGGTTTAAATTCTCTTTTCAAGTACCTTAGTAAGAACTTAAAACCTTACCACATGAAATCTTTTAAAATTTACTCTCTAAAAGCATTATTTCTAGTGTTTTTCACTTTGTTTGCTTGCGCAACTATGTCTGGCCAAACTATTTTCAAAGATGTTTCTAATCAAATTCCACAAGCTGCACCTAACGGAAGTGATACAGTAGATGCAGACCTTATAGATATTGATGGGGATCGTGATTTAGACATTTTCCTTGCAGAAGGAACTGCCAGTATTGCCGGACGCTCTAATCGCCTTTTATTAAACGATGGCTTTGGTAATTTTACAGATGCCTCATTAAGTAATTTACCTTTTTCTCCATTTCCACTAAATAGCACCAGTGCAGATTTTGCAGATTTCGATGAGGATGGAGATACAGATATTATTGTAGCCAACCTGGGCCCAACACAGCTACTTCTTAACAATGGAAATGGAGTCTTTACTGATGCAAGTAGTACTTTACTTCCACCACCACCTATAGATATTCTTGAGGATATTTCTACAGAAATCGGTTTTATAGATATAAATAATGATGGTAGATTAGACATTTTTGTTACTAATGAAATTCCTCCAATACCAGATATTGGACCAGGTGGAGCGCAAAATTTCCTTTACATCCAAAATGCCAACAACACTTTTGCCGATGAATCATTGATTCGATTACCAAATATAAAAAATCAAAGTGCAAGTTTTGCTTTTGGAGATATTGATGGAGATGGTGATCAGGATTTAATTGTTGCCAATGTTGGACAAAATCAAGTATTAATTAATGATGGAAATGGATTTTTTAGTAGTGAAACCGAAACCAGAATTACTCAAGAAATTACGGCAAGTCGGTCTTTAGTTTTATCAGATATAGACAATGACAACGACCTTGACTTGGTAGTGGCTAATAGTAACCTCGAACAAAATCAGATTTTTATTAACGATTCTAAAGGATTTTTTACCGAAAATACTGCTGATGCTTTACCATTACTTAATGATACCAGTAGTGATGTTAAGTTGTTTGATTTTAATTATGATAGATCCCCTGATATTATTTTTGCTAATTCTATACCTAATCCGATAGGGCCTGTTGGCGGTGGTCATCCTTTAGCTCCAGCTCCTAACATTATATACTTAAATGATGGTACAGGCATATTTACAGAGGCCTCCTCAGAATTTTTACCAGAAAACAATGGTATTAGCTTTGATATTGAAATTGCCGATGTAAATGGCGATCGCCTCGAGGATATTCTGATATCAAATGCCAATGATGGGCAAGAGCAATTATATTTCCGTGATATTACTCCACCAACTCAATTTGATAAGATCGAACCATTTGTATCCTGCATTATAGAGAATGAAGATGGAACTTTAACCGCTACGTTTGGATACTCAAACTTAAATGAAACTGCAGCATATATTCCTGAAAGCGTAAGAAACAAATTGATTCCAAACCGTGTTGATGCTGCAAGTGATCAACCTGTAATCTTTTTACCTGGTACTGTTCAAAATGCGTTTGCAGCTACTTTTACTGTTGGAATGGCCTGGAAGGTCAACAAAAAAATAACTATTGCCAGCAGTAGAACTCCTAAATGCGACACTAATTCGGAAGATCCTTTATTTAATATAAGTAATTACCCTAATCCATTTTCTACAACCACAACTATCAAATATACCTTACCTAAGGCAAGTAACGTAGAAATCGTAATATATGATCAATCAGGCAAAACAATTGAAACAATATCAAACGTATCTGCTGAAAAAGGCGAGCACACCCTAAACATTGATGCTATTACACTACAGTTAAAACAAGGAGTGTATTTTTACAAAATCACTGCGGGCAATTATAAAATGGTTAAATCTTTTTTAGTGAATAGATAAGAATTAAATCAAGAGTCCGATTTGATTAGAACAACCAATAGATTCAGAAGTCTATTGGTTTTTTATTCAGCTTCATATTACTAATATAAGTACTAATTTGCATTAATAATCTTGCTCTTCTTGATTCCAAAATAGACAGCAAACCCACCAGTAAAAAACATTAATAAGCTATACACTGCAGGGGCGATAGCTAATGATGTGTTTTGAAGTAATACAACAGCAATTGTGATTGCTAGGGTACCATTTTGGATCCCGGACTCGATGGCAATAGAAATCGCGCTCTTATTTTGAATACCAAATACTTTGGCAGAATAATACCCAATAATCATAGTAATCACATTTAGACTTAAGGCTACCATACCCGCTTGCTGAAAATAGGAAATAAAATTATCCTTTTCTTTAATGGTTATTCCTATAATTACCAAAGCAATAACAATACCCGAAGCAATTCGAACAGGTTTTGCCATTTTTAAAGCAAATGATTCTCTGTACTTTCTAATCATCATTCCTATACTTACCGGGATAACAGTAATAACCAAAATCTGAATAATTGTATTAAATACATCCAGTTTTATCATCTGCCCTTCTTCAAGAAAATGCAATAGTGCAAAATTTACAATAAATGGTATAGTCAAAATAGTGATAAAGCTACTTATCGCAGTTAATGTAACCGATAGAGCAATATCCCCCTTTGCTAAATGAGATATCAAATTAGATGTAGGCCCTCCAGGACAAGCTGCCAGTATCATAATTCCTACAGAAATATCTGGTTGTAACGGAAATAAAGAAGCTAAGGCGAACCCTAATAGAGGCAAGAGTACTATCTGATTGGCCAAGCCTACAAGTATGGCTTTAGGATATACAAATATTCTTCTGAAATCATCTACCACTAAAGACAATCCCATTCCGAGCATAATTATAATAAGAGATGACGCTAAAATAATTGTCGAAATATTATCCATAAATTGAGCTTTCTGATTTCTTAACTAAGATAGAAATTTTTATTCTACTTGCTCCAAGGTTGTATGCATTCTCAAAATAATTACGTAGAAGCATATATAAATTTTATACAAAAAAAACTTAACTTTAATCTGCACAAAAAACAAAACAACTACAAAAAGATCTAAAAAACGCAACCCAGTAATTTATAAAATACTTTTATTACCTAACTACGGACAATCACATGAAAAAGATTTTACTATCCGTACTATTAACATTCTCTTTAATGATTTCCTGCAAAGAAGATCATAGTATAAAAAAGCCCGTAAAAAAACAAGAGCAGAATCAAAAGCAGGATCCATGCGATATTGAGAAAAAAAGAATTGAAACCGAACCTACGATATTAGGAATGGATATTTCTCATTTTCAAACCAATGTCAAATGGGATAAAATCAAGGCAGACGGAGTCAATTTTGTCTATATGAAAGCCACTCAAGGCTCGCATTTCAAAGATCCCAAATTTAAAGAAAATCATGCTGCTACAAAAAGTGAATGTTTATATCGAGGAGCATACCATTTTTATGAAACTGGCAAAGATCCTCAAAAACAAGCTCTCAATTTTGTTGAGGCCGTTGGCGAACTAATTCCAGGAGATCTTCCACCTGTTTTGGACTTAGAAGAGTTAGGAATAAAAACACCAGTAACTATAGAGAGCTATGAAACAAATACCCTTATGTGGCTAAAAACTGTTGAAGAAAAGCTTGGTGTTCGTCCAATAATTTATACCAATCCTTCTTTTGCAAATAAGTACTTAAAGCACCCCGAATTTGCAAAATATTTCCTTTGGGTAGCAGAATACACTAAAGTAGAATCTCCTAAAACGCCCAAAACATGGGCCAATAAAAGTTGGATCATCTGGCAGCGTACTGACCGAGAAAAAATTGAAGGTGCTGGTAAAGTAGACTATGACCTGTTCAATGGAAGCGCTAATGATTTTTTGAAACTGGTCAAAAAATAAATAGCTTTACGTCTGATATTATCAATTTTTCGATAATTTGTTGGAATGAATCAAAATCAATCTCAAGAAAGTCAATATTGGACCCAACGATATGCGGAGAATCGTACCGGCTGGGATATTGGTTATGTAGCCACTCCGCTCAAAGAGTATTTTGACCAATTAAATGATAAAACAATCAAAATCCTTATTCCAGGAGCAGGAAACGCTTATGAAGCTGAGTACCTGTTTCAGCATGGGTTTAACAATGTTTTTGTTTTAGACATCTCTCCAGAACCATTAAACGCTTTTGCAAAACGAGTTCCTAACTTTCCAAAATCACAGCTATTATTAGATGATTTTTTTATGCTTGAAGGAAATTATGACTTGATTCTCGAACAAACATTTTTCTGTTCTTTTATTCCAACAGATGAAAACAGATCAATCTATGTAACGCAAATGGCAAATCTCTTAAAACCTAAAGGGAAATTAGTAGGCTTATGGTTTGATATCCCATTAACGGGCGACATGGAAAAACGCCCTTTTGGCGGGGATAGAAAACTCTATTTGTCGTATTTAGAAAGAGGTTTTGATACGGTTATCTTTGAAAAATGCTATAATTCTATTCCTCCAAGACAAGGAAATGAACTCTTTGGTATTTTTAGAAAAAAATAAGGGAGACACTAAAAAAACAGATCATTATCAGAAAACTTATATCTTTGAGACATGAGTATTCTATACTTTTCTTTTCCAAATTTTAACATCTATAGTACTCCATTATTGGTCCTGGCATTACAAGGATTACTATTTTCTGGGTTATTGTTTTCGAGGTATCATAAAAAAGGAAATATATCCGATTTATTGTTAGGTATTATATTGCTTATAACTTGTTATCATCGCACGACTTATACGATTGGTTTTATGGGATGGTATGATACGTTTCGAAATACAAAAATCAACTACTATTTGATGAATTTGGCGCTTTTCATGGCTCCTCTGCTTTATTTTTATGTAAAATCAGTGACCACTTCAGATTTCAAGTTTACAAAGAAAGGATATTACCATTTCATACCGGGTCTACTTTATTTCCTTTTTAAGATGGTAGTACTCATTTATGATTCTAATCAACCTGGGTTTGATGAAGTTCAAAATGGATATTTGGTCGTCAATTTGCAATGGAAATATATTGAGCCTATCCTTACCATATTTACCATATGTCAGATGCTTCTGTATTTAGCCTTCACATTTCAATTATATTATTTATACAGACGTAATATTCAACATTTCTTTTCAAATACTTACAAGTTAGAACTGAATTGGATACGAAATTTCCTATACATTTATTCTTTTCTTTTTATTTATGAGGTCTTGCAAATTGTTATTAACCTCTCTATTACAGAACTTAGTTGGAAACAAAAGTGGTGGGAACAATTCTTCTCGGCCCTTGCCATTATATATATTGGAATAAAAGGATATTTTACAGAAACCATAAAACTTACAAATCTAAATTATGGAAACATGAATGCTATTTTCCATAATTATATCTTACAACCTGAAGTATTACAAGCTGAAAAGAAAATAGAATCAAAAACCCAATCCTCAGATTTCATAATTAAAAAGGAGCGATTGCAAAATTTTATTGAAAACGAAAAACCATATCTAGATCCCGACCTTAATCTTGTTGAACTTTCAAAAAAATTGAACATGACCAGAGCAGAGCTTTCAGAATTAATTAATGAAGGGTTTAGGTTAAATTTTAATGATTTCATCAACAAATATCGTGTAGATGCTGTAAAACAAATGTTGACCAATGGCAAAAATCAACAATTATCATTGTTGGGCATCGCCTATGAATGTGGGTTTAATAGCAAAGCTACTTTTAATCGTGTGTTTAAAAAGGTTACCCAAACCTCACCAACTGAATACTTAAAGTCTATGACTAATCCTACCCTCCTATAATAATACCACTTTTAAACATAAAAAGAGACGGCTCAAATCGTATTTGAGACACCATAGTACAGTATGAGGCGATTGAATCGTAATGGTTTTGCAATTTTGACATGTCGAATCATAAAATCAATTACGATGACAACTATATTCTTAAAAATAATTTCCCCAACAGTCCAAACTTCATGGATTTCAGATGCATCATTTGCCATTCCACGTATTTTATGTGGATTCTTTTTAGCTGTTAATTTTGGCAGTAGCAAATTCGGAATGCCATGGACTCCAGCCGATAAAAACTTAATGCTTTTTGAAGTAGTAGAATGGTTTCCTAAAGATATAGCCGAATATGGTGGCATTTTTGCTATCACTCCGGTATTTTTTGCCTGGATGGGTGCCGCTAGCGAAGCTATCGGTGGTATTTTTCTTGCACTTGGCCTAAAAACAAGAATCGCATCATTTTTTATTCTATGCACTATGTTGGTCGCTATTTTCTTCCAAAAATGGAATCAAGGATTATGGGGAATGCTCCCAGCCTTGGGTTTCTTATGGGTATCTATCTATAATCTAATATTGGGGTCAGGTCGTTTTGGGTTGGATTACATACTAACAAAAAGAATTGAAAAATCCAGTTACTTTAATACCCCTATTAAAGAAATCATCTAAATCATTTATCAAAATAAATTAAAAAATATGAAAGCAATTTTAGTAAGTATTTACTTATTCTTTACCACAATTAGCATAGCCCAAAACACTGTTCAAATCTCAGATCTTGAATTACTAAAAGGAAATTGGAGTGGTGAATTAATGTATATTAATTATAGTGATAATCGCGAAGTAACGCTGCGGTCTACACTACAAATAGAAATTAAAAAAGATAAACTTATAGGCAAAATAGGTTATACAGATGAACCTAGTGCCAATGGGAAATTTGTAATAAAACTTAAAGAAAATGGAACATTTATTAACAATGAAGAAATCATTACAAAATCGAAACTAGATAATAACTCACTAAAAATCGTGACTAAATATGATGGAAAAGACAACGATAAACCAGCAACCATATTCATTACTTACGTCTTTGACAATACTCATTTCTCAATGACTAAAGAGGTCCTTTTTGAAAACACAACAGAACGTTTTGTGCGCAATAAGTATACGTATAAGAAATTATAAATACTCAAAAGGCACATAGAAACTCTGTATAGTTTCTATGTGCCTTTTTTCTAATACTTCAACAACTCATCAATCTTAGCTTTCACTTTGTCGGTTGATGGAATCATCGTTTGCTCTAATGTACTATTTAAAGGAATCGCTGGCATGTTTTCAGATCCAATTGTTAGTACCGGCGCATCTAAATATCTAAAACACTCTTCCTGAATTTTTCCTGCCAATGCCCTGGCGAAAGAATTATTGCTCGGCTCCTCGGTAACAACAAGGCATTTTTTAGTTTTTCTTACTGATTCCATAATCGTTTCTTCATCCAAAGGATATAGAGTACGTAAATCAATAATTTCTACTACATCTTTCATTCCTTTAGAGGCATTTAAGGCCCAATGTACCCCCATACCATAGGTCACTATTGTAAGCGTTTCCTTTTCATCTTGTGGCCATATTTGTTGCACGATATTAGCTTTACCAAAAGGTAATATATAATCCTCAGATGGTTCAATAGCTCTAGCGGCATCAGTTCCTTTTACTTTTGACCAATACAGCCCTTTATGTTCTAAAATAACCACAGGATTTGGATCATAATACGCAGCTTTCATTAGCCCTTTGAGGTCAGCTCCATTACTTGGATACGCAATTTTTATTCCTCGGATATTTGTAACTACGGACTCTACCGACGATGAATGATACGGTCCACCACTACCATATGCCCCAATTGGCACACGTAAAATCATAGATACAGGCCATTTTCCATTCGATAAATAGCACGATCGACTTACTTCAGTAAATAATTGGTTTAATCCAGGCCATATATAATCCGCAAATTGCACCTCAACAATTGGTTTTAGTCCAACTGCAGACATCCCAACGGTGGACCCCACAATAAAAGCTTCCTGAATAGGTGTGTTAAAGACACGCTCATCACCAAATTTTTGAGCCAATGTAGCGGCCTCTCTAAATACACCTCCTAGTCTTCCACCTACATCTTGACCATACAGCAAGCATTCTTTATGTTTTTTCATTAATTCTTCAACAGCAAACAAGGCACAATCTACCATCACTACTTCTTCTTTATCTGCTGGCGATCGTTCTCCCATTTCTTCTGTAATGGATGTTGGAGCAAAATCATGAGTAAACAGATCTTCAGGTTTAGGATCTTCAGCTTTTAGAGCTTCTTCTAAATCCTTTGCTACTTCAACTTTAGCATCTGCTTCAATTACCATAACCTCGTCTTCGGTAAAACCCGAATCTAATAATTGATTTCGCAACACAGGATATGGATCTCGAGAACGAGCTTCTTCAAGATCATCGCGATACCACTCCATACGTACTCCGGAAGTGTGATGATTTAGCAAAGGAACCTTAGCATGTACAAGTATAGGCCTGCGCTCTTCACGGATAGTCTTAATCGCTTCCTGAATTGCCAAGTAACTTTCCGTAAAATTGGCCCCATCAATAGAAATTGCATCTAGTCCATTAAATCCTGCAGCATATTCAAAAGCACTTTGAGCACGCGTTTCTGCTTCATTAGCCGAAATATCCCATCCATTATCTTGAACCAGATATAAAATGGGTAGCTGTTTTAGTGCGGCCATCTGGAACGCTTCTGCAATCTCTCCTTCTGTTACTGATGCATCTCCCAAAGAACAAAGCACCAGAGGTGCATCCAGTAGCTCGCTCTGACCTGAATTGATTCCTGAAATATGATCAATACCAACCAATTCCTTGTATTGCATTCCAAGGGCAACCCCAGTTGCAGGAATCGCCTGCATCCCCGTTGCCGAAGATTGATGTGGAATTTTGGGCTTATCATCATCACGCAAACTTGGATGACTATAATACGTTCTTCCTCCAGAAAACGGATCATCTTTTTTAGCTAACAATTGCAACATCAAGTCATAGGGTTGCATCCCGATTCCTAATAACATGGCATCGTCACGATAATACGGAAAGGCATAATCTTGTGGTAATAACTGCATTCCTGTGGCGATTTGGATGGCTTCATGTCCACGAGATGTTGCATGTACATATTTTGAAACCACTTTAAAATTATCTTCATACAACTCTGCCATTGATTTGGCCTTACAAAGCGTTAAAAAAGCTTCTTGTAATATTTCTTTTGCTATTGTTTTTTCAGCTAACATTTCTTTTTGATTTTTGATTTAGGTGCATCCCTACGGGTCAGGCTATCCGTTATATCTTTTTATTTATTTCACACTTCGACAAGCTCAGTAAGGCAAATAAAAAGGATGTCACTTCTATCCCTTGCATAAAATCTTCGTTACTTCATTATTCGCAAATCCAAATTCGTAATTCTAAAATTTTTACTACCCAACTTTCGCTACAACATCAACAGGAACAATCCACCCATGAATGTCTTCTCGTTTTTGGGCTTTAATTTCGTCCAATGCATTTTTCACATCTTGGCTAACAGGATTTGCATCAGGCAATGTGATCACATCTTCCTTATATCCAATTGCCTCTACCATAGCAATTGCCACCGCTGTACCGGTTCCAAAAGCTTCTTCAAGTTTTCCTTCTTTAGAATATTGAATTACTTCATCGATAGTAATCCGACGTTCTTCAACCTCAAAACCTTTATCCTTTAGTAATGTTATTACGCTATCTCTCGTAATTCCCTTCAAAATTGATCCACCCGTACTCGGAGTAATAAATTTACCTTCCACCTTAAAAAAGATATTCATCGTACCCACTTCCTGAACATATTTATGTTCATTAGCATCCAACCATAATACCTGATCATATCCTTTAGCCTTGGCTTTTTCGGTAGGTAAGATTGCAGCAGCATAATTTCCTGCTGCTTTTGCTTCTCCGGTTCCCCCGTCTGCCGCTCTTATGTATTCAGTTTCGGCATATAATCTGATTTTTTTAGTAAAAAATGGCCCTGCGGGAGAACAAATCACTATAAATTTATAACTCGTTGCAGCACGCATCCCTATAAAAGGTTCATCGGCATACATAAATGGCCTTAGATATAAAGCACTTCCATCTTGTGGTGGTATCCAATTATGCTCTACTCCAACAATTTGTTTTACCGCTTCTACAAAAAGGCTTTCGGGCACCAATGGCATTCCCATTCGTGCGGCACTGTGATTAAAACGTTTTGCATTTTCTTCTGGTCTAAATAATAATGGAGTTTTATCTTGACCGACAGTGGCTTTCATTCCTTCAAAAATTGCCTGTCCATAATGCAAAGCCATAGCAGCTGGGTGCGTTGGAATTAATTCTAATGGCTCTATCCTGGGGTTTTGCCATGCTCCATCTCTATACTCACAGATAAACATATGATCCGTAAAAGTTCTTCCCAAAGGAATACTAGAAAAATCAATATCCTTTAATCCTGAATTTGAAGTTCTTGTAATTTTGATTTCTGGTTCCATTTTGTGTTATTTAGAGCGCATCCCTCCGGGTCGGGCTATCCGTGCTACATGGTAGCTAACTTCTATCCCTTGCGCATAGGTATTTATTATATTTTTCTATTTATATCAAAAGCTTCGAGTTCATCACCTACCTTACGTAAAAATGAACCTCCTAAAAACCCGTCTACGACTCGATGATCAAATGACAAAGACAGATACATCATACTTCTAACTGCTATTTCATCACCATTATCTGTTGTAATTACTTCGGGTCTCTTTTTTATAATTCCTAAAGCCAGAATGGCAACTTCGGGTTGATTAATAATCGGTGTTCCCATCAAACTGCCAAAAGTTCCCACATTGGAAATAGTGAAAGTGCTTCCTCCTATTTCATCCGGTTTCAATGCATTATTTCGAGCACTATTAGCCAAATGGTTTACATTTTTTGCTAACCCTAAAAGATTCTTTTCATCTGCATTTCTAACTACCGGAACAATAAGGTTGCCACTTGGTAATGCTGTGGCCATGCCCACATTAATATCACTATGCACCACAATTTTTTTATCATCAACCGAAACATTAATCATAGGATATTCCTTAATTGCTTTAGCAACTGCCTCAACAAATATGGGAGTAAAGGTCAATTTTTCTCCATGCAACTCCTGAAACTCGTACTTTACCTTGTTTCGCCAGTTTACAATATTGGTAACATCCACTTCAATGTAACTCGTTACATGTGGAGAAGTATGTTTAGAGTACACCATATGATCTGCAATCATCCCACGCATACGATCCATCTCTACAATACGGTCTTTTCCTTCAACAAAAGAAATTGGTGGAGCATTGTATGAAGATTTTGAAACCTGAGGTTGAGGCCTACTTGGTAATGGGTATTTTCGATTTTTGAGGTATAGCATAACATCACTCTTGCGAATACGCCCATCTGTTCCTGTACCGGGAATGCTTTGTACTTCTTCTATAGTAAGGTTTTCCTTTTGTGCAATACTAATTACTAAGGGAGATAAAAATGCATCGGGATTGGAAACTAGCTTCTTGACAACTCTTTCCTGATTATAGATAGTCTCTTTAACCTCATTAGAAGAAGTAACAATCTCTGATTGAACACTTTTAGGTTCAGTTCTTTTTGTTGACACCTCTTTATCTGCATGAATTACAGCAATTACTTTTCCTACTTCAATAACTTCGTTAGGCTGACAACGTATCTCGGCAATCACACCATCGCAGGGAGAAGGTACTTCTGAATCTACTTTATCTGTAGCTACTTCGAGAATGGTTTCATCCTCTAATACCGTATCACCGACATTCTTCAGCCAATTAAGAATAGTAGCTTCTGATATGCTTTCACCCATTTTGGGCATTTTTAATTCTATTGTTGTCATTTGGTTAACTAATGTTCGTTAGTTTATTCATTATACTTACCTAAATTACAGCGTATTACAAAAATACAACTTCTACTTATTTTTAAACTCTTCTAGTGTCTTATAAAATGCTTCTTGCGCTGGTCTGTCTTTTGGTACTTCTCGTAATGGTTCTACCTCCTGTAGCGAATCAAAACAATCCGCTGGTAGCTGTTGATATAGTTGAGTTCCTTTTGCTTTCCATGCGATCATATCATCACTCACTTGTTTAACTACCTCGGCCGGATTACCAACTATTAAACTTCTCATTGGAAAAACCGTTTTAGCTTTTACAAAAGACATCGCTCCTACTATGCACTCATCACCAATCTCTGCATCATCCATAATCACTGTATTCATTCCAATTAGGCAATTTCGCCCCAGGTTTGCCCCATGGATTATAGCTCCGTGGCCTACGTGTGCACTTTCTTTTAACACAATCGATTTACCAGGAAACATATGTACAGTACAATTTTCTTGCACATTTACTCCATCTTCAAGGACAATTTCACCCCAATCTCCCCGGATTGCTGCTCCAGGTCCTATATAGCAATTTTTACCAATAATCACATTACCAGTCACTGCTGCCAAAGGATGCACAAAACTACTTTCATGCACTACAGGTATATATCCTTTGAAACTATAAATCATTCTTATCTGAGGTTTTTGAATTACGATTCACGATTCTGGGCCTTCAATACCTATCTACAATCGCATTTCATAAATTATTTAAATCGCTTTAATGTTTCTTTAGTAAATTCACTTAGTGCTAACCTTCCGCTAATTACTGCTCTATCTGCCAACAATGTATCCCAATGTTCAGTTCCTTCCCAAAATACTTTTTTCATATCTTTCATTGCCTCTGGATTATAGGTACACAAATGTTCAGCAAAAGCTTTTATCTCGACATCTAAGGTTTCAATATCTTCAAAAACCTTGGTAAACAACCCTTTGGTCCTTGCCCACTCTGCATCATAGAATGAATTCGCATCTACAGCAATTTGCGTCATCGCAGATAATCCTATTTTGCGTTCTATAGCGGGTCCTACTACAAATGGTCCTATACCCACATTAAGTTCACTTAACTTAATCGATGCATATTTTGTAGCCATACAATAATCTGTAGCAGCAGCCAATCCTACTCCCCCGCCTACAGTTTTTCCCTGTATGCGACCGATCACAAATTTTGGACATTTGCGCATAGCATTAATCACGTTGGCAAATCCCGAGAAAAAGACTTTTCCTGTTTCGGCATCATTAATATTGATTAGCTCCTTGAAACTTGCCCCTGCACAAAAAGTTCTGTCTCTTCCACTTTTTAGTACAATTACCTTAATCTCATCATTCTCTCCTGCCTCTGTAATTGTTTGTGCCAATTTTGCCAAAATATCTCCAGGCAATGAATTATGTGCAGGGTGAAAAAATTCTATAGTTCCTACACCGTTATCTATTTCTATATTTACGTAAGGGTCACTCATTTTATTATTATGTCAATGCGCACTTGTTGCGCATTCGGTTTAATTTATTCTTTTACTATACTTCGAAAGATCCCAATCTAAACTTAAATCTATCCATTCCGGGTTTAACTTACTTACTTGATTAATCTTCCACTGTTTGTTCCATTTTTTAATGGTCTTTTCTCTTTTTATTGCAACTCTGATATCTGAATGCTCTTCGAAATAAACTAATTTCTTAATGTTATAATGCCCTACATGAGTTCCAAAAGTTGCTAACTTATGCTCGCTCATTCGTCGTTCTATATTATTAGTCACTCCTACATAAAAGATATGATTTCTTTCGTGTGTAAGAATATATGTATAATATTTTTTGGCACTTCTTTTTTATTTCAACCGCATGCGCAACAAGTGCGCATTGACATTACAAGAGTAACCCAAATTGTTCAAGGTGATGATTTAAATGTTTAACATTTAACAAATCCCACTCGAATTTATTCATTTCTCCAAAAACTGCATTTTTGGTTATGGCTTCAGGGTTTTCTTGAAAATATACTTCAAATTCATCATAAGCTTCTAACAATTTTGCTTTTGCAGTGGCTAAATCCTCGTGAATCAAATCTTCCAGTGCTCCTTCTCTCATTAAAGGATGATACACATCCCTAGGCATTTGCTTATGATTATAGATCATTTCTTGTACTTTCTCCAGGTACTTTTCTGGGGTAGCGATTTCAAAATTCTGAATCTGTCCGGCACCAATTCGTATTGTTTTTTCTAAATGCTCTATCATATGCTGGGGAGTCATCGTTCCCCATTTTGGTTTTGTATCTTCTTTTAACTGCCTTAAATATCTTTCAATATTAGATCTGTCAACTTGTACAAATGGTGATTTTTTCTGTACCATTGTTAAAATCGTAGCTATTGCAGTCAATTCATCCTCTTGATCAAAAACTTCCACAAACCACTTTACAATTCCGCTTGGTAGCTCTTTACCTCTATGATCACGATCAATTTTTTGTTTACAAGTTAATCGCACATATACTGTATCATTATGATAGATTGGTCTCAGGAATCGACATTCTTCCAATCCGTAATTAGCTGCTACCGGACCTTTATTAGGATATACGAATAACCCTGCTGCCGCTGCCAGGATGAAATATCCATGTGCAGTTCGTTTTTCAAAAATACTTCCGTCTAAAGATGTAATATCGGTATGTGCATAAAAATGATCCCATGTAAGATTCCCAAAATTGATTATATCAGTATCGGTAATGGTGCGTTTATGTGTTTTGATAGACATCCCTGGCTCTATATCTTCCCAATGGTATGCAAAAGGATGTTTTTCTGATTCTTTATATGCTGAATTTGCCTGATAAATCCCTGTGATCTCTGTAAGCGTTGTTGGTGTTCCTTGGATCGCACATCGCTGCATATAGTGTTTGATACCACGCATTCCTCCCATTTCTTCTCCACCACCGGCTCGACCAGGACCACCATGAGTAAGCATAGGTAATGGAGAACCATGACCTGTACTTTGTTTGGCATTTTCTCTATTACCTACCAAGATACGCCCATGATGGGAAGCCGCTCCCACAACAAACTCTTTAGCTATTTTATCATCATATGTAAAAATAGAAGATACTAAAGATCCTTTTCCCATTTGAGACAAGATAATTGCATCATCTAGGCTATCATAAGGCATGATTGTAGATACTGGTCCAAAAGCTTCAATCTCATGAACCTCTGTATTTTTAAATGGCTGATCCTCTCTTAATAGAATTGGAGGTACAAAGGCTCCTTTTTTGGCATCTGCACCGATAGTTTCTATTTTATCCAGGTTGCCATATACCATTTGGGCTGTTTTGGCGATTGCAGAAACATTATTTTTGAAACTCTCTACTTGTTGTTTACTAGCCAAAGCTCCCATTCTTACTTCTTTAAGTCTCGGGTCTCCAATAGTAACTTTATCCAATTGCTGTCCTAAAGCTATTTGAACATCTTCAACAAGGTTAGCAGGTACTATAATTCTACGAATCGCAGTACATTTTTGACCAGATTTTACGGTCATCTCCTTTCGTACTTCTTTGATAAATAAATCAAATTCTGGTGTTCCAGGTACCGCATCTTTTCCCAATACTGAGGCATTAAGTGAATCTGCTTCCATAGTAAATGGTACTGACTCTTCTATCAACCTTGGATGTGCTTTAAGAATTCTTCCTGTATGCGCAGAACCCGTAAAGGTTACCACATCTTGAGATTCAACAGTATCCAAAATATTTTTGGTCATACCACTTAGCAGCTGTAATGCTCCTTCAGGAAGAATCCCTGAATCTATAATTACGCGCACTACGGCTTCAGTCAAATATGCAGTTTGTGGTGCTGGTAATACAACAGCTGGTACTCCTGCCATCCAATTTACTGCGCATTTCTCCAGCATTCCCCAAATGGGAAAATTAAAGGCATTAATATGCACTGCTACACCTCTTTTGGGCACTAGAATATGGTGTGCCATAAAACGACCTCCACGCGAAAGATCAATAGGATCTCCTTCTACATGATAAGATTGGTTCGGAAATAATTTACGTAATGACGCATTCGCAAATAGGTTTCCAAATCCTCCTTCGATATCAATCCAACTATCAATTCGTGTAGCACCGGTGCGGTAACTTAGCTCATAGAAATCTTCTTTACGTTTGGTAAGAAACAATGCCAATTTTTTCAGCATATTGCCCCGCTGTTGAAAGGTCATTTTTCGTAAAACTTCTCCTCCTTTCGTTCTACCATATTGTAAGACTTCAGGAATATCTAACCCTTCAGTGGTAGAGCGACCGATCACCTCACCAGAAACAGCATCATGCATGATTAGTCCTTCTCCAGAACCTGCGACCCATTTTCCGTTGATATAACTTTCTAATATTTTCATAAATCAGAGATTTGTGTTTTCAATTATACAGGCATATCCTTGACCCACCCCAACGCACATAGTAATCAAGGCATATCGTTTTTTTTGTTCTTGTAATTCTAATGCTGCAGAATATGCAATTCTAGTACCGGTTACTCCTAGTGGGTGTCCGATAGCAATTGAACCTCCATTAGGATTAATTCTTGGATCATCATCTGCTAGCCCCCATTCTCTTATGCATGCCAAAGCCTGCGAGGCAAATGCTTCATTTAATTCAATCACATCAATATCATCCATTGTGATTCCTGCTTTTTCTAACGCTTTATTGGATGCTTGTACTGGACCAATACCCATAATTCTTGGCTCTACACCCACTACGGCGGAACTAACAATTCTGGCAATAGGCTTTAGATTATATTTTTTTACAGCATCTTCAGATGCGATTATAGTTGCTGCCGCACCATCATTTAAGCCCGAAGAGTTCCCTGCAGTTACGCTTCCTTCTTTTTTGAATGCCGGTCTAAGCTTTCCAAGAATTTCTTTGGTTGTTGTCGGCTTTACGAACTCATCATTGGAAAATTGAATAGGATCTTTCTTTCTTTGTGGAATTTCTACAGTTGTAATCTCTTTTGCTAATCTACCAGATTGTTGAGCTTTTGAAGCTTTCACTTGACTCCAATAGGCAAAAGCATCTTGATCTTCTCTAGAAATGTTATATTTTTCAACCAGATTCTCGGCAGTATTACCCATACCATCTGTTCCATACAACTCATGCATTTTTTGATTTACAAAACGCCATCCAAAACTTGAATCATACATCTTCGAATCATTACCAAATGCAGAAGACGGTTTTGCTATTACATAAGGTCCGCGAGTCATATTTTCTACTCCTCCAGAGATAAATAAATCACCATCTCCAGCCTTAATTGCACGATTAGCATGTATAATAGCTGATAATCCTGAACTACACAAACGATTTACCGTTTCACCTGGAACAGTAAATGGCAAACCCGCTAAGAGAGAGCACATACGTGCCACATTACGATTATCCTCACCTGCTTGATTTGCACACCCCATAATCACATCATCATACGCTTCCTTAGGGATATTGGGATTTTTTGCCACCAATTTTTCTATGACCAAAGCACCTAAATCATCAGTTCTTACTGCCGATAAGGTTCCTTTATAATTTCCTATTGGAGTACGGACTCCATCAATGATATATGCTTCCATCTAAATATTGAATTTTAAATTTTGAACTCCGAATATCGAAGTATGTCTCCATAAAATATTCAAAACTTCATTATTCGTTATTCTATGTTCGATATTACTCTATTCTAAGTCTGGCTGATACAACCGATTTCTCTATTAATGGCAAATATTTTGATTCTTCTTCTTGCATAAAAAAGGAAGAAATCATTATAGTTTTATTTCCTGCAGGAAACGCGTGCATCATCATGATCATTTTATCTCCAACCTCATCAACAGTCATAGATTTTTGCACCAATACTTTTTTATCTCCTAGCTCGACTTCTTCGATCCCCAAAGAGGTCATTCCATTTTGATTTTCGGGTTCGGCTTCTAATTTCTTCTTAAATTCTAGATATGGTTGTGGGGCTAGCATCTTCATAATTCCAGCAGTCATTTCTTCATTAACACGATTAGAACCATTATCTACTACAAAAACAGATTCGTCTATCTCCATTTCAATCTGATCATTAAATACTTCTCCCAAAGCCTGATCAATTTCTTGCTGAGTTACATCGGAAGTCTCTTCCGAATGAAGATCCTCTGTTCCTGGAAGAGATTCTGTTTTTGATTTGGTTTCTTTTCCACATGAAATAATGAATACCGCTGTGGTTATTATCGTTAAAAACTTTTTCATTTATATTTCTCTATTATTCCCAATCTTTATTGGTTCTATATACTACTCCTTTGAACAATGCAACGATTTGATCATTACGCTTAACTTCAACAATATTAAAACCGATTTTGGTTTTAGCAATATCAGTTACTGCTTCTGCTATTAGATAATCGCCTTCTTCCAGGGCTTCAATATGATTAATCGACGTTTCAATAGAAACCGCATATTTACCATGTGTATTGGCCGAAAATCCAAAAGCGGTATCTGCTAAGCTATACGATATCCCTCCATGTGCTTTACCCATACTATTTAGCATTTCTTTTCTTACCGTCATGCCGACTTTACATCTCCCTTTTTCAACTTCAAGAATCTCAATTCCTAACCATTGACTAAAGGCATCAAGACTTAACATCTTGACAGGTATGAGGTGTGTGGCAATAGGTTTGAGGTCTTTCATTTCTTATTATCTATTCTTGTAGAAATTCGATTTCTTAGTGTGGTAATCATTTTAGAAAGTTCTATTACAATTCTTCTGTTTTCTTCATCATCTTGAAACGTAATATATCCTCTCATTTTTGCCTTAGAACTACATGCAACACATTCATGCGTACCATGCCAAGCATTTCCTAGATAGTTATAGAACTGTTTGTCGCTTCCTGAAGAACCTTCAGCAATATTTAACGCAATAGAATCTGCAGCTCTTCTAAATTGAGAGGCCAATTCAAACTTTTCTTCATTTGGAAACTTTTTTGTTAAACTGTTGACTACTTCACCAAATTCCATCGCACTGTTATAAGTGGTTAAATTTTCGAACTTAAAATTGTATTTAGATTCCATTCTTAACTATTTTAAATATCTTCAAACCAATTCCCTCATATCTCATACCAAAGAAAAAAAAGTTTTCTTTTCTTTATTCATCTTTCTCAAAATAGGGCTACATCTGTATCGATCTTCGTGATATTCATCATAGAGTTTATCTAAGGCATTTACACACCAATCAATACCTTTTTCATCTGCCCAACATAATAATCCTTTAGGGTAATTTACCCCTTTGGTCATAGCATTATCAATATCTTCAGCAGAAGCTATATTCCAAAACAATGCATCTGCTGCTTCGTTAATCAGCATTGCAAGCACTCTTTCAAAAATATACGTAGCTAATTGCTCATCTTTAACAGGATCAGGTTTTGCTGTTCCTTCTTTATAGCGATAATATCCTTTTCCAGATTTTCTACCCAGATATCCAGCTTCAGATAATCTTTTTTGTGTGAATGAAGGTTTATACCTAGGATCATAATAAAATGCCTTAAAAACAGTTTCTGTCACTGTATAATTAACATCATTTCCGATAAAATCCATTAACTCAAAAGGTCCCATTTTAAACCTTCCTAAGGTCTTCAAACTCCAATCAATCGTAGCTACATCTGCCAAACCTTCTTCAAGAATCCTAAGAGATTCTCCATAAAACGGTCTGGCAACGCGATTTACAATAAAACCTGGGGTGTCTTTCGCTATGGCAACTGTTTTTTTCCAGTCTTTGATAATCTGTACTACTTTATCCTTAACTTCTTCTGAAGTTTGTATTGCTGGAATCACTTCAACAAGCTTCATTAATGGAGCTGGATTAAAAAAATGGATTCCTATACAACGTTCGGGTTTTTTCAAGGCTGAAGCTATAGAAGCAATAGATAATGAGGACGTATTTGAAGCTATAATTGTATCTTCAGAAACATGGTTTTCTAATTCTGAAAACACTTTCTTTTTTATCTCTAAGTCTTCAATAATTGCTTCAATCGTAAGGTCGGCATCTTTTAAGTGATCCAGTGCACTTACATAAGAAATATTATTCTGGATTCGATCTTTTTCATTTTGATCGATTCTTCCTTTCTCGATTAATCGAGAAAGAATTTTTTCTAACGCATTTTTGCTTTTATCTAAGGCTTCTTGTTTTGTATCAAATACTTTTACTTTACAACCTGAAGTAGCTGCTACTTGCGCAATACCACTTCCCATTGTTCCTGAACCTATAACCCCTATAATCATAATTAATATCGAATATTGAATGCTTAATACAGAAACTTGAAGTTTTTAATTTCAACTAGCTGAAAACACTCATTATGTTTATTCTTCGTTTGCGAATTTCAAATGCTTGAAATAAAAATCGCGATTAACTCATTATTTTTTTTCCAAAATCAAACTCAACTTCATCATTCGATATTCCACTGTTTGATATTCAATATTTTCACTTTCCTTTAAATACAGGTTTTCTTTTTTCTATAAATGCATTTACTCCCTCAGAATAATCTTCACTTTCTGCTGCTTCTATTTGCAAATCTGACTCCATATTCAATTGTTGTTCTAAATTATTCACCATGGATTGATTTAATAGTCTTTTGGTTAAGCCTAATGCTTTTGTAGGCATATGAGCCAGTTTTAGAGCTAATTTATCAACTTCTTCTTCAAAAGTTTCTACAGAAAATACTTTATACAACATCCCTAATTGCTCTGCCTCATTTGCGCTTACTTTATCTCCTAACATCATTAAAGCAGATGCTTTCTGTAAACCTATTAATCGAGGTAAAAAGAAAGTCCCCGCACTATCAGGTATTAATCCTATTTTACTAAATGCCTGGATAAAACTTGCTGTTTCGATCGCTACAACAATATCACAAGCCAAAGCAATATTGGCTCCAGCTCCAGCAGCAACTCCATTTACTGCGGCTATGATTGGTTTTTCTATCGATCTTATTCTTTCTACTATAGGATTATAATGTTCTTCCAGTATTTTTCTGAAACCTGGATTTAATTCTGGAGAAGTCACTTCGTTAAGATCCTGGCCTGCACAAAATGCTTTTCCATTTCCGGTAAGAACAATAGCTCTTACTTGGTCATTTGTATTGCATTGATCTAATGTCTCTTGCAAAAGCAAAGCCATTTCTCTATTAAAACTATTAAAGGTTTCTGGTCGATTTAGTGTAACTTTTGCTACTCCATTATCAATCTGCAATTCTATTGAAGGCATGTTTAATTTTCTAGTTTAAATTCTGGGTTATAAATAATTCCTATAATATTATTCCAAGGGCATTTTATAGAAGCTACTACAATTTCTCCACCAACATTGGTTGGTTTCTCATGTTCAATAGCTCCTAAATCCAACAGTTTTTGATATACTTCATTTATGTTTTCAACGCCCCAGTATGAAAGTACACTATCAGATTTTGTATTTTCGCCAGTTCCTTCTGGTAGTAATCCAAGTTCATATCCACCAATATTAAACCCTACATAAAAGGGTTCATCAAAATATGGTTTTCTACCAAACGCTTCTGAATACCATTTTTTTGCAGCATCCAAGTCACTTACTTTATATATTGTTGTCCTTAATCCTAACATATTATTTGAGGCATTTGAAGTAATCAAAAGGTTCTAGACAATCGTCACATTTAAAAAGTGCTTTGCAAGCTGTAGAGCCAAATTGACTTATCATTTTTGTATTTGTAGAGCCACATTGAGGGCATTTTACAATCTTTTTATGACCAAGCAATGCCTCTTTATCAGCTTCTTCATCAAGTGGAGCTGCAATACCATATTTTTCTAAGGCCATTCTACCTTTTGGAGTAATCCAATCTGTAGTCCATGCCGGTGCTAAAACCAAGTCAACTTTTGCCTGTATGCCTTCTTTTTTAAACGCTGCAACAATGTCTTCTCCTATAACATCCATTGCAGGACATCCGCTGTAGGTGGGAGTAATTTTAATCTGAGCCACATCATTTACTATCTCAGCATAACGAACAACCCCCATATCCATGATAGATAAAACAGGAATTTCTGGATCGGATATTTTTTCCAGAATAGAAACAAGTCTTGGGTCAATATGTTGTTCTAGTTCGATTGTCATTTTTTTGTACTTAAGCAATCAAAAATTAGATTTCCGTCTTTGCGGAAATAATACTTATAGATTTGCCTACCATTTCATATTAGGATATGTGCGTTGCATGTATTGTAAATCCGCAAGTAAATATCCCATATGCTCACTATGTATTCCTTGTTTACCTCCTTTTTGAAACCATTTTGTTTCAGGAACCTTTAGCGTAGCTTCTTCAAGCACTTCCTTTATTTTTTGATAGTATTTGTCCTTAATCAACGATACATCGACTCCTATTCCTGATTCAAACGCGAGTGTATCATCTTCAGTCATATGGAATAACTCATCTGTGAACCCCCATAAATCATCTACAGCTTCTTGAACTTTTTGATGACTCTCTTTTGTACCATCTCCCAATCTTTTTATCCAATCTGAAGAAAATCGTTGATGATAGCTAACTTCTTTAATTGCTTTTCTTGCAATAGCAGAAAGTATTTCACCTTTACTATGTTGTAGTTCCTGTAATAAAAACAGATGAAATACATCATAAAAAAACTGCCTTGTGATTACATATCCGAAATGCTTATTAGGTTGCTCTACTAATAAAACATTTTTATATTGTCTTTCAATTCTTAAGAAAGCAATATCATCTTCTGTTTTTCCTTCTCCAGAAAGTTGCGCTGCGTATTGATAATAACTTCGAGTTTGCCCTAACATATCTAATGCCATATTAGTCAATGCAATATCAGTTTCCAGACTTGGGCCATGGCCACACAATTCTGATAATCGCTGTCCTAGAATCAATGCATTATCGGCAATTCCAAAGATGTATTGTATAATATTTTCGTTTTTCATCATTTAAAGTTTGCTTTAATTAAGCATGTCTTATTTACCCTTCAGTTTCACTCAAGCTAATTTGAAAGTAAATCACATATGTTTTACTTCATCTGGCAACGAATAGAACGTTGGATGTCTATATACTTTATCCTGTGCCGGTTCAAAAAGTTCTCCATTATTTTCGGGGTTAGAAGCTGTGATATGTTTAGATTCTACTACCCATATACTAACCCCCTCATTTCTACGAGTATACACATCTCTTGCATTTTCTAATGCCATTTCTGCATCTGCAGCATGGAGGCTTCCAAAATGACGATGTTCCAGACCATTTTTACTTCTTACAAACACTTCCCAAAGTGGCCAATTATTTTTCATATCTATCAGTCCTTACCCTCTGCCCTCTCAAATAGAGAAGGGAGTAAGCAAGGTATTTTTTTAAATTGCTTTCTTTAATTTTTTATCTTCTTGTTTTTGAGCATATGCCATTGCAGCATCACGAACCCATTCACCGTTTTCCCACGCATTTACTCTCGCAGATAAACGTTCTTTATTGCATGGACCATGACCTTTGACTACTTGCCAAAACTCATCCCAATCTATTTCACCAAAGTCATAATGACCTGTTTCCTCATTCCATTTTAAATCAGGATCAGGAATTGTAAGTCCAATTAAATCTGCTTGTGGAACTGTTTGGTCTATAAACTGTTGACGTAGTTCATCATTAGTTTTACGTTTCAGTTTCCATTTCATAGATTGCTCTGTATGCACAGATTCTGCATCTGTAGGTCCTAACATCATTAATGAAGGCCACCACCACCTGTTTAATGCATCTTGCGCCATTGCTTTTTGCTCTGGCGTGCCATTAGCAAGCGTAATCATAATTTCATATCCTTGACGCTGATGAAAACTTTCTTCTTTACATACACGAATCATCGCTCGGGCATAGGGCCCATAAGAAGTACTACAAAGTGGAACCTGATTAATAATTGCTGCACCATCTACCAACCAACCAATAGCCCCCATGTCTGCCCAGGTAATTGTTGGGTAATTAAATATACTTGAATATTTTGCTTTGCCCGTATGCAGTTGTTCGTATAGTTCTTCTCTGGAAATTCCTAGTGTTTCGCATGCACTATACAGATATAAACCATGCCCAGCCTCGTCTTGAACTTTTGCAAGTAATGCCACTTTACGGCGTAAGGAAGGTGCACGAGTAATCCAATTTCCTTCGGGTAGCATTCCTACAATTTCTGAATGCGCATGTTGAGAAATCTGTCGAATATGTGTTTTTCGATATTTCTCTGGCATCCAATCTTTGGGCTCAATCTTTTCATCTCTCGCAATTCTTTGCTCAAAAATTTCTTCTAGACTTCGACTTTGCTCAGCCCCAGAATTTTTTATCTCTTTTTCACTCATAACAATAGAGTTTTATACATCAAAATCTACAACTACTTTCTCTGTAGTAGGTACTGCCTGGCATGATAACACTAACCCCTTGGCAACCTCGTCTTCTTCTAGCGCATAATTTATTTTCATCTCGACTGCGCCATCAACTATCTTACATTTACAAGTGCTGCAAACTCCTCCTTTGCAAGCAAAAGGCAGATCGGCACCCGCAGCTAGAGCTCCATCTAAAATATTATCATAATCATCATCCATGTCAAAATGAAATTCTTTTCCTCCATCTATTATAGTGACTTCGGTTCCTTCAAACTTATGCTCAATTGCCTCAGCGGCTCTTTTCTTATCTTCATCTGTTAATCCAGAAAAGAAAAGCTCATAATGAATTTTATTTTTAGATAATCCGGCATTTACCAACTCATCTCTAATTAAAAAAATCATTTCCTCAGGTCCACAGACAAAACATTCATCAACATCATCTACATTTATCAATGTATTGGTAAGCTCTTGTATTTTATCAGCTGTAAATCTTCCATTAAGTATCGGAATATCACGTTGTTCTTTGGTTAAAAAATAAAATATTTCAAGACGCCCAAAATATTTATTCCTAAGTGCTTCAATCTCTTCTTTAAAGATAATTGATTTAGCGTTTCGATTCAAGTAAAAGAGCTTGAAAGTGCTATTAGGCTCTGTAGCTAAATGCGTTTTAATTATTGATAATATTGGAGTAATACCGCTTCCTGCCGCAAAAACAATGTAATTCTTAGCTTTTGATGGATCAACTTCTACAAAAAAACTTCCTAAAGGTGGCATTAATTCTAATACATCTCCCGGTTTTAAAACATCATTAGCATAATTAGAAAAAACACCTCCATTAATCCTTTTAACCGCTACCTGCCATTTATTTTCTATTGGACTGGAACAAAGGGAATAGGAACGTCGTACTTCTTCTCCATTAATAGAAGCTTTCAGAGTTAGATGCTGACCTTGTTTGTATAAAAACTTTTCTTTATGTTCTTCTGGGATATCAAAAGTAATAGACGTACAATCTTTTGTTTCTTTTTGGACTTCAGAAATTTGTATGGGATAAAAATCTGTCATAAATACTGTTCAACTATATCGTTATAGCTAAACAAAACTAACAATTGTTAGTTGTATACACAAATAATTATTTGTTAATTTTAAGAACTCCCTAATGATGCGCTACACAACTCCTTTAAGCAATACAGACATCATATCATGTTTTAAAATGGCAGCATCTATGTCGTTTTGCTTAGGATACCAGAGATAGAGTGTTCTCAATGTTGAAAGTGTTGAAAACACCATGATCTCAATGTTATATGATCGTATTTCACTTTTATCAACACCTTTTTGCACTATATTTCTAAAATTCTCTTCATAGTCTTGACGCATTTTTTCAAAATACTGAAGGTTTTCTTCTTCGAGATGCATCCAGTCGTTGTTTAGAGATGCTAAACCATCTGCATTTCTCAATGTAACATCAATATGAAGATCTATGATGTTCTCAAGTTTTTGAATTGTGCTTTTTTCTGAATTTACTATTCGATTCATTCCGGTAGTAAATTCTTCAGCAAGCTCAATTATTATTGTAGCTAAAATCTCCTGTTTAGATTGAATATGATTATACAAACTGGCAGCTTTAATGCCCATTGCTTTTGCTAAATCTCTCATGGTCACTGCACTATATCCTTTTTCTTTAAAAAGAATTGATGCTGCATTAATAATTTCTTGCTTTCGACTTTCAGGTTTCATTCAATAACATCTCTTTGTTTCACTGCCAAAAATAAATTTTAATCTCTTACAATGAAGGTTTTTGCAATTAAAAACCAAGATTATCATAAATTTGTTATTTTACAACACACCTTATCATTTAAAAAAGAACACGTCCTTATGAAATATTTAATTCTTGCTTTATCCTTTCTAACTTTCACTAACACGAATACTTGCAACACTAATAAAAATGAAAAAATTGCCAAAAAAGAAGAAGTAAAATCTCAAGATACATCAAGAAGTAAATTTTACATAAATTCTCTGAATGGTAAAGATGTTTCTGAAGAGAAGTTACATATAACCATTGACGAAGAACATAATTCTATATCTGGTTTTTCAGGTTGTAATACCTTTTCATGTAAGTATAAAACCGAAAAAGATTCGATTTCTGTAGGTTTTGCAATGGCTTCTAAAATGTATTGCCCCGAAAAAACAGCTTTAGAAGATGAATTTTTTAAAGCATTATCTGAGGTAAAAGTTAAGAGAATTAAAGAAGATTCTTTGTTTTTAGAAAATAATAAAGGAACTGTACTATTTTATGGTATAAAAACACCTCAATAACACAGTTTCTTTACTAAAACTCTTAATTATTTTAGAATCTTTGATTGACGATAACTTTTTGGGTAAAAGAACCACCAACCGAGTTTTCTATAAACACAAAATACATTCCTGATGATTTAGATGTCATATCAATATCTTCTTTTTCTCCTGTAACTTGTCCTGAATCAACAAGTGCTCCTGAAATATTATAAATTGAATAGGTAACAACATTATCGGTTATGGTATTAGAAATAGTTACTACAGCTTTAAAAGTATCAACAAACAGTGTAACTTCTTCTTTTTCTTCCGGTGCTGGAGGAGTTGGAGTTGGAGGAACTGTTCCGTCTTGAGAAACAATATCAGTAGTAAGGTCACCTGTATTTGTTGGATCTAGCCAATTTGATAATCTAGTTTCATCTGTGGTACCAAAATCCCAGGAAACATCAAATCTACCATAAAAATCAGGAAGACCATTATCATCAAGACCGCTACAAGCTGCGCCTCCTCCTGCTAATTGACCAATAATCCTACCACTTGGATCAAAAATCGCCGAACCCGACGAACCTCTTTCAGTTACCCCAATATCCCAATCTGAAATTTCCCATATTTCAGTTTGCGGTTCACCATTAAAATTAAGTAATGATTTAGAGGGTGATTGATCTTCTCTACATACTTTCATAATATCCCCCTCGGGATGATGAATCCCTACTACAAAACTTGGAACATTACCTGATCGATCCCATCCAGCCCAGTTTAAATCCCATTCTTCTGGTAGTCCTGTGTCTATATTAACTAAAAGCACATCAGTTTTTTCATTTCGAGCCAGTATCGTTGCACCACTAGTAGTTTCTTGGGTTCGATCACCATCTGTACTTGCAGCTGCAGTTCCACAAGATGGATTTGGACTTATCCAATTAAATCGAAATGCCCAAGTTGCCGGATTATCCATCTGACCCGTATCATTATTTACAAAACAATGGTTAGCCGATAAAAAATATGGAGCCCTATCGTTACTAGTATTATTGATCAAAGTCCCTGAACATACACCCCCTCCAAGAATAAATAAAGCGACAGATCTTTTTAATTCATCTTTTATGGCATCAAAATCATTTCCAACTGTACAATCTACATCATGATTACAATTATCTGAGCTCCCTAGATCTTTTCGCCTAGCCATGGCATCAGTTACAGAGCGATATCCATGAATTACTTTTGAAATATTGAGTTTCCCTTGTCCTTTAACAGAAGCTGGCTCATAGTATTCTATCCATATATCATCTCCTTCGATCAACCAAGTTCCTAACATTTTATCAGGCCTGTTAAAAACATCTGTATATGCCCCCAATACATCAGATCTATCATCATTATATAGATATAATGTAGCTCCATTAGGAATTTGAAATACGTTAAAAATAAAATTTAAAGTTGTTGCACCTTTAGAGACAATGTTAATACGCCATATTCTATCTCCATTTTCAAGTTGATCCCAAACACCAGCGTTATCCAATCCAAGATTAACACTAAGCTCATGACCAAACCTGAAAGGTATATTATCTTTTTTATCATTAATTGCATCTTCAGCATTGATTTTTTTAAAATCAATACTTTTCATAAGGATTGGACTTATACTTTTTTTAGCATTTTGCATTTCCCAACTTTTTGGAACTCCTTTATTTGTAACCTGGGCATTAACAAATACAATGCTAAACAATCCTAGTAGTATTATCAATTTACATCTCACAATCAATTTTTTTTTAAGATCAACAAAAACAAATTTAACTATTTATAGACACTTCAATATTAAATAAAACTTTTAATTTACCAATTATAGTATTTTTGACCACAAAATAATTTGCACATGTCCTTAAATATAGAATCTAATCCTTTGTTAGATAGGCTTCCTCCTCATTTGAAACAATTCATAAAACCACAAAATTATGAGGAATATACGCCTGTTGACCATGCAGTGTGGCGATATGTAATGCGAAAAAATATTTTCTCATTACCCAAAGTTGCTCATGATTCTTATCTAAACGGACTTCAAAAAACCGGCATTTCTATTGATCAAATCCCGAGCATGTATGGGATGAACAGGATTTTACAAGAGATTGGCTGGGCTGCAGTGGCTGTAGATGGCTTTATCCCTCCTAATGCCTTCATGGAGTTTCAGGCGTATAACATCCTGGTTATTGCCTCTGATATACGACAATTAGAAAACATTGAATATACCCCTGCACCGGATATTATTCATGAAGCTGCTGGACATGCACCTATTATTGCCAATCCAGACTATGCCGAATACCTAAGACGTTTTGGGAAAATAGGTTGCAAAGCAATTTCCTCAAAAAGAGATTATGAATTATATGAAGCCGTTAGGAAGCTTTCAATTTTAAAAGAAGCCCACAATACAAAACAAAAAGACATAGAAGAGGCAGAGAAGAAGATCGAGATATTACAAAATCAAAAAGAAGAACCTTCTGAAATGGCTTTGATTCGAAACTTGCATTGGTGGACTGTAGAATACGGCCTAGTCGGTTCGGTAGAGAATCCTAAAATCTATGGCGCCGGTTTATTATCTTCTATTGGAGAAAGTGAATGGTGTATGACAGATCATGTAAAAAAACTTGAATATTCTCCAGAAGCCGCTTTTCAGGATTTTGACATCACCAAACCTCAACCACAATTATTTGTTACTCCAGATTTTGCATACTTGTGCCAGGTTCTTGAAGAATTTGCTGATACAATGGCCTTGCGAAAAGGAGGACATCGTGGACTAGCTAAGTTAATTGAGTCAGAAAACCTTGGTACTATCGAATTAAGCACTGGGTTACAAGTTTCTGGTGTGTTTACGCGCATGATTAGGAACGAAGATAACGAAGTTATTTATTTTGAAACATCAGGACCAACCGCTCTTTCATTTAGAGAAAAAGAACTTATCGGACATGGTATCGATGCGCATCCCGATGGCTTCAGATCACCATTAGGTAAATTAAAAGGAATCAATCTTGCCATCGAAAATATGTCTCCCAGAGATCTGAAAGCATATAATTTTTATGACGGAGAATACATCGAATTTGAATTTGAAAGCGGAATTACGGTTGCAGGAACAAATATTACAGGTATTAGAAATATACAGGGAGAGCTCATATTAATTCAATTTAGCGAATGTACTATCAACTACAAAGATGAGTGCCTTTTCAAACCCGAATGGGGAACTTTTGATCTTGCCGTAGGAAAAGAAATTGTGTCAGCATTTTCAGGACCAGCAGATGATTATTCTTTTAATTTAATCACACATAATCCAAATTCTTCGACAACAAAAAGAAGTTATAATAACACAGAAAAAGAACTTCACTCTTTATATCAGTCTGTACGAAATATAAGAGAAGGCAAAAACACCAAGTTTTCATTAGAAGCCGTTTTTGATATTTTAAAAACTGACCATTCTGACGATTGGTTACTACCTATAGAAATTTATGAACTGACATATACCAGAGATGAAGATTTTTCTCTTCAAATCATCGGTCATTTAGAGCAAATAAAATCTAGAAAACCAAAAATCAAGCATTTGATTGATAGTGGATTAAAAATAATTAATCCAAATTTTATCACTGTTTAAAAGAAAACACTATACATCAGAAACTTAAAACTCTATAAAAGGATGCTCTTCTTTTAGCTTGTTTTTTTTATGCTCTAAGTTTTTAAGAAAAGTAAGATGTTGTTTACTTTTAGGATTAAATGAGCGATGTGCTAATCCTTTTTGAATTTCTTCAACACTCTTCATTGTTGTCTTAGCCTTTTCGGAAATCCAAACTTCAGAAAAACGCTCCCAGATATATTGGATCGCGGTTTCATTAGGATGAATCATATCAGCACTATAAAATCTGTAATCTCTTAGTTCATCCATCATAATCTCATAAGACGGAAAATAACTTAGACCTGAATCACCATTTATAGTTTGATGAATTGCGGCAAGCAAATGAGATTTACTCCTATTATTCTCTACAAATCCATCTTTACTATGTCTTACTGGTGATACCGTAAATACTATTTGAATTGACGGATTAAGATTTCTTATGAAATGAACACAGTTTTGAAGACATTGATTAACCTCATTAATTGTCAAAAGTGTCTTTTCAAATTCTCTTTGCGGGATCTTATGGCAATTTGCCACAATCATATCCAGAGATTTTAAACGATACACCCAGGCTGTTCCTAAAGTTATAAATATATGTGTCGAAGATTGTAATTTCTCTTTTGTAAGAATTAAAGCTGCGTTCAGATCAAAAAGTAACTTTTCTTTACTTGGGTTACTTAATGAAGAATGTGCGTCAAAACAGTGCCATCTTTCGTTATGAAAAAACAAATCGGTATCAACATAGTGTTCATCTTGACTTGCCATCCATAAAAAAGTTTCTATTGCCTTAGGATGAAATAGAATTCCAAAAGGATTAATCAGATTCTTAAACTTATAATATCCAAACGTTTCACCAATATTTTCAGCAAAACAAGAACCCAGCATCAATATTTCTGATTTATAATCAATTTTTGGCTCTTGAGCTGATAACGATATTTTTGTTTGTAGATTCATATACACACTTAGCTCTCGCAAAGACGCAAAGGCACAAAGTTTTTATTTATCTCTGATTTAAGATTTTACAATCCATTCACTATTCTAGTAATTCCTGTTTTTATTAACGGACTATTGAAATTAATTAACAATCCTAATTTTATTCCAGTTAATTTAAGATATGTAAGCAGCTGCTTTGAATGTACGGAAGCAACTTGCTCAACTGATTTCAACTCAACTATCACTTTATTCTCAACAATCAAATCTGTTCGAAATCCCATATCCATTGTCTTTCCTTTCCAAATAACCGGCAAAGCTTTTTGTCTTTTCAACTTTTAAACCAATCGAGGTCAATTCATGAAACATTATTTCTTCATAAACCGATTCAAAAAGTCCTTGTCCTAATTCTACATGGATATGATATGAACAATCAACAATAATACCCGCTAATTCATTTTCGAACAACTCCTCATCAAAATCTTTATCATTTCTTTGCATCTTAGCGACTTTGCGTGAGTATTTTAACTTAAATATTGTTTTGCATTCTCTAATGCTTCTTTGATCCCTTCTGGGTTTTTACCTCCTGCAGTAGCAAAAAATGGCTGTCCGCCGCCGCCGCCTTGAATATATTTACCTAACTCTCTAACAATTTGCCCTGCATTAAGACTCTTTTCATCTACTAAATTTTTAGACAGATAGCATGATAATAAAGCTTTACCATTTTTCTCAGCTCCAAAAACCACTAAGATATTTTCTAATTCACCTCCTAATTCAAAAGATAAATCTTTAATCCCAGCAGCATCTAAATCTACTTTCTTTGCTAAGAAATTCACTCCATTTATTTCCTGAAATTCAGATTTAAGGTCTCCTTTTAGGTTTTTAGCTTTATCTTTAAGTAATAATTCTATTTGCTTTTTTAAACTTGTATTTTCTTCTTGCAGTGAAGTAATAGCCTTAACAGGATCTTTAGCATTTTTCAGAACAGCTTTTACTTCATTAAATGATTCTGATTGGGAAGTAAAGTATTCTTTGGCCGCATCACTGGTAATAGCTTCTATACGCCTAACCCCAGCCGCAATTGCACTTTCTGAAGTAATTTTAAAATGCCAAATATCCCTGGTATTCTGCACATGGGTTCCTCCACATAATTCCATAGATTCTCCAAATCGAATTGCACGCACAGAATCTCCATATTTCTCACCAAACAATGCTATGGCCCCATCTGCAATTGCCTGATCATAGGAGATACCATTCTTTTCCTCTAAAGGAAGGTGCTCTCTAATCCTAGCATTTACAAAATCTTCAACTTCTTTTAACTCTTCACTACTTACTTTGGCAAAGTGCGAAAAATCAAAACGCAAATTACCGCTATGCACCATTGACCCTTTTTGTTCTACATGAGTTCCTAAAATTGAGCGAAGTGCTTGATGCAATAAATGTGTTGCGGTATGGTTAGCCGCCGTCCTTGCGCGTTGCTTACTATCTACTACAGCTTTAAAACTTCCTTCAATCTTTTTAGGTAGATTTTTAGAAAAATGAACAATTAAATTATTCTCTTTTTTAGTATCAATAATATAGACTACATCTCCATTGGTTGCCTCGAGATAACCTTTATCTCCTACTTGCCCTCCACCCTCTGGATAAAAAGGCGTTTTATTAAAAACAAATTGATATAATTCTCCTTCTTTTTTGCTACTCACTTTTCTATAGCGAGTTATTTTCACATCTGTAGAAAGATTATCATACCCAACAAATCCTTCAGAAGTTTCTTTTGATAACTCTTGCCAGTCACCCGTAGAAACCTGAGAAGCTGCTCTTGACCTTTCCTTTTGTTTTTGAAGTTCGGTTTCAAAACCTTTTTCATCTAACGTATACCCTTGCTCACTCAAAATCAAGGCAGTAAGATCAATAGGGAAACCATAGGTATCATATAACTCAAATGCCTTTTCACCAGAAACTTCTTTCCCGTTAGTATTTTTTATTACATTATCCAGAAGTGCCAACCCTTGATCTAACGTTCTTAAAAAAGATTGTTCCTCTTCTTTAATCACGTTTATAATAAGGTTTTTCTGTGCTTTTAATTCTGGGAATGCATCACTCATCTGCTTGCTTAGCGTCTCTACCAATTTATATATAAATGGTTCTTTGGTATTTAAAAATGTAAATCCGTATCGAATTGCTCTGCGCAAAATTCTTCTTATTACATATCCCGCTCCTGTATTACTTGGCAATTGACCATCTGCTATTGAAAACGAAACTGCCCTTACATGATCAGCAATTACTCGAATAGCTACACTCACTTTACCATCTTCATTAGTGGGTAAACTATCTTTATCGTATGTTGTATTAGTTATCGTCTCAATTTCTCTAATTAATGGTGTAAAAACATCTGTATCGTAGTTGGATTTAACTCCTTGTAATGCCATACACAAACGCTCAAACCCCATACCTGTATCTACATGTTGCGCCGGTAACTTTTCTAATAATCCATTTGCTTTTCTATTATACTGCATAAAAACCAGATTCCATACTTCTACAACTAATGGATCATCTTGATTTACTAATTCTCTCCCTGGCACTTTCTTTTTTTCATCTTCTGATCTTAGATCGACATGAATCTCTGAACAAGGACCACATGGTCCCTGATCTCCCATTTCCCAGAAGTTATCTTTCTTATTTCCCATTATGATGCGATCCTCGGGAACAATTGCACTCCATAAGTCATAAGCCTCCTGATCCATTTCAAGGTTTTCATCTTTTGCTCCTTCAAAAACAGACACATACAATATGTTTTTATCTATACCATATACTTCAGTTAATAATTCCCAAGCCCATTGAATTGCTTCTTTTTTAAAATAATCCCCAAAACTCCAATTACCTAACATTTCAAACATGGTATGATGATACGTATCCATACCAACTTCTTCAAGATCATTGTGCTTGCCACTTACTCGCAAACATTTTTGAGTATCGGCAATTCTATTGCTTTTAGGAGTACCATTGCCTAAAAAATACTCTTTGAATTGATTCATCCCAGCATTTGTAAACATCAAGGTTGGATCATCTTTGATTACCATTGGTGCAGATGCTACGATGCTATGTTTTTTGGACTTAAAAAACTCTAAAAATTGATTTCTAACTTCTTGGGATTTCATAAATTCTATTGTATTGCATTTTATTTACATCAAAAAAACTTCAACTACATGAAAAACAAACAATTAAAAGGTTTTCCATTTAGGAAAAATCGATCTATAGTTGTCAGTTTTTTCTTGACTTTGCAACATTTTACTATATTTGTTGCGTTGTCTTGGTTTTAAGCAAGACTTTTTTGGTTGATATCCTGCAAAAATAGCATATTTTAGATTATGTCAAAGGTTAAATATTACTATGATAGTGACACACTTTCTTATCGCAAAATAGAGCAAAAGAAAGGAAGGAAATTTGGTATCGCTGCATTAGGTGTAGTTGGTACTTTTTTAGCCGGGTTTGTTCTTCTACTCATTTATCTTAATATCCCTCAGTTAGAAACTCCTAAAGAAAAAAAATATAGAAGAGAGCTCGAAAACATGGTATTTCAATATGATTTAATGAATAAAAGATTAAGTCGTAACGAAGAAATCTTAAAAGAAGTTGCAGAACGTGATGATAATATTTATCGTCTTTATTTTGGAGCCAACCCTATACCTGCAGATGTACGTAATGCAGGGTTCGGTGGTGTAAATCGATATAAAAATCTTGAGGGCTACGATAATTCTAACATGATTATAGAGAGTAGTGAACGAATAGACAAATTAACCAAACAGATTGTTGTGCAATCAAAATCTCTTGATGAAATTGCAGAGCTTGCTGAGCAGAAAGAAGAATTACTTGCAACTATACCTGCAATACAACCCATACAAAATTCAGATCTGAAACGTATGGCATCTGGTTATGGATGGAGAAGTGATCCTTTTACAAAAGCACGAAAATTTCATTATGGTATGGATTTCTCGGCAGCCACAGGAACCCCTGTATATGCTTCTGGTAATGGTGTTGTAAAAAGAGCTGATGCAAATTCTACTGGGTACGGAAGACATATACGTATTGATCATGGTTTTAATTATATGAGTTTATATGCTCATTTAAGCAAGTACAATGTTAAGAAAGGTCAAAAGGTTAAACGTGGTGATATTATTGGTTATGTTGGAAACACTGGTAGATCTGTTGCCCCTCACTTACATTATGAGATTTTTAAAGATGGTAAGAAAATCAACCCTAGAAATTTTTACTACGGAAGTTTAACTCCTGAAGAGTTTGCCGAAATGCTTAAAGCTTCCAATCTGGTTAATGAAACTTTAGACTAAACATCGATGCGTAAACTACTTTTTTTTGTAATCATTTTTGGTTTCAGTTCTTCGATACAGGCCCAAAAATATTCAAAAGAAGTATTGGACTCTATGTATTCGATAACTCAGCAAACTAAGCTTGAACTGACTAAACCAAAATCCATTAAATTAATGGCCGTTGGGGATATTATGATGGGAACCAATTTTCCAAATGATAGTTATCTTCCTCCAGAAGGCAAAGGCCCTTTTGATAATGTTAATGTGATTCTAACTCAAGCCGATATTCTTTTCGGAAACCTGGAAGGTACACTTACCGATGAAGGTGAAAATGCCAAAAGGTGTTCTGACCCCTCAAAATGTTACTCATTTAGATCTCCAGAATCTTATGGCAAATACCTTGAAGAAACTGGTTTTGATGTTATGAGCATTGCTAATAATCATATTGGTGATTTTGGCGCTATCGGAATTAAAAACACTTCAAAAACTTTAGAAAAACATAATATTGCCTATGCTGGCATATTTGCTCAACCTTCCACAATTTTTGAAAAAAATGGAATTACTTATGGATTTTGTGCTTTTGCACCAAACAAAGATTGCATAAAAATTCATAACTTAACCAATGCAAAAAAAATCGTAGAAGAACTTAAACAAAAGGCTGATATCGTAATTGTTTCTTTTCATGGTGGTGCCGAAGGACTAAAACACACCCACGTGACCAGAAAAACTGAACGTTTTTATGGTGAGGACCGAGGTAATGTTTACAAGTTTGCACATACAATGATTGACGCCGGGGCCGATGTGATTATTGGTCATGGGCCACATGTATCAAGAGCCTTTGAAGTGTATAAAAATAAGTTTATTGCATACAGTTTAGGTAATTTTTGCACCTACTCAAGATTTAATCTTGATGGGATTAAAGGATATGCTCCTATCGCAGAAATTGAAATTGACTTAGATGGAAATTTCATGAAAGGAAAACTTCATTCTGCTAAGCAAATTGACGAGGTATATCCATTTATAGATGAGAAAAAAAGAGCGCTAAAGGAAATTAAAAAGCTTACACAAGAAGATTTTCCTGAAAGCAAACTTATTTTTGATGAAGATGGAAGTTTTACACAACAAAAAGAATAATTATGTATGTAGACTTACCAAAAAAAATGTACTATGGTATTGGCGAAGTAGCTGAAGCATTCGATGTTAATGCCTCTCTGATTCGCTTTTGGGAAAAAGAATTTGATATTCTGAAGCCGAAAAAAAATGCAAAAGGTAACCGAAAATTTACTCCAGAAGATATCAAAAATCTGGAACTGATATATCATTTGGTTAAGGAGCGAGGATTTACGTTAGAAGGTGCCAAAATCCACCTTAAAGAACAAAAGCACGAAGCTCTGGATAGTTTTGATATCATTCGTAAACTAGAGTCAATAAAAGGACAACTTCTTAAAATTAAAGAACAGTTATAACCTTTTTTCTTTAAATTTTTATTTATCCCGATAGTTAATTTGCAAAATTTTGCTTCGATTTGAAACAAAATTCGATGATTGTAGACTAATCAAATAGAATAACCCGAAAACAACAGCATAATAAATGAAAAAGACTTTAATTCCTATTGTAGTTATTATTGCAATTCTTGGTGTTTTATATTTTCTTTCTGCCGGCAAGTATAACACTGCCATAACATTGCAGGAAGATGCTAAAACGGCCTGGTCCAATGTAGAAAGTGCCTATCAAAGAAGAAGTGACCTTATCGGTAATCTTGTAAAAACTGTTCAAGGTGCTGCAGATTTTGAACGTAATACTCTTAAAGAGGTGGTTGAAGCACGAGCAAAAGCTACTTCTATGAGCATTGACCCTAGTAATATTACAGCAGACCAAATTGCCCAATTTCAACAAGTGCAAAGTGGACTTTCTTCTGCCTTATCAAGATTGTTAGTTACTGTAGAACGGTATCCTGATTTAAAAGCCAATCAAAACTTCCTGAATTTACAAACACAACTTGAAGGAACCGAAAATCGGATTAACGTTGAACGTAATCGATATAATGAAGCAGTAGGCATATTCAACAAACACCTAAGGGTGTTTCCTAACAATATTATTTTAGGATTGATGGGTAGTTTTGAGGAAATGGCAAGATTTAAAGCCGATGAAGGTGCAGAAAAAGCGCCAGATGTGGATTTCGAATTTAAGTAATGTCTGAAGTAGAAAATTTTCTTACCGAAGTGCAAGAACAGCAAATAGTTGCTGCGATTAGGCATGCAGAAAAAAACACCTCTGGAGAAATTCGTGTTCATATAGAAAATCATACTGATCTTGATGTGCTAGACAGAACCAAAGAAGTATTTCATTTTTTAAAGATGGACAATACTCAACAAAGGAATGGAGTGTTGATCTATGTTGCTGTACATGATCATACTTTTGCTATTTATGGAGATGAAGGCATTAACAAGGTCGTAAAAAACAACTTTTGGGAAAGCACTAGAGATGCTATTCTTTCTAAATTTAAGGACGGAAATTTTACACAAGGATTAATAGATGGAGTTATTATGGCTGGAGAGCAATTGCAGAAATACTTTCCCTGGGAGCATGGTGATATTAATGAATTACCAGACGAAATATCTAAAGGATAAATGAGAGTACTACAACAATCTATACTACACTATCTACTCTTAACTGTTTTTGCTTTAAGTATTAATACAATTTATGCTCAAAGAAAAATTCCGCCTAAACCCAGATCACAAACTTCGGTATATGATGAAGCTAAAATACTTTCTGCTGCAGAAGCTACACGTCTTGAACAAAAACTAGTTCGTTATTCAGATACTACATCAACACAAATTGTAATAGCCACCATTAACTCATTACAAGGAGAAAACATTGGCCTATATGCTGCCGAATGGTTATCCGATTGGGGAATAGGACAAGAAAAAGAAGATAATGGAGTCTTAATTCTGATTGCAAAGAACGATCGAAAAATATGGATCACTACTGGCTACGGTGTAGAAGAAAAGCTAACCGATTTTAATTCGAAAACTATTGTTGATCAAATTATAACACCAGAATTTAAAAAAGGTAATTTCTATAGTGGATTAGACAAAGGAACCACTGCCATTTTTCAAGTCCTCGATGGCACTTTTAAAGGGGCCAGAAAAAAGAAAAAGGATATCCCTATAGGACAATTGGTTTTATTATTGATCTTTTTTATCATCATTATCAAGGCGTTTTCTAAAAGTAATCATGGTAATGATGGCAGAGGAAATCGAGGAAATCGATCTCGAGGAGGAAGCCTTCTTGATGTAATCATCCTAAGTAATATGGGCCGTGGTAGTTATGGTGGCGGAAGTTTTGGAGGAGGATCTAGTGGTGGTTTTGGTAGTGGTGGCTTCGGAGGAGGTTTCGGTGGCGGAATGGGAGGCGGCGGCGGTGCTGGTGGAAGTTGGTAAGATTGGCTTGTAATAGTTAGCAAGTATAGAATAACTGTATTCTTTTTTATACACAACTAATCTTATAATTTAAATCATGTCTATTCACTTATTCTTGCTAAGCATTACAATAAACTTTTAGTCACAGCATGGAAGATGCTATTAAAAAAAGAATATTAAAAGCATCATTTTTTAACCTTATTGCTACAAAGCGCTACTTCTTCCTAAAATATACAGAAACAGGTACTCCATGAAAATCAAACTCTTTGCGAAGTTGATTTTCGATAAAACGTTTGTACGGATCTCGTATATATTGTGGAAGATTGCAAAAAAACGCAAACTGAGGTTGAGGAGTTGGTAACTGTGTAATGTATTTTATTTTTACATATTTGCCTTTATACGCAGGCGGTGGATTGTGCTCAATAATAGGTAATAACACATCATTAAGCTCGCTTGTTTTAATCTTTTTAGACCTATTTTTGTACACCTCTACAGCCGTCTCAATTGCTTTAAAGATCCTTTGTTTTGTTAGTGTAGATATAAATACTATAGGAACATCGGTAAATGGTTCAATTTCTCTACGAATTTGTTTTTCAAAATCCTTTAGGGTATTACTTTCCTTATTTTCGATAAGATCCCATTTATTAACCAGGATCACAACCCCTTTGCGGTTACGCTCAGCAAGCCAAAATATATTTTGCACCTGCCCGTCAAATCCGCGGGTAGCATCTAGCACCAACAAACACACATCACAATGTTCTATAGCACGAACAGATCGCATCACCGAATAAAACTCCAGGTCTTCTTTAACTTTTGATTTTCTACGAATCCCGGCAGTATCCACTAAATTAAACTCGAATCCAAAACGGTTATATTTAGTATCAATAGCATCACGAGTAGTTCCTGCAATATCAGTAACGATATAACGGTCTTCACCAATTAATGCATTGATAAAAGATGATTTTCCAGCATTAGGTCTTCCTACCACTGCAAATCTTGGCAATTCATCAGCCTCTTCTTCTTCTTTTTCAGGCAAAGCCTCGACTAGTGCATCCAAAAGCTCACCTGTACCGCTCCCATTGATACTGGCAATAGTATAATATTCTCCAAGCCCTAAACTATAAAATTCTACTGCATCAGCAGCTCTCTTCGAATTATCTACTTTATTTACAGCTAAAAATACTGGTTTATCGACCTTGCGAAGTAGATTGGCTACATCTTCATCCATACCGGTAATACCAGACTCTACATCAACCATAAAAATAATGGCATCTGCCTCATCTATAGCTAATTCTACTTGTTTATCGATTTCAGCTTCAAAAACATCATCACTACCCACTACATACCCTCCGGTATCGATTAGAGAGAATTCTACTCCGTTCCAATCACTTTTCCCGTAATGACGATCACGGGTAACACCGCTAACCGCATCAACGATTGCTTCTCTTCTTTGAATTAATCGATTAAAGAATGTTGACTTTCCTACGTTAGGTCTCCCTACTATTGCTACTATACCGCTCATTGTGATATATTCTAAATTTTGTGCAAAATTAGACTTTTTTATTTCAGCACTACTATAAATGTAGAAATGTTTTGTTTTGAAAGGATTACTTAAAGGCTAAAAAATAAAAAGTCCAAAGGCCAATGTTTCAGGCCTATGGAACTTTTCATAATTGATAGTCAGTCAGTGAAATAATTACTTACTTCAAAGATACCAAGTAATTGGTCTAAGTTGGTTACTGTAAAACAACAAACTTTTTATGGATGTTATTTCACTTCGTAAACAACTATAGAGTTTTGATACTTCGCAGGTTACAATCACGAGGTCATCTCTGATATAATCATCTAAATCACATGAACAAAAAAGATCAAAAACAAAAACCCCTTGCCGGACAGCAAGGGGTTTTTTAAGTATACTATTAAAGAATTACATTATTCTATAATCATTCTACGTGTTGTAGTTTTTCCGTTAGAATCTGTAATCATCACCACATACATTCCAGAAGAAATCTTTGAGTACTGCTCTAGATTTATATTAATAACGTCTTGACCTTTTGATACATTTTTAATTAATACAGGTCCCACAGCTACCCCTGTTAAATCATGTATTGAAATCTTAACTTCTTGTGCGTTTTGATTATATACCGCCAAAGATAAGTCTCCTGATGATTTCAGCACAGTTGGATATAAATCTACAGCACCTCTACCTTCACAGAACCTTAGCTCTACAACTATGTCATCTGTACCTGAACAACCATCTTTAGTTACCTCAAGTGTATATGTTAATGTTTCAAATACCTGTACCGTTATAGATCTCGTAGTCTCTCCAGTAGACCATAGATACGTGTCTCCTTCTATTGGTGAAGTAAGCGTAGTAAACTGTCCAATACATACTACTTGATCTTCTCCAAGATCAAATGTAATACCATCTGACACTGTAACCAACACTTCATCTGTTGCTTCACCACAACCGTTACAACCATCTACAGTAACAGAATATGTTGTATCTACTTCTGGAGATACTGTAATAGACTGAGTTGTTTCACCTGTAGACCAAAGGTACTCTATCCCTTTTGGCTCAAATTTTACACATTCCAGATTGATGTTAAAATCACCAAAAGATGTAGGATTTCCTTCTAAATTAAACCATCCAGAAGCACCAAATACATCTGCAGTATATTCAAAAACATTAGCTCCGGCTCCTACTTGGAAGGCCTCACCTCTTCTTGATATATCATAGCTTAATGAACCATCAACCTGAGTAACTGTACCACTTATCTCTGTGTAATACACCCAATCTGAAGCATCTGCTGCCTGGCATAAGTTTGCTTTAGGGCTACCTACCGGAGGTGTTGTTGTTCTTCCAGAAAAAACTGCGTCTACTACAAAAGTCGTATTGGTAGAATTGTATTCAAAAACATTACCTTTTAAAGTAGCCGTTCCGTCTGCATTCTCTTTCCATACAAGGCTTTCGTTTCTCATCCATAACCTGGTTCCATTATCATTGATAAATACTACAAACTGATGTTGTCTTCCTCTACAATAATCGGTATCACCAACACTATAATCAACACATTCCACACATTCTCCTTCGCCAGTTACTGTTGCGGTTAGTGTAGTCTCTTGTCCTTTGCATATATTTTGATCTTCTCCTGCATCTACCTGAAGACCATCTTTGATAATTACTTGAACCGTATCTGAAGCTTCGCAGTCTTCGCAATCTATTACTGTAACTGTATATGAAGTACTCTCTTGCGGCGATACAGTTATGCTTTGTGTGGTTTCACCGGTTGACCATAAATAGGTAACGTCACTAGTTTCAGAAGAAATACAAGGCCCTATATTAATATTAAAATCACCTCTGGTAAAATCACTATCAGTTGTATTAAACCATCCTGAAGCACCATATTTCCCAACTACATCTTCGGTAACATTGGCTCCGTTACCCAATTGAAATGCAGGTCCCATTCTAGTAATATCAAATGACCAAGAACCATCTGTTTGACTAATAGTTCCAGATACACCTGTATAATAAATCCATCCGTTTGAATCTTCTGTATTGCAAAAATGATCTTTAGGACTTCCAGAAGGTGTACTGGTAGTTCTTCCGGTATAGGTAACATCTACTTCTAAAGTAATCTGAGCGTCATTATTATCTACAACAGTTCCTTTTAAGGTCGCTGTACCATCAGGAAGTTCTTTCCACTTTAAATCTACATTAGAAAACCTTCTTACGATATTATTGGCATCATCTTTTAACCAAAGAACATAGTACAAATCTTTACCACATCTATATGTGTTTTCTATACCATATTCTAAGCAATCAGTACATTCTGACTCCCCTGATACAGTAGCAGTAAGAGTAACTTCGCTACTGCCGCAAAATTCTACATCATCTCCTGCATCTACAGATAACATACAAGTATTATCCAGTGTTGAGGGTTCATTTATAAAAGAATCATTAGTATTTTCATTAGCTACCATAGTAAAACTGGCAGAAATGATAAAAATGGTCATCAACATATAACTACAAAACATGGACGAGAAAGTGCTCATCGCCATCTTTTGGTTATACTCATTAAGTTTACGTGTAAGATTTGACATTTGGCTGTTGTTTTTAAAATTTAAAAAATTAATTTATTACTTAATTTTATTTCAGGTTTATAAAAAGCTTCAATTAGAAATCATCACTATAGTATCTATGTGATATACTGTTATTTTACAATAAAAAGCCGTTTCTAGTAATTTAGGTGTGAAGAAGTATTTCTATAACATACTCATAGTGTTTAGGTTAAGTTTGGGGTGCTAAAATATACATTAACCGTTGAAGATCAATAACAAAGCATCATAAAAACGTTAAAAAAACAGAAATCATCTATGAAATACACCTTACAAAGATTTATCTTACACGTAAATTTATTTTCTTACATGTTTTTTTATTGATTAATGCATTTAACAAAAACACCAGAAGGCATACAGTATTAAACAAATAAAAACCTGTCGCAAGGACAGGTTTTTACTTTTCTAATCATATTGGTTTATAGTCAATAGTACTAATTAGCAATTACTATTCTTTCAGTTTTAACCCAATTATTACCTACTATTCTAACGACATACATTCCTTTAGATAATTGATACTGGTTAAGGTCTATATTAACTTTAGCTCTGTTATTTACAGACTTTTTTATTGTTGAACCAACTATTCTTCCGGTAAGGTCATAAATATCAATATTGACCTCTTGATTTTGAGATAGGTCAAAATTAACATACAACATACTATTTTGGTTTAATAAAGTAGGATATACTGTGGTTGTTTCTGCCTCAGTTCCAGATTTTGATCGACCTTCACAATTGATAACTGTAACATCAATTGTATCTATATCTTCTCCACACCCTGTACAACCAGTTGTTATTACTTGGTATGTAGTATCTTCTAGTGGAGATACTGTAATAGATTGAGTTGTTTCACCAGTAGACCAAAGATATTCTATTCCTTTTGGTTCAAACTTTACACATTCCAGATTAATGTTAAAATCACCAAAAGACGTTGGGTCTCCTTCTAAATTAAACCATCCTGATCCACCAAACACATTAGCTGTATATTCAAATATATTAGCTCCTGATCCAACTTGGAAAGCTTCACCTCTTCTAGATATATCATAGCTTAATGAACCATCAACCTGAGTAACTGTACCACTTATCTCGGTATAGTATACCCAGCCCGATGCATCGGCCGCTTGACATAAATTTGCCTTTGGGCTACCTACCGGAGGGATTAATGTTTTTCCTGAAAAAACTGCATCTACAACAAAAGTTGTATTGGTAGAATTGTATTCAAAAACGCTACCTTTTAAAGTTGCTGTTCCATCGGCATTCTCTTTCCATACCAAATCTACATTTCTCATCCATAATCTTGTTCCTTTATCATTGATAAATACGACAAATTGATGATGTCTTCCTCTACAATAATCTGTATCACTTACACCATACTCAACACACTCCTCGCATTCTCCTTCGCCATCTACAGTAGCCATTAGAGTTACCTCTTCGCCTAAACAAATGGTTTGACCCTCACCAGCGTCTACTTGTGGTGGATCACTTAGAGTTACATCAACAGAATCTGAAGCTGTACAACCTGAGCAAGCTTCAACTGTAACTGTATAGGTAGTATTTTCTTGAGGTGATACTGTTATACTTGGTGTGGTTTCTCCTGTTGACCATAAATAAGTAACCTCATTACTGGTAACCACATCAACACACTCTCCTATATTGATATTAAAATCCCCTCTATTATATCTATTGTCTGTTGTATTAAACCACCCTGAAGCTCCATATTTACCCACTGTATCTTCGGTAATATTAGCTCCGTTACCTAATTGAAAAGCTGGTCCCATTCTGGAAATATCAAAGGACCATGACCCATCTGTTTTAGTAAGCGTTCCCGTGACACCCGTATAATATACCCATCCTTCAGCATTTTCTTGATTACAGAAATGATTTTTAGGGCTACCCGGTGGTGTGCTTATTGTTCTTCCAGAATATGTAACATCTACCTCAAGAGTAACATTTGAATCTTCAATGTCTACAACTGTTCCTTTTAGAGTAGCAGTACCATCATCAAATTCCTGCCATTTCAAATCTACATTAGAAAACCTTCTTACCGAATCTCTATGATCATCGTCATCATCATCGTCATCATCGTCATCATCATCGTCATCATCGTCGTCATCGTCATTATTATGACCTCCATCATCTTTTAACCATAGCACATAATCTACATTAGCATTACAATCATATGTATTTTCTATACCATAGGCGATACAATCTGTACATTCTGATTCTCCTGAAACTGTAGCCGTTATGGTAATTTCATCACCTTTACATACCTCCTGATCTTCACCAGCATCTACTTCTAAATTAATTTTTTCAACTTTTACCTCATCGGTAACTACACAGTTTTTGCAATCGCTTACTTCTACCGAGTAAACTCCTGGTTCATTAACTGTAATGGTCGGAGTAGTTTCTCCCGTTGACCATAAATATGAAACGTCACTCGCCTTCTCTTCGCAATACCCCAGGTTAAAGTTAAAATCTCCAATTTTATATTTACTATGCGTAGTATTAAACCAGCCTGAAGCCCCTAGTCTTCTTCTATTTTTCTCTGTTATATTTGCTCCTCTTCCTAATTGAAATGCAGGTCCTCTTTCAGAAATTTCAAAAGACCACCACGAGTTATTTCTCTTTTTTATGGTTCCGGTAACTTTGGTATAATATTCCCATCCTCTTGGATTTTCATTGTAACACCAATGCCCTTTTGGACTATTAGCAGGTGGTGTTATCGTTTTTCCAGAATAGGTAACATCTACGTATAAAACATCTCTGTTGTTTCTAATATTTCTGACCTTACCTTTTAGAGTTGCTGTCCCATCAGCATTCTCTATCCAAGATAATCCACCATCTCTATAATATTTTGACTTGTGCCTCCCGTCTGATAACCATAGAACATATCGTTTATTGTTTTTACAATGCTTCGTGTTTACGATATCATACTGCACACAGCATTCTGCCGCTCCAGAAACACTAGCTGTTAAAGTAACATCGCGATCATCACAAAATGTGACATCATTACCTGCGTCTACCGTTAACCTACATTCGGTATTGGTTTCTTCAAGATAATGATCAAAAGAGTTATTTTCTATTTCATTTTCTTTTACAGAATTAAAAGAGAAAAGAAAAAAAATCGAGCTATAAAAAACAGCAGCTATTCCCATCTTAGCTATTGCTTTTTTAAAAAATCTTGGTTTGGTTGTTAGTTTTTTCATTGTTGTTGTTTTTTGCTAAAATTTTAAGTTGTAATCCATTTTGAATACGTGATTGTGCAATAAATTTCTTAATCATAATATCATATTATCATTTCGAATACGATAAGATGACAGAAGGGCTAAGTTCCCATACTTATCCCGGATCAAATTGTATAAAATTATTATTATAAATAAGTGAAGAAAGTAGTGTTTACACCATATAAAACCTTTTAAATTAGGGTTCTAAATTATATATAAACTCCTGAATGACAAGGTTAAAAAAAGAAAAAACGTTAAAATACCAATTGAATCTATAGGCAGCACAAAATCTAAAAAGAAAGACCGTAAAGTATTACAAAAAAACCGTTATTAAAGGGGTAATTTCCCCCCTTTTGGATTATTTATTATACCCAAAACGTTTTAATTGACGTTGATTACTACGCCAATTTTTATTGATTTTCACATAGAGTTCTATGTGAATTTTCTTGCCAAAGAATTTTTCCAATTCTTTACGCGCTTCAATTCCTACTTTTTTTAAAGCAGATCCTTTATGACCAATGATGATTCCTTTTTGAGAATCTCGTTCTACCATAATCACCGAACGAATCCTGATAATATCCTCGTCTTCAAAAAACTCTTCTGTTTCTACCTCAACCGAATAAGGAATCTCTTTCTTATAATAAAGTAATATTTTTTCGCGTATGGCTTCATTTACAAAAAATCGCTCAGGTTTATCTGTTAATTGATCTTTTGGGTAAAACGGTGGAGATTGCGGCAATAGTTCTACCAATCGATCAAATACTTCTTTTACATTAAAGTTTTCAAGTGCAGATATTGGATAAATCTCTGCATTAGGAACTTTCTCAGCCCAAAAAATCACCTGCTCTTCTAATTGTTCCTGATTTGACTGATCTATCTTATTAAGTAATAATAATACTGGTATTTTGGCGGTTTTAATTTTAGCAAAGAATGCCTCATCTTTAAGCTCTTTTTCACCAATTTCTACCATATAAATTAATACATCAGCATCTTCAAAAGCAGATTTTACAAAATCCATCATGGATTCTTGAAGTTCATAGGCCGGTTTAATAATTCCAGGAGTATCAGATAAAATAACCTGAAAATCATCCCCATTAACAATACCAAGTATACGATGTCTTGTTGTTTGCGCTTTAGAGGTAATAATAGACAATTTTTCTCCTATAAAGGCATTCATAAGTGTGGATTTACCCACATTTGGATTACCAATAATATTTACAAAACCTGCTTTATGAGCCATTTACTTTATTTTGGCACAAAGGTAGTTGAATATTAAACAAGAAAATAATTACTAGGTAAGATTATCTATTATCCTAAAAATTGTTAACATTTTATGGCTAAAAACAGTTGGTAACTATTTCTTAACATATTAACTTTTACGATAGAATTTTCATAATTTTAATTCTAGTATGTTTTCAAAAACCCCGTGAAAGCAGGTTTTTATTATCAAATACTGGGATCATTTGAAAAATTACTTATACAATTCATCACATCTCTATACAAAAAGCTGGTTTATAGTATTGAACCTGTTCATCCTCTTTTCCTCAATTCTCAACGCACAAGATCAGGAAAAACAGTTAGCTAAAGCAGATCAAAGTTTTCAAGCATTTGCCTATATAGATGCAAGAGCCATTTATTTGGATGTTGCCAGACAAGGGTATTCATCTAAAAATTTATTTCAAAAACTGGCAGATTCTTTTTATCTAACCGGAGAACTTGAAGATTCTGTAGAGTGGTATGAAAAATTGATAAAAACATATCCCGAAGATCTAAATCCTGAGTATTTATTTAGATATGCTCAAAGTTTGAAGAGTATAGAACGCTATAAGGATGCAGATAAAATTATGGATCAATTCTATGATATCACTGGAAACGATATTCGGGCCAAATCCTATATAAATAAAAGAAATTATCTTGATTTTATAGAAATGCAATCGGGAAGATACGATCTTTTTAAGCTTAATATTAACTCAAAAAACTCTGAATACGCTCCAAGTTTTGATCATAATAACCATATTGTCTTTGCGTCTTCAAGATCCAAAACAAATAAAGATTCAAAATTACACGGATGGACAAAAATGCCTTTTTTAGACGTATTTTCTTCAAAAATAAATGATGATCAAATAACGCTGGAAGAACCCGTTAAACTGAAAGGAAAAATAAATACCAAATTTCACGAATCATCAACAAGTTTTAGTAGGGACGGAAAAACAGTTTACTTTTCCAGAAATAACTACTCTAACAATAAACTTGGAACCAGCAAGCAAGGTGTAGTTTTATTAAAAATTTACAAAGCAGATCTCAAAGATGGAAAGTGGGTTAATGTAGAAGAATTATCTTTTTGTAGTGATGATTATTCAACTTCTCACCCATCACTCAATGCAGACGGTACTAAGTTGTACTTCGCCAGTGATATGCCAGCAACACTAGGAAAATCTGATCTGTTTGTGGTTGATGTTTTGGGTGGTGGCAAGTTTGGGGAACCCAAAAATCTTGGAGATAAAATCAATACCGAAGGAAGGGAAACCTTTCCATACATTAGTGATAGTAATCGATTATACTTTGCTAGTGATGGGCATGTAGGTTTAGGTGGATTGGATATTTTTGTAGCTGTCCCCGAAGAATCTGGTTTTTCGGCAGCATTTAATGTTGGTAAACCTGTAAATAGCTCTAAAGATGATTTCTCTTTTGTACTTAATGAAGAAACGAAAATAGGTTACTTTGCCAGTAATAGAAAAGGCGGCAAAGGAAATGATGATATCTATAGCTTTAAACAAACCGAAGAATTAATTACATCATGCCAACAATATATAGAAGGTACTATTTACAATAGTGAGACTAACGACAGTCTTCCTGAAGCCGATCTTAAATTATTAGATGCTAATGGTAATATTGTTACCGAAACAAAGTCGAATAGCCTAGGTAGATATAAATTTGATGTAGAATGTGAAACCGAATATGTTGTACAAACCGAATTAAAAGGGTTTCAGCCTAAAGAAATTACCTATAATACCGACGACATTTTCGAATTTGCTCACGACTTATCTATTCCTCTAAACGCTTCTGATGATGGTGATAAATTATTAACATCGGTAGCCGTTAACATTGGCGATGACTTATCTAAAACACTACAGATGGAACCTATTCATTTTGGATTAGATGATTCTTCAATAAGCCCGGAAGCGGAGGTAGAACTTCAAAAGATTATTTCAGTAATGAAAAAATATCCTGATCTCAAAATTGAAGTTCGTTCTCATACCGATAGTAGATCAAGTTATTGGTATAATAAAAGATTAAGCGTAAAACGAATGCGAGCTACCATAAAATATATTGTTGTAGAAGGAGGAATTTATTGGCGAAGAATACGAGGTAAAGCATATGGCGAAAGAAGATTAATAAATAAATGCAAAAATGATGTTCCTTGTACTGAAGAAGAACATCAAGAAAACAGAAGAAGTGAGTTTATAGTACGAAAATAAAAAACTATATTTTTTGTATACTCTTAAAATATTGTCTTGCCATTTTATTCACTTTTGGTGCTAGTACTAACCCTGAAATTACAGTAGGTATTGCCATTAAAGCGAAAGCACTATCAATAAGATTTATCGCAAAATCTATTTTAACAACGGCTGCCACTATAATAGAGAGTATATAGATGTAATTATAATATTTTCCATATTTGGGTTTGGTTAAAAACCCTAGACAAGTGGTCCCATAATATGAATATGAAAATAGTGTAGATAACGCAAATACTAACACCATAATAATTACGACAACATCTCCCAATCCATAAGGTAACACCGCATTAAAAGCCTGTAGGGTTAATGAAATTCCGTTACTGTCACTATATTGCCAAACTCCGGTTGAAAGTATGGCCAAAGCTGTTAACGTACAAACCAATAATGTATCAATAGACGGCCCTATCATTGCCACTAACCCTTCTCTAATAGGTTCTTTGGTTTTAGCCGTACCATGCATCATTGGAGCTGTACCAACTCCGGCCTCGTTAGAGAAAGCTCCTCTTTTAATCCCTGTTTTGATCAAATGTCCTAGTCCTCCTCCTGCTATAGCATTACCAGAAAAGGCATCAGAAAATATTAAACCAAACATATGGGGCACTTCTTCTATTTGAATGATCAGGATTGTGATTACGGTTATAAAATACAAGATTACCATAAAAGGTACTAAGCGACTTGCTACCAAACCTATTCTTTTAATACCTCCTAATATGACTAAAGAAGCTAAAATTGCAAGAACAAGTCCAATATATAATTTATGATTTTCTTCCCACCCCATAACATCTACTAGTGTTTGGGTTAATTGGTTTGCTGTAAAAGCAGGAAGTGTGCCTACCAAACCTGCAAGTGCAAAAAATATAGCCAATGGTTTCCATTGTTTGCCTAATCCTCGGGTGATTACATACATTGGACCTCCTAATAAGTTTCCATTTTCTTCTTCGGATCGATACATGACTGAAAGTGAACAAGTATAAAATTTGGTTGCCATACCGATCAAACCACTAATCCACATCCAAAAAACTGCGCCTGGACCACCGGTTACAATTGCAACAGCCACACCACTAATATTACCCATACCTACAGTAGCTGCGATTGCAGATGATAACGCCTGGAAATGACTCAACTGTCCTGGATCATTATCATTATTATGTTTACCTCGCAAAACATCTATAGCATGTGGAAAATATAAAAAGGGAGTAAATCTCGAATAGATCAAAAAGAATAACCCTCCACCAATAAGTAGCACTAATAAAGGCCAGTCCCATACCCAGGAACTAAAATCTGCAACAAGACCTTCTAAGGTTTTAAACATAGACAATAAAAATACTTGTTCTGGAAGTAGTGACAAAATGTATTTAGGTTTTAATCTAGATTACTTTGATCAGCATGTAATTCTATCCCACATAAACTAACCACTAAAATTCCGTTTGAAGCAACACAATGCTTTTAAAGTATATTACAATAAACATAAGGCATCTTACAATACTCTTGAGCTGTGTAACAATAAGCTTCTGGTATGCAACAATACACTTCCTGGACATAACAATGAGGTCGAGGTGTATAACAATACACTTTAGGCACGTTACAATGCACTTCTGGAACATAACAATGAGGTCGAAGCGTGTAACAATACCCTTTAGGTATACAACAATGAACTCAAGGTGTGTTACAATACGTATCAGTTGTATAACAATGAACTTTGTATTTGCGACATTGTTTTATCCTGAAGCTCTTATAAATCTTGGTTTATTAATTCCGCGATCATACATGACTATACTACCTGCTACAGAGACATTAATACTTAGTTCTGATTTAAACTTGATCAAAAAATGAGATTTTTCTATTGCTTTCTTGGATAATCCATGATCTTCGGCTCCTAATAAATAAACACATCGTTTAGGATGCTTAAATGTCTCTAAAGGTTCGGCATCCTCTGTTAGTTCTACCCCTACCAACATAGCGCCTTTTGGGAGGTGATTGTAGAAATCTTCAAAAGTATCATAATGAAAATATGGCATTGCTTTTACGGCGTTATGAGTATCACTAGCTTGTTTTGCGTAACGATTTCCTATTGTAAAAATAAAACTAGCTCCCATATTTTGAGCCGAGCGCCACAAAACTCCTAAGTTCTCAGGAGTTTTACCATTTTGGATTCCGATACCAAAGAATTCGTTTTCGAAGTTATCAATCATGGGAGTAAAAATATAAAGATTAAAATAATCTTTGCAACTGGTATGACCGTTTTTCAGGACTTTTACTCATATTACTTCAACTCATCTAGTATTGAGATTGAAAGAAAAGTGGTTAAAATTTGAATAAGCGTAACATCTCTTTGCGTAAACCTGTTTTTCTCTTTTCCGTAGATACACAACACGATTTCAATACTTGTTTTTTGTTCAAAAGGCACTAGTATCATTGATAGATATTCTTCACTCTTTCTTTTATTAATGTATTGGTCAATTTCTTCATTAAAATTAGTAATAATCAAAGGTGTATTCTCTATTAAAACATAGGTAGCTAAACTTTCTTTTTTGTTGAACTCTTCACTTCTGTCCATATAATTGGTTCTTTCTTGCGATATCCCTCGATACATCATCTCTTCTCCTTTCTTAAAAGCAAATTCGAAAGCATCAATTCCGGGAAACTCCACGATCTTTGATAAAACTGGCAACGCTTTATCCCAGGTTGCTCCCTTGGGTATTTTCTTAAATACATCATGTAATAGTTGAAGCTTAGTACTTGAGTTTTTAAGGTCCTGGGTTTGCGCTATAAATGCCTTTTCTTTTTCCAAAAGCTGCTCCTCTTTTAAACCGAGTGAAGCTTTTATATTCTTTGTTTTTTTAAACACCCACAATCGTAATGTATACCACACTATAGACATCCCGAGAATGACGAATAACAGTATCCCAAAAAATGTTTTATACCATTTTTTCTGAACTTTTAATTTAATTTCTAAAGGGTCACTCCATGAATATCCTCCCTGTTTTTGAGCTCTTACTAGTAATGAATATGTGCCATTTTTAAGTTCTGGCACTGTAATTTTATTTTCATCAGCAGTCAAATACCCTGGCATTTGGTCATTTTTATCAATATCAGCATCATTTTCAATGATTTTGTATTGATATTGTATATCATCTGCCGGAAAGGTAATAGAAATAAATTTTAATGTTACCGATGCTGTTTCGGTATACCGTAATGCTGATTTTTCGACATTTTTAATTTCATGATTTATCTTTACTTCATTTAATATTGGAGCATCAATACGTAAGGGTTTTGGATTAGATTTAGAAGAATAAACAGCTCCTTCGGCAGTTCCAACCCATAGTTGATTATTATGGTCTATAATCATACTACGATACGATGCTACTTTTGAAGGTGTTCCACTTTTTTCGTCAAAAAACGCATACCTACCTTGATTATCTAGATACACTAATCCATTGGTATCAGTGGCAAGCCATAAATTCCCTCCTGGGATTACACAGATGGATCTAATTTCATTTTCTGTATACGCTCCAAGATCAATACGTTCTACTTTTTCTGCTTCATATTTGATAAGACCATCAGTTGTGGCCATCCATACTACTTCATTATTATCAATAGCGATGTCATGTACTTCAAAATTATTGCTCACTCGAAAAGGGAAAGGAACACTTTGATTTTCAAAAGCATCTCTGGACCGATTGTATTTGTACAAATATGTTTCTGATCCAATACCTGCCGCATAAAGTGCGGATTTCCCTCCCGCCTTGACTACTAAAATTCGATTATTCAATCCATTTGCTTCATCGTATATAGTTACACGTCCATCTTCATTAATTTTGGCAACTCCTATCAAAGGACGGTCCGTTGGTGCTTGACAAAACCAATTGTCACCTTTATGATCAGTAAACATATAAAATATGCCTCCTCCTCTGTTTCTCAAATTATAACGAATGCGTTTCGTGCTATTTTTATGCAGAATAATGGTTCCGGCAGCGGTTCCGTACCAGATATTTTCAGTACCTGAAGAGATTGATGTAACTTGATTTACATCTCTAATTTGATCAAATTTAACTTGAGCATTCAGATTTTTTACACTAGTTACGTTACTTTGAGAAATTAAGATTTCATTATGTATTCCAGTGCTTAAACTAAATACATTATCATGAGACATTCCTGAAACACTTTGAAAATAACTGGACCACAATAATCCTAATCCATTTGAGGTGCTTATCCAGATTTTTCCTCCCGGACGTATTTGATCTTCAGAAAAATACATATGGTGAATTGAATTGTACGGAAGTTTCTCTACACGATGAGGGTCATTAGATCCAAAAATCTCAATAACTTTTGCCTGATCTGAGGTTAAGGTATACATTCCTTGTTCTGAAGCTAAAAAGTAAGCTCCAGCCATATCCTTATTAATATAATAAAAATCCAATCCTATATTGTCTATTTGCTTTTGATCAATCATCTTATGATTATCATCGACCGTCATAGCTAGAATACGTAAGTCTCCCACCATCAATATCTGATTCCCATCAACATAAAAATGTGACATATCACTATATCCTTCAAGTTCTACGAAAGCATTTGATGACTCATCAAAGTAATACAGTCCTTCTTTTGGAATTAAAACCCAAACGGTTCTGAAGCGATCTTCACTAAAAAAGATATTGGATATTCTTTGATTAAGTGCTAAAGAAAACGGCACTTTTTTAACTTTAGTTTCGTCCTGTTGATATACCTCTCCATTTAGTTGCCCAATCCATAATCTGCCTTTAGAGTCGGTAAACAACTCCTCTGGATAACTCATCCCACTTTTGGTGTCACTAATTATGATATGAGGGACAATTTTTGGTGTGTTATCTTCATAAAAAAGTTTGAAAACTCCCGTATCATTAGCAAAAAGTAAAGTGTCTTTTTTCCAGGGAATTATGGTTTTAATATACCGGCTTCGCAAAGAGGTATTATAATCCTCAAATTGACTTCCATCAAAACGAAATAAACCTTGATCTGTGGCAAGCCACATATATTTACGAGTATCCTGAATCGTTTGATTGACTTTTGTAAATGGAATTTTTTCTCCTTGATAGGTTGTATATCTATATTTTTGCCCAAGAATTTCTAAATTATTGAATAGGAACAAAAAAAATATGAGGAGATAGCGATTCTTCATATGTCGAAGATTTACTCGATAATCGAGATTTAAATGCTCCGAGGCTTGCCCCGAAAACAAAATTATTTTCCAACCGATGTCTCGCGGTCTTGCCCCGAGGTAGTTTACTCTTAAATATACTAAAAAAAGCAGCAATTTCCGTGTTTCGCTAGTATAGCATGAAATTAGTTGCTACTATATCGTGTATAGGCATTTTTTAGCTTGGTATCATACTTGTTTTTTCTATATCCAGGTCCATTATATCCTTCTGCAAATCTAGCCCAATTCTTATCTTTAATCCACTCGATCAATTTTTTACCTCTAAAAGAGGTTTTCTCAATAAACTTACCAAAAGCTTTAAGATGCTCTCTTTCGTGTTCATACATTGCCGAAACAAATTGATCTACTGAAGCATATCCAAGATGTTTATAATGAAACCCCATGATCTGAAAAGCTCCCCATGAAGCCGAACTATATGCTGCCTCATGAAATGCAGGTGCGTCAGATATTTTTGCTGCTTTTTCAAGACGGTCATATTCTCCTACTCCTCCTCTATAATGTGTTTTGGTCCATCTTTTATACAATACATCCTTATTTTGTTGAGAAGCATATTGAGTCGGTTTAATTCCTCTTTTTTCTAGTTCTCTCCAAAAAATATGCCCTTCGAATAAAATTATTGGCTTTCCACTCAATAAAAACCCCTTCCCTCTGCTTTCGACCTCATTGACGGCTTTAACCATAGCTATTTCTAAGCCAAAGTCTTTTGCAAAATCTTTGATATCTAGTTCTGATAAAAACTTATCATTATAAGCTGTTAAATTTCTTTCTGCTTCAATTAGTTTTGACCATGTTTTAAGACCAACAATACCATCAACAACTAAACCATTTTTTGCCTGAAAATCCTTTACAGCTCTATCAGAATCTCTTCCAAAATAATTAGATACATAAACACTATATCCGAGTTTTGTTAATATTTCTTCTAGATAATGAACATCTGCCCCTCTGGATCGATAACGTATTGTTTTCATAGTACATCAAATTATTAATTACTTTAAAAAGGATTAAAAAACAGTAAACAGTATTCTACGTAAAAAGTAATAATTGCTATTAAAAAAAGCATTTTTCTTTATAGGGGTAAGCTATTTTCTATCTTAAAAACATCGTTTTAAGAAATCATATGAATTTACAAAAAAAGTCTACTAAAATATTGCATCTAAGCACTAATTTTTTCTTTATGGTTTTACCATAACACACTTATAATAAAACTTTTAAAATAAAAACATGAGTTGATAAAAAAGTAACCATTCTATAGAATCACAAAAATTTTAAAAAACTATTTCTTCAATTCTAAAACGAATTCTAATTGGATCGTAACGAATTCTAAAACCATAACTCATAGATCATTTTAAGGTCATAGTTTTACATCAAATAGCCAACCTCAAAATAAGTTGTTATGAAAAATGTTGTCATCATTATTGTTCTTTTTCAGAGTTTTCAATTTATCTATGCCCAAAAAGGGTTTATTGAAACTAAAAAATACTTAGTAACAACAGAAATTACCGATCAAGGAAAAGAACACCCTGCTTATGTGGTCAACTTAGTTAGGTCAGGAAATAGCTCCGAGAAAATCTCGACCTTAACTATTGATGACACCGAGCTCTTTGAGGACATCTTTATTACCACCTTGGAGAATCCCGGATTAGAAGGGATCTCTGAGGTGATTAAGATGGAAGTTGAATACTTGGGATGTTGCGCGCATGTAGAAGCCTATTACTTTACTGTTTCTGATGATGGCGACACTATTGTTTCTCTTCCGGAACTCAAAAATGTATACTGCGAAAATTCTAATACTGATTTTCAGTATATATTTCCAAACCAAGAGTATGGTATTCAAGGAAATATTTTACAAACACAAACATTTTATAAAAACACTTCAGATATTAAGTATGTAAATCTGAAGAAAAGCTTTGAATGGACTAATGGAGCCATAACCATTGATCCTTCAAACACAATAGCTATTACTAGCAATTAGAATTAAACTGACACAAACTCAATCTGATAAGCAAAAAGGGGGAAACTTTTGTTTATTATAAACCGACATACCTTTAAGGCTGTGTCGGTTTTTTGTATGTTACATTAATGGCAAATACTACAAAAGCAAAAAAACAGTTTGATTATATTTGTTCTCAACCTCAAAATGTATATGAATTTATATCGCCTTTCATCTTTACTTTTTTCTTTCCTGGTATGGAGTTGCATCAGCTCATTATCTGCGCAAACAAGTCAGCTTAGAGCATACACCCTAGAAGATGGTTTGCCACAATCACAGGTATATGACATTGTGCAAGATGAAATAGGATATTTATGGCTTGGAACTCAAGGTGGCGGACTTAGCCAATTTAATGGAGATGAATTTAAGATTTGGACCGAAAGTGACGGGCTTCAATCTAATTATATACATGCACTCGCTTTTGCTAATGACAGCCTTTTTATTGGTACAAAAAGTGGGCTTAGTATTAAAACCAAAAATAAGTTTACAAATCTTGAAGGCCCCAGAATTAATAGAATTTATAAAATCAAGAATAAAACATACCTGGCAACAAACATTGGTATATATGAGTATCAAAAAAACCTTGGGCTTGTTAAAATCAATCTCAACCCTAAAATCAATACTAGTATTATTAATGATATTGTGTATGATGGTAGATTGTTCTGGATTGCCACCAATAAAGGGCTTTGGAAACTAAATCATATTAGAAAAGGTGCCAGTATTATAGAAAGGCATAGTGCACATGATTATACTGCTGCAATTTTTCATAAAAATAAAATCTTTGCTGCGGCTCTTAATCAAGGGGTATTAGTTATAAATACTAATGCCAAAAGCTATGGTAACCGCTGGATTTCGAAACCGCTTAGAGTTAATAATATCTCTGTATATAATGATAATGAGTTATGGTTTGCCACAAATGATGAAGGAATCATTATTGTTGATGCTAATAAACGAAAGATAAAAAAGAGAATCAATCGGCGAAATGGTTTAGCCGTTTCTCATATTAGAAAAACCATATTAGATCGCCAATCTAATATATGGATCGCTACCTCAGGTGGCGGTTTCTATAAATATTTTGAAAACAACTTTATTCACTATGATCAAAACACTGGACTAAAAGGTAATCGAGTATATGCAATTCATACGGCAAAAGACGGTATATGGGCTTCAAATTCTGAAGCTGGCCTGGTAAAAATAGACTCTAGCGGCATTCATCATATCAAACAAGAAGAACGCTTGTCAGAGGTAAAAATCAAAAGTATTACTAGTGATATTTCCGGAAATATATGGGCTGGTACTGATGGTAAAGGAATACTTTTTAAAGAAATCAAAGAGGTTGATAGTATTGTTATTGATAGCAGCAATATACAAGGGATAGAAAAGGACTCTTTAGTAAAAATTGATACTATTGTCAAAACTGTAATCAAAAATCATATTATCGATACCGATAAAGGATTACTTTCTAATTGGATAAGAACAATACATGTGGATAATTCTACCATATGGGCGGCTTCATACTCTACCGGTATTACAAAATTCAAGTACGATCCAGAAAAGAAACGTCTATTGGGAGTGAAGAATTTTCAACGAAGAAACGGTATCAAAGATCTACAGATCAGCTATATGCTGCAAGATTCTTTAGGTAAAATATGGTATGCTACTCAAAATGGACACTTGGGATATATCAAAAATAATCGCGTTACTCATTTTGATAATGTTCTGAACCAAAAAACAACAATAAGTACATTATTCTTTCATAAAAATTCTTTGTTTATAGGTACTGCCGGAAGAGGTATTTGGTGGACAAGTCTTGAAGGCGATCTAATTTTTAAAAAACTAAAAGGAAGAAAAAAACCATATTCGAACAATATCTATCAAATGATATTTGACAATCAGGATAACTTATGGGTTGGTAGCGAAAGAGGAGTTGATAAGATCGAACTTAATCAATTTAATGATATTGTAGATGTTTTTCATTTTGGCAGAAATGATGGTTTTTTAGGCATTGAAACCTGTCTTAATTCTGTTACTAAAGACCAAGAAGGAAATCTATGGTTTGGAGCTATCTATGGATTGACAAAATACCAGCCCAGTGATATTACCAAGACCACTATCAAACCAGAATTATATTTTGAAAATATAGAAGTAGCCTATCAAAGTGTAGATTCTATTAATTTAAATACATGGACAAACAGCACTAATGTCTTAAAGTTAAAGCCTAATCAAACCGAATTATCGTTTAGTTACAAAACCATAGACCTGGATCATCCTAATGATATTCAATACAGGATTAAACTCAATGCTTCTGAATGGAGTCCATGGTCATCAGATCATAAACAAAATCTCGCCGGACTTGCCTATGGCTCACATGTTTTTTATGCGCAATCAAGAAATTACCGATGGGAAGAAAGCGATCCTATTGCTTTTAATTTTTTTATTGACAGCCCCATTTATGAAAAACTCTGGTTTCAACTTGCCGTATTAGCTGTTATCTTACTCATTATAGGGGGGTATGGTATATCATACATTCGAAGGGTTAAAAGAAAAAATAAAGAAGAGCGAAAACGTCTGGAGATGAAAAACCATCTGCTATCATTAGAGCAAAAGGCATTACGTTTACAAATGAACCCTCATTTCATTTTTAATGCTCTTAATGGTATTAAAGCAATGGGAACCAGCAATCCGCAACGCATGAATAATACCATCAATACTTTTGCCACCTTATTAAGAGAAACATTAGATAATTCGAGAAAAGATTATATTACACTTGATCAAGAAATACAAACTTTAAAACATTATATCGAAATAGAGCAGTTAATGGCAAGCAAACCATTTACATATAACATTGCCATAGATACAGAGTTTGATCCTGAAGAAATATTAATCCCTCCCATGCTTATACAGCCTTTTGTAGAAAACGCTGTGAGACATGGTATTTTAAAAGGAAGTAGAGCCGGTGAGTTGAAAGTACAGTTTCATACCACAGAAGAATTTCTACACTGTACTGTTTTGGATAATGGTCAGGGGATTTTTGAATCTCAAAAAGCCAAAACGAATACCGATCATCAATCCATGGCACTTACGGTTACCAGAGAACGATTAGAATCTATTTCTGGAAAAGATTCTCTTACCATCGAAGAAATCAAAACTAACGGCAATACAGTTGCCGGAACCCAGATAGCATTCAAAATACCATTACAAACCGATTATTAAACCTTACCTATGCTTACAGCAATTATTGTAGAAGATATGCCAGATGCGCTTCAGCTTTTAAAAAGTGATCTTGAAGCTAATCATCCTGAAATAAAAATCATAGACACAGCTCAAAGCGTTGTAGAAGCTGCAAAATCATTGCGCAATACCGAGCCCGATATCCTTTTTCTAGATATTATGCTTGGCGATGGTACTGGTTTTGATGTGTTAGAAATATTTCCGGATTTAAAATCAAAAATCATTTTTGTAACAGCCAGCGATGAGTTTGCCATACGGGCTTTTAAATTTGCTGCTATCGACTATGTTTTAAAGCCGTATTCTAATGAAGAATTGGCACAAGCCATCGCTAAGGCAAAAAAACAGATTCAACCTAATAAGGAACGATTAAATATTCTAAAAGATACCTTATCTGCTCCAGAACAAAAGCCTGATAAAATATCATTACATACTTTGGATAAAATCATTATTGTGGGATTAGATGATATTATTAGGTGCGAATCAGACAGTAATAACACTATTTTTTATCTTCAAGATGGTCAAAAAATTTTTGTAACCAAAACCCTAAAATACTTTGCTGATATGCTTAAACACTATCAGTTCTTACGAGTACATCAAAGTCACTTGGTTAATTTGCAATGTATAAGTGCTTTTATTAAAACTGATGGTGGCTACTTAATGCTGAAAAATGGCGAAAACATACCCGTATCTGTACGTAAAAAGAATGAAGTGATGGAAATTTTAGATCAATTGCATCGATAAGTTATATTGATCCTATTTCATTTTTTATTTGCATAGGTTAAAGCTTACATTTATAGATTTCTTTAAACCTCTTATTTAAGGATGCAAGGCTATTAAAACTTACAGTATACAATTATAGATATATTATTAAGCACATGGTTTCAATAAGAAAACATCAATACAACCTAAGAAAGCGGTCCAATCAATTTTTGGTTTTTTCATTTGTAAATCTGTAGATTTGCTAACCAAAACTACCCATAGATGTCGTATACTATTTTATTTTCATGTAGTAGAAACCACTATTATAAGCATCTATTTCTACTGTTTTTATTGTTATGTAACAGTCTAAAGATTGTAGCATTTCAAACCCCCACTGATAGCTTACTCACCAAAGAATATACCTATCTAAAAAAAATGGTGTACCAAAATGCAAAAGACTCTTCTAAAGCATTTAAATACGCACAAACTTATCTTTATAAGGCAAAAAAGGCAATCGATACGCTTGAAATAGTAAATGGGTTTTATTATCATTCTGGTATTATTCAAGATAAAGAGCTTACAGAGAAATATGTGGATAGTATGATTCTGTTTTCAAAAAATCTAAAAACTAAATTTTATCCAGCGCTTGCTTATTATAACAAAGGGAAAATTGAACATAACAAAGGACGCTTTAAAAATGCTCTTGGACTATATCTTAAAACTAATGAGAGTGCAAAAGAAGTCGAAAACATTCATCTTTTTTATGCCAGCAAAAAAAATATTGGAATATTAAAAAGTAGAATTGGAGAACATAAAACAGCATTAACAGAACTTAGAGAATGTCAACATTACTATTCAAAATTTAAGAAAAGTAAACCCATGACTTATTTAAGTACATTATTTGCTTTATCTGATGCATATAACCTCAACAAAAAACTTGATTCTGCAACCATTATTAATACTATTGGCTATAATGAGTCTGTAATGCTTGGCAAAGAGGATTTTAAGTATTATTTTACTTTGAACGAAGGGATTAACTTATTCGATAAAAAGAAGTATACAAATGCAAGAGATAGTTTATCAATTGCTATTGAAGAGTTTAAAATCAATGAAGATAGAGCCAATCTTTCTATGGCGTATTTTTATTTTGGTAAAACGCTTACCGTTTTAGGTGAAGAAAAAGAAGCTATTACAGCACATATTAAAGTAGATGATATATTTCAGGAAATATCTCGGATTATGCCCAATAATAGAGAAAATTATGAAATCTTAATCAATTACTACAAAAAATTAGATGACAAGGATAATCAATTAAAATATATCAAACAACTCATTACCGTAGATAGTGTATTACATACCAATTATAAGCATCTTATAAAAACAGTAGTACAAGACTATGATACACCAAGGTTACTTTCAGAAAAACAAGAAATTATAGATAATCTAGAAACTGGAAAACAACATTCTAATACAATCATAAGCATCCTGATTATTTTAAGTTTTATACTACTCAGTTTATGGCTAATAAATAGACAAAGACAAAAACAATATAAACGGCGTTTTGAGGAACTCTACCATAAGCAACCTATAAATAAAGAGAATAAAAAACAACCAGAATTATTGAAAAAGAAAGCAAAACTTGCTATCCCCGAGGAGATTATAAAAGATATCCTTGCTAAATTAACAGATTTTGAAAATAATTTAGGTTTTATTGAACCTTATTTGTCTATCAATACATTAGCAAAAAGATTTGGAACCAATACTAAATATCTCTCTAAAATTATTAATACATATAAAAAGAAACCCTTTAATCAATATATCAATGATTTAAGAATAGAGCAATCAATAACCAAATTAAAAACAGATTCTAAGTTTAGAAATTATACTATAAAAGCAATTGCACAAGAAATTGGTTTTAATACAACCGATGCTTTTTCTAAAGCTTTTTACAAGCTAAACGGGATTCATCCTTCTTATTTTATAAAAGAATTAGAAAAACAGCTTCAAACCACCCAAAATCAAAGATAACAAGGCATTCTATGCGTAATATCTAATCTTCAATAAAATTTGATTGCAACAATAAAAAAATAAAATGGATGTTATATTATCAATTATATTTGTATATGAATTGATAACACTATTTCATTTTGGATATTTAATGGGAAAATAAAATGTCCAAAGCATAATTTATTATAGTATGTTAGTTCAAATTCAAACTCACATTAAAAGTAAAAATAATGGAAAACAAAAAATTAAACTTAGGGAAAATTACTATTACAAAACTCAATAATTTATACGATATTAAAGGCGGGCAGATTATGTCCCCCGATGTAACGACAATTGTTGGTCCTACTATGCAGACTTGCGCTGGCCATTTTACTTGTACAAATAACACCGAAACTAATCCTACCTCCTACGGCGGTTTTACAGAAGATGGGAACCCATAAAACTTTCAAGACTGTTTAAAGATTATAGTTTTAGAATATTAAAAAAGACGAAAATCTTAATTGATTTTTGTCTTTTTTAATTACATGAAATCTACATTAATCTTACAAATTAAGCCAATAGGTAATTTTAAGTACTATAGACCGGGTACGTATATCAAAAGCAAAGCGATCTAACGGATCTACATCACCTGTTAAGAAGTTATCGGTATATACAAGAATAATATCAGATACTGGTGCAAAACGCCATTGTATACGGGCATTAATGTTGGTATTATCATCCTGAGAGTTATACTGTATAAAAAACGAAGTAAACAAATTTTTGGAAAAGGTATAATCAATACGAGGACTGATCAAAAAAGTCTCTCTACTGCCATTAAGATGTGGTAAATCAAAATAATTTACTGCATAATTTAAAGAGAAAAAGCCTTTGGGTTGGTAACGAATTGTAAAATTACCTCGAGTACCATATCTCCAACCGTTAAAATATTCTCCTATATAGGGATTAACACTCCAGCTAAATATCTTACGCCTATCACTACGATATTCTCCAGTAAAACTTACATAAGAAAAATCCTGCTCCGCTTCTAGTTCTAAAGAATCTGTACCCGTTGGATCAAATGGATCAAATAAATATACATAGTTGTGATTAAGGTTTAACTGAAAAGATGCTCTTTCGGCAAACTCCCCTCCCCATCCTACTGAAAATAGGTGATCGGTTTTACCAAAACCGGGACGCCAAAAGATATCCGATTCAGCTCTATAGGTATGATTATTTAAAAACTCATTCTGCGGATAATATCGAAGCTCTGCAACCGGGTTAATCCTAAAATAATCTGTTCGTGGTACAAAACCAACCTCTGCATTATAATCTTCATCTACATATTCATGTTTCCATAAGGCTCCGTATTTTCTGGTATTGTAGTTTAATGTAGTACCCTGAGCTATAGCCAAATCAGTATCAGGGGAAAATGTACCATGAGCAAATGTTTTCCCTGACCAGGTATTATCTTTGGTCGCATAATTGAAATCTACACCAATCATCCTGTTATATCGATTAAGATCTAGAGTGTCCAAATCAAAATTAAGATCTTCAAGGTTAAGAGATTCTTTATTGACAGCAATAATACCAATATTAGAGCGTGTCCAGAGTTTACGTTGGGCAACTGCAACCCCATAATTTACGCCGGGTATCCCTTGCCCATTACTCGCTGCGGTTTGCATATTTAAAAGACCTATCCTTGTATTTGGATCAAGTTTTCCGCTTAGACGTAAACCACCATAAATCCTGTTCTGCACTAACTCTTCTGTAACAATATCCTCACTGGCACCAATACGTCTTGAAAAGAAAGGGTTGATGTTAGAAAATCCAAACTGACCAAACAAATCTGCGTTTTCTAAAAAAAACTGTCTTCGTTCTGGAAAAAATATTTCAAATCGATCCAAATTAGTAATCTGCTCATCTACTTCTACTTGCGAAAAATCGGGGTTAACGGTCAAATCTAAATTAAGTCCAGGAGTAAGCGCTATTTTAACATCACCTCCAGCTTCAAAAAATTCATCTGCCGGGAGCTCATCTTCAAAATCTTTATTAAAACCAGAAGAAACAAAAGGAATTAAAGAAACAGCACTACTTTTTGTGGTCAATTCTTCTTCCCAGATCATCTCTGCAGGATAAGCCAATGTAAAGAGTATCTGATTACGTGGAGTTCCTGTATACGTACTAATTTCGTTGGTTTGTGTATCAAATCGATAGGCAGAAAAACCCCATTTTTTTGATGGTGTTGGATAACGCAATGTGCTAAATGGGATTTCTAATTCTGCGGTATAATATCCATCATGTTTTTTGGCTTCTCCTCGCCATTTATTATCCCAAGAGGTCGAGAAATCTCTAAAATCATTTCCTCCATTACTAATAATACCTTCGCGACGAACACCTTCAGGATTTATTCCAAAATATATTGCATTAGTACCATCATCAAAAGTATCGAACAGCAATGTAATATTATCAGTTCCCCCGGCTCGATAATCCCGCCGCAATGAAGTTACGATCCAATCGTTACCTGTAGAGTAACATTTTATACCTATGTACAAACTTTTTTGATTCGTGCACATATAAATTTCTGTTTGTGCTTTTGCAGGTATAGAATCTGATGGAAAGTATTGTATAAAGTCTTTTGCGGGTGATAGATCATCCCAAATAACTTCTTTTAAATCACCATCTACTTCTATAGTTTCAGAAGTAACCGCAACTGTAAAAGATTTTTTTTCATTGGGATTTGTTTGCCCCCAACATATTGTTACTAAATTAATACAGCTTAAGAATATCAAAAACCTCATATTGAAATTTTCATATAAATATTAGATATCATTATAGTTGTTTGGCTAAGGAATGTCTAAAAATAGGGTGTGAAAATTTAGTTTTTGTTAAAATTATGACAAACTAGAACTGATACACAAAAACAACTGAACGATTGTAAGGCATAAAAATTACTTCTAAATTGTATAAAGAAGGTGTTATATCGGTATCCAAAAAAGAAAAAAGGTGATATAAAACTATATCACCTTCAAGGTATTAAAAATTAATTCAATGTTTTTAGATTTTATTGATATCAATCAATATAAGTCTTTGTTTGTATTGCTTTACTTGAGTATCATCGGTCTTTATTTCAACTTTATCTACCTCATAAGTAATCTTAAAAGATTTTCCGATAAGTTCTTTTTCATTAAAATCGTATTTTGATACTGCTTTTTTACTTACAATGGTAAACTCCATTACTTTTCCGGTTTGTTTATTGGTAAAGTAATATGCTTTTTCAGACTGACCATTATAAGTTACTTCTATTTCTTCAATTTGATTATTAGATACATCAGTAAAAGCTGAGGCAAAAATTACTGTAAGTACTAAAAGAATCTTTTTCATCTTCAATTAAATTTTATGATTTACTAATTAAGGTGCAAATTTAATCCAAAATGTCCCTTCTACAACATTTTTAGTTATTAAATAACAGAACTGCTGAAGTAAAAATAAATTAATAAGGCAATATTATAATATCTTTAATCGTAGTAAAACCGGTAGGCATTACAAGTGTATACTTTCTATTGTTAATCTCCAGTATATTTTTTGTGTCGTCAAACTTTTCAATAAGCCAAAATGCAAAATCCCTAGCGTGATCCCATGAATTAAAAACTAAATCACCCTGTCCAAGTACTGATTTAATCTCTACCGGAAACTTATTTTTATCTTTGGAAAATGAAAGTTTCCATAATTTCTGGTTCATAAGTTTTTCTTTCGGGATAAGAACCTCATTTGTTTCGTTAGACACAGTTCCGTGATATAATTTTATAACATCATCTGATTCTGAAATTGTTTTATCGCCAGAAATAACTTCTCTAAAATCGGCCTCATACGATATTGTCGCTCTAATATCATTAGTTACATTGGGCAGCACTTCTAATATTTCGCTCACTATAATATCTTTGGGCTCTCCTATTTTTTTGTTTTTGTCTACTAATCCTTTAAACGTATATACAGGTAGTACATTAGCGTCTTTTATTTCAAAAACTATATCTGCAATAATATTTCCGGTTAAATCAATTCCTACGATTCCGTCCTGATATAGGGATAACTTATTATCGGAAATGGTGGCATTAAGCGCTACTCGCCTTTGTCTTAACATCACTTCTTCAGAGAATGTACTACTTGCCGAAACAGTACCTGTTAACCCCGCTCCATTACTACTCGTTTTTGAGTTTGTTGTGTCATCACCCGCTGATGTCTTTTCTGAACCAATTGCAGTAGATGCATTTCCAGTAAGGCTAGCTTGATTTGTATTAGAATAATTAAGCTTTCCCAGATCTAACGTTTCATAACTAGTAGCAATCTTGTTACAACTTAATAATTTAATATCATCACCTAAATCTAGCGTTATGTTGATTTTGGATATTCTATTGGCTGGCATGTGGCTGTTATTACTTACCGAAAGAACAATCTGCTTTTCGACAATTGTGCGATCAATTACACGAATATTTTTTTTAGGCTTTATGGAAAGGTTAGACCCTAGTTTTTTGATTAAATCACTTGAGTTGTTTACTTTTTTGCTTATTTCGGTAATTAAAGAATTCTGACCCTTTGGAGATAAGTCAAAAATAGTTTTGGGAGGTATGGGTCTCGTTTTCGCCGTTTCCAGGAAATAAGCTCCAACAGTGATATTATCTTTTATGACAGTATCATCTTTAATAGACTCCACAGATTTATAACGCCTTGTTAAATGACCGGATCCACAAGAAAGACACAAAACGGATATAATGATAATTAATATACTATTTCTCATGACTCAAGAGTTTTAACAAATGTCTTTGAAGCACTATTGTTGGCCAACTTAAGAACATCGGTAGACGTTTTACTTAGTTTAATAATAGTAGCAGTTGCGCTTTTTAAAGTTCTAATTTCTTTTATTGTTTTTGTTTTAATTTTTTGATGACCTTCTTCTTTTGCAATATTCATATTATAACCAGCCGTATAATACGGGTTAGCTTCTATAGATACCAATGAATTATCCCATTGTACAGCTTTCCAATAGGACTTATTTAAATCCGAATTTAATACCGAAATATATTTAGCCATTACTTTATATTTTAAGTTATACCGTTTATGTAGTAAAACTATTAAAACCTTTATTGTTTTTAAATACCCAACAGCGGGTATTATTTAGAAAAATCAACTTTATCTATACAATTACGACTCTTGTAACTGACAAACTCAAAATTTGACCCTCACAAATTAATTATAATTTTATGGAGACAACTATAATGATGTTGATTTATACTGTAGAAATATTTTAACAGTGGTATCCCATGATGTCAAATATTGGCAATTTGTATATGTACTTGATTTCTAATTTACATATGTAAACTTTGCTTTGTTAGTTTTTTTATACTTTCTACCATACCAAAGTAAAATACCGCTTACTGGTAATGAGGCACAAATTAAACTTATTAAAAAAGCAATAATTTTCCCTGCAATTCCTCCTATAACTCCTATATGAATATCGTAATTCATTCTAATCACTTTATCGGCAAACTTGGCATCTTTATATTTTCCATAAATACTTGTGGTTTCAATTTCTTCTAGGGTGTTTTGATCAAAGAAAAGATAATCCATATTGTAATATAGTCCTTTAGAATTGCTTACCTCTACAAGAACTGATGTCGTATCATTTTCAGGATAGTGTAATTCGAAGTTTTTGGCATCTTTATAGGTTTTGTAGAGGATTGGAATGAGTTTATCATAAGGTGGAGTTTCATTCTTTTCGACAATCATTACACTTTTACTTTCTGGAATGATAAATTGCGGTGCTTTATCTCCTCCTGTGGCTTTGTAAGCAATAAAATAGAACCAGTTAAACGCCATGACACACCCTGTAAATGCTAATATCAATCCAAAAGAGGATATATAAAACCCAACTACCGTATGGAGATCAAAATTTTTACGTTTCCATCTAGTTTTAGAATTCCAATCGAACTTCAATCGTTGTTTCCAGTTTTTATTATTTCGGGGCCACCATAAGATTAATCCGCTAATCAAGATTATTAAAAAAAACAACACCGAATACGAAACAATTCTTGATCCTACTGCATCGGGTAACCATAACCGTAAATGCCCTTTTAGTACGAAACCAAAAAATCCGGCATCATTATCAATTTTTTTGATAAAATCTCCTGTATAGGGATTTAAAAAAACACTATGATAAAATATTTCTGGTGATGCTTCATAAAACACTACCTCTATGGCTTCATTGGGTTTTCCATAAATAACTCCATGAATACTTCTATTAGGAATAACTTCTTCGGCAATCGTTTTTATTTTGGATGCAGATAAGAACTCTTGATCCAGTGGAGTTACATATTTATACCCATCATAAAAGTTTTCAATTTCTTCTTTAAAAACCCAAAGACATCCAGTAATAGACACTACAAAAACCACTAAGCCCGTTGTTAAACCCAATATTTTATGGATTTTTAATATGATTTTTCGAGTATTTTTCTTCTTCATAGTCGCTTGATCATTTCAACAAAAAATGACACTCCCAGATGCGATAAGCATTTGAGAGTGTTCTTTTTCAAGTAAAATGGTTAGTTAGTTACCTTGAAAATTCCTTTTAGCCCTAAGCCAAGAACTTTGGCTCCTTTGGTTGCTGTAGCTGTTTCTGAATCTACTATATAAATATGTGTTTCGGTATCGGTAGAACAACTAATATATGCCTTACCATTTTCTACAAACATAGGCGCCGTATACCGATGTCCATGTACAGGAACTCCTGAAACATCGGTTACTGTTTTAGTATTGAGATCTATCACTACCAATTTGAACACATCTTTTTTAAAGAAGGCTCCCCACTCTCCTGCTCCGTTGGTATCATCTATAATAATTCTGGCAATGGCTTTTCCGTTACCCACATAATCCATCCAGAATAATTTCCCTCCGTTGGCAGCCTCTTCAATATTGAAAAAATAATCAGGGTCAAATTCTGTTGCTCCGCTTTTAATTCTTAAAATTCCAGATGGTTTAACCGCTGTTGTAAAACCGGCACTCAACGCCGAGGGAGAAAACGAATAGATATCTCCATTTTCGGTTTGTTCTATTCCTGTACTATGACCGTTTACACCTATTGGGCTAGTACGGGTGTCTTCGATTATTTTTTCCAATTCAAATTCAGGATACTTAAAAACGGCTACATTGGCTTTATCTGCTCCAACATTGGTAAAAGTACCATCAGGTAATAATTTATGATAAGACACGAATAGTTTTCCGTCTCTTAACGTCATTCCTGTAACCCAAGGCATATAGGGTAGATTACTGGCTGTTCCATCTCCAAGACTACTATCTACAGGATGCGTTTCTATTTTTTCTACTAACCCCGTTTCTGCATTGATAATATAGAAACTACGGTCTGGAATTGATGTTGCTGCTGGATCGGTAACTGATGCACTCAACTCTACAGCTATTAAAGTGTTGTCATCAATGGCTGCATAATTATCCAAGGTAGATTGAAACTCGAAATTGGTTTTCTCTTTCAATACTCCATTTTCGTCTAATTGATAGGATATACATTTATCATCATCGGCATAACCCGCCGTAAAGACAGTATTTCCTGCACTATGAAAAAATCTCCATCCTTTTAAAGGTTTTCCTTGTCCTTCAACAGAAATTTCTCCAATAGTTAGTGACTCTAAAGAAGGAAGTTCTAAAATATAATCAACAGGTGCCGCTTGCCCAACCGGGAATGCTTCAAACCCTACTACATATTTAGATATAGCAGTCGGCTCAGGTACAATAGTCCCTCCATTATCATCGCTACTACAAGAAAATGCAACTATAGTCATTACTATAAGCAACATTATGTTTTTAGTTATTTGTATTGTTTTCATTTGTATATATGATTTTAAAAAATTAGCAATTATTTTAGTTTGTTAAAAAATACCTCAGCTTAACATAAAAAGCTCTTCCCGGTTGCTGAATCTCGAAATTGTCATAAATCCTGGCATTAGTGATGTTACGAGCTAATACTGAAACATTATATTTTCCTTTATCAAAAGAGTATCCTAATTGTAGATTGTGCGAAACTTGTTCAGGGATAATGTCTCGCTCTTCTGGGCTTCCTTCTACGAAGGAAGTAAGTGGGTAATCATGAACATAGTAGGTACTCCATGAAACATTGAATTGATCTCCTGTCTTTAGAATATTATTAAATCTTCCTCCAAAACTGGCATTTCCGAATAGATACGGAATATTTGCGATACGTTGATTCTCTAGAAAGTCAACTCCTGCATTTTCTCCTGCATTACGATCTATAATATTTTGATACGTAGCATTAAGATCTAAAAAGAATCTGTCATTATACAGTGTTCTGATCTCTCCTTCAATTCCGCTACTACGTGCATCTGCTGTGTTATAGAATCTTGAGAAAATCCCTTCGGATCTAATGGCAATAAAATTTTCGGATTCTCGCAAAAACACGTTTGTATCTGCTCGAATTTTGAAATTATTAAGTTGTGTGTTGAAAAGAATTCCTAGATTCGCATTATAACTCTCTTCGGGTAATAACTCTGGATTTGATTTTAGTAAAAAACCATCGCCAAAAAGTTCAAATCCTTCAGGGATTCTAAATGTTCTTTCAAATGATCCTTTTATTTGAAGGCTTTCTAAAACCTTATACGTCGAAGCAAAACCATATCCTAATTCTTCAATAGAATTTTTAAAGGGAGTAAATCGATCTTCTTCTACAGTAGTAAAAAGGTCTTCAATAGTACCTTCAGAATCCAGTATATATCCTTTTGAAAATAATGAAGTATTCCATTTAGAGTCCAGCAATTCAACATCATACGACAATCCTATTAGATTTTTACTTACCACATGAGGATCCTGAAAAGCTATTCTACCAGATCGAGCAGGATCCTCTCCTGTTCTTTTGATATAATTCTTAGCATAATTAAAAAGTATAGTCTGCGATTCATCAATAGTATAAGTTGCCAAAGCATTGACCAAATGCAAATTATCTTTGAATTTGAAAAGGGTTTTATTGGCTTCAAATTCGCCTAAAGTTTGATCTATCCTTTCGGTAAAACCACCAAACCAATTATATCTTCGAGCTGATGTATCAACAACCTGATCTCGGTTTTGGGCTATAGAAGCATAGATATTTAGCTTCAATCTGTTTTTGAGTAGGTTCTCTTTTTCAAAATTAATGCTCCCCGAAACGACATTGTTTTCTGTAAAAACCTCACCAAAAGGATTTTGTGGATCGATAGGATGCTGGATTTCATTTTCATTGGTCGAGGCTATAAATCCAAACATCAAACGATCTGTAAATGCTTTATTAACTACACCAGCTTTTATATGTATCATTTGAGAGGTGTAGGCGTCATGAAACCGTTTGACTTCTTCTACGATTTCCCCAGTGGGATTACCCAATTCATCGCGCACAACGAAGCCATCTACATCAGAATCTACACCATTTATGGTATAATCATTATCTGAATAATTGTAGTAAGATGATACTTGGAAAGCCAGTCCACTCTCACTATAGTATTGGCCATTTACAGTGGCACGATGTGTATTGAAAGAACCAATATCATAGGAAACTTCCAGAAAATCGTTTTTACGCTGATTAGTAATAATGTTGATTGCCCCACCCAAAGCATCTGCTCCCAGAAAAATAGGAACAACACCTTTGTAGACTTCGGCCCTTTCTATGAGTGTTGCTGGAAAATTGTTAAGAGAAAGTGAGCTTCCATAATTTTCTAAAGGAATACCATCAATAAAAAACTTTACCTGTTTACCAGATAATCCATTTAACGAAAAGTCAAAAGTAGCACCCAATCCTCCTTGTTGTCGAACATTTACTCCGGGAATTGTTGTTAGCACAGCATTTATATCTACACTTATATTTTTAAGCTCCTTGGTTTCAATTACGTCTACCTCAAAAGGTTTTTCACGGGTCTTTTTTGCCTCTGTCTTCCCTTTGATAAGTACATCTGTTAATTCTTCAATATTTTCTTTAATTACGATAGTTACGTACCTAGTTTCTGAAGCAATTGTAGTAATCGAAGTACGATTGGTTTTAAAACCCACAAAACTGGTTTCTAAAGTATGACTGCCTGCAGGGAGTAAAATTTGAAATTTTCCTTCAAGATTACTAACCACACCTATATCCTTTTGACCAAGGACCTGAATGGTTGCTCCTGGAACTGGATTAGTATTTTGATCTAAAACCACTCCTTGAACGAGTTCTTGCGCATTGCACCATAAGGCAGCAAAAAGCAAAAAAATGATGCTGCATTTTTGTTTTAAAATAACCACTGACTATAATTATTTTTTGATTAATTTAGCGACCAGAAAAACATTATTTATATTTGGTCTAAATAAATTTAAAGTGCAAAATTAGTGTCTAGAAAAGGATAAAAATGACGCATTATGGATAAAAAAAGACGTGAAAAAACGTCACTTAAAACCAAATTACATAACAAAAAGAAGATCGATACTTTATATTCAATTTCAGAGCTAATAAAGACGCATAAACAATGTGGTATTCTATCAAAGAGGTTTAGATTTCTAGATAAATTTGGTATAGGTTTTTTTGAATATCATCGTTTTGACGGGCTGCAGTTAAGCATATTCGATGTAGTTTTAAAGAAAGACCTTTTCATGGAAGGGTATCTTTCTAAAGACTTTCTTGAACTTTCTTTTCTTATTGAAGGGGAGCAAATTATCAAAATAGAAGGCATTACACATGATCTTATTTATGAAAGTCAGGAGAGTTACCTTTTATATCTATCAAAAATCCGAGGTTCTGTGGCTTACCACAAGCGCAAACGGCTTAAAGAAGTCAAAATTAGAATGAGTGTTGATTTTATAAAAAGACATCGGCTTGACGAAGAGTATACTATTTTGGATAAATATTCTTTGATAAAATTGCAGAATAATTTTTTTAAACCTCTATGCCCAAAAACTCAAGATATACTTTCCGAAATTTTAACCGACGAACGAAAGGGGTTGCTAAAACGCTTGTTTCTAGAATCAAAAACACTTGAATTGATTGCTTTAAAATTAGAAAACTCATCCAAACCAAAACCGACTATAATAACCCCTGTAGATAATTTAGTCAAAAAATTATATCAGACGCAACACTTAATTGCGTCTGATCTTTCTGTTCAACATTCGATACAACAACTATCCCGACAGATAGGGGTAAATGATTTTGTATTGAAAAAAGAATTTAAGTGTCTATTTGGCAAAACCATATTTGAGTATGCCACAGAACTTCGAATGAATAAGGCTAAACAATTATTACATCATAGTAAAAAACCAATCTATGAGATTTCAGAAATGGTAGGGTATAAAAATTCTACTCATTTTACGGCAGCATTCAAAAAAATAGAAGGTATTACTCCCAAAACATATAGAAATAGTACACGACCTTAAGATATAGCACTTACTTTTCTTAATTGCGCTTTGGCTAAAATCTCCATTTTTCTTAGGTCAAATGATCCAACTTTCATACAAGCTTTTACCCAAAGATTTGTAATCGCTAATAACTCTTTTTTCAGTAAAGGATTGACCAATTTTTTGCATTGAATATGATGATATTCAAAATTGAATTGTTCTGAAATTTTGTCCACAAAATCATTCAACCCTTGCATAGGTTTTCCTTTTTCAGTTACTTTTTCTACTAGCCCCAACGATTGTAAAAACCTTGCTTTATATGTTCTACTGCTTCGAATCAATCTATCTGCTTCTACTATATCAATTTTTCTGATTAACAAGCTATGAGCCCCCATACCTGGAAACAAGTTGAATTTATTCTCGGGCAGACAAAATTGTGCCTGTTCTTCGGCAATAATAAAATCGTGAGCTAATGCACATTCAAACCCACCTCCGTAAGCATTTCCTTCTACTAGAGCAATTGTAATTGCTGGCAAACCAAAAGAAGTATAAATATTATAGATTGCATCAATACACAGGTGAGCATAGGTGAGTAGTTTTTCCTTATCGTTCGTATGAATACAATTAAGAAAAAAGGGTAAATCTCCTCCCATATTATAGATACCCTGATGTTCTGATCCAGAAACAATAAATTTTAAAGGCCTGTCAGGGTGCGAAAAATAGGCATTAACCCAGTCACAAAATTCTCGAAACTCCTGAAGGCCTTGTAAACAAAAGTTAGGCATTCCGGTATCTTTTATTTTCCAAAGCAAGAGTTCTTCTTCTCTAAAATATGCTATAGAAACGCAATCAAACTCCCTCATAACATTATGTTTTTGGTATAACCACTTGTTTTTTAGCTATACGTGTTTGTTTTTTAGATTTATTTGTAGTCGATACGACATCCAACACAAATTTTTGTACTCCCAGCGTTAAAAGAATGTAAAATGGGATTAATAATAGTACACCGGTAATACCAAATTGCTGGTACCCCAAAACTCCCATCCCCCAGCAGATAAGTACCCATTGGATCACATAGATTGTCGTTACACGTTTGCTACAATAATAAAAGAATTTAAAAATGTTATTTTCCTTAACTCGAGTAACTAATACATTGGCTAACCACATCAGTACAAGATTAAATCCAGCCAGGTATAATGTTCCTCCTGGGCCTAAGTGAAAGTAGTCTCCAAAATGGTACTCAAAATTATAGTAACACAACCCTCCTCCAATAAGCATTAGAATTACTCCTGCAACTCCCATTTTATTAAAAAGGTACTGCGTACTATTCTTTTTTTCTTTATACCATTTTCCAAAAAACATTCCGATAAGGATAAACGAGAACCAAGGAAATACTGCAAAATATACATTCCACTTGGCTCCCCATAAAAGATCTAACACATAGTCTATACCTATAATCCCAAAGCGGAAACCATGCACCTCTTTGGTCACAACAGCAATGAGTAATGCTATTAATAATGGTACATATTTATTTTTTGAAAAATGATTGATAATTCCCATAAACAATAGAGAAACTCCAGCTAATTGTAAAACATCACCAGTCCCTAACATATAGATCATGTTATCCAAGGTTACTGGTTTTGTCCAACCATAGGCTGCTATAAAATTATCTGGAACAGTACCCAAAAGGACCGGGAGTACAAACTTCAGGAAGTTCATAAGATACCCTACACCTAAAATGTAGAATGCTCTTTTTATAGATAGAATAATACTTTGATTACGAGATAATGTAAATGATACTCCCATTGCTATTAAGAACATTGGAGTTCCTTTACCGATAAAATGAATCGCTTCGCCTAACCAGGTTTCAGATTGCGTAAATATATCTCCATAGATCCATAAGGTATGAACAATGATTACCATCAATACACTTACTCCTCTTGCCAAGTCTATAGCTAATATTCTATTTTGCCGTTGCATATGATGTATTGGTTTTTGTGTTTTTTGTATCAGTTTTGTAGGTAGCAATAGGGTTTTTTATAGTTCCTTTAAATTGTAAACTGTCTACTGGATCTGCCAGGTTGAGCATATGTTTCGTATTCAATAATTGTAACCGATTAAGGCAACATCTTTTAAATTCTGGTGCAAAAAGATCAATTCGTTGAAATTTATCTGAAAGTTCCGAATGTGATTCTTGGTAGTTGATAACGCATTGTGCTACTTGTTTCCAAAATGTGGTTTCAGAATAATCACCTTGTGTTACCAAAATATCTGAAAGGAATCTAAAAAAACAATCAAAAACATCTGTAAAGATGGCCAAGGCTTTAATATCATCATCTGCTTTAACATGTAATCGTTTTGCTTTTTCAGGTAATGTTATTGTTTCATCAAAAATGGCAATCTCTTCGGTGATATCTTTCATGATCGCTTTTACGGGAATGCTATTTTCAATAACCATGATCAAATTTTCGCCATGAGGCATAAACACTAAGTCATATTGAAATAAACAATGTAAAAGCGGTGTTAGATATACACGCAGATAGTTTTCTAACCAAACCTCAACAGATACCGAGGAAGCTTTTATTAATTCGACCACCAATGAATTTCCTTGATTATCCAAATGTAAAAACGCCGCCATCGTCATTAACTTTTGGTCTTTGGTGACCTTAGAAAAAGGACTTTCTCTCCAAAGTGCAGATAGCATCTTGTTATGGGCTTTGGTTTTACCCAAGGTTTCATAATATCGATTTCTATAACCAACTGTTGCGATTTCTCCCAACATGGTAAATCCTGTCTGTCGTATAAGAGTATCATGTTCTAATAATTGGGATATCCAGTCTGTAATCACAGGAGTACTTCCCATATAATAGGGAGATAATCCTCTCATAAAGCCCATATTAAGTATCGAGAGTGCAGTTTTGGTATATAGCTTCTCTGGGTGAGTAATATTAAACAGTGTACGAATAGATTGCTGCGCAGCATATTGATCATTTCCTTTTCCTAATAAAACGATAAATTGTTGTGCAATATCTTGAGCAAAAATAGTACTGATTTTAGTATCCCATTGCCAAGGATGAACAGGCATAAAAATATAATCTTCAGGATCAAGATCAAGATCCATCAATTTTTGGTTAAAAAGTTGCACGGTTTCTTTTCCCAGTTCATTCTCTATCAAAACATCATAAGCATGCATCGATACACTATGATAATCGGCTTTTGTTTTGTGTCCTGCTATCCAAACTAAAGCAAAGGAGGTTTCTGTTTCTGGTGCGAAATGATGATACTGGGATGTATTAAATCCAATCCTGCCATTATTAGCAACAAAGCAAGGATGTCCTTCGGTCATTGCTTTTTCTATATCTTGAAAATCGGCCGCTATTAACTCACTGGCATTATATTCTTGATACTTATATTTATAAGCTGCACCATGCAAGGTACTGGTGATTTCTTCCATATAGGTAGGTAACATATCATCAGGAATCCCAAGTGTATTTTTTAATTCTAAGATAAAATCAAGAGCGTCTAGTTCTACTTCTTTATCATTCTTCATTTTTATAATAGAAGAACGATCAATATGTGAATGATCTAATACTCTTTTTTTTACATTGAAATAATAGACAATATCAGGAATATCTGTATACATTTTATAGATTTTCCAATCCTCTTTTTGCCCTATGAATTCAAGTTCTAAAAGTAGTTCATGAGTAAATTCGCTAATTGCTTTTCTAATTAAGTTTCTATTCACTATCTCCCAAATTCTTGGAGTTAAGTGTGAGATTTGAGTTGATAATAACAAAGTGTCTGAGGTGTTCATTGGTTATATTATTTTACATATGATTTTTGAATTGCACTTTTATAATCTTTACGCGTGCATATTGCTAAACGTGCTCTTTTATGAGGTAATTGAACTTCTTTGAAGTACCGAAAACCGGCTTTAGCATTGAGAACATGAATCTTTTGATTCGCAACATTAGGTTCTACCACAATCCTTTTTATTGCTGGATCAGCAAACAGGAAATCCATAACAGTGGTAAATACATTCCAGGTAAATTTTGAAATCTTTTTTTCTACAGGAGCCACTAAAATATGCATGCCTACATCTCCAGAAAGGACATCATAATGATCAGCAATAGTATCTTTATGCGGATCATAATATTCCATTAAAAAAATAGGTTTACCATGTAACATCCCAATACCTACATGATGATGTTTACTGTCTACAATTTTTCGATATTCCTCTTCGAACTCTGTAATCGAAGACTCTTGCATTCCCCAATATTTTGCATAAGGCTTGGTCACCCAATGATGTATTTTCTCTGAATCTTCCTTACAATTAAAATCACGTATTTGTAGCTCTCCAAGGCCTTCACAATACTTAGAAAATAGTATGTCTATTTTAGTTATTGTATCCATAATTTTAGGTTGTCTTTACTATGATTTTTTTGAAATTTATTTTGAAAAGCAAAACGTATAAGCCTAAAGTCACAGTAAAACCAATGCATGCCATTGTAAAAGGAATTACTAATCCATATTGATCTACAAGAACACCCACTAAAAAGGAAGATATTAACACTCCTAGATTTTGGAAAAAATGTACTTTACTATAGTCTATTGCATAGGTCTCAGGAGTACTGGATTCAAACAACAATACATCAAAACGAACAATGGCTCTAAAAACGGCCCATCCATATACGATTCTACCCAGAATAACTAAAAAAGGAATTGGAATACCCTGTGCTAACAAACCAATGATACCAATACATAAAGGAATTACTATGCCACTGGATTTTGTTCCTTTTCTTTTTATATCCCACCATAGCACAAGCAATGCTACAAAGCCCGGTAATGCATATACCGCCCCAGAAATTAGTTTACTAGAATTGGCCGTTATATACTCCCAATAGGTTGAAAAAAATGGTCGGATAATAAATCCGCTTGCATATAATAGTAGTGTTGTAATTCCTATTTTGAAGATGAATCCTTTAGGAATCATTTTTTTATTAGTAACTATTTTCTCTTCGGTTTCTTTGGTTCTTGAAGTGTCATACCTCTTGCTTTTCAATAAATAAGCACTCATTCCCATTTGTATAAAATCACCTGCCGCCATAATCAAAAAAATATAACTAGCATCAATTAAATCGACCGTAAACCCACCAATGACAGCTCCTAGAATTCCACCCAAATGAACGACTACAGATAATAATCCTATAGTATCTGGATGTTCTTTTTTGGTAATGATTCTTAGAATGTATGGATAGACCAACAAGTAACTTCCCTTAAACAAAATCATAATAAGCGATACTATCCAAAAATTGATATAAGACGTAGTCCAATAGCAGTATAATGCTAATAGCCCGGCAATGAATTGTGTATACACCAAAATATTAAGTTCTGCCACTTTTTTAGAAACACAAGCCCAAAACGGAAAAGCAATCATCACCATAAAACAAATAGCCGCAAAATAATACCCTACCCATTCTGGGTCGGTAACACCAAAACGAGCCTCAAAGAACTGTGGGTAAAAAGGATGTAGTAAATAATCACTTACCACAGCAACCAAGGTCATTATGATCAGAAATTTTTTCATACTAATGATGCTTCCTTCTTAATCTCTTCTTCCTTTGTGACTTCAAATTGCTGAAAAGCGATTCGTTTTTCGATTGGGTAGTAATCTGTTCCTGTAAGCTCCTTGATGATATATGAATTTCGATAGCATGCCATTCCCAGATCTGGTGTAACGAATCCATGTGTATGTAGCTCTGCATTTTGTACAAAAATATCTCTGCCTTTATGATCAATGGCATAATTACGATGCACATTATATCTTCCTTTTTCATCCCATCGAATACAATCTTTAATTCCCTCAATACATTTGGGTTGTTGATACCCATAACCGGTTGCTAACACCAATCCTTCTGTCTGATGTTGGTAATATTTATTCTGCTCGTTTTGATGTATTTCGAGATAGAATTTTTCTAAAGTAGCATCATAATCAGCCTTCTTTAATTCTGAATTCGTTCTAAGGTCGATCTTAACTTTATGAGTTAATTGTTTAGTATAGATCAAATCATAAATATTGGCAATCAAATCTTGATTAATTCCCTTATACAAATGTTTTTGGTTCTTGATTAGATCATCTCTTTTAGTAGAAGGCAAGTCATAGAAATAATCTACATAGTCAGGGGAGGTCATTTCTAAAGTGAGTTTAGAATATTCTAAAGGGAAGAATCTAGGTGATCTTGTAATCCAATTGAGTTCGTATCCCTTTATATCAATATCTTGCAAAAGATCATAGAAAATTTCAGCCGCACTTTGCCCACTACCTAAAATGGTAATTGATTTTTTAGACTGTAGTTGTTCTTTATGCGAAAGATAGGCTGAAGAATGAATAGCTTTTCCTCTCAAATCCTTACAGCACTTAGGAATATAAGGTTGAGTTCCGGTACCTAAAACCAGTTTACGAGTTTGATATACTTTTTGTTCTCCAGTTGTAGTGTTATTTGAAATAACTGTAAAGTACCTTTCTTCCTTATTGTAATCGATATCGGTAACCTCTGTCTGAAAGTAAACATTTGATAATTTCTGAATTGCCCAATGACAATATTGATTATATTCATTACGTAATACTAAGAAGTTTTCTCTAATATAAAATGAATAAATGCGCCCTTGTTCTTTGATATAATTTAGAAAACTATATGGATTTGTTGGATCTGCCAGTGTTACCAAATCTGCCATAAAAGGGATCTGGAGTGTTGTATCCTGAAGCATCATCCCAGGATGCCAATCAAACTTTTCTTTCTTATCTAAAAAAACGCCATCTAATTCGGCTATAGATTCGGTTAAGCAAGCTAATCCAAGATTCATTGGACCAATTCCAATAGCCACAAAATCAAGTATATTTTCTTTCTCCATTATTGTATTTGTTTTAATTATGAGGATTGTATTCTCTTCCTGTATTCTTGATCATCTGGATAATATTTAACAAATCATCAATGGTACTTTTTGGATTAAGTAATGTAAATTTCAGGTATATTTTTCCGTCAATTTTTGTACTTGCAATAGATGCCTGACCCGATTTAAAAAGTGTGTTCTTTATATACAGGTTAATTTTATCATGAATAGGATTAGAATCTGTCTCTAAATCAATATATCTGAAGACTAAGGTGCTGAGCTCAGGTTTATGAACAATCTCAAAATAAGGATCATCTTTTATACTATGGTATAAATCTAAAGCCAGGTAATGTACTTTTTCTAAAAAAGAACCTATCGTTTTAGCTCCTGTCATTTTTAATGTAAACCAAAGCTTTAGTGCATCAAATCTACGGGTAGTCTGAATTGATTTTTCGATTAGATTAGGGCACTCTGCATCCCTATGTTCTAAAGGATTAAGATAATCAGCATAATACGACACGTATTTAAAGTGTTCTGTATCGCGTACCAAAAATGCACTAGAACAAACAGGCTGAAACATGGTTTTATGAAAATCAATAGTTACCGAGTCTGCTCTTTCTATTCCGTTTAACAGATGCTGATGTGTATCTGTCAATATGTAACTTCCCCCGTACGCTCCGTCAACATGAAACCATATCTGATATTCTTTGGCGATTTGAGCAATGGTTTCTAATGGATCAAAGCTTCCAAAATCAGTAGTTCCGGCGGTGGCAATAATACCGATAGGAATGTTACCTGATTGCTTTTCTTTCTCGATTGCTTGTATTAAAGCATCGGATTTCATTTTCATCTTATCATCTGTTTCCACTGGAATAACTGCATTGTATCCCATACCCATTAGAGCAGCATTTTTCTTAATACTAAAATGTGCTTTTTCTGAACAAAAGAAGCGAAATTTGGAAACCACATCAGACCAACCATTTTCTTTAAGGTTAAGTCCATAATGTTTGAAAGCATAATCATCCCTAGCTAATAACAAAGCCATAAAATTAGATTGTGTTCCTCCACAAGTAAATACTCCATCTGAGATACGCGGTAATCTCATTTGGGTACAGATCCATTTAATCATCTCCTGCTCTATTAAAGTAGCAGAAGTACTCTGATCCCAGGTTTCGATTGCTGTATTTATAGATGATGCGACTAAGTCCCCAACTATGGCAGGTAACAAAACTGGACAATTGAGATGTGCTACATAATTGGGGTGATGAAACGCTATAGTGTGATCGAGATATAGTGCTTTTATTTCCTGTAAAGCCTCGTCAATGGTTAAATTAACATTGGGATCGGGAGTAATGAAATGCCGTTTTGAATCAAAATCGCTTATGAACTCTCCACTATAAAAGCTATCTCTATCCAGAAAGGATTTAACATATTGTACTGCCTTTTGTATATATTCTTCGTAGGTATATTTTGATTGCGAATCAAATAACTGATCAATTTTATGATCAATAACTACGTTGGTTTGTGCATTGAGGAGCATATTATTTTTATTTAATCTAAATAAGTTATGCAAATGTAGATCGACATAAAAACATATTCATGACGTATATTGGATAAAAAAAGACGCAGAAACAAAAATTGGAATTATTTAATATTTAGATAATGTATGAATCCAACGCTACCAAAAAATTCATCTTTTTAACCTTTTCTGCTTTCGCAATTAAACGTAAAGCTTTTGTAATGCATACTTTTTCATTCTCTACTATTTCAAAACAAAAGACATTTTTCGATCTATATTTAAGAAGAAAATAATTCCAACATTTGGTAACAAAAAGGAACATTGGGATGCAAATCGCACCAAATTTCCTAAATTAGGGTCTGCTCTTGATAGATATGCTCGTATAGCAAAGACAGATTAATTAAGAAAGTATACCAGAATATCTATATTTGATTCATACATCGACCAAGTATATGGACCTAAAAACTCAATTATTATTTTTTTTCAGTGCTCTTGGGGCTTTTAATGGGATTATTGTTGGGATATTTTTTCTTTTCTATGCTAAACCCAAGCATAGAAGTCACTTGTTTTTAGGGCTTTTATTGCTTGCTTTAAGTATTAGAGTCGGCAAATCAGTATTTTATTACTTTAGTTATGATCTAGCCGATGTTTACATTCAAATTGGATTATTTGCTTGTTGGTTTATTGGTCCATTATTGTACTTCTATACCAAATCTGCTTTAGAAATTAACAGAACTATTAAGAAAGAGGTAAAAGTGCATTTTTCTATCCTTATGTTAATAGCTCTTACTCTATTTATAGGATTCCCTCGCGCTCAATATGAAGATTTATGGTTTTCTGTATTTATCCAGTCCATTTATACCCAATGGATAATTTATGTAGCAATTAGTGGCTATTTGATTTGGAAACATTATACAAAATTAAGAACCGTAAAAAATAGTATTCCTTCTTTCAAATTCTGGTTTTTGAGTATTTATATAGGAAACACGATTATTTGTATTGCTTTTAACACTGCTCATTACACCTCTTATATTGTCGGTGCTTTGTCGTTTTCATTTGTTTTCTATCTCTTAATTTTATTATTGCTCTTCGCTAAAAAACGTAACGAACTTCTATTTTTAAACCCTCCTAAATATCTGGACAAAAGTATCAATACAAAAGAAGCGCAATTATGGATTAACAAGCTAGAAAACCTTATGAAAGAAGAACAAGTTTTTAAGGATACTAATATCACTTTACCTAAGATTGCCAAAAAACTTGCTATTTCTCCTAACAGATTATCTATGCTTCTTAATGACACTATGAAAATCAGTTTTTCTAATTATTTGAATAAAAAAAGAATAGAAGAAGCACAAAAAATCATAAAAAACAATCCGAACTATTCTCTTGAAACCATCAGTTTTGATTGCGGGTTTAACTCAAAATCGGCTTTTTACGCTGCTTTTAAAAAGCATACCGGAAAAACCCCTTCGAAATACAGAGATTTGACCAACAGCTAAAAAATTTTATTCCAGATTTATAAATCAGTACTCCTGATTTATTACTTACTATCGTTTTTAAATTCATGAAAGCTACTATTGTGCTAAATACGATATTGCATGAAAGCCTTATTCACATCTTTTATTTTCGTTTTGACGATTAGCTGTAATTCATCAATCAGTGGAGAAAAAACAACAGTCGTAGCTTATACAAAAACCTCTATATCCAAAAAACGAATTTTATTTGTTACTAGTAATGCTCATTTCTATGGAAATTCTAATATTGAATCCACTAATCATTTTCCCGAAATCATCTTTGCATACCATGAGTTTATCAAAGCAGGTTTTGATATAGATTTTGTAAGCCCGCAAGGTGGTGCCATTGCTATAGGATATATTCACAGTTCAGATTCTATAACCAAAAAGTACTTGTATGATGAAAAGTTCATGGACAAATTGGAAAACACCTACCTCCCTAAACAAATAGATTATGCTCAATACATAGCTGTCTACTATTCTGGTGGAGGTAGTGCCATGTTTACTGTTCCGGAAAATAAAGAGATTCAACAAATTTCTATGAACATTTATGAAAAAAACGGAGGAGTAATTTCTGCAATATGTCATGGAACAGCTGGTATAGCTAACTTAAAATTATCTGATAGTACATTTCTAGTGGCAAACCGAAAAATTACCGGTTTTCCAGATGTATTTGAAAACAAAGAGTCTCAATATTTTAAGGAATTTCCATTTTCGATTCAGGAAAAAATTATAGAGAACGGAGGAGATTTCATCTATTCAAAAGAAGGTTGGGATAACTATCATATTCAGGAGGGCCGAATTGTTACAGGGCAAGATCCTACTAGTGCGTCTCTTATAGCCAAAAAAGTAATCGAAATTCTAAAACACCAGAAGATTAACTAAATCACTATTATGAAAAACATGAAGTACATAATGGCTCTTATTGCCCTTACTTTGACATTGAACACATTTGCACAAAATCAATCTACACTCCCCAAAAAGCTAGAGAAAAAAGTAGATAAAATATTTGAAGATGGAGGCTGGAAAATGCCAAATACTCCAGGTATTTCTTTTGCTATTCTTCAAGATGGAAAAGTAGCTTACAAAAAAAGTTTTGGAGCTTCAGATATAGAAAACAACGTACCTATAACTTCCAAAACAAGATTTAATTTGGCACGCACTTCTGCATATTTCACTTCCTATGCTATTCTCAAACTAATAACAGAAAACAAAACCACTTTGGATGAAGATGTAAGAAAACATATCAAAGAGCTTAACAACTTCAGCCACAAGGTTAGTATTAGAGATTTATTAAATGGTTCCAGCGGAATATATGATTTTTATGTTCTTATGTCTATTAATGGCTGGAACCCCACAGATAACTTTTCTCAAAAAGATGTTCTAACATTGGTATCATTTCAGAAACAAGCAGCCTTTGTTCCTGGTACCGATTATTCTTTATCAGGGACTAATTTTGTGCTTTTAGCAGAACTCATATCTAAAATTTCAGGAAAAAGTTACAAACAATATATGGAGGAAAATATCTTTACCCCTATTGGTATGAAAGATACATTTGTGCGAACTAAAGCTAATCGTATTTATAATAATGTAGCTAAAGCATACAGAACTATTGACAAAGAGATTGTTGCCAATGATTCGAAAAATGAAATTTTAGGAGCTAATAATATATTTTCTTCTATAGAGGATATGATCTTATGGGAAAAACATCTTTCTACTTCAGAAGGACAACATAAAAAAATTATCCAACTAATGGACACGAAGGCGCAATTGGATAATGGAAGAATAAACAATACTAATTATGGAAATCTAACATTAGGCCAATTATACGGCCATAAAGAAAGAGGAGTATTCTCAACCTATATAGTAGGTAGTTCCGGTGGGCATGATAGTTCTATTTTTAAATTTCCGAACCAAAAGTACGTAGCTATTGCCTTAAGCAATGACGGTAATGGTTATAACGGCTATACCGGAGTAATAGCAGCCCATAGAATACTAGAAACGCATTTCACCGAGCCAGAAACTGTAGATTTCAGTAAAATACAAACAAAGAAATTGTCTATAAATAAACTACAAAAATTCGAAGGACAGTATTGGGATCCGTTAGGAGAGCTTAGCAGAGAAATTAAAGTAATTAATGATACGTTACGTTATGTGCGAAATAGTAATAATGCAAGTGCATTGATTCCTCTTAGTGAGAATAGATTTCAAATGAAAGTACAGTATGATGATAAAATCTATATCCTATTTCCAAAAGATAAGCCCGACGCTATGATATTTGAATATGCGGGAGCTGAGCAAATACCTTTTGAAAAATATATCCCGAAAGTATTTAGTGATGACGAGCTTGCCAATAATTTTAATGGATACTATATAAACAAGGAATGTAACATTACTTTTAGTGTCAAGACACGGGACAAAGCACTTATCTTAACAAATTCGAAAGTTGGAGATATTAAATATTCACCTATTAAATCAAACGTGTTCTTAGGAGACAAATGGTTTATGCAAAGCATAGAATTTAAAAAAAATCAATCAGGTAAAGTCATCGGTTTTTATGTGAAAAATAATGCCATTCGAAATTTATGGTTTGAAAGAGTCAATTTAAATTCAGTGTTAAAAAAGGCTTCAATGTAATCCATAAAAAACCTATTACTCTTATGGTTATGAATTCTTGAAGTATATTTTCAATATTTCAATACTAAAAACCGGATACTAATGTATCTGGTTTTGAAGGTTAAGAAAACACATAATAGGCTCCAAATTTGTATCGAGTTTTAATAACTTGTGATCGTCATTGGACACATGTAATCTCCCAAAAAATAAAATATACGACTCTATCTTCATAGGATATTCTCTTTTTTCTTCATTTTATTATTTTTTTTAATAGCGACTAAAAAAAAATTATTACACAATAAAAAAAGTTTTTACAAAACCCCCATCCTTCTGTTTTTCAATTACATACACATAAAATCTCGCTAATTCATTATATGCATAAAGCAAATATTATAAGTTTTGCGAACCTATACAAAATATTTTTTTGAACAAATTTAGCGAACGTTCGCTTTTTTATTCAAAAACTTTTTTATAATATTGTCCTGTAATTAATTCACAACAACATCTGTAAATCATATTACAAAAAAGAATTTGGTTGAGGCCACTAAGTAGAAATTGGAATTCGAATTATTAAAACAAAAAAATGGAAAAGATGAAAACACAAGTAAAAACTAAAACATTGATTACAATACGCAAAACAATAGTGTAAAATAAAGACAGTAACCTTAAAATAAAAAAAGTAATATTATGAGTAATTATAATTCAGCTCTTGACGTTGTACGTAAATTAAAAGCTAAGCATGGAAACACTTGGGCCACTATTAGCCCAGAAAATGCAGCTCGTGTTGCGGCACAAAACAGATTTAAAACGGGATTGGACATAGCAAAATACACAGCATCCATAATGCGTAAGGATATGGCAGAATATGATGCTAACAATGTAAACTACACACAATCTTTAGGTTGCTGGCATGGTTTTGTTGCACAACAAAAAATGATTGCAGTTAAAAAACATAAAAAAACTACAAACAAAACATATCTATATCTATCGGGTTGGATGGTAGCAGCATTGCGTTCAGAATTAGGGCCTTTACCAGATCAGTCAATGCACGAAAAAACTGCTGTTCCTAAGCTAATCGAAGAGATATACACTTTCTTACGTCAGGCCGATGCAGTAGAATTAAACGATCTTTTTCGTCGCTTAGATGCTGGAGAAGATGTTCAAGACGAGATTGATAATTTTGAAACTCATGTAGTACCTATCATCGCTGATATTGATGCTGGTTTTGGTAATGAAGAAGCAACCTATCTTTTGGCTAAAAAAATGATTGAAGCTGGTGCTTGCGCACTACAGATTGAAAATCAAGTATCTGATGCTAAGCAATGCGGTCATCAAGATGGTAAAGTAACCGTTCCACATGAAGATTTTATCGCTAAGCTTAATGCACTTCGATATGCTTTCTTAGAATTAGGTGTTGACGAAGGTGTAATTGTAGCTAGAACAGATTCTGAAGGTGCTGGTTTAACACAAAAATTACCTGTATCTCAGGAAGAAGGTGATTTAGCTTCTCAGTACATGGATTTTGTAGAAGCTGAAGAAGTTACGCTTGAAAATGTAGAAGAAAATGATGTATTATTTAAAAGAGATGGTAAACTTGTTCGTCCGGTAAGACTACCAAATGGTTTATATAAGTTTAAAGATGGGTCTAACATAGATCGTGTAGTATTAGATTGTATTACAAGTCTTGAGAATGGTGCTGATTTATTGTGGATTGAAACTCCAACACCAAATGTGAAGCAAATTGCACATATGGTAAACCGAGTTAAAGAAAAAGTATCAAATGCTAAATTAGTATACAATAATTCTCCATCGTTCAACTGGACAATCAACTTCCGTCAACAAGCATATGATCTTATGGTAGAATCTGGTGAAGACACTTCTGCATATAATCGTGCTGAGTTAATGGATGCCCAATATGACGGTACCGAATTAGCAAATAGAGCAGATGAAATGATTAGAAACTTCCAAGCTGATGCCTCTCGCGAAGCTGGTGTATTCCATCATCTAATTACATTACCAACGTATCATACTACTGCTTTGCATATGAATGATTTGGTTGAAGGGTATTTCGGAGATCAAGGAATGTTAGCTTATGTTGGTTCTGTACAACGTCAGGAAATACGAAAAGGTGTATCATGTGTAAAACACCAACGTATGGCAGGTTCTGACCTTGGAGATGATCACAAAACTTTCTTTGCTGGTGAAAAAGCCCTAAAAGCTGGTGGCGAGAAAAACACTAGTAATCAATTTGAAACTAAAGCAAGTGTTAAAGAACCAGAAATGGCACTAGATAAATAAAAACTTGTTATCAAGTAATCCAAAAAGGCGCCTTTTAATTAGGTCGCCTTTTTGTTGTTATGTCCAATTCTGAAATAAGTTGACACAAATTTGACTTATAATCCACAGGTTATAGAATCATGAGGTTAATCTAATACCTCCTTTATCCAACACTTAGACTTTATATTTTTTGAGGATGTAAATACATCTATTCCTATACGTTTCAGTATTTGAAGCTATTATTCTATCATCGAGTCCTGTTTTCTAATACATCATTTTTTCTGATTAATGTATTTGCCCACCACGACAGCAGTCAAAATCACCAAATAAAATTGCCCCATCATTCCAATCAAAATTGCTGCTTTTTGCGCCAAAGAAGTAATCGGAACGATCTCGCCATAACCAATAGTTAAAAGAGTGATATAGCTATAATACATTAATCGTTCTGTTAATATCTCTGGTTGATTTACCGTAGCAAGTAGACCTGTAAAAGATCCAGGATGGGCTAGTTCTATACTTAAACAAATAAAAAAACTGATTAACCCAAGTGATATATAACCACTAATCAATCCAAAAATTACTGTTTTATTTACAATTTTAGTTATCCAAACCTGTCGTATGATTTCAAAAGTCACCACGCTATAAAACAAGAAGTATGTAGCCATATTGAGCAATTTCAACGGCTTATTTCTCATGCGTTCTAATAGATCAGCACCAAAAATAATTCCAGATATGATAAGCAGTGCTATTAAAAACCACATAAGTTTTTTCTTTTCCGAGATCAATATAATTCCTGCCATTAAATTGATAAGAAATAACACAGGAGATACAAACGTTTCAAAAAAATCTACCGGTAAGACTAATGACCCAAAAAGAATAGCGATCTGGCTAAACAAAAAAAGTTCAAAACGATATGTGTATAATTTCTCTAACATTGACCTTTACTCTAATAACTCTTCATTAAATTCATACCCTTTATAGCTCACCTTAAACAAAGCACTGTATAATGATGGAATAAATAGTAATGTGATAACTGTACCAAACAATAGACCAATCATAATACTTATTGCCATACCTTCCCACATTTCTCCGCCGCTTATATACAGTGGAATTAACCCAAGTACAGTTGTAAATGTTGCTAAAAGAATTGGTCTAAAACGCTGTAAACATGCTGCTATGACGGCATCTTGTTCAGAACGACCTAAATCTTTTTGTTCGATTTCCATCCTGTCAATAAGTACAATAGCATTATTAATAACGATACCAGCCAAAGAAATAACCCCTAAAAAAGGCATAAAACCAAAAGCTTCTCTAAACGTTAATAAGCCAATTACTACACCAATAATACCCAAAGGAATAGTCAATACAACCATTCCCATTTTTCTAAAAGAATTAAACTGAATAATCAGAAGTAAAACGATAATAAATCCTGAAATAGGAAGGTATCCAATTACAGAGCCCATACTTTCTGCAGACTGCTTTGCATCACCTCCAAATTCATATTCATACCCAATGGTCCATACATTTTTCTTTTGCTCATCTAGCCATGGTGTAATTTCTGCTGTAATAGCAGAAGCATTTCCCCCTTCACGAAGTTCACTTGTTATATTTATTGTACGACGTAAATCGAAGCGTTTTATTTTGGAATACTGCCATTGAGGCTCTATAGATGCAACCTGTAACAATGGAACGCTTTTCCCAGATGTTTGCGAATATATATTAAGAGTTTCTAAAGAAGCTAAACTTTGTTGTTGCCCTGCACTACTCCTCATGATAATTGGAATCGATTTATCATCCTCACGATATTCACCGGTTTGAAAACCATCTAGCACTGTTTGTAATGATGTTGCAATATCTGAACTGGAAACTCCAGCAGTTTGTGCTCTGTTTTGGTCTATTTTGATTAGAAACTTTTTACTCTTTGGCCCCCAATCATCTTTTACATTTTTGGTTCCCGAAATACTTGATAATCTTTGTTTAATAGTTTCTGAGATTTTAGAAAGCTCATCGGGATTACTCCCCGAAACCTTAATCTCTATAGGGGTACCACTACCCCCTGCACCCAGTGCTCCCACTTTGATATCAGCATTAGGAAAACTGTTAAAGGTAAAATTATCTAATCTTTCTATGACCGCTACATTCTCATTAAACGAAGAAGTATTAACCAAAATATGAGCATAATTAGAATTTGGTTCATCAGGACTATACCCCAAATCATACGATTCTGGACCTTCTCCAATATAAGATGACCAATCTAGAATACCTGTTTTCTGTTTATCATTCACCTTTAAAGAGTCTGACATATATTGCTCTAATTTTTTAACCACCTCGGTCGTTCGTTCAATCTTATATCCTTCGGGGAGATTAATATCGATAGTAACCATGTTACGATCACTATCTGGAAAGAATATAAAAGGGATATAACCAAAACCAAATAGAGAAGCAAAAAACGCAATAAAAATACCTATAATGATTTTGTATTTATTCCTGAGAGCCACCAAAATAAGGTCTTTATACTTCCCTTTTAAAGCGTTAATAACACGATCAATTATACTTTGTTTTCTTTCTCCTTTGGGTTGTACTTTAATAAACAAATAACAGAACGTGGTAATTACTGTCAATGCAATAATCCATGACGATAGTAAAGCAATCGTAATTACAACAAAAATTGGTCCTACAATATCACCCATTGTTGTAGGAGAAAGGTAAAATGCTAAAAATGCCGCAGATGTTGTTAATGTCGAAATCAATAATGGCATCCATAATTCTGTAAATGCCTCAACAGCTGCTTGTTTCTTTGCAATGCCTTGCTCCATTTTTACCATAATTGTTTCGGCAACCACTATTGCATTATCAACCAACATACCCAATGCCATAATTAAAGCGGCAAGAGTTACCTGGTTTAAACCCATATTCATTAACCCCATAATCATTAAGGTCATTATAGTCACAATAGGAATTAGACTTGCAATTACAAAACCAGTTCTAATTCCTAAGAATATAAGCATAACAGCAAGCACAATACCTATAGATTGCATAAGATTAGAAATGAAGTCATTTACCTTAACATCAATATAAGTGTCTAGAGAAGAAACTCTGGTGAGTTCTAAACCTACAGGTATTCTTTTTTGCCAATCAAAAACAACTTTATTTACTTCTTCTCCTAGCTCAATAACATTAGCATTTTCTTTTAAATTAACATGAAGAGAAATAGCATCTTTTCCATTAATACGAACTCTTTGCGTAGGGGGATCAATATATCCTTGAGACACTGTTGTAATATCTCCAAGTTTTACAAGCTGGTTACCACCTCCAACTGTAATTAGCATTTCTCGAATATCTTCTACAGAATTAAAATTTCCCGTAGGTTCTAGTATAATACGCTCATCGCCAAGGTTTATTTGCCCTCCGGAATTCAAAATATTGGTAGATCCAATAATTTGTTGAAGTTTAGAAGAGCAGTATCAATATTCATTTGTGAAGCAACTTCACGTAACAATAACTGCCTCTTTTCTCTTAACTTTCTTATATGATTTCCAAATGCCATTATTAGAGAGATTTTGACTTGACAATATTTGTCTAATCTAAAAAAAAGGAAATAAGCAGCAACAAAAAGATAGATACAGTTATTAACAGATAATTAGGATATTAAGGATTTAAGGAAAACCCTACTTTATATCCTTTATTTATTTCCATACTTTCATTATTTTTCTAGCATTTTGACATTTAAAAATTTATGCTTTTCATATATTTTTTCTGCTTTGATTCTTTTCTGTTCTTCCATTACAGATCCAAATTCAACATAATCTGAAATTAATTTAGCTTCTTCTTCACTTAATCCAATTGACAAATATTTTCTATACACATAAGCTCCAGGACAGATACAACCTTTTGCACCCCAATCCTCATCAGTGAGTTTACAGTCATAGAAATGTTTTTCTGAAGGTTCTTCTTCTGATAAATCCATACCATCTAATAGATGAGTATCAGGATTATCTTTTTTATGAAGCGGATGTAAAATAGTCTCTAATTCTTTTTCTTCTTTTTCAAATAACTCAAGGATTTCTTTATAGGTATCCCTTTTTGATCTTATATATCCCAAAGGATAATTTACATTACCAAGAGCATCTAAAATATTATCGATGCCATATTGTATATTCCCTGAACTCGAATACTCATCAGCAGGAGTTCCAAGGATTTTACCTAATTGTCTATCATAAACTTCTATTTGCTTATCAAAGTCAAAACTCGACAGTTTATATTCTATTACCTTTTTAAGGTAAGTGAGCTTATTTGAATTCATTTTTTAGATTTTTTTTCGTGAAAGAGTTACAAATCAAATAGTGCTAAATATTTCCATAAAACATCTTTTCAAGATAGTTGTTTTAAAAAAGTTTCAAAACCATTCTAAGATTAATTTCTTAACCCTTTTAAAGCCAAAATCGACATATTTACACTTATAACTTTTCACGTTAGAAATAGACAGGTATGAATCCCTCATTTTATAGCGACTCCAAATGATTCATATTCAGTTTTCAGATATAAAAACTGGAAAAATAGGTACTCCGTTTAGGTACTCCAGAAGGTACTTTTATATTTTAACCCGTTTCTTAAAAAAGTTTAATGTTATTATTTTCAAATAGTTATACTCAAAAATTATTTAAAACAACATACTGGCGTCCTTCGGGTAGAGAAGATGAAGGTCGCACCCATTTTCGGGTAAAATGGGGTTAAAAAACAAAAGCTAAAATATTGAAATTCAATATTTTATCTTTTTTAGTAGCGGGAACAGGACTCGAACCTGTGACCTTCGGGTTATGAGCCATTTCGGTTGCACTCAAAAGCTATTGATTATCAGTATTTTAACTTTTTTGAAGTACCTAAAAACTTGCAAATACCTACAAATGGGTACTTGAAATAGGTACTTTTTTAGGAAGTACCTATTTAATCCATTTTACTTAAAATTACTATTCACTCAAAAAAAAGAAAATAATCGTAATCCAAATGGTTCGATTTATGTATTAAAAGTTTTCTCTTAAATATTTCTTTACCTAGACACATCTGATAATAAAACCTGTATTATCTTTTATTAGTGAAGAAAATATTCTTTTCATTGTTATCATTGATCATGTCTTTGATTCTTATGGAAGTTTACTATTGGAATCATAAAATGTATTGCTTTATTACTTTTATATTCTGTAATTATAATTTTCTAATATTGATTCCATTTCTTTTGTTCCTTTTTCAATCTGAACTACTAATTGCCACAGTTCTTCATCTAATAATCCAATCAAAGGTTGTTTTACTTTTGATATGTATTTAAAAGCTTTGATTAGTTTTTTGTCCCAAGATTTATAACATTTCAATGTGTCATCTGGATATACAATTTTTCTTTTGATTCGTTTATCGATTCCTCTGAAGAGAGAAGTATCAATATTGAAGTAACTATAATCATTTGTTAGCTGTTCTCCAGGTTGAATATCTCGTACTGCTAACTCAAAATTATAAGCTGTCGTAAAACAATTGGCATTAAGACTGTGGTTTATAAAACGCCCGTTATCCCAGCATAAAACTATATTACCTAAATTGTTTTTATACGCATACGTTTTTAAAATGTTTTTATAAATGGGTTCTAAAGCATCATATTGATCTGGTGTGAATTCTCGATCAAACTTATCTAGTACCCATGTAATCGTTCCCTTAGCAATGAGTTCTTTGGCTACTACGCCATAACCAACTTCTTCATTAATGAACCGTATTTCCGTATTGGGATGAATCATCCTTCAAATTTTAGCTGTATCTGTATATTTCTATCTTATTATTTGATAAATATCTCACTATGATCTTTAAAGCTTTTAAATTCTACCATATACCCATTAGGATCTTTTATAAAAAAAGATAAATGTTCTCCAATCTTTTTTTCCATAAAAACTGCTTCTGTAGTGACTTCAAGATCCATTTTAAATAGTTTAGCATACAATTTACCCCATAACTCGACATCGATAATCACTCCGAAATGAAATGAAGGCAGGATCTTATCACCTAACCGGTAATTTTTAAAGTCAAAACTAAAACTACCTGATTTGGTAAAGGTAATTTGGTTTTCATAGAGATTAATATCAATCCAATTATCTGTATTTCTTCCTAATTGTGCACCAAGAATATTTACATAAAAATCCTTAGTCTTATCCAGGTCTTCACAAGGAAGCGCCAAATGAAATTCTGCTTTTCTCATTGTTTATTATTTTACTCTTCTTCCATTTCAGGTTCATCAAGGAGGTCCTGACCCTTTTCACTATTATTATCTTCCGACTCATCAAAATCTTTCATAGCAGTAACCAATCGTTTTCCAACTTTTATAAGATATAGCGTATCTTCTGTTGCTACTTCTACACATTCTACGATCTCATTATTTGCATTTTTGAAGGTGATAATATCTTCATCATCATAACCATCGGGGTATTTATTTACCAACAGATTCAGAATGTTATCATTCAATTTTCTATAATCGACAATAATTCTTTTCAAATTTGTGTTTCGTCGTGTTTTCATTTTTTACATATCTAATAAATATCCAAATATCAAAGGAGCAACGATGGTAGCATCACTTTCTATTACAAACTTTGGTGTATCAATATCTAATTTACCCCAGGTAATCTTTTCATTGGGAATCGCTCCTGAATAAGATCCATAACTTGTAGTTGAGTCACTTATTTGACAGAAATAATTCCAAAAAGGAGTATCGGTTCTTTCTAAATCCTGATATAACATAGGAACTACACAAATAGGAAAATCACCGGCAATACCACCTCCTATTTGGAAGAATCCTATACCTTTTTCGGAATTTTCAGTATACCAGTCAGCCAGAAAAGTCATATACTCAATGCCTGATTTCATTGTACTGGCCTTTAGTTCACCCTTCATTACATAGCTTGCAAAGATGTTACCCATCGTACTATCTTCCCAACCAGGAACAATCATAGGTAAATTAGCTTTAGCTGCAGCGTACATCCAGGAGTCTTTGATATCAATTTCATAATATTGTTCAAGTACTCCCGAGAGCAGTAACTTATACATAAATTCGTGCGGAAAATATCGTTCTCCGGTTTCTTCGGTCTCTTTCCATATTTTAAAAATATGCTCCTGTAATCTTCTAAAAGCTTCTTCTTCCGGAATGCAGGTATCTGTGACGCGATTTAGTCCTTTTTCTAGTAATTCCCATTCCTGCTGCGGAGTCAAGTCTCTATAATTAGGTACTCTTTTGTAATGACTATGCGCTACCAGGTTCATAATATCTTCTTCAAGGTTGGCTCCTGTGCAAGAAATGATATGTACTTTATTCCGGCGAATCATTTCGGCAAAGATTTTTCCTAACTCGGCTGTACTCATTGCCCCAGCAAGTGAAACTAGCATTTTTCCTCCTTTTGCCAATTGAGATTCATATCCCTTTGCAGCATCCACCAAGGTGGCAGCGTTGAAATGAAGAAAGTATTTTTCTATAAAGCTTGAAATAGGTTTGTTATTTGTATTTGTCATAAAATTTCATTGATTAAATTTTTATCATCATTTAAACTCTTAAAGAGTTTCTTTTTTAAAGTTCCTTTAGAACTTATCAAGGTTTGACACATTTTATCGATAGCAATCATTGATAAGGACGATTGGATAAAAGCATCAATTAAATCATCAATTCCAATTCCCAGGGAATTAAAATCTTTAGTATCCATTAAAATCAATCTATTGGTGTCAGTCTTCCAGGTTCCTTGTTCCTGATAAGATAAATTGGTTCCCAATATCTCCCAGCTATTCATTACTTGATCAATTTCATTAGGAAGTGGTTTTTTTGCTCTTCGTGCATAGGTACATACAGGTCTTATACCTTTTGATGTAGAACTAATCATCATTCTGATATCACATACATATGTTTCATTTCGTTTATTAGGAATGGTACCTACGTGATATAATTTTTGATTTTTAAAAATGCTACTCCAATCTGAATTTCCTATTAAGCTCTGAACAATAAACATGTCATAATCAAAGTCTTTATTCATAAACTCATCTAAATCACGTTGAGTTACTATGGTATAAACTCCTTGTCCAGCATTAGAATATGGCACTTTTATAACTGCATGACCTCCCATTTGTTTCACCCATAGAGGGATTTCATTTTTACGAACTTCCCATACCGTATTTGGGATATTTATCTTTAAACCAAATTCACTTATTTCAGAATTGAATATTTGGTAAGCTTTTGCTGCTATCAATTTATTTCTCCCCCCTGCTAAGCAGCTTATAATTGGATTTATAATTTTGGTTTTTGATAATATGGGTATTCTATTCCATGGTTTTTGAGTTAAATAACGAAAACAGGCTCTTACTTTTAGCCAAGTATCATCTACCCAAATGAGCATAATACCCTTTTCAAATTTTACTTTGGGATTAGAATCAGTACTTTGAAAAGGAATCAAGTATACTTTTTCATCCATAACATCTGCTATTGCAAATGCGTATCCCGATGCTTCCATTCTATTTTTATCATAAATCACAGCTAAAACACCTTTCATTCTGATGTTTTTAATACCACTTTTAAAGGTGTTTTTTATTAACTGATGATATGTAGTATCCTCACTATATTCATTTATTAAAGGCATAGACTTTTGGCCTGATGGACATGAATTATTTTCAATAATTACCATTTGTCTTTTTCCTGTATGAGAGGTAACATTGATTAAATCCGCTCCGCACCACAAAAAATACTTTGACTTATATTGCAGTAAGGCTTTTAATTTTTCTTTGCTTGCTTTAGGGTTTAGATGACAGTATCTGGTGATTATCTGATCCGGAGACATATTTAAAAAATGCTTGACTATTGGGTGAATAGTTGCATTTAATACTTTATCATACCAATGGTTATGAATCTCAAAGTCTTTGGGTTCTATTTTTTGTTCAACCAACATTAATCGTCATCTAAACCTTTAAACTTTGAAAGCTTGCTAAATGGGGACGCACTTTCTTCTTCGCTTTGATCTGTATAATTTTGCTCATTGGAATAAAATTTATAACTCAGCATCTTGTAGTATAACTTTGCAGCAAGAAAATCTGAAGACTTATCAGTTTTATTAGGACATAACTCAACGATATCAAAACCAACCACATTTTTCTCATTAAACACCAACTTTAAAAAATCCAAAGTTTCATACCAAAAAAGACCTCCCGGTTCTGGTGTTCCTGTACTTGGTAGTATGGAAGGGTCAAACGCATCTAAATCGAATGTAATAAAGACATTATTCGTCATTTGCTCAATTGCCGAATCCATCCAGGTATCATCCATTGCCATTTCGTGGGCAAAATAGGTCTTATCATAATCCATTACAGATTTTTCTTGTATGTCCATAGAGCGAATACCAATCTGAATTAAAACGGTGTTTTGACTCGCTTCATACACAGCACAAGCATGATTGCAGCTACTGCCTTCATAGGATTTCCGTAAATCGGCGTGGGCATCTATATGTAATACCGTTAGATTATCAAAAGCTTCATTAAAAGCTCTAATCGTGCCTATTGATATAGAGTGTTCTCCCCCAAAGATGGTTACAAACTTTTTCTTTTTTATAAATCTTTTGGTTTCTTGATGAACAGCATCTGCCATTGCTTCTGGAGTTGCATTTAGGGTAACAGGCTCTGCAAGATAAATCCCGTTCTTATAAACTTCCGAATCTGTTTCTATGTCGTATAACTCCATATTTTCAGAAGCTTCTAAAAAAGCTTCGGGGCCTTTATCTGCTCCTTTTTGCCAAGTACTTGTTCCATCATAAGGAACTGGTATTAAAACAATCTTAGCTGTTTCTAATTTCCCAAATTCTTCAGGTATCCCTGCATAAGTTTTATTTTTCATTTCGAAAAAAATTAAATGTTGTATTATAAAATAGTCACCAGCTCTTGTTCATTGCCCTCAAGTGACTCCTTAATTTTTTGATCTCGTTTTTGATATCCCAGTATCGATAATAATTGTTCTGAAGTTTGTTGTTCAGAAAAAACCGAGGTAATCAAATTACCTTCTTCATCCCGGTCAATAATAATATGTTTTGGCTGTGGTATAAGACAGTGTTGTAATCCTCCAAATCCACCAATTGTTTCCTGATAAGCTCCTGTATTAAAAAATCCAATATATAGTGGTTTTTCTTTTTTATACTTGGGCAGATAAATAGCATTCATATGCTGCTCAGAATTGTAATAATCATCGCTGTCACAGGTGAGACCACCTAATAATACGCGCTCATACTCATCATTCCATCTATTTACCGCTAACATAATGAAGCGCTTGTTGATAGCCCAAGTATCAGGTAGGGTAGTGATGAATGAAGAATTGATCATGTTCCATTTTTCACGATCGTTTTGCTGTTTTTGATACAATACTTCATAAATAGCACCACCACTTTCGCCAACAGTAAAGCTTCCAAATTCGGTGAATATGTTAGGAACATCCACCCGAGCTTCTTCACAAGCAATTTGGATCTGGTTTACGATCTCATTGATCATATACTCATAGTCATAATTAAATGCTAATGAGTTTTTAATTGGGAAACCACCTCCGATATTCAGACTGTCCAATGACGGGCATATTTTTTTGAGACTTATATATACTTTAAGGCATTTTAGCAATTCATTCCAATAATAGGCAGTATCGCGAATACCGGTATTAATAAAGAAATGTAACATCTTTAATTCTACCTTAGGGTTTCCTTTGATCTGATTGTTGTAAAATGGAACAATATTGCGATATCCAATTCCTAATCTAGAGGTATAAAATTCAAATTTTGGTTCTTCTTCAGAAGCAATACGAATCCCTACTTGAAATGTACCTTCAACAGTATCACTTAACAATGACAATTCTTCATAATTATCAATAATAGGGATACAATTTTGATGCCCATTATTGATTAATCTCGCAATATTTTGAATGTACTGATCTCTTTTAAAGCCATTACAGATCACATAGGTATGATTATTAACTTTACCTTGAGCTTTTAGATTTTCAACAATATCAATATCAAAAGCCGAAGAAGTTTCGATATAAATATCATTTTTTAATGCTTCATTCAAGACATGTTGAAAGTGAGAGCTTTTGGTACAATAGCAATAATTATATTTACCTGCATAATTATTGGTTTTAATAGCTTTATCAAACCATCCTTTTGCTCTATTTATATTTTCAGATATTTTGGGTAGATATGTGAATTTTAACGGTGCTCCATATTGGGCAATCAATGCCATCAGGTTGATGCCGTGAAATTGCAATTGATTATTTTCCAAATTGAATTCCTCTTGTGGAAAATAAAAGGTTTGTTCGATAAGATCGATATATTTGGTTTTCATCTATTCGGTTTTGTTTTACAGAAGAAAATCACCAATAGAAACACGGGCATATATAGCCTAAACATCCTATGGATCATTCCATAATGCGAGATTTGAAAAAATATAAATTGGTAAAGTGAACGACTAAGTCATTCGTATTAATCTATTCTCATATCCGAATAACAGAAATAGTGTTAGGAACGAATTTTATCCGTTCAAAGAATTGAAGTGCAATCGTGTATTTTTTAGAAGTCAGCCTGAGAATTCGGTTCCCTATCCCTAGGGCAGCTTTTGGAGTAGACCTCATTATCCTCCTAAGTCCGAATCTGAAAAAAGATTCCATTTTGTATAGGCAATGTGTCTGATTGTACAGACTCATTAATGATATTATCAAATGTAATGAAAAAATAATATTGAAATACAATCCAGTAATAAAATTGATGCTATACAATATTTATATAACCCCAAATTAATAAAAGCAATTCAGCTATTTTATGAAGTTTATTTTCTTCTGTATTCTCTGGCAATTTTTGTCAAATCTTCAAATGCTCCCAATTTACCAAATAAACTCCTAGTTTATAAGGGATTCCATATTACATTAATCCCTGATTTCCATAATAGATAGAAAGATCCAAATTCATTAGTTTAATAGTATTCATAATATCAAAATTCAATTTTTTAGATAAAAAAACTAAAAAAATAGGTACTCCGTTTAGGTACTTCAAAAAGTACATTTGCCTTTAAAACCATTTTAAGTCATTCATAATAAACAATCTAACTCATATATCATCTAAAATAATGTATTTGCAACCTTCGGGAGAATCGTACGAAAGGTTCACCTTTTTTGAGATGAAATTAGATAAAAAAAAGAAAGGCTAAAACATTTAAAATCAATGTTTTAGACTTCACTAGTAGCGGGAACTGGACTCGAACCAGTGACCTTCGGGTTATGAGCCATTTCGGTCGCACTATAACCACACTGAATGTCAGTGCTTTAATTTTTTTGAAGTACCTATAAACTTGCAAACACCTACAAATGGGTACTTAAAACAGGTACTTTTTTATGAAGTACCTATTTAACGTATGCAAACACCAACAAATAGAAACAAACAAATACGCAAAAACTGTACACAATTGCTGCATACAGTTTTTAGCTTTTTCCTTTTAATAATTCAAAAAATTACTTGTAGATAACCAAATGTTTAGAATAGATTTTTCGTAAAAACCTAAAACCTATGATTTATGTAACATTGAATTCCTATTGTATAACCTTGCATCGATTAATTATAAAGATCTTTGTAATAAATATTATAAAATGAGAATATAATCGTTTTCAAAAAATGAATCTTGAACGACCTAGAATTACCAAAATGATAATGCATGCGGAGTATTTGATATATACTACAAAACATTTTCAGGTAAAAAAAGAGGCAGAAATTCAAAACTCTGCCTTTTTTAATAAAGTTGAATAAAACCTTACAAAACAAATATTCTTTAGTAAGAAAATATTAAAACAATACACAAATCAATGTTATAGATCAATTTTAATATAAAATGACGACACATAATTAGTCTAACTCTTAAAGCCATTCGAATAGATTCTTTAAAATCGTCATTTTTCTTGCTGATTCTTTTTATCCTCAGAGGTTATTTACTTATTAATTAATTCTCTGGGGGCAAAAGAAATGAAAAAAATAAACCTCTTTTAATATTAATTATGAAACTAAATAAAAATGTAATTCTAACATATGAAGTAGGGGATACGGTATTTACAAAAATAAACCCCAGCATTTCGCTGATAGTAAAGCGATATATTAATGGAATCTACTACTGCGGATTTCAAAATGATCCAGACAGATGGGAATTGGGTTTGTCTGCAAGAGCATTGGTAGGAAGTTAAACTCTTTCTAAAATCGATTTCTTTTTATCTAAAATTACTAATAATATGAAAACATCAGCAATTGTCTATTGCGAAAATGAATTTGGCAAACTGGATGGCAAAGTAGCAAATGGTCTTGTAAGGCATTCTGGTAAGTATAAAATTGTTGGTGTTATTGATAGCACAAAATCAGGCCTTGACGCAGGAGAATATCTTGATGGAATTAAAAATGAGATACCAATATTCCAGAATTTTAATCAAGCCATTGGAATGTTAGATAGTATTCCAGAATACTTTATTTACGGAATTGCGCCTCTAGAGTCATTACTTAGTGATAATGAGAAAGAAGTTATTTACACTGCCATCAAAGCTGGGTTACATATTATAAATGGACTTCCAGAGTTTCTTTCTGATGATGAAGTTTGTATGGGTCTCGCAAAAAAGTACAATGTATCCATATTTGATGTTAGAAAACCACCATCAAAAGAAAATCTTAAGCACTTTACAGGACAGATAAGAAATGTTCAAACACCAATAATAAAGATATCTGGAACAGATTGCGCAGTTGGCAAGCGAACCACCGCACTTAAGTTGGTAGCGGCTCTAAAGAATGAAGGATTGAACGCCATCTTCATAACTACAGGCCAAACAGGGATACTCCAAGGTTCAAAATACGGTATTGCTATAGATGTTCTAAGTTCTGGTTTTGCTACTGGAGAAGTAGAAAATGCTATTCTAGAAGCACTCAAAGAAGAACCCGATATTATTGTAGTAGAGGGACAGGGCGCACTTAGTCATCCAGCATTTACCTCTTCGAGTGCAATCATTCGAGGTGCTATGCCTAAGGCTATTATCCTTCAACATCCACCAAAAAGGCGTAACAGATGTGATTTCCCCAAAATTCCCATGCCAACACTTGAAAGTGAAATAAAAATGTTAGAAACTTTCTCTGGTTCCAAAGTAATAGCAATTACAATCAATCATGAAGAGATGAATGACCAAGAAGTTGAAAGTACAACAAAGATTTATGAAGAAAAGTACCAATTACCTGTCACTGATGTCTTAAAAAACGACTGTAGTAAGCTGATAGAAAAACTTTATGAAATATTCCCCGATTTAATTCGTGTCAATCCATTACTATGCCAACCCCAAGAATAGATATTAATCTCAAAAAAATTGCTCATAACGTTAAGGTTTTAAGCTCCCTTTTTAAGTCAAAAGGCATCAATATAATCGTTGTTACCAAAGGAGTTTGTGCAGATCCTCATATTGCCAATATTTTGGTAAAGAGTGGAGTTAAAATTCTTGCTGACTCAAGAATAGCAAATATCAAAAAAATGCAAGAGGCTGGTGTAAAAGCTACTTTTTTATTGATTAGGACACCTATGATAAGTCAGGCAGAATCTGTAGTATTAGATACCGATATGAGTTTAAATTCGGAGTTATCCGTTATAAAAAAACTTTCAGAATTTGCTCTCCTGCATCGTAAGGTCCATAAAATCATACTTATGGTAGAATTAGGGGATTTGCGCGAAGGTATCCTCCCATCACAATTAGAAAACACGATCAAAAAGGTCCTAACCCTTAAAGGTATTGAACTTAAAGGAATAGGTACAAATCTCGCTTGTTTTTCGGGAGTTAAACCCACAACAGAAAAGATGGACATGCTGTCTACTATTGCTGTTAGTATTGAAAAAAAATTTCATATTAAACTATCCATAATTTCAGGAGGAAATTCGGCTAATTATAATTGGTTCAGCACTACAAAAGATGTTGGTAGGATAAATAATTTGAGATTAGGAGAATCTATATTTTTGGGTTATGAACCCTTAACTGGAAAACCGATTCCAAAACTTTATCAAGACGCTTTTATGCTAGTGGCTGAAGTTATAGAATTGAAAAACAAATCATCCGTACCCAATGGTGAAATAGGTCTGGATGCCTTTGGTAACAAACCAAAATTTAAAGACCAAGGCATGATACGACGGGCTATCCTGGCAATGGGTGTACAAGATGTAATGGTGACCGGGCTAACTCCAAAATTGGATATTGAAATCCTGGGAGCCGGTGGCGATCATATTATAATCAATGCCAAAAAGGAGGACTTAAAAGTGGGTAGCGATGTATCATTTACATTAAAGTATGGCGCATTAGTTACCGCTATGAATTCATCCTATATTTCTAAAAACATTATCACTCCTATAAGTGCGGCAGCGTATTGCACCATAATAGAAGAAAAAGACAGGTTCCACAAAAAGAATACGGCTATTATGCCAATTAATGAGGATCACTCGCCATTGATAAGTCTCCAGGATTCGGATTTTAATCTAATATTTGAAAAGTCTATTCAAAAAAACTATCGCTATTTGGTTAGAAAAGAGGTATATAAAAAAATAGGTCGAATCAGTAAGCTTCTGGATAACCTGGGCAAAAAACTAATTATTAGATCAGCCTGGAGATCATTTGAACATCAGCAAAAACTATGGGATCAAAAAGCCAGTTTTATGAAAAATAAATACCCTAAAAAAACAGAAGAAGAAATTAACGAAATAGTGTCAATGTTTATTGCTCCAAAAAGGCAATCTACCCATGCAACAGGAGGGGCTGTTGATGCGCTGATTTATGATTTAAGAAAAAAATGCGTACTCAATTTTGGAACCAACGATGGACTACATATTGATTTAAATAAAAAATGCTATCCCAAACATCCTGACATTAGTGAAGAAGCAAAGAAAAACCGCAAACTTCTAATGAAACTTTTTGAGGATGAAGATTTTGTGTGTGATCATAAAGAGTATTGGCATTTTGACTATGGCAATATTGGTTGGGCGGTAGAAAAAAACAAGGAATACGCTAACTATGGTATTTTAGAAGAATCGTTTGTACAGTCAGCCAATCTTCAATATCCTGATAAAGTGTTCTTTTATCTTTAGACATGTGGTATTTTATAAAAATGTTCCATTACGTAATTCAATACTCTTTTCCTGAAGTATACTGAGGTAGTATTTTAACTAAAATATATATTCTTTTCTCATATGCCTATTTCAATATTCTTATATAAGTTCTAAAGTAGTAGTTGGTTGAATAATACCAAAGATGTCTGATTCTTTCATAATAAGCGCATCAATACCCTCAATAGTAATTTCGGTTCCAGAATATTTTCCGTATAATACCGTATCACCAACTTTTACCGTCATGGGTTCATCTTTTTTACCCTTTCCAACGGCCAGGATGATTCCTTTTTGAGGTTTTTCTTTAGCACTATCAGGTATGATAATGCCTCCCTTTGATTTTTCTTCTGCTATATCTGCTTTTACTAAGACCCCATCGGCAAGTGGTTGTATTTTGAATTTATGCATGATCTTTTTTCTTAATTATTAAAATTCAATAGGTTTGAAGCTCTGCAAAAAGCGATTCTAGCTCTGCTCTGGTTTTCTTAAGTTTAATAGCAAGATTATCAAGCATCATTTCTTTTTGCTCATCTCTAAAGTCAAAATCTTTATCAGATAAAAAAGTGAATCTCCGTTTGAGCATTACCTTTTGTTCTCTCCAACTTCTTGTAATATTTGTTTTAGCCATTTTACTATTTATTTACTACCATTAAGTAGTGGTTTTGGTAGTTGAATTGACGGATTTATAATTGTTTCTGGATCTAATAGATCACTTTTTTTTGCATCAATAGTAAGCGTTGAAATAAGGTTAAAATCAATACTATTAGAATTATTTGTTATTTGATGTGTGTCTAGAGCTTCCTCCAGAATATTCAATATAGATTCATCTACTCTTTCATCGAATTTTCTGGCGAATAAGTTGTCTCCTTGTATTAAGAAGTCGATATCCGCTCTTGTCAAAGTTTTTGGTTTCAATTTTATATCGCCATCAACTATCCTTACAACAGCTCTCTTATCATCGTTTATGATCGTTTCTTTGAATGAAGTATTCATTAATAACGTTTGAAAAAATGATTTATCAGCAATTAGGATCTTACGATAGAAATCTTCAAACTTTTTCACTTCAGGACTGTGACAAATAAATTCACAGCATGCTCTGGTCAAGATCATCCATTGTCCGCCAACATACCAAGTCACATTTTTCATGAAAGATCTTTTATAAGGTATGCCCGAAAAGCCAACATCTATCTCTTGAAAATGGTTTTCGACACAGTTCAGTGTATAAGGTCGTACTCTAACTTGACTTACTATTTTCATGAAGTTTTTACTTTTATTTCTATGCAAAAAATCAAGAATGAAATCTTGAGATTTTAAGGGAAAATCCTGATCGCTTAGATTAATGAAAAAGTCCCATTTCAGACAACGGTTTAAGAGATATTTCATTCCATTAATTTGAGACTGTACCATACTATATCCTCCCCTCTCTACATTTTCGCTTTTTAAAAGATAAACGCTGGAGTAATCTTCCAAAAATGTTTTAACACCTTTTTCAATGTTTATATGAACCTCTTGATCGATCTGTATTAAGTAGTGGTTTTCTGGATGGTAAATGGCTTTAAACAATCGTTTGAACTGTCCAGGAAAACGGTGAACCAATATGAAGTAGGCAATCTTCGGCTTCTTTTTTGGAATGTTAAAATGAAAGCTTTGCTTTTTTGGTATACCTAATTCTTGTGCCATTTTATGTATGTGTTATTTTGTTCTTAACTTTAGTTATTTTAAGTAATCATTATAAAAGCTCTCTTTCAAAAAACACTACTTCCTTTTTCTTAGGATCTTCTGCAAACGTACAGTAATATATTCGGCGGTAGTATAATCGTACAATCAATTTAACTTCAGGATTTGCTTTGGTGTAAACCGTATCACCTGGTTTGAATTTACTTTCTTGTCCTTCCATATACTTTATATTTAAATTCTAAATACTCACATCTTCATAACCACTTTTAATGATGATCGACATCATTTTAAATCGTTTATTAGCCTTTACTACATTTCTTGTATGAGCTGGGATAATGATTACGTGACCAGTTTCAATCGTATTTGATTCTTCATTAATAATAATCTCAGCTTCTCCATCTATTACCTGAATAAGATTGTCAAAAGGAGATATTTTAGAGGGCAACGCTTCTCCACTATCAAATGATAATATAGTTACAGTTCCTGTTTTTTTCTTCAGGATTGCTTTCATAATCACAGATTTAGGCACATAATCAATAGTGTCAACCAAATTAAGTTTAAAGGATTTTTCTAATTCTTGATTTTTCATGAATAATATGATAGAAGATTAATGCTAAACTAGAATAAGATGATCATGATTTTTTACATAACGTTCATTCACCACTCCTTTTCTCCTTTCTTTTTGCAGCTTTTGCAGCCCTTTTTTCTTTCAAGCTTTTTGCAGGTGCTTTTTTACCTGACTTGGATTTACCTTCTTTTTCTTTTGACATGATTTTCTGTTTTAATAATATTAGTAGCTCACCTGTTATGGGTAGTTTTAATATGTATACAAAAATCAGTTAATTAATGATTTAATGCGTTACATTACGCTGAACCTACGTTACATATATCACACTTTTGAATAATATTATTTTGAATATTAAATAACCAATATATCAGAACTACAATTTGTTAGGATATGATTAGATAGTAATTCCTCATTTGAGGTTTTTCTGATTAATCATAAACAAAAGGGTCTAATTATAATGAAGAAGGCATTATATCACTCTTCTTTTTAAAAGGCTTCTTATAAACAATTGTACGGTGTGGATATGGGATTTCAATACTTTCTTTATCAAACCTTTTTTTAATAGATTGATTAATATCATAGTGCATATCAAAAGCTTTGTATGGATTATCACACCATACTCTAGCTTTCAGGTTTACACTACTCTCACCAAAACCAATAAGAAAAACCTGAACAATTTCTATATTTCTATTTTTTTCTTTCTTAGATCGGTTATCAATACAAAAAGGGTGTTTTTCTGCCTCCTCTCTCATAATGGTTTTGGCAATATCAATATTGCTTTCATAACTTATTCCAATCTCAATTGATTGACATATTTTTTCATTTGCAATACTACTATTAATAACTGTTTCACCACTTATTATTGAGTTTGGGATAATGATCCTTCTATTTTCAAAATTGACAATTACTGTGTGTCTTAAAGTAATATCTTCTACTGTCCCTGTATATTGATTAGCAATTGTGATAAAATCACCAACTCTAAATGGCTTGAAAATAACAATAAAAGTTCCACTAACAATATTAGATAAGGCTTGTTGCGCAGCTAACCCAAGAATAGCTAGAAAAATACCTGCACTTGCAAAAACCGTAAGTGCATAAGCTTTGAGAGGAGGGATTAGGAAAGTAATGGTAGCTAGGGCAATTAGCCAAAATAGAAAAGCAACAGCATTTTTAAAAAAATGATAATGAGTAGGCGCTATTTGAGATTTTTTTGAAGTATGCAGAATGTACTTATTGAGTACCCATATCGATACTTTGATAAGTGCCATTGTCACCAAAATGGCTAAAACAACAATTATGATGTAATTGTTGCTCCATTTAGTTATAAAATCTATTATTTTCATAGGTGATGACCTGTCTTTATTAAACCCAACATGAAGCTAAATACTAATTTTGATTATTTTAAAGACAGTTATATGTTAACTTATTTTTTTGTTTTAAAAGAAATCAAATGAATCATTACAAATAAAATTATCATAAGCTATAGATTGACCCCTTAAAATCATCCTATTGTTTTAACTTTTTAGCAGCATCACTTACTCCGATAAAGGGTATAGCACCTGCACCTGTAACTTGTGGTAAAATTCCATTCCATTTTTCTATGGCTTTAAGGTTAGCTTCGATCTTTCTGAGTTCAATCAGATCAGGTGAAATATTCATTTTTTGTAAACGTAGTGCCTCTGCCTCAGCTGTTGCAGCAGCAATAGTTTGCTCTGCTTCAACTTTTATCCTATCCAAATCTCGCTTTGCCTTTAATGCATTTTGTTCTGCGGTTTGTTTTGCTTCAATAGCATCAGTAAAAGTTTGAGAAAAGCTGAAAGAGATAATAGAGAAAGCATCAACTGATATATTTGATGCAAGCAGTCTTGAGGTAAGTGCCTGTTGCATTTCGGTACTGACGGCTGGTCTTTTGGTAATTAATTCTTCTGCAGTATATCTAGCTGAAACAGCTTTCATTACCTCTTGAATGGCTGGATCAATAATACGCTCTTTAAATTCTACTCCAATGGTTTGGTAAACTAAATTTGCTTTATCCGGTATAATATGATAATTCAAGGCCACTGATAAATCTACATCCTGAAGGTCTGAGGAAGAGGATGCAGCATCAGTCATCGTTTTTTGGATCTTTACATCAATTAGAATCACTGTTTGCATTATTGGTATTTTGAAGTGAATCCCTTCCCCCAGTACAACATCTTGAACTGCCCCAAAATTTTGAACAATTCCTCTTTCACCTGCTCCTACTTGAACCCATGGCTTAAATGCTATTAATAGTATAAATACAAATGCCAAAATGAATAATTTCTTCCATTTGCCATTTTTCAATGCATTCTTTATTTGATTTATATCTTGATCATCCATTTTGCTTTTATTTTACTGCAAAAATGGGATAATTAAATATACATTGTGTTATACTACATTAAATCCATATTACATATATCACACATTCTCAAATATCAATACAGAAAAAGATTATTTTGTATAAAATAACTTTCAATAAACATGATTTCTGGCAAAAAAGAGGTCACCTTTATGGTTATGAATAAAAGAATAATTTTATCTATGGGTTTACCTATTAGGATAAGAAATGCTACTGGTAAAACAGCAATCATTGAACGTAATGCAGGGTATTTTGTGATATGTAAGTATCAAAACAATATATCTGTTTATCTAAATGATGCTAAATTGAAAAAGTGGTATCCTGTAAGTTTGTATAAAAGATTAATTTATAGGCTTAAGATCTGGATAACAGGATATAATTGGTTATAAATCTTCCAGATTTTGTTTACGCTTTTCTTTTAATTGCTTATAAAATGTAGGTGTTAATCCTGTGATTTTTTTGAATTGATTAGATAAATGCGCAACACTGCTGTAGTGTAGTTTATAGGAGATCTCGGTAAGATTTAGTTCATCATAAATAAGCAATTCTTTAACCCTTTCAATTTTATGGATAATAATAAATTGCTGAATGGTAATTCCTTTCACTTCAGAAAAAATATTTGCTAGATATGTGTAGTTATAGCCAACTTTTTCACTTAAATAATCGGAATAATTGACTTTAGGTAATTCATCTGTATAATGAATCATTTCTATAATGACATTTCTTATTTTTTCAATTAGAATACTTTTTTTATTTTCCATTAATTCTAAGCCAGATTTACTTAGATTTTTCTTCAATTCGAATCGTTGCTCTTTGGTTATATCTTCCAAGAGTTCAATAACACCTAATTCCAAAACGACATAATGCAATCCAAGTTTTTTTAACTCTTCTTTCACCATGAGTTTGCATCGTAAACTGACCATGTATTTAATGAATAATTTTGTGCTCATGTTTATATTTTAACGAGGTATTTGTTTTTTGTTAAGAATTAAAATTTTATATCATTTTCGAATATGCTGTCCAGGCACAAGCTTCTGTAAACGTAGTACGGTTGATACTTCTCTATTCTTCTTCCCCTCAATAATTATATTCTTAGTAAACGATATGATAAAATTTTCTCCGACATGTTTATCAATATGTAATGGATATTTTTCAAGTATAACGGACAAAACTTCGTTAAAAACCAATATTCTTTCAAATCCAGATGCAGTTTTATAACAAAACGAATACCCCCCCTCAACCTGTCCTTGATAAACCCCCTCTAATTGTCTTATCTGATTTATTTCTTGCGTAGGGAAAATGGCTAATGAGATAAGAGATATAAAGAATAGCATTGTACGTATCATTATCTTAATGTCTTTAAAAGGTAGTTTAACTGTTCGTTTTATGGGATAGAACAATACCTTAATTTTATATGCCCAGGGCGTTGTTGACCAAAAGTGGTTAGTTATACACCTGGTTGACTGTTAATATCCTCTTTACATTTCAGTATCACCATAATTTGGATGGGGTTTTGGTATTACATTTTTATCATCCCCAATTATTTCTCGGATATCAATTTCTATTCCCCTTGAAATTGTAGTAATCGGGACGTCATTTCTGGTTCCTTCAAAAGGGTTTTCCGACACATCGCCTACCTTTTCCATAAGCATGAACACCCATGATATAACAACACTGATCGGAACGGTCATCCAAACAAAATTTTCAACAATTAGGCGATTCATAAAACATCTATTTTCATGATTGCCTAAATTGAGGGCAATTTCATGAAATTCATGCATCATTCCAAACGGTAGGAGAATCATGAAAATCCATATAAAAAACAAGTTTAGCGTCGCAAATTGCCTTGGGTACGGAAAGTTTTTAATTCTTTCGACCTTACCTTGTAAGGTAAATAGTTCACCAATGATATTGTTGAACTCGATATGTCGGAAGTCATCAATCAATCCTTCTAATTTTAATTCTTTAAAATGCTTAGATTGCATATTGAGGCAGGCTGCTTGTTTATTTGTCATGCTCAACACAAATTCTTTTTCATCTTCATTTAAATATCCATGAAGTTCTTCTTGTAGCGTCAGCTCGTGTTCTTTGACTACTATCGTTTTCATGTGCTCTTTACCTGACTTACTACCCACAAGGGTTTCCCAAGGCTTTTTGATTCTAAGAGCATACCTAAGAGAAGTCATCCAAGCTATATGGCGCATGATAATAACCTTCTTTATATTAAAAAATTCTTTATCGGTTCTCTCTACTCTGACAAATTCATTGGTAATGAAATCATTGACCATAGTAGCTAATAATCTTGAAGTGTTTACAATACCTCCATATATCTTTCGGGCTTCCCAAAGTCTTTCGTAAGAAGCATTGTTTTTAAATCCGGTTATGAATGCGAGAGATGTGCCTATAAGTCCAATGGGAAGCCAAGGCAGATATAACCATTTTAACCCAACAACATCATACAGTATCACCGGTACAATGGACATTAAGAAAAAAAAATAAATATATTTTCTCGTCCATAGGAGCACTATTTTTAAGGAGTAAACAGGTTTTATATACATACTCTATTTTTATTTACAGCTAAGCGAATGTGAACTTTGACCACATAAGCACTATATACGTGTATGATTTGGCACTACGATTCTAGCGTGAATCAAACTCGTTTAAAATGCTCAATTAATGGTCGTCAATTTAGAAAGCATGTCGTGTTCTTTTTACGCCACTCGATAGGACTTCATACTGAATTTTGCTGCCATGATAGAAACTTCTATAGTCATATTTCATCCTATCTGACTTTGGTTTGTTATTTCAATATTAACTAACCTTTTTTTCAATTTCGGGCACTTCGATCCATACTAGTCTGGATGTTAGACATAAAAAGCCATCTTCAATAGATGGCTTTTCAACATTTTCAGAGCGACAGGACTTGTTATTTAATCAATTCAACATTGACTGCGTTCATTCCCTTTTCACCTCTTTCCATCGTAAATTTTACGTTATCATTCTCACGAATTTCATCTATAATACCGCTTTGATGTACAAAGACATCCTCATCAGAATCCTTGAGTTTAATAAAGCCAAATCCTTTGGCACTATTGAAAAATTTTACTGTTCCTTCTTTCATTACTTTGTATTTATTACTTAATATTCTATTTAATGTTTGTTTGATATAATTATTTACTCTGCTTCTTAGCGTTTTTTTTTTGAGAAGTTAGAGTTTGTTCTTTCGGGAAAAATTAGATTTTTGATACTACCGGCTTTTTGTTTTAAGCCTGTCCAAGTATAATTCGAGGACGATGTATAAGCATAAAAAGATTGAGAAACAAACAGAAATATCCAATTATAAGGACTTGTTCTACGTTGAAAACAGCGTCCAAACTGATGTTGCTATCCTTACATTTAGCTTAAAAATGTTTTTGCACTATTGCCGAGAAAAAAAGAGAGCAAGAAAAGAATATTGAATTTGAAAAAACAAAATTAAATTGAAGCTTTACGAATTTTATCATTGTAAAGATACTTTTAATTTAGGTCTTATCTCCATATCATATGTTAAATACTGAGATACAATATTTCGTAATTTAAATCAAACCCGAATACCAACTTAAAACTAAACTTACAAGCTTCTTTATAAACGCTTCATAATACCAAGTACCTTAACTTCTGGTAAAGTAGTGAGGTTAAAAATGTAGAATTCTTCCTATTTAGATTAACCAGAATATTTGCATAAACACAACAATTGGTCTTGATCCAAACCTTTGTTGAAGGTATACTTGGAAAAACAGGTACTTCGTTTGGGTACTTCAAAAGTTGCTTTTATTATTCAAAATACTTTTGAATCAGTATAATTTACACATTTCCAATAATTTAAATATGAAAATTACCAAAAAATGTATTTGAGACCTTCGGGTGGATGATACGAAAAGTTCACCCTTTACAAGATGAAATTGGAGTAAAAAAAAGACTAAAACATTAATATTCAATGTTTTAGCCTTTGATAGTAGCGGGAACAGGACTCGAACCTGTGACCTTCGGGTTATGAGCCATTTCGGTCTCACTGAAATTATACTGATTATCAGTATTTTAACTTATATGAAGTACCTAAAAACTTGCAAATACCTACAAATGGGTACTTAAAACAGGTACTTTTTTATGAAGTACCTGTTTTTCAAGAAATCATTTTTTCTGATTTATATACTTACCAACAACAATCGCAGTAAGAATCACCAAATAAAACTGTCCCATCATTCCAATCAAGATAGCTGCTTTCTGTGCCAAGGAAGTCACTGGTACGATTTCTCCATACCCAATAGTCATTAAAGTAATATATGCATAATACATCAATCGTTCTGTGAATAATTGTGATTGGTTAATGGTAGCTTTAAGTCCTTCAAAAGAACTTGGGTAAACCATTTCTATAGATAAACAAATAAAAAAACTGATGAGCCCTAATGCAATATATCCACTAATCAATCCAAAAATTACATTCTTATTGATAACCTTAGTTTTCCAGATTTGTCCGATAATCTCGAAAGTAACAAAGATGTAAAACAAAAAATAAGTCCCCATATTAAGAAAATCTAGAAACCTATTGTTTTGACTTTTGAATAAATCCGCACTAAAAACAATTCCAGATACTAGTAGTAGTATAATAAAAAACCACATGAGTTTTTTCTTTTTAGAGATTAATACAATCCCTGCAACTAGGTTGATAAGAAATAATATGGGAGATATTATCGTCTCAAAAAAATCTCCAGGAATGATCAAAGACCCAAATAGGATTGCAATCTGACTAAACAAAAAAAGCTCGAAACGATATGAATATAATTTCTCTGTCATATTAAGTTATTCAACCACTATAAAACAATCAGAATCTGTATTATAATTGTATCCTCCGATCTGATTTTTTTCAAAACATTCGCTAAAAAGCTTGATAAGATTAATCTCATAAGTTTGTAAAGATACTTTTAATCGGTCTAAAACGGATTTATGAATTTTTAGTTTTTCTTTTTTATAACCATTTTTAGAAACTAAAAAAGAAAGCTTACGACTGCTTCTGGGATAAAACAATCTCACAAAGCCTTTTGCCGGATTATTAGTTTTGTCAAAACGATCTTCGTACACCCTCACGCCTTGGGGAAGTAGTTGATAAGGTTCTAATTGTTGAATCATCCAGTTTAGTGAAACCCCACTAATATTGGTATTTCTGGCGCCTCCTCCTACATCAGAATGTGCCCCAAAAAACCAAACTTCATTAGCAATATCCTCTGGCTTTACCTCGGGACATGTAGATATCATACGCTGTTGTGTTAGCAATACTGGTGTAAATATAGAACTGCGATTATCATTAATCGATAATGCGTGTACTGCTTTTTTTACATTACATAATTGATCAAAATAATTATTTTTTGGAGCATAATATTCTTCATCATATTTTGGAACCCCAAGAGCTGCTACTGTATCCCACAGCCCTATAAAATCGATCTTGTAATTATCAGGATTTAAGAGTTTTCCTGTTATTTTTAAAACATCATTTCTTCGATCTTCTAAGGTCTTGTTAGTTTTGTGCGCATCATAGATTCTTTTGATAAATTTTAAACGCTTTTCTTTAGGAATATCTTTAACATCTACAATTCCTGCTACGTAAATTAACCCTGCTAATATTCTGGACGCATATGCACCACGACTAAATCCAAAAATATAGATTTCATCTTTTGTTTGATGATCATAATGCTCTGCCAGATACAAATACGCTTTACATACTTCTCGTCTTATTCCTGAACCTGTCACCATCCCTAATATATCTGCTCCATTTCCAACTCCTCTTAGATATACAGCACTTACATTTGGATTGTCCTGAAGTGTCGTTAGATTATAAAGTTTAGATATATTCGTATGACTCGCCTCATTATTATGAGTGCCATCCAGAAATACAGCTAGTTTTTTAGGCGCTTTTCCATTAGATATTGGATAGTGAACAATAGGAGCTTTAATAGCACAACTGGCACAAGCAAGACAAAGAAGTAGCATTAATGAATTCCTGAAAGTTGATTTCTTTAATGTCACATTAACTATTTTTTAAATTGATCAGAAATCATTTTAACAAAGGCATTTAGAACTTGGTCAGCAGCGTCAGGATCTACAACATCAAGAAGACATACGTTGACTAGCTGTTGGTCTTTTTCTAAGGTTAAATCGTACGTAATAGATTCTAAAATATACGTAATAGCTATATTTTTTGAGCCTTTAGAGGTATCAAAATCTAACTTGTCTAAGTCCGGTAAATCAGTTAGATTATCATAAGCTTCTATGGTGAAAGAACCTTTTCTTTTATTCTCTATTTGAATTTTTCCTCGCTCCGGTTTCGAAGAACTATTGGTTTCGATAGTCTGCTTTAATGATGTTATTAATAAGCCTTCTATTTTTTTGTCTTTGAACATTCTTAGTATCTGTTCTACTTCTTCTGTAGTTCGTTGTTCTTTATCTTCAATATCAGGGAATATCCTATGCATTCCGATAGCATCAATATGTTGTCCTTGTAATTTTGATACAATCGCTTTTTCATACGTTTTCTGGACAATAGGATCAGGAGTTTTTGCTATAACAAGAATTTTGTTTCCTTTTATATTTTGAAAATTATCTGATTTCCAGGAATCTATTACTTCACTTGCTCCACAACTCGTAAATAGGAGTGCTAAACATAAAATTGACACATATTTATTCATCAAAAAAACAGTTGTTTTATAATCTTACTCCAACAATGTATCATCGAACTCATATTCTGTATAATCTACCTTATACAATACGCTATAAAAAGCAGGAATAAATAGTAAGGTGATCACAGTACCAAATAATAGTCCAATCATAATAGTTACCGCCATAGGTTCCCACATTTCTCCTCCACCAAGATATAATGGGATTAAACCGAGTACCGTAGTAAATGTTGCTAAAAGAATAGGTCGAAAACGTTGAATACAAGCTGCGATAATCGCATCTTGAGGTTTTCGTTTCAGTTCGTTTTCTTCTATTTCTATCCTGTCGATTAATACAATAGCATTATTGATCACGATTCCTGCTAATGAGATTACACCTAAGAACGCCATAAAACCAAAAGGGACTCCAAAAATTAATAAACCTATTACCATACCAATCACACCAAGAGGAATGGTAGTAACAATCATTGTCATTTTTCTAAAAGAGTTAAATTGAATGATCAATAACATGACAATAATAAAAGCGGAAAGTGGTAAATATTTCGCCACAGCGCCCATGTTTTCTGCACTATTCTCAGCATCTCCACCTAATGTATAGGTGTATTCTTTTCCCCATTTTGATTCTTGTTCTTTTAACCATGGAGTTACTATTGCAGTCACTTCTGAGGCATTTCCATCCTCGGTTAATTCACTGGATACATTGATGGTTCGTGTAAGGTTTAATCGCTTTATCTTAGAATATTGCCATTGCGGAATGATATTCGCTACTTGTAATAAAGGAACACTTTTTCCGGAGTTTTGTCCATAAATATTAAGCGTTTCCAGAGAAGCTAAGGATTGTTGTTTTCCTTGATTACTGGTCATTACAATCGGAATAGACTTATCATTTTCTCTAAATTCTCCTGCCTGAAAACCATCTAATACAGTTTGAAGAGAGATGGCTACATCCTGATTTGTAATTCCTGCCAACTGTGCTTTATTTTGGTCGATATCAATAACGAACTTTTTCCCTTTAGGTCCCCAATCATCCTTAATATTTTTAGTCCCCGAAATACTAAAGAGTTTTGCCTTGATTTCTTCGGCAATACTGGCTAGTTTATCCGGATTATCACCAGATACCTTAATTTCTATTGGAGTTCCTCCACCGCCTGATCCTAACAATCCCACTTTTATATCTGCATTAGGAAAGGTATCGAAGCAAAAAGCATCCAGTTGCTTTACCATATCATTGTTTACTAAAAAAGAGGAAGTATTGACTAAAATATGAGCGTAATTAGAATTGGGCTCATCGGCATTATAGCCCAGATCATAGGATGATGGTCCTTCTCCAATATACGAAGACCAATCCACGATACCATCTGTTCTTTCTTCAGTAACTTTTAGCGTATTCGTTATAAATTCTTCGATGGCTAATATGGTTTCTGTAGTGCTTTCGATTTTTGTTCCTTGAGGTAAATTAATATCTATCGTAATCATATTACGATCACTATCCGGGAAAAATACAAATGCTAATTTTGTGAAACCATAGAGTGATAAAAAGAACAAGACCACAATACTTACCAAAACAGATTTTTTCCACGCCAGAGCGATTAGGATAAGATCTTTATATTTGGATTTTAGGCCATTGATCATTCGATCCAAGAACCCAACTTTGCCATCCTTTCGTTTTTTTATTTTCAGAAAAAACACACAGAATAGCGTGATGATGCTTAGTGAAATAATCCAGGAAGATAAGAGAGCTATAGTAATTACTACAAAAATAGGCCCCATAATATCACCCATCACAGATTCTGCCATAAAAAATGCCAGAAATGCTGCGGAAGTGGTTAGTGTAGAAATCAATAAGGGCATAAATAATTCGGCACACGAATCAATAGCCGCTTTTTTAACTTCAATCCCATTTTCCATTTTCACCATAATGGATTCTGCCACTACAATGGCATTATCTACCATCATTCCTAATGCCATAATCAAAGCCGCCAGGGTTATCTGATTTAAACCTACATCAATAAGTCCCATGACCATTAATGTCGTAATCGTTACCATAGGAATTAAACTGGCAATAACCATCCCTGTACGGAATCCTAAGAAAATAAGCATCACTGCTAATACAATAGCAATAGCTTGCATCAAATTCCCTAAAAAATCACTAATCTTAAGATCGATATATTGGTCTATAGATGCTAATCGGGAAACTTCTAATCCTATGGGCAGTTTTGATTGCCATTCTGCCAATAACAGATCAATTTCCTCTCCTAATTGGATAATATTTCTTCCTTCTTTTAAGGAAATATGTAGTGAAATAGCATCTTTTCCATTAATTCGAACTTTTTGTTTTGGTGGATTGATATATCCTTTTTCTATATCCGTAATATCCCCTAAGGTAACTACTTGACCACTTTGCCCAATAGGAATCAGCATACTTTTAATATCTTCTATTTCATTAAAATTACCTGTTGGCTCTAATATGATACGTTCGTCTTCAATATTTACTTCTCCTCCAGAATTCAGGATATTTGTACTTGCAATAATTCCTTGCAGACTGCTGGAGGTTAATCCATATGCCTTGAGTTTTGTATTATCAAATTTTACAAAAACACGTTCTTCTTGTGCTCCATTGATTTCTACTTTGGCAGCGTCTTCTAACTTAATCAGATCATCACGAAGATCATCTGCTTGTTCTTTCATAGCTGCATATGAAAATCCATCACTGGTAATTCCCACAGCAATACCAAATACTTCTCCAATACCGTCATCATTCAATTGTGGCTGTACATTACTTGGCAATCCCTGGATTGTATTTAATTTACGCCGCAATCGATCCCAAACGGGTTGTAACTGTTCAGGCGCAACTTCCATCTTTAACTCTACCTGAACTACAGAAAGTCCGGTTCTGGAAGTACTGGTTACTTTTTTTAGTTCAGGGAGTTCCTGCGCTATTTTTTCAATTTTGTCTGTTACCAATTCCTCAACACGTTCTGGACTTGCTCCTGGAAATGATGAAACAACAGATGCCACACGAATCGTATATGGTGGCATGCTATCTCGCGAAAGTGACGCATAAAAAACCATCCCCATGACCATCACTACAGCAAGAATACTTAGCGCAACACGATTTTTTTCAATAGAAAATTTAGCAAAATTCATAGTTGATTCTTTTGATAGTGGTTATTGTAACTTCACTTTTTGTCCGTCTAACAGGGTCTGAAGCCCTGCAGTAGCGATTTTTTGCCCTTCTGCAAGACCGTTTTTAATTTTAAAACCAGCTGTAGTAAGTTCTCCAATTTCTATGCGATGTTTTTTTGCAATCCCTGTGGTTCCATCTTTAGATTCAATTAAAAAGACAAAATTACCTTCGCCATCTTCTCCAACAGCTTTTACGGGAATTACTAATGCAGTATCACCACTAGTTTGAGTATTTCCAAAATTAAAAGTAACATTGGCGGTCATTCCGGGTTTTATTTCTTTAGTTGGATCTGTAATATCAATTTTTACCGGATAAGTGGCAGAACCTTCTCCTACAATAGGGGCAATTTCGATAACATTTCCGGTGAATTTCTTATCACCCAAAGCGGAAAATGAGATCTCGGGATTCATTCCTAATTGTACTTTGTTAATTACATTTTCTGGTAAGCCTACTTCGATATTAGTATGGTCTCCGGCATTAAGTATTGCAATAACCTGCCCGGCACTTACATTTTCATTAAGCTGACTGTTTTTTGCAGCAATGATCCCTGTCTTTGGTGCCTTGATATATCCATAACTGATCTGAGATTGCTGGATACTTTTATTTCGTTTTGCAGATTCATATTGATCTAAAGCACTCTGATAATTATTTTTTGCAGATTCGTAATCACTTAAAGAATTACTCCCTTTTTCATACAGGGATTTAATACGATCCATACTAGATTTGGCAGTATTCATAGCTGATTTAGCGCTATTGAGAGCAGAAACTGATTGTTCATAAGCAAGATTGGCCTGTACATTGTCCAATTTAGCAATCAAATCACCTTTACTTACTTTTTGCCCAACTTTGATATCGAGAGTCGTAATGATTCCAGTACTTCTGAAACTTAGTTCTATTTCATCACCAGCTTTAGCAACACCACTAAAGGTTCTCACCTTTTGAGCGTTGGAACTACCTACAACTTGATATTCAACCGGTCTTAGCACTTCTTCTTTTATAACTTCTTTTTCTTTACAGGCATGTATCATTAGTAATGAAAATACCATAAGTACTATATGCTTTATAGATTTCATAGGTGGTGTATTAGTTTTTATTTAAAATATATTGTGTAGCTCTTTGAATAAAATCCTGGTTATTTGCTTCATCATTCATTAAAAAGAAATATCCTATAGCCCTTTCTAACTGCATAGAGGTTAATAAGTAATCATAATTGGCTGTTGCTCTTGCAAGTTTGGCCTGTAAATAATTAGTCTGCGCATCGATTAACTGAATCAGTGGAACAGCTCCTTGAGCATAGGCATTTTGAGTAAGGTCTAAACTCTCTTTGGCAGCCTCTTCTGATACTTTGGATATTTCGATATTTGCAATTTGATTGATCATGTCTAGCAAAATGTCATTTACATTTCTTTCGATGCTAAGTTCTATATTCTCTTTCTGGACCAATAACTGATCTTCTTGAATTTTTGCAGTTTGCCTGTTAATGTTTCGCTGGTTTTGCTGAAATATAGGTAAGGAAAGATTTACACCAACATTATAGGTTCCATCAGGAGCATCAGGAAAACCGGCAGGTATTGTTGATCCTTTACCAGATTCTGAAATAGCAAGATTATATTGGCCTTGTAACGCCACTGTAGGAACAAATCGTCCCAGATTATTAAATTGATAGTTACGTTGGGTAGCCTCCATATTGTAGCCAATATTTTTTAACTCAGGAGCATTTTTCTTTGCTTCTTCGACTAAAAATTCAATGAGTGCCGGTCGTAATTTTGGGTCATCCAAAATTTCCAGAAAATCCTGGTATTTATAATTTTCAAATACCCCTTCGGATATTTCGGCATTATCAATATCAATCTCAGTAGCAATAGGGTTATTCATTAACTGATTAATCGCGTTAAAAGCTTGCTGTTTTTGATTTTCTGCATTAATTAAACTCTGGGTATTCTGTGCTAACTGACTTCTGAAACGTAATACATCTGACTTTCCGGATTCTCCAGCAGCAAAGTTTTGATCCGCTATTTCTAAATTCTTTTTGGTGACCTGAAGATTTTGATTTTGAATTTCGACATTAGTTTTTAAAATCAAAGCATTAAAATAGGCTACTGATGCGTCTAATAATGCATCCAGTTCTGCTGCATTATAAGTTTCCTCCTGTGCTTTTTGTAAATTCTCACTGATTGTAATATTGGCTCCGGCACCTTCAGAGTAAATCACTTGTTCTAGTGTTACGTTTCCAGAAGTAGAAAACTCGGGATTAGCACCATTAGAAATCTCTGCAACATCCGGATCTAGATATAAACTATTGGCACTGGCGGTTACATTGGGAAGATAACTGCTTTTTGCTGTTTTTAGATCCTGAGTACTTAACTCAATATTTTTTCTTTCTGCATCAAGTGATAGGTTTTTAGCGACCACTCCCTTCATGATATCTATAATAGAATAAGACGTACCTACTTGTTCATCATTAGCTCCTCCGATAAAATCTGCTGTAGCCAACATACTATAGCGTAATGGAAATCCAATCTTTTTTGCGGTATTAGCATTTATAGAAAGTTTATTTTTGTATTCTAAGTAGATGGGTAACTCAGAAGCATTTGTGCCATTAATAATGGCTTCTATATTTAAAGCAATACGTCTAAAAAACTGATCGATATACGTTTCCGGTTGGTTAGATGCTAAAATCCCTCTCTGTACATCTTCGATACTATAAGCTGAAAACGAAGGTAATTTTTTTGCGTTGATCGTAGTAACCAATGTTTTGAATTCAGTATCGTTTAGATGAAATCCTGTGGTAAGGTATACTGCATCAACATCATCTAAATCTGTCGCTATATTTTGATTATTCTGAAGAGGAATCAATGTATACGTAGCTTCTTTTTTTGAAAAATAGTCGTCTAATAACTTTCTAATTGGTAATAGATCAGGCAAAAAATCGTCGATGATAATCCCCACTTTTTTATAGGGGTAAAGAGATTCGAAAACATCTAAATCTTTTGTATATGAAAAAGGCGCGATGAGGTAGGTAATATTAGCAACTCCCGAAGTTTTTTGATTTTCTGGAAAATCATAAAAATCGCTATTCGCAGATCCGAATAAAATAACAGGTTTTGGATAGTTTTTTTCTTTATCAATGATCAGCGTATTGATCACTCCAAACGCTAAAATAATATCAGTATCAGAGTTTATAAGTGTTTGATAGTTTTCTTTTGCTCTGGTAACATTAAATCCGTTTTCCAGTACTTCCTTAAAAACGATCGTTGCATCTTGTCCAACAACACCTTTTATTTCGTTTTTTAATGTAGAAAGTAAGGGTTTTGTTTCTTCAGATGATGTATCGGAAAGAATACCTATGATCACTGTTTTATAGGATTGAGAATATCCTGAAAAGTGTACGAAGATAAGTAAGAGTAGTAATTTTATATTTTTCATATTACTAAAATGATGCGTGTATACTATAAATTAAAATAATAGTTTATAATTGATTGAGTCGCTTATTCACTGACCAGGATAGTTTATCATAAAAATTAGAGAAACTCTCGAATTGTTCTATAGGTAATATTTGTTCAAGCTCCCTATTTTGTTCTTTTACCAGGTTGTTAAAGCCGTCAATAATTTCAATCTTAGATAGTTTAGTGTCTTCACCAAGCTGCTTCATTTTCAAACCATAATAAGAAGTAATAATTGTAAATCGGGTAGTTGTTTCCGGAGTCATCGTTTCATCAGTAATAAGATCCCTCATCCAATTTTCGATATAGTTGGTTTCTTCCTTCTTAAATATTTCCAAAACAGGTTTAGCCTCTTTTTCAACAACTTCTGTTTGTCCAAAAATGGTTATTGAAAAAAAAGCAAAACATATGCAGATAAAAATGTCTTTGATCCTCATATCTTTAGCTAAGTTATGATGATTGATATATGCTACTTGACCCAACCTTTTCTATTGTAGACACTAGTAACAATTTTACCGAAACTTTCTCGGTGTATTTTATACTGCTCGTCTGTTAGAAATTCTTTGACCTCATCATTAAGCTGAATTACCATAGCGTCAAACTTTGTTTTCATCTCAGCTTCGGTATATCCTTTATTCTTATCTCCGATACGTCCCATTTTATTGGTGTAGTATAAGAGAATACCATAGTAGTCATCTCTAAGGTCTTCTGTTAGTTTCATTTTATCCACTTCTCCGGCAACGAAAACTTGTAAATTGTCTTTTTCATTGGATTCGAATATTTCTACTTTGTTCTTTTGCCTTTCCTGTAGTTTTTCTTCTTGTGTTTGTCCAAAGGCAGATATGAAGACTAGCAAGAGTAGTCCAGTGAAGTAATTTTTCATGATTTGTGTGTTGATGAGTTTTGGTTTAAAAATCATATAAATTTAACTTTTTTAATTTAAAATAATATGATTATGATTTTTTTATGAATTGTTGAGACTTGTTTTAAACGGAGTTATACGAAATCAAAAAACTTTTAAATAAAATCTAGAATACCAAAATCTGATAAAAGTCAGTAATAAAGATTTTAAGATAAGTCATATCGATCATCATGTTTTCATAAGAATCCCTGAAAAAGATCAATACTTTTGATCTCCGCAGTTGCATTTAGAGATGTTTGATATAGAAGTTTTTTATATTACTTTTAATGAATCTTACGATGCTCTAAAAACTGACTCAGTTTTTTAAAGTAGCAAAACATCTGTAATACAAGAATCATACTCTTTTGAAAATTCAACGATGAAAAATACATGCTTCCTTATTTTTATATTACTAAGTAGTTTTTGTACGGCGCAAGATCTCTCTAAAATTTATGAAACTGTAAATCCGGCAGTGGTTGTAATCTTCACGCAAGAAGCAAAATTAGAATCTAATGGAGGTATTACCAAAACAGTTACTTCTGAAGGATTAGGATCTGGTTTTATGGTTTCAGAATCTGAAATTATTACTGCATCACATGTTGTTGATGCTGCTGAAACATTAAGAGTTAAATTTATTGATGGAGAAGTGCGATCTGCAAAAGTGATTTCTACCTTCAAATCAGCAGATGTTGCTTTAATCAAATTAGATATACCCAAAAAAAATGCTATAACAGTATCCTTTGGAGACTCGGATCAAGTAAAAATAGGAGAACAAGTGTTCATTGTTGGTGCTCCCTTTGGTTATAGTCATTCACTTTCTTCAGGGTATGTGAGCGGAATTATTAAGAACAAACTAGGTGCTAATCCATTTACTCAATCTGAGTTTATTCAAACAGATGCGGCTATTAATACAGGTAATTCTGGAGGTCCAATGTTTAATATGAAAGGAGAAGTAATTGGTGTAGTAAGCCAAATTCTTACGAAATCAGGAGGTTTTGAAGGTATTGGGTTCGCCGCGACCGCAAATATTACTAAAAACCTGATCGCAAATAATAGAACTCCTTGGTTAGGTTTTGATGCACACCCTCTTACAGGTAAGACGAAGCGATTTTTTAATGTACCTCAAAATAGCGGGCTATTGGTACAACGTGTTGTTTTTGGATCTGTATTGCACAAAATGGGGTTATTAGGAGGTGATACCGAAGTTGTAATTGATGGACAAAAACTCATTATTGGTGGTGATATTATTCTAGCTTTTAATAATATCATATTTGATCTTACAGATGATTCTTTGGTAAAACTTGGTGAGTTGGGTAAAAACTTAAAAACTACAGATGTCTTAGAGTTAAAAGTACTGCGTGATGGAAAAATTATAACTTTAAAAAAAGACTAAACCTTATTTCGAATCTAACAGAAATTAATTGCATGCAAATACGTAGTTATAATTCATTAAAAACACTAACCATTATCTTGTTGCTAGTTTTTAGCAATAGTATAAGTGGTCAGGAAAAAGATACCATTGTATCTCCATTCCGTAAAGGAAAATGGCTTACGGGTTTATCAGGTACGATTAATTCAAGTACCATTGAATTAAGAAGTACTGATGAAACTACAACCACCAACGAATATGGGATTAATCTCACTACCGGAAAATTTATAAAAAATCGTTTTTTAGTAGGAATCACTATTGCTGCTAACAGGAGCAATAACTCAGGAATTGTAGAGAGAACTACAGAGAACTTATTTGTAGGTCCTTTAGTTTCGTATTATATCTCAAAGGTAGAACGTGGATCGCTTTTTTTTCAAGCATCCCCTGGTTATGTACGTTATCGAGATAATACTCGAATAGAACAAACCAACGGTTTTTTAGAGGAATTAGGTGAAGGTGGTGGTTTTGGAACACTACTGGGAGTTGGGTATTCTTATGCTTTTTTTGACATAGTCACCTTTGATATCGGGTTAAAAACCAACTTATTATGGATCAATATTGATCAAGAATCAATCCCTATAAATACGACTACCTCAGAAGACATTTTTGTGAATAGTATTTCTTTTTCGTTTGGTTTTAACATTTTAGTAGATCAGTTCTAATGAAGAAACAAATTTCAACATATATAATTGCTCTCGTATTATTATTTTCTAATGGGGTTCAGTCTCAAAGTAAAGAGACTGTATTTAAAACCGACACGATTGCAAGCACAAAAAATATTCAATTTATAGGAGTTCCTATTGCCTTTTATACGCCAGAAACTGAATTTGGTTTTGGCGGTGGAGGACAACTTTTTTTATTAAATAAAAGCAATATCTATAATGATCGTCAATCAAACATTTTATTTAGTGGAATTTACACACTAAATGAACAGTTTCTATTTGAAGTCAAACCAGAAATCTATTTGGGTAAAGGAGATTATTTTATCGATATAGACTATACTTGGGAAATATACCCTAATTTATTTTGGGGCATAGGTAATAGTACACCAGACAGAAATGAGGAAGTTTATAATATGACTTCGCATAAATTAAAAATGGGGTATTTAAGACGCTTACCTCCCAATCTTAATTTCGGATTTGAGTATGTCTTCGAAAACCATGAAGTTACCGAGGTTGAAGAGGGAGGAATTCTAGATGCTGCGACAGTTTTAGGCAGTGATCGTGCAATTATAAGCGGGCTAGGCGTTGTTTTTAATTTAGATACCCGAGATGATATTGGATCTCCTCTATCCGGACGTTATTATAAGCTTAATGCTCAATTTTCTAGCGAACTTCTGGGGGCCACTCATGGGTATAATAAATTCTTTTTGGATTTGCGGACCTACGAACCATTAACTAAAACAAGCATTCTGGCTATGCAAGTATATAGTGAGAATACTTTTGGAGACGCACCTTTTCAAGGATTAGCAAAGTTTGGTGGAAGCTATAGTGCCAGAGGATATTTCTATGGTAGATTTACAGACAACCATATGTATATTATACAAACAGAGTATAGATGGCGTTTTAGACCACGATGGACAATGGCAGCCTTTGGATTAGTAGGCGAAGTAGCAAGTAATCCTGAAAATTTCTTTAGCATAAGCAATATGAAACCCAGTGTAGGAGCTGGAATACGCTTTAAATTACTTAAAAACAAAAGTACTTGGTTACGGTTGGACACCGGATTTGGAGAAAATGGTAATAATGGTTTTTATTTTGGGATTAATGAATCATTTTAATAATAAACGATGTTAAAAGTCAGGAACAAACTAAAAATGATATTGGTATAAGATTATCTTCTACTCTTTCGAGTTAGTGCAATTTTGTGGAATTTATAACATATGGGTTTTGTGTTTTGGTGATTTTTAATTTAATATTTTCTTTTAAAACAAACATTATCATGAGAATTAATCGAATAATTCTTTAAATTTAATAAATCAAATATTTACAAGAAGATATTATGAAATCAGAAAGTACCTATCATTATCAATTTGGCGCAGTTGTAAAAATAACCTTAAGAGATGGCGAAGTATCGCAAGAGGAGAAAACCTTTTTAGATCATTTGGCCAAAGTTTTAGGAATTTCAGGAGAAGAATATGATCATATCATGCAAAACTATCTAACCTATCCATTAGAACCTACCACTACCCATAATGAGCGATTAGAAAGTATGTATACCTTAACAAAGCTTATTTCTGAAGATGAAACCATTTCTGGAGAACAACAAACTCTTTGGTTAGAAAGAATGGCCAAAGCAATAGGATTTACCCCAGGAAATGTTAAATACATTGTTGGAAAATCATTAGCTGTTATTGAGAGAGGGATAGATCAAGAAACGTATAAAGAGGAAATCAGGAATATTAATAAGTAATCTATTGTCATCCTGTTTCTTTAACTAAGCTAGATATATGATCATAACATTTTACGGTACCAGAGGTTCAACACCTGTTTGTGAGTCCGGTTTTCAGGAATTTGGAGGTAATACTACTTGTGTAATGGTGTCTGGAGGACAAGAAGGAGAGAGTGTACTCGTTTTTGATGCTGGTACTGGGATTAGAAAACTTGGAAAAGAACTTATCACTAAAAAGTTTTCTCCTGGTAATAAGATTTATCTCACTTTCTCACATTTCCATTGGGATCATATTCAGGGGTTTCCATTTTTTGCTCCTGCGTATGATAGTACTAAAGAAATTGAATTTTTTATCATTGGAGATGATGCTCCTGACTTACATGATTTCAAAGAAATATTGGCTAAACAAATGGAGAGCACCTATTTTCCTATAGGTATTGATGATATGGGGGCAAATTTTACATTTACTGTGAATAAAGGTGATAAAGTTATCTTTGATGGTGGGCAAATAATAGTTAATAAACATACACATCCTGGAGGAGCGTATGGATATCGTCTAGAAGCCGAGGGAAAAGTGTTTGTCTATTGCACAGATATAGAACATGGTGATGCATTAGATCCTAGCGTAGTAGATTTTTGTAAAAATGCAGATGTGCTTATTCACGATGCTCAATACACTCCTGAGGAGTTACCAAATCACAAAGGCTGGGGACATAGTAGTTGGGAACAGGCAATAGAGGTAGCAAAATTAGCTAATGTTAAACAACTTTTCCTTACACATCATGACCCTGATCATGATGATGAATTTCTAAGAAAAATGGAAAAAGAGTGTCAGCAACGTTTTTCAAATTGTTTTTTGGCTCGTGAAGGGCAAGTAGTGGAAATATAAGATTCTGTTATCATAAGAACAAAAAACATAACCTAATAACAAAGCTAAATCACTCATTTTATTCTTTTTTTTATTAAATTTAAAGACTAATCCACACCACACAAATCTTGGCAATAAAAGACAGAGTATTACCAGATAAAAAATCCCGATGGCGTCCTACTGCGGTTTTTCTTATAGCCGCCCTTATTGGATTAGGACTGTTTATGGCTAAAGAATCTGAGGTGGTATCGTATATGGGTGATAATCCACAAACCTGTGTTAATTGTCATGTAATGACACCAGTTTATAATAGCTGGATGCATAGTTCACATCGCGAATGGGCTTCGTGTAATGATTGCCATGTTCCCCATGATAATATATTCAATAAATATTATTTTAAAGCTAAAGATGGCTTATATCATGCCTCTATATTTACATTACGTGCAGAACCTGACGTGATTTTTATGCGGGAGGCATCTCAAGAAGTTGTTCAGAATAATTGTATTCGTTGCCATGTACAACAAGTAACCCAAACTAAGTATGACGGTTGGATAGATGGACACACATCTGATAGAACAGATAGGCAATGCTGGAGTTGCCATCGTGAAATCCCCCATGGACGTAGCCATGGTATTTCTACCATAAAATATAATATAGCGCCTATACCTACGGATGAAGTAGAGGCTGTTATTCCAGAATGGTTACAAAAGGAAATTGAAGAAAAATAAATAGCTAGTATTATGAAAAATAAGGTATTGTTCATTGTTACTATTATCGTAGTATTTTTATTGGGACTGCTTGCTTCCAGTATTATTAATAGAAAGTCTGAAGCAAAATATAAGTATGTACCTAAAGTGGATATTAGTGAAAATGAACCTCGAAATGCAGTTTGGGGCGAAAACTTTCAAAAGGAATATCAATCTTTTATTCAAACGGCAGATACCAGTTTTTCCACTTATCAAGGAGGTTCTGCCATGCGCGATATGCTTGAAGAAGATCCACGTTTAGTAGTACTATTTGCTGGATATGGTTTTTCTAAAGATTATAATCAAGGACGCGGACATTCATACGCTATCGAAGATATTCATAATACTCTAAGAACCGGAGGTCCAAAAGGAAAAGGTGATGGGCCAATGCCAGCTACTTGTTGGACCTGTAAAAGTCCAGATGTACCGAGATTGATGAATGAGATAGGAATTGAAGAGTTTTATAAAGGAAAATGGGCTGATAAAGGAGCAGAAATTGTAAATTCTATCGGCTGTGCAGATTGTCATGATCCTAAAAGTATGAAACTTCGCATTACACGTCCTGCACTGGTAGAAGCTTTTGATGCTATGGGTAAAGACATTAATAATGCTACTCATCAAGAAATGCGATCGTTGGTATGTGCACAATGCCACGTAGAATACTATTTCAATAAAAATTTACCGGGAAAAGAAGGAACTCCATATCTAGTTTTTCCATGGAAAAATGGAATGGCTGTAGAGGATATGGAAAAATATTATGATGACCTTGAATTTAAAGATTGGACTCATAAAATTAGTAAAACCCCAATGTTAAAAGCACAACATCCTGGTTATGAAACTTATGTAACAGGTGTACACGCTGATCGTGGAGTATCCTGTGCAGATTGCCATATGCCTTATAAAAGTGAAGGAGGGCAAAAATTTACAGATCATCACATACAATCTCCATTAAATAATATAGCGAATGCCTGCCAGGTATGCCATAGAGAGGAAGGAAGTAAATTAATGGCCAATGTATTTGAACGTCAACAAAAGTCTACAGAAAACCGCTTAAAATTAGAAGATTTACTAGTTAAAGCTCATATAGAAGCTAAAAAAGCATGGGATCTTGGAGCTACCGAAGAACAAATGGCCGCTGTTTTAACAGACATACGTCATGCACAATGGCGTTGGGATTATGCTGCTGCTTCTCATGGTGCTTCTTTTCATTCTCCAGTAGAAACTGCTAGAGTTATAGGTGGTGGGTTAAATATTGCACAAGAGGCTAGAGTGAAACTAGCTCGTATATTGGCTGATTTAGGACATAATAAACCTGTAGAAATGCCAGATATATCTTCTAAGGAAAAAGCCCAAGCTTATGTTGGTCTCGATATAGAAAAGTTAGAAGCAGAAAAAGAGGAATTCAAAAAAACACTGCTACCAAAGTGGTTAGAAGAAGCAAAAGCCAGAGAAGCAAAACTAGATGTAAAAACTGTTTCTATGCAAGAAGAATAAAATAATCGAATATATCCTTTTTATAAACAAGATATCCTCAGTAGTAAGCCTAATGAGGTTATCTTTCTTTTTTCAAACAACACATAATGCACAAATTATATCGTTTTTTTTCCTCACCTATATTGGCTGTTCTATTATTACTGCTTTTTGCAATCGCAATGGCTACTGCTACTTTTGTAGAAAATGATTTTGGTACCGCTACCGCCTGGAAAATTATCTACGATGCCTGGTGGTTTGAACTCGTTATGATAGGACTTGGTATCTGTTTTGGTACTAATATTTATAAATATAAACTTTGGAGAAAAGAGAAGTGGCCAATTCTTTTGTTTCACGTGGCATTTATAGTTATTTTAATAGGTGCCGGAATAACGCGACATTCTTCTTATAGCGGTATTATGCGTATTAGAGAAGGAAACGCTTCAAACATTATAATTTCAGATCAGAATTATTTGCTAGCACAAATTTCTGATGGAAACAAGACAAAGGTAATTCGAAAACAATTGAGTTTCTCTCCAATCAGTGATAATGATTTTACGATAGAAACAGATTTTGATAATATACCTATACGCATATCTCATAGCAAATTTGTCGCAGACGCTGTACCAGAAATAGTGGATGATGTTGAAGGTGGAAAAGCACTCTTACAACTAGTTGTATCGTCTGGAAACGGAAGGCAAACGGTATTTTTGGAAAAAGGCGAAGTCGAAAGTATCGGAAAGCACCATCATAGAGTTGGATATAATGCCAAAGAAGAAGGAGTTATCAATATTATAGAGAAAGATGGTGATTTTAGTGTGCTATCCCCACGAGATCTTGATTTCTTTATTATGGCCTCTCAAACTGCTGGAAAAATTAAGAAAGATAGTCTACAACGGTTAACTCTACGTACGTTATATCGTGATGGTGATGCTTCTTTTGTACCGCTGTCTTTTCATCCTAGCGCCACTATAGAACTAGTTAGTGAATCCGAAAAACCAAAGGATAATGATAGGGGCAAAGATGATGCACTAATTGTGAATGTTAAGGTCAATGATCAGATAGAAGAATCCTCATTATTATATCGAGAAGGTTTTTTACCTACAACACATCAACTCGAATTAAATGGATTAACGATACAGCTCTCTTATGGAGCACAAGCACAAGAGGTTCCTTTTTCGTTACATCTTAATGATTTTCAATTAGAACGTTATCCTGGTTCTACAAGCCCTTCTGCATATGCGAGTGAAGTAACCATTATTGACAATAAAAAAGAGATACCATATCGAATCTTCATGAACAATGTGCTGGATTATCAAGGCTATCGATTTTTTCAGGCAAGCTATGATACCGATGAATTAGGAACCGTACTTTCTGTTAGTCATGATGCTGCTGGAACCTGGATTACTTACCTGGGATATTTCCTAATGGGATTGGGGATGTTTTTTACATTATTTGGAAAAAACTCAAGATTTCGATTGATCAATCAAAAATTAAAAAAACTAAAACAACGTCAAATTGTTCCATTATTACTTTTTTTGTTTATATCTACTTTCTGCAAAGGGAATATAACTGAGTCGACTAAAGAACAACAACTTGTAGCGGAACAACAGATTGATGCGTATCACGCCGAACTCTTTGGTCGATTGATGGTACAAGATCTAGATGGACGAATCAAACCCATAAATACACTTGCTTCTGAGTTTTTGAGAAAGATATCTAGAAAACCTTATTTCAAGTATTCAAACAATGGATCAAACATACGTTTAGATGCTAATCAAGCATTTTTAGCGATGCACGTAAATCCAAATGCATGGCAACAAATCCCTTTGATTAAGATAGATCAAAAAAAAGGAGGAGTATTATTTAAGCCTTTAGTACTAAGTGAAGATGGTCTGGTTCCATTTAATGAGCTGTTAGACGAAAAAGGAGCTTATATCTTGACCGAAGCGGTCGAAAAAGCAAATCTTAAGAAACCGGCAGAGCGTAATGAATTTGATAAGGAAGTAATAAAAGTAGATGAACGTTTCAATATATTGTACAATGTTTTTAGTGGAAACTATTTAAAGGTTTTTCCTAATAGTAATGACAAGAATAACACTTGGTATAGTTATACCTATCATTTTAGGGATTTCCCTGCCGAAGACGGCAAGTTTGTACAATCCATTGTTCCTTCCTATTTTCAGGATGTGATTTCAAAGAATTGGGATGCAGCAACAGAGAAGCTTTCATATATAAAGACGTATCAAAATGTACTGGGTGCAGCTATTATACCAAATGATGAAAGAGTTGCTGCAGAGTTATGGTATAACGAGTTGAATCTTAATTTTTGGTTGTTTCAGGTATTTTTTACTTTGGGTTTTATATTATTAGTAATCGCAATTACCAAAATTTTTATTCAAAAAAAATCTATTGAATTGCTATGGAACATATTGATAATCCTATCGCTAATTTGCTTCTTGATATTCACAGGAAACATATTATTAAGATGGTATGTGGCGCAGCACGCACCCTGGAGTAATGGGTATGAGATGCTGGTTTTTGTATCGTGGGTGTTGATGCTTTGTGGGCTATTGACTTTTAGAAAATCAGATTTTGCATTGCCATTAGCTACTTTGTTTTCTGGTGCATTATTATTTGTAAGTTATCTGGATTGGTTAAACCCTGAGATCACTAACTTGATGCCTGTTCTTAAATCCTCCTTTTGGTTAAAAGTACATGTAGCAACTATTATTAGCAGTTATGCGCCATTGGCTTTATCTGCTATTTTGGGGCTGATGGCGCTTATCTTGATGATTATCAAAACTGATAAAACAAAGACTCCTATTGATATACGTATTAAAGAACTTACTTATATTAATGAAATATCTATGACCATTGGTTTGTTTATATTGGCAGTAGGAACATTTTTAGGCGGTGTATGGGCAAATGAGTCTTGGGGACGTTACTGGGCGTGGGATCCCAAAGAAACCTGGGCATTGATAAGTATTATCGTATATGCAGTGGTGTTACATCTACGATTCATTCCGAGGTTGCAAAATAGATATGTATTGAATGTAGCCAGTACATTTGCTTTTTGGTCGATTATTATGACCTCTTTTGGCGTAAATTATTATTTATCAGGGCTTCATAGTTATGCAGCTGGAGATCCAATACCTATTCCTTCTTTAGTTTATGTATTGGCATTATTGATGATACTTATTGCAGTAACAGCGTATTTCAGGAATAAAAAAGGAAGCTATAAGCAAGCTTAGTTGTGCTACAATAGAGAACAAATTATAAATCCACCCATTTCTTGAACCCAGTGGCTTTGGCTTTGCTTACTACAATACGTTCTTTTGAAACAGGACTTATATTGACAATCAATTTCCCATTAAAATATTGTTTAATATTCTCTATAGCATTTCTATTTATTATAAATTGCCTATTCACCCTGTTAAAAACCTCTGGGTTTAGTTCATCCTCAATATCTTCTAGTTTTTTATCAATGTTGTATACTTTATTTTCCGAGGTAATCGCCTTCACAACACCTGTGTCTATATAGAAATAGGCAATATTTTCGGTTTTTATAGGAATCAAATCATCTCGATGAAGTACCAGATATGTGGTTTTATGAGGTTTTGTTTTAGCTTGAAGTAATTGTAGCATCCCATGAATTTGATTATTTAAAGAACCCTCTGCGTCAGCGCTGTTTTTAAATTTTTGAATAGCTTCTGACAATTCATCTTCATCAATAGGTTTTAATAAATAATCTATACTATTTACTTTGAAGGCTTTAATTGCATATTGATCATAAGCTGTTGTAAAAACAATAGGAGTTTCAATTTTGACTTGTTCAAAAATTTCAAAAGAAATACCATCTGCCAAATGAATATCCATAAAAATAAGGGATGCTTCATGAGTACCAGAAAAATAATCGATCGTTGCTTTTACAGAATCTAAAACTTTCAATACTTCGATATTGGGATCTATAGCATTTAGTAAAAAAGTGAGTTGATCACTTGCTGTTATTTCGTCCTCAACAATGACTACTTTCATTTTCATTAATTTAAAGGTAGTTTTACTCTAAATATATTCTTTTTATTACTAATACTGATGTGTTGCTTTTGTAGTAAAAAATATCGTTTATCTAAATTTATTAATCCATTACCAGTACTATCCACAAACGAAGTTCTTAATCGTATTTCATTTTCGACATAAATAATTTCTTCTTTTGAGTATATGTTTACCTGCAAAGGATTCTTTTTCGAAATCTCATTATGTTTTACAGCGTTTTCTACCAATAGTTGTAATGCTAACGGAGGTATTTCTTTTTGTAAGTGCTTTTCATCTATTGTTATATCTATTATAAAACGATCCTGATACCTAGTTTTTACCAAATGAACATAGCTGTCTAAAAATTTAAGCTCCTCTTGTAAAGAGACCAGATCTCTTTCTCCACTCTGTAATATATATCGATACATAAAGGATAGCTTTTTTATAAACTCTGTTGCATTTTTATTATCACGTACTATTGAATTTAATGAGTTTAAAGAATTAAAAAGAAAATGAGGATTGATTTGATTTTTTAGCGCTGTTAATTCTTTCTGAAGATTTTGTTGCTTTAGTTTTTCATTTTCTAAAAGATCTGCATGATGTATCATTTGATATTTAAGAATTCTCGTGATAAAAATAGTAATCACTAAAACTACAAAATAGACGAAGTACGTAAACCCTATTTCTGACTCCAATAAAACTTGTCTTACTGCTAGAGGATAGATCAAAACAAATAACTGAACTATGCCTAAAAACAGCATTGTATTTAATACGATGGTTAAACTCGTTCTTACGAAAATAGAATACTGAGAATATATACGCTTCCAATTGGTATTAAGTTCTAATGAAACTAACGACATTATAAAAAGAAACAAAAAGCGAATGATTATATCTCGAAATGAAACTTCTGAGAAAGAATCAAATAATTTCTGGTTTAGATCAAATAATGTCAATGTACGTGGTAAGCTAATAAGGGCTGCAATAAGCAGTGACACCCTTAACATCACAATGTGTTTTATTTTCCTAGCCCTCAATATAAATAGCGTATTCTTTGATTCGTACTTGTTAAATTTACGTAAAATTATACTGATCATATGATTATTAACTATGTTCATGTTTTTATTATTTGTTTCATAATAAGAAGAAGCCTCCGCAAGGGAATTGGAGGCTTCTATGTAGAAGTGAAGATATGGGGGGCTCTCCACTTCTTTAAATCAATATTTTTTTAGCATACTTCGAATTGGTTCTATACTAATTATTTAAAAAGGCAGCCGAAAATATCTACTAAATTCCCGACTGCCAGTCATCAACCAAACTCTATTATTAAAAAACAAATTACTTATTCAATTCTTTAACTACCTTTTTAGAGAAATCTATCGATACTGTCCCAAGGGTTTGTGGATCATCAATCTCTGTTGTAATTACCGATAACAATTGTTTCTCTTTTGGTTGTGTAAGATCATATACTACTGTTTCTAACGTATATTTTTTAACATTCTCTGTTATTACAGTGACCGGATCAGAGTCTACATATATTGTTCCGTAGTATCTATAAAATCCTCTATAATATCCTAATCCGTAATATGACGGGTACACTGTATGAAAGGAATTGTTCTTATTAGTTGTTTTAGTATACTCTTCACTATGTTTTAGCACAGTAACTATTACTACATCTATACCATAATTTTTAAGCTTTTCTTTTATTTCTAATGTTTCGGATTTGCTTAATTCTTTGGTTGGGGATGAGTTTGGGAAAACAACATAACTTTCGACCGATTGGTATCCTTTTTTGTTTAAATTTTCAACTAAATCCTTTTCAAAACGTATTCTAACCGTTTGATCATCTGTTTTACTAACTATCATCACTTTTTTGTCTTTTATCTCTGGCACTTCAAGATTTCTCCAGGAATCTGTTATTCTTACTGACGAACAGCTTGATAAGAGTATCAACACCATGAATATTCCTATCATTTTTTTTATTGTTTTCATAATTTGTTATGTTTTTTAGATGAATAAAAAAACTTCTTCTTGCTTGTGTAAAGGCAGAAACTCTTTTTGGTTTCCATATCCCTTTTTTCTAACTATACTATTCCAAAAGTTTTTAGAAAGCTTTCCTAGGATTGATTGTATTATTTTCATTTTATTATACTTTTAATTAATTTTCTTAAGTGATTTATTTTCTAATCGCCTTAGCTGCAGCAGATCCCCATTGCTCGAGTCCAATAAAAAATTGTATCAACCATTTTCTGAATTTTTGAATCGGTATTTCAACATTTACTTCTTGAGAAACATCTGTTACATCGAATCTATTTTTATTATTTCTTATTATTTTTAAAGGTGCCGTTTCCATATTTGTACTTTATTAGATGTTATATTTATCCTTGTTTTCTTGTACAAATCTAACTTTGGATGAGTTGTATATTAGAGGTTTTCTGTGTGAAGCTTCTAAAAAGGAAAGTGAAACGGCTCTACTTGATGGTGAAATATATTAGAGACCTAAATGCATTAGAAAACTAAAAAACAAGGCGCATTGCTACTACAATTTTAATGAGTAATTCTGGATTTGCTCAACTTGAGAATATTCTTCTAATAACCGTAGTTGGAGAAAGGGAGGTTAAAGTTAAACCTGATTCTGTAGTATTGAGGATTAAAATTAACAAAGAAATCAGACTCAATCCTCAAGGGAACTCCAATACTTTTAGGGTTTTTAAGGATGATGACACCAAAAACCTCTCTCCCAACCTCTCTCCCAAATTCAAAACACCAACAAAGCTTTTCTCTAAAATCACCAATAACTATTTAATAATCAGTAATTTGAATTTAATTTTCGATATAAAATTGATAGTTGTGACCTTCGGGAGAATAATTGGGAAGTTACATACTTTTTATAAAGATGTAGAGCAAACAGAGTTTAAGGCTTTTAATACCATCGCTAATACGATAACGCTAAACAATAGATCTATCTTAAATTATTTTATAAACAGAAGTACAAATGCTTCAGCAGAATCATTCAATGCTAAGATAAAAGCATTTAGAGCACAATTCAGAGGAGTCAAAAATGTAGAATTCTTCCTTTTTAGATTAACAAGAATATTTGCCTAAACACAACATTTAGGCTTGATCCATTTTTAAACTATCTTCACAATTAAGAGAGTCATTTTCAGATATAAAAACTACAAAAACAGGTACTTCGTTTAGGTACTTCAAAAAACACGTTTGTATTTAAAAGCATCCTAAATCACTTATAATAAAAAAGTTAACCTGATTATTATCTTAAATAATGTATTTGAAACCTTCGGGAGAGTTACATGAAAGGTTCACAATTATGAAGGAAAAATAGATGAAATATTACAAAATTAAAAAAGGCTAAAACATTAAAAATAAATGCTTTAACCTTTCCTAGTAGCGGGAACAGGACTCGAACCTGTGACCTTCGGGTTATGAGTTTTTGATACTATAATATCAATTTAACTTAAAAACGCTATACATCAATGTTTTATATATGATTTAATATATTTTGACAGCAAATAACATCAAACAAAACCAACAAATGTTGTACCTATGTTGTACCTAAAATGATTATCTTTATAATCCAAAAGTAATTATTATGGCAACAGTAAGAGTGGTTTTAAGAAAAAAGAAAAATAAAGCCGGAAGGTTTCCTATTGCTATTCGCATAACTAAAGACCGTAAAAGTTCTTACTTAAATACAGGTCAATATATAGATGAAAAATTTTGGGACGAGAAAAACCGCAATGTTAGGAAATCGCACCCTAATTCAAAGATGCTGAATAATTTTATTTCAACCAAGGTTGCAGAAGCCAACGATAAGGTTTTGAAATCTGAAATGAATCCAGAGTATCAAACCGTATCGGATATTAAAACGAAAATTATTGCTACAAAGGGACTTGATTTTTTTGCCGTAGCTGAAATGCACCTTCAAAACTTAAAAAACAGAAATAAACATCATCAGTATGACACTGAACTTGGGCGAATAAAAAAGTTCAAGGAATTTCTTGATAAAGATATTCTTCCGTTCAACAAACTGAATTCAACAGTTCTTAAAAAGTTTGAAACTTTCCTGCTTCACAAGAAAAAACTTGCGCCCAGAACAGTCGTGAATTATTTAATCCTTATTAGAACGATATTCAATCTTGCAATTTCTGAATCAATTGCAGATAGAGGATTATATCCATTTGGAAAGGGTAAAATGACAATCAAAATCCCAGAGGCTCAAAAAATAGGATTTAGCGCTGATGAAATACAAAAGTTAGAGAATGCAGAGGGTTTAACTGAAGCCCAACAGAAAGCCGTTCACATATGGCTTGTCAGTTTTTACTTTGCTGGAATACGCGTTGGCGATGTTTTAAAATTAAAGTGGTCAGATTTTAATGATGGGCGCCTACTCTACCGAATGAACAAAAACAGTAAACTGGTTTCACTCAAAATTCCTGATAAAGCCATCGAGATTTTCAATCATTACAAGGAAAACTCAAATTATAATGGCTTCGTGTTTCCTCAACTGAAAGGTGTAAATCTAAATAACACCGAGGAAGTATCAAAAAGAACCCAATCCATTACCCGCAATTTGAACAGACGATTAAAAATTGCAGCAAAAAGCCTCGGAATACAGAAAAATATAAGTATGCATATTGCTCGGCATAGCTTTGGAAATATTTCTGGTGACAAAATCCCGATACAGATGTTGCAAAAATTATATCGCCACTCTTCTGTAACTACAACGATAAGATACCAAGCAAACTTTATCCACAAAGATGCCGATGATGCTTTGGACAGTGTAGTAAACTTTTAAGCAGAATGTTTACCAGCTGTGAACATCTTCCATAATAATTTTAACATTTTAGAATTTCATTCTTCTACCTTTATAAGCTAAAATTTTTGCTTATGGTTTTAAAGGTCAAATGGGTAGATTTCAAAAGTCAAATCGATAAATATATAATTGAGGGCGAAGATCTGGTTGAAAAATATAAATCTTCAAGAACTGAAGAAGAATTTGCCGAGTTAAAAGCTTCAAAGCAGTCTTGGGAAAATGATGTGATAGAATTTGTAAAAAAATCCTTCGAACCAGAACACCTTAATTTCGCTTATGAATTCAAAGCCCAGAGAGGCTATAATCTGGGAATGAAGTTAGGCATTGACCAAAAAATTAAAAATGTCATCCAAGCTCTAAAAGATGAAATCAATGGCCTCGAATATTACCTGAAAATACTCTTCATTTCTGATGTTATAATTCGTGATGATGAAATTGACTTGGAAGAGCGACAAAACCTTGATACAGAAGGCAAGCTCGACCTTATTCTATCCAAACTTTACGACCTGTATGATGATAGAAAATACCATTCCATTAAATGGATTCTTGAAGGTAATGGCGTGAACTTAAATAATCACGGTGAAGATTGGGATTATGCCAAAATGCTTGAAAACAGAAATCTTATTGATACCATTACCACAAAGGATACTGGTGCCAGGCTTACATTAGAAGGAAAATATGCTATAGAGCAGGCAAGAAAAGCCCAAGTAACAGACTATTCAAAAATTAGTAGTTCTGAAGAAGAGCTGAAAGCACTTATAGAAAGTGTTCTAAAAGAAGTCAAGAAATTGGGAATTGGCCAACAAATCATCTTTGATGAATTTGATGAGCTAAGGGATGATATTCCGAAGCTGAGTAAAAAATCTTTCGGTCAACTATTAAAATCTAAGTTGTATGATTTGGTAACTGCCAAAGCCTTAGATAAAGCATTAGCCAGCGAAATATTCAAAGAATTTACAAATCAGGTATTGCCATTTTAATCTATGAAGTTATTTGCAAGATTCAGGAACAAACTCAAAAAACTATTTCAGAAAAATAAACAACCTGAATATGAGGTAACGCAATTTGTGTTTTCGGACAGACAGCGTATTGATGATAAATCGACTATTTCCTTTTTCTTAAACAATCCTAAGCCAGATGTTAGCGTAACACGAACTTTTGAGAGCGAAGATGCGACCGTTAATTGGCTTATGGACAATAACGATTTTCGAAAAATGCTATTTGAAAACTTATTTCCCGCATCCAATTCTGTAAAATACCATTGCGGTATTAAAGAGCCCGTCACAGTACCTAATAAAATGCCTGGCGATATTGACATTCTTCTTTTTGAAGATGGGAAACCAGAAAATACCATTGGTATAGAATGTAAAATTGTAAAGTCAGAATCTTCAGAGAATAAACCACCAAAAATAAATAAGGTAAACAGCGTACAGAAAAAAGGGACTCAACAAGCTAATGGATATGGTGAAATTGGTTTTAGTAGGGTCTATCTTATGGTTATACTACTGGACGATGGCCGCCATTATAAAAACCCGAATGTAATGTTTAGAAGTACACCGACTGAATGGTTGGATGAACTTTATGGATTTGATTGGGACAGCCGGTTAGATAGTGATATAGGTATCATCTATACACACGTAAATCAATTTACTTCAAACCATATTAATCAGACCAAGGGCTTAGGACTACGTGTTGAACGTAAAGCTGTAACTAAACAACAAGATGAAGGTCTAACCGAAAAAATACAAAGCCTTACTTGACACGCGAGGGTACTTGCAGAATATGCGGCAAATTTGGCAAACTAACGTTCGAGCACGTTCCGCCTCAGAGTGCATTCAACACTAACCCCGTATTTTTTCAGAAATCAGTACATCTTCACGATAAGAAAAGTCCCTTGTATGGAAAGCGAATTCGCAGTAATCAAGGCGCTGGCGGCTATTATCTTTGCAAATCCTGCAACAACTTAACAGGCAGTTACTACGGCGAAAGCTATAAGAAGTTTGCATATATGGGAATGATGGCGCTGACAAATCGAATTTGGGCATCAAAGGTTATAACTTTTGAATACGCCATTCAACCTCTCAACATACTAAAGCAAGTCTTGTCTATGTTTATGTCGATTGATACAAGTGACCAACTTCTAAATTTAGAAGGGCTATCAAAATTTCTATTGGATAAAGATTCCCAGGCACTTCCTGAAAATATAAGGGTTTTTGTCTATCATACTGCTACAAAGCAAGTAAGAAATGGTTGGGGAATGGCAAGAACGGAAAAAGGATTTCACACTCTTGGCGAGATTACCTATCCGCCATTTGGTTTAGTTTATGCCTTAAATTCTGAACCTACACGTAATGATTTTTTTGAAATTACTGATTTTAAAAATTATGTTTTCAATCAAACTGTTCAGGCGAGTTTGACCATACCTTTTTTGACACCTAAAACATATATTCCTGGTCTTTACACATAACATAGAATACTTTGCAACACAATTGCATCAAAATTCTGTTATCTTTGTATTGTGAAATTTATAGCATTCATATTATCCTTTTACTTCTTGGCACTTAATGCTGTGCCTTGTAGCGACTCGGCGAATAACGAAATTGATTCCCAAGTTGTTACAGTAATCGATTTTGATGGCGAACACGACCAGGATTGCGAGTTATGCTCGCCTTTCTGCCAATGTCATTGCTGCCACGTTCACACTATAAATTTTGGGCTTGTTGCTTTTGAAACGCTACAGCCTGCAATTCCAAACGAATTTTTCGCCCATTTTGATAATCTTGGCAAAGATATTCCCCATTCCCTTTTACAGCCCCCACAGGTATAATTCAGTTTTCATAGGATAGCTATATCCTGTTTTGACGTGTCCTTATTTTGGATATGTCAAAATAGTGCGTTGCATTTCTGTAATGCGCCCACAGAGAATTTAAACTGAATTAACACCCTTATCTATGATTAATAAAATCATTGATTTTTCAATCAATAACAAATTTATAATTGGTCTGCTCACGCTTGCATTAATTGGTGCTGGCATTTACAGTATGACCCAAGTTCCTATTGATGCCGTGCCAGATATTACCAATAATCAGGTACAGGTCATTACACAATCGCCCAATTTGGGGACAGAGGATATCGAGCAATTTGTAACCTATCCTGTCGAGGTGGCTATGAGTAACCTGCCCAATGTCAAGGAAATCCGTTCGGTTTCCCGCTTTGGTCTTTCTGTTGTAACTATTGTCTTCGACGATGATGTAGGAACATATTTACCCAGACAACTTGTTGCAGAAAAACTGACAGAGGTACAGGAACAAATCCCGATGGGTTTTGGCGAACCGTCTATGGGGCCCATTTCAACGGGACTGGGCGAAATCTACCAATATACCCTTGAAGTCGATGAAGAACACCAAGGTGAATACACAGCAACAGAACTACGAACCATTCAGGATTGGATAGTTCGCAGACAAATGGCAATGGTTACTGGCGTTGTGGAAGTGAATGCTTTTGGCGGAAATAAAAAACAATACGAAGTAGCGGTTGACCCTGACGAACTTCGTGCCATCGGAATTACAATATCTGAAGTGTTTTCAGCTTTGGAAAATAATAATCAGAATACGGGCGGTGCCTATATCGAGCGAAATCATCAAGCTAATTTTATACGTGGCGAAGGTCTTGCCAGAACCGTTTCGGATATCGAAAATATGGTCGTAAAAACGGTCAACGGTATTCCTATAAAAATCAAAGATATAGGGAACGTGAATATAGGAAGCGCCGTGCGCTATGGTGCGCTGACCAAAGATGGTAAGGGTGAAGCCGTAGGCGGAATGATTTTGATGCTCAAAGGCGCAAATTCAAACGAAGTCATCGAAAACGTAACCCAACGGATGGAACAAATACAGCAATCCCTTCCAGATGGGGTAAATATAAAACCTTTCCTCGACCGTAGCGAATTGATTGCCGAAACTACGGGAACAGTAACTGGAAACCTATTGGAAGGTGGCCTCATAGTAATCTTTGTTTTGGTCTTGCTCTTAGGGAATTGGCGCGGTGGTCTAATAGTAGCATCCACCATTCCCCTATCGCTGTTGTTCGCATTTATACTGATGAACGTATTCGACGTGTGGGCAAACCTTATGAGTTTGGGGGCGATTGACTTCGGAATCATCGTGGACGGTGCTGTCATCATTGTGGAAAGTACTGTTTTCCTAATGTATTCTTATGTGGTTAAAAAGAAGGCTGTGAGTTCAGAAACGAGGGACGAAATCGCTGCAAAGGCTTCTAAAAAGATGATGAATGCCGCTTTCTTTGGCCAGCTCATCATTCTAATTGTTTTCCTGCCAATTTTAGCTTTGGAAGGTGTTGAGGGTAAGATGTTTCAGCCTATGGCATTGACCTTCATCTTTGCTATGATTGGCGCAATGTTGCTTTGCTTGACTTATGTTCCAATGATTTCGGCATTATTCCTTAGACCACCAAAATCAGAAAAAAAGTCTTACGGCGATAAGTTTGTCCATTGGATTGAAAGAAAATACGAACCGCTGTTGACCAAATCGCTCGCAAAAGGAAAATTGGTAATAGGTATCGCCATTGCCCTTTTTGTAGTTGCCATTTTTGCCTTTACCAGAATGGGCGGCGAATTCATCCCACAGCTGGATGAAGGCGATATTGCGTTTCACGCCATCCTAAAACCCGGAAGTTCCCTTTCGGAAACCATAGAGACAACAACAAAAATAGAGCGTATAGTTAGAGCGGAATTTCCAGAAGTAGAAACTATCATCAGCCGTATTGGTGTGGCCGATGTACCTACCGACCCTATGCCAATGGATATTGCAGATGTTTTCGTCATTTTAAAACCAAGTGATGAATGGACATCTGCCGAGAGCAAAGATGAATTGGTGGAAAAAATGAAGGAAGCCATAAGCATAGTTCCCGGTGTCAATTATGAATTTACCCAACCCATAGAAATGCGTTTTAATGAATTGCTTACAGGTGTACGTGAAGATGTTGCTATCAAACTGTTTGGGGAAGATTTAGATGTTCTGGCAAGCAAAGCGGAAGAAATGGGTAAAATTATTGCGACCGTTCCAGGTGTTGCCGATATGAAAGTAGAGGCTACAGACGGTCTGCCACAAATTACCATCGACTACAACCGCAATAAACTGGCACAATACGGTCTGGAAATCAACCAACTCAATAGTGTGGTACAGGCTGCTTTCGCAGGTGGTAAGGCAGGTGTGATTTTCGAAGGTGAAAAGCGATTTGACTTGGTAGTAAGACTGCAAAAAGAAAATAGGGAAAGCATTGCCGATATCCAAAACCTATTTATCAATTTGCCCAATGGTTCACAAATTCCGCTAAGGGAAATTGCGAATGTGAGCTACGAACCCGGCCCGATGCAAATAAGCCGGGACAATACAAACAGACGAACGTATGTAGGTATCAATATTCGTGACCGTGATGTTAAATCGGTAGTCGAAGAAATTCAGGATAAATTGGAAACCCAATTTGAGCTACCCGCAGGCTATTACATTCGTTATGGTGGTGCTTTTGAAAACCTTGAACGTGCCAGCAATAAGTTACAGACCGTTGTCCCAATTGCTTTATTGCTCATTTTCATTCTGATTTATTTCGCCCTAAAATCCTTTCCCCAAACCTTGATGATTTATCTGGCCATCCCGATGGCGACCATTGGCGGTGTGTTTGCCCTGTGGCTAAGGGATATGCCGTTTAGCATTTCCGCAGGGGTAGGTTTTATCGTGCTCTTTGGTGTGGCGGTACTGAATGGATTGGTAATGATTAGCGGTCTAAATGAATTGAAGGAAGAAGGTGTGACCAATTTAAAAGACCGCATAGTGGAAGGCACAAAACGAAGGATCCGCCCTATTATGCTTACTGCCTTTACCGACATTCTTGGTTTCCTGCCTATGGCGATTTCAGCATCCGCAGGGGCCGAAGTGCAAAGACCCTTGGCAACCGTGGTCATTGGTGGATTGATAACTTCCACCCTCTTGACGCTCTTTATACTGCCCATTTTTTATCAATGGGTTGAGAAACGTTCGGAACGAAAAGCGAAATTGAACCCAAAATTTGCTACCGCTATGGCAGTGGTTTGTTTGCTGTTTACTTCCACTTTCGCGAAAGCACAGCAAGTTCCACAGAATGATTCTCTACCAATTATTTCATTGGAAAAAGCGGTAGCAATTTCTAAGGAAAACTATCCACTCTTGAAAACGAAACAGTTGGAAATACAAAGACAGACTGCTCTTAAAGGCACAGCTTACGATTTTGGAAACACCCAAGTGTTTACTGGTGGCGAGGAAGTTTCAGATGGTCAGGGTATTTATACATTGGTTGGTTTAGGGCAACAGAATATCAACTTATTTGGCATCGGTGCGAAAAAGCGTCTGCAAAAGCAACGTATCGATTTGGCCGAAACAGCTCTTGACCTTTCTGAACTTCAAATAGAACAGGAAGTGAAAAAGGCGTGGTCGCAAGCTTATCAGCAGCGGCAGAAATTTGAACTGTACAGAGAGCTGGATTCTATCTATTCACAATTTGAAAAAGCCATTGCGCTCAATTATGAGGTGGAAGCCATTTCACGATTGGAATATTCATCAGCGACCAATCAAGCTTTGCAAATCAGCAATAAATTGCAACAGGCTGAAAGCGATTATTACATTGCCCTACAAAAACTCAACTTATGGCTGGTCTCGGACATTTTCTATACTGTTCCCAAATCGCTTGACGAAAGTGAAGTTGCCGTATTGGGCATACCCGCAACAGTAGAAAATCATCCCGAACTGAAGCTTTCGCAAAAGCAAATTGATGAAGCTGAGGCAAATTATGATGCAGCCCGTTCTGACTTGCTTCCTAAGTTTAATCTTCAGGGCGGACTTCAAAGAGTGAACGGCAATAGCGGGTTTTACAGCTATCAAGCTGGTATTTCCATTCCTTTATTTTCTGGAACGGAACGTAGCCAAGCGAAGGCCGCTAAAATCGATAGCGAAATCGCAAGGACTAATGCTGATTATACACAACGCCAATTGCAATCTGAATATCAGCAGGCGGTACAATCCTATCAAAAATGGGAAGCATCCTGGCAATTTTATAGGGATAAAGCCTTGCCGCTTGCTGAAGAGCAACGCAAAGGTGCGCTGCTTGCCTACAAGGAAGGCGCGGTGGACTATGCAGCGTTCACGCAAATCATACGGGATGCCATAAATACCGAAATGGATGCGCTGGACGCGCTCGACAATTATCTAAAATCAGTTTTCGAACTACAATATTTCAAACAATAATGAAAAATCTATCTAAATATACAAACATAGGATTATTGACGATACTCTTAGCGTTGACCTCTTGTGGTGATTCTAAATCAGAATCAGCTGAAAATAATGAGGGAAATCCTGTAACGGAAGAAGCCCACACAGAAGGCGATGCTGAAGAAGTGATGCTTACTGCAAAACAGTTTGATGCATTACAAATGGAAATCGACACCTTACAAATGCGAAATATGAGCGGGTATGTGGAAGCGAATGGCCAGTTGGAAGTCCCACCACAAAACGAAGCAACCATCACAACGGTTGTAGGTGCAAACGTAGTTTCTATAGAAGTTATAGAAGGTGATAAGGTCAATAAAGGGCAAACAGTCGCTTACCTCTCGCATCCCAACATTATCCAAAAACAGACCGACTACCTGAACGCGTATAGCAACAGTCAATTTTTAAAGAAGGAATTTGAACGACAAAAAACCCTCTACGATGCAGGTGTAGGAAGCGGTGCTAATTTTCAAAAGGCAGAAGCCGAATACCAAGCATCCCGAAGTATGGCAAATGGTCTTGAAGCCCAACTGCAACAGCTAAATGTTAGTGCATCGGGCGTAAGAAACGGAACGATTTACCAGCGTGTTGCACTGCGAAGTCCCATAGAAGGATTTGTACAAAAGGTAGAGGTCAAAACAGGGCAGTATGTAGAACCGCAGACAGACCTAATGGAAATCGTGGACACACATCACGTTCACGCAGATTTGATGGTCTTTGAAAAGGATGTCTATAAGGTTAAAGAAGGTCAGAAAGTGACGTTCAATGTTCAATCCATTCCAGGGAAGGAACTTACTGCTGAAATCTATTCCGTAGGAAAGACTTTTGAGCAGAACCCGAAAGCAATACACGTGCACGCAGAAATTGAGAACAAGGAAGGCAACCTGATACCCGGAATGTACATCCAAGGGCGCATACAAACGGACAACAATAAGACGTTGGCGATACCCGAAAGTGCCATAGCCGCTGATGGTAACCGATTTTTTGTGTTTTTAGTTGAAAAGGAAGGTGATGACTGGTCTTTTACACCTAATGAAGTAACAAAAGGGGCTCAAGATGGTGAATGGATTCCCATTGATTTTCTAACAGAACAAAAATCGAATGTGAAGTATGCTTTTAACAATGCTTACTATTTAATGGCAGAAATGAAAAAAGGCGAAGCGGAACATAGCCACTAATCGTATGGAAAACGAGAGAAAACAAAATTTAAAGGAAGCACGCACACTTCAAATCTGGAATGTCATCTATGATGTCATCGAAGTGGTTGTATCGCTTATCGCAGGATTTACAGCAAACAGCTCGGCTTTGATAGGTTGGGGTCTTGATAGCACCATCGAGGTGATAAGTGCCGGAACATTGGGCTGGCGGTTGCACGGCGAAATCAAAGGCATTGATGAAAGGCGTGTAGAGAAAAGAAAAATGATAACGCTCTACGTCATTGCGATATCCTTTGCGCTTATCTGTGCCTTCATATCCTATGATTCCATATCAAAACTGATTAGTCAAGAAACGGCTTCCTGGTCCACGATTGGCATTGTGATACTTATGGTATCATTGGTTGTAAATCCCATTTTGATTTACTACAAAAGGAACTATGGAAATAAACTGGATAGTCCCGCGCTGTTAGCGGATGCCAAGGACACTTTTATCTGCCTGTACCAAACCGTGGTAGTCCTATTGGGTCTGCTGCTCGTGAAATTGTTGGGCTGGTGGTGGGCCGACCCTGTTGCGGCATTATTAATTGTCCCCTATGCGGCAAAAGAAGGCTGGGAAGCCTTTACCAAAGCAAAAAACATTAAAAAGAATCTTGATAAATAATGAAAGAAATAGAAAAAACATTGGAAAACAAAAGTGTGCGTCCTACGGCTATGCGCATTTTGATTTATAAGTATATGGCCGAGAAAGAAATTGCTGTTGCATTAACAGACATTGAGAACGCTTTCGCGAAAGCGGACAGAACTACGCTCTATCGAACCTTAAAAACTTTTGAAGAAAAAGGAATCGTGCACCAAATAGACGATGGCACTAATATTTCAAAATATGCGCTTTGTGAACCTGGGTGCAATTGTGAAATCGAACAAGATTTACACCTGCATTTTCATTGCAACAACTGCGATGAAACCGTATGTCTTACAGAACATAAGATACCGCAGGTTAATCTACCAGATGGATATGTGGCTGAGGATGCTAACTTGGTTATAAAAGGTATTTGCGAAAAGTGTAGCGGGCAATAAATGCACTTCCGTTGCACGGTTTAAACCTGTACTTTGAACGCTGAAAAATAAGAACTTATGATACAGTTTATAGATACGAATAAAGAGAGCCTGATTGCCGCAAAGCTTTCGGGTAAATTGAACGAAGAAAATTTAAAGACCATTCACAAACAAATCCATAGAATCATCGACAAGGGTTACAAAGTGGACTTTTATTTTGAAATGGAAGATTTTGAAGGCTATACTCTAAAAGGTTTTTGGGAAGACATAAAAACAGATGCCGCACATATCGATGACTATGGGAAAATGGCGTTTGTTGGCGAAAAGAAATGGCAAGAATGGGCTGCGAAAGCCACCGACTTCTTCACAAGCTCGGAAGTAAAATACTTCGATTTAAAAGATAAAGAACAAGCTAAAATTTGGATATCAAAATAGATGAAAAAGAAAAAAGTAAATTTACGCGACATAGACCCTAAAGAACATAAGGGCGAGCACAGCCACGATGACGGACACAATCACAGCAGTCCGGAAGAATTGTCAAACTTCAGAACTTATTTGCCTGCCATTTTCAGCTTTGTGATGCTGATTGCTGGTATTGCCATTGATTATTTTGATGCCTTTCCGTTTTTTAAAGGTTGGATTCGTGTTGTCTGGTATACAGTAGCTTATATCCCGGTGGGATTTCCCGTTATACGGGAAGGATGGAACAGTATCTTAAAAGGCGATTTCTTTACGGAATTTTTCTTGATGTCCATTGCCACTTTGGGGGCATTTGCCATAGGCGAATATCCCGAAGGTGTGGCGGTTATGCTTTTCTATGCCGTAGGCGAACTGTTTCAAAATGCAGCGGTCAACCGTGCCAAAAGAAATATCAAAGCACTACTCGATGTGCGCCCTAACGAAGCATTGGTCTATCGTGATGATGATTTTGTCTCTGTCAATCCTGAAACCGTCGAGATTGGCGAGAAAATTCAAGTACGGGTGGGTGAAAAAGTACCTCTCGATGGTATTTTACTTTCAGAGAAAGGGTCGTTTAATACCGCAGCGTTAACGGGCGAAAGCAAGCCCGATACGATTGCAAAAGGCGAAAAGGTTTTTGCGGGAAGTATCAATCTCGATGGTGTCATCGAAGTTGAAACCACCAAAGAATTTAAGGATAGTTCTATTGCCCGTATTCTGGATATGGTTCAGAATGCCACCGCCCGCAAATCAAAGACTGAATTGTTCATCAGAAAGTTTGCACGGATTTACACACCTATCGTTGTATTTCTTGCTATCGGCTTAACGTTTTTGCCTTACTTTTTTGTGGACGATTATGTATTTAGGGATTGGCTTTATCGTGCGTTGATTTTCTTGGTTATTTCCTGTCCCTGTGCATTGGTCATTTCCATCCCGCTTGGATATTTCGGCGGCCTGGGTGCAGCATCCCGAAACGGTATTTTGTTCAAGGGCGCATCCTTTTTGGATGCAATGACCAAAGTTAATACCGTGGTAATGGATAAAACGGGAACTGTTACCAAAGGGGTCTTTAAGATTAAGGAAGTGGTCAATAAATCCGCTTTCGCGGAAGCGGAATTTATGCAATACCTGATGGCGATGGAAGAACAATCCACCCACCCCATTGCAAAAGCAATTTTGGAATATAAGGCAGATGGTGCAGATTTGGAAGCGACCGAAGTTTCTGAAGTCGCTGGAAAAGGCTTAAAAGGAACGGTCAACGGAAAAACCGTTTTGGTCGGTAATAAAGCATTGATGACCTCGAACAGCATCGAAGTACCTTCTGAAACCGATAGCATTGTAGAATCCATAGTAATGGTTGCCATTGATGGAAAGTTTGCAGGCTATGTGACCATCGCCGATGAGCTGAAGGAAGATGCCCACCAAGCCATTAAGCAAATACGTGAGGCTGGTATTTCAAAAATCATAATGCTTTCGGGCGATAAGGATTCCATTACCCAGCAAGTATCTAAAGAATTGAATATTGATTGGGCAAAAGGTGGTTTATTGCCGGAAGATAAGTTAAACGAGGTCGAAGAACTCAAAAAACAACCTGAAACGAAAGTGGCATTCATAGGCGATGGTATTAATGATGCGCCTGTATTGGCAGCAAGTGGTGTAGGTATCGCAATGGGTGGTTTGGGTAGCGATGTTGCCATTGAGACGGCAGATGTTATCATCCAAACCGACCAACCAAGCAAGATTGCAAGAGCAATAAAAATTGGGCGTTCTACCCGAAGTATCGTTTGGCAAAATATTGGCTTGGCATTTGGGGTGAAAGTAATTGTGCTTATTCTTGGTGCAGGTGGTCTTGCCACAATGTGGGAAGCGGTGTTTGCCGATGTGGGTGTGGCGTTGCTTGCTATTTTAAATGCGGTTCGGTTGCAACGGATGAAATGGGAATCATAATCTTTCAAAGTTCTCATAATGTTGCTGCTAAATATTTACCGATAAAAATCCGCTATCTTTATTGGTCACAACACGTCCTATTTTATGATACATATTCTTACAACAGGTGGCACCATTGAGGGACTGGATTATGTAGATGGTCAAGGTATTACCCAATCAAATATCAGTATTCAAGGCTTTCTTGATAAAGCCAATATTGGTTTTGAATACACCATAGAAAGTGTTTTCAAAAAAGATAGCAGAGCCATAACGGATGATGACAGAGAGCAATTGGTTTGCAAGATTAAGGAATCTAATGCGACTAAGATTTTAATAACACACGGTACTTTCACTATGGAAGATACCGCAAAATATATCGGAAGACTCAATCTGAAAAAAACCATTATTCTGGTTGGGTCTTTCACTTTAGGTTCATCTGAGAATACAGATGCACCATTTAATTTAGGATATGCAATCAGCTCGCTTCAGCTTCTAAAACCGGATGTTTATATTGCTATGAACGGACAAATTTTTCTTTGGAACAATGTTTCAAAAAATTTAGAAACCAACAAATTTGAGCGCAATGAGTAGAAATATAAATGTTTGGGACATCAATACATTGGACAACGTTCTTCTATCTTTTAATAGATACGTTCATTGTATTGCTTACCCTTTATTTTTCAAGAAAGAAAACTCGCAGTAGCCTAAGGCGATTTCTTTATCTCGGAATTTTATTTATTGCCTATAATGCCACTGGCGGGTTTCTACCCGTAGAAAACTTTCCCGGACCTTTTATCCTTCAATATATCATCACATACGGTGTGGCCATTGCGCTTTGCGTTTACATTGTTTACTACCTTTATAAAGAGTATGACATCGTTGTATTGAAGTTCAACTCATCTATTAGAAATCTCGCTATACTGGCAAGCGTTAGCTTTGTAGTTTTATTTTTGATTCCTTATTTCCTGACAGATTCGCTGAAATCGGCACGTTTTCTTTTTACCATTCCCATTTCTATAATAGCCTTCATTTTTCTATTTATTTTTTACCGTAGAATCGCAAATCCCAGCAATCCAAATACCTTTATAGTAAGGCGAAACAAGCTGTCGATGGTTAGTGTGGCAAGCATAGCCTTATTACCCATTTGTACGGTTATAGGCGACTACCAATGGATAACTTTTACAGTAATGAACTTGGCTTTTTTTGCGATAACCGCTATTGAAGCAGATAGGTATTTGTACTTTATAGAAAACAATAATCGAATGTATGAGGTATTCGCGCTAAAGAAAAAACAACGGGATGAATCGGTAGAACGCAAAATCATCTATGAAGATTTAACCCGAAGGGAAATCGAGGTAGCCTTGTCAATTCTGAGCAATTTGAGCTATAGAAATATTGCCAAAGATTTATTCATCGCTGAAAGTACCGTATCGAAACACGCATCCAATATCTTCAAAAAGACAGGCGTAAAGAATAGGCGTGAATTTTTAAAGCGATTCAGGAAGAAAAAATAGACAAATTCAATTCTTACAGAAACCACTATTGGCAACGCCTCACAAGTTATCCGTAGAAAAATACGGACTATTCCGTAATTATATACGGTACGTTTTCCTTGTAAAAATCCCAAGGTAAAGTTACTTTAGATAGAGTTCCCTAAAATACATCAATGAATCACAAATTTTATGAAGCGTGACTTTCATTTATACCATTTTGCAGGACTATGACATCATTTAACCAACCTTATCAACTAAATCCCATTTCTATGGTTTACATCATTAAAGTTCCTGCTTATGAACTCACAATTGCTATCTCAAAAACTTTTAAAGGATCTGGATGAAATCAAAATTCAGAATGGAAACATTATAGAAAGTACCTACCTTTCCATAAAGGCCTGTCGCAAACTACTGAGCGCCTACAAAAAAGAAATAATCAAAACGAAATTTAAGACGGTTCAAGATGAGATAAATTTCTTCAAGAACACAAAGCAGGTTCCACTCATTAAACTCATTTACTTTTCTGAAATACATTCATTTGAGATTCAGCTTCCCAAAGGCGATACGGATGCCCAACTAAAATCGATAAAGAAAAAAATCAATAAAATAAACCGGTTTTTTCTTTACAATATTGATTTTGGTCGATACGTCAATTCTGGGGCTACCCATTTTGACAAAGAATATTACACAAGGGATTATCTGGAAAGCTTTCATATCACAACATCCAAATTCTACTTCCAAGACCCTGAATTTTGCACACCAAGAGATATGCTTTTGGGTAAATACAAGGCTTATGATTATTTAGTGACCTATTTAGATGAAAAGAAAGATAGGGTTCGTAACGGATTAAACGGAAAACACAAGAGTATCAAACCAATGGAAAAAATTGATTGGCCATTTTCCAACACAGATTATGTGGAACTGCTCTACGCTCTATGTTCAAAAGGATTGGGAAAACAAAACAATCGAGGGATTATGCAAGTTTCAAAGAAGTTGGAACAACTTTTTAATATTGAACCAAAGGACATCTACAAAACCTATCAGGACATTAAAAACAGGAAAAACAGCAGAACACTTTTTCTCGACGAACTTTCTACATCACTACTCATTGAAATGGATAAAAGTGAGGAATAGACCTTCATTACCCACTATAAATAGGACGCTTTAAACTGTTAAAAAATGACCGTAGTACGGTTGACCTACGGTAATCGAGTTCTGCATCAATTTACCATAAATTTTAGAGTGATTTGATAGCATCATTTTATAAAAATTATCTCAAAACAGTATAAAACATAACAAATTTCAAGATGTTAAATTTTGACCGTAGTACGGTCGTACTGGGGAATAAAATCCAATAAACCTATTCAAATTTGTAGAACGAAAGTCAAATTAGGTCAGGGACTATCAATTAAAAGTATGAACCCAGATAGTCCCTTTCTATTAAAACCGTTCTATTATGCCGACAAGTATTATTACCACAGACGACCTTCGGGAATTCAAAATGGAATTGCTCGATGACATCAAGAAACTACTTACCAACCAGTCCAAAGGAAAGCTTAAAAAGTACCTTAAATCTTCAGAGGTTATGGATTTACTTCAAGTAAGTCCGGGCACTTTGCAAAATCTTCGTATCAATGGCACATTACCTTACACAAAGGTTGGTGGCATTATCTATTACGATACAGAAGAAATTCAAAAAGTGATGGATACCAACCGTGTACAGCACGGTTTAAATTCTTAAGCGATGAACTATATAAAGCTACTCAATGCGGCTTTTGAAAAGTTCTATTTTGATGACCGCCTAAATCCTACCCATATCAGTTTGTATATGGCGCTGTTCCAAGAATGGAACAGCTCTCGGTTTATGAACGAATTCTTTGTAAACCGACGGGAATTGATGCGCGTTGCCAAGATTGGTTCAAAATCAACATACCATAGATGTATTGTTGATTTGGATACTTGGCAGTACCTATCCTACTTTCCTTCCAACAATCCATACAAAGGCAGTAAAATCAAGATGGCCATTATTGGGACAAGTGATGAACCAGTTGCGGGACAGTACAATCCCATTTTAGAACAGCTTGCGGAACAGTACCATCCCAGAGGTGTACCGCTTGAGGGACACCACCATCCCAAAAACGGACAGGTTGTGTACCAACACCGTCCCATAGGTGGACAAGCATTGGTATCTAATACAAACAATAACAAACAAGAAAACAATATAAAACAGCCAAAGGGCAGGCAGGCCGTTATTTTATTTTTTGAAGAAAAAGGTTTTGATTCTGATGAAGGAAAAAAATTCTACGAGCACTATGCCGACCGAGAATGGCAAACGAGCGACGGAAAGCCGATACGGGATTGGCGCTCATTGGCTACAAACTGGATGGATAGAACCGAACTTTTCGAAGAAGAAAACAAATCAAACAAAAAAGAAGTGTCCCAAATCAAGGACAACTTGCGAACCACTAAAAACAAAGATTATGGACAACCCCTCTAAAATTATCGAAGGTGGCGTGGAATATTCGCTGGGAAATTTTGATGGCAAAAGTGTTTTGTACGATTTCCCGAAAATTTTGATTTACCTGAACGCTAAGGGCAGACTAATGTTCGGTAAAAAATTTAGGATTTACGATGAGGATAAGGATATTTTACTGAAGTTGTGTTCCTACTTCATCAAGGACAAAGAGAATTGCGAATCCTACGGGATCGATGTTGACAAAGGCATTTTACTTTCTGGACCTGTTGGTTGTGGAAAGACCAGCTTAATGAAGTTGCTTCGGCACATCGTACCGATGCAGCGACCGTATGAAATGATTCCTTGTCGAAATGTGGCGTTTGGTTTCAATCATTTAGGGTTTAAGACGGTAGAGGAATATGGGAATACCAAATTCTACTGTTTTGATGATTTAGGTGTTGAACCTGCTGGTAGGTTTTACGGGAAAGACTTAAATGTGATGGGCGAAGTTCTCTTGTCTCGCTACGAACTCTTTCTAGATACCAAGCGCAAAATTAAAACTCACGCCACTACTAATCTCAATGCTGAGGAACTAGAAGAACGTTATGGCAATCGTGTGCGAAGTAGAATGCGAGAGCTGTTTAACTTGATAGCTTTTGATACTAAGGCTGGGGATAAAAGGAAGTAGCTCAATTTCTGAAGGACTTATATAGCAGAATAACTTCTGAAATGAATTGTAATACTATATCCTTTAAGCTCTTTGTTAACTCTAAAAATAGTTCTTTCATAATTCTAATGTTTTTGAAGGGATTGCAAAACGGTCAATGCGATACTTTGGATGTTATTGGAATCTGAAGTATACTTGCCTTCATCCTCATTACTCAAAAATCCCAATTCCAAAAGAAGCGAGGGACAATGATTTATAGTTTCCCGAAGCACTTGGAAGTCGGCAAACTTTACACCTCTACTTTCATATCCTAATTGTTTATTGAGTATAGCCTGTAGCTGAAATGCAAGCCAAGTGGCATCATCAGAATATTTGGATGTTGCACCTGCCACATAAACTTCAATCCCTCGTGTATTTGGATTATCCGAATGATTACAATGCAGCGACACAAACAAATCTGCTTTTAAGGCTTTGGTCAGCTTCGACCTATGCGATAAAGAAATGAGCGTATCGGTGTACCTGGTTAAGTAAATTTCCAAAGGTTTATCTAACTCATCATTCAACTTTAAAATGGCATTTGCAATATTGAGTACAACATCCTTTTCTTGGATGCCATTTACACCTATCGCACCGGAATCTTTTCCACCGTGTCCGACGTCAATTACAATTCGTTTTTGGATTGCAGTTTCCTGACCAAAAATGATACATATTTTTAGAAGCAAAAAGACAAAACTGACGTTTTTGAGCACTTTTTTCATTTTCAATTTTCGGGTTATCAACAACTTCACTTCAAAATTTCATAAAATTTGATGCCAAATAATAGCAACGGAATTCAAACAAAACCAAATAATATTTTATTCACAAATATTTGATTTTCAGTTATTTATATTCAAATATATGTAAATTTCCCATAACGAAAACAACACAAAAATTTAAACTGTTACGTTATGAATAAATCACTCTATTTAGCATCCTTTCTTTCGCTCTTATCCACTTCGCTATTTGCTCAAATTGGTGGCATTGAAGATTCCGTTAACGATGTGGGCGATACAATAAGAACCGTATTTCCCATTTTACTCGGTGTCATTTTCCTTGTTGGTTTCCTGTTTAATGCAGGACACTTCTTTGGCGAAAATGCTGACCTTAAAAAAGGGATTACCCGAGTTCTCGTCTTTGTTTTGATTGCCGGTGCCGTAGTCGGCATATTCACGTATCTCATAGGAATTGTTGTGTAAATGAAACGGTTCGAGGTCTATAGAAACATCAGGAAACGGGCGGTCATTTTTGGGCTGCCCATTTCCCTGTTTGCCCTAATGATGGTTTCTATTCTCGCGTCGCTTTTGGTTATTATTTTCTCATTCAGCTTTGGGATAATTATTGGCGTACTGGTTTTTAATGCTGGGCTCTATGTCGCATTGACAAGAATTTCCCATAACCCTCAGCTATTTCAAACTGCCAACGCGTTTCCCAGAATAATAAGCAACAAAAGAAATTCAGGCTTCGACTATGAACAAGATTAACCTTTCTAAATATCAACCCATTGCAGATATTCAAGACAATATCGTGTTTGCCAATAATGGCAATGTCGTTTTGTGTTATGAAGGGAATTTGCCAGAAATCTATTCCTTATCTGAAAAGGATTTTGAGGATATGCACGGTGCTTGGTTTCAGGCTCTAAAATCATTGCCTGTGGGGACTGTGGTTCATAAACAGGATATCTACCTGAAGAAATCTTATTCTTCAGAACAGCTTCCGAACAAAACTTTTTTAGAGAAAGTAACTCACGAGCATTTCAAAGGTCGAGGACACATTGAGCATAAATGCTATCTGTTTTTCATCCTGACCAAGAACAAGGCACTTAACAATTCAAAATACGTCAATCCCTTTAGGAAAGTTTCAAAGGGAATAGTGCAAGAACTGGATGACAACGTTAAGAGCTTTGTCAATTCGGTAAGTGATTCTGTATCCTTTATAAACAATAGCCGCAAAATGACATTCCTTTCGCTTAAAGCGAAAGAGATTCAAGAGCTTACAAATGGCTATTTCAATGGTTTCAACGAAGGTTTTGACACGGACATCATATTAGAAAAGAAAAGCGTCAATATTGGCGAAAACCATTTTGATGCCCTGGCCATCAATAGCGAACTGTGCTTTGGCGAAAGTGTACAGAGTAGCAAGACCAATGAGAAATTCACTTCTGACGATTTTGTGTTTCATCAAGGGTTTATTGATGGCTTAGGGCTTACGCTTAACGAGAACCATATCGTCAACCAAATTCTATATCTGGATGACAAGCAAAAGTGGCGAAAGCTGCTCGACAAGAAAGTTGAGGAACTGAACAAAAGTTCAAATTTCGGTTCGCAGAACAAAGTGGTGCTTGGGAAGATTCAACACATCCTTGACCAAATAAATGCAGATGACAATGCACGAATCATTCGTGGTCATTTGAACATCGTGTATTGGTCTAAAGATGCCAAAGAACTCGATAAGATTACCTCAAAAATCAAAACCGAATTTAAGGAACTGGATATCATCCCATACTATCCACGAGGCGAAGAACGGAAGAATTATATTCTGAATAGCTACTGCTGTTTTTCATCCAATTTCTCGAATAACGATTTATACGTTACCGATTTGAAGCACGCCCTGTGCTTGTTCATTAATAACACGAACTATAAATCCGATACTACAGGAATCATCTTTAACGACCGGGAACACAACATTCCTGTTCTAAAGGATGTCTGGGACGAGCGCAAGAAGCGCATCAAGGCACGTAACTTTGCTATTTTCGCGCCCACAGGCGAAGGAAAATCCTTTTTGGCCAATAACATTCTGCGTCAATATTTTGAGAGTGGTGTCCGCCTGGTCATTATTGATCTCGGTGGATCCTACACCAAGTTTGCCAAACTCTACCCAGAAAAATACACGGTACTACGCTACGAAAGCGGAAAAAATCTTGGTATCAATCCATTCTACATAAGCGATGTAAACGACCTGACACCTGAACGTTTGGAAGACCTATCAGTATTCCTATTTGAACTCTTCGCTTCGGATTTGAAAGTGACCAAAGCACAATCGGTTTCGGTTAAAAAGATATTGCGCCATTACTACGATAGCACCACAGAAAATCACTCTTTGGATGGTTTTTACAGCTTTATAGAAAGGAATCAGAAAGAGCTTCTGAGCACCTTAAAAATCCATCCCGACTACTTCAATGTGACGAGCTTTTTGCACGTAATGTCCGAATACGTCGGCGATGGTCTATATAGTTTTCTGTTCGAGGTCAGCGAAGACCAGACATATAAAATCGAGGACAAGCGATTGATTGTTTTTGAACTTGATGAAGTCAAGGACAATAAGGAAATCCTATCCGTAATGCTCAAACTAATAAAGTCAGCTATCCAAAGAACGATTTGGAAGAACCGAGCTGAAAAAGGCATCATCCTATTCGACGAGTTTGCAAAGCAACTGAAGTTTGATAACGTACTGGAAAGCGTGGAATTTTACTATCAAGCCATTCGTAAACAAAATGGTGCCATCGGGATTATTCTTCAGTCCATCAACCAGTTGCCTAATAATTCGACTTCCGCAAGTATACTTGAAAACACACAGGTCATCTATAGCCTGAACAATGAAAAGGGCTATGACGAATTGGTTAAAAGGCTCAATCTGTCCAGCCACGACCTGAACCAATTAAAATCCATAAAAAACAATCTTTCTGGACCACGCAAATACACCGAAATGTTCATCAAAATAGGTAGGGAAAGCAACATCTTCCGTCTCGAAGTCCCGAAGGAAGTCTATGCAGCTTACCTCACAGACGGTAAGGAAAACGAAGAAATAATGAAGCTCTACAATGAGCATCAGGATATGCAAAAAGCAATCATTCAATTCACATCTAAAATATAATATTATGAAGACAAAAATTTTAATTATCGCAACGGTATTCATCTTTTTACTGCCTGCACGCGCTGCGTGCCAGGGAATGCCAGTTTATGACAATACCAACTTTATCAGCTTGGTAAAACAACTCTTGGAATCTGGTAAGCAGACGGCAGAAATGATCAAGTCCGTAAAGTTCTTGAAGGATGCCAAGGAAGCAATTGAGAAAGTATCCAGCGTCGTTCAACAGCTAAGGGCGGTTGAGGAAATCGCACAGAACAATCAGCGCCTTATCAATGTAATGCAGAATGACCTTCAGGATATTCTGAATTCGCCCTACATCAAACCCGAAGAAATTGATAGGGTTGTAGCCTCTTTTGAAACCATTGTACAAAATTCATTGGACACGGTGGATTTTATAGACGAAGTCCTATCCAGCGATTACCTGAAAATGAGCGATGCCGAACGTGCCGAAATATTGAAAGCAAAAGAACTGGAATCTAAACAAATGGTTTCCAACATCACTACGAAGACAAAACGCTATCGTGATATTATTTCCTTCAGAAAAATGCAGGATAAAGTCAATAACCGCGAAACAGAATATTAACAATGACAGCGACCATCATTTTAGGGATTGGGTTGGAATACATTGATACGGTTTTCCAGACCATACAGGCCAGCGACTTTTCGCAATATACTATTGCCGGAATGAAAACGCTCGCTGTCCTATTCTTTTTGGTAAACATCCTTAAAAAATACAATGAAGGCATTGCAGACAAGGACGGTTACACTTGGGGATTGAGTCCGGGCGAACTGGCTAAGAATTTTGCCATTGTCCTACTGGTCATATTTTCAACGCAGGTGTTAGGATTCTTTGATGGGATATTGGTAGCCATCGAGGGACAATATAGGGGCACGGCACCTGCGTTACTTCCCTTGCAAATGCAGGATATTCCATTAGAGGAAGATGTAAGTCTATTTGATGCCGCAAGTTCGGCAATGACGCTTTTGTATGAGGCGTTGGTAACGCCACTTTACGGTTTCAAGATATTGGCTTTTATCCTAAGTACCATCCTCTGGATATTGGATTTGTTCATCTATCCGCTATTCTTGGCAGAGCGTTTTTTCCTCTTGGGAATAATGCAGGCGTTCTTTCCATTGGTCATTAGTTTGGCGGTTTTTGAAAAGTTCCGTTCGCTCGCCTATACCTTCTTTAAATTGTACGCTGCCGTTTATATGCTCGTGCCAGCCTTCTTTCTGGTCAATGTGTTTATCAATGCCATTTACACGGAAATAAATACCAATTTCTGGGTCAACCTGTTTGGAACCGATACAGGTCAAGGCTTTTTTGCACCTGTAGTTCAATTAGGCTCAGTTGGGTTTATCGTTTTTCTCAAATTCAAATTGTACAGACGTGCCACCTCGTTTACACTCAGATTATTTACCAACTAATCCAATTCAGAATGAAAACACCTTACAAGAACATATACAAAATATTGAAACTGAATCGGTTTATCGTTTTAGCCGTAGTCATCTGTGCGTTGCTGTCCAGCAGCTTTTCGCTTTTAATGGTTTACAATATGAACAAAACAGCGCTCAGTAGTGCCTTTGCCATCAATACGGACGGCAGTATCATTCCGCTAAAGCTGGTTACACAAAAGGAAAATTTCAGGGTGGAAGCTTTGGCGCATCTGGAATTGTTTCACAACTACTTCTACAACATCGATGCGAGCAATTATGAACGGAATTTAGAAAAGGCACTTTGGTTGGGCAATAGTTCTGTGGACAATCTGTATCGCCAGAAAAAAGCGGATGGTGTTTACAACCGATTGCTTCAGTATTCATTGGTTCAAAAAGTTTTGAGTATTGATTCAAGAATTTCAGAAAGCAATGGCACGTATAGTTTCACGACCACAACCATTTTTGAAATTAATAGAGGTTCAATCATAGATACCTATGAATTAGTTTCCACCGGAAACCTGATTATGGTGGACCGGAACTTTCCCAACAATCCGCACGGACTTTTGATTACAAATTACTTCGAGAACACCCTTAAAAAATTAAACGATGAAAGTTGAGAAAAATAAAATAGTATTTGCAGCGGTATTGGCCGTGATTTTCATATTCCTCATTTCCTATTCTGTAATGGTAATGGGCGATGATGACAGCGATAACGAAAGCCTACAACAGACCTTGGTTCCTGATTTGGAAGAAAACCAAAAGGAATACGAATCCAAACTCGATGCAATTAATGACCTTAAGGAAGTGCGTGAAACCAACGCGCCCAGCATCTATGATGAAAAGTTGATTGATTCCCTTGGCTTTTACGACCCAGATTTACCGGAACGTGAAAAAGAACGCATTGTTGACAGTATCTATGATGCTGGCAAAATTAAGTATTCCGAAAAGCGGTATCAAAATTTAGGGCAAAGGCGAGCTGTTCAACAAACAGTACCAAAGGTGGATTCAGCTGAAGTTAAAAGAGCTCAAAAAATTGAAGCTAAAGAACTGGGCTTGGAACATCAACTGTTCTTTGCTGCCAATCCTCAGCCCAATGAAGTTTCAATTATCGGCAATACAGACGAAACGATTTACGTGGTCGTGGATGGCGACCAAATTGTTCAGGCAAATACCCGATTACGGATGCGCCTTACCAAAGCTGCTACAATAAATGGCAAACTGATGCCAAAGAACACACCGATTTTTGGGTTTATCAGCTTTCAGCCCAATCGTGCATTGATTGAGATTGAAAACATAAAGCACCATCCCACCAAGCTCAAAGCCTTCGATTTGCAAGACGGTAGCGAGGGCATCTATGTTGAGAACAACTTTAGAGAAGAAGCTACGAGAGAGGTGCTCGATGATGTTATTGGTGATATAAATATCCCGAGTGTCCCACAAGTTGGCGGACTTACCCAAGTTTTCAGGCGTTCTAACCGACGGGTAAAAGTAACCGTCCTGAACAATTACAGATTAATTCTAAAACCAAAGTTATGAAAGTGACAATTTCCATATTAACCGTATTTATTTTCGCTTTCGCAAAAGCGCAAACAACTATAAAATTAGATACCATATATGCCAACGACACCAAGAATGTTGCGCTTTTCTTTCCAGAACCTATTCGGCAAGGCATAACCGGTTCAGATAATTTTGTCTTTACCTACAATCGTGAAAAAGAACAGTATTTCGGCCTATTGCAAGCCAAGCCAGGAAAGGAAAGTAATTTGCTGGTAGTCAACCGAAATGGCTCGATTTTTTCGTATATTGTAAGGTATAAAAAACAGCTTTCTAAGCTCAATTATTTCATTCCAGCATCCAATAGTATCGGGAATGAAAAGCCGATTGTAACCGATTCAATTCTTGCTGAATCCTCTGAAGAGCGTATAGATAACAGAACCTTTTATTACCAAAAATTCTGCTCGTATCTTCTCAATAGAAAACAGCGTATCGGTCGAATCAAAAAGCGAAATGAAGGCATTGTTTTGAGTGTTGAGAATATCGTTTTTGATAAAGAAGAGCTCTATTTCGTTATCCAGATTGAGAATAATTCCACCTTGGATTACGATTTGAATTTCTTGAACCTTTCGATTGAAACACGACAGAAAGGAAAAAGAAAATCGTTACAACGCCTATATCAAGAGCCGATATACAAACATAATCTGCCTTCAAAAATTGTAGAAGGTCAAACGGTACGGTTCGTTTATGTATTGCCCAAGTTTTCATTATCCAATGACCGCAGAGCAATTTTAGAACTGAATGAAAAGGATGGTGAACGAAATATTGAAATGAAACTATCGCACAGATATATCAATAACCCAAATTAAAGTCATTATGAAAAATTTTATAATTTTCACACTCGTGCTACTGTTTCTTTCGTGCGCCGATTCTAAAACTAAAGTTTCAGGACCAAGTGCCACAGCCCAAGTTGTTATCGAAAGCTTTTATGAAAAGGATGAAGAAACCTTAAAAGCCAACTCTACACCACAGGCGTATTCTAACTATATGAATACCATAAATATGTTCAACGCTACGCCAAAAGATGATTCCAATTTTACTGTTTTGCAGGACACGATTATGGGCGACGTGGCTTGGGTAAAATATACCACAGCTTATGACAAAACGCCTGGTATTTTCAAACTGGTTAAGCAGGATGGAAAGTGGTTGGCAGATGCGAGAGGTTCAAAGGATAAATCGCCTTTTTGATGAAAGTTGTTTTTTAGGTTTTCGGTAGCTTAATTTCCCAATAACCTTGTGTGCCACCTTGACGAATTAGGACGCCCTTGTTTTTTATAGCTGTTATATGTTTTCCAACAGCAGATTCATTGATACTTAACGCTTCGGCTATTTCATTGTAGGTTATAGATGGATTTGCAGCAATAAGTTTAACAACTTCTTTTTGTCTTTTAGTAAGTGCATTTATAGCATCTATTGCAACACCTTTTACACCACCTGTTACACCACCTATTGCACCACCTTTTTGACCACCTATTTGACCACCTTCTTCAAGAGTAGTTTCTTTGGCCATAAATGTCATTCTGAGAAAGTTATCTGAAAAACTAAAGCTCTCTTTGCCATAGTGTTCCAAAATACGAGGGATGCCAGAGTCCTTTAGGCGCTACTCAAAGAAGTGAAATCAAACATAAAATGTTTTATTACCATATCGTCAGGATGCTCTGATTCGTAATACTTTTCGTGAAAATGATAGGGTTTGGGTTTCAAAAATTCAAGTTCCCTTTCGTCTCTTTTCAAAAGTTTATTAACCCCATTTACGGTTTTGTCTAAATCTCCTTCGAGTACATACCCAAGTAGGCATCCGTTCTCATATTTATGAGTAACAAAACTGTTAATTCCGGTATCAATATATCGTCGTTTTAAACCGGAATCTTTTTCCTTGAGGTTTTTGGCTTCCATATGGTATTCGTATTCTAGGGATGAATTTATAGTTACCAATCTAAGATCTATTCTAGGAAATTTCGCTGCAAAACCCTTTTCCTTTTCTATATCGTCTTTCGGCAAGTGCTGCTCAACATTTGTAACGATTCGCCACTTTAATCTTAGTGGATTTTCCTTAATGCATTTGTGCAATTCCCAAGTAATGTCATTTTCATCCCAGTTGAGTTTGATGACTTTTGTTTCTATAGCTGAAACATAAGATTCTGTTATCAGCTGAAAGCATTTTTCTTCAAAGCCTCTTTTAAAGCTGGCAACTATGACTTTGTTTAATCCCATTTACTATACCTCATTAAGAATTTCCAGTATTAATTCCGAAGCGTCTTCAATCGCCATAGATTGAGTCCAGAATCGTCTCTGATTGGGACGAACAATAAAAATCTCGTTGCCTGTTTTATAATTTAATTTTTTTCTGAAATAGATGTTAGTTGCCTTCTTTTGCCATAACTCTTTATCCAATTCTCGCAATATATCGTGAATATCTTCACTGGATTTTGATACTTCTTTTTTAGAATCTTCAAACGCAACCTTAGATACCATTAAAGGTGAGAAATGACTTATGTTTTCATAAATGGTACAATTAGCATAGAGATTCTGACTTTGTAAAAAGTCATTTAGATGCTGCGAGACCTTAATTGAATAATCTTGAATTGCATTTTTGTCAGTTGGACCAAGAACATATTGATACTTCTTAATCAATAATGGAATTGTAAATTCTACGAAATTGTCAACAATTAAACTTTCGTCGATTGAGAAATCAAAACATTTAGTTATATAATTATCAATCTCCTGTTCAAACTTTTTTGTATTTGTGTTGAAAATTTTAGATTCATCAATTATCATCCTATCGTAAATATCGGCAAGATGATATAGGTTCTTTTTAGATAAGGAAAATGGTAGCCGATAAACTTCATTAGGCTTGATTTCTTCTCTTTCTATCCCGATAGATGCTGAACATAAGAAAAGATAATAATAGGCAAGTTTTGAATTTATAAAACAAGTTAACCCTTTAAGTACTTTTGAATCAGTATGACTGAGACCTAGAACTTTACTATTAAATGAACAGGCCTCATCTTCATACGAGGCACAAATTTTCCAATTGGAAAGACCTTCCTTAATTAGGATATGTGGTGCAAAATAAGTTTTTTTCGCGCCCACACGTCTAAAAACATTAATTGTGGGTAAGTCTTCCACTTGCACACCATAATATTTAGCATATATTTCCTTTGACCTCTGAGTAAGCCCAGAATTCAAATCTGAAAACGAGTGTGAAACATAACGTCTAATGTTCTTAGGGGCAATGTATCTATTTGGAATTTCGTTGTCTACTTTCGGGTTTTTAGTAGAATTATTTAAAAATTGTAATCCAGAGCCTTTATAAATTTTTTTATCCGAGATAAATTGTTCAAGACTATCAGAAGCATTTAGTTTTTGAATTAAATTAATATCTCCAATTCCACCCCACATTGCAATTTTCCAAATTTTTGAAGTTGGTTTTTTGCATTCTTCGCGTGGAAGATATTTCAAATCTGTACCGTCAATGCTAACACCCTCTATAACATTGGATTTAATGTAAGTCTTAGGGGCGTAATAAATAATAGTTTCCGATTTTTTCTTTGGTGGACTTTTTTTGTAAAACACAATACTTATTGGTCCTGTAGCCGAACCGAACAATTGACCACCAAAGTCTTTAGGTGCATTCCTTAAAATTGAAAAATTATAAATTTTCTCTACATAGCACTCATTGAAAAGCCAGTTCCTAAAATTTTGATAAGTTATTTTGGTATTGGTAAGGATTTTGGTATTGAAAATCAGGGCAATTTCTCCATCTTCCGAAAAAGTCGTTGCTTTGTGTAGAAATGGTAGAACCATTTCTTTAGCAAACCCATATTTATCACTATAATCTCGGATGGATTGAGATAAGTTCTTAGTGCCAAAAGGCGGATTTCCCACCACCAAATCAAAATCTATTTGTTCTACTTCAGGGTTTTGCTTAATTGTATCACTTCGAAATAGATTGTTACCCTGTTCTTCTAGTGTGTCGTCCAAAGGGTCATTTATCAAATATGGTAAACGATAATCTTTGTTCTGCCAAATCGTCTTAGGATTCAAGTTATCAACTAAAGCCAGGTAAAGACTAAAAGCTGCTACTTTGATGGATTGGGGGTGTATTTCTATACCAAATATATTGTCCGTTAGTAGCTTCTTCAATTCATTAAAATCCGTAAGCTTTTCTGAATTGGCATTTTCATAACGTTTTACCAAACGTTTGAAACTTTCAACTAAAAAAATCCCTGAACCACACGTTGGGTCTAAGACCTTAATGTTAAATTCTTTTTCTGTCCTAGAGATTGGTAATTTCTCATTTAATATGAGTTCAACTAGTGAAGGTGGTGTATAATAAGTGCCAGTATCTTGTTTTAAAGTAGGGTTTATTTCAGCCAAGAAATTTTCATAGATTTCACTTAATAATTCTATTTGAATAATGCTAAAATCGAATAGACGTAGATCTTCAAAAAGATTCTGCTGTAAGGTATTATCATTACCGTTGATAAAACACTTTCGGATAATTTTTAGATGTTCTCTAGAAATTGACTCATTGCTATCTATGGTAAACACATTACCATTAAAATATTCTTCCAGTTTCTTAAATAGTGAGTATGTTTTATCTGCATCATCTAGAATGTCAAAATAAGACTTCGCTCCTTTCTTTATTTCTGAATAGAACTTTTCATCGGTTGCGCCTCTATCCTCTAAATACAATAGGAATAGAGAACGCATTATTATTTTATGAATTAGGTCTATTTCTAAGCCTTCCGCTTGTAATTGCTTAGCAGTATAGGTAAGGCTCTCTACAAGGTATTTATCAACCCTTCGCTGAAGGCTTATCTTCTTTCTAATCTCATAAGCTTCTTCTAATGTCCATATAATCCCTGTATCAATAGCAATAGTGGAAAAAAGATTTTGAAGCTGTGTGAGTTTGGTTTTATCTTTGAACTTATAAGACTCTATTTCGAGCGTTTTAAGTTCCTTCTTATAGTCAAAATCATCTGATTTGATTATAAGAGGTTTCTCGGCACAATTGTAAATACGGATTTCAGTTTCCGAATAAACGTAAAGAAAAATTACCTTTTTGAAGTTCCAGATTTTTTTTTGAGTCTTTGCAACTTGATGAAGAGCACGGTCATCAAATTTTTCAACCTTTTTTAAAAAAACCGCAGGATAACTATTGTGATTTTCGTCGGTACTGAAATAAATTTCATCAATACCGAAGTCTTTCACTTGATTAATTACAACTAGCTGACTTTCAGAAATTTGATTAAATTCCGAAGTAACAGAGACGGCCTTGTCCAAGCCTAAATTTTCTATTATATCAAAATCAATCATATCGAAAGTTGTCCAAAATATCTGATAGTTAGTTACATACTAAATTAATTCCAAAGGTACAAATGATTTTGCGATTTTGATAATCGAAGTTTTACTATTATTTGGATATATTCCAAAAAATCGGATAGGTAATTGGTTACCCAATTAAATGAACTGTAATTAATAAAGATGTTAATGATTTCAATAAAAATGAAAGCACAGCATATTATTTAAATATCGACCGCACTTCTTCATAGACCCGCTCAAAATTAGCATTCATATCTGCACTTGAATATTGCTTGGTTTCTTCTGGTAGTTGCCTGTTGATTTTAGATAGTTTGAATTGCACCTTCTTATCCTTCCCATCTGCATACGTTATAAATTCGCCCTGTTTCAATCTAAAAAATACATCTGCTCGAATCTTGGGAATTTCCTTTTCGCCCGTGGTAATGCGTGTGTCAAAATCCAGATTATGTCCTCGACTAATACTTTTTGTAGGATCCTTGATGATTTCAAAAAAACGTTCGTAGTATTTGGCGGTATCTGGGTCGTTTACTTTGCCGAAAAACTGATAAGACAGATTGCTCAATATCGCTTTACTTGCCTTATCGCCATACATCATATCGTTCTGGATTTTATCCTGCATAACGTAAATTGTAGCAATGTCATAACTTCTAAGCGTTGCTGGAATACGGTGCATATTCAATAATCGGATGGTTGGCGCTTCTTCCATCAGCAGAAATGATGGTTTTGAACTACGCACACTCATCTGTTTTGTGATGGTGTGGATAATGGTGGCGATTACTGGCGAATAAGACGTTTCAAATTTTGGATTATTTACGATTGAAATAACCGCTGGATTTTTCTCATTGTTTATATTGAGCGGCACTTCATCTGCAGACAATGCCATAAAAATGCGTTGTGTACTAATTCGTTTCAGCGCATTGGCCAAAGTACTTTTTACCCCAGCCGTTTGCCTATCCGAATCCTTGCCACTTATAAAAGCATCTGCCATTGCCCTTGATGTCGTATTGGTTTCCAAAAACTGGATAAGACTATCGGTGTCCAATAATTGATAAATTGCTATCAAATGTGGCAAAGTACAATATTTAGGATAGTCTGTTTTCAGTTTCCAAATCAACCCACCAATCAAACCTTCAGCCGCATCGTTAAAGAATTTTGTCGTTCCCGTAGTTCCGCTTTCTCTTTGTTCTAAAAGGTTTTCAATCAATACTCTTGAGACTTCGTTTACGCTTTCCTCATTCTCTAAATAGCGTGGCGCAATAGGATTTACCCTGTGGATGATTTTATCGAAGGAAATGACCTTAAACGGGATGTAACTATCCTTGAAAAGTGGGTACGCCATTTCGGTCAGTTCAAAATCCTTATAATCGTGGATAATTCCGCAAAACCCATCTTTCCGGAAGTGTTTCAGAAAACCATACACAACACTTTCGGTCTTGCCACTTCCGGCAGAACCAATGATGGATGCACCTCGTTTGATGTTATCCAATTTGAAATTGCCCTTGGTCGTAGGAAAGTTGACCTGATATTTGCTATCGCCATTTAACGGCTTGTCAGTTTTATGTAGAAAAACATACATTCCTATGTTAATTAATATGAGAGGGCAAGCCAGATAGAGAGAAATCAGAATCAGTCGGTTTTCCTCGTCAAAATAGAACACCATCGCACCAAGCACAAGAAAATTAACGATGAATGCATACCTAATTGCCCGAAACATCGCATAGAAAACAATACTGGCCAGACCAATAATTGAAAGTGTCGTTATGAGATTGTCTATTTGCATACCTATTAGATTCCAATGGAACTTGATTTAATCGCTATTTCAGCACCACGTCTCAACCGTTTAAGAATCCGAAGTGCAATCTGTGTTTGACTAACTGGAATATTTGGCACTATCGGCAGTCCCGTTTTTGTTATTATTTTGAAAGCCAATGCTTTTTCGTTAGCTGGTAGCTTCATCAAGGCGGCGAAATAGAGATTGGGATTTTTTACAAAATCCTTTCGGGCTTTGTAGGATTCAGCAAAGTTTCGCTTATAGCCAAAAGTCTTATCAAATGTTTTTTCTGCTCTTTCAAAAAACTTGTCTCGGTCAAAACCCCGTTTTACGGTTTCCCCATTCAACTTTACATCAGATGCTTTGTATTTGCTTCCCGGCGATAAGCTGAATCTGTTGGACGCATCCTTACGGCTCACGATAATATGGATGTGGCTTTGGTTTCCATCTTTTCGCATTCCCTGGACAATCCGTTTACCATTTTGTTGGTGGGGCGCTTGGCGTTCCAATTTTGCTATTTCCTTTTTCATCTTTTTAATATTCCCCTCAGCTCGTCCTTCCTGAACGTTTCGGATTTCGGTTTTGAGCTGAAGAATTTTGGTGGCGTACGGTTGGTTCTCTTTTACCTGAAAATCTGTTCCCTTGAAGGTGCGTTGATGCTCTATTTTTGCATAGTACTTTATGTCATCGATGTTAACCGGTCGCCCTTTGATTTCCCTATTGAATGAAGCCACATAATCTTTCATCAGCTCACGGGTATATTTTTTTAAATCTTCGCTACTGTTCTGAAGTTTTCGCAATTCATATTTTGAAGGACTCACGGTAATTGAGTAGAATCTTGGTTCGTGTTTTTCCAATTTTGCGGTATTCCCATCGATTTCCTTAATGACTTCCTCAGCAGAAATCTCATCGCCGTATTGATTGAAAAAATGTTCCATATCCTGCTGTTCCAAACCTTGATTTTCTTTCTCTAAATAGCCAACAAAATCTGCCGAACTTTTGGAAAAATTACCGCCCATTTTTTGAGGTGTTATTGTGATGTACATAGCTGGAAATTTCAAAGTTGATTGTTCGGGTTATCGCTTTCGCGAAAGCGTACTTTTTTCCTTTCCTCAACATATTTCTTTTCAACTATCAATGGCTTTTTGTTGGGTTCTTCCATCACAAAAAGGGATTGCAACATTGCGACCGTAGGTTTGGTTTGTGTCTTTTCTACATCACGCATTATGGCGATGACCGCATTGATTCTTTTTAAGAGCTTGGCTTCAATAGTTCTACCTGTAGGACCAAATTTTTCTCGTGGGGAAATCTCGTTATAGAGAAAGAAATCAAGGATGTTTTCCATCGCTTCGGTGTGCGTTTTAAAGTGCATTTTGGAAAATTCCTGAAACCGCTTGGCAGTTTTTCGTTTGAACCTGATAGTAATGAATGAATCCATTTCCTTCCGCTTTTTTAAAGATTTGACGTAAATCCATCCCTATTTACTGGTGTTCCAAGACCATTTGACGCAAATTGTTGGAATTTTTAAATCCTGATTGATTTTAACTACTTAAAAATCAATGGATTAAAACGAAAATGGAATATGTAACGCGGCGCAGCCCGTTACCCTCTTGCTATTCCTTTTCGTCCCGCTCGCGGGACAAAAATCCATACAATCCGGCTAAAAAGCCGATTGCCATTTTCAGGGAAAATGATTTTCCGATATGTTATTTTTCGATGTGTAAGGCTATCGGCGAAAGTCGAAAAGTGGATAACCTTACTTTAATTTGAATGCTGAATTTCAGCCAAATAAAGATAGTAATTTTTTCTTGATGTAGATGTAATTGCATACAAAAACACCTCTAAAATTTTAGAGGTGCTTGCTTCATTTTTGCCGAAAACTATATATTGAAAACGTAGGTATAGGAATATAAATTTCTAAGTGCTTCTTCCTCTATCAACGTTTCAAAACAGCCATAATTTTCTTTTACGTATTTGCGAATGCTATCCCCAAATTTTCGTTTCACATCTTCTTTGGACGTTTCCAAAAGTCGGTTTTGAGCTTCCTCGCTCAAGTCTGTAAAATTGAGATATACCATAGCGATAGATTTTAATATTCACTTGGTAACATCAGCGTATCATTTACAAAAAACAACCGCAGTTCATCGAGTGGAAAATCGGTGGCACGATAGCCGTGTTTTTCTAAAATGTTATCGTTGCCATCGCTGTAAATTATCTCGGCTTCGTAGCCTGTATAATCCTGTTTTTCTTCGGGCAATCTCTTAAAGTCGATTGTGATAAATTCGCTTCGGTTCATCAGACTTTTTGCAATTACGGAAGTATCGGTAATGAGCCAAAAACATTCGGCAACTTCGGTAAGGTATTTCAACCCGTCTGTAAATCGTGTTCTTAATAATGGGATTTGGTAGAACATTTCAGTTCCATTAAAATATTGCAACCGCTCTTTAATTTCGTTAACTTGTATTTTCATTGTGCATATATTTAATGTGTGAATAATGAAAAAGAGGGCGCAACTTTCGAGAGGAACGCCCTCTTTAATTTTAAGTCCTACTTGTCGTTTTTACTTCCAAGTAATAGGATTTCATCGGCTACCACTTCGGTAACAAAGCGTTGGTTTCCATCGTCGGTGGTGTAGGTTCGGGTCTTTAGTTTTCCCGTAATCCCAACTTCTTTACCTTTTTCGACATACTTTTCTACTATTTCAGCGGTCTTGCCCCAAGCCACAACGGTATGCCAATTGGTGTCCGTTTGCTTTTCGCCTTTGCTGTCTTTGTAATACTCGTTCGTAGCGAGTGAGAAGCGGGCTACTTTCTTTCCGCTTTCAAGGTTCGTAATGGTTGGCTCTTGACCAACATTTCCGATTAACTGTACGTGATTTCTAATAGTACTCATAACTAAATGGTTTTAAATGCCCTTTACAGGCTTGATTAATATTTCCCTTTTCAATTCAGATTAAATTTTAAGGGGTGTTTGTTCTTTTCTTTCGTGCATCGCACAATGGATAGAGTGGGTTTTGTCAAGACTTTTAGAGTAAAATCAGGTGTGTTTGCGACGTAGTAAAACCCTTGGGTTTTCAAGGAAGTAGAAACCTTATTTTGCACTAAAACTTTGTATAGTCTTGACAAGTTCCATAAGGGCATTAGCAATTCTTTTAAAACCGGTTACGATTTGAGCGTACCGACAGTTAAGCGAAATGAGTGGCTGGGTTTAAATTAGAATTGGTTATGTCGTGCCTGTTTTTCGATGCCCCGAAAAACAATAAAGGCTTTATCCATTATAAACCCCTTAAAATGTGTAAGACAGCGGTTCGGTTTTTAAGAATTTTCGAGTGAGGGCTCAAGAAGACCGCGCCGAAAATCCTGTTAAGAAAACCTAAGTGATGGCTTTCCGATGAAAAGCGGACTTCGTACCCTATTTCGGATTGGGAATGAAGCGTCCCTTCCCAGCGTAGCGGGCAGGGTTTAGCGAAATGAAAAGTAGAAATCGGGTACGGTGTCCAAGACGTTTGTAGTGAAGCTCTTTTCCCGGAATGAAGTGGTTGCCTGCTTTTTTCGGCAGGTAAGCGTGGAATGTAGGGGAATGTGCTGAGTGGGAAAGTAAATGCTTATGATATATTTAGTCATCCAGTTTAAGGTACTGGACAAACCTTTATTTAATTTATGCCATAGCATAGACTTCATCAAACAGGTTTTTATCCAACCGTTCTTGTTGGCCGAAGCTTTTCTTCAATACATTATGAAGTACAGAATTGAATGCATTGTAGCCCAGCCAAAGATTAGGCTTTTCATTGAGCAACAAGGCCTCGTAATTTAAAATTTCGTTAACCTTACGAGACTTTTTTGAAGGGTCACTGTTCTTGTCGCTACATTCGTATCTGAATAGCTTTGTCTTATCGAGTACTGCTTTTACAAATTCTTGTGTGTCGATGATTTTAAATTCTTTCATCTTATCGAATTTCTTAGTAATGGTATAGAACTCGTTATCAAGAAATTTATCAAACAAATTATTCAACCTCGGCATAATGAGGTGTGTATTGTTCTTACTGTGCTTGATGGAAAATTCAATTTCAGCTTGTGAAACGTGCAGACCATTGGAACATACTTCTCTGTAAAATCCGAAGTGGCCAGAGGTCTTTTCGCTACCATCATACGAGTTCTTAAACCGAAGCATTGGCAGAATCAGGTCTTTATCATTCTTGACCGTAAATTGGCTTTTATCGTCTATGATAAAGTCGGTAATGAAAGACCTATCATTTTTATTTATGGTGCGCTTGTGAAAATTCAGATGTGCATCGGTCAGCATTTCCTCGGCTTTCTTGAAAAACAGTTGATTCGGAATATGGCCATAGCTATTCGAGACCACATTGACGATTTTGCCATTTGAGATAATGGCATTTTCAAGTCCTCTGCGAGATTCCATCTGGGTCAGACTTTTTAAGGATTTCATTTCTGATGGAATAAAGATTTCATCCTGTTGCAAATTTTGTAAATACATAGCTTTTGAATTTTAGATTAAACATTTTGTAATAACACCGCATAATAGATTGGATGTTTTTCTCTGTAATAAGCCAAGTGGCTTTCTGCACTTTCAATAGTGTAATTTTCTTTACTTGACTGATAATGTATTTCAGCCTCTTTTGGCGAAATTTCAGGTTTTTCCGATACTCGTTTCATAATGATATATTTTGATTAAACAATATTTGAGCAGTACCCAAACGGAAGCTAAAATCTCAGCTCAAAAGGAAACGGAATAAATGGGCGTAGGGTGCGGCGATGGCTTTATGCCGTAGTCTTTTGATGGGTGTATTTTACGAGTTTACCTTTGCGCCAACTATTGATTGATAACCCCTTCCTGATAAATACATTTTTTATATGCACTATCATAAAAAAGAAAAAGTGCCAGCACGAATGCCGACCCTTCTTCAAACAACAAAAGCTAATCGTTGAGTTACTGAATTTTCTTTTCAAGAACTGTGATGCGCTCTTTCAAACGTGCTTCGCGCTTGTCTCGTTTTTCAGCATATTCCTTTTCAATGCTGGTAATCTTGGATTTGTAATATCCCTGCATCGCATTGTAGAATGAAACGTTCGTTAGGTTATTAACGTGATTGCTTTCGCCAAAATGCACTTGCTTTGTAAGCATATAGCGTATCAGCTTGTGAAAGATTTCCTTTTTAAATTTCTTCTTGAAATTCTCGACCATTTCAACTTTGGTCATCTTTGATGTGTCGCCCAAGAACTTTGAGAAATACTTTTGTTGGCTCATATAGTCCACATTATTTTCAAAGAGCGATATCGAGAATGCCACCATTTCATCTGTTGAAAGTGTCTTCTTAGTATCGATGTATTTGGTCTCACGAATCATCTGGACAACTTCTTCAAACTGCTTGTTGTTCTCAATCTGCTTCTTACGGATTTCCCTTTCGTTGATTCTAATGATTTGTTCTTCAGGTGTACAATCTGCCATTTTTCTATTGGTCAATGGTGCTGAATAATCAGTTACTTCATCTTTTGATTTCTCGATTACCTTGACAAACACTTCTTTGTTCTGGTAGGTCTCAGGATGGAACACGATGCCGTTTACAAATCCATTGTCAGTTGCTGAATTGTAATTTTTCAATTCTTCTTCATAGTTCTGAATTGCTTCCTTAAATTCAGCTTTTAATTCATCTTCGGAATAATCGTAATGTTGATATTCTATTTTGATGGCCTCAATTGTTGGCTCAATTGGATTTTCGATGATTTCAACATCATCCAGTAAATAGACTTTCAAACCATTCTTTTCCAACTGTGAAATAATGAGCTGATTGTTTTCGTCATCTGACCAATACTGTCGTATTTCAGGAATCAGCAGGATGTTCTCTTTCTTGGTTTTTTCAATTAAGTTCAAGAACGACTTGCTTTTCTTTGTCTCGAAACAAGCTGATTTTGTACAGACCATTTTACCCTCGCCAAACAGATTTCCTTGATTGGCTGCATTGAAGGGACATTTTATACAAGACCCAGCTTTCGGCACCAACTTCTTATCGGTTACATCAAAAGATGCCTTTTCCAAATCATAGGTTTGGTCTTTTAGCATCCTGTTAATTTGGTGTGCATTGAAATCTTCGCCCATCGTTTCCAACATCATCTGCTGTTCCTCTGGTGTAAACAATGCAACACCTACACCTAAGGAAATGGTCATTTCGCCATTCCGAACAAAGTGTTTGAAACCCTCAATTAAACCTGCCAATTTTAGGCGTTGTCTGATAAAGTTGTCCGTTCTACCCAATCGCTTTGCAATTTCAGTTGGCGCATATTTCTCGCTTAGGTAGGCAATTGCCTCAGCTTCTTCTGTGGGTTCTACATCCTGTCGATGTAGGTTTTCTATGATTTGGACTTCAAGAACATCATTGTTCTCATAAGTCCTCACGATACAGGGTATGGTCTTTTTTCCTGCCAGTTTGCTTGCACGATATCGGCGTTCGCCCATCACGATTATGTAATGACCGTTTAGTTGCCTTACCGTGATTGGCTGCAATACACCGTGATTTTCGATACTCTCAGAAAGTTGCTGCAATGCATCTTTACTGAAAGTCTTTCTTGGTTGTTCAGGGTCAGTCTTGATTTTGCCCAATGGTAAATTCTGAATTTGAAGTACGGATGATTTCTTTCCATTCACTTCTTTTTTAGCAGTTGCTTTTGCTCTACTGCGCTTCTTTGTGGTACTCGCTTTTGTTGTCATAATACTCAAATTTTTGATTAAACAATATTTGAGCAGAAACCAAACGGAAGATAAAATCTTGGCTCAAAAGGAAACGGAATAAATGAGTAGTGGAAGAAGCGTTGGCTTTATGCCGTAGTCTTTTGATGGAAGTATTTTACGAGTTTACCTTGCGGGTATATTGTATGATAATAAACCCCTCTCTATCGAAAGGGGTTATAAAAAAATTGAAAAGTATCTTAAAGGTTTTCGGTATTTAGCTTCTTAAAATACTAAAGGAATAAAACTACTTAATTTCCTCAATCAAACTACCACACGTGAGCATCGCATCGCCATAATAGGGATTACGAATTTCTTCTTCCGTGCTTAGCCAAACTGCGCCTTTATTATTATTTGCCATCGGGCATTTCTGAACGTATAGCATCGCATCGGTTCCATTTACACTCATCGCAATGGGCACCATATTTTCATTTAATATCACGAAATGGTCACGTTGATTTTCAAGATTGTCATTCGCTGCAATGGCGTCGAGCATTTCGATACTTTTCTTGATATGTGATTGTTCCATACTACCGAGACTTTTAATATCTGCGGACTTTAAGGATTCTGATGTCGCTTTCGCGAAAGCGGAAACCAGATTTGCATCGCTCGCTACCAAAGCATCTTTCATCTGTAAATAAGGCTTGAGCGCTTGTTTAAATTGCCTTTGAAAATTCTCTGAAAATTCCATTTCCATTTCAGACATTGGCATCATAGCATCCTCTTTCTTTCCTTGATTCATCATAGAATTTTTCCCTTGTAGCTGTGCTGCTGCGTCTACTGTGAAAGTTCCATTAGTTACAATCTCATCGCCTTTTTGTAAGCCCTCTGTTATAGCATAATTTTCGCCATTACGATTTCCGATGGTTACTTCACGCATTTCAAAAACGGGTTCGTTGGGATTGGTTTTTATATAGACCAATGAGCGTTCGCCTGTCCACATTACGGCACTTGCAGGAACTGTTATCACTTCGTTAGTCATCATCATTTCCCCTTTGAGTTTACCCGTTACAAACATTCCTGGTTTAAAGAGGTCATCTGTGTTTTTTAGTGTTGCTCTTACGGTAACCGTTCTCGTTGCATTATTAAGTATAGGGTCAATAAATGAAACCGTGGCGTCAAATTCTTTATTGGCGTAGGCATTGGTTACTACCTTTATTTTCTGACCTACTTTTAAATCTGAAATTTGATTTTCATAGGCATCAAATTCTGCCCAAACCGAATTCAAATTGCTCACTTTCAAAATAGGCTGACCTTGTTTTACATAGTCGCCTTCACGTGCCATCACTTCTGAAACCGTTCCTGAAACGGTGGCATATACAGGAAAATTATCGCGCACGTTTCCAGAGGATTCTATTGCATCAATTTGGTTATCGGAAAGCTTCCAATTTTTCAATTTGTTTCGCACTGCCTTGTACAGTTCAGGTTGCGATTCTTTTAATGAAGCTGTTGTGAGCAATTCTTGCTGTGCAGCGACCAAATTTGGCGCATAAATGGTAGCCAATGTTTGACCACGATTTACTTTTTGGCCTTCATAATTGACATTCAAACGTTCGATACGCCCATCAAAATAGCTTGCTTGTACGGCATTGTTTTCTTCGTTGGTGGCGATTTTGCCCGAAAGCGAAATTATTCCATCATCTTCTGACATAGTGCCATTACCCACAATAGTAGTTTGAATGTTGGCCAGCGCCATTGCATTATCTGTCATTTTAATCTCATTCATTGCAAGGCCATCAGCACCAGATTCAGCAGGTATCAAGTCCATTCCACATATAGGGCAGTCGCCTGGTTCAGGTTGCATAATCTGTGGGTGCATTGAGCAGGTCCACATTTGGTTTGCAGATTCGCCAGAATGGTCGTGGGTATCTGACATTTCAGTAACGTCCTTGTTTGCATTTGCTTCGCTACCGGAATTGCCAAAAATGAGCCAACCCGCCAGTAGTCCCACGATTACTGCAATTGCTATATATAAAATGTTCTTGTTCATACTATTTTTCGTTTTGTAACCTATCAATCATTTGCTTCATTTCTTCAATTTCCTTTCGTTGTGCTTTGATGATATCTTCGGCTAATTTTTTTACTTCTGGGTCTTTGATGTCTGCACGCTCGCTTGTTAAAATTGCTATGGAATGATGCGGTATCATTGCTTTCATCCAAAGCACATCGCCTACAGTTGATTTTTGGTCACGTACCAGTCCCAACGCACCTACAAATAGAACGATACTTCCCAAAACAATGGCGATATTCTTCTTTTTATTTTGATACATCCCACGCATTGCTACAAACATTATAATGGCCATTGCCGCAATCCCTAAGCAGACCATATAAAAGCGAGTTAGACTGAACCATACGTGGTCCCACTCATAAGTGTTCAGGTACATTGTGATGTACATAGCTACGAAGGACGCTGCGAGCATTCCTACAAATTTTGTGTATTGATTTTTCTTTTTGTGTTCATTTGAATTTTCCATAATAGTCGGTTTTTTGTTACTTATTTACGTTTGTTTTTAATCAATTTTCTCACAGTAGGTGAACTTGTGTACCAAAGTAGAAATCCACTAAAGACCGTTATCAAGCCTAAAAGCGAAAAAGCCCTTAGCACAATTGTATTAAAATTGTCTCGACCTTGATAGTCCATAGTGTGCGTCATCCAAAGAAAATCGAACCAACGCCAATCGCGATGACGTACGGTTTGAAAAGCTCCATTCTCAATCGCCACGTAGGCTTTTAAATTTTCATCGGTTTTATATGAAATCTCATAAGCCGGTAATGGTCTTCCACGGTACTCGTGGTGGTCGCCTACAGATTCAATCCGTTGTATTTGGTCAAATTCTAAATCGGCCAACATATAGCGTTCTGCTACTTTGATTGCTTCTTGTTCTGTGAGCTCGTCTTTCTTTGTTCCTGTAAGTGCATTATAAAGCACAGTTTCATTAATCCAATAATAGGGCTCATCCGCTATTTCAAGTAATTCTAATGATTGAATCGGTTCCTGAATATTTAGTTGAGAACTTCCCAGTAAATCTGAAAATGCAGTTTGTTCAGGAATCTCTTTTTTGAAATGGTCGCCGTGAATCTCATCAATATCTGTCCAGCTGAAATACATTCCACTAATCGTCCACATCAAGAACTGAATACCTAAAAAGATACCCAGATAGCGATGCGCTTTTCTTATTTTAAGTGCTGTTTTTCTTTTGACCATTTTATTTTACTTCAAAAGGAAATTCAACAAGAACCTTTTCCCAACTCAAGCTAATTGTTCCTGAATCATTGGTAGTCTTTGTTACCTTGTATTCTAAATGTTCCTTGATTTCTTCGGAAATTTTTGGGGTTACTTTAAATCTCATCACATCATCTTTCTCATTATATTCATCTTTACCGTGCTGGTTCCAGTTGGAATTAAAAATAATTGTCCATTCCTCTTGATTCGGAATAACAAAGAACCCGTATTTCCCTGCCTTCAACTCTTTACCATCAATGGTCAAATCCTTATTGGTTTCTATCCAAGTGGCCATATGTGCGCCCGCTTGCCAAACGGTATTATAAGGAAGTAAACCGCCAAAAATGATACGTTTACGAACTCCTGGGGATGAATAATCAATATGAATATGCGCATCGCCCACCATCGCCATTGCGCTTGTATGCGGACTCAATGATTTTTTTTTATTAGGTTCTGCACTTGTTGAATTTTGCTCTGTTCTGTCGGTAATTGGCACTTCTTGAGCTTCCTTTGAAGCTTCTTTACAAGAAGCTAAAAGGATAATACATAATAGAATGATACTTTTTTTCATTATATAGGATGGTTTAGTTAATTGATTTTGTTCTGAGCCTAAGTGCGTTTGCTATTACTGAAACTGAACTAAAACTCATTGCCAGCGCCGCAATCATAGGCGATAACAGAATTCCGAAAAATGGGAATAATACACCTGCCGCAATCGGTACACCCAGCGTGTTGTATATCATAGCAAAAAATAGATTTTGTTTTATGTTACGCATAACTTTGTGGCTAAGGTTTCTTGCTTTTACGATACCGTGCAAATCGCCCTTTACCAAGGTTATCATAGCGCTTTCTATAGCGACATCAGTTCCTGTGCCCATTGCAATACCCACATCACTTTTTGCCAGTGCTGGTGCATCATTGATACCATCGCCTGCCATTGCGACTACTTTGCCTTGCTGTTGTAGTTTTTTAACCTCATCCAGTTTGTTTTCAGGTAACATTCCTGCTTTGAAGTCAGCGAGATTGAGTTCGCTCGCCACAGCTTGGGCGGTGTCGTGATTATCTCCTGTGAGCATTATTACTTCGATGCCTTTGTCCTGTAATTCTTTGATTGCCTTAGCACTCGTTTCTTTTATTTTATCGCCTATGACCACGTAGCCTGAAACTTCGCCATCAATGGATAAGTAGGAAACCGTTTTTCCCTGTTTCTGAAAGGATTGTGCTTCGGTTTCCATTTCAGGTGATAGCTTGGCATTTGCATACTCCATCATTTTGGCATTTCCCAAATCGAGCTTCTTGCCATCAACTGTTCCTTCTACGCCTTTTCCGGTTACTGCGCTAAAGTTTTCGGTTTTTGATATTTCGACCTTCTGCTCCTTTCCATATTTCACGGTGGCTTCGGCAAGTGGATGCTCGCTGGAACTGTTTAGGGATGCGATAAGATGTAGAATTTCGCTTTCGCGAAAGCGAGATTCATCAAACGACCCAATTTTCTCAACCGTTGGTTTCCCTTCCGTAATGGTTCCTGTTTTATCAACGATAAGGGTGTCCACTTTGTCCATTTTCTCTAAGGCTTCGGCATTCTTAATTAGGACACCATTTTGGGCACCTTTACCAACACCTACCATAACGGACATCGGTGTTGCCAATCCCAATGCACAAGGACAGGCTATAATCAATACGGCAATGGCATTTACAAGAGCAAATACATAAACTGGTTCTGGTCCCCAAATCGCCCAGACAATGAAAGTGATGACCGCAATGATAACCACGACAGGCACGAAATAGCCTGAAACCGTATCTGCCAATTTCTGAATAGGGGCACGACTGCGACTGGCATCGTTTACCATATGTATGATTTGGGAAAGCAAGGTGTCGCTACCTACTTTTTCGGCTTCCATCAAGAAAGATTGATTCCCATTAATGGTACCGCTACTTACTTTATCATCTACAGATTTATTGACTGGAATCGGTTCTCCTGAAATCATTGACTCATCTACGGTAGTTTCGCCTTCGGTAATTTTGCCATCCACAGGGATTTTATCTCCTGGCTTTACTCGTAGGATATCTCCTTTTTCAATCTGGTCGATGGAAACTTCTTCTTCGTTTCCATCCACTACGCGTACTGCTTTGTTAGGTGCAAGCTTTAATAATTCTTTCACTGCTGAATTGGTTTTACTATGTGCACGGGCTTCTAAAACTTGACCCATCAATACCAATGTGAGGATAACCGTAGCGGCTTCAAAATACACGTGAACCGCACCGGATTCTGTTTTAAATTGTTCCGGAAAAAAGTCTGGAAACAACATCCCAAAAACACTAAAGAGCCAAGCCACGCCCGCACCTATACCGATTAAGGTGAACATATTGAGATTCCAGGTTTTAATACTTCGATAAGCACGTTCAAAGAACATCCAAGTGGCATAAAACACCACAGGAATGGAAAGCCCAAATTGAATCCAGTTCCACCATTTCTGCTCCATTACATCATAAAGTGGATTGTTGGGAATCATCTCGCTCATAGCGATTATGAAAATAGGAAGCGTAAAGGCTACTGCTATCCAAAATTTCTTAATCAGCTTATTATATGTTTTTTCTTCGGCAGATAAATCAGGTTCCATCGGCACCAAATCCATACCACAAATAGGGCAACTACCAGATTCATCCTTAATGACTTCTGGGTGCATTGGGCACGTCCATTGCTCTGAAGTCGTTGCTGACAAATTTTGCTCTTCGACTAAATCCATTCCGCAGACAGGGCAGTCTCCCGGCTTGTTATAAGTTTTATCGCCTTCGCAATGCATTGGGCAGTAAAAGGTGCCAGTTCCTTTGCCTTTAGGTTTTTGCTTTTTCGTGTAAGCGGAATCATCTTTATGATGATGCTCGCCTGGTTTGTGAATACTGTACGTACCGCCATCTTCTTTCAATGCTTTCTGAAATGTTTCGATGGGAATATGAGATTCCATTTCAATAGTAGCCTCTTCTTTTTCTAAATTAACCGAAGCATTGGTCACACCTTTCACTTTAGAAAGTGTTTGCTCAACGTGATTTCGGCAACCGTTGCAGGTCATTCCTTGTATTTGATAGGTGTGTTTCATTTTCAATTTTTTTTAAGTTATTTATTCGTGCTTATGTCCATCTGATGTATGGTCTTCATTTTTTACAAGTGCCATCCCACACGTACCACATTTTCCTTCTTTATCGCTACCACTATCTTTACAGTGCATAGGGCATACGTAGGCAGAAGTATATTCCTTTCCTTGCTTCTCAGTTGTCGTTTCTACTTTTGTTTCGGCTTTATTGTCTATGCAAGAGACTATTGTTACTGATGCAAATACTACCATTGCTACTAAAACTAATTTTAAATTTCTCATTGTTTTGTGTTTATTGAGTTATTAAATAATTGACTACCGCACTTTGCGCATAGTATTTTGTTATCGCATTTATTTGATTAATTTGAAACTTTAATTGTAGTTCCTGTATATCGAGTACGTCATTAAAGTCTATAGTTCCCGTTTCATAATTCTTGATTAGAATTTGCTCGGCATCTTTGGCCTGCTTTAGATTCTTACTCTGAGTATTGAATTTAATTCGGGCTTGGTTGCGTTGGGATATCGCTTTCGCGAAAGCGGATTCCAAAACATTCAATCGTTGCTCTTTTTGAGTTTCGATTTCTTGCTGGCGTAGCTCATTTTGCCTTGTAATAGACTTGTACCTATTATTGAAAATGGGAATAGAAACTGAAACCATAGGCATCAATACATCTTTTCCATTGTCTATAGGGTTCATATCGGTACGCTCGCTTACCGGTAGATAATCCACACCAAAGCCAACCATAGGTAGGCTCTCGCGTTGATTGAGCAATTCTGATTGTGCTACGGATTCGTACAATTTATCGTACTTGAGCAGTTCAGGATTGAGCGATAGTGCGTCTGTTCCGTATATAGGGTCATTCTCTGGTATTTTCATTTCTACAACTAAATCAACCGTGCTATTTTCATCCCGATTTAAGAGATTATTGAATGTTGTTTGTTCTGCGCTAAATTCTTCTTCCAATACCTCTTTTTGCTGCTGCAATTCATTTTGACGAATCTGTAACCGCAATACATCTACCGCAGATGCCTTGCCTACTTCTACCGAGGTTAGGGCAAGACGCTCATAAGTTTTTAATAGTTGGATGTTCTCGTCGAGTACCTTTTGCTTTGCTCTTGTTTCATACAATCCATAATAGGATTGCGCTACTGAAAGCGCCAATTTTCGTTTGGCGATTGTGATTTCCACGTATTCAGCTTCGGCCATTGAAGTCGCATAGTTTTCACGTGCGCTAATGGTGCCAAACCAAGGCAACATCTGTTTTACGCTTATCCGTGCTCGTTGTGCACCCACCCTTGTTTCTGGCTCACTTACAAAATAGCCTGCGCTTACTTCAGTATTGGGTAGCCAGTTTGCTTCATTGATTTTTTCTTCGGCAATATTGTATCGCAATTCAAAAGCCTGAATTTCTGGGTTATTAGCTTCAGCTTCTTCAATATAGCTTTGTAGTTGTTGTGCCTGCCCGCTGATTGAAATCAGTCCAATGCTCATTATTAACAGTGCGTTCAGGTGGGCTTTCGTACTTCGTCTTCGCTCAGCATAAACTTCAGCGGAAACAAACAAAAGACAGATTATGATTTTTATATTTTTCATTTGTTTGCTCTTTTAAGTTGGTATTCTTTTTTCCAGCTGTATAAAACTGGTAAAAGGAAATAGGATGTGACGTCGATTATCATTCCGCCAAAAATTGGAATGGCCATCGGAATCATAATGTCGCTTCCTTTCCCTGTAGATGTGAGTACTGGCAACAATGCTAAAACTGTGGTCACGGTGGTCATCAAACAAGGACGTATGCGTTTTCCTGCGGCTTCCAAAGTGGCGAGACGTATGTCCTTTTTACTGTCTGGTTCGTTGCTTTTGAAGGATTGGTCTAAATAAGTTGCCATTACAACACCATCGTCTGTCGCGATTCCAAACAAGGCTATAAAACCGACCCAAACGGCCACACTTAAATTGATGGTTTTCATATTGAACAAATCGCGTAGGTTCTCGCCAAAAAAGCTGAAATTGAAAAACCAATCCTGACCGTATAACCAAATCATTATAAAACCACCTGCAAAGGCTACAGCGATGGCAGTAAAAACCATAAAGGACGTAGAAACCGACCTGAACTGGAAATACAAAATCAAGAAAATGACCAGCAAACAAAGTGGCACAACTACCGATAACGTTTTTTCTGCCCGTAATTGATTTTCGTACGTTCCTGTAAATCGGTAACTGATTCCTTGCGGCACGACCAAATCGCCATTATCGATTTTCTGTTGAATGAGCGCTTGAGCATTTTCCACCACATCTACTTCGGCAAAGCCATCGAGTTTATCAAACAGCACGTAGCCAATCAAGAAGGTGTCTTCACTTTTAATGACCTGTGGACCTTGCTCGTATCGTATATCTACCAGTTCGCCCAAAGGAACCGGACTTCCAGTTGATACAGGAACATAGATACTTTTCAAATCTTCTGGATTTGCACGCAATTCCCGTGGATAGCGTACTCTTACACCATACCGCTCACGGCCTTCTACCGTTTGGGTAAGCGGCATACCGCCCACAGCTACTTGAAGCACTTCCTGAACATCCATTATTGAAATCCCATAGCGTGCCAACTGGTCTCGTTTAATGTCAATTAGCAAATAGGGTTTGCCCACGATGCGGTCTGCAAAAACGGCTTGTTCTTTGACGCCTTTTGCTTGTTTTAGGATGTCTTCCAATTGCAGTCCAAAATTTTCTATGGTTTTTAAATCTGGGCCTTTTACCTTGATACCCATAGGTGCTCGCATACCTGTTTGCAGCATAACGAGTCGCGTCTCGATGGGTTGCAGCTTGGGCGCAGAAGTCACGCCTGGGAATTTGGTAACTTTTACAATTTCATTCCAAATGTCATCAGGACTGCTTATTTCCGGTCGCCAGTTTCGGTAGTATTCCCCATCGTTATCTTCAATCAATTCATTGCGTGTTGCACTTGTTTTGAGTTTTGATGCTGCATAGTTTGCATCATCATCGATTTCATTATTTGGGTTAATAATGAACTTGTCATTTTTCAGCACAAATAGACCATCATCGTTCACACGGTAGCGTTGTCTCTCGCCATTCTCATTTCGCATATATTCAGACTTATACTGAATGACATTTTCATACATCGAGAGTGGTGCAGGGTCGAGGGCAGATTCTGTCCTTCCTGCTTTTCCCACTACAGTTTCAATTTCAGGGATGCTTGCCACGGCCATATCCAGCTGTTGTAGCACCCGTTTATTTTCTTCCACACCGGCGTGCGGTAAGGATGTAGGCATTAATAAGAATGAACCTTCATTAAGTGCTGGCATAAATTCCTTCCCAGTGTTACGCATTATGACTAGACCTAAAATCAGCACCGTGGTTGGAATAATTAAAAAAAGAAATCGGTTTTGAAGTGCCCAGCGCAAAATGCCATCATAATATCTTCGGAAAACTGTAAACACACCAAGCAGTCCAAAGCAGATAATCGCTACAAAAATCAAATTCATTAGAATGCTGCGGTCAAAACCAAGTGGTCGCCAGTATTCGGCTAATAGCACGACGATAGCAATACAGGAAATGATGATATTTAATACATTTTGATTGATGTTGAGCCTGTAACCAGCAATGGTATGGTTGTATTCCTTTTTCGCTTTAAGCGAAAAGAATAGACCGCTACATCCAAAAGCTATCAAAATCAACCCAAGCCAGTAACCAAATATAAGTGCAGTGATGCCGAGTGCGATTAACAGACTATTCAAAAGCAGCTTAGAGCGCTGGCGAATGTTTGTTTTTCTGAAAAGGAACGCGGCAAATGGCGGTATTAAAAACAGCGCGATTACAAGCGATGCAGAAAGTGCCATTGTCTTTGTAAAAGCCAATGGTCTGAAGAGTTTCCCTTCGGCACCTATCATCGTAAATACAGGTAAGAAACTGATAATCGTCGTGAGTACAGCGGTTAAAATTGCACCGGAAACTTCCGAAGTTGCATTGTAAATAATTTCGTTTGTAGTGTATTCTATACTGCTTTCGCGAAAGCGTAATTTTTCATCTTCCAGATGGCGAATCATATTTTCGGCAAGTATGACGCCCACGTCCACCATTGTACCGATAGCAATGGCAATTCCTGACAAGGCAACAATGTTGGCATCTACATTAAAGAGCTTCATTGTTATGAAAACCATTAAAACGGCAACAGGCAACAAGCCAGAAATTAAAATGGATGCGCGTAGATTGAACACCATTACGATGATGACCAAAATGGTAATCAGGATTTCAAGTGTAAGGGCTTCATTGAGCGTGTGAAGTGTTTCCTGAATAAGCTGAGTACGGTCGTAAAAGGGAACAATGGTCACTTGTGAAGTACGACCATCTGCCAAGGTTTTTGTGGGTAGTCCAGATGATAATTCGGCTATTTGGTCTTTTACATTATTGATGACTTCCAATGGGTTAGCACCATAACGAGCCACAACGACACCGCCTACCACTTCGGCACCTTCTTTATCTAAAATACCACGTCGCGTTTGTGGTCCCAAATGGACATTAGCGATGTCTTTGATTCGGATAGAAGTAAAATTTTCCGAAGCGACCACCGCATTTTCGATATCTGTAACAGATTTCACATACCCTAAACCACGAACCAGGTATTCGGCTTGATTGATTTCCAAGGTCTGCGCACCGATGTCTTGATTGCTTTCTTTAACAGCCTTTACAATATCGGTCAAACCGATGTTGTACTGCCGCATTTTTTCTGGGTCAACATCCACTTGATATTCCTGGACATAACCACCAATTGAGGCCACTTCGGAAACACCGCTTGCCGAAGACAATCCATATTTCACATAGTAATCCTGTATGCTACGCAATTCCTGTAAATCCCAACCGCCAGTTACATTACCATCTTTATCACGACCTTCCAGCGTGTACCAAAAAATTTGTCCTAAGCCTGTCGCATCTGGACCCAATGCAGGGTTTACACCATCGGGCAATAAGTTTGCGGGAAGGGAATTGAGTTTTTCGAGAATACGGCTACGTGACCAATAGAATTCTACATCTTCTTCAAAAATGATATAGATACTTGAAAAACCGAACATTGAAGAGCTTCGGATGGTCTTGACCCCAGGAATTCCCAACAATGAAGTTGTAAGTGGATAGGTAACCTGGTCTTCGATATCCTGCGGTGAACGCCCTTGCCACTTTGTGAAAACAATTTGCTGGTTTTCGCCGATGTCTGGAATGGCATCAACAGCTACAGGATCAGTTGGTAAAATGCCTGTTTCCCAATTGAAGGGTGCGTTGACAACGCCCCAACCTACGAATAAGGCGAGTAGTATAACGGCGACAAGTTTGTTTTCTATGAGAAATTTTATGCTTTTATTTAGCATAAGATATGATTATTAGATAGTTGAAATTGTGCAAAGTAGAAAATACTATACACGAGATTTAGCCCACTACAGCGTAACTGTTGGGCATTGTTTCAAAAGTCTAATAAATCAAATTAAAAAAGTCTGGTGCAGCACTTGCACATCCCGTTTGACAAAGGGGGGCGGGTAATCGATGAAAGGAACATCGTTAGATTCAATTCCTTCAAAAAGACTTAAATACGAATATGTAAATGAGGCAACAAAGACTTGTTGCTCTAAGGTAAGTTGGTCAAATGAAACTTTTAAATCATCCTTTCCTTCTTTAACGACTTGTTTATCCGTACAACACGTTTTTTCTGAAAGGGTTGGGTTCTCACAACTGGTTGTAGCCTGAGCTTTTTCCATCCCACAAGTTTTCACTTTCTGAACAAATGAAAAATCTACCAAAGAATCTCCGCAATAATGCATATCAATAGTAAATGACATCGTAGTCATAAGAACTACGGCTGCCATAAAAATTGCCATTGATTTGTGAATAAATTGCTTCATTTAAATGCAAAATTACAAAAATTTAACAATTATTATTAAGATTAACATTTATTTGTTTTGCTAATAGTGGTTCCAAAAAAGCTATTTTTCTTTATTAGAAGCTATAAATTCTATGAAAATTAGAATTAAAAAATGTTCTTTATATTCATTTGGTACCGTATAGTAGCATTATGAATTAGGGACTGAAAAACTGTGAAATGTTGTACCTATGTTGTACCCAAGGCATAAAAAAAGGCTTCCGATTTCTCGAAAGCCTTGCTCTGCTTAGTAGCGGGAACTGGACTCGAACCAGTGACCTTCGGGTTATGAGCCCGACGAGCTGCCTACTGCTCTATCCCGCGCTATTGGACGGCAAATATACAACCATTTTTATGTTATACAACACTATTTTTATTAAAAAATTCAAAAAATAACACAAACCACTACTAATAAGCAGGTTATAATTATTGCTCGATACTATTAGCACTAAAACTTATCAATTCCTGAGTTTCAAACCTAGGATGTAACTCTATAGGATTACAACATACCTCGCAATCTTCTACATATACCTGGTGGGTGATGGAAGGGTCTAATAACATTGAAATTTCTTCCCAGCAGTATGGGCACTGAAAAAAGTGTTCAAACATAATTCTTTAAAATTAGGATCAAAAAAAGATACTTTTAACAAGCCAACTTCTAGACACAACAACACCGCTTAAAACTCTATATTAAGTAATTGACCGGTAAGTTGCAGTAATTGTAACTCTGCAATTTTAGCATCATATTTTGCAGCATTCTTATTCGTTTCTGCCAAAATCAAATTAATCTGTGCTTGTCTAAACTCAATTGAAGTGATTTGCCCCAATTTAAAACGCTCTTGCGAACGCTCAAAGTTATTTTGATTAGTCAGTACATTCTGCTGTTGAATCTCATATACATTCAATCTATTTTTATAATTCCCAAGAGCATTTGCGATGTCTCTTTTTACCTCCTGAGTTATTTGATTTTGAGAGATTTCCTGATTATCTAATGCTATTCTTGCATTTTTTACTCTTGTAACCGTGTTTCCTCCATCAAAAAGATTCCAGGTTAGGTTTATACCTCCTGATAGGGTATAGGTATCAGCAATATTTCCAGGAAAGAATGCCGATGGAGGGTTACGATTTTCATTCCATCCATATGAGCCTGTTAAACCAATCGTTGGCAGATATCCAGATTTACTAACTTTAATATCATATTCGCTTATGCGTATGTTGCTTTTGTTTTGCAATAATGTTACATTATTTTCTTCTGCTTTTTCTACATACTCATCAAGAACGATCTTTGGAGTAAACTGAATAACCGTATCTACTTCAAATTCTTTTTCTAAATCATTATTTAAAATAACATTAAGATCCCGTTTTGTATTGATCAGCTGTTGTTTTGTATTGAGCAGATTAATACTATCATTGGCCACATCTACCTCGGCATTAAGCACATTAAGTTTTGTGTTTTGACCATATTCAAATTGATAATTAGATCGGGAAACGCGCTCACGCGAAATACGTAAGGTCTCTTCAAGAATCTCTACATTTTCAGACAATCTGGCTACTTCATAATACACCGTAAACAGTTGTAAAATGGTATTTTCTATAGTGCTCCTGGCTTGCAATTCTGTAAGGTTATATTGCTCTTTAAGCCTTTTATAATTATAGAAACGACCTAAACCATCAAACAACGTGTAATTAAGATTTAGTGATGCATTGTATCGTTGTGTCTCTGCTCCTTCGATTTCAATATCTGGTCGTGGGCGAGTAATCGTATCCGTGGTTCCTGCCACAGGAACTCTTTCTGTAACTCCAGGAAAAGATGTAGTACTATTTGCCGATTGGTAATTGGCCCCAGCATTAGCCACCAATGAAGGTAAATATCCCGAATTAAGGATTCCTTTATTATTTTTGGCAACTTCTATATTATTAGTTGCAATACGTATCCCAAAATTATTCTCTAAAGTTAATCGTATTGCTTCATCTTTTGTTAATTTCTGAGCAATCGCCTGACTCGAAATTAAAAATAGAAACAACACCAATACACCTATGTAACTATATTTGCAATTCAGGTTGTTGTTCATGTTCTTCTTTTTGTTCTTTTATAGCGCGCTCTACTTCTTCTTTTGTAATTTTATTTCCGGTTATTAGCCATTTGGTGCCTACTTTAAAATTATTACTAAAAGATAAAAATAACGGTAGCATTAATAAAGTAAGTATAGTTGCAAAACCAATTCCATAGGCTATAGAAATTGCCATTGGCTTTAAAAACTGTGCTTGTCTGCTTTTTTCTAACAGCAAAGGTGCCAATCCGGCAATAGTGGTTAATGAAGTAAGAAATATTGCTCTGAAACGAGATCGTCCAGCTTCGTATAAAGCATTATTAAATGTGAGGCCTTGTCTAAGGTAGCTATTGAATTTTTCTATCAATACTAAACCATCGTTAACCATAATCCCTATGAGCGCAATAATCCCTAATGCAGATAATATATTAATGGAAAAACCATGAATAAAATGACCCCAGGCTACTGCAGTCAAACTAAAGGGTATTAACAATAATAGTAATAAAGGTTGACTATAACTTCTAAACGTAAATGCTATGGTGATATAAATCAAGAAAAATACAATTGGAAATACAACTCCTGCAGATTTAGATATTTTAGAGGCCTCTCGATTTTGCCCTTCAAAAGAAGCTGTGATTGTCGGGTATTTTGCCTGCAAATCCGGCATTACAATCGTTCTGATTTCATCTAAAATATCAGTAGCACTTTGACTGGGATCTTTTAAATCTGAAGAGATTTGAATTTCTCTTTGTCCTTCTAGATGATTAATTGCTACATCACCCCTTTCTATACTATAGTTTGCGATCTCTTTTAGCGGAATTTTATTCCCTGTAGGGGTAGCAATTCGCATTTCATCTAAATCATTAATTGAAGATCTGTTCTCTCGATCATAACGCACCCAAACCCTAATCTCATCCTGACCTCTTTGAAAACGCTGCGCTTGTACCCCAAAAAAACCTGCTCGTACTTGATTCATTACACTACGCAGGTCTAATCCAAGCAAATACGCGTTTTCTTTAAGTTCTAAGCGAATTTCTTTAATCCCAGCTGGATCATTATCAGCTACATCTTTTAATCTAGGATCATCTTCTAGAATCTTCTTCAATTCAGCTTTTGCGGCTTTCAATTCTTGGATATTATTACTAAGCAATGAAACCGATACAGGGCTTCCACCAAAATTACCTCCAGATCCAAAGATTAATCGCTCTGTACCAAAAACAGGTCCCACTTTTTCTCGCAAACGATTAGCAACCAGGGCTGAGTTTATAACATCAGGACGCTCTTCTCCCGGTAATAAATTAATATTTAATGATGCGCTAGAAGAGGCATTAATATTTTTTATAATATTCTCAAAAAGTTCCTTGCCTTCATATTCTTCATCCTTCAAAAATTCTTCGGTTAGTTCTTTATTGACAATCCATGCCTTTTCTTCTATCATTGAAATAATAGAGTCTGTAACTTTTTCATTCGTTCCATTAGGCATACCCAAATCAACCTGCACTCTATCACTTGCTATCCTTGGAAAAAGAGTAACTCCTATTACGCCCCCTCCAATCGAACCGATAGTAAGTATAAGAGCGGCTGCAAAAAAAGCAAAGGTTAACACTTTATTTTTTATTGTAAATAGTAATGCAGGGCTATATATCTTATCACGAAGCCATTTCATGATTTTGTCTCCAAACTCATTGATATACCGCATTTTTGAAAAAAAGTTAGCAATACTGCCTTTAGGAACATTATTTTTTCTTGCTCTTAATGCTTTAGAATGTGCTAAATGCGCAGGAAGAATAATTAAGGCTTCTACTAAAGAAACCACAAGAGTAAGAATCACAATGGTCGAGACTTCACTAAAAAACTCTCCAATTCTTCCATCTAAAAATAAGAATGTTGAGAATGCAAGTATGGTTGTTACAATTGCCGAAACTATTGGTGGAATTACTTCCATAGTACCATCAATGGCCGCTTGAACAGGGCTCTTACCCTTTTCGTAATGTTGATAGATATTCTCGGCAATTACAATCCCATCATCGACCAAAATACCAATTACGATAATCATCCCAAATAATGATAATACATTAATGGTGACATCAAATTGACCAGCAAAAATAAACATTCCCAAAAAAGCTACAGGTAATCCAAAAGCTACCCAAAACGCCAATCTCGTATTAAGAAACAGGGATAAAAAAGTTAGCACCAGAATCATCCCAATAATTGCATTTTCGGTAAGTAAAGCTGTTCTTTGATTTAAGGTAATAGACAGATCGCGAACTACATTAAGCTGAACGTTATTATATTTTTGATTAAACTCGTCTATATATACTTTCACCTTATCGGCAGATGATATTAAGTCTTCATTATTGGTACTTGTTACCGTAACATTTACAGAGAGATCGTCATTAAAATATGACGCGTTTGGAGTTTCAGAAAAACGATCTCTTACGTGGGCTACATCTTTTAATCGCACTACCTTACCTGATGGATCTGCTCGTACAATCAAATTTGATAACTCATCACCATAATAAGATCTATTATTAGCTCTTATTAAATATTCTTCGGCATTCGTTTTTATATTTCCTCCGGTAACCAGAATATTTGCATTGCCAACTGCTTGAGCGACTTCATTAAAACTAAGATTATAAGCAAGTAAATTATTTTCATCGACGGCGATCTCTATTTCTTCTTCTGGGTAACCAGAAACACTTATTTGAGAAATCCCATCAATGGCACGTAGATCATTTTCGATCTGTCTCCCAATTTGTTTTAAGGTTCCGAGGGGTATATCATTTCCGCTCACCGCAAAACTAATCGTTTGTCTTATTTCTTCGCGCTTGCCTACAATCAAAGGTTCCATACCAACAGGAAACGACGGTACGCGATCTACCGCGTTTTTCACCTCTAAAAGCATGAAATCTATATCTTCATCCTTTGTAATTTCTACGGTTATGGTTCCTGTGTTTTCTTGCGAGGTTGATGTCACTCGATCGACCCCTTCGAGGCCTTTTAGATTATCCTCGATTTTAAGTACTACCCCTTCTTCTATTTCTTGAGGAGAAGCTCCAGGATATGTAACATTTATATTTATGATTTTAGAATCTACCAGGGGGAAAAATGAAGATTTCAATGATAATGCCCCAACAATCCCAAAAACAAAAAATGCTAGTACGATGACATTAACCGCCACATGATACTTGATAAAATATGCTATTACCTTTCTCATTATTGTGCAGCATTTCGATTAGATTGATTTGTAGCTCCTGTTTTTTTTGAACCATACACCGAAATTAACATTCCAGCATATGCACCAGGAACACTTTTAGCAAGAATTATAGTTTCGTTTGGCACTCCTTTTAGGACTACTTTTTTATCAGAAAAATATACTGGATTTACATCAACGATATCCAAAATACTATCTCTTACTACAAAAATTTTATTGCCTTCCTGAAGTAAGCTACGATCAATTTCAATGGCATCTTCTTCTTTCTTAGCATCTAAATTTGCCTCAAGATACATTCCTTCCTTAAGTGATGGTTCTGCCACTTCTATAAATGCAGTTATTGTTTGAGTCGCTTGATCTACTCTCCCATTAATTCTAGTTACAACTCCTGTATATACTTTTGTTTTGTTAAGGTTTGTAAGCTCAACAGATTTTCCGATACGCAAAAGATCTCCATACTCTTTACCAATTGCCACCTGCATTTCATACACATCTGTATCTATATATTCGCCCAGTTTTTGTCCTTGACGAATTAGAGTACCTTCATTCACCAAAGCTTCGGTAAGCACTCCATCAAAAGGAGCCGAAATAGTATACTTTGCTAAACGTTGTTCTAGATTTTTTACATTGTAGTATGTCGTATAAATATTCCTTCCGGTAATAAAGTATTTTTCTTTTTCTGAAGTAGTTTCGGGTAACTTAGGAGTTACCTTATTCATATCAAAATTATTTAGATAGGTTTGCCATTTATCATAAATCTCTGGATAGTCTAATCGTAGATCAGGCATAATTGAAGTAACGAGGTTATACAAATTGCTTTTTGCAGATTGTACACTTGCGTAATATTCTGAGGCATCAATCCGTATTAATGCTTGCCCTTTTCTATATTTCTGCCCTGTTTTAAATAACTTAGTTCCACCTTTAAAAACACCTTGTACTTCAGCGTACAACTCTAACCTTCTTTTTGCTGTCAAATTACCATTAGCAGCTATTCGAATTGAAATAGTTTCATTCTGTATTGTATCTACAAAAACGGTTTTTATTACCTTGGTTGGCCTGGGTTTGGGCCTGGTTTTACTATCTATTATTTTTTTTGCAAAAAATATAGCTCCGGCAATTAGCAATAATCCCAGAATAGAAAGTATTATGTTTCTCATATAAGCAATTTTGTTTAAGTTTTTTCTTACAAAAGCCTGAACAAAGCTATCAACAACAACGATAGTTTGCCGTTAAAGAACTCATAAAAGTTAATTGGCACTTTTTACCAATCTACAAAAACTAAAAAAACATCTATTAAATAGATGTTTTTTACTATTAAAATAAGCACAAAAATGCTTTTATTCTTCGGCTATCTCGGCTATCTTAGATTTCACCTTTTTTAGCGCTGTAATTAAGATTTCTATTTCTTCTTCATTTAAACTTTCTTGAACAGCAGGAATAAGATTGTACATTATAGGCTGTACTTTTTGGATCGTCTCTTTTCCATAATCGGTTAAGAAAATACGATTAACTCTCCTATCGTTCTCATCGCTCTTTCGAATTACTAACTTTTTACTCTCCATGGTATTTACCAATCTGGTCATAGACGCTTTATCTCTATGCGTAATAAAAGCCAAATCATTTTGAGGTTGCCCATCATTTACATGTAATCGTTTTAACACACTCCACTGTTCTTTGGATAGATCTAGCCCATTATCACTAAATGCCTTTTGAACTAAAAACCCAAAATCATAATGAATTTTACCTACCCAGGATAATGCATGGGCATTTAAATCGATAGCTTTTGTATTATTCATAAATACTATTGTTTAATTTACAGCTACAAAAATATTCATAAAAATCTAGTTGCCCTCGCCACTGGCAATAAAAATATCACAAAAGTAATCTATTGTTTTTCAGGTAACATTAAGGTAACCTTATCGTTTTTTGAATAATCCTAAAAAACACAAATGAAGTGCGACGATTCAATAATTTATCCTCTAAACTACTAACAGATTAATAAAAATACTTTTGATAATTACGCTTCTGTTAAAGAGTCGATTTCTTCCTGGATTTTTTCCCAATCGTCCATTAATGATGCTAACAGATCTTTTTTTGATTGATATGCATCAAAAAAATTAGGTTGCGCTATTGTCTGATCATAATTGATTGCTAATTCTAAATCTATATCCTTTATTTCTCTTTCGAGCTTATTGATTTTAGATTCGACATTGCTTAGTTTATTATTAAGGGATTTTAGTTTTTTTTGATCCTGATACGATTGTTTTGCCGTTTCTTTAGTGTTTGATAATTCTTTAGTTTGTTTATCTTTCTTTTCAATCTCTCTAAGATCATCTACTCTGCGTTGCTCAAGATAGAAATCTATATCGCCTAGATATTCTTTTATTTTCTTATCCTTAAATTCATATACTGTATTGGTAAGCCCTTGAAGGAAATCCCTATCGTGAGATACCAGGATCAATGTGCCCTCAAAGCTTTTAAGCGCTTCTTTAAGCACATTTTTAGATTTAATATCCAGATGATTGGTAGGTTCATCCATTACCAGCACATTAAAAGGTTCTAAAAGCATTTTACACAATGCCAATCGATTACGTTCGCCTCCAGAAAGTACTTTAACTTTTTTATCTACTTCTTCACCTCTAAATAAAAATGCCCCCAGCATATCTCGAACTTTACTTCGGTTTTTTTCGTTGGCAGCATTGATCATGGTTTCATGAATTGTTATTTCGCCATCCAAATATTCGGATTGGTTCTGAGCGAAATATCCAATTTGTACATTATGTCCTAATTTTAGAGTTCCCTGATGCGAAATTTCATCAATAATAATTTTTGCTAATGTGGTTTTTCCTTGACCATTTTGCCCCACAAAGGCTATTTTAGAACCTCTCTCGACCAAGAGATTAATGTCTTTCAAAATTTCCTTTTCCTCGTATGATTTTGCAACTTTTTCGGCTTCGATAACTACTTTACCGGGTTGTATACTCACAGGAAAACTGATATTCATCACCGCATTATCATCTTCATCAACTTCTATACGTTCTATCTTATCTAGTTTTTTGATAAGCGACTGTGCCATGGTAGCTTTTGTGGCTTTGGCTCTAAATTTTTCAATCAGCTTTTCTGTTTGTTCTATTTGTTTAGATTGATTTTTTTGAGCAGCCAATTGTTGTTCACGCATTTCTTTTCGAAGCACCAAATATTTTGAGTACGGAGTATTATAATCATAAATGCGTCCTAAGGAAATTTCAATAGTTCTATTGGTTACATTATCTAAAAACATCTTATCATGAGAAACAATTACTACTACACCCGTATAATTCTTCAAAAAACCTTCTAACCAGATAATTGATTCTATATCCAAATGGTTGGTAGGTTCATCCAATAATAAAATATCATTATTTTGTAATAAAAGCTTTGCTAGTTCTATACGCATTCTCCACCCTCCAGAGAATGTATCTGTCAATCTATTAAAGTCTTCTCTTGAAAAACCGAGTCCCTGTAAAACTCTTTCTGTTTCTCCTTGATAGTTATACCCACCAATAATTTCATAATGATGCGTAAAATCACTCAGTTCAGTAATAAGCTTATTATATCCTTCACTTTCATAGTCTGTACGCTCTGCTAATTGTTGGTTAATATTATCAATATCGCGTTCTATCTTTTTAATTTCTATAAAAGCTTCATATGCCTCTTCAAGAACTGTTCTACCCTGAGTAAAATCGATATCCTGCTTTAGAAAACCAATTTTCACTTCTTTATCCATTGCCAATTGTCCAGAGTCAGGTTCTTGCTCTTTAGATAAAATTTTAAGCATTGTAGACTTACCTGCTCCATTTTTTCCAATCAAACCAACTCGATCCCCAGCATTCAACCTGAAGCTTATTTCTTCAAAAAGGTATTCACCCCCAAACGAAATCGATAAGTTATGTATGTTTAACATCAGCTTTTGAATATTTTGTGCAAAGATGATTAATTTTACCGTAGAATAAAAACGCTTATGAACATCTTAAAAGGAACTAAAATCTATAGCATTTTTACAGGCAATTGCCCTGTATGTCAAAAAGAAAGTATGTATAAAATTTCTAACCCCTATAAGTTAAGTGAAACTTTAAAAATGCATGAACGTTGTAGCCATTGCGATACCAAATACAAAATAGAGCCTTCTTTTTTTTATGGCGCGATGTATGTAAGTTATCCCGTTGGAATTGCATTTGCCGTTGCAGCTTTTGTCATTGGTCATTTTGTTTTCAAACTGAACCTTGTAGCAACTTTTTTTGTAATTGCTGCGACTATGATTGTCTCTTTGCCGATTATCTTGAGATTATCACGAAACATCTGGATTAACTTTTTCATGCATTATGATAAAGAAAAAAGCTTATCGTAGTTTCTCAAAACGTTTTATGTCAATTTCATGATTAAGAGGAACGTCATTTTGAATATGATCATACAGTTCTTTTGCTACAGACGGACCGATCAATATTCCTCTGCTTCCTAGTCCATTAAGAATATGCACATTTTGATACTCGGGGTGTGTTCCAACCAATGGTTTGCGATCTCGTACCGTCGGTCTTATCCCCGCAACCTGGTCCACGATCTCATATTTTACATTTAGAAAAGATTCTAGTTTTTTTTGTAATTCTTCTTGTGCATTACTAGTAATCTCGGGAGATTTATCTTCGTTATTATACGTCGCCCCTACTTTATATAGGTTGTCTCCTAATGGAATAATGAATATAGACGATTTTACTGCCTCCTGCAGCTTTAATTCGTTTGATTTTATAATAATATACTCTCCTTTATTGCCTACTAACGGTAAATATCTAAAAAATGGGTTTTCTTTAACGCCAAAGCCTTCAGCAAAAAGAATATTTCTCCCCTTAATGCCTTTATATTCGACATAATCATCCTTTACTATTACTTTTTCGTATTCAAAAGACTCGTATTGTATTCTTTTCTTTTTATCGAGGTATTGTATATATGAAGAAAGCATACTTTCGATTGCTATCCTTCCGGTACGTTTAACCTCTCCAAAATAATATGGAATGTCTAATGCAGTATTCGTATTTTTTATGAGTTTTGCAGAAAGAAATTGATTTAAGATTGGCTTATCACAAGCTTCAAACCAGGTATTTTGCTCTTCAACAGAATTAAACCTTCTCAATATTGGGAGCTCAAAAACTAATGGTTCCTGAAGCTTATCTTCAATATTTTTATAAAATGGTAATGCATTGTTTAGTTGTTCTAAAGACTGCCATGCTGGTGTAAATCGTTTTAAAATTACTGGATTATATAGCCCCCCTGCGACTCTCGAAGATTTTTGAGAGTAATCTTCAAAAACAACAAATGAGCGCTCTTCATTGTCTAAATACTCTACAAATGACAATCCAGACAAACCAAATCCAACAACGATATAATCTAACATAGCCCAAAAATAGCAAAACGCCCGACAATTGCCGGGCGTTTGTATAATTATATAGTTACAGAGCTTAATAACTCCACATATCCATTTCAAAATTACGGATGCTTTCTTTAATTCTTTCACTCTCGAGAAGCTGCATTAATGCATTATCTACGATATAGTCATTAATCGAACGGTCACCCTGTTCATTATCTTCTTTATAAATGATAGAATTAAATCTTCTCGCATTAAGAATATGATCCAACGTAAAAGGCATGGATGTATTTCTTCTATTAAATGCCGAAGCATTATGAAGAATCTCTCTTACATCTGGGTACCAAACCCAAAATAAAGCAACCATATCTGGCTCGTCATCATCGATAAAGTTAACATCAGGAGCTACTGGAGCTAAACCTAACAACCTATATCTTAATTCTCCCTGTCTTTTATCAAAATACCAATAACCTCTGATTTTATATTCTGCAATATCTGCAGAACTAATATCTCTTCTATTGATATACTGAGGATCTACTTCTTCTCCAGCATTATACTGCTCATATCCTAAATCTGTAGTGTCAATTTTTGACATTGTAGACTCAAGATCTTGAAATGTACGTGTCTCTGTAAAATATGAATCTGAGTAAATATTCTTGATTTTACCACTTTTAATATTTGATACTAATACATCGTATAATGAACGTCTGTTCACACCAATATTATTAGTATCGATAGGATAATACAATGGAAAATTAATACGCTCATCAAGATCGATAGTTTCCCAAGTTGTTTTAGCCCATAATACATCACGCTTATCAACATAACCATACTCTAAAGGATGATCATTATCGTACATAATCTGTTCTTCTGTTTTCTTTCCTATATCATCTGGTTGATCAGCGTTAAGAACGTTAATTTGACCATATGAAATAACAGAAACGAATAGACCTAAAATGGTTAATATTAAATTTCTCAAATTCATAACTAATTAGTTTATTTTTAATTTGTTAACTCAACAATTACTGGAGATATTTTCTTTAATTTATATCCAGCGTTAGTAGTTAACTGTGCTTTTATATCAATAATTTGTACAGCCGAACCTCTTTTAGCCTTACGTAACGCACTTTTAGCTTTAGAATTTAATCTACCACCACGTACACTAACAGTTGGTTGTCCTTCAACTTTAAATTTAAACGCTGTAACTTTTAATTTAATATCAAAATCAAAATCAGGTAAAATAGCACCAATAGAAGAAATTTCTAACGCATTTCTTGCCATTTTGATAGATCCATCTTCTCCACGAACAGTTCCCACTGGTCTAGGAATATCTTTGATTCTAAACTTTTTACTATCACTAACCGTAGTTCCATTTGCAAGTTTTCCACTTACTTTAATACTAACCGTACGAGCTTTTACTGTAGTAACATTCATCATGTATTTACCAGCTCCTCCAGATTTTCTTAAACCAGGCGCAGAGGCATTTACATTTGGTACTCCAGGGATAGAAATTGTCATTGGGTTGTTTACACCACGATATACCACATTCATTTTATCCGCAGAAATTACAGCAGAATTTGGTCTTGGAATAACGGTATAAGAACTCTTAATTGGAATTTTTACAATAGAATCACCTTCTTTAAACTCAAGCTCTCCGGCTACTTCTCTTTCTCCAATATTTCCTGCTGGGAAATCAAGCATAATTTGTCCATTCTGAACCTCTGTCTGCTCTTTACCATTAACCATAACTTTGGTTGGTTTTAAAGTAGCATCAAAACGTCCAAGAACAATTCTACCTTTAAATTTCTCACCACTAAAAAATGCAGTTTTATCAGCAACAACGATTGCTTCATAGTTGCTAAAAGAAAGTTCAGATGCTTGTTGTCCTGCTAATAATGCAGAAAGCACTTTACTCTCTGTAGTTTTAACATCAGCTTGCATCTGTGTAAGCTTTGTTAAAGTTGCCACTAATGGGAACCCTTCAAAGTTATAATTTAACCATTTCTTATTTACTCCAGATCTATCCTTAACATCACTAGTAGAAAAAGTTTTTTCTACATCGCTAGCAACAGATGGATCAACTTCTTTTACTTCTTTGATTGCTGCAGATACACCATCTCTATATTTTGATACATTATCAAGAAATTCCTGAGCCGATGGAGTAACTTTACCTCCAGCAAAAAATTTCTGATCTAATGTAACAGACTTGTCCATGGTTTCATAATCTGTAGGATCACTTAAATCCGCTGTTATTTCAGATTTAATTTTATCTAAATATGCGTTAAACTCATTTGATAAAGCACTAATTTGATCTGCTTTTTCTTTTAGAGGGGTATATTTTTCAGGTTGCTCAGAAACTTTTTCAGCTAAACCAGTCATAAACGCATTATTACGTTCTGTAGAGATAACATTTGATTCTGCTAACTTTTCGTTCATCAAACCGAATGCCGATAATACCTCTTTTGACATATTTAATGCCATCATCGCGATGAAAACCAGGTACATCAGGTTAATCATCTTCTGCCTTGGGGATAATTTTCCTCCTGCCATATTCTTCTTAGATTTTGGTAGTTATTATAAAATATTTATTAAAAAGTTAACTAGCTTCTATTCATTGCAGTTAACATACCACCATATACTCCATTAAGAGAAGAAAGGTTACTAGCAAGGCTTTCCATTTGATCTTTTAATTTTTGTGCATTATCAGCTATTGCCTGATTAGCTTCTGCTTGAGATGCTGAAGATTCTAATTGCACTTTATAAAGACTATTTAGAGATTCTAATTGAGAAGCTGCTTTTTGCATTTCTTCGCTATATTTCTTTTGACCTTGTATTGCGTCAACAGTAGGAGAAATATTCTTAGCTGCTCCCTCAAAATTACGGATGCTATCACCAAGACTACTCATAAGACTAGAATCTACTCTAGCTTCTTTTAACATATCATCTAATTTTTTAGATAATAATCCTTCAGGAGTAGTGTCTTGTTTCTTATCTTTTTTATTTCCTCCTGCTAACTCAGGATACACAAGAGACCAATCTAATTCGTCGTCAACAGGTTCGAATGCAGAAACTGTAAATACGAAAGCTTCCGTGATCAAACCAATAATAAGCATTTGATTACCAAATGGCCAGTGCATAATTTTAAAAAGTGCACCTAGAATTACTACGGCCGCTCCTAGACCGTATACCATGTTCATTAATTTTTTGCTTGCTTTTGAATTTGCCATAATAAATTTGTTTTGTTTTTTAAATCTAAATTTTAAAAAAAGGGTTAGTAATTAAGTTGATAGAATTTTGGGACTTATTTTTGATTCTGCGTATTATCATCTCCAGTCACGTCAGTACCCATATAGTCCTGAACGGTTCTAAATCCAATATAACTCCTAGCAGAATCTGCATATTCGTAATCTCTGGTACTTACTTGTAGGAAATAAGCAACATCTTTCCAGGATCCACCGCGCACTACTTTACGTTTATTTTCATCATCATTGACATTTGGGTTCATTGATGAAACGTATTCATATGCTGAGGGATCATATGATGACTGTACCCACTCTGAAACATTACCTGCCATATTATATAAGTTATAATCATTTGGCTCAAATGTTTTGGCTTCGACAGTATATAAAAAGTTATCTGCTGCATAGTTTCCTCTAAGAGGTTTGAAATTTGCCAAGAAACAACCTCGGTCATTTAAAGCATAAGGACCACCCCATGGATATGTAGCTGATTCTAGACCACCTCTAGCAGCATACTCCCATTCTGCTTCTGTAGGCAGTCTGAAATAGTTCACGAATTCTTTACCTTTTTTCTTTTGAAATGTATTTTTCTCAATAGTTCTCCATCTGCAGAAAGCTTTAGCTTGTTCCCAAGAAACTCCTACTACAGGGTAATCGTCGTATGCACTATGCCAAAAATAATCATTATGCATAGGCTCATTATATGAATAGTTAAAGTCTTTAATCCATACCGTAGTATCAGGATAGACTTTTATTACTTCTTCTTTTACAAAATCTTTTCTTCCACCTTTACGGGCTCTTGCCGCAGCCTGAATATCCATCCAGGTAAATCTAAATTCGAACTTACTAACATCTAAAGTACGTCTACCGTTATACGATTCTTCTAAAGGAATATACATAGTATCCATAACTTCTGCATAAAACTCATCTGGGTAATCTTCAATATCCCACTCGATATCGATATCCTTATTAAGAGCTCTACCTTCGTAACCGGTTTCTCCTGTACCACTATAATTATCGTACATATATTTTTCGTAGACTGACATGTTCTCGGTATCTGCATCTAAAAATGCATATTCTCCGATACCATCATCACCAGGTGTTTTACCTAGTTCGTCTGCCATAATAGCCAATTTCATTCGGATTGTAGAATCTCGAACCCAATTTACAAATTGCCTATACTCACTATTGGTGATTTCGGTCTCGTCCATATAGAATGAACGAACAGTTACCATCTTGGTAGGTGCGTTTGCCAACGCCGCTTTGTCATCATCCGACTTACCCATAATGAACGATCCTCCGGGGATAAGGGCCATTCCGTACGGCTTTTGTGGGTGCCATTTTTTTCCTTGTGCTCCGACTAGTTCTCCTCGGTTTCCTCCTCCACCACAACTATAGAGCATTGCTAAAATAGCAAAGAGTGATACAAATTTCTTCATAACGTGTTTTAGGTTAAGATCTTCTAGATTTAAGGACGTAAACCTATTTATTTATTTTCAGAAAAACAATTTTTTTCTAAAAAAAACCTTAAATCTGCCTAATAAAAATGTTAAACTTCGTTTTTTCGTTTTGCCTTATACCATCTTTCAGGTATTTCCTGATTACAAGCACGCTCATAATCGTTGTATGTGCAAGGTAATAACGTATGTCTTTTCAATTTATTATTACCAGATGAAATAAATGGTATTTCTATCCACCATCTTCCTGTTTTTGCGCTCTTATAAAACGACAAAATTTCATCTTCTACAGGAACATTATAATGTAACGTACTTTTTAGGCTCTTTATATTGATCTCATTAGATCTAAAATTGACTCCTTCAATAAAATACCAAATGATTTGAGCAATTAACATAGCCGAAGTTTCTTCGTTCTTGAAATTTTTAAATTCATAAATCCCGAAACTTTTTACTTTATCACTTATTCCCGCATACCGTGAAATAGCACAAATCTCTCTTCCATCAAATCCATTTGGTGAAAAAACCAACCCACCCATACTAGTAGCACTTATAACTCCAAGATCTATTGACACAATATCTGCATCTCTCATAATTGGTTCTACAATGGTCATATCTGAAATCACCTCGCCTAGACGATATGCATCAAAGTATAATTTTTCTATAAGATCAATTTCTTCTTGAGAATTAAAATAGGTTTGATATCCTATATTACTATAGTTAAATAAATTATACGGTTGTTCTACTATAATTTTACCAACAAATGAAGTATTCGTTATGGGTTCTGAAGAATTACCTAAATCAAACTTACTATCCACATTAGCCAAGTTTACCATCTGCTCTAATATATCAAAAGATCTATATTGTGCGTAAACTAAATCTTGGCTTCCTCCTATTATTATAGGAATAATATCTTTTTGTAATAAAGACGATAGAACTTCTTGAACCAAATAATAAGTATCACTAACTTCATTACCCGGAGTCACATCTCCAAGATCGACAATAGTGCTTCCCCAATTTCCAGGATAAAGTTCGTATAATGACTTACGTACCGTATCGAAATTTAGTTTTTCTCCTAAAAAATCAATATCGTTTCTATTTTCTTGAATACCAAGAATGGCAATATCGACTTTTTCCAAATCAGGAATTCCGTTTTCTGCAGTATGAACCTTTATTTGTTTTCCTAATGATTGATCAGAAAGCAACTTGGTATGCGCTGCTACTAAGTCGCTAACTGGTGCAAGAAATTCGAAAGACATGTATTATTTCTTTTTAGGCTTAGTTTTCTTTTTTGTTGTCTTTTTCTTAGGTGCATTTTTCTCAATAAGATCTTTTACCTTATCAAGAGTTAATTTTGTAGCGTCTACCGTTTTTGGTAATTCTATTTTTATTTTACCTTTAATAATATTGCTTCTACCCCACCTCGCTTTTTCAACACGAATTCCTTCTTCTTCCCAATTATGAATTACTTTATCGATTTCTTTTTGCTTCTTTTCCTCGATTAGGGTTACAATATCTTGATCAGACAGATTATCAAAATCATATTTTTTATTAACATTGATAAACATATTGTTCCATTTTATAAATGGCCCAAATCGTCCTTTACCTTTTTGAACGGGAAGATTTTCATACATATATATAGGAGCATCCGCTTTTTCTTTAGCATCTATCAACTCTATTGCTCTATCTAGCGTAGTACTTAATGGATCTTCTCCTTTTTCTAAGGAAACAAATTTTTCACCAAAACGTACATAAGGACCAAAACGGCCATTATTTACCACTATAGTCTCTCCTTTATATACTCCTAATTCTTTTGGCAACTGAAACAAATCCATTGCTTCCTCAAAAGTAATTCCGCTTAATGTTTGTCCTGGTGGCAAACTAGCAAACTTAGGTTTATCTTCATCATCTACAGTACCGATTTGCACCATAGGCCCAAACTTACCTAAACGAACACTAACCACTTTACCGGTTACAGGATCTTCACCCAGAATTCGTTCTCCTACTTCACGTTCTGCATTTTGTGCTACATCTTCTACTCTAGGATGAAATTCTTCATAAAACTCTTTCATTACATGAGTCCAATCTTCCTGACCTTCTGCTATCTCATCAAAATCCTGTTCTACTTTTGCCGTAAAATTATAGTCTAGAATTGAAGAAAAGTGATTTACTAAAAAGTCATTAACCACCATACCTACATCTGTTGGGATTAATTTACCCTTATCGCTTCCTACTTTTTCTGACAGGTTTTTTTCTTGCATCTTATCTCCAGAAAGAATCATCTGCACATATTTACGCACTTCACCTTCTTTAGCTCCTTTCTCTACATAATTCCTGTTTTGAATAGTCGAAATAGTTGGCGCATACGTCGATGGTCTTCCAATACCCAATTCTTCTAGTTTTTTAACCAATGAAGCTTCGGTATATCGACTTGGTGGCCTGGTAAACCTCTCTGTAGCTGAAATATATTTATTAAACAAGCTCTCGTTAACCTTCATTTCCGGGAGGATTCCTTCTTGTTCTTCATCTTCATCATCGTTTCCTTCCAGATACACCTTCAAAAAGCCTTCAAATTTTATCACCTCTCCATTTGCAGTAAATTGCTCTTTATGAGAATTCGCTTCAATTTTAACATTGGTCCTTTCTAATCTTGCATCACTCATCTGCGATGCAATTGCACGTTTCCATATTAGTTCATACAATCGCTGTTGATCGTAATCAACATTTACAGTATGTCTGGAAAAATCTGTGGGACGAATGGCTTCGTGAGCTTCTTGCGCTCCTTTTGACTTACCTTTATATTGTCTAGGATTACTAAAATCTTCTCCATACGCTGATACAATTTCAGCTTTTGCTCCATTTTGCGCTTCAACAGACAGATTTACACTATCGGTCCTCATATATGTTATCAATCCTGCTTCATACAACCGTTGTGCCATAGTCATGGTTTTACTAACCGAAAAATATAACTTTCTGGAAGCCTCTTGTTGTAAAGTAGAGGTTGTAAATGGAGGTGCTGGAGATTTTTTAGCCGGTTTTGTAGTAAGATCCGCGACTTTAAAAGACGCCCCTATATTTTGTTTTAAAAAAGACGTTGCTTCTTCTTTTGTTTTAAAGTTTTTAGGAAGCTTTGCTTTAAAAGATTTTCCTGTTTGATTAGAAAATTCTGCATCTATTCTATATGAGGCTTCTGGTTTAAAACCTAGTATTTCTCTTTCTCTTTCAACAATTAGTCGCACAGAAACAGATTGTACACGACCGGCAGACAATCCTCCTTTCACTTTGCGCCATAGCACTGGAGACAACTCATACCCAACCAAACGATCCAATACACGTCTAGCCTGTTGCGCATTTACAAGATTGTAATCTATAGAACGTGGATTTTCTATAGCTTTAAGAATAGCATTTTTGGTAATCTCGTGAAACACAATTCTGCGGGTTCTTTCTTTATCTAGCTTAAGTGTTTCGGCCAGGTGCCAGGCAATAGCCTCTCCCTCACGATCCTCATCACTAGCCAACCAAACCATTTCTGCTTTTTTAGAAAGATCCTTTAGTTTTTTAACGACATCTTTTTTGTCTTTAGAGACAATATATTTAGGTTTAAAACCGCCATCGACATCTACTCCTAATTCTTTTGCAGGAAGATCTGCGATATGCCCAAAACTTGACGCTACCGTATAATCTTTTCCTAAAAATTTCTCTATAGTTTTGGCCTTGGCAGGCGACTCCACAATCACTAAATTCTTAGCCATAATCCTTTAATTTCTGACCACAAAAGTATATCAATTTTTTGATATCGAGATTCTTTATCAAAAATTTAGTTTAAAAAAAACCTGCTAATTAGCAGGCTTATAACTTTTATTCTACAAGTAACGTATCTTCTTTAGGTTCGGTCTCATCAAAACCTATTGCCTCTTTATACATATAATACACTGGCATATATACAAAAAAAGCGGTGAAAAATATTCCAACAAAACACAGTAGCATTCCCACCAATTGAGCAAGCATAGAGGAAACAAAAATCAACCCAAAAGCTATTAGCCAAATTTTATTCCCTAATTTAAAACTAGCTTTTATAAGATCACTTACACTAAGATCTGGATTAAAGGCAAAAATTGCCCCTAATAGGTGTATTGGAACCATTACATACAGTATTGGAATATAACATAACAATGCCGCCAACAAAGCAATACCAAACGTTGCTATCGAAATTGCAAAGATTTTCCCTAAGTATTTACCTTTAAAAAACATGAAATACTTAGAACTCTGGGCTTCACCCATATCAACCTGTCTACATACTCTATAAAAATGTGCATTGATCCCAAACTGAAATGTAGTTGCAACCATAGACACTATTAATACCAACACTATAAAAATGATCATCAAACCGATAGATAATTCCTCTTGTGGATATCCATAATCACCATATTCGCCATAATTGTTTTCTAACCCTGATAGCCCCGCAAGAGCAAAAATTGGAATATACATCACAGCAAACAGAGGAATCATGACTGCCATAGTAATAAGCAAGTGTACAAATCCTTGTACCCAGATTTTTTTAAAAAGCTCTATACTTTTATTAAAAATATCTCCAAAATCTATAGGAGAGCTATTTTCAATCTTCTCAAAAAGATTATTAGTCATAACATCATCTGTTTTATCGGTTGGAAAAGACCAAATATAATTTTTTTCAGAAATAAAACCCTGCCACTTTGTCATAAATCGTATTAAAAGGTATCTTTGCACATTATTTGCCTTTAATCGTTAAGGAATTATTTTTTATGGAGAAGATTATAGATGAAAACAAACAAGGACAACCATTAGTTCTTGATCAGAAGAAAGAAAACCAACGCAAGCTTTTTATTGAGAGTTATGGTTGTCAAATGAATTTTAGCGATAGCGAAATTGTAGCTTCAATTTTGGCTAAAGAAGGATTTAATACTACACAAAACCTTGAAGATGCAGATTTAGTTTTGGTAAACACCTGTTCTATTAGAGAAAAAGCAGAGCAAACGGTTAGAAAGCGTTTAGAAAAATACAATGCCGTAAAAAAGATCAATCCACAAATGAAGGTTGGAGTTCTGGGCTGTATGGCAGAACGATTAAAAAGTAAATTCCTAGAGGAAGAAAAAATTGTTGACCTTGTCGTTGGACCAGATGCCTATAAAGACCTACCTAACCTTATTGAAGAAGTAGATGCTGGCCGTAATGCGGTTAATGTAATTCTCTCAAAAGAAGAAACTTACGGAGACATTTCTCCAGTACGATTACAAAGCAATGGTGTATCGGCTTTTGTATCGATTACCAGAGGTTGCGATAACATGTGTACATTTTGCGTGGTACCTTTTACAAGAGGAAGAGAACGTAGCCGAGACCCACAAAGTATTTTGAAAGAAATAGATGATCTGGTTGCTCAAAATTTTAAAGAAATTACATTGCTAGGTCAAAATGTAGACAGCTATCTATGGTATGGTGGTGGCCTGAAAAAAGATTTTGATAAGGCAAGTGATTTTCAAAAAGCTACTGCAGTTAATTTTGCTAAACTATTGGATATGGTTGCTGCAAAACACCCAAAATTACGCTTACGTTTTACTACATCAAATCCACAAGATATGACTTTGGATGTGATTGAAATTATGGCAAAACATAAAAACATTTGTAAATATATTCATCTGCCTATTCAGAGTGGAAGCGATCGCATATTAAAAGAAATGAACCGCTTACACACGCGACAAGAATATTTTGATTTAATAGACAACATAAAACGTATTATTCCTGAATGTGCTATCTCCCAAGATATAATTACAGGATTTCCAACAGAAACCGAAGAAGATCATCAGGATACCTTATCTCTTATGGAGTATGTAAAATATGATTATGGATTTATGTTTGCCTACTCTGAAAGACCCGGTACGCTTGCAGAACGTAAAATGGAGGATGATGTTCCTGAAGATGTTAAGAAAAGAAGACTTTCTGAAATTATAGAAGTACAACGCAAACATAGCGAATACAGACATCAAGCTTTTATCGGACAAACCTTAGAGGTTTTAATTGAAAAAGAGTCTAAAAAATCTGATGCCCATTGGAGTGGAAGAACAACTCAAAACACTGTTGCTGTTTTTCCGAAAGGAGAATACAAAATTGGTGATTTTGTAATGGTTTGCATTAACGAATGTACCAGTGCAACTTTGCTTGGCGAAGCTGTTGGATATTCAGATAATAATTAACCAGAAAGCATAAAAACACACACAATCATAAACTAATAGATGGAATCAGTTCAAGCCATAAAACAACGATTCGGGATTATAGGAAACGATCCTAAACTTAACCGTGCCGTAGAAAAGGCTATACAGGTAGCCCCAACCGATATCTCTGTTTTAGTAACAGGAGAGAGTGGTGTAGGTAAAGAAAGTATTCCTAAAATCATACACTCATTATCTCATCGAAAACACGGTAAGTATATTGCAGTAAACTGTGGAGCGATTCCAGAAGGCACTATTGATAGTGAGCTTTTTGGGCATGAAAAAGGTGCTTTTACCGGAGCTACGCAAACTAGAAGCGGTTATTTTGAAGTAGCCGATGGTGGAACCATATTTCTTGATGAAGTTGGAGAACTCCCCCTTACCACGCAAGTACGTTTATTAAGGGTTTTAGAAAATGGAGAGTTTATCAAAGTTGGCTCATCTAAAGTTCAGAAAACAGATGTTCGCATTGTAGCCGCCACCAATGTAAACATGTTTGAAGCAATTAAAAAAGGTAAGTTTAGAGAAGATTTATACTATCGCTTGAGTACTGTTGAGATACTGCTCCCTCCATTAAGAGATCGCAAAGATGATATTCATCTTTTGTTTAGGAAATTCGCTTCAGATTTTGCTACAAAATACAAAATGCCTACTATACGTTTAACAGATGACGCTGTAGTTTTATTAGAAAAATATCATTGGAGCGGTAATATCAGACAATTACGCAACATTGCAGAGCAAATTTCAGTCCTTGAACAAAACAGGACAATAAACGCAGTTACTCTGCACGGATATTTACCAAACATAGGAAGTAACCTCCCAGCAGTAATTTCTTCAGATAAGCAAGAAAGTGATTTTGCCAATGAAAGAGAGATTCTGTACAAGGTGTTATTCGACATGAAAAGTGATCTCAATGATCTAAAAAAATTAACCATGGAGCTTATGCAAAGTGGTAATGCACAACAAGTACAAAAGGATAACGAAGGATTAATCAGAAAAATCTATAGAGAAGATAAAGAGGAAGAAGAAATACCATTCGAAGAACCAATAAACACAACCACCGAGGTATTACAAATACCACCTCAAAGCATTATCCCTCAAAAAGAAGAAGATAAATATTCTTTTGCCGAAGAAATTGAAGAAGAAGAAACCTTGTCTTTACATGATAAAGAATTAGAGTTAATTAAAAAATCATTAGAACGGCACCGAGGAAAACGAAAAGCAGCTGCTGAAGAATTAGGAATTAGTGAACGCACCTTGTACAGAAAAATCAAACAATACGACCTCTAAATAATTATGAATTCAGGATATAAAATTGTGAATTTAAAAAACACATACGGAAAGAATTAATGAGAAAATTAAAATATATAGTTTGCACAATAGTCGGCCTGTTTTTATTTCAAGGATGTGGTGTATATTCTTTTAGTGGAATATCTATTTCTCCTGAAACTAAAACATTTCAGGTTAATTTTTTTCAAAATCAATCTCCAAGAATTTTTCCGGGAGCAGATCAAACCTTTACCAATCAATTACAAGATTTAATACTTAATCAAACTAACCTTAGCCTAACCACATCTGGAGGGGATATTGTGTATGAAGGAGAAATTGTTCAAGATTATGTCTCTCCTAATACAGCTACTTCAGATATTACAGCAGCCCAAAACCGACTGACAATTGCAGTAAACATGAGATTTTATGACGCCAATGATCCTTCTCAAGATATAGAACAACGTTTTTCATTTTTCTTTGATTACCCGGCCGATCGATCAGAAAATGCTATCCGAGACGAAGCATTGCAAATAATTTTTGAACGAATTACTCAAGATATTTTTAACGCAACCTTGGCAAGGTGGTAACATAAGAATAGCATACTTAAATTTTTATATTGAACACTAAAGAACTCACATATTTATTACAAAATCCTTCAGAGATTAGTAAGGAGCAGACAAATGCCTTGGAAAAACTTTCTCGTGAGTTTCCATATTTTCAATCTGTGAGACCTTTATTATTGAAAGGCTTAAAAAATCAAGAAAGTTTTCGATATAATCAAGAGCTTAAAACAACCGCTGCATACACAACAGATCGAAGCGTTTTATTTGATTTTATTACTTCAGACCTATTTAATCAAAAACCTCAGGATCAAGAAGCAAAGAAAAAACACAAATCAGATATTAATGTCGTCGATCATGAAGAAGTAAAAGTATTGCCCAGAATGGCAATGGATGATGCTGTAAGAATGAAAATGGAAGAAGCTGAAGATGTACTCGATCCCACTTTATTTTTAACAAGAAAAGAAGAAAGTACGTTGCGTCAATTAGAAGTTTCTGAATCTATAACTAATCAAGCAGAAGAAGAACAAACCAATTCTTCAGAAAATAGAAAAAATCCTGAAGAAGAATTACAAATTGACGCTCCATTAGATTTTAACAAAAAGGAGACACATTCTTTTGCTGAATGGTTAAAACTAACCTCGACGCAACCTCTTGATCAAAAAACAAATCCCGCAGAAGCTCAGCCTTCAGCTCCAGAAACTGAGAAAAAAGATAAAACACCCTCTTTACTACAAAAAGAGAAATTTGATCTTATTGATGAGTTTATTGCCAATAATCCTAAGATAAAACCAGCGGCAAAAAACACTCCTGCTCGCAATCTTGCAAAAGAAAATCAAGTTCCAGCAGATGAGCTAATGACCGAAACATTGGCAAGAGTATATCTCGCTCAGAAAAACTACAAAAAGGCAATTCAAGCTTATAACATATTAATTTTGAAAAATCCCGAAAAAAGTGGTTTCTTTGCAGACCAAATTCGAGCAATAAAAAAATTACAAGAAAATAAATAATATATATAATGACAACGTTTTCAATATTTTTAATACTAATCGTTATCGTATCTTTTTTACTGGTAGTAGTAATTATGGTACAAAATCCTAAAGGAGGAGGGTTATCTTCTTCTTTCGGCGGTGGCGGAACACAACAACTAGGTGGTGTAAAAAAGACAACAGACTTTTTAGATAAAAGTACATGGACTTTAGCTACACTATTACTAGTATTGATCTTACTTTCTAATATTGACTTAATGAGCGGAAATTCTGTTCAAGAATCAAAAGTAAATACAGAAGATGTGCAAGTTGAAGTTCCTGAAGCTCCAGCAGCAAATGATAATAATGAAGAGTAATACCTTTTGAAATGATACTAACAAAAATGCCGACTTGTCATACAGTCGGCATTTTTTGTTTCAATTTGTCAGTATCGCACCAGTGGCACAATTTCTGAAATACAAAGCATCATAATATTTCATTTTAATTTTATAATAAAAACTAATCATAATGGGAGTAAATATTAAACCTCTTTCGGATCGTGTGGTAGTAGAACCACTTCCTGCTGAAACACAAACAGCATCTGGACTATATATTCCTGATTCGGCTCAGGAAAAACAACAAAAAGGTAAAGTAGCTGCAGTTGGTAGTGGTAAAAAAGATCACGACATGACTGTAAAAGTAGGTGATACTGTGCTTTATGGCAAATATGCCGGGACTGAGTTAAAATTAGATGGGAAAGATTATCTAATCATGCGTGAGGATGATATCCTTGCTATTGTTTAAGAATCTATCAATTCAAAACACAAATTAATTTAAACTTAAATTAAAAAAATTCTGCCTTTGCAGAATTGAAAAAAAATAAAATTTATCATGGCAAAAGATATAAAATTTGACATAGAAGCACGCGACGGAATTAAACGTGGTGTAGATGCATTAGCCAATGCAGTAAAGGTAACATTAGGACCTAAAGGACGTAATGTAATTATTAGTAAGTCTTTTGGCGCTCCAACAGTAACTAAAGATGGTGTTTCTGTAGCCAAGGAAGTAGAACTAGAAGATGCTCTTGAAAATATGGGAGCACAAATGGTAAAAGAAGTGGCTTCAAAAACTAATGACCTTGCTGGTGATGGTACAACAACGGCTACTGTACTGGCTCAAGCTATCGTAAAAGAAGGACTTAAAAATGTAGCAGCTGGTGCCAACCCAATGGATCTTAAACGTGGGATCGATAAGGCTGTAACTGCAATTACAGATGACCTTGCTAAACAAACAAAAGAAGTTGGAGATTCTTCTGATAAAATCAAACAAGTAGCTGCTATTTCGGCAAATAATGACGAAACTATTGGTGATCTTATTGCTCAAGCTTTCGAAAAAGTTGGTAAAGAAGGTGTAATTACTGTTGAAGAAGCAAAAGGAACAGACACTCATGTAGATATTGTTGAAGGAATGCAATTTGACAGAGGATACCTTTCTCCATACTTTGTAACCAATAGTGAAAAAATGACTGCAGATCTTGAGAGCCCTTATATTCTATTATATGACAAAAAGATCTCTGCAATGAAAGATTTACTTCCTGTTTTAGAGCCTGTTGCTCAAACTGGAAAACCTCTTTTAATTATTGCTGAAGACGTTGATGGTGAAGCTTTAGCAACTCTTGTTGTTAACAAATTGCGTGGAGCACTAAAAATAGCAGCAGTTAAAGCTCCTGGTTTTGGAGACAGACGTAAAGCTATGCTAGAAGATATTGCTATTCTTACTGGTGGTACTGTAATTTCTGAAGAACGTGGTTTCACTCTAGAAAACACAACTATCGAGCATTTAGGAACTGCAGAAAAAGTAGCTATCGATAAAGATAATACTACTGTAGTTAATGGCGCTGGAGAAGAAGAAATGATTAAGAATCGAGTAAACCAGATCAAAGCGCAGATCGAAACTACTACGTCTGATTATGACAAAGAAAAACTACAAGAACGTTTAGCAAAATTAGCTGGCGGTGTAGCTGTACTATATGTAGGTGCTGCTTCTGAAGTAGAAATGAAAGAAAAGAAAGACCGTGTGGATGATGCACTACATGCAACTCGTGCTGCGGTAGAAGAAGGTATTGTTGCTGGTGGTGGTGTTGCTTTAGTTAGGGCAAAATCAGTTTTAGAGGCCGTAAAAACCGAAAATGATGACGAATCTACTGGTGTACAAATTGTAAACCGTGCTATAGAAGCGCCATTAAGAACTATTGTAGAGAATGCTGGTGGAGAAGGATCTGTAGTGATCTCAAAAGTTTTAGAAGGTAAAAACGATTTTGGTTACGATGCTAAATCTGAAGCGTATGTCGATATGCTAAAAGCTGGAATTATTGATCCTAAAAAAGTAACACGTATTGCTTTAGAAAATGCAGCTTCAGTATCAGGTATGATTCTTACTACTGAATGTGCATTAATCGACATTAAAGAAGAAGCTCCTGCTGGAGGAGGCGGAATGCCACCAATGGGCGGAGGTATGCCAGGGATGATGTAAGTCGATAGTAACAGTAATATAATTTAACTTATTTGCAAAAAAGCAGTTATAGTTAAATAAAATAAAGAAAAAACCCGTTTTGAAATTTTCAAAACGGGTTTTATATTTTTAAGATTATCTATTTCAATTAAGAAAAGTGTTGTATTTTCCGAATCTCCATAAATCGATTAAGAATACTGTTTCACTATATCCTCAACCAAGGTTGCAGTTCGCTTATATTTTTCTTTTGAAATCAGGCGTTTTGGTGGCGCCATACGCACATCACAATCTTTTAAAGAGCATGACTCACAGGTTACCCCCACTTTTACTTTTGGAATTTTAGAATCATTTACAAAACTGATCTTTTTCTCTAAAGCTGATGATATTAAAAAACCAATTCCAATACTGCGATAGTAATCCTTTCTAAATGGATCCTTTGTTGCCGATGTGAATACCAAATATTGCTGACCCGAATCCGCATAGTCAGAAATCTGAATATCAAAAGCGTAATTTAAATCCTCGTTTGCAGTACGTTGTAACGTTTTAATCGCCATCCAACGCCTACAATAATGTTCATTAATCTCATTAGCATGAGGCTGCTGCTGATGCGTAATGTGTAATTCTTTAACCAGATTGAACTTTTCTACACCCTTTTTATGCGTAAACCTTAGAAAAAACACATTTTGCATTCCAAAATCTTTGGGTAACACATTGGTCAAACGTTGATAAAAAGACTCTGGAGATGCATTATAAAGATTCATAATCTTATGAAAAGCTTTCTCAGAAAAACGTTTCATAGCAAAAAGTTCCTTTAAATGATCTCTAAGATGGTTTTTAGGAATAATGAGCGCCCCCGCAAAATAAGAAGCATAAAAATTATGCAATACTTCTTCAAAGTTATCATAGCGTATCCACGTAAATGTATAAGGTCTTTCTGTAATATTCATAAATTGATACCCTAACTCCTTGGCATAAATAAATGTTTTTTGTGCCTCTCCTACTCGATCCGACAGTAATAATGTTTTTGTTGAAGGAACAAATACCGATCTTAAATTATCGAGCTCTTCTTGTTTAGGAATTCCGGCTTCATTAATAGTGTATCCGTATTCTTCTTTGAGAATTTCTTCTAATTCTGCCGAAGTTATTTTTCCGTTTAAATCCAATTGATACGAATTTGCACAACGAATCACCTGGTCTTCTAAATCTTTGAAGAAATTATTATGTGCTTCTTGGTACGACCTTAAAGAAGCCAGATAAAATCCTTCGCGACTCATATTATAATGCTGTGCAATTTCTATAATTGTACTTATAAATGCATTTACCTTAGAAGGAGCATTAGCAATAATATCAATAAGATCACTCTGCTGAATCCCGAACAGTTCTAGAGGAATTTCGTCCAATATACCCGACTGTAATATCTCACCAATAGGAGCCAGGTTTTTATCCAGTTTCAAAGACACTAACTGATCATAAGGAACCTCTAGAGTTTCAGCCAGTTTAATTATTTTATCTGTTTTAGGATATTTTTTCCCCTTTTCTATTTCATTTAAATATGATTTCGATAACCCGCTTAGTTTGGATAATCCAAAAAGCGACAAATCCTTTTCTGTACGTATTTGCTTGATTTTCAGACCAAAAATCAACCTTATATATTCTTCTGCTATTGCCATAATTTCAAAAGTAACCATTTTTGCGTAAATGACGAAAAAATAAAATATTCACATTTAGCGAACGTTCGCTTGTTTTATAAAAAACTTTTTTATAATATTGTTCACTCAAAACGATATAGTTATGGAAACACAAACAAACCTTAGTCAGAAAATCAGCTTCGCAAAAGAAGTTAGGAACTATCATCCGGAAATTTTAACCGATGGAGCACTGACCTTTTTAGAGGCCTTACAAGATCGTTTTAATGATAGACGATTAACGCTTTTAAAAAATCGTGAGTGTCAACAGCAATTGTTTGACCTGGGAACTTATCCAACATTTCCAGAAAACACCAAAGAAATTCGTAACAGTGAGTGGTCGGCAGCTCCGATTCCTGCAGATTTGCAAGATCGTAGAGTCGAAATCACAGGACCCGTAGATCGAAAAATGGTCATTAATGCCTTAAACTCTGGAGCCAAAACATTTATGGCTGACTTTGAAGACAGTAATGCACCACTATGGGAAAACTGCTTACAAGGGCAGAAAAACCTGAAAGATGCCGTCAATAAAACTATTTCGTTTTATAATCCAAAAAGAGACAAAACCTATCAGCTTAAAGAAAGGATCGCCACATTAATTGTTCGCCCTAGAGGTTTACATCTTAATGAAAAACATCTTTTGATTAAGGAGCAAGAAATGAGCGCATCTCTATTCGATTTTGCTTTGTACTTATTCCATAATAACGAGCAATTAAAAGAAAATGGAACAGGAGCATATTATTACCTCCCAAAATTAGAGCATTTTACTGAAGCAATATGGTGGAATGATGTAATTGATTTTTCTGAAGAATATTTAGGCATAGATCACGGAAGTGTTAAAGTTACTGTACTTGTTGAAACTATAACGGCGAGCTTTCAATTGGACGAAATCATATATGCTTTAAAAGATCATATCGTAGGGCTAAACTGTGGCAGATGGGATTATATATTCAGCTATATCAAAAAATTAAGAAACCACAAAGGTTTTGTAGTTCCAGATCGTGCACAGGTAACTATGACAAGCCCATTCATGGATGCATATAGCAAACTAGTGATCCAAAGATGTCACAAAAGAAATATTCTGGCGATTGGGGGTATGGCAGCACAAATCCCTATCAAAGATGACGAAGAACGTAATGCCGCTGCTTATGCAAAAGTAAAAGCCGATAAGGAGCGTGAAGTAAAAAATGGCCATGATGGTACATGGGTCGCACACCCAGGATTAGTAAAACTTGCGATGCAGGTATTTGACACTCACATGCCTACTGCAAATCAAATGCATGTAAAAAGAAACGATATTAATATTTCCGAAGATGACCTATTGGCTATCCCAAAGGGAACAATTACTCAAAAAGGGATTCAGGAAAACATCAATGTTGGGATCCATTACATCGCAAATTGGCTAAGTGGAAACGGCGCAGTAGCACTTTATAACTTAATGGAAGATGCTGCTACAGCAGAGATTAGTCGCACTCAATTATGGCAATGGCTAAAAAATGAAGTGACTCTTGAAGATAAAAGAATTCTAGATCAGACACTTTTTAATCAATTATTTGAAAATGAATTAAGAATTATTAAAGATCAAGTTGGAGAGCAGCTATATAATACAGAAAATTATCAAAATGCAATTTCAATTTTCAAAAAATTAGTAGTCTCAGAAGAAGAATTTGAAGAATTCTTAACCACTAGTGCTTATCAATATTTATAAAAATTACAGTAACAATAGGCAAATCACCTACTGATACTATGGAGGGTAGTACTGAAGTTGAGCAGTTCTAAACAACATGCATAATTTTTTCCGATTTTTATAATTGTGCTCAAAAGCGGCATTCACGTATGTGGGTGTCGCTTTTATTTTCCTTTAAAATTAACTGAATTATAAAAAAACATCTCTTTGGATTTAATGAGTCTAAAACAATACATTTGTACTTCTCTAAAAAAACCTCTAACAAATACCGGCATTAATGAAAGTCACACAAGGCATTTCAGCAGAACCTAACTGGAATTTAACCAAACGCATTGCATTCAGATTCTTTTTTGTGTTTTTTATTTTCAATATTGTACAAAAACTTGGTTACTACATTCCTGCAGTTTTAGGTGCTGAAGACATCGCGGTTTACATAAATTCGTTTAATCAAGTTTGGGCCTGGATTGGGCAAAATGTTCTTAATATAAATCGAGAGCTACACGTTAATTTTAATGGCAGTGGGGATACAACGGTTAACTATATCTTCCAGGTTATTGCGATAACGACGGCAATCTTAGTAACAGCTTTATGGAGTCTTTTAGATGTAAAAAGAAAAGAATACAACCAGCTATTTTTATACCTACGAATTCTAATTAGATACTATTTAGCATTAACCATGTTTCTATATGGGTTCTCTAAGGTTTTTTGCGTTCAATTTTCAGAAGTAAGCAATTTTGATCTGATCAAAACCTTTGGCGACCAATCTCCTATGGGATTATTGTGGAATTTTATGGAATATAGCAACACCTATACAAGATTTTCTGGTATTGTCGAAGTCTTAGTAGGGGTACTGTTGCTGTATAGAAGAACTGTAGTTTTTGGATCATTGATTTTGATTGGAATCATGCTCAATGTATTTATGATGAACATGAGTTACGACATCCCTGTAAAATCATATAGTATAGTGCTTATCGTCATGGGGATTTTTATACTTGCTCCCGATATAAAGCGAATCTTAGAATTCTTTGTTCTAAACAAAGTTGTTCAACCAAAAATTATAGCCCCATATTTTTCAAAACAAAAGCATATAACAACAGGCTATATTGTTAAAGGTTTATGTATTTGTTTTTTAATACTCTCCAGTATTAATTTTTTTATGAAAATAAAGCAAGAAAGAAGTGAAAAATCAGTTTTATATGGTATTTATGAGGTTGAAGAATTTATAAAGAATAATGATACACTTGCTCCTTTAACAACAGATTCTTTTCGATGGAAACGTTTGATTATCGACAAACGAAATAGCGGAGTTCAAACCATGGATGAAAGAATCGTACATTTTAAAGAGAAAACTGATACCGTATCAAAAACCTTAACGCTTACTTCGTATAAAGACAGTACAGATATACAAAGTTTTTCTTACATTATTAAAGATAGCCTTTACATTTTCGAAAGTATTTATAAAAGTGACACCTTAAAAATTAAAGCCAAAAAGAAAGAAAGAGATGAGTTTTTATTGATTAATCGAGGGTTTCACTGGATCAATGAATACCCATTTAATCGATAGCATTAATCGCACTCCCATTCAAAATTAGAAATTTGATACTTTTTACCTGCATAAAAATTATAATGCCACCACTCAGTTCTTATCGTTTTAAAACCATGTTTTTTCATAGTTTCTCGTAGTAATTTACGATTAGCAAGTACTGCTTCAGAATGTTTACTGTAGGCATGATGAGCTTCTTTGCCAAAATGATCAAAACCAGTACCCATGTCAACAAGAGACTCATCTAATTTTACCAGCGTAATATCTACAGCTGCTCCTTTATTATGTATAGAACCGCCCTTAGGATCTGCTACATAACCTGGGTTCGGAAAAATTTTCCACATTTTTTTTTGTACACTATGAGGACGGTAGCAATCAAAAAACTTTATCTTATATCCTTGTTTTATGAAGTCTTTATTAGCTTTTATAAGTGCTTCTGCTACGTTTTTTCGAATGTAGCATTTTGCACATGAGTATACTTTTTCTTTAAGGAAATTATCTGATGTAGCATACTTCATATCCAAAACAAAATCGCCTGATATCTGTTCAATATTGATAAAGTCACTATTTTCTATTACATCCTTTTTAATGGTGGTATGATCTAAAACCGCTATAGTATCTTTTTGATTTGCCTCTTTTTGAGGTTTTACTACTTGCGGTTTCTCAACATTAGTTGTTGTTTCATTTGCAGAACCAGGAACTTTCTTTACATCTTTACAAGAAAAAAATAACACAAAAAAAGCTACCCCTACTACTATTCTATAGATCATATTTTTTAATTTTTAATTGCGTTACTTTATAAAACATACGTTCTCGACCATCAAATTCATTTTTAACACTTACTTATTTTATTTCAACACACTTTTTACACTTCCGCATTTAAGCATTTTATCTCCAAAGTATGGGTTTCGTATCCCTTTAGAATCCGACAACCAATAACCACCTTCTCCATCAAAAGCCATAGGGCAAAATTGCTTATATATTTCTCCCGATTTAATTTCTGTAGCATTAATTAACTTTTCTACTTCGGCTGTAAGAGTAACAAAAAAACCTCTTTGCTCCTCGATATTTTTTGTCAAAGAAATAAGCTTTAAAGTAGCCTTTAATTGCTCTTTGTCTTTTGAATCGTCTAGTGCAGCTTCTATTTTTTTTGACTCTTCTTGTACTACTTTACTATTAGAGTTTACTAATCCATTTTTAATCTTAAGGTACGTGCCATAAATTTCTTGAGTACTCTTATCTATAAATTCAACTTTAGATTGAGTATTCTCTATAGTATTACTATTTTCATTCTTACCTCCGGTAGTCGTTTTTTTATCCTTATTACAAGAAACTGTCATTAACATTACTAGTAGTATTGACAACCCAAAAACTCTTCTTATACTCTTCAAAATTTAATCTTTTTATAATTTATAACTTATTTCGTCATCAAATTTAACCTATACTCAAAACAATTACTAACCGTATTTTCTTTTTTAGTATCTTTTTTAACAAAACAATACCAGTATAATTAGGAGGTTGTTCTAATTATTTTAAATATTTTTGCCGGAAAAAATTGTTAGAATGCTGTTAGAAGATTTAAAACCACAAGTAATTAACATACTTGAAAGTAAAGAGCAATCGGTTACAGATAGGCTTTATGAGGTATGTAAATTACTTAAAGAAAATGTGACCTATTATGATTGGGTAGGTTTTTATTTTAAAAATGAAGATAAGGAAGAATTAAAACTTCGCACATATGTAGGAGAAAAAACTGATCATGAAATAATCCCATTCGGAAAAGGTATTTGTGGTCAGGTTGCAATTTCTAATGAAAATTTTGTCGTTCCCGATGTACAGGCACAGGATAATTATATCGCATGTAGCATTAATGTCAAATCAGAAATTGTAATTCCTTTATTTAAAAATGGGGAAAATATAGGACAAATCGATATTGACTCGGATACTGCAGATCCTTTTACTGAAAAAGATGAAAGGTTTTTAGAATTTGTAAATCAAGAAGTTGCTAAAATCCTTTAATTATTGTTCCTTCGTCTGTACTAACACTTAATCATTTTAAACATGAAAATCTTAGTCACCGGGGGATTAGGCTTTATAGGTTCTCACACCGTAGTTGAACTACAAAATAAAAATTATGAAGTGGTCATTATTGATAATTGTTCCAATTCATCTCCAGATGTGCTCCAAGGAATACAATCGATAACTGGTAAAAAACCTATTTTCGAACAATTTGATCTTAGAGATAAAGAAAAAGTACAAGATTTTTTCAGTCGTCATCATGATATAGAGGGTGTAATTCATTTTGCAGCTTCCAAAGCTGTTGGTGAAAGTGTAGAAAAACCATTACTATACTACGAAAACAACCTATCCACTTTGGTATATATCCTACAAGAACTCACGAATAAAGTATCTTCAAACTTTATTTTCAGCTCTTCTTGTACGGTTTATGGACAAGCAGACGAATTGCCTATCACCGAAAATGCCCCAGTAAAAGTTGCCGAATCGCCTTATGGAAACACAAAACAAATTGGAGAAGAAATCATTAGAGATACCTGCAAGGTAAATTCGAACCTAAAAGCGATTTCACTAAGATATTTTAATCCGATAGGTGCGCATCCTTCTGCAGAAATAGGAGAGTTACCCATAGGAGTTCCTCAAAATTTAATTCCGTTTATTACGCAAACTGCTATAGGGCTAAGAGAGCAATTATCTGTATTTGGTGATGATTACCCTACATCCGATGGAACTTGTATCAGAGACTATATCCACGTAGTAGATTTAGCAAAAGCTCATGTTGTCGCCTTACAACGACTTATAGAAGATAAAAACAGTTCTAACTATGATGTATTTAATGTAGGTACAGGAACCGGAAGTACTGTTTTAGAAGTAATTCAATCTTTTGAGAAAGTATCAGAGCAAAAATTAAATTATAAAATAGTAGGAAGAAGAGAGGGAGATATTACTGCAGCTTATGCCGATACCACCAAAGCCAATAATGAATTAGGATGGCAATCCAAAAGTAGTTTGGACGACTCACTTCGCTCTGCCTGGAAATGGCAGAAAAAGGTTGGAAATTAACGGCAACGACAAATATGCGATTAAACTATAAAACAAAAAACCTGAAGATAATTCTTCAGGTTTTTTGTTTTATATAGATAATAGAGTGTTCTAGTAAAACTTAGCTCTTTTATCTTCGATCTCTGCAGCTTCTTTAAGCGCTTCAAACACTTTAGAATTTACTAACCCTGCTTGAGACTTAGAAGTCTGCGCAGCATAGCTAATATACGTATCTAAACCGCTAGCAGGTGTTTTTTTAGTAACCTCTACAACATATACTCCATTATTACCAACAATTGGATTTGAAACATCACCTGTATTGATGGCAAATGCAGTTCCTATAACTTTTGGTTCTGTACCTGCACCACTAATCGTTGGTGTTTTCATATTAAGTGCAGATGCTGTTTTTACAACTTGCGCTTGATTCTTAGCAATATCTTCAACAGATTTTGCTGAAATCTTATTCTTCAACAATTCTGCTTTCTTTTCTTTAATCAAAATTGATTTTACAGAGGCACTAGCATCCTTAACAGACATAGTTCCTTTACTTGCTTTTGCCGTTAATTGAACTACCGCATACCCTTCTGGTACATCAAAACGTTTTACATCGCCAACATTAGATTCTTCATTGAATGCCCATTGCACTATTGCTCTTCTTGCACCTAATCCTGGGATATTTTCATCTAATTCTTTGATTTTATTTACCGGACGCACTGTTAAGTTACTCTCTTTTGAAACCTCTTCAAAATCTTTATCCTTTGTTGCGATTTGAAACTTAGTCGTTTCAGTAAAAATAGAATTAATAGTTTTTTCACTCGGCTCTATCTTACGAGCAACTGTAGCAACTTGTATTGCCTTTTGTTGATTTTTTTGATCTTCAATATTGATAATATGATATCCAAATTGAGTTTCTACAACACCCACAGTGCCAGTTTCGTTTTCAAAACAGAAATCATTAAATGTAGGAACCATAGCTCCTGGAACAAAATATCCTAAATCTCCAGCTTTATCTTTATTTGAAACATCTGCAGAAAACTCTGATGCCAGAGATGAAAATTTACTTTTATCACCTTTAACAACGTTCATAATGCTATCTGCTAGTGTTTTAGCTTCTTCTTTGGTTCTTTTTAGATCTCCAGCAGTTCTAAGTCCTTCCCAAGAAACTAAGATATGACTTGCCTTAACAGAGTCTGGCATTTGTTTTTGTGCAACAACTTTTGAAATTTTGAAGAACTCTCCATCCTTATATGGACCAAATACATCTCCAATTGCTAAGTTATATAATGTATCTGCAACTGCTGTTGGTAAATCTTTTTTAAACTTAAATCGATTGTCAAATTTAATAGCGGAGTTTTGATTTACAAATTCTTCAACATTTTTTACATTTCTTAATCCTGAAATAGAATCTGTTGTTTTAGTTGTTGTATTAAACTCTGCTTTATCATTTAACAAAGTAGCAACTTCTGCTTTGATCTCATCTTCATCTTCCTGGCTAGCAGTTTCAGTAAACATAACATAACGAATACTTCGAGAAGCATCTGCTTTGTACTGCCCCGGGTGTTTATCGATATACGATTGGATTTCTGCATCCGACACCTTTACATCCTCGTCTTTGATACTAGAAAATGGCAACTGAACATATTTGATATCTACATTATCATTTTCCATTTTATAAGCCAGCTCACCTTCTTTAAGAGTAGAACCTACTCCTGCTTTTATCATTGTAAGGTATGTTTCTTCTACCGCTCCTTTACTTACAGATATTTCATAATCTAACCATTGTTGATATGCTTGTGGTGACGTTGCTTGTATATTAGCAACGTATTCTTGCATTTTTGCTTTATCAAAAACTCCAGCTTCATTCTGAAATGTTGGATTATTTGCTAATGATTCTTCTAATAATTCATTTACTTGCTCTTCTCCAACGGTAATTCCTAGTTCTTCAAATTGCTCTTCAAAAACAGCTTGACGTACTTCTTGATTCCAAACATAATTTACCGCCTGAATACTAGATCCACTTCCTCCAAAATTTCTTGAAGCCGCTTCAACTTTTCTGGCAAAGTCTGTTCTATCAATATCTTTTCCATTTATCGTAGCTATGGTATTTTCTGCTTTTTGAGAAATAGCTCCTCCATTACGAATCAAATCCCCAATTACAAATGAGAAAAGCGCTAACGCAATAATCACAATTAAAAAAACGGAGCGTTGTCTGATTTTATTTAAAACTGCCATGGTGTAATATATAATTTATTCAAAATATAGTGGGCGAAAATACCATTTTATTGCAATAATACCAATTAAAAATATCAAAGTCTTATGAAGTTTTTTTGCAATCGGTTTTTATTGAAGAATTGAACCCTTTTTAAATTGATTTTTTTAAGATCTTAGCAGCTCTTTTTGATTCATAATTCCATAAACAATTAAAAACTGAGCACTTGCATAGGTAAGCATAATCCAGATATTACCCAGAGGTAGTGGTGTATAAAACATATCTATTGCTAAAAGGCTATCTGAAAGCATAAAAAAAAGAGAACCCGCCAATACAAGAATATAGCTCTTTTTAGAAACAAGTTCTGATCTTATAAAAGAAGCATTGGACATTAATAAAATCACAATCATGTAAAGTATTACTGGAATTAGCATCTTTTCTAAACCAGGATATAACACATAAAACAAGATAACACCATATCCAATGGTAAACATAGAAAATAGCCTATTCTTTCTTTGATTTTCTCGTTGTTTAAAGAAAATCACGATATACATAATATGAGCAAACAGAAACATAACCAAACCCGTTATAAAAAAAAGCTGTGATGTTTGAGTAAACAAAAGAAAGATATCGCCAAATAAAGAAAATATCAAAGCAAGCATGGTGATTCGAAATGTAGACCGCACCATACTTTTTCTTTGCGTAAATAGAAATATAATCAACGAACCTATAATGGATGGTTTTGTATAAAATCTTAAATGCAAATACTCATCGTTACTACTACATACTAAATCGCATATCAAAACGATTAGATATACCGTTGCAAAAGGAAGAATTTTTTGATTTGAAATGTTTTTGTTCATTAATTAAAATACGGATCAATCTTCAGAAGTAACTATTAATTCGACAATCTCGATTTTTGTATTTGAGGTTTCAATTATGCTGATTTTAAAAGCACCGATGATTACTTCGTCTCCTTTTTGAGGAATCTCTTCGGTATGGTTTACAATCATTCCGCCCAGAGTTTCATAATTCTCACCCTTAGGCAGGTCTAATTTGTACACCTCGTTGATATAATCTACTTCTAATCTTGCAGAAAAACAAAAATGTTTTTCTGCCAACTCTTGTTCTATTAAAGCAACAGAATCATGTTCATCTTCTATTTCACCAAAAAGTTCTTCGATAATATCTTCTACAGTAATAATCCCACTGGTACCTCCATACTCGTCAATTACCACGGCAATACTTTTATGCTTTTTAGTTAAAAGATTAAGAACATCCTTTACAAACATGGTTTCGGGAACAAAAACAACAGGTAAAAGAATAGATCTTAGGGATTTTGGTTTTTTAAACAACTCAAAAGAATGCACATATCCTATAATATCATCTATGGTGCTATCAAACACAATGATCTTAGACAACCCTGTCTCTATAAAAAATTTACTTACCTCTTCAATAGATTGTGATTTTTCTACAGCAACAATTTCCGTTCTTGGAATCATCACCTCCCTTGATTTCACATCAGAAAAATCCAAGGCATTTTGAAAGATTTGAATTTCGCTATCTATTTCATCATGCTCCTCAACTGTTTCCATTTGCTCACTAATATAATCTCCTAACTCTGTCTTACTAAAGGCGAGCTGCACCTCATCTCCTTCTGTTTTAAGAAATTTTTTTAGCACAAAATCCGATATCCAGATTACAAATGTTGAAATTGGAGAAAATATGAGATAGAAAATATATGCAGGAAATGAAAATGCTTTTAAAAGTGTATTTGCATATATCTGAAAAAAAACTTTTGGTAAAAATTCGGCAGTGATTAAAATAATGATTGTTGAAATTAGTGTTTGCATTAAAAGATTAAGATCTGTAAGAACATAATCTAACAACCAAAAGCCTGAAGGTATAAATGAGAGAAATAAATTCATTAACACTTCACCCATAAAAAAACCATATATCACTAATGCCACATTATTACCAACCAGCATGGTTGCAATAAATTTAGAAGGTTTTTTTGTTAATCTGGCAAGGATATTGGATACAAACCCGCCTTGTTTTTTCTCAATCTCGATATGGATTTTATTGGAAGAAACATATGCTATTTCCATTCCAGAAAAAAAGGCTGAAAGAATAAGCGACAGTAAAATAACAATGATATCTAATTCCATGAATTATTTCTTGTTATTTGCCTCATATCGCTTTCTAAAATTTCTTTTAAAGAAGTACATGAAAATGGCTGCTGCTGCAAAAAACAAGTAGAGAACACTCCTCCCGCCTTCTTGACCCCATTCTACATACGCCTGGTAGATAAAAAAGATCATAATCGCCAGATAGGCATATTCAAAAAACTTAAATATTTTCATTTTTGGTATTAGATTATTCTTCAATAAAAATCAATCCATCATTACTTCTTGAATTCAAGATAGTAAAATCTTGATTAGCATCAAAACCATCAGCTTCGTTAATATTACCGTCAGACATGTAACTTTTATAAGGATAATCTGTAAATACCCAGTTGATATTTTTATCCCAATATAATTGTTCTGCTTGTAAATGTGTACTATCTGCAGTTAAAATATCGACATTACCTCTCATGTCAATTAACCCAGTCAACTGATAAGAGATTGCATAATCTGAAGTAACTACACTTACTTTTCCTTCTTTATCAATAATATCCAATACGATACCATCAGGAAACTCGTGATACCCAAAAGATTTATTGGTGTAATCTAATACTTTGGGTGTTTTTAGCACAGCAGTGAGTCTACCAGAATCTGTATATTTAAGATTAACTTCAAAAGCTTCTGCAATTGGAGCTTCTTCTGAAATTAAGTAGCCTTGTGATTTTGTTTTTTTTGATTGACATGAAAAAAACATTGTCACGACAAATGCCATGACAATGTTGATTACTATATTATATTTTTTGGGTTGCATTATAGTTTTGGCACCCTAACAGTTTCACCAATCCAACATCCAACACTCACAGAGGTAACTCCCGGGTTATTGAAAATATCTGTTTTTGTTGGTGCTTTTGCATTATAATTAGCTGCATACTTAGATGCCGTAGATTTTAAACTTGGATCAACCTTAGCAGCTCTTTGTGCATAGTTTGCCGCTAACCAGTATACTGCTCTTTTACTGAAAACATCGGTTCCACAGTTATTTGCACTACTTGCAACCATTGATCCAATTCTAAGGTAGCATACTCCCATAGATGGCTTATACTTTAACGCTTTTCTATAGTAAGTTCTAGCTTTACCTTTACTTCCTTTCTTTTTCATTACTTCACCTATCTTGAAGTACACTTTTGCCTTATCGCTACCTTTAGTCTCAAGCTCTGCAGATTGATTAAAGTATTCTAACGCAGTAGATGTTTTTTTATCTTTAATAGCCAGTAGCCCTAAATAGTAAGCCGATTTTGCTGAAGGTTCTGCTTTATGTAATGCTTCAACCAACTTAAAGAACAATGGATCTTCTGTACAGTCTTTAGAAGACATCCTGCTTGCAGCACCCTTCAACCAGTTTACATCAGTCTTTTTACCTTCAAACTGTCCGTTATATAATGGTATTAAGTTTTTACAATCAGCTAATTCTCCAAGTTTTTGGTTTACACCAGCTTTTACCTTACTATAGTTAGTTAGTATAATAGTAGATCTCTTAAGATTTTTCTTCTCTTTGCTTGAAAGTGCTGTTCCAGACTCTTCTTTTTCAGTAAGTTCTGAAATTTTCTTTGCTTTATTACTTTCTTCGTCTTCGATCTTCTCTATAACCTCATCATAAAGATCAAAAACAGCTTGAAGCTCTTTTTTACCTTCACCATGTAAATCCACTAGAAGAGAAAAATATGTATATACATTTTTAGGGTTTTTCACATTCCCTTTATCTTCGGTCCATGCTTTATGAAATTCTGCAAATTGAGTTTCTTTTGTTCCAATTTTATTATCGTACATTAACTGTCCGATATCAGAATGCATATCTCCTATTTTAGTTTTTCCTGGGAAATACTGAAAACGCTCTTTCCATAAGGCAATTTTCTCGTTAGCAAGCTTTACTTTATCAGCAGCCGCTGCCTTTTTATATTTTGCCTGTAATAATTTTTTCCCAAATTGATAGGTTGCAACGCTATACGTAGGGCACTCTTTTCTCACTTTCCATAAAGGCTCTTCTGCCGCATCATAATTCTTTACTTTGGCATGCTCATAGGCGATAGAAGCCGTAGTAGCACAATCTGTAGCTTGAGCACTTATGGTTGCAGTGCTCAAAACCAATCCTGTTGCTATAGTAGTTAGAACTTTAGTATTCATAGCTGTAATAATTGTATTTAATTAAATTTTATTTTTCTAAACCATTTATCATTTAATGATAAACCTATAGAGACATTAAAAAATTCTTCTTTTACTAATCCGAAATCTGTTGTCCCCCGTTGACCGTATTCAAAACCTAAATTGAGATTAGAGAATAATCTACCAACTGGTAGACCTACTCCAAAAGACATGCCAAACTCATCAATCGAGTTACCATCTATAACCAATCCGGTTTCTTCATATCTAAATCCGGCTCTATATACAACTCGACTAAAATAACTAGTTAATGAATTATATTTTGGAAGATAATACCCTCCCAATTTGAATTTAGAGCCGCTTTCATATGTAACGTTGTCTTGAGTAAATAACGTATTTGTAAATTTCCCCGAATCCAAGTATACATACTCTGCTCCTACAAACCATTTTTTATTTTCTCCTATTCCACTTCCAAATTTAAATTCAGAAGGAAGATCTATATCCTGATCATCAACCTGTACATCTTGGCGCTCTACAACGGCTTCTTGACCAGTATTACCAATAACCACAGTGGCCAATTCTCTAGTATTTTCAGATGCTAAACCAAAAGATGGTGTTGCCACTACAGAAGTAGACACTTGTAATTTTTCTGATATCATAGCCTTATACACCAATCCAAAAGACATACTAAATGCTGATAAATCAGATTTAGTAATTTCTCTGGTATCAAATTGTACATCTGACCTCCTTAATATAGTCTTATTTTCAATATTCCCAAAGTTATAATTAAAATCCAAACCTAAACTCAGATTCTTGTTAACTTTAACTCCTGCAGCTAAAAAAACCTTATTTAACCCTCCTTTTCCGGTAAACTGTCGTTCTATATCGCCATTAACATCATTAAGTTCGTATCCAACCGATGTAAGAGGAACTACTCCAAATCCAAATCCAAACTTTCCGGCAGGGATACCCACAGCCAAATAATCTAATGACGCATTATCTCCAGAAGAAGATTCATTATCATTACTAATTTTGAAATTGTTGTAAGAAGCACCTAAAGCATATGCTGTAAGTTTCAATTCTCCAAAAGATGCGGGATTTTGAAGATTTAAATGAATACTATCAGTTACAACACTCAATCCTCCCATCGACCTGTTTTCAACCGTTCCTTTGAACTTCTGGATGCCTATTCCGTAAAAAGAATAAGGTGAGGAAGTCCCTTCTTGAGCATTAGATATTGCAGTAACAAAAACTAATACTATTACTAAAATCTTCTTTATCATTTATTATTATTAAATACTAAAATGTGGTTCAATCCCTCCAATAAAAAATTGGAAGTGGCAAATATGCTATTTTTTAATCTTTTAGACAAAAAATGTGCATCTCCTCCGGTTAAAATAACTGTTAAATCAGGGTAAATGTTGCAATATTCTTCAATTACTCCATTTATTTCATATAAAATTCCTTGCACAACTCCAGAATGAATAGCCTCATTTGTACTTTTACCAATATGGTTTATAGGTATTTTAGGTTCTAAAAGAGGTAATTTTGCCGTATAATTATTAAGACTATGATATCTTAATCTTATTCCTGGAGCGATGGCCCCACCCAAATATTCTTCTTTAGAATTTTTGAATTCATAAGTTATACAGGTGCCCGCATCAATGACGAGCACATTTTTTTCAGGAAATTGATCTACAGCGGCAGCTACCAAAGCTAATCTATCTATTCCAAGTGTTTCAGGAGTTTCATAAAGATTTTTAAATGGCATATCTAAATGGTGATCCACTACAAGAGTACTAAAAAGTTTTTTTAAGTACGTAATTGCATCATCATCTAAATTTGCTACTGACGAAACAATAGCCTGCCTAATCGATGAAAAATCTCTATGCGCAATATCGATTTCCTCAATAAAGTCAGATGGTTCGATGGTTTTTTTATAAACCAGGTCGGATTCATCAAAGACCCCTATTTTTATGAAAGTATTCCCTACATCTATTACAAGATTCATGTCTTACAGTGTAAGTGGCAAAAGTACAAAACGATTTTTTTAATTTTTTCTTTTGACTATTAAAAAAAGCGTTCTATATTTGCATCCGCTTACAGCAAGGTGCCTTAGCTCAGTTGGTAGAGCAAAGGACTGAAAATCCTTGTGTCCCTGGTTCGATTCCTGGAGGCACCACCTTGAAAGCCCGAACAATTTGTTTGGGCTTTTTTTATACTCAAAAAAATGATTTTCAAACAGTTACAACTTATGTAGAATTGGATATTTATACTGATTTCGCATTTAATAGTTTTTCCTATAAGTATAATAATGTCTAGTATTTCAGCTGTTCATTTTTATCCCAGATACCCCAATATGCACCAACATCTCCTTCTGCTCCTACTTTCCAAGATTCATCAAAAGAAGAAAAAAAGAATATTTCGATGTCATCTTCTTTGGCCCATTTTTGAGTGTTCATGAAATATTTCATAGCATTTTCATAGGATGGAAATGCTCCTTCGAGGTTTGTGCCCTTACTAGGCCATCCAGTTTCAGAAATAATAACCTTTTTCCCTTTACCAGCGCGAAGTGCTCTTTGGTACATATCTTTCATATATAATAATGAATAATCCAAATCACAACCTTCCCAAAAAGGGTAGCAATTCGCCAAAATAATATCACAAGCCTCACTAATTCTTGGGTGATCCACAAACTCATAATATGCATCAACATACCCTACAGGAATATTCTTTATGTTTGATTTAGCGTGATTAATGAAATCCAACAATTGTTGTTCTGTCAAGTCACCTCTATACATAACCTCATTACCCACTGCTGCAATATCAATACAACCTTCTTCACACAAAGCAATAAGATTAGTGATCTCTTTTTGATTTACCTCGTCATCTTCTCCAAGCCATGCACCTACCAAAGTTTTTATACCATATTCTTTGGCTATTTTTGGTATTAATTCGTTTCCTTCGGTAGTAGAAAATGACCGGACCCATTGTGTATATGGCGCTATAATCTCCATACGCTGTCTTATTTGCGCCTCGGTTAATTGATCTCCAGGCTGCTGCCCTTCTACATATGGACTAAAACACAGCCCATGCATACCCTCGTCTAAAAACTCTCTAAACAAAGCTTGTAAGTCCTCGGTGCTTTTTCCTGCATAATCTATAGATGCTAATGCTAAAAATTTTTCGGTTCGTATCGACATTACACTATGCTATTTTTTATAAAATTTATAATTCTCCCCTCCTCTTCACTAATTCTACTTTAATTTCTCTAGCTCTATCCTCTGTTAACCTATATTTCCACATAACCCATATGGCTAATGCAGCAGTTATTGATGGGACTACAATATCGGCCACCCTAAGTCTGTTCATAGTTTCTATAGATTGCTCAGTAACATTAGGATCAAACCCAACAATACTTAAGATTAACCCACCTAATACTAGTGCTATAGATTGACCTATTTTTACCATCAACCAATAAATAGCTCCAAAGGTCCCTTCTTTACGCGGCATTCCGTTCTCTAATTCATCTAAATCACATACATCTGCTGTCATTGACATCATTAATGTAAATAACCCTCCCATTCCGAAAGCAAATAATGGAATTGGTAAAAATATAAGCCATGGCACATCACTACCGGGATCTATACTAAACCAGGACATCCCTATGCTATCGAGCATTGGGTTTATAGATTCAAATATTGCGCCTATTCCAGAGTTTAGTGATTTACCCAATCCCGTTTGATTAAATTGACTATTAAGTTCCTTATCAAAACCCCACCATTTTAAGAGATAACCTACTATTGATAATACTGTTGAAATTATAAAAGCTTTTTTCTTACCCCACTTATTAGCCATTCTTGAAATAATAGGTATGACAATAAATGCAGTAATTATAGCATTGATAGTATTAAACCATGCTGGCCAAGTACCTGCAAATTCATAACTACCATTATACATATAAAACACAATAATGAAAACACCAAAGGCAGCAACAAGTTGAAATCCGTTAAAAACCAAGAACGTAGCACCGCATAATTTCATGAAAGGTTTATTTTTAGAAACCTGAACAATCCCGGCAAATAAATCTTTCATGTTTGCGGCAAGTGTTTTGAAATTGATTTCTTTTCTATTTTCCATATGAGAGGAATCGATACCTTTACAAAATAACGCCGGTAAAATTCCAAAAACTATACACATTGCACCTACAATAAGAGCCATCGTACGCACACCCTCTGTCTGTGTATTAAATGTATTAGTGTCTGGAATAATAACATATAACCACGGTACAATCATCCAAGCTATTTGCCCCATGGTATTAGAAAATGCCATTAAACGTGTTCTTTCGTTATAATCTGATGTCATTTCATAACCAAGTCCAACTAATGGAGTGGCAAACATAGTATTTCCTATAAGAAATAGTAATTGAAGTACCATGACATGCCAAATAATATAGGATTGAGAAGCATTGTCATCAATCTGCCACATTAAAAAGAAAAGTATCCCGCTTATGATTGCTCCAACAAAAATGTAAGGTCTTCTGCGTCCCCATCTAGATTTTGTGTTATCAGAAATAAAACCCATTATGGGGTCGGTTATCGAATCAAATATTCTTGGCAAACCACCTAAAAGTCCTGCCCATAAAGGATCAACTCCCCACGCGGTTAATAGAAAAAATTGGATAAAAACCCCAAGTGTTCCCGGCAATATATTTAGTATAAAATGGCCGGCACCAAAGGCGGCTTTTTGACCCACAGGGACTTTATCTTTTGCAGCGGTTTTAATAGTTGACATAGTATGAATTATATTTAGCCAGGACTATGAATTGAATAGCCTATGCATTAATAGAAATTTCTTTATTCCAATGTTCTACAGTGAAAATCTTTTAGATTTTGCATTTCGATTATTTTTTTACCATTGTTAAACTCTCTTGGCTCTTAAAACAATAGTACCGTACACTTCTTTTATCTGATCTTTCAAAAGCCAACGGTTTCTTTTACTTTAGGTAGCTCTACATCTTTCATCATCTCGCTTTTGTCACCATTATACGTTTTGGTAATTATGTTACCTCCTCTTGTTAATCCTTTAAACATACCTTTATCTACTTTATCCCAAAGTGCATATTTTGCTTTACCATCAACCGTAATTAATCCGAAATGATTTTCTGAACCCTTGTTATTATGAGCGTCTTTCCAGGGTTCATCAAAGGCTTCAAAATAGAAGCATGATATCCCTTCTTTATTCGTCCATTCTCTCATGTATTTGTAATACAATGCTTCTTTAAATTCATCAGTAGCTTTAGAACCATTTGACCCATAGTGCCCATTGGATACAGTAGCCCAACCGGTCTCGCCTATATGAATAGGCTTTTTTACACCTAAACTTTCTACATAATTTGACACTGCCTTGTATTGCTTTTGTGCAAACTTTAAGGCTCTTTGCATAGCGGCTTCTATTTTTTCTTCTGAAGAGAGATTTACTTCTTCATCATCGATCCCCCAAAACTCAGGATTATAATGCGTATTATGATATGGGTAGGTGTGCATAGACACATAATCCACTGCTTTTATTAAAGCTTCTAAATCTTTAACATGATAACTTTCTTCACCGCCTCCCCAGGATGCAAAATCATCTGAAGACGTAATCCATAGATCTTTAGAAAGTTTACCTTCTTTCTTTAAATTTTGTAAATAATTAACCCATTTTAATATCACATTGGGCAGCACATAATAGCTGGTTGCCCATCTAATCATAGCTTCATTACCCACGGCAATTATTTTTACGATATCGGGGTATTGATTAGCCAATGCCACGGCTCTATTAATTTCACTTTCATTTTGTACACTTTCTGCGGTATGATCTGGTTCTTTATTTGTCCAGGCATTCTTACAATCAATCCAAGCACCAAGCATTACATACATTTCGAAAGTTTGGTCCTCTGCTTTTAGCTGACGTATAGCTTTTAATATATTAGAGGCTTGCGCCAATTGAACATTATAGGTTCTTAAGACTTTAATATTCATAGCCTGTAGAATTTTCATATCTTCTTTTAACTGTGCTATTGTAGGCTGAAACTCTCTCGAAGTTTTACGATAACCTCCATAGGATATTGCTAAATAATTTGGATTGCCTAAAATATCTTTGGCCGTAATGCTTTTTTGGGGACGCATAGCTTGTTTAATTTTTTGTTCTTGATTGCAAGACAGCATAAGTACTGCGAAAAATAATGATAGTACTATGTTGAGTCTTTGTATCATTTGCTTTTATTTTAAAATAGTTTTCTCAATATTTACTTTTATATTTTCTATTTCATTGGTTCTCTCAAATAGTTTTTGACTATTAGAAGTATCTAAATTTAATCCCGAATGCGAAGTAATTGAACCATCTACATAGGTTATTTCCAGGCTATTCTCTCCTGATAATGAATACACAATAGGTACTTGGCAATAGGTAAAGGCCAATTCGTGTCTATATAACTGTAATTGTTTTATATCCTGATTTACATCTACGTATTGGAACAATTTTGGATCTTTCAAAAATTCTCCTATTCGTAACAAGTATGGACAAAATTGTAATTCGCCATTGTTAACCGTTACACCTAATTCTCCTATACGACTTAGAATATCTTCTTTTACTTGCCCGGTCATACCTGGTTGTTGCGCACCTTTTCCTGTGGGTGTATGTGAGTACGGATCGGTAGGAAAAGCTCCATATAATTCAGGAGATTTGTGAACACCAATACCTTCATTGATTTCATAATAATGTTCTAATAATCTACCTATGGTTTCTTCACTTTCGTTTTCTTCAATCGCTCGTAAACAACATTCTTGTACTGCCAATAATAATTTAGATACCATATGCCAGTAAATTGAACCTAATCCTTCATAACCGTAAAATGTTCCGGAGCGCCCGGTAAATGCTTTGTGATTAAATACTTTTTCAAAAGTCTCTAATACTACACCTTTATATTTTTCAACCAGAGCATGATATCCTTTACCCGACAGCTTTTCTAATTCTTGTTTCAGACTTTCGGCATTATTAAAGTTTCCATTAAAATGATAATTTCCGTTTACGTCTTTTTCAATGATTCGTGTATTGTTATCTGCAAGTAATTGTGTTAACAGTCCTGAGTTTTCCACGTACTCTTTAGGGATACTATTTTTTTCCGTAAATTTTGGCAATTCCTTATTCGGATATAGTAAATAACTATATTGATCTTCTCTAAACAAAGCGCTGTTCTTCATGGCGTCTAACAGGCTTAAACTTTCTTTTGATGATAAATAACCCGAACTTAAAACGGCTACTTGACCTTCTAGCATTTCATCTAAATGAGTAACAGAAATTTCATTTTCATTTTCTACAGTCATTAAATTATATGCATGATACATATTATCGCCCCGCCTATTAGCATTTATAGAATGATTTAAATATTTCATGGTCAGATCAATAAAAGATTTTAAGTCTCCAAGCTTAAGTATTTCTTTTCTACCAGATAAAGCATCAATATACACTTTGGTTCTATACGTACTTCCGGCACTTCCTAAGCCATCAAGAATTTTTCTTCTTTCTTCATCTGTTATTCTACCAGATAAAAACCCTTCATGGTTTCTGAAGGTGGTATTTATATTTTTATAAAACTCTATTAGTTCTTCAGAAATCTCTATGTCCTTATCTTCTATATTTTCAAGAATGGTTTCAAAGAACTTAAAGAAACGCCTTAAGTAATATAGTGTAACCATTGAAACCCCATTACCCACCAAAGCATTATTAGCATCATTCCATTCTGGGCGTTGCGTATTTAACCAAATACCCGCTTCAGGAATAAAATTGGATAACTTGGCTAAGGTTGTGGCCAAAATCTTTTCTATGAAATTCACTTTGTGAATATGATGATTTTTGTCTTTTAGCAAGGCTCCATCTGCACCCAATTCAGCACGTTCTTCTCGTATCTTTCTGTCAAGATCGTAATCAAAATCTATGGTATCTTTTGGATTTTTTAAAAGGTCTTCATAAGGTTTAATTTTATAAGGTACATTAGCATACACAAACAAATCCTTAGTAAGAAAATATTGTAGTCTGCTTGGGTAATGATCTTGGAAAAATTCTAAAAACTTTAATAAGTAAATAATTTGATGATCTCCCCAATACCCTATATAAGACCAAGGATCGTGTTCTTCTATAACCTCCCAGTCTATACCTCCTTTTGTAATTCGATAAGGATTATAACCATCAAAAGTACTTGCGTTTAGGAATTTATGGATCATACTTTCCACAAACTCTGGATAAGAATATGCTAATGCTTCCCAATTTTGAAAAATATCTCTCCAATTTCCTTCATAATCTAATATTTTAGAACCATCGATCTCATCCCGAGTATTTATTGAAAATTTATTCCACGGACGACTAGGGTCTCCATGACGCCTACTAAACTTCAGCGGCATGTACTCTAAAGCTAGTCTCCTAAAATTTTTATCTTCATTTTGATGTGCTATTTCTCTAAGTTCTAAAAGCGTAAAGGTATCTGGAAAATTTTCTAATAGTTCTTCATTCTTATGATATACACGTTTATTAGCTAATCCCAGATAGTTAATAAAATCCTTTTTTTCTATGGTATAATTAGCATCGAAAATACCACCACGCATAATATTAAATAACGTGTTTGAATAGTGCCTGGCATTTCTTCTTTTATCGGCAGTACACTGAAGTCCATCTGATGCAGATACTAAGTTTATTAAACGTTGTATCCCAAGTTCTATGTCATCGTACACTTTCTGAATTAAATTGGTGTCGTTTTTAATTGCTTCTGAAATTTCTATTACCTGAGAAGGTCCTTGATTGACATTAGCAACCATTATCCAATCTTTACGTTCTTCTGCATGTAACACAATCGCGCAATTAACAAAATATGCGCCTTTTTCTGCTTTGATGTCAATTTCCTGATCGATTTCCTTTCCATTTCTATAGGAATTCAATTGTAATGAAGATAAAAGGTACTTTGGATTTTCTAAGCCACTAGACCAAACTGTATTCGCTTTTAACGCTTCACTCGGTTCTGCTCGGTCTAAAATAATAGCACTTAAGGCATAAATACCCAGTCCGCTATCTTGAATAAGTTGACTTCTTTTATAAGCATCTACCAAATTACTTCGTATCGCCTGAAGATCAGTATTAACCCCGTAGGGTATAATATTTTGTAAACCATCTAATACCTCAATATGCAGAGATGAATTAGAATTATTTATTAATGTACTTTTTTTAACAAAACCATATACATTGCTCGAACTCCACATATAGGTATATGTCAAATCCAAATCATGATGTACTTCTTCAAATAAAACCTTGTTTCCGTAGGCATTTTTATAAACATTTCTTGAATACTGGTATGTCCCGGAATACCTTTCAGAAAAGGGCTCCCATATGAATAGCTTTCCATCCTTTTGTATTCTAAAAATGGATTTATTACCTGTAATATCATACGATTCGGTAATTTTATCATCGGTATAATATGGAAAAATTGCATTGTTTGCGTCTTTTCTGCCCGCTGATAACCCTCCATTACTAGAGATAAACATCCAATGATTAGAATCACTAACAATGCTCATAAAAAAGGGCCGCATTAGATCACTATTAGAGATCATATAAAACGCTTCACCGTCAATTTTTACATGTTTCAGTTTTATTTTTTTGTCTTGGTTTATTTCTTGCATTACGGTCAAATTACCCTCCATTATCAAATGATAAATTTTTAATTAGTTTTGAAAAGGATTTTGCTATCTCGACCTTTTCATACTGCTTAATAATTCAATATTAATTAACTACTATTTTTTTCTAATTAAGGCCACTAACACTAAAGTTCTTTCGCAACGACATCATCTATAAATACTTCACCAGCGCAAGTAGCAGCGCCACCACACGTAGCTTGTATAAGTAATGACAACCCTTCGTCTACAGCAGCATCTGTAACAAATGTTTGCGAGTACGTAAGCCAACCGCCTATTGTTCCTGTATCTGCTGCATTACCCAAATCATGAGGTACTGCACCTCCTGAACTTTCTGAAAATGCTAAGACTTGTAATATTGAGCCATCAACAAAAGCCGTAGTAATCTTATACTTAAACGAAACTTCAATTGTTTTACTTCCAGCTACACTAGGTGCAAAACGCTCCATTTTAATATTTGGAACATGATTTGGGACAGGCCCAGTCGTTATTTTTACAGAGTAAGTACCGGTATTGGCGTCGGTATTAGTTACTGTTGGTATATTGGTGCCGCCAGCGTTAAGTTGCCAACAAACACCATCACCACCATTAGCTTCAAAACCTCCATTAGACAACAGCTCTCCAGCTGGTGGTGCAGGACAACCGCCTCCGCCACCAGAACTAAATAGTCTAAAATCATCTATAAAATAGGTCTCAGTAGTGTTAGTGTTCAATTCAAAGAACAATATAATTTTATCGTATTTTCCACTTTCACTACTTGCGAAATTAAACGTCAATTCTTCCCAACCGCTTGCTATACTAGTTACAGCTCCCACTTCTACATTAATCATATTATTCGTCTTATCCTCAAGTTTTACTAAAACATTGGTTCCTACATTGGGAGACCATACCTTTAATTTAAACCCGGCGTTCGCATTAAAATCAAATTTTGTTGTGAAATCAATTTGGTTATTGGCAAATAATGCTGCTCCAGATCTATCAATCTGACCTACTTTACACGATTTATTCACGTTGTTATCAAAATCCGGATTATCAACCCATGATAGACCCGCATCAAATGAACTTATACTTGCCGTTGGATCTGTTTGGAATGTTAAATTAAAATCTGATGCATCTAATGATTGACTGGTTTCTGGAGTGCATGGATCTGCAACCATCCCCGAAACCTGTTCTATATCATCTACATAGAAAGTACCCGCTGCTGTACCAGGACCATCTACAAACATTGTAAATCTTGAAAATCCATCTGATGAATTGAATGTAAAATAAATTTCTTCCCAACCTGTCCCTCCATGACTTGCAGTAGTTTCGACATCAGGACCGGTTCCGTCTTCTAGTTTGAGTAAAACATCTATAGGAGTATCTGACCAGAAAAGAGCTTTTACAGATTTTTGCTCCGTTAAATCTATTGGATCTCCTAAACTAAAGAAAAAGCCTTCAAAAACAGCTCCACTATTCGTGATTTCACCTACATTAGACACATCAGGATTTGCCCCTGTTGGATCTGGATTCTCTACAATTGCAAATGCTGCGCCACCAAATGTACTTACCTCGTAATCTACATTAGTGTCATCAAAACTAACAGGTAGTGTTATTGGAAGAGGGATGTTTATAAATATATCATCTTCAAAGGTATTTTCAGCCCCCGCAGTATTTTTGGCGGTAAGTACAACCGTATAACTCCCTGTCGGAAATGTCTTGATTGGATTAATTTCGGTAGACGTTGTACCATCACCGAAGTCCCAAGTATACCTATCCGCATTTTCAGAAAGGTTTAAAAATGAAACCCTGCCTGTATCTTCATTTATAGTTTGAGCAAAACTCGCAAGAACTTGTGGTAAGTTAGCGTCATCATCATCCTCACAACCAAAAAAGGTTATAACTACTACCAAAAGCCAAACTCCCTTACTTTTTTTGATAAATCGTCCCATGATTTTTTATTAATTAAATTGATTTGTTTTCGTTATTGATATACACGTACATAGTCTACCACCATGGTCTGCGGAAAGACTGTTTCTGCATTGGGTGGTCCTGGCAAGTTACCTCCAACAGCCAGATTTAAAATAATGTAGAACGGCCTATCGTTGAATACCCATTCACCCTCTCCATCAGTTTCTTCATCCACATCTTCAGGAGTTATTTGGTAATACAATGCGTTATCTACATAATAGTTGATGTAGTTTGGACCCCATTCTATGCCATATATATGGAAGCCGGTATCCACCCTATTATTCTCTAAGGCGTACGTTTTTGATATGGAATTTCCACCAGAGTACCCTGGCCCATGTACAGTACCAAATATTTTTGTTGGTGCATCCCCTGTGTTCTCCATAATATCTATCTCTCCTATCTGTGGCCAAACGCCACCATCACTATCATCACCCAACAACCAAAAGGCCGGCCACATTCCTTGACCAAAAGGTAGGCGTATGCGCGCCTCAAAACGACCATAGCGTTGTTGAATTTTTCCTTTGGTTTGTAATCTTGCAGAGGTATATTGTGCCCCATTAAAATTCTCTTCTCGAGCGGTGATCAATAAAAAACCGTTCTCAACAGTAACGTTTTCAGGTCTATCGGTATAGAATTGCAGCTCATTATTTCCCCATCCAGGAATACCTTGTTCTGAGCCATCACCAATGTCAAAATTCCAAAAAGAGGTGTCAATCTGGCCATCTACATCAAAATTATCTTCTGCCACTAAACTATTGAGAGTGGCCACGTTTTGAGTATCATCGGTCCCACAACCTGTAATAAAAAGGCAGGAAATAAACAGAAATCCAATTATCGTATTTATATTCTTATTCATTTTTTTAATTTTTTATTCTCTGTAGAAGTATATATTATCAATTATAAAAGAACTGCCATTTGACACAAGAGCAACTCTTGCTATATTATTTAAATTAGGAGAACCAGGGAAAACTGCCGTTGCTTCTGTAAAGGCATTTATAGGTATGTCTACACCAACCCAGGTGCCTTCAATTAGATCTGAGCTTGGTATAGTAAATCCACCTCCTGTATCGTCTCCACCACCATCAGAGTTGTCTGCACCAAAGTCAATTAATTGAACCGTGAGAGATGGGGCTGCAGAACTACTCAATTGTACATCTACATGCAGGTGTGTCATACCGGATACATCATTTGTACCTTCCCAGCCAAGTCCTACAAAGGTTAAATTGTCATAAGTAACAATCTGATCCCCATTGAAGTTTTGTGTTTGGACCTGTACGTTTTCATCATTAAACACGGCAAGATTCAAATTATTAACACTCGTATATGCATCACTAAATATTGATATAACATCTCCAGGATCTCTTGCTGGAGGCGTTTCTGCGCCATCAAAACTACCAAGTACATCTAAGTTCAAAGATCCTTCTGCTAAAACACCATCAAGTTGTGCCGTAATGGTTGTTGTACCTTCACCAACAATTTCAATCAATCCAAGTTCATTAACAAAGGCCACATTAATATCAGAGGACGAAAAATCAAAATAACTAGGTGCTGGTACAACCGTAATATCTTGCCCGGTAGGCGCATTAAAGGTGGCTTCTAAACCAACAATTGGTAAAACAGTTCCCGTAAAACCTTGCTCTGTCAAATTTTCTCCAGAAAATATAGCTGGTCTTAACTGAGCTATTGTACCTAAGTTCTCAAATCGTAATTCATCCATCCAAAAAGTAAAGCCAATCTCATTTCCGTTAGGTTCTGAATCGATTACGTCTAAGCCTCCTGCAGAGAAAACAAACATCCCTCTCTCTTGTACTAATTTTGAAGGGTCTGGAATTGGCACAATGTATTTTCGCCAATCTGTGGATAGCTGAATATTTGGTCTTTCAACCGCAAATTTATTCTCTTCAAAATCAGTCCCAAAGCCAACTAGACCAATAGTTGCAGTGGTAGATCCCCTAGCCCAAAAAGATAAGGCTGTATACCCTGTTAAATCCCTTCCTTCTCCTCTGTCAAGAAATATCCCTCCTACAAAACTTCCGTTTGGGTCATTTGGAGCTGGTACATCAATTCTTATAGAAGAGGATCCTTCATAGGCTACGTTATCATCGGTACCAAAGGCTTCTGGGTTAGCCCCAAGTGCAGGGTCAAACGACTTAAAAAATTCATCTGTAAGACCTACTGGGCTATCCGTAAAAATGTCGGCGGTATTTGGAAAAGTTGCAAATACTGCATCGTCTGAAAGATCTCTCTCACAACTAGATAGTAGTATTAAAACCAATGCTAAGGAGAATATGGTTTTCAAATTGATATGTTTTCTATTCTTCGTTTCCATTGTATTATTTTCCTATGTTAATGTGTATATATGTTCTTATTTCCCATTCGTTACCATCGTCAAATCCAACCGGACTTAATATCGGTTCTGGGGGAAATGTATTTGGCGGTACTGCTGTTGGTGAATACCTTGGAGAAAACTCATTTAATGAACGCCAGGTACCACGAATCCCTATTCTGGTGCTTGGTAGCACAAACCAGTCTGGTTTACCGATAGATGTCGATATATCCAGCATTAATTGCACTGGATATGTTAGGTTAAAATCTCGATGATAATCATACGGCCCCCAATCATTTATTTGAAAAGTATGCTGAAACATCCACTTTTTATAGATAACCCGAATATCACCTCCAATTCTATCGATTTCTCTGGGATCGCTACCATTGGCTTGTCCATTACCCGCAAATAACTTTGTTATTAGTCCCAAATCTGGGCTTATCTTAGATACGATACGTGAATTAACTTCCCATAAATCTCTAGCCGGTACAGAATTAGGGAAAGCAAATATGGTACGGTCTGCTAAAAAACCAATATGTGCATCCATTGTAGTTGGAAGGTGCCAATACACGAATCCTAAATTAAACGCAAGTTTAGCATCTTCAGATCTATCATTATCCCATTGATAAAACCATGATCCAGGGGTTGGATCATAGGTCAATAATAATTCTCCAGCTGTTGTTTTTCTGTTCGCTCTTACTACAAAAGGATCTACAAGTATGTTTCTTAATCTTCCCGCCCCTCCAACATCATTTGGTATCGCATCTACTAATGGTTCTTGCCATAAAAAGTTTGGTGCTATTTGAAAATCTCCTATAGTATATGTAAAACCTGTTAGAAAACTATTTTGGTTTCCACTACCATTATCTTTTAGTTTCCACCCGGCAAATGATTGCGTTTGATCAACTCCCCCATTGGCTACCAAGCCTGTGATACCACCTAGAGCATACCAATTAAACTTTCCTTTTGAAAATGTAACCCTAGCTTTAGCGCCCCAGTTATCTTCGCTATTTATCTTATCTTGATATACTACATAGTTTCCTGTTTCACCTCTTACATCCTGATACGTAATACCGTTTAGCGGATTACCCGCCCATATACCTCCAAGTATAATTCCTAACGGTCCAAAATCTCTTTCTACCACCAAAGTGGCTCTTTCTGTTGGCCAGGGGGGAATTACACCACTTCTAACCTGATTTGCATCCAAGATTCGACTACCACTTTCATCTAACTCTATATCTGTATCAAAATCTCTATGGTAAATACCCGTAATATCAAATTTCTTTATCTTGGTACTATATTTTAGCAAAGCTGTTGGATTAGCTCCCCACCATATTTGAGGGCCAAATGCAGCTTTCAAACCGTTTAGACTGCCTTTCCCATTCAGCTCCATACCTAAAATTTCACCATTATAAATATCTAAATTAGGACCATAGTTAGCCTCTGGATATAGCCCAAAAAAATCACCTTCGTAACCCCAATGGTAATGTCCGGTCCTATAGAATCCTTTTATATCGGCAATTTTAGTGTTCCATTCGTATTCTGCATTATAAACACGTAATCTATTAAAATCGGCTATTTCAACATCTAAATCGTTTCCTCCTTCCACGCCTTGAACTACAACCGGTCTACCTACACTTTCATAAAACAATTCATTAATCGGGTTCTCGGCAACATTGCCTAGGATATTAAAATTAACATTAGCTCGCATACTTGGTGAAGGTTTTCCTTCTACCCCTATGTAATAGGATTGCATGTGATCAAAACCTAATTGATTTGGAAATACATTTGCGTTTGGATCTTCATTTTCTGGAGTTGTGATCAAGGTCCCGCCGGTATTAAACGTAGTGAATTCTGCTCTTAGTTGACTTAATCTTATTTTCCCTCCACTTTCAGCTTCTAAAGCTGCTTTATCCCCTCTGGCTCTCAACATGGCATCCATTATTTGAATGTTGTCAAAATAATTATCCATAAAATCAAGTGTCATTCCACTTTCATATGGGTTAAGTCGATGAGCTTCTTTTAAAGCATAGTAGGCGGCACGCGGATATAATTCGTAGAGTCCTCTTTCGTTGGTTGGCCCTTTGGCACAAATACCGAACCACTCTTCGTTCATATTATTATCATCCTTTTTTGCTTGATCTCTATTATACCCTCCGTTAGACCAAGAAGCTGCATTATCATGAACCTCTAAGTTTTCGGTTTGTTTATATTTCCACCAACCGTCACTAAATTGAAAAGTAAATCCTCCAATTGAGTTTCCCGCTCTACCTAGTCCTGATGCATTTTCATAAATCTCTTTCCAATTTCCTAAGTTATAGTATGCCTGAGAATATTGATCTTCTTGATTATCTCTAGCATTGAAAGCATCAGCACCAAACTCTGCAAAAAGAATTGGCAAACCTAATTCGTCTCTAACCCTTTGAAAGGCATCTCCAAACGAAATACCGCGATACATATTAGTACCATAAATATCAATATCCGTACATTCTTCTTTTACGATATCTGCATATAATAGATCTCCATTGCATATTGCAACCGGATGTGATTGATCTATAGCTTTTACCTCTTTTGCTGCATCATTAAATGCTTTATACAATGCTCTAGCTGCCAGTTTAATACCCGAACTGGTATCATTAATTGGGATATCTTCTGTTTCTGCGCCAGTCCATGATAAGTGATAATTGTTTTCATTACCAATCATGTATAAAAGTAACCCTGGTGTATTTTTATACGTATTAGCCATATCTCTGGCTTCTTCCATTAACACTTTTCTTGTGTCAGGATCTGCATAATCGGTTTGTGGTACCCAGGCACCATTTATAGTAAGCCCATAGGCTCCAAAAGTAATATTGAGCATGGTGTAAATACCATAATTTTCGTAGATGTATTGAATCCACTTGGGTTTAAGGTTATAGGTACGAATAGCATTAACACCCATATTCCTTAATAAGGACATTTCGCCATCTATGGCTGCTTTAATGATATCATCGGACTTAGCCCAAATACCAGGGTCAGTAATTGTGGTACCAATTGGAACATAATCCCAATTTACCCCATTGACCATAAAATCTTTTCCGTTGACTACCAATTTTATCCCTTTGCTATCATTAACAACAGATACTTGATCAACCTGTGCGCTCCCTATAATGGTAAACAAGAAAAGTATCAATTTTAGAAAATTAGTTCTCATAGAGTTTATTTACTTTAAGAATGACTGTAAAAAATGTGAAGAAATTTCTTTTGCTGTATTCGCCCCAAATACTATTTGACATGACTTTTAAAATATTAAATTAAAGATTGATTGTGTTTTATTAGACATCTCCCCGACATGATAAACTTATCTTAAAAAGTTATGAGATCCACAAAAAACACCTCAACAAAAAACATACATGACAATAAAAAGAGTGTTTTTTTGAATTATTAATACCTCAGCCCTTGTTATTGAAAGGTTTCAATAAATGATTAAACAACCGTTAAAAAAGTATTTGGGATTACCGTGTATAGGTAATGTATAGGTGTAAATCCGGTTTGTATAGGTGCTTACAATTGTAGAATGTAATTTACGAGGTTTTCTTCGTGTTGCAGATTTAGTTTTTTTCGAAGTCTGTAACGTTTAATTTCAACACTTCTTGCAGATATATTGAATAGTGGTGCTATTTCTTTTGAAGATAAATTAAGGCGGAGATACGCACAGAGTTTTAGGTCATTGGGCGATAGATCCGGGTGAGTCTTTTTTAATTTTTTCAAAAATTTCCTATCAACATTATTAAATGCTTCTTTAAAAAACTCCCAATTGTCTGCATGATTTATATTTTTATCGATAATACCTATAACTGGTTTCACAGAGTTTTGATCCGGAACTTTGGTAAGATGGTTTTTGATTTGTGTTAATAATTCATTCTTTTTCGCAATGTCAATGGTCGAAGCAGCTAACTCTTTGCTTTTACTTTTAAATTCTTGTTTTAGTTGCTCATTTTTGATTCTAATAATTTCTTTTTCGTTTTGAACTTTAGCAAATTCTAACTCATGCTTATTTTTGTCGATCAATTTTTGTTGTTCCTTATTATAATATCGCTTATACATGGTGTGCATAAAAATTGAAAACAGAATAATAGCCAAAGCATAGATAGATAGCATTATGTTTGAAATATACCATGGCTTAGCAATCGAAAATGAATATGAAGCTGTATTAGCTGAGATATCATTACCTATTTTTGCTCTTACATTAAATGTGTAATCTCCAAAAGGAAGATTTTCAAATAAAGCATTGGGATTTTCTGACCAATCACTCCAACTATTATACATTCCTGTAAGTTGATATTGATATTGAGTAATTATGCACTTATTGAATTCCGGGGCATAAAAGGAAAATTCAAAATTATTTTGTTTTGTTTTAAAATCACCTGCTATTCTTTTATCCAACAACCTTTTGTTTACTTCACTTCTTCCTTCCTTGATACTACCAATATGAACTTGAAAGTTTTTCGCTTTTATTTCGTTTATATTAACAGTTATATACCCTGATGTGGTTCCAATTAAATATTTATTATCATCATTAAGTCTAATTATATTTTCATAACCAAGAATCCCGTTTCTAACTTCTTTTGTTAAAGGTATACTTCTTATTTTCGGAAGATTTGTTAATTCGCCTTGAGAGATGTAGTTTATATTAGATTTTGTAAAAACCCATAGATTATTACTTCTTTTATCTAAAATCAGTTTTCCGGAAATGTACTCATCTTTGGTATAGACATTGCTTAAAATACTATCCTTACTAAATTTTTTATTGGCATTATCGTATTTAAAAATTCCATTTTTATAGGCATACAATATATCTTTATTATACTTTATAATTCCAGAGTTTGCACCTTTAATCAATGAGTCTGTAAAAACACTTTTTACTATAGTAAAAGCGCTATCCACCTTTACTTTATATACTCCATTATATTCGTGATTTACAAAAATTTCATTGTCTAGCGTTTCAAGATATCGGGATGAATTATTAAACCCTCTAATCTTATTTTTTATTTGCCAGGTATTATTAATTTTTTCCAGGATATAAATCCCGTCATAATTTGCCTGAAGAAGAAGATTAGGTTTATTGTTAAATGTATCTATCCCCCAAGTTCCTTGAATATTTGATATTTTTTTTGCTTTATTATTCTCAATAATAAACGTTCCGGAGTTATGTCCACAAAACAGTGTTTGATCTATTTGTTTTAGACACCAAACTTGTCCCTCTGTACCTTCAATAAAAATAAAATCATCATTATTTTCCAGGGTTTTATAAAATAATCCCTGATTAGTTCCTAAATACAGATTACCATTACTAATTGCCGATGCATATACGCTACCTAAAACCCCTTTATTATCCTCATATATTCTAAATGGTGAATTTATATTGATATAACTGATTCCGTTATCAAGACCAAGCCAAATATTGTTATCTACATCTTCAAATAGCGATAGAATGGTGTTATTTGATACCCCTTTGCTTTGATCAATATTAGAAATTAACTCTCCATTTTCATTAAGATGAATTAAACCATGAGATATAGTTCCTAAAGCAAAACTCTTATCCTTTAATCTAATACCATCATAAATGCTGACCTGAGTTAATAAATCGTTTGAATTTTTTTCATACTTGATCAGCGAATTATTTTTTGAAATATAAAAGCCATTATCTCTAGTAAGTACAAGTAACTCTTTACCGCTTTTAAAAAGATTAATTACTTCATTATTCTTGATTATATCATCATCAAAAGCCAAAAAACTCTCGCCATATTCAATTTTAAAAATTCCTTGATTAATTCTTTGGAAATAAATACTCTGATCGACCTTAAACATTTTTGTTATAGTATCGTCTGATTCTATAATGTTTACAGATGTATCTTTAACATTATAGATGTAAATACGTTTTAAAGATTGAAAAACTACCCAATCATCTATATTGATAATATTCCAAAACTCCTCATCTTCGAGTAGTTTAACCCCTGTTTGTTGGGTTAGCGATGTATAGTTTAAAATTCCCAAATCATTTTTCTGCCAATACCCAAACTCCATAAAACACCCTGTATAAATGCGATCTTCAACAACACCAACAGATCTCATTATACTCTCATTTGGAGAAGGGTAAAGCTTCCAACTAGCGCCATTATATTCTAATAAACCTTTATTATTAGCAACATAGATTAATTTGTTTGAAGATTGGGAAATTGACCAATTTTGGTTTTCGGCATTATACTCTTTAGGAGAAAAATTTTGAATAGGAGGTAGCTCCTGTGCTTTACTACCAGCACAGAAAAAAATCAGTAAAAAAAGAGGTATTACTTTATTGATTCTCAATTAACAATGTAAATATATTCCTATTACAATAATACAAATTATTAATTCAACGAGAAATCTAGTTAAGTTTCAGCATTAATATATAAACAAGAAAACCTAAGCAAATTGGCCTAGAATTTCTTGTTTACAAAACCGTTTCATGATTACATACATTGCCTTGTTTAATTATGAATGTATTATTTCCAGTAATTATTTGCTGCAGAAATTGTCTGAAAATTTATAGCCACCACATGAGAAGCAGCTGTAAGACCAGAAGCGCTATTGGCATATTCTTTTCTTAATTTTTTTAAAACATCCATATCAGGTTGAGTTGATTTTACTCCCATTCTAGAAAGTTTTATTGCCAATTCATACCCTTCTTGAGGATTTTTTGTCATTAGGCTTTTAAGCCATGTTTCTTTTTGTTCCATTTGTTTCATGATTTTTGAGTTTAGTTTAGATCTAAAATTATAAAAACTACGTATTGCATCACACAAGATTGAAAATGGTAATAATTATGCTAAATACAACGCTAACTATAAGAAGGTTAAAGCTTATCTTAGGTTTCTGTTGAGACAATATTGCTCCATTGTAAAACATACACATAATCGTTACAATAAATAGTTGACTCATTTGTGCTATCGAATTTCCATTCATTAAAATAAACATTGCAGCAACAGATCCTAAACAGCTTTGCCCAATTATAGCTAATGGTGTATACCCTATAATTCCATTCTCATACTCTTCTAAATATTCTTGATAAATTTTCATATCCTCATTTTTTATAAATGCTAAAATTTTCTTTTTCAGTTATTATATATGAAATCATGGCCTATGTCGCCAAACTGCCAAGTATTGACTCGTTGCCATTTTTCGTGCCGCATCTTTTGCTCTTTGCGCTAGTTTTCCTTCATACAGACTATCTATTGTACTAAACCACAATTGTAACCATTTCCCAAAATGGAGTTGACTCATGGTATGATTTAAATTCTTATCTACATTTCTATGCGCTTGTACTGGATTTCCTTTAAAAGAGGCGACTCCAAATAATGCAGTAACCCAAAAATCAGTGAGCTTCTCTAAATGTCCAGGCCATTGTTCTTCTAATATATGGCCGTTAAATACTGGCCCTAGTAGTTCATCTTTTCTAATAGCTCTGTAAAAAGTTGACACCAATACAAAGACATCATCTCTATTACGTATTTCTTTCATTTTTTAGAATATTTTCTTTAGTGCCGAAGTCACAGTATTCTGTGATGATTTATAATTTAGTTTGTCTTTTTTTAGGCAATAGATTGTTTCTTGAATAGCAAACCAGCAGAAATAAAATATCCCAATGGAAAATAGAATATCGCCCACCATTCTTAACCATTTTAAGGTTTGTACAGTTGGCGAATACAACAACTCTGCATCTCTTGCAAAAGAATATCCTTTAGTAATAGAGGTATATGCTTGAATAATCCCCACGGGTAACAAACTCAATACTACCATAGTGATTAGTCCTATGTTTAAGAACCAAAAAGCTCGTTTTAATTTTATGGTATTCCATTCTCTATTAGAATAAAATCGTAAGCATATGATAATGAATCCCATGCTCAGCATACCATATACTCCGAAAAGTGCTGTATGGGCATGTACCGCTGTAGTGTTTAAGCCTTGAATGTAATACAATGCAATGGGCGGATTAATAAGAAAGCCAAATACACCGGCTCCAATCATATTCCAAAATGCCACAGCAATAAAGAAAAATATAGGCCATTTATATTTTTGAATCCATTGATTAGATTTCAGTAGATTCCAATTTTCTCTTATTTCAAATCCCATTAGTGTAAGAGGTACTACTTCTAAAGCGCTAAATGTGGCTCCTAGGGCAATTGCCTGCACAGGTGTGCCAGAGTAGTATAAATGATGAAGTGTACCAATGATCCCTCCTGCTAAAAAAATAGTGGCAGACGCAATGGAAGCCTTACCTGCAGTTTTAGCAGAAAGGATTTTCATTTTTAAGAATACAAATGCTATAATAACTGTTGCAAAAACTTCAAAAAACCCTTCTACCCATAAATGTACCAACCACCATCTCCAATAATTAATCACTGGTAAACTACTATTTTCACCGTACATTAATCCAGAGAAGAAAAACATACCTATAGCCACTACTGATATTAATAAGATAATTAATAAATGCTTTGCATCATCTTTTTTTCTGATACCATGAAGTACATGTCTTCCTACCATAATCACCCATAAAACCAATCCAACGGCCAGAAAAAGTTGCCAAAATCTTCCTAAATCCATATACTCATAACCTTGATGGCCAAAGAAAAAATTAGTCGTTAGATCCAAGAACTGGTGTACACCTAACCACTCACCAAGCATTGAACCCAATACAATGATGAGTAGTGCTATGAAAAGAAAATTTATTCCAAAAACCTGAAATTTCATTTCTTTGCCACTTATCATTGGAGCCAAAAATAATCCCGTAGCCAACCAAGTAGCTGCAATCCAAAATACTGCCAGTTGTGTATGCCAAGTTCTGGTTATCGAATACGGTAAAACACTTGCCAAGTCGAAGCCGAAAAAAGCTTGACCCTCTACGGTATAATGGACTGTTAAAATCCCCAGAACAATTTGTAATCCTATGAGTAAAGAGATAACAATGAAGTACTTTAATACTGATTCCTGAGACTTTGTCAATATGATTTTCGTAAGTGGATCTTCATTTGGATGTGTTACAGCTTCTCCTTTTTCATGATTTCTAACGTAGTAATAGGTGAGTATCCCAATAAACAATAGTAGTAGTACGACAGAAAATCCAGACCAAATTTGAGAATCGGGGGTAATCGTATTATCAATTAATGGTTCATGAGGCCAATTAGAAGTATATGTATATTCTTTATCTGGTCTATTTGTACTGGCAGCCCATGAAGTCCAAAACAAAAACGCATTTAGTTTTTCCAATTTTTCTGTATCGACTAATGCTCCTTCTGGTATAGCATATTGTTCGTGCCCTTCGGAAAAAATAGTAGCATAATACTTCGAATTTTGCTTGATTGCATCAAATCGTGCAGCAGATATCATTATACTATGATCAGAAGCATTATAGGTATTGGTTTTTATGTGTTTAATTAACCGTGCCTTTAAAGCTGCTTTTCGTTCTACTTCTAAGCTTTCATAATCCGTATTGAAATCCTTTTGAGCCCAAGCATTCAGCATAAAATTAGCTTCTTTATGTATCCAATCTGCAGTCCAATCGGGTGCCACATAACTACCATGCCCCCAAATAGAACCTACTTCCATTCCTCCAATCGACTCCCAAACATTTTGTCCTACTTGAATATCTTCTTTGGTAAATACTACTTCTTGTGTTTCTCTAACAATAACTACATCCGGTGTGGGTGGCTGCGTCTGATATATTTCTGTTCCAACCCATATCAATGCAATAAATGAAAGTATAACTACACTGAAAAATCCAATCCAAATCTTTTTCATTCCTATATTTTTAATCTTTTATAATCTGTTTATACTAGTTTTTTAACTCTATCGGCAGTGTCTAAAGTGGAAATTGATAATCGAACAATACAATCCTCGATGCAGGTTAAATCATGAGGTATATTCTTATCTAATGCTATCAGGTCTCCCTTTTTGAGGAGGTGCTTTTTACCGCTAACTCCAAAATCAATTGTGCCTTCAAATATTTCAATTACTATAGGAAAAGGGGCTTTATGTTCTTTCATTAGTTGTCCCTTTTTCATGACAATTCTTATTTCTTTAGTGGTTTCTGTTTTTAGTGCGACCGTAATTGCTGGTTTATCTTTTTTATAGATAATATTCTTTGTTAGTGATCCTATTTTCATAATGTTCTTAGTTTTCATTTTTAATTCTAAAGAGTTTCATTCCCGATATAAAAAGGCTTATTACTTTTACTATTTCCAATATCACATACCATAGATGCAATCTACTTTTAGGTAGTTCTTGCCCAGAAATAATAGCATCTGCACGATGATCTAATGCTGGTAATAACCACGAGCTTTGTAGACCTAGAATAAATAGAGGTAAAAGAAGTAAGGGCCACCCCAAAAACCATTTACTTGTGATTTTTGAAGCGAATAGACAGATGCTAACCAATACGGCACATGCAATCTCTACTTTGTTAAGAGCATAAAAAACTAATTGTCCAATTCCTAAGCCTAGTTTAGTAGTAATCCCATGGGCTTGAAACTTTAACCAAGCTTCCATAAAGCTAATAGCACATACACATCCTATCCAAATAAAAATAGTGGCTATCGCATAATTAATATAGTGTTGTTTCATTCAAAAAAGATTTAAGGATCTTTTTATCCTTTATATATCTAAATTTTTTATCTTTTTAATATTGTTAAATCAGCATTCATGTCATCTGCTACAGATTTTAATGATGTATTTTCTAACATAGTTCTAAGTTGATCTCTTATTTCTACAAACTTAAAGTGAAGAGGGCAAGGTGAACTAGCATCACATTGTTTTAATCCTAATCCACATCCAGTGTATATCGAATCTCCATCCAATACACGCACCACTTCGCTAAGTTTGGTATCCATCTTTTCTTTTTCTATTATGAACCCCCCATACGGGCCTTTAATAGATTTTACAATATTTTTTCGAGTAAGTTGTTGTAAGACTTTTGCTGTGAACGCTTGAGGAGAATCTATTTCTTTTGAAATAGTGCTTAAGCTCACTTTGTTATCATGCATTGTTTGTTGGGCGATAAAAATCACCGCTCTCAGACCATATTCGCAAGACTTTGAAAACATATAGTAATTATTAATGTCACAAAGTTACGTAATTTTTATAAAGGATAAAAATATCCTTTATAAATTTTTCACTTCCTTGCAGAAATAGATGTTATACCATAAAAACATAAAGATTAATAGGAATTGGATAATAAAGTATTGATTACACTTGAAATCATCCTGTTACCGGACACGTTTTACCTCCAGACATTCCTCCATCTACCCGATTTAATCCACCTTTAATGGCATCAATCTTAGTTAATTTGACCACTGTCCATTTTTCTAAACTTGGCTTATTTGATTTTCGTTTTCGCTTTTTCATTGTTTCAAATATTTATAGACTTTGTACATTATTTAATTCTAAGTAGAGTTTGTTATGACCAATTTTTGTTAAACCGCCTTAAACATTAATTTATATAAATTAATGTTCTGTTCTCGTTGGACAGCCATTCGATTTAGAACCTAATCCTCCCTTAATAACAATTGTATTTTTTAATTTTACAACTTTAAATTTTTCTAAAGTCAATTTATCTGAAATCAATTTTTTGTTTTCTATTTTCATGATGTGATTTATTATAGATTTCACATAAATGTAGTCAAAAGCGCCGTTTTTCAAACACTTTAATACTCCGGATTTATAAATCACAACCTCTGAAAACAAAAAACACCTAAGATTCTAAAAGTTCTATTTCTTCTGATTTTCAATCTGTTTAATAAAATACGATGGATATATACCCGTTTTTTTATAAAATGCTAACGAGAAAGACTGTGCTGTATTAAACCCAACCTCATTGGCTATAGTTTTTATTGTGTAGGCTCTAAATTTTTTCTCGTTGGTTAGTCTATCGATTGCTTCTTTAATTTTTAGATCATTTAAATAATTAGCAAAATTTATCTTTTTGGTTTCATTAATAATTTTTGATAGATAACTACTATTTGTATTTAATTCTTTAGCTAGACTATTGAGTGTATATTTTCCTTTTAAAAACTTTTTTGATTGTTCAAATCGTTCTAATCTTTCCAGAACCTCTTTAACCAATTCTTCTGGTAAGTTTGTATTTTTTGTGGCTATTTTCAAGTTTTCTTCCTTAGACTCTTCTATGTTATTTTTTGTTTGATCTATTATGTGCTGAAATCTTTTTTTATAAATCCAGTTTTTTCTAATAACAAAAAAGACTATTGTTACCAAGATCAATATAACGGCGATAAAAACTGTAATCAATTTTTTAGAGAAAAATGTATTTTCTTCCAACTTATCAATTAATTGATTTTTTTGATCCAAAAGCTCTTTAGACTCATAATTCCTTATTATCTTGTTTGATAATGACTTGTAATTATATTTTAATATACTATCAAACTTTAGTAAAGAATTGATGTATTTTAATTGATTCTTGTCGTCTTTTTCGTTTTTATAATGTGCTATCAAAACATTATAAGTGTCAATTAATTCAGGAGTAATTGTATTGGCCTCATTCAATAATGTGTCAGTCCTTTTTAGATAATACACTCCTTGATCTGTATTATTTTGAATGAAAAAAGATTTTCCTATATAGTAGTTGCAAATGGCTAGACCAATCTTATCATCTCCAGCAAAGCTTCTAATTCGTTTTTCTGCCTTTTCCAGACTATCGATCGCTATTTGATACTTGTCCTGAAAGAAGTAGTTAATCCCTGATTGCAAAACAAATAAGTTATACATTAATGTATCCTTTGTTTTTAATGTTTCAACAACTCCCTTTTTTATATACTTCTCTGCAGAATCCAATTTCAAATTATAGGTATAAGATTCTGAAAGCGCATATATCCCTTTTATATATAAATCTCTTCTTTTTTCTACTAACTCCTTTTCAGAGATATAATTCATATAATCCTTAAAAAAATCTAGTGCCTCTACTCGTTCTCCCAATTGATTTTTGAGTAAACCAATATTAAATTTTAGTATCGCATATTCTAATTTATCTCTTCTCTTTTTGGCAAATTCGGAAGCAATCACATATTGGTTAAATGCTTCCCTGTAATTCCCTTCCATAAAAAACAAATTTCCTTTTAACTTATATGCAAACCCAGGATATTTCTCATGAACCAGATGTTTTGTAATATCGATAATACTATCTGTGTATTGATGTGCAATCGCATACTCATCTATCAATCCAAAAAAATAAAACCCATCCGCAATCTTTATAGTATCTGTATCGCGTTTAGCTTTTTCTAAATAGGTTTTTGCATAAAGTCTTGCCAAATTGGAATTACTTTGATTTTCATAGAACTTGTTTTTTAATACTTCATACGTTTTTAGTTTTAAAGAATCACCAGGAGTATTAACATGACTATTTTGAGCTATACTAACATAGCAATTGTTTATAAGTATCGTGATAATAAAATAAAATGAAATTTTATTCATACTATGTTTTTAAATGATTCTTAATTATTTAAAATAATAATGAATTACCCAGAAAACACGGGTATTAGCAAGATATCAAAATAATATCTTCTTCCTAAAAAAAAGTTAACAAACCTAGGGTTTTGAGAATTTATAGTAAAGAACTGCTCAAATAAGAAATAGATTACTATTCCTATGAAAGTTCATCCATGCTATTCTAAAACTAAGGATTTAATACTTGCTGATATTTATAAATCTACGCTACGCATTTATAAATATCAAGAATAACCAGTTGTATTTAACACTGTAATCATACTAGTTTTGAAAGTGTTAAACACCACCATATCTACACGATAATTAAAATTCTATTACACAATAAACAGGCGGAAACTGAAAAGCCTTTGACAGAGTAAGTAACCTTTAAAACCTAATAATTATGAAAAAAGTTTTCACATTAATCATTTTAAGTTTGGTTATGTTTTCTTGCAGTAAAGATGACATAGCACAAGAAGAAACCACTGCAGTAGAGTTAACAGAATCTAAAACAATTGTATACAAAGGTATCTCCTACACAGTTCAATTAGATCAGCACGGAGAAATTGATAAAACTGATCTTAATCAAGATCTGATTAAAGCTATTTCATCAAGTCATGTTGTAGAACTAAGCGAAGAAAATACTATTTATCTGTATGATCAAATAGATGAAGTTAATTCACTAATTACAGCAAAAACTTCTTCACTATCCAATAAAAGTGGAGTATCGTATCAAAAATCTGGAGTAGCCCAAAGTACGGGTTACCAGCATGAGTATTATCGAGGGTTTCCTTTGGGAGGCACAGGCAACTTTGCCTACCCAAGTCTAAGACCGCATGGATTCAACGACCTTATCTCATCTGCAATTGTAACAAATTATAGTGCAAGAGGATATCTAGCTCAATATTTTGAACACGATAATTATCAAGGAAGGATATACACCTTAATACTTGCACCAGGAGAAATTAAATACAATCCCAATCTGAGATCGGTTGGTATGCATGACAAAACCTCGAGTATGGTAGGTAGATATCTTTAATAAGAAACAACGATGATTCAAGGGGGATAATGAAGCATCTATTTGCAAAATTATTTAAGTATTTTGCCTTAAAACCCGAACTAGTTGTTCGGGTTTTATTTTGTATTAAATCAAAATTCTCACATCTACCAAACCACCTATTAATTTACTGTTAATTAACACATTAAGCACCGATCATGGTATACGATTTGATGATGTTTTTATATAAAATAGAGGGGAATTACCTAAAAGATTATTTCAATCAAAGAAATATCTCATGATTTTTAAGCAACAATCTTTATTGTTAAAAATTATAAAACCGTGTTTTATTTAACAATTTGATTATCAGTTAATTAATCTTTATTTTTTAATTTAATTATCTAAAAAATGGTATGATGAAAAATTTAATCTTATTAATTAGTTTGCTATGTTCTACAATAATATTTTCTCAAGGAAATATCACGAACAATGACATTATAGTCACATCTGATGGTCAACTAATCCAGGCAAAAGTAGTTAAAGTCACTGATAATAATATTAGCTTTAATTATCCCGGAGAAAGTGTAATAAATGAAATAAAAGTGAGTAATCTTCAAAAAATAGTTTTTGCCAGTGGAAGAACCCAAACTTTTAACTCTTCTCAATCTGCCGGAGTATTACCCAAAGAAAATTCATCTTTAAATAAAAATAATAATCCTGTACAACAAACAAACCCTTTGATTCCTAAAGAAGATATTTACTTGTTACCAGATTATAAGGAAAACACTTTGGCTGTAATTCCTTTTTCGTTTGTAAAAAATGGAAAATACCAAGAAACATTATCCGGTGAAGCAACCTCTTATGCAACAGATTTTTTACTTAAAAATGCCAGCCAATATGGCATTCAAGTTCAAGACATGAATACTACCATTAATAAACTTATAAATAGTGGTATAAACCACAAACAGCTTAGAGAATCTAGCTCTGAAACTCTTAGAAAAATTATTGGAACAGAATTTCTTTTAAGTGCAGAATTGAAAGAATCTTCTATTCTTAAAAGCGAAAATAAGGCTGCCAACTTCTATTCGACTAGTAAATCAACAGTACCAACTTCGTCAGGTATAAAAACAAGTATTACATTTAAATTATACGATGCTTCATCCGAGAAGTATAATGTTAGTTTTACAGAAGATTTAAAGATAAAAACATCGGATAAAAACTCAGCCTCCCAACAACAAGCACATAGATGGAAATCTTCAATGAAATATGTACTTGAACAATTTCTATTATCAAAAAGTCTATAAAAAAATGTTTTATATGTAGTATGGGTTTGCTTTGCAGGCCCATTTTTTTAGTATTATTAGCAAAATATAAGTCTAAAAACCTATATTTTATATCGATTCTGAAGCATTATTCTATTATTATTTTATAAAGTTGTTATTTTTGCTGGGCAAATCTTTACTATGACCTACTACAAAACCTTATTGTTAAGTATATTAATATACCTTACTACCTATACTATTTATTCTCAAGATACAGAGGTTATAAAAAATTCTGAAGAAGCCAAAGACAGTATTCATGTAAAAGATTCTCAGAATGCAATGACCAGATGGCAAATGATTAAATATGATGGAGTATCTGTATTTGGGGGCGTAAAACACGTATATACCAGCCCACTACGATGGAAAGGTAAAGACTGGTTAACATTTGGAGGAATCATGGCAGGAAATGCTATTTTACTTGCCGTTGATGAACCCGCAAATGATATCTTCGCTAAACAAGGTAATGGTGTTCCTGATCTTATTAAAGAAGCTGGATTTCGTTTTGGAAAACCTCTCCTCAACTATGGATTAACAACCAGTGTATACACTTTAGGATTACTAACAAAAAATGAAAAAATAAGAAAAACAGGAGTTCTACTTATTGCATCTGCTACTGCGGGTGGGCTCTTACAAACGCTTAGTAAAACTGCAATTGGCCGTGCTCGCCCTCTAACTGGTGAAGGTAATTTAAGTTTTCGATTTTGGTCGAGTGAAGCTGGATATCATTCTTTCCCATCCGGGCATGCGATTCTTTCATTTACAACAGCTCATGCATTTGCCAAACAGTTTGACAATTTGTTTGTCAAAGGAGGTATATACGCATTAGGCCTAGTAACACCTGTATCCCGACTTTGGGATGGTGCACATTGGTTAACGGATGTAACACTTGGACTTGCTTTAAGTGTGGTTATTGTGGATAGTGTTGACAATTATTTAAAGAAAGATAAACGCTATGTACATGGAGATAAAAAACATAAAATTAGATGGAACCTTAGATTTGGCGCAAGCCAAATTGGTCTTGTCGGCAGATTTTAACTAAATTCTTCTTTGTAGTACGTTGCAGCATCTTGTAACAACAAATCCAAATATTGATTTTCATTTTGAAGACGAATTTCATCCCAACCTAAGTATTTTATAAGATCTTCTTCTATAATTGACCTAAACTTATGTACACTATTAATATCAAAATATAATCGCCCTGTTCTTCTTACAAAGAAATCTGCCAGGCTATTCGTCATTTCATGATGCACACCATACCATAGTTCTGCTCTAATTAATCGCTCTTCTATAGCATCATTCAAAAAGTAATTTACCTTATTAAGAATAATATCTGTTTGTTTGCCATAAGTTGATACCAGATACCAGCCATAGTACTGATCTTCTACTTTTAGGTCTTTAAGTTGCTGTGTAATCTGATTCAAATATGTGTTTACTTCAGAACTATCCTTAAGTGGGTCACTTGTAAGAGGTATTTGTTTTGTATGCGATTTTAAAAATGCATCTCTTTTTTTACTGCTCATTGTTTTTAGTACCGCATCAATCACTCGTTGTGCCATTTTGCGATACCCTGTAAGTTTTCCCCCGGCGATAGAAATCAACCCCGTTTTTGATTCAAAAATTTCATCTTTTCTGGAGAGCTCAGACGGATCTTTTCCTTTTTCATGGATTAGAGGTCTTAACCCCGCCCAATTAGACTCAATATCTCCAATAGTAAGATCAAGACTAGGAAACATATGATTTACCGCTTTTAGTAAATACGCTGCATCATCTTGCGTAGCTACTACTCTATTTAAATTTGCATTATAATTTGTATCTGTAGTACCCACATAAGTTGCCCTACCTCTTGGAATAGCAAAAATCATTCTGCCATCTGGCACATCAAAATAAATCGATTGTGTGAGTGGAAATCGTTCTCTAGAAAACACCAGATGTACTCCTTTGGTAAGATGTAAATGTTTGTTGTTCATGGAATGGTCTTTCTCTCTCAATAAATCTACCCATGGCCCTGCTGCAGATACAAAGTTTCTGGATTTTATAGTGAATGTCTTTTTGGTATTATGGTCTATACATTGCAGACTTTTTATTTTATTGTCTTCGTTGTAGTTAAAAGAAGTCATCTCGCAATAATTGATACTATTAGCACCATAAGAAGCCGCTTTTTTCAATAATTCTATTGTAAGTCGTGCATCATCAGTTCTATACTCGGCATAATATCCTCCTCCGGTAAGTCCTTCTTTATTTAATAAAGGTTCTTTGTCCATGGTTTCTTTTACGGTCAACATTTTTCGTTTATCATCTCCCTCTACATTCGCTAGAAAATCATAAACTTTTAAACCCACCGATGCCATAAACTTACCATAAGTACCTCCTTCTACAAGAGGAAGTAGCATTTTCTCAGGTACTACAAGATGGGGTGCCAATTGATGAACAGTTGCTCTTTCACTACCGGACTCTTTTACTAAACCTATTTCCATCTGTTTAAGATATCGTAATCCTCCATGAATTAGTTTAGTCGACTTATTACTGGTGCCCGACGCAAAATCATTTTTTTCTATCAGGCACACCTTTAATCCTCTTGAAGCTGCATCAAGAGCAATCCCTGCTCCTGTGACCCCACCTCCAATCACGACTAAATCATGTTTTTCATTTTGTACTCTACGTAATTGTTCCTTACGATCCAACACCGAAAAACGAATCGGTCCTTCTTCTTTTACAGCAAGCATATTTTTATTTGCTGTTTTTGTACGTGCTACTGCTTGTTGCCAACCTGTATATTTTCGATTTCGATCATGCTCTGTAATTTCTGGTTTGAAAACTTTATCGACAGTTCTTATTTTTGAAATATCTTTCTTAGTCCAAATTCCCGCTTTAATCCCAGCCAAAAATGCAGCACCCATCGCAGTAACTTCAAGCATTTTGGGACGATCAACCTGAACATTTAAAATATCGGATTGGAACTGCATGAGATAGTTATTTGCCGAAGCACCACCATCCACTTTAAGCATTGCCATTTGTTTTCCACTATCTTCGATCATAGCTTCCAGCACATCTCTTGTTTGATATGCCAAAGCCTCAATAGTCGCTTTTATAATTTCATTTTTTCCAGAATCCAAAGTAAGTCCATAAATAGCTCCTTTGGCTTCCATATCCCAATGTGGGGCTCCCAAACCGGCAAATGCCGGAACGACATAAAGATCTTCTGATGATGTAGTTGACTTACAAATAGCTTCCGTTTCACTTGCATTATCAATAACCTGAAGTTTATCACGCAACCACTGCACTGATGCTCCTCCTACAAAAACGCTTCCTTCTAGTGCATATTTAATTTTATCTTCAGGAAGACTACAACACAATGTGGTTAATAATCCATTTTTAGAGGCATATGGTTTTTTTCCTGTGTTGAGTAGCATAAAACAACCTGTACCATAGGTGTTTTTAGCAATTCCTGATTTAAACCCTCCTTGTCCAAATAATGAAGCTTGTTGATCTCCTGCTACGCCATAAATTGGGATATCCTGACCATTGTAATTAATTGTTCCAAAATCAGAAGAAGAATATTGCACATTGGGGAGTACCGATTTAGGAATATCCATAACTTCTAGCAACTTATCATCCCAATCCAAATCTATAATATTGTATAACATGGTTCTGGAAGCATTAGAGTGGTCCGTTACATGTTTTTTGCCGTTGGTAAATTTCCAGATTAACCAAGTATCGATGGTTCCAAATAACAGCTCTCCTTTTGAAGCCTTTTCTCGTGCGGTATCTACAGAATCTAGAATCCATTTGAGTTTGGTTCCCGAAAAATAGGAATCAATCACTAGTCCTGTATTTTTAGATACATAATCACTAAGTCCCAAAGATTTAAGTTGTTCGCAAATTTTGGTTGTTCTCTTATCAAGCCAAACTATGGCATTATATATAGGCTCACCCGTATTTTTATCCCAAACGACTGTTGTTTCCCTCTGATTTGTGATTCCAATACCTGCAATTTCTTTTTCAGAAATTCCTGATTTCTTAAGTACTTCAATAAATACTTCTTGTTGGTGTGTAAATATTTCATTAGGATCATGCTCTACCCATCCGGATTTAGGGTAATGTTGAGTTAATTCCTTCTGAGCAATATCACAAATTTCTCCTTCGTTATTAAAAATAATTGCTCTTGTGCTTGTAGTGCCTTGATCAAACGCAATAATATACTTCTTGTCCATAGAAAAAATACTTATTCTATAAATATCTGAACTATTCTATCGAAATAAAAACCGAATCCATTTTATAAAAGATGTAATCGTTTGTATTATGTTATTTTTAACGTTATTTAAATTTTTAAGGAAAAAAAGGTCAAATGTTACTATATTTTTTGAATTAATCACATCAAAACCCTATGTAACTTATTGATTTTTAATTGGTAGGAATATTTCTGCTTTCCATCGTCTCTCATTAGCTTCATGCATAGGATTATTATAAAAAATCTCTATAGGTTTATTTTCGGTCAAAATATCTTTAGATTTTGCATACTCTATTAATGCGAACCATGCCTCATCGCTATTTCTATAATTACCATAATATGTTGCTTTCAGAGCTTTTTGGGCTTCAATTTTATCGTATATAATCCTCGTATCCATTGGTAATGAATCTTGTTCTACAATAGGAAAACCAAAATCTAGTTTGATCTTATCTGTAATACGATTCCATTCATTTATTCTTACAAATGGATATCCATCTTGAATTATACCATATTCTGCCAACTTTGGAAACAAAAACCCATTATGATTCATCATTTCTGTGGCTTTATTAGATCTCTGTGTTGTAGAAGAAACATACAATACTTGTCTATGAGGTAAAGTGCTTTCGCCTTCTACAATTACTTTAAAATTATCTGTATACGATCTTAATTTTGCTCTGTAACTAATTAGAATATGCTTTACCTCATTTAATAAAATAGAAGATCCTGTTAATACTTGTATTCTATTCTTTATTGAATGATCTTTAGAAATAATACCTACTCTAATTTTTGTAACCGTATCGCTTATACTTTTAAATTGCCAATCTAAGATTGCGTTCTCATTCTTTATGATAGTTTCTTGCTTAAGATAAGCTCCTGTCTGATCAATTCTTTCATTCTTTATTTGGGTGTCGAGTTTTACTTGTTTTACCTGATGATACACTCCTAGGGGAGCAAGGTTAGCCCTAAAAGTAATCTCATAATCATATTGCTTGATAAAAAGATACCAAGTAGACAGACCTATAAATAAGACCAGAATCCCAAGTGCTATTTTCTTCATTAGAAGGCTAGTTACAATGCATTATAATTTTAATCATTCGCTATCATTTGAAGTTTGTTGATTACGAATCTTCCAAGATTACGGCCTTGTTCAAGACCTAAATCAATTGCCGCACGGTAGTGGATCCCTCCATATAATCTACTGATTGCCGCCTCATCTGCTGCTTGATTGAAGGAGACAAAAGAACGAATGGGCAAACCATACTTTAACTCGGTATCGTCATTAAACGAAAAATTATCTCCGAAAATTTCTGTTAACACGGTAGAAGCTGCTCCAGATACCACAGAATGTCCACTGGTATATTCTGGAAAAGGTGGTGTTTGCAAAACAGGTTCCCAGTTTTCATCAATATGCTGATTGATCAAGGTCTCCGGACGAATTAAATTACTTCTATATTTTTCATCCCAACAACTAATAAATGCATCTGCAATTGCAATTGAAGTTTTGGTGTATGCATATATAGTTTTATTAAAATCTGATCCAGTTTTTTTACTAGCTATTTTACATATTCCGATCCAATGCGCTCCTGGTGTAATCTTTTTGGTAGCAAACATCAAATGCCCTTTGTGCGTAGACACATATGGATTACAATCCCAAAATTGGGCTATTTGGAGTTTTTCTGACGTTTCGCCTTCTTCTTTTATAACATTACCAACTTCGTATGTTTCTGTAAGTTCTTTATAAAATTGTGAATCTTTTTCTAAAGAGAAATCAGGATGTCTAGAGGGTGTAAATTGTGAAGCCGAATCTATAATCGAGGGCCTAATTTCTCTCCAATGTGGCTCTATACCATCCATATAATCTGGTGGAGTAGGCTGCCAACGTGCAGGGTCCTCAGTGTTTACTGAAAATTTTGGCATAGTGCGGGTTTGTGCATATCGATCAGTCGATAACCAATCTTTAATATGTTTTGCTACCAGTAAACCATAGGCTTTAGAATCGTTAAAACTCCTCTTGTTTATTGATTCCCATGAAGTATATAAACTATCTCGATACGTTTCTACCTTATTTTCAGAAAAAACAAGCTCTTTTCCAACCTCTAAATACGCCACTAAAGCGGCAACTTTAAAATTAATTGACTTCGTAGTATCGGCTTGAGGAACCGGTGAAAGATTATGCAGTTGACCTGATAAGGTTTTATACATTGGATCCCCCTGGCAAATCACCTCATATGCCGCTATATTGGGATAATTATATATTCTACTGGCCACCGGAGGAGAGAATATATCATGTACCATCACTTCTGTAACTGTATCTACTACGTCATGATAATTATTTGGTGTAATTTCTATAGTTTTTTCTTCTTTTTGACAAGAAACACATAATATGATACTGGACAACAGACAAAAAAGTGTCTGTTGTCTTTTATTTGTTTTTTTCATTAGAAAATTCATAAACTTCAACTTTTCCATGGTTTATTGTGATCAATAGGTATTCTTTATTACCAAAATTAATAATATTTAAGCCTCGTACTGCTTTTTGAGTAAGGTTAATATGTAGTGTATTTGCATTACTACTAGTTTCGTTAATTTGAAGCATCGCTCCGGCAAAACCATCAAATCTTCCATGATACGGAATAACACCAAAGTAGTTCCCGGCTAAAAGCACCTCTTCAATTGTATCTTTATTGAAATCATGTTTTAACATCACGGTAATTGGAGCGACTTGAAGTTCATCATCAAAAGGAACAAACGTAAAAACACCGTCTTCATTTTTCAAATATCCTGAAGCCAATTGATGTACTTCAAAAAGTGTTGCTTTATCCAGAGCATCTTTGCCAAAAATCTCTTCAATCGTTTTGCCTGCAAACGAGGCATAGGTTGTGAATTTTTTCTTTAAAAAGTTCAATTGACCAGATAGATCATCGAGCCCTAATGCGGTGTAATATTTTCCTCCCTTTGGTATAGCAATTATGGTCTCCGTTTTTTGATTGTTATCAAAATCTGAATAGTACATTCTAAGCGGGTAATCTTCACAAGCCTTAAATTTACTATTCAAACCAAAGTTACCAAGTAGATAGTCCATATCACCATCATTGTCGATATCAAATTCCTGAATTACTTGCCACAAACCATTTAATTTCTGGGTTAGGATGCTATTAGTAACATCTATAAGTTTTCCTTTTTGGTTTTTGAAGAAATGTGGTGACATCCACTCGCCAATAACGAGTAAATCTTTAATGTTATCATTATCGAAATCAGTCCAAATCGCATCGGTAACCATACCAATTTTTTGAACATCAGAATGTTCTTGAATGCCAAAACTTCCCTTTTCATTAATCAGTATTGTAGAGTTTGGGATTTTACCAAAATCATTAGAAACTGCATACGCACCTATGAATAGGTCCAAATCGCCATCTTGATCTATATCATAAGGTCTAATTACCGATTCGTGTTCAAAAAGCTCAGGAAAATCTCCTCTTATTAATCCTGAATCTGAGTTTATATATAGCCTATCGATCAATTCTTTTGATTTTCCAAAGAATTCGCCTCCTGATGAAGCAACCAGAAGGTCTTTTTTACCATCTTGATTAAGATCTTCAATAATTGCGGCGACATCTTCTTTGACTTTATCTTCTTGAAGTACCTCGATTTTTTGTTTTTCAAAACCATTTAGTGTTTGAAAAAACAGGGTAGAGACTTCGTGTTTTGAGCTTCCAAAGAAAATATCATCTTTACCGTCATTATTTAAATCCCCCACGGCAATTGCAGGTCCTTTATTGGATATCTTATACGGAATTAATTTTTGTCTATTGAAATCTGTATAATTATTTTCTTTATGGATATAATCAAGACCAGGAATACTATCAACTTTCTTGAACCAACCTTTGGATTGCGGAAACAGATTATCATAAATTACTGTTCCTCTTTTATGAAGTGATTTAATTGTTAAGGTTTGATTGGTTTTGATATTCTCGGCTACTTGTATGGTGTTGTCTGGCCAGATTACTTTAAGAGAGTCAATTGTTTTAACATCTCCATACCCAAAATGAATAATTGCTTCTGATGAAGATTGAAAACCTTTTGAAACAAACAATTGCTTGAATTGAGGTATTCCATTATGATAAGATATCACTTTGGTTCCTATACCAAAAGGATTTTTGTCCTTATACACAAACTTCAGTTTTAAATAATTTGAAGTACTAGTATTGCTTTTATTTCTATAAAAAATGGGTTGATCATTAATGGTATTTGTAACAATATCGATGTCACCATCATTATCAAAATCGGCATACGCGCTTCCTGTAGACGCGTTGTTATCTATGGGCAACCATTCTTGTGATTTATTTTTGAATTTCACCCCAGTGGTACCTTGAAATATATAATTCTGAACCATTCCAGATGGCATAATATCCAGAGCTTCTTGATCAACCAACTTAGTACTGCTTAATTGTTCCTGAATCTTTTCATTAGAAATATATTTGATATAGTCCAGGTTATTAGGGCGTTTTGGAATACCATTAGAAATAAATACATCTTGTTCTCCATCCAGGTTATAATCTGCAAATAAGGCACTCCAACTCCAATCTGTAGAAGCGATATCGCTTAACAGAGCTGTTTCTGTAAAAAACTTACCCCGTTGATTAATCTGAAGCATGTTTCTTGCATATTGATAGTGATAGCCCAACCTATTGACTCTCATATTCAGCATATCTACTGTTTCATCTCCCGCAGATGCTTTGAGAATCTTTTCATCCTCGGGAGTCATATCAAGAGTTAGAATATCGGGATATCCGTCATGATTGATATCAGAAACATCGCTACCCATAGAAAAACGACTTGTATGGCCAAATTTCTCTTTTAACTGTTCGGTAAATGTACCATCTCCCGTATTGATATAGTAATAATCGTCTTCATGAAAATCATTGCTTACATAAATATCAGTGAAACCATCATTATTAAAATCGGATGTGGCTATACCCAAACCATACCCGTTTCCTCCTCCAAAAATCCCTGATTCTTTGCTTACATCAACAAATAGATCACCATCATTACGCAATAACTTGTCTCCACTTTTATCACTTCTCTGATTACGAAGAGATGCACTTCCGAATGAATTTTGTGTATGAATAGCATGATTTAAGAGGTACATATCCAAATCTCCATCATTATCATAATCAAAGAAACTTGCAGCAGTTGAATAATTTTGAAAATCAAGACCATATGCCGATGCTTTCTCAGTAAATGTACCATCACCATTATTTATGAACAATTCGTTACCTCCTTTTAATCCATGAAGCCCCACCACAGCACAAACATAAATATCCAGAAAACCATCTCCATTAACATCAGCCATAGTAACCCCGGTATTCCAGTCGGATGTTCCTGACACACCTGCCTTTTTGGTGGCATCTTCGAACTGAAAATCTCCTTTATTAAGGTAAAGTTTATTTTCGCCTTGGTTTGATGTAAAAAATACATCTACCAAATCATCGTTATTAATATCTCCAACAGCCACACCTGCTCCATTATAAAAATACAGATAGTCAAGAATATTCATATCTTCGGTTGACATTAAACGATTTTGAAAAGTAACTTTTGTAACTTTTGAAGGCACTTTGTCAAACAATTCTCCTGATGTAACTTTTTGTTTAGCACAGCTACATAAAAGTATACTTCCGAAAACTGATATAATTATATATTTGATCATTATTTTTTATGCTAAATAGTAGTCACAACAGGCTTTAAAAAGAAATTTATTTTTTTAGTTTAAAAATCTTTGGTGCCTTATTATTAATTGCGGTAATCAGATATTTTTCTCCTGATTTATTTTTTACCCATTGCATTGCTCTAACCTGATCCTGAACGATAAATCCTGAAGATTTTTGATCTATATAATTACCATTTCCATCACTTAACAAAATATTACCCCTACTTGCATCTAATCTAGAGAATTGCGGCTTAAAATTATATTCATTACCTGCCAAAATAAGGTCTAGAACACCATCTCCATTAAAGTCTTCTGTTTCTATATCGCATACACACGAAAGTTGTACTTCTTGCGGAAGCTCTTTTATTTCAAAATCTCCTTTCCCGTTATTATACGCCACTAAACTTGCAAAATTATTTACTGTTTTTATCGTTGTATTTTGCAATACTTCTTCAGAAAACAATTCATCAATCGATTTTTTAGCATATTCTGAATATTTCAGGTTTTGTTTTTTCAACGAATTGATCTGACCTGTAATTTCATTTTTTAGATGTATTGGGATATCTTTTCCTTCAATAGTTTGTGTAAAAATTTGCTCAACGGTACCATTATTGTCAAAATCATTAATATACATTTTGATCGGATTTAGGTTGCTGGCTTTATACATTGCGTTTGTTCCTCTGTTTCCTAGTACTAAATCTATATCTCCATCCTGATCAAGGTCTTTGGCTTCGACTGTATTAAACCACCCGGAAATAGTATCCAAATTTGAGGAAAAGCTACTTAATCCATTTAATGAATTTCTAAATATTTTAGGAGCCATCCATTCTCCCACTACAATTAGATCTTTTTTACCATCTCCATCGATATCCTGCCAAACGGCATCAGTCACCATTCCAACGGATCCAATTTCTGAAGCTTTCTGTTTTGTCACATTTTTAAAATTGCCTTTCCCATCATTTTGCATTAAATAACTATCTGGCGAAACTCCAAATGTTCCAACAACACCATGGCTACCGGCAAAAATATCGACATCTCCATCCTGGTCATAATCAAATGCTGCTAAAGCTGATATATTGGTGTTCGTTGGCATTATTATGTTTCCTCTTGAAAAATTACCTTTACCATCATTCATATAACTTCTTACTCCTGTTCTGGCTCCTTTGAAGTTGCCCCCTGAGCCTATAATTAAGTCTAAATCCTGATCACCATCAATATCTTCAAAAATAGCTACAACATCCTCAAAAAAATCTTCAGTTTCAAATGTAGACTGCTTTAGTTTTCCAGTTTCTGTTTGGATATACAGTTTACCTGTTTGTTTATAAGCACCCCCAATAAATACATCATCATTTCCATCATTATTAATATCACCAACAGCTATAGCTGGTCCCTCTTTGGATTGCATTTTATAAATCAACCCCTCATAATTAAAATCAACATATGCATCTTCTTCATGAGCTGATATATTATGCTGTATAGTTTCGAAATATTTTTTTGCCGTAATCGGATTCAATTGATACTGTTGCGTTGCTTCTTTCTGATCAAATACCATCAAAGAATTAAGATTAACATCTTTTATGCTAATCATTTTTTTATTTGGAAATATAACGCGTAGAGAATCTACCTGTTCCGTTTTACCCAAGCCTATAGTCATTATATAATCAATAGACGACTGAAAACCTCGTGTTGGAATAAGTTCTTGCCTTAATACCTGATCTTTTAAAAACACTTCAATAATACCACCAATTGCAAAAACATTCTTATCAGAGCCTTTAAGCTGTACTTTCAGGTAATTATTTTGCTCCTTTTCGCTATTATTCTTATAGATCGAAACTGGCATATTAAAATTATTCACAATCAGATCCAAATCTCCATCATTATCCAAGTCTCCATATGCCGATCCGTTAGAAAATGTAGGTTCGTTAAACCCCCAATCTTTGGTTACATTATGAAAAGTGAGGTCCTGATTATTCTTGAATGCATAATTAGAAACAGGGGTAGAAGGCATTTTACTTATAATTGAATCAACTTCTTCTTTTTTTCCTGTTAAAACCATTTTTTGAATAATATCATTGGCAAAGAAATTCATAAAATCCTGGTTAGTCAGATCATGATAAATTCCATTACTAACATAGATATCTCTATACCCATCATTATCCATATCAAACAAAAGGGCTCCCCAGCTCCAATCTGTTTTTGCAACTCCACCATAGAAAGCGATTTCAGAAAAAGAATTATCACCATTATGAAGTTGTAAAGAATTTTGCATATACTGATTATAAAAATCTCTGCTTTTCTTTAACCTGTATACATCATAACTTTCAAAAGAACTTGTTTCTTTCAGTCTTTGATCATCTTCGGGTAACATATCGGTAACAAAAATCTCTGGAAGACCATCATTATTGATATCTGCCATATCTGCACCCATCGAAGAGATACTTAAATGTTGCATCCAGTTTTTGATTTCTTCAGAAAAGGTTCCATCGCCTTTATTGATATATAAGTAATCTCTCTCATAAAAATCATTAGACACATAAATATCAGGAAGTAGATCTTGATTGACATCTCCTATAGTAACCCCCAATCCAAAACCAATTAGACTACCATAAATTCCTGCAGCCTCACTTACATCTTTGAATACTCCATTATCATTTCTAAGTAGTTTATCTCCCCCACCTTTTAAGATATCGGGAATCTTCCAATCTTTGGCCCTAAGGTTTCGTTTATTTACATATCCAAGACTGCTTACAGGTATAAAACTATTGTTAAGTAAATATACATCAAGATCTCCATCGGCATCATAGTCAAAAAAAGCAGCATGTGTTGTAAACCCACTATCGGCAAGGTTGTACTCGGCTGCTTTTTCGGTAAAAGTTATGATTCCTGAGTCTTTCGAAGGACCATTATTAATAAACAATTCATTTTTTTGATCATCGCCTTTTACATTTCCCGCGTTACACACGTAAATATCTAATAATCCATCTGCATTAATATCAACCATCACTACACCAGTAGACCAAGCATTTTTTCCTGTAGTTTTTGAAGATTTAGAAATATCTTCAAACTTAAAATTACCTTTATTGAGGTATAGCTTATTTTGTTTTTGATTTGCTGTAAGGTACACATCTGGCAATCCATCATTATTAATATCGCCTATGGCCACTCCACCACCGTTATAAAAATTTCGATAGGTAAAAATGTTAAAATCTTTCTCATTATTTACCTGATTGATAAAATCAATATTGGTAGTTTCAGAAGATAGTTTGGTGAACAATGTTTCATTTTGCTCTATGTTTTCTTCTTGGGCTTGCTTTTTATTGCAAGAGATAACTATTACTAAGACAAGGCAACTATAAATAAGTTTATACATATTACTTTTTTATTTTTTTAACTACCTGAAGGCTGTCATTATTAATTCCAAACAATAAATATGTTGAATCTTTTATTTTGATTTCTTTTATAGATCTCACGGCTCCTTTTATATGAAAATCTTTGTTCTTACCGGTATAAAAACCTCCTTTTTGATCATTTAGCAATACTACGCCGTATGAAGCGTCTAATCTACTTAACTGAGTACTGATTTCATAGGTATTACCAGCCATAACAATATCAGGATATAGATCATTATTAATATCATTTATCAGGATATCATGAACGGAAGAAACCTGTGTTTCTAAGGGTAATTTATGAGCGATAAAACTAAGATCTCCTTGGTTTTCAAAGTACGTTGTGCTTAGTATATATACTTCTTTCACCTCTGAATTATTAATTTTAGTTTTAGAGAAGTAGTCTTTGAAATCTGCTTTTGCAAACATTGTATACGACAAATATTTTTTATTTAACTGGGGTATTTGTTTTACCAATTCATCTTTTGTTGCGATTGGAGTTTGTTTTCCCTTATAAAAATAAGTTACAATAGGGTCTATTTTACCATTATCATCAAAATCACTAAGGTATAATTTGATGGGTTCTTTTTCTGAAGCCGTTAGCCTACTATTTAATCCCCAGTTACCAGCAATTATATCCAGGTCACCATCTTTATCCATATCATGAACAGCGATAGAATTCCACCAACCATGTGTACTTTTTAGAGTTGAATTATTATCTTTTTTGAAATTACCTTTACCGTCATTTAACAATATTGTAATGGGCATATAATGACCTGCGATCACTAAATCTACAAATGTATCATGATTGATATCAATAAATGTGGCATCATAAACCTGTCCTATAGTATGAAGTTCTGTTGTTGAAGTTGAAGCTATTTCGCTAAAATTGCCACTACCATCATTACTAAAAAGGTAGTTTTTTGGTGTAATTCCATACTTACTGGGCTCGCAATTGCTTCCAACAAATACATCTAGATCTCCATCGTTATCAATATCTGCAGAAACTACAACTGAAGCATTGATAACAGTTTCTGGAAAAGCATTGTGTTTTTTCTTAAAAAGCCCTTGATCATTAATAAATAATCCTGGAGCACTTTGATAATCTGAATACATCTCATTTCCACCATAAATAGTAATCAAATCCATGTCACTATCTCCATCTACATCTAAGAAACATTGATCAATATCTTCTAAACGTTTATCTATTTCAAAATCTGGTTGCAAAGCACTTACAAAACGACCATCAGTTTGTTGCATAAACAACATTGCGGCCTTATGTCTCCCTCCAGGCACAAAAATATCGTCTAATCCGTCATTATTGACATCTGTAACTGTAATATGCGGCCCTTCATTAGAATTAGCATAAGGAGCTAATGGTTCAATACTAAAATCCTTAGACTCATAATCTTGATGTTTATAATCTACATTTATGGTATCCTTTTTCAATAATCTAATGGGTTCAGACTGGATGGTAGAGTCAACCTTTGTGTTTTCTTTTTTGTAAAACAGGATTTGATTAGCTTCAATTTCCTTTTTTAAAGATACTAATCCATCGGGCCAATACACTTTTATAGAATCTATTTTTGTTTCATTACCTAATCCAAAATGGATGACAGAAGATACTGAAGACAAATACCCCTTAGTTCTAAAAACTTCGGATATTTGAGATTTATTTTTAGTATGGACAGCTATTTTGGTTCCTATAGCATCTGGATTACTTTTAGTGCCTTTTAGTTTTATTTTTATATAGTTGTTACTTCCCGAGCGTTGATCTAATTTGTTTTCATATATAAAAGCCTTTTCATCAATGTTATTCGTAACAATATCTAGGTCTCCATCATTATCCAAATCAGCATACACTGCTCCATTGCTATAGGATGGTTTGTTTTCTAACCATGTATCAGACACATTCTCGAAAGTTAGATTTTTGTTATTTCGAAAAAAGTAATTTTTTGTTTTTTTATTGGGTAACTCATGGATTAAGGCCAAGTCTTCTTTTGTCATTCCTTTTTCGATTCTTTTTTGGATGTTATCGTTTGCAATAAAACTTATAAAATCCATATCATTTGTTGCTCCTTTTATCCCATTTGAAATGAAAATATCTTTATATCCATCATTATCATAATCTGCCATTAGAGGTGCCCAACTCCACTCTGTAGCTGCAATGCCTGAGAAAAAGGCCATTTCGCTAAAATTAACACCTTCTTGATTTATTTGTAATGCGTTTTGCATGTATTGAGGTTGGTATCCGTTTTTTAGATATTGATTATAAATTGAATATCCATATTCGGTTCCTGAAGATTTATACGTTTCAATATCATCAGGAAGCATATCCAGTGATAAAATATCCGTCAAGCCATCATTATTGATGTCGGCAATATCGACTCCCATTGAAAAGTGTGATGTATGCTGAATATTGCTTTGTTTAGAAGAAATTACTTCTTTAAAAGTTCCATTCTTTTGATTGATATATAAATAATCATTTTCAAAAAAATCATTCGTAACATAAATATCAGGATAGCCATCGTTATTCACATCGCTCGTAGCAATACCTAATCCATATCCTATGGCACCTTGAAAAATACCAGCTTGTGAAGATACGTCTTTATAGCTCCCTTTAGTATTTTTATAAAGTTTATCTCCGGATAATGAATCTATCTGTTTTCGTTTAGTCCCTCTTCCATAAGTTCTATTCGGATGTACAGAATGGTTTAGTAGATACATGTCTAAATCTCCATCAAGATCATAATCAAAAAAAGCCGCTTGTGTAGAAAAGCTTGATATATCTAAATTATAAGTTGAGGCGTCTTCTTTAAATGTAGGAATCCCATTCTGATCTACTCCTTGATTTACGAATAATTTATTTTTCCCTTCTAAACCTCTGTAATTAGAAACTTTACAAACATAAATGTCTTGTAATCCATCATTATTTATATCGACTATCGTAACTCCTGTAGACCAACCATCATTATCCTTAAGCACTTCTGATCTTACTTCTTCGAATTGTAGATTTTCCCGATTTATATACAATTTGTTTTCGCCTTGATTAGAAACGAAATATAAATCCTCTAATTCATCATTATTAAAATCTCCAATACCTACTCCGGCTCCATTATAAAAATAAAGATACCTAAGAATATTAAGTTCTGGTGTATCTTTTAGTTCATTACTAAATGAAACCCCAGTACGATTGCTTGATATTAAAGAGAAGAGATTTGATTTTCCCTCATTTTTACAAGAAGTAAAAAAGACAAAGGTCATTGTATAAATAACTATGTATTTACAATATATTTTCAATTCAAATTATTTTTCTTAAAGATGGTGTACTTACTGATGATTTGATTAATAAAGAGCCCTTCAAAATAGAAGGGCTCAGTTTTCAACACTTTTAAAATTGGGCTTACATATTAATAACCAGGATTTTGTGTTAAATTCGGATTTGTTAATAAAGCTGTAGCAGGAACAGGAAATAATACTCTGAAATCATCAGTATTAATTTTCAAGGCCCATGCATCTGCAAACTTTCCAAATCGAATTAAATCGTTTCGCCTCCAGAATTCTTTATACAATTCTCTACCTCTTTCATCTATTAGGTCTTGTTCTGTAACAGCAGCAAGAGGTGTGGCATTACGTATAGTTCGTAAATCATTTACCAGAGCTAAAGTAGCATCTCCTGATGTTCCGCCTCTAAGGATAGCTTCGGCTTTCATTAAATGTGCATCTGCATATCTAAATATGATTTGATGCCCTTCAAATTCTCCATTCTCAGGGTGATACTTTATAGTACGAATTCCTGTTCGTTCGTTATTTCCTGCTAAAGTAGGAAGCTCTTTTTCAAATATTAACGGATTTCCAGGTCTATCGGTTAAAGGATTTCCATTAGCATCATACTGTTGTCCTATCAAAAACCCAAAACCTATACCCAAATTTGATCCATCTGTTGGTACAAAACCTCTTCGCTCTTCCTGGCCACTGCCTGGCACATTGGTATTAGGATCACCTTCGAATAAATCATAAAACTCAGCTAAAGTAGACCATCCGTTCCATCCTCCTCCTCCATTACCAGGTGAGTTTTGGTTATAGTGTAATCCATTCCACATTCTGTTACCCACACTAGATATTGTAAAAAAGATAGTTTCTGTATCCACATCAGATCTAAATATGTTGAAATATCCTGACTCTAAAGCATATCCATCTGCTGTAATAGCATCTACCAATTCAACAACTTTGGTCATATCTGCTGCAGCTGGGGTTCCTGACCCTAAATAGATATGTTTGTTCAAGTATAGCTTAGCCAATAAAAAATTCACTGCTGCTTTTGAGGGTCTCAAATTTTCATCACTTGGTCCCCTTGCAGGCAAGTCAGGTAACGCTGTATTTAAATCATCTAAAATAAACTCAAATGCTTCTGGTCTGGTCATTACCATAGGGTCGATATTTGGTCCATCTCCAGGAGTTCTAAACGGAGCTTGTCCATACATATCCATCACCCAAAACATCGCATATGCCCTTACAAAACGAGCATCTGCTTTTTGAGTCGCACTTGCATTTGTGGTACGATCATCAATAACCTGGCTTGCTCTAAAAACCAATTGATTCAAATTATTCCAATTGTTCAGTACATAAGGATGTTGTGCATCCCAAGTATGCTCATGCAATTTTCGCCATATCCCATTATCTCCCCAATCGGTTCCTCTTGTTGGCACTAACAATTCATCGGTAGTAACCTCGTTTAAAGCATATAGATCTTGTTGATTTTCTACAATTCCCTTTAGATCTGCAGAATATAAATTATCAATAAATGGTCCAGGTTCTTCAATTCCTGTAAATTCGGTCTCAGAATCGGCAATCAAAGAATCAGATTCTTCAATCTCTAAATCGGTACATGAAACCACAAGTAACATTGACAGCATGATCAACAAACTTGATTTAAAATGTTCTCTTTTCATAATTCTAATTTTTTAAAATGAAGCGTTTAATCCAAACGTATATGTTCTTGGTCTTGGAAAGGCTGTATAATCTATTCCTGCTGTTGGGAGATTGTTTAAAAGGTTATTACTCCCTGCGGTAGGGGTTGTACTTACCTCTGGGTCTAAACCACTATAATCGGTAATTACAAATAAATTCTGACCGGTAACAGAAAGTCGTAACGATTTAAATACACCATCACCCGATAATGGCCAATTAAATCCAATACTGGCATTTTGTAATCTTAAAAAATCTCCTTTTTCTAAAAATCGTGTTGATACATCTGCTGCATTTGTTCCTGCTTCTCCATTACCAATCACATCTGTTGTTACATTACGCCCTCCTGCTATACTACCTGCTGTAAAAAAGGCATTTTGAGTATTATTATATATATAATGACCAAATTGACCAGCAAAGAAAACAGAAGCATCCCAATTCTTATAATTAAAACTTGAAGAAATCCCTACATTAAAATCTGGTAAGGCGCTTTTACCCACTAAAACCTGTAAATCATTATTTGCAGTAATAGCAAGGCCATTTTCATCAAAACCTTGAAATTCTCTAAGGAAATAAGAGAATAAAGGCTCTCCTTCAACTAAACGTTGAGCGAAGGCACCGGTAAGCCCTTGACCAAATATGGTACCCGCATCAAATGCACCTTCAAAATCCTGAAGCTCATTTTTATTATAAGCAATATTAAATCCAAAATTCCAATTCATTTCTTCTTGCTGGATAATATCATAGTTTATGGCAAACTCAACTCCTTGATTAATCACGCTACCATCAACATTTTCAAAGGTAAAAGGTTGTGCAGCTGGTTGTGCAGAAAACACTTGTAATAAAAGATCTTGAGTATCTTTTCTATATAGATCCAAACTACCACTAAGACGATCATTCATAAACCCAAAGTCAATACCAAAATTTAATTGAGAGGTCTCTTCCCATTTCAAATCATTATTTTCAAAGGATACATCTTGGGTTCCAGGAACAACAACTTCTCCTCCATTTTCTATCCAAGGAACGGGAACAAAAAATCGTTCACGGCGAACAAAATTACCAAAGCCTAACCCATCCTGGTTACCTGTAATACCATAACCAACTCTTAATTTAAGTGTAGAGAATGCATCTGGTGCAAAATCCTCTTGATCTATTTTCCATGCAAATGCTCCAGACGGGAAATATCCATATTTATTATTTTCACCAAATCTAGAAGAACCATCTGCTCTTACTGTAGCTGTCAGAATATATTTATCCGCTATTGAATAATTTGCTCTTAAGAAGTAAGATTGCAACTCATCTGTAAAATCAAAGGTATTTCCTGTGATCGATCTAGCCGCCCGCCCAGTAGTTGGGGGAGAAAAAGCAACTCTACCTTGTACAACTGGAACAATTCTATTAATAAATGCTCCTGCAATGGTTCCGCTACCATCTCTAATTCTATCAGAGACAACATATTGTTGATACGGACCATCAATACTTGCTTCTATAGCATCTGCAGAGGCTTCTAAGCCACTAATCATTTGATTTAAATCAGTGGTCGAAAAACCGAAACCACCCACATTTCTTCCCGATCTAGCAAAATCCTGAAATGAATATCCTGCAAGTACCGAAAACTTAGAATTCTCAAATTCTTTTTCGTAATTTACTGTAAATTCTAGTAGCTGATTCGTAACATCAATATCATCTACTGTTGCCCTACCATTACCAGGTGTTCCGTTTTGTAAACCTGTAACATTACCAGATATAGCGCTACCTCTTGTAGATTCTGAATCATCATATCCTAAATTAAGTTTGGCGGATAGCCCTTCTATGATTTCATATTCTACAGATCCATTAACCAAAATTCTATTCGTATTGGTTTCGGACTGACTATTTCGTAATAAGTTAAGAGGATTAACAAATGACCCTCCTGGATTAAAACTAGGATCTGCCGGCCATGTTGGGTTTGCAATATACGCTGCTCCTAATAAATCTCCCTGAAATCCAGCATCTGCACCAATCGGAGGTGCTTCATCATTTACTCTTGAGAGTGTTCCTTGTACATTTACTTTTAATTTTTCGTCAAGAAAACGATGTGTAATATTTAGTCGTCCTGTTATTCTTTCTAGTGAACTTTTTTCAACTACCCCAAACTGTTTACCATAACCAACCGAAGCCCTTAGGTTACCACCTTTATAGCTTTGAGCATACGATAGATTTTGGTTTTGTGAGGCTGCTCTTCTGGTAATCACATCTTGCCAATCTGTGTCATTTCCAAAGTCTTGTCCAGCTACATCACCCCCAAAAGATTCGATAGCAGACAAATACTGATTTCTGTCTAATAAATCAAATTCTTCTGCTGGTGAAGCAATACTAAGAGTAGAAGAAAATTCAAATTGCGGTTTACCAGAACCTCTCCCACTTTTTGTGGTAATAATTACAACCCCGTTTGCACCTCTAGATCCATAAATTGCGGTTGCTGATGCATCCTTTAGGATACTTACACTTTCTATATCATTTGGGCTAATAAAATTTAATGGGTTTCTTGATGCACTTGACCCAACTCCTATATTGCTACCGCTAGCCCCTGTCTCGTCACCAGCAAGAGGTATTCCATCAACCACAAATAAAGGATTATTGTTAGATCTCACCGAACTGGTTCCCCGAATTCTTAATGCAACCCCGGATCCTGGTTCACCACTCGCCTGGGTGATCTGTACACCAGCTGTTTTACCTTGGATCAATTGTTCTGGAGATGCAATGACTCCTTGGTTAAAATCTTCAGAACTTACCACGGCCACGGCTCCAGTTGCATCTTTAACCGATTGTGTCCCATAACCAATTACGACTACAGCTTCAAGTTCTGCAGCATCTTCTTGCATAGTTACGTTAATAGTAGTTTGACCATTTACTGGGACTTCCTGAGCTTTAAAACCAACAAAGCTAAACACTAGAATGGCGTCTTCGGCTACATTATTGATTGTATAGTTTCCATCAAAGTCAGAAACTGCCCCATTACTTGTTCCTCTTACGAGAACATTTACTCCAGGAATCGGCCCCCCGGCATCTGAAATCACCCCTGAAACCGAAATTTGTGCAAACATCATACTCCCCGATAAAAATATCAGTAAGAATATGAGTTTTTTAAGTATCATACATTTCATAATATAGTGTTTGGTTTAAATTTGAATTGTTTTGTTGTTTACGTTTTTTTTATCGCTTTTTACAATAAGAAAGTATAATTCATTTGTTAGTAACAATGGGACATCTACGTCTTTTACCACATTTGACTAATTCTGTAACTATAAACCAATATTTCAAAACTAAAAGTTACAAAAAAAATAGATGCCCCAATTGTTACACCTTAGGGAAGTTTTTTTATTATAAAAGCCCCCCTGCTAACAAACAAAAACTAATTTCACTTTCTACAGTAAATCATATTTATATTTCATTTATAATTCTAAAACCACTCCTTGATAAGGCATTAGCTCAATAAATCCTTTCTTGAGTATTAAATCATCATAATTATTGATCAACTCCTTAACCTCTTCATTTAAATTTGCTACATGAGTTGTGGTACTGAAATTTAACAGCACTATAATTTTTTTAGTACCATACATTTTTTTGTATATATACAGGTCTGGATTATTAAACTCTAACTCTTCAAAATCACCGTATACAAAAACATCATGCTGCTTTCTTATTTTTAGTAGATTTCTATAAAAATTCAATACCGAATCTGAATCATTTTCCTGCTTTGCAATGTTGATTTCTTTGTAATTAGGATTAACTTTTAACCATGGATATGCCTTAGAAAAGCCTCCATTTATTTCGTCATTCCATTGCATTGGTGTTCGAGCATTATCCCGACCTTCTTTATTAATCATTTGCAATGCTAACTCATTTGAGTATCTTTTGGTTTCTGTATTTTCTTTATAAAAATTTAAAGACTGTACATCTCTTACCTCATCGATAGAGTCTAAAGCAACATTGGTCATCCCAATCTCGTCTCCTTGATAAATATTTAATGTTCCATTTTGAGTTGCCTGCATGATAAGCAGCATTTTTGCCGATTTTGACCAATATTCCGTATCATTTCCAAATCTAGATACCATTCGCGCAAAATCATGATTTCCCATAGCATTAGCTAACCATCCTTTTTTATGTACTGCATCTCTCCATCTCTTAAAAATGCCTTTCATGTTTGTTAAATCGAATGAAGAAGCTTCTTCAAACTTTCCATTAACAATTGTGCATTCTAGAATATCAAAATGATATAACATATCGAGTTCTTTACGATCATAGTCTATATATAAGCTTGCATTTTCATGATTAATTCCGACCCCTTCGGCTAAAGAAAAAGCGTCATAATGGCTAATTACTTTTTCGTTCATCTCTTTTAAAAATTCATGAAGTCGTGGCCCATTAGCATATACATCTTCAATAATTTTTCTAAAACCAACATTTGGAGCATTTGGGTATCCCTCTCGTTTTGAAATTAAAGGGATAACATCCATTCTAAATCCATCTACTCCTTTATCCAGCCAAAACCTCATGGCATTATATATCTCTTCTCTTACTTTTGGGTTTTCCCAATTAAGATCTGGTTGCTTTCTTGTAAAAAGATGCAGATAATATTCTCCGGAAGCCGAATCATACTCCCAAGCACTTCCTCCGAAAAAAGATTTCCAGTTATTGGGAGGGCCTCCTCCTTCAGAAGGTTTTTCCCAATGAAAGTAATCTCTATATGGATTATCCTTTGATTTTTTTGCCTCTTCAAACCATATATGCTCATCAGAACAATGATTTGCAACTAAGTCTAGTATCAGCTTCATGCCATTATCATGAGTTTTTTGAAGTAGTTCTTCAAAATCCTTCATAGTACCAAACTCTGGCATTATTGCACAATAATCGCTTATATCATATCCATTATCATCATTTGGTGAACTAAAAATTGGGCTTAACCACAGTATGTCCACATTAAGACTCTGGAGATAATCCAATTTTTCAATAATTCCTCTCAAATCCCCTATGCCATCATCATTACTATCATTAAAACTTCTAGGGTATATCTGATAAATAGTTCCTTTTTTGAACCAAGGCAGCTCCATGCAATTCAGGTTTAAATCTTTAAAAGTTAAATTAATTTATATTTAATCTCCTTACTGCATTTCAAATAATGTTTATATTTATAGTTAAACATTATTTGTCCATTGATTAACGTGGTCATATAATCATTTGAACGCAAGTGTCTTTTGGGGAGGATATTACAAGAATCTTAATTTGTAAGTAGGTAATTTATTAATTGTTCAAAAATCAATTATGACTATTACAAATTACTAAACTATTCATAGAATTATAAAGCAATACTCCCATTTTAATAAATGCAAACGTTTGTATTATTATATTTTTAACAAAAATGATGTTTTAATAATAATTTTTTAACGTAATTGTAAATGCCTGTAAAAAAAAGAAGGATAAAACTTGAAGATATCGCCAGAAAGCTCAACATTTCTATTGCGACAGTCTCAAGAGCTTTAGACAAAAACCCCCGGGTAAAGATTAGCACCAGAGAAAAGGTTTTTAAAATGGCACAATCAATGGGATATATGCCTAACCAAATAGCCAAAAGCCTAAGCTCAGGAAAGACTAATATTATTGGGGTTATTATTCCCAGATACGATGAACCATTTTTTATAGAAGTTTGTAGGGGTATTGATGATTATGCCAGGGAGCATAATTATAAAATTCTTATTAGTTCTTCCAGAAACTCGTTTGAATTTGAAAGGGATAATCTTATTGCTTTTGAGCGTGGTTTAGTTGATGGTATTATTTTATCACCAACTCATGAAACAGAAATGTTCGCACATATTAGAAGTGTTATTAAAAAAGGAATCCCCGTTGTGTTATTTGACAACATCAGAGAAGAAGTTCAAGGTGCAGATCATGTATTGATAGATGATGATAAAGCTTCATTTAATGGTGTCGAATTTCTAATAAAAAAGGGAAAGAAAAATATTGCATTTATTGGTGGTATTATAGAAAAAAAGGTTTTTCAAGATCGATACAAAGGCTATTTGGATGCCATGAAAAAATATAATATTCCAATCAGAGAAGAGTTAATACTTCATTGCGAATCTCTTGATCGAGAATTTGAAGATGCCGAAATACAGAATTTTTTCAAAAATATACCCATAAAGCCTGATGCCGTTTTCACTTGTACTGACAATTATGGTTTACTTTCCATGAAAACTCTTTTAAAATCGGGCTATAAGATCCCTGAAGAAGTTTCTGTGATTGGTTTTGGAGATTTAGGTTTAGGAGAGGTTTATGTTCCATCAATGACCTGCATAGCCCAACCAACTTATGCTATGGGACAAAAAGCAGCAGAATTATTAATTGAACAATTTAATGAGCAAAATGAAACGCACTTAAAAAAAGTAATTAAGTTAAACACTGAGTTAGTGTTAAGAGATAGTACCTGATTGCATACATTTAATTGGTTGAATCTCTTTGGATTAAAGATGTCTTAACCACTTCTGTTTTTGTTTTATAGTTTTCAACAAAATGATCCAATTGATTTAATAAAATTTGAGCAGCTTTAGCTCCTAATTCTTCGGCATGTTGTGACACTGTTGTTAATTTTGGATACGAATGTTTTGATAATAAACCATCTGTAAATCCAATTACCGAGATATCCTTCGGAATTTTATACCCCAACTTATGAGACATATTTATAGTAATGGCTGCGGCGGTTTCATCCAAACCAAGAACTGCATCTATATCATTATTCTTTAAAAACTCTTCTATTTCTTTTTCAACATTATTAGCATCATCTACAGACAATTCTATTATAGTATCCTTCACAGCTAATTCTATTAAGGAAACCTGGTCATTTTCATTAACAACTTCTCTAGCACCTTCTAAACGCAATTTAGCAACACTTAAGTCGCTTATTGTTGTTATCACTGCAATCTTTTTGCATCCTGTATCAATAAGATACTGAATAGCATTTTTTGAAGCAACTTTATCATCTACAATTACCTTATCACAATCAATTTCATCACTAACACGATCAAACATTACAACTGGTACATTATCTCTTTTTAAAACCTGATAATGATCAAATTTATTAAGCACTTGAGTTTCCTGACTTAACGCTACTATAAAACCATCAACACTACTATAATTTAGCATTTCTACATATTCTACTTCTTTCTGATAAGACTCGTTGGTAATACACGTAACAATTTTGTACCCGCTCTTTGAGGCTTCCTTTTCTATACCAAACAAAGCCTTAGCAAAGAAATGATTAAGAATTTCTGGCAAAATAATCCCAATAGTTTTAGTCTTATTGCTCTTTAAGCTTACAGCTAATGCATTAGGTTTGTAATTATAAAAATTAGCCAATTCATGAACCCTATTAATGGTTTTATCACTAATTTCCGGATCATTTTTTAATGATTTTGAAACGGTAGAGATTGATAAATTCAATTCTTTTGCAAGCTGTTTAAGGGTAACTTTTTTCCTCATAACCTCAATTTTGGCATTTTCATATTTAAGACTAAAAGAATATTGATAAAACTTCTTTGGAGTCTAAAGTAAGCTTTTTTCTGAATCTATGACCGATTAAGACTACACTTTGTATACTTATAACGACAAACAACATGTATTGAGATGCAATCGCCTATATAAGGAGGTTTATTTTTTAAAAGAAAAATCAGCTTCTAGCGTAGTTTTGGAACTCCCCCCCACAAAGACTTTAAATTGTCCTGGTTCGGCTTCCCACTTTTTATTAGCCGTATAAAACTGAATTGTTTCTTCATTAATTGTAAACGACACTGTTTTACTTTTACCTGCGTCAAGTTCTACAAGCTCAAAACCTTTTAACTCTTTTACAGGACGGGTTATACTACCAATAATATCCCTAATATATAACTGCACAACCTCTTTACCCTTTCTTTTTCCTGTATTGGCTAATGTGACCGAAACTGTAATTGCACCACCTGATGTAAAAGAAGAAACATCTAATTCTAAGTTTTTGTACTCGAAAGTAGTATAACTCAACCCAAACCCAAATGGGAATAGAGCTTCATTTTGCTCATCAGTATAATGTGACCAAAATACCATGTCATTTTTATTAGTAGGTCTTCCGGTATTTTTAATATTGTAATAAAGAGGCATTTGGCCAACATTGCGTGGGAATGAAACCGGTAGTTTACCAGAAGGGTTATAGTCTCCAAACAACACATCAGCAATTGCATTGCCCGATTCTGATCCCAAATGCCAAGTTTCAAGTATAGCTGGGGTTTTTTTTGCTATATTACTTATTGCCAAAGGACGGCCATTCATTAAAACGGCAACAATATTTTTATTTGCGGCCCAAACCGCTTCAAAAAGTTTTTGTTGAGGCGCAGTAAGTGTTATGCTTACCTGGCTTCTGCCTTCTCCTGATTGAAAAGCTTCTTCTCCTATTGCCAAAACAACCACTTCGGCTTCTTTTGCAATACTTACCGCTTCAGAAATCCCTGTTAAATCCTCTCGATTTACGTCTAATTCTTTAATAAAACTTCGTTCCCCTACTCCAATCTTAACTCCTTTGGCATATGAAACCTTTACCGTTTTACTTACAGCTGCCTTAATGCCTTCTAGAAGTGAAACGGCAGAGTTTGCCGTAGCCATACCTCTCCAGCTACCAATAGGAGAATCTTTATCATTTGCCAAAGCCCCTATAACAGCAATACTCTTTATATCTTTTTTAAGAGGTAGTATCTCATTATCATTCTTAAGCAACACAATAGATTTCTTGGCTACATCTCTAGAAGCCTCTAAATTCTCTTTGGTATAAATATCATTTTTTTCGCGTTCTTTATCACAATACTTATAAGGATCATCAAATAGTCCTAATTGATACTTTACTCTTAGAATACGTCTAGCGGCATCTTCTATTAATTTCTCATCAACTTTCCCTTCTTTAACCAACTGTTCTAATCCTTTTTCGTATGCCCTCCCTTCCATATCCATATCACTACCAGCTAGTATTGCACGTTCGGCGGCATGAACTTCATCTTTTGCATATCCATGAGGTATCATTTCTGCAATTGATGCCCAGTCTGAAACGATAAACCCATCCCAATCCCAAGATTCTTTTAAAATGTCTCTTTGCAGTTCTTTATGGCCAGTAGCGGGTATCCCATCAATTTCATTAAAAGCATTCATCATTGTTGCAACTCCAGCTTTTGCTGCTGCTTTAAATGGTGGCAAAATCGTGTTATGAAGTTCAAACTCACCTACACTAACTGTATTATAATCTCTTCCACCTTCTGCAAATCCGTATGCTGCAAAATGCTTTGCACATGCGGCTAAGGTAGAATTTTTAGAAAGATCGTCTCCTTGAAATCCCTGAATCCTTGCTACTGCTATTTTTGATCCTAAAAAGGGATCTTCTCCTGCACCTTCCATAACTCTACCCCATCGTGCATCTCTTGAAATATCAACCATTGGACCATAAGCCCAATTAATCCCTGAAGCCGTAGCTTCTTTAGCTGCAATAGAAGATGATTTTCTTATTGCCTCAAGATCCCAACTTGCACTTTCTGCCAAAGGCACAGGAAAAATTGTTTTAAAACCATGAATGACATCATAACCAAAAAGCAGTGGGATTTTTAAACGAGAATTCTCAATTACTGTCTTTTGCAACTCTGTAGTTCCGGCTACAGACACTACATTAAGCATCGCTCCTACTTCGCCATTTTTAAGTTTCTCATATTTTTCTTTATTTCCTACATCAGATGGCGGCCCCGTAACATCCCAACTTCCGCTATACAAAACAAGCTGCCCTATTTTCTCTTTAAGTGTCATCAAAGACAAGAGAGAATCTATTTTTTTTTCTATCATATCACTCTTTATAGTTCCTGATATACTAGAAGTTACTGAATTCTGAGGAAACAAATTCCCCGAATTAAATAAAAATGCAATCCAAAAAAATGCAAGCGTTTGTATTATCGAATTTTTACCAAAACGTCGTTTTTGCTGAAAATTTTTCTGAGTTTTCATATGTGGAAGATTTGTGAAATTTCATATATCAGTCTAAAAGTACAATACAAGTGATTTAATTGATAAAAAATTGATAAAAAAATCTCAATAATTGTACTTTGTCTTATATTTCACCTAGATATTAAAAACTCAAATCCATTTTTAAGTAATGAAAATAGTTTTTAGTGTAAGTATTGATACCTTAATCTCGACATATATAAGTATGTCTGTAACTAAAAAAAAAATACAGAAACATGTCAAAAACATATTATGACCCTGCCGATCTAAGAAAATTTGGAAAAATCACCGAATGGAGTGAAGAATTAGGCACAAAATTCTTTGATTATTATGGAAAAGTATTTGAAGAAGGTGCATTAACCGCCCGTGAAAAATCTTTAATTGCTTTGGCGGTTGCACATACCGAACAATGTCCTTATTGTATAGATGCCTATACAAAAGACTCTTTACAAAGAGGAGTAACCAAAGAAGAAATGATGGAAGCTGTTCATGTAGGAGCTGCAATCAAAAGTGGCGCTACATTAGTGCACGGAGTTATGATGATGAATAAGGTGAATAAATTGGAAATGTAAGGAAACTCTTTAGTCATTTGCTAAAGCTCCTTATTGTTTGTTAATAAAGACAAATAATTCGTTTTGACTATATTCCAAAACATAAAATAATCTAAGAACAGAAGATGTCTGAAGCTAAAACAAAACAATCTCTTCATAAACGCAATAACCAATTAGCAGATGCTAATAGGCAGTTGGAGATTTTAAATAATGGAATTTTTGCAAATGGTGAATTACCAAAATTTGCAGATAAAATAGCCGAAATTGGTCACTCGCCATTGCGCCCAAATAAACTCGAAATTCTTCAAATTAATGTGGGCTATATGTGTAATCAGGTATGCGAACATTGTCATGTTGATGCCGGACCTGATCGCAAAGAAATTATGACGAAAGAGACCATGCAACAGTGTCTTGAAGTTATTAAAAAAACAGGAGCACATACTTTAGACTTAACAGGAGGTGCCCCAGAGATGAATCCAAATTTTAGATGGTTTGTAGAAGAAGCAAGCAAAGCCGGAATCAAAGATTTTATTGTTAGAAGTAATCTTACAATTATCAGGGCAAATAAAAAGTATTATGATCTTCCGGATTTTTTCAAAAAACATAATGTACATGTAGTATCCTCTATGCCACACTGGACCCGTGGAAAAACAGATAAACAACGTGGTGATGGTGTTTTTGACAAATCAATCAAAGCTTTACAAGAACTTAATGCAAGAGGATATGGTATGCCTGATAGTGATCTTAGCTTAGATTTGGTATATAATCCATCCGGAGCCTTTTTACCTGGAGATCAAGCTGCCATGGAAAAAGATTTTAAAAAGGCATTACTCGAAGATTTCAATATTCAGTTTCATAACCTTTTTGCAATCACAAATTTACCTATAAGTAGATTTTTAGATTATTTAATAGCTTCAGATAATTACGAAGATTACATGTACGCCTTAGTAGATGCTTATAATCCTTCTGCGGTTGCCAATGTTATGTGCACCAATACTATTTCTGTAAGTTGGGATGGATGGTTATATGATTGTGATTTTAATCAGATGCTCGGTCTTAAAGTAGCCAGCAAAGTGAAACATATAAGCGAATATAACGAAGAATTACTTCAAAATAGAAATATAGTGATCTCACAGCATTGCTATGGCTGTACTGCCGGTGCAGGAAGCAGCTGTCAGGGAACCGTGGCATAAATGAAATTCAAAATAGTATACATATTTCTACTCGTTGCTCATTATAGTATTGCACAAAACTCACTTGATGAAGTATTGAAACAATATAATAATGAGAGTATTCCTTATATATATGTTGATGAATTGAAAAACGTAGAAAATAATGTTGTTCTTCTTGACGCCAGAGAAAAAAACGAATATGAAGTAAGTCACATCAAAAATGCAAAATTTGTAGGCTATACTCATTTTAAAATAAAATCTATCAACAAACATAATATTCCAAAAAGTGATACCATTGTAGTTTACTGCAGCCTAGGTGTTCGATCTGAAGATATTTCTGAAAAACTTAAAAAGGCAGGTTACATAAATGTTTATAATCTTTATGGCGGTATTTTTGAATGGAAAAATAAAAACTATACTGTTGTAAATTCGAAAGGAGAAATCACCGAAAATGTTCATGCATGCTCTAAGCAATGGGCAAAATGGTTACAAAAGGGAAAAAAAGTATATTCAAATTGAAGCAAAGAAAATTACTCATGATATTTACCCGAAATCCAGAATTGGGTAAATGCAAAACACGCCTTGCTGCCTCAATTGGAGATCAGGCTGCATTAGATATTTATAAGTTCTTATTAGATCATACAGTGGCAATTACCAAAAATCTTACTGTATCTAAAGAGGTTCATTACTCTATCAAAGTAAGAGAAAATGATATATGGGATCCCAATCTATATGATAAAAAACAGCAATATGGAGATGATTTAGGTTTGCGTATGGAACATGCATTTACAGAGGGATTTTCTAAAGGATATCAAAATATTATTATTATTGGTAGTGATATGTATGATTTGGAACAAAAAGATATAGAACATGCTTTTACCGCTTTAGAATCTCAAGACTATGTGATAGGTCCGGCTGAAGATGGAGGATATTACTTATTTGGAATGAAATCCTTAAATTCACAAGTTTTTAAGCGTAAAAACTGGGGTACAGAAACAGTGCTTCAGGATACATTAAAAGATTTGCAAAACAACAATGTTAAACTATTAGAAGAGCGCAATGATGTTGATTATTATGAAGACATCAAAGACATCGATGCTTTTCAAAAATTTTTAAGATAACAAACAACATGATCAAATACATTGAAGAAACAACAGAATTCCTTCAGGAAAAAGGATTTGAAAATCCAGAAATAGGAATTATACTTGGTACCGGATTAGGGCAATTAATTAGCGAAATTGAGATCATCAAAGAAATAAGTTATAATCATATCCCTAATTTTCCGACAGCAACTGTGGAGTTTCATAAAGGAAAACTAATTTACGGAAAACTTGAAGGCAAAACTGTTGTAGTGATGCAAGGACGTTTTCATCTATATGAAGGATACTCTCTACAAGATGTTACCTATCCCGTGCGAATCATGCATAAACTCGGAATCAAAACATTATTGGTTTCTAATGCATCAGGAGCAGTAAATTTAAACTTCAAAAAGGGCGAACTAATGCTTATCGATGATCATATTAATCTTCAAGGAGGTTCTCCGTTAGCTTTTAAAGGTGTAGAGCAATTAGGTACTCGTTTTACAGATATGAGTGCTCCTTATGATCAAAGTATTAATGAAAAACTTGAAACTATAGCTAAAGAAAAAAGTATTAATCTGCACAAAGGGGTCTATGCCTCGGTATTAGGACCTCAATTAGAAACCAGAGCAGAATATCGTTATCTCAAAACTATTGGTGCAGATGCCGTTGGGATGAGCACAGTACCCGAAGTTATTGTAGCCAACCATCTTGATCTTCCGGTAGCGGCAGTATCCGTTCTTACAGACGAATGTGATCCTGACAACTTAAAACCAATAGACATAGACGAGATTATTGCTCTGGCCGGAAAAGCTGAGCCCGATATGATTACGCTATTCAAAGAAGTTATACAATTCCTTTAAAACAAATTTTGAAAGGTATCCCTTTACTTCTCGACTATACTATTTATAACCCAATAATACCTTATATTTCCACTTTAAAGGAAAGATTAAAATCAATTTATGAGCTATTTAGATACTACTCACGATGTGTATAAAGAAGCAGCATTAACTCCAGATGTAGGTTTATGCTGTACTACGAATCCAATATGGGAACTACCAGGTCTCAAAATTCCTAAAATTATGCAGGAAATGAACTATGGATGTGGTAGCACGGTAAATGCCAGAGATTTAACGAATAATCCTAAAATTTTGTACGTTGGCGTTGGTGGAGGAATGGAATTATTGCAATTCTCTTATTTCTCTCGCCAAAAAAATGGTGTTATTGGTATTGATGTGGTACAAGAAATGTTGGATGCCTCTCGTAAAAATTTTAAAGAAGCAGAGGCTCAAAATGATTGGTTTAAGAGTGATTTTGTTGATTTACGATATGGAGATGCATTACATCTTCCTGTTGACGACAATAGTATAGATGTCGCCGCTCAAAACTGCCTTTTCAATATTTTTAAAGCTGATGATTTAAGAAAAGCGATTGAAGAAATGTACCGAGTGCTAAAACCACATGGTAGATTAGTAATGAGTGATCCAACATGTGAGCAGCCAATGAATGACAATCTGCGAAATGATGAACGTTTAAGAGCTTTATGTCTTAGTGGTAGTTTACCTATTGCAGAATATGTAAAAGCATTAACCGATGTCGGTTTTGGTACTATTGAAATTAGAGCGCGCAAACCATACCGAATTCTTGATCCAAAGAATTATGATACCGATGAGTTAATCTATATTGAATCTATCGAAGTTGCAGCTATTAAAGACCCTATGCCAAAAGATGGTCCATGTATTTTTACTGGTAAAGCGGCTATTTATTTTGGTGACGAAGATTATTTTGATGATAAAAAAGGGCATGTTTTACTGAAAAATCAACCTATTGCAGTTTGTGATAAAACTGCCGGTGCATTAGCTGATTTAGGAAGGGATGATATATTTATTAGCGAATCGACCTATCATTATGATGGTGGAGGCTGTTGTTAAAAACAATTACTTACTAACTAACTATAATATCCCCAAAGTCGAAAACAGTATTTTGTTTTCGACTTTTTTACTTCAGCATATCATAATTCAACTATTCTGTAAGGCAAACTCATATAAAACGTCAAATCATAAGTATTTTAATTTCAATAAACTTATGATTTTGGTTCTTCTTTTTATTGCTGCTTGTTTTTTGGCCTATAGTAATGGCGCGAATGATAATTTTAAAGGTGTCGCTACTCTTTTCGGAAGTGGTACCACCGATTATAAAAAAGCAATACACTGGGCAACCATAACAACATTTTCTGGTTCTATTGCTGCTATCTTTTTAGCCGAAGAGTTGGTTAAAAATTTCTCAGGAAAAGGATTAGTCCCAAACGAGTTAATTGCAATGCCGGTTTTTGCCATCTCGATTGCTCTGGGAGCTGCAATAACGGTCTTTATTGCAACAAGAGTTGGTATGCCAATATCTACAACCCATAGTTTGGTTGGTTCACTTTTTGGAGCAGGAGTTATGGCTATTGGTACCGAATTTAACTTCATAAAACTTGGTAAAACATTTTTAATACCGCTTATTGTAAGTCCGTTAATGGCTGCCGTACTAAGTTTAATAGCCTATATAATATTTAGATATATCAGGAAAAAACTGAAGATCACTAAAAATAGCGGTATTTATATTAAAGAAGAACAGAAGGTAGATTCGTTAACTGTTTCTGCACATACAATGACTGCAAATACCACGACCAAGGTATCCACATCAATAAAACCTGCTATAGTTGAAACATATGGTGGAAAACTATTTGGCATTTCTTCTCAGAAAATATTAGACAACTTACATTTTCTAAGTGCTGGGATAGTTAGTTTTGCCAGAGGCCTTAATGATACACCAAAAATTGTAGGGTTATTACTAATCATTAATACACTGGATATACAATGGGGAATGATCGCCGTTGCCATTACTATGGCATTAGGAGGACTTATGAATGCCAAAAAAGTAGGGGTTATAATCAGTAAGAAAATAACTCCTATGAACTCTGGACAAGGATTTACAGCAAACATGATCACAGGTTTATTAGTGACCACGGCAAGTATTCACGGTTTACCAGTTTCAACCACACATGTATCCGTAGGTTCTATTTTTGGAATTGGAACCGTTACTAAAAAAGCAAACCCTAAAATGATTTCTAAGATATTATTGTCCTGGGTACTTACATTGCCTATTGCGGCTATTATTAGCATGCTATTATTTCTATTACTTAAAAATATAGCATAGCAGGTTATCGAAATAAATTTGAGACGCTTTTAATTAGTAAGCACCTTGAGCAGCTATCAGAATAAATAACATATCGTTTTTAAGAGGTGATTTTTTAAATTCAGGATTTAACAAATGAATAAAAGATGGTTTCTAAAATTTCTTGGCCATTGCCTTTCTAAATTCATAGATCACTAAAAACATTGAACACCATAATGGACTCATATTAACTTTTAGTTTCTTTCCTTTAGAAAAACGAATTAATTGTCTAGCGTAAAAACCTCCTTCAGCAGAATCTTCAAATTGCTTTATTCCGGTTCGTAATACAAGGTTCTCCAAATTTGGAACTTCACCTTTCAAAAATGCGGAAATATCATCTTTGTTCGTTATAAAAGGGCGCCCCATTCCTATAAGATCTACCTCGCCGTTCTCTAAAACTTCATTACAAAAATCATAAGACCTGAAACCACCTGTTATCATTAAAGGCATCTTACTTATTGTTCTTATTTTCTTTGCAAAATCAATGAAATAAGCCTCTCTTCTTTTGGTGCTTTCTTTTATCTCTGCTCCTTCCTCATTCATAATAAAGAAAGCCAGTTTTTCATATGTTCCTCCTGAAATTTCCAGCAAGTCTATACTTTCTTTATCCAACATCTTTACAACCTCCAATGATTCTTCTTCTGTAAATCCGCCTCGTTGAAAATCGGCAGAATTTAACTTTACTGCAATAGGAAACTCTGGCCCAACTTCTTTTCTTACTTCTTTAATAATTGTTAGCAATAAACGACTACGGTTTTCTATATTTCCACCCCATTGGTCCGTTCTTAAATTAGTGTTTGGAGATAAAAACTGACTTAACAAATATCCATGTGCCGCATGAATTTGCACCCCCGTAAAACCACCTTCTTTAGCAAGTTTAGCTGTACGTACAAAACCCTTAATCACTTCCTGAATATCTTCTTCGGTCATAGCCTTTGGTTTTCCAAAAAGACCCATTTTCTTTAATTGCACCTCAGATGGGGCTAATGGACGACTCGTACTAAACTTATTTGCTTGCCTACCTGAATGTGAAATCTGAACCCACACCTGATTGCCATTTGATTTTGAAGCCTCTGCCCATGAGCTAATCTTTGGCAACATTGTTTCATCAAAACAGACGTTGCCTGCAGATTCTAAATGCTTATGATCTATAACTACATTTCCTGTAATTAATAAACCTGCTCCGGTATCAGACCAATCTTTATATAATCGCTCATGCCCTTTTGTAGGTTCAAAATTTTTATTGCTAATACGCTCTGTCATAGCAGACTTAACCAGTCTGTTTTTTAACCTAACACCACACGGTAATTTTAATTCTGTACTAATCATAATCAAATAGTTCGATTGCAATGATACATAATCCTAGCATATTGCACAATCAAAAAATGCGATTATACCTATCAAATACCTAATAATCAGAAATGAATTATGATTAAAAATTCTACGGTTTAACCATAAAATTTGTGTTTTATCGGTTGTTTTAACTGTTTTACAAGTAAAAAAACCGGAAAATTATTACTTTTAACATCATTGAATAACCACAAAATTGAGATATCAAATGGTAGTTTTAAAAAAATGCAAACTCATATTACCCTTGCTATTACTTACTTTATTTTATATTAAAAGTACTGCTCAAGGTATTGTAGATCACTCTGTGTGGGATCAGATTCTTATACTTAATGTTTCTGATGATGGGGAAGTCAATTATGAAGGAGTTATGAAAGATAGTTCCTTATTTTATAAATATTTTAGATCATTATCAGAAAATCCACCTACTGATCAATGGTCAAAAGAAGAAATCTTAGCGTATTGGGCAAACGCATATAATGCTATTGCCATAAAAATGATTATCGATAATTATCCTGTAAAAAACATTAATGAACTTCATGATCCCTGGAATCAAAAATTCTTTAGAATTAAAGATAAACGGTACAGCCTTGATGATATCGAGCATCAAATCTTGAGAAAAATGGGAGACCCAAGAGTTCATTTTTTAATTAATTGCGCCTCTAAATCTTCTCCAAAGCTTATGAACAGGGCTTATACAGCCGAGAATATAGAAGAAGCCTTAGAAAAGTGTACAAGAGATTTTATTAATGATCCTTCAAAAAATATAATTACCGAAAACAAAATTAACGTCTCACAAATATTTGAATGGTACAAAAATGATTTTAATAAAGGTGATGTTGCAGCATTTATTAATCAATATTCTGAAGTCAAAATCAAAAAAATACCTAAAAAAGGATACAAAGAATACGATTGGTCTCTAAATGAGCAATAGTATACCTAGATTTTAAAAATTATAACGATAAGAACAATCTTATCGTTATTTTTACTACGTGGAGAAATATATAGAAATTATAAAAAAATCGTATTCGGGATATTGGAATTATCTTGAAACCGAAATTTTATTCCAAAATAATTGGGATAACTATTTCTACGGTTTAATAATCGTTTCTTTTTTAGTGTGGATGCTCGAAATTGCATTCCCCTGGAGAAAAGATCAATCAAAATTCAGGAAAGATTTCTGGCTGGATGTATTTTATATGTTCTTTAATTTCTTTCTCCTTAACCTAATCGTACTAATAGCGTTATCTAATACTGCTGCAGCTTTTTTTAATGATATTCTAAACGTTATCGGGTTATCGATCTCAAGTTTTCAAGTTTTTGATATAGATGCCCTACCAAAAGCCTTGGGACTTATTATCTTTTTTCTAGTAAGTGACTTTACACAATGGAACACGCATCGGTTGTTGCATCGAATTCCTTTCTTGTGGAATTTTCATAAAGTACATCATTCTGTAAAAGAGATGGGGTTTGCAGCACATCTGCGATATCATTGGATGGAACCTGTGGTATATAAATCCCTATTGTACATCCCAATTGCAGTTATTGGTGGATTTGATGCGCAAGACGTGGCTATTATACATTTCTTTGCTCTAGCTGTGGGGCATTTAAACCATGCAAATCTGGGTTGGGATTACGGAGTTCTGAAGTATATATTCAACAACCCCAAGATGCATATTTGGCATCATGCCAAGGATTTGCCTGATCACAAAAAATATGGCGCGAATTTTGGTCTTACGTTAAGTATATGGGATTATATTTTTAAAACTAATCATATTCCAAAAGATGGTCGGGATATAGAACTTGGGTTTGAAGGCGATGAAGATTTTCCTCAAGATTTTATCCAACAAGAAATATACCCTATCAAACTAAAAAAGTAAGTATCCAGAATGAAAAACCTACTTATCATACTATCGGCCTTTTTATTTTTTGCCTGTGGCGGAAGCAAACAAGTTGTGCAAAATACTCCTGATACCCCTTCAAAAAATAGTATCCAAGAACCAAAAAAGGATACTCCGAAAATTGAGATCCCAATTGAAGAAAAAGCTCCAGAAATTGAAATCAAAGAAGATATCGTTTCTCAAAAGAAAGATTCTATTATTGAAAAACCCAAAACGGTAATAGAAAAACCTAAAGCAGTTTCAAAAACGATAAACCATCAACTCTGGAATACTTTGTTAGCCAAATACGTATCTCAAGACGGATCTGTAAACTATGCAGGTTTTAAAAAAGATCGAGCATTATTTACATCCTATCTCAAAATATTAGAACAAAACATGCCTGATCAAACTGCATCCAAAAATGATAAACTTGCTTACTGGATGAATGTTTATAACGCCTTTACTGTAAAATTGATTATTGACAACTATCCTATAAAAAGTATTAAAGATATTAAAGATCCATGGGATTTGAGATTTTTCAAACTAGGAACAAAATGGTATACTCTAAATGATGTAGAACACAGGATTCTAAGAAAAATGGAAGATCCAAGGATTCATTTTGGTATTAATTGCGCCTCAATTTCTTGCCCTCCTTTACTTAATAAAGCATTTACTGCCAATACTGTAGACCAAGAACTAGAAAAACTGACTATTGCATTTATAAACGATTCTAAAAGAAACACCATTACCTCAGAAAAGATTGAAATCTCAAAAATATTCTCTTGGTTTGCCAAAGATTTCAAAAAAGAAGGATCACTTATTGACTTTTTAAACTCGTATTCCAACATTAAGATCAACAAAAATGCTAAAAAGAATTTCAAGACATACGATTGGAATTTAAACCAATAATGTATTGCATAATACGCTTCAAAAAATTACGTGCTAAGACATTTTTCTTCAAAAAGTCAGGGAAATCATCTTTTAAAGATTGTTAATTTTTTTGTAAATACACAGCCAACTTATTATTAAAATTTCGGTTTAACGCCTACCTTAAAAACAACCACAACTCCTTGTTTTGCAGCTATTTAACAAAGTTTTATTTTAAAATACCAACTTCTATTTAAGTGAATAGGTATACTTCTTCTCTAAAATTTATGTGCTAAATCTTGTAAGGTCATTTCTTGATTGCCAACTAAATACTCAAATTTAGAATACAATCATAAATCAAATAATAACCATTCAAAAAATATAACTATGAAAGCTCCAAGACTTATACTCATTCTTTTTAGCGTATTATTTTTAAATCAACTTCAAGCCCAAAATAATTTTGACCATAGTGTTTGGGATCAGGCACTACTATTAAATGTATCTGAAGACGGAAAAGTAGACTATGATGGATTTATGAGAGATAGCTCTCAACTGTATCGCTACTTTAGACAACTTTCTGAAAATCCACCAAAAGAAAATTGGAGTAGAGAAGAAAAATTAGCATACTGGATTAACGCCTATAATGCGTATACGATAAAACTTATTATAGACAGCTACCCTTTAAAAAGCATTAAAGATCTCGAAGATCCATGGGGTAAAAAATTCTTCAAAATTGATGGAGTATGGCATAGTCTAGGAGAGTTAGAGCATAAGATCTTGAGAAAATTTGGAGATCCAAGAATTCATTTTGCCATTAACTGTGCTTCGATTTCTTGTCCGGTGGTATGGAACAGAGCCTATACAGCAGATAATTTACATACTGCATTAGATCAACAAACGGGTAAATTTATAAATGATCCTACTCGTAACACCATAACAAATACCGAAGTAAGTGTATCAAAAATATTTAGTTGGTATAAAAAAGATTTTAAAGTTAATGGTGGTGATGTAAAAGACTTCATTAATCGATACGCTGAAGTAAAAATTACAAATCAACCTAAAAAAGGGTATAAAGATTATGATTGGAATCTTAATGAACAAACTGTAGTTACTCCAGCATTTGTATTAGATTAAAGAACAAAAAAAGGATACGATTGCTACTTAAATCAGTAAATTTAAAGCCTAATTGTAATATCCCAAAATTGAAAATATCAATTATCATACCTATACTTAACGAAGCAGCTACCATTGGTCAGCTGCTTTCTCACTTAATAAACAACACAAAAGATAATGCCAATCTTCAAGAAATTATTGTAGTTGATGGAGGAAGTATTGATACTTCTATAGCTGTTGTAGAACAAGTGTCAAAAAACTATGATGTTGAGATTAAATGTATTTCTTCAAAAAAAGGAAGAGCGGTTCAATTAAACGCTGGGGGCAAAACTGCCAAAGGAGATATTCTATATTTTCTTCATGCAGACTCTTTTCCTCCGTTATATTTTGACCAGGATGTTATCGAAGAGGTTAAAAAAGGAAATAACGCAGGATGTTTTAGAATGAAGTTTGATTCCAATCATATATGGTTACGTTTTTTAGGATGGTTAACCCAATTTGAAAGCAAACGCTGTCGCGGTGGGGATCAAAGTCAGTTTATTACTAAACAATTATTTGAAGAAGTAAATGGTTATGATGAATCTTATATTGTATATGAAGACAATGATTTGGTTGATCGCCTATTTGCTATTAATCAGTTTGTGATTATTCCCAAGTATGTAATCACTTCGGCGAGACGATATCGAGAAATTGGTGTCTGGAGACTACAATATCATTTTTTAAATATCCATATGCGCAGATGGATGGGTGCCTCTTCTGAAGATTTGTATCGGTATTATAAAGAAAAGGTGGTGAATTAAATCTGCTTTTCTTAGAACTATTTTGTTTCTACTTACTAGATGCATACTATTCCTGTATAATTTTCTATTCTCCTCATGGTTTTTTCTACTTTATGAATAGTTTGCTTGTACATATTTATTTTATGGTTTCTTCTTTTTAGAAGTTTGTCTAAAATAGATCGATAATGAGGGTCATTTTTTAATCTTTCAAAATCATTAGGCTTATAACCCTTAGAAGGGAGCTTATTCCTATTTCTAAGAGATACATCTCCCTCCTGTTTATTTTCAAAAATTTTGAAATGATTTTGATAATACTCCCTTATATCTATATCAAGATCAGAATAACGTATGATAGGAAGCGATCGTAAATCATACTTATATAGCTCTCTTATATTTACACCAAGTGTATCATCTTTGATTACATTTACTCTCGAAATCCCTTGGGTTTCTATATCAAAATAGCTTCCATAATCCTGAATAACTAAGTAGAAATCATATTTTAATTCATCTCTATATGCAAGATCAAGTTTAAATATACTATCAATTTTTTTATATGATTTTAGAGATTTCATATCACTAGACAATTCAGAATTTAAATCGACAAGGTTACGATTTAATTCATAACAGATACTAAACAGTGCTTCAATCTCCAGCTTTTTATGCTTTCCTTTTTCTACCTGTTTATAAGTCATAAACACAAACAAAAGTATTGTTGCGACAACCCCTATAGCTATATTTATTTTTGTTTGTGTTTTCATGTATCAATGAATTAAAAATAGAACCTCAACAGAAATAACTATACGCAGAACTAAATCTTTACACCTAAAAGATTCGAGTATCTAAGCTAAGGTGAATATCTTTTAAAACAACCCCACAGGTATTGTCGTCAATGTTTTTTCTTTAAATTTCATTTTGAAATCATAACTATTTACATATGTAGATAGCACTTTGATAAGTATTAAGGCTTTTGTAAGTATAATTTTCCTTTTTAGAATTTAATTAGAAAGTATTTTTTTTGCTTTCTTAACATAACTTCCATCAGGATAATACTCTAGGTATTTTTCTATAGCATTTTTATCGTTATTGTTTTTATATATAGCTTCGGAAGCTTCCCAAATATTGTCATCCATCATACTTTCATTTGCTCCATTTTCTCTAGCTTCTTTATAATACTGTATTGCTTTTTGAAAATCATTCAAAAAATACCAAGCTGCTCCAACCTGACTCAGATACAACCCCTTGTTTTCAGGATAATTTTCTGCAAGTTTTTTATAAAGTTCTATAGCTTCTTCAAACTTTCCACTTGTAAGCATAATTGATGCTTGTCTCATCATTGCATTTTCATCATTTTTAGGCTCAGGATTTTGAGCAACGTACTCTTGATTTTTTTGATTGGCCTGTTCTAATGTCATTTTCTTTTTTCCGAATAAAAAGCTGAATAGTCCCATAGTCTTATAATTTTAGTTGTCATTTTGTTTACTTAATGTAGCAACAGGCTATAATGTTACCTAATAATTATAATGTTCTTTATGTTTTATATTTAAAGTTTTTAGATAAATTGATCCTATAACTTTGACAAAAGAAAAAGAATTCTAGTCAACAGTAAGAGATCGTTTTATTTTATGTAGATAACTATTTCATCGTATTGAAAAAACTTATTCTATTTCTATACTTGGGTACCAATCCATATTTTATGATTGGCATCACAGTATGCTCAGGCTTGAATTAAATTTGCCCTCTTTTCTAAATTCATGAACTCGTGTTGGTTCTATAATCCCGATGTATTTTACAAGGTCAAGATTTTCTTTTATTATTTTTTATGTTCCGGAGTCTTCCCTTAAATTCTTTTATTTTTTTATGAGATCCAATAATCGTATAACATTCAATCAATTCTTCTAATTCTTCGGCACTAAATTCTGTGTTTTTAGCCAGAAGTTTCATTAATCGTTTTTGAACATCTTTCTTTTTTCGGCATTCAGAACATCTAGTTGCCTTAGACTCTAGTCTTAAGCTAAGTTCTTCATACCAATATTGCTGTTCTCTGGCTGTAAAGCAGAATGGAACATTGCAATATTTACAATTTAAGTTTATATCTACATACATCATACATGGGCCTTCAAAAGATGACTGTTGCTTAGATATATCCGCAAACAATGCTTTTTTGTTTATAACACATTGGTTGCATGCCCATAGACGAGTATGATACATGATTTGGTCTTTTTTTAATGTATTAGCTTTTGATTGCTTATTAATATAATCGAGCAATTCGTTAGCTATACTTTCAAGAGTTTTTAATTCTTTATGTATATATCCATGTTTCAAAAGATTGAGGAAGTTATCAAATAAAGGAGTGTCTCTACTATCCTTTTTATCAAGACAACACGGGCATATGACATCAATATTTCCCACTCTCTTCTTTAACCAACCAATATCCAGGTTGTTTAAAATATAGCCCGTATTATCTTCGATTGGTTTTTTACCCATACAGAAAGTATTTTTTACTTTACTATTTTGATATACAAGTACAAAGTGTAAAGATATCTGTATTAGAAGTTAGTTTATCCCCAATTTTGTTTAGTGTATGTGTTTGAAATCCGTTATGATACTTAATCACAATCATATCATCTATGATTTCGTATTCACCAGCTACGTTAAGATACTTTTGTGTATCTGGAGATCGCTCTGCTAATTCTTGAGTTACGAGATCTAAAAACATCTTGCCTCCTTTTTTGAATCGCAAGGTAGAACCAAACTTACCGTTGGGTCTTTCGCAACTATACTCTCCTGTGATACCATTAGAGCTACATGCCAATGTAACTGACGCTATAGCCATTAATGCTAAAATTTTTTTCATGAATTGATTTTTATGTGAAGTTAATATTGTATTCAGAACTTTGAATACCTCTAAATATAACGAATTTTGAATCGTAGAAGTATATTTTAGAAATGTAATCACAAAAATACAACCTGATATTTATAAATCTGTAGCATTCAAAATCTTAAAAATATTATAGGGATGGGCAAGACTCCTTTTTAAGAAGAGAAGAGAATGCGAACAACAAAAAATCCGTCTGATCATAAAAAACCAGACGGATCACACATTTGACACTAGAAAATTTTTAATTAAGCATTGTATTATTTTCTTGCTCGCCCTCTTGATTGTTAGCAAATCGTGTATTGATGATTTGCTGATATCGTTTGGCCAGCGTTTTTAGTTCGTTATTCAATGTAGTATATGTATTATTTTCATCTAACTCGGTAAGTGCTTCAATACGTTTATATAGTTTTTCGTATACCACTAGTGCCTGTGGTTTAATAGCCGTAAAGGATAGCTTTTCTGCAGCACTCTCTATGGTGATACGCTCCTGATATTTGGTTCTAAATGCCTTATTGGTATTTTTTAGAATTGTGGCCCAATCGGCCATTTCTACAGTAGTAAGTGCTTCTACAAGCTTGGGTTGGGTTTCATAATCTTCAATGATATTAAGCAACACGGTGCTTTCGGCTTCATAATTAAGTCTTGCAATACGGTTACCATAGGTATCCATATGATCTAGTAATGCTTGTCCTGCTATTTTTTTTGTTATATCGTTATGATACGTATTCATTAAAAATCCGTATCGCATCCCGGTGATAGCATTGTCTCGTTGCTCATCTAGTTCTTCTAAGACTTTTGTAAAATCACTTTTACGGTCATAGATCAAAGCATCATCTAGTTGTTCTACTGCTTTGGTAAGATCGGCCACTTGGGTTTTGATTTGTAATGCTTTGGGGTGGTTTTGCAGGCAGATATCTTTGGTGCTTCTCAGGTATTCGATAACCTCTTCTTTGCTTAGCCTAATTACATTAGTTGGTGATAACATATGTGAGTTTTAAAAGTTTGTGAAGGGCAAATATATTGTGTAGATCTGCGAATAAAAATAGGTGCTTGGGGGGATTAAACCCCTTTTTTATAAAATGCTAATTATCAGACATGTAAATAACTCCTGCCAGTGACGAGAGCTCGTTGTATACTATACAAATAGCTCCTGCCAATGACGAGAGATCGTTGTATATTATAAGAATAACTCCTGTCAATGGCGAGAGGTCTTAGTATGCCATATAAGCAACTCCTGCCAATGGCGAGAGATAATTGCATAGTATACTACTATCTGTTGCAGAGGTGCAGATGACGCTTTTATTTCAAATGTTTTATGATCAGTCCCAATTGGCCTAAATGGTAAATATCATGATGAAGCATGCCATGCAATAAGAATCTATATTCGTAATCCCCCTTAAAGTCGGTATCATAGTATTCTTCTTTTAAAAACGAATCATCCTTTTCTTTGAGTAATGCAATTAACTCGGTTAACGTATGATCATATTCTGATTTTATCCTGGCCCAACCTTTTTCTTTCAATTTTTCATTTGTAAGCCAGTTTTCTTCACAATCATCAGTTTTACTTCCTGCGCCTGTTTTAATTTTTAAAATGGCTTCGTTTCTCCATAAGGTAAGGTGCGAAATGATCTCGGCAATACTGTGTAAATCTTTAGTGGGTCTTACAAAAACAAGATTATCATCAATGCTACGTAATTTACTTTCATAAGAACTTCCTATCCATATTTTTCCATTCTGAATTTCGAGGAGTTGTTCTATAATGTGATTGATTAAGGTATTCATTTATCGTAATGGTCTTGTGTATAAAAGTAACGGATGTTATGTACTAAGCTTTCAGAAAACAAGATACTTAATTAAAAAGGAAAACAGCTCAGGTTTCACGCCCAAACCACTATTTTTTACATGTTGTTGTGCTTAGTACTTATTTGATTTTCTTGTTTTCTTATAGTGTTTTATCATTTTTCCGAAATCTTTGTCCTTCCTACGTTTTTCAACCACAGTTGATTCATAGTGTTCTTTTTCTCGTTCCATTTTCAAATAGTTTTCGAAATGAGATTTGTCTATTTGTCCTTTTTCTATAGCTAATTGAATTGCACAATTACGTTCTGAGGTGTGTGTACAATCCGAAAACTTACAATGTTGTATCAAGTCGTATATTTTTTCAAATGTACTTTCTAGTCCGTCTGAACTGCCTGTGATACCAACTTCTCGCATTCCTGGATTGTCAATGAGTATTGCACCATTTATTATCGGAATTAATTCACGATGTGTTGTGACGTGTTTACCTCTATCAATACCTTCACTAATGGAGGCAGTTTTCATTCGATTTTCTCCAGTCAAGCTGTTGATAAGAGATGATTTTCCTACACCTGATGAGCCAAGAAGGCAATATGTTTTACCTTTATAAAGAAGTTTTTTCAATTCGCCCATTCCTACCTTTGTTTCATTACTTACATGAACAACAGGAATCTTTTTAACTCTGGTTTTTATTTTGTTGAGTAAATCATTCAAGTTATGCTCGTCTATTAAGTCAGTTTTGGTTATAACAATTATAGGCTCAATCTTAGAAGCGAAGCAAAGGGTCAAATATCGTTCTAATCGGTTAATATTAAAATCCCTATTTACCGATTGCACAATTAACCCGTAATCAATATTGCTAGCAATTATTTGCAGCTCACCAAACTTGTTAACGGCTTGTCTTGAAAGAATTGATAATCTGGATAAAATACTATGAATAATAACAAAATCTGTTTCATAATTTAGTAAAGAAACCCAATCTCCAACAGTTGGAAAATCTTCACGGCTTTTGGCAGAAAATCTTAAGTTTCCGGTAATCTCTGCTTCAAATTCACCTTTTTCATTCTTTACAATATATCTTCCCTTATGTTCTGCTATTACGCGTCCAATTTCAAAGTCCTCAAGATTATTATCTATTCTTAATTTTTCGAAGTAATCATTATATCCTAAATCTTGAAGTGTCATATGTTCTATGTATTCTTAATGGGCTTTCTAGTTTAATTTAATTACTTTGGTTGTACTGTTTATCAAAGTTTCAAACCGGTTCAATTCTTCACTGTTTTTTATTTCGTAATGCATTGGAATAACAATTTCGGGTCCAATTTTATTTATAATCTTGGCAGCCTCCCCTTCATTCATCGTTAAGTTGTCCCCTCCTATTGGAACCAAAGCAACATTAATATCCATTAGTTCTTCCATTTCAGAAATGTAGTCTGTATCTCCTGCATGGTAAATTTTTAAACCATTTTTTAATGTAATGACATAGCCCACATTTTCTTTCGATTTAGGATGAGCTTTAATCCATAAAAAAACTGATTTCGTATTATACGCAAAAGTTGGCTCGATGCTAAACTCTTCAAATTGTAATTTTTGATTAGGCTTTACAACTTGGATTTTGTTTTTGATATGTCTCAATTTTTTTGAAACTCCTTTTGAGCAAATAATCTTTGTTTCGTTTTTTAAAAGATTATTAATATCCTTTACAGAGAAATGGTCTGGATGAGCATGAGTTATTAAAATATAATCAGCTTGTTCAATTTTTCCAACCCTTACAGGGTCGATGTAAATTATCTTATCATCAATTTTCAGCTGAAAACTCGAAGGGAAAAAGTGTGATTTGTTCACTTTGATTGCCCCCCAAGTTGTTAAAGTTATGTTTTCTCTAATAGTTACTTTTTGAGGTATTGGATTTATTTTTTCACTTATTTTTACTTTTACCATGGCACAACCTTGATTAATTAATAAAGCCAAGCAGAGTATTAAAAAATGTAATCTGTTTGTCTGCATTTGTAATGAAGTATTTTCACAAAATTAAATATCACAAATGTCAAACTTTAGACGGTTCCGTCTAATTTAATTCCTTTTTTGATTTTTGGAAAAGAAGTACCATTTCCCGAATATTGGCAAAATATTCTTTTAACCAATCACGGTTTAAAGTCTCATATGTAATTTGAAGGTAAAAATTTTCCAAACTAAGGTGCAATACCATTTTAGCTAGTGGACTATTTCCTGACAAAGAAATTATATTTTTCCATACAGGTAACAATCCTTGAATTGAGAATTGATTTATTTGAGCTAAACATTTTTTAAAAGCTGTATTGTCTCTGTGAATTCTTAATTGACGATTAAAGAGTAAGTCAATTTTATGTTCGATAATAATGGATATTAATTCTTCTTCGGTCTTTGTATTTGATTCTTTTGCAGAAATATTTTTTGCTCGTTTTAAATGAAATTCCAACAAGCTTTCAGTAAAAACTTCTAAATCAGCAAATAAATGGTAAAATGAAGACTTGTTCTTTCCAACTTTTTTAGATAATCTTTCTATTTTAAGTCCTTTAGGGCCTTCATGAGCAAAACACTTATAGCCCGTTTCTAACCATATTTTTTCTATTTCTCTCATTTAAAAACAAAGAAAAATTCTAGCTTATTAATATTCAATGAATTCGATTTTTGTATTAAGCAAAACATAGTTACATAGTTACCTCAACATACTATTTATGAGCATTCATTTTGTGTATTAAACTTACCATTATTTAATACTCCTAAAATAACTAAAAATCCTCCAGAATTAAAAGTATAGAAATGGTTTCTGTGTTTTCGATTATAAACTGTATTCTGAGTTATGACCGAGATCTTTTTTCATTTTTTGTTACTGTTACCGTATAGGTAGCCACAATATCATCATTGATTTTTAAATGTGTATCATAAATGCCTTTGTTCTTAAATCGATAATTAAATGAAATGATGCCGTCCTCGTTTTGAACATTATAAATGTCTAGTGTTCTTTCTTTACTGGCAAAATAATGTATCAGTGAAATATTTTTATCTTCAATTTTTCTAGTCGTTTTAAAACTAAAGGTCACTTCATCTTGTTTATGAATCACGGTATTCATCTTTTGTGGACGAAGTGGTTGAATTTTGTGTTTAAACGCTTTTCCATATACCAATGGAGCAGTAACAAATACATCTGGAGTTAGCTTTTCTTGTAATGCCCATTTTTGTTCTAAAGGGAAGTGATTTTTTCCAAATAAAACGGGATCTGTTAAGAAGTACCCATTATTATATTCTTTTATAAATACATTACTTTGATCCATATAACCACTAGACCAGGTTGCATCACATAAGTACCACTTGTTATTTAATCGTACCGCATTCCAGGAGTGATTGGCTATTTCAAGCTCTTTGACATTGGCATCTACCGATCTTCCGTAACCATCTACAATTACAGATTCTATATTAGCCAGATAGCATAATTCTTTAATTAAATAGGCATACCCGGTACACATGGTTTTTTTGTGTTTTAACAACTTTTTGAACGCTATTTTTTTATATACATTATTCCATTTGAGTAATGCAAGACTATCTTTTTTTAGCTTTTTACGGGTGCGGCTAACGGTATTGTGCTGGGCATTATCTCCTTTAATATTATTACACACCCAAATATAGATAGCCCTGAATTTTTCTACCTGGGTTGGTAAATCATGGGTGAGTTGATATGCCAATACCGGAAGATTGTTTATAGGAGCATCTTTATACAGCCGGGCAATATTATCTGCTCTTGTAAAGTCGGTAGATTTAAAATCAGAAACCTGGGCATGTAAGCAATTGCTAAAACATGCAATCAACAACAGGTAGATATTGATTTGTATAAAGATGCGCATAGATTAATTTCTTTTTGAATTATATACCTTATTGACTGCTACTTTTCCCATAAGTACGCATGAATCCATTTTTAAGTTGACTTTCATGGATATGCTTTGCGCCGAATTTTCATTTTGGACCACTATTCTTTTTGAGTTAAAGCCAATATAACTTACTACTAAAACATCTCCTTTCTTAAGTTTTTCAGGAAATTCGAAGTGACCATCAAAATCGGTACTTACTCCCAAAGTTGTACCTTCTAATATAACATTGGCACCAGGTAATGGGCCTCCATCATCGGTCACTGTACCTTTGACTGTAATATTTTTTTGGCTTGTCGTATCCTGAAGCTTGGCTGTATTTTGATCTGATGTATTGGTTTGATTTTTTATCTCTTGTCCTTGTATTTTGCCAAAAGAAAAAAGAGCAATAAATGCTAACCCTATACCACTAATAAAACTAAGTTTACTCCTCTTTTGAATAGGATGATCGTACGTTTTTAATTGATGGGTTTTAAATCTTCCACATGTATTTTGTGTTGTATTCGCTTGAAAGTAGTGAACGATTTCTTGAGTGTTCATCCTTGTAAAGTCGATTACTTCTTTTTTACACGAATCACAAAACCCTCCTTGTTGCGTAGAAGAAAAGGTATCAAAATTTTCTGTACATGGTGCGTTGATCTGTAAGCTGAATTGATTGTTCATAGTGTCGTTTTTTAGATTACACTGTAAACCTATAAATCAAATAGCTGATACCAAATACAGAATGAGGTAACACGCTGTTTCAGTTAGTGAAGTGTATTTTTTGCGTATTAAATGGCATTTTTGCTTGTTGTTAAATCTTATATTATGGGGGCGCTTATTTTTTTTCTTTGTATTTCGGTTTACGGCTAATCATCGGCAAGAGGTATTAATTCTTAAATATATTCTTTCACCTTCATTGAATGAGAATTCTAATTTGGAATTTTGTGTTTATTAGAAATTTACAATTTGATTCCTTTAAACAACATACACATCACTGTGTTGTATAAAAAATGGTTCTTCAGCTAACCATATCAAATCAAAGATAATTTCTATTTGTTTATTATCTCCATCTTCAATTATTTTACCAAATAAGGTGACCAAATACCACCCTTTTTTCAAATCATTTACAAATTGTTGGTCATAATAAAACTCGTACTTATCGATATCTCCTTTATTGTAATCACAAATCATAGTAAAATCAGCATGATTTAAGATTTGAAGGGTATCTTCTTCTTCTAAAAACAACTTGCATTGTCCAAATTGTATTCCATCAATATCACCACCTTCTTCAAAACGAATGTTAACGTTTATTAGATCGGTACTTTCGGTAGTTATTGGAAGTACAATTCCTGTATTTACTAAAGATAAAATCCCTTCTGGGTAACTATAATCAAAGTCATTTTTTTCATAATAATTTTGCAACCCCTTTTTTGATACTAATACCAATACACCTTCTGTTTCTGTTTCGAATTTTTTTATCACGATTTTCTGTATTGCCTACGACTATTGATTTATGGTATGATTTATACTCCTAATTTAATAAATACCTTCTGAATAAAAAATCTATTACTATTTCAAATCATTATGGCTAAAATCTCTTTTATCATTTTTGCTGCTAAAAAAGCAGTCATGTTTTGAAAATCTCTTTTAGGGTTGTATTCTACAATATCTGCTCCTATCACTTCTGCATCTATATTCTGAATCAACTTAATAACCTCTCGTGACGTTAAGCCTCCAGGTTCGTGATGTGATACTCCGGGTGCATATGCCGGATCAAAACCATCCATATCTAAAGAAATATATAATGGGTTTTCAAATGTAAGCTTCATTGATGGATCAAAATCCTTCATTTGATGGAGTTCTACATTATATTTTTCTGCCTGTTGCGCCTGGTGTGTATTTAGCGTTCTAATTCCTACTTGAACAAGTCTATTTGCCAAACCATTTTCCATAATTCTTGCAAACGGACAGGCATGAGAATACTTATCACCATCTAGAATGTCGTATAAATCAGGATGTGCATCTATTTGAAGAATATCAAGTTTGGAATATTTTTGGCTATGAGCTTTTATAATTGGAAATGTAATAGAATGATCGCCACCTAGTGTGAAAATTTTATTCCCAGAATCGAGATGTCTTTGCGTAATTTCATGGATATCAAAATAGTCTGAAATCTCAAAATCACCTTTGTCTTCAATACCATTATTTTCTATAGAAACTCCACTTTCGGTAAATAGATTTAATGAACCCGAATGTAGGGCTTCTCTAATGAGTGGTGGGGCCAGTTTAGGGCCTTTTTGATATGATGATTTTTCATCAAACTGTATTCCCTGAAGAGTTATTCCTTTCATTTGGTTTTAAGATATTGTATCAAGAATTAATAAAGCATGACCATTTAAAAAATAGTATAGATCGATTTTCTCCTTTCATTTATTTTGTTTTAACCATTCACTTCTTCGTTTATCCGGAAGGTGTTTAATCGTATAATCTTCAAACAACGCATCAAATCCATTACCATCGGGAGAAGCAGCAGTCAATCCTACCATTACGGGTATATTATCCGGAAAATACGCAAGCATCATTAACGTGAAGTCTGCATTATCTAAAGAGTATTTTATTTCTACAGCATCCAATCGTCGTGTGATCTTAAGCCAAACAGAAACTGGTTTCTGGTTTAATTCAACCATACTCCAATCACTATTTTGATGAGTAACAACTGCGCTTAAATTGATTTTTTGGTTGACATATTCTACCCCGGTTTTAATCCAGATTTTTTCATTTACCCTTATCATTACTCCCATTTGATCGAACCTAGTTTTGTATGAACCTGTTATTTTTACATTTAATTCGAATTCCCCACCCACATTAGAATAATAAAAAGGCCCATCATCTACCGTAAAACCATAATGGGTTTTTCTCCAAAAATCTGTGTTCGGCGTTACATACATAGACAGTGAGGAGTCATTAATTATTTTCCATGTATCAGGTTCATTAAACCATTGCATCTTTTTCATCATTTACTTTTTTGAATAACCACTAACAATCTAATGCTTTAAAAATGGTGGGGTCATTTTCGCTAGCTTTTGGTTTATCTACGATTCTAAAGTTACAAAACTCGATTCTGTTTTAGTAGTATGCCTAATATTTTAATATTCTAGATTGGTTGGCTTTATTCTTTTAGTTGTTTTAATGAATTACTATACAACTGATAGGGTTGAAATAGAGGAAGAGTAAGAAATATTTGAATATCACAACCTATTTATATAATCACTCTAAGGTAATTACATACCTTAATTATTGAAAATACAGTTATAAAAGACCATTCATTTTGAATGCAGTTAACAATTATTTAATTGCTAAAAATACTGCCCAATACCAAATACAAAACCATTGGTAGCATCTTCGGTAACGCCATAGCCGTAGTCGATTCTAAAAATGGCATTAAAGATCTTTTTGTGCATAAAGCGCAGTCCTACACCAGGATAGAGTCTAAAGTTTTGTGAATCGCCAAAGTCGTCAAAATCACCACCGGGATTGCGCCAGCTACCCCCATCTACAAAGACATTGCTCTGCAATACAAACCAATCTTTTTCGTACAAGGTATGCCGATATTCAGTATTAAGTACAATTACTCCCGTACCGCGGTCAATCACGTTACCTACACCTCTTATGTTTAGGTTATTGTCTACTGCAAAGGGAGCAAAAGGAGACTCATCATTACTTGCTAGTCCAAATCGCAGTCGCGAGGCCCAGTTTCCTTTTTTACCCACTCTATGATAATACAAAAAGTCGTTCCACCAGATAAAAAAGTCGGGTAATACATCCTCTGTGCTAATTACATATTGAGCATTGAGGATACTTCGAAATCCAGAAACATACTGATAGTCATAATTTAGGTTGTTATACTCATAAATGAGTTTATATAGTAGTTTGTTTACATCAAAATCCTGGGGAACATTAGGATCTGTTACTCCTTCTTTGTATTCATAATCTTCATTAAAGTAATTGACTCCTAATTCGATTCTATTTTGAAGATTAAACTGGTATAATCCTAATATTTCGTATGAGGTATTGTTATATTTATAATCGGCCGTTCCATTTTCAAGAAATACGGGTTCTTCAGTAGTGATGTTGCTATAATTAAGGGCTAACCCTGCTCTTTTTCCAAACAAAAAAGGAGCTCGTATGTTTCCCATATATGACGGGTAAATATCATTTTGATAGATCCCTCCAATAGTAATGTTTCTTCCTAATAAATTAAACTCATAAAGTCCGACTCTAAATGCGAACTCATCATCGTTAGTGGTGTATACATTGGCGGAAGGAATAATGGTAAAATTCTCTTCAACCCCATATATTACTTCATAACCGTCTTCTTTTTCATGTACCTGATAATAAGCATGGGCAACCGACGGTAATCTTTTAAGTCTTTTGACATCTTTTTCGATGAGTAGTGAGTCTAGTACTTCGCCTTTTTTAATGCTTGTAAGCTTAATTAAAGCTGAAGTTTTGGTTTTGTTATTTCCTTGCACAACAATGTCTGTAATGACATTATCTTGGGCTAGAGTTATACTGGTTATGAGTAGGATAATAAAAGTAAGCGTCGTTTTCATTATTGTGTTGAATAAAATTCTTTTATTAATTCTTCAGAAGGCTTATTTTGTATCGTAAACCTATTATTATCTTTTCCTCCTACTTCATTATGGTTATGAAACCATTTCCAAAGAAATCCACCTGCAAACCAAGGCTCTTGCCAAAATTCTCGATATAAAGCGGTTAATGCATTTTCTTGCGCTTTTAGATCAACATTACCATTGGCTCTGCCAGAATCCCACGGTTCTTTACCGGTATAGTGTATACTTCGATACCCATACTCTGTAAACAAAATGGGTTTCTTTATTCTGGTATGCAATGCAATAATGTTGTTTTTATGTTGCTGCCAACCTTGTTGTAACTCTTCTACGGTTGGGGTTTGTTGCTCTGAAACTGGAAAATAAGCATCAATCCCAATATAATCTAGTTGATTCCAAAATGGTGCTTTATCAAATTGATCCCAGTTTTCGGCATATGTTAGTTTTCCATTATATATGGTTCTTATTTCCTTGATGAGCTCGTTCCAATATGTTGGTCTTGTTTGCACAAACGTATGCAGCTCGGTACCGATGCAAAGAATAGGCACCTTCATCTCTTCGGCTAATTGCGCATATAATAGTATAAACTCTTTGTATGATCTTTCTAGTTCTTTCCATTGTTCTTCAGAATTCATTTTGATATTACCTGTAAATTCTCCTTGCCAAACCCAAATTTGAGGCTTTAACATTACCTGTATCTTTCTTTCATTTAATAACTCGATGGTTCTTTTTGCTCCATCTCTTCGTTCGCCCCACCATTGTCTTTCGATATTAAAAACTACGGTTGGGCTCTCAAGGTTTTTTAAAAATCCGAAAGGCATTACAGCTGCCCAATTGGCATTTAGGTCTACTACTGGCTGTATTGTTTTTGCTTTGATTTCTCTGGGAGAACCTACAAAACTAATTCCATTAATTTTAGATTTTTGTCCACTACAACTGGAAGAAAAAATTGCAAAGATTAGCAGTAAAAAGAACTTCTTCATTTTTATTTTTTACTGCTGAAAATACAACTTTATTAGAATACGGCTCTTAATCCTATATTAAATGTTTCTCCTAATCCAGTATTATCTCCATCTACAAAGTTTGTATATAATGCTTCTATATTAAGTTCATCGGTTAATTGGTATTTTGCTCCTCCACCTAATGCTGTGAAACTTTGGTCGAAATCATTCCCTAAATCTATTAATTCTGAATGTTGCGCCAACGCTAATACAGTAAATTTAGAACTCGGAAAATAGCTGAAAAATATTCCAGGAGTAAGCCTAAGACTATTATTTGCAAAACTATCTTCTTCTTCTCCAAAATTTAATTCAGAATTGAGTTCTCCAAAAATTTGAAATTTATTCCCCGGAAATGTGTGATCATAGAAAAATCTATTTTGCCAGATATACCCATCTTGATCCAGGAAAACACCATTTTCAGATTCGTTATCTACTAATGGAATGAAAAAAGAACTCTGAACAGAGAAATTGTTTACGCTTTTAAGAGGTACAAACTTTACAGAAGGAGCAAATGATGTAAACCCAGAACGAGCAGTACCACTTTCTCCATCAAATGAAAAGACATCCAATGCACTTCTATCGGCTATTACATTGGATCTAAATTCTAAAATAACTCCCAGGTTCCATCGTTTGTTAGCCCCAACTCCTGTGTATGCCTCGAGTGTAGATGTAAAAAAAGTTTGTCTAGGTTCGTCTCCGTCACTAAATGTACTTTCAGTTTGTGTATATAGATTATTGAACCACTTGATATCATATTGCCCTTTACCAATTAATTTGGAAGGTGTTAGTGTTTGGATTACTGACCCTTGACTTTCTTCTTGCTCCTGTGCAAATCCGATTACTAAAACAAAAAGACTTATTACTGTTACTATTATTTTTTTGGTTTCCATTTTTGTGATTTTTAATTGCATAAGTATTCTATTAAAGTTTCCCTTTGAAGAAGACTTATATAGTAGTTAATTGTTAATATTGAAAATTATTTGATTTGATTTAGGCTCCAGTCATAAGAGTAATATGATACTTTCGCATCTGAAGGTATTTTTTCTTTCCTGAATTTATTTACATAATCGACCTCTGATCCATTACGTGTAAAATCGACTTTATACCATTCAAAAATTTGAGATAGTTGCACCTTCTTTCCTTTAACCTTAATAAAATTAGGATTGTTAAGAGCTTTTACGGTTTGACGTTGTAATTGATTCTTTAATGTCGAAGGTTGATATGCCTCAGCAATAATTGGAGGACATCCTAATCCTGCACATACCAATACAAAATGAAAACGGGCTTCACTTGGAAAATTTTTACGTAGTATTTTGTTTTCTAAATCATTAAGTGTTGTCGCTTTTCCTCCTATGTCATATGTAGTTTTATCAAAAAAGCCTTTAACATTTAATGGTGATTTAATTGGGTATTTGTCTACAACACCTTTGATTACTGCCAAATTATAAGCATTAATATAAAACGCCTGAAATGTATTCGTTTTACTTTGTGTTACTTTAATTTTTGAGGCCATATCTAATAACTCATGTAATGTAGCTGGATTCTTTTTAATAGCACTGTACTTTACTTTCCCATTAGAAACATACGTTTTAAAGAACGCATCCGCTTTTGTAAAAAAATCAGCAGTACTCTGAGCGAAACTTATCTGAGTCAAAAGCAGTATTAAGACGATTGTTATCTTTTTCATAGTTTACCATTTTACAGCTCTTTTAGAAGCTGAATTCAACGTGTTTATTTTTTTGAAATTGTTAAAATCTACCTCGGTAATGGGCATTCAGTCGAACGGTAAATCAGCAACTTACAAACAATTTTTATTTTTCTGTACTTCAAACAAGAAGAGTAGAACACGTTCGCAACCCAAATCATTTCCTTACAGGTTTGTACTGTTTTTAGATTCATTCTAAATTAAACCAATCGCTTAAGTTCTTATATTTATAATCGACTTAATGTCCGAAGTGATCACTTCTAAGTAAATATTGACAATCAATACTCATCTTTATGGAACATATTGTAATTATCGGAAATGGAATTTCAGGGGTAACTGCTGCAAGACATATCCGAAAAATGTCTGACAAAAGAATCACTATCGTTTCTGCCGAAACCGATTACTTCTTTTCTCGTACTGCTCTTATGTATGTATATATGGGGCATATGAAATTTGAACATACGCAGCCTTACGAAAATTGGTTTTGGAAAAAAAATAAAATCGAGCTCAAAAAAGGTTTTGTATCCAAAGTAAATCATGAAGCCAATAGAATTATTTTTTCAGACGGAGAAATATTAAACTATGACAAGCTTATCATAGCCGTTGGTTCTAAACCCAATAAATTTGGATGGCCCGGCCAGGATCTGGATGGCGTTATGGGGATGTATCATAAGCAAGATCTGGAGAATTTAGAAAAATTTGCTCCTAATAACGAAGTATGTAAGCGTGCTGTTGTTGTTGGGGGAGGGTTAATAGGCATAGAGCTTGTCGAAATGTTACACTCTAGAAATATTCCGGTTACATTTTTGGTTCGCGAAGAAAGCTTCTGGAACGCCGTACTACCTGCTGGTGAAAGCGGGATGATTAATAGACATATCAATAATCATCATATCGACCTAAGGTTAGGAGTAAACTTAAAAGAAATTATTGCAGATGAAAATGGACAAGCCAAAGCTGTAGTGGTGCAAGAGACGGGAGAAGTTATAGATTGCAATGTTGTAGGATTAACTCCTGGCGTATCACCGAATGTTGATTTCTTAAAAGACTCGGGTATCGAATTAGGTAGAGGAGTAAAAGTAAATAGGTTTTTAGAAACCAATATTTCTAATATTTATGCCATAGGTGATTGTGCAGAACAACATGAAGCCATAGGCAACCGCAGACCAATTGAAGCTGTTTGGTATACCGGCCGTATGATGGGCGAAACTATAGCACAAACTATCTGCGGAAATAAAACCGAATATAAACCTGGTCATTGGTTTAATAGTGCAAAATTTATGGATATCGAATATCAAACCTATGGTTGGGTATTTGGTCAACCTAAAGAATATGAACAACAATTTCATTGGATACACCAAGATGATACCAAATGCATAACTGTTTCTTATCATAAAGACACCAATGAGTTTTTAGGGATCAATACTTTCGGAATTAGAATGAGGCATGAAGTCTTTGACCGATGGCTTACCGAAAAAAGAGATGTTGATTTTGTAATGGAACATCTTCCTGAAGCAAATTTTGACCCTGAGTTCTATAAAACTCATGAAGCAGAAATCCTTTCTGCTTATAAAAAATCACAACTTCAAACTGCATAAAATATAATACTTAGGCATAATAGGTTTTAAAACCTATAAAGTCTGAAAAAAAGATAAAATAATGAGCAATAAATTAAATCATAGCATGTCTCTAGCCAGTCCTGATGCCAACGGGATTTCGACAAAACAAAAAATAGCGTTGGCTATTGGTTTTATTGGCCTTTTTATATTGGCTTTGGCACTTTTTAATACCAACTTACCTAATCAAGGAGCATTTTTAACTATATCCCTGGGATTAATCACTGTTGGTACAATTCTATATGCCAATGATGCCTACCTTACAAAACATGAAGGGATTAAAAATGATCAGGTTTGGTTTAAATCTATATCATCTCGTGGAGTCTTAGGATGGCTTACCGGGGTTGGACTAACTGCATTCTATATAGTCTTGTACTTTTATGCCGATCTATTAGGTTTAGGAACCAATGGAGAAGCTAACACAGGCTTAGTCGCACTTTTTGATCCTTTGAGTAGGTTGCTAAGTGGTAATCCTGCTAGTCAATGGTTTGTATATGGAACATTATATACGATTGCCATAATCGCATTTGGATATAAATTTATTTTAAAATATAGACATAATAGATACCAACAGATACGAACGGTTTCTGTTATGTTTTTTCAATTGGGATTTGCATTTCTTATCCCAGAATTTATGGCCAGATTAAATTCTGACACATTCAAATTACCCTATTATGATTTGAAAAATGTTTGGCCTCTTAATTATTACAATTTTGAACAATATAGAATTGATGAATTTATCAATGCCGGCAATATCGGGTTAGCTTTATTGATTTTTGGAGTAGCTTCAATTTTTATTATCACCCCTATTCTAACCTATAAATTTGGAAAACGATGGTACTGCTCTTGGGTTTGTGGTTGTGGAGGTTTAGCCGAAACTGCAGGAGACTCATTCCGACAATTATCAAGCAAAAAACTAAGTGCCTGGAGACTTGAGCGTTGGCTGATCCATACCGTGCTGGTTTTTGCAGTTGTAATGACAACCGCAGTAGTATATACCTATCTGGGATATGATCCCAATAAATATTGGCTTACCAAAGATGTATTTTTGATGAGTGTAGCCGGTTTTCTTACTTTCATTTTTGCAGGTGTTATGATTTTTAAAAGAAAAGAATTAGGTAAAGATGCCAAATACGGAGCTGTTGGATATTTTGTTGTTATTGCTTTATTAATAGGCATACATGTTTTTGGTGATACCGGTAAAATATTCTTTCTAAAGGCCGAAACTCTTCGATCTTCTTATGGATTTGCCATTGGATCTATATTTTCTGGAGTAATCGGTACTGGTTTTTATCCAATTCTAGGAAACAGAGCATGGTGCCGTTTTGGTTGCCCTATGGCCGCTATCCTTGGTTTTCAACAGCGATTATTTTCAAAATTTAGAATCACCACCAACGGGGGGCAATGTATCTCATGCGGTAACTGCTCTACCTATTGTGAAATGGGAATCGATGTTCGTGCTTATGCACAGAAAGGCGAAAATATAGTTCGATCAAGTTGTGTAGGTTGCGGTATTTGTTCTGCAGTATGCCCAAGAGGCGTGCTTAAATTAGAAAATGATAAACTAGACGGAAGAATAAGTTCTAATGAAATTTTATTAGGAAATGATGTAGACCTTATGGATTATGTGAATAAAAAATAATCCTGTTTTTATCTAAAAAGAACCAAAGAATTTAATTTTCCCGAGGAAAATCCTTCTTAAAGCACTGCGAAGCCAATTTTACCCGGGAAAATCCTTCTCCAAGCACTACGGAGCCAATTTTACTCGGGAAATTGCTTTAAAAAACCTATTGAAGTTGATCGTACAACATAATATGATTTTTTATAGTAAACTACCTCGGGGCAAGTCCGCAAGACATTAGCTGGAAAATAATTTTGATTTCGAGGTAAGCCTAGGAGCATTTAAATCTCTATTATCGAGTAAAAAATGTTAGTTTGAATACTATTGTTCGTCTAAAGCAGCATACAAATCAATTACCATGATCCAAAAATTATCTATTCTAATTCTGATATTAGTATTTTCAACTAATCCGATCTTATCTCAAAAAAAATATCATTATGAGTATTATCCAAATAATGTACTAAAAGCAGAAGGTTGGAAAACTGGAGAAACTAAAGTTGACTTTTGGCATTTCTATCATACCAATGGTACTATATCGCACGAAGGACATTTTAAGAATAATAAAAAGAATGGATACTGGTATTTCTATTCTGAAAAAGGAAAATTACTTAAAGAAGGGCATTTTATAAATGATAAAGCCGAAAAATGGTGGATTATTTACGATATTGCGACAGGAATAACACGAAAGTATCAATATCAAAACAATAAAAAAGAAGGGTATTGTCTTTTGTATAAAAACAATAAGCTTTTTAAAGCAGAACGATATATCAATAATCAAAAAACCGGTGAATGGACCGACATCTTCAGTTTTAAAAGAGACAACCCTAATGCTTCCTTATAAATGCCTCCAATCATAAACGTTATCATACCTGCTTTTAATGAAGAAGAATCTATAGCTCATGTCATTAAAGAAATTCCTGACGCAGTTTCTGAAATTATAGTCGTGAGTAATAATTCTACGGATAATACAGAGGATGTTGCAAGACAGGCAGGAGCAACTGTATTGCAAGAAAAGCAAAAAGGGTATGGTTATGCATGTCTAAAAGGTATGGATTATATTGCTTCTAAAGACGTTAAGCCGGATATCATTGTATTTCTGGATGGTGACTATAGCGACTATCCTTCAGAACTTACCCATATTGTCAACCCAATCATAAATAATGGTACTGATCTTGTAATAGGATCTAGGGTAAAGCGACTTAGAGAACCTGGTTCTATGACATTTCCTCAAATTTTTGGAAATTGGCTAGCCACCAACCTAATGAAACTTTTTTTTGGTGCTAAATTTACAGATTTAGGTCCCTTTAGAGCGATTAAATATGATAAGCTCCTATCCTTGGGAATGGTCGATAAAACCTATGGTTGGACTGTAGAAATGCAGTTAAAAGTGTTAAGGAAACGTTATAGTTATACCGAAGTACCTGTGCATTACAAAAAGAGAATTGGCGTCTCAAAAGTTTCAGGAACCATAAAAGGTGCTATATTTGCAGGCATTAAGATTTTAAGTTGGATTTTTAAATATAGCTTTTCATAATGGATATTGCTATCATCATAACCTACACATTAGCCCTACTAATCATATTTATGTATAGTCTGGCTCAACTGAATCTGCTTGTTAATTACCTGAAAGCCCGAAAGCAACCTGACAATTCACCCACTTTTGATTTTTCTAAACAAGTAGAGATTCCACAAGTAACGATCCAGTTACCCGTATTTAATGAACTATATGTAATGGATCGTTTACTCGACAACATTGCAGAACTAGAATACCCTAAAGACAAGTTAGAAATACAAGTCTTAGATGATTCTACAGATGAATCTGTAATTAGTACAGCTGCTCATATCGAAAAACTTCAAAAAACAGGTTTAGATATTAAACATATACGTCGAGAAGATCGTACTGGTTTTAAAGCTGGAGCCTTAAAAGAAGGGTTAAAAATAGCCAAAGGAGAATACGTAGCCATTTTTGATGCAGATTTTCTTCCCGGTAAAAAGTGGTTACTACAAACCATTCCTTATTTCAAAGATGAGAACATAGGAGTTGTACAAACGCGATGGGGCCATATCAATAGAGATTATTCTATGCTAACCAAAATTCAGGCATTTGCTCTGGATTTCCATTTTACCATGGAACAAGTGGGTCGTAATTATAAAGATCATTTCATTAATTTTAACGGTACCGCCGGTGTTTGGAGAAAAACATGTATCGAAGATGCTGGAAACTGGCAAGGAGATACGCTAACCGAAGATCTAGACCTTAGCTACCGTGCACAACTTAAGAAGTGGAAATTCAAATACCTTGAAGAGGTCGAAACCCCTGCAGAGCTACCTGTAGTAATAAGTGCCGCAAGATCACAACAATTTAGATGGAATAAGGGTGCTGCCGAAAATTTCCAGAAACTGTACTGGAAACTACTTAAAGACAAATCTGTACCTTTTAAAACAAAGTTTCATAGCTTCTTTCACTTATTGAATAGTAGTATGTTCTTATTAGTATTGTTAGTTGCTGTACTAAGTGTACCAGTTATGTACATTAAGAACAGTAATCCAATGTTTAGCTGGTATTTTAACGTTATAGCATTTTTTGCATTAAGTACTGTTATCTTTTTCTTTTGTTATTGGCATACGTTTAAAAAAATACACGGTAAGGGATTCTGGAACTTTATGGAGTATATTAAAATGTTCTTTACATTTTTTTCAATTGCAATGGGATTCTCTGTACATAATTCTATGGCGGTACTTGAAGGCCATTTTGGTAAGAAAAGCGAATTTGTTCGTACTCCTAAATTTAATATAAATACCTTAAAAGACTCCTGGAAAGGCAATAAATATGTAAGCAAAAACATCTCAGGAAATACTATTATTGAAGCTCTATTAATGGGATATTTTGGTTTTGCTTTATATAGCGCATTCAAATTACAAGACTTTGGGTTGTTCCTATTTCATATTATGTTATTCTTAGGGTTTGGGTTCGTTTTTCTTAAATCTGTTACTTCCAAAATATAATGATGTTACAGGTATGGAAAAATAACCGGTTTTCCATATTACTACTCCTTCTTGGTATACTCTTTTATTGGAGCTTTGCTTTTCAGTTAGAACGCACCGATTTTATTAAGATGATCACCTTATGGGCAGGTTTATTTATTATCGCATATAAAATCATTCAAGAAAACGCAGACAACTGGAAACTTTTGGCCATTGCTGCTTTATTATTTCGAATTGTATTCTTATTTGCAATCCCTAACCTATCACAAGATTTTTATCGATTTATATGGGATGGACGTATGCTTTTGGAAGGATTTAATCCTTATTTGTCGTTACCAGAAGTATGGGTAGCACAAGGCAATACCCCTATTGCTCAAGCTCAGGAATTATATAATGGTATGGGGCAATTAAATGGAAGCCACTACACCAATTATCCTCCAATAAGTCAACTATGCTATTTTATTGCAGCTTTGTTTGCAAGCAAAAGCATTTTAGGATCTGCAATGGTATTTAGAGTCCTTATCATTTTAGCTGATATTGGTACTTTTTTCTATGGAAAAAAGTTACTAGAAGCTCTTAAGCTTCCTGTAAAAAACATCTTTTGGTACATCCTGAATCCTTTTATTATAATAGAACTCACTGGCAACCTCCATTTTGAAGCTGTAATGGTATTTTTTATCATCTGGTCCCTATATCTTTTACAAAAAGGATATTGGTATTGGACTGCTATTGTTTTGGCACTTTCGGTTTCTGTAAAACTTATTCCGTTATTATTCTTACCCTTGTTTTTCCAGAAGTTTGTTATGGGTGAAAAAAGAAGCTTACCAAAATTAATGATGTTCTACGGTATTGTTATTATTACGGTATTTCTGACTTTTGCTCCATTCCTCTCGGGAGAATTCTTTCATAATTTTAAAAGAACAATTACGCTGTGGTTTCAGAATTTTGAATTTAACGCCAGTATTTTCTTTATTATTCGTTGGATTGGGTATCAAATCGTTGGATGGAATGTTATTGAAACTGCGGGTAAGATTTTACCCCTGGTTACCATCACTATACTTCTTGGACTAACGTTCTTTAGACAAAACAAAACGACCGTACAGTTAATCACAGCTATGGTTTTAGGTATTTGTACCTATTACTTCTTGTCTACTACTGTACATCCATGGTACATCGCCGTACCGTTATCACTATGTGTATTTACCAGATATAAATTTCCTATGATATGGTCTTTTGTGATTATCTTGAGCTATACGGCCTATATTCATCCAGATTTCAAAGAAAATCTCTGGATGGTTGGATTAGAATATGGTATCGTATTTAGTGTTTTAGGGTGGGAAATTTATAAAAACTCAAAGGTTTCCAAATCAGTTCCTACTACATCATTTTTAAATTAATCACCTCCTGCTCTGTAAGTTTTCGCCAATGTCCTCTAGGCAAATCCTTTTTAGTTAATCCCCCAAAAATTACTCGATCTAATTTGATCACGCTATAATTAAGGTGTTCAAAAAGTTTCGTTATAATATTATTTTTTGAAGACTGAAGCTGCACTCCTATTTCATTTTTAGAGGCTCCTTCGATATACGAAATCTCGTCTACTTGGATAAACCCTTCCTGAAGCTTAACTCCATTCTGGATTTTTTCAAGATCTTCGAACTTTAAATTACGATCTAATTCAACATGAAAAATTTTACGCACACCACTTTTATGATGTGTGAGTTTCTTTTCTAAATCTACGTCATTTGTAAAAAGCAACAAACCTGTTGTATTGCGCTCTAATCTTCCTACTGGTTTTAATCTTGCTTTAGAAGCATTAGCTACCAAATGCATCACGGTTTTGGTCTTTTCTGGGCTTGTCGTAGTAACAAAACCTTTAGGTTTATTAAGTAAAATATATTCTTTTTTCTCGGGTGTAATGAGTCGACCATCAAATTTTACTTCATCTGTTAGTTTTACTTTGTAACCCATTTCGGTTACTGGTTTCCCATTTACCCATACACTACCCGTTTGGATGTACAAATCTGCTTCTCTTCTTGAACAAACACCAGAATTAGCCACAAATTTATTGAGCCTTATCTCATCAGAATCAGATATCTTTTTTGGTGACTTTGCCGTCTTCTTGATAGGGGCATTACTTCGACCAAAAGACTTTTCTCTTGATTTTCCACTTCTTTTTCCTCCACGGGAATTATCTCCACGACTCATATCTTAAATTTTGTGCAAAGATAGTTGATTACTTCGTAGGTACAACACTAATTATTCGCTCTCAAAACGAACTGTACTTTGCCGTTTACGATTTACATGTAATTGAGTTACATCAGGTCTTGAATAATGGCCTACGGGATCAAAATTTTGTCGTTCTTGCAATACCCTATTAAAATCTAATGTTTCGATCAAAAGTCCTTCCGTATTTAAAACGGGTTCTAAAACCCATTCTCCATCTGGCCCTGCGATACAAGAGCCACCATTGCCCAAAATATCTGGAGCTTTTTTCAATATTTCATCGAGATGAGGCGTTGCTTTCGGAAAATCTTCCTTCCTCATTAAACTAGATACCGAAATCACATAAGAACGGGATTCTCTGGCAATAAAACGGGTAATATCCTTGGTGTTGTAATCGCTTCCGGGCCAAACAGAAATATGCAAATTTTCTCCCTGTCCATACAAAGCAGCTCTGGGTAAAGGCATCCAATTTTCCCAGCAGTTTAAACCTCCAACAGTAAATGCCTTTAGGGGATGCACCAACAACCCATTACCATCTCCTGGGGACCAGGTCAATCGCTCTTCATACGTGGGTTGTAGCTTTCTGTGTACAGATTTAATTTCGCCCATTTCACTAATATAAACCAAGGATGCATATAAGCTATGTCCTCCTCTATCTAATGGTCGTTCAATAATCCCCAAATACATTGCCATACGATGCTTTTCTGCAAGTTCGCAAACAGAATCTAGATCACCTTTTTCAATTACAATAGCATTTTGGGCATAATGCGCATGTATCTCTTTTTGAATTGAGCTATTAAACTTTGCCCCATTGGTCAACTCAACCCAAAAGGGATATCCTGGCAATAGTGCTTCTCCAAAAACAATTAATTCTGCCTTCTTTAAAGCTGCTTCTTCAATTGTGTTTTCAATTTTTTTAAGCGTTTGAACTTTATTTAACCAAACCGGAGCAATTTGCGCTAATGCAACTGTCAATAATTGATCTTTCATATAAATAGTATCGAGTATATAGTATGAATTTAAAACATTAAAAAAATCAGAAAGTCGGCAAAATCGCCACAAAGCAAAAAAGAATGTAAAATACTGAAATTCATATTATTGAACTCGAAATATCACATTATGGAAAAACCATAACACAACCTTTACTTAACATTAAAACATCTTCAAAAAATGAAAAATAGCTATACTCAGCGTCTAAAATCTGAGAATCTTTTACACAAATACCTTTTCTGCATACATTCCTGAAAAGTAAACATATGAAAAGTATTTTTTCTTCAAAGTTTAATTTACGTTAAAACCCATTCATTTTAACGTAATCGTAATTGAAACAACACATTCTAATAAAACTATAAAACCGAATACTCTTGTTTCTAAAGGTACATTTGTCTTGTAAAATTAAAACAAACAACATCTCAAATCTTTAAACACAAAAAAATGAAAAAATTCACTGTATTATTAGCACTTGTATTTGGATTCGGGCAATTATTTGCATCAAATAACAGCCCTGTTGGCTCAGAGCAACAGCTAAGAAACGAAGTAGCTATTCTTTTAAAAAGCCCAGAAATAGTAGTAAAAGAAGAGCTTAAAGCCAATATTGAATTTACTCTGAATGTAAAAGGAGAAATCGTGGTTTTAAACGTTGATTCTAAAGAAGAATTAGTAGTTAATTATGTGAAATCAAGATTAAACTATAAAAAAATAGCATCCAATACTTCAAAAAACAAAAACAGAATATTTAAACTTATTCTAAAAATCAAAAAACCCAAGGAAGCGTAATCCTAATTTATTATTCTTATCAAGTAAAGCAGTTACCTAGGTTGCTGCTTTCTTTTTTTACCAAAGAATACGATCCAAAATCATATTGACATCGATAAGTATGATACTAAAAGCGCCTATTGCTATGATTAACTTTAAAATATTATGCAACCACACATAATGAATCTTTTGTTTAGAAATCCATAATGCAATTAAAAAAACAAAAAGCAACGTTAAACATCCATAAAAATAAAGGTACATATACCCTATTTCATACCTTGTTAATAGTAGATAAACGGGAACTCCTGATGTTAAAATTAATATGCTTATTATTTTTTTGGAAGATAATTCACCATACACAACAGGAATGGTTTTATAATTTTGTGCCATATCTCCTTTAAGGTTTTCTAAATCTTTAACCATCTCTCTAATCATAAGCATTAAAAATAGAAAGGTAGCATGCACAAAGATTACCTCATCAAAGTTCTTATAGTAAATAAAGACCGCAAAAAAGGGAGTAATTGCTAATATTGAAGCAACTGTATTTCCTACAATTGGATATTTTTTCAATTTATGCGAGTAAAACCATATTGCAAAAATGTATAGTGAGAAAAAAAGCACAGCCCTAAAAGACACATAACTGGCTAGTACTACAGACAAAAAATTCAGGATAAAATAGCCCGTAAGTTTGGTCTGCTGACTCACCAAACGATCAAGCATTGTTTTTTGAGGGCGGTTAATTAAATCCTTCTCCCTATCATAAAAATTATTAATTATATACCCAGCTGCAATCACACCGGCTGAAGCTAATACAATAACAAATAAATTAGGATCAAGAATTACATCTCGCATTCTAACATCGGGTGCTAAAATAAAAATCGAAGTAAGGTATTGAGCAAGAACTATAATAAGGATGTTATACCCACGTACTACAGAAAATAAACTCAACAGTTTAAGGAGAATGAGTTTGTTTTTTCTGGTAAGCATAGCTGCTCATTAAAAATTATAAACAACCTCTAGTTTATAGTCCTTAAGTGAAGCTTGCGCTTTATCAAAATCCTGTGTAAATCCTAATATATAACCTCCTCCTCCAGAGCCACATAATTTAAGATAGTAATCATTGGTTTCAATACCATTTTTCCATAAGCTATGAAATTGTTTAGGAATCATGGGCTTAAAATTATCTAAAACGACATGCGAAAGCTGCTTTATATTTAGAAATAAAGACTTGACATCCCCTTTTAGGAAATCATCAACACAGGCATCCGTATATTTTACAAATTGATTTTTGAGCATATTACGAAACCCTTCTTGCTTCATATTTTCCATGAAAATGCTAACCATAGGTGCAGTTTCACCTACAATACCACTATCCAATAAGAAAACTGCTCCTTTTTTACTCTGTGTACTTTGAGAAGGAATACCAGCAGGTTCAATATTATCTTTAGAGTGAATAAGTATCGGTAAACTAAGGTAGCTATTTAAAGGATCTAAACCAGAGCTACTACCATGGAAAAAAGATTCCATCAAGCCAAAAATTTCTTTAAGCTTCAATAATTTATCGCGAGTAAGATTTTCTAAAACCGTAATCTTATCTTCGGCATACTTATCATAAATAGCCGCAACTAAGGCTCCACTACTACCTACTCCATACCCTTGCGGAATACTACTATCAAAATACATCCCTGCCTTTATATCGGCATGCAACTTTTCAAAGTCAAACGCAACCACTCCCTGACTCTGGATTTCTTCAAGATATTCAGCAAAATGTTTAAGGTTTGTATTAGATTTTATAGCTTCTTGATTTGGGGTTTCAGAAACTTTTAATGCTCCTTTAAAAAAGTTATATGGTATAGAAAGACCTTTAGAATCTTTTATAATACCATATTCTCCAAACAATAATATTTTAGAGTAAAAAAGTGGTCCTTTCATTATTTCTCTTGTAGGTTATATCTAATTTGTATTCCTTAGTAAGATAAAGTTACAATATTTTTGCTCCCAATCCTATTTTGTCGCAAATATACTGCCCATTCTGACAATACGCAACTAACTCACTGGTAATGAAATCTAAAACCTCCTCTTTTTCAGAATCTGGATATAATAGATGCACATTAGCCCCCGCATCTAGTGTAAAACATAATTTAGAGCCCGTTTTTTTGCGATATCCCCATACTTTATTGATCACAGATAACGTATTAGGCTTCATAAGAATGAAATAAGGTAATGAAGTCATCATCATGGCATGAAGTGTTAATGCCTCGCTTTCAACTACTTCTATAAAAGAATCCATATCTCCAGAAATTAACACATGTTTTAATTTGGTAAGGTTTTCTGCTGCTTGCTCAAACCTTCTTTCTGCAAATGGATGACCATGCATTAAATCATGTCCTACAGTGCTACTTACTTGTTTTTCTCCCTTATCAATTAGCAAAATAGTATCACAATATTTTTCAAAATTTTGATGAATTTTATGCGGAAATTTAATTGCAAAAGCATCATTACTATTTTCTATCTCGTGATGTTTACCCCATACGGTTATTGGTCCTTCTATACTTCGGCACGCACTTCCAGAACCTAAACGTGCTAAAAACGAAGTCTTTTGTAAAAGTTCTTCATCTTCAATATCGTGGTTTATCTTTTTTTCCAGTTGCATTAGGCAAAATGCAAGTGCACTCATGCCACTAGCCGAAGAAGCAATCCCACTACTATGTGGAAATGTATTACTGGTTTCTATGGTAAAGGTATATTGTTTTAAAAAAGGAAGGTACTCTTCGATTCTTTCAAAAAAACTTTGAATTTTAGGTTTAAAATCCGGTTTTGGTTTTCCTTCAAATAATAATTCGAAATCAAAATCTTTTGAGACTACATCTCTTTTTTTATATGTTAAACTTGTGCTTGTTTTACAGGTGTTGAGTGTAAAACTGATTGAGGGATTTTCAGGAAGTTGTACTGGTCTTTTGCCCCAATATTTCACTAAAGCAATATTACTTGGAGAAGTACATATAATCTTCCCTTCATTAGGGAGTTCTAAAAATTCAGATGACATAAACTGAGGGTAATCCTTCATAAGAATAGATAATTTTGAACAAAGATACATGCTGTATGGTATTTAATGCATATTGTAGTAAAAATAAATTGCTATTTTAGTACTGCACTAACCCATTTTGATGAAAAAAAAGTTATTTCGTATTGGTATTTCTGTATTGTTATGCCTTTTAATAGGATTTTTGAGTAGTATTGCTACTAAGTCATCTATAGATACTTGGTATACTACTTTAAACAAGCCTTCTTTTAATCCCCCAAATTGGATTTTTGCTCCAGTCTGGGTAATTTTATATATTATGATGGGGGTTGCAGCAGGTATTGTATGGAGTAAAGGTTTTTATCATAAATGGGTAAAAACTGCGTTATATCATTTTGGGTTTCAATTGTTACTCAATGCTGCGTGGTCCATATTTTTCTTTGGATTGCAGAACCCGCTTATTGCGTTATTGGATATTATAGCCCTATTTATCCTTTTAATGTTTACCTATAGATGGTTCAAAGTTGTAAATGCAACTGCCGCTTACCTACTTATCCCTTATATTATTTGGGTTGCTTTTGCAACTACATTGAATTTTGGCATATGGCAACTAAATTAAACCAAGAATAAGGAATATCATTTTATGAGTAAAAAAGCAATAGTCTTACAGACTACTCTAGAATTAATTACAAAACAGGGCATCGGAGCTACTTCGCTTTCTCAAATTATTAAAGAATCTGGAGTGGCCAATGGTACTGTATATCATCATTTTAAAAATAAAGAAGAAATCATTACAGAGTTGTATTTAATGCTTACCCAAGATTTTGGTACAGTTGTTATGCGAAATGTTCCTGAAGATGATATTAAAAAACAGTTTACAGTGATGTGGCTTAATTTGTTTTATTATTTTGTCAACAATCCAATTGCTTTTATTTTTTCTGAACAGATTGCTCGTTCTCCAGAAATTCCGCAATCATTAAAAGACCAGGCAAGACAATATTATAATGACATCGAACAATTTTTTAAAGAGGGTGTGAGGCAAAAGATTTTTAAGTCATACAACACTTTGGTTATGGAAGAATTGTTCTTTGGAAATGTAGTATCTCTCGTAAAAATTCATGAAAACGAAACCGTAAATCTTCAGGAAAAACATATCAATCAAGCCATAGAAATTTCTTGGAGAGGATTTCTAAAAGATAGTACCATTATTTAATCTAGATTAAAAAAATCCCGCTATGTAGCGGGATAAATTCATGTTATTATATTAGTTGCCTTATTTAGTTAAAGACAATATTCACACAAGATTCTTTATAAAGATCTTTGAGAACTATTTCTATAGCTTTTCGTGCATTTTGACCTCTTCCAATTTCTCCTCCTTTAAATTTTAATTTTCCAGTATTCCTATCCCAATAATACTCATCACTATCTGTTTTTATAATTCGCTTATTATCCTTTGTAGTTACCTGAAAGGCATCAAACTCTTGACTATATTCTAGTCCAGATGGAAAATATACCTCGGTAACAAACTTGGTAGACCCTTTTTCATATACATAACATACACACTCACCAATATCCTTAGCTTCAGAAACTCTTACCATATTATTTTGTACAATTTTCCAATCTCCATTTGATTGAATAGCAACAACATCCATTAACATTGTTCCTTTTTCGGCTAACTTTTTATCTATATAAGACTCAAAATTAATAACCGCCGAGATAATTCCTGCCCGCTCTTTTTGTGTCTGAAAAACGACTTTATCCAGAATTAACTTAAAGTCATAATTATCATCATCTATAATATCATCCAATTGAGAAGAAATATCTTTTTTTTCATAATTCTTCCGCACCAGAGTTCCGGATAAATTTACATAAACAGTATTTCCGCTATATTTTTCGTCAAATAATTCTAATACATCTTCTTTTTTTGTACCCTGTGTTAATGCATTCATTTTATTGACATAGTCCATTAATAGCTGCTTAACAGGTTCTTTTTCGTTGTAAGCGTATGCCTGGTACAATCCATTACTTAGAAATGCAAAAATGAGGAATAAAGTAATTTTTTTCATAGTTAATGAGGTATTAGTTAAACCCCATTAAGATACAAAATTTTCTGAAGAATAGCTAGATTAACCAAACAATTTACTATGTTAACTTACTTAATTCCAGTAATTTAATTACTGTTTTACAGTTTCTGGTAGTTGCGTCGCACTTTAGTTTTTTCTCAAAGAAATTATTAGTAAGCTTAGTTTTTCCGTAACCGTTAGCAGCATAAAAATAGACCACTTTGCTGGTGATTTCAAATCTTTCTTCTTTAAAATCCTTAGCCATAAGTTCTGCTACTGCATTGGCATCAGGAGGATTAGATAACAATGTGAAATACATTTTTTTGTCTTCGATTTCTCCACTTAAAAGGCCATCAGAAAATGGATTTTCCTCATAGATATTAGTTAAGATTTCCGGCGTAAGAACTAATACCGGAACATCAAATCCAAATCGTGTTGAAATACCATTTTTTATTAAATCTGACAGTATCTGAGTATCCTTTTTTTCACTTTTGAAAACAATATTACCACTTTGGATATACGTAGTAACAGAAGTGAGCCTTAAACCCTCAAGCATAGCTTTAAGATCGATCATTTTAATCTTTTTTTGACCACTTACATTAATCCCACGTAATAATGCTATGTATATTTTCATCTATCGCTTTATTAAATTAATCACCCGAAGCTATTGCTTTTGCTGCAATATAAGCACCAGTCCATGCATTTTGAAAATTGAAACCTCCCGTAATTGCATCAATATTTAGAACCTCTCCAGCAAAGTATAAATTCTGATATTTTTTACTTTCAAAAGTTTTAAAATTAATCTCTTTAAGATTAACCCCACCAGCTGTTACAAATTCTTCTTTAAAAGTACTTTTCCCATGCACTTGAAAAACACCTTGTGTGAGTTGTTCTGATAACGTATTGAGTTGAACTTTGTTTAGATCTGCCCAACGCGTATCTTGTTTAATCCCTGAAGCAACAACTAAACTTTGCCAAAGCCTCTTAGGAAGTTCAAATTGTGCGTATTTATAAACATGTTGTTTTGGATTCTCTTTTTTTAACCCTTTAAGTTCTTCAAGAATCTCTTGTGTTGCATAATGTTGAAGCCAATTTACTCTAATTTCAAAATTGTATTCTAACGCATTTAGCTCTACTGCTCCCCAAGCAGATAGCTTTAAAATCGCCGGACCACTCATCCCCCAATGCGTAATCAATAATGGTCCCTCGCTGGATAACTTAGTGTTTTTAACTTTAACTGAAGCATTTGTTACAACACCAGGTAAATCTTTAATTCTAGGATCCTTAATATTAAATGTAAATAATGATGGTACCGGGCTAATAGTGCTATGATCTAAGTCGTTAAGCAATTTCCAAATCTTAGGATTACTGCCTGTGGCAATCATCAATTTTTTGGCTGTGAAATTTCCTTGAGTAGTTTCTAAAGCCCACCCCTGAGTCTCAATTTTAATTTTTTTAGCCGAATGATTTGTAAGCACCTCAATACCCAGCCTTTTTGTTTCTGATAAAAAACAATCAATTATAGTTTCGGACGAGTCTGAAACCGGAAATATTCTACCATCTTCCTCAATTTTTAGTGCTACACCCCTACGATCAAACCACTCCATAGTATCTCCCGTCATAAAAGTATGAAATGGACCTTTCAACTCTTTTTCCCCTCTTGGATAATTTTTACTTAGTTCGTTAGGAATAAATTCAGCATGAGTAACATTACAACGACCGCCACCAGAAACCCGTACTTTGGATAAGACTTCCTTTCCTCGTTCTAAAATAGCAATTTTTAAATTTGGCTTATTCTCTGCAACATTAATTGCTGTAAAAAAACCAGCGGCTCCACCACCAATGACAATTAGATCATAATTCATTTTGCTAAATTCGGAAAATCTGTAATGATACCCTCAACATTCCATGATTTTGATTGATCGATTAGTGTCTTGTCATTTACTGTCCATACATAAACCTGGTATCCTTCCTGATGCATCAGATCGACTTCATCTTTAGTCAAGGTAGTTACAGGCGGATGAACTGAAAAAGCATTAAGTTCCTTGGCAATCTTCAACACTTGTGTGCTATTTTCTTCGGTAAGCACACCTAAATTGAATTTTGAGGTCACACTTTTTATTTGAAATAATTGTGAATGATCAAAGCTGGATATTATGAAGTCATCATACTTCCAACTAGAATTTTTAATATATTTTTCTAAAAGTTCAATAGTTGGCAGTGCTGTTCCAATTCCCTTTAATTCTATATTGAGTACACACTTTGCATCAATTAAATCCAATACTTGATCAAGTAAAGGAATCATATAACCCTCAATAGTTCTAAACTTTTTTAAGTCTGACCAGGTGAACTTTGATACGTTTCCTTGACCATTAGTTGTTCTTTGAAGCGTGTTATCATGAATTACGACTAACTCGCCGGATTTACATCGATGTACATCGATCTCGATACCATCAACACCATGCTCAAGAGCTGCTGTAATTGATTCTAATGTGTTTTCTGCTATTAATCCGGCTGCCCCACGATGTCCAAATATTTTCATACTTGTATTTCATTGAAAATTGAAGATCATTACTCTTCGATTGTTAAACATTTTAGTATAGAAATAGAAACTTTGCGTATTGTATTGGGTTGCCCAATCATTACCATTCTAAACCGGTTGTAAACCCTTTTTGTTGTGTTTTTTACTCCTTAAAGGGTGGTTTATTACTATTTTTTGGTGGTTCAGAGATCTTTCCAACCTATTATGTACCATCTCGAAGTACTTATTAAACCGCTTCGAATCATCTTTGAACCTATTATAATAGGTAACAAACCTATTTTAGACGGTAAATAACCTATTATAATCACTTATGCAACCGGTTAGAAAAGGTTCAGAACCTCTTATAAACAGTATTACATTGGTTCGAATAAGTAAAAGACCACCCTAAAGGGGGTTTCGAACCTGGTTAGGGGTGGTTCAGAACCACCCTCTTTAGGTTATTTTATCATTCTTATATTATTTGAAAGCTGAAAAACCAGTAATATCCATACCCGTAATCAACAGATGTATATCATGAGTCCCTTCGTAAGTGATTACACTCTCTAAATTCATCATATGACGCATAATACTATACTCTCCGGTAATCCCCATGCCACCTAGAATTTGTCGTGCTTCTCTAGCAATCTTTATCGCCATATCAACATTATTACGTTTTGCCATCGAAATTTGGGCAGAGGTAGCTTTTCCTTCGTTGCGTAATACTCCTAATCGCCATGCTAACAATTGTGCTTTGGTAATTTCGGTAATCATTTCGGCAAGCTTCTTTTGTTGTAATTGTGTTGCTCCGATAGGTTTATCAAATTGGATGCGCTCTTTGGCATATCTCAAAGCTGTATCATAGCAGTCCATTGCAGCCCCAATTGCTCCCCAGGCAATACCATAACGAGCAGAATCTAAACACCCCAGCGGTGCCCCTAATCCACTTTTATTAGGTAATAAATTCTCTTTTGGTACTTTTACATTATCAAAAATCAATTCTCCAGTTGCAGATGCACGCAACGACCATTTGTTATGTGTTTCTGGGGTTGAGAATCCTTCCATGCCTCGTTCTACAACGAGTCCGTGGATTCTTCCTTCTTCATTTTTTGCCCAAACTACGGCGATATCAGCAAAAGGAGCATTTGATATCCAAAGTTTGGCCCCATTAAGCAAATAGTGATCGCCTTTGTCTTTAAAATTGGTTGTCATTCCGCCTGGGTTAGAGCCATGGTCGGGTTCGGTAAGCCCAAAACATCCCATAAACTCACCTGATGCTAATTTTGGGAGGTACTTTTTTCTTTGTTCTTCGTTACCGTATTTCCAGATAGGATACATCACTAAAGAAGATTGTACAGAAGAGGTTGATCGCACACCAGAATCACCCCTCTCGATCTCCTGCATAATTAATCCATAACTAATCTGATCAAGTCCTGCTCCACCATATTCTACTGGAATGTACGGCCCAAATGCTCCAATTTCTGCTAAACCTTTAATAATTTGATTAGGAAATTCTGCTCGTTGAGCATATTCCTCGATAATAGGAGATACTTCACGTTTTACCCAGCTGCGGGCTGCATCACGAACAAGCTTATGCTCGTCAGAAAGTAATTCGTCTAAATTATAATAATCGGGAGCTTCAAAAAGATCTGGCTTCATTTGGTATATATCTTTAAAGTATTATCAAAATTATTACACGTATGTGCTTAACAAATGTAATTAATGGAAAAAGAGCAAGCAATTTTTTTAATGTTTTTAAAAAAACATGAATAAATCAGAATATATTTTAATCAAAAACCCACTCAAAGGAGTGGGTTTTAATGACTTTTGATTATGTTATTCGTGTTTAGTTCACCAAAAACTTTTGGGTTTCGGTTTGATTGCCACTCATCAGTTTTACAAAATAGATACCTTTTTCTAAAGGCTTTGCAAAAATGACTTGCTCATTATTTCCTTCTATAACACCTTCTGCAACTACTTCTCCTGCAAAAGAAACTATTTGATATCTCGTGTTTTGTATTGCACCACTTATGTTTAGCTCTCTCCCCGTTGAAGGCACAGGATACATAGAGACTCCGGATTCTAAGGTAGAGGTTATTGGACCAATCGCAGGGTTACAATTATTGATAATTGCCTCTGCGCTGTTTGTATTTATGGTGTTATTATAAATACTTATTTGCCCACCAACTGTATTTGGATTCTCTAACAATACTACTATTCCACATCCATTCTGTAGGTTTTTATTATCTCCAATGATAAGCCTGTTTCCTACAGAAGATAAATTAATTAACCCATCTAAATTTTGTAGTGATTGATTTCTTGATACTATTAAATCTGCACCTAATGAAGTAAGACCGGTTAGTCCATTAAGATTTGTTAATGCTGCATTACTAGAAATTCGAACTACAGAGCCATGCACTGATGCACCAGATAATCCAGTAATATTTTGCAATAATTGGTTACGATACAAAAATAGGTTGCCTAAGTTTGTCACATTTTGTAGTACATCTAAATTGCTTATATTAATATTATCAAGATAAAAATCTCCATTTATTGCTTCTAAACCGTTAAACGAATCTAGACTTGATAAACCAACGTTTAACATTTTTAGATCTTGTAGTGTTGTTATATTTTTAAAATCAAGAACAACAAGCTTGTCATTATTAGCTAATATTACATTATCTACTTCTTTCAATTTCGTAAAACCAACAAATCTTTTTAGGCTAGCATTGTCTCTAACATGTAATGTCTTAATTTTAGTTAATCCTCTAAAACTTTTTACATATAGTAAGGCAGAGTTTCCAAAAACATTAAGATCTCCTCCTAATCTTTCTAATTTATTTAGGTTTCTTAGGTCGACAATACCTCCTGCTGTTGTTTCTTGTATTGTTAGATCTCCTGTAATTTCACAATAATTAAAAGTATCTATTTGGGCTTGAGAACTTAATACCAAGTCTCCTGTATATATCTCATTACAAGTAATACAATTATCTAGAATATCATCTACAGAACTTGTTGTGGGCCCATTATCGCGTATGGTTATTTCTCCATTAGATCCTAAAGAATTTGGATCCAATAATAATTTGGTGATACTACATGCATTTTCTAATACTGGATTATCCACTACTCTTAAAACTCCTAAACGCTGATCCATTTCGGGGATATTATTTAACCCATTTAGATTATTGAGGGATTTATTATTTTTAATCTGCACTAAAAAAGCAGGTTTGGTACAACTAGAAAAGCCATCTACGCTAACTAAAGAATCATTATTTTCAACTACAATAGATCCTGTATTTATTTTTGAAAAGCCGTCTATATTTAATAATGACTTGTTTGAAGAAACTTTAATATAACTCAAATCTTCCAAATTAGATAATCCAATAAGGGTGGATAATTTCGGATTATTATCTATATCGATTAGATCAACCTCTCTTAATCTAGTGAGTCCTATAAGATTATTTAACTCTTGATTATTAGTTATTATAAACTCTCCCGAAATTCTTTCTAGACCTAATAAACCATCTAAGTTTATAATATTACCTGCTATCCCTTCTTCAATAGTTAAATTACCGATGACTTCACAATAATTAAATGCATCAATTTCGACTTGAGAGCTTAACACCAAGTCTCCTGTGTATGTACCATTACAGGTAATACAATTATCCAGAATATCATCTATAGAACTTGTTGTGGGTCCGTTGTCGTGAATTGTTTTTTCTATAAATGATCCATTAGTCTGATCCAATAACATTTTGGTAATCCCACATCCATTTTCTAAAGCATTATTATTCCTGACTCTAAGCACCCCTAAAAGATTACTCAAACCTGGGATATTATTCAATCCATCCAGGTTTTTAAGTGATACATTACCAATTATTTCAATAAAAAATGCCTTTTGTGAACAATTAGATAGACCATCTATATTGGTCAATGAGTGATTACCTCTTACAACGATTCCATTGGTATTTATACTACTTAATCCATCTAAATTTTGTAGAGAATCATTTGCTTCTATAAAAAGATCACCTGTTCTCACACTCGACAAACCATCGAGTGTTGTTAATTGCGGATTATTTCGAATTTCTATTTGTCGCAATTCTCCCAAGTTGGATAATCCATTAATATTATTAAGCTCCTGGTTATGCTGGATAACAAGATTTTCAGAAACTCTTGCTAGCTCAGATAGTCCATCTAAATGTATAATATCTCCAGGATTGGACTCTTCAATAGTTAAGCTTCCTTGTATTTCAAAATAATTAAAAGCATTAATTTCGGCTTGAGTTCTAAGTGTTAAATCACCAACATACACCTGAGCTATACTTACTTGTATGCAGCATAGCATCATTACATAAAATAGGTTAAGTTTTTTCATCTTTTTTGTTTAAAATTTTGAGACAAAAGTATTTCAGAGCGTATCGATCATGTTGTCAAAAACTTACGATTTTATCGAATATCATTGTAAACAATCAATTAAGCACCAAAAACACTTGTGACTTCACATTATTGATCTACGTATCCGTACTTAATGTATTTGCTAATAAAAATGTTACCCTTTTTTTTATAATTATATAGCCGTTAAGACAAAACATATATTATTGTCAAAGAGAAGGGTATTAAAAAATGGTTTAAGAATTTAAAATTTTGAAGGAGGGTTTCCGTAGAATTTTTTAAATAGTTTACTAAAGGATTGTAAGTCGGTGAAATTTAAAAGTGCTACCACATCAGAAATTGAAAATGCTCCATTTTGCAATAACATATATGCTTTTTCTAGTTTTACTTTATTGTGATATTGATGCGGTGTAAGACCAAATACATTTTTAAATGATGTATAAATATGGTAATCTGATAGAGCAGAAATTTCTGAAAGTTCTTCCATTGTAATTTTTGCCGAAAGATTATCATGAATATAATTTCTAACCAGGAGTAATCTTCTAAACACTTCTTTTTTGGTGCTCGATTTTTTAGAATCTATTCTATTTAGCAATTTGTATAGGCCTATATGCTCGTCATAAAGCACCTGAAGCATCTCAAAAGTTAAGTCGATAGCATTAACTTGATTAAAATCACCATGATTACTGAGATAATATACCCGTTCTAAAAATTTACCCAACTTAGAATGTTGTGTATTAAAGCTGTTCTCTAAAAGTATTGGAGATTTTTCAGGAAAATCAAATGGAGTATCAAGCAGTTTTTCGGTGCTACACGACAAAAAATTTATAAATCTTGAAACCAAGGCATCCGATACGGCAAAACATAAAATATCATTTTGTATAGATTCATTACAAATATACTCCCAAGGAGAATCTGAATTTGAAATAATAAAATCAGTCTTTTTTAGGTAATGCGATCTTTGATTTACCAGTACATTTCCTTGACCTTCATGAAAATACGTTATCGTTAAACTACTCTCATTGTACTTATAATAAGGAAGATTTGTTTTAAAACGAATAAGAAAGTTTTCTTCCTTATTTAACATATGAGGGTCATTTCGTTTTATACGATCAAAATGATTATAATAAATGTTTTGATAGCTCAAAGTAGGTATGTTTTTTATTTTAGGGATTGCAAAAATATAATTTTTTTACAAGTTTAAAAATTTGTTTTTACTTGATAATCAAAAAATTACGGATTCATCAGGTGCCAATTATATTAATTAGGAATACGTATTTCATGATATATTTACTTCATTAAACTTGAGGGAGGTTTCCCATAGAGTTTTTTAAATAATTTATTAAAGGATTGCAAGTCTGTGAAATTTAAAAGTACAACCACATCTGAAATTGAAAATGATCCATTCTTTAACAACATATATGCCTTTTCTAATTTTACTTTATTATGGTATTGATGTGGTGTAAAGCCAAACACATTTTTAAATGATGTATAAATATGATAATTTGATAAAGCAGAAATCTCAGAAAGTTCTTTAGTCGTTATTTTTGTTGTTAAATTATCATGAATATAATTTCTGGCTAAGAGCAATTTCCGATATACTTCTTTCTTAGTGCTCTCCTTTTTAGAATCTATTTTATTCAATACATGCGGGTCATATTTCTGCGCATTATCGAAGTCATCGTTTTGACAAGTCATTATAAATTCAATCTTTTATTTGTAGCAAAATGATTTTCACTATTGTATGTATTAAAAATCTAGTAAGTCTTCAAAAAAACAGCTTGTTGCATTGTATTGATATACATATTCGTACTTAATGTGTGCTTCCGTAAAAATGTTACCCCTATTTTATTTTATCCCTTTGTAGTTGGGCGCTGTTTTTGTGTATAAATTCCGCAGTTTAAAACTTTTTTCTACATAAGATCTTGTTAATTAAAGAACACCTGTGTAAATCATAAATACACTCAATGATCTGACAATCAAGTGATTAATTTATCATTTTGATATACAGATCTTCTCTGGCATAATTATTCCAAAGTATATGATGTAACAAAATGTAAATCTTAAAAGACACACAAAATGAAAAATTTATTTGTATTACCAGTATTAGTTTTTGGACTATTAGTAGCAACTCAAGGAATCAACGCGCAAGAAATAGCCTCTACTGATACTACAGAAATTACTACTCCTGTTCAGGAAAAATATATAGACCTGGCTGTAGAAAACTTACCGCAAAAAGTAATTGATGCTGTTGCTAAAGATTTTGCCGGTGCAACTATAGAAAAAGCAGGTGCCAAAGAAGATGCTTCAGAGTTTATGCTGGTATTAAAACAAGGAGAAAAAACAATGGAGGTTTATTGTGATGCAGATGGAAACTGGATCAAAAAATAAGTTTTTGATCATTAACAAGTAAGAGTCTTAGTTTATTTCGTGATAAATTAAACTTTATAGAGTGATTGAATTTTGAAAAGGAAGGTTTTGATAATGACCTTCCTTTTTGTTTGTAAAAGATATATCCTCTAACTTTTGAATAATATTTTTTTACTTTTATGATCAGATAAATCTCTAGATAGTGCAGATCAAAAATCTTATAAAAGTAAATTTTAAAAAGGGTCTCAACACAATTTTGGTGTTGTTTTTATTTTTAAATATTATCAATTTGTATAGCCAGAAAACTTCTCCGAAGGATTATGGATATAAACACTTTATTACAGTACAAAAAAAAGATACAATTAATTTCATTGTACGATCCAGGTCCAAAGGAAGGCTTCAAAAAAAACCTGTCTTTATCTTTATTCAAGATACATTACCCTCACCACTCATAACACATGATGGCAAGAGTCATTTTCCTCCTTATCCATTTTCATCCAAAATCCTTGAAGAAGAATATCATATACTTACGATAAGTAAACCTGGGCTACCTGTAATCAGTCTTTTTGAAGATTTAGGAAAACAGTATCGATATATAGACAAATTAACTGGCCAACCTCCTAAAGAGTACCTCCAAAATAATAATTTGGAGTATTACGTAAAAAACCATACTGCTGTTCTCAAGTTTTTAAGAAAACAAGATTGGGTAGATGATTCAAAAATTATTGTTGCTGGCCATGGTCAGCAAGGAAGCTCTATAGCTATCAAACTTGCGGCAACCCACTCTGATATATCACATGTAATTTATTCTGGAGGAATCCCGTATTATTCTAAAATACTTTCTGAAATTCGAGAAAAAAGACGCTATTTAGGTCTTAGAGAGCTAAAACCACTTATAAAGGATACTATTCAAGAGACAGACGTAGTACAGTTTGAGGATTGGGCTAAAGCTATGGATCTGAAAACACTATCCCAAGGCAATCAACAAAAAGGATTACTTTCTTTTTCTGAAAACCTGAATACCTGTTTCAAAAAACTGGATATTCCGATTCTTGTAAGTTATGGTGCCAGGGATATTGTGAGCCCTTACAATGACCTTCTTAGAATTGAAATGATTAAGTACAATAAAGACAATGTAGAGTTTAGGGCTTATGATGGGCTCGGGGCAAATTACTTCCCGTTTGAAAAAGGAGAGTTTTATCCAATGCTTGAATACTGGGATCTAGTTGCTGAAGATTGGAAAAAATGGTTATCAAAGCTATAAAACAAGGTCTAGGATAAAGTCATTCCCCATCTCTTAAACCAGATAATTTATAATATGCTACATCTTTATATAGAAATCTTTGGTCAGATCCATATATTCTTTTGTATAAACATGTCTTGAATTTTCTATGACCAGCTCATCTATTTCGCATTCTATTTGATTAAACCCAAATAGAAGTAAGCTTCTCTTTATCTCTGAAGTGGTATTGCCTTTTACCCGAGTTATTTTTTGAGGATACAGCTGTAATTGTTCTGCTATTTCGATACTTCTCTCTTCTTCTTTAAAAGGTATAATCATAGCTAATTTCCCTTGATTGGACAACAATCGTGACGCCCCAATAAATAAATGCTCAAACGGAAGTGCATCTTGAAACCTTGCCATATCTCGCTGTTCGTCTGAAGTTTTATAATCTTCGGCATAAAATGGAGGATTACTAATGAGCAAATCATATGGATCTTCTATTTCTTCAAAAAACTCCTGAAACGATGCATGGTAACAAAATAAGCGATCTCCCCATGGAGAGGCTTCAAAATTATCAACCGCCTGTTCATATGCTTCAGTATCAATTTCTAGTGCATCTATGATTTCGGCACCAGAGCGTTGAGCCGCCATTAATGCAATCACGCCAGTTCCTGTACCTATATCAAGAATCGAATTTGTTGTATCGCTTATTGGAGTCCACGCTCCTAACAAAACTCCATCGGTGCCAATTTTCATAGCGCAACGATCTTGAAGGACCGTAAATTGTTTAAATTTGAAAGGCTTCATAATTTAAATTCCAATATTAGAAAATTGTTGTTTCGAGTATATTAACTTTTGGAAAGTATTCGAATTGTTGGATTTTATCGTAAAATACAACACTTACAGATAAAGATCAATCAATCCTTCGGGGGTGGTTACCTGAACTATCTTTTTTTCTCTATCTATTGTATTGATAAATTCATCATTCATTGGGATAAGAATCTCGGTACCCTCGCGATCTATTTCGAATAATGCCTGAGCTGTAGAATCATTAATCGATTTAATAAGACCTACTTCTCCAAAAGCACTATCTACAATTGTAAACCCAATAACTTCGTGGAAATAAAACTGATCCCCTTCAAGTTTAGGCAATAAGTAAAGTGGAAGATAAATTTCGGCTTTCATAAGATCATCCGCATCTTCTTCAGTGTCTACATCTTCGAATTTTACTCTAAGTAAATCGCTTTTATGAAGCGAAGATCTTTCAATAAAAAATGGAACCAGATTATTGTTATAATCAATAAATACTGATTCCATTTTCACATAACTTTCAGGTTCATCGGTGTCCAATTTAATCAACACCTCACCCTTAAAACTAAATTTACTTACGATTTTACCTAGATAGAAGCATTCTTCTTTCTTCATCGTCAATAATGCAACTATTCTTCCTCGTTGCTAGCTTCTGTAGTTACTTCTTCTGCCGCAGCTTCAGCTTCTGGCGCTTCTTCTGGTGCATTTGCAGCAGCAGCTTCAGCCTCACGCTTAGCATTTACTTCTTTTTCAGCTTCTAGGGCCTTAGCCTTTTCAGCTGCTTCAGCTTTTGCTAATGCATCTTTCTTAGCATTAACACTACCTTCTTTTTCTGATAACCAAGCTTCAAATTTCTCAGCAGCTTGTTCTTCAGTTAGGGCTCCTTTTTTTACTCCACCTGCCAGGTGATTTTTAAGTAAAGCTCCTTTATAAGATAAAATAGCTCTTGCAGTATCAGTAGGTTGTGCTCCATTTTGTAACCATTTTACAGCTCCATCAACATCAAGGTCAACACTAGCTGGGTTTACGTTAGGATTGTACGTCCCTAATTTTTCAAGATATCTACCATCTCTTTTTGATCTAGCATCTGCTGCTACGATCCAGTAAAAAGGTTTCCCTTTTTTACCATGTCTCTGTAATCTAATTTTAACAGGCATAAAAATTAATTTTTGGGTACTCGACCCTGTTTATAATTAAGGGCGCAAAGATACTTATTTCTTTTTGAAAAAGAATTAATAATTACAAAAGTTTATCTCAAATGCTCAATACGCTAACTTTTTAAAAATCAATTTTCTATGCAGCAGAGTGAAATTTGGAGTACTAAAACACAAAATTCACCTACTTTTTAACTAAAAAAACAACATTTTGTGTATTTCATCGATAAAACATGCTTTTTTTCGATAAAAAAGTTGTTTTCTTGAAATTTTCATTTTATGTTTGTGGTCATAAACAAGATACGGTTTATCCGTAAATTTTTATAAAGCCCCAAGCCTATGATCAGAACTACTACTCAACTATTAGCAGTTTTCTGCTTTATTTTTACTTCTTGTTCAACTGATATCGAAATCAATGACCCTGCTTTACAGACTAAAATTGATGGAGAAATTTTTAGATCTTCGATCAAGAGTGCAGTCATTTATGAAGATGGTACATTAGTAATCTCAGGAACTGCTGGCGAAAAATCAATAAGTTTTTCTACTTCAGCAACACAAGTTGGATCTTACAAAACTTCGCAACAAACTGTTCAAAAAGTAAGTTTTAAAAAGGATCAGGAAGAATTTAATTCTGCAGAAGGAGAAACAGAAGGAACTGTAACTATTACAGAAATTCATAACAATGAAATTTCTGGAACTTTTTTCTTTAACAACCTTAAGGATGAAAACGGAAACACTACGAACTTTAGCGATGGGTGGTTTTACAAAATTCCTTTAGAAAATGGAGTTACAGAAGAAGAAGTGATTCGAAACAATACTAACCCTTGTTTACTTAATGCATCATTAACTGCACTTGTTAATGGTTCTGAAATGATTACAGATGATCATTCTGCCGAAGTTTTTGGTGTAGAAAACGTATCTATCATCATAAAAGCTACAAATCAAGAAGGAGAAATTTCAATAGTATTCCCTTCTAATGCATCCACTGGAAATTATTCTTTAACTGGATCTGGTGATTATAGCGCTACATATACCGCATTAAATGACAAGTCTTCTGCACGATCTGGAACACTTACAATAACTAGTCACGATACAGTAACAAAATGTATTAGTGGAAGTTTTGAATTTGAAACCAGAAGCGGCGTACAAATATCAGAAGGTTTATTTGAATTTGGTTATTAAAAAACCACAGCTCAACTTAACCATGAAAAGTGCTCATTGATATCAATGAGCACTTTTTAATTTTTTAGGAACGAAACCTAAAATATTTTCTAAACAGTACTCCTCTATCCTTATAAAATATGTTAGATAGCTAACATTTGCTGGTCTCTGCACATCTTCACTATCTGTACAGTTTTGTTAATTAATTGCCAAATTACATTTTTAATAAGATCCTTAACTCGTTCTAAACAAAATAAATAAACAACTGTTAATCAAGGGTATACAAGTTTATTAATGATATAAGCCCCATTACCCTTCGCATATTTTAAAATTTTTCTTTGTAAGCACAAAATAGTGCTGTCGTCTGAACATATATCAAAACTTAAATATTAGCTTTTGAAACCTAAAGACGATTGGCCAATTGTTTTTTTAAAGACACAAAAATTTAAAAAAACAACATCATGAAAAATTTAAAGACAATACTCTTAACCCTATTTGTAGCCTCAATATTTACTGCATGCAATACCGATGATGATGCTATAGTTATAGAAGATCAATCTGTAGAAGAAGCAGATGCAAAATCTTTTCAGACTTTTATAGCTTTAAAAGAAGCCAGACTACTATTAAATAGTATTCGAAGAGATGGAGGAACTCCTTATAATGCTTTTAGACCTGCACTTCGTTTTACTGAAGAGCAGAATGTATTTCTGCCAAGTGTATTAGGTATAGATTATCGAATAGATCGATCTGTAGTACCTGCAGGGCCCACGGCAAGATTTCCAATGTTTAAAGGCTGGGAAACTTTGCCTGATGGAAGTCGTAGAACAATTTATTATGTAATAACCGAAGCATCTAATAAAAAGATGGCTAAAAAACTGGGGGTCATATTTTCTCCTAGAATGGCCGCCTCAATTGGGTCCGGCGGTGAACAAAAAGGGTATTTTACTCGCCGAGGAAGACTTGTTTTTGAAGGATCTGTAGATTTTTCACCTAAAAGATCACTAGTAGCTGGTGGCACTTCAAGTGATGGATTATTATTTGGTTTTCCCCCAGCAGAGGTAAACCCTGGAGCTATTGCAGATGCCAATTGGTCGTCTTATGTAGTTTTACCTAGCGGAGTCGTAATCAATGCTCAACCGGTAGCAAATAGCACTGGCATTCATGATAGAATTCCTCATCCAGATGGAAATGGACCAGAGCAAGAAGATGACTTAAATAATCCAAATTTTGCTCCTGATCAAGCTTCTGTGGTAATGCAACTTTTAGATGGATGGCAAGATGGTAGACCTTATTACTTTCATATTGTAACAGATACTTCTGACCCCGGACCAGCTACTATTGAATTAGGAGTTTTTGCTCCAAGATTGGCTAATTTACCCACATTTGGTCTGTTTCCAGGAGGCTCTATGCTCCCTTTTAGCCCTACAGCAAATGGAAGAACTACCGATACAGATGGTCTTGGAGTACAAGGTTTAAATTCGGCTTCTTTAAGTGACCGACAAGTACAGGATCCAACGAATACGTTCCCAATTGACCCAAGAGACACAAGATATGCTCCTATGTGGGATGCCCATATCACAGAATTTACAATTCCTGAATCTGACCGTCCAATTTTACAAAGCTTCGATCAAATAAATGAGCTTTTGGCAGACGGTGTATTGATCCCATTTAGAGGGAATGCAAATCCAAGTCCTCTTGCAAATTCGTTATCCGATTTATTAACCGCTACTGGAGCAATCATTAACTGCCCTGTAATTACGCAGCCTTCAGAAAGCGTAATCGGCACTCAAATAGGATCACCGCGCAATAGATAACGTTGGCTATAAAAATTAAGCAATTGTAAAAGCTTAGAGGCATTATATGTTTCTAAGCTTTTTTTATTTTTAAATAGTTAATAATTATGAATAACTTTTACAGAAACGAATCTATGATTTTCTGTATTTTTGAAAGTCTATAAGTAAGGATTTAGACGTTCTCGAAATACACCTTTTATGTACTTAGTTTTTGATACCGAAACTACCGGATTACCAAAGCGATGGGATGCACCTATTAGCGATACTGATAATTGGCCTAGATGTATACAAATTGCCTGGCAATTGCATGATGCTATGGGAAATTGCATCGAACATCAAGACTATTTGGTAAAACCCAAAGGTTTCAACATTCCGTATGATGCGGAAAAGATTCATGGTATCTCTACAGAGCTTGCAGATCATGATGGAATTACGTTAGAAGAAGTTCTTGAAAAATTTAATATCGCGCTATCTAAAACTAAGTTTATCGTTGGTCAAAATGTAGGGTTTGATGTCAATATCATGGGTGCCGAATTTTATCGTTTAGGAGTAGAAAATGATTTACAGAACTTACCCGTTCTAGACACCTGTACCGAGACTACCGCAGAACTTTGTAAAATACCTGGAGGTAGAGGTGGTAAATTTAAACTACCTACGCTTACCGAATTGCATGAACACCTTTTTGGAGTTGCTTTTGGTGATGCGCACAATGCTACAGCCGATGTAGAGGCAACTACACGTTGTTTTCTAGAATTGATTCGGAAACAAATATTTACACTTGAAGAACTTGACGTTCAGCCAGGCTACTTTCAAAATTTCAATGAAAGAAATCCTGAACCCATTCAGCTTATTGGATTAAAACATATTAATCTCAAAAAAGCTTCGCAAAAAATACAAGAAGAGCTTGCAAAAGATCAAACTTCGGATTTATCTCAACAAGAACTAGATCAAAATATTGCCGCACTTGACGAGGTTAACTTTGCGCATTTACATAATCACACACAGTTTTCTGTATTACAATCCACAACCAGTATCCCAGATCTGGTAAAAGTAGCTGCCTCTCACAAAATGAATGCTGTTGCTATGACAGATCATGCTAATATGATGGGGGCCTTCCATTTTGTACAAGCCGTATCTAACCACAATAAAAGTGTTCAGGTAGCAAATGCAGAAGCTCTTGAAAATGGTCAAGAACCAGAAGGTGTTGAAATGAAACCTATTGTAGGTTGTGAATTTTTTGTATGCGAAAATCATAAAGATAAATCCAGAAAAGATAATGGATATCAAATCGTGATGCTCGCAAAAAATAAAAACGGGTACCACAACTTAGCCAAAATGTCTTCTATTGCCTTTGTAGATGGATTCTATTATATCCCAAGAATTGATAGAGAAGTTGTCAAACAATATAAAGAAGATATCATTGTGCTTACTGGTAATCTCTATGGTGAAGTACCTAGTAAGGTTTTAAATATTGGAGAAAAGCAAGCAGAAGAAGCTTTATTATGGTGGCATCAAGAGTTTGGCGATGATCTCTATATAGAAATCATGCGACATAATCAAGAAGACGAAAACAGAGTAAATCAAGTACTTATCGAGTTTTCTAAAAAGCATAATATAAAAACCGTTGCCACAAACAATACATATTATTGCGAAAAGAAAGATGCCAATGCCCATGACATCTTATTATGTGTGAAAGATGGTGAAAAACAAGCAACTCCGATAGGACGTGGTAGAGGATATCGCTACGGATTGCCAAATCAGGAATACTATTTTAAGTCTCAGGAAGAGATGAAGAACCTCTTCAAAGATTTACCAAATGCGATCATTAATATACAGGAAATTGTTAATAAAATAGAGCCTTTCGTACTTGCCAGGGATGTATTATTACCCGCCTTTGATATCCCCGAAGAGTTCCAATCTGACGAAGATAATATTGATGGAGGTAAACGTGGTGAAAATGCGTATTTACGACATATCACTTATGAAGGCGCTAAAATAAGATATGGTGATATCACACCAGAAATTGATGAACGTCTCGATTTCGAGCTTAAGGTAATTGAAAAAACAGGATATCCAGGATATTTTCTTATTGTAGAAGATTTTATTCGTGCTGCGCGAGATATGGGCGTATCAGTGGGGCCAGGGCGTGGGTCAGCAGCTGGGTCTGCTGTAGCATACTGCCTTTGGATTACAAATCTAGACCCTATAAAGTATGACCTGCTTTTTGAGCGTTTTCTAAATCCGGATCGTGTAAGCATGCCCGATATTGATATTGATTTTGATGATGAAGGCCGTGGTCGGGTAATGGATTACGTAATCGAAAAATATGGAGCCAACCAAGTAGCTCAAATTATTACGTATGGTACAATGGCTGCAAAATCTTCGATACGAGATACCGCCAGGGTACTGGATCTGCCTCTTGGTGATGCCGATCGCATTGCTAAGTTGATTCCTAATATGTCAAAGCTTGGAAAAATCTTTGGAGTTGACGAAGCAACCTTAAAGAAAAAATTTAGAAGCGACGAACTAGAAAAAGTTAATGAACTTTTAAATATAGCAGAAGGTTCTGATCTGGAAGCAGAAACTTTAAATCAAGCTCGGGTTTTAGAAGGATCTGTTAGAAATACAGGAATCCATGCTTGTGGTGTAATTATCACACCCGATGATATCACCAAATTTGTTCCCGTAGCGCTAGCCAAGGATTCTGATATGTACTGTACACAATTTGACAACTCGGTTGTAGAAAGTGCAGGCCTTCTCAAAATGGACTTCTTGGGGCTTAAAACCTTAACTTTAATTAAAGATACTGTAAAAATTGTAAAGGCCAAACATGGTGTAGAATTAGATCCAGAGAATTTCCCTCTCGATGATGAAGAAACCTACGCGCTCTTCCAACGTGGAGAAACAGTTGGAGTATTCCAATACGAATCTCCCGGGATGCAGAAATATATGAAAGAGCTTAAACCTACTGTTTTTGCTGATCTAATTGCCATGAATGCATTATACAGACCAGGGCCATTAGAATATATTCCTAGTTTTATTAATAGAAAGCATGGTACTGAAGAAATCATATACGACCTAGAAGCCTGCGAAGAATACCTAAAAGAAACCTACGGTATTACAGTGTATCAGGAGCAAGTGATGCTCTTGTCTCAAAAACTAGCTGATTTTACAAAAGGTGAAGCCGATGTTTTGCGTAAGGCCATGGGTAAAAAACAAAAGGCTGTTCTGGATAAAATGAAACCAAAATTTATCGAACAGGCGGCTGCCAAAGGCCATCCTGAAGATAAACTTGAAAAAATCTGGAAAGATTGGGAAGCTTTTGCAGCCTATGCATTTAATAAATCACACTCTACATGCTATGCCTGGATTGCCTATCAAACTGCATATTTAAAAGCCCATTATCCTGCAGAATATATGGCTGCCGTTCTTTCTAATAACATGAATGATATCAAGCAGGTTACTTTCTTTATGGAAGAATGTAAACGAATGAAATTAGATGTACTGGGTCCAGACGTAAATGAATCCTACCGTAAATTTTCGGTGAATAAGGATGGCGCTGTTCGTTTCGGTATGGGTGCAATAAAAGGTGTGGGTACCGGAGCTGTTGCAACCATTGTAGAAAACCGAAAGGAAGATGGCCCCTATCGATCTATTTTTGATCTGGCAAAACGAATAGATCTTCGCGCAGCTAATAAAAAGGCTTTCGAGAGCTTAGCTCTTGCTGGTGGTTTTGATTCGTTTACAGAAACACATAGAGGGCAATATTTTCATGACGAAGGAGATGGCGTTACCTTTTTAGAAAAAGCAATGCGATATGGATCTAAATATCAGGAAAGCGAAAACTCATCGCAAGTAAGTCTTTTTGGTGAATCAAGTGATGTACAAATTCCAGAACCTATAGTACCCCCTTGTGAAGAATGGGGAACTATGGAAAAATTAGCACGTGAAAAAGAAGTAGTGGGGATATACCTCTCTGGCCACCCACTAGATGATTTTAAATATGAAATGAAATATTTCTGTAATGCTACTTTATTGAATTTTGCAGATTTAGAAAGCAATATTAATAGAGAGCTTTCTTTTGGTGGCGTGATTACTACTGTAGAACATCGTACTTCGAAAAATGGTAAAGGTTGGGCTACTTTTACTGTAGAAGATTATAATACCGCTCACGAATTCAGAATATTTGGAGAAGAGTATCTTAAACATAGGCCATTTTTAGTAAAAAGCACTTTTGTCTATGCTAAAGCTTATGTAAAAGAAGGTTGGGTAAATCGAGACACTGGTAAAAAAGGTGATCCCAGAATACAGTTTAATAGCTTTCAGTTATTACACGATGTCATGGAAACTTATGCCAAAAAATTAACCATTCAATTAGACATCAACAATCTTTCTGACTCAAGAATTGATGGGTTAAAAGAATTACTGACAGAGCATTCTGGAAATCATACGCTAAATTTTGTGATTTATGAGATGGCCGAACAACTGAAATTGCATATGCCAAGCAGAAAACAAAAAGTAAATATCTCTCAGGAACTGCTAGCCGCTTTAGAAAATGATTCTGTGTATTATAAGTTAAACTAAAAAAAGTATTCTGTAAATTTAGCGTATCTTGGTGTTAAGATCTATCCTCTATGCGCAAAAGATTAATCCTTATAGTACCTATATTACTTATTATCATTGGTGCTTCTATATTCTTTTTGATTAAATCAGAAGAAAATGCGGCTACATATGTCCCTATTACACCTATAGCGCAGCATCGTAATGGTATGGAATTTTTTGATTCAGCAATTTGTATAGAATGCCATAAACAGATAGTTGAGGATCACTTAAAAACCGCCCATTATAATTCACTTCAACCAGCCAATGCAAATACAATCAAAGGCAGCTTCGAGAATGACAAAAACAGTTTTAAACTTAACGAGAAGGTAGTATTTAATATGGTTGCTAAGGATAGTGGATTTTATCAAGAACCCGTTATCAATACCCAAAAAACTCCTTTTTATAGTGCTAAAATGGACCTTGTTGTTGGATCAGGAACCAAAGGCCAATCTTACCTTATGTGGAACAATAATAGCTTATTTCAATTACAGGCTTCTTATTTTACTCCTACAAATAGCTGGATAAACAGTCCGGGGGCTCCAGATCAACTTGCCCCTGCAAGACCTGTCATTGAACGTTGCTTAGAATGCCATACAACCTATGCTCAAAACATATCAGGAAGTAAAAAAGGCAATCAATTCCATAGAAAAAATATTGCCTACGGCATTGATTGTCAACGTTGTCATGACACAGTCACTGACCATGTAAAATATCATCAACAAAATCCAGAAGAAAATACAGCTCGGCATATATTAAAATATAGTTCTTTATCCAGACAACAACGACTAGACGCCTGTGCATTATGTCACTCTGGTTTACGTACCAAAACCACAGAGCGTGCTTTTACATTTATGACAGGAGATTCTTTAGAAAACTTTTCTTTTCCGGATTATGATGAATCAAGCCTTGAAGAGCTCGATGTACATGGAAATCAATATGGCCTGCTTAAAGCGAGTACATGTTTTAAAAAGAGTGAAGTGCTGGATTGCTCTTCATGTCACAACCCCCATAAAAAGGAAAGAGGACAATTATCCTTGTTTAATCAAAAATGCATGAATTGCCACGCGTCACTAAACAACCCTACTACTTGTACAGGAGACAAAGTAAAAACACAACAAATGAGTAATAACTGCGTGCAATGCCATATGCCATTAGTCGATAGTAAATCAATGAAAATTCAAGTTAAAGAAGATGAAGAAGTGGCAGTTAAAGTAAGAACGCATCTCATCGGTATCTATAACAACCAAAACTTAGAATAATATATTCTTAATCAAAAAAGCTTCTTGCCCAATTCTCTGCTTCATCTAAACATGTAAAAAAAGTAAAGGCTTCATTCCAAAGTGGTTGTTCTTGCAAAGCTCTTTTTACCTCTTCAGGATTATCAGAAACGATAGCAAAACCAATCATATTCTTTAAGATTCTTCCTTTATATACATTTAAGTCTATATCATGCGGAAATTTTCTATGTGTAATGAAAATGAAATTTCTCCCCCTGTAATACTCTTCTAAGTGCTTAGTGATTTCTCTAGCCGTTTCAACGGTAACCGCTGAGCCATCATGCATAACCAAAATAGCATGAGATTCTTTAAAAGTAAGATTGCAATATGGCAGTTGGGTTTCTTTAATCATGGTTAATCGGCTCCTACAAATATAATGTTAATTTTATTTCAATCACACGATCTTCTCATTAGAATTTATTGTTTATTTGTGGGCAGAATACAATAAAAATTTTGATATATCATTTGATTTAGTACATTGGTATCAGAAAATCAAATAACTCTATAATTAAAACAAATATTACGACTGTAAGCTTTCGCAGAATTATTGACTAATTTTGTGAATATTAAAATAAATAAGAATTATTAAACAATAAATAATATGGCATTAGAAATAACAGATGCTACTTTTGATGAAGTAGTACTAAAAAGCGATAAACCGGTATTGGTAGATTTTTGGGCAGCTTGGTGTGGTCCTTGTAGAATGGTAGGCCCTATTATCGAACAAATTAGTGAAGAATATGACGGAAAAGCTGTTGTTGGTAAAGTTGATGTTGATGCTAACCAAGAATTTGCAGCAAAATATGGAGTGAGAAATATCCCTACGGTTTTAGTTTTCCAAAATGGAGAAGTAGTAGGTCGTCAGGTTGGAGTTTCTCCTAAAAACGTATATGCAGATGCTTTAGATTCGCTTCTGTAAAAACCAAAAACGATACTTAAAAAAAGGCTTGGCATCATGTCAAGCCTTTTTTTGTGAATACCACATTATAAATATGTATCTTTCACATTAAAACAATCAATAAAAAGGGTAGCGTAGCGGCATGGATATTCAAAATGAAATAAATAAAACCGGTGGATTTACAAATCTTGAATTGTTAGCCAAACAAGTGGTCGAAGGTTTTATTTCGGGTATGCACAAAAGTCCTTTTCACGGTTTTTCTGCAGAATTTGCAGAACACAAGGTCTATAATAGTGGAGAAAGTACTAAGCATATCGATTGGAAACTTTTTGCCAAAACAGATAAACTCTTTACCAAAAGATATGAAGAAGAGACCAACCTAAGATGTCATATTATTATTGACAACTCCTCCTCAATGCACTACCCCAAGGTAAAAGAGCATCATCTAGGGTCATTAAATAAAATAAGTTTTTCGGTATTGGCTACAGCTTGTTTGATGAATATTTTAAAAAAACAACGAGATGCTATAGGGCTAAGTATATATAGCGATCAATATGATTATTATGCTCCTGAAAAGGGAAGCGAAAGACATCATCAAATGTTGCTTAACCAACTTAATCAATCCATCACCAATACATCAAGTACTAAAAATACAGATACGTATAGATTTTTACATCTTATTGCAGAAAAAATACATCGAAGGTCGCTGATTTTTTTGTTTACAGATATGTTTCAGTCCACCTCTACTCCGGATAAGTTGTTTGAGGCTTTAAGACATCTTAAATATAACAAGCATGAGGTTATTTTGTTTCATACTTTTGATAGCGAAAAAGAATTGAATTTTGATTTTAGTAATCGCCCTACCCGATTTGTAGATGTTGAAACCGGAGAATTTATTAACCTCTATGCCGATAATATTAAGGAAAATTATCAAAAAGCGGTGTCTTCATACTTTTATGATTTAAAAATGAAATGCGCCCAATACGGAATCAAATATGTAGAAGCCGATACGCGAAAAGATTTTGATAAAATCTTGACTACATATCTGGTTGAAAGACAGAAATTTGCTTAAAGGAGATGAATTAAATTCAAAAAAAATAAAAAAAACATTTGCGGGTAATAAAATGAGGTGTATATTTGCATCCGCAATAAGGCCTTGGTCTGGTAGTTCAGTTGGTTAGAATACCTGCCTGTCACGCAGGGGGTCGCGGGTTCGAGTCCCGTCCAGACCGCAAAATTGCAAAAGCTTCAATAAATATTGAAGCTTTTTTTGGCAATTAAAAATGTTGTGTTGTCTCACGCGTTGCGTGAGTGGTTTAGTAGTAAACCAATGAGAAGCTTTTCCATATTCATTTGGAGAGGCTTTTTTTAGTTTTGAACCACGACGCTTTAAAAACATTGTGTTGTTTTATCACCCTTAACTTTCTTCTATTATACTATCTGTATGAGACATTTGTATTCTTAAACCTTTTTTGACATATGGATTGATTATCACTAATATTTATTTATTTTAAAAAACAAAAAAGCCCGATTGTTAAAAACAACCGGACTACATTAATCTATATTTTCTTACTAATTCTTAAAAGAGGTTTTATCTTCTGGAGCAATATCAGACTTTAAATGCTTTGCAAAAAAGCCCATCATACTCTTGTACAATTCTATTCTATTTTTTTCATGACCAAATCCATGACCTTCATCATATTTAACCATATAAGGAACTTCAAACCCTCTTTCTCTTAAATTGGTTACAATTTGATCAGACTCATTAATATTTACGCGAGGATCGTTTGCTCCCTGAACAACAAAAAGCGGTTTTGTAATTTTATCAACGTTAAGTGCTGGAGAAACTTCCTTCATAATCTGTTGATCCTTTGGATCATTTTCATCATACCACTGTTCATACACCTGTGCCAGATATGGTTTCCAATATGGCGGAAACGACTTGAAAAAAGTAAACAAATTAGAGACTCCTACATAATCCACTCCACATTGATATAGATCTGGAGTCTTAACCATGCTTCCTAAAGTTGCAAGTCCTCCGTAACTACCACCATATATTGCTATACGGTTTTGATCTATAAAACCTAACGATTTTGCATACTGTACTCCATCTTCGAGATCGTCGAGCATCTTACGTCCAATTTGTTTACTTCCTGCTAAATAAAACTTTTTACCATATCCTCCAGATCCTCGATAATTGATTTGCAATGTTGCATATCCTCTACTGGCAAATAATTGTGTTTCTGGATTAAACTCCCAGTAATCTCTCGGTCCATAAGGCCCTCCATGAGGGTTTACAATTAAAGGGACCTTTTTTCCTGTTGTTGCCTCTTTTGGAATAGTTAAATATCCATATAATGTAAACCCATCTCTAGACTTAAATTTAATAGGCCTCATTTCTGCCATATCCTGCTCTTTAAGCTGTGGCATCAAGTTCATGATTTCTTTAAAATTGTCTTTTTTTGTATCATATAGATAATACACTCCATACAACTTATCACTGTCTACATATAACAAATACTTATCTTCTTCGTCCGTTTTGTTGACAATAGAAAAGTCTTTATCTCCAAATTGTTGTTTAAATTTTTGATGTAATGTTTTGTACACCTCACTAACCGGAATAACAACGCTTTTTTCTCCTGTGTAATCAAAATAATCTATTTCATACCCCCGTTTACGAGAACGACTCATACCATCTACATCAAAAACAGGGTTACTAAAGACTTTTTTTAGTACTTCTTTTTTTGCTAAATCGTAAAGTACAATCTCGTCTGTATCATTTTCAAGATTACTCATTACAAAAGCATCGTGTGGGTACTCCGTTGTATAATCAAACCCTAAGATGTAAAAATTATCTTTCCATGTCGTAGTAAGAACTTTTTCAAAAGGTTTATCCTTGGAAATCTTATAGTAAAGCGAGTAGTTCGTTCCGTTCTCTTGCTGACTAAACGCTCTTAAAACTCCTTCTTTATCAAAATCATATCCCGAAATTGGATTGTGAACATCTTTATTTTCATACAGTTTTTCTAGCGCACCAGTATTAATATTTATCTTGTATGGTTCAAATATCTGTTGATTATCTTTATTCATTGTAATAATCATATACTCAGGCTGTTCTTTTAATTCAGATAAAATATCCACCCGAACACCATCAAAAGGAGTAAGGTCTTTTACATTAGTTCCATCTAAATCTACCGCAAAAAGGTGATAATTTTCGTCTCCCCCTTTATCCATAATATAGATCAACCTATTATTATTTGCCCAACCATATCCCCGAATAAGCTCTTCTTTTTCGTCAATAACCCGTTTTACAACCCCTGTTTCAGTATTCTTGACATAGATATGACGTTTACTTGCGTCATCCTTTTCACGATAAGAAAAGTACATTCCATTAGGTGAGAATTGAAAAGAAGATTGTTTTGGTCTTTCAAAATAATCTTGAACCGCATACGCAAAGTTTCCTTTTTCTTGATCTGCCAACATTTTAAGTTCTTCTTTTGATGATACTAAAGAAGGATTTCCAGGTAAACTATCTTGTTTTGTTTGACCAGTAACACCTTGAACTGTAAGGGCCGTTAAAATGATTAAAAAATAAGTTTTCATGATTTGATGATTTGATGATTTGATGATTTGATGATTTGATTGAATATATACTAGATTAATTTTAACTATTTGTTTTACTGCTATTTACTTCATGCTATATCCGAATTTTCAAAATATACCACCTCAAGATATTTCGACTTTCTAAAACAACCTATCCCAATGATCCCATACTTTACTAGCAAACAAAAATAAAAATGCGATGGATACAATAAACTTTAGAAAAGTCCCTGCTAAAAACCCAATAAATGATCCAAAAGCTGCTTTTATAGCCTTAGACGAATCACTGCTATTATTAATTATTTCGCCAATAAATGCTCCTGCAAAGGGACCTATTATAATTCCAAAGGGGCCCATAAATATAATCCCTAGGATAAGCCCTATTGAGCTCCCCACCATACCGTATGTTGTGCCTCCAAACTTTTTAGTTCCCAAGGCAGGAACAATATAATCCAGTGCCCAAACCAGAATAGAAATCCCTAGTGTAATTCCTAAAAAGGTCCAATCTTGTGGGATGGCATCGGTTAAATGAAGAATAAGCAATCCTATCCAGGCAGTAAATGGCCCTGGTAATACAGGTAGAAAACTTCCTATAATACCCAAAAGACAAAACAATAAACCGATTATTAATAAGGCAATATCCATGTTTTTTTATTTATATGACGATATTATTTATGATTTGTTACCGATAAAGTTACCTTCTATCAATCTCATTATTATCATAATCAGTTCACAAATATACTTTTTTTGAACTAAAAAGTTAGTTTAAACTAAAGATTTAGTTATATTTGCTTTCTAAAACTAAAAAATTAGTTCATTACTCTATGAAACAACTTACTAAAGCCGAAGAAGAGGTTATGCAATTGTTATGGAAACTGGACGAAGCCAATGTAGCTTCAATCATTAAAGAAATGCCAGATCCTAAACCTGCTTATAACACCATTTCGACAATTATTAGAATTTTAGAGAATAAGGAATTTGTATCTCATCGCAAAGTTGGAAAAGGCTATATCTACTTCCCTTTGGTAAAAAAAGAAGAGTACAGCAGTCAATCTCTTAACAAGCTCATGAACAACTATTTTAATGGGTCCTTTAGAAATATGGTTTCTTTTTTTGTGAAAAAGAATGACATGGACATTAAAGATTTAGAAGAAATTTTAAAAGAATTAGATAACGATAATTAATTCCCCGATGCTACACTACCTACTACAAATCCTGATATTTCAAGTGCTATTTTTGACACTTTATGATCTATTTCATAAAAAGGATACATTCTTTAGCTGGAATAGACTGTATCTTATTATAACTCCTATTTTATCATTAATTTTTCCATTTATAAAAATTCAAACCTTAAACATATCTACTCCACAAGGATATGTATCACAATTAGAAAGAGTGATTACAATCTCATCTGAAAATCTAACAGTTTTAGGAACAACTGGCACGGAACAAAACCCTATAAATTGGTGGTTGATACTCTATTTTGTGGGTGTAGGGATAAGTCTTTTTACATTAATTCTCAAGTTTCATAAGTTAAACGTTATGCAGGCTTTTTCTTTTACATCTCATATAAAGAATAGGAAAATTGTTACACTTCCTAACAGTACTCAAGCCTTTTCATTTTGGAACACCATTTATTTGGGAGATGGTTTAAGTGAAGAAGAAAAAAAGCAAATCCTGATACACGAAATAGTACATGTAGAACAAAAGCACTCCTTAGATCAATTGTATTTTGAGATTCTCAAAGTCTTCTTATGGTGGAATCCTTTGATCTACATCAATCAATCCAGAATAACGGTCTTACATGAATATCTGGCCGATGCTGCGGTAATATCTTCAATAAGTAAGAAAAACTATATACATCAATTATTGAATGCTACTTTTCAAACTCAAGAAGTTACATTCGTCAATCAATTTTTTAATCAATCATTAATCAAAAAACGAATCCTTATGTTACAAAAAACCAAATCTAAATCAATTGCAAAGTTTAAGTATTTACTATTAGTTCCAGCTATTACAGGTATTTTAACGTACACCTCTTGCAGTCAAAGACCAAATACAAATAAAGAAAAAGAAACAATTGAAGTTGCAGAAGAAATAAAAACTGATCTGGCAGAAAACACAACTAATCAAGAAGAGCCCAGATGTCCAAATCAAAATGCTGAATACAACAAAAATATTGATAACTTCATAGAAATAACAAACGGAGAAAATGCTGAAGTAATTCTTAATGTAATTTCTATCGAGTCTTCAAAAAATATACGTACCATTTATTTAAGCAAAAATCACACCTATAGAATCCAAAACATCCCAGAAGGAAAGTATAAATTAGATATTAAATATGGAGATGGGTACACAGAAAAAATAGTTAATGGAGTTTGTACAGCATTTTTCAAAAATGAAAAATTTAAAGAAACTGGTAATGATATTTTGGATATGAATACTGTAAAAACGGATAAAGGTTTAAATGTTCCTTCTTATAGGCTATCAGTAGATTTAACTGATGACGATCATAAACATGATGAAAATCCTTCTTAATTCAATACATAGATATAGTGAATTAAAAAAGGTTACCTATTGAAGGTAACCTTTTTTGTTATTTAGTGATCATTAGATTTATTCCTTGATCAATATAATCTTATTGGTTTTTTGACCATCGAAAATATTTAAAATATAATATCCAGACGGTAAATCATTTACATCTATCAAACTTCTATTGTCTTTTAATATCACTTCTTTTTGTAAGATTCCTATAGAATTAAAAATCTGAACTCTTGAACCTTTGGATACTCCAGATACTTTTATCCAATCAATTGCAGGATTTGGATATACACTGGTTTTATTAGCCTCATCTTTTGTATCAACAATAGCATTATTACGCTGTACCGATGTACTGGTATACGTAATCACTAACTGTGGAGGGGTGCTACTCGCATTTTCCTTAGATGCAAAGGCAAAGTCATTACCCGAGGTCATGTTAAGCACGAGAGATAATTTATTACCTGATATTGCACCTGCATTTAAATTTACAGTTTTTGCGTTGCCAATTCCATAGGTTGTATTGATATTACCTAGTAATACTCCTACCGAAGGTTTGTTCGTATTAGACAGGTTGCTCTCTGTCCAAGTATTCGAAGTACCTTTATTAACATTTAAATTACCATTACCTGGATCAGAAACTACTTTAAACTTCAGTTCTGCTTTGGATATTGTTCCATTAATGGAAGAAAGATCATACATTAAATATCCAGATCTTCTATTTTGCTCCACTCTAACAATATCACTATTATATCGAGCTGAACCTTGCAAATACGCATCATGAATTGGAGATAAAACTACGGTTTGTATTGTAGGTGTAGCGGATTTTATCGTTACGATTTTGTCAATATTAAACAAATATCCTGATTGTCCATTATAAGCAAACCTTAGCGTTTTCACTCCCGCTGTTAGTGAAACTTTTACAGCGTATTTCTTATAATTATGCCATTGTCCTGTAACAGGAAGCGTTACAGAGCCTACAGCTTTTTCTGCTTCAATAATTTCAACTGTTCCACCTTTACCAGCACTAGAGGCATAAAACTCGAAAGTATACTCTCCGCTTGATGCAACGGTAATATTATACTCGGTGTAATCACCATTTTTAATAAACCCAAGGTTTTGACCAGAAGTACCCGGCGTATTTTCGATACGCACACTTCCTGATTTAGCCGAATAATTTTCAGCTTCAAAATTGCCCGGAATGCCAATATCTCCTGTTGGAGGAGGAGTATCATTTTCAATCTTGATACCTATACCTTGTGATGTTGTAACCGCACCATCGTTATCTGTGGCTTTTGCTGTTATGGTATAATTCCCTGTATTGGTTATCGTAGAAGTTGTTTCATAGGGAGCGGTATTTTCTGTTGCCACCAAATTTCCGTCTATAAAAAACTCCACCTTGGTAATAGTACCATCACTATCAGATGCAGTAGCGGCTAATGGTATTGCGGCCCCTGGTTGATAAACGGCCCCATTAGTAGGAGATGTCATTCCAACTTGTGGTGCATTATTTTCATCACCGCAATCTACTAGTACCTCAGCTGGTCCTGTTCCCGTCGGTTTGGTATAAGCTTTAGATAATACAAATTTATCCATTTCAAATCCATCTTCTCTCATAGAAAATGAAATGGTATGAACTCCCGCTGAGGGTATATTTAAAAATATCTTTTGTTCTTCTCCACAATGATTAGCACCAGTACGCTGTTTACTTTCCCAGGTCCATTGATTTTTACCTGCACACCATTGCATTCTGTTTCCTGATGCTGGCCAATTGCCGTTAAGACCTACATGTACTCCATTATCTTCAGAACCTGTTGAATGGGCTCTTACCCAAACAAAATACTTTCCGGGAGTGGTGAACTTTACTTTATAATTTACAATTGTCATTTGACCTGCTGTATTGCTAAAATTCTCTCCAGCGATCAATGGATCACCATGAGTAACTCTTGTATCGGGCAGAATTTCTAAATATCCTCCACCACTTGCTCCATTTGAATGATCTGGATCTGGATCCGGTGTTGGTGTGGATCCGCTTCCATCAAGTACATACCATTTTCGCTTACCCGTTTTTGATTGACTTGCAAAATGCTCTGCCTCTACAGCTACGATACCATTTTGTTCTAAAGCGGCGCATTGATCTGGTTCTCCTCCTCCATTATCCTTCTTCTTTATCAAGGCAACCCAATCATTATTATCTGGAGCTACCAAAGTATTACCTAATGTGTTTTTAGCTGTTAAATTACCTCCAGCACGAGGGTTATACCATTGCACATCATAATTATTATTTCCCGTGGGCAAACCAAGTCCTGTTGACCCTCCGTTAGGTCTATACACTGCATATATTTCTCCCGCCTTGGCTAATACATAATCATTCCCATCAGATGTAACTCCATCTGCGCTTACCATATCTACCATATAAGGCTGTAAATGATCATTAAAGAATTTAAGTGCATACCCTCCTTCTTTATACTTTTTACCTCTTTTTCTGTGATCATTTCCGTTAATATCACCATCATTATTGGTATAACCACTATAGTATTCTACTCCTGTACCACCGGCTATTAAGGTTGCCCATAGTACTTTATGCCTTACTTCTTTATCAGAAACTCGTACTCCAGTTGAAGCAGGACCTTGCTCATCATTAGCAACAACCCATTTTTTTCCTGCGTTACGAGACTTTTCTAACCATCTTTTTATATCATTATGAACTTTGTTCTTATCGGTTTGAATAGATGCACCCGTTAGCTCAGAATTATTTCCAAGTAACGGATTATATCTTTGATCTTGTTGGCCTGGATAGGTATGAATTACAATATTATGATCGTAAGGATCCACATTTTTGACATATGAAGCAGTGGCCTTAACAACATTATCGGTTAATGTGGTCTCTTCTGTTAAGTTCCAGTTAAGTGCTAAGTGGTGTGAAAATCTAGCAATAAGTTCACGATAATATAACTTTCTTTCTCTTCCGAAACCATTACCATCCATTTTATTATCATTTTCGGTTTCCATAGTTTTGAAATGCAGATAAATTCCCTTTTTATCAGCATATTCCATAACTTTTTCCCATTGAGCCAGTTTGGAAACATCGAAACGATCATGGTGTACCTTACTCCATTGCTGCCCTCTCGATGTATTTCCATACTCTTGCTCCGAAACCTTTAATACATGCGGAAAAACAGCTCCTCCGTCTCCATCGGTGTTCCAGGTTAAAAAAGACATTACATTAGCCCCTTCGCCAGATAGATAGTTAAGCATACCTAATATCTCGGTACCTTTACCATTATTCCACGTATATGCACTTGCATCGGCCGCTACATAATCTCTTTGATGTGGCTGCCAGGTTTTGTTACCAATTTTGTTCAAGTTATTATTAAAACTTGGGGTTGCATCAAAATCAACATAATTAAAAGCATTCTCTGGAGAGTCTGCTCCTGCTTTTACAAACCAATTCCCATTTGGACTAACCGGATTTGTTCCTGTATATCTTAGGTAATGTTGCCCGACATAACGCAGCATTCCTTTATTTTTTGCTCTATGATCTTTACCTGATTTATCAGATTCTGAAACATTAAAAGATCCAGTACTTCCATCCATAAATCCTGCTCCAGACCCACCACCATTAATAGCTACATTAGATCCTGATTTGAATGATGCCGACCAGTTCCAAGTTCCAGGTTGTTCTGGAGCAAAATGTACTCTCCATTTGTTCCCCGAAACACAACTATTATTTTCTGCATTTCCACAGGCAGCATAGTAACCCGGAATTTTATAACTCCTATTACTCCCTTGATGCGTAAACGTAACCTCTAATCGATAATCTGAGAAAGGATTAGGGTTCGCGGTCTCAGAAGTATTAGGACCATTAAATGTTAATGTGACTTTATGCCACCTTTTTAGTTCTCCTTCGGGGGTTTGAGCTTTTGATACTAGCCCAAGAAGGAGAAACGCAATTAAAAAATTGAGTTTGTTAAGTTTCATAATTAAATTAATTCTAGTTAAACGTATATTTCTGTGTTAATAAATTCCCATTATGTATTAAATACAAGTCAACTAGGGGTAGAAAAGTGAAGTGCCGCCACCTCATTTATATTATCATCTATCGGTTAACAATTATTTTATTGGTTTTTAAAACTGCTTTATTAGGTATTGTTATTTATTTTTTAATGTTCGTTTTATCAAAGAATGCCTGCCTTGTTGAATTCTTAGAAAATAGATTCCATCGACTTCCTTCCTATATCAATATGTTGTTAGAATTATTTTTTTATGATTTGTTTTGTTTTGGTTTCTTTATCATGATATACTTTTACAAAATATAGCCCGGATATAAGATCCGTGGTATTAAGTTCTATTTGCTTTACTTTAGATTGAACATTAACAGTTCTTAGTACTCTTCCGGTTATATCTACCAAATTGATTCTAGCTCCGTTAAGAAGATCTTTTCCACTAATCACTAATTTGTCTTGAACTGGATTTGGGAATGTTTTTATGCTCAAACCAGTTGACGATAACTGTCCTTGTGGCAATCCTTCGCAAGTAGGAGCTGTAGTACTATTACTGAAATAAATAGTAAAACCACCAGTTACTGAAACTAAAGCAAAATTATCTCCATCTATGGTTGCATAATATGCTCCATCTAGATTAGGAAATCCTGTGCCTGAAAGTGTAATCCCTGGTTGAGGCGAGTTAAAGTTCTGACTTGTAATATTATTTAATAAGTTGTTCCACCAACCTGGAGTCCCATTATTCGCATTCATAGAGAATTGCCACAATCCATTATTTGTCAAATCCCAATTGATCGTGAAGTTGGTTACATTACTTAAATCCGGTCCTCCATTCCCTAAAACATAAATTTTACTATAAGGAACATTAGCTATGGTTGGTAGTGGGTTTGCTAAAGGAGCTCCAAAGTTACAATTACCTCCAGAAGTGGGCTCGGTAATTGTAATTAGTTGCGTAGCAGTATCCGAAATCCCGTTGGCATTTGAAACTGTTACCGTAACAGTATAATCCCCAGCCGTTGTATAATCGTGAGCAATTGCAACGCCTCCTCCTGTAGATCCATCACCAAAATCCCAAGTATACGTCAATATGCTTCCATCTGAAATTGTTGACCCTGAAGCATCAAAATTAATTGTTGCTGGAGCAACTGCAGTGCTAACATCTACCGCAATATTTGCAGTTACTACAGGTGTGCTTGTATCGTTAACTGTAATGTTTACTGTTTCAGTATCACTTAATTTACCATCGCTAACAGTGAGTACTACTAGATAAGTTCCTACTTCATTAAATAAGTGAGATACTGCACTTCCCATAGCAGTTGTATTATCTCCAAATTCCCATGAGTATGTTAATGTATCACCATCTGGATCTGAAGATGTTGTAGCATCAAACTGAACTGTTAAAGGTGTATTACCAGATGTAACTGAAGGTGTAAATCTTGCAACCGGTGGTCTATTATCTGTAGCTCCAACTACATTAGGAATAATAGGTGCCTGATACGGTTTTAAAACATCTAATTTCCATTGATTAACAGACGACCAATCATCTTTTAAAATTCCTCCAGTGTCACCAGAATTAGGGTTCATACTCCAAAATGTCCAGGAATAAATATCTCCCATAAATCCTGTAAATTCTGTAAACCATGTAAAGGCTATACCACCAAAAGCATCCTGGTCTTTTATCCCAAACTCTCCTAAAAATATAGGTGAAGTTCCTTCATTGTATAGATAATGGTAATTATCGTTCCAAATTTGTGGCATATTTTGCGGAAAATTAGGAGCATCAAACCAATCTTGTGGAGCAACTTCTGGACCATACTCATGTGCAGAATACATTAACTTGCTAGGATCAGATAATTGAACAGGGTATTTTTTTGCTCCCATAAGCTGTCCTCCCCACCAATATGAATTTCCTTCAAACTCTCCTACACCTTCTACAATAATTAACACATTTGGATTTACCTTAAGAATTTCATTTCCACAACGTTCTGCGGCTTTATTCCAGTCGGTTGCAGGATTGCTATTACCCCAAGATGATCCATGAGGTTCATTATTAAGATCCATACCTACAACGGCTGAAAAATCTTTATATCTATTAGCCATAAAAATCCAATCATTGATCCATCTTTCTTCAGAATATTCTGGAGTATACCAGAACTTTTCATTTAAAAAACCATCAGCTGCTCTGGAATGATTATCCAAAACTATTTTCATATCATTTTCCTGGCACCATCTTACAAAAATGTCCATTAATTCAATTGGCTTGGTTACTTTGCTTTCCTCTTCATTCATAGGGGATATCCCTGTATAAGCATCACTACCATAAGAAGGTACATTAATAGTTACACCAGGGTTAAGCATTTCATTACACCAAGGAACCCTAATGGTATTAAACCCAAGATCTTTGATCTGTTGTAAAACACTTTTCATATCCCGAGTCCATATCCCATGAGGGAAATAATTTTGGGTTTCAAATCCGAACCAATTCACTCCAGTCAAACGAACTTCTTTACCTTGAACATCAAATAATTTGTTACCCGAAACAGATAAAAAATTCTGTTGCTGTGCAGATATACTACTACTTAAACTAAGTACTAGTAACCCTAGTAGTATTAGGGTTTGTTTTATATTTATAATTGTATTTTTCATTTCATTGAGAGTAGTATAAAAGAGAGAGGTACTCTAACCTCTCTCTTTTGTATTAATTAAAAAAACTATCTATTAACTATTACTTTATTTCTAGATATCTCACCTGTAGTTGCATTAGAAACCTCTAGTATATAGATACCTGAAGGCACCCCATCAACAGAGATTCGAGCCTGTACTTGTTGACTATTTCTTAAGTTTTTAGACCTAACTACATTACCCGTCAAATTAATTAATCGAATTGAAAGGTTGTTAACTTTAGAAGTACTAGATTTACCAATTCCTGTTGATAACGGAGCTGATATATTGATAAAACTTGAAGCAGGATTAGGACTTACTAGAACATCAACCATATTTGATACTCGATTGGAAGGTGCAGTAGTTGTTTCACCAAAAAAGAAACCATATTCTGCATTGGCTAAAGCAACTTCAATCTGTGCCCAACTTCTATGATATCTTTGTGTATACTCTTGTCCGGCATTGTATGCAGTTTGTAATCGATCAAACTCTGGGTCGTTTCTCAAATCTGATCTGATATCTAAAAACGATACTCCAGGTTGTACTACATCACCATTAGGCATTATACCGTTAAATCCTTGTGGCACATATACTTCCTGCTCAAAAATTCTACTGAAATCTCCACGATTTTCTGGAGAAGACACTCCTTTTTCATCTCTATACGTGGTCCACATTCTGTCTAGAACTTCTTTAGCAAGATCTCTAGCATCAGTATCTAAAGTAGCATGCTTTTGTGTAGCTGCTGCATAATAAATTAAGGCTTTTGCCATAGATGCTGCAACTCCGAGATCTTGACTATAACCGGTTACTGTAACACTAAGATTACTATTGGTTCCTGGGTTAGTTGGATCCCAGGTATCTGGTTCTCCAGTCCATTCTAATGTAGCAGGAATTTCGAAATCATTAGCTGCAATAAGTCTTACTTCACTTTTTACCCAATCTACCCATTTATCCATTAGGTTTTTGGCCATTGCATCATTAGTTATATAATAATACTCTGCTACACGTTCCATAGACCATGCTTGCCATCCAAACCAAGTACCACTTCCCGGGTCTTCGTAAACTGGATTATCATCGTAAGCCATATCATAGAAAGTAGATTTACCTGCAGGATAAGGACTATAGTCTCCATTCCAGCTATTGGTAGCTCCACCAGCAATCGCTCCTTCTCTAGATTGTAACCATGTGTAGAATTCCATTTGTCTTTTAAGACTTTCTGTCCAGTCTCTTTTTCCGTTTTGAGATTTTGGTTCAAACTCTTGTACCTGACTCATTGCATATGCAGCAATAGGGTTTTGATATCCAAAATGACAATGACTAGAACCAATTCTAAAAGCCCATTGAGAAGCAGGATCTGCAGAACCACCCCATGACATATACCAAGACATTAAATAATGTGCACTATTATATCCTGTTCCGGCTCCGCTTGTTGCACTTTGCACTCCTAGCGGTTTGAAATATTTATCAAACATTGCCAACCTTAAATAGTCTCCCATTTTTGTAGCTTTATCCAGGTCTAAACTTGCTAAACTAATTCCTTGTTCTTTGGCATATACTTGCGCCCAATACATTGCTTGAACAGCCCTGGCATCTGCATCTGGAGCACTAGTGTATCTCCATTGTTTTGCATAATTCTGATCTTCGATAAAAAGTGGTAAATAGCCATTTGTACCTCCCCAGTCAAAACTCTCCCACGATGGATGTGGAACTGTTTCGTAAACCGATTCTTGCTCTCCTCTCTGAAAGGTATTGATATAAGAAGGTGTACTTATACCATCTCCTCGATTTCCAAATCCATAGAAGTTATCATTGTCTAATAACCAATGCATTTGATAAATATCAGCTCCGTATGCTGCTGTTAAATCTGGTGAAACCGGATCAGAACCCACTGGAGCACTAAATTCTAACGGTGCAGGATAACTACTTGGAAGAGCAAACTCTGCCGCATATGCTGCGGGTGAAGAAGGGTTATATGCCGCATTTGTAGGTTGATCTGCCTTTGTAGGAATAATAAATTGCTCAATTTTATCCCAAACGTTACCTAATGGAGCCCAATCACCAGTTACTCTACCATTCATTACCTCTAACCATAACCAATATGAATACAGCTCACTTGTTGACTCATGACCATGATCAGGTGCTTCAACGATGAGTGTTTCTATAGAGTGATGCGGAGAACCATCTGCACTGAAATATCCATTAGCAGGGTCATAGAACTCATTTCTCATTTCAATGAAACGATTTACATATTCATTATCACCCGTAGGAGGATTAATAATGATGTCTCCATCGGTTACACTAATTGAAATTACTGCTGTATCTTCTCCTCCTTTTCCATCTGAAACAGTTAAGTTAACTTCATAAGTTCCTTTTGAAGTAAAGGTGTTATCAGTTATTGCACCAGTTCCAGAATTTCCGTCTCCAAAATTCCAATCATATGTAAGAGTATCTCCATCGACATCTGTAGACCCAGAAGCGTCAAAGGTTACAACTAATGGAGCTTCTCCAGAAATAGGGGTTGCAGAAATATCTGCTACTGGTGGTGTATTTCCTGAACCTCCACACGTTGGAGCGGTTGTTGAAGTACTAAAATAAATGGTAAATCCACCTGTTTTTGATACCATTGCAAAATTACCCTGATCTTGTGTAACCCAATAAGAACCGTCTAAACCTGTAATTCCAGTTCCAGAAAATGTTGCATCTGGATTAGCAGTATTGAAACTATATGTAAGACTACTTCTTAAATCTACATACCAATTTGGCTGTCCGTTATTTGTATTTATAGAAAGTACATATAATCCATTATTTGCCAAATCCCAGTTAATATTAAACTTGGTAACATTATCAAGATTTGGACCGCCATTTCCTAAAACATAAATATTCTCAAATTCAGAATTAATAGATGGTAAAGCATTTGCTAATGGTGTTCCAAAAGTACAATCTCCACCTGTTGAAACGGGATTTCTTACCACTTCTATGCTATTAGACAAATCGAATTCACCAGTTAAACCAGAAAGTAATCCGTCTTGTGCTAGGCCAGTAATCATTCCATTATAACTTATATTATAAATAAAACAACTTCCAACGCCAGCTCCATCAAAATCAACAACTTCTGGTGTAGGCGGCAATCCTAATATTTTTCCCTGATCATCGGTTATAATCCACTGGCTAGTTTCTCCAATATTTCCAGTACGCGTAATACCAGATACATTATCTGCAACTCCATCTCCTACTGTAAATACGAATGGACCGCCTGCAATTGTTCCTCCATCGACAGTAGGGTTAGTAATCACAGGATTTCTTACAACTTCTATGCTATTAGATAAATCAAAATCCCCGGCTAAACCAGAAAGTAATCTATCTTGTGCTAGACCAGTAATTGTTCCATTATAACTTACATTGTAAATAAAGCAACTTCCAACGCCAGCCCCGTCAAAATCAACGGCTTCTGGTGTAGGTGGCAATCCTAATATTTTTCCCTGATCATCGGTTATAATCCACTGGCTGGTTTCTCCAATATTTCCCGTACGCGTGATCCCAGATACATTATCTGCAACTCCATCTCCTACTGTAAATACGAATGGACCGCCTGCAATTGTTCCTCCATTTACAGAAGGAGGAGTAACAACACCACAATCAGGCGCAGTTGCAGTAGTACTAAAATAAATTGTAAATCCACCGGTTTGTGATACTAATACAAAATTACCGTTATCTATAGTTACCCAATATGTTCCATCTAAACCAGAAAACCCAGATCCCGTAATTGTAATTGCGGGCTCTGCCGAATTAAAGTTTTGTGTAACTTTTGGTAAGAAATCGTTCCACCAACTAGGAATACCATTATTAGTATTCATCGAGAATTGATATAATCCATTATTGGCTAGATCCCAATTGATATTAAAATTGGTTACATTGTCCAGATTTGGACCACCATCTCCCAATACAAAAATATTGGTAAACTCTGTATTAATTGCTGGTAAAGCTTCAGCGGTTGGTGTACCAAAAGTACAGCTTGCATTACCGTCTGTAGCAGTTACAGTCTTTATTTCTGAGCTGCTTCCAACAGAGTTAGTAACAGTAAGCGTAACAGTGTATGTTCCTACTTCAGTAAAAGAAGTAGTTGCTGTAGCTCCCGTTGCAGTTAATCCATTTCCAAAATCCCAGGAATACGATAAAGTACCTCCCGTTGGGTCGGTAGAAGCTGATGCATCAAAAGAGACATCAAAAGGAATTGTTCCAGAATCAGTACTAGTCGTAAAACTTGCTACCGGACTTCCATCGGTAACATTAATTGTTGTTGTTTTTGTTCCTGTTTTACTTCCATCATTAACTGTTAATGTCGCAGTATATTCACCAACTGTAGAATACGCATGGGTAACTGTTACTCCGGTTCCTGTACTTCCATCTCCAAAATCCCAAGTATAGGTAAGTGTATCTCCATTCTCATCAGAAGATGTTGATCCGTCAAAACTAACAGTTACAGGAGCAATACCCGTAGTTGGTGTTGCCGTAAAATTTGCTACCGGTGCAATATTACCATCAGATACAGTGATTGTTTTACTAACTTCTGAGGAAATATTTTGTCCATCGCTAACGGTAAGCGTCACTAAATATGAACCAATCTGTGAGTAGGTAATCAAAGGATCTACGACTGACGATGTTTGTCCATTACCAAAATTCCAATTGTACGATAATACGTCTCCATTAGGATCTGAAGATGCCGAAGCATCAAATTGAACATCCAATGGTGAAACACCAGATTCTGGAGTTGCCGTAAATGATGCTATTGGAGTATTACCGGCATCTGGCTCATTACCAAATACAAGTACTCCATTATCATATACTGGAATATTAGTACTTTCAATTTCTGTACCTCCAATTCCTTGAGCAGACCAATCATTTGATGTATCATAAGGAACTCCGTTTGATACCCTAAAATTAAGTTGTGTTTCTCTTCTAAATTGTGGATCTCCAATCGGAGCAATTTGCTCACCTGTCAGAGAAACTTCTGCATAATAAATATTTCTACTGGCGTCCCAGGTCCCTATAGTTATGGTACTAGAACCTTGAACCGCATTTAGAGTTGGTTGATAATCTGCAATTGTTAAGCCTTGCGCCACACCTTCAGAGATATCAAAAAAGTATCTGTAAGAAAGCTTATCTGTAACTCTTGCTGGCCATGCAGTTCTATTTTGTACTCGAATTTGAACAGTACTCCCGGAAGCATTATTACTATTAAATTTTGACATAGTTCTTACTTCAGCCCGATTTGGAATCCCTGCTGAAGCCGGTGGAAAGTTGGCTAATGGTGTACCCCCAAAAGCACCATACATCCATGCCAGAACACCTGTTATTCCTGCATTGTAATCACAAGCCACTTCATTGGCAATAAATTCACATCTGTCATCTGCGAAACCATCATTTGCAGGACTTTTAGGCCCTCCAACAACAGCACCATACAAAATATGACTTGAAGCATCTGGTACTCCAGAGCAATTGTTCGTCCATCCGCCATGAGCACCTCTGTGATGTGGTTTATTTGCTGGATCATTACCAAAGCCTATCATGAAGCTTCGATTGATAGGATTGTTTCCTAACGTATAATCAGCCATAAACTTTGCATAATTTCTATAGGCTGTTTGTTGTGAAGCATTTGTTGATACCTTATCACTATACACAAGGGCTAAGAAAGCTTCATTATTAGCGTATCTAAGGGTCCCCCATTGTCGTATATGTGGAAGACCTCCTGGAGTTGTTGGAACTACATCACCATTAACCCCTACACCAGTCCACCAATCTAGGTTTCGCTCTGCATCTTGCTTATACTTATCTTTGCCTGTAAGAATTGACATAAGTACATAGGCTCCATATGCCTTGTCATCCCATGAAAACGCCTCCTTATACTTTGCTGTAGCGCTTTGACCCTCTCTTTGCATATTATCATACTCTGCTTCAGCTTTAACCAGATATTTGTTATCATTTGTTGCTCGATATAACCACGCTGCACCCCATACGATTTCATCTTCGAAATTACTGAATGAGCGATAAAAACCTGCAGCATCTGTTATAGAATTAGAATATGCTTCTCTTACTTGATCAGCATATGCATATAATTCCTCGGCACTTTGTAATAAACGAGCACTATATGCTGGATCATCATCTTTTAATAAGATACTCACGGCTGCAAGTGCAGCTGCAGTTTCTCCGGCTAAATCAGATCCACCATTAACTCCAGAGATTTTAAATGATTCTCTTGGTTGCGGATTAACCTCTGCCGGCCCCCACCACGCATGATCAATACCACCTGCAGCTACCTGTCCCCATAATTCTTGAGGCCCTGTGTGACATTTCAGAAAGTAATCAGTTACAAACCGAAGGTTTCTTTTTAAGATATCATATTGACCCGCTTGTATATACGCATCTTTAAATTCAATACCGCCCCAAGCCAATGTGGTTACCGAGTACGCCATTGGGAAGTTAAATTTTACATGATCTCCGGCATCATACCAGCCTCCGGTGAGATCCAGCCCAACATCGGATCCATCATTTAATGCAGAATCTCCTCTCCAAGGTACTCTATTCCAATCAGGTAAAGGTCCCGATTGTTGAGCCTCATAAAAGAAGATTGATTTTTGGAGCGCCTCTCCGTAATTAAACTGTGCGGTCGTTAAATTACAACACAGCAAGCACAAAATTAGTAGTGTGCCTAATTTTATAAAATTCTTCATAATCATTCTTGATTTGTATGTTTATTACTGTTTAACCATTAGTTGATGTTTGTTTACTTTTTAAAATCAAATATCCTGTGGTGTGATATTTGTCTCATTAATGGTTTACTTCATAAATACTTGGTTTTAAAGGTTATTATTCTTTGATTAATTGCAGTCTTGATTTTCCTGAAATGGATATAATGTAAATTCCTGCCTCAAAATCTTCTGTTGAGATAATTTCTTTATCCGATTTAGTAACTACCGTTTTTACAATAGTTCCCAAAAGATTGTAAATGACAATTTTTTCTCCTTGATTATGCCCAATAATAGTAACATAATCTTGAGCAGGATTAGGATACAACCCTACTATCCTTTCATTTTTATTGAATGATCTATTACGACTTATCGAAATGATTTTCCATTTTTGATTATTATTTGTAGCACTATATCCCCAAGTATGCACATTAGCGTTTACTGCTCCTGCGGCTCTATCCATTGCAACATTTTGACAGTGCAGTGGTTTAAATACATACGTATTTCCTATAGCAAGAATCTTCCATTTTTGGTGATTTTCATTGGCGGTAGTCGAGGTCGCTACATTCTGAGCATTACCACATTTAGCATAAGGCACTTCTAAATACCTATTTGTTCCTTTGTTCTTAATTGTATATACATTGTTCCCAAGGTGACTAAAGGCCCATTTTTGATCGTCATAATTTCCTGGATCATGCATTCTAGAGCTATACTGCTCTAATGCTCGAGACAATAATCGCTGATCATTTTGAGCAGACGTTATATAATATGTGCCATTGGAAATGAGTTGTGGATTATTTTCAATCACAGTAACATTATTTACTTGATCATTATCAAGCGCCTGTTGCCAATTCGTCCCTATTGGTCTAATATGTGATTTATAGGCATACGCGTTGCCTGCCTCAGGTGGTGAAGATAAACTCACTGTAATGGCTTTGATTCCAGAACCTTTTGAAACTCTTTCGACTTTGCTAGCTAACCAGGTATTGTTTTTCCAAAAACTTACCGCAATCTCTCGGTCAACAGATGCCGAATACTCCATATTAAAGGTATATTCGTTTTTTGGGTTTATTGAAATCGGTGCATTTTTAAATAAAATCTTATCTTCAAATACGGTCTCATTTTCAACAATTACATTATCAATCTGATCTCTATCTATAGCTTCTCTCCAAGTGGTTCCAACTGGTCGAATATGTACCTTATACATATACCCAGAGCCTACATTTGGTACAGAAGGTAAAGTAACTGTGATAGATTTTGTGCCTTTTCCTTTAGAAACTGTTTCCTTTTGTTGCGCTATCCAACTAGTAGATGACCAGAACTCTACTATAATTTCTCTATCTGTAGATGCTTCATAATCCGCATTAAAAGTATAGCTGGTTTGTGGATTAATAGTCATTGGTGCATTGTTAAACTCAACTTTGTCAACAAGACCGTTTCCATTATCATTTACCAGTTTATACGATCGCACCCAATCATAATACGTTGAACGGTTTTCTGCAGAATCGTTCATACCATCTTTCCCTTCTTTTGGAGGGTTCCAATCATATGTTTCTGTTACCAAACGCAAATACATTGGAAGATCAAAATTTGCAGGAGGTTTTATTTTATTTACGAATTTCCCATCCAAATAAAATAATATTTCATCCTTACTTTTCCACCAAGCTCCATATGTATGATATCCTTTCCACGAAGGTTCTCCTAGAGATGCTTTACCTCCCTGCTGACCAGTAGGTGTAGTATTACAAGTTGTACCGCGGCTATGTGTATTAGAGTTCATACTGGTAATGGTAGTATTCACCCAGTTTGCTCCATTAGAGTTTACCCCAACCGTTTCAGTAATATCCAATTCTGTAGTCCTAACATTACAACCAGAACCTTCATTTCTTTTATTAATCAACCAAAATGTTGATGACATAAAGGTTTTATTAGCCTTCATTCTACATTCGTAATATCCGTATGTTTGGTTTTTAAGAGATCTTACCAAAGCGCCGGCATGGGTATACAAATTTCCGTTTACGGTTTCTGGTGTTGATAGCTTATATGCGGTAAATTGTAGTTTACCATTTTCAACCTTTACCGCATTCTTCTTGAAAATTCCTGGTGCTCTTCCTATCCATGTAGAAACATTTATTGCCCATTTGGAAGTATTTAACGAGTTTCCATTAAATTCATCAGAGAGTTCTTCTATCTTTTCCCATTTCTTTCCATTGGGAGGCGTTGGTATTTGTGCAGTCAAATAATTGATACCAATACAAAAAAATGGTAGCAACAGCACATATTTTATACAATTCATAATGTAAAATATTTTGTAGGTGTGTTGATTATATTGTGTTACAGAGAGATTTGCGTCAGAAGTATCAGACGTTTTAAGAAACAGATTGTCATTTTGAAGCAATTAATGCTAAATGCAATACAATGAGTTATGAAGTACTTCTTTTTTAAAAAGCCCTAAGAGCTGATTAATCAATGACGAGGGTCTAAGAATTTTTGGTAATGCAATATACCTTAGTAGTAATGTTTTCATGATTGAGTTTGTGTTAATTTGCGTGATAAGAGTGAGGTTAATTAAATTTTACTTCTGTTATTTCATTTTTGAATTAGTAATAATGTTATATCAATTAGTGATCGATTTTTTTATCGTCACTTTAATTGTAAAGTTCTTGTAATAAAACGAGTAAATTGGATGATATCAAGGGTACATTAGGGGTACATCGCTCAAAAAAAGAATACAAACAGCATACTATTTTTTAATTTGAACGTTAACATAAAATAATACTAACTAACCCCATTTATTGTGAAATATCAAGTCTACTGGATTCTAGTATTTATCCTACTGCAAAACCTTAACCCTTTATTCTGCCAAGACTCGCAGAGTTGTGACAAACAAATCAAGTATATAGACAGCCTATTCGAAATTGCTAAAAAAGACCTTATCGGAAATGGGGATTCGTTAAAAAAATTAATAACACTTTCAAAAAATGCAAATTATCCTAAAGGAGAAGTTCGAGGGTTAGTCAACCTTGGGGTGTATTACACCAATAACTCTATGATCGATAGTGCTAATTTTGTTTATGATAAAGGCGAGAAACTTATAAAACAATATCCCTATCTAGAATTTGCACTTTCATATATCTACAATAACAAAGCCGTTATCTTAACTAATCAACAATTACACTATCAGGCGCTAAAATACTATCATAAATCACATAAAATAAACCTCAAGCAAGGTGATACAAAAATGGCAATGATTACCAAAATGAATATTTTAAACTGCCATTTGGCTCTTGGTGAACCCGACAAGGTACTTGCATACTCAAAAGAATTGATCACTGATCCAACAATAATGGATCAAGAAGATTTGAAATCTCAGTTATATAACAATATGGGTACAGCCCATTTTGATAAAAAAGAGTATGGAAAAGCAATCAATTGGTGGACGGCTAATCTTGAACTTATTAAAGATTCTGATCAAATAGGTCAAATAAGCCATTTACTAACCTCAATTGCTGATGCATACAGAAACCTTGGAAATTATGACATCGCGTTAGAAAAAGGGCTTGAAGCAAAGGAAATTCTAGAGAATGAACCCCAATTAAGTACATTTTCGGCGGCAAATGCTTTAGTATTAGGTAAAATTTATAATTCCTTAGACAATCCTAATCAAGCTATTATATATTTCGAAAACGCTATTCTGCAAAACTCAGATAACCCAATAGATATTGCTTTCTCATATAAAAATCTGGGCGCTATCTATAAAAGAATGGAATCCTGGGATAAAACGGCAAACTATTATGAAAAATATGCAACTTTAATAGATAGTCTTTATACAAACAGAAATGAGGATATCTCTAAAATATCAGAGGGTAAAATACAACTATTAGAAGAAGAATATAAAAATGATCTACTCACAAAAGACAACGATATTCTAACCTATAAAAATGAAAAACAAAAGTTGTATATTATATTACTTACTGTAGGTTTTTTTAGCCTGTTATTTATCCTTTTATCAGTATTTCTTTACAAAAAGTATAATAAAAGTGAACGCCAGGTAGAGCTATTAAAAGAAAACGAAAAAAAGATTTTAGAAAATCATTTGCAAAGCAGAGAAGAGGAATTTCTAGCCACTATGATATCAGTAAATGAGAGATTAAACAAACTTTCATACATAAAAAAGAATTTATCTTCGGCCATAAAATATAATAATAGAGAAGAAATGATAGAGGTTGAAAAAAGATTGGATCGTTTCATTTCTTCTACGTCTGATCTTACCATTTTAAAAGACCGTATAGAATCTCAATACCCCGGGATAACAGCTCAAATAAATACTTCTTTCCCAGAATTGTCAACCAATGATATAAGACATTGTCTTTTAATGAAGCTTAACTTATCTATCAAAGAATCTGCTCAATTATTAAGTGTTTCTACTCATGCAGTAAAAATGGCAAGAAAAAGGCTAAAGAAAAAAATGAATATTCCGGAAGATGTTTCTTTAAGAGAACATCTACAGAATAAAATTGCTTAGTGTACTTTCTTGTTATTTTAAGATCTGTTTTTATGCTCTCAAAATTTTATGTAGCTTGGCACCTGGAAACCACACATTGGCAATGATTAATAGAGTTTGGCATATCGGTTTATTAGTGTTTACTATGTTTTCTTGCGATAGCTTTGTCCTTAAAAAAGAAAACAAAGAAGAGATTATAAGAGAAGAGCTAAAAAAACTCAATCGTAACGAAGTAGAAGAACCTCCACTTTTTGAAATTTGCAAAGAAACACCTGAAGAAGAACTAGAACAGTGTTTTCAACATACAATAACTCGGCATATTCAAGATCATCTTGCCACACAAATCATTAAAATAAAACAACCTGTTGATGATACCATTTGGGTTCCTTTGTTAATCACAAAAGATGGACAGGTTATTTTAGAAGATTTTGAGCTTACGAGTATCCTTAAAATAGAAATACCCAATCTAAAAGAAATTCTTCAAAAAGGTATTGAAACGCTACCAAAGGTCGAACCTGCACATACACGAAGTACCCCGGTAACAACTCGATATAAACTTCCAATAGTAATTCGAATAGAATAATCATTGCTTATTTTGATTTATGTAGCTTTGCACTATATAAAAAACCAATCTTGAGCGACGAGAAAATTATATTAGGTATTGATCCCGGAACAACTATTATGGGGTTCGGACTTATTAAGGTTCAAAATAAAAAAATGTCTTTTTTACAACTAAATGAACTTCAACTTGGTAAATATGATGATCATTATCTAAAATTAAAACTCATTTTTGAGCGAACTATAGAGCTTATTGATACCTATCACCCAGATGAAATTGCCATTGAAGCTCCTTTTTTTGGTAAGAATGTGCAATCTATGCTTAAGTTGGGGAGAGCCCAGGGAGTGGCTATGGCAGCAGGATTAAGTCGAGAAGTACCTATCACCGAATACTCTCCAAAAAAAATTAAAATGGCCATAACCGGTAATGGTAATGCCAGTAAAGAGCAAGTTGCGAAAATGTTACAAAGCTTATTAAAAATCAAAACATTGCCCAAAAACCTAGATTCTACTGACGGATTAGCTGCTGCTGTATGTCATTTTTATAATATGGGAAGAGCAGACATCGTTGGCAAGAGTTATAGCGGATGGGCTTCTTTTGTAAAACAAAATGAGAAACGAGTTAAAAAATAGTAATGACTTTAGTGCACATCAAACTCTAAAATCGTAACTCTAAAATTTAAAATTATCAGCGGTATCTATATCCATATTCCGTTTTGCAAACAAGCATGTCACTATTGCGATTTTCATTTTTCTACTTCAGTAAAGAAAAAAGATGAAATGATGGTTGCCTTATGTCATGAAATTGAATTGAGAAGCTCGGAGATCAAGGATAATAATTTTATTCAGACTATTTATTTTGGCGGAGGAACACCATCAGTGTTGTCTGTTGATGAGCTTTCAAAAATTATTGATACCGTTTATAAAAACTATACCGTTTCAAAGGATGTAGAAATAACCATCGAAGCTAATCCTGATGATCTTACACATGAAAAAATTGAAGCGTTAGCCAAAAGCAAAGTGAATCGTTTAAGTATAGGCGTACAATCATTTTTTGAAGAAGATCTTAGATTAATGAATCGAGCTCATGATGTTAAAGAGGCTATAAATTGTTTATCTGTTGCAACTCACTATTTTGACAATATTTCAATTGATCTTATTTACGGTATCCCCAACATGTCTATAGAACATTGGAAGCAAAATATTCAGTATGCCTTAGACTTGGGGATTCCTCATATCTCTTGTTATGCATTAACCGTTGAGCCAAATACGGCTTTACCCAAGTTAATCGAAAAAGGAGAGATCCCCCCTGTAGATGACGTTTTAGCACAAAAACATTTCGAAGTCTTGGTAGAAACTCTAGAAAATAAAGGATTTGTTCATTATGAACTATCAAATTTTGGTAAGGAAGGGTTCTTCAGTAAAAATAACACTGCATATTGGCAAGGTAAGCACTATTTGGGTATCGGCCCCTCGGCACATTCGTATAACGGAAAACAACGTAGTTGGAATATTAATAACAACGCCAAGTACATTAAAGCCATTCAACAAAACCAATTCCCTAGAGAAATTGAGAATTTAACCCCTACAGATCAATATAATGAATATATCATGACTGGACTCAGAACGATCTGGGGAGTTTCGCTTCAAAAAATAGAAACCGAGTTTGGGAAAACATTTAAACAGTATTTACTAAAGCAGGCTCAAAAACATATAGAAGAACATTTATTGTTTTTGGATAATGACACCTTATTAGTTACAAAAAAAGGAAAGTTTTTAAGCGACGGAATTGCAAGTGATCTTTTCTTAGTAAATTTAGGGTAATTATTAAATCAAGGGCGATGCACGAAAAATATGATATTATCGGGATCGATTATAATACGACCCGAAAAGCTGACACCTATCTTTTTAATAAGTTGTTGCATTTGCTGTATCCAACTCAAAACGGAGTATACCTTGATATAGGATGCGGAACAGGTAATTATACTTCAGAATTTGCTAAAAAAGGATATCAATTTATTGGTATTGATCCTTCTACTAAAATGCTGGAAAAAGCAAAAAAACAGAACAACTCAATACAATGGAAAGTCGGAAAAGCTGAAAGCATCGAATTATCCAATCAAAGTGTAAATGGCATTATTGCAAGCTTAACACTTCATCACTGGCAAGATCTTGACCAAGGATTTTCAGAACTTAATAGAGTCTTAAAACCAAATGGTGATATTGTAATTTTTACAGCCACTCCGCTCCAAATGAAAGGATACTGGCTCAACCATTATTTTCCAAAAATGTTAGTTGATTCTATGGTTCAGATGCCCGAATATGATAAGATCAAATCGAACCTGCAAAAGAATAACTTAAGTATTGACCATACTGAGAAATATTTTATTCAGCCTGATTTACAAGATCTTTTTCTATATTCAGGAAAACATAACCCTAAATTATATTTAAACCCAAAAGTGCGACAAGGTATATCATCTTTCTCTTCATTGGCAAATGCAGAAGAAGTTGAGAAAGGGTTAAAAATATTAGAAGAAGATATTAATTCTGGAACTATTAATCATATCATCAAAAAATATGAAAATACAGAGGGAGATTATCTCTTTATGAAAATCAAAAAAGTGGATCCTATTTTATGATTACAACTGTAGAACACAATAATACCCTATATAAAATTAATCTTTCTAAACCTTTAGATATTTCTATCTCTTTAAGAGCATCTCAAGACAATGTAAATGCCTGGTATATTGATGTCCCAAGAATAGAACCCGTTACTAATGGTGATTGGATAGGAAAAGTTTCTGAAGGAGCATCAACCAATTTCAATACCATTATATTTAACCCGCACGGTCATGGCACGCATACCGAATGTGTAGGCCATATCACCAAAGAATTTTATAGCATTAATGAGAGTCTAAAAAGATTCTTTTTTATGGCAGAAGTAATTAGTATTGATCCCGAAAAACGAGGAAACGATTTTGTGATTACTAAAGAGCAGATCAAAAACAGTATAACCTATAAAAATATAGAGGCAATCATAATTAGAACACTTCCGAATAAAGACAATAAGCGTAACAAGCAATATTCAAATTCAAATTGGCCATATTTAACTGAAGAAGCAGCTGGTTATATCAGAGAATTAAATATTGAGCACCTTCTGATTGATCTTCCATCGGTTGATAAAGAAAAAGACGAAGGAAAACTACTTGCCCACAAAGCTTTTTGGAATTACCCTAAAGCCACGCGTTTCGAGGCTACCATAACAGAAATGGTATATGTTGATAATGAGATTAAAGACGGAAACTATCTCCTAAATCTTCAAATAGCCTCATTCGTAAATGATGCAGCTCCTAGTAAACCAATATTGTATCGCATCATCGATTAAATCGTAAAATGATGTAACGTAAAAACAGGTTGAACTACATATTAGCTATATTTACATTATGGAATTATTGTTTATAGGACTTTTAGGAGGCGCCATTTTAGCTTACTTTATTTTTGCACGTTTCAATGCTGTAAAAAATAAGTCCGCCATAAAAACTCAGTCTACAGTTCTTATGGAAAAAATTAAAAGTGTTTGTAAACTGGTAACCGTTGAAGGCGACTTTGCTGAAATTTATCATTATGAAAGTGTAAAAGAAAAGTTTTTCAACCTTCTTACAGGTACCAAAAAAGCATTGATTCTAATTGATGCTAAAGCCTATGTAGGCTTTGATTTATCTCAGGTAAAGTTAGAAAGTGATACTAAAAAAAAGTGCATTATCCTCACTCATTTTCCGCAGCCAAAACTTTTAACTATCGAAACCGATTTTAAATACTATGACAAAAAAGAGGGTTGGCTTAATCCGTTTACTTCTTCAGACCTTACCGAACTGAACAAAGAAGCCAAACAATTTATCAAAGATAAGATCCCTCAAAGTGGTTTAATGGAATCTGCAAAGCATGAAGCTCTTACTGCTATTTCCCTGATGGAAACTCTTGCCGCATCTATCGGATGGACATTAGATTATTCTGCATTAGAACTTCATAACAATAACATCGACACAAAACAGTTAGAAGAGTAATGAATATTGAATTGTTTAGAGAATATTGCCTGGCAAAAAAAGGAGTAACTGAAGAGTTTCCTTTTGACGAGACCACACTAGTATTTAAAGTAATGGGAAAAATGTTTGCATTAACAGGATTGGATCGACTTCCTTTTAGTGTAAATCTAAAATGTGATCCGGATCGAGCTATCGAACTTCGAGAGTATCACAACGAAATCACTCCCGGTTACCATATGAGCAAAATACACTGGAATACTGTTAACTTTTCTGGTACTTTAGCGACAGATATGTTGTACGAATTAATTGATCATTCTTATAACTTAGTTGTGAGTGGATTGACCAAAAAGCTAAGGCAAGAATTAGAAAATCTTTGATTTTTTTATATGAGTAACCCACAGAAGTTTTATAAAGAACAAATAGCATTACATACTACATCATTAAAAAAAGTAAGAAAACAATTAGCTGTTTCCAGCACCATACGGGTATTTGTTTTTTTTGCTATTGTAGCGAGTATATATTTTGGCTATCCAAATGCTCAAATTATTATCGCCAGCATTGTTATTGGAATTACGGCTTTTATTTTTCTAGTAAATAGACATACAGACTATATCTATACCAAGAATAAATTGGAAAAATTAATTCAGATAAATCAATTAGAATTAGATGTTTTTAATGATGATATCAGTACTCTTGATTCTGGAAAAGAACTTATTGACCCTACACATCCTTATAGCCATGATATAGATTTGTTTGGCCATAAATCCTTTTTTCAGTACGCAAATCGTACCGCTACGATAGCAGGAAAAAGTAAATTAGCCGAAATACTTACCGCAAATTCAATTCTAAATATTGAAAAGAAGCAAGAAGTCATACAAAATCTATCAAAACTACCCGAATGGCGACAAGAGTTCAGTGCTGTAGCATCATTAGCGCATACAACAGTTTCGGTCTCTGCAATCTTAGGTTGGTTAAAAAATTACACTTTCTGGGTTCCTAAAATAATGCGCATTCTTCCTGCTATTTTTTCAGGAATATCTGTACTTATGTTAGTCCTTCTGTTTTTAAATTTTATAACCTTTAGCATGTTTTTGCTTTGGTTTTTTATAGGGCTTACCATTACCGGAACACAACTCAAAAAAATAAATATTCTTTATAATGATGCAAACAAAGTAAAAAACACATTCGAACAATATTATAAGCTTGTTGATAAAATTGAGAATACCGATTTTGAGGCTTCATTGCTAAAAGAAAAACAACAATTGGTTGTTAGTAAAAAAGAAAAAGCATCACAGACCTTAAAACAATTTGCTAGTATCCTAAGTGCTTTTGACCAACGCAATAATATGATGTTTGGTGTTATTGCTAATGGATTAATACTATGGGATATTCTTCAGAGCTATCGTATAGAACAATGGATTGCAAAAAATCATTATAAAGTATCACAGTGGTTTGAAGTTATTGCTTTTTTTGATGCCTACAATTCATTAGGAAATTTCGCATTTAATCATCCAAAGTATGTATATCCGGATATTACATCAGAAAATATCATATTAAAAGCAGAAGAACTAGGACATCCAATGCTTTCAAATCAAAAAAGAATTGATAATGATATTATCATTTCTAGAGAACAGTTCTTTATTATTACTGGGGCTAATATGGCTGGAAAAAGTACTTTTCTGCGCACAGTTGCACTACAAATCGTTATGTCTAATATTGGATTGCCCGTTTGTGCAAAATCATGCCAATATCGACCTATTAAATTGATCTCAAGCATGCGTACTTCAGATTCGCTTAGCGATGAAGCTTCGTATTTCTTTTCGGAACTTACTCAACTCAAAAAAATTGTAACCAAACTTGAAGAAAATGAATATTTTATTATTCTCGATGAAATTCTAAAAGGGACCAATAGTAAGGATAAAGCTGCTGGTTCGCGTAAATTTGTAGAGAAATTAGTAGCTGCCAAAGCAACAGGGATTATTGCAACTCATGATTTAAGTCTTTGCGAAATTGCTTCGGAATTGCCTCAAGTTCAAAATCGTTTTTTTGATGCCCAAATTATTAACGATGAACTTTATTTTGATTACAAATTTAAAGATGGGGTTTGTCAAAACATGAATGCATCTTTCTTGTTAGAGAAGATGGGAATCGTATAATCTTTTTCTATATTCTGAAGGTGTCATGCCTTTAATTCTTTTAAACTTCCTGTTAAAATTAGAAAGATTCTTGAATCCACTCGAATAAGAAGCCTCGGCAATCGAAATATCAGGTTCTTTGGATATAATTTGACATGCATTTTCGATTCTTACTTCTGTCAAAAACTGAAAAAAAGTTTTATTTGTTCGTTGTTTAAAATATCTACAAAAAGCATTTGGAGTCATATTGGCTATATCAGAAACTTCTTGCAAGCTAATATCACCATAAAAACTAGTCATTACATATTGAAAAACGTTTGCCATTCGCTTTCCTTCATTATCAGTATAATTATTCTTTGTAATCGAAGAAGAAATGGTTTCAATTTTGGCTAAGCTTAATAATTTCAAAACCTGTAAAAAAATCACTAGGCGATCCAGTCTGTTTTTATGCTTTAAAAGCATGAAAAATTGATCTTTCAACTGTTTTTTTTCAGAAATAACCTTTACTCCATATAACAGATTATTAAAAAAATTAGACAGATCACTAAATTCAGAAAGTTCAAAAAAACCTTTGCCAAATGATTTTTCAGTAAAAAAAATTGAAATCATATAAGACCTTACAGATGATGGGGCGCTTTTTAAAACATGAGGAACCTGGCTTCCAAAAATCAAGATGTCATCAGTTTTATAATTGGTAATTGTATCGCCAACAATTAGACTCCCTTCTCCTGATACAATAAGAGATACCTGAATCTCTTCATGTTGATGAAATTTATCATAAAAAACCATTCCTTTATCTTCCTGTATAATCAGAGTATCGGTAGATGATTTTGGTATTTTAAAGGGTAAAGCTTTCATAAAACTATACCAATATTACTCAATTAATTAGGATAATTACATATTAAAGGTAAAATAGTATCATGATTAGGTAATTTACGGATATTTTACCCTTTATATTCACAATATCTTTGACCAAAACATAAATTATGATAATACATTGGGAAGGTGTAATGCCTGCGGTGACTACAAAATTCACTGATCAAGATACTTTAGATCTCAAAATGTTTGAGGTAAATATTAATGCGCAATTAGAAGCTGGTGTACATGGTATTATACTTGGCGGAACATTAGGTGAAGCCAGTACATTAAGTGATGAAGAAAAAAGAATTCTGGTAAGGACAACGGCCCAGATTGTTAAAAACAAAGTTCCTGTTATTATCAATATTGCAGAGCAAACTACAAAAGGGGCAATTGAAGCCGCAAAAAAAGCCAAAGAAGATGGAGCAAGTGGTTTAATGATGCTTCCACCAATGCGATACAAAGCAGGAGATAGAGAAACCGTTATCTATTTTAAAGAAGTGGCCAAAAGCACAGATCTACCCATTATGATTTACAACAACCCTGTAGACTATAAAATTGAAGTCACCCTGGATATGTTTGAAGAGCTATTACAATGTAACAATATTCAAGCTGTAAAAGAATCTACAAGAGATATTTCTAATGTAACCCGTATAAAAAATCGATTTGGAGATCGACTAAAAATATTATCAGGAGTAGATACTCTTGCTTTAGAAAGTCTACTTATGGGTGCTGATGGTTGGGTTGCCGGATTAGTGGATGCTTTTCCTGCTGAAACTGTAGCTATTTACGAACTTCAAAAAGCAGGAAGAATACAAGAAGCCATAGATATTTATCGTTGGTTTTTACCGTTGCTAGAGTTAGACATAAACCCTAAATTAGTACAGAACATAAAACTAGCTGAAGTTGCAACGGGAATTGGTACAGAAAATGTGCGCGCGCCAAGGTTACCACTTGTTGGAGAAGAGCGCAGAAAAGTGTTAGGAATCATTGAAAATGGACTAAAAACCAGACCAACTCTGCCAGATTATAAAAACCTAGAATTTATTCATTAACGTATGTTCACATTAAATCTTTAAAAACAATGATTACTGGTCAAAATTATATAGGAAATCAACTTTCAGCAACAGGAAACAAAGCATATAAAACATTTAATCCTAAGTTAAATATTGAAAACGATTATGTTTTTTATGAAGCTTCTGATGAAGAAATAGAAAAAGCTGTAATACTGGCTTCTGAAGCTTTTAAAACGTTCAAAAATACTACAGGATCGAAAAAAGCCGAGTTTCTAAATGCCATTGCCGATGAGATTTTAGCCTTAGACGATATTCTAATTGAAACGTATGTCTCTGAGACCGGTTTACCAGAAGGAAGAGCTAAAGGCGAGCGAGGAAGAACTATTGGTCAACTTAGAGCTTTTGCCGATTTAGTTTCAGAAGGTTCTTGGGTAGAAGCAACCATAGATACCGCAGATCTAGATAGAACTCCTATCCCCAAACAAGACATTCGGAAAATGTTGGTTCCGTTGGGCCCTGTTGTTGTTTTTGGCGCCAGTAATTTTCCATTAGCATATTCTACTGCAGGTGGTGATACAGCGTCTGCATTTGCCGCTGGTTGTCCGGTTATAGTAAAATCACATCCAATGCATGCAGGAACAGGAGAACTAGTTGCTTCTGCAATTCATAAAGCGGCTCAAAAAACCGGGATGCCTAATGGGGTATTTTCAAATCTTAATAGTGCTGGGATACAAGTTGGGGTGCAATTAGTAAAACATCCCAAAATAAAAGCTGTTGGCTTTACAGGAAGTATCCGAGGAGGAAGAGCGCTCTTCGATTTAGCATCGCAACGACCAGAACCCATACCTGTATTTGCAGAAATGGGAAGTATTAATCCTGTAGTTCTACTACCAGAAGCAACAAAAAACAATGGAGAAGATTTAGCAAAAACATACGCTAAATCAATCACCTTAGGAACTGGTCAATTCTGTACTAACCCAGGTTTGATTATGGGTATAAAAAGTGAAGCCCTGGATCGTTTTATTCAAATACTTTCTGAAGAAATTATCAAAATTGAACCTTCATGTATGCTGCATCCTAATATTATTGGAAATTATGAGCAAAATAAAACAAATACCCTGCGACAAAATGGAATACATTTAAGTGCGGAATATGGTAACGATGTAATTGCTAATCATGCACGACAAACTATCACTACAGTCGAAGGAAAAACCTTTTTACAAAACACTACGTTACACCAAGAAGTATTTGGGCCTTTTTCTATGGTCGTACAATGTGAAAATGCCCAAGAGTTAGAAACTATAATCTCAAATCTTGAAGGACAGCTTACAGGAACTATTCTTGCAGAAGAAGGCGAAACCTCAACATATAGCGCAATTATTGAAACTCTGCAAAATCGAGTAGGTAGAATCATATTTAATGGTGTTCCTACGGGAGTAGAAGTTTGCCCAGCTATGCTGCATGGCGGGCCTTATCCTGCCTCTACAGATAGTAGATTTACTGCTGTTGGGATTCATTCTATTAAGCGTTGGGTTCGCCCATTTAGCTATCAGAGTTGGCCAAATGATTTATTGCCCGATGAACTTAAAGATGAAAATCCTCTACATATCTCAAGACTACTAAACGGTATTCAAACTAAAGAGTCAATCTAAAATGACAAAAACAACTTTTAAATGCATTGATGCTCATACCTGCGGAAATCCCGTGCGTGTTGTTACCTCTGGACGGCCTCAACTTATTGGAAAAACCATGAGCGAAAAACGACAGCATTTTCTTAAGGAATTTGATTGGATCAGAACAGGCTTAATGTTTGAACCGCGAGGCCATGATATGATGAGCGGTAGTTTTTTGTTTGAACCGCATGACCCAAAAAATGACTTTGCCATCTTATTTATCGAAACCTCTGGCTGCTTACCCATGTGTGGCCATGGTACTATCGGTACAATTACCATTGCGATTGAAGAAAATTTAATCACCCCAAAAACACCAGGAAGAATCAGGATGGAAGCACCAGCAGGGTTGGTAGAAATAGAATATCATAAGACCCATGAAAAAGTAGACTGGGTTAAACTCAAAAATGTTGCTTCTTATTTAGCACAAGAAAATCTCTCCATAGATTGTCCAGAATTAGGAGATCTTATTTTTGATGTAGCCTATGGTGGAAATTTTTATGCTATTATAGATCCTCAAAAAAATTTCAACGGAGTTGAAGATTTTACAGCCGGAAAATTGATACAATATTCTCAAGTTATTCGAGAACGAATTAATAAAAAATACCCTGATCTATTTATTCACCCTCAAAATGAAACGATTAAAAATGTAAGTCACATCCTATGGACCGGAGATACTATTGATCCAACATCTTCAGGTAGAAATGCAGTTTTTTATGGTGATAAGGCTATTGATCGCTCTCCTTGTGGTACTGGGACCTCTGCACGAATGGCACAATTACATGCCAAAGGAAAATTAAAAAAAGGAGATGAGTATATTCATGAAAGCTTTATAGGCAGTACATTTATAGGAAAAATAGAAAAAGAAATCGAATTAGAAGGCAAAAAAGCAATCATACCTAGTATTAAAGGATGGGCAAAAGTATATGGGTATAACACCATCATTATTGATGACAAAGATGATCCATACGCTCATGGGTTTCAGGTGATATAGATTATGAATGATTTAATGAAACAATGATCTAATATCATATTATAAAAATGAATGAATTAAAATAGTTTCAAGAGTCAGAAAGAACATATTAATTAGAAATATTATTATATAAAATCAACCTGTATGTATTTATAGATTTTTTTGCCAAAATCCGTCAATTCGAGTGCTTCGACCTTAGGAGAAGTGTATCGAGAATAGGATTATTTGGTAAAAAAAATCTATTCTCGATACATTTTGTCTTTATTTCATTGCAACAAAATACTCGAATTGACGCTTTTTTTGAGGCAATTTTCTTAAATACACAACAGGCCAAATCATTATTTCATTAAAACAATAAATAATTGAAAAAAGTAATCATCATCGGTGGCGGAATTATAGGACTTTGCTCTGCATATTATCTAAATAAAGAAGGGCACCAAGTGACTATAATTGATCAATCTTCTATGGATTTTGGAGCCTCATATGTCAATGCAGGGTATTTAACACCAAGCCACATTATCCCATTAGCTGCACCTGGCGTTATGAAAAAAGGACTTAAATGGATGTTTAACCCTTCTAGTCCTCTATTTATAAAGCCCCGCCTTAATGCAGATTTCTTACGTTGGTCATGGGCTTTTAATAAATCTTGCTCAATAAAAAATGTAGAACGAAGTATTACTGCCATTAAGGATATTAATATTATGGGAAGGGATTTATATTCAGATATTAAACAGCAAGAAAGTTTTAAATTTCAATTAGAACGAAAAGGCTTGTTAATGCTGTGTCAAACTGAAAAAATGCTCGAGGAAGAAATTCGGGTTGCTAACATCGCTAAAAAAGAAGGATTACCAGTAAAAGAACTTTCACTTTCTGAATTGGAACACATAGAACCCAATGTACAGTATAATGCTAAAGGTGCGGTACTATATGAATGTGATGGACATACAACTCCTCATATATTTATGGAAGAGATGAAAACATATTTAGTAAATTCTGGGGTTACTTTTTACAAAAATGAAAAAGTACATGATATTATTCTTGACGGTGAAAAAATAAGTGCTTTACACACTAAAGGTAATATACATAAAGCAGATGAATTTGTGCTTGCCGCTGGATCCTGGTCAAGCATTTTAAGTAAAAAACTAGGGATTAAACTACTACTAGAAGCCGGAAAAGGATATCGAATTAATTCTGAAAGAAATCTGGGTATTACTATGCCTACAATTTTAGCAGAAGCTAAAGTCGCTATAACACCGATGCAAGGGTTTACAAGATTTGCGGGAACAATGGAAATTGCCGGAATAAATCATAAGATTAATAAAGTACGTGTTGAAGCTATTGCCAATGCAACTCAAAAATACTATCCAAATATCGAAATCTCTGAACAAGAAAAAAATAATGCTGCTTGCGGTTTAAGACCAGTTTCTCCTGATGGAATGGCCTATATTGGTAAATCTTCTAAGTGCAAAAACTTAACTGTGGCCACAGGTCATGCCATGATGGGCTGGAGCATGGGGCCTGCCACCGGAAAACTGGTTTCAGAAATTATTTCTAATAAAAAAACATCTCTAAATCTCGATGCATTTCATCCCGACCGAAAGTTTTAATTCAAATAGACCTCTCAGTTTTTGAAAAATCGAAGAGGTCTATTCTTATTATTTACAAAATCCCAGTTTGACGTTTATAAAAGGCATCTTGTTGTTTTTTCATGATTTCTCTGGCTATTTTCTTCTTATAGGCATATAGTTCTTCCTCTTCAGTAAGATCCCCATACACTTTATCATTGATGGTATGATCGGTTTCTAATAATACACTACGTTGTCCTTCTTTTTGAGTTACCCAAGTTTTAACTTCTCCTTCAATATCTTCTAACTTATAATCATACTCTCCTTTAGGAGAAAGTAATTTTGCAAAAATCGGAGATGTTTCGATTGCTAAAAACAACAAAAAGATAAAAAATGACGGCAGCCATGGTAATTCATTCAAGGCATTTACTCTTGCCATTAATCCATCAAAATTGTCAATTATGGGTTGGGATGTAATAACTTGTTCTTCATATTGTGCAGCTAATTCAGTCTTTTCTGCCTCAAGTCCAACAATTTTATCTGTATTTGCCTTCTTAAGCTCCACTAACTCAGCTAAGGCTGCATCATGTTTTTCACGTTTTTCTTTATAAACAGGTCCTTTTCCGACAAGCTCTGTTCCTTTTCGACCTTCAGCTTCAGCAATGTAGGTTTCATATAAACCATTAACTTCTGTTTCTTTATCGGTGACCTCTTTTTTTAAAGATTCAATTTCAGAATCTATTTGAGTAATCGCAGGAGTAAACTGGGTAGCGATCTGTTCTTTATTCGCTAAGGCGAAATCATTTTTTTGTTCAAGCAATACACGATCAATTTCTTTTTCAAAGATTTTTAATTCTAATGGTTTAGAAATCACTACGGCAATAATAATTGCCAAAATGATTCGTGGTGAAGCTTGTAACAATTCATCTATAAAATTATCTTTTTTCTTAATCGTCGACACTATAAATCGATCCAAATTAAAGATCAATGCTCCCCAAATTAATCCGAAAAAAATCGCAGTAAAATAATTATCAAAAACAGTATATAACGCATAAGTTGCTGCAATAAAAGCCATTATGGCAGTAAAAAAAACTGTGGCTCCGATACCAACATACTTGTTCTGTTCGCCACTAGAACTATCGGCCAAAATATCGGCATCTGCTCCTGAGCATAAAATAAAAAAACGTTTTAACATAACATCTAAGGGTTTTGATTGACAATAGACCTATAACGCTGATTTACAACAAAATGTTGCGTAAAAAACTCCCTTACGGGAGTTCATTGGTGTAAAAATCTATAAAATAAAGTTATTCTTTCCTCGCTTTTTCAGCTTTCTTTCTTGCCTTTTCGCGCTCTTTCCTTGCTTTTTCTATCTCTTTACGAGCTTCTTTTCTTGCCGCATCAGCAATCTTACGGGCTTCTTTTCGCACTTTCTTCGCTTCTTCTATAGCTTCTTTTCTTGCTTTCTCTGCATGTTTTCTTGCTTGCTCAGCAGCAGCTCTTACTTCTTCATGCAGCTTTTCTCTATCATGTAATACTCTATCCCTTGCAATTCTAGACTCACGCATAGCCATTTCACGTACCTTCTCAGCCTCTAATCTAGACATTTCTGCATGTCTCATCGCCAAATCTCTATGCTTATGAGATTCATCAGCTGCCCGATGTGCAGCTTCCATAGCAATTGCTCTAGCCTGTTCTGCTTGTTCTCTGGCTTGAGTTGCACGTAACATTGCACTTTTTCTCGCTATTTCTGCGGCTTCTTTAGCATATACTTCAACTTCGTGCATATTTGCTAGGGCGTATTCTCTTTCTACTGCGGCCTCAACCCTTGCCATTTCAGCTTCAATTCTTGCCAGTTCAGTTTCTTCTACAGAAGCTTCTACTTCATCAATTTCTACTTCTACATCAGGATATACGGGAGGAGATGGTACCTTTGGAGGCACAGGAGGTGTAATTGTATTCTCATCTACATGTATCGTTTTTGGTACCGATGGTGGAGGAGGAATAACACCTGTTTTTATATTTGGAATTTCTGGTATTGGTGGTGCTGGAGGAATTAGATCATGACTATCTGGATTTGCACTATATAATCGTGTTTTTCTATACTCTGTATTAAGTTTTTGCACAAATGCATCGTCTGAATCCATGATTTGTACATCAAATTGAAAGTCTGTAAGCTGATTATTATTCCATTGCTTTGTCTTCTCATCAATTACTTTTGCAAAATTTGCAAGTTTTGTTGCAGTACCATTAACTGTAATTTGCTCATTTTTAACACGAATTTTTATTTTTTTATCAGGATCTATATCCTGACTGGTTTTGGTGTAACTTACATTTTTTTGTTGGGCTATAATTTCATTATTGAACAATAGCATACAACCAAGTAGAATAGGTAAAAGCAGCAGCAACCTGGCTGCTGCTCTTGTTTGAGAAAATTGTTTTGACATCATAACGATTCGTTTTTTAGTTAATGAATAATTAATAGGACTCGCTAACTCAACTTGATTAGAGTTGTTTGGATATGTAACGAGTAGGTTCATATAGGTTTGTAATGAATATTGACGTTTAAGAACGGTATAGTCGGCTAAAAACTCATGATTTAATTTAATCGATTTCTTAATCCAAAAGAATAAAGGATTGAACCAAAAAATAACCTGTAAGATCTCTATAAATAATATATCTAATGTGTGTTTTTGAATAACATGTGTTTTCTCATGAAGTAATACTTCTTCGGGGATGTTTTGTTCTTGATATTCTTTTTTTGGTAAAAATATATATCGTAAAAATGTATAAGGAACAATCGTATCACTGATTAAAACATTAGTGTGTGATGACTCTTTTAGTTGTTCATTATCATTAATTCTTTGCGTTAAGTTTTTAAGATTTTTAATAAATCTAAATCCAAAAATTAATACACCAATACTATACATACAGTACAATAAAATTGTAACATAATCTGTCGATGATTCGACCACAGGAGCTGCATTTGGCAAAATTATGGTTGCTGCAGAAGGTTCTTGTATTATTGGTGGTTCTACTTGAATATTGGTCGTATATGTGAATGTAATTAACGGAATCAAAAGAGCAAATATTACACTAAAAAGTAGGTAAAATCGTTTTGTATAATGCATATTCTCCCGTTCTAAAAACAACACGTAAAACCCCCATAACAGGAACATACAAAGTGATGATTTTATTAAATACACTATCATTTCTTTTGTTTTTTAATTTGTTGATCAACTATTTTTTTAAGTTCCTCTAATTCTGAAGTTGACATATTTGTCTCAGAAGTAAAAAACGATGCAAATTGTGAAGCAGAATCATTAAAAAAATTCTTAATTAAACCATTTACATGTTTAGAGAAATAATCGGTCTTTTTTACCAAAGGATAATACTCTCTTGATTTCCCATAAAGGGTATAATCTACAAATCCTTTATCCTTCATTCTTTTGAGCAATGTTGCCACCGTAGTTGTAGCAGGTTTTGGTTCTGGAAACGCATCTAGAAGATCTTTCATAAATCCTTTCTCCAGTTTCCAGAGGTACTTCATAAGTTGTTCTTCGGCTTTTGATAATTGCATTGCTCTACTTAATTAGAATTAACTCTACAAATGTAGAATAAAAATTTATATTTTCAAATAAATAGTCTAAAAATGATGTTAAAGATCATTATGGACTAAGTGATTATATGGAGTGAATCGATCCTGGTTTAACAAAAAAACTAACTGAAAAACGGGGATGAAGTTACCCTCACCCTTATCCGTTCTTCAATTAGCCTTAAGCTATCCTAAAAGTAAATTCTTAAATTATTCTTTTACAATTACATGTACTTCTGTTGTTATTTTTGAAGTTATTTTCATGAAATAATTACCTTTATTAGTAATTGTTTCTCCTAACTGGAATATTCCCGGATTTTGGCGATATTCTTTTTGATAGATTATTCTACCTAACATATCATACACGCTTATTGTAAAGCCTTCTGACTCTAATTTTGTTACATCAACATTTGTCATTCTGGAAAACGAATTGGGATAAACCTTTACTAGATTTTCTGCTCGGGCACCTGCAACTCCCAAATTTCTTTTGGTTAAGAGACCTTGATTTGGAGTTGTATTATATGCATAATCTAGTATAGTATACGATAATCCATCATTAGCTACTGTCGCATAAAACCAGCCATAGTGAGTATTGCCATTAATTTTAAATGCAAATCCTATGTAACCGGATTTTCCATTCCAGTCTGTATACGACGATGAACTAACAACGTAACTATTAGAATTGGCTATAAAATTGCTCGATGGGCCAACTTGAACTCCTTCCCCAATTAGAGTCACATTATTAGTGATTCCTTCGCATACAATATTTTTATCATAGGTTACTAATCTCACAGAATTATTAGAAAACCATGCTCCAAAACCATTATCATCCCCTACCTCTATTCTAAAGAAATTCCATGTATTTGATGTGTTGGCAGTAGCATCTTCCATATCCACATACACTACAGTACCATTATCTGTACAAGGCGAACATGAACCTCCACAATCTACCCCGGTTTCATCTCCATTCTGAATCCCGTCATTACACGTTGATCCGGAATCACCTGTAATATCTATAGTATAATCTTCAACTTCGCCGTAACTAAAAGACTCGCACGATGATGGTATACCATTATACTTCATAGATACTCTCATTCTTGTACTTCCATTTTTAGCATTGGATGGAATTGTAAAATCTCCACGTACTGGGCTTTCATTGGATGCTGCTTTACTCCATACTTGCTCTTCAGAATCTTCAAAATCTCCATCCTGGTTGTAATCAATCCATACTGAATACGCTTCATTGTATACCCTCCCTGTCCAGGTTGGTGTTACTGTAATGGTATTTACAACCCCTTTTGATGCTGTTGTGGACACCGAAGTATAATCACCATAACCTTGGCTAGAACCAGCTGAAGAATTATCTATTGTTTTGAATTGAACCCGACTAATATACTCTCCTGCAACGCTTCTTCCATTAGAATCACAATATACAATAGGCACATTGCAGGGTTCACAAGATCCACCACAATCGATCCCAGTTTCATCTCCGTTTTGAATACCATCATCGCATTTAGGAGTATCAGGATTCAATTCTTTACTTCCTGCCTGAATTGGACCATTAGGTTTTGTACTATATGCATAGTCTAATACTGTGATTTCTGAACCAGAAGCATTTACTCTAATTCTTAACCATCCATAATTTATTTTTCCGGGGTACATTTCTAATTGAAATCCAACAAAAGCTGTTTTACCAATCCAAGGAGTATATGTAGAAGATCTCACTTCGTGAAGATCTGGATAATCTCCACCGTTCACCCAGTTACTATCATCAGATATTAATTGATCAGCTTCAATAACCGTCGGATTTTTTGTATTTGCTTGACAAACCAATGCTTTTTTATAGGTCTCTAACTTTAAATCAGCGTTTTCATAAAATGCGCCATATCTATTTTCTATGGTTCCTGCATTGACTGTAAAAGGTTTCCAAACCGCGCTAGAAGTGGCTGTTTCGTCTGGAATATCGACATATATGATTTTGTAGGGGTCAAAGAATGAGAAATTATAGGTGACTTTATTAGTATTTAGGCTGGAAATTCCTCCCGTGATAGCGGCATTAGTAAATGTAATAGTTCCTACTGTATTATTTGCAATAGCATGGTTTGGTGTTTGACCAGTAAACTTTACGGTTAACTTCTTATTATTTTCTACAGTAATTACAGCAGAATAGCCTTGTGGTAAGTTAGCTGTAAAATGTGTGCCTTGGGTTAAGGTACCACTACTTACAGCAAATGTTCCATCTAAAATGGTAACATCATAGGATGAATTTGCTAAAGTTCCATTATTGTCATCTGCTTCTTGAACTATACGATTCTCTGTTATAAGAGATGCTCCGGTAAGATTAACTCCCGTAGCGATTAGGTTTTCTTGTTGCCATAAAGGTTTTCTTGTTGGATGATCTAAAGCTGCTATCATTCTTGCCACCTGACCTTCGGTAAACATTTTAGAACAACCGGTAGCAGCATCATATCCCATGTAGTTCTCATAATTAATCAAATTACCACATTCACTGGCTCCAACAGTACATCCTTTATCTCCTGCATTACTATCTTCTTTTGGAGTATCACTTACAAAATCTCCATTAGGATCATCACAACCACCATTAAAAGTATGGTACAAGTTCAACCAATGTCCAAATTCGTGCGTCAATTGTGCAAACTCTTTATTAAAATAATTATCATGAAGATACTGCCCATTATATACAATTCTTGCAATGTTTTCATCAGACATGAATGTATTAGGAAACCAACCTACTCCCGAACGCGTACTTACACCATCATCCTTTAAATCGGCCATAATATATAAATTCATATACTTGTAATTATCCCAAGCGTAATAAGCAATTTCCGAATCATATCCAGAATCATTACCAAAACCTTTTTCTTCTTGATGAAAAACTACTCCACTAGTACTACCTCCATTAGGATCGATTTTGGCTAAGGCAAATTTGATATTCATTTTAGATTTAATAGCAGAAAAAGCAGGATCTACAGTATTATAATCCGCATTCAATCCGTTAAAATCTTCGTTAACAATATCAATGGCATTTCTAACTTTTTCATATGTAACCGTTTTCCCCCATTGTGTTTTTCCAAATACATGAACTACCACCGGTATGGTAACTGTAACCATCGATTTCTGAGCGAATCCTTTATTCCTTTTTTCTACTGTCTGAGAATATTTGTTAAAGTTCTGGTGTTCCTTTCTGGCTTCAGGGTGTTTGTCAAAATAAGCCTCATTAGCTTCTGTTGAAATACATCTAGGAAGGTTTTCGTTTACTTCTTGACCAAAAAGAAGTGAAGCATATCCATATAATAGAAATGCCATAACTATAGTTTTGAGTTTCATAATCTGAGTATTTGTGTTAAATCTTTGTAAAATTAAAGTCAACAAAAAGATTATGATCATTGTATTATACCCTAAAGACGTACTATATTACCATAATTTAATTTTTTTAACATATTTCATAAGAAAATCACACTATTTCATTAAGAATTACGAAAAAATTAACCTCAAGGATTTTCTATAATTCTTGAGGTTAATTACCAAAATTCTAATTTAAAATTGGCTCAATTTATTGAAAAACAGTAATATTATTTCCTTCGCCACTTTGAATTATAGTGGTCGAAAGCATATCTCCATTTTGAGACAGTATTAAACTATTATTAGCTCCAAACTGTGTATTGTTGATCATATTGGAATTTCCTATTTGTAGTGTTTCGCTATAATTTCCAATACCATTTTGTATCGTTATCACATTATTTTCATTACCTGTTTGGGTTTGAGAGATAACACTTTCCTGAGCATCAAAACCATCATTACCCTGTATAGCCTGCGCTACATTTAAATTTCCGGTTTGTGCTTGTAGTATATTGTTAAAAATTCCTTCCTGGTAACTTATAGCAATATTTCCAGATCCCCCAGATTGATTGGTCTGAACAGTATTCCCTGTTCCGTTTTGAGTTTGCTCTATGGCATTACTCAAAGATTGGGTTGCTATAGCCGTATTAAACTCGCCAGTTTGCGTTTGAATTATTGAAGAGAAAAAACCACCTTGATTAGCTGTTACAGTATTAAAGTTTCCATCCTGGTTTTGCTCAATGGTATTTGATAATCCACTTTCCTGATTAATGGTAGCCTTATTTTCTACACCCCTTTGGTTTTGCAATACCCTGGAATCTGAATCTGAAGTACTAACAGAGGCTATATTACCGGTACCACTCTGTATTTGAAAGCCTTCTATACCTCCTCCAAAAGTGCTAAAAGAAGCTGAGTTTCCTCTTCCATTTTGTTGTTGCGAGATATTTCCACCAAAAAAACCTGCATCAATAGTAGCGGTGTTAAAATCTCCTACTTGATCTTGAGAAATTCCACCGATACCATCTTGATCATTTTGAACGGCTCTAGCCACATTTCTTATCCCGTTTTGAGTTTGCTGAAGCGTTATTGCTTCTCCTGATTGTTGTGCAAAAGCTTCATTTGACTCACCTGATTGGGTTTGCACAATACTTCCTCCAAAATCCTGATTGGCAGTAGCTCTATTCCCTACCCCGCCCTGTTCTTGTCGTATGATACTAAACCCAAGAGTCCTCTGATTTGCTTGAGCCTGATTACCAAATCCACGTTGTTCCTGGATGATCGATACCTGAAAACCTTCTTGCTGAAATGCTTCTGCATCATTAAATTCTCCATCTTGAGTTTGTTCAATAGTATTAGTGCTCCCTCTATCATTAAGAACTGAAGAGTTCTGTATGGCATTAGCATAATTAGACTCTCCACTCTGATTTTGAATAATACGTTTTTGACCTCCTTCAAATATTTGTATTGCTATGGCTTCATTGGCTGCACCATTTTGAACTTGTATGATCTCATTCCCAAGTGTAATAACATCTTCTGAACCTGTCTCTGTTCCTTGACTGGCAGTTACCATATTTCCTTGTCCGATTTGTTTTTGTTCAATACTACTTTCAGAAACATCAATATTTTGGGTTGCTTGTGCCGAATTAAACTCTCCACTTTGCTCGGTACTTATACCATTTTTACTCCCTGTTTGAACCTGAGTTATGCTATTACTATCATTATTGAACTCTCTATTGATTTGAGAGGCTTCTAGATTATTTTCACTTCCCAATTGGGTTTGCATGATACTATTTAAAACTCCTTCTTGCATACTTAAAGCTATATTTGCAAATCCCGATTGAGTTGTTTCAATGGTATTATCTATTCCAGATTGTATTTGTTCTAAATTATTATTCCCCGATTGAGTAGCCGTTGCTCTATTTAACACCCCAATTTGGGTCTGAATAAGTGTAGAAAAAGTGCTCGTTTGATTTGCAATGACAACGTTAGCATCTCCAGTTTGATTTTGCTCAATATTATTTGACGTTCCTTCTTGTTGATCAACTATGGCGTTATTTCCAGATCCATTTTGGGTTTGCCTAATTCTGGAATTATTGTCAGAAGTAAATGCACTACTGCTATTTTCGTCTCCTATTTGCACCTGAAAATCATCATTTTCTCCTCCTAATGCTGTTAAAGAGGCTATATTATTGTTCCCTTGCTGTATTTGAGATAAGTTACTACCAAAAGCCCCTGTTTCTGCCGTAGCATTATTTGAATTTCCGGTTTGTTGTTGAGCAATTGAAGCAATCACAAATCCGCTATTTTGTGTTGCATTAGCCATATTGCCCGCTCCATTTTGAGTTTGTTGAATTACTGCATTTTGTCCAGTTTGTTCTGCAAAAGCAACATTTGAATCTCCAAGTTGTTCTTGTTTTATATTGTTACCAGAACCTGAAAGTTGAGAAATCTCAGCAAGATTTAAGATTCCTTCCTGAGTTTGTTCAATTGTATTTAGATTTCCTATAAATACTCCTTGACTAGCCCTTGCAATATTGCGATCCCCCTGTTGATTCTGTGTAATCTCATTAAATTCTCCTTTTTGAAATGCAACCGTGTTATTTTCATTACCAAGCTGTATTTGAGTAATCGAACCATCGCCAATAGCATCACCCTCGGTACCTTGTACAACTTCGATCTCATTATTATCGCCATCCTGAAGGATGGTTAGTGTATTTCGCTTCCCTTCCTGGGAAATTTCAATAGTATTATCAATACCTGATTGATTGATATCAGTTACATTGGTCTGGGCATATGAAAATGCCACGCTAAAAAGCGCTGAAAAACTTAATACTGTTTTTTTCATTGTAGAATTTTTAAAATTAAAAGTTTTGATTTTCATTAATTTGAAAGAACAAACTAACGCTGAACGTAAAATTTTCAGATAAGAATAAAGGAGGGATAATCTTGTTTAAAACTACAACTTTAAACAGGTAATAAGAAAGATATTTACCATTTTCGATAAAAGAAGCGGTACATTTTTATCTATGTAGGATGTTTCATTCAATATGCCTATACGACAGTATTGTTAGAAAAAAATTACCCTGATCATAGATCAGGGTAATTGTAATTTATGATTTGCTGAGTTCTGTAAAATATTTATAGAATAGTGGAATGGTTTCTATTCCTTTTAAATAATTCCACACTCCGAAATGCTCATTGGGTGAGTGAATAGCATCACTATCAAGACCAAATCCCATAAGTATAGTCTTGCTTTTCAATTCTTTTTCGAATAAAGAAACTATAGGAATACTACCTCCACTACGCTGAGGAATTGGTGTCTTTCCGAAACTATCCTGATATGCTTTGCTCGCTGCCTGATATCCAATATTATCAATCGGGGTGACATATCCTTGTCCACCATGGTGTGGTGTTACTTTTACTGTAACTGCTTCTGGAGCGATACTTTCAAAATGCTTTTTAAACAATTGAGTAATTTCTTCCCAATCTTGATTAGGCACTAATCTCATTGATATTTTGGCGTATGCTTTACTGGCAATAACTGTTTTTGCTCCTTCTCCAGTATATCCTCCCCAAATACCATTTACATCAAGTGTTGGTCGAATAGAATTACGCTCATTAGTTGTATACCCATCTTCACCATATACCGCATTAATGTCTAATGATTTCTTATAAGCATCTAAAGAAAAAGGTGCCTTAGCCATTTCGGCTCTTTCTTCATTAGATAAATTTTCTACTTTGTCATAAAACCCAGGAATCGTAATATGATTCTTCTCGTCATGAAGAGAAGCAATCATCTTCGTTAAAATATTAATCGGATTGGCAACTGCACCTCCGTAGAGACCACTATGCAAGTCTCTGTTGGGCCCTGTAACCTCAACCTCGACATAGCTAAGACCTCGCAACCCGGTAGTAATTGATGGTACATCCTTAGCAATCATACCTGTATCACTAATTAAAATCACATCGTTAGCTAGTTTTTCCTGATTTCGTTCTACAAACCAACCCAAACTTTTACTTCCAACTTCTTCTTCGCCTTCAATCATAAATTTAACATTACAAGGCAATTGCCCAGTTTTGGTCATAATCTCTAATGCTTTGACATGCATATACATTTGTCCTTTATCGTCGCATGAGCCTCTTGCAAAAATTGCTCCTTCAGGGTGAATTTCTGTTTTTTTAATTACAGGTTCAAACGGTGGGCTATCCCAAAGATCTATTGGGTCTGGCGGTTGCACATCATAGTGCCCGTATACCAACACCGTGGGAAGGTTAGTATCAATAATTTTCTCTCCATAAACAATCGGATACCCCGGTGTTTCGCATATCTCTACATGATCACAACCTGCAGCTAAAAGGCTTTTTTGAATCTCTGCTGCGGTTTTAATTACATCATCCTTATAGGCAGTATCTGCACTAACCGATGGAATTTTGAGTAGTTCAATAAGCTCGTTTATAAATCGATCTTTGTGTTCTTGAACGTAAGTATTTATATTTTGCATGAATCTGAGTTAATTTAGGCTTAAAAGTACAAATACCAATTCTTATATAAAATAACAGTATAAAATAGTTTCCTCTGGTTTTATACTTCGTCATAAAATAGTATCGATAGCTAGGGCTATCCATAGATTTTCTTCCTTGTCTAAAATCAAAATAACTCCATTTATCAAACGGTCATTTCATACAAGAATTGGTATGAAAGTTTATATTTTTTTGAATGGGTCTTTTTATTTTAAAACTATTGCTTATATTTGCACTCGCTTTTACAAAGAGTCCTAAGTATTGTAAGAGTTTTTAATGCGGGCGTGGTGGAATTGGTAGACACGCTAGACTTAGGATCTAGTGCCGCGAGGTGTGAGAGTTCGAGTCTCTCCGCCCGCACTGAAAAAGAAAAGCTTCTCTTAATTGAGAAGCTTTTTTTGTATCTATAGTATTTTACTCCACAGAGTTAAAAATCAATCACGAGTCTCTAGAAATAAACGAGAAATGTACTCTTAACACAAAAACCCAACTCATAAGAATTGGGTTTTCTTTTTGGGGATCCGTTATTCGCCATACTCCATACGCATAATTTCTTCACCCTTAAAAAGTGAAGTCACAATAAAACCAGGTTAAGTAATTTTATGATTCTCATTCTACTTTTTTCATTTTATTCAACATAACGGAAGCATAGTTAGGCATAAGATTAGTATCTAAATCTAAAGAAGATTCTCTACCAAGGGTATAATAGATATAATCTACGCCAGGTTTAGCAAAGCTTAGAATAAGGTCTGCACAAAGATTATATGCTCCTTTAGTTTTTCCATTAATATCATTAAGGGTGCTATAGTTTTTTGCAGCAAACCCCGAACAATCTATTACTCTATCTAAATGATTAATATAGCTTTTTCCAACTAGTACCTGGCAACCAGCAGACCAATTCGATTCTCCGATGCCTGACCAATGAATATTAATGGTATTGTTTGGTTTAGCATCTATTCCGTGTAAGAGATCTGCTTTGGTAAGCGCATTATCATCATCTCGATCCCGAAAAACCAAAACTCCATGTTGATATGGTCGTAGTGCCCGATATACCTTTGCTTCTGAAGATATTTTATGCCATCCAAATCGATACTTATGTTGTCCCTCTACCAAAAATGCTTCATCTGATCGGTCGGCTGCCATGGTTTGACTTGGATCGGTTGATCCCCAAAATTTAAAAACCATGCCATTGATTAACAATATAAAAATATCGTCATTATCTCGTTTCCTTTTTGAAACATCCTGAGCTCTTCGAATCCCAATAAGATGAATTTCATTGGGGTTAAAATCCCAATCCTTTACTTTTCGAGTATCAGAAATTTTATTAAAAAGAGCTATTTGAGATACTATAGCATTATGGTTGTTCTGATAATGTGTCTTAGTCTTCTGAAGTATGTTCATCCATTTCTTATATTCTTCGGAAGCATTAGAAGTTGTAGCTTGCCCCCATTCCGAAACTTTTCCAGAAGCTTTCCAACGATCAATATGTTTTCTGGTAAAAGGGCCAATAATCCCATCTGGAATCATGTTGATTTCTCCTTCTATAGTTCTAACATATTCTTGAAACAAACGTGTAGATGCTTGAGTAACATAATCAAAAACACCATCAATAACTCCCCTGGGCATAAAACCTGCCTTAAATAAAAATTGTTGTAAATCTGTAACTTCATTACCTGCAACTTCTCTAAATCTGCGCCATTTACTTCGATCATCGTCTCTGAAAGATTTTGTGCCTTTTAGGACACCTAAATAGTGGTACGGTGCTAGAAACTCTTTTGTGTTAGTAGGTTTTTTACCTATGTCACAACTGCCAAGAAAAATAGTACTCATAGTATTAATAATATTTTCAGAATAAAACTTTACTTAGGGGTACCGTTGTGCTTACAGTCGAGATAATTTATCACGCATTTGATAAAACGATATAGAGATAACTACATAAACTATATCCAGTATTTATCAAATTCTAAAAAAATAATGAGGTGTACCCTTCTTGTTATGACGCCAAAAAGAGGTGTAAAAGATGTTTCATGAAGAGCGTGAAAACTCTTATCATATATTTACTCTTTAAAGTTAATCATTTTTTAACATAAAACATTGAAAAACAAATGTTTATTACGAATATATTTTGTGTTTTTATAACAATTATGACCAAACTAATCATGACTTCTAGTATTTTGCGATAAAACAAAAAAGTCAAATCAAATGATTTGACTTTTTTGTTTGGATATAAATAGTAATTACATAACCTGATCAATGTTCTTCTTCATTACCAAAAGGTTTTAAAATAATCCCTACACTAAGTATAAAACCATCGGTAGGGGCATAAATCTCAGGAAATACAGGATCATCATGTGGTGGCAATACTAATGGTGAAAATCTACTTTGTCTACGGTCGGTGAAATTTTCAAAATTGACAAAAGTGCTACCCCACTTAAAGTTACGTATGGCTAGTAAACCCATTGTAATAAAATCTGTCGTTTCTATCCCATTTGATAATATTTGTGTTCCGGTATAATAGGTTTCAAATCCTACTCTCCATTTTGAAGTCTCATACATGATTACACTACCTGCATTGTGTCTTGCGGTGAGTGGTTTTTGTGGATTACCAGGTAAATAATTTAACCTTGTATCAATCAAGGCATAGTTCAAAAACCATCTAAAATCTTTGTAGGTAAACTTAATATTGGTTTCTGCTCCTTTACTTACGATATCTTCTTCAGCATTTTCAAACTGAAATAAACCTGCACTATTATTAGTATTTAACAATAAGCCATCACGAATTGCAGTTACATAAAATAACTGGTTTATAGAGAATTCTATTTCATCTGTTAATGGGGTTTGATAATTGAAATCAAGATTAACACCATAGGAACGCTCTGCATTTAAAGCATCTTTATCAATAGGCTGAACATCTCTAAAACTAACAAACTCGGCTTCTTCGGTAAAAATATCAGGGATTTTATATCCTAAACCTCCACCTATTCTACTGGTAAAAGAACTATTCAACTTGTATAGTAGCGAAACTCTTGGCAAGGCAAAGACGCCCCAATCTTGAGCATAATCCGTTCTAAGACCAGTTTCTAGAATCCAGTTTTCAGAAATATCATATAGATTATTAACAAACAACCCGTATGTAATATCCTTTTGATCTCTCTCCAAAGATTGAGAATCTTCATCAAATGATACGGAATATAAATTTGCTCCCAGTACCCAATCTGCCCTTTGACCTTGTCTTTTGTATGTAGCCTCTGTAAATGTATTCCACTGGCTTCCTTCAAATGTAAGATCTGGTATATTTAGGTTTCTATCAAAAAATGCGACACTATTTTTAACGGTAACAGATTGCTGATCATCGATTTTAGTTTCTAATACTGCCTGAGTACTTAGTCGTTTTGAAATATTCTCTTCTGTATATTGATGTATACCATTTTCTCCATCTTCTATCTTTCTTACATCTCCACCTTTTCTATCATCATAAGTACCATTAAGACCAAGCCATATTGTAGTATTTTCTGAAGGATAGTAAAAGAGTTTAGGGTTAACGGTTACAGATTTTGTTTCTGGTAAATTGCTAAAACCATCTTCTTCTGGATCATACACTTTTTGGTAATCCCCAGAACCAAATAATGTCCACCCCCATGTATTGTTACGCGCTGCATAAAAAGTGTTAAACGTAGTTCCTAAGGCGTGTGTTTGGGTTATCATGATATCCAATTGTGGATCTTCTTTTGGGGTTTTTGAAACCATATTGACCAGTCCGGCAATAGCCCCTCCGCCATACAACGTAGATGAACTTCCTTTAATAATTTCAAATTGCTTTAGATCCACAGGCGGGATTTGCAATATGCTTAATCCACTAGAAAACCCGCTATACAAAGGAAAACCATCTCTTAATAATTGAGTATATCGACCATCCAACCCTTGTATCCTGATATTAGAATTACCACTACTTAGCGATGTCTGCTGCATTTGGATACCAGTACTCTCTCGTAACACCATGGCAATATTAGATGCATTCATTGCCACTTTTTCGCTTAATTCTTCTGCACCTATAAACTCAATACGTGTTGGAATGTTTTTTATGGTTCTTGTACTTCGCGTAGATTGCAAAACAATAGCATCTAAGGTGCTTTCACTTTCTTTCAAATAAAAAATTAGTGGGGTCTGAAATGGTACCCGAATTGATTGTTCTATGGGTGTATATCCAACAAATGAAACCGATACAATATATTCGCCATTTGGTACATTTTCTATTCGGGCAATTCCATTAAAATCAGTAACCGCACCTTTTTCTAAAGATTTGATATACACAGTTGCACCTGGTAATGACTCTTTTTCTGATACGACTTTAATTTCAATAGTATTTGTTTGTGTTGAATCCTGTGCATAGCTTTGTCGAGATACTAAAACACAAAGCATTAGTATACCACACAGGGTTACATTTTGTATATTCATTTAATGTGTGATTTAATTGATTAAAAAATAACTGAAACGTGAACGTTTCTTTATGTATTAACCAATTAATTGAGGAGGTTGTAATATAGGGTCTACTATATCTTCGCTAATCCCTTCGTTTGGAGAGAAAATCTTGGTAGGGATATACGCTAATTGCGTTTCAAATTGCACGATATCAAAATTAATTACATGCACATGACAGCAATGACATTGGCAAAATGGAGAGCAGTGATCTGATCCATTATGATCATCACAGATATCTAAATTTTGACAGACTTCAACCTGTACATCGTCCATGCTTGTATGAGCATCTTCGCACGGAACAAAGTTAAGTGCGAAAAAGTACAATGAGAAAAGTACGGTTAAAAATTTCATGATACAAAGATAAGCGAAATATGATCCCTTTATTACAAATAGCATAAAGAATGATGCACAATCAACTTATATTTATATAAAAATCGCCATGCGTAAACTATTCTTCAATTTCTTGCAAAAGTTTAGCGGCATTTTGCTTATAAATATTGTCAAATGAAATCAATTCTTTTAATAATAATGTGGTTTGATCTTCTTCTTTCATTTTAAGATAGGTCAATGATAAGAACCATTTAGCGTCGCTATAATATTTGCTTTCTGAAGAAAAGTTTTGAAATAATGTTTCTGCTTTTGCTAGTTGATTTGTATTTAAATAGCTATTCCCTAAACATAATTTTAGTTGCTCATTATCTGGTTTTTGCTGCACATAGCGCTCAAGGGCCGGAATAACTTTTATATACTCTTTACGTTTATAGTCTAATACAATTTCTTTAAAATCATCAGTAGCGGTGTCGGCTCCTCGTTTGATATCTCCAATTGGATACGGAGCATAGTACGCTGCAAACAGTTCTTCTTCTGGATTATGATTTAACCATAAAAAAGTAGACATCCCGATTAATACCAAAAATGAAGCTGCTATCTTCCAGTAGGTACTAAATGTTGATTTCTTATTAGTGTCTGCTTCGTTTTTGAGCTCTTGGTTTATAGTGATTAGTTTTTTTCTAAAATCAAGAGATTTTTGGTTTTTCAAAGTAGCCCATAGTTCTTTTTGTATGTTAACCCGTTTATTCAGTTCTGGATTTTCTAAGATCATATTCTCAAAATCAGCCAATTCTGTACCTGATAACATCCCCTGGATATAAGCTTCAATTTTCTCTGATAATTCTTGAGTCATTTCCATAATAAAACTATTTAGCATCTGTTTTTAATTCTTGAAAAACAGGATCTTGATGTATCATCTCTTCTAATTTATTCTTGCATTCAAACTTTTTCTTTCGGGTATACGCTTCAGAATATCCTTTTTGTTTTGCAATATCCCGCATCGGTGTTCCCTTAAAAAAAAGAGCAAGCAACTCTTGGCAACCTATGCCTAATTTTAAAAAATATTTTTGGTAGACATAATTTCTTTCGGTTTTGTCAATGTCCTCGAGAATATCAGTATCATTTGCTTCTGAAACAGAAAGAATACCCTCATGACGTACCATCTTTTTATTTTTCTTTAATTTATTCATCCAAAGGTTCCTGCATACCGAATATAAATAGGTTCCTAATGATGATGTAAGCTTTAAAGAATTGCTTTCTAATTTTTCATATACAAACACCATTGCATCCTGAAAAATATCTTCAGCATCTGCCTCGCTGCCAGAATTTTTTAAAATGTAACTTTTTACTTGCGGGAAATGTTTTTTATAAAATTCTTTAATTATGATATAATCTCCCGAAATAATTCCGTTAATAATAGTATCCTGTGTATTATTCATTGATTAATGTAAGATGTTCTCAATTTGTTACGTTTTTTTGAGAAAAATTTAGACATATAAAAGTAACATAATTATTTTTATAGCAACTAATCACTGATAAACAAGCCTTTATAGTTTAGAAAAAAACATGATTAATGACAAAACGATTTCTACCCCATAAAATTTTAATAGTACTATTTCTTACTTTTTTTTGCTGTATCATCAATGCGCAGATATCTAAGGATACACTACAAGCGCATTATAACTATATCAAAGCCGATTCTTTGTTCAAAGAAGGAAAGTATCAAGAATCCATTTCTTTATACCAAAATGCAGCCGTAGACTTTAAAAATAAATCATATTGGAGGAGATATGCACAAGCACTCAATGAAGTTTCTTTATTATATTATCGGCTTGGGGATTTAAAAAAATCATCTGAAAACATTCATCAAACCATAACACTTTGTAGAGAGAAACTAGAGAAAGAAAGTATAGAAGAAAGCAGGGCGCTAGGGTTTAAAGGTTTAATTTATAGCAGTCAAAACCACTCTTATAAAGCGCTAGGATTATATAAAAAAGCACTCAGTATTCTTGAGAAAAAAGTAGATTCTAATGATATTAAAATTGCCAGTTTATTTGCTAATATAGGTGTTGAATATGACAAATTAGGACTTATAGATCAAACTCAAGAAAATTACGAGAAAGCTTTAAAAATAAATCAATACCTATATGATCAAAAAAAGTATAATGAATTGAGTACTGTTTATCTCAATTTAGCCATACTCTATAGCGGAAATGGACTTTTTAACAAAGCTATACCCTACTACAATAAAGCTATTGCTTTAGATAAAGAGGAGTATGGAGAAAAACATCCTTATATTGCTGATAGCTATTATAACTTAGGCCTTAATTACTCTTATATAGGAGAAACATATTTATCCCTCCAATATTATAATATGGCGTTAGAGATTTTTAGAAATGCATATGCCGAAAATAGCGATATTATTGCTTCTTGTTATGAAAGTATTGCTACTAAATATATTCAATTGGGAAAGCAAGATGAGGCTCTTAAAAACTATAACAAAGCTTTAGATATCTATTCTAAAAATTATGGAGATCAAAATTTTAATACAGCCAATATCATTGCTAATATTGGAGAAGCATATAGTATAATAGGAGACTATACAAAAGCGCTTCACTACCTAAAAAAATCTTATAAGATCCATCAAGGCCTTTTTGATAAAGATCATAGAAATATGTTTTTGATCCTTAACCAATTTGGTTTACTGTATAAAAATCAACAAAATTATACGTTAGCAAACGAATATTACACCAAAAGTTTAGGGATCGCAATCCAAAACTTCGGAGAGAAAAACCAGAAGACCGCTGAGAGCTATATCAATATTGCAGATGTAGAATATTTAAATCACAACTTTTCTACCGCCGCTAATAATTATCATAAAGCCATAATTGCAGGAACTAAAAGTTTTAAAGACTCGTCATTATCCTCTTTACCTAATACAGATGATTACATTAATGTTAATACACTTCTTAATGCGGTGTACGGAAAAGCAAAGGCTATCAAATCTTTAGCTAAAAAAAACAACAGCGAAAAAGAATTGGAATTATCTCTTTCAAACTTTACACTTTGTGATGCCTTGATTGATAAAACACGTAATTCATACGTATCTATAGAAGATAAAGTTTTATTAGCTTCTACCTCTTCAAAGATTTATAAAGAGGCTATAGCAACATCATTAGTATTACATCAAAAAACCAAAGATGATTCTAATCTAGAAAATGCATTCTATTTTTCTGAAAAAAACAGAGCACGCCTGTTAGAAGAGCAATTACGAAAAACAAAAGCCCAGCAATTTGCTGAAATCCCTGAAGAGAAATTAAGTCTGATTGAGAATACAAGAACCACACTAGCACTTTATAAAACCAAATTATATGAAAATTCGATTACTAGTGAAAAAAAGGATTCGATCACGGCGAGCACATACTCTAATTTAGTATTTACACTAACTCAAAAAAATGATTCTTTAATGAAAAGACTTGAGTTAGAATACCCAAAATATCACGAACTTAAATATGATAATTCTATCATCTCTATTTCAGATATACAACAAAATTTACCTGAAAAAACAACAATACTCGAATATTTTGTAACTGATGATATCATCTATGGTTTTCTACTCTCTAAGAATGATTTTTCGGTTCAGGAAATTAAAGTTTCTAATCTTGACAAAAAAATACTACAACTACATAAAGCAATTACAAATAAAGATATTGATGCCTACAGAGAAATTGCCTTTACATTATACCAAGAGTTGATACAACCTTTCTCTTTTGAAAAAAAGAATCAGCATCTGATTATTATTCCTGATGGGATGTTATGGCAACTCAATTTTGACGTATTGTTAACTGAAGAATCAGGTCCTAAAAACCCAAAAGAACTCCCGTATTTTTTAAAAACACAAGTGATCAGTTATGCAAATTCTGCAAATCTTCTATTCAAAAAGAAAGAAGAACCTAAAGCTATCATTAAAGAATGCTTAGCCTTTTCTTTTTCTGATACGACAAGCTTAGCTACAGAAAATTCAACATCTTTTGCCGTTCTTAGAAGTACAGACGATGATCTACCCGGAACAAGAAAAGAGATCAAAGCGATTTCTGACATTATTGATGGTGCCTATTTTTACGGAAAAAATGCAATCGAAGAAAACTTCAAACAAAATGCTCATCAATATGCATTATTACATTTGGCACTACACGGTGAATTAGATAATGAAAATCCTGAAAATTCTAAATTATACTTCACACAAGTACAAGATTCTACTCAAGATAATTATCTATATAATCACGAACTATATGCCTTAAAAATTCCTGCTGAATTAGCTGTATTAAGTGCCTGCAATACAGGAACCGGTAAAATATCTAAAGGAGAAGGTGTTATGAGTCTAGGTCGGGCTTTTCAATATGCCGGTACCAGAAGCTTGGTCCTTACCAATTGGGAGGTGTCAGATGAAACCACTCCCGAGCTAATGAAAAACTTCTATACAAACCTTAAAAAGGGTATGAATAAAGCGCAAGCCTTACAACAAGCTAAATTACAATATCTTGAAAACGCCGACATCTATACATCGAATCCTTTTTACTGGGGCGGGTTTTATCTTATTGGTGATACCTCTACAATCGATTTTCAAGATCATAAAACAATATACACCTATCTGGCAATAGCAGTATTTGTACTAATCTTCTTATTAGGTTTGTTTTATATCAAAGCGAAAAACAAAAAATTGAAAGTTTTTGACAAGTCATAAATCAATCAATATTGTATTTTCGCAAAATTATTCGTTAGAATACTAGGGTAACATTTTTATGTTTACCTACATAAAGGGAAAACAAAAAGGAAACAAAATTGGAAAAAATGAAAAGAACAGTACTCCTGTATGCATTAGTCGTGCTCGGAATTCAATGGACATTTGCTCAAGTTCATGATGGCGATTTAACACTTGCTACTCAAGCCCAAATAGATGCTTTTAATTATACTGAAATTAATGGAAGTTTAACCATTCAAGAACTTGTACCTGGAAATATTTTGGATCTTTCTCCTATATCTAAATTGCAAATATTACAAGGAGGATTAACCATACAAGGAAATTCTGGTCTACAAAATCTAAATGGACTATCCTCTTTATCGACAATTAATGGAACACTAGTCATAGAGGATAATGCTAACCTGGAGGACCTTACAGGATTATCGAATATACAAACGATTTTAGGGAATCTGGCAATCCATAAAAACCACAAACTTACTTCAATAGGTACTTTTAATGAACTTACAGCAGTAAATGGTTGGGTAAGTATTCATTGGAATGCTAAGCTTTTTAGTATTAATGGGTTTCTAAAACTTGCCACTGTGGGTAGTAATTTTTCTATTACCTCTAACCCTAATTTAAATAATCTAAATGGTCTTTATACCCTAACCTACATCGGAGGGCATTTAAGAATCATTAATAATAAAAAGCTGTACGAAATTAGTCCTCTGTCTAATGTAACCAGTGTAAGAAGTTTGATGATCAAAAAATCAGGTCTTAATACCTTGGATCATTTATCTAGTTTAACCGAAATCAGAGGAGGGTTATTTGTAAGCGACAATCCATACCTTAATAACATAAGTGGTATCTCTGCAGCCCTTGATGGAGGTATAGTAGCCCTAGATGTTCTTAATAATCCACAGTTAGAAGATTTTACAGGATTAGAAAATCTTGCAAGTTTAGGTAAAGTACGTATTATTAATAATCCAAACCTAAAAAATCTAGATGCTTTATCTAATTTGGTACGTGTACATCAATATTTGGATGTTAGTAATAATACTGGTCTGGAAAGTGCTTGTGGAATTATACAACTGCTTGAAGAACCAAGTGCAGTTGGAGGGTTAATAACCTTAGATAATAATGGTGCCAATTCCAGCGACGCCGCTACAATTATAAACAACTGTAATAACTGTCGAATCCTAAATGGTGATTTATTACTTACTACCCAAACAGAAGTAAACAATTTCAAATATTGTAAAATCAATGGTGACCTTACCATACAAGAATCATCACCAAATGCAATAACAAATTTAAACGCCCTGTTTAACCTTTCGATAGTAACAGGAGATGTTTTAATACACAATAACCAAACTATTGATAATTTAGATGTACTTTCTAATCTTACTGCAGTAAGAGGTGATTTTACCCTAAAAGGAAATAGCAATCTAACCCATACCGGTAATTTTATAAACCTTACCGCAATTGGAGGTAAATTAAGTATAGAAAATAACGCCATACTATCGAATCTATCTGGTTTTTCTGCTGTACAATCTCTTGGAGGAGATTTACACATAGAAAATAACCCAAACCTAACAAATCTTGACGGACTAAACATCTCCGGATTAGACCCGTATCGCTATTGTGATGTTACTATTCATAACAATCCAAATCTTGTTAACATAGATGCATTATCTAAACTAGGATTTGTACCTGGAAATGTATCTATAACAGCTAACCCGGCATTACAAAATCTAGATGGGTTATCTAACATCAGGGCAGTACAGGATAATCTTACTATCGAGGATAATACTTCTTTGAGTGATGCTTGTGGTATATTATCTCTGATAGAAGATAGCAATACAAGCTCATACTCATTCTATGGAGTGAGGCTTAATACAACCATAGCAAACAACGCAGCCAACACCAGCGCCAAAATAGATATTATTAATGCCTGTAATAATACCACGTTTGCAGATGTTACACTTACGTCTCAGGCAGAGATCGATAGTTTTGACTATACTATTATTAGAGGAACATTAACCATTTCTGAATCGGTACCTGGCAATATCACCAATCTAGACTCATTAAAAACCCTTAAGCAAGTAAATAAAGTGAGAATCGTAAATAATACAGCGCTTACAACACTTGGAGGGCTTCCTTATAATCTATCCAAAATAACAGATACTGGGGATAATTTCATACTTGAAGACAACCCTTCATTATTTGCTATTGATGGAGTCCCTCCTTTAGTAATATATAATTACACTACAATTTATTCACTTATATGTAATGGAATCATTGAAAAAGCGAAAATAAGGCATGAGCCATCACAAGATTTTCAATATATAAGTAGAGTGCCGTATCCGTGCTTTATCCCAATACCTGGACAAGGACTGTTTAAACGAAGAAAATCAGGTGGAGCTAAAACAGTATTGCAAGACGTGTTACCGACTATATCTTCTGATAAATTAATCCTTTATCCAACGGTTTCTAAAGGTAATCAAGTTACTATTTCAGGAGTAAAAACTGATTTTTCTTATGCCGTTTATGATATCACAGGAAAACTGATTGAAACCAATACATTGCCTTATACTTCGGCAGAACAAGTAATTAAGTTTGGATCAAAATTAGGAACAGGGATGTATTTCATTCAAATACTCGAGACAAACAAAAAAACGTCTTTAAAGTTTATGGTAAACTAAAAAGCAAACCATACGTAAATAGCGCATAAAAGCTCCCTGATCAGGGAGCTTTTATTTTTTGAAAAAGTTAGGGTAACATATTGGGCACTTAAAACATTAATAATCGATTTAAACTAAAATTTAATTGATTATAAAAAATGTTATGAAAAAAAGTATCAAAAAGTTACTATTACTAGCCTTGGTAGCATTATCCTTTTCTTGTGAAAAAGATGATGAAATGCCTATGCTAGTTGAAGAATTATCAACCGAAGAAAATAATACAAAAACAGCTATCCAAAATGGAGCGATTATATTAGGGGAAAAATTAGAAAACCCCTATTCGGTAGAAAACATGCGTAGAGCTTATCAGAATCTTACTGCTGGTTCAAGAACTACAGCTCAAACTCTAAACACCACACACTATTATGTACGATTTGATCCTAGAACCGAAGAAAAATTAGATATTCTTAAAAATGATCAAACTTTAGAATTATTTTCGTACCCATTAGATTATGAAATAATTGAAGGAGGGGATCATTATCATGATCCACAAATACCACAAGACAAAGTAACATATCAGTATGCTTCTGTTCCTGTTGGGTATAAATTTCCAAATGTGTCTTATCAAATCCTAGAAGAATTATATCTTCCAGAAATCAGTTCTGGTTCAAGTAGTGGCGGTAGAAATGATAATTTCAATAGTACTCTAGAAGAAGAAGCTTTACGAATTACTGGAAATCTGGATGCAGATTCAAAAGCAAATACGCTAGCAAAGAAAAAGTTCAGTAAATGGAATCCTGATGGTCACATTATGGTTTGGGATAACACAAATGGAGTTAGTCGTTATGTACCTGTTGTTGGTGCCAAAGTGAGAGCCCGACGATGGTATCGAGTTGAAATAGCTTATACTGATGCCAATGGGTACTTTAGAACCGCATCATTTAGAAGGCCTGTTAATTATAGTATTAAATGGGAAAGACATGATTATAGTGTACGATCTGGAAATTTTGGACAAGCTGTATTAAACGGTCCTAAAAAAAGAGGGCGATGGGATGTTAATTTAGGAACTTCAGGAAGTAACTGGGTTGTAGATGCGCAACAGTACTATGCCCTAATCCATCAAGCGGCTTATGACTACTATTATACAGGTAGATTTGGGTTATCTAGCCCCCCTAGAAATGGTGCCTTTAAACCGCAAATAAAAATAGCTGCCAATTTTAAAACTAACACAAACAAAGCACCCGGTCATGCTGCATTGTATGCACGTACGGGAGGGATTTTTCCTTCGATATACATTAGAAGATGGGGAGATGATGAAGAGGCTATTTATGGCACCACCATTCATGAATTAGCACATGCTGCTCATTGGGATATGGACCGAGATGCTTTTAGGTTTTTAGCACTCAGAGCATATACCGGATCAGATGATCAAATAAAACAAAGTTTTGAACGTGTTATTGAAAGCTGGCCAGAAGGTGTAGAATGGCAATTTACAACGCATAGATATCGTACATTGGCAAATAACCCACAATATAGTTATCAAGGAGGTAATCAATTCAGAACCGCTCAACAACGACCAATCTACACCCCTGTGGTATTAGATTTAATGGATACTTTTAACCAAAACAATAGTGATCCTAATCTGCCTCGAGATAGAGTATCTGGCTATACCTTACAACAGGTAGAACAAGGATTAAGAGGAGCCATATCCTGGAATCACTGGAGAGATAATATGCAATTACGCCACAATAATATTACAGAAATCTTCGTGCCAGAACTTTTTAACAACTGGGGTGGAAATGGTTTATTACCAGAAGTTTTTGAGGATGAATACCTGGTCGGAGATTGGGATGGTGATGGTAGAGATAATATTGCAGTGCGAAGAGGTAATGAGATTTTAATGGATTACAATTTTGACAGCGAACCGGATCATTCTTTCTTCTTTGGCAATGGAAATCAAGAAGGTGAATATTTGGTAGGAGATTGGAATGGTGATGGAAAAGATGATATAGCGGTTCGAAGAAGTAATCAAATTATTATTGACTATAATTTTGATGGTACAGCAGATCACTCATATTATTATGGATATGGAGATAGTGAAGCAGAATACTTAGTTGGTGATTGGAATGGTGATGGTAGAGATGATATAGCCGTAAGAAGACAGCAAAACGAAATTATCATGCATTATTACAAAAATGGTTCTCCTTATTTCACATACTTCTTTGGATTAGGAGACCAAGAAGATCAATATTTTGCCGGAGATCGTGATGGAGATGGTAAAGATAATATTGGTATTAGAAGACAACAATACATCACCATGGACAATTTTTACAGTAATACAACCGATTATTATCAAACCTTTGGAAACGGGAACTCAGAAGATCAATACCTAATTGGTGACTGGGATGGTGATGGCAAAGACAACTTGGCTATAAGGCGTGGTAATCAAATTCTAATGGATTACAATTTTGATACTACAGTAGATTTTTCTTTCGAATACGGTTTTGGTACAGAATAGTGCCAAAAACAACAGTGTCGAACAGGTAGGTACATCAACTATACTTGTAATGAAAAGCTCCCTGATCAGGGAGCTTTTTTATTACAAAGGGTTTAAAGTGAGTATTGTTAATTCCTTAAGAATAATCGCACATCAAAATGGGATATTGTCCCCTGAGTAACCCAACCATTTTTGCCTTAGGTTTGTGACTTCAAAATATGTATTAACCATTTTAAATTTACACAAATGTCTCAAGAAAATCAAATTAGCGTGGTAATTCCGCAAGACGTAATTGACAACATCACCAACAAATTACAAGAATGTAAAAATGACTTAGCGCCTTATCTGCAAGCTTTAACTGCAAACGACCGCTCAGGGTTATTTAAGATGGGTGATAAATCATTACCTACCGTACAAAAAGTAAAATCATATGCAGAAACCAATCCAGAGTTTGTCCCTGGATATATGGATACGCAAGAGTTTTTAAAAGACGAAACCGTAGTATCACAATTAACTCCTATTGCCAATATATTAGAGCAACTTTTTTCTGATGTAGATGATACTCGATTATTAGCGGGTAGCGAAGCTTTACAAGCTGCCTTATTGTACTATGGACAAATTAAAGAGGCCAACAAAAAAGGGGTAAAGAGTGCAAAACCAATCTATGAAGATCTAAGACAACGATTTTCTAGAAAATAAACACCGTCATATATTGTGTTCTAACCCGAAAGAGTCCTGGTTGACTCTTTCGGGTTTCTTTTTGAATAAAATATACTCAAGTTTGAGTGTTTTATACTCGCGATTGAATCTTTTATACTCGAATTCGAGTATATTTTACTCAAATTCGAATGTTTTTTGCTCAATCACGAGTCTTTTTCACTCAAATTCGAGTGTTTTTGGCTCAACTTTGAGTCTTTTTTACTCAGTCTCCAGTGATTTTGATTCAAACTTCAACACCTATCTCCTACCGCTTATTCTATAATCTTCATAAAAGTAGGGTAACATCTTATCTGCTATTGACATTAAGGGTAATCAAAACACACATAAATCAATCTTAAAATGAAACAAAACACACAACAGCAAAAGTACATTGCCCTAATCCTGCATTGGTACTGCAATCAACGTATCATAAAGATGAATACTAAATTAATCTTGCAGCTATTTGGGTTGTTTTTGAGTATTTTATCTATTTCTGCACAAGATATGCCTAATATTACCCCTCCGTCTCCTACGGCTTACGAACTTGGAAAATACGGGCAAGCTCCCGTAGGATTGTTCACAGGTACTCCTAGTATACATGTTCCTTTATATCAATACCAAACAAATAACTTATCCATCCCTATTTCGTTAAGCTATAATTCTAATGGTATTAAAGTTGATCAATTATCTTCTAATGTTGGATTAGGTTGGAGTCTTAATGTTGGGGGTGTAATTTCTCGTATCACAAGAGATAAATCTGATGAATATAATAATTATTTCTACCCCGACGAAGACATCCACAAACCTGGTGGTAAAAAAACTCCAATGGCATTAGAATTTTTTCAGACCATTGCCGAGAACCCAAACATAGATAGCGAAACAGATGTATTCATGTATAATTTTAATGGGCATACTGGGCAATTTGTTTTCGACAAAAACAAAAATATCATCCTTGTACCTCATAAAGACTTTCAAATGACATATTTTGAAGACCAACGTGAGGTAAGTTTTAAAATTACCACTTCCGATGGGATCGAATATTTCTTTACCGAAACAGAGATAAACCTAAACAGAGCTTCTGGTGGTGGCAATGGTGGGCATCATGGCCCTCCAGAAGATACTACCACGGCTTGGTATCTTTCTCAAATAAGGCACCCTAAAGGAGATATTGTTAGCTTCATATATAGCGACAACAACTATGGTTATGTAAGCGGTAAATCACAGTCTTTTTATGTAACTCCGGGGCAATGGATTTGTGACTCCTATTTTGCTGAAAGAAATAATGTTGGTACTGTAATAAGTAATAATTTAAGAATAGTTGGTAAAAAACTAGTTAGAATCGAAAGTAATAATCCAAACGACGGGGTAATCAATCTACAATCTAATATTGAACATCCCAAAGTTGACGGACATGATCTTGTCTCAAAGATCGTAGTTAAAAATAAAAATAATACGATTATAGAACGTTTTGATTTCTCTTACCTAATGACTTCTAAAAAACGAGTATTTCTTGAAGAAGTTGTATACAAAGACCCTAGCAAAAACTATCGGTTTGAGTATATAGAGCCTTCGAGCTTTCCGGAAAGATTGTCGTACAGCCAGGACCATTGGGGATATTATAATGCAAAAAATAACAACTATCTGTTTCCAAATCCCAGAACATTAGGACCATCGATCAATCCAATCTTAACGTATTACGATGTTGGCGCTAATAAAAATCCGGATCCCTCAAAAGCTCAAATAGGTCTTTTGAAACAAATTACCTACCCTACAAAAGGGTACGAACGTTTTGAGTATGAAGGCAATTCATATTATGGAGAAAAAGTAGTATCACCACCAAAAGTAAACCTCTCCTTATCAGCTAATACAGGTCCCGACGAATTTGGATCGGGTTATAATAAATCAAAGGTTATAAATGTTCCTTTTGATCAGACCATTACTGCATATGGGAGCACCCGATTTAACTCAAATGCATGTGATAGTTATCTAGACGTAGGAAAATCTAGAGCTGTGGTATCCATTGTAGACAATCAAACCAACCAAAAGGTCATGTTTTATAAACGTACCCTGGGAGGACAAGTGACCAATATTGGTACTTCTATTACTATAACAGAAAATAGCAATATCGCAGATATTCTGGCAAATTTAAAAGAAGGGCATTCGTATACCATAACTTTAAGTCCTGGTTTTGAATGTGTACAATCAAATTTTACACTATGGTACATCAAAGACAAACCTCAAAAAGTAGCCACCAATATTACTAGTGGTGGTTTAAGAATAAAATCTATCAAATCTTTTGATGCTGCATCAAGTATAGCGAATACTCGTGTTTATTATTATGGCAAAAAAGAGTCTTTAAATACCTCATCTGCCGAAAAAGGGCAAACCCCATTTTATGTTTCTAATAATATTGAAAGAAAAACCTGTAACCCTGGAGATATGGTCCCTTGTAGTTTTTCAGACATTAAGTATTACGAACTTCATTCTAATAGCACAAGACAATTGTTTAATACTTCTGTGAATTCTACCTATTATCAATATGTAACAGTGAGCCATGGGGGTAGTAATTTTGAAAATGGTGGAGAAGAGCATGAGTTTATTATTCACAATGACTATCCGGGTAATTCTATTTTTGGTAATCCTATAGAATCATCTCCGTGGGTAAATTTGGGTTGGAGCAATGGATTAAAGAAAAAAACGTCAATCTTTAAAAAAGAGGGTAATGGATTGATAACTCTATCTGAAACCATTAATACCTATAAAGAAGATACTCGACATTTTAAGAAAACATATGGATATAGGGTGGTAAAAAAACATGAAGGTGAACCTTGCACTACAGATATCACCTATACCTGTAGCCAAGATGATGTTACTAAAATATATTATAAAGGATATGAGTGCCTGACCAATCATAAACATAATTACTTTATAGGTACAAAAAACAGAAAATGTATCGCATCCGGCGCTGATAACGTAAGAAAAGTACATTATCATCATTGTTATACTAAACCGGTTGGCACTATACTTACATATCCTCATTTATTAGATCATTTTGATTTTATGGAGTATAGTACTAACTCGTATTGGCATTACTTAAGTAGTACCTTAGAGAAACAATACGATGAAAATGGATTAAATCCTGTGCACACTGAAACCAGGTATTATTATGACAATCCAGAACATTTACAACTTACAAGAGTTGAAATTACTGATAGTAAAGAGGATGTTATAAAAACCAAGACAATTTATCCACAGGATATAGCTAATCCAACTATTGCCGAACAAAAATTAATCGACCTACACCAAATTGCTACCCCAATCCTGGTAGAAGCTTTAGAAAATGATATTACGTTATCCGTCCAAAAAACTGAATTTGGAGATCAAAATCTAAATGGGATTCCCTTTCCAAAAGAATTAAAACTAGCTAAAGCAGATTATGACCTCGAAACCAGATTAGTGTATCATAAATATGATCAATGGGGCAACCCACTAGAAATGTTTAAAAAAGGGGATACATATACCACATATGTGTGGGGATATCAAGGTAAATATCCTGTGGCTAAAGCTATAGGTGCCACGTTTGCCGAGATAGCTATAGCACTTGGTATATCGCAAAGCCAATTAGAGAACCTTAGCGATAATCAGTTAAGCTTACTTGATACTTTAAGGCAAAGACTTCCACAAGCACATATAACTACATATACCTATGCTCCGTTGATTGGGGTTACCAGTGTTACAGATCCTAGAGGACAAAAAACTACATATCACTATGATAGTTACAATCGCCTTGAAGTCATAAAAGATCATAACGGACATCTTTTATCTAAAACAGAGTACAACTACAAAACTCTTAATTAAAAGCACGTAAGTATAAAAGTATCACTTCTAGAATGTTAATCATTCTTATTAAAAAATATATAGATGAAATATTTAATTTTTTTATCAGCACTCCTTTTATCCTGTACCATAGGTTTGGGACAAGAAATATCTAACACTAATCCAGAAAGCATACCAAATGTAGCCCCACCGGATGATGGCAGTGGTGGCGATGGCGACGGTGGTGGATTTACTTACCGATGGAACAGAGATCGAGACGGAGACGGTTTTGGAGATCCAAGGTTTCCTAGAAATGCTGCCACTAAACCTCCTGGATATGTAGCCAATCAAGACGATTGTAATGATAATGATAGTTCTATTAACCCTAATACAGTATGGTATCGCGATGCCGATAATGATAGTTTTGGAGACCCAAGTAATACGTTGAGGCAATGTCAAACTCCAACAGGTTATGTTCGTAATAATAAGGATTATGATGATAGCACATCTCTTATAACCGATATTAGTCCAAAGAATTTTTATAGAGATGCAGATAATGATGGGTATGGTGATCCTAATGTAAAAAAGTATCAAAGTTTTAAACCTAATGGTTATGTAACCAATAATGACGATTATGATGATACCACTTCATTAATCACTAATATTAAGCCTAGAAATTTTTATAGAGATGTAGATAACGATGGGTATGGGAATCCTAATGTGAAAAAATATCAAAGTTATCAACCTAATGGTTATGTAGCTAATAATCTGGATTGTGATGACACTGTAGCCAATATTAACCCTACCACAATATGGTACAGCGATTCCGATAATGATGGTTTTGGGGACCCTAATACAACAAAGAGTAGTTGTACAAAACCTTCAGGGTACGTAAACAACAAAAATGACAAGTGTCCAAACGAATATGGAATATATGAAGGATGCGCCAGCAAGCCATTACAACCTAGTAACGAAAACTATGTGCTTGCCAAAGTTCCTCAAACCCAAATGTCAACAATACCACAAAACAGTGTTAAGAATATCATATCTGATATTACGTATTTTGATGGATTAGGAAGACCTAAACAACAGATTTCCATTAACGCATCTCCTAATAAACAAGATATCGTAACTCATATAGCATACGATAATTACGGAAGGCAAAATAAAACCTATTTACCTTTTGAAAGACAAAGTGACGCTCTGGGAAATTTTAACCCTGTAGATGTACTTACAGATATAAATTATTATTACAAAAACAAATATCCAGAGGACTTTCCTAATCTTAATGCTGCCAATATAAATGCTTATAAAGAAAGTGTTTTTGAAGCATCACCTTTAAACCGCATAACCAAAACAGGAGCTCCGGGAGAAGCATGGAAGGTTAATGCTTCTAATGCTAATGAGCATACGATTAAGTTTAATCGACACCATAATAAAGCAAACGAAATTCCATTATTTGAGGTAGACTTTGTTACTAATGACTTAGAAAAACCTACTCTGATTCAGAATAATCACTATCAAGAAAATCAACTTTATGTTACGATCACCAAAGATGAAAACTGGGTCGAGGGTCAACAATACAATAAGGATCGTACTACAGAAGAATATACAGATAAAAGTGGTACACTAATTCTAAAGCGTACCTATGATCAGAATGAACCCCATGATACATATTATGTACATGATAAATTTGGAAACCTAACCTACGTTATTCCTCCTAAAGTTACAATCCAAGATGGAGTTAGTACGAGTGAACTTAACGAGCTTTGCTATCAATATATATATGACAACCGAAATCGTTTAATCGAGAAAAAAGTGCCAGGCAAAGGTTGGGAGTACATAGTATATAACATATTAGATCTACCTATTATGACACAAGACGTTAACCAACAAAATAATTCACCAAAAGAATGGTCATTTGTTAAATATGATGCATTAGGTAGAGTGGCTTATACAGGAATAAAACAAAGCAATAGTACAAGAGAAGCAATGCAAGAATCTGCTAATAATACCAGTGTTTATTCTCAATATGAAAGTAGAATAACCGATCCTACAGTACTAGGAGGAACCAAAATCTATTACAGTAATGATGCAATTCCACATTTGTTTTCAGAAATCCATGTCATCAATTACTATGATGATTATACTTTTGATCAAGATACCCCTACTCCAGGAACGGTTTTAAATCAAATCGTAAACCTGAACGTTACTGGTTTAGCAACAGGGTCTTACGTCAGGGTATTAGATACAGAGGATTGGATCACTTCTTTTAACTACTATGATGAGAAAGGAAGATTGATCTATGCACATACCAAGAATGACTTCCTAAACACAACAGATGTCGTTGAAACTCAACTTGATTTTACAGGTAGAGTTATAACAAACAAAACTATACATCGAAAGGGTTCAAACCTACCGATAACAACTTTGGATAAATTTACCTACGACCATATGGGACGTATGTTAACGCAGGTACAAACGATCAATAATCAACCTGCCGAACTTATCGTTAGCAATACCTATGACGAATTAGGAATTCTGACCAAAAAGGATGTGGGTGGCGACACTACTGATTTAGAAGGATTACAAACCATAGATTATACACACAATATTAGAGGTTGGTTAACACAAATTAATAGTCCTGAAGTATTGGGTAAAGACCTTTTTGCTTTTGAAGTAAACTACAATACTCCATTGGCAGGGATAACATCTTTATACAATGGTAATATCTCGGCAACGTTCTGGAAAACTGCTAATGATAACCTTAATAGAAAAAGGAGATATATTTTTGAATACGATGCATTAAATCGTATAACCAAAGCGCTTCATGGTACAGGTAACTATGATCTTAACAATTTGAAATACGATAAAAATGGAAACATTCTAAGACTAGCTCGTAATGGATGGCAAAATAGTACTAATTACTCGGCTATGGATAACCTATTTTATACCTATGATTCGGGTAACAGGCTTATTAAGGTGGTCGATAACGGTAACAACCAGTATGGTTTTAAGGATGGTAATACGACCAATATCGATTATGAATATGATACCAATGGTAATATGATCAAAGATCTGAACAATGGTATAACCCATATTACTTATAATCATCTTAACTTACCCAAGACCTTAGCCATATCAAATAGTGATGGTGCTGGTACTATTTCCTATATGTATAATGCTGCCGGAATAAAACTCAAAAAAACGGTTACCATAGGAAGTTCTGCAACGAATACCGAATATGCAGGGAATTATGTTTATAAAAATGGTAACCTTGAGTTTTTTAACCACCCCGAAGGATATATTGAACCTAATACTACAGGTGGTTTTGATTATATATATCAATACAAAGACCATTTAGGTAATATTCGTTTAAGTTATAGTGATAATAATAATGATGGGATAGTCACCCAACAAGAAATTCGAGAAGAGAATAACTATTACCCGTTTGGTTTAAAACATAAGGGGTATAATACTATTATAACAGGGCGAGATCATCAATACGGTTTTGGAGGCAAAGAAGAACAAAACGAGCTGGGCTTAGATTGGTATGATTTTGGAGCAAGGAATCATAACCCTGCATTAGGTCGTTGGATGAATTTGGACCCATTGGCAGAACAAAGTTATAATCTTACACCATATAGATTTTCCGGGAACAACCCTATTTTATTTAATGACCCTAATGGATTATGGGAATTTGTATTTGATAGCGAGACAGGTACTTTGAGTCTTAATCGACAAGAAGGTGATACTTATGATTCATTTTTAGAACAAATGGGAATATCAGTAGGACTAGCCAAAAAACTATTCGGAGTTAGTAAAAAAGATCTCGAAGCAAAGCTGAATAAAGGAGGAGAAGATAGTTTTAATGTATCCGAATTTAGCAGTAAATCTAAAATAGGATATATGCTTCAAGGAATGGAAGAGGCTTTAACAACAGGTAACATTGAACTAGCACAAAACCCTTCAGAAGCACCACAGGATGCAATTAATAATTGTTGGAACTGTACGATAAATTTAACTACTGATGGGAGAGTAGATTCGAAACCATTTTTTTTGCCAAAAACAGCTGAAGAATTATTTACATCAATGGCAATTGAGAGTAATTTTGATAATAAATTAGGGAGCGATTATAGAAACGTAAGTAAACCAAGAATTGGTGATGCTATACGATATAGTGCTGATGGAGGTATTACTACCACACATGGTTCTGTTTTTTTATTGCAGAATGATAATGGAATCCAGATATTTACGAAGAATGGTTTTATTAATGGACAACCCTATCAAATTATGACTCAAAATAAACTCGTACAAACATATGCCAGTGAATATGGGGAAGCTAAAGGGAGGCAAAACTATACGAAAAAAGTTACTAATGCTGACGGGACAACAAAAACAGTAACGCAATCGGATAAATCCCCATATTATCGAAAAAATTAACTATGAGGTTTTTTATAATATTAATTATACTCTTCAATACTACATGTAAGTCAAATAATCATATAGCATCAGAAAAGCTATTTAATGATAGTAATTACTTACTCTATTTATCGAAAGAAAAAACTATTGACGATAAAAATAAAAGGATTACTTTATATAAAAATATCCCTTTTCAAAAAGTATTGAACAAAGAAAATGGGAATTTTAAGTTATTGTTTGAAAATGAGATTGTATTTGAAGGAACTAAAAAATGCCTTTTCTTATTAGAGGTTTTTAATAATGAAGTTTTACTTATATCTACTTCAAATACTTATAAAAATAAATTCGCTGCTGGGCCTGAAAATTTTGAAAGAAACAAAGTTATTTTAATCGACATAAAATCAGGAAAGAAAAAAGTAACAGAATTTGTAGATGGAGGGTTTTTAAAAAATCATAGAAATTATCTTAATAAATCAAGTACCGTTAAAAATGTATTTGCTATTCAAGAAATTAGTTATAAAAATGATTTAATAAAATTAGAAGATATAGATGGAAACTATAAAAAACTTAAATTGATTGATATTGAATTAACCCCCTTTAAATGTGATTAATAGAAGAACAAGCAAGTTTTTTATTCTAAACCTGATAGCTCAGATTTACAATCCGAAATCATTACATACCCCGAAAGACTCAATACAGAATCTTTCGGGTTTCTTTTTACCTCTTTTTACTCAATCTCTAGTGTCTTTTGGTTCAAATTTCAACACCTATCTCCTACCTGTTATTCTAAAATTTTCATAAAGGAGGGTAACATTTTCTTAGATGCCCACATTAAGGCTAATAAACACACATAAATCAGTCTTAAAATGAAACAGAAATTATTAAATTGGAAGAATCTTCTATACTTCCATAACTTTTTTATAAAAAGCGTATATAAAAAAGAAGGCGAGTTTGGTATTATAATTCCTTTATCAAGAAAAATGCTGCTATTGGCATTTCTTGTTTTCTCATTTCAAACCTACTCACAAAAGCTAATCTTACCCGGCAACGATAACCCCAACGACTATCTAACCAATCCTTCGCTAGCCGGGTTTAATGATTATTCTAATCAAGAATTGGTAGACCTCTATACAGGAATGGTGAATATAAACATTCCTATATACACCGTACAAAACAATGATCTTCAAGTTCCGATATCCTTAAGCTATAGAAAAGATGGTATTCTGGTTGATGAAAAAGCAAGTGACGTTGGGCTTGGTTGGGGTTTAAACACTGTTGGGTATATCAAAAGACAGGTAAAAGGTAATCCTGACGAGGATATTTACGGAACTAATGATCGTGGAGATAAAATTCGTATCAACTATGGCAGGTTTAATAATTTAAAATTTAGGCCCTTAGTTTTTGGTGATGTTATCGATGACTTCATCATAGATGATTATGTAACAATGGTTAAAAACAGGAATTACAATGATAATAATTGTATCCCCAGTAAAGAATTTAGTCATTTGAAGGTTTTGAGCTCCGTTCCTTCAAGATCGGGTAGTTCATATCCCGAAATAGAATATCATTTTCAAAGAATGATGGATACACAACCCGATATTTTTTACTATAAAACACCTACAGCATCAGGGTCATTTGTTTTAAACCGAAATGGGAATCCGGTTATTATTTCAGGAAATACAGATGTAGTCATTTCACCTGCTATAGGTCCAGAAGCTGATCCCATAAATCCAGAATGGGTTATTACTACTCCCAATGGGATTTCATATGCTTTCCCTCATACAGATGAATATACCGAAACTACCGAAAATTATATGCTTCACCCCTCTATAGGAGCTGTTGCTGGCCCAAAAGAAACGAAAGAACAGTTTATGAGCAGACCAAACTATAGACAATGGCAGCGCAACTCTAATCTTAAAAACCCACGAGATAAAAATCATTTGATTAATACCTGGTACCCTTCAAAGATCAACTCTTTACGATTTAAATCAGAAATTGTGCTTACCTACAAAGATCAAGGGCCAATTGAAGAGTTCAAAACTACTGAACAGCGCATGCATTATATTAAAACTTTTAAAGATCAATATGATGAACTTGAGAGAAGCCTTCCTAATTACTGTGATGGACCAGAAAGACCTTATAGCAGAACTACTTCTTTTGTTAGTCAACCTACGGGTACATTATATGACTTTTATGCCAATACAAATGACTCTTATTGGATTCCGAATTTAAGCATTATTAAAAATCCTAAATACATTAGCAAAATTTCTTTTGGTTCAGGCAGTGTTAACTTTAAGTATAAAAACAGTGATCGATCTGATCTTCCGGGAAATCATGCATTAGACCAAATTGTTATAACCAACAATGACAATCATGTTATTAAAAAATTCGGATTTAGGTATGATTACTTTATAGCATTTCCTTATCAAAACTTACAAAAAAGCTCAAGACTTAAACTACTTAGTTTTTCTGAAATTGCTACTACCGGTAATGAAAAAAAACAGCATAGGTTTGAATATCATGAACATATCAAGTTACCTTCTTATGAATCTAATCAACAAGATTACTGGGGATATTTTAATGCCAACACAGCTAACACCTTAATTCCTACTAGTCGTAGAGAAGGAATAAATTATCCGGGAGCTAATCGAGAACCCGATGAAAACCGCATGAAAGCGGCTATGCTAAAAAAGATTATATATCCTACAGGAGGGTATAGCGAGATCGAATATGAGATAAATACATATAAAGATAAAGACTTACGACTAGAACATAATATAGGTGGTTTGAGAATTAAAAAAACGATTACTGCTACATCCAGTATAGATTCAAAAAAAATAATCAAAAATTATACTTATGGAAGGCCTGGTGCTTCATCTGGCAGCAGTGTTAATTTTGTAGATCGCAACTGGTATCATAACTTTCAAAGAGATGCATATTTGACATCTTTTGATTATGACAACAAATTTATTGAACGCTACTTTTATATCAGAAAAAGTGCCCAACCTATTTATCCTCTGCTTAAAACTAAAGGCGGTTGGGTAGGTTATCAAGAAGTAACGGTTAACATACCCGGCTTAGGCAAAAGTGTATATCAATTTACAAATCCACAAGATAATCCAGATGGACAAGGACAACGATTTTTATCTCCCTTTAGGTCTGAAAGTGCTTTTGATCCTCATCACGATATAATACATATATCTAAAGATCCATTGCGCGGGTTACTAAAAGAAAAGACAGATTATGATGAGAATGGCAGAATAATTAGAGCTGAATACATAGACTACGAAGAAAACCCACGATATCATAATCAAATTGAGCAAAACATTTTAACAATCGAAAACGAGTTTCTTGTAAATACTACAAGAATATGGCATCCTGATTTACAAAATCTTGTTCCACCATTTCCTCATCAAACGGCCAAATTCTATAATGTGGGTCAGGTTCAAAGTTATTTCCCCTTTATAAAAAAGCGTACGATTAAAACATTTGGTTCTGATACACCTGATCATATGCTTAACGAAGTTACGTATCAAAAAAATAGTGCTTCACATATGCAAACTACCCGAGTGATATCAGAGGGCAGTGATAGAAAAAAAAGAGAAACTTTAGCCTATTACCCAGGAGATACGTTCCCAACAGATAATCTACTGCCATCAGAGAGAAGTGCAATTTTTCGTTTAAAAGAACAAAATCGCATCCAACCTGTTTTTATCGAAAATCGAAAAGAAGATAATGTCATTGGAGTGACAAGAAATGTATATGATGAAAGATCGCCCGGGTCTGTTAGAATCAAAAAAATTCAACGCGGAATAAACAAAGATCATTTAGAAGATCAAAGTGTATTTCGTTACAATAGTACCGGAAATGTTAGAGAAACCTATAGATTTAAAGACACTCCTAAAGCCGTATATATATGGGGGTATAATGACCAACTCCCTATTGTTAAAATTGAAGGAAAATTATCTTATAAAGAAATAGAAGCTCGTTTCTTGGCTGAACATGGGAAACGATTATTTTTCTTAAAAGACATATCTAACAAACCTTCTGATAACCATATACTTGAAGATTGGTTAGATAAATTTCGTACTACTATTCAAACTTATGACAATACATGTCATATAACCACATATCTACATAAACCATTAATAGGAATCACAAGTATTAAAGATCCTAAAGGCAATCTGGTATCCTATGAGTATGATCTATTTAATCGATTAAAAGAAACCAAGGACTCTGAAGGAAATCTAATCACGAAAAGTGAATATCACTTTAACATATCAAATAACGAATAGCAAATGAAAAATTTTTTCTTATTCTTGGTGTTTTTGCCCGTATTAGTCTTTGGGCAGACCCAAACAGAAAACTATATAAAAACTACAACGTATCATGTAGCAACTACTGACGGTAATGTTCAATCAGATGATAAAATAGAAGAAGTAACCTATCATGATGGATTAGGCAGAGTTTCTCAGCAAGTACTTGTGCGCGCAGGTGGCAATCACCAAGATGTTATTACTCCGTATGTTTATGATGCATATGGCAACAATCCTAAGGCGTATTTGCCGTATAGTTCTTCAGAAACTCAACTTGGGTTAATATACTCGAATCCAATTGACGATAATTTAAGTTTTTATAATACCGAAAAATATGAGCAAACATTAAATCCATATAATGAAACTATCTATGAAGCTTCACCATTACAGAGAGTTCTAGAAGAAGCAGCTCCCGGAAGCAGTTGGAAATATGATCCTAATCAAGTATCACTTAAAACAATCACAAGGGACAGAATAGTTTATGATGATCTCAATATACCCTTAGGTTTAAATGATATTTGTACTACTAGTTCTGGTGGTGGTAGTGGTTTTATTAAAATTGAAAACAACATTTTACATTTTAAGTTTGATGCCGGATGGGCCTCAAGTGGTGATATCAAATTAGGCCGCATCAAACAAATTAATTCCTCTCCTGCATCATTACCAGATACAGAACTTGGTACAATCATACGTATTAGTCAAGGGTTTAGGAGATTAACCGTTAGAGCAAGAATACGTAATAATTACTTAGAGTTTTATCGTACAGATAATCGTGGTTCTTTAAAAGCAGAGAGGTTATCTGTAGATCTGAATATTAATTTACCTGTCATAAAAGGTAGGCAGGACTATGCAAAAAGAATTTCAAAAAACCATACAATTAGGCACGAATATGCTTTTAACACCCAGAACGAAGTAGCTTTATTCGAGGTAAAATTTGATAGTGGAGATAAAGAAAAACCTAGTCTTATACGTAATGGATATTACCATGTAGATAAGCTATATAAAAATATCACTTACAACGAAAATTGGCAGCCCGAACAAGAGTTTGACAAAGATAACACCTCAGAAGAGTTCATAGATATGAACGATAGGCTTATCTTAAAGCGGACGTATAACAAAAACATCCCTCATGACACCTATTATGTATATAATGACTATGATAATTTAAGCTATGTAATTCCGCCAAAAGTCACAATTGAAAACGGAATTAACCAGGGTAAACTCGCCGAACTCTGTTATCAATACAAATATGATACAAGAAATCGTTTAGTTGAGAAAAAGGTGCCTGGCAAAAAAGATTGGGAGTACATTGTATATGATCGTCTTGACCGCCCTGTTCTTATGCAAGATCCTAAACAACGTAGACAAGTTCCAAAAGAATGGACATTTACTAAATACGATATATTTGGCAGGGTTGCTTATACAGGGATTTTAGGTGATGATAGAAACCGCAAAACCATGCAATCGTTTTATGATAACAGTACAGCCCCTGTATTCGAAGAACGTGTAACCAGCCCACTTAATTTAGGCGGAACTGGTTTTAAACTCTATTATAGCAACAATGCAGAGCCAAAGAACATTTATAACTTAATGACCATTAGTTATTATGATGATTACAATTTTGACTTAGCTGGTGGTGTGAAACCAAACCAAGTGTACGGAGAATCTATAAAGACAGACGTCAAAACTTTATCTACAGGGAGCAAAATCCGTGTATTAGGAACCAATAAATGGATTACTTCAGTAAATTATTATGATAAAAAGGCGCGCTTAGTCTATGGATATAATTATAATGAATATTTAGGCACAACCAATATCACAAGTAACAAATTAGATTTTACCGGTAAAGTACTAGAAAGCACAACGAGCCACAAACGTTTTGAATCCAAGCCAATTATAACCAAAGATAAGTTTACCTACGATCACGCACATCGGTTATTAATCCAAAAACAAACCATTAATGATCAACCCGAAGAACTGATTACCAGTAATACCTACGATGAATTAGGAATCCTTGTTAAAAAGACTGTTGGAGGTAGTACAAAAAAATACACTAATGCAGTTAATGTAGAAATAAATGAGCAAGGAGAAATTAGAAAAAACTATACCGTAGAAACCTGGAATGCCGGTACAGTGAGCAAAAATCAAATAGCTGGCGATGGAAAAGTATCATTTAGCGCACTACAAAACAATCAAGCCGTAATGGTTGGCCTATCCTATAAAAATGTGAATAATCATTACAATACGATAGATTATGCTATGTACTTACGGTCTGATGGTAAAATAGGTGTTTATGAAAAAGGTAAAAGTAAGGGCACATTCGAAAGCTATTCTACTACAGATATCTTGAGTATCGAACGAAAAGGAAGTCAAATTTATTATCAAAAAAATGGAATAACATTTTATCCTTCAACTGTAGCTAGCACTGGATCCCTAATGGGAGATGTATGTATGTACAATAATCGAAGTGGTATTAAAGATTTTAAGGTTACCGGAGAGCTAAAAGAAGGCTTACAAACTGTAGATTACACCTATAATGTAAGAGGTTGGCTAAAGCAAATTAATAATCCAAATCAGGAGTTAAGAGATGATCTGTTTGCCTTTGGTATTAATTACAATACCTCTAATAATGGAAACACTCCATTATATAATGGTAATATCTCACAAACGTTATGGAGAACTGCCAGCGACAATATCAAAAGACAATATTCATATACCTATGATGCTTTAAACAGAATTACCAAAGGAATTCACAACACAGGTCAATATAACTTAAGTACCGTATCGTATGATAAAAATGGGAACATCCTTGGATTGACACGTAGCGGTTGGCAAAACTCTAATAATTATGCTGCTATGGATAATCTATTATACACTTATGATCAAGGCAATAAGCTTGTAAAAGTTACCGATAGTGGTAATAAGACCTACGGTTTTAAAGACGGTACTAATACCGGTAATGATTATGCCTATGATGTTAATGGAAATATGACAGTAGATAACAATAAAGGTATTACCAATATTACCTATAATCATTTAAACTTACCTACTAAGGTTACCATTAATGGAAAATCTATAAAGTATACTTATAGCGCAGATGGTATAAAATTAACTAAATCGGTTGATGGTAAATTCACCCATTATGATAGGGGTTATATTTATGAAGGACCAGATTTACAATTCTTTACTCAGCCTGAAGGGTATGTAGAACCCAATACCAATGGTGGATTTGATTATATATACCAATACAAAGACCATATAGATAATATTCGTTTAAGCTATAGTGATACCAATAAAGATGGTATCGTTACTAAAGATGAAATACGTAAAGAAAATAATTATTATCCTTTTGGATTAAAGCACAAAGGATATAATGAGGTGATACGAGGTAGAAATCATAAATACGGTTTTGGCGGTAAAGAAGAGCAGGATGAACTAGGCTTAGACTGGATTGACATTACAGCACGTAATTATGACCCGGCCCTAGGGCGATGGATGAATTTAGATCCTCTAGCAGAACTTATGCAAAGTCATTCTCCATATAACTATGCATTTAACAACCCTGTATATTTTATAGATCCTGATGGAATGTTTCCGTTTCCATTATTTGATTTCTTTTTTCATGATATATTTATTGAATCAATAGGGTTTACCATAGATAAAATAACCGAAAAAATTTCTAGTCGACAAACTATCAGAGAAACTATTTATGCTCAACCCAACAATCCAAGGTCAAGATTCAATCAGTTACTTGGTGATATGACGATTACAGGTAATCCTAAAAATGGTATTGGGAATAAAATAGAAGTTATTACCACAACATATACAGAAACATTAGCAACGGTACATCTGAAATGGGATGAAGAGGGAAATTTACTTTCACAAGAGGTTCTTACTAATACTACTGAGACGGTTACAAAAATATCGGCAGGTGTAACAGACAAATATGGAGGCCATGCCGGAGGTTTTGGCCCAGATCCAAACACCAAGCCTATAATAACAGAGAATTCAAAAATAAGTAGTACTCTTAATTCGTATGTTAAAGATGCTATTAACTATAGAGTTACCGATAAAAATCACGAATCAATAACAAATAGAAATGAATATAAAGGACCAACTACAGGTGAGGCTGTTGGAACAGCATTAGGTTTAATTAGTATAGCGACAGGCGGACCTTGGGCCGCTGGAATAGCTTATGCAACAGAAATAAGTTTAGGAGCTAGTAGTCTTGGTATAATTGCTGGTTTTGCTATAAAAGATAGGTCTTCAGACAGTTGTAATCGTTGTGAAAAACAATTTCGCCTTAAACAGAAAATTGATTGATCGAAAAACTGATAGCTCGGATTTAATGTTGTAATCTATTCTTATCCCAAAATTAACCCAGCTACAATTACACATCCGTGTAGCTGGGTTTTTATATACAATTTCCTTTATGAAGGGTAACATTTCTTTAACCAAACACATTAATCACGTAAACAACTCATAAATAATATATAGAAATCATGAAAACCCGATAGCTCGGATTTGCAATCCGAGCTTATCATTACTAAAACATAAAAGATCATGAAAATCAATACAGAAAACCACGTAATTAAATTAACGAAAGAAGAACTTCTTACAATATATGGAGGAGATCATACACAAACCACATCTACAAATTTTGCTACTAGCAGAGTTATCTCTATGGTAACGGGTGATGTAGCAAATACATAAAGATCACATTTTAGGGTAAGATATAACTCAAAATGAAACAAGAATAATGAAAGCTGGTTTGTGAGAGTTCTAGTTTTCATACGTAAGGGAAAAGTCATTACACATAGTGTATGGCTTTTTTTCATGTATAGAATATGTGTAAATCAAAAAACTAATCATTAAAAGGGTAACATTTCTTTCGTAACGTACATTAAGCTTAAATAACTAAAAATCGACACTATGAGGCTTACTCTGCAAACAAGCTTATTTGCATTATTCTTTTTATGTACATCTATTACATTTAGTCAAAACTATACTGTAAAAGACAGCATCACTGTATTTACTGATAGTGTCTTTAGCATCCTAGAAAATAAAAACTTATACCGAGATAAAATCGATTGGTCCACCTACAAAAAAGAATTTCAAAATAAAGTTTCAGCTCATAAAACATTAAAAGATGCGCTGCTACAATATCGTAAACTATTTGTAGACTTAGGAGATAAGCATACCTCTATACAACTTGGCGATTTTGATGTAAGAAATCCATATGCCGGGGTTTATACTGGAGAAGAATTTAGCCCTGGATTAATGGCGAGATACCAACAAGGTAATTTTGAATTTGAGTGTAAAGTACTCGACAATCAATATGGCTACCTCTTTATTCCGGGAAACTCTCTACCCAGTGGAGAAAACTTAGAAGCTATTGCCCAACCGATGTATGACGCCATAGCAAATTTAGCAGAGAATAATACCATAAAAGGGTGGATTATCGACCTTAGATTTAATACCGGAGGAAATATGTGGCCCATGGTAGCAGGATTATACGAATTGCTCGGCGAAGGCCATTTTGGCGGTTGGAACATCGAAAATCGCATTCAAAAGTGTTATCTTAAAGATGGAAAAGCATTCGAAACAGATAAGGTAATCGTTGAAATAGATAGGACATCAAAACTTGATCTTAGTAAAGAAAAAGTGGCTATCATTACCGGTGTTCTTACAGGAAGCTCTGGAGAAGTAGTAGCTATAGCTTTCAAAGGTAGGGAAAATACCATTTTTATAGGAGAACCAAGTGCCGGTTACACTACCACCAATAATACATATCGTATGCCATTTGGAGGTTTTTTCAACAATGCCGAAGGTTATGATGTTGATCGAAATGGAGTCGAATACGATAAAATTATTCCCGATATACCCGTTGTAAAATCAGATAATTTTAAAAACTTAATGGAAGACAAAAATATCCTTGAAGCGATTAAAAATATCAAATCGTTATAAAATTTATACGTATAGGGGGTAATATTTTTTGCTTTTTAAGAACATGAAATAAAAATTATAAAATAAAAAAACATGAAATTTCAAAAAATTGGAGTACTCGTTGTAGTTGCATATATATTAGTACTTCTTTATGCGTGCAGCTCTGATATTAACGAAGGTTTACCTGAAGCAGCAGAAGTGATGACCACAAAACCGACCAGACCTTCTATCTCAGAAATGACGTTTACCACTACTGTCGATTCAAACAATCCCAACGCCCATGAAGATGCATCATTAGGTAATACCAGCGGCGATCTTGATCAATAATATGAACTATTAAGGGTTCATAAATCTTATTTTTGATTAACAAAAACAGCTACAGCTTATAAACTGTAGCTCTTTTTTTGCAATAAAATAAAAAAACATGGGTAACATTTCTGCAATAGCATACATTAAAGACATATTACGTTATCAAGTATTAATTAAAAACAAAAAAAAGTCATGTTAAAGAAAGTTTTAGAGCTAAAAAATGTTACTGTATTAGAAAAAGCAGCTCAACAATCTATTAATGGAGGAGGAATACAATCCTGTGTAAGAAGACACCAAAGACTAATTATTAGAACTCAAGAAACAGAACCTTTTGATAAAGAACAAAGGAGTATAGTAATCAATGGAATAATTGAGGACGCTAAAAAATGTTATACCAAAACTAATGTTTTCTAAAATGGAAGTATATCAATTCTAGCTTCATTTGAGCAGAAGGGGTTGAAGTCATAGGCATTTTGCTTATGGCTTTTTTATTTAACTCATATTTGAAATTTGTAATCAGTGGGTAAGATTTCGGCTTTTCCAGAACACTATGATAGATCAATATCCATTAGATCCAATGGGCGGAAACCGAAAAGCCTTTAATAGAGTAGGCATCATACAAAACAATACATCATGAAAAAATCTGAAAATTCAAAACTCTCTTTACGCAAAGTTTCAATCACAAAACTAGACAATATGAATACCATAAAAGGTGGAAATCATATCCATGAAACAGGTACGCATTTCATACAAGAGAATAGTATAACAATACTTACTGCTACTTCCCGATATTAAAAAAAAAGAACATATCGGTTATACCTATAATCTAATAGTGTCAGATAACTTGTATTTGTAATCCAAGCGTATCACAAATACAAAAACAGCTACAAGTGCAAACTTGTAGTTGTTTTTTTAGTTCCTGAAAAACAAGGTAACATGTATTGTGGTTAAGACATTAATAATTGATTATTTACATTTATACAATGAAAAACCAACAAATGAAAACAAACAAATTTATCTTGGGGTTACTTTTTACCTTAGTGGCACTTAGTACCCAAGCGCAAGAAAAAAATATCCAATTTGGACTTAAAGCGGGAGCAAATTACGCCCAATATTTTCCTGATATAGAGACTAGAGATATTACCTTATTAGAATACAAAAAAAAGTTTGGGTTCTACATCGGGGGGTTCGCTAAGATCAATCTTTCTGAAAAATTTAAACTTCAACCTGAATTATTGTTCGCAATTCAGGGTTCTAAGACTTTAAATGAAGGTATCGAGATATTTATCCCACAAAATCAAGTACTTATAGTTGGGGATTTTAGAACCAATATTAGTGAGACAACACTTCTCGCACCTATCGTCTTACAGTATTATGCTACCGGTAATTTTTACCTAGAAGCGGGTCCACAATTAGGGTTTATTATAGATACTAAAGAAAAGGTAAAAGAAGACCCATTTAATCAAATTAATAACCAAACTTTTGATCTGGATTATGATACATTCGATGTAGGCTTAACTGCCGGTGCTGGATATAAGCTAACGGAACATTTTGGGGTTAATGCACGATATTTCTTTAGTCTTACAGAAAGAAATAGTGTCATTAAATCTTCTATTTTTAATCTAGGCATAGAATACCAACTATAGAATATAAAGGATCCAGATAGCTCGGATTATAAATCCGAACATAACATAAACATAAAAACAGTTACAGGTTTATATCTTTAACTGTTTTTTTATACAACATTTCTTCTGGATAAGATAATAAGTCAAATCTTAACATATCTTAAGATTATAATCACGATTAGGGAATAAATATTGATACAATTATAGAGATCAAAATGCACAACTATTTAACAACTCCCTAAATTGAACTAAGATGTTCTCATTTAAAAAAAACTCCAAAAAAACACTAATAGAAATCGATTCTTTATATAAAAAAGTCATTTCACAACTCCCTAATCCTGATCGCATCAATTATTGTGAATCATTAATGTATCGATCTAAAAACGATTTGGTGTCTACAAAATGTAGAATAAAAAGAAGAAAGCTTAAAAGGCTTATAAAAGCCACTACATATGAAATAAAAAAATTAGAAAATAATTTTAATATGTATGTATGTCTTGTAATCACTAACCTTTAAATATTATAAAAAGAATGAATTTCTATCCCAAATTCATTTTATCTTTACATGCATAACAAAATTTGCTCATGACATCTGTAGAACAAGCACTTCTTTTGGTTGATACGTATACAAAAACAACCGAAAAAACAACTGCAATTACATTATCTCAATCCTTGGGGTTTGTATTAGCAAAAGACATCCTATCTCCTATTAATATGCCTCCATTTAGACAATCGGCAATGGATGGGTATGCTTTGGGTTCTATAGAAGAGAAAACTTTTTCTCTAGTTGGCGAAGTCCAGGCAGGAGATGATCAAAATCCAAATATTATAAAAGGAGAAGCCATTCGAATTTTTACAGGAGCCCCTGTACCTTCTGGTGCCAAGGCTGTAGTTATGCAGGAAAAAGTAACCATCGAGGGTCGCAATATCGTATTGGATGAATTCTCTACACCAGATTCAAATATACGGCCCGAAGGTGAGCAGATAAAAAAAGGAGAAATTGCACTAACTAAAGGAACTGCAATTACACCTGCGGGGATTGGATATCTGGCTACTTTAGGGATTACTCATGTCGAAGTGTATCAAAAACCATCTATTGCTATTATCGCAACCGGAAATGAATTAATTCCTCCAGGTCAAGATTTAAAACACGGGCAGATTTATGAAAGTAATTCTGTAATGTTATCCGCCGCACTTCAGGCATCAGGTTTTACCGATATAGAATGCCATAAAGTAGAAGACAATTATGAAGCTACCCGATCGCTTTTACAAAGGGTAATAGAGCAATATGACGTAGTACTTATTTCGGGAGGAATATCGGTTGGAGATTATGATTTTGTGGGTAAAGCACTTCAAGATCTCAAAGTAGAAGAAGTTTTCTATAAGGTAAAACAAAAACCAGGTAAGCCCCTTTATTTTGCGAAAAAAAATAATACTACCATTTTTGCTTTGCCTGGTAATCCTGCTTCTTCATTAAGTTGTTTCTATATTTATGCACTACCGACCCTAAATAAAATTTCTGGTCTTGCTGCCTATAAATTAAAACAGAGCACACGCATTTCTAATTCTACATATTCGAAAAAAGGCCAAAGAAGTGAGTTTTTAAAAGCTATTGTTAAAGATCAACAAGTAACCATTCTTGATGGGCAAGCATCATCTATGCTTAGGTCTTTTGCATTATCTAATGCCTTGGTATATCTTCCTGAAGAAACTTCAGAAATAAAAGTTGGCGACCCAATTCAGGTTATTGATTTGCCATAAAAACCTCAAAAAATGATTATTATCATGAAAAAAACACCCTTCATGATTTTTATTTGCTAAAATTTAGATAAAGAGAAAGATCCTGTAAAAAAATCGTTATATCTTTAAAAACCAAACGCTATATAAAAGCTATGGATTATAAGATAAAAAGCAGGATTTGGATAGAGTCTGAACAAGGCGTTTTTTTAGGTGAAGGAAGAGTGCGCTTATTAAAAGCCATTGCAGATACCGGATCATTGAGTAAGGCCGCTAGCACTCTAGATATGTCTTATAAAAAGGCCTGGAACCTGTTAAATAGTATGAACAAAACGGCTCAAGAACCTTTGGTAATTACCTCTACCGGTGGAAAAGGTGGCGGCGGTGCAAATCTGACAATTTATGGTGAAAAAGTGATCAAAACCTTTGATACCATTAATCAAAAATGTTGGGAATTTTTAGACAATGAGTTAAAGCAAATAACGCTATAAAGGGCTTCTTATTTTTTAAAATGAATGTAGATAAAAACATAACCGGAATCATACTTGCTGGAGGTAAAAGTTCTAGAATGGGCAGTGACAAAGGACTTCTATTTCTGGATAATAAGCCGTTCTTACAGCACATTATTGATGCTCTTACACCTCTGGTCCAAGAGATTATACTCGTAAGCAATAATCCCGATCATGATGTATTTAAAGTAAAAAGAGTACAGGATATAATACCAGAATCTGGACCTATATCGGGTATACATACTGGCTTAACTCATTCTAAAACCGAAAACAATTTGGTTTTAAGTTGTGATGTACCCTTAATCACAACTCCCCTGCTTAAAAAATTACTACTCCATGAAAAGGAAGATTATGATATCATTCAATTTGAGGCTGAAAGAAAAACCATTCCGTTAATCGCTTTGTACAAAAAACAATGCTTATCAAAATGTTTTGAACTGCTTTCCAGCAATGAAAAACGCTTAAGAAAATTAGTATTAGCACTCAACGCTAAAACAATTCCTGTTTCACAAGACGAATATACGCTGGTAAAAAATATTAACACCATTGAAGATTTAAATACAATCACAAATGCAATTGACTATTAAATATTTTGGAATGCTAGTAGAAGCTACTTCAATTTCAGAAGAACAATTACAAATTGATAGTTGCTCGGTGTCTGAATTGGTAGAAAAATTAATACATCAACATCCAAAATTGAACAAAAAGGATTTTAAAGTAGCTATTGATCAACAATTAGTAGATCGTAGTCATGTCATTAATACCAATGCAGAAATTGCATTATTACCACCCTTTGCGGGAGGATAATCGAAAATGAAATGAAATCAAACAATCGATATAACAGACAAATAATACTGCCAGAAATAGGAGAATCAGGACAGCAAAAACTTAATGCATCCAAGGTATTGGTTATTGGAGCAGGTGGTTTAGGGTGTCCCATATTACAATATCTTGCAGCAGCCGGAATTGGCACTATTGGTATTATTGATTTTGACCTGGTAGACACATCTAACCTGCACCGCCAAATACTTTATGGAGATAGTGGTGTTGGAAAAAACAAAGCACTTGCAGCCAAGAGTCGCCTTGAAGACCTTAATCCTACTATAAATATTAACGCCTATCCCGAAAAATTAACGACAAAAAATGCAATATCACTTTTTTCGCAATATGACATTATAGTCGATGGTAGCGATAATTTTTCTACTCGATATTTGGTTAATGATGCTTGTGTAATCGCAGGTAAACCCCTGGTGTATGGCGCTATTTTTAAATACGAAGGCCAGGTTTCTGTCTTTAATTATGAAAACGGGCCTACCTATAGATGCTTATTTCCTGAACCTCCCAAGGCAGGAAGTATTCCCTCTTGTGCCGAGATTGGGGTGTTGGGAGTATTACCAGGAATTATAGGAAGTATGCAGGCCAACGAGGTACTGAAAATAATTCTAAACCTTGGCGATGTGCTTAAAGGAAAGTTATTAATGTATGATAGTTTAACCACTCAATCTTCAACTTTTTCTATCGGTAGAGTTGCTTCTGAAATATCAAAAGTATTGGCCACAGCGAAAGATTTTGAAACTATGGATTATGACCTTTTCTGCGGAATTCAAAACATAAAAGAGATATCACCTGAAACTGCTTTTCAGATACTAAATAAAGTACAATGTATTGATGTTCGCGAAGCTCATGAACAACCAAAAATCGATACACTAAATCCCATTTGTATTCCTTTACATACAATTAAGGAACAGCTACATTCTTTTGATAAAACACAAGAAACTATCGTTTTTTGCCAATCTGGTATTCGAAGCAAAAAAGCGGTAGAAATCCTCATAGAGAATGGATTTGAAAATGTATCTCATATAAAAGGAGGCGCGGTTGCCTTAAATGAAATTATACCAGACCTCATAGGGCATAAAAACCTGTAAGCTCAATAAAAACAAATTATGGAAAAAAAGAAACTAAAAAATGTATTTGTAGAAGGTGCAATTTCGTCAGAATTTATAGGAAATTCTATTGCCAAGCATCAAACAAAAACGAGTATTGGAGCACACAATATCTTTTTAGGACAAGTGCGTGCCGATGAAATTGAAGGGAAAATTATTACGGCTATTGATTACACCGCTTATGAAGAGATGGCAAACCAAAAATTTCATGAAATTAGAGAAGCTACATTCGAAAAATTTGATCTTACCTGTATGCATATTTATCATAGTTTAGGAAAGGTAAATGCCGGAGAAATTTGCTTATTTGTTTTTGTGTCTTCACCTAGAAGAAGAGTGGTTTTTGAAGCCCTGGAATATGTTGTTGAGGCTATCAAAGCAGATGTTCCTGTTTTCGGGAAAGAAGTTTTTGAAGATCAGACACATCAATGGAAACAAAATACTTAAGAAAATACCAATCTGTCATTCCGGCGTAGGCCGGAATCCAAGTATGAATACGATATATGTACTATGGATCCCAGTCTTCACTGGGATGACAAACACAAAAACATAAAAAAGTGTAACTATAATTATGGTAGACATCACACATAAAACATCCACATTAAGAATTGCCACGGCACAAGCAGTTGTAAAAGTAAGCAAACCTGAAACTATCGATGCCATTCAAAATGGTACCGTACCCAAAGGAGACGTGTTTGCTATGAGCAAAGCCGCAGGGTTACTTGGTGTAAAAAAGACTCCGGATCTGCTACCAGACTGTCATCCTTTACCTATTGAATATACCGGGATTGACTATTCTATAAACGGCCTGGAGATTACCGTTTTGGTTACTATAAAAACGATTTATAAAACTGGTGTTGAAGTCGAAGCCATGCATGGTGCTAGCATAGTTGCTTTAAATATGTACGACATGCTAAAACCCATTGATAAAGGAGTAGAAATCCATCATATTAAACTACTCGATAAAAAAGGAGGGAAATCAGATTATAAAGATAAATTTAGAAGAGATCTTAAGGCTTCAGTAATTGTATGCTCTGATACCATTTCTGAAGGGAAAAAAGAGGATAAAGCCGGTAAAGCTATTATAGCAGCATTGGAAAACAGCGAAGTTGATATTCTGGATTATATTATAATTCCTGATGAAATAGAAATCATTCGCGAAAAAGCAAAGCAATATCAAGAGCAAGGTGCTGACCTAATTATTTATACTGGGGGTACGGGTTTATCGCCAAGAGACGTAACTCCAGAAGCGTTACGACCTCTTTTAGACAGAACAATCCCGGGAATTGAAGAGGCCATTCGAAAATATGGACAGGATCGTATGCCCTACGCAATGTTATCAAGAAGTGTGGTAGGAACTATTAAAAACACCTTAGTGATGGCGCTGCCAGGATCGACCAATGGCGCCAAAGAATCTATGGAGTCCATTTTTCCTGAAGTACTGCATGTATTTAGAATTTTAAAAGGAGCAAGACATGACTAAATCTAACATACTTACAGATACATTTGGTAGAAAACACAACTACCTTAGGATCTCGCTTACAGAGCGATGTAATCTTCGTTGTACATATTGTATGCCTGCAGATGGAATTCAATTATCTCCCAAGGCACATATCATGACCTATGAAGAGATTTACGCTATTGCCAAAGAATTTGTGGATCATGGTGTCACAAAAATTCGTTTAACCGGCGGAGAACCTTTAGTTCGCAAAGATGCTGCTCTTATTATTGAAAAACTTGCTTCACTTCCAGTAGAACTTACACTAACCTCAAATGGAGTCATCATTGATAAGTTTATCGACCTTTTCAAGAAATGCGGTATCAAAGCGCTAAACGTAAGCTTGGACTCTTTAGATGATACAAAAAATAAAGAAATCACCAGAAGAAATTATTTTGAGAAAGTGTATCAAAATATTCTGTTATTGGTGAAAGAAGGGTTTCATGTGAAGGTAAACTGTGTTTTAATGAAGGGATTCAATGATAATGAGATTATTGATTTCATTAATTTAAGTAAGAACTTCCCCTTGCATGTGCGTTTCATAGAATTTATGCCTTTTGATGGCAATCAATGGAATATGGATAAACTTGTTTCTTTACAAGAAATACTTTCTCAAGTTAATGCTAACTTCGAAAAAGATCGTATCGTAAAACTTAAAGATGCTCCTAACGATACTACAAAAAGTTATCAGATTAAAGACTACCAAGGCACTTTTGCCATTATAAGCTCTGTTACTAATCCGTTTTGTGATGGTTGCAATAGGATTCGTCTAACGGCTAACGGACAGATCAAAAATTGTTTGTTTTCTTCAAAAGAATCAGATGTACTAACTGCACTACGCAAAGGAAAATCTATATCCCCTATTATTCAAAAAACTGTTCAATCCAAATTTAAAATCCGCAATGGAATGGACACTATAGAGAAATTCAAAAAAATAGACGGGCATAATAATCGAAGTATGATTACTATTGGGGGATAAAATTGCATTATTTCACAATACAAACAGAATTCACATTCCCATGGGCATCATACTCTTTTACAGTATTATCGGGATCTAAGATCCATTTGTTATCTACGATGTACTTATAATGATATTTCCCTCCGGAAAGCATAAGAGTATCTACCCATCCACTTTTGGTTTTGGTCATTTTACTCTCATGTTCTGACCAGTTATTAAATGACCCTGTTAGAATAACTTCTTGTGCCTCTAGATTACCATTAAGTATAAACTCTTTAGGTGCTTTAATATCTATAAAGGAGTTGTATTGGTTAAACTCATTTCTCTTTTTTAAGGGGTTATCAGGATCTTCAATCCAATCCCCATCGACTATAAATTTATATTCGTATTCTCCCGGTTTTATCTTTAGAGTTATTGTCCAACAATCTTCGCTCTTGGTCATTCTAAAAAGTTCTTCGTTCCACTTATTAAAACTACCACTTAGTACTACTTTTCTGGCCTCAGTATAGCCATTAAGTGTAAATGTTATATTTCCTTCTTCATCAGGATAAGCCGTGTACATTTTTAGATTATAGGCTTGTAATGCATGTCCATTCTTAAAAGCTCTAACTGCATTACCATATTCTTTGGCAGGTTCTGCCCAATAGGCATTGTTTATTACAAATTTGAATTCCCAAGAAAATTCATCTGTAAAATCACTTAGTTTTTTTCTTAATTCATATCGGTTCTCATCAATTTTGGTCATGTTCCAGTTATTCTTTGACCAATTATTGAACTCCCCCGCTACTACAACTCTTTTTATATCCAGATCGTCAAAATCAAATACATTACTAAAATTATCTGCTGTAGCAATTTTATAATCTCTCTTATCAAAGATAAAGACTAGATCATCACCTTCTATTCTATACCCTTTAAAAGACTCGGTTTGGGCATAAGAGTAACTGCTTGCAAAAGCAAGTAAAAAAAGAAAGCTATATAATATGGTTCTACTCAATTTCTTCGTATTGGGTAATCTACAAAATAAAGCTTTTCTTTTTGATAATTGATAATAGTTCTTTTTTGTTGAAAGAATTCGTATCCCAAAACACCATCCAAATCAGTTCCAAAAGCTTCATTCATCTTATTTAAATTGGTCAATATTGTATTCATAGGTCCAAAATAAACCGTTTCACTTAGCTTTACACGATACAATTTTCCTGCCATAACTTCAATCTTGTTATTACTGGCTCCTAATAATACCAATCGTTTCTTTGGATAAAAATACTTTAGTGCTTTTTTTCTTAGTCTTTTATTTATTTGATTAAACTCGGCAGCAGTATCTAATCCAAATTTTACAGGTTGATCTCCAATATATCCTTCTACAACAATAGTATGAGTTCTCAAATCAAAATTGACACTGTCAGTAATTTTCTCAGCATAGACATTCTGGTCTAATTTAACCCCTAATGTATCAACCTTGGTTAATGTAATCTGATTTAGGTGCATATCTATAAATACTTCATAATCTTTCAGAATACTATATCCTATGATCCCTAATAAATGCATTTTTTTTGCTTTCTCAATATGAGATAAATCAACGATGTCTGAAATTTGATTTTTTAGGTTAAAATTTTGCAATATAAACTCTTTTACATTTTGTTCGAATGTATCGTCCATCACAGCAATAACACCAGAAGTTTGTTTTCTTTTGGTAAAAAAATGATCTTTTTGTGGAAAATGTATTTCGTTTAACATCAATATTTCTGATCCGGTATCGATTATAAAACTACCTTTTTTACTATGAAGTTCTGCTTCAACAACAATTAAACGGTCGACAAGTTTAAACGGAATTCGGGCGGTATACTCATTAAGAATTTCAGCTTTAGGAAATATAATACCACTCTCTGATGAGAAAATCCAAGACGCACTATCATTTGCTATAATTGAAGTATTACAAATCAAATACAATACTATGAATGATAGAATCCTGCCCATGTAGAATAAGACTTTCTTCTACCTCTTTATGTTACACTTTAAAAGGCATTATCGATAATTTTAATATAAGATTAAGAAAGAGGACTCTCATTACAGTATGATAAATATCATTGTTATCCTATTGAATCTGGGCTAATTTTAAGGATACAAAAACCATTACAATGAAAAATATCCTGCTTCCGACCGATTTTTCTGATAATGCAAAGAATGCCATATTGTTTGCCATGGAATATTTTAAAAACGAACTCTGTACATTTTATCTTCTTAATGTACAGAAAGCATCTAGTTATACAACTGATGATCTTATGGCCGCTCCGGCAAATACATCTGTGCATCAATCCGTACTTAGTGAAGCAAAAAGGAAACTTAAAACCATGATTGAGGACCTTAAACTACAATATCCTAACCAAGCCTATTCGTATCATGCCATTACGGATTATGATATTTTTACCGATGCCATTAGGCAAGCCATTGCTTCTAAAAATATAGATCTAATCGTTATGGGAACCAATGGTGCCACAAGTGCTTCAGAAGTAGTTTTTGGAAGTAATACGCTTAACGTTATCCGAAAAATAGATTGCCCAGTGTTAGCAATCCCTCAAGGGTATCATTTCAAAAAACCTAAGATCGTTTTATTTACAATTGATTATAGAGACCGTTTTATTACTACTGGCATAGAGCCCTTAATGGATACGATCACTAAGTATAAATCATCATTACGTATCCTTAAAGTAAAGGAAGATGAAACAGTGACCGTAGCTGAATTTGATGACAAAAAACATATGAAAGAATTCTTTAAAGGGATCAATCATACTTTTCATTCTATAATCAATGTGCCAACAGCACTAGCCATTAATAGTTTTGTGCAAATCATGGATGTTGATATGACGGCCATGTTTGTTAAGAGAGAAACTTTTTTGGAACGATTTTTTAAAGGTTCTGAGACTTCAAAAATCAGCTATGGAACCCGAGTTCCTTTATTAATTATGCATAGCTAATACCTTGCAAAATCATTAATTCTCATGATATTTACTATTCTTCTTATTGTATATATCCTGATCGGAATTTTTATTATTGTAAAGTTACTTCTAAACGGGATTCGTCCGACTAAAACACTAGCATGGATGCTTGCCATTTTTACGATCCCGGTTGGCGGAATGCTATTGTATCTTTCCTTGGGAAGAAATCGAAGAAAGAATAAGCTTTTTGAACAAAAAAATCAGCAAATTGCCGCATACGTACAACGAACAGAAGAGAGTTATGACCCAATGCCCGCCTCAGAATACCAAGAACATCGAAGAGTTATCGATTTAATTTCGAAAAATAGTGGTTTTGCTCCAAGTTCTAACAACAAAATTACATTACTGAAAGATGGAGAAGCTACTTTTAACGCAATATTTTCTGCTCTCGAAAAAGCTGAAAAATTCATTCATTTACAGTATTATATTTTTGAAAATGGTGAATTAGCCAATCGACTTCTTCAGCTTTTCGAATCCAAAAGTAAAAAAGGGGTATCCATACGTATTCTATATGATGGTATCGGAAGTTTCTCTTTAAGCAAAAAATATATAAAAGAATTAAGAAATTGCGGATGCGAAGTGTATAGCTTTTTACCCATACAATTTGGAAAATTTTTATCCTCGATTAACTACCGAAACCATCGGAAAATTATTGTTATCGACGACAAAATAGCCTTTACTGGAGGTATAAATGTTTCAGATAAATATATCAAAGGTGATCCTTATCTAGGAATCTGGCACGACAGACATATTAAACTTGAAGGACCTATTGTAAACAGTTTACATGCTGTGTTTGCTATGGATTGGTATTCCACTACCAACGATGATCATATTTTGAGTTCAACTTACTTTATACGACATCCAAAAATTGGAAATTCTAGTGCTCAAATTGTGCATAGCGGGCCCGATTCAGATTTTTCTTCAACACAACAGGCCTATTTCTCAATCATCAACCAAGCAAGAGAATATGTGTATATTATCAATCCCTATATTATTCCGGGTGAAGGAATTTTAAAAGCGTTACAAGTTGCTGCATTAAGTGGTGTTGATGTTCGATTATTACTTTCAGACAAATCCGATAGTAAAATTGTACGATGGTGTGTTCGATCATATTTTGAAGATCTATTGAAAACAGGAGTGAGTATCTATCTTTTTCCTGAAAACTTCTTACACAGCAAAATAATTGTAGCAGACAACACCATTTCTTCTATCGGAACTACGAATATGGATATCAGAAGTTTTGAGCATAATTACGAGGTAAATGCAGTCATTTATGATGATATCTTTGCAATAGCACTGAAAAATGATTTTTTAAAGGATTGTAATAAAAGTATTCAATTGAAGTATGATACCTTTGTACAACGACCATGGCAGAATAAAATAAAAGAAGGGATTGCTAAAATATTTAGTCCAGTTTTATAACATGCATGTAATGAAAAATTCAAAAAACATAGGATTAGTTTTATCGGGCGGAGGGTTTAAAGGCGTTGCTCATATCGGTGCCATACAAGCTTTTGAAGAAGCTAATATAGTTCCTAAATATATTTCGGGCACTAGTGCTGGTGCTATTGTAGGTTCTTTGTATGCTGGTGGTTATTCTCCTGAAGAGATTAAAGATTTCTTTAAAAAAACCCCTATATTTAAATTCAACCGATTTACCAGAAAAAAAGCTGGTTTCTTAGATTCTGAAAAATTTTTAGATGATCTCAAAACCTTTTTCCCAGATAATTCTTTTGAAGCCTTACAGAAAAAACTATGTATAACCGCTACAAATCTGGTAGAAGGAACTACAAAAGTATTCGACACTGGAGAACTTATTAAACCCATATTGGCATCTGCTGCATTTCCTGGAGTTTTTACCCCTGTAATGATCGATGGAGAGTTGTATGCCGATGGCGGTATTTTGGACAATTTTCCGATACAACCATTGAAAAAAAAATGCGACTTTATTATTGGCATAGATGTATCACCAATAAAGAAACCAAAAATCACAGATTTTAAACACTCTTATAACGTTATGCAACGCGCTTATTATCTTAGAGCCATGCCCAATGCCGAAGTAAAATTTAAACAATGCGACATTGTAGTACAACCAAAAAAGTTAGTTAATCATGGTATTTTTAATAGTAGTAGCTTAGAAAAAGTATATGATATGGGATACGAGGAAGCAAAACAACAGATATCACTATTTCTAAAAAATCAAGAAAATGATTCAGGAGATAAAAAATAATTACAAAAACTTTTTTGAAGACGAACTTGTAGAGGAAATTAATGAAGTAGGCACTTTTAAAGAAATTCCAGAAGGTTTTGAGCTAATCAAACCAGGAAGTTATATAAAATCTATGCCTTTAATCCTTAATGGCGCCATAAAAATATTGAGACAAGATAATGATGGAGATGAGTTACTATTGTATTTTTTAGAAACCGGTGATACTTGTGCAATGACATTATCCTGTTGTTTGGGGCATCACAAAAGTGAAATCAAGGCAATTGCCGAAACCGATGCCAAACTTATTATGATTCCTATTGAAAAAATGGAAGAATGGACCGCAAAATATAAATCCTGGAGAAGATTCATCTTCGATAGTTATCATAAACGCTTAAATGAAGCTATTGAAACCATCGATAGTATTGCTTTTCTTAAAATGGATGAGCGATTACTAAAATATCTTAAAGATAAAACTAAGGTTAACCAAGATAAAATCATCAACAATACACATCAAGAAATTGCATATGATCTACATACCTCCAGAGTTGTTATCTCAAGGCTTCTTAAAAAATTAGAAAATGATGGAAAAGTAAAACTTAACCGAAATAATATCGAAGTAATACAGCTCTAGTGTATGTAACAAATGTTACTGTATCGCCGAATTCCTAAAATTATTTTTGGCAAAAAAATAATTGATGGAAATAACTGAAATTCTGGGTTTCTCAGGAGCATTATGTATTGGAATTGTACTTGGTTTAATTGGCGGTGGTGGTTCAATATTAACCGTTCCTGTATTTGTCTACCTTATGTATATAAATCCAATAACCGCAACGGCATACTCTTTATTTGTAGTAGGAGTTTCTGCTCTTGTAGGGACTTTTACGAATCTTAGAAAGGGTCTGGTCGATTTGCGTACAGCATTGGTTTTTGCAACCCCAGCATTAATTGCTGTGTATATTGCTAGAAAATATCTGGTTCCCGCCATACCGAATGATCTTTTTACAGTTCAAGGATTTATGATTACTAAAAATATAGGGATTATGATATTTTTTTCAGTCATTATGGTATTGGCTTCAATTTCAATGATTAAAAACAACAAAAATGATATTGAAACCAAAACTGAAAAGGTGTACAACTATCCTTTAATCTTAATTGAAGGTTTTGTAGTGGGTATTTTAACTGGGATCGTTGGCGCTGGTGGTGGTTTTTTGATCATTCCGGCATTGGTGCTGTTGGCAAAACTACCTATGAAAAAAGCGGTAGCCACTTCATTATTAATTATTGCTATTAAATCTCTTATCGGGTTTATTGGTGATATTCAAAATCTGGAAATAGAGTGGAGCTTCTTATTAATGTTTACTGCTATTTCGGTCATAGGAATTTTTATAGGAATGTTTTTATCCAACTATATTGAAGGCAAAAAATTAGAGAAAGGATTTGGATGGTTCGTTTTGATAATGGGAATTTATATCATTATTAAAGAAATAACATAAACTAAGCTTTGTAACAATTGTTACTGTTTTGAAACAATAATTGATGTATTTTTGACAAATAATTAATAAACAGATAGTATTTCTTTCTACAATTAGAGAATACGTAAAGAAGAGAACAAATGAAAATAGAACAAATATATACTGGATGCCTTGCCCAAGGAGCATATTATATAGAAAGTAAAGGTGAAGTTGCTATTGTAGACCCCTTAAGAGAAGTAAAGCCATATATAGAAAAAGCTGATGCTGATCAGGCTAAAATCAAATATATTTTTGAAACACATTTTCATGCTGATTTTGTGAGCGGTCATATTACATTGGCAAAAGAAACAGGGGCTGATATTATATTTGGGCCAGAGGCTAACCCTTCTTTTGAAGCTATTATCGCAAAAGATAATCAAGAATTTAAACTAGGAGATATTACCATCATAGCATTACACACTCCGGGTCATACGATGGAAAGCACGACTTATCTTCTAAGAGATAAAGATGGAAAAGATCATGCCATCTTCAGTGGAGATACCTTATTCTTAGGGGATGTAGGACGACCAGATCTTGCACAAAAGGCGGCACATATGACACAAGAACAACTTGCTGAAACGCTTTATGATAGTCTTCGTAATAAAATCATGCCATTGGCAGATGATATAATTGTATATCCTGCACATGGAGCGGGTTCTGCATGTGGTAAAAATATGATGAAAGAAACTGTGGATACTTTAGGCAATCAAAAAAAGATGAATTACGCGCTTCGTGCAGATATGACCAAAGAAGAGTTTGTAAAAGAGGTTACCGATGGGTTGCTCCCTCCTCCGTTATATTTTCCTCTTAATGTAAAAATGAATAAAGAAGGATATGAGGATATCGATAAAGTAATTGCACAAGGCACAAAACCATTATCGCCAGAAGATTTTGAAGCAATAGCCAATAAAACCGGAGCTATCGTTTTAGATGTAAGACACCAAAGTGAATACATAAAAGGGCATATCCCCAGATCTATATTTATAGGAATCGATGGTGGATTTGCACCGTGGGTAGGAGCTCTAATCGCAGATGTACAACAACCTATATTGCTAGTAGCGCCCAAAGGACGTGTAGAAGAAACCATCACCCGCTTATCTCGTGTAGGGTTCGATAATACTTTAGGATATTTAGACGGTGGATTCGAATCTTGGGAAACCTCGGGTAAAGAATATGATACAATAACTTCAATCCCTGCATCAGAATTTAAAGATATTGTAGCCACAAAGGAAGTTCCTGTTTTTGATGTTCGAAAGGAAAGTGAATTTGTTGCTGAACATATGGATAAAGCACATAACTCGCCTTTAGATTTTTTAAATGATTATTTAACCGAATTTCCTGATGATAAAACTTTTTATGTGCATTGTGCCGGCGGATATCGATCTGTAATTGCAGCGTCTATATTGAAAAGTCGAGGAATACACAATCTTATTGATATTGCTGGTGGATTTAAAGATATTAAAGGGGTAGGCATCCAAACTACAGACTATGTGTGTCCTACAACTTTGAAATAAAAATACTGCTATGTAACATTTGTTACTGACTACCTTTCATAAATTTAATTATTTCGCCCAAAAATAATGTATATGAATTGGGTTTATAATCCATGGCCCTGGTATGTATCGGGGCCATTAATAACATTAGTGATGTTTTTATTGCTAATGATTGGTAAAAGATTTGGGATGTCTTCTAATTTAAGAACAATGTGCACTCTTTGTGGTGCGGGCAAAACATCTGACTTTTTTAGGTTTGATTGGAAAACGCAACGCTGGAACCTTATCGTTGTTCTTGGTGTAATTATTGGTGGATTTATTGCTAATACCTTTTTATCCAAGGACTCTGCGGTAGACCTCAACCCCGCTATGATTATTGATTTGAGGTCTAAAGGTTTTGAAAGTGCAGGGAATGCATATATGCCGGATATATTATTTTCTAATGATGTGTTTACCAGTCCCAAAAATTTATTGCTACTAATACTTGGAGGTCTACTTGTTGGTTTTGGAGCTCGATATGCGGGAGGATGTACCTCTGGACATGCCATCTCTGGATTAGGCAATCTACAATTACCTTCGTTGATTGCTGTAATTGGTTTTTTTATTGGAGGTTTACTCATGATTCATTTCATTTTCCCTTTAATCTTTTAGTATATGCGCTCTATCATCTATTTAAGTATCGGTATCTTCTTCGGAATTATTCTATTCAAATCTGAAGCTGCTTCATGGTTTAGAATCTATGAAATGTTTCAATTTGCATCTTTTCACATGTATGGAATTATTGGTTCTGCAGTTGGATTAGGTGTTATTGTAATTCAACTTATTAAAAGATACTCAGTGAAATCTTTTTATGGCGATCCTATAACCATTACTCCCAAAGACAGAAGTTTTAGTAGATATATGTTTGGTGGAATTATCTTTGGGTTAGGATGGGCTCTTGCAGGTGCATGCCCAGGGCCTATGTTTGCACTATTAGGAGCAGGATATACTCCAATTATTATTGTAATCCTTTCGGCTATTTTAGGGACTTTCTTATATGGAGTATTAAAAGATAAACTACCCCACTAATTTTTATCAGTAAGTTCATTTTTACCAGGTTGATCTTGGCTCCAACAGTTAATATTATAGAATGTAGCTTCGGCTATATTACTAAGCGCCTCTTGAGTAGCAAAACCTTGATGTGGAGTTAGTAATACATTAGGCAAATTAATCAAACTTTGCAAGGAAACATCTTTTGGTTTATTTTTCGAATGATCATAGAAGAATATACCACTCTCGTGCTCATATACATCTGTACCATAGCCTGCAATTCTTTTTAATTCTAATGCTTGTATGATATCTTCAGTACAGACCACTCCTCCTCTAGCCACATTAATTAATAACGTGTGTGTTTTCATATGCTGAATAACATCCTTATTGATCATATGATGTGTTTGAGTGGTAAGAGGAATACTTAAAAAGATGATATCGGATCGTTTACATAAATCTTCTAAATCGGTATAAAAAACATCATAATTTTCTTTTAATTTAGAATCCTCATAGGTATCCTTAGCTAAAATATGACAACCAAATCCATGCATTATTTTAGCAATTACTTTTCCTATCCTACCTGTTCCGATGATACCAACTGTTTTCTGATCTAGATCAAATCCTACTAAATTACTTAATGAGAAATTATAACTATTTACCTGGGTATTAGAAAGGATTAACTTGCGATTTAATGCCAGTAAAAGTGCTACTGCATGTTCTGCAATAGCATTTGGTGAATACCCTGCAGTATTAGCCACTTTGATATTTAGTTTTTTTGCTGCAGTCAGGTTCACATTGTCATATCCAGTAGAGCGAAGAGTGATGTATTTAATTCCAAAATCCTTTAATTTTTCTAGGACTAAAGATGAGGCATCATCGGCAGAAAAAATAGAAATCACATCAAACCCTAAGGCTAATCTCGCGGTTTCGGTAGTAAGTCGTTCTGGAATATATTTAATTTGATGTTCATTATTATTGGCCTTCTCAAGAAAAGGTATTTCAAAATCTTTGGCACTATATATCAAGATCTTCATCTGTTAGTTCTTCTTCTATAATTAATAATTGCTGTCCTTTTAATGCCCATACCAATACTTTAACATAATCATTTACTGCTTTCTTAGTACTCTCAGGTTCTGTAATATCTATAGAACCTCTCCAGATTAACTCTCGATCTTTATCTGGACAAATACAATACAATGATGATTCTGCATGAAAAACTTGATATTCTTCGTAATAATCTTCATCATGAAAGATTTCCTGATTTTCAAAATAATCATCTCTAAAGCTTTTAAAATTTTTATCAAGATTTCTATAGGCTTTTACCACAGTTACTTTATCTTCAATACCAACTACTTTTGAAAGTAATATGGCATCAAAACCTTGTTGTATTAATTCTTCTTCTAATGCCATTAATTCTTCTTCGGTTCTTGGTGAGATTGTAAAATTTTTCTGAAAGAAACCAAGGCTCTTTACTGCATTAACTCCACTCTTTTTTAATTCTGATGCTAGTTTTTTTTCAAATATTTTTCGATTGCCATCATCAGGAGTTATACCAATAACCAATACTTTTTGAGCTTCAAAAGTGTCAATATCCGGATTCTTCCAATTTTCGACTAATTCACTAGAAGTACAGCTATACAATACCACTGCAATAAATAACAAAAGTATATATGGTTTTTTCATAATTTTTAGGTTTATTTTATAATGTTATTTAATCGTTCTACAACCACATTGGTATACTGTGGTGTTTTCTCTATAATAGATTCTCCAGATATAACATCTATATCTTCCAAGGCAATGTTACTGCTTCCTACGGTAGATAAAATGATAAGTTTATCCAGTCGATCAGGATGGTTTTTAATAAATCTTTTAACATTGCGTGGCGGACTCCCATATTCCCAGGAGTTAATAATAACTAAGGCATCCCATTTTTCAATATTTACAGTAAATAAAGTATATACATCTATTACTTTAAAGTAGATCGTATCTTTCTCATAATGTTTCAAGATACCTTGTACTAATGAATCTTTGAATCTACTTCCTTGTGAAGCTATTAACACCTTAGTTTTTAGGTTAGAGTCATTAACCTCAAAAGGAATCACTGTATCCATAGAATATGTATACTCGTACCACGCCCAAAACCCGGCGAATAATATTAAAGCGGATAAAACAATTATTTTGAGAATACGTAACATCTAAATATTTTAACGCAATAGCCGTTTTTGTTTTTCTTGTTTCATGATAGTCTTGATCAAGTCAAAAATCTGTCTCTTTACATTTTTGTATTCGTTTAAATAGTTTGCTATCTCAACAAGCAATACCCTATGGTCTTCTTTGTATTGTTTTTCTTCTTTTGGTTGATCTATTCCATCGAGTAATATAGTGAGTTCATTATGGTGATTAATTATTCTTTTTAATAAAGGATCTATCGTTTTCTTTTTTTGAGATAACGCATTCACTACAGCTTTACTTTTTTCAAAAGTTGCTCCAGAAATAAGTTGTAGTATATGATTTTCGATTAATTCATCTAAAAAATGCTGCTCATCTTTTATGAATTTGAGCTCTGAAACCCAATTTAATGAAGTCTCATGCAGCTCCTCTGGACTTCTCCACTCAATATATTTCACATTTGGTTCTTTCGATTTCATAACTATTGGTATTTTATCTTAGAAAAGACCTCACAGGTTTTTAAAACCTGTGAGGTCAACATACAACTAAACTATGTCAATCACTCTTTTAGGTGGTTCTATAGCGTCTTCCTTTTTTACAAGATTTAGTGTAAGAATTCCGTCTTTGTAGATAGCTTTAACATTTTTGCCTTGGTCTACACTACTGGGTAATTGTAGTTTTCGGTCAAATGAGTTATAATTGAACTCTCTACGCGCATAGTTTTCATTTTCTTCAACTTCTTCTTTACTGCTATTTGCGCAAATATGTAGAATATCGTTCTCTAGGGTCACTTCGATATCTTTTTTAGAAAAGCCCGGAACAGCAAGTTCAATTTCAAAGTCGTTTTTATTTTCTTTGACATTCATTGCAGGAACATTTTTATCTCTCATGAAAAAGTCATCTGCAAAAAAATCATCAGTATCCATCCAAGTTGCTACCCTATCATTTATCCAGGGCAATCTGTTTTTGTTAAATTTAATTATTGACATAATAGTGTGGTTTATTAGAGTTATTAATTTATTTATATTGCTAAAATTAAGATGGTTAAGCCCCTTTACAAATGACAAATATCAGTTTAAAGATTTTTTAACTTTATTTACATCTCTTTCTAAGAATACCTCCAGTATAATTAAAAACATCGGCTTTTAGTTTTCTAAAACTTTTATAGAAATCATCAACTGTTATTTTCATTAACTCGTGCTCTTGATAGTATGAATGATCGTAAGAAATCGTGTGATATTCTAATAACCCTCCCAGTTGATTTTCGTGCTTATTAATACTCTTACGTATGTATGCAATTTCTTCTTCTGCAATTATAATTTGTTCTTTAAATCCTTGTAAGTGTTCAAAAAGATTAGGTGTTGAGGGTTCAAAAATGTACGCATTGAGTAATTGATTCATAAATTGAATTTCTACTTCTATAAAATGAAGGCTGGATTTCCATTCTAATGTATCTAAATGAATTTCCTTGAGCTCTTTTCCTGACGATGGTGGTATTGCAGTTTTCATTTTTCTAAGTTTTAAGGCTATTGAGAAAATTAACCATATAAAAGCAATAAAAAAATGATAATTATCAGGTTATGAGAGCTTTTTGAAGAAAAACAAAACCTACGTGTTCATAAAATTTTACTTTGTAACCACGAATGTTTTTTGGAAATTAGGGATAGCGAACCATGGTTCGAGATCTCAAAAAATCAAACCAGGATTTCGATAACTTCATATAATTTTGGAATATAAACTTTCCAGCGATGTGTATCTTGTATTTTTACTCGTAATGTGTCGGCGGCGGTAGCTTCTCCATGAATCAAAAAAACTTTTTCTGGTATGTTTTTGATCTTGCTCATCCAGTCTAACAATTCTTGTTGATCGGCATGGGCAGATAGACTTTCAATTTGATGAATTTTTGCTCTAACGGGATAATATTTCCCAAATAATTTAATTTCATGCGCTCCCTCTTGTAATAATCTTCCTCGGGTTCCTTCGGCCTGAAAACCTACTAATACAATAGTGGTTGTATTATAATCAACAAACTGTTTTAGATATGTAAGCACTCTACCACCTGTAACCATACCACTTCCTGCAATAACAATTTTGGCATGAGGTTTATCAATTACCTCCCAGGTTTCTTTATATGAGGTAACAATATTAATATGATTACAGATGGCATGATATTCTTGTATTGATAATTTATGCCAATCCGGAAAATTTTCAAAAACTGAAAGCACATTATTCCCCATTGGACTATCTACATATATCGGAATATTGGGAATACGGTTTTTTTGATATAATTTCCACAATATGTACATTAATACTTGTAACCTTTCTACCGCAAAAGAAGGGATAATCAAAATCCCCTTTTTATAAAGGGTATCTTTAATCAATTCTATTAATTTTTCTTCTACATCTTCAGCAGGGTGTAATTTGTTACCATACGTGCTTTCGACAAAAAGGTAATCTGCCCATTTTGGTTTTTCGGGAGGATTAAGAAGTATATCATCGCTTCTTCCCACATCGCCAGAAAAGACGAAAATTTTACCATAGAGTTCTAATTCTATGAACGTAGATCCTATAATATGTCCGTTATATTTATATCGATATTGAATATCCTTGGATAGAGAAATCCACGTATTTTCTTTCTGACTCTTAAAGTATCCTATTGTCTTTTCAGCATCTTTTTTGGTATAAAAAGGTAAAGCTGGGTCATGTTTTGAGTATCCTTCTTTATTAGCTCTTTCAGCTTCTTCTTCATGTATTTTTGCGCTATCTCTAAGGATAATTTCGGTTATAGCTAATGTAGGAGGTGTTCCTATAATATCTCCGGTAAACCCTTGCTTGATTAATCTTGGTAAATAGCCAGTATGATCTAAATGCCCATGTGTGAGTAATACGACATCTATATCAGGTGTATTTATAGGTAAATCTTTCCAATTTAATTGCCGAAGCTCCTTCACTCCCTGGAACATCCCACAGTCTACAAGTATATTTTTTTGCGGTGTTTGGATATAAAACTTTGATCCTGTAACGGTTCCGGTAGCACCTAGAAAATGAATTTTAATTGCTGGCATAATGGTTTGTTTTAGACATTACACAACATTTTTATTTCATTTAGAATCTTTAGTTTTCGTTGTTCTGAAATCCCTAAATGATCCAGATAAAACACGTCGTTAATAAGCTGCATGCATAATACAATATCCCGGCTTAATAAAAATTGTTTTTCGCGATTGGTTAATAATGTAGATACAGTTACCGGATATAATCCTAAACGATCTATTCTATCTTTAAGTCCATTACCCATCGGATGATCCCAACTCAATAAATATAATCCCACGCATTCTCCATATCGAATAGCATCTTTGGTAAAACGCGTATTGGTAACTACCCAACCTTTATCTGGAGTCATATCTCCATTGTTCTGTTCTTGATTTAGAATTATGATATCTTGATATCGGGAATGAATGTACAGAGGCACTTTAACATTGCAATTACGACCCTCTTCACTATGAAACTTACATTCTATAACAAGATATTGATTATTTTTTCTAGCGATAACATCTACTTCATGGGAAACACATTTTCCTTTAATATTTTGCCCAACTGCTATTTTATAACCAGAATACTTCAACATGGTGGCTACAAAACGTTCAAAAGGAAATCCAGTAGGGCCCAACTCATATATAGCTTTTTTAAGCTTATATCTTGAAGCAAAAAATGACTTCTTTTCTTTTAGTAAAGCAAACGCACGGTTATAAATCTCTTTGGTAGAAATTCCTTGATATAGCTCATCTCTGACCTTATATAATATTTGCTCAACAAACTGATCATCGGCTCCACTGCGTTTAAGAGATTTGCGTAATTTATGAATTGAAAATTTGGCTCGCTCGCCAGAAGATTTTATAATATCAAAATCCTGTTTTTGCATATTCATTCTTTTAAACCCAGGGGGATAATTTGATTAACGAGAGTTTTACATAGAAATTAATTGTACATAAAACTCTCGTTAGCTGATCTAATTCAGAATCAGAATATATTATGTAAACGAAAGATTAAGCAATACTCTTCTTGCGTTTTTTGAAGTAATCTCTTACCAAGGCCTTTGTTTGGTTTTCTGTCATGCTATCTGCTTTAAAAACACCTTCCACTTTAGCACTAACATCTCTATACTTTTCTTTTAATTCTTTATTAAATTTTTCTCCAGTTTCTGCAGGTCCGAAAATGGCTACTTTATCTGCTTCTTTTAGATATGAAGCGACCTCTGCAAAATAAACTCTAAACTGATTTTTTTCGCGTTCCAGATATTTACTGTCCTGCACTACATCTTGCGGTCCTCCTTTTAATCGAGTTCCAGATCCACCATGAATACGAAAGTCTTCAATATTTGATATAATTGTAATCATGTCTTCCCCATCTTCTTTTACTGTAATAATATGGGCCTTTTCTTTATCCATCCAGATTCCTATATTCTTGTTCATCTTATTTCTATTTTTAATTTCTTAAATCGTGTAAAGCTAATACTGGCACCTTAGAATAGCGCCCAAGACTTTTTACCATTGGTCTAGAAAATACACTTCCGAAGAAACTATGTTTTCTATTAAAAAAAGTAATCATATCACTCTCTCTACTCTCAACAAAACAACGTACTGCAGATTGTGGATCAACATTAGTTACGGTATGAAATGTATGTGGTAATCCATCAAAAATTTCTCCTAGTAATTTTTTATTGTTCTCCTGTTCTTCATCAAGAGGGTCTCCATTTGATGCATGTAAAATTCTAATAGCTGCATCGCTCATTTTTGCAGCTTCTACGATATCCTGAAGTTCTCGACGTTTAAAGTTCATTTTATAATCTGTAGGGAATACTATTTCTTCAAGATCTTTGTAGCTTGCTTCTTCTGGAATTGCCATCACAGGACAATTTCTGGATTTTTCCATTACCATAACGGTATTGCTTCCAAAGACAACATCTTGGGCTGCTGTTTTACCTTTGGTCCCCATAATAATCATCTGAATATCTTCTTTATCAACAATATCCTTGATTGCATCTAGTAAGTTATTAAATTGTGATACCATAAAGAATTTATGATTAGGAGATTCATCTCTAAAACTCAACCTTTGTAAAATTTTGCCTAGTCCTTGTTCTGATTTCTCTTTAGCCTCTTCGTAAAGTTTTTCTCCAGGTTCTGGTACCATCATGCTTTCTAATGCATAGCCAGTGGCATTAAAAGCATTGAGTATATAAAAATCGCAGGTTTCATTTTTATATAATTCTATAGCATATTGTATGGCATTCCATGCGTTTTTTGAAAAATCGGTAGGTAATAAAATCTTCTTTTTCATTACTTAAGTTTTTAAGGTTTACAGTATAAATTTATGGGTCATAACTCTTGGAAACTATGATAATTATCAGCTGGCCGTTGGAATTACCAGAAATGGTATTGATGCATGAAATCCTATCTTTTTAATAACAGGTTCGTGAGTAATGCTTTCTATAAAACTATGTTTGTAGTATAGCATGGCTAGCATATTTATATTCATCTTGTCTATGAACGTATTAATCACTTCCGTTTTTTTGTCAAACCGCGACATCCAATGTAATGTATAATTGTATCCTTCAAGATGTTCTTTAAGCTTCTTAAAATTATGTTCTTGCAACTCATCCAACTTTTCTTCTTCATGGATGTGCATGATCCTAATATTTGAATCAAATAACGAGGCCATTTGTAAAAGAGGTTCAAGTTCTTCTTTACTATAAAATCTTCTGAAATCGGTTGCAAAGGCGATATCTACAAGTTTTTCAAAATCAAATTCATCAGGTATAGCCAATATTGGACAATCTTTAATTTTTTGAATTGCTCTAACCGTATTACTACCCATAAAAATCTCTTTAGCACCACTTGCTCCCTTGGTTCCCATAACTACAAGATCAATATTCTTGCTTTTTATGGTTTTATTAATGGTTTCAGATAATTTTTTGGAAACAGAAATAGTTTCAAAAGTGTGATCAAACTCATCTGCATCTCTAACAATTGAATGGTACGTTTCTAAAAGCCTGTCTTGAGATTCATTACTTAGCTGATGATATAACAAATCCCCTTTACTTGTATCAATCCGGCTGGTTAAAACGGGAGTATTTACATCAAAAGTATTCAAGATATAAAACTGGCATTTCTGGTGCTGAAATAAACGGGTAGCATAGAAAAGTGCACTATATGCATTTTCTGAAAAATCGGTTGGTATAAGTATTCGTTTCATGACAAATAGTATTATAAGTGATACATAAAACTATTTCTAAAATCTGAAGAATACTATGACAATTCTCAGGTATCTGAAGGAATAATTAAAAAAGGAATGGCGGTATGAAATGTTATTTTTTTAATCACTGCTTCTCTTGTAAGTCGTTCTATAAAGCTGTGTTTATAATTAATCATTACCAACATATCGATTTCAAGTTCTTCGATAAATGCCTGAATGGCTCTTTCTATAGTAGAAAAATCAGGGATGACATGAAAATCATAGGGAATCGACTTGAAATAATGCTCGAGATTATTCGAATTATAACGCTGTATCTGATTTAACTTTGGCGTATCATATACATGTATCATTCTTACAGTGGCGTTATGACTTTTGGCAAGATCAACTATTGGCTTTATCTCTGAATTATAGTACATTCTTTCAAAATCTGTTGCAAAGGCTATTTCGGTAATGTTATCAAAAAAAGAATCCTCTGGTACAACTAAAATTGGACAGGCATCAATATTTCTAATAACCTTTTGAGTATTGCTTCCTAAAAAAACTTCTTTAGCGCCGGTAGCTCCTTTTGTACCTATAATAATCATATCAAAATGGTTCTCATTAATTGACTCTTCCATTGCTTCTATCAAAGTACCTGGTTTTGAGATAGATTTAAAAACATGTTTCTCATCAGGATTAGAATTTATGATATCAGCCATTACCATTTCCAATGTCTGTGCAGATTTCATTTTAACGGCTTCATAGTAGTGGCCTACTCGTTGCGAACTCACCGTACTAATAAGTTGCACAGGAGTAACATCAAATGAGTTAAGAATATAAAACTCACAAGAAACATCTCCATACAACTGCATAGCATACAATATGGTATTCCATGCATTTTCTGAAAAATCGGTAGGAATCAAAATTCGTTTCATTGGTTTATATTTTAAGTTTTTCAAACTATTGTATTCTTTTCTCTGATGGGATCACCAAAAAAGGAATATTAGTATGATAGGCTATTTGATTAATCACCGGTTTAAACAAAAGATTTTCGAAAAATGAATGTTTATTATGAATCATAACCAGTAAATTAATTTTGTGCTTTTTCTGAAAATCTTCAACGGCTTCTAATACATCTACTCCCTCAGCAATATGAAATATATGAGCAATGCCCTTGAAATATTCGTCCAAAAAATCTTTAACCTCTTGTTGTTGATTATTTAACGGAACCCCATAGTACGCATTCAAAATATTTAATCTACACACATGAGTATTACATATTTCTTTTACAAAGGGTAAATATCTATTATCTATACTTAAATGATAATCTGTAGGAAATAAAATGTCTTTAGGTTCTTCAAAATCAAATCCAGAAGGAACTGCAATCACTGGGCATTTTACTTTCTTAATAGTATACATAGTATGGGTACCTATAAAAACTTCTTTGGCGCCTGTTGCTCCTTTGGTACCCATGATAACCAAGTCAATATTATATTTTTCTATCACCTCTTTAATTTCGCCAATAAGAGTATTAAAAGCAGATAACTGTACAAATTCATGTTTCGGATTCGTAAACTCTTTCCTTATCCTTTCCTCGGTACGTTTTATGTCTCTTTTAGAATTTAACATTGCTACATCTTCCATACCATAGGGCGTGGGATTTTCAATAAGATACCCTGTATGATAAGAAACAGGAGTAAAAGTATTGAGCAAGTAAAATGTTGCTTTTTCTTCTTTAAAAAAATGTAGTGCATATCGAATTGCGTTATACGCATTTTCTGAAAAATCTGTAGGTAATAATATCCGTTTCATTGTTAGTATCGTTGTAAATTTTGCATTGTTAAAAATGGAATCTTGATAGATAACCCTATTTTATCAATTGTGGATTGATATAAGACATTCTCTAAATAGGAATGCCTAGAATTAACCATTACCAAAAAGTCTATGTCATGTTTTTTTATAAATTCATTTATTGCCGTAGTAAGATTTTCTGCTTCTACTCTATGAAACTCAAGTTCTGACTCTGGTAGAGATGACATTATAAAAGCTTTATTATCTTCTTGTCTTATTGATAGTTTGTCAAAGTTTGACACATGTAAAAAATGAATCTTGGATCTAAAACTTTTAATTAACGTGCTCAATAATTTTAATTCTCTTCTCATAAAGGGTAATAAGTAATCTGTAGGGAAAAGAATTTTTTTGGGTTGATCATAGGAACACCCTTTTGGAATGGCCAAAACTGGGCATTTTACGTACTTAAGTACTTGTAATGTATTACTCCCAAAAGTAAGATTTCTATCATCTGTTTTACCTCGAGTCCCCATAATTAGAATGTCAATATTTTCTTTATCTACTAAGTCATTGGTCTCATCGATCAACGTTCCAAAACTTGATAATGTATCATAATCATGTCTTGGATTTGGTGAAATTTTACGTATTTCTTTAAGAATCTTTGCTAATTGCTTATCAGAGTTTTGACGTACAATTTCTTTTAATTCGTCAAAAATATCACGAGAAACCAAGGCATTATGATCATAAACTTCATCGGCATATGCATGTAGAATAAAAAAATGACTTCGTTCGTACTTAAAAAGCTCAACAGCATATCGAATGGCATTCATTGCATTTTCAGAAAAATCTGTAGGAATTACTATTTTTCTCATCGTTACGCTCTTTTTGATAGTTTATCCAAATCTAGATAATGACAAAGGTAGAAACTATGATTTTTGTCAGTTAAGAAATGATGACATTTATCATAGTATATTGTGTGATACTTTTTCAATTTTGTTGCAAAACAATATCTCTATGATAGAGTCAACTTGTTTTCACTGCGGAAACGATTGTGGTAAAACAATTATAAACTTTGATCAAAAAACATTCTGTTGTAATGGGTGCAAAACTGTATATGATATTTTTTCGACTCATGATTTATCCTGTTATTATGACCTACAATCTGCTCCTGGAGCCATCCCTGAAGAAATTAAAGGAAAATACGATTATCTCGATACTGATACTATTGCTGAAAAATTAATAGAATTTAATAATGACAGTACACAAATCATTACCTTAAACATTCCTCATATACACTGCAGTTCCTGTATCTGGATTCTAGAAAACTTACATAAACTTCAGCCCGGTATTACTTTTTCTCAAGTAAATTTTCCAAAAAAAAATGTTCGTATTACCTTTCATAAAGAACAGCTCTCACTAAAAGAAGTAGTACTCTTATTAAGTTCTATAGGATATGAACCCTATATAAGTCTTGATGATTATACTTCTGGGAAAAAACATATTGATCGTAGTTTATTATATAAATTAGGAATTGCAGGTTTTGCATTTGGCAATGTCATGTTCTTATCTTTTCCAGAGTATTTTGAAATATCAGAATATTGGTTAGAGCAATACAAATATGTTTTTAGATGGTTAATGTTTAGCTTTTCTTTACCAGTGGTATTCTATGCTGCTCAGGATTACTTTGTGTCTGCATATAAAGGACTACGATCTAAAATATTGAATATTGATGTTCCTATAGCATTAGGGATCATGGTATTATTTTTAAGAAGTACTACAGAGATCGTTTTTGACCTTGGTACAGGTTTTTTTGACAGCCTTACGGGGCTTGTATTCTTCTTATTATTAGGAAAGTTTTTTCAACAAAAAACATATTCATTTTTATCATTTGAGCGCGATTATAAATCCTATTTCCCTATTGCAGTGACCCGAGTTATAAAGGCAAAACAAAAGAATGAAAGAAAAGAAGAAAGTGTACAAGTATATGATATCAAACAAGGCGATAGGTTATTAATTAGAAATGAAGAATTAATTCCTGTAGATTCTATTCTTATTGAAGGTAATGCTCAAATAGATTATAGTTTTGTTACCGGAGAGAGTGAATCTGTTACGAAACTATCTGGCGATAAACTTTTTGCTGGCGGAAAACAGTTATCAGGAGCTATCGAAATCGAAGCGCTCAAATCGGTAGAACAAAGTTACCTTACACAGTTATGGAGCAATGATATATTTACTAAAGACAAATCTGCATCTTTCGTTAATTTAACCGATACCATTAGTAAGTATTTTACAATGGTCATTTTATGCATAGCAGTATTGGCTACTATATTTTGGTTATATATCGATGCCTCAAAAGCCATTAATGTATTAACTGCTGTACTCATTATTGCCTGTCCTTGCGCCTTGGCCTTAGCACGACCTTTTGCTTTAGGAAATGTGCTTAGAATCTTTGGGAAAAGTAAATTTTATCTTAAAAATGCTGATGTAATTGAACAATTGGCAAAAACCGATACTATTATTTTTGATAAAACTGGTACCATAACTACCAATAAAAAAAATAAGATCGAGTATCAAGGATTGCAATTAACATCAGAAGAAGAATCTTTGTTAAAAAATACACTTCGAGCATCAAATCACCCACTAAGTAGATCTCTTTATGCAATCTTAGCCGAACATAATATCTACCCCCTAGACGAATATCAAGAGTTTACAGGAAAAGGAATCGAAGGAAAATCAGAGCAGAATACCATCAAGATTGGTTCTTCTAGATTTGTAGGCAATCAAAACGAATCTGAAGTACTTAATACTGCAGTACATATAAGTACAAATGATCAATACAAGGGCAAGTATGTTTTCTATAATCAATATCGAAACGGGATCAAAAAAGTATTTCATGTTCTTTCAAAAACTTATAATCTGTCTATCTTATCTGGTGATAATGAGGGTGAAAAAAAATATTTAAAACAATTGCTTCCTAAAAAAACTAAATTACTCTTTAACCAAAAACCCGATGATAAACTCAATTATATAAAATCGTTACAGCAGCATCAACAAAAGGTAGTTATGATTGGTGATGGTTTAAACGATGCTGGTGCCTTAGCGCAAAGCGATGTTGGTATTGCAGTATCAGAGAATGTTAATGTATTTTCTCCTGCCTGCGATGCTATATTAGACGCCTCAAAATTTGATCAAATCTCGACTTATATTTCAACTTCAAAAAGGGCTCTAAAAATTATCAAGTCAAGTTTTGTGTTATCTTTCTTATATAATATTGTAGGTTTATATTTTGCAGTTACTGGTCAGCTTTCACCACTTGTTGCAGCCATTTTGATGCCTCTGAGCTCGATCTCGGTAGTATTATATGTGACACTACTTACTAATATCTACAGTAGAAAACTTAAAAATGATGAGTATATCAAGTGATCATAATCCTATACAACATTTTCAGAAATGGTTTCATGAGGTCGATATTGCTCATCCCGAAATCGAAACTAATACCATGTTTCTTTCTACAATCGGGATCGATGGGTTTCCAAAAAGTAGAATCGTATTATTAAAACGTTTTACATGGGAAGGATTTATCTTTTTCACCAATTATAAGAGCGAAAAAGGAAAAGCAATAACTGCTAATAATAATGTATCTATATCTTTTAATTGGGCACCGGCAAAACGAAAAGTTCTAATTACAGGAAAAGCATCTAAAATATCCGAAAACCTTTCTGAAGGATACTTCGAATCTCGCCCTGAAGGTAGTAAATTAGGTGCTTGGGTTTCTAAACAAAGTGAAGTAATTACATCTCGCGAAATACTGAACACCCGATTAAAACATTATGAAGCCAAATTCAAAAATAAATCGATACCCAAACCTAAATATTGGGGAGGATATATTATTAAACCTAAACGAATGGAATTTATTGAGCACGATCTATCAACAGGTTTTAGCCATTTTATAAGATATACAATACAACAGAATTATAGTTGGGAAAGAAAAGAGAGTTATCTAAATCTATAAACCTTCTCTTTTAAAGAGAAAACGATCATGCTTAAGTTCATAAACTATTAATATGTAAACGATGATAAATATCATGTTTTAACAAAAATTTTAGATCAACATTTGTGATACCAAACCAATATCACTTCTGATGAAAGTTATTAAATCTCTTCTTGTTCTATTTCTTGTCCTTTTTACAACCAACTCATTTTCTCAATTAATAATTGATGCAGATCTGCGATCACGATTCGAATATCGTCACGGATTTAATAATTTATTTCCTGATAATGCAGATCCAGCAGCATTTGTTACTCAGCGTTCGCGACTTAATGTTGGATACCAGCAAGAAAAGTTAAAACTGTTTCTTAGTATTCAGGATGTAAGCACTTGGGGAGATACACGCCAAATATTACTTAATGATGGAAACGACTCCTTTTCCTTATTCCAGGCTTGGGGGCAAATATTTCTTGACCAAAATTGGTCTTTAAAAGCGGGTAGACAAGTTATTTCTTATGATGATCAACGTATTTTTGGTGGGTTAGATTGGGCTATGCAAGGGCGCTTTCATGATGCCGCGTTAATTAAATATGAAAGTGAAGACTTCAAGGCAGATATTGGAGCCGCTTTTAGTCAAGAAGGACAACCCAACGAAGGAACAGGATTTAATATTCAGGGATTCTTTACGTATAAAGTAATGCAGTATGCCTATCTAAAAAAGAACTGGGAAAAAACTTCTGCAAGCTTTCTGTTTTTGAATACCGGATTTCAAAAATTTACCGGAGTCGATAATGATGAGCCTGATGGAACTTTTTATAGACAAACCGCTGGTTCTTATTTCACTTTTCCCATCAAAAAAGTCAATATCGCAGGTAGCATTTATTATCAGTTCGGCAAGGCAAATGCAGATACCGATTTAAGCGCTTATCAAGCTTCTTTAGAAGCTACATACAAACCCAAAAAAACGCTATATGGATTAGGTATAGAAATCCTAAGTGGTACAGATCAAGATGGGGATGATAAAAACAAATCTTTCTTCCCTCTTTATGGAACTAATCATAAATTCAACGGTTATATGGATTATTTCTATGTAGGAAATCATGCTAATAATGTTGGATTAAATGACCTGTATGCTAAAGTCGTTTTTACAACCGGAGAAAAATCTACGTTGTTACTAAAAGGGCACTATTTTATGGCTAATGCAGATTTAACAGGTGATGAAGATAAGTATCTGGGCACTGAATTAGATCTTGTTTTTACCCAAAAAATCATAAAAAATGTAAAACTGAACCTAGGGTATTCACATATGTTCGCCTCAGAAAGTATGTCGCTTATAAAAGGAGGAAGACCACATGATAATACCAATAATTGGGGTTGGGCACAATTAATCATCAATCCTAATCTTTTTACTACAGATTTTAAAAAGGAAAATGAATAAAAATGCTTATCTTATTAATCACATAATAAGAAGGTTACATTAAATAAAAAATGATCAATATAGATATCATTTAAAGAACCTTAAACCAAAAATATGCCTATCAAGAGCTATTTGGCCCACCCACATTCGGGCAAGAAAGAAGAACTTATTCAATCGCTATCGACTATAGAACAATGCGAAATTATGCCTGCCCAAAATAAAGATGTTCTCATTTTAATTACCGAAACCGAGGATAATGCAGAAGAAGCAATTCTAAAAGAAAAACTAGAGGCTATTGAAAGCTTAAAATTATTGGCTATGGTTTCTGGATTTAATACACCACAAAATAATTAATCATATGTATACCTCTCTAACCAATAGAAGAAAGTTTATCAAGAAAATGGCCATGTTATCTGCAATGACTGCAGCTGCAACCATGTTTCCAGGAATCTTATTTGCAGATGAACAAGAAAACGGCATTCCTGCTAATGCAAACTTAGATTGGAAAAAAGCTCCGTGTAGATTCTGTGGTGTAGGATGTGGTATTTTGGTAGGAACCGAAAATGGAAAAGCTGTTGCTGTAAAAGGAGATCCTAACAGTTCTGTAAATAAAGGATTACTTTGTGTAAAAGGATATCATCAAACCATGTGCATTCAATCAAAAGATAGACTAACTCATGCTCTGGTAAAGAAAAATGGTCAATATATTAAAACTCCGCTTAATGAGGCCTTAGATATTGTTGCCAACAAAATGAAAGAAACTATTAAGGAGCATGGTAGAGATGCTGTAGCTATGTATACCTCTGGCCAATCAACTATACCTGAAGGATATGTTGCATCAAAATTTATGAAAGGTGCTATTGGCACTAATAATCTAGACTGTAATGCTCGTCTATGTATGGCTAGTGCCGTGGCTGGATTTATGACTACTTTTGGTGCAGATGAGCCCATGGGGTGCTATGAGGATATAGATCATGCAGATTTTTTTATAACATGGGGTAATAATATGGCAGAAATGCATCCTGTATTATTCTCTAGAATGTTAGAACAAAAAAGTAAAAGAGGTGCTAAAATTATTGATTTTGCTACACGTACAACACGCTCTAGTACGGCTTCGGATAAATCTATATTATTCGAACCTCAAACTGACTTGGCAGTGGCTAATGCTATTTGTTATGAAATTATTAATAATGGATGGGTAAATACATCTTTTGTTGAAAAGCATTGTAACTTTAGTAAAGGGTTAACCAATATGGGATATGGTCTGGAAGATAATTACAAATTTAAGGACAAGCCAGAAAAAATAGACTTTGAAGCCTACAAAAAATTCTTAGAAGATTACACCCCAGAAAAGGTAGCAAAATACTCAAAAGTAAGCGTAAAGGATATAAAGTATCTGGCGGCTATATACGGAGATCCAAATAAAAAAGTAGTTTCCTACTGGTGTATGGGAATGAATCAACATACCCGAGGAACATGGATGAACAACTTAGTGTATAATATTCATCTACTTACAGGAAAAATTTCGCAACCTGGAAATGGGCCATTCTCATTAACAGGTCAACCCTCTGCATGTGGTACCGCAAGAGAAGTAGGTACTTTTACGCATAAGTTACCTAAAGGATTGGTTATAAATGAAAAGCATAGACGCTTGGCAGCAAAAATATGGAAAGTGCCGTATGAACGTATTCCTGCTAAACCAACATATCATGCTACAGAAATGTTTAGAGCTGTCGATCGCGGAGATATTAAATTTATTTGGACACAAGTAACAAATCCTCTAGTGTCATTACCTAAAACAAGTCGTTATCGTCCTGGTATGGAAAAAAAGAGCTGTTTTGTTGTTGTTTCGGATGTCTTTCCAACACCAACATCAGATGTTGCCGATGTAATTTTACCAGCATCATGGCACATAGAAAAAAGTGGATTATATGGAAACTCAGAAAGAAGAACACAACATTGGGATAAAATGGTAGAGGGGCCAGGAGAAACAACTCCAGACGCATGGATGACAATCGAAGTTGCAAAACGAATGGGTTATGGTGATTTATTCCCTTACAGTGAAGAAAATCATGTTGAAGAAATTTACAACGAATATAGACAATTCCATGAAGGAGCCAAACATGGGATGGCTCCATTAGAAGTATTAAAAAAAGAATCTGGAGTAATCTGGCCGTATGTAAATGGAAAATCCACTCAGTGGCGCTTCAATGCAAAATATGATCCCGCATGTTCTAATGGTGAGGATTTTCATTTTTATGGAAAACCTGATGGTAAGGCTGTAATTTGGCAACGACCCTACGAACCCGCTCCTGAAATCCCAGATGCAACATACCCTTTTTGGCTCAATACAGGAAGAGTTATCGAACATTGGCATACAGGTTCTATGACACGTAGAATTCCTGTGTTGCATAAGGCAATGCCAAGTGCTTATGTTGAGTTTCATCCCGAAGATGCAAAAGCATTGGGAATTAGAAATGGAGAAAATGTAAAAATAACTTCGCGAAGAGGGTCATGCACATTACCTGTATCCATAAATGAAAGAGGGTTGCCAACCAAGGGGCAAATTTTTGTCCCCTTCTTTGACGAAAACATGATGATTAATGATGTTACTCTAGACGCTTTTTGTCCAATTTCTAAAGAGCCGGACTATAAAAAATGTGCTGTCAAAGTCGAAAAAGTATAGGTTATGAAAAAGAGACTAGGTATTATATCATTATTTACACTTTTATTCATAACCTTTATAACGATCTGGAATTATAGTTATAAAAAAGGGTTAGAAGAAGCTTATATCCCAATTGAAACTACTGTTCCCTCTTCTGTGATTCCTTCAGAAAAAGGAGTATTTACACGATCAGAATTTGCTTTAGAATATCTTAATATGCCTGTCGATGAAGCTCATCAGCGAAGTTTAGAAACATATTATAATAATAGAGCATACCCAGGAGCACCACCAAGCATTCCTCACCCTTTACTTAAAGGCGAAAGAGGCATAGGTGGAAGTGCTTGTTTACAATGCCATCAAAATGGAGGATTTGTAGAACAATTTAATGCCTATACTCCCGTAACTCCACATCCCGAATTGATTAATTGTCGGCAATGTCACGTAGCTCAAAAAGTCGAAACACTTTTTACCAATGTAAATTTTGCAAAAGTGCATGCTCCCAAAGTAGGTATAAATAATGCTTTACCTGGTAGTCCGCCAATGATGCCACATGATATTCAAATGAGAGAGAACTGTTTGTCTTGTCATGCAGGCCCAGCAGCACCAAAAGAGATTCGAGTTACGCATCCAGAAAGGATAAACTGTCGTCAATGTCACGTACCTGATACTCGTGAGTATGTAGATGTGGAAATTTTTACAAGAACTAATCGCCACCAAAATGACTAAAAAAAATTATATATATATACTAGGCTGTACTTTCATTGTTACACTTTTTTCCTGTAAGCATGGCGAAGGTGAATATCATAGCATTAACGACAAAATAGAAGCCGAAAGTAAAAATTATCAGGGCACTTCAATCTCTTCAGAATCACTATTAGAAGATATTCATACTATAAAAATTACGGAAGGTGAACATACTTTTTTGATTCCCGAGCGTAAAAGTCAGATAACATCATATGCCTGTACAGAATGCCACACAAAGCCATTACATGAATTACAAAGTAATGATACTCTTAAAAAAGCACATTGGGATATTAAACTAGCACATGCAAATCTGAATACAATGAACTGTATTACCTGTCATAATGGAGAGAATATGGACAACCTAAAAAGTCTAACAGGAAATAAGATTGATTTTAACCGAAGCCATAAATTATGTAGTCAATGCCATAATAAGCAATTTGAAGATTGGAAAGGTGGAGCACACGGAAAAAAAGTTGCAGGATGGGCACCTCCCAGAGCTTCTATGACCTGTGTAAACTGTCATAATCCACATAAACCAGGTTTTGAAACTAAATGGCCAGCACAATATAATACCCAAAAATTAAAAGAAAGAGAATAATCAGATCATAAATAACACCAGTCATATGAGCAACAATAACAAAAAATGGTTTTCGCTAAACCTTGGCACTTCAAAAAAAGAATCTACGGGATCGTGTGGTTGTGGAAAATCTTCTGGTAGTTGTGGGTCTCATACTAATGCCATTGGGGAGGAACGCAAAAAGGATGGTTTTGATCAGGTTTTTGATGTAAAAATGGATCGACGAACTGCTTTCAGACAATTGACGGCGAGTTTAATGATTGGTGCCGGAGCCGTAAGCACTTCGTGTAGTGTAATTAGCGATGACAAAAGCAAAGAAAAAGCTCAAATTGATTGGGAAGAACAGTTCAAAGGCAATTACAAATTAATGACTGATGATGAAAAAAAAGCTACTGTAGATCGATTGGTTCGATCCTATCAATTACGTAAAGGAAAAAACATCACTATGTCCTCAAAAAATGCTGAAGAAAATGTGCTTTTTGGTTATGCTTTTAATATTTCAAAATGCCAGGGATATATGGATTGTGTTAGTGCATGTGTTGAAGAAAATAATCAAGATAGAAATTCCCAAATGCAATACATACGTATTCATGAGATGGAAGACGGAAAAGGCTTTAAATTTGATGAGGCTGATGACAATTATTATCATGAGGTCCCTGCCGAAGGGCATTTTTATATGGGTACACAGTGCTTTCATTGTGATAATCCACCATGTGTAGATGTATGTCCTGTTCAAGCCACCTGGCGCGAAGATGATGGATTAGTAGTTATTGATTATGACTGGTGTGTGGGTTGTAGATACTGCATGGCTGCTTGCCCGTATGATGGCCGTCGATTCAATTGGAGCACTCCAGAAGTTCCTGAAAATGAAATTAATAACAATCAACATTATCTAGGCAACCGTATGCGTAAAAAAGGAGTGATGGAAAAATGTACATTCTGTGTTCAACGCTCCAGAGCCGGTAAAAATCCAGCATGTGTGGAAGCTTGTCCTACTGGTGCCCGAATTTTTGGAAATTTACTAGACCCCAACAGTACTATTCGCTGGGTATTAGAAAACAAAAAGGTGTTTAGACTAAAAGAAGATCTGGGTACAGAACCAAAATTCTGGTACTTCATGGACTAATTAAAAAAACTCAAAATGAGAAGACTTAAAGTTTTTACAAGTTTAGTAAAGGATAGTTTAGATACTACGACACAAGGATCCAAAAAATATCATATCTGGATGGCATTTTTAACCTTTGTAATGCTCATAGGAATGTATTGCTATTCGATACAATTAGAGTTTGGTTTAAGCGTAACAGGGATGACAGATCGAGTAAGCTGGGGGTTATATATTTCTAATTTTACATTTTTGGTTGGTGTAGCAGCAGCTGCAGTAATGTTAGTAATGCCTACTTACGTATTAAAAGATATTGATTTTAAACAAGCTGTACTTATAGGCGAAGGATTAGCCGTTGCGGCATTAATCATGTGTCTGGCTTTTGTGGTTGCAGATATGGGAGGCCCTTCAGTATTATGGCATATGATACCTGGTATTGGAGTATTTAACTTCCCGAATTCTATGCTTACCTGGGATGTCATAGTACTAAATGGTTATCTATTTTTGAACATTTCTATTCCTTTTTATATTCTATTTAGACGTTACCAAGGAAAAACCCCAGACCCTAAAATATATGTTCCTGGAGCAATTCTTTCTGTTTTTTGGGCTGTAGCTATTCATTTAGTAACTGCATTTTTATATCAGGGATTGCAAGCCAGACCGTTTTGGAATAATGCTTTACTGGGACCTCGGTTCTTAGCATCTGCCTTTGCCGCTGGTCCAGCATTAATTATTTTGGTTTTGGCAGTTATCAGAACATTTACAACGTTTAAAATCGAAGATAAAACCATCAAAAAAATAGGGATGATCGTTACAGTTGCGGCCCAAATCAACTTAATAATGCTTGTATCAGAGTTATTCAAAGAGTTTTATGCACCCACTCATCATAGCGAAAGCGCGTATTATTTATTCTTTGGATTACACGGTAAAACGGCGTTATTGCCATGGATATGGACTGCGATTCCCCTAAATGTCTTGGCAACAATACTCCTTACCTTTGGTAAATTAAGAAACAATCTCAAGGTGCTTTATTTTTGTTGCTTTATCTTATTCATTGCCATTTGGATAGAGAAAGGGTTTGGTTTAATCGTTCCTGGCTTTATTCCCGGCCCTTATGGTAAAATTGCAGAATATACTCCCACGGGTATAGAAATAGGGGTCACTCTCGGCATTTGGGCTCTTGGTGCTTTCATATTTACAATTCTTGCAAAAACCGCAATCAAAATTGAAACCGGAAAACTACAGTTTAAAAACAAGTAGTTTTATAAAACACTTATTATCAAATAAATAACACAAGTCAATTCTAAGTTTAACTTAGAATTGACTTGTGTCTAATTGATATTCTGTATTAAAACCTGATAAAAGTCATTTTTTAGGAAAATGTTCACCTCTACTTTTGACATCTAATTAAATAAGTATGGGTGTAATTTATGTACTCTTAACGATTAGTATCATCGTTGCCATCATCTTTTTCATAGCATTTATACTATCTGTAAGAAATGGTCAATATGATGATACCTATACACCCTCTATACGTATGCTTTTTGACGATGAACTCGTAAAAGAAGGTAAAGAAAAATCTTCGGTACCCACTAAAAATAATCAATCATAATATGGAAATGGAACAATTCTATTACGATAACAAAATCGTAAAAAAATTCTTATACGCTACAATGCTTTGGGGTATTGTAGGAATGTCTGTTGGCCTTCTTCTGGCATTTATGTTTTTATTCCCCAATCTTACTGATGGTATTTCCTGGTTAAGTTTTGGTCGATTAAGACCATTACATACCAATGCTGTTATTTTTGCCTTTGTAGGGAATGCTATTTTTGCTGGGGTATATTATTCTACCCAACGTTTGTTAAAGACCCGAATGTTTAGTGATACACTAAGCTCTATAAATTTCTGGGTTTGGCAATTGATTATTGTAGGCGCTGCAATCACATTACCATTGGGGTATACAACCTCAAAAGAATATGCAGAATTAGAATGGCCATTTGATATTGCAATAGCAATCATATGGGTAGTTTTTGGATGGAACTTAATTGGTACAATACTTAAACGTAGACAGCGTCATTTATATGTAGCGATTTGGTTTTACCTTGCAACTTTTGTCACTGTAGCTGTTCTTCATATATTTAATAGTCTTGAGCTTCCTGTAAGTGCACTAAAAAGTTATTCGGTATATGCAGGAGTACAAGATGCTTTGGTGCAGTGGTGGTACGGTCATAATGCTGTAGCATTCTTCCTTACTACTCCATTTTTGGGATTGATGTACTATTTCATTCCGAAAGCGGCTAATAGGCCCATATATTCGTACCGATTATCTATAGTACATTTTTGGTCTCTTATTTTTATATATATATGGGCAGGACCGCATCATTTACTTTATTCGTCATTACCTGATTGGGCTCAAAACCTTGGTGTAGCATTTTCGATTATGTTGATCGCTCCATCATGGGGAGGTATGATTAATGGGTTATTAACATTACGAGGAGCCTGGGATAAAGTACGTACAGATCCTGTATTAAAATTTATGGTTGTTGCCATCACCGGATATGGTATGGCTACTTTTGAAGGCCCCATGTTATCCCTAAAAAATGTAAACGCCATTGCGCACTTTAGCGATTGGATTATTGCCCATGTACATGTAGGAGCTTTAGCCTGGAACGGATTTTTAACTTTCGGGATGGTATATTGGTTAGTTCCTAAACTAACAAAGACAAAATTATGGTCTACAGGGCTCGCCAATGTACATTTCTGGATTGGAACCTTAGGTATTATTATGTATGCCTTACCTATGTATGTTGCTGGTTTTGTTCAGGCCTCTATGTGGAAACAGTTTAATCCAGATGGAAGCTTGGTATATGGTAACTTCTTAGAAACAGTAACCGAGATTATTCCGATGTACTGGATGCGCGCTATTGGAGGAAGTTTATATATCCTTGGAACTTTTGTAATGCTTTATAATATTATCAAAACAATACGAAGTGGAAGTTCGGTTACAGACGAATTGGCTGAAGCTGCAGCACTTCAAAAAGTAACAAAATTACGTACAGCGAAAGAAGGATATCATACCTGGTTAGAAAGAAGACCAGTTAAACTTACTATATACGCTACTATTGCTATTCTTATTGGCGGAGCGGTACAGATCATACCCACATTAATGGTTGATTCTAATATTCCAACTATTACAAGTGTCAAACCGTATACACCATTAGAATTAGAAGGTAGAGATCTATACATAAGAGAGAGTTGTGTGTCTTGTCATTCGCAAATGATACGACCTTTCCGAAGCGAAGTGGAACGATATGGAGAATACTCTAAAGCAGGAGAATATGTATATGATCATCCTTTCCTATGGGGAAGTAAAAGAACAGGACCAGATCTAATGCGAATTGGAGGTAAATATTCTGACAACTGGCATCTGAATCACTTTTACGATCCACAAAGTACCTCATCTGGATCCATCATGCCAAGCTATAAATGGTTGATACAAAATAAACTTGATCGATCTCTAACCGAAACCAAAATGGAGGCAATGGTTTCTTTGGGAGTACCTTATACACCCGAAGAAATTGCAAAAGCACAGCAATGGATGGATGAACAAGCTACAACTATCGAAAAAAACCTATACAGTGATCCTGATTTTGCAAAAACGTATGAAGCAGATAAAAAATATGCAAAAGAAAATGGGCTGGATTTTATAGAGATGCGTGATCGCGAAGTCATAGCTTTAATAGCCTATATCCAAAGATTAGGAACCGATATTAAGGTCAAAAATGAAAATGAAGAAACAATAAGTTCAAATTAAAGAATAAAGCCATGCTAAAATTTGTAAAAGGCCATATGGAAAGTATCGATGGAGTGGAGATTTATCCTATGATATCCTTACTCATATTTTTCATCTTCTTTGCCGCATTGTTCTGGTGGGTATTCACTGCTAAAAAAGAGCATATTAAAGAAGTAAGCAACATTCCATTAGAAACCACCGAAAACGAAACTATACTATGAGAAGTACTGCATCGTATATAAGAATCATTGCATTTCTATTGATAACCTATGTTTTAATAGAAATAACAGTAGAATCAGGAGATCAATCTGCATTTATAGCCCAGCCACTATGTTGGTTAGGCTTAGGGATGGCATTGCTGTTCGTTGTTGCAGCCGAAATCTGTTTAGCTGCTTTTAGAAATGTTCTGTTTATGTCTTTAAAGCCTGAAGCACAAGAACGATACCTGCTGGCAGAAAAAGTGAGAAAAGAGAAACAATTTAGATGGATTAAAGATGTATATCTAAAACTTCTCGATAGTAAACCTCTAGAACAAGAAGATGAAATCATTTTGGACCACAATTACGACGGAATTAAAGAGTTAGACAACAACCTACCACCATGGTGGGTATATGGGTTTTATGCTACAATAATTTTTGGTGTAATTTATATGATCCGTTTTCATGTTTTTGATGATTACACGCAAGCAGAAGAATATGAAACCGAAGTGGCCGAAGCCAAAATCGCTATCGAAGAATATAAAAAGAACGCCAAAGATTTGGTAGATGTCAATACGGTAACCTTATTAACCGAAACATCAGATATTAATGCCGGAAAAGCAATTTTTGCAACCAATTGTGTCGCTTGTCATAAAGCCGATGGAGGTGGTGGTATTGGTCCCAATCTTACCGATGAATATTGGATTTTGGGAGGAGGAATCAAAAATGTGTTCCGAACTATTTCTGAAGGAGGAAGAGATGGAAAAGGAATGGTTGCTTGGAAACAAACTTTAAAACCTGCCGAAATGGCTCAGGTAGCTAGTTATGTCATCACTTTAGTCGGCACTACTCCTGCAGAACCTAAAGAAGCACAAGGGGAAATATGGATTGATCCTGATGCGTCAAAAGAAGAGACTCCGAAAGAAGAAATTCAAGAAACAATTTCTGATTCAACAGTAGTAGCATTATTGCAAAACGCTCTACAGGAAGGCCGATAATTCTATAATTCTAAACAAAACCCATTGGAAACACCAACAAACGAAAAATTTAGAGATTCGATTGCTACGGTTAACGAAGAAGGAAAACGTGCCTGGGTGTATCCCAAAAAGCCAAGTGGTAGGTTTTATCAATATCGAAAATGGGTGAGTTATGCATTGTTACTATTCTTATTCTCGGCTCCTTTTATAAAAATTGACGGTAACCAATTCCTACTTTTTAATGTTTTAGAACGTCGATTTAATATTTTTGGAGCTCCTTTCTGGCCTCAAGATTTTCATCTATTTGTGATTTCAATGGTTATTGGAGTCATATTTGTTACACTTTTTACCGTAGCCTTCGGAAGAATTTTTTGTGGATGGATTTGCCCGCAAACCATATTTATGGAAATGGTTTTTCGAAGAATCGAATACTGGATCGAAGGGGATCGCGGTAAACAAATACGTTTGGATAAGCAACCCTGGAATTCTGAAAAAATAAGAAAACGAGTAACGAAATGGTTCATATTTTTTATCATTTCTTTTCTTATAGCAAATATATTCTTGGCGTACTTAATTGGTAGTGATCGATTACTTCAATATGTTATCGACGGACCTCTAGTCCACGTAAGTACTTTGATTTCATTACTCATTTTTACGGCTGTATTCTATTTTGTATTTGCCTGGTTTAGAGAGCAGGTTTGTATTATTGCATGCCCTTATGGCCGATTGCAAGGAGTGCTCCTCGATTCAAAATCTATTGTGGTTGCCTATGATTATAAACGAGGAGAGAAAGAAGTTGGAAGAGCTAAGTTTAAAAAAAATGAAGATCGCCCTTCTACCGGGAAAGGTGATTGTATAGATTGTTTTCAATGTGTGCATGTCTGCCCTACCGGAATTGATATTCGTAACGGAACTCAACTAGAATGTGTAAACTGTACCGCATGCATCGATGCATGTGATCATATGATGGAAAGTGTAAATCTACCAAAGGGATTGATACGATACGCAAGTGAAGAAAATATTGCTAAAAAAGCAAAATTCAAATTTACACCCAGATTAAAAGGGTATAGTGCTGTACTAATTATTCTTACGGGTGTTTTCTTAGGAATGTCGTTATTAAGAAATGATGTTGAAGCTAATATCTTACGATTACCTGGACAACTGTATGAACGAAAAGATAATAATATGATCAGCAATGTATATACTTATAAACTCGTAAATAAAACTACTTCACAAATTGAAGATGTTCATTTTAAATTATTATCTCACAAAGGAACGATCGAATTAGTAACGCATAAAAACTTCGCGGTTCCCAAACAAGGATTGGCTGAAGGTACCTTATTTATAGAAGTAAATGCTTCTGCTTTAAGTGGAGATAAGGACAAAGTAAAAATAGGTGTGTATAGTAGTAACAAACTTATAGAAACTACAACCGCCACCTTTTTAGGACCTAGAAGCTATAGATAATATTTAAATCGTATACGAATCCATGAGCGGAAAGAAGAATTGAAAAACATCCACCTCTCTCTTACTCCAAAACTCATGATCCATATACTCAAAAACTTTAAAAAATGAAAATAAATTGGGGAACAGCCATTGTACTTGCATTTATCGGATTCATATCTTTTATAATGTATTTTGTTATAAAAATGAACACGAATGAAAAATATTCTCATGATTTGGTTACCGAAGAATATTATAAGGAAGAACTAGCATTTCAAAAGGAAATCGATGCCGAAAAAAATGCAAAGGCTCTAAAAAATAATATTACTCTTAAGAAAACTTCTTATGGGATGCTCATTACTTTTCCAGAGGAAAAAAAATTCGATAAAATCTCAGGAACAATATTCTTATACCGTCCATCAAACAAGAAACTAGATTTCGAAATTCCGATCTCACTTCAAAACAACATTTATCTTATTCAGGATGAATATATGATCGAAGGTCGCTGGAATATTACTATTGATTGGCAATACGAGAGTACTTCCTATATGTTTAAAAAATCATTTACATATTAAAAATGTTAGCATCTGCACTCATATTGGGTATATTAGGTAGTTTTCACTGCATAGGGATGTGTGGACCTATTGCTTTTATGTTGCCCGTAAGCAGATCTAATAGTGTTCAAAAATTTTTACAGATATTTCTATATCATTTAGGTCGATTATTGGCTTATAGCATCATTGGGTTGTTTTTTGGTCTATTAGGAAAAAGCCTTAAAATTTTTGGTATCCAACAAGGCATATCGATCACAATAGGAGTTTTAATGATTCTAATCGTATTAATCCCAACTCATTTTTTGACAAAATATAACGTTACTAAACCCATATATATCTTAATTTCTAAGGTGAAAAGTGCTTTGGGTACAGCACTTAAAAAGAGAACACCGGACACCTTTTTAACGATCGGCTTTTTAAACGGATTTTTACCTTGTGGATTAGTTTATATGGCAGTATTTGGTGCTATTGCCTATGGCGATGCCTTAGAGAGCAGCCTGTACATGTTACTTTTTGGATTAGGCACAATCCCTTTAATGACCAGTGCTGTATATGCGGGTAATTTTTTAAAGGGAAAAGCACAAAAGCACGTCCAAAAAGTTATTCCTCTATTTATAATTATTATAGGTTTGTTGTTCATTGTGCGTGGTCTGGGATTAGGAATCCCATACCTTTCGCCAAAACCAACTACAGAAATAGTTTCTTCTAATTTTGAATGTCATTAATCATAGATTAAACGGTCATAGAAAACAATGTTGTTTCGGGTTTATTGCGTTGTAATCTTAAATCAAAAGCCATACATACGTTACGTACAAAAGCACGCCCTTTGTCTGTAATTTTTAAAGAATCCTCTTGAATTTCTAATAAATTATCTGCTTCTAACTCTCTCAAATTTTCAATTACTTCAGGCAGCTCCTTAAAATATAATTCATCATCTTTCCAGTTGGTTTCAAAATGACACATTAAATTTAAGATATGTTTCCTTATAATTTCATCTTCTTGAGTTAACATATGACCTCTGTATACTGGAATTATACCTTCGTCAACCAAATGTTGATACTTTTCTATATTTTTTGCGTTTTGTGCAAAACCATACCAACTATCACTTATAGAAGATGCACCTAAACCAATCATCATTTGGGTCTTAGATGCAGTATACCCCATAAAATTACGATGTAACGTTTTATATTTCATAGAGGTGTATAATGAGTCGTTTGGTAGTGCAAAATGATCCATTCCTATTTCAACATAACCTACTTCTGATAGTAATTTCTTACCTGTTTCATATTGTTTTCTTTTTTCTTCAGCTGTGGGTAAGTTTGATTCTTTAAAGCCTCGTTGCCCATTTCCCTTTTGCCAGGGTACATGTGCATAACTATAAAATGCCAACCGATCTGGCATTAATTCTTTGGTTTTTAGAATTGTTTCAACAACTGCTTCTTGTTTCTGAAAAGGAAGCCCAAAAATAATATCATGACCTACTGAAGTAAACCCAATTTCTCTAGCTGCTTCTGTAGTATATCTTACATTTTCAAAAGGTTGTATTCGATGAATAGCTTTTTGTACAGTTTCGTTATAATCTTGTACGCCAAAACTAACCCTTCTAAAACCAACATTATAAAGAGCTTGTAAATGTTCTCTTGTTGTATTATTAGGATGTCCTTCAAAACTAAACTCACAATCTTCGGATTTTTCGGCCAATCTAAAAATCCCATTGATCAGGTATTCCAGGTTCTTAGGAGAAAAAAAAGTAGGGGTGCCACCACCGAGATGTAATTCTTTGATTTTAGGTCTAGTGTTAAAAAGATTAGTGTATAATCGCCATTCTTTCAATACGGTATGGATATAGGGTATTTCTACATCATGACGTTTTGTAATCCTTTTATGGCAACCACAAAACGTACACATGCTCTCACAAAATGGAAGATGTATATATAGACTTATGCCTTCAGAATCATTGCTTTCTGCAAATGATTTCTTGATAGATGTTGTCCAATTCTTTAATGAAAATGTATTAATATCCCAATATGGTACAGTAGGATAGCTTGTATATCGCGGTCCTGGTATATTATATTTATGAACTAAGCTTGAGCACATTGAATTATTTTTTGAGTTTTTTGTTATTTATCTGAGTTTTTCTATTCATGCAATACCAAGAACGGTACATCGGTATGATAGCTTATCTTTTCTACAATAGGGTGAAATAAAATACGTTGAAAAAAATTAAGGTTTTTGGCAATCATTGTGATCATATCTATATTTCTACTCTCTACAAAACATTGTACTGCTTCTTCAATATTTGGATTAGATAAAAAATGAAAGCTATGCTCGATATCATCTTCTAGATAATCATCAAGAAAGCTCTTATTCTTTTTTTGTAAATCAGTAAGTTCTTGTTCTTTTTTGGCAATATGAAGTATTCTAAGAGCAGCACTATTTATAGATAAAACACTCGTTATCGTATTTAATATTCTACTTTTATATAACAAGTTGTAATCTGTAGGAAAAGCAATTTCTTTTGGTTTGGTATACTTAGCTTTTTCTGGAATTACTAAAACTGGACATTTTACTTTGGTTATCACATCACCTGTGTTGCTTCCTATTGTTTTTTCCTTAAGTCCAGAAGCTCCTTTTGTACCCATCACGATAAAATCAATTTCTTTATCCTCTACCTGTTTTCTAATCGCATCAATAAAAAACACATACTCATTAAGCGTAAAAAAACGATGTTTTGGATTTAATGGTAATTTTTGGATTTTTTTGAGCAGTAATTGCATATGCTCATGGTCTGTATGCGTGATGTTTTCCAGAATGGTATCTTTTGTCTCATGAAATGGTGCTCTACCAATCATTTCATTATACGGCGAAACATGTAACACATAGAAATTACACCGCATCTTTTTAAAAAATGATAATGCATAGAGGATGGCATTCCACGAATTTTCAGAAAAATCTGTCGGAATTAGAATATTCTTCATCATTAATACTTTCTAATACAACAAATGTATCAGGATGCTTTGATGAAAAGTATGATAAAAATCAGTTTACCTCTGGAATTGTTTTTTATTCAACTAGTTGAAGACCTGCCAAATCGAGGATTTTTATATTACGCCCTTCTATATCTATTAAACCGTCTTTTTTGAAACTCGATAGAGTCCTTATCAAACTCTCTGTGGCTATTCCCGCAACACTTGCCAAATCGTTACGAGAAATTTTGATATTATCTTCGGGCTTTTTATTAAGCACTTGTGCAAATTGAAGAATAGTTTGTGCGGTTTTTTTTCGCACCGAACTATACGCCATTTGTAGTAATTGGTCTTTTATTTCTGATAGGTTATCAGTAAGCAACTCCATTAACTCCAGAGAAATATTTTTACTCTTGTCTAAAATATCCTTTAGATTGCTCTTAGATATTCCTGCCAATTGGGCATCCTCGACTGCTGTGGCGGATTCTTGATATGGGACATTATCTGTAAATGAAGTAAACCCCAGAAAATCATCGGCCTTGTATAATGCTGTAATCAACTCTTTACCATTTTCATCCATCTTATGAGATTTGATTACACCTTTTAGAATTAGATAAATCTTGTTTGAATGTTCACCTTCTTTATAAATTATTTTTCCTTTTTTATATTCGGCGATCTCTCCATGATCATCAAAAAAATTCTTGAGTTCATGAAGGTTTCTAAGTCCATCCTCTTTTTTATCCTCTTTGGGTTGATTATTATACTCATCAAGTAGACTAGCGATGATCTGAGCTTTGGCCAACCGACTTTCTATCGCACTTAGTAATTCTTCTTCCTCAAATGGTTTAGTAAGATAATCATCGGCTCCTAAATCCATCCCTTTTCGTACTTCTTTATGTTCTGTTTTTGCTGATAAGAATATAAAAGGAATTTGGTTGGTATTTTTATCATGAGATAATGCCTCTAAAACTCCATAACCATCAACCTCGGGCATCATAATATCACAAACAACAATATCAGGTTTTTCTTCTTTTGCTTTTATGATTCCAATCTTTCCGTTTGGAGCAGTAATTACATTATAATCTGAAAGTTCTAATAACTCGGCAGTGTTTTCTCTAAGGGCAACGTCATCTTCAATTAATAGAATGGTTTTCATCATTTTTTGTGATTGTTTACTATTGGTATTTTAACAATAAATATAGAGCCTTGATTTTCATGACTAGTAAATGTAATAGTCCCTCCAAGGTTTTCTAAGTGATTTTTAACTATGTTTAATCCTATTCCAGTTCCTTGGTCTAGCAAGGCATTTTCTGCCCTGAAATATCGTTTAAAAATAAACTCTTGTTCTTTTTTAGGGATTCCCCGACCTTGATCTATAACCTTAAATATAAGAACGTCTTTTTCAAAGTTTACTTGCAAATCTATTATCGTATTCTCGCTAGAATACTTTATAGCATTATTAATTAGATTTGACAATATCAATTCTAAGATCTTTTCATCAAACTCAATTGTATACTCATCGATATCATTTGGGTAGTTGATTCTTTGTCCATCTTTAAGTAACATATTGGCATTATATACTACCTCATTGATTACTTTACTCAGTGGGAACTGACTAAATTTATAACTTACTTTACCTGTTTCTAATCGCTCAACAGATAAAAAATCGGTAAGAATATTATCCAGGTATTTCACCTTATTTTTAATGGTATTAAGATGCTTGTCTCTTTTTTCTTGTTGTTCTTCTTTAGTATATTTTCCTATTAAAGTTGCCGATGTAAGAATCCCTCCTAATGGTGTTTTAAACTCATGAGAAACCATTGATAAAAACTTCGTTTTTAATTCGTTAAGATCACGTTCTTTTTTTAATGATTCTTTGGCTTTGGCTTCTGCTTCCTTACGAAGTTTTACTTCTTCTTTTAACTCCTGGATTGTACGGTGCAATTCCTCGGTACGTTCTTCTACTTTGTGCTCGAGTACTGCGTTTAACTCCTGTATTTTCTTTTCATGTTCTTTTCGCTCTGTGATATCAATCACCAAAGCCATAACATAATTATTATCATATATAGTAAATGGATTAAGACCCGCTTCTAAAGGAAATTCGGTTCCATCTTTTCGAACTCCATAAAGATCTCTTCCACGCCCCATATGGCGTTTCTCACTATGTTTCACAAAATTTTCAAAATGACCACTATGACTATGGTGGTACTTTTGAGGTATTAATGTATTTAGAGGTTTTCCCAAAAGTTCCTCTTCATCATATCCAAAGATTTCATTAGCCGATCCATTGGTAGCAACCACAATCTGATCTTTGTTTACTACAATAATCCCCTCAGAAACGGCCTCGGATAATATCCTAAAAACATTGCTTTGTTTTTCAAAAACTTTCATTATTCAAATGTACGGATTTTGGTTTATTACCAGAACTGACCAATATCATAAAATTCTTGTTATAAACCCCTTAATTTTATGTTATAAATCATTAAAAACGATATTATGAACATCACTCAAAATATAGGAATCAAATTTTATCAAAACCTCGGAAAATTATTCTATGCCATCGCCGCTTCTGATAAAGTAGTTCGGGAATCAGAATATGATTCTTTGAGAAAAATTGTAAAATCGAAATGGCTGCAAGTAGATGATGTAGTAGATGAGTTTGGTGTAGATGCAGCTTTTCAGATCGAAATTGTTTTTGATTGGATGGATTATGAAACTCCTACTGCAGAATCCTGTTTTCAAGAATTTGAATCCTTCTATAACCAACATAAACCTCGTTTCTCTGAGCGTATCAAACAACTAATTTGGGAAACTGCCAATACTATCGCTGGGGCTTTTTCTGGGAAAAATAAATCTGAATTAATTATGCTGGGAAAATTGAAGCTCACTTTTGAAAACTGATATTTCTCATATTTTAGAAAATCCCTGACTACTACTTTTACTTCAAATTAAAAAACAAATACTATGACACTATATGCTAAAATAAATGCTGACTTTTCAGAAAATTATATCGGATACTCTGCTCTTGCAATTATCGCTTCTACTTGTTTAGGTTCTATTGCTATTATGGCAACATTACTTAATGGAAATAGCACGATCCAAATGTTTCTGGTTTTTTTAAGTGTTGTTGTTTGTAGTGCCCATAATGCTGCAATTTTAACCGTTCAAAAACCCAAACTAGTATTAGATCTATTAATCGCCAGTTTGGTCGTAAATACGTTGATTATTCTTGGTAACGGACTTTATTAATCACACTCATATATAAATAGCAAAAGGTGAGGTCTTCTGATCTCACCTTTATTATTATGGTTACTGATCAATATCATATTTTTTTCGTTGGATCTCTGTTACATTTATACATAGCTCAAACCTAAAAAAATGCCAAGACCAAAAACCAAAAATGAATTACTAAGCGTAAGCAATCAGAATTATAAAAACTTATGGAATTATATCAATTCACTCTCTGAAGAAAAGCTAAAAACCGAATTTCCCAAAGGATATTTAAACCGAAACGTCAGAGATGTATTGGCTCATCTTCATCACTGGCATATTATGATGTTCGATTGGTATACTGTTGGAATGACAGGAGAAAAACCCGATATGCCAGCAAAAGGATACACTTGGAAAACCACCCCTGAACTTAATAAAGACATATGGAAAAAATATCAGGAAATTAATTTTGAAGAGGTGAAAATCCTACTCGAAAAATCTTTTGAAGAATTACAAGAAATAATAAATCACCACACCGAAAAAGAGTTATTTGAAAAAAGAAGGTACACATGGACAGGCACAACATCATTAGCTTCATACCTTATTTCAGCAACTTCTAGTCATTACGACTGGGCTTATAAACTCATTAAAAAATGTCTTAAACAATAATCTTATGAAAACCCTAATCACTTGCCTCATTGTATTCAGTTTTATTGCTTGTAAAAACGATACATCATCGAATAAAACAACTGATGTCGAAAAAACTGAAACCAAACAACAAAACCATAATCAATCTAGAGATTCAGTACCCGTATTTTCTGAAGAAATACAAGATTATGACAAAGAGAAAACTAAATCTATTAAACGAGAACGATTACTTAAAGCTCAAGACGATAAATCCAAGTTACAGGAATTAGTGATCTCAAAAGAGTTTTATAAAGAAGAAGATCTTTACATTTTAGATTATAAGTATCCGTATTTAAATGAAAATATCAACAAATATTACTCGGTATTTAACAATGTAATCAAAGAAAACTATCTCAACATCGAAAAAACCGAAAATCAAATATTAGAAGACAAGGAACTGCTTTGCGATACGTTAAAAACAAATAGATTAAGAGAAAAGAGAATCATTGATTACAAAATTTACAATGTAAACGATAAGGTATTAAGTGTAGTTCTTTACAAAGAAAACTATTATTCTGGAATGCGTTATTCTACCTATCTTTTTGATTGCATAAATTTTGACCTTAATACACATGAATTTGTATATTTTAATGATCTCTTCAAAACAGGATCTGAAGAAGCAGTATTTAATGTCATCAATAATTTGATTAAAGAAAAGATCAATTCTGGAGAACTATATTACGATTGTTGGGAAATTTCTGACGGTGATTTTAGAGCGTATAAAAATAACTTTGTAATTGATGATGATGTTGTTGAATTTTACTTTGATGATTGTGTTATTTGCCCATCATATACAGGAACCTACTCTGTAACTATTCCTATAACAAAGATTATGCATTTATTAAAAAAATATAATGCTAATCCAAATGTAAGTTAATTCGTTGTATTAGATGTTTTCTCGATTCATTATTATATTTTAGGTATAAAAACAACATATAATGAAGAGCAGTTTTAGCAATATTATAGATTCAAAAAAACCAGTTTTAGTCGATTTTTTTGCTGATTGGTGTGGTCCATGTAAGGTACTATCTCCTATTCTTAAAGAAGTTAAAGACGAATTAGGGGATCACATTAAGATTGTAAAGATTAATGTCGATAAAAATCAACCCTTATCAGCAAAATATCAAGTACGAGGTGTTCCTACAATGATTTTGTTTAAAGATGGAAAACAACTCTGGAGACAGTCTGGCGTATTACAAAAAAATGACATTATAGGAGTAATAAACACATATCTATAGTTATGTTACTAAACCAGTATATAGACCATACCTTACTAAAAGCTAATGCCACTGTAGAAGATATTAAAAAACTTTGCGACGAAGCCAAAAAGCATAACTTCTATGCCGTTTGTGTAAACAGTTATTATGTTGCCTTAGCCAATAGCGAACTAATGCATACCGATGTAAAAGTCGCAACGGTTGTTGGTTTTCCTCTTGGGTCAATTGTAAACCAGGTTAAGGTTTTTGAAGCAAAAAAATGTATAGATCAAGGCGCCGATGAAATTGATATGGTTATTAATATTGGATTATTAAAATCTGGATACTATAAAATTGTTGAAGACGAAATCAGGGCGATCAAAAAAGCCATCGAAAATAAGGTTCTAAAGGTAATTTTTGAAAACTGTTATTTAACCGATGAAGAAAAAAAAGTTGCTTGTAAATTATCTATGAATGCTGGTGCAGATTTTATAAAAACCTCTACCGGTTTTGGAACTGGCGGTGCCACCCTTGAAGATATAAAACTAATGAAAAATGAAGTGCAGGAGGATGTAATGATAAAAGCTTCTGGGGGTATTCGAGATTTTCAAACTGCAAAGCAATATATAGATTTGGGTGTTTCAAGACTAGGCACCTCATCAGGAATACAAATTGTGACTTCAAAATAAAATCAAATGAGTGTACATATAGGTGCCCAACCAGGTGACATAGCCGAAACAGTTTTATTACCAGGCGATCCATTGAGAGCTAAATGGATCGCAGAGACCTTCTTAGACGACCCTTTTTGTTATAATGAAATTAGAGGAATGCTTGGATATACCGGAACTTATAAAAACAAACGCGTTTCGGTACAAGGAACAGGAATGGGAATCCCCTCGGCGTTAATATACTGTCATGAGCTCATTAACCATTATGGTGTCAAAAACCTCATTAGAGTCGGATCAGCAGGGTCATATCAAGAAGATATACATATAAGGGATATCGTTATTGCCATGGCTGCATCTTCTACCTCGGGTATTAATAACACACGGTTTATTAATGCAGATTATTCACCCACAGCCAGTTTTGACTTGTTTATGAAAGCTACTCGGTATGCCATGGATCATAATATTCCGATAAAGGCAGGAAATGTATTATCCTCAGACGAATTTTATGAAGATGATCCGGATTCTTACAAACATTGGGCAGATTATGGCGTGCTTTGTGTTGAAATGGAAACTGCTGGATTATACACTATTGCCGCAAAATTTAATGTAGAAGCACTAACTATTCTAACTATTTCAGATTCGTTAGTTACAGGAGAAAGAACATTACCCGAAGAACGTGAGACTACATTTAGTAAGATGATAAAACTTGCCTTGGGTATATTATAATATTGTCCTGAAAATCAAATTTCAGGACAATACTGTAACCCCCTTTATTGAAAACCCAACTTTTACAAGGAAAATAATTTTATGAGGTTATATTTTAAAGGTTATTACTGGTTTTGTAGCATGATTTGCAATATCCTCGCCTATGCTTCCGCTAAAGAAATGTGCTAAGCCTCGTCGACCATGCGTTGGAATCGCAATAGCATCAGCATTGATTTTATTACTATAATTAAAAACCCCTCTTTCTACACTATAATCACTATAATACACTACCTTATCAAGCATTTCTAAGTTACCCGATTCTGCTTTAAAAAGAAACTCTTTTACTTTTTCTTCGATTTCATTAGAATTTCTAAATCGTTCTCCTGGTAAGTTTACATATAGCAGATGTATATTAGCTCCTAAGGATTCAAATAATTTGACTGCATTAAGATAAGGTCTGATATTTTCCATTTTAAAATCACAGGCAAATACCACTTCTTCTATTTTAAAATCATTGACCGGTTTTTTTATAACCAATACCGGTACATCAGCAGTACGAACCACTTTTTCGGTATTTGAGCCTATAAAGACTTCTTCTCGCAAACCTGTTGTGCCATGAGATCCCATAATAATAAGATCAGCATCATTTTCATGTGCAACCTCATTTACTTCGCTAAAGATTTTATAGTTCTGTACGGTTTCCTCAATTTGGATTCCTTTTAAATACTCTTTATCCAAAAACGTCTTAAACCTTTTTTCGGCAAGTTTCATATAATACATTGCTTCGGCTACCTCCTGGCCTTCATTTTTGGTCAATACCGCTTCAGACAATCCAAGCATATGCAATACTATAATTTTAGCATTTTGCTGTTTAGCAATACTCGCAGCTGCCTGCAAAGCATATTCTGAATATTCAGAAAAATCTACTGGGACAAGAATTTTTTTCATGTGTTCTCTGTTTTTATACTCTCAAAATTAGATCATGTATTCCTTAATTAATATGATAATTGTCATACTCTTGATTCATAAAATTTGCCCTATCTTTCGCTATAAATACATAACAGTTATTTCATTTCACACAATGATAAAACATTACAACATTATAGTATCAGGGAAAGTACAAGGTGTATGGTACCGAAAAAGTACTCTGGATAAAGCTCAGGAATTGGGGGTCACTGGTTTTGTGAAAAATCTACCAAATGGAGATGTTTATATCGAAGCCGAAGGAGATCAAAATCAGCTACAGTTATTAGTAGATTGGTGCCATATAGGCCCTAAATTTGCCAATGTAGATCATGTCTCTTTTGAAGAAGCAAGTATGCAACACTTCACTCTTTTTGAAATTTTAAAATAAACCCACTGTATGATATTTCTCATTTTATCTCTCCTTATCCATTGGTAATTTTAAGGAATAACCCTTAAAACACATAATAATGAGACGTATATTCATTTTAATAAACCTAGTTTTGATGTTGCCCTTTATGGGATCATCACAAGTACTCAAAAATATAGATGAGATTGCTCCTTTTCATGAAGAACTGGCCGCAGTAAGACAAGGAACACAATGGGGCTTTATAGATAAAAAAGGAGCATTAGTAATTGCTTATAGAGACGATCTTGTGCTTTCTAAAACCGATAAAAATACTACTGCATATCCATACTTTGAAGATGGTAGATGCCGTATACAGCAAAAAGCAAATGGTATATCCCAATTTGGTTATATAGATAAAAAAGGTAATACTGTCATTAAACCAGAATTTCTTAATGCTACTAATTTTGAAAATGGTCATGCCATTGTGCTTAAAATCGCTAAAGAAGAATTAGGAAGAAATGATTTATTGGATAAGAAAGTAGTTTCGTATAGTTATGATGAAATCGTTATTGATACTACCGGAAAAAGTAAAACTTTTTTAAATGGCCCCATACATCTAGTGTATAAAAAAGACAGGCTTAGAAAGCCTCCGGTTATACACTCCCATTTTTTATCATCAGATCTTATTGCAGTCAAAAACAAAAATAATCTTTGGAATCTCTATGCCATAGAAACTTCATTTTAACACTTAAAAGAATCATAGTATAGCAATCAACTTACATCAGCTGAGATTTGAGCCTAGACTCTAATTTGTACTAAAAAATGATGAATTTACTATCTATAATAACCACGAAGCTTTTCCAAATTTAAAGTAACTAAAAAGTTTAAAAAGACATACGCAACATCAATTTTGGTTAGAGAAAATATAGAAGAATCCTAACTTTACTTCGACCCAAAGGAAAGTAGACGAATTACATAATATATTTAGTATTATTTTAGTGCAAGAAAGAATAAGGAAAAAGTAACGAATCTATATTTGATTCGTCATCATACTATCAACATGACTATTAGATTTTTTGTTTTTACTATTATTTCATTTTTTTCAAGTATAACTATTGCACAAAATGATGAGCAAACCATTACAGGTAAGATTTTAGATATAACAAATAATGAACCAATTGCATTTGCATCTATATATTTAAAAGGACAATCAATAGGTACCACTTCTAACGAAGAAGGTAAATTTATTTTTCATATTTCTAATTTCAAAGATGCAAATACCATAGTAATATCTAGTCTCGGATATGGTTCTGTGGAGAAAAGAATTGGCGATTTTACAACCAATCAAAATATATTTCTAAGTACTCAAATTAAAAGTCTCGATGAAGTAGTAATTAAGACTACAAAAAAGAAAAAACTAACAGCCAAACAAATTGTTAAAAAGGCGTATCAAGAGATTAACAAAAACTATCCTAATCAACCTTATATTCTTGAAGGGTTTGTTCGAGATCTTCAAAAAGAAGATAGTACTTATGTAGAATATCTTGAGTGCGCGGCTAAGTTTTATAATCAGCCTACAGATATAGAAACCGAAGCAAAAGTAGAATTAGTTGAAATAAGAAATAGATATATCGCACAAAAAAACCCATGGAATGAACAATGGGATAGAAAAAATTCGATTATAGATCTAATCGAAGACGATTTTATTCGATTCGATTACGGTCCTATCAAAGGCAAAAATGGATGGAAATATGAATTGGAAGACATTTTGCTTTACAACAAGAAGTATGTCTATAAAATAAAAGGGACAGATCCTCCTTTTCAAAAAGCAATATTATATATTGATACAGAGTCTTTTGCTTTTGTAAGATTAGAGCTTACACGCAGTGCGCATAATGGAAAATCATGGAAAAGAAGGTTAACAAACGGACAAGAACAAGTATATTATAATGTCATTTTTGAATATCAAGAGTATAATAATAAAATGTATCTAAAATATCAAAAAGAGGAGGATACCTGGAAAATTTATGATGTTAAAAAACCTAACAATTTACTATTTATTAAAAACCCTAAAAAGGAGTTATTTATAAATAAAATAATTGTGGATGATCTTGACAAATATCCTTTTCAACAAAATATGAATATTGGAAATAGTCTTGAAAATCAATCAAACGAATACAATGCAGCATTTTGGTCAAAATATAATGCTCCTCAAAAAACAAAAGAGATAAGCAAAATTGAACAATACTTGAAGAAGGTAGACCATTGACAATAAAGACATAAAAACAGAAACAGGTAAATGAAAATCTACCTGTTTACTTCGAAGAAATTATTTTTATATAGCATCTGCATAATCTTCATACTCCATTTATTTCTAAATAAAGACATTGGATTATCATCCTAAAATATTTTTAACTTCTTCGATTTGGTTTTTGTCACATTGCGATAACAAAAACTTATTTTTAACTAAAAAATACAAAAAATCATTGTTCAACTACCCTGCTAAAATACTCCATAAACACCTCTAAAAATATGACAATTATCAGTTTCTAGGTTTTTTGTAACATTCAGCAAAACTCAATAAAAACAATACTACATGTAGGGTTTCATATCTTGTTTTCTTTTTTTAAGTTGTTTCTCAATATCACTTAAACTTTCTTTAAAAGCCAGTTCAAAATTTTTCTCGTTTGATGTGGCATATATCTTTGGGCCAGGCAGACTTAACTCCAGGTCACAAATCTTTCCTTTTCCTTTTGGGTCGTTTTCTTTTTTGAAAAATACATCAGTTTTGATAATCCAATCATATTTTTTGTAAAACTTATCTAATTTTTCATGCACATAGCCTTCCATAGCCTCACTCGTTGGCATTTGTACAAATTGAATGTTCGTTTTCATATGCAATTATTTATTTAAATTTATAAAGTATTCAATCTTAATAAGGAACCAGTTGATAAGCAGCATTTAATAAATATACTCCAATTAGAAATAAGAGTATATATATGAGCTGCACTAATTTCACATTACTAGCTTCTAGCCATTTTGTGGTTTGAACAGGAAAGGTAAAAAGAGCCAATCCTATACCTAATGCCATCCAACCAATTGCAGTGATTATAAATTTCCAATTTGGTTCCCAAACGTTGTGAAAAAGAATCGTAAGCAATCCAACGATGATTCCTACAAATGAGGTAATGATCAGAAACTTTTGATCCTTTAAGTCATCAAAAATTTGTTTAATCCGAGTGGGATTAAAACTTAGAATAAAGAAAAATATAATCAGGTACCAACCCCAAAACTTTGCTAAAAAAATAGAAATATCCATAGCTCCTGGCTTTCGTTATTTATTCAAAAATAACTGCTCAATTCTATATTAAATATGATAAATATCATTCCAAAAATTCTAGTTTTCGCAGACATTTGAAGAAAAAACAATGGGCGCCTATAAGCAGTTTTTGTTGCTATTTTTTTATATCCTTATAGCATCTTGTACTCCTAATGATCAAAAGATCTTACCGACCAAAACTACCATTACCGAATCGGTATATTCTTCAGTTACTATCCAACCAGACAGTTTATACCATGCCTATGCAGCGGTACATGGTATTTTAGATAAAAATCTAATAGAAGAAGGAGATGTTGTTAAAAAAGAAACGCCTTTGGTACAAATTATCAATAGTAACCCCAAATTAAATACCGAAAATGCCAAGTTATCTCTAGATCTTGCTCAAAAAAATTATAACGGCAGTGCTGCCATCTTAAGTAGTATCCAAGATGAAATTGAGGCCGCAACCTTGAAGTTATCTAATGATTCTATTAATTATTGTCGTCAAAAGAATCTTTGGGAACAACGTATAGGCTCTAAGGTAGAATTTGATACAAAAAAACTTGCTTACGAACTTTCTGAAAGCTCTTTAAACCTCCTAAAAAGTAAATATCAACGTACTAAAGATGAGCTCGAAACCCAACTAAAACAAGCTGAAAATAATTATAAAACTTCGCTTATCACGACAAAAGATTTCACAATTAACAGTAAAATACATGGAAAAGTATATGCCCTCTACAAGAATCCGGGAGAGATTGTCAATACTTTAGAACCTTTGGCCGCTATTGGTAGCGCAAATGTATTTGTGATCGAAATGCTCGTAGATGAAGTGGATATTGTAAAAATAAAAAAGGGACAAACAGCTGTGATCACCCTGGATGCTTATAATAGCAAGGTATTTACAGCTGAAGTAAGTAAAATCTATCCTAAAAAAGATGAACGTAATCAAACCTTTATGGTGGAAGCCTTATTTGACCAAAACCCAGAGGTATTGTATCCAGGGCTATCAGGAGAAGCAAATATTATTATTGATACTAAAAAAGATGTGCTAACGATACCTAAACAGTATGTGATTGATGATACCAAGGTAAAAACTGATGCTGGGATTATTGAAATAAAAATCGGACTGCAAAGTATGGACACTGTCGAAGTATTATCCGGCATCACTACAGAAACATGGATTTATAAACCCAACTAATGGCTAATTGGAACGTTATATTAAACATTGCAAAAACGCATTTGCTAACCAAAATTAAACAAACAGCAACAGCTGCTTTGGGAGTAACCTTTGGAATAGGTGCCTATATAACTCTGGTTTGTTTTATGACGGGCCTCAATGCTATGCTCGATGATTTAATTCTTAATGTAACTCCACACATTCACATCTTTAATGAAATTGAACCTTCAAAAAAACAGCCCGTTGATTTGTACACAAAACTGCAAAATACCTTTAATGTTATTCATTCTATAAAGCCCAAGCAAAGTCAGAAAAGAATTCATAATGCATTACCTATTATGAATTACCTGAACAAAGATCCACAGGTGCGAGGAGCAATTCCACAAATTAAAGAGCAGATATTTTACATTGCAGGTTCTATAGAATTAGGAGGAAGTTTAACTGGGATTGATGTATTAAGAGAAGTTGAGCTTTTTAATTTCAAAGATTATATAATAAAAGGAACACCACAAGCCCTAAACAACAATGATAACGGAATACTATTGGGTGCTGGGGTAGCAGAGAAAATGTCTTTAGACATTGGTGATCGAGTACAGGTAAGTACCATTAAAGGCGATGTTTTTCCTTTAAAAATAGTAGGGATCTATCAGAGCGGTATTGCTGATATAGATAATATACAAAGCTTTGCTAACGTAAAAACTGTTCAACGCATCCTGGGCGAAGCCGAAAATTATATTACTGATATTAATGTAAAGCTGTATGATATAACAAACGCCATTTCTTTATCAAAAAAAATCGAAAAACAATTCAAACTAAAAGCAATTGATATTAAAACGGCTAATGCTCAATTTGAAACCGGTACTACCATTAGAAACCTGATTACATATTCTGTTTCGATTACCTTACTTATTGTTGCAGGTTTTGGTATTTATAATATTCTAAATATGCTTATTTATGAGAAGATGAATGATATAGCCATTCTGAAAGCAACTGGTTTCTCGGGTAAAGATGTGCAACTGATTTTTATGAGCCAAGCTATGATTATTGGTGCTGTAGGTGGAATCTTAGGCTTGTTGATCGGATTAGGATTATCACATTTTATTGATAACCTACCTTTTGAGACTGAAGCGCTTCCAACAATTACTACTTACCCTATTAATCATAACCCAACTTTTTATGTGATAGGCATTACGTTTGCCATGATTTCAACATTTTTAGCTGGTTATTTACCTTCGCGAAAAGCAAAAAAAATCGACCCTGTTAGAATCATCAGAGGTCAATAAACAATACTATGAAAACAGTTCTCGAAGCCAGAAATATTAACAAGTACTTTAAAAAACCGGTACTTTTTCATGTGCTAAAGGATATCAATTTTAAAGTAAATCAAGGAGAATTTGCCTCCATAATGGGAAAATCGGGCTGTGGTAAATCAACGTTGCTATACATACTTTCTACGATGGATACCGATTACGAAGGGCAATTATATCTAAATGATGAATTAGTAACCGGGCAAGAAAGAGAAAAGTTATCTTTTATAAGGAACAAACACATTGGTTTTGTATTTCAGTTTCATTATTTGTTATCCGAATTTTCGGTACTTGAAAATGTAATGCTCCCAGCTAAAAAACTAGCAGAAAAACCTTTACAAGAGATAGAACATAATGCTATAGAGAAATTACGCATGTTAGAAATCGATCATTTAGCAAAAAAAAGAGCTTCAAGAATATCTGGTGGCGAAAAACAACGTGTTGCCATTGCCCGGGCATTAATAAATAATCCCGCAATCATTATGGGAGACGAACCAACCGGAAACCTAGACAGTTATAACTCTGATAATGTTTTTAATATTTTCAAGCAACTTAGTGATCAACAAGGACTATCACTATTAGTAGTAACTCACGATATAGATTTTGCCCATAAAACAGACCGAATTATTGAGATGGGTGATGGCAGGATTATTAGTTAAATACAAACTTCAAGTATTTTCTATCATTTTAATTATCCATATTTTAACTATGATTTACTTCTTTTTTATCGTATCTTCTATAGCATAAATTAGTTAATTCTATAAACCACTGTTATGAACCCTTCTCAAAATCTAATTAATCAGATTAATAGGTTAACCACCAAGATAGAAACTCAGTATCCAGAAATATATCATTTCATTGAAGAACAGCCAATCACAATACCTTCTAACAACCATTGCGATACAAATGATAAAACGCTACTAGATTACTTAGATAGTCTAAGACAATTATTAGAGCATCATTTGGATACGCATCGTAAAAATCCAAAAATAGTATAGCCCTATCAAAAAAGGCTACTCTAAAAAGAGTAGCCTTCATCTATTTGTAAATAGCTATTTTTTAATACCAACCTCTTACATTATATGTAACAGATTTTGGTTGATTTTTTCCGTAAGCTACACCTACATCTCTAGCGGCTTTGATTGCACTTTTCTTAAGATCAAGTACTTTTAGCTTATACTTCCAGTCTCTATCACTTAAATCTTTTACTCTTGCAGCTATTTTTGCATATAAAGATTTAACCTGACCATAACAAGCTCCTTGAGGCTCAACCGAAGATAAAATATCACCAGCTTCATTAGCGGCATTTATATCTTGATTAGCAGCCCAAATAGCAGATGCTTCAGCTAATTTTTGCTTACAATCTCTATCGATACTCTTTTTATAAAGGATACCTATTTTAGATTTCACTTTATTAAAGCATGTACTCGCTTCGGGCACATTTGTCAATAAAATCAAAGCTTCTTCAAACTGGTTCTGAGCTTCTAATGCTGCGGCTTGCTTAAGAATGTTACTACAATTCGTATTATAATATTCTATGATTTTTTCTTTTCCTTTATCAACAAATTCTAAAATTTCAGGATTTTTAGGACTTAATCTTTTTATTGCAGCAATGTATGCTTTGTTTTCATTAGTTCCTACTCCTTTTAATTCTACAGATTGACTTGCAAATAACGTTCCCGATATACCATCTCCTATGTATAATGTTACATTTAGGTTTAATGCTGTCTTAGGTGGCGCGGTAGGAGTAATGTCTTTACTTACTACGCTAATATTTGGTGCCAATACAAATCTAGAATTATACACGTTATTACTAATCCCATTTTTAGTAATTATTTGTGTTAATCGATTAAGTAGCATTTTCTTTGCAGAAGCTGGAATTCCTTCAACTTGTTGTGGAACATATGCCGCTAATGTAATACCATCGTTGCTTTTCTTTTCTTGCGCAACTAATGATGTTACCACAAAAAATAATGCTATATATACTATTTTTTTCATAATTGTATGTTTTATTTTCCTCCTAATATGATAGTTGCTCTACCTAGACCTTTCATAACAAGTTTGTTAGGAATTGAATACGGTTCATTCTTAAGCATTTTGCTTAGCCCTCTAACAAATCTTCGTGCATCTATAGCTCTACCTTTATCATTAAAAAGAGGAATTCTAACTTGCTCAAACAACGCCATATCTTCAGTCATATCAGTAGTATTGAATCTTCCTTTAACAGCATTATCTGCTAACCAATCTTCAATAATAATTCCAAGTTCTTCATCATCATCACCATATTCAGTTTCAAGATCTCCATCCCAATCATCCCATTTCTGGATTCTTACTATAATTTCTCTTCCGTTTTCAAACATATCATCAAAATGAGTTTGTAACGAACCTGTAAAATTATCCATATGTGATAATACTGCCTCTGATAACAGTACCGGCACTTCTGCAGAGAATGATGGCGCTCCCGTTCCTGTAGCTGTTGCTATTTGCTTATCTGTATACGCATCTAATCCCTGTAAGTTAAATGTAATCGACTTTTTTGGTCCAGTTCTGTTCACTGTCCAGGTAAGTTGCATAATGATATCTGCCTTAGCTACTTTTTTAAGTGCATCAATAGGGCTTTCGCTTACTCCACTACCTGTTTCTTTTGAAGAACGCATATTATCTTCTGCAGCATTAGCCTCTAGGGTCTTTATTGCAGATTCCATATTCTTAAGAGGAAAACCTCTTTCGGCCATCATACCGTTTATTTGACTGATCACCTGAAGTACTTCAGCATTTTCTTGAAAAGCTCTTTTATAATCAGGTACTTTTACAGTAGTTCCTTGATTATCAAAATTTAGCATGTATCCATTTTGATTACACCAAACATCACTTGGCACAACCATAAGTGTAGGTTTTTTTGCTTGAGCTAATCCTGTGGTAAGCGTTAGCATAAAAACTCCTATGAGTACTATTATATTTTTTTTCATTACAGTTATCTTTTTATATTAAAATCCAGCGCTTAATGATCTAATGATTCCTTCTGATTCTAATCTCTTTCTTAATTGATCAGTAGCAACATTTACAACTACTCCTATTTTATATTCTCTTTTACTAACTTTTAAGCGATCTCCCGGTGCTATGTTACCATCTGCTGCTGCAGTAACATATTTTCTAAATTCGCCACCATCACTAAAAAATGCTTCAAAGAACTCTGCATGATCATTTTCTGCACCTGGGTTACTTACTAAAGGTTTGAAAGGCGTACATCCATTTCCTCCACCAGCGTATCCTTTAAAAACAATACCATGCACAGCATTTTTCATGGCCTGCCCTATTGCAAACTGAGGTTTCTTAGAATATGACCATACCTTTACTAATTTAGATCCTTGTTTAGCGATACCTTCGCACTCAATATCATATCTCCATTCTTTGGTATCTTGGTTTGCTAATTTCTTTTTTCTTTGTGCATTGGCATTAAAACTAAAACTTACAAGTAATAGCATCACCAAAGTCGTTTTTGCAATGAATTTATTCATAATATAAAGTTTGATTTTTTTAGTTAATTTGTCTGATTAGCATTCCTGAGTAGAAATTTTTACCTCCTTTGAATAAAGTATATTCTTTAACCTCTTCATTAGATTCTCTTTCTTCTCCAGCCATAAAACGATTGTCCCAAATTTGCTTTTTGTCTACTTTGATAACACCTTGTCTCTTATAAACAGTTTTTCCATTCTTGTCAATAGTTTGCTCTAAAACTTCATATTTATCACCACCTTCTAGTCCTTCTTTAAGTCCTATTTTTGCAGATAATGGATCACCACTTATCAATGGTGTCTTAGTTCTAAACACTTCATATTTTCTTTGCAATTTTGCAATTACGGCATCAACAGCTTTTACGGTTGCTATAGCAACTAACTCTTCTTCGCTCTTTTTAGTAAACACAGTACTTTGAAGATCTGCCCATGCAACTTCTGTACCTACTAATTCTAATTTAAATATGTTTGAATCATCAAACGCCTTCTTTTTTGCCTCATCAAAATGAGCATCATCAGTCCAATAGTCATTATAAAATGTAGCCGCTATTTCTTCATTCCATACTAATTTATATAGATGTGATGTAGTTTTGATAACATATCCTTTTCCTGCAACATCAAGGGCTTTACCTGCTAATTTAGATCCAAGTCCTGATTTTCCCATTAGTCCACCTGCTAATGCTAATCCTGCTTTTGCTTTCTGAGCGATTTCTTCTTTACTTATGTATTTAAAATCATTAACAACAACAAATGTATTATTGATCAACTCCTCACCTGCATCAGCTAATAAAGACAAACCTCTTTCACTATTTTTAGCAATTTTCACATCTAATTCTGTAGCATTATACGATCCTCTTTCCGAAATCAGATCCATATTAAAGCCTCCTTGCTCACTTCTGTTAAACCATTTTGCAACGACTGCCTTTGCAACACTATTTTTTGTAAAATATTCGCCAATAGCAACTTTTTGAGCTTCTTTTAGCTCTTCCTTTGACAATGACTCATCATACACTTTTTCTATTGTTCTTCCATCTATATTATGATCATTAAATTTGTCTGGAATCTGAGCATTTGTAAATGCATCTTGAATAACATCGGCAAACTTTCTAGTCTCATCAGTTACCATCAAGGTAAATAATGAACTTCTTCTGTAAACAACGTCGGTAGGTTTTTCTTGACCTTTAGTAGTACATACGGTAATGGTCATTAATAAAAAGAGTAATCCTTTTTTCATAGGTTAAATATTGGGTTAAAATTATTTACTGTAATATTTCTTTGCTATAAAATGAATTACATCTTGATTATGTACCTCATTTTTAGACACAAAGACTGCGAAAATAGGCAAAAAATGTTAAAATATTCTATTGTTAATTAACAATTTTTTTAACGATCAAATGCTGTTTTTTCAGTTTAAGTGTATTTTATGAAGGGGGTTTCTTACTTTATTTCAAATGAAATTATGAAAACAAATAATTATTCAATTGAAAATCAGATATATAGAATAATTATAGGTGAATCGAAATATTACCTTAAATATATTGCGGTTTTTACTTAAAAAGTTCACTCCCCACCATTTGAAAATGCAAAACAGTAGTGAGAATTTTAGAAGCTAATAAAAATGTGATCAATTTATATCAATTTGTATTTATGGAAGATTTATTGCTCTGATTTGTTTTTATTCTTTTTAAAATATCGTCTAAAAAGGAAGTTGTGTTTTAGTGCTTCCATATTTTGATTAAACTTATCAGTACCTTCTTTAATATTATTCAGTGTAGAATCTATATTTTTCACCAAGTCGCGATCATTAATCAAGTAGTTTAGCGTACCTTCTTCGTTCTTAATATCTTTTATAATACTGTTTAAGTTTTTGGTTACTTCATCAATTCCAATACTTGATCGTTCCAGATTATCTATGATGGTTTTCATTTTTTGCCCTGACAAGCTATCGCTTAGTAATACGCCAGCTACATTTTCATTTTGGTGTATTGATTTAATAATCTTATTAAACTCTTTCATTGTTTTTGAAGCTTCAGTACTTGTTTTTCTCAATTCATGGATGGTTAATCTAAGATCTCTAGCCATAACAGAATCATTAATCAACAACCCCAATGCGCCCTTGCCATTAGTAATTTTAGTAGTAATTTTTAATAAATCAGCAGTGAGTAATGCAGCATTTTCATTGGTTACATTTAGAGTAGTCAACATATCATCGGCCCCAATTTTTCTATAGGATTGAATGGTGTCTCCAGAAACTACGGGTGGTGCTTTACTCTCTTTTGGTACAATGTTTACAATCATATTGCCCACTAAACCATCTGAGCTTATTGTCGCAACTGCATCTTTTTTTATATATCTCCCTACGCTTTGTTTTACAATCATCTCTACAATAATTTGTGCATCATCAATCATTTGAATTTTGCTAACGGTTCCGATGTTAATCCCTGAATATCTAACATTATTACCTAGCTCTAGTCCGTTCACATTTTTAAATTTGGTGATGACTTTAATGTTGCTCCCAAAAAGATTTTGTCTATTTCCTATGGAGTATAATGCTGTAATAAGAAGTAAGGTTCCAAACACAACAAAAACCCCAAGTTTTAGTTTTCGTGAAGCTGTTTTTTTTATCGTAACCATATTCTATCGTTTTCTAATGTTTAAAAAATGCCTTTATCTGAGAATCACCTGATTTAGACAATTCTTGATACGTACCTTCTGCATAGTTAATACCGTCAACTAATAAAATAATTCTATTAGAGATAACCCTTGCACAATCCACATCATGAGTAATAATTAAAGATGATGTTCCATACTTTTTTTGTATGCTTCGCATAAGCTGTATGATTTCTTTGGCCGTTATTGGATCCAACCCTGTGGTAGGTTCGTCATATAAAATTATTTTAGGCTTTAAAATAAGAGCCCTAGCTAATGCAACTCTGCGTTGCATTCCTCCAGACAACTCTGCAGGCATTAAATCAATGGCATCTTCCAATCCCACGTTTTCAAGTGCTTCTATGACTAATGCTTCTGTATCCTCTATCATATTTAACCTGTCTTTATGTCTTCGTAGAGGAAACTCTAAATTCTCGCGAACCGTCATAGAATCATATAAAGCACTTCCTTGAAATAAAAACCCTATTTCAGTACGTAAAAGATCTAACTCAATTTGTCCTAACGCAGTAATATCTTTACCTCTTATTCTTATACTTCCACTATCTGCTTGTAACAACCCCACTAAACATTTAATCATTACTGATTTTCCAGAGCCGGATTTACCCATTACGACTAAATTTTCTCCTTCAAACAATTGCAAATTAAAACCATTAAGTACATGATTATCTCCAAAACTTTTCTGAAGATTTTTAATTTCTAATACCGGTTCTATTTCTTTTTTAGTTTCCATTTCAAATCTCAAAAAAAATATCAGCCAGAAATACGGCTATAAAATCAATTACAAATAATAACATTGAGGTATACACTACTGCAGAATTTGATGCCTCTCCAACTCCAGCAGTACCTTTTTTGCAATTATATCCTTTATAACACCCTACTAATCCAATGGCAAACCCAAAGAAAAATGACTTAACCGTGGCAGGTATAACGTCACTAAACTCGATCGCATCAAAAACTTGATTAAAATATAATTGAAATGATACGGCTCCTTTTAAATTTTCTACAATGGCAGAACCTAGTAATGCAATTGCATCGCCGAAGATTATCAAAATTGGTAGCATTAACGTAGTAGCCATAATGCGTGTAATCACTAAGTATTTAAAGGGGTTTGTTCCAGATACTTCCATAGCATCAATTTGCTCTGTTACTCGCATGGATCCCAATTCTGCTCCAATTCCAGAACCTATGCGACCCGCACAAATCAATGCCGTGATTACCGGACCAATTTCTCTTACAATAGAGATCCCAACCATTGAAGGCATCCACGATTCTGCTCCAAATTCCATAAGCGTGGGTCTGGATTGAAGCGTAAATACTAATCCTAAAATAAACCCAGTAACTCCCACCAAAAGCAAAGAACGGTTACCCATGTGATAGCACTGTTTCAACAATTCTTGAAATTCGAAAGGCCTCACAAATACTTCTTTGAAAAATTTTCCGGCAAAAAATGACAAATCCCTAACCTCTATAAAGAAAGCCTTAGTTCTTTTCACTATGTTAAGTGATTGAGTCATGAAAAACGTCTACTTCTATAATTACTCAAATATAGAAGTAGCCAGGCCTATTAAAAATGACATAAATCAGATACTTCGTCTTCTTATACTGATATATATCATAGTTAGATCGCTGATCTTAAAATAATTTTAGCTGTTAAAATCATACACTGTGAAAACAACAATAGCAATACAAAACTTAAAATGTAGTGGTTGTGAAAATATGATAATCAACAAATTAAGCACTATAAAGGGAATAAAAGATATATCGATAAATATTGAAAACCATATGGTTTCGTATAGTTATGAAACTCCAAATGTAACCGAAACTGTACAAAAAGAGCTTTCAAAACTAGGATACCCCATTCAAGGAGATAAAAATGGCGCCAATAAAAAGGTCAAATCGTATATAAGCTGTGCTATCGGCAGATTAATCAAATAAAAGTCATTATGAAAGAGACCGCAAAAAAAAGGGCTTCCTCAAATACTATCTATGGATTAGGGTTTATAGGGACTGTAATTTATTTTATCAGTCATGCTACTAGTTTTTGGATCGGAGCTCTAGGAGTCTTAAAAGCAATTGTCTGGCCTGCAATATTGGTATATGAAGTCTTAAATTACATTAGTACATCTTGATTATTATTCAAAGTTGAACCCATTTGAAGGGTGTTTTTTTTAAAAGAGATACGTACATAAAAAAGTTAATGGAATATTTTATATTTACTGAAAACTTAGTGTATGTCTTCTCAATCCCGACTGGATCGTGCTTATAAAAATGCCAAAGTAATTCCGTTTGATAATGATTCTAAGTTTATACTTTTTAGTGACTGCCATCGTGGAGATAATAGTTTTGCTGATGATTTTGCAAATAATAGAAATATTTACTTTCACGCTTTAAATCATTATTATACTAAAGGGTTTACTTATTGCGAATTAGGTGATGGAGATGAGCTATGGGAAAATTTAAATTTCAATATGATCCTTAGGGCTCATAAAAATATCTATGAGCTACTTCAGTTATTTTATAATGAAAATCGATTAGAAATGATCTGGGGTAATCATGATATGGTATACAGAAACCCAAAATATGTAAAGAAACACCTTAGTCATTATCTGGATCATAAAACAGGAAAAAAAATCTCTCTTTTTCCGGGCATAAAATATGAAGAAGCCATTATCCTAAAGCATAAGACTACAACTCAAGAAATCTTCCTTCTACATGGCCATCAGGCAGATTTTATGAATTATACGGGTTGGAGGATTCACCGATTTTTGGTTCGTGTATTATGGAAACCTTTACAGGTTATAGGTATATCAGATCCGACAAGTCCTGCACAAAATTTTAAAGAAACCATTCGAATAGAACGCAGGATTAAAAAATGGATTGCCAATAATAAAAACCTTTGCACTATAATTGGTCATACGCATCGCCCCAGGTTTCCTGAAATTGGAGAATTAAATCTTTTTAATGATGGTAGTTGTGTGCATCCCAGATGTATTACAGGAATTGAGATAGAAGGTGGTAATATTACTCTTATCAAATGGCAAATATCAACCACAAATGATGGTGTTTTAAAAATTATAAGAACACCACTTGAAGGCCCTAAGCCATTAAATCAATTTATAACTGATTAATATTTCTAAGCAATATTTAATACTTCTTCAATCTGGGGAGCATATTTTTTTATTGTCATTTCGACTCCAGATTTTAATGTCATTTGATTTACACTGCACCCCACACATGCCCCTTCTAATTGAACCTTGACTCTTTTATCATCTTCAATAGAAATCAAAGAAATATTACCTCCATCACTTTCTAAAAAAGGTCTAATCTCATCAAGAGCCTTTTCTACATTCTTTCTTAATTCTTCAGAAGTCATACTCTATTTTTTTACAGCAGAACATCCTGCCATTGTCGTTATTTTAATTGCCTCGGTAGGTGGTAAACTTTCATTTCGATTTACTACTTCCTGCACTATATTTCTAGTTAATTCTTCGAATGCTTTTTCTATAGGAGTTGCAGTTTGTAAGGCTGCAGGTCTTCCTATATCACCAGCTTCTCGAATACTTTGTACCAATGGAATTTCTCCTAAAAATGGAACTCCTATATCTTCTGCAAGATATTTAGCCCCTTCTTTCCCAAAGATATAATATTTATTGTTAGGAAGTTCCTCTGGAGTAAAATACGCCATATTTTCTACAATCCCCAAAACAGGAACATTAATACTATCTTGCTGAAACATGGCTACCCCTTTTTTGGCATCTGCGAGGGCCACATTTTGCGGGGTACTAACAACAACGGCTCCGGTAATTGGAAGTGATTGCATGATCGATAAATGTATATCTCCTGTTCCTGGTGGTAAATCAATTAACATAAAATCGAGCTCTCCCCAAGCTGCATCAAAAATCATTTGGTTTAAAGCTTTTGCCGCCATTGGACCTCTCCAAACAACAGCTTGATTAGGTTGTGTAAAAAACCCAATTGATAATATCTTTACTCCATAATTCTCTATAGGTTTCATTTTTGACTTATCACCCACTTTAACCGAAAGTGGTCGTTCTCTCTCAACATCAAACATTATTGGTGCAGAAGGACCATAAATATCAGCATCCAGCAATCCAACTTTGAAACCCATTTTTGCTAAAGAAACGGCAAGGTTAGATGTAACCGTAGATTTTCCTACTCCTCCTTTACCCGATGCAACCGCAATAATATTTGTAATCCCAGGTATTGGTTTTCCTTTAATTGAGTTTTTTAAATCAGGCTTTTCAGCTGCTTCAACCTTAATATTGACCTTTACTTTTGCTTTCTCATATACTTTTTCATGAATAGCTTTCAGCACATCTACCTCTGCACGTTTACGAATATGTAATGCTGGAGTAGAAAGCACTAAATCTACAACAACCTCATCTCCAAAAGTAATTACATTTTTTACGGCTCCACTTTCTACCATATTCTTTCCTTCTCCGGCTACTGTAATGGATTCTAATGCTTTTAGTATATCAGATTTTTCTAACTTCATGCGTATTTTTCTTTTTCTTAAAAACAAATCTATCTAGATTCATTCTAAACGCAAAGATAGGTTGAAAAGTTAAGATTATAAAGCTCAAGAATCGAAATGATTTATAATAGTATCGCTATTTATGATACCCTCTTTTTTTGAAAACGGTATGATTTGTGATCGCTAAAATATTTGAGTTTTATTTGTTTTTTAACTAATCAGATAAATTCACTATCAATAACCATAAGTAGTCATTAACTAATTGTTATAGCTCATTTCAAAGCAAATCTCTATGTACCGAATAGCGTTAATCATATTTCTAGTGTTCAGCACTCCCACTATAAATTATAGTCAAGGTAAGCTTGAAAAAGCTGAAGAAAGCTTGTCTAAAAAAGAGCATCAACGCTCTGGGAACAGATCGAGATCCAGGTCTACAAATTCTAATGATTCTGAAGATTATCAAGATAATTTTCTTGTTGAAGAATTGGGGTTTCTTTTGGTCGAAGCTTGCCTGTACTCAACATATTACATAGCCATAGAAAGCCCTATGGAAAAAGAATTCAGAGGGAGCACAGCGGCTATTACCAAATACCCTTATCTAAACGCTAATAAAGGTAACTACGCTTATGAACGAGGAGAAGATACTGGATTGTTTCGGACTTCTTTTTCTAATCGATTTATTATCGAAAACCCTAAAATTACTGGAAATCATTTTAACCTTGACATTCGATTTCTAAGACGAATGGGATTTGAGGCAGATTATCTTCAATTATGGGAAGAGAACACTAATTTTGGAAACAATTCTTTAGCTATATTTACTTTCATGGCAAAATACCATCGAATTCGTACAGAAAAGTTTAATGCCTGGTGGGGATTGGGCACTACCTATATTGCTAGAGAAGTTGAAGAATTAGGATTTGCATATGGACTGGGAGCAGAGTTTTTCTTTACAAAACCTTTCAGTCTGGAAACTAATTTTAACCAAACTTTTATTAATAAAGAAACTGTAAACAAGTTTAATATACTTTTAAACTACCATGTAAACCGCTATAAAATCTCTGGTGGTTACGAGCATCTCAAAATTGGTCACCCCAATTTTTCAACATTTTCTGTAGGTTTAGGAATATCTTTTTAAGTCTTAAAAAATTACAATTCTTGCATGGGATCCCAGAATAATTGCTCGAAATTTTGGATCTGATTATCGATCACTTGGACACCTTCACTTTCTAATAGCTGCTGCATAAGATTTGTACCCTGAAAATGATGTTTACCAGTCAAAATTCCTTTTCTATTTACCACTCGATGTGCAGGCACATCTTCTCGTCCATCACATGCATTCATAGCCCATCCAACCATTCGGGCACTACGAGCTGCACCAAGATATTTTGCTATCGCTCCATAAGAAGTTACTCTACCATATGGAATCAATCTTGCTACTTCATAAACTCTTTCAAAAAAGTTTGTTCCGGATTCTGATTTCGTATTATCATTATCTTTTACTCCCATGTATATATAATTCTTGCAAGCGTTATCATGACCAAAATTAGCATTAGTATACCCATAAAATAGTTTGAATACTTTGTAATTGTGGTTGTTTTCTTTTCAATCTTTAAAAATGAAAACACATAAAAGTATAATGTTACAAAGGTTCCTGATCCTGCAGCAATAATAAAAGCTATAATTCTTGGGGCATCGTATTCTATTTCGCCACTAACACTCATACCCGCAGCAATCGCTACAAAATATGGTATGGGCAATACGTTTATAGCCGACATCATGACTCCTTTAAAAAAACTTCTGGTATTATTATGTCTATATACTTTAATTTTCGTCTTTCTTTGCTTTGCTTTTGCAAAGAAATAAATTGCCATCAAGAAAAAGATTACGGCTCCCGTGCGCAATAAAATATTTTTAACGTATGGACTAAAGAAAATATATTTAGCTAGAAGGATAGCTACCAATGCTTGAAACACAACAACAAGAGAAGCTCCAATTGCTACCAAAATCCCATTATTTTTACCTCGTTCTAGGCAGGTTCTGGCTACAGTCATATTGACCAATCCAGGAGGAATTACGCCTACTAGTGATGCAAAAAAAGTGACTAAAAAAAGTTTAGTAGTTTCCAAAATTGTAGTACCAATTATGAGATCTTAAACTGGATGTAAGTTATGGGTTTATTTTGTTCTAAATATTGTTTTTCGTAAAAAGTTTGAATTGATGTTACCACCTCTGGTGCTCCTTCATTATGATACACATTGTGATTTGCATATAACACCTCATGTCCTTCGCCATGAAGTAATCCCAGGGTGTATCCATGCATAAACTCGCTATCGGTTTTGAGATGCATAAGACCATTGGGCTTTAAAATCTTTTTATACCGTTGTAAAAATGTAGTATTGGTCATTCTGTGCTTTGTACGTTTATATTTTATTTGTGGATCAGGAAACGTAATCCAAATCTCATCAATCTCCCCTTCGCCAAAAATATGGTCTACTAACTCAATTTGAGTTCTAATAAACCCTACATTATTCATCTCATTTTCTATTGCTGTTTTTGCTCCTCTCCAAAAACGGGCTCCTTTAATATCTATACCTATAAAATTTTTATCAGGATATCTTTCGGCAAGACCAACCGTATATTCGCCTTTACCACAACCTAATTCAAGAACTATGGGATTTGGATTCTTAAAAAATTTTTTATTCCACTTTCCTTTTAAACCCGACATATTATCAAGTACTTCTTCTCTAGTAGGCTCTAGTACATTATGAAAGGTTTTATTCTCGTTAAATCGTTTTAGTTTATTTTTACTTCCCACGTATTATTCTATTTCTTATTTACTAGTCTTTAGAACTTATATTGTGTTACACTAGTTATGCGTTTTTAGATAGAACTAAATATTTCTTAGCACCTGTTATAGATTTGAATTTTCATTCTTTTAAAATCTAATATGCCTTCCTCATAATCAACTATTTCACAACTATACCTAAAGATAATTTTTTGGTAAAATTAAGGAAATATACGCATACAGAAATAGGATTACTTTTATTATTACAAATTAAATAGTTAGTCAGTATGGCAAACTAAAAACTAATACATTTGAACAAAAAAGTACTTGTTGCTCCTCTTAATTGGGGACTAGGCCATGCAACCCGATGTATCCCTATTATCCATGCATTAATACACGAGGGAATTGAACCTATTATTGCTTCAGATGGAGCAGCGCTTTCATTATTAAAAAAGGAGTTTCCTGAATTACAGACAAAAACACTTCCTTCGTATAATATCGAATATTCTAAAAAAGGCAGCAATTTTAAGTTCAAAATGCTATTAAATAGCTCTAAAATTGCCCATGCCATAAGTGCAGAAAAAAAAGCCACAAAAAGATTAGTTGAAGAAGAAGAGTTTTGCGGGATCATTTCTGATAATAGAATGGGAGTTAGACATAAAAGCCTTCCTTCAGTTTTTATAACACATCAACTCACCGTTTTAAGTGGAAAGACTACCTCGTTTAGTACAAAACTGCACCATAAATACATTAAGAAATTTGATTTATGCTGGGTGCCAGATATGGCAGATGATCCTAATTTAAGTGGAGAACTAGGCCATCCAAAAAAAAATAGTTTGCCGGTAACTTACTTAGGACCATTAAGCAGGTTTGAGTATCACATTGTACCCAAAAAATATGATATCATGGTATTGCTGTCCGGTCCAGAACCACAACGCACGCTTTTAGAGCAAAAGCTTTTTCAGGAATTTGAACAAAGTGATAAAAAAATTGTTTTTGTACGTGGTCTCATAGAAAATATTCATAAAACTTATGTAAAAAACAATATAACGGTTCATAATTATTTAGCTGGAAAAGAACTAGAAAACACTATTAATAGCAGCAATTTAATTATATCTCGCTCTGGATATACTACAGTTATGGATTTGGCCAAACTAAAGAAAAAAGCATTTTTTATACCTACTCCGGGGCAGTTCGAACAGGAATACTTAGCTGATCGTTTAACAAGTCAAAAACTTGTGCCTAGTTGCACACAAAATGAATTTACGTTAAAAAAATTGAGGAATATAAATATGTATAAAGGACTAAGAAGTTTTAGTACTGACATCGACTACAGGAAACTTTTTCACTTTTTCGAGAGTAAATGAAAATTCACTACCTACACGATAGTCACTTTCTACATAAATACGTTCGTGATGTGCTTCGATGATATGTTTCACAATGGCTAACCCAAGACCTGAACCTCCTTCTTTACGCGAACCACTTTTATCCACTCTATAAAAGCGTTCAAATAACCTAGGAATATGTGCTTGCGCGATCCCTTCTCCATTGTCTGTTACTCGTATAATGACTTTATTTCGAATCAAATCTTCAATACTCACTTCGGTTGTACCGTCTTCTTTTCCGTATTTAATTGAATTTACTATCAAATTAGAAAGTACTTGTTGTATTCTTTCTTTGTCGGCGTGTACTATGATCGGCTCAGTATAATTCATATCAAAAGTAAGTGCTATATTTTTTTTTGAAGCCTTCATTTCAAAGAGATCAAATACACTTTGCACCAACTCTACAATATCAAAACCAGTATAGTTAAGGTTAAGATCGCCTACCTCAAGTTTGGTTATCATATCGAGGTCATTTACGATATAAATCAACCGTTCGACCCCTTTGTTGGCTCGGTTAAGATATTTATCGAGAATTGCTGGGTCTTTCATTGCTCCATCCAAAAGAGTAAGAATATATCCTTGAACAGTAAATAACGGTGTTTTAAGTTCATGAGAAACATTACCCATAAACTCTTTACGATAATCCTCGCGTATTTTTAGAGTTTCGATTTCTGTTTTTCTTTGTTGTGCAAACTTCTCTACTTCTTTGATCAAAGTTCGCATATCGGTTGTAACAGGGGTATCTTCTATAGTTTCTACATCAAGCATTTCAATATCATCATATATTTTACGCACTCTACGATAAATAAACCGTTCTACCCTGTACTGAATGATGAAAAAACAAATGGCATAGCATACCAAAACAAAACCTATCACAAAAATGGGGTTAAGTATTGATTGAGTATATAAAAAAACGCCCAATGCGAGCGTTAATACTATAGTTATATATAGAGACGACAGGTATGCAAATCTGTACGACTTCTTAAAGTTTTCTGCCATTTATACCACAAACTTATATCCTACTCCTTTGATCGTTTTAAAGCTATTATCGCCTATCTTCTCTCTTAGTTTTCTGATATGAACATCGATAGTACGACCACCAACAATAACCTCGTTACCCCAAACCTTATCAAGAATATCTTCTCGCTTAAATACCTTTCCAGGCTTTGAGGCCAATAAAGATAATAATTCGAACTCTTTTCTAGGTAATACGATCTCTTTTTTGTCTTTTACAATCTTATATTCATCCCTATTAATCACCAAGCTTCCAATCTTTATCACGTTATCAGAAGAATCCTCTTCTTTTAATCTACGGAGCAAGGCCTTTACTTTGCTCACCAAGACTTTTGGTCGAATTGGTTTTGTAATATAATCATCTGCCCCTGCATCAAATCCTGCCAATTGAGAGTAATCCTCTCCTCTTGCGGTAAGAAAAGTAATGATGGTATCTTTAAGATCGGGTAACTTGCGGATTTGTTCACAAGCTTCGATCCCATCCATCTCTGGCATCATGACATCAAGGATAATTAGTTGTGGGTTTTTCTTTTTAGCAATTTTTACAGCTTCAACGCCATTTTCTGCAGTTAACACATTATATCCTTCTGCGGTAAGATTGTATCCCACAATTTCTAAAATATCGGGTTCATCGTCTACCAATAGTATGGTAATATCTTTTTTATTCTTCATAATATAGTATTACATAACATTTGATAAATATACTATTTAATGCCAAGTATACATACTTACATGTACATGGTAACAATAATCTAACATTAAATCCATATGATGATAACATTTTGGTAATGTTTCTATAGTTTGTGCTATTAGCACATATGTATATAAAAATAAAAAGACCGGATAGTAAACTATTCGGTCTTTACTTGATTCTTAAAACAATGTTTTATTGATGATCTCTGTATGTCGTTAACAAGTTCATTGTTGCTGTAATAAGATCCTTGGTCTCTAATAACAATCCAAAATACAAAGTAGTATTTTTAGGGCTACTTTCTTCGGTTCTGGTTCGTGCAACTTGCTTGTCAATTTTCTGATTTACTTTATTGAATAATTCTTGTTTTTCATCAATAATTGAGTCTATACGTTCAAATTCTCTATCGCTAAAAGCTTTCTTAATTTGTCCAAACAACTCATTCAATTGTTCTTCAATTTCTTTTAGATCTTTAATCTGGTTAAATCGAAGTTTTTTGTGATTATTATTGACATGTTTGTGACTTGCTTTAGTAATGTACTCAAGCGATTGTGACATGTCTTGTAAATACCCTAGTATGTTAATGTAAAAATTACTAGCTCCTACGCTGGATTCATCCAAATTCTTAATAAAGTAGAAAATATTGTCTCTAAGATCTTCAACTTCAGCATCTAATTTGGCAATACCTTTTTTACCCTTCTTCAAAGCCGGTAAATCATATTTTACAAGGCTATCCACGGCATTTGAGTAAATTTTGTTTCCTCTATTTACAAATGACTTGATATTATCGGCACTTTCTTCAATAACCCCCTGAATAGAACTACTCTCAGAGCTTTTAAGGCTATCTTCTGCTTTTTCTGCCTTTACTCTTTTTCTATAACTTATTGTATTTCTTGCTAAAAGTAATATTGCCACAAGTAATAGCACAGCTATCATTGCAGGACCACCAAGGTTAATCAAAAAGGCTACTGCTCCTGCAGCAATAAATGCACTGATTGCAGTCATGAACCAACCGGCAATTACATTTAATACTCCGGCTACACGATATACAGCACTCTCTGTTCCCCACGCTCTATCTGCTAATGACGTACCCATAGCGACCATAAAAGTCACATAAGTCGTAGAAAGCGGTAATTTCATTGAAGTTGCAATAGAAATCAAAATTCCAGCAACTACTAGGTTTACTGCTGCTCTTACCATATCAAAAGCCGGCATCTGATATGTCTTATCTTTCGGTAAATCTATAACTGGCTTTGTAAATTGCTTTTCTATAAACTCTTTAGCAGGCTTTGGAGTAATAGCTGTAAGTCCTTGAGATATTAATATGGTACCTCTCACGACTCCTCTAGATAAGAAATTAGGCTTAAAACGTTCTTTAGCTTCTCCTTCTCTAGAAAGATTAATTTCCGTATCCGCAACATATCGCGCTTTTTTTGAAAGCCATAATGTCAACACCATAATACCTCCTGCAAGGAACAATAACAATACTGGTGTTTCGCTTTTTTTAGCCAAAACATCCATAGAAAATTCTGCAGCCGGAGTACCAGAGGCTACCCAAGCTTCATAAGATTGCCATCCTGCAATAGGTACTCCAATAAAGTTCACCAAATCATTACCTGAAAAGGCCAAAGCCAATCCAAAAGTACCTACAATAATAATTAATTTATATATGTTGACTTTAAAGAAGTTCACCAATACATATGATAATGCTGACCATACTACAAAGCCTACTGCTACAATTTGCAATACATTTGTTTCGAGAAATCCTCGTAATGTCAATTTCATTGTGCCAGCATCAGCATCTATTTTATAAAAGTCTTTTTGCGCTTTTGCTAATTCTTTAACACTTTCATAACCAGTTCCTAAATACTCATTTGCCCAACTCAAAAGTCCTTCTGCACCACCACTATACACAACATCTACTATCGCTTTTGCATAATTAGTACCTTTGATCCCTTTCATAAAAATGAAATATAACAACGCTGTTAGGGCAATTCCTCCAAACAAAGCACCTACCCACTTAGCCTTCTTTTCAAAATTATAAGATAATAACAAACGAGTAATAAACTGTACAATGGCTCCTACAGAAAAAGCGATAACTACCGAGAGTAATATCCCACTAATAATTTCTCCTGCTTTTTTGGTATTGATATAATTTCCTAAGTCAGCAAAAGATAAACCTTGATCTGCTCCAATTTTGATTAATGCTACACAAACTGCAGCTCCCAAAAGGTTAAATACAATGGATACGGTTGTTGAAGTTGGCATCCCCAGTGTATTAAAAAAGTCGAGAAGGAGTATATCTGTTATCATCACCGCCATAAAAATGATCATGATCTCATCAAAATAAAACTCTCCAGGATTAAATATTCCTTTTCTTGCAACTTCCATTAGTCCACTAGAAAAAATAGCTCCAGCGGCAATACCAACACTGGCAACAATCATAATGGTTCTAAAAGAAACTGCTTTAGAACCAATCGCAGAGTTCAAGAAGTTAACTGCATCGTTGCTAACTCCAACTACAAGGTCTGCAATTGCAAGTACTGCAAGTGCAACTACCATCAATAAATAAATATTATCCATTACATTTTTTGTTTAAAGTGCAAATATTATAATCAATTCTCAGCTTAATGTTATCAAACTGTTATGTATTTATCTAATGTTTAGAAATGTATATCAAATTGTAATCTATATGCTAATCCACTAGCATCACCATCCTGAGTAGTATAGCTTATATCAGATTGAACTTTTAAATTATGGCCTGCTATATACCTTGAAACACCTAAAGTGTATTGCTCTTCAAGAGCTCTGCCCACCACAGCATCAAAATTAAGATTAGTATAGCGTCCTGCTACTTCCCAGTTATTTTTAAATAAATACCCTGCCTGAAGATTTATAGCATTACCAACTTGTACAATATCTCCAGTTGGAGTACCATCTTCTTCTACAGCAATAGCATCATCAGCATCTCTATCTGCAAATTCTCCCATAAAAGAGAAGCCTTTGTATTTAAATACTGCATCAACAAATATTGTTGAAATATTAGTTTCGTAGAAACCTGTACTAGTTTCCATATATGATCCTTGATTACTCCTATTTTTAACAGCATCAGCATTAAAATCATAAGTAGCTGCAAGCATTAATTTTGGAGCCTGTTCTCTTTTCAAATCTCCTCCTTTATAATCTCCTTTACTCTTAAATTTTCCAAAAGGTAGTAATTCTATTCTACCCGTGTACTCATGACCTCCTAAATTTCCGGTAGTTATGTTTCGCCCTTCTCCTTGAGAAACAGCTAATATTTCTCTTACCAAAAATTTGTCTGATAACTTAAAGTGATGTCTTAATTGTACACCAAGATCACGATCAATATTAAATCTGCTATTTAATCTAGACCGATCTACTAATTGCAAGTTAGCTGAAGAAACAACACGCTCTACGTTACCTGGTAATTTTGTTTGACCTGCCCAAAGGGTGAAGTTTCTATAGAAATTCCATTTGATAACCGCATCAAGAATGTAACGGGGTGCATTATTTGTAAATTCTGAAGCTCCTGATATATCTCTATTAGACAGTCCAAGCTCTATTTTATACTTTACCTTAGGACTATAAGCGAATCCATCAAATTTTAGACGGGCTCTTCTAACCAAAAAATTGGTCTCAGACTTGCTGTAATCTCCATCATTGATATCCCAGCCAGCAGTACCAAGTAATTGGAATCTTGTAGCAAATTTCATGCTCCAAGAACTATCTTTTGCCACCACATTCAGTATTCCTTTTCCAAATTTGGTTTCAGTAGTCTCCTGAGCATTTATAAAACAAAATGTAAATAAGGCTAACGCCGTAAGTGTAGTCTTTAATTTCATAATCCGATACTAGTTTTTGTCGCTGCAAAGAACCAATATCAATGTTAAGTTAATGTTATCTTAATGTTTTTTAATAATTATTTTAAAACCACCTTTTTTTTAAGTATTTATGCACTTAATTAAAGACAAAAAAAGGCTGACCAATTGTGGTCAGCCCAGTATTTCAAAAATCTAAGTCGACAAAAACTAATACGATTTTTTGAAATTACTATTTGTCAATACGACTCGTCAAAAATATTTTATTTGGCGAGTTTTTATGTTATCACAACTTTAAGCAATCGTTAAAATAATTCTATATAAAATGCAATAAATACCCCAATATTGATCCCCCAAGTACAATCCACATGGCATTTACCTTTTTTACACCAAATATCATGAACACACTTAATAAAGCAATTACTATCGATTTCCAATCTGTTAATGTATCCAAAGACATTACATATAGTACCGATAACATGATAGATACTGCGGCAATATTAACCGAATCCAAAAAGTAGCTCAGCACTTTGGATGTTCTCATTTTGGGCACCAAAGGATTAAGAAGTAATACAAAAAGAAAAGAAGGAAGAAAAATTCCGATTGTAGCAGCAACTGCTCCCCAAAATCCTGCTAGTTGATAACCAATAAAGGTTGCCGTAGACAAAACGGGACCAGGAGTAAATTGTCCTACAGCAATTGCATCTATTAGTTCAGGTCTTGTTAACCAGCCTTTGGTCACCAGTTCTGCATCGAGATATGCAAACAGGACATAACCACTACCATACAATATAGCCCCAACTTTTAGAAATGTCCAAAAAACCTTTAAAGAAGAAAGCTTGATAAAAATCGCTGTTGGTGCTTTTAGAAAAAGAATAGGCACAATGGATTTGGAAGTAGTAAATAATTTTGATTTTGAATAAAAATATAAGGTTCCAACAACACCAGCACTAAGTAATGCTAAAACCTCATTGACTCCCAAAAGACTAATAACCAACACCAAGATTCCTATAATACCAATTTCCCAGCTCTTCAAAGCTTTCTTACCTAATTTCACAATGGCAGAAGCAATAATAGCCAGTACTGCCGGTTTTATTCCAAAAATAAAAGGTACAACCTCTGGTAATTGTCCGTATGATGTATAGAACCAAGCCAATATTCCAGTAATAACAACAGCAGGAAAAACAAAACATGTACCGGCAACAAATAAACCAATAACTCCGGCTCGTTCATGACCACAATGCATAACCATCTCCGTAGAATTAGGCCCAGGGATCAAATTTGTAGCCCCCATAAGATCTAGAAAATGTTGCCTATCCATCCATTTTCTTTTCTGAACGATCTCATCTTCCATCATAGCAATATGAGCAGCCGGTCCACCAAAAGCAATACATCCAAGTTTAAAGAAAACCGTTGCGACTTCTATCAGTTTATTATTCTTGTTCATTCAGGTATTGTCTTTCTTATTAGAATTATATTGCTCAAAAATATAAATATAATAGGAACTCATCTAACTTGAAAAAGTAGCAAATCAATGACATGACACTAAACCAAATAGGGAATTATATCAAATTCAAAACATTGACAATCAAATAAGTAAGATTTTAATGTTAATTTAATGTTATGCAAATGTTGCTTAAACGTAAAATAAATATTACTTTTATAGTACATAAGTCGACATCCCAAATAACATTAAACATTTAAAGAACATGAAAAAGATATTAGTAGTTATAGCCGTTTTATTTTCTACAACTTTAATGGCTCAGGATGTAAAACCTACTTTTGAAAAACAAGGAAATGCTATAAAAGGAACTTTCTTTCATGAAAATGGAGAAATTCGTCAACAAGGTTTCTATAATAAAGAAGGTAAATTGCATGGCGTATGGAAAGCATATGATGCAACAGGAAAAAAAATTGCTATGGGACGATATGATAATGGCGTAAAAATCGGAAAATGGTTCTTCTGGGGAGCTGATAAGTTATCTGAAGTAAACTACTCAAAAAATCAGATTGCCGATGTAACTACATGGTCTAATAAGGATAATGTTGTAGTTAATTATAATAATTAGATTTTCATCAAAAATATAAACGGGAACACCTCAAAGTTTTGAGGTGTTTTTTGTTTATGAAAAATACCCTTCCCTTCTATAACTTGATTTTTAGATCTAAAAATCCTTAAATTTTCTTTTACAATAATGATAATGGAAACATTTTCTTAACATTCCATTACTTCACCTCATTACATATCAAAAAAATATTTTTTCTTTCATTATCAGTACTTTACAAAACAAACTGTAGCAAAAATGTTCTGCTTAGAAAGTTATTATAAAGCAAAGATCGATAACAATTATCTAACATTTTAATGAACAATCCTTAATTTTTGAGTAACACACATTTAACACTTCCTATCGTTCTTTGCCCCGGAATCTGAGAACAAAACAAATGAGAAAAATTGTTATCCTAATAGCGCTATTTGTTGTTGGAATGCTAAATGCGCAAGAAACCGGTTCGGTTACCGGAACATTACTAGACAAAGAAGCCGACAATCAACCGCTTCCTTTTGCAAATGTATTAATTAAAGGAACCACAAAAGGAACCACCACCGATTTTGATGGACTGTACACTATTGATAACCTGGAGCCTGGTACCTATACACTAGAATTCAGTTTTGTTGGGTATGAAACATTAGACAAAGAGTTGGTCATCACTGCCGGTCAAACAACTACTGTTAATGCATCTATTGGTGCCAGTGCAGCTGCACTGGATGAAGTAGTTATTAAAACCACCACCAAAAAAGAATCGGAAGCTGCTATTTTACTTGAGCAAAAAAATGCAGTAACTATTCAACAAAAAATCGGCGCACAAGAACTTTCCAAAAAAGGAGTGAGTGATGTAGCAACTGGGCTTACTAAAGCTACAGGTATTTCTAAACAAAGTGATAAACTTTATGTTCGTGGTCTTGGGGATCGTTACAATAATGCTTACCTAAATGGTTTACCGATTCCTTCCTTAAATCCAAAGCTAAAGCTTATTGACCTTGGTATTTTCCCTACCGATATTGTAGAAAATTTAGGAATTTACAAAACCTATTCTCCTGATATTTATGGAGATTTTGCAGGTGCAAGTGTAAATATCGATACCAAGGACCGTCCTGGTAAAGGATTCTTGGAAGTTGGTTTTAGTTCTGGAGTAAACACCAATGCTGTTAGCAATGATTTTTTCTTGCTTAATGGTGGAAAATATGACGATTGGGGATTAGATGATGGATCAAGAAGAGTGCCTATATTCTTGGACATTCCAAACTATAACTACGTAAGTACTGACATTAACAATTTTCCATTTGATACTTCTTTTAATCCTGAAAAAAGATTTAATGCCCCAGATGGTTCTGCAAGTATAACCGGTGGGAAAACGTTTACCGTTGGAAATGAACAAAAATTAGATCTTTTATTTACCGGATCCTTTGGCCAAAATCATGAAACTGCTACAGCTGGAATCGAATCAACCTTCAATGCTCAGGGAGGTCCAATTTCTAATTTTTCTGATATAAATCGTTACCGTTACAACACCAACACAACAGTTTTAGGAAGTGTTGGATATAGATGGAATATCAATAACAAAATATTAGCTACCACTTTATTTGTTAATGATACACAAGATGAGTTAAGAGAATTTAGAGGCCTTGGAGATGAAGACGCAAGTACAAGAATATTTGCCAGAAGAGGTACCTATGAGCAAAACACCTTATTTACTCAACAACTTACAGGAGAGCACAAATTTAAAGAAGATAAATACAAATTAAGCTGGGGAATGGCTTATAACAAAGCTCAAGGATTAATCCCAGACAGAAGGCAGTTATTCTTTACCGAAATCGAAGAAGGCCTTGTGGTATTAGGAGACAGAACCAGTCCTGATTTTGCAAACAACCAACGATTTTATCAGGAACTGGATGAAAACGACTACTCGGCTAAAATTGATTTTGATATCAACTTTGGAAAAAATGAGGATGACGAGTTTAAAAATAAACTCACTGTTGGAGTTGCTTCCAGATCTAAAGACAGAGAATTTGAAGCCAATCAGCTAAACTATAATCTGAATAATTTTAGAAACACACCCGTTGAATTTAACAATCCAGACGCTCTATTAAATGAAACCAATTTCTTAGATGGCGCCTATGTGGTTTTAGAAAACCTTAACCCAACCCGAATTTATGAAGCAGATTTATCAACCTTAGCCGCTTTTGCAAATTTGCAGTATGCTTTATCTAAAACATTAACTTTCAATGGAGGTATTCGTACCGAATTGTTTGAGCAAAACGTTTTCTATAGAGAGCAACAGGATTTAGAAACTTCTCCTTTCAGGACTAGAAAGATTGAAGAAACATTTATCCTACCAAGTATTAGCTTTAAATACGAAGTTAATAATCAAACCAACCTCCGTTTTGCTGCAAGTAAAACAGTAACCTTACCAAAATTTACAGAAGTTGCCCCATTCCTAGATGAAGACGTTACCGAGGTTACTTTAGGAAACCCTATCGTTACAAACTCTGATAATTATAATGTAGATATCAAATGGGAACATTTCCCGGAACAATCTGGAGAGTTAGTTGCGGCGACATTGTTTGGTAAATATATAGAAAACCCTATCGAAAAAGTATTCGTTGCCTCAGCTGCTAATCAAAATACCTTTATAAATTCTGATAATGCCGTGATTTTTGGAGCAGAATTAGAGTACAAGAAAAATTTGGGTAACCTGTTCAAGGTAGAAGAAACTACTTGGAATGATCTAAGTTTTGGAATCAATGCTACATTAATGTATACCCAAGTAGAAATTGACCCGACGATAACTACATTTAATGGATCAAATATTGCTCCAACCAATTTAGAGAGACAATTACAAGGAGCTTCACCATTTTTAGTTAATGCAGATCTTGCATATTCTAAAGAATTCGAATCACACAAAATTACTTCAGCCATAGACTTCAACATTTTTGGAGACAGAGTATACTCTGCAGGAGGAAACGGTGTAGGAGACATTTTTGAACAAGGATATGGATCTCTCAATTTCAATTTTAAAGATGAAATCGGTGATCATATTGAAATAAGCTTCAAAGCAAAAAACTTATTGAATCCAGACATAAAAAGGTATATCGATCAAGAAAGTATAGGTCGCGAAATCACAAATTATAATTTCGATAACGGTATTAACTTCAGTCTTGGGGTAACCTTCAAACTTTAACAAGAAAACACAACTAAAATTAAATAATATATCAAGATGAAAACTAGAAATTTAATTAAGGGAATTGTATTAAGTGCAGCTGTTCTTTTCAGCGCATGCACAATTCAGGAAGACAATATAGGGGATGTAATCATAAATCCAGGAGGAGCAGATAATAACGGAACAATAATTCTTGAAGGACAAATTACAGAAGATCTTACCTTAACCTCAGATGAGGTGTATGAATTAAGAGGTGGTGTATCAGTTGTAGATGGTGTTACTTTAACTATTGAAGGAGGAACCAGAATCATTGCTGGCAATACTGGAGGAGTATTTGCCTATTTAGCAATTGAACAAGGAGCCAAAATTATGGCTGAAGGTACCGCTAACTCGCCAATAGTATTTACTTCAAACAAATCAACTCCAAATCCAGGAGATTGGGGAGGATTACTACTTGCTGGTAAAGCTCCTATTAATAGAGGAACAACTGCTACTACCGAAGTTGCTAATCTTACTTATGGAGGTACTGATCCAACAGACAACTCTGGAATATTACGTTATGTACGTTTAGAATACACTGGAGGAAAAATTAATGCAGATGCAGAATATAATGGGCTTTCTCTTTACGGTGTTGGTAACGGAACAACTTTAGAATATATTCAGGCATTTAATGGTAATGACGACGGTATTGAATTTTTTGGTGGTACAGTAAATCTAAAATATGCGATCGTAACTGGCGCTGGTGACGATTCTTTTGACTGGACTGACGGATGGACCGGAAACGGACAGTTTTGGATTGCTCAGCAAACTACAAGTGCTGGTGATAGAGGAATTGAAGCTGATAATTTAAAATCTAATAATGCCGCTGCTCCTTTCTCAAATCCCACTTTATCAAACATTACTTTAATCGGTGCTGAAGATGGAGATGGTAAAAACAAAGGAATCTTACTACGACGAGGTACAAAATTAACCATGTACAATTCAATTATCAAGGGATTTCCAAGCAAAGGAATTGAATTAAATGATGATCAAACTTTTACAAATCTAAACAACAACGAAATCGTATTTAGAAATTCGATCATTGATAATGTAAACTCTTTTGATCTAAGCGGCGGTACATCTACGGTAAATCCAGCAGATTTTTCTGAGTATCATAACTATTCTTTGGATCCAACCGGAACGGCTATCCCAAATGACTTTAAAATTAACGGTTTCACAGGTACTTATCAATATTCTGCTACTAAAGACGGGGTGGATAATTTTGACCCATCGACGTTAGGATCATTCTTTGATGCTGCCAACTATGTAGGTGCATTACAAGAAGGAGATACTTGGGCAGAAAACTGGACTCGCATCTAGTTTATAAGATTATCTTACAAAAATGGGAAGAGGCTATCATAAGATAGCCTCTTTTTTGTTGATACTAGTATAACATTAACCAATCTCTATTTTGCTTTTTGAAACTTAGAAAATGATTACACTTGCACTTTTTTCCATGTTCCTTTTCTAAACCAGATGATTCCAATAATTGCAATCAAAACTTCGGCAAAAGTAATGGCCAAAAACACTCCCATCGCTCCCCAATCTAAAACTAAAGCTCCCAGGTAGGCAAATGGTAATTGAAACACCCAAAAACAAAAGAAATTAATAATCGTTGGTGTTAAAGTGTCTCCTGCACCATTAAAAGACTGTATAATAACCATACCATAGGCATAAAAAACGTATCCCGCAGCAATTACTCGTAGACTTAAAGCCCCATATTCTATCACTAAAGCTTCATCGCTAAAAATTTTAATGATCATTTCGGCAAACAATAAATAAAAAATCGATACCGCAATCATAAACCAGGCATTATATTTTCCCGTTTTCCAGACAGATTTCTCTGCGCGATCTGGTTTTTTCGCTCCTAAATTTTGACCAACCAATGTTGCGGCAGCATTACTCATCCCCCAAGAAGGCATTAGTGTAAACATTAATACTCTGATCGCTATTGTATATCCTGCCAATACTTCGCTACCAAACTCTGCCATTATACGCATTAAGAATACCCAACTTGATGTTCCTATAATAAATTGACCAATACCTCCTAGAGAAACTTTGATAAGGTTAAGCATAATTGTGGCCTGAAAAACAATATCTTTTAATGCTACTTTAATTTTGCTCCATCCATAAAACAGAATCAATAGTTGAAAAATCACAGCACTTCCTCTACCAATTGTTGTAGCAATGGCCGCTCCTTGCACTCCAAATGCCGGAATGGGTCCAAACCCAAATATAAACATCGGATCGAGAACAATATTTAAAAGGTTTGAGAATATAAGTACACGCATTGCAACAGAAGCATCTCCTGCCCCTCGAAACACTGCATTTATTAAGAATAAAAGCATTATGGTAACATTGCCTCCTAAGAGTATCTGAGTATATCTATATCCATCGGCTATCAAGTCTGATTCGGCTCCCATGAGCCCGAGAATTTCTTTAGGAAAAAGAATACCGATCAAACTAATGATCATAGCAACAATAATTCCTAGAAATATGGATTGTACAGCTACTTGAGACGCTCCTCGAATATCTTGTTCTCCTACTCTACGAGCAACAATTGCGGTTACTCCCATACTAAGGCCAATAGCCACTGCATATACCAAGGTAAGAACCGATTCCGTTAACCCAACTGTGGCTATCGCATTAGCCCCCAAACTAGAAACAAAATATGCATCTACAAGAAAGAAAATAGACTCCATCATCATTTCAAGTACCATAGGTACAGATAACATAAAAATAGCTCTACGAATACTACCCGAAGTAAATTCTTGCTCTTTACCAGCTACTGCTATTTTGAAATATGAGAAAAGGCGATTAATAATGTGTTTATTTTGTGCCATTATGTAAAGAATTATGAAATTAGAAATAAAAAAATAGGAAGATTAGCTAAAGAAGTTTTTAGCTTGTAAATCGCTGGGTGAGTGTGCGCACAATTATGTACATAATTCTTTATAACTTCATAATGAAACAAATATGCACCATTATTTTTGATTTTCAAAGCTATTCATGAGCTATTTTAGATATAAAAAACCGTAATTCGATTACGGAACTACCTTATAATCAATATTTAACACTATTGCACTTCAATTTTTAGTACAATTTTAATTAAAAATTGTATCTTTAACGTCCCAAAATAATAATGTATGAGAAAAATCTACTTGCTATTTATATTTGTTTGCTTAGTCTGCTTGTCCTTTACTTCAGGAATTCAAGCGCAATCGAATATAGTCGAAAAACAAGATTCAAAAAATGTAAAGATCGAGCAACTTCGTATCTTTCCTAATCCTATGCCGGCAGGAAGTGTTTTATATATTACTTCTGAACTAGGGCTGACAAAACAAGTTTCAATTTATTCGGTTTTAGGTAAGAAAATATTCTTTAAAGTCTTAATTGGAAAAGAATTAGACATCAGTCATCTTAATAGAGGTGTTTATATTATCAAGGTGACCGAAGGAACTAAAACCTCGACTCAAAAACTTATTATTGAGTAATTAGCCTTTTCGAATTTTTTATCGTTTTTCTTATACCCAATCTTATAAATTATAAGCTTTTATAATATTACCTAAAAAAGACTGCATTTTTATACCTTTGTTCTACATAATTGTTGAACATACTCCATGCAAACCGATACTATCTTTTCTATTCAAAACCATTTAGATTTTGAGCGGATTGCATTAAGAATATTTAATCATCAATACATCCATAACACCTTTTATCAAAGGTTTTGTAATCTTCTGGGGATTACGAAAGCCTCAGTAAAATCCAGCAATGACATTCCATATTTGCCTATTGAGTTCTTTAAACAGGAAAAAATAGTAAGCACTCCTTATTCTATAGAAAAAATTTTCACAAGTAGTGGCACCACAGGAAGTACTATCAGCAAGCATTATGTTAAAGACCTTGATGTCTACGAAAAAAGCTTCAGAAAAGGTTTTGAGTATTTCTATGGAGATATTAAAGAGTATGTTGTTTTGGCTTTACTCCCTTCTTACTTAGAAAGAGAAGGATCTTCATTAGTTTATATGGCAGAAAAACTAATAAAAGATAGCAGTCACCCTGAAAGCGGATTCTATCTTTATGATATTGAAAAATTAATCAAAACTCTTAAAAAAGATAGCCTTAAGAATAAAAAAATCTTACTTATAGGGGTTTCTTTTGCTTTATTAGATCTTGTAGGGCACCATAATGTTCAATTGCATGATCAAACTATCATTATGGAGACCGGAGGCATGAAAGGAAGAAGAAAAGAAATGGTTCGCGGAGAATTGCATCAACGTCTTAAAAAAGGATTTAATATTGATAAAATACATAGTGAATATGGAATGACCGAACTTTTATCGCAAGCATACTCTAAAGGAAATGGCCTTTTTTATTGCCCACCTTGGATGAAAATTTCTATTAGAAACCCCGAAGATCCACTTACTAATTTAGGGCACCACAAGACTGGTGGTGTTAATATTATTGATCTGGCCAATATTAATTCTTGTTCATTTATCGCTTCTCAAGATCTTGGAAAAGTATATGAAGATGGTAGTTTTGAAATATTAGGTAGATTTGATCATAGCGATATACGCGGCTGTAATTTAATGGCATTATAACTATGGCACAAAAAAAAGAAACAGGTTGTTTTCCATTTTTAACTATTATCCTATTTTCGGTTATTGGAAGTGGTTTTATCAAAGGACTTTTACATGTTTCAACATTTACAGCATTTATCACACTACTACTTTCACTTTCATTTATCTTTGGAAGATCCAAAAATCGAGAAAAAAACACCTTTGCATGGCGCTATCTAATCTATAGTGCATTCGTTTTAATCGTACTCTTTGGTTTGCGATATATAGTTTCTAATATCCCATCATCTGACCCAATTATAAAATCTGATATTTCAGAAAACATTTATCGAGAACGCATTTTTGAAAACGGAGATTCCATTCCTGTTTTAAGTCAAAAAAGACAATGGAATGATAACTACGGAAACTCTTTTGAAGGACATTTTTCAGTTCGGGAAAAGGACTATATATCCTCCAAAAAAGAATATTTTAATAGTGCTCAGAAACATAAACAATTATCCTGGGGAGGTCTCTACCAACATCTTGCCCAATCAGATACACCTAAGCTGGATTTAATTCTTAAAAAGCTTAAAAAAATAAAAGAATCCAATACGCTCAATCAATTTGAGTTTGCTGATATGGTGGTGACATTTATACAGGATATCCCTTACTCTTTTGTTTTTGAAAACAGTTGTAAATCTGCCGATCAATACGAAGAATCTATTCGTGTAATATTAGAATCTTGCCCCGATTGCTGTATTGGAAATATTCCTCACGGCATACAAAACCCCGTAGGTTTTATGGGAAACTTAAAAGGTGATTGTGATACCCGAACGGTTATTGTTTATGCTATTCTGAGCTATTTTGGATATGATGTTGCTATTCTGAATAGTGATTATTACAGACATTCTATTTTGGGCCTTAACATACCCGGCAAAGGAATTTATAAATTACATAATGGTAAACGATACTACATCTGGGAAACCACAAACAAATATTTTACGCTTGGTACTTTGCCCAATAACTTTAAAAATATTAATCACTGGAATATAGTGCTAACTAATACTTAAAAAATTATGCAAACCAAATTATTAACCCTTGCTTTTATTGAAATAGCTTTAGCTATTTTTGTCTCTGTATTGATCTTATTTATTTCGTTTAAGATTTTGCAAAAAGTTTTCTTTAAAAATATTTCTATTAGAGAAAATAATATGGCATTCTCTGTTTTTTCTGCTGGTATTATTTTATCTATAGGTATTATTCTTGGAGAAATCATTCCTTCGATTACCAATATGGTTCGATTATCGATGTCTGATGCACATCAAATTACCTTGTCAATAATTATTCAATATTCAGGGCTATATCTTTTTATCGGATTCATTTTCGCAATATTAATTAATACTTCCGTTTTTTTACTTTTTTCGGCTCTCACAAAGGGCATTAATGAGTTTAAAGATATTCAAGACAATAATATAGCAACTGCAATAATAGTTACTGCTACGTTACTATCCATTACTTTAATTGCCAAAGACAGTATTAGCTTACTAATCAGCGCCTTAATTCCATATCCTGAAACCACTAACTTTCTATTGTAACCCCCTGTAAATCTTATAATTATGTTAAATTTGTAATGATTAAGAATTTTTCACGTCTTAATTAATAGAACGATCATAAAATGATATTAATGAAAGAAAGTTTGACTGTATTATTCTTTATTTTTGTAGTGAGTTTAAGCGCACAACAATTAGATTATAATACAAAGAAAAGCTTTGTCGCTCAGGGATACGATGTTACAGAATATTTTAATAACCGAGCAGTCAAAGGGGATAGTAAATTTGTTGCTAAACATGATAATGTACACTATAAGTTTGCAAATCAGCAAAACTTAGAAAAGTTTAACAACAACCCTGAAAAATTTATCCCACAGTATGGGGGTTATTGCGCATACGCTGTAGCAGTAAATAGCGAAAAAGTAGATATTAACCCTAAAACTTTTGAAGTAAGAGAAGGTAAATTATACTTGTTTTACAATTCATGGGGAATTAATACACTAGATAAATGGATAGAAGAAGATGCGAAACAATTGCAGGCGAAAGCTGATGCAAATTGGCAAAAAATTAAAATAAAAAGATAATACAGTTGCATCGAACTGTATTGAATGCTAAGTTTTTTCAATAATTGATTGGTTAGTTGACAAAGCCTACTAAGAATACCTTCTGGTAGGCTTTGTTTTTTAGATCATGTATGTAAAGTTTTATTAGTTTATTGGGAACACATTCATCAAAACATCAATGCTTTGATTTTATCTGCATAACCTCTACTAACTTTTACATTTTTTTGATTCAAAAGGACGATCATATAACTCTTACCATATTTTACTACTTCTTTGATTTTATCCAAATGTACAATGGTACTACGATGAATTCGTAAAAAATGTTTTGGATTAAGTTTCTCTTCTAATACACTAATTCCGTGATTGCTAATAAAAGTGTCTGAAACGGTATGGAGTTTTGAATAATCGCCATACGCTTCTATCTGATAAATATCGCTTGTAGATAAGGTTACATATTTAGTTCCTTTTTGTACGATGATGCGTTCAGGGAATTCATGCTTCTGATGAATGTGCTCTTCAGCTAATGGAACAATTTGTTTTACCTCGCCGATACGAGAAATAGCAGTGTCAAAACGATCTTTAGTATAAGGTTTTAACAAATAATCTACAGCATGTACTTCAAAGGCTTTCAAGGCATACTGATCATAAGCTGTACTAAATACAATCTGTGGAAGTTCTTCTAGATGTTGCAACACGTCAAAACCATTCATTCCTGGCATTTGTATATCCATAAATACCAAGTCAGGTTTAAACTCATTAATAATTTTGACAGCATCTACACCATTATTGGCTTCACCTAATAAAACCAAATCAGGATGTGATTCTAAATACTCTTTGATCAAAGTACGACCTGATTTTTCGTCGTCAACTATAATAACTTTTTTCATGTATATAACATCTAAAAAATTCGCAGTGTTTTTAGTTACACACCACACACAAATTTCATATCAAAAATTTAAATACTAAACTGTACTATTAAGCCCCTTGGTCGATTATCGGACAAAAATAGCCCTGAGTTGTACATCTTTTCCAATCGTTTTTGTGTATTGCTTAAGCCTACACCAGTATCCATTACAGAAACCTTATCAGGTACCCCAACTCCAGTATCCTTAATTTCAAATAATAAAACTCCGTTCTCTTTCTCTTTGACAGTAATATCAATATGTCCACCGTCAGTAAGTGGAGAAATGCCATGTTTTACAGAATTTTCTACTAAAGGTTGTAATAACATCGGAGGAATCTGTCTATTGAGTAACGCCTTATCTACATTGATAGTGATCTGCAAGCGATCTTCAAATCGTTTCTGTTCTAGATCCAGATATTTACGTACGAAATCCAATTCATCCTTTAGAGGAACCAAGTCTTCTCTACTTGCCCGCAGCTGATATCGGAATAGATCCGATAAATCGGCAACCATTTCTCGAGTACCCTCCATCTCTTTTGGAATACTGGCATTGATTGTGTTAAATACATTGTATAAAAAATGAGGGTTTAGTTGTGCTTTAATAGCACTTAACTCACTCTTTAAAGCAGTATTTTTTAGCTCGATCTCATAACGAATTTTACGTTGATTACTTGTATAATATTCGTATGCATGAAATATTGCAAATTGAATCATATAGATAAGTGCGGGAATATAAATATCCCATTTTTCAGGATTTCCTTCTAAATGCATCATATCAAAGCGATCGCATACCCAATAATATCCTTTCCAGGCAATAAGTATAAAAAAAGGTAATGTTATCAGATGTAATAGGATACGGTAGCGAAGTGGCCATTTGTAAAAAACTCTAAAAATCAACCACCAAATCAGTGCGGTAGCCATAAACATCAAAACGTATTGTAATCCACTAGTATCAAACCATTCCCATAAACTAAATAGCTTTTCCCATCGATCAGGTTTTTCCCAGTAAATTGTCCAAAGTGTAAATCGATATGCAAACGATAGTAATAAATATAAACCAATAACCGCAGCTATTTCACCAACTTTTATTCCGTAAATTCTTTTGTTCCACATAAAGTTTAATCTTTCAAAATTGGACATTGCATTATTTCACTATTCTTTCAAACTAAAATACTACTATATAAATAGTAGCCAAAGAGCATCATACACAAATAGACACTTACAAAACTACTTGTTCACTTTATACGTATCAAGAATTTCCCGATCAATGGCCCTATACACAGATAAATTGCACCGGGTCCATTGATCGATCCATTGGACCACTCGACCAAAAACTCTTTTAACCATTTCTAAAAACATTCACCTTTGGATCAAAATTAGAAATTATGAGATCATTATTATTTATTTTAATCTACTTAGTTACAAGCATTGTCAACCTTATGTCTGCACAAACTATTAGCGGAAATGTCCAGGATTTATCCAATCAACCAGTCCCTTACGCTAATGTTATTTTGAAAGATGCCGATCAAAAACTAATAAAAGCCGGAATTACTAATGATAAAGGTGTGTTTTTATTAAAAGACATTGAGAGTAATACATACCAAATTACTATTAGTAGTATTGGTTTTACAGCCTACAACAAAACTTTTGCATTTTCGGATAATGCATTGACTTTAGGAACTATTACTCTTGAACAAAACGAAGAATCTCTTGAAGAAGTTACTATTACCACCAAAAAACCAATTGTAGAGGTAAAACCTGATAAAACAGTATTTAATGTTGCCGAAACGATTACATCTTCCGGAAATAATAGTTTGGATGTGCTTCGCAAGGCTCCAGGAGTTCGCGTAGATAATAATGATGATATTGTAGTTGAAGGTAAAAACGGAGTACTTATATATATTGATGATCGTCAGAATTTTCTTCAAGGAGATGATCTTACTACATTTTTACAGTCGTTACAAGCAGATGAAATAGAGAGCATTGAAATTATCACACAACCTTCTTCAAAATATGATGCTGCTGGAAATGCCGGAATCATTAACATACGTCTTAAAAGAGAAAAAGGACTGGGTACCGTAGGTAGTTTTTCGAATACGTTGACCTATGGTGATTTTTTAAGAAATAATAGTCAACTAGGAATTACGACTAAAACAAAAAAGTGGACACTTAACGCCAATTACAGTAATTTTATTGGGAAACCTACTAGTTTTATTAACCTTTATCGTGTACAAGGAGATAATATTTTTGATGCTCGTTCAACATCTGAAAATGATGTAATTAATCACAATATTCGAACCTCAGCAGATTATATAATTAATACAAAAAACACAATTGGTATTTCTGCAAATCTTTCTTTAAGAGATGCTTCTTCAGAAACAAATTCTAGAACTCCGATCATTCAAAGAAATACTGGTGTAATTGACAGTATCTTGCTGGCACCAAATAGCAATGAAAATGAAAGTCTAAACCTAAATACCAATCTTAATTATCGATATAAAGATACACTAGGCAGAAGCTTGCTAATTGATCTAAACTATGGTCGTTATCAAAGAAATCGCTTTAATAATCAGCCCAATTTTTATATTACTTCACAAGGAGATCCACTCAATGAAAATATTACCGCACAAGATACTCCAATCGATATAGACATTTATGTAACCAAAGTTGATTATGAACAAAAATTAGGAAAAGGAATGTTATCTCTAGGATCAAAGCTTTCTTTTGTTAAAACTGACAACACATTTGACTTTTTTACTATTCAAAATAGAATTCGTTCTTTGGACATGGACAGAAGTAATACTTTTGTATATGATGAAATTGTTACTGCAGGTTATATAAATTACAATTTTGGAATTAACAAATTCAAGATACAGGCAGGATTACGTGTAGAAAACACTGATTCTAAAGGAGACCTTGCTGCTGCGAGTCCAAATGATAACAAAACTGTAAAACGAAAGTATACAGATTGGTTTCCATCTGGCGGACTTACGTATCAAGCTTCTCAGAATCATTCCTTAGCATTACTATATAGTCGTCGAATACAACGACCCAATTATCAAGCATTAAACCCGTTTGAATTTCAATTAGATGAATTAAGTTTTAGAAGAGGGAATCCTTTTTTACAACCCCAGTATACGGATAATCTAAAACTATCCCATACCTATAAGTACACACTTACCACTAGTCTAAGTTACTCCTTTATAAATGACTTCTTTGCACAAATAACTGAAGCAGAAGGCGAAAACAGGAACTTTATCAATACCCGTAATGTTGCAAATCAAGAGGTCATTAATCTGAGTATTTCTTACCCTAAAAAAATCAATAATTGGTGGAATATTTACATGAGTGGTTATATATATTATAGTGATTTTAAGCCTACAGACTCTTCATTTATTGCAGTCGACCAAACCACTTATGGTGGATATGCACAAAGTACGTTTACACTTAGCAAAGGATTGACTTTTGAGTTAAGTGGTTGGTACAGCAGCCCTTCGATCTGGGGTGGCACCTATGCTACCGAATCTTTAGGTTCTTTAAACATCGGTATACAAAAGAAATGGGATAATTGGACTGTAAAACTTACTGGCAATGATATTTTATATACGATCCCATGGAGAGGAACCACGCAGTTTGGAAATCTTTTTATTGATGGAAGTGGTGGTAGTGATAGTAGAACGGTACAATTTTATATTAGCCATTCTTTCGGAAACAAAGATGTAAAGGCTAAAAAACAGAAAAAATCAGGGCTACAAGACGAGCAAGACCGCATAAATAATTAACAACTAGGTCATTTATCAATCAAATAGCTTTATGTAAGCTCGTATGGTCCAAAATCTCTTGACTCCTGTTTTTAAATACAGTCTCAGAAGTCAAGAGATTTAACCCTTAGTTTTTAAATCCAACAGAGTTCTTTAAACCACTCTAATTACAAAATAGTTCTTTTTACCACGTTGTAATAAGACAAATTGATTGTTAATCAAATCTTTACTTGATATAGAAAAACCTTCCGTAACTTTTTCTTTATTTACTGAAATAGAATTCTCTTTTAACGCTCGCCTGGCCTCTCCATTTGATTTTAAAAAACCAGTATGCTCGGCCAATGCCCCAATAATATCCAAACCATTATCAATCATACTTCCTGAAATTTCGGCTTGTGGCACACCATCAAAAACATCTAAAAATGTAGCTTCATCCAAATCTTTCAGATCTGCTGAAGTCGATTTTCCAAACAGGATATTTGATGCTTTTATAGCGTTATCTAAATCTTCTTGAGAGTGTACAATCACAGTAACTTCATCTGCCAATCTTTTTTGTAGGATTCTCATATGGGGCGCTTCTTTATGCTCAACAATAAGGCTTTCTATCTCTTCCTTATTTAGAAAAGTAAAAATCTTGATGTACTTTTCAGCGTCTTCATCACTGGTGTTTAACCAATATTGGTAGAACTTATACGGTGAGGTTCTATTAGCGTCTAACCATACATTACCTCCTTCAGATTTCCCAAATTTTGATCCATCAGATTTTGTAATTAATGGGCATGTAAGGGCGTATCCTTTTCCGCCTGCTATTCTTCTAATCAACTCTGTTCCAGTAGTAATATTCCCCCATTGATCACTACCGCCCATTTGCAATGTACAGTCATGATCTCTATACAAATGTAAAAAGTCATATCCTTGAACTAATTGATACGTAAACTCTGTAAACGACATCCCTTCAGAAGATTCTGAAGAAATTCTATTCTTTACAGAATCTTTAGCCATCATATAGTTTACCGTAATATGTTTCCCTACATCTCTAATAAAATCAAGGAATGAAAATTCTTTCATCCAATCGTAATTATTTACTAATACTGCGGCATTCGATGCATCACTTTCAAAATCCAAAAACCGGGATAACTGAGCTTTTATGGCTTCCTGGTTATGTCTAAGTGTTTTTTCATCTAAAAGATTACGCTCTGCAGATTTGCCAGATGGATCTCCAATCATACCTGTAGCGCCACCTACCAAAGCAAAAGGTTTATGTCCAGCTCTTTGATAATGAGCCAATAACATAATCGGAACCAAGTTGCCAATATGCAAAGAATCTGCAGTAGGGTCAAAGCCTACATATGCAGATCTCATCTGTTCTAGTAAGTATTCTTCGGTACCGGGCATAGCATCATGTAGCATTCCTCTCCAGCGTAACTCTTCTATAAAATTCTTAGTCATTTTTTTATCATTGAATTAAGACGCGACAAAGATAAAAATATGGTTAATATGGAGCTATCAATACGGCAGAAATCCTAAATATGTTTACTTTAGTACAGCAGAACAAATACTATGATTTTAATTACAGGAGCAACAGGGTTGGTAGGCACTCACTTATTAGTTCAACTGATAAATGAAAAACAACCTATACGTGCATTATATAGATCAGAAGCTAAAAAAGAATACGCCAAAAAAATGTTTTCTTATCATTTACCTGAGAAAGCACATCTGTTCGACTCTATAGACTGGGTTAAAACTACAATAAATAATATTCCTGAATTATCTGAAGCCTTTACAGAAATTACACATGTATATCATTGTGCTGCAAAAATTAGTTTCAACCCTTCTCATTATAAAAAACTGAGAAAGGTGAATATTGAGGGCACAGCCAATATTGTAAACCTTTGCTTAATTCATAATGTAAAAAAGCTATGCTACGTTAGCTCGATTGCAACTCTAGAAGAAGATCCTGCTACATCGTTTATTGATGAAACCGTAGAATGGAATCCCGAAACTCAAAAATCGGTATATGCAATTACTAAATATGGTGCCGAAATGGAGGTCTGGAGAGGAACTCAAGAAGGGTTAAATACAGTTATCGTCAACCCAGGAATTATTATCGGACCCGGTTTTTTTAATGGTGGCAGTGGCTTTTTGTTTAAAAGAATATATGCAGGAATGCGGTACTATACCACCGGAGCAACAGGATATGTAGCCATAAAGGATGTTGTAAACGTCATGCATCAACTTATGAAAGGAAACCATACTAACGAAAGATATATTCTGGTTGGAGAAAACTTAAGTTATAAGGATGCATTTTCTATGATTGCCAAAGCATTAAAAAAGCCTGTACCAACAAAAAAAGCGTCTCCTTTTTTACTAAAACTAGCCTATAATATCCAAAGAATTAGTCATTTCTTTTTTAGAACTAAGCGCTCTATATTCAAATCTTCGATACGTAGTGCTCTTTCAAATTCGTTCTACAAAAACGATAAAATCAAAAACGAGTTAAAGTATACATTTACACCTGTTCAAGATGCAATTGAAGAAACTGCTACTGCTTTTTTAAACGAGGTTTAAGCCTCTTCTGTTTTGCTTTTTCTATATCTTCTTCAATGGGTTTTAATTCTGAAGGAATTATAAGTTTATCCTTGTCCTGTAAGGTATCCTTGCTTTTCAATATAGAATCTTCAACTTTTTTAATTGAATCCTCTTCTTTTTTCAGCTTTTCAAAAGCATCTCTGGATTTTTCTAAATTACCTTTTACGCGCTTAAAAATCTCTTCATACTTTTCTAATTGACCAGCATACCAGGTATTATTCTCAGCAAAAACAATACTATCAATACCATATTTGTTTAGAATATACTTTTCTGGATTGATTTTCTTTTGTTCAAATACTTTTCTATTTGAAGACTTGGCTGCCTTTACAAAAGCTATATCTGTAAGAATTTCAACCATACGATCTTCGCCTATCAAAACTTTAGGTTCTGATGCCTTGTCAATGCTTTGGCATGCAAGTAACATCAAACACCATATACTATATTTTATAGTTCTAATCATCTATCAAAAGTTAACCGTTGCGCTAGTTTTACATCATAAAACCTAGAATTTTCATACACCAAACCTCCATTAACAAAAGTATGCGTAATTCTTGATTTAAATGTAGTCTCTTCGAACGGAGACCAACCGCATTTATAAAGTATATTATCTTTAGTCACTGTCCATGGATCATTAAGATCTACCAAAACAGCATCTGCAAAGTATCCTTCTTTAATATACCCTCTTTTATGAACTTGAAATAAAATTGCGGGATTATGACACATTTTTTCGACAATTTTTTCTAGACTAATTTTACCTTGGTGATAAAATTCTAGCATTGCGGTGAGCGCATGTTGCACTAATGGACCTCCAGAAGGTGCTTTTGTATACACATTATCTTTTTCTTCAGCGGTATGTGGAGCATGATCTGTTGCAATCACGTCTAATCTATCATCTAATAAAGCCTCGAATAAAGCTTCTCTATCTTTAGATGTTTTTACCGCGGGGTTCCATTTAATTAAGGTTCCTTTTTCTTTATAATCTGCATCTGAGAACCATAAATGATGAATACATACTTCTGCTGTAATTTTCTTCTCTTTAAGCGGAATTTTATTCGTGAACAAATCCGTTTCTTTTGCCGTAGAAAGGTGAAAAACATGTAACCTAGCACCCGTTTTTTTTGCCAATTCTATCGCTTTTGACGACGACAGATAACAAGCTTCTTCGCTCCTGATAATAGGATGAAGCTCTATTGGAATATCCTCTCCGTACTGCTCTTTATATTTTTTAGTATTATCTCTTATCGTCTGTTCATCTTCGCAATGTACCGAAATTAAAAGATCTGTAGATGCAAATATTTTCTCTAAAACTTCGGGATTATCAACAAGCATATTTCCCGTAGATGACCCAAGAAACAATTTTAAGCCTGCCACATTTTTTTTATCTACCTTTCTTATTTCTTCCAGGTTATCATTGGTTCCTCCAAACATGAAAGAATAATTAGCATAGCTTGTTTTTGCAGCTATTTCAAATTTTTCTTCTAATTTCTCTATGGTTGTAGTTTGAGGGACAGTATTAGGCATTTCAATAAATGAAGTTATGCCTCCTGCAACAGCAGCTTTAGACTCTGTCGCAATATTAGCCTTATGAGTAAGACCAGGCTCTCTAAAATGTACTTGATCATCTATTACTCCTGGGATTAGATATTTCCCTTCTGCATCGATTATTTGAACATGGTCTGATTTAGCACTAATATGCGATGCAATTTCTTTGAAGATTCCATTTTCTATATAAATGTCACCCTTAAAAATCGTTCCTTCATTAACAATGTTTGCATTTTTAATAAGTACACTATTCATATCTCATAACTTTTAAATAAGCTCTTAAATTTCATTCTTATAACTCCAAAAACTGCTTCAGAAATAATCCCTTTACTCATTTTTGAAGTACCTCTTGTTCTATCTGTAAATATTACCGGGATTTCTTTTATTTTAAACTTTAGCAAATATGCTTTAAACTTCATTTCAATCTGAAAAGCATATCCCACAAACTTGATTTTATCTAAATTTATTTTCTCTAACACCTCTCTTTTATAACAGATAAATCCTGCGGTTGTGTCATGAATATCCATTCCGGTAATAAAACGAACATATTTTGATGCTAGCCACGACAATAATACTCTACTCATTGGCCAGTTTACAACATTTACTCCTGTAACATATCGAGACCCTATCGCAACAGAAGAAGATCCTTTGGAACATGCATTATACAATCGTATCAAATCATTAGGATTGTGCGAAAAATCGGCATCCATTTCAAAAATATATTCATAAGAGCGCTCTAGAGCCCATCTAAAACCGGCAATATAAGCAGTACCTAGTCCTAATTTACCCTCTCTTTGTAACAAAAAGAGTTCGTCAGGATATTCTAATTGCAACTCTTCAACCTTGCTAGCTGTACCATCAGGTGAATTATCATCTACAATCAAAATATGGAAATCACGTTGCAGCGAAAATACATTCTTAATGATACGCTCCACATTTTCAATTTCATTATAGGTAGGAATGATAACTAAGGCATCTGCCATCTATACTATTTTTCAAGCAAATATAACCAAATAATCATTCCTTCCTACTACAGAAAAACTTGTTCAGAGCGCATAGATTATAAATGAGGGATATAAAATGTATTTCGATTAATAATTAGGCATCTTCAACATTTTTTTGTTTTTATTCGTTAATAGATTGTAATTTTATCATCTGTATTATATGGAATTTATTACTAGAGAAATACTATCAACCAATTGGCTTACCGTTTTAATCGTGATATGCCTAGTTTTATTGGCTACTGCCAAAAGTATTAATGCCTTAAGGTTTTATGATTTTGTAGCACTTTTTAGTAACAATAAGTATATTATATCATATCAAAAGCCAAATAAGCTTTCTTCTTTATTTAATATTACTTTATTGTTATTGCAAATTGCTTCAGTATCGCTATTCTTATACTTATGTTTTGATGTTTTTGAATGGCGGACAACTCCAATCGAAATCACTTTATACTTTAAAATAGCAATAATTTATACTGTAATTGTTATTTTCAAAGTATTAATTGAAAAAATTATTGCTACTATTTTTTCCATTGATGCTATCATTGATGAATATCTTTTTTATAAAATATCATACCGCAATTTTACTGGATTGCTTTTATTACCAATTAATATAGTGTTTATATACACTTTTGAGCCTTCAAAAATTGCCTTTATAATATTGTTAGTTGCGATTGCTATTCTTAACATTATTATACTCGTTTCTTTCTACAGGAAAAATGAAAATATAATTTTGAACCACTTATTTTATTTTATTTTGTATCTTTGCGCACTTGAAATCGCGCCTTATTTTATACTATATAAGTCCATTAAGTACTAAGATAGGAACGTAAGAAAAGAATATTTATGAAAGTGAAAACAATTTTGGTCTCGCAGCCGGAGCCTAAAGTAGAAAATTCACCTTATTTTGATCTAGAGGAAAGGGAAAAAGTAAAAATTGACTTTATTCCATTCATTCATGTAGAGGGAGTCGATGCTAAGGAGGTAAGATTGCAAAAAGTGGATTTATCACAATACACCGCTATTATTCTTACTAGCCGCAATTCTGTCGATCATTTTTTTAGAATAGCTGAAGAAATGCGATATAAGGTTCCTGATACTCTAAAATATTTCTGTCAAAGTGAGGCGGTTGCATACTATTTGCAAAAATACGTTGTATACCGAAAAAGAAAAATCTATGTTGGAAAACGTACTTTTCAGGAGTTATCACCTCTTATAAAAAAGTATAAGAACGAGAAGTTTTTGTTACCATCATCTGATAAGCTAAAACCATTAATTCCAGAAACTTTAGATAGTTTAAAAGTGGATTGGAAGCAAGGTGTTTTTTATAAAACTGTAGTAAGTGATCTTTCTGATTTAAGAAATGTATTTTACGATATTTTAGTTTTCTTTAGCCCTTCAGGAATCCAATCACTATTTGAAAACTTTCCAGATTTCAAGCAAAACGATACTAGAATTGCAGTTTTTGGAAATTCTACGGTAAAAGCTGCCGAAGAGCACAATCTTATCGTAAATATTCAAGCACCAACTCCAGAGACTCCGTCGATGACTATGGCGCTTCAAAAATATATTAAAGAAGTAAATAAAAAGTAGAGCTAGAACTTCTTCTCTCTTTAACAATAAAAATAATAAAGCCCGAAATTTAAATTTCGGGCTTTATTTATTTATAAAAAGTATGCTTTCTTAGAAAGAATATCGTTGAGGACCTCCTCTACGAATCTCTTCATTAGCATACGATTCAAATTTCTTGAAATTCTCTCTAAATGCATTTGTTAATTTAAATGCAGTTGTATAGTAAGCTTCATCGTCGTTCCAGGTTGCTCTCGGACTTAAAACACTATCCGGAACGCCAGGACAAGTTCTAGGTTGAGCTACTCCAAACACCGAGTGAATATGATAGTCATCATAAGAATACAAACCTAAATCACCATTTAATACAGCCTGTATCATCGCTCTGGTATACTTAAGTTTAATACGCGTACCAACACCATATGGTCCACCTGTCCAACCTGTGTTTACTAACCATACATTTACCCCTGTATCTTTCATTTTTTTGATTAACATCTCAGCATATTCAGCTGGATGTAAAGGCATAAATGGCGCTCCAAAACAAGCCGAAAAAGATGGTTGTGGCTCTATAACGCCTGCTTCAGTTCCGGCAACTTTTGCCGTATATCCAGATATAAAATGGTATGCAGCTTGACTTGGTGTCAATTTAGAGATTGGAGGCATTACCCCAAACGCATCTGCAGTTAAAAAGAATATATTCTTTGGATTTTTACCGATTGAAGGCTCCTTGATATTTTCGATATGATGAATCGGATAACTTACTCTCGTATTTTGTGTAATTGATGTATCTGCAAAATCTACTTCATTATTATCATCAATGATTACATTTTCCAGAATCGCTCCTTTCTTGATAGCTCCATATATTTCTGGCTCTTTTTCTTGAGACAAATCAATCACTTTTGCATAACACCCTCCTTCAAAATTAAAAATAGTGTTTTCTTTAGTCCATCCGTGCTCATCATCACCAATTAATTTGCGATTAGCATCTGTAGATAATGTAGTTTTACCTGTTCCAGAAAGTCCAAAAAATATTGCGGTGTCTCCTTCTTCGCCAACATTAGCAGAACAGTGCATTGGAAAACAATCACGTTCTACCGGAAGAATAAAATTTAATGCAGAAAAAATCCCTTTTTTAATTTCTCCAGTATATCCTGTTCCTCCTATGAGAGCTATTTTTCTATCAAAGTTTAAAATCGCAAAATTATGCTGTCGAGTACCATCAACTTTAGCATCTGCCATAAATCCAGGTGCATTGATCACAGTCCATTCTGGATCAAAACTTTTCAATTCTTCGTCTGTAGGCCTCAAAAACATATTGTAGGCAAACATATTAGACCAAGGATATTCATTGATAACCCTTATATTTAGCCTATACTCCGGATCAGCACAAGCATAGCTATCTCTTACAAAGATTTCTTTCCCAGATAAATATTTGGTTACCTTATCATATAATGCATCAAACTTTTCTGAATCAAAAGGAAGGTTAATATCGCCCCACCACACTTTATCTTTTGTGATATGATCTTTCACAATAAAGCGATCCATTGGAGATCGACCGGTAAATTCTCCTGTGTTAATTGCCAGTGCACCAGATTTGGTTACTCTCCCTTGACCTTTTTGCACTGCCTCTTTCTCTAGATCTTCTGGAGATAATTGGTAGCGCATTGTAGCATTTTCAATACCGTAATGCTTTAACGAAAACGTTTTCGTAGTTGGATACAGTGGTTCCATAAAAATATGTTGTGTTTTGTTATGTACGTGCAAAATTATAAATAATAATTACACTAACCGTCAAAAACATCACTTAATCTTAACAAGTGAAACAATAAAGAAAATCCAACCAAAAATTAACAATAAACCTCCCAAAGGTGTAAGAAAAGCAAGGCTTGACAAAGAAACTCCTAATACCTCATCAATAACCAAAAGGTATATTGACCCTGAAAAAAGGGGTATTCCCCCCATAAAAAAATAAAAAATTCGCTTCTTGGATTCTAAACTTATGACATTCATGTTTCCTAAAATGAGACACACAATAGCGTGATACATTTGATATCTAACCCCAGTCTTGAATGAGTCAATACTTTGAGTATCTACTAGTTTTTCTAATCCATGAGCTCCAAATGCTCCTAAAAGCACTGCTAATAACGCTAGGACAGCCCCAGTGATCAAAATAGTTTTATTAATTCTGTTATTTTTCATAATTGATTATATCTTGTAGTAGATTTTATGTTTTAGACACATTTTTTCAGAAAGAATAATTAATCTCATAAATTTGAGAGCTTACTTTTTACTGTATTCACTACATTCGTATCAAAGTTATCAAAATATCAGGAGGTATGCGAAAGATTCTAGTTATTGGTGCAGGTAAATCTACTGCGGTCTTAATTAAATATTTTCAGGATAAATCTATTTCTGAAAAACTTCATATAACCATTGGAGATATCTCCGTAGAAAATGCTATTGCACTAGCAAATAATCATCCAAATACTAAAGCACAAGCTTTAGATGTTTTTGATAAAAATTCTAGAGAGACTGCAATTAAAGATGCAGATATAGTCGTCTCTATGTTGCCAGCACGATTTCATATTGAGGTCGCTAAAGACTGTTTGAAATATGAAAAATCAATGGTTACTGCTTCTTATGTAAGTCCGGAAATGCAAGAGCTAGATGATCAGGTTCGCAAAAAAGGCCTCATTTTCATGAATGAAATAGGAGTAGACCCTGGTATTGATCATATGAGTGCCATGCAAGTTATTGATCGCATAAGAAATCAAGGAGGTAAAATCATCTTATTCGAATCATTTACTGGTGGTCTGGTAGCCCCAGAGAGTGATACCAACCTTTGGAACTATAAATTTACCTGGAATCCCCGTAATGTTGTAATTGCCGGACAAGGGGGTGCCGCAGAATTCTTGCAGGAAGGAACATACAAATACATACCCTATCACAAGCTATTTAGAAGAACAGAGTTTCTTGAAGTTGAGGGATATGGGCGTTTTGAAGCCTATGCAAATCGAAATTCTTTGAAATACAAAAGTATATATGGTTTAAATGATATTCTTACATTATATAGAGGAACGATTCGAAGAGTAGGGTTTTCAAAAGCTTGGAATACTTTTGTACAGCTAGGAATGACCGCAGATGACTACACTATAACCAACTCGGAAAACATGAGCTATCGTGATTTTACCAATTCCTTTTTGGCATATTCCCCTACAGATTCGGTTGAACTAAAACTTCGACATTATCTTAAGATCGACCAAGACGATATTATGTGGGATAAACTTCTAGAACTTGATCTATTTAATCCCGACAAAAAAGTAGGAATCCCTAATGCTACTCCAGCTCAAATTCTTCAGAAAATTTTGATGGATGACTGGACTCTGGATAAGGGAGACAAAGATATGATTGTGATGTACCACAAATTTGGATACGAGCTCAATGGAGAGCGTAAACAAATAGATGCCACTATGGTCACCATGGGTAAAGATCAGACTTATACCGCAATGGCTAGAACAGTTGGTTTGCCAGTTGCAATGGCAACATTACGCATATTAAATCAACAAATTACCACCACAGGTGTACAAATCCCTATTCAAGAAGAAGTATACGAACCCATACTTAAAGAGCTTGAAGAATACGGAATCATATTTAAAGAAAAAGAACGCGAATATCTTGGATATAACCCCGATGGTGTAAAAGGGTAAAAACTAAAGTACTCTTTAAACGCCATCCACATATGCAGTATTATCCATTATTTAATTTCAATTACAAAGCAGTACTTGTATTTTTGATTATCATTTGTAATTTTGTCTGTAATGAAAAGTCAAAACAATAACTTAAAAATAGATGGTATTGATAAAGAGATTCTAAGGAATCTTATGGAAGATGCCAGAAAGCCAATTTTAGAAATTGCCAGAAAGGTCGGAATATCTGGCGCAGCTATACATCAACGTCTTCGTAAACTTGAAGCCTCAGGATTAATTGCAGGATCCAAGTTTATTATCGATCCTAAAGTACTTGGTTACAAAACGATGGCGTTTGTTGGCGTCTTTTTAGACAAGGCAGTAAGTAATCCAAAAGCCGTAAAACAACTCAAAGACATCCCAGAAGTAATTGAATGTCATTATACTACTGGAAATTGGTCTATTTTCATCAAGATCTTATGTAGAGATAATGAACATTTGATGAATGTATTAAATAAAGAAATTCAGGCAATAGAGGGCGTTTCTCGTACAGAAACCTTTATATCATTAGATCAACAAATTGATCGACAAATTAAAATATAAAAATTAAGGCCTCACAGATATTAGAAATCTTTGAGGCCCGCAATCTTTTTATATTATTTTACTTAATCTCTTCTTCCTAAAAAAATTGAAATAAAATACAGTAATGTTGCCAATGACCCTAAGGCAGCCACTAAATATGTCCTAGCTGCCCATTTTAAAGCATCTTTTGCCCCGGCATGCTCTTGCTGCGTAACCATATTATTATTTTCTAACCAGGCTAAAGCTCTATTACTGGCATCATACTCTACTGGTAAGGTAATAAATGTAAATAAAGTGGTTACCGCAAATAACATGATCCCAATTAAGAAAACTGTATTCCCAAGAACCATACCTGATGCTGATAAAACAAGTCCTCCCATAATTACAAAATTAGAAAGCTTACTGGCCACACCAACTGCAGGAACAATCTTAGACCTCATCGTTAACCAACTATATGAGGTTGCATGCTGCACGGCATGGCCAACCTCATGCGCGGCTACAGCCGCTGCCGCTGCATTACGTTGATTATACACACCTTCACTAAGGTTTACTGTCTTTTTTAATGGATTATAATGATCCGTAAGCATTCCTGGTGTAGAAATCACTTTCACATCACGTATTCCATTATCATGCAACATTTTTGTTGCTATTTCTGCTCCACTCATTCCATTTTGCAAATGCAGATTTGAGTATTTTTTAAACTTACTTTTTAACTTATTACTTACATATGAACTTACCAGAAATATGATTCCGGCAATGATATAATATCCCATCATAACGTTATCCTTTTTTTATGCTTGTTAAATTTACAATTTATATACTATCTATAAAAGCAAAAACCTCGCCATAATAGCAAGGTCTTTGGTTAAATAAACTTGAGTTAGCCAATACGTCGAAGTTTACTATAAATATGTATCTACATCTTTTAAAGGAAGGCTAAAAGCCTCTGATATTGCCGGATACACAACATCTCCGTTAATGACGTTTAATCCTTTTTTAAGTGGTTCATTTTCTGCACAAGCAGCTTTCCAACCTTTATTAGCAAGTTGAACAGCATATGGCAAAGTGACATTAGTTAATGCCAAAGTTGACGTAAAAGGTACAGCTCCTGGCATATTCGCTACAGAATAATGCACTACATCATCAATAATATATACCGGATCTTGATGTGTTGTTGGTTTTGTGGTTTCAAAACAACCTCCTTGATCTACTGCAACATCTACCAAAACAGTTCCCGGACGCATATCCTTCAACATATCACGAGTGATTAATTTTGGTGCTTTAGCTCCAGGGATCAATACACCACCAACAATAAGATCTGATGTCTTAATATGCTTACGAATGGTATACTCATTAGAATATTCTGTATTTACATTGGCAGGCATTACATCATCAAGATATTTTAATCTTTTAGGACTAATATCTAAAATCGTTACATCTGCTCCCATTCCAGCAGCCATTTTTGCGGCTTGAGTGCCTACAACTCCACCCCCAAGTACTAAAACTTTGGCCGGAGCAACTCCTGGAACACCACCAAGAAGGATTCCTCTCCCTTTGAGTGGTTTTTCAAGATATTTAGCACCTTGTTGAATAGACATTCTTCCTGCAACCTCACTCATTGGAGTTAATAAAGGTAAACTACGATCTGGATCTTCAACTGTTTCATAAGAAACACATACAGAGCCGCTATCAATCATAGCTCTAGTAAGTGGTTCACTTGATGCAAAATGAAAATATGTAAAAACTAATTGATCTTTCTTTATTAAAGAATATTCAGGTTCAATTGGCTCCTTGACCTTGATAATCATTTCAGCAGTTTGGTATACTTCTTCAATGGTCGGTAAAATTTTACCTCCTGCACCGATATACTCTTCATCACTAAAACCACTTTGAAGACCAGCATTTTGCTGAATGAAAACAGTGTGGCCATGTCTAACGAGCTCCATAGTTCCGGCAGGGGTTACACCTACACGGTTCTCGTTATTTTTGATTTCCTTAGGAACACCAATTATCATATTCTTATTTTTTTGTCGAAAATAGCTGTTTTTATGAAATAAACCAATAAATCATATTCAAAAAATATTGTATCAATAATTTTATGGAATTATAATAGAAATTGTTAAAAAACGATAAACCTGAAGAGTTTACCTTAATTTTTATATCGATACTTAAAATACAATAGCAGAAAACCTGAAATTGCTGTTATAAAATTAGCCAAAATAATTGGAAAACTATCAATCAAAAACCCATAAACTAACCAACATAAAACTCCAGAAACAAAAATCAATAGCATTGTTAAAGATAAACTATCGGTAGATTTTGTTTTCCAGGTTTTATACACTTGTGGTAAAAATGCAGCAGTAGTTAAAATTGCAGCCACCAATCCTAAGATCTCTATAGGGTTAATCATGTTTTAATAAATAAAGGGTCAATCTATAATAGTGAATTGCAGGCTTCGAGAACCTCAGCCTGCCACTATAAGTAAATATTTTACTTATCCAACAACATTTACGATCTTACCAGGCACCACGATCACCTTTTTAGGTTCTCGACCTGCAAGCTGTTGCTGTGTTTTTTCATGTGCTAGTACAGCTGCTTCAATTTCATCTTTACTTAAATCTAAAGATAACTCTAAAGTAAAACGCATTTTACCGTTGAATGAAATCGGGTACTGCTTCGTACTTTCTACCAGATGCTTTTCTTCAAAAACCGGGAAAGACGCTGTTGAAATAGACGTATCATGTCCTATTTTTTTCCATAATTCTTCAGCAATATGTGGTGCATATGGCGAAATTAATACCAATAAAGGTTCTAAAATCGCTTTTGAACTACATTTTTGAGCTGTAAGTTCATTCACAGCAATCATAAAGGTACTTACTGAAGTATTAAAAGAGAAATTCTCAATATCTTCTTTAACCTTTTTAATGGTTTTATGCAAGGTTTTTAAACTATCTTTTGTCGGCTCTGTATCTGAAATCTCAAACTTGTCGCCATTATGGTATAATTTCCATAATTTTTTAAGGAAAGAATGTACCCCGGTAATCCCTGCTGTGTTCCAAGGTTTTGCCTGTTCTAATGGACCTAAGAACATTTCATATAAACGCAATGTATCTGCCCCGTAATCATTACAAATATCATCTGGATTAACGACATTAAACCATCGTTTTGACATTTTTTCAACTTCTCGACCTACAATATACTTGTCATCCTCAAGAACAAATTCTGCATTTTTGAATTGAGGTTGCCAGTTTTTCAATTCATCGGGGTTCAATTCATCTGAAGCATTAACCATATTTACATCAACACGAAGTTCTTCAGTTTCATGTTGGTCTTTTAGTCCTTTAGAAACATAGGTATTTGTGCCACTTATTCTATAGATTATAGCACTTGTTCCTAATATCATTCCTTGATTGATCAATTTTTTTGCAAACTCATCTGCAGGAACGATACCCCTATCAAATAAAAACTTTTGCCAGAAGCGCGCATATAGTAAATGACCTGTGGCATGTTCACTACCTCCTATGTATAGATCAACTTCTTTCCAATACGTAATAGCATCTTGAGAAAACACCTCATCTTCATTATTAGGATCCATATATCGATTAAAGTAATATGAACTTCCAGCCCAACCTGGCATCGTATTCAACTCTAATGGAAAAATCGTTTTATGATCTATTTTTTCATTAGAAACCACCGTATTAGTTTCGGTATCCCAAGCCCAAACCTCTGCACGACCTAATGGTGGGTCTCCAGCTTCAGTAGGCAAATATTTTTCAACCTCCGGCAACTCAATAGGTAAATGTTTTGCATCAATCATTTGCGGCATACCGTCTACATAATATACAGGAAATGGCTCTCCCCAATAACGCTGGCGACTAAATACAGCATCGCGTAATCTATAATTGATCTTACCTTCTCCTTGCCCTAATTTTTCTAGTTCATAGATGGCCGTTTTGGTTGCTTTCTTATAATTTAAACCATTCAAGAATTCAGAATTTGCTATGACTGTATTTTCTTTATCGGCAAAAGCTTCTTCAGAGATATCTACTCCTTCAAAAATATTAGTAATTGGAATATCGAAATGCTTCGCAAAATCATAATCACGCTGGTCCCCGCATGGCACAGCCATTACTGCACCTGTACCATATCCTGCTAATACGTAATCTCCAATCCAGATTGGCACCGGCTCTTTTGTAAACGGATGCTCTGCATAGGCTCCTGTAAATACTCCGCTAATGGTCTTTACATCAGCCATACGCTCACGCTCGCTACGTTTTGCTGTGGCTTCTATATATGCATCTATCTCGGTTTTTTGTTCGGCAGTTGTAATTTTTTGAACTAATTCGTGTTCTGGTGCTAACGTCATAAACGTAGCTCCAAAAATAGTATCAGGTCTTGTTGTAAATACTTCAATGGTTTCATTATGATCTTTTACCTTAAAAATCACACTCGCTCCTTGTGAACGTCCAATCCAATTGGTTTGCGAATCTTTTAGCGGTTGCGGCCAATCGATCGTATCCAATCCATCAAGTAAACGCTGAGCATAAGCAGAAATTCTCATGCTCCATTGTGTCATTTTTTTTCGAATAACTGGATATCCTCCACGCTCAGAAACTCCATTTACAATCTCATCATTGGCTAATACTGTTCCTAATTGTGGACACCAGTTCACCTCAGTTTCTGCTAAATAAGTTAACCTATATTTTAGTAAAATTTCTTGTTGTTCTCTGGACGAAAAGTTATTCCAATTCTCTGCTGTAAATTCAGTTACACCCTCATCACAAACTGCGTTTACGCTTGCGTTTCCTTCAGAAGAGAAAATAGCCTCCAAATCTTGAATTTTTCTGGCTTTATTCTCTTCATTATCATACCATGAATTGAAAAGTTCGATAAAAATCCATTGTGTCCATTTATAAAATTTGGGGTCACTTGTTCTTACTTCACGACTCCAGTCAAAAGAAAAACCAATTTTATCTAGTTGCTCACGATAGCGAGCTATATTCTCTTTAGTTGTAATAGCAGGATGTTGTCCTGTTTGGATAGCATATTGCTCTGCCGGCAAACCAAAAGAATCATATCCTTGTGGATGCAATACATTAAATCCTTTATGACGTTTGTATCGTGCATAAATATCACTGGCAATATACCCTAATGGGTGTCCTACGTGCAATCCTGCACCTGATGGATAAGGAAACATATCCAATACATAGTACTTTGGTTTATCACCGCCATTTTGTGCTTTAAACGTTTCGTTTTCTGCCCAATATTTTTGCCATCTGGCTTCAATGGTATTAAAATCGTAGCTCATCCATCTAAAATTAAGACCGCAAATTTACGATTTTATGTGAGTTAACTATTGTTTTTTGTTTTAGTTTTTCGCTAACCTTGCTTTAGTTTCCATAGGTTGCAAACAACTATAAACAAAAGTATTTGCAGGTGTTGCAATTCCTAATTTCTTTCCTTCTTTAACAATAAATCCATTAAAATTATCCAGTTCAGAAGGGCGTCCTTCTATAATATCGCGCTGCGTGGATGCAGTTGAGTCATAAGGTTGTTTACTTATAAACATCATGATTCTATCCACAAGATCTTTTTGCAATGCTACTCCTTTTGCTTTGCCTACTTCATAAATCTCGGTTGCAGTTTGCTCTAAAATCTGACGCGTTTTCTGATTTTCATACATTTCACCAATGGTAGCTCTGGTTAAGGCACCTAAACCACTTACCGTAGCAATAAACATAAATTTACTCCATATATCTACATAAATATCTTTTGAAATCGTATTATTAAATCCGGCCTTATCAAATACTTCTTTCACCTTCAGCAATCGCTCCGTACTACTTTTATCAGTTTCTCCATATACTACTTCGGGTGAATGACCAAAATGTGAAATAACTCCCGGAGCTTCTATTTTGCTATAGATTTTACATAATCCTCCTAAAATGTGCTTTGCATCCAGAACAGAAAGTAACCTTTCTGCATTATCTGCACCATTTTGCAATGGAATTACTATAGTTTCTTCTTTAAGTATAGGCTTAATCAACTCTGCGGCTTGAGACACTTGCCAAGATTTTGTGCAAATTAAAACCAGATCAACCATTTCTATTTCTTCAATAGCATCAGTTACCATGAAAGGCTTTGCTACAAAATCCCCATCTATACTTTTGACTTGTAATCCGTTTTTCTTAATTGCCTCTAGATGTTTCCCCCTGGCTACTAGCGTAACTTTTTGACCTGAATGAGATATTTTTCCTCCAAAATATCCGCCAACACCCCCAACACCAATGATTACAATATGCATATGTCATAATTTATTGAATACACATGGTGACAAAAAATTTTAATTGTCATTCTGCGTTACTATTATATATCAAATTTAATCAAACTATATTATAAAACAGATCTCTTCTTTAACGAGGTTAATTCGGCTTGTTTATTCTAAAATGGGATACATTTTTGCACAATAAGTCTCATTAACTTTATTATTTTTACCGAAAATTGAATTATATATGAGCTCATCTTTTGAAAAATACCAAAAACGACGACTAATTTCTTCTTACTTTTCAGTGGTTATTAGTATTTCGTTGGTGCTATTTTTATTGGGCCTCTTAGGTTTATTAGTTTTAAACACTAAAAAAGTTGCAGATCATTTTAAAGAAAAAATTGCACTTACTATTTATTTAAAAGACACTGCTAAAGATGTAGAAATCAAACAACTTGAAAAAACATTAGCACTATCAGAATATACAAAATCAACAACATACATCTCTAAGGATGAAGCTGCCGAAGAACATAGCAAGGATATAGGAGAAAATTTTATGGATTTCCTTGGGTATAATCCACTACAAAACTCGATCGACGTATACCTGAAAGCTGATTTTGTAGCTCCCGATAAAATTGAAGAAATCTCGGCATCTATTTCAAAAAAGAATTTTGTAGATGAAGTAATCTATGACAAGCCTTTGATTTCTTTGCTAAATGATAATATCAAAAAAATTAGTTTTTGGGTATTATTAATTAGCGGTGTTTTCACTTTTATTGCAGTACTGCTTATTAATAGCTCAATACGTCTATCTGTATATTCTAAGCGTTTTATTATTAAAACCATGCAAATGGTTGGTGCCACAAAAAAGTTTATAAGAAGACCCTTTGTATGGAAGAGTATTCGCTTAGGTATGATCGGGGCTATAGTCGCATTAATAGGCGTTGCAATAGTGCTATACTATCTCAACAAGACGTTTCCAGAATTAGCTCTATTAGAAGATGAAATATTGCTTATCATTCTATTTCTTGGTGTTTTTGGGATTGGAGTATTGATTACATGGATAAGCACATTTTTTGCCACACAGCGATTCTTGAATCTTAGAACCGACGAACTATATTATTAAAGATTTTATGGGGCCAATAGAATGGAATGTCGATCCTGAAATTGTAATGTTATTCGGGACTTTTCCTATAAAATATTATGGAATACTATTTGTTTCAGGCTTGTTGCTGGGTTATGAGATCGTTAAACGTATCTATAAATCTGAAAATATCCCGGTTGAAAACCTCGAAAAACTATCCACTTATCTCTTTATTGGAATCTTAGCTGGTGCGCGTCTTGGTCACTGTTTATTTTATGATTTTGCTTATTTCTCTCAACATCCTTTAGAGATATTTCTTCCGTTTCAGATTGTAAATGGAAATTGGCATTTTACAGGTTTTGCAGGTCTCGCAAGCCATGGAGGTAGTATTGGAGCCATCTTAGCAATTATAACATATTGTTTCCGAAGCAAAACATCACTGCTTTGGGTATTAGATCGTGTAGCAATTGGGGCACCGGTTACCGGAGCATTTATTCGACTAGGAAACTTCATGAATTCAGAAATATATGGAAAGCCAACCCAAGGAAACTATGGTGTAATATTTATGAAGGATGATTTAATCCCAAGACATCCCACACAATTATATGAAGCTTTTGTATATCTTTTGATTTTTGGATTATTATGGTATCTATATCAAAAAACTGACCTAAAAAAGAATCAAGGTTTCATTTTCGGAATTTTATTAGCAACTCTTTTCTCGGCAAGATTGGTTCTAGAAATTTTTAAGGAAAATCAAGTCGCTTTTGAAGACAATATGACTTTGAATATGGGGCAGTTATTAAGCATACCTTTTATACTGGTTGGAGTGGCATTGGTAATTCTTAGCAAAAAGAAAATTAAATACATAGCGTGATCATGGGCAAAATTGGTAAAATATGGTTTTTAATTGTTTTTGTACTTTTTTTAGCTTTCTTAGCTATTGCAATTCAAACATTCAGGCCTGTACGCAATGTACAACCTGATGATGTACTTAAAATTACCGGTAGAGTAATTGATATTAAAGAAGCTCCTGGCTTTGATATTGTGCTTACCCTCGAAAATGATGAACATTACTACTACATTAATAGAGGACTACAGCACAATTTAACTGTAGCGCAGTTAGGTACCGATATTCTAAACAAAAGAGTTACTTTGTATGCTATTAAAAGATGGACTATCTTTACCCCAGATAGTAACATGGGACATATATCCAAACTAATGATTAAAGACCGTGTGATCTATAACGAAATAAATAACGATGAGCATGAAAAAACAATCCAATAAAAATACGCCGTATACCCCGGATTTTGTCTTCGGAAAAAAGAACTATGTTGTTATGGCTATCGGAATTGCTGTAATTGCTTTAGGTTTTATACTTATGGCCGGAGGAGGAAGTGATGACCCTAATGTTTTTAACCCTGAGATTTATAATTTTAGAAGGATACGCCTTGCACCAACTATAGTTTTGATCGGTTTTGGTATAGAAATCTACGCGATTTTGCTTAATCCTAACAAGAAGAAAAAGCAGTAATTCAACAAATTATCTTTTTGTAGTCCTATATTTGCACCAATTTTTTTAAGAAAACCCCACATACTACATGGAAATCTTTGATGCAATCATTCTAGGAATCGTACAAGGTCTTACAGAATTCTTACCTGTTTCTTCTAGCGGGCATTTAGAATTAGGCAAAGCAATTTTAGGAGACAATAGCATCCCTGAAGAATCACTACTTTTTACGGTAGTGCTTCATTTTGCAACTGCACTTAGTACTATTGTTGTTTTCAGAAAAGATATTTGGACTATTATTCGAGGGTTATTACAGTTTAAAAATAATGAAGAAACCCATTTTTCTTTAAAGATTATTATATCTATGATTCCGGCAGTCATTGTTGGGTTATTTTTTGAAGAACAGTTAGAACAACTTTTTGGAGGTAATATTATGTTTGTTGGTTTCATGCTTATTATTACTGCAGCATTACTCTGGTTTGCCGACAAAGCCAAAAGTACACGGAAACCAGTAAGCTTTTCTAATGCTTTTGTAATTGGAGTTGCACAAGCTATAGCTATGCTACCAGGGATTTCTAGAAGTGGTGCCACAATATCAACATCAGTACTCTTAGGAAATGACAAAACCAAAGCAGCTCGTTTTTCTTTTTTAATGGTTATTCCTTTAATTTTTGGAAAAATAGCCAAAGATATTCTTAGTGGCGATCTCTCTTTTTCATCAGAAAACACTGTTCCAATAGCAATTGGTTTTGTTGCAGCATTTATTTCTGGTCTTTTTGCCTGTACATGGATGATTTCCTTGGTAAAAAAGAGTAAATTAACTTATTTTGCCTTATATTGTATACTTGTTGGTTTTTTAGCCATCATCTTTGGTTTTATTAAATAGTAGCCCCATATTATGCTAACCGAAAAAGACTATAAAGACGGTCAAATTCTTTTGATCGATAAGCCGCTGCAATGGACATCTTTCCAGGTTGTAAATAAACTTCGTTGGCTTATTCGAAAAAATTTTGGTATCAAAAAAATTAAAGTAGGACATGCGGGCACTTTAGACCCTCTTGCTTCAGGTTTACTGGTTATCTGTACAGGAAAGTTTACAAAACGGCTTCAGGAGTTTCAGGGACAAATTAAAGAATATACAGGTACCATAACGTTAGGAGCTACAACACCATCGTATGATCTAGAGACCGAGATAGACCAAACATTTCCAATCGATCATATTTCAGAAAATAATATTGAAGATGCCACCTTAGGCTTTATTGGAGAAATAGAACAATACCCTCCTGTATTTTCTGCTCTAAAAAAAGATGGTAAACGATTATACGAATATGCTCGAGAAGGTGAGCATGTAGAAGTTCCTCCTCGTAACATAACGATCTCAGAATTTGAAATTACACGCATACAATTGCCCCAAATCGATTTTAGGGTAGTTTGTAGTAAAGGAACCTATATACGATCACTAGCACATGATTTTGGTAAAACTTTAAAAAGTGGGGCTCATTTAACTGCATTAAGACGAACAAAAATAGGCTCATTCTCAGTAGATGATGCCATTACGGTTCAATCTTTTGAAAATCAGTTGCAAACAAAAATTGAAACTGCATAAAATAATGTAGAATAAAAGAAGTTATAGTAACCTATGGAATTTATAGAAAAACATAAAGCTCTAATCATTACATCAATGTTGATGGGGATTCTTGTTCTTGGTCTATACAACATTACGATGTTTAATAAGCAAAAAGAGCAAGCAGAGATTTTAATGGAAATTCCTGAAGAATTTCTAATGGATGAAGAAGAAGAGGAGCAAACCGAAGAAGAACTAGCCCAGGAAAACAGGCAGATTGATGATGCTAAAAGAACACATGCTGCCTATAATGAGGATTTTGAGGATCATGATGAAATTGAACAAAGAATAAAATCCTTGACAGAAATCGAAGAGGATATTCAAACTGAAGAACCTGAACAAAATGAAGAAGATGTCGTGATCGAGGAAAAGAAAAAAGAAGAAGTCACTCCCGAGGAGGAAAAAACGAATAATCGTTATAGTTCTTCAAGCTATACCCTAAAGGGCAGAAAAGTTGTAGGAAGATTACCAAATCCTGTATATACCTGTAATGGAAGTGGTAAAGTTGTTGTAAAAATTGAAGTAAATAAAAATGGATACGTAATCGACACTAAAATCGATAAGAGAAACTCTACAACTCGAAACGAATGCTTATTTGACAATGCAATGAATTATGCCAAACAAGCATTATTTTCTAAATCAGATGTAGAAGAACAAGAAGGACTAATTACGTACTATTTTAATTATAGTTATTAGATTATCTTAGATATATCTTCGGCTATATTTTTTCCTTTATCCTTATTGTACCATACCTGTAGGTCTTCTTTAAATTGAGGATCAAGGCCTCCGTGCTGTTTTTTATAGTCGTTAACCATTTGTGTAGCTACTGAAGGTCTTGGCCCCCAAGAGTTTACAACTTCCTTTTTTTCTGTGTCATATGCTATTAATTTAGGAATTGCTTTTCCTCCATTAGTAAGAAAATTATTCATAAGCTCGTCATGATCATCTCTAGAAATAATCTTTAAATCAATACCATCATTCAATTCTGCAAGTTTATTAATTACAGGCAGAGATTGCGCAGCATCACCACACCACCCCTCTGTCAACACTAACCAAGTTACTTTAGTAGGAGTATTTACAAAAGCTTCTTTAATCGATTCATCGATCTTTATAGTTTTATCAAGACGTTTCATTCTCCGATCATTAAGCATACTATAATTAGTCAATGCTTCTGATTGCTCATGGCCCGTAGATTTATTTTCGGCTAACAAATTACTTACTTGTTCTTTATATTCTTGATAGGTATATGAATTTGCGATACCTTGCTCAATTAATTCATGTTTTGCTATAGTAGTGGTTTCCATATTTTTTTTCATAAATGTTATGATATAAGACGTTAATTATTTTTAAAACTTACGAATCCCTGTATTTATCTCTGAATAACACAATAAAACAGGCGAATGTAATATATTTATATCTTAAAATTTGAACTATGACAAAAATCAGATGCGGGTGGTGCGTTGGTGACCCTTTATATGAAAGCTATCATGATAATGAATGGGGCACACCTCTGCATGACGAACAACTTTTATTTGAATTTCTTGTTTTAGAAACTTTTCAAGCAGGATTGAGTTGGATCACAATTCTACGTAAACGAGAAAATTTTAGGTTAGCTTTTGATAATTTTGATTATAGAATAATTGCATCATATACAGAAGCGAAAAAAGAAGAATTGCTTCAAAATGCTGGAATTATTCGCAATAAGCTAAAGGTAAATTCGGCAATAACAAATGCCCAAAACTTTATGAAAATTCAAGAAGAATTTGGCAGTTTTGACACCTATATTTGGAATTTTGTAGACGGAAAACCTATTAAAAACAAATGGAAACATCATAAGGATTGTCCTGCAACTACAGAAATATCAGATAGTATTAGCAAAGATTTAAAAAAACGCGGATTCAAGTTCGTAGGATCAACAGTTATCTATGCATTTATGCAAGCGATAGGTATGGTAAATGACCATACCACCGAATGTTTTAGATATAACGAAGTTTAATTTCTATAGTTTAATACCATAAGACAAATCCCCAGCATCTCCAAGACCAGGTATAATATAACCTCGATTACTTAATTCTTCATCAATAGCAGCGATCCAAAGGTGCGTATTTTCAGGAAAGACCTCTTTTGCATAGGCTACACCTTGTTTTGAACCTATAACCGATACAATATGTATCTGCTTAGGTATGCCATGTTTTTTCATAGCTTTAAATGTATTCTCCAAAGTTTTGCCTGTAGCAAGCATTGGATCTGCCAAGATTAAAATCTTGTTCTGTAGTGAGGGAGCGGCCAAATAATTTACTACAACTTCAAAATCATCATCATCATTTTTGTGATCTCGATATGCTGAGATAAATGCATTCTCCGCTTTATCAAAATAATTTAGTAGTCCTTGATGCAACGGCAACCCTGCCCGCAGAATAGAGCATAAAACAAGTTCTTTTTCTGGAACTGTCATTTTTTTGGTTCCTAAAGGAGTTTGAACCATTTTGGTTTCATACGCTAACGTTTTACTTAATTCGTAGCCTAAAACCTCACCAATGCGCTCAATGTTTTTTCTAAATCGCAAGGTATCTTTTTGCATCTCGACGTCTCTAAGTTCAAGTACAAATTGATTCAAAAGTGAATTTTCTAACGCTAGATTATGAATGGTCATAAAAGATATATTTTAGTATACAAACCAGATGTATATTATTTATTTCAAAAACTCTAAAAATGTTTTCCTTGGTATTTCCTTTGCCCCTAAACTGGCCAAATGCTCTGTATATACCTGGCAATCGATCAGTTTTATTTCCTTTTCATTTAACCACTCCACCAATTTAATAAAACCATATTTTGATGCATTGCTCACTTTTGAAAACATGCTCTCTCCACAAAATACATTTTTATCCGCTAAGTATACTCCGTACAATCCTCCTACTAACCTCGAATTCTCCCAAACTTCAACAGATATAGCATACCCTAATTCATGAAGATTCTTATAGGCTTTTTGCATATCGTTTGTAATCCATGTCCCATTTTGCTCCAAACGCTTGATAGCGGCGCAATTATCTATTACACTTGAAAACTCTTGATTAAAAGTTACTTCAAATTTATTCTTCCGAATAAGTTGCCTCATACTTTTACTTACATGCAACTCTGATGGAAATAGGACCATTCTAGGATCTGGGCTAAACCATAAAATCACTTCACCCTCATTGTACCAAGGAAAAATACCGTTACGATATGCTTCCAAGAGTCTTTCTTGGGATAAATCTCCACCTATAGCTAACAACCCATCCATATCAGCGTAGGCAACATCAGGAAATTGTATGGAGTCTGTAAGAATAAACAAAATATGGTTAATACTATTTCTACAACGTTAAATATCAATCAGTTGTTTGAATTGACCAAAAAAATCGCAATATTTGTTAAAACCTTTTAAGATAAATTTTGTTCATCATTGCTTTTTTGAGTTTTATTAAAAGGTTAATCTAAAACCACAATATGAAAAGTCCGATAGTTTAGTATCGGACTTTTTACTTTAACACTTCGTCAATACTTCAACAAGCTCAGTATGATAGCTTAGTGTTATATTAATAACTGTTATTTCCTTAAAATGGCAAATCATCATGTTCTTCTTCAGAAAAATCAGTTGCAGGTTCGAAAGCATCTGCTGGTGGTGTTGGCGGTGGTGTTCCAGCTCCTGCAGAAACAGCTTGTAAACTTTCTATTCTCCAGCCTTGAATTGAGTTAAAATATTTTGTTTCCCCTTGTGGATTCACCCACTCACGTCCTCTTAAATTAATACTAATTTTTACATCTTGCCCTACTTGAAAGGTGTTTAATAGATCACATTTGTCCTGAATGAACTCTACCATAATATGCTGTGGATATTGCTCTTCAGTAGTGACTACAATTTCTCTCTTTCTAAAACCGTTGCTTCCAAAAGTTTGGGTCTCACCGATCATCTTTACTTTACCTTGTACTTCCATCGTATTGTATTATTATTTTGCTGCTAATATGTTCCATGCAGTATCTATATCATCCTGATCCAGATATTGCTTTGCAAATTTATGAATTTCTATCTGGTTAGCTTGCTGAATTTTATCCTTAATATTATCATGTTTATTAACAAACGCCAAAGCTGCTGTATTTTCAGGTATTCTTTCTACATTAGCGAGCTTTCCTAAATCGTTTCCAGTAAAAATCGTACTGTTTTTTATTTCTTCAGGCAATACATCTATACCAATACCTATGGTGCTTAATGGTTTTGGAACTTCAAACATTCCTTTATTGGCTCGAGTATACCAATTACCTCCCATACGAGCAACCTGGTCTATTTTATGCTGATCAATTCTGTCATTTTGGTCCATAACATTTTCATTGATGTGCATAAGTAATACTTCACAAATAATTAGATTTCCGGCTCCACCTTCATTTCCCATTGGAACTATATCATTTACTTTACACTCAAATTGCACAGGTGATTCTCCAACACGATATGCTTTCACTTTTTCTGAAGGCACCATTGTAAGCCCTGATTTTATAAATTCATTAACATTTTCTGGGTATTCTGTGCTTGACAACGACATCTGTTGTACAATATCATAATTTACAATATTGATTACTACTTCTTTGGTAGTTTGAGCATTCTCAAGTGTGTGTTTAGTCGTATTATCTCTTACCCTACGAGCTGGAGAAAATATCAATATTGGAGGGTTAGCGCTAAATACATTAAAAAAACTAAATGGCGATAAATTGGGATTGCCATTTGCGTCTACAGTACTAGCAAAAGCTATAGGCCTGGGACCAATTGCGCCAAGCATTAGACCATGCAATTTACCTGTAGAAACCACTGAAGGATCAATTGTAATCATAATTTGTTTTATATTAAACAAAGATAACTAAACTTTTGCCTCTTGATCATGGTTAAAATTTGATTTAGTAATCTATTTTATAAACAATAAAATCGTTTTAAAACGTTTATATTTAGGATTTAGTTAACAGATTTGTATGAATTTCTCTGATGAGCGTAATTTTCCTAGCTATTTCATTGTTTTAGCTGTTATAGTAATCACTGTTCTTGCTTTATGGAACACTTCATTATTTCTACAGCGATTAAAAGATGATGAGCGTACCAAAATTGAAATATGGGCTCAATCACAAAAGGCTTTAAATAGTGAACAATCTGATGACTATCTGGAACTTTCTATAATTATTGGTTCAACCAACAGATCAATTCCTATCATTATTACTGATTCTAAAGGTGATTTTATTAGAGATTCTAATGGAAAACCGGATCCCAGCTATTTCCAAAACCTATCTGAAAGCCTTATTAATAATGAGCAGAAACTAAGATCATACTTAGACAAGATAAAGTCTGAAAACAAACCTATAGAACTGGACCTAAAGGATACTTTCCAATATATTTATTACGGAAATTCGGATATATTAAACAAATTAAAATATTATCCTATTGCCATAGCATTGCTCATCTTTTTACTTATTGGAGTGATTTATTTCTTTTTTACCACATCAAAAGCTAGCGAACAAAATAAACTCTGGGCGGGTATGGCTAAAGAAACTGCTCATCAAATTGGAACCCCTTTATCTTCGCTGGTTGGATGGAACGAGATTTTAAAAGCCGAAAATGTAAACCCAGAGTACATCACAGAAATAGAAAAAGATATTGAAAGGTTAAAAGTAATCACAGAGCGTTTTTCTAAAATCGGATCTATCCCAAATCTTGAAGAAGTAGACATTGTTGAAGAAACAAGAAATGCCTATACCTATCTCCAATCCAGAAGCTCTAAACTGATCAATTTTTCGCTTGATTTACCTGAAAAACCAATTTATGTATCTATTAATCCGCAACTCTATAGCTGGACCATAGAAAACCTGGTAAAAAATGCAATTGATGCCATGCGAGGAAAAGGAGATCTAAAGATTGACCTTATAGATGACGCAAAAAGAGTATTTATAAGAATTAAAGATACTGGAAAAGGTATTCCAAAAAGCAGGTTTACCAAAATCTTTGAACCCGGATATACTTCTAAGAGTCGTGGTTGGGGACTAGGTTTATCACTAGCAAAAAGAATTATTGAAGAGTATCATCTGGGAAAAATTAAAGTGCTGCGATCAGAAATTGATAAGGGGACTACTTTTCAAATCACATTTCGTAAATCTGGTGCTAACGTATAACAATATTTTTTTCAGTACGTTATAGTAGATATCAAATCTCAAAAAGTGAAAACTGAATATATTATCCTTAAGGAAGCCGCGTTAAATAATAATTGTCCAGAATGTTATTCTACCAACGGTATGATTCTATCTTTTAAACAGAAGAAGCAAAAATCAAAACTTTTAATCAAAACTAAAGGAAATGTAATCGAAAGTATCAACTGTAACACCTGCGAAAACCAAATTTTCCCGGGACAATGGACTCAAGACATAGAACGGGTATATGAATACCACAAAAAAACGATAACCTCTCTGCCTTCTTCGATACGGTTTACGGGCTTATTTTATCTCTTGTTTTTATTACTATTAATCGTTGTAGCCGCAGGATATTTATATCTAAATCACCCAGATCTTTTAGGACTCGATACTTAAACTAATATTGCAACATTATCTCACGTAAATTATCTGTGATCTTAAATGTTTTGTCAATATTGAAATCAAAACAAACAGCAACATCATAGCCTTCTGCACAGAGTATACCTTTATCATTATATAATTTATGATGTAGTCCAAAACTAGAATTTTTTATATAGTCGACCTTGGTTTTGATCAAAACATTACCCGGGAAAAATAATGGATGTTTAAAATCGCATTTAGTAGAAACTAACATCGGCCCCTTTTTGGTTTCGGTATACAATTTTGACAATCCGGTAACTTCCCAGAATTGCACTCTGGCACTTTGCATGTATTTCATGAAATTTACATTATTTACATGCTGATACGTATCCATTTCACTCCAATCAATCCGAAGTTTTAGGGATAATTTAAAATCTGAATCTTCCATACATTATAAATTCGACTGAATCTTGGACGCCAAAGCTTCAAATTCTTCTTTAGACAACGAAACTTTATGCTGGAAAGTCATTTCACTCATATTATTCAATGGAATTAAATGAACATGCACATGTGGAACTTCAAGACCTACTACAGCAATTCCAACACGTTTACAGGGAACCGTTTTCTCAATAGCTTTTGCAACTTTACGAGAAAACTTCATCAATTTTAAGTATGTATCTTCATCCAAATCAAATATTTTATCTTCTTCCTTTTTAGGAATACATAGGGTATGGCCTTTTGCATTAGGATTAATATCCAAAAAAGCATAGAAGTCCTCATCTTCAGCTATTTTGTAAGATGGGATTTCACCATTAATAATTTTAGTGAATAGGGTAGGCATTATGTTAATTTTTAGTCGGTTTATGAATTCGAAATATACTCTATTTATCTGTAAGTGAAAACCATATAAAAGCCTTTTTTGAAAATTCAAAAAAGGCTTTTATATATTGTAAAAAAATTAACTCTTTTATTCTCGGGTAATTTCTACGACATCAAATTTCATAACTCCATTAGGCACTTGGATTTCGGCTATTTCGCCAACACTTTTACCTAATAATCCTTTACCAATTGGAGAATCTACAGATATTTTCCCTGTTTTTAGGTCAGCTTCACTTTGTGCTACCAATTTATAGGTCATCTCGGCACCATTGGTTTGGTTTTTAATCTTAACCGTAGAATGAATTAATACTTTAGATGTATCTAATTGTGATTCATCTATTAAACGGGCATTGGCAAGGGTTTCTTCTAGTTTAGAAATTCTCATTTCTAATAGCCCCTGGGCTTCTTTTGCAGCATCATATTCTGCATTTTCACTTAAATCTCCTTTATCTCTTGCTTCTGCTATCGCCTGAGAAGCTTTCGGACGTTCTATATCCTTTAATTGGTTTAGTTCGTCTCTTAAATTTTTTAGCCCCTCTGCACTGTAATAAGATACTTTGCTCATAACTTCATCGTTTATATAAATACAAAAAATCCCATAGCTATGGGATTAGTTATCCAAAGATAACAAAAAATTTACGGAAGACCACAAATTTATGTAATTTGGTCACAGATATTCATGTTATGAAAAAGGCTTTTTTTTTACTTTCAATTCTACTGATTTCATCTTGTAAGAGTGATGATGATAATCCTAATAATCCGAACCTAACACCGGTAAATGTAAACTTTAGTATTAACCTTAATTTACCTCAATATGTTAACCTGAGGGTACCAGGAGGTATTTTTGAAGATCGTACTGAAGGAAGAGGAATAAAAGGTGTAGTGATATATAATCAAAATAATGATCAGTTTTTTGCTTATGAATTAAGTGATCCTAATTTGAGCCCAAGTCTTCCCTGTTCAAATCTTACGGTTGAAGGTTCACGGGCTTCATCAAATTGCAATGGAAATGAAAATATATATGAAATTACTTCATTGGGTCAACAAATTAAGGGTACAGGAGGAAGACCCCTTTTACCTTATAAAGCTATAAAAGAAGGGAATACGATATTTGTGACTAATTAAACTGTTTTTATCTTTTTATATTAAGTTTTATTGCCAATTGTAAGCCCAATCTTTCCATACTACATCCAAACCCTTATTTTTTAACATTTTCACTATCTCTTCTGTAGATCGTTCGTCAGAAATTTCGAACTGTTCCAGGGATTGTGGTTCTACAACATATCCACCTGGATTTGTTTTGGATTCTGCACTAATTGAAGTAATTCCTAAATTAATAATATGCTCTCTAAACACTTCGCTTTCTCTGGTAGAAATAGATAGTTCTACATCTTCATCCAATAATCTGTAAGCACAAATTAGTTGTACCAAATCTGAGTCTGTCATGGCTACCTTTGGTTCTAATCCTCCACTGTGAGGTCTTAATCTCGGGAAAGAGATTGAATATTTTGTTTTCCAATAAGTTTTTTGCAGGTATTGCAAATGTAATGCCGTAAAGAAGCTATCTGCCCGCCAATCTTCTAATCCAAAAAGAGCTCCCAATCCTATTTTATGAATTCCTGCGCGACCCAATCTATCTGGAGTTTCTAATCTATAATCAAAATTTGATTTTTTCCCTTTAGGATGATGCTTTTTATATTCTTGTCTATGATAGGTTTCTTGATATACCAGTACAGCATAGAGACCACTTTCTTTTAATATTTCGTAGTCTGGTTGATCCAGTGGCTGCACTTCTATGGTTATATTTGCAAATTTTGATTGTATGAGTTGTATTGCGTTATTAATATAGTCCGTGCCAACAGTTTTATTGGCCTCACCAGTAACCAGTAGAATATGATCATATCCTTTTGATTTTAAGAAATCTACCTCTTTTAAAATCTCTTGATTTGTTAATGTTCTTCTTGGAATTTTATTGGTTATACTAAAGCCACAATAGGTACAAATATTTTGACATTCATTACTCAAATACATTGGCGCATACATTTGCATAGTATTACCAAATCGCTTTTTAGTAATCTGACTACTTAAGCTTGCCATTTGCTCTAAAAATGGTTTTGCAGCAGGAGAAATTAACGCTTTAAAATCTTCAAGATTTCTTTTGGGTTTATGCAATGCTCTAACAACATCGTCTTCTGTTTTAGAGAAAATACTAGATAATGTATCATCCCAATTATATTGATCAAATATGTTTTTGAAGGATTTCATTTTTTATAATTATTATCCAAATTCTATACTTTAAGTATGCATTGAAACCTGAGACCTGAAACCCCATTACCTTTTTTAGCCTTGTGTTAAAAAACTTGTCAACGGACTACTTGCCTCTGCATGTTGTTTTACAGGTGCTAACTTTGCATTATACGCTAATCTACCTGCTTCAACTGCCATTTTAAACGCTTCTGCCATTGCAACGGGCTGTTGCGATACTGCAATAGCTGTATTTACTAACACTGCATCTGCCCCAATCTCCATCGCATTTGCCGCATGTGAAGGACTACCTATACCGGCATCAACAATAACAGGGACATTACTTTGATCTATTATAATTTCTAAAAACTCTAATGTTTTTAATCCCTTATTACTTCCGATAGGTGCTCCTAATGGCATAACACATTGTACTCCAACTTCTTCTAATCGTTTACATAAAACAGGATCTGCATGGATATAGGGCATTACTACAAACCCTAGTTTCACTAACTTTTCTGCGGCTTTGAGAGTTTCTATTGGATCAGGTAATAAGTATTTGGGATCTGGATGAACCTCTAGTTTTATCCAATTTGTTTCTAAAGCTTCTCTTGCCAATTGAGCCGCAAAGACGGCTTCCTTAGCATCACGAACACCAGATGTATTTGGCAATAAATTAATTCTTGGATGATCTAAATGGGTCAATATATCATCATTCTCATTATGGACATCAACACGTTTTAGGGCTACTGTTATTAATTCACTTTCTGAAGTAAGCAATGTATCTCTCATCACTTGAGAAGAACTAAACTTTCCTGTACCTGTAAACAATCTTGAAGAGAATTCTTTATCTGCAATTTTTAGTGTATCCATTATCCTAAACTATAACTCTTTATGTTTTTAATTTTTTCTTTTAAATCTTTCTTATCGGTTAGCATTCCTGAAACTGCAATACCATGTATTCCTGTTTTAATTATATCTGATATATCATTCTCAGTAATACCACCGATTCCAACAATGGGTATTTTTAGATTTTGATCCTGCAATTCTGAAAGTATTTCTTGATACCCATCGAGCCCCAATATTGGACTTAACTTTTTCTTTGTAGTGGTATGTCTAAATGGACCTAAACCTATATAATCTACCCCAGAATCGATATGTTGTTTACAATCTTCTAAAGTATTTGCCGTACCTCCAATAATAAAGTTATTTCCAAGTATTTTACGTGCTTCTAAAGGATTCGTATCATTTAATCCCAGATGCACTCCATCTGCCATAGCGGCTTTGGCTACCCCTACATTATCGTTTATAATCATAATCGCTTCATAGTGATCACAAATATTTCTACATTGTACTGCGGTATTCAGATATGTTGCTATATCTACGTCTTTTAACCTCAACTGAATCCATTTCCCTCCAGATTTACAAACCTCTTCGATATTTTTTAGGTGTTCGTCTGGTGTTTTTCCCTGAGAGATGTACTGTAAACTGACTTCTTTCATCTTCTTCATTTCTACATTTTATGATACCCTAATAGTGTTTTATTTGAACTCAAGTATTTTTCAGTATATCGTTTCCCTCTATAACAAGCTTTGAGAAGAGGAAATCCCAATGCCAAATTTGCTATAATAGCTGACGAAAGCACACAACCACTTCCGTGCTTTTCATAACTATTCTTCCCTTTTGGGTTTAATTTGAAATGTTCTCTCGTTACCGTAAATAATTCATCCTTTCCTTTGGCTTCTTCTCGATGCCCTCCTTTTAAAAACAAATTGGTTTTACTAATAATATGTTTAATAGTTTCTACTATAGTTTTATCAGTATACAATTGCTCTATTTCTTGATAATTTGGAGTGAGTAAGTAAATTTTATTTAAGATTTCATCAAACTGGTTCTCGATACCATTCCGATTAAAATCGAGGTCACTCGAACTAACATTTGAATTACGAAAGTCAAAATTAGAACTCGATCTTAATATAGGGTCCAAAACGACTTTGACGTTTTCGTTCCTAGAAATCAAAAAATCAATAATTTCATTAAGCACCTTCCAATTCTCTATAATTCCAATTTTCACAAAGTCTATATCGAACCTATCAAACAGAATTTGAATCTGATTTTTGATTATCTCAACTTCGGCCCAATTGCAGGTCTTAAACTCAATATCATTCTGAATCGTATTTGCAGTACAAACTGCCAATCCATAACATTTTAAAGATTCTAAAGTTTTAATATCTGCAGAGAGTCCAGCTCCACTAGATGGATCAAAACCTGCAATAGTTAGTACATTTGGCCGAGGTTTCATACGCTAATTTTTAGCTTTAATCACTTGATCGTTTGCCTGTTTTATCTCTAAAAAACTCGTTAATGAGTTTTTTGTATTCCATACTCCTCCTAATACACCGACTCCTTTAAATCCGAGTTTATATGTTTCTTGTAATGTATTTTCGTTGATACCACCCATGCCAATTACAGTTTCTTTAAGCGCTGTAACATCAAATTCTTTTCCTTCATAACCTGATTTAGAAATTGATCCAAAAACAGGGCTCAACAAAACATAATCAAAATCAACCGGGCAGTTCTTGATATCTTCTATAGAATGAAAAGAGCTACTTACTGAAAACCCCTTATTTTTATAGACTTTTGTTGTTACTGCCAATGCATCTTCTAAATCTAATCGAGCTTGTTCTTGTAAATGAATCCCTCGTAATGTATACTCTAGAGTCAACTCAGGAAACTGATGGGTCATAATACGATTATGGTATTTTATTTCTATTAGATTTAATAACGAACGATATCCATCGATAGTAAAAGTTGGTTTGCGCAGGTGTAATATTTCTAAACCTGCATCAAACAGATTATTAATCTGTTGTGCTTCATCCTGTAATGGCTTTTCTGAAGTAAGTACTATTAACATTTTTATGGTATTTTGTTATGGATTGGGTAACTTTCATGAATAACTGATACCCTTATAGCCGATATCTTAATTTATAAATATACTTCGCTTCCTTTTTCTTTGAACTCTTCTGCTTTTTCCTGCATTCCAGTTGCTAAGGCTTTTTGATCATCCATCTCTTTTTTAGCAGCATAGTCTCTAACTTCTTGAGAAATTTTCATAGAGCAAAATTTTGGTCCACACATACTACAGAAATGAGCAATTTTTGCACCTTCTGCTGGCAAGGTTTCATCGTGATATTCTCTTGCTCTTTCGGGATCTAGAGCCAAGTTAAATTGATCCTGCCATCTAAACTCAAAACGAGCTTTACTTAATGCATCATCTCTATGTTGCGCTCCTGGATGTCCTTTTGCTAAATCTGCAGCATGTGCAGCTAATTTATATGTAATTACTCCTATACGCACGTCTTCTTTATTTGGTAATCCAAGGTGTTCTTTGGGGGTCACATAGCATAACATCGCGGTACCATACCACCCTATCATTGCAGCTCCAATTCCTGAAGTAATATGATCATACCCAGGTGCGATATCTGTTGTTAATGGGCCTAAGGTATAGAATGGTGCTTCTCCACAGGCTTCTAATTGTTTATCCATGTTGGCTTTGATCATGTGCATCGGTACGTGACCAGGGCCTTCAATAAACGTTTGTACATCATGTTTCCAAGCAATTTTGGTTAATTCTCCCAGAGTCTCTAATTCTGCAAACTGTGCTTCATCATTAGCATCGGCAATACAACCAGGTCGTAGTCCATCTCCTAAAGAAAAGGCTACATCATACGATTTCATAATTTCGCAAATTTCTTCAAAGTGCGTATATAAGAAACTTTCCTTATGATGTGCTAAACACCATTTTGCCATAATTGACCCTCCTCTGGACACGATACCTGTAATCCGTTTTGCAGTCATGGGCACATAGGCTAATCGCACACCTGCATGTATTGTAAAATAATCTACTCCTTGCTCTGCTTGCTCGATTAGTGTATCTCTAAAAATCTCCCAAGTAAGATATTCGGCTTTACCATTTACTTTTTCTAAAGCTTGATATATAGGTACTGTCCCAATAGGTACCGGTGAGTTACGAATAATCCATTCACGAGTTTCGTGAATGTTTTGCCCTGTAGAAAGATCCATAATATTATCTGCCCCCCAGCGACAAGCCCATACTGCTTTTTCTACCTCTTCTTCGATGCTTGAAGTTGTGGCAGAATTTCCAATATTAGCATTGATTTTCACTAAAAAATTACGCCCTAAAATCATAGGTTCTGCCTCTGGGTGATTTACATTTGAAGGAATCACTGCTCTACCTCTGGCAACCTCTTCTCTAACAAACTCTGGTGTAATTACATCAGGTATGCTTGCTCCAAAATCTTGCCCGGGATGCTGTTTTGACAAACGTTTTGCTTCTTGTATCTTTTGATTTTCCCGAATGGCAACATATTCCATTTCGGGAGTAATAATCCCTTGTTTGGCATAATGCATTTGCGAAACATTCTTTCCGGCCTTAGCTCTTTTTGGTTTATGCAAATGGTTAAATCGCAAATGATCCAGGCTGGTATCCCGTAATCTTTGGTTACAATACTCTGAAGAAAAACTATCTAATTCCTCAATATCGCCACGATCTAAAATCCATTGCTCTCGTATTCTTTGGATCCCATTGTGTACATTAATCTCTTTTGAAGGATCTGTATATGGACCACTAGTATCATACACTGTTACTGGTTGGTTTGGTGTTTTCTTACCTGTAAAACTATCGGTAGTATCTTCTAACGATATCTCGCGCATGGCAACACTAATTTGTGGATGTATCGTACCTTTTACATAGATTTTTTTCGAATTTGGGAAAGGTGTCGTGGAAATCACATTTCCTTGTGGTGCAGTATCTTTTTTCTTCATTGGTATGTTTGAGTTTATGGTAATTTTCTTCTATATATTTATGTAACGCTAGTCTTCAACAAGCTAAAACTTCAATTTTTAAATCCCGGTATCATTTCGACAACCCTAATTGAGGAAGTATTCTAATTACCCCCCTTGCGTAGCTTGAATAATGGTAACCTGATCATTACTATTTAGTATAGTCTGATCCCATTTTTCTTTAGTAATGATTTCATTATTAATAGCAATAGCGATTCCATTAGGCACAATGTTTATTTGTTCTAACAAGTTTGATATCGAGCTATTTTCTGAAATGGATTGTGATTGATTGTTAACGTTTATAGTCATATCTATTTTTATTAATACAAAAACTATAAACTTTAGGTAATACCCTATTTACCTAATTGTAGAAGATAAATCACATATATAATGTGATATTAACTTTTCCCTTCGTCGGTACTAACCGCATCAGGTTCAAAGGGTATTTCTCAGATTCCGCTATTGCGGAAACACCCCTAAAGTTTATACTATAAAAGTAATATAAAAAAGAGGCTAAACATCTATTTAACCTCTTTTTTTTACTTAAAATTTTAGTGTTGCTCCAAGTAAGAAATTAATCCCTGCTTGAGGATAAAACCCTGCACCCTCAACCGTTGTGATTGTTCCTGGATTAGAAAAATCATCATCAAAAGTGAAGAAATATCCATTAGACACATATTCTGAGTCAAAAATATTATTTACCAATCCTGTAAGTACAATTGATTTAAAGACAGAAACATCTTTGATTTCATACACAACATTAAGGTCATTGATAAAAAAACTATCTAATTTAGAGGTTTCACTATCGATATTACCCATGTATTGTTCTCCAACAAACTTAGACAACAATCCCAATTGAAGGTTTTTAATAGGTTGATAAATAAACATATTCCCAGCAACAATATTAGGAGAATATGAAATATTTGTGTCCCCTAGATTAACCAGGCTTCCATCTTTAGAGGTTACAAAATCTTTATTCTTATTCGTGCTTAAAGCGACATTAGGCTTTACAACAAATTTATCTAAAAGTGTAATATCGGCATCAATTTCGATCCCTAAGCGATAACTTTCTCCGCTTGTAGCTCGTATAGGTGCACCAACATCATCCAGAGCCCCTGTTAATACTAATTGATCTTTATACCACATATAATATAGGTTAGCATTTACGATAGTCTTATTTTTTGAAAAACGCCACCCTAATTCTATATCGTTCAATATTTCGGCTGTGTCGATCCCGTTTTCAAAATCACTTCTTCGTGGTTCTCTATTAGCCCTTGCATAAGATGCATATAATTGACTTGATGTATTAAACTGGTAGGTTGCTCCTAGTTTTGGATTAAAGAAATCATAGTTTTCGTCTACTTCTAATGGAATTCGATCTGAAGTATCCCCCGTGGTCTTGTATCCCACAAATCTTCCTTGAAGATCTAAAAATGCACTCCATTTATCATTTACTCTATATGTTGTCTTTCCAAAAACGGTAAATTCGTTCTTTTCTCCATTTCCGAAGTAATATCGATCTCCTATTTCTGATCCTCCAGCATTTTGAGCCCAAATTACCTCGCCAAAATGATCACCATCATAGTGGCTATAGAAAGCCCCAAAATCTAAATCAATGTTGCCGTTTTTATAATTAGCCGTTGCATTTACTACATAGAAATCATTATCCAACCATCTTCTACGAATTAGATCAGTAGTATTAATAGTATCTCCAACAGTAATAATTGGGGTAAAATCGTAATCTGCAAAATCCTCATCTTCTTTATATTGCTCAAAGAATCCTCTACCATAGGTATAATTAAGGCCTAAATTTGTTGACCAATTGTTGTCATACCTTTGGTTCCAGTGTAATTGATAATGATCTTGTTTGTAATCATCTACTTCATTATCATGGAAACGTGTATTTCCGTTTTCATCGGTGTACTGCCCCGCCGGGTTAAAAGTGCGATTGGTTTCTAATGTTTCTTTATCGATACCAAACCAGGATTGGTATGTGATCTCATGGCCTCCAAAAGTGACTGCTTTTATCAGGGTATTATCTGCGATGTAAGATCCTTGTAAAAAGTATGATTTAAGGTCAGATGATCCTCGATCAATATACCCATCTGATGCTATTGCAGACAATCGCCCTGCTACCTCTACATGATCATTTAACAATCCGGTACTAAATTTTACATTATGTCTTCGGGTATTGAAAGATCCAAAGGAATTTGAAATTTCAGCATTAGCCGTTTTGGAAACTGCATCTGTTAATAGATTTAAACTAGCTCCAAATGCTCCCGATCCATTAGTAGAAGTTCCAACACCACGCTGCAACTGAAGATTTTCTATTGAAGATGCAAAATCTGGTAAATTGACCCAAAAAGTACCCTGACTCTCGGCATCATTAAAGGGTATTCCATTTAAAGTTACATTGACTCTAGATGCATCACTTCCACGTACTCGAATATAAGTATATCCAATCCCTGTACCTGCGTCTGTTGTGGTCACTACTCCTGGTAAGTAATTTAATAAAATTGGAATATCCTGCCCCAGATTACGTTCTGCCAATTCTTCTTTGGAAACATTAGAATGTGTAATAGGAGAATCTGCACTAACTCGAACAGATTTAACTAACACCTCATCCAATTTTTCAACCTCGTTAGAGATCGAATCTTTTTGTTGTTCTTGACCCAACACACTTATACTCAAAGAAAAAAGTATAAGAAAAAACATTACATTTTTCATTCGTAAATGATTTATTACGAATAAAAGGGGTAATTACTCTACTATTATATTAATTTGATGTATTTGGCGTTCAATAGTGTTTCTGGAGTACAAGGTTAATCATGTATTTTGTTTTCCGTCTCACTATCTCGCCCGTCGCAAAAAAGATATTGTTTCTTTTTTAGCTCCGTCGTCCCTTGGCAGCATTACCTGCCCAGGTTCATCGGGTATGATCTCAGCCTTGTTTAGGTCTTAGAATTGAGATTTTAGTATTGAGGAGTCAATTTTTAACCCTCATACCCAAAATCTCAATTCTAAGACCTAATCTAAAGCACCCCTTTGAGATTTTGGGGCAAAAATACTATGTTTTATTGATTTATTGTAACTTTATTATACATAAAAAACAATGCTTTCAGGTATTTTTAGTTATGATAGTACTTGAATTAATTATATGAAAAACACAAAAAGATCAGTTACGTTTAAGATCATTGCAGGATACCTGGTTGCAGGTTTACTTGCTGTAACTGCCTTTTGGGTAATTTATCGCCAATTAAATAACTATACTCAGATTACCGAAATTAAAAGTCAAAACAACGAGAAACTCTTTTTGGTAGGCGAAACAATAACTGGATTATATGAGGCAGAGAGTTTAACTAGAAATATTATTCAAACCTCTGATGTAAGCAAGTTTGATATTTATAAAACGAAAATTGATACGATACTAAAAACAATCAATAAGGTATCTGAAATATCTGATGACACTTTACAAACAAAGAAAATAGATAGTATCAAATATCTTATTGATAGCAAAAATAAAAACCTCGAAGAGCTCATAAAAATTTATGAACAACGAAAACAAAAAGGACTCTATGAAACTGCAATCAATGAACTAAAAAAAGTAAATAAAAGTTTCGGAGGATACGAAAACTATGACATAAGATTCAAAAACTACGATCCTCGTACCAAAAGAGCTTTAATTGACATTTTAGAATACACTAAGAAGGATAACGCCAAACGTTTAACGAATCAAACAGTAGATTCTTTGGCCAGCTCTGTTAAACAAGTACTTGCTGAATTAGAACAAAAAGACAAAAGGTATAAACGAGAAATATCTATCAAAGAAAACAATCTTCTCAAAAATGATCAAATTATAACCAAACAGTTAAGAGATTTACTGGCCGCTATAGAATTAAATGAAAGAAATCAATATTACAAGCGGTTAGAGGCTTCTAATCAAGTACTCAACAAAACATCGAATATCATTGTAGTTATAGCAGCCATTAGTCTTTTGATTGCTATTATATTTCTATATCTAATTACTAAAGATGTCTCTAAAAGTCAGAAATACCGTAACGAACTTGAAGCCGAAAAAACATATACAGAATCTCTATTAAATACCAGAGAGTCATTAATCAATACTGTTACACATGATCTACGCTCACCATTAAATACGGTAATAGGGTATTCTGATTTATTAGAAAGAACCGGACTAAACACTAAACAAAAACACTACCTAGGACATTTAAAAAAGTCATCAGATTATATTCTTCATCTGGTAAACGATCTTCTGGATTTATCCAAACTTGAAGCTGGAAAGATGGTCATTGAGGAGCTTCCTTTTTCTCCAAAAAAATTAATCGAAAATACGATTTCAAGTGTAATTCCTATAAATGATAAAAAAAATCTTGACATACAGATTATTACTGATGATCAACTAAAAAAGCAATACTTAAGTGATCCTTTCAGAATTAAACAAATATTAACCAACCTGGTCAATAATGCATACAAATTTACTAATGAAGGGTCGATAGTCATTGAAAGTAAAATTATTGAAAATGGATTGTCAGAAAAGCAATTAGTAATATCTGTTAAGGATACAGGTATTGGTATTACCAAAGACCAACAACGTCATATATTTGAGGAGTTCTCTCAAGGCGATGATGATACCGAAAAAAGATATGGAGGTTTTGGTCTTGGATTGGCTATTACTAAAAAAATAATTAAGCTTCTTAATGGAAAAATTACCTTGACAAGTGAACTTGATAAAGGAAGTGAGTTTATATTCTATATTCCTATTAAGCTTTCACATTTGTTAGCTCCAGAAGAGGAAAATGAAATTTCTGAGATTCAGAATTTTTTCAATAAAAAAGTTCTAATTGTAGATGATGATCCGAGTCAACTGTCATTAACTAGTGAAGTGGCTTCACTTGCTGGATTGTCTTATGACGTTTGTGAAAATGGTGTTGACGCTTTTTCTTTAATACAAGCAAATACTTATGATCTCATTTTAACAGATATTCAAATGCCTAAGATGGATGGTTTTGAGCTTTTAGAGGCCATTAAAAAGGAAACCGATCAAACCAAATTACCGGTTATTGCACTATCTGGCCGAACAGATACGTCATTCTTAGAATATCAAGAAGCGGGTTTTGCAGGTAGTCTACGCAAACCATATGCTCCAAAGGAATTAATAGATCTTATTGCAGAAATTCTTAAAGTTGATATTATTGAATATGAAGAGACCTCTATAAATGATACCCTAAACGAGGAATATTCTTTAAACGACCTGATGCTTTTTGCACATGGTGATTCTGATTCTTTATATGCCATTTTGGATACTTTTTATGATAGCACTATTGATAATTTAAAAGAGTTAAAAGATAATGTTCAAAATCAAGATATAGCCCATATCAAAAGGATAGCACACAAAATGCTACCTATGTTCAAACAAATAAAAGCAAAAGAAGTAATCCCAATACTCGAAAAATTAGAGCACCCGGATCAATATGATCTAAATGAAGAATCTATATTAGACCTAACTAAAAATGGAATTACTAAAATTGAAGTTCTTATCGACAAACTTAAAGTAGAAAATTAAAGACTAATATCGTATTGCTTTAATTTATTATATAATGTTTTGCGATCAATTGAAAGCATTCTTGCAGCCTTTGCTTTGTTTCCGTTTGCCTTTTCTAACGCATCCAAAATCAGCTCCTGTTCGTTTTGATTTTTAAACAATCCATATGTTTGTTTAGCATTATGAGGTGCATATGCAATATCATTAGGTAAAACATCTAGCGTAATCATATCTATTTGCGACAGAAGAACGGAGCGTTTTACTATATTCTTTAATTCTCTTAGATTGCCGGGCCAGTCATACTTTTTAAATGCATCTAATACCTCATCGGCAAATCCAACTACATGTTTTTCTAGTTCAATATTTGATTCTTCAAGAAAATGATTCGCAAAAAGCATTAAATCTTCAATCCTATCTCTTAAAGGAGGGACCTTAATAGAAAACTCATTAAGTCTATGATATAAATCTTCTCTAAACTCACCTTCTTTAACTGCATGACTAAGATCTTCATTGGTAGCCACAATCACTCTAATATCTACTTCTATTTCTTTATTACTTCCTACAGGCTTAATTTTTCTTTCTTGTAGCGCCCTTAATAACTGAACTTGAAGCTCGTAACTTAAGTTCCCTATCTCATCCAGAAATAATGTACCACCATTTGCAGCTTCAAAATGTCCTACTTTATCATTAACCGCACCTGTAAAAGATCCTTTTATATGTCCAAAAAACTCACTAGAAGCAATTTCTTTTGGGATTGCTCCACAATCTACAGCTACAAAAGGTTTATCAGCTCTTTTACTTGCTTTATGGATACTGCTTGCAACATATTCTTTTCCTGTTCCACTATCTCCAATAACCAATACCGACATACGTGTTGGAGCTACTAAAGCGACATATTCATTTAGTTTCTTAGAAGCGTCACTCACTCCTTTTACGAAGGAATTATTAGTATCATTTTGCTTGTCTGTTGCTGTTGCAGTTTTTTTCTTACTTATTGTATTCGAAGTCTCTTTCTTAAGTGCTTTTTCTATTGTATGTAGTATAGTATCTGGATTAAACGGCTTAGAAACATAATCAAATGCCCCTTGTTTAATAGCATTTACTGCCATATTAATCTCTGCATAACCAGTCATAATTATTACTTGGGTATTCGGGTTATTTTTGAGAACCGTATCTAATAATGTGATACCATCTGTGTCTGGCAACCTAACATCTGCCAGTACAACATCAAATGTATTTTCTTTAATTTGAGGAATAGCTTCATTACCAGAAAATGCAGTAAAAACCTCATAGTCCTTCTTTTGCAAAAAGGTCTTTAGCATTGTGCAAAAAGCTACATCATCTTCAACAATAAGTATTTTAGACATATCTACTAATTTGGTACCTAAAAAAAGCTATGCTATAAAATTACAATTTTAAAACACTTTGCTAGAATAAAAACATAAAAAAAGAGACCCTTGGGAGTGAGTCTCTTTTTTAGCACTAAACAACTTTATATCGTCCTTGGTTGCAAAACGATATCCTTTTTCTACCCCTAGATTTAAGATTTATTGTCGTTTGGCTTTATCCATTCGCCATTAGCGCTTGCAAATACAACTTTCGTATTATTATTTTTATCATTCAAGATAATCTTATATGTATTATCTTTAGATATGTATGCTTTTGTAATTCTATATTCTTCAAAATCCTTTGCGGCAATCTCTTGAATTACTATAGGAAGCTCTACAATATTTATTTCTGTAAATTCTTGTAACTCATACTCATAATCTCCATATCCAAAATTATCATTATAAGCTAATTCATTTTGAGCTACTACACCCTGAGCCGAAAAAATACTTACTACAATCGCTACTATCATTGGTAACTTTTTCATTGGGTTATTTGGTAAAATAATTTCTACACTTACTTAATAGTAATAATTGTTCCAAAGAAGGTATGTAACTGAAGTATTATTTAAATTGTTGAAATACAGTTATTTATGTTTTTATTCCGCAATAAAACGGAATCAAAAAACCGTGGAATACCCACAAAACTGTGGAAATATTACACACTTTTCTATGGAGAAATCAGTTTTAGAGTGGTGGTTTTCTGCGATTTGCCTTTTTTATGGACTGCTTTTGTTTGTTCTCTAATCTTTTTTTAATTGCAATCTTAGAGGGTTTGGTTAGCTTTCTTTTTTTGGGTATATGCAGATTAGCTTTTAAGATATTTAAAAACCTTTTAATGATCAATTCCTTATTTTTATGTTGGCTTCTACTATCGCCACATTGCAGCAAAAGCGTTCCTGTTTTTGTAAGTCTCGAAGATAGTTTTCGAGCAAGAATTGCTTTTTCATCTTCTGTGAGTCCTTTAGAACTTGTAATATCAAAACTAAGTTCAACCTTGGATGATACTTTATTGACATGTTGCCCCCCAGATCCAGAGCTTCTAATAGCTTTAAATTTTAACTCATTAATGATGACAGAAGTGTTCACGAAAAAAGCTTTACCTGATGGGCTGACTTCAACAAATCATTAACCGTCTTTACTGGGTTAAAAGTGGTTAAAGGAACTTCTACAAAAACACTAATCCAATTTGCCATAGCTCCATTCCATAAACCGGGTAGTTCAAGAGCCTTTAGAATTTTACCATTCATGGTTTTTTGCGTTATAAACCCTGCTTCAGGATCAACAAATTCTAATAAATTAAATTTGTTACCATGATAATCGCGCACTCCACAAATTAAATCTACCGGATTAAAATGTGTTGCGCTCTCCAAAATTTCCTGTTGTCTACGATCTCTTTTATTTATTTGTGGAGTCTCTATGATTTGAAGCACCAACCTTCCATTTTCTCGTTTTATCCAAAACGGCCCGCCGCCCGGTTCTCCTTCATTAATAACCATACCACAAACACGAATTGGCCGATTTAAAGATGCTCTCAAAAATTGCAGTGTATATTTATCAGAAAATTTATCAAAATCCAAAGGTAATCTTACATTTAGTTGTTGTACCAAGAATTTCTTAATATCCTTAAGTTCAGCATCGGTTGGTTTTTTTTCATCAAGTGCGTTTAATATTCTAAACACCTCATCTTGTATCTCTATTAATTTGCCTGCTAATACTTTTTTATAGCCAGAAACCTCATCTTGATATTTACGAACCACAACATTATCTATATTTTTTATATATATGATATCGGCATCCAAGTCATCAAGGTTTTCAATTAAAGCACCATGACCTCCTGGTCTAAATACCAGCGAACCATCTTCTTTTCTAAAAGGCTCGTTATCTTTAGTAACTGCTATAGTATCTGTTTCAGGTTTTTGAAAAGAATACGTAATTGTGAAATTAGTGTTAGTTTTTTCTTCTACTTTTTTCTTAATTCTTTCAAACTCTCCTTTAAAGCCTTTTAAATGCTCTTTAGAGATTGTAAAATGTAATTCAGACTCTCCTTTATCATTAGTATTATACCCAGCAGCTTCATAAAGGTGCTCTTCAAATGATGTGGCAATACTATTGGTATATTTATGAAAAGGAAGCAACCCTTTAGGAAACCCTCCATAATTTAGCCCTTTTTCTTTTAGCATCATTTCAACAAAAATATATAGCTGTCTACCTTCTGATAAGGATTCAAATTTAGGGTACGCTTTCTTTACTTTTTCCATTACGATGTTATAGAATGGAAATTTTTCTAATCCAATTAAAAAAAGACGAATTGCATTTGCTTTTTCATGGTTCGTATAAGAATTTAGGCTTTCTTTTTCGCAATCATAATTATCCAAAAACTTAAATAAATCTTTAAACATGCGTGTTGCCGCTCCTGATGCTGGAACAAACTTTATTGTTTCAAGATCGGATAATCTAGAATCGTACAATTTGGCTAATTCTGTTTGATAGTGTTCAGAAAACTTGAGAATACCGTTATCCAGAGTAGCTGCACTTCTCAAAGCAACAAAAGGAATTTCATTTTTAAAGGTTTCTATTTGAGATAGAACTTTATCAACTGTTAACCCTTTGGATTTAATTAATTTAATGTCTTTATCTGTTATGTTCACTTTTTCGTTTTATTATTAATTGATCAATAATTGTAACTGCTTGTTTTAAACGCGATACTTTATCTCCTTTTATAACCGCATAAGGAAGTTTATATTTTTCAAGCGATTCTTTAAATCGCGAAAACATTTTTTCTCTTTCTTCGGGTTTATCTCTTAGATCATCAGGGATCCAAGGAGTATCAATATAAGTTAAAAGATACAAATCATAATGATTTTCTAATGAAAATTTATTTAATTCTTCTGGCACCGATTCATTATAATATACTTCTGAATACACTTTCAGTTCTAGTAAATTAGTATCACTAAACAACAATTTATTAGCTTTAAGGGTCATTTCATTTTCTAATTTCATCTGACCTTTAGCTATAGGAAGTAAATCTTCATAAGTACAAGTTTCTTTACTCTGATCCCATTTTTTTTGAAGATATTCACGCATGTATTCGGGTACCCATTGTGTATTATAATGCTCGGCCAATTGCTTAGACAAGGTGGTTTTTCCAGTAGATTCTGGACCAAACAATACTACTTTTATGCAGTTACTAGGTTGTTGTTTAAGCTTTTCTTCCATGCTAGATATCCAAAAATTGCCATAATTGTAAAAATCATGTATTGAAAACTAGAAAATGTAAATCCCTTATAAAAATATAACGGTACTGAGATAATATCGCCTAATATCCAAAAAATCCAATTTTCTATTTTTCTTCGTGCCATTAGCCACATTCCAACAAAAAATATTGCTGTAGTTAATGTATCCACATAAGCAGTCCAATCATTCCACTTATCAAATGCTATATAAACCACGTATACAAAAATAAGAGTCCCGATAAAGATTAAAACTTGCACCAGTTTTTCTATTGAGGTCGTTCTAGAAATTGGAGTTACATGAGTTTCATCAATCTTACGCGTCCAAATGTACCATCCATATATACTCATAATAAAGTAATATGCATTAATCATCATATCTCCTAATAGTGACCATTTCAAAAGTAAATACACATAAATTGCCGTACTAATGATCCCTGTTGGATATACCCAAATTCTATTCAACCAAGCAAAATAGACGCTGGCTATTCCAAAAAAAACAGCAGTAATTTCTAATGAAATATCAAGCGTTGAATATTCGGCATACTGCCCGAAGAAAAAATCAAAAATTTGGGTCATAATCACTTCTATTGCTTTTTACAATTTTCATATGTACCAAAACATGCTCCATATCATTAAATGCTTTTTTAATTTCTTCGGTTAAAAAAGGCATTAATTTATCATAATCTCCATAAACCTGGGTACTTAATGGATTTTCTAAAATTGTAAATTTTGAAGCTCTTAATTTCTTTATAAATCGAATAATATGTTCTTCAAAATCATCCTGAAGCGGGGTAAGAGTGAGTTCTACGGATATTTGCATGAAAGTATAATTACATTTTCTATTTTTAGAATTACTAAGGTAAAGATATTAGATCGAAGGTAAAGCATATACACAGGTAAAACCTTCAAACTCCATATAAGTTAAATCGTAATGCGTAATTTCTTGATTATAGTTTATCACTCCAAAAAGAAACGGATGATCCATTGTAAAGGCAGGAATATAGATATGTTGCTCAAAGCTTAATCCTGCAGTCGCATAAAGTTTATATAAGGATTCTTTTGCTCCCCAAATTATAGTCAAGGCTCTTGTTTTATCAAGTTTCTGATCTTCTAAATATGTTTCTTCTCCTGTATTGATAAACTTATGTGCAATTTTACGAATCTTTTCTCGCTGCTTTTCTATATCTATACCAACGGGTCGGTCGCTTATTATTATTGTCGCAAATATAAAAGAATGAGAAATTGAAATCTGTTTACCATCTTTAAGATGAGGCTTTCCAGCTTCGTCATAATATAAATCATGATCTGTATACCCTTGTATTGCCAAAAGATGCCTTACACTCATAAAACCTCTACGATGTATGTCAGATTTCATATTGGATACTCTATCCTTACAATGTGAAGTTAAATCTATGTCTTTACAAAGATCCTCGTAAGACTCTTCTATCTTCCAAATCAATATGTTAGTACCCTGGTCTACTGTTATTATTTTGTAAAGAGGCATTTAAATTCTTAAAGTTATTACGTATCTTTGCAAACTGAAAATTGGGAGATTATTACTCTTTTTTTCTGAAAACGAATTTAGAACAATTTAGTGCGAAATACTAGAATGCACTTCATAAACATAAAATAAATCCTATGAGTACCAAAACAGTACCTTACGTTCCTTACAAGGTGAAAGACATTTCATTAGCTGCCTGGGGAAGAAAAGAAATCGAATTAGCTGAAGCTGAAATGCCTGGATTAATGTCTCTTAGAGAAGAGTACAAAGATGAGCAACCTCTAAAAGGTGCACGTATTGCTGGTTGTTTGCATATGACCATCCAAACTGCAGTACTAATTGAAACATTACAAGCCTTAGGTGCAGAAGTTACATGGAGCTCATGTAATATATTCTCTACTCAAGACCAAGCAGCTGCTGCCATAGCTGATGCTGGTATCCCAGTATACGCCTGGAAAGGAATGAATGAGGAAGAATTTGACTGGTGCATAGAACAAACGTTATTCTTTGGAGAAGATCGCAAACCATTAAACATGATCTTAGATGATGGTGGAGATTTAACCAATATGGTATTAGACAAATATCCTGAGTTGGTTGATGGTATCAAAGGATTATCTGAAGAAACAACAACTGGTGTTCATCGTTTATATGAAAGAATGAAGAATGGAACACTACCGATGCCAGCCATTAACGTAAACGATTCTGTTACTAAATCAAAGTTTGACAATAAGTACGGATGTAAAGAAAGTGCGGTTGACGCAATAAGAAGAGCTACAGATTTGATGCTTGCAGGTAAAAGAGTTGTTGTTTGTGGATATGGTGATGTTGGTAAAGGTACCGCAGCATCATTTAGAGGAGCAGGATCTATAGTAACTGTAACCGAAATTGATCCTATTTGTGCTTTGCAAGCAGCAATGGATGGTTTTGAAGTAAAGAGATTAGAAACTGTTATAGGTAATGCCGATGTAGTAATCACTACTACTGGTAACAAAGACATTGTACAAGCGCAACATTTTGAAGCATTAAAAGACAAAGCAATTGTATGCAACATTGGGCATTTTGACAATGAAATTGATATGGCTTGGTTAAATAAAAACCATGGTCATACCAAAGACACTATCAAGCCTCAAGTAGACAAATACAACATCAATGGAAATGATGTTATCATTCTTGCAGAAGGACGTTTGGTAAACCTTGGTTGTGCAACTGGGCATCCAAGCTTTGTAATGAGTAACTCATTTACAAACCAAACATTAGCCCAGATCGAACTTTGGAAAAATTCTGAAAGCTACAAAAATGAAGTATACATGTTACCCAAACATCTTGATGAAAAGGTAGCAAAATTACACCTGGCTAAAATTGGTGTTGAATTAACAGAATTACGTAGTGATCAAGCCGAATATATTGGCGTTACTGTTGAGGGTCCATTTAAACCTGAACATTACCGATACTAAGAAACATCTTATTTCTTTTTGAAAATAGACATAACCCTCACTTTTTAGTGGGGGTTACATTTTTGAATAGATTTATTTTTTCTTTCTAAAAATATAACTCATCCATACCGGATCATTCTCTTCAGAAACTACCGATTGCCTATCTACAAATTCCCAATTTGCTGTATTCATAAAATTTAATAAATCTGATGTGTTTTCTAATTTTTCTATTTGTTTGATAGTGATTTGCTTTCCTTCCAAAGATTGTTGCTCTTCAACCTTTATTCGCTTTACTTTACCGCTATTGTTTACTTTTTGTATTACAATAACCTCCAGGTAATCATATGTAGGTATATCCTGAGAAATTGATTCAAATGTAATAAACAACAAAAAGACAGTGCACCATAAGGCAGTAATCATTGAAGTTTTCATGGTTTTTATTTAATTTATAAGTTTGGTATAGTAAATTTAGACAATTAGATTAATTCAATTTAAAATGAAATTAGTTTTTGCCTTACCATCTTTATTTATCTTTTTCTGTAGTTATAGTCAAAGTAACGAAGACGCCCTAAAAGATATAAGACAGAAATACAATACCATTACAGAATTGCATGAACAAGACAGTCTTGAAGAAATATCTTTAATAAGTAATTGTAATGATAATGAACAAATCAATGCATCAATATCTTTTTATTATCATAGTAAAGAATTGGTATACATAGCATATAGTTTCAGTGAAGGACATAGCAATTATAACACTCATTATTATGTTTGGAATAATCACCTAATATTCCATTTTTCGGAATATGCCTCATGGACATGGGATTACGAATGCACACCTGCAGACCAAGGATTTACCAATGAAATATGGACATATGAAGAAAAACGTATTTATTTTGATGATAGAACTGCCATAAAATGCCTAGTCAAGAGATATGAAGATAAATCAATAGACCATCCCAACAATCTATCTGATACCACAAAAAACGAAGAAATAGATTGCTCTCAGGATCTAACAAAAGAGATTATAGGATCATATCATAAACTATTAAGTCTTAAAGACGAAAACAACCCAGACATTTGCAATATCATCGGTAAGCATTAGTATATTTCTCTCATAAACAAAGAAAAGTCCTTCTTAGTTAAAAGAAAGACTTATTCTTATATAGTATAACATATTTAGTTTGCCTCTGCTAACAAGCAGTTTTCATAATGCGCTACTTTATTTTGAATCAATGCTAAACCTTCACTTCTTGATGCCATTGGATCAATTTTAACTTTTTCTCCATTAGGCAAATGCATTACATAAAAGCCATCTTCAAAAGAAGATAATTTAATCACTTCTCCATTCGGTTTTATTGCACTCCATGATTTTTGAGAAGGACTATACACTAAATCTAATTTATCACCTTTTCTTTTGCCATCGATTATTTTAATCTGTAATCTGTTTTTGGTAGCGATCATTTCAAAAGTACTACCATCTTTCTCAACAATTTGTGTTTCGATATCTCCCTCATTCATCGCTAAAGGATTAGAACCACTCCAAAATTCTATAACATTAAAAATAATGACGTCTCCAACGAAAAACAACCCATAAACTGGTATGATATTAAATACCCAAAAAATAAGGTTGTCTAAAAACTTGCTACTGGTAAGACCATCATTCCAATCTCTTAATCCATTAAATGCAGAAAAAGATCCCAGGCAACTAGAAAATAAGACTGATGCCGATAATAAAATACATGCTGTTAGTTTTTTCATAATTATAAATTTTAAGATTCTTATAAATTTATAATTACTTTTCTTAAATTTTTAACTTTTATAATTTAATTAAGAAGAAAAAAGTGTTTGTTTCGAACACAAAATAAAAAAAGCCCTTTTCAAAATATTGAAAAGGGCCTGTATATATTACAAAGGAAAGATCCTGTTATGCTTCAAACGGAACTATTGAAACATAGGACTTATTATCTTTCTTTTTAGTAAACTTTACGATACCATCCACTTTAGCGTGTAGGGTATGGTCTTTACCAGCGTATACATTCTCACCTGGTTTGTGTGCTGTACCTCTTTGTCTTACAATGATGTTACCAGCCACGGCAGCTTGTCCACCAAATATCTTAACACCTAAGCGTTTCGATTCTGATTCTCTACCGTTTTTCGAACTACCAACTCCTTTTTTATGAGCCATTTTCTTTCGGTTTTATATTGTTAATACTTACAGGGATTCCTGCCGTTTTTTATTTTCCTTGTAAAGCTTCAATTAATTCTGCTTTCTTCATAGAAGAAATACCAGAAATACCTTTAGCCTTTGCCATTTCTTTCAATTCAGCTACTGTTTTAGTACTTAAATCTTCAGCTTGTGCTTTTGGTTCTGCTTTTTTAGCTTTAGTTTCTGCCTTTTTTGGAGCAGCCGCTTTTGCTTCTTTTTCTACTTTTGGCTCAGCTTTTTTAGCTGCTGCCTTTGGAGTTGATTTTTTAGCTCCAGAAGTTACAATGCTTTCAATTACAATTTCTGTAAGAGATTGACGATGACCATTTTTAACACGGTATCCTTTACGTCTCTTTTTCTTGAAAACAATAACTTTATCACCTTTTAGGTGTCTCGTGATTTTTGCTCCTACTTGAGCTCCATCTATAGCTGGGGCGCCTAAAGTAACTTTATCTCCATCTGCTGCAAGAAGAACTTTATCGAAAGAAACTTTATCTCCTTCTTCTCCTGCTAAACGATGTACAAATACTTTTTGGTCTTTTGCAACTTTAAATTGCTGCCCTGCTATCTCTACAATTGCGTACATAGCGTAACGTTTAATTAATTATTTTATATAAAGAACACTCCTATTTTCTCAATAGGCGGGTGCAAATATACTGCTAATTAATTAAATGACAAACATTTTAGGCCTCTACAGGAGACGAATTGTGATTTTTTTTGGGATTCCAGCTTTCTTTAAATAATTGCATGAAGGATAACGTAAGCACAAAAGTGGTTGCAAACCCCATTATTGCGGCAATGAAAACAACAATCCCGACACCTACATGATAATGCGAGCTCCAATTCGCTAGCATTTCTGGCAGAAAATTGGTATTAATATTAGTTACGTATATAGCGAAGAAAATTGTAAAGATTAAAGTCGCATTAAAGCCAGTAAACAAACCTGCCATAAAACCTTTTTGATAATCAAAATCACTTCCTTTTTCTTTTTTATAATTTTTCATTGCGGTATATAATCCAAACGCAACAATAATACCATTACCAAGACTAAAAATAGGGTTAGTTTGTACACCAATAAGTGAAAGAATTAAAAAATAAGCGATTAGGCCAATAGCTATTAAGACTCCATATTTAACAGGGATAGTAGACTTTTTCATAATTTCACTCTTTAAGATTCTTACTTAAAAGTATGAAAATTAAGAGTTTTTTAACCTTAAAGGGTTGTTAATTTATTGTTTAACAGCCTTTTGACTTCTTACCGGTTTTTATTCGTTAGATATACTCCAAAAATAATAACCATAGACGCTAACAGCTGGTACAATGAAAATTTTTCTCCATCCCACAGTCCCCAAATAAGTGCTATTATCGGCATTGTATAGGTAACAGAACTTGCAAATACAGGAGTACTTATTTGCACAAGTTTGTTAAACATTATCTTAGCGATTCCTGTACCTACAACTGCTAATAGTGCCATATACATAATACTGGTGTGTACAGTCTCGTCTGAAATTAAACGTTCAGTAAAAAAATCAGAAAAATATAACACAATTAACGCCGGAAGTATTAAAACAATAAAATTACCATTGGCAATTGCCATAGGCGAAATGTGCTGCAAATACCGTTTAATGATATTTACATTAATCCCATAACCAAAGGTTGCGATAATGACTAAAAAAGCATAGCTATAGTTTTGGTCAGGATTAATGATAGAACCTTCCCAAATTAGTCCCACACTCCCAATTAGACCGACAATAACTCCAATAAGCTGATTTTTGTTAAAACGGATAGAGAACAGTACAATTCCTAAAACAAAAGTAATCAGGGGAGTCATAGAGTTTAATATCGATGTAATTCCACTATCAATTTCTGTTTCGGCAAAAGCAAACAAAAACGCTGGAATAAACGTTCCCACAAAAGCAGAGATCGCTATCCATTTCCACTCATTCCCCTGGATGGTTTTTATACTTCTAAACCCAATAGAAAACAAAAACAGAGCAGCAAATACTGTTCGCAAAGCTCCCAATTGCATTGGTGTAAGACCCGTAAGTGACTTTTTAATAAGGATAAAAGAACTCCCCCAAACTAATGATAGTATTATGAGGTATATCCATTTTAATTTTGTGTTTTGCATTTCCCTTTAGTAAACTGCAAATGTGATAAAATTACTAGTGTGTAAAACAATTTTAGAAGAAAATTAACTAAATACTAATCTTTCCATTGAAGTGTTTCTATAAGATGTTTTATATCATTACGTAAGTAATTAGCAGCTGGCAGTATAGAATCATAGTTAGGTTTCACTTCAAAATATACCGAGCCCACCAGAAAATGATCTACACTATCAGTAACATAAAACTGAGATGGAGAGGCCGCATCTCCAGATACTTTATAAATCATCCCGTACACTTCTTTCTCAGAATTGACATATTCTTCTGGCTTTATACCATCTGCCTTGATAAAATGCTCCTGAGTAAGATTTTGAGCATCTCTCAATAGCGAATCCAAGTTATTATTTATTCTATAATACGAAAGATACAAGGTTGCTTTCATATCATTATATTTCAGATTATACCAACACGCCCTGTTTCTTCTAGCTTTTTTAAGCTCCGAGAGCTCATTTTTTTCAAAAATATAAGGACATGGCAATCCTATTTCTTTATATTCTGGTTTAGGGTAGCTTAATCTGAGCATTCCTTCCGGCTTAGGAAGAACCTCCCCTTTACATGAAAATAATAAAGGCGTACCAATTAATAAAAGGAGCTTAAATATTCTTTTTTTCATTAATAGTTAATTTCACTTGCTTTATGCGTTTGCTATCTAACGATTCTACCTTGAATAAATAATTGTCTAATGTAATCTTTTCTCCTCGCTTTGGAAAACTTCCGGAAATCTCAAGCAACAGCCCTGCGATTGTTTCTGCTTCTCCTTTATTATCTTCAAAAATACTATTGTCTTCAATTTTTAAGACTTTATAAAAGTCTTTTAGTGCAGTCCTACCTTCAAAAACATAATTATTATCATCTAATTTTGAAAATATAAGATCTTCATCATCAAACTCGTCACTAATATCACCTACAATTTCTTCTATAATATCTTCCAAAGAAATTAAACCACTTGTTCCGCCATACTCATCTACCACAATGGCTAAGTGATTCTTTTTATTTTTGAAATCGTTCAACAGGTCATCCAGCTTTTTATTTTCAGGAACAAAATAGGGGTCTCGCAACAAGGATAACCAATCAAAGTCTTTTTCGTTTATATACGGTAATAAATCTTTAACATAAAGAATGCCGATTACCTTATCAATACTTTCTTCATACACCGGAATTCTGGAATATCCATTGGTTATAATCTCTGGAAGAATTTCTTTATATGGTGCTTCGTTATTTAGTGCAAAGATATCGATACGTGGTCGCATGACTTGTTTTGTATCTGTGTTACCAAAAGATACAATTCCTTCAAGGATTTTCTTCTCTTCTACGGTCGTATCCTGATCTGATGTTAACTCTAACGCCTGCGATAATTGATCAACACTTAGGTTTGATTTTTGTTTTCCTAATCGATCATGAATTCGCATAGTAATTCTTCGCATTGGCATACTAATTGGCGTAATTAACCAATCCAATACTCCCAAAGGTTTTGCCATAAACTTAGCAAATTTTACCTTATTTCTGCTTGCATAAATTTTGGGTAAAATCTCACCAAAAAGCAAGATCAAAAATGCTGCAACACCTACTTCTACCACAAATCTTACATTAATCCAACCGAGCCAAACATAATCTAAGTCTTTAAAATATACTTCGCCTAAGGCATCAAAAAGTAAAACGACAGCAATATTGATAAAGTTATTGGCAACTAATATTGTGGCTAATAATTTTTTAGGATTATTTAATAGTTTAGAAACGATTCTAAGGTTCTTTGAGGTATTTTCTTCATCTTTTAGATCCGTTGGAGTTAAAGAGAATAATGCTACTTCACTACCAGATATTAGTGCAGAAAAAATGAGCAAAACGACAAGCAAAACCAAATTAATGGTTTGCATGATATCAAATGCTAATAATAAAATCAATAAAGGTTCAGGATCAGGGTCCAAATTATATTGGTTTAGTTAAACATATCAGAACGGAAGATCATCTTCTTCAGTATCTGGTGATGCCAGAGCAACCGGCTGTGGATCAGCCACAGGTACACTTGTCTGCGGTTTCTGTTGAGCTATAGGTCCAGAAGATTGGCTCTCATTCTTAGGTGTGAGAAAAGTAAAATCTGTACATTGAATTTCAGTGCTATACCTATCTTTGCCCTGCTCATCTTGCCATTTTCTGGTTTTAAGACGACCTTCAATATAAATTTTATCACCTTTGTTAAGGTATTTTTCACAAATCTCCGCTGCCTTATTTCGAACCACAATATTATGCCACTCTGTAGTAGTTACTCTCTCATTTGTACTCTTATTGACATAAGAATCATTAGTTGCCAGTGGAAACCTACCGATACACCCACCGCCTTCAAACCAATGCATTTTTACCTCATCTCCCGTGTGCCCTATTAGCATTACTTTATTTAGTGTTCCAGACATATTAATTATAATTTTAAGCTGCAAAGAAATAACAAACTAAAGATAATAACGCTATACACCTCATCTTATTTCTTAACAACTTTGTTTTATAAATGTAATAAAAAAGCATCATACCTTAAAAAACTCCTCTATAAAATTACCTAACAAAATAGGAACCGGATAGGTGTGAGTTTCAGCAAAATCAATAATCTTTTGCTCTTTTGTAAGTGCAGGAAGTTTGTTCACATTTACAATATAAAACCTGGTATACAGATGTTGATGAGATAACTTATGAACTATTGGCTCTTCACGATATTGTGTTATTTTATATTCATGACCATTTATCATTTTTTGAAAAAAAGCATTAGACATAATAGAATCTCTATCATTTTCTTCGACCTCTATTAACGGAAACTCATAGAGTCCTTTCCAAATCCCATTTCCTTTCCTTTGCTGCAGTATTGTTTGTTTTCCATTTATTGAATATACCAAATAATTGAAATATCGTTTTTTAATCTTTTGTTTTTTAAGTTTTACCGGCAATGTATCTATCCATCCATTTTTTAACCCCTCGCAACTATCGTTTAAGGGGCACACAATACAATATGGACTCTTAGGTTTGCACTGTAAAGCTCCAAACTCCATAATTGCTTGATTGTAGTTAGCAGGTTCATCATGATCCATTAATTCTATAGCCAGCTCTTTAAACTCACGCACTCCCGCTGTAGTATTAATAGGAGTTTTAATTCCGAAAAATCGAGAAAGCACACGGTACACATTTCCATCTACAACAGGAACTGGTTCATCATAACATATAGATGCTATTGCGCTTGCCGTATAATCTCCAACCCCTTTGAGTGCCAATAAATCTTTATAATTAGAAGGAAAAACACCCTGTAACTCATTGGCCACATATTTTGCTGTTATATGAAGGTTTCTAGCCCTAGAATAATACCCTAACCCTTGCCATAACTTCAAAACATCATCTTCATTTGCATTGGCTAAATCAAAAACTGTAGGAAAAGTGTCAATAAATGACAAATAATAGGGTAATCCTTGCGCCACTCTAGTCTGCTGAAGTATAATTTCACTAAGCCAAATGTGATAAGGATTTTTAGTTTCTCTCCATGGCATTGTTCTTTTATTTTGTAAATACCACGAAATGAGTTTTTTAGAAAATTTCATAACAAAATTATAAGTTTTGTAAAATTAAATGTTTAAAGATGATAATTTAATCTTAAGTATTGATATTTTGGATTTTAAATTCTTATATTTGCCCCCTTGAAAATTTAAAAACCCCTAAATAGGAATAATAATGACTAAAGCAGATATTGTAGCAAGAATTTCAGAAAAGCTAGGAATTGAAAAAGGAGATGTTCAAGCAACTGTTGAAACATTTATGGAAGAAGTAAAAAACTCTCTAGAAAGTGGAGATAATGTATACCTAAGAGGATTTGGTAGCTTTATCATCAAAACCAGAGCAGAAAAAACTGGCCGTAACATTTCTAAAAATACGACTATAAAGATTCCTGCACACAATATACCAGCATTTAAACCTGCAAAAGTATTTGTAGAAGGTGTAAAGACAAACGTAGAAGTAAAATAATATAATAACAATAAATAAAATAATTACACTATGCCAAGTGGTAAAAAACGTAAAAGACACAAGGTAGCTACGCACAAGCGTAAAAAGAGAAGAAGAGCCAACCGCCACAAGAAAAAGTAGTTTTCTAACTACTTTTTCTGTTTAAAAAGTTAAGTTCTTTGAAATCGAAATGTAGCTTTATATACTACCTAATATAAAAGCTTATTTCAATGGAATTACATAAATTCCTGTGAAAAAATTTGTATAATCCATCTGTCTCGATGAATTTTCGAGGTGGATAAAAATCGTAACAGAGTGAACAAAGAATTGATCATTAGATCTGGTTCCTCTACAGATTTTGCCTTATTAAAAGATGGAAAACTAATTGAATTACATAAGGAAGAAGACGATAGTAATTTTTCGGTAGGTGATATTTTTATCGCCAAAATCAGAAAATCTGTCCCGGGTCTAAACGCCGCATTTGTTAATGTTGGTTATGAAAAAGATGCATTTTTGCATTATCACGATCTCGGTCCTCAAGTATCTTCATTACTTAAATTCATTAAACGTGTAAGCACAGGTAAATTAAAAAATTATTCTCTTAAGGATTTTCCTTTTGAGGACGATATTGATAAACACGGTACAATTACCAATGTGTTAAAATCAAATCAATCACTACTTGTACAGATAGTGAAGGAACCAATATCTACCAAAGGCCCTCGAATTAGCTCAGAGCTATCGATTGCTGGAAGATATATTGTTTTAGTTCCCTTTTCAAACCGAATTTCTATTTCTCAAAAAATAGAATCTTCTGAAGAAAAAGAACGTTTAAAACGACTTGTAAAAAGTATAAAACCCAAAGGTTTCGGAATTATAGTACGTACTGTAGCAGAAGGCAAAAAAGTAGCAGAACTAGACAAAGATTTGCAAAATCTGATCGGAAGATGGCAAAGTATGTGCAAAAAAATGTACAAAGCGCATCATCCGTCAAAAGTACTAGGAGAAATGAATAGAGCATCCTCTATACTTAGAGATGTTTTTAATGACTCCTTTACTTCAATCGTCGTTGATGACGAAGATTTGTGCAGTAGAATTAAAGAGTATCTGCAAGAAATTGCACCCAAAAAAGAATCAATTGTAAAACTTCATAATCCTAAAGTACCAATTTTCGAAAAATATGGTATCGAAAGGCAAATCAAAACGAGTTTTGGCAAGACGGTATCTATGAGTAAGGGCGCTTATTTAGTTATTGAGCATACAGAAGCTATGCATGTAATTGATGTAAATAGCGGTAACCGATCTAACAAAGCCAAAAACCAAGAAGATACAGCACTGGAAGTAAATTTAATCAGTGCATCTGAAGTTGCCCGCCAACTGCGTCTAAGAGATATGGGAGGTATTATTGTAGTCGATTTTATAGACATGAATAATGCAGATAACCGTAGAACACTCTTCAACCATTTGAAAGAAGAGATGAAAGATGACAGGGCGAAACATAAAATATTACCGCCAAGTAAATTTGGCTTGATTCAAATCACGCGACAACGCGTGCGACCAGAAATGAACATCAAAACCCGCGAGGAAGATCCAAACGGAATAAATGGCGAAGTTGAGGCGCCTATAGTTTTGGTAGAAAAAATTAAAGTCGAATTAGAAAAATTAATTAAAAAAGATCATAAAAAGATAACACTAAGTGCACATCCTTTTATAGCAGCTTTTTTAACAAAAGGATTTCCATCCACCCGATCCAAATGGTTTTTTGATCATAAACGATGGGTTAAGATTGTACCTAGAGACGCTTACACGTATTTAGAATATCATTTTCACGATAAAAATGGTGAATTGATAAAATAAGATAAAACCCGGTTTCTATCAAGAAACCGGGTTTTTTTGTTCTTACTAATCAATACTCTATTAAACTTATTATAAAAAAAGTGAAAAAAAATTTCCAGTCTCTAAAAATGAAACTGGCATGCCTTATCCTTGCATTATAAATGATCAAATTCATTTAGAAATAATTTGTTATATGTAGCAAAATCTAATATTTGATTGAAAACCTAGGGGTAGGCTCAATTGAAATTAAGATGTAATACTACAAATAATGACATCCATCAATTTGATGAGTTGAGTTTTTAGATTCCTCTGCCTTAGTGCAGAGGAATTTCATAATATAAGCATACACCATAGAAACACAACTAAGACTGACATAAAACATCTATACCACAAAAAAGGTTCCTATATTTGTGCTTCATATGCATACATCACCCAAACAATCTATAACCTTTACCGAAGCCATTAAGAAAATGGAACGATATTGCGCCTACCAAGAAAGATGTCATAAGGATATACAGGATAAACTTAGCACTATGAGGCTAATTCCTGAAGCTAGAGAAAAAATTATCTTACATCTTTTAGAACATAATTTTCTTAATGAAGAACGCTTCGCAAAAAGTTATGCTCGAGGAAAATTTAGTATTAAGAAATGGGGTAAAAAACGTATTATTAGAGAGTTAAAATATAGAGGCATCTCTGAATACAATCTAAAAACTGCATTAAAAGAAATCTCAGAAAAAGACTATTTACACACTTTTCATGAGCTTGCAGAGAAAAAATACAGCACACTTAAAGAAACCGATAAAAACAAAAAGCGAAAAAAATTAGTCGATTATCTTTTATACAGAGGCTGGGAAACAAATTTGGTGTATGAAAAAGTGAATGAATTGATCCCTTTCTAATCGTAACCATTCATTTTATTGGTTTTTGAGATAGCTCTTGAATTCTTATACTCTATCCATTTTTGTCCTCTTACTTTACGCATAAAATTATCCAAATATCTCATAATAAAAACGTTGTACGTTGCCTCAGTAAAATTACCCATATTTTTAGCTACAGATCGTATACTCATCGAAAAACCGGGAGTTAAATAAGTCATCTGATGCCAATACCCTTCAGGCATATATAATGTTTCTCCGTGTTTTAAATTTGCAATATATCCTTTGGCTTTCTTTAATGCAGGCCATTTTTCAAAATCTGGATTTGTATAATCTATTTCTTGGTGAGACATCAATGAATGTGGTATTTTGTATAAGTATTTTGTCTCTGAGGGCGGAAATAAAATACAGCGCTTTTCACCATGAAAATGAAAATGAAGAATATTAGCTAAATCTATATCATAGTGCATAAATACCTTTGCTCCACTACCTCCAAAAAATAAAAAGGGCAATTTTTTCATGAACTTTAATCCTAGGTCAGGATAACTAAAATCATTCTGAAGCTCTGGTACTTCTTTAAGTAAATTATACAAGAAGATACGATAATTAGTGGGTTTTTTATTGAGCAAATCGATATAATCTCCCATTTTCATACTTGTATGAGGCTCATTAAATTTTCGCTCTGATGCTACAGGCCTGTTATCATATAAGGGCACAGTTCTTTCTCCTGCTAATTGTTTAAGGTAACATAAATTCCATTTTTGATAGGCCGGCCAGTCCTCGATCAAGTGTTCAATTACGACTGGTTTTTGCGATGCAACATATGTACCCAGAAAATCTTCCCTAGTAATTGTTCCAACTCTTTGTATTTGCTCTAAATTTAATTCCATAGACTATGAAAATAAGTTTAAAACCCTACATTATAAAAGACACCCGTTACATTTTTATTTATCAGCAATGATCCCTTTAGCTTTTTGCTTTGCAGTTTCGTTTCTGTCGATAGTGTGATCAGGCCTAGACCATTTTGGTTTTTCTCCAAGAGGTTCAAACTTTGAATCTTTAGCTTCAATAGTTTCTGGTTGAGCCTTTTTTACAAATGGTTTTTGAGGATTGAGACCCAACATCTTAAACATCTCCATATCTTCATTTACATCGGGATTAGGAGTCGTAAGCAATTTATCACCAGCAAAAATAGAATTTGCTCCTGCAAAGAAGCACATTGCTTGTCCCTCTCTACTCATTTCTGTTCTTCCTGCCGAAAGTCGAACCTGAGTCTTTGGCATTATAATTCTGGTCGTTGCCACCATTCTTATCATCTCCCAAATAGCAACCGGTTTTTCATCTTCCATTGGCGTACCTTCTACAGCTACTAAAGCATTAATAGGGACTGATTCGGGCTGAGGGTTTAGTTTCGACAATGCTACTAGCATTCCTGCACGATCTTCAACATTTTCTCCCATACCAATAATACCACCGCTACAAACTGTTACATTTGTTTTACGTACATTATCAATCGTTTGTAAACGATCTTCATATCCTCGAGTAGAAATTACTTCTTTATAATATTCTTCAGAAGTATCCAGGTTATGATTATAAGCATATAATCCAGCTTCAGCAAGACGTTGTGCTTGATTTTCTGTAATCATTCCTAGAGTACAACACACTTCCATATCGAGCTTATTGATAGTACGAACCATTTCAAGAACATTATCAAACTCCTGACCATCTTTAACATTACGCCATGCAGCTCCCATACACACTCGTGAACTACCTGATGCCTTTGCACGAAGTGCCTGAGCTTTTACTTGTTGCACACTCATAAGGTCATTTGCTTCGATATCTGTATGATAACGTGCCGCTTGAGGACAGTATCCACAATCTTCTGGACAACCTCCTGTTTTTATTGATAATAGGGTAGAGACCTGTACTGTGTTAGGATCATGATGCTCTCTATGAATACTTGCAGCTTCATAAAGCAAATCCATTAAGGGCTTGTTATAGATATCTAAAATCTCTTCTTTCGTCCAATCGTGTCTAATAACGCTCATAAAATAAGGTATGTGAATCCTCAAAAGTAATTGTTTCCTTTCAAAAAACACAAATTACAAAGATCAAATTCACTTGTTTTAAGTTATAATTTATAGTTAATGGTGTTAATTCTACCTATTAGATTCTAGCAAAATACTAACTGCATTTCCGCCAAAGCCAACAGCATTTATTATAATTTTATTCATTTTTTCAGGAACAGCTTTGTTCTCTATAAAAGGAACGGGTATGAATTCTTGATGCTTCAACATAAGAATTCCTAATTCTAGGCTTAATATTCCACTAGCGCCAAATGTATGGCCTATTTTCCATTTATTGGTTGTTAAGGCGGGAATAGTGTTACCAAAAACAGCTTTTATTGCATTATATTCTGCCAAATCACCTTTTACTGTTCCTGGAGCATGCATGACTATAGCATCTATTTCATCTACCGAATTTTCTCCTAATGCCATTTTCATAGATCTTTGAAAGCAGTCTGCTTCTGAAGAAATCGATATATTGTGTTTTAAGGGTTCTGTAGCATACCCAATTCCTTTTATCAAAGCTAATGCATTTTCTTTATATCCTTTTTCTAAACAAGCTACAGCAGCTCCTTCACCCAGAAACATAGAGTTTCTTTTTTTCTCTAAATTCATTGCTTGACAAGGATATTTTGATGTGACATCTGAAGCATAAATTTTCAATGCTTTCATTTGAGCAATCGTAAACGCTGTTAGTGGTGCTTCGCTGCCGCCTACCAAAAACTTATCTGCCAACCCCGATTGTAACCAAGCCACGCCATTAAGCATCGCATGCAATGCTGTTGAACAAGTAATCGAATGACTAATCACCGGTCCATTAGTTTGTAAATCATGAGCAATCCAGGATGAAATATTACCTAATGTGGTCGTAGGCGAACTTAAAGTAGCTGATTTTCCATTTTCAAGAAATTCTTTATGATATTTTTCAAAAAGTCCTGTTGCACCTCTTGAAGAGCCTATATTAATACCAAAATCAAGATCACCTCGCCATTGAGCATTTTTAATGGCCTCACGAGCAACGTAAACCCCAAAAAGCACAGAATTATCTAATGATTCAAAGTGATGACTTTCATTTCTTAAATCATCAATTACTGCTTGCACCTCTTTACTAAGGCTTGCTATAGGGGTAGATTCTTCTTTAAAATCTTTAAAAGAAATGCAATGAGCCTGATCTTTATATCTTTTCCATATCTCTTCGGGAGAAATACCCAATGAAGAAATGGAAGAAATCCCAGTTATTGATATTGTTTGCTGCAATTTTTAAGTTTTGGCAAATGTATGAGTTTGTTCAATAAATTTTATATTTTTTGCAATACTTTAAACTATAATGTTAGTAACAAAAACTAAATTTTGGATACTTATCTTTAAAACAAATTATATTAGCACTCACTATGAATGATCATATAGAACATAAAAGTTGGTTTAGTAGAAATTGGGGTTGGGCAGTTCCTGTAGGAGGATGTCTTACTTTGATTATATTATTTTTTGTTTTTCTGGGCTCATTGATATTTGGAGTAAGCGAATTAATAACAGAATCTGTTCCTTACCAAGATGCTATAACCATGGTTAATGAAGATGATTATGTAGTTGATATATTAGGAGAACCCATAGAAACTAATGGTATTATGAATGGTAATTTATCGTACAAAAATAATGTCGGATCTGCTGATATTTCAATCCCTATAAAAGGCCCAAAAGGAGAAGCACAATTATATGTTGTTGGCACCAAGCAAAATGATGAGTGGACATATACAGAAATGTATGTTATTATCTCTGAAACCGATGAGCAGATTGACCTGTTAGGGTATGAACAGGATTTCCAATAGCTCTATATAGTTTCTAACAAATCGATAATCGTATTATAAATAACATCTAGTTGTTTCATGGAAATCACATACGGCGCAAGAATATAAATAGTATTCCCTAATGGTCTTAAAAAGACACCTTGTTTCATAAAGTGATTAAAAATCTCATATCGTTTCTTTCCATATCGGTCCATTTCTATGTTTAAATCCAGGGCATATATGACTCCTTGTTGTCGAGTAACTTTGACTTTAGGATGATTTTTGATTTTATCGTTAAACTGTGTATGTGATTTAATTATCCTCTGAATATTATCTTGAATTTCTTTAGAATGTAACAACTCTATCCCTGCTATTGCTACAGCACATGCAATTGGATTAGCAGAGTAGGTATGGGCATGAAAAAAAGCTTTTCCAACGGAATCATCTAAAAATGCATCATAAATTTCTTTTGTACAACTTGTCACTGCCATGGGTACAAACCCCGCAGTAAGTGCTTTAGACATAGAAATAATATCAGGTTTTGTTTCTATATGATCAGATGCAAAGTTTTTACCAGTTTTACCAAAACCAGTCATCACTTCATCTGCAATAGTTATAATTGCATGTTCTTTACAAATTCTTAGGATTAGATCAAGATGTTTCGCCTCAAACATATGCATTGCATTTGCACCTTGAACCAAGGGTTCATAAATAAATGCAGCTACTTTATGAGTTTCTATAATCGAATGCAATGCTTCCAGAACACTTTCTATGTTTTTTTTATTTGGCGTAGGAATACGTTTTACATCAATGAAAAAATCTTCGAAAGGCCCATTATATACTGATAACCCAGAAGCAGACATTGCTCCAAAAGTATCACCGTGAAACCCATCTTCAAATGCAATAATTGTATTTCGTTTCTCACCTTTATTAAAGTGGTATTGCAATGCCATTTTGATACCGACTTCATTGGCTGTGGATCCATTATCTGAGAAAAATATTTTCTCTTGATTATTAGGCAAAATCTTAATTAGCTCTTCTGATAATCGAATTGCTGGTTCATGTGTAAATCCAGAAAATACAATCTGATCCAATTGGCACATTTGCTGTTTTACCTTATCAAGAATATAATCATTACAATGACCATACATTGCTGTGTACCAAGAAGCGATACCATCAATATACTCTTTTTGGTCCTCGCCATACAAAACTGCTCCTTTAGCTTTTATAATAGGCAATGCCTCGGGATGAATCTTATGTTGAGTTAAGGGGTGCCAAAGATGCTTTTTATCTCTTTCTTTTAAAGTCATAATTATTTTGATCCACAAACGTGGAAATTTTAGTACAGTTAATATTGTAGCAAATGGACTCTGGTATAGATTTGAATCACAAATTAAAATGATTCTAACCTGTCTTTGAACAAAGTTGAATATTCTTGAATAACTATAGTATCAAAATAAGGTTCATCATCAATACGCCCTATAATTTCTACACCCGTCATTTTTTTGATAATATCTTCCGTTGTTTTGTGTTCATTTCCATTAAAAATAATCGCAGGATTATATCCTTTGTTTTTTAATATTTCTATGGTCATTAATGTGTGATTTATGCTTCCTAAATAATGCCTAGATACAACAATCACTTTATATTCTGGTGTGATCAAATCTAAAATAGTCTCATTGTCATTTAAAGGCACTAATAATCCACCTGCACCTTCTACAACTAAATTATGTTTTGTTTTCGGAAGAATAATCTTACTCGTCTCGATAGTTATTTCATCAATCTCTGCCGCCGCATGAGGACTCATTGGAGTATTTAACGCATAGCTATTATCATGAAATTTAGATTTCGAATTAGACACCAGTTGTTTTACTTTATCGGTATCTGAAAACTCTAAATCCCCAGCCTGTACAGGTTTAAAATAATCTGCCTGCAATGCCTCAACCACAATTGCCGAGGCTATTGTTTTTCCAACATCGGTTCCTATTCCTGTAATGAATATTTTTTTCATAAACTTCTTATCACCTCTTTTTTTAGTCTAAAACAAAGGTAGCTAACAACCCTAATACTTTGCTAATTTCTTCTTTAGAATTAAAGCTATGTAGGCAAAAACGCAATCGTTCTTTTCCTTCAGGAACCGTAGGAGATAAAATGGGTTTTACGTCAAATCCGTTTTCCTGAATTTTTAAAGCCACATGTTTTACATGTTCATTTCCAGAAACAATACAACAATGTATTGCCGAGTTGCTTTCTATAAATTTTGATTCCAGATTTTTGATTTTGAGTGTGTGATTAAAAAAACGAATGTTGTCTTTAAGTTTTTCAATTTCTGAAGTACTCTGTAAAGCTGAATAAGCTACCCGAACTGTAGCTAACGAATGCGGTGGTAATCCTGTTGTATAGATAAAACTCCGCGCAAAATTAACCAGATAGTTTTTTAAATCTTCCGACCCTAAAACTACCGCTCCATGGCATCCCAGTGCTTTCCCAAAAGTATTGATTCTTGCAAAAATTCTTTCTTCTAATCTTAATTCTTGAAGTAAACCAACACCTTTCTCACCAAAAACCCCAGTTGCATGGGCCTCATCTATAATTAAACGGCATTTATAGCCTTCGCAAACCTCAACAAAACCTTTTAAATCTGGAGAATCGCCATCCATGGAGAAAACAGATTCTGTTATTACATATACTTCGACATGCTCAGTATGACCGTTTCTTTTCTCAGGTTTAGCGTTCCGAAGTTTTTTTTGCAAATCTTGTAAATCATTATGAGCAAATTTATAAGCTTTTGCGTTGCTCATTTGAATACCATCTCGAATTGAAGCATGGATTAATTCGTCATACAGAATGATATCGCCTTTTTGTGGAACTGAAGAAAAAAATCCCACATTAGCATCATATCCAGAATTGAAAATCAAAGCTGTTTCTGCATTATGAATATCAGCCAACATTGTCTCAACATCATTATATAGGCCATGATTCCCAGACAACAACCGAGAACCTGTCGCTCCATTTTGATGTATTTTTTTTTCTTTTAAGAGCTGATGAGTTTGATCAAAAATATCTTTATCAACGGCAAAACCTAAATAATCATTAGATGAAAAATCAATCAAAGTGCTTCGCGAAGGAAGTTTACGCAAAGCATTATTATCCTTTCTTTGGTTTAGTTTTTTTTGAAGTTTATCGGGAAATGTTTTCAATCCTTTAGCTTTGGTTATCTTTACAAAGATAGGCAATGCATTAACTTTATCTACTCTTATTAAAGCATCTATATTAGAATGAAAAAGATTGACTATACTATAGCTACTACTTTAAAAGAATTAGAACAAATAATTCAACTTCAGAAAAACAATTTATCCTCTTCGATTTCTAAAAACGAAAAACAGAAAGAAGGTTTTGTAACTGTGCAACATGATTTGGAAATTTTGAAAAAAATGAATGATAAGCAGCCTCATATTATTGCAAAACATGGTAACGCTGTTACGGGATACGCCTTATGTATGGTAAAAGATTTCAAGAACGAAATAGAAGTTTTAAAACCCATGTTTACCAAAATAGACACGCAAATAAATCCTAAAAAATCATATGTTGTAATGGGTCAAATATGTATTGATAAAGAATATCGAAAACAAGGAATCTTTAGAGGGTTATACTATAAAATGCGAGATGAATTGAAATTGAAATATGACCTGCTCATTACCGAAGTTGCCGCAAATAATAATCGATCATTGCAAGCACACTATGCCGTAGGGTTTAAGGATTTGCTAGTATATGATGCTGACAAGGTAACTTGGCATATTGTCAAGTGGGATTGGAAGTAACCTTATATATCAAAATTCAGAAAAACGCTGATCGTTAACAAAATCATCGTCTGTTAATGTTTTTAAAAAGGCTATAATTTGTTGTTTTTCAAGATCAGTCATTGGTATTCCTAAGCTACCTGTTTGATCTTTAAACATAGGGTCCAGAGTTTCAGAGTCTACCATACCATCACTGTAATGATTTAAAACGTCTTCTAATGTTCTAAATCTACCATCGTGCATATATGGAAACGTAAGTTCAATATTTCTTAGACTCGGCACTTTAAACTTTTGCATATCGGCTTCAAACCCCGTTACTCGTTTTCTTCCGATATCATTATACTGTGGATCTACAGCTAGACCATTATTACGATAGGACTGATCTGTAAAAAGGGTCCCCGAATGGCAAGAAGCACATTTTGCACTGAAAAGGTCAAAACCTGCCTTTTCTTGATCCGTAAAAACAGAGCCTTCGTTTCTTTCTATCTTATCATATTTAGAATTTGCAGAAACCATCATGATCATAAATTGAGAAAGTGCCTTAAGCATATTCTCAGAATTGATTTTTTGATCTTCAAATGCTTCAGCAAACAATTTTACATATTCTGGCTCGTCTTCTAATTTTTTGAGAATACTACTAAAGGTCTCATTCATTTCAACTTCTGCAGTAATTGGCACTATAGGTTGCAGGTCCAAATGCATCACAGCACCATCCCAGGTAAATTCTTTCATAAATGCCATATTATGTAATGGTTGTGCATTACGTGTACCTAAAGCACCATCAACCCCATGACTAACGATATGTGTATGATGAGTAAAAGCAAAATCTTGTATGTGACAAAACCCACAAGATATTACACCATCTGACGCTAGTTTACCTTCATAAAATAGTTTCTTACCCAACTCAAAACCTTTTTCGGTAGGAGGGTTGAGTGAAACATTATAACTAGGTTCTGGAAAATTTGCAGGAACCGTAAATTCTAATTTAGCATTTTGGTTCTCTTCTTCTGCAGGTGTAATAGAAACATAATCATCCTTTTCGGAGCTACATGAAGCTCCAAAAAGGATAACTATTATATAAAATGAGAGTAGTTTCAACCTTCTTTTAATTAGTAACACTTGTTACATTAAACATAGTGCTAATATTTTTTGCAATTATTGGAGCATTTACCGGGTCCACCTGCACATTGCTTGCTTTATCCAAAGAATGTGTATTGGTACTATCAAAAACCTTAGCAATATCTACATTTATTGCCACTTCTGGTGATGATGATTCTGCTATAGTTAAAGTATTAGGTAACTCTACTATTATTTCTTGATAATTATCTAATGTAGCACCATGACTACCTACGTGAATTACAAAATCTTGATCAACGTTTGCACCAAATGTATATTTGCCCTCAAATTTAAGGAATTTATATCCTGCAGACCAAGACCATAACATTCCGTTTTCTTCAGCTGTAGGAATAAAATCTGCCGTACCCGACTCAAATGGGTATTTAGCTGCTTCTACTCCAAAACCAAATTTAATCTTTGTATACTCACCAGCACTTATATCTGCTAGGCTTATTTTTTGACTTGCTACAACTTCTTCATTGATCACAAAATAGCTTCGGTCTACAGGATATACAAACTCTTCTCCATTGGCTTTAATTAAAACAATATTACTGATGATATATTTCAGCTCTGATATCGTATACTCTTCATTACTTTGATTAGTATACGAATCTGTACCTAACTCAATACCTTGATTATTGATTGTATTTTTAAAATCAAGTACAACCGTTCCAAATGTCTCTTGTGGTACGATAGGGTTATTATCATCATCTTTACATGATAATACACTTATTACTATTGCAAAAAGGATATATATTATTTTTTTCATTTTGTGTTCATTATTTATATTTAATTATTAATGCGTCTTTGGACCCTTTATTATTTGGGATATCAAAGTCACTACTTTCAGAATTGCCTACAATAACAATTTTCTTGTCGCTTGTTTCTATGCAACCTTCACCAAACTCTGCCTGAGTTCCTCCATTAGTAATTTTCCATTGCGTTTCTCCATTACTGTTGATAATGATACTCAAAGCATCACTTTGCCCTTTATTTTGTGTTATATCGACATTGCTACTTCTCGAGTTACCAGCAATAACATAATTTCCGTTTTGCATTTTAGAAATACTTCTACCGGTATCAAACTCGGTACCTCCTATGGATTTTTCCCAAATTAGATTACCATTTCCATCTATTTGGATCACCCAGAGATCTGCATTTCCTTTTGCTTTGGTAATATCGCCATCTGCACTTCTAGAATCTCCAACAATAAGAAATTTTCCGTCTCCGCTATCGGCAATTGCATACCCCACATCAATCTCTGATCCTCCGTATGATTTTTGCCATAACTTTGTTCCTTCTGCATTAATTTTTACAGCCCAAAAATCATAGCTTCCTTTACTATTCGTGACGTCAAAATCTACACTTTCTGAAGAGCCTATCATTAAAAATCCACCATCTTGTGTTTGAACAGCATCGTAGCTACGATCATTATTAGTTCCTCCAAAATATCGGCGCCATTCTTTTTCTCCTGAAGCATCAAGTTTGATTCCCCAAAACTCTCCTACACCATGTCTTTGAGTACTACTGCGATTATCGTTTCCTTCTCCACCACTAGCAGTAACATCAAGAAATCCGGTTATAAAATATCCGCCATCTTGCGTTTGAACTAGAGAAAATGCCCTATCAATTCCAGAAAATCCAAAGCTTTTTTCCCATTGTATATTTCCTTCAGCATTTATTTTTACAATCCAATAATCTTGTAGGCCAGCATTTGCTGCAACATCTTCATCCAGGCTTCGGCTATACCCAACAAGGGCATATCCTCCATCGGTGGTTTTAATAATCTTTTCTGCTCTATCATCTGCAGAACCTCCATATGTTTTGCTCCACAAAATAGTTCCTGTATTTGAGAGCTTTAACACCCAATAATCGCTATCGGTAGCACTTTTATCAGTAATATCTCCATCAATACTTTGTGTATATCCAGCAAGAACATAACCACCGTCACTAGCTTCCACTAGTGACAGTGCATTATCTTCATTTGTTCCTCCAAAAGTTTTAACCCAGTCTATCTGATCGTCGGTTCCTACAACAGGATCTGGGTCTGGTTCGCTAACTGGATTTTGTGGTTCGCTATCATCACTACTACATCCAGCAGTAGTACATAACGCTGAAGCAAATATCAAAAGCAAAACGTACTTAGAAAATTTCATTTTTTAAATCTTTGTTTGTTTTATTGTTATTTCTTAATAAAACGACTTGATAAAACTTTGTTATCGGTAACTACTCTTAGGAAATATGCTCCCGATTTTAAACTATTTACATCTATAGTATTAATAACGGTACCTTCTTTTATCAATTGCCCTAAGAAATTCCTAATTTCGTAGTTAGCAGATTTATTAATAGTTGGTGAGATATTAATAGCAGCTTCTACTGGATTAGGGTAAATAATCAATTTAACTTTATTGTCTATAGCGGCAGTACTATTAGCAGCACTATTAGTAGTGATTGAAATATCATCAATGGCAATATCTGCTTGCCACGTAGACCCAGTTACCCTATTGAATCTCAATTTTAATGCTCCACCTACGTATTGAGAGATATTAAGGTTAATCGTATTCCACGAATTTCCTTGATTACCCGTTTGGCTCCATATACTTGTCCAAGAAGCTCCGTCGTTTGATGAGGCTTCAACAGCTATACTTCCCATATTAGCGGCACCAAACATGTGGTATGCAAATGAGAAAGTTGCAGAAGCGGCAGTGCTAAGATCAAAACAAGGTGATGTTAAAATTGCCTGTTTATTCGGATATCCGGTTCCATTTCCTGAAGCTTCAACATATAGGTAATACGTTCCTTGATCTGCATTTGATGGACCGGTATTTCTTGAAGGAGTTCCATTAGAATCTATTGTCCAGTCGATATCATCAGCTAAGGATTGTGACCATGAGCCCAAGGTGTTTTCAAATCCCTGGCTATAAGGAAAAGAAGATATCCCTCCTGTACAAGCATCTCCACCAGGACCACCATCATCGGTTATATTTACAATATAATCTTCAACTTCTCCGTATTGAAAAGATTCACAAGATGTTGGAATCGCATTATATTTCATCGAAACTCTCATCCTGGTTGAACCTAATGCAGCATTTGACGGAATTGTAAAAGCACCGCTAACCGGTGTATCTCGAGTTGCGCTTTGGGACCATACTTGCTCACCAGAATCTGCAAAATCTCCATCTTGATTATAATCTATCCAGACACTGTATCCTTCACTATATATTGTACCGGTCCATGTAGGAGTAATTGTGATTGTATTAGCACTTGTTTTTGCTAGGTCTGTTGTTAGATTACTATAAAACACATATCCTCCAGAAGACGCTCCTGAATTGTTATTTATTGTACCTAATGTTACATTGCTAATGTACTCATCTGAAACGTTATTTCCGTTAGAGTCGCAATAATTTAGTTGTACCGCTATCGTAGTGAAATTAGTAGAAGTACTATATTGAGAAGTGCTACCGCCTGAACATTTACTTCTTACCTGAACTTCATATTGTGTTGTTGGCGAAAGTCCAGAAATGGTATATGAGGTACTAGAGACCGACATGCTTGTCCAAGAAGAAGTACCTACAGCTCGATATCTAATATCATAAGTTGCTCCTGCTACTGAACTCCAACTTATCGTGGCATCTGTTGACCCTATATTTGAAGCTGTAACTGATGTTGGCGTAGTAGCCTGACATACCACAGGGGTACTTTGACGTACTAAGAAAAATCCGCCCTCAATATCGCTTATCACTATATTACCACTATTAAAATATGGATAAACATTCCAAACTCCATTGAATGCAGCTCCATTATTGGAAGGGTATGTATCAAAAGAACCTATTTCTGTAATATTTTTATTGCCAATGTCGGAAATGTCAATAACTCTAATCCCGGCTCTATAGTTCGCTAGATAAAACTTATCTCCTTTTACGTATCCATTATGATCTATGGCGGCAGTTGGGCCCGTATATGTCATATGCTCTTTAGGGTTATCTAGATCTAGAAAATCAAAAATAATAGTTCGGGTATTAAACCCAACTCCTTGCTCATCTGTTTCATCGCCTAATATAAAATACCTCATATCTTCTGTAAACCACCCTTGATGCGTATATCCCACATCTGAATATTTAATTGTTGATATAGTAATAGGGTTATTTTTATCCGTAATATCTGCTATAACCACTTCAATTTCATTACTCCCTATTAGTATTTCTTTACCTGTATAATTACTGTCGGGGCCTGTATACGTTACTACCTGAGCATCATGTGTGTATGCTCTTTGCCCGCCAGATAAAAATCCTCCTGCATTAATTGGATTTTTTGGATCTTGAATATTAATAAAAAGTGGGCCTCCCCTGTACGGGCCAGAGTTTCTTTGCGCTCCCACAACATAGGCATAACCTGTATCTTCATTAATTACAATGTTGTGAGCATTTCCGAATTCTGTATACCTGGTATCTGCTGTAAATGTTTGCGGTGGGTTAGATACATTACGTAATCGTGTAAGATCAAAAACCTGCATCCCGTGACCAGAAGCTTCACTTACAATAAAAGCATGATCGCTATATACTTTTACATCTCTCCATGAACTATTACTAGTTGCAGTAGGTAATTTACCTAAGTAAAGAGGATTAGTTGGATTAGATATGTCTATAAATGCTGTACCATTATTAAGGCCAATAATTGCATATTCTTTTCCATTGGTTGGATCTGTCCATCCCCAACTATCATTTCCTGCACCAGCACTCATGGTAGAAAGAGAAATCTGAGACATTAAATCATAATCATTACAGGGAAAGGAACCAGCCAATCCATTTTGACATGGAGTTTGGCTATACGAATACACTGCTACAAATAGTAGCAATAGTGTAGTAGTTAAATTTTTCATTTGAGTTTGTGTTTTAAGAGTTAGGAAAAATTAGTTTTATGTCATATTTAATAGTTTAAAATTCAAATAATTAACTAATTTATTGATTTTATTCTAGGATATAGAGAAAAGGCAAACAAAATAAGTATATTTTTAACATATATTAACATACTTCGCCACAAGGAACTATACTAGTTGTGGTTTAAACGTATAGTCTTATTAAAAAAACACTTGAAAATTAAGATTATAGTACATGTCAATTACACTGAATTTCTGAAACAGATTGACATCATAACAAAGTAGTCAAAATAAAGATTTTGTTATTGAGCTTTTATACGCCCATTATTGGGGAGAAATTAATTATTTTTTATGGCTTATTATGGAGTGCTAGGACGAATTAACAGGAATCCTTTTTCAATATCACTGATCACAATGTTTCCACTATCAAAATAAGGATATACATTCCAGGCGCCATTAAAACTTGCACTATCACTGGTTGGGTATGTATCAAAAAAACCAATTTCATTAATATTTTTATTCTCAATATCAGAAATATCTATAACACGAATACCGGCTCTATAGTTAGCCAAATAAAATAAATTTCCTTTCACATATCCATTATGATCTATGGCGGGTGTTGGACCCGTATAATTCATATGAAATTTAGGAGTATCAAGATCAGTAAAATCAAAAATAATAGTTCGAGTATTAAACCCTATTCCTTGTTCATCGGTTTCATCACCTAATATAAAATACTTCATGTCTTCTGTAAACCAGCCCTGATGCGTATATCCTACATCTGAATATTTAATAGTAGCTATAGTAGTAGGGCTATCTTTATCTGTGATATCTGCAATGACTACTTCTATTTCATTACTTCCAATTAGTATTTCTTTACCTGTATAATCGGTATCTGGACCCTGATAGTTTATCACTTGTGCATCATGGCTATACGCTCTATCTCCAGAAGAAAGAAATCCTCCAGCAGCAATAGGGTTTTTTGGATCTTGTATATTAATAAATACAGGTCCTCCTTGATAAACACCACTTCTACTTGTCCCCACCGCATATGCAAAACCAGAATCTTCATTAATAACAATATTGTGCGCACTACCAAAATCAGTAAAATGAAAATCTACGTCAAAAGTTTGTGGCGGATTTGTTACACTTCGTAATCTGGTAAGGTCAAAAACCTGCATTCCATGATTTACAGCTTCACTAACAATAAAAGCGTGATTTTGATAGACTTTTACATCTCGCCATTGACTATTCACTGTTGCAGTAGGTAATTTTCCCAAATATATTGGAGTATCTGGAGCTGAAATATCAATAAATGCAGTTCCATTATCGAGACCGATAAGTGCATATTCTTTTCCAGTGGTCGGATCTGTCCACCCCCAGCTATCATTACCTCTATCAGCAGCCATAGCGCCCAAAGAAATTCTGGATACTAAATCAAACCCATTACAAGGATAGATTCCTCCTGCAATACCGTTTTCACAGAGATTAGATACATTGGGATCGGTTGGTTGATCTATATCCGTACCTCCTAAATCAATGTTACCATCATCATCACTACTACAACTCAAAAAAAGTAGTATTAATACAAAAGAACAGGTTGTGTTAAAATATTTTTCCATTATGTGAGGATATCTATCAAAAATACCAAACTTTTTGGGGTTTTCTTATGAAAAGGCAAATTTTATAAGATATTTCTTACTCGTTAGATGATGTTTTACCATACTTTTGGATTTTAAATTATATTTCGACAATAAAAAAAGGCCAATAAATGGCCTTAGTTAATAAATAATATCATGTATTTATTCAATATCGAGATAGGGGTTATAGATATATGTCTTGCTAAAATTACCCAGCCCATTAAAATATTCATCTACCAGATGAGCAGGATAATATGCAATACCACCTTTTAGCAAGCCCTGATTATCTCCATCATCTTTATCGTCCCAATTCCAAGGAGCATTTGCAGATCCATTCCCATAAGATTTCTGAAATGATTTTGCATTACTAAACAAACTGGTATTAAATCTCTGATCCCACATACCTCCATTTTCAAAAATATTGACCAACTTATATTTTACATTTCTATCATAAATATCTGAAGGATATTCACTTGTCGTTTTACTTGGATAATACACTACATAATCGCTTCCTCCTGGTTTTTGCTTAGCATGAGCCTTTATACCGTGTCCTTTTGCTTCTGCTGAAGTTTTAAAACGACTTAAGCCGTTATCATTTTGTAATGTTAGTGTACCGTCTATTCCTTCATTTCCACTGGTAAGTTCAGAATTTGGGGCTTTATAGGAATAAAAATCAGAATGAAATACGGTTACTACTCCTAGAGCTTTTCCGTAGGTAGTGTCATCTTTTTTAACAATAGTTAGCACTCCTTCAAGGTCATTTTCATGTTCATCTAACCGATACAAAAACCAAATATCTGTCCAGTCTCTAGGATGAAAGAATGCATAGATAATAAAGTAATGTGTTGTAGTTTCTACAACAGAATAGTAGCCTACTGCATTTCCCTTTCTAGATGAGCTAGCAATATTGTTCCAATTATTTTTTGCATTAAGATCTCCATCAAAATCATATCGAGTAATATAATCTGCTTTACCTTTTAAACCATGTGAACCTGTTCGATCCACATCTTGATAATGCACAGGTGCATGATAATATGCCAGATCCAAGTAAAAGTTTTGAATATTAAAATTCTTAGTTTGCGATTGCTCTGTAAATAAATCTTCTGTTTTTTCGCAACTTAAAAAAGTGGTCAATAATACCACAAATAGAATACGTTTTTTCATTTTAAGAGTATGATTAGGTTAGTTGATTAACTAAAGTTAATCATTTTCTCTTGGAAAAGATTAGTCGTAGCTTATGTCTATTTTATGATATTATTTACTTAGTGTTATGTGTGTTAATTCAATCTAAATCGATAATAAAAAAAGCATCCTCTAAATTAGAGGATGCTTTTACTATTTTATAAAAATAATTTCTTAGTCAGCTAAGACAATTACTTTATTATCTTTCATTTCGATAGTTCCCGAATTTATAGGAAGTAATGTTGCACCGTTTTCACCTTTAGTAAATTTATCTGCTACTTCTTCTTCTAAATTCATATCACCATACACCTTTACATTGCCTTTAGTAAGCAGAGAAATTATAGGTGCGTGATTGTCTAACATCTGAAATTCTCCATCAACACCTGGTACAGCAACCGAATTGACTTCGCCACTAAATAATACTGCTTCTGGAGTTACTATTTCTAAATACATATCTTTTTAGTATTAAGTAGTTAGTAGTTAGTAGTTAGAAATTACGAAGAGATACTTCTCATTACTGAATACTAACTTCTCACCTCTAATTATGCTTCAGCTAACATTTTCTCACCAGCTTCGATAGCCTCTTCGATAGATCCTTTAAGGTTAAATGCAGCCTCAGGAAGGTGATCTAACTCACCATCCATAATCATATTAAATCCTTTGATTGTCTCTTTAATATCTACTAAACATCCTGGGATTCCTGTAAATTGTTCTGCAACGTGGAATGGCTGAGATAAGAAACGTTGAACACGACGTGCACGTCCTACTGCTAATTTATCATCTTCAGACAATTCTTCCATACCAAGGATAGCGATAATATCTTGTAATTCTTTATAACGCTGTAATAACTCTTTTACTCGTTGTGCACAGTTATAGTGCTCATCACCAAGAATATCTGCCGTAAGAATTCTTGACGTAGAATCTAACGGATCCACAGCTGGATATATACCAAGTTCAGCAATTTTACGAGACAATACTGTAGTTGCATCTAAGTGGGCAAACGTAGTTGCCGGTGCTGGATCTGTAAGGTCATCTGCAGGTACATATACTGCTTGTACTGATGTAATCGATCCTTTCTTTGTAGAAGTAATACGCTCCTGCATCACACCCATCTCTGTTGCTAGAGTAGGTTGGTAACCTACCGCTGACGGCATACGTCCTAGAAGTGCTGACACCTCTGAACCTGCTTGTGTAAAACGGAATATATTATCTACGAAGAAAAGCACGTCTTTTCCTTGACCATCTCCTGCTCCATCACGGAAATATTCTGCAATAGTAAGACCAGAAAGTGCTACACGCGCACGTGCTCCAGGAGGTTCGTTCATCTGTCCAAATACGAAAGTAGCCTTCGACTCTTTCATTACTTCTTTATCTACTTTAGAAAGATCCCATCCGCCTTCTTCCATAGAGTGCATAAAGTCATCACCATATTTGATAATTCCTGATTCAAGCATCTCACGAAGTAAGTCATTACCTTCACGAGTTCTTTCTCCTACTCCTGCGAATACAGAAAGACCACCGTGACCTTTTGCAATATTATTAATCAACTCCTGAATCAATACTGTTTTACCTACTCCAGCTCCACCAAATAATCCAATTTTACCTCCTTTTGCATAAGGCTCAATAAGATCAATTACTTTGATTCCTGTAAATAAAACTTCCGTAGAAGTTGATAAATCTTCAAATTTTGGTGCCTGACGGTGAATTGGAAGGCCATCTTTTCCTGCTTTTGGAAGATCTCCAAGACCATCAATTGCATCTCCAATTACATTAAATAGACGTCCATATACATCACCACCGATTGGCATTTGGATTGGAGCCCCTGTTCCTGCAACTTCCATTCCTCTACTCAATCCATCACTTGAATCCATAGCGATGGTACGTACAGTATCTTCACCAATGTGAGACTGAACCTCTAACACTAGTTTACTACCGTCTGTTTTATTAATTTCTAATGAATCGTAAATTTTTGGTAATTCAGTCCCAGCTGCGAATTCAACATCGATAACCGGACCTACAATTTGAGATACTTTACCTGTAACTTTAGACATTATCTAACTATTTAATGTTTAGTATTTAACTATGATAAAAAGATCTTATATTTAACTATATGAAATACGACCTTTTTTCAGGCTGCAAATATAGTCTTTTAAAATGAAAAAAATAACTCCTTTTGTTTTGTTTTTTTGAAGTGAAGAAATATACCTTTTTTTACCCTCTTTTTTCAAGCAAAATACTGTAAAACAATACGACAGAAGTTTCCTAAATATTTGTTTTACAAACTACTTTCTTCCAAAAAGTATAATTGCAAAACCTGCAACATACATTACCAAGGTATAAATAGCTCCTGCAATACCAAAAGCTGTGTTCTGCAACGTTACAACGGCTATAGTAATCGCCAATGCAGAGTTTTGCACACCAGATTCTACAGCAATACTTATTGCCTGTGGTTTTTTTAGTTTAAGCAAATATGCCGTGGTATACCCTAATATCATACTGGTAAAATTTAGTAATATTGTTGGCAATCCTGCCTGTTTAAAATAAGGTATAATATTGTGACTTTCTTTTACAAACAATGCCGTGGTTATAAAAACCAGTAAAGCAACAGAAGCTATTCTAACTGGTTTGCCCATTCTTAGGGCAAATTGTGTTGCCTTTGCTCTTATCAACATACCGATAAAAACAGGTATAATAACTATAACAAGCAATTGTCCTATCATCTGCGGAACATTAAGTACTACTTTTTCTGATTCTCCTAAAAACTCTAAAAGCGCAAATTGAACAATGAAAGGTATTGTAACAATGGTAATTACACTTGATACGGCTGTCAGGGTTACTGATAATGCTGTATCCCCTTTTGCTAAGTGTGCGATAACATTAGATGTAGCACCACCCGGACAAGCAGCCAAAATCATAATACCGATAGAAATCTCTGGTCTTAAATCTAATATGCTCACAAGTATATATCCTATAACAGGTAAAAAAATCAATTGATTTAACAACCCTAGCACAACTGCTTTTGGGTTTTGCGCTATCCTTTTAAAATCATTCTTTGTCAAGGATAACCCCATCCCAAACATAATGATCATTAAAGAAATCGCAATAATTATAGTACCAGTTTCATTCATTTGTTGTTTGTATTTGTATTAAAATTGTACTCTAGATTTTCTTTTGGATTATACTCTTATAAAATCTAAAGATACACTTATATCCTGCCACATGGGTTGAAACTGAAAATATCCTGCTAAAGGAAAACCAAGTTCTGCTCGTGTTTTCATTGCTGTTTGATGATCTATTTCCACTAATTTCTCTCCAGTTTGCATCGCCTGCAATTGTGCCTGACAACTACGTTCCATGGTAATAAACCACCAGGCGGCTTCATCTATGGTATGTCCTACTGTTATCAAACCATGATTTTGAAGTATAGCTGCCTTATTATCATCAAGTGCTTTTGCTATTCTTTTCCCTTCTTCTAACTCATTTACTATCCCAGAGTAATCATTAAACAAAGCATGATCTTTATAAAAGGCACAGGCATCTTGTGTAATAGGGGCAAGCTCTTTTCCTAAAGCAGAAAATGTTTTACCATATACAGAATGTGCATGAGCAGCAGCAACTACATCTGGTCTTGCAGCATGAATTTGAGAGTGAATAGCAAAAGCCGCTCTATTCAGTGGCAAATTTCCTTCTACAACATCTCCATTATGATTAACTAATAATAGGTCTGATGGTTTTATTAAATTAAAGGAAAGTCCGAAGGGATTTACCCAAAAGTGATCTTTATGTTCTGGATCCCGAACAGTAATATGTCCAGCAACTCCTTCAGAAAAACCAAATTTGCCAAATATTCTGAAAGCTCCCGTAAGCTTCTTTTTTAGATAGTCTCTTTCTTGCTTTACATCCTTAAACTTTGGTGGAAATGGAGTATTTTCAGGAAACATTTCTATAGGTGGGTTAGGTACTGCCATGATTATTATTTTTTAGAATTCGTATTTGTATTTTCTTTACTAAAGTGTATAATCTCTTGATATTCATCAAATCCTTTTGTAGTGAGGTAAGGAGATAAAATCCCCCACAATGCATCTATCGGAGAGTTATTTAGTAAAGCACTCTTCTTTTTGTCAATTAACATTGTACTTGTAGTCCAAAATGTGCTTACCATCCAAAGATTATGAATAACAACATCATAATCTATTCGATCATTTTCTGCAAGTAATCTATCTGTTGCAATAAAATGGTCAACTAATTTTCTAGCCTCAGAAAATCGTTTTTTTGTAGCCACTTTATATACATCTAAAATTGAAGGGTACTCTACAATAAGGTAAGATATGTCAAGGAAAAAAAAGCTATATCGTTGTTGTACGTTATAAAACCTGCTAAACATTTCTTCAAAATGATCTAGGGTAATATATCGCCCTTTAGGCATGATATCAACAGAGCTACTTAGTATTTCATCTTGAATAGCAGATAATAAGTGCTCTTTCTTCTTGAAATGATATGTCAAATTACCTGGGCTTATTTTCATAGCATCAGCAATATCTTTTATACTTACATTGAAGAAACCTTTCTTGTTAAAAAGAAGAACAGCATGTCTAATAATTTCTGATTTTGTATTCGACATAACAAGTATTTAGTATAAATAAACTAATTAATAATTATAATTAGTACGAATATACTAATTATAATGAAATTTCAAAATTATGAATGATTAATTTTTGTATTTTTACTCAAAAGGAAAATAATGGAAACGTATGCAACTGCATTGAGCTATGCGATTCCTGGATTTATACTTCTTATCCTTATAGAGTACCTCGTGAGTAGATGGAAAGGAATACCTGTGAACGAGGCTATGGATACAATCTCAAGTTTAAGTTCTGGAATAACTGATACACTAAGAAGTCTAACGGGTCTGGCCATAATTATTATTAGCTATGATTGGATGGTTGATAAAATGGCTTTAATTGAAATCAAATCATCTGTATTGGTGTATTTTTTAACCTTCATCGGTTTAGATTTTGTTGGATATTGGTCACATCGATTTAATCACACTATAAACCTTTTCTGGAATAGACATATTATACATCATAGTAGTGAAGAGTTTAATCTGGCTTGTGCTCTTCGGCAGAGTATTTCTGCTATCGTCTCTATCTATTTCTTTCTATACATTCCGTTGGCACTATTAGGCATTCCGGCAAACGTTATTGCCTTAGTAGCTCCTATTCATTTATTTGCTCAATTCTGGTATCATACACGATTAGTAAATAAAATGGGATTTTTAGAATACATTATTGTAACCCCGTCACACCATAGAGTTCATCATGCTATTAATGATGAGTATTTGGACAAAAACTATTCGCAAATATTCATTTTTTGGGATCGGCTTTTTGGAACTTTTCAAGAAGAATTACCTGATAAACCTCCAGTATATGGGGTGAAAAAACCAGTTAACACATGGAATCCATTTTTAATCAATTTTATGCATGCCTGGGGAATTCTAAAAGATGCCTGGAGAACAAAAAATTGGTGGGATAAGATAAGAATATGGTACATGCCGACAGGATGGCGACCAGATGATGTAAAAGAAAAATACCCTATTCAAATTATTACGGATCCATATACCAGAGAAAAATACAAGACCGAAAGCTCTCTATTCTTAAAAATATGGTCCTGGATGCAATTAATCATTACTCTGGCTTTGATGTATTATATGCTAATTAGCTTTGGTGACTTTGAGTTTTTTGACATTATAAACTATGCCATATTTTTGGCTATTTCGATATTTTCTTACACCTCTTTAATGGATCGCCATATTATTTCGGTATACACCGAAGTACTTAAACTTGGATTTGGATTATACCTAATAATTCAACAAGGTCATTGGTTTAATATTGATGTGCTATTTAATGGAGCGACCTATATGATCATTGCATATTTGTTTATTTCACTTGTTCTAACCATTTATTTTCAATGTATCGAAAGAAAGTATATCTATAGATCAAATCATGAGATTGCATAAAAAAACCCATTTGAAAGATTTTCAAATGGGTTTTTTTACAATATTTCATTTTTCTCTATCGAAGCGCGGCTGAATAAAAAGTAGGATAATCTGCTGCTTTCACCATGGGTAAAGTAGATCCATACGTTGCATTAATCGCTTGCGCAGCTTCATTTGCTAAATATGAGTAACCGCGAGCTGTAGGATGCACTCCATCTAATGAAAATAACCCTCCAAACACCAAATTACCCTGTATTAAGAATTCATCAAATTGAATCCCATCTTCAGACACTTGGTCTAAAAGTTCATTAGCATCTACAAAAGCTAAGCCTTCTTGTTGCACAGCAGCATCTATAACCGCATTAAATGCTGTAGTAGCCGCAGCTATTTCTTCTTGCTCCTCTGGGGTTAAAACCCATTTATCTGCTAAAGGTATAGCAACTCCATTTGTAGTCAATGGGTTTCCAGGTACAACCTGGGTTCCAATAAAACTACTTGCAGGAAGTACTAAAAGGTCATCGGCAGTAGCTTGTCTAATTGGCACCAAATCCATATTTATACCTGTTAAATCCGTTAAGTTTTCATCCAGAATAACTACAGCATTTCCTTCTCCTTCTGCAAAGGTTATAGTTCTTTTTGCTATTTCGAGATCTGCTTCTTCCTGCGTTATCATACCATTACCAACCAAAAAGGCAAAAGCTCCTACAATACCTGCGTTATAAGGAGCATATGCTGCATTTACCCCAGCAGCAGTTGCTGCATCTAACGGGATAGGGTTATGAGGAACTGTTGTAAAATGTGCTATTGACGTTACATCAGGAATATTAAAAACAACCCCTTTTGCTCCACCAGAAGTCAATGTATTTACTAATGTGTTGTATGCATTAGTAAACATTGCAATATCTGTTATTGGGTCTGCCATACTTGGATCAGATTCTCCACCTGATAAAGCATATCCTAAGACATCATTATTACCAATCCATAACGAGAAAAATGTTGGGTTCTGTGCCATTGCATCTTCTAACACAGTTGATGTTGCGCTAGAAGCAATTCTAGCATAATAGGGATTAGCCGTTCCTACGGGTACTCCAGCTACATCTCCATATCCAGGAGCTACCAGATGAAAACTTTTGGCTCCAGGTATTCCCATATTATTAAATGTACCAGAAAGCGGACTTGATATTTCAGTTGTAGGTAATTCTGGCTGCTCATCACCCGGTTCGGTTCCTAATAATCTTGGCCCCGATAAGTTTGGCTCTGCCGGATCCGGATCTGAAAAGAAATAAAATCTTGGCGATAAAATTGGCATTCCTCCTAACAAAGCACCTCCTATATTATCATTCATTAAAGGTTGACTAAACTCTCCACCACCAGCCTTAGCAAACTGCTGAGCTAATATATTGGGATAAGAATTTTCTTGCCCGGCAATAAACAATGCGCCATCTGTAAAACCTGCGGTTAAAGAGTTTCCTAAAGCGACAAAATTTGAAAAATCTGCATTTCCTGAAGTAACCGCTACTTCGCCTGCTGTTGCTGGAGCGTCATCATCTGATTCGCAACCTATAAACCCAAAAATTACTAGGATTAATAGCCATTTATATTGAGTATTCATATCTTAATTTCTTTGTTATAAATTTTGATTATAAATTATTAATTGATAAACCTATGTAATATTGAGATCCTATGAATCCAGTACCAAATGCGGTAAAATATTCATCCCCTCCAATATTTGTCGCCCCAGCTTTTAGGGTAGTTTTCAATTTTGGAATTTTATAATTTATCTGTGCATCGATTACAGAAAAAGAAGGAACATCTCCGTTTCCAAACGAAGCTTCCCATATGTAGCTATCACTCCATCTAAAACTTGTATTAAATCCAAAGTTTTTAAACAAATCTGTATGTCCAAAAGTAGCTTTTACTTTATGTTCAGGTGTATTAAAACTAGCTATAAAATCTGGATCATCTTCTTGGTCAAAATCTTGTTTTGCGTACGTATAATTTACTCCTATATCAAAATCCATAGGGAGTTTTGTATTTACCCCTACTGTAGCTCCAAAAGATCTTATGTCTACATTAGAATTTGTATAGGCCTGGTATACTCTAAAATCATCATTTTGTAGTGCCAATAGCGATAAACTTTGATCCCCTACTTGTCCATAGTACGGAATAATAACGTTTTGCTGAGAAATGAAATCGGTATATTGATTGACATACCCGCTTACATCAATAATAAATTTATTTACCTTACCGCGATACCCAAGCTCAAAAGCAAGTATTTTTTCTGGTTCAACAGGGCTCGCTGTAGAGGCCTGAGGAGCTCCATTTTCTACTGAAGTTACCGAAAAAGAATTTTCGTAAGCAGACCTACCAACAATGGTCACCGAATTAGAACCTAGTATACTTCGTCCTTCTCCACTAACATCATCAAAGGTTCTAACATCTCTGTCTAAATTATCTTCTGCAGAACCTACCAGTACCGCTCTACCTACATCTAATCCGATATAGAGATCCTGCGTTGTAGGATTTCTAAACCCTGTTTGTACTGAAGCTCTAATATTATGGTTTCTATCTTGACCCAACGTATATCCCAATGATAATCTCGGGGAGAAGTTACCGTCAAACAGCTCTGACTTATCGTAACGCACCGAAGCTGTTACTTTAGCTCTTTCGTCTGCAAATTTCTTTTGAATTTGTGTATATACACCAAATTCTGAATAGCGAATAGGACCGTCAAAATCTGTGAAAATGGTACCCGAAGAGTTTAGTTTATATTCTCTAAATGATCCTCCTACTTGTATATCTGCAAAATCGCTAGTAATATGACTGAAGTTATAGTTAACATCCCCGTGTCTCAATTGAGTTGCATCCTGAAACTTTGACCCCGTAGCTAAATCCGGATCTGATGTTACAGTTTGGAAAGCTTGCAAAAACTCAGGAGTTCCAGGTAAAATACGACCAGTATCTGCCACCTGTCTTGCAAGGGCATGTGCCTGTTCTGGTAATTGACCTGCCAAAGTTGCTTGAGCGAAAGTCCCTGCATATTCTCCAAACCAAGTTTGATCATCTTTCCATAATCTATTAATATTTATTCCTGTAAATCTGATATCATAAGAATCTCCAGCATCTTCATCTGTTATGTATCCTCTAACAAAAAAATTGTCATTCTTAAATTCTAACTTATGTTGTTGTATAAAAAAGTTACGTATAGAATATCTGTTTGCTCCTTGATAAATGGTTGTTCCTCTACCTATTTTTCCGTGATAAATCACTTCAAAATCATCTGCAAAAGGTCTATAATGCATTGCCGCATCAAATTTTACACTTTCTGCTCTATTTTGATTTAAGTCGGTTTCTAAATATCCTGTTCTACTAACATTAGCGTCTGGTAATAAATTCTCGGCGCCTGCAGGAAGTATCCCTCTATCAACAAGTACTTCACCAACTCCTCTAATATTAGTACTTACTTCATCACCATAAACATTTAATCCATCATAATTAGGATCTAATCTGTTTGTTCCAGGATTTAGGACATTAACTTCGCTATTAGCGAACCAATCTGTACCTCTTAAGTAAGAGAAATTAGCTTTAGCTGCAAACTTATCAGAAAATGCATGTGCAAGTCTAACTCCATAATCATAAAAGTTATTGTCTCCTGCAGCTTCTTGTGAAGTAATCCCTCCTTTTGCATAAGCACTAATACCTTGATGATCAAAAGGGCTTTTACTGGTCATAAATAAAATCCCATTAAAAGCATTTGCTCCATAAAGTGCGGATGATGCACCTGGCAATAATTCTACACTATTTACATCTAACTCTGTCATCCCAATAAGATTACCGAGAACAAAATTTAATGCTGGCGCTGTATTATCCATACCATCAACCAATTGAACAAAACGTGTATTTGCAAATGTGGCAAAACCTCTAGTGTTTACTGATTTGAATGTTAAACTATTAGTGTTGATATCAACACCTTTCAAGTTTTCCAAACCATCATAAAAATCGACTGAAGGTGTCGTCTTAATTTCTTTAATCCCAAAACGCTCCACACTTACAGGAGATTCGAAAATACGTTCTGGCGTTCTTGATGCAGAAACGATCACTTCATCAAGCTCATTACCTTCCTTTAATACGACATTTAAATCCTGTATATCAGAAGAAATAACGACCGAGGTAGCTTCAAAACCAATACTACTAACTGTAATCGTAAATGGTGGTACCTGGTCTACAGTTAAAGAAAAAAGACCGTCAAAATCTGTGACAGTACCTACTCCAGCACCTTGTAGTGCTATGTTTGCCCCGGGGATCGGTTGATTACTGTCGTCTACCACCGTTCCCTTAATTGTTGTTTGCGCAGTAGCAATAACACTTACTATCAGCATTACCACTAATGTAATTTTTCTCATGCCCCAAAAATTTTATAGTTACGACAACAATATACGTTTTTTTATGAATTTTTTAATAAATCTGTTAAACCTTTGTTTTTTTATAGCAAATAAAACGCTTAATCAACAGTATTGACAATAGACTGATGTGTTATTTTTTTTCAGTTAAGAAAACAAAAAAACCTGTCTGATTTTACAGACAGGTTTAAAAACATGTGTTAAAAGATTAACGTAGTTTCTTATAGATTGTTTAAAGTCAATCCTATATAATATTGTGAACCTATGAATCCTGAACCAATTGCAGTAAAGTATTCTTCTCCTAATAGGTTATTTGCTCCAACTTTTAATTTAGCCTTTAGAGAAGGAATTCTGTAGTTGATCTGAGCATTGATTACAGTATAAGAAGGGATTTCTCCGCTACCAAAATCAGCATCCCAGAAATAGTCATCACTCCAGATACCATCAACATTAAAACCAAAGTTTTGGAATAAATCTACTTTACCAATAGATGCTTTTGCTTTGTGTTTTGGTGTGTTAAAAGCACTTCTAAAGTTCGGATCGTCACTTTGATCAAAATCCTGTTCTGCAAATGTATAGTTTACACCTAAATCAAAACCGTTTACTTGAGTCGTAACTCCAGCGATAAAACCATAAGAATTGATATCAACATCAGAGTTTGTCGAAGCAGTAAATATTTTTCTAGTTTGAATATCTGAAATTGCAAGTAACGCAGCTTGTTGTTCTGCAGGCGTACCATTAACTCTACCAACTCCAGGAACAACAACATTCTCGTTAGCAATAAAATCTTCATACTGGTTATAATATACACTACCATCTAAGATTACTGACCCAAACTGTGCTCTATATCCTACCTCATAAGCCGTAATTCTTTCAGGTTTTACAATATCGATATTAGCAGCAGTTGGATTACCTGCCTGTACTGAACTTAGAGAATATGAGTTTTCATATGCATCTCTACCTGTTATTATATTTCCTGAAGGATCGGCAATAACGTATCTATCTAAGTTATCAGGAGCAGAACCTAATAAGGCATTTGCACCAATATCTAAACCTATATATAAATCCTGTGTAGTTGGGTTTCTAAATCCTGTTTGATATGAAGCACGAAGGTTACGTGTTTTATTAGGACCAAAAGTATAACTTACAGATATCCTTGGTGAAAAATTACCATCAAACAATTGAGATTTATCATAACGTACAGATCCTGTAAGTTTTAATCGTTCTTCATTTAATAATTTCTTTTGAATCTGTGTATACACACCATATTCTGAATACTTAATTGGTCCATCAGCATCTGTAAATACCGTACCAAATGAGTTTAGCTTGTATTCTCTAAAAGATCCTCCAACCTGGATGTCAGCAAAATCTCCGGTTACATGACTAAAATTATAGTTTGCATCTGCATGTCTAAAATTAGATTCATCCTGAAACCTAGATCCTTCCGTTAAATCTGGATTTGATGTTACTTGATCAAAGGCTTGCTGAAACTCAGGAGTTCCTGGGATTAAACGTCCTGTATCTGCAACTCCTCTAGCCGCTAGATGTGCTTGTTCTTCTGATCCAGTTGCAGCTAATGCCTGAAGATATGCTCCTGCATATTCACCAAACCATTGGTTATCACTCTTCCAAACTCTGTTAAGGTTAATACCAGTAAATCGGATATCATAAGAATCCCCTGCATCTGCATCTGTAATATATCCTCTTACAAAGAAATTATCATTTTTTATCTCTAATTTATGCTGTTGTAAAAAGAAATTACGTAACGAAGTTCTGTTTGCATCCTGCGTAACTGTAGTACCTCTACCAAATTTACCGTTGTATATAATCTCAAAATCATTTGCAAACGGACGATAGTGTAGTGATGCGTCAAATTTTAAACTCTCGGCCTTATTATCACTAAGATCTGCTTCGGTATATCCCGTTCTACTTACAAGTGTGTTTGGTAAAAAACTTGCTGAAGTTGGGTCTAAAGCCCCAATAGCCACTAATTGCTGTCCTACTCTATCTAGGGTTTGAGCAACAACATCTCCATATACATTTAATCCATCGTATCCAGGATCTAATCTTGTAGCACCTGGGTTGTTTAAGTCTTGCAAGTCTGCAGCTAACCAATCTGTACCATTTAAAAACGTGAAATTCACTTTACCAGCAAACTTATCTGAAAAAGCATGTGCCATTCTAATTCCAACATCATAAAACTCATTATCACCAGCTGCTTCTTGAGAAGTAATACCTCCTTTTGCATAGGCACTGATACCTTGATGATCAAAAGGGTTTTTACTATTCATAAAAAGTATACCGTTAAATGCATTCGCACCATATAATGCCGAAGATGCACCAGGCAATAATTCTATATTATTAACATCAAGCTCACTCATACCTACTAAGTTTCCTAAAACGAAATTTAATATAGGAGCTGTATTTTCCATACCATCAACCAGCTGTACAAAACGTGTATTTGCAAATGTTGCAAAACCTCTGGTGTTAACAGATTTAAGCACTAAACTGTTTGTATTAATATCTACACCTTTTATGTTTTCTAAACCTCCATAAAAATCTGCTGCTGTAGTATTCTTGATTTGCTTAATACCAAAACGTTCAATACTTACAGGAGACTCAAATAATCTTTCTGGCGCTCTTGACGCTGAGATTACTAGCTCATCTAAAAATGTAATATCTTCTAAAACTATTAAAGCTTCTTGAGTATCAGATGTAACCACAACTGTTGTAGGGTCAAAACCAATACTTGATGCTTCTAATGTAAATGGAAAATCTTTATCTGTTGATAAAGAAAAATTACCGTCAAAATCGGTAATAGTTGAAGTTTCGGTACCTTTCACTGTAACACTAACGCCAGGTATTGGTTCATCGAAACCATCTATAACCCTACCGTTTATTACATTTTGTGAAACACCGATAGCGCCAACAAAAAGCATTAAAACTAGTGTAATTGTTTTCATAAGTAGATTATTTTAATTTAAGTTAGTATTTCCTTATGCAAGCATAATAAAAATTTAACATTTGGGATGCAAAATTAAACCTTTTTCATTAAAAACAAAGAAAAAGCGCATTTTATCGTAAAAAATTGTTTTTCAACGACTAATAATCTTGCAAAATTTCATAAAGAAACCTCCAAACTTGCTGTGTTAATTGAATAGAAAAAACTGATTTACAAATGTTTACATATAAAACTAAGCAAAAAAAATTAGATTTAACAAATTAATTGACATTACGTATAAATATCGTGTGAAAACCGTAGCACCTAAAGAAACCCCAATATGAAATGTGTTTTAGCCACTGGATTATCTGTCTTTTTTTAGTAAACACAATATCTATGAACCAAAAAATATCAGTTTCTCAATAAAAAAAGACCACCCATAATAAGGCGGTCTTTTTAGATTTGCTATACTAAATTCCTAGATCAGTTATTCTACAGTTACTGATTTAGCTAAATTTCTTGGTTGATCCACATTTTTATCTAGCATTACTGCAATGTGGTATGATAACAATTGTAATGGTATTGTAGTAAGCAGCGGTGTTAGAAACTCTTCAGTTTCCGGAATTTCAATCACATGATCTGCAAGCTCTTTTACAGTAACATCTCCTTCAGTTACTATTCCAATAATCTTTCCTTTTCTGGATTTGATTTCTTGAATATTGCTTACCACTTTTTCATAATGTCCTTTTTTAGTAGCTATTACAACCACTGGCATATGCTCATCAATTAGTGCAATTGGACCATGCTTCATCTCTGCAGCCGGATATCCTTCTGCATGGATATATGATATTTCTTTTAGTTTTAAAGCCCCTTCTAAGGCAACAGGGAAATTATAACCTCTACCTAGATATAAGAAGTTTTTTGCATTTTTATAGGTGTCTGCTATAAACTTAATATGCTCATTAGACTCTAATGCCTGCTTAACCTTTTCAGGAATTCTTTCTAATTCTTGTAAATAATAATGAAAATCACTGTTAGAAATTGTTCCTTTACGCTCAGCTAGCTTTAATGCTATCAATGACAATACTGTAATCTGAGTAGTGAATGCTTTAGTCGATGCAACTCCAATCTCTGGCCCTGCATGGGTATAAGCTCCAGCATGTGTTTCTCTTGAAATAGACGATCCTACTACATTACAAACTCCAAATACAAAAGCTCCACGTTCTTTAGCAAGCTTAATGGCTGCCATAGTATCTGCAGTTTCTCCACTTTGTGATATCGCGATTACAACATCATCTTGGTGTATTACAGGGTTTCTGTATCTAAATTCTGAAGCATACTCAACCTCAACAGGTATGCGAACTAATTCTTCAAATATATATTCTGCTACTAGCCCAGCATGCCACGATGTACCACATGCTATAATTAAGATACGCTTTGCATTAAGAAGCTTTGCAAGATTATCATCAATTCCTGCCATTTTTATGATCCCTTCTGCAACCCTCATTCTTCCTCTATACGTGTCACTTATTGCATTAGGCTGTTCATAAATTTCTTTTAGCATAAAGTGATCGTAGCCTCCTTTTTCTATTTGCTCAAGGTTGATTTGCAACTCTTGTAAATAAGGTTCTACAGAACTATCATCTTGAATTTTTCGAACCTTAACTTCTTTACCTCTTCTAACAATTGCCATTTCACCATCTTCAAGATAGATCGCATTATTGGTATATTCTATAAAAGGGGAAGCATCTGAGGCTATAAAAAACTCATCGTCGCCAACTCCAATAGCCAAAGGGCTACCTAACCTTGCGACTACTATCTCATCTGGCTTTTGTTTGTCAAAGACAGCGATTGCATATGCACCTATAGTTTGATTTAAAGCTATCTGTACCGCTTTTCCAAGCTTAACGTTCTCTTTGGTTTTTACATCTTCTATTAGATTTACTAATACTTCTGTATCGGTTTCTGATGTAAAATTATACCCTCGTTTTAATAATTCTTTACGAAGGGATTCATAATTTTCTATAATTCCATTATGAATGATAACCAAGTTTCCAGAATTAGAATAATGCGGATGCGAATTCACATCATTTGGCACACCATGAGTTGCCCATCTTGTATGCCCTATCCCGATTGTTCCTTCGGTGCTTATTTCTTTTGTTAATCTTTCTTCAAGATCCGCTACTTTACCTTTAGTTTTTGACAGTTTTATGTCATTTCCATCATAAAGAGCGATCCCTGCCGAGTCATATCCCCTATACTCTAGTCTTTTTAATCCTTTTAATACAATTGGATAAGCTTCTCTGTGACCTATGTACCCTACTATCCCGCACATAATTTTAAGTTTTAAGTGTTATTGTTAGTTACTTTTTGAAGTGGTATAAAAAATATCCAGTTTCAATTGTTTTGCCTCAGGAACATTTTCTGTATTTCCATATAGAATAGTTCCTTCATGAGATATTATTGATGAGGTGGGGATTAGCTCATCTGCTTTTGATGGGTCAGTATTCCCAAATGCACTTAAAATACTATTAACATTTTGAGAAACCGATAACCCTAGTTTTACATTATCTGAATCTTCATCATTTAAAAGATTAATAACGTATTGTGTTAATCGTATTTTATAAAATTCTCCTCTTTCGTCAGAACCTCTACTAATTCTCTCTAAATGATTAGTAACCGAATTTACAGGATCATCATTACTAAGTGTACCATCAGAGCTATAATCTATAAGAGGTTGTCCTGTTTCTAAGTTAAAGATATAAATTCTTTCTGGTTCTGCATCACCTGATGTTACACTACCTTGATTGATATATACTTTAAAACTAGCCTCATTAACTAACCAGTCTTGAGTTCTAAGAAAATCCAATTCTGTTTTATCATTATCTGTAATTTCTGAAGGAGTTTCGATAAATATTGGGTTGTCGTTTTCATCTAAAACAAAATTTCCACTGGCATCGGTTTCCACATAGCGATTAAATAAATCAAGTACAGCAATTGAACCATCTCCGCCTTTTAAATAAAGATTCGCTTCACCATTAATCGTATCCTGATTTTCTATTCTCAATTCATCCGCGATAGTGGGGTTTAGATCTGTCGTTATCGAATTTACAATAGTACTTGCAAACCCCAACTCCAAAGTTCCTTTTTCTCTAATGATTTCAGTAACATTTCCATCCTCATCCTCATCCTGAGTATCTACCTTATCAAAGGTGTAATGCAAAATAACATCCCCTTCTCGCATATTAAAATATGTCAAGCTTCCGGCACCACCTGTTAGTGCCTCTGCTTTAAAATAAATACCTCTAAAATAATTCTGAAAGTTATTTAAATTACTTAATTCTGTGCTACCTGATTTATCTAAAAATTGTGTTTTGAACTTATCTCTAACATCATCAGAAAGCTTAACTCTTAGCCTAGGACTTACCCTTGTAGAATCTATTACAGCTCCATTGTTGTTTTCATCTTTAACATCCAAAACTATTTCAGCATTAGATGGTATATAACTATCGATAGTTTGCAACAGATTTTCTGGTTTTTCAATTGCTGAACCAAATCCCTGGAGATCGTCAGAGTAATACACCTGACTATTATCAGACTCCGGGTCAAAATTTCTTAAAAAATAATCCGATTGGTATATTGATAATCTAATGGCCTGATTTCCATAAATTGAATCCAATGTATACGTATTTCCGGTAACCTGACCAGCATCATTGGTTTGTGTACTTATTAGATTACTAAAATATGGTAAACTTATAACTACACTATCCAAAACGGCATTATCTTCAAATGCTATAGGAAACTGTATGGGTTGTACTTGTGACAATACACTATAAGTAGAAGGCCCATACACTGGATCATTATACACTCCTAATAAATTAGCATGAAAGTCAATTTGAGTTCCCTGAATTGACCTAATCAGACTATTTGTTTGTACTTTTTCGAATTTTTTATTGAAAGCAATGGGTTTTGCAATATATAGCTTATCCTCAAAATTAACATCCCCTATAATTTCGCTACCAACAGAATTAAAATCATCATCACAGGATACAATTGTAAAAATAATAGCTACTATAGCTAGTATTTTGGGTACTACGTTTATCAATTTCATCAATTTTTGTCTATTGTTTTCTAAGATCATACTTCAGCATTAACTAGTATGAAAATGGAATTCGCATAATAATTACTTCTGCCTAAACCAAAACTTCTGTCTCATAGAAGGCTTCATAAGCATCTGCAAATTCATCTGGCTTTTTATATTCTAAAACGGGTTGGTCAATACTCTCTAGGTGTTTTGTAAGTTCTTCAGGAATTTCTTCAGATCCAACAATAATAGCATCAGAATTATTTATAGCTACCTTCATAAGGTTAGCATATGTTGGGTCTGCCAGATCATTGATTTTCTCTTCTCCAATACCATCAAACTTTACTTTTTCCATCATATTTTTATCCAGTATCCCTTCATAACCATTACCATATACCGAAGTAACAATCTTGCTATGACCAAAAAGAGGTTCATTTGCATAATAGTGTTTTAAATACAATGGCAAAAGAGAAGCTAACCATCCATGAACATGAATTACATCTGGAGACCAATTCAGTTTTTTAACGGTTTCTATTACACCTTTTGCAAAAAAGATAGCTCTCTCATCATTATCAGGAAATAAATTTCCTTCTTCATCGGTCAGTGTTGCCTTTCTTTTAAAATAATCTTCATTATCAATAAAGTACACCTGCATACGCTCTTTAGGTATAGAAGCTACTTTAATGATCAGGGGCATGTCTAAATCATTAATTACTAAATTCATACCAGAAAGACGAATCACCTCATGCAATTGGTGTCTTCTTTCATTGATATTGCCATACCTAGGCATAAAAATTCTAATTTGTCCTCCTTTATTGTTTACCATTCTCGGTGCTTCAAACGACATTGATGAGATTTCAGTCTCTGGCAGGTAAGGTATTACTTCTGATGATACGTACAATATCCTCTTATCTTTCATATAATCGATACTTTTATCGTCCTCCTTTTGGAATTAATTTTGCAAAATTACGAAAATTTATGCAGTCTGCCAGTAATATCTTATTTTTGCACGCCTTTAAGTTTCATCTCAATGCAAGTACACGAAAAAAGACGAGACATAACAGCTAATGTTGCAACTCTAAAAAAACAAAACAAAAGTATTGGTTTTGTCCCGACTATGGGGGCTTTACACAAAGGTCATCTTGCATTAGTAGAACAAGCTTTAAAAGAAAACGAAGCTGTTATTGTAAGTATTTTTGTAAATCCAACTCAATTCAATACTTCAGAAGATTTAGTAAATTATCCAAGAACTTTGGCTTCTGATGTTGATCTTTTGTCTGGATTATCCAAAGAAATTATTGTTTTTGCTCCAACAGCCAAAGAAATTTATGGCGAACGACCAGAATCTACAAAGTACAACTTTAAAGGGCTCGAAAATGAAATGGAGGGTAAATTCAGACCAGGACATTTTGATGGCGTTGGAACTGTACTAAAACATTTGTTTACCATAACATCTCCAACAAAAGCATATTTTGGAGAAAAAGATTTTCAACAATTACAAATCGTTAAAAAATTAGTCGAAATTGAAAAAATGTCAGTACAGGTGGTTGGCTGTCCGATATATCGAAAAGAAAGTGGTTTAGCATTAAGTTCCAGAAATAAAAGGCTAAACAACAGCCAACTCGAAGCTTCGCCATTAATTTACAAAACACTTAAGCAGGTAAAAAAAGATTTTGGCACAAAAAGTGTTAGTAAGCTAAATGAATGGGTATCAGATCAATTCAAAAATAATACTGAATTGGAATTGGAATATTTTGAAATTGCCAAGGTATCAGATTTGAAATCCATAAAAAGAAAACGAAAAGACACTAAATACCGAGCATTTATTGCTGTATTTGCCGGAAAAATTAGACTTATAGATAACATTGCCCTAAACTAAAAATAACTAACTTTGTAACATGTTTGTACACGTAGTAAAATCAAAAATTCATCGCGTTAAGGTTACTGGTGCCGATTTAAATTATATTGGTAGTATAACCATCGATCAAGATCTAATGGATGCCGCCAATATTATTGAAGGCGAAAAAGTGCAGATCGTTAATAATAATAATGGCGAGCGACTAGAAACCTATGCCATACCTGGGCCCAGAAATAGTGGTGAAATCACATTAAATGGTGCTGCTGCACGAAAAGTAGCAAAAGGAGATGTACTTATATTAATCACCTATGCTATGATGGATATCGAAGATGCTAAAAAATTCAAACCGAAACTTCTTTTCCCTAACGAGGAAAATAATTTACTTAAGTAAAAGTGAAGGATAAACTGATAAAGTTTTTTAAAATCATACTCCCACTTGCCCTGGGAGTTTTTTTAATTTGGTATTCTATTGCTTCTGCCACGCACGAAGAACGACAAAAAACACTTCAATATATTTCTCAAGCCAATCCAATATGGGTGCTTATATCAGTTTTGATGGGTATTGCTTCCCACCTTTCTAGAGCTTATCGATGGAATTTTTTGTTGCAACCTCTTGGTCATTCGATCAAATTATCTAATAGCTACATGGCTGTTATGGCAGGATATTTATGCAATATGGGAATCCCAAGATCTGGAGAAATTATTAGAGGCGGTACAATTTCTACCTACGAAAAAATTCCATTTAAAAAAGCTTTTGGCACTATTATCTCTGAAAGGGTTATTGATTCTTTAATGCTTTTATTAATTATTGCCATTACCCTATTGTTTCAGTCAGAACTTCTACTCTCATATTTACAAGAAAAAATAGCAAGTCCAGTGATTACTCTTGTTGCTCTGCTTGGTTTAATAATTTTGGGAGTTCTTTTTTTAAGAGTGCTAAAAAATTCAAAACATCCAATCCTCACCAAAATCCGTAATTTCGGAAATGGAATTTTAGAAGGAATCAAAAGTATTTCAAAGATAAAACAAAGAAAGGCATTTATTTTTCATACGTTCTTAATATGGATTTTGTATGTAGCCATGTTCTATGTGATAAAATTCACCGTGCCAGAAACTGCACATTTATCTCTTGGACCTATGCTTGCAACTTTTGTAGCAGGTTCTATTGCTATGTCTACAACTAATGGAGGAATTGGAGCTTTCCCGATCGCTACGGCAGCAATATTATTACTTTTTAATGTAGACAAATCTGCTGGTGAAGCCTTTGGGTGGATCTTATGGGGATCTCAAACCGCAATAAATATAATTATTGGTGCGTTATCGTTTTTATTTCTTCCTATTTTAAACAGAGAGAAATAATTTATATATTGTCCGGTGCTTAACCATAATCATGTACTTATGAAAAAAATTGGAATTTTTATAATAGGATTCATATTCTGTACCACAGGATATTCTCAAGCCATATACGAATCCTTTAGATCCATAAAATTAGATCAGAACAGAGAATTAAAGATACAACTTCCTCGAAATTATAAGAAAAATGTTGATAAGACGTATCCGTTAATTGTTGTCCTTGATGGAGATTACTTATTTGAACCCGTTACCGGAAATGTAGACTACTTTTCGTATTGGGAAGATATGCCCGAATCTATTGTAGTTGGAGTTAATCAACGCAAAACCAGAGAGGACGACTGCAGATATGATGTGGCAGAGTTTCTTCCTTCTCAAAAAGGCGCAGAGTTTTTCGAATTTATAGGCCAGGAACTTGTTCCGTATATCAACAAAACCTATCGTACCGCTCAATTAAAAATTATTGTTGGTCATGATTACACAGCTAACTTTATTAACTATTTCTTGTTTAAAGACAATCCTATATTTCAAGGATATATATGTCTAAGCCCAGAATTTGGACCTCCTATGGGAGAACGTATCGAAAATGTATTGAGTTCATCGAATGACATTTGGTATTATCTTGCTACCGCAACCAATGATGCCGAGAATATCAAAAAAGATCTTGTTTCATTAGATGAAAAATTGCAAGCTATCGAAAATCCAGAAGTGCATTATTTCTTTGACAATTTTGAAGAATCCTCGCATTATACACTGGTAGGAAGAGGAATCCCCAGAGCTTTAGAAGCTATTTTTGAAATGTATCGTCCAATAAGCAAAAAAACCTATAAAGAAGTATTACTTCCATTAGAAACTTCTGTCTATGATCACCTGGTAGATATGTATAGAACTACCGAGAAATTATATGGTTTTAAACGTAAAATACGTGTAAATGACTTTATTGCGGTATCTACGGCTATCGAAAAAAAGGCAAGAGACGAAAATGAAAGATGGAACGAATTAGAACCATTAGGTAAATTAGCCTTAAAAGAACATCCTGATACTATGCTTGGTCATTACTACCTGGCAATGTTCTATGAGCAAACCGGAGAACCTAAAAAGGCAATGAGAGCGTATGAAAACGGTTTTCAGCTTTCTGAAGTTGCCTTCCTTACAAAAGATTATATGCTGGACAAAGTAAACAAAATTAAAGAAGATTTTGGTTACTAAAACCTTCTCAAAACAAAGAATATAAAAGATCCTTTTTAAGGGTCTTTTTTTTATACACACTCTTTTAGTTTTACATCTAAATAATAGTATTTTTACACCTCATTATTTTGTTATGGCTAAAACCAAAACTGTTTTTTTCTGTCAGAATTGCGGAGCTCAATATGCCAAATGGCAAGGACAATGCACATCGTGTAAGGAATGGAATACTATTGCTGAAGAAGTGGTTCAGAAACCTTCTACCGCCGACTGGAAAAATGCTTCTTCTACTTCAAAAGCTAGTAAAGTAGCTAAACCTTTACGAATTTCAGAAATTGATACTAGCCAGGAAGCCCGGTATAATACAGATGATGCCGAACTCAATCGTGTACTAGGTGGTGGTTTAGTACCAGGATCTTTAACATTATTAGGAGGAGAACCTGGCATAGGAAAAAGTACACTTTTACTTCAGATTAGTCTTCAACTACCTTATAAAACTTTATATGTTTCTGGCGAAGAAAGTCAGAAACAAATCAAAATGCGGGCAGAACGCATACAATCTAAAACTGATAATTGCCTTATCCTAACTGAAACGAAGACTCAGAATATTTTTAGACAAATTGAAGCGACCGAACCTGATATCGTGATCATTGATTCTATTCAGACATTACATAGTGATTATATCGAAAGTAGTGCCGGAAGCATTTCTCAAATCAGAGAATGCACAACAGAACTGATCAAATTTGCCAAAGAAACGGCGACGCCAGTCATATTAATTGGACATATAACAAAAGATGGTAATATTGCCGGACCCAAAATCCTGGAGCATATGGTGGATACGGTATTGCAATTTGAAGGTGATCGCAATCATGTATATCGAATCCTGCGGGCTTTAAAAAATAGATTTGGGTCTACCTCAGAACTAGGTATCTACGAAATGCAAGGCAGCGGTTTACGTGAAGTGAATAATCCCAGTGAAATCCTGATTTCTAAAAAAGATGAAGAATTAAGTGGTACAGCCATAGCTTCTACACTAGAAGGTATGCGACCCTTAATGATTGAAATCCAGGCATTGGTAAGTACTGCGGTGTATGGAACACCTCAACGTAGTGCAACAGGGTATAACCTAAAACGACTTAATATGATTCTTGCCGTTTTAGAAAAACGTGCAGGTTTTAGGCTAGGAGCAAAAGATGTGTTTCTCAACATTACCGGAGGAATATCGGTTGACGATCCTGCTATTGATCTTGCAGTAGTTACAGCAATTTTATCCTCTAGTGAAGACCTCCCAATCCCAAAAGATTATTGTTTTGCAGCTGAAGTTGGCCTTGCCGGAGAAATACGCCCGGTTACCAAAGTAGACCAACGCATACAAGAAGCAGAGAAACTTGGTTTCTCTACAATCTTTATTTCTAAATACAATAAAATATCATTGCGAAATACTCAAATCAAAGTTCAATTAGTTGCTAAAATTGAAGACGTAGTTGAGTATTTGTTTGGATAAATTATGTGAGTAATAAGAAAATTTACGTCAGTCAGAGTAATTTTCGATAGAAAAATGTACTTCGACAAGCTCAGCAGGGCTATCGAAGACAAGTAAATTCATGTAAAAGCCTAATTTCGATACAATTTTTCTTCGTTTCACTATGAAAAACCACTCAATTTGACGGCTTTTGATTATACCCAAAATTATCTCATAATTCATATTAATTTAAGGCGCCGGATTAGGAATATTGTCATGAACGGCCTGGATTTCTTTTAAAACTTCATCAGAAAGTGTAAGATTAATGCTATCTATATTCTCTTTTAACTGTTCTAAAGATGTAGCTCCAATAATATTACTAGTTACAAATGGACGATCAGTAACAAATGCTAACGCCATTTGAGTAAGACTAATCCCATGTTTTTTAGCAATTTCGTTATACGCCCTAGTCGCTTTAAAACTGTTCTCATTCATATAACGATTATAATTTGGAAATAAATCTACTCTAGAGTTTTTAGGGATTTCTTCTAAATATTTACCGGTTAGCATTCCAAAACCAAGAGGAGAATATGGTAAATGCCCAATATTTTCACGATGTAGCACCTCTGTTAATCCTATTTCATCTTTTCGGTTTAATAAATTGTATGGATTCTGGATCGTTATCATTTTTGACGCTCCTTTTCGGGCTTCTTCAACATAACGCATCACACCATAAGCCGTTTCATTAGATACTCCTATTTGTCTTATTTTGCCCGCCTTAATAAACCCTTCCAGATGATGTAGTACTTCGGCAAAATTATCGGTCCAAGCATCATCTTTATCATGGGTATATCCTAGTTTACCAAAATAATTAGTTTGTCGTTCTGGCCAATGCAATTGATATAAATCAATATAATCTGTTTGTAATCTTTGCAAACTTTTGTGTATCGCATCTTCAATTTCAGTCTTGATAAACTTACCACTTCTTATGTGTTCTGTAAATGGCGCCGGCCCAACAATCTTGGATGCAATAACTACATCATTTCTCTTTCCTGTTTTTTGAAGCCAGGTTCCTATAATTTTTTCTGTACTTCCTTGGGTTTCCTTTTTCGAAGGAACAGAATATAACTCTGCGGTATCTATAAAATTTACCCCTTGATCAATTGCATAATCTATCTGTTGATGCCCTTCTGCTTCAGTGTTTTGCTCACCCCAGGTCATACTTCCCAGACATATTTTACTAACTCTAATATTGGTATTGGGTAATGTAGTGTATTTCATAGTATAGAACTCTAGTTATTTAGTCGATTAATGCTTCCAAAAGTAGAAACTCTTCACTTAAACTATTGTAAAAATTATCATAATAAATCTATCCAAAGAAAAATGATGTGAAATATATCCACATTAGGATCGTATTACCTCTACAATTCTTGAAAAACCCTCAAATAAAATATATCTTATAATCACTTGTAAATCATGTTTTTACAAACAATTAAACTATACTACGAACTTTTGGAATAATTATTTCTACATACTTCTTTAGGTATTCAAACTATATATACTATATCAGGTAGGGGGTATGATATGGTTTGATCCAAATAAAGAAGGGTAATGACTGACTGCCCAAATTTTAACCTGAAAAAGAGCTTATCGTTATGACAAGCTCTTTTTTTAATTAAAACAGATACGACTTACCCCCTTGTCGCATCTGCCCTTCACAACTAACCAACCTAAAAAATTAATTCCTCCAACATCCAACAATTTAATTTTGATAGGTATATCCCAAATGTAAAGCAGGATTATGTTTTACAGAAGGCAGAATGAGTAAACGGCTATGTTGAGTTAGGGAAATGTTATTTTGAAGTATTATTCTGGATAAATGACATTGGCATCTTTGATATGACCATCTAAAAGGTGTGCGACTAGGTTAACGTTTTTTTGAGCCCTATCTAATACCCAGGCATCAGAACTTATTACAATATCATTAGATTCTGCCAGGGCTTTATCGGGGTTATTCACCAAATCTATAGTCCACAGAAAATGATGCTGTTCTGCTATTTCTCGAAGTATTGTTTTAAGTCTACCACTATTAGATACTGGGGTATCAAAATACCAGTGTACAGATGCGACTTCTAAAGTATTAAGAACATTTCCTACCATTACAAGTACTTCTTCGGTTTTTTGAACCCTTTTATAGGTCCCATGCACCCCAGAGATATCCCGATAGTATCCATCGAGGCCTTTAAAGATATACGCTCCTGACAAGGCACTTTCCAGAATGATGAGCAAATTAAATCCGTCTATGGCTACATGTCTACCCTTTAATTGTTTTGGTAAGACGGTTCGTTTTTTTCGTGATGTAATTTGTTGTTCACTGGCACTCATACCCTGCAGTGCTTTTTGCTGTCGGGCGTTAAGCCTATACCGATTACCCACCAATTGTACTGAAGATTTTTCGGCAAAACCACGAGACAACAAATAACACATGTCTTTTGCCGCTTCTTTCATATTTTGCTTCATTTGTGGATCTCCAAACAGGCGATCGTCGCTAGCTTCTTTTCCTCGGTTTCGGGTTGGCATCTTTAATAAATAAGAAACATTTTTGGTGAAAAATTACTCGTCACCCTGAGCTTGTCGAAGGGTCGATACATTTTTGCTACCACAAAAACACTCAAACTGACGTAATTTTTATATTGAACATAAATGTTGTATCAAACTCAGATCAATAAATATGATATTTATAAACAAAAAAAGCGCTCTTAGCGCTACTTCTATGACATGGGTAATATCTCTATCACTTTGCCATATACATTTTTGGTCCATCCGTTTAGATGGCCTCGATTATTACCGATTAGTAATCCTCGTTTCACATTTTTGCCTTTGACTAAATGTGTAAAACAGTTTCCTCTTACTTTACAAAAAACAATATCTCCTGTTTTACAATCTTCCCAGTGTATGGGTTCAAGAATTACAGGCTGTTTAGATTTCAGAATAGGCAACATAGAATTACCTGGTTCTTTGGAGACAATTGTCTCTCCATTCAATAGTTTTTGAATTTTCCAATTGATCTGTTTTATATACTGCTCTAGGGGTCAGATCGAATTCGCCAAAAACTTACATCATAAACAAACCCTTTTCCAAGGCTCATTTCATAATCATAGTTTTTAATTAAACATAAATTCAAAAACTATGGAGTATGGTTTTACAAAGAACATGTACATCTGTACATTGCAAAAGTAGGGAATTATGTTGAGTTGTTAGTATTTAGTACTTAGAACAATTGTCTAATCTATTAAGAACATCTGTGTCAGTCTGAGCTTGTCGAAGACATATTTTATTCCTAAATTTTATTATTAAACTGAGTATAGTTTTTAGAATATTCTATTAATTTATCCCAGTTTTCTTCAATTAAAGCTATTTTCTTTCTTCTACTCCATCCTTTTATCTGTTTCTCTATCCTGATGGCTTCACTAGGATTAGTAAATACTTCAAACCACTTTAAAACTACAGGTCGTCTATCATAAGTGTAACTATCTATTTTATTGCCATTATTATGTTCATCTATCCTTCGTTCTAAATCATTAGTCATTCCGGTATAAAAAGATCCATCACTGCATTCAACAATATAGGTATAATAGTATTTCATTATTGATCTTTATATTAGGTTTTTACCCTTCGACAGGCTCAGGGTGACAGACGTTTTCATAATTGTCGATAATAGTTACAATGTCGTCAGTCTAAGTACTTCCACTTAGCTCAGCACTGGCCAGTCGAAGGCAAATTATGACTTTACCCTCCTTCTATACCAAAACAAAGAAAAGAATAAAATTGCCAAAGCACCTACCCCTATCACCCAATACCACCAGGTATGATCACTAAAGGGTATCGGAGCGGTATCTCCAACCAGATAAAATCCACCCCAGTAAAAAGGATGAGTTCTATTGATATCTGCGGTTTTTAGATAGTCTAATTTGGCTTGTTGCAAGGCTTTGGATTTACTCATCCCTTGTTTTAGGTTGGTATAAAAGTATTTCATCAACGCTGGAGTGGTTTGATCAGATACCTCCCAACTGGTTAAGAGTAAACTTTTGGTCCCTGCATATTGAAAGGCAGTACCTAAACTCATTATCCCTTCTCCTTTGGCGATTTTACCAGATCCTGTATTACAGGCGCTCAATACCGTAAGCTCTGCAGGAATATCCAAAGCAAAGAGTTCATGGCCATAGAGCAAGTTATCTTCTATAGTATCTTTAGTTTTTGTAAAATAGAGTTTAGAATTCTCTGGTCGTTCGTTATCTACCTCACCATGTAGTGCCAGGTGAAGGATGTTGTATTGATTGGCATTTTTCTTAAAGTTAGCTTCTATGGCCTCTGATCCAAAATAATATTGACCATCGATAATCTCGGCAATGGCTTTGATTTCTTTACGTGTTCCTGGTAGATCATCACCTGCATCTCTAAGGGTAGCTAAACTCATCGATGTAGCATCTACTATATTAGTACTATCTGTAAACGAAAAGGCCAAACATTCTTCTTGTTTTTTAGATGTTGGCGTGTCTTGACTACCAGAAAACAAGATATTTGCAGCGTTGGCATAACTAATGGCATAGTTATGTAACAAATATGAAAAATCTACAGGATTATTCGTCTCTTCTTGTTGAGTAAGTAGTAACTCAAAATTAAGATGCCAAAGCGGACCATCGGGGATGATAATTAACTCATCTCCCACAAAGTGGTGGGCTATGGGAGCGATAAGCTCTTGATACAATTGATGCGCCGATGTTTTAAAATCGCCTACATGTTTTGAGGTGATAACGGCTCTAAAAGTTTCTATTTTTTTAGTTAGATCGGCCGTTGCTAATTCTTCTACAGCAATCTTGTTTTTAGAGATCGCAAAAGCATAGGTGGTACTATCAGAGGTAAAAAACTCAACCATTGTAGTACGCTCATTAAGTTGTTGCTGGAGCTCACCAACCGAAACTACATCATTTTTGTGCTTTAACTGATAGTATTTAGGATAGTTTTTTTCTAAGACCTCGGTTAATGAATCCTGTCTACGATTAATCTCAAAGAGTTTGTTTTCGTATCGGGTGATTTTTGTGGTATCTATACCTGCCCTGAGCTTGTCGAAGGGTTGTGAATGTTCCTCTGTTATTTTAGATTGATAAAAGGCTTTATCGATTCTAAGGTCTTTTTCTAAGCCCACAAGATCGGTAGGTAAACCTGTAAAGTTTTTGGCGTTGGCATCATTTAAGAGTTCTTTTAAGGTATTGGCTTTACTTCTTTCAGCATAATAAAACGCTTTTTTAAGCGCCTGTTGATCTTTTTTTGCAGCATAGAGTAATAATTGGGATTCTATGGCTCCTTGATAGACTTCTTTGGCTTGTTTAGCAAAGGTAACTTTGTCTTGATAGTTGGTAAAGCTTTGCCGGATGGTGTTAATTATGGTATCTGCTTTTTGGTAAGTAGTAATTGCTTTATTTAGATTGGCTATACTTTTATTTTGCTGATATAATTTTTTATAAGTTTTGGCTTGGCCTTGAAGGGTAGTAAGCAATATCTTTTTATCAAAATATTGATCTTTTGTGCTAGGAAAGATATTGGCCTCAAGAGCTTTTTCATATTGGGTCAGTGCTTTTTGATAGTCTTTTTGGATTAGATATGTTTCTGCAATGTAGTTGTAAGATTTCGCTACTTTAGGATGATTTTCATCAAATAAATTTTCTTGTATTGATAATGCTTTTTGATAGTTTTTTAATGTGATATTATAATCTTTTTTCTGAAAATGTATTTTACCTAAATTAAGATACGTGCTAGCTACATCAACATGTTTTTCTCCAAAAACATAAGTCCTAATTTTTAAGGCTTTTTTATAGTATTCTATGGCCTTTTTATATTTTTTTGTTCATTATATAATGATCCAATATCATTATAGGTTTCTGCAACATTAGAATTATTCTCTGCAAATATTTTTTTTCTTATCTCTAATGCATTTAGATAATTTACTAAGGCATTATTAACATCTTTTTTTAATCTATAAATGTTTCCTATATTATTATAATTACTGGCAGTATATTGGTGATACTTTCCATTAAATTGACTATTGGTATGAAGTGATTTTTTTTGATACTCTAAAGCTTTATTGTACTCTCCCTTGTATTTGTAAGCTACCCCAATATTATTTAGCAAACTTGTAGTATATCTAGAATTCTTTTGTATAGATAACTTATTTACAATGTTTAAGGCCATTGTGTAATAGATTAAAGCTTTATCATAATCTCCTTTATTTTTGTAAATTATACCTATTAGGTTTAAAGTTCTACTAATACTTGGATGCTCGTTTTTATAAATGTTTTCTAATATTGATAAGCTTTCTCTGAGATAAGGTAGTACTTTATCATACTCTCCCTTTCTTTGATATAGAAGACCTATTGCATAATTACTTTCAGCAATCTCCCTATGATTTTTTCCATAAAAATTTGTTTTAATAGATAGTCCTTTTTCTAAATAAGATATTGCTAACTCAAATTTTTCTTTTCTGTAGTTTGCAAGTCCAATATTAAAATAGGAATTGCCAGTTTGAAAATGATTCAGTCCTAAGTGATTCTCTCTAATTCTTAATGCTTTTTCATAAAACTCTAAGGCATCGTTGAATTTGTATTTGGAATAATATATTCCTCCTATATTGTTGTAAGCATTGGCTTCTTCAAGATTATTTTTGCTTAAATGATTTTTACTAATCTTTAGTGCATTTTGAGCTGCAGATAAGGATTTTTCATATTCATTATTTCTCCTATGGTTTTCACTAATCTTATTATTGCAACTAGCCACTTTTTCCCAAGCTTTAGCCTTCTCATAAATAGGCAACGCTTTTTTAAAATACACCAAAGAACTGTCCAGCTTTCTTTCTTCTAAAAACGAATCTCCTTTCTTAAAATACTGAGAAGCCAATAAGGTATCAGTTGCCACCTGGGCATGTAGCGAATTGATAAAAAATCCAATAAAAATAAGAGTTAGCAGGGATAAGGTTTTTTTGGTGTCCATAGGTTTTGTACTATTAAGAGTCCTTTTTTTAGCAATTTTCCTTTAAGGTGTATAGCAAAGAAACCAAAAATGTTACTGTTGTAACCAAAAAACAGCCAATGATTATTGGCTGTTTTTTAATCGTTTTCGTAAAAAGAGTAGTTTGATATTTCGTTTCCAATTTATGTTCAATACCCTATTCTCGATACACTCCTCCCTTAGGTCGAAGTACTCGAATTGACGGGTATTTAAAACCGAACATTAATTCAACTGCCCTTCTTTGAGCTCAGAGATGTCTTTTTGTGTTAATCGATCGATCAGGTTTTGATACATTTCTTTAGGTAATCCGCAGGCGATTAGGTATTCTTTCATCAGGTTTTCTTCTTCCTTTTCAATAGCGCCATCAGCAAGTAATACTACGGCTGCTTGTGCCAAAATATTAATCAATGCTTCAGAGGATAATGCATTTCTGGCATCATTTAAATAATTAAACACCTGGTTATCTTTATTAGCATGCTCTTTTACATGGTGATGCACAGCCATAAGATCTTCTTTCATTTCGGGAAACCCTTCGATAGCATCCATAATCTCACGTTCTTCTTCTGCCGCAAAATCCCCATCGATAATCGACATATGCGTCATCGAAGCCACCAATGCTTTGGCAAAAATCAGTTTTGCCTGCTTTTGGTTTTCATTGATCTCGTCCTGCGATTTTTGCAAAATGGTTTTGATGTTTTCGTTATACGCACTTTTGCAACTATCGCATTCATAAAAACGATCTACTGTATCTAAAGGAATTACCGGGATAAAAAATAAGGTAAACCACCGGCGATATAACTTATTTACAAGGTTTCCATTATTACAATTTGGGCATGAATTGGTTAACACGGGACTATCACTCACGGTGTGTTTTAGTCCTCTTGTTCCGAAGATAACAAACATAATAGCTTAATTTTTATAGATTTAGGTGTGGTAAAGATAAAATAATAATTGAGAATGGTTTATTAATTTGAAATTGCGCGTGTAAATTCTTGTTTTATTCTAATTTAAGTTTCCTCTCCCTCTGGGAGAGGATTAAGGTGAGGGTTTTTGTTGTGAAAAGCACCCTCATCCTAACCTTCTCCCTCAAGGAGAAGGAACGCTCTATAACTAATTAATTTAATGGTAGCTTAAAAGAGCTCACCCTAAGGCAGTTTACCAGAATATGGAAACAGTCTGTGCTATTCTTCCTCTCCATTCACTTTTTTGGCGATACCGCATTTTCTACGAACGGTTCTTTCGGCGAGTGCTGCAACATTTCTGGCCTGATCCTCGGCCCCTCCGTTGTTAACAATCCCGTCATATACTGTTTTGTTTTCTATAAGACCACGTAAGACACACATAAACCCGGGGCTGTCTTTGCCCTTGTACGGATGCTTTTTTTTGGGTTTTGCGATCAACTCTCCAAACAAGCGATCTTTTAATACTTTATCTTTTTGAACTTCTAATACCAGTTTATTTAGGACATTTTGATCTTCTGGATTCATATCACTCACCTTATCCATGGCATTAGCATACTCATCATTGGTGAAACTAAAATAGTTATAGATATCAAAGTAGTTGTCATCTTCATTTTCGTCTTCTTGTCCCTCTTCTTCACTTTGTACTTCCTCTTCGTTCTGATATCCTTCGTCTTCCTGATACTCTTCTTCGCTTTCCTGGCTCACTCCTTTAAACATGGATGCTAGTACTAGTATAAAAATCAATAACCTTTTCATGGGTTCTGTAGTTTTAGATTAATTGGGGTATTATAAACGTCTGGCAACGCTTTTTTGTTATCTGTTTTTCTTATTTTTATGTTTTTATATAAAATATAAAAAACAGTATGCCTTTTCAATATATGCATAATTAAGGATTTTATTTTTGTTTACTAAATTCTTGGCACACTTTTTGGTTTTTATCGAATAAAATGCCTATTTTGAGGCGCTTTTTAAGGTTGTTTTAACAATAAAAAATATGTTTTTTGCGTTAGATAGCCGGTGTAATTAACCTATAAACTTTTAATACATTTTTTAACACCCAAACATTATGAAAAAATTATTTCTACTTCTATTCGTGCTAGGCGCAAGTGTAACTTCACAAGCTCAAGAAGATTGGAGTAAACAAAAAGAGATTTTTGACAGAGTATATTCTTTAGCTACCGATTTAGGTGAGCAAACAGACAAAGTAACTGCTGCGGGAAACGTGATTTCCATTATTACAAGTAAAGGAGCTGTTTCTGTTCAAAAAAAATTAGACAAATCAAAACCTAAACATTTAAATCATTTCGAATATCATTTATTAACTACTAATGGTAAAGACATTCTATTAGATAAAATGAATTCTGAACGTGTTATTGAAACTTTTCAAGCTAAGCTTTTAGAACTTAAAACCACATTAGCAGAAAATCAAGATGCTGACGTACAAAATATTCTAGATAGTTTATTCAATTAACAATAAACACACAGAATACATAAAAAAAGCGACTCAAATGAGTCGCTTTTTTTGTTTAGATATCATTCAATAACTTCGTGATCTCATCTAGTTTTGGAGTTAAGATCACCTCGATACGTCGGTTTTTACTTTTGCCTTCGTTGGTTTCGTTACTGGCTACAGGAGCAAACTCTCCTCGACCGGCGGCCGTTAGATTTTGTGGATCGATTTGCTTATTCTGTAGCAAGATGTTTACAATCGCAGTGGCTCTTTTGGTCGATAGATCCCAATTGCCCGATAACTGTGCATTGCCGGTAAAAGGGTCATCATCGGTGTGGCCTTCAATCAATACGGCAATATCAGGATTGCCACCCAATACTTTACCGAGTTGTCTTACTGCTTTTTGCCCTTGTGCACCAACAGCCCAGCTCCCAGACTCAAATAAGAGTTTGTTTTCCATAGAGATATACACTTTTCCATTACGCTCTTCTACCGTAAGACCTTTGCCTTCAAAATTACGCAAAGCTTTAGATATAGCATTTTTTAGCCCTTGCATTTTGGCATCTTTGGCAGCAATAAGACTTTCTAACTCATTAATGCGTCGTGATCGCGCCTCAAGATCTCTTTGCAGGTTATCTAAACGTGTGCGTTCTTCGGCCAGTGCTCTTTCTTTGTCTTCGAGTTTGCTTAATAACTCTCTGTTTTTTTTGCTATTGGCAGCAATTGCCGCAGAACTATTTCGCTCAAGGGCATCATAAGAATCTTTGATGTTGTTGTAGTTTGCCTGGGCGGCATTGTATTTTCCTTCCAGGTTATCTCTTTCGGCTTTGAGTTTTTGATATTCGTCTTCTAATTGTGCTAATGCTTTTTTATCGGCATCGTTCGCTCTTTTTAAAGCGGTAAATTTATCGTTTGTCTTCCGATATTTACGTTTAAGACTAGCATATTTACCTTCTAATTCTTTATGTACTTTAGAAGACACGCACGAGGTCATTAATGTTCCTGCCAGTGCAAGTAATGCGATTTTTTTAATCATATTATGGGGTTTTGTTTGAAGTAAAATTATTATTTCTAAGTCTCCTCTCCCTTTGGGAGAGGATTAAGGTGAGGGTTTTTTGTCTTGATCCCCTCATCCTAGCCTTCTCCCCAAGGAGAAGAAACTAAATTAAATTGATCTGTTACACATTTTCACTTTTTTGATCCAAAATTCGTCAATTCGATTTCTATGACAAATTCAAGCGGTTTTGATAAAAAGTTTGATTTTTAATCAAAGCAAAAATGATGTGTATAATTTTGTTTCTTACAGCATTTAGTACACTCATTTTATTTTTACCTTCTTCTACTTTTCT